>NZ_CP186550.1:0-4226865 GCF_051131255.1 Brevibacterium sp. 1718 | reverse complement strand
CGTCACATTTCCTCAGCTTTCAAAAAAATTCGTTCTGGCGTGATCCACACCTGTGCATGACTTCCACATAGTTTTCCACAGAATGTGGATCAGTGCCGACTCAGCCCAGTGAATCTCCACACTCGTGGATAAGCTTGTGGAAAACTACATGGGTGTGACTTGTGGACGAGGGTTGGTGACGGAAACGCGAACGGCGATGAATTTCGGGCGAGCGTGACGTGAAACATGCGGATCCCGTTTGACCGCTCGGATAGCGCCTCGCTAAGATGGAGTGTCCTGTGTACCGGGCTTCATCCGATTATCCTGATTATCTTTTGGCTCTTATGCACAGGAGTGCTCGGCGGTCGAGACTCGTACCGCCGTTTTTTGTGAGAACGCACCGGCGTTCACCCGCAACCTAGAAATCGGAGACTGAAGTGAGCAAGCGTACATTCCAGCCCAATAACCGTAAGCGCGCCAAGAAGCACGGCTTCCGTCTGCGTATGCGCACCCGCGCGGGCCGCTCGATCCTGGCTGCACGTCGTCGCAAGGGACGTTCCGACATTTCGGCCTGAGCATGCTTGACGCGGCACATCGGATCCGCAGCGGCGAAGACTTCAGACGAATCTTCAGAGCCGGGGTCCGGGTGCGCACAGAGCATCTCATGGCGCACAGCCTGAGAGACACCGATGATACCCACGCTGCACGCGTGGGTTTCATCGTATCCAAGGCCGTCGGCAACGCCGTGGTGCGCAACCGCACCAAACGTCGGCTGCGCGAGATCATGCGTGCGCGACTCGGAGAGCTGAGAGCAGGAGATCTGTTCGTCATCCGGGCACTGCCGCATGCCGGACAGGCCGACTTCAGCGTTCTGTCCGCCGAGGTCGACGAGCTGCTGGTCAAGGCAGAGAAGAAGCTGGAACGTCGTGGACGCCGAGCATGATTTGAAGCATGTCTCCGAGGTGCCCCACCGGCCGGCAGGTTTCTGGCCGACACTCGGCTGGATCGTCCTGATCGGACCGAGGATGCCGTTCGTCTGGTTCATCCGCGCCTATCGGATCGTGATCTCACCTCTCTACGGCCAAGTGTGTCGCTACTATCCCAGCTGCTCCATGTACGGTCTCGAGGCGTTCGAGATACACGGAGTTCTCAAGGGCGTGGTGTTAACTGGGTGGCGCATACTGCGGTGCAATCCGTGGTCGCACGGAGGTGTCGACCATGTGCCGGGCTCGGCGCGGGAGGCCAGGTCGAAGACCATCCACCGCGGTCAGGCACACACCTGAATATATTGAACTTGCAGTCCGCGCACGAGCGTGAAGAAGCGGACTGCCTCGGGGCACACGTCGTGTCGCGCAGACCTGTGAACAATGGCAAAATGAACTTCGCGCAAGAATCGGTGTAACGAGGAGAACTGAATGGACTGGATGGACAAGCTGCTCTACCCGCTGCAGTGGGTAGTTGCTTGGATCCTCGCGATCTTCCACGAGATCTTCACCGCAATCGGTCTCCCGGCCGACAGCGGTTGGACCTGGGTGCTTTCGATCGCCGGACTGACCGTGGTCATCCGTGCTCTCCTCATCCCTCTCTTCGTCTACCAGATCAAGTCGCAGCGCAAGATGCAGCTGCTGCAGCCGGAGATCCAGCGCCTGCAGGCGAAGTACAAGGGCAAGAAGGACCAGTACTCCCGTCAGGCCATGGCCGAAGAGCAGATGGCGCTGTTCCGTGACAACAAGACGAGCCCGTGGGCATCATGTCTGCCGCTGCTCGTGCAGATGCCGATCTTCTTCTCGCTTTTCCGCGTCATCCACAACATGCCGAAAGTCGCTTCCGGTGATGTGGGAGCCATCGGCGGTTTCACACAGCAGCTGGCGATCCAGGCTGAGAATTCGTCGATCTTCGGCATCAGCCTTTCGGCGGTCTTCACCGACCCGGGCTTTGCGGTCAAGCTGCTGACAGGTGTCCTCATCGTCATCATGGCCGCCACCATGTTCATCACGCAGAAGCAGATGATGGCGAAGAACATGTCGGAGTCGGCGATGGCCAATCCGATGATGCAGTCGCAGAAGATGCTGCTCTACGTGATGCCTCTCGTCTTCGGCATCGGCGGCATCTACTTCCCGCTCGGTGTCCTCATCTACTGGTTGGTCTCGAACACCTGGACGATGGCCCAGCAGCACATGGTCATCCGCAATATGCCCGCTCCCGGCTCGAAGGCCGAGAAGGAGATGCTTGAGCGCAAGGCTCGCAAGGGCAAGACTCTGAAGCAGGATGAGCTCAAGGAATCGACCGTCACCGAGGAGGCCCCGAAGAAGAGCGGCCAGCGGCAGCAGCCCGTGAGCAAGAACCGTAAGAAGAACAAGAAGCGCTGAGGACAGACATGACCGAAGAGAAGATCGACGAGACCTCCGAACAGACACCGGAAGAGACTCCGGAGGAGACCTCGCCGAAGCCGAGCCGTGCCGAACTCCTCGAAGAAGAGGGCGAGATCGCTGCGGACTACCTCGAAGAGCTGATGGATCTGGCCGACATCGATGGCGATATCGATATCGATGTCGCCGACGGCCGTGCACAGCTGTCCATCGTCTGCGAGGACGACGAGGACTCTAACCTGAGCACCCTGGTCGGCCGCGAGGGCCGCACCCTCGGTGCGCTGCAGGAACTCAGTCGTCTGGCGGTGCAGACCCAGACCGGTCAGCGCTCGTGGCTGATGCTCGATATCGACGGTTTCCGCAACAGCCGTCGCGAAGAGCTGATCAAGAAGGCCAAGCGCGCGATCGCCGAAGTCAAGGACGGCGGCGAGGAGTTCGCGTTCAAGCCGATGAACAGCTTCGAGCGCAAGATCATCCATGACCAAGCAGCTCGTGCCGGCCTGGTCTCGGAGTCCGAGGGTGAGGGCGACGGTCGTCACGTCGTCATCCGGCTCGCCGATGACTGATCAGCCCGAGAACGACCCCGAGCTTTCGACCGAGGCAGAGCTCTCGACCGAGTCGACGACAGCGGAGATCGAGACGCCTCCGGCTGGCACTGAAGAGTACTTCGGTACGGCTTACCCTGCCGCGCAGCGGTATGCCGAGCACCTGGCCACGACCGGAATCGAGTGGGGTCTCATCGGACCGCGCGAGGTCGATCGACTGTGGACCCGGCATATTCTCAACTGCGCTGTGGTTGCCGAACACATCAATGATGATGATGTCGTCGGTGATGTCGGCAGCGGTGCCGGATTGCCGGGTATTCCGATCGCACTGATGCGCCCCGAGGCGAAGATCGTCCTCATCGAGCCGATGGAACGCCGCGTCGAATGGCTGACCATGGTCGTCGACGATCTGGGCCTGAAGAATGTGCGAATCGTGCGAGCACGCGTCGAGGAACTCGTCGACGAGGAGATGTTCACGGTCGTCACCGCACGCGCTGTCAAGGCGATGACGACTCTCATCGAATGGACCCGCGAGGTGATCAGCCCCGGGGGCCGGATCCTCGCCCTCAAAGGAGCTTCCGTCGAAGGCGAGCTGGTCAAAGCGAAGAAACTGATCAAGCGGTATCGACTGTCCCAACCTCAGATCCACGTCGTTGATGGCGGCGGCATCCTCGAGGCCCCGAGTCGTGTCGTCGAGATCGTCAAGAAATAGTACGAAGTAGAGTTGGTCTAGGCTGGATGAGAGCCTTGTGAAACCGATGGATGATGGAGTGCGCCCTATGCCGATCATGGATGAGTCGTCTCCCATTGGTGCCGCGATTGCACGGGACAACCGGCGAGCGGATCGACTGTCGCAGACAACCTTTCCACGGCCGGACTCGACCCGTATCTTCACGATCGCGAACCAGAAGGGTGGCGTCGGAAAGACCACGACGGCGGTGAACATCGCAGCGGCCCTGGCCAATCAGGGGCTCAATGTGCTGCTCATCGACATCGATCCGCAGGGAAACGCGAGCACCGCCCTGGGCATCGACCACTATTCCGAGGTCACGAGCATCTATGACGTCCTCATCGATGACGTTCCCATGCGCGAGGCGGTGGCGCAGTGTCCGGACTTCGACACTCTCAAATGCGTACCGGCCACCATCGACCTCGCCGGCGCGGAGATCGAACTCGTGTCTCTCGTCGCACGTGAACAGCGACTGCAGCGTGCCTTGGGCATCTACCTCAAGGAGGAGGAAGCAGCGGGAGACCGCGTCGACTACATCATCATCGACTGCCCGCCCAGCCTCGGTCTGCTGACGGTGAACGCTTTCGTGGCCGCTCGCGAGGTCCTCATCCCGATCCAGTGTGAATACTACGCACTCGAGGGCCTCAGCCAGCTGCTGAAGAACATCCAGCTCATCCAGAAGCACCTCAATCCCGAATTGGCGATCACGACGATTCTGCTGACGATGTATGACGGACGGACGAACCTCAGTGCTCAGGTCGCCGAGGATGTGCGCACTCACTTCCCGGAGCAGGTCCTCGGTACTGCCATTCCACGTTCGGTGAGGATCTCCGAAGCACCGAGCTATGGCCAGACCGTGATCTCATATGACCCACATTCCAGCGGTGCCCTGTCCTATCGGGAAGCCGCCGAAGAAATTGCGAATCGAGGAGTAAGTCGTGGCTGAACGCAAAAAGAGGGGCCTGGGGCGCGGACTCGGAGCATTGATCCCCGACGCGAACTCCAATGATCGTCCGGTCGATGTCTTCTTCTCCGGCGGGAACTCGGAAGACGGCAAACGCGAGAGCGAGACGAAGACGTCACGCACTGCGCGCACGGACCCAGCGGCGTCGATGCAGTCGTCCCGACGACGCAAGCCGAAGGCATCCGGGACAACTCGATCGCCGTCCACGACTTCCGGGGCAGATACTGAGACTGAGGCGGCTGCCTCGAAGACAGCATCTTCGAAGGCCGGGTCGGCGAAGGCCGGGGCGACAAAATCGGGAACGACCAAGGCTGCGTCGTCCAAGGCCTCTGCGTCCAAGGCCGCAGGTTCGAAGTCCACCGCCGCTGAACCGACCGCTTCTAAGTCCACTGCGTCTAAGTCGACAGGGACGAAGACGGCGACCTCCAAGACGTCGGGAACGAAGGCATCGACGGTGAAGTCGAACGCATCGAAGGCGACTGCACAGAAGGCGACCGGGAGCGGTTCCTCCAGAACTTCTGCTGGCGCCAAATCGACGTCAACGAAGACGAAGGCTGGGTCTTCTTCTGCTCGGCCGGCGTCCGGTCCGTCCTCTGCTTCCTCAGTTGAGAGCGCACAGAAGGCGTCTGCAGCGCCGAAGAATACGACGCGGAAGACATCGTCCTCCGCCTCGGTCTCTGACTCAGCAACGGGCTCAGGCGAAGTTGAGACTCCAGCGGCGAGCTCGTCTGCTGATTCCACTTCGGTTCAAGTGGCTGACAATGAAGCTGTTGACGTGAGTTCTGACCTCGTCAATGACCCTCAGGTCCCAGAGGCCACTTCGGCAACTGCATCGGCATCGTCGGCCGAGGATGATGTTCGAGAAACGCATCCCGGCGTATACACGTCATCTGGGCGAAGCCATGCTGACAACGAGGCGGATGAAGAAGGCCAGTCCGGTGTCAGCGGAGTTGACGAACATGTTGCTACTACGAATATAGTCGAATCAGAGGCAGTGGATGCCCTAGACGAGACCCGTCCGGCGGCGGCCTCGGAATCAGAACCTTCGACAGCTTCCGAATCCGATAACGGGACGAGCCGTTCAGCTTCAATCGGACAGCCGGGTGACTCCGACACCGTAGAGACTGCCGATGAGGGCGAACTCGACGATTTCGAAGGTGTCGAGTCGATTCCGGATACCGAATTCGGTGAGATCGATGTCGATCTCATCGATGCGAACCCCAGGCAGCCGCGAACGGTCTTCGATGAAGATCTGCTGGCGGAATTGGTCCACAGCATTCGTGAGATCGGTGTCCTTCAGCCTGTCGTAGTCAGGCAGAAGCCGAGCGACCGCTCGCGCTTCGAGCTCATCATGGGTGAGAGGCGTCTTCGCGCGACGAAGGACGCTGGTCTGTCGACGATTCCGGCAATCATCCGGTATGTCGAAGATACAGACCTTCTCCGTGATGCGCTTTTGGAGAACCTGCATCGTGCAGAGCTCAATCCGCTTGAAGAGGCAGCGGCTTATGGCCAGCTGCTCGAGGACTTCGGGTGTACGCAGGAAGAACTCTCCGAGCGCATCGGGCGTTCTCGTCCTCAGATCTCTAATACCCTGCGTCTGCTGCGTCTTCCTCCTCTGGTGCAGAGGCGGGTCGCTGCCGGCGTCATCTCGGCCGGTCACGCTCGAGCGATTCTCGGACTGCGCGATCCGGAGCATATGGAAGTGCTGGCGCAGCGGATCGTTGCTGAGGGTCTGTCCGTCAGGGCATCGGAAGAAGCTGTCGTGCTGCTCAACCGAGGCGACTCCATCAATGTTTCACGTGCAACGACCAAGGTGTCCCCTGAGTTCATCGCTGTAGCTGAACGTTTGGGTGATCGACTCGACACTAAGGTGAACATCTCCGTTGGCAAACGCAAGGGCAAGCTGAGTGTGGAGTTCGCGAACCAAGAGGACCTCGACCGTATTCTCGGTCTTTTGGGTATCCCGAACGAGGACGCGCTGTGAGCGGCTTGCTATAGGCGAAGATGGGCTTCGGGGTGTTCGCCCCGAAGCCCATTTCCATTATGCGGAACTCGGTTGAGGCTGTCGTATCAATTCAACGCGCCGGTATCCACAAGTTCGCTATTGACGGTATTAGGCCACTCTCTCGCTTGTGCAATGGCGTTCACACCGTTTCACGTGAAACGGCGCGACTGCAGGTTCGTTCGGCGTCGACTCTCCATCCGTTGAACGCGGTTGTTGATGGAATTCGAGCTTCTTCTGGCAAACAGACGAAATGCATTCAGAAGAACCCTAGTATGAAGGTCCACAGGGGTGGCTCTTGCAGCTGCTATGTGCGCCCTGCTGAGCGAGCATGTTCCGCTGTCAAGAGGTGGACTCCAGGAATCCATAGCCTCATTGATGTGGGCAGGTGGCCCGATACCGTGGGATGTGGTCTTCATTGCGAGAGGAATTTTCCTGAAGTCTTGTTTCACGTGAGACAGACGAGACGGATCGGTTGTCGGAACTTCCCCTGGAGTAGCCAGGTCCTGGTTTCGGACGGCTTGGATTACTTGTTGGAGGGTAGGCATGGCGCGTGGACCGGTCCCTGTTTCACGTGAAACAGGTCGGTGCTATGGCTGTGCAACAGGCAGCGCGGCTTTCCACAACCACATCTGGACCCTACTGAGCCTCCTTAGACTCAAACGCGGTATGTTGGTTCTCAAGCGTCTGCGTCACTCCCCGAAGACGCACGGGCTGAATCTCTGTTTCACGTGAAACCATGTTTGATGCGTCCGGGAGTCTCAGGTGACTAGGTAGGTGACGTGCGATCTGGAGCTCTGCTAGGACTCTGATCGCATCAATCGTCTGACGGTGAATCGAGTGGTGATTTGGGGTTCTCAGTCAACGCATGTCTCTTCCTGAGAGAATGTATGTCGGAAGTATAGAGAGGCATTCAAAGCTTCCCTTCCGCTTCCACCAGCTCCTTTTCCGGCTGTTGGAGTGCCGGTAGCAGGCAGAGTATGGACCACTGTAGCCGCATATTCCGGTTGCGCGGGATGGAGAATCAGCGTGAATACGGATCCGACGGGGCGTTGGATATGAGCCGGCAAGGTGTTCGCGGGTATAGAGCACCAGGGGCAACGTGCGAGTGGTGTTTCACGTGAAACAGCTGTCAGTCGAATGGCATTCATCAAAACACACCGTGTCTTCGGGCTCGTTTGTTCACACAAACACTTCTATAGTTCAAGGTTGCCGCGCGCGGTTTAGTCGCGAATCAATAGCTGCCCACCGGTGGTCACCGCTCCACAAGACACTGAAATACATCAACGGGATCTCTCCTCGGGGGCCCACGTAGCCTCTATTCGCGGGAGCAGATGAGAGCAAATGGCGGGATTCGCTGAACTCAGGGGTTGTGACTTGGCGAGTATTTTCAACGATCTTCACGGAACCAGAGCACTTCGTCTCATGAGGAACTGGGTATATGGCGATGTTTCACGTGCAACCTCGTTTCAAGCGATTGAGATGCAACGAGCTGCCTCTCGAAGTGCACCGAAAGAAGTAGTCGGAGTCAGGATCATTGATACAACGTTTGGGTTGCCCATTCTTTGCCGGTGTCGAGTGTGTCGTAATTGCCCAAAGTTGGCATCATGCGAGCGCCGGTGCTGGTTCGCTTTGTGTTGCGTGGGAAGGCTTCGTCTGGCTCGTGCGTGCTCAGTCCACTATCGGTGCGCTTGCGAGATGATCACCCCCTACCGGTGATCTGCTGACGACTAGTTTCCGGTGTAGCGTGCGTTTCACGTGAAACACGCGCTGGCGAGTACTATCGCACGGCTGGTGAGCGCATCTACTCGACGCGAAGATAGCTGTTCTCCGCGTATTGAGGCGTATGCGGGTGGGATAGAACTTCTGGTTGTTTCAGTCTGCTGGGCTGAGGCGGGAACTAGATCATGTTCTGCGCACAGGTCATATCCCCAACTCAGGGGGTCATCGTCGAAACTACGGCCTCTTCGCTTCGTTGTTTCACGTGAAACAACCGAGCACTGATAAGAGACGCGCTGCTATTCAACACACGTCTTTGAGCTGAACGAACAGCCCTAGTAGTACTGGATGTAATGAGTATAGGGTCGGGGACTCTCAGCGCCCCGATACCTGATATTTCTCTGTGCCGAACGCGAGTACTGTCGACTACCGTCTCTGGCTGGTCCAGTGAATCGTCCGTTCGCAATGATGGCGCTGTCGACGTGATTAGAGCCGGCGTCCCCGAAAATGCATGGGCAGTGAAGGGCGGGTTAGTTCGACGTCATAAGGATGCCGTGATGTCAGCCGGGGTTTCTGGGTAATGTTATAGTCATTGGTCTTGCGCCATCGGAAAGCTCGTATGGTTTCACGTGGAACGACGGAACTGGACTAGCCTTTTTCGGCGTCGTGTGAGAGCAACTCAGTTCGTGTGTATGGTCGCTGCGAAGCTATTCGAGGTTGTGGCCGAGAGTTTCAATGAGCAGGCAGTCGTCCAGATGGCTTCGCTCCTCAAAGGAGGGCCCTTGTGGCTCGGGCGATTCGTCGATTGAAGTCTACCCAGGCTGTCGTTTCACGTGAAACATATCTCTCCCGAGCCCATGCTGGGAGGTCGGTAGGGTTCGGTACGCGCGCTGCGCGGGGTTAGTGCGGGTCGACCGTTGTCCGTTGTAGGTGTTGTCCCTGAGTTGTATCAACCCGTCTTCGGTGCTTGAAGCGAGCGCCTGTTCTCTGTGGTTAGTCGTCTGGTGCTTTGTCTCCAGAGGGCCAAGACTGAGGCGAGAAAAGCCGTGCTCCTATTCAAGAAGCACGGCTCTGGAGGCAGCGAGGTTGAAGCTGGGTGACTAGTTCAGCGCCTTGATGGCATCGAGACTGAGTGTGCCGGTCTGCGGATCTCTGTCCTCAAGAATGTAGAGGCGCTGGAGCGCAGCGGCTATGCCGTCGGCAATCGCGTCTCTGACATGCGGATCCTTGAGATTCTCGAGATCGTCAGGGTTGGTGAGGTAACCGCTGACGACATGCACCTTCGGTGTCTTCAGTCGTTTGAGTGATGACCACGTGCGCGCATGCGTGCGGCAGTCCAGCATTCCGGTCCGTGCGACCAGTTCGCCTTGGATCAGCTCCGCCAGCTTTTGCCCTGTGGGCGAGTTGAGATCCGCCTGACGTTCGTGGCCGAAGTAAAAAGTTGCCAGTCCGTTGGCATCCTTGGACTTGCTGACATCTGCCGTGACGGTGATGACCGCAGATGCACCGAGTATATCTGCACGATTGACCTCGACAGCATCGCCTTCAAGGAGAAGAGCCCCCGCTCCGATGGCTTCCAAACGACCGACAAGGCGACTTGCTATGTCTGAAGTGATCTGACGTTCGAGGGCAGATTGCTCGTCGGTCATCGGCAACGTCTGGAAATCTACAACTGTAGTTGCCGCCTCGATGACGAAAGTGCGGCCGACGAGGGATGTGCCCGAGGCTGCCACACGTGCACGTTCCTGAAGCGCGAAGAGATTGCCGGTGTCCTGGTTGCGGTCGATCGCGTTGAGTCCGCGCAGAGTCTGTGGTCCCGTGACACCGTCGACCTTCGTACCCAAACTCATCTGCAGTTCCTTGACCGCTGCCTCGGTCAGAGACGCGTACTCGGAATCGATACGACCTGGATAGAACCCCAGGCCGGCGAGTTTGGTCTGGAGGTCGACGACATCATCGCCTGTCAGCACCCTGACGGGGTCGAATCGGAGCACACGGTCACCCAACTGATATCGGGCCTGTTCCAGCGCAGAAAACGTCTCAGGACCCAACACACCGTCGCAGAGGATCCCTCGATCCTGCTGGAACTGGCGGACACCCAGCTCAAAGGCTCGATCGAAGTCCGCGGTCTCGGTATCACCGACATGGAGCCCTAAACGGGCCATCTGAGCTTTGATATTGGGCAGCATCTCGGAAATGTCGCCACGCGAATAGCGCGGTAAGTTCGTGTTCGTCAATGCGTTGCCAATCGTAGGTGATGCGTTTCGAGGGTCAGTGTTCAGCGGCGCTCAGAAATGCCTAAGGCGCCCGTTGATATTACAACAGGCGCCTTAGAACTCGATCAGATGAAGTCGGAGAGCTCATCCTCGAGAGCGGGCTTCGGACGTGCGCCGATGATGGTCTTGGCGACTTCGCCGTCCTTGAAGACGTAGAGCGCCGGAATCGAGGTGATTCCATAGGTGCTTGCGGTCTCGAGATTCTCGTCAGTGTTGACCTTGACCACGTTGAGCTTGTCTCCGTGCTCTTCGGCGATCTGGTCGACGATGGGGCTGACCATACGGCAGGGGCCGCACCAAGGAGCCCAGAAATCGACGAGTACGGGCTTGTCGGACTTCAGTACGTTATCTTCGAACGTGGCATCAGTGACTTCTGTCGACATGAGTAACCTTCCTTCACAACGAATGTCTCTATCAGAACAGTGGAGCTGGATCTTTCATTCCCGGGCCTATTCGCTCGGCCCGCTGTGCTGTCAAGCGCAGCGATACGAGCGGGTGTTTCGGGATCAGGAAGCGACTGAGGCTTCGGCCACTGCTGCTTCCGCCATGGCGGGCTTTGAAGCAGCTTCGAGGTCGCCGAGGTAATGTTCGGCGTCGAGGGCGGCCGAGCAGCCCGAACCGGCAGCAGTGATGGCCTGACGATAGACCGAGTCGATGACGTCGCCTGCTGCGAAGACGCCCTCGACAGACGTCTTCGAGGTGCGACCGTCGACGCTGAGGTACCCGTCGGCGCGCATCTCGAGCTGATCGGCGAACAGGCTTGTGCGCGGGTCGGAACCGATAGCCACGAACATGCCGGTCACCGGCAGTTCTGAGGTCTCCCCAGTGACGGTGTTGCGGATGGTCAGCCCGGTGAGGGAATCTTCACCGTGGACTTCGGCGACCTCGGAGTCGAGGAGGAACTCGAGCTTCTCATCGGCGTTCGCGCGGTCCTGCATGGCCTGCGAAGCACGCATCTCCTGCCGACGGTGGACCAGCGTGACCTTGGACGCGAAGCGGGTGAGGAAGGTGGCCTCCTCGAGTGCGGAGTCGCCGCCGCCGATGACAGCGATGTGCTGATCACGGAAGAAGAATCCGTCACAGGTGGCGCACCAGCTGACTCCGTGCCCGGAGAGCTTCTTCTCGTTGGGCAGTCCGAGCTCGCGGTATGCCGAACCCGTTGCCAGGATCACGGCCTTGGCTGTGTAACGCGACCCCAGAGCGGTCTCGATCTCGTGAGCACCCGGGTTGAGTTTGAGGGTCTCGACATCGTCGTAGATGACCTCGGCACCGAACTTCTCAGCCTGCTCTCGCATGCTCTCCATGAGTTCGGGCCCCTGCACACCGGCGGGGAATCCAGGGAAGTTCTCGACGTCGGTGGTGTTCATCAGTTCGCCGCCTGCGGTCACCGATCCTGCGATGACGACCGGCGAGAGGTTCGCACGGGCCGCGTAGACGGCCGCGGTGTAGCCGGCTGGCCCCGATCCGATGATCACCAGTTGAGTATCAGTCATGTGAAAAGTTCCCTGCTTCTATCTGCTGTGCTCAGCGCGCCGCGGAGTGCCGCGCGAATTGACGTTCGTATCTATAACGGTACGGTGCCGCGGACTATTCCGCACCCGCATCCTGTCCGGCATCAGGGTACGAGGAACTGCTGGTCGGTTCAGAAGAACTTCACAGAGCTGATGGTGGCCTTATAGCCGCCATCGGTCTGCGGAAGTTCAGTGACCCAGAGGATGAGCTTGTCCGTCTCGACGTCTTCATCGAACTCCACGGTGACGGCGCCGTCGGCATCGAAGACGCCTTCGCCGATGACCTTCGCGTCCTCGGGGTCGTCCCCGTCACGGATCTCGAACTTGCCTCCGGAGTTCCCCGACGCCACCTTCACCTTGCTGATGGTGGACTCGTCCTCGAACTCGAAGAGCAGACCGACACCGGATTTGAGATTGCCGAAGCTCGCCGAGTTGTACCGGTCGGTGTTCCAGGATCCTTCGGTCTTGGGAATGACGTTCTCGGTTTCACTGTCGTGTTCCGATCCGTCGCCTTCGGGGTCGAGGGATTCGACCGTCTTGATCTTCGGAGGATCGGCTTTCGGAGTCTTCTTCTCTTCCTTCTTCGTCGGCTGCTCGCTCGCTGCGGACGTCTCGGAGACCGGAGTGGACTCCTCGTCTCCCGAGTTGAAGCCGACGATGACGATGCCGAGCACGATTGCGGCAACGACCGCGAGGCCGAGAACCAGCCACAGGAAGGGTTTCCGAGTGGCGGCTGGATCCCGCTCGTCGGGGCCTGCTCCACCCGAACCGCTGCCAGCACCGCCGGAAGCCGCGCTTCCGCCAGCACCACCGGTGCCGGCACCCCCTGCCGTGGCTGAGGCAGCTGCGGGTGCGGAGCTCGAAGCCGCTGAACCGGAGGACTTGGCTGCAGCGCCCGCAGCCGCGGCAGCACCGGCAACGCCTGCTGCCGCGGCACCTGCTGTCCCGGCAGCCTTGTTTCGGTTCTTCACAGACCCAGCCTGGGCTGCACCGGTCGAATCGCTGTGCTGTTGGCGCGGTTTCCCGGCCTTGCGCTCAGCAGGGCGCACAGATTCGGAGCCCTCAGCCGCCTCGGCGCGGGACTCACCACCGGTGTTCCGGTTGTCGACTGCACTGCGATCGTCAACGGAGTCCGGGGACAGCCGGCGCATCTCCTTCGGCGGTGCGGCAGCATTGGCTTCCTGCTGACGGGCAGCCGAACTCGCCTCGAAGGCGGCAAGCCGCCTGCGCGCTTCGTCTTCCTTGGCCTTCGCGATCCGCCGTTCGCGTTCATACTCGCGTCGCTGATGCTCGCGCTGCTGTTCATTGGTTTCGAACATGCCGCCGAGGAACCAGGAACCGTCGTCCTCGTCCTCGCCGTCCATGATCACGCGAGTTTCGTTCTCATCGCCTTCGTCGTCGTTCTCGGGAACGATCTCAAGTGCCTGAGTGTCAGGATCCGAATCGTCTTCCCGGCTCATGATCGGGGTCGTGAGGTTCTCGTCGTATTCGTGCTCCGCATACTCCGAATACTCCGAGTACGTCTGCTCCGGCTGCCATTCCTCCCAGTCCTGAGCGGCGCTGTCGAGTTGTTCCTTCGCAATCGGGAAGCTCGAGGCCTCGCGCATCTGCATCCTGTCGGCATACCGGCCCGTGGTGCTTCCGACCACTCCGGCCGCCAGTCCCCGCGTTCCCGGACGAGTGATTCCGATGCGCACCAGGGCGGCCTGCACCTGATCTTCGCTGGCGCTGGTCGAACCGCCGGGGCCGGGCCCGATGGTCTTCGAACGTGGAGCGGGCAGGCTGGTGGCCTCATCAAAGCTGCGCGGCGACTGATCGAACAGATTCTCGTTCTCCGCCACCGGAGCGCGATTGACGTAGCGCAGCAGTTCCGGGTCCCACTTGTCGATATAGCCGAGAACCTCGGCGACCGAACCCGGACCGGGATCCGAACCTGTGATGATTCCACTGACGAAATCATCGAGTCTGTCAGGGACCTCGGGGTTGAGCGCCTGCGCCCGGGCGATCCGGGCGTTCTCTTTCTCCGCAGGTGGAATGCCGTCGAATGCCTCTTCGCCGGGCCAGTATCCGGTCAGAGCCGTGTAGAAGAGCTGGACGAGCGCGAGGGCGTCTCGACGTGAGGCCTTTGTCGGCGTGTAGTCCTTCTGCTCGACGAGCCCGGTGTCCAGCGCCAGTGCCGCATCGATGCCGATGCCTGCGATGACCACCGCACCCTTCGACGTCAGACCGACCAGACTCGGACGCAGGAACATGTGGAACAGTCCCCGCCTGGCGGAGGTCACTAGCGCCGAGCCGACCTCGCCGATGAGTGCGCAGGCGGCGTCGACGGGCAACGGCGAACGGGGCAGGATCTGGTTGAACGGCGTCACCGCGATGCGCTTGATGACGATGTAGTCCAGTCCGTTGGAATGGCCGACGTCGAGGGTCGGGGCGATGCGCGGGTCACCGAGGATCGACACACGACGGGCGGCTTCGAGGACGTCGTTGGAACCGTCGGCATCGGCGACGAGGATGAGCACGGGTTCATCGAGGATCGCATCGAGTCCGGTACAGACGGCACCGACCTCGGGCTTTTCGGGAAGCCATCGGCGGTCGACGGTCGATACGACATAACGGCCGGCCACCACCATGCCGGGTTCGATATCGATCAGGGCGACCACCTCCGGTGGGGATTGACGGGGCTCAGGCTGTTTTCCTTAGTTTTCCAGCTACCACGCCAATAATCGAATGCAACTCTCTGACTCTGAGCAAATAACAAGCTCCGATGAAGAACAGGAGCATCACGGTGCCGACGGCAGCCGTGGTGATGAACGCCTGCCAGCGTCCAGCCAGGGCGAAGTCCGGGAAGAAGTAGAGCAGACCGAACCCAGCGCCTGCGGCGACGATCGCAGCGAGTAGGAACTTCATGTGCGAGGTGAGGATTCCGCGCAGGTCGATGGCGCCGAGGCGCTTCTTCAGGACCGCAAACGAGATGATCATCGCCATCAGATAGCCGAGGCTCATGACGAGACCGATGATCGCCACCGTCACCGACTTCGGGAAGATCGATACCGAGAGCACCGCCAGGGACTGGAAGATGATCTGCGGCAGCTGGATGAGGAACGGGGTCTTCGCATCCCCGTAGGCGTAGAACACCCGCTGCGCGAGATAGTTCGCGCTGAAGGGAACGAGGCCGAAGACCATCGTGATGATGACCAGACCGATGGCCATGGCCTGTTCGCGACCAGGACCGGCAATGATCATCGCCACCGGTGAGGCGAGGACGACGAGGGCGGCGAGGGCGAAGGTGTTGACCATCCCGACCATCCGCACACCCATCGAGAAGTCGCCGACGACAGCCTCGGTGTCCTCCTCGGCCGCGTTCTTGGCCAGAGAGGTGAACAGCGCCGTGGCCAGGGACACCGCGATGAGCGAATGCGGGAGCATGAACACGAGGTAGGCGTTCGTATAAGCGGCGTTCGAGGCGTTTCCGTCGCCGGGGATCGACGCCCCCGAGGCGACGCGGGAGATGATGAGGAAGCCGATCTGGCCGATGAGCATGGCTGCGAACGTCCAGAAGGCGACCTTGCCTGCCGAGCCGAGACCGACTCCCCGGAATCCGAACGTCGGTTTGTACCTGAAGCCGATGCGCTTGAGCGGCCAGATGAGGATGAGCGCCTGAGCCGCGACGCCGAGGGTCGCCGTTCCGGCGATGAGGGCGATCTTGTCCGGGGTCCAGGTGTCGAGCCCGTGCGGAGACGCATTGTTCGTGCCGAAGATGAGGATGAAGACGGCAAGTCCTGCGATCGCGACGACGTTGTTGAGCACCGGTGCCCACATATAGGGCCCGAACGACGACTTCGCATTGAGCACCTGGCCCAGCAGCGTGTAGAGGCCGTAGAAGAACAGCTGCGGCAGACACCAGAAGGCGAAAGCCGTAGCCAGCGCCATCTGCTCCTCGCTCCACCCCGAAGAATAGAGCCAGACGAGCAGCGGGGCAGCAGCGGTGGCGATGATGCTCACACCGGCAAGGAGCAGGAACGACAGCGTCAACAGTCGGTTCGTGAAGTCGGCACCGCCGTCTTCCCGTTTGGAGGCACGCACGATCTGCGGGACGAGGACAGCATTGACCACACCGCCGGCCAGCAGCATGTAAAGGGTGTTCGGCACCTTGTTGGCTATATCGAAGGCATCGGCCTGGACCGCCGTGACTCCGATCGCCATGGCCAGCATCGAGGCTTTGACGAAACCGAGCACACGCGAGGTCATGGTGCCGGCGGTCATGATCGCCGAGGACCGGGCCAGGGATGAGAAGCTGGACACGCTCTACCTCTTTTCGGGGTCGTCGGTCTTGGCGCGGGCCATCGCATCGGCCAGCTGCTGTTCGGGGATCTTCGGTCGCCCCCGAGAAATGGTCTTGATCAAGCCGATCACGAACACCACGGCCAGTGCCAATCCGATCACAGCGGTGCCGATGTTCTCCCAATCGGCGCGGACCCGAACCATGAGTGATTCCTGCTTGGGCAGGACCACCTCGTCGGCGGTGACCATCTCGATCGTCGTCGGCACATCGGCGTTGGCGAGGCCCTCGACGGGCACGTCCACACGCATCGTCTCCGCGGCAGGCACCTTGACGGTCTCCGTCTCCTGCGCCCGCAGCTGCGGAGTGTTCGGCTTCATCCGGATCCGCAGCGTCGCCTCGGCGGGGGAATCATTGACGATCGTGACCGGAATCGTCGTCTTCTCGCCGGTGACGAGGAGGACGGACGAGCCCTTGCGCAGGTGCAGGCTGTCCATGAGGTTCTCGCTCTGTTCGCGGGCCTGACCGGCGCAGATGTTCGCGTTCCGGCCCAGGGTCCACGCCGCCGAGGTGCAGGTGAGGAGTTCGCGGTCGAGCCGGATATCGGCGCTGTCACGGTCACTGAAGACGCTGTTGAAGTCCGCTTGGTTCGCCCGGGTCATGGCCAGCGATTTCACGGCCCGCTTGCGGATGTGCGGAGCGTCGGCATCCGTCCGCAGCAGCCCGCGCGCCTCGGAACCGGAATCGAGGATCTTGTCGACCTCGGTGGGAGCGATCCACGGTGCCGAGCTCAGTTCCTCGACGGTCTGTTCCCAATTTGCCGAGGCGGCCGCGCGTGGGAGCGGAACGAACAGGCTGCGAGTGCGGTAGGGCGCCTCGGATTGGATCACCGCGGACTCCGCGACGAGCTCCGACAGTGCCCCGGCCGGGTTGTCCTCGGCGATGGCCTCGGCGCTCATGTCAGCGAGCTTCGTATCCGAGATGAGAGTGTCGATCGTCGACTCCCCGTCATCTGTGATCGTCGTCTGAGAATGCGCATCATCGTGGATGCCGGTGATCGAAGGCTGCTGACCATCGCTGAGGATCGCGGTGGAATTTCCCGCCTTCTTCAGTGCCCGCAGCCCGTTCTTCGTCGCACTTCCGGCAACCGGCCAAGCGATGTCCGTGCGGGCATCGGGGAAGACGTCCTTGACGATCTCGCGCTGCTTCTGAGCGAAGGAGCTCAGTCGGTCGATCTTCGTCCCGCGCAGAGCACTGAGATCGGGATCGCCATAGGGCAGAGCGACGACCGTGTGCTTCTGTGCCGCCTCCACGAAGTCCTGATACCAGGAATCGAGGCGTTTGCGCTGCTTCTCTGCGGCTTCGAGTTCGGCACCGCTGGAATCGGCGTCATCGTTCTCCGGCGCTCCGACCGGTGGCGACTGAGTCTCCTCACCGCTTCCCCCGTCGGGCTCTTCGGTCTCCTCCGGTGCGTCGGCGGGAGTCGGTTCGGCGATCGCGGCTTCGAAGGAAGCGATGATTCGGGGGTCGATCGCCAGAGCGAGCTCTTTGTGTTCCAGCAGCTTTGCGATCGTGTCGAGCGAACCGCCTTCGGCGATGGCGGCATCGAGCCGGTCGGAAGGGATGAGCCCGCCCTCGGAATGGCCGGGCAGAGTGACGGGAGCGAGCAGGCTGATCTTCGTCTGATCGAACTCCGGATCCGGGTACCACGTAGTGAAGCCGAGCGCAGAGGCTCGCAGACCGGTGTCGTCGCCGAGCTGAACCGCCAGCCCCCGCGGGCCCCAGGAACTTACGGGTGAGGACTTGCTCAGGTCGAGGTCATCGGCGGGCACGCGGAAGGTGAATTCCGCGGAGGTGCCGGGATCGACGGTGTCGTCGAACGAGGTGTCGAGGGTGATTCCCGAGCTGTCATCGGAATCGGCGTCCTTGTCCTTCTTCGCCTTCTTCCTCGCTTCGGTTCCATCATGTTCGAGATCGGCGACGGTGCGGTGCTGTGCCTGTCCCTGCTTCCAGGCGGTCAGGCGGGATTCGGAATCGAGCTTGCGAGTCGACATCTGCAGGCTCAGGCTCGGCTTCTCGACCGCCTTCTTCGTCGTGTTCGAGATCGTTCCCCGCACGGTCAGCGTGCCCTTGTCATCGATCCACGGAGTCACCTCGTCGAGGGTGATCGAGACCTCATCCTTCTTCGCATCGGTGTCCGCGTCGGTATTCGCATCGGTGCTGGCTGCGGCCGGGGCGGCATCGAGCAGCGGATATGCGAAAACCGGCCCTGCGAGCAGCAGGAGCGTGCTCAGCAGGGCGGTGAGGAATCGCAGTCGGCGGATGGGAATGGGTTTCACTGCTCCAGTCGGGACACCATCGGTCGGGCGGCGGCGACGATTCGGCGCTCATTGGCGAACGACAGTCGCGAACGCAGGTCATTGAAGGGCACCCACGCCGCATCGATCGCTTCTTGGTCAGGATCATTATCCACTGTCAGAGTCCCCGACTGTGCACGCAGCAGGAAATGGTGGACGAGTTTGTGGATCCGGATTCCGGTCACGGTGAACCAGTAGTCGACGGTTCCCAGCGGGCAGATGATCTGCCCCGCGATCCCGGTCTCCTCTTCGACCTCACGGCGGGCCGCCTCGGCGGGGGTCTCCGTTCCTTCGAGATGCCCCTTGGGGAGGCACCATTCGATCCGGCCGGCGCGATTGATGCGCGCGATGACGGCCACGGTCAGCAACGGGTGAGAGAAGTCGACAACGATGCCACCGGCGGAGATCTCCTCCACTGTGGTGCGGCGGGACGTGCGGGGTCCCGGCTTGGGCATCGGTGTGGTCATTCTCCTACCTTAGTAGGCGAAGCTTGGAAGTTTCGTGTCATCTGCTCCCGGTAGGCTTATGGAGACCGGAACTCACGCCTGGACGCGGGAGACGAGTTCCCATGGGCAAGAGCAGAGATCTGAAGAATTGAAGGAGCTCGGTGGATCCGCAGACCGCGCACAACCGACTGCACGACAAGCTCGACGAACTCGAGCACATCCTCGGCCCGCTGGGTCAGAGGTTCTCCTCAGCCGGTTTCGAACTCGCCCTCGTCGGCGGTTCCGTCCGTGACGCGCTGCTCGGTCGCCCCATGCCCGACCTTGACTTCACCACCGATGCCCACCCCGACGACATCCTCGGACTGATCTCCGATTGGGTCGACACACATTGGGACATCGGACGCGAATTCGGCACCATCGGGGCCGTGAAGTCCGGTGTGCAGATCGAGATCACGACCTACCGCGCAGAAGCCTATGAAGAGGACTCGCGCAAACCTGTGGTCGCCTTCGGCACGGACCTCGACGCCGACCTCGTCCGCCGCGACTTCACGATCGGGGCGATGGCGATCCGGCTGCCCTCGAAGACGTTCGTCGACCCGCATCATGGATTCGACGACCTCATCGCCGGTCGCATCCGCACCCCCGGGGCCGCCGCGGACTCGTTCTCCGATGATCCGCTGCGGATGATGCGCGCGGCCCGGTTCACCTCTCAGCTCGGGCTCGACCCAGTGCCTGAGGTGGAAGAGGCGATGACGGCGATGGCCGATCGGATCGAGATCATCTCCGCCGAACGCGTCCAGGTCGAACTCGTCAAGCTCATCACCGGCATCGATCCGGTCGCCGGAATCGACCTGCTCGTGCGCACCGGAATCGCCGACCATGTCCTCCCCGAGGTGTCCGGACTGCAGCTCGAGACCGATGAACATCATCGGCACAAGGACGTCTACCAGCATTCGCTGACCGTGCTGCGTCAGGCAGTCGAACTCGAGAGGCGATATGCCGCGGCTCAAGAGGAGGCCGGAATGGCCGACGAGGATCCGCAGCGCCTGCGCGTGCCGGACTTCGTCGTGCGTTTCGCCGCGCTCATGCACGATGTCGGCAAACCCGCCACTCGGCGTTTCCAGCCCGGCGGTGCCGTGACGTTCTACCATCACGACGCGGTCGGTGCGAAGCTCACGGCCAAGCGGATGAAGGCGCTGCGCTTCGACAAGGACACGACGAAGGCGGTCGGCCGCCTCGTCGAACTGCATCTGCGCTTCTACGGCTACGGCGATGCCGGGTGGACGGATTCGGCGGTGCGCCGCTATGTCACCGACGCGGGACGGCTGCTCTCGCGGCTGCACATTCTCACCCGTGCGGACGTGACCACCCGGAACAAGCGGAAGGCCGATCGGCTCGCGTTCGCCTATGACGACCTGGAAGAGCGCATCGAGTCCCTGGCGAAACAGGAAGAACTCGATTCGATCCGCCCGGACCTCGACGGCAAGCAGATCATGGCGATCCTCGATATCGAACCATCACCGCTGGTGGGCAAGGCGTACAAGCATCTGCTCGAGCTGCGGATGGAGCACGGGCCGCTCGGACGCGAACGCGCCGAGGCGGAGCTGCGCTCCTGGTGGGAATCCCACGGTCAGTGACCGACCCCCGCCTGCTCACCGGCTGATCAGTGCTGATAGCTTCGTAATCGTTTAGATTTGTGTGTGACGTCACATGATGTGACGGAGGCGAAAGGTGAGGAGACCACAATGACAGTGACCGAGGAGTTCCGCGCTGCCCGAGACAAGCTGATCGAGCTCCGCAGCGATTACGAGGCCGCCCGCGACCAGTTCGAATGGCCGCGTCCCACGCATTTCAACTTCGCACTCGACTGGTTCGACAAGATCGCCGAGAACAACGACAAGCCGGCTCTGTGGATCGTCGAACAGGACGGAACTGAGGGCAAGTGGAGCTTCGCGGAGCTCTCCGCGCGGTCGAACCAGGTGGCGAATCACTTCCGCCGTGCCGGAATCAAGCGCGGCGACCATGTCATGGTCATGCTCAACAACCAGGTCGAGCTGTGGGAGACGATGCTCGCCGGCATCAAGCTCGGTGCCGTGCTCATGCCGGCCACCACGCAGCTTGGACCCATCGATCTCACCGACCGTGCCGAGCGCGGTCAGGCCGAGTTCGTGGTCGCAGGCGCCGAGGATGCCGCGAAGTTCGATGACGTCGATGTCGAAGTCGTCCGCATCGTCGTCGGCGGGGAACCTACCCGCCAGCAGGACTACAGCTACTCCGATGCTGATGATGAGAGCACCGAGTTCGACCCTCAGGGCAGCTCGCGCGCCGATGACCTGATGCTCCTCTACTTCACCTCGGGCACCACCTCGAAAGCGAAGATGGTCGCCCACACTCATGTCTCCTACCCGGTCGGTCATCTCTCGACGATGTACTGGATGGGACTGACACCCGGCGACGTCCACCTCAATGTCGCATCGCCCGGCTGGGCCAAGCACGCCTGGTCGAACATCTTCACCCCGTGGATCGCCGAAGCCTGCGTCTTCCTCTACAACTACTCGCGCTTCGACGCCAACGCCCTCATGGAGACCATGGACCGCGTGGGAGTGACGAGCTTCTGCGCCCCGCCGACAGTGTGGCGCATGCTCATCCAGGCCGACCTCAGCCACCTGAAGAATCCCCCGACGAAAGCTCTCGGTGCCGGTGAACCCCTCAACCCCGAGATCATCGACCGCGTTCACAGCGAATGGGGTGTGCTCATCCGCGACGGCTTCGGTCAGACCGAGTCGACCCTGCAGATCGGCAACTCGCCCGATCAGGAGCTCAAATACGGTTCGATGGGCAAGGCCCTGCCCGGATTCGACGTCGTGCTCATCGACCCGGCGACCGGTGAGGAAGGCGACGAGGGCGAGATCTGCCTGCGCCTCGATCCTCGCCCCGTCGGATTGACCACCGGATACTGGAGCAACCCGGAGAAGACCGCAGAGGCCTTCGAAGGCGGTGTCTATCACACCGGCGATGTGGCCTCCCGTGACGAGGACGGATACATCACCTACGTCGGTCGCGCCGATGACGTGTTCAAGGCCAGCGACTACCGGCTCTCCCCCTTCGAGCTCGAAAGCGTGCTCATCGAACACGAGGCCGTCGCCGAGGCGGCCGTCGTGCCCTCGCCGGATCCTGTGCGACTGGCTGTGCCCAAGGCGTATGTCGTGGTGTCGAGCAAGTTCGAGGCCGATGCCGAGACGGCGCGGTCGATCCTCGCCTACTGCCGTGAGAATCTGGCTCCGTACAAGCGCATCCGCCGACTCGAGTTCGCCGAGCTGCCGAAGACGATCTCCGGAAAGATCCGTCGCGTCGAGCTGCGCGCCCGCGAAGACCAGCTGCATCCATTCAGCGGCGAACCCGTCGTCGAGGGCAACGAGTACGCCGACACGGACTTCAACCTCAAGAGCTGAGCGGCGCCGCGACTCTCGTTCAAGCGGCCCAGCACTTTTCAGCCCGTATACCTGTGGCAAAGCGCTGGGCGGCTTGAACGAGGCGTCGCGGCTGGCGGCATCTGCGGAAAAGTGCGGGCACGCTTGAACGAGAAGGTACGCGCGCCTGGTCGCGGTGCCCTGGCTGGCGACGCCGAGCACTGATCTGTGGGAGCACTATTGAATGTGAGCAAACACGCACTCGTCATGGTTGATTCTTCCGCAGTCAAGTAAAATACCTGGTGAGATGCCGAATGCGGGGTTACTCTGAGAACGGTTCGGTAACCTGGCGTGTCTGCAGGGCGTCAGGCTCAGCACTTTTTCATCCTCTACTAATGAATGCGTGCGAGACTGATTGGCGTCTTTGACCTTTTTCGGACCTCGTCGCCACGCATTGCGGCAGGCTGACTGACCTGGAGGACCTTGGGTGGCTAAGGGACAACACACAGCCAAGAACATCGGCAGGAATACGAAGAACCTGCTCAACTACCCGCGAGCGGGTGTGAGTGGATGGACCCGTTTCCTGCCGAGCATCCGCGTACTCGTCGTCGGCGGGCTCAGCCTCGTCATCGCCCTGTGCGTGGCGTTCGCCATCGGCTATGCCGCAACGGACATCCCCGAGCCGAACCTCGAGGCCACCGGTCAGACCTCGACGATCTACTACAGCGACGGCAAGACGCCGATCGGTCAGTACAAGGTCGAGGACCGCAAGTCAGTGGAGATCGACGAGATCTCCGAACCCATGCAGAAGGCCGCGATCGCCGCCGAGGACACTTCGTTCTACGAGAACCGCGGCATCTCGATCAAGGGTCTCTCCCGCGCTGTCGTCGGCGTGGCCACGAATAAGTACGCGGGTGGCGGTTCGACGATCACCCAGCAGTACGTGAAGAACTTCTACCTCACGAACGAGCATTCGCTTGATCGTAAGGTCAAGGAGATGTTCATCTCGCTCAAGATCGACCAGCAGCAGTCGAAGGACGAGATCCTCGCGAACTACCTCAACACCATCTACCTCGGCCGTCGTTCCTACGGCATCGAAGTGGCATCTCAGAACTATTTCGACAAACCGGCCTCGGAACTCAATGTCAGCGAGTCCGCTCTGCTGGCCGCGATGATCCAGCGCCCGGGTGCCGCCGATCCTTCGGACAACCCCGAGGCCTATCAGGACCGCTTCGACTACGTGGTCAAGAACATGGTCGACGAAGGCTTCATCACCGAGGAGCAGGCCGCCAAGGTCGAGATGCCCGAAGTGAAGAAGCAGAACAAGGAATCCTCGCTGTCCGGGCAGAAGGGCTACATGTGGGATTTCGTCCGTCGTGAAGCCCTGCGCAAGCTCGATATCGATGAGGCTCAGCTCGACCGCGGTGGCTACAACATCGTCACCACCTTCGACAAGGATCGTATGAAGGCAGCCGAGCAGGCCATCAAGACGCTTCCCCAGGACCAGCCCGAAGGAATGCAGGCCGGACTCGTCTCGATCGACCCCGACAACGGCGGGATCGAAGCTTTCTACGGTGGTAAGAACTACCTCGATCAGGCGTTCAATGCCTCGACCCAGAGCCATGTGCAGGCCGGATCGACGTTCAAGCCCTTCGCGCTCGTCGCCGGTCTGGAGAACGGTGTCAGGCTGACCGATTCCTATCCCGGTGCCAGCCCGACGGTGCTCAACAACGACGGCACGCCGTGGCCGGTGCGCAACTTCGGCGGCTCGAGCTATGGCCCGGTGAGCCTGCTCAAGGCGACGCAGTCCTCGATCAATACAGCCTATGCGGCACTCAACGTGCAGGTCGGGCCCGACAAGACTGTCGACGTCGCCGAACGTGCGGGTCTGAGCGAGAACTGCACCGACAAGGAGATGAAGACCGGGGATACCGGCGGCTGCTCGATTGGTCTGACCCCGAACCCCTCCAATGTGCTCGGTACGCCCAGCGTCAAGCCCATCGACATGGCTTCGGCGTACGCGACCTTTGCGGCAAACGGCGTGCACCACGAGACGCACTCGATCAAGAAGGTCACGAAGGGTGCCGAGGACGAGGAAGTGTACAAGGCCGAAACCAAGGGCAAGCGCGTCTTCGACAAGGCAGTTGGTGCCGAGACCTCGTACGCCCTGAGCCAGGTCGTTCAGGGTGGTTCGGGCAGCTACGCCCAGAACCTCGGTCGTCCTGCCGCCGGCAAGACCGGTACGACGAACGAGAACAAGGCCGCATGGTTCTCCGGTTACACACCGAACCTCGCCACCTCGGTCGTGCTCTATCGCGAGGTCGACGGAAAGTCCGTGTCTATCGGCTCCTTCGGCGGTCGCGGTGAGGTCACCGGTGGTTCGTTCCCCGTTCAGGTGTGGACCGACTACATGCAGAAGGCCCTCCAGGGTGAGAAGGTCGAACAGTTCCCGGCCCGCGGCGAGCTTCCCGATAAGCCGAAACCGAAGAACTCCAACCCGGCCCCGGCTCCGAAGCCCGAGCCGAAAGCACCGTCGGGCAGCAATGACGGCAGCGACGGGGACAAGGAGAAGGAAGAGCCGAAGGCTCCGATCGAGACTCCGAAGGACGACGAGGACAAGAACAAGGACTCCGACGGCGACGAGAAGGGCAAGGAAGAAGGCTCGAAGGACGGCTCCGACGAGGGTTCGAAGGACTCCGACGGTAAGGACAGTGGGTCCGATGACGGCGGCGGTGGTGACACCGGTGGCGGCAACGGTTCCAACAAGGGCTCCGGCGGCGGTGGCGACACCGGTGGCAACGGTACCGACAAGGGCTCTGGCGACGGTGGCGACACTGGCGGTGGAGACACCGGAAACGGCAGCAGTGAAGATGGCGGATTGGGCATCGATGACATCACCGGCTGACCGGTAACCTCGAGTCATGCCCTCGAAGTCCAGCACCCGGATCGCCGAGCCTCTGCTCGGCGGTCCGGTCGGCATTCACCTCGGTGCTGCCGGTCGCCGGTTCCGCAGCGCGCAGGCCTCTGCGCTGGCTGCGGTCCTCGGCGTCACCACCTTCCTCGCTCTGGCTCTGCAGGGCCCGTGTCTGAGCTCGGGATACGAACAGCCGTCCGCCTCGGCGAGGATGTGCGCAGGGCCGCTGTCCACGGCCTTTATCGGTGACACCAACCCCGACGTGCTCGGGCGCGCGCACGGCGGAGCGGCGGCCCTGGCCCCGCTGGAAGCTCGCCTGGTCGACCTGTTCCAGCTGTTCACGAACGACGTCTCCCTCTTCATGGTCGTCGTGCTCCTGCTCAACACGGCAGGCATCGCGGCACTCGGCGCCGGACTCCTCGTCCTCGCCCGCTTCCGGGGGTGGCTGGTCGCGGTCTACGTCTCCCCGCTCATCCTCTTCACCCTCGGGTCCACTCTCGACCCGATTGCCCTCGCGCTGGCGGTGTGGGCGATGGTCATCTTCTTCGGAAGCCCACCGCTGCGCCCGCGCGGGTGGTTGGCCGGAGTGCTGTTGGGCATCGCGACGTTCATCAATCCGCTCGCCCTCCTCGTGCTCCTCGCCATGACTGTGACCGGGCCGAACCCGGCACGGGGACTGAAGCCGCGCAATCCGCGGATGATGCTCGCCGCGGCCACGGTCACCTCGGCGGTGCTGCTCGTCGTCGATCTCAGCGCGATCGACCGGATCATCCACTGGTACTCCGATGCCGTCGACGGCGGATCCTTCGCCTCGATCCTGCTCATGGCCGAACTCGGCGACGTGTCCGTCTGGGCCCCGCTGTGGATCATCGTCAGCGCCGGAGTGGTCCTCGCCGTCACCGTCTCCCTCTACATGGTCCGCCGCACGGGTCTCGACCCGGCCGTAGCCGCATGCCTGCTCATCGGCGGCTGCCTGCTGCTTGCGCCGGGACTCATGCCCTGGGACAGCCTGTGGCTGCTGCCCTTCATCGCCCTGTCCGTCCGCCGCTGGTGGGTGCTCATCGTCTGGACCCTCGCCGAGGCGGTCTTCGCCGTCGCCGTCCAACTCGGCGATGTGTCGGGGTTCGAAGTCGATGAGGGACTCGACTCCACCTTCGTCGCCCTGTTCACCCTGCTGCGGCTGCTCGCTCTCGTCCTCGTCGTGATCATGGCCGGTGAGAACCTCTACCGGCGAGGTATCCGCGGTCGCATGGCTGCGTCGGCGCCGCCTCGGCGAGAAGAGATCGACGATCCTGGCGACGCACTGGAACATCGGGCTGCCGGACGTAAGGAAGAGCACGAATCCGGACATGACAGTCAGCGCACCGGTCGATTAGACTAGTGAGGTCTGTTCCCATTTCGTGACGATCACGAGACGGGGAGCGGGCGTGCATATACCCTCCTGCCATGGACCGACCATGGCCGCAAAGACCAGAGGAGGTGGGTGACATATGCGTAAGTACGAGCTCATGCTCATTCTTGATAACGACCTCGAAGAGCGGACGCTGGCTGACACCGTGAACAACCTGATCAAGGTTGTCCCGGCTGAGAACGGCACCGTCGACAACGTGGATATCTGGGGACGTCGTCGCTTCGCGTACGAGATCCAGAAGAAGTCCGAAGGCTACTACGTCGTGGTTGATTTCCACGCCGAGCCTGCAACGACCAAGGAACTCGATCGTCAGCTCGGACTCAACGAGTCCGTTCTGCGTACGAAGATCCTCCGCCCGGACGCCAAGTAAGGCATCTTAAGCTACCTCGCTTCTAGGAGATTCAATGGCAGGCGAAACAGTCATCACGGTCGTCGGGAACCTCACCAGCGATCCCGAACTGCGCTTCACACCGAACGGTGCGGCAGTCGCTAACTTCACCGTGGCCTCGACGCCGCGTATCTTCGACCGTCAGGCCAACGAGTTCAAGGACGGAGAGACTCTCTTCCTCCGCTGCTCGGTGTGGCGTGAAATGGGAGAGAACGTCGCCGAATCTCTGCAGCGCGGTACTCGGGTCATCGTTCAGGGCCGACTGAAGTCCCGGTCCTTCGAAACCAAGGAAGGCGAGAAGCGCACGGTCATGGAGCTGGATGTCGACGAAGTCGGCCCCAGCCTGCGACGCGCCACCGCCCAGGTCTCGAAGAACAGCCCCAGCGGCGGAGGAAACTTCGGCGGTGGCGGCGGCAACTTCGGTGGCGGCAGCCAGGGCGGAGGCGGCCAGCAGGGCGGCTTCGGCAACCAGCAGTCCTCCGGCTGGGGCAACAATCCTCAGCAGGGCGGCCAGCAGGGCGGTCAGCGCCAGGGCTACAGCCAGGGCGGCAACAACGCACCCGCCAATGACCCGTGGGCATCATCGAACCCGCAGAGCGGCAACGGCGGCTGGGGCAACCCCGGCGCCGATGAACCCCCGTTCTGATCCACGTCTTCACGACATTTCGAGACATTCGTTAACAGGAGATACTCATGGCAAAGCCAGAGATCCGGAAGCCTATCAAGAAGAAGGCTAATCCGCTCAAGAAGGGCGAAGCGGCGAACATCCACTACAAGGACACCGCTACGCTCCGTAAGTTCATTTCCGACCGCGGCAAGATCCGTGCACGTCGCGTCACCGGTGTGACCGTGCAGGAACAGCGCGTCATCGCAAAGGCCGTCAAGAACGCCCGCGAGATGGCACTTCTGCCCTACTCGAGCTCAGCTCGCTGATCGGAGGGAAAGAATAATGCCTAACCGCAAAGTGATTCTGAACCAGGAAGTCGACGGCCTCGGTGCCGCCGGCGACGTCGTCGAGGTTCGTGCCGGATACGCACGCAACCTGCTTCTGCCTCGTGGCTGGGCTTCGGCCTGGTCCGCCGGCGCTGAGAAGCACATCGAGTCTCTGCGCAAGGCCCGTCAGGCCAAGCAGATCGCTGATCACGACGAAGCCATCAAGGTCAAGGGCGAACTCGAGTCGACCACGGCTCGCATCGACATGAAGGCCGGCAAGAACGGTCGCCTCTTCGGCGCCGTCACCCCCGCCCTCGTGGCCGAGGCCCTGCAGACCGCGACCGGACGCGAGTTCGATCGCCGTCAGGTCGCCCTGACCGGTCACGTCAAGACCCCCGGCAGCTACAACGCTGTTGTGCGCGTCGGCGACGAGATCACCGCGAAGATCAAGTTCGAGGTCATCGGCAAGGCCTGATCAAGGCCTTGTCCGGGCGTCCCAGTCCGGATGATTCGGACGTGGTGAGGGCCTGAACGGCCCCACCGCACCACCGCCGAGGCGGCACCTGGGTTCAGGTGCCGCCTCGGCGTTATTCATGGGGTTGGCTGGGCGTTGCGGCGGGGTTGGGCGCCGCAGTGGGTGTCAAATGACGCAGGCGGCGTGCATCCGCACGGAAGCGGGCGAGGTGCCACGTCGCGGCAGTGGTGTGCGTTGGGCCGGCGGGATGGGCCGGTGCGATGGGCGCCTCTGTGTGGAGACATCCCTACGCGTTCGTGGCTTCACGGCTCGTTGCTCCCAAAACGTCGCGGGAGTCGCACACCCTCTCGTTGCACTGGTTCGGTGTGGCACTCACGGTGAAGGATGCTGCGGGGTGCGACGGCGGGATGCTGCGATGCGGTCCGGACGCTGCGGGACGATGGGAAGGTATGGGTCAGGTGAAGAGCTTCTGGCCGATCATCGTGTCGCCGGTGCCGATGCCGGGCGGGATGGCGAACAGCGCCGAGGCCTGATGCTGCAGGTACTCGGTGAGCAGGTCCTTCTGTGCCATGGTCTTGAGGATCGGATAGAAGTTCGTCCGCGGGTCCCGCACATAGGCGATGAAGAACAGCCCCGCATCGAGGCGGCCGAGCGAATCATTGCCATCGGTGAAGTTGTATCCTCGACGCAGCATCTTCGCCCCCTTGTGGTGTTCGGGAGCGACAATGGCGATGTGCGACCGCGCATCGATCGCCGGTGCGCCCTCCGCGTTCTTCGCAGAGAAGTCGATGGTGGTGAACTCTTCATCCGCGGTGGGTTCTGCCACGGACTGCGGGGCGCCATAGCGTTTGTCGCGGCCGATGATGTCTTCCTGTTCAGCCAAGGACACTCGGTCCCAGATCTCCAAGTACATGTGGATCTTGCGAGCCATGAAGTAGGTGCCACCGGCCAGCCAGCCATCGGAAGCCGGATCATCACCAGACTGTACCCACAGGTGCTTGTCGAGTTCGCCGTCGGCGTCCTCGCTCTTGATGTTGTTCGTCCCGTCCTTGAACCCGAACAGGTTGCGCGGCGTCTCCTGCTCAGTCGACGTCGAAGAGGTGCGGCCGTAGCCGATCTGCCCCCACTTGAGCTTCGCAGTGCCGAAAGCGATGCGAGTGAGGTTGCGGATCGCATGGACGGCGACCTGCGGATCGTTCGCGCAGGCCTGGACGAGCAGATCCCCATTGCTTTCAGAGGCATGGATGGCTTCATTCGCGAACTTCGGCACACCGTCCTTGAGCACCTGCGGCATCTTGCCCTTCAGGCCGAAACGATCCTTGCCCGACTCATCGACGAACAAGGTGGCACCGAAGCCGAAGGTGATCGTCAGCCCGCTGGCCGGATAGCCCCACACCTCACCGGAATCCTTCGGCGGCAGTTCGGTATTCGCGTCCGGAGCGCCACCAACCAGGTCACCGGCACTCATCTGTTCCGCCGCCACCGTCCAATCCTCGAGGAGGCTGATGAGCGCTTGACGGTCCGAGGTCGTGACATCGAAGGCCACCGTGTACATATTGTCCTGAGCGGGAGTGAGGATGCCCTGCTGCTTCTCAGCCCGGAAGGGATAGCTTAGATGGACGGCGGACTGCTTCTTCTCCTGCGTTCCGCGCACGGCATAACCGACCGCACCGCCCCCGACACCAGCGATGCCGAGAGCACCTGCGGCCCCACCGAGGGCAAAGAGCCGACGCCTCGGAATCCCGCGCACCTTGCCTTCGGTGGAACCCGCCTCGATGGGTTCGTCATTGCTCATGCTCGTACTCCGACAGACTTCAGCGCAGGATCGTGCCGCTGACCTGCGACAGGGGTTCGCTCAGGGCATTGACTGCGTCTGAGAGTTCCTGCTGGGCTTTGGTGTAGTCGGTGTCCTTCGGAGCTTCGCCGGCGTCCTTTTGCACTGCCGCGACCTTCGAATAGTCCTTGTAGAGGATATTGCCCTCATCGTCCTTGCCGGTCTGGTACTTCTTGAGCACCGTCTTCACACCGTCGAGGTTCGTTGTGATCTTCTTCGCGAGCTCGGGATCCTGGGCTTCGACGAGCTTTTCGACATTGCCGTAGGCCACCTCGGCGCCTTCGATATTCGCGTGGAAGTCAAAGAGGTCGGTGTGTGAGAAGGTCTCCTCTTCGCCGCCGATCTTCGACAGTGCGACCTCTTCGAGCAGCGCGGATGCACCCGTGGCGACATCGGAGAGTTTGAGTTCGAACGTACCGCTGGCGCCGTCGACCTTGCCGTAGACGAGGTCGTAGAGGGTCTTCGTGTCCTCGTTGAGTTTGTCTGCGACCTTTTTCCGTTCGGCCCCGGACTCGAACTTATAGCCTTCGGACTTGTCCGTGAACAGATCGGCTTCGATCCGGTGCCAACCGGTCCAGTCGGCCAACACCTCGGGGTCGTTGGGCTTCTTCCCGGCATCAGCCGAGAGGTCCTGGACTCGGGCGTCGAGCGCACCGTCGAGGTCTCCGGCCTTTTTGATGCCGAAGGACTCGGCGGTCGGTTCGATGCGTTCATAGTGCTGACGCGCCAACGGATAGAGGGCCTTCGCCTTCTCGGTATCACCCGAGGTGTAAGCATCGCTGAAGTCCTTCGTGGCATCGACGAGCTGACCGACCTGGTCCTTGACGTAGCCGGTGTAGTTCGTGATCGCCTTGTCCTCGGCGGCTTGGGTGTCGCTGTCGACGGAGACGTCTTCGCCCTTCGTTACGGCGAACTTCGCCAGTCCCACGAAATCGCCGACCATATTCGGCTTGCATGCCGTGTAGTACGTGCCTTCTTCGAGTGCTGTGGTCACCGTAGTCGTCGTGCCCGGGCCGATGTTCTCCTTCTCGGATTCGATCTGGAGTTTGTTCTCGGCGAGGATCTCGAACTCGTTCGGCTTCGTGCCGTTGTTCGTCACGGAGAAGCTCACCTTGCCCGAAGGCAGTGTGGCGGGGCTGACCTCACAGGTGTCATCGGTGATGGTCACCGTGACAGTGTCGCCGGAGGCAGAGGCATCGTCCTTCTTGTTCTGCGGATTGTCGGTGCAGGCTGCCAGCGACAGGGCGAGCAGAGTGACCGTGGGCAGAGCGATGAGAGCGGAATGGCGATTCATGGATGTCCTTGCAGATGAGACTGGTGAATGAGGATGGTGCTCTGGTGCGGCCGGGCCGCACCAGGGGCGGTGTGGCAGATCAGGGATGGGGCGTGGTCGCCGATGATCTCGCCTCGACCGCCGCCGAGGTGGGGCCCGCCTCGGCGAGGGTGTGCCCTTCCGTCGGGGCGGGGGTCGTCCCGCCCTTCTTGCGTGGCGACTTCCCGTGGACCTGGCGGAAGAAGATGATGGCCACGGGAACGATGTAGATGATCCAGCCGATGGTCTGGAGCACCGTGGGTTGGACGTTGACCTGGAAGATCGCCTGTCCGAGGACGTAGAGCCAGTAGATCGGCGACGTGGGTTCCGGCAGCAGGTGGCTGAAGTCCCACGCATGGTTCATGATGCCGGGCAGGACTCCGGCTTCCTGCAGATCGCTGATGCCGTAGGCGAAGATTCCGGCGGCGACGAGGATGAGGAAGTAACCGGTGACGGAGAAGAACAGCTTCATGTTGATCTTGCGCGAACCGCGGTAGATGAGCCAGCCGAGGATGAGCGAGAGCAGCAGCCCGGTGACGACGCCGGCGGTGGTGGCGATGACGTTGTTCTCCACCGAGGAGCGGACCGTGGCCCAGATGAACAGCGCGGATTCCGCGCCTTCCCTGCCGACGGCGAGCACGGCGAGCCAGACCAGACCCCAGCCGGACGAGCGCTTGTCCAACGAGGCGGCCATCGACGATTCGAGTTCACCTTTGAGTGCGCGTGCGTGCTTGCCCATCCAGAAGATCATTCCGGTCACCAGGGCAACGGTGATGATGGAGAGCACGCCGCCGATGATCTCCTGCGCCTGATAGGTCAGGGTCTTCGGCCCCCAGGTCAGCAGGGCGCCGATGCCGAAGGGGATGAGTGCGGCGAGACCGACGCCGAGCCAGAGTTTGGGCAAGACGTCTCGTCGACCGGTCTTGACCAGGTAGCCCACGAGGATGCCGATGACCAAGGTGGCCTCGAGACCTTCGCGCAAGGCGATGAGGAGGTTCGCGACGAACATCTGACTCGCTCTCGTCAGTTCGTCGAGGCGGGTGTTCGGGCCGTCTCGAAAGGGGATGAACGAATTTAGCCTAACCTAAGGTCGGCTGATTCAGTGTACATCCAGTTTCGTGGTGCTGCGGACGCGAGAAATCACGCGAATTTCAGCGGCGGCAGGGGTGATTGTCGGATTCGACAGGTGGATCGGAATCAGGATCAGAGGTCGAGAGGATCCTCGGCGGGGTAGGTGAGGTTCCCATCGTCGCCAAGTCGTGCACCCTCGCTGAGCTTCGCCGCATCGACATGTCCCGCGCCGAGGATGTGTGAGACCGCGAGGCCGCGGGCAAGCAGCTGGTCGGCGATGATCCTGCGGTGGCAGCGCCACCACACCGCCTCTGAGCACATGAGGACGCAGCGTTGGGTCGTCGACCATTCGATGAGGATGTCGAGGTCGGTGTGGAACTCTTCGGAGAGGCAGTGGTCGGCGTAGTTGTGGAAGCTGCGGTTCTGCCACCAGGCATTCGTCTCAAACGGCACGGTACGGCTGACGGGGCGGCGTCCGGTCAGTCCCTCGAGACGGCGCAGTTCGATCCCCGCCTCGGCGAGGTCGGTCTCAAGGGTATCGGCGTTGAACCAGGGGTACTTGTTCGAACCGGGCAGTTTCCGGACGTCGAAGACCGCCTCGGTGCCGGTATCGGTGAGCAGTTCGATGAGTTCGTTCAGCTCTCGGTTCGAATGCCCGACCGTGAGGACGGCCGGCAGGTCGGACTTGGCGGTACCGGCAGGACCGGTGGCCGCCTCGGTGGAAGCGACGCGACCGGTCCAGCTGGCGTTCATATCCGGTCGATCAACCCTCGGAGAGGTCGGCGATGAGGGCGTCGATGAAGGATTCGCAGGCGGCGATCTGGTCGAGTTCGATGAACTCGTCGGGTGCGTGAGCCTGGGCGATGTCTCCGGGACCGCAGACGACGGTCGGGATGCCGGCTTCGGAGAACAGCCCCGCCTCGGTGCCGTACGTGACCTTGTCATCGGTGGCGATGGCGCCCCAGTTCGCGGCGAGCGAGACGATGTCCGCATCGGCCGGAGTCTCGCAGCCGGGAGCTTCGGCTTCGATCGTGAAGTCGACACCGGCGGTCTCGTTCTCGGCCGCCATGGCTCGACCGAGGCGTTCGGCTTCGGCGCGGAAGCGTTCGATAAGGGCCTCGCGGTCCACGGAACCGAGCGATCGGAACTCGAACTGGACGGTCGCCTCGGCGGGGATGGTGTTGACGGCGATGCCGCCGGTGAACGTGTTCGCCGTGACCGAGGTGAAGGGCACGACATAGGCCTCGTCGAAGGGCCCTTCGGTGCGGAATTCGGCTGCGACGGCGTGGACGAAGGCGACGAATTCGGAGGCATAGGCGATGGCATTGACGCCTTCGGGGGTGAGCGAGGAGTGGGCGGCGACGCCATGGAAGTCGACGCGGAAGACGTTCATCGATTTGTGGCCGCGGATGGCGCGCATGCTCGAGGGTTCGCCGACGATGCAGCCGCGGGGCGCCAGGCCCTCCTCTGTGATGGCTTCGACGAGGGAGATGGCGCCCACGCAGCCGATCTCTTCGTCATAGGAGAATGCGAGGTGGATGGGTTCGCTGAGTTTCGCGGACTTGAGCGCTTCGAGGCGCGAGAGGATGACGCCGATGAAGGACTTCATGTCGGCACTGCCGCGGGCAAAGTACTTTCCGTCGCGGATCTCGGGAGTGAATGGGTCGGAGGACCAGTCCTGGCCGTCGACGGGGACGACGTCGGTATGTCCGGACAGGACGATGCCTCCGCTGGTCGTGCCGTCGGCTGCGGGGATGGTTGCGAGCAGGTTCGCCTTCGTGCCCTCCGGGTTCGGGATCCGGCGTGATTCGATGCCGGCGGCCTGGAGGCGGGCTTCGACGTGGTCGATGAGCGGGAGGTTCGTGTCCCGGCTCGTCGTGTCGAAGGTGATGAGATTCGTGATCTCGGTGATGGTGGCCTCGGCGGGTGTCGATGGCACGACTGCTCCTGACTCTCGGATGCGGGTGGTCTCGGTTCGGTCAGATCGCTGCGTCTGCGGGAGGGCCGCGGCCCCGGGCAGGACAGCGGTGACCAGACGACTTCACTCTACGGGGCGGACGCGTGCCGTGTGGGACCGGCCCAGTGGGTGGGCACTGCTCAGCATTGAGCGCGCAGCTTTTGAACCATGAGGGCCCCATATTCAGGCCCCAGCGAGGACGAGAAGTGCCTCGTTCCGCGCTTCGAGACCGTCGTCGGGGATTTCGGCGGACATCTCTTCGCGCATGACCGCTCTCTTCACCGGATCCATCGTCAGCTGAGCCGAATAGGTGAAGACCATCGACAGCCAATGGTGTTTCGAATAGTGAAGGTCCTCGACGAAAGTGGTCTCATTCGGGGTGAAACCGGCGTCCTGCAGTTTTGTGAGCGCCGGATGTTCGACGGGTTCGAGCTCCCGCGCGGACTCAGCTGTACTGCTGCCCGCCCTCGCCTCTTGGCTCGCTTCGGTGCCCCGGCTCGCTCTCGAACCGAGACTCGCGGTCCTGCCGTCGGCATGAAAGCGAGCGATGACCGCATCGAGCCGGGTCTTCAGCTCACTGATGGGTTCGATATCGTTCCAGGCCAGAGCCAGGATTCCACCGGGGCGGAGCACCGTGCGAATCGTCGGCAGAGCCACCGCCGGGTCGACCCAGTGGAAGGACTGACCGAAGCTGACGAGGTCGAAGGTCCGGCCCTGTGGGTCCCAGTTCTCGAACGCCGAGACTTCCACATCGAGGCCTTTGGCTTGAGCGATTGCGGCCATCTCGTCATCCGGTTCGACAGCCAGTATCTCAGCGCCTGCTGACCTGAGCTGGGACGCGAGAATGCCGGTACCGGAACCGACGTCGAGGATGCGCGGAGCACCCGAGGTTCGATCGCCGGTGGACGGCAGTGAGGCATCCGTGCGAGAGCCGGTGCCGACTGCGGCTGCTTGCATGATCGCTGTGACGAGGGCGGACGGGTACTTCGGTCGGAATTCATCGTAGTCCCGGGCGACCTCGCCGAAGGATTCTGCACGTTCACGATTCTCGAAGTACTCCATCCACGTAGCCTAACGTTCCACGGTCGGGCAGGGCCGCCTCGGCGACTGTCACGAAGGCGCATCTCTCATGAGTCGTGGCGTCTCCACCCGGTGCACCGGGGAGATATGGGATCGGCGAGGTGGATAGCAGGGAGCGCGGGGAAGTAGGAGCAACGGTGAGGGATGCTCGCGGGAAATGGGGCGGCCCGAGCGGCGGGGCTCTCCGCGGAATTCCCAGGTGCGAACCCGCCTGCGGATGCGTGTGGAGGGGCAGGGTTTCGCTAAAGTCGTGGAGCAGGGGGTAACGATGTCGATCGAGAAGACACCATCCGTACCGCGCTTCGGCGCCGGCAGCGGAAACGGCGGGCCGGCCGAGCTCACGCCGGAGGATCAAGAGCGCGCTCGCGGGCTGAAGAAGATGCGCACGCTCGCGCTCTCGCTGCTCATCCTCGCCACGCTCATCTTCCTCTCCACCCACCTCTTCACCGACAACACCGGCGTCTGGGGGTTCGTCTCCCGCGCCTCGGAGGCCGCGATGATCGGCGCCATCGCCGACTGGTTCGCTGTCACCGCGCTGTTCCGCCACCCTCTCGGGCTGCCGATTCCGCACACCGCGATCATCCCGCGCAAGAAGGACACCCTCGGTGCGAGTCTGTCGGCCTTCGTCGCCGCGAACTTCCTCCACGCCGAGGCGGTGTCGACGAAGATCCGATCCGCCGAGATTTCCCATCGTGCCGGGAAATGGCTGGCCAAGCCCGCCAACCGAGACATCGTCGTCGACCGTGCTGCAGGAGGACTCGAATATGTGCTCGCGCGTATCGATGACGACTCCATCAAGGCGCTGACCAGGAACGTCATCATTCCACGGCTCGTGGCCACCCGAAAGACACCGGTGCTCGCTCAGCTGCTGCGTCAGATCGTGCTCGACGGTGCTCACCACAGACTCGTCGACCTCATCGTCGCGGAGGCCTACAGCTGGCTGGGTGACAATCCGCAGGTCATCGATGAGATCGTCCACAACCGGGCACCGTCCTGGGTCCCCGATTTCGTCAACGAACAGCTGGCCAACCGCCTGCAGCGCGAAGTGCTCGGCTGGGTCGCAGACGTCCGCGACAATGAATACCACAGGGCCCGACAGGCGCTGGATGCGTGGCTCGTCGACCTCTCCGACGACCTCGAATCAGACTCATCCCTGTCCCAGCGGGCCGAAGAGATCTTCAACGACCTGCTCAGTCAGGACGGCGTCGTCGACTCCGTCCTCGAGATCTGGGGTTCGCTCAAACAGCTGCTGCGCGAGGCCATCATCGACGAAGGCGGCGAAGTCCGCGCCCGCATCTGGCAGCTCATCGGCGAATTCGCCGACCGGCTGCAGGCGGACTCGGAATTCTCCCGCCGCATCGACGACCGGATCGCCACCACCGCCGGTGATCTGGCCGAAAGCTTCGGCCCCGAGATCGCCAGCGTCATCTCCGACACCATCGAGCGCTGGGATGCGAAGGAAGCCGCCGAGCGCATCGAGCTCTACGTCGGCCGCGACCTCCAGTACATCCGCATCAACGGCACTGTCATCGGTGCGCTGGTCGGTCTCGTGATCCACACCGTCATCGTGCTCCTGCCGGGATGAGCCTCACGCTGAGCCGATGAGGTCGGCCGCGTTCTCGTTCCCGCCGAGTGAGAGTCGAGACTGCGAGATCAGGCGGACTCAGTCTCCACGGGTTGTGAACACAGTGCCGGGATCAGTGTGGCGATCTGCTTCCTGATCCATTCGACCGCTCCTGCACGACCGGCGATGTGGTCGCGGAGCGCACTTTCGAAGATGCCGTCGAACATCGTGTAGGCCGCACGCGACTCGACCAGCGGTCGATTCCCAGCAAGGTCGGCATACTGGCTGACCACGCGCCAGATCATATCCTCGAGCCCACGGTCGATGTCGTAGACGTCCTCGCGAAGCACTTCCTGGAACATGCTCTGAGAGCGCAGGTCGTACCACAGGCGATGCATCGACGACTCCTCCGTCAGCGTCTGCACGAGCTTGTCCGCGAAGCCGGTGAGCAGATTCTCGGCGGTAGTCGACTCCTCGACGACCGAGTCGTAGCGGTGCATGCACTGGGTCTTGTAGTGCTTGACGCAGAAGACGATGAGTTCTGTCTTGTCACGGAAGTAGTAGTGGACGACCCCGTGACTGAACTCCGAATTGGCCGCGATCTCACGCAGGCTCGTTCGGGCATAGCCGAGCTCGCCGAGCGTCTGCAACGCGGATTCCGCGAGCTTGATCCGACGCTCGTCGTAGCTGCCCGTGCCCCGTCTGCTGCGGGCGGGCTTCTGCTGAGACTCGGTACTGGCCACATTTCGATGCTAGCTTCTCCGTCTGGTCTGGGCAATCGGTCTGGACAATTGGTCTTGACAGGTGTCAAGAATGAATGTGACGCTGAACACCCAGCATGGAAACGACGGCAAAGGAGCCGCAATGTCTATCTATGATCTGACCGGACGTCGAGCATTGGTAACAGGTGGGGCGCAGGGACTCGGAGAGTCCTACGCCCGTGCACTGTCCGCCTCGGGGGCTAAGGTCGCGATTGCTGACCTGCAGGAACGCGGCGCAGAGGTGGCTGCCGACCTCGGTGCCGGTCATCATTTCGCCAAGCTCGACGTCACCGACGACGCATCCTGGCAGACGGCGATCGAATCGACCGTCGGCGCACTGGGCGGTCTGGACATCATCGTCAACAACGCCGGAGTCGAGATCACCAGTCTGATCACCGATATCGACCCGACCGATGCGAGGACGATGCTCGATGTCAATGTTCTCGGTACGGTGCTCGGTCTCAAGCACGGATTGCGTGCGATGCGCCCTGGAGGTCCCGCCGAAGGCGGTGGAACGATCATCAACGTCGCTTCGGTGGCCGCCACGATCGCTTTTCCTGGCATCTCTGTGTACTCGGCAACGAAGTCGGCGATCGACCGGCTCACGCGGGTCGCAGCGATGGAGAGCGGAAAGCTCGGCTACGGGGTTCGTGTGAACTGCATCTTCCCCGGTCTTGTTCCCAACCAGATGGGTGCGGGGCTGGCCAACGATGTCTCCGAACTCGGTCTTTTCGAGAACCCCGAGGCGGCCGTCGCGGCAGTCATCGACCTCACCCCGTCGGGTCGCCTCGCCGAGGAGAAAGACATCACCGATGCCCTGCTCTTCCTCGCCTCGGACCAGTCTCGATTCGTCAACGGCGCCGCACTCCAGGTCGACGGCGGCATGGGCATGTGAAGTCTGCCGAGGCGAGACCCGGTGACCGTCCCGCCACCCCGAATACCCGAACACTCGAAACAACGAAGAACTGCGAAAAAGGAGACAGAGATGTCAGCATCGAACAAACCCGTCATCGTCTACGGCGCCAGCGGCTTCACGGGCCGGATCGTCTGCGAATACCTCCGACAATATGGTGTTCCATTCATTGCCGCCGGACGCAATGAGCAGCGGCTGAAGGACTCGATGGCCACAAACGTCCCCGGAATCGAGACCGCCGACTTCGAGGTCAGGGCCGTTGAGAACGAAGTGGCAGCGCTCACCGAGCTCTTCTCCGGAGCCGAGGTCGTCATCAACACCGTCGGCCCCTTCAGCAAGTACGGACCCACAGTCGTCCAGGCGGCTCTCGACGCCAAAGTCCACTACTCCGATACCTCGGGTGAGCAGGACTGGCTGATCACCTGCCAAGAGCGGTTCGGTGAGCAGTTCGCCGCAAAGGACAGGCTGCTCTCGCCCGGTCTGGCCCAGATGTACACGATCGGCGAGATCGCGGCGAACCTCTGCCTCGACAAACCCGGCCTCGATACCTTGGATATCGCGGTGTTCTGGGGCGGCAGTCCGACGATCGCATCGACGCAGACGATCCTCGTCAACGCAGCGACCTCGAAGGCGTACTACCTCGAGCGCAATGCCTACACCGAATTCGACCCGAATGAAGGGCTCGTCCCGCTCGTCGTTCCCGGCCAGCACGAACTCGCGCAGTCGCTTCCCTGGGGCGGCACGAGCCACCCAGTGTGGTTCAAGAACGATCCGCGGGTTGCCAATGTCAAGGCACAGGGCGGGGTCTTCAACACGCCGCTCATGCGGGGTGTCCCGGTCATCGTGGCCAATGCCCTCGAGCAGACGAAGGACATGTCCGATGACGAACGTGACGCGGTCCTCACCGAGATGGCTGCGCAGGTGATGAGCGAGATGCCGCCGCGGGAGAATCCACTGGTGAACAAGTCACTCGACTCGGTCCACGCGAGCGGACCGCTCGGCAGAGCGCACTGCGTCATCCATGGCAACAGCAACTATCAGCAGACCGGGCTGCTCCAGGCCTACTTCGCGTATCACCTGCTTCAGCAGCCACCTCGGCGAGTGGGCTTCGCTTCGGGATGCCAGGCATTCGGGCACAAGGAGCTCCTCGGGGTGCTGAGGGAGTTCGGCCTCGTCGCCGAACCGGTGCTCACGGTGCAGAACTGAGTCAGGGGATCGAGAATCATGAGACTCGCGGACTTCCTCGACAAGGGAGCGACCATCGACCCCGAAGCTGCGTGTCTAACCACGGACGGTCAGACACGCAGCTATGCGCAGGTACAGGAGCTGTCGTACGAGATCGCCGCCGGGCTCGCTGCGAGACACGTGGCGCCCGGTGACAAGGTGGCCATCATCTCGAGTAACGATCCCACGGCCTTCACCTGCGTATTCGGCATCAGCCGCCTCGGCGCGGTGTGGTGTCCGATCAACCCGCGCAACGAAGCTGCAGAGAATCGCGAGCTGTTGGAGCTTTCTGACTGTCGGGTCGTCATTTTCGCCGGTGCGTATGCGCAGCTCGTCGAGAAGATCAGAGCCGACCTGCCACTCGTCCACACCTGGGTGTGCCTCGATGGGGCAGCGGACGGGGCGCTGACATGGGAAGCCTTTCTCGGCAGCGGTGGAGACACTGCGGCCGAGACAGAGCCTGTCGACGATCTCGCGATGGTCGTCGGCACCGGAGGCACGACGGGGCGGCCGAAGGGCGTCATGCTGTCCAATCGCAGTCTTGAGACGATGACGGCACTGACCCTGATGTCCTATCCGTTTACCGCGCGACCGGTGTATCTGGCGATGGCTCCGCTCACCCACGCCGCGGGAGTGCTGTGCTTCCCGATTCTGGCGCTTGGTGGGGAGATCGTCATCATGCGTACTGCCGACGTCGGGCAGTTCCTCACGAACGTCGAGTCGCACCGGGTGACTCATTCGTTCCTGCCGCCGACGATCGTGTACATGATCCTCGCCGAGGAAGGACTCGATTCCACGGACCTCAGTTCGCTGGAATGCCTGTGGTACGGAGCCGCTCCGATGTCTCCCGTGCGGCTGGAGGAAGCACTCGAGCGAATAGGCCCCGTCATGGCGCAGCTGTTCGGGCAGACGGAGGCTCCGATGATGGTCTCCACCCTGGCGCCACAGGACCACTTTCTCCCTGATGGGTCGGTGGCCACGGGCCGTCTGCGTTCTGCGGGCAGGCCCACGCCGCTGTGCACGGTGGCGATCATGGATGTCGACGGCGCACTCCTGCCTCGCCGTGAGCGCGGCGAGATCGTCGTCCGCGGCTCACTCGTCATGGACGGCTACTATAAGAATCCCGCAGCCACCGAGGAGGCCTCTCGCTTCGGATGGCACCACACCGGTGACATCGGTTACCTCGATGACGATGACTTCCTCTACGTCGTGGACCGGGCCAAGGACATGATCATCACCGGCGGGTTCAACGTCTACTCCACCGAAGTGGAGCAGGCACTGCTCTCGCACTCGGAGGTGCAGGACTGTGCCGTCATTGGTCTTCCCGATGACCACTGGGGTGAGAAGGTCGCCGCTGTCGTCCAGTTGCGCCGAGGCGGTGAGGTGACGATGGAGGAGCTGCGTGCCCACGTCAAAGCCCGGATCGGCAGTGTGAAGACCCCGAAGCACATCGAGGCCTGGTCGGATCTGCCGAGGTCCAAGGTCGGGAAGGTACTCAAGGTCGATATCCGCGACGAGCTGCTTCAGGAGGGTCAGCCGGTCACCCGTCCTGGTGGACGAGCTGAATGAGGTTGCCGACGGTCTCGTCGAGCACCGCCGTGGTGATCGGTCCCATCGTCGTGGGTACCTGAGTGAAGGTGACGCCGAGGCGGCTCAGCCGCTCATACTCGGCTTGGACGTCATCGATGGTGAACTGATGCATCGGGATCCCGTCGGCCACGAGCGCCTCGGTGAAGGGAACCACTGCGGGATGCGAATTGGGCTCGAGGACGATCTCTACGCCGTCGGGATCCTCCGGGGAGACCACAGTGTCGATGAGGTGGTGTCGGAAGACTGTCAAGCCCGGTGCCCCGAACTCGGTTTTTCGTCAACGGAGGTTGGGAAATCCCGCACCGGCTGACGGGCTGACTGCATAGTGCCAGGGCCCGTTGGGCGAAAACATAGAGACATGACTTCTTCACAGCATCCTGCCGCAGCGCAGCAGCCCGCCCACCAGCACCCTGCCATCATCACCGCCGGCAACGTCACGAAGCACTTCAACCAGACGTATGCTCTCGCCGGAGTCGACCTCACGATCGGTCTCGGCGATTCCCTGGCCATCATGGGACCCTCCGGCTCCGGCAAGACGACTCTTCTGCACTGCCTGGCCGGCATCATCAGTCCCGACAGCGGCCGCATCCGACTCTCGCCGACCGACCGCAGCGCCGCCGCCGAGATCACCTCCCTCAAGGAATCCGGCCGCACCGCTCTGCGCCGCGAGGTCTTCGGCTTCGTCTTCCAACAGGGACTGCTCCTGCCCGAACTCACCGCCATCGACAATGTCGCGCTCGCCGCCATGCTCGCAGGCATGAACCGCTCGGACGCCACCCAGCACGCCAGGGCCTGGCTCGACCGTCTCGGCCTGAGCGAGCACGGACACAAGCGGATCGGACAGCTCTCCGGCGGCCAGGCTCAGCGCGTGGCTATCGCCCGCGCCCAGGTCACCCAACCTGTCGTCACCTTCGCCGACGAACCGACCGGCGCCCTCGACTCGCGCACCTCGAATGAGGTCCTCACCGAGCTGCTGGGCTCCACTGTCGGCCGCGGCTCCACTCTCGTCGTCGTCACCCACGATGAGAACGTCGCCGCCCGCTGCTCCCGTGTCGTCAGACTCGCCGACGGCCGCATCGTCGCCGACTCGGCAATGCAGGAAGCCGCACACTGATGAATATCCTTCCCGTCCTCCTGTCCAAACAGTCCCTGACCTCGACGACGTCGCGGCTCGTCGGGATCGCCTTCTTCTCCTGCTCGACGATCTTCCTCACCGTGGCCGCCGGCGCCTGGGCATTCATCGACCGCCCCGACGTCTCCGGATACGCCGAGGTGGCCGAGCTGTACCAGCTCCTCGCCGTCCTCGCCACGGTCTTCCTCATCGTGCCCGCGACCAGCCTCGGGGTCGCCTCGGCGAAATTGAGCGCCCGCCGTCAGGACGAGCGACTCTCGACCCTGTCCCTGCTCGGGGCGCAACGCGGCACGATCCGCCTCATCGCCGTCGCCGAACCCTTCGTCCCCGCCTCGCTGGGCATCTTCGCCGGAATCGGCGGCTATCTGCTGGTCGCCTGGCCGCTGAGTTTCATCACGTTCGTCGGCGAACCCCTGGGCTACCAGGCACTGCTCTTGCCGGTCTGGCTGCTCGCCGCGGTCATCGTGGGCCTCCTGGCGGTCTGCCTGATCGCCTCGCTCATCGGCCTGCGCAAGATCCAGGTCTCCCCGCTGGGCGTGCGCACCCGGTCGCTGCCCCGGAGATTCCCCCTGGCCCGCGTCATCGCGGCCATCGTGCTCATCCTCATCGTGGCCATCGCGACCTATGTCTCCACCCAGATGGAGCTGCCGATGGCGGTCACGATCATGTACAGCATCGCCACGATCGGCATCACGCTCCTGCTCATCAGCGTCCTCGGCGTCCTGTGCATCCGCGTCCACGCCGGCATCGCCGGCAGAATCGCCCGCGGTCCCGCCTCGGTGATGGCGGCGGGAATGATCGCCGACGCTCCCGGACAGTACTGGCGTCGGGTCGCCGGGCTGGCGATGATCACCTTCATCGCCGTCGTCGGCGGGGCGGGAACGGCGATGATGCGCAGCGGTCAGGAGGACTTCTCCGCCGAGGACCGCGCGGTCATGGGCCCGTACGTCCACCTCGGCGACGATATCTTCACCGGACTCATCCTCACCCTGGTCATCGCCTTCGTCCTCGTCATCGTCTCGGCCACGATCAACCAGGCCGCAGACATCCTCGACCGGGCCACGACCTACCGCGAGCTCCACGCCGCCGGAATGACCCAGCAGATGATGCACCGGGTGACCGTCAACGCCGTGATGTCGCCGATCCTGCTGGTCACCGTCGTCTCCCTGTTCCTCGGCGGAATCCTCGCCTGGCTCATGGCTTCGGTGAGCGACCTCGGCGATCCGTTCACCATCGGAACCGTCGCCGCCGTCCTCGTGGCCGGGGTTGCGATGGTATGGCTGGGGCTGCAGGTCACCCGCCCGCTCGTCCGCCGGGTCACCGAGATCGATCCCCACAACCGCACCCTCGCCGAGGCGGCACCCGAGAACCGGGCCACCGCCGAGGCGACCATGGCCTGAGAGGAGACCCGATGTCCACGTCCTTCGCAGCAGTTCCCCTCGTCCTCGGGCGGAGATCGCTGACCTCGGCGAGCTCTGTGCTCGTGGCCGCCGCGTTCTTCGCGTGTGCCACGCTGTTCCTCACCGTGGCGGCCGGGACCTGGATGTTCTTCCAGATCCCACCGAGCCCCGATCCCGCGGACGAGGGCCTCGACATCATGTACAAGACCCTCGCAGCCCTGGCTACGGCTCTGCTGATCATCCCCGCCTCCACCCTGGCTTCGGCCTCGGCGACCCTGTCGGCACGCCGGCAGGACGAAAGGCTGTCGACGATGTCGCTGCTCGGGGCCCGACGCTCCCAGATCACGGCGCTCGCCGTGGCCGAACCGCTGATCCCGGCCCTGGCCGGCATCATCCTCGGGGTGCTCGGGTATCTCGGACTGGCGCTGCCGGTCAGCTTCATCCACTTCATGGGCGAGCCCATCGGGTACGCGAACATGCTCATGCCCGCGTGGCTCATCCTCGTCGTTGTCGTCTTCCTGGCCCTGGTCTGCGCGGGATCGGCTCTGCTGGGTCTGCGCAAGGTCGCGGTCTCTCCGTTGGGTGTGCGGACGAAGAGTCTGGAGCGGAAGCTCCCCGTGGCCAAGATCATCGTCACGGTGCTCGTGATCTGCCTGCTGCCGGTCGTGTACGCGCTCACCCAGAGCGGCGGTCTCGGCGTGGGGATCGTGCTCGGCGCGGTGGTCGGATTCTTCGCTCTCGGGCTGGTCGTCGTCGACCTCCTTGGCGGGCTCCTCGTCCGCTGGTTCGCTCACCTGTCCGGTCGGCGGGCCGCCACCCCGGAGCGCCTCATCGCGGCTCGCCTGGTCTCCGACGAACCCAAACGGTTCTGGCGACGCGTTTCCGGACTCGCGATGGCTTCGTTCACCGCGGCCGTCTGCGGGTCGGGGGTGGCGCTGATGCAGCTCGGCCTCGACGCCGCCGAGGACGACCCGGCAACGATGGGCACTTCCGATATCAACCTCTTCCACGACATGTTCACCGGGGTGCTGCTCGTCATGGGCATCGCGATCGTGCTCATCGCCGTGTCCGCGGTGATTAACCAGGTCGCCGATATCTATGACCGAGCCGACACCTTCTCCGACCTTTATGCCGCGGGCGCCGATCCTCAGCTGCTGCACCGCGCGCTGGTGTGGGCCGTCATGGCCCCGGCGATCTGGGTGTCCCTGCTGGCAGGAGGGCTCGGGCTGCTGCTCGTCCTGCCCCTGGCCGGAGCCGCGCTCGTGTTCAAGCCGGTCACCTTCCTCACGATCCTGCTCACAGTGGTCGTCGGCATCGGCATCATCCGTGGTGGGCTGCAGCTGACGAAGCCGATTCTGCACTCCGTGGCCACGGCCGGGAGGACGCGGGACTGAAGTTTCTGTGTCAGTGCCGCGTCCTAGGATGGTCGGCACCGGTTCGGCGGAAGTGGTCGGGCCGGTGGGACCCTCCTCGGGTCTCCGGGTACAGTTGGAGCGCACCATCTGCGGGTGCGTGTCGACGCGGCTGTGTAGGAAGAGGAACTGAAGTGAGCAACGACCAGGGCTATGACGGTCTGAGGACCCCTCCGCAGGACGTCGAAGCCGAGCAGAGCGTGCTCGGTGCGATGCTTCTGTCGAAGGACGCCATCGCCGACTGCGTCGAGACGATGAAGGGCGACGACTTCTACAAGCCCGCTCACGAAACCATCTACGAGGCGGTCCTCGACCTCTACTCCCGGGGTGAGCCCGCGGACTCGGTGACGGTGGCGAACTACCTGACGAAGACCGGCGACCTCGCCCGCGTCGGCGGTGCCGCCTACCTGCACACCCTCATCTCGTCGGTCCCGACCGCCGCCAACGCCGGCTACTATGCCGCGATCGTCAGCGAACAGGCCGTGCTGCGCCGCCTCGTCGAGGCCGGCACCCGCATCGTGCAGATGGGCTACGACGCCGAAGGCGATACCGATGACGTCGTGAACTCCGCTCAGGCGGAGATCTACAAGGTCACCGAACGCCATACGACAGAGGATTACGTCATCCTCTCCGACATCCTCGGCGAGGTGGCCCAGGAGATCGAACGCAACGGCAACACCGATGGGCAGACCGCGGGTGTGCCCACCGGTTTCACCGAGTTCGACAACCTCACCAACGGTCTGCATCCGGGCACGATGATCGTCATCGCCGCGCGTCCCGGTGTCGGCAAGTCGACTCTGGCGCTCGACTTCATCCGTTCGGCCGCGATCCACAATGATGCGGCCGCTGTGTTCTTCTCGCTCGAGATGGGCAAGAACGAACTCGTCATGCGTCTGCTCTCGGCCGAGTCGGAGATTCCGCTGCAGAACCTGCGCCGCGGCGAGCTCAGTCCGCACGACTGGACGACGCTGGCCGCGACCGAGGCCCGGATCAACAATGCGCCGCTGTTCGTCGACGATTCGCCGAACATGGCGCTGACCGAGATCCGCGCGAAGTGCCGCCGGCTCAAGCAGCAGCACAATCTGCAGATGGTCTGCGTCGACTACCTGCAACTGATGTCCTCGGGCAAGCGCGTCGAGTCCCGTCAGCAGGAGGTCTCGGAGTTCTCCCGTTCGCTCAAGCTGCTGGCCAAGGAGCTCGAGGTGCCGGTCATCGCACTGTCTCAGCTCAACCGAGGCAGCGAGCAGCGCACGGACAAGCGGCCGATGATCTCGGATCTGCGTGAGTCCGGTTCGATCGAGCAGGACGCGGATATGGTCCTCCTCATCCACCGTGAGGACATGTACGACAAGGAACACGAACGCGCCGGTGAGGCCGACATCATCGTCGCCAAGCACCGTGCCGGTCCGACGATGGACATCCCCGTGGCGTTCCAGGGCGCGAAGTCCCGATTCGTCAACATGCCGCAGTGACGAACGGGGCTTGAATGGACGCCTACTGGATGCGCGGCAAGTGGGGTGACGGCGGGAAGAGTGAGCGCCGCTGGAACCAGGGCAGCCGGAATCCGCTGACCATCATCATCACCGGTGCTGTCTTCTTCGTCGGCACGGGTGCGGTCTTCACGATCGGATACCTGTATCCGGACCAACTGCTGTTCACGATCATCCTCGGATGCTTCGTGTTCCTCGGCGTCACTCTGGCGATGCGCAGGTTCATGGGACACACGCCGGCGTATTGGTACACCGGACCGTTCGTGGCCATTGCACTCATCGGCACTGTGATGCTCGGCGAGGATCTTGCTTTGTCTCAGGCGGGCGAACTCACCGAGGTGGTCGTCGCCGATCACAAAGTCGAGCAGAAGACCGTGCACAGTTCCAATCCGCCCAGGTCGCGGCAGGTCTATGTTCATACCTACAGCCTCGAACGCACCGACGGCACCCCCGTCGCCGAACCGCTGATCTACCGCGGCAAGGACGGATACGACGACTTCGATGAGGGCGACACGATCTCCGTCCTCATCGATCCGGAGGGGAAGGCACCGACCAAACCGGCCGAAGACGTGGATCTGCCTGCCGATATCGGCATCCTCGTCACCGGACTGGTCACCTCGGGGATCGTGTTCCTCATCTGTCTGATCGTCGTGCTGCTGCGCTGGACGCGCTCGCCGTCGCAGCAGCACGTGCGCTGACGAGGCCGCACTTGTTGCAGGTGTGCCACCATGGCAGGCATGGACACCACTCCTAACGATCTGCTCGTGCTGCTGGCCGTCTCCCGCACCGCCAAATTCACGACGGCGGCACACAACCTCGGGCTCACCCACTCGACGGTCTCCCGCCGCATCGCCGCGTTGGAGAAGTCCTTGGGCGGACGCGTTCTGGCTCGCTCGGATGACGGATGGGAGCTGACCGACCTCGGGGAACGAGCCGTTGCGGTGGCCGAACAGATGGAGACCGCGGTCGCCGAACTCGAGAGTCCCGGCCAGGGCCCGGAGACGGTGTCCGGAGTGGTGCGGATGACCGCGACGGATGGGTTCAGCGCCTATGTTGCCTCCCCGGCGGTCGCGAAGCTGCGACGTCGGCATCCTGGGCTGAGTGTCGAGATCGTCACCGTCACCAGGCAGGCCCTGCAGCAGCGGTCCGGTCTCGATATCGAGGTCGTCGTCGGCGAACCGCGCGTGCACCGGGCGGAGGCGATCGAGCTCGGTGACTACGAACTCGGTCTCTACGCCTCGCGTGACTATCTCGCGGCCAACGGCACCCCCGCCTCGGTGGAGGAAGTCAGCGACCACCGGCTCGTCTATTTCGTCGATTCCATGCTCCAGGTCGACGACCTCGATGCGCCGAGGCGGCTGTTTCCCGAGATGAAGGATGCACTGACCTCGACGAACGTTTTCGTTCACGTCGAAGCGACGCGTGCGGGTGCCGGAATCGGCTTCCTCCCGTGTTTCATGGCCGACCGTCACCCCGACCTCGTGCGACTCTTCCCAGAATTGGTGGCCGAGCGACTGCCCTACTGGATGGTGCTCAGACCCGATTCGATGCGGCGACCGGCGATCGCCGCCGTCGTCCAGGGACTCAAGGATGAGATGCTCGCCCACCAGGCTGCTCTCGAAGGCCGGAAGTTGCCCCGGTGAGACTGCGCGACCAGGATATGAGCATGAACCAGCCCCAAACTGACATCGGCGACGAGCTGGTCGGACGTCGCATCGTGCTCACAGCTCAGCGGCGCGCGGAACAGCTCGCCTCCGCCCTCGAGCGTCACGGTGCCAAGATCGTGCACGCCCCGACCCTTTCCGTCATTCCTCACATCGATGACCCTGAACTCGTCACACGCACCCGTGAACTCATCGAGGCCCGGCCGGACATCGTCGTGGTCACGACCGGCGTCGGATTCACCGGCTGGGGTGACGTGGCTGAAGCCGCGGGTCTGCACGAGGAGTGGCACTCGATGCTCGCCGGAGCACGGATATACGCTCGCGGCCCCAAGGCACGCGGAGCGATTCAAGCGGCCGGACTGAGGGCTCACTGGGTCGCCGAATCCGAGACGAGCGCAGAGATCCAGCAGGTCCTCCTCGGCGAGGGCGTGGACGGTCAGCGCATTGCCGTACAGCATCACGGTGCAGGAGCCGACGGACTTGATGAGGCCTTCGCCGCAGCAGGCGCCGATGTCCGTTCTCTCGTCATCTACCGGTGGGGCCCGGCCCCCGATCCGGCGGCCGTGGTCGACGCGGCCCGAATCGTCGCGGAGCGCAGGTGCGATGCCGTGGCCTTCACCTCAGCACCCGGGGCGGCAGCATTTCTCACCGCGGCCGAGGAACACGGACTGCTGTCGGCCGTGATCGAGGCGTTCAACGAATCGGTGGTGGCGGCAGCAGTCGGCGACGTCACCGCGGCACCGCTGCATGAACAGGGCATCAGAACCGTGATTCCCGAGCGATTCCGACTCGGAGCCCTCGCTCGCGTGCTGATCAGCGAACTCGCCGAATGATCTCAGTCTGACGCGAATTCGATGTCGACGGCGTCTGCCCCGCGCAGTGTGCCGATCGCCTCTGCCTCAGCGGTCAGTGCGCTCTTCACCGACTTCGGGACGGTGCCGAACGGTGCGATCGTCATGCTCAGTCGTCGATTCCGCTTCCGCGCCCTCCAGGTCCCCGCGATCCGGCCGTCGACCAGCAGCGCTCCTGGATCGCCCACGGTCTTCCAGATCTCCCGATGGAACTCCTTGGACGCGATCGTCTCCCGATCCCGCATCTGCGTGTAGGGATCGTGTGGGGGAAGCAGACGGACGCTGTGCGGAAGCTGCGCGCGATGCAGCTGATCGACATCCTCGGCGAGCATCCAGGTCCGTCGCCCGCGATCGATTTCGGTGATCTCTCCGGCGATCAGGTCCCACCAGGGTGTCGCCTCCGTGGACCGGATTCCGATCCACACGGCGAAGTCGGCGCGTGTCGACGGTCCATAGCAGTGCAGATAACGCCGCAGCAGTTCGGACCTGGCCCGGTCGCGTTTGCCCTCGTCGGATGCGGTCGAGGGCAGCGAACGCGGATCGACCCATTCGTCGAGCAGAACGAACGGAGCCGTGTTTCCATCGCGCGGGGCGAAGCAGAGGATCTGCCGCAGAGTGAGCAGTCGAATGCAGAAGTGGATCACGCCGGCACCGAGGCTCTGGCCCTTCGCATACGGGCCCTGAGATTCCCATGTGCTTCGCTGTTTCGTCGTCAGGGAGTCTGCGAGCACGTCGGCGAGTTCCTCGCCGAGCTCGGTGATCGTCATCCTCCGCCCTCTGAGCACCCCGGCGACCTCCTGCTCGACCCGATCGAGGATCTGGCTCAGCGGGATCCCGAGCGAATCGACCGACTGTTCGACTCCGAGGACGAAATGGCGCATCGCCTTCTCATTCGTCGGTTCGACCCCGGTGGTGAAGACCGGGAGATCGGCAGCGGGAAAGAAATGGGGTGCCCCTCGCATGCACCAGCTCTGCAGCAGCGACTTCTCCTCTTCGACGGCCGAAGCAAACGCTGTCGCACTCATGTCCTCGACCCGCGCATGGAGTGCGGTCAGCGCGGATCCCGGTGGGCTGTTCTGGATGCCGCAGGCTCCCGCGGCCTCAGTGAGTGAGTTGCGGCTGAGTCGCTCATCGAGGTGATGGGCGCGGAGGCGGAAGGCGATGATCTCGTCGTTCGTCGCGGAGTCGGCCATGTGCCCAGGCTAGCTCAGGACCCGTGTTTGAATGGGGCCACGTGCTCGGCCGGCATCTGGTGCGTGCACGACCACAATGAGAAGGGACGACGATGACGCGAACGATGCAGGTCAGCGACAGTATGGTGATCAAAGCCGACGCCGCCGGGCTCTGGGAGCAGATCGCCGATCCGACCCAGATGGCCCGATGGAGCCCGGAGAACACGGGCGCAAGCACGCGCACGACTGCAGGTCCGCTGCAGACAGGCGACGTCTTCGAAGGCACGAACCGTCGCGGGCCGGCGACGTGGGTGACCGAATGCGTCGTCACCGAATCTGTGCCCGGCAAACGGTTCGCCTTCACCGTGCGCCGGATCGGGCCCCGAACTCCGAGCATCGAAGGGGCGAACGCGAGTTGGGCATACGAGTTCGAGGACCTCGGTGGGGCGACTCGAGTGACGGAGTCGTGGACAGACGATCGTCGCGGTTGGCCCGACTGGCTGGCCCGGGTCTTCGACCACATCGTCACACGTGGGAGGAGCTTCGCGGACTTCCAGCGATTGAACATTCGCCGGACGCTCACGACCATGAAAGACGATTTCGAACGCGAAGGATGACTTCGACAATTGAAAGAGGACGTCGCACAGCGGTGACGTGATCGAAACGAGGGCGAAACAACTCCTCGCTACTCTGATCGCATGACAGCGACGGCACAGTCCACAGAGAGCTCCGCCCGCCACGATGTGGAGGGGATGAACTTCTATACCCGCAAATGGGTGCGGCCTGAGGACCTCAACGCCAACGGCTCCCTCTTCGGCGGCAGCCTGCTGAGGTGGATCGACGAGGAGGCCGCGATCTACGCGATCATCCAGCTCGGCAACCATCGAGTTGTCACGAAGCTGATCTCGGAGATCGACTTCCAGGCTTCGGCGAGGGAAGGCGATCTCATCGAGATGGGACTCATTGCTACCCAGTTCGGGCGTACGTCGCTGACGATGAAGGCGAGGGTGCGCAATATGATCACCCGGAAGACGATCCTCAGCATCGAGAAGATCGTATTCGTCGGAGTCGACGAGGACGGCACACCGGTTCCACACGGGTACACGACGATCACCTACGATCGCGACCGAATGCCCCACCCATAGCCGTAGACACGCTCGGTGCTGCGAGAGTGATGCGCAGAGGTGCCCTGACAGGGTATCCCTCTCAGATGAGAACGCGTCTAGCCTGGAGAATATGGACAACCGGGCCGAAGTACGCGAATTCCTCATGTCACGGCGGGCGAAGATCACCCCTGATCGGGTCGGCCTTCCCACCCACGGCACGAGGCGAGTGCCGGGCCTGCGTCGCAGCGAGGTCGCGGCCCTGGCCGGACTGAGCGTCGAGTACTACTCGAAACTCGAACGGGGCGCGATCGGAGGGGCTTCCGCGGCTGTCCTCGAAGCGCTCGCCGAGGCTCTGCTGCTCAACGACACCGAGCGGGGCCTCCCCACAATCGCGGAATCCAGGACCTCGTCGGCGAACTCTCGACTCAGAGCGAGACGTTCCGAACCCTGTGGGCCCAACATGATGTCCGCACGCACGGGACGGGGATGAAGCGCTTCAACCATCCGGTCGTGGGCGAGCTCGTCCTCGCCTTCGAGGAGCTGCGGATCACCGCCGAAGACGGCCTCGCCCTCCTCATCTACACAGCAGAACCTGGCTCGGAATCGGAGCAGAAGCTGCGTCTGCTCGCCTCGTGGGCGGCGCCGACGACCGAGACCGAACGACCACCCGAGAACCAACTTCCTGAGAACAGAGGACACCGTTCATGAGCCACCGCATTCTCCCAACGACACCGACAGCGAAGAACCCGCCCGAGCAATTCAGCGGCGATGTGTGGGTCGACCCCATCGCCTCCCCGCAGGAGGATGGTCAGACCATGGTCGTCGCACGGGTCCGATTCGCCCCCGGCGCACACACTGCATGGCATTCGCACGCCAAGGGTCAGACTCTGCACGTGACCAGCGGAACCGCTCTGTTCGGCACACGCGACGGTGACGTGATCGAGGCCCGCCCGGGGCAGACCGTCTACTGTCCGGCAGGCGAGGAACACTGGCACGGAGCCGCCCCCGAGACATTCATGGAACACATCGCCATGCTCGAGAACGCCGAGGATCCCGCTCAGACGACCACCTGGCTCGAGCACGTGGACGAGGCGGACCTGAATCGTCCGCGAGGCTGAGCCCCACGACCAGAACCGAACAGCAGCGAACAGCCGAACTTCTCAAGGAGAGAACAATGCGCGGAGTGATCATGCACGAACCCGGCGACGTCCGGGTCGAAGAACGACCCGATCCGACCATCGAGGCACCCACTGATGCCGTCATCCGGATCGTGGCCGCGTGCGTCTGCGGATCGGACCTGTGGCCCTACCGTGGTGCCGACGCACCGGATCAGCAGCTCATGGGCCACGAATACGTCGGCATCGTCGAGGAAGTCGGCGACGAGGTTCGCACCGTTGCACCCGGTGACTTCGTCGTCGGATCATTCGTCATCTCCGATAACACCTGCCCGATCTGCACCGCCGGCTACCAGTCCCGCTGCGTCAACGGAATCTTCGTCGACGGCGGGATCGGCACCCAGGCCGAATTCGCTCGCATTCCCCATGCCGACGGCACCCTGGTCGCCACGCCGGGACAGCCTGATGACGATCTCATCCCGTCGCTGCTGGCCGCATCCGATGTGCTCGGCACCGGGTGGTTCGCCGCAGATGCCGCCGAGGTGGGCCCCGGTAAGTCGGTCGCCGTCATCGGCGACGGCGCTGTCGGACTGATGGGAGTCCTTGCCGCCAAGCAGATGGGAGCGGAGACGATCATCGCCATGACCCGTCACGTCGACAGGCAGAACCTCGCCCGCGAATTCGGTGCCACCCACATCGTCGAAGAACGCGGCGACGAGGGCGTGGCGAAGATCAGAGAGCTCACCGACGGACTCGGCGTCCACAGCGCCATCGAGGCAGTCGGCTCACAGGAATCGATGATGCAGGCGATCCGGTCGACCCGACCCGGCGGTCATGTCGGCTATGTCGGTGTCTCACACGATGTCGAGCTGCCCGGAGGAGAACTGTTCTTCGGTCTGGTTCATCTGCACGGCGGGCCCGCACCGGTTCGTCGCTTCCTGCCGGACCTTATCGAACTCATCTGGAACCGAGAGATCGACCCGGGTAAGGTCTTCGACCAGACGATGAGCCTCGACGACGCCGCGGCCGCCTATTCGGCCATGGACAGCCGCGAAGCCGTCAAGGTCCTGCTGCGGCCCTGATCTCTTCATCTGTCAGTACAGGAAAGGTGACACCGTGGACACAGCAGATCTGCTGAAAGCCCTCAACGCCGGAGAGATGATCACGGGCGGCTCGCCTCTTCATGAGGTCATGCACCGCACCAGCCAGGAAGCCCTGCGCATCACGGCGGAAATCAACGGCAGCTACCATGAACCCGATGAGGTTCGCGCGCTGCTGGCCGAGCTGACGGGACGCCCGGTCGATCCGACTGTGACCATGTTTCCCCCGTTCCACACGGACTTCGGGAAGAACATCACCTTGGGGCAGCGGATCTTCATCAACTCCGGGTGCAGCTTTCAGGACCAGGGCGGGATCACGATCGGCGATGACACGCTCATCGGACACAACACGGTTCTCGCCACCCTCAATCATGGGATGGAGCCGGACCGTCGTGCGGACATGCACCCGTCTCCGATCGTCATCGGACGCAATGTCTGGATCGGGTCGAACGTGACTGTCCTGCCAGGCATCACCATCGGTGATGACGCCGTCGTCGCCGCGGCGTCTGTGGTGACCAGAGACGTTCCGGCTCGCGCCGTCGTCGTCGGCTCACCGGCACACGTCGTGCGCACGATCGACGAGTGACTCACCCGACGAGGGAGCCTGCTGTCTCCGCGCGACCGATCACAGGCCACGTGGAGACTGCTCGGGGTCGCCGGTCGAAGCAGTTAGGGCTCAGCCGCCGAGGTAGGCCAAAGCGCCGACGACCTGCGCCTTCGTCGCGATCTCGAGAGTCGGCTCGAGTTCGGGGGCGAAGAACGGCGAATGATTGGCCGGAACATCCGTGAGCACGGTTCCGGCCTCCTCGGCGGCCTTGTACTTCTCGGCATCGAAGGAACCCACGAACCAGTAGGCGTAGGGAATGCCGAAGGCATTCGGCAGTTCGCTGAAGTCCTCCGACGCAGTCGCCGGGGTCGCCTCGAGCACCGCCTCGGTGCCGAAGAACTCGGTGAGCGCCGCGGTGATGGTGTCATTGACCGCTTCACTGTTGTCCGTCAGCGGGAACTGGTCGAAATACTCGAACGTCGGTTCCTTCGGGGTTCCGGCGGCCTCGCATTCGCCGCGGACGATCCGCTCGATCGATGCGATCACCCGCCCCGCACCGCGGTGTCGTAGGTGCGGACGTTGAGCAGCAGCTCGGCGCGGTCGGGGATGATGTTCGACTTCGATCCGGAGTTCGCCGCGCCGACCGTGACGACGGCGAACTCACTCGGTTCGGTCTCCCGGGACACGATCGTCTGCAGGCGCAGAACGATGGAGGCAGCGAGGACCACGGGGTCGACGGACAGGTGCGGCATGGACCCGTGGGCGCCGCGACCGAAGACCGTGATCTTCACCGAATCCCCGGCCGACATCACTGGTCCGGCAGCGGTGAAGATCTTGCCGGCCGGCAGCGGCATGACGTGCTGGGCCAGGGCCACATCGGGGGTCGGAACCTTGTCCGTCAGCCCGTCATCGATCATCGCCTTCGCCCCGGCCGCGTTCTCCTCTGCCGGTTGGAAGAGCGCGATATACGTGCCTGACCAGGCATCTTGGTTCTCTTTGAGCAGCCGGACCGCGCCGAGCAGAGCGGCGGCATGCATATCGTGACCGCAGGCGTGCATGACACCGTCGACCTCGGACGCGAAGTCGAGGCCGGTGTCCTCGGTGACGGGGAGAGCATCGATATCGGCTCGTGCGAGAACGGTCGGTCCGGTGCCGTTGTCGATGACGGCGACCAGACCGGTGGCGGAGATCCGGGTGACCTCGAGGCCGAGTCCCTCGAGTTCGGCCGCGATGCGATCGGCGGTCTTGTGCTCGTCGAGGCTGACCTCAGGATTGCGGTGAAGGTCTTTGTAGACCTCGCGCTGCCAGTCGAGCTGGGAATCGATGGAGTCGAGGAATGAAGGTGTCGTCATCGTGTCTCCTGTTCAGGCGGCGGGTGGACTCTCCAGGCGCGGACGTTTCTCACAGTATCAGCGGGGATGACGCCTCGAACGGTACGAATTTCTCAGTTGTGCGAAACGTTGCGACAACTGCAGGTGGCGGAAGAGACGTGCAGAGACGGACGGGAAGTGCACAAGGATTGGATTGGCACCTGCCGGATCAAAACGGTGCGCGGTTGGTGGCGAGAAGACCAACGCGGCACCAATCACGACGCTACCGAGCGGCTACTCCTGGCCCCAGAGGCAGACCCACGAGGTACCACAATATGAAAAGGACCAGCCAGACGACGAGATTGACCAAGGCGATCGGAAGAACCAGCGACATCAACGTGCCGACACCAGCCGTGGGTCGATGTTGCCGGATGAATCCGAGGGCAAGAACGAAGTATGGGCTCATCGGGGTCAAGCTGTTTGTCGGCGCATCGGCGATGCGGAACATCGCCTGAGTGGTCTCTGGCGCAATGTCGAGGAGCATGAGCATTGGTACCAGGACCGGTGCTACGAATGCGTACATTGCCGAACCCGAGGTGAGCACCAGATTGAGGCAGCTGATAAACAGCACGGCGACAACAAAAATGACGATTGGAGCTGCACCTATGCGATCGAGGAGCCCTGCCCCCTCAATCGCAATGACTTGCCCCATATTTGTCCATTTGAAGTAGGCCAAGAATTGTGAAGCGGCGAAGAAGAGAACCACGACTGGAACGAGAGCAGCGACGCCAGGAGCCATGAGTTCGGGGATGTCGCTGAACTTCTTGATTGAGCCGACGATGACACCGTAGACGATTCCCACAGTACTGAAGAACAACATCATGATGACGGCGATATTGTTCATCAGAGGTGAATCGACAACACTCCCACCCGCTCCGCGGAGGGGCGAACTCGCCGGTACTGTTGCCAGGACAAGGAGGCCGAAGAAGAGAACAGTGGCGATTCCTGCGCCGATCATGCCACGTTGCTCAGAGAGCTTGAGCTTCATGTCCGGTAGTGGATCAGCGTCTATTGAAGGTTCTACCGCCTCAAGGGACGCGACTCGTTTGGCCACAACCAGTTCAACAACCAAAGTGATGGAGAGGGCCAGCACAATGGACGATGAAGCCGAGAAATAGTAGTTAGATAGAGGATTGACGTTATAGCTCGGGTCGATCGTGCGGGCCGCGGCGGTCGTCAGACCGGCAAATACCGCGTCGGTTCCGGTGGGAATCAGTCCAACGCTGCTTGCTCCACCTACAGCAACATATGCCACGACAGCCCCGATTATCGGACTGCGCCCGACCGCGCGGTAGGCAATCATCGCCAGTGGAATCATTACAGCAAAGGCCGCGTCTCCGGCAATCTGAGCGGCCATTGCGGTGATTGCGATCATGAAGGTCACGTAGCGGGGATTGACCTTGGAAAGCATTCCCCGCATCAGGGAGGGCAACAGCCCCGTTGCGTCTGCGATAGACACTCCAAGTGCGACCACAACGATCAACCCCAGAGGGGGAAAGTTCACGAAGTTCTCGATCGCACCGTCGAGCATCATCTGAATGCCTTCGGACGTGAGCAAACTCTTGACGGCCACTGTTTTGCCGTCAGTGGGATTGACTGAAGAAAGATCCAAGCGAGCGAACAGTGCGCTGAGCAGGGCGACGATGACGGCAAGACCCACAAAGATCCAGAATGGGTGAGGCAGTTTGTTGCCTGCACGGTCTACTGCTTCGAGGAGTTTCATCACTCCTCGGGACAAGCGACTTTGCCTGTCCTCGTCAGTGGGTGCTTGAACTGACATATCTCTCCTAATCAAGTAATCGTCAACTCCAGCTACCGGTTTCCCCGGGCTGGACGTTCACACGTGCGTGTATGTACCTGTGGAATCGAATGACCCGTAGAACATATCGCCGCTGTTGTACGCCGCGAGCCCCGTACCAGACGTCGGAATGACGATCATTCCTCCCATCCCGCCGCGAATTGCGATTCGGTCGAGGACTGCGACTGCCGCCTCATTTGGAGAGGCTCCTCCGAGAGAAACTCGATCGTGCACGCTGTGAGCTGCGACTTCAGTCATGAATACTTCTCCCGTGCCGGTGCAAGAGACAGCCACTGTTCCGTCGTCAGCGAATGTCCCGGCACCTACCAGCGGTGTGTCGCCTACCCTGCCTGGCTCCTGATTGACGATTCCACCGGTGGAAGTTGCTGCTGCCAGATTCCCGTCTGCATCGCGAGCGACGGCACCGACTGTGCCGTGCTGGAGCAAGGCGTCAGGCTGCTTCTGAAAGGCGGCGAGCTCCTCTCGCCTTTTCTCCGTGATGAAGTATTCGGGATCGACTGTTTCGACGTCCCACTTACTCAGCTGTTCGTGAGTCGGTGTCGCGAATAACAGGTGGTCGGTTTTGTCCATCACCGCGCGAGCAACCGAAATGGGGTTGCGAGCGGTAGATACACCGGTGACGGCCCCCGAGCGGCCGTCACCAGCCATGATCGAAGCGTCGAGTTCAACGGTTCCTGACGCAGTGAGTGCGGCCCCGTGGCCCGCATTGAAATCGGGGGCATCCTCGAGTTCGCGGACCGCGGCAACGACTGCGTCGACTGCAGAGTCGCCCGCGCTGAGTACTGAGTAGCCTGCTTCGAGAATTTTCTCCAACGCTGCATGCGCGCTGGCTGTACCATCCGAGGTAAGGGGAGTCGATCGATGTCCGGCACCGCCATGAACGATGAGAAGCGGCTCGGTACTCTGGCCAAACGATCGGAGGATGGTTTCAGTCATGTGATGTTCCTTTCATTTGTGCTGAGCGAGATCAGCTTGGCATAGTTGTTTCATAACTGCAATGTGGATCACATTTGAAATGTACGCTTCATTCTCGGGAGTCATACGATGGAAACAGTCGCGGAGACGGTCAATTCGTCGATTGATTCGCTCAGTCCCGCCAGTCGCCGGATTGCTCGTGCTCTGCTGGCCGACTATCCGAGTGCTGGTTTGGGGACAACATCGTCACTAGCGGCCTTGGCTAGTTCGAGTTCTGCTTCGGTCGTGCGTTTCTGTACGCAGCTCGGATTCAACAGCTTCGTCGAAATGCAGGATCGTCTGCGGACCGAATTGACGACGAGATCGGCGAGTCCGCTTATACGGGCTGAGGCAGAGACGGCTGGGCGAGATTTTTCAGACGAGTTCTCCTCGAGCGGGACGGACCGGGCGGATCTCATCACTAGAACTTTTCAGCAGAATCCACGTTCGGAAATCGACCGCTTGGTGAAGATGCTGACAAAGGTATCGAATCGCGTGGTGGTTGTTGGGGGACACTACAGCGGGCTGGTTGGCCGCGTAGCTCAGCTGCAGCTATCGAAGGTGAGGCCGAACGTCTCGTTCTTGGAAGATCCGATGGGACGTGACCTTCATGTTGTCACCGATCTGCGGCGGCAAGACGTTTTGCTTGTTCTTGACGTCAGGCGATATCAGGAGCATCTTTTCCAGGTTTCTGAGGCCGCAAAGAGAAACTCTGCTTCGGTCGCGTTGATCACTGACCAATGGTTGTCGCCGGTCGCTGGTATTTCCGACGTCGTACTGCAGGCCGCCGTCGACGTTTCATTTTTTGATAGCCAAGTGGGATGCCTGGCGTTGGTTGAGGCGGTGGTTCACGAGGCCGCAACCAAAATAGACGGTGCGCTAGAACGACTTCGGACTCTGGAAGACCTTCGACCTTCGCAGAGACTCAAGTGAAGGTTCGGATCTAAGACTGTCACCTCAGTCGGACTGAAAGTCCAACAAGTAACCGGACGCAATGTCTTAGTAAGACTTAAACAGACCGAGCTCGGACAGTTCCTCGCGCAGCGAGGCGGCTCCTGAGAACACATGACCGATGAAGCCGAGCCGTTCGGCTGCCTTCACGTTGGCGGGCAGATCGTCGACGAAGACCGTCCGGGCCGGGTCGAGGTCGAATCGGTCCCGGGCCAGTTCGAAGATCGCCGGATCGGGTTTGACCAGACCGACTCGACCGGAGACGACGATGTCTTCGAGTTCGCTGATCGCCGGGGCGACGACAGGGGCATGGTGGATGGTCTCAGCCGACCAGTTCGACAGCCCGAGCAGGCGGACGCCGGCGGCCTTGAGATCTGCGACGATCTCGGCCATGCCGTCGATCGGACCGGTCAGGGACTTGTCGAAGTTCTCGTAGTAGCCGGCGACGATCTCACCGTGGCGGGGGTCTGCCTCGGCGGCTCGGGCGACGATATCGGTGATCGGAACTCCGGAATCTGCTGCGGTATTGAGCGAGGGGAAGTCGGCCGCCTCGGCGAAGGAATGCCATTCATCGGCGCTCATGCGATCGGCCAGAGGCCCTGTCTGGTCCCAGCCGATGAGCACATTGCCGAGGTCGAAGACGACGGTCGTCGGGGTCGGGCGATCGGGTTCGGTCATGGGCCACCACCTGTTATCGGCATCCTGGAGTCGCACCCCACGCTACCCGGAGTCGTCGGACCATTGTGGATTCGGGCCGGCTGGCCTAGGTTGGTTGCATGATCGGCTACCCGCCATTGCAGATCCGGGTGAAGACTCCCCGACTCGAGCTCGTCGGTGCTGCCGATGAGATGCTTGCGGCGCTCGCCCCACTTGTGCGGGACGGCAAGGTCTTCGCGGAACCCGCCCCCTACGACGATCCGATGTCGTTCTACGAATCCGACCCGGACGTGCGGGTGAGCAGGTGGCTCCAGAGCGTATGGCGTGGACGGGGGCGGTTCTCTCCCTCTGATTTCCGGTTGGCCTTCGCCGTCCTCGTCGACGGTGAGGCCGTGGGGATGCAGGACCTCATTGCGGAGAAATTCGACTCCTGCGGGACGTTCGCCTCATTCTCCTGGCTGTCGACGGATGTGCGCGGTCGCGGCCTCGGCACGGAGATGCGCAGTGCTCTGCTCCATCTCGCGTTCGCGGGGCTCGGGGCGAGTGAGGCCGGTTCCGATGCGTTCGTCGACAACATCGGATCGAACAAGGTGTCCGAAGCCTTGGGGTACGAGCGCAACGGGGTCGACTGGGACATCCGCCGAGGCGAGCCGGGACGCATCCAACGCTGGCGCCTGACCCGCTCGGCGTGGGAAACCAGACGGCGGAACGACATCGAGCTCAGCGGAGTCGAGGACTTCCTCGCCCTCCTTAACAACCACTAACTACTACCTGAGGGCGGCCCAGCAACCTGGCGCGAGGTATCTGGGCCGCCGTCGGGTAGTAATTGAGGCGATCACAGGTCCAGGGAGAACACCTCGTGGTCGGGGGACTTGTGTCGGAGTTCGGGGTTGCGCTGCATCCCGAGCTTCTCTGCCACTCGCTGCGACGGTCGATTGTCTCGGTGGATGATGGCGGTCAGTATTGCAGCCACCTCGAGCTCACGAGCGTGATCGACGCAGGCCAAAGCCGCCTCGGTGGCCAACCCATTACCTTGGGCGGACGGTTTCACATGAAAACCGACCTCAAGGTGAGGTGCGCCGTTGACGGTCTGCCAAGTCAGGCCGCAGTCGCCGAGGAACTCACCTTTGTGCGTCTCCACGATCCACAGCCCGAACCCGTGCTCTGCGTAATTGCGTCGATTCCACCGGATCCACGCAGCCGCCTCGGTGCGGTCTTTGGGGTGAGGGTAATACTCCATCACCTGCGGATCGCCGAGGAGGGCGGCCATATCGTCGAGATCGTCGTCGGTCATCTCCCGCAGGCGCAGACGAGGAGTGTCGCAGGGCGGCATGAGTTCAGGATAACCGGGCGGGCCGAAGTGCGTGAAGCTGCCGGAGTGTTCAGCCAGATCGGCGTCGTCGACGGTCACGAATGACCGCGAGTGTCGTGGCGGTGATCATGAGTACGAGGGCCAAGAGCCACAGAAACGCGGCGAAGTCATGGAACGGCGCCGCCTGGGAACTCAGTATGCAGGCGGCGGCGAGCAGGATGAATGCGACGATCCAACGGGTGAGTACCGAGTGCTTCATCGCTCCTCCAACGTCAGGGTTCACGGCCGTTGGCACTGACTCTAAGTAGAGCAAGGGTGCCTGTCAACGCCGGTGACGGCGGCCCAGCAACCTGGCGCCAGGTATCTAGGCCCCCGTCAGGTAGCAATTGGGGAGGAGATGACAGCGACCCTGCGTTCACACCAAATGGGTGAACGCAGGGTCGCCGGTGAATCTCAGAAGTCTCTAGGTGAGACTCTCAAAGAGTCTCAGAGGCCGCGGACGCGAGTCGCCTGCAGGCCCTTGGAGCCCATCTCAGAATCGAACTCGACGTTCTGACCCTCGGTGAGCTCGCGGTAGCCGGAGGCTTCGATCGCGGAGAAGTGAGTGAACACGTCAGCCGAACCGTCGTCAGGCTGGATGAATCCGAAACCCTTTTCCGCGTTGAACCATTTCACGGTACCTGTTGCCATAATCTTTGTATCCTTATTTTTTAACTGATGACCGCTGCTGCGATCGTGATGGTCGAACCCATTGCTGGATCCGGCTTTCCCGCTGGCTGGACTGGATCTTCAGACGCAGATCCAACGAAAATCTGTGGGTGAACCGAGGACTCGGAATCGCTGGTGAGGATGAGTTCTCTGATGTGAGGTCTCTGTCTCAGACGAAATCGTGGGGATACTCGGTTTCGGTGATGCACTCGAAGGTGCTGGACGGAAGTCGTCAGACGACTGAACTGGGAAAAATCATGAGGGGCGCGGAAGGCAGACACGCGCCGACGGGCAAACACATGGTGACGAGCGAATCTACCTGCTCTTCAGACACCATCTGCTCCGCACATTTCTGTGCGAGAACGATTCCAGCTTAACAGAGTGATCGCTCTGCGGGTGATTTCGGCCGAATGATTTCAGTCGAGAGATGGAACACAGCGATGTGCACTCGACCGCGCAGGCATCTAGGATTGTATACATTCCGTTTTGTATGCAATCCGCCGTGACCCCGGACGCAGGAGCACCCGAACCGTGGACAACGAAGAATCGTCACCGCCGCCAGGACCCCGCCGACAGCGACGCCTCGCCGCGAAGTACCGGCGCCGGCGCACCTTCGTCGCCGTGGCTGCGGTCCTCATCATCGGTGCCCCCGTGACGATCGCGGTGGCGGTGCACAACCTCGGCGCGAATATCTCCTCCTCCCCGCTGCGCGCCCACGCCGGCGACGCCCCCGAGAAGCTCACGGATGAGACGAACGTCCTCATTATCGGATCCGACACTCGCGATCTCGCCTCGGCAAAGGATGCCTCCGAGGACCTGGGCACAGGTGAAGGCGCGAACTCCGGGGCCGCCTCGGGGCAAGGATTCGGCAGTGCCGAGGGTGCCCGCAGCGATGCGATGATCCTCGCTCACGTCGCCGCCGACGGCGGCCGCATCGACGCCGTGCAGATCCCACGTGACACGATCATGGACATTCCCGCCTGCGACGATACCGGCCACGGCGCGTCGGCGGCCACGCACGGGATGATCAACTCGGCCCTCAATGCGGGTCCGGCCTGCTCCGTATCAGCGGCGGAGGAACTCACCGGGGTGCGCGTCGACCACTTCATCAACGTCGACTTCGACGGATTCTCAGCGATCGTCGACGCGCTCGACGGGATCAACGTCGACCTCGACGAACCTCTCAACGACCCGAAGGCGAACCTCGACCTGCCCGCCGGCCACCAGACGATCGGCGGAGACGACGCCCTCGCCCTGGCCCGGACACGGCACGCCGTGGGCGATGGCAGCGACATCTCACGGATGGGCAACCAGCAGATGGTCATGGGGGCCATCATCGACCGCGCCAAGAGCGGCCAGGTCCTCACCCGGCCCGACCGCCTGTACGGATTCCTCGACGCTGTGACCTCGACGATCGGCGTCGACGACGAACTCGACTCGATGCGTTCGCTGGCCTCCCTGGCCACGACGGTGGCTTCCGTACCCGAGGACGACATCACCTTCGAGATCATGCCGTGGACACCCGCACCGGAAGATCCCAACCGGGTGGTCAAATCCGCCGAGGCGGACGCCGTGTTCACCGCCATCATCGACGACGAACCGATCGCCGACCTCGGCAGGTGAACATCGGGCACCCGCCGAGTTGATCCCCGTCGTGGCGGTTGTCAGCTCCGTTTCAGCCGCCCCGTCGTTCCGGACATCGGCCCCGTCATGTGACCTCCGTCCAGGCGATATTCATCCGCGGCTCCTAGACTGGACGGCATGTCTACGATCGAAATCACGCAAGACAACTTCGAGTCGACCATCAACGACAACGAGATCATCCTCCTCGACTTCTGGGCCGATTGGTGCGGCCCCTGCAAGCAGTTCGCCCCGGTCTTCGAACAGGCCGCCGAGGCCAACCCCGACATCGTCTTCGGCAAGATCGACACCGAAGCCCAGCGGCAGCTGGCCGGACTCTTCGCGATCTCCTCGATCCCGACCCTCGTCGCCTTCCGCCAGGGCATCGTCGTCTTCGCCCAGCCCGGCGCGCTCGCCGCCCCGCAGCTCGAACAGGTCATCACCGCCGTCAAGGGACTCGACATGGACGAGGTCCGTGCCGAACTGGCCAAGCAGGAAGCCGCCGCTGCCGCAGAGACCGACAGCGCGGACGGTGCCGCCCCCGATTCGATCCCTGCCGACCCGGGCGTCGACAAGTGACAGCGACCAGCAGCCACAACGACCACACCCACTCAGACAGAACCGGCGCAGGCAATACCGGCGTACCCGATTCCGTGGCCGCCTGGGAAGAGCGCTACGCCGGGGCCGACGACGCCATCTGGTCCGGAAATCCGAACGAATCCCTCGTCGCCGTCGTCTCCGATATGACCCCCGGCCGCGTCCTCGACGTCGGCTGCGGAGAAGGCGCGGACGTCGTCTGGATGTCCGAGAACGGCTGGGACGCCACCGGCATCGATCTGTCGACCACGGCCATCGACCGAGCCCGCCGGGCCGCCGAATCCCGCGGAACCTCCGCCGAATTCGCCGTCGCCGACGTCTCCACCTGGGAACCGGACGACCCCGATCGCCGAGGCGGCTTCGACCTCGTCACCGGATCCTTCCTCCACACCCGGTTGCCCGACACCCGGGAAGAGCTCCTCACCCGCGTCGCCGCGCACGTGGCACCGGGCGGGGCCCTCCTGCTCGTCTCCCATGCGACGATGCCGCCGTGGGCCGCCGAACACAGCGAGAAGTTCGAGCACGGCATGGACCACCACCATGAACTGGTCAGCCCGAACGGAGACTTCGCCCTCCTCATCGGCGCCAGCCCGCACCTCTGGGAGATCGAACTCGCCGACACCCGCACCCGAGAAGTGACCTCCCCGTCGGGCGAACCCGCCGAACTCGAGGACGCGATCCTCCTAGCCCGCCGGGTCTGAACTCGGCCAACCCAGAGACCCGAACCCGGAACCCGGCACAGAGGCGGCTGCGCGGTCGATCAAGACCGCGCAGCCGCCTCGGCGAAACCGGGCGATTCCCAACCCCCTGAGATGGGGTCGAAAACCCGGTCTCACCTGGTGCATTTCCGCCCCGTGAGGGGCTAAGGTGGTGCCATGGCTCGGTTCAGCTTCCTCGAGTGGCCGGTACTCCGGCAGCTGCGCACGTCGGATAAGACGGGACGCGGCGAATCCGTCGTGTCCCAGCAGACTCGGGACACCACTCCACGCACGGTCACGGCCGACAAAGTCGTCCAATCCGTGTGCCCCTATTGCGCCGTCGGCTGCGGGCAGAAGATCTTCGTCAAGGATGACAAGGTCGTACAGATCGAAGGCGACCCGGACTCACCGATCTCACGCGGCCGCCTGTGCCCGAAGGGCGCAGCCAGCGAACAGCTCGTCAACGCACCCGGCCGTGTCACCGACGTCCTCTACCGGGCCCCGAAGGCCAAGGACTGGACGAAGATCGACCTGCCGACCGCGATCGACATGATCGCCGACCGATTCATCGAAGCCCGCCGCAACCACTGGGAGGACTTCGACGACAAAGGCCACCCGCTGCGGCGGACGATGGGCATCGCCAGCCTCGGCGGGGCGACCATCGACAACGAGGAGAACTACCTCGCCAAGAAGCTCTACACCGCGGCGGGGGCGATACAGATCGAGAACCAGGCGCGTATTTGACACTCCGCCACCGTTCCCAGTTTGGGAACTTCGTTCGGGCGCGGCGGCGCCACACAACCCGTCCAGGATATGGCGAATGCGGACTGCATCATCATCCAGGGTTCCAATATGGCCGAGTGCCACCCGGTGGGCTTCCAGTGGGTGAGTGAGGCCAAGGCCCGGGGCGCCCGCATCATCCACGTCGATCCTCGTTTCACGCGCACCACCGCGATCGCCGATAAGCACGTGCCCATTCGGGCCGGCTCCGACATCGTGCTGCTCGGTGCGCTCATCAACCGTGTGCTCACCGAGGGCCGTTACTTCGACGAGTACGTGCGCGCCTACACCAACGCCGCGAACCTCATCAGCGACGACTATGTCGACACCGAGGATCTCGACGGACTGTTCTCCGGGTTCGACCCGGACACGAACTCCTACGAGAACTCGACGTGGTCGTACCAGACGGATGAGCACGGTGCACCGCTGAAGGACCCGAGCCTGAAGGACCCGAAGTCGGTGTTCCAGATTCTGCGGCACCACTACTCGCGCTACACGCCTGAGATGGTCGAGGAGAACTGCGGAATCAAACCCGCAGACTTCGACTACCTCTACGAATCGGTGACCGAGAACTCGGGCCGGGAGCGGACCACGTGCTTCGCCTACGCGGTCGGGTGGACCCAGCACAGCCTCGGCGCGCAATTCATCCGCACCGCCTCGATCCTCCAGCTGCTGCTCGGCAACATGGGCCGACCGGGCGGCGGAATCATGGCGCTGCGCGGGCACGCGACGATCCAGGGATCGACTGATATCCCGACCCTGTTCAACCTGCTGCCCGGCTACCTGCCGATGCCCAGTGCCGGAGTCCACGACACCTTCGACGACTACGTCGCGGCCGTCGGCACCCCGGAGACCCACAAGGGCTACTGGGCCAACGGCCGTGCCTACGCCACCAGCCTGCTCAAGGCCTGGTGGGGCGACGCGGCCACGCAGGACAACGACTTCGCCTTTGACTATCTGCCGCGCATCAACGGCGCCCACGGCACCTACCAGACCGCGGTGCGCATGCTCAACGACGGTGTCGACGGGTACTTCCTGCTCGGGCAGAACCCGGCCGTGGGCTCGGCGAACGGGCGCATGCAGCGCATGGCCATGAGTCACCTGAAGTGGATGGTCGTCCGCGACTTCAGCCTCATCGAATCCGCCACCTGGTGGAAGGACGGCCCCGAGATCGAGACAGGGGAGCTGAAGACCGAGGACATCGACACCGAGATGTTCTTCCTGCCCGCGGCCAACCACACGGAGAAGGCCGGCACCTTCACGCAGACCCAGCGTCTTGTGCAGTGGCGCCACAAGGCCGTCAACCCGCCCGGGGACGCGCAGAGCGAACTCGACTTCTTCTACGAACTCGGCCAAGCCGTGCGCGAGAAGCTGAAGGATTCCGACGACCCCCGCGATCGACCGCTGCTCGACATGACCTGGGACTACCCGGTCGACGAGGAGGGTGAAGTCGACGCCGAGGCGGTCGTCAAGGAGATCAACGGCTACTTCATCGGCGGCGACCGCGACGGCGAGCCCTTGGACAACTTCAACCAGATGACCGACGACGGGACCACCGCCGGAGGCTGCTGGATCTACGCCGGCGTCTACGCCGGAGGCCAGAACATGGCCGCCCGCCGCAAACCGCGGGATGAGCAGGACGAGACCGCCGCCGAATGGGCGTGGGCATGGCCGGCGAACCGCCGGATCCTGTACAACCGTGCCTCGGCCGCACCCGACGGAACTCCCTGGTCGGAACGGAAGAAGTTCGTGTGGTGGGACGACGAGACGGGGAAGTGGACCGGCAAGGACGTGCCCGACTTCCCGATCGACCGCGCACCCGCCGCCCGATCGGATGCCGCCTACGGCGGACCCGCGAACCTCGACGGTGACGATCCGTTCATCATGCAGGCCGACGGCAAGGGGTGGCTGTTCGCACCCAGCGGCATGATCGACGGACCGATTCCCACCCACTACGAACCGCAGGAATCGACGGTCGCGAACCCGCTGTATTCCCAGCAGAACAGCCCGACCCGGATGGTCATGCGCCGTGAGGACAATCTGTCCGCTCCCGGTGCCGGGGTGCCCGGGTCCGAGGTCTTCCCCTATGTGTTCACGACCTACCGACTCACAGAGCACCACACCGCCGGAGGTATGTCCCGGTGGCTGCCGTACCTGTCGGAGCTGCAGCCGGAGATGTTCTGCGAGATCTCACCCGAACTCGCCGCCGAGGTGGGGCTCGAACCCTACGGTTGGGCGACCTTGGTCTCCCCGCGGGCGGCGATCGAAGCCCGCGTCCTCGTGACGAAGCGGATGACCCCGCTGACGATCGGCGGGAAGACGGTCCACCAGATCGGTCTGCCCTACCACTGGGGCGTGGGCGGTCAGGGAGCCGTCGTCGAAGGCGATTCCGCCAACGACCTGCTCGGTGTGACGATGGACCCCAACGTCTACATCCAGAACAGCAAGTACGTGGCCGGAACGATCATGCCCGGCCGCCGTCCCCGCGGACCCGAACTCGTCGACTTCGTCGAGAAGTACCAACGCGAGGCCGGTCTCAGCCCCGAATCCGGCAACCAGCAGGTCACCGTTCCCGCCGAGGATGTCGAGGCCTCCCATCACGCCGGACAGGGTCGCAGCGCCGGTGGGCACGCTCACCGAGGCGGCGACTCGGCCGTCGGCGTCACCCCGGGCAAGACCCTGGATGGGGGACGCGATGGAGCCTCCGACGGGGACGGCACGACCGCCTCGGCGACGGTCGACAGCGCCGATGATCGCAGCGGTAGGATCACCATCGAACCCACCGAGGCGACCGAACCCGCCGAGACTGCGGTGTCGAACCGTGCCGACGACGGGGACCCCAGCGACGGCGACCCCGACCACGGCCGGCACGCCGACGGCAGTGCGATCGCCGAAACCGAGGTGGCCGAAGCGGAAGCTCGCGCCCGGGCGGCTCGGGATCGGCAGGAGAACGAGGAGGAGGACGACTGATGTCGACACCGACGATCGATGACGGCACGTTGGCGGACGGGCACTGGCACGATTCCGCGCACAACCGCAAGGGATTCTTCACCGACACCTCGATCTGCATCGGTTGCAAGGCCTGCGAAGTCGCGTGCAAGGAGTGGAACCGCAACCCGCAGGACGGCACCTTCGAACTGCTCGGTTCCTCGTACGACAACACGGGCAGCCTCGGGGCGAACACGTGGCGCCACGTCGCGTTCATCGAACAGGATTCCGAACGCATCGAGAAGGCGCGGGAATCCGGGCGCAAGCTCGTCAATCTCGGCATGCCCACGATCCGCCCGCGCACCGATGAGTCTGCCGCCGCGCAGCCGCTGGACGGGGCCTTGGGTGCGGCGGCCGAGGGCCGAACCTCCGCCGGTCTGCCGACTACCCCCGACCTCAACGTTGATCTACTGGCACCGGGTGCCCTGGAGCCGACCGACCTGTCGAACGTCGACACAACACCCCCGGACACCGCGGACTTCCGCTGGCTGATGTCCTCCGACGTGTGCAAACACTGCACGCACGCAGGCTGCCTCGACGTGTGCCCGACCGGTGCGCTCTTCCGCACCGAATTCGACACCGTCGTCGTCCAGAACGATGTCTGCAACGGCTGCGGAACCTGCGTGGCCGGCTGCCCCTTCGGCGTCATCGAACGCCGAGACGACGGCACGATCAACACCCCCACCGACCGGGATGATCGCAAGGCCGCGGACATGGACGTGCCGAACGCGGGCACCGCGAACAAGTGCACCCTCTGCTACGACCGCCTCGTCGAGGGTCAGGAACCAGCCTGCGCGCAGACCTGCCCGACGCAGTCGATCAAGTTCGGCGACCGTGAGGACATGGTCGACCAGGCGCACGACCGCGTGGCCGAACTCCACGCGAAGGGCCTGACCGAGGCTCGCCTCTACGGGGCGAACCCGAACGACGGGGTCGGCGGCACCGGATCGGTGTTCCTCCTCCTCGACGAACCCGAGGTCTACGGCCTGCCGCCGGACCCGCGGGTCGCGACGAAGGATCTGCCGAAGATGTACGCCAACGCCGGGATCGCGGCGCTGGGCATGGTCGCCGCGGCCGGACTCGCGTTCCTCGGGAGCCGCCGTTCATGAGCACCTCAGAGTACGATTCCTACCGCCCACCCGAGCCGGAAGGCGGACGCAGAAAACGCCGCCGAGGCGGCCGCGGAGGTCCCAGCGGACCTGACGGTTCCGGTGGCCGTCGGGGCGGTCGCGGCGGCAACGGCCGTGGCGGCGGGTGGAAGAACCGCGGTGCCGACGGCAACCGTGAGATGCCGATGGTCGAGGACGTCGAATTCACGTCCTACTACGGTCGACCGATCGTCAAGGCTCCACCGTGGGGCGATGAGATCGGGGCCTACCTGTTCCTCGGCGGTCTGGCGGGCGGTTCGTCTCTGTTGGGCTTCGGTGCGCAGCTGACCGATCGGCCCGGTCTGCGCATCGCCTCCCGGATGACTGCGATCGCCGCGACCGGCATCGGCGGTGCCGCTCTCGTGGCTGACCTCGGCAGGCCCGAACGATTCCTCAATATGATGCGCGTCGTCAAAGTCTCATCGCCGATGAGCTTGGGCACCTGGATCCTCTCCGGCTTCGGCGTCGGATCGGGAGTGACCTTCGCGATCGAACTCGACCGGATCACCGGTGAGAAGCTGCTGCCTCTGGGCCCGCTGCGCAAGGTGCTCCATGCGATGGAGACGCCCGCGGCCGTCGAATCCGCCTTCTTCGCCACTCCGCTGGCCGCATATACCGCTGTGCTTCTCGGGGCGACGGCCGTTCCGACTTGGAACGCCGCCGGTCGCAACGGTCTGCCGTACGTATTCGTGTCCTCGGCATCGATGGCCGCCGGAGGTGCCGCGATGGCATTGGCACCGGTGACCGAGACCGGCCCGGCCCGACTGCTCGCCCTCACCGGCACCGCTGGAGAGGCTTATGCGATGTCGGCGATGAGGAAGCGCATGCACCCCGCCGAGGTCGATCCGATGGACGACGGCGAACCGGGACACAAGCTCCACCGCGCCGAGAAGCTGCTCATCGCCGGAGCCGTCGGAGCCGCCGTCGTCGAGGTGGGGGCGCGCGTGTTCGCGAAGAAGCTGGGTGGGCGTAGCTCTGGCGGCTCAGCGAGTGCTTCAGATGTGGCTGGCGCAGTTGCTGAGGCTGTCGGAAGTGCAGGCTCTGCTGGAGTCGCAAAGCGGAGTTGGAAGACGCGTGCTGTGCTGCGGGGGCTGTCCGTCGTCTCCGGTGCGGCCTTGGCGGCCGCCTCGGCGTACACGCGTTTCGGTGTGCTGGAAGCCGGCATCGAATCGACGAAGGACCCGCGTCACGTGGTCGAACCGCAGCGCGCTCGCCTCGAAGAGCGTCGGGCTTGCGGCATCACCGACGACTCCATCACCACCGGCCGGTAGACGGGCGGGCAAGGCATCACCGCTAAGCGCGAGCGCCCCTCACCGTGAGCACCCCTCACCGTTCGTGTTGCTGGGCACCGGCAGTGCCAGCACCCACTCGCGAGTGGCTCTTCATACAGTTCCGGCGGAACCCCTCGCCTTCAGTGCGAAAACACCTCGGTGCAACGGGGTGGTGTGCGACGACCGATGAAGGATGCTCGAACTCGCTGCGCGAAATCTCCCTCGGCGAACGCTGATCGGCGTCAAAAACAGCCTCACCAGGCACCTTATTCAGCAACATTGCTTGCAAATTGAAGTGCGTCGGGTAGCGTGAGAGACCTATGAAGAAGCTGCTCAAGGATCGTCAGAGCCTTAGGTTCGGTGTGGCGGTCGCGGTGGCCTTTCCGCTGATCTACTTCCTAATGAATTTCCTTGGTTTGAGCAATGGGATGTTCAGTTGGTGGAAGACACTGTTGTTCGGACTCGTCCAGGGGGTCATCTTCTGGTTCTGTATGGCCAGCTTCCGCCAGTTCCGCGACGAGGACATCACCCCGCGCTGAGCAGGTATCGCGGTGACGCCGAGTCGCAGCACCGTCATTTGAAGACGCGGCCTGTGGGCAATGGCTCTTATTCCAGGTCAGCCATCTACGACTGAATCACTTTTCCTCCACACCAATTCACCGTCAACAATCGTGGCGCGCACCTGCGCCTCGAGCAGTCGGTCTTCACTATCGGAGAAGGGATCGACGTCGAGAACGACGAGGTTGGCACGACCCCCTGGGGTGATCCGGCCAATGCCGTCGGCGAATCCCCCTGCCCGCGCCGCGGCATGCGTGAGCGCACCCAATGCTTGGGCTGGCGTGAAGGCTCGCTCCGGATGATAGTTGGTATCCCCAGGTTCTAATGCCGAGCGGGTGGTCAAGGCGATGAAGAGGTTGTGCGACATCTGATGCGGTGCCGTCGGCGCATCCGTGCCCAGAGCAATGTGGACTCCGGCCTCACGGAACTTCTGCCACGGGAACCCGTTCTCGGCGCGTTGCCCTCCGAGCACCGTCATCCAATTGCCCATGATCGCCGGATCGCAGTGCACCGGCTGCATCGATGCAACGACGCCGAGGCCGGCCATGCGTGCGATCGTCTCATCGGTCACCGACTCGAGGTGTTCGATCCGCGGGGACCGGATTCGGGGTCCATTGACGCGCACGCATTCGGCCACAAGGTCGAGGGCGATCTCACTGGCGTGGTCACCGATGGCGTGCATGGCAAGCTCGAGTCCATGGGCATCGGCAGCGACAGCGACCGGAGCCGCCGATTCGAACGACCAGATCGGCCCGGCCTGCGTTCCGTCGACATAGGGGTCGCGCATGGCTGCAGTGCAGGCATCGATGACCCCATCGAGGATGAACTTCACGCCGACGATGCGGAACCATTCGGAGCCGGGAAGTTCGGCGAACTGGTCGCGAATCTCGGCGGCTCGTGCGACAGCGGCGAGATCGCGGGCCGGATCGCCGGTGGGCCGCAGCAGCCAGTGAGCAGTGATGGGAAACGGCAGTCGTCCGTCCCTCTCGAGTCGACGGCGGAAAGTCGCCGCCTCTGCTTCGCCCACCGCCATGTCGGTCGCCGATGTCACTCCGTTCTCCAGATAGACGCGGAAGGCGCTGTCGAGGAACCGATCACGATCCTCATCGGTCGTGACGGACTCGAGATAGGACCATGCGTACTCGATCGCCGCGTTTTCGAGGAGGAACCCTGTCGCCTGCCCCTGCCCATTACGGACGATTTCGCCGCCGTGCGGGTTCGGTGTCGCCTCTGTAATGCCCATGGCCTCAAGCGCTGCTGTATTCACCCAAGCGGAATGCACATCATTGGAGTCGAGGAGCACGGGGACGTCGCTGACCACCTCGTCGATCATGTCAGCCGTGGGCCGGTCGCCGGGGATGGCGTCGAACATCCAACCCGAGCCCAGCACGCACGGGGCTTTGGGCTGCTCATGTCGCTTGAGCGCCAAGCGCTCTTGGATCTCCTCGAGACTCGTGCAGTCCCGCAGCTGAACTTTGTCGAGCGTCTGGCCGAGCATCATCAGGTGCGTGTGTCCCTCGACGAATCCGGGAGCGAGGAGGCTGCCTTCGAGGTCGATCCGCTGCGCGGAGTCTCCCGCGATATCGAGGACCGCTGAGGTGTCTCCGACCGCGAGAATACGGCCGGCGTCGATCGCCACTGCCTGGCCGATCGGTGCGTGTTCGTCTCCGGTGAAGACAACGGCATTCTCATAGACCGTGGTCATGGTGTCCTTTCGTGGGTTACTGCGGCCTCGTCGAGGCTGTTGAGCGTCTTCTCTACGCGGGTTGATACGCGTGCGATGAGCATCGTCGGAATGATGAGGACGAAGCTGACGAGACCCACGATCAGTCCGAAGGTCGGAATTCCGACACCGTCGATGATCCAGGCTCCGATGATCGGGGCAAAGCTCGAACCGACGATATAGGCCCCGATCAGCGGTCCTGACCAGTTTCCTCGCGCATCGAGACCGGCGGCAGTGGCAATGAAGAGCGTGAAGGCGAAGGCGTAGATGGTGTTCACCGCGATGATGAGAGTGGCGAGCATTGCGGGGTCCGTCTCCACACCGATCCAGATCTTGATCGCTCCTCCGAGTGCCAGTGCGATGCCCAAGGGCAGGGCGCGTCCGATTCGGCTGCCGAGCAGGGTCACAACGAGCATTGCTCCGGCGCCGATGCCCGCAGCCGCGCTGAGCGCAAAGCCGAGGGTCTGATCGGACATGCCGACCGCATCACCAAGAGTCGGGGCAAGTGTCCAGACAGAATCTTCGCTGGTTCCCCACAGGGGGAATACTATGAGCACGCCGATTCCTGCGAGGAGGACTGTGCGCGGTGTGCGTGGTCGACTCGATAAGGGTGTCGCCTCGGCTCGGGTTTCGGCGAGCACCTCGGTCGTCGATGTTTCAGGTGTGCTCGGCAACCAGACCGTCACGGCGAAGCTGACCAGCGATAGCAGGGCCAGTGATCCGAAGACGGTGATCTGGGCCAGGCCGAGGATGGGAATGACGGCGAGGACGACCATGACGAGGAGTCTGTTGACGACTCCGGACGATGCGCTGACCCGGTTGGGGTTCCGCAGTGCGGCAATCGCGGCACCTGAGGTCGATACCGCAGTGCCGAGTCCCGCCGAGCCGATGAGGAAGCTGATGACGATGAGCGCTGTGGGTCCGGTGACCAGCGCAGCGACGAGAAAGGCAATAGTCGCAATGCCGAGTCCGCTGGCGGCGATGGTGCGTCTCCTGGTCCCGGCTGCGGCACGGGAGGTCGCTAACCCGATGATCGCCGAAGTGAAGAGTCCCCACGTGAGGATGTTGCCTGAGGCGACGACGTCGAATCCGATCTGCTCGAAGACCGACATGATCAGCGGAGCGAGGTTGGCAAGCATGAGTCCGGCGAGAGAGACGAGGAAGACTGCAGATCCGTTCCGCGGCCCGAGGGGGACCCGCGGATCATCCGGTGTCGGCGGTGCGGAGGTGGAAGTGGAACTCATAGGTCGGCCCCTTTGCCAGTGCGAGTTTCGCGAATTAAACGAAAAGTTTTCGGTTATATAGAATGGTGCCCGTACACCGAGACCTTGTCAATGCGCAGGCGAGTAGCGATACGTCCAGAATTCGGGCCCCTTAAGCGCCTGGGCGTCCGGACGTCCTTGAGGAAGTGAGCGCTTCATGGCACGACCTAGTTCCCCACTGCTGAGCCGGGAGAAGATCGGACGCGCAGCGATTGGGATGATCGATGGCGGCGGTGAGCTCAAGATCCAGCCCTTGGCCAAGAAGCTCGGGGTCAGTCTGTCCTCGATCTACCATCATGTCGACGGACGTGAAGGGGTCATCCACGCGATGCGTGAGGTTCTCAGCGTCGAATACGCCCTGAACATCCCTGATCAGGGGTCATGGAAAGACAACCTGAAGGCTATGGTGGATTCGCTGTGGCGGCTGTATTCGGATCATCCGCGGGTGATGATCCACCTGCTCGGAGTCACAGTCGAGGAACCCGGGACGTTGACTCTCTACGAGTCCCTCATCGACGTGTTGGCCGATGCGGGTGTGCCGGAGACCGAGCTTCTCACGACGATCGAGGTGCTCGATGCGTTTGCCTTCGGAGCCGCACTCGACGCGCTGTCGCCGCAGGTGATCTTCGCTCCTGCGTCAGAGGACTCGCGGCTCACCAGTTTGATTGAAAATCACCCTGCGGGCACCGAGCGCAATCACCGGCTCTACCGACGCGGTCTCGACATCATCATCGCCGGCATCGAGGCTGGGATCCCTCAGCCCTAGCCCCTCACCTCACGTGCACGCCTGAACCGGCGACGATCTCACCGATGACGGGGTGACCAGGCAGTTCGCCGACGACGAGCAGTCCGCCGGAGGTCTGCGCATCGGCCAGAAGCAGCAGGTCGTCCTCGGTCACGGAATCATCCGCGGTCAGATGAGGTCGTACCCAGTCGAGGTTTCGCCTGGTCCCGCCGGACACATACCCGTCAGCGATCGACTCATCGACACCGCCGAGGCGGGGTACCGCGGCCGCATCGATGACCGCTCCGACTCCTGAGGCACGGGCCATCTTGAACAGGTGCCCGAGCAGACCGAACCCGGTGATATCCGTGGCCGCTCGTATGCCTGCAGCCACGGCCTCCCGTGACGCTACGGCATTGAGCGCGGTCATCGTGGCGATGGCCTCCTCGGAGACCTCGCCGGTCTGCTTGTGCCGGTTGTTGAGGATCCCCACGCCGATCGGCTTGGTCAATGTCAGGGGCAGCCCCGCCTCGGCGGAATCGTTGCGCATGAGTTCATCCGGGTGGGCCACACCGGTCACGGCCATGCCGTACTTCGGTTCGGGGTCGTCGATCGAATGGCCGCCGGCCACGGGGCAGTTCGCCTGCGCTGCGACGTCGAGCCCGCCGCGCAGGACCTCGGTGAGCAGCTCCATCGGCAGCTTCTCCCGCGGCCACCCGACGAGGTTGATCGCTGTGACGGGGGTTCCGCCCATCGCGTAGATGTCCGAGAGCGCATTGGCCGCCGCGATCCGTCCCCAGTCGTAGGCGTCATCGACGACCGGGGTGAAGAAATCCGCGGTCGAGAGCACCGCGAGGTCATCGCGGACTCGCACCGCCGAGGCATCATCGCCGTCATCGAGGCCGACGAGGACATCCGGGCCGGGCTGACCGACCAGGCCGCGCACCGCGTCCTCGAGCTCGCCGGGAGGGATCTTGCAGGCGCATCCTCCACCGTGGGCGAACGAGGTCAGACGGTCCTGAATCGCAGTCATACTGCGAGACTAACACCGGCGGTCAAGGGCGTCGACGGACGCCCGATTCCACTCCGTCGCCGAAGCGGCCGTGCACCTCCGTACGGGCGCACGGCCAGTCGTTCGCCCGGGTCAGTGCCTCCCCGCCGGGCGGCCGGCCCGCCGCGCGCGGGCCGCGCCGACGGCGATGATTCCGCCGATGACCAGCAACGCGCCGAGCAGTGCGGTGAGCAGAACCGGCCCGCCCGTGCGCGGCAGATCGCCGTTCCCGTCAGACGACCCGTCCGCGTTCGCATCGCTTCTCGACGAGGCGGTCGACGAAGTGCCGTCCGATTCGCTGTCCGACGAGCCGCTCGCCTCGCTGCCGCCCGAGTCACTCGAAGAGGCATTCGACGAGGCTCCGTCCGAACCGCTTCCCTCCGAGGAATCCTCATCGGCACCGGCCGAGGCCTTGGTCGAGGCGCCGTCATCGTCCGACCCCTCCGATGAGCCGTCCTCGCCTCCCGTGGAGGAAGCGTCGGAGCCGTCCTCAGCTCCCGCACTGTCGGCCGATGCTCCGCTGTCCTCAGATCCGTCGTCATCGCCGGGACCCGGAGGCGGTTCTTCTCCCGCGACCTCGACGGTGGCCTTCGCGGTCTTGCCGTTGACGGTGACCTCGAGGGTCGCTGTTCCCGGGTTTTCCGCGGTGATCTGACCCGTCGCCGGGTTGACGCGGACGACGTCGGAGGCCGCCTCGGGGGCCCCGGATTTCACTGACTGGGCACTGACCTTCGCGCCCGTCGCTTGCTGCATGGCCACCTCGGCGCCGGAATCGACCACGACCCCGTCACCACCCCACTGAGCCGTCGCCGGCCACCCGACGGGAACGGTGCGCTCACCCTGAGTGAAGGACGCAGCGACGTCCGCGGATTGACCCGGGGCCAGGGAGCCGGGTGCCTCGAGTGAGATCGAATCGACGCGCGGCTTCGTCTCCGCGGCCAGCCATCCGACCCGATCGGCCGTGCTCGGATCGTCACCGACGTCACCGACGCCGGGATCGACGCCGAGCATCGTCCATCCGGTGAATCCGCCGGTCGCCGGAGTGCCGGCCGGACCCTTCCCGGAGTTTCCGTTGATGAGGTAGCTCACGCCCTCGACCGCGGACCCGTGGAACGCCCCCACATGGCCGTTGATCACGGCCGCGGACTTCCCGCTGTCCTTGCGGAACTCTCCGAGCTTCTTCTCGAGTTCCTCGGCCTCCCGCCGGTCCCCGAGCTGGCTCGTCTTCGACGGCAGCGGATCCTGCGGGGGATGGTGGAAGAACACGGTGATGCCGGTCAGCTCGTCACGTTCGGCCACCTCGCCGAGGGCGTCTTCGAGCATGTTCAACTGCGAATCATCGCTGCCGTTCAACGTTCCGTCCGAGGAATTCAGGGTCACGATCTTCGTCCGCCCCACGGTGCGCTCGCCCGTCGGGGAACCGAACGCGGCCTCGAAGTTGTCGATCTCCCCACCCATGATCTCGTGGTTGCCGGGCACGTAGATGTAGGGGATCGACTCATCCCACTCCTCGTCGATGATCGTTTTCGCCAGCTCGAAATCCTCCGGAGAGGCCTCGTCGACGAGGTCGCCGTTGATGACGAGCAGATCCGGCTTTGCGGCACGGATCTCCTTGAGCGTCCGCCTGGCACCCTTGACAGCTTCGGAATCCGGGTCGGTGGCGACGAACTGGGCGTCGCTCATCACGGCGATGTTCTGCGGACGGTCAGCGACGGTCCCGGTCGTCAGCAGCGCCGGATCATGCCGCGCCGAGGTGGCCGGATCGTCGGTCTCAGGCGTGGAGATCGCCTGGAGGTCCGAAATCGAAATGTCCCCCTTGTACTTCTCGGCAGACCGGGTCTCCATCATCCGGATCCGTTCGAGGGTGAGCGGTTGGGAGAGCCCCTCCGGGACGGTGAAGCGGACCTTCTGCCACCCGTCGAAGGTGATGTGGTCGCCGTCGATGTTCGTCACTGTGCCGTCGGGAGTGCTCACCTGCAGCCTCGGCCAGGCCCCGGTGCCGTCGCCGCGGACCATCATCTCGAACGCCACCGTGTTGCCTTCCAGCTTCACCGGCTCCTTCGGGATGAGGTAGTAGCCGCGCGTCGCCGAGGAGGTGGAGAAGTCATACGTGAGATCGATGCTCGGCTTGCCATCAGGGCTGGGCTCACCTGCGGTGAATGAGCCGGTGGCCCGATCGTGGCCGTCGGTGAACGCCGAGGTGTCGGAGAAGTCGAGGACCTCGGTCGTTTCGGTGCCGACGGTCACCGGGATCGTCGTTGTCACGTCTCCGACGGTGAGCTTCACGTTCCCGGACGTCGGTTCGTCGTCGCGGGAGTCCTTGCCTTTCCCAGCCGTCGACGAATCGGCGGAGACGACGAGTTCGCCGAGGCTGTCGGTGTCGACCCTCAGCCCTTCGTCGGCGTCGACGTCGATGTCGCCGGTTTCGATGAGAGAACGCCTGCCCTCGGAGTCGAAGCCGGTCAGGGACACCGTCTGCGAGTCCTGGGCGTCCTCGAGGTTGATGCTCCGCGCGCTCGACCAGAGTCCGACCGGTTCGCCGAGCACATCGAGGTCCTGTCGCGCGGTGTGCCCGTCGACGGCATAGCTTACGCGACCCTTGCCGGTGGTCTCACCGGTCACGCGGGCGTTCGACTCATCGGAGTCGGCGAGCTTCACTCCGCCGTCGGCGGAGAACGTTCCGGAGGAGGCGATCGGTTCGAGATTCTCACCGAGCCCGGTGCCCCTCATCGATCGGCTCAGCCCCTTGAGCACGGTGGTCTGTCCGTCGAGTTCGGGTTCGATCTGCGCATCGGCCAGCTGCTCCGCGGGGGCATCTGAGTAGAAGACGAGGGCATTGGCGACGGTGCGCTGCTTACCGTCGGACGGGTCGTTCTGCAGTGCCGGAGCATCTGCGCCGGCTGTGCGGGCGAGCATCGTCGTCGACCCGCCGCCGTCGAGGTTGACCGCGTTGTAGGCGCCGATGTCAGAGAAGAACTCGCCCATGTCCTCGAGACTCATGCCTCCCGAGGACTCGCTGCGTCCGTCGATGGTGGTGACGAACAGCTCCGAACCGTCCTTGCTGATGCCCACCGCGGTGCGCGGGTGTTCGGTGTCTTCGAGGTCGCCGGCGGGGAGGTCGGGAACCGAGCCGTCGGCCAGGATCTGGTGGCTGCCCGCGATCCCCATGTCGACATCCTCGCTCGGTCCGATCTCGACATCGACGTCGTCGCCGACTTCGAGTTCCGACAGCGTCTTCGCCCCGGCATCGCGGCCGAGCAGGACCTGTCCTTCTGCCGGGATTTCCGGGTCGCCCGCTTCGTCTACCATGCCCGAGGTTTCGGTGACCTTTCCGTCGACGACAGTGACGCGGGCGACCTCGGCGGCTATGTCATCGGGGCCGCCGACCGGACGGTCGAGCGTATGGTCTCCCCACGCCTCGTTGTACACACCGATGGTGTCGGGGCTCAGCTCCGGGTTGTTCAATCCGCCGAGTTCCGTCTCCTGCCCGTCATGGGTCAGCGTTCCCGCCGCGGAGAGCATCGACACGGCTGCCTTCTTGTCCTCGAGCGTGAGCGCCGGTTTGGCCTCCTTCGAGCCGATGCGCATTCCCTCCCGAGACACCGAGGTGTAGATCGGTGCCCACGACTGGTTGATGTCGAAGAACGTGCCGTTGACGGCGGCCACGGCCTTCTTCCCCTCGGGTCCGCCCGCCATGATCTCGCTGGTGGTACCGGCGCCGGCGACCTTTCCCGTGTCGCGGACGTCCATCGACAGGGAGTCCGTGGTGAGGTCCGCGGTGAGCACATTGCCGTTGTTCCACCCTCCGTCCTCGAGACGGGAGAAGTTCGTCAGGTCGAGTCCCGGAGCCACGCGTTTGGTTTCGACGTCGCGCAGTGCCGACCCGTCCTTGCCGAGGTCGTCCTCGCTTGGTGCTGCAGCATGGGCCGGTGTCGAGGCGGGACCGGGAAGACCGGGGAGCGTTCCGATGGGTGCGACATGGGCAGCGAGGACCGCCAGTGTGGCGAGGATGGCGGGGATGAATAGTCGCCCTCCGGCGGGATGGGATCGGCGGCGTGACCAGGCAGGATGAAGCGAAGAGGGCATGGCGACCTTCGAGTGGTGATGGCTGGGAACCTTGTCACCTTAAGTCGCGCTCGGAGAAGCCTGAGCGAATGGTGAGTGAACTCGGTCGGAAGATCGGTACCGGCGCGCTCAATACTGGTTCGTTTGGTCAATCGAGCGCCGCCCCGGCCGCATCGGCCCTTCGCTTCACCTCGCTCACACTCGCGATAGGATTCCTTATGGAGGCGTCCGTGTCCTGGTGGGCGCCCTGGTCTTCAAAACCAGTGAGACCGAGTATCTCGGTCTGGCGGGTTCGATTCCCGTCCGCCTCCGCCAACCGTTTCGCGGTTCCGCCGACCAAGCGGCGCCGCCATGACCCCGCACAGAGGAGGAGGTCAGATGGTCGAGTCCGACCCGCGTCGATCCATTCCGCGCACGGATCATCTCCTCGCCCTTCCCGAGGTCATCGCAGCAGGTGAGCGCCTCAACCAGGCGACCATCAAGGCCATCATCTCCGAGGTGCAGAACGCCGCCCGAGCCGGCGAGATCCCCGTCGCCGAGGTGGCCCCCGCCATCACCTCCAAGCTCAGCTCCCGTTCGGCTTCCTCCCTGACCCCAGTGCTCAACGCCACCGGCATCCTCGTCCACACGAACCTCGGCCGGGCACCGCTCTCACCTGCGGCAACCCAGGCGATCACCGAGGCGGCCGGATATGTCGACGTCGAAATGGACCTCGGCACCGGCAAACGCAGCAAGCGGGGCACCGGAGCGAAGGCCGCCCTGCTGCAGGCGAGCCCGGCTGCCGAGGATGCTCTCGTGGTCAACAACGGTGCGGCCGCCCTGCTGCTGGCCGTCACTGCGGTGCGCGGACGCGGCACAGGTTCCGGCGAGATCATCATCAGCCGCGGCGAACTCATCGAAATCGGTGCCGGGTTCCGCCTCACCGACCTCATGACGACGACCGGCTCCAGCCTGCGCGAGGTCGGCACGACGAACCGCACCCACGTGGCCGACTACGCCGAGGCCATCAGCGACGACACGTCCTGCCTGCTCAAGGTGCACACGAGCAACTTCCGCGTCGAAGGATTCACCTCCTCCGTCGACGTGGCTGACCTGCGCGGACTCGCCGATGAGCACAACCTGCCGCTCATCGTCGACCTCGGGTCCGGGCTCTTCACTCCCGACCCGGCATTGCCCGACGAACCCGATATCGACACCGCCCTGCGCGCCGGCGCCGACCTCGTCATCGTCTCCGGCGACAAACTCCTCGGCGGCCCGCAGGCCGGACTCATCCTCGGCCGCACCGAAGCAGTGCAGACACTGGCCAAACACCCTCTGGCCAGAGCGATGCGCACCGACAAACTCACCCTCGCGGCGCTGGAAGCCACGATCACGCACACGGCGAACCCGATCCACGACGCCCTCCACATCGACACAGTTCACCTGCGGAAACGCACCGAAACTCTCGCCGAGGCGGTCGGTGCCACGATCGTCGACCACGACGGACGAGTCGGCGGCGGGGGAGCCCCCGGAGTGCCCCTGTCCGGCTGGGCAGTCGAACTGCCCGAAGCCTTCGCCGAGCCGCTGCGCCGCGGCGATCCTGCGATCGTCGCCCGAGTCCACCAGGGACGATGCTTGGTCGACCTGCGCTGCGTACCCGAAAGCAAAGACAACCGCATCGCTGCCGCCATCAAGCGAGTCCGTGCTGACAATGCCTGACACTTTCGTCATCGCCACCGCCGGACACGTCGATCATGGGAAGTCGACGCTGGTCAATGCCCTGACCGGAATGGAACCCGATCGGTGGGCCGAAGAGAAGAAGCGCGGGCTGACCATCGACCTCGGTTTCGCCTGGACGACCCTGCCCTCGGGCCGCGAACTCGCCTTCGTCGACGTTCCGGGGCACGAAAAGTTCCTTGCGAACATGCTCGCCGGGCTCGGCCCCGCCCCCATCGCCTGCTTCGTCATCGCCGCAGACAAGGGCTGGCAAGCCCAATCGACTGACCATCGCGACGCGATCAATGCGCTCGGCATCACCCACGGCCTCGTCGTCATCACCCGGGCCGACCTCGCCCCCGACTCCGTCGAGACCACAAAGGCTCAGGTCAGAGCGCAGCTGCGTGGAACACCACTCGAAGCAGCGCCGATCGTCACGGTGTCAGCCACGACCGGGCAGGGCCTGCCCGAACTCATCAGCGTCCTCGACGAGGTCACGGCCACGGCCGAGCCTCCGACCACCTCGGGGAGGGTGCGTTTGTGGGTCGACCGGGCCTTCACCATCAAGGGAGCCGGCACCGTCGTCACCGGGACCCTCACGGCAGGCACACTGACCACGGGCGATACAGTCGAGCTGCGCGGAGAGACCATCGACCGGATCGTGGGTGTGCGGGGTCTGCAGTCCCGTAATTCCACCACTACCGAGGTGGTCCCGCAGGCCCGCGTGGCCGTCAACCTGCGCGACGTCCCCGCCGACGACCTCCACCGCGGCGACGCACTGCTCACGAGCGGGGACTGGCCGATCGTCGACACGATCGACGTGCGCCGCACCATGGGCGAGACCCTCGACTCCGGCATCCACGAACTCATGGCCCATATCGGCACCGCCGCCGTGCCCGCACGATTGCGGGCATTCGATGCCGACCACGCCCGGCTCACCCTCGACCGACCGCTTCCCCTGCAGGTCAGCGACCGGATTGTGCTCCGCGCGCCAGGAAGCCGCAACGTCTTCGCCGGCCTCCTCGTGCTCGACGTCGACCCGCCCGAACTGTCCCGACGAGGCGACGGCGCCAGGCGAGCTCATGAGCTTGCCGAGCATCCTGTGAAAGGCGATATCCTCGCCGAGGTGGCCCGCCGCGGAGCCGTCGAACGCACCGTCCTTACCCGGTTCGGTCTGCAGGTTCCCGTCGACGAATCCTTGCCTGCCGATGTTGAGGAAGTGGGTGAGTGGCTCGTCCACTCGCCGACGCTGACCTCCTGGGTCGAGGCGACAAAATCCCTGGTCCGAGGCGAACTCGCCGCCACGCCGATGGCCGCGGGAGTGCCCGTCAAAGCCGTCGCAGAGGCACTTCAGCGAACTCCGGACTCAGGTCGCAGACGCGGCGCCGAATCGAAACGCGACTCCCCGGCGAAGGCGAAAATCCAACCGGCTCTGCCTCTGCCCGAAGGCTCCGGCGGCGCGATTCGCGCACTGCTCAACCAGATCATCTCCCGCGCCGGGCTCGAAGCCGTCGACGGAATGGTCCGCCCGCCCGGGCATGCCGCGGGACTCGGTGCCGCCGAAGCCGGTATCGCCGAGATCGAACGCCTGCTCGCAGCCGACCCGTTCGCGGCACCGGAAGCCGATGACCTGCGAGAACTCGGCCTCGGAGCGCGGGAGCTCGCGGTCGCCGCGAAGGCGGGACGGATCCTGCGCCTCGGCGACGGAATCATCGTGGCTCCGCGCACCCCCGCGCAGGCGATGCGGATCCTCGCCGGTCTCGACCAGCCCTTCACCACAAGCCAGGCGAGGCAGGCGCTGGGGACGACCCGACGCGTCGTCATCCCCCTGCTCGAACACCTCGACGGCCGGGGCTGGACGCGCCGACTCGACACCACACACCGCGAAGTCGTGCGCTGAGGACCCTCGTGGCACTATCGGACGGGCGGCCACGACGACGAACCGCTCGCCGGGTCGGTGGGCGGCCGCCTCGGCGAAACTCCGTGACCTGTATTACGATCAAGTCGGAATGATCGTTCGCGCCGATTCGGGCGCTTCCGTCGATGGTATGGGTGATAACTGACTGCGGTGATGGGGCCGCAGCGACGCCATTCATCGCCTCACAATCCCCATATCCGGGCGCGCTGCCCTGGTCGCAGCACTGACCGCCCACCAGAAATTCTCACCATTGACCGTCTCCGGTCGCGCAGATGCGATTCCGACCCGAGACTGCGAAGGAGCAACCATGTCGAACTATCGTGTTCAGAATCCCGCCACTGGCGAGGTCGTCGAGACCTTTCCCGAGGCAACGAATGCCGAGATCGAGTCCACCGTGACTTCCGCCCACTCCACGTACCTGATGTGGAAGGACACCGATATTCAGGAGCGGGCGTCGGTTGTGCGAAGGGCTGCGGAGATCTTCCATGAACGCAAGGACGAACTCGCCAGGACCATTTCGGTGGAGATGGGCAAGTCGTATGCCGAGTCCGTTGACGAGGTCGAGTTCGCTGCCGACATCATCGACTACTACGGCGTCCACGGCCCCAGTCTGGCCACGGATTACCAGATCCCGTCGACCATCCCCGGTACCGCACGGATCGAATCCCTGCCGGTCGGTGCCCTGCTGGGTGTGATGCCGTGGAACTTCCCCTACTACCAGGTGGCCCGGTTCGCCGCCCCGAACCTCGTGTTGGGCAATACGATCATGCTCAAGCACGCCGATATCTGTGGACGGTCGGCGCTGTTGATCGAGGAGATCTTCCACGCCGCCGGTGTCCCTGCCGGCGGGTACTCCCACCTTTTTGCCAACCATGACCAGATCGCTGCGCTCATTGCTGACCCTCGGGTTCAGGGTGTGTCGTTGACCGGGTCGGAGCGGGCGGGTGCGATCATCGGTGCCCAGGCCGGTCAGAACCTCAAGAAGGCCGTGCTCGAACTCGGCGGCATCGACCCGATGGTTGTACTCGACGCCGACGATGTGGCCGCGGTGGCTCGTGAGGCGTGGGAATTCCGGACGTATAACGCCGGACAAGTCTGCAACTCGAACAAACGCCTCATCGTCATGGACGACATCTACGACGACTTCGTCGCCGAACTCGTGCGATTGGGTACCGGACTCACTCCGGGGGATCCGCTGAATCTGGGTGAGGGTGAGTATGTGCCGTTGTCGAGCCGTGCTGCTGCCGAAACCGTCGATGCGCAGGTGAAGAAAGCCGTGTCCGAAGGTGCTCGGGTGCTCGTCGGTGGTGAGCTGGGAGAGGGCCCGGCGGCGTACTATGCGCCGACTGTGCTCGTTGATGTGCCCCGAGACTCGGAGTCGTATGGTGAGGAGCTCTTCGGGCCGGTGGCCACTGTCTTCAAGGTCAGCAGTGACGAGGAGGCTCTCGAGTTGGCCAATGATTGTGCCCTTGGTTTGGGTGGGTCTGTGTTCTCTGCTGATGAGGGGCGTGCTGATCGTGTGGCGGCTCGTCTTGAGGTGGGGATGACGCATGTGAACACGATTGCGGCGGAGGCGGCTGAGTTGCCGTTCGGTGGGGTGAAGCGGTCTGGTTTCGGTCGTGAGATGGGTCCGATCGGGATGGGTGAGTTCGTGAATAAGCGCCTCCACTTCATCGCGAAATAGGGGGAGTTCGGCTGACCCCAAGATCACCGCAACCGTCGTCGAGTTCCCGGCGGCCGCTCAACCCACTACGGTCGTCGATCAGCCGAGTGATGCGGTGATCATGTCCTCCATCGCCGAGGCGGTCAATGCCCGCCACTGTGCACGTGACGGTGCGGACGGGATCCGCGCGCCGCGCACCTTGGCCAGGGCCACCTCGGTGATGGGGGCATGCTGAGGGAATGCGTCCAATCCGTGGCGACCCGCTGCCTCCTTGCCGATGATCTCACCGGTCGCGAGCGTGCGATGCATGCGCGCGGGACCGAGCACGCACCACGCAACCGTGCCGGCGCTCAGTCCCCGCGGGGACGTGAGGAGACGATGGAACAGCGTGCGTGGAGTTCTCCGCGGTCGGTCGCGCAGCTGTGCGGCCAACGGAGTCCAGTACTCGCGCAGGTTCGTGCGGACCCATGGTCGAAGCGCCTCCGGCTGCGCATCGAGACCCCATGCAGCGATCGGTCGTCCCCGCACAGTGATGCCGCCGTCGACGAGCTCCTTCCAGATCACCGGATTGACGTCGAACGCGCCGTGCGAATCGAAGATCTCACCCGTATGGGAAGCGATCGGTCGGATCTCGGTGACGGGGCGACTGACCTCGGATTCGGCGATGAAGACGGTATTGCAGCACGCACTCACACCTCGTCCGCGCGCCGCCCCTACTACTAGGCGGGGCACCTGCGAGAGGTGGAGCAGCCGCAGCCGCCGAATGAGATCCGGACGGTCCAGCCACTCATCGGCGATGACCGCGACGAGGTCGATGTCGCTGCGGCCCGGACGATAGGCGCCGAGGGCGATCGATCCGGTGACGGCGCAGGCGATGATGCCGCCGGGTAGGATCCGATCGGCGGCACGCAGGTAGGACCTGATGGCCGTTGCGGCATCTGGCGGCAGCGGTACGGACATGGGATCAGCGTACACAGGGACAGAGGCCTGGACTGAGGAACTGTCCGGTGGGTCCGACGTGGCTGCGCAACGACTATCTCCCGCGCTCTTGACCTTCAGCCAGGGTGAAAGTCGATGATGGGTCCATGGACCCCACCCGCGAACCCGACACCGCACGAGTGCCGCAGTCGACGAGCCGGTCGCTGCAGACGATCGGTGACTTCGCTCGTGCCGTCGGACTCAGCGCCAGCGCCCTGCGGGGGTACGACAGCAGCGGCCTTCTGTCGCCCGCACATGTCGAGGACCGTACCGGCTATCGGTACTACGGGCTCGACCAGCAGCAGCGTGCGATCTGGATCCGACGCCTGCGTGACGCAGGCTTTCGGCTGCGCACGATCGGGACCATCCTCGACAGCGAACCGGTGATCGCCGAGGCCATCCTCGACGACTGGCTCGCCGAGGCCATCGGACGAGCCGAGTCTGCCGCGGCGCTGGTCGACGACCTGAGATCAGTGCTCCGATCCCGGACCGAGACGACGCTCAGCCGCGCTCGGGTCGACTCCGCCGTGCTCGCCGCCGCGGTGCGTCAGCTGGCGCAGACGAAGGGGACGGCCCCCGCCGATTCGCCCTTCGACCACCTGAGCGTGGAGATCAAACCCGACTCCCTCACCTTGGCCGTGACCGACGGTTATGTGCTGATGGCGCGCACGCACATCCCCGCCGAGATCGATGCTCCGACGCCCGCAGACGGTCCGAAGAGGCCGGTGGGGGTGTCGACGGTTGTCACCGCCTCGGCGCTGCTGTCGCTCCCGACCACGAGCTGCGAGGTGAGCCTCATGATCGCTGTCACCGGAGGATCCGTCGACCACCCCGCACAGGTGCGCATGTCGATCGAGCACTCCGACGGAGAGTCGACGATCCTGTCGCAGTCCGACCGCCGGTTCCCCGACATCGGTCGCACCGTGGAGGCGGCCGCCGCGCGCCGCAGAGGCAGAAGCCGGTTCTCACGCGAAGAGATCCTGCGGCTCGTCGACGAAGCCACAGGCCGGTCCCCTGAATCCGGAGTGCGGCTGCCGAGGGACGCGTCGAGGTTCGAACTCTCCGCCGGCTCCATGAAGTCCATCGTCGACGCGGGAATCGGCGACGAACTGATCTGCGACTGGGGCAACGAGGACGATCCCCTCATCTGGCGTGCTCCCAGCCAACCCGACTTCGTGGCGCTCGTCATGCCCCGCAGAGCCTGAGCCCCGTCGATATGGGTGCCTCAGGCAGGGACCGGGTCCCGCTGCCGAAGGGATTCAACGCTTGGGTGCTCACCTCGGTCGTCACCGAACTCGGCACCGGGATCCTCGCGTTCGCTCTGACATGGGTGGCCTCCGGCCACGGCCCTCATCTCGCCGCCTGGGTATTCACGCTCACCGTCCTGCCTGCGGTGCTGCTCGGGCTGCTCGGCGGCGCGGTCGCCGACAGATTCGGGCCGCGTCGGGTGATGCTCGCGTGCACACTCGCCTTCGTGCTCATCGGCTCGGGGATCGCACTCGCCGTTGCCGTCTGGTCGGCGGCTCCGCCGGTGCTCCTGGCGGCCGCCGTGCTCATCGGGTCGGCGGCAGCGTTCTATCGGCCCGCCGTCGGAGTCTTCCCACGGCTCTTCGTCCCCGAGAGATCATTGGGCACAGCCATGGCCCGATCGGGCATGGCCGGACAGCTGGCGCGCACCATCGCCCCGCCGCTGGGCGGAATCCTCATCGGGATCATCAGCCTGTCCGGGGTGGCACTGCTCGATGTGCTCGGATGCCTGATCATGCTCATCGCCCTGCTTGCGATCCGACCGCCTCGGCGAGGGGATCACCTGCCCGACCCGGTCAGCGTGCGCGGAATCGTCGACGGGGTGCGAGCGGCGCGGGCGACGCCGGGAGTGCTGACGCTGCTGACCGGTGTGTCCCTCATGGCCGGAGCCGTGATCCCGGCGGTACTCCTCGGCATTCCCCTTGCCGCCCGCGAGCGCGGCTGGACCGCCGCCGAGGCGGGGCTCATCGAATCCGGATGGATCGCCGGGGGCCTGCTGACGAGCGGCGTGTTCGCATGGCGCGGCATTGCGAATCGGGTGTGGACTCCGATGGTCATCGGTCCGTGCGTCGTGGCCCTGGGGCTCATCGTGCTGGCTGTGTCGGCTGACTGGCGAGTGGGTCTCGCAGCGACCGCCCTCGTCGGGGCCGGGGTCGTGGTCTTCACCGCGCATGTCTTCCCGGTCTATGTGCTGCTGGCCCCTGCGTCCAAGGTATCGAGATTTCAGAGTCTGCTCATCGTCGTCCAACAGGCCCCTCAGGTCATCGTCAATCCGCTCATCGGTCTCATCGTCGGATTGCTCGGCACCGGCGCCATGATTGCGGCAGCGAGTGTCATCGCAGTGGGTGCCTCCTTCGTCGTCGGGCGAGATCGGACGCTGCAGGCCTTCAGGTCCGAGTGACCTGGTTCACGTGGTGTTGAACTCGTGTTGAGAACCCTGTGACGTGATGTTGAAACGGAGTTTGTTGAGGCCTCTCATCGGATCGGACAGTCTGGAGGACGTGAGCGAAACGACAGGATCGCTTGCGTGATCGATGCTGGTTTCCGATCGCTTCCCCACTCAGCTGGTCTCGAGTTCTCGCTCACGGCAACTGCCCCTCAAGAGAACAGGAAACCGATGAAACTCGTACGCAAAATTGCAGTGACAGCCCTTTCCGCGGCTGTCATCGCCGGCGGTGTCTCCATGGCGACCGCCGCGTCCGCAGAGCCGGCTGCAGTCTCAAAGGAGGCCGCTCCGTCCACGAGCAAAGCACTCGACGGCGGCAAGGTTCCGAGCGCTCAGGACGCCACTCAGCTCACCCAGGAGCAGATCGACAACGCGCGCACGATCATCGCCGTCTGCAAGGGCGCGGACCTGTCGACGCAGGCACAGAAGATCGCCGTGATGACGGCCCTGCAGGAATCGAGCCTCTACAACCTCGACGGCGGAGACCGCGACTCCGCCGGACTGTTCCAGCAGCGTCCGTCCATGGGCTGGGGCACTCTGGCCCAGGTGACCGACCCGGTCTACGCCTCGAAGTCGTTCTATGGCGTCAACCCCGAAGGCTCGAACCTCGGTCTCATCCAGATCGAAGGATGGGAGACGATGGTTCCGGGAGCCGCAGCTCAGGCAGTGCAGGGCTCCGCCTTCCCCGCCGAGTACGACAAGTGGGATCCCTTGGCGACCGAGCTCGTCAACGGCAATCAGGATGTTGCCCCGATCAGCTGAGACCCGTTCCGCTGACCTGAAGTCGCACCACCCGAAACCGCACATTCCGAAATCACACATGCACACCCGAGAACGATCAGGAGAGATGATGAAGGTTTCACGCACACTCACCACCACCGTCCTCACCGCAGGTCTCCTCGCAGGCGGCACCATGATGGCCACCGCACCCGCTCAGGCCGACGCTGCCCCGGCACACAGCTACGCAGCACAGGGAGATTCCGGCAAGGCCACGACCGCGCAGTCGGAGTCCGGCCAGAAGACATCCACCCAGGCCGATGATCGTCGCGATGAGATCATCAGCCGCGCCCAGACCTGGGTCGACCAGGGGGTGCCCTACAACTGGGACACCACCCATCCGGATCCACAGGGAAAGCAGTACCGCATGGACTGCTCGGGATTCGTCTCGATGGCCTGGGGACTCGACGACAGCCTCAACACCGTGACCCTGCCGGATGTCTCCCACAAGATCGATAAGGACGAACTGAAGCCCGACGACGTCCTGATGAAGGGCGGCCCCGGCACCGAAGGCGCCAACGGCCACGTCGTGATCTTCAACGGTTGGGCCAACGACGATAAAACCGCCTATCACGCCCTCGAGGAGAACGGTTCGCTCGGCTCGGTCGCCCACGAAGTCTCCTACCCGTACGACCAGGACGACAGCTTCGTCCCCTACCGCCTGAACGGTCTGTGATCTGAACTGCCCGTGATCCGGCACTGATCCGATGCCGATCCGGCGGCTCCGATCCGCCGACCGTACTCCGCGCACCTGAGCGCACATCGTCGCCGCGCCCCTCCCATGGGACGCGGCGACGACGCGTCCGACGAGGAGGGCCGCCTCGGAGGAACAGGGCCGGCCTCGAAGTGCAGGATCGCCGAGGATCGACCCCCATCGATCGCCGCCGGCGCCTGAAATTTCCCTGGCTCGCGCCTGCGAACCGCCGGACGAGCGGATCGAGACCCCGGTCACGGGCGGGTGGGAGCACTGCTGGTGACCGCGCGGCGTTCAGCGAACTCTGATCGCATGCACACGGATCCGTGACGACTCGTTGCGGCGAGAATAAGTCATCTCGAAGTCTCTCTGCATTGAACAGGGCCAATCGGTCCGTCAGTGTTGTGTGGGGCGATTCCACGGCACCTTCTGCATTGGTGTTCCTGTGCCGACCACAGGGCAGATGCCGCAGAACCCACCACGTGTGCCGCGCACCAGGAATCGCCGACCGGGTCGAGCACCCGATCAAGAGAAAGTGAGAACAGATGAAACGTGCGCGCACACTTGCGGTGACTGCACTGTCCGCAGCCATTCTCGCCGGGGGAGTCTCCCTGGCAACGGCGACCTCGGCCTCGGCCGACCCGATCTCCGGAGGCGTCAGCCAGGAGGGTGAAGCAACCCAGTCCGACGCCGGCTCGACCGGAGGGATCGACGACCCCGATGAGCTGAGCGAGGAGCAGATCGACAACGCGCGCACCATCATCGGCGTCGGCAAGGGCGCGGACCTGTCGAAGGAGGCTCAGACGATCGCCGTGATGACCGCGCTGCAGGAATCGAGCCTCAACGACCTCGACGGAGGCGACCGCGACTCCGCCGGCGCCTTCCAGCAGCGTCCCTCGATGAACTGGGGATCGGCCGACGAAGTCACCGACACCGTGTACGCATCGAAAGCCTTCTACGGCGTCGACTCCGGAACCGACAATCCGGGGCTGACCCAGATCGACAACTGGGAGAGCATCGAACCCGGTGACGCCGCACAGGAAGTGCAGCACTCCGGATACCCCGACGCTTACGACAAGTGGGAGCCGCTGGCGAAGAAGCTCGTCGACGAGAACCAAGACGTCGACTCCATCGACTGATGACCGCGGGTCCGAGAGTCCTGTCCACTCGGCATCTGGCTATGGATTCGTCCACAACCCCGAGATAAAATGTACCTACAGTAGTGACATTTCGGGAGGTGGATGATGACCACGATGTCGAGTCGGGAATTCAACCGGGACGTATCGGCGGCCAAACGTGCGGCCAGACACGGACCGGTCACCATCACCGAACATGGTCGTCGCGCGCACGTTCTGCTGACTGCCGATGAGTACGATCAACTCAGCGGCAGATCGGACCTCGTCGGAGATGCCCTCGTCATCCACGACGATGATTCGGACCTCGATCTGCCGCATCGTTCTCAGCGATCGCTGCGGGTGCCCGAACTGTGAGATATCTGCTCGACACCAACATCATCAGTGACGCTCGCCGCGGCAACCGGACTCCCGTCGGCTCCTGGATCGCCGCACAGAGGATCGACGATCTGGCCATCAGCGCCATTACGGTCCTCGAACTCGACGTCGGAGTCCGACGGAAAGAGCGGCGGGACGCACGCGCTGGATCCGTCCTTCGGCAGTGGTTCGACGAACAGGTTTCTCAGCTCTTCGACAGAAGAATTCTTGCCGTCGATGCCGAAGTGGCTGTGCAGGCATCGCGATTGCACGTCCCTGACGCGATGCCCGACATGGACAGCCTGATCGCAGGGACCGCACTCGCACACTCTCTGACCCTGGTGACGAGGAACGTCGCTGACTTCGCGAATACGGGAGTCAGGTTGCTCAATCCCTGGGAGGACTGACCTCCTTCGCGGTCACTCTGCCAGCGCGCCGGCGGCGAGCCGGCGAACCACCTCGGTGAGGTGATGGAGACCCGAGACGAGGTCCTCGTCCTTTGTGAACTCGGCCAGACTGTGCGAGACCCCGTCGACGCTGGGAATGAAGAGCATGACGGTGGGCACTTCGTCCTTCATGTTCGTGGAATCGTGCCCGGCCACGGTCATCACCTTCGCCGAGGTGAGTCCCAAGTCCTCGGCAGCGGTGCGTGCCAGTTCGACCCCGTCTTCGGAGTACGGGTTCTGATCCCAGCTGTGCTCGGCGACGATCTCGATCTCCACGCGATCATCGGCGCTGACCTGGGCGATCGTGGCCATGAGCTTCTCATGGGCGGCGGCGATCACCTCGGCGCTGGGGGAGCGCAGATCGAGAAGCAGGCTGACCTCGCTGGCGACGACGACCGGAGAATTCGGGTAGACGGTGAGCTGACCGCACGCAGTATGCAGGGCACCGGGCTCGAAGTCGTCGACGAGCTCACGCGCAGCGACCACCAGGCGGGCCGCACCGAGCAGGGCATCCTGACGATCGGCCATGAGCGTCGACCCGCTGTGCGCCTGTGCGCCGGTGACCTTGAACTCGTACTTGTGCGCCGCCCACGTGGCATTGACCAGCCCGATCGTCACCCCGTCCTCTTCCATGCTGCGACCCTGCTGGACGTGGATCTCCGCATAGGAGGCGATCTCCGGGACCGTGAAGTCTCCGCGCTCTCCCAACTCGTCGAGCGCCTCGGCGACGGTGATTCCAGCAGCATCACGCGTGGTCAGTGCCGCTTCCAGCTCGGCCTTGCCGGTGAAGACATTCGATCCCATCATGGAGGGCTTGAACCGGGAGCCCTCTTCGTTGAACCAGTTGACCACTGCGAGGTTGAACTTCGCCTTCGACGGGTCCGCTCGCATCTCATCGGCGATCGCGAAACATGCATGCGCCGAAGCCATCACCCCGTAGGCACCGTCGAAACGGCCGGCCGTCGGCTGCGAATCCATATGCGAACCAGTCAGCACATACGGGGCCCCGGGCACGAGCTCAAGGAGCCCGAACTGATTGCCGATCGGATCCCGGTGCACGCTGAAACCGTGCTTGACGAGCAGCTCGGCGAACCACTTCCGCTGCTGACCATCGGCGGCGCTCGCCGCCTGCCGGTCGACTCCGTTCGTGCCCTCGACGGCGCCGAAACGCGAATGCACGGCCCAATCGGCGAGGAACTCGGCTTCGCGATCGGCGTTGATCAGAGAGGGTGAAACGGTCATAGCGGGTCCTTTCGAGAGGTGTCGCGGGCGGGTGGGTTGCGACTGTGCGGGGGACGTGTGCGGCGCCGGCGGTGCCGGTGTCAGGTCGGTGGTGCCGGGTGGGCACCCAGGATGGATCAGGCGGTTTCGTCGGCGGCCGGCGGCATCGTCGCCGGATCGATGAGCACATGGATGAGGGCGGGCCCGTCGTGGGCAAGGGCCCGGTCGAGCGCCGGCCCGAATTCCTCGGTCGTTTCGACGCGCTCCCCGTGCCCGGTCGGCCCGGTTACGGAGGCCCCGTCGCCGTTCATGGACGTTTTGCTCGCCGAGGCGGCCCCGGAACTGCTGAGATCGAATGCCGACATCCACGCCGCGAAGTTCGGATTGACCATGCGCGTGCCCGAGGGCCGTCCCGGATAGTGATTCTCCTGGTGAGACACGATCGTGCCGTACACGCCGTTGTCGACGACGATGATGAGCGGTGATCCGCCGTGGGCGAAGGCCGTGGCGATCTCCTGACCGTTCATGAGGAAGTCCCCATCGCCGCAGACCGCGACCGCACGCCGCTCCGGGTACGCCAGAGAAGCGGCCACCGCGGCGGGAACGGCGAGACCCATCGCCCCGTTGCGGGCTCCGACGAGGCTGGACGGGCGCTCATGTCGGATGAACCGGTGCCCCCAGATCGTCGCATTGCCCGCCCCGTAGGTGAGGATCGCCTCCCCGCCGAGGCGGTCATCGAGAATCCCGAACGCCACCCCGAGATCGACCCCGGCACGGCCCGGATTCTCCGGTGTCGCCTCGGCGTCGGGGCGATGAGCGGCGAACCGGGACTGCGCGTCCGCGCGTCCCTGCATCCACTCATCCGTCCGGTCACCGCGCAGCTGGCTCGCATCCCGAACATCAGCGGCATCGGTCCTGGTCAGGGCGCGAGTGAAGGAGTCCGCGGAGGCGATGATGTGCTCATCGATGCGCCCTGCGTGCTGGGTGGCCTCCATATCGAGGGAGACGAGTATGGTCTCGGCGTCGAAGCCGATCGTGTAGCCGTCGCTTAAGACATCGGAGCGGGTGCAGCCGACGAAGATGACGAGGTCCGCCTCGGCGAAACCTGCCGCCACAGCATCGGCACGACCGTAGCCGAGCCAACCCGCCCACGCCGGTGAGGAATGCGGAATCGCATCGTAGGCGCGCCAATCGCAGAAGATCGGCACCCCCGCCGAGGCGGCCAGACCGGCCAGCTCGGCTCCGCAGCCGTTGTGCCACCCATCCCCGCCGAGCACGAATGCGGGACGCTCGGCCGCCGCGATCCGCGAAGCCAAGCCATCGATGACGGCGGGGGCAGGGGTCGGTGGGGCCACCTCGGGGAGGGTCGGAGTCGGGGCCTCGGTGAGACGGACGAGGACATCCTCGGGCAGGCCGACGACGACGGGCCCGGGGCGACCGGATGCGGCGATGCGCAGGGCATCGGCGGTGATCTCACCTGCACGGTCCTCATCATCGATGGTGAGCACGCGCTTCGCCGTCGAGGAGAACCACTCGGGCAGGCTGAACTCCTGGAAGGATTCGCGGGAGCGATCGTTGAGGGGGACGAGGCCGACGAACAGGACGAGCGCGGTTGCATCCTGCCAGGCGGTGTGGACAGCGATCATCGCATTCGCCGCCCCTGGACCGCGGGTGACCATGGTGATTCCGGGACGGCCGGTCAGCCGGGATTCGGCCAGCGCCATGAACCCCGCACCGCCCTCCTGCCGGCACACGACGGTCTCGATCTTCGCGTCATACAGTCCGTCGAGGACGTCGAGGTAGGACTCACCGGGGACCGCGTAGACGCGCTCGATGCCCGCGCTCTCCAGAGTGTCGACGATGAGGTGGCCGGCGGAACGCGACATGGTGTGGGTGTCCTTTCGACGATCGAACGGTGTGAGGTCCGGGGCTCCCGGCCCGGTGCTGCGCTGGGTTCCCAGCGCTGTGCGAGTCTCAATGTTTGAAGCCGGGGAGGTCGACGCTCATCCGAGGAGCGACGTAGCCGGCGAACGCCGTGAACAGGGAGAGGAAGACGAGCATCGCGGCGGCCGGCCACCAGTGGTCTCCGGCGGAGGCGACGAAGCTCGTGGCCAGCAGCGGGATGAACCCGGAGAGCATGCCTGCGGCGTTCTGCGCCATGCCCACACCCGTGTAGCGAGTGGTGGCGGGGAACAGTCCGGTGAGCACGGTGCCCGATGCCGCGTAGGGCAGGGACAGAGTGGACACGGCCAGGGTCATGGCGATGACGACGAGGACCGGATTGCCGGACTCGAACATGAAGAACGCAGGAACGGCGACCACCGCCGAGGCGACACCACCCCAGAGGATGACCTTCGAGGCTCCGAACTTCGTGCCCAGGGCACCGCCCCAGATCAGGGCTCCGATCTCGACGGCGGCGGCGACCATGCTGCCGAGCAGGAGGAGCGAATCGTCGTAGCCGAGGACGTTGACGCCGTACCAGACGCAGAATGCGGTGACGAGGTAGAAGCCGCCGACGCCGAGCAGAGCCGCGGCCATGCCGATGATGATCTGCTTCCACGAGTCACGGAAGGTGGTGCGGATGGGGCTCTTCTCGACCTCGCCGGACTCTTCGAGCTGACGGAAGACCGGGGACTCTTCTAGGCGGGAGCGGAGGTAGACGGCGACGACGAGCAGCGGCAGGGCCACGAGGAATGGGATCCTCCAGCCGAACGAGTCGAAGCTGTCCTGTGAGAACACCAGGGTCATGATGAAGAAGCCGCCGGAGGACAGGATCGTGCCGATCGGGGAGCCGATCTGCGGGATCGCTGCATAACGGGCACGCAGGTGGAGCGGGGCGTTCTCGACGACGAGCGTCATCGCGCCCGACCATTCGCCGCCGACGAAGAGACCCTGGAGGATGCGCAGGAGCACGAGCAGGGCGGGGGCGGCGAAGCCGATCGCAGCATAGGTGGGCAGGAGGCCGATGAGTCCGGTGACGACGCCGATGCCGATGATCGTGATGAGCAGGACCTTGCGGCGCCCGATCTTGTCGCCCATGCGGCCGAAGATCAGACCGCCGATGGGACGAGCGGCCAGCCCGACGCCGAAGGTGGCGAATGAGGCCATGGCGGCGGCCGTGGCGTTCTCGCTGGTGAAGTACTGGACGTTGAAGACCAGGGCGGCCGCTGCCGAGAAGAGGAAGAAGTCGTACCACTCGAGGGCGGTGCCGATCAGGGCGCCGGCGGCGACCTTGTTCGCGTCCTTGATGCTCAGTTCCGTTGTGGCATTGAGCTCGGCGGACGCCGTGGTGTTCTGCTCGCTCATGGATTCTCTCCGTCGAGTCCGGGGACCTGGGCCTGGTCGGCCGAGTCCGGGTGCGGGTGGTGCATCGGTCGATCGTTGCGATCGACCGGCAGGTATCGACCTTACAGAGTGCCACATGTCCTGATCCAGGCACATTTGTCGCCGAAAAGTGGGCAGTGCTTGTGCAGATGCACATATTCTGGAGCGTGTGATGGATGAACAGGTTGGAATTGCGGGCACACGACAGCTTCGGGACCGTCCGGAGCCCGGAGACGAACGTCGCTGGCTCGAGCTCCTCGACGCTCTCGATCTCGACGAGCTGACTGAACGGTTCATGATCCGCGTCGTCACGGTCTCCGGCTACGATCCCGCACCGATTCCGGTCTCGGAGCTGCGGCGGACCGGTCGGCTCTCCTTCTCCACCCTCATCGAGGGGCTGCGCGCCGGTGGGTTCGACGGCCCCGTGGCGGTATCGACGGAGGTCGGGGTCTCCCGGGCACGGGCTGGAATTCCGCTCGAGGCGCTGATGACCGCGATCCGCCACGATTTCAATGTGCTCTGGGAGGTGCTCACCCGTGTGGCGAATCAGGAGGATGCGGAACTCGTCATCCGGCACACCGGCATCGTCTTATCCACCGTCGACGAATACGTCTCTCAGGTCCAACAGGCCTATACCGCCGAGCGCACCCGGATGCGCGCGGAAGAGGATTCGGTGCATGCGGGCCTCATCGCAAGCCTCTTCGATGATCCCGATCCCACCGCGGAGCGCCTGTCGAGGATCGCGACCGGGCTCGGTCTCGATGTCGACTCTCCGCTGCTCGTCATCGCCGCCACCGGGGACGACGTCCGGGCGCTGCGGGTGATCATCTCCGATCATGCCCGCGCGGGCGGGACCATGTTCACGCACCACCTCGGCGAGGTTCTCATTGCGTTCACGCAGGTTCCAGGTGGTGCGGGACATGCTTCCACTCCATTCGGGGGCGGAACCGGTCATTCGTTGGGGGCGCTCGCCGGCAAGATCGCCGAGGCCAGGGTGGGGTATGTCCGCGCCGAAGGGATCGGCACCCTGCGGCGGTCGGCGCTGACCGCGCGAGATCTCGCCGATGTCATCGCCGCTGATGAGACGACTGCGATGACGTGGCGCAGTGGGTGGGCGCGGTTGGCCGCACGGTCGCTCAATGCCGCCGGCAATCCGATCCTCGCCGATGTCGAGTCCGCGCTGGCCGCCTGCGGCCCGGTCGAGCGGGAGCGCCTCATCGAGGCGGTGCAGGTCTATCTCGCTTCGGGGAGCATCGGTGCGTCTGCCGCGCAGCTGTTCTGCCATCGCAATACGGTGGCGAATCGTCTGCGCCGCTTCGCCGAACTCACCGGGGTCGATCCGATGATCCCCGCCGAGGCGGCCCGCCTCGTCGTCGGTTGGGCGTGATTTCGCGATCTGGGAGTCATCGGGCGACCACGGCCGCATCGTTCATAGCGGCCCTCGCTTTTCGAAACCAAGCTCCGTCGTTCAAGGCGGCGAGCACTTGTCGAAAGGTGCACAGTTCGACATCCGCGCTGCGGCTTGAACGACGCCCCGCGATCACCTCGAGGGCCGAGTGTGACGAGCCTGGCTAGAGTTCTCAGGCGGAGCTGATAGAAGTCAAGCATTCAACCATCGTCGGACGATGCCTTCAAGGCATCAGAAGAGAGGCACCGTGAGCACGTCGACAAATGACCGAGTCGGCCATCTCGGGTTCATCCACCTCGTTCCCTTCGATCGCGATGATCCTGGTCGCGGCCTGGCCGAGGGTATCGAACTGTTCCGCTTCGCCGAGGAGCTCGGGCTCGACAGCGGATGGGTCCGAACTCGGCACATGCAGTCCGGTCTGCCGTCGCCGGCAGTGTACTTCGCTGCTTTGGCCCAGCACACGCAGCGGATCGGGCTGGGCAGTGCGGTGATTCCCGTCGGTCATGAGAATCCGTTTCGACTGGCCGAGGATCTCGCCGTTGCCGACGTCCTCTCCGGAGGCCGGGTTCTGGCTGGATTGAGCGTGCATCCGCCCGCATTCGCCGAGGAGGTCAATGACATCGTCCATGGTGAGGGATGGCGCGGCGAAGACTACAGCTACGCGCGCATCGAGCGTCTGCGTGATCTCCTCGCGGGAGGCCCGGTACGGGAGAAGCCCGAGTACAAAGGCTTCGGCGGGGACATCGATTCCGAACGGGTGGAACCGCATGCGCCCGGACTGAGCGATCGCCTCTGGTATGGAGGGGGATCGCTGCGCTCGGCCAACTGGTCGGGCGAGGCTGGATTGAAGTGGCTGATGAGCAACATCACCTCGGCAGAGGACGGCATCGAGGACTTCTCTCTCAACCAGGTCAACCAGATCGAGACTTACCGCGAATCGCTCTCTGGTGAGAATGGACGAGTGAGCCTGGCACGCGTGATCGTTCCAACCGATAGCGCGAGTCCGGTACAGGCGGCCAAGTACCGGAAATACGCGGAGGAGCGGACTCCGCGGACGAAGCAGGTCCACGGGAAGAACACGATCATCGCACCGGACCTGCTCGGCTCGACCGAGGAGATCGTCGACTACCTGCTGTCCAACCCGGCTTTCCAGGCTTCAGATGACTATCTCTTCGAACTTCCGTTCGAGTTCGAGCTCGATGACTGGAAGCACATCCTCCACCAACTTGCCACTGAGATCGGCCCGAAGCTCGGGTGGACGCCAGCAAGCTCTTAGACGTCTCCCTCGGTGGGCACTTTCCGCCGCTGTTCGCTGCCTCGCTGCCTCGCTGTCGACGCTTCGTTCAAGGCTTCGCTCTTCGACCCAGCCTCGATCAAGGCGCAACTCAGTCCTCGAAAGGCGCACGGGTCGATGTCTGCGCTCTGCCTTGAACGAGCCTCCTGGGGGCGTCGACTGCTTGAGCACGGCCCGATTCCGAGCGGGTCGGCGCATCAGGGGATCACCGCGATGCCGACATAGCTCTGCCCGTGCGGTCCGGTCAGAGCGACAGCTTGGCCGTCGACGCTGAGCACGAATCGCCCATCGGGCTCGATCCCGAGTGTCTCGAGCTGAGCGCGAGTGTCAGGCAGAACGCCGGCGCCCTCATTGCTGATCCACACGACGTCGTCGCGCGATTGCATGAGCGAAGCGAAGCGGGCACGCGCCTCGGCGTCGACATAGGCCAGCACCGCACTGTGGAAGACGACCGGTTGGGTCCCGGCTGGCACCTCGGCAAGCAGGGTTTCGACGGTGTCGAGCAGGTCGCCGCGGACGAGGTGCGGGGGATCGGCGGCCGCGACCGAGGCAGCGGCGAGGAGGCGCTCCCGTCTCGACTCATGCTCCGGCCAGATCAGCGAAGTCAGCCATTCCCGCTGGTCAGCATCGGTGATATCGAGAGGATTGAGATCGATTCCGGCCCGCCACGCGACCTCGGGGAGACGGTTCGGCACGGCAGTGTTCGTCAGTTCGCATTCGAGCACGACCGGGCTCGGACCGTTCGCAGGGTCGAGAGTCGTCGACTTCGCGGAATCTGAACCGGACGACCCGGCCGCCTCGTTGACGGTGAATCGGTAACTGTACCGGTCAGGGTAGAGGCAGAGCCCCGCTGAGGCGCCTACCTCGATGAGCGCAAGCGGTCCTGGAACCCGTGCGAGTGCTGGAAGGAGCGTCGCGCAACGACCCGCCTCATTCGTCTGGGTCGACCGGGCGAGCATGAGCTCGCGCACCTTCGCCCAGTCGTCGAGCAGCCATGCACGCAGGTCAGCATAGGCGCCTTCGCCAGCGCCGAGGTGGCGGGCTGCGCCGAAGAGCAGATTGGCTTGGCGCTTCGGTCGGGGCAGTTCGAGCAGGAGCGAGAGGATCTCGTCATCCGCGGCCACTCCCTCGGCCCATGCGGCGTAGATCGGGGAGGTGTCGGCCGCTTCGAGGCGGGCGAACTTGCCGTAGTAGTCGCGCAGAGTCTCGGCTTCGAGTTCCGTCATCGGCTGCATGTCGCCCTCCTCGCAATGGTATCCGCGCCTCAGTGACTTCATCGTACCGACCGGTTGCCCGACGGCGAGTGGGGCAACCGAAACGTCGTTCAAGGCGCAGCGCCGATATCGAACCGTGCACGGTTCGACATCCGGGCGCCGGCTTGAACGAGCCGATTGAAGTCCCCGTCCCGGTATTCGGTACTTTTGCTGCGAACGCTAGGTCAGCCGCCCGCGCTGTCGTAATGTGTTGCCATCATGCGCCGACGACCATGTTCGCGGCGCATCCCCGCGCCACCACCGTGGCCTGACTTGATCGAAGGAGATCCCATGTCATCCGAGGTGAGCCCGCCGACCAGCGGACAGACCCCCGCCGATTCGGCACTGGAGAAGAGGACCCTGCGCAAGGTCCTCATCCGTCTCATCCCGTTCGTCATCGCGATGTACTTCATCAACTACCTCGATCGGACGAACATCGGCATCGCCGGACCGGGCGGAATGAACGAAGACCTCGCGATGAACGCGACCCAGTTCGGGTTCGCCGCAGGCATCTTCTTCTTCGGCTACCTCATCCTCGAAGTGCCCTCGAACCTCGCTCTGCACAAGTTCGGCGCCCGCATCTGGCTCGCCCGCATCCTCATCAGCTGGGGCGTCGTCGCCGCGGCCATGGCATTCGTACCCAACCACGGCTGGCTCTACGTGCTGCGGTTCCTTCTCGGAGTCGCCGAGGCGGGATTCTTCCCGGGCATCATTCTCTACCTCACGTACTGGTTCCCGACCTCGATGCGCGCGCGGGCCACGGCTCTGTTCATGCTCGCCATCCCGCTCTCCAGCGTCGTGGGTTCGCCCCTGTCTTCGTGGCTGATCTCCAGCGGCAACTCGATCTTCGAGAACTTCGCCGGCTGGCGCTTCATGTTCATCATCGAAGGCGTGCCCGCCGTTCTCCTGGGCATCTTGTGCATCTTCTACCTCACCGACCGCCCGCGAGACGCGAAGTGGCTGAGCGCCGAAGAGCGCAACTGGCTGCAGTCGACGATGGACGCCGAGGAGAAGAGCAAGGAAGAGACCTTCCACTACCCGGTCCGCCGGTCGCTGCTCCAGCCCCGCGTCTGGGCCCTGTCATTCGTCTACTTCGGCATGGTCTACGGCCTCTACGCCATGAGCTTCTTCCTCCCGACGATCATCGCCGGCTTCCAGGAGTCCTTCGGCGTCGAGTACTCGATCGTCGAGATCGGCCTCATCACGGCCATCCCCTATGTCTTCGGTGCCCTGGCCATGTACTTCTGGTCCCGGCACGGCGATCGCACGGGTGAGCGTGTGTGGCACGTGGCCATCCCGCTGTTCATCGGCGGTGTGGCGATCCCCATCGCCCTCTACCTGTCCTCACCGTTCACCACGATGATCGCCGTGACGATCACCTGCATGGCGATCTGCGCCGCCCTGCCGACCTTCTGGCCGCTGCCGCAGACCTTCCTCGCCGGTGCCGGTGCCGCCGCGGGACTCGCGCTCATCAACTCGCTCGGCAACTCCGCGGGCTTCTTCGCCCCCTACATCACCGGTTGGCTGGCCGATCTCACCGGCACCCAGAATGCCGGCATGTGGGTCGTCGGCGCGGCCATGGTCGCCGCCGGCATCGTCACCCTCATCCTCCGGGCCGCACCCGCTCCCGATAATCTGGACGTGATGAAGTGACGGCCCGCCGTCCGCCTTCGACCGACCGATCCGAGGAGCAGAATTGACGACCCCGACGTCCACCGCACCCGACTTTCCCGCCCTCGACCCGGTGGCGCTCGACGACCTCGCGGCGAAACTGAGTCCGGGTGCGCTGACGACTGACCCGGATGTCATCGACGCCCACTCGAGCGACGAGGCCCTGTTCTGCCCGCGCGAGGGGGCGATCGCCCTGGTCAGGGCCGCCTCGGCGGAAGACGTCCAAGAGGTCATGGCCTTCGCCAGCGCACATCGGGTGCCGGTCGTCCCGCAGGGGGCGAGATCCGGGATCTCGGGAGGCGCGAACGCCTCACCGGGAGCGATCCTGCTCAACGTGTCGAAGATGAAGGACGTCGTGGCCGTCAACGAGGCCGAACGTCTCGTCACCGTTCAACCGGGCATCATCAACCAGGACCTCAAGGACCACCTCGCCCCGTTCGGACTGTCCTACCCGCCGGACCCCGGATCGGTGGCACTGTCATCGATCGGTGGGAACATCGCAACGAATGCCGGCGGACTCTGCTGCGTGAAATACGGTGTGACCAGGGACTACGTGCGCTCACTCAAAATCGTACTCGCCGACGGGACCATCACCACGCTCGGCCCGCAGACGGCCAAGGGCGTGGCCGGACTCGATATGCGCCATCTCTTCATCGGCTCCGAAGGCACCCTGGGCATCGTCGTCGAAGCGACGCTGCGCCTCGTGCCCGCCCTGCCCGAGCCGTTCACCGCGATCGCGACTTTCCCGGATGAGCGCAGCGGACTGCAGACCGTCGCCGACTTCATGGCCGGCGGCGGAGTGCCGAGCCTGTTCGAATTCCTCGACGGGGCCAGCCTGCGCATGCTCAACGACTACGGCGACTTCGGCCTCGACGACGATGCCGGGTCGATGCTCATCGTGCAGGTCGACGACAACCCGACCGATGCAGAGGCCGCAATGTCGACCTTCACCGAGGTGGCCCAGCGCTGCGGTGCCCTTGACGTCGCGTACTCCGACGACCCGAGCGATTCCGCGGCTCTCATCACGGCACGGCGGATGATCCAGCCAGCCTACGAGAAATTCGCCAACGCTCACGGCGGCGGTCAGCTGCTCGACGATGTATGCCTGCCGCGCACCGCCGTGCCCGAATTCTGTGACCGTCTGGCCGAGCTGCGGTCATCATCCGGACTCGAGATCGCCCTCGTCGCGCACGCCGGCGACGGAAATATGCACCCATCGGTGTTCTTCGACTCCGGCGATGCGGCCGAGACGGCGAAGGCCGAAGGGGTGTTCGCTGAGATCATGCGCATCGGCCTCGAACTCGGCGGCACGATCACCGGCGAACACGGGGTCGGGTTCCTCAAGCGTGCTTGGCTGCCGAACGAACTCGACGAAGGATCACGACGGATCCAGCTGGCCGTGAAGAACGCGCTCGACCCGCTGGGCATCCTCAACCCGGGCAAGATGCTCGCCGAGATCTGAGCGCAGTCGGGCTGTCGCTAGTTGTACTTCCCCGACACGTTGTGAACGGTAGTTGAAACACAACGAAGACCTCCGATACCGATATGGGTAACCACACTCATGATCGAGTCCCGGAGGTCTTCATGACACACCGTAACGCACCACTGACCATCGAGGGCAGACGCCGCCTTGTCGCTCTCGTCATCGATGATGGATGGTCCCAGCGCCGAGTCGCCGAACGCTTCCAAGTCTCATCGGCAACAGTGTCCAGATGGGTGCGTCGACACCGTGCAGGCGATGGTCTCGACGACCGCTCGAGCCGACCACACCACAGCCCTGCACGACTGTCGACCAAACGGGAACGACGTATCCTCGCGTTGCGGATCACTCGGCGGTGGGGTCCGCACCGGATCAGCTACCACCTTCACATCCCACGCTCGACTGTCGGTCGAGTCCTGAACCGGTACCAGATGCCGTTGTTGGCTCATGTCGACCAGATGACCGGGCTGCCGGTGCGTAAGCCGGCCCCGATCCGTTACGAGGTCGAGGCTCCCGGGCGCCTGGTCCATGTCGATATCAAGAAGCAGGGCCGGATCCCCGACGGGGGCGGGTGGCGTGCTCATGGGCGTGGGTCAGCTCAGGACAGGAAAGTCGGCTCCCATCGAGGTCGTGCCGCCCGGGCCGGAGCTGCGGGCTCGCGTGGGTACCGGTTCCTTCACCACGCTGTCGATGACTACTCGCGAGTCGCGTACTCCGAGATCCTCGATGATGAGCGCAAGGATACTGCGTCCGGGTTCTGGCGGCGTGCGGACGAGTTCTTCGCGAGTATCGGTGTTCAGGTCACGGCAGTGATGACCGATAACGGATCCTGCTACCGTTCTCGGGCCTTCGCGGAGGCTCTTGGTGAGGGTGTGAAACACCGCAAAACGAAACCCTACCGACCACAGACGAATGGGAAGGTCGAGCGATTCAACCGGACTCTCGATGCCGAGTGGGCTTATACGAGGGTGTATGCCAGCGAAGCCGAGCGTGCAGCGGCCTACGAGGCGTGGGTCCATGACTATAATTTCCATCGACCCCATACCGGTATTGGCGGACTCACACCATCAGCTCGTGTTCACAACCTCACGGGGAAGTACAGCTAGTGCACGCATGCGCCGTGGCGGCGCGCCCGCGAAGCAGGAGGCCGGCGGTCTTTCCATCGTCAGCCGGTGGCGAGCTCGCGCAGGGCTGTGACCGCATCCTCGATGAGTTCCTGCTGCGGGTGGCCCGGATCGCTGATCGCGTGGATGAAGCGGATCGGTTCGGGCGCTGTCAGCCGGATGATGGCCACCCCGGGAGGCAGGGGTTCGACACCGAGCCGCGGGAGAATCGTCAGACCCAAGCCCCGACTGACCATGTGCAGGGCAGTGGCGAAGCTGTGAGCCTCGTGCTTGAAGTGCACCGCCACCCCTGCACGTGCGCAGGCGTCGAAGAGGATCGTCCGGCACGGACCGTCGCCGGTGTCGTTGTCGATCCAAGGATGATTCTCCAGCTCGTCGAGGCTGACCTCCGGACGCGAAGCCAGGGGGTGATCGTCGGGCAATGCGACCACATACGGATCCTCGGTGAGGAAGTGGCTCTCCACTTGCGATGGGAACGCGGGATCCTCGGAATCTGAAATCACGACCTGGACATCGGAGTGGAATTCGTTCCAGGGGCCCTCTGCCAGGTTGAGCTGCACGGCGACATCGGGATGGCGGTTCTCGAGGTAGGAGACGAGTTCGGGCATCCACTGGGTGCCGGCCGTGCCGAAGTACCCGATCGACAGGCGTCCGATCCGATTTTCATGCAGGTCCGAGATGCGCTGGCCCAATCGCCCCGAGCTCTCGAGCACGGAGTCGACGTCGGACATGATCGCCGAACCGGTGTCGGTCAGGCACAGGCCGCGTCCCTGTCGCTGAAACAGAGTCAGACCGGTCTCCTGTTCGAGAATTTTGAGGTGATGGCTGACCGCAGACGGAGAGAGACTGAGATGCTGTGCGGCGGACCGGACGGACCCGGTGAGTGCGACCGATTTGAACGACTTCAGGTGGGCAACGTTGTACACAGTCGAACCGTACGCACATCACGGACAGTTGTGCAATAGTGTGCGCTTTTCTTTCACGATCATGCGACGAATAATCGTTCCTATGAACAGATCAGCCCTCAGTCCTCGAGTCGCGAGTCCGAATCCTCACCAGATGACAGCGCCCCGCGTCCTGCCCTGGATCGCTGCCCTGCTCACCATGACGTTCTGGGCGTCATCATTCGTCGTCATCCGCGATGCCGGCGAATTCTTCTCACCTGGTCCGATGGCGCTGCTGCGCGGCGCGTCCGCGGCTGTGGTGCTCTCCGCGTGGATGCTCTTCCGCCGCCCCCGATTCCCCTCCGGCATGGTCGTCTGGCTGATTCTCGTCCTGTGGGGAGTCGCCTGGTTCTCTGCCTACGTCGTCGTCCTCAACGCTGCGGAACGGTCGATCGATGCCGGAACCGCCTCGATGATCGTCAATATCGCACCGCTGATCATCGCCGTCTTCGCCGGCCTCGTCTTCGGAGAAGGGCTGCCGAAGCGCCTGCTCATCGGCATCATCGTCTCTCTGCTCGGAATCGGGCTGATCACGGCAGCCAGCTTCACCGGCTTCTTCACCGTCGGCGGTCTCGTCCTCAGTCTCGTCGCCGCAGTGCTCTACGCCGCCTGCGTGCTGCTGCAGAAGCACTTCCTGTCCGGAGAGGACTCGGTGACCGTGACCTGGATGGGAATCCTCATCGGCGCACTCGTCAGTCTCGTCTTCGCCCCTGGCCTCATTGATGAGGTGGCCACGGCACCCATCGAGATGACGCTGCAGATCATCTACCTGGGAGTCGTACCGACCGCTATCGCCTTCAACCTCTGGGGATATGCGCTGAAATCTCTGCCGGCAGGTCTGCTCAGCTCTTCGAGTCTCCTCGTCCCCGCGATAGTCGTCGTGATGGCCTGGATCGTTCTCGGAGAGGTCCCGCCTCCGCTGGCCGCGGTCGGTGGCGTGCTGTGCCTGGCCGGAGCGGCTGCCGCGATCGGGCCGCAGATCATCGGAGCTCTGCGACCGTCGCCGGATCAGCCCTCGGCCTTGCCCTGACGCCAGTAGCCCATGAACGCGATCTGCTTGCGGTCGACCCCGACTTCCTGCACAAGGTAGCGGCGCAGTCGCTTGACCGGTCCGGCCTCTCCGGCGATCCACGCATAGAAGGGGCGGTCGTCCTTGTCCGTCGCACTCGAACTGCCCTGAGCCGCCTCGGTGAGGGCCGCGGGAACGTCCCAGAGGATCTCTTCGTCGATGTTGACATCGTCGAGTTCCCGGACCTGACCATCCGGCCCGCCGGCCGCCCCCGCCGCTCCGGCCCCGACGGGGATCTGGGTTTCTGACCGAACTGCCTCGCGGACGGCAGGTTCGAGCAGCTGACCGAAATCGGCCTCCCCGCGTGGCAGCCATTCGATCTCGAAGCCGGTGGGAGCGGTGATATCGATGATGTCCTCGGCGCTCGGGACCTCGAGAACGGCCTTGCCCTGTGCCTGGCTGTCCTTGAGTGAATCGAGGATCGAGGCGATGGCGGGCACGGCGGTCTCGTCGCCGGCGAGCAGGATCTGGTGGGCATCCCCGGGGGCGAACTCGATCCCGGCGCACGGAGTCTCCGAGGCGCGGGAGGGGCCGATGATATGGAGGCGGTGGCCCACCTCGGCGGCCTCGGCCCACTCGGCTGCCGGGCCCGAGTGGCCGTGCTCATCGGTGTGGAGGACCATGTCGATGACGAGTCTGCGCTTGGCATCGTCCCATTCGCGCACGGTGTAGGTGCGCATCGCGCCGCGCTCCTCGGGGCTGACCTGCAGCCAGGCCTGGTACCAGGACACTCCAGCGGCTTCCTGCTCGGTGAGGAATGCCGGCAGATCGAACTGCGGCGAGGCGGCACGCTGAGGAGGGATGACGAGTTTGATCCGCAGATCACGAGGGTGGGTGTTCGGGCCGAATTCCTCGAGTCCCGCACCCCCGAAAGTCACCCGACGGAAGGACGGGCTGAGGTCTTCGACGGCGAGGACCTCTGCTTCGAAGGCACCGATGGGGGCTCGTGACACTGATTCTCCTTCGCATCCCCAGGACCATGTGGCCGTGAGGGCGTCCCCGCGGGGACGCGTTGTTTTCGTGTGTGCAGCTGTCGTGGATATGTCAACATCCGCAACGCTACTCTACTCTAATTTAGTAAGGCTAGCCTTTCCAAATAGTGCTACGGTGGTCCCGGCGTCACTACAGGCGCACCAGTTCCGTCCCTGCGGGGACGCCCACCGAAAGGCTCTCGATGCGTCGTCGTCAGCTCCTTGCCCTGTCCGTTCTCGCCCCGTTCGCCCTCGTCGGCTGCCGCGGCGAAGCCGATGGCGATGCGGGTGACGGCGCTTCCGGCGCTGCGGGCAGCGTCCCGAACTTCACGTATTCGCCCGAAGGCTATGACGGGCTGACGATCGAACTCGACCGTCCGGCGAAGCGCATCGCCGCGGACTTCTATTCGGCAGCCGGACTCGCGCAGTACGGAATCACGCCGGTCGCGGTCTTCGGGTTCGGACAGAACGAGTCCCCGGGCAAGTCCTTCGACTCGGAAGGAGTCGAGGTCGTCGGCACCGATATGGAACTCGATATCGAGGCCCTCGCGGTTGCCGAGCCGGACATCCTCGTCGCCTACGGCAATGAGGCCGGCGACGGGTGGACCTGGTGGGACGAGAAGGTGAAAGGTCAGGTCAGCGAGCTCGTGCCGTTCGTCCCGGTCAAACTCGGCGGGCAGGGTCCCGACGCGATGTTCGCCCAGTACGCGGCCATCGCCGAGGCGCTGGGCAAGGACACAGACACCGGCGCCATCGCGGACAAGCGGAAGGCCTTCGACGACGCTCGGGCACGCATCCGCAGCGTGGCGAAGAAGCAGGACCAGCTGACTGTGCTGCTGGCGAACTTCACCGCGGAGATCAACTACACCTCGAACTCCTTGGGCATCGCCGAGATGCTCAACGAGGACGGGCTCACCCTCGTCGGCCCCGATGCCACGGGAGAGAGCAGTTGGGCAGAAGTCTCCTGGGAGAAGATGTCGGACTACCCGGCCGACGTCGTCCTCGTCCACGACGCCTCGACCGACTACGAAGACAACCCGGTGTACAAGAGCCTGCCCGCAGTCAAGGAGGACCAGCTCGGCACCTGGGACGACAAACGCGCCTACACCTATGACGGCTACGCGAAATGGCTGAACGAACTCGGCGACGTCCTCGAATCCGCGAAGAAGATCGTCAAGAGCTGAGGCCCGCACCCCGCCGGGCTACGATCGGTGCATGACCGACCTGCCTGACGAACTCAGCACCGACGAGATCATCCGATCCCTCGCATCGGGTGCCCCGACCACATGGCTCCGCTCCACCCCCACCGAGGCGGCCCTGCCCGACCTCGGCGACGTGATGGATTTCGCGGCGGCCCGGTTCGACCGCTTCGCCCCCTGGTTCGCAGAGACCTTCCCGGAGACGGCGACCGTTCCAGCCGAGCTCGCATCGGCGTTTCCAGACGTCAGCGGCGGAATGATCGAATCGGCTCTGGTTCCGGCGCCTGCGGCGCAGCACCGCCTCGACGGTCTGTTCGGATCCGAGCTGGGCGGACGGCTGTGGCTCAAACGCGACGACTCCCTGCCGGTGAGCGGGTCGATCAAGGCCCGCGGCGGCTTCCATGAGGTGCTCGAATTCGCCGAGGCGGTCGCCGCCGATCACGGACTCGACGCTCTTGATCCCGCCACCTATTCGACTCTTGAGTTTCGTGAGATCGCCGCGAACCACCGCATCGTCGTGGGCTCGACGGGCAACCTCGGGCTGTCGATCGGGATTCTGAGCGCTCGCCTCGGCTTCGCCGCCTCGGTGCACATGTCCGCCGACGCCCGGGAATGGAAGAAGACGAAGCTGCGCGACCACGGGGTCGACGTCATCGAACACGCCGGTGACTTCGTCGAAGCCGTCGAGGCCGGCCGTGCCTCGGCCGAGGCCGCCGAAAACACGCACTTCGTCGACGACGAGGACTCGAAGAGCCTCTTCGCCGGATATTCGGTGGCTGCCCTGCGGCTGGAGCGCCAGTTCGCGGCCGCAGGTGTGACCATCGACGAACAGAATCCGCTCACCGTCTACCTGCCGTGCGGAATCGGAGGCGGCCCCGGGGGAGTGACCTTCGGGCTCAAACGGGTCTTCGGCACGGCAGTGCGCTGCGTCTTCGTCGAACCGAGCCAGGCACCGGCGATGTTCCTCGGCGTGCGCTCCGATCGGCACAGCGGCATCTCCGTTCAGGACATCGGGCTGTCCGGAGCCACCGCGGCCGACGGGCTGGCGGTCGCCCGACCCTCACGCTTCATCGGACCGATGATCGGGCCGCTCATCTCCGGCTTCGCCGCGGTCCCCGACGAGGTCATCCGCGCGGGAGTCGGGGTGCTCCATGAGGCCGAAGGCATCGATGTCGAACCCTCCGCTACCGCCGGGCTGACCATTCCGTGGCGGATGGGCGACGCGGCGGCTCGGTCCGCGACCGGCGTCCACCTCGTGTGGCTCACCGGTGGGGCGATGGTCCCCGGCGACGAACGCGCCGCCTACGTTGACGAAGGACTGGGACTCGTCGAACGGATCAGCAGCCCCGCCTCGGCGATCTTCGTCGACTGAACGGCGTGCCCCGAGCGGGTCACGCGGCCTCGGTCACCAGTCCCATGGGTCGTCGTTGACGGTGATGACGATCTTGCCGTCGACGATCTCGGCCGTGCCGTTGAGGTCGAAGGTCACGGTGTCATCGAAGGGTTCGGACTCGTCGAACATGTCATAGCTGCCGGTCACGAGCGCCTCACCGGAGGTGTCGGAGGAGATCAGCCACGCCGGACCGCCGTTCGGACCGGTCGCGTCCTCGGGGTTCGAATACTGGTCGGCACCCATGGAGTCATCGGCGACGGTCACCGTCGGATACGACGAGATCGACCAGGTGAGGCCGGTGGCGTCATAGCTATCGGCCAGCGAGGATCCGAACGGGCACCCGTCGGGCTGGGCGACCGTCTTCTTCGCGCAGCTGTCGATGAGGGTCTTGACCTGCTTGTCGACCTCGCTGCGGAACGCGTCCGAGGGATGGGCGGCGAGCAGCGGCGTGTCCTCACCCTCCATGTTCGCGTCATCGCCGAGGAACGCCCGCACCTCGACTGCGTCTGCGGTGATGAGATCGGACTTCTCGGCCAGGTCGATCGTGTAGAGACCGGGGAAGGCCGGCAGGGACAGTGTCGACCCGTCGCTGTCGACGTCGATCCCATTGACCTTGACCTTTTTGAGGCCGGGAGTGTCGACGGTGAGAGTGAGCAGGTCGGGACTCTTGAGCGCCCAGTCGTCGAAGAACAGCGCCTTCTTTCCGGCTTTGTGCAGGGTCAGCGTGCTGTCGCCCTTGGAGCCGCCGACGTCGTAGGTGACCGCGACCGTCGCCGTGTCTCCGGAGATCTCGGCATCCTCGACGGTGACATCGTCGGGCCGTGCCTTGGAGCCGACGAGGACATCGTTGGTCAGCAGGGACCGTGACTCCTGCGGAACGTCGACGTCGGCGACCTCGAGGGCACCCTCGGCGTCACCGTCGGAGAGCTCCGAGAAGTATTTCTCCACCGTCGCTTCGGGACCGAACATGTGCCCGTTGAGCTGGGTGACGACGATGAGTGCGGCCACAAGGAGGAGGACGGCACCACCGGCGACGACCGATACGAGCGTCGTCTTCTTCTTGTCGAAGGGCTTGGCCGGGCCCGCGTACGGCTGCGGCGCATACATTCCCTGCGGAGCCGAGTTTGACTGCTGCCCGGCTGAGCCCTGCGGCGTCGAATAGGCCGGCTGGTCGGCGACACCCTGCGGGTAGGCATAAGGCTGCTGGTCGGACGGGGTCGGATGCTGCTGCGGACCGACCGGACCAGAGAACTGCTGCGGACCCTGCTGGAGATGTGGCGGCTGGCCCTGCGAGTCGAACGCATTCGGCGATGCGGGCGGGCCCTGATGGCCGACAGGTCCCTGCGGTCCGAACCCGCCAGGGTCGTGCGGTCCGACTTCGCCGGGGCCGGGAGCAACCGGCGGTGGCGTCGGGGCGGCGGCTCGAGCCAGATCGGGATGGATGAACGCGAACTGCGGTTCGCTCATGCCCAGGTATGGTCCCCAGTGCGGGTGCACGGTCCGTCCGGCGGCGATCCGCGCCACGGCCGGGAAGGTGAGGGCGAGTCGCGGGCCGAGGGTGCGCGAAAGCACCTCGATGATCCCGCCCCAGAGGGCGAAGATGAGGAACGTCCAGGCGAGGGGGCCGATCCCCGCACGGGCCGCACCGGAACCGCCGAAGAACATGGCCGCCTCGGCGGATCCGGACATCGACAGGTTCGCGGGGATGGCCAACAGCGACAGCAGACCCCAGACGAGGCAGAACGCCACAGGCAGCTTCCACGCGCTCGACCACTGCTGCTTGTCCTGCTCGATCACGGTCCAGGCCGGACGCCGGGTGACGGTGGCGACGATCGTTGCGATCAGCACGGTGGCCACGACGACGAGCAGGCCCAGCCACAGCAGCCCGGGAGCGTCGCGGCTGAACATGGTGAGGCTCTCGGAGAAGGTGTCCGAGTACAAGCCCAAGTCGCCTTGGGCGGTGGCGCTGATTCCGCCGAGGTGGGTCAGCGACGTGAGGATGAGGCCCATGTTGACGAACGTCAGCGGCACCAGCTGACCCGGCATCTCGACTGACAGCGGCAGGACGAAGAGCGCGACGATCGAGAACACGGCCACGGTGAGGGCGAGGTGGATCCAGGTCACCAGCAGAGGCGGAACAGCCCAGCGCAGGAACGGTGCACCGATCGCCTCGGTGCCCTTGAAATGTCCGGCGACACGACCGGCGATGCTCGTGATGAGGATGACGAGCATCGGCAGGAAGAACGATCGGACGGTGACCGCCGAGAAGGTGAAGGTGAACGATCCTTCCTCTTCGAAGGCGGAGGCGCGGGCGGCGAAGATGACCTGGAGGAGGAAGAGCACGAGCGTCATCGCCAGGGTCGCGACCCCGATGCGGATCCACGTGGACACTCGGTTGGGTGCGGGGGAGCGGCGTTCGCTCAATTTCGTCATCCACCACAGCAGACCCACGGTGACGATGGTGACCACCAGGGGTGCGCCGGTGGTGAAGATGCCCAGTTGGGCGTTGAAGGTGTCAGGGGCGTTGATGTCCAAGCGCAACGCCGCCGAACCGAACAGCGACAGAGCCATGAGGATGAACGGCAGGGCGTAGTTGAGGCTGTCGAGGTTGAGGCCGGTCTCCTCGGTCAGCGCGTCGAATTCCGACATCGACGTGAGGATGACGGTGAGGATGATGGAGACGATGATGCCGCCGAGGAGGGCGATCCCCGGCGGGATCAGGGCCGTTTTCCACGTCGCTCCCTTAGCCAGCGCCGAGGCGAATTTCGACTTCGGGGCATTCGCCGGGTAGCCCGGTGGTGCGGGGTAGGGCACAGGACCGGACTGGTAGGTGCCCTGCTGGTGAGGGACCTGCTGGTAGGGCACCTGCTGATAGGGCGTCTGCTGGTAGGGGGCTTGTTGGTAGGGGTCGACTGTCTGCTCGGTGGTGGGCGTGCCGTCTTCCGGCGGCGCCCAGCGAGCGGTCTCCTCGGTGGCCTCATCGTCCTGAGCTGCAGGATCATCCGAGGTCTCGGCGGCGTCCGGAACCTCGTCTTCGGGACTCTCCTGGTCCTCGGCGGTCTGATCCTTCGGATCCTCGGCGGCGGTCGGTTTCGTCTCGTCGGATTCGTCGTGCATACCCAGTCCTCAAGTGCCGTTGCCCGACAGCTCCGCAATGTCATTCAAATCGAAACAATCAACTGAGCAGATCAAGCATGTGTAGTTCACAACTTATATTAGGCTGTTAATGCAAGAGAAGTTCTATATTGGGACTTTTTCTGAAATACGGCGTGATCGATCTGGAGTGACGGATGAGTACGAACCCTCCCGGGCGCGGGGATGAGAACGAATGGGACGTCAACGACCGGTCGGGAAGCCAATGGTCCTCGCAGCCCGGATCCCAGCCGGGCAATGGATGGGGCACACCTCCGCCGCCTTCTCAGTCACCTCAGCCGCAGCGTCCCTATATCCAGACCCCGCACTCGCAGAGCGGCCCGCCTCATCGCAACGGTCAGCCTCCTCGCCAGCAGCCCTACGGCTACGGTCCGGGACCGTATCAGCAGGCCGGACCGCCGGCGCAGAAGAAGCGCGGCGGGATGATCGCGCTCCTCGTCATCGTCGGCATCGTCCTCGCAGGGGGCATCGGATGGGGCGCGGCGACGTTCTTCTCGAAGGACTCCGAGGACCCCGCCAATGTCGCCTCCACCGATGAGCCGACGAACGCCGCCAGCGATGACGGTTCGGCTGCGGCCAGCAATTCACCCGAGCCCACCGAGACCGAATCGGCGCTTCCCGACGACCCGAAGAAGGCACTCAAACAGCTCGCCGACTCCGACGGACAGACAGCGAAGAGCGAACTCAACGGCAAATGGGTGCCGCAGCTGAGTTCGAAGAAGGTCGGCCTCGAAGCCGAGGGGAAGACCTGGGACGAAGAAGCGATCCTCGAAGAATTCGAAGGGCTGCGCGAAGAGTTCCCCCGCGTGAAGCTCATCTGGTCGGGCGACTTCGGCAGCTTCAAGGAAGACAATTTCTGGGTCACCGTCGTCGGCATCGGCTACGACGACCCCGAGGACGCCCTGTCGTGGTGCTCATCGCACGGACTCGGCCCCGACAGCTGCTACGCCAAACAGCTCAACACCTCCGGCGGTCACGAAGGAACGACCCGCCTGCAGGACTGAGACTCCCGAGCCGGTCCGTCCGGTCACACCCGCAACCGGCGGCTGAATGATGGGCCGCCGGACCGGCTCAGACGTGGGCGCGCCGCCGGTTGTTCATCGCGAACACGGCAATGCCGATGACGAGCCAGACCGCCCCGATGACCAGGGCCAGCGGGTTTGCGCTGACGAGCACTGCGATGAGCAGACCGGCGCCGATGACCGGAATGACGCTGTGGTTGAACCAGTTGGGAGTCTCGCTGCCCTGCTTCTTCACGAGGAAGTATCCGACCACCGAGGCTTGAAGGAAGATGAACGCCGTCAGCGCCCCGACGTTGACGATCGAGGTCAGCTGGTCGAGACCATCGGCACGGGTCGCCGCCCACCCGGCCACGATCACATTGCCGCCGGCGGCCACGAGGATTCCCTTCCACGGAACACCGGTCTTCGGGGCCACCTCGGCGAGGAATTTCGGCACCTGACGGGATCGTCCCATGTCCATGAGGATGCGGGAGCCTGCGGCCTGACCGATCATCGCGGAGAACGCCGCGCCCACGGCCTTGGCCAAGGCGAGCAGCCAGTGCAGCCACGGGCCGAGAGTCGAGTCGACGGCGTCGTAGTAGGCGGCTCCCTCGAGCGCGGGATCGGCCTGCAGGTCCGCCGGAGTCAACGGTGAGAGCAGACTGCCCACCCAGGTCTGCGCGACGAAGAAGACACCTGCGAGCACGAGGCAGATCAGCGTGGCACGGCCGACGATCCGCGGCCCGCCCTTGGCCTCCTCGGAGAATGTCGCGAGCGAATCGAAGCCGAGATACGACAGGACAGCCACGGACACGGCAGCGAGCACCGCTGTCACGGAGAACGCATCGACCCCGGTCAGCGGGGTCAACCATCCCCGCGTCGGCCCATGCTGGACGAGGTAGGCGATGCCGAGGACGAGGACCAGGGCGAGGACGGCCACCTCGGCGAGGACGACCCCGGTGATCACGCGGGAGGCGACCTTGACCCCGGCGAGATTGAGCCCGGTGGTGAGGATGACGGCCACGGCCACGAACACCCAGACGGGCAGCGCGGGGAAGATCGAGTTCAGAGCGATCCCGGTGAACAGATAGGCGACCGAGGGGATGAAGAGATAGTCGAGGAGGATCATCCAGCCGGCGACGAAACCGGCCGGTTTTCCGATTCCCGCCGAGGCGTAGGCGAACACCGTGCCCGCGCGGGGAACCTCCCGTGACATGCGCATATAGCTGACCGCGGTGAAGGCCATGACGATCGTCGCGACGATGTAGACGAGTGCCACGGCCCCGCCCGAGCGGGCATCGAGGGTGCCGAATACGCCGACTGCGGCCGCGGGACCGATGAAGACGAGTCCGAAGAAGACGAGCTCGCTCAGGCCGATCGTCCGTTTGAGCGTCCCACCTCTCACCGAGGCGGCCGTGTCCTCGGGTGCGGAAGTCCGAGTTTCGTTGTCGACCTGGTTGGACCGATCATCGGCGGTCATATCGTCCATCATGGTGCCCGTCTTTCGGAGTATGTGCTTCAACTCTACGCGCAGGTCATGGCGCGGTTTCGAGTCCCCGATAGGATCGGGGGAGAGGAAGGAGGCCCGGATGACGCATCACCCGCAGATGATCCAGCCCGGTGGGTTCCCGCCGGGAGGTGTGCCTGCGAAGAAACCGTCCGTGGTGCCGGGAATCCTCCTCATCATCGCCGGAGTCCTCGGTCTCGGGGTGGGACTGTGCATCCTCGTCATCCCGATGTTCCTGTTCCTCCTCGGAGGCGGCGGCAACGTCGACGCCTTCGACGATTTCGCCTCCGGCTTCTTCATCACCGGTTTCGTTGTGGCCGTGGTTTCCGTTCTGGTGCTGATCGCCGGGATCGTCCTCACCACCGTCGTCGCGCGGAAGCGGCGTCGAATGCGACCGCAGGTCCGGATGGTCAGGCCTCCTGGTGGGCCGCCGTTTCAGCAGACTCCCGGAGGACCTCCAACGCCGAGGCGATGATCGGCTGAGCGCCCGAACCGCGGCGGATGCCCGAGAGGATCTTCCGGGACGGCACCGGATCACCGCGCAGCGGCACGCGCACCACATCGAAGCCGTCCGGCAGGCGTGCCAGGCGAGGAATGAGCGCGACCCCGAGTCCCGCCGAGACCAACGACGCACCCGTCTCCCACTCCCGAGACTGATGGGCCTGTTCCGGTTGGAAACCGGCAGCCGCACACGCCGTGCGCACCAGACGGTGATACGGCGAACCCGCCCGGTCGAGGATCCAGGACTCCTCGGCGGCCTCGCTCAACGCCACAGCTGACTTCTCTGCCAGGCGGTGTCCGACGGGAACCAGCAGATCGAGGCGATCGCTGAACAGTGCCGACTGCTCGAAGCGGGGATCGCTGCGCGGTGGCAGCGGGTCGGTGGCCACGACCACGGCGACGTCGGCATGGTCGGAGATGAGAAGGTCGAAGCACTCCTCGGGGTCGGCTTCGATGATCGTGACCTCGGCGCCCGGGAATCGCTCCATCACCGTCAGGGCTGTCGGTGGAAGCAGGGCGGCCGCGGCAGTGGAGAAGCCGCACAGGCGCAGCCGTCTGGTGCGCGTATCTCGGCTGGTGCCGAGGCCGTCGAGCTCGCCTCGGATCTCCTCCCACCTGGTGAAGAGCTCCTGAGAGCGTTCGAGGAGCAGCTGACCGGCGCGGGTGAGGACGAGTCCGCGACCGCGCGGTTCGACGATGCGCACGCCGAGATCTTTCGACAGGCCTCTGAGCTGGTGGGATACGGCCGAAGGGGTGTATCCGAGGCGGTGTGCCGCCTCGGTGAGAGTGCCGACTTCGGCAAGGACCCGAAGGACGTGGAGACGCGGATCGATCATGCAATAGTATTGCACGTTTCGGATGAAGAAGATTCGCTTTTCTTCAGCAAACCTCTGGCGGACACTGGGGGCAGGAGCACGAACTCCACGGTCGCGGTCGGCGAAGGGGCCGACAGCAGGCGCGGCCGAGACACGACGAGGTGGTGGACGAATTGACTCTGGCGCCAGAGCAGAAGCGGACCGATTCCAGCACGAGCGGACCCGCTGGGTCGGGTGCGGCTGTCGGATCGGGCGGGCACGGCAGGACCGATATCGACCGGCTCATCGACGAACGTGTGCCCGGCTATTCGCTGGCGGCGCCGTTCTACATCAGCCCGGAGTTCTTCTCCCGCGATATCGAGGCGATCTTCGCCTCGACCTGGATCTTCGTTGCCTCTGCTGCCGAAGTGCCCGAGTCCGGTGACTATCTCACGGTCGACATCGGCGCCTACTCCGTCATCGTCATCCGCGATGACGACGGTGAGATCCGTGCCCACCACAATGTGTGCCGTCACCGGGGGACTCGGCTGCTGGGTGACCTGTCCGGATCGGTCGGCAACATCGTGTGCGGTTACCACCAATGGACCTACACCCCTGCCGGAGAGCTCATCTCTGCAGGCGTTCAAGCTCCCGGCTTCGACCGGAGCTGCTTCTCTCTGCGCTCGGTGAACCTCCGCGTCATCGGCGGGCTCATCTTCATCTGCCTCAGCCCCACCCCGCCCGATGACATCGACGAGGTGGCCGAGGTCATCGAGCCCTACCTGACCGGGCATGACATCGCCGGGACGAAGGTAGCTGCGCAGAGTGACCTCATAGAGGACTCGAACTGGAAGCTCGTCATGGAGAACAACCGCGAGTGCTACCACTGCGAAGCTGGCCACCCGGAGCTGACGTGCACGTTCTTCCCCACCTACGGCTACGAACCAGACGAGATTCCGAAGCGATTGCAGCCGGCGTACCAGCGGTACCTCGACGCCGAGGATCAGCTTCATGCCGACTGCGACCGCAACGGCCTGCCGTATGCCCTCGTCGAGGAGCTGAGCGGACGGCCCACCGGATTCCGGATCGAACGGGCAGCTCTCGACGGAAAGGGCGAGTCGTACACGATGGACGGATCGGCCGCCTCGGCGAAATTATTGGGCGACCTCGACACCTTCGTTCTGGGCCGGGCCTCGCTGCACGTGCAGCCGAATATGTGGTTCCACGCGATGGGCGACCACGTGGTGACGTTCAGCCTGCTGCCGTTGGCCGAGGACAAGACGCTGGTGCGCACGACCTGGCTCGTCCACGCCGATGCGGAGGAGGGCGTCGACTACGACCTCGACAACCTCACGACGGTGTGGCTCAAGACGAACGAACAGGACGCGACCTTCTGCGAACGCGGGCACCTGGGAATCTCGTCGCCGGCGTACGTGCCGGGCCCCTACGCACCCACCGAATCGCAGGTCGACGACTTCGTCACCTGGTACATCGAACGGCTCAAGGCCCATAGAGAACAGCGAACCGTGCAGTTGGAAGGAGCTGAGCGACGATGAGGTACCGCCATTCGACATTCGCCCAGGCTGCATCCGCGCCCGTGGGCAAGGCGACGTTCCGAGTGCCCACTCGGGGCAGTCGACCCGCAACCGCGGCCGCTGCCCCGCCGGTCTTCGATACGGCAGTCGAGCCCGCGCTCGCCGCGTCGGTCGACCGGGTGCCGGCAGAATCAGCTGGCCCCGTGCTCGCCGAACTTCAGCTCGATCCCGAACTGCTCACCGGCCCCGTCGAGGTCACCGGCATCACCCAGGTGACCCACGATGTCAAGACCTTCGAGCTGCGGGCGGGATGGATGACCGCGGTCGATTTCGCCCCGGGTCAGTACGTGACGATGCGCATCCCCGAGCTCGGCCTCGAGCGCTGCTACTCGATCTCCTCGGCGCCCTTCGGCACGAACATCTTCACCATCACGGTCAAGCGCGTGGCCGGGGGAGCGGTATCGACCCATCTGCATGACAATGTGCGGGTCGGCGATCGGCTGCACGTGGACGGACCCTACGGGCTGTTCAGCACGAGCTTCCATCAGGCCGAACGTCACCTCTTCCTCTCCGCCGGCTCCGGAATCACCCCGATCATGTCGATGGTGCGCAGCCTGCTGGCCCGACAGGGAGGGTTCGGCACCGACATCGTCTTCGTCCACAGCGCCTCGACTCCGCTCGACATCATCTTCCGCGCCGAGCTCGAACAGCTCGCCGAGGTCGCCGGAGTCAGCGTCACCATCCTGTGCTCCAGGGATTCCGAGGTGGAGACGTGGGCCGGTCGGCGGGGTCGGATCGATGCGTCCACCCTCGCCGAGGTGGTCCCCGACGCGGCCGACCGCGAAGCCTTCGTGTGCGGGCCGGGTCCGTACATGGACGCGGTGCGGCCCCTGCTCGCCGAGGCGGGGGTGGCATCGGCGCGGATGCATGAGGAGTCGTTCGTCTTCGCCACTTCACCTGCCGATCGTTTGGCCAAGGCCGGTGCGAGAGCCAAAGCTGCCGGAGTCGGCGTCGTCGGCGGTACTGGAGTGAGCCACGTCGTCGAGTTCGCGGTCTCCGGGCGCGTGGTCGACTGCGATGAGTCCACGACCGTCCTAGACTCTGCTCTGGACGCCGGATTGTCCGTGCCCTCATCCTGCTCGGAAGGCGCGTGCGGAACCTGCAAGTCTGTGCTCATCAGCGGCGAAGTCGAGATGAAGCATGCGGGCGGAATCCGTCCGAAGGAGATCGCCGCAGGAAAGTTCCTGCCCTGCTGCTCGACTCCGCTGACCGACATCGTCGTCGACAGGTGAGCTGCCTGCTCAGTGCTTGAGCTTCGTCTCCTTCAGCCCGTAGGTGCCCAGCACATAGGGTTCGAAGCCGACGACATCCCGGCTCATTCCGTACAGTGCTCGCTGGTAGGCGATCGGTACGATCGGGGCCTCGTCGGCGACCTGCTGCTGGATCTGGGCGTAGAGCTCGTTCTGCTTCTCCGGATCCTCTTCGGCCACGGCCTCCTCCGCCCATTTCTCCACCTTGGGATTCGCGTAGCCGGAACGGATTCCCGAGTCGTCGGTGACGGCGAGGAAGTTGATCATCTGCGAAGTGTCAGAAACGTCGGAGGTCGCATAGCTGACCTGAACTTGGAAGTCGCCGTTCGTGCGGTTCGTCGTCAGAGTCGCATCGTCGAGCTTTTGGACGTGAACGGTCAGGCCGATGTCCTGCCACGCCTGCTGGGCGATCTGCGCCAGCAGCTCACGGTCGGCGACACCCGAGGGAATCTGGATGGTGATGTCGATTCCGTCTGGATGATCCGACTCCTTGACCAGCTGTTTGGCCTTCTCCATGTCGAACTGGCTGCTGTCAACCTTGTCCGCATGACCGGCGAGGCCCGGTGAGATGAACGAGGTCGCGGGCTCGGCATAACCTGCGTAGACCACCTCGACGATGGACTTGCGGTCGACCGCATACGACATGGCGCGGCGCAGCTTGGGATCGTCGAGTCCCTTCTCCTTGTTGTTGATGTTGAAGTAGAGGATCTTCGTCGAGGTGAACGCCTGGGCATTGATGTCCTGTGAGCGCGAGAGCTGACTCATGCTCAGCGGTGCAGGTTCCTGGTTGATATCGGCCTGACCTCCTTGCAGCTGCAGGCGACGAGTGTTGTCATCGGCGACGACGTTGAAGGTCACGGAATCCAGTGAGGGGACGCCGTCCTCCCAGTAGTCCGGATTCTTCACCAGTTCCAGGCTCTGTCCTTTATTCCAATTGCCGACCTCGAACGGCCCGGTGCCGTCTGCGTGCGCTGCCATGTACTCGGCGTCGTGTCCGCCGAAGTCGTCAGGGTAGATCGATGCGGCGAACAGCGCCATATAGCTGGGCAGGGGACCCCACGGCTGCTTCAGGTCAATGCGCACCGTGTGGTCATCGACTTTCTTCACGTCTTTGATCGGGTCGAATTCGGCTGCCCAGAGATTGTTCTCATCCTCCTGGTCCCGCGCATAGTTCAGGGAGAAGACGACATCGTCGGCGTCGAGGGTCTTGCCGCTGTGGAATTTCACTCCCTCACGCAGGTGGAAGGTCCAGGACATCTTGTCCTTCGATTCCTCCCAATCGGTTGCCAGACCCGGTTCGACCCCGGACCCGTCGGGTTTGTTGAGCGTGAGAGTCTCGTAGACCTGCTGCAGCGTCCAGATGTCTTCATTCTGGGTCGTCGTGGGTGGCAGCAGAGTTGTGGCATCGGCGGCGCGAGCGAAGGCGAGGTCGCCCCCGGGCCGGGCGGTCTTCTCTCCTGATGAACTGCACCCTGCGAGGACCAGGAGGCAGGCGCAGAGCGCGGCAGTCACCGCTGCGAATCTCTTGGCCATCACCCTTCCCCTCTTCGGATCCGATCGAGGTAAGCGCTGTCGAAGGTGGGTATCGCCTTCAGCAGCGTCTTCGTATAGTCGTCGCGCGGGGACGTGAAGATCTCCTCGGTGGTGTTCTCTTCGACGAGACGTCCGTTGTGGATGACGTAGATCCGCTCGCACAGCTTCTTGACGACCGCCAGGTCATGGGAGATGAAGAGGATCGACAGGTCGAGTTCCTCGCGCAGTCGGGCGAAGAGTGCGACGATCTCAGCTTGAACACTGACGTCGAGGGCGGAGACGGCCTCATCGGCGACGATGATGCTGGGCTCGACGGCAAGCGCTCGGGCGATCGCCACCCTCTGCCTCTGCCCTCCCGACATAGCGGTCGGGGTGCGGTCGAGGAACTCCGCGGGAAGCCGCACCATCTCCATGAGCTCCGCACACCTGGCCCACAGGGCGGCACCGGAGGCGAGACGGTGATGGCGGATCACCTCGGCGAGGGTGGCCCGCACTGTATAACGGGGGTCGAGGGAGGCGAAGGGGTCCTGGAAGACCATCTGCACGATCCGCCACTGAGCGCTTGTGCGCTTCTGTGCGAACTCCCGACCGTCGACGCTGACCTTTCCGTCGAATTCGCGCTGGAGTCCGCAGATGACTCGGGACAGCGTCGACTTCCCCGAACCCGATTCGCCGACGAGTCCGACGATCTCGCCCGGGCGGACCTGCAGGTCGGCGGAATCGACCGCGGTGAAGGCGCGGTCACCACGTCCGAAGGTGACGGTGACGTTCTCGGCGCGCAGACCGCGAGCCGGTGCCGGCTGAGTCTCGGTCATCGTGTCTCCTCGGCAAGGCCCGCATCGTCAACGCCCTCATCGATTCGCGGAGTCGCTGTCAGCAGTCGACGCGTGTACTCCTCCTGGGGATCGTCGAAGACCTCCTGCAGCACACCGTGTTCGACGATCTGCCCGTCCTTCATCACACTGATCGACGAGCACAGCTGAGCGACGACCGCGAGGTCATGGGTGACATAGAGCAGACCGAGGCCCTCGTCCTGCTGCATGGTGCGGAAGAGATCGAGCACCTGCGCCTGGATCGTCACGTCGAGCGCCGTCGTCGGTTCGTCGCAGAGCAGAACCTGCGGCTCCTGCGCCAACGCCGCCGCGATCATCACGCGCTGACGCATTCCACCCGAGAGCTGGAACGGGTAGTGCCTGGCTCTGCGGTCGGGATCGGTGATGCCGACACGGTCCATGAGCTCGACGGCGAGGTCCTGAGCCTGCTTCTTCGACAGTCCTCTGCGCTCGGCGATGGCATCGGTGATCTGACGGCCGACCTTCATCACCGGGTTGAGCGCGATGGCCGGTTCCTGGAACACCATCGAGATGCCGGTGCCGCGGATGCACTGGTCGAATCGTCCGCCCGGCCCGGAGCTGAGGATATTGCGACCGTCGAACCGGATCTCTCCGTCGACGACGGAGGCGCCGGGCGGGAGCATTCCAAGAATGCTGCGCAGCGTCATCGACTTGCCCGATCCCGATTCACCGACGAGACCCATCGGCTCACCGGCCTCGAGGCTGATCGACACGTTGTCGAGGATCCGACGCCGTCCGGCCTCTCCGTCGATGTCGACGGTGAGGGAGTCCACTTCGAGGATGGGCATGGTCACCTCTTCGGCTTCAGTGTGTTCGTCAGTCCGTCGCCGATGAGCGCCAGCGCGAAGGACACGATGACGACGGCGAACCCCGGCCACAGGATGAGGCCGTAGTTGCCGGTGCCCATGTACTGCTGACCGTCATTCATCATCTGACCCCAGTCGGCGGTCGGCGGGACGATGCCCATGCCGAAGTAGCTGAGGGTGACGACGACGCCGATGTTGAGCACGATGTCACTCATCGCGTAGATGACGCCCTGGCTGACGGTGTTCGGAATGATGTGGCGGGTGAGGATCCGGGGAGTGCTCAGCCCCGAGGCGCGGCAGGCGGAGATGAACTCCTGCTCTCTCAGGACGAGCACCTCGCCGCGGACTATGCGGGCGTAGGCCACCCAGGACACGGCGCTGATGGCGACGAAGATGCTGCCCATTCCGTTGCCCATGACGAAGACGAGCACGATGACCAGGACGTAGAACGGGAAGGCCGAGACGATATCGGCCAGGCGCATGATGACGATGTCGACCCAGCGACCGAAGTACCCGGCCAGCGAACCGAGGGCCGTACCGAGGATGAAGGGCACGATGACGGCGACGACAGCGACGATGAGGTCGACGCGACCGCCGTGAAGGAAGCGGGAGAGGACGTCGCGTCCGAGCTGATCGGTGCCCAACGGGTGTGCGACCGAAGACGGGGCGAAGGTGTTGAGCAGGTCCTGCCGATTGGGGTCGTCGGTGACGAAGAGCGGTCCGACGGCGAGCAGCAGCACCATCGCACCGAGAATGAACGCACCGATCCACAGCTGCAGATTGTGCCGTCGCAGGAATGCCGGCAGGGGAAGCGTGAACCGCGCGGTCGGCGTCGCTCGGGACGCAGTGCCGCCGCGAGTCCGCGGCGGTTTCCCGTTGGGGCCACCGGCACCGGTCGCCGTGGGGGAGGCCATCGGTTCGCTCATCATGCCCCCAGCCGCACGCGTGGATCGACGATGCTGTAGACGACATCGGTGAGCAGGTAGACGAGGACGACGAGGACACCGAAGATCACTGTCAGCGCCTGCACGACGTCGTAGTCGCGAGCGAGGACGGCTTCCATGAGGAGTGAGCCGACACCGGGGATCGCGAAGACGTTCTCGACGACGAGGGCACCGCCGACGAGGTGACCGACCTGGATGCCGAGGATCGAAACACCCGTGATTCCGGCGTTGCGGAAGGCATAGTCGATCACCGTCCGCTTCCTGCTCAGTCCCTTCGACAGGGCGAAGTTCGTGTACTCGGCCGACATCGAATCGTTCAGTGCCGCCGTGAGGCTGCGGATGAGCACGGGGCAGATCGTCAGCGCGACAGCGAGACCGGGCAGGACGAGGGAGTAGAGGTGCTCTCCGAAGTTGCTGCCGTAGCCGCCGACCGGGAAGATGCCCAGGTTCACCCCGAGGACGAGGATGAGCAGGGTGCCGACGAAGAAAGCCGGCATGCCCTGGACGGTGGCGGCGAAGACCCTGGACACGATCGCCGAGGCGGCAGATCGTTTCGCCGCCACCCACAGTGACAGCGGGACGGAGATGACGACAGCGAACACCAGAGACACGAGCATGAGCAGCAGGGTGGCCGGCATCCGCAGCTTCAGCAGCTCGAGGACGGAGGTCTGGAAGATGAATGACTGTCCGAAGTCACCGACGAGGAGGCCTGCGAGGAACTGGAAGTACTGGATGATCATCGGTTCGTTCAGGCCCCAGGCCTGACGAAGCTGAGCGACGTTCTCCGGAGTGGCTTTATCGCCGAGGTATGCGGCTGCGGGATCGCCGGGAGCCAGCTTCATGAGGATGAAGGACAGCGTGGCGACACCGAGGACGATCGGAATCATCAGCAGCACACGCCGGAGGATGTACTTGCCCACACCCACCCCTTCGCTGTGTGGCCTGGATTACACCTGTCATTCTATTCGCAATATTGCTTGTCGCGGTGGTCCGGGACGCGGCGTGTCGACCTCTACGGGGCGGCGATGACGGAGACGATCGTCTGGATCTGCGGAATGAGTTCCTCGAGGGTGCGGCCCTGCCTGTTCAGCCACTGATCGAGCTGCGCGGCGGACAGAACTGCCATGACCGCCTCAGCGCGGGTCCGAACCGGATCGGACGGGTTCGCATCTGTCGGCTCGGGGGCCGTGGGCGTCCACATCTCGGCGATGAGGATCTCCACGTGGCGACGCCAGAAGGGGTAGCTCTGCCGGTCGAATCGGCCTTTCGGCGAGCTGCTCTCGGTGAGCAGGACGAGGTCGAGGTTGCCGGCGATGTGCCGCAGGTACGCATCGACGAAAGCGGTGAGGCGCTCGCCCCCCGGAGCGCCCGGGCCCAGGGGCGGAGGGCCCTGGAGCATGCGGGCGTGCATGTCCCGGACCCGGTCGTCGAGCAGAGCCGAGGCAATCCCAGGCTTATCGGTGAAGTTGCGGTAGAGAGTGCCTTTGCCGACCCCTGCCCGCCGGGCCAGCTCATCCATCGTCAGCCCGTCCACTCCCTTGTCGGCCAAGAGGCCGGTGGCGGCATCGAGGATCTTCCGACGATTGCGCTGCGCATCGGCGCGCAGAGGGGCCTGCGAGGGAACCAGAGGGAGAAACTTCCCGTTCCCTCTTCCACAACCGGACTTCGGTCCGTTAATGTCGTCCATATACGGACTATAGTCCGAATCGGATTCGACTTCGAGGAGGCAGCAATGACATCGATCATCGTCAACGAACACGGGGGACCCGAGAAGTACGAGGTCACCGACGACTCACCAGCGGGTGCCGCTGCGCCGGCCGATGGTCAGCTGCAGGTCGGCCTGAGTCTGGCCGGGGTGAATTTCCTCGACGTCGTCCAGCGCCGTGCCGCCCTGCCCACTCCCTTCCGCCCCGGAGTCGAAGGTGTCGGCACGGTCACCGCCGTGGGTGCCGGAGTCGACGGCTTCTCCGTCGGCGACCGCGTCGGCTGGATGACCGGCGGACAGGGCAGCTTCTCATCCACAGCTCTCGTCAGGTCGGACAAGGCCGTGCCGCTGCCGGATGACATCGATGATGAGACCGCTGTTGCGGCACTCATGCAGGGCATCACCGCCCACTACCTGATCACTGACACCTACCCGGTCGCATCCGGCGAAGTCGTCCTCATCCACGCGGCCGCTGGCGGACTCGGTCAGCTGCTCACCCAGATTGCGGTGCTCAAAGGTGCCACGGTGATCGGCACGACCTCCTCCGAGGCCAAAGCAGAGGTCGCCCGGAAGAACGGCGCCGCCCACGTCTTCGGCTACGAGGACTTCGCTGACAAGACCCGCGAAGTCACCGACGGCCGGGGCGCTTCGGTCGTCTACGACGGGGTGGGCAAGACCACCTTCGACGGCGACCTCGAAGCCGTTGCCACCCGCGGCACCATCGTCGTCGTCGGCAACGCCAGCGGACCGGTCGACCCGGTCGACGTCAATACCCTCAACACCTCGGGCTCCCTCTTCCTCACCCGGCCGACCGTCGTCGACCATGTCAGGACGCCCGAGGAGCTGCGCTCGCGCACCGACGAGATCTTCGAATGGATCCGCAGCGGAGACCTCACCGTTCACATCGGCGACCGATTCCCCCTCGCCGAGGTGGCCGCCGCCTTCACAGCACTCGAATCCCGGGCGACGACCGGAAAGATCATCCTCGAACACTGATCGAGGAGGAGCAGAGACTCAGCGCAGCACGAACCCGGGCACGAGATCATCGAGCGGGTCGACCTCGAACGTCGAGGTGGCCACCCGGTGGGCGCTGCCGGTGACGACCGGGATGACGCCGTCGGCGGTCTCTTCGAGCACTCGCGCCCGGAATCGCGTGCCGACGATCGACTCATGGACGAGCGTCTGCCCCGGCGCGAGCTCACTGGCGGCATGGAGTGCGGCGACCCGAGCCGCCGTTCCCGAACCGCACGGTGAGCGGTCGACCTGACCGTCGGCGAAGACCGTGACATTGCGCTGATGCAGTTCGCCGCCGGGCAGAGTGCCGAACCGGTCGACGAAGATCGTGCCGTAGACACCGGAGAGCCGGTCATCCTCGGGGTGGACGGTGTCCGGATGATCGGCGAGACCCGCCTTGACCTCCCGGCCCAAGGCAATGAGCGCCGTGAGATTCTCGGGGATGACTTCACAACTCATCTCGCCGAGGCGGCCCACCTCGTCGGCCTGGGAGGAGCCGGCAGCGGCACCCAACTGAGCGATGTCGACGAGCGCATAGATCGCCCCGCCCCACGCGAGGTCGACCGTGATCGGCCCCCGATTCGTGTCCACAGTGATCCCAGAGCTGAAGAGCCGGCTGGGCACGTTGACGAAGTCCACCGAGGCGGCCCGGCCCTCGGCGTCCGTGTGCACCTGCGCGCGCACTCGACCCGAGGGCACGTCGATCGTGACCTCCGTGGTCCCGGACGGGTCGACGGCGACGATCCCGGAGGATACCGCCCATGCGCCGAGCGCCATCGTCCCGTGACCGCAGGCCGTGGAGAAGCCGTCCTTGTGCCAGAACAGAACTCCGAAGTCAGCCCCGTCGTCATCGGGTTCGGTGATGAATCCGCCGTACATGTCCGCATGACCGCGCGGTTCGAAGCACAGCAGCCTGCGCAGATCATCGGCCGCCGAACCGGGCCCGGCCAGTTCCCGCCGCTCTGCCACAATCCGACCGGGGATCTCGACCGGGGGTTCGGCGATGATCCGGAACGGTTCGCCGGCGGTATGGAAGTCGACGCTCGTGCAGATCGTGCTCACAGCCCCATTCCCACTCTCAGTCCTTCCAGCACCGCCGCATGCACATTGCGGGAGGCGACGGCATCACCGATCCGGTAAAGCGTGAACGGGTGCCCCGCCTCAGCGGAGGTGGTGACGGTCGTCGGTTCCGCGACTGCCGTCGCACCAGGGTGAGTGCTCGTCACACCGGCGTATTCCGGTTGCGGTTGTCCGTGCACCCACGCTTCGAGGTCCGTCGCCCCGTGGTTCGTCGACCGCGACTTGAGCTCGAAATAGACCTCATCGTTCGGCGTCGTCCCGAAATCGACGACCACGGCATCGGTGACGACTTCCGTCTCCCGATCCGAATAGTCGTTGTGCAGCACCGCCACGATCTCCTTCCCCTCGATCCGCGGCTTCGTCGCCAACCGTTCGCCGAGGCGGACCTCGACTCCGAATTCGGAGAACACCTGAAGATAGGCGGGAGAGTTCATCGACCCCACGTCGATGCCGATCGTGCGTTCGGGGCTGACATAGGTGACCTGCTGGCCGGCTCGGGCCAGGCGTTCGACGGCGTCGAGCGCCGGATAGAACCCGTGGTCGTCGAAGACGAGCACCCGCTGCTTCGACTTGAGTCGGTCGTCCATGACGTCCCAGACGTCGAAGCTCGGGCCCTGTTCACGGAAGGGATACCCGGCATCGGGAACCCCTCCGGTGGCGACGATGACGACGTCAGGGTCGAGTGCGAGGATGTCGTCCGCCTCGGCGAAGGTGTTCAGTCGCAGGTCGACACCGTGCTTCCGGCATTGCTGGACACGCCAGTCGATGATGCCGATGAGATCGCGGCGGCGCTGCGAGCGAGCGGCGATGCGGACCTGCCCGCCGGGGGCGTCCTCGGCCTCGAGCAGGGTCACCCGGTGACCGCGCACGGCCGCGACACGGGCGGCTTCGAGCCCGGCCGGACCGGCGCCGATGATGACGACATGTTTGGGCCCTGTCGTGACGTCGCGGGGAACCTCCTGCGGCAGATCGGCCTCCCGGCCGGTAGCGGGATTGTGGATGCAGGTGGCCGAACCTGAGGTGTAGATGGAGTCGAGGCACATGTTGGCGCCGACGCAGGGACGGATATCGTCCTCACGTCCTTCGGCCACCTTGCGCGCCAGGTGCGGGTCGGCCAGCTGCGCCCGGGTCATCCCGACGAGGTCGAGGCAGCCATCGGCGATCGCGAACCGGGCGGTCGCGGCGTCGGAGATGCGTGCGGCGTGGAGGACGGGGATGTCGATGGCCTCGCGGATGCGACGGCAGGTCTCGAGCCAGGGGGCCGAGGGGGTGCCCATGCCGGGGATCGCCTCGGCGAGCTGACGGTCCGAGTTGATCATCCCGACGTTGAGGTTGAGGAAATCGATGCCGTGATCGGTGTAGGTCCGGAGGATCTCGGTGGCCCTCGCTTCGTCCATGCCGTCTTCGCGGCGCTCGTCGACGGCCATGCGGATGCCGAGGACGAAGTCGTTGGGAACTGATGCACGCACGGCGTCGATGATGCGCATCGGGAACTTGATGAGATTCTCCAGTTCGCCGGAGTACTCGTCGTCGCGGTCGTTGAGCCACGGGGCGAGGAAGGAATCAAGCAGGTGACCGGCGTGCATGACCTCGAGTCCGTCGAATCCGGCGGCGGCGACGCGTTCGGCGGCGGACGCGAAGTCCGCGACGATGCGATCCATATCGAAGTCCTCGAGTGCCTTGGTGAACGACCGGTGAGCAGCCTCCCGGGTCCGAGAGGCCGAGACCAGCGGCAGCCAGTCGCCGGCGAAGTTCGAGGATCGGTGGCCCAGATGGGTCGCCTGGATCATGATCGCCGCGCCCTCGTCGTGGCAGTCGTCAGCGATCGCGGACAGCCACGGAACCACCTCGTCGGTGGACAGGTCGATATTGCCGAACGCGGCAGGGGAGTCCTTCGACACGATGGCCGAACCGCCGATCATCGTCAGGCCGACACCGCCGCGGGCCTTCTCCCGGTGATAGAGGCGGTAGCGGTCCTTCGGCAAGCCGAGTTCGGTGTACGCGGGCTCGTGCGAGGTCGAGACGATGCGGTTGCGCAGCGTGAGTCTGCCGAGTTCGAAGGGCTGGAGCAGCGGATCGGCGGACACGTCGGTCGCAGACGTGGTCGGTGCGGGTGTGCCGGTTGCGGGGTCGGCGGTCATGGGTTCCTCCTTCATTGCAGGAACGTCACTGTGGGTTCGACTCCGTGGGGAGTCCGGGTAGGTAATCGGTTACCGACTACTTAGTTCAATGGTGCGATCTCGCGGTTATGCTGTCAATAGTCGCCGACCACGATTCGAAGGGGAGTGTGCGATGGAGCGAGTGAGACCGCAGGCCGAATCGCTGCGCGAGCAGGCACTGGGCATCATCCGCGATGCCATCACCTCAGGTGAGCTCGCCGAGGATCGCATCTATTCGGCAGCGGGCCTGGCCAAGCAGCTCGGCATCTCACTCAGCCCGGTGCGCGAGGCGATGATGGCGCTCGTCACCGAAGGGACCGTCGAGGCCGTGCCCAATCGCGGCTTCCGTCTGGTCACCATCACCGAGGCGGACCTCGAGGAGATCATCGCCATCCGCGTTCTTCTCGCTGTCCCCGCCGCCCGCAGTCTGGCAGAGGCCGGCAGCGATGACATCGTCGGTCGCGGCCTGGGAGCTGGCGGTGTGCAGGCGGTGACTGACGGGTCGGTGACCGAGACCGGCAAGGCAGCGACCAAATGCGAGGCGATCGACCGACTGCGCGAACTCGCCGAGGCGACCGTGGACGCGGCCGAGGCCGGCGAGTTCGCCGATTTCTACACGCAGGACCGCAGGTTCCATGAGGCTCTTCTCGAGCACGGCCTCGGCGGGCGTGCCGCCGCGATCAGCCTGCGCCTGCGCGATCAGTCACGCCTCTACCGGCACCAGGATCAGATCGGGGCCATCGCGGTCGATTCCGCTCGCGAGCTGCCGAGGATCGTCGACCTCATCGAGTCCGGGGACGCCGCCGAGGCGGCCGACCTCGTCACGTCGAACCTCTACTTCTTCAAACGCGTCCCGGCCACAGCCGACGGCGAAGGCTGATTCGTCACTGTCAGAACGGCCCAGTTTCGGCTGAGTAGCCCAGTTTCGAACATGGGCTGCTCAGCTCAGAGTGGGCTGGTTGTCTCAATCGGCTGTAGTGCGAGCCGAGAAACGACGAAACGACGCTGGGCCGCCCCGAAACGGGACGGCCCAGCGTCGTTTCACTCGATCAGGTATCGCAGTCGATCAGGTTCTCACCTCGATCAGGCGGGTGCCTTGTCGGGGTCGATGTCGACGATCGGCATGGACTCGATGTCCATATCCGGGTTGTCGGCCTGAGTGCGAGCCAGCTCCTCGGCCTCCTCGTGGGTGTTCACCGTCGGGAACGAGCCCGGCAGCGGTCGGTGCGCCGATTCCTTCATGAGCAGCACGGCGACGAGTGCGACGACCGAGAAGAACATGATGTAGAACGCGGGCATGTACGAGTTGCCGGTGACATCGATGAGCGCCTGGGCGAACAGCGGCGTGGTGCCGCCGAACAGAGAGACGCCGAGGTTGAACGTCAGGCCCATCGCACCGTAGCGCGACGCGGTCGGGAACAGCGCCGGCAGGGTCGAGGCCAGGCAGGCGATGTAGAACCCGGCGGGCAGGGCGACCATGAACAGAGCCACCATCACTGCCCACATCTCACCGATCTGCATGACGGCGAACGCGGGAACGATGAGGACGATCGTCATGATGGCTGCTGCCAGGAAGACGAACTTGCGGCCCATCTTGTCGGAGAGTTTGCCGATGAGCGGCAGGCACAGCGACATGACGACGAGGACCGGGATCGTGGCCACGGCCGCCTGGACATTCGAGACCTTGACGGTCTCCTCCAGGTAGGTGGGCATGAAGCTCGTCAGCGCGTAGCCGACCGTCTGGGAGCCTGCGACGACGGCGATGCCGATGAGGATCTCTTTCCAGAAGTGACGGATGACGCCGATGAGGCCGTGGCGGGCGTACTTGTCGTCCTTGACCTTGACGTCGCGGCCGGCTTCCTCGCTCGATTCGAAGCTCGGGGTCTCCGGGATCTTCAGACGGAACCAGATGGCGACGGCGCCGAGCGGGATGGCGATGAGGAACGGGATCCTCCAGCCGCCGTCGAGCATGGCGTTCTCGCCGTTGATGGACGTGGTGATCACGGTCGTGAGAGCCACGGTTCCGGCACCGGCGGCGAAGCCCAGGTAAGAGCCGACATCGAGCCAGGAGGCCCAGTAGCCGCGGGACTTGTCCGGAGCGAACTCCGAGACATAGGTGGTGGCACCGGCGTACTCGCCGCCGGTGGAGAAGCCCTGGATCATCTTGAGCAGGTAGAGGGGGACGATCACCCACAGGCCGACCTGGGCCGCGGTGGGCAGGACGCCGATGAGGGCGGTGGCGGTGGCCATCGTGGCCATGGTGAAGAACAGGACCTTCTGGCGGCCGATCTTGTCACCCAGCGGTCCGAGCACCATGCCGCCGAGCGGGCGGACGAGGAAGGACACGGCGAAGCCGAGGAGGGTCACGAGCAGACCCATCTGTCGGTCCATGCCTTCGGTGAAGACGGAGGTCATCGTCACGGCCAGGTAGCCGTAGACGCCGAAGTCGAACCATTCCATGAAGTTGCCGACTGTGGTGCCGCCGATGGCGGTGCGGATCGATTTGCTTTCGACGACGATGCAGTCATCGGCCTCGAACCGCTTCTGTTTCTTTATTGCACGCCGTTCCTTGCGGGTCGGCTTCTTGTCTTTCTGCGCGGGTCTGTCGTGGCCTTCTGACATCAGTGGTTCCTCGTTTCAGCTGCTGCTAGGCAAGTTGCAGGGCCGAGTCGCCGGAATGGTGCGAACTCTGCGCGGCAGTTGCTGTCGGATTTCGACAATGCAGAACATCCTTGCTTGGTACTCAGGGAGTGTCAATAAAAATTGTGACACAGTTCACGAGGAATGCGCCGGATGGCAGATAGCTTCGTTGAAATTCGTCCAGTGGTCCAGAAAATACGCAAGAAATATGTTGCCTAATTCGCAGTGGCACTTGTCCAGTGGCGTTGTCGGCAGCGACCGGCGGCCACGGGGTGGATGGTGACTGCGCGAAGATCAGTTCCTGACGACGCGATAGGTCGCGAGGCCGGGATCGACGGCGCCGCGGACGTGGCCGGACGGACTCGCCGCCACGGCCTGGAGGAAGTCGACGGTGTCGGCGGTGATCTCCTCGCCGGGCAGGACATTGGGGATGCCGGGCGGGTACGCGGCCAGCGAGCTCACGCTCACCCGTCCGACCGCCTCGGCGGCGGTGACGAGTTCGGAATCGGCGAAATACGCCTCACGCGGTGTCATCGCCAACCGGCCGGGCGTGGGCAGCGGCGGGAGGGAGGCTGCCGGGCTCGTCACCGTGGCGGAGTCCGCGGTTTCGAGTCGCATGGTCTCCAGGGCGTCGATGAGGCGGCCGATGTCCGGGGACTTGCCGATGCCGATGAGGGCGACGAGGGTGGTCGCCGTCGACATCTCGGGGAAGATGTCGAATTCCTCGGCCAGGCGTTTGCGCACCGTGTGACCGTCGAGTCCGGTCGCGGTGATGTCGATGGGCAGGCGGAACGGGTCGATGTCGACGACGTCGGCATGACCGAGGAACTCGCCGGACAACAGGTGGTAGCGGTCGGTGGCTTCGATCTGCGCACGGATGTGGCGGATGTTCTCCAGCGAATCCGTGATCGCCTCGGTCGAGGTCATGAGTGCGCGGCGGGCGAGGTCGATCGAAGCCATGAGATGGGCGTTCTCGCTCGTCGAAGCGGTCATCATAAAGGCCCGGGCCAGCGCCGGTTCGAGGCGATCGGCGAATTCGGTGTCGCCGAGGTGGAGGAACGCGGACTGGGTGAGCGAGCCTGCGAGTTTGTGCGTGCTCATGATGACGATGTCGGCGCCCTGGGTGACGGGGGAGGCCGGCAGGTCAGGGTGGAAGCCGAAGTGGGCACCCCAGGCGGCGTCGACGATCAGTGCCGCGCCTGCTTCGTGGGCCGCCTCGGCGAGGGCTTCGACGTCGGCCACAGCGCCGAAGTAGCTCGGGGTCACGAGGTAGACGGCGGTCACCGGCTCGGGGTGATTGCGGATGGCCAGGCGCAGGGCGTCGGGGGTGACACCGTGGGCGATGCCGTTGACTTCGTCGACGTTGGGGTAGACGAAGCCGGGGTTGAGCCCGGCCAGCACGATTCCGTCGATGAAGCTCGAATGCGCGCTGCGCTGGGCGACGACGCCGGACCCGAGGGTGCCGATGGCCAGGGCGGCCATGCGGTTGCCCTGCGAGGAGCCGTTGGTGAGGAACCAGGTGCGGCGGGCGCCCCAGGCCTCGGCGGCCAATTGCAGGGCTTCGTCCTTCGGGGTGTCGACGCCGAGGTCGATGCCGTCGAAGAGCGGGGGGATGTCCAGGGAGAGGGTGTGCTCGCCGAAGAATTCGGCTTGACCTGCGGAGATGCCCTCGGTCGTGCCTCCGTGTCCGGGGGTGGACAGGAACAGCGAGTTGCGGTCGGCCGCGTGCGCCAGAGCTTCGGCATAGGGCGCGCGTGACTGCGTGAGGGCAGGATGCATCGGCGACCCCGAGGAGGAGTGCGGGGCCGGGGGCATGGGGGAGTCCTGGTGCACGGTCATGCGTCCAGATTAAGGAGGCGAGCAGGTACGAGAGAATAGCAACTTTCCTCTGTTGCTCTATAGTCAGTATTGAACTCAATGGGGGAGATCAATGGAACCACTCGATACCCGCGGCCTCACCGCTCTGCGCGCCGTGGCCGACACCGGATCCGTCGCCGCGGCCGCTGCCGCGCTGCAGTGGAGCCAGCCGACGGTCAATCATCATCTGCGCAATCTCGAGCGTGCCCTCGGCGCTACTCTGCTCGATCGCACACCGCGCGGATCACAGCCGACGACCGTGGGCAGCCTCGTGGTGACCCGAGCCGTGGAGATCCTCGGACTGTGCCAGCGCCTCGGCGCCGAGGTGGCTCTCTGGCGGGAATCTCAGGCCGTGCCGGTGCGCATCGGGGCCGTGCCCACCGTCGGTGCTCGCGTCATCCCGCGCCTCCACGATCAGCTGCAGGCTCGCCCGAGGTGGCAGACCCGTGACGCGGCGGTCGCCGGTGACCGGACCGACGTACTCACCGCGGCCCTGGATGTGACGATGGACGAGCACGCGAAGCTCGTCTCCCGGCTCGAGTCCGGGGACCTCGACCTCGCGCTGCTCGTGTCGACCGATCTCGACCGGACGTGGATCCCGGCGACGCTGACCGCCGCGCACCTGTATTCGGAGAGGCTGTTCCTGTGCGTGCCGCGCTCGATCGGTCCGATCGAGCGCGATTCCCACGGCATGCCCGACCTCGCCGTGCTCGTGTCGCAGACCTGGGCGTTCAGCATCGACCCCGGTGACGCCATCGACGAGGTGGTCCGCTCCTTCTGTCTGAGTGCTGGGTTCGAACCCCGCGTGGGGATGCGGATGGATGACTATGCGGCCATCAACCGGATGATCTCGGCCGGTCTGGCGGTGGCGATGATCCCCGAATCATCGCTGTCGACAGACCCGGACATCACCGTCATCCCGATGCCGCTCAGCGACTGCCGCCGTGACGTCCTGCTCGTCTCCCGGTCCTCGCGGCCACAGGGGCACGCCCGTCACGATCCGATCGTCGATGCGCACAATTCCGCCATCGCCGAGGTGGTCGCCGACGTCCGTACCGTCACCCGGCAGTGGCGGTGATGCTGCGGTTTCAGAGCGGCGGTCAGAACGTGCCTCACAGCGCGAGGATCGCGGGCACGGTGAGCACCGCGACGTAGTAGCCCATGAACTGGACGCCGGCGTGCATGCCGATGAACCGGTTGAAGAGTCCCCCGACGAGGCCGACGGTGATCGTCACTCCGAGCGCCAGCAGACCGCCTTCGTAGAGGCAGATGACGCAGATGAGAGCCGCGAACCCAGCGATGATCGCCTCGTGGGAGACCGATCGCATCACCCAGGTCGCCGCTCGGTGAGCGTTCGTCATCACGAATGGGTAGGCGATGGCGACCGCGATGACCGCCGCGATCACGGAGAAGAGCGCGAACTGCCCGGTCGTGAGCAGGTCGTGGAGGTTGTTCGTCGTCCCTGCCTCGGCATCGAGTGTATAAACAGGAGGAGCGTTGAACAGCGGTCCTGCGGGACCGGCTGCCATCGGTGACAGGGGCAGGCCGATCGCGATGAGCGGGATGAGAGTCTCGGCAATATAGGTCGACTCTGTGGTCCCGTTGCGGACAGTGATGACGGTGGTGAGTCGTTCATACCCGTTCTTGACCCGGCTTCCGACGATCTCGCCCATGAGCACAGCCATGGCCACGGGGGAGAAGACGAAGGTCGCGCTGGTGATCGCTGCCGAACCGCCCGTGTATGCCAGTTGCTTTCCGGTCAGCACCTTGAAGGGGTTCGGCATCCTCGATCCCCCTGCGGGCCGGACGTCGGGAGCAAGATTGAACTCCCGCTTGCCCGACTGCTGCATCGAGCGGCGTCCGGCGGGGGAGAGCGCAGCGAACAGGTCGAAGATGAGCGGCCCGGTGGCGATGCCGAGGAAGAACGAAGTGGTGAAGGTCGTTTCCTTCTGCTCCATGATGAAGGCCTGCAGGCCGACGATGAGCAGGACGAACGGGACGAGCCCCGCAACCGCAGCGAGCTTGCCCTTCGAAGTGTAGGCGACGAGGACGGCCGCAGCGATGAAGATCCAGGGAGCGGCAGCGCCGATCGCCTCGGCGAAAGGGGTGAGTACGAGGGCGAACACGATCGACAGCGGAATGGCAATGGCAACTGAGACGACTCCTCCGGAGATCGCCTTCTGAAGTGCGATATGCGGGATTCCGAGAGACCTCAGCAGCTGCGCCTCACGCAGCATCGGCACTGCCGTGGTGTCACCGGGAATTCCGAGGAGAGTTGTCGGCACGGCGTGGGAGATGTGTTTGGCAATGATCGCGGCGAGGAAGAACGCGAGCACCCCGGCAGGAGGCACCCCGATGAGGATGACAAGCAGCGCCAGCGGTGCCACGATCGCCGTCTCGTCCGTGCCCGAGATCAGTCCGATTCCGGTGAAGAGCACCCCGGAGAGAAGCGCCATCCCGACGGCCCACAGTACTGGTTCGATGAGTTCCGCGGTCACTGGTGCTCACCCTTCTCGCGGATGCGCGCCTCATGGTTGTCGACGAGGGCGTCGAAGAGACCGAGGGCTCGGACTTCTGCCTGAACCGCCGGACCGAGGTCGCGGGGGTCGCCGAGATCCCCGTATTCCTCGACGACCTCGTCGATGATCTCCTGCCGGTTGCGGGTGTCGGCCGCCGAGGTGGTGATCACTCTCTTGGGTTTGAACAGAAATCCGGAGATCACGGCGCCGACGATGCAGCCGACGATGCCGACGAGGAGCGCATAGGAGTGACCCAGCGCTTCATCGTCTCCGGCAGCGAAGAGATGATCGGCGATGAGGTAGGCCGGGACTGCTGTCCCGACGGCTATGGCGATACCGCCGATGAGATGTCTGGGGTCGACGGTGTCATTCCACACCTCGAGCAATTGCGGCATCATTGCCTGCCTTCTGTCGGCCGACGGCTGTCGGGAACGTGAACGATGGAACTACCGGCCGAGGATGGCCGAGGATGTTGCGGATGGAAGCGGAATGCCGAGCTGCTCGCCCAGCCACTGGCTGATCGAAGCCACGGCCTCGTTGTCGACGCCGGTGGAGATGCCCAGCCCCTGAAGCATCCAGAGAAGATCCTCAGTGGCCAGGTTTCCGGAAGCTGTGCGGGCGAAGGGGCAGCCACCGATCCCTCCTGCCGATGCGTCGAACTGACTGACACCTGCTTGAAGCGCGGAATAGACATTCGCAAGCGCCTGGCCATAGGTGTTGTGGGTGTGCAGGGCGATCCGATCGATCGGAATCCCGGCGCCGACCAGGCTATCAAGAACAGCGGTCACATGACCGGGAGTCGCGGTTCCGATGGTATCGCCGAGCGAGATCGTCAGGCAGCCGGCATCGACGAGGCGACGCGCAGCCGTAGCGACGCGATCAGGATCGACCGCGCCTTCCCAGGGGTCCCCGAAGACCATCGACAGATAGCCGCGCACCCGCAGGCCCGCCGCAGTCGCTGCGCGTGCCACCTCGAGGCTGCGATCGGTGGTGTGCTGGAGGGAACCGCCGAGGTTGGCCTGCGCGAACGATTCGGTGACGCTGATGAAGACCGAGGCATCCTTCGTTCCCGCCGCAACGGCATCATCGAGACCGCGCTGGTTTGGGATGAGGACGGGGAACGCGACTTCGGAGTCCAGGTCGAGCCCGGCAAGCACCGATCGGGTGTCGGCCATCTGGGGAACGGCCCGCGGAGAGACGAAGCTTCCGGCTTCGATGGTCTTCAGGCCGGCTCCGGAGAGCCGCCGGATCAGTTCGAGCCGTGTTGAGACAGGCAGTGTGCGTGCTTGCGACTGCAGACCATCTCGAGCGCTGACTTCGCAGATACTGACTTCGGTCGGCAGGTTCGACGACGCGAACTGCTGTGGAAGCTGTGCCGTCATCGCGACACACCGGAGCGGAGTTCGTCGAGGATTGACTGGACCCTGTCGAACCGGAAGGCCCTCTCCTTGATCAGGCGGTCCACGATGATCGCTGTCTCCTCGGCGTTCGCTCCGGCAGAGGCCGCGAGGTTCTTCGCATGAAGTGACATGTGTCCGCGCTGCACGCCCTCGGTGGCGAGAACTCGCAGTGCCGCGAGGTTCTGCGCCAAGCCGGCGGCGACGATCATCTCGGCGAGATCCTGTGCGCTCGCCACTTCGGCGATCTGCAGTGCTGTGCGCGCGGCGGGATGGACCTTGGTGGCACCCCCGACAAGGCCGACCGGCATGGGCACCTCGAGGGTGCCGACCAGGTCGCCGTCGGCATTCCTCTCAAACGTCGAGAGGGAAGAGTAGCGGCCGTCTACGAGCGCATGGGAGTGCGCTCCGGCCTCGACCGCGCGGGTGTCGTTCCCGGTGGCGAGGACGACCGCGGAGATGCCGTTCATGATGCCCTTGTTGTGAGTGGCCGCTCGATAGGGATCGGCTGCGGCGAGTTCGTATGCGTGGAGGATGTTGTCGATGACCTCGTCTCCGCCGAGCAGATCCCTGTCGAAGACTGCCCGTGCCCGAGACAGTCGACGGTCCGCCTTGTTGGTGAGGATGCGCAGGAGCGCGTCACCTCCGGCGATTACTGCCACGGTTCCGGAGACCGCCTCAGCCATCGTGTTGACCGCGTTCGCCCCCATTGCGTCTCGAACATCGACGAGGAGGTGGACGAGAACATACGTCATCGTCCGTGCCTCGACGAGGCGGACCTCGATGCCCTTGACCCCGCCGCCGACCTCGACGAGCTTGGGATCCTGCGCATTGGCCAGGTCGATGATCTCTGCTTGGCGTTCGAGAACACGTGTGCGCGCGGCCTGCGGGTCCGCCACGTTGATGAGTTGGATCTGTGCCTGCATGACGGGCTCGGTCGAGCTTGTGAAGAAACCGCCGTGCGGACGTGCCATTCGTGCTGCGTTGCTGGCGGCGGCGATGACCGAGGCCTCTTCGGTTGCCATGGGTACGAGCACGTCGGTGCCGTTGATCGTGAAGTTGGTGGCTGCGCCGAGCGGAAGCGAGAACACGCCGAAGATGTTCTCGCTGAGGTTGGCGGCGTCTTCGGGACCGAAAGCGTCCGCATCGAGCTGGCTGAATAGTTCGGCGTCGAGCCCAGTCGAGGCTGCGACGGCTTTCCTGCGATCATCGACCGACATATTTCGGAAGTCGGCAATTCGGCTGTTCACTGCCATCGTGTATCTCCAGTCAGGTCGTCATTGGCCGACATCGCCTGTCGGTCGGAGTTCCTCCGCAGATATCAGTCAAACAATGCACGCGGGAATCTGCCATGTCTTTTTCGGATGTGAATATCGCTCAGCTATGGCTGTTCCAGACATGGAAGCTTAGAAAGATGACTTCAGCTTGTCCAGGCGGAGCGCGACCTGGAGGCGGAACGCCCGCTCCGGTGACCTCCACTCCTGACCGAGCACGAGATCGGCTCTCTCAAGCCGTTGCTTGACGGTGTTGACATGCACTGACATCTGAGTCGCGGTTCTGCGGATGTTCATCCCGGACTCGAAATATTCCCGCAGCGTCGAGATCAGCTCGGCTGAATGGGTTCGGTCCCATCGGCGCAGCGGCTCGAGCATCCGTTGCATGAATCTCTCCGTCTGCTCCGGCGCGGTGCCGAACATTGCGGTGTAAGGCGCGAAATCTTCCGTGGGAAAGATTCCTTCGCTGATGCCGAGGGAATTGAGGATGCGGATGCACGACCACATTTCGTCCTCGGCAGTGCGCAGCTGATTCCTGTCGTAATCGGTGTCGGAGATGATCACCAGCGAACTGTCGAGGGAGCCCGACTCTTCGAACAGGGTGTCCAGAGTGGGCCTGTCGCGGATCACGGCGCTGGGGAGGAGCACCGTGATCCCGGGGGATCGCTGCGTCATGAGAATGCGCGGCTCGACGCGGACTAGGCGAGCGGCGATGCGGTCATCGTTTTCGATGTCGCCCTGAATCGTCATGAGTCTCCAGGGTCCGGAGAGGCTGAAGCTGCCGGTTCGGGAACGGGCCTCGAGCTCACTGAGATCACGAGTGCCGGCAATGATGTCGACTGCGAGTTCTCCACGGACTCGGTTCTCGGCATCAGCCCGGGCTTGTTCGTTCATTCGGATGAGCGCTAGCGTCTGCGCCGCCTGGGCGACGATGTTCGCGTCGCCGTCCGCCGGTTCGTCGTAGAAACGCACGAACAGTGCGCTGTGCTGTCGGCGGTGAGACGCCACCGAGGCGACGTACATGTGCTGTGCACCAGCGACCTGTGCGCTTCGGCCAGTCGCCCGGCTGTGACTCAGTGCCGTTCGGACGTCAGCATCGTCCACCGTGATGCCGTCGAAGAACGCCTCATCGGCGGGGAATCTCGGAGAGCCCAGACGCCCGCTGTCGACGACGATCACGTCGGCCTCGAGTAATTCGGAGATAGCGTCGAGAACTGCGGGGACTCCTTGTCCCTGCAGGACGAGCTGCGTCAGCTGCTCCTCGACCTCGACGAGCCGTTGGAGGGTGCTGGCCTGCGCGGCTGCCGTCTCCTCGGCTTCCGCGGAGGCTTGGGCCGCCTCGGCGAGGTCTCCCATCAGCTGCGCCGTCTTCAGCACCACGGAAGCGTGGTCCGCGAGAGCCGACAGCAGGGTGATCTCGTCGGTAGTGAATTCATGTGGGTAGCGGTTGGCCGCGAAGAGGGCGCCGAGGACTTCGCCGTCGACGACCATCGGCACTCCGAGGAGTGATTCCATGCGCTCGGCCTTCACCGCGGAGTCGACGCGTCTTTCGTGCGGCAGCCGGGTCAGATCGTAGTTCGACGTCCACTGTGCGGCGCGATCGCGCACGACCTGTCCTGCCAGTCCGACGCCGGGAGGCACACGCAGTTCTTTGAGATTCGCCGAGATCGCTCCGCGACTTGCCTGAACACGCAGGTCGTCGGTCTCCGGATAGTACTGGGAGAGGTAGGCGATATCGCATCCGATGAGTGTTCGGGCACGGTCGACGAGCTTCTGCAGCAGCTTCTCGGTGTCTCGCACACGGATGAGCTCTGAAGCGCTCTCCAAAAGAGCCGAACGCTCGCGATCTTTCTGCTTCCACCGGGTCATGGTCGCCGACAGATCGGAGAAGGATTCGATGAGGTCGTGGTGGTCCCCGAGACCACGGGATAGGGCCGCCCGGTCGAGATCTATCCCGCGGGAGAGAGCTCTGACGATCTCGGCCACGGCGGTGGCGGACACGGTCCCCGACTCATCATCGATCTCTGTCATGAGACCAGTGTCGCAGGGGCTCGGTGCCTCCGCCGCACCCGGCATCGGATGGGTGCTTCGCCTGAGCGGTCGTGGCCGTCAGCCGGCCGCGGGTGCTCCCGCGTGCTCGGGTTCGCGCACGACGGGCAGCTCGCACGTCGTCGGAGCGACCTGCCGGTAGCCGGAGAGGAAGGTGTCGAGGCGTTCGATCGCCTCGGTGAGCACCTCGACGGACGGCAGGGTGACGAGTCGGAAATGGTCGGGCTTGGGCCAGTTGAAGGCCGTGCCGTGGGAGACGAGGATCTTCTGTTCGCGCAGCAGGTCGAGGGCGAACTGCTCGTCGTCGGTGATGCCGAACTTCTCGACATCGAGCTTTGCGAACATGTACAGCGCACCGTCAGCCCGGTGGGCCGAGACACCGTCGATCGAGTTGAGCCCCTCGTAGGCGACCTGCATCTGCGCGCCGAGGCGGCCGGTCGGCAGAACGAGGTCGTCGATCGACTGCTTCCCGCCCAGGGCCGCTTGGATTGCGTGCTGGGCCGGAACGTTCGAGCACATGCGCATATTCGCGAGCAGCTTGATGCCCTCGAGGTAGCTGTGCGCCTCTTCCAGCGGTCCGGTGATCGCCAGCCAGCCGGAACGGTAGCCGGCGACCCGGTAGGCCTTCGACAGTCCGGAGAAGGTCAGGCACAGAACGTCGTCGCCGGTGAGAGTGGCCATGTTGACGAGTTCGACGCCGTTGTAGGTGATCTTCTCGTAGATCTCATCGGAGAAGACGATGAGGCTGTGGCGGCGGGCGATATCCGCGATCTTCTGCAGCGTCTCCTTCGAGTACACCGCACCGGTCGGGTTGTTCGGGTTGATGACGACGATTCCGCGGGTGCGTTCGGTGATCCGGGATTCGAGGTCGTCCAGGTCCGGCTGCCAGGCGTTTTCTTCCGCACAGCGGTAGTGGACGGGGGTGCCGCCGGACAGCGCCACCGAGGCGGTCCACAGCGGATAGTCCGGTCCGGGCACGAGGATCTCGTCGCCGGGGTTGCACAGGGCCTGCAGGCTGAGCGTGATGAGCTCGCTGACTCCGTTGCCGAGGAAGACCTCGTCGGTGCCGAGATTGTGGATGCCGCGGGTCTCGTAGTACTGGACGACGGCGCGGCGCGCGGAGAGGATTCCCCGCGAGTCGGAGTAGCCCTGCGTCACGGGCAGGTTCGCGGCGATGTCCTGGACGATCGCCTCGGGGGCTTCGAATCCGAAGGGGGCAGGGTTGCCGATGTTGAGCTTGAGGATCGTGTGCCCGGCGGCTTCCATCGCCTGGGCCTCTTCGAGGACGGGTCCCCGGATGTCATAGAGGACATTGGCCAACTTCGACGACTGCCTGAACATGTGAACCGAAAAACCTTTCATACGACTGCTGCTACATCCACGCTAGGACCCTCGCCGAGGTGGTTCTGACCAAACAGAGGCCCGTTTCCCAGACCTTTGCTCGGTTCGGAGGACCGTTGTGCAGACCTTTTGCAACTGGGCCTCACGATACTCTGGGGAGCATGGCGGATGTGAAGCCGGGGCCCCGTCGAAGGGGGCGCCCCCGTAAGGAAAACGGCAGTGAGGCGCGGACAGCGATCACCGATGCCGCCTCGGCCGAGTTCGCTGAGAAGGGCTATGACAAGGCGTCGATCCGTGGAATCGCCCGTCGCGCCCAGGTCGACTCCGCACTCGTCCACCACTATTTCGAGTCCAAGGCCGGCCTCTTCGCCGAGGTGGTCAAGCTTCCCGTGCGGCCGGACCGCATCATCCGCTCGGCCTTGGACGTCTCGGTCGACCGCCTCGGCGAATCAATCGTGAACACGGTGCTCAGCGCCTGGGAGCAGACAAGCGTGAAGTCGATCGGGGTGACCGTTCTGCGTTCTGCGGTGAGCGATTCGGCAGCCGGCCGTCTGATCAGACAATTTCTCCTGCGCGAGCTCAAAGGAGCAGTGGCGGGAAGGATCGCGGACAGCGGCGTCGACCGCGCCGAGGCCGATCTGCGGGCCACGCTCGTTCTCACGCAGATGGCGGGTGCGCTCATGTTCCGTCACGTCCTCGAACTCGAACCGCTGACATCGATGCCGGTCGACGACCTCACCGCGCGCCTGGCGCCGGCGGTGCAGGGGCATCTCGATGGAGTCGGCGACTCGATGTGAGCCCGAGTGGCGGTCGTGCACGTACCGCTCATCGGCGGCAGGGCGGCGGTCATGAAATCTCTCCGTGAGAACCCTTGACCGGAGCACTCTCGGATGTCATATTCAGCACATGATGAATAAGTCGGTGGAAGCACGAGGGCTGACAATTCGGCGGGGACGTGCCACCGTCATCGACTCACTGGATCTGGATGTGCCCAGGGGCGCGATCGTCGGTCTGCTGGGTCCCAGCGGCAGCGGGAAGACGACGCTGATGCGGGCGATCGTCGGCGTGCAGATCGTCGCGGGCGGACGTGTGCAGGTGCTCGGCCGACCTGCCGGTTCGGCAGATCTGCGGCATCGCGTCGGCTATATGACCCAGTCGGCGAGCATCTACGAGGACCTCAGTGTGCGGGCGAATCTGCGCTACTTCGCACGGGTGCAGGGAGCTCCGAAAACCGATGTCGACCGGGTGCTCGAACGCACGGACCTCATCGGTCAGGCCGATCAGCTGGCCCGGACGCTCTCCGGCGGTCAGGCCAACCGGGTGTCCCTCGCCGCGGCAATGCTCGGTTCTCCAGACCTGCTGGTCCTCGATGAGCCGACGGTGGGACTCGATCCAGTGCTGCGCAATGATCTGTGGGATCTCTTCCGCGGGCTCGCCGAGGAGGGGACCACGCTGATTGTGTCGAGCCACGTCATGGATGAGGCCACACGCTGTGACCGACTGCTGCTGATGCGGGAGGGCGCGATCATCGCGGACACGACACCGCACGATCTGCTCGCCGGCACAGGGGCCGCCTCGGCGGAGGAGGCGTTCCTCGACATCATCGAGAAGGACACGGCCGGTGAAGGACCTGCCGGGCACGGACGTCGGTCGGGGACCCATCTGCTTTCCCAGAACGCGAACGGCAACGGTCGACCAAGCCATGATCGATGGGGCCGCGGGACGAAGGAAGGAGGTCGGCGATGAACCCGATGCGCACCCTGGCCACGACGGGGCGTGTGCTCACCCAGATCCGCAACGATCCGCGCACGATCGCCCTGCTGCTCATCGTGCCCAGCCTGCTCATCGGCCTGGTGGCGTGGATCTTCGACGAGACCGAGGTATTCGCCGACATCGGCCCGGCGATGCTTGCGCTCTTCCCGTTCATCGTCATGTTCCTCGTCACGAGCATCGCGACCCTGCGCGAACGTCGGAGCGGAACGCTCGAGCGGCTGCTGTCGATGCCATTGGGGCGGGGCGATTTCATCCTCGGATACACCCTGGCATTCGGGCTGCTCGCCGTGGTGCAGACGGCCGTGGCCGTCTGCTACGCGACTCTGGTGTGCGGTCTGGAGATCGAGGGTTCGGTCGGGCTGCTCTTCGTCGTCGCGATCGCCGACGCCCTGCTCGGCACGGCGCTGGGCCTGCTGGCCAGCGCCTTCGCCCGCACGGAGTTCCAGGTCGTGCAGTTCATGCCTGTGTTCGTGTTCCCGCAGATCCTGCTCGGAGGAATCTTCTTGCCCCGTGATCAGCTGCCGGATGTGCTCGAGGTGATCGGCGACTGGCTGCCGCTCTCTCACGCGATCGATGCGCTGGATGCCGTATCGACCGGCAACGAGGATGACTCCTATATCTGGCTGCGGGTGCTCTTCATCGCCTGCTGGATCGTCGGCGCCGTCATCGTCGGCTCGCTGACACTGCGTCGCCGGACACCTTGAGGCGTGGCGACGGCGCGGACCATCGGAAGGCGGGGCGTCAGCTCCGTCCCGACCCCATGGGTTCGGTGCGGTCGGTGAGTGCGTACGGCCGACGACCCCGACCGCGGACGAAGGCGAAATAGCACAGCCACAGCGCGACGACCCACAGCAGACCGACCCACAGGGCCGGTCGCGAGTCGGGGACGATGCCGACCATGACGACGACGAAGACGATGAACGCGACGGTGATCCACGATCCCACCGGCCACAGCGGCATGGGGAATTCGCTGGGAAGGCGAGCCTCCTCGGCGATCGCCTTCTTCATCCGGATATGGGAAGCGAGGATGATCAGCCACACGAGCACCGTGGCGAAGGTGGCCAGTGCTCCGAGGAGGAACAGGGCCTGATCGGGGTAGAGGTAGTTGAGGACTACGCCTGCGAGAAGCGCGACGATCATCGTGACCACGGTCATCACGGGCACGCCATTGCGCGAGGTGCGGGCGAAGGACCGCGGAGCCTGGCCCTGTTCGGCGAGGCCGTGGAGCATCCTGCCGGCGCCGAAGATGTCGGCGTTGATGGCCGACAGGGCCGCCGTGATGAGGACGACCTGGAGGATGGCGGCCGCCGCATTGAAGCCGACGGAGTCGAAGATCGCGACGAAAGGGCTGATCTCGGAGGTGATCTGGTTCCACGGCAGGATGCACATGATCACGCCGAGGGTGAGGACGTAGAAGAGGAGGATGCGCACCGGCACCGAGTTGATGGCGGCCGGCAGCACCTGCTTCGGATTCTGCGCCTCTCCGGCGGTGACGCCGATGATCTCGATGCCGCCGAAGGCGAACACCACGATGGTGAACGATGAGAGCAGACCCCAGAATCCGTTGGGGAAGAAGCCGCCGTGGTCGAACAGAGCCTGCGGGCCCATCTGGTCGTGGTCGGCGATGCCGAAGCCGAAGATGATGATGGCTACTCCGGCGGCGATGAGGGCGATGATCGCAACGATCTTGATGAGTGCGAACCAGAATTCGAGTTCACCGAAGACCTTGACGCCGATCATGTTGACCGCGGCGATGAAGAAGACGACGGCGAGCACCCAGATCCAGCGGGGGACGCCCGGGAACCAGAAGCCCATGTACACGCCGATCGCAGTGGCGTCGAAGACGGCGACGAGAACCATCTCGAAGGCGAAGGTCCAGCCGACGAGGAAGCCTGCGAAGGGGTGGATGTAGCGGGAGGCATACTGGCCGAAGGAGCCGGAGACGGGGTGGCGGACGACGAGTTCGCCGAGGGCGCGCATGACCATGAAGACGGCGGCACCGCCGATGATATAAGCAAGCAGCACTGCCGGTCCTGCGGCTTGGATCGACTCCGAAGATCCCATGAAGAGGCCGGTGCCGATGGCGGAACCGAGGGCCATGAAGCGAATGTGTCGGGCGGTCAGGCCTCTTTTCAGGCCGGCGTTCTCTTCATATCCGTCAGCGTTTGCGTAGCTGGGGAGCGCCTCGTTGCGGTCCTTGTCGGCTGGAGCCATCGGTGTCTGCTGTCCTCTTCTCTCGACTGACCGTGGCCGCCTCGGCCCCGATGCGATCGACGGACCCGGCTCCACGGCCACCTCAGATTCTCACACCGGGGCGGCGGGCGAATACTGAAGCTGGCACAAAGAGTCCGAGATCTCAGAAATTCGGGTCGGACCGGCGTCTGGAACGGAGCAGTCAGGCTGTCTGCCGATCGCTGGAGAGCATCCCGAAGATGAGGGTGTCGGTCCATTCGCCTTTCGACCACCAGTCCTTGCGCAGGTGCGCTTCCTCCCGCATCCCGATCCTGCGAGCCAGATTCGCCGAGGCGGTGTTCCGGGAATCCATCTGCGCGAACACCCGGTGGAGGCCGTAGTGGTCGAAGGCGACGTTGAGGACCGCGATGGCCGCCTCGGTGGCGAACCCGTGGCCACTGGCGGCCGGATCGAGGATCCAGCCGATCTCGGCCTTCTGCTCACTGTCGTTGTCGAGCCAGATAGCGATGTCGCCGATGACGTGCGAACCTTCAAGAGAATCGAGACCGTCGGCCGTCTCGATGACCAGGGCCAGGGCACGGGATTCGGTCTCGAGCCCCGTGCGCTGCATGCGTTCTGAGACCTTGGTCCGGGCCACCTCGGCGGTCCAGGGATCTTCGAGGAGGAACCGGGAGACGTCCTCGCGGGAGAATATCCGCAGCTGCTCGTCGACGTCGGATTCGACATAGGTGCGCAACCGCAGTCGGTCGGTGGTCAGCGGAAGTTCGATGGGTTCCATGTGCCCACTCTGCCAGGTCGACCTGTGGAGACGACGAACGGTGCCGGACGCTTCGCTGGGAGGCGTCCGGCACCGTTCGCAGTCGGGCTGGTGTCAGGCGGGGAGGATTCCGCGGCGCTTGGCCATGCGGATCAGGGCCGATCCGCCGATGATTGCGGCCACGCCGAGGAAGATCGCGGCACCGATCTCGACGCCGGTGCGCGGCAGGGTTCCGCCGCCACCTCCGGCCAGTCCCGGACCTTCGTCTCCTCCGCCGGTCGAGGCATTGCCTTCGCCGCCTTCGGAGCCGCCATTGGCACCGGCGCCGCCGCCAGCGGAATCGGAGGAGCCGTTGGCGTCCTCGGATGCGTTCGAGTCTTCGGTACCTGCCGCACCGTCAGTGCCACCGGCATCGGACGATCCCGCGGCATCGTCGGAACCGGCCGAGTCGTCGGAACCGGCCGAGTCGTCATTGCCGTTCGCGTCGTCGCCCGGGCCGCCGGGCACTTCGGCGTCGGGGTCGAGTCCCAGACCGTCGGCGATCGTATAGTGCATGTCGGTCTGGTCGGTCAGCCCGACGACATTGGCGGCGCCCGGACCGTAGGCAGCGATGCGCAGCTGCGTTCCGGTGTGGCCCTGCGACTCCTCTTCGTCAGCGGTCGCGTAGTTCATCGTCATCTCACTGCCGTCGGCAGTGGTCAGGGTTCGGGTGAGACCCGGAGTGTCCGAACCGGCGCTGACGATCTGGCTGGTGTGAGCGTGGTCGGCGGTGGTGATGACGAGAGTTTCGCCGTCTTCCTTCGCAAAGTCGAGGGCGGCCTTGACCGCCTCGTCGAGGTCGACGGTCTCACCGATCTGACCGCACGGGTTGGCAGCGTGATCCTGCTTGTCGATGCTCGCCCCCTCGACCTGGAGGAAGAAGCCCTTGTCATTGTCGAGCAGATCGACAGCCTTGTTCGTCAGCTGGTCGAGCTTCGGCACGTCCGAGGTGCGCTCCGGGTTGTTCTTGCACTTCACGGCCGGTTCGGTGCCACCTCCGTGCGTGGCCTTCGGTCCCTCCCAGCGAACGGGGAAATTGCCCTCTGTGAAGAGACCGAGCACCGGTGCATCTTGGTTCGCCTCGGTGATGGAGTCGAGTGAATCGGAGTCGTCGACGAGCTGGTAGCCGCGTTCCTCCGCCTGCTCACGCAGCGTCTTGTCCTTCCAATCGCCGGCGGTTGCCTTCTGTTCGAAGGATGCCGAACCGCCGCCGAGGGTGACATCGGCGCGAGCATTGAGGATCTGCTCGCTGATCGAGCCGAGGCCGCCGTTCTCCAGGGTCTCGTCCGCGCAGTCCTTGGCCGTCTCCTCGGGGCCGTAGCAGCCGCGCTGGCTGATGTGGGCGAGCTGCGCGGCCGGAGTCGCGTCCTGGATCTCCGCGGTCGAGACGTCGCCGGTCTTCATGCCCTTGGCGCGGGCCATCTCGATGAGAGTCTTGTGCGGTTTGCCTGTCCGGTCGACGCCGAGCGCACCGTTGTAGGTCTTCGTTCCCGAGGACCAGCCGGTGGCGCTCGCCGCGGAGTCAGTGACATAGTCCGGCTTGCCGGAGTCCCTGTCCACCGCGTAGGTCGTGTACTGCCCGGTCAGCGGCAGTTCGTCGAGGCCGTCGAAGCGTCCGTGGGCGCCCTTCGCATAATTGCGGGCGGCGGTGATCTCGGAATCGCCCATGCCGTCGCCGATGAGGAGGATGACGTTCTTCGCGCCGGAGTCCTCGACCGCGTCGCGAATGGCATCGGTGTTGTCGCCGTCGAGTTGGCGGGCTCCGCCGGGTTCGTCGATTCCTGCCGCCGAGGCGGGGCTTGCGAATCCGAAGAGTGCGAGGCTGAGTGCGCCGGTTGCCGCGGCGAGACGCAGGGTTGTCTTGGCCATGTGCAGTCCTTTCATTGAGGTGCACAAGCGCTCACCGAAGAGGAGGCGTCGTAACGATTCGAGCGGTGCCGGAGGCAGGGCTCGGACGAGTGCGTGAGCGTCGTGTGCGAGCAGACGGCCTCCAACCTACTCAGCATTCACACAAGGCGAGTGGAGGGAACGTGAAGCCTGAGTTAACTCGCAGGTCGGTCTCTGCGTCTCCGCATTAGTTCTGCGAACCGATGACAAATGGCACCCCCGCCTCGGTGACAAATGGCATCTGTACACACCTGCTCCGATTTCTAGTCTGTGGACATGACTTCACAGACAGCGACTCACACAGCCCCTCCGACCCGGACATCCGCCGCGACCCCTGCAGCTGTCAGCCTTAACCGCCTGACCAAGAGCTTCGGCGAATTGACAGCCGTCGACGGCCTCAACCTCGACATTCGCCCCGGCGAAGTCGTCGCCTTCCTCGGACCCAACGGGGCTGGTAAGACAACGACCATCGACATGCTCCTCGGACTCAGCCGACCAGATGACGGCTCTGTCGAGATCTTCGGGATGCCGCCTCGGCGAGCGGTCGCGCTCGGGCTCGTCAGTTCGGTGATGCAGACCGGTGGACTGCTCGATGACCTCACCGTCCGCGAAACCGTCGACTACACCTCGGCGATCTTCGCCTCCTCCCTCGACACGGACCTCGTCCTCGAACGCGCCGGGATCACCGACATCGCCGATTCGGTGGTGAAGAAATGCTCTGGCGGGCAGAAGCAGCGCCTGCGCTTCGCCATGGCCCTGCTGCCGGACCCCGCCCTCATCGTCCTCGACGAACCGACCACCGGAATGGATGTCACCGGCCGCCGCGACTTCTGGCACCAGATGCGCGCCGACGCACTGACCGGCAAGACAATCCTCTTCGCCACCCACTACCTCGAAGAGGCCGATGAATTCGCCGACCGCGTCGTCCTCGTCGCAGACGGCCGGGTCGTTGCCGACGGACCCGCCCACGAGATCCGCGGCATGACCGCAGCGAAGACCGTGAGCGCAACCCTGCCGATGACCGACGACACCACCGAATCGGGCGTCAATGACCTGCTCGACCGCCTCGGCGGATTGGCCGGTGTCGAATCCATCGACGTCGCTGCCAAACGTCTGAAGATGCGCACCACAGACTCGGATGCAGCCGCGAAGATGCTCTTCGAGAACGCGTGCACCGACCTCGAGATCACCTCCCATTCCCTTGAAGACGCCTTCATCAGCCTTACCTCGAAAGGAGCCTGAAATGTCCGTTCGCCCCGACACCGCTGCCCACCCCGAATCCGCAGCCCACACTGACTCGCTCACTGACACCGAAACCCGCACCGCCGCCTCGGCGACGTTCCTCACCTCGCTGGAGAACCGACGGGTGCCCCGCCTCGGCGGATTCTCAGTCACCCTGCTGCGCCTCGAACTGCTGCGGAAGCTGCGCAACCGGCGCACATTGATCTTCACGATGATCATGCCCGCGGTCTTCTACCTCATCTTCGGCCTGACGAACAAGGGCGAGATGCTCGGCAGCACGGACGCCGCGCTCTACATCTCGGTCTCCTTGGCCACGTATGGGGCGATGATCGCTACCACCACGGGTGGTGCCCAGGTCGCCATCGAACGCGCGCTCGGGTGGAGCCGGCAGCTCGCACTGACACCGTTGCATCCGGCGGCCTACATCCTCATCAAAGTGATCGTGTCCATGGCTCTCGGCGCGGTGTCCGTCATCGTCGTCTTCGCCCTCGCCGCCGTTACCGGTGTCCACGCACCACTGGGCACACTCATCGCCTCCGGTCTCCTCGTCATCCTCGCCTCCGGTGTCTTCGCCGCTTTCGGTGTCATGCTCGGATACCTGCTGCCGGCCGAAAACGCGATCCAGGTGGCCAGCATGGTCCTCGGCATCCTCTCGCTCATCGGCGGACTCTTCGTTCCACTCGAGATCTGGCCCGACACCCTGCAGACGATCGCCCGCTTCACCCCGGCGTACGGGGTCGGCGAAATCGCCCGTGCACCGCTTGGCGGGGGTTACGATCATTGGGCGATCGTCAGCGTGATCGTGTGGCTGGGGATCTTCGTGGCAGGTTCGGCCTGGGCCCTGCGCCGAGACACCGCACGAGTGTGAGGCCAATGGTCGCGAACGGGCCACGACACCGCATAAGTGAACGACGCGAACACGACGACCAGCATGACGACCGGGGCACAGTGACCGAGGAAGGACCACAGTGACCACGCACGACACCTCCGGCGAGGCGAGGGCAGAGTCCTCGCCCGTCGGGCTGCGTTCGCTCAACTTCATGAGTTGGTTCTTCCCGTTCTTCTGGCTCGTCTTCCTCGTCTACCCCCTGAGCGCATCGTTCCAGCTCGGCGGAGCACAGCGGATCGGGGGCGTGAGCCTCACCGTCGCATTCGCCGTCATCTTCTACGGCGGAATGATCGCCGGCGGGGTCGGTCTCGGCACCTTCGCCCGCACGATGCGCAATCCCCACGCCCGCCGTACCCGCCAGGCGCTCATCGTCGTCAATGCTTCGATCGTCGCAATGATCGTCATCACGGCGGTGGCCGTTCCCATCGTCGGTGAGCAGGCGCTGGCATTCCTCGCCTATATCTCCGTCCTCTCCGTCGTCTCGATTCGTCGGGTGATACCTGGCCTCATCATTGCGGCATCGACGCTCATTGTCGCCGAGGCGGCCCAACGTCTCGTCCCCGGGTGGACTCACGATTGGTCCTCCACCTTCGGGATCTCGATCTCCGGGTTCGCCATGGTCATGGCGCTCATGGCCGGTGACCGAGCACGCGCGGCACGGGCAGCAGAAGAGGAGAACCGGCGACTCGAGCGGGAGGCCGAACGCTTGCGCGTGTCCCAAGTCGTTCATGATGTGCTCGGACATTCGCTCACCGTCATCGCGCTCAAGGCGCAGCTGGCGGCGAAGCTCGAAGCGGCCGGCTCGCCTGATGCGGCTCGGCATATCGCCGAGATCGAAGAACTCGCCCGTGGTGCGCTGGCCGATGTCCGGACCACAGTGCAGGGGACACGGACGATCTCCCTGGCCGAGGAGCTCGTCGAGGCGACTCGTGCGCTGCGCGCCGCCGACATCACGGTCGAGGCTCCTACCTCGGTCGATGTCGTCGACCCACGGCTGCGAGAACTCTTCGCCTGGAGTCTGCGTGAAGGCAGTACGAACATCCTCCGGCATGCCCGAGCCCGACGGGCCACCATCGTTCTCGAGAGGAATCGATTGACCATCAGCAACGACAACGGTCGCCGCGATGACCCCGCGCACCCGGTCACGGAGCTCAACCTCGGCGAGGTGGGTGCCGGATCGGGACTGCAGGGACTGCGGAGTCGGGCACGCGCACTCGGTGGGAGTCTGCGAACGCAGCAGACCGACGAAAGTTTCGAACTCATCGTCGAAGGAGCGGATGCGGACCTCGCGCGTCCCCGCGGGGACGCAGGTGGCGGCGAACTCGACGCGGGCGATGCCGATCTCAACGCTGAGAGAGGTGAGATCGGTGACGACGCTGCTCATTGCTGACGATCAGACCATGGTCCGTGAGGCGCTCGCCGCCCTGCTCGGCATGGAATCAGACTTCGAGGTCGTCGCCCAGTGCGCTCGCGGTTCCGAGGTCGTGCCGGCGATCACCGCGACTCGACCGGATGTGGCGCTGCTCGATGTGGACATGCCCGAACCCGATGGGCTCACCGTCGCGGCCACTCTCAAGGACAAGTTTCCCGAGGTCAAGGTCATCATCGTCACGACCTACGGGCGGCCCGGTTGGGTCAAACGCGCACTGGACGCCGGGGTCAGCGGGTTCATGGTCAAGGACGCTCCGGTCGATCACCTCGCCGAGGGGATCCGCCGGGTCATGGCCGGGATGTCGGTCATCGACCCCGAACTCGTCGTCGAGTCGACGATGCACGGGGCGTCACCGCTGACCGCGCGGGAGACCGATGTTCTGCGCGCGGCCGCGGACGGGGCGAGCGTCGATGAAGTGGCCACTCAGTTGTATCTGTCTGCCGGCACCGTGCGGAATCGACTGTCCTCGGCGATCGGGAAGACGAATGCCCGCAACCGTGCCGATGCCGCGCGGATCGCCGCGGAGAACGGCTGGCTGTAAGGGACGCCGACCCCGGCGGGACGAGAAGGAGGGGATCCACTTCGCAGCACGCCGAGACAGGGGTCACCAGCTGATGAGGTCCCGGACCGGACGCGGTACGCGCGATGACTCGTCGAACAGGACACGGGAGTGCGGAGCACGATTGCGCAGTAGGGTCAGACCGCACGGGACGAGCGCAAGAGCAAGACACAGCCCGCCGACTCCGGGCTCATGTTCCTTGAGGATTCCCAGCCCGAGCCAGCCAGCGGGAAGGATCAGCAGGCTTCGCACCAGCCCGAAAGTTCGAGATAGATAGGCGGCGACGGCGATGAGAACAGAGCCGAGAATGGTTCCGACGGAGATGACAACAGGAACTCGCCAGAAGGCATAGGCAAGTTCTCCGTAGCCATCGAGGAACAACGAGGACGCCGAGTCGCTTCCGAGTCGTTCGACCAGGTTGAAAGCGGTGGCATCGACCCCTAGATAGAAGATCCGCGCACTGAGTCCGAACGTCATCAGACAGGCTCCGAGCGCAGAGATCAGCGGAGCTCGGCGGGCCGCGATGTGAGCGAGCGCGATCATCGCCGGTATCAGTACGAGGGCACCGATGAACTGGAGCGTCCACCCCGCGGTGGAGAGTCCTGGTGCTCGTCCATGGACCACGAGCAGCATTGGTGCGGCAAACGCATCCGCATCGAGTGCATCGAGCTCAGTCGGAGTCAGGGCCGCTGACTGCCTGGCCAGCCACTGCAGAAACAAGCCCGACGTCCACGCCAGAGGACCGACGATCAGCGTAAGACTGCCGAGAACCTGCCCGGGAAACGGGCTCCAACGGTCGAACGTCGAGCCGGGCGCGAGGTGGTCGTCGGGAGTGCCCGGAGGAACCGACACTGTGAAGCCTCCTGACTGACGATGAGAGTCCAGCGGCGCGATTTCGGCTGAGGACAAGGTGCACTGCCCCGTTGACGAGTCTAGGCGAGGAATTCCCCCGGTTCCAGAGTCGGACGCAGATCCGCGGAGAACGGTTGGCTGTAGTGCTCAGCCAGTCAGGCTGTCACCGCCGCAGCGCCTGTCCCCAGGTCAGCTTCGGTCCCGACTTCAGGATCGAGCGTTCGAAGATCCTCGTGGCCAGCAGCAGCGCGAGCAGCGTGGTGACGATGAGGATGAACAGGGACACCAGCGGCTCCCACCATTCGATGGTGCCGAGGAAGACTCGCATCGGCACTGCCACCGCCGCGGAGAACGGAATGTAGGACAGCACCGCCATGACCGTTTCGTTCGACGAGAAGATGATGACGCCCATGTAGGGGAGGAATATGAGCATCATGATCGGCGTGCTCGTCGACGGCAGGTCCTCGGTGCGAGAGACCATCGATGCCGCGGCCGCGTAGAGGGCGGCGACCATGACGAAGCCGACGATGAAGAGCGGGACGAACCAGGCGATCGGTTCGGCGACCTTGCCCAGCACCAGGTCGTTTCCGCTGATGGCAGCGCCCGCGAGGACCGCAATCGCGGTGAGTCCGATCTGTGCGAAAGCGAGGATCGTGCACGCGATGACCTTGCCGAACATGAGCACCCGCGCCGACGTGGACGCGAGCAGGATCTCCACGATCCGCGACTGCTTCTCCTCCACCACTGACGAAGCGATCGTGTTCCCGAACGTCATCGCCGCCATGAAGAACACCAGGCCGAGGCCGAGCCCGATGAAGTAGGTGAGCGCCGGGTCGGGGGCGTCGGGATCGAGGAGTTCGACCTCGGGGGTGAGGCTGAGTGCCCCGATGAGTGATTCCGGTGCCGAGCGCAGGGACAGCACTGCGACCCCGGTCGGCGAATCCTGGGATTCGACGACGGCGGATTCGACCTCCTCGGAGGCGATCAGGGCTTTTGCCTCGTCGACGTCAGCGACTTCGACGGTCTCGATATCGTCGATCCCCTCGACGGCTTTCGCTCCCGCCGAGGTGACCGCCACCTTGTCCGTGGAGGAGAACAAAGAGGGCAGCGCCCCGGAGACCCCGACGAGGACGCCGAAGAGGACGATGCTCAGGATCGTCGAAACCATGAACGCCTTCGACTTGATTCGCACCATGATCTCGCGTTCGATGACCAGGCCCATGGCAGTGGTGAAACCGGCTCGGTTCGTGCTGACTGGAGCCTTGCGGGTGCTGTCGGCTGCGGTGGTCGTATCTGTGGTGCTCATGCCTGCGTGACCTCCTGGAAGAGACGGTTGAGGGCGACTTCATGCGGAGCGAAGGACGACACCGATGAGACGGTGAGCGCTTTGCGCAGAACCGCCTCGGCAGTATCGGCGTTCGGGGCTGTGAACCGGGCCCAATTTCCGTCGAGTTCGACGACGGAGATATCGGGCAGACCACGCACCCAGCCGAGGTCCGCATCCGTCTGCAGCGTCCACTCGGGCAGGCTGCGCTGACGGCGCAGTTCCGCGGTGGTGCCAGCTGCGACGAGGCGGCCGTCATTGATGATGACGAGGTCGTCGACGAGACGTTCGACGAGGTCGAGCTGGTGACTGGAGAAGAGGACCGGAGCGCCGGAGGAGGCAAAGTCGGTGAGGACGCCCAGGGTGCGTTCGACGGCTACGGGGTCGAGGCCGGAGAACGGTTCGTCGAGGACGAGTGCCTGCGGGTCGTGAATGAGAGCCGCGGCGATCTGGACCTTCTGCTGATTGCCGAGGCTGACTGATTCAAGGGTGTCGGTGGGTTCGCCCTTGAGGTCGAGCTGATCGAGGAGCTCGAGCCCGCGCCTCTTCGCTGCTTGGCGGGTGAGTCCGTGGAAGCGGGCGAGGTAGACCAGCTGATCGATAATCGGCATCTTGGGGTAGAGGCCGCGTTCCTCAGGCATGTAGCCGATCGCGCTGCGGTGGCCGGCGGTGATAGGGGTGCCGTCGACGAGGATGCGCCCGGAATCGGCGGCAAGGACGCCGAGGATGATCCGCATGGTCGTGGTCTTGCCGGAGCCGTTCGAACCGACGAAGCCTGTCATCCGGCCGTCGCCGATGTCGAAGCTGAGGTCGTGCAGCACCTGCTTGTCTCCGAAGCTGCGGTTGATGTTCTCCAAGGTGATCATGCTTCAACGCTATGCGGAGACCGGCCTGAGCGGATCAGTCTTGAGGGTGAATTCGGTACCCTGCGTGAGGGGGATCGCGGCTCTTCGCGATCGAGGGTGCAATCGGGGTCGGTCGGCGCTTGCGAAGACTCCGAATATCCCCTGTTGCGTGGTTCGGTACGCGAGTATCATTCAGGCTATGACGAGACCGAGTGAGATCCTCGGCAGCGTAGTCGCCGCCAGCGAGCGCGAGCAGCTTGAGACGTTCCTGGATTATCTGCGCGACGCCGTCGTGCGCAAAGTCAGCGGCCTGTCGGAGGAGGATGCTCGGCGCAGCCCAGTGCCGAGCGGCACCAGCCTCGGCGGCTTGATCAAACACCTGCGTTGGGTGGAGTTGGGAGCGTTCGCTGAGCAGATCGGGCAGATCCCCGCCGCGGAACTGCCCACACCGCCGTGGACCGACGCAGACCCTGAGGCCGACCTGCGGTTGGAGCCGGACGAGAAGCTGCACGATGTCATCGGTGCCTACCTGGAGGAGTGCGACCGCTCCCGAGAGATCGCCGCCCAGCACAGCCTCGACTACGTACCGCCGGGCGGAAAGTTGACGTTGCGGTGGGTGTACCTGCACGTGATCCTGGAGACCAGCCGGCACGCGGGACACGCGGACATCGTGCGCGAGATGATCGACCGCAGCGTCGGCGACTGACTGCTCGCCGCGCGCCATCGGTCCGTGTTCCGGCGGCCGGGCAGATGCTTCAGTAATTGAAAGTCGAGCTACTGAGTAGTCGAAACCGAAACTACTCAGGCGGCCCCGGACTACCTGTCTATTGCTGAAGAGCGGGGTCTGAGCAATGTAGTTGAGTCTGCAATTCCATAGCTTGGAGGAGTTCGACCAGCTCCTTATCTCCCCATCCCCGAACTTGATCGCACTTAGTCGTGCGCGGTCAGGGATTCGAAGCGAGCTGAAATATCCTGCTCGACTTCGAAATGAGGAATGTATGACCCTGTTAGGTCTGCGCGTGCGCGCCTGGTGGGCTGCACTCACAGCTGTGCTCATGGTTGCTGCCGGCGGCGCCATTGTGCTGCCAGCCGCTCCGGCTCAGGCGGCACCCGTTTCGATCACCTGCGAGCCGGGCGTCGTCTATTCGGTGTCACAGGCGGGGCAGATGCGTGAAATCTCTGGCGGATCGCCAAAGAATGTTGGCGATGCTGCAAGTGGCGTCAGCAACTTCAACGGACTGGGCATTGGAACGGACGGTTCTGCAGTCTATGCCTATGAGCGCAACTTCAACTGGTTGGGTTCGGAAACGGGTCTTACCGTCTACAGGTTCAACTCGAGCACGGGCAAGTGGGCGTCAACGGGCAAATCAGTGACCGTAAGCGGAATCGGTTTCATCGGCGGGGCGGTTGATCTCTCCACTGGACGGTACTACTTCGGCGGCTACACCAGCAGCGGCACGTCATTCAGGCTCTATGTCTACGACGCCTCGACCAATGCCATAACCTACAAAGGCACCATCGATACGAGTGCCGACTCCGGTGGCGCGGCCAACGGTGACATCGCCTTCGATACCAACGGAAACCTCTTCATCGTCAGGGGATCTGGAACCACAACAACCGTCTTCTCAGTGACTTCGGCCAACTTGGCGAAGGCAAACGGCGGCACCATCTCCTCGTCGAAGTCCGCGGGCTTCACGACGAACTCCAATGTCAATGGCGTGTCCTTCGACGCCGCCGGCAAGGCGTATCTCGGTACCGGCGACACCATCACGAGCTACGACATGCCCAACTGGTCGAACAAACAGTCGTTTGCCAGCGGATCTTGGTCGAGCACCGACCTCGCGTCGTGCTCCTCGCCGGCGACCATCACTCTTCAGAAGGACGTGCAGGGCGGGCGTGCGAAATCGAGCGATCAGTTCGGTCTCTCCCTTAAGCAGGGCAGCACGGAACTCGGTGCCACCACAACCACTGGGACTCAGACCGGGATCCAGGACGAGATCGTCGGACCACTGCCCGCCAAGCGCGGCGCCGAGATTGTCTTCTCCGAATCCGCTGCCACAGGTGCCGACCTGGGCAACTACGCCAGCACCTACTCGTGCGCCGTCGATGGCAAGGCACTTTCGGGTTCCTCCGGTACCGGAACCTCGGGCACAGTCACCATCCCGAACACCGGCGACGCCGTCGTCTGCACGATTACCAATGCTCCGCTGACTGCCAACGTCTCCATCCACAAGGACGTCGTCGACGAGAACGGTGAGAACAAGAAGCCGGGCAAGGACTGGACAGTTGGCGCGAAAGCGACGGCCACAACCGACTCGGTGACCTCGGCCCCGACGGCAGCCACGCAGAAGACCGACGCGAACGGCAATGCGAAATGGGGGCTGAAGTTCTCGAAGACCACCGGCCGGGCTACCGTGGCGATCTCGGAGACCCAGCAGGACGGGTTTGAGTTCAAGAGCGGCAGCTGCGACATCACTCGAATCGACGGGTCCAAGACCACCACGAAGCTCACGAGCGACAAGAGCACCGACCTCACGGGAATCAAGCCCGGCGACAACGTCGACTGCACCTACCTCAACAAGGTCAGCGACACCGCACTGACCCTAGTGAAGAAGGTCGACAACAAGGCCGCCGCCGGCACTTCCAAGGACACCGACTGGACGCTCAAAGCCGCGGGCGATGCCGCCTCGGGCAACAAGACGATCGAAGGCAAGACAGGATCGATCGAAGTGACCAAGGCAAAGGTGAAGGCGGGCAAGTACGCTCTCTCCGAAACCGGCGCTCTGAAGGGCTACGAAGCCTCCGACTGGGTGTGCAAGCCGTCCTCCGGCTCCGGAACAGTCACCTCCGATAAGAGCTCGGTGACCTTGAAGTCCGGCGACGATGTCACCTGCACCGTCACGAACACCGCGAAGACCGGTGCCGTGACCTGGGGCAAGACCGACGAATCCGGCACCGCTCTCAAGGGTTCGGTGTGGACTCTCACCGGACCCGACGGGTCCGAGCTCACGATCGAGGACTGCGCAGCCGCCTCGGCGAGCGAATGCACCGGTCAGGACAAGGATCCGGCAGCAGGGAAATTCTCGGTCACCGGCCTCAAATGGGGCGACTACACGCTGACGGAGAAGAAGGCCCCGGCCGGATACCTCCTCGACGACACACCACACACGTTCACGGTCTCCGGATCCGAGCTCGACAAGTCGCTCGGGTCGTACACCAACGAGCAGAAGCCCCAGGTGGCGCTGCCGCTCACGGGTGGAACCGGAAGCCAGATCTACCTCATCGGCGGAGCAGCTCTGCTCGCAGCCGCCGGTGCCATCGCACTTCTCAAGGGCCTGCGCCGCAGGAACCGGAAGCACTGAAAGGGAAACAATGAAAACTAAGAAACTGGGTCTTCTGCGGCGTCTGACCGCGGTGGCCGCGATCGCCTCGCTGAGCGTGCTCGGCATGACCGGCACGGCGCAGGCCGACAGCAACGTGGGCAACATCGACACCGGTCGCTCCGGTTCGATCATCGTTCACAAGTACGACGGCGCCTACGGCACCGACGGTGGCGACGGCTCGGTGAAGACCGACACCTCGAACCTCGGCACCCCACTCGACGGCGCCGAGTTCACTGTCAAGCAGGTCACGGCCAAGGGCGGCCAGGCCATCGACCTGAAGACCCCTGAAGGCTGGGACCTCATCAGCGGGCTCAAGGCCTCCGAGGTCAAGGCCGGCGGATTCTCGCTGGGCAACGGCATCGCGAAGACCACCGCAAACGGCGGACTCGCGACCTTCGAAGGTCTGCCGCTCGGTCTCTACCTCGTGGAAGAGACCAAGGCTCCGACGAACGCGACCTCGACCACGGATCCATTCCTCGTCACGCTGCCGCTGTCGCAGTCGAGCGGCAAATGGCTCTATGACGTCAACGTCTACCCGAAGAACTCGGTGAACAAGACGCAGCCGACGAAGGAAGTCTCCAACCCGACTGCGCCCGTCATCGGTTCGACCGTCGACTGGACGATCACCGCGCCGGTCCCGGCCGCGAACAACGGCTACAGAAAGTTCTCGATCGTCGACCAGCTCGACTCGCGCCTGGAATTCGTATCTGCCAAAGTGGCCGGTTTCACCGAAGGCACCGACTACAACATCGTCAGGGACGGTCAGACCGTGACGATCAACTTCACCAAGGTCGGACTCGGCAAGCTCACTGCCGGTCAGAAGGTCGTTTCCACCATCACCACGAAGGTCACCTCTCAGGGTGATGGCACCATCGAGAACACTGCGCTCGTCAACACCAACGATTCGACCGTCGAGACCCCGGCCGTGAGCACGAATTGGGGCTCGCTGCAGATCATCAAGCACGTCGCCGGCGACAAGGCACACACTCTCGCCGGAGCCGAGTTCGACATCTTCTCCGACAAGAACGGACAGAACAAGGTCGCCTCGGTCAAGACCGCGGCTGACGGCACTGCAACGATCACACTGTGGGTCGGCAACAACGATGACACCACGCAGAAGTACTGGGTCAAGGAGACGAAGGCTCCGACCGGCTACATCCTCGATGACTCCCTCAACGAGGTGACCGTGAAGGCCGGCGCCACCACCGCAGCCGTCAAGTACGAGTTCGCCAACACCCAGCAGGGCCACCCCGAACTGCCGCTGACCGGTGCTGACGGCAAGCTGCTCGCGATGATCGCCGGAATCGGCCTCATGCTCATCGCCGGCGGTGCAGGCGTCGTCGCAGCCAACCGCCGCAAGAACCAGGTGTGATCCACTCACCTGAGGGCAGGCATTCCACCGAGGCTGCCGTGCCGGGCACGTCCACGCGGCGTCCGTCCCCCGACGGGCGCCGCTGGCGCGTGCCGATTCTCTCCCTCGTCATCGCGCTCATCGCTCTGACCGGACTGAGCATCTGGACCTACCCGAGTGCGGCAGCGTGGTTCTCCCAGCTCGACCAGTCGAAGATCATCGGAAAATCGGCGACGACGACCGAGGGCGACAAAGTCGAAAACGCCCGTCAGATCGCGCTCGCCCACAAGTACAACCAGGCTCTCGAATCCGGTGCGCAGTTGGAGTCGAACCACCGGCTGCCTTCGGGGAAAGGGACCTCGGCCGAGGGTGCCCCAGCGTACGAGGATGTGCTCGACGACGGTGGACCCGGAGTTATGACCCGTCTGCGGATCCCCTCCATCGATGTGGACCTGCCCGTCTACCACGGCACCGACGACGCGACCCTGCTCAAAGGGCTCGGCCACCTCGAGGGCACGAGTCTGCCTGTCGGCGGGGACGGCACCCATTCGGTCATCACCGGCCACCGAGGTCTGGCCGACGCGACCATGTTCACCAACCTCGACAAGGTGGGCAAGGGCGACCGATTCACCCTGACGACGTTCGGACAGGTGCTCAGCTACCAGGTGGTTCGCACCCAAGTAGTCGACCCGGACGAGACCGAATCTCTGGGCACGATCTCCGACCGCGACCTCGTTACGCTCGTTACCTGCACGCCCTTGGGCATCAACTCCCAACGGATCCTCGTCACCGCTGAACGCGTGTACCCGACCCCGGCCGCAGACCAGGAATCCGGGCTCGCGGAATCCGACCTGCCCGGCTTCCCTTGGTGGATCGTCATCATGGGTACGGGTCTCGTGGCAGCCGGAATCTACGTCTGGTGGTCAGGCCGTCCGGTCCGCCCGAAGGGCGAGAGGCCGAAGACCGATACCCCCGCCGAGGCGGACGCTCAGGCCCGTTCGACGAGGGTTAAGCCTTCGCGCTTCCCACGGCATTGATCCGGCCAGTGTCGCGGAGCTTGAGCAAGTGTTTCGGAATGTCGCGGCGCCGTTCGGCACCGAGCTTCGCTCGAGCCTGCAGCACATGTGACTCGACAGTGCGCACTGACAGGACCAGGCGTTGACTGATCTGCACATTCGTCAGTCCCTCGGCGACGAGTCGGCACACCTCGAGCTCCCGTTCGGTCAGGGTGACGGCTGGAGCCGCAGCATCGGAGATCGCGGTGTCCTCAAGTGGCTGCGGATCTTCCGGAGGCGTGGCAGCCCGCTGTCGCAGCGCGTCGAGTGCCTCGCCGGCCACGCGTGCGCGGGAACTGAGACGTTGAGCGAGGAACAGAGCCCTGGACTCGGCGAAGGCGTGGCGGGCGGCACCCCGGTAGCCGACGGACCGCAGTTCCAGACCGGCGGCCAGGAGCGCCTCGGCGTCCTCAGCGGCCGAGGCATCGAGATGCCGCCGCGCGGCACGCGGCCCGGGCAGATTCAGGTCGGTGGATTCGTCCGGAAGACTCTGGACCGCCTCGGCGGCGGTGATGGTGCCGTCGAGGACGTGCGCATGAGCGAACACGGTACGCATCCACGCAGGCATCGGGCCGGGATTCGACGCCCCGGGTCCCAGCAGGAAGGCGGCTAATCCATCGTGGAAGCGATAGCCCTGCGTCGGAACCGAGCCATCGCCCGACGTCGGGCGATAGTACGGCGCATTGCTGCGTTGCCACCGTCCGAGGGTGTCGCGCAATCCCCATCCCACCGCCAGCAGTGCCGGGGTGACAGTGGCTGCGACGGCCGCATAGTCCCGTGCGGCCAGATCGGTCTCTCCATCAAGCAGGCGCTGGATGCCGATGCACCAGGATGCCGTCGCATTCAGCTGCCAGCCGCTGTGGGTTGAGGCCCCGCTCGCGGCTTCCAGCAGCTTACGGGTGATGAGTTCAGATCGCTGTGGTTCGATTCCGGCCAACAGGCAATTCACCGTCGCTCCGACCATGAAGTACCAGGCCATGGTGTAGGTGAAACCCGTGAGTGACCTGGGGTTGGCGCCGGTGAGTCCGACGTAGTATTCGTAGCCTTCCTTAGCAGCTGCGATGAGTGCCTCTGCGTTGTCCGTCTTGAGGTGGTACTGGCACAGAGCCGCATATGCGGCGAAGCGCAGAGCATCCGGCGCTGACTGAGAATCGGCGACCGCGCGAGCGTCATCGAGGCGGGTCATGCCACTCCCGGCGAACGAGGTGACGAGGTTCGCGATACCCGGAATGACCGGATCGACTTCGTCTCGCAGGTGATCGGTCCACCACTGAGGAAGCTCGGGTTCACCTGCGAGTGCCGCGGCCGCAGTGAAGAGCAGCTCGAGCAGAACCGGTTCGCGCTCGCAGCCCAGAGGTCCGTGCTCGACACCGGATCTGATGAGGGCGATCGCTCCAATTCGATCGCCGCTGAGGAGTCGGGCTGTGATCGTCTGCAGCTCCCATTCGAGCAACATCGGCGCATCGTTCCGGGCCACATCTTCAACCAGGTGGAGCATGATCGATGCCTCCATCGGGTCACCGAGCCGATTGAGTGTGCGCGCCGCCTTGAGCAAGAGCACTGCATCGGAGCGGTCGATCTCGCGGCTCTCACCGATGACATCACGAGCCAGACCGATCTCCGCAGCTTCACCGACCGGATAGCCGGCTTGCCACAGGATCGCGAGCCGACGATTGAATTTCTCCTCGTCCGCGGAATCGGCTTCTCCGATGAGCTGGTTGGCCATGGCACCGATGTGCAGAGGTGGGACCGCCACGGACGGCTGACCGCTGACCTCGAACTCTCGGGCCAGACGCAGGTCGATAAGGCGGGAGACAGCCGAATCCCCGAAGAGCTGTTTGGCTGTTCGGGTGGGCATGGGGCTGAGATCGCCGAGGCGGCGAGCAGCGATGAGTGTGGAATCAGGCATCCGCGGATACAGCGGAGCAAGTCGCGACAGCACCCTGGTGCCGAAGAACGGCGTATCGAAGCTGGCGTGCGGGTAATGGCGGGGAACTCGGTCGGGGTCCTCTTCTGCCCAGGCGACGAGGTCGGCCGCGACCAAGGGTCTGCCTCCGCACAGTGCCGCCAAAGTGCGCAGCTGCAGGTCATCGAGTGGAGTCGTCGCAGACAGACCCGCTACGAGTGCCATGGATTCGCTGCCGGTGAGCGGCGCCAGATCGATGCGATCGACTTCACCGGCGCTCCAGCTCATGGCGATCTGCTTGAGCACGCTGTTGCCGCCCTGATGGACCGTGCGCAGAAGATCACCATCGACGAGGTAGGCCACCGGTACTCGAGAGACGTGGAGAGCCTGGTCGATCACGGGCGCGGTGTCGCCCGTGAGCAGGTGGGCCCCGCTCATGATCCTCGGTCCCCCGGCGATCCTGCCGGCGTCGACGAACTCCGCGACCTCCTCGGTAGTGGTGTGGGCACTGATCCGCAGCAGGGACTGATCGGGACGACCAAGAGCAACAGCCAGCGACCGTCCGAAATCCAGGGCGCCGTCGCCGGTCAGACAGACCACGATGACGGAGCGACCGGAGCGGAGCAGGTCGAGGATCTGGTTCGATTCCCGGCTGCGCGTCGGTGCCAAATGCACAAGACGGTCGTAGGCGGGGTCGACGGGGACGAAATCGTCCGAGCTGTGCATCGGATGCTACCTTTCCGGTCGTCGCAGTGACACAGCCAAGGGGGATGAGCTGTGATGCGTCGGTTCGACCGTGAACGCAGTGGTGGGGTCATCTGGGGAGCGGCGAACCGCCGAAAGGCGGTCCGCTGGCCAGTATATTACTCCCGTCGTCGCCGCGGTCTCGACTGGTGAGATATCACGGTCATGGCCTCAGCCCCCGATCTTCGCCACCCCGTTCTCGTACGCCCAGATAACAGCATGGATGCGGTCACGGATTCCCAGTTTCGACAACAGGTTCGACACATGCGTCTTCACGGTCGCCTCACCGACGAAGAGATTCCCGGCGATCTCGGAATTGCTGGCCCCGGTCGCCACCAGCCGCAGCACCTCGAGCTCCCGGTCGGTGAGGTACTCGAGTTCCGGGGCCGTGGTGGTGGCCGGTTCCGGGGTGGACACAGAGCGTTCGATGACTCGCCGAGTGACCTCGGGGGAGAGCAGGCCGTCTCCGGCGGCCAGGGCGGTGACGGCGTCGATGAGCTGTTCGGCCTCGGCGGTTTTGAGAAGGAACCCGCTGGCCCCTGCGGCCAGAGCCTGGAAGAGGAAGTCGTCGCGGTCGAAGGTTGTGAGCATGAGAACGGCTCCGGCTGCCCCGCGGCGGACGATCTCCTCTGTCGCCTCGAGCCCGTCCATGACCGGCATCTGCACATCCATGCAGATGACGTCCGGGGCGAGCTCAAGTGCCTTGTCGATGGCGATCTGCCCGTTCTCAGCCTCGCCGACGACAGCGATGCCGTCCTCGCTTTCGAGGATCGTGCGGAAACCGGTGCGAACCATCGACTGGTCGTCGACGAGGAGGACGCGGATCATGTGGATGCCTTCGCTGGAGATTCGGGGGACAAGTGACCTGCGGTGCTGCGAGGGTAGGGGATCCGCGCGCGCACGATCCAGCCGCCGCGGGATTTCGGCCCTGCCTCGAGGCTGCCGCCGAGAGCATTCATACGTTCTCGCATGCCGACGATACCCAGGCCGAGCCCTTCGCTCGTGGAACGAAGTCCGGAGTCTGCCTGGACGCTGTCGGGTGCTGCTGATGCCGGCCTTCCGGCAGAACGGGTATCGCTGACCTCCACCTCGAGATCGGTGCTGCCGTAACGCAGCCGCACATCCACCTCGGCGCTGGCGCCCGCGTAGCGCGAACAGTTGGTCAGGGATTCCTGAATCACGCGGTAGATCGACATCTCGGTGATCGGAGTGAGCGGGCGAGGGGCCCCGATCGTCGTGTACTCGACAGTTTGGTCGAATCGTCGGGCTGATTCGATGAGTTCCGGAAGGTCGCCGAGGCCGGGGTTGCCTTTCGTCGAAGCTGCCGTAGCCGTGTCGGCCGGTCTTTCAGCCGTTTGGCCACCGGACGCGGCTGTGGCGTCCGTGGCGGCGGTGACGTCGGTCGACGAGTCCGTGTCGCGCAGCGTGTAGACGAGGGCACGGAGTTCGTCGACGGTCTCGCGGGTCGAGGATTCGATGACCTGGAGCGATTCCTTTGCCTTGTCGGGGTTCTTCTCGAGGCTGCGACGTGCAGCGGCGGCGTGGATGCCGACCCCGGCGATATGGTGGGCGACTCCATCGTGGAGTTCCCGCGCGATGCGCACGCGTTCGAGGTCGAGGGCTTGCCGAGTCAGCTGCTGTTCCTGCTCGCGGACTTCTTCGTTGGCCGCGCGGAGTTCCTCGAGCAGTCGACGCTGCTTCCACGCGCGGTTGCCGAAGAGCCACGCGCCGCCGAAGAAGACCGTGTTGATCAGGAAAGTCACCCCGGTAGCCGCGGCGAACTGGACGAAAGTCAGGTCGCCGAGATCCTGGAACTGCAGGGCCGCCGAGACGATGACATAGATGAGAATTGCCAGACACAGCAGACAGCGTGAGATGAAAGCTGCGCGTTGACTGTAGCGAAACGCGCCGATCGCGTAGACCGATGTGAAGAGAACGATCTGAGAGACACCGGGTTCCATCATCTGCAGGATCTGCGCGGTGACGTAGAGCGTGGTGATTAACCATGCGACGAAATTCGGGAAACGACGACGCCACAGCAGGGGAACGGTGACTGCGATTGAGAGCACGCAGACAACCCACAGCGGTGCTTTGAACTCCCAGAACCCGCTGCCCTCATAGAGGACGGCGAAGATGAGCGAGCCGAAGGTGAGGGCGGCAACGAGCCAGAGGTCGGACCGGTTCGGCTTGCGAGCCGCGGCCGACAGGCGTGCCGAGGTCCGTGGTTCTCTCGTCCTGTCCTCCGTCATCCTTCCAGCTTAGACAGTGACGTGCCCGGCCGGTATCCGCCGCAGTGGGGAAATCAGATGCCGCGGCTCCGGCAGTCGGTGGAGGGATTGAGCGTGCGGGACCGGGCGGCTGCCGGCAACCGGATCAGCCCATGCTCCCTGTGACGACACGAGCCAACGCCGCGTCGATCGGATGCGGCTGCGGGCGCCCGGATTCATCGAGAGTGTTCCAGCGCTGACGATTGGTGAACACCGTCACCTGCTTGCCTGTGTCCGCCCGGGTGAATGTGAGCGCTCCTCCGCCCCACACCGAACCGTCATGTCCCCACCAGACGGTTCCGTCGTCGGATTCGCGTCGGTGCAGGCCGAGCCCGTATTCGATCGTCGTGCCCTCGAACGAGATCACCGGAACTGTGCTCTGCATTTGTTCGAGCGATTCCGGTCGAAGCAGCTGACCGTCGATGAGGAGGCCGAAGAACCGATTGAGATCGGCCGTCGTCGACACCAATGAGGCGGCGGGACCCACCCACGACATGTCGCAGTCGGTGAGGTCGACCGGCGGATCGGCCATGCCGAACCACGACTCGTACAGATGAGTATGCGCAGCCGCCAGCACGGACCCGACCGGAAAGTAGGTGTCGGGGAGATCGGCAGGCTCGATGACCTCGGAGCGGATGTGCTCTTCGGCAGAAGTGCCGGTGACGGACTCGATGAGTTCGGCAAGGAGCAGATAGTTCGTGTTCGAGTATCTGCCGGGCAGGCCGCCGGGTTCGCCTGAGGGAGGAGCTCCGACGCCGATGTTGATGAGCTCTCGTCGGTCGAAGCGGGTGAACTGCTGCTCGATGAGGCTGCGCGGACTCGTCTGCGCCAGGTTCGGAAACGCCCGCAGCGAGTCATAGATGACGGGTAGGTATTCGTTGAGTCCGCTCGTGTGATTCGCGAGCATCCGCACGGTGATCGCCTCCCCGCGAGTTCCGGGCACGAGCTCGGGGAGGTAGCCGCCGATCGGGGCGTCCAGGTCGATGATCCCCTTCTCGACGAGCCGCAGCAATGTCACCGTCGTGAAGGTCTTTGCGATGCTGCCGACCCGGTGGTGGAGCTCGGGCGTCATCGGCGTCTTCGCTGCGACCTCGGCGAACCCTGCGCATTCACACACGATCTCTCCGTGGTCGACCACCTCGGCGATGATGCCGGGCAGGCCTGCCCGGTGGGCCTCGAGTACCGCCACGGCCAAGTCGTGTCGGGTGTGAGTCTGGGAGCTGATGGAGTGTGTCACGGTTCTTCCTTTCATGCTGTTCGTGCGCGTGGTGAGCGGTGCAGGGGTCGTGGATCGTTGTTCGCCGAGGTGGCTGCTCGGGTGAACATGAGGACGACCGCGATAAGCCCTGCCGCACAGGGGAGGAGCCCGATCGTGCCGATGAGCGGCGGCAGTCCGGTGTCTCCCGAAGTGTCCCGGACGAGAAGGGCGAATGCCGCGACCGAGGTGCCGGTGAGAGCGAGCACCACGGCTGCCCACCGAATCCTTCGGCTGCCCCGATGTGCTCGCCAGATCGTTGCGACCCAGCCGAGGACGCCGAGCACACCGACGATGGTCAAGGACGCGGCGTAGAAGTTCACGCCTGACGTGATCTCATCCTGGGGCATCGATGGGTAGCCGCTGCGGATGTGTTCGCCGATGAGCGGCCTGCCCAGCTGTGCGCTGACGATGGCCAGTACGGTGAGTCCGAGTCCGACCCAGAGGGCGACGTAGGTCGAACGAGAATACTGCCTATTCATGATGGTGCCCTTTCTCTTGTGTTATACAGCGTAAACCGTGGTTCTCATGCTAGTTTTACGCTGTAGAGCAGGTCAATGGAGGAAAACCCGAGAGTTCGTGAGGGAGGCGGCCATGGTGAAGCGAAGTGATCGCGCAGCAGGTGCGACTTCGAGCGGCAGGCGGAGCGAGTCCGGCGCGGCGCGTACGCGGGGCCAGCATGCTGGTCTGAAGCCGGAATCGATCGTGAGGACCGCGATTGCCATTGCCGACGAAGAAGGTCTGGCCTCTGTGTCGATGCGCAGGATCGGCGCCGAACTCAAGGTCGAGGCGATGGCGCTCTACCACCATTTCCCGAACAAGGGTGCGCTGCTTGACGCCGTCGTCGAGCAGATATCGACTTCCGTGCCGCCAGTCGAAATCGCCGGATCACCGTGGGACGACGTTCTGAGGGGGTACGCCCGGTCGCAGTTGAACACTCTGTCCGAGCATCCGAACCTCGTCGATCTCGTCATGACCCGCCCGGCGGTGACCACCGGAAACCTTGCTCTGTTGGAGGCACTCGTCGACTTCCTCTGCGCCGCCGGGTTCTCAGCTCGCCGCGGGCTCGACATGATCTACACCATCCATGAGTTCGTTCTCATGCATGCCGCGCTCAATGCCGAGGTTGGAAAGGCCGCCCGCAGAGGCGTGGTGCGAGCCGAGGGTGGCGAGCCGGCCGGAGGCATGAGCGGCGAGCTGCGCCAAGCGGCTCACCTCGAGGGAATCTCCGAGGCGGACTTCCCGCGTCTCGCGGAGGCGGTCAGTGCGGCTTCACGTCGACCCTCAACCGCTCGATTCGAATTCGCACTCGACGTCCTCATCGCGGGATTCGCCGATGTGCCCGAAGGCGGTCGCTGAGGCGGGGGTCACAATGCTCGGCTCGTTCGGGGCTCGGCGCGTCTCCGTGTCGCCAGGCCGAGCCATAGTGCTCCCACGACAGGCGGAAGGAAGAAGACGAGCTTCACGGCGGGTGGGAACTCCGGCTGTGCGGCGTTGAAGATCGCCACTGCGAATCCGACGGCGATCAGCACGCCCCCGGTCCATCGCCCAGCGCGAGACTGGGACACGGTATCCGAGAAGCTGATGAGAGAGGCGAGGACTGCCACCCCGGCGGTCGCGAACAGGTAGGTCAGCGTCGATGAGGCCGCTTCGCCGAGGCTGGTTCCGGATGGGTTCGGGTATGAGTACGCGGAGGTGAGCAGGTGTGAGATCTGGTCCGCGCTGGCAATGGTCGTGATGATCGCGGCGACGGCGGCGGTCCCGCCTGCGAATGCGGCAATGCGGATGGCCTTCATTGTTCGGTCCTGTTCTGAATTTGGTTGATACATTGTGTCTCAATTGCACTCGTCACTCTATTTAGACATAATGTATCAAGTCAAGGGTTGATGGTTCGTCGATTCATCGAAGGAGGGCGATGGCACGCACGCATCGGAGTGAGGCTGATACGCGCATCCGTGTATCCGAGGCGATCATCGACTACGTCGCCGAACATGGCGTGGGGGTGCGCCCCGAGATCCCGATGGAGGTGATCCTCGAATCAGCGCAGGTCTCTCGGGCCTCGGCCTATCGCATCTGGAGGGGCAAGGAGGCGTTCGGCGCTTTTGCGCTCGAGCAGTGCGTGAGCGGGCACGCGATGGCCACCCTCAACGCCGATCGTGCGCTCGAGCTTGCGCGGGCCGCGGAGAGTTCGACTCCCGGTCGTCTCGAGGCCGCAGCTGAGTTTCTCTGCTCGGCCGCGGACGAAGAGCTCGACATCCTCCTCGAATCAGACCGGTGGCGTGCGTTCGTCCGTTTCCAGGCGATCGCTGCCGACGATCCCACCTCCGAGGTCGGTACGCTTCTGGCGAAGATCGAATCCGAGGACATCGAGCGAATCGCTCGGATCTATGAGACGGTCGCCGCCGTCTGGGGACTCGTCCCGATTCCTGAAAGTGGAACCCGATCCATCGCCGAGGCGGTGCTCCTGCTTGCCCGCAGCTCCATCGGTCGCATCGTCTCCGGCCGCGATGAGACTTCGGCGCGAGGGATCTACGCCGAGGCGCTGAGAGGACTCATCCGAGGGTCGTTCCGTGAGGTGCCGGGCACTCGTGTGGATCTCGACGCCGCGAGAAGGCAATGGGGCGAAGGCTCTGGCGAAAACTGATCAGTCCTTCTGAGCGACGACGACGGCCAGATCCCGGTGCTGCCAGTGCATATGGGTGGTCAGTCCTGCCTCGGCGAGCCAGGTCAGCTGCTCATCGAGCGAACTGGGGGTGTCGTCGATCCAGTCGATCGGCGTGACGACGTCCGCTGGGTCGGCGGGTACGACGAGATCACCGAGGACGAACCTCCCGCCTGTCTCGAGCACCGATGCGATGCGGGCGAAGAGGTCGGCCTTGCCGGGGCCGTCGAGGTGGTGGACGGCGAGCATGGACATGACCAGATCGAAGGGCCCGTCCGGCAGCGGTTCTTCCAGGCGACCCGACTGCAGTCGGGTGCGTTCGGGGTCGAGGGTCGCCTCGGCGGCGGCGAGCATCTCGGAACTCGCGTCGACGCCCAGCAGTTTCGCCTCCGGCAGGGCTTCGAGAACGCGCTGTGCGGTCAGCCCGCTGCCGATGCCCAGATCGAGGATCGACGTCGGCGCTCCTGTCGCTGCCGCAGCCGCCACTTCCGTCTGCAGACGCGGGTAGTCGGGGATCTCCTCGGCCATGAGCGCCAGATAGGTCTCCGGATCCCACTCGAAATCGGACATAACAGCTCCTTCGCCGCCCGGTGTGAGTCGGTGTCCCGACGCTACCAGCATCAACGAGGCGGCGGAAGACCGCCGGGGAGCGATCAGTTGCCGAGCGCACAGATCATGGCACGGCATCGGTCGCCACTGAGTAGGCGGCGTTGTGGGCGGCTCTGGTGAGAACCGTGAACGCGATCCCCAGGATCAGGACAAGGCTGATCATCGTCAGCGCGGCAACGACGAGACCGTCGTGGTAGATCCACGGGTGCCCGGTTCCGCCGGCGGCGATCAATTGTCCGGATGGGCCGGGCAACGCGCGAGTGACGACAGCAGTGAGCACCGCCGCGTAGGCGGCAACGAAAACCGCTTCGGAACCGATGCGGAACAAGTTGAGGACTCCTGATGCGGCACCGGACCGATCGGCAGGAACTGCGGCGAGGGCTTCGGCATCGACGAATCCGAGCGGAAGGCCGAACCCCAGGCCGAGCAGGACCATAGGAGCGACACTGACGGCAACTGGCATGTCTGGACGGAGCAGAAGAAGCACACCGATTCCCCCGGCAAGCAGGCAGAGGAATGAGGCGCCGACAATGAGAGTCGGCGAGATGCTTGTGCGCGACATGATCCGGTGAACAAGGAGCGGTGAGAGCAGCACAGGGATGGTCATCACCAGCATCAGGGTTCCGGTGGCTCCTGCCGGAAGCCCGTGCGTTGCTCCCAGCGCACTGGGGAGATAGGTCAAGAAGGTGACGAAGCCGACTGCCCCCGCAATTGGTACGAGCGTCATTGCGAGGAACTGTGGCGACTTCAGTGCAGAGAAGTCGAGCATCTCGCGGAGCGAGGTTGCGCTTCTTCCCAGCTGCGGAAGACGTGCGGAGCCGAGCAGAGCGAGGGCCAAGACAATTGTGTGACCGGCGAAGATGCCCTGCCAGTCGTAAACGGCAAGAAGCAGCCCCGATAATGCCGGACCGGCGGCGAGCCCAAGTCCGTTGATCGTGCCGAACAATGCGAAGGCCTGAGCTCTGGCCTTCCCTGTGAAGAGATGACTCAGTATCGGGGCGGCGCCGGTGAGTACGGCGGCCGAACCGATGCCGGCAATGGTGCGGCCGATATCCAGAACGATGATGCTCGACGACAGCATGCTGACCGCGCCACCGGCAGCGGCGACGACGATGCCGATGCGAAACGAGCGCGTATAGCCGATCCGGTCGGAGCAGGCGCCCCACACGATCGTGCAGATCGCGAATGACACATTGAATCCGTTGACGACCCATTGCAGCGGTGCCGGATTCGAGCCCAGGTCGTCGGCAATTGAGGGTAGTGCGACGGCAGTTCCGGAGATGGACAACGGGATCACGAATTGGGCGAGCAGGATTGCGAGCAGCAGAAGCCTTGGTCGCGGCACAGAAAACTCCTCGTATTCGATGGCAGACGGAGGTTCGAGCAATTGCGAACCTGATAAGCCTGACACGGCGATGAGGTACGATGCAAGTCGAACCTTGATCATTTCTGAGGAGGCCGATTCTGGTGATGGAATGTGTGGAACCGGACGAGATCGAACTTGGTGCGGTGCTGTCCGCGCTGGCGGACCCGCATCGGCGAAAGGTCGTTCGAGACTTGGTGAACGATGCGGAGGAAGACGAACGGTCGTGCACGAGTTTCGGCCTGGATGTGTCCAAGTCCACGCGCAGTCATCACTTCAAGGTGCTTCGCGAAGCCGGGTTGGTGCATCAAGTCGATCGAGGCAACCGCAGTGGGGTGACTCTGCGAAGACGCGATCTCGATGCACGTTTCCCGGGTCTGCTTGCACTCATCGGAGACGAGCGCGAATTCTGAGCGTCTCTCCCCAGGTTCCCAGCGACTGGCTGACGAAGTCTAGAGGTCGATGGCGACAATCGGATCCGTGGTCGGCTGCTTCGAGCCTCCCTCGGGCTCGACGGTGATGCCGAAGACGCTGCCCGAGGCGAACGTCTCGCCCGCAATGGTCACCGGATCGTCCGACATCAGACCGGCGCTTTCCGGACCGTCGGCACCGATGACCCACATCTGCATCGACTTTCCGGCCGGTGGCCGCCCGATGTCTTTCGGACTGAGACGGATGAGCTGCTCGCTCTCGGAGGAGAGCACGGTGACGGAGCCGCCCTCCGGCATGTCTGCGGTGCTCGTCTTCAGGTCACTGGCCTCCATGAGACGAGCGGAGTCATCGAGCTGCTGCTGAGTCGCCGCCAAGTCCTCTTCCAAGGAATTCTGTCGCTGATTCTGCTGCCAGACGGTGGCGCCGAGTCCTGCGGCGACGACGATCGCCGCCGCAGCTGCCGCCCAGGGCAGCCAGGAACTGCGGCGAGGCTGTGACTCGCCGGCGCCCTCTGCGCGGGCATCGGACCGGCGTGCCTCCCGATGGTCGGCGAGCGATGCCGGAGCGGCCGGCTCATCGGCGGAGGCCTCCGCAGCGACCGACGAAGTCTCAGGCTCGACAGCGGGTGAGGTCTCCGGTGCCGACTCCTGGGGGTAGTTCTCGGGGATCGACAGAATTGCCTCTTGAGTCGCCGAGCTGACCTCGACCGGTTCATCGGATTCGGCCGCGTCGGCCATCACGTCGGCATAGGCGGCGACTTCGGCCCGGAAGTCGGCGTCGGCATCGGCCAGCGCCTGAGCCTCGGTGAGTTCTGAGTCGCTGAGCCCGCCGAGGGCCAGCCCGGCAGCCAGATAGTCACGATCTGCGCTCATCGGCTTGCCTCCAACTCTTCTCGCAGCTTCTTCATTCCGTCCCTGATCCGTGACTTGATGGTACCCAGGGGCACCTGGAGATTCTCAGAGATCTGGGTGTGGGTCATGCCTTGGTAGAAGGCCATGACGATCGGTTCGGCCTGCTCATCCGGGAGGATCCGCAGAGCCGAGACGGTCCGGTCCGATTCTGCACGGGCGATGACGGTCTGCTCCACCTGGTCGCCTGCTTCGGCGGTGGTGCGGAGCCCGTCCGCATAGTCTCTGTCCTGTTGAGCCTGGACGCTGCGCACACAGTCGATGGCTCGCCTGCGGCACAGGGTGATCAGCCATGCCCGTCCGCTGCCGCGCCCCGGGTCGAAGCCCGAACACCGGGTCCACACCTCGGTGAAGCAGTCCTGGAGGACCTCCTCGGCCAGTGTTCGGCTCTTGACGATTCGCAGGATGACGGCCATGAGGATGCGGGAGTGAGTGGTGAACAGTTCTTCGAATGCGGACCGGTCGCCCTCGGCGATGCGGATCAGCAGGGCACCGCCGGGATCGGCGGAATCCGCCGGCTGGTGATCAGAACTCATTGCCCAATCATGCCATGCATGCAGAAACCGATCACACCTTTCCCAGGTGAGCGAGTCGAGCGGGGTGGGCGCAGTGGTGGGAGCGTGTGCAGCAGAGACGGTCAGTCGACGTTCGCCTGAAGCCGCACGAACCGGCGAGGAACCGAAAGCGGCCGGGAGCCGATCCTGTTGCTGCTGATCGGTTCCCGGCCACTGCATCGTGGTGTTCTCTCGCTGTGGACTCTCCGGTCACTTCTTGGGCATCATCACGGCGTCGACCATGTAGACCGTGGCGTTGGCGGTCTTGACTCCGCCGCAGACCAGTCCGGCATCGTCGAACTTCATGTCCTCGCCCTCACCGGAGATCTTCACCTTCGAACCTTCGACGGTCTCGTGTTCACCGGCGATCTCATCGGGGGAGAGCTGTCCGGGGATCACGTGGTAGGTCAGCACCTTCGTCAGCTGGTCCGAGTCCTTGGCCAGGGCGTCGAGGTCGTCCTTGGGCACATCGGCGAAGGCGTCGTCGACCGGGGCGATGACCGTGAACTCGTCGCCGTTGAGGGTGTCGACGAGGTCGACATCGGGGTTGAGCTTGCCCGAGACAGCCTTGGTCAGGGTCGTGAGCATCGGGTTGTTCGAGGCGGCAGTGGCCACCGGATCCTGGCCCATGCCCTCGACAGAACCGGCCCCGTCCGGGTTCGCCTCGGCGTAAGCCGAGCAGCCCTTGCCGACGAGGTCAGAATCGGCCATGGAGGAGTCGCCGGACTCGTCTGGCATCTCGGACTCGCCCGAGTCAGCGGGCTGAGATTCGGAGCTGCCCGATTCCGAACCGGACTCCTCCCCGCCGGAACCAGAATCCATTCCGCAGCCGCTCAGAGCCAACAGACCGATGGCGCCGGCCGAGAGGATGGTGGCGGTGCGTGTGCGAAGCAGTGTCTTCATTGTTCTTCTCCTAATCAACAGTGATGCGTATTCGCGCACAGCTGTGAAGTGATCTCCATTGCTCGCTGTGTACTGGGTATTCGGCGCGGTGCTCGGTTCGGATGGGTGGATGGGGAAGAAATCTTGAGAATCTCTTCGCCGAGGCGGCTGCGGGCTCATTCGACGCGGAATTGGATGTGGTGGTGCCCGGTGGCCGAGTTCGGGATCGAATCCCGACGTTTCGCTGTCTGCACTGTGCCGTCCTTGTCCGTGGCACGCACGGTGAGGGTATGTGACCCCGCGGCCACCTCGGCGAATTCGGTCCGCCACTGTCGCCAGGTGTCGATCGTGACCTCCTCGGCCAGATCCGCCTGCGTCCATTCGCCGTCGTCGAGCTTGACCTCGACGCGGTCGATCCCTGCACGCTGCGCCCAGGCGGTGCCGCCGACTCGGATGTCCCCAGCAGGGACCTTGGCCAGCGGCTTGGGGACCTCGATGCGCGAAGCGACGAGGATGGGGGCCTTGGCATCCCACCCGCGGTCGGTCCAGTAGGCGGTCTTCTCATCGAAGCGGGTGACCTCGAGTTCGGTCACCCATTTCGTCGCGGAAACGAAGCCGTAGAGCCCGGGAACGACGAGGCGGGCGGGGAAGCCGTGGATCGGGGTGAGCGGTTCGCCGTTCATTCCCACCGCCAGGAGGGCGGCGCGGTCATCGGTCAGTGCACCGATCGGGGTCGAGGCGGTGAATCCATCGAAGGAGTGGGAGAGGACCATATCGGCTTGCGAGTTCGGGCGTGCTCGGGCGAGGAGATCACGCACGGGATATCCGAGCCAGGTCGCGTTGCCGACGAGGTCCCCGCCGACGGGATTGGACACGCAGGTGAGCGTGATGTGGTGTTCTTCCAGCGGCAGGTCGAGGACGTCGTCCATCGTCAGGGTCACCTCCTCTTCGACCATGCCGTGGATGCGCAGGGACCACTGTTCCGGGTCGATGACCGGTGGTGAGAGCACCGTGTCGATGCGGTAGAAGTCCTTCGCTTCGGTGACGAAGGGGACCGTGCCGTCGAGGTCGGTGCTCGCGGCGGCGGGGATCGCGGCCGCCTTCTTCGCGGGGTTGGGCAGCACCAGCTTGGCCACCGCTGCTCCGGCTTCCTGTGTGAGGGAGACGAGGGTCTGGCCGGCGGCGATGGTGACGGCCCCGATGGTGCCGACGGCACCGGCGAGGCCGAAGAAACGGCGGCGGCTCAAGGGCTCCGAGGTTCGAGAACCGCGCGCGACATCGGGACTGTCGGTCGCCTCGGCGGTGGAAGTCGGTACCCCGAAGCGCAGCAGAAGCAGGAAGACCGTGATGCCCACGGCGATGCCGATCAGCGTGGGAATGACATCGATGGCACCCGCTTCGGGGCGCAGGACGATGACGATGACGGGGACGAGCCCGGCGACGACCAGCAGCGTCGTGGCCAGACGCCGGCGGGAAACCGCCAGGGCTCCGATGAGACCGGCGAGGACGATCGCACCGAGGCCGGTGGAGAGGACGAGGACGAGTTTGTCGTTGTCGCCGAACAGGGCGATGACGGGTTTGATCGCCGCCGGGGGAGCAAGTGGGATGATCGCCTGACCGAGGGTGAGCAGGGGTGCGGCGCTCGGGGTGAAGGCACGCGCGATGAGGTCTGCGAGACCGAACATCATGACTGTGGCGACGATGCCTGCCACGACGCCGCGGAAACGGTGGGTTGCACGGGTTTTCCGATTCATAGTGATCATTCGGAGCCGCCGGGACGGCGGATGGGTCTGCGGGTTTTGTTACTGACCATTCACTGAAACGCCAGTGACCTTGTTGCGTGCCTGTCGTAGCATGGTGCAATGACTGAGAAACCCGGATACGCCCAGCCGCAGGCTCCGACCGGAGACGCGGATGAGCCGAAGAGCCCGAGTGCCCCGATCTACACCGCGAAGGTCGAGAACCTCGGCGGCACCTCGGGCGAGGTGCGCGTCGAAGACGGCCAGACCCTGTCCACCGCCCCGACCTCACGGGTCGAAGAGGGCAACAACCCGGAACAGTTCCTCGCCATGGCCTGGTCGACCTGCCTCGGCGAGACGCTCAAGGTCGTCCTCGCGGTCAATGAGATCGAGGCGCTCTCACGCGTGCGCGTCGAGGTCGAGCTGCACAACGAACCCTCCGGCAACGGCTTCTACTTCGCTCCGAAGGCGTTCATCTCCATCGAAGGGGTCTCGGACACCGACGCCGAGAAGTACGCTGCCCGCGCCCACGCTCGCTGCCCCATCTCCAAACTGCTTATGGGCAAGGGCACCCCGGTCGTCGAAATCGAACCGTACAAGAACCCGGACAACTTCCAGCTCAGTTGAATCGGCTGAGCAGAGAACGAGAGGCCCCGACTGTCACGGTCGGGGCCTCTTCCGTCGGCGCCTGCGCTTTACCTGTCGGACTCCGCGGCAAAGTCGGCGGCGATCTGCGCCAACTGCACGGCCGCCTCGGCGGGGCGGATCAGCCATCCCACGTGGGACGACGCCAGCGTGCGCACCCGGTAGGGATTGTCCGGGGTGAGCGCATCACCTTCGCGGATGAGGCGATCCTGCATCGCGGTCGGCACGCTCCGATCCTCGCCGAGGCGGACGAACGTACGCGGAATCGTCCCCCACGTGCCCGCCTGCGCCCGGTGTTCGGGGCCTCCCGCGTCGAGGTTCTCATCCGGCTGCAGTGAGCCCAAGAAAATGCGGAACTCGTCATCGCTGACGTCGGCGCAGAAGAGTGCTTTCAGGCCGTCGAGGACCACCGGGTCCGCCTGGCGGAAATTGCAGCGCAGCAGACCCAGCTGCCCGGGATCACCGGCCAGGGCCCGGGCGAGAGCCGCATTGTCGACGGTCTTCATTTCGGGTTCGGCATTGTATTCGGCGGCCGGGAGGTCCACCGGTGCCCATGCGGAGACATAGACCATGTGGTCGATGAGCTCCGGATGCGCATTCGCCAAGGCTGTCAGCGTGGCCCCGCCGCGGCTGTGGGCGACGATGACCACCGGTCCGTGCTCCTTGGCGCGGGCGGCCGCCTCGGCGAGAGCCCGGACATTGTCGTCGACGGTCACACCTCTGATCGATCCCGGCTCCGAGGTGAACCGGGCGAGATCCTGAGGCGCCTGATACCCGAGCGGGAAGGTGGCGGCGAAACCGTGACCCGGCAGGTCGACCGCAGCCGAGCGCACTCCGTGGAAGGCGAGTTCGGCCTGCAGAGGGGCGAAAGAGAAGGAAGTGGCGAAAGCGCCGTGGACGAGGATGAGCGTCGGCTGCGTCATCTCCTCAGCCTAGCGGCCGCCTCGGCGATGGGGAACGGAACACCAGACAAATGGCTCACTGGATGTCGAAGCGGATTACAGTGGCTGGTAGGACGCTCGGCACCGGGCCGGGCACGGAGCGACGAGAGGAGCCGAGGTGGAGGTGAACTTGCAGGAGTTCCTGTTCCTCGCCCTCGACCTCACCGGCACTTTCGTATTCGCAGTCTCCGGAGTGCTGCTGGCCGCGCGACGCAATTTCGACATCACCGGCGGGTTGGTGCTGGGCACGATGACGGGCATCGGCGGAGGCATGATCCGCGATGTGCTCCTCGACCGGGTGCCCAACGCCATCGGCCAACCGATCTACCTCGCCCCGCCGGTGATTGCGACCCTGCTCATCTACATCATCGGCTCCCACATCTCCCGGGCACGGATATGGATCGTCGCCTTCGACGCGATGGGCCTCGGCCTCTTCAGCGTCACCGGCACGACGATCGCGCTCGCCGCAGGGACGAACTATCCGGCGGCGCTGCTCATGGGTGCGCTGACCGCGTGCGGCGGCGGACTCATGCGCGATGCCGTGGCCAGTGAGGATCCGGCGATCTTCCGCGGCACCGACCTCTACCTCATCCCCGCCCTGTTCGGTTCGGGGCTGACGATCATCGCCGAGGTGACCGGACTGTTGGGTGCCATCGCCTCACTCATCATCGCGGCTGCCGCCTTCGGCTTCCGCATGCTCGCCTGGAAGCTGCAGTGGCGTGTGCCGCAGCCGATGCGGCAATGGTCGTACCGGGACACCGGTCAACGCGTGAAGAAGAAGCTGCCGTCGGTTTTCCGGAAACCGGACTGAGGGCGTCGGTGTCTCGCTTCGTCGAAATCAGCGGTGTCGAGGCTGACACATCGCTGCCTGTATGGGGCGCCTGTGGGTGTGCGACGATGAAATCATGAGTGAGACACCGCCCGGACCACCGCCACCGGGGCCGCTTCCGCTGCACGAGGAGGAACCGGTCCCGACGTGGACACGCGACTTTCTGCGCGTCCTCGGCTTCACCCTCTTCGGTGCGCTTTTCTTCACCTTCTTCATCTGGCTCGCCTCGACGGGGCTGATGGTCAGCAACAACTTCGACATCATCGAAGCGGATGCGATGTGGATGGGAATCTGTGCCGCAGGCCTCGCCTTCTTCTTCCCGTTCCTGTTCATGGAGCACAAACGACCGGATGACGGGTTCCGGCGTGAGGGTCTCATTCCGCTGATTCTCCTCGGCGTGGTCGCCTCCGCAGTGATCGTCTCCCTGGTGGCGCTGGTCTGGCCGTTCTTTCTCGGCGTGCGGGCCGTTCCCGGAACGGTTGCCGCGGAACTCAATGCCGATCCGGCGAGCTTCTTCCTCGTTCTGCTCTTCTTCATCGGCGGCATGGCGTGGAGCACGTGCATGATGATGCCGATGATGATCGGCGGCTACAAAGTCGCGCTGTGGCTGCTGTTACCGTATCTCGGATTTGCCTTCCTCATCTTCTTCGCCGGTGTGCAGGTCTTTGAGAACCCGCCGAGCCTGCTTGTCATGATGATCTGGGTGGCCGTGGCGCTGTCCGGTCTGGCGGTGCTGACGGCGCTCGCGGCTCTGCGCAATGTCATTGACAAGCCGAAGCCGCAGATGACTGCGAGCGAACGCGATGCGGCCTACCAGGGGTACCTTGCGGACAGGCGTCGGCGCGGACTGACGAATGAGAATCCGCTGCCGGGTATCGACGGACCTCAGCAGCCGCCTCGGCGGTGAGTTGTCGGTATAGACGCGGCCCTTCCCACCTGGAAAGATGAACGCATGAGTGAGCCGACGAGCAACTGGACGACCGATCCTGCACCACTACTGCGCGCTGGGGAGGGATTCCGCCTCGGCGAGGTCGATCCCGAATCCACCCCCGGCTACGACGGGGACAAGAAGAGCGGGAAGAAAGATCTCGAAGCGCTGTCTGCTGAGCTCAACGACCTGCAGGAGCGCCTCTTCGCCGCCCACCACGACGAGGACTCCGGTCCCGCCGTCCTCCTCGTCCTGCAAGCCATGGACACGGCGGGCAAAGGCGGAATCGTCCGCCACGTCGTCGGAGCCGTCGATCCGCAGGGTGTCGAGCTCGCCGCCTTCAAGAAACCGACTGAAGAGGAACTCGCCCACGACTTCCTTTGGCGCATCCGACCGCGCGTGCCCGGGCCCGGCATGATCGGAGTCTTCGACCGCTCACACTACGAGGATGTGCTCATCGGCCGCGTTCGTGAACTCGCCGACGAGACCGAGATCGAGCGCCGCTACACCGCCATCAACGACTTCGAAGCTGAACTGATCGCGGCGGGAGTGCGGATCGTCAAGGTCATGCTCCACATCTCTCCGGACGAGCAGAAAGAGCGTCTGGCCGAACGCCTCGAACGGCCGGACAAGTACTGGAAGTACAACCCGGGTGACGTCGACGAACGACTCCTGTGGCCGGATTACATGGACGCCTATCAGGCCGTTTTCGACCGCACCTCCACCGAGGCGACCCCGTGGTTCGTCGTGCCCGCGAACCGGAAATGGTACGCCCGGCTGGCCGTGCAGCGGCTGCTGCTCGATGCCCTGGTCGACATCGACCCGCAGTGGCCGGCCGCCGATTTCGACGTCGAGGTCGAGAAGAAGCGGCTCGCCGAAAGCTGAGGGTCACGTCCGTACGGAACGGCGGTCCGCCTCGGCGAAGGATCTGCCGTGACGAATCGCGACGTCAGTCGCGACGGATGCTGAAGTCGACCTTCGTGGGGTGTTCGACGGTGCGGGAGACAGTGCAGTACTTGTCATGGGAGAGCCCGACGAGGCGTTCGATGCGGGCATCGGCCTTTCGGCCCTCCTCGTCGTCGGGGAACGCGAGGTCGAAGTCGAGGTGGACGTTGTCCACACGAGAGGCTCCGTCTTCGTCGATCTTGTCCGCGGTCGCGGAGACGTCGAACTTCGTGGGTTCGGTGTGACGGCTGGTGACGGTGTCGACGTCGATCGACGAGCAGCCGGCAACGGCGGCCAGCAGCAGTTCGACGGGGGTCATGAGGCCTTCGCCGCGGCCGAATTCGATGCTTGCTCCGCTCGGGGCGGTGGCGCGGTAGTGGTTTTCGGCGATGCGGGTCAGTTCGATGCTGCGGATGTCTTCACTCATGGGGCCATGATGCCAGGTTTCGGAGGCCGCCGTTGTGGTCACGGTCGGCGGGCGGGTGAGCCCATGGTTACGGTCGGCGGTCGGGAGCCTCATCGGTCGTCGGCAGATGCGCTGCCTGCCACGCCTCAAAGCCGCCGATGACATCGGCAGTGCTCGTCAGACCCATCTGTCGCAGGTTCCACGCGGCCAGCGATGAGGAATAACCGTGGCGGCAGATGAGGATCCACCGCCGATCGGTTCGATCGGCCTCGGGGATGCGCCAATCGAAGCCGGGGTCGAGACGCCACGGCAGCACGGTCAGGTCGATGGCGAGGGATCCGGGGATCGACGGAGCAGACTCGCGGTGGACCTCGGTGCGGACATCGACGATAATCGCCCCTTGCTGCTGCTCGATGAAGGCGGCGTGTGGAGTCAGCCGGTCGATCTCGGCGCGGGCGCGATCGAGCAGTGCCAACGAGCCGGGTCGGGCGACACCGTCAGCGAGCACCGAAGTCGACCTTGTCGGCTTCCTCGACCTTCGCGGTGCGACCCGGACCCGATTCGAATCCCCAATAGAGGTTCGTGTGTGAGACCACCTGCTCCGGTGGGGGAGCACCCCATTCGGTGAGATCCTCGGTGGTGTGGGCGTCGGAGACCAGCGTGACGTCGTAGCCGCGGGCGAATCCGCCGTGGATGGTCGAGCGCACGCAGGCATCAGATTGGGCACCGGTGACGATGAGGTGGCCGACGTTCTTTCCGGCGAGCACCTCCTCGAAGTCCGTGCCCTCGAATGTATTGCCGTGGGTCTTCTCGATGATCGCTTCGCCCTCAGCGGGGGAGAGCGTGTCGACGATCTGCCATTGCGGGGAATCGATCGGCAGCTCACCGGAGCTGTGCCGGACCCAGACCACCTCAGTGCCGGTGTTCCGGGCACGGTCGACGAGATGGGAGATCGTGGAAATGACCGATTCGGAGTTCCAACTGGCTTGCATGACGCCGTTTTGGACGTCGATGACGACAAGGGCAGAGTTCGGGCGGGTGGACGTCGGCGGCTGAGCTGTGGACATGTGATCCTCCTTGATCAAGGATCATTGTCCTCGCCTCGATCCCAGCAGACAAGAGCTCGACGCCGGCCGGTTCCGCGGGTGTGAGAATGGGGGAGTGAGCGATACCTCCCAGAACCCCGGCGACGAGGCGGACCCCGATGAAGTGGGCGCCGGACGAGCTGGCGCGGGGCAAGCCGGCGCGGGCAGTGCGGCCGGTCCGCGACGTTTCAGCGTGCTCCGCAGCTGGAAGACTGCGCCCTACTTAGTCGGGTCGGGCACGGCGATGATGGGCGACAACATCGAACACGTCATCACCTACTGGGTGCTGTGGCAGAAGTTCGAATCCCCGGCGCTCGTCGGGTTCCAGCTCATCAGCCACTGGCTGCCGTTCCTGCTTCTGTCCGTCTATGCCGGGTCACTGGCCGAACGATTCGACTGCCGCCGCCTCATCCAGATCGGGCAGATCATGTTCATGGTCGTGTCCCTGTGCTGGGGGATCCTATTCCTCACCGATTCCCTGCAGCTGTGGCAGGCCTGCGTGCTGCTCGTCATCCACGGGCTCGCCGGATGCCTGTGGGGTCCGGCCGAGCAGATGATGCTCCATGACTTCGTCGACCGGAAGGAGCTGCCGAGCGCGGTCCGCCTCAATGCCACGTTCCGCAGCCTCGGTATCCTCTTCGGTCCCGTCGTCGGTTCCGCTCTGCTGCTCGGGGTCGGCGCCACGTGGGGCATCTTCATCAACATCGTCTTCTATCTGCCGCTGACGATCTTCCTCATCCGCACCCCCTTCACCGGGCATCTGCGCAGCGGAGGAGTGCGCACCGCGCGGACGACTCTCATCCAGTCGCTGCGGGTGCTCATCGACGTCCGCCACAATCGCGCGATCGTCGGCATGCTGTTGCTGGCCGCGCTCGCCTCGACGACGATCGGGGCGGTGCTGCAGACGGCGATGCCGGTGTTCGGCGACATCCTCAACCCGGTCGGCGGGGACAGCGACTTCACCTATGGCGTGCTGCTCTTCGCCATGGGCGCCGGCGGGGTGCTCGGCGGCTTCGGGCTCGAAGCGACCGGGTGGATCAAGGCCGTTCCGGCTGCGGCTGCTCTGGCTGCTGCGGCGATGGGTGTCAGCTCACTGCTCTTCGCTCTGACCTCCCACCTGTGGGTGGCCGTGATCATGCTCGTCATCGCCGGAGTCTCGAAGATCACCGCCGAGTCGACCGAGATGGCGATCATCCAGCTCGAGGCTCCGCCCGAGATCCGCGGTCGCGTCATCGGCTCTTATGCGACGTTCGGCCCCGGCATGCAGACCTTCTCCGGAGTCACCGTGGGAGTGCTCGGTACGATCGCCACGATCCCCGGAGCCGTCATCATCGGCGGCACGGTCCTGGCGATCGGCGCGGTGGCCATCGGAACCTACGTCGTCACAGGAAGACGCAACCCCCATGCCCCAATTGCTACCTGACGGCGGCGCAGCCACCTGGCGCCAGGTATCTGGGCCGCCGTCACCTGCTTCTGCGCGGGAATTCGGTGTGCGGTCGCTCGGGTTCGCCCACGTCAAAGGCACACGGCATGAGGCCCGACCGAGTGCAGCCGTCGACGTTCACGGCCCGGTCGGCGATCGTGAGTTCTGCTTCGTCGATGTCGAGCGAGCGCAGGTGCTCAAGACCGTGCAGAATCCTCGGCTCATCCGCATGACCACCTCACTCGTCGACGACATTTTGACGATCGCCCTGCCCGACGGGCGCTCTGCCTCTGGGATGCCAGTAGGCTCGGGTGAGCGCCTGACCTGCTATTACTGGAAGCGACCGGTCGACCTCGAACTCACTGACGGTCCGCATTCGGCACTCGCCTCCGAGTGGCTGGGAAAGCCGGTGCGGCTGGCCCGCGCACGTCGTGGAGACGTGATCTACGGAGCTGGCCTGTCGATCGTCACGACCGCTTCGATGAGGGAACTCGCCGATCAGTCCGGTCACCACGAGCTGCTAGATGAGGCCGCCCGCTTCCGTGCCACTCTCGTCCTCGACACGGACGAACCCTTCATCGAAGAGACCTGGCGAGGCCGGGATGTGACGGTGAACGTGCCGGACGTCGGCGCGCTACGTGTGCGAATCGGGGATCCGATCGCGCGGTGTGCCATCCTCGATCTCGACCCGATCACTGGGGAGCGGGGCAGCAATCTGCTCAAGACGCTTGTCGCCAGCCGCCCGCGAAATGAGGTTGGTGAACCGTACTTCGGAGTCAATGCCGAGGTCATCGAAACCTCTGCGGCTCCGGACACCTGAGTGGCCACGTTCCAACGCAGGCGACGGCGGCCCAGATACCTGGCGCCAGGTTGCTGCGCCGCCGTCAGGTAGTAATCAGGTGACGGCGCCGCGGACTTTGTGAGCGTCTGTGTCCCAGAGGTGGTTGTCGAGGATGTCGCGCAGGGCCTCGACGGTGTCCCACACCTCGGTGAACCCGATATAGAGCGGGGTCAGCCCGAACCGCAGCACCTCCGGTTCGCGGTAGTCGCCGATGATTCCGCGCTCGATGAGTGCGCTCATCACCGCAAACCCCTCCGGGTGCCGGATCGAGACCTGGGATCCGCGATGAGCGTGCTCACGTGGGGTGACGACCTCGACCGGGTGATCGGCCAAACGCTCATCGACGAGGTCGATGAACAGGTCGGACAAGGCCAGGGACTTCTCCCGCACCAGGTTCATGTCCACCCGAGAATGGATGTCGAGGCCGAGCTCCGCCACCGACATCGACAAGATACCCTGCGTTCCGGTGAGGTACCGGCGGATGCCGTCGGCCGGTCGATAGTCCGGGGCCATCTCGAACGGTTGGGCATGAGACCACCACCCCGACAGGGGTTGGCTGAATCGGTTCTGCAGCGCCTCGGCGACCCAGATGAACGCCGGTGAGCCGGGCCCGCCGTTGAGGAACTTGTACGTGCAGCCGATCGCCATGTCGGCACCCGAACCGGTGAGATCGATGGGCAGAGCACCCGCCGAATGGCACAGGTCCCAGATGACCATGGCCCCGCCGGCATGGATCGCCGAGGTGGTCGTGCCTATATCGAAGAGACGACCCGTCCGGTAGTTCACGTGGGTGAGCACGACGAGGGCCACCTCGTCGGACATCGTCGTCGGGAACCCTGCGGTGACTTCCTCATCGTCGACGAGGCGGACTTTGTATCCGTCGCCGAGCTGTTCGGCCAATCCTTCGAGCATGTAGATATCGGAGGGGAAGTTCTCCCGCTGAGTGAGGATGACCCGCCGGTCCGGGGAGTCCTCGGCCTGCATCTTCAGCGCCGCCGAGGCGGCCTTGAACAGGTTGATCGAGGTGGTGTCCGTGACGACGGTGGACCCGGCCCCGCCGCCGACGATCCCGGCGATCTTCTCACCCAATTTAGCGGGCAGGTCCCACCAGCTGGCGGAGTTCCATGACCCGATGAGGCCGGTGCCCCATTCGTCGGCGATAACGTCCTGGGCGCGCTCGGCCGCGCCTTTCGTGCGGGGACCGAGCGAGTTCCCGTCGAGGTAGATCGTGCCTTCCGGGAGCAGGAAATCGTCGCGGAAATCACGCAGGGGATCGTTCGCATCGCGTTGTTCGCAGTTCGCGCGGGTGATCGCCGAGGTGGTGGAGACCGGGTCAGGAGTCGTCATCGTCGCCTTCCAAGTAATCGAGAGGGCCGGTGGGCCCGTGCGCTTCTCAGGCTACCCCGTCACTTCCCTCCCAGAACTACCCGACGGCTGTGAGTCTTGGTAGTGGCTGGTCTGGGACCGGCTGGCAGAGTAGGTGTTGGCCGTACCCATCCCGTGATCGTGACTCAACCCGGCGGTGACCCACCCCTCTTTGGTGGTGTCTTCGGGCCGATTTGTCCGATCACATGGGTGGTGCGGCCGGCACCAGCCCGGCCCACCTCTGGGACTGCTGAGGGTTTAGTTGACTTCACGACTGGATAAGTTCCAGGAAGGATGGAAGTCATGCCAAAGATCTACACCGATGAGTTCAAGCAATCAGCGCTCGAGCTCCTGGGCGACGGGATGACCCAGAAGCAGGTGTGTGCCGACCTCGGTATCTCGAAGTCAGCTCTCCAGGCCTGGGTGCGTGACTCGCGCCTGCGTGAGCACGGACTCGAGCCCTCTCGTGATGTCGAGGAGTCTCACGCCCAGGCAGCAGCACTGAAGCGGATCAGGGAACTCGAGCGTGAGAACAAGATCCTCCGCGAGGCTGCAGCGTATCTCTCGCAAGCGAACTTGAAGCTCGGTGGTCATCACCCAAAATGATGTACCCGCTGGTCCTCGACCTTGCTGCCGCCGGGGTGCCGGTGGCAGTGGCCTGCCGGGTGCTCGGCTTTACCAAGCAGGGTTTCTACAAGTGGTGCGCGAAACCTGTCTCTGACCGGGAACTCGAGGAGGCGCACTTGATCAATGCCGCATACGACGTTCATACGGACGATCCTGAGTTCGGGCACCGGTTCATCGCTGATGAGCACCAGGCGTGCGGATACAGCGCCTCTGAACGTCGTGTGTGGCGGCTGTGCTCGCAGCAGGAGCTGTTCCCCCACACGATCAAACGGGCCCGGAAGCACGGTAAGAAGCCCGGCCCGCCAGTGTGTGATGACCTCGTCGAACGCGACTTCACAGCAAAGGCAGTCAACGAGTTGTGGCTGACCTATATCACCGAGCATCACACCAGTGAGGGCAAGCTGTATATGTGCGCGGTCAAGGATGTGTTCAGCAACAGAATCGTCGGTTATGCCATCGATTCGAGGATGAAATCTCGCCTGGCTGTGGCGGCGATTGATGACGCTGTGGCTCGTCGTGGCGGACCGCGAGCCGTGGCAGGATGTGTCGTTCACTCGGATCGCGGGTCGCAATTTCGTTCTCGTAAGTTCCAGCAGGTTCTACGGCGTTACGGGCTCGTGGGATCGATGGGTCGGGTCGGCGCTGCTGGTGATAATGCGACGATGGAATCGTTCTTCGCTGTGTTGCAGAAGAACGTCCTCGACCGGGGCCGTTGGGACACGCGAGCGAGGTTGCGGACATCGATCGTCCACTGGGTCGAGCGGACCTATCACCGGAAGCGTCGGCAACGGCGTTTGGGTAAACTGACTCCGGTTGAATACGAGCTTGTTCATCACAAGGCTGTCGCTCTGGCGGCATAAACCCCGGGGTCAACTAAACCGTCAGCAGTCGCTTCTGCGGCAGGGCCTTTGACAGTACCTGTTTGCCGTCGCGGTCGAGTGCGACGGCGTGGTGGTTGTGTTTGCCGACATCGATGCCGATGAATACGTCGATGTCAGCGTGGTTGGTGATCATGTCACTCATCTTCTTCGACTCATGTGACCGGATATTGGTTGTGGTTGGGCTGGCCGGTGCTGCAGTGGTGGCTCCTGGGTTCGGCATCCAAGTTACGGTCGGGCTCAAGGCATGGGTTCTGCCAGTGGTTCTGGCCCCTATCAGCGATTTCCCTGGTGCCTTCGAACCCCGGTGACTACACCCTCCGGATCATGGTGACTGGGGGCATCAATCATGCCGGGGTTCTCAGGCCAGCGACCTCTTTCTATCCTGACGGATGAAGGGGCTACTTAAAAGGTAACGGGGGGCGATGGCTGCGCGCATACCGGGATTCGCCTCCCCGAAGCGCCACCACCGCTCCCGTCTTGCCTTTCGGCGATTTGAATCTCTCACAGGTTTTACGCGGTCCCGGACTATGTCGAGTGCGGCCGGGTACGCCATCGCATCCTCCAAACCCATCATCGCAAAGTCGATGATCCATCCGTCGGGCATGAGGTCTGGTCTATCCGCAATGTCATTACTTCCCAAATGTCGAACCACGACATCCGAGTACCGAGCTTCTTGACGCTGGAGCAGATCCCTCGCCTCAGCGTATGGGAGCAGGAGGCCTTTTCCTACGGGGGCGCAACCTTGAAAGCAGATGCCAGCGTTAGCTTGTAGGGGCAATGCGGCGTGGCTGGCTGTTCTTGGCCGCAGTGAACTAGTTATCCCGGGCGTCTCTCGTTTGTCGAGCACATATACGTCTGGGAGCTTGGCCGGATTCTTTACCCAGTTCACTATCTCGACGTCGACCGCTGCTTCCCCGGGCCAATCTTGTGACGAGACTGCTTCGGTGATGACTGCGGGATCTGGAGCCGACGGCAGACGCGACTGTGATGCGTTCCGCTCCTAGCCGACGTCGATCACTCTTGTATCGGAGAGCCACAGTGCGGAAGTTTTCGTATACGAGATCTTGGGGCAAGGATCATGTGAGTGCTCTGGTTGTTCTGGGGCTTTTGCGGGCTGAAGTCTGGCGGACGACGATTTGGTGGGGGGGGGAGGAGGGGTTTGTCTAGGGTAGGAGCCTCCGGGTTGATGACGTGGGTTGCCGCTGTTGCTCCGAGTTCGTGGAGAGGCGCTGCGGCGGTGGTGAGATCCACGAGCGCGGCCAGCCGAGTGCCACCGATTCCGGCGACCGAGATGTCATCGGGGATCTGTATGCCGGAGTGACGCAGCGCGGTCATCGCACCCACTGCCGTCTGGTCATTCGCGCCGATAACGGCGTCAGGCGGCTGACCCTGCGACAGTAGCGAGATCACGGCGTTCGTTCCCGAGTCAGCGGAGAAGTTGCCGGGAATGACGCGGTGCTCGAGCGAAGCCTGATGCATCGCAGCCTCGTAACCCTTCCGGCGCTGTTCGGCGGAGTAGACGTCAGCGGTACCATCGATGAACGCGATGTCGCGATGTCCCAGCTGGATCAGGTACTGCGTGAGCGCGCGCGCCTCTACATTGTCGTAGCTCACCACGTCACTTGGGAAGTCTCGCGTGGCGAGTGAAACCACCGCCATGCCTTCGCTGCGGACAGTGTCCACGGTGCGAATGAGATGCTCCGTCTCCTCTTCGTTCTGACGAATTCCGGATCCCGCGAACACGACGCCCGCGGCGTTGTAGGTACGTAGCATCTTGACGTGTTCGATCTCGCGCCGACTATTGCGATCTGCATTGCAGATGATCGTGAGACATCCGGCTTCATTTGCGACGTCGTCGCAAACCCGCGCCTCGGTCTCGGAGTTCCTGGGCGAACGCGAGCATATTCTGGGTGGAACGGCCGAGGCGATCGAGAGTAGTGATGACAAGAGTGTCACCGTCGATAAGCGCGTTGAGTGCTCGATCAAAGGCAGGGCGGGATGCTCGTGCGCCCGAGACTCCATGGTCGATGTAGAGATCGTCGCGACGCACACCGGCAGCGAGGAGGTCAGCTTCTTGTCGGTCGGCAGATTGATCGCGGGTCGATACACGGGCGTATCCGATCAGTTTCGCCATGATGGCTCCAATGTGTCTCGTAACTAACGGCGTTTACGCCGATTCATGGACTAGGTTACAAGACATAGTTATAAAGAAATTGCATTCAGCTAAGAACGCCGAAATTGCGCAGAACTTGGCCGGTAGCCTGGAGCGTGCGAAGCTGCGCCGCCGAGACGTCTCGTAACCCTAGGGTTACGAGATCTTGATCGCGACGAACGGCGAGTCTTCGACGAGGTGATTCACTCATCCATCCGATTGCAGGTGCGCGCTGTGTTGGTGGCCTCTGCAAGTCCGGTGCGATTTTCAAAGGTTCAAACAGCGCTCGGTATCACCGACTCGCATCTGTCAAAGAACGTGGGGGTACTGCTCGACGCCGGATACGCCGACCAATCGAAGCACTCTGCCCAAGAGGGTGCCCGTTCGCACTCGGTCACAATGCTTGCCCTCACCAGTGAGGGGCGGACGGCCTATCGAGGGCACGCCGCTTGGCTGGAACACCTCACCCGTGCTCGTGCGCAGTCATAAAACCACGCCGCAATCAGGTTGAGGAGAGATCATGCCTACGCTCGAAGAAGCGCTGAACGAGACTTTGTCGGCGGAAGCTGTGGAGGCGTCATTCGTCCACGCCATCGCCGGTATCCGAACAACTGAGAATGTCTATGTGAGCCCCCGCGATGGTGTCGCCCACTCGCGTACTCGTTTCAAGATGCCTGAAGCAGCGGGTCCTGGTGCCGACAACCGTGGTGAGAGCCTTGCGAGTCATGACTTGCTGCACACCTGCGCTGTGGGCAGCGATGACTGGATGACAGTCGATCTGCCTCGACCTGCGCTCGGGTCGTTGGCCCTTCTGACGCTCCTTTACAGCGCGGAGATCGAACAGTCCGTGGGCGTCGACTCCGGGTTGTTCGAGGTTGAGGTCCTCGCCTTCCCGGGGCGAGCACTGCCCGTGCGTCTGTCGGTGGCTGGACGCTTCATATTTCGGAGATGGCGGTCACCGTATATCGCGGCAGGAAAGCGGAGACGTTCGCGCTGGAGGTTCATCCAGTATCGGCGAGGACGGTGAGCGTCCCCGGCGGCTATGACTAAGGCTCATCTGAATTGTTCCCTGCAGTTTCTTCTTCATCGAGTTGGTTCATCGGGAGGGCTCTTTGAGCACACGCCGCCGGTGTTTTTCGCTCCATCGCAGAAGGGTCTCTTGAATTTGCTTTATCGTTTCGGCTGGTGCGTCGGGCATGACCCAGTCGAGTCCTTTGACAACCTCGACTACTGACAACTCGGGCAGGATCTGTCGTCGACGCAGTTCGTTGTAGCGCCCCATGTAAGTACGTGCGACGAGAGTTGCTTCGCCAATACTGTAGCTTTGCGCAGCCTCACGGATGAGTCGTCCGCACTCGGTCCCGGGGTGATGGGTACCGTATGGGTAAACCTCTTCTCGGTATTTGAACAGAACTTCATAGAACATGACTTCCGCTGCGATACCCGCTTGCTGATGGAGTGTTTCTAAACGCGTCGCTGGGGGCGTGCGAACAAGCGATTCACTGTTAGTGGTGTTTGCGTAGTTGACTCGCTCCGGTGTCTGTTCACGCATTGTGGTCATCGCTTGTTGACGTCAGTTGTGCGCGAAACTCGTGATTCCCTCGGCGGAGGAACGCACTGAGTTTCTCAAAGCTGTGGTCACGGATGAAGATCGCGTCCACAGCGATCATCGTCAGCGAGAACCACGGCAGACCCATGAGCAAAGCGATCCCCAAGTGGAAGGCGAGGATGCCGAGCAGACCGATGATGCGGGTATAGCGGTTGAAGAGCATGAACGGGAACGCACACTGGAAGAGCACCGATGCCCACGAGATCGCCACGACCACCGGACCCCAGGCGGTGACGAGGTCGGAAAGAACGGGCCAGGTCCCGAACTGCTGTGTCTGCAGGGGGTTGTAGACGGCGAAGCCGTGCTGCCAGGCACTGCCGCCGGCTTTGTAGAGACCACCGGACATGTAGATCGCGCACACCTGGAAGGCGAGCACCACGATCGCGAGGTTATTGGCCATGACCAGCGCCCACCGCCACTGACCACCGTCGGCCTCGGGGAAATCGGCTTTGCGCCGACGCCGGCGCGCATCCAGCGACCAGCGTCTGGTCGTATCCGCGAAGAGCAGGGCGATCATGAACATCCGGTAGGCGTTGTCGCCCTGATCTCCAGCACCGTCATTGAGTTCGATGAAGCTGACCCACAAAACCAAATAGAACGGCAGAATGATCCGGGTGTACCAACCCAGCGTGATGACCACGGCGAGAGCGGCCAGGGCGAGCATCATCACGGTCAACATCGGCGGGGTCGTCACCACCCGGTGGAAGAGGGAGAAGAGCCAGATGTTCGGGAAGTCGCTCTGCGGCTCTGCGAGCTCCCCGCTCCAGGCGTTGCCCACCCCGAAGATGTAGTGGCGGGCGTTGAAGTTCGTGAGGATGAGTCCGAGTCCGGTGATGCCGATGAGAATCCGTGTCACCGCAAGCCCGTAGCTCGCGTGGTAGCGGCCGGCGAGCATCTCCTCGAGCCAGTTCCAGCCGCGGGAGATGCTGGTGCGCACCTGGGTGGTGATCGGCAGGCGCTCCTCCGCCGAGGCAGTCCCGGAGTCGCGCGTGGACTCGGTGTCTCGCGCGGTCTTGGCATCACGTGACGCTTCGGCGTTGGGCGTGGTCACGGGGTCCACCTCAGTTCGCGTGGTCTCGTTACTGCTCACCGACGCACCTCACTTCATCGGAAGCGCAGAAGTACTTCGCGAACTCCTCTTCCGACTGATTCTCCTCCGTCACGAGCGCCCTCCACCCGACGGGGACAGGTTGGATTTTTGGTCGCTGCGCGGATCTGTCGTTGCGCTCGGAGAAGGGCACAACGTTCTGCCGGGCCGCCTGGTACTGGACACGCTGGACATCATCGCCCCAGATCGCCTTCGCGACTTGGGTGGCATAGGCCGTGGCAATGTGTTCGCTGGCCAGATAGGAGCTCACGGTGTTCTTCGGGTCCTCATATTCGGCGAGCTTCGTCTTGAGTCTGTCGACCGAATCGTCGCCCTTGAAGTAGTCGAGCTTGACGATCGCCTTCTGATCATCAGGCAAGTCCTCCCACGTACCTTTGAGGTCGGAGGCCACACCGACGCCCAGGCCCGCAGAGCGGGGAGGGAAGAGCTTGTAGGTCGAGTGGTCGAGCTCGACATCGGTCGCCCGCACCCACTCGGTGATCTCCTCACCATTGTCGGTCGAGATCACCGCGCGGACATCGAAGTAGTAGTCACCGTTGATCGGCTCGGGAGCGAAGACGCTCCAGGACTGCCCCCACATCGGAATCATGTACTTCGAGAGCAGGTCGCCGGGAATCACCTCCCGCAGCGCCGAGGACGGAGCGATCCACAAAAAGCTCGCGAAGAGGTGAAAAGCCGTGATCGCCATGGCGATGACCATGAGCGTCCGCTTGATCACCGGCCGAGGCCGTAATTTGTCAGGGGTGGTTGTCATCGTAGGTCTCCGGTCATAATGAATCAGCTCGCTTCGTCGGGTCGATTATCGATTCCGTTGCTGTTGTCTTCAGTGTCTTCAGGGAAGGGGAGAAGAGCGCGAAGAAGACGGTGACGACCCAGATGCCGGTGATAGCGAGTCCGGCGTGGTTGATGTTGTTGACTGCGATGAGCAGGATCGCGGCAGCAATTCCGAATGGGGGAGCGATTGCTTGGAGTGCGTTCTGGGCAGCGAATACTCGTCCACGCATCTGGCCCGGGACTCGTTCGATCATGAGTACCCCGACGAGCCCACTGAGGCTACCTGTGGCTATCCCGAGCACGGTAGCCGCTGAGAAGAGCATGACCGTTGGTGGCAGTATTCCTATCACAGCGATTGCTATGGCGGATAGGACAAGTCCTGTGCGCATCCACCATTCTCGCCTGCCGAAATGTCCGGCCAGGGCGTAGGCGGTACCCCCGACCAGTGCGCCAAGGGCGAAAGCGGCAAGGACGAATCCTGTCACTTCTTCGCGTCCTGTTGCAGAGAAATGAACGGGAAGGATAAGGGCTTGTAACGCTGAGATCACCATCATGATCGTCGTGGTAATGAGCGTGAGCGTGAGCAAAAACGGATCCTGAACTATTGCTTTCCACCCGAGGTGAATGTGGCGCCACTGCGACCGATTGGCAGATTCGATGGGGAGCTGGACGGACCCTAGCTGGTGTGGGATCAGTATGGTGACAATGATGGCTGCTAGAGAGGTGGCAGATGTGATGTAGAGAAGTGTGGATGAGCTCAAGGTGGAGAGCATGAGGCCGGCGGATGCTGGCCCGATGAGCATGGCTGTTGCCGAGACGCCTTCCCTGACGCCGGTCATTGTGTGTGCTGGCGTGCTCGTTGCGGTGATGATTGCTGGTAGCAGAGCTTCTCGCGCGGTGAGTCCAGGTATATCGCCGATCGCGCCGAGGGACGCGAGGATGAGGAGCCATTCGAAGTTCAATCCCCACACGGTATCGACGACGGGCAGAGCAACTACTGCGAGAGCCGAGATACTGTCGGAAACTATTGCGCAGGTTCGTCGGTTGATGCGGTCAACAATTGGACCGATGAAGATTCCGCCCAGGAGGGAACCTGCTCCGGCGCTGATAGCGACGAGGCCTGCCAGCGTCGGGGATCCCAAACGTTGGAGAGCCAGGATGGGAAGGGCAATCGTAATGATTGAGTTTCCCAATGATGAAAGCCCGTAAGCACCCAGGTAGGCGACCGCAACGCGACGACGTCGAGGAAGGGTGTGACCGAGTGACTCCTGGCGCGTATCCATCACAGGCGTTGGACCAGAGCCGGTTCTGGCTGATTGGTTGCGTACGGTGAGTATCTGCTGAGGTCGGCCAGCAGTTTGGTGAGAGAAGTGGTGGTGTCCTCACCGTGTGCGATGTGGTGGAAGAGATTGCAGAATGTCTCGGCGTAGATTGCGACGGACTCACATGCAGTTGTGGTGTCGGGGTGGATGAAATTGAGATCCATGCCCTCGCGAGTGCGGTTGACCCAGAGGAAGACTTCGCGGGAGTCGTCGACGCTGCCGTGAACGGTCATGTTGTTTCGTGAGACGAGGTCGTTGCCGGGCATGCTCCGGGTATCGAGGTACGAAATCATCGGTGCAGCAAATCCGGTTGGTACTGCTTCGGGGGCGAGAGGAGCGAGGAGCTTAGCGACGTGGTGGAGCGGAGTATGGATGAGTTTCTTCGACTCGCGGACTGCTGCGTGTGCTGCTGTTACTGCCGACTGAAAATCTGGTACACCACTGTCGAGCCTGTACTGTACGGGCACCAGGCGGGTGTACCAGCCGACTGAAAGTATCTGTGCCCGGGTGAGGCGTGTTGAGACTGGTGTGAGCATTGAGAAGACGGGATTATTCGTCGCAGCGTGGTGAATGAGCCCGGCGAGGGCCATGATTCCGGAGTTAGTGTTCGCCCCGTACCGTTTGCACACTGCGTTGAAGTTCTCACACTCGTCAGCAGTAGCGAACTCGGTAAGAATCGTCGATGTCCCCTTAGCTCGGGTTTCTAGTTCCAGTCCGAGGGGGAGTGGGAAGGAGGGGAGTTGCCACGACGCGTTTTCGATGAAGGATATCCAGCCGCGAACGTCATCGGATCCGAGATGGAGTTCGCTGGTGTGCTGCACCTCAGCCTCACAGTAGTCCGCATACGACTCGACATTGGGCAGGTCAACATCTTCGCCGCGCAGTAGGCGCCGATATGAAGTCAATAGTTCGTACATGATGATTCCCAACGACATGCCATCGGTGTAGAAATGGTCGACTGCAAAAATCACTCGGAATCGAGGTTCGGGCGAGTCCTGACGCGCATTTTCTGTCCCAGTTGCAGCGAAGAGGAACATATCCCAGTCAGTGATGTCGGGCAGTTCTGCCGTGATGACATCGCGGATATCGAGCGAGTCATCTGAGTCGACGACGCGGGTCAAACTGATGTCGTGGGGGTGAATGGTTCGACCTTGGTAGCCGTTCTCGGTTTCCCATACCCAGGTGTGGTAAGTGCCGTGTCGGCGAAGATGTTCGCTGAAGACTGCCTCGAGCAGTGCCGCATCGTATGCTTCATCGATCTCGAAGCTGAGAACAGCGAAGCTCGAGCGATGCTGACCCTCTTCGCTGGATGACTGCAATGCATCGTTGAAATGTCGGCGTTGGATATAACTGGGAAACGCGTCATGGACCGGTGCAACACTGATTGCGGTGCGAGATTCATCACTTGCCCGCCAGACGGTGGTGTGCCCGGGCTCGGGCTCCCACTCAGGCAGTAGACCACTGAGCATAGACCAACTCTCAAACGTGTGTGGTGTTGGTCCTCGCCTTAAAAGTCAGACCCATGCAATTGAGATTGCCGACATCTGACCAGGTCAGAACCAATATGATCACAGAATGCCCCAGCCGCGCAAGAGCGAATCCAGTGAATTTGAAAACAACCTACGTTGGCACGCACCCGCGCAGCGTGCTTGCGCACAACTAGATAAGACTGGTGACGCGCGCCATTTGACTGTCGATACTCATCCTTGGAGACCTAATTCGGGTAGCACAGACAGGGAACTTAGCAGGAACGAACACTGACCGTTTCGGTTGTGGTCACCTGGGCAGACAGTCTGGTAAGTATTTGGACTGGCTTTGCCGCACGATCAGCCGGAGTAACGTGGCCAGATCTTTCTGGTGGTAGCCGGGGAAGTCAATTTCCTCTGAAGCGGCAAGCGCCATACTGAGCTCACGATCACTAAACTCAACAGTTCTATCGCGAATCTCTATGCTTCGACTGCGATCCCGGACCTGCTCGGAAGACGACTCAGCACGGTTAGCAGACGACACACTTTCTACATCTTCGGCCGCAAAAATCAGGGGAAGTGTGGATTTGCCCTGTCGTAAGCTCAACTTCCCAGTTTGTGTTGAGTCGCACCAGATGCCTTCCAGGTCGTTACTTGCCTGCCATGACAGTCCCAGGTGGTGACCGACGCGAGTCGCTGCGTCGACATCAGCATCGCCTCCGCCTTGCAACATCACACCGAGCGCTAAAGAGGTAGAAAGAAGAGCTCCCGTTTTGGACGCGGCCACGCCAATGTATTTGTCCCTATCGGCTCCCTCGGCACCCTGGGCGAGAACCAGTTCGCATGCTTGACCAGACACCAACTTCAGCATGGTCTCGAGGAGAATTTCCACGTGAATGTTGGTGTTGCGGAGTCTCATGAGCATTCGCACCACTTGTGCTTGAATGGCATCTGCTGTCAGCAATGTCAGTGGTATTCCGTGTACTGCCCAGGTGGACGATCGTCCTCGCCTTACTTCGTCATTGTCTATGATGTCGTATACCATCAGTGACCACTGATGGATCATCTCAACTGCCGCTGCGGTGATACTCACGTCTTCGCGAATCTTTGTGGGCAGCGAGCTGAGGGGCCGTCCGAGTGTAACTAGTGCTGGGCGGAGCGCCTTCCCCTGAACAGCGAATTTCGCATTCCCTTGGTCCCCCTCGATCCCACCCAAATGATAGCGAGCGACTTTCGCTAGTACCGGGCCAAGTGGAGCAATGGAGGCATCGATGATGGGATTGATCGCATCTCGGATCTCCTCAAAGCAGAACTGAGTGCTGGCATCATCAGTCGATACGTTGTGGTCGGTTTTCAAAACGGGTTCCTTCTCCAGGGCTTCTTATTCAGCAAATTGCTCACCATAGGATTGCGCAATAGAACGTCGAGAACACCACGTAGACAAGACTGCGCAGTTGAAATGCGCTCAGTGAGCAGTATTCGTTCCGCAGCGAAGCGAGTACAAGTGCAAGAAGGCTGTGCGCGACGAGCCTGCCGCATTGCACTACTTACTGAACTCGGCTCTCGGTTAACCAGTTAAGCGTCACTGACCTTGAGCTTGCGCAACGTCGTCTGGATCGGGGGCAGAGATATCTACTTCGGTATCGAAATTGTCGATGGTGATGGTCGCGTCGATACCCTCGGCACGACTGACGAGAACTGCACTGTCGATCTCACCGGTAGCGGGGACGTCAAGGAGAGTCGACTTTTCCTCTTCTCCGAGCCTGTAACGCATGTATTCGAGGTCGTCTTGTTCGACTTCGCCTTCAACGGTTACTTCATCCACTCCGATCGACTCGACAGTCGACACGAGGCGGTCGTAGTCGTACGTTTTGGCGATGCTGTCGCCTTGAGCTGCTTTGAACACTACGTACTTGCCGATCGCTGGTGTCGCGTCGTAGCCGAATGACTCCCAGTACTCCTTCGGGCCCTTGATCCATAGCAAGCTCGAGGCCCGGACCAATTCGATACTGAGGTCGACGGAGCCGGATTTAATAGATGCCTGGCCTTCGAATGCGTCAGTCTGCCGGTCAAAAACGAAGTCTGTGCTCTGGGTTCCGTCGTCGGCCTTCACTGTTCCCTGAGCATGATAGCTGTCGATCGATCTCAGATCGTCTTTGAACGTCTCAAACCGGTCCATTGCTGTAGCTTCAGCGTCGGAGTCAACTGGGGTGACGTGAGCGTCTACTGCACTATCAGAATTCGAGCATGCACACAGACTTAGTGCAGTGGCCGCGGCGACGGTGAGGCCGGTGAGTTTGTTCATTTCTCCTCCCCGATGAGCTGTGTAATATCGACACCGCAGTTTTGCTCGACCTGCTCGGACTGGTGCCTATATGTTGTATTCGCAGTCGTTGTCGCTTCGGAGAGCAGAAGCAGGAAATCTGTGTTGGACACTTGATTGCCGCTGCTCTTATACAAGTCCGCGGCTTTCTGGTAATCGTCGCTCATCGCTTGCCAAGCATGCTCTGCATCGTCGTTGGGAGCGAGTTCGCTGATGTTCTTCGTACCCGAGACAAGCAAGTCCAGTCGAGTTCCCAACTCTGTGACTGTCGTACTCTCGTCTACTTTGCTGGCCTCTTTGTTGAGAGTGACGAGATCTTCGATAGCTGTACAGTACGTGTCGGCTTTCGACGGGTCGGTATAAGAAGACTGTGCAGCTTCTGTCGCCGTCGGGGCTTCTGACGGCTCCGTTGCTCGAGTGGGGGTATCAGTAGATGCCTCCGTGGGAGCCGGAACCTCCCTTTCGTCTGATCGAGGACCGGTTGACTGGCAGCCAGCTAAGAGGAAGGCAGACACCGTTATTGCAAGCGCGGTGAAACAGACTGAAGTGGTGGATGACATTTGAGCGGATCCTCCCCACCTGCCGATGGAAACTTAGACAGGTAGCAGACAAAGAGTAGTGTGGTGGGAGCCAGAGCTGCCCAAGCTTGGCCCCCACCACGGGGCCTGCTACTACGCGGGCATTGCGGCGTGTGGAGAATCGCCGTTGTGCCCGCGAGTAGCAGGAGTTATTACCTTTGTTTACTTCGTGGCACGACGGCGCGTGAAGTAGGTTGCTGCTGCACCAGCAGCCAGCAGGACTGCGGCAGCTCCGAGCAGCGGTGCTGTTGCATCCGAACCGGTACGAGGCAGATTTCCGCCCGCGTTGCTGCCATCGCTGTCACCGGTAGCCGCGCTACCAGCTCCTGCAGCGGATGCCGTGTCGGTTCCGTTGGCGTCAGCTGATGCTTCGGACGAAGAATCGGCCGTTGCCGCAGACGATGCTGCTGCGGTCGGGTCTGCATCGGCTGCAGACGAGGCATCAGCGTTGGTCGAATCCGAGTTGTCACCATTGGCTGCAGCGTTGGCTGCCTGCTGGGCCGATGCGTTCGGGTCCGAGGTGGCATCTGCGGAGGTCTCCGAGGATGCATCCTCAGCGCCTGCGGATTCAGCTGCTGCTTCAGCATTGTTGTCAGCTGCGGCCGATGCGGTGGTGTTGGCATCGTTGTCGGCGGCTGCTTCTGCTGCTGCTTCGGCGGCGGGATTTCCGTCGTCGTCGGCATTTGCAGATGCAGAAGCCGAGGCCGCTGCGTTCACGTTTCCGTTGTCATCAGCCGAAGCCGAGTCATCAGCGGATGCCGTGTCGGTTCCGTTGGCGTCAGCTGATGCTTCGGACGAAGAATCGGCCGTTGCCGCAGACGATGCTGCTGCGGTCGGGTCTGCATCGGCTGCAGACGAGGCATCAGCGTTGGTCGAATCCGAGTTGTCACCATTGGCTGCAGCGTTGGCTGCCTGCTGGGCCGATGCGTTCGGGTCCGAGGTGGCATCTGCGGAGGTCTCCGAGGATGCATCCTCAGCGCCTGCGGATTCAGCTGCTGCTTCAGCATTGTTGTCAGCTGCGGCCGATGCGGTGGTGTTGGCATCGTTGTCGGCGGCTGCTTCTGCTGCTGCTTCGGCGGCGGGATTTCCGTCGTCGTCGGCATTTGCAGATGCAGAAGCCGAGGCCGCTGCGTTCACGTTTCCGTTGTCATCAGCCGAAGCCGAGTCATCAGCGGATGCCGTGTCGGTTCCATCAGCGTCAGCCGAAGCGGTGGTATCTGCGCCATCAGCGTCGGTCGAAGCATCGGCAGTGTCGGTGCCGTTATCGTCAGCCGTGGCTTCAGCTGCATCCGTTCCGTCGGCATCAGCAGAGGCTGAATCGTCTCCGCCGTCGTCGGTGCAGTTGATTCCACCCTCGGAAATGTCTGCGAACACGTCGGCGCGTTCGAAGCCGAGCTCGATGCTTCCGAGCCCATCAGGTGCAACGACCGGAACCGAGGCAAGTGCCAGGTCGGCCTGCAGTCCGCCCATGGTGCCCGAGGCGTGGGTACCGTCGGCGGATTCTTCGATGTTGGTGGGCCCACCATAGGTGATTTCACCAGACACAAGGTTGGCGAGATCGCCGAGGCCGCCGTCTTCGAAGATCTGGTCGAGCTCGATTGCTCCGCCGGGTTCAATCACGAAGTCAGCGTCGCCGACCTTGATCGCCATGCTGGGCAATGTCGAGACTTCGACCTCTGCGCCGTCGGTCACACCGTTTGCGCGGGCGATCATCTCGCCCTGGGGTGCGCTTCCTGTTTCCCCACCCCAGGAGACGCCGACTTCTCCGCCGAAGAGGTTGACATCAGCAAACCGCCAGGTGGCAGTGCTCTCAACACCCAGACCGGTATCGCAGGCTGCGCCCTCGCTCGTCAGGCTCACGTCGCTGGTGCTCAAGCCCAGGTTCGCTTCGCCAACAGGGAAGAGATCATCAATGCCGGGAAGTGGGACATCACCAAGGCCGGTGATGAGGTCCAGGTCACCAGTGGTGGATTCTGCGTTTGCGACACTTCCGCCGCCGGTGAGAGTGCCTTCTGACCAGTCAGTTGTCGCTGCTCCGGTCAGACCTTCGAGCGTGCCGAGGATTGGAATGTCGAGATTGCCGAAGTCGTTGGTGTCTTCATCGGACGGGCTGTCAGTGGTCGAACTCGCCTCGGCGTTGACGAGGTTGATGTTGAGCCCGATGGCACCGGCACCTACGGGGGCAGCGCGGGAGTATGCACGAGCAGTCTCGTCACCGGCAATAGTGCCAGGGACCGCGTACTCGCCGGTTCCTGTCCCGCTGTAATCGGCGAGGCCGCTCGAGTCCGCGACGACGACTGATTCGGCGATATTGGCGCGAACGTTCGCGAGATTGTTGACGAGGCCGACACCGGCGAATGCACCGTAGTTGCGCACCCCACCGGAGAACGAACCGTCCTCGACGTCAGCCGCGCTGGCGGGTGCAATTGGGCCGAGCAGGGCGATGCCAAGGGCACCGACTCCTGCTGCGCCGAGGACCCGGCGCAACCCCTTAGTCTTCTTTGGCTTCATATTTCTCTACCTCTACATTTAGGCGTTTCGAAAATGAGTCCTCGTGAGCCTGCTGCTGAATCGACCTGGAGGACCAACTGCCATGAAAGTTCCACACAGCAGGCTCACGAGAAACTCCAAGACTGAGCCTACCGATTTAGTTCTCATTTTGGTTACGAAGAGGCAACATTTTTGCGAATGAATATAGTTGCTATCCTGTTGGGGTTCGTAGCCCCTAGCTTTAGGCGGATGCGCGTATAAAAATACGGCAGGGTGGAGTTATATACGTTTCGGGTACGTGACCACAATGACCAAAATGTGACCAGATGGTGACCAGCGAATACTCAGAGACAGTGTTCAGGGGCTGTAGATACTGACGAGGTTCGCCGATGGGCTGACGTTTTGGTGCGAGCTGGTCTCTTTTGCTGAATGCTCAGTTATCGAGCTGGAGGGCTCGCTTGAGGTTTCGTGGTGAGCCGAATCCGGCCGTCACGGCAGCCTCGTGAGTGGATGTGCCCTCCTCGAGGAGGCGCTTTGCGACATGGAGGCGCGCCTTTCTCAGCTCCACTGAGGGGGTCGTTCCTTGGGATTTGAACGCGCGAAGCAGATATGAGCGCGAGACCTGGAGGTCCTGCGCAATCGATTTGATGCTGGTGCTCACGTCTGTTGCCATCGACCTAATCAGTGCCAGGCCGCGCACATACACTTTTCGCAAAGAGTCGATATCGGCATCGGTGTAGAGGTGCGCTCCGATTGCGGTCGCCTTCGCGATCTCTTCCAGACCCCGCTGAATCTGGGTAAAGCCGGGCTGAAGGCGGTCCGGGAGGTCTTGCAGCAAAGAGAATGCTGCGGCCTTGAGTATGCGTAGGTAGACCACATTTGAAGGCCCGGCCAGCATTTCATAGTGCTTGCTGGCCTCGGTGGATCTGTAGATGATGAACATGCCGGCCGTGGACGATTCGCACACGGCTCCCCTGAACTCTTCGAGCTGGACCAACGCGATGTCGAGGGGTTTGAGATTCGCTGAGCCTGTCGTTGAGCGCAACACTATGCTGCCGCTGAGGCAGACATGGAGCAGGAGCTGATTGTTGAATGATTGGCCGAGAGGCGGGATGTAGTCGAAAGCTGCTGAGTCGTGGCTGTATCGGGCAACAACGAAATCATCATTGAGGACGGTGTCGCCCTTGAAGTTGAGCGTCGACGGGTCGGACCTGAGATGAAATCCCATGGCGGCAAGGAACTTGATTGCCTTTGAGGGGCTTGCGTCTACGCTCGTATACCCCCTATGTCGATCCAGATAGTCGTCTTGTGAAGCGTCCATTCTTCCTCCCGATGCCAATGAGCACGTCCATCTGGGCGCGTTTAAACAGGAAGAGCACCAGATCTCATTATGTGATACTGAATTATACTTGGTGAACGTCAAAAAATTCGGAACAACGGCTGATAGAGAGGTTGACCCGACCTTCTCCAACACAATTTAATAGGGCGCACGAATACAGACCAGGTGCCCGGTGCCCGAAGTGGCAAGCGTGTCCCAGAGCGTGATATCAGAAGTTCTTGGATGAGCGGCGAGCTCTTCTGCTGCTTTGTATTTTGAGCGTCCCGTGCTGATATTGGGCTGACCTGGACAAATGCTTCCATGTGAGTAGGGTGAAGGCTCTGAGTCGGGAGCAAGGGCCGACGCGTACACGACTGGAGGTGCCTCCATGTCTCAAGGCCAATTTCCCGGAACAGAGACCAAATGCGATGCCGCTTCCTCGAGTCGAATCTATGGCCACTACGGCCCCTGTCCGAAGCGTTCTTCGGCGTGGCGTGCCACGTTGAGGTGCTTGCCATTCGGCGGGTGCCCAAAGCCTGAACTCACAACTCTTAATGCTGCGATGGTGCGCATTCCCGTTCATGCTGTTCAATCGCTATACCCGCATCATCGGGCTGCTCGGCATCCTCTCGTTCCACTTGGGGATCGCTTAACTCATGGGTCTGCCGTGGTTCTCGCTGACGATGATCGCCGTTGACGCCATCTTCATCCGCGACCGCAGCTTTGAGAAACTCAACGGAGCTTTAAAGCGGTGGTGGATCTCCAGCTCTGAGGGGGAGGAATGGGTGAGGGTAAACTCAGCGCGCCGAATATGATCGACGGACAAACAGGTTTACAGTAACTGTCGCGCTTGCGCTGGGCCGATTGCGGTCGTAATCGGCTTGTGGTTTTCGCGATCTTACGCGACACAAGGGCATACTTGCTGGATGAGCACAGAGGACATATGGGCCGTCGCGGCATCGTTCGGAGAAATCTTCGCGGTGGAATCGCCTCCAACACACAGCGATATGGATGTTGCCTTTAGGCGTGCGAGGGTTCTTTCCCCGCAATCCGCGCCAGGGAGCGGCATCTTTTCGATTTCGAAAGCACGCCGGATCACCAATGCGTTCGATCAGGCAGACGAAGGCAAAGTGGACGGCCTGATCCGTGCATTGGTTTCGTCGCTCGTTGCAAAGCGGGTATTTGAAAAGACGCACGACGAAGTTACGCAGAATCTGCTGGCCGAGCTACGCAGAAACCTGGCGCGCGTCGAGCGGGAGTTAAGCGGCTCTTCACAGAAGAGGGTGTAGGAGCTGGCGGCGCGGCGGTGTCGGGATAGACGTCGAGGTCTCCCGATGATGGAAGTTCCTACGCTCGCCATCTGGAAGACCTCGACGTGCTCAACGCTACCTTCACCGCGCCCGATCTCGATACCTTCAGCCAGCTTGACCGGCTGGGCCTAACCGTGACGGGCCAGCTGATCGAGCCGCACCGATCGGTGTTGGAGTGTCGCGTGCTCGAACCGGACAACTGGTGCCACGGTTGCGGCCAGCAAGGCGTCTCCCGGGGCACGGTGATCCGGCGTCTCGCCCACGTCCCGCTGGGCTGGCGTCCCACGACGCTGCAGGTCAGAGTGCGTCGTTACCGATGCCCGGACTGCCGCAGCGTGTGGCGCCAGGACACCTCGACCGCGGCCGAGCCCCGCGCTGTCCTCTCCCGGCACGCCGCGCTGTGGGCGCTCAAGGGCGTGGTCATCGATCGCTTGTCCGTCGCCCGGATCGCCGCCGGGCTCGCAGTCGCCTGGAACACCGCCAACGATGCGATTCTGGCCACCGGCCAGCAGCTGCTGATCAACGATCCCACCCGCCTCGACGGGGTCCGCGTCATCGGCGTGGACGAGTACGTGTGGTCCCACACCCGCCGGGGCAGCAAGTACGTCACCGTCATCATCGACCTGACCCCGATCCGCGACGGCACCGGCCCCTCCAGGCTCCTGGACATGGTCCCGGGGCGCTCGAAGAAAGTGTTCAAGACCTGGCTCGAGGGCCAGACCGCCCAGTTCCGGGACGGGGTCGAGGTCGAAGCGATGGACGGGTTCTCCGGCTTCAAGACCGCGACCGCCGAGGAGCTGCCCGAGGCGACCGCGGTGATGGATCCCTTCCCCGTCGTCGCCCTGGCCGGCGAGAAGATCGATCAGTGCCGCCAGCGCGTCCAACAGGCCACCCTCGGCCATCGGGGCCGATCTGGGGATCCGCTCTACGGGATCCGGCGCGTGCTGCACACCGGCGCTGACTTGCTCACCGACAAGCAGATCACCCGCCTGAAGGCCGTGTTCGCCCGAGACGAGCACGTCGAGGTCGAAGCGACCTGGGGCATCTACCAGCGCATCGTCGCCGCCTACCGCCACCCCGACCGCGCGAGTGGGAAGAAGGCTCTGCAAGCCGTGATCGACGACCTCACCCAGGAAGTGCCCACGCAGCTCACCGAGCTGATCACCCTCGGTCGAACCCTGAAACGACGGGCCCTGGACGTGCGGGCCTGCTTCGACCACCTCGGCACCAGCAACGGCCCCACCGAAGCGATCAACGGCGACTCGAGCACCTCCGTGGCACCGCGCTCGGCTTCCGCAATCTCGCCCACTACGTCATCCGCGCCCTACTCGACACCGGAGGATTCAGAACCGAACTACACCGTCATCTGTGAAGAGCCAGTTAAGCCCGGCAGGCGCCCTCGCCCCTCTGGGGGTAATCGATGTGCAGGTAGGCGGGCGCGAGGCGCTAGAGCAACAAATCCCGCGTCTGCGGAATTCGGGTGACGATGTTTCGTTGATTCTCGGCGCGGCGAAAGATCCATTAGAGGCGGGAGCTAAGTTCGTCCTCGAAGAGCGGCAAGAGAGATACCAGCCCGACGAGTCGCTCGAAGCGCTCCTCAATAGAGCGATGAAGTTGGCTGGCATCAGCACACGCCCCGACGATGTGAGCAGTGAAGCTTCCAAAGCACTGGCCACTATCAACCAGAGCGTCCCGAAGATAGCGGAGGCTGTTCGGAAAGTTCGCAACGATCAAGGTTCGGGGCACGGGCGCACAGTTATGGCGACTATGAGCATGCCCGAGGCTGCTTTCATTCGAGACTTGACACTCAGCGTGGTCAACTTCCTGCTTTCGGAGCACGACGCACACCCTCGATGGTGACCCGTCATAGTCACGGAGAGTTCGTCGTGCGATGGCAACGCGCCAGCGGTTGACGCTTACAAAGCTACATCGCCATACGAGCAGTCGAATCGCAAACGGTCGTATACGGGACGTGTCGTTTTCAGTAGGCGACTGGGACTGCTGAGGGTTTAGTTGACTTCACGACTGGATAAGTTCCAGGAAGGATGGAAGTCATGCCAAAGATCTACACCGATGAGTTCAAGCAATCAGCGCTCGAGCTCCTGGGCGACGGGATGACCCAGAAGCAGGTGTGTGCCGACCTCGGTATCTCGAAGTCAGCTCTCCAGGCCTGGGTGCGTGACTCGCGCCTGCGTGAGCACGGACTCGAGCCCTCTCGTGATGTCGAGGAGTCTCACGCCCAGGCAGCAGCACTGAAGCGGATCAGGGAACTCGAGCGTGAGAACAAGATCCTCCGCGAGGCTGCAGCGTATCTCTCGCAAGCGAACTTGAAGCTCGGTGGTCATCACCCAAAATGATGTACCCGCTGGTCCTCGACCTTGCTGCCGCCGGGGTGCCGGTGGCAGTGGCCTGCCGGGTGCTCGGCTTTACCAAGCAGGGTTTCTACAAGTGGTGCGCGAAACCTGTCTCTGACCGGGAACTCGAGGAGGCGCACTTGATCAATGCCGCATACGACGTTCATACGGACGATCCTGAGTTCGGGCACCGGTTCATCGCTGATGAGCACCAGGCGTGCGGATACAGCGCCTCTGAACGTCGTGTGTGGCGGCTGTGCTCGCAGCAGGAGCTGTTCCCCCACACGATCAAACGGGCCCGGAAGCACGGTAAGAAGCCCGGCCCGCCAGTGTGTGATGACCTCGTCGAACGCGACTTCACAGCAAAGGCAGTCAACGAGTTGTGGCTGACCTATATCACCGAGCATCACACCAGTGAGGGCAAGCTGTATATGTGCGCGGTCAAGGATGTGTTCAGCAACAGAATCGTCGGTTATGCCATCGATTCGAGGATGAAATCTCGCCTGGCTGTGGCGGCGATTGATGACGCTGTGGCTCGTCGTGGCGGACCGCGAGCCGTGGCAGGATGTGTCGTTCACTCGGATCGCGGGTCGCAATTTCGTTCTCGTAAGTTCCAGCAGGTTCTACGGCGTTACGGGCTCGTGGGATCGATGGGTCGGGTCGGCGCTGCTGGTGATAATGCGACGATGGAATCGTTCTTCGCTGTGTTGCAGAAGAACGTCCTCGACCGGGGCCGTTGGGACACGCGAGCGAGGTTGCGGACATCGATCGTCCACTGGGTCGAGCGGACCTATCACCGGAAGCGTCGGCAACGGCGTTTGGGTAAACTGACTCCGGTTGAATACGAGCTTGTTCATCACAAGGCTGTCGCTCTGGCGGCATAAACCCCGGGGTCAACTAAACTGTCAGCAGTCCCGATCGGCCCAGATACCTCGCGCTGTGAGTATTGACAGTGGCTGGTCTGGGACTGGCTGGCAGAGTAGGTGTTGGCCTCTCCGTCCAGTGATCGTGACTCCACCTCGCGCTGACTCACACCGTGGTGTCTTGCCCTCGATTTGTCCGATCACATGGATGGTGCGGCCGGCACCAGCTCGGCGCACATCGGTAACTTGATCAGAAGGCTGTCCACCCCCGAAAATCCGGGGGTGTGACTCATCACAGTGTTGTTCCGAAGTGATCTCTAACCCGGACCGGTACCGGCCGCAAGCGGCCACGCAACCCATCGGTCAAACAGGGAGCTTCGAACCGCTATGTCTATTGTCGCGCACTTATACAGTTTCTTCATCGGTGTTGATACACACGCCAGAAACCACGTGTATTCCATCGTCACCAACACCGGAATTCTCGTCGAAACCCGTTCCTTCCCCACCACGTCAGCAGGAATCAAACGAGCCCTCACCTGGGCCGGCAGGCGCACCAGCGGTGACCTCGACACCCTCTGGGTCGTTGAAGGTGCGGCCTCGTACGGTGCGGTGCTGACCGGACACATCGCCGCAGCCGGGTACCCGGTAGTCGAAGCCGGGCGTATGGATGCCAAAGCCCGCCACGGTGTCGGTAAGAGCGACGAGCTTGATTCCCGCCGGATCGCGGCATCTGTATTGCCTCTCGACGCCGATCAACTGCGGTGGCCGCGTCACGGTGAAGGTGTCCGGCAGGCGCTGCGTGTCCTGCTGTCAGCCCGGGACGCGATGAGTACGGAACGGACTCGTGCGATCAACTCTCTGACCGCGCTGGTGCGCACCATCGATCTTGGCATCGATGCCCGCAAGTCATTGAACAGTGACCAGGTCGACGAGATCGCGAAATGGCGAACCCGCAACGAAGACGTCGACTTGTCCACCGCCCGGGAAGAAGCGATCCGTCTGGCCAAACGCGTCCTCGCTTTGAACGATGATCTGCAGACCAACCATGACAGGCTCACCGAGCTTGTTGAAGCCAGTCCGGCCGCACCCTTGCTGGATGAGCCCGGGATCGGCCCATTCAGCGCCGCTGTGTGCTTCACCGCGTGGTCCCACCCGGGGCGGGTGCGGAACGAGGCCGCGTTCGCAGCTCTGGCGGGAGTGAACCCGATACCTGCGTCGTCGGGCAACACGCGCCGGCACCGGTTGAACCGGGGCGGGGATCGGCAGTTGAACCGGGCCCTACACACGGTGATCATGAACCGGATGGTCCATGACGAACGGACCAGGAACTACGTGGCCCGCCACTACGGTGAAGAACCGACGAAGAAATCCAAGAGGGAGATCAAGCGCAACCTCAAACGGTATCTAGCGCGCCGGGTCTACAAGATCCTCAACGCGCTAGATACCGTTCCTCAACCCGCTTGACAAGACATAGAAGGATCGAGGTTGCTGGGCCGCCGTCAGGTAGCAGGGTGTTGACTTGGGGTGGGTGCGCGGAGAGAATCAGACTCCCATCGTTCAGCCGTCCGGCTGTCATGGTTCGTCTGGGCTCGCATCCGCTCATGCGTCGCCGTCACTGCAAGGGAGCAGTTATGACGCAGATCTTCGTCAACCTTCCGACCACCGACCTCGAGCGTGCCAAGACCTTCTACCAGTCCATCGGCGCCGAGGTGGTGCCCGAGTTCACCGATGACAATGCGTCGTCGTGCATCAGATGGACCGACGACATCTTCTTCATGATCCTCACCCGGGACTACCTCGCCACTTTCACGGACAAACCGATTGCCGACCCGCACACCACAGCTCAGGCGCTCACTGCCCTCAGCCGCGAATCCCGCGACGAGGTCGACGCGATGCGCGCCTCGATCCTCGACGCCGGTGGTGGGGAGAACAAGGAACCGCAGGATCTCGGGTTCATGTACGGCATCAGCATGACCGACCCCGACGGCAACATCCTCGAGTTCATGTGGATGGACCCGACGGCAGCCGAACAGGGCCTCGAGGCCTTCGCCGAAGGCTGAGTCAGCCAGCGTGCGCGGCGAGCACTTCGAGCACGGAATCGCCATAGCGGTCGAGCTTCTTCAAGCCCACACCGCTGACCTGGCCGAGTTCGCTGATCGTCGTCGGTTTGACATCGACGATGCCGTAGAGCGTGGCATCGGGGAACACGACGTAGGCGGGCACGCCCTGCTCCTTCGCCTGCTCTCCGCGCCAGGAGCGCAGGGACTCGAACAGGGAGGCATCGGAGGGGTCGAGCTCGACCTCGGGGCCGCCTCGGCGACGGGATCCGGCCTTCTTCGACCCTGCCTTCTTCACCGGGTCGACACGCAGTGAGATCTCCTCTTCTCCGCGCAGGACGGGGCCGGCGGCCTCACCGATCACGAGCACCCCGTAATCACCGTGGGATTCGAGGAGTCCGCGGGCGAGCACCTGGCGGATGACGGTCTTCCACTGACTCTCGGACAGGTCTTCGCCGACGCCCCAGACGCTCAGGCTCTCATGGTCCGAGGCTCGGGACCGGTCGTTGTGGTTGCCACGCAGCACGTCGATGACCTGGCCCGATCCGAAACGCTGCCCGCATTCCCTATCGAGTCGGATGACCGCCGAGAGCAGCTTCTGCACGGCGACGGTGGCGTCCCAGGTCACCGGGGGTGTCATGCAGTTGTCGCAGTTGCCGCACGGTGCGGATTCCTCGTCGAAGTAGCGCAGCAGCTGGACGCGTCGGCAGTCGACGGTCTCGCAGAGGGCGAGCATGGAATCGAGGTGGCTCATCTGACGGCGTTTGAACACCTGGTCGCCCTCGCCGGATTCGATGAGGCGGCGTTGGGAGACGACATCGCCGAGTCCGTAGACCATCCACGCATCCGCGGGCAGTCCGTCACGGCCGGCGCGACCGGTCTCCTGGTAGTAACCTTCGACCGACCGTGGCAGGTCGAGGTGGGCGACGAAGCGGACATCGGGTTTGTCGATGCCCATGCCGAAAGCGATCGTGGCGACCATGACGATGCCGTCTTCGCGGAGGAATCTCGCCTGGTTCTCCGCGCGCACCTCACCGGGCAGCCCTGCGTGATAGGGCAGAGCGGTGATGCCGCGAGCTGCCAGCGCTTCGGCCAGCTGGTCGACACCGCGGCGGGACAGACAGTAGACGATGCCCGAGTCGCCGGAATGTTCGGTGGTGATGAAGTTCAGCAGCTGTGACCTCGCCGAGGCCTTCGGTTCGATCCGATAGGTGATGTTGGGTCGGTCGAAGCTCGCGACGAAGTGCTCGGCATCCTGGAGGTGGAGGCGCTCGGTGAGTTCGGCATGGGTGGCCGGGGTGGCCGTGGCGGTCAGGGCGATGCGGGGAACATCGGGGAATCGTTCGGCCAGAACGCCGAGCCCCAGATAATCGCTCCGGAAGTCATGGCCCCACTGCGACACGCAGTGGGCCTCGTCGATCGCGAACAGGGAGATCTGCGCCTGTTCGAGCAGCCGCATCGTCCGCGGCAGGACGAGACGTTCGGGCGCAAGGTAGAGCAGGTCGATCTCACCGGCGAGCAGTTGCTGTTCGACCTGCTGCGCGGTATCGAAATCGAGAGACGAGTTGAGATATGCCGCCCGCACACCGAGGTTCTCCAACGCCGCGACCTGATCGGCCATGAGCGCGATGAGCGGGGAGATGACCACGCCGGTACCGGGCCTGACCAGGGCAGGGATCTGATAGCACAAGGACTTTCCGCCGCCGGTGGGCATGAGCACGACCGCATCCCCGCCGCCGACGACTTGGTCGACGATGGCCGCCTGCTGACCACGGAACTCCTCATAGCCGAAGACATCGTGGAGGACATCGAGGGCGGAGGTCGTGGCTGCGGAGGTCATGGCACCCACCCTAGTTCACGTCACTGACCCGAATCTTCGCACCGCACGACCGCGGCCCCGCACGGCCCCACCACCCGGGAGCTCTGGCCCTACCGCACTGAGAACCTCCGTGCCGCCACGAGTCCCAACACGCACACCACGGCTACCGCGACGGCGAAGATCACGGTCGCGTTCGCCAGTCCCACCGTGGCGGCGAGGAATCCGGCGCCGATGGCCGGCACCGACTTGAATACGTAGGCGAGGATGAAGTACGAGGTGGTCGCCTCGGTGCGGCGTTCGGGTGCTGTCACCGCGGTGATCGCGCGCATCCCGGTCATGAACACGAGTCCTTGCCCGGCTCCTGCCAGCACCGCGGAGGCGATGAGCACCGGCAGGGACCCCGCCATGAGCGCGAACACGAGCGCGCCCATGCTCACGATCATGGTCACGGTCCCGCCGACGATGAGCCGGCGGTCGCTGATCCCGCGCAGCAGCACCTGCGCGGTCGCCGAGGCCCCGAAGAGGAGGAACACGACGGTGCCGGTGGCCGCGGTCGACGTCACGTGCAGGGTCTGTCCGATGAAGCTCGGCGCGATCGCCGAATACAGCCCGCACACCGCGAATCCGGTGATCGCCCCAGGTGAGGCGGCCAGGAACATCCGTTTCGCCGAGGCGGGAATCCCCGGCAGCTGCAGTCGCACAGCCGTTGCCCCGCCCCGCGTCCGATCCCGGACGAGGAGAAGCGCCATCCCGGCGATGACCAGCATGATCGCGTTGACGAGGAACGGTGTGAGCAGGGGAGAGGGAGCGAAGCGGGCGAGCAGTCCGGAGGACAGGATTCCGAGCCCCAGCCCGCCCATGTTCGCCGCTGTGGCCAGGGAACCAGCGAGCCGTTCGCGGCCGGCAGGGGCGTTCTCGAGCACGGTGACGGTGGCCGTGGACGTGAAGATCCCCGCAGCCAGCCCGGACAGGACCCGGCCGGTGAGCAGCAGCCCGGTGTGGGAGCCGATGAGGAAGAGGGTCGCCGAGGCGATCGAGAAGATCACCCCGAGCCTGAGCATCGGACGCCGCCCCAGTCCCTCGGAGAGCCTCCCGAAGACGACGAGCGCGCCGATGACCCCGACCGCGTAGATCGCGAAGAGCTGAGTGGTGAACGCCGTCCCGAAATCGAATCGCTGCTCATAGAGCGGGTAGAGGGGCGTCGGCAGGGTGGTGCCCATCATGACGACGGTGAACACGTACACCGAGGCGGCCAGACCCCATCCCGTCGCGACGCGCGGTTCCGGTCGCGGCCGGTGTGCTGCCGCCGTTTCGTCGGCCACTGCCGCACCCCCTTCTCCGTCCGCAATCGTCTCTCGCCGAGGCGGCTCACCGCACCCGTTGACCAGGTCGTCCAAGGATCGGTCGGGTGCCACTCGATCCTGACAGGTGTCTGCAGGCGGTGAACCGACTGCGATTGTACGCTGGAACTGCCGAGGCCCATGCCCGTCAGAGAGCATGGCGGATTGTGCGCACCCGCGAGAAGGAGCAGATTCCGATGACGACGACCCCGAACAGCCCCGCCGAAGCCGACCAGGCCGCACCGGCGGATCCGAGCCGGCGCCGCATGATGAAGACGGCGGGCGTGGCCGGAACGGTGGCGGTCATCGGCGGCTCCGTGGCGGCCACCTCGGCGTGTTCGTCCGACGAGGAGGCGGAGCCGACGAAGGATGCGAGCCTGCCGACCTCCGACGTTCCCGTCGGTTCCGGCACCGTCATCGAGGACACGTACGTGATCACTCAGCCGAAGGAAGGCGAGTTTTTCGCGTTCTCATCGGTGTGCACCCACCAGGGCTGCCAGGTCACCCGGGTCACCGAGGAGGCCATCATCTGCCCGTGCCATTCCTCGAACTTCTCGGTGACCACCGGAGAGGTGATGTCCGGTCCGGCCGAGGAACCGCTGCCGAAGTACGACGTCTCCGAAAGCGGCGGCACGTTGACGGTCAAGGGGCAGTAGGGCACGTAGAGCCCGATGCGGGCCGCTGCCGGCCTACGCAGCCCGCCGCGGTCGGCCGTTCGCGGAGTCGGGCACTCTCCGTCAGAGGAAGAGCCCGGGGAGGACGAGGGCTCCGGCGATGAGGAGCGCGAGCAGGGCGGAGAAGCCGAGTCCGCTCGCTTCATTCCGACGTGACTTCTCATCGTCGGACCGCCACGGCAGGCCCGACCAGACGAGTGCGGCCCGGAAGACGGAGACGACGATGACGAGCATTCCGGCCAGCCAGACGTAGATGAACCAGCTCTCCCAGCCTCCGAACGGTGTGATGAGGCGGATGAGCAGGATGAACACGACCGCCGTGACGATCCCCGAGAGCAGCCCGATCCGGGATGCCGCGTGGGGAGCTCGCCACGCGGTGAACGCACCCCAGGCCACGATGAGTGCCCCGATGACCGTCGAAACGAGTTCGGGACTCATGAGCGTTCTCCCTTCGCTGAAGTTTCGGCCCCGACGAGTGCGGCGGCCGCGTCGACGTCATTGGCGGAGTCGTTGAGCACGATGATCCCGGCTCCGGACTTCGGGTCGAAGCCGAGGAACGACCGGTAGCCGCCGGTGCCGCCGTTGTGCCAAGTGATGGTCGAGTCGCCGTGCGTCGTCGTGAACCACGCCCAGCCGATGCGGTCATCCTCGAAATCGGCACGGGGTTCGGCCGCCTCGGCGCCGGGGGCGTTCCCGTCACGGACGGCCCGCAGCCAGATCGCCAGATCATGAGTCGTCGACCGGATCGCCCCGGCCGGAGCCGCACCACCGAGGGTCCACGGGGCGGCCGGCAGCCCCGATGCCGTGAACCCGTGGGACAGCCCATCGGCCGAGTCCGGGACGAACGTCTCCTTCATTCCCAGCGGCTCGGTGAGGCGGTCACGGACGAGCTCGGCATAGTCCTGCCCGGACGCCTCGGCGAGTGCTTGGCCGAGAACGGCGAACCCGAAGTTCGAATACTCGGGCTCGGGTTCACCGACCTCCACGTCATCGAGGCTGGCCACGATGTCCCCGGCGTCCCCGCGATAGGGGTCGGTGTGGAGGTAGTTCGACAGCACGCTCATCACCCCGTCGCTGAAGCTCGGAGCGGGTTCCTGGGAGGGCAGACCGGAACGCTGCATCGCAATCGACTCGAGCGTCACCTCGGCGACCTTCCCCTCCAGGTTCGGCCAGATCTCGCCGAGGCGGGTGTCCGCCTCGACCTCGCCTCGCTCGATCGCATCGGCGAAGAGCGCGGCCGTGAACGTCTTCGTGATCGATCCGATCTCGAACTCGGTGTGCTCGTCGGCTCCGGTGCCCGCGAAAGTCACTTCGTCGCCGTCGATGCGGGCGGCGACCACGTGCTGCCAATGCTGGCTGCCGAGTGCGTCCTCGAGTTCGGTCATGAGCTCGGCGTCCCCTGTCGGCGTGCCCTGGAAGCCGCGCGGCCACGGGGTGATCGCCGCGAGCACGGCAGCCGTGACGGTTGCCGCGATCACGGCAATCAACACTCGCCGAGGCGGCCGTCCCGCAGCCGCAGATGTGCGGTTGAGATCGGAGTCAGTCATCGTTCCTCCTGGTCAGCAGGGGTGGAATGGGTGATGGTCGGGTCCGGGTCGCGCAGTGGGCGAGCGGCCCGCCGGCGACAGGTTCTGTCAGTGCGTTCCGATGAGGACGAGGGTGAGCAGCGGAACGACTCGCTGAGCGGGCACGCGCCAGTGCCCGCGGCGGGCACTCTCTAACCAGCCGGCTCCGGCGAGGGCATGCACATGGTGATAGATCTGCCCGGACGTGCCGAACCGTTCGTCCTTGCCCAGTTCGGCCACCGTGCTCGTGCCCTCATAGATCGCTTGGAGCAGCTGCAGGCGGACCGGGTGACCGAGGGCTGCCAAGGATCCGGCCGCCTCGGCGAAATCGATCTGCGCCAGCCCTGCGCTGCTCAGACCCATCTGCCACGCCACGGGACCGCTGCCGCCCGGGGGAGTCGTGTACCCGGTGTAGGTCACTCCGCCCTCCTCGCCGAGGTGGTCGACGAGCCCGTGCAGCGCCCAGAACGTCTCGGTGTCGCCCGGCAGGGCTGTGTTCCCGGCGGCGGGTTGGACTGACGATTCCGGGCAACCGGATGGCGCCGGTGATTCCGCTCTGATCGACGACGTTCCGTCCGCCTTCTGAGGCGTCGCGCCGGGCTCCTGCGATGCAGAGGATTCTGCGGCTGCAGCCTCGAGCTCGGCGACTCGCTGTTCGAGAGCGGAGAGGCGATCTTCTGCCGACGGTGTTGGTTCCATGCTTCGACAATACAGGAAATACGTAATTACGTAAATGCATCAAACGCGAAGAACCGCCACTCACTCGACCCTGAACCGACGCTGATCGGACAGACTCAGGCAGGCGACCTAGACTGGTGCCGTGATGAGTACCGAAGATCCGCGCACCGAATCCACAGCCCCGCGTAACGAAGCCGCCCCGCAGGCCATTGCCGCAGCGAGTCGACTCGGCTGGCCCATGGTCGTACGCGGAGTCCTCGGCGTCGCCTTCGGTATCGTCACCGTCTTCTGGCCCCGCGATTCGAGCAATCCGCTGCAGCTGAGCCTGCCGACCGACGTCGTCGACCACCTCGCGATCGGCTACCTCATCCTCTTCGCCTTGGCCCTGGTCTTCCAGGCCGTGCGCTCGGCCTTGAACGTGCGCACCGCGATCTTCGGGCAGGCCGTCATCGCGATCCCGGCAATCGTCTTCCTCTTCCTGGCCGACCAGCCCGCCGAGCTGCGCGCGGCCCTGAGCATCTGGGCCCTGCTGCACGGCGCTCTCGAATTCTGGGCCTACCGGCAGCTGCGGTCTCAGCCCATGGCCTCGGACTTCCTCATCGCCTCCGGAGTCCACGTCCTGCTCGGCATCATCCTCGTCTTCGGCGACGGCATGGAGGCCCTGTCGATCCTCGGCTTCACGGGAGCGGCGACCCTCATCGCCGGCGTGATCTTCATCATCGGCGGCTACTCCCGCCTGAGCAAGGGCCGTCAGCTGGCCAAGCTCGGTGCCCTGCCCGAACAGATCGACTCCCCCGCCGAGGCGGCCGACCCCGCCGACGCTTCCCCCTCGGGTGCCGCTGAAGCCGCCGACGATGCGAACTCGTCCGATGCCGCGGACACGTCGAACCCAGCCGATGCCGCCGGCGAAGCCGATCGCACGGCCGATCCCGGAGATCCGGACGATCCGGACACCGATACCCCAGTGAAGAAAGAGCCCTGACCGGCACCCGAGCCAACCGAGACACCCGAGGTGAGATGAGCACTGTCGAGCACGAGAGCGCAACCGAATCCCGATTGGCCACCATCGCCGCCTCGGTGAGGTCCTCCGAGTTATTGGGCGACCTTGCCGAAGCCAGCCGAGCACTCGACCCCGTCCTCTTCCGGCGCCTCTTCGAACTTTCCCGTTCCCCATCGCTGCTGGTGGCCACCGACTACGACGGGACGATTGCCCCCATCGTCGACATCCCCAGCCAAGCCTTTCCCTTGGAGAGCTCGGTCGACTCACTGCGCGCGCTCGCCTTGCTGCCGTCCACCTCGGCGGGGGTGATCTCCGGTCGCAGTCTGCGTGACCTCGCGGCAATGTCGCGCCTGCCCCGGGAGGTCCACCTCTTCGGGTCCCACGGCGGTGAGACCGACACATTCACCATCGACACGCTCACCGAAGAGCAGCGGGCGGTCCTCGCCGACTTCCGCGCCGACCTCACTCGCGCCCTGCCGCGCGACGTCATCGAGCACAAGACCACCGGCGCGGCCGTGCACCTGCGCGGACTCGACGAGACCGACCGGCGGGAGATCGAAGCCGCCGTCGAGAAGCTCGCCGACGCCCACCCGATCCACCCCACCCGCGGCAAGCAGGTCATCGACCTGTCCGTCGTACCGTCGTCGAAGGCCGACGCGCTGACCCGTCTGCGCAGTCAGACAGGGGCGGAAGCCGTCGTCTTCATCGGCGATGACACCGCCGACGAGTTCGCTCTCGAAACCCTCGGCGCCGATGACCTCGGGCTCAAGGTCGGAACTCAGACCGCACCAACTCACGCCGACTTCCGGCTGGACTCACCGGCCGAGGTCTCCACCGTCCTCAGTGCCCTGTTCGAGCTGCGCAAGTCCTGGCTCTTCGGCCGCCGCGCCACCCCGATCCAGCGGCACAGCCTCATCGGCAACGGACAGTCGACCGCGCTCATCGACCCCACCGGCAGCATCTGCTGGATGCCGCACCCGCTGCCGCATTCGGCGTCGATGTTCTCCGAGATCCTCGGCTCCGAGGCGGCAGGATTCTTCGCCGTGGCACCGGCCAACGGGGCCGCCCCGCTGACCCAGCGCTACCTCGGGAACTCGACCCTGCTCGAGACCCGGTGGGCCGGACTGAGCTGTGTCGACTACCTCGCTCCCGTCGACGGGCACAGCGATGACACGATCGTCGTCCGCGTGCTCACCGGCGACACCCCGACCCGCATCCGCTTCGCACCCAGGCTCGACTACGCCACGGTTCCCACCCGCATGACCCGGTCCGATGATGGTGTGGCGGTGCTCGGCACCGCCGAGCCGATCGAACTCCACGCCCCCGGAATCGACTTCGACATCGTCGAGAACGGCGACTCCCACACCGCCGAGGCGACCGTCGTCCCCTCGCAGCAGCCCGGCGGATCCGTCGTCCTCGTCCTCGCCTGCGGGACGGGCACGGGCGACGCCGGATACATGGCCACCGGCGGCGAGCATCATGTGCGCGAACGCGCCCTGAACTTCTGGACGAACTGGGTCGAATCACTGACTCTGCCCGGTCACCACCGCGAAGAGGTCATCCGCTCCGCGATCACCCTGCGCGCTCTGTGCCACGAACCCACCGGCGGAGTCCTCGCCGCCCCCACGACCTCCCTGCCCGAGGGAATCGGCGGCGTCCGCAACTGGGACTACCGCTATACATGGCTGCGCGACGGATCGATGACCGTCCGCGCCCTGCTCGCCCTCGGTTCCACCGGTGAGGCCGAAGGATTCCTCTCCTGGCTGTCGGGGGTGCTCGAGCGCACGGTCTCACCCGAACAGCTGCATCCGCTCTACGCCGTCGACGGCTCGGCCCTGACCACCGAGGCGGTGCTCAACCACCTGCCCGGATACGCCGGATCACGGCCGGTGCGGGTCGGCAACGCCGCCGAACATCAGGTCCAACTCGACGTGTTCGGCCCGGTCACGGAGCTCCTCGACGAACTCAGCGACCACCTCGGCGAGTTGCCCGAGGATTATTGGACGCTCACCTGTCAGATGGTCGAGGCCGTGGGCAAACGGTGGTTCGAGGCCGATCACGGGATCTGGGAGGCGAGGCGTCCGCCGAAGCACAACGTGTACACGCGCGTGATGTGCTGGGTGACGGTCGATCGGGCGCTGCGGATCGCGGACCGGTTCGATCGTGAGCCGCCCGGTGCGTGGCGGCAACTGCGCGAGGAGATCGCCCACGACGTGCTCACGCATGGCTTTAACGAGGAAGTCGGAGCATTCACCGTCGCCTACGGTGAGACGGACCTGGACTCGGCCGCACTGTTCGTCGGACTCTCGGGACTGCTCGCCGCCGACGATCCGCGCTTCGTGTCCACCGTCGATGCGATCGAACGCGAGCTGCGGGTCGGCCCGACGGTGTTCCGCTATCGCTACGATGACGGGCTGCCCGGGCTCGAGGGCGGATTCCACATCTGTACGACCTGGCTCATCGAAGCCTTCATCAAGGTCGGTCGCATCGACGACGCCTGGGATCTGTTCCGGCAGGTCGACAACTTGCTCGGGCCCACCGGGCTGCTGTCAGAGGAATACGACCCCGTCGCCGAGATGCACCTGGGCAACCACCCGCAGGCGTACTCACACCTCGGCTACATCCGCGTCGCCCAACAGCTCGACGCCCACCGCCCGAGCTGAGGCAACGCTGCCTGCCGCGGCGGACCATGTCCGCGCGATAAATGTGCGCAGATTGCCAACTCCGAGCTGGAAATGGGCAATCTGCGCACACTTATCCTGCCGTCAGACGACCAGCACTCGGTGGAGCCGACCGTCCTGTGGCACCGAGCCTCGCTCACTCGACGAGGAGGGTGACCACCTCGGCGACGCAGGCGGGGCGGTCCTGGCCGTCGATCTCGATCGTGTGTTCGAGGATGACTTGCGTGCCCTTCTCTCCGCGGATGACGTCCTTGACGCTGATGGTTCCGCGCAGTCGGGAGCCGACGAGGACGGGCTGGAGGAAGCGGACCTTGTTCAGGCCATAGTTGACTCGGATCGACACGCCTTCGATCGTGAAGACCTCCGTGGAGAACTTCGGAATGAGCGAGAGGGTGAAGAATCCGTGGACGATCGTCGCACCGTAGGGCCCTTCGGCCGCGCGCGTTTCGTCCACGTGGATCCACTGGTGGTCGCCGGTGACATCGGCGAAGGTGTTGATGGCGTCCTGATCCATCGTCATCCATTCGGAGGAGCCGAGCTCCTGGCCGATGAGCGATTCGATTTCGTCGATGCCGTTGATTGTGCGCACGTGGTTCTCCTTTGATCCTGGCTCAGATGCTGAGCGGACATTCGATTGAGGTCCGCTGTTCTTGGCATCATACGTGGCCGTCCGGTCGACGCCGCACAGCCGTCCGGACTGTGAGTCCCACGGTCCGGGTCCGTTAGGCTGACGGTCCGAGTCCGTTCGGTTGACGGTTCAAGTCCGTTAGGTTGGAGGCATGGCCGAACAATCACAGGAGCGCCCGGAGACGCTGACGCATCCCCTCTCGCCGAGGTGGCTGGAACGTCCCGACGGCTACCGTCACTTCGAATCCGCGTACTTCGTCGGCCACGGGACAGACACGTTCGAGCGCTGCGCCGAGGAGCTACTGCACTGGGAGGTCAAGATCCGCAGCGGCTTCGACATCGAGGTGGACGTCGGCGACGTCCTCGTCGGAAGTGCGGACACGGTCAGTCGAGCGGCTGGAGCGGAGTCGACGGCCGATGTCGACGCTCGCGCGGACGGAGTGAGACCTGGTAGGCCGCCTCGTGTGGAGCCGGGGCAGGAGCCGACGATCGGCGTGCGCCTCGGGCCCTTCCGCCTGCCTGAGCCCTCACGAGTCATCGACGTCTTCGAAGCGGAGGACCGATGCGGCTTCACCTATGGCACGAAGCCGGGACATCCGATCACCGGAGAGGAGTCATTCATCCTCATCCGCACCGCCGATGACCGGGTCTTCCTCGTCCTGCGATCGGTCTCGCGGGCGGGGCTGGGCATCTGGAGACTCGGCGAACCGTTCGTCCGGCTCGCTCAGATCATCTACCGCCGGCGCTACGGACGAGCCTTGCGCCGCTGATCGATCACTTGCCGGGAATCGAGTCGCGGGCGGGAGTGTATTCCCAGTGCCACGGCTCGTACATGCTTGCCTTGGCCCAGTCGGGGTTCTCCCAGCCGTATTCGTCTCCGTGCTCGACGAGCCAGTTCCAGGCTCCGGTCTTGTTGGCGACTCCGCCGCCGAGGTCGAGTGCGATTCCCCAACCATGCAGTGAGGTGCCCGGCTTGGCGGCCAGCCCCGGCTTCCGGCCGGCGACCGAGAGCTGTCCGGCCATGTCGCGGTAGGAGTCCGTGATCTCGAGCTCCTTGCCGGTGTCCTTCTTGTACGCGGCATTCATCTTCGCGAAGGAGACAGCGGCGTCGGCGCGGAGTCGGTGGTCTTCCTTGCCGAGGTCGCACAGCCACTCGTCGGGCAGTTCGCCGTTGCCGGCGGACTGGTCGAAGTTCTGCTTCGCATCGCAGCCGGGCAGGGCGCTCTTCTCAACAGCGCGGGACGCGGCTTCGACCTTCTTCTGCTTGGCGCTCGGCACGCCGATCTCCATCGATGACTTTCCCTTGACTTCCGGGACGTCGGCGTTGACTTTCTCAGCATTGATGGCGGCGGGCTCACCGGCAGCGGTCGGGTCGGTCTTGACCTCGGCACCTCCGCTGAGGTTGTTGACCAGCATGGTCACCGCAGTGGCGGCACCCGCCACGGAAACGGCTGCCAGAGTCGAGACGGTCCGCACTTTCTTCTTGCGCACGGACTTGAGCAGCGCACCATCGGACCCGCGGCTCTCGGCGGCTCCCGCGCTGACCCGACGGGCAGACGAGCCAGACGAAGACGAGCCAGACGGTGAGCCGAAGGTCGTGGGGACCGCGGCTGCTTCACGCGCCATTGCGGCACGACGCGGAGACGCCTGAGCGGCCCGCGCCTCGTCGGCCATTGCTGCGCGCCTGGGCGACAGGGACTCGGCAGAAGAGTCAGTGGATGCAGGCGCGGTCGGTGCCCCGGTGCTGCGCGACGAGGTGCGTGCGCGTGAGAACGGGGACGATGAGCGACGCCTGTGCAGATCCCGTCGACGCACCGTTGGTTCTGTGGTCGATGATGACTCTGACATAACTCTCCGTGTGACTGTGACTCGTCGAAGACCGCCGAGGTTTCGACGACTTCAATACAACATCACAAAAGTGTAACGGGAATATATAGAACCTGTCATATTTTGGTGACGAGTCGCACTCGCGGTCGGTCAGCCGTTGTCCAGGCTGGGTCCAGCGAAACCTCGGAATCCGGGCAACAGACCAGGTCAGCGCCCTGAATGGAGTTGAGGGGCCGCCTCGGCGAAATCATTCGGATCGGCTCTCGATGTACTCCCGGAGCGCGCGATCCTGGGCCTCCTCGTCAGGGAAGATCACCTCGGTTCGCGCGCCTCCCGTTACGGGGTCGTTACTGAAGATCAGCGTGATGCCGAGCAGCCGAGCCTGCCCCTGAGCGATGACGAGACCGAGGCCCATTCCGCCGCCGCCGGCGGAGACGAAACGGGTCGGGCCGGTGTTGACGATGTCCGGTGGATAGCCGGAGCCGGAGTCGGTGACGACGATGCTGCGCGTGCTCGTCTCCAGGCGGATGGGATCTCCACCGTGTTTGATCGCATTGACGAGCAGGTTCGAGACGATGCGCTCGAAACGGCGGACATCGGTGACCAGCGTCGAATTCAGCGCCGCCAGATGGGTGTCGATCTGATGACCGGCGAGGGCACCCGAGGCTTCCATCGTGCCCAGCAGGGACCGGATCGCCTGATCGACGTCGACGCGGGTGAACTCCGGGTTGGCGCGGCCGGCGTCGAGGCGGGAGACCTCGAGGAGATCTTCGACGAGGACCTGCATGCGCACGACCCGGTCCTTGACGAGTTCGGCCGGGCGGGAATCCTCTTCGAGTAGGTTGGCGGCGTTGACCAGACCGGTCAGCGGGGTGCGCATCTCGTGCGCAAGGTCGGCGGTGAAGCGCTGCTCGGAGTCGATGCGTTCGGTCAGTCGGGCTACCGCGGTATCGACGGCAGTGGCGAAGGCCCACACCTCCTGATCGGATTCGTCGATGACATCGGCGATGCGCGTCGTCGTGTCCCCGGCGGCGATCTTCCTGGCAGCCTGAGCGCCGAGGGTGAGCCTGCGGGAGATGCGGCCGGCGACGATCGATCCCACACCGCCGACAACGAGGGCGGAGCCGATCATGCCCACCAGCAGTGCTTGGTCGATGCGGCCGATGAGCTCTTGGCTGTCCTTCGTCGAGGCGCGCACGGAGATCACCTGGGTGTGCGAACCGACCTCGATCGGGGCGGCGGCCCACACGATCTCCTCACCGTCGACCTCGGACCGGATCGTCACACTCTGGCCCTTGAGCGCGGACTTGCGCGCTTCCTTGGGCAGCTCCGGATCGTCGATGCGGGCATTGAGGGTGAGCACTCCGGTTTCGGAGAAGATGGCCGTCGCATTCGTCAGCTGCTCCGTCACGGTCGAACGCATCCGGTCGTCCTCGGCTCGTGCGGCGGATTGGCGCAACACGATCGAGCACGACAGCACGGCGATGATCACCGAGGCGACGATGAGCAGAGAGATCTTCCAGCGCAGCGACATGCGATCAGCCTGCGAAGCGGTAACCGAATCCGCGAACGGTTTCGATCATGTTCGCCCCGATCTTCTTCCGCAGGCGCTGGATGTGAACGTCGACGACGCGGGAGTCACCGGCCCATTCGTATCCCCACACCGTGAACGCGATCTTCTCCCGGGAGTACACATGTTCGGGCTGCTCGGTCAGCAGCAGGAGGACGCGCAGCTCGGTCGGGGTGAGGTGGACTTCCTCTCCGTCGACCTCGACGGTCAGCCGGCCGGTGTCGAGGACGAGGGATCCCAGTCGTGTGCGGAACGGACCCAGCCCGCCGTCGGAGCCGGACGGTTCCTGGGCCACAGTGGGCGTGCCGCTCGGGCGGGGTGGAACCCCGGTGCCGCCGATCGCCTCTTCGTCGTCATCCGTCTCGGGGGCGGTGGTGAATTTCCCACCGGCACCGAGGTAGGTGTCATCGGATTCGAGCTGCGCTCGCAGCCGATCCCGGGTGTCCATTCCGGGGCTGGCGCCGAGGACCTCGGGGATGCCGTCGCCGGTGACCATGCCGCCGGGACCGATGACGGTTTCGTGATGCTCATCCGCCTCGGGGGCGGGGGAATAGCCGAACCGGTCGGTGCCGGTGGTGATGAATCGACGAACGACCGCGCGGATGCGGGCGTTGAGCACCTGCATGTCGAAGGGTTTGGTGAGGTAGTCGTCGGCTCCGGCCTCGAGCGCCTGGACGATGTCGATGGCATCGGAACGGGCGGAGATGATGATGATCGGGATCGTCGAACGCTCGCGCACGGCACGGCAGATGGACGCGCCGTTCATCGTCGGCAGCATGAGATCCAGAAGCAGGACGTCGGCGCCGTTGGCGGAGACGAACTCGTAGCCCTCGCGGCCGTCGGCAAAGGCCGAGACCGTGTAATCGAAGCGTTCGAGTCCGATCTGCGTCGTTTCGCGGATGACCTCGTCATCCTCGACCAGAACTATGTGCATTACGTTTCTCCATTAAGCCGCGTGAAGCGTTGACCTGGTTCAAACCTACCGTCGTGCAGGCGGAACACCTGCACCGACCAGCCGGAGGGGCAGCATGCTTTGTCCCCGTCAGCGAACATGGCCTCCTGCACCACCAGTGTCCCATTTCTGCCGGGACTGACCTTGAGCTGATTGCCCGTGGCGATGAGCTCGAGGCGGGGCTCGCCCTTCTGTTCGCTGATGACAGCGCCGGCGATGATCTCATTCCGCTGTTTGGGGTTGGCCACCGTGACCAGCTGGAACTTCTGTTTGCCGCTGAGGAACGGCGACGCGAACTTCAGGCAGTCCTTGCAGTCGGCGACGACCTTGGCGGTCTCCGTGGCGCTGCCGGTGACGGCGATTCCCGAGGACGATTCGATGGCCTTGCGGACCTCGTCGAGCGAGAACGGTTCGTTCGCCTGGCCGGCTGCCTCGGTGTTGGGGGCGAAGAGAGAGGGGGAGGGGTTGCCCTCGGGGGAGACCTTGAGGCCGCGATCGGGGCCGCAGGCTGTGACAGTGAGAGTCATGATTGCCGCGAGGAGGAGTGCGGTGAAGGTGCGGAGTGTGCGACGGGGGGATGCCGAGTGGGGAATATCGAGGGGGCCGGGGCCGACGGCTGCGACGGCTGCGACGCCTGCGGCGGTGGTCGTCGGTGCAGTGGTGTCCGCGCATGATTCACAGCCAGGCGGGGCCTGGCTGGAGTGAAATGAGCGCAGCTCCTCCCCGGAGGCGCGTCTGACAGTGAGGGGCACATCCTCATTTTTGCCTGTTCCGAGCCTGTAGTCCACCTGATCATCGGCGCAGAGGGCTCAGCGCCGTCGTCGGATCCACCTGCCGTCGTGTCGTCCGGTGGTCTCAAGGCGTCTTGTGGCCGCCTCGGTGCTTGGGATGGACGGTCGGCGGGGCCCACCTCGGTGCCGGTGGAATCGAAGTTCCAGTTGGGGTCGACCGAGATTTGATCTCGCCCACAGGATGGGACTGCTCTCAGGTCGGACCGGTAGAATGAGCGGCATGGCGCCCACGAACACCCCGAAGAAGAAGTCCACAGGCGGCAAGCCCACCAGCACGGTGTCCTACAAGGACGCGATCAAAGTCGGCGCCGTCTGCGGAATCGTCACTCTCGTCCTCGCGATCATCGTCACTCGAGCTTGGCAGGACGGCCGCGCCTTCGGCTACGCGTTCATCTACGCCGGAGCCGCATTTGTGCTGGTGTCGGGCTTCACGAGCTACCTCAACTGGGTGATGCGCAAGGATACGCAGAACCAGAACCAGTCCTACCCGGTCATGCGGTAAGACGCCCCAGTCCTGCGCTGAGACTCGCCGGCCCTCCGCTGAGACGTTCACTGCGGCGCCGGCATCGACTTCCCTCTCGCGGCACCACCTCGCGTGACTGTCACTTCCTACAGCTGCTGAGGCATCAGACACCGAAAGCGCCATAACGCCCTGCTCCTGCAGGGTGTTATGGCGCTTTCAGTGGGGGATGCTCGCAGTCCGGGAAGAGGCAGCTTGTCGGTTACCGCTGTGCGGCCGACGTGTGCCCGCCGCAGCTCCGTCGCCGGAGGGCCCCGCCGCGCTTACCTGAAGCGCAGCAGGCGGAGGCTGTTGAGGATGACGAACACCGACGAGAACGCCATCGCTGCACCGGCGATCATCGGGTCGAGCAGACCGAACGCCGCGATCGGGATCGCTGCCGTGTTGTAGGCGAAGGCCCAGAACAGGTTGCCCTTGATGAGCCCCAAGGTTCGGCGCGAGAGGCGGATCGCCTGCGGGATCTGCTGTGGATCGGACTTGACCATGGTGACATCCGAAGCCGCCATCGCCGCATCCGTGCCCGACCCCATCGCGATGCCGAGATCGGCACCGGCCAGTGCGGCGGCGTCGTTGACCCCGTCGCCCACCATGGCCACGGCCCGGCCCTGCCCCTGCAGTTCGCTGACCACGGAGACCTTGCCTTCCGGGCGGACATCCGCGCGGACCTCGGTGATCCCGAGAGCCTCGGCGACCACCTCGGCGGCTTGAGCATTGTCCCCGGTCAGGAGCACGGTGCTCAGTCCCAGCGAATGCAGTTCGTCGATCGCCGCCTTGGCCGTCGGTTTGGCTTCATCGGAGACGAAGCTCAACCCGCGGAACTGACCGTCGATCGCCAGTGCGACGATCGTGGCCCCACGCGGAATCGAATCGGTCGGGTAGTCGACCGCGATTCCGCGTTCCCGGAGCAGATCAGGGCGACCGGCGAGCACCTCGGCGCCGTCGATCGTGGCCCGCAGTCCGCCGCCGGCGATGTTCTCGAACTCCGTGACCGATGACCCGGTCGCGGTTTCGACCGACCTCGCCGAGGCGGCCCTGGCCGAATCCTCGGCCGATCCCATTGAATCCGGCTCAGTCGAGGCAGCCCCGGTCGAGACAGACTCGGTCGCGGCGGCTCCCGCTGAACCCGTCCCGACGATCTCGGGCGCGGCGTCGACGATGGCGCGGGCGATCGGATGTTCGCTGCGCGATTCCAATCGGGCCAGGACATCGAAGTCCGCGGGCGAGAGCTCGGTTCCGGTCAGGCGCATCACGCCGGTGGTCAGGGTGCCGGTCTTGTCGAGGACGACCGTATCGATCGACCGCGTCGACTCCAGCGCCTCGGGCCCGGAGACGAGGATGCCCAGTTGGGATCCGCGTCCAGACGAGACCGCGAGAGCCGTCGGCGTGGCCAGACCCAGGGCACAGGGGCAGGCGATGATGAGCACGGTGAGCGCCGCATGCAGCCCCGCCGCCCACTCACCGGTGACGAAGCCCCAGATGAGCAGGGTGAGGATGGCGATGCCGAAGACGATCGGCACGAACACCGACGAGATCCGATCGGCCAGCCGCTGCACGGCAGGTTTGCCGTTCTGCGCACGAGAGACGAGATCGGCCATGGCCGCCAGCGTCGTGTCCGCACCCACTCGGGTGGCACGGACCTCGAGCGCACCGGAGGTGTTGATCGTGGCGCCGGTGACGGAATCTCCGGGGCCGACCTCGACCGGCACGGATTCGCCGGTGAGCATCGCCTCGTCGATGGCCGAATGACCGGTCAGCACCTCGCCGTCGGTGGCGATCTTCTCGCCGGGGCGGACGAGGAAGACATCGTCGACGGTCAGCTCATCGATCGGCACCTGCACTTCGACACGGCCGCCATTCGCAGCAGCCCCGCCCGAAGCGGCCCCACTGTCCGCGGCGGCACCCTCCCGCAGCACGGTCGCGGACTTCGCGCCGAGGTCGAGCAGCGCCTTGAGCGCTGCCGTCGCCCGGCTCTTCGCCCGGTCCTCGGTGAGCTTGCCGATGAGCAGGAACACCGTGATCGCCGCGGCCGCCTCGAACCACACGTGGTACTCGGCGGGAATCGCCCAGCCGTGACCGTCGGCGACGGCCCGGCCCAGCGTGAAGTACGAGTACAGGCTCGCGACGGTGATGCCGACGCTGACCAGGGTGTCCATGGTCGTCGATCCACCGCGGGCAGCCTTGTACGCCGCCGAGTGGAACGGCCACGCGCCCCAGGTGACGACCGGCAGGGCGAGGATCGCGACGATCCACTGCCACCCGGTGAAGTGCCAGCTCATGACCATCGAGATCGCGACGATCGGCACGGCCAGGATGAGGGCGCCTGCGAAGCGCGGCCGCAGGTGGCGGGGATCGTAGTCGACGATCTCCGGACCGGCACCGCCCGCGCCGGGGCTGCGCACCGTGGCACCGTAGCCGGCCTTCTCGACGGCGTCGGTGATGTCGTCGTCGCTGAGTTCGGAGTCGATGACCACATGCGCGGTCTCCAGGGGCAGGTTGACCTCCGCCGTGACCCCGTCGAGGCGGGTGAGCTTCTTCTCGATCCGCGCCGAGCACGACGCGCAGGTCATGCCCGTGATGTCGAGCTCGAGCTCGCGAGGCATCACTTCACCTCGTAGCCGGCCTCATCGACGGCGGCACGGATCGCCGCATCGTCGAGTGCGTCCGACGAGGTGATCGTGACCGGGGAATCGCCCCCGGCGTTGAGGTCGACCGCGACGTCCGAGACGCCCGCAAGTGCGCCGAGCTCTTCCTTGACCGCGGCTTCGCAGTGTCCGCAGGTCATTCCCGAAACGGTGATGGTGGTGGTCGTCATTGTGCTCTCCAATCAGCTGTGAGTGCTTCCCGATGTCAGAGCCTCAGGCGTCGTCGCACCCCAGTCGGGCGGACGCGGCCCTCCGCTCAGCTCTTGATGAGTCGGGAGATGGCGGCTGATGCCTCCTCGACCTTCTTCCGCGCTTCTTCGTCGTCGCCCGATGAGGCGGCGTCGACCACGCAGTGAGCTATGTGCTCTTCGAGGAGGTTGATCGAGACCGCGTGCAGCGCGGCTGTCGCGGCGGAGACCTGGGTGAGGATGTCGATGCAGTACTTGTCCTCATCGATCATCTTCCCGATTCCGCGGACCTGACCTTCGATCCGCTTCATCCTCCGTGCGAGAGCGTCCTTCTGCGGGGTGTATCCATGTTGCTCAGTCATAATCACACCGTATACCCCTATGGGGTATAAATCAAGGTCGATCCTCGCCGAGGCGGCTGTGCGTTTGCTCTCACCCTGACCCTGACGTGTTCTCCGGCTCCTACAATCGAATCATGCGTGCTGCCAGACTGTTCCGGTTCCCGGTCAAGGGATTCCCCGCCGAGGAGCTCACCGAGGCCCGAGTGGTCAAGGACCGCGGAATCCGCGGCGACCGGATCGCGGCGTTCACTAATGGCAGCCTCGACGTCCCCGCCGACGCCTGGCACTCGTACTCCGCCTTCACCGTGCTCAAGAACGACACCGACCTGCAGAAATGGCAGGTCGCAACGACCCTCCCCGAGGCGGTCGGCGCCGAATCCGCGCCCGGACCTGATCCGGATGGCCGGAGCGCCCCCGCCGAGGCGGTCGACGATATTTCCGCGACCGTGACCCTCACGGCCCCGACGGGGGAGTCGACGACTTTCTCCACTGATGACGAAGAGGGCAGGGCCGCCTCGGCGATGTTCCTCTCCGAGCGGATACCCCCTCAGGGTACATTCCCGCGCGGCCTGGCCGTCGCCGATCAGGGGATGTTCGACTCGCAGCGCTCGGGAATCTCGCTCATCAACCCGGCCACGGTCGCCGCGATCGCCGATACCGACGAGGGCCGCGCGGCCCTCGGGTTGAGCGCGGAAGCTGCCGGTCGTACGGCGGTCGACCCGGCGGACACGGACGACCCGGCCACTCCCGCAGCCGAGCTCGACCCGCTGCGGTTCCGCGGCAACATCCTCGTCGACGGACTCGCCCCGTTCGAGGAGTTCGCGCTCATCGGTTCGATCATCCGCCTCGGCGGCGTGCGCCTGGCGATCCGTTCGACGATCGAACGCTGCCCGGCGACGACCGTCAACCCGACGACCACCGAGGTCGACGTCAACGTCCCACGTCTGCTCAACTCCGCCTGCGGGCATCTGCACTGCGGAATCTACGGGCAGACCCTCGAGACCGGCGATGTCGCGGCCGGCGACGAGATCACGGTCGAAGGCCCGGCCCCGCGGGAACTGGTCAAGGTCGCACGAACTCCGCGGTTCATGACCGTCGTCGGCCGCCGGCAGATCTGCAACGACATCGTCGAGGTGGCCCTGCGCGACGACCTCGGCTGGATCCGCGAATTCGACGAACCGGGCACGAACCTGCGCGTCCATCTCGACCTCGGCGCACCGTTCTGGCGAACCTATACGATCACCGACGTCGACGGCGACATCGTCCGCATCGCCGTGCGCACCCAAGGCAAGGGCTCCCGCGCCGTGGCGTCGCTGGACGAGGGGCAGCGGATCCTCACCTCCGGCCCGCACGGAACCATGACCGCCTCCCGCGTCTTCGGCGGCACAACGGCCCTGATCACCGCGGGAATCGGCATCACCCCGAGCCTCGGACTGCTGCGCAGCGATGGGCTGGCCGACCTGCCCGCCACCGACCGGATCCGCCTCGTCCACGTCGACCGCGACCACCGCACCGCCTGCCTGTGGAACCGGCTGCAGGACCGTGCCCACTCGGGTGCCGTGCCCGTCGAGACCCACCACCGCGACACCGCGACGGCCGGTCGACCCGGCCACCGGGAGCTCGTGGATTGGGTGGCCGGCTGTGACAACGTCATGGTCTGCGGACCCCGCGACTTCACGGCGGCCGTACTCGCCGCCGCTGACGAGGCCGGCGTTCCCGCCGTCCACCAGGAGGCCTTCGCCTCTCCGAACACGGGGATGAGCGAGGCTATCGCCGCATGCTCGCCCGCCGAGGTGACACTGGAGGAATCGGGCACGAGCTTCGTCTGGCAGCCGCAGGAAGGCACCCTGCTCGAATCCTTGGAAGCGCGCGGATTCCGCTCGCCGAGCTCCTGCCGAGGCGGATCCTGCGGAACCTGTTCGGTGTCCCTGGCCGCCGGGTCCGTGCTCTATCCGATCGAGCCCGCCGCCCGCGTCGAGAGCGACGAGGTGCTCGTGTGCTCCGCGGTCCCCGCCGGACCCATCAGTCTGGCCCTCTGAACCCGGCAGGCCGACCGGCCGGAATGGCGCGGCTGACTGACCAGCCTGGCGCTCTGAACCCGGCAGGCCGACCACAGCTGACTGACCAGGCGGACTGACCCAGCCGGCCCTCTGAACCCGCCGAATGACCTCCCGGCCCGATCAGGCAGACGGCGGCTGGGCGGGTGGCACAATGGATTCCATGCCGAAGAAGAAGCGCACCGTGCTGTCGAAGGGGCCCGCCGGACCGGTGGGTCGCCTGAGTCGGTGGGTCCGCCTCTCCGCGGCCGGGCGGATCATGTTCGCGAACTCGATCATGCTCGTGGGCATCATGGTGCTCACGACGAGTCTGCTCTACCTTCAGCTCTCCCAACTCAACACGAAGCGCGAACAGGACCTGCTGCGGTCGGCCGCGGACAACATCTCGATGTCACTGGGCCTCGTCGGAACCGGTGACGTCGGCCAGGACGACTACCTCGATTCCGAATCCCGCGACGACGTTCAGACGCTGCTGGACAACGTCATCAGCCAATACGGCTTCGACATCGCCGCGGTCGTGCCCATCGACTTCCTCCTCACGCCGCCGACCCTGGGCTCACCCGGACGCCAGCAGGCGCTGGAAGCGAAGACCGCCTCGGCGGATTCCGGGAAGATCCCCGAGGACTCCATCGACCAGCTGGCCCAGGCCGTCGACGGACAGGCCCTGCAGAATGGCAGGTCGACCGTGCGTTTCATCAACGACGGCGGCCCGGCCGACGGCACCATGTACGTCGTCACCCCCGTCTACGCCGAGCACGTCGGCGTCGACGGACTGAGATCGGACACCGTGGTCGGCGCCGTCATCGTCGGCAGCTCCGCAGATTCGGTCCGCGAAGGCTTCCTGGCGCAGGGCAAATGGCTCATCGGCATCGCCGTCCTCACCCTCGTCCTCGGCATCGGTTCGTCCTGGGTGACATCGCGGGGACTGCGCAGGGTCACCGGTGACTACGGTGCCGACGAGCTGCGCAGCATGCTCGACTTCTACTCCTCCGTGCTCACGGCCGTCTCCGAAGGACTGCTGCTCGTCGACCGAGCCCGCGGGATCGTGCTCATCAACACCGAGGCCCGGGAACTGCTGGGCATGCCGCCCGCCGGCGACGATGCGGACTCGGGCCCCACCTCGGCGGAGGAGATGCCGCTGCGCGAACTCGACCTGCCCGAGGCGCTGCACGATCTGCTCGCTTCCGGACGCTGGGCTCGTGACGAGATCCACTACACCGACGACCGTGTCCTCGTCGTCAATCAGCAGCCCACCGAGGCGGCCAGCGACACGTGGGTCGTTACCATGCGCGATCACACGGAGCTGGCCGAGCTCTCCGGCGAACTCGTCTCCGTGCGCTCCTTCTCCGATTCCCTGCGCGCGCAGACCCATGAATACGCGAACCGGCTGCACATGGTCGTGTCCCTGCTCGAGACCGGGCACGTCGACGAGGCCATCGACTTCGCGGCCAAGGACATCGACGATCTCAACCGGGTCAACGGTGACGGGTCGATGACCTTCGACCATCCTGTCCTCTCGGCGCTGCTGCTGTCGAAGATCGCCCAAGCCGCCGAGGCGGGCATCGAGATGACGGTGGACACCGCGGACCTCACGGGCAACCTCGGCGGGGACGATCGCGACCTCGCAACGATCCTCGGCAACCTCGTCGACAATGCCTTCGACGCCCTGAGCCGGCAGGACGTACTGCCCGAGGACAAGAGAGTCCATGTCGAACTCTCCGGCTCCGGCGGTCCCGGCGGATTCACGATCGAGGTCAGCGATGACGGCCCGGGAATCGACGAGGAATACCTCGACGCGATCTTCGAGCGCGGCTGGTCGACGAAGCACGATGGCGTCGAGACCGACCAGGGACAGGGTCGCCAGCAGACGGGCACCCGCGGGGTCGGGCTGTCCCTGGTCGTGCAGGCGATCCGCCGCCTCGGGGGAGCCGTCGACGTGCAGGGCCACGGGGAGGACTGCGACCGATTCAAGGGCGCAGTGCTCACGGTGTGGCTGCCCGACCCGGGGAATGCGGGTCAGACCGCGGCAGGCCGGTCGGGTTCCGGACAGTCCGGCGACGGGCAGGTCGGATAGGGGCGGGTGATCGCCGGTGGTGCCGGCACCTCCCAGGTGGACCGGAACCGGATGTGACGGGACTGCAACACGATCCGGGACGCTGTCAAACGGGTGAAGATAGACTGGCGGCATGTCGGACACAACTGCGCCTGAATCGAGCATCGGTGTGCTCGTCGTCGAGGATGAGGTGGTCGCCGCCCGTGCTCACGCGAAGTACATCGACCGCATCGACGGCTATCACGTCGCCGGAGTGGCGAAGAATGCCACTCAAGCGATGGCTGCTCTCACAGGTCAGATCTACGGCCTCGATCCCTCCGGCGTCCATCTCGTCCTCCTCGATATGAACCTGCCCGACGGGCACGGGCTGCAGGTCTGCCGCGCTATCCGCGGCCAACGAGTCGACGTCGACATCATCGCGGTCACCGCTGCCCGGGACATGCAGATCGTGCAGGAGGCTCTGTCCTACGGCGTCGCCCAGTACATCATCAAGCCCTTCACCTTCCCCGTCTTCAAATCCAAACTCGAGGCGTATTCGTCCTTCCGCAACCGCCTCGGCGGGGATTCGAACGACGGCGAGGTCACCCAGACCGAGGTCGACAAAGCGATCTCGGCTCTGCGCACGCACACCGTGGCGGCGACCGCGAAGGGAGTGCCCGATGCGGTCCAAGCCGAGGTGAAGAGCCTGCTCGATGAGAATCCCGGCCAGTCCGCAGCAGAGCTGGCCGAAGGGCTCGGGGTCTCCCGAGTCACCGCTCGCCGCTACCTCGAATCCATGGCCGACGCCGGCATGCTCGAACGCCGTCCCCGATACGGTTCGGCCGGTCGTCCCGTCCTCGAATACACCGTCGTCCCCGACGCAGGCTGACCGCGCATTACTTGCGCGAGCAGCCGACCGTGACCGACGCCGCGGGCTGATCGCTCTGTCACCGCGCCCGTGACCGACGCCGCAAGCATTGTTGGGTCGATCCACGGCGTTCTGAACGCCGAAACCGCCGTGGATCGCCCCAACAATCGGTCGTGGGGCCGACGTTGCGCCGGTCTCGCCGCAGGGCAATGGACATCGGGCGAACCCCGGTAGAGGATGGTTCCATGTCGAAGAAGTCCCGGGTCTGGCTGGCCGTCGCCCTCGTCCTCGTGCTGCTCGCCGGAGCCGGAGTCTTCGCTCTCTTCCGGCTGCCGATGACGAAGTCCTCCGCCGCCGAGGCGGCCGCCCACGACCTCGCCGAAGAGCAGCTGAGCTCGGACATCTGGCATGAGAAGGACCTCGCCCAGGGCCTGTTCGACCGCGTCACGAAGGCATTGGGCACGAGAGTCGACCTGCGGTCGGTCACCGTCGACGACATCACCGAGGCCGACGGTCGGACCGTGGCCACACTCGATTGGACGTGGGCGAACAACGACGGAGAGTCCTGGGAATACAGTTCACAGCTGCCCCTGGAGAAGAACGGGCTCTTCTGGTGGGCAGATCTCACGGAGAAGGCCATCCACCCGAAGCTCGGCAAGGGCGGTCGCTTCGAACTGCGCGCGAACCAGGGAAGGAGGGGGAACATCCTCGGCGCCGATGATGAAGTGCTCATGGAGGAGGGGAAGGTCGTCGACATCGGCGTCCACCCGAATCGACTCGAACCCGACACCATCGGCCGACTCGTCAGCGGACTCAACGACGGTGTCGACTCCCTCGACCTCGACGCCGATGATCTCGAGAAGTCCGTCGATGACACCGAAGGCAACCAGCTCGTCCCCGTCGTGACGCTGCGCGAAGACGACTACAAGTCGGTCAAGGACGCCATCCACGATCTGCCGGGAGTGCTGTTCACCGAGGATACCCAGACCCTGACCCGGTCCCGCGGGTTCGCCCAGGCCACCCTCGGTTCCGTGGGGCAGGCCAGCGCCGACGACATCGAGAAATCCCAGGCCACGATCATCCCCGGCGAGATCATCGGCCGCACGGGTCTGCAGAAGACATTCAACAATCGGCTGAGCGGACCCGGCGGCGTCGAAGTCTTCGCGAAAGGCGATGCGAGCGATGACACGGGCGGAACGACGAAGCTGACGAGTCTCCATGCCTTCACAGCCGAAGACGGCGAGGATCTCGAGACCACCCTCGATGTGCGGATCCAAGAAGCCGCGGACAAGGCGGCTGCGACCGGCGGGAAACCGACAGCTCTCGTCGCCATCCGACCGAGCGACGGTCACGTCCTCGCCGTGGCCAACCACGCCCCGGAAGGAGCGGCCTGGGACCGAGCGCTGAGCGGCCAGTACGCTCCCGGCTCGGTGTTCAAGATCGCTTCGGGCCTCGCGCTCCTCGAATCCGGAGTGAAGCCGGACGACACGATCGACTGCCCGCAGACAGCGACGGTCGGTGGCAAGAGGTTCAAGAACGCCGAAGATGAAGTGCTCGGCGACGTCAGCTTCGCCAGCGACTTCGCACACTCGTGCAACACCGCTTTCGTCTCCTCCGGGGACGAAGTCACAGGGGACGACCTGATCGCAGCAGCCGAGCAGCTGGGCATGACGGCTGCGACATTGGGCATCGGGGCGAAGACCGCCTCGGTGCCGGCCGACGACGAGGTCACGCATGCTGCGCAGATGATCGGTCAGGGCAAGGTGCAGGCGAGCCCGCTGTCCGTGGCGACGATGGCCGCCTCGGTGCAGGCCGGGGAGACCGTGGACCCGCAGCTCGTGCTCGGTGATGCCCTCGACGATGTCGGCGTCGACGAGTCGGGTGCGGAAGGGGCTGACGATCCTCCGGCCCTTGATGGCCAAGCGGCGAAGGAGATCTCGAAGATGATGCGAGCGGTCGTCACCGAGGGCACCGCCACCGATCTCAAGGACGTTCCCGGCGATCCCGTCCACGGCAAAACCGGAACAGCCGAATACGGCAATGACTCCCCGCCGCGCACCCATTCGTGGTTCGCCGGATTCCAGGGCGACCTGGCCGTGGCCGTGCTCGTCGAAGACGGCGGATTCGGCGCCGAGGCGGCCGTGCCGGTGGTGCACGAATTCTTCGACAACGTCAACTGAGTTTCGCCGGCCTACTTCATGCGCAGGGACCGCATGGCCTGCAGCGCCCCGGTCATGGCCTTCGCGAACTTCGCCTGGTCGAGGGGGCCGGCCGGTGCGATCGGGTGGAGGCGCTGCTGCGCGATCGTGTGCGAGTGCATGAACTGAAAGAGGCCCTCAGGGCCGTGCCGGTGGCCCATTCCCGAGGCCTTGACTCCGCCGGCTGGTGCGTCGATGGATCCCCAGCTGGCCGGGTAGACCTCGTTGATGTTGACCATTCCGGCCTCGACCTGCCGCGCGATCTCAAGCCCGTGGGAGCGTGAGTACACCGATGCCGAGAGTCCGTAGTCGCTGTCATTGGCCGCAGCGATCGCCGCGGCATCCGACGGCACCGAATAGACGGAGACGACGGGACCGAAGGTCTCCTCGCGATGCAGCTCCGCCTCAGGAGGAACATCCGTGAGCACGGTCGGGGCGTAGAAGTAGGGGCCGAGATCGGGCACCGGGTGTCCACCGGCGAGAACCGTGGCACCGGCGCTGCGCGCCTGCTCGACATGGTTGGTGATCGTCTCGAGCTGCTTCGGTCCCGCCAAGGTGCCCATGTCCGGGCCGTACTCGAACGCGGCGCTGAGACGGTAGGCACGGGCCGCCTCGGCGAAATGGGCGCAGAAGGTCTCATAGAGGTCCTCGTGGACGTAGATGCGCTCGATGGAGATGCACAGCTGCCCGGCCGACGAGAACGATCCGCGCACGGCACCCTCGACGGCCTTCTCCAGATCCGCATCGGCGGCCACGATCAGGGGATTCTTGCCTCCGAGCTCGAGCGCGGCGGGGAGCAGACGCTGCCCCGCCTCGGCGGCGATCGACCGCCCAGCAGCCGTCGACCCGGTGAACGAGATTCCGTCGGCGCCGGCCATGAGCGCGGGTCCGACCTCGGCGGAGGGCCCGGGCACGAGCTGCCAGACCTCGGCGGGCAGGCCGGCGGCGATCGCCAGCCTGCGCATGAACACCGAGGTCAGCGTCGTCGTCGAATCGGGTTTGTGGACGACGGCATTGCCGGCGGTCAGGGCGGCGAACAGGTCGGTCGCCCCCAGGGTCAGCGGGTAGTTCCATGGTGTGATGAAGCCGATCACGCCCAGTGGGGTGCGGGTGACCTCGGTGCGGGTGAGCACGGGGATGGCTCCGCGCCGACGTTCGGGGCGCAGATAGCGGGCGGCCATCACCCCGTAGTGGCGGAGCACATTGAAGGTATCGAGGATCTCGTCATAGGCGTGGATGCGGGCCTTGCCGGTCTCGTACTGGATGATGTCGAGGAGCAGATCCTCATTCCGGACCAGTGCGGAATGCAGTCGGGTGAGCACCTTCGCTCGGTGCTCGACCGACTGAGCGGCCCATGCCTCGCCGGCAATGCGCGCGGTGGCGTAGGCAGCCTCGATATCGTCGGGAGTGTTCCGGGCGAACCTGTCGACCTCCTGGCCGGTGAACGGCTCGACTCCGCGCATCACCTCGCCCGAGCCGGAGGCGTCAGCGTACGGATCGGTGTCGAGGAAGTCCCGCAGCGCCGCGGTGACATGCGCGGAAGGGGTCCGGGCAGCGTCTGCTTCGGAGGTGCGTGCGGTGGTCTCTGTACTCATCGGCTTCCTCTTTCTGTGACGTAGGTCATCGCAGGCTAGACTACCGAATATGGTTTCGAGTGATCTGCGGAGGGCGCTGAAGGGGACCGGCGCACCCACCGCCGTCCTCGATCTCGACGCCTTCGACGCGAACCTCGACGCCCTTGCCGAGCGGGCTCGCGGACTGCCGATCCGCCTGGCCACGAAGTCCCTGCGCGTGCCCGCCGCCATCGACCGGGCGCTCGCCCATCCCGCATTTTCCGGGGTGCTCGCCTATTCCGTCCCCGAGGCGCTGTTCCTCCACGCCCGCGGCATCCGCGATATCGTCATCGGCTATCCCAGCCTCGACCGAGCTTCCCTGAGTCGGATGTTCGCCGAGTCGGGAGCGTGCACGAACATCACCCTGATGATCGATTCCGTGGACCACCTCGACATCATCGACGACGTCCGAGAGAACCTCGCCGAGGCGGGGCGGAAGTCCTCCTCGGACGGGACCGGTCCGGCAGGGGAGGGGAAGAACCTCACCGAGGCGGGAGCCGCCTCGGTGCGGGTGTGCATCGACGTCGACTCCTCCTATCGACCGGCCGAATCCTGGTTGGGCGACCGCGTCCATATCGGGGCCAGGCGCTCGCCGATCCGTGACGGGCGAGCGGCCATCGCGCTTGCCCGGCAGGTCGCGGCGCGGCCCGGTTTCGACCTCGTCGGGATGATGTTCTACGAGGGGCAGATCGCCGGCACCGCCGATGCCGGACGCTCGGTGCGGCAGACGATCGTGCGCGCTATGCAGAAGGCCTCGATCACCGAACTCGCCGAACGGCGAGCAGCCGTCATCGCCGCAGTCCGCGAGGTTGCCGACCTCGAATTCGTCAACGGCGGGGGGACCGGCTCGTTCGAATCCAGCTCCGTCGAGGGCACTCTGACCGAACTCGCCGCCGGATCCGGTCTCTTCTCCCCAGGCCTCTTCGACGGCTATACGCACTTCCGGCATCGGCCGGCCGCATACTTCGTCACACCCGTCGTGCGCCGCCCTGCGCCCGGCTGGGTGACGGTCTTCAAAGGCGGATTCATCGCGTCGGGGGTCCCTGGTTCCGACCGGCTGCCGACCATCGCCTGGCCGCCGGGCCTCGAGTACTCCGGTCTCGAGGGTCCCGGCGAGGTGCAGACTCCGCTGACCGGGCCCGGCACGGAATCGCTGCGCATCGGGGATCTCGTGTGGTTCAGGCATGCGAAAGCAGGCGAACTGGCCGAACATTTCAACGAATTCCTCGTCGTCTCGGGATCGACGATCATCGACACCTGGTCGACTTACAGAGGAGAGGGACTGGTGCTGTGAGCACGATGAACAGAGGCCGAAGCACTCAAGCGCGCGCTCGGACCGCGCAGCGACGAGCGTTCCGGAACTGGGCCGGGCACGTCCACGCACATCCGCACACATTCTCGGGTCCCGCCTCGGCGGAGGAGCTATCGGGAATCGTCACGGCCGCTGCAGCTGCCGGGGATCGTCTGCGGGTCGTCGGGGCCGGGCATTCGTTCACGCCCGTGGCCGCCGGCGATGACGTCATGGTCAGCCTCGACGCACTGTCGGGGATCGTCGCCGCCGACGAGGCGGCCGGCCGGGTCCGCTTCCACGCCGGCACCCGGCTGCGGGACATTCCCGCCCTCCTCGCACCCTTCGGCCTGGCCCTGGAGAACCAGGGTGACGTCAATCCGCAGGCCCTTGCCGGTGCGATCTCGACGAGCACACACGGCACCGGGATCGGGTTCACCGGGTTCGCCGGGACCGTCACCGGACTGAGCCTCATGGGCCCCGACGGCGAAGTACGGGAACTGTCGGCCGAGGCGGAACCGGAGATCTTCGACCTCGCACGGGTCAGCCTCGGCGTCCTCGGAGTCATCACCGAGGTCGAACTCCAGTGCGTGCCGGCCTTCGACCTCATCGCCGAGGAGAAGGTCGCCGGATTCGACGAGCTCCTCGATGGGCTCACCGAGCGGATGCGCGGGGCAGACCATTTCGAGTTCTACTGGTTCCCGCACACCGATTCGGTGCTGACGAAGACGAACACCCGGGTCGAGCCTGGGCAGGCCGGGCCGGGTCACCTCGCCGAGGCGGGGGTGCGCAACCGGTGGCTCAACCTCCTCGACAAAGAGGTGGTGGAGAACGGGGCGCTGCGGCTGGCCGTCGAGCTCGGTGCCAAGGTCCCGGCCGTGGTGCCCTCGATCAATCGGATCGCTCAGTCCGTCGTGGCAGACCGGACGTATCGGGCGCCGGGTCACGATGTGTTCGTCACCCCACGGCGGGTGCGGTTCAATGAGATGGAATACGCGCTGCCCTTCGACTCCGGGCCCGAGGCGATTCGGGAGATCCGAGACGTCATCGAAGCCAAGGGGTGGGCGATCTCATTCCCCCTCGAGGTTCGGTGCGCCGCCGCCGACGATGTGCCGCTGTCGACGGCATCGGGGCGGGAGACGATGTACATCGCCGTCCACCGCTTCATCAAAGAGGACTTCGCCGAGTACTTCCGCGTCGTCGAGGAGATCCTGTGCCGGCACGGCGGCCGCCCGCACTGGGGCAAGATCCACACTCGTACCGCTTCTGACCTGCCCGAGCTCTATCCGCGATTCGCGGACTTCTGCGATCTGCGGGCTCGACTGGATCCGGAGGCCATGTTCGGCAATCGCTTCACCGACTCGCTGTTCGGCGTCACGCGGCGCTGAGGTCCGTCGACGTCACCCGCGGCTGAGAGTGTTCGGCGTCGCCCGCAGTTGAGGGCCGGTCAGCCGAGAAGTGGTCGCAAACGGATACTGGCGACCGGAAAGTGGTCGCAATCGGATATTTCTGGGCGCGGAAGAGCTCCGGCAGTGACCTATTCTTCGGCTGCTCGCGCGTCGAGCCAGTCGAGGATCTCCGGCCAGGCGGCCTCGGCGGTCGATCTGCGCATCAGGCCGTGATGTCCGATGCTCTTCACTCCGAGCTCCTCCGGGGCGAAAGTACGACGAGTAACCGGGGCCAGTCGCAGCCGGTCGGTGATCGCATCGATGAACGCCTGCGTCGCCCAAGGATCGTCTGAGGTGCCGATGGCGAGCACAGGTGTGCGCAGTCGGGAGGCTCGTGCCTCGGCATCGAAGCTCGGGTCGTCGAAGAAGAAGTGGGGGCGGCGCAGCCATTTCGTCCACTCGTAGAGAGCGGCAGCGGGAATGTCCTCACCGAGTCCCACTCGGCTGCCTGGCATGTACCCGAACACCCGAGTGATCGCTCTGCCGAAGACGCCGAGGCCGACTTCCACCCGAAATCGCTCGCTGCGGGGTGCGATTTGGCGCGCCGCCACCATCGCTGTGGCGACCGTGGCGATTCCACTCAGGCGCTGACCGCCGTATCCCAGGAGCAGAGCGTGCCCGCCGACGCTGTGGCCCAACGCCGTATGCGGCAGATCAGTAAATCTCTCCTCCGCCCAGGCACCCGCTGCCGCCACATCTTCGGAGATCCAGTCGCGCATGCGGATGTGCCGATGTGCGCGAGCTTCCGTTCGATCGCCGACGCCGCGGAAGCCGTAGGTGATCACGGCGAACCCTCTCGCGGCGGCCGCCTCGGCGAAGGAGAAGTAGAAGCGTTCCGGAGTCGCGGTCGCCGGGTGGATCGTCAGCACCGCACGGGGGTCGGCCGTGGGGAGGAAGAGATGTCCCTCGAGGTCGTTGGATCCGTACCGGCTCGGCACCGGGATGCGTACGTCCTGTTTGAGAAGTGAGTCCATATCCTTCAGCGTAATCACCACGACGCCAGGATGCTACTAGTCGGTAATATAATTTTCGGCGTCGCCATCCGTGCCGGCGTGTTCGGCGCCCTCCCAATGCAATCCCCGGCCCGTCCCCGCCGTAATCCTCGGCAGTATTCCACCGAAGTCCTTCGCAGGATCCCATGTCCGAGCGTGCTGGTACGCTCGGGGAATGACCGCGTCGGATCGGAACCATCCCGCATCACCCACTCAGGCGACCAGCCGCGAGCGGGAGAGAGGCCGGCGCAGGTCGATGTTCGTCGCCGCATTCGGCACCGTCGTCGAATGGTACGACTTCTCGATCTTCTTCTATGTCGCCACGACCCTGACCAAGGAGTTCTTCGGCGATCAGACGGATTCTCTGCTGCTGACCCTCGGGGTCGGCGCGGCGGGATTCCTCTTCCGGCCCTTGGGCGCGATGGTCTTCGGCCACCTCGGTGATCGGATCGGACGGCGATCGACGCTCATCATCTCCGCGGTCCTCATGGCGATCTCCATGCTCGGGATCGCGGTGATCCCGAACTACGACACGATCGGCATCTGGGCAGGCGTCCTCATGGTCGCCCTGCGCTGCCTGTCCGGATTCTCCGTCGGCGCGGAATACACGGGAATCATGGTCTTCCTCATGGAATCGGCGGGACCGGGAAAGCGCGGATTGGCGGCCAGCTGGGCTGCGGCCAACAGCGAGGTCGGCGCCCTCTTGGCGGTGGGGTCCGGTGCGCTGCTGGCGAATACGCTCAGCCCCGAGGCAATGGACTCCTGGGGTTGGCGGCTGCTGTTCGTCCTCGGTGCTGTGCTCGCCATCCTCATGGTTCCGCTGCGGTCGATGATGGAGGAGACCGAGACCTTCAAACGGCTGCAGCAGGCAGAGAAGGAGAAGAAGGGCACGAAGGACACGGCCCTCGAGCGCTCCCCGCTCATCACTGCGATCCTCGAACAGCCGCGGGCGATCCTCGTGGCCTTCCTCATCTCCTCGATCGGCTCGGTCAGCTACTTCCTCAACATCACCTATGTGCCCACGTACATCGAAGAGGTGGCGAAGGTCCCGAACTCCGGCTCCCTGGCCCTGGGCACGGTCGCGGCCGTCGTCGCCATCGTCGTCACCCCGTTCTTCGGCCTGGCCTCCGACAGGTTCGGGCGCAAACCCGCCCTGGCCGTTCTCATGGCTGTCTTCGTGTTCACGATCATTCCCGCATACGCTCTGCTGGGCGGCAGCTCCTCGAGTGGGGCGGTCTTCGGTGTTGCGTTCCTCGCAATTCCCGCCGCCGGGTGGAGCGCGGTGGCCGCCGCTATGGTGCCCGAGCAGTTCACCGGCACGAGCCGCTTCTCCGGCATGGCGATCGGCTACAACGTCGCCACCGTCCTCTTCGGCGGTCTCTCGCCGCTCATCGCCACGGCACTCATGTCGTCGACCGGCATCACTCTGGCACCGGCGATCTACGCCACCGTCGTCATCGTCGTCGCCGGAGTCCCGACTCTCATCCTCGCCCGCAGCATGGGCAAGAAGACCCTCGCCGAGGTGGACGCGGACAAGCATCTCGTCCCTGCTTGAGCGCGTGGCCGGGGAATTCGCGCGACCCGCTCAAAGCGGCACACCGACGCCTCGCGGAGTGAGACTCTTCGGGGGCTGCGGCGGATCGGTGACAGACGTTGCCGTTCTGCCACACTCTGCGCACATCTCGCGCTCGACGAACTCATAGGTTGGTTTCAGAACACGCATTCGGGCGAACGACTCCCGGGTGCGAGAGACCGATCAAGGAGTCATCATGAAACGCATGAAGCGTGCCACCTTCACCGCTGCGGCCCTGCTCAGCTGCACACTCGCCTTCTCGGGCTGCTCGCTCATCAGCCAGGCCGTCCAGCCTGAACAGGGCCAGAGCGGAGAGCAGCCGAATGCCGACGCTCAGGATCAGGGCGACCAAAATGGTCAGGAGTCGAGTGCCGACCAGAACGGCCAGGAACAGGCCGGACAGGACCAGACCGGCGGTCAGGACGCGAGTTCCGATCAGTCGACCTCGGGCTCCTCGTCGTCGACCTCGTCGGCTGACGGGTCCACGGGTTCGGACTCGGGAGCGTCGTCCGGCAGCCAGGGGCAGGTCAGCATCGGCGAAAGCTTCGAGGATCCGGAGATGCAGGACAAGATCGAGGTGCTCTCTGCGGTGCGGAACTTCGAGTCGTCCAAGAGGGCATCGGCGATCGAACTCGGGGGCGAAGTCGTCCTCCTCGAGGTCAAGATCACCCCAGGGCAGAAATACAGCGGACTCATCCAGTCCGGAGCATTCAAGATCTCCGAAGACGGCGGGGCGGACTACCGATACGACCAGACCGACGGCCTCGAAGCCGAGATGCGAGCTGCTGGCTACGAGCCCTTCGAAGACGTCAGACGCCGAGACGGCGGAACCCACCAGGGCTGGCTCGCCTATGTTCCGAACGAGAAGCAGGACGCCTACACGATCCGCTATGAACGCGGACCCGGCAAGGTGCTGGGAACCGACGAGAAGGTCCCGGAGTTCACGACGACCTTCGACATCCCCTCCGTCTGACTCTCGAGGCTGACTCGCGAGGGCGGCTGCGAACCGTGAGTCATGTGGCTGCGACCCGCCAAGCCTGAGTCAGGGCGGCGTCGGCCGACCAGGGAAATGCACATCGAGGCCGGTCTCCGCATTCGGAGACCGGCCTCGAGGCGTTGTCAGGCCCTGAGATCAGCCTTCGCTGAAGGCCTTCCAGTCCGAGACCTCGGACTCGGCGAGCTGAGCCGCGACACCGGTGTAGGTGGCGGGCGTGAGGGCCTTGAGCAGTTCGGCACGCTCCTCGGGCAGTCCGAGACCGTCGACGAACGTCTGCAGATCGGCCTGGTTGATGCGCTTGCCGCGAGTGAGTTCCTTGAGCGTTTCGTACGGGTTGTCCATTCCCGGCACGCCCTGCAGTCCGGCGGCACGCATGACCGACTGGACGGCTTCACCGAGGACCTCCCAGTTGCCGTCGAGGTCGGCGGCCAGAGCCTCCTCGTTGATGGCGAGCGCACCGAGGCCCTTGACCAGGTTGTTGAGCGCGAGGACCGAGTGGCCGTAGGCGACGCCGATATTGCGCTGCGAGGTCGAGTCGGTGAGGTCGCGCTGCATCCTCGAGGTGATCAGCGTCGAGCCGAGGGAATCGAGCAGGGCGCAGGAGAGTTCGAGGTTCGCTTCGGCGTTCTCGAAGCGGATCGGGTTGACCTTGTGCGGCATCGTCGACGAACCGGTCGCACCGGCGACGGGGATCTGTTTGAAGTAGTTCATCGAGATGTAGGTCCACATATCGGTGGCCAGGTTGTGTGCGATCCGGTTGAACCGAGCGATATCGGCGAACAGCTCGGAGTTCCAGTCGTGGGATTCGATCTGCGTGGTCAGCGAGTTGAAGGTCAGCCCGAGACGGTCTTCGACGAAGGTGCGGGCGATCTGCGGCCAATCCGCTCCCGGCACAGCGGCCAGATGGGCCGAATAGGTGCCCGTGGCGCCGTTGATCTTGCCGAGGAACTCTGTGGCGGCGATGCGTTCGTACTGACGACGCAGGCGGTGGATGAAGACCGCGAGCTCCTTGCCCATCGTCGTCGGAGTGGCCGGCTGACCGTGGGTGTGGGCGAGCATCGGAACTTCGGCCAGTTCCGCGGCGGACTCGGCGAGAGCGTCGATGAGGGCCTTCGCTCTCGGCAGCCACACCAGTTCGGTGGCACCCTTGATGCCGAGCGCCCAGGACAGGTTGTTGATGTCTTCGGACGTGCAGCAGAAGTGGACGAGCTCGCCGAGGTCCTCGGCGCCGATCGTCACTAGGGCTTCTTTGATTGTGTATTCGACGGCCTTGACGTCATGGACGGTGACGGCTTCATGAGCGGCCAGCGTGGCGATGGTGTCGGCGTCGAAGTCGGCAGCGAAGGCACGCAGTCCGTCGATCTCATCGGGGGTGAGGGTGCGAACGCCCTCGATCACCGAGTTCTGTGCGAGGTGGATGAACCATTCGATCTCAACGATGATGCGGTTGCGGTTGAGCGCCGCCTCGGAGAGATGATCGACGAGGTCAGCGGTGTCTTTGCGGTAGCGACCATCAAGCGGTCCGAGAGCGATGGCGGGCGAGATTTCGGCAAGGGAAACAGTCGGCATGCCCTCATTTTCTCATGAGCGGCGAATCGGAGCGGCACCCGTCCGCGCCGACCGATCGCCAGGCGCGGCGGGACCACGAGACTCGAGCATCGCCCCTTGTGGATTCGGTGGCGACTTCGACGCCTGTGCCCTGTGGATGCTCAAGGCTCTTCCCCAGCCTTGGAATCGAGGCTTCTCTGCTCGAGCCGCTGCCGCCTACGGTCGAGTGATTCGGGCACGGATGCCGAACAGGCAGGCGGGAGGACTGGGACATGATCACTGACGAATTGGAGCGCAATCGTGAGCAGTGGAGGCGGCGAGCGGAGGTGCTGCACTCCCTGGCGCAGAGCTGCCGCCAGATCGACGGATGGGATTCCCCGGCGGGAGCGCTGCTCGATGACCGAGTGGCCTCGTGCGCAGAATCGATCGACAAGTTGGGGGAGAGGGCGGAGAAGCTCGCCGAGGCGTATGACCTCCACCTGCAGGTCGTGTCGGTGGGCGGGCGGATCCAGCTGTGAACACTCACCCCGCCGAACGTGAGGGCGCCGACATCGACAGTTGGATCGTCGTCGACCTCGAGCGGATCAGCAGACTGCCCGAACGGCTGCGTCGTCTTTGGCCGCCCGATCTGCTCCCTCGCCGAGTCGACCGGGACTCCCGAGCCGTCTCGGCGGAGGAGGAGATCTCCGGCGCAGGTTCGGGGGCTGCGGCCGCAGGTTCGGGGACTGGCGCCGCAACCTCGGGAATGGGCGAGGGCAGTGGGGGCGCGAAACGGGACCTCGATGTGCTCACCGCATGGCTGCGCGGCTTCGCCTCCGAACTCAACCGGGTGCGCACGCGCATCAGCGTCGTCGTGTCATCGGGAGTCGAGACCGTCCACCTGGCACTGTGCCTGGGGCCGGGGATCGCGCATGCGATCCTCGCGTTGCAGGGGGAGGGGCTCGAAGACTTCGCGCGGCACCAGCTGCTGCGCCGGATCGAGCCGGGACGGATCGGGCACGTCGTCGAGGATCTCACCGAGCTCGTCGACCAGGACTGTGTGCTCACGCTCAGCTGGGCGTCCGGACGGGGTGCGACAGGATTGGAATTCCTCCGCCGAGAGGGCGGGACATGGTTCCGGCCGGTCATCGAGCGCGCCGGCGATTCCGTCACCGTCGACGATGACGTCGACGCCGGCGAATCAGCGGTGCGAAAGCTGCTGAGCACCGTGCTCACGCGGACGCTGACGGCAGGAGCTCCGAGTTGACGGCGGCAGCACTGACGGCGGCAGCGGCTGACGACCGGGAGTTCGTGGCCCCGTGGGCTCGTGGCACCAGCGACCGGCAGAGACCGGGGCATGAGGGCGGCAGCGACCGGGGCATGAGAGGAGACCCGCGATGATCGACTCGACGACCCGCGGAGGCGGTCGGATCACCGTCGACGAACGCGCCGACGGCAGCGGAGACGCACTGCAGAGCGTCATCGCCGATATCGGTGATCTGTCCGTCGACGCCGCTGTCGGAGACTTCGACCTCGCGACCCTGCTCACCCAGGTCCCCGCCCCGGTGACGGCGCTAAACCTCGATGCCTGCCGGATCCGGTTCCACGCCCAGCTGACCGCCTCGGTGCTCGAACTCGAGGCGACACTGCTCGCCGTTCGAGCCGCTGCCTTCGCCTACCGGCAGGCGGAGAAGGGCATCAGCGAAGTCTTCGGCGGACTGCTCGACGCTCTCGGGTACGCGACCGGTCGCATCATCGCGCTCAGCCTGCCCGTCATCATTCCCGTTGCGCTCGTCGTCGGCGCTCAGGTCGTCGTGGTTACGAAGATCCTCGACGTCACCGGACTCGACGATGTCATCACCAAGCAGTTCGGCATCGACCTGGGCAAGACGAAGGCGAAAGCGAAGGAGGCGCTGATCACGTTCGCGTTCGAACAGTCCGACGTCACCGGGGCCGTCATCGAGCATGTGCTGCCGGGCTTCGTCGTCGGATTCTTCGGGCTGCCTCCCTTCATCCTCGACTCCGAAGGCGATCACGCGTTCTGGCCGCACGACTCGACGTCGATGACGATCTGGGTCCTGGCAGGTGCGAACGCGTTCGGACTGCTGCTGCCCTCCGATGTCGAGGTATGGAGGGCGAAGGGGCTGACTGCTCCGCACAAAGAACCGCCGCGTGACGTCGAAGACCTCTTCTCCCGCGAAGCGAACTGCCACCGCGGAGCCGATTCCGGACAGGTCCGCATCGAGGAGGTCGTCGGACCCGATGGGACGACCCGCTATATCGTCTACGTCCCCGCCACCACCGACTGGTCTCCGAAGTCGGGTGACAATACGACGGACCTGACGACCAACGTGCAGGGCATGGCCGGCAACGACACCGTGATGCGCGAAATGGTGCGCCAGGCGATCGCCGATGCCGGGATCGGTCGCGGCGCCGAGGTCATGCTCGTCGGCTATTCGCAGGGAGGAATCACCGCAGGCTCTCTGGCCGCGGACCCCGCGTTCCTCGACGATGTCAACGTCACTGCCCTGATGACGGTCGGTGCTCCGGTCTCCGACTTCGCCATCGATTCGGGAATCGACGTACTTTCGATCGAGCACGAACAGGACCTCGTCCCCGATCTCGACGGCAATGAGAACCCGGCGACGAAGAACTGGTCGACGATCACCGTCGACTACGACCCCGACGAACTGCGCAAGGTCCCCGAACTGGCGGACAAGACCGATGCCGAACTCGATGCGATGTTCGCCTCGGCCGGGGCAGCGCACTCGTCCGTCGCCTACGCGGCCTCGATCGGACTGCTGCTGAAGGGCGGGAATTCCGCAATCGACCGCTTCACCTCGAAGAACTCAGGCTTCTTCACCGGAGACCTCGCGAAGACGCGCGACTACCAGGGTAAGCGCAAACGTCATTGAACTCGGTTTCGCGGAACGGCACTCGGCATCGAAACGATGGGACACCCCGGTGCACCAACGGAGCTCATGGGACCTGCACTCGATCTCCCGAGGATGGGCCGCCTCGGCGAGCGATGGGATCGTGCGAAACCCGCGCACGTCTTCCCGAAGAAGGGCCGCCTCGGTGCTCGGATGTGCATTGGTCGGACGATGGAGCATCTCTGCCGTGATCGACAATTGTCCACGGAACGCTTTGGAACTCGGCCACATGTGTCGAGCTCGGGCCATAGTCTGTTCCTGACCTGCACTTTTGATACTCGAACCGCATGGGGAGAGTGGCAAGCAGTGAGTGGATTCGGTATTGTGATACCACCTGTGAATCAGATCACTCGAGGGCGAGTTCTCACATCCGAGGGCCTGCCCGACGGACACGGTCCACCACTGGTCACCTCCGGTGAAGATGGACCTCGAACAAAGGAGAACTGAAATGACCTCCAACATTTCAGTGGGAACCGGCGCTGCCCACAGTCAGTCCTCGGAGCCCAGAATGATCCAGATGCTCACCGAAGACGGAAACCGCGTCGAATCCGGTGAGTACGATGCCTTCGCAGCAGAACTCACCGATGAGGATCTGCGCGGCTTCTACCGGGATATGGTCCTGGTCCGCCGCATCGACGCCGAAGGAGCTGCTCTGCAGCGTCAGGGACAGTTGGGCCTGTGGGCACCTCTGTTCGGACAGGAAGCAGCCCAGATCGGCATGGGACGGGCCGCTCGCCCCCAAGACTTCGTCTTCCCCACCTACCGCGAACACGGCCTCGCCTACACCCGCGGTGTCGAACCCGAAACCCTGCTCAGCATCTTCCGCGGTCAGAACCACGGCGGCTGGGATCCGCAGGAGCACCGCTTCCACACCTACACCATCGTCATCGGCTCGCAGGCCCTGCACGCCACCGGCTACGCCATGGGCATCTCCATGGACGGCGATGTCGGCACCGGCGACATCGAACGCGACACTGTCTCCATCGCCTGCTTCGGCGATGGTGCGACCTCGCAGGGTGACGTCTCCGAGGCGCTGACCTTCGCCGGAGCCTTCCACGCCCCGGTTCTGTTCTTCTGCCAGAACAACCAGTGGGCCATCTCCGAACCCACTCACGTCCAGTCCGCAGCCCCGCTGTCGACCCGCGGCGAAGGATTCGGAGTCCCCGGCATCCGCGTCGACGGCAACGACATCATCGCGATGTACTCCGTGGCCCGCGCCAGCCTCGACTCCGTGCGCGCCGGCCACGGCCCGATGCTCATCGAAGCCTTCACCTATCGTCGCGGCGCCCACACCACGGCCGATGATCCGACGAAGTACCGCGACAAGGCCGAAGAGGAGATCTGGGAGGACCGCGACCCGATCACCCGCCTCAAGGCCTACCTGGACAAGCACACCGAGACCAGCGACGAATTCTTCGCCGAGGTGGACGCCGAGGCCGACACCCTCGCCGCCCGCATCCGCCACAACTGCATGACCATGGAGAACCCCGACGGCGTCGAGATGTTCGCCCATGTCACCGCGGAACCCCACTCCCTCGTCGACGAGGAACGTGCCGAATTCCTGGCATACCAGGCCTCGTTCGCCGATGCGGGTGAGGCCTGATGGAGAAACTTCCCCTCTCGAAGGCGATCACCGCCGGAATGCGCAAGGCCATGGAGGACGACCCGAAGGTCGTCCTCATCGGCGAGGACATCGGCAAACTCGGCGGCGTCTTCCGCGTCACCGAGGGTCTGCAGAAGGACTTCGGTCCGCAGCGTGTCATCGATGCCCCGCTGGCCGAATCCGGCATCGTCGGCACCTCGATCGGCATGGCCATCCGCGGCTACCGTCCCGTCATCGAGATACAGTTCGACGCGTTCATCTTCCCGGCCTATGACCAGATCGTCACCCAGGTGGCGAAGCTGTACAACCGCACCCTGGGCAAAGAGAACATCCCGTTGGTCATCCGCGTGCCCTACGGCGGCGGCATCGGCTCACCCGAGCACCATTCGGAGAGCCCCGAGACCGTGTTCGCCCACCATGCGGGACTGCGGCTCATCTCCCCGTCGAACGCTCATGACGCGTACTGGATGATCCAGGACGCAATCAAGAGCGAGGATCCGGTGATGTTCTTCGAACCCAAGCGTCGCTACTGGATGCGCGGGGACGTCGACACGTCGGCCCGAGGCGAGCTGGGCATGCACGACGCCCGCGTCGTGTCCGAAGGCACCGACGTCACCCTCGTCGCCTACGGCCCGCTGGTGCCGACCGCGCAGGACGTGGTCACCGCGGCCGCCGAGGAAGGCAAGAGCGTCGAACTCATCGACCTGCGCAGCCTCAACCCGATCGACTTCACCGCGATCGAGAAGTCCGTGACGAAGACCGGCCGACTGGTCGTCGCCCATGAGGCTCCAACCTTCCTGGGGCTGGGTTCGGAGATCGCCGCGCGCATCACCGAACGCTGCTTCTTCAACCTCGAAGCCCCGGTCATCCGGGTCGGCGGCTACCACACCCCGTACCCCGGTTCGCGGATGGAAGAGCACTACCTGCCCGACCTCGATCGCATCTTCGATGGTGTCGATCGGGCCCTGTCCTACTGATTTCGAGGAGAGTCAAGAATGTCATTCGAATTTCCTCTTCCCGACGTCGGTGAGGGCCTGACCGAGGCCGACATCGTCGCGTGGAAGGTCGCCCCCGGCGACACTGTCACCGTCAACCAGATTCTCGTCGAGATCGAGACCGCGAAATCGCTCGTCGAGCTGCCCAGTCCGCAGGCCGGCACCGTCGGTGCGCTCCTTGTCGAGGAGGGCCAGACCATCGAGGTCGGCACCCCGATCATCCGGTTCGGCGGAGATGATGCCAACACCGAGGCGGCCCCCGCCTCCGCTGATGCGCCGGCTTCCGGTTCGGCTGAGAAGTCGGTCGATGCCTCCGGTGATGCCGACGGCGGAGCCACTCTCGTCGGTTATGGAGCGAAGGAGACGTCGTCGAAGCGGCGTCCGCGGAAGGGCGCTTCCGTCCCCGCTCCCGCCGCTGGCGCCGCTCCCGCAGCGTCGGCTGCCCCGGTTGCCTCAGCTGCCCAGGCTGCGGAGGCGGCCGCGCCTGCACCGGCCGCGGCTCCGGCGGCTCAGGCACAGTCGGCGTCGGCACCTGCTCCGGCAGCGCAGTCGCAGTCCGCTTCGGCTCCCGCTTCACCGAGCAAGCCGCTGGCGAAGCCGCCCGTGCGGAAGCTCGCGAAGGATCTGGGGGTCGACCTCTCCCAGGTGACACCGACCGGGCCCCGCGGGGACGTCACGCGCGACGATGTGCACGCCGCCGCCAACCGGACCGCCGCTCCCACGTCGGGTGCGACGGCACCGGCGGCCGCCTCGGCGAGTGATCAGGGAGCGCTGGAAGAGCGTATCCCGTTCAAGGGCGTGACGAAGATGATGGCGAAGGCCATGGTCGATTCGGCATTCACGATGCCGCACGTCACCGAGTTCCTCGACGTCGACGTCACCGAGACGATGGCGATGGTCCGCCGGCTGAAGTCGACGAAGTTCCTGGGCGAGGACGTCAAGGTCTCGCCGCTGCTCATCGTCGCCAAGGCAGTGGCGTGGGCCGTGGGACGCAACCCGCGGATCAACTCGTGCCTCGAGGGCGACGAGATCGTCGTGAAGAAGTACGTCAACCTCGGCATCGCGGCCGCCACTCCGCGCGGACTGATCGTGCCGAACATCAAGAACGCGCAGGCCATGGGGCTGGGCGAGCTGGCGCAGGGCATTCAGGATCTCACCGCTCTGGCGCGGTCGGGCAAGACGCCGCCGGCCGATCAGGCCGGGGGCACGATCACGATCACGAATGTCGGTGTCTTCGGAGTCGATGCCGGTACGCCGATCATCAATCCTGGTGAGGCCGCGATCCTCGCGTTCGGACAGGTCCGGAAGAAGCCGTGGGTGGTGGACGACGAGATCCTTCCGCGCGAGATCACCACGCTGTCGGTCAGCGCCGACCATCGTGTCGTCGACGGCGAGATCATCTCGAAGTTCCTCGCCGACGTTGGACGGGGTCTGGAGGACCCGACTCTGATGTTGGCCTGATTCTCGCCCGGGCGCCGGCTTCTGACCGGCTCTGGGAGCTTGAGCGCCCCGGCTTCGCACAGTGCGAAGCCGGGGCGTTTCAGCGTTTCGCCAGTCACTCGGCGGCTGACTCGATCAGTCGCTGTTTGAAGTTGAAGACCGGGCGCGGGAGCGGAGCATCGGAAAGGTAGGCGATCACCAGTTTGCGTTCAATGGTGGGCATGATCGGGATGCTGACGAGATCGCTGAAATTCATCAGGGGGACGACCAACCTCGGTACTGCGGTGATGCCCATACCTGCTGCCACCATGCCGCCGACCGCGGGAATCGTATCTGCCGTCTGCACTTCATGGGGTTCTGCTGCTGCCTTGAGCAGAGTTCGCCGCACCATCGGCGCGATGCTCGTCACGGAGTTGAAGCCGACGAACTCTTCGCCGTGGAACTCCTCCCACCGCACAGATGCGCGTGCAGCCAATCGATGACCGCGTGGAACGATTGCGACGAAAGGATCGGACAGGAATGGAGTCACTGCCAGATCGGCAGGGAGAGAGTCCGTGAAGGCGACGAGGCCGATGTCCACCGTCCCTTCGGTCACCATCGGCACGACCTGATCCTGAGCCGCATCACGGATGACGAGTTCGACCTCCGGGAACTCCCGGCGAAACGCGTGAACGACCTCGGGCAAACCGGTTGCTGCCAACGATGGCAGGCAGGCGATTCTCACCTGCCCCGAACTGCCGGTGACGAAGCCGGAGATCCGTTCCAATGCCGAGTCGAACGAGCGAACTGCGTGTGCGGCGTACAGTGCCACTTCGGTGCCGGTAACCGTTGCGGTGACCTTGCGGGTAGTGCGCTCGAACAGTTGTGTGCCGATGCGTCGCTCTGCCTCCGCGACGGTACGGCTGAGAGCCGGCTGGCTGACCTCGATCTCCTCGGCCGCACGGGTGAAACTCTCCGTGCGCTGCACCGCTTCGATTGCTCGCAGGTGGTGCAAGGACAGATTGATAACCATGAATCATGAGTCTAGCCGCAACGGATATTGGACGGTCCTGCTCATGCTCAACGAGGATGAATACGTTCATCGAGAAGGGAATCAAAGGTGCTTTCACTTATCGGCTATGTCACCATGCTCATCATTCTGGCGTTGTTGCTCACGCAGAAGGTCTCTCCGGTCGTCGCATTGGCCGGAGTGCCGCTCGTCGCGGCGCTGATCGCCGGACAGTCGCCGACCGACATCAGTGAATTCGTCTCAGCCGGAATCGCGGGAGTCGCAGACGTCGTCGTCATGTTCATCTTCGCCATCGTCTTCTTCGGAATCCTGCGCAATGCGAAGTTCTTCGACCCGATCATCGATCGGATCATCAGGTTCGGCGGATCCTCACCGCGCAACGTAGCCGTTGCGACCACACTTCTGGCATGTGTCGTTCACCTCGACGGTGCAGGTGCGACGACGTTCCTGGTCACGATCCCAGCCATGCTGCCGCTCTACCAGCGTCTCGGGATGAGCCGGTTGACGCTGTCGACGTGCGTGGCGCTGGGCGCCGGCGTCATGAACATGTTGCCCTGGGGAGGGCCGACTGCACGTGCGGCGGCAACGATCAAGGTCGATGCGAACGACTTGTGGGTCCCTCTCATCCCGGCTCAGATCGCTGGGATCATTGCGGCTCTGGCAGTGGCTTGGTACCTCGGGCATCGTGAAGCAAAGCGGCTCGACCGGGTGCCTGCTGACGACTCTGCCGACTCGGTGATGGTCGCAGCGACGTCGGCCGCAGAAACCGGCCGTTCGGCGGAGGCATCCAGCACAATCCGATCAGCACAGGGTTCGGAGGAAACGGCTGGAACCGACCAGACGGCGGGATCGGGCTCACCCGACGGAACCGATGTTGCGGGTGATTCGAACTCCACTCGCGGTCCAGCGGAGGCGGGGCCGACGGTGCTGTCGCTCGTCCTCAATGGTGTCGTGCTCGTCGCTGCCTTGGCGACGATGATGACTGGCGTGATCTCACCCGCACTGACCTTTATGGTTGCAACGATTCTCGCTCTGCTGATCAACCATCGCGGAATGGCGGGTCAGTCCGAACAGTTCGACCTCAACGCCAAATCATGCATGCTCATGGCCAGCACTCTGTTGGCAGCGGGTGTGCTCTTGGGAGTGCTCGACGAAAGCGGAATGATCGAGGCGATGGCCAAGTCGGCGACCGCTGTGCTTCCCGCCGGCGTCATGCCGGTGTTGCCGATCATCGTCGCTGTGCTCGGCGTGCCGATGAGTCTGCTGTTCGGCCCGGACGCATACTATTTCGGGCTCTTGCCCGTGCTGGCGAGCGTCGGCAGCACCTACGGCATCGATCCGGTCGTCCTCGGTCAGGCATCGATCATCGGGCAGGAGACACTGGGCTTCCCCATCAGCCCGTTGACCGGCTCCTTCTATCTGCTTGTCGGCTTAGCCGGGGTCCCGATCGGCAAGCACATCATCCGCGCCACCGGCTGGCTGTGGCTGGTCAGCATCGTCGTCACCATCGTCGCCATCGCACTAGGAGTGATTCCGCTGTGGGTATCGTAAAAGCACAGGATCTGGGCTCAACGGCCAGAGAAGCTGATCCGCCAGAACCTGGGACAGTTCGCATCGGATCGGGAGCAGGGTTCGCCGGCGACCGTCTCGACCCGGCCCTCGAGCTCGCGCAGCTTGGGCATCTCGACTTCCTCGTCTTCGAGCTCCTCGGCGAACGGACGGTCGCGAACGCTCAGAAAGCCCGGCTGAATGACCCCTCTGCGGGCTACGATCCGACTCTGCTCGATAGGATCCGGCTCACCGCACCGCACTGCTCGGCCAACGGAACTCGCATCATCACCAATGGCGGAGCAGCCAATCCGCTTACAGCAGGGCGCGCCGTCGCTGGGCTTCTCGACGACATGGGCATTGACATGCCGGTGGCAGTTGTCATCGGTGACGATGTGCTCGACCAAGTGCTTGCGACGGATCCCCTAAGGTGGGAAGACTCCCAACCGGCTGCCAGCTCGGAGCCCCGGCTCGCTTCTGCCAACGCCTACCTCGGCGCATCCGGCATCCGACGTGCGCTCGACGAAGGTGCACGCATCGTCATCACCGGCAGAGTTGCCGATCCCTCGCTGTACGTCGGGCCGCTGAGCCACAGCTTCTCCTGGTCGGACGACGATTCCGACCTCATCGGGCAGGCCACTGTCATCGGCCACCTCCTCGAATGCGGAGGCCAGGTCACCGGTGGATACTTCGCCGACCCGATGACGAAGCCCGTGGCAGGGTTGGACCGTCTCGGCTTCCCTTACGCCGATGTCTCACCCAGTGGCGACGCCGTCATTGGGAAGCTCGCGGGTACCGGAGGCGCCGTCACCGTCCGGACCTGCACGGAGCAGCTGCTCTACGAAGTGGCCGACCCCGGTGCCTACGTCACCCCGGACGTGGTCGCAGACTTCACTGGAACAGTACTCCGAGAGGTCGGGTCCGACCGGATCGCTGTAACTGGTGGAAAAGGAGTTGCCGCACCAGTCGAGCTCAAGGTGACATTGGGCTACCTCGGCGGGTGGGAAGCAGAAGGACAGATCACCTATGCCGGCCCGCGGGCTCTGTTGCGTGCCCAGCTCGCGGCAGACATCGTCGTACGTCGGTTGGAGCGCATACACGGATATCGGGAATCCGAACTCTCGGTAGAGTTCATCGGCGCCGGAGCCAGCTTCAGAGGTCTCAGCGATGTGGCAGATCCGCCCGAAGTGCGACTGCGGGTGGCAGGAGCTGCTCAGAGCCGCAGACGCGCCTCTGCGATCGGAGCCGAGGTCGAGGCGCTCTATACCAACGGGCCGGCGGGAGGAGGCGGCGCAAGGACGTCCGTTCGGGAGAGCCTCAGTGTCAAATCGTGTTCGCTGCCGCGTGCACTCACGAAGGTCTCCGTCATTCACGCCGACGAACTGACTGACCATGAGGAGGCGTCTGATGGCCGCGAAGTCTGAGCACATGCTCACCGTCGATGACCTGGCCACAGTCAGGACCGGAGACAAAGGGGATACGCTCATCCTCGGTGTCATTGCCCGTGAAGGGGCCCAATTCTCCGTGCTGAGTCGCGCGGTCACCGAGGAGGCAGTGGCGCATCACTTCGGGCTGCCGGTCTCGCGAGTCCGCCGCTGTCTATTGCCGCGGCTGAACGCCATGAGTTTTGAACTCAAGGGAATGCTGGGCAGGGGTGTCACGGGAGTCAGCCACCTCGACGGACATGGAAAGACGCTGAGCTACCACCTGCTGACGATGCAGTTGAAGCACTGAGCGGGATGCTCGTCGAGGGGCAGACCTGCATGTGCTCCGGCCGGTCCGACGGTGCGGTCTACCCGTCGAGGTAGGCGCTGTTGTCCTTGGGGCTGCCGTCTTTGACGAGTCGCTTGGCGATGCAGTGGTTGCGGTCGAGACCCCACGAGCGGCACTGGTCGAGGGCCTGCTCCGGATTGCTGTAGCCGGTGTCGACGACTGTGACCCAGTAGCTGCCGTCCCTGTACGAGGCCCAGTCGCCGCTGTGGATGAGGATTGCGCCCGGGTACTTGACCTTGTTGGCCTCGTACTCGTTGAGGATGTCCTGCGCTGACCAGGTCTTGCCGTCGGCCTTGAGGCCGACGTTCTTCGCGCTCACCTGAGTCACCCACTCACCTTCGAGGTCAGCGGCTTTCTCGGTGCCTTCTTCGGTATAGGCGTCGAGCTGGTCTTCCGGGCTCTTCGTCGGTTGGACAAGGTCATCCGAAGGGCTGGGCGACGGGCTGGCCGGCTCGCTGGATCCGACATCCACAGGGACGGTTCCCGAGGACGGCGCGAGCCACCGGATACCGAAGAATCCCACCAAGGCCAGAACCATGAGTATGGCGATGATGACGACAGCGATCTTCAGACCATTGCGCGAGGAAGAATCGTCTTGGACGGTGGGCGGAAACTGTGGGGAAGGAGGAGTCTGGGCTCCATTCTGTGTCGAGCCGCCGACGCCATTGCCGGCACCACCGCCGGCAGGCTGCTGAGACTGCTGAGAATTCACATACTGGTGGGAACCGGCAGAGTGAGCGTCATCGAAGGGTGAGCGTCCGGCAGGGGCGAAGACATTGCCGCTGCGAGCTTTCGAGATCGACTGTTCCCCCGTGTGCCGTTCGAGGTACTCGTAGTAGGTCGAGTTGTCGAAATCGGCAGACGAACGTTCCGCGTCATTCCCGTACGACGGGGTCTGACCAGCAGATTCACCTGAACCCTTGTGCCAGTCGTCGCTAGTCGCCGGACGAATGCGCGGCCTCTGTGGAACGTCGCTCATCAGTCCTCCTGAATGCCAGATGTGGTGGCAATCATCTACTTACCTTGGCACGAGTCGAGCAGTCGTTCAACAGGATCGCCGACAGGACGCGTTGCCGACGAAAGCCTACTGCGGAAATCACCGAGTTGGCTTGGCCCCAGCTGTGAAAGTCCCTCCGGGCGTCGACAAAGGTCCCTCCGGGCATCGATGACGACCGCACAAGCCCATCCAGGTGGGCGATGTCAGTGACGAAGACCCCACCGCGAAAACCGGGATGAATTTGCCCTCCGGCCCGCCATCTCAGTAAGATTGATTCTTGTTGTGTCGTAGCGGGCAGGTCACCGATCGATCTGCTAGGACACACATGGTGCTCACCCACCGCTGCACTCCAGCTTCGGCCATCTCTCACAGGCTACGGCTTCAGCGCTGGTGAGACATCTCGCCCGAACGGGCAGACCTGTTTTGGCGTACGCAATTTTCACGGTGACAGTCGAGAGAATTTGTTGATGTCTTCCGACATCGGCGCAAGCAAGCGGAGAGGGCACGCAAGTGCAATCCCGCAGGGGCTTGTTTCGAGAGTCGGTAACTTGTGAACTGGAGGAGAGACATGGCAGCAACCTGCCAGGTAACCGGGGCAGTCCCCGGTTTCGGACACAACGTGTCCCACTCGAAGCGCCGCACGAAGCGCCGCTTCAACCCGAACATTCAGAAAAAGCGCTACTACGTTCCGTCGCTGCGCCGCAACGTCACGCTGACCCTGTCCGCTAAGGGCATCAAGGTCATCGACGCTCGCGGAATCGACGCTGTGGTCAACGAACTCATCGCCAAGGGAGTGAAGCTCTGATGGCTAAGGCACAGGATGTTCGTCCCATCATCAAGCTCAAGTCGACGGCCGGCACCGGGTTCACCTACGTGACCCGCAAGAACCGCCGCAACACCCCGGACCGCATCGTGCTCAAGAAGTACGATCCCGTAGTCCGCAAGCACGTCGATTTCCGAGAGGAGCGCTGAGCGCACATGGCTAAGAAGTCAAAGATCGCAAAAGACAAGCAGCGTCGCGTCATCGTTGAACGCTATGCAGAGCGCCGCGCGACTCTCAAGCGTCAGCTGACCCACCCCGATTCCACCGATGAGCAGCGCGAGGAAGCACGCCTCGCACTGCAGAAGCTTCCCCGCGATGCTTCGCCGGTTCGCGTTCGCAACCGCGACCAGGTGGATGGTCGTCCGCGTGGCTACCTCCGGAAGTTCGGACTCTCGCGAGTTCGCTTCCGCGAAATGGCACACAACGGCGAGTTGCCCGGCGTTACCAAGTCGAGCTGGTAATCTCGAGGAAGTTCGTCATCGGAAAAACGGACCGGTGACCTACCGACTTGTCCTAAGGAGGACACTTTTATGGCTAAGAACCGCAGTGAGCTCGTTGCAGAAGTTGCCGAGAAGTCCGGCCTGACCCAGAAGCAGGTCTCGGACGTGCTCGATGGTGTCTTCGATGTCTTCTCCGACGTCGTGGCCAAGGGCGAAAAGCTCACCATCCCCGGCTGGCTCTCCGTTGAGCGCACCGAGCGTGCCGCTCGCAAGGGTCGCAACCCGCAGACCGGTGAAGAGATCCAGATCAAGGCCGGCTACTCCGTGAAGCTGTCCGCTGGTTCGAAGCTGAAGGGTGCCGCTGGCAGCCCGAACTGATCAACGCAGCAGCGTCGAATGGCCCGGATCGTATGATCCGGGCCATTTGCTGTCTCTGAGCGTCTTCAGCCGTTTCAGACTGTCGTCGAACAGGGCGAGTCGTCTTCCCATAAGACCAAACCCATCCTCGCCGAGGCGGCTCCCCGAGATCTCGACCACGAAGAGATCTCCCGGTTGGCAGTGCGGCGACGCCGAACGATATCCTTGGGTCATGTCAGAAGGGGCGGTCCGCGCGCAGTGAGTTCTACAGGTTTCGAACCGATCACACGGTTCGTGCAACGTGCCACGGTCCCCATCGTCGTCTTCCTCGGGGTGATCGCCGGTCTGGCCGCACTCTTCTTCACCGGAGCAGCCAACCCGACTCTGCTCAACGACCCCGGCTCTGTCGTCCGTTTCGGTCTTCCCGCAGCGAAGTTCGTCTTCAATATTGCGATGTCGCTGACCGTCGGCGCCCTCATGTTCGCCGTCCTCATCCTCCCGCGCACGGCTGGCGGTCGCGCCCGCCGGCACAAGGCCACGGACGATGACGTGCCTCTCGACCCGCTGTGGACGAAGGCCATTCAGATCGCCGAATACTCCTCAGTCGTGTGGACGCTGTCTGCGGTCGCCGTGCTCGTCTTCTCATTCGTCGATACTGTGGGCGCCCAGGCCTATCTCGACTTCTCGAACCAACTGGGCGTGTTCGTCACTCAGATCGCCTACGGGCAGCTGTGGGTGCTCATCGTCGTCCTCATCGCTGTCGCCTCGACCCTGTGCTTCGGCACCCGCTCCCTTATCGGCATCGCCGCCGCCGGAGTGCTCAGCGTCGCCGTGATCCTCCCCTTGGCTCTGATGGGCCACTCCGCAGAGGCCTCCGGGCACACGCAGGCCGTCAACAGCCTCGGTCTGCACATCCTCGGCGCGGTCCTCTGGCTCGGTGGGCTCTTCGTCATCGCCCTGTTGGGCACCCGTCTGGCCGCTTCGAAGAGCCTCAAGCCGGTCGTCGAACGGTATTCGACGATCGCCCTCATCGCCTTCGGCCTCATCGTCTTCTCCGGAGTCGTCAACTCGCTTCTGCGCGTGCAGGGCTTCGACGACCTCATGACCACGTACGGGCAGGTCATCCTCGCAAAGGCGTTCGCGACGGTCCTGCTCGGTCTGATCGGATTCTGGCACCGTCAGTTCGTCATTTCACGCTTGGGCACAGCCGCCTCGGCGACAGTGGAATTCTGGCGCCTCATCACCGTCGAATTCATCCTCTTCGGGGTCACGATGGGATTGGCCGTGGCCTTGGCCCGGTCACAGCCGCCCGTGCCGCAGGAGCCGGTGGGCGACCCCACCCCGGCCGAGATCCTCACCGGTGATCCGCTGCCGCCGAAGCCGAACCTGTCCCGCTACTTCAGCGAATGGTCGATGGATCCGCTGTGGATCGCGATCGCAGCGGGCGCCTCGATCGCCTACGTCGTTGCGTTCATCAACCTCCGCCGCCGAGGCGACAAATGGCCGGTGCTGCGCCTCATCAGTTGGCTGATGGGCATGGTCTTCCTCGTCTACGTCACCTCGGGCGGCCCCCGGGTCTACGGCGAGGTGCAGTTCTCCGCGCACATGATCGAGCACATGCTCCTGGTCATGGTCGTGCCCCTGCCGCTCGTGCTCGGGGCACCGATCACGATGCTCATGCGCGGAACGAAGGCGCGCACGGACGGGTCCGTCGGCCTGCGCGAATGGGTGCTCTGGCTCGTCCATACTCCGTACCTGCGCTTCTTCGCGCACCCGATCGTGGCGAGTGTGAACTTCGCGGGTTCGCTGGTCGTCTTCTACTACTCGGGAATCATGTACTACGCGCTCGATACTCATATCGGGCACGAACTGATGATCGCGCACTTCCTCGGCGCCGGGTACCTGTTCGCCCAAGCCCTCATCGGCATCGATCCGGGCGTCAAGCGCCCTGTCTTCCCGATGCGGCTCGTGATGCTGCTGGTGACGATGGCCTTCCACGCCTTCTTCGGCATTTCGATCATGAGTTCGAACGTGCTGATCGCCGGAGACTGGTTCGGCAACGTCGGCGCAGGATGGGGCTACACGGCGATCGACGACCAGCAGCTCGGCGGGTCCATCGCGTGGGGCATCGGCGAATTCCCGACCCTGTTCATCGCGATCATGGTCTGCGTCCAATGGGCGAAGTCCTCGGACCGGGAGGCCAAGCGCATCGACCGCAGCGAAGACCGCACCGACGACGCCGAGCTGCGCGCCTACAATGCGATGCTCGCCTCGATGGCCGAACGCGATGCGAAGGCGCCTCCGCGCCGCCGGTGAGGTTCGGGGTTGTGCTCGCTGTGCTGACTGCGGTGGTACCTCGATGGCCGACGTGGTGATCAGACGCGGGGGTGCTGGCCTGACGCGCCGGGACGATTCGCGCCGCAATGGGCCTTGCGAGCTCGCCGCGGTCACAGCTGACGGTTGCACAACCGCTGTGCACGAATGTGCACCGGAAATTCTCGGATTATGGCCAGGTCGTTACCAAAAACTCCGTAACGTGGCGCACACTGATCCTTGGATGAGAAATATCCAAGCGCCCGAAACACTGCGCTGAAGCAGGGGTACACCGGCCGCGCCGATGCGGTCTGAGTGCTCCGGGTTGTCAGCCGGTCGGCGCCGGAGCAAGCCTATTCGCGCATTCAACGGTGACGCGGATTGTGGAAACGAAGGAGTCCCATGAGTTCTCAGAACAATGCTGAGAGGAAGTCGATCCGCGCTCAGCTGCGCAAGGTCGTCGCTGCCTCGATGGCCGGAACGGTCGTCGAATGGTACGAGTTCTTCCTCTACGGTTCGGCCGCCACGCTGGTGTTCAACCACATTCTGTTCCCGCCTTCCGACAATCCGCTGACGCCGATCCTGGCAGGCTTCGCCACCTACGCAGTCGGATTCATCGCCCGCCCCGTGGGTGGCATCGTCTTCGGTCACTTCGGCGACAAGTACGGACGCAAGAAGCTGCTGCAGCTCTCGATCGTCCTCGTCGGTGTGGCCACGTTCCTCATGGGCTGTCTGCCGACCTTCGACCAGATCGGCTACCTCGCTCCGATCCTGCTCGTGCTGCTGCGTGTGGTCCAGGGCTTCGCAGTCGGCGGCGAATGGGGCGGAGCTGTCCTCCTCGTGGCCGAGCACGCTCCGAACAAGGAGCGCGGTTTCTGGGCATCATTCCCGCAGTCCGGCGTGCCCTTGGGCAACCTGCTGGCCACCGCGGTTCTCTTCGTTCTCACTGCAACGCTGACCGAAGAGCACTTCCTGTCGTGGGGCTGGCGCATTTCGTTCTGGCTCTCGGCCGTCATCGTCCTCATCGGCTACTACATCCGCACCCGAGTCTCCGATGCGCCGATCTTCGACGAGGTTCAGGCCGAGGAGATCGAGGAAGGCGTCGACTACGGCATCAAGGCCGTATTCAAGCGCTATCCGCGGGAGGTCTTCGCCGCGATGGGCCTGCGCTTCGTCGAGAACATCCACTACTACCTCGTGGTGACCTTCTCGATCACCTACCTCGCCACGCAGGTGAAGATCGAATCCGCCGAGATCCTCGGTCTCCTCCTCGGCGCCCACGCGATCCACGCAGTCCTCGTTCCGCTCGTCGGTGCCGCCACCGACCGGATCGGGCGCAAGATGCCCTACGCCGTGGGCATCATCCTGACCGCGACCTGGGGCTTCTTCGCCTTCCCGATGTATGACACCGGCAGTGCCGGCATGATCTTCCTCGCCCTCCTCATCGGTCTCGTCTTCCACGCACTGATGTACGCGGGCCAACCGGCGATCATGTCCGAGATGTTCCCGACCCGCATGCGCAACTCGGGCGTCTCGACCGGTTACCAGGTGACGGCCATCGTCGCCGGATCCTTCGCGCCGATCATCGCCACCGCACTGCTCGACGCCTTCGGCTCCTCGGTGCCGATCGCGCTCTACCTGCTGGCCGCTGCGATCATCTCGTTCATCGCACTCATGTTCACCCGCGAGACCAAGGGGATCGACCTGCGCTCGCTCGACCATGCAGACAAGGTGCGCCGCGGAGTCGCCACGGCCAGCTGAGGCCGAATGGTGACCCGGTGAGGGGCGGTGTCGGTGAATATCGGCACCGCCCCTTTGCCTGGCGCCGACCTCACCTGTCGGACTGCGACATACTCTCGGCAGCCGCCTCGGCGCCCAGCTCGATGATTTCTCGGCCTCCGCAGGGTGGAAGATGGACACGTACGACAGACTCGAACCACGAAAGGCACATCTCATGGGAGACCACACCGGCAAACGCGCCCTCGTCACCGGCGGAGCATCCGGGCTCGGAAAAGCGATCGCTCAGTCGTTCGCACGGGCCGGTGCTTCTGTCATCGTCGCCGACGTCGACGCCGACTCGGCACAGGCCGTTGCCGACGAGATCGGCGGTGAAGCGTGGGCAGTCAACCTGGCGGACACCGCGGCGCTGGACGGCACCGAGCTCGACGTCGACATCCTCGTCAACAACGCCGGCATCCAGCGGATCCACCCGATCCCGGAATTTCCGCTCGAGGACTGGCGGCTGATCAATACGCTCATGCTCGAAGCGCCGTTCGTACTCACGAAGGCGGTGCTGCCGAAGATGTACGAACGCGGTTGGGGACGCATCATCAACCTCTCCTCCGTCCACGGTCTGCGGGCCTCGGCGAACAAGTCCGCGTACGTCGCGGCCAAACACGGTCTCATGGGACTGACGAAGACGACTGCACTCGAGGCCGGCCCGCACGGAGTGACGTGCAATGCGATCAACCCCGGCTACGTGCTCACGCCACTGGTGAAGGGACAGATCGCCGATCAGGCGAAGACTCACGGCATCAGCGAGGACGAGGTCCTCGAACAGGTCTTCCTCGGCCATTCCGCGGTGCCCAAGCTCGCCGAACCCGAGGACGTCGCGGCGATCGCGACCTTCCTGGCCGGGGACCATGCCGCAGTCATCAACGGCAGCGCGCACAGCATCGACGGCGGCTGGGTGGCCGCCTGAACTGCCCCGCATCTCGCTCCCCCTCCCAGAACTACCTGACGGCGGCCTAGCAACCTCGCGCGAGGTAGCTGGGCCGCCGTCAGGTAGCAATTAGAGGGATTCTAGGACTTTGCGGACTCCGGCGTTGCGCAGGGACTCGTGGCGGACCGAGGCCCAATACGACACCTGCTTGGAGAACAGCTCGGGCAGCACCTGCACCAAGCGGGAATTGCCGTGGGCGAGGAAGTCGGGCAGGATGCCGATCCCGGCCCCGTGCGAGGTCGCGAGCACATGCGCATGCACCGAGGTCGACCGGAAGAATCCCTTCCCGCGCGGAAGTGCGTCGGCCGCCTCGTCGAGATCATCGACCCGCAGCGAATTCTCGATGTAGTAGACCATCCGGTGGTCGGCCAGATCATCCAGCGTCTGCGGCATCGGATGCGAGGCGATGTAATCCTGCGAAGCGTAGAGCTGGAGCCTGTAGTCGCGGATGTGCTTGGCGATCGAGCGCGGGGCATCCGGACGTCCCACGACGATTTCGATATCGACGCCCGACCGATACTGCCGGGCCCGCTGCGTAGCGGTGATCAGTTCGATCTGCAGTCCCGGGTGCTGCCCCTGCAGTTCGGTAAGCGCCGGAACGGCGTACTCAAGGGCGAAGGCCTGCGGGCACGCCAGCCGGATCGTTCCGGACAGAGCGGAATTCGAATGCGCATCGATGCGCCCCAGAGCGGCCTCGATGTCCTCGGCGATCGGCAGCAGCTGACGCCCGGCGGCGCTGAGCTCCCACCCGTCGGGCGAGGCCACGAGCACGCGATCGCCGTACGCCTTCTCAAGCGCGGCGATGCGTCTGGACACGGTCGTGTGGTTGAGGCCGAGGCTGTGTGCCGCGGCCGTGAACTTCCCAAGCCGGGCGACGGCGAGCAGAGTCAGCAGATCCTCGGGGGCGATCTGCGGACCGGAACTGCCAGGTGCATAGGAAGCCATAGTGGCCCCATTCTATCTGCGTACGCGCACATAACCGGTGCGGAAGAGGTGAGGCTCCCCGCCGGGCTTCCGCGCGTTCACTGGCGTACTGTGAGAGGGAACACGAAAGAGTTGCTGAACATGATGCGAGGAGGCATATTATGTCGACGATTGGATGGGTTGGCCTGGGAAATATGGGCCGCCCGATGACTGCGAACCTGGTCAAGGCCGGTCACACCGTCAATGGTTTCGATCTCGTCCCCGAGGCCGTGGACGCAGCCGCGAAGAGCGGGGTGAACCCCGTGAATTCCATCGCCGAGGCGGTCGCCGGTGCCGATATCGTCTTCACGATGCTGCCCAAGGGCGAGCACGCGCGCACCGCATACCTCGAGCCCGACGGAGTCCTGGCCAACGCAGACCGGAAGACCCTCCTCATCGATTCCTCGACGATCGACTTCGATTCGGCCCGCCTCCTCCACTCCGAGGCGAAGAAGGCAGGCTTCCGCCTCATCGACGGTCCCGTCTCCGGCGGCGTCACCGGTGCCGAGGCCGGCACCTTGACGTTCATGCTCGGCGGCGACGACGCCGACATCGAAGAGGCCCGACCCGTCATCGAGGCAATGGCCGGGAACATCTTCCACGCCGGCGGTGACGCCGCAGGTCAGGCCGCGAAGATCGTCAACAACATGATGCTCTCGATCAGCCTTCAGGGTGTCGTCGAAGGCGCTGTGCTGGCCGATCGCTTCGGCCTCGATCCGAAGGTCTTCCACGATATTGCCAAGGTGTCCTCCGGCGACTCCTGGCCGCTGCGGACCTGGTATCCGGTGCCCGGCGTGACCACCACGGCCGCGGCGAACAACGAGTTCAAGCCCGGTTTCGCCACCGCACTCATGCACAAGGACGTCGGCCTGGCCCTCGCCGGCGCCGAGACCCAGGGGGTCGACCTCCCGGCGGCCACCCTCGTCCATACACAGCTGCAGAAGCTCATTGACGAAGACCTCGGCGGACTCGACACCTCCGCGCTGATCAAGAACATCGACCCGAACGCCGAGGGCCTGCCGAAGTAAGCACTCAACCGACGCCGAGGCGGTTGGAACAAGCACAGCCCGCTCACAACGGCGGCACCGAGCTGCGGACGATCCAGGTCGAGGAATCACGATGATTTCGACCCGGATCGTCCGCATTTCGTTTCTCGGCCGGGCATCCTCGGCGACCTGAAACTTCGCGCGGCTCATGCAAGACTGGAGACATGAGTACGCCAGATTCCCCCTCACTGTCCGCCGACGACATCGCAGCCATCATCGGCAACCTCGACGAGGTGGCTGACCGTGCCCGTGCCGCCGCCGAGTCGAGCGGTCGCAGCGGTGACGATGTGCGCGTGCTGCTGGCCACGAAGACGCAGCCGGCAGAGAAGATCCGCGTCGCCCTCGAGCACGGGTTCACCCTCATCGGCGAGAACAAGGTGCAGGAGATCACCGGCAAGGCCGAGGCTCTCGCCGACCTCAACCCCGAGACCCACCTCATCGGACCCCTGCAGAAGAACAAGGTCAATCACACCCTGCGGCACGCTCACTGCATCCAGTCCGTCGATAACCTCCCGCTGGCCGAGAAGATCAACAACCGTCTCGACGTCCTCGATGAGACCATCGACTACTTCATCCAGGTCAACACCTCCCGCGAAGACTCGAAGTTCGGTGTCGCGCCCGAAGACGCCGAGGAGCTCGTCACCGCGACACGGGAGCTCGGCCGGATGCGGCTGCGCGGACTCATGACGATCGGCCTTCCCGGCAGCAGTCCCGAAGAGATCCGCCCAAGCTACTCCGACCTGCGCGAACTCAGCGAGAAGCTGCGCGGGGCCGGGGTCATGCCCGCCGAGGCGACCGAGCTGTCGATGGGCATGAGCAACGACTTCGAACTCGCGATCGCCGAGGGCGCCACGATCGTCCGAGTCGGCTCGAGCATCTTCGGCGCCCGCGACTACACCTGAACGACAGTCCCTCCCGCCGCTGATCGGCGGCGGCCGAAACCAACGCCGGACCGATCACAGTCGGAACCGGCACCGGGCTGCCTGCGGACAGAGCCAACGCCGGACCGGGCGCGAGCGGAACTGTCACACAATGACACCGGGGAGGCCGCCTCGGTGGGGGATCTGCGATCATAGAACCATGAACAGCAGTCCAGAATTCTCCGCGTCAGCCACTTCGTCGGCACGGGACGTCAAGGTCCGTGCGCCCGAACTCGTCGGCCGCCGATGGATGAACTCCGGCGGCAAGGATCTGACCCTGGCCGACCTGCGCGGAAAGGTCGTTCTCCTCGACTTCTGGACCTTCTGCTGCATCAATTGCCTCCACGTCCTCGACGAACTGCGCCCGTTGGAGGAGAAGCACGCACAAGAGCTCGTCATCATCGGCGTGCACTCGCCGAAATTCGAGTTCGAACGCACCGTCGAAGCCGTCGACCAGGCCGTGGAACGGTACCAGGTCGAGCACCTCGTCCTCGACGATCCCGACCTCGTCACCTGGCAGGCCTACACCGCCCGCGCCTGGCCGACGTTGGCCGTCATCGACCCCGAGGGCTACCTCGTAGCGACCATGTCCGGTGAAGGCCACGCGGCCGGTCTCACCGAGATCATCGAGGGCCTCATCGAGGAGCACTCGGCCAAGGGCACCCTCCACTCCGGCGACGGACCCTACGTTCCGCCGCCTGCCCCGGAGACAGACCTGTTCTACCCCGGAAAGGCCACCCGGCTGCCCTCGGGCCACCTCATCGTCGCCGATTCCGGACACCACAGCCTCGTCGAATACGACGACGATGCGGCCACGATCATCCGCCGTATCGGCACCGGTGAGCGCGGCGCGGACGACGGCGACTTCGCCTCGGCGAGCTTCAGCGAACCCGGCGGAATCACTGTGCTGCCTGCCGATCTGGCGGCCGAAGTCGGCTACGACCTCGTCGTCGCCGACACCGTCAACCACACCCTGCGCGGGATCGACCTGACGAACGAGACGGTCACGACCATCGCCGGCACCGGTGAGCAGCACATGGTCGGTGCCATCGACAACGTCCGCGGCAAGCCCGGTGAGCTGGGACGATACGATGGACCCGCGGTAGACGTGAAGCTGTCGTCGCCGTGGGATGTCCTCTTCGTCCCCTCCACCGCCGAGGTGGTCGTGGCGATGGCCGGCAACCACACCATCTGGTCTTTCGATCCGAAGGACGGCACGATCCGCATCCTCTCGGGCACGATGAACGAGGGCCTGGTCGACGGCGACGGCGAGTCAGCCTGGTTCGCCCAATCCTCCGGTCTCGACCTCGGGCCAGCGGGCGAGGTGTTCGTCGCCGACTCCGAGACCTCGGCGATCCGCCGCCTCGACCCCGCCACCGGTGAGGTGTCCTCGTTGGTGGGCGTCGGACTCTTCGACTTCGGCTTCCGCGACGGACCGGCCGCCGAAGCCCGCCTGCAGCACCCGCTGGGAGTGCGCAGCCTGCCTGACGGGTCGGTCGCGATCGCCGACACCTACAACGGTGCGATCCGCCGCTTCGACCCGAGGACCGAGGAAGTCACGACCCTGGCGCGCGGCCTGCGCGAACCCTCGGACATCGTCCTCATCGGCAACGAAGGCACCCCCGATGACGCCGAACTCATCGTCGTCGAGTCCGCCGCACACGCACTCACCCGGGTGAAGCTGCCCAAGGACGCCCAGAAGGTCGACGAAGGCGCATTGACGACGAAGCGCCCTTCGACGGAGATCGCCTCCGGTCCGGTGTCGCTGACCGTGAGTTTCACTGTCCCAGCTGGTCAGAAGCTCGACGACCGGTGGGGTGATCCCACGTTCCTGCAGGTGTCTGCGACGCCGCCGGAACTCATCTCCTCAGGAGAAGGCGGAGCCGAGGGGCTCAGCAGAGATATCGTCATCAATCCCGAGTACACCGAGGGAGTGCTGCACGTGACAGCGCGTGCTGCAGCCTGCGACGGTGAGCCCGGGGGAGAGATCCCGCTGCACGCGGCCTGCCACCTCTACCAGCAGGACTGGGGCATCCCCGTCGAGCTCGTGGATTCGGCTCCGAACGCACTCACCCTCGACCTCCGCGGCGCCTGAGCGCTCGGCCACCGGAGCGAGGGCCGCTGTCGATCAGGCGGACGGTAGTCGCAGAATCGCCCATGCACGGAGATTGCTGGGTCGATCCACGGTGGTTGCGGCGTTCTGAACGCCGTGGATCGACCCAACAATCACTGTGGCAAGGAGAACCGCGAGAGGCGCATCCGTCGGAGGTCCGGACACGGGCCTGTGGAGCGGGACTGGGACCTCAGCAGGAGGAGCGCCCCTCAGGCGATGGTGACGTCGCCGAGGCGGCGCGGTTCGAAACTCACCTGTGAGGACTTGACGACCACCGAGCCGCCGAGGACGAAGGAGAGCTTCTCGTCGAAGTCGTGTTCGGCAGCGGTGACGATGTCGCGGTAACGTCCCTTGACCCGTACCTCGACCGTCGAGGGAGTGAGTTCGAGATCGCTGCCGGACGAGGTCAGCCCGATCTGCGGACTGCGCTCGAGCGACCAGGAGACATCGCCGATGATCTCGTTGTCCGTGTCGTAGCCGAAGACGCAGCCGGCCGGCATGAGCGTCTTCGACTTCATGCAGTCCTGCAGATGGTCGGTGACCTGCTCCTCCACGGTCTGCTCGAGCTTGGCCGTGGGTTCGGGCGAGAGCTTCACGGTGGGGGAGTCGCCAGGGGCGGTCACCTCGGTGCGTAGGGATCGCGACTTCAGATACGTCGCATCGAAACCGACGAGGTAGCTCGCCGGGAACAGCACGGGCACACTCCCCGTGCTGACCCCGTATCCGTTGACCGTCGCCGTCGACGAACCGGCGACGTCCAGGGTCAAGGTCGGCCATTCTTCCTGTTCGATGGCCCAGCGGTTGAAGAGTCCCGCGCTGGCAGGCAGGCGGACCATGTTGAGATCGACGGTCTGCTCCCGCGAGGACAGGTTGTAGCTGAGGCTGACCTTCGCGTGATCGCCGTCGACGGAAACGGTCTCGGCCTCGGGCTCGCGCGGTAGATCGGGAGCCGCGGAGAGCACTTCGTCACTGAGTGCCAAGGTCGATGTCGGAGTCGGCGTGGACAGGTAGGAGAAGGCACTCTGCGCATCGCCGCGTTCGATCGCCGAGATATAGGATTCGGCGGCTCGCGCGGGCGTGTAGACGGTGAAGTTGAGGAGGGGGACCGCTGCCACTGTGAGGACGACGACCGTCAGCGCTGAGATCAGAAGTCTGCGCGACGTTCGCATGGCGCTCCTGATTCGGTTGGGGACTTGAGGGGACTGGGCAGTTCTCAGTCTATCTGCCGCGGATCACTCGACCGGGTAGGCATGCAGGGCAGAGGTGTCGACCTCGACGAAGACATGTGTGCCGACCTTGACGTTGGCTCGCAGTTCGGAGATCGTCGCGCCGAGTCCCGGGTGCAGTACACCGAATCCGATGGTCGGCTTTTCGCTCGCGTCTGACTCGTCGGTCGCCGCAGAATCCTCAGCCGATTCGGCGGATGCGTCGGACTTCGTCGAATCCGGCTGCGTTCTCGGCACTCCGGCGAGGTCGGCGAGGTCGACGTCGAGCGCGAGTCCCATCTCCGTGTCGACCGGTGAGAGCTTCGCCTGCAGACAGGAACCGCGATCGCGCAGTCCCGTGACGATGGCTTCGAACACCGTCGCCGAGGTGAACGCCGGGTCGTGTTCGTCCAGTGACAGGAGGGCGGCACGCCACCCGAGGGTGACGAACACCTTCCCGTCGAGTTCGGTGCGGGCGCGCACGGCCGAATGGCCGATGGACAGCCATCCCTTCCGGGCCAGCCCGGAATAGACATTGACGCCGCTGAGCTCGGCCGGCAGCGAACCTCGCGGTTCGGTGACGATCTGCTCCAAGGAGCCGAGCGCGACGAGTTGGTCCTTTTCGATGTCGGCCACCCCCGCCTCGGCGATGGTGTGGTCGGTCAGCGAATTCGAGCTGAAGACGACACCGCGGCCCTCCTGGGCGACGAGTTCGGCGAAGCGACCCCGCAGCCCGGTGCGCAGATGGCCGGGGACCGAACCGAACGGGTCGATGAGAGTCAGCCACTTCGCGCCGCTCGCCCAGGCCGCGGCTAGGGCGAGGCGGGCACGGTCGGTCGCGTCGAGGTCGTCGAGGCGACTGCGCAGAACATCGGGACGCAGTCCGAATGAAGTCAATGCAGCCGGTGGATCCGCTGCCGATGCCGCCTCCCCAGATCCGGCATCGGCTTCGCGAAGATAGCTCTTCATCCAGCTGCGCACACGCAAGCGACCCGACCGGCGACCGGTCGGGAAGCGTGGTGGTGGTGCGACGTGGGGCAGGGCCGCCGCGGACAGCACCACTGAGGTGGTGCTGTCCGGGCTGCCCATGAGTCCGAGCATTGTCCCTGCTCGCAGACGTCCGAGGTCGATCTCGCGTCCGTCGAGCTGCAGCCCCGCGAGGGACAATTCATCGTTCAACGCGGCTTAGAACTCCGCGGGATCGTCGGAGGCGTTCATCCGCCGACGGGTGATGATGACAGCTGCTGCACCGACTGCGAGCAGACCGACACCGAGAGCCAGTCCGGTCATCTCGGCACCGGTGCGCGGCAGGTCGCTGCCCGAATCGTTCGAGCCACTGCCGTTCCCGGCCCCGTTTCCGCCCTCGTCGACGGCGGTGCCGTTGGTGAGCACGGTGAAGCTTCCGCCCTGGGGCTCATCGAAGCTCTCGGCCTGGGCACGCACGTTGTAGGTGCCGAGCACGGCCTTGACCTTGGCCTGGACACCGAACGTGACCTTGCCATCGGAATCGGCTTCCTTGGTCATCGTGTAGCGGTCGACCTTGCCCTGGGCATGCTCGACCGTGATCGAGACCTTCTCGCCGGGCTGAGCCCCGCTGACGCCGATCTTGATGCCGTCGTTCAGGAAGTCCTCGGAGCTGACCTCGGTGGGGTTGATGAACATGGACGCCTGTGCGGCTGCGGCAGGCTTCTTGTCCTCAGTGCCGGGGCTGGCCGGACCGGTGGACTCGGGAGCCTCGCCCTCGGCCTTCTTGTCGTCTTCGGCCGCGTCTTCGGCACCGTCGGTCTCATCGACCTTGGGCTCGTCGGACTTCGGCGCTTCGTCCTTCGGACCCTCGGCGGGTCCCGGCTTCACACCGTCGGCAGGAGCCTTGTCGTCCTTGTCCTCGCCCTTGTCGGTCTCCGTCGGGCTCGGCTTGGGCGCTTCGGTGGTGGGCTCTTCGGTCTTCGTCTCCGACGGACTCGGCTTCGGTGCCTCGGTGGTGGGCTCCTCGGTCTTGGTCTCCGTCGGCTCGGGAGCCTTCGTGGTCGGATCCTCGGTCTTCGTCTCCGACGGGCTGGGCTTCGGTGCCTCGGTGGTGGGCTCCTCGGTCTTCGTCTCAGAGGGCTCCGGGGACTTCGTTTCGCTGGGAGTCTCGTCCGGAGTCTTGATGGGACCGGTGGCCGAATCGCACTTATCGTCGTCGCCCTTGCCCGGTTCGTCGACCTCGGAGGCCTTGGAGACGACCTCGAAGGTCACCTTCGAAGACTTCTTCTCGGACTTGAGATCGGTGAGGTAGAGCGAGTACTCGCCGACAGGCACCTGGGCACCGTCGGTGACGGTGAAGAAGTAGGTGCCGGAGACCTTTCCGTCTTCGTCGACCGTGAGCTTCTTGTCCGGCGAGTATTCGGTGCCATCGGTGCCGACGACGGTCACCGTGGCCTTCTGGTCCGGACTGAATCCGGTGCCGGAGAAGCCGATTCCCTTTTTGTCGTCAGCTATGTCGGCGCGGGTCACCTGCGCCTGCGCAAGGGTCGCCTGCGGATCCGACTCGTCGGGAACCGAAGAATCCGATTCGGAGCTGCTCGATGACTGCTGATCACCCTGGGCGCACAGCGGTTGCTGAGGGACCGAAGCGGTGGACTCTGTCGCTGCGAACGCCGGGGCGCCAGCAAGACCTGTCAATGCAACGGCTACTGCGGGGGCAAGCACAAGACGCGAGGTCTTCACAGTAATGCCTTTCGATTGTTGTCTACCCACGAAAGACGATGGACTCCCGGCATTCCTTGGCTTAAGAAGGGGAAGGCACCATCGTGCGCGGGTCCGTACAGCTCATTACCCTAAAGCATTCATCCGCCGCTATGGGGAGACACACGGGTAAAAATCAGGAGAATTCCCGAGAATCGTTACCGTTTTGTGACATAGTTTCGGCGTGTCGGTAGATTTTGCCGGCCGGTTATGCGTATTCGACCCATGGTTCGGCAGAGGGGAGAGGAGAGAAGACTCAAGCGTGCGGGGCTTGCAGCGACTACCATCGGAAGCGTGACTCTCCTTTCCGACCGCGACATCCGCGCCGAGCTCGACTCCGGACGCATCGCCCTCGACCCCTACGACCCGTCGCTGATCCAGCCGGCCAGCGTCGACGTGTGTCTCGACCGATACTTCCGGCTTTTCGACAACCACAAGTACGCGGTCATCGACCCGAGCCTCGAGCAGCCCGAACTCACCCGCTTCGTCGAAGCCGCCCCGGGGGAGCCCTTCGTCCTCCACCCGGGGGAGTTCGTCCTCGCCTCCACTCATGAGCTCGTGACTCTGCCCGTCGATGTCGCGGCCCGGCTCGAGGGCAAGTCCTCGCTCGGACGTCTCGGTCTCCTGACCCATTCGACGGCCGGATTCATCGACCCCGGCTTCAGCGGCCACGTCACCCTGGAGCTGTCGAACGTCGCGACGCTGCCGATCACGCTGTGGCCGGGGATGAAGATCGGCCAGCTCTGCTTCTTCCGACTCAGCTCGGCGGCGGAGAACCCCTACGGTTCCCAGGCCACGGGCAACCGCTACCAGGGCCAGCGCGGCCCGACCGCCTCCCGTTCGCACCTCAATTTCTATCGGAGGGACATGTGATCACCCGCCGCGAACTGCGGCTGCAACGCGAAGCCGCTGAACGCGCCGCCCGGGAACAGGCCGACGCTGCGCGCTACCAGGCCCCCGACGCCGAAGCGACGGATGCCTCTGCCCCGACGGATGCTTCTGCCCCGACAGATGCCTCCGCCCCCGTGCCCCCTGCCTCCGACGCTCAGGCCGCGAGCAGGCGGCGGACCGGGATGCCGTCGACGGGACGGCCCGGATACGGCGGTGGCACGTCTGCGCCCGAGGACACGGCCACCTCGGCGGATCTGCGCGGTTTCCACCTCATCCTCCTCGATGATGCGGTCGAGGTCTCCGACGTCCTCGCGCTCATCCACAACAAGCTGCCCGATCTGCGCCCCGTGCTCGACGAGCACGGGCAGCTGCGCCTGAGCCGGCACTCCCGACTGAGCTCCGGGGCTGCCCTCGACCCGGCCGATGCCGCCGCGCTCGAAGTCCCCGACTGGGCTCGGCATGCCATCGTCATCGACTGCCCCCGGGATCGGCAGCCGACCCCGCCGCCGGACTGGTTCGCCGACGCCGACGGACTCCACGAGGCCTTCCCCAACGGAATGCCGGATCGGGAGGAGGAGCGGATGCTCAGCCTCATGCTCTCCGTCGCCTCCCGCCTCCACACGGGCGTGCGCCTGGCCGACGAGCCCGGACTGCCGACGCGGGTGATCATCCCCGACCCGGAGGCGAAGGTCGACCTCTACATCTACTCCTCGTACTGGATGGAGCCGTCGGTCGCGCTCGACTTCGTCCGCCGCCATGCCCCGCACGCCTTCCAACAGTCCCTGCCCACCCCCGACGAGGATGTGCTGGCCCAAGCGAGCATCGACGATCCGCTCTTCGACCCTTCGGCCCCGGTCATCCTCGACGGCTATGCCCTGCTCGTTCCGCTCGGCGAGATCGATGAATCCGCCGGCAGCCTCGAGATCCGAGTGATGGAAGCCGAGTGGGTTCCGCCGATCGTCGCCGCCCACACCGTCGCCCCGCAGATCGAATACCACGTGCACTGGATGGACACCGAGTCGAAGCGCTATCAGCCGAACCAGGGTCGCCGCTTCCGACGGATGCGCGGTCGGGTGGCCGAACTCACAGATGCGATCGGAGCCGAGCTGCTCGTCGGCTCGGACGGCATCGGTCTCGACGAGAACGGCTTCCTCGTGACCAGCAGACAGCTGCGCGCGTGACCAGCTGTCGGATCCGCGCGTGAGCGGTGTCGTGTCGGGGCAGAGCCTGTCTCAGCTCACACCCAGCAATTGGGGAAACGACACCTGTTCGTGCGAAAATGACATGACGAACCTTTCTCACAAACAGGCATATGACGGAGGTGGCCGCCGGTGATAGTCATGACAGGGGCCTTCTTCGGGGCATCTGTCATCGCCTACCCTCTGGTTCGCCTGCTCGGTCGCAACGCCTTCTTCTTCCTCGCTCTCGTCCCCTTCGCGGGACTGCTGTGGAGCCTGTCGACGATCCCAGAGATCTTCGGCCCCGCCGCCCAACCGGTCGTGGAGAATCTCGACTGGCTGCCCGAGCTCGGTCTCGCCGGAATCTTCCGCCTCGACGTGCTCTCCTGGATCATGACGCTGCTGGTGACCGGGGTCGGAGCCCTCGTCTTCGTCTACTGTGCACGCTACTTCCCGCCCGACGAGCCGGGACTGGCCCGGTTCGCGGGAATCTTCATGGCCTTCGCCGGAATGATGTACGGGCTCGTCATCGCCGACGAACTGCTCATGCTCTACCTGTTCTGGGAAGGCACCACCGTCTTCTCCTACCTGCTCATCGGGCACAGCCAGTCCCGCCGCCGTTCCAGGCAGGCGGCACTGCAGGCCCTCATCGTCACCACCGCAGGCGGGCTGGCCATGCTCGTGGGCATGATCCTGCTCATCACCGCCACCGGCACCGGGCAGATCTCGACCCTGGTCGATCGAGCCCAGTCGGGCATGGACACCGGCGGAATCATCATCTCCGCCGTCATCCTCATCCTCGTCGGCGCGATCTCGAAGTCCGCGCTCATGCCGTTCCACTTCTGGCTGCCCGGCGCCATGGCCGCACCCACTCCGGTGAGCGCCTATCTGCACGCCGCGGCCATGGTCAAGGCGGGAATCTACCTCGTCCTGCGCCTGGCGCCGGGCTACAACAACATCCCCGGCTGGTCCGAGGTGCTGCTCACCCTGGGTCTGCTGACGATGTTCATCGGCGGTTGGCAGGCGCTGAAGCAGACCGACCTCAAACTGCTGCTGGCCTTCGGCACGGTCTCGCAGCTCGGATTCCTCACCACCATGGCCTCGTTCGGCACCCCTGACATCACGAAGGCAGCCCTGGGTCTGCTCATCGCCCACGCCCTGTTCAAGTCGTGCCTGTTCCTGTGCGTCGGCATCATCGACCACCGTGCCGGCACCCGTGACCTGACGAAGCTCTCCGGCGGTTGGAAGGCCTTCCCCGTCGTCGCCGTGTGTGCGACGATCGCCGCCGCCTCGATGGCCGGACTGCCCCCGCTGCTCGGCTTCGCGGCGAAGGAAGCCGCGTACTCGACCCTGCTGTCCTCGCCGGACAAGGCCTCGGTCATCGCTTTCATCGGCATCATGATCGGCTCGATCCTCACCGTCGCCTACTCGGCCCGCTTCGTCTGGGGTGCGTTCTCCTCGAAGCCCGGAGTCGACGACATCGCCCGCCGCGACGAGAAGCTCACCCTCGTCGTCTCCCCGCTCATCCTTACCGCTCTGACCCTGGCGCTCGGCCCGGGAGTCGGACTGCTCGACGGCTACTTCTCCGCGTGGACCTCCGGGCTGCCGGCCGTGGCCGAAGGCGATGGGCACTACCACCTCGCACTGTGGCACGGATTCGAACCGGCGCTCGCCTTCACCGCCGTCACCGTCGCCGCAGGCCTCGCTCTGTTCATCTACCGCCGACCCTTCGCGAAGGTCCAGGCGACGCTGCCGTCGGGACTGGACTTCCACGAGCTCTACCGGATGCTCATCGGCTGGATGGAGGCCCTGGCGCTGTGGGTCACCGCTCGCACCCAGCGCGGTTCGCTGCCGTTCTACCAAGGCGTGGTCTACCTCGTCCTCGTCGCCGGACTGGGACTGGCGATCATCTCCAACGACACGTGGAACATCACATTCCGGCTCTGGGACACCCCGCTGGACCTCATCGTCGCGGCCGTGCTCGTCATCGTCGCAATCGGTGCCACCCGAGCCAAGAAGCGGTTCACCGCCGTCGTCGTCACCGGCATCTCCGGCTACGCCATGGTCGCCTACTTCGCCTTCGTCGGCGCTCCCGACCTGGCCCTGACCCAGGTGCTCGTCGAGACCATCACGATCGTCGTCTTCGTCCTCGTCCTCCGCCGGCTGCCGGCGCGCATCGGCGAGTCGACCGGTCGACTCACCCCCGCCTGGCGGGCGATCATCGGCGGTGCCGTGGGCATCACCATGATGCTCGTGGTCCTCATCGCCTCCGGTGTGCGCATGGCCGATCCGATCTCCATCGACTTCGGTCAGCTCGCCTACGAGCTCGGTCACGGCAAGAACATCGTCAATGTCACCCTCGTCGATATCCGCGCGTGGGACACGATGGGCGAGATCTCGGTGCTCGTGGCCGCCGGAACCGGTATCGCAGGCCTCATCTTCGTCCGTGGTCGCGAAGGACACCTGCATCGGTTCGAACGAAAGAAAGACGGCACCGAGGCGGCCGGTCGCATCCGCTTCCAACCCGTGGCCGAGGACGTCGTCGACCTCCACCACGCCGGCCGCGGGGAAGGGCTGTCGCAGAAGCGTGCGTCCTGGCTCATCGCCGGACGGACCCTGGCTCCGCGCAATCGGTCGATCATCCTCGAGGTCACTGCCCGCCTGATCTTCCACGCCGTCATCGTCTTCTCCGTCTACCTGCTCTTCGCCGGCCACAACGATCCGGGCGGCGGATTCGCCGGCGGCCTCGTCGCCGGGCTCGCGCTCGTCGTGCGCTACCTTGCCGGAGGCAAGTACGAACTCGCCGAAGCGGCCCCCTTCACCCCCTCGGGAATGCTGGGCACCGGTCTGGTCACCGCGATCCTCACCGTCATCGGCGGGTGGATCTGGGGTGGGACGGTCTTCGAGTCCGTCTACATCGAGGGTGATCTGCCGGTGCTGGGCCACCTGTCCTTCGGTACGTCGACGTTCTTCGACATCGGCGTCTACCTCATCGTCGTCGGCCTCATGCTCGACATCCTCCGCTCGCTGGGAGCCGAGGTCGATCTGCACCAGGAGCGCGACGAGGCGATGCTGACCAACCGCATCCACGACAATGTGAACTTCTCCGAGGACATGGGCGCCACAGCCGAACACCGGGCCGTGTCCGAGATCATCGACCGCGTCAACGAACTCGACGTCGACAACGGTGCGGAAGGTGGCCGCCTATGAGCGTCCCCTTCATCATGGTCCTGGCCATGGGCGTCCTCTTCGCCGCCGGCATCTACCTCATGCTCGAACGCTCCCTGACCCGCGTTCTGCTCGGCTTCATCCTGCTCGGCAACGGAGCGAACCTGCTCATCATCCTCACCGCCGGCCGCGGTTCCCCACCCCTGACCGACGGAGAGAACCTGTCGACCGAAGGCATGTCCGATCCGCTGCCGCACGCCCTCGTCCTCACAGCCATCGTCATCACCTTCTCCGTGACGGCGTTCCTGCTGGCGATGATCTACCGCTCTTGGAGGCTCATGCGCGCCGATTCGCTGCAGGATGACGACACCGACCTCCAGGTGGCGATCACGAAGCTCATCGACTCCGAGGCGGAGGCGAGCACCGACTACGACGACACCGAGTTCGGTGACGAAGCGGAGTCCCCGATCACCGGAGCCATCGACCTCGATGACGACGGCACGCCCGCAGAGAGGGAGGACCTCGCCGACGACATCGAGGACGCGTCGACCCCGGCCGAGGCCGATGCCATCGCCGAGGAGGCCGTGGACTCGCGGACGGAGGCGCACCACGCCGAGGAGGCCGAGGTCACCGAAGAGGCCAAAGACGCGAAACAGCAGGGAGACGACGCATGATCGATCTTCTGCCCGTGCTCGTTCCCCTGCCGGTACTGCTGCCGCTCATCGGCGCTGGAATCGCGCTCATCCTGTCGAAGCACACGCGGGCGCAGAACATCGTGTCGATCGCGATCCTGGTCGCGGTCATGGTCATCGCCACGATGATCCTCTTCGGAGTCGATGCGCATGGGCCGCAGGTCGTGGCGATCGGCGGGTGGCAGCCTCCTGCGGGCATCGTGCTCGTCGCCGACCGGCTGTCAGCTCTGATGCTCATCGTGTCTGCACTGGTCACACTGTGCGTGCTCGTCTACGCCCTGAGTCAGGACGCCAACGACGATTCGAACGAGACTCCGATCTCGGTGTTCAACCCCAGTTATCTGGTGCTGTGCGCGGGCATTGCGAACTCGTTCCTCGCCGGAGACCTGTTCAATCTCTACGTCGGCTTCGAGATGTTCCTCGTCGCCTCCTATGTGCTGCTCACCCTCGGTGCCACGGCGGAGCGGATCCGGGCGGGAGTCACCTATGTGATCATCTCGCTTGTGTCCTCGGTGATCTTCCTCGCCGCGATCGGTGTCATCTACGCCGCGTGCGGCACCGTGAACATGGCGCAGCTGTCCGAGAGGATCTCGGATCTGCCGGCCGATGTGCAGATGATCCTCCACGTCCTCCTGCTGCTGGGCTTCGGCATCAAGGCCGCGATCTTCCCGCTGTCCTTCTGGCTGCCCGACTCCTATCCGACGGCACCGGCCCCGGTGACAGCGGTCTTCGCAGGACTGCTGACGAAGGTCGGCATCTATGCGATCATCCGCACGGAGACCCTGCTGTTCGCCGAATCCTCCCTGCGGGTGCCGCTGCTCATCGCGGCCGGGCTGACGATGCTCGTGGGCATCTTCGGCGCCATCGCACAGTCGGAGATCAAGAGGATCGTGTCCTTCACCCTGGTCTCCCATATCGGCTATATGCTCTTCGGCGTGGCGCTGGGCACGAGTGTCGGCCTGTCTGCGGCGATCTACTACACGGTTCACCACATCATCGTCCAGACCGCGCTGTTCCTGGCCATCGGCCTCGTCGAAATGCGCGGCGGGTCCACCTCCACGAGGTCGCTCGGCGGTCTCATGGTGCTCTCGCCGGTGATCACGATCATCTTCTTCATCCCGGCTCTCAACCTCTCCGGCATTCCGCCGTTCTCCGGGTTCATCGGCAAGGTCGCACTCTTCCTCGCCGGCTTCGACGACCACGCGTGGCTGCCGACCGTCCTCATCGTCGCCGGCACCGTGACGAGTCTGCTCACTCTCTACGTCATCGGACGTACCTTCAACCTCGCATTCTGGCGTGATCCGGCCGATGCGGAGGAGCCGAACGAGGACCTCGTCGAGGAGTTCACGGAGCGGAAGAAGACGCTGCTGGCGGGGAAGAAGTGGAAATCTCAGATCGGCGTTCCCCCCGCCATGGTGGCGGCCACCTCGGTGGTGGTGATCGCCTCCATCGTTCTCACCGTCGCAGCCGAACCTCTGTGGGACATGTCGAACCGGGCGGCCGAGAACCTCTCGACGCCGATCGACTACGTCACGAACGTGCTCGGAGGTGATGAGTGATGAGCCCCGACCGAGGCCAGGGACAGACCCGAGCTGACGGCCAGGACCGAGTCCGCGGCCGGGACCGGGCAGCGGCACAGGACCGGGCGATGGGTCAGGACCGGGTGCCGGCGAACCGGGCGCGGATGAGCCGGGGCCGCGGATTCATCCAGCAGCTCGTGCTGCTGGTCTCGCTGGTTCTGCTGTGGCTGATGCTGTGGGATTCGATCACTGTGGTCACCGTGGTCACCGGAATCGTGCTGGCCTTCGTCATCACGCGCGTCTTCTACCTCCCGCCCGTTGTGCTCTCCGGACGGTTCAACCTCTGGCATGCGTTGGTGTTCGGTCTGTGGTTCCTCTATTCGGTTCTCCACGCCTCCATCGAAGTCGCCTGGTATGCGTTCCGTCGCAAAGCGGTCGGCGCCGGGTCCGTCGTCGCCTGCGATCTGCGCACGAGCTCGGACCTCGTGCTCACCCTCATCGCCGATACCGCCAGCCTCATCCCCGGGTCGATCATCATCGACAGCGATCGCGCCATGGGCATGCTCTACCTGCACTTCCTCGACTGCGATTCCGAGGAGAAGGTGCGCAAGGCGAAAGCGCAGGTCTACTACATCGAAGAGCTGCTCATCCGCACTCTCGGTTCGCACCGTGATCTCGCCGCCCTGCGGGCCAGACCGGATCCGTTGGCCGAAGCCGAAGGGGGCCGCTCATGAGTGAGATCGTCCTCCACTCCCTCGTCGTCGCCGGTTCGGTGCTGTTGGCCGCTTCGGTGGTCATTGCGCTCTTCCGGATCGTCCGCGGTCCGTCGATCCTCGACCGCATGATCGGCACCGACGTCGTGCTGGCGGCGATCATGTGTGGCCTCGGCGGGTATATGGCTCTGTCCGACCGGACGGATCTGCTGCCCGTGCTCATCGTGCTCGCGATGCTCGGCTTCGTCGGTTCGGTGAGCGTGTCGCGGTATGTGTCGAAGTCCGATTCGATGACTCCCGGTGCCGAGGCGGGGGCCCTGTCCGAGTTCAGTGCCTCTGACTGGCACATGCCCCGTGATGCGGACGAGCAGGGCGCCGGGCCCGAATCGACCTCTGTGCCCCAGGCTCGACCCGGCGATGACGTCACCGAGATCGCGGATGCCACCTACGACGCCCACGCCGACAGCGGCGGAGAGGGCGAGGGCACCGGACCCGACCCGGGACCCGATGACGCCGAGCACGTGTCGGATGGCGACGGGCAGGAGAGCAATCGTGGTTCTTGACATCATCTCGGCCGTGCTCATCTTCCTCGGCGCGGTCCTGTCCCTGGCCGCCGCGGTCGGTCTCGTCCGCTTCGGCGACCTTCTCTCGCGAATGCACGCGAGCGCGAAACCCCAGGTGCTGGGCCTGGTGCTCGTCGCCGTGGCGATCGCGATCCAGTTCCCGACTTGGGCGACGGTGACGACCCTGGCGATCATCATCTCCTTCCAGCTCGTGACGATTCCCGTCGCCACCCATATGGTCGGCCGCGCCGGCTATCGCACCAAGCACCTGCGTCGATCTATGCTGTACCGAGATGAACTCGCCGAGGCGGTCGACCGTGCCGAGGCCCGAGAGATCGCCTGGGAACGCCAGAGAGGAACCGGAACAGACCACCATGACGGCTGACAATCACACCGAGCCCCAACCACTCGTCTTAGTCGCCGATGATGAGCCCGACGTCCTCGGGGCAGTCGTACCGTTCCTCGAGCGCTCCGGTTTCCGGGTGCTTCCGGCCAGTGACGGACTGCTCGCTCTCGACGAGATCCATCGTCACAAACCCGATGTGTGCGTCCTCGACGTGCTCATGCCCGGAGCCGACGGTCGGCAGGTGCTGCGCCGCCTGCGCCAAGAGGAGAACTGGGTTCCGGTGCTGCTGCTGACCCAGGTCGGCGAGGGCGTCGAGCGGGCGATGGCGCTCGAAGAGGGCGCCGACGACTACCTCAACAAACCCTTCGATCCGCACGAGCTCGTCGCGCGCATCCGTGCCGTGCTGCGCAGGACCCGCAATGACGGTCCGCCCTTGGCCACGGCACCGGTGCTCGTGTCCAGCTTCGGCCTGCGCGTCGACCGTGTCGGACGCCGGGCGTGGTTGGGGCAGCGTGAACTCGTCATCACCCCGAAGGGCTTCACCCTGCTCGAGTACCTCATGGTGCACAAGGACGAGCTCATCGAACGCTCCCGCCTGCTCGAAGTGCTGTGGGGATTCGAAGAGGCTGTGGGCACCCGTGCCGTGGACTCCCGGGTCGCCGAGTTGCGTCGTGTGCTCGGCGAGGACGCCGCAGAACCGCGGTGGATCGCCACCGTGCAGGGGCGCGGCTATCGTTTCGTCGGTGAGGTCCGCGGCGAGGACGGACAGAGCCGTCTATGACGAACTTCCTTGTCTTCGAGATCCAGGTCTGGCTGTTCCTGCTGCTGCTCGTCGTCGTGCTCGGCGGTCTCGCCATCGGTGCCTGGTTCGGCTGGCGGTATCTGCAGAGGCGTGAGGCCGCGCTGCGGGAATCCATCGAGACGGCCGCGGCCGAGGATTCGATGACGAAGCGCAATCGGATGCTCATCCGACTCGACCATGAACTCAAGAATCCGCTGACGGCGCTGCGCACCTCGGCGGCGAGCATCCGGGAGGTCGTCCGCGACGGCGGCACGCTGAGCGAGGTTGAGCCGGCCGCCAAGCAGGTCGACGTGTCCTCGCGCCGGGTCGCCCGACTGCTGGCCGATCTGCGCAAGCTCGCCGACGTCGAGACCCGCATCATCGAATACGCCCGCGTCGATCTCGACGCGCTCATCCATCAGGCCGTCGAAGATGCATCGACGGCGCCGGGAGCCGAGGACCGGATGATCGTGGCGACTGTCGCCCGTGCTCCGTGGCGGCTGCCCGATGTCGCCGGTGAAGAGGATCTGCTGCTCACCGCGATCCTCAACCTGCTGGGCAATGCTCTCAAATACTCGTCGCAGGCCGAAGTCGTCGAGCTGCGTGCCAATGAGCAGATCATCGACGGGCACCGCTGGGTCGTCGTCGAGGTTGCGGATACGGGCAGCGGCATCCCGCTGGCCGAACAGGAGAACGTCTGGGACGAGCTCTCTCGCGGTTCACGTGTACGCGCGGTCGCCGGTTCGGGCATGGGCCTCTCGCTCGTGCGCGCCATCGTCACTCGGCACGGCGGATCCGTGCAGCTCTTCAGCCAGGAGGGTGTGGGCACCTCGGTGCGCATGGTCCTCCCCGTCCTTGCCGATGCCGCGCCCGTGACCGTTCCGCAGATGTCGGATCATATGGATCGGGTCGCTGCCGGTTCGCATGCGGTGCAGCCGGTGCAGCAGGCGGATTCGCGGCAGGCGCCCGGATTCCTGCCTCCGCGTCAGCCCAATGAGGCCGAACTGCAGGGACGGATCCTCGGCACTCCGCGGCGGACGTCGAAGCGTCGTCTCGAGAGGGTCGACGGGAACCTGGTCAATCGTCGGACGGGCGAATCCGTCTCCGGTGGGTTCCCGCCGGATTCCGGTCAGCATTCGCAGTTCAAACCGCCGCGGCAGGCCCCGAACGTCGGAGGACAGAACCCGGGCTATGGGCAGCCGCCTGCCGGCAGCCAGCCGAACTCGGGTCCTCAGAGATCCGGCCCGCAACAGCCCGGACAGCCTTCGGTCGGAAGTCAACCGCACTCGGGTCAGCAGAACTTCGGGCAGACACCTGTTGGCAGTCAGCCCAATTCCGGTCCGCAGAACTTCGGCCAGTCCTACGCGGGAAGTCAGCCCAATTCCGGTCCGCAGAACTTCGGCCAGCAGCCCGTCGGCAGCCAGCCCGGTGCTCCGTACAACGGTCAGCCGCCTGCAGGCAGTCAGCCCGCCGGCGGCCCCCAGTCCACCGGACAACCACCTGTCGGAAGCCAGTCCGGATCAGGTCCGCAAATGCCTCAGCACGGGTACGGGCCGGCTCAGCCGAATCAGAACGGCCCGGAAGCGGGGTACCCAGACTGTCGCCGCCGAGGTGACCAGCAGTGACACCAGCGACACCAGTGACTGGGCGCAAGGCATCGGATACCTCATCCGTGGGGATCTTCGTAGCGAAGAGACCCGTTTCGGGGAGTCGTGCCGCGGGGAGTCCCGACGCGGGCAGACCCGCCTCGGCGCGACGAGCCGCGGCCGCCGGCACACTCGCACTGACCGTCCTCCTCAGCGGATGCTCGGTCCTCCATATCCGCACGGAAGACAAGTCCGCAGGGCCGGTGCGGATCGGCGTGGAGGAGACCGCCGGTCCCGAGCCTACGGGCAAGCCCACCGAAGCCGGCATCCCCGAGGGGATGACGAAGACTTCAGTGACGTTCGGCAGCAGCTGCCCGGTCGAACTCACCTTCGCAATCGGTGATGACTGGAGAGACAGCACCGGGAGTACCGAGCAGTTCCATGTATTCAACCATGGCGAAGACACCACTCGCGGCGATACCATCCTCGTCAACTGCACCGACGAATACGGTGACAGTGCTCAGGAAGTCGTTGATCAGAAGAGGCGGTACAACTTCTCCGAACAGGACTCACAGGTGTTGGCCGAGCAGACAGGGTCTCTGGCCGCGGGCGAGTTCTGGAGCTATCAGGGTGAACTCGGTCCGACCGAGATCCTCGCTATCAACAACGAACCGACTTATGCCTTCGGGGTGCAGACGGGGTATAAGATCAACGGGCGCCTGGTGAATCTGTCCATCGAGATGCGCACACCGAAGACGAACACCGAAGTGGCGGAGGACTTCAAGAAGATGCTTCCGACGGTGACGATCGATGGTGAGAAAGTCCCGTCACCGAGCTTCCACTGACGTGCCAGTGAGCACCGAACGACGTGGCGATCAGGTGCCCGCGAAGATAGTGCGCCCGCGAAGTTAATGCGCCCGCGATCCGGTCGACCGCCTCGGTGACTCCGGTCGGTCATCACAGGGGCCGGCCGCCTCGGCGATCTGGGGTTTCTCTGGATTTCGCCCCGAAATCTGCGCGGGGATCTAGGATGGGAAGATGACGACCCACGACGCAGTGACCCGACTCCTCGACGCCCGCCGCCTGCAAGGCCTCTTGACGAATCAGAGCGGCCGCGTCATCGCCCAGTACTCGTTCCTCAATTCCGAAGGGAATTCCTCCCTCAGCCACCTCGCCGATATCAGCGGGGAGACGCCCCGACGCATCACTCGCGGCGATCAGTCCGTGGGACCGGCCGCACTGAGCGAGGACGGCACGATCGTCTTCGCCTCCAAACGCAAGGGCGAGGACGGCAAGGATGCCGAGTCCCCGAGCCTGTGGGCCCTGCCGGACAACGGTGAGGCCCGCAAGCTTACCGATCATGAGGGCGGTTTCTCCCGAATCGAGGTCAAGGGCGAGACCATCATCGTCGAGTTCCCCGTCCATACATGGGCCGCCGACGAGAACGACCATCAGGAATTCAGCTCCGAACGCAGCGACGCGAAGGTCAGCGGGATCCTCCACACCGGTTTCCCCGTCCGTCGCTGGGATCATGATCTGGGGCCGGGACGGCAGATCCTGGCTGTGGCCACCCTCGACGAGGCGGCCGCCGACTTCCCCGAAGTCAGTGACGAGCTGAGTGCCCCGGCGGGCTTGGACTTCCGGTACCTGTCCCTGCCGTCTGGGCGACTTGTCGATTGGGCCGTCGACGATGGGGCGCGCTTCGCCCTCGTCCAGCTCGAGAAGCCGATCCCCGGACAGCTCGAGGCCAGTGAGGTCTGGCGCGTGGACCTCGACGGGGAACCCGAACTGCATCGTCTGACGAAACCGGCTGCCGATCACAGCTTCGACATCGAGGCGATCAGCCCGGACGGGACGAAAGCACTGGTCACTCGCGTACAGAACTGGACTCCGCAGACCAACCTCGCGGCCGAACTCATGGTCCTCGATCTCGAGACCGCGGAACTGAATCCTGTGTGGCCGGATGGTGATTTCTGGTTCTCCCCGATCTGGGCAGACGATTCGACCATCGTGGCCACCGCGGATGATCACGGTCGCGGCAGCATCTTCATCGGTGACATCAATGATGCTCAGCCTCGGCGGCTCGTCGGGGGCGCCGATCAGAAGTATTCGTTCTCGGGGCTGGCCCTGCGCGAGGACACGGTCGTGGCGACCGCCTCGGCGATTGATGTCGCGCCGCTGCCGATCTCCGTCGACCTCCGCACCGGGGTCATCAGCGAGCTCGCGAACCCCGCGACGGTGCTCGACGAGGAAGGCACCCTCACCGAGGTCGAGGTCCGTGCCGAGGACGGCACGCCGATCCGTGCGTGGCTGGTGCTTCCGGAAGGGGAGGGGCCGCATCCGCTCGTCGTCTTCGCCCACGGCGGACCGTGGGGGTCGTGGAATGCGTGGACCTACCGGTGGAATCCGGGTCCCTTCGCGGCTGCCGGCTATGCGGTGCTGCTGCCGGACCCGGCGATCTCCACCGGCTACGGGCAGGCGATGATCGATCGCGGTCAGCAGCAGCTCGGCGGCACTCCTTTCACCGACATCATGGCGCTGACCGAGGCCGCAGGTGAGAGGGCGGACATCGATTTCGAACGTGTCGCCCTGGCCGGCGGGTCCTACGGCGGATACATGGCCAATTGGGTGGCCGGGCATACCGGCAGCGCGTTCAAGTGCGTCGTCACCCACGCCTCTCTGTGGAACACCACGTCGATGGGGCGGACGACGGACAATTCGTCGTGGGATCAGGCGATGCGGGAGCAGTCGACTCAGTATTCGCCGCACCTGTTCGCCGATGACATCGAGGTGCCGATGCTCGTCATCCATGGCGACAAGGACTACCGGGTACCGATCGGTCAGGGTCAGGAGCTGTGGCTGGATCTTCTCACTCGGGCGAAGACTCCCCTCGACGCCGATGGCGACACTCAGCATCGGTTCCTCTACTTCCCCGACGAGGGGCATTGGATCCTCGGCCGCGGGAACGCCGAGGTCTGGTACCGCACCGTGCTCGCGTTCCTCGATACGCATGTGCTCGGCATCGACGCGAACCGAGTTCGCACACTGGGGTGAGCCGGCAGTCGGTTCGTCGGTTTCCTGAGGTGGGCGCGGCAACCGGTTCGTCCGCGCCCCGCGCCGGGGCGGCTACCGGTTTGTCGGCGCCCCTGGGGCGAGGCGGCAAGCGGTTCGTTCGCACCCTGGGGCGAGCCGACAGCCGATCTGTCGGCACAACACCCGTCGGCACCTTGCCCGACGAGACCCAACTCGCCAAGACCCTGCTGCGGGGCAAATTCACCAACTGATTCCGTACCCTGAATGAGGCGTTCGCAGAGCGATGGAAGGACCCTGATGACACAGACCGAACAGATCCCCGCCGAGGCGGTCATCCACAATGCGTGCATCCTCGACGGCGATCGGGCGACGTTCACCGAGGCGACCGCGGACACGTGGATCGCGGTCGCCGAGGGAACGGTCACGGCACGGGGCCGCGGGGACGGCTGGAAGGACAGGGCCGCCTCGGCGAGAGGTGAGGTCATCGACGCCGCCGGCGGATACGTGGCTCCCGCGTTCGTCGATATCCACTGTCACGGTGCGGGCGGTGCGAGCGCCGAGGACAGGAGCGAGGGGATCGATGCGATCTTCGACGTGCATTGGGCCCACGGCACCGGCAGGCTCGCTCTGTCCTACGTCTCCGACACGATCGAGGGGCTGTGTGAGTCCTTGCGCGCGGGCGCCGGACTCGTCCGTGAGCGGGCCATGGTCATGGGCCTGCACGCCGAAGGCCCGTTCCTGTCCCCGGATTTCAAAGGTGCGCATGCGCCCGAAGTGCTCACATCGCCGACTCCGGAGGCGGTCGAAGCAATCCTCGAGGCGGCCGATGGAACTCTGAGCCAGATCACCATCGCGCCCGAACTTCCCGGTGCTCTCGATGCGATCGGTCGGTTCTCTGCGGCAGGGGTGCGTGTGGCCGTCGGTCACACGGCTGCCGATTATGCGCTGGCCGCGCAGGCCTTCGAGGCGGGGGCGAGCATCCTCACCCACGCGTTCAATGCGATGCCCGGAATCCATCACCGTGCTCCGGGGCCGGTCCTTGCCGCGGCCGAGGCCGAGCATGTCACCGTCGAACTCATCAATGACGGCGTCCACGTGGTTGCCCCGGTCGCGCGTATGCTCCACGAACTCGTGCCCGGGCGCATCGCTCTCATCACTGACGCCATGGCGGCGACCGGCCTGCACGATGGGAGCTATCACCTTGGTTCGCTACCGGTCGAGGTCAAGGATTCGGTGGCTCGTCTGGTTACCGCGGATGGCACTCAGGGCGCCATCGCGGGGTCCACGTTGACGATGGACGAGGCTGTGAAGCGGGCCGTCGCCGAGGTGGGACTCAGCCCGTTCGACGCTGTGCAGTCCGCAGGATTCGTTCCATTGCGTGCGGTGGGCGGAGTGCCGGAGCCGGGTGATTCTCTGCAGGCGGCGGGCAGTGCCGCCGGTGCCGGAAGCCTGTTGGCTCCCGGAATGCCGGCTGACCTCCTGCTCCTCGATGAGGACATGAGCATCCGAGCCTCTTCATTGGGGGACTGAACCCGCCTGAACCGGGCTGAACCGAGTTGCATCGAGTTGAACCGGGCTGAACCGAGTTGAACCTGGAAAGTGGGCTGAACCCGGCCGAAGCTGGAAAGTGGGCACAGCTGTCCCCTGAAAGTTGGGGCGGCTATTTGTCGAACAGGGAGTCGACGATGTCGTCCGCGATGAAGCGGGCGTGGAGGATCGGCTTACGAGCCGGGTCCTTTGCGGCAGGCGGAATGTAGGCCGGTCGCCCGTCGAAGAGCATCACCGTGTCCCAGGCGGTGCGGTCGAGCAGGTGGTGGTGATAGCTGCAGAGCAGCGCGAGATTGTTGATCTCCGTCTTTCCGCCGAGCGACCATGGAAACACATGGTTGGCATCGCACCAACCGGGAGGGGCGTCACAGCCGGGGAAGGTGCAACCTCGGTCACGGGCGGTGATCACTGCCAACTGTTTGCGATTGGCGAAGCGCTGTTCTGTGGCCACCTGCATCGTCTTGGCCCTGTCGCTCATTAGGTGGAAGAACAGCGAGCCGTTGAGGCCGTTTCTCATCAGTTCCTTGATGGGAATGGGATTGTCGGCGCCCGTGGTTCCGTGTCCTGTTCCTTTGGCCAGATCTTCGGCGGTGGCGTTGATGACGAGAGCATAAGGCGCTCCTGCAGCCGTCCGCTGCTTGTCGATCGTCGTGACGAGGCCGGCGAATCGTTCGTAGATCCATTCGCGCGCCGAGGGCTGTTCGGCGCTGACGTCGACGAATCCGCCGTCCTCACGAACGCCGACGCCGGGGACGGCAGCCGGATTCCCGCTCGTGCGAGCTGCGTTGAGATCGGGTGTCGGAACTCGCTTCGCGTCATATCGGTCACCGGAGAGCACCGCGTCGACGATCTCAAGCAGCTCTTTGTCTGGCAGCGGCGAGCTCGTCTCCTCAGAAGCAGCGGTGACGGTGGCGGGATTGCCCGCGGCCGCGATCTCAGAGGCGCCGGTCGCCGAGTCGACGCCAGTCTTGTCGGCTTCTCCCGCAGACTGGATCCGTGAGGTCAGCAGTCCGTTGAGAGTGCCGCCGGTGACGGGGTCGAGCAGTCCACGCAGCTCCCAGTCGCCGTTGGCCTTGGCGCGCATGGACATGTTGTACGCAGAGCGGTCGGCCGAGTCATTCGGCTCTGCGCCGTCCGGGTCGATATAGCCCATGAGCTTGCCGAAGATCTCGCGCAGGTCCTTGAGACGGACCTTGGGTGCGTTGTCGACCAAGCGTGTCTCGACGTCGGTGCGGACCGTCTGACTGACCCACGTGGGCAGTTTGCGCATGCAGTCTTCGATGACAGACGCCTGGGCGGCGGAGATCGTGCCGGCATGGAGCGCATCTGCGACGACAGGGTAGAGAGGCGGCAGAGCCTGTCCGGCCATGTCGACGCGTCCGCCGAGGTTCTTGGCCATATCGGTGCGGCGATTCGCCTCCGCGCCGGTGAGGTTGAATCGGTTCTCGATGAGCGACTTCGTCGACTTGGCGCCGAAGTCGCTGGGTGTTCCGACACGTTCGCAGACGGAGAGCGCGAGCGTCGACAATGCATCGTTGATGCGTGTGATCGCCTCGACCCCATCGGCGAGCATGATGGCCTGATCCGGTCCCATGGGGCGATCGAACGAGCGCAGCTCATCTTTGAGGCTCATCAGCTGAGTGATCGAAGAGGTGACCTCGGGCGCAAAGCGGCTGAGATCTGCCCACTCCTCGTCGGCCAGCAGCGGGTGTCCGCTGGTCTGCGAGGAGTTGTCGGCGTTCCGATCGGAATGATCGGAGCTGCGTTCGGGAGTGAGGGTCATGGGGATGAATTCCGTTCACCAACATCGTTGTTGTTGGAATCCAGTGTACGCTCATAATACGTGGAAAGCCATAGGTGATCGATAAAAGTTTCGAACACAAATCTGATGTTCGTCACAGTTCGAGAATGTTGACAAGCCTCTTTGAGTCCATGCAGGTCAGGAGTGGTGTCGGCCGCAGCCGAGATGAACCGGCTTCGAATGTGTCAGTCGGTCGTGGCACGATTGGAGTATGGATGCCCTGCTCCTCATTGACACCGACGACGCCAGCTACCCCAGCGATGACGCCATGGAGACCCTCGGCGATATCGTCACCCGCACCCGCGCTGTGGGCGGTGTGCTCATCTTCGCGTCGACGAAGGCCGACCTCGCCGACACTCCCGATGAGGAGCTGAGCATCTTCGTCCCCGATGAGGAGGATCTCGTGCTCCGATCCGAGAGCCCGGATGTGTTCGAGGGCGTCGACGATCTGGCCGCAGGTCTGCATGACCTCTCCGTCGACCGGATCATTATCGCCGGCGCCGACGCGTCCTCGGCGGGCACCCCCGGAGCCGTCTACGCCTCGGCGATGGCGGGTCTTGTGTGCAACTTCGACGTCGTCGTCCTTTCCGACTCCACCACTGACCCCGATGGCAACCTCGTCGCCTGGGGGGATGCTGCCGCTGATGCCGGTGCCATGGTCAAGAAGACCGCCGATACCTGGCTGCGGATGTAGGCTCAGTCGCCTTCCCGAAATTGTTCTACATTGAGTAGAATGTGGGAGCGAGCTGAGAGGAGGGCCCATGACCGGATGGACGAAATCCGTACGTGCGCTCTTCGCTGCCCTCTTCACGACTCTCCTCGCCCTGCTCATGCACCTCGGTGCCGGTGGCGGCGTCTCGATTCCGGGCACTGTGGTCGTCTTCGTTCTCGTCCTCTGGGCGGCGATGATCGTCGCCGGCAGGCGCCTGGGCTACCTGACTCTGGCGGGCCTGCTCGGCCTCGGGCAGGTGCTCATGCACCTGACGATGAGCTGGTCTGCACACACCTTCGCTCATGCGGGGGCCCACGCGGGAACCGCTCAATCCGGAAGCGGGCAGGCCGGAGCTGCAGGTGCCGGATCCACTTCCGCCGAGGCGGCCCTCCACGCCCACGCTGGGCACATCGTGCCAGCCCCTGGCACTCTTGATCTCGGTCCTGCCGCGTCCGCGCTCGGACATGCGAGCCACGGGGCAACCTCGGTGGGGATGATCATCGCCCACGTCGTCGCCGTCCTCGTCACCGCCGTGATCCTCAAACGCGGTGAGGACATCGTCCTCAGCATTCTGCAGCTGGCACTGGGCCCGGTGATCGGCGCACTGCGAGCCCTCGACGAGGCGGCCGGAGTCCTGGCCGACGAACCGTTCCGCAAGCTCTGCGCTTCGTTCCGGGTGCCGCAGCCGGTCACATCGGCGGTGGTCGGCCCGAACTACCGCCGCGGCCCGCCCGCGTTCGGCTGACATCCCAATCGGCGTTTGCAGCGCCGACCCGCACCTGGTTTCCCGGGTGACCATCCATCTTCGGGCGACCGCCCAGACGGCGGCGCGCCGCCCCTCGGTGATAGTCGAACACGTCCGCGCACACCGCTGCGCGCAGAGGACACGTACCCGCACCCTGGCCAGCACATGCCCTGCGCACTTGCACTCGCACGAGCTGCGCGCAGGCAACTGTGACCTGCGCAAAGGCTCACGAAAGCGCTGCCGGTCAGCCGCGTTCCCTGCACACAGGCGGACGAACGCGATGCGGCTCAGCGCCCGCAGCTTCGGGCAGCAGAGACTCTGCGACCGAAGATCCTCGTCGTCTGACGGCGGGGGACACGCGGGACTGCCTGTGCCAACAGGTGACCGCGGCGCGCGCCGACATGTGCTCGACAGCACCTGAATGACGAAAGTGCAGATATCATGCGAAAGAACATCACCCTGGCCCTTGCCCTGCCCATCGCCGTCGCCATCGGCCTGGCAGGCTGCGGCCAAGACGACAGCAAGGCCGCCGGCTCGACACAGACCGACGGCGGCAGCTCCACCTCGGCGGAATCCTCGGAAAGCGCGGTCGACGCCGAAGCGCTCAGCTTCGACGGCGCATGGGTCAAGGCCGCCGACGACGGAATGACTGCGGTCTTCGGGGAGCTGAAGAACAACACCGACGCCGACATCAACCTCGTCGAGGCGAAATACGCGGACGCGGAGATGGTCGAACTCCACGAAACCGTAGGCGACGGCTCGGGCGGAATGTCCATGCAGGAGAAGAAGGGCGGCTTCACCATCCCGGCCGGGGAGAGCCTCCGCTTCGAGCCCGGAGGCGATCACATCATGATCATGGGACTGAAGAAGGCGATCAAGCCGGGCGAGCAGATCAAGCTCGATCTCGTCACCGCCGATGACGAGACCGTCGAGGTCACGGCCGTGGCCAAGGAGTACTCCGGAGCCCAGGAAGACTACGCGCCCGGTGAGGCCGAAGGCTCCAGCGACGACCACGGCGACCATGGTGAGCACGGCGACGACGGCAAACACACCGGCGCCGACAGCGAAGAGCACGAGAACTCCGACCAGGGAGACCACAGTGACCACTGAGCCTGGTTGCACCGGCTTCAGCCGCCGAGGTCTCCTGACCTCGGCGGCCGCGGCCGGCGGCGCAGGTGTCGTCGGTGCCACGGCCGGGTTCGCACTCGGCCGCGGCGCCGGGTCTCCGGGCGGGAGCGGCGGCGACGGTGGGCCGCCTCGGCGAGATCTGGACGGGGCGAACGGGCCGCAGACCGAGCCGTTCTACGGCACTCATCAATCCGGGGTCGAGACCCCGCCGCAGGCCTTCGCGCACTTCATCGCGTTCACGCTGGGGCCCGGGATCAAGGCCGCCGAAGCGGTGCGCTGGCTGCGGCTGCTCACCGCGGATGCAGCCGCGCTGACGCAGGGGCAGGCCCCGTTGGCCGACTCCGAATCCGAGCTCGCCGTCGACCCTGCCCGACTGACGGTGACCTTCGGGTTCGGATCCGAGCTGGTGGCGCTGGCCGGAAGGGAGCACGTCCCGGATTGGCTGAAGCCCTTGGAAGCGTTCTCGATCGATCGCCTCGATCAGGACCGCTGCCAGGGCGACCTGCTCCTGCAGATCTGCGGCGACGACCCGCTGACCTTGGCACATGCCAGGCGCATGCTGTTCAAGGATTCGCGATCGTTCGCCGAGGTGGCCTGGCAGCGGGACGGATTTCGACGTGCCTACGGCAGCGCAGGGGAGGGGAAGACCCAGCGGAACCTCTTCGGCCAGCTCGACGGCACTGCGAATCCTGGACCCGGATCCGAGGACTTCGCGCGGACCATCTGGGGGCAGGGCACCGAGACCGCGAATCCGGTGTTCTCCGCCCGCGGGGAGCCGCCGGCCGACCTCGGTGCGCATCTGCCGGTGTGGATGCGCGGGGGAACGACGCTGGTTCTGCGCGATATCGCGATGAACCTCGACACCTGGGATCAGGCCGACCGACCGGCACGGGAGTTCGCGGTCGGGCGGACCATGGGCACCGGGGCACCGCTGTCGGGTGAGGACGAGTTCGACGTCCCGGACTTCACCGCCGTCGATCAGCGCGGACTGACGAAGATCTCACAGGTCGCGCATATCGCCCGGGCCCGCGACGGACTGGGTCCGGAGGTGCAGATCCACCGGCGCACGTTCAACTACGAGACCGGTGCGGGTGGGGATTCGGGGCTGCTGTTCGCGTCGTTCCAGGCCGATATCGAACGGCAGTTCCTGCCGATCCAGCGCCGACTCGCCGAGGTGGACCTGCTCAACGAATGGACGACCCCGATCGGGTCGACCGTGTGGGCGATCCCGCCCGGAGCGACCGAGGACGGGTACGTCGGGCAGGAATTGTTCGACGGCTGAGAAAGCGGCGCGGCCGCCGGACCCGCAGAAGCGGGGGCGGCGGCCGCACCGTATGTTCGCGCAGCGGCTCAGTCGGTGATCTCGGAGTCGAAGGCCTTCGGATTGTCCTTGACCCACTGGTCGACGGCGTCGCCTTCCTGGCCCTCTTTGTATTCGTTGACGATGAGGTCCTCGAGCTCACCGTACGTCTTGTCGTCGAGCTTGATCCCCTTGATGAGCTCCGACGCCTCAGGGAACTCGTCGCTGAAGCCCTCGGTACCGAGGAAGTGCATCTTCTCCGGATCGCCCATGGCGTTCTTCGGATCCTTGAGCTCCTTGACGTCGTAGGCATTGTTCGCCCAGAACGGACGCCACAGGGTGACGACGATGTCGTCCTGCGCATCGATGGCATTGCCCAGCTCGGTGAGCATGGCCGGGGTCGAGGAGGTGACGAGTTCGAAGTCCTTCTCGAGGTCGTAGGCAGGCATCATCGAATCCTTCGTCACCTTGGTGAGACCGGCTCCGGGCTCGATGCCGACGATCTTGCCGTCGAACTCGTCGGCATTGTCTTTGAGCTCATCCATCGAATCGATGTCGACATAGTCGGGCACGACGATCGTGTTCTGCGCCTTGTCGTAATAGGTGCTGATGTCCTCGATCTTGTCGCCGTACTCATCCATGTACTGCTTGTGGGTCTTCTCCGGCCAGGCGGAGGGGTAGATGTCGATGTCGCCGTTCGCCACTCCCGCATAGAGGATCGCGGCCTCGGAGATCGTCTTCAGCTCGGGCTCGTATCCCAGCTTCTCGAGCTGGTCCTCGAGCAGGAACGCGGTGCTGCGGCTGTCGGACCACGAAGAGATGTAGCCGATCTTGATTGTGCCCTTGTCGCCGTCGGAGCCGGAGTCCTTGCTGGCTTCCTGGGAGCACCCGGTCAGGGCGAGACCCAGGGCCGCGCAGGCGGCGACGACGGTGGTGATTGTGCGTGACTTCATCAGTTTCCTCTTCGCGGTGGCTGCTCGAGCGCGGTGAAACCGCCGACTCTGGCAATTCCGATCGTCCGAGCAGGAACATGTGAATGCAGGATCATTTGTGATCACAAAAGTTGGTACGGCAATGTAATCACATTATTCGCGTAACTTCCAGTGGCGTCCTCCAGATCTGCCGTGGCCCCCGACCGGTGTCCGGAGAGCTCCGCCCGGCGGACAGCTGAATGCGGCAGACTACCGGCACGGAACGGGACCAAAACGAGCCCGGTGCGGGACCGAAGCGAGCCAGACGCGGGCCAAGAACGCTTCGGCAGCGTCAGAACAGGGGCTGCGGCAGGGCGTCTTCGAACTCGAGGAGACGCCGCTTGGTCTCGAGCTCGTGCCCGGGCAGCCCGCCCGAATACCCGCCGAGTCCGTCACCGGCGACAACACGATGGCAGGGGACGATGATCGGGATCGGATTGAGTCCCATGATTCCGCCGACGGCACGCGCCGGAATCCCGGTTCCGCTGGCTTCGGCGAGCTGTCCGTAGGTGACCGTGGTCCCTGCCGGGACCTCTTCGGCCAAGGTCGTCAAAACGGTCCTCGCGACGTCCGAGATCTGACCGAAGTCCACGGGCAGGTCGAAATCGCCGAGGCGGCCGTCGAAGTACGCTCGCAACTGGGCGACCGCCTCGACGAGGGTCGGATCCGAGGCGGCGGCCGTCTCGGTGGGGATCGGATCGGCGGCGTCGGTCGCCTCGGCGGAAATGTGCCATTCGAGTCGGACGATGGACCGGCCGTCGCTGGTCACAGTGAGGGGGCCGACGAAAGTGTCGACGGTTGCCGAATCGGTCGTCATGGGATGTCCTCCGTCCGGGCCGGCACACCGAAAACGGTGTCAACGGCGATTCTCAGCCGAGTCTACTCACAAAGCAGTGCCCTCCCGACTCGTCCGAGTCGGAAGGGCACAGCATTTCATGACCGCACGCCGGGCAATGGGGAAGCCCGCAGCTGAGCCGACGATGTCGTCCTCAGTGCGGCTGCTGCCGCGGCGTCAGGATCACTTCTCGTCCGGCAGCTCACCTTCGTAGGCGTCGGGGTTGGCCTTCAGCCACTCGGCGATGGCCTTTTTGCCATCATCCTTGTACTTGTTGACGACCAGGTCCTCGAGGTCTCCGTACTGCTTGTCATCCATCTTGATCTTCCCGACGTAGTCAGCAGCGTCGGAGAACTCTTCGCCGAAGCCCTTGGTCGCGGTGAAGTGGAGTTTCTCGGGGTCTCCCATCGCACCCTTCGGGTCCTCGAGGTCCTTGACCGGGTACTCGTTATTGGCCCAGAACGGACGCCACAGGGTGACGACGATGTCCTTCTCCGCGTCGGTCGCATTGCCGAGCTCGGTGAGCATGGCAGCGGTCGAGGAGGTGACGAGCTCGTATTCGTCGTCGAGACCGTATTCGGGAATCATCGCCTTGGTGGCCTTCGTCAGACCGGCTCCGGGCTCGATTCCGATGATCTCGCCGCCGAAGTCCTTGCCCTTGCCCTTGAGGTCCTCGATCGAGTTGATGTCCTTCATGTACTTCGGGACGGCGATCGTGAGGACGGCATTGTCGTAGTAGGCGCCGAGGTCTTCGAGGTCGTCACCGTACTCATCGATGTACTGCTTGTGCGTGACCTCGGGCCACGAGGACGGATACATGTCGATATCGCCGTTGGCGACACCGGCGTAGAGGACGGCCGCGTCGTTGAAGGTCTGGGTCTCGACGTTGTAGCCCATCTTCTCCAACTGATCTTCGAGCAGGAGCGAGATGCTCTGGCCGTCGGTCCAGCCGGTGACGTAGCCGAGTTTGATGTCGCCCTTGTCGCCGCCTTCGCCACCGTCCTTCGATGCTTCCTGTGAGCAACCGGTCAGGGCAAGGCCGAGGGCTGCGACCGCAGCGACTATCGGGGTGAGGAATCTTCTCTTCATTGTGTGTTCCCTTTCTCTAGTGATCGACTATTCAGACTGTGTGGTCCATCGACTCAGGCGGCTGCCGCAGCCGCCTTGTTCTTCGCGCTGCGACGACGCATCCCCGCAACCAGCGAGTGCGGGTAGTCCTTCGCGTTGCCCAGGGCTGCGGTGACGCGATCGAGGTAGACCGCGATGATCACGACACCGAGTCCGGCTTCGACACCGAGCGGCAGGTTCTGGGTGGCGATCGCTTCGACGACGTTCTTTCCGAGTCCGTCGGCGCCGACCATGCCGGCGATGACGGCCATCGCCAGTGCGAGCATGATGACCTGGTTGATGCCGGCCATGATCGTCGGGGTGGCCAAGGGCAGCTGGACTCCGCGGAGGATCTGGCCGGGAGTCGCACCGAAGGACTGTCCGGCTTCGACCGTCTCCGAATCGACCCCGCGGATGCCGAGCTCGGTGAACCGCACACCCGGGGGCAGAGCGAAGATCACCGTGGCCACGAGGCCGGGAACGACGCCGATGCCGAAGAAGGTGACTGCCGGGATGAGGTAGACGAATGCCGGCATCGTCTGCATGAAGTCGAGGATCGGTTTGATGACCGCCGAGGCTCTGTTGCTGCGCGCGGCCAGAATGCCGACCGGGACGGCGATGATGATAGCGATGACAGCGGCGATGATGATCAGCGCCAGGGTCTGCATCGCGGCCACCCATTGGTCCATCGTCATGATGAAGAACAGGGTGATGAGCGTGCCCACGGCCATCTGCCACGAGCGGAAGATCCAGCCGATGAGCGCCAGCAGAATGATGATGACGAGCGGGTGGAGGTCGACGAGTACGTCGGTGAGGACTTCGATGAGGAAGTTGAACAGCCAGGTGACGGCGTCGAAGAACCATGCGACGTTGTCTTTGAGCCAGTCGAATACGGTGTCGACCCAGGCTCCGATCGGAATTCGGATGTTCTCCATCAGCTCTCACTCCTTTCGCCGGTGGCCTGCGGTGCGACTGCATCATCGCCTTCGGCGAGTACTTGGTCGATGATTCCGGTGTCGACCGGCTCGGGCCAGTCTTCGGCAGCGGCTTCCGTCGAGGCCTCGTCGTTGCCGTTCTGCGTGCCGAGCGCGGCGAGCAGGGTGGCTCGGGGGACGACGCCGACGAGTTCGCCGTCCGCGTCGGTGACGGGCACCGGCAAAGGCATCTCCGCGGTCGGGAGGAAGAGATCGATGAGCAGGTCGTCCGGAGATGCGGGGTGGGCGACCGGTTTGATGATCTCGTCGAGAGTCGTGGCACCTGTCCGGATGTGTTCGATGCAGTCGCGGTCGCTGACGAGGCCGAGGAACTTCCTGTCCCTGTCCGTGACGTACACGCCTGAGGCGCCGTTGTCGCGCATGGTGCGCAGTGCAACTCGGGGACCGTTCTGATTGCTCACGGTCTGCCGAGCCTTCTCCATGACGTTGTTGGCAGTCAGCACGCGGGCCCGGTCGACGTCGTGGACGAACTGTGCCACGTAGTCGTTGGCCGGGTCGGTGAGGATGTCCTCCGGGGTGCCGACCTGGACGATGCGTCCGTTGCGCATCACCGCGATCCGGTCACCGAGGAACATCGCCTCATTGAGGTCGTGGGTGATGAAGATGATGGTCTTCTTCAGCTCCCGCTGCAGTTCGACGAGCTGTTCCTGCATCTCGCGCCGGATCAGCGGGTCGAGGGCGGAGAAGGCTTCGTCCATGAGGAGGATATCGGTTTCTGCCGCCAGCGCGCGGGCCAGGCCGACGCGCTGCTGCATACCGCCGGAGAGCTGCTCGGGGAACTTGTCGCCCCAGCCTTCGAGGCCGACGGCCTTGAGCCAACGGTCGGCGGCCTTGTCCCGCTCCGCCTTCGCGACTCCGCGGATCTCGAGCGCATAGGCGGCGTTGTCGCGGACGGTGCGGTGCGGGAGCAGTGCGAAGTGCTGGAACACCATCGAGATGTGTTCGCTGCGGACATTGCGCAGTGCGGCCGGATCGATCTTCGCGATGTCGGTGCCCAGCACCTCGACGGATCCGGCGGTGGGTGCCCAGAGTCCGTTGAGAGTGCGGATCAGGGTCGACTTGCCCGAGCCTGACAGGCCCATGACGACGAAGATCTCGCCGGCCTCGACTTCGAAGCTCGCATCGATGACGGCGGCGGTTCCGAGTTTTGTCAGATCATCTCGGTCGGCGCCCTCTTGAAGTCGTTTGACGACTTCGTTTTCGCGCTTTCCGAAAACTTTGTAGACGTGTGACGCTTTGACAACGCTCACGTGCTTCCTCCTTGCATTCTTGGCAGTCCGCAAGAACGAGAGGCTTCACCCCCGTTTGCACGGTTCGGTGCTCGCAGATCAGATCCGAATAGCTCAATTGCGCACGCGCCTCACCGCACACGGATATCTGATCCACCATTGTAGTTTTGTTCAGGGTTTTCGGTAGAGATCTTGTTGGGATTATGCGGCGCGTCGCCCTTGACTAGCGCTCTGACCTGGGCAAACAGATGTTCGTGCGTTACTTGATTGTTATAATCATCGATTGGAGCATGTAGGTATGCCGTTAATGGATTTGATACCGGATATGGGATTTTGATGCAGTAGGCGGCCTTGCCTCCGGAATTCCTGCCTTCAGGAATTCTGCAGCGATTCCGTGAGGAATCGGACCACGGCCGGAGTGACCACCTCGGCGAATTCTTCGAAGAATCCGTGTCGGCCGTCCGGCAGAATCAGCAGCTGAGATCCGGGGATGCGCTCGTGGAGGATGCGGGCGTTCCCGACCGGGTTCATCCGATCGGCATCGCCGTGCATGATCAGCGTCGGGGCGGAGATCTCGGGCAGCCGGTCCCAGGCATTGTGATTGGCGCTCACGCGCAGATGGGCGGATGACTCGGCCGCCGTCATCGTGTCGTCGCCGAGCATCTTGCTGTACTCCGCTGATACCGTCCATTCGGGGGTGTAGAAGAGGTCGAAGAGGTACTGCGTGTGCTCGTCACCACGCAGCCTCGCCAGAGCTTGGCCGACCTCACGCGGACGCTTGACGGCATGCGGCCCGCCGGGCGAGGTGCACCCGAGGACCAGAGCGCTCACCCGCTCCGGATGGTTGAGTGCCAGCATCTGCGAGATCCGCCCGCCCATGGACGTGCCGTAGATCGCGGCCCGGTCCGCGCCGAGGTGGTCGAGCACGTCCACGGCATCTTCGGCGAAGCTCGCTGTCGACAGTTCCCCGAGCTCACCCCGGCTGCCGCCCGTTCCGCGATAGTCGAACGTGATTGTGCGGAAGTCCGGTTCGACGTCCCCGCGCAGATCGTCCCACCACTCGTGCGAATTCGACTGGCCCTGCAGGAGGAGCAGTGCAGGAGCGTCCTCCGGCCCGCTGACCTGGACCTCGAGGGGGAAGCCATCGCGTGCGCTGATCCTGCCCACCTGCTTCGTCTCCACCCGTGTCCTCCTGCCCGCGCGCGCCTGGTCACCGCCTACGCTTGAGAAATGAAATCCTTGCCGTTCCTCAATCCTGCCGCAGGATCGCCCGCGGTGCGCAATCCTGGGCGACCTGCCGTCATCGTGCCGACACAGGCAATCGATGCAGATGAGCTCACTGCCGAATGCGCCGCGGCCGCCGCGACTGGAATCGTCGACGCCGTCGAATGGCGCATCGATCCGCTGCTCGTCGTCGCCTCCGGTCCTGCGCAGGGTGGGGTGCGCACGAGTGTGCACAGCCTCGCCGAGGCGGCCCTTCGCCTGCTTCCGAGTGCACTCACAGCGGGGTTGCCGATCCTCCTGACCGTCCGCACCGGATTCGAGGGCGGGCAGGTGGAGATCACCGAGGACGACTACGCCGAGGTGGTGCGGGAACTCATCGCCGGGGTCGCCGACGTCGAGGCAGACGCCGGAACTGCTGCCGGCACCGGTCCCACCGGCACCGCCGCCTCGGGCGTTCCCGGCAGCGCATCATCGGGCGTTCCCGTGGCCATCGACGTTGAGATCGATCGGGCCGCGTCGGTCTCCCTTATCGCCTCGGCGCAGGAAGCGGGCGTGCCCGTCGTCGCTTCGCACCACAATTTCGAGTCCACGGACTCACCCGAGCGCCTGCTGAAGACGTTCGCTGCGATGGGTGAGGCCGGTGCTGATGTGGCCAAGGTGGCGATGATGCCGCAGGCGCCGGCCGATGTTCTGCGTCTCCTGGAGGCGACTGCCGCGGCGGATGCCTCGCTGCCGGTTCCCGTGCTCGGAATCTCGATGGGATCGTTGGGCCGGACGAGCAGGATCATGGGAGCCGACTTCGGCAGCTGCGCCACATTCGCGCAGATCGGTCAGGCTTCGGCGCCGGGGCAGGTCGAGGCATCGGTCCTCGCCGAGATCCTCGACCGCGTCGGACCTAGGTGTGGATGAGCGGCCTCAAAGTTCATACGCAGTGATCTTGATCGGGGCGTATGAATTTCTGACTCGCGTTTGCTGGCGGGCCGGGCTCAACCGGCAGATTTCGCCAGGGAAGCAGACGGCCCGCGAAGCATGAGCTTCGCGGGCCGCTTCGCTGCTGCAGAAGCAGCAGAAGGTCAGCGGAAGATCAGTCAGTGACCTCTTCGATCTGCTTGCGGAACTTCTTCGGCAGGGCCTCATCGCCGAAGTTGTTTCGCACGGTGTTCGCGGCGATGCGCTGAACCACGAGCTGAGCCACGGCCACACCGACACCGGAGACGATCGTCCAGGCCAGGGCCTCGGACATCGAGATCTCGTCATCGACGGGGTTCGACGGCGCCGGGCGCTTCGTCGACTTCTCCCACGCGAAGGTCAGGGTCTTGCGAGCGACGAATGCAGCTGCGATAGGCGCTCCCACGCCGATGATCTGCCAAGCGAGCTTTCCCATGCTCGTGTCCTTTCCTTTGAATATTGAGTCCCACGACTCTTACGAGACGCGGGAACGTATTCCGTCGAAGTCAACACTAACGCAGGACGATGCGCGCGAGGCCACCCGAGATTGAACGAGGTCGAGAAAGTTCGCTCATTTCATACTTTTGGGGGATGTGCCGGGCAGACCGGGGGAGATAGCGTGAGAGCACGCTTCGATCGGGCAAGGGAAGGTCTGGGTCGAAACGTGAAGAGAAAGGCACACGATGCTGAGGAAGTGGAAGACGCGCGTCGTCACCGGACTGTTCGTCTGTGGCGCCCTCGGATTCCTGCTTGCGCTGCTGCCGGGAATGTCCGGCGTCTTCTGGCCGGTGTGGCTGATCAGCTGCGCCGCCTGCATCCTCGGGCTCGTTCTCGCCTTCACTCTCCCCTCGGCGAAACCCGCCGACGCTCTGCCCCGAGCCTGAGGGCTCGGGGCAGCGCATCCCCGAAGGCGCCCAGAGTCCGGCCACCCCGGGGCAGCGTATCCCCGAAGGCGCCTGCCGCCGCTCGGAGCCGGCGGCTCCCACGGCCTCACCGTCCGCGGATGATCTCCTGGAACCTGTCAGTCAGAGTCTGATCGACTGAGATCGCGTTCCCGTCGAGTTCGCGCAGCGCGACCGCCGTGCGCATCGACGAGACGTACCAAGCCCCATCCGCCGCCTTGACGTCGTCGAGGCTCAGGTCGGCATATTCGGCGCTCAGGCCCAGTTCCTCCGCATGATCGAAGATCAGGCGCTGCGTCGTTCCCGACAGCAGGCCCGCCTCCGGATTCGGAGTGAGCAGGTGGTCGCCTCGGCGGATGATGAGATTCGCGGTCGGTCCTTCGAGCACGATTCCGTCATGGGAGACGAAAAGCGCCTCATCGGCGTCGTTGGCCGCGGCATAGCGGCCGGCGGCCTGATTGACCGCATAGGACAGAGTCTTCGCGCCGATGAGCAGCCACGGTGCCTTGCTGCCGATATAGGCGTCGAATCCGCGGTCGAGGCTGACGGCGGTGACACCTTGCTCCCGAGCTGTACGGATGTGGTCGTCCACGGGCACGGGAAAGGCCCACCCGCGGCCCCGGAAATCTCCGTTCGCGTCCTGCTCCCCGCGGGAGAGGGCGTAGCGGATCCCGAACTCGACATTCTCGGGATCGGCGGCGGCCACCTCGGCGATGAGGGAATCGATGACCCGATCCCACAGTCCTTGGTCGGGATCGGGCAGATCCAGCGCCGAGGCGGATGCGCGGAACCGGGTGAAGTGCCGTTCCCGTGACACCACGGTGGCACCGTGCGCACCCACGCTCACCAGTACGGTTTCGAAGATCCCGTCCCCGCGATGAGCGGAGAGGTCCGTGACGGGCAGTTGGGCGGAACGCAGGTCGGTGAGTTCGAACGTGCCGGTAGCGGGGTTGACGAGGATGAGCGGATCGGTCATGCGGTACCTCCGAAGAGCAGGCCGAGGGCGTAGGTCACGGCAGCGGCACCGAAGCCGATGCCGAGTTGGCGCAGGGCGCGGGGGCCGGGCGATTTGCCGGAGAGCAGTCCGACGATGCCGCCGGTGAACAGCAGCGCGATGCCGACGAGGCCGGCGGACAGGAACACGGCGGGCAGCCCGGACATGCCGAAGATGTAGGGCAGGATCGGGATGAGCGCGCCGGAGGAGAAGAAGCAGAAGCTTGAAAGGGCGGCGCCGAGGCCGGTGCCCAGTTCGTCACGGTCGACTTCGGAGTCGAGGTTCGGCAGCCTCGGTGCCTGTTTGTTCTTCGCCGCGGCGATCGTGCGGTTGGCGCGGGCCTCGGCTTCGCGGGCTTCCATTCCGCGGGCGCGGAAGACGAGAGCGAGCTCGTTGGCGTCGATGTTGAGGTCGGCCAGAGCGTGCCGGGACTCGGGGTCCGGGGTGGAGGCGTCGAGGAGTTCGCGCTGGGAGCGCACCGAGATGTATTCGCCGGCTCCCATCGACAGGGCTCCGGCGAGCAGTCCGGACACGCCGGTGAGCAGGATGACGGTGTTCGAGACTCCAGCCGCGCCGACACCGAGGACGAGGGCGAGGTTCGAGACCAAGCCGTCGTTGGCACCGAAGACGGCGGCACGGAAGTTCCCCGACAGGCGGGCGCGGGAACGGGCGGCCAGGGCACGGACCACCTCGGCGTGGATGCGTTCATCGGCGGCCATCTCGGCCGAGGCGGCTTCGTCTTCGTCATACGGCGAACTCGTCTCAGACTGCTGAGCCAGGGCGAGGACGAACACGGAGCCGAACATGCGGCCGAGGAACGCCAGGCAGCGGGTGACGAGATCGGCGGAGCGGCGCTTCTGGGCGTGTTCACCGAGGAGGGAGATCCAATGCTCCTGATGCCGGGATTCCGCTGCGGCGAGGCTGAGCAGGATCTCGCGGTCTTCGCCCTTGCGGCGTTCGGCGAGGTTGCGATACACCCGTTCCTCGAGCCGCTCGTTGGCGAGGTAGCGCTGCCAGCGGCGAATGGTCCGCCGGTCGGGGGAGGCGGGCGGAGTCGCACCTGCGGAGTCATTGGTCGTCACTGGTCCAAGTCTAGTCGTGCGGTCTGATTCCGGCACGGGCGGCCGTGAGGGGGCTGAGAAGACGGGCCGGGTTGCGCGGTGCGATGCGCGGGCAGGCAGCAGGTGAGGCCGGGGCGTCGCGGGAGTGACCGGTGGTGCGGCCGCAGTCGCCGCAGAGAATCCGCATGTGAACCGCAGACAGTCCGCGCGTGCGAAATCAATCAGTGACCGGTTGTTATCAATTCGTAACATGAAAGCCCGCTGGGGTGCGTTAGATTAATGACCAATGTGAGTTGTGTCACCGTTTCGTTATAGAAGCATGTGATTCGTTACCAACGACGAATCATGGCGAAGCGTCAGAATCGAGCTTCCCCGCAAGTGCAGCCGTAGAGAGGCCGACACCGGTATGGCCGAGGAGCCATACCCTGGCGGTCGCTTCCGGTGCGCCGTCATGTGCGATTCCTCTGGACACAGACAAAGGAGCGAAAGGAACTCCATGAAGTTGCGCACGAAGAGCTGGCTGGCGGTCACCGCCACGGCCGGACTGGTCCTCGGCGGGGTGAGCCCGGCACTGGCGGCGGGCACCGCGGGGCCGACTGAACACACCGATATGGGCGTCAACGGCGACGCCGTGATGGAACATCTGCAGAAGATCTCCGACATCTCCACCTCGCATGCGGATGAAGGATTCCGCGCGCTGGGCACGCCCGGCTACGAAGAAGCCGTGGAATACGTCGAATCCACCCTCGAGGCGACCGGTGCCTTCGATGTGAAGCGTCAGGCCTTCGAGCACGAACAGCAGAAGGACGGCACGGTCGAGGTTGTCGTCGACGGCGAGAAGGTCGATGTCAACACCGCAAGCTACACCGAGGCGACCGAAGAACCGCTGACTGGCATACCTGTGGTCCTGCCGGTCGATGATGACAACAGCGACCTTGCGGGCGGGCAGCTCGGCTGCTCTGCCGATGATTACGATGAGTCTGCTGAAGGCGCGCTCGTCCTCGCCTCCCGCGGAGAGTGCTCATTCGGTGAGAAGGCGCAGGCCGCCACCGATGCCGGTGCCGCCGCGCTCATCATCTACAACAATGACGCCGACAATCCCGACGAGGAGCTCAACGCCACCCTCGGCGAGCGGATTGAGAACGGCACCCCGACCGTGACGGTGACCTACAAGGTCGGCCAGGATCTCCTTTCCAAGGTCGAGGACGCAGCGGAGGCCGAGGGCGCGACTGAGAACGCCGGCACCGAGCTCGGCAACGGCCTCGCCGGCGGAGGCGAGGCGAGTGAAGCCGACGACGCCGACGAAACGACGGGCGACGAAGCTGAGGCCGGCAACGATGCCGCAGCGGCCGCCGTGCTCACGGCCGACTTCACGCTCGAGACCGAGTATGTGACCTCGACGACATGGAACGTCATCGCCGAGACCAAGGCGGGCGACCACGATAACGTCCAGATGTTCGGTGCCCACCTCGACGGTGTCGCAGAAGGCCCCGGCGTCAACGACAACGGTTCGGGATCTGCGGCGCTGCTCGCTTCCGCCGAGGCACTCGCGAAACAGCCGACCGATGTCGACAACGCCATCCGATTCGGTTGGTGGGGAGCCGAGGAAGAGGGACTCGTCGGTTCGACACACTACGTGGAGAGCCTCGACGATGCCGAGCTGGGCAAGATCAAGTCGTACATGAACTTCGACATGATCGGTTCCGACAACTACATCGTCGGCACGCTCGACTCCGACGGCTCAGATGTGCCGATTCCCGACGGCGTCAACGTCCCCGAAGGGTCGGCCGAACTCGAGAAGGTCTTCACCGACTACTTCGCCGATATCGACCAGCCCAACGTCGGCACCGACTTCTCCGGACGCTCGGACTACCAGGCGTTCATCGACAACGGCATCCCGGCCAGCGGCCTGTTCTCCGGCGCCGACGGTACGAAGACCGCCGAGGAAGCTGAGATGTTCGGCGGCACCGTCGGTGAGAAGCACGACACGAACTACCACCAGTCCACGGACACGATCGAGAACGTGAGCAAGGAATCCATCGACATCTTCGCTCCCGCCATCGGCTTCGCCGTCCACACGCTGGCCTATGACCTCACCGACGCGCCGACGGATCCTCCCACCGATCCGACGACTCCGCCCACGGATCCCACTGATCCGCCCACGGAGACGCCGACCGAGGCTCCTGATGAGCGGGCTCTGAGCATCGATCCGAAGACGATCGAGGCGCCGGACTTCGTCAGCGAGAAGGGAGTCCAGGTCGCGGTCACCGGCTGCACCGCCGACTCCACCGCGACGATGACGGTGACCCCGAACAACGGGAAGATCGAGAAGTTCGAACAGACTGCCGAAGTCGGCGCCGACGGCACCGCTCGATTCGGAGTCCGCGGGCTCGATGCGTCGATGGTCGACAGCTACATCGGAACCTACGACGTCACGGTCGACTGTGAAGGCGGGGATCCGCTGACCGGATCCTTCGAGGTCGTCGCCGAGGGTGACGGGCCGGGTGCCGGTGACGGCGGCAACGGTGGCGGCGGAGGAGATCTGCCGCGCACCGGTAACGAAGCCCTGCCGCTGATCCTCTCGGCCGGAGCGCTCATCGTTCTCGGTCTGGCGATGACTCTGGGTTCACGCCGCCGCCGCAGCTGAGCGGCAGCCGAGACGACGTGCCCTGATCGGCACGAGCGGCCCGACGTGGGCCGGTGACTGGAGGCGGTCGCCGGCCCGTATCGGGCCGTTCTCGTCTGCGAAGATGACGATGGCCGCGGTTCGAATCCGGCGCCGATGACGCAGCTGAGTCTGCCCTGAACCAGATCTGAGATCGAGCGACTCACCTGGCGGCGCTCCTCAGGGGGCGTTCACCTTGTCCGGGCACAATGGTTTTCTGTGACTCCCAAACGCTTCTTCACCTTCTTCGCCATCGCCGAGACCGTCACCTGGACTCTGCTGCTGATCGGCATGTTCCTCAAATACGTCACCCACACCACCGAGGTAGGGGTGCGGATCGGCGGAGGCATCCACGGCTTCATCTTCATCTGCTTCGTCATCGCCGTCATCGGCGTCGGCACCTCGCAGCAGTGGAGCAAGCGTCGCATCGCCACGGGTCTCGGATCGGCGATCATTCCCTACGCCACGATTCCCTTCGAACGTTCGGTGGAGAGGACCGGATCTCTCGAAGGCGACTGGGGTCTGGGCCGCAACGGCCGCACCCCGCAGACCTTGTTCGAGAAGCTCACCTCGTGGTGCATCCGTTCGCCCTGGCTGGCCGTCGGGCTGGGCATCGTCTTCGTCATCCTCGTCTACTCGGGGCTGCTCCTGGCAGGCCCTCCCGGCGATTGGGGCAAGTGAACCTGATCACTGCCGCGGCGGGGTGAGGGCGGACTTCCACCGCACGGGTGACGGTCGGGACGGCCGCCTCGGCGAGATTCTGCCCTGTCGCGGGTCAGAGCGCTCGCATAGGATGGAGGGGATCGGCCGGCGATCGGCCGGTCGGCACACCCCACCGCGATGAAAGGCCCACTGATGGACCTGCTCTTAGGCGCCGGAGGAATCGGCGTCCTCGTCCTCATCATTCTGATCGCCCTGTTCGTGATCCTGCGCTCCTACAAGATCGCTTCACCGTCCGAGGCGCTCATCATCACCGGCCGGAACGCCTCGGGCGCGTCGGGAACCGGGCGCATCGTCATCGGGGGCCGCTCGGTCGTCTACCCGATCGTGCAGAAGGCGTTCATCCTTTCGCTGTCCTCGCGGCAGATCTCCGTCGAGATCGACGGCATCTCCATCAACGGCATCGCCCTGCGTCTGCGCGGTGTCGCCCAGGTCAAGGTCGGCGGCACCGAAGACGATGTGCGCAAGGCCGCACAGCGTTTCCTCGATCAGCAGGACCAGATCGACCACTACTCGAAGGAGATCCTCTCCGGCACCCTGCGCGCAGTGGTCGGCACGCTCACCGTCGAGCAGATCATCCAGGACCGCGCTTCCTTCGCCGCGCAGGTGCAGGAAGAGTCCGCGCACTCGATGAACAATCAGGGCCTCATCATCGACACCTTCCAGATCTCTGCCGTCGAAGACGAAGGCAGCTATCTGCGCGACTGGGGTCGTCCGCAGGCCGCCGAAGTGGCGAAGAACGCAGCCATCGCCGAGGCGAACGCCGGCCGTGCTTCGGCCGTCGAACAGGCGCAGCAGAACGAGGAGACCCAGAAGCAGCAGGCGCTCACCGATCAGGCGATCGCCGAACAGCAGCAGCAGCTGGCGCTGCGCCGGGCCGCGCTGAAGGAAGAGGCCGATCAGCGACAGGCCACGGCCGACAACGCCGGCCCGTTGGCCGCGGCAGCCGAGAAGCAGAAGCTGCTCGAGAAAGACCGGATCGTGGCGAAGGAAGCTGCGGAGCTGCGTGCCGAACAGCTCGACGCCGAGGTGCGCCGACCGGCCGACGCCGAACGCTACCGGCAGCAGGCCGCGGCCGATGCCCGTGCCTATGAGATCGAGGCGCAGGGCCGGGCCGAGGCCGCCGCCGAGCTCCACCGTCGGTCGAAGGACGCCGAGGCCATCCGCCTCGAAGGTGAAGCCGAGGCCGATGCGATTCGTGCCCGCGGTGAAGCCGAAGCCGAGGCGCTGCGTGCACAGGCCGAGGCCTACAAGCAGTTCAACGACGCGGCCGTGCTGTCGAAGGTGCTCGAGGTGCTGCCCTCGGTCGCCGGGGAGCTGGTGGCGCCGTATGCGAACATCAAGGACCTCTCGATCGTGTCGACCGATGGCGAGTCGAAGCTTGCGAATTCCGTGTCGAACAACCTCTCGCAGGTCCTCGAGGTCGTGCGCGGAACGACCGGTGTCGACCTCACCGACCTCGTCGCCAAGGCGAAGGGCTCCGGCGGAGCCGGCTCGAGTGGTGATGGTTCGGGCGAGCCCGGTGGAAACGGCGGGGCCGGTGGTTCTGGCGGGACTGACGGTTCCGGAGGGTCCGCTTCTGGTGGTTCGTCCGGGACGGGCCGCTCCCCGGACGAGATCGTCGACGGGGTCGTCGCAGACGGCGCGGCTGCCGGTCCGCGATCGACAGGCAGAGGATTCGACCCGAAGGCTTTCCTCGATGACAGCGGCGTCGACCTCGACCGGATCGGCGACGAGGTGAAGAAGGCCACCGGCTTCGATGTGCAGGCCTATATCGACGAGGCGAAGCGTCGCCTCGACGAGAGCGGTTCAGGCGCGTCCGGGGCCGGCTCGGAGGCGGGTCCGGGCTCGGCTTCGAACTCGGGCGACGGCAGCGCCTCGCCCGACGGCGATGAGCCGGGCGACGGTCAGGACGACGACGGCAAGGGCTCCCAGGGCTGACCGCCGCCCCAGGTGAGGGGTGCCCAGCTCACGCAGGAATCGGCCGTCGAGGACATCCTCGGCGGCCGCTTCTTTCGTCGATTACGCCGAGGCGCCGACCGACCTGGAGGTGAAGTGCCCTGCGGGTGGATCCACCTCGATTTCCCGAACGATTTCGAGGTGGATCCACCTGCGGGAGACGCAGCCGGGATCTGGTGTGCTCCGATTCTGCGTCGAAGTCGATTGGATGCATAAACAAATGTGCATATGTTAATGTGTTGAGTCGAGGAGGTATCAATGGCTCACGATCATGCGCATGGTTCAGGTTCGCGGCGGCAGCTGCGGATCGTCTTCGGCATCGTCGCGACGATCTTCGTGTTTCAGCTCACCGGTTCGGTGGTCACGGGCAGTCTTGCGCTGCTCATCGACACCGGCCACAACGCCGTCGATCTCATCGGCATCGGCATCGCGCTCTTCGCAGCGAGCTTGATCAGCAAACCGACGGGCGGACAGAAGACCTGGGGGTTCCGCCGGGCGGAAGTGCTCGCGGCCGGCGCCCAGGCGACTCTGCTGTTGGGGCTCGGCGTCTACAGCCTCATCGAAGGCATCCAGCGGTTCTTTGTCCCGCCGGAGGTGCCCGGACCGGGCCTGCTGCTCTTCGGTGCCATCGGCCTCGTGGGCAACCTCGTCTCCATCGTCATCCTCAGCTCCTCGAAGGAAGACTCCCTCAATCTCAAGGCCGCATTCCTCGAGGTCATCGCCGATGCGCTCGGCTCGGTGGCCGTGATCTTCGCAGCCCTGGCGATCTGGCAATTCGGCTGGGACCGGGCCGACGCCGTGGCTGCTCTGGTCATCGCGGCGCTCATCGTCCCCAGGGCGTTCGCCATCCTGCGCGAGACCGGATCGATCCTGCTCGAAGAGGCGCCGAAGGAACTCGACCTTGACAAGGTCCGCGAGCATCTCGAGTCAGTCGAACACGTGCAGGAAGTCCACGACCTCCACATCACCCGCATCGACTCGAACCTGCCGGTGCTCACCGCTCATGTCGTTCTCGCCGATGAATGCTTCTATGACGGGCATGCTCCGCGCATCCTCAAGGCTCTGCAGGAATGCCTGACGGAGCACCACAAGATCGCGATCGAACACTCGACGTTCCAGTTCGATCGGGCGAAGGACGCCGCCGAGGAGACTCACACCCACGACTGAGGCGGCCTTCCCTGTACCGGTCAGTGACCGGCGAAAGGAGGGCCGCCTCGGCGGGATTCAGGTCGTTGCCGGGTGCGGCTCAGACGGCTGCGAGACCCTCGGCGTGGATGGCTTCGAGCTGAGCGACGATCGCTTCGGTCATCTCGATGGTATTCGACTCGCCGCCCAGGTCTCGTGGCAGGATCCCGGCTCCAGTGGCATTCTCGATGGCCCGGCGTACGCGGTCGGCCTCTGCTGTCAGTCCGAACTGGTCGAGCATGAGTGCGGCCGACGAGATCGCTCCGATCGGGTTCGAGATCCCCTGCCCGGCGATGTCCGGAGCGGAGCCGTGCACAGGTTCGAACATCGAGGGGAAGCGTCGCTCGGGGTTGAGGTTCGCGCTCGCTGCGAGGCCGAGGCTGCCGGCCAATGCCGAACCGAGATCCGAGAGGATGTCGGCGTGCAGATTGGATGCGACGACAACGGACAGCTGCTCCGGGTGCAGGACGAATTTCGCGCTCATCGCGTCGACGAGGACGCTCTCGGTCTCGACATCGGGGTAGTCCTGGGCGACACGGACGAACACTTCGTCCCACAGCACCATTCCGTACTGCTGAGCGTTCGACTTCGTCACGCTGGACACCTTCTTCACGTCCCGAGTGCGCGCGATATCGAACGCGAAGCGGATGATCCGTTCGCATCCCTTCTCCGTGTGCAGGCTGGTCTGCAGCGCCACCTCGTTGCCGGGGCCGCGTCCGCTGAGGTTGCGGCCGCCCATCCCTGCGTACTCACCTTCGCTGTTCTCCCTGACGACGATCCAGTCGAGCTCGGTATCGTCGGCCTTCCGCAGCGGGGACTCGACGCCGGGCAGGAAGGTGACGGGGCGGATGTTCGCCCACTGGTCGAAGGGCTGTGTGATCGCCAGACGCAGCCCCCACAGGCTGGTGTGGTCAGGGACGTCGGCCGAACCGACCGCACCGAAGTAGATGGCGTCGTGCTTCGCGAGTTCCTCGAGTCCGCCTTCGGGGATGTAGCGGCCGTTCTGCAGGTAGTACTCCGAGCTCCAGGGGTATTCGGTGACCTCGAATGCGACCGTCCCTTCGGACTGTTTGGCGACGGTGTCGAGCACGCGCAGTCCGGCGGCGACGACCTCGCCGCCGATGCCGTCGCCGGGGATGGAGGCGATCGAGAAGGTCTGTGATTCCGTCATGATTCTTTCGTCCTTGGTCGAAGGGAGTGGAGAGCTCGTGGCGCCTGCGGCGTCCGGGAATATCGCTCTGATTCCATTGAGCACTCGATCCGTTGATAAGTCCAAGATCGGATTGTGATGATTCAGATAGGTCGTGCCTATAGCTGAAGATCGATCGCCAGCTGCAGCAGTCGAGCAGCCGCGGGCGTCAGGCCCTCTTGACGTGCGATGGCCGAGACATGCAGAGACGGTGCGCCGGAGATCGGGGCCAGGCGCACCTGCCCCTCGGCGGCAAAGCTCTGCCAGGACGCGGGCAGCACCGCTTGGCCGATGCCGGCCCTGACGAGGGGGAGGATCGAATTGCGGTGTGTCACCTCGGCGACGATGTCGATGTCGATGCCGCGCCCGATGAGCTCGTCGACGTACGCGCGCATGAGTGAGCCCCTGTGGGAGACGATGAGTCGTGTGCCGGCGAGGGATTCCGGGGTGAACTCCTCGGCATCGAATGAAGCGGACATGGACGGGCCGGTGCCGAGCATGAGGGGCTGGTCCGCCAATGGGACGACCTGAAGGTCGCTGACCAGCAGAGGGCCGCGTCCGCCGAGGAATCCGATCTCGGCGCGACCGTAGCGAACGGCTTCGACCGTCTCGTCGACGGTGAAGGTGCCGTTGAGATCGAACGAGACCTGTGGGTGTTCACGCGTGAAAGTCGACAGCAGAGAGGTCAGCGGCTCGATGCTCGGGGTGGGCATCGCCGCGATCTGGATCCGACCCGACCGCAGTCCGCGCAGGCCTCGCACGTGCGCTTCCGCCGTCTCGAGGTCGCGGATGACGAGCCTGGCCGGTCCCTCGAGTTCCCTGCCCGCTTCGCTGAGCGTGATGCGACGTCCGACCCGGTGGAAGAGTGTCACACCGAGCTCCCGTTCGAGCCCTTTGATCGTCTGCGACAGGGAGGGCTGCGCGACGAGAAGCGACTCCGCAGCTTTCGTGAAGCTGCCGGTGTCGACGACGGCGAGGAAATGGCGGATCTGACGAATATCCATAGGTCAAGACTATCGATTGCATCGAAAAATAGCCTTGGACTATTCGAGCCCGGTCCGTCAGGCTGAAACGACGGCGATGAAAGGACCAATGACGGTGAGTACTTCGCAGAGAGACAGCAGCAACGGTTCGTCAGGGCTGATGACCGATGTGCGTGAGGCCCTGCTGGGCGGCAAGACATTCCGGAGTCTGAGCGAGCAGAAGCTCTCTCCGCGGGAGGAGAAGTTCGAACGGGCTCGGATGACTTCGGGGTTCATCCTTGCTCCGCTTGTGGCGATCGTCTTCGCACTCATCCCGATGGGGCTGAGTTATCAGCAGCACATGCTGGCGGCGATCCTCCTCGGCGTCATCGTCCTCTGGATCACCGAACCGGTGCCGATCCCCATCGGCGGTCTCATCGGCGTCGGCGCAGTTGTCATCCTCGGGATCGTGCCGGCCGCAGATGCGGTCGGGCCTTTCGGCTCTTCGACGATCTTCACCTTCATCGGTGCGTTCATCCTCGCCCAAGCGATGCTCCACCACGGAATCGCCCAAAGGCTGGCATTGACCGTTCTCGCACTGCCCGGTGTCGGGAAGTCGGTCTACCGTGTGATCCTCGCCTTCGGCCTCATCACCTGTGTACTCTCCGCCTTCGTGTCCAACACGGCGACTGTGGCGATGCTCATGCCCACGGCGTTGGGCATCCTCGCCGTGATCGCCGAGCTCATGCAGGAGCGCGGCATCGTGAAGAAGGACTTCGACCCGCTGCGGCTCCGGGTCGGTGCGGCACTGCTGCTCATGCTGGCCTACGGTGCGAGCGTCGGCGGGCTGCTCACTCCAGTCGGTTCACCTCCGAACCTCATCGGACGCGGACTCATCGAGGAGGCGACGGGGACGAAGATCTCCTTCGGCCAGTGGATGGCTGTGGCCCTGCCGATCTGCGTGGCGATGTTCATCATCCTCGCCGTCGTGCTGTTCTTGCTCAACAAGCCGGAGATCCGGAAGATCGAAGGCGTCGAAGAGTATGTGAAGAAGGAGCTCGCCGACCTCGGTCCCGTGTCCCGTGCGGAGAAGAACACCCTCTTCGCTTTCGGAGTCACCGTGGTGCTGTGGCTTCTGCCGGCATTCGCTGCCCTGTTCACAGGCACCGATTCGGCGATCTACGAGTTCCTCGACTCCCGCCTCGACGAAGGGATCGTCGCCGTCATCGGCGCCTCGCTGCTCTTCATCCTCCCCGTCGACTGGAAGCGTCGCGAGCCCACGCTGACCTGGACCCAGGCGGCGAAGATCGACTGGGGCACGATCATCCTCTTCGGCTGCGGCATCATCTTCGGAGCCCTGCTGGCCGACACCGGTCTGGCCGAGACGATCGGCACCGGATTCGCCGACGGTCTGGGCGTGACGAGTCTGCTCGCCATCACCGCAGTGTCCGTTGTGCTGGCGATCCTCATCTCGGAGACGACGTCGAACACCGCAGCGGCGGCCGTGATCGTGCCGATCGTCATCCCGCTGTGCCAGGCGGCGGGCATCGATCCGTTCGTGCCGGCGATGGCCGCGACCTTCGCAGCGTCATTCGGTTTCATGCTCCCGGTCTCGACGCCGCAGAACGCGATCGTCTACGGCACCGGAGCCGTGCCGATCACGAAGATGATCCGCACCGGATTCTCCTTCGACATCGCCGGAGCCATCCTCATCGTGGCACTGGTGCCGGTGATGATCGGGGTCGTCGGCCCCGGTCAGTGAGGTCGCGCCGGCGGGATCCTGCAGTGAAGGCGGCCCAAGCTGCCGGTCGGTGACCGGTGAGGGGAGGGCCGCCTCGGCGGATCTTGTCCTACTAGGCGGGCAGGATCTCCACGGATTCGGTGCGGAAGCGTTCGAGCTTGGCCGGGTCGATGGAGACGCCGAAGCCTATGCCGGTGGGCACGTCGACCTTGCCGTCGTACATGACGATCTCCTCGGTGATGTCCGCGTGGAAGAACCGATTCGATCCGGAGATATCGCCGGGCAGGGTGAAGCCCGGCAGCGAAGCCAAGGCCGCATTCGCCGCCCGACCCAGACCGGTTTCGACCATTCCCCCGTGCCAGACGGCGACGCCGTGGGCGGCGGCGAGATCGTGGATCTTCTTCGCTTCGATGAACCCGCCGACCCGTCCTGGCTTGATGTTGATCACCGAGGTGGCGCCGAGCATGATCGCGTCCGCGGCAGCCTCGGCGGAGACGATCGACTCGTCGAGGCACATCGGGGTGTCCATGAGCTTGGCGAGCTCGGCGTGCTGGCGAATGTCGGCTTCGCCGAGGGGCTGTTCGATGAGCAGGAGACCGTAGTCGTCGAGGCGACGCAGGTGTGCGGCATCGACGAGGGTGTAGGCGGCGTTCGCGTCGACCTGGAAGCCGAAATCGTCGCCGAAGGCCTTGCGCACGGCGGCCACCGGGGCGATGTCCTTGCCGGGTTTGATCTTCAGCTTGATCCGGGCGTAGCCCTCTTCGAGGTAGCCGCCGATGACCTTGACGGTCTCCTCGACGGAATCTTGAATGCCCACCGAAACTCCTGAAGGCACGGAGTTGACCACTCCGCCGAGGTAGTCCTTGAACGACTGGTTGTTGAGTTTGAGCTGGGCCTCGATGACGGCCATCTCCAGAGCCGACTTCGCCATCGGGTGTCCGATGACATGACGCAGGTGCCAGCCGACGGTCTCCGCGGTGAGGTTGTCGACGTCGAAGAGCAGCGGTGCCAGCCAGCGGCGAGTGACATCGATGCCGGCGGCCACATATTCGGAGGAGTAGAGCGGAGAGATCATCGCCACGGACTCTCCCCACCCGGTGATCTCACCTTGCGGGGTGTCGAAGACAGCCTCGACGAGGTAGCAGTCCTTCTCCGTCTCCCGCATGAACGAGGTCTCGAACGGGGTGACGAGAGGAATCGAGACTTGGTGGAGGGTGACTGACTTGAGCTTCATATGCCGGGCTCCTGCTTCGCAACGGGGCGGATGGGTCTTCGCTTCCACCTTATGCCAGTGGTCCGCGAAGAGGCGGCGAGTATCGCGAATCAGGTCCGGAAGAACCCTGGAGCGGCGGGCCGGCGATTGATAGTGTGAACAAAAGTCTTCCTGTCAGCAAGGGGGCCACCGTCGTGAATGACCACCTGCGCACTTTCACCGCGCGCAGACAGTCCTGGTTCGGCCTCAAGCTGCCGGTCAAGACCGCTCTCGCGCAACCGGCGCTCCACCCGCTGCTGCGAACGATCGCGCCCCGGATCAGAGGGCTGAAGATCGGTCGCCTCCCCGCCCCCATCGAACTCACCGAAATCCGCGGAAGAGTGGGCGGAGCGGACTTCATCCTCGTCGAGCCCTTCCGCTGCGAGATCGCCAAGGAGTTCTACTGGGGAAGGGGCAGACGCACCGAACCCGAAGACGCGTTCGCCCTCGACCTCATGGTCGCGCTCAGCGCCGATGCCGATGTCTTCCTCGACATCGGCGCCTACACCGGGGTCTTCACCATGGCAGTCCTCGCCACGAACGAGAATGTGCGCGCCCACGTCTTCGAGATCATCCCCGCCGTCGTCGCGGGTGTGGAGAAGAACGTCGAACGCAACGGCTTCAACAGCCGCGTGACCGTCCACCCGACCGGGGTAGGCAGCCCCGACACCTGGATGAAGGTGCCCATCGGGGACGGAGGATCGGCGCTGCCGTCGTTCTACTCCTCCGATATGCGCTTCGACTCCGACGCCGAGGTGCGCTTCACCTCCCTCGACGCACTCCTGCCCGAGGTGCTGGCCGAGGCGTCGGAGCGAGATCCGCGGTTGCACGCCGGGGAAGGTGTACCTGACGTTTCAAGGCGGGGAGAGGCACCGCGCGTGACGGTGAAGATCGATGTCGAGGGCGGTGAGAACGACGTCTTCGCGCACGGGCAGGACTTCCTCGCTGCGCTGCATCCGGACATTCTCTGCGAAGTCCTCGATGACCGCGCGAAACCACGCGAACTCATGGGCCACCTCGGCGAGCACGGCTACCGCTACTACCTCGTCGGCGAAGATCGACTGTACGCGCGGACGACGATTCGGCCGGATCCGCGCCTGCGTGACTGGCTGTTCACGCTGAAATCACCGGATCAGATGCGCGCGGCGGGTTACCCGGTCGACTGAAGTCCTGCTGCCGACAGTCAACTGTGCGCAGATTGCACATTTTCGGCTCGAAACTGGCAATCTGCGCACACTTAACTACGGAGGGAAGGCCCCGGCGCACTGTCGGTGTTTGGGAACTACGGCGGCAGCGAAAGGCAGCAGCTCGCCGCTCCGCTTCAGCCCTGCAGCTGATCGGCGATGAGAGCGGCCAGCAGCGCGGTGCGCGGAGCGATCTCGTCGACGACGGCGTGTTCGTGTTCGGCGTGGGCCCCATCGCCGACGGCGCCCAGACCGTCGAGGGTGGCGATGCCGTCACCGGCGGTGAAGTTCCCGTCCGAGGCGCCGCCCACGGACACTCCCTGCGGCGCGGGCAGCCCGAGTTCGCCGGCGAGGGCCGTCGCCCGCTCGAAGAGCACAGCCGACTGCTCCCGTTCGAAAGGAGGCCGGTTGATTCCGCCGAGCACCTCCGTCATCGAGCCCTCCACCTGCGGCTTCGCAGCCAACTCACGGATCTGCGCATCCACGCGTTCGAGCTCAGCCGCAGTCCGGGCTCGCACATCGATGTCCACCCGGGCCTCGGCCGGCACGGTGTTCGACGTGGTCCCCGCGCTGATCACGGTCGGCACCACCGTCGTCCCCGCCTCGGCGTCGGCCAGGTCAGCCACCAACGGCAGAGTCAGAGCCAGGGCCATTCCCGCGTTGATGCCCTTCTCCGGTTCGAGCCCCGCGTGCGAGGCCTTGCCGGTGAACTTCAGCACGTAGTTGCTCGTGCCCTTCCGCTCGAGTTTGAGCGCCCCGCCCGCGCTCGCCTCCATGACGAACACAGCCTTCGCCTCGGCCGCCTCGGCGCGGATGAGGTCCGACGAGGACACGGATCCGATCTCCTCATCGCCGGTGACGAGGATCGACAGACCGTCCAGCCCGCCCTCGCCGAGGTGGTCGGCCACCATCGCGGTCGCGTGCACGCTCATGATCGCCCCGGTGAGCATGTCGAAGCTGCCGGGACCGCGGAGGATGCCGTCCTCGGTGGAGAACGGGATGCGTTCGAGGGTGCCGTGCGGCCACACCGTGTCCTGGTGGTTGAGCAGGACGACGCGGGCCGGCCCGGTGCCGAAGCGCAGACGCAGGTGGGCGGTGCCGTCGACCTCGAGCAGTTCCGCCTCGGCGCCGAGGCGGTCCCCCAGAAGCGCGGCGAAGTCCCGTGCTCCTGCGGCCACGGCCGCCTTGTCGTGTGAGGGGGTCTCGATGGAGATGACCCGTTCGATGTCGGCGAGCATGTCGGGCAGACGTCGCTTCGCCTGTTCGACGAAGTCAGCGGGCTGGGGCGCAGATGATGTGGTCGAAGTCATAGGGCGAGTCTACGGAAGGCTGGTTGCCGACATCGCAGGTGTCCGAATGATGCAGGACGGACCCGATGCGCAGCTTGTCCGCACCGCGGCCGAATCGGTGTGCGGTGCGCCGTGGGAAGGATCGCGGTCTCCGTGCGGAATGGCCTGTGGACCGCGGCCGCGCACAAACCCGGCCGTCTGTGGTTTGCTAGTCCTATGGGTGAGGCAGTCAGCTCGAAGCGGTACACGCCGGAGGAACGCACACTGTATCGGGAGAAGCTTGCGGAGAATCTCGAGCTCTTCGATACCTACCTTCGTCATGCGGATTTCAAATCGGCGGGCACGATCGGGCTCGAACTCGAGCTCAACCTCGTCGGCGAGGGCAATCAGCCGAGCCTGCGGAACAAGGAGGTGCTCGATCGACTCGATGACGAGTATCAGTCCGAGATCGGCGGCTTCAACCTCGAACTCAACCATCCGGTGCTCCAAGTGGCCGGGCGGGGGCTGAAGACCTTGGAGGCCGGTGTCGCCCATCGCTTGGAGAAAGCGCAGAAGGCCGCCGAGGAGGACGGACTCAAGGTGGTGTCGATCGGCACCCTGCCGACCCTGACCACCGAATTCCTCACCGATGAGAAGTGGATGACGGAGGAGAACCGCTACGAGGCGCTGAGCAATTCGGTCATCGACGCCCGCGGCGAATACGTCCGCATCGAACTCGGTCGTGAAGAGCGGTACAAGGCGGAGTTCGCCGATATCGCTCCGGAATCCTCCTGCACGTCGATGCAGCTGCACCTGCAGGTGGCGCCGAACCGGTTCGCCGACGCGTGGAACGCCTCGCAGGCGATCGCCGGGGCGCAGGTGGCGATGGCAGCGAACTCACCGCTGTTCGTCGGACGCAAGCTGTGGCACGAATCCCGGATCCCGATCTTCGCGCAGTCCATCGACACCCGCACGCCCGAACTCGTCAATCAGGGCGTGCGTCCCCGCGTATGGTTCGGCGAACGGTGGATCACCAGCGTCTTCGACCTCTTCGAGGAGAACGTCCGCTACTTCCCGCCGCTGCTGCCCGAGATCAAGGACTTCGTCGAATTCCGTGCCGCCGACGCTCCGAAGCTCTTCGAACTCAATCTCCACAACGGCACGGTGTGGCGTTGGAACCGTCCCATCTACAACTCCGGTGACGGGGGTGCCCACATCCGGGTCGAGAACCGCCTGCTTCCGGCCGGTCCGACCCCGGTCGACATGGTTGCCGACGCCGCCTTCTACTACGGTCTGGCCGAGTTCCTCGTCGGGGAGAACCGCCCCGTGTGGTCGCGGATGTCATTCGCCGAGGCGGAGGAGAACTTCAACGCCTGCGCCAAAGACGGGATCGAGGCCCGGGTGACCTGGCCGAAGATCGGACGCATCGGCGTGGCCGACCTCGTCACCGATGTGCTCGCACCGCAGGCCAGGCGCGGACTCTCACGATTGAACATCGACAAGGACGTCATCGACGAATATATGTCGATCATCGAAGGCCGTGCCGAAAGCCGCGTCAACGGTGCGACCTGGCAGCTGAAGGCCCTCGAGAGCCTCACGCCCGGCAGCCGCCAGGACTCGCCCGAACGCGCCGAGGGCATCACGGCGATGATGGATGCCTACCTCGCGAACCAGGCGACAGGGAAGCCCGTCCACACCTGGGAGATCCCCACCCGCTGAGGCTGATTTCTCGTCGCCTCTGAGGCGCTCGAGTGATGTGACGCGAGCTGAAATGTCTCCTGTGGGTGGATCCACACCGATATCGCGGCAGAAATCGAGGTGGATCCACCCACAGGGAAGGTGCTTTATGAACTACTTGGTTCAGAGGCGTTCGACCTCGACGAAGACGACGTCGGCGCCGCCTCCGGGGTTCGAGACCTCGTGCTCGGACCCTGCCGGACGCGTGTAGGAGACTCCTGCCTCGAGTTCGGCGCGGATCTCCGTGCCGTCCGAATTGCGCACGAGCATCGCGTCCGTGACCATCGGCACGACGACGTATTCATACTCGTGCTTGTGCATCGGGATGACGCCGTCGGGGCGGATCGTCCACTTCGTCACCCGGAACACTCCGTTGTCGAGCTGGACCTCGCCGGTCGAACCGGTGTCTGCTGCTTTGTCTGCGGTCATGGTGATCTCCTTCGATACGCGAGCGGTTTGCGGTAGAGCCGGGACGGACCTGACGCCCTCACTGTATCGCCCTGAGCAGGCTCGACTTGAACCGATCCACCCGGGCTAGCATGAGGGATATGCGATACCCACTTGCTGACATCGACAACGTCGACGATGACATCCGCGCCCAGATCCTCGAGGTCGCCGAGAAGTCGGGCTTCGTGCCCAACGTCTTCCTCGCACTGGCCCGCCGGCCGGAGGAATTCCGCGCTTTCTTCGCCTACTACGACGCGCTCATGGAGAAGGAGACGGGGAACCTGACCAAGGCCGATCGGGAGATGATCGTCGTGGCCACCTCGGCGATCAATCACTGCCTCTACTGCGTCGTCGCGCACGGAGCGATGCTGCGGATCTTCCAGAAAGACGCGCTCATCGCCGATGTCGTCGCCACGAACTACCGCCAGGCTGATATCAGCCCCCGTCAGATGGCTATGCTCGACTTCGCCGTGAAGGTCTGCGAAGAGCCGTGGGCCGTAGGAGACGCCGACCACCAGAGGCTTAACGACCACGGATTCGACGCCGAAGACGCCTGGGACATCGCCGCGATCACCGGCTTCTTCGGGCTGTCCAACCGCATGGCCCACATCTCCGGAATGCTCCCGAACCCGGAGTTCTACACCCTCGGCCGCCTCCCGCGTGAGAAGAAGTGAACCGATGACCTCATCCACCCCCGCCGAGGCGGACCCCACCACCCGTGCCTCCGCCGTTTCCGGTCCGGCCGCCTCCGCCGAAACCATCCCGGCCGCCTCCGCCCGATCCGGGCTCGTCAAACCGTTCGCCGCGATGGGCATCGTCGCCACCGTCGGGCAGATGCAGCGCGCCGGTCGTGACACCATCGCCATGTGCCTGGGCGAACCGACCCAGGGTGCGCCCGGTCCCGTGCTCGCCCGTGCCGCCGAGGTCATGAGCGACGGCACTGGACTCGGATACTCGCCGATCTTCGGCATCCCCGAACTGCGCGAAGCCATCGCCTCCCACTACCGCGACTGGTACGGACTCGACATCGCACCCGACCGCATCGCCGTGACGACCGGATCCTCCGGCGCCTTCCAGACGACGTTCCTCACCTGCTTCGACGTCGGCGACCGGGTGGCTCTGGCCCGACCCGGGTACGGGGCGTACAAGAACATCCTCGCCGCACTCGGCTGTGAGGTCGTCGAACTCGACTGCGGTGCCGACGAAGGGTTCCAGCCCACCGTCGACCTCTTGGCCGCCGCCCATGCGGAGGCCCCGCTCAAGGGGCTCATGCTCGCGTCGCCTGCGAACCCGACGGGCACGATGATCGGCCCCGAGGCGCTCGGCCGGATCGTCGACTGGTGCCGGGCCAACGGGGTGCAGGTGATCTCCGATGAGATCTACCACGGCATCAGCTATATCGGCACCCGCGGAGAATGCGCACTCGCCCACGACGACTCTGCCGTGGTCATCTCCTCGTTCTCCAAATACTGGGGCATGACCGGGTGGCGACTCGGCTGGGCGATCCTGCCCGAAGCGCTCGTCGCGCCGGCCCAGAACGTCACGGGCAACCTCTCACTGTGCGCCCCGGTGCCGGCGCAGTACGCGGCGGTCGCGGCCTTCGCTGATGAGTCCTATGCCGAATGCGAGGCCGCAGTGGCTTCGTTCGCCGGTGCCCGCGAACATGTCCTGGGTGCCCGCGCGGACCTCGGCTTCGGCGAGATGGCTCCACCCGACGGCGCCTTCTACATGTACGCCGGCGTCGACGACATCCTCGACCGCGCGGGAATTGCCACTGCCGGCCAGTGGTGCGCGCAGGTGCTCGAGGCCACCGGTGTCGCGCTCGCACCCGGTGATGACTTCGACTCAGTCAACGGCTCCCGTTCGGTGCGCCTGTCGCTGGCCGTCGGAGCGGACCGCACGGCCGAAGCCATCGACCGCATCCTCGACTTCATGGGATGAGCCCTGAACGTCGTGAGATGAGCCCTTCCGAGGGGATCCGATGAGCGCCGAGGATTTGCGGGCGGGAGGGCCGCCTCCCGCTCGCAAGGCCCTGCCGGTGCTCGGCATCATCCTGGCCGCCGTCCTGCTCGGATCGGCCGGACTGTTCGTCATCCTCGCCGAGGCGACCGCCCCCACCGCCGCCTTCCTGCGGTGTTGGATAGCGATCATTGTGCTCGCCCCGTTGGCGTGGCTCGAGCTGCGCAGGCACGGTCGTTTCCCGCCGAAGGCGATCCTCATCGCCGCTGTCTCCGGAGCGGCGCTCGGAATCGACTATGTGCTGTGGGCGCAGAGCGTGCTCGACGCCGGTCTGGGCGTGTCCACGGTCCTCATCAGCGTTCAAGTGATCGTGTTCCCGGCGCTGGTGTGGGCGTTCGGCGGTTCCCGGCCGGGATGGCTGTTCATCGGCTGCGTGCCGATCATGATCATCGGCATGCTGCTGACCGGGGGAGCGTTCGGCGCCGACGAGACGGCGGCGAATCCGATGCGGGGAGCGATCTTCGGGGTCCTGTCCGGTGTGCTCTACGGCGTCTACATCTTCGGCATCCACCACAGCCGGAAGGTCGCCGGAGACTTCATCGTCGCCCCGGTCCAAGTGGGCACGATCTCCGCCGGGGTGATGACCGCCGTCGCCGGGCTGACCCTCGGCGGCCTCGACTTCGACCTCGGCTGGGCCGGTTGGGGCTGGATGATCGCCCTGGCCGTCTGCGGTCAGGCCCTGTCATGGGTGCTGCTGAGCATCTCCAGCCCGTTGGTGCCGGTGCCGATGACCGCGGCGCTCATGCTGCTCCAACCGCTGTCCGCAGTGGTGCTCGGATCCCTCGTCGCCGGGGAGCGGCTGCAGGCGGGACAGTGGATCGGCGCCGTCCTCGTGGCCCTCATCGTCTGGGTCGTCGGTGGAGGACCCGCGGCCCTGACACGTCGGCGACGTCGGTAGGGGTGGGCTGCCTCGGCTAGAGATGCGCTGCTGTGGGCTGGGAACGGTGGGCCGCCTCGGCGAAGGAATCGCTGTGGAAGCCCCGCCCCAGGCGGGACTCAGTGTTCGTGGGCCTCGATCGTGTGGGCGATGGCGTCGACGATGATGTGGGCGACGTGGTCGTCCTTGAGCGAATAGTAGGCTTCGCGGCCGATCCGATTGACTCCGACGAGGTGGAGTCCGCGGAGGAACTTCAGGTGCTGGGACACCAGCGGCTGGGACAGTCCGGTCGCCTCGACGATGTGGGTGACAGTGGCCTCGCCGTGGGTGAGGACGAGCAGCATCTTCAGCCGGGAGGGTGTGGCAAGTGCCTTGAAGAGGTCGGCAGTCTCGGTGATGGCTTCGAGATGGTCCTCGGGATTGAGCAGGAGCTGCTCGACGTCGTCATTGACGGGAACGGAATCGGGAACGGAAGCCATGAGTGCAGATTACCGGACAACCGGGGTGGTCATGCGATATCCGGCACTGTGGAGTGGTCGTGGCTGTCGCGGGGTTCGAGCGGTCGGAGCTGCCCGCGTCTCAGTCGAGGGCTTCGACGTCGGCCTGCGATCCGAGGAGGTCATCGGCCAAGGTCTCCCACTGACCGTAGGCATCCGGCAATGCTGAGCGCTGCACGGACTGCGCGGCTTCGGTCGGTGACATCGAATCCCAGCCGTCGATCTGATTGAGGCCGGGGTTCTCGACCTCGGGGTTGATCCCGTAGAACGCCTTGGCCGCGTAGATGGGATCGGTGAGCTGATGGGGCTCGCCCCAGCCTTGTGACGGGCGCTGCTGGAACAGGCCGACCGAATCGCGGTCGCCGGAATCCAGATTGCGCAGCGAGGACTCCTGCAGCGCTGTCATCAGGGCGATCCTGATCGCATGGTCGTCGAAGTTTCCGCCGCGGCCGACGCCGATGATGAGCCGAGCATTGTCAATCTGCTGTTCGCTGAGCTGGTTGACCGAAGCCATCTGCATCTGCCTGATCTTCGTGGAACCGAATGAAATGGGGGAATTGAGGATGATGACGGCGCCCATGACCAGTGCCATCACTGCTGCCCCGAGCCCGATGAGGGCACCAGTGAGCACGGACCGGCGGCCCTTGCGAGATGAGGTCAGACGAGGCATGAATATAACGATAATGCAACAAACTTAAGAGTGCATGGGGCAACGCCGAGGTTTTTATCACAGGAAGGTCACGGCCGGGCGGCGGTGAGGGTGCGAGCGGAGCCGAGTGCGGACCGATTTCGGATGACCCCGCACAGCTTAGGCTTGAACCATGGTGAGAATCGTTCGGCGCAACAACCGCCCACCTCTGATGACCTGCCTCATTGTGGTCTTCTCCTTCGCCGCTGTCGGCATCCTGACCGTTGCCGGCATCCTCGTCGCCATCATCTTCCTCTCCGCGGAATCATCGTCGACAGGTTCATCGCCGACCTCGGATTCCTCGTCGGTCGGATCCTCATCCTCCGATTCCGACTCGAACGGCGGCCCCGGTCCGAGCACCACTGCTCCGGTGTCCGGAGGTTGGACGAGCGGAGGCTGATTCCTCGGCGGCGGCTGAGTGTCGGGCTGCGGCTGAGTCCCTGGTAGGACGGGCGAGCAGCATCGTCGGCGCCCGTCCAGATCACCGATCCGAATCAGCCTCGGTGATCCTGCGGGATCACCGGCTGGCGGAGGATCGTGCGCAGCTTCTCCGGCGCTGTCCGGCGAACATCGCTGAGGTAGATCTCGTGATGCTTGCCCGCCATCGTCATCCCTGCCTCGGGAATGACATCGGTGTGCATGCGCTCGAGGACCGGCCCTTCGTCGTCGAAGGGGCCGATATGCAGGGTCTGGACGCACGTTCCCTCCCGCAGCGTGTCGAATCGGATCTCGCCGAGGCGGGGCGCCGATCCCTTCGCCCGGACCGTGTCGATGACGCCGTCGACGTGGCCTGCGTCCAGCCAGTCCGGGACGAACAGCATGAGGGTGAAGTCCCACGCTGACTTGTCCCGAGCGCTCGTGAACGCCGCCATATGATCGGCCCACCACAGCCCCCCGAGCGGTGGCACGACATAGTCGCGACCGAGTTCGAGCTTGCTGAGGAACTTCAGCCCATAGGCGATCGGATAGAGGCTCGTCAGCGCCGATGCGAAATCCGGCGAGGTGTTCGGGTCCCCATGGCCATCGATCATGATGTACTGCGATTCCGGCACCTCGATGAGGTCGAATCGCCCCTGCTTCGCGCGGAAACTCGGCAGCGATCTCTTGAAATCGATCTTGTCCATACGAGGCTCCGCTCCGTGGGTTGGGAAAGGGATGGGTCTGATCTGCTTGACCTTGACACGATGTCAGGGTCTTCACTGGGTGGCAAGGAGGTGGAGACCATGACACATCCACTCAAACACCACCGGACCGACACCGGGGACCCCATGATCGAAGCGCTGAGTGCGTCGACCCCGCAACAGCGCCTGCAGGCGGCGATGGCCATCGGCACACGAGCCGAGCCCCGTGACCTCGACGCGCTCATCGCCCGGTGCCGCATCGAACCGGACTTCTTCGTCCGCGACATGCTCACCTGGGCGCTCACTCGGCTGCCCGCCGGCGACACCGTTCCCCGCCTCGTCGCCGAACTCGACTCGCCGCTTTCGCAGGCGATCAGCCAATCCCTGCACACCCTGTCGAAGATCGGTGACGTCCGCGCCTGGCCGGCCATGGACCCGGCCCGGATCGGCACCGCCCTCATCGCCCATACCGACACCGAGGTGGCCCGCAGTGCGTGGAGAGCCGCCGTTGCCCTTGTGCCCGGTGAAGATCGTGAAGAACTGGCATCCGCCCTGGTGACACAGTTGGGTCGAGGGGATCTCGAGATGCAGAAGAGCCTCAGTCGAGCGATTGTGTCCCTCGGCGAGGATCTCGTGTCAGTGGTCGATGAGAGGCTTCATGCAGAGGACGACACAGTGCGGGCTCACGCCATGGCGACTCGGGACATGTTCGATGACCCGGATGCCGGCTTCGCCCACGCCTTGGACGCAGCCAAGCGGGTGGTCGCACTGGGGTCCGAGGCCACGGTCTAGATCGGCACAGGGAAGGTCTGATCGTGCGTGTGCCGACGGGTGGGGCAAGCCCGCCGGCGCACGGCCGAGGTCTCGGATCCCTTCCTTCAGTTTGCGGTTCCAGCACCTGTGCGAAATTCGCCTGCGACCGTTGAACGACGTCCGAAAGGTCCCAGGCATCGAAGAACTTCGGAACAATGCACCCGGAGCGCCACTATTGCGGCATAGAGTGGCTGACAGCAGAGAAGAGGTGGCAATGCTCATCGGCGAAGTGGCCCGGCGCTCCGGTGTGAGCGCACGCATGCTGCGCCACTACGAATCATTGGGCCTCGTCTCGCCCAGCCAGCGGACGCCCGGCGGCTACCGGGAGTACTCCGACGCCGACATCGGGCGCATCTTCCACATCGAAGGTCTGCGCAAACTCGGGATGTCTCTGACCGAAGTCGGTCGGGTGCTGTCCGAGCCGGACTTCGACCCCGGCACAGTGCTCGGGGACCTCATCGACCAGGCACGTGAGCGGATCGCGGCCGAGCAGCGTCTGCTCGACCACCTCCAGTCCGTCGCTCGGCTCGGTCGAGCCGACGGCGAGTCTCTCCTGTACACCATCGATCTCATGCGCTCTCTCGAATCCGGCGATGTCATCCAACGGCACAAAGCCGCACTCGGCAGCGGAGTCGACGGAGGAATGCCGATCGAGGCCTTGGCGCAGGCGGTCCTGCAGGAGACCGTGCTCAACGCGGCCGGGGCCATGCGGTGGGCGCTCGCCCAAGCCGGTGCCGAGGCCGTGCCCCATGTGGTGGTCGGAATGGACGACGCATCGGCCCAAGTGCGTCGCAATGCCCTGCTCGCCCTCGACGAGATCCGCAGAACCACACCGGACGAGAAACTCGACTCACGCTCGATATCGATGATCCGTCAGGCACTGGACAAGGGACTCGACGATGTCGACTCTGATATCCGCAGCATCGCCGCGCTCACCCTCGGCCGCTCAGGTGACGAGAAAGCTGTGCCCGTGCTGCTCGACATGGCGATGAACGGACCGAAGGACATCGAGGCGGCCGAGACCCTCGGCACCATCGTCGACGCGACCGGACCGACTGCCGACATCGGCGAACGGGTACTCACCGAACTGCATCGACAAGCGGACTCGCACGATCCCCAGATACGGTTCCGGGTGCTCCAAGTCCTCCTCGAGATCTCCGGCGACCGCAGCAGTGACCTCATTGCCGAGCTCAGCGACGACGACAGCCCGGAGCTCGCAGCCACCGCACTCGCCGCACTCGACCGACGCCGACGGGAGCAGACATCGGACAAAGAGCGAACCTGACCGATTTCGGTCGGGCGGCCTCTGTGAGGGGGCGGTGGGAATCCGCGTTCCGACCGCCTCGGTGAAGGGATGTCGGGTCTTCCTCATTCCGGTGGCTGAGCACGAATCACTAAACTGGCCCTCATGACAACGGGCGGGACGACGGACGGAACGGATGCGGCCGGTGCGGCGGTCGGGCAGAAGCGGCGGCTGCGGCAGCCGTTCGTCTATCGGCGACACCACTTCACGCCCACCGGAGTGCTCGACTACCTGTTCTTCCTGTTCGCCGGTGCGGCCTCGACTTGGCTGGCGCTGCTCATCCTGCTCAAGGGATTCAGCCTCGGCTGGTGGCAGGTGCTCACGCTGCTCGTGTTCTGGGGAGTCGTGTCCTATCTGGCTCTGCCCAGGCTGCACCGCATCCTGTCCCAGATCTATGTGCCGAACTACTTCATCGGCCGCACACGCACCTCTGACGGTCTGCTCGGCGATCCGGTCAATCTCGCCTGGCGTGGTGAGGAAGCGCAGATCCACCATGCGATGCGCGAAGCCGGATGGATCCTCGCCGACAGCATCACTCCCGCATCGACGTGGGAGATCATCCGGTCGACGGTGACGAAGCGCAGCTACCCGCAGGCGCCGGTGTCCCCGCTGCTGCTGTTCGGCCGCCGTCAGGACTTCGCCTACCAGCAGGAAGTCGATGGAGATCCGGGCCAGCGCCACCATGTGCGGTTCTGGAAATGCCCGCGCGGATGGCTGCTGCCCGGCGGACATCAGGCCGATTGGCTGGCCGCCGGAACCTATGACAAAGCCGTCGGCATCTCCCTGTTCACCCTCCAGTTCACCCACAAGATCGAAGAGAACACCGACGTCGAACGAGACCACATCGTCGATACAGTCACCCGTGCCAATGAAGTGATCGCGGTCGATCGGATCAAGGACTTCTCCACCGGATACCACTCCCGCAACGGCGGCGGCGATGCGATCATCACCGACGGGCACCTGCCGATCGTGGACGTCACCGAGGTGGTCGCCGACGAAGCCGACCATCCCGAACGCCTGGAGCTGGCGCTCGACGCCACCCGCATCTACTCCGATTCACGCAGCGTGTCCGAAGTGACGAAGACCCTGTGGCGACAGCGCCCGCTGCAGACCGTCGTCGGGGCCGCCCTCGTGCTCGTCCTGCTGCTCTTCCAAGCGTGGGACGTGACCAGTATGCTCCTCGATTGGAACGGACTGCGCTCCGAAGTCGTCGGCTACAGCTCGGACATCGCGGCCATCAGCGATGACACGGCCACGCGCATCGTCGCGGGAGTCCTCGTCGGCGTCAGCATCCTCATCGGTTGTCTGCAGGTCATCGCCTCGACGTCGGTGTTCCGCGGCAGCAACCGGGCCAGGCTGTGGATCCTCACGCTCTCGACGATCTCCGTGATCGTGTCGATGACGAACTACTTCACCGGAGACCGCGACCTGGCGACGAACATGTATGCGCTGACGACCATCGCCATGCAGGTGGCGGTGCTGCTGGCGCTGTCGAGCGACTCCTCCCGGATGTTCACCCGCTTCAGCACCGCAGCCCTGCGTGCCGAACGACAGGACCGCGCCCTCGAGGACTGACGCGGCGGGCTCCCACCCGCGAGGAACGGGGCGGCGGGTTCCCGCCCGCGGGGCCCGGGACGGCGGGTCCGTGTATTCTGACCGTGTCCGATCCACTCCGCACTCCGCACTTCAGCTCGACGCCGAGTCTGAACCACACACGAAGGCAGGACTCCATGACCGACCAGACCCCCGAAGCTTCCGTCTTCGATTCGATCGACCCGGTCCTCAAGGTCGTCACCGCCGAGATCGAGATCTCAGCTCCCGCCGAGACGGTCTTCGAACTCATCGCCGACCCGCAGCGACAGCCGGAATGGGACGGCAACGACAACCTCGGCTCGGCCGTCGAGGGCCAGCGAGTGCAGGGGACCGGGGGCTCGTTCGTCACGACTCTGACCAAGGGCGTGGACCGGGAGAACCACATCGTCGACTTCGCCGAGGGCAGGCTCATCGCCTGGAAGCCCTCCGAAGTGGGTGGAGAGCCGTTCGGTCAGAAGTGGGTGTGGGAGATCGAATCGACCGGGGACGACTCGGTCCTGGTTCGTCACACCTATGACTGGACCGAGCTGCGCGATCCGAAGCGTCTGTCGCGGGCGCAGTCGACGACCGCGGCGAATCTGCTCGCCTCGCTCAAGAGACTCAAGCAGCTCGCCGAAGGCTGAGATCAGGCGCCTGGCAGACAGCCGCGGCCGAGGCCTGACTGCTTACCGCATCCGAGTGGCCGTCCCGCCGGGACAGCAGTCCGGTCGGAACAGACGGATAGAGGCACTCATTTCGGCCAGGCGTCGGCGAGGCGCGTGAGCAGCGATGCCAACTGTGCCCGTTCGTCCTCGGTGAATGTGCTCAATGCCTGATCGACGTTGTCACGCTGGGCGCCGCGGAATCTGTTGGTGATCGCGCGGCCCTTGTCCGTCAGCGCGATGAGGGTTCGCCGGGCATCATCCGGGTCTGCCTCGCGACGCAGGAGGCCGAGCTCGACGCCTTGGGACACGAGCCTGGAGGCACGCGGCTGATCGACGCCGATCGCATCGCCGAGTGCGCTGACTCCCAGCGCCGTGCCCGCCTGGACGAGTGAGACGAGCAGACGGATGAGTGCACGCCCACGGCCGTGTGCGGCGAACGGCCCACCGGGATGACGCCTGCCGCCGAAGGGGAAATCGTCTGAGTTCCGACCGCCACCGAATCCACCACGGTCTCCGAATCCACCGCGTTCACCGAAGCCGCCGCGCTCGCCAGGGCCGCCGTGCTCACCGAACCCGCCGAAGGGGCCGAATCCGCGCGGTCCGCCGGGCCCGCGCCGCCACTGCAGGCGGGTGAGCGCCTCGGCGATCGCCTGAATGTCATCGTTCGTGCTCATGATTTGATTTTACATGCCACTTGACATGCAATCGAATTGCATGTCATTCTGCATGTACATGTCAGATGACAACTAAGGAGATGACATGACTGAAAACAAAGACTTCAACGATGACAACGACGACTTCACCACCCCGACCGGAGGAGCCGGCGCAGCAGGTGCCGATGGCCGGACGGACTCGCCGAACACCGACGAGAACACCGTCGCCGGCAGCGCCTCGAGCCTCGGCTCCGATCGCGAACAGCCGGGCGAAGCGGACAGGACCGATGCGGCGGAGAATGATTCGGCCGCACGCACTGAGCCCGTGAACGGTGCCGATTCCGGCGACGGCAAGGGCGATGACACCGACACCGATCTGCCGCAGCTGCTGCGCGAGTTCAGCCACGTGCTGCGTCGCGAATTCCGCTCGGCCGCGGTCGACTCCGGATTCGACCCTCGCGACTTCGGGCGTATGCGGCGAGGACGTCGCCGCTGGGATTCCGATGAGGTCGTCGCCGACGGTTCCGCCTACCCGGAAGAGCCTGTGACCTACGGTCCGCCGCGCGGCCGAGGTGGATGGGGGCCATCGAAGAACATCGATCCCGAAGAGCTGCGCCAGCGCTTCCGCGATATGCGCGACGGAGTCGGCGATCGCATCGAAGAGGTGCTCACCTCCGAAGAATTCGAGAACCTCAAGGCCTCGCTGTCGAAGATCGTCGACAACTTCGGCCCCGATCGCTGCGGCGACGACTCGGCCCGCCATAACGGACCGCACGACCGCGAACACCCCCACGACCATGACGATCACCGAGGCGGCCCTGACCGTCACGAGGCTCATGGACCCCGTGGTGGGAACGGCGACCACGACCGCCGCCGCGGGGGAGGCCGCGGACGGCGCGGATTCGGCCCGAACTTCGGTCCCGGCTTCGGTCCGGGCCGACGAGGATTCGACCCCTTCGGCTGGGCCGATGAGCGCCGCAGCCGCGAACAGGAGGTCCAAGCGGCCTTCGAGCGCGGATTCGCCGCGGGCTTCGAACAGGGACGCAACTCGTAAGCGACGCCGCCGGTGGAGTGCTCTCCGCCGGCGGCCGACCGTTGGGTCGTGCGAAGACACTCTCCCGACCACCCGAGAGCGCGATGCCGGCCCGCACATCCGCGCTGTCCATCAACAGAACGGCACCGTGAAACATTGACGCGATCCGGTGCGAACCTCCACGGTTCGCACCGGATCGCGTCTGCGTCTGTGTGCCGAGACTCCCCGCGCGGTGCACAGGCGTATCCACGGCACTTCTGCCGGCGCAACGATCATGCGGCAGCACGGCCCGCTCACCGCTCAGCTGCGGGAGAGCACCGCCCCGAGGTCATCGAGCACGCTGCGATCCTCGATCGTCGACGGCACTGCCGGGTCGTCGGCGCCATCGGCGATCTGCCGCATCGTCTTGCGCAGGATCTTGCCCGACCGGGTCTTCGGCAGACCCGCGACGATGTCGACGCGTTTGAATGCGGCGACCGGTCCGATCTCTTTGCGGACGAGCGCCACGAGTTCGTCGATGACGGTGTCCGGGTCGGCCGCCTCGGCGGAATCCCCGAGCACGACCAGCGCACGTGGGATCTGTCCCTTCATGTCATCGTGGACGCCGATGACAGCGGCCTCGGCCACGGCCGGGTGGGAGGCGACGACCGCCTCGATGATGCCGGTGGACAGGCGGTGGCCGGCGACGTTGATGACATCGTCGGTGCGACCCATGACGAAGACGTACCCATCCTCATCGAGATAGCCGGAATCGCCGGTGAGGTAATAGCCGTCGAAGGCGGCGAGGTAGGAGGAGATGAACCGCTCGTCGTCACCCCACACCGTGGCCATGGTGCCCGGAGGCAACGGCAGTCGGATGACGATGAGTCCTTCCTCCCCGGCCGGAACTGGCTGACCGCCGGGGTCGACGACCTCGACGTGGAAGCCGGGAGTCGGCTTCGTCGAGGATCCCGCCTTGAGCGGGAACCGGGTCAGTCCCAGCGGATTCGCCGTGATCGGCCAGCCGGTCTCCGTCTGCCACCAATTGTCGACGACGGGGACGTCGCGTCCGGTCGCCTCGGCGAGGATCTTCGTCGTCCACTCATATGTGTCGGGATCGAGGCGCTCGCCAGCGAGGAATTCCGCACGCAGACTCGACAGATCGTACTTCTTCATCAGCTCGCCGTTCGGGTCCTCCTTGCGCACCACGCGCATGGCGGTCGGGGCGGTGAAGTGGACGTTGACCTTGTGCTGCTCGATGGCGCGGAAGAAGGCTCCGGCATCGGGTGTGCCCACGGGTTTGCCCTCATAGAGCACCGAGGTGACGCCGGCCAGCAGGGGTGCGTAGATGATGTACGTGTGCCCGACGACCCACCCGACGTCGGAGGCGGTGAACATCGTGTCGCCCGGGTGGAGGCCGAAGACGGTCGGCATCGAGAAGGCTCCGGCCACCGCATATCCGCCGGAGTCGCGGACGATTCCCTTCGGTTTGCCGGTGGTGCCCGAGGTGTAGAGGACGTAGAGCTCGTCGGTGGCCTTCACGGTCACCGGGTCGATGCCCTCGGGCGTCTGGGCGAGCAGTTCGGCGTAGTCGAGGTCGTTCTCGTCGAGTTCGCAGCGATGTTCGTCGCGCTGGACGATGACGGTGAAGTCCGGTTTGTTCTCAGCGATCTCGATGGCCTCATCGAGCATCGGTTTGTATTCGAGGACTCGGCTCTTCTCGACTCCGCAGGAAGTGGAGATGACGGCTTTCGGGGCGGTGTCGTCGATGCGCACGGCGAGCTCGTTCGGCGCGAAGCCGCCGAAGACGACCGAGTGGATCGCGCCGAGGCGGGCACACGCGAGCATGGCCACGGCTGCCTCGGGGATCATCGGCATGTAGATGACGACGCGATCGCCCTTGGTCACCCCTCTGTCCGCCAGGGCCCGAGCGAAGCGGGAGACCTCGTCGAGAAGCTCGGCGTAGGTGATTGAACGGACGGTGTCTGTGACCGGCGAATCGTAGATGATGGCGGCCTGGTCGCCGCGGCCGTTCGCGACATGTCGGTCGAGCGCGTTGTAGCAGACGTTGAGCTCGCCGTCGGGGAACCAGCGATAGATCGGCGCATTCGAATCGTCGACGGCTTTCGTCGGTTCGGTGACCCAGTCGATGTGGTTCTTGGCCTGCTCGAGCCAGAAGCCGTGCGCGTCCTCGGCGATGCGGGCCACGACGTCGTCGTAGCTTTCAGCGGAGTTCTCGATGGTGGTATTCATGCTCCCATTGTGACGCATGGCACAGTCATTCGCTGAGGTGGGGCGCATCCTCGGGGATCGCCACCGGCACGAAAGTGGACCCATTTCCCTGCACTCGGACCAGGAGAGGGCACAATGGGGATATGAGATTCCTGGTTGCACTGATCCTCGGCCTCGCCGTCATGTTCGGTCTGAACGCCATCTTCGACTTCTTCGCGATGGCGCGACCGTGGGGTTCGATCCTCATGGGCGTCATCGTCGGGCTGACAATGCTCGTCGTCCTGCTCATCTGGGAGGCCGTGCGCCCGACCCAGCCGAAGGGCGAATCGGCGAAGGCAAAGGCGAAGGCGCAGAAGAGCGAAGACGAGCGGGCGAAGGCCCGTGCCGAACGACGTGCCCGACTCGCCGCCGAGGCGGGAGTGAGCCTCGAAGGCATCGACGGTGCCCTGCCGGGGTCGACCGCCCAATCGTCGGAGGCGGCCTCGTCCGATGGGTCAGCCGAGGAGGCTTCCACCGAGGGGGCTTCCGCCGAGGGTGCATCGGCTCAGTCGACACCCACCGAGGCGATTCCGACTGCGAGCGAGTCCGCTGGCAGTGCGACAGCTGAAGGCTCGGACGCGGCTGGGGCCGCGGCGACGACCGAGGGCGAGGAGTCTGCTGAGACCAGCGCCGCTGCCGACGGTGCGGCGACCGTTGCGCCGAACGAGGCGACGACCGCCGGGTCGAAAGCGTCTGAGGCCGACGCGGCCGAGCACGCAGATGAGCAGAACAGCGAGACGGAATCGTCGCTGGAATCTGACGGAACCGAAAGCGGCGAGGCCCCGCAAGAAGAGGGACGACCCACGGATTCTGCGAAGCCCACAGTGGTGGTGAAGCCCGCACAGTCGGCAGCACCCGTCACTTCCGCGCAGCCATCAGCCTCCGCGCCGTCCGGCGGCTCCGAAGCCGCCAACGCCAGCGCCGCAGACACCGAAGCGGGAAGCACCCGCGTCGGTGACACCGAAACCGCCGGCACAGCCGCTGTCGAGGATGAACCGGCTCGGCCCGCTGAAAAGCCTGCCGCGCAGTCAGGGGATTCGTCCGAACTGCCCCCGCCTCCGCCGATGCCGCCGTCGTTCCCCTCTCTACCCACCAGCGCCCCGCAGGCCGGTGCAACCGATGCGAAGAACGACGACATGTCCGCGGCTCCGTCGCTGAATAAGGACGATGTCAGTGACAGCGGGTCCGCCTCGGCGTCCGACCCCGAACTCGAAGGACCCGCCGAAGACCCGGCGACGCTCGACCCCGAGGAATTCGACGAATCCGCCAGTGGCTCCTCGCTCGAGGCGCCGCCGACCGGTGAACCCGGAATGTCGGCCGACGCGCTCTCCGGCAAGATGCCGGACGAGGCCGAGGATTCGGCAGACTCGGCTGAAGAAGAGCCTGCCGATGAACAAGCTGAGGAAGCTGCGGCACCGGAACGCAGAGGTCCCTCAGCCGAGGAGAACAACCAGTACCGGCTCTGAAGCCCTCGCGCCGACGCGGGGTGAGTCTCGACGACATCGAAGTCGCCCTGCGGGCAGGGGAACCCAGTAAGTCAGCGGATGAGCTTGCTGAAGCTGACTCGCCGGGCACCGCTTCTGATGACGGGACGGAGAAAGCCGAGATCCCGTCGTTGTGTCGACGTTTGAGAGCGAAGAGTTCCGCGGGGAAATCTATGTGAGGCACGACCCCTGGCTGTGCGTGGTCTGTCTATGAGACTCGTCCATTGCTGTTTACGACCAGCGAACCTACGATGTTGAAAAGGGTTTAGAACGGCACTGGACAATGGCTCCAGCCTGTGAACCCGTCGACCATTCTCGGGCGGGGTGAAATCAATGGCGGTCGCCAAATACGTCGAGTCGTATCGGCAACTCAGCGAAACCATCCATGATGCCGGTCTGATGACTCGAAACCGAACCTTCTATATCAGTCGGATCGCTGCCTGGCTGGTGGTTTTGGCCGGTCTGCTCGCCGCCGTCATCGTCTTCGGGACCAGCTGGTTCCAACTGATCACCGCCGGTCTGATCGGGATGGTTATGGCACAGCTCGGTTTCCTCTCCCACGAAGCGGCGCATCGTGAGATCTTCGCCTCCAGGGCATGGAACGAGTGGACATCGCGCATCATCGCGGGATTGTTCATGGGGCTGAGCTTCAGCTGGTGGATGGCCAAACACAACACGCATCACGCCTATCCGAATCAGGAGGGTGTCGACCCCGACATCGACTCCAGTCTCATTGCAATGACCCCCAACGCCGCGGGCCGTCGCAGAGGGATAGGAGCCTTTCTCTCCAGTCACCAGGGCGCGTTCTTCGTCCCCCTGCTGTTCTTGGAGGGAGCGAACCTTCATTACGCATCGCTGAAGACCCTGTTCTCGGCTCCGAATGTGCCTCACCGCATCACCGAGATCGTGCTGATCGCGGTCCGGCATGGAGGCTATCTCTCGCTTCTCTTCGTTGTGCTGCCATTCGGCATGGCGTGCGCGTTCTTCGGTGTGCAGGTCGGCTTCTTCGGGATCCTTCTCGGTGGGGCCTTCGCCCTCAACCACATCGGGATGCCCACCGTCGAGAAGGGAATCCACATCGACTTCCTGCGCAGGCAGGTGGTCATGTCCAGGAATATCAAGGACGGGCCGGTGGCACGATTCTTCCTCGGCGGTCTGCAGTTCCAGATCGAACATCACCTGTTCCCGGCCGCGCCGCGCACCAGCCTCCCGAAGATGCAGACGATCGTCCGCGAGCGCTGCGCCCGCTACGACATCCCGTACACGGAGAGGACACTGACCGAGGCAGCGGCCACGGTTGTCGCCTATCTCAGCCAGGTCGGCGTGAGAGGACAGGATCCCTACACCTGTCCGCTCGTGCGACGATACCGAGGGTGACGTCCATGCCTGATCCTCAAACCGATGTGCCGCATCCACCACTCAGGAGCGAACCGATGAAGATCACACTGCATTCGAGCATGTGCGTTGCGTCCGGCAATTGCGGATTCGTCGCGCCCGAAGTCTTTTCGAACCCAGATGAGAATGAGGGATTTGCGAAGCTCAACGACACGTCACCTCCCGAATCGCAGCGGGAGGCCGTCCGGGCAGCAGAGTACCTGTGCCCGTCGAAGGCGATCCAGCTCGACGAGCATCAGATCCCTCCGCGCTGATCAGGGCCGGTAGTGCTGTGCCAACTTCTCCAGCCCCTCTTCGATGCTGACTCGGGGAGCCCAACCGAGGACTTCCTGCGTCCGCCGCTGATCGAACCAATGCGCGGTCGACAGCTGTTCGGCGAGGAACCTCGTCAACGGCGGTTCGTCGTCATGCTCTCCGAACTCCCACACCTTTTCGACCACAGACCCTGCTGCCAGCGCCGGTGCCACCGGAATGCGCAGCTTCGGCTCCGCCGCACCGCCGGCGATCGCGATGCGTGACATCAGCTCACCGATCGGCCGAGGCTGACCGTTCGTCACCACCAGTGCCTCACCATGGGTGGAATCGACCGCGGTCACCGCAGCGGCGATCGCCTCCACCGCATTGTCGACGAACAGGGTGTCGACCAGCGCCGCTCCCGAACCGAGCACCGGCATCCGTCCCGATCGGGCACGGTCGATGACCCGTTCAGTGAGCTGGGTATCACCCGGACCCCACATGAGGTGCGGACGCAGGACGAGCACCCGGAAGTCGGACGAGTCCGCGCCCAGAGCAATCCGCTCACCGGCGCCCTTCGTCCGCGCATACTCGCCGCGCGCAGACTCCGGAGACGCCGGTTCGGCACCGTCGCCGATGATCGACTCACCGGTATGCGCCACTGAAGGAGATGAGATATGGACCAGACGCTGCACGCCGGCGGCCCGCGCCGCATCGACGAGTGTGCAGGTCCCGCCGATGTTCACGGCCTCGAAATCCTTGGGATCACCCATCATGGACACCTTCGCGGCCAAATGAACGACCGCCTCGGCGCCGGTGACGGCCTGATCGACGGCGGCCGCATCGGTCACCGAACCGATGACATCGACGGCACCGTCGACCCCTGAGGGGCGACGCTGCAGAGTGGTGACCTCGTGACCGGCGTTGACGAGCGCACGCGCGACGGACGAACCGAGCAGCCCGGAGGCTCCGGTGACGGTGATTCTCACTTCAGCTCCTCGTGAACGGGGACGACGCAGATTCGGGGGTGGCGCAGATATCGGCGATGCCTCTAGAAGCTTCCCCGCACCGGCCCACCAGCCAGGACGCTGTCGGCCCAGGCGGCGAGGCGGGAGCGGTCGATCTTCGAATTGTGGCGGATGTCGGTGGGGAACTCGGGTGCCACGAGCACCGCGGTCAGATCATGACCGACCGCCTCGGCGACCTTCTCCCGCAGGCGCGCCGTCAGGTCCAAGGGCGCCAGACCGGGAGACAGCGAGGTGCCCTCAGCATCGAGCACGGCCACAAGGGCCTGGGTGCCGACGGGACCGATGCCGACGACCGAGCTGCGGCTGACTTGCGCATCGGCGTCGATGAGCGCTTCAAGGCCTCCGGGCCCGACCGGCCCGCGCGGAGTCGTGACGACATGCTGCAGACGTCCCTCGAGCCACACACGACCGTTCTCATCGATGTGGCCGATGTCGTTCGTGCGGTGCCAGGCCAGACCGTGCAGATCATCACGCGCCGAATCCGCAGTGGTGCGCCACAGATTGTCGTAGCCGGACTTGATATGGGCGGCACTGACGACGAATTCGCCGAGGCGGCCCTGCGCGGCCGCACCTTGGAGCAGCTCATCGGCCGAACGTCCCGACTCATCGATGGGGGCCAGAGCGAGTTCGACGCCGTCGATCGGCTGCCCCACGCAGACCCCGAGGCTACCGGTGGCATCGGCGGCGGCCACGCCGTCACGGTCGATGTCGGTAAGCAGGAGCCCCTCGGTCATGCCATAGGGGGAGTGGATGGACGCGTTCGGGAACACCTCGGCGATGGCATCCATGAGCTCCAGCGGCACGGGCGCACCCGCCGAGAGCACGAGTTCGACCCCGGCGCACGCTTCCCGCTGCTGCTTGTCGAGCTCGCCGGCGGTCGCGGCGACATTCGTGTATGCGGCCGGGGAGGCGAAGACCATGGTGGCCCGTCCGGCGATGATCGCATCGGCGATCGCTGTGGCCGTGAGCGTCTTCGGTTTCGTCACCGACATGTCCGGAGTCACCGAGGTGGCCCCGATGGCCGGTCCCAACAGGGCGAACGGTGGGAATCCAGCCACCAGCCCGGTGCCTTCGGTGACGTTGAAGGTCCTGGTCAGCACGGCCGCCAGCGCGGAGATGTCCGCATGCGTATAGCGCACGCCCTTCGCCGGTCCCGTCGACCCGGAGGTGAAGAGGATCGCCGCATCGGCATCCGGTTCCGGGGTCGGCAGCTCGGCCCGGTGCGGGGTGCGGGAGAGCTCGGTCAGGCTCGTCTCCGCCTTGAACATCCGCGAGCGCACAGGTCCGAGCGGACGCACGGAGATGCGTCGTCCCGGCCAGCCGAAGGCGCGGGCCAGAGCGAGTCCGGGCAGTTCGCCGATGATCCACTGCGGATCGGCCGAGGTGATCGCCCTGGTCATTCCCTTCGGGCCGAGTCCGGCATCGGCGACGACGGCGACCGCACCGATCTTCAGGCACGCATAGAGGGCGGCGGTGAGATTGTTGCCCGGAGGCACAAGCATGGACACCCGGTCCCCGGGCTTCACGCCGAGGTCGAGCAGTCCGTTCGCGATCGACGTGGTGACGTGCCACAGGTGGCGCCAGGTGATCTGCTGCGCCGGATTCTGCGCGAAGTCGACCGAGGCGATCGCCTCGTCGTCACGGCGGGCATCGAGGATCGCCGTCACCGCGCGGAAATCAGCCTCGGACGCTGAGCCGGCGGCGGCAGGGATCGATCCCGTCGCCGAGGCGGCCGTGCCCTTCCGCTCGGACGATCCCTTCGCGGGGGCCGCCTCGGTGGGGGTGTTCGCGGTGGTGGGCGCATCGAACTGGGCGCTCAACCAGTCGAGGACGAGACCGGGCACGTCGTGGTCTTCGCTGACGAGGTGGGAGGCCGTTTCGAATCGGTGCACATCGGCCTGCGGCAGGCGCTCGCGCAGGTCGCGCAGATAGCGTTCGAGGAACACCGGATCCTTCGGGCCCCAGACGAGCAGGGCCGGCTTGTCGAAGGCAGCGATGTCCTGGCCGATGCGCTGGAGTTCGGGATCGGAGGCATGAGTGCCATCGACGGGGATATCGGCGACGAAGTTGCCGATCGCCCACCGGTCCTCTGCCCTCCGGTACGGGGCGTGGAAGGCGTTCTTGATCTCGGCATCGAGGTCACCCAAAGCGAGGGTGACGCGCAGGAAACCGTCGGTGAGAACGGTGGCCGCAGGCAGCATGGGCCCGGCCAGGGTCGCGCGCAGCGGCGCGGGCACCGGGGCGTCCTCGGGCTGGTGGACGGCCGTGTTGAGGCTGATCGCCGCGGACACCAGTTCGGTGTTCCTGGCGGCCCAGCCGAGGGAGAGGACTCCGCCCCAGTCGTGACCGATCGTCACGATCGGGTGGGTGGCGGATCCGGTGGCGGCCACCTCGGCGAACAGGTTTGAGACGACCGCATCGAAATCGCTGATGCGATCGGCGATGCGACGGACCTCTGCGGATTTCGGGGCCGGCATCGAGGAGTGGGCGAGCCGTTCGGAGAAGCCCATCTCGAGCTGGTCGGGGGCGATGAGCCGCCAAGCGCGGCCGCCGGACTGCGCGGCATCGATGGTGGCCTGCGCCAGCCTGCGCCACAGATACGACCAGGTCGGGTTGCCGTGGAGGGCGACGATCGTGCCCGCCGGCTCCACCCCGGCAGCGGTCAGGGCGGGCAGTGTGTCGAGCACATGGAACGCGTGCGTCCCATCGGAGGTTTCCGCCTCGACGATTCGGGACCAGGCGGGGTCCCACTCGGGCAGCTGCGGGGGAGTCGTGGCCGGCCGTGCAGGAAATCTCATGAAGTCTCTACCACTCGATCTCGGTCATGGCGGTGTTGAGTCCGGAGCCGACGCCCATGCACAGGATGCGGTCGCCGGGTTTGAGGTTCTCGGCCTCACGGGACAGGGTGATGGGCAGGGAAGCGGGGCCGACGTTGCCCAGCTCCGGATAGCTCACGGGGATCCGGTCGGGATCGAGGTTCGCGGCCTTCGTGATCGAATTCGTGTGCACATCGGAGACCTGGTGCATGACGTAGCGGTCCATCTCCCGCCAGTCCCAACCGGTCTCGTGGGCTTCCTCCCACGCGGCGACGACGAGTTCCATGCCGCCGGAGAGCAGGCCCTTCGTGTCGGTGAACATTCCGTTGTGGTCGCCGACGCACAGTTCGTGATGCTGGGTGGCCGCACGGGTGATGCCGCCGAGGATGCGGTGGCCCTCCGGATGTTTGTCGGCAGGGCCGAGGACGGCGGCGGCAGCGCCGGAACCCAGGGTCAGAGACGCGAATTCGTTGAGGTATTCCTCGCGGGTGATGTCCGGACGGTTGAGGCGACGCAGCGTCGCCTCCTGAACACGGGAGGCGTCTTCGCCGGCGACGATGAGGGCGTATTCGATCTGCCCGGCGTCGATCATGTTCGCGGCCAGGGTCATTCCGTTGACGAATCCGAGGCAGGCGTTGGCGATGTCGAAGTTCATCGCCTGGGGGCCGAGTCCGATGCCGGCGTGGACGCCGACGGCCACGGACGGTTCCAGGTGTTCGCGGGTCACGGAGGTGTTGACCATCAGTCCGATGGCGTCGGGAGGGACCCCCGCCTCGGCGAGGGCCTTCTTTCCGGCCGTGATCGCACCATCGGCGAACTGGTGGGGCTCATCCCAGTTGCGGCGGGCGTACACACCGGCGACTCGTTGGAGCAGACCCTGCGGCAGGTTGAGGGATGACAGCGTATCGGCGAGGCGCTCGTCGAATTCCTGCGAGGTCACTTCGTTCGGGGCCAGGGTCTCGGTCAGGCCGAGCAGGGCCACGTTCGAGTGCCGAAATGTTGCATTGCCATTCGCCAATTGAAGTACTCATCCCTTTTCGGGTCGTTCGTCGGTGTCGATATCGGCCGCAGAGGCGCGCGCGTGACGCGTCACGACGGGGGAATTCCGGACCTATCTTACCGCCCGGTTTCTGAGATGTTCATCAGCGTGTGAACCAAGTGAAGCCGTCATAGAGCAATCCTGTGGCGGCGAGCACAGCGATGACGGCGAGAACGAGCGAGGTCACAGTGTGCGAGACCTTCGACGTCTGGAAGCGCACGGCACGCGAATACGACATAGGACGATCGGTGACGTTGTGGCCGAACTGGGCGAAGATCCGCCAATCCATGACGTCGACGAGCGACTTAGCGGCGAGGGTGAAGACGATGATGCAGCCGATGCCCATGAACAGCAGGAACACGAAGCCGAAGAAGCCGAAGTCCTTGAAGAACGTCACCACCCGGTCGCCGATGGCCACGGCGAAGGCGGAGAAGCCGTCGCCGAAGGGCAGGGCGTCGAACGAGTCGGTGATCGTGGACAGGCTGATGTTGTCGCGCACCGTCTGCACGGACCCGATGTACATGAAGATCGACGCGGCCAGGGCGACGAGCAGGTTGACGATCGAGATCGTCGCATTGTCCGGCCAGAAGTCCAGGTGCTTGATCGTGTAGGTCGCCGAGAGAGCCACGCAGATGATCGCGCCTGTCAACGCGCCGATGGTGGCCGGCAGCAGCAGGTTGTTGAAGAACACGAAGGCGACGACGGCGATGAGTGCGGCACCGAGGATGTAGGTGAACACTGCGACGGTGTCGCCGTTGGCCGCGGTGGCAGCCCGTCGGTTGGCCTCGATCATCTGGCCGGAGTGCTGGACGTTGGCGGCGAGTTCGTTCTTCGTCGCTCGCGGCAGATCGGCGTCGTCGTCGTAGCCCTGTGCGTTGTAGCCCTGCGCGTTGCTGGGAAGAACGCGGGTCTCATCCTCGCTGCTCCACGGGCGACCGGACTGGTTGTAGCCGGGCTGGCCGTAGGGGTTTTGGCCGTATCCCTGAGTCTGCGGGTAGCCGCCCTGGGCGCCGCCTCCACTGGCGGGGTTCCTGGGCTGCCATCGTCCGAGCTTCGCTCCGATGAAGTAGATGACGAAGACGACGAGAGCCGCGAGGACTCCGATGGAGATGCCGGCGCCGAGCTCGTTCATAAGGGTGACTTCCTGGGGATGGACAACGGTGGTCTTCTTTTCAGTCTATGGACTCATGCCGCTCAGAGCACGTTCCGTGGCCCATGTGCGCGCGGTTCGCAGCGATTTGCTGGTCGATCCACGGTGTTCTGAGCCGCGACATCACCGTGGATCGACCCAACATCTGTCGCGCTGCAGACCGTCTCGCGGCGCTCGGCCTCGGTGCTGGCGGTTCCTGGGTATGGTGGGGTCAGGATCCGCCCACCGACGTCCGAAGGAGACACGCGATGAGCAACCCACAGGCATTCACCTCCGAGGCTCTGCCACTCGATGAGCAGGTCGTGCTCGTCACCGGGTCCGGACGCGGCCTGGGCGCTGCGATCGCGAAGGCCTTCGCGCCCGAGGGTGCGGCCCTGGTCATCAACTACCGGTACTCTGCCGAGACTGCAGAAGAGCTCGCCGAGGCGGTCCGCGCTCGCGGTGGACGTGCCGTGGCCATCGAGGCCGATGTCACGGACTCCCGCGCCGTCGATGCCATGTTCGAAACCGCGGCCGCCGAGTTCGGTACTCCCGTATCCACTGTGGTCAACAACGCTCTCGCAGATTTCTCGTTCAACGGCGATGAACGCCAACCGGCCGACGAGATCGACTATTCGGATTTCGCCGATCAGTTCCGCGGTTCGGTCGAAGGTGCGGTCAACACGATCCAGGCCGCGATGCACGGTTTCCGCGAGCTCGGTTCCGGCCGCGTCATCAACATCGGCACCAACCTGTTCCAGGACCCGGTCGTGCCGTACCACGACTACACGGCAGGCAAGGCGGCGCTGCTGTCGCTGACCAGGACGTTCGCGAAGGATCTCGGCCCGGCCGGGGTGCGGGTGAACATGGTCTCCGGCGGATTGCTGCGCACCACCGATGCGTCCTCGGCGACACCCGAAGAGGTCTTCGACCAGATCGCGGCCGCCAGTGCGCTGCGACGGGTGACGACTCCGGAGGACTTCGCCTCGGCGGTGGTGTTCTTCGCCTCTCCCGCCTCGCGTGCGGTGACCGGCCAGAACCTCATCGTCGACAACGGCCTCGTCATGGGGTGAGGCGGCCGACTGTGACATGGGCGGGCCGCGCCCGCCAGCGTGGACGAGGCTGGACAACCGATGGTCTGCGTGCAAGGGCGTCCCGGAGCCGGGAAGTGGACTTCAGAAACGGTCGAGGAAAGCCAAAGCTCGTTCGTAGAGCAGTTCTGCGCTGTCTTCGCGGTAGTCCGGGGTGGTCGGGTCGCTGAACAGGTGGGTGCTGCCCGGGTAGAGGAAGTACTCCGCCTGCGCACCCGCCTTGGTCGCAGACTCCATGAGCGTCTCAATCGTTCCCGGGCTGCGCCAGGAGTCATCGACGGCGAAATGAGCCTGCACCGGAACCCCGGCCTGCCAGCGCGTCGGCTTCGGGAAGCCGCCGCCGTGGAAGAGCAGGACGCCGCGGGCACGCGGATCGTTCTTGCCCATCTGCTGAGCGAGGGCGGCCCCCAGCGAGAATCCGCCGAAGACGAGATCGTCGCCGAGGTCCTCGCAGGCGTCCTTCACCCGATCGACGAGGGTCGAGAACCCGAGCTCCTGGGAGTGGGCGACTCCCGATTCTGCGTCGTCGAAGGTCCTGCCTGCGTAGACGTCGGGAGTGTGGACGGCATGCCCGGCGAGGGCGAAGCGTTCGGCGATGGCGTCCATCCCGGACGTCCGCCCCAGCGCCGAGTGGAGAAGGACAAGCGTGGTCATAGGAATCCTCTCGCTCAGCGGCTGTGTCCGCGGGGGATCGAGAACGTGTCCGCGCGGGCCGTAGCCCAGTCGTCGGCCCACTCCGAGGGGGTGTCATCAAGGAGCTCGCCGGGCTTCAGCCAGTCGTAGAGGCGAGCATAGGACCAGGATTCCGAGGCCGAGACATTGCGTCGCAGCATCGTCGGCTCCAGCTCGTCCGGTGCGGCCGCACCCATCGATGCCATGAGGCGGACCGCCTCGGCGACGACTCCGTCGTGGTAGTTGCGCACACGATCGGCCTTGGTGGGCACGTCGATGGCGCGCGCTCGCCGCGGATCCTGTGTGGCGACGCCGACGGGGCATTTGCCCGTGTGGCAGGCCTGGGCCTGGATGCAGCCGACTGCCATCATCATCGCGCGGGCGGAGTTCGTGAAGTCCGCACCCTGGATGAGGCGTTTGACGATATCAGTGCCGGTGGCGATCTTGCCCGAGGCGCCGACCTTGATCTGCTTCCGCAGGCCCGCGCCGACGAGCGCGTTGTGGACGATCATCAGCCCCTGGGTCAGAGGCAGACCGACATTGTCCTCGAACTCCAATGGTGCAGCACCCGTGCCGCCCTCGGAGCCGTCGACGATGATGAAGTCCGGCAGGATTTTCGTCTCCACCATAGCCTTGACGATCGAGAGGAACTCCGTGCGCGAGCCGATGCACAGTTTGAATCCGGCGGGTTTGCCGCCGGAGAGCTCACGCATCTGCCGGATGAACTCGAGCAGCTCGATCGGAGTCGAGAACACCGTGTGTCCGGGAGGGCTGATACAGGTCTGGCCGACGGGGATGCCGCGGATCTCGGAGATCTCCTCGGTGACCTTCGGCCCGGGCAGCACGCCGCCGATGCCCGGCTTCGCACCCTGGGAGAGCTTGAGCGAGACCATCTTCACCTGCGGGTCCTGCGCCTTCTCGGCGAAGATCTCGGGGGAGAATTCTCCTTCGGGGGTGCGGGCGCCGAAGTATCCGGTGCCGAGCTCCCAGATGAGGTCGCCGCCGTGCTCACGGTGATACGGCGAGATCGATCCCTCACCGGTGTCGTGGGCGAATCCGCCCAGCGCCGCACCCTTGTTCAGGGCTCGGATGGCGTTGTTGCTCAGTGAGCCGAAGCTCATGGCCGAGACGTTGAGCAGCGAGATGTCGTAGGGCTGAGTGCACTCGTCACCGCCGATGCGCACGCGCGGTGGCCTGGGCGGATTGGGGATCGGCATGTTCGAGTGCATGAGCGCCTCGTAGCCGGCGCGGTCGACATCGTGCTCGGTGCCGAACGCGTGTTCCGAGTGGGTGCCTTTGGCTCGTTCGTAGATGGTGGTGCGGGTGTCGCGATTGAACGGGCGCCCGTCCCAATTGCGTTCGATGAAGTACTGCTGGATCTCCGGTCGGATCGACTCCAACAGGAATCGAGCGTGCCCGGCGATCGGATAGTTGCGCAGGATCGAGTGCTTCTTCTGCGTGAGATCCCATGCGGCGAGTGCGCCGAGTCCGAGCGCCGAGGCGGCCGCCGCCGCTCCGGCGATCTGCTTGCCTGCCGATTCGCCGGTGACCATCCGGACAATGGGGAATTGCCGTTTCATTGTGCCTCCTTGAACTGTCCTGATCTCGAGCCTAGACCGAGAACGTGCAGTTTTCAGGAAAGGCAGACCTGAGACAGTCGTGAACTGTCGGCGAACCGTCTCAGAACGGGCTGCCGAGACGCATCAGAACCGGAGGCTGGATCGTCTCAGAAGAGGCTGCCGAGCAGCGTTGTCACGAGCTCGTCGACCTGCATCGAATAGGCGACGATGAGGGTGAATCCGGTGGCGATCCACGCGATCTCCTTGTCCTGCGCGTAACCGCGCAGCGGCTCCCGCCGATAGCGCAGGCCGCCGGCGAGAACGATGCCGAGATCGATGAGCCACCAGATCCCCAGCCCGCCGAGGCTGAGCAGCTTGAGCGCGCCCGTGAGGTATCGGCCGGTGTAGAACCGATCAAGACCGAGGACCCCGAAGATCATCGACAGCAGCCAGGTGATGACGAAGGAGCGGTTGCCGGGCGCGTCCGCGGGCTGGCTTTCGGAAGGCGCAAGCGATTCCAGGGACGAGGTGGGGACACCGGGGGAGGGCGCGGCTGGGTTCTGTGGAGCAAAGGGTGAGTCAGAGGGTGCGGCAGAGCGGTTCGCGGGGTCTGCGCTGAGTGCGGGAATCTCGCTGGTCGCCGTCATCGCTGGCACGTCCATTCACTGCTCGTCGAACTTATGGTCTTCAGCCTAGAAGTCGCAGGGCCGCCTCCGCGATGGGGTTATCCTCCGCATCCCCGCGGTGCTGTGCGATCCCGCAGGTACACGCGGGGCACACCGGCGTCGGGTGCCCACAGCCACCCGCGGTGTCCGGACTCACACGGTCCGGGACCCGGAATCGTTTGAGCCGCGAATGCCGGAGGCATAGCGTAGGGCTCATGAGCACAGGTGAGCCGAGTCCGACGAGCACTCGGCGTACCGTAGCCGCGGTCTTCCTCGCGGGAGTCTCCGTCTTCCTCGTCCTCTACGAGACCCAGGGCCTGCTGCCGGCGATCCGCGACGCCTACGGAATCGACGGTCCGACGGCGAGCCTGACCGTGTCCGCGACGAACGTGGCCATGGCCTGTTTCCTCATTCCCTTCTCCATGCTCGCCCCGCGGATCGGCCACGCCCGCCAGATCGGTGCTGGGGTGATCGTCGCGGCGATCCTCGCGCTCGTCCTTCCCTTCACTCCGACCCCGGAGCTGCTCATCGTCGTCCGGTTCCTCCAGGGACTGGCGATCGCCTCGGTGCCGGCCACGGCCATGGCCTATCTGTCGCTTCGTCTGCCGCCGGCCGCGCTGCCCGGGGCGATCGGGGTCTACATCGCCGGCAACACGATCGGCGGGCTCTGCTCGAGGTTGCTCACCGGGCTGGCGTCGGAATTCCTCGGCTGGCACGGTGGGCTTGCGTTCACCGCGGTCGTGTCGCTGATCTTCGGGCTCATCGTCGTCTGGCTGCTGCGCCACGATCTCTTCTCCACCGCCCGCAGCCGGGCTGTCCTCGACACGGACGACTCCATTCCGTCCGACACGAATCCCACCCTCACCGAGGCGGCCGACCCTGACGCTGTCACCGCAGGTGACGGAAGTGCCAGCAATGCTCTCGCCGACGGTGACGGCGTCCCGGCCGCCACCGATGGGTCTGTCGACGACGATGCCGACTCTGCCGGCGACGCCGCCGACGACGGTGGGGCTGGGAGCGCGCAGCCGCCTCGGCGAGCGATTCCGCTGCGCGGAGGTCTGTGGAGGATCTACCTCACCGGGTTCCTGTGCATGATCGTCTTCGGCGGATCGTTCACGATGCTCGGCACCCGCCTCCAGCAGGATCCGTGGCACCTGAGCGAGGGCGCAGTCGCGCTGTTCTTCCTCATCTACCTCGTCGGCACCGTCGTCACCACGTATTACGGCCGCTTGGCCACGAAGTACCCACGCACTCGGATCACCCTGGCGGGAATGGTCATCGCGCTCGCCGGTGCGGGGCTGACTCTGGTCGATTCGCTCGTGGTGATCATCATCGGCATGTCGCTGCTCACCGCCGGATTCTTCCTTGGGCATACGGGTGCCTCCGCGGCGGCGAGTGCCGCCCGGCCGGGAGTCGACTCGACCCGGTCCGCAGCCATCTACCTCACCGTCTACTACCTGGGCACGAGCCTCGGCGCCTGGCTCTCGGCGGTCCTCTTCGCCGACTTCGCTTGGCCGGGAGTCGTCGCCATGTGCGCGAGCTCCCTCATCGTGGTCTTCGTCTTGACCCTGACCGGTGCTCCGCTAGGCTTCAGGAAACGCAGCTGATCGCTCGTTCAGTGTCGCCGGCGTCGGTGGCCTGTCGCCTGCGGCTGCGTCATGTTCCCTAACCGCCGGTGGCTTCCGCGCCGGCATCGTCGTCGAAAGGCCAGATCATGTCCGAGACCACCAACTCGACCGTCGTCTACGCGATCACCGACGGCGTCGCCCACGTCGAGATCGACCGTGCCGACAAGCTCAATTCGCTCACCCGCGAGGTCTTCGAAGACCTCGTCGAGGCGGGGCTGGCACTTAAAGGTTCGAGCGAAGTCAAGGCCGTGGTCCTGTCCGGTCGCGGTCGTGCCTTCAGCGCCGGTCTCGACTTCACCGAGATGGCCCGGATCGCCGAGGCCGGAGCAGCGACCCGCTCATTCGCTGAGGAAGCGGCCGAGCAGGCCGCCGGTGCCGGTGAACCGGAAGCGGCGGGTTCCGTGGCCACCGCCGTCGATATCGGCGAGCGGCTCGGTTCGGCCCGGGCCCTGGCGCAGAAAGCCGTGCACGTATGGTCGCTCGTCGAGGTTCCGGTCATCGCGGCGGTACGCGGGGCGGCGCTCGGCGGCGGGCTGCAGATCGCCCTCGGCGCGGACATGCGTGTGGCCGGACCAGATGCGAAGCTCTCACTCATGGAACTCAATTGGGGGATCATCCCCGATATGTGCGGCACCCAGCTGCTGCCGCGACTCGTGGGACCGGCTCAGGCGAAGAAGCTCATCGTCACCGCCGTCACGATCGGTGCCGAAGAAGCCCTGCGCATCGGCCTCGTCGAAGAGATCGCCGAGGACCCTCTGGCTCGTGCTCTCGAACTGGCAAGGCAGATCGCGGGCCAGTCACGGTCGGCACTGGTGTGGGCGAAGCGGCTCGTCGACCTGTCCTATGACTCCGACTTCAGCACCGGACTCGACGCCGAACAGGAAGCGCTCGCCGCGCTGTTGGGCACCGACGAGCAGAAGCAGGTCGTCGCCTCTCGCCTGGCCGCGATGAAGGCCCGCGCCAAGGGCTGAGGTCGAGATCGCCAGGGTCCTGCTGCGAACAGCGGGATCCTGGACTCAGGCGCGGGAAGTCGGACTCAGGCGAATGAGGTGACCTAAGAACCGCGGTTGGAGGGGAACTCCGGGCGGACTGGATCGATGATCCTCTCGGCGGTGATCGCCTCGGCGACGGTGGAGAATTCCGCGAGCTCACGCAGCAGCACGAACGTCGGACGCATGAGCTTCAGCCGTCCGGCTCCCTCGTCTGCGAGGATCCCGGTCACCGAGCGCCACTCGCTCGTGTGCGCCTCCGTCGTCTGATGCTGGGCGGCGGCGAGCTCGGGAGCCGCGATCGTATAGAAGTACGTATCGAAGCGTTTGGGCCGACCCAAGGGAGTCACCCAGTTCGCCCACGGCTTGAGCCCGGCCGGGTCGAGGACCGCGCCCGTCTCCTCCTCGACCTCGCGCACAGCGGTGGCGAGCAGGACGCGCCAACCCTCGGCATCCTCGGCGATGGTCGAATCGGACCATGCGGAGGTGTGCACCTGCGGATCGGGGACGGCGATGGTCGGTGCGATCGTCGCATCGACAGGGTCGACGCGACCGCCGGGGAAGACGACGACGCCGGCGGCGAAATCCATCGTCGACACCCGGTGCTGGACGAACACCTCGACACCCTCTTCCCCGTCGCGGAGCATGAGCACGCTGACGGCGGGCCTGATCGGGACCGCCTCGGCGTCGGCGATATCGGGACCGCGGCTCGCGCTGTCGGCGGTATCCGAACGGTCGGAGCCTTCGGGGTTGATGTCTCGAATCACATTCAGCACCTTCGCTCTCAGCAATTGATGTCTGCTTCCAGTATGCCCGGGCTCGGGCAGAGGGCCGATGGCGGGGTGGGGCGAGTGCGCGCGGGGCGGGCAGGATACGATGGATGGCAATCTGACATCCTCCATCTGAGGCCGATAACCCAACCGGTGACGAACAGGGCGGGGCTGAACGGGCACTATATGAGCAGTTTCGGGATCTATCCGTTCTTCAACATCAATCAGGCTTGGCCGAACTGGCTGATCGTCATCCTGCTGTTGGTCGACATGATCATCCGCATCATCGCGCTCGGGTGGATTCCGCACAATCGCAGGCCGTCGGTCGCGCTGGGCTGGCTGCTTGCGATCTTCCTCATCCCTTATGTGGGCATTGCGGCGTTCCTGCTGCTGGGATCGTCGAAGCTGCCGAAGCGGCGGCGGGACAAACAGTCGAAGATGAATGACCTCTTCCGCGATCAGATCCGCCACCAGGCGATCGTCGGACGCCAGGACCATATGCCCGAACCGCTGAGCACCGCAGCGCAGCTCAACTTCGATCTCGGTGCCCTGCCGATGACCCACGGCAACTCCTTCGACCTCCACGTCGACAACCACGCCTGCATGGAGGCGATGGCCGATGCCGTCGACCGAGCACAGCGGTTCGTCCACTTCGAGTTCTACATCGTCGCCATCGATGACACGACGAGGCGGCTGCTCGAATCGCTGCTGGCCGCGCACCGGCGCGGTGTGAGTGTGCGGGTCCTCATCGACCATGTGGGATCGCTGGGCTACCCGGGCTACTCGGAACTGGTGAAGAAGCTCGACGGTTCGGGCATCAGCTGGCGCCGTGCCCTGCCGATCCGCCCCTGGAGGGGCGAATACCAGCGGCCCGACCTGCGCAATCACCGCAAGATCCTCGTCGTCGACGGGGAGGTCGCGTTCACCGGTTCGCAGAACATCATCGACCGCACCTACAACAAGGCCCGCAACCGCAGGAAGGGCTTCCAGTGGAAGGACCTGTCGGTGGAATGTCGTGGGCCGGTCGTCGAAGAGCTCGATGCCGTGTTCATCACCGACTGGTATTCGGAGACCGACGAGATCCTCGACGAACCCGACAGCTTCGAGCTCGAGGCCCCCGAATTCGGCGGCGTCCAGGCGCAGATCGTGCCGTCGGGTCCGGGCTTCGAGGACGAGAACAATCTGCGCCTGTTCAACCACCTCATCTACAACGCGAATCGTCGCGTCGTCGTCTGCTCGCCGTATTTCGTGCCCGACGAGTCCCTGCTGCACGCGCTGACGACCGAGGCCAGATCGGGAGTCGATGTGCGTCTGTACGTCGGCGAGACGAGCGACCATTGGCTGACCCACAAGGCGCAGCAGTCGTACTATGACGAGTTGGTGCGCGCCGGGGTGCGGATCTTCATGTACCACGCTCCGACGGTGCTGCACTCGAAGTTCCTCATGATCGACGACGAGGTCTCGATCATCGGCTCGTCGAATATGGACGAGAGGTCCTTCGCAATGAACCTCGAGGTCACGCTCTTCATCGTCAACAAGGAATTCACGCAGCGCATGTACGACCTCGAAGCCGAACGCTATGCACCGAATTCGGTGGAGCTCAATGCGGAGGAGTGGCAGGCGCGGCCGCTGCTGAAGAAGTATCTGGAGAACGTGGCCCGCCTGACGAGCTCGCTGCTGTAGGCACCGGCCCACCAGCGGCGGATTCTGCGAACAGCCCAGAAAAAGGTGAACAGCCCTGTTTCAAACATGGGCTGTTCACCTTTTCCTGGGCTGTTGCCGACTGACTCAGCCCGTCTGCCGTTGCTCAGTCGTCGTCGGCGGCTCCTGCCGGTCCTTCGTCGTCGAGGTGACGCTCCGGATCGGTGATCGAATCCTGGGCCTTCGGCGACGGTTTGTGCTTAGCCGTGGTGTTCGACTTCGCTGCTTCCTGCGCGGCGGTGGTGCTCTTCGCGGTCGTGTCTGCCTTCGCACCAGTCGAGTCCTCGTCGCCGTCGAATTCGGAGACGGGAGTGTTCGTGGCAGCGGCGGCGTTGACCTTGTCGGCCGCGGTCTGAACGGCATCGGCGACTGCCGGCGACTTCTCGCGGATAGACTGGTTGGCCTTCTCGACGGTGTCCTGGACGCGCGGGTCGGTCCACAGATCCTGAGCCTGGGCCTTCAGCCGTTCGTAGCTCTGGCGCCCGGTGCGTGATCCCAGAATGAATCCGACTCCGAGACCGGCCAGGAGAATCAATCTCTTCTTCATGGTCTTGCTCCTCTTCGCAACTCGACGTCACCGTATTCGGCTCTGCTGTGCGACGCAGGTCCGGGCAACGATGTGGCAGCGCACGGGCACTGTGCCCTCAAGATCCAGCTTATACCGAGTCGTGCTCGTACGGGTATGGATTCACCCGCGCCGTCATCGCAGATTCTCGACGATCCCGGGTTCGGCACGCGGGATCCCGGCTCGGCACGCGCGGCCCGGGGTTGGAAAGTGGGACCTGCAGCAGGTCCCAGCTCGACTCAGCCGAGACTCGACTCAGCCGAGGCTCGGCTGCTGCTGGGTGATGCAGTGGATTCCGCCGCCGCGGGCGAAGAGTTCGCGTGCATCGACCCCGACGACCTTCCGCCCCGGGTAGACGCGCTCGAGCACGGCTGCCGCCTCGGCGTCCATCGGATCGTCGAAGGTGCAGGCGATGACCCCGCCATTGGTGACGAGGTGATTGACATACGAGTAGTCGACCCACCCTTCTTCGTCACGCAGCACCTCGGGAGCCGGGATCGGCACCACCTCGAAGGGCGTGCCGTCGGCGGCGGTCTCGGCCGCGAACTGCTCCTTGAGTGCGCGACTGAATTCGAAGTCCGGATGTTCGGGATTGCGCTGATCGTGGACGAGGACGACGCCGGGGCTGGGCATCGCGGCGACTATGTCGACGTGTCCACGGGTGCCGAAGGTCTGATTGTCCCGGTGGAGTCCGCGGTCGAGCCAGATGACCTTCTTCGCCCCGATCGTGCGCGCGAATTCGGCTTCCACATCGGCTTCGGTCAGTCCCGGATTGCGGCCGGGGTCGAGCTGGACGCTGCGCGTGGCGAGCACCGTGCCCTGACCGTCGACGTGGAATCCGCCGCCTTCGTTGCGCAGATCCGAGGACACCACGGGAGTCCCGGCGAGGCCCGCGACGAATTCTCCGATGCGCTCATCGTGATCCCACGTCGCCCACTCCTGCGCGCCCCACCCGTTGAACACCCAGTCCACAGCGTGCAGCGCACCCGCCTCGTCGACGACGAAGCTCGGCCCGATATCGCGCATCCACGCATCATCGAGTTCGGCGTTGACGAGCGTGATCTCGTGGTTGATCCCCTCGCCGAGGTGGCGCTTGGCATGATCGGTCTGTGCACTGGTCACGACGACCGTGACAGGGGTGAATTCGCTGGTGGCGCGGGCAACTGCGGCCCACGTGGCGCGTGCCGCCTCGGCCTCGGCTTCCGTGTCGCCGAGCGCGTAGCCAGAGGACGGGAACGCCATCCAGACTCGGTCCTGGGCGGCGGTCTCCGCCGGCATGTGCAACGTCATCGTTCGTCCCTTCGCTGGTGGACTGTCGCTGAGCCGAGTGTAGCCAGAATCTCGCCGAGGCGGTCGACGGATTTCGTTGCCGCCCGCCCGGCTCTCGGCTCGTTTCCGCGGACGCTCACCCCACAGGCCAGGGCGGCCATGTCGATTCCGTATAGTCAGGCGAAGAACAGGCAAGCAGAACGTGCCAAAGGAGGCATCAAGTGTCAGCAGCAGACGCAGCATTCGGACGGCAGGGGACGGGGCCGCTGGCCGGAACCATCGTGGCCGATTTCTCCCGAGTCCTCGCCGGCCCCTACGCGACGATGATGCTTGCGGATCTGGGTGCCACGGTCATCAAGGTGGAGGGGAAGACCGGGGACGATACACGTCACTGGGCGCCGCCTCGGCGAGGGGATGATGCGACGTATTTCCTCACGGCGAACCGGAACAAGCACTCCGTGGTCCTCGATTTCAAGGACTCCGACGACCTCGCCTGCGCCCAGCAGCTCGCCGCTCGTGCGGACGTACTCGTGGAGAACTTCAAGGCCGGGGGACTGGCGAAGTACGGCCTCGACTATGAGACGGTCAGCGCGGTCAATCCGGGCATCGTCTACGCCTCGGTGACGGGTTTCGGCCGCGACAATCCGCAGCCGGGCTACGATCTGCTCATCCAGGGTCTGTCCGGATTCATGTCGGTCACCGGCTCCGAGGAGTCGGGCCCGGTCAAGGCGGGTGTCGCCGTCGTCGACGTGATCACGGGACTGCACACGGCCGTCGGCATCCTCGGCGCGCTCAATCACCGGAAGGACACCGGGGCCGGTCAGCTGGTCGAGACAAATCTGCTGTCCTCGGCGCTGTCCGGGCTGGCGAATCAGACCTCGGCATACGTGGCCGGCGGCGTGGTTCCGCAGGCGATGGGCAACAAGCACCCGAGCCTCTACCCGTACCAGCCGATGCCCACTGCCGAGGGCCAGATCATCATCGCGTGTGGCAACGACAAACAGTTCGCCCGGCTGGCCGAGGTGCTCGGCCACCCCGAATGGGCGGCCGATGAACGGTTCGCGAACTTCGCCGACCGCAACGTCAACCGCGATGACCTCGAACCCGAGCTCATCGCCGCGCTGAGTGAGAAGACGAACCAGGAATGGTTCGACATCCTCACCGAGGCGGGGCTGCCCTGCGCGCCGATCAACTCGATCGCCCAAGGTGTGGACCTGGCATCGTCGCTGGGCCTCGAGCCCGTCGCCGAGGCGGGTCAGGGTGATCGCGTCATCCCCACGGTCCGCAACCCGATCCGGTTGTCCGAGACCCCGCCCAGCTACGAACTGGCACCGCCGACGCTCGGCGATTCCACGGAAGCGGTCAAGGCCTGGCTGCGGGCGGCCGAGTAGACCTCGGGCGTGCGCCGCGAATCGGCAAGTCGTCGTGCGGAAGTCATCGTGCGTCTGATGACCGCGAATGATTCTGCCGCTGCCCGGGCGGGCAGTGCCACAGCTGAAGTACCCTAGTCACTGTGCGTTGTCACCGAGAGATCTGCCAAGCGACCGATGAGGCGCGGGACCTGCGGTGACAGCAGTCGTATTCCCAAGAGAATTCCGGAACCGAGATGGACAATGAGCCGACCGAGGTCACACCTCGGAGACGTTCGGCGGTGAAACGGACCCTGATGGTCATCGCGATGGCGATCACAGGGTTCCATATCTTCGCCAGCTTCCTGTGGATCGCCCCTGCCTCGACGGCGAGGGAGGTGATTCCCGGTGACCTGCTCTCCAAATACATGATCCCGCTGTGGGGACAGTCGTGGAGCGTGTTCGCCCCCGAACCGATCAACGGCGACTACTACTTCGATGTGCGCGCGGTGATCAAGACCGACAGCGGCGAAGAGATCACTCAATGGGTGCGGGCCACCGATGTCGAACTCGACCACTCGACATACAAGCTGTTCCCGCCGCGGTCGGCGGGGCTGGGCATCGGAGTGGCCTCGGACATCAAAGGTTCGTGGGAAGATCTGCCCGACGATCAGAAGGCGATCGTCAAACTCGACTACTTCAAGGGCGACGATTCCGTCGACCGGCTGGAGACGAAGCTGGGGGAATACGACGACCCGGAGAACGCGATTCCCGCCTACCTGGAGAGCGAACATCTGGCCACGGCGTATGCGACGCAGGTGGCGAAGGCCATCTGGGGCGACGACGTCCAGCGCGTCCAATACCAGGCCGCCCGTCAGAACGTCGTGCCGTTCGCCGAACGCAACGACAAAGACGCGAAGCGTCCGAACATCCAACCCGTCCCCGTGGGATGGCGCGCACTCGTCGTCGAAGATCATCAGTCCCAAGAGGAATTCACGAAGTACTTCTGTGCCTCGGACGAAGTGAGGTGCGTCGGTGAACAGTGATGACACGACCCGCACAGGCGGGGACGACCACGATGCAGAGGTCACTGACCAGCGGACCGGCACGGCCGCCTCGGCGCAGGGCCGGGTGAAGGACTCCGCGGGCCACGCGAACGCCGGCACCGCCTCGGCGCGGAAACCGGAGAAGGACCACGGTTCGGACTCCGCCGGCCGCGGAAACGATGGGACCGCCTCGGCGAGTGATTCGGCTCCTGAATTCGGGCTGGTCCCGGTGACGACCCTCGTGCGGACGAAGCTCGCGCAGGGGTGGAACTGGCTCGAGGAGATGCTCACCGGCCGGTACCACGCGACATACGGGCTGGCGGTGACACGGATCCTCATCGGATTCGCCGGTCTCGGCCTCATCCTCACGAACTTCAGCGCTCGGCATTACACCTTCGGTGTGGGATCGGCCTGGAACGGGGAGATCGCCGAACCCAAGAGCGATTTCCCGACCATCTGGCTCTTCTCCCTCTTCCACCGAGCGGTGACGACGCCGCCGCTGTTCACGGCGATGATGATCGGGCTCGCGCTGCTGGCGATCGTCATCATCCTCGGGTGGCGCACAAGGATCGTCCTGCCGATCTACCTCGTGCTGTGGGTGAGCTTCATCGAGCTCAACGACGGGGCAGGGGATCAGGGCGACAACGCCTACCGGATGTTCATGATCGCCATGCTCTTCGCCGATACGACCCGCAGATGGTCCCTCGACGCCAGGCGGCGCGCGCGGAACCCGGAGTTCCCGGACAACGACGGCGGGCAGTGGCGCTGGGCGCTCATCATGGCCAACAATCTCGCCATCGTCGTGCTCGCGTTCCAGGTGTGCGCAATCTACATGTCCGGCGGTCTGTACAAGGCCGGAGGCGAGGCCTGGCAGCACGGATTCGCCGTGTACAACCCGCTGCACACTCAGCAGTTCGGCACGTGGCCGGTGCTGTCGGATCTGATGACGGCGTGGGGGCCGATGGTCGTGGCGATCTCGTGGGGATCGATCCTCTTCCAGTGCGCCTTCCCGTTCATGCTCTTCAACCGCTACACCCGCGTCATCGCGCTGCTGGGCATCCTTTCCTTCCACTTGGGCATCGCGCTGCTCATGGGCCTGCCGTGGTTCTCGCTGACGATGATCGCCGTCGATGCGATCTTCATCCGCGATCGTTCATTCGCGAAGGTCAGCGCCTACCTGCGGCATTGGTGGACCTCATCGGCCCCGCGGGGTGCTGGTGGGGCTGGTGGCGGTTCCGCCGGTGGCCGCGGCGGTTCGGGTGCTGCCAAGGGCGGGCCTGCGAAGACTCGTACGCGGTCGTCCGCAGGCTCTCGCGGCAAGTAACCGTCGCGCATAGCGCTCAGCAACCGGCAGATGCTGAAATGGGACACCCTGCTCTGGAATGCTCACCGAAGAAAGTGAGCGATCCAGAGCAGGGTGTCCCATTTCTGTGCTGTGCCGCGCTGCGGTCAGCGAAACAGCCCAGTTTGAGTTGAATAGCCCATGTTCAAATAGGTGCTATTCAACTCAAACTGGGCTGATTCCGCGCAGCACGCCCCAGCCGGGAGCCTTACCGCTTGGGGCGCAGCTCCAGGCCAGTGGCCTCGGGGTCTTCGGGCAGGTCGACGACCACAGTGTCCCCGTCGACGATGTCCCCGGCGAGCAGAGCGCGGGCCAGTTTGTCGCCGATCTCGCGCTGGACCAGCCTGCGCAGCGGCCGGGCACCGAACGCCGGATCGTAGCCTTCGAGCGCCAACCAGTCCTCGGCTCCCTGAGTGACCTCGAGCGAGACTCGACGGTCGGAGAGCCGTCGCGACATGTGCGAGATCTGCAGATCGACGATCGACGCGAGCTCGGTCTGGCTGAGCGCGTCGAAGAGCACGATGTCATCGAGACGGTTGAGGAACTCGGGCTTGAACGTCGCATGCACGACATCGAGCACCTTGGACCGCTGCTCTTCGGTCGACAGGCTCTTGTCGACGAGGAACTGCGAACCGAGGTTCGAGGTCAGGATCAGGATGGTGTTCCTGAAGTCGACCGTGCGTCCCTGACCGTCGGTGAGCCGACCGTCATCGAGGACCTGCAGCAGGATGTCGAACACGGACGGGTGCGCCTTCTCGACCTCGTCGAGCAGCACGACGGAGTACGGGCGACGGCGGACCGCCTCGGTGAGTTGGCCGCCCTCGTCGTATCCGACGTAGCCCGGAGGTGCACCGACGAGGCGGGACACGGTGTGCTTCTCACCGTATTCGCTCATATCGATCCTGATCAGGGCTTTCTCGTCGTCGAAGAGGAAGTCCGCGAGAGATTTCGCGAGCTCCGTCTTGCCGACGCCGGTGGGTCCGAGGAACAGGAACGAACCGGTCGGGCGATCCGGGTCGGCGACCCCGGCCCGCGAACGGCGGATGGCGTCGGAGACCGCGGCGACGGCGTTCTTCTGCCCGATGAGACGCTCACCGAGGATGCCCTCGGCTCCCAGCAGCTTCTCGACCTCGCCCTGGACGAGGCGTCCGGCGGGGATGCCCGTCCACGAGGAGACCACCTCGGCGATGTCGTTGCTCGAGACCTTGTCCGAGACCATCTGATCGGAATTCGCTCCCGCCTCGGCCTGGGCCTCGGCGGCTTCGGCCTCGGCGATCTCCTTCTGCACGGCAGGGATCTCGCCGTAGAGCAGACGGGACGCGGTCTCGAGATCCGTGTCGCGCTGAGCTTTCTCGGCGGCCGAACGCAGCTCGTCGAGCTTCGTCTTCAGCTCACCGACCCGGTTGAGGCCGGCACGCTGGGACTCCCAGGTGGCCTCGAGTCCGCGCAGCTCCTCCTCCTTGTCGGCGAGATCGGCACGCAGGGCGCTCAACCGCTCGATCGACGCGGAGTCTGTCTCCTTAGCCAGGGCCATGTCCTCCATCTTCAGGCGGTCCACGGCGCGGCGGAGCTCATCGATCTCGACCGGAGCCGAATCGATCTCCATCCGCAGGCGGGAAGCCGCCTCGTCGACGAGGTCGATGGCCTTGTCCGGCAGCTGCCTGCCGGTGATGTACCGGTTCGACATCGTTGCGGCCGCGACCAGGGCGCCGTCGTTGATCGAGACCTTGTGGTGAGCTTCGTAGCGTTCCTTGAGCCCGCGCAGAATCGCGATCGTGTCCTCGACGCTGGGCTCACCGACGAAGACCTGCTGGAACCGGCGCTCCAGAGCGGGATCCTTCTCGATGTTCTCGCGGTACTCGTCCAACGTGGTGGCACCGATCATCCGCAGCTCACCGCGGGCGAGCATCGGCTTGAGCATATTGCCTGCGTCCATCGAGGAGTCTCCGCCGGCACCGGCACCGACGATCGTGTGGAGCTCGTCGATGAAGGTGATGATCCGACCGTCGGCGTTCTTGATCTCCTCGAGCACGGCCTTGAACCGCTCCTCGAACTCACCGCGGTACTTCGCCCCGGCGACCATGGCGGACAGGTCGAGGCTGATGAGCGTCTTGTCGCGCAGCGATTCGGGCACGTCTCCGGCCACGATCCGCTGGGCCAGGCCTTCGACGACGGAGGTCTTGCCGACGCCGGGTTCACCGATGAGGACGGGGTTGTTCTTCGTCCTCCGCGAGAGCACCTGGACGACGCGGCGAACCTCTTTGTCGCGGCCGATCACCGGGTCGAGCTTGCCTTCCCGGGCGACGGCGGTGAGATCGATGCCGAACTTCTCCAGCGACTGCATCGTCTCCTCGGGGTTCTCCGAAGTGACCTTCTTTCCGGCACGCAGTTCGGGCAGGGCCGCGAGCAGCGCGTCCCTGTTGGCCCCATTCGCGCGCAGCGCCTCACCGGCGCCGTCCTTGCCGGCCGCAGCGGCGAGCAGCAGGTGTTCGGTCGAGACGAACTGGTCGCCGAGGGCCGTCATCTCCTCCTGCGCGAGGTTCATCATCTCCAGGCCGGCGCGGGAGAGTCCCGGCTGGCTGACGGAGGATCCGCTGACGGTGGGGAACCCGCTGATCACGGACTCGATGGACCGCAGCACGGTCTGCGGGTCGGCACCGACCTTCGTCAGCAGGGTCGCGGCGAGCGAATCGGGCTGGCCGAGCAGGGCCGCGACGAGGTGGGCCGGTTCGATCTGATTGTTCTTCCGGGCGACGACGTCGTTGACCGCAGTCTGCAGCGCCTCCCGGGATTTGGTTGTCATCTGTGCGTCCATGTACGCATCTCCTTCTCAAATTCTGTGCTGATTTCAGCTCTCGAAAAGAACAACACCGACAAAGTTGAGTCTATTCCGCTCAACTTTGAAAATCGAGAAGAATCTCGCCGAGGCGGCCCGCTCGGATACGTGTCCCTGCCCAGCCGGGGCCGGCTCGGAAACCCGCCCGGTCGGGACCGGCCCGCCTCTACCTCGTGATGACCGACTGGAGGTCGAAGCGGTGGAGCACGCGGTCGGCGATCTCCGGATCGGTGCCGCGTTCGCGCCGGGCCTTGAGCACCTCGGCACGGGCGGACTGCATGGCCTTCTTCTGCACGGCCAGCATCTGCTCCCGGTGTTCCTTGAACGCCATCGCCTGCTCCGAGCTCGCCTGGTCATCGGTGGTTCCGCTGAGCTGATCGTGCAGGACTTTGAACCTCGCCCGCAGGGGTTCGATGACGTCGTCGGGCAGACTGTCATCGTTCTTGATCTCGCGCATCGCAGCCTTGTAGGCACGCAGAGCGATGTCCCTGGTCGCCTGATGTTCCTTCTCCGCCTCGTCGTCGATGCCGAGGATAGCGACGACGGTCGGAAAGCTCAGGCCCGCCAGCACCAGAGTGACCAGCAGGACCACCGCGGCCGCGACGACGACATAGGACCGCCCGGGGAACGGGGCACCGGAGCTCGTCGTGGCCGGGATCGACAGCGCCAAGGCGACCGTGGCGAGGCCGCGCATCCCGCCCCAGGTCATCAGCGTGGCATCGCGGACGCTCAACGGTGCGGCATCCGGATCCTCCTCGCGTCTCTTGCGTTCGATGACAGTGCCGAGCAGCAGCCATACGAAGCGGACGGCGACGACGATGAGAGCGATGAGCGCGCCGACGAGCAGCGCTCGCCCGAGGTCGGCGTGTTCGGATTCGACGATGAGACGCAGATCGAGGCCGATGAGTCCGAAGGCGATTCCGGTGATGAGCATCTCGAGGACCTGCCACGTCGAGTTCTGCGTCACCCGCTCCGCCGAGTTCCCCTCGACATCGCGGCGCCGCACTTCGAGGGCGGCCACGACGACGGCGATGACCCCGCTGGCGTGGAAGTGCTCGGCCACGAGGTAGACGCCGAAGGGCAGGACGAGCATGAGGGAGGACCGAGCGATCGTGTGATCGATCTTCTCCATCACCCACCAGGCGGCGAAGGACAGCACCAGGCCGACGATGATCGCCACGACGGCGGAGACGACGAACGACACGGCCAGATCTGCGTAGTCCACCTCGGTGCCGGCCAATACCGCGGCCATCGCGGTCTGGAAGATGACCAGGGAGGCGGCATCGTTGAACAGGCCTTCGCTCTGCAGGGTCGACATGATGCGGCGGGGGATCGACACGGTGCTGGCCACGGCTTCGACAGCGACTGGGTCGGGTGGGGCGAGCATGGCGCCGAGCGCGATGGCCGCGGCGATGGTGATTCCGGGGACGAGGAAGACCGCGGACCCGGCGACGGCGGCCACGGTGACACCGACGAGAGCTACGGACATGCCGAGGATCGTGCGCCACCGGATCGCGAACAGCGCCCACGATGTCTTCTGTGCGGCGGCGAAGAGCAGGGGCGGCAGGAAGAGAGGGAGGACGAGCTCCGGATCGATGGCCACCTCGGCGAAGGTGGGGATGAACGCACCGGCGATGCCGATGAGGACCATGAGCGCCGGCCACGGGAGCTTGAGCTTCTGCCCCAATCCGACCACCACCGAGGTGGCGGCACCGAATCCGATGATCATCAGCAGTGTGGTCATGCCAGTCCCTCCGAATCGCTCCCACCGGGGCAGATGTGTCCGGAGGCGGGCGGAAATCGTCTGCGCAGATTCCGCGCCGGGCCCGGCGACCTTTGGCAGAATGAGGCTATGTCGGAATCAATTGTATTCGCGCAGCTCGACGACGGAGTCGTCTCCGTGACGATCAACCGGCCGTCCACGCGCAACGCGCTGTCGCTGACGGTCATGGAAGACCTCATCGACACCCTCACCGAGGTGGGGCAGCGTACCGAAGTACGCGCGGTCATCCTCATCACCGCCGGTCATGTGTTCAGCTCCGGTCATGACCTCACCGAGATCCGCGGGGCGGATCTGGAGACGCAGCAGACCACGTTCGACGCCTGTGCCCGACTGATGCAGCTCATCCGATCCATCCCACAGCCGGTCATCGCGCAGGTGCAGGGCGTGGCCACGGCGGCCGGCTGCCAGCTGGTGGCGACCTGCGATCTGGCCGTTGCCGCCGAGTCCGCCAGATTCGCAACTCCGGGAGTGAAGATCGGTCTGTTCTGTTCGACTCCGATGGTGGCCCTCTCCCGTGCGGTGCCGGCGAAGCAGGCGATGCGGATGCTGCTGACCGGTGATTTCGTGACCGCCGAGGATGCGCTGAAGTTCGGTCTCGTCTCCGATGTCGTCGCCGACGCCGACCTCGAATCCGCCACCTTGGAATTGGCTCTCAAAGTCGCGTCCGCCTCGTCGGCTACAGTTGCCCTAGGAAAGGCCGCATTCTACGAACAGCGGGAGCTGCCTGTGGCCGACGCCTATGCGCGGATGTCGCAGGTGATGGCGGACAATGCCGTCGCGGCCGATGCGCAGGAAGGGATCGACGCCTTCCTGACGAAGAGGGAGCCGCAGTGGCAGCACCGCCGCTGAGGCGGTGGGCGTGAAGATGAGAGAGGGAACCTCGTGGCGGTGATAGTGACCGGAGCCAGCGGCTTCATCGGTGGTGCCATTGCACGGGCGCTCGCCGAAAGGGACGAAACGGTCTACGCGCTGTCCCGGCGAGATCCCGAGATCCCCGGGGTGAACTTCCAACACTGGGACATCACCGAACCTGCGTCCGCTTCGGTGACCTCCCTGGCCAAGAATGTGACCGCGGTCTTCCACTGTGCCGGAATCGCCTCCGTCAGCGCCGATGACGACGCTCTCTACAACGTGAAGGTGACGGGCACACGTCATGTCCTCGATGCGTTTCCGAAGGCCCGCATCGTGCACGTGTCCTCGACGACGGTGTACTCCGAGTCCGAACCCCACGCCGAGCTGTGGGAGGAAGCCGGTCCGAAGGACCCCAACGACTTCGCCGACGCGTACTCTCGCACCCATGCTCTCGCCGAGCAACTCGTCATGAGGCTCCGTCCCGATGCTGCGATCCTGCGTCCCGCGGCTGTCTACGGTCCGGGGGAGACGATGCTCATGCCGTTCCTGTCGCGGATGTCGAAGAGAGGTGTGCTGCGGCTGCCCGGCGGCGGCAGGCAGAAGATCACCCTGACGCATGTCGACAATGTGGTGCGGGCCGCGCTCGCCTGCCTCGACGTGCCGTCGGCGGCGGGTCCCTTCAATATCGGTGATCCGATTCCGTACCGGCTCAAAGAGGCTGTGGTCACTCACTTCGCTCGGATGGGCTATGACCAGGTCGTCATCGAGGGTGTCGCGAAGGACAAGGCGCTGGTGTCGGCGAAGCTCGGACTCAAGATCAAGGGCGTGTTCAAGCGCGGGGACCGCGCGAAGCTCTTCCTCGTCAGATACCTGCAGTCGGATCGGACGTACAACCTGTCCCGGCAGCAGCGGGTGCTCGGCATCTCGACGACCCAGCACCTCATCCCGTCCCGCCTGCAGTAGGGCGCTGGGCCCCCAGCGACCAGGTTCAGCGCTTCAACCGGACACCAGCGGTACAGCAATCCGCCGGACCCGGCGACTGAGACGCTTACCGCTTGAGCCCGTGCTGGGCGGCGACGATCTTCGACACGAGTTCGCGCGGGAGCGCACGCCCCAGCAGGAACGGCAGCGGTGCTCTGCTGCCGACGGCGTAGAACTCCCGCGGCCTCGGCGCAATGATCGCATCGACGATCGTGGCCGCAACCTTGGCGGCCGGAATGCCGCCGCGCTCATTGGCGTCGAGGTGCTCGAGCATCGTCGTCACGTCCTGCGTATAGGGCGAACCCTCTTCGAGGTACTTCGTCCGCCGCAGCCCGATACCCGTGGCGATCGATCCCGGTTCGACGGTGCTCACCCATACGCCGAAGGGTGAGAGCTCCTGCCGAGCCGCCGTGGCGAAAGCGCGCAGAGCCGCCTTCGCCGCAGAATACGAACTGCGGTGGGCCAAAGGGAAGCTGGCGAGCATCGACCCGACCATGATGATGCGTCCCGCCCGCCGCGCACGCATCCCGGGCAGGACGAGTTGGCTCAGTCGAACGGGTCCGAACACGTTCGTGCGGAAGAGCCGTTCGATGGCCTCGGCCGGCAGCTCTTCGAACGGACCCGACTGGCTCTCACCGGCATTGTTGATGAGCGCGTCGATGCCGTCGAGCAGGCCGAGCTCCTCGAGCTCTGCGGCCAGCCGGTCCGGACCATCCGGGTCGGCGAGGTCCAGCGGAAGATAGCTGACACCGGGGATCCGGTCGGCAGGGGAGATGCGGTCGGGATTCCGGCTGGTTGCCAGCACTGTGCAGCCTTTCGCCGCCAGCGCCTCGGCGACGGCTCGACCGATTCCCGAGGTGCCACCGGTGACTAAGACGGTGAGGGCTGAACGCGCGCTGCCGGTCATGTGTGCGCTCCTTCGCCTCGTGCAGACCCGTCTTCCGGTCGCACAGATGCCACCGCACGGCCTGCCTGCTCGGCGGCAGCGCGTCCGGCGCGCAGGCCGGAGAAGATGCACCCGCCGAGGAACGTTCCCTCGAGCGCGTTGTATCCGTGCATTCCGCCGCCACCGAAACCGGTGACCTCGCCGGCTGCGTACAGGCCAGGGATCGGTGTGCGCTCAGCCTCGCGATCTCCCTCTTCACCAGCGCCGGATCCCGCCAGCACCTGCCCGTCGAGGTTCGTCTCCAGCCCGCCGAGGGTCTTGCGCGAGAGCAGGCTCAGACGCACGGCGATGAGCGGACCGTGTGCCGGGTCGAGGATCTTGTGCGGTTTGACCGCGCGCACGATCTTGTCGCCCAAATAGGACCGCGCATTGTGGATGGCCTGGACCTGCGCGTCCTTCGAGAACGCGTGCTCGGTCTGCCGGTCCCGCTGCCGGATCTGCTCAACGAGGTGGTCGTGATCGATGACCGGTCCGCGGGAGCGTTCGTTCATTCCCGCCACCAGTTCCTCGGTGGTCTCGGCCACGACGAAGTCGGAGCCGTATTTCTTGAAGGCCTCGATCGGTCCCGGCGCATCGGAGGAGCGCACCCGATCGAGCGTGATCCGGATGTCCTTCTCCGTGAGATCCGGGTTCTGCTCCGAACCGGAGAGCGCGAATTCCTTGCGGATGATCGACTCGTTGAGCACGAACCACGAATAGTCGTGTCCGGTCTCAAGGATCGTGCGCATCGTCCGATTCGTATCGAAGCCCGGATAGTTCGGCGCAGGGAACCGGTTGCCTTCGGCATCGAACCACATCGACGACGGTCCCGGAATGATGCGGATCCCGTGCCCGGGCCAGATCGGATTCCAGTTCTCGATGCCCTCCGTGTATGCCCAGATCCGGTCCCGGTTGATGAGGCTGGCTCCGGCATCCTCGGCGATCTGCAGCATCCGCCCGTCCACATGGGCGGGCACTCCGGCGAGCATCGTGTCCGGGAACTCGCCGAGGCGGTCGACCGGCCAGTACTTCTTCATCAGGTCGAAATTGTGTCCGATGCCGCCGGTGGTGACGATGACGGCGGGTGCTCGGAGTTCGAAGTCGGCGAGTTCGTCGCGGTTCGATTCGACTCCGCGGGCCGTGTGGCTGGGGGCGAGTGTCCGCCCGCGGACGCCGACGACGGCCCCATCCTCGGTGATGAGTTCGTCGACGCGGTGACGGAAGGCGAACTCGACGAGTCCGGCGGCCTCCGCGGTCTCGACCGGTTCGCGGAAGACCCGGACCACCTCGGGGCCGGTGCCCCAGGTGAGGTGGAAACGGGGCACGGAATTGCCGTGTTCACCCGCCCCGGACCCACCGCGTTCGGCCCAACCGACGATCGGTGTCAGGCTTAAGCCGAGGTCACGCAGGTACTGGCGCTTCTCCCCGGCCGCGAACTCGAGGTACGCCTCCGCCCATTTCCGGGGCCAATGATCCTCATTCCGGTCGAATCCCGCCGAGGTGGCCCAGTCGTCCTTGGCGAGCTCGAGCGAATCGTGGACGCGCAGTCGCCGCTGCTCGGGAGAGTCGATGAGGAAGAGTCCGCCGAGGGACCAGAACGCCTGTCCGCCGAGGTTCGCGCGGTTCTCCTGGTCGAGGATGAGCACGCGCTTGCCGGCCTTGGTGAGTTCATGGGCGGCGACGAGACCGGCGAGTCCGGCACCCACGATGATCGCATCGGGGGAGCGGCGATCCGGGGAGGAACGATCACCGGGTCCGGCGCTGTCTCCGCCGTCACCAGGGGCGTGGGGCGAGCCCGTGCTGTCGAAAGAACTCATCGTCGACTCCTCTGTCGTCTCTGTCGGCTAGTGAACCGACGTTAAGTGTGCGCAGATTGCCCAGAACCGACCGGAATCTGGCAATCTGCGCACACTTACCTACCAGTAAGTTTCAGTATTGCAGATTTTCCCGGTGTGAAGAGGAGCAGGCGGTCCGAAGTCGGGCGCAGTTTCGGCCGGTGTCCATCAGCCTTCGAGGGTGCGTTCCAGCCAATCGGCGGCTGCGGCGAAGGACTCGTCCGTCGTCGTCGGGTCGACCGGCACCACTGCTCCGTCGGAGCTCGGGTAGCTGCCGAGGAAGTGCAGCTTGAGGGCCGCCCGGTGGACACCCTGTAGGGCCTCGGCCATCCGTGCCTCATGGATGTGTCCGAGCAGGTCGATCGAGAACTGGTAGAGGCCCAGCCCGTCACCGGTCGGCCGGGATTCGATGCGGGACATATTGATCCCGCGGCTGGAGAACTGTTCGAGCAGTTCGAGCAGCGAACCCGCCCGGTCCGAGCGCAGGGCTGCCACGACGGTCGTCTTATCCGCGCCGGTCGGGGCGGGCAGAGGGCCCGGGCGGGTGACCACGACGAATCGGGTGACGGCGTCTTTGCGGTCGCCGATGTCCTCGGCGACGATCTCGAGTCCATAGCGCTGCGCGGCCAGGGCCGGGCAGACAGCGGCCATATGGTCGCCGGCGTCATTGGCCAGGTCCCTGGCGGCCGCGGCAGTCGAGGACGTCGGCAGGTAGACGGCTTCGGGGAAGTTCTCGTTCATGAACGCCCGCACCTGCGCCTCGCCGTGCGGGTGCGAACCGAAGGAGGAGATCTCCTCCCTGGTGGTGCCGGGCTTGACGGCGAGGACGAAGCGGACGGGCACGACCACCTCGGCGATGATCTGCAGACGCCCGTTCTCGGTGAGCGCATCGATCGTGGCGGGCACTCCGCCTTCCAGTGAGTTCTCGATCGGCACGACCGCGGCATCGCAGTCACCCTCGAGCACCGAGTCGAGTGCCGAGGGTGCATTGCGCATCGGATGAGTCGTGGCTTCGGCGCGCAGGTTCCGGGAGTCGAGGAAGCTGAGCAGGGCCGCCTCGGTGAAAGTGGCCTCAGGGCCGAGGTACGCGAAACGGTTGAGGCTCACTTGCCGGTCTCCTTGTGTGGGTCGGAGGAATTCTGCGTGGATTCGGACGACCCGGAATCGGCGGGGGTGGAGGAGACGCCGCCGGCTGGTGCCCCGCCTTTCCGCTTCGCGCGGAGGCGGCGGACGAGGATCGCGCGGGCGACGTCGCGGTACTGGGCGGCACGGTGCAGCTGGGCTTTCAGATCGCGACCGGTGACGCGGTGGTGGAGGTCGCATTCGACCTCTTCCACGCGCAGCCCGGCGTTGACGACATCGATGGTCATGGCCGCCTCGACGCCCCATCCGGCGGCGAAAGGCAGGGCCGCGTCGAAGGCCTCCCGCGACAGGCAGCGCATGCCCGACAGCGGCTGGGTGGCGTCGAATCCGGAGAGTTCGGCGATGCCCTTCTTCGCCAGTCCGACGACGAAGCCGAAGCCTCCGCCCTTGCGCTTCTGCGCGGGCAGGATCGCGATCGTCATGTCCGCCTGACCAGCGAGCACAGGCTCGGCCAGGGGAGCGGTGTTGATGGCGGAGTCCTCGAGGTCGCCGTCGATGAACAGCAGCGCCCGGTGGTGCGGGTCGACGCCCGGATCGGCGTCGGAGATCTCCCGATTGCGCAGGGCGAAGGCTCCGGTCATCATGGCCGCAGCCTTGCCTTTGTTCTTCGGGTGGGTGATGACCTCGGCGCCGGCCCGGCGGGCCCGAGTCCCCGTGTCGTCAGCCGATCCGTCGTCGACGACGAGGACCATGTCGACCCCGGGGATCTGCTTGGCCGCAGCGACGGTGGCACCGATCCGCTGGGATTCGTTCATCGCGGGGATGATGGCGGCGACCGCCTCGGGGGCGGGGTGCGGCTGTGTGCTCATGTCGGTTCTCCTGTCCGTCACCGGCACCGAGGCGGGACACCCTTTTTCGGGTCCCGCCTCGGTGATGGAGTGGTGACGGATATCAGTGGATGGTCAGCTGGCGGGACACGATGCCCGAGCGGACGCGGCGGGCCTCGGTGCTCATCGGCTCGGTCGTGTTCAGCGCTTCGTCGAGGCGCTTTCCGAACGCGGCGATGGGCTCTTCGACGTCGTCGACCTGGGTGCCGAACTCGAGTTCCCAGACGGGGACGATGATGCCGTGGGCGCGGAAGTAGCCGAGGAAGGTGCCGATTCCGCCGAGGTCGTTGGCGTTCTCGGCCTGCAGGCGGGCCATCGCATCGACGACGCGGTCCTCACCTTCGGGGCGGGCCCAGCGGACGTAGGTGCGGCCGGACATCTCGGTCCAGTAGGCGGAGTCGACGGAGGCGAGCTTCTCGGTCGGGGCCACGGAGTCGTTGGCCTGCTGGAGGGCGGCGGCGACGTCGGCATCGGACTCGGCTTCGGGCAGGGCCCAGTAGTCGAAGTTCTCGAGCACGCGGACGTCGAACGGGTGAGAGGTGTCGAGGATGTCCTGCAGACTCGGGCCCTCACCGGGTTCGGTGGTCGCCTCGATGGAGGTGCCGGGTTCGGCGTCGACGGCGGCCAGCAGGCCGCGGGCGACGTCGCGGGAGGCGTCTGTCGAGGACACGGGCACCTGCATTCCGGCCAGGATCTCACCGTCGTCGCGGCGCCAGGCCTGCCATGCGGCGGGCAGCAGGGACGTGATGGTCACCTCGTGGCCGCCGTATTCCTCTGTGAGCTTCGCGGTCGCGGTGGCCGCGGGCACGAGTTCGCGCAGGCAGATGAGGTCGGCTTCGAACGGCAGGTCCGCGAACGGACGCGCGACGAATGCCGTGGCCTGCGCCCTGGCGAGGCGTTTGGCGATGAGTTCTTCCTTGGAGCGCTTCGACTTCTTTCCCATGGGACGCAAGTCTAGTCGGTGGAGTCATCGGTGCATCATCCAGTGCGACGGCCCGCGCAGCACGGTGAGTTGAAGTGGCCCACGCTTGGCAACGGTGGCATCATTTATCCGTGGCTATTCTGCAGACGTCGACCGGGAACCCAGACGACCGGTCCGATACAGCCGGAGCCGCCCGGAAAGAATTGCGCCCTTCATTCGTCGAACGCGACGCCTTTCGCACCGCTCTGTCGTCGGCCTATGCCGACGGGCGCATCGACGATGAAGAGTTCGAGCGCCGCTCCACTCTCATCGAAACCGGGAACCATGCCGCGGACCTGCAGCGAGCCCTGGCCGATCTGCCCCGACCCGAGGTCGAGTTCCCGACCACACTTACCCGCGCCGAGGCGCTCAAGCGGCGCCGTTCGCTGCGGACTTCCGGCGCCCCGGCGGTCAGCCGCCGCCTCCTGCTCGCCGGTGGTGCCGCTGCCTTGGGCTTCGTCGTCGCCGGCGGAGCCTCTCGGCTCTTCGGCGCGGACTCAAAGGCAGTCGAAACTTCGGGCTCGGACTCGCCTGAGGTCGACTTCATCACTGATCCTGCTGCCCTCGAAGATGTGCTGACAAGGGTGAAGGACAAGGGGTACACGCATTTCCGTGAGATCTCTATCGATCCGGATGTGTTCCAGGCCGGTGCCCGCAGTCTGAAATCGTCTCGCGGCATCGACAGCGTCATCGTCTACGGGCGTGCAGAGCCGGACATCACCCCCAGCAGTCGCTTGGGCGAAGGCGACAGGCTCTTCACACTCGACGACTTCGCTCTCGGCCTCATCCCGGCGATGGCCCAGGCGGCAGCGAAGAAACTCGGCAGCGGGCAGGGCCTGCGAGTGGAGCTGCGGACCGAGAGCGACGCGTCCAACAGCAAAGCGGAACCGGTGATCTCTGTGATGGTGGCAGGCGGCGACTACGGCGATGGCGGAGGAGAACTGCGCTGGACTGCTGACGGGAAAGAGCTCATCTCCATCCATCGCACGGGCGAGGACTGAAGGGGATCGATATGGCCGAGACGAGGAAGAGAGATGACTGGCGTCCCTCCCATGACGAACGCGCGCCTTATATCTCAGCGCTCAATGAGGCGCTCGCCGACGAACGGCTCACCGTCGACGAGCATGACGAGCGGGTCGCTTCCGCCGAGGCGGCCACCAGTTCCACCACCCTCGACGGCCTCGTCGCCGATCTGCCCTTCGAATGGCATGACGAGAAGTTCGAACGGGCGCAGACGACCGACCGCCGGCGATTCGTGCTCGGCATCGGGGCTTTTGTCGGCATCACTGCCGCATCGTGGGTCGGCACCCGAGCGTGGGTGAAGAGCGGAGACGGCGCCGAGGCGACTGGCCGAGGCGGTGGAGGCGAAGTGGGGTCGAACTCGGCGTCCTCTGAGTCTGATTCTTCCGAGTCTGAGGACGACTATGAGGAGACCGTTCCCACTGATCTCGTGCAGGTGCTGAACTGGCGCAAGGACACTGTGCCCTCAGCAATCGAACATGCGACGGCACTCGGGCTGACCATGGTCGGGCGGATTCAGGGCGGAGGAGACGACGTCACGGTCAAGGGGTCGAACGAGAACGACGAGTGGATCACGGTCCGCTTCCGGAAGGGCTTTCGTCCGACGGTCGACACCGACACGAGCCAGAGTCCGTCAGACAAATGGCTCAGACCCGCCGAGATCCCAGCTGTCGACGTGGCCGCTCTGCACGATGAAGTGAAGTCCGAACTCAGCAAGAACACGCAGTCGCATCAGCTCGATATCGGCTATGACCTGACCGCTGACGAATGGCTGGTGTTGATCTGGGACGGGCCGGATTCCTTCGCCTGGACGCTTGACGGGCTCAAGCGCGTCAAACGCGACTGACCGAACAGCCGCCACTGCCTGTCGCAGGCAGCTCAGCTGACGTGCTCGACTCAGCGGTCGTGCTCGACTCAGCGGTCGTGGCCGACGGGGATGAAGTAGCGCGTGTTGTTCGACTCGTCCATGCGCACCTGCAGCTTGTCGCCCGGATGGGGGAAGGCGGAGCGCTCCGGGTTGTCGGGGGTCAGCCCGAGCGTCTCCAAGCGGATGATGCCGTGGCGGCCCACCTCGTCGGCGGCGAGGACATAGGAGTGGTTGAGTTCGCGGATCGTGACCTCGATGGCCGGATCGGTCGGTTCGTCCGCCTCGGCGAAGGCGCGGGGCGGGGCGGAATTGCCCATGCCCAGATACGCGCCGACGTCATCGGCGATGTAGCCGGCCACGGAGTCGGCCTGCGCCATCAGCCCTGCGAGGATCACCGACAGCCGCTCCTGCTGGGCATCGGATTTCAGGGCCTGACCGGGCTTGAACAGGTGCTCCTCGGCGAGCACGCACCACGCGTCCTGCATGATCGTGCGCAGCTGGAGTTCGACGAGGACGGAAGGTTCGGAATCGAAGGGAACCTCGACGATGAGGTGGCGGCCACGGTACCCAGAAGGTTTCGGGGTCGCGGAATAGTCGCGCACCTCGGCTATGGAGAGGTTCGTATCGTCACCCACCGCGGTGAGCAGATCCCACAGGGCCGACTGTTCGCGTTCGGTGCGGCAGACGACGCGGGCACCGACGACATCGATGACCTGGTTCTCGACCTCGACGGATTCGTGGATCTCATCGTTGGCATCGGCGAGCTTGCGGCGCAGCTTCTCGCCTGTGCGCAGCCGATCCTTGATCCGACCGTCGACGACGCGCACTCGATCCCCGGAGAGCAGTGCGGATGGGGCGCGGACGGACTCGACCCAGTCATTGACCGTCTCGAGGGCGGCTCTCCAGGTGGACTCACGCCGGTCGTAGGCTTCGTCGACCAATTCGCGGACAGTTGCTGACATCCTCGTCACCTTCCTAGCTCCTGATTCAACTTCACCAGAAGAGAGGGGCGATGTCTATGGCTTCGACGCTGAAGTTGCGCCGAGGTGCCGAAAGGTGAGACGAAGGTGCCTCAGAGGTCGTAGTCGACGACGACGGGAGCGTGATCGGACGCGCCTTTGCCCTTGCGCTCCTCACGGTCGATCTCGCCTGCGGTCGCTGTCTTCGCCAGCGCCCGCGAGGCGAGCTGGAAGTCGATGCGCATGCCCTGCTTCTTCGGGAAGCGCAGCTTCTGGTAGTCCCAGAAGGTGTAGACGCCGGGTCCGGGCGTGAACTGGCGGGTGACTTCGCTCAGGCCCGCGCCGAGGAGATCATCGAAAGCGGCACGCTCGGCATCGGAGACGTGGGTGGCGCCGTCGAACTCGGCCATGTCCCAGACGTCCTCGTCGAGCGGAGCGACGTTGAAGTCACCGCAGAGGACGAGCTTCTTCTCCGGTTCGGCGCTCAGCTGGGCGGCGATATCGGCCGTCAGCGCCTTGTACCACTCCAACTTGTAGCCGTAGTGCGGGTGGTCGAGTTCGCGGCCGTTGGGCACATAGAGCGAGTAGACGCGTACATCGTTGCAGGTCACCGACAGCGACCGGGCTTCGACGACGGGTTCTTCCGAACCGAAGGCAGGGATGTCCTTGAACCCGATCTCGGCGTCGGCCAGTCCGACGCGCGAGGCGATGGCGACACCGTTCCACTGGTTGAGGCCGTGATAGCTGACCTCGTAGCCGCGCTCGGTGAACAGCTCCTCGGGGAACTGCGAGTCCTTGCACTTGAGTTCCTGGATGGCCAGGACATCGACATCCGAACGATCTAGCCAGGCCCCGATGCGGTCATGGCGGGCACGGATCGAGTTCACATTCCACGTAGCGATTCTCACCCTCCCACCCTAAGCCGTCCGCGCCGGAGGTGAAAGCGCGATGTAGACGGGTCGATAGGATTGGGACCATGCCTGAAGCTCCCAATGAACACCTCGGCCATGACGGTGCCGCCTACCCGGACTCCTACTATGTGCGGCTGTCCGAGGACCGCCTCGTCTCGACTCTGCACAGCCAGGGCGCTTGGCAGCCCGGCGAGCAGCACCTCGCGCCTGCCTCGGGGATGGTGCTTGCCGAGATCGAACGTCGACTGCCCAGCGACAAGCTCATCTCCCGGGTGACCTTCGACGTCCTCGGCGTCATCCACTCCGGCGAGTTCACCATCGATGTCGACGTCGTCCGCCCCGGCCGCACCATCGAACTCGTCGAAGCGCATATGCGCCACGGTGAGCGCACCAGCGTGACCGCTCGGGTGTGGAGACTGCAGGCCTCCGACACCGAGGCGGTCGCAGGCGACGAATGGTCCGCGATGCCGCCCGTGTCCGAAGTGCCCGAGATTCCTTTCACCAACCGTTGGGGCGGCGGTTACATCGCGTCCCTCGAGGGGCGCCAGGGAGCGGACGCCCACCCCGGCTACGCACGGTCCTGGGTGCGCAGTCCCTATCCTCTCGTCGACGGTGAGATCGACCCGCCGGCCGCGGCCTTCGTGAAGTTCGTCGACACCGCCAACGGTCTGGCCGTCCGTGAGGATCCGAAGACGACGTTCTTCCCGAACGTCGACCTCTCTATCCACCTCACTCGCGTGCCCGAAGCCGGCTGGGTCGGCTTCGACACCAAGGTGGCCTTCGGGCCGACCGGACTGGGGCAGACGACGAGCGTGCTCAGCGACGTCGACGGACCCATCGGCACAGCAGTTCAGTCCCTGACCGTTCGTCGAGGTCAAGGCGCGGTATGAATCCGCGGCCGCGTGCCCTCATCACCGGGGCGAGCTCCGGGCTGGGGCGCGGCTATGCCCGCACCCTGGCCGCCGAGGGCTACGACCTCGTCCTGGTCGCCAGGGACGCGGACCGGCTGAATCAGCTGGCCGAGCAGGTGCGAACCACGCAGAGTACCCACGCCGAGGCGGCCGTGGCCGATCTGTCGACCCGTGACGGTATCGACGCGGTCAACGAGATCATCGCGACGCAGCCGATCGATGTGCTCATCAACAATGCCGGCTTCGGGCTGCGCGGGACACTGCTGGATACCGATGCTGCTGAGCTCGATGCGCTCGATCGGGTGCTCGCCGGGGCGGTGAGAGAGCTGTCGCTGGCAGCGGCTCGGCGCATGCAGTCCCGCGGTCGCGGAGGAATCATCAACGTCTCCTCGCTGGCGGCGGTGACGACGATGGGACAGTATGCCGCGTCGAAAGCTTCGACTCTGGTCTTCACCGAGGCGCTCGCCGGGGAACTCAGGGGCGGCCCGGTGACGGTCACCGCCGTTCTGCCTGGCTTCATCCGGACGGAATTCCACAGCCGCCTCGGCGTGGAGCGTCCGGGACCCGGCCTGATCTGGCTCAGCGTCGATCAGGTGGTGCGGGAGTCGCTGCGTGATGCGCGGGCGGGGAAGGTCGTCTCTGTGCCGGGGTGGGGATATCGCATTGCCGCGCTCGTTGCCCCTGTGGTGCCGCGTCCGCTCATGCGATGGGGGTCGGCAGGATTCTCCTTCGCCCGCACCCGCGATCACTGAGTCGGGATTCGCGAGATGCGCCGGCGGTCATCGAACTGTGGTCGTGTGCTCACCGCGGGATGTGACCTATATGCAATTTTCGGCAGGGGCGGCACAACTGAGTTGAGGATTGAACTACCGAGGGCTGAGCCTGTGACCAGGGGTTTTATTCTGATCGCTTCTGTGCTATAGAGCCCGACAGGATTCAAGACGGAGCGTGAGATTCTTTACAAGCGACACGAAAGTGTGGTCAAATTAATGTGTTCGCCCGGTGGGGATCGGGTGGACATAACGGACGTATGGGGATGCGTCCGGGTACTCGAGGGGAGTGCTGCGAGGACCCCGGGATGTCGCGATTACGCGCCCCGGGGTTCTTGTCATTCACAGCAGTGTTTCGCGACCGCCTGCCTGTCTTCAGGTCACTATCGGACATCCGAACTCGAATCTAGGTCACTATCGGATACTTCTGCGTGCGAAAAGTATCCGATAGTGACCTGGATTCGGTGGCCGCATCCGATGGTGACCTCGCCGCTGCCTGCTGCCTGTAGAAGCTGTCGGCTTCTACCGACTGCTGCTGGCTCCTGCTGCTGAAGCAGAAGCTGCCGACTTCTGCCGACTGCGGCGCCATCGGATGCGGCGCGAGGCTACTGGACGCTGACGCTGCGCTGGCGGCGCGAGCGAGTGCGGGCGATGCCGATCTCCAGGGCCACCGCGCTCAGCGGAGCACCGAGTGCCATTGCCGCATTGCCGGCGGCGCGCTCGGCGACTTCGGCGATGATCGCATCGATGTCGGCGCGTTCATCGGCGTCGACGTGGATGAGCAGCTCCGGACTCCGCGCGGTGCCGCGCAGAATCACCGTGGCGTCGGAGACTCCGTCGGTGGATTCGAGGTCGGCGGCGACCGCCTCGGCGATGACCTCCGCATTCACCGTGGTCAGACCCGTGCGGGCATCGGCCTGCATGCGGAAGGGCTTCGCGAAGTCCTTGCGCGGGACCTGCACGCTCAGCCAGCGGAGCCCGATGATCGCCAGGATGAGGGCCACGACCACGGCGATGAGCGCCGAATAGGGCAGCGCCAGCACCGAGGCGACCGGACCGAGATCCGCTCCCGCCTCCAGGGCAGGGTCGACCGGGGCGGTGAGACCGAACCCGATGGCGAGCACTGCCAATCCGATGATCAGCGCGATGAGGCCGAGGATGATCAGTCCCGTGCGGTTGGCGGCGGCGGCCGTGCGTCTCATGACTGACTCCTTCTGGCCTGGACCTTCACCGTGGGGGTGCGGTCGAATGAGATCGAGGCGAAGCGTTCCCTGACGGCGGCTTCGACCTCGGCGCGGATCGGCTCAACGTCGCGGATCGGCGTCGAGAACGTCACGATCGTCGACCTCGCGTTCGACGAGGCCTTGACCCCGCTGACGCCGTCGACCCCATCGGCGGCCGCGGCCGCGATCTGCGACAGCGCCGAGGTGGGCAGGGCGACCTCGAAATCACCGATGTGTTCTGACCCAGCGGCGCTCACGCCGAGGATCCGGCGCGCTCCGGGAGAGATGCCGAGGATGAAGGCGATGAGTCCGAGCAGAGCCAGGACGATGCCGACCGCGATGACGACCGCGGAATTCCAATGCAGGTTCCCGGCCGCCTCGGCGATGGCGGAACCCGGCGCCTCGATCAGTGCGGCTGCGACGGATCCGAAGCTCACGAATGCGGCGATGCCAGCCCAGCCGAGTCCCACGGCGAGGAGCAGCAGGATGAGGGCGACGACCACGGCCGGACCGATGCGGGAGGGCCGCTTGCGCAGCAGGCGTGTGCTCATTGCAGGCGATTCCTTCCTCGATTCGCACCGGAGGACTCCGGGGCGAGCCACCGCACGCTGATGTCGACCTGACGAACGGTGACACCGGTGAGGCGTTCGACTTCGTGACTCAGGGTGGAGCGGACGTGTTCGGTCGCCTCGACGATGGGGGTGGGGTAGGCCAGGCCCAGCTGGACGGCGAGCGTGCAGCTGCGCCCGGACAGGGTGACATCCACGGACGGGCGCGTGTCCAGGCTGGAACTCGCTCCGATTCCGAATAGACCCGAGCTCGTGCCGCCGACGCCGGGCAGGTCTTTCAGCACCTGCCCGGCGGTGCGCTCCACGACCTTGTCCGCGATCGTCAGGCCGCCTCGGCGAGCTGGAGCGTCGTCGAGTATCGGGGCCACGGCGCTACCTCCGCGTGGTCGAGCGTGAGCTCAGCGCGGACAGGTCGAGGCGTCCGTCGAGGACGAGGCCGACGACCAGGCCGAGCCCGCCGCAGATGGCGACGACGAGGAACGCGAGGAAACCGCCGAAGTAGGCGACGATTCCCAGCGTCAGGCCGACGAGGAGTCCGATGAGAGTTTTCGACATGGCATTCCTTCTGCCGAGGTGGTGCAGCGGATGAGGGTCAGTTGAGTTCCGGCGAATCCTTGGCCGGAGCCTCTTCGTCGTCCTCGGGCAGGTGGACGTCGGTGACGTCGATGTTGACCTCGACGACCTGGAGTCCGGTGCCCTGTTCGACGGCGCGCACGACGTTGCGGCGGATCGCCTCGGCGACGTCGACGATGGAGGTGCCGTATTCGACGACGATGGTGAGGTCGATGGCGGTCTGCTTCTCACCCTTCTCCACGGACACTCCGCCCGAGACGTTGGTCTGCGAGCCGGGGATGCGGTCGGTGAGGGTGTCGAAGGCGCGGCGTGCGGCATTGCCCATTCCATAGACGCCGGGGACCTCGCGGGCGGCGATTCCGGTGAGCTTGGCGACGACGTTCTCGGCGATGGTGGTGGTGCCCATCTCGGTGACGAGCGGGCTGCGCACGTCATCGTTCTGGGTGGTCTGGGCCTTCTGGTTCGAATCGGACTGCTTGGGTTCCGGCATCGTTCTTCCTTTTCGTTGGAGGTGCATGCGGTTCGCAAGTCCTTCGTCTGAAGGATGCTTACACAGGTACAGACGCAGCCTGATGAGAATCCTCACGCGGTGTTCGCAGAAATTTTTCGCCGAGGCGGAATTTTCGCCGAGGAGGCCGGCCGGTTCCGCGCCCCCGTGGCCTACGATGGTGATATGACAAGGGGAGATGATCGTTTCGACATCGTCACCCTGGTTGTGCGCGCTCGCGAGGGCGACATCGCCTCGTTCGAGGCCCTCGTCGACGAATACGAGCGGAAGCTGCTGCGTTTCGCCTGGCGTGCGCTCGGGGATCGACAGGATGCCGAGGACGTCGTTCAGGATACGCTCGTCAAGGCCTGGAGGTCGCTCGACGCCCTGGCCGAACCCGCGGCCTTCGGCACGTGGATCTACCGGATGGCCTCGAACCGCTGCACCGATGTGCTGCGCCGACGCACATCCCGGCCCTCCGACGCATCGGATCCGGAGGACCTTGGCCATCACGTCGACGGTGCCGCCTCGGTCGAACGGTCCGTCGAGGCACGCACGGCGCTTGAGCATTTCTCCGAGATTCTGCAGACTCTGTCCTCGGAGCAGCGTGTAACGTGGGTGCTCCACCAGATGGAAGGTCTCAGCTACGCCGAGGTCGCCGAGACCTTGGGAATCAGCGAAGGCAGTGTGCGCGGACGCATCCACCGCGCCCGAACCGCCATCGCCGAGGGCATGGAAGGATGGGTATGAGCGACGAGTCCGTCAACGCCACGGACGCTCACCTCCGCGGCATCATCGACGAATACATGGGGGCCTTCGAACCCGACCCCGCGGAATCCGTCGGTCTGCGCGAACGCATCCTGCAGATCGTGCGCGAGGACGCGGTCCTGGCGCCGGCCACGAAGCTGACGACCGAGCGCGGCAACCCTTTCCGGATGGCGACGGCAGAGGTGCGCGGAATCATCCGCGAGGCCGTCGACTCCGTGCCCGGGATCCGCGCCCGCAGCGTGAATCTGACCCCCGCGGGCGAGCCGGAGGGCAGCGCCGTCGAAGTTTCGCTGACCGTGACGATGAGCGCGGGGACGGCCTTCGTCTCCGCCGCCGAGGATGTCCGCCGCAGCGTCGCCGGTGCCCTGATCGCGCAGGTGGGGATCCCCGCAATGCGAGTCGACGTCACCGTCGAGGACGTCTTCGTCGATGAGGAGGCCGCCGATGACTGAGAAGCCGAGGGTTCAGAAGGCGAGAGTTGAAAAGCCGAGGTTTGAAAGCGGGACCTCACGCGGATTCGACGAGGCGGCGGTCTCGGCCCGCCTGACCGAATCCGTCACCGGAGTCGACGGCGTCACCGGCCTGGCCCCGGGGCTGCGCGACATGATCGCCAACGCGGCCGCTCGAGTGATGCGCCGAACCGGATCCGAACCGCTGCGCGTCGAGGTCTGGCGCACTGGCGAGGATCTCGGCGTCCGGATCGATGCGCATCTCGATGACAGTCGGCCCGTGACCGAGATCGTCGACGAGCTCTTCGCCGTCATCGCCGTCGACCTGCAGGCGGCGGTCGACGGGCCCATCGGGGAGATCGACATCGACGTGCACATCGTCAGCCGCAGCCGCTGAGGTCGTGCGGCGGGCGGCACCCAAGACGCGAACGGCACAGAAAAAGGTGGATAGCCCAGTTTCAAACTTGGGCTGTCCACCTTTTTCTGGGCTGTTGCCGACGCTGCCGTCTGCGGCTGTGTTTGGCCGCAACGGGGTGCCGCCGGGCAGTGGCTCTCTAGATGGCTGCAGTCGCTCAGTCGGCCTTGCTCTTCGAGCGTCCGGTGATGAGGCCCCAGATGATGAGCACGATCAGCGAGCCGCCGATCGCGCACAGCCAGGACGACAGTGAGAAGAACTTATCCATCTGGGCGCCGAAGATCATGCCGCCGAGCCAGCCGCCCAGCATGGCTCCGATGACGCCGAGGATGAGCGTGGCGAAGAAGCCGCCGCCCTGTTTGCCGGGCAAGATCGCCTTAGCGATGGCTCCGGCGATGAGTCCGAGGATGAGATATGCGATGAAACCCATGTTGCTCACGTCCCTTCTGAGACAGTTGACCGGCCGGGTTGCACGGTGCTGTTGCCACTGTACAACCGAAACGCAGGGTAAGTGCCAAGCCTTGTTGATCCTTTATGACATCTATACAGACGCAGAGCCAGCCGGAACCTCACGCCCGGAGTCAGCAGGGCCAGCCGGAACCTCACGCCCGGTGTCAGCAGGACCGGTCGGATCCCCACGCCCGGTGTCAGCAGGCCGCGGCAGAAGGGCGGCTGGGCTCTGAGGCGGGAGGCCTGCGTGAGGTCTTCCGGACGCTGAAAGGGAGTGCGCCCGGTCACTGAGACGGGGCTGAACGGCCGTGGTCCGACCGCCCAGTAGACTGGAGTTCATGACCGACAGCGCTGACACTCGCCGACAACTGCTCGACCTCATCGACGAACTCGCCGTGGTGCGCGGCAGGGTGACCCTCTCCTCCGGCAAGGAGGCCGACTATTACCTCGATCTGCGTCGGGTCACCCTCGATCACCGTTCGGCACCGCTGGTCGGCGATGTCGTCCTCGACCTCCTCGAGGCTCATGATCTGCTCGACAAGGTCGATGCCGTCGGTGGCCTGACGATGGGCGCCGACCCGGTCGGCACCGCCGTCATGCACCGGTCGGTGGTGCGCGGCACCCCGCTCGATTCCTTCGTCGTGCGCAAAGAGGCGAAGAAGCACGGAATGTCCCGTCGCGTCGAAGGCCCCGACGTCGCCGGCAAGCGCGTCGTCGCCGTCGAGGATACGTCGACCACGGGCGGTTCCGTGCTCACCGCCGTCGAAGCGCTCAAGGAAGCCGGCGCCGAGGTGGTCGCCGTGGCCGTGGTCATGGACCGCGACACCGGCGCCAAGGAACGGGTCGAAGCCACGGGAATTCCGTACCTGACCGCGCTGACGACCGCGGATCTCGGACTCGACTGAGTCCCGCCTCGGCGAGGTGGGCCTGCGAGGTGCCGCCTCGGCGAACTCGGCTCACCGATCACGACCTGGGACTCGACTGGCAATTCTGTCGAAATCGAGGACGTGGTTTGAAACAAGTCTCTTATTTCAACACGATAGATGAGACACTCCCCAAGAACTGTTCGATGTAAAGGATGACGCGTGCTCACACTGAAAGAGGTTTCCCTGCGCAAAGGGAAGCGGACATATCTGGACGAGGTGAGTTTCACCGCCGAGGCGGGCCGGATCACCGCAATCGTGGGAACCCGCTCGGCGGGCCGCACCGAATTGGTGCGCATCATCATGGGCCTCATCGCCGCTGATGAGGGCACCATCGAACTCGAGGACTTCGAACTCGACTTCGGCGACCGGCAGAACTTCGGCTATCTGCCCGCCGAGCGCGGCGGATACCCGAACATGCGCGTGCTCGACCAGATCGTCTACCTCGCCCGCCTGCACGGGATCACCCTGGGTGCGGCCGAACGGAATGCGCTGACCCTGCTCGGCCATCTCGAGCTCGCCGACCGCGGCTACGCACCGCTGAAGAACCTCTCCGGCGCCGAGATCGCCCGCGTCGACATCGCCGCGACCCTGGCCGCGGACCCGGACGTCGTCGTCATCGACGATGCTTTCGCAGGCCTCGACGCCGCCTCGCTGCGCCTGGTCACGTCCCTGCTGCGGGCCCATGCATCCTCGGGAGTGCCTGTCATCCTGGCCACCGACGACTGGGAGGCCGCACAGACGTTCGCCGATGACGTCGTCATCCTGAACCAGGGCAAGGTGACCACCTCGGGCAGCGTCGAGAAGCTGCTCGGTGACCAGCACTATCGCGTCGAGACGACGGACACCGAGGCGGCCGCCTCGGCGCTGAAATCCCGAACGGGAATCAGCGATGTGAAGACCGTCGGACGCGAGGGCGTGAGCTTCCGCGCGAATGATGCGAAGTCAGCCGCCGCTGCCGTGGCTGAGCTGAAGAATGTGAAGAACTTCGAAAGTGTCCGCCCGACACTGGCCGAGCAGTACAAGGAGGCTCTGTAATGGCGCGCAAAGACAATGGTGCGAATGACGAGTCCCCGGAACCGCTCGTGTCCAAGGGCACGGCCGGCGAAGGCATCGACGACCTCGGTGTGCCTGTCGATGACGATGTGATCGAAGACGCGACCACCGCCGAGGAGGTCGACTCGGACGACGAGGCGACCGCCGCCGGTGCGACCACGGGATCGGCCGCCTCGGCGAAGAAGGGCACCGAGGCGAAGGATCCAGCCGCGAAGGCCTCCGACGCGAAGGAAGCGGACGAGTCCGGCGCCACCGCCGGCCTCGACGACGTTCCCTTCGAACTGGCCGAGGACACCCCCGACCCCGACGAACTGCCGGAGACCGGACTGGTCTCGGAATTCGTCGACGTCGGCAACCGCCAGGCCGCGTGGCTCGTGTCGAACCGTGAGTCCACCACGGCCATGCGCAGCCCCTACTTCCTGGTCACGGCCGCCGTGATCATCCTCGGCGTGTTGGCCGCCATCATTTCCGGAATCGTCGCTGACGTGCAGAAGGACTCGGGCACCCCGACCATGGCGATGGTCGGAGTCGGCGAGCAGGCGGCGATGTACGAGCAGCAGCTGGGTGTGAAGATCACCGACGCCAAGGACGCCCCCGCCGCCGAAAAGCTCGTACGTGAGGGCAAGGTCGACGCCGCATTCATCCAGGACCCGAGCGGTCAGGGACAGCCGACGATCATCGCCCTCGACAAGCAGCCCGATGCTCTGCTCGAGAAGCTCGCGCCGAAGACCGAGGCGACGCTGCTCGAGACCCCGGCCGTCGACGGTGCCGTGGCCACCCCGCTGCTGTGGGGCATGGTCGCGCTGTCGCTGCTCGTCGTCGCCACACTGGGCACTGCGCTGTACCAGAACCTGCGCCTGGAGAAGCGAAACCGGATCACCGAGATCATCGCAGCCACGATTCCGCCGCGCGCCTCGGCCTCGGGGCGAGTGACGGGCATGCTGACCCTCGTCGTCGTCCACCTCGTTGCGGCCGCCGTCATCACCGAGCTCGGACTCTCGCTGTCGGGCAAGACGTCCCTGGCATTCGCCATGCTGCCGGGCCTGGGCTGGTTCGCGCTGGCCCTGCTGCTCACTGCCTGGTCGGTGTTTGCGCTGCTCGTCTGGGCGTCGACCGTCGTCGGCTCCAAGGCGCGCGCCACCTTCCTCACGATCATCGGCGTCATCACCGTGGCGGGCTTCTTCGCTCCGGTCATCATCGGACCCTCGGGCACCGTCGCGAAGGTGCTGTCGTGGACGCCGTTCACATCGCCGCTGGGCATCGCCGGTCGTTCCTTCGCCGGTCAGGCCGAGTGGTGGGAAGGTCTCGTCGCCGCCGGCATCGCCCTGGTCCTCGCCGTCATCCTCCATGCTCTGGCCTCGGGCGCGTACGTGCGCTCGGTGCTGTCCGGTGGCGGTCGCGGCGGCAGGACCGTGAAGATGAGCAAGCGCGCGCAGAAGGTCGGTGCCGCCACCTCGGCGAAGGGCGCCGCAAAGTCGGACTCGAGCGCTGACGACGCGGAGGATGCCGATTCGGACGACACGGACGACGAGGACTCGGACAAGGACGCGAAGGCGGCGGACGACGAGAAGTCGGCGGCCGCCTCGGCGAAGGAATCCGGCACGAAGAAGTCGGACGTGAAGTCCGGCGGAGAAGACGAGAAGGACGCGAAGTCGGCGGATGATTCCCGCGACGACAAGTGACCGAAAGCGCTGAACCGCAGGTGGGGGTCGGTCCGTGGATCGGCCCCTGGCCTGTGGGTGAGCACTTCGATCCGGAGCTGCTGGCTGAGGGTGATCGGCGCAATGTGGTCGATCAGTATCGGTACTGGAAGCACGATGCGATCGTGGCCGACCTCGATGCCTCGCGGCACGATTTCCACGTCGGAGTCGAGAACTGGCAGCACGACCTCAACATCGGTTCGGTCGTGCGCACCGCCAACGCCTTCAACGCCGCAGCCGTGCACATCGTCGGCAAACGCCGCTGGAACCGGCGTGGAGCGATGGTCACCGACAAGTACCAGCACGTCATCCACCATCCGAGCGTGGACGACCTGCTCAGCTGGTGCGCCGAGAACGACGTGCCCCTGCTGGGCATCGACAACTTCCCGGATTCCGTGCCGCTGGAGACCTACGACCTGCCCAAGCGCTGCCTGCTGCTGTTCGGTCAGGAAGGACCGGGACTGAGCGAGGAAGCGCACCAGGCGAGCCGCGACGTGCTCTCGATCGCGCAGTACGGTTCGACACGGTCGATGAACGCCGCAGCAGCCGCCGCGATCACCATGCATTCGTGGATCCGCCGGCACGTGTACGACCAGCCCGTGAGCTGAGTTCGCTGCCGGCAGCGCAGGCCTCGCAGCGGAGGACTTGGTCTCCCTGAGGAAATCCCGTCCTCCTCGTCCACAAGGCCGTGGTCTCGCCGAGGAGGCCCTGTCCTCCTTGCGCAGGTGCGGTTGTCGGCATTGTTGGGTCGATCCACGGTGTTATTCGCGCTCAGACCCTCTGTGTCAGGCTGGTTGTGAGCCACTCCGGATAAGAGAGGAACCGGAGCACCATGGCCATCACCCCTGGATACACTGTCGAAGAGATCCGAAACTTCGTCTACCAACACGAGAAGATCCCACACGGGTATAAGTCCCTGTGGTTAGCGGAGCAAGAGTTCAGCCGCCATCAATTCAGGAAATGGCGACTAGCGACATTCAACGGTGACCTCGACCGTGGCCTGATCCCACGGTCACGGGCAGGCAAAGTTCCCTACAACCCGAGGCAACTGATGCAATCATCAATCGAAGAAAACCAAGCCAAACGTATCGCCGAACTCGAAGAACGCAATGCTCAACTCGAGGCAGCGAACGAAGCCTTGGGAAAAGCTATCGGGCTCTTGCACGATCGGAACGCACAAGAGCCCGACGTAACCCCGACGACGCCGAAGCCGGGCAATTCCTGACCATCGAGAACTCCCTGGTCATCGATCTGACTGACGTTCTGTCCTCACAGCGGAAGGCATTGGCGCTGGTGGGCCTGGCCCGATCGGTGTGGCACTACCGGGTCAATCCTCGTCCCCGACTGTCTGACCCGATAGAGCAGAAGCAGCGGGAGTACTCGATGAGGATCGGTGCTGCCGACCGGCAGAGCATTGCGGACCGGATCCAGGCCGGTTGGCTGCAGGGTCGGTCAGTGGATGCGTCGTTTGCTTCAGCGTGGGACGAGGGTGTGATGTTGGCATCCAGGCGCACATGGTGGCGTGTTGCTGAGGCGATCGTGGATCAGTCGCAGAGGCCCCGGGTCCCGTCCCGGGGTGAGACGAGGACGCCCCGAGTAGCACCTGTGCTGGTGGCTACCCGGCCGGGGCAGGTGTGGAGTTGGGACATCACGGATGTGAAGTCGATCTGGAGTCGGGTGACGTACAAGGCATACTCGATCATCGATATCTTCTCCCGCAAGATCGTCGGTTACCGGGTCGAGTCCCGCGAAGTCGATGGTTTGGCTGTTGAGATGTTTGAGGCCGCGATCGCCGAGCACGGTGTGCCTGAGTTTGTGCATGCCGATTCGGGAGCGGCGATGAAGTCGAATGCGTTGAAGAACGCACTCGAGGCATACGGGGTGGAGTTATCGCATAACCGACCGTATGTGTCTAATGACAACCCGTATTCGGAATCGGAGTTTCGGACGATGAAGTATCGCCCGGACTATCCGAAGACGTTTGAATCACTCGAGGCGGCTAGAGCCCACATCGATGCCTATGTCGTCTGGTACAACACGGAGCACCGGCATTCAGGGATCGCGTTGTTCACCCCGAATCAGGTCCATGACGGGTCGTGGGAAGAAGCGTGGAACGCCCGGGTGAAGGCGAATAATGAGTATTACGCCAGGCATCCCGAGCGTTTCCATGCGCCACCGCAGGTGCCGAAGCCGGCCGGTGTGGTCGGTATCAATTACGAACCAGTACTAGTTGAAGTCCAAGAAATCACTGCTGAAGCAGCGTGAGTGACTCCAAACAGCTTGACACCCCGCGAGATCACCGTGGATCGCCCCAACAATCCAACTCTGTTGGAGTGCGGTGGACCGAGTCGCCGCCACGGAGGTTGCCGACCGGCATACAGAGACGAAGAAGCGCCGAGGCGGCACGACCAACGTCGTGTCGCCTCGGCGCTTCCGTGCTGCCGGGATCCGGCCGCCTCGGTGGGCGTTGATAGGCCCCGACGACGCAGCGCCGCACGCTCGGGGTCGAACGTGCGGCGCTGAAGTGCCGGTGCCTCAGCTGAGGTCGGCGGCGTGGGGTTCGATGAGTCCGCCGAGTTCGGCGAGCTCTGCGGTCAGCGAATCCGAGTCGTCGAACGTGCGGGTCATGACCGTCAGGCGCTTGGCGTAGTGACCGATAGGGTACTCCATGGTCATGCCGATGCCGCCGTGCATCTGGATCGACTCCTGGCTGATGTTGCGAGCAGCCCGGTCGACGATGATCTTCGCGGCGATGACGTCGCGGTGACGGTCCTTCTCAGCCCCGGGGACCTCGGAGGTCACGGCCAGGCGAGAGTACAGAGCCATGCTGCGCGCGTACTCGAGTTCGGCGTAGAGGTCGGCGGCGCGGTGCTGCAGAGCCTGGTTCGCACCGATCGGTGCACCGAACTGCTCGCGGGTCTTCAGGTACTCGGCAGTCATCGTCAGCGAGGCTTCGAGCGCACCGACGGCCTCAGCCATGATTGCGGCGTTGCCCAGGTCGAGGACTTCGGACAGCACGGCGTTGGCATCGGCGGCGTCGAGGCGCTGGGCGGCGACACCCTCGAGCTTGAGGTTCGCGCTGCCCAGACCATCGGCCTGGCGCTGAGCCACACGGCTCAGACCCTCGGCATCGGCGGCGACGAGGTAGAGGCCCAGTTCGCCGTTCTGCGTGGCGGTGACGACGAAGTGGTCGGCCACGTCCCCGCCGAGCACGTTGTTCTTCTCACCGGTGAGGGTGAAGCTGCCGTCTGCACCGGAGACCTGAGTCTGCGGAGCGTCGATCGCGTAGCGCAGTCCGGGCTCGAGTGCTGCGAGAGAGAGGAAGGTCTGGCCCTCTGCCACACCGGGCAGGATGGCCTGTTTCTGCTCCTCGCTGCCGCCGAGTAGAACGGCATTGGCACCGAGGACTGCGGTAGCCAGAAACGGTTCGAGGACGAGTGAGCGACCGAACGCCTCGGCGACCACGGCCACCTCGTTGAAGGTCATGTCCGCGCCGCCGTAGGACTCGGGAATCGCAAGTCCGAGCAGACCCATCTCGGCGAAGGCCTGCCACTTCTCGCGGGAGATGCCCTCGTCGCTGCGAAGGATCTCTTCGCGCTTGGCGATGTCGTACTCGCTGCGCAGGTACTTGTTCAGTGTGCTGGCGAGTTCTTGCTGAATGTCGTTGAGTTCAAGATCCATTGTTGTCCTTCTTGGGAGATCGAGTGAGCGTCGGTATCTCAGAGACCGAGCAGTGCCTTCGAGATGATTCCGCGCTGCACCTCGGACGAACCGCCGTAGATGGTGACCTTGCGGGTGTTGAAGTAGCCGGGCAGAGCATCGACAGCGCCGTTGGGCAGGTCGGACAGACCCTGGCCCTGCACGCGGTCGGAGACGAAGTCGAGACCCTGCGGACCGAGTACGTCGACGAGGAGTTCGGAGATGTCCTCCTGCAGCTGGGAGCCCTTGAGCTTGAGCACCGAGGAGCGTGGATCCGGCTTGTCGGACCCGGCGGCCTGGGTCGAGAGGATCCGCAGCTGGGTCATCTCGAGCGCGGTGAGTTCGGCTTCGATCTTCGTCAGACGAGCGGAGAACAGGGGGTCATCCAACAGAGTGCCGCGAGCGGTCTTCGTCACCGCGGCGTAGGCCTTGGCACGGGCGAGGTTGACCTTCGAACCGCCGATGCGGGCGATTCCGGTGCGCTCGTTGCCGAGCAGGAACTTCGCGTAGGTCCAGCCCTTGTTCTCTTCGCCGACGAGGTTTTCGACGGGGACCTCGACATTGTCGAAGAAGACTTCGTTGACCTCGTGTCCGCCGTCGATGAGCTGGATCGGACGGACGGTGACGCCGGGGGTCTTCATGTCGATGAGCAGGAAGGAGATGCCTGCCTGCTTCTTCACGTCAGGGTCGGTGCGCACGAGGTTGAAGATCCAGTCGCCGTACTGGCCCAGGGTCGTCCAGGTCTTCTGGCCGTTGACGATGTACTTGTCGCCCTGGCGCACCGCGGTGGTCTTGAGCGAGGCGAGGTCCGAGCCGGCGTTGGGTTCGGAGAATCCCTGCGACCACCAGATGTCGATGTTCGCGGTGGCGGGCAGGAAACGTTCCTTGATCTCCTGCGAGCCGAAGGTGGCGATGACGGGTCCGACCATGGACACGTTGAACGGCAGCGGCTGCGGAACGCAGGCCAGCTGCATCTCTTCGAGCCAGATGTGACGCTGCACGGGGGTCCAGTCTTGGCCGCCCCATTCGACCGGCCAGTTCGGCACGGCGTAGCCGTGCTGGTTGAGGATCCGCTGCGAGGTGACCATGTCTTCCTTGCTCAGCTCCTGGCCGGTGGCGACCTTGAAGCGGAGTTCCTCGGGGATCTCCGTGCGGTAGAACTGACGCATCTGCTGCGCGAACTCGCGCTCTTCTGCATTCAGTAGGGTGTCCATGCGAACTCCTTATAGATCGTTCAGTAACTTTCCTCCAATGGTACGGTTCGGTGTTCGGGCTCACAAGTGGGAGACGACGAAGACCCTCGCCGAGGCGGCCCTCCGGTGGGATCGGATGTTGATGTCACAATCGCCTAACTTTATTTCAGAGATGTATTACTACACCTATCCCAAGTGGTAATACTGATCCAGGAATTCCAATGGTGATTCCGAGACGTGAGCTTCTCCGGATTGAACCCCGCGCCGCTGGGCTCCGCATTCCCCGCTGTAGAAGATCCCCAGGGGTACGGAAAGCTGAGTGACGTGTCAGGCAGGACCACGCATATCCCCCCGGTCGCACCGTCGCGTCGGCTCTTCGGCTATGAGTCCGAGCTCTCGACGGTCGTCGGCGCGATCTCCGGGCAGGGGCATCTGGGCGCTCTCATCATCGGCGCGGCGGGCATCGGGAAGACCGCGCTGGTGAATGCTGCGCTCTCTCGTCTCGACCCCGATCTTGCGGTCACCCGCCTGCGCGGCTCGGAGAACGCGCGGGTCCGGAACCTCGGAATCTTCGAAATCCTGCTGTCGTGGGAGGGCATCGACACTGACCTTCCGCCCGGGCGTGCGCTGTCGGTGATCGGTGATCTGTTCGAGCGCAGAGCCGAAGGCGGTCGCTCTCTGGTCGTCGTCGATAATGCCGATCTCGTCGACGATCATTCCCTCGCAGTGTTGGCTCAGCTGACGGATGCACGCAGGATCAAACTCGTCATCGCCGCCGAATCGGCGCGTTCGCCGGTCGATCTCATCGCCGGGCTGTGGCTGTCGGGAAGCATTGTCAGGATCGATCTGGACGGTATCGACGAGGCGGATGCGGCTGCGATGATCAACAGCATCGGACTCTCGGAGACCGAGACGAGATCGGTCTCGGAGCTGACTGCACTCGCCCACGGCAATCCGCGGCTGCTCGAGAGGCTGCTGTTCGGGCGGAGCCGGACCAGCGGGGTCGAAACCGCGATCGCCCGGGTCGATCAGTCCAGCCGCGAGGTCATCGAAACCGTCGCTCTCATCGAAGCGGTGCCCTATGACGTGCTCGTCGGGTTCACCAGTCCACAGACGATCGACTCTTTGGCGGAGGACGGTCTGCTCTCGATTTCGAAGGGTCGAGGGGGAACGGTGAGCATGCACGAACCCGTCACGGCTGAGAACGTCCGAGCCATGGTCCGTCCCTCTCGCAGCCTCGAGCTGCTCACCCGATTCGATGCCGGAGCGGATCTTTCGGCACTTCACGGCAGGACGCTCTTCGGCTACGCCGCGTGGTCGATCTCCTTGGGCCGGGTGCCGACTCCCAAACAGGTTCTGGATGCCGCCGGTTGGGCAAACGCGCGGGGCAGATACCGCGAAGCCGCAGAGATCATCCGCACCAGCGGCTATCGCGGTCCCGAACTCGACCTCGAGCACGCCCGCAGCGAATGGGGAGCCGGTAGGCTCCGCCAGGCCCGGGAGATCGTCGACCCGCTTGTCTCCGAGGCGTGTCTGAATCCGGACACCTCAGCACAGGAGTATCTGTCCCGCCTCGCTTCGATGGAACTGAGGCTGATGGACCCAAGGAAGCCCGAGGATCTGCGGCTGGACTGGGTCCGGGACACGCTTTCGCTGCCGATCGACGTCGGTCGGCTCGATGCGACGCGCGCCAGGTTCGACCTCAAAGGAGGTCGTATCGCCGCTGCCTGTGCGCTGGCGGAGAGCGTCTATCTCAACCATGCGAGCTCGGTGCGCCACCGTCTGCGCGCGTGTGCGTTCCTCGGCGTGGCAGAAGTGATGTCCGGGCGGATCGAACTGGGACTGAGTTATATCGCGCAGGCCGGGCTGATGTTCGGACTTCCCGGGCCCGAATCGTTCGAACGGGAAGATGCCATCCCGCAGTTCTTCGTGGCGAATTTCATCGCCGGCAACTGGGCCCAGGCACGAACGGCAATGGATGAACTGACCTCCAGTCGGCGGCTGACCAGGCTGACGAACGCGCTCATCGACCTGCGCACCGGAAACGCGGCGAAAGCCCACTGCATCCTCGGCGAACTCAATCTCGGTGCCGACCCCTGCGACATCGTCGATATCGCTGGAATGGCCAGGTCGGCACTGTCTCTCTCCGCTGTGCTGACAGACCAGCGGACGGAGGTCGTCTCGATCGCTGTCGACGAGGAGGCCGAAGCCAGTCGGCATTCGTGGTGGGCTTCATTCGAAGCCAGACTCTTCCATCTGCAGGCACTGGCGCAGACGTCGCCGGAGCCGGCAGCCCCGCAACTCTATGAGCTCGGGGCCTGGGCAGAAGAACACGGTGCGCACACCCTTGCCTGCCTGGCCTGGCTCGAAGCCGGTCGACTCGGGTACGAACAGGCCATCGGTGGATTGTCCGCGTCGGCCGGCAGGGTCGACGGCTCCCTCGGTCGCCTGCTGCGCGCCGTGGCACATGCCTTCAGCACTGACGATCTGCAGGCGCTCATCACCGCGGCCCGTGAGGCGCTGATCTTCGGCGCGGTCGTGCTCTGCGCCCAGCTGTCCGGCGAGGCCCGAAAACGCGCCGTTGCCTCAGGCAATGCTGCCGCCACCAAGGAAGCCCGGATCCTGCTGGGCCGGAGCCGGCGCGTGCTCGACTTCGATGCCGACGGCAAACGGTTCCACGCGAATCTGGGCGAGCTCGAGCACTCGATCATCACGGGTATCGTCGAGGGTCGAACGAGCGCAGAGATCGGAGAAGAGCTGCACCTTTCGGCCCGAACCGTCGAATGGCACCTCGGACGTCTCTACCGCCGAGTGCATGTGGCCAATCGGCAGGAGCTGCGAGAGGTGGTGACGGAATGGCTGAAGAGCTGACCACATCATCGGGCGAGAGCATCCAGGACGGCACGACGATCTTCGGGCGCAAGGGCGAACTCGAACTGATTCGTCAGTCGCTGCGCTGCTCGGAATGCTCCGGCATCCTCATCGAAGGTGAGATCGGCGTCGGCAAGACCCTTCTGGCGAGAACAGCCTTCGAGGACGGAAACGACGGAATCTGGATCCGCGGGGACCGCGTGCACCAGAACACCGAGTTCGGCGTCTTCGGTCTGCTCATCGACCTCGACGGTGACCCGTCCACACTGCTGGGACGAATCGTGTCCCGGCTCACCTCGACTCGAAGCCTGCAGGCGGTCTTCGTCGACGATGCCCACCTGCTCGATTCCCGTTCGCAGGAGGTCCTGACCGACTTGGCCAGCGTAGGCTCGATCAGGCTCATCGCGATGTCGCTGTCCAACCCCGAGAGTGGGGTCATGCCGTTCTCGACTCTGGTCGAAGACCGTGTGCTCCAGCATCTCGTCCTCGGTCCTCTGCCGCGTGAGGACTATCGGTCGATGATCGAACACCGCCTCGGTCACATCGTGTCCCGAGCAGTGGTCGACATTGTCGACTTCCATTCGAAGCGCAATCCGGGAAAGCTCATCGAACTCCTCGAATACACCGCACGACGGTCGCGCTTCCTCCTGCGCCGAGGTGTGTGGATCCTCGACGGACATGACACCGACTATGATGCGCGTGCCCGCGACTACGCACGGATCGGTCTCGCCGACCACTCGCCGCAGGAGACGGAGGCCCTCGAGTTGGTCGTCCTCGCGGGGGAGGTGGAGCTGGCGACACTGCTCGAGGCGGGGCTCGGGGAAGCCGCGGATGCCCTCGTGGCCGCCGGTGAACTGAAGATCGACGCGCAGAGACCCCATATCTATGAGGCAGTGGAGAACCACACCTCGGACACGATCAGGTACACGACCCCGACCGGTCGGAGTCGAGAGTGGTTCGACTTCATCGACTCCAGCGGAGATGCACCTGCGGAGTGGTCGCAGGTGGTCAGGGCCGAGTGGGGACTGATCTGCGGAGCGGAAGTCGGCGAGTCGAGGACCATCGACGCCGCACTCATCGCCGCTCGCCTCGGAGACTGGCATCGGGCCATGCGGCTGATCGCGGAGATCCCGACGGAGAAGTTGAGCCCACACGAGCTGCTCTCGGTCGCTCTGCTCTATTGCGGCTGCAATAAGATTCCCCTCGGACTCGACATCTTGGCCCATGCGGTTCGCACCGCATGCTGTGCTCCGCTGGTCGTCGATGCGCTCGTGGTCTGGATGAACCGCTCTTCCGCCTCCATGTCTCCGGCCCTGCGGCTTGCGGACTTCCGCACCGCTCTCAATCGGCTGCACGAGGAAGGTGACGGACACCCCGGAAGGGGAGTGGACGCAGCGTTCGGACTCGAATTCCTCGACCGAGTCGCTGCCGTTGTGGCCGAAGAACGACCGATCACCGTGGACGTCTTCGACGGACTCACGCCCGAGAGCGGGGCCACGGGCAGCTTCCATCTGCTCGACACGATGCTGCACGCGACCGACATGCTCGACTCAGGATGCGCCTTGGAAGCACTCGCACTCCTCGAATCCGCTCAAGCCGATTTCAGCAACGAAAGCACAGGGTCACTTCACCTGACCATGCTGCAGGGGCGCACACTTCTGCAGCTGGGACGAATTGCTGAGGCGAGAGAGCTGATGACGACACTGTCGACGCATGACATTGCGTACCTGTCAGCCCGGTCCGGGCCGATCGACCTGCTGTGGGCGCAGACTCACCTGCTCGAGGGCAATCTGCCGGGGGCGATGAAGGCGCTTCGCGCCGCGATAGAATCGCTCACCTATTGGAACTTGGGCACGCAGCTGGCCATCGCATTGGGGGAGGCCGAATACGCGGTCTCTCGTGTCGGGACCGCTGCTGACGCCGACGAGCTGCACGCCCGCTTCGACGAGCTGCCCGTCACAGCCCTCTACCACGAATATCGTCGAGCCCTCGTTCTGCGAACCACCGCGCGGGCCATACGCACCGGTGAGACCCGGTACGAGCGCGAGCTGCGTCGGATGTTGGACGAAGCCGAAGCCGATGGGGCAGCGGCGATCGTCGTGCTCATCCGCCTGCACCTCTTCCTGCACTTCGACGAGATCGCACCTGAGGCGATGTGTGAAGCGGCCGCGCACGGAACCGGGCGTGAGTTCGTCATCGTCGGCCGCCTCGGCGCTGCACTGCGTGATCATGATCGTGCAGCCTTGACGTCTCTTGCGGAGGAATACGGAGCGTCTATGCCTGACCTGGCGGGTAAGTGCATCGCTCTGGCCGCGCGATTCGGAGCTGGTCAGAGCAACGGACCGGGCAGGCAGAACATAGGACTGACCGCCCGGGAGAAGCAGATCAGCGCGCTCATCGTCGCGGGCCGATCGAATGCGGAGATCGCGCTGGAACTGGGAGTGCGGGTGCGAACGGTCGAGGGCCACACTTACCGGCTGTTCCGCAAGCTCGGTGTCGAACGCAGGGACCAGGTCGCCGAGGCGATGCGGGATGCCGAAGGCCGACTGCGCGCCTGAGCGTGAGCCGAGTATCACCGACTGCGGGATTTCGGGCTCGGGTGAGTACTCACTGCGGTGCTCCGGTGGTGACCTGGTGGTGACTGAGTAGTGACCCGAAGGCGACTCCAGTATCGACCACCTGGTCCGAGACGGCTGCCGGCGAGCAGTATCTGAGTATGGACATCACGCCTCAGCCTCCTCAGTCTCCTCAGTCTCCTCATCGAACCGACCCCCGCGCCGTGCGAACGGCGGCGTCCGTCTCCGGGCCGGAAATCCTTCTCCGAACGAGTTCCCCGGACTCGACGACGGGAGGCGGATCATGCGTCAGGTGATTCGCCGCAAGGAAGTCGGCGAGCTCCGCTCCCTCCTCTTGCGGCACCGTGCCGCAGCCCTCACCGGCGGCTTCGGGTCCGGGCGGCGATCGATCCTGTCGGCACTCGAGTCGGAGTGGGATGGAACGGTGATCAGGATCGCATCGAGTCCGCTCGATGAGGACACGCCCTGGTCCGGGATAGGCGGTCTGCTCGCCGCAGTCGGCGCATCCGTGAACGGCCCCTCCGATCCGGCGGAGCTCGCCGATGATGAGATCGTGCCGAACATGATGACGGCTCTCCGATCGATTCCAGGAGACGAGGACACGCTCATCCTCGTGCCCAATGCCGACGAGATGGACATGGACTCGCAGCGGGTGCTCGGTCAGGCGCTGCGCCGGTTGAAGTCAGGACGTCTGCACATCGTCATCACGGTTCGGTCGATCGACGATGACGGTCCGTTCGCCTCGGTGCCGGAGATCGAACTTGCGGATCTCAGCATCGCCGAGCTCATCGAGCTCGCCCGGGACCTCGCCTTGGCCCGCTTCGGACACACGAGGATCGCCGAGGAGGCAGCCCAGGTCGCCGCCCATGCCGCCGCGGGTCGTCCCTTGGCGGTCAGCCACATCCTCGAGGAGATGGCACCCAGTGAGATGCGCGGGGAGATCGCGCTGTCGATCCCGGTCAGAGTGGGACCGGCCAGCCGGCCGATGATCGCCGACTATGTCGAAGGGCTGACGCCCAATGCCGAAGCGCTGCTCAGATGTCTGTCTCTGTCCCCACTGACACCGCTGCGGCCTCTGGCCAGGAGGCTGCCCGGATTCTGGGAAGCCGTCGACGAACTCGAATCGCGCGGGACGATCGAACGTCGAGGGGCCTTTCTGCGGATACCCCACGGATTCGTCCGTGCCATGGTGCAGCAGTCGATGGGGGCGAGCGAGAGACGCCGAACCCACCTCGTCCTGGCCGAAGACTGCGCCGACACGTGGCCGCAGGTCGAAGCCTGGCACGTCTCGTTCATCAACCCGGGTGAGGAGACCGCACAGCAGCTGGCGGCACACGCTCTCGGACTGGTGCGACGCGGACTCACCGCCGGAGGGGCCGAATTCGCCGAGCGGGCCATCCGGGTCTGCAACGATCTCGAGGAGCTGCGCGGTCAGCTGGTCGAAATCGCCGAGACGCTGTCCGATCACGGGCAATTCGCCTTCTCCCGCCGCTATGTGCAGATCGCCTCTCGGTCGAACCGGGCCGCGGTCGTGGTCCGCGCTCGGACTCTCGAAGTCCGCAATGTCTTCCTCGAGACGCAGACGCTGCCGTCCTCACTGTTCACGTCGTGGAGCAGGGTCGAATCGGAGCAGGCACCCACCGAAGTGGCGCGCCTGCAGCTGACGCTGGCGCTCTGCCATTGTGAACGAGGCGAATTCGCTCGAGCGCAGGAGCTTCTGGCACTTGCCGAAGCCGCCGATGAGCATTTTCGCGACAGCGAGGCACAGCTTGTCCATGCCGTTCGCATCCTGCTTGACGTCAACTGCGGAAAGGACGGGTCGGCGCTCGCCGGATTCGCGAGCCTGCAGGAACACCAGGATGCGATCAGGCCGAGCTTCGGACTCGCCGTCGCCCAGGGACTGGTGCTCACCGAGCATTATGAAGCCGCCTCGGCTGTGCTCGACCACATCGGTGAGACCTGTGCCGCGACCAAGGTCTGGAAGCGGCAGGTGGACTGTGTCCGTGCTGATCTGGAAATGCGCCTCGGCCGAGTCAGCCAGGCCGTCGACGTCATCGACAGGCTCATCGCGGAATCTGAGGCCGACAAGCGCAGAGGGCTCGTCGCCGTCCGGCAGGATCGGATCCTGCTGCTGCACGCCTGGAAGCTGCTGCTGACCGGACGCGCCGGTGAAGCGGGGCTCGTCGAGGAACAGGCCGCGGTCCGAGCTTCGGCGACGAACAACCACCGTCTGCTGGCCGAGCTGAATGCGCTCCAGGGCAGATACCTGCTGCGCACCGACTGCGCGGCCGAAGCGATCGGACACCTTCGGCGCTGCGAACAGCTGTCCGCGGACGAGACCAACCCGAACGTGCGTCGTTTCGAGGGCGACCTCATCGAAGCCTTGGTGGGTATCGGCAGAAGAGAGCATGCGACTCTTCTGCTTCAGAAGCTGCGTGACCGCGCGAAGGCATGCCCTTCTCGGTGGACCGATCTGTCCGTCAGCCGGAGTGAAGCGCTTCTGGCCGCCGGGGAGACTGCCACCGACCTGTTCGGGCGAGTGCTGCGGCAGTCCAGCACCTCAGAGTTCGTCTTCGAGAAGGCGGTCACTCATGCGGCGTTCGCCTCTCGCCTGACCGACAACGGTTCGAACCTGAGAGCACGTGAACAGAGACTCGCCGCTGCGGCGCTGTTTCGCGAAGTCGGGGCCGGTCGTCTCGCCGACCATCTCCGCACCGGGCAGATCGTCGAAGAGCCGAAGGTGCCGACGATGCCTGAGCTGCCGCGCCTCGGCGAACTCAGCGACGAGGAGCTCAAGGTCGTCGAACTGGTTCGTGCGGGAATGAAGAACCGGGAGATCTCCGAACGGATCTTCGTCTCCCTGCGCACCGTCGAACTCCGCCTCACCGCTGTCTATCGCAAGCTCGACGTCGGGTCTCGCACAGAGCTCGTATCCAGGCTCGCGGGCAACCCGCGTCTCGCCGCGGTCTGAATTCGCGTCCCTGCGGAGCGTGAGCCGCAGACGGTTCGCGCCGTCCGCGGCAGAACGCCCCGCGGAGACCCGCACCGCAGTCGCGGATGACCGCAGTCTCCCCTCCGCAAGCACCAGAACAGAGTCATCGCACTCATAGCGTGAAGTCGACGCATTCCGCAGTTGGAATCGCAGCATCGTCGGCTCTCACCGACGATGCCCGGCCGCCACAGTGACGGGGCCGGGAGAGTCGAACATGGGAGATCACGATGACTGTGTCAGAACATCCGAATCCACTCACCCGGGGGAGGGCCGGCGGTGTGGCTTCGCCACCTTCAGCGACTTCTGGATCGACGTGGCCGGCACGGCTGACAACGCGGATCTGGAAGGGCAAGGCCAGGTTCCAGCTCGTCCTCGATCTCGTCGCTTGGACGGCTGCCGGCCTGCTCGCCTCGACGGTCATGGGTTCAGGAGTCGTCAGCGGAGTCGAACTCGGTTCCGCGCTTGGGGCGGCAGTGCTTCTGCAAGTGCTCCTCGGCCTGCTCACCGGTCTCTATCGCAGTCGCTATCACTACGGAAGCTTCGCCGAATACGGCGGTATCGCCGTCATCGCCCTGATCGTTGCGTGCGGACTGATGGCCGTCACCTTGGGGGATTCGCCGTTCGTCCTGCTCACTGTCTTCTCCGCAGTCATCTTCATGACCGGCAGCCGTTACCTCATCCGCTGGTCCCACCAGATCGCGACCCGTCCGCTGCGGGGCGAGCGAGTACTCGTCGTCGGCGCCGGCGACGCGGCTGAATCCCTGATCCGCCAGATGCTCTCGAACCCTGACGGTGAATATCTGCCCGTCGGACTCATCGATGATGATCCGCACAAGCGCCATCTGAGTATCCACGGGGTCCGTGTCCGTGGGACGAGTGGGGACATCGCCGAGGCGGCCGGATGGCTGAATGCGGCTGGTGTCATCGTCGCGATCGCTGATTCCGACGCGGAATTCCTGCAGAAATGCCGCGAGTCCCTGGAGCCGACAGGGAAATGGCTGAGGACGATCCCGCCGTTGGCCGAGATGGTCAATCGCAAGGTCGAGATCGGCGATATCCGCGATATCAAGATCGAAGACCTCATCGGCCGTGCCCCGGTGCACACCGATCTGGCAGAGATCGCCAAGAAGGTGGCCGGCAAAAGGGTCCTCGTCACGGGAGCGGGTGGATCGATCGGCAGCGAACTCTGCCGACAGTTGTTCGCTCTCCATCCGGAGAGCCTCGTCATGCTCGATCGCGATGAGACGGCGCTGCACGGAGTCGAACTCACGCTCTACGGCTCGGCGCTGCTGATGTCGCCGAACACCGTGCTTGCCGACATCCGAGACCGGGCTGCACTTGATCATGTCTTCGCCGAGGCGAAGCCGCAGATCGTCTTCCACGCGGCGGCGCTCAAACATCTGCCGATGCTGCAGCGGTTCCCCGAGGAGGCGTGGAAGACGAATGTCCACGGCACCCTCAACGTCCTCGAAGCAGCACGCGCAGTCGGAGTCGAAACCTTCGTCAACATCTCGACGGACAAGGCCGCCGCACCGACGAGCGAGCTCGGCCGGAGCAAACGGATCGCCGAAAGACTCGTCAGCGGATTCGCAGCGAAGTCGCCAGGCACCTACCTCTCGGTTCGCTTCGGCAATGTTCTGGGCTCCCGCGGATCGGTGCTCCTGTCCTTCCAGGAACAGATCAGACAGGGCGGTCCGATCACGGTCACCGATCCGGAGGTCCGACGCTTCTTCATGACGATCCCGGAGGCATGCCAGCTGGTGCTGCAGGCGGCGACGATCGGCGAGGACGGCTACGTCATGGTTCTCGACATGGGTGAACCCGTGCGCATCGTCGACATCGCCCGGAGTCTGGTTGCGATGTCGAATCAGAATACCGAGATCGTCTATACCGGCCTGCGCGAGGGTGAGAAGCTCGACGAGGAGCTCTTCGGTGACTACGAAGGCACCGTCATCCGCATCCACGACAAGATCAGCCGTGTTGAGGCACCGGTTCTCTCACCCGTCGATCTCCCGGAATTCACGGCTGACCGCGGCATCATCGACACCTTCTGTGACCGCTCCTGTCGCCCTCATGCGGAAGTCGGCCGCCGGGAACCAGTCGGCGGAGCCGCTTACCTGCCGGCGCCGGTCAAGCTGGTGAAGGATGAGGTCAGGCCATGACGATTTCGGATGCAGTGCCGACGAAGCCTCTGATGGCAGCTCCGTCTCAGATCATCCCGGCTGCCAAACGGATTCTTCTGTCGGGACCTGACGTCGGAGATCTCGAAGAAGAATACCTGCTCCGTGCCTTCCGCAGCGGATGGATCGCTCCCATCGGCCCCGACCTCGAAGCCTTTGAGAAGGAACTGGCAGATAAGGCCGGAATCGCCTATGCGGTCGGACTGTCGTCTGGCACAGCCGCTCTGCATCTTGGTCTGCTGGGTCTCGGAGTGAAACCGGGAGACCGGGTGATCACGTCGACGATGACGTTCGCGGCGACGGCGAATGCCATCACCTACTGCGGGGCCGAACCCGTGTTCGTCGACTGTGTCTACGACGGGAACATGGATCCGATTCAGCTCCATCGGGCACTGAAAGACTCGATCGTGAGCGGAACGAAGCCTGCGGCAATCGTCCCGGTCGATCTGCTGGGTCGGCCTGCGGACTATGATCGGATTCTTCCGATCGCTGCCGAATTCGACGTCCCCGTCCTCGTCGATGCCGCGGAATCGCTGGGATCTCGCTTTCGCGGCCAAGCCTGCGGCAGCCTCGGCGAAGGCGCGGCAGTGTCCTTCAACGGAAACAAGATCATGACCACCTCGGGTGGGGGAGCGCTGCTCACGAATGATGAGCATTTGGCTGAGTACGCCAGGTATCTTTCGACTCAGGCCAGGGAGCCGGTGGCACATTATGAACACAGGGAGATCGGCTTCAACTACCGTCTGAGCAATCTGCTTGCTGCACTTGGGCGGGCGCAGCTGGCTCGACTCGATGGTCTGGTCGAACGACGACGGGAGATCCGCGAACGATATCGCGACTCGATCGTTGCAATGACTGACGGGATCACTCTCTTCGGTGACGACAACGAGCACCATGACAACGCCTGGCTGTCGGCGGTCCTCGTCGATGAGAGTCGTACGGGCTTCACTGCCGGTGAGCTCGGTGCATGGCTGGCCGAGCACGATATCGAGACGCGGCCGCTGTGGAACCCGATGCATCTGCAGCCGGTCTTCGCGGGAACTCAGATGTATGGAGGTGAGGTCTCCGAAGGCATTTTCAGCACGGGTCTGGCGTTGCCGAGCGGATCGACGATGAGTGATGACGATGTCGAGCGGGTCATCGCGGCCGTCGACGTGTTCCTCGACCGGCGAGCTCGTTGAGCCCCGCGATGAGTGTCGAACTGCCGAGCCAACAGTTCAACGCCCACTTCCTGTGTAGACGGCATAGCGAGAGTGGATATCCGCACTCCCTATGCGGGCCTCCGCAGGGCACGGACCGGAATGGGCCGGGCAGGAAATATCGAAGATAGCGTGAGTTCGAACTCGCCTCCGGGCTTCGAACACTGGGCGGGCAGTGCGGCGTCGTTCTGTGAGCCGCCGCAAGGGAATCGCGCGCTTCAGTTCGGATCTGTCGCACGGATTCCATGGTCAAGGAGGGTACAAGCATGGAGAACACCGATCGGGTGGAACCTGCGGTCGTGTATTTAAGTTGCAGGCGGACGGTCAAGAACTGATGTCGGAAGAATTCAATGTCCTCACGGTGTGCACGGGCAATCTCTGCCGGTCGCCCCTGGCAGAGCTCGCGCTTGCGCAGCGATTTGCCGAGGTCTGCGAGATCCGCGTTCATTCAGCCGGCACTCGTGCGGCCTTGGGGCATCGGACGCCGGAAGAAGTGTGGGAGATCGCCGGGTTCATGGGGGTCATCGAGGGGCGGGCCGTACACGCTCGGCAAGTGGACGAAGATCTGCTCGGCGCTGCTGACCTCGTGCTTACGATGACACGCGATCAAAGGCGTGAGGTCGTCGAGCTCAACCCTCGCATCGTTCGCAGAACCTTCACCATCAGAGAGATTTCGAGTCTCGCCGCAGTCACCCGAGATGAGGACATTGTGACTGAAGGTGCAGTTCCGACAGCTGACCGCGCAACCCGCTTGCGTGCTGCAGTCGAAGCAGCCGGTCGGCGCCGGAGCAGGAGGCGGAACCTCACACTTCCGGCGCACGACGATGTCGTTGACCCCTACGGCTGCTCTCGGGACATCTATGCACTTTCGGCCCTCCAGCTCGCCCCCGCTGTCGAAGGGGTATCGGTTCTGTTTCAAAGAGCGCTGAACCTCGGCGAGGGGGAATGATGTTGAAAGGCAGACGACGGCCGGCGGCAATGAGTACGCGACGTGCGCACCCTTCGGACGGACGGATCTCTTATGACAATGTGAAACGCATTGCCGATATCTGTTTCAGCGTGATCGGACTCATCTTGGCGTGCCCTGTGATCGCCGGAGTGGCCCTGGTCGTCCTGGCCGTCCACGGTCGACCGGTGCTTTTCCGGCAGTCTCGGCCAGGGCTGGGTGGCAAGGTCTTCGACATTCTGAAGTTCCGAACCATGGTGGAGCCCGACGGAGAGCGTGTGACTGACGGACAGCGCCTGACGCGACTCGGCCGGTTCCTACGCGCTTCGAGCCTCGACGAACTCCCTTCGCTGTGGAATGTCGTATGCGGTGATATGAGCTTTGTCGGTCCGCGACCATTGATCGTCGAATATCTCGATCTCTATACGCCTGAGCAGGCTCGACGGCATGAGGTTCGTCCTGGAATCACCGGATTGGCACAGGTCAGGGGCCGCAACGACCTTGAGTGGGCAGACCGTTTCCGTCTCGACGTCGAATACGTCGACGGCAGGTGTCTGCGAATCGACTTCTCCATTCTTCTGCAGACGGTGCGAACAGTCGTCGGTCGGCGGGGAATCAGCAAACACGGACACGACACCATGCCTGTGTTCACTGGACGGGAGAACTCCAGTGATGTCAGCCAGTGACAGTCAGAAGGGCACGAAGATCGCCGCAGCAGTTTTGGTGGCAGCCCAGATCTTGGCGGCCGGTGGTGCAGTGGCAGTCAATCTGCTGGCCGCTGTCGTGTTGAGTCCGGCGGGGCGCGGAGACCTGGCTTTTGCACTGCAGTTGGCATACTTTCTTTCCGTGTTCGCGGTCATGGGGCTCGAACGGCCCTTCATTGCTTCGCGTTCTGGAGGATTCGGCACCGAATATCGTGTCTTTGCGCGCATGGTGACGCCCGGCACGCTCTGCGTTCTGCCCATCGCGTTCATCGCAGCAGCGCTGTCGCCGTTCAGCACCAGATGGATGTGGATGGGTGTGATCGCGATCGCCGCCTACGTTGCGCTCAATTCATTGGTGCATGCTCTGCGCGTCGCCTATGTGTGCAGCCGTGAGTGGAAATGGTTTGCCGTCAATGCGATCGTCACCCAGCTGATCATCGTCGTCGGAGCGGTATTGCTGGTGCTGATCGGTGTCAATGACCCGGTGGTATGGATGTGGGCCTATGCGGCCTCTGCGGTACCGACAGCGGTCCTCCTGTTCGTCGCACCCCGCCCCTCGAAGCACTTGGAACCCACCCGAACCGAGAAGCGAGGACTCCGCCGGCGGGGCTGGGTGCTGCTCCCATCCGAATTCAGCAATTCCGCCATGCTTCGATCCGATCGTCTGCTCCTGCCGATCTTGAGCAGTTCGGCCGCGCTGGGCCTGTACGTCACAGTAGCCACTGTTCTCGAGATGGCCACCTGGCCCGTGCAGCAGTGGGTTGATGCTTCATTGCGGAATTGGTCTCAGGGCTTCTCTTCCCATTCTTTCCCAGTGGTGCGAATAATCGCCCGAAGCGTTCTGCTGCTGGTGGCTTCTGCCGCGGTACTCGCAGCCGCAGCATACGCCATGATCGTCTTTGTTCTGCCGGACTCCTATGCGCCGGCGGCAGCCGCTATCATCCCATTGGCTGTATCCGCCGTCATCTTCGGAGTTACACGCGTCCAACAGGGCCTCCTCATCGCTGCGGACTCCCCGGGAACGGTGTCGGTCGTCGAAATCATCGGCACCGTGGCCTCGCTCATTGCATACATCACTCTGATTCCGCACTACGGAATGTTCGGCGCGGCCTACGGGTCGATCATCGCATATGCCGTCTGCGCCGCTGCCGGAGCCTTCACGCTCGCGCGGGTGATCAGGCGCAAAGCAAAGCAGTCGTATGCAGATGGGCCGAGCGCTGACGTTGCCGATGGTGGCGCGGACTTGTCAGACATCGCACCGTCGGCAGCAGAGCCTGCAGGATCTGACGTCGAGCTCATAGACCGATATCCGGACCGGACAAGGAAGTGAAGTCATGGACGTATTGATGATCGCCCATTACACAGCAACTGGATGGCTGCCGAACGATCGCTTCGACAGCTTGGCGAGCATTCTTGCTCGCCGCGGTGCAGAAGTCGAGCTGGTCACATCCTCGTTCCAGCACGCGTTCAAGACGCAACGTGACACTTCGGTGGAACGGAACCCGCTGTACTCGACCACCTATGTGCATGAACCGTCGTATCGGAGCAACGTCTCTGCCGGTCGTCTGCGCAGCCACCGGGCCCTCGGGAGGAACCTTGCTGAATACCTGCGGCGGAGGAAGGTCCCGGACATCATCTACTGTTCCATGCCTTCTCTCGAGGTGGCGCATGCCGCAGCCGAATTCGCGGAGAAGAACGATGTGAGATTCATCCTCGACGTGCAGGACCTATGGCCAGAGGCCTTTGAAATGGTCTTGCGACCACGCTGGGTGGTGCGCCAGGTTCTGATCCCCATCCGCAGGCGTGCCGAGGCGATCTACCGAGCTGCGGATGCAGTGGTGACCGTCTCCGAAACCTATTCAGAACGAGTGAGTTCGGCACGCAGGGACGGCTCGACTGTCTCCACCGTGTACCTCGGGTCGGATCTGACGAGATTCGACTCCTATCCGGTTCTGCGTCCTCCCCGAACAGGAATCGCGGAGCTCGCATATATCGGAACTCTGGGACACAGCTACGACCTGCCGTCGGTGTTCGGGGCTCTTCGCGAACTGAGAAGGAAAGGCATCCGCATGCGCCTGCACGTCATGGGTACGGGTCCCTTCGAAGATCGCTGGCGTGAGGAAGCAGGGGATCTGGATGAGGACGTGGTGTTCTACGGCAAGCTCGAATACCCGGAGATGGTTTCGCGTCTGCGCGGGTGCGATATCGCCATCAATCCCATTGTTGCGAACTCGGCGGCGAGCATCATCAACAAAGTCTGCGATTATGCAGCCGCAGGACTCCCTGTCGTCAACTCTCAGCAGTGCGCCGAGTACCAAGATCTCCTCACCGAGTATGGAGCGGGTATCAATTGCGAATCGACTCCGGCCGCATTCGCAGAGGCCCTCAAGAAGATGGCCGATGACCGTCGACTGGCAGAACGCGGCCGAGGATCCAGACGAATGGCCGAAGACCACTTCGACCGGTCAAAGACGTACGAACGCCTCGGAGGGGTGGTCCTCGATGCACATTGATCGTGGAGGCTCCCTGGGTGGTCATGTCCACCCACAGGGGCAATGCCGTGCACTTCTTTCTCACACCTCTCAGCCAACTGAACACTGCCGCGTAGGAAGTGAACGATCATGATTGTTCAGCACTATCTGACGATCCTCCGCGAACGGTGGGTCTACGCACTGTCGACCGCCTTCGTCGTGATAGCTGCGGTAGCCGGGATCACGGCGCTGCAGCCCCCTGTGTACGAGTCGTCCGCAAACGTCTTCGTCCGTACCGATCCCGGCAATTCGGTCACCGACCGTTCGGCCGCGGCTGATTACGCTCGGCAGCAGATCGACACCTATGCGGATCTCGTTACCACTCCTATCGTGCTTGATCCCGCCATCAGATCCCTCGACTTGGATGCCGACGCCGGACAGATCTCTGACAGGGTCTCAGCAGATGTCCCCGAAGACACTCTTCTCATCTCGATCACCGCAAGAGCAGACGGTTCCGAAGCGTCGGCGAAACTTGCGAATGCGGTGGCTGAAAGCCTGCAAGAGCAGGTCGCAGACCTCGAAACCACCAGCGGAAAGGCGACAGTCCAACTGACGGTCGTCACTCCGGCGACGGCGCCGAAAGCGCCGTCCTCGCCGAACCTCACACAGAACCTCGTGCTCGGATTGATCGCCGCGATACTCGCAGGGATGTTGTCCGCCGTGCTCAGAGATCGACTGGACAACAAAGTGCGCAAAGCAGATCACATTGAGCAGCTGACCGACGCCGCGGTGATCGGGACGGTCCCGCTGATCACTGCAGGAGAGAACCACGTCTTCGTTTCAGAGCACGGATCGCAGAACGTTCAGGCTGAACCGTACAGGGAGCTGCGATCGAATCTCCGCTTCCTTGAGCCGCGGGGCAGGAGCCGATCTCTGCTCGTGACTTCTTCCGTGAAAGGCGAAGGAAAATCGGTGACCTCCATCAACCTCGCTTCCGCCCTCGCCCGCGGCGGGGACCGCGTGCTTCTTGTCGATGCTGACCTACGCGATCCCTCTGTGCACCGGTATCTCGGAATAGAAGGGGGCGCAGGCCTGTCGACAGTGCTGATCGGGGATACCGAGTTGAAAGACGTCGTCCAACCTATGGAACTCGTCAACCTCGCCGTTCTTGCGAGCGGGCCGATACCCCCGAACCCGGCTGAACTGCTGGACAGCGAGCAGATGACAGTCTTCCTCGAAGAAGCCACCAAGCAGTACGACGCCGTTGTCCTGGACTCTGCGCCAGTGCTTGCTGCGACAGACGCAATAGCGATGGCTACTCGAGTGTCTGGAACCGTCTTCGTCGCTCGAAACGGGGTTGTGCGTCGAACGCAGATCACTCAGGCGCTGCGAAAGATCCAACTCGTGCGGGCGCGCCTTCTCGGACTCGTGCTCAATGGAGTACCCCGGACCACAGGCACAACATATTCGCAGAGTTATGGCAGCAGCTATGCCGAGCATTCAACTCGGAAAGATCCCGACACTTGGGCGCACCGCGCTGAGCCGGAGAAAATCTATTCGAAGCAGCTGGCGGTCCGGCAGGCGGAGGCTCCTCCAGATTCCGACCGTGAGGCCCCCCTCTCAGCCTCTGACAGCTCGCGTCGTCCGGATCTGGGTTGCAGATCTGTATTCCCCGGGACAAGGGTGACCAGCAATGATTGAGTTCTTGCACAGAGATCGAACTGATCGAAGTGGTGAATCGCCGAGGAGGTTCGAAGGGCCGCTTCTACGCGCGATCTGGAGTCCGGTCAGCTCCGCAGAAGGTGAATGATTGTGCCGTCATCTGTCCGCGCTCAGCAGAGCCCGTCCGGGGCCCGGACGGGTGCCCTCATGGACCCTGCTCATTCTCCGATCTTCGTGGCATCACTGACCGCAGTCTGTGCGCTGATCGTCGTCATTGCTCGCATATGCTTCTCCACGGACGTCGAAGCAGCCGCATTCTCGAGCGGGGTCATCGCCGCAATCTCCTTTGCCCACGGCATGACCCTTTTCGTGATCCTCGGACGTGATCGGATCACTATGCCGGGACTGTTCATGGCATCGAGTGCAGCAATCGTCGGAGTAAGCGGATTGCTCGTCATCCCGGATCCGTCTTTCATCGTCGGCTCCCATCCCGAGGTCTACCTCAATACGGCTTTGTTCGGCAGTACGCTGACTCAGATCGGGATCGGAATGCTCTGCCTGAGATCCGATTCAATAGGACGTCCTCATGAGGTGGTGCTGCCTATCCGCTGCGTGCGGTGGGCCCTCGGCGCCGGAGTCATCACGATCGCGGCCACAGTTCTTCTGGGAGATCGGCTGGGCGTGCTGGCGGACGGATTCGGGTCAGCGGCGATTCTGCTCATCTGCATTGCGATTCTGCTCAGCCCGCGCGGTCTGAAGAACCCCTGGAATACCGTGACCATCGCCGGTGCACTTCTGGTGTATCCGACCGCCATCATCTCGGGGACGGGCCGTTTGCGAGCCATTGCGCTCATCTTGGCCGCTGTCTACATCTTCTTCCTCAGGTACGGGCGTCAATGGCTGAAAGTGGTCGGAGTCTTCCTCGCCCCGATGATTCTTGCGGTGTTGGGTGTATGGCGCAGGGAATACGAAGCCTCGTTGAGCGGCGAGCACGGGAACGACACAGGCCTCTCGTCGATGTTCGTCGGCATCGGCAATTTCGGGTCTCTGATACATGACTTCGACCTCGGAGGTCTCCCGACTCTCGGAGCATCGCTTCTGTCACCATTGCGGGCAGCGCTGCCCGATGGCTTCGCGCCTGACTGGATACCCGACGCTATCGGCTACCAACTCGCTGCTCTGACAGATCCGCAGCTGTACGGAACCGGGTTCTCCACGGTGGCAACCGTCTATGGCGATCTCTGGTGGAATTTCGGAGCGCTGGGCTTGGTGATCGGGGTTCCGCTTCTCGCCGTGATGCTTGATCGCATCGACTCATGGACGCTCCGCATCTACCGACGTGCTGTCCAGGGGCCACGCGACCTTCTGCTCTTGGTGTTCTTCGCAGCCCTATTGGGCGGGGTCGGGGACATAGTCTGGTCCGGATTCCACACATGGATAGTGCGAATGTACGCACGAATTGCAGCACTCGTCGTCCTCTGGCTGCTCACCTTCTACCTTCCGCGCCGAATCATTCCGCAATTCGTCTCCTTCCAGCAGGGGGAGCCGGAGCGCCGTGCTGACAATGTAGACTCATCCGCCGACTCCCTCGACCACCGACGCCGGCGAACGGCCCAATACGTGAAGTTCTCAGCCGTCTCGGAACCGCAATGGTTCTCGACATCGGCCCGACCTCGGCTGCACAGGGCAATGCGCAAGTGCGTCGGCGCTTGCTGCTGTCTCCGTGCTCAGCCAGTGCTGTCTGTTCAGATACCGTGATCTGAGCGGTCGGTGTGAATGTCGAAACGCACTCGAAGGAGGATTCCGGATGAAGAATTCGAACGGGCTCACTGTTGTCATTGCCTCTGCCGCGCACCGGGCGCACTATGTGGAGTGGTTCAAGACGGCCTTGCGAACCGAGGGAATCCACGGCGAAGTCATCGCGTTCGAGTATCGAGACACGGCCCCGACCCTGTCCCTGGCAGACCGTGGCGTGGTGATGCCGGCATACAACTCTCCTGAGTACCGCGAAGAGGTATTGAACTGGGTTCGGAGAGAATCGCCTGACCTGTTTGTCTCAGTGAATGACTACGAGCTTCAGGTGCTGGCCGGTGGCTTGGCAGAAGAGCTGCGCAGGGGCGGCTGCACGGTCGCAGCACTCGACGCCGATGGGCAGAACATCGTCCTCGACAAACACCTGATGGCTGCGAGACTGCGTGACCGAGGACTTCCCACCCCTGCAACTTGGCTCGGCAGTGAGGCTGACATGGCGCAGGCGACGAACTCGGGCGGCAGCTTCATCGTCAAACACCGTTTCGGAAGCGGATCAGACGGGCTTCGCATTGCCACAGGTGAGACTCTGCAGGAAATGGTCATCGAATCGGCGAAGACGGCAAGAGACGCAGGCGGACGACCGACAACTCACGGCGAAGACGCCGTCATCGTCCAGACCCACTTACCCGGAACGGAGTTCGGCGTCGATGGAGTGTTTGCCCTCGATGGAACCGGCCGTCTGAATGGGGCACTTGCGCGACGCAAGGACAGGATGAGAGGCGGAGACACCGATGTCGCCACAACTGTCGCGGCGAAGGGCTTCACCCAGGCGCTGGCCGAACTTGGGGACCTCCTCAAACCGGTGGGTCCGATCGACGTCGACTTCAAAGAAGACACCGAAGGCTCTCCCCAGATCATCGATATCAATCCGCGGTTCGGTGGAGGGTACCCGTTCTGTCACCTTGCGGGAGCGAATGTTCCCGCCTATCTGGTCCGTGAGTTGGCGGGACTGGCCGATGCCCCATCACTGTTGGACTATGAAGTCGGGGTGACGACGGCGAGAAGAGACGAATTCTCCGTTCTCCGTCGATAGTGCCGGCCAACAGCCGGCATGAGCCGCCTCGGAGCGTCAGGATCCTGCTTCAGGTTCTGTCATGAACCAGCTGCGACCGAGGCAGGTACAGATGCCGTGGCATGGAGCCACGAATGTCCGCCCAGATAGTCGTCCACCGAGCCCCTCCGCCTCACCAATTTCAGAGAATCGTCGTCCCGGACGAAGACAGCTGGAGGGAATTCGATGAAGGAAGACTGGTAGGACATCGTGTAGGCACCGACTCGGTAGAAGACGATCCGGTCACCTTCCGACAGCTGCGGCGCGTCTCTCAGGACTGTCAGGCGATCGTCCTCCATACAGGTGAAGCCGCAGATCACCTGTTCGGGAATCGATTCCTCAGAAGCGGCATCGATTCGCACATCGAACTCCCTCTGTCTCCGAAAGAGGGGATCGATATTGGTGCGACTGGCATCAGTGACCACGTACCGGTGATCTCCGACGAATTTGACGTCGACTACTTGTGAATGAAATTCCACAGGCACTGCGATCAGCGAACCGCCCGGTTCGACGATCAATTGAGTTCGATCGATGTCGACCGCTCCCTCGAGTCCTCTGCGAATCGTCGACACATATTGGTCGAATGTCGGAGTTCCGACAGGGCTGCCGAAGAACCCGCCGCCGATATCGATCCATTCGAGATCGAGGTCGAACTCGGAGATGAGCTCGGCAGCGAGCTCTGCCGACGCCGTGTAGACTCCCAAACTCTGTGTGAGCGAATTCCGGTGCATATGGAGACCAGCCACCCTCACCCCCGCGGCCTTCAGCGTGGACATCGCTGCGCCGAGTTCACCGTTCTCCGCATTGAACCCGAAACGGCTGTGCTGTCCCGACGTCGTGCTCTCCCCGGGACATCTCTCTTCGAGGTTCCAATTGACACGCAATCCCACTGAAAGCGTCTGCTCGGGCTGCTCCTTGGCAAACTCGGCGGCCCACCTGACCTCTCGCTTTGAATCCAGGTTGACGACTGACCCGTGGGCGAGGGCTTGGCGCAAGCGCTGCCGACTCTTGACCGGGCCATTGAATACGATGCGATCCGGGCGATACCCCACGGACAGCGCAAGTTGGTACTCGGCATCCGATACCACCTCTGCCCAGACGCCTTGCGTATTCATGAAAGACAGAAGCCATGGCAGTGCATTCGTTTTGAAAGAATACGACAGCACTGAATTCGGCCATTGATTCAGAAGTGCTTGGCGAAATCTATCGATGAATTCTTCGAGGACTGATGAGTCCAAGACAAAAGCCGGCGTTTGGGGCTCGTGCTGCCGGGTCCCGTGCTGCGCCACTTCAATCACTCTCTTCTGTGCTTCATGTCGTGTATTCAAGCAGTCTACGGAGAGCAGTTGGGGTGCGGGGGCGGTCCGCTGTTTATTGCGGAGAACCGCATACTGAAATCGGGGCGTCCGATGATAGAAATAGAATCAAGTCAGCGCAGGCAGATCTGAATCTCAGTCTTCGCAGTAATCTCCTGCGTCCTGATGTTTGAATTCTGTAGTTCATGATTTCGGTCCGGGCGAAATCCAGCTATCCAGAATTCGCTTGATGTACCCGGTGAGCGTGCTGACTCGTGTGGTCTCATTCACGGTTGAAACGGAAGCTGGTTGCCAGTCGTGTCCAACCGAAGAAGCCGCCGACTGCACTCCCTGACGCCTTCCGGCCGGGGAGACTCAGACCAGACCGAGGAGGACGGTATGACAGCTAAGCCAGAGGCGATCATCATCAGCTCAGCCGGGAGGCGTCTGTACCTCATCGACTGGTTTCGCGAGGCTTTCGACGCACTTGGCGTCGAAGGGCGAGTGATCGTTGCCGAAAACGATCCGACAAGCTCCTCCGCTTCCTACGGCGACGTCAGCCGGAGTCTGCCGAAATACGATGATCCGGACTATGGTCCGGAGCTGATGCGCCTGGTTGTCGAATTCGACCCCAGGATCTTCGTTTCGGCGAACGACTACGAGCTCATGCATGTCCATGTGAATAGTGGACTTGCGAACTCTCTTCGGGACAGGGGCGTGCGTGTGCCGGGAGTATCGGCAGCATGGCAGGCCGGCTGCGCAGACAAGCTGCAGATGGCGAAGATGCTCGCCTCCATCGAGGTTCCGACGCCGGCGACCGTCAGCGGCGCGGACGACCAAGGAATCGATGAGCTGAGTGCCCAGACCGACGAGTTCGTCGTCAAGCACAGATTCGGCAGCGGGTCCTCGGGCCTGCGGGTGGTCTCAGCAGATCACGTCCGTCAGGCGGTGACAGAAGCCTCGCTTTCTGCCCCGTCGGCAGGTGGGCATTCGGGTACGCGGGATGATGTTGCAGTGCAGCCGAAGCTCCCGGGAACCGAATACGGTGTCGACATCATCGGGAGCCTCACAGACAGTGGAATGCTCAGCGGCGTGCTGGCGCGCCGCAAGGTTCGCATGAGGGCTGGAGAGACAGACAAAGCCGTGACCGTCGACCCCGCACCATTCACTCGAATCGCTGAGCGGATCGCCGAAGTGTCAGACCTGACAGGCCTCATCGACGTTGACGTGTTCGTCGATGACTTCGGTGGGGCTTCCGTGATCGACATCAACCCTCGATTCGGCGGTGGATATCCATTCGTCCACCTCGCCGGTGCAGATGTGCCTCTCTACTATCTTGCACAGGTCCTCGGGGTTGATATCGGTGAGAGCTGGAACCGATACGAATTGGACGTCGTCTCCGCGAAATATGAGGGCATCCGCATCACGGGTTGACGAAGAGGACCCAGACGTGAATTCGGTGAGGTTGAGATGACGTCGCCCTCAGCTGCCGACTTTCACGTTCCGGTGCGAATTTTCGCCGAGGCGGGTGGCGAAGTCACGCATCTTGTGCGTGACATCCGATCGGACCAGGTCCCGAAGCGCCAGCAGGGAAGAGAATGCGGTGTAGATCCGCGGTCGCAGCGGCAGATCCCAGACTCCGATGTATTCGTGCGCATCGGCTCCCATGCCGGCCTTGAAGTGAATCAGACCCGCAGTCGGAACATCGGGATCCAAGGTATCTTGGACCCCGCCGATATCGATGACTTCGACTCCGTCTGCGACGGCACGACAGATGATCTCCCAATAGAGGGCATTCGACGGCCTCACCTCGGGCCGGAGAGTGCTTGTTGCGGCAAAGATGCCCTGCACCCTTCGACCGAGCTGCGCTGTCGCCTCGGCGGCGAGAACCTCGCCATTGTGCCTGGCGACGTCAAACGTGATTCGACCGGGGAAGTCAACAGTCAATGTTGTCAGGACTGCCTCTATGTAGCTTCGAGGCTTTGCATTGAAACGGTTGCGGTCGGCTGTCTCCGCCAATATTCCGAGCACTTCATCGAGATCTGCCAGTTCGCCGGTCTGCGCTTGCACTCCCGCGCGGTCGGCCTTGCGGATATTCTTTCGCCACGTCTTCGACATCCGTGAAGAGACGGCCTGCTCTGAGCCGCCTTCCAGCGAGAGATGGAAATTGAATCTGGGCTGGGTGGCTTCGGCTTCCTTGTTGCCACGGACTTCCTTCCAGCCGAGTCGTGACAACTGTCGCACGATGTCACTTCCGACAGGATTGGTGTCGTCGGGGGCGAGATCGTCGAATCGTGCGACGCCGGGATCCGTGAGACCCTTCTTCACAGTGTCGGCATGCCAGCTTCGCAGCTTCATCGGCGGAGCAATTCTGACGGCGAAGATGTTCTTTGCGCGCAGATGAGAGGTCAGGGCGTGCAGCTGCTCAACCGCATCCGGGGCGGCCCAGTCGATCAGTGGCCCCTGCGGAATATATGCAAATCGGAGCCCAGTCCCAGGCAGATTCTTGTACTTGACGAGCGTCGCAGCGACCAGTGCTCCCGTATTGTCTCGGATACCCAGCAGCTCATAGTCCCAGATCTGGCCGCGTGCGTCTCCCCATTGCGGAGTCTGCTGATAGCTTGCGGTCTCGAAATTTTCGAGGAACCGGTGGTAATCGGCGCTTTCAAGGGTTTCAACCGTATGCATGGAATCAGGGTAGGGAGGTACGGAGGGGGCAACCGGAGATCACGATGCAGCTTTCGTGCATCCGCACTCCATTGGCGGATGACCGCATATCGCTCCCGTCGGTCGACAATCGCCGACGGATGACAGGCACATTGGGAGTCCGGACAGGTCAGCAAGCTGCGTGCCGGTCATCCGATTGTTGACAGCGGGACGTCTGAGAGGGGAGCTCACGTGTACGTCGATGAGCGTGACGCGGGTGCGATCCGCCGAGATGAAGGATGGGCGACCATGAGCTCGAATGCTGAAGGGAAAGCGCAAGATCCTCGCCGCAGTCTGGGAGACTTCATCATCGAACTCGAATCTTCAGGCGTGGGTCCGGTCGACACCGAGCTCTGCCACCTGCTGTGGAATGAATGCGCCGGTCGTGCTCTCTTCGCCGAGGCGGTCCTCCGTGCCGCAGCCACCGCCGGCGTCACAGTGGAGCCCGAGTCTGCTGCCTTCGCCGATTGGGTCGTCGAACTGTGTCCACGGCTGTCCCTGGAGCTGGGACCCGGTGACACGGCGGCAGCCTCGGTGCTCGCTCAACTCAGCGCTGTGTCAGAGCCGACCGCCGTGCGGGCGCTGACCGCGGTGGCTGATGACCTCCTCGGCGGAATCGGGGTCAACGACCCCGAAGGAGTGCTGATCCGACTCCACTCCAGCGGGATGCTCACTCGTGTTGAGGATTCGGTGCGGGGCTCACTGCTGCAGGTTCCTACCCTCATCGCGGCCAAGCTGCGATATGACCTCACCACCACACCCGATGCGGGGCCGGTGGTCGCCTCACTTCTCGAAGTGCTCATCGAACATATGGAATCGGCAGGCGCCGTTGAGCCCGAACTCCTCAGCGACGTGCTGCTCTTGGCCCGACACGGCGGCTGCTGGCCCCAGCTGCTGCGAGTGACCGAGGCAGTGGGCATACCGATGTTCCTGCTCACTCCGCGGACCGCCTGCACCGCGTTTCGTCTTCTGCCGCCCAAGACTCGTGCGAACTGGCCCGGACTCGAATTCTTCGGAACACTCGCCGAGGACATCGACGCTGATTCCGCTGCCGCCGATCCGGCACGCATCCGTGCCGCCGTGATCAGGCATACCGGGCCCGGACTGCTGAGGTCACGACTGCCGGCGATTCTCGGCGACTCGGCACCGGGAGAAGATGGGAGCGGAGAAATCCGGCCGGACGGATTGCCGGTGGATGTCATCGACACCGTTCGTCAACTGATCGGTCTCGCCGATTCCGGCCGGCACGGTGATGCCGCAGAATTGGGCATCCGTGCCGCGGCGAAGATGCCCAGTGTGCGTGGGCGTTCCGTCGTCCGACTCCTCACTGCGATCGCACTCCACCATGCAGCCGAGTCTCGCCGGGCACTGTCCCTGCTCCATGAGATCGAGGGGCCAGCTCGGGCCGGTCACATCGACGGCGACTTCCTGCTGCCGGCAATCATCGCGTGGACAGCTCTCATCTCGGCCGTCAGCGGCGACTGTGAACGAGCCGATATCCATCTCGCATTGGCAGCAGAGTCGTCCGAGCTCAGCCGAGCCTGTGATGGAACCGGCTCTGTCGCAGCTCGTTCAGCAACACGGCCGAGCGGCATCGTCGACGAGCTCGTCACTCCGCCGCTGCGTATCGCGGCGGCGCTGCGGGCTCTCGACCGTCTCGACGTGCAACGCGCTCGGACGGAATTCGACGCGTTGTCCGCTTACCCCGAGCTGCGAACATTGTGGGTCTATCTGCCTCTCATCGCTCGGACCTTGGCAGTGCTGTCCGCAAAGTCCGAATCCGGGTTGCTCTTCGTCAACGATGATGCCGAGCGGTATCGCGATTCCGGAGTTCTATCCGCTGCTGAGAAGGATCTGCTTGCGTTCGGACGCAGCATGGTCTTCATCGCGCTCGGCCAGCTGCGTTGGGCCGAGCTCGACCGAGAAAGGCTCTCGCCGGCGTGTGATGCGCGCATCGTCCTCGACGTCCGCTCAAAGCTCGTGGCCGGTCGCAACGCCGAGGCGATCGCGTGCGCCGATACCTGGTTCTATCACCGTTCGCTCAGCCCGCGCAGCCGCGCAGAACTCGCCGCCATCCGAGCAGCAGCCAAACTGCGTACGGGGGACCAGGCCGCAGCGCAGAGTGATTTCACGACGGCTGTGAGTCTCTCGACCTGGGTGAGCTCGCTGCTGCCGCTTGCACTGCTGCCGCTGACCGATCGCAGCCGACTCGTCGACCTCACAGCCGACTCGCCCGTATGGGCGGAAGCCGCGAACGAGTTCGCCGCGTCCTTCGCTTCACCGGAGCAGCTTATGGAGCGGCTGCGGCGCATCGGCTCGGTCTCCGTGGAGCTGGCAGAAGCGCCGCAGCTCAACGTCGGCGAAGCCCAACTCATCGACCTGCTGGCACGTGGCCTGTCCGTTGCCGAGATCGCCGGCGAACTGCAGCAGGTGCCAGGAACCGTGAAGAACCGTCTTTCGGCCCTCTACCGCAAATTCGGAGTTTCGAACCGGGCGGACGTCCTCAGCCGCGCCCGGTCCTTGGGGTACCTCACGCCGTGACGAGGTCCCGCCTTCGGAATCCGAGGATCCCAGCCCCGACGAGGACCGCAGCGATCCCTGCAAACCACAGCACCGCCTCGGCGGAGAGATCCTGGGCCGGATACTGGCCGATATGGGTGAACAAGGACAGATCGAGGACCGCGTCGTCGAGCTGCATCAGCCCGCCGAAGAGGGCGAGCACCGCCGAGGCGCCGAAGACGATCCAGCTCAGGCTCATCAGCCGCGGGGCGAGGCCGTAGAGCAGGTAGGCGAATCCGAGCAGCGCCCAGATCGACGGCGCCTGCGCGAGATGCCCGAGCAAGGTCGGCCACACCAGGGACCAATCGTCCATCGACATCGCGGCACCCACCCCTTCACCGAGGCCGGCCATGCCCATCAGCCAACCGGCCCCGACCAGAGTCACCATTGCCCAGGAAGCCAACCATCCGCTGCGGGAGACCGCGGTCGCGAGCACCGGTTCGGTGTGGAAAGAGGACTCCTCCGACCGCAGCCCACCAGCGGCGATGACCGCATACGCGGCGACGATGATGGCGAAGTACAGGGCCATGTATCCGAGGTAGCCGTCGACGATTCCGGACCGACCGCCCATGATCGACAGGATCTCCGGCGGCATCCCCGCCGCTCCTTCGTCCATGGGCCCGGTGAACGATCCGAACACCACACCCATGACCAGCATGCTCATCGACCACCAGATCAGGCTCGAGGCCTGCAGGCGCAGCGCCAGACCCAGCGGCGTCGACAGCAGCGGTCCCGCCTGCGACCGGCCCAGCCGTTCTGCGACGATTCCGGCACCCAGGTCACGACGAGACTGCAGCATCGCGGCCGCGACGACGAGGACCGTGAACAGACCAGCCGAGTACAGCAGCGGCCACCAGCGGTCGAGGGTGAACGGTGCCGTCTGCTGCGCCCACCCCAAGGGCGAGAGCCACGACAGCCAATCGAGGCCACCCCCGGACACGTGCGACATATCACCGATCCCGCGGAGGACGAAGCTGAGTGCGAGCACCGCTCCGGCCATCGACGAGGCGGCCCTGGCGAACGCGCTCAGCTGCACAGTGACCGCGGTGACGGCGGCGAAGACACAGCCCACCGCGCCGATTCCGACCGTGAACAGCACCGTCGCCGACCACGAATCCGGTTCGGCCTGAGAGAATCCGAACGCCGCAGCCATGCCCGCGCTGAGCAGGAGATTCATGAACACCGTGAGCGCAAGGGAGGCGATGAGCTGAGTGTGCCGACCGGTGACGCCGGCGCGAACGAGTTCGGCCCGCCCCGTCTGCTCCTCGGCGCGCGTGTGGCGGGAGATGGTGAGGATCGACATCAGAGCCGCCCCGATCATGAGGAACACCCCGTACATGCCGACGATGAACCGCGGGATCGTCACCTGGTCGAGCCCGTAACCTGGCCCCGTGATGAGCGCCATCACCGGATTCTTCGCGAACGCCGTCATCGCCTGCAGCGAATCCGAATCCATGACCACGGCGATCGCATTAGCGAAGTACGCGGTGAGCGCAGAGAGAGCAAGCACCCAGATCGGCAGCCACAGGCGGTCCCGCCGCAGCATGAATCTCAGCAGATTCCCCACCCCTGCCAGGTTTCCCTCGCCGAGGCGGCCACGCCGAACACGTTCATGTGCACCATGATGATGCCCGGTTCGCGGTGAGTTCCCGGGGCCTCCGTGGACAGTGCGATCCCCGTCGTCCGTGTATGCGGCCAGCAGATTCATGACTCCTCCTTGCCGTAGTGACGCAGCAGCAGCTGCTCGAGGGTCGGCGGGGTCGCGGTGAGCGATTCGACATCGTGTTCGCCGAGCGCCCGCATGATACGGGGCAGCTGCGCCGTATCGGCGCTGAAATGCAGTCGCGAACCTTCGCGGACGAGGTCGTGGACTCCGGTCATCTCGGACAGGGCGGGCACATCGTGTTCGAGCCCGACGGTGATCGTCGTCCGCGACAGGTGCCGCAGCTCGGACAGGGTCCCCGTCTCGACGATGCGACCCGAGCGGATGATCGACACCCGATCGGCCAGGGCTTCGACCTGGGCGAGGATGTGGCTGGAGAGCAGCACCGTGCGACCGGCGTCCTTCGCGGTCCGGATGCAGTCCTGGAACACCGCTTCCATAAGCGGGTCGAGTCCGGCCGTCGGCTCGTCGAGGAGCAGCAGTTCGACGTCCGAGGCCAGGGCGGAGATGAGCGCGACCTTCTGCCGGTTGCCTTTCGAATAGGTCCGGCCCTTCTTCCGCGGGTCGAGGTCGAAGCGTTCGATGAGCTCATCGCGACGACGTCTGTCCACCCCTCCGCGCAACCGGGCGAACAGGTCGATCGCCTCACCACCGGTCAGCCCCGGCCACAGCTCCACATCGCCGGGGACGTAGGCCAGGCGGCGGTGCAGGGGCACCGCCTTCGCCCAGGGATCCTCGCCGAGGAGGCGCACCGTGCCCGAGTTATGTCGCAGGATTCCGAGCAGGATCCGGATCGTCGTCGACTTGCCGGCGCCGTTGGGGCCGAGGAAGCCGTGGACCTCGCCGCGGGCGACCTCGAGGTCGAGGCTGTCCAGGGCGCGGACGCGTCCGTATGACTTCACGACCTCCCGCATCGAGATCGCCGCCGAGGCGGATGCGCGGCCGTCGTCGGTGCGGCGGGGACGGGTCAATGTGCTCATGGTTCCTCATCTCCTGGTTGAGAGTTGTCGGGGACTGACTCGAGGGCACCGTGCAGGTAGAGGTCGAGCAGATGCGGGGCGAGTCGGGTCATCATTGCGGTGGTGTCATCGGTGCCGAGGACCGAATGCAGGCGGTGCTCGAGCAGGGAGGGGGCCAGGGCCATGACCGCGATGGTCGCCGCCTGTCCACGAGAATCCTCGCTCTGTCGAAAGGTGTAGCCGGCGAATCCTTCGGTGATATAGGACTCGACGAGGTCGACGTAGTGGTCGAAGTAGCGCTGGCCATGCTCGCTGGGGTCGAGCAGGGACTTGACGAGGTAGTCCACAGCAGTGGACATCTCGGGGTCGTCGAACATCATCTGCACTGCCATGGTGGCGTAGCCGGCTTTCGCCGCCTTCGACTCAGCGATTCGCTCGAATACGTGTTCATCACACGCACTGCGCAACGCGTCCTTCGACCCGAAATGGTGGATGACCAGGCCGGGGGAGACCTCGGCGGCAGCGGCGATGCCGCGGACCGTCGTCTTCGTGAACCCGTGGCGGGCGAACTCGGCGACGGCGGCAGAGAGGATCTTCTCGGCAGTCTCCGGAGAGGTGTTGGGAGAGCGGCGCGAGTTGGAATCGGGGTTCGTTGAACGCATGTTTAATATTAAACGCGTGTTCAATGTCGAATGTCAACGGGTCGCGAGAATCTTTGCCTGCACCTATTTACATACAACCATTCGGTTGTATGATTGATCGCATGAAAGGACTTCTCGATGACGAGGCGGATGCGCTGTTCCAAGCATTGGCCGACCGCACCCGGCGCGATATCGTACGCCGAGTCGCAGGAGAAGGGCTTTCGGTGACCGATCTGGCCGCCGACTACGACATGAGCTTCGCCGCAGTGCAGAAGCACGTCGCGGTCCTCGAACGTGCAGGACTGGTGACGAAGCGACGAGTCGGAAAGCAGCAGATCGCTCACGCAGAGGTGGGTCCGCTTCGCACCATCAGGAGCATGCTCGCCGAACTCGAAGACCAGTGGGTCGACCGAGTGCAGAGAATCGACGACCTTCTGTCCGGGGACGAACAGGCCGGGTCGTGAGGCAAACCACCGCAATGCTTAAGGAGCAGCCATGCCGGTCATCGACACATTTCATGACGAAGAGACACTGACGCTGACGATCGTCGCCGAGTTCGCGGCGCCGCGCGAACGGGTGTGGGAAGTTTATGCCGATCCCCGCCAGCTCGAGCAGATTTGGGGTCCGCCGACGTATCCGGCCACGGTCGTCGACCATTCGCTCGAGCCCGGCGGCAGAGTCACATACTTTATGACGAGCCCGGAGGGCGAGAAGTTCTGCGGACTGTGGGAACTGACCGCCGTCGACCGTCCCGCGCGCCTGGAGTTCCGCGACTACTTCGCCGATGAGGACTTCAGCGTCGTCGAATCGATGCCGGGAAGCAGCTGCATCTACCGCTTCGAAGCGACCGAGACCGGGACTCGTGCCACCTACGAATCGGTCTTCGACTCGGCTGAGGGACTGCGCACCGTGTTGGAGATGGGTGTCATCGAAGGCTCGACCGGAGCGATCAACCAGATCGACGATCTGCTCGCCCGGCAGTGAGCCGGTGCGGCCGGCGCCCGGCCTCTCCGCAATGCTTCAGCTTTCCTCGCGGGCCTGCATGGAGTGGGCCGGGGCGTCGGGTCGGACGGGAATGATAAGCGCCAGGCCGACCGCCAGAACAATGAGGATGCCCAGCGTCCCGGCCCGCTGGAAGCCGAAGACCGTGATCGCCAAGGCGAACATCGCCGGGCCCAGGAAGCTCACGGCCCTTCCGGTCGTGGCATAGAGGCCGAAGTTCTCCCCGGCCGACTCCGGCGGAGTGATGCGGGCCAGGAACGACCGACTCGACGCCTGAACCGGACCGACGCAGAAGCTCAAGATCAGGGCACAGACCCAGAACACGGCCGCCTCGGCGCTGAAGAGGATCGGCAGTCCGCCGAGGATGATGACGATGAGACCGGCGATGATGACGGGTTTCGGTCCGAGTCGATCGTCGAACCACCCGGCGATCATCGCCCCGGCGCCGGCGGCGACGTTCGCGGCCACGCCGAGGATGATGATCTCCGAAGCGGAGAACCCGTAGCTGCCGGCGGCGAGGACGCCCGCGAAGGAGAAGATCGCGGCCAGGCCGTCCCGGAAGACCGCCGAGGCGATGAAGAACCGCAGCGTCTGATGCTCGGTCGACCACATCCGGATCAGACGTCGTACGAGTGCTGCGTAGTCGGCAATGAATGCCCTGATCGGGTGCCCGCCCGAAGTGCCCTTGACCTTCGCCCCCGGTGCCGAGAACAGAGCGGGGATCGCGAAGATCGCAAACCACACGGCGGACAGGACCGCGACGATGCGGAACCGGAGTCCCTCCTCGTCGCTGGCGCCGAGGAAGCCGACCTCGGGTTGGATGACGAGGACGAGGAGGATGACGAGAAGGACCAGCCCTCCGACGTAGCCCATTCCCCAGCCGAATCCGGAGACCTTGCCGACGTTGTCGGGGGTGGTGATGCGGACCATGATGCCGTTGTAGGACACCTCGGCGAATTCGAAGAAGACGCTGCCGACGGCCAAGAGCAGAAGACCCAGCCACAGATAGTCGGGGGAGTCGCGGACGAAGAACAGTCCGAACATCGTGAGCACGACGATCGCGGTGTGCACGCCCAGCCACAGGCGATGCCGACCCCCGGCGTCGGCCCGGGTGCCGGCGGCCGGGGCGACGACGGCGATGACGAAACCGGCCGCGGCCATCGACCAGCCCAATGCCGAGGATCCGGCCTCCTCGGTGGCGGCGACGGACTTCGTCAGATACGGGGCGAAGACGAAGGTGATGATCACGGCGTTGAAGGACGCCGAGCCCCAGTCCCACAGAGCCCAGTTGAAGATGCGCAGGCGATTGCCCGAACCGGGCCGAGTCAGCGTCGAGGCCATGAGGCCACTGTACTGAATGCAGCGTCCGAAGCGAGGTCTGAGCTAGGGTCGGGCCTCCTCGGCAGCAGGATCCGAAATTGCGTTCCCGGATTCGTCCACGATCGGTGCCAGGAGAGAGCATCCTCGGTGAGGCCGCCGTTGGGACCTCCTGCCATGGGCGGGGCGGAACGAGTAGGCTGGTGGCAGCAGAAACGGCCGACCCCGACCAAGGAGCATGTATGCCCATCGCCAGCCCCGAAGTGTATGCCGAGATGATCGACCGCGCGAAGACCCAGGGCTTCGCCTACCCCGCGATCAACTGCACCTCCTCGCAGACGATCAACGCCGCCATCCGCGGGTTCGCCGAGGCCGGATCCGACGGCATCGTGCAGATCTCCACGGGCGGTGCCGAATACATGTCCGGCCCGACGGTCAAGGACCGCGTGCGGGGCGCCATCGCGTTCTCCGTCTTCGCCGCCGAAGTGGCCAAGAGCTACGACGTCAACATCGCGCTGCACACCGACCACGCCCCGAAGGACGCCGTCGAAGCCTGGGTCAAGCCCCTGCTGGCCGCGTCGACCGAGCGCGTGAAGAACGGCGGCGATCCCTATTTCCAGTCGCATATGTGGGACGGTTCCGCCGTTCCGCTCGACGAGAACCTCACTCTCGCCGAGGAACTGCTCGAGCTCTCGACGGCAGCGCACTCGATCCTCGAGATCGAGGTCGGCGTCGTCGGCGGCGAAGAGGACGGCGTCGAGAACGAGATCAACGACAAGCTCTACACCACCGTCGAGGACGGGCTGGCCACCGCACGAGCGCTGGGTACCGGCGAGAAGGGCCGCTACCTCACGGCTCTGACCTTCGGAAACGTCCACGGCGTGTACAAGCCCGGCAATGTGAAGCTGCGTCCCGAACTCCTCGGTGAGATCCAGGAGAAGGTCGGGGCCGAGGTCGGCAAGAAGGCTCCCTTCGACCTCGTCTTCCACGGGGGTTCGGGCTCGAGTGCTGAAGAGATCGCCGAGGCGGTCCGCCACGGAGTCGTGAAGATGAACATCGACACGGATACCCAGTACGCCTTCACCCGCCCCGTCGTCGAGCACATGTTCCGCAACTACGACGGAGTGCTCAAGATCGACGGCGAGGTCGGCGACAAGAAGCTCTACGACCCGCGCTCCTACGGCAAGGCCGCAGAGAAGGGCATGGCCGAGCGCATCGTCGAAGCCTGCCAGAACCTCGGCTCGGCAGGCACCAGCCTGAACAAGTGAGGCTCAGCCGGCTGGGCCAGCACGGTCGGCTTAGCCAGCTTAGCCAGCTCGGCTGGTGAGCCGGAGGGCAGCAGAGTCTGCCCCGCGAACCGACAGCGGCCGTCGCCCGATTCAGGGCGGCGGCCGCTGCTCTGTGCGTCGCTGTGAATGGCACGAGGCCCGGGACGCCATTGTCCCGGACCTCGCAATCTGTCCCTCGCATCGGCGGACGAGTAGTCTGCCGAATGGCCTTCCTGCCGATCGGCGGCCTGCCGGGTGGCAGGCAGCCGACCGCGTGGGGCATCAGCCTTCCGGCACCGCCTCGCCGGCCTTGAGGCGAGCCACGCGCTGATCCCAGAAGTCGGCGTTGCGCACGCCAATCTTCTCGGGCTCGAACACCGGATCCAGGCCGAGCTTGGTCTGGCGTTCGAAGTCACGCAGGAGCTTGAACGCCGGCTGCTGGAGGATGAGGATCGCGATCACATTCAGCCAGGCCATGAGGCCCACTCCGATGTCGCCGAGCGCCCAGGCGCTGCCCGAAGTCGACATCGCGCCCACGGCCACCGCGATGACGATGACTACCTGCAGCACACGAGTGCCGATCGTCAGGGCCAATGTGCTCTTGGCCTTGCCGAGCAGGTAGACGAGGTTCGTCTCCGCCATGTAGTAGTAGGCGACGATCGTCGTCAGGGCGAAGAGGAAGATCGAGATCGCGATGAAGCCCGCACCGAAGCCGGAGATCATCGTGTCGAGTCCGGCCTGAGGCCACTTCTCACCGGGTGTTGCAGCGATGGCTTCGGCCATCTGACCGCGTCCTGTGCCGATGATGGTCTCGCCGTCGGCATCGAAGACCTTGTACATACCGGTGGAGAGGATCATGAAAGCAGTCGCTGAGCACACGAAGAGGGTGTCGATGTAGATCGAACCGGCCTGCACGAGCCCCTGCTTCGACGGGTGCGAGACCTCGGCGGCAGCGGCAGCGTGCGGGCCGGTGCCCTGTCCGGCCTCGTTCGAGTAGATCCCGCGCTGGACGCCCCACTGAACAGCCATGCCGAGAATGCCGCCGAAGGCCGCGTCCGGTCCTGCGTCGACGCCGAATGCGGAGGTGAAGACGAGCTGGAAGACGGGGATGATCTGGTCGGCGTTGACGAGTGTGACAGCGATCGCCGCAATGATGTAGATGACGGCCATGAAGGGCACCGCGAGTGAGGCGAAGTGGGCGATGCGCTTAACTCCGCCGATGACGATGAAGCCCATGATGACCGCGAGGATGACCGCGGTGATCCATGTCGGAGTTCCCCACGCGTTCTCGACCGCACCGGAGATCGCGTTCGACTGGATGCCCGGGAGCATGAAGCTCATCGCGAGGACCGTGACAGCGGCGAAGACGAGACCGTAGACCTTGAACAGCCCTTTGGCCTTTGTGTGCCGGTAGGCCTTCTCGATGTAGAAAGCCGGTCCGCCGCGGTATTCGCCGCTCTTGGGATCCTGTTCCTTGAAGACCTGGCCGAGAGTCGACTCGACATAAGACGTTGAGGCTCCGAGCAGCGCGGAGATCCACATCCACACCACCGCGCCAGGTCCGCCGAAGCCGATGGCGGTGGCGACACCGGCGATGTTGCCCACGCCGACGCGACCGGCCAACGACATCGCGAGAGCTTGGAAGGAGGAGACGCCCTCGTTCGAGCTCTTCCCGCGGAACATCTGCGTGAAGATCGCTTTGATCTGTCGGATCTGGACGGCTCGGGAGCGGATCGTGAAGTACACGCCGGCACCGAGGCAGAGGTACACGAGGGCGGAGGACCAGATGATTCCGTTGAGCCAATCAAGGACTGCGGACACGCTTTTCCAATCAGAGGGGGGCAGGGGTTTCTGAGCATCGAAACAGTGAAGGACCTGTGTCTTCTCTGTGATGCACCTCATAAGTGAAACCGATTGTCATCGGTGACGCAAATCGAATTCGCCGAGGCGGCTCCCCGTTGCGCCGCCGAAGTCGCGGCCGTTGGATGGGATACGGCTGGGAGCGGTTCGCGGCGGTTGTGGGCGTGATGTGGGGTGACGGCGGGGAGTGCCCCGGCTGTCCCGGCAAGGGAAGTTTCGCTGTGGCGAGCAGGGCCGCCTCGGCGAATTGTTGCGAAGTCGTTGCGAACTGGATCACTTCATGTGCTTCAGTTCACTATTTGGGACGGGAACCGTAAGATGTGGTGCGGATCTCTTCGAGCAAAGAAGACACGAAGAGCACTTGTGAAAGACAGGAACACCATGAAACGACGAACCGGTGCAAAGGCTGTGGCCATCGCCGCGGCCGGAGCTCTGCTCCTCTCCGCCTGCTCGACCTCGACGACCGGAGGCGGCGGCGGGGACGACAAAGGCGGAATGCTCACGGTCGGAACCACGGACAAGGTCGTGGCTCTCGACCCGGCTGCTGCGTACGACAACGGAAGCTCGCTCGTCGAACAGCAGATCTACCCGTACATCCTCGCCTACAAGCCGGGCACGGCCGAACTCAACCCATCGATCGCCGAGTCCGCTGACTTCACCGAGCCGACGAAGTACGAGGTCAAGCTCAAGGACGGACTCAAATACGCCAACGGCAACGAACTGACCTCCTCGGACGTGAAGTTCTCCTTCGATCGTCAGCTGAAGATCCAGGATCCCAACGGGCCCTCTTCGCTGCTGGGCGGTCTGAAGTCCGTGGAGACCCCGGATGAGAAGACCGTCGTCTTCAACCTCAAGCGCAAGAACGACCAGACCTGGCCCGGAGTCCTCGCCAGCGCCGCCGGACCGATCGTCGATGAAGACGTGTTCTCGGCCGACAAGGTCACGAAGGACCAGGAGATCGTCGACGGCAAGGCCTTCGCCGGCCCGTACACGATCGACGGCTTCAAGTTCAACGAGCTGATCACCTACAAGGCGAACCCGGACTACAAGGGCTTCATCGAGCCGGCGAAGACCGAGACCGTGCAGATGAAGTACTACTCGGACGCGAACAACATGAAGCTCGACGTCCAGGAGAACACCATCGACGTCGCGTGGCGTTCGCTCTCGGCCACCGACGTCGAGGACCTCGGCAAGAACGAGGACCTCAAGGTCCACAAGGGTCCCGGTGGCGAGATCCGGTACATCGTGTTCAACTACGACACGATGCCCTTCGGCGCGAAGACCGATGACGCCGACGAGAAGAAGGCGCTCGCTGTCCGCCAGGCCATGGCCGACTCCGTCGACCGTCAGGCGATCGCCAGCCAGGTCTACAAGGACACCTTCACTCCGCTGTACTCGCACGTGCCCGACGGGCTTCCCGGCTCCGACGAACCGCTGAAGTCCGAATACGGCGACGGCAAGGGCGGCGCCGACGTCGAGAAGGCGAAGAAGGCGCTCAAGGACGCCGGAGTCAAGACCCCGGTCGAGCTCAAGCTCCAGTACAACCCTGACCACTACGGCCCCTCCTCAGGCGATGAGTACGCCCTGGTCAAGGACCAGCTGGACAAGACCGGGCTGTTCAACGTCAAGCTGCAGTCGACCGAGTGGGTCCAGTACTCGAAGGACCGCACCGACGACGTCTACCCGATGTACCAGCTGGGCTGGTTCCCGGACTACTCGGATGCCGACAACTACCTCATGCCGTTCTTCTATGACACGGATGAGACTCCGTCGTTCCTCGCCAACCACTACCGTGACGAGGCGATGAACAAGGAGCTCAACGCTCAGTCCTCGATCGCTGATAAGGGCAAGCGCGAAGATGCCCTGAAGAAGATCCAGGGTGAGCTGGCCGACGAACTGCCGACCCTGCCGCTGCTGCAGGGCAACCAGATCGCCGTGTCCGGCAAGGACGTCAAGGGCGTCGACGACACCCTCGACCCCGCTTTCCAGTTCCGTCTGGCACTGCTGAGCAAGTGATCACCCACACGAGGTGCAGGTGAGCCGATCAGGCCGCCTGCACCTCGTGGCGCGTCCGCGGTGAGGTCCGTACACCTGCAGTGAACCTCGCCGAGCTGTCTCTTGCCGCGAGCGCATCGAAACACATCCCATAAGGAACACATGTCTGCTGCCATCAGCGAACCAGGGGCTGAGGCCGCCGAGACTTCGGTCGCGGTCAAGAAGCCCTCGGGGGGCGGTCTGGGACGTTATGTCCTCATCCGCTTCCTGCTCATCATTCCCACCATCTTCATTCTCACCACTCTGGTGTTCTTCCTCATGCGCATCACCGGTGACCCGATCACCGCAGCGCTGGGCGGACGCCTGACGAAGGCCCAGCTGGCCGAGCGCGTCCATGCCGCCGGCTACGACCGGCCCATCCTCGTCCAGTACTTCGAATACCTGGGCAATCTGCTCAAGGGCGACTTCGGCACAGCGGTCTCCGACGGGCAGCCGGTCTCGTCGATCCTGCTCAACTACGGAGCAGCGACCGTCGAACTCGTCTTCTACGCGCTCATCGTCGCGTTCATCCTCGGCATCCCGCTGGGCATGCTCGCCGCCTACCACCGCGACAAGGCCCCCGACGCGGCACTGCGTGTGCTCGCGATCCTCGGCTATGCGACCCCGGTGTTCTTCGCGGGCATGATCCTCAAGCTCGTCTTCGGCGTCTTCCTGCCGATCCTGCCCGTCGCTGGCCGCGGCACCACAGAGACCGAATACATCATGTCCGGTGTCGTCGGCCCGACGAGGTTCTACCTCATCGACGCCCTGCGCATCGGCAGCTTCTCCGTCCTCGGCGATGTGCTCGCCCATGCGGTGCTGCCGGCGATCGCCCTCGGCGTGCTCACCGCCGGAGTGTTCCTCCGGCTCGTGCGCACGAACCTCATCGGCACGCTCGAGCAGCAGTACGTCGACTCCGGTCGATCCCGCGGAATCTCCGAATACCGCCTGGTCACCAAGCATGCGTACCGTCCAGCGCTGATCCCGATCATCACGGTCATGGGGATGCAGATCGCGCTCATGCTCGCCGGCGCCGTGCTCACCGAGACGACGTTCGAGTGGAAGGGACTCGGTTTCAAACTCGCCGAGTACCTGACCGCCCGTGACTTCGTGGCAGTGCAGGGAATCGTCGTGTTCCTCGCCGTCATCGTCGCGGTCACGAACTTCCTCGTCGACGTCATCGCCGCGTTCATCGACCCGAGAGTGAGGTACTGATGTCCACTTCAGACAACCCGCAGAACCAGGGCCCGGCTGAAGAGGCCCAGACCTTCGCCGAGGAGGCTCCCGGCTCCGGAGTACCGGCAGTGGCGTTCGACGACCGGGCCAAGAAGTCCTGGTTCTCCCGCCTGCCGATCATCTCGCATCTGCGCCAGTCCGTGGGGCTGCAGCGCGGAATGCTCATCACCGGCCTCGTGCTGTGCGGAATCGTGCTCATCTGCGCGATCTTCGCTCCGATCATCGCCCCGTACGGTTTCAACCAGCTGGGCACCTCCGAGGGCAACTTCGGGTCGAAGCTGCCACCCGGCGGCACCCATATCTGGGGCACGACCGTCGGCGGCTACGATGTCTTCTCCCGTGTCGTCTGGGGCGCCCAGACCGCAGTGGCCGTCATCGTCGTGGCCGTGGTCATGTCGATCTTCGCCGGTGTCATCCTCGGTCTCGTTTCCGGCTACATCGGCGGATGGCTCGACCGCATCCTCGTCGTCATCGCCGATGCCGTCTACGCCTTCCCGACCCTGCTGCTGGCGCTGGTCATGTCGATTGCGATCTCCGGCGGTCAGTCGAGTGCGTGGGGCGGCATCGCCGCGGCCGCATTCTCGATCACGGTCGTCTTCATCCCGCAGTACTTCCGCGTCGTCCGTGCCGAGACGCTGCGGCTGAAGGCCGAACCGTTCGTCGAATCGGCGATCGTCCTCGGCGCCTCGAAGACGCGGATCATCTCCAAGCACATCTTCCGCAATGCCACTCGGACCCTGCCGCTGATCTTCACACTCAACTCCTCCGAGGCGATTCTGACCTTGGCCGGACTCGGGTTCCTGGGCTTCGGAATCGAACCCACTTCGGCGTCGGAATGGGGATACGACCTCAACAAGGCACTGCCGGACGTCACCTCCGGTGTGTGGTGGACGGCGGTGTTCCCGGGCGTGGCCATCGTGCTCACGGTGCTGGGAATCACCTTGGTCGGTGAGTCGATGAACGACCTCAACGACCCGCGTCTGCGCGTGCGACGCAAAGCCAAGGTCAAGAACGTCAAGCCCGCGGAGGTCACGGCATGAGCAAGCAGAAACACGAGCGGACCGCCTCGGCGACGGGCAGCATCCTCGATGTCGACAGTCTCGACGTCACCTTCTCCACCGACGGCGGGGACGTCCATGCGGTCAAGGACGTGTCGCTGAGCGTCTCGCCCGGTGAGGTGCTGGCGATTGTGGGTGAGTCGGGGTCCGGCAAGACCGTGACCGCCCGATCCATCCTCGGTCTGCTGCCCGAGACGGCGCAGCGAACCGGGGCCATCGTCATCTCCGGTGCGAACGTGCTCAGCGTCTCCGCCGATGAGCTGCGGGCCATGCGCGGCCGGGATGTGGCGATGGTCTTCCAGGAGCCGTCGACGGCGCTCAACCCCGTCTTCACGGTCGGGTGGCAGATTGCCGAAGGTCTGCGCGCGCACGATAGGAAGGCGAACAAGGCCGACCTCAAGGCGCGCGTCGTCAAGGCCATGCGGCAGGTCGGGATCCCCGATGCCGAAAGCCGTTTCGACTACTACCCGCACCAGTTCTCGGGCGGGCAGAAGCAGCGCATCGTCATCGCCATGGCCCTCGCTCTCGGGGCGAAGCTCATCGTCGCCGACGAGCCCACCACCGCACTCGACGTCACCGTGCAGGCAGAGATCCTCGACCTGCTGCGCGATCTGCGAGACGAGACGGGCACTGCCATCGTTCTCATCACCCACAACATGGGCGTCGTCGCCGACCTCGCCGATCGAGTGGCCGTGATGCTGCGCGGCGACCTCGTCGAAGTCTCGACCGTCGAGCAGCTCTTCAACGATCCGCAGGAGCAGTACACGCGCGAACTCCTCGCCGCGGTGCCGCGGATCGGGTCGACCGTGGCCGGAAGCCGCAAGGCGGCCGCCGCCTCAGCGCGCACTGACTCGACGGGGGAGGCCTCGGGTGGGGTCGCCTCGGCGGGGGAGACGACGGACGGGGGTGCCTCGGCGAAGGAGGGAGCCGCCTCGGCGAAGGACGGGGACGCACGCGAATCGATCGTGACCGCGCGCGAGCTCGATATCGTCTATCCGGGCGGGATCGGCAAGTCGGACTTCCACGCGGTGAAGAAGGTCAGCTTCGATATCAAGGCCGGCGAAGTCTACGGGCTCGTCGGTGAGTCGGGGTCGGGCAAGACGACGATCGGACGCGCGATTGCGGGCCTGACCAGGGCCAGCGGCGGTAGCCTCTCCGTCCTCGGGCACGAGATGGTCGGGTTCAAGGAGCGTGAGTTCTCGAAGATCCGGCGACGGATCGGGTTCGTGTTCCAGGACCCGGCGGCCTCGTTCAATCCTCATCTGTCGATCGGGGAGTGCATCGCCGAACCGTTCGCGATCCATCGCCGGGAGATGAGTGCGAACGACCGGTCGCAGCGAGTGGCCGAACTCCTCGATTCTGTGCAGCTGCCGAAGGCGTATGCGGCGCGGTATCCGCATGAGCTCTCCGGCGGTCAGCGGCAGAGGGCGTCCCTGGCGCGTGGACTGGCGCTCGATCCGGAGCTGCTCATCGCCGACGAGCCGACCTCTGCGCTCGATGTGTCCGTGCAGGCGAAGGTGCTCGAGCTCTTCGTCGAGCTGCAGAACCGCTTCGACTTCGCGGTCCTGTTCATCAGCCACGACCTCGCCGTGGTCGACATGCTCTCCGACCGCATCGGGGTGCTCTTCCACGGCGAGCTGCTCGAAGAGGGCACGGGAGAGCAGGTGCTCGGTGCGCCGCAGGAGGACTACACGAAACGCCTCATCGCCTCACTGCCGGTCCCGGACCCGAAGGAGCAGGCGAAGCGCCGCGAGCTGGCAAGAACCCTCCGCCCCTAATTGCTACCTGACGGCGGCGCAGCAACCTCGCGCGAGGTTGCTGCGCCGCCGTCAGGTAGCAAGGGGGTCAATTGGTGTCGGCGATGAAGTCGAGCATTCCGGCCTGGTTGACCGGTAGTGCCAGCAGGCGGTCGAGTTCGGCCTCGTCGGGGTCGATGCCGAGGATGCGCATCGAGTACTGAGTGAAGTCGCGCTCGATCATGTCAGGCGTCAGGTCGCCCGTCGGCCGGTACCACAGCGAGAGCGAGTTGCAGATCGAGTGGATGGCGCGAGTGGCCAGAGCCGCACTGCTGACGCGGAACTTACCCGAGTCGATGCCGGCCTGGACGATATCGCCCATGATCTCGCGGGCCTCCCGCTGGAGTTCTTTCACGCGGACGGCGTTGTCGCCGGTGAGCCGTTCGGTATCGCGCAGCAGCACGGTGGAGACCGAGACGTTCTCCATGCGATAGCGGGCGAGGTAGCGCACCGCCACGGCCAGCTGATCGACGACATCGTCATCGACATCGGCGATGACCGCTCGGCAGTGTTCGACGTACCAGGTATACGCTGTGTGGACGAGCTCGTAGAGAGCTTCCTGCTTGGACGGGAAGTAGTAGTAGAGCGCTGAGAGGCTCAGACCTGCTGTCTGTGCGATATCGCGGATGGACGCGCCGTCGAATCCTTTGTCCGCGAAGGTGTCCCGGGCCGAGCGGAGAATATTGTTGCGGCCGTTGGTTGAGCGCACGATGACCGGACTCCTTGCCTTGTTTTCCGTTGAAGCCGACTTTTTAACGAACAGTCTTTCACTTGCCCAACGACCATACACGACAGGTGGTCTCTGCGGGCCTGATTTCGCGCGGAATTACGGTATCACCGTGTTCGGCGTCCGTTGCGACCGGTCGCGGACTTCGTGTGGCCCCGTCACCGGAACAGTGATCGAGCAGTGCCTGGTCAGCGACCTGACCCAGCCCCAACCTGTGACCAGCGTCACTCTCTATCCGGGAATGATTGAGTGTTCAACAATGTTGGTCACGGTGGAGCTGCAGCCGACCCGGTTCGCCGAGGTCGCAGGCTCGGCCCGTGAACTCGACCGCCATGGCCGCCCGGCCGGTGGACACCGCTCAACGATTTGAGGACGCATATGCTCAACATTGCCATCATTCCCGGAACTTCTCGCCCGCAGGCGCTCAACCCGCAGATCGTGAACTGGGTCGAGCAGCAGCTGGCTTCCAATGATGACGTCCGCGCCGAGGTCGTCGACTTCGGCAGTTTCGACCTGCCCCTCCTCGACGAGGTGATCCCCGCCGGTGCGAAAATGTACGCCAACGACCACACGAAGGCTTGGGGCTCGAAGCTCGAAGAGTTCGACGCCTTCATCTTCGTCACTCCGGAGTACAACCACTCGATCTCGGGTTCGCTGAAGAACGCCCTCGACTTCGTCGCCACCGAGTTCAACCACAAGGTCGCCGGCATCGTGAACTACGGCGCCGACAAGGGAGTGCGCGCCGCTGAGCACCTGCGCCACATCCTCGCGAACTACAAGCTCGCCGTCGTCCGCGACCAGGCATCGTTCTCGATCTTCACCGACGTCGCCGACGGCACGTTCGCCCCGACCGAGGTCTCGGCCGCCCCGTTCGCCTCCATGGTCGGCGACATCGTCGCCTGGGGCGAGGCCCTGAAGTCCGTGCGCGAAGCCGGCGCCGAGGAGCAGGCCGCCTGAGTCCGCCCTCGCAGCTGAGCTGAGACAGGCCCGCCGGTCACCCGACCGGCGGGCTTTGTCGTCCCCGTGTCGATTGACACCGTCCCCGTCGCGACCGACGCCGCCGTCAGGGTGATCCCTCACCGAGGCGGCCCCACCCGACCGTGCACAGTGACCGTCCCCACATCTGCGTTAGAGTCGCAGTGATCAACTGTTCGCTCAGCGATGCAAAGGACACTCATGGATCTCACGAACACCGTCGCCCTCGTCACCGGCGGAGCCTCCGGACTCGGCCGCGCCACCACCGAACGCCTCTTGGCCGCCGGCGCCCAGGTCGTCATGGTCGACCTCAACGCCGAGGTGGGGCAGCAGGTCGCCGCCGAACTCGGCGATTCCGCCCACTTCGTCACCGCCGACGTGACGAACGAAGAGCAGGTTCAGGCCGCCGTCGACACCGCCACCGGGCTCGGCGCCCTGCGCGTCGTCGTCAGCTGCGCGGGCGTCGCGACCCCCGGCAAGCTCGTCTCCCGCAAGGGTCCGCTGCCGCTCGAGGCATTCCAGAAGGTGCTGAACATCAACATCGTCGGCACCGTCAACGTCTGCCGCCTCGCCGCTGCGGCCATGCAGCAGCAGGAGCCGGACGGCGAAGAGCGCGGAGTCATCGTCAACACCGCCTCCGTCGCAGCCTTCGACGGGCAGATCGGCCAGATCGCCTACTCGGCGTCCAAGGGCGCCGTGGCCGCCGTGACATTGCCGATGGCCCGCGAACTCGCCGCCTCTCTCATCCGCGTCGTCACCATCGCCCCCGGCATCTTCGAGACCCCGATGATGGCCGGCCTACCCGCCGAGGCGCAGGAATCCCTCGGCAAGTCCGTGCCGCACCCGGCCCGGTTGGGCAAGCCCGCCGAGTACGCGCAGCTCGTCGAAGCGATCGTCGCCAACCCGATGCTCAACGGGGAGACGATCCGCCTCGACGGCGCCATCCGCATGGCCCCGAAATGATCGACTAGGGAGGCTCAGCGGCGGGCGTTGACGAGCAGCGCCAGCTGCACCCGCGAGGTCACCTCGAGCTTGTCGAAGATGCGCGCCAGGTGGGTCTTCACCGTCGCCGTCGAGACGAACAGCGACCGCGCCACCTGTGCGTTCGTCAAACCCTGAGCGACCGCCTCGGCGATCTCCCGTTCCCTGGTCGACAGATTTGCCAGCGGATCCTGACCCGGCGCCGAGGCGGCCGGACGGGACGACATCAACGTGGCCAGGGCGGTCGCCGACAGGGTGCGGGTGCCGTCGGCCGCCGCACGGACGGCGTTGATGAGCTCTTCCGGTGGAGTGTCCTTGAGGATGTAGCCTGCCGCCCCGGACTGCAGGGCGCGGTGGATGAAATCGTCGGTCCCGAAGGCCGTGAGCATGAGCACCTGCGGGTGTTCGGGATCGGACAGCAGCGTCTGAGCTGCTTCCAGGCCGTCGAGACGGGGCATCCGGATATCCATGAGTACGAGGTCGGGACTCAGCCGACGGGCGAGGTCGATGGCTTCGACTCCGTCGACCGCCTCGGCGATGACCTCGATATCGGTCGCCGCGCCGAGGAGGAGCTTGAGACCCGAGCGCATGAGCGATTCGTCGTCGGCGATGAGTACCCGAATGCTCATGGCTGTGTCTCCTGCTCGTCGCGGGGGTCGGTCGTTTCGGTCATACCCGGGGCGTCGCCGTCTGTGAAGATGTCGGCGTCGACGGGGATGCGGGCACGGAGAGTGAACTCCGGAGTGGTCGTCACGGTGAGATCGCCGCCCATGGCCTCCATTCTCTCCCGCAGTCCGAGCAGTCCCAACCCGGATCCGGAGACGAGCTGCTGCGCTCCGGCGCGGAAGGCCGGGGCCAGGCCTGTGTGCGGATTGCTGGCGACGAGCACGAGGTGACCGTCGGCCTCATCGAAGCCGACCTTGATCGTCACCGTCTGGCCTGGTGCGTGCTTGACCGCGTTCGTGATCGCCTCCTGGACGAAGCGGTAGATCGTCGTCTGCTCGAGTGCCCCGCATCGGTGGAGCGCCGCGCCCGTCACCGGTTCGAGGTAGCGCAGCTCAGCGGTGTCGCCCCTGGCCGCGACGAGGCGGTCGATGTCGGGGTCGATGACCGTGCCCTGATCGTCGCTGCGGAGCATGGTGAGCACCTCACGGAGTTCGACGCCGGAGCGGCGGGCGGCATCGGCGATGAGGCGGGCGTTCTCCCGCACCTCGTCGGGGTCGAGGTCCTGCCGCACGGACAGCGCACCGGAATACATGGCGATGACGGAGAGGTGGTGGGACAGGGAATCGTGCATATCGCGGGCGATGCCGCGTCGCACCTCGGCGATGGCGCGGTCCTGCCGGGAGCGTTCGCGCAGCAGGGTCTGGGCGGCGGAGTCGATGAAGCCCTGCTCGCGGGCACCGCGGATGACACCGACGATGACGATAACGGCGTACATCGTGCCGCCGAAGACGAACACGGGAAGATCGAAGGCTCCCGCGGCCTGTGGAGTGAGCACATAGGTCGCTGAGAAGGCTGCCAGTGTGGCGGCGAGTGCGACGAAGTCGAGGGCCCAACTGCGCCGGGCCGACAGTGAGATGAGCATGATCGAAGCGGCGAAGGCGCCGAGGATGCTGACCGTGCCGAGGAGTATGCCGATGATCCCGACTGTGACGGGAATCCAGCCTCCCGGTCGCCGCTGAAGCGATTCGACGGATCCGTCGGCGGCGAGGAACTCATCACCGCCGTGCCCGGTGACTGTGAGGAATTCGCGCAGCTTCTCTGAGGCAAGGACCTTCGGACGCAGTTGTTTGCGCGGAATCCGGCGTCCGTCGAAGACGAGCACGATTGGCAGACAGACGAAGGATACGAGCCCGAAGACGATGTGTACGAAGATTTCGGCACTGAGCGCGTCCGCCTCAGCACCGGTGGGTTTCGGGTTCGGCCACTGGTTTCCGATGACAACGAAGAGGATGAGCGCGCCGACGACCGCGGAGATGCCGGTCCAGAGGAGGGCATGCGCGAGCGGGCGGCGGGCGGGGCGAGGTGTCACCCTTCGAGCCTACCCGGGCGCGGGCCGCGAGGGTGTCGCCCGAAAGGATGAATTCGGAGCGGCCGCGAGGGCGCGGCAGCCCGGCCGGATGCGCCCTGACGTGCGCATTCATTCGATCGGATGACATGAATCATGCCCTTGACCGATGGTGGGCGGCCGCCGGTTTCGAAAGGGTGGAGACATGAGAAACCGACCCTACACTCTGCACTATCATCGTCAGTTCGCCGCACTGCCCGACAACAGGTGGTTCAAGCCGATCCTCGTCGCGCTCCTGACCGCGGTGTTCTACCTCATCGCAATCGTCGTCCTGTTCGTCGGCTTCTTTCTCTGGGCACTCTTCGCCCTCGGCGTCGACGGTGACTTCAACACATGGTCGGAACGCCTCATCGACATGAACACGACCACGGGCGTCCTCTTCGGACTCGTCAACGTCATCCTCATGTGGCCGGCCGCCGAGCTCGCGACCCTATGCATCTACCGGCGCTCTTTCTCCTCGATGATCTCGCTCCGCGGCGGCATGCGATGGGGGCAGCTCGGCCGGTATCTGCTGGTCGGTGCGGCCGTATGGGTGGTCTGCGCGATCGTCATGGTCGCCTTCTCCGACGGGTCGATGGGCAACCTGACCTCGGGAATCGTGTGGAACAGCCAAGTGCTCGCCATGCTCATCGCAATCATCCTCCTCGTTCCGTTCCAGGCGACGGCCGAGGAGATCGTCTTCCGCGGCCTGGCCATGAACATCATCGGCTCATGGCTGCGCCACCCCGCGTGGGCCGTGTTCATCCCCGTGCCGATCTTCGTCGTCGGCCACGTCTACGACCTGCCGGGACTCATCGACGTCGGCATCTTCGCCGTCATCGTCGGCACCCTGACCATCATCACCGGCGGTCTCGAGGCCGGAATCGCCTTCCACATCGTCAACAACGTCTTCGCGTTCGGTCTGGGCGTGCTCGCCGGTGCCGACCTCAATGCGACGAGCGCCCCTACAGTCGAGGTCGTCATGTCGATAGCGGCTCCGATCGTCTTCGGCATCATCGTCGTCCTCGATCATCTCCGCCGAGGTGGATCGATCTTTCGCCGAGGCGGCCCGACCGACCGTGAACCGATGCGTCCCCGCGGGGACAGCCCAGAGAACGAGGAAACCGCGGTGGACAGCGATGTGAATGCCGACACCGAAACGAAAGCGAACCTGTCATGAGCTACTACAGCGAGCTCGCCCAGAACCTGCGCAAGCGCGGGTGTGAAGAAGACCAGGTCCTCACCGTCCTCCACGAGGTCAAAGACAGAGCGGAGGCGGCAGGGACGACACCCGACGCCGAGTTCGGCACTCCCGAAGAGGAAGCCTCAAAGCACAGCGGGAAGCGCGCACGGTCCGCGGGCCAGGCGACGCTCAACGTGTTCGGATTCGTGGGCGTGTGCTGTGTGGTCGTCTACGCTATCTGGCCGGGACTGTTCGACTTCACGAACCCCGTGCTGTCGAACTTCGCCGGCATGATCGCGCTCCTCGTCCTGCTCGTCATCGGCGCCTTCGTCGCAGGTTTCATCGACTCTCGTCTGCCGAAGGGGTTCGAGGCTCCGCGGTCAGTAGCCGATCGATGAGCTCATCTGCAGTGATGCCCTCGGCCCGCGCGGCGGCGTTGATGCGATCGAGCGTCGAAGGCGACAGAGCCGGCGTCGGTTGAGACGACGGCTGGGACGACGACGGTTGAGTCGATCGGGCTGACGTCTCGCCGGCGCGGTCGGCGCGCGCAGGCTTCGACCCGGTCCTGAGCAGCAGCGAAGTCAGCGGCACGACGACGACCCCGAGTGCGGCGAGGATCCATACGATCCCGTTGAGGCGGGTCAGCCACTCGAGTTCCCACGCTGATTCCACCCAGATCGTGACGAGAATCAGGCTCGTGCCGAGCGCGAGGAGGCAGAGCGTGATCGGCAGCCCGATCCGCACCACCCGAGACCGGGGTACCAGCAGCAGAATGAGCGAACTGACCGAAGCGACGGCGGTGACGAGCACGATCGACGCGAGCACCTGGTAGAGGATGTCGCCGATGGTCTGGCCGGTGGAGCCGGGGACGGGGTCGTCCCACATGTACGGATCGCCCCAGACGAACAGAATGCTCAACAGCAGGGTGATGAACGCCAGCAGGATCGTTGCGCTGCCGAACCATTGGGCTCGCCGACCGATGAGCGTCGCCCCGCAGAAGGCGGCGACGCTGCAGGCACCGGTCACCGCCGTCGTGGCGATGACCTGGAACGTCGGTTCGGACTCGATATCGCCGAGCATGACGATGATCCCGCCGATCGCCGCCACGCTGAAGGCCACGACGATGATGACGGCGATCGTGCGCCGCAGGTCCCGGACGAACCGGGACTGCTCTCGCGCCGCGGGTTCCGGTGCCGGCGTCGAGGGGTCAGATGGCGTCGATGGGGATGAGTGAGTCACTGTTTCTGCACCTTTCGGAGGGGATTTCAGACAGCAGGGATCCCTGATCGATTATGTCATCGATCCGCGGACCCTCACTCCATGGGCAGCGACGCGGTGACCTCGAACCCGCCAGCACTTGTCGGACCCACCCGCAGGCTTCCGCCCAAGGCTTCTACGCGTTCGCGCATCCCCTTGATGCCGAAACCTTCGCCGAGGTGGCTGTGCCCATCCGCATCCGCGCCGCCGTCGGGTTCCCCGTTGAGCACGGAGATCTCGAGCCGGGAGCCGATGGCCGTGACGGTGACCGCCACGGGTGCGCCGGCGGCATGCCGCAGCGCATTCGACAGACTCTCCTGAACCACGCGGAACGCCGTGAGGCTCGTCGTCGGCGGCAGCGACATGGGCTCGGTGGGGAAGTCGAGATCGACGACCGCACCGGAGCCGCGCGTGACATCGACGAGAGCGGGAATGTCATCGACGGTCGGCTGCGGCGCCAGGTCGGCATCCCGGCCACCGCGGAGGATTGCGAGCAGCCCACGCATCTCCGTGAGCGCCCGCCTGGCCGATCCCGCCATCGAATCGAATTCGCCGAGGCTGCGCTCATCGAGTCCGGGCAGCCGGTACTTCGCCGTCGTCGCCTGGACACTGATGACCGACATGCTGTGCGCCACGACATCATGGAGTTCCTGAGCGATGCGGTTGCGTTCTTCCAGCTCTTGCCGTTTCGCCAGCTCCGCGGCGCTGAGTTCGCGTTCGGATTCGAGCTGCCTGCGACCTTTGATGAGCAGGTTGCCGATGACGCCGATGGCTCCGGCACCGGCGGCGACGGCCGCGGTGGTGATGACGTTCGAAAAGGCCCCGGGCAGCTCGCCGGCATGCGGCAGGACCAGAGCGAGCCCGCCGATGAGCGCACTGCCCGACCACAGAGCGACGAGGTGGATCCAGCGGTGCCGCAGACCGATGATGAGGTGAAGGAACACGAGAGCCAGCAGCGAGGTGACCGTGAACGGTCGGACCACTCCCGAGACTTCCGCAGTGAGCAGAATGCCTGCCAGCTGAGCGACGAGGCCGAGGCCGATCGCCGGTATCGGCCAGCGCACTGCCAGCAGGAGCGCGGCGCTGAGACTGAACGCAAGAACCATCGCGAAGACTGTCGGGACACCGTAGAGCACGGTGGTCACCGGCCAGGCGACCGCGACGAGCACGACCCCGACGAACGCTGCGATGAGCCAGAACCACCCCTGACTCCCGGCGATGGCCGACAGTGCAGACGACTGCGCCGGATGAGCCGACCGCTCTGAGCGAGTCGCCTGCGCGGAGACAGCTGCCCCATCAGTCGACCCGGCAGCGCGGATCGAAACGATCTCGAGCAGTGCCATGGCGTGGAGGATGAAGGGGAAAGTCAGCAGCAGGACGATGCCCGTGACGAATTGGAACGTCGCCTCGGCGGAGAACCCGAGGTCAGTGACCGGGGAGTTCGTCACCCAGGCGACCACCCAGTCGACGGTGTCGCCTTCGTCTTCGGGGAGAAACCTGCCCCAGACGAAGAACGTGATCCCGCCAAGACCGCCTGCGAACCAGGCCAGGGAGATCGAGAACGTGAAGAGCCGGATCGGCAGTGCGAACACGGCCTCGAAGAGCAGATCCAACCACGCACGCGCATCGGACAGCGGAGCCAACCACCAGCGGAGTCCGCGTCCACGGGGACGGGGAGCCGCCTCGGCGATGGGGGCACCCCACGCACGAGCACGGGCCCGGGAGAGGTCGCCGAACGCGCGGGCGACGGTGAGTGTCAGCGGCAGGAGGAGCACGCCGACCCAGACGATGACAGTGGCGATCGAGACGGAGAACAGGGCGATGAGCACCGGGAACGCGATAAGGGAGATGAGCAGGCTCGGGGCGACGAGGCCGGCATCGCGGCCGAGATTGTGCCACACTCTGGCCCACCACGAACTCGGCGTGGTTGCGGCCTGAGAATCGGCGGCCGCTTGGGAGTTCGGGCCGATCTGCGGAGGCTCTGCTGGGCGGGGCACGTCTCCAGCGTACGCGTCGGCGGGTGCGGGGGAGGTGAGATCGGGGGAGTGGTTCACAGCGTGATTCCTTCCTGTGCTGTGTGCGAGGACGTCTGCGCGGTGCCGACCGCAGTGTCAGTGCGAGCGGTGCTGCGGGATTCGAGGACCTTCGGGTGGAAGCGCGAGAGCATCCACACTCCGCCGATGCCGATGGCTGCGGAGACGAGCAGACCGAGAGTGGCCGGCGGAGTCAGGCCCGTGTACTCGCCGAAGAATGCGGCACCGATGATGACGGCGACGATCGGATCGATGACGGTGAGGCCGGCCAGCACGGTCTCGGCGGGGCCGCAGGCGTACGCAGTCTGGACGAGCCAGAACCCCGCCGCCGAGGCCAGGCCGACCGCGCCCAACAGCGCCCACCAGCGCAGACCGAACGTATCGAGTCCGGGCAGTCCCGACATGACGACGGATCGGGCGAGGACGTGCGTGGCCGCGGCGACCGTGCCGAAGACGATCCCGGTCATGACGACCCGGGGGATGTGGCCGGCGGAGCTGAACGAGAACAGCCCCGCGAAGACGGTGAGGGCGATGAGCACGGCGAGCAGCCACGTCACCGACTGTGCGTTCACGGAGATGTCGTGGGCGAACCTCGCCGAGGTGGCCACAAAGGAGAAGATCCCGAAGAGCGTGACCGCGATGCTGATGAGCAGCGGAGCACCGAGGCGGAGCCCGAAGTACCGCCGGCCGATGAGGACGGCGAAGACGAGGGAGACCGCGCCGATGGGCTGGACGATGGCGACCGGGCCGAGTCCGAGCGCGATGACGTTGAGCACCGTGACCAGCCCCATGAGGCCGAGCCCGGTGGCCCAGGCAGCGCGACGGCGCAGGCCCGGAGCCATGGTGGCCACGGCATGCTGCTGGAAGTGGGTGCCCAAGGCCAGGCAGAACGCTGCTGCGGTGGCGAGGATGACGGCGGTGATGATCATGACTCGAACGTTAGGGAGCCGGTATGCGCCGGCACATCATACGCAGGAGTGAAATGAGCGCCGCACGTATCACCCGTGAGGATGAGATCTGCGCGAAACCGGACCCAAGCGGCGGATTCTCGGGGATTGCGAGGGTTCTGCGACCCCGCTGTCCGGTAGGTTTGGACCATGCCGGGATTTGAGGACGCGGGGAACGGAGACGGGGGAGCCGCCTCGGCGAGTGTGCCGCCTCCGTCGGAGACGACGATCAGGGTCGCCATCGTCGACGATCAGGCGATGGTGCGGCAGGGGTTCGGGGCGCTGCTCGACGCGCAGTCGGACATGCAGGTCGTCGGCAGCGCCGATGACGGATCCGCTGTCGTCGACCTCGTCCGCCGCACGAGCCCCGATGTCATCCTCATGGACATTCGGATGCCGACGCTCAACGGACTCGACGCCACCCGAGCGATCTTCAACATGCCCGGCGACCACCCGCGAGTCATCATGCTCACCACGTTCGACGCCGACGAATACGTGTTCTCCGCGCTCCGGGCCGGTGCCAGCGGATTCCTCCTCAAGGACGCCACCGCCGAAGACATGATCACCGCGGTCCGGGTCGTCGCCGGCGGGGAATCACTGCTCGCGCCCTCGGTGACCCGCCGCCTCATCGCCGAATACGTCGCCGGGCCCACAGTGGCTAAGGACACCGCGGTGCTCGGTCAGCTCACCGACCGGGAGATCGACGTGATGACCCTGGTGGCGAAGGGGCACGCCAACGCCGAGGTGGCCGAACAGCTGTACCTCGCCGAACAGACCGTGAAGACCCACGTGTCGAGGATCCTGTCGAAGCTGGGACTGCGCGACCGCACCCAGATCGTCGTCGCCGCCTATGAGTCCGGGTTGGTCGTCGCCGGGAGCTGAGGGCTGGGTGTTCCGGGACAGTGAAAATCTGCATGAGAGGCTATGAAACTCCGTGCGGCGCCCTCAACCGGACGAGAGCGCGAATGATGATCCACAGTATGAGGACGATCCAGACTGCCAGTCCGCACAGCACCAGCAGGGCATCTCCGACCGATCCCGCAGATCCACTTGAGTAGAGCAGGGCCGTCCCGAGCGCACAGAGAGCGAGGCCCATGAGGCCGGTGATGAGCTGGCTCTTCGACAACGCGCCGCGGAAATAATGTAGAACCAAAGCCATTCCGGCGACACATTGCGCCACGATTCCGATGACCGTCGAAATCCACAGGTCCGTATGCGAGCTGACGATCGGAACCAGCCATATCTGCCAGGCGGCAAAGGCCAGGCAGGTCAATGACACCCACTTCATGCCGAGCTTCTTTTCACGCTGAACTCCTTCGCCGTGGCGCTCGAACCGACGTTGATGACCGGTGGACTCAAGTGTATGGGCAGCTCTCGCGGATCGGTGGTCACCGTCCATACTGGAGAGATGGCGAAGATATGGCTGTCCATCGACGTGGAACTGCTCAGCGGAAAGGGAAACTCTCTGTGGCCGCGGCCCGGACGAACGTTTGCCGTGGGGCCGGCGCACACCTTTGCGGACTTCGCAGAGGCCATCAATTCGGCCTTCGCGCGCTGGGATCTCTCGCATCTCTCGGTCTTCACCTTGGCCGATGGGCGAGTCATCACCGACGAGGCCAGCGCTGAGGAATTCAGTGCATCGGAATTCGGGCCGGTCCAGGAGACCTTCGATTTCGCACGGGTGAAGGTGGCGCGCGAGGTGAAGCCCGGTGACGAGTTCCAGTTCACCTTCGACCTCGGCGACAACTGGACTCATCGGTGTGCAGTCAGCGAGTGGAAGATCGACCCGAACCTGATCTTCGACGCCATGCCCGACCATCCTGTCGCGATCTGGGGGTGGGGTGCCATGCCCGATCAGTACGGCAGGCGGTGGGCGACCGATGACGGCAGCGAACCGACCCCGCCGGAACCGGACGCTGCAGACCCGATGACGCAAGTGGTCTGGCCGGACGAAGATGAACAGCCGTTCGTCGACGCCCGAGAAATCCGGGCGGCCACTGCGACGAAGGACGCCGACCGTCTCTTCACTGCGGTCCGCGGCAAGCACATCGACGAGGCACTCCACCTCCTCGGTGCAGGCCTGTCCATGGCGCTCGACCAGGACCGCGACAGTGCGAAGCCGATCGTGGTCTCGGTACTCAACCGGCTGACCTGCCGCGAATTTCCCGGCGACAGTGAACTCCTTGAGGCGCTGGCGGCCCGGCTGCGGGGCGAACCGACTCCCGGTATTGACCTGGATGTCGACATCGAAATGCTCTCAATGACTCACGAAGGGTCGTTCGACGAGTCCGACGGAGGCTATCTTGACCTCCGAACCGGTGAGGTCATCGACTCCATGGTGGTCGACTATGGTGATTCGGGCATCGACTTCGACGAGGACACGGACCGGTTTGTGAGGTTCGACGGCGCAGAGACCAAAGACGGTTGGAACGATATGTATGCCTTCGTCTCAGGACTGCGCGACCCGGAGGTCCGAGATCGGGGACTCATGGCGATCGAAGGCAGGGGAGCTTTCCGCCGTTTCCGCCGGTTCACCGACGACCATGACCTCGGCGACCGGTGGTTCCAGTTCTCTGAGGACCGGAAGTACGGACGAGCCCGCCTGATCCTCGCCGAGAACGGGATCAGAGTCGTCTGAAGAACCGAGGTGGTCGTGCTGTGGCGACTTGCCCGGCCGACTACTCGCGGGCGAATTGAGCGCCGAGGTCCTTGACTATGGTCTCTGCGGATCCGTCCTGGGCGCTGCGGTATCCGGTTCCGGCCCACAGGTGCAGGCCGTGCGGGTCATCGGCCTTCTTCGCCGCGGCGCGGAACTCCTTCGTCAGATGGTGCACGGCCGGATAGGCGTCGACGGCGATCGGGTCGAACGTCCGCACGAAGTCATTGACCAGCGCACGCGCGGGGCGCCCGGTGAACGCCCTGGTCAGCTGGGTGTCCGTGAACTCGTCGTCGGCCAGTGCAGCCCGATGAGTGGGTGCCGTTCCTGCCTCGTCGGAGCGCAGAAGCAGGGTGCCGACGACGACTGAGCTCGCCCCCGCACCGAGGAGCTCTCCCACCATGGCCTCACCGTCGACTCCGCCGCCGGCTGCCACGGGCAGGTCCACCTCGGCGAGGATGTCACGGACGAGATCGACGGTCGCGCGGTCCTCGATGGTCCGCGTCGGATCGGCCGTACCCGAATGTCCGCCGGCGTGCGGACCTTGGACGATGAGCCCGTCGACCCCGACTTCGGCGGCCGCACGGGCCTCAGCAACCGAGGTCACCGTGGCGACGACCTGAGTGCCGACGGCGTGGAGGCGGTCGACCGCCTCGGCGGTGGGCAGATTGAAGGTCAGCGAGACCAGAGGAACGGGGTGCTCGGTGAGCCAGTCGAGCTTGTCGTCGAAGTTGTCGTCATCCTCGACCGGTTCGGGATCGAGCGTGATCTCGCGGGCGGCAGCGGCCGGTTCGAGCGCACTGACGAACCCGTCGAAAGCCTCGCGATCGACGGGGACGGGATTCGGAGCGAAGAGGTTGACGCCGAAGTTCGAGGTCGTCTCGCGCATCCGTGTGATAAGAGGGGCGAGAGCCTCGGCGGTGAGATACCCGCCGGCGACGAAGGGGAATCCGCCGGCCCGGGCGACAGCCTCGGTGAGTTCGGGCGTCGTCGTCCCACCGGCCATGGGTGCACCGATGATGGGCAGTGAGGTCTTCGCGAATGCGATCGTCACGGTTCTCTCCTATTATCGGCGGCCCGGGCTCGGCGTCTGTCGCCGAGCGAGGCGGCCGCGTGGTCGTGCGTGCTCATCGCCATTCTCACACGATCGGCAGCGGCGAGTATGAGGTGACCGGTCGAAGGTATCCCTCGGAAGTATCGGTCGGCGGGGGAGAGGTGGGCTCTCCGGCGTGATGTGCCGAGGCAGACGCGGTTCCTAACTTCGGTGTCATCGCCCCGATTCCCTGTGATCGGCACTGAACGACTCTGACAAGGAACTGCCATGACACTCATGCTCAACGACCCGGCCCCGCCCGCCGGCACCGAGGTCGTCCGAACCCCCGAGAGCGCGGTCGCCCCGCCCGCCGAACCTCGGACTCGCGAACCTCGCACCGTTGCCGCACCCCACCGTGACCAGGCCATCGACCTCATCCGGTTCGGCTGCCTCGTCGTCGTGGTCATCCTCCACTCGATGATGAGCGCGGCCGTGCTCGGTTCCGACGGCACAGTGGCGCCGACGGTCGCGCTGTCGACGACCGCCGGATTCGCCGCAGCGTCCTGGTTCTTCCAGGTCATGCCCCTGTTCTTCATCATCGGGGGATACGCAGGCATCACCGGATGGCGGCGCACCCGTGCTCGAGGCGGAACTTGGACCGACTATCTGCGCGCCCGACTGCGCCGCCTCGCCGTACCCACAGCTGTCCTCGTCGTCATTGCCGGAATCGGACTGTCTGCGGCCGCTGACATGGGCGTTTCCTCCGAACTCATCGCCGAGGCGAGCCGCCGCATCGGCCAGCCGCTGTGGTTCCTCGCCGTCTATCTCGGCCTGTCCTCGCTGGTGCCGGTAGCGGTGCATTTCCATGAAAGGGCGCCGAGGCGGTCCCTGGCAGTCCTCGCCGGCGCCGTCATCGTCGTCGACGCTCTCGCCAGAATGACAGGGGTTGCCGGCCTCGGCTATTTCAATTTCGTCGTCGTCTGGCCGCTGATCCAGCAGCTCGGGTTCTTCTTCGCCGATGCCTCCGACCGCCCGATCAGCCGTCCCGTGGTGTGGTCGGCGCTTGTGGCCGTGCTGGGTCTCCTCGGCGGACTCGTGGCGGCCGGGGTGTACAGCCCGAACATGCTCGTCAACCTCAATCCGCCGACCGGCGCCCTCGTTCTGCTCGGCGTGGCACAGCTCTGCGTGCTGCGGCTGTGCCACGCCCGGCTGAATCGGGCGCTCGACGTCGATCAGCCGTCCGCAGAGTCGACGATGGTTCCAGGAGAAGTCCCCGCCGAGGCGGCCCCCTCCTCCCGAATTCTGACCGCCCAGTTCTGGGCGCGGGTCATCGCCTGGGGCAATTCCTACGGAATGCAGGTCTACCTGTGGCATATGAGCGTCGTCATCGTCCTCATCGGCGCTCTCGGATGGCTGGCGCAGACAGTCGTCGACTTCCCGACGGGGATTCTGCTCTACCTGCCGACCGGCACCGTCGCCGAGTTCATCCTTCCCGAGATCGAGTCGGGATGGTGGTGGGCGACGCGTCTGCCGTGGCTGCTTGCAGTCATGGGACTCTCCGCGCTGGTCGCCATGGCCGCGGAGCGGATCCCGTTCCCCTCCGAACAGCGACTGGCCGCAGTCGGTCGCAGCCTCTCAGCGCTTGTCCGTGCTGTCCTTCCGCAGGGTTTCCCGGTCCAGGCATTCAGCTCGCGGGCGCGCGCCATCGTCGCTGTCGGAGCGGCCACGATGGGCATTGCGATCGCCCTCCTCGTCGGAATCGCGCCGATGATCTGGACGGTCGTGGCGGCCGGCCTGCTGATGGGTTCGCTCATCCTGTCGGCCGGGCTCACTCCACTGCGGCCGCCAGCTGGTCGGTGACAGTGCCCCAGCCGTCGAAGAACCCGAGTTCTTCATGCCGGGCGCGCTGCTCCGGGCTGCCGTGGCGCACGATGGCACGGTAGTCGGTGCCGTCGGGATGGTCGCCGAGGATGATCTCGGTGGTCATCGCCACCGGGTCCGGCAGCGACGGGTGCCAGGAGCTGCTGACGGCGTTCGTGAACACGAGGCGGCTGCCTTCCTCGATGACGAGGAACACCGCATCGACATGCGGATGCCACTCGGTGCCGTCCTCGCTCATCCGGGTGACGAAGGCGCCGCCCGGAGCGAGCTCGAGCGAATCCACGCGCAGACTCAGGGGCGCCGGAATCCACCATTGGGCCAGCTGATCCGGCGTGGTCCAAGCCTCCCAGATGGCCTGCTTCGTGGCGTGGATGATCCGCTGGATGCTGAGGTCGAGGTCTGGATTCTGATTTCGTGTGCGAGAGAGCTGAGTGGTCATGATTCCTCCTTTGTGGGGGTGGGCCCGTCGGAGTCGACGGAACCCGTGGTGACGAACTGTTCGAGCCGGTCGGTGGCGCGTTCCCAGATGCGCCGCTGTTCCTCGAGCCAACCCGAGAGCAGATGGAACCGATCCTGGTTGAGCACACAGGTGCGCACGCGCCCGGACTTCTCGGTCCGGATGAGGCCGCACGATTCGAGGCTGCGCACATGTTTCATGAACGACGGCAGCGAGATCGACAACGGCTCGGCAAGCTCTCCGACGCTGGCCGGCCCCCGCCCGAGACGCGCGATCACGCTGCGGCGAGTGGGGTCGGCCAATGCCGAGAACATCGCATCGAGCTCATCCGAATACTTAACCATGCGGCTAAGTATTACACCCTGGGGTGGCCTATGGGCAGAGGGCGGCTGAAAGTTCTGTGACGAATGATGACGGCGATCATACTTAACTATTGTTGAGCAATTGGGTTTACTGATACGGTGTTGATCGTCAACATTCCACGACATCACTTCAGCAGAGGGCATGATGATCGCTTTCAAGAATTCGCAGACCTGGGCGCTGTCCGCACGGTTCGAAGCTCTTGACTGTTGCATGCCCATGCCGATGTTCCGCCTCGTCAGAGGCTGATTTCTCTCCGATTCCGGGCGCCCGGGCTTTTCTGCGGCGGAGGCTGTCGGGCCTCGCTCGCCTCGCCTCGCCGGACGCTCCGCGTTCTCGCGTGATTCTGGGGCGCCGAACCGAAAGCGCTTGATCTTTCCGGCGATATGTTGAGCAATCACTGCCGAATGGTCGGCCCGTGATCGTCGCAACTCGCGCCGACACCTTCGCAACCACCTCTGATTCACATCCACCACTGACACCACCCAGGACACCCATGACCACCATCAGCTCTCCCGCCGCTCCGACCCGCTCGCCGCAGCGCCGCTCTCACTTCGCTCTTGCCGTGCTCGCAGCAGGTTCCCTCCTCCTCGCCGGGTGCTCCGGATCGGCACAGGCCGAGGACGAAGATGCCACACCTCAGGACGGCGGAACTCTGAAGATCGCCTACGACGTCGATCCGACCTGCCTCGACGGACAGCAGCAGGGCACGAACGTCACCCTCAATGTCACTCGTCAGATCACGGACTCGCTCACCGATCAGGATCCGGAGACCCAGGAGATCAAGCCGTGGCTCGCCGAGAGCTGGGATGTCTCCGATGATGCGAAGACCTTCACCTTCCACCTCCGTGACGGGGTGAAGTTCCAGGACGGCACGGACTTCACCTCCGCCTCGGTGAAGGAGAACTTCGAAGCGATCCAGGATCTCGGCGCGAAGGCCTCCCTGGGGCAGACCTACCTCGACGGGCTGAAGTCGATCGAGACCCCCGACAAGCAGACCGTGACATTCACCTTCGACAAGGCCAACGCCCAGTTCCTCCAGGCGACGTCGACGATGTCGCTGGGCTTCTACTCCTCCGACACACTCGCGAAGTCCCCCGAGGAACGCTGCACCGGAGACATCGTCGGCACCGGCCCGTTCCAGGTGAAGTCCTTCGAACACAACAAGTCGTTCGAGCTCGCCCGGTTCGACGACTACGACTGGCCGTCATCGATCGCCGAGCACGAAGGGCCGGCCCACCTCGACGGCATCGAATTCTCCATCGTCCCCGAGGCCTCGGTGCGCAACGGTTCACTGCTGTCGGGACAGGTAGATGTCGACTTCTCCGTCCAATCCCAGGACGAGAAAACCCTCGAGGCGCAGGGACTGGGCATCGCCTCCCGACCGAACCCGGGCGTCGTCTACAACCTCGTGCCCAAGCTCACCGGGAACATCGCCAAGGACAAGTCGGTGCGTCAGGCGCTCGTCAAGGGCATCGACCGCGACCAGCTGCAGAGCGTGATCTCGCAGCACCAGGCTCCGGCCACCTCGGTGCTGGCGAAGTCGACCCCTGAGTACGAAGACCTCTCCGATCTGCTCGCCTACGACCCGGACGGGGCGAAGAGACTCCTCGACGATGCCGGCTGGAAGCCCGGCGACGACGGCATCAGGGTCAAGAACGGCAAGAAGCTGTCGACGACGCTGACCTACTGGCAGGACGCCCCATTCCTCGAGCTCGTCCAGCAGCAGCTGCGAGAGATCGGTCTCGACCTCAAGCTCGAGAAGAAGACCACTGCCGAGGTGACCGCCCAGCAGGCCGAGGGCAAGGAAGAGCTGACCTTCGGCAACCTCACCCGTGCCGACGGCGATGTTCTGCGCAACTACTTCGGCGTCGACGAACAGAACGGCAACGCGAGGAAGAAGAAGGAGAAACTCGACGACATCCTCGCCCGCACGACCTCGACGCTCGACGAGAAGGAACGCACGGCGGACTTCACGAAGGCCGCGAAGATCCTCATCGACGAAGGCTACTCGATTCCGATCGTCGAACTCTCCGGAGTGATCGGCACCGGCAAGAATGTCCACGACTTCAAGTACGAGGCCTCCTCGCGCTTCCAGCTCTATGACACCTGGCTGGACGGTGAGCGGTGATGAGCCTGCGCTACCTGGCCTCCCGGCTGGCCCAAGGACTGCTCGTCCTGTGGATCGCGTTCACCTTCAGCTTCTTCCTCCTCTATTGGCTGCCCGGCGATCCGGTCATCACGATGCTCGGCGCCGGGGGAGAGCTGCAGAGCTTCGACCCCGCCGAGGTGGCCAGGCTTCGTGCCGAGTTCAACCTCGACCAGCCGCTGCCCATCCAGTACCTGCTCGCCCTCCTGGCCGTCGTTCGCCTTGACTTCGGCACCTCGATCCAGGCCGGCACCCCCGTCACCGAGGCGATCGCCGCCGCCCTGCCCCCGACGCTCGCACTCGCCGCGTTGGCCTTAGGTCTCGCGTTTGCGGTGGGGATCGTCATCGCGGTTGCCGCGACCCTGACCCGCCGCCCGTGGCTGCGCGACACCCTCGCGGCTCTGCCGGGACTGGGAGTGGCGTTGCCGACGTTCTGGGTCGGGCTGATGCTGCTGCAGGTCTTCTCCTTCCGCTTCCCGCTCTTCCCTGCAGTGGGCACCGGTTCCCCGGCCGCGATCGTGCTGCCGGCCGTGACCCTGGCGATCCCGCTGTCGGCGATCATCGCCCAGGTGCTCTTCCGCTCGCTGCAGAACGCGTGGATCCAACCCTTCGTCACGACCTTCCACGCCTCCGGATACACCCGCCTGCGGCTGCTGCTGCGCCAGGCGCTGCCCGTCGCGCTGCTGCCGGCGCTGACGATGGGCGGGGTGCTCTTCGGACAGGCGCTCGCCGGGTCCGTCGTCGTGGAGAACGTGTTCTCCCGCCAGGGCCTCGGCCGCCTCGCACAGACCGCTGTGACCGGGCAGGACATTCCGCTCGTCCAGGGCATCGTCCTCTTCGCCGCTGCAGTGTTCGTCCTCGTCAACCTCATCACCGACCTCCTGTACCCGCTGCTCGATCCGCGGCTGCGGGCCGCTCGCCGGAAGTTCGAATCGACGACTGGGCACACCCTCGCCGAGGCGGCCGACCGTGAGAACGCCACCGCCGGTGTGAACCCGGCGGGCTCGACGGCAGAGTCCGCATCGACGACGACCGAAGGAGGGCGCTCATGAGTCTGGTCACCGAACTGCAGAAGAACGATCAGATCGCACCGACCGGGCCCGGTGCAGACCGGCCCCACGAGGACCGGGTCCCCGGCGGCGGCACGCCCGGTCGGCTGCGTCGACTCACCTCGGCGGTGGGTTCCACCCGCATCGGGATCGTCGAAGTCATCGCGATCATCGTCCTCGGACTCGCCGCACTCGCCGCCGTCTGGCCGACCCTGCTCACCAGCGTCGATCCGCTCACCGGCAACCCGACCGACCGCCTCCTGGCACCCAGTGCCGAGCACGTCTTCGGCACCGATCAGCTCGGCCGCGACGTCTTCGCCCGCACCATCCACGGGTCCGCGCAGACCCTGTCGGCCAGCCTCGCCGCCGTGCTCATCGGGGTCGGCGCGGGCGTCCTCATCGGCCTGCTGTCCGGCTTCTTCACCGGGGTGCTCGACGCGGTCTTCATGCGCACCGTCGATGTCCTCCAGGCCGTGCCCGGCCTGCTGCTGTCGATGGCAGTGATCACCGCGCTCGGCTTCGGCACCCTCAACGTCGCCGTGGCCGTCGGCGTCGCGGCCGTGCCTTCGTTCGCCCGGCTGACCCGTGCTGAGGTGATCCGATGGCGCTCGACGGAGTTCGTCCGCGCCGCCCGCGCCGACGGACTTTCGGCCGCATCGGTCCTCGCCCGGCACATCCTGCCCCAGGTCAGAGGCCCGATCGGGGCACTGCTCGCACTCGAATTCGGGTCCGCTGTGCTCGCCGTCTCCGCCCTGAGCTTCCTCGGCTTCGGCGCCCCGCCGCCGCAGCCGGAATGGGGTCTGCTCGTCTCCGAGGGCCGCGACTTCCTCGCCGCAGCCTGGTGGATGACGACCTTCCCCGGACTCGTCGTCGCTGCGGTGGTGCTCGCGGCCAACCGTCTCTCCCACGCCGTCAACTCCGAGAAGGAATTCCGATGATCAACACCGATCTCCTCGCCTGGCCCGCAGCCGGTGCCGGCACCGAAGTCATCGACGAGGCCGGTCTGGAGACCACCGAGGCCCAGCCGACACCGATCCGGGCCCGGTCGACCCTGTCGCCTCAGGACCCTGAGGTCCTTGAGGTTGCGGGACTGAGCGTCACCTACCCCGGTGCTCCCACCCCGGCGATCGCGGACATCAACCTCAGTCTCGCCCCCGGGGACACGCTCGCGATCGTCGGCGAGTCCGGATCCGGCAAGTCCACGACGGCCGCGGCGCTGACCGGACTCCTCCCGGCTGGGACGAAGGTCCACGCGCACACGCACAGCCACCTCGGCGAGGACCTCACCTCGGCGAAGCCGCGCACCTGGCAGCGGATCCTCGGTACGGGAATCGCGTACGTGCCGCAGGACGCGGGCGCCGGGCTCAACCCGGTGCGCACGATCGCCTCCGCCCTGGCCGAGACCCTGACCGTCAACGGTTATGCGAAACCGCAGATCAGACCCCGCATCGCCGAGGTTCTCACCGCCGTGGGACTCGACCCGCAGACCCACGGACGGCGGTATCCGCACGAGCTCTCCGGCGGGCAGCGGCAGCGCGTGCTCATCGCCAATGCGATCGCCGCCCGGCCGGCGCTCATCATCGCCGACGAACCCACCTCGGCGCTCGACGCGACCGTGGCCAAACAGGTCCTCGACGTGCTGAGCGGCCTCGTCGCCGGTTCGCAGACCGCGCTCGTGCTCATCACCCACGACCTCGGCGTCGCGAAGGAACGCGCCGCAAAGCTGCTGGTCATGCAGGCCGGCCGCATCGTCGAAACCGGGCCCACCGAAGCCGTCCTCGCCGACCCCCAGCATGCCTATACGCAGTCGCTCCTCGCCGCGGCCCCGCACCTCGGGTGGGGGAGACTACGGCCGAGCACCGACGCTGGCGCCACCACGACCCACACCGGCGCCGAGGCGGTCCTGTCCGGCCGTGCGATCGTACGGAACTTCGGTGGGGACCGTCCCGCAGTTCACAGTCTCGACATCAATCTGCGGGCAGGATCGACTGTGGGAATCGTCGGCGAATCCGGGTCGGGGAAGACGACCTCGGCGAGGATCCTGCTCGGCGCCGACCGGGCGGATTCCGGAGTTATCACCCTCCACGGAAAGCCCGTCAGTGACTATCGGCGGAAGGACCTCGGACGGCGCATCCGGTACGTCCACCAGGACTCGAGCGCGGCTCTCGACCCGCACTACACGGTCGAGCGGATCCTCACCGAACCGCTGCGCGGCCACCGCATCGGCACCCGAGCCGACCGGCCGGGACGCGTGCGGGAGCTGCTCGACTCCGTCGCCCTCGATCACAGCCTCCTCAAGCGCACCCCGCGGGAGCTCTCCGGAGGGCAGCGGCAGCGGCTCGCGATCGCCCGTGCGCTGGCCGTCGACCCCGAGGTGATCATCCTCGACGAACCCGTCTCCGCACTCGACGTCGGCGTGCAGGCGCAGATCCTCCAGCTGCTCGTCGACCTGCAGGATCGCCTCGGCGTCGCCTACCTCTTCATCTCCCATGACCTCGCCGTCATCGAGCAGATCGCCGACGAGGTGATCGTGATGAAGGACGGACTTGTCGTCGAATCCGGGCCGACTGCTCGTGTGCTGCACGAGAGCCGTGACGACTACACGCGGGCGCTCATCGACGCAGTGCCGTGCTTCGACGACTCCGCCGTGCGCACAACCTCCACCATCAACCCCACCGAACTGACAGGAGCATCCCATGCCTGAATTCGACAGCAGCATCCCCGGCCAGCCGCGGCAGGTCCACCTCGCCGCGCACTTCCCGGGCGTGAACAACACGACCGTATGGTCCGATCCTGCCTCGGGCAGCCACATCGAATTCGACTCCTTCGCTCATCTCGCACAGACCGCCGAGGCTGGACTCTTCGACTTCTTCTTCCTCGCCGAAGGCCTGCGCCTGCGCGAACACCAGGGAAAGATCTTCGACCTCGACGTCGTCGGTCGTCCGAACACCACGGCCGTGCTGTCCGCGCTCGCCGCCGTCACCAAGCGCATCGGGCTGGCCGGAACCCTGAGCTCGACGTTCAACGAACCCTTCGACATCGCCCGCCGGCTCGCGACGATCGACCACCTCTCGAACGGTCGCGCCGCCTGGAACGTCGTCACGACCTCCAACGCCTTCACAGGCGAGAACTTCCGCCGCGGCGGCTACCTCGACTACGCCGACCGCTACCGCCGCGCCGAAGACTTCATCGACGTGGCTCGGAGACTCTGGGACACCGCCGCCGGTGACGGGTCGTTCACGCATGCCAGCGACTTCTTCGACATCGCCGGACGCTTCCCCGCCGGCCCCCTGCCCGGCGGTCACCCCGTCGTCTTCCAGGCGGGGGACTCGGACTTCGGCCGCGACTTCGCCGTCGGCTCGGCCGACGTCATCTTCACCCGTCACTCCGACCCCGAATCCGGCCGGAAGTTCTACGCGGACGTGAAATCCCGGCTGGCCCGCTACGGACGAACCGAAGACTCCCTGAAGATCTACCCGGGAGTCTCCATCATCCTCGGCGACACCCCCGCCGAGGCGGCCGAACGCTCCCGCGAGGTCGCCTCCCAGCAGGTCAGCGAGGCCGGTGCCATCGCGTTCCTCGAACGCGTCTGGGACCGCGACCTCTCCGCCTTCGACCCGAACGGACCTCTGCCCGATGTGCCGCCGGCCGGCGACTCGATCTCCCAGGGCAGGGTCAAACACATCAAGGACGCGGAAGCGACGATCGCCCGCTGGCGGAAGATCGCCGAGGCCGAGAATCTCACCGCCCGAGAACTCGTCATCCGGGTCTCGACCCGTCACTCCTACGTCGGCACCCCGCACCAGGTCGCGACCGACCTCGCCGAGGCGGTCCGCACGAAGGCCGCCGACGGCTTCATCCTCGTCCCCCACCTCACCCCCGGCGGACTCGACGAGGTCGTTGAGAAGGTCGTGCCCGAACTCCAGGAACTCGGCGTCTATCGCACCGAGTATCCCGAGGGGTCCTTGCGGGAGAACATCGGACTGCCCGCCGCCCGCACCGCCGCCGACTGGGCCGAGGCCCGCCGCGAAGCCCGCAGCACCGCCGCCGCAGAAACCGACACCACAGAGATCGGTGTCGCCGGCACCCCCGACGCTCCGACCCGCGAACTCAAGGAGGTGGGCTGACATGTCGCGTGTCGTCCTGATCTCGGCCAGCCCCGCGGAGAACTCGAAGACCGAGGCACTGCTCGAGTTCATCGCCCGCAGGCTCGGCCAGTACGGCCACCGTACGGAGTTCATCAAACTCCGCCACCTGCCCGCCAGCCCCCTCCTGGCCGGTGACGGCAGTGACGGTCTCATCTCCTCGGCGCGGGCCACGGTCGCCGCGGCCGATGCCGTGGTCGTCGGGTCCCCGGTCTTCAAGGCCACGTACACCGGTCTGCTCAAGGTCTTCGTCGATCTGCTGCCGATGGACGCCCTGCACGGCAAACCTGTGCTGCCGTTGCTCACCGGCGGATCCGCCGCCCACGTCCTCGCCCTCGACTACGGCCTCAAACCGCTGCTGGCCACGCTCGGGGCGAGCTCGATCGGCCGCGGACGCTTCGTCGTCTCGAGCAACGTCCTCCCGGCCACGGACACGACCCCGCCGCGCATCGATGAGTCCGTCGAACGCGATGTCATCGATGCGATCGACCAGTTCGATTCGGAACTGACCGTCCGTGCGCGGTCGTGCTCCCACGCCGAGGCGGCCGCCGCCGAATCCCTCATCACCGCCCCGATCACGACCGAACGGAATCCCTCATGAGCGTCATCATCGCCACCACGCTGACTCCCGATCCGATCTCCGGCCCGGCGACCGCGAAGACCCTTGACGGGCATGCGGACTTCGCGCTCATCCCCGATGACTTCACCGGGCTCGACGCGCTCGAGTTCGCCTCCTGGCTCGGCCCGCTGACCAGTCGGCTCGGGATCGTCCCCGAGGTCCGCGCCACTCACCTCGAGCCCTTCCACCTGGCGACCGCCTCGGCGACGCTTGACTATACGGCCCGCGCACGTGCCGGACTGGCCGTGGGAATCTCATCCACCCCCGCCGAGGCGGTCCTCTTCGGTCGACGCGGCCCCGCCCCGGCACCCGCTGCCTGGGCCGAGGCCGCATCCGTCATCGACGTCATCCGCCGACTCTGGGACTCCTGGGACAACGACGCGATCATCCGCGACGAGGCCACCGACCGGTACATCGATCGCGACCGCCTCCACTACATCGAAGCGCAGGTCCAGGACTCGACGGGAGTCGACTACTCGGTGCTCGGCCCCTCGATCACGCCGCGCCCGCCGCAGGGCCACCCGCCGATCATCGTCCGTGCGGAGGCCGGCAACGAGGCGGCCCGCGGCGCCGCCGACGTCGTTCTCGCCGACGAGGCCGCCGGCACCATCTCGCTCGAGGATCTGCGCACCGAACTCGACCCCGGGGTGCCGGTGCTCACCGTCCTGCCGGCACCGACGAACCGCGCCGAGGTGGCCGAGCTCGTCAGCTCCGTGCGCATCCTCGTCGAACGCGGGGCCTCGGGGGTGCTGCTGACCGCGTCAGCTGAGAATCAACTCGACTTCAGCGTCCGCCTCGTCTCCGAGATCCTGCCCGCCCTGCACGCGGCGGGACTGCGTGACACCCCTGAGGTCGTTGCGGCACTGGGCGGCGGCAACGACGCGAGCGATCTGCGCGGCCGCCTCGGACTCGCCCCGGCCGTGAACCTCTATGCCGATGCGTAAGACGTCGGCTGCGGCGGACCTCACGACCGGCGGTGATGCGTCGACGGCATCCGATTCGGGCGGGCACCGCGCCGACCTCACCTTCATCGGGGCCGGGCCGAAGACCCTGGGCATCCTGCTCGCGATCGCCGCGAACACGGACGCCGGGGCAGGCCTGCGCATCCACCTCGTCGACCCGTATCCGGCCGGAGCCGGGCGGATATGGCGGACCGAACAGTCGCCGCACCTGTGGATGAACTCGCGCACCGAGGACATCACGATCTTCCCGGACGAGTCCTGCCTGCTCGAGAATCCCGGCATCATGGGACCGACCCTGCACGAGTGGATCCACGGGCCCGGTCGGGAGCGCCTGACGCAGGCTGGCCTCGGCGCCGAGGCGGCAGGGCTCGACTCCCAATCGTTCGCCAGCCGCCGGGTCCAGGGACACTACCTGTCGGCTGCCTTCGAGCTCGCTCTCGATCGGCTCGGCACCGAGGTGCACATCCACCGTGCCCGCGCCGAGGCGGTGCGCCGCGGCGAAGGCGACCGCGGCTTCGTGGTCACCACCTCCGACGGTGCGGAGATCGCCACCGACGTCCTCGTCTCGGCTCAGGGGCATCTCGATATGCACACCGCCGAGCTGGATGCGGTCCTGGCCGACCGCGCTGCCGCCTCGGCGGGACATGACCTGTACTACCAGGCTCCCGGATACACGGCCGACCTCGACTTCAGCGGCATCCCTGCCGGCGCAGAGGTGCTCACTCGCGGCTTCGGACTCGCGTTCCTCGACTTGATGGTCATGGTCACCGAGGGTCGCGGCGGTGAGTTCGTCGACGACGGGGAACGGCTTCGCTACCGGCCCTCCGGCACCGAACCGGTGCTGTGGGTGGGATCCTCCCGCGGGGTCTCCTACAGTCCGAAGCTCGGCTACAGTCAGGTCGATGTCCCCGGCGCACCGGCCGTGGAATTGCGGTACTTGGACCGCGTGGCTGAGAGAACCGGCAGCGTGGGAGGGGACCGTCGCGGAAGCGGGCAGCGCCTCGGCGAGAGTTCCCGGTTCATCGAGTTCGATGCGGTGCTCGGTCCGCTGTTCGAACTCGAACTCACCTATGCCCACTACGAACACGTGCTGTGGAAGCGCGGCATCGACGCTCCCGAACTGCTCGAGCGCATCGATGCAACCGCCGAGCGGGTCCGCGCGGGCCGCATCGGTGCGGACGGGGCAGAAGCCACCACCGGCGCCGTCTTCGAGACCATCGCCGAGGCCGCCCGCGACGTCATCACAGACGAGGCCGATCTGTTCGACCTGGACCGCATCAACCGTCCGCTGGCCGATCTGCGCTGCGATGATCTCTCTTCTGCAGAGGCGAGCGTGCGCGACCACATCTCCGGGCAACTCAAGCGCAGTGCCGATGTGCACCACTCTGCCGACCTCGCCGTCTTCACCGCTCTGGTCAAGGCATATGTGCAGATCAGGATGCTCGTCCGCGACGGTCGAGTCAGCAATGGCGATCGCACGGAGTTCGTCGAAGGCAGCTTTCATTCCCTGTTCTCGTTCATCGGCAGCGGCCCGCCGCCGAAGAGAGTCAGACAGATCCTCGCTCTCCACGAAGCCGGTTTCGTTCGGTTCCTCGGTCCCGGGTTGAGCATCGACGCCGCTGCTGCCGGTTTCACCGCCCGCTCCACCGCTTACCCGGAGGCGAAGACCTTCACTCATCTCGTCGATGCGCGCCTGGCTCGGCAGAGTGCGGAGAAGGCAGCCGATCCGGTCCTCGAAACACTGCGGGCGGACGGCCGACTGCTGCTCGAGACCGCGGCTCACGCGAAGCTGCGCACCGACGGTGCCGGTCGCGCGCTCGACGCACATGGTCGGGCACAATGCGATCTGTTCCTGCTCGGTCCCGCGGTCTCCGGATCGACCGCCGAGGCCTTCACCCGACCGCAGACGGGCGCCCCCGTGTTCGCTGACAACGAGCGCATTGCCGGAGCGATCCTCGACGCCGTGGCGGCAGGGTCCGACCGGCGGGAGCTCCTGGCCGGGTGACCGGCGACCGACAGTGGGACTGCTCGATCGTCACAGAGAGCTGCCGCGGTGGGAACGAACGACGGTCACGTCGCGTGCGTACGAGTCGGCGGACCGCCTCGGCGAGGGATGCCGACTTTCTACGTCGAAAAATGACATTCATCGACGACATATGACGCGACGTGACCATCCGAGACGGCGCGTTCGCGCGAGCGCATCTGGGGCACTCACACTGAATCACACCGCAGATGCAGCGGTGCCCATCAGTGAAGGAAGGATCCGCCGTGAGTTCACCCCGTTTCGAACCCACCACACCTGCCGGAATCTCGACCCGATCGGTGCACTCGGGAGCCATGCCCGAGGCACACACCGGTTCGGTCGTGGCCCCGATCTTCCAGACTTCGACCTTCATGATGGACACTCCGGGAGAGACTCGCGCCGGCTTCGACTACGCGCGCACGGGCACGCCTAACCGCAGCGACCTCGAACAGGCTCTGTGCGAATTGGAGGGCGCGTCGTTCGCCGCGGCCGTCAATTCCGGAACCTCGGCCGAGGTGGCCGTGTTCTCTTCTCTGCTGCGTCCCGGGGACGAGGTCATCCTGCCCCGCGACGTCTACGGCGGGACCTTCCGGCTCCTGCAGAATGAATACGTCCGCTGGGGCGTGGTCATCCGCACCGTCGACCTCACGGACACCGCGGCGCTCGCCGCCGCCATCAACGACAACACCGCGATCATCTGGGTCGAGACCCCGAGCAACCCCGGGCTCGACATCATCGATATCGCCGAGGCGGCCCGCCTCGCCCACCGAGCGAACGCGCTCCTGGCCGTGGACTCGACCTTCGCGACCCCGGTGCTCCAGCGTCCGCTCGAGCTCGGCGCCGATATCGTCGTGCACTCGACGACGAAGTTCATCAATGGCCACTCCGATGTCATCGGCGGGGCGGTCCTCACCGGTGACGGGACGAGCTGTCCCCGCGCCGCCGAGGTGGTCGACCGTCTCGAAAACCACCTCGCTTCCGTCGGGCTGGGCATCTCCCCGTTCGACGCGTGGCTGACCAGGCGCGGGATCAAGACCCTTCCGGTGCGGATGAAGGCGCACTGTGCCAACGCGCAGGCGGTGGCCGAATGGCTCGAGACCCGCGACGAGGTGGCCGAAGTGATCTATCCGGGGCTGCCCTCGCACCCGGGGCACGAGGTGGCGAAGCGGCAGATGAGCGGGTTCGGAGGAGTGGTGTCCCTGCGCACCGACACCGAGGAGCGGGCACTGTCCCTGGTGGCGAACACGAAGCTCGTCACTCTGGCCGAATCGCTCGGAGGAGTCGAGTCCCTCATCGACCACCCGGCGACGATGACGCACCTGTCCGTGGCCGGCAGCGAGGTGAGCGTCTCCGGCAGGTTCATCCGCCTGTCCGTCGGGATCGAAGACGTCGAAGACATCCTCGCCGACCTTGCGCAGGCGCTCGACGCCACGTCCGGTGATGCGGGCACGAGTTCTGCCGACGGAGCCGCACATACCGCTCCTGCGGGAAAGCACCACGTCTCGTCTCGAGCGGCTGCGGTCCCCGTATAGCCGACGGCATCACGTACCGGGAGCGACACTTCCTCCCGGTACGTCGGCACACCTCACCCTTCGTGGCAGACCACCTCGTTGCAGCGGGGTGATTCGTCGCGAAGGGTGAGGGACGCTCAGACACGTCGTGCGCAAAGGCGCGGCTGATGCGGTCCGGGGCTCCAGCGCCCACCTGGAAATCCAGTGGGGCCGGTCACAGGGTGTCGGGAAAACCCGACGTGGGGTCGGAGGTCTTCGTGCTGTTCGCGAGCCCGCGGCTCCCGTAGCGTATTTGCTATGAGTGAGAAGACCCCCGAGAACCCGCAGGATCAGGAGCCGCTCGGCCCCGATCCGCAGGAGCCTCAACCCCCACAGCGCGAAGAGTCGATCAGCGCCGAAGCGATCGTCAATGCACCGCCGACCACCGAAGTCGACGCAGCAGCGGTCGACGTACCGACCGCTCGCGAAGCAGGAGAGTTCCGGACGAAACCCGTCGACCTCGACGTGCCGTTCGCGACGGGCTCGACCCGAGTGATGGGAGCCGGCGAACAGGCCCAGCGTCCTGACTACCCGCCGATGAACCCCACCAGGCCGGTCACCTACACTCATCCGACGGCTCCTGCGCAGCCTGGCCCCCGCACCCATCCCTCGGCGCAGGCCGCACCATCCGGGTACGCGCCCTCAAACAACGCGAACTACCCCACCCCGCCCGGCCACGCCCCTCAACCCGGATCGCGCCCAGCACCACAACCCGGCCCCCAGTTCGGTCGGCCCGCGCCGCATGCACAACCCATGCCGACAGCGCAGCCCATGCCGATGCCACAGCCGATGCCGCGTCCGCGGCCGCCTCGGCGGATGAAGCCCAAACGTGACCCTGTTGCGTACGCACCGGTCACCGGCTCACTGCCGCTGAGCCGGGACGAGGTCACCGAGATCCCCGCCGACGGGCCCATCACCTGGCCCAAACGCCCCACCGGAATCATCGGTGTCGCGAACCTCGTGCTCTCCGCCGTCCTCGCCCTGATCTGGGCGTGGATCCCGCTGGGTCTGCTGTTCACCGGAATCGGCGGCATCTTCGCCCTCGGTCTCGGCGTCCTCGCCCTCCTCGTCTGGGTCCTCGTCCAGCAGGGCGCGAACAACGCCGAACGCTACCGGGCCGAACTCATCTACTCCGATAAGATCCCCGTCCCGAAGATCGAAAGCAGCAATCGCGATCCCGGCATCGGCCGCTTCCTCCACAACCGTTGGCTGCAGGTGAAATCCGGTGCGTTCTGGCGCTCGACCGCCCACCACTACATCAAGATGCTCCTCGGCCTGATCGTCGTCGCCGGCACCATCGCCGCAATCTGCGGATCGATCTTCGGCATCTTCGCAGCCATCAACCCCCATGGAGTGAATACCTTCTTCATCGGCGAAACCATCGACGGACCGGCCCGCATCGGTGTGGCCATCGGTTCAGTCATCGTCCTCGCCAGCTCCCTGGCCATCCTGTGGTTCGCCCCGCTGCTCGACCGCGCCCTCGACCGGGCGTTGCTCGCCCCGGCCCGCACCGTGGCGCTGCAGGCCGAGGTCACCGAACTCGATCGGGCTCGCATGGCCGGCCTCGAGGCGGCCGCGGCGGAACGTCTGCGTATCGAACGCGACCTCCACGACGGAGCCCAGCCCCGCCTCGTCGCCCTGACCATGACTTTGGGAATGGCGAAGACGAAGATCGACTCCGATCCGGAGAAGGCGAAGGAACTCGTGGCCGAAGCCCATACCGAAGCCAAGGGCATCGTCAACGAACTCCGCCAGCTGGCCCGCGGAATCCACCCCGCTGTCCTCACCGACCGCGGACTCGACGCCGCCGTCTCCGCCCTGGCCGGACGGTCGACGATCCCCGTCGACGTCGATGTCCGCCTCGAGGGGCGGATCGGACGCGAAGCCGAGGCCGTGTCCTACTTCGTCGTCGCCGAATGCCTGACGAACATCGCCAAGCACTCCGGTGCCACCCGTGCCAGTGTGTTCATCGCCCCGACCGAGACCGGTGTGCAGATCGTCGTCACCGACAACGGCCACGGCGGTGCACGTGTCGACCGCACCGGGCGTCACACCGGGATCGCCGGTCTCATCGACCGGGTCGAAGCCGCTCGTGGCACACTGAACCTGACCAGCCCCGCAGGTGGGCCAACGACTGTAGTTGTGGAGGTGCCATGCGCATCGTAATCGCTGAAGACTCTGCCGTCCTGCGGGCCGGACTCGAAAGGCTGCTCGCCGACGCCGGACACGAAGTCATCGCCGCCGTGCCCGACGCCAATGAACTCCTCGCCGTCGTCCACAACGATCCACCGGACCTCGCCGTCATCGACGTGCGCATGCCCCCGACGTTCACCGATGAAGGCATCCGCGCCGCCGTCCTCATTCGCAAGCAGAACCCGGACGTCAAGGTCCTCGTGTTCAGCCAGTACGTGGAGGAGCAGTACGCGTCCGAACTCATCGCCGAGAACACCGGCGGCTTCGGCTACCTGCTCAAGGACCGAGTCGCCGACGTCGAAGACTTCCTCACCGCCGTCGACGAGGTCGCAGGAGGCGGCACCGTTCTCGACCCGGAGGTCGTGTCCCAGATCCTCGTGCGCACGCGCAAGAAGGACGGACTCTCGACCCTGAGCCCTCGCGAGATCGAAGTCCTCCAGCTCATGGCCGAAGGCAAGTCCAACGCCGCGATCGCCGGCACCCTGTACCTCAGTGCCGGTGCCGTAGAAAAGCACATCTCCTCGGTGTTCACGAAGTTCGGCCTCACCGCCGACACCTCGGAGAATCGCCGAGTCCTCGCCGTCCTCACATTCCTCGGAGCCTAGAATGCCTGCCACAGTGCGCATCAGCGAATCCGCCCGCGTCGGTCTGCGCGCGGTCCTGATCATCCTCGCCGCCGTCGTCCTCCTCGTCCCCGTCATCGTCAGCACCGCCCAAGGTGCTTCCCGCCTCGACTACGGGCGGATCGAATCGTCCGAACCGCTGCCGAAGGCGATGAAGGAACTCAAGATCGGCCTCGACTCCGGTGGTGCTGTCGACATCAAGACCGCCGACGTCGCCGAGGCGACCGTGAAGCTCACCGGCACCGGTCCCCGTGACAGCTCCGCGACCCTTGAGGTCGACAGTCGAGCCGATACCGCCGAGGTGGCCGTGAAGAACGGCGGGAAACTCGAGAACACCAGGTTGACCGTCACCATCCCGACCAGTGAGGCGAAAGACCTTGCGCTGGACTTCGACGGCAACTACGGCCGGTTCGATGTCACCGGCGACTTCGCCGAGATCAACGCCGATACCGGCGGTGGAACCGCGAACGTGACCGGGTCGGCTCAGAAGGTGCGGACCACGAGCGATTGGGGTGCCACCTACCTGGACGGAGACTTCGGGACGGTGTCGGCCAAGACCGGGGTCGGTGCCATCGAAGGCGAGAACCTCACCGTCAGCGACCGCATCGACGTGGTCAGTTCGACGGGAACCGTCGACCTCGACTTCACCAATCAGGCGATGCCCACCGGCGGAATCATCGCGAAGACAGAAGAAGGCTCGATCGATATGCGAGTGCCGAATCTCAAGCTCACCTCAGAAGAGCTGGATAAGGACTTCTTCTACCGGATCAACGCGAAGTCCAATGACGGCTCCGTCGACCTCGCTTCCGATCTGAAGAAGTACGATGTGGCGGACGACCCGAAGGAAGCCAAGGGCAAGATCCTCGTTCCGATCTCGGCCACAGCCGATACTGGTACCGTCACAGTCAACCAGAACTGAGAAACGACCGGCGCACGGGCGGGCTCGACTTCGGGCCCGCCCGTGCTGCGTCTGAGGGGTCGACGATCATGCAGATCACCGTCTATGGAGCCACCGGAACCTTCGGCGCGCAGTTGGTGCCCCAGCTGCGCGAACGCGGACACACTGTCATCGCCGCCCATCGCGGGAGCGGGGTCGACACGGTGACCGGTCAGGGAGTCGCCGAGGCGGCCGAGGGCAGCGACGTCCTCGTCGATTGCGTCAACCGGCTGACGATGAACGCCCAGAAAGCCATCGACTTCTTCTCACGCAGCTCCCGTTCGATCGCCGAGGCGGCCGTCGAGCAGCCCGGCACCTCCGTGGCCGTCCTGTCGATCGCGTTCCGCCCCGAGGCCGCCGAGTCACGGATGATGGGCTACTACCAGGGCAAAGCCATGCAGGAGCGGATATTTCGCCGGCTCGTCCCAGACGAGCAGCTGCTGATGTTCCGGTCGGCTCAGTGGTTCGAACTCGTCGACACGATGACGGTCAGGGCCGGGCCGCTGCGCTTCGTGCCGAAGATGCGCGTGCAGGCCCTGGCTGTCACCGAGGCGGCCCGCATGATGGCCGAAGCCATCGACGCACGCGAGCGCGGCACCATCGAGGTCGCCGGTCCTGAGATCAGCGACTTCGCTGAGATCGCCCGCCGACTTGCCGTGGCACGTGCCCGGAAGGCGGGTGTGAAGCCGTCGAAAGTCGTCGGCATTCCCCTGCCCGGGCCGATGGCCCGCGACGGCCTCATCCCACCGTCACCGAGGATGTCCGATAAGACCGTCGACGAATGGCTGCGCTCGGTCTGAGCCAGCGCCGTACGCCGTCAAGTAAGGGCCGAAAGCACTCACTTTGCCTGCCAATTTTCCACCTAACCGAACTATCCGATATTTCGGACGAAAACTATGTGATCTGGAAGACATACTCTAGTCGCGTGAAATAGCGTCTTCTCAACATGGTCACGTGCGCGTCGACCATCCGGAACTCAGCCCGACCCCTCCGGGAAGGAAGACGATGTCGTTGCCCGACCACTTGACCCTGACTGCCCTCATCCGGTTCGCTCGTGACGGCGACACCCTGACATTTGCCGATACGACGGCGATGACTGCCGCTCACGACTTCGCCATCGAAGCAGTTGACACCGTTCCGATCTACGGCCGCTCGACCGGCGTCGGGGCGAACAAGGCGGTCGAACTCGACGAGAGCAACTCAAGCGATCAGGATCTTCGACTCCTCCGCAGTCACGCTGTCGGCGCCGGCGACCTGGTCGACGATCAGACGGTGCGGATGGCCATGGCCATCCGCACCAACCAGCTGCTGCGCGGCGGGTCCGGAATCTCTGTCGACGTCGTTGCCGCACTACGTGATCTTCTCGACAGCGGGCACCGCCCGATCATTCGCGAGGTAGGATCCCTGGGCACAGGTGACCTCTCCCAGATGGCCGAGCTCGCTCTCACACTCATCGGGGAGAAGCCGACCGCTGACGGCACCTTCCGCGCCCTGTGGACTCCGCATGGCGGGGATGCGCTTCCGTTCATTTCGAGCAACGCCTTCACCCTCGCCTCAGCCGCGCGTGCGGTCGCCGAGGTGGACCGCTTCGTGGATCACTTCGTGCACATCGCGGCAGCGTCCATGAAGGTCACCGGAGCCAATCTCGAACCATTCGCTGCGGCCGTTCAGGCCGCGCGGCCCGAGCCCGGGCAGAAGGAAGCGGCAGCACGCATCCTCGAGGTCATCGGCACAAATTCGTGGGAGGCTCGCAGACTTCAGGACACTTTCGGCTTCCGCGCGATCACCCCCGTTCTGTCCACTCTGCTCACCGCGCGTTCACGATTGGCTGAGGCTGTCGAGGTCGAGATGAACGCGAGCCCGGAGAACCCGCTCATCGACGTCGATTCGGCGTGGATCTATCACAACGGCAACTTCCACTCCCAGCAGCTGATGATCGAACTCGAGGCGACCACACTCGCGCTCTTCGGAGCCGCCCAGCTCTCCTTTGACAGGACGATGCGCCTATCCGAACCTGAGGTCACTGGACTCGAGTCCTTCCTCGCCGATTCCACGCCAGGCAGCAGCGGGATCATGATGGCTGAATACGTGAGCGCCTCGGCTCTCAATGAACTCCGAATCCAGGCGCAACCAGCTTCGCTTGCCAACGTCGTGGTCTCCAGGGGAATGGAGGACCACGCCCCGTTCACGGCCCAGGCCGCTAGACAACTGCGTGCCGGCCTCGAACAGGCGCGGAGAGTCCTCTCCATCGAGCTCCTCGGCGCCGCCCGCGGAGTGAGGATGGACGAGGCTGAGCGCCCCGACACAGGCTCGATCCCCTCGTCGCAGTCGCTGGACTACCTCGCCCTCGCCCCAATCGGTCCCATGATTGCCGATCGCCCGCTCACTGACGACATCGCCGCACTTGAGCGGTTCGTTGCCACCGACCTCGAGACCCTCCGTTCGAAGGACACCGCATCATGACCGCATCCACTCAGCCCACGGCTATCGACGATGTGCCGTTCGGGCGGTTCCACGCCCGCATCACCGCGATGACGTTCGGCGCGAACTTCTCCGACGGATACGCGCTCGGGATCATTGGCGCACTCCTGCCTGTGCTCGGCACCCAATGGGGACTCAACGGGGTCGAATCCGGACTGCTCGGCGCTTCGGCGCTCATCGGACTCTTCTTCGGCAGCGTCATCCTCGGTCGTGTGAGCGACAGGATCGGGCGGCAGAAGGTCTACGTGCTGAATTTCCTGCTCATCGCTGTCGCCTCCGTCCTCCAACTGTGGGCACCAGAGATCTGGACACTGTTCGCCCTCCGCGTGCTCATCGGCTTCGGACTCGGTGCCGACTACGCCGTCGGTCCGACCTTGCTCTCTGAATTTGCGCCGAGGCGGCACCGCGGCATGATGCTCGCCTCACTGACAGTTATGTGGACAGTCGGCTACGTGGCAGCCAACGTGCTCGGCGTCTACTTGGTCGGCGACGGCGACTCCTGGCGCTGGCTGCTCGCTTCGGGAGCGATTCCCGCACTCATCGTGCTCATCGTCCGGATCGGCGCCCCCGAATCCCCGGCCTGGCTCATCAGCAAGGGTCGGATCGACGAGGCGAAGGCGATCGTGCGCAAGTACATCGGCATCGAGATCACCCCTGAGCAGTTCCCGGCAGTGGCCACTGAGGAGGTCAATGCCGAAGACTTCAAGGAGCTGTTCGGCAGTCGAATGCGGCGCAAGACCTGGTTCGGCGTGATCTTCTACAGTGCACTCGTGCTGCCGTATTTCGCGATCTACACCTTCGTGCCGACGATCTTCACCAGCCTCGAGGTTGAGGACGAGGACCTCCAATATCTCATCCTCAACCTCTTCCTTCTCGCCGGCGGCATCGCCGGACTATGGCTCGTCCAGAAATTCCGCAGACGGCCGGCAACGTTCTGGTCGTTCGTCGTCCTAACGGTCTCATTAGTGCTCCTCGGCGTGTTCTCCGGGGCGAACCTCATCCTGTTGATGATCCCTTTCGCGATCTACACGTTCGTTATGTCGGCGGCCTCGAACCTCACCCAGGTCTACCCTCCCGAGCTCTTTCCCACGAGTCTGCGTGCCTCTGGCGTCGGACTGCTCAACGGGCTCAGCCGCATAGCTTCGGCGGTGGGCACCTTCGTCCTCCCGATCATGCTCGAAGGCTGGGGGATCGCAGTGTCGATGTACGTCCTCGCCGCTGTCCTCGCAGTGGGCGCAGTGTTTACGTGGCTGTGGGCTCCGGAGACCGCGAAAGATCACATCGTCTGACTCAGCGCAGAACCCCGAACACGGGGCAGGCGTATCATCCGTTCCGGAGGTTGTCATGGATTGGATGGAATACGGGCTCAACTGGGTCGACGCAGTCAGGATCGTCGTGTCGTGCGTGGCCTTCTACTTCGGGATCATTCTGCTCTTGCGCATCTTCGGCCAGCGCACTCTGGCGAGCCTGTCGAGCTTCGACGTGGCCGCGATCATCGCGATGGGAGCGATCATCGGGCGGTCCATCCTCGGCGATACCCCGACCCTGGCGGCCGGAGTCCTGGGTCTGGCGACCCTGCTGATCCTGCAGGCGCTCAGCGGATTCGGCCGACGCTTCGGATTCGTGCGCAGCGTCGTCAACTCCCCGGCGGTGGTGCTCATGGCCGGTCGCGAGATCCTCACAGACAATCTGTCGAAGAGCCACGTCGACCACGACGAACTCATCGCCAAACTGCGATCTGCCAGCATCCGCAACCGCGATGAGGTGGCATGCGTGATCCTCGAATCGACCGGTCAGATCAGCGTCATCCGACGCGGCGCACCCATCGCCGAGGAGATGCTCACCGGGGTCGTCGGTGCCGACCGAGTGCCCCGCGACGGCTGAGACTCAGTCGAGCCCGAGCACCTTCGCGCCGTTGGTCCACAGCACCGAGCGCATCCAATCATCGCCGAGGCCCAGGGCGGCCAGGCCGGAGATCTGATCGACATAGGGATAGGGGATGTTCGGGAAATCAGAGCCGAGGATGACCTTGTCCTCAAGCCTGGCCAGTCGTTCGCGGTAGGCGGGGGTCACCTCGGCGGGGGTGGAGAAATACCCGGACGCGAACATCGTCGTATCGAGATAGACGTTGTCGAAGCTCTCGGCGAGATCGGCGAACTCATCGTACTCGGGCATGCCCATATGGGCGATGACGAACTTCAGCTGCGGGAATCGCTCGAGGACGTTCGCCACCGCCTGCGGACCGGTGTACGTGCCCGGCAGGGGGGCGGATCCGGCGTGGATGACGATCGGCACGCGGGCCTCCTCGAGAGCCTTCCACGCGGGGTCGAGGACCTCGTCGTCGGGAGAGAACACACCGACCTGGACGTGGACCTTGAACAGCTTCGCACCGGCGGCAAGTGCGGCCGGGACGTAGTCGGCTGATTCGGGTTCGGCATAGAGGGTGCCGCAGTGGATGACGTCGTCGTGGGCGACGGCGAACTCGGCGTTCCATTCGTTGAGCCACGCGGCCATTCCGGGTCTGTGCGGGTAAGTCAGGGCCGGGACCGCGCGCAGGCCGAGATCGCGGACGATATCCAGGCGGGTATCCGTGTCGTACCGGTAGTTGATCGGCCAGTCGCGGCCGTAGTTGTCCGAGGCGTTGTCGAAGTACTCCCACACCTTGTCGAGCACGTTCTGAGGAAGGAAGTGGACGTGGATGTCGGCGAGTCCGGGTAGGCCGAGGGCGCGGACGTAGTCGGGGACTTCGGCATCGGTGCGCGGAGGAGCAGTCATCGTGTCCGGGACCTCGAAAGTCCGACCGATCGTCGTCCCCGGGGCAGGGTTCGCGGTTGGGAGAGTGGGTGCGGTCTGGGAAGCCGAAGGGGTCTGAGTCGCTACGTCATCGGAGTCGTTCATGGCCCCACTCTATGACCTCGCCGCCCAGGTCTTCAGCGCTCGCCCATGCCCGACGCATAGACTGCCCGCATGAGCCTGCGCGATCCGTTCACGATCCCCACTCCGTCCCAGGTCAGACCCGTGGGGAAGGCGCCGTACTGGACTCCGGGGCAGACCGTGACCTGGACGTTCCGTCGATTCGACTTCGACCGCGACCTCGCCGAGGTGGCCCGCCCGATGCGTGTCATCGCTGATGGGCCGTCCGGTTCTGTTCTGTGGTTGGCCGGGGGTACGCCGACGCAGGAGACCCGCATCTTCGGGTGGGAAGACACGAACGCCCACGATGTGCCGTTGAAGGCACGGTTCCGACCGCCGGCCGAGGCGCCGACGAGGATCAACGTCGAGGGCACGTGGCGGGGTCGCGGGGTGCTCAAGATCGTCCCGCCCGAAGCTCCGTTCTCCGTATGGGTGCTGCTCAAAGATGCTGGGGACGGTGCCGATCGTCCGGAGTCCGGCGGCGTGCGGGTCGAGTGGTACATCAATCTTGAGACCACGCATCAACGCACCGATGATGCGCTGTTCACCAGCGACCACATCCTCGATATCACCTTCCCGATCGCGTCAATGCCCCTGCACGCCGAGGACGGACGGCTCGATCCGACCGGCGCCGTGTTCAAGGACGTCGACGAACTCGCCGCGGCGGCGAACTACGGGGCGTGGCCGAAGGAATGGTCGGAGATCATCCGGGACAATGGCAGCCACCTGCTCGACCACCTCGGCGATTTCGGTTGGGCCTTCGATCCCGAATGGGAGACGGCGGCTCGCGATCTGGTGGGGAAGGCTCGACTGGGTGCCGCCTCGGCGTCAGAAAAATCGTTCGATCAGGAACATCGGGCGATCCCGAATGGTTGTTATGACCGACAGCATCGGTGATCGTCGCGGATGCACCTGTCGCCCCAATGAAGCACACAAGCGAAGAATGATCTGCTGCTGAAAGGAACCGTCTCCATGACGACCAACCATCGGATTCGCCTGAACTCGCGCCCCGTGGGCGCTCCCACTGCAGAGAACTACCTGCTCGACGAGGTGCCTGTGCCGACCCCGGGCGAGGGGCAGGTGCTGCTGCGCACCCTTTATCTCTCGCTCGATCCGTACATGCGCGGGCGGATGTCGGACGCGAAGTCCTACGCCAAGCCCGTCGAGGTCGGCGATGTCATGGTCGGCGCCACCGTCTCCGAGGTCGTCGAATCCAATGCCGAGGGCTTCACCGCTGGCGAGATCGTGCTCGGCTACGGCGGTTGGCAGGAGTATTCGGTCGAGTCGACCGGACACCTGCGCAAGATCGACCCGGAGATCGCACCGATCTCCACCCACCTCGGTGTGCTCGGCATGCCCGGGTTCACTGCGTACGCGGGTCTGCTCGAGATCGGTCAGCCCAAGGCCGGCGAGACTGTGGCCGTGGCCGCTGCGACCGGTCCCGTCGGATCCGTCGTCGGCCAGATCGCAAAGATCAAGGGAGCGACCGCCGTCGGCATCGCCGGCGGACCCGACAAGGTCGCTCACCTGCGAGAGCTCGGTTTCGACGTGGCACTCGACCACCGCACGGGGAACCTGCGGCAGGAGCTGAAGGAGGCGGTTCCGCAGGGCATCGACGTCTACTTTGAGAACGTCGGCGGGGAGGTCTTCGACGCTGTGCTGCCGCGGCTCAATACGTTCGCTCGCGTGCCCGTGTGCGGTCTCGTCGCCAACTACAACCTCACCTCGCTGCCCGAGGGGCCGGACCGTTCGGGAGCGCTCATGGGGAACATCCTGACGAAGTCGCTGCTCGTGCGCGGATTCATCCAGACCGAGTTCGCCGAGCGTCTGACCCCGCAGTTCCTTGAGGACATGAGCGGTTGGCTCAAGGAAGGCAAGGTTCGCTTCCGCGAGGATATCCGCCCCGGACTCGAGAAGGCTCCCGAATACTTCAACGACCTGCTCACCGGCGGAAACTTCGGCAAGATGGTCGTCGCCGTGGGCGCCGAGAGCTGAGTCTGTCGGTTCATCCCTGAATCGGAAACGAGGCGGCGGCGTCGGCCAGTTCTGGCCGACGCCGCCTCTTTCTTGCGTTGCAGTTCGCAACGCTGTTCAGCCAGGCAGGTATTCGGTGACGGAGAACGAGTTCCTCACGACCTGACGCAGCTCGTCCAAGCTGCTGGCCGGATCGACTTGTCCGACTGCTCGCGCCTGAATGAGCAGATTGCCGATCGCCGTCGCCTCGACAGGACCGGCGAGCACTCTGAGGCCGGAGTGATTCGCGGTGAGCTGGCAGAGCAGCCAGTTCTGCGAACCACCGCCGACGATGTGGATCGTCTCCACACTCCGTCCCGTCAGCTTCTCGGCCGTCGCAATGGTCTGAGCATAAGCGACGGCAAGCGATTCGAGGATGGACCTGACCACCTCGGCGCGGGTGTGCGGAGGTTCGATGCCGTGCTCACGGCACCAGTCGCGGATGCGGGTGGGCATGTCCCCGGGCGGGGTGAATCGGTCATCGGACGGGTCGAATACGGCGACGGGAGTCTCGATCGCCGCGGCCTCGGCGAGCAGGGTCTCGAGATCCGAGCTGCGCTGAGCATCGGTGGCGTCGTGTTCCCACTGGCGCATCGATTCGCTGAGCAGCCACAGACCGGACACGTTCTTGAGGAACCGGATCGTTCCGTCGACTCCGCCTTCGTTCGTGAAGTTCGCTCGGCGCGCCTCCTCGGTCACGACCGGGTCGTCGATCTCGAGACCGACCAGGGACCAGGTTCCGCTGGAGATATAAGCAGAGTTCTGCCCCTCCATCGGCACGGCCACCACCGCCGAGGCGGTGTCATGGCTGCCCACGGCCGTGACCTGGATCGGTTCGACCGCACCGAGACGTTCAGCCACCGGTGCTCTGAGTTCACCGATGCTCTCACCGGGAGAGACGAGAGCGGGCAGAAGATCGGCCGGCAGTCCGAGCCGTTCCATGAGGTCGGCGTCCCAGTCTCCGTTGCGGACCGACAGAAGCCCGGTCGTCGAGGCGTTCGTGCGTTCGGTACGCATCTGCCCGGTCAGCCAGAATCCGACGAGATCGGGAACGAGCAGTGCCGCGTCGGCGAGGTTGAGGAACCCGGATTCGGCTTCGACCGCGAACTGGAACACGGTGTTGAAGTCGAGGTGCTGGAGGCCGTTGTGGGTGAAGAGCTCATCAGGGGCGACGAGTTCGTGGACGATTTCGACACCGCGCAGATTCCGTCCGTCCCGGTAATGGTGCGGAATCCCGAGCAGTTCTCCGCCGCGGAGCAGCCCATAGTCGACGGCCCACGAATCGATGCCGATGCTCACGAGTCCCGGACTTCTGAGGATGGCTTCCCGGAGGCCCGTACTCAGTTCGGCAAACAGCGACTGGATGTTCCAGTGCATGCTCTCGCCCAAGAACTGCGGCACATTCGCAAACCGTGCCACGGGTTTCATCCGCAGCACACCGTCGGCGACCCCGCCGAGGATGACACGTCCGCTCGTGGCGCCGAGATCGACCGCGGCGAGAGTGAGACCGGCAGCAGATTCAGTGGTATCCATATGTATGAGGATCTCCGTTCGCGTGCGGCTCAGCGCAGGAACGCTGCGGCGACTCCGGCGTCGACGGGCACGTGCAGGCCGGTCGTATGCGAGAAGTCGGAAGTGCACAGCGCATAGACGGCGTTGGCCACGTTCTCCGGGACGACCTCACGGCCGAGGATGGTCCGCTGAGCATAGAACTTGCCCAGGTCCTTCTCCTCCACCCCATAGGTCTTCGCGCGCTGCGCACCCCAACCGCCGGCGAAGATTCCTGAACCGCGCACAACGCCGTCGGGGTTGATGCCGTTGACACGGATTCCGTGTTCGCCGAGCTCAGCCGCGAGCAGACGCACCTGATGAGCTTGATCGGCTTTCGTCGCCGAGTAGGCGATATTGTTCGGTCCAGCGAAGACGGAGTTCTTCGAGGAGATGTAGACGATGTCACCGCCGAGCCCTTGGTCGACGAGGATCCGGGCGGCGTTCTTCGACACGAGGAACGACCCCTTGGCCATCACGTTGTGCTGGAGGTCCCAATCGGCTTCGGTCGTGTCGAACAGCGACTTCGACAGGGACAGCCCGGCATTGTTGACGATGAGATCGAGACCGCCGAAGGCGAGGACCGCCTCGTTCAAGGCCGCCTGCACTCCGGCCTCATCGGAGACATCGGCTGCGACGCCGATGGCGACATCGGTCGGCCCGAGTTCGGTCGCAACCTCCTGTGCTTTGGTCCGGTCGAGATCGGCGATGACGACGCAGGCCCCCTCGGCGACGAGGCGAGTGGCGATCGCCTTGCCGATCCCCGAAGCGGCGCCGGTGACGAACGCGATGCGACCGGCCAGCGGCTTAGGTGCAGGCCTCCGCTGCAGCTTGGCTTCCTCGAGAGCCCAGTATTCGATGCGGAACTTCTCCGCCTCGCTGATGGGAGCGTAGGTCGACAGCGCTTCGGCTCCGCGCATGACGTTGATGGCATTGACGTAGAACTCGCCGGCCACCCGCGCCGTCTGCTTGTCCGCGCCATAGGAGAACATGCCCACCCCAGGAACGAGGATGATCGCCGGATCAGCCCCGCGCATGGCGGGTGATTCAGCATCGGCGTGGCGGTCGTAATAGGCCGCATAATCGGCTCGGTAGGCCTCGTGCAGTGCCGGGAGTGCGGCGATGGTCTCTTCCACCGAGGTGGCCGCCGGCAGATCGATGACCAGCGGCTTCACCTTGGTGCGGAGGAAATGGTCCGGGCAGCTCGTGCCGAGTTCGGCCAGAGCGTTGAGCTTCTCCCCGGCGAGGAATTCGAGCACCGCCGGTTCATCGGTGAAGTGCCCGACCATCGTCCTGTCCGCAGAGGCGAGACCACGCAGGTGCGGAGCCAGGGCCGCGGCCTTGGCCTGACGCTCATCGGCAGGCAGAGCGGCGAAGTCCGTGCGCTCTGCGCCGAAAGGTTCGGGGCGGCCGTGTTCGGCGATATAAGCGGCCGCGGTGTCGATGATCCACCGTGAGTTGGCTTCGGATTCCGCCGAGGTGGCTCCCCAGGCCGTGATCCCGTGACCACCGAGGATGGTGCCGATGGCCTGCGGGTTCTCCGTCTTGATCGCGGCGATATCGAGGCCGAGTTGGAAACCGGGACGGCGCCACGGCACCCAGACGACCTTGTCGCCGAAGATCCTTGTGGCCAGTTCCTCACCGTCTGCCGCAGTGGCGATGGCGATGCCCGAATCCGGGTGGAGGTGGTCGACGTGGGCGGCGTCGACGAGTCCGTGCATGGCGGTGTCGATCGAGGGTGCGGCACCGCCCTTGCCGTGCAGGGTGTAGTCGAAGGCCGCGACCATCTCGTCTTCGCGGTCGACACCGGGATAGGTGTTTTCCATCGACCGCAGCCGGTCGAGGCGGAGGACCGCGAGACCTTCGGGAGTCAGCGTTCCGAGGTCTCCGCCGGAGCCTTTGACCCACATGAGTTCGACGTCTTCGCCGGTCACCGGGTCGATGTCGGTGCCTTTGGCGGAGGTGTTGCCACCGGCAAAGTTCGTATTGCGACGATCGGCGCCGAGCGAGTGCGAGCGGGTGATGAGTTCGTTGACGGTCGGATGGGTCATGGTTCTCCTTGAAAAGGATGGTGCGGGTGTCGAAGTGCGTGATGCAGCGAGGTGGGTCGAGACAGTGGGCGCCGCGATTTCGGGACGCCCACTGTCTCCGAGTTCAGGCGCCCCAGCCGGCTTGGGTGCCGCCGACGCGGTCGACTGCGATCTGCTCCTGGTAGCCGGATTCACGGAGGGCACGGATGGGGTCGGCCGGCAGTCCGCGGGAGACGCGCCAATCAGCGAGGTCGCTGCGAACATCGGTGTAGAACGCATCCATGAAGATGTCGTTGGCGGTGATGACATCGCCTGCTCGCTGAGCCGCAGTGAGCGCCTCGGTGTCGATGAGGAGGGCTCGGGCGGTCATTTCCTGGACATTGAGCACCGAGCGGATCTGTCCTTCGATCTTGTTCTCCACGTTGTGGCACTGGTCGAGCATGAACGCGATATCGGGACTGTTGAGGCCGCCTCCGCGAATCACTTCGTGGATGATTCGGAAGAGCTGGAATGGATCGGCGGCACCGACCATGAGGTCGTCATCGGCGTAGAAGCGGGAATTGAAGTCGAACGAGCCGAGCTTGCCCAGGCGCAGCAGCTGCATGACGATGAATTCGATGTTCGTGCCCGGAGCGTGGTGGCCGGTGTCGAGGCAGACCAGCGCCTTGTCGCCCAGGGCTGCGACCTGGGTGTAGCTAGTGCCCCAGTCGGGGACGTCCGTGTGGTAGAACGAGGGCTCGAAGAACTTGTATTCAAGCACCATCCTCTGTTCCTCGCCGAGGCGGTCGTAGATCTGGGAAAGTGACTCGTGGAGTCGATCTTGCCGACCCCGCATGTCCGCTTGGCCAGGGTAGTTCGAACCTTCGGCCAACCAGATCTTGAGGTCCCGTGATCCAGTGCGATCCATGACGTCGATGCATTCGAGATGAGCGTCGATGGCCTTGGCGCGGATAGCCTCGTCCTCGTGGGTGAGGGCACCGAATTTATAGTCGTCGTCCTGGAATGTGTTCGAGTTGACCGTGCCCAAACGGACTCCGAGTCCGGCAGCGTGGGCAGCCAGCTCATCGAAATCGCAGAGGTCCCACGGAATGTGCAGGGCCACCTGTGGAGCGAGTCCGGTGAGTTCGTGGACCTTTGCAGCATCGGCGATCTTCTCGAACGGGTCCCGCGGAGTGCCCGGGGTGCCGAAGACCTTGAAGCGGGTGCCGGAGTTGCCGAACGCCCAGGAGGGCAGCTCGATCTCCTGCGCGGCGAGCTTATCGGTGATGTCGGAGAAGGTGGGGCGAGTGCTCATGAGAGTTGGTATTCCTTAATGTTGCGGTGGTGCTGGGTGCATTGTGGGACTGAAGAATCAGCGAGTCGCTGGATCCGATGCAGTGGTCACTCGGGGTGAACTTCGGCCCGGGCCGCAGCGAGTTGGTCCTCGAGGTGGAAGACCTCGCGGATTCGTTCCGGTCCTGCGTCGAACGACCCGCCGGCAGCGAAGTACGGAGACATCGACTGCTGCCAAGCAGCGTTGATCTCCGTCAGCTCCATCCCCTTCTGCGCGGCCTCGTAGTCGTCCGTTTCGAGATAGCCGATGACCATGCCGGTCGGATCCGCGAACAGGGAGTAGTTGCGCCACCCGGTGGATTCGAGAGCCTCGAGCATGTCCGGCCATACGGCCCGGTGTGCCGCGACGTACTCATCGAGGCGGGCAGGATCGACCTGCATGCGGAAACACACCCGCTCCATCTCAGCGTTCCCTGACTGAGGTGGAATCGGTCGAACCGGATGTTGCGGTTCCGTCGGTGTGGATATTGCCCGCGACCACCTCGGTGGCGTGATCGGCATCGAGGAGTCGGCCGTAGCGTTCGATCTCGATCTCTTCGAGGGTCTTGTTCTGGGTGTTCGGGGCCCAGATCATGCCGATGAGCAGGGCGGCGACGAGGAGTCCGACGATGAGGAATCCGACGCCGTGGATGCCGGTCTTCTCGAGCATGAGAGGGAACCACAGGGACAGGACGCCGACCATGACGCGCACGATCATGAACATGAAGCCCTGTGCTGAGGCACGGTAGCGGGTGGCGAAGAGCTCGGCTGCCCACAGCCCGTAGAAGGCCTGAGCGCCCAGTCCGGACGAGATGCCCCAGCCGATGGCGAAGACGAGGAGGGAGAACCAACCGGCCGGTCCCCAGATGAGCACGGCCCAGGCGATGACGCCGAGTCCGGCGCCGAAGCCGTAGAGCCAGCGGCGGGAGACCTTGTCGCCGTAGCGCATAAAGCCGAAGAAGGTTGCGGCGCTGGTCAGACCCCAGACGAGGACCTGCAGCAGGTATTGGGAGCGGGCATCGGTGAGTCCGGTGGCCTCGTAGATGCGGGGCTGGAAGATTCCGGCCTGACCGGCCACCGTGTTCCACAGGCCGTAGACGCCGATGAGGAAGAGGAGTGCTGTGATGTTCTTCTTCTTGGTGAACATCTCGAAGATTCCGCGGTAGGTGCCCACGGTGTTCGGGTTGGCCTGCTTCTTCGTCCAGCGACGCGATTCGCTCAGTCCGCGGCGGACCCACCAGGTGATGAAGGCGACGACGAAGAGGTGGGCGAAGATGATGCGGGAGCCAAGCAGACCCATCGGTTCGAGCAGGGCGGCAAGGAGGAAGCCGATCATCGGCCCGATCGACCAGGCCAACTGGGCCACACCGACATGGCCGGCCCTACGGCCGTCGGGGGCTTCCTCGGCGATATAGGTCCATGCGGCGGTGACACCGGCACCGACGGCGATGCCTGTGAGGACGAAGCCGATGAGCAGCGAGGCGAAGTTGAACGCGAAGATCGCGAACAGCGTGCCGAACATGTACAGGAGCAGGTCGTAGGTGTAGATGAACTTCCGGCCGTAGCGGTCACAGAGCGGACCGCCGATGGCTGCACCGATCGCAGCACCGAAGGCGTTGGCACTCAGTGCACTGAGCAGGCCGACGGCCATGCTGTCGAGGCCGAATTCCGTCTGCCACAGGCTGATGCTCGTGGCGATCGCGATGATCGAACCGGCTTCGATGTAGTTCGACATAGCCACGGCGACCGTGGCCTTCCATTTGGACGACGTCGTTGTGTCCTTCATAGGTTCCTCCAGGATGGCTCGGTGATCGCGACTTCGCGAATCCGCCGGGTGAGATGAAGTGATTGAAACGTTTCAATATTGTTGCTCGGAACATTAGCATGTCGTTCGGGTCACATCAAGACCGCCGTTGGCGGTTGTGGAAGTTGGGGTGGGAGCGGCGGCCGGAATGACGGTGCGTCAGGCACAATGAGACATGCCTGCCCGCGAAATTGCGGAGTGCCGCGGAGCGGATAACGGACGGCACAGCGCAGGTGACGTAAGTACAACGGATGACAGAGGGAGACTCATGGCGAAAGTGAGCATGCGCGAAGTCGCCGACCGCGCAGGAGTCTCGGTCGGCACGGTCTCCCATGTCGTCAACGGTTCGTCGAAGGTCGCCGAGGCGACGGCGGCGAAGGTCAACGCCGCAATCGAGGAGCTTGGTTTCGTTCGCAATGCCGCGGCCAGGCAGCTGCGATCTGGGCACAGCAGCAGTTTGGGCCTCGTCGTCCTCGACACCGCGAACCCGTTCTTCGCGTCTGTTGCGCACGGGGCCAGACAAGCCTGTGACGAGGCAGGACTGTCACTGCTCATCGGAGACTCGGGGACCGATGAGGCCCGGGAATCGAAATATGTCGACCTCTTCGCCGAACAGAGAGTGAACGGTCTGCTCGTCACCCCGACTGGCTCAGACCTGTCCGGGCTCGAATCGATTGCGTCCAGAGGCACGCCCGTCATGCTCGTCGACCGTGACTCGGACGGCTACGCCCTGTCGTCAGTGACCGTGGACAATATCGCCGGAGGGCGGTTGGCACTCGACCACATCATCGCCGGTGGCTGCACGAGACCAGCGTTCATCGGCGGACAGCAGTCGCTGCCGCAGGTCGCCGACCGTTTGACCGGAGCGCGAGAACGAGCCGGTCAAGCAGGACTCGAGTTGCCGGTCTTCGACACCGCCGAACTCACCATCCTCGCCGGACGGGACGCGGGGGAGAAGGTCGTCGCACTGCCCGACGATCAGCGGCCCGACGCGGTCTTCTGCGCCAACGATCTGTTGGCGGTCGGATTCATGCAGGCAGTCATCATGTTCAGCGATCTGCGGATCCCCGAGGACATCGCGATCGTCGGCTACGACGATATCGACTATGCGTTCTCAACGATCGTGCCCTTGACTTCCGTGCGGCAGCCGGCGGAACTGCTCGGACGCACGGCGGTGGAGGCACTCCTGCAGGAGAACGCATTGGCCTCGGATGAACATCACGACCGCCAGTTCACCCCGGAACTCGTGGTGCGGGGGTCGACCAGGCCGGTGTGAAGCTCAGTTGAATTGACCAAACACCTCGGCGGGGTCAAGGCCGAAGCTCAGCGCCAGGTTGAGCACGATGCGGGCCTTGCGAGCGTCGAGGATTCCCGCGGAGAAGAGCCCGGAATCGAGCAGGCCGATCTCGCCGCCCGGATAGCCGTAGGTGCGGTGCAGGCTCGCACCCGAACCGGTACGTGAGGCCAGCACCACGGGCATCCTCTCGGCCAGTCGGGCCACGGCGGGCATCAGATCCTCGGGGACGTGACCGCCGCCGACTCCGGAGATCACGGCTCCGGCGAACCCGGACCCGTCGATGAGATCAAGGGTCTCTTCCGGTTCGCCCATCCCCACCTCGGCGAGGGCGACCTTGCTCAGTTGAGACGGACGGGGAAGTCCGGCGAACGGTGATTTCGGAGGCTGGGGTGCGTGCGGGAGATGGAGATCGTCTTCGCTCAGCCATCCGATCGCGCCGAGGATGGGCCCGGAGGAGAACGCGGCCGTCGAGGTGGTGTGCGACTTCGTCACGAACCTCGGATCGTGGACTTCGTCGTTGAAGACCAATGATGACGGCAGATCGCTGACCTTGTCGGACAGAGCAGTGAGCGCGGCGGAACGGACGTTGGCCGGTCCGTCGGCGCCGGGCAAGGTCGGATTGCGCATGGCCCCGGTGACAGAGATATGCGTGCCAGAGTCATTGAGCAGCCAGAGCCCGAACGCGGACTCTTCAAGAGTGTCGGTGCCTTGGGTGAGGACGATTCCATCGGCCTCGGATGAGCGGGCAAGCTCGACGACGTCGAAGAGCATCTCGAGGGTGACATTCGCGCTCGAAACCTGAGCAACCTGAGTGAAATCGGCCTGCAGATCCGGCCAGACCTGATCGAGACCCGCGGCCGCAGCGATCTCTGCCCCACTGAGTGCTGGAGCAACCCCACCTGCGGCATTGGCGGTCGACGCGATGGTCCCGCCGAGAGCGGTCAAGAGCAGGTGAGGGGCGGTGTGGAGTGGGGTCTCAGGCATGATTCGAGTCTAACGTCAGTTCCTACGTCAGTGGCCTTTGCTAGTCTCCACGCATGGACCCCGCCACCGTGCTCCGCTTGGCCAACGACCAAGCCATGCAGTACCCCTCGGTCGAGCTCGACCACCCGTTCGGGCCGGACAATGCCGTGTACAAAGTGCGCGGAAAGATGTTCATGATGGCATACGAGCTGCGGGGAGTTCCGAGTCTCAACCTCAAGATCGATCCCCTCGACGGTGAGGTGCTGCGCGACGCCTATGCGGAGATCTCACCCGGCTATCACATGAACAAGAAGCATTGGATCACCGTCGCAGGGGATGGAGGCGATGACGGCGGCGAACCCGGCGCCGCAACTGCCGGCGCTCGTCTCGATCCCGATCTTCTCCACGACCTCGTGCTCGAGTCCTATTGTCTTGTCGTGGCCAAGATGTCCAAGAAGGACCGACCTGTTGACCCTGACACCTTCGGCGGGAGGAACGACAGCCGTTGACCTCACCCGACTCTCGAATTGGCGCGCACCCGCCTAGGCGCAGAGAATAGTTCCTATGTCCGCCCTGTCATCCGCGCTCGCCTACCGGCGACTGCTCGAATCGAATGCCACCCTGCGCATGCTCCGGGCCGACAACCTCGCTGTCATGGCAGGAACCCTCGACGCTCATCTCGGCAAGCCCGGCACCAGGATGAACACCGAGGATCTGCACGAAAGCATCGACGCCGACCTCGAGGAGCTGCGCGACCACTTCGACCTCTCGCTGCGGACGGCGAAGGCCTACTGTGATGACTGGCGTCGCGCCGAAATCCTCGTCCGCCGTCCCGCCACCGCCGCCAGAGGCGAAACCTACGAACTCTCCGCCGCCGGCTTCGATGCCATCCGCATGCTCGAACAGCTGCGCACCCCACCACAGACCGCCACCGAATCTCGGCTGGTCAGCCTCGCCCAATCCGTGCGACAGTTGGCCATCGACACCGACCCGGACAGCTCCCGCCGCCTCGCCTCCTTGCGCGCCGAACGCGATCGCATCGACGCCGAGATCGCCCGGGTCCGCCGCGGCGATCCGCGCTCCGTCGTCCTCGACAGGCGCCGCGCCAACGAACGCGTCTCCGACATCCTCCAGCAGGCGCAGGGACTGCCCGCCGACTTCGCCCGCGTGCGCGCACGCTTCGAAGAACTCAATCAGGAACTGCGGGTCTCGATCCTTGCCGCCGAGGACTCCCAGTCCCAAGTACTCGACGAAGTGTTCCGCGGCGTCGACCTCATCGAGTCCTCTGACGAAGGTCGGACGTTCTCGGCGTTCTCCGCCCTCGTCCGCGACCCCGAACAGTCCGCGGCCTTCGACGACGACATCGCCGCCATCCTCGACCGGGACTTCTCCGCCACCCTCTCTCTGGCCACCCGCCGTTCCCTGCGCACCCTGATGCGCCAGATGAAGGACGGGTCCCACGAGGTTTCGGACATCCTCACCGAGTTCGCCCGTGGCCTGCGCCGCTACGTCCACTCCCACGAATTCCAACGCGACCGCGTTATGCGCACTCTCCTCCAAGAGGGTCTCGCCGCAGCCGCGCCCGTGTCGCAGGAGGTCAAACCCTACGACGAGATCGGCATCGACCTCGAACTCTCCAGCGTCTCACTCGGCAGCGTCGGCGAGGTCATCCTCCACGACCCCGAGGAGTTCGACGCCGGAGCGGAACTCGGCGAGGCCACGGACTCCGAGATCGACTTCGCCGAACTCATCGCAGTCGCCCGCGAATCCGAAATCGACTTCGCCGAACTCACCGAGAACATCAACTCCGTCGTCACTTCCGCCCACGAAGCCTCCGTCGCGGAGGTGCTCGAAACCTTCCCCGCCACACAGGGACTGGCCAGCGTCGTCGGCCTGTTGTCCCTGGCCAGCACCTATGGCCACGTCGATGTCGGCAACCGCGAAATCCTCACCTGGGCCGGTATCGACGGCATCGTCCGCACCGCCGCGATCCGCCGCCACTACTTCACCGAAGGCATCACCCTATGAGCCCCACCCACCACGACAACGACACAGCCCCCGCCGAGGTGGGGGCCGCCTCGGCGATGGAATCCACCGACTCCGCGGACGACCTCAGCCACAACCCCAGCGGTCTGTGGTCCGGTGACACCGGAACGCTGGGAGAGCGCACCCGCCGAGTGCTGCTCGAACTGCTCAAAGGCCCGTATGTGTCCGGGACGCAGGCCCCGCAGCTGTGGGCAGCCCTCGTCGCGGACGAGAGCCTCGTCCGTTCGCGCCTGCACGATCTGTTCCTCGACCTCGTCATCGACCGGGTCGACGAATTCGCATTCACTCGCAAGATCGTCACCGACGAGATCGACGCGCCCGCCGCGGTACGCAGCGAACGACTCACCTTCCTCGACACGGCAATGCTACTGGTGCTCCGGCAGCTGCTGTTGGCCGCGCCGGGGGAGAAGCGTGTCATCGTCGATCGCGAAGAGGTCTATGAACGACTCGCGATCTACCGCACAGGGGACGAATCGACCTTCCAGCGCAATCTCAACGGCGCGTGGTCGCGGATGAGCAACCGCCTGCGCGTGCTCCACAAAGCCGGTGAAGACCGCTTCGAGATCTCTCCCATGGTGAAGTTCCTCATCGACGAGGACCGTGTGCGCGAGCTCATCGCCGTCTACGAACGCATCGCCGCTGGTGAGACCGATGCCGGTGAGATCCATGACGGCAAGTCTGATGACGGCGGGGACTCCATCGCTGAGGCGGTCGTCGACAATACCGCCACCGACGCATCCGATGCCGATAGCGACATCGACGCCGACACCGAGGAGGACGACGCGTGACCGAGGCACTCTTCCCGCTCGATGCCGCCTTCGTCGCCGACCAGGCGCGTGCTCGCGGAGCGAACCGGCCCGACGTCGGCAGTCAGTGGCGCCTGAGCGAGATCCAGATCGCGAACTGGGGCACCTTCGACGCCGACATCCACCGCATCCCCGTCTCCCACAAGGGCCACCTCATCACCGGGCCCTCGGGCTCGGGCAAGTCCTCCCTCCTCGACGGAATCGCCGCAGTCCTCACCCCGGACAAGTGGCTGCGCTTCAACGTCGCTGCTCAGACCGCGGGCGCTCGCCTCGACCAGCGCAGCCTCGTCAGCTACGTCCGCGGGGCCTGGACTCGCACCGCGGATTCCGAAGAAGACCGGGTGGTCAGCAAGTATCTGCGCCCGCGCGCCACCTGGAGCGGAATCATCCTCCGCTACGACAACGGCAGCGACAAGCCCCTGTCGTTGGCCCGACTCTTCTTCATCAAGGGTTCGGGCACGAAAACGACGGACCTCTCCGACGCTTGTGTCCTCGAGCGCGCGGACCTCGACCTCTCCGACCTGCAGCACTATGCGCGCTCCGGACTCGAGACCCGCAAACTCAAGGCCGACCATCCTGATGCGGTGGTCACCTCGAACGGCCACCACGGGAAGTTCTATGCACGGATGCGCAAGACCTTCGGCATGGCCGACGAGTCCGCACTCCAGCTGCTGCACAAGACACAATCGGCGAAGAGCCTGGACAGCCTCGACCGGCTCTTCCGAGACCATATGCTCGAAAGTCCGGTGACCTTCGACCTCGCCGAGACTGCCGTCGCACAGTTCGGTGACCTCAAGGACGCTCATGACCATGTCGTCGAACTGCGCAAACAGCGCGATCATCTGCTGCAGCTGCGCGAAGCCGCCTCCCGTTTCGAGACTGCCAACGACATCGCGGCGAAGTCGATCGCGCTCAGCGAAGCTCTGCTGCCGTACCAGAAGCGGCGCGAGCTCGATATCCTCCGCGCCGACCTTTCGGCGCTGACCAGGCAGATCGTCGAACTCGAAGTCACCGCCGACCGCGCCAAACGTGACTTCGACGCCGCAGTCGACGAATACGACTTGGCCCGACGGGCCACTTTGGAACTCGGTGGTTCCGAGGCCGAACACCTTCAGCAGCGCATCGACACCGCTGAAACCGAACGCCGCGCCATCGCCGAACGTTGGTCTGGGCTGGCTCGCCAGCTTGAGCAGGCCGGCATCGAGCACGCCCCGACCACGGCCGCCGAATTCGCCGAACTGCAGGCTCAGATCGCCTCCAACCTCGACGACGACACGCAGGTCGCCGGACCCAGCCACGCCGATCACGACCGGTTCTCCCAGGCGCGGGCGAAGGTCCGCGAACTCGAAGGGGAGATCGAATCCCTGCGGCGGTCCGGATCGACCGTGCCGAACAACCTCATGACGATCAGATCCGAGCTCGCCGCCGGCACCGGACTGAGCGAGAAGGCGCTGCCGTTCGCGGCCGAACTCATCGAAGTCGACCCCGACGAGGCCCGGTGGACGGGTGCCATCGAGAGGGTGCTGCGGCCCATGGCACTGACCGTCCTCGTCCGTTCTGAGAACCTCTCGGCCGTGCGCACCTGGGTGGATTCCCACCGCATCCGCGGACGCCTCGTCTTCGAGGAGATCCCGCGTTCAGTGCCGAGCCCCCGCCCCGTGGGCAGTGAGAAGTCGCTGGTCAACAAGGTGAATGTCAGCGACACCGGTTTCGGCGACTGGGTCCGGACCACCTTGTCCGAACGCTTCGACTTCGCCTGTGTCGACCACCCGGACGAACTCGACGACCATCCGCGCGCCGTCACCGTCAAGGGCCAGGTCAAGACCTCACGCACCCGGTACGAGAAGGACGACCGGCGGGCCATCGACGATCGCAGCCAATGGGTCCTCGGCGACCGCGAAGCGAAACTCGAAGCCCTCGTCGAATCCCTCAAGGAGGCTCAGTCGGAACTGGCCGCGGCCGAACAGGTGGTCGCGGCGGCTGACGCCGAAACCGCACAGGCCCACCGTCGCCGCGGCATCCTCGCCGGTATTCGCGAACAGTCCTGGCGCGACGTCGACCGAGACGGAGCGGCCGAGAAGGTCGCGACTCTCGAGCGGCAGCTGGCCGAACTCGAAGATGCCGACGGCGACCTGCAGCAGGCGATCGGCGCCGAACGCGAATCCAAGGCGGTCAAGGACGCGGCCGAGACAGCGAAGAACGAAGCCGACTATGCCCTTCGCCGGGCGAACGAGGAATCGACGGGTCTGCGCTCGAACCTGACCCGGATCGAGGACGACGTCAACTCAGGTCGGGTGGCGGAAGTCGAGGGCCACCTCGGCGAACAATTGGACGAACGGTTCCGGAAGATCCAACGCAGCATCAAGCGGGAGAACCTCGCCGAGGTGGGCCAGCAGGTCTCGCAGGTGCTGCAGGAAGAGAAGGACCGGGCGCAAGCCGATGCAAGTCGGTCGGGGCAGTCCGTGACACGGTTGGCTGCCGAGTTCAAGGCCGCATGGCCATCGGTATCGTCCCAGCTCACGGCGGAAGTCGATGATCGGCGCGCCTACCTGTCGATGCTCGATGAGATCCTCGCGCACGGCTTGCCCGATCATGAGAACCGTTTCCGGGATCTGCTGCAGCAGCGGTCCCGGGATCTCATCGGCGAACTCCTCAACGAGATCCATGCCGCCCCGCGTGAGATCGAGGATCGGGTCGCGCCGATCAACTCCTCCTTGCTGCGGTCGCAGTTCGACGAGGACCGGTACCTGCGGCTGAAGGTCAAGACCCGGCGGTCCGAGACCGTCAACGCCTTCATCGCCGATCTCCGCCTCGTGGCAAGCGGAAGCTGGGGTGAGGACGATATGGAGACTGCGGAGAGGAAGTACGACACCCTCGCCGAGGTGATGCGCCGATTCGCGTCCAGCGAGCACGTCGACAAGGTCTGGAAGACCCAGTGCCTGGACACACGCCTGCACGTGAGCTTCCTCGCCGAGGAGATCGACGATCATGGTCGTGCACATGCCACCTACGATTCGGGTGCGGCGATGTCCGGTGGTCAGCAGCAGAAGCTCGTGATCTTCTGCCTGGCGGCAGCGCTGCGCTATCAGCTCGCCGACCCGGATGAGGCGATCTCGAAGTACGGCACGATCATCCTCGACGAGGCCTTCGACAAAGCGGATACGCGGTATACGCGTATGGCCTTGGACATCTTCATCGAGTTCGGATTCCACATGGTGCTGGCGACTCCGCAGAAGCTGCTGCAGACGATCGAACCCTATGTGGGTGCGGCGACCTCGATCGAGAATCCGAGCAGGCAGAAGACTCTGACCTCGACGATGGTGTGGGACGAGACGGAGCTGGACGGGGCTGGAGCGGAGTCGGTCTCGGAGTCAGTATCGGAGTCGGAGTCAATCGCTGGCGCTGGCGAAGAGTCGAGCAGCGCCGGAGCGGACACGGAAGCTGAGGGATCGGACGGTGCCGGTGGGGCAGATGGGTCTGAGAAGGCGGCCGGCTCCGACAGCATACGTGTGGCCGGTGAAGTCGAGCTTGAGTTCGAGGAGTCGGACGCCCGATGACGATGCTCTCCGTCGCCGAGGCTCGGATGAAGGCACGTGCTCGCCTGAGTTCGTCCATGGCCTCGTGGGCGGCGGAGGCAACAGGTGAGGTGCGTGTTGAGATCGCCCTCAAACCACCGACGGAGAAGCAGGTGCTCTCCGATCAGGCTGCTGCCGCCGACTGGGCCGGCAGTTGGCGGGCGGTCCGGGAGCTTGCGGGGGCGACAGCCGCGGGCGCACCTGCAGAGCTCGAGGTCGATTGGGAAGAACGCAGCTGGGCCCGCGTCGGAAGTCAACGCGTTCCGGTCCGACTGCGACTGATGACCCCTGATGCAGTGGCCGCTTTCGTCGGCGGCGACACCGCTCGAGACTGGCGGAGACTGCGAGACCGTGCCGTCAGCATCCGGCAGCGACTCGGGTCCGAATCGAACAACATCGCGGCGACTCGCGACGCGGACGCGGAGGTCAGCTCGGACGGGGACTCCCTTGCCGCAGCGATACGTTCCCAGTCGAAACGGATCCTCTCCTTGTCCGACGCTGCGTTCGTTACTGTCATCGATGTCGTCGATTGGCTGTGCACCCATCCGCTCGGATCGCTGCGACCCAGACAGCTGCCCATCCGCGGGGTGGACTCGAAATGGTTCGAGACCTACCGCAGCCTCGTCACCGCCCTGCTGGGAGGGATCGGCCACGCCGATGTGGTGACCGTCCTCGACGCCGAACCGCGACTGCGGGTGCGTATCCTCGACGGGACCCTGATCGCCGCTGCGGATTCCGCAGCCACTGGCGACCGTGCTTCGAACAGCGCTCCAGCCGTGTACCTCGACGATGTGACCGCTCCGATCTCCCAATTCGGTCGACTGCCCATATCGCCGAGGCTGGTCTTCGTCTTCGAGAACCTCGAATCCGTGCTCGCCATGCCGGATTGGCCGGGTGCCGTGGCCGTACACGGCTCCGGCTATGCCGTCGACGGGGTCGCTCGATTGGACTGGATCGCCGGTGCGCGCGTGATCTATTGGGGCGACCTCGACTCCCATGGTTTCGCGATCCTCAACCGCCTGCGCAGCCACCTGCCGGAGGTCGAATCCGTGCTCATGGACGAAGCAACTCTGCTCGCGCACCAGGATCTCTGGGTACCGGAACCGAAGCCGAGCATCGGCACTTTCGCGCATCTCTCCGGCACCGAAGCACGTGCCCTCGAACGGATCCGCGCCGAAGGAGGCGTCCGGCTCGAACAGGAACGCATCCCGTGGGAGACGGCTCTGAACCGGCTGCGGACCGCGGCCGAGGGGGCGACCTCGGGTCACCTCGGCGAAGGAACAGGTCGTGGCGTGGGAACGGAGCACCGCCTCGGCGAGGGCCTCGATGATGACCGATAAACCCCGCGGGGGACTGGCCGCGCTGTGCGTTGCCGAACTCGTCTGCTGGGGCCTGCTCTACTACTCTCTGCCGGTGGCGGTCACCCCGATCTCTGACGATATGGGGTGGAGCCACACGATGGTGACGGCGGCGCTGACAGTCGGGCTCATCGTCTCAGCGCTCATGGGACCCAGCGTCGGGCGGATGCTCGACCGGCACGGCCCGCAGCTGATCATGGGCGCGGGCACGGCCATCGGGGTCGTCGCCCTCGGACTCGTCGCGATCGCGCCGAACCTCTTCGTGTTCTTTGCCGCTTGGATCCTCGCCGGGTTCGCCCAGGCAGCGACGCTCTACCCGCCGGCTTTCGCCGTCATCACCCGCTGGTACGGGGCGGAGCGGACGAAGCCCCTGACGACGATCACGCTCGTCGGCGGGCTCGCCTCGACGGTCTTCGCCCCGATCATCGCGTGGCTCATCGACAGCCTCGGCTGGCGGGGAACCTACGGTGTGCTCGCCGGATTGCTCGCCGTCCTCGCGCTGCCGATGCACCTGTTCTTCCTCAACCGCACCTGGACCGACGAGGCGGCCGCATCCACGGTGAAGCCGAGCCGGGCCGAACTGCGCCAAGTCACTCGTCACCCGCGTTTCATCACCCTGCAGATCGCCGTTGCGATCGCCACGTTCACCCTGTTCGCGGTGACGATCAACATCATCCCGCTCGTCATCGAACGCGGTGCCGATTACAGTCTGGCGGCCATCGCCCTCGGCCTCGTCGGCTTCGGCCAGGTGGCGGGACGATTCGGCTACCCGAGTCTGGAACGGCACTCGTCGACGCGGTCGCGGACAGTCATCCTCTTCGCTTCGGGAGCGGTCGGACTGTGGCTGCTCGCCTTGGTCCCCGGCCCGATCTGGCTGCTCATCGGCATCGCCATGCTCGGCGGCGGCGTGCGCGGTTGCATGACATTGCTGCAGGCCACGGCGGTCTCCGACCGGTGGGGAACGAAGAACTTCGGGGCCATCAACGGCGTCTTCGTCGCCCCGATCACCGCGGGCACGGCGCTCGCACCGGTTGCCGGTCCGGCGCTGGCCGGGGTGCTCGGCGGGTACCCGATGATGGCGGTGGCCATGGCCGGGCTGCTCACGCTGGCGACCTTGCTGTCTGCGCGGACGTGAACGCCGCCCCGGTGAGGGGCACACTCTATGGGCAGAGGAACGTGTAGAAAAATCGGCGATCTCTTTACACGTTTCGAAGATACGGAAAATTTCTTGACACATCTTCCGCGCAGTCCTGAGGGCCACCGGGCAAGCACCTCGTCGGAAGATTCCGCGCATGCGAACCCATGGTCAGGGCCGCCTCGGCGAGGATATTCCCGCACTGGAGGGTGAGGAATCGGACAGCCGCCCTGGTGGACTTCGGGGCTAGACTGAAAGCGCGGTCAAGGCCCCACGCGTGGGGCCGCCCCCTGCCGGGGCTGTGAATGCACCCCGGTGCCATGGTTCAACGGAAGGAAGTCAATGCCCACCGTCGCCAGAAACATCGTCGATACCCTCGTCGCGAGCGGAGTCAAGCGCGTCTACGGCATCCCGGGAGACTCGCTCAACGGATTCACCGATGCCCTCCGTGTGAACCCGCAGCTCGAATGGGTCCATGTCCGCCACGAGGAGGCCGCTTCCTTCGCCGCCAGCGGCGAGGCCGCCCTGACCGGTGAGCTCGCGGTCTGCGCCGGCAGCTGCGGGCCCGGCAACCTCCACCTCATCAACGGACTCTTCGACGCCCAGCGTTCGCGGGTTCCCGTCCTGGCCATCGCCGCACAGATCCCCAGCGACGAAATCGGCTCGAACTACTTCCAGGAGACCCACCCGACCGAGCTTTTCCGCGATTGCAGCGTCTACGTCGAGAACGTCTCCTCGGCCGAACAGATGCCCCGCCTGCTGCGCATCGCCATGCGAGAAGCCATCGAGAAGCGCGGCGTGGCCGTGCTCGTCATCCCCGGTGACGTCGGCCTGGCCGACATCGATGCCGCCGCCGAGGAGGTCCGGGCCTACCCGTCGCACATGATCCCCGCGGAGTCCCAGGTCGAAGCCGCGGCCAAGGCGCTCAACAAGGGCAAGAAGACGACGATCCTCGCCGGAGCCGGCACCGAAGGCGCCCATGATGAGCTGCTCGCCATCGCCGAGAAGCTCCAGGCCCCGATCGTCCATACGATGCGCGGCAAGGAATTCGTCGAACCCGACAATCCCTACGACGTAGGCATGACCGGCCTGCTCGGATTCTCCTCCGGCTACGCCGCGCTCAAGGACTGCGACACTCTGCTCATGCTCGGCACCGACCTGCCCTACCAGCAGTTCTATCCCGAGGACGCCACCGTCATCCAAGTCGATGTGCGCGGATCCCAGATCGGGCGGCGCACGAAGGTCGACATTCCGCTCGTGGGAACGGTCGCCGACACCGTTGAGGCACTGCTGCCGAAGATCAAGGCCAACCGCAGCAGCACGCATCTGAAGTCCCTGACCAAGCACTATCAGAAGACCCGCAAGGACCTTGACGAACTGGCCACACCGTCGAAGCGGACGATCCACCCGCAATACCTGACGCGCCTCCTCGACGAGATGGCCGATGACGACGCCGTCTTCATCCCCGACGTCGGATCACCCGTGGTGTGGGCGGCCCGCTACCTGACGATGAACGGCAAGCGCCGCCTCATCGGATCCTTCAGCCACGGATCGATGGCCAACGCCCTGTCCCAGAGCGTCGGCGTGCAGTCGGCGTTCGAGGACCGGCAGACCATCGCGCTCGCCGGTGACGGCGGACTGGCCATGCTGCTCGGTGAGCTCATCACGCTCACGCAGAACAAGCTGCCGGTCAAGACCGTCGTGTACAACAACTCCTCGCTCAACTTCGTCGAGCTCGAGATGAAGGCGGCCGGTTTCGTCACGTTCGGAACGGACCTCGACAACCCCGACTTCTCCACCATCGCCGAGGCGGTCGGGATCAAGGGATTCCGCGTCGAGAAGTCCAAGGACCTGCCGAAGGTTGTCAAAGAATTCCTCGCCTACCCGGGGCCCGCGGTACTCGATGTCGTCACCGAACGCCAGGAGCTGTCGATGCCGCCGTCGATCACAGTCGAGCAGGCCAAGGGCTTCGCTCTCTACGCGATCCGCACGGTGCTCTCGGGCAAGGGCGACGAACTCATCGACCTCGCCCGGACGAACATCCGCCAGCTCTTCTGAGCTGAGTCAGGTCGCGGGCCTGCGCCGCCGGCGCAACCTGCCGCACAGCACGATAAGTGTGCGCAGATTGCCACTTGGGACACCCAAACGGGCAACCTGCGCACACTTATCTTTGGGGAAGCAGGTTCTGCGGTCCGATCGGACTGAGGAAGCTGGGGTCGGCCGACCCGCTCGCCCGAGGAGGCCCCCGCCACTCAACCCTGCTCAGATCTGAGGGTACGGCGCCAGCGCCTGAGCGGTGACGAGGGCTGCGGTCATCGCCTCATGGCCCTTGTCCTCGACCGACCCCTCGAGCCCGGCTCGGTCGAGCCCCTGCTGTTCGGTGTCGCAGGTCAGGACGCCGAATCCGACGGGCTTGCCGGAGTCGATGGCGACCCGGTTGAGGCCGTCGGTGGCGGCTTGGCAGACGTAGTCGAAGTGCGGGGTGCCGCCGCGGATGACCACACCGAGGGCGACGACCGCGTCGAAGTGCGGTGCCAGTCGGGCTGCGGCGACGGGCAGTTCGAAGCTGCCGGGCACACGGATGAGTGTGGCTTCGGCTCCGGTCTCGGCGGCGGCGCGCTGGGCCCCGTCGACGAGCCCGTCCATGATCTGGGTGTGCCAGGAGGCGGCGACGATGGCGACGCGCAGGTCAGCGGCGTCGACGGTGAGTTCTGGTGCTCCGGAATGAGCCATGAGAATGTCCTTTGTTCGAAGACTCCGAAGAGCCTGGTTCGTGTCGGTGTAGGTCGGCTAGAGGGGGCGGGCCTGCTCGGATGTGGAGCCGGAAGCTCGCCGAGGCGGTTGCCGCCGCGTCAGCTGGCGACGGCCCCGGCGGTGCCCGCGCCAGTGCCGGATGTGCCCGTGACCTCCGGCAGCGAGAGCACATGGTGCATGCGTTCGCGCTTCGTGGCCAGGTAGTGCGTGTTCTCCGGCCGCGCCGCGACCTCGAGCGGAACCACAGCGTCGACCGTGATGCCCAGGTTTTCGAGAGCCGAGGTCTTCGCCGGGTTGTTCGTGAGCAGGCGGATGCGAGTCAGCCCGAGCGAGCGCAGGATCGTCGCCGCGGCACGGTAGTCGCGGGCGTCGTCGGTGAACCCGAGGTCCCGGTTCGCATCCACGGTGTCCCGCCCCTGATCCTGCAGAGCGTAAGCGCGCAGCTTGTTGCTCAGCCCGATTCCGCGACCCTCGTGTCCGGTCAGGTAGAGGACCGCCCCACCGTGTTCGGCGATGAGGCCGAGCGCCAGGTCGAGCTGCTCACCGCAGTCACACCGGTGCGAACCGAAGACGTCCCCGGTCAGGCACTCCGAATGCAGCCGCACGAGAGGTGCTGGACCCGCTGAGTCGGAATCCGGGGACCCCGCAAACACGCCGAGGTGGTCATGCCCGTTGATCGTGAACGCGCGGGCCCGCAGGCTGCCGTGCTCCGACGGCAGAGCCACCTCCGCGGTCGCCTCAACCGGTTCGTCCCGGCCGAGCGCACCGGCGAGGTTCACCGAGGCGGCCGCCTCAGTGCGGGAATCGTCCGAAGGCGACGACACGGCAGGGACTGAAGACACGCCCGGGACCGCTGCAACGGCTGCCGGGGAGTCGTTGGACTCATCCGCGTCACGCAGCTCGAGGTAGGCGATGAGCTGTTCGATCGAGACCATGACGAGGTCGTGGGCGTCGGCGAAGTCGCGCACCGCGTCGAAGCGCATCATCGACCCGTCGTCGTGGACCACCTCGGCGATCATCGCCACCGGCTGAGCACCGGCCAGGCGCGCGAACTCGACTCCGGCCTCGGTGTGACCTGGACGTTCGCGGACCCCGCCGTCCTTGGCGATGAGCGGGAAGATGTGGCCAGGCCGCGAGATCGCGGCCGGATCCGGATCGGCGGCGGCCAGGACTCGACCGGTCTCGGCGCGCTCGGCGGCGCTGATGCCCGTGGTCACCCCGACCGCGTCGCAGCTGACCGTGTAGGCGGTGCCCTTCGGGTCCTCGTTGTCGATGACCATCGGCGGCAGACGCAGGGCGGCGGCTCGGTCGGCGGTCACGGGTGCGCAGATGACGCCCGAGGTGTGCCGGACGAAGAAGCCCATCGTCGTGGGGTCGGCGAACTCGGCGGCCATGATGAGGTCGCCCTCGTTCTCCCGGTCCTCATCATCGACGACGAGGATGGGCCGGCCGGCGGCGACGGCTGCGATGGCCGCGTCGATGGGATCGAGGCGGCTGGCGTGAGCGATGGGATCAGTCATGATCGACTCCTTGCTGGGTGCTGTTCGAAGGTGATGAGCCCGCCGAGGCGGGGCTCGAGTGAGTGGGGACCGCGTCGGCGGCGACGCCGCCATCGGTGCGGAAGGACAGGAGGCGCGCGGTGTACTTCGCGAGCACGTCGACCTCGACGTTCACGGCCGCGCCTACCGGCAGCTCGCCGAACGTCGTGTGTGCCAGGGTGGCTGGAATGAGGCCGACCTCCACCCACGCCGAGGGTGCGCTCGGTTCGGACACGGCCGTCAGCGTCAGCGACACACCATTGAGCGCGATCGACCCCTTGATCGCGGTCAGCAGTGCGAGGTCGTTCGGGATCCCGATGCGCAGGGTCGACCAGTCGGGTCGGTCGATGCGGTTGAGGAGTTCGCCGCGTCCGTCGACGTGTCCTTGGACGACATGCCCGTCGAAGCGCCCCGAGGCGGGCGTGCAGCGTTCCAGGTTGACGCGGTCGCCCGTGACCAAGGAGCCGAGCCCGGTCAGGCGCAGGGTCTCGCCCATGACCTCGGCGGTGAATAGGCCGGGACGCTGCTCGGTGGGCTGCCTCGTCGAAGTCAGGCAGACTCCGTTGACGGACAGCGAGCCGCCGAGGTCGAGGTCGGCGACGAGGGGGCCGGCGTCGATGGTGATCGCGGCCGAATCGTTCGTGTGCTCGATGGACTCGACGGTGCCGAGTTCTTCGATGATTCCGGTGAACATGTGACTCCAGATTCTTCAGGCGGTGGTCGGTGGTGGCTGGGGGAGTGCGGCGGCTACGTACCTGGTTCGGGGGAGCCGGTTTCGGCAGTTTCCGGATCCGCAGTTGTGAAGTGCAGCAGGAAGTCCGGGCCGAGCCGTGACACCGCCTGTGTCTCCGTATCGTCGGGGATCAGCTGCAGCGCCTCGGACAGGGTGCCGATGTCCAAGCCGTCGACGCTGCTGCGGCCGGGTCCGATGAGCACCGGAGCCTGATAGCAGAAGACCTCGTCGACGATCCCTGCGGAGAAGAACGCGCCCAGCACCGTCGGCCCGCCTTCGACGAGGAGGTGGCGCACTCCTGAGGCGTACAGTTCGTCCAAGGCCGCACGGACATCGTGGGTGCGCAGCTGCAGAGTGTTCGGATTGAGGGCGAGAAACGATGTGACCGGCAGTTCCGAGGTGCCGAGCACGACGGGCCGCGGCTGGTCGTCGAGTGAGATTCCGTCCGGGCCGCGGGCATTGAGACGCGGATCGTCGGCCACGGCGGTGCCGGTGCCGACGAGGATGGCGTCGACTCGGGCCCGGACCTCGTGAGCGTGTGCGCGAGACTCCGCGGAGGTGATCCACTGACTGGTTCCATCGGCGGCGGCGACGGCCCCGTCGAGGCTCTGTGCGATCTTCGCCGAGACGAACGGGCGGGCCTCGGCCGTCGACCGGACCCAGCGGGCATTGAGTGCGCGGGAGTCCTCTTCGTGCAGTCCCGAACGGACCGTCAACCCCGCCTCGGCGAGGGTCTTTCCGCCGCCCGCGGCCAGGGGATTCGAGTCGGGGGAGGCGAAGACGACGGAGGGGATCGCAGCGTTGATGATCGCCTCGGTGCAGGGGCCGGTCCGGCCGTGATGGGCGCAGGGCTCGAGCGTGACAAACAGTGTCGAGGTGGTCAGATCGATGTCGAGGTCGTGGGCGGTGGTGATCGCGTCCACCTCGGCGTGGGGAGTGCCCGCACCTCCGTGGTGACCGGTGACGATCTGGCCGTCGGCTGTCAGGATTGCCGCGCCCACCAGCGGATTCGCTCCGCGAACACCTTCGCGGGCCGCATTGAGGGCAGCGGTCATCGCCGCGGATTCGAGGTCCGTGAATTCCGCTGCGTCGCCTGGCTGCGCGCCCATGAAAAAACCTCCCGAGCCTTCGCCGGGAGGGAGGATATTGCGGGTGCAACCATCAGGGCGTCTCAGTCGCGTGCGACGGTGCGGTCGATTGCACCAGACACAGCGGCCGAGGCCACCATGCTCCTCCCATCCAGACTCTGACTGTCGGTTTCGGAATTTCACCGAATCAACCGCCTGCACGAATGCGAGCGGCTCGCGGACTATGACCGCCGGTACGGAATTTCACCGTCCCCGGAACATGTGAGGCCAGAGTAGCATGACCATCACCGAGGCGGCCGTGAGGTCCGTCACATGGTGACATCTGGGCGGGGTGGGAGCGGTTTTCCGTGCGGATGGGGTGGAGTGTCTCCGTGGTCCGGGCGGGCCGGCGTTCGCGAGCGACGCGAAGGCGCTCGCGGTGACCATGATTTGCCGAATTGCATAACCTGGGTATATAAATAAGTTATGGATGATGTGGATTCGGCTGAACTCGTGTCGCGGCTCGTTGTCGTCTCGTCGCGCCTGACCAGAGCGTTTCGACGAGTGATCGGCAATGAGAACTCGCTGGCGGCGCTGCGTGCGCTCGCAGTCGTCGAGCAGTATCAGCCCGTGCGGGTGGGCCATTTCGCGCAAGGATATCTGAGCTCTCAGCCCGCGGCGACGAAACTCCTCGCCAAACTCGAAGAAGCCGGACTCGTCGTGCGCGAACCCAGTCCCACGGACGGCCGGGCGTCGCAGTTCTCTCTCACCGAAGCCGGACGGGCGAGGCTGGCGGAGAACCGGTCGATCATGATCGAGCAGATGCAGCCCTACTTCGAGTCGCTGAGCGTCGAGGAGAGGCAGAGCGTCGATCGTGCGCTCGGACTGGTCTCGGACTTCCTCAAGGACCGCCACCCGGTCGACGGCGTCGACGAACCCGCCGACGAATCGGACTCCGATTCGGCCGCGGGCTAGCCGCAGCACACACCTCAGTTTTTCAACCACGCTTCCGAAGCGGACTTCGGAGCGGAACGCACCATAGGAAAGGGGACGCGACCAGCAGATGAGAGCGTCAGCAGACAACGAAACAACAGGGGACGAAACACCCGGCGATTCCGGGGCGGGAGCGTCGATCCTTCGCCAGCCGCGTGCCGTCTGGGCGGTCGCGTTCGCCGCGGTCATCGCCTTCATGGGCATCGGCCTGGTCGATCCGATCCTGCCGGCCATCTCGGCCGAGCTCGACGCCACCCCCGCCCAATCGATGCTGCTGTTCACCAGCTACCTGTTCATCACCGGCGGAATGATGTTCTTCACGAGCTTCCTGTCATCCCGCATCGGTGCGAAGACCACGCTGCTCATCGGTCTCGTGCTCATCGTCGCGTTCGCGGCTCTGGCTGGGTTCTCCGGTTCCGTCGACCAGATCATCGGCTTCCGTGCCGGTTGGGGTCTGGGCAACGCGCTGTTCATCTCCACCGCTCTGTCGACGATCGTCGGTGCTGCGTCCGGTGGTGCTGAGAAGGCGATCATCCTCTACGAGGCGGCTCTCGGCGTCGGCATCGCCACCGGCCCGCTGCTCGGCGGACTGCTGGGCGGCATCTCCTGGCGCGGACCGTTCTTCGGCACCGCAGTCCTCATGGCCATCGGCTTCATCGCCATCGTTGTGCTGCTGCCGGGAGGCACGAGCTCGAACGGGGCCTCGGCGGAGCCGATCAAACTCAGCGCCACATTCCGTGCACTGGCCCGTCCGGGTGTCGCCATCCTCGGCGTCTCCGCTCTGCTCTACAACTTCGGATTCTTCATCCTGCTGGCCTACAGCCCGTTCCCCGTCGAGGCTGCCGCCGCGAAGCTGGGCATGGAGGACTTCGGCGCCATGGGCCTCGGCTACGTCTTCTTCGGTTGGGGCATCTGCGTGGCGATCACCTCGGTGTTCGGCGCTCCGGTGCTGACCAAGCGGATCGGGCGTCGTCGCAGCCTCATCGTCACCCTGGTCGCACTGGCCGTGCTGCTGGGCGTGATGTCCTTCCTCGTCGAATCGCTGGCCGGGATCATCGTCTGCATCATCGTGGCCGGCATGCTTCTTGGCGTGCTCAACACGGTGTTCACCGAATCGGCGATGGAGGTCAGCGACCTGCCTCGTCCGGTCGCCTCGGGGACCTATTCGGGTGTGCGTTTCATCGGCGGTGCCGTGGCGCCGATCGTCGCAGGTGCGGTGTCGGAATCGATCAGTGCGGGATCTCCGTACCTCTTCGGTGCGGGGGCCGTGCTGCTGTCGGTCGTCGTCATCTCGCTCGGCTGGAAGAAGCTGCGTCGCGTCGACGGGCATATCGATGAGTCATCGGTCGACGAGGCTTATGCCCTCACCGGAGGCGACGCCTGAGGCGAACTCGCCTGCAGGCAGTGCTGATCGTCGACGAGGTCGAGCCTTTTCGAAGCGGCAGCGGCTCGCGGATCACGGCGTCCGAGGAATCATTCCTCGGGCGCCGTTTCCGTGTCCGGACTATGACAAATGAGTGAATCATGCGCTGTGTTGCAGATCTGAAACCGGTTCGACACATGATCGATGGAATGCCTGGTGCAGAATAGAGTGCGCGCTTCCTGAAGATCGGCTGAGCATTTTCGGCCCATCGACGTCGGAGCGCGATCGGAAACGTCACCTACAAATGAAGGTCATCATGTCCTACGACGCGAATGCAGCATACAACTCCGGCGCACCCGGTCAAGGAGCTCCCGGTGCCGCCGGCCAGGGCTATGGAGGGCAGGGCTTCGGTGGAGCGCCACGCGGTGCCGCCAGCCCCGATGACCTCTCACTGCCGCTCTACGGCGCTTCCTTCGGCCAGGCTGTCAAGCGCTTCTTCAAGAACTACGCGAAGTTCAGCGGGCGGGCCTCGCGCAGCGAGTTCTGGTGGGCGACGCTGTTCTGCGTTCTCGTTGCGCTGGTGCCCTACATTCTTGTCATCATCGGAGCGGTGATGATGGCGGCGTCTGCTTCTGCCGATCCCTACGGGGGCGGGGCGCCCTCGGGCGGTGGCATTGCACTGATGGGCATCGGAGGGGTCCTTCTCGGCGTGTTTGTCCTGGCCACGATCGTGCCGTCGATCGCTGTCTCCTGGCGCCGCCTCCACGATGCAGGCTTCTCCGGCCTCTTCTACCTGCTTACCCTGACCTCTATCGGCGGAATCGTTGTGCTCGTTATGGAGATCATGCCGCCCAAGCCCGAGGGTCAGCGCTTCGACGTCTGATTTCGAGGTCTGACTGCGGCGCCTGTGCTCGGGCGGAGCATCACGTCTAGTTGCTGACACGTAACACAGCTGCGCAACCATAACGCCCCGTCAGCGTCATCTCGCACCATTGCAATGGTGCGAGAAGCCACTGGCGGGGCGTTGTGCTGTTGGGAGGGCGCATTGCGAAGACCCCGCCGAGGAGGTCCGAGCGATCAGCGACTGCGGAGGGTTCTGACGAATGACGTGACCATGGTGACGAAGACGATCGCCCAGACGGTCAGTGCGATCCAGTACCAGTGGAGCCCGATCCATTCGATCGCCGGCACATGATCCGACCGGCCCAGGTAGATGCTCGCCACGGCGTACATGCCGGCTGGGAACACCATGCTCCACAGCCCGGCCGAATAGGTCATCGGCACCCGGTGGACGGCATGCCTCCAGGCTCCTGCGGCGACGAGTGCCGGGACGAGCCACGTGGCGATCGCCCACAGCAGCGCCGAGGAGGCGCCGACCAGTACACGTGTCGCTTCGAGCAGGGGAGCGTCGCCGAGATCGAGAATCCGGGAACCCGCAACGATCGTGATTGCCAGTGCCCCCATCGTCACCCAATACGGAGCATCGAGGTCCTTGGGCCCGAACCGATGCCGAAGCACGCGCACGCCGATCGCAATCACGCAGACGACGTAGAGCGCCAGTCCAACCGCCCACATGACCACCGCCGCGAGCGCGAGGAATGCGACCAGACCGGGCTCGAGATATGCGGTGTTCGGAAGCTCGATCCCCAGGCTCGCGGCGACCACCGCCACTGACTGAGCGGCCACCGCCCACACAAGCCACGTGCCGTTCACCCCTGCAGATACCGGCCGTGTGCTCGACCCGAGGATCGCGGTGAAGGGAATCCCGTACCCGAGCACCAGCCAGAGCAGACCGCCGAGAGCGAAGAAGGCGAGGGCCAGCGGGATCAAGCCGAAACCGACGAGCCCCGTCGCCAGGACATTCGTGCCTGCCACAGCGGTGAAGAACCCGAACGCCCGGGAGGGATCATGCAGGTCGGCGCGAACAGCTTCTGGATATCGGAGGATCCGCACCACGGTGAGTACGGTGAAGGACACATACAGAGCGACGGCGATCCAGAACAGACTCACTGACAGCGAGTGCAGCTCTTTGAGCTCGGCACCGATCGACACGATGCCGGTCGCCATCACCGAGGCGAAACATCCGGGAGCCAGCGTCGAAGGGCTCAGCCCCCACCGTCTGTGCAGTCCGGTGAGGTTGCGATCGGCCGTGCTCATCCGCTCCTCATTCTCGTCGTCGTGTGTCGAGGGACATCGACGTCTTCGATAGTACGACCCCACCCCTGAAACCGCGTTGCAGTCCCGCCCTCCTGAACCGTTCCGCGGTCACCATCGAAAGGCCGCCCGAAGAGCCACCCGAGAGTCCGCCCGATGGCCTCTGTCCAGCGAATCGATGTGCAATTCGTGACATCTGGGTCTTCTCGAGTCACTCTCGCGTCATTTTCATGAGAGAATTCACTGGTGTTACCAATGGGTAACTTCGCGTGGAGTCGCCCGCTCCACACCCTCACGTGCCGGTGGTGGCGTAGTCTGCAGTCACCTGCGCGGTGCAGAATTATCCGGCACTGACCGGATCGACGAGGGCACAGACGATTGGGAGCGATGGCTATGGAGAGCACAACGGACACTCTCGCCGAGGACACCGACATCGACGCGCCAGCGGTCGCGCTGCACGGTTGGTCGCTGTCCGGCAAACAGGGCGATGTGTTCACCGATATCGACCTCGAGGTGCCGACCGGTGCCGTCGCTGTCGTCCGTGGTCCCGCCGGCAGCGGGAAGACCTCTCTCCTCCTGTCCTTGGCTGGAAGGATGCGGGTCTCCGCGGGGGAGGGCCGCCTCGGCGATATCGATATCCGCAAGCAGGCCCGCACCGTGCGCGGGCAGGTTGCGGTCGGACATATCGGCGGGCTGACGGACCTTGAGGACGATTTCACGGTTGCGCAGCACGTCGCCGAACGACAGATCATGCTCCAGCCCTGGTACAAGCCGTGGGCGTCGAAATCGACCCTGCGTGAGGTCATCGGTCTCATCCGGGACACCTTCACCACGGCTACGGAGATCATTGACGAACTCCCGCCGGGGACGTTCTCGAAGCAGGACGCCCAGCGCGCGGACTTCCTCATCGACGATGACGGAGAGGTATTCGTCTCCGAGCTGAGTGAGCTGCAGAAATTCTTCCTCGAATTCGGGCTGGCGAGCCTCAGCCGCCCACCCGTCGTCGTCATCGACAACATCGACTACCTGCGCGAATCCGCCGACCGAGCCCGTGCTTGGGCCGGGATCCTCATCTATCAGCAGTTGCGCAGATCACGGGATCCCGAGGATCCGCTCACGGTCATCGTCTCCTGCGAGGACTCGAGTGAACTCGACATCGCCACCAGATCGCTCGGCTTCCGCGCGGAGCCGTCGCTGGTCGAACTCGAACTGCCGCCCCACCCTCCCGCTCATCGCGGGTCCAAACACTGAACTGCCTGCCCCACGTATACGAATCCGAGGAGATTCCCGAATGTTCTCCCTGCCCTGGTTAGAACTCTCACGATTCAAACGCCACACGATCACGCGCTTGGCGATGATCGTCATCATCGTCATCCCGTCGATCTACGGCGGGCTGTACCTGGCCTCGAACTGGAACCCGACCGAGCACCTCGACAAGCTGCAGGCGGCAATCGTCAACGAGGATACCGGCGCGGAGAAGCCCGACTCGGACGGAGAGAAGCTCAACGCCGGTCAGGAACTCGTCGACGAGATCACGCCGAAGGGCGAGGGCGGATTCGACTGGCAGGAGACCAGCCAGAAAGAAGCCGACGAGGGACTGGCCGAAGGGAAGTACTTCGCGGTCCTCGAGATCCCCTCGGACTTCTCCGAGATGCTCGTGTCGACCGGAGGCGACGATCCGGAGCAGGCAGGGCTGCGGCTGCGCACCGACGACGCCCACAACTTCATCGTCGGACAGGTGGCCGGGACCATCCTCTCCGAGATCAAGGGCGGACTGAGCAAGACGACGACCGCCGAGTACGTCAACCAGGTCTATCTCGGATTCAACGACATCCATTCGGAGACGGAGAAAGCTGCAAACGGTGCGTCCGACCTGCACGACGGAGCAGGCCAACTCCACGACGGCACCGGAGAGCTCGTCGACGGGACGACGAAGCTCGACAAAGGAATCGGAACGTTGCAGACCGGGCTCATCGACCTCGACGACGGTGCGGGCGAGCTGAAGAAGGGCAGCGGCGACCTCGCCGACGGAGCCGATACCCTGGCGAAATCCACCACCGAGGCGAAGAACGGCTCGAAGAAACTCGCCGACGGTGCCGGGCAGGTCGCCGACGGCACCTCAGAGCTGCGCGATACCGCCGATGAGGCGACGAAGAAAGCCGAGGACGTCAAACGCAAGGCCGATGATGTCGTCGACGGAGCGCGACCGAAGCTCGAGCGCGCCGAAGGGGACTTCGACGATGCCCGCACCACCGTGCGCGGGGACATGGACGACCGGATCAAGCAGCTGCAGGAGGACTATCCGGACGACCCGAACGTCAAGAAACTCGCCGAGGATGCCAACGGCCTCGGCGAGGACCTCGATTCCGCGCACAAGCGCGCCTCCGACGCCAAGGATGAAGCCAAGAGCCTCGAGGACAAGCTGACCGACGCGGTCGACGGCGTGATGGACAAGATCCGCACGGCCGATAAGAAGATCGGTCAGCTCGACGACGGAGCGCAGAAGGTCGCGACCGGTGCCGATGACCTCCACTCCGGACTGATCAAGCTCGACGCCGGAGCGGGCAAGCTCGCCACGGGTGCCGGTGACCTGCATGACGGGGCCGTCCAGCTCAAGGACGGCACGGCGAAGGCCAAGGACGGAGCCGGTGATCTCAAGGACGGATCGGAGCAGCTCGTCGACGGGTCAACCGAACTCGATAAGGGTGCGGGCAAGCTTGATGACGGCTCCGGAGAACTCGCCGACGGGTTGGAGAAAGGACTCGAACAGATCCCGACCTACGACAAGAAGGACCGGGAGAACCGTTCGGATGTCGTGGCGGTTCCCGTCGATGCAGACAAGGTCAAGGACAACGCCGTCGATGCCTATGGCGAAGGACTGTCTGCGTTCTTCGTCTCCCTGGCTCTGTGGATCGGCGGAATGATCACCTACATGGTGCTCAACGCCATCCCATACCGAGCACTGTTCTCATCGGCCACCTCGTCGCGCATCGCATGGGCCGGCTACGTTCCCGGGCTGCTGTTCGGCATCGCCCAAGTCGCGGTCCTCTATGCGATCCTCGCCTTCACCTTGGACTTCTCGGCCGGCTCGTGGTTGTGGACGCTGCTGTTCTCGATGCTCGTGGCGGCCTGTTTCCACTCCGTGCACCAATTGTGTGTCGCGGCCTTGGGTGGTGTCGGCAGGCTGATTGCCCTGGTTCTGCTGATGCTGCAGATCGCATCGGCAGGCGGAACCTATCCGGTGGAGACGGCGCCGAAGATCTTCCAGATCATCTCGCCGTTCCTGCCGATGACGCACGCGGTCAGCGGTCTGCGCACACTGGTTGCCGGTGGTGACATGTTCATCGCCGCGCAGGCGGCCGTGGTCCTGCTGCTGATGACCGCAATCTGTCTGGTCGCCACAAGCGTGGTCTGCAGCCGCAAGCGTATGGTCACGCTCACTCAGCTCCACCCGAGTCTGCAGCTGTAGGCCGGGCCGGTTGCAGGGTCGTGCCTTGGGGTGCGGGCTGCAGAGTTGTTGCGGGACACAGGGCTGCTGCGGACTTACAGGCCTGATCGCAGCGCGGGCGTGGCCCGTTGCCGATGCCAGACGCTGTCGGCGCATTTGTTTGGTCGATCCACGGTGTTCTGGAGGTCGAAACCCTCTGTGTCAGGCTGGTTGTGAGCCACTCCGGATAAGAGAGGAACCGGAGCATCATGGCCATCACCCCTGGATACACTGTCGAAGAGATCCGAAACTTCGTCTACCAACACGAGAAGATCCCACACGGGTATAAGTCCCTGTGGTTAGCGGAGCAAGAGTTCAGCCGCCATCAATTCAGGAAATGGCGACTAGCGACATTCAACGGTGACCTCGACCGTGGCCTGATCCCACGGTCACGGGCAGGCAAAGTCCCCTACAACCCGAGGCAACTGATGCAATCATCAATCGAAGAAAACCAAGCCAAACGCATCGCCGAACTCGAAGAACGCAATGCTCAACTCGAGGCAGCGAACGAAGCCTTGGGAAAAGCTATCGGGCTCTTGCACGATCGGAACGCACAAGAGCCCGACGTAACCCCGACGACGCCGAAGCCGAGCAATTCCTGACCATCGAGAACTCCCTGGTCATCGATCTGACTGACGTTCTGTCCTCACAGCGGAAAGCATTGGCGCTGGTGGGCCTGGCCCGATCGGTGTGGCACTACCGGGTCAATCCTCGTCCCCGACTATCTGACCCGATAGAGCAGAAGGAGCGGGACTACTCGATGAGGATCGGTGCTGCCGACCGGCAGATCATCGAGGAGTGGATCCAGGCCGGTTGGCTGCAGGGCCGGTCAGTGGATGCGTCGTTTGCTTCAGCGTGGGACGAGGGTGTGATGTTGGCATCCAGGCGCACATGGTGGCGTATTGCTGAGGCGATCGTGGATCAGTCGCAGCGGCCCCGGGTCCCGTCCCGGGGTGAGACAAGGACGCCCCGAGTAGCACCTGTGCTGGTGGCTACCCGGCCGGGGCAGGTGTGGAGTTGGGACATCACGGATGTGAAGTCGATCTGGAGTCGGGTGACGTACAAGGCATACTCGATCATCGATATCTTCTCCCGCAAGATCGTCGGTTACCGGGTCGAGTCCCGCGAAGTCGATGATTTGGCTGTTGAGATGTTTGAGGCCGCGATCGCCGAGCACGGTGTGCCAGAGTTTGTGCATGCTGATTCGGGAGCGGCGATGAAGTCGAATGCGTTGAAGAACGCACTCGAGGCACTCGGGGTGGAGTTATCGCATAACCGACCGTATGTGTCTAATGACAACCCGTATTCGGAATCGGAGTTTCGGACGATGAAGTATCGCCCGGACTATCCGAAGACGTTTGAATCACTCGAGGCGGCTAGAGCCCACATCGATGCCTATGTCGTCTGGTACAACACGGAGCACCGGCATTCAGGGATCGCGTTGTTCACCCCGAATCAGGTCCATGACGGGTCGTGGGAAGAAGCGTGGAACGCCCGGGTGAAGGCGAATGATGAGTATTACGCCAGGCATCCCGAGCGTTTCCATGCGCCACCGCAGGTGCCGAAGCCGGCCGGTGTGGTCGGTATCAATTACGAACCAGTACTAGTTGAAGTCCAAGAAATCACTGCTGAAGCAGCGTGAGTGACTCCAAACAGCTTGACACCCCGCGTTTCGCTGGGCGAAACGCCGTGGATCGACCAAACAATCCAGCGAAATCCAGTTGGGAGGTGATCAAGCAACCATCGCCGAGGTGTTTGGGGGGTCTCCCGGGCGCAAACTGCGCGTGTCAGCAGAGTAAGGAGCGGTGCCGCCTCTGGCGTTGCGGGCGTAGGCGGCGGCTCAGTCGTCGAGGTAGCGCAGGTATCGCTGCGGGTCGTGGAGGAAACGGCGCCAGTGATCGACCATGTCGAGGTCCTCCCACGCGGATTCGCGCAAGCCCCAGTCGCCGACCTCGACGATCTTCGCTTCTGTGGCTCGGGCGAGGATGGGGGAGTGGGTGGCCATGACGGTCTGCAGGCCATTGCGCTGGCGTTCGCGGATGAGCTGGAGAAGAGTGAGCGAGGCTGTGAACGACAGCGCGCTCTCCGGCTCGTCGAGGATCCATAGCCCGAGGTCCATGAAGCGGCTTGTGAGCATGTCGACGAACATCTCGCCGTGCGAGCGCTGCGCATAGTGATAGCCGCGCACCGAACCGACGCTCATGAGATAGGCCATGTTCTCGTGCATCGTTTCGGCGCGAAGGAAGAAGCCGCTGCGATTCGTTGTCGCTCCGCGCACGATCTGCAGGTGTTCACTCAGCTCGGGAGGCGCCTCGACGTGATCGCGCACCTCCCAATCTGAGCCGCCGCCGTGCGGGAGGTCAAGAGCCGTGGCGATGGCCTCGATGATGGTCGACTTGCCCGAGCCGTTCTCGCCGACGAAGACGGTCGTCCGATCGAATTTGAAGCCGGACAGAACGTCGCGAACGGCCGGCAGATCACGCAGCCAGGGACTCAGCTTCGGAGGAGACAGGGCAGGCTCGGCCACAGAACGCAGTGGCAGGTCGATGCGGGGATCCATGTCTGCGACGGTACCGATCGGCACTGACATCGGCGACGACGTCGGTCGCCTCGGCGCAACGTCCTATCCCAGCGCCAGCCGCGCGGCCAGCAGCACGAGCACGACGGCGATGATGACGTCGAGGACCTGCCAGACTCGCGGCCGCCCCAAGTAACGGGAGAGCCCACGGGCGCCGTAGCCGATGACGAGGAACCAGCTGATCGAGCCGAGCATTGCCCCGAATGTGAACGGCCACACCCCGTCCGAACCCTGCTGATTCGCGAGATTGCCGAGCATGACGACGGTGTCGATGTAGACGCCGGGGTTGAGGAACGTCAGCGCCAGAGTGGTGACGATGATGGACTTGAGAGACCGTTGATGAGTGTCCGCCTTCAGCCCGGTGGCTTCTCGCGCCGATTTCAGGCTCGTCCACGCGAACCACAGCAGGTAGGCCACGCCCAGCCAGCGCAGGACTTCGAGCGCCCACGGCGCGAGCAGAACGATCGCCCCGATCCCCACCGTGCCCGCTGCGATGAGCAGCACGTCGGCGACGATGCAGATGGTGACGACGACGCCGAGGTGCTCGCGCCGGATCCCCTGCCGCAGCAGGAGTGCGTTCTGCGGGCCGACGGCGATGATGAGGGACCAGCCGGTGAGGAGTCCGGTGACGAGATGAGTGAACACGGACTCAACAGTAGAGACCGATAGTTCAGAAGAAAAACAACAGAATATGGATCTGATGCACAATTGCTTCATGAACATCGATCACGTCAAGGCGCTCGCCGCCGCTGTCGACGAAGGCACCGTCGAAGGGGCGGCCTTCGTTCTCGGCATCACCGCCTCGGCGGCGAGCCAGCGCATCCGCACGCTCGAGTCCCGCCTCGGGCAGGTGCTCATCCGACGATCGAATCCGATCACCGTCACCGAGGCGGGGCAGGCGATCCTCCGTTATGCTCGGCAGGTTGAGCTGCTCGAGTCCGAGGCGCTCGACCGGCTGCACGGCATCGACGCCGACTCCCTCGGGGCGGGCGGATCCGGTGACCGGGGTCGTGAGCCTACGGTGCTCCGGGTGGGGGTGAATGCCGATTCGATGGCGACGTGGTTCCGCCCGATCTTCGCCGAGGCGGCCGGCTGGGACGATGTCGTCGTCCGCATCGAGATGGTCGATCAGGACAAGGCGCTGCCGCTCTTGGCCTCGGGAGAAGTGCTCGGCACGATCACCTCGACCGCGACCGGCGGATACGGGACAACGGTCGCCGAGCTCGGGACGATGCGCTACACCGCCGTGGCCGAACGCTTCCTGTTCGATCGGCATTCCACCGGCACCGAGGCGGATCTAACCAGACTGCCGATGGTGAATTTCGGACAGGATGATGATCTGCAGTTCGAGTTCCTCAGGCGCTGCGGAGTCGAAGGTCGGCCCCCGAGGTCGGTCGTGCCGGGCTCAGCGGAGTTCGCGGCCGCCGTGGAGGCAGGCCTCGGGTGGGGGATGGTGCCGATTATGCAGCTCGACGGTCTCGAGGCCGACCTCGTCGAGATCGGCGCGGAGCCGCATATCGACGTGCCGCTGTACTGGCACCACTGGACTCTGGCCTCGGACAAGCTCTCCCGACTGACCGACGCACTGCGTCGCGCGGCCGCCGTCATGCGGTGATTCGGGGGCGGAGCTGAACTGCCCTCTGTTGATCCGCTCAGGAGCTGAGGAGCTTGCTGATCGTCCACTTGACCTGCTCATGTGCGGCGTCGACGGTCATGGTCTCGGGAGAGATGATCGAGTGCAGGGCGATGCCGTCGACGGTGGTGAAGAGTGCTGTGGCGGTCGGCGCCACCTCAGTCGGGTCGAGATGCCCCTCCTCGGCGAGCAGATTCAGCCAGCGATGCAGGCTGTCATAGGTGACACGGTGACCGTGTTCGAGGAGGCGACGGGACACTGCCCGCTTCTCCGCTCCAAGGGCATGCAAGTGCATGGAGAACCAGGTTTCGAGCTGCACATCTCGATGCTCATGAGTCGGCAGGAACTGGGCGCAGCACTCATAGAGCCGGTCGGCCGGGTCGCGGTTCGCATCAGCAATGGAGAAGTCCTTGACGACGGTGTCGATGGAGCGCCGAGCGACTGCTTCGTGGAGGTCTGCCTGGGTGGGGAAGTAATGGCGCAGAGTCGATGGTCCGACCCCTGCTTCCTTGGCCACGGCGCGCACACTGAGGTTCGCATGCCCAGGCTGCGACCCCTCAGCCAGGCGGATGGCTGCGGTGACGATCTCGTCTCGCTTCGACAACCGTGACTCCTCGCTTCATTGACAACGATGCTATAACTCAGTGTATAGTACGTTGTACTAGTACGGTGTGCCAAAGCGTTGAAACGGCGCGGCAGGAACAGTGTGCTGACCCGACCAGAGGACCCGAACGGAAGAAGAGAGAGCCCTCATGATCGACAGTCTGCAGGAATTCGCCGGAAACATCCCCGACTGGCTGCAGTGGGCGGGCATTCTGCTCGTCTCGGCCATCCCCTTCGTCGAGTCGTATTTCGGCGCTGTCATCGGCGTCGCGATCGGACTCCACCCCGTGGTCGCCATCCTCATGGCCATCATCGGCAACGTCATCTCGATGCTCGCCTTCGTCTATGGGGCCGGTGCCATCCGCGACAAGGCGACGAAGAACAAAGAAGTCGAGGAGAAGCCGAAACGACAGCGGCTCAAGCGCATGTTCGACAAATTCGGCGTGCCGGGAGTTTCGCTGCTCGGCCAGACACTCCTGCCTTCGCAGATCACCTCGTCCGCGATGGTCGGCTTCGGTGCAAACCGCAATGTTGTGGCCTTCTGGCAGGTCATCTCGATCATCCTCTGGGGGGTCCTCTTCGGAGTGCTCGCCACCCTGGGCATCGAGCTGGCGCTGCGCTGAAGAACGGCCGTTCGGTCAGGTCGTGTCACACCCTCCACCTAGACTGGCCCCATGACGGAATCCACCCCGACATCCCCACCGGTTGCAGGCTCACCCGGCGCCCCTGACGATTTCGCGATCGAGGCGCAGCGGATCCTGGCCGAGCTCACCGCGAACCCGAACGCGCAGTTCCGCGATGGCCAGCTCGAGTCCATCCGCGACCTCGTGCAGGCGAAGAAACGCGTCCTCGTCGTCCAGCGCACCGGGTGGGGCAAGTCAGCGGTGTACTTCGTGGCCACTCGGATGCTCCGGGCCTCAGGCACCGGGCCGAGTCTCATCATCTCCCCGCTGCTGGCGCTCATGCGCGACCAGATCGCCGCGGCCGAACGTGCCGGAGTCCGTGCCGCCAGTCTCAACTCCTCGAACGTCACCGAATGGGATTCCGTGCTCGAGGACCTCAAGGCCGGCAGTCTCGACGTCCTCCTCGTCTCCCCGGAACGGCTGAACAATCCGCAGTTCCGCGACGAAGTGCTGCCCCAGCTGCTGGCCTTCCTCGGACTCATCGTCGTCGACGAAGCCCACTGCATCTCCGATTGGGGCCACGATTTCCGCCCCGACTACCGCCGCATCGGCCGGATTCTGTCCGAACTGCCACGTGACACCCCGGTACTCGCGACGACGGCGACAGCGAACTCCCGCGTCGTCACCGACGTCGCCGAACAGCTCGGCGACGACACCACAGTCGTCCGCGGTGAACTCGCCCGAGATTCCCTGCGCCTCGGCGTCCTCCCAGGGCTCGACGCCAGCTCCCGCATCGCCTGGCTGGCCTCCCATCTCAACGACTTCACCGGGTCCGGAATCGTCTACACGCTCACCGTCTCCGCTGCCGAGGACATCACCCGAATGCTGCGCGAACAAGGCCACGAGGTCCGCGCCTATACGGGCCGGACCGATGCCGAAGAACGCGCGGAACTCGAGCAGCAGCTCAAGGACAATCGGATCAAGGCGCTGGTGGCCACCTCGGCGTTGGGCATGGGATTCGACAAACCGGACCTCGGATTCGTCATCCACATCGGCGCGCCCTCCTCAGCCGTGGCTTACTACCAGCAGGTCGGCCGAGCCGGCCGCGCCACAGACTCCGCCGATGTCCTGCTGTTGCCCGGCGCAGAAGACGAACAGATCTGGGAGTACTTCGCTACCGCATCGATGCCGAACCAGGACGATGCGAACGCCGTGCTCGCAGCCCTCGCCGAGGCGGACGGCCCCCTCTCCGTGGCCCGCTTGGAGACCTTGGTCGGAACCAAACGCTCCCGACTCAACTTGCTGCTCAAGACCCTCGAAGTCGAAGACGCGGTGTCGAAGGTCAAAGGCGGGTACGTCTCGACCGGGTTGGGCTGGACCTACGACCGGGAACGCTATGAGAAGGTCGCGGCCGTCCGAGCCGAAGAGGCCCAGGCCATGCTCGATTATGAGGCGACCGGGCAGTGTCGGATGGAGTTCCTCATCCGTCAGCTCGACGATCCCGACCCGAAACTCTGCGGCCGCTGCGACAACTGTGCGGGAGTGTGGTTCTCTGCCGAGATCTCCGACGAACAGCGCCAAGCGGCGGCCGGGAACCTGCACAAGATCGGCCTGCCCATCGAACCGCGCAGTACCTGGCCTAGTGGATTGGCCAACATCGGGGTTCCGCTCAAGGGTCGGATCCCCGCCGAAGATCTCGCCGAGGAAGGACGCGCCATCGCCCGCCTCTCCGACCTCGGACAGGGGCAGAGCCTGCGATCGTTCCTCGCCCCCGATGCTCCCGACGCCGAGGTGCCCGGCCAGATCGGCAAATGGTGCCTCGAAGTGCTCGGGCAGTGGGACTGGAACACCCGCCCCGAGGTGGTCGTATCGATCCCGAGCAATCGCCGTCCAGTGACGGTGCGGTCTCTGGCCGCGAATCTCGCCGCGGCCGGCCGACTCGTGGACGGCGGGGAACTGCTCCAGGTAGGCGATCACGGCACCCCTGATGTCAACAGTGCTTTCCGCGTCAAAGACCTCTATGAGGCCTTCGTTGTTCCTCCGGAAGTCGAGGAGGCAGTGGCCGGGAAGTCAGTGCTGCTGGTCGACGACGAGGTCGTCTCGCGGTGGACGATGACGGTCTGCGCACGATTGCTGCGGCGGGCAGGAGCCACCTCGGTGCTGCCGTTCGCCCTTGCACTCCGGGCCTGAGGTCAATTCGACGAGCCGTCCCGGAGCTGACCCCAGCCGAACTCGGTCTCCGATATTTCATCTCGAAGATCTTCGAAGAATCGATCTCGCGCCTCATCCATGTTTTCGTACATATAGGAATCTGAAACGATGACGCTGAGAGTCTCTCCGCATGCCTGAATAGACGCTACGAATCGATCGAGCCTAGACCCCTCAGATTCGATAGTAAGTTGTTCGAATTCGGCATCAGTAAGCAGCTTCTGAATCGCTGGAATTACTATGTATTCGATCCTGCCGTTCAGTTCCGTGCTGATGTCCAAATGGATCCGCCCTCTTTGACTTACAGTCGTGCGACACTCTCGGCCGTCGGCTTATTGGTTTCGAGCTTAAACGTCGGCGAATGAAGATGCCATAAATACAGAGACTGTCGCGATGTTCATTCTGAGACTATTCAGCGACCGCATGCTTTCAAAGCTCACCATCAAGCGTGCTGGATGACTTACAGCGGTAGCTCTAACTCCTCTGCAGGTCTCTGACCAGGCGCGGAGTTGACCGGCGGCCGACCTGACCTGCCCACTGCGACCACGGGTAGGAGAGTCGGACATGGAAATAGTTGATGTACTCGGCGACAGCGAACTGCCAGATGACGATGATGAGAACCGCGCTGAGCGAAACGCCGGGCCAAGCGACGACGATGCCGATGAGTGAGGTGAGAAGCACCAGCGGATTGATGACGCGCAGAAACCGATAGATTCGAGCGACCGGTCTTGGAATCGGGGCCGGCAGATGATGCCGAGCGATCAGCCAGTAGATTCCGGCCTGAACGAGGATGAAGAGCAGCGGGGACAGTGTTGCCCATAGCGCTGCTTCGGCTCGATCGGTCGCGACAAAAGCGAGACGCGTCGGAACGACAGCGAAGACCGCCGCGGCGACGATCTCCCCGAGCCTGAGGCTGAGGAATCGTCGCCGCAGCGGTGCAAAACGATCGGTGTCAGTCACAGCCGGATCAGCGACTGCCGAAGGGCAGTCGACCAGAACAGTGCCGGGCCGCCTCGGCGAGGCTGACGGTCACAGATTCTGCTGGAGCTGGAACGTCGCGCCTTCCGGATCGGTGACCGTGACGATGCGTCCGTACGGGGAGTCTTCCGGGCCGGCGAGCACCTTGCCGCCGAGCTCGGTCACCTTCGCTGCCGCAGCATCGGCGTCTTCGACGTTGAAGTAGGTGCGCCAATAGGAATTCTGTGCCCACTCGCTGGCGTCACAGATCCCGGCCACAGCCGCGTCACCGTCGCCGTGCGTCGAGTACGGGAAGCCCTCCATCGGAGTGATGTCGAACGAAAAGACCTTGGCATAGAAATCATTCGCTGCCTGGTAGTTCGTCGTCATGAGTTCGAACCACACGGGAGTTCCCGGTGAGAGCGGAGTATCGAAGCCGGAGAACTCACCGGGCTGCCACATGCCGATGGGCGAACCGGTCGGATCGACGACGACGGCCATCTGGCCGAGCGGGCCGACGGGCATCGGGCCGACGACGTCCGCAGCACCGGCACCCAACGCTGCCTGGTGGACTCCGGCGATGTCCCCAGTGTGCAGGTAGGTCGACCAAGCCGTGGGCATCTCCGGACTCGGGGTACCGTCCATGTTCATGGCTCGCATGGCGCCGCCGACGTTGCCTCCGTCCTTCGTGATCATATTGTAGTGGCCGAAGTCCTCACCCATGTCGGTGAATTCCCAGCCGAAGAGCTGATTGTAGAAGTTCTGGGCGGCCTCGAAGTCCTGACAGACATAGTCGATCCAGATCGGCTGGCCTTCGCGGGGGTTGGCAGGCATTGCGTCTCCTCTTGTGATGGGTGGAGGTGAGTTGCAGTGAATGGTGCCGACGGCAGCGGGATGACCCTACTGCCAAGCGCGCGTGAAATCCGCGAAGCAGTCGGTCAGCGCCGCCTGCAGAAGCGGACCGAAGGTCACGCGCCCGACCCCGAGCTCAGCGAGCTGTGAGAGGTCGAGTTCTTCGGGCACCGCGCCCTTGATCGGGTGCGCGGTGACATTGAGCGGCAGAGTGATCTGCGCGAGGATCGACTTGAGTGTGCCCACATCGGGCAGACGGACGGGGTAGACGGAGTCCGCGCCGGCGTCGGTGCACAGACGCAGACGTCGTACCACCTCGGCGGTGGGATCCTCGAAGTCGCCGGGATATTTGAACACATCTGTCCGGGCGTTGATGACGACGTGGACCCTTTGAGCCTCGGCCGCTTGGCGAAGGCTCCAAATGTATTCGGCATGCTCCTCGGGACTGCGCATGCTGCCGCGGCTGTGCACCGTGTCCTCGATATTCACACCGACCGCTCCGGCCTCGAGGAGACCGGCGATGAGCTCGGGAGCGGGGGTGTCGTATCCGGATTCGAGATCCGCGGTGACCGGAACATCCACCGCCGAGGTGATCCGTGAGATCCCCTCGAGCGCCTGCTCGAGCGTCATCTGCTCACCGTCGCCGTGGCCGAGCGAATCGGCGAGCGGGTGCGACCCGACGCTCAGAGCGTTGAAACCGACGTCGACCATCGCACGAGCCGACCAGGCATCCCAGACAGTCGGCAGCACGAGAGGTTCGTCCTGGTGATGTCCCTGCAGAAGGGTGAAAGCGCGTTCGGCGAGAACCGTGTAATCGGCCATGGTCAATACTTTTCCACTGTTGTGCCTCGACACGCCAGGGGTCGGACTGGTTCACCAGAAGGTTTCAGGCAGGCGCAGTGATAGCGTGAACAACATCCGATGTCGCCGTACGGAGGAGCAGAGATGGCCGGTTCAGGCGCCATCCGCGTTTCGCCCAAACCCGAGCGGGTATGGGCACTTCTCGCCGTGCTTGCCGGCATGGCCACGATCCTCATCGAGATTCCCGCGGCACTGATGTCCGAAGGCGGCTATTCGTTCACTCAGCAGCCCATCAGCCATCTGGGGATGACCGGATGCGGGGACTGGGGAGACGTCGGAACCCCGATCGAGGTCTGCTCACCGGCCCATCCCTTCGTCAACGGTGTTTCCATCATCGCCGGATCGATGCTCGCGATCATCGCCTTCATCTGGCACGACTGGATCGCCCCGAGTCGCTGGGGCAGGTGCGGATCCTTCCTACTCGCCGCCGGCGGAATGCTGTTGGCCGGAACCGGGATGGTCCCCGCCGATATCGATCCGACTCTGCATGCTGTCTTCGGTTTCGGCGGATCCGGAATCCAGAATCTCGGTCTGCTCGCCGCAGGCATCGCTTTGACTCGCTGGCCCGAGAAGCGCTGGATCGGTCCCGTCGAATTCGGCGGACTCACGCTCGGACTGGGCGCGTTCGGTCTCGCCGGAGCACTGTTCTTGGCTGCTCCCGAGACCTGGAACCTGCCCGTCGGCATCGTCGAGAGAGCCGCGTCCTACCCGTTCCTCATCTGGTTCATCGTCGCCGGATGGATGCAGCTGCGTGACGCCTCCAGGCGAAAGCGCGAACTCACCTCCGGGCGCTGACGATCTACAGCCGCGGAGTCCGCGGCGGCACCTGGCGACGGTCGCCGGTCGCCTCGAACGCTGCGGCGATCTCGATGAGCGCAGAATCGTCCCAGCCTCGTCCGGCGATCGTCAGGCCCACGGGAATCCCGGTATCGGACATGGTGCCCATCGGCACCGTCACCGAGGGGATTCCCAGATGCCTGGGCACGAGGTTGCCGTTGGCCACCCACGTGCCGTTGCGCCATCCCAGGTCCGCGGAAGCTTCATTGACGTCCATGTCCGATGGTCCCACATCGGCCATCGCCGGGAAGATCACCGCATCGAGGCCCCGCTCGTCCATCCATTCCTCGAGGTCGACCCGGCGGGTCTCCTCGAGCCCGCGCACACCGGATTCGAGCTCCGGGATCTCCGCGACCGAGGCGTAGCGATTCGTGCGCACCTGCTCCGGGTAGGTTGCGATGTCATCGTCGAACCCGACGTAGCGATCCGGCAGCGCACCGGGTGGGTGGGGGAAGATCAAGGCTCCGTCCACCTCGGCGAGGGTGTTCAGTTTGGGGTCGCCGTTCGCGGCGAGGAAGTCATCCCATCCCCACGACGAGAGGTCGTTGATCTCCCGATCGAGGTAGGCGGCGGTGACGAGCCCCCGCGTCGCGATCGTCGGCGCACCGGGCCGGTCGCCCTCGTATTTGCTCACGACCGGGAAGTCGGTCTCGACGACCTCGGCGCCTGCGGATTCGAGATCGGCTCGCGCCGCCTGCCAGGCCTCGATCACCGAGGCGCGCGTCTCGACTCGCTGTCCTGTGGGCCCGCCGATACCGCCGTCCGGGTTCGTCCCGGCCTCGTCATCGGCGTTGATGTACATCCGCGGCACGCCGAGTCGCTTGCCGGCCAACACCGACCCAGCCGCCGCGAGCGATTCCGGCAGGAGCGCAGCGTAGGAGTCCGGGCGCACCGCGCTCGCCTTCGGGATATCCACCCACGGTTGGGCGCGCCAGAAGTCCCCGCGAGTCTGTTCGTCGTCGGCGACGATGACGTCGAGGACCTCCGCCAGATCGGCCATTGTGCGAGTGTGGGGGACGATGACGTCCATCGTGGGCACGAGCGGCCAGTTTCCGCGCACGCTGATGACCCCGCGAGAGGGGGTGTAGGCGATGAGCGCATTGTGCGACGCTGGGGCTCGGCCCGATGACCAGGTTTCCTCGCCGAGGCCGAAGGCCGCGAAGCTCGCCGTCGTGGCTGTGCCCGAGCCGTTCGAGGAACCGGAGGCGAAGGCGCTGGTCAGCCAATCCGCGTTGTACGGGCTTTCGGCGCGACCATAAAGCCCGCGCTGCATGCCGCCGTTGGCCATCGGCGGCATGTTCGTCAGACCCAAGCAGATGGCGCCGCCGGCGCGCAGCCGTTCGATCGTGAATGCATCTTTCTGTGCCACGAGGTCGGCGAAGGCCGGAGACCCGGAGGCCACGGTGAGGCCCGCGACCATATAGCTGTCCTTCGCGGTGTACGGAATTCCGTCGAGGGGGCCGAGAGTCTCACCGGCTGCACGTCGTTCGTCGGAGGCGGCCGCCTCGGCGAGGGCTTGCGGGTTCTTCACGATCACGGAGTTGAGTTTCGTGTCGGTGTCGGGACCGTCGAACGCGGCGATCCGGTCCTGATAGGCCTCGACGAGCTCCACCGAGGTGGTGCGGCCGTCCTCGAGGGCGACTCGCAGATCGGCGATGGACGCTTCGACGACATCGAACTTCGACATGATCTTCCTCCGGGCACTCGACGGTGCGTGCGCGATGTGGGTGTGTTCCTGCCCAGAGTAGCGCCGATTCGCCGAGGATGGGCTGCGGATTTCGTTGTTTGCCGGGCACTGAGAGCGGTATTCGCGGTCTGTACGATCGAGGCATGACGGTCAACGCGATCATTCTCACCGGCGGTCGTTCGCGACGCTTCGACGGCGTTCACAAACCCGGCGTCGAGGTCGACGGACGGTCGACGATCTCCCGGATCCTGCAGAGCATCCGCGGTGCGGCAGCCGACGCCGAGGTGTGGGTGGCCGGACCCGCAGACGGGCTCTCGGAAGCGGAGCAGAAAAGCGTCCGCGTCGTGCGGGAAGAACCCGAGTTCGCGGGCCCGTTGGCCGGGATCGCGGCCGCGGTTGCGGCTATGCCGACTGAGGCGGAATTCCCGCCCGAGACGGCCGATGTGACTCTCATCCTTGCCGGGGACATGCCGATGATCACGGCGGGCCACCTCGGTGAGCTCATCTCCACGTGCCGGGCCACCGGACGTCCGGCCACGGGCACTGATGATCGGGGGAAGACGCAGTTCCTCTGCGCGGCCTGGCCGACTCGACTGGTGCGCGCCCGTCTCGCTGAGATCGGCGACCCGACGGATGGGGCAGTGAAACTGCTGTTCAACGGTCTCGACCCGGCGGTGGTCGCCGTGGACCCGGAGATAGTGAGCGACTTCGACACTGCAGCCGAGCTCGAAGCGATTCGAGCCCGGCTCAGCCCTGACGGGCCTTGAATCGAGGATTCTTCTTGTTGATGACGTAGACGCGGCCGCGGCGGCGGACCACCTGCGAACCGGGCAGTGACTTCAGCGAACGCAGCGAACGACGAACCTTCATGGATGCGACTCCTTAGTGAGAATGAGTATCATTAGAGATAATACTATGTTCTCCAGCGAAGGGAAGCGAATGCAGGGATCAGACGAACGCGGCCGGAGTCCCATCGTCGACGGAATCGAAGCGATCGCCGTCGTCGGACTCTGCGCGGCTGAGCGCAGGCGCTATGCGATGGGTCTGGCCAGGGATCGCGGTTTTGTCTTCGTGCCCGCGGAGCAGACGGAACAGGGCATCGAGGCGATCGACCGCCTCGTCGATCTGGTCGGAATGACATCCGGGGTGCACGGGTTCGTCCTCGAATACGGGGAGGACGCGGATTGTGCGGAGATCATCGGAGCTCTGAGTGCTCCCGACACGCGAGCCGTGCTCACCGACCTCGTCTGCGTGCTCGACCTTGCCTGCCTGCGCAGCGATCTCGATTCGGAAGCGCGCGCCGGAGCCCTGGTTGCGCAGATCGAATTCGCCTCGACACTTGCTCTGCTGGCGCCCGATGCTGCCGACTCGGCCGGGGCCGAGGCGGCCATCGGGCTGATCGCGCACCTGGCACCGGAGGCCGAGCGCTTTCTCCTGCGCGACGGCGCGGTGCATGAGCCGGTGTGCTGGCAGTTCGGGCACCGACCTCCCACCGCGGGGTGGACGGCGATACTCAACTCGGAGTTTCGGCCCCCGGCTCGGTCGGGAGGTGTCCGCGCCTGCCGTTTCGAACAAGCGCGACCCTTCCACCCGCAGCGACTGCAGGCAGTGCTGAGTGCGGCGCTCGGCGAAGGCTGCTGGGGGCGAATCGTCCGTTCGGCCGGCTTCGCGAAGCTTGCCTCCCGACCCTATTTGACCGCGCATTGGGATCAGGCAGGCACGCTGCTGACGTTCTCACCGCTGACCGCTGATCCGCTGCCCGGTGCAGAGCTGTTAGCGCTCGGTCAGGATCTCGCCTTCATCGGCTTCGACCTCGACGAGGCGGGGCTGTGTGAAGCGCTCGACCGCGCCGTCCTCACCGATGCTGAGCTTCTGGCGGGTCCGATGGCCTGGCTCGAGTATCACGACGAGTTCCCCGCATGGGACTCCGCGCACCGCGGATGACGCCAGCGGTCTTAGTCTGACGCCGGGGCGGTGCTCCGGCTGCGCTCAGCCGGACGCCCGACATTCGGCGCACAGGCCGAAGATCTCGAAGACGTGGTGTGTGATCTCGAAGCCGTTCGATGCCGCAATCTGACGCATCCAGTCCTCACTCGGCGGGTCGATCTCAACGGCGGTGCCGCAGCGCTCGCAGACGAGATGGTGATGGTGCTCGGTCTGCGCGCAGGCGCGGAAGAGCTGGGTCTCGGCGATGGTGATCGTATCGGCATCGCCGCCGCGTGCAAGCGCATTGAGCTGCCGGTAGACGGTGGCGAGGCCGACGCTGGCCCCTTCGTCTTCGAGGCGGCGGTGGAGCTGTTTGGCGGAGACGAAGCGGGTCTCGGTCTCAAGGGCAGAGCGGATGAGTGCCTTCTGTGCGGTGCTGCGCGTCTTCTTCTGCGGAGCTGCCATGGGAGTCCTCCCTTATCGTCTCTGTCGAACTCATCGTCGACGTCACAGGGGCATATGCATGAACGCGCATATGCGAGAGAAATAATGAAACACGTTACCATTAACGGGCGGTTCACCCGCATCTCTACGATTGACCCCGTACCGAGAACGGGGCCCGCGCGCACAGCGGAACCCGCGCTGTCGAGCCACCGAGCACGAAAAGCGAGCACGACCACCGAGGAGGCGCAATGAGCGGCCCCACCCGCAGACCGGCGATCCCGGTCATCCTGCTCACCGGCTACCTCGGTGCCGGAAAGACGAGCCTGCTCAACCACCTCCTGCGCCACCCTGACGCCCGCATCGGCGTCATCGTCAACGACTTCGGCGACCTCAACATCGACGCCGGACTCGTCGTCGGCCAGGTCGACGAACCGCTGTCGATCTCGGGCGGATGCGTGTGCTGCCTGACCGATGACTCCGAGCTCGAAGACGCGCTCGTGGCGATGACGAACCCCAAGCTGCGCCTCGACGCAATCATCGTCGAGGCCAGCGGATTCGCCGAGCCCCTGACCCTGGCCCGCATGATCACGCGCATGGGCCACCACCGATTCCACCTCGGCGGGGTCATCGACGTCGTCGACGCCACCATGTACTTCGACACCATCGATACCTCGAGCCTGCCGCCCCTGCGTTTCGCCGCGACGACATTGGTGCTGGTCAACAAGCTCGACCAGGTGCCGGTGGCCGACCGTGGGACCACGGTCGAGGCCGTGCGCGCCCGCGTCCACGAACGCAATCCGCGCGTCATCGTCATCGGCACCCACCACGCCCGCCTCGACCCCACACTCATATTCGATCCGGGCGAAGGTGAGCAGGACCTTCGCCGAGGCGGCTCCGACGCCGGTGATGACCCGATCCAACCTGAGTTGCCGATCCGGGAACTGCTGCGTCAGGCCTACGCCGAGGCGGCGGTCGACGAGATCGGTGGCGACGAGGTCGATGCGGAATCCATGCCACACCGCCACGCCCAGTCCGTGACCGTCACCGGCAGCGGCCCTGTCGATCCGGATGCGGTGATGGATTTCGTCGAAGACCTCCCGCCCGGGGTGTACCGCGTGAAGGGCACCGTGCTCGCGGCTGTGGGATCTCGCAGGCGCAGCTTCGATGTGCAGGCTGTGGGTCCGAACGTCTACGTCGCGGAGGCGGCCCGACCTGTCCCGAAGACGCCGTCCTTAAGCGCGGGGAATGGTGATCGGCCGGATGCCGACAGCGTCCTCGTCGCCATCGGAGAGGACTTCGACACCGAGGCGGCCGAAGCCACTCTGACCGCCGCCCTCAACGTCGACGCCGCCGGAGGCCTGGATGTCGCGGCATCAGACAGTGACCGCTCCGAACGCCTCCTCCACCACGTCCGCCTCCACACCTAATTGCTACCTGACGGCGGCCCAGCAACCTCGCGCCAGGTTGCTGGGCCGCCGTCAGGTAGTAAGAGGAGGGGATCCTCCGGTTTTCCTCCGTGTTTCCTGAGGGTGGTCTGGGGGACAACTCCCGTGCCGGGCACCTGTGACCGCTTCTAGGGTCGGAACGTGCCCCACCGAACGGCCGTGATCGACCTGCCGGGAACAGCAGTGAGAATTCATCCTTTTGGGGGACACCGTTGCCTACTTTTGGGCGATCCGCTGAGGCGATCCGCTTGGAAGACTGACTGGAGCGCCCTGCTCACACCCCCGAACCCGGAGGACCCCTGTGCACCTGATCACCCGGATGAGTCTGAAGAACCGCCTCATCGTCGGATTGCTCACCCTCGTGATCGCGGTCTTCGGCATCGTCGCGACCACCTCACTCAACCAGGAGACGATGCCCTCGGTCGACCTGCCCGGCACTTCGGTGCAGGCCACCGTCCCCGGCGCTTCTCCGGAGGTCATCGAGGAGACTGTGACCAAGCCCCTCGAAACCGCGCTCGACGGGGTCGGAGAGCTCGAATCGGTGACCACCTCCACCTCGTCGGGGATGATGACCGCCGAGGTGACTTGGCCCTTCGGCAAGGACTCCGAAGAAATGACCGACGCCGTCCGCTCGGCCGTCGACGGAGTGAAGTCCGACCTGCCCGCCGATGCGGAAGCCGAGGTGCTGTCGTATCAGATGGATGAGGTCCCGGTGACGATGTTCGCCGTCTCCGGTGGAGACTCCGCCACCCTCGGTGACCGTCTTGAGACTGACCTCGTCCCCGAACTCCGCGCTCTCGACGGAGTCTCGAACGTCGAGGTCACCGGCCAGGACGAGCAGCGAGTCTCCATCACCTTCCGCCCCGAGGACGTGGCGGAGAAGAACGTCGTCGAATCCTCCGTGCCCGATGAGCTCGAAGCCGCCGGCACTGTCGTTCCCGCTGGCCAGAGCTCACAGGGCGACACGTCGATGGCCGTCGAGGTCGGCACTGAGGTCGACGCCGTCGAGCAGATCGAAAAGACGCCACTGCGCACCGCGGACGGCACCGTACTGCTGGGTGAGGTCGCCGACGTCGACCTCGACTCGGTCGAGAAGACCTCCCTGTCCCGTGCCGACGGCAGGGATTCCGTGACTGTGTCGGTGACCAAAGACCAGGACGCCAATGTCGTCGACGTCTCCCACAAGGTCGCCGACACCCTCGACAAGGTCGGTCCGAAGCTCGGCGAGGACACGGAATTCTCGACGATCTTCGATCAGGCTCCGGAGATCGAGAGATCTATCCACGACCTCTCCGTCGAAGGCGGACTCGGCCTGATCTTCGCGATCTTCGTCATCCTCGCCTTCCTCGGCTCGTTCCGTTCGACCATCGTCGCCGCGATCTCGATCCCGATGTCGCTGCTCATCGCGATGATCGGCCTCATGGTCGGCGACTACACGCTGAACATCCTCACTTTGGGCGCCCTGACGATCGCCGTCGGCCGCGTCGTCGACGACTCCATCGTCGTCATCGAGAACATCCGGAGACGCCAGGGCACGAGCGACCTGACGGTCGAAGACATCGTCGCCAGCGTCAAGCAGGTCGCCGGTGCCATCACTGCCTCGACTCTGACCACAGTCGCCGTGTTCCTGCCGATCGCGTTCGTCGACGGCATCGCCGGACAGCTGTTCCGGCCCTTCTCCGTCACCGTGTCCTTGGCACTGCTGGCCTCCCTCGTCGTGGCGCTGACGATCGTCCCCGTGTTCAGCTACTGGGTCCTGCGCCGCAGCCCCAAACCGCTCTCGCCCAAACGGCAAGCCGCCACCGACCGCAGCTATGAGCTGTGGGCGGCCAAGCAGCACCGCCGCTCGGTGGCCCGTGCCGAACGCCGCCAGAAGGCGATCGAGAAGAAGAACGCCAAACGCGCGGCCAAGGGCAAGGACCCGCTGCCGGACGCGACCGTCGAACCCGTCGTCGCTCCCGCACCCGGAAACGGTGAGGCCTCCGGCCGAGTCGATCGCCTCCAGCAGCGCAGCCTGCCGGCGATCATCTCGGCCCTGCACCACCCCTGGAGGACCATCGCCTTCTCCGTCGTCATCTTCGTTGTCACGATGATGTGCGCGACCTTCCTCAAGACGGACCTGCTCGGATCGGCCGGGCAGAATTCCGTGTACATCACGCAGACCCTTCCCGCCGGCGCTTCGCTCGAAGCCGGTGACAAGGCCGCGAAGCGCGTGGAAGCCGTGCTCGGCGATGACCCAGACGTCGACACCTACTCGACGACGGTCAACGGCCCGGAATCCGGAGCGGAGAACCAGTTCAACGTCACCCTGGCAGAAGACTCCGAGGCCGAGGTCGCGACGAACCGCATCCGCACCCAACTCGACGACCTCGAGAAGGACGCGGGCGAGATCGACGTCCAGGATGCTGGCGGATCCGTCAGCGAGGACGTCGAGGTCACCCTTTCGGGCACCGACCTGGGTGCGCTGCGAAAGGCTGCTGACGAGGTGACGAAGAAGATGGCGGACACCGACGGCGTACAGTCCGCCCGCAACGACCTCGCCGCCGATCAGCCGGTCATCGAGGTCGACGTCGATCGGGAGAAAGCCGCCGACTACGGATTCAGCCAGGCTGAGGTCGGGCAGGCCATCGCCGCCGCACTCCACGGCGTCGAAGCCGGCACCATCACCCTCAATGGCCAGGAGCGCGACATCACCCTCGCTCCGACTCATCCGGATGCGACCCCGGACGAGATCCGTGCTCTCGAACTGCCCGTCACCGAGGTGCAGACGCAGAACGCCCAGGAGGATGCGACCGATCGGGTCGAGGAGAAGACCGATGCCCGCGCCGAGGAGGCCAAGCGCAAGGCCGCTGACGAATCGGCCGAGCAGCTCAAGTCTGCCCGTGAAGCTCGTGACAACGCGGCCGACCAGCTCGAACAGGCCCGCAAGGCCCTGCGCGATGCCGAGAATCCGCCGCCGGCTCCGAGCCCGGGCGACATGGCTGCCGACCAGGTGGAACAGGCCCGCGAAGGGGTCGAACAGGCAGAAAAGGGGCTGAAGGAAGCCAACGACGCCATCGACGACCTCGTCGACGGCCAGCGTGAACAGGAACAGAGCCAGGATGAGGAAGAGGCGCTTGCCGATGAGCAGGCCGCCATCCCCGACATCAAGGGTGAGCCGATCACCGTCGACGAGATCGCGGAGGTGAAGAAGACCGAGACCCCGGCAACGATCGACCGTGCCGACGGCGACCGGAAGGTCACCGTGTTCGCAACCCCGTCCAGCGGCCAGCTCGAAACGGTCACCGCCGCGGCCACTGACCTGACCGAGACCATGGATCTGCCCGACGGAGTCAGCTTCGACGTCGGCGGTGCCAGTCAGGAGCAGGCGGAATCGTTCGGTCAGCTCGGAATGGCGATGGCCGTGGCGATCGTGCTCGTGTTCCTCGTGATGATCGCGACCTTCCGCAGCTTCGTCCAGCCGCTCATCCTGCTGGTGTCGATTCCGTTCGCCGCGACCGGAGCTGTGCTGCTCCTGCTGGCGACCGGCACACCATTGGGCATTCCCTCGCTCATCGGTCTGCTCATGCTCATCGGCATCGTCGTGACGAACGCGATCGTGCTCATCGACCTCATCAACAAGCTGCGTGAGGACGGGCTCGACCTCATGGACGCGATCGTCCACGGCACCCGACTGCGCCTGCGCCCGATCCTCATGACCGCGGCCGCGACGATCTTCGCCCTCGTGCCGATGTCGCTGGGGCTGACCGGTGGGGGAGTGTTCATCTCGCAGCCCCTGGCGATCGTCGTCATCGGCGGGCTCACCTCGTCGACGGTGCTCACGCTCATCCTCGTCCCCGCTCTCTACCTCCTCGTCGAACGGCGCAAAGAGGTCCGGGCAGCACATAAGGAGGAGAAGCGCGCCAAGAAACGGGCCGAGAACCAAGCGCGGATCGAAGCGGAAACCGCCGAGGTGGCCCAACGTTCCGACGACCAGTAAACCCCTTAATTACTACCTGACGGCGGCCCAGCAACCTCGCGCGAGGTTGCTGGGCCGCCGTCAGGTAGCAATTGGGGTGGGTTAGGTGTCGGAGAGGCCGGGTAAGCGTGAGGCGGCGAAGCGGATGTGTTCCTCGGTCAGGGCCGCAGCCTCCTCGGCGCGACCGGCGCTGATGGCGTCCATGATCCCGTGGTGTTGGGACTGCAGCTTCGCCATCAGCGCCTGCTGGTCGTCGACGCGGCTGAACGAGGAGAAGATCGACTTCCGCAGAGAGGTGCGGATGGCCCCGGTGAGATCGGAGAACAGCTGATTGCCCGCAGCCTGAGCGATGGCGACGTGGAAGGCGGTGTCTGCGTCGTTGAAGGTCTCCAAACTGATGCCGGGAGTGTCCATCATCGCCAGCTGCGCATTCACCTCCGCCAGTGCGTCCTTATCGGCACGGGTCGCCGCGAGAATCGCGCTCGAGCGTTCGAGCTGGATGCGCGTCTCCGTCACGTCATCGATGCTGAAGTTCGTGAGCGCAACATGAAGGCGGAGGAAACGAGTGAGCGCGGCCGAGGGCATGGCGGCGATGAACGTGCCGGCACCACGACCGGACCCGCCAGATGACCGAACGACGCCGAGGCTGTCGAGCACCCGCAGCGCTTCGCGCACACTGGCGCGACTGACGCCGAGCTTCGTCGCCAGGTCGCGTTCGGCAGGCAGAGGATCTCCGACGCCCAGTGAGCCGGTCATGATCTGCTCTTCGATGGCATCGATGACGAGCTCATAGGTGCTCGCCCGGTTCACGGGTTTCCATTCGGGACCGGTGGCCGCCTCGGCGCTGCCGGTCTGTTCCGGGCGGACCTCGTTCGTGTCATCGTTCATGGTCGTCTCCACCGCGCCATCATGTCATGCCTCTCGTTGCTCGTCGTCCTGCTCGTGGGGATGCGACCGGAACCGCCGCCGGAAGAAAACAGTTGACGCAGATCACACCCTCGTCCTATGCTCAGATTAATGGTCTGACCTCATAAAGGCCATACTGAAAGTTCTGATCGTTCGAGTTCGGAGCGCGTTCACAGGGGAACGGACCCGATGTGGGCAGGCCCGGCCGATTTGGAGAAGCCATGTACACACCTGAAATCGCACCGGTGGCCGACAGCCTGCTGTGGACGTCCATGCTGGCGATCCTGCCGCTGCTGACGATCTTCGTCACCCTCGGCGCACTCAAATGGAAGGCCCACTGGGCCGGACTGACCGCCGTCGGCGTCGCTCTCATCGTCGCGATCGCCGCCTACGGAATGCCGGTCGGACTCGCCGCGCTCTCGGCGACACAGGGGTTCGCCTTCGGACTGTTCCCGATCATGTGGATCGTCATCACCGCGATCTGGCTCTACGAACTCACCGTGCGCTCGGGCCACTTCGAGGACCTGCGGTTGGTCATCAACGTCATCTCCGATGACCCGCGCATCCAGGCCATCATCGTCGCCTTCTGCTTCGGCGGCCTCCTCGAAGCGCTCGCCGGATTCGGCGCCCCGGTGGCGATCACCGGTGTCATGCTCGTCGCCGTCGGCTTCACCGCTATGCGAGCTGCCGTCGTCGTCCTCGTTGCCAACACCGCCCCCGTGGCCTTCGGCGCCATCGCCATCCCGATCATCACCGCCGGCACTCTGACGGGAATCGACTACCAGGACATCGGCGCCATGGTCGGTCACCAGACCCCGTTCCTCGCCGCAGTCGTGCCGCTCTTCCTCGTCCTGCTCGTCGACGGGCGTCGCGGGCTGAAGCAGATCTGGCCGCTGGCCCTCGTCGTGGGCATCGCCTTCGGCCTCGCCCAGTGGGTCTCCGCCACGTTCCTCTCCGTCGAACTCACCGACATCATCGCCTCCCTCGTCGGCCTCGCAGCCGTCGTCATCATGCTGCGCTTCTGGAAACCGAAGGGCGGTCAGGACGCACTCGACCGCATGGCCGATGAGCGCGAACACGAAGGCGCCGATGCTCCCGATGCCGGCGGTGCCTCTGCTGCCGTTGCCACCGATGTGAAGAAGGAGACCGCGCCGCTGACCGGGTCCCGCGTCTTCCTCGCGCTCTTTCCCTATCTGCTCGTCATCGTCATCTTCTCCGTGGCCAAACTCGTGCCGGTACTCAACAACTGGCTGGCCTCGACCGATGTGAAGATCCCCTGGCCCGGACTGGATGGGAACATCCTCAACGCCGCCGGCGAAGTCTCGACGAGCACGGTCTACAACTTCCAATGGCTGTCTTCCCCGGGCACCCTGCTGCTCATCTCCGGCATCATCGTCGCGATCGTGTACAAGATGTCGGCGAAGGACGCCGTCGATGTCTTCATCGTCAACGTCGTGAAGATGAAGTTCTCGATCCTCACCGTCGGCTCCGTTCTCGCGCTGGCCTATGTTATGAACCTCTCGGGCCAGACGATCACCATCGGAACCTGGATCGCCGGCACCGGAGCCTTCTTCGCCTTCCTCTCGCCGATCCTCGGCTGGCTGGGCACTGCTGTGACCGGTTCGGACACCTCGGCGAACGCACTGTTCGCGACCTTGCAGCAGACCGCCGCACACGAGGCCGGGCTCAACCCGCTGCTGCTCGTCGGCGCCAACAGCTCAGGCGGTGTCCTCGGCAAGATGGTCAGCCCGCAGAACCTCACCATCGCGGCCACCGCCGTCGGTCTGCTCGGCAAGGAGGCTTCGATCCTCCGTCGCGTCATCGGCTGGTCCCTGGGCATGCTCGTCGCCATGTGTCTGCTCGTCGGACTCCAGTCGACGGTGCTGTCCTGGATGGTCCCCGGCTCCTGAATTCGCGCGGTGCCGTCACGTCGATCGAACCACCCACACCAGCCACCACCCACTTCTCAACCACCGCCTAATCAAAGGAGCGAAAAACATGGTCAAGAGGCAGATTCCTCAGCCGGCCGAGATCTTCGAGCTGATGAAGTTCAAGAAGTTCGAACTCGACCCGAAGAAGCGTCGCTTGGAGAATGCGCTGACGATCGAGGACCTGCGCAAGATCGCGAAGCGCCGAACCCCGGCCGCGGCGTTCGACTACACGGATGGGGCCGCCGAGGGTGAGATCTCGATGGAGCGCTCGGTCCAGTCCTTCCGCGATATCGAGTTCCACCCCTCGATCCTCAAGGACGTCACGAACGTCGACACCTCGACCCAGATCATGGGCGGCAGCTCGGCCATGCCCTTCGGCATCGCGCCGACCGGCTTCACCCGACTCATGCAGACCGAGGGTGAGACCGCCGGCGCCGGCGCCGCGGGGGCTGCGGGCATCCCGTTCACGCTCTCGACGCTGGGCACGACGTCGATCGAGGACGTCAAGAAGACCAACCCGCACGGGCGCAATTGGTTCCAGCTCTATGTGATGAAGCAGCGCGACATCTCCTACGGCCTCGTCGAGCGGGCGAAGAACGCCGGGTTCGACACTCTCTTCTTCACCGTCGACGCTCCCGTCGCCGGTGCCCGACTGCGCGATACGCGCAACGGCTTCTCCATTCCGCCGCAGCTGACCCCGCAGACGATCCTCAACGCCATCCCTCGTCCCTGGTGGTGGTGGGACTTCCTGACCACCCCGAAGCTCGAGTTCGCGTCCCTGTCGGAGACCGGCGGCACCGTCGGCGAGCTCCTCGATTCGGCGATGGACCCCTCCATCAACTTCGATGACCTCGCCGAGATCCGCGCCATGTGGCCCGGCAAATTCTCCGTCAAGGGCGTGCAGACGCTCGAGGATGCGAAAAAGCTCGCCGACCTCGGCGTCGATTCGATCGTCCTGTCCAACCACGGCGGGCGCCAGCTCGATCGCGCGCCCGTGCCCTTCGAACTCCTCCCCGAGGTGGCTCGCGCGATCGGCAAGGACGTGGAGATCATCATCGACACCGGAATCCGCAACGGCGCCGACATCGTCGCGTCGTTGGCGCTGGGCGCGGACTTCACGCTCATCGGCCGCGCCTACCTCTTCGGCCTCATGGCCGGCGGTCGAGCAGGAGTGGACCGGACGATCGAGATCCTCGGCGAGCAGGTCGAGCGCACCATGCGCCTGCTCCAGGTCGCCGATGTCTCCGAGCTCAACCCGTCCCATGTGACCCAGCTGCGTCAATTCAACCGCGACGAGCGCGCGGAGATCATCAGCTCCCGCCCGGCCAAGGGCTGATTCGCCGAGGCGGCCCCGCCGGGGACAATAAGATCACCGAGTCGGCCCCGCTGGGGTCGCCCAGACGGCTCCATAGGCAGCGAACGGACGGCCGGCAGCGAGAAGTATCGTCGTTGCCGGCCGTCCGTTTCGTGTTCAGGTGCTCACTTGCCGAATTCGTCCTCGATGCGGTCGAGGACGTTCGTGGCGGAGTAGTAGTCGAGGCGGAATGAGTCGAGGCCCATCGGGTAGACGGCATCGTTCTTCACCGCCGGTGTGCTCTCGACCAGCGAGTTCTTCGCATATGACGCGGCGGTCTTCTCGTTCGCGTTGAACAGGAACACGGATTCGCCGGTGACGGCCTTCGACAGGTTCTCACCGGTGACTTCGACGATATCGGCGCGTTTGCCCATTTCTCCTTGGCCGGCTGTGCCTTCGGGGACCTCGGCGAGTTCGAAGCCGACCTCTTGGAGGAGCTTGCCTTGAGCGGATTCCGGTGTCCAGATGTTCGCACTGGCGCCGGATCCTCCGCCCTTGGCCTTCTCGTTGAAGATCATGCCGGTGACCGGCTGCTTCGGGGCGTCGATGGCGGACTTGACCTCCTCGGCGCGGGAACCGAATTCGTCGTTGACCTTCTTCGCCTCATCCTCGTGGCCGGTGATCTCACCGAGCTTGGTGGTGACCTCCTGCCAGTCCTTGTCGCCGTAGTCGATGACGACGGTCGGGGCGATGTCGCTGAGCTGATCGTAGATGGCGTTCGCTGAGTCCTGGCCGGTCTTCGAGACCACGATGAGGTCGGGTTCCTCGGCGAGCACGGCCTCGACATCGGGGTCGCCCTGGTAGAGGGCTTTGACGTCCTTCTCCTTCGCGACGTCGCTCCACTGCGTGAAGAAGCCCTGGTCGTCGGCAGCGGGGGAGTTGGGCATGGTGGCCCCGGAGGCGGTGACCGGTGCGTCGACGGCGAGGAGGCTGCCGGTGAGAGTCACCGAGGTGGAGACGACCTATTCGGGAGCTTCGTCGATGGTCACTTCGTGGCCGGCGTCGTCCGTGATCGTCAGGGGCCATTGACCGTCGGCGGCGGCGTCGCCATTGCCGGAGTCGGAAGAGCCGGACCCGCCGCAGGCGCTGAGGCTGAGAGCGGTGGCGAGGGTGACTGCGGCAAATACGCGTGTGCTGCCGGGTTTGACGCGGGACATAGGGGACCTTTCGAGAATGTTCGCTTGCGAAGATGAGCCTAACCTAAGTAGGCCCGGGAGACTGCATTCGTGGTGCGATTCAGCGGAAGGTGCGGCGTGTCGAGCGAAGTATCCACTTAGGGTAGGCTCATCTTCGTGAAATCGACTCTGAAGAATCGGGCGGTTGCTGCGGCCGCCTCAGCTCTGACTATTGCTCTGCTCGCTGTCGGCTGTGCCGCCGAGGGTGACAAGGGCGCCGACGGGGACGCCGGAAACAAAGATGTTGCGACAGGAGGCGAGGCCTTCGGCACTGCTGATGAGGAGACTGCGAAGCTCGGCAGCGATGCCGAGGCCGGGGTCTTCCCGCGGATGGTCAAGCATGCCAATGGCGCGACGGAGATCGAGAAGAAGCCCGAGCGCGTCGTCGTCCTCGACACGGGAGAGCTCGACGATGTCCTGTCGCTGGGCATCACACCCGTCGGCATGGTGACGACCGAAGGCGCCAGCCCGGTGCCGAGCTATCTCGAAGACCAGGTCAAGGGAGTCGAGACGGTCGGCACGATTCAGGAGCTTGATCTCGAGAAGATCGCCTCACTCGAACCTGACCTCATCCTCGGCAGCCAGCTGCGCGCCGACAAACTCTATGACGAACTCGACTCCATTGCTCCGACGGTGTTCTCGATCCGTCCCGGTTTCCCGTGGAAGGAGAACTTCCGCCTCGTGGGTGAGGCGATGGGCATGGAAGACGAGACGACGAAGGAGCTTGAGGAGTACGCTCGCGAGGCTGGAGAGCTCGAGGACTCCGTCGACGGCGACCCAACGATCTCGCTCGTGCGTTTCATGCCTGATCGCCTCCGTCTGTATGCGAACCAGTCGCTCATCGGAGTCATCCTCCACGATGCCGGGTTCAAGCGCCCGAAGAACCAGGACGTCGACGAGCTCGCCGTCGAGATCTCTCCGGAGAACCTCGACCAGGCGGCCGGCGATTATGTCTTCTACACCAGCTATGGCGATCCGGAGGCGACCGGGGAGAAGAAGGCACTCGAATCGAGCCAATGGAAGGGTCTCGACGCGGTCAAGGACAGCAAAGCCATCCGCGTCAATGACGATGTCTGGTTCCTCGGACTCGGCCCGACCGGGGCCGGTCAGATCCTCGATGATCTGGAGGACCACCTCGGCGAGTGAATCTCCGAGAGATTTCGCAGTGACGGCGAAGAAATCGCCTCTATGCTGACTCTCATCATCTGACTCGGAGAGGTCACCATGGGATCAGCAGCCGCTGCGAGAGGCGACGACGGGTTCGTTAAGGAACTCGACCGGAATTTCAAAGGGCGCGAAAGCGGCCCATCGGGCAGTGCTGCGGTCACTCCTCTCGTTGTCATCGCCGGGGTTCCCGGGGCAGGCAAGACCGAAGCACTCAGAGTATTACGGGGCCGATCGCCTCGGGTGCGGTCGGCGGACCCGGAGGGCGTGCGACGTCAGCTGCGTCAGTGGATGCCGTGGTTGCCATACGCGCTCGTTCGACCGATTCTTCACACGATCGCCCACCTCCGCGCGCTTGCGCTCATGCTCAACAAGGGCGGCGGACCGCTGGTCATCCATGATCCGGGCACCCGCCGATGGAGTCGCCGACTCATTGTGAGCCTCGCAGGGATTCTCGGATATCGACCGATGATCGTCTTCATCGATACGGATCGAAATTCCGCGCTTCGCGGTCAGGCGCAGCGGAAGAGGGTCGTCAGAGGCCGCGCCTTCGATCGCCATTGGAGGCGCTGGGGCGAACTGCGCGAGCGCATCCTTCGTGGTGACAGCCTCGGTGACGGTGAACCCTGGGATCGTGTCGTGCTGTCGCATCGGGACGCTGTTGTCGATGATGTTCTCGGCCTGCTCGATACCGCAGCGGCTGTAGGATCTCGTTACTCTTGTCAGAAGCTCACCGAGGTGACCTTGGACATGACAACTTGAGGAGACCACTTTCGTCTCACTAAGTTGTCATTTTCTTCCAGTACCTACCACAGAGTAGATGAAAGCCTAAAGATGAGCTATCGCGGTGCAACATTGCGTAAAGGAGTGAGCGCCCGCTTTGCGGTCAAGTCGCTCGGGTAAAGTCATATCACCTACGAGTGTTCGACGACGAGCAGGATCCGCCTACTGTCAAGGGAGCTTGGATTGACCAGGTCCACGCTCGTCAGCGATCTCAATGTCTGACCTCTGCCTGCCAACATCAGGGCTCACAGGCGGTGGAAGTGCATCCGATCTCATTTAACCTGTAATCATGCCATGAAAGTCATACGACGTTCGCACACTGAGGGCGAAAGCCATCTCCTCGCTGCGGACTGGCGTCACAGCGTTCAACGCACTGGAAAACAATGGAAGAGTGACCACAGTCTTGATCCATCTTAAGCATTGTTTCGAAATGCTCCTCGAAGCAGCGCTGCTCGCTACTGGAGACAAGAATGTCTTTGACAAAGGGAAACGAGTAGCCACAGATTGAACCGTCCTTAGTTTGATTGAGGGTGTGACAGATATCCGGAAGGACGGCCCTTTTACCGAACCCGAAGGATCCTACCGAGCTCCACGCGCGTACCACACGGTTGGCGGTGGAAGCTCGCCGAGACCCTGCGATGCGCAACGGGGCGATCGCTCGGATCGCTGAACAGACCGGTGTCCACAAGGAAGCTCTACAGACGTGGGTCAAGCGCGCTTAAGATGACGATCTGCCCACGACGCCGATCGACTCCACAGCTCGGATCCGGCAACTGGAGGCTGAGAATCGGGGGCTGAAGAAGGCGAACGAGATCCTCCGGTCAGCGACCGCGTACTTCGGCAAGGCGGAGTTCGACCGCCTACGGAAGTGATCGTCGCTTTCCTCGACGAGCACAAAGACCTATAGGGCACTGCGCTACACACGACCAATGACCCTGAAGCCGAAGCGGCCGGCATCCGTGAAGTCGACTTGGAGATAAAGTTCTACATGGGAAAATATGACCTGGCCGACAAATCAAACGTTAACCGCACCCGAGCCACAGCTCTGCGCAGGCACTTGGGACTAGACAATGACGACGACCATTTTTCGCACCTCTTTCGACTAGGTACCCAGAAAACGTTGCGACACTCGGACAACGCGCTACGAGCGATGCGAGATGCGCTACGCCAAGTTGATATAGAGAGGGTCTGGGCAGCGCACCGTCCTATCTCAGCAAAAGTAGCCGACAGTCTTCCTGCATGTGACCAACTAGGCAGCGCCCAGTAGGTAAAAGTAAGGAACTACGCTCTGATCGCCTCAGAAGGGGCCGGATGACCCGCATTGTTTGACTGTGGAGCTTCAGCCAGCATCGCGATCTACCATCAGGTCCGCGACGACCGGCGCGAGTGCGACACCCAGGGCGTGGTGCTGGTCGGCGTCGAGATGCACGCCGTCGTGCTTGCTGCTGGTGGTGATCGTGTTCGAGTCGAAAAAGACGCAGTCGGTGTCTTCGCTGACCTGTCGAATTGCCTGCGCGAGACCCTGTGCGGCGATATCCCCGCCCGCGAACTTCGGGCCGATCGGTCCTCGAGGGTTGTCAAGCTGCGGGGGCGCGATGACGAGAATCGGCGGGGTAGGCATCCCGGGCTCGATCGGCGCTGTCCTGATCGCGTTGATGAGCGCTGCGATGCCCATCGCGGAGTGCCAGGGTTTGTGCTGGTGCATGGATTGGAAGTCGTTCGTGCCGAGTAGGAGAATCACGAGGTCGAGCGGGGATTGCGCTTCTATGACCTGTTGGATGCCGCTGAGGGCGTTCCGCCCAGGTTTGTATGGGTCGTCGAAGGCGGTGCGACGCCCGTTGAGACAATCCTCCGTAAGCCGGATGCGACCGTCCCTTCCCGCGTTGAGCGCGGCGTGCAGGACTCCGGGCCAGCGCTCTTCGAAGGGAAGTCGCTGCCGAGTCGTCGGGACTATGCCCCAGGTCAGCGAGTCCGAGTACACAAGGATGTGCTTCGTCGTTGGCATCTTGTCTCCTTTGCGTTGCCGTCGTTCTCTTTACGCGTTCACGGGTCCGGAAGGAGGATCGTGGCGAGGTTGACGCGTTGCTGACCGTCCTCCCGTTCCGTCAGGTAAGGGGCCAGTAGCTCGGCGAGGCTGGACTGGATCGTGGCGAGATCCTCCCTGTTCACGTACAAGGGCGTTCGCGCGAAACCGACCAACTCACGGGCTTCGGGAGAACCCGCGCTGAGGAAACGATCGAAGTCACCCGTGACGTCTCCCAAGAAAGTCAGGAAGGCTGTGTTTAGCTGCGCGCTGCTCATCGCAGAAAGCTCGGCGTGGTCAATCGCTGCCATCCGGTCCCCTAGCGCCAAGGTTCGCTCGATCGCGCCACGAGATCTGCGCTCATTGACCACGGCGACAACCTCGGCATCGAGGAGGGCCGCTACATGTCGATAGAGCGTGGCCTGCGGGATATCCGGGAGCGCCTCGCGCAACTGTGCCGTCGTGCGGTTGCGACCACCCAGCTGCTGGATGATCCGTAATCGCACGGGGTGCAGCACGACCTCTGCCAGAGCAGTCTTGTCCGGCACCTTGACTCCTCACTGTTATCATTATGATAATGTTCTCGTTACGATTCTATTCTAGCGATCAGGAGAGAACGATGACGAACATCACGTACGACCAAACGGGAGTACACGTGCAGTTTCCCGGCTGGGAGGCGACGATGACGGGCTTGCCGAAGCTGTCAATTCCGAGGGCGGCGATCCGTGGTGTAACGAGCGAGCCGGGATGGACTTCCGAGATCCTCGGGATGAAATCCGGTCTCGTCATCTCTGGCTACCGCAAGCTGGGCACGTTCAGACACCCTTCGGGAGTGCGGCGCCTAGTCTCGATGAAGCGCGGTCACCCGCTGCTGCGGATCGCCGTCGACCGGGCCGCCGTCGGGTTCGACGAGGTCCTCCTGAGCACCGATGCTGCAGAGTCGATCGCGGCAGACCTCCGATCGGACGTGCACTCTTGAACGCTGCGATCGAGGTAGAGGCGCTCTCAAAACGGTTCGGGGCAGTCGTTGCGCTCGAAGATGTCACCTTGAAGGTCGAGAACGGGCGCGTCGTCGGGTTCCTCGGGCCCAATGGGGCAGGGAAATCGACGCTCATGCGCGCACTACTCGGCCTAGTTCGCTCCGACAGCGGTGAGGCTCACATTGCTGGCCTTCCGTATGCCCACCTGCCTGCGCCCGCAAAGACCGTGGGCGCGGTCCTGGACATTGCCTCAGCGCATCCACGCATGACGGCACGCGCTCACCTTCACACGTACGTGGCACTCGGAGGAATGGACCGGTCGCGGGTCGACACCGTGTTATCCCTCGTGGGGGCGCAGTCGTACGCCGATCGTCGGATCGGCACCTTCTCCACCGGGATGCGCCAGCGCCTCGCGCTGGCCACCGCGATGCTCGGCGACCCGGACATCCTCGTGCTCGATGAGCCGTCGAACGGTCTCGACCCAAGCGGAAGCGCCTGGCTTCGCACATTCCTGCGCGAGTTCGCCGATGCTGACGGCGCGCCGTACTGCTCTCCAGCCATGTGCTCAACGAGGTTGAGCACACGATCGACGACGTCATCCTCATCGACCGAGGCCGCACCGTCTGGGCTGGCGCACTCGAACGACTCGTAGCGCAAGATGCTCCCCTCGAAGAAGCCTTCCTGCGCCTCACGCAGAAAGGACTCCTCCTATGAATGCCGTCTATGGCGAAGTCGCGCGACTGAGCGGCACCGGAGTAGCACTGCGGTCGACACTGGTTGCGCTCGCGTGTGGTGGCGGATTGCCGCTTCTCCTTGCGCTCACCGGACCGCAGAACGCCCAGCCTCCCATGCCGGACATCGACACCCCCGAAGGCGTTGGATTCGTGCTCGGCATCGGAACCGTGCTTCTGTTCGTCCCCGCGCTGATCGGGACCATCGCGATCACAAACGAGTATCGACACCGCACGATCGGCACGACGTTCCTCGTCGTTCCTCGTCGGGGTCGAGTACTCACAGCCAAGCTCGCCGTGTACACAGCGCTGGGCATTGTCTACGGAATGGTCGCATCCCTGTCGGCCTTCCTCGCCCTGATCGTCGCAACATGGATGCGCGGTGTACCGCTGGGCGTCAATGTGGTGAATCTGGTACCGGCACTCATACAGCTCAGCCTCGCCGCTGCCGCCTACATGCTGCTTGGAGTAGGGATCGGCGCGTTGGCGCGTTCACCCTTCGTCGCGATCGGCGTCGTGCTCGGCTACTTCCTGTTCGTCGAGTACGTCCTGATGATGGTTCCCGGCGTCAATGCGATCTACCCGTTCCTGCCGGGCGGCGCGACGGCATCGCTGACGAGTTTCGACTTCCTCACCGGCGCGATCGCGAGCCAGACAGCGCTGACGCCTGCGACGATGGTCTCACCTGTGCTCGGCGCTGCGATCCTCGTGGCATACGCGGTCATCGCGGCGATTCTCGCCATCTTCGTTCCCCTTCGGCGAGACCTGAGGTGAACGGATCCAGGGTCTCGCCGAACGGGAGCCTCTATGGCTGCACATACGCGCTCGCGTAGTCCTCACTGGGAGCCACGGGCTGGATGATGTCGAGCAGCACACCATCGGGGGCAGCAATGATGAAGTGCCGCTGACCGAAGTCCTCGTCGCGAAGCGGTAACACCACGTTCACCTCTGTTCTGCCGGCCAGCTGCTTGTGGACGGCATCGACGTCGCTGACTTCGAGGTTGACGATCACTCCTCGGGGAAGTTCACGGTATCCGGCCGGCACCGTGGAGTGATCGTGAGCCAAGATCGCCAGCTCGAACTCGCCTAAGCGCAAGCTGACATACCAGTCGGATTCAAAGGTCGTCTCAAAACCGATGAAGTCGCGGTAGAAGGACGCCGCGGCGTCGACATCGCGAGACATGAGCACGGGATAGAGGCTGGTGACGGACATTGCACTCCTTTACGTACGATATGCATGTAACGAAGCCAGCATACATACACACTGTACGTAAAGGAAGAGGACCATGCCCCGCGCCTCCGCAGCCGACGCCGCCCAGACAGCCCAACGCATCCTCGATTCCGCGAAGAAACTCTTATCAGCGCGAGGCTTCAGCGAAGTCTCCGTCGATGATGTCGCCCGGGACGCCGGGGTCACACGGGGGGCGGTCTACCACCACTACCGGAACAAGGTCGCGCTGTTCGGCGAAGTCGCCGCCCGACTCCAAGCCGACGTCGCACGAGCTGTCGTCGCGGCGGCCGAGAATGCAGACCCGCAGCCTCACGAACAGCTCAAGGCCGGGTCGCACGCATTCCTCGATGCGATCACGAACGGAGCCGCCATGCGCATCCTGCTCATCGATTCACCAGCAGTGATCGGCTGGCAGGAATGGCGCCGACTTGACGCAGAGAATTCGGCGACGCATCTGCGAGAGGCACTACGTGAGGCAGGAGTTGCAGAAGACATCCTCGATGCGTCGACCGCGCAACTCTCCGGCGCGATGAACGAAGCAGCCCTGTGGACAGCCCAACAGAACGACATCGACCTGGCTCGTCGACAGTCTCATCGGGCCCTTGACAGACTGCTCACGGCCTACGTGTCATAGAGCCGACTCTGGAGCATGGGAGAGTTTTCCAGAGATTCGCACGATGTCGAGGAGGTCGCGCGCGTCGAGCCGATCGGCGAAGCGGCGGCACACGGATTCCAAGTGCACGGCAGTCGCTCCACGAAGGGCGTCGAGACCGAGGGGGGCGAGTACGAGCAGACAGCCGCGACCGTCTGCCGGGTCGGGATCACGGCGAATCAGCTCTCGCGCTTCCATCCTGCCGGCGTGACGCGAGAGCCTGCTCCGCGACCACCCCATCTTCTGCGCTTGGGCATGCAGTGTGCTCGTCATCTCCGGCGCTTCGACCAGGGTGCTGAGCACCTCGTAGTCGGGCTCCGAGAGACCCGACGCTGCAAGGTCGTGCACCACACCGGCCTGCACTGCGATCGTCATGCGACGAAACGCGCGCCAGGCGACTTCCTCATCCTCGTTCAACCACGGCGCCGCGGACCCCATCCTTTTCGTTGACATGTAATCATTCTACGATCTATGCTCGTTTACATGTCAATAAAATCTCCTAGAGTCGTGATCCTCACGTGCAGCACCAGGCCAGGAGCTATGGGCCCGGCGGTTGCAGACTGGCTCCTGCGAACCCTCACCCCCGACGCCGACGCACTCGGCGTCGAGCTTCAGCATGTGTCGTTGCGCGATCTCGACCTCCCGTTCTTCGACGAGGAGGAACATCCTGCTGTTGGCGCCTACCGAAACCCGCACACCAAAGCGTGGAGCAAGATCGTCGACGAGGCGGATGGCTTCATCGCGGTCACGCCGGAATACAACTACGGCATGCCCGCGACGCTCAAGAACGCCCTCGACTACCTGAGCCAAGAATGGGCATGGAAGCCCATGGGGTTCGTGAGCTACGGCAACACCTCGGCAGGCACCCGATCCGTGCAGCACGCGAAACAGGTGATAACGACACTTCGTCTCGTCCCACTCGGCTCGACCGTCGCCCTGCGCCTGAAAGACACGATCGATTCGACCGGGGTGCGCTCGGGCGCACAGCTGACCGCGTCAGCGAACAGCTTGCTGGAAGAGCTGATCAGACTAGCTCACGCACTCAAGCCCATGCGGGAGGCTGCACGGCCAGGTAACGGAGTTGGGCCGCTGCCCGGTAGCTATACACGCCCGTTGACTCCCAACGACGCACCTCATGTACTGGTTCTGCAGCGATGCTGCTGGGTCGACGAGGCGTTGAGCAACGAAACACTAGACCTCACTCCGTTCACCGAGACCCTCGACGACGTGCAGGCCTGGCTCACCGACTGGGAGACGATCGGACTCTGGCTCCACGGTCGTCTCATCGGAATGGTTCGCGCTCGACGCGCATCGCGAACAGGGTACATCGGCAGACTCGCCGTCGTTCCCGATCTCTACGGACGGGGAATCGGGCGCTGGCTCCTCCGGCACGCGACGGATGCTCTCGCCAGCTCCTGCGACCGGATAGAGCTCAGCACCGGATCGCGGAGCACGAAGAACATCCATCTGTACACGAGCGAAGGATTCGTCCAGCAAACCGAGAATCCCGAAGGAGCAGTCGATCTTGTCAAGCGTTTTTGAAGCGAGGTCCGGTGGACTGACATTCGGCTCCCTGCGAATGCACCTACGTGTCGTCGCCCGCTTGAGGCATCGGCAGGCTTTCGAGGAATGCTCTTGCTGCGGGGGTGGAGTTGAAGCTGCTCCACGCGAGGTACTCGATACGGGTGGGGCCAGCTGTCACCGGGATCGTTCGAAGGTCGTTGCTGCCGGCGGGGAGGACAGCTGGTGAGAGCAGGGCGATCACGAGGCCCTGCCTGACCAGGTCGACGATGAGGTCGGCGCTCATCGCTTCGAAGGCGACCTCGCGATGGACACCAGCGGCCTGGAATGCGAGGTCGGAGGGAACTAGGCCGGGTGTTCCCTCGGGAAAGTCCACGAACACTTCATCGGTCAAGTCTTCCAACCGTAGTCTGCGACGCCGAGCCAGTGAGTGTTCAGCGGCGACGACGACGATGAGCCGCTCCCTGGCAAGAACGCGCGCGTTCACGCCTTTCGGGGGTGCGCTGTCGGGCAGCCCGAGCACTGCGACGTCCATACGGCCCTCGCTGATCGCGGTGATGAACTCATCGCTACCGCCGCCTCGGAGCTTGATCCGCACCGCAGGGTGGGCGCGATGGAAAAGCTCCAGTACAGTAGGTATATCGATGGTGGTCACCGTCGGAATCACACCGATCGTGAGACTGCCTCGAATCTGCCCGTCCGCCTCCGCCGCCTCGGAGACCGCCCGTTCAGCCGCATCGAGACTCTCTCGTGCTCGTGCCAGGAATTGTTCTCATGGCCCTCGATTGACAGGATCGTGAGAAATTTTGACACGCGATGGCCAAGAAAGTGACACCTCGAACGAGAAGCTACATTTATTGTATGACCTGGCGGAACTTGTCAGTCGAGCACCGCGCTGACCTGCGATGTGACCCATGCATGAGACGTCATGTCTCACCAACTTGTCAAGCTCCATGCTCGTGCTTCCCAGTTCAAACATCCACGGTAGGACGCAGCTGCCCCGAAACAGACAGCGATAGTGTCATATTCAGCGGGTTGCCTGTTCGTCGACTCCAGGTTTGGTGCTGTCTGCGATTTTGAGCCAGACCACTCCAGCGATAATCACTGCCAGCCAGATAGCTGTGGTCCACGTAAGATGCTCGTCGAAGAACAGAGGACCGAAGACGGCTGCTCCGACGGCCCCGATGCCTGTCCAGACCGCGTACCCGATGCCGACGTCCACATGCTTGAGCGCGACACTGAGGAAGAACATCGTTAGAAGGAAGAACACCACCGCAAGAGAAGACCAAATCGGGTCGGTGAAACCTCCGCTGCCGTTGACCGAGAGAGCATAGCCGATCTCGAATCCGCCGGCGACCAGTAATGCGATCCATGCGCGGCCATTCTTTGCGGGCTCAACGGTGTCGGCGGCTGGAGCCGGGGCGTTCATGAGGCCTCCTTACTGAGCTGAGAAGAGTGGGGGGGTCAAGCGGTTCCCGAGAAGTTGAGGCCGATGACCCCGGCGATCACGACGGTGATCCCGAGTGCCTTCTTCCACGTGATCTTCTGAGAGAGAATGAGGGCACCGATAATGACGATTCCAACCTCGGCGAGTGAGGTCCAGAGTGAGTAACCGATGCCGACATCGAAGGTGAGCAGGGCGAGGCTGAGGAAGTAGGTTCCGATCGCGCCGCTGATGAGGGTGACGATGGTCCACCGGAGGTCGGTGAAACCGTTTGCTTTGCCGGCAGAAATCCCGACGGCGATCTCAAAGACGACGGCGATAGCAAGGTAGAACCAGCTCATGACGATATCCCTTTCACTGTGGCAAGTGCCCTACGCCGACCAAGCCAGGATCACTGCGCGGTGGGTAGCGAGCCGGGTCCTCAGGTATCTCACTCGGCACCTGCGGTCGTATCTGCCCCGAATGGATGAGACGAGACGTCGATGAGGACCTTGCCGATGGCATTGGCTTGAACAGCGTCGTGAGCGTCGGAAGTCCGGTCCAGCTCGAATCGTGTCAGAGGCAGTCCGGCTTCTTCGCCCACGGGCAATGCCCGGTCCTTGAGTGCGTTGACGATATCGTCGGCGGCGGCCCTCAGTGCTGTGTTGCCAACCGTGTACAAGAGGACGAACTGATACCGCGTGTTCGTCGCAAGATGTGGCCAGACATCGAGGTTCAACGGCTGGCCTTCGGTCGCATAGACTGCGACTGTTCCATGATTGGCCAGCACCTGAGAATCGAGTGCGGCGTTGGCACTCGGCGCAACCTCAACGATCTGGTCCACGCCGTTGGCTGCGATCTTCCGGATTTCAGCGGCGGCAGCGCCCTCTCGATAGTTGATGACGTGATCTGCTCCCGCGGCTGAGGCGAGTGCGGCCTTTCGCCGGGAACTGACAGTGGTGATCACTTCGGCTCCGGACCAACGCGCCAGTTGGATGGCAGCATGCCCGACGGCCCCTGCGCCGCCGGTCACCAGGATGGTTCGTCCTTGAAGAGTTCCCGGCCCGAGCCGTGCTGGTCCCGAGTCGGAAACGGTCAATGCCCTGTGGGCCGTCATGGCGGGCACGCCGAGAGCGGCGCCGACATCGAAGCTTGCGGTGTCTGGGAGGTGGACGACCCTTTCTTGTGGCAGGACAGTGTATTCCTGCGCGGTCCCTGTGGGGCGCTCGTGAGCGGCGAGGTGGACCCAGACGCGGTCGCCCACGGTAAGGCCCTCGACTCCGGGGCCGATGGAATCGACGATCCCGGAGCCATCCTGGTTGGGTACACGGGCTTCGCCGGGCGTCGACGTCGAGGAGGGCCCGCCTGCTCGTCCTTTCCAGTCCGTCGGATTGACTCCGGAGACGACGATCTTGACTCGGACTTCTCCGGCTCCTGGGGCGGGTACCTCGACGTCGACGTATTCGAGAACCGTTGAGTCGCCGTACCGCGTGTGGATGACTGCTTTCATATGGGCCTTCGCCTTCTGCGCATACGTGATCGCTGGTCGGATAGAGGGTGCGTGAGGTCTGATGACAAGTCCTGACTAAGCGTTTGCCTGGCACGGATCGCGCGGTGGCGCGACCACGTCCACCAGTTCTGGGAATTCTCGCAATCGACGTTCGTGCAGTCCTGCGATCGCGTCGCCGATCGTCGGGTCGGTGTCGTCGGTGATGTCGAACATTGTGAAATCGTCGAGCAGGGGCCAGCCGAGTCTGTCCGTCTCCAAATGGGCCGGATGGGTGATGAACTGCCAGTAGGCGTCGAGGTCGTTGAGTATGAAATTCGCTCCCCAGGCGCGGTCCTCACCGTGGGCCCGTCCAACGTGCGCGGAGACCACAGCCGGCACCGCGACAGCCTGTCTTCTCAGGCTGTTGAGAAGGTTGTCGAGCTGTTCGTCTGAAACTCCCGACTTGATATTGAAACGGATGACGTGATGGATCACGGGAACTCCTAGTAAACGGAAGGCTGTCCAGTGCAACTGGGCCAGTGGCCGTGAGGGGAAGGCACGGTCTGCGTGGCTCAATTCTGGTACTGAGTACCAGTTGGTACTGGGTACATAATAAGACTAACCTGATCTCATGACAACACCGTCCTCTCTGCGTGCCCGCTCTCAGTCGCGGATACGGCAGGCCATCATTGACGCTGCGTATGACCTCTTCGCTGAATGCGATTTTGATGCCGTTAGCGTTTCCGAGATTGCTGAGCGTGCCGCGGTGGGGCGGACGACGTTCTTCCGGTATTTCGGCGATAAGCAGGAAGTGCTCTTCGCCGACGAAGGGCAAGTAGCAGAACTGCTCGTTGCGGAGGCGTCAAGGGTCGGTACATCACCGACATCGACTCCATTTCATCGGGCGCGTTGCGCCTTACGAGCGGTTTCTGTCCACCTGGTCGCTGGCGGGGAGCGGTTTGCACTGCGGTCTCGCCTCGTGGCTGAGAATCAGTCTCTCAGGGACCGCGAAGAGCGGAAACTGCTGTGGTTGAGCGGAGTTCTCGCTGAAGCCTTGAAAGAGTGTGGCGCCACGACGCAAGAGGCGAGGTTGTCGACGGAGATCGCCTTCGGAGTCTTTCGGGCCGCAAGATACCATGGTTCCATCGACAGTATTGATCTCGTCCGGCGCGTCGATGACTCGTTCGAGCAGACCATTCGCATGTTTGATCCATAGAGGGTGCTGTGGCTGGCAGGGTATGCCTGTCTGCGGGCTTGGCCGGTATCAGCGACTTCTTCTTGGCTTTGGTGGCGACTGCTCGCAACTAGCCTGGAAATTTCACGTGATCGCTCGGTTGGGCGGTGTATGGCAGTGCCTCTCTGACGGGAGATGCTTGGCTTGTTGAAGTCAAGTCGGCCGAGTCTGCTGAGTGCCCCACCACTTAGCCTTGATCCACCGATCTGCTTGCAGGCAAGGGGTGCGGCTGGATTCGAGCGCGAGCATGACGTGCGGGCAGGAGGTAGCGTCTCGGTCTCTCACCGGTCTCTTCCACAAATGTTTCCCAAGGTCTCCTCCAGACCCTGCGGCGTTGTGCTCGAGCAGGAGCGGATCGGTCAGGACAATACCGTCGTCGGTGGACTCAGAACCGCTTGCCAGAGTCGTGCGAAGTCCGTCGCCCACGGCCACTTCGTGGGCAGGTGCAGGATCAGCTTCCTGGCACGGTGAGCAATCCGGGCCGGGATGCTGATGATCCGTGTTCGCAGTGTCTGGGCGCGTACTTTGCTCATCCGTCCGCCGATGAGTCCGGCAGCGGCCCGCAGCAGGTTGTGAGTGATCGCTGTGATCGTCACCCAGGCGGCGTTGGCGTTGAACACCCCGGAGGGCATATGCGCCAGGGCACCGTTCTTCAGCTCCGCATTGATCTGCTCGATGATCGCGTGCTTGCGGTGCATGTGATCAGCAGCGACAGTGTCGAAACGATCCCGGTCGACGGTGGTGAAGAACGCGTGATAGCGGAACAAGTCGGATAACGGATTCTGCCCGGCAGCGCGTTTGGTCTCGTTGAGCTCCGGGATACGGCGGACGACCAAGCGGCCAGTGGTGTGCAGGGACTTCTTCTTCGAGGTGAACGCGGTGAACGGAACCTCGGCGACTTCAGCCTTACTGACCCAGGCTCCGGAGTCCTCGTCGTAGATCGCTTCGGGATACTCGATGCCAGTCCATGCGTCATCGCTGATTGTTCCGATCGCTGCTTTGACCCGCTTGTCCATGCGCACGGTGATCGACACATGAGCCCCGGCATCATGGGCGGCTTTGGTCACGGTCGATGAGTAGTACGCCGAGTCAGCGCGAACGAGCACCGCAGCACCAGGGTTGATGCGTTTGGTGGTGGCCAGAGCGTCGGAGACGAACTTATCAGCACCACGTGCTGAGAAGGTCGAGCCTTTGCGCAGGCGCTGGCCCACGATGAGCTGGTTGGAGCTGCTGGTTGACGCGGTAGCCAATAGCGTGTTGAGGCCGCGACTGCCCTGGTAGCCGAACCCAGCTCCCTGCTTCGACGCAGAGTGAATGTCGATGACGGTGTCGTCGACATCGACGAAGACTGTCGATGATTGCGCGTTCTCCTGACTGGCGGGCAGCAGAGGCGTGTGTTCATTGAGATTGGTCAGGAAGCGGGAGGAGATGGCGTCGAGTTGTTTCACGTGGCCGAAGGCGAACGAGCGGAGGAACGAGCCCAAAGTCGAAGGGGCATAGACGCGGTCGAAGGGGTGTTTCATGCCGCCGTGGCGGAGAATGTTCATGTCATCGATCGAGTCGGCCCCGGCAGCCATTCCCGCAACCAGTGTGGCCAGCTTCGCTGCCGGATTCGCGCCCTTATCGGCCCCGGTGGTGGTCACGGTCAGACGGTTTTCGGCGAGGTCTGGCAAGCCGGCGTTCTGGGCCAGGGCCATGATCGGGACGAGCCCGGTGGCAGCGGTGAGATTCGTGTCGTCGAAAGAGTGGGACACAGTCGTGGGGGAGTGATTGAATAGCACTTGAGAGGTGCCCCTTTCTGAGCGGGATATGGAGACTTAGAACATCATTATTTTCCCAGCTCAGGAGGGGTATTTCTATTTCACGCGGGGCCCGGTCTGGCTACTCGCATCGGTGGATCAAGGCTAAGACCTGGAGCGAACCCCAGGGCGCTTCACCGCTATCTGCGAGTGCTGGGGCGTCTCGTGCACGCCCATAAGGTCGTCGAGTGGTCGTGGAAGAGAATCGCTAGGAATCGCCGAGCCTTGTTCTGGTCGATGACGCTCATTCGCGACGAGCGGGGCCTCGACCCCGCCTCCACCGCCTAGCTGTACGAGAAACTGGGCTGCGGCTCCGTGCGCCGCCCTCGTTTGGACATATCAGGGCTAAGAAGACCACCACCGGAACGATTAAGCGCCCCCTCAACGTGTGGGAGAGCGGGCATTCCGCCTCAACGGTCAAGAGCTCCAGCGGGGCCGTGGTCCTGGGCCGTTCGGCCTAGGAAGGGCCGCGGGTAGTGCTCAGGGTTCGAGCAGGCGCTTGAGGTCTTTTGCGAATTCTGACGGCTCTGAGCTTGCGCCGAGGTGGTTACCTGGCATGTCGACTAGGGGCAGTCCTAGACGTTCAGCGAGTATTTGGGTTGCCCGCCGCGCGAGTTGATGATGGCTCAGTGAGCCTGCACACAGCGTAATCGCAACACGTCGGATGGCCTCAATATCGGGTACGTAAAAGACTGATGGACCGGCCATCTGCCCTAGAAAGTAGCGATTCTTTTCGAGTTCCTCGGCAGGTAGCTCGGGCATGGACATATGGGCGGGAGGTGTCTGATCTGGTCCCGTATGGTGGGCGGCGCCACTGAGATCAAAGAACTCCTGCACTGCCCGCTGGGGATCAGCCTCCGCGGCTTCAAACACCGCTGCAGCTCTGTCCGCTAGCTTCGAATCAGCCACGAGGGACACGAGCGGCGGCTCATGCAACACGGCCCGGCCAACCATTTCAGAATACTGCTTGGCCAGTTCCAACAGCGTCACGGCGCCGCCACTGGTTCCGACGAATAGGGCGGGCCCTCCGGTGAGCCGGTCAACAAGCGCAGCAAGATCCTCGGCAAGTACCTCGGGCGTGGGTGCAGCCATCCCCAGGACTGCACGACTGGCACCGACACCACGCGGGTCATGGGTGACGACGGTATAACGGTCGGAAAGCTCATGCGCTAGCGGTGCGAAACCAGCCCGCCCCGCCGGCGCACCGACCAGGAACAACAGAGGCCCCTCCCCCTGGACGTCGAACGCAATCGTGCAATCTGTTCGCTCGAGAAGGTTCACCGAACCGGTGATTCGATCGCTGAAATCCATGATCTTCCGCGTAATTACATCGAGCGCTCGGTCGAGCTCCTCACGCCTATCCTGGACGCGACGGCGATGGGCTGTCAGTAACTCCACTCGAAGTCCGGCCAGATCAGCCACCTTGTTGTCTGCGCCCGTGAACTGCGCGATATCAGCCAGAGGCATCCCCGTCTCACGGAGATGAACCAGCATGCGGATCAACTCGACGTCGGCCGTCGTGTACTGACGGTGTCCCGCACTGTCGCGTCGTGGAGACGGTATGACCCTCTGGCGCTCGAAGTATCGTATCGTGTCCGGTTCCAGACCGATCCGTGCCGAGACCTCGGCAATCCCAAACAGCTCATCTCGTTCACTCATGCCTCAAGCTTCACCCCTGAACCGAGGTTCAGGTCAAACGAAGGGAATGCTGAAGGTTTGTTTGACTCTGACCTGACCCATGGTTTGGTTTCCACTCGAAGTCCGCCAACCACAATCGATCGAGTTCTAACCGGCTTTCGAACGGTATATGGTCGTTTGTGGTCGCGGACCAAAACAAACCGGGGTAGTGACGTTGACGCGCGTATGATCTGGGCGACCGGACCGGTAGTCCCTTCGAAAGTCGGGTGCTGTCCACAGCGCCCACAGTGGTGGCTGCCGATGTGCCCTCCTCGGTGAGGTACATCAGTTCCGTGTCCAGCAACGTCTTCGTTGTCATGTTTCCAGCATCCTCGCACCGACATGAAACTGGGAACACCGACACGCCTCCGACGCGAAATTGAGATTCCGACACGAAATCCGAGATCCTACAGCGGCTGTCTGAAAAGAAATCCTCTCCCGCCGGAATAAAACCATCCTCAGCAAAGTTGAGTCTGGTGTACGCAACTTTGATGAGGCCGACTTGACGGTCGGAACCTCGAAGAGAATACTTGAGTCCGGTTGGCTCAATGTGTGCGGTCGAGTGGTTCTGACTCAAGAACCGGAGCCGCCCGATCGCACACATTCGAGTCGCAGGAACTCACGATCTGTAAGGAGAGAAAACTATGGCACGTGCAGTCGGAATCGACCTCGGAACCACGAACTCCGTCGTCACCGTCCTCGAGGGCGGCGACCCGAAGGTCATCGCAAACGCGGAAGGCGGTCGCACGACCCCGTCCGTCGTCGCAGTCAACAAGAACGGCGACTCCCTCGTCGGTGAGATCGCCAAGCGCCAGGCCGTCACGAACATCAAGAACACCGTCGCATCGGTCAAGCGCCACATGGGCACCGACTGGTCCACCGAGATCGGCGGCAAGAAGATGACGGCCCCCGAAGTTTCGGCCCGCATCCTTCAGAAGCTCAAGCACGACGCCGAAGAGTACCTGCAGGAGAAGGTCACCGACGCGGTGATCACCGTTCCCGCATACTTCAACGATGCTGAGCGCCAGGCAACCAAGGATGCCGGTGAGATCGCCGGCCTCAACGTCTCGCGCATCATCAACGAACCCACTGCTGCCGCTCTTGCCTACGGCCTCGAGCGCGGCAAGGAAGACGAGCTCATCCTCGTCTTCGACCTCGGTGGCGGTACCTTCGACGTCTCCCTGCTGGAAGTCGGCAAGGACGAAGACGACTTCTCCACCATTCAGGTCCGTGCGACCTCCGGTGACAACCGCCTCGGCGGTGACGACTGGGATCAGCGCATCGTCGACTGGCTGGTCGAGCAGGTCAAGAACAACTACGGCGTGGACCTGACCAAGGATGCCACCGCTCTGCAGCGCCTCAAGGAAGCCGCAGAGCAGGCCAAGAAGGAACTGTCCTCGGCCACCAGCACGAACATCTCGCTGCAGTACCTGTCGATGAGCGAGAACGGACCCATCCACCTGGATGAGACCCTCACCCGTGCGAAGTTCGAGGACCTGACCAAGGACCTCCTCGAGCGCACCAAGGCTCCGTTCCACGCAGTCATGAAGGACGCCGGTGTCTCCGTCAGCGACATCGACCACGTCGTCCTCGTGGGCGGTTCGACCCGTATGCCCGGCGTCTCCGCCGTCGTCACCGAACTCACCGGAGGCAAGGAGCCCAACAAGGGCGTCAACCCCGATGAGGTCGTCGCCATCGGCGCCGCCGTTCAGGCCGGTGTCCTCGTGGGTGAGCGCAAGGACGTCCTGCTCATCGACGTCACCCCGCTCTCGCTCGGACTCGAGACCAAGGGCGGCGTGATGACCAAGCTCATCGAGCGCAACACCCCGATCCCGACCAAGCGCTCGGAGACCTTCACCACCGCTGAGGACAACCAGCCCTCCGTGTCGATCCAGGTCTTCCAGGGTGAGCGTGAGTTCACTCGCGACAACAAGAACCTCGGCACCTTCGAGCTGACCGGTATCGCTCCGGCTCCGCGCGGTGTGCCGCAGATCGAGGTCGCCTTCGACATCGACGCCAACGGCATCGTCCACGTGTCGGCCACCGACAAGGGCACCGGCACCGAGCAGTCGATGACGATCACCGGCGGTTCCGCACTGCCGAAGGAAGACATCGACCGCATGGTCCGCGAGGCCGAGGAGCACGCAGAAGAGGACAAGAAGCGCCGTGAGGCTGCCGACGTCCGCAACAATGCGGAGAACCTCGCCTACCAGACCGAGAAGCTGCTGACCGACAATGCCGACAAGCTGCCGGAAGAGCTCAAGACCGAGATGCAGGGCGATGTCGACGCCGTCAAGGAAGCCCTCAAGGGTGAAGACGACGACGCCGTGAAGAGCGCCTACGACAAGCTCGTGGAGAACCAGCAGAAGATCGGCGAAGCCATCTACAGCCAGCAGGGCGGTGCCGAAGGCGCCGAAGCTGCCGGTGAAGGCGCAGCCGATGCGAGCGCAGACGACGATGTCGTCGACGCCGAAGTTGTCGACGATGAGGATGAGGAGAAGAAGTAATGACTGCCGAGGGCAACGACAAGTCGTCCGAGGAGCCAGGCTTCACCTTCAGTGACAAGCGCCGGGTCGATCCGAACACCGGTGAGGTCCGTCCCGAGGCCGACGCCCAGTCGGCCTCGGCCGGGGCCGGCGAGGAGCCGACCGCGGACCCGAATGCCGAACAGGCTGCCGCGGCCGATGCCAGCGACCTCGGTGTGGACATCCCGTCCGATGCCTCGGGTCTCGAGGACATCGAGCCGGAGGCCGAGCCCGAACCGGGTTCTGAGGCAGCGGGATACCTGGCCGACCTCAAGCGCATCAACGCCGAATATGCGGCCTACCGGATGCGGGCCGACCGCGAACGTGAGCGTGCGGCGCTCGGCGGCACGATCAAGGTCGTCGAGGCCCTGATTCCCGTGCTCGACGAGGTCAAGCTCGCTCGCGACAACGGCGATGTCACCGGGCCCTTCGAGACCCACGTGAACAAGCTCGTCGAATCGCTGAACAAGCTCGGCGTCGAACAGTACGGAGAGGTCGGCGACGAGTTCGATCCGAACATCCACGAGGCGCTCATGCAGCAGCCTTCGGATGAGGTCGAGAATCCGACGCTCTTCCTGGTCATGCAGCCGGGCTACCGGATCGGGGAGCGCATCATCCGCGCCGCCCGCGTCGGTGTCCAGCAGCCGGAGGACTGAGCAGCGACCATGATCGCCGAGGCGGCCGCCCGCCCCGCACGCCGGTTCACCGACGTGCGGGGCCGGGGAACCGCCTCGGCGGCGGTCCGGATCTTCGGGGCATCGCCCCGGGGATGCGGATTGTGAGAGGACAAGTGAATACCCTGATGACAGGATTGATTGGAAGGAAAGGAGGTGCCAGGTGAATACCGGACCTCAGAATGATTGGTTCGACAAGGACTTCTACAAAACCCTCGGCGTCTCCAAGGATGCTTCCGACGCCGAGATCAAGAAGGCTTATCGCAAGCTCGCGCGCAAGTATCACCCGGACGCCAACCCCGGTGATGAGAAGGCCGAGGAGAAGTTCAAGGAGATCGGCCAGGCCCACCAGGTGCTCTCCGACAAGGAATCCCGGGCCCAGTACGATCAGGTCCGTGCCATGGGCGGCGGCGCCAGGTTCAGCGCCGGTTCCGGTGGACCCGGCGGGGCTGCCGGCGGCGGATTCGACGACGTGTTCTCCGACCTCTTCGGAGGCGGCGGACGCACCCGGACCCGCACGACCTACGGCGGTGGGGGAGACGTTCCCCCGGACCTGGCGGATCTGCTCGGCGGATTCGGCGGAGGCTTCGGCGGTGGCGGCGGATACGGCGGCTACCAGCCTCCGGTCAAGGGCGGCGACATCAAGTCGAGCACGACGCTGTCGTTCACCGAAGCCATCGACGGCGCCTCGGTGAAGCTGAACATGCCCGGCGGGAAGCCGCTGACCGTGCGCACCCCGATCGGGGTCAAGGACGGACAGAAGATCCGCCTGGCCGGCAAGGGCAAGGCCAGCCCCAACGGCGGCGAGCCCGGAGACGTCATCCTCACCGTGCACGTGAGCCCGCACCCGGTCTTCACCCGCGATGGTGACAACCTGCGGATGGATCTGCCGATCAGCTTCGACGAGGCGGCCCTCGGCGCCGAGGTCAAGGTGCCGACTCTGGGCGGGATGCCCGTCAAGGTCAAGGTCGCACCGGGTACACCGTCGGGACGGACCCTGCGCGTGCGGGGCAAAGGTGTGAAGACGAAGAAGGGCACCGGCGATCTGCTGGCGACAGTCGAGATCGTGGCGCCGAAGAACCTGTCCAAGGAAGCCAAGCAAGCGGTCGAGTCGTTCAAGGCCGCCACTGAAGGTGAGGACCCACGCGCCGGCTTGCTGGACAAAGCCAAGGCCAGCTGAGGTGGTGAATCACAATGCACATTTCATCGAGTGCGGCGGTGTATGTCATCTCGGTGGCCGCGGATCTGGCGGGCATGCACCCGCAGACGCTGCGGCAGTATGACCGACTGGGTCTCGTCTCTCCGGAACGCACTGCGGGCCGGGGCCGGCGTTATTCCGGGAAGGACATCGCCAAGCTGCGACTGATCCAGCAGCTGTCGCAGGACGAGGGAGTCAACCTCGTCGGGATCAAGAAGATCATCGACCTGCAGAATCAGGTCGATGCGCTCAAGAGCCGCAACGAGGAGCTTGAGGACGAGGTTCGGGCACGCCGGTCGGTGCAGGAACGCGATGCGCGTGTCTTCGCGGCCGGAACCGTGGGCGGAGACGTCGTCTCGATCTCGAGGGGACGACGCCCACAGGGTCGCCCTGAGCCGGGAGCTCTGGTGCTGTACAACCGGTACCGACGCGGCTGATCCTGACGAGGCCCGACTGGGACGCTGAGAACAGCGTCGAGGCGGAGTGCGAACCGAACTTTCGGTGCGCACTCCGCCTTTTCGCGTTGCTCGACGAATCCAGTTCATTGCGGCGCAGAAAAGTACACGTGTTGTGCGACACTGACTCTGTGAACGAGAAAGAGAAGGTTCGACAGGTCGCCGACAGTGCCGATTCGGCGGCTCAGGAAGCCGCGGACAGCCGCTGGTTCGAGCGTGTGGCCCGCGCGGGCTTCATTGCCAATGGGTTGGTCCACGCGATCCTCGGTGCGACGGCCGTGACGATCGGCCTGGGGCAGGGCGGCGGCGAAGCCGACCAGGCCGGAGCGGTCGGACAGATCGCTTCACAGCCCTTCGGCCTGGTGCTGATCGTGATCTGCTTCCTCGGCTGTGCGCTGATGGCGTTGTGGTGCTTGGTCAACGCGTTCTTCGGTGCGTCGTCGCTGCGCGGTGCCGGAACTCGCGACCCGCAGGAGAAGCAGGGGAGGAAACAGTGGATCGACTTCTTCTCGACGGTCGGTTCTGCCATTGCCTATGTTGTGGTTGCCGCGACCTTCTCCCAGTTCGTCTTCGGCGGAGGATCGGACTCGGGCAAAGTGAGCTCACAGGCCTCGACGACCGTGGCGAAGGCCCCGGGCGGACTGTATATCCTCATGGCTGCCGGCGCCGTGATTGCGCTCATCGGCATCGTGTTCTGTATCAATGGTCTGCGCCGGAAGTGGAAAGATGAGCTTCGTCGGCCGCGCAGCGCGTTCACCCGCTTCCTCGTCGGATTCACCGGTGTTGTCGGGTATCTGGGCAAAGGTGCGACGCTGCTGTCGGTGGGCATCCTCATCGTGGTGTCTGCGGCGACCGGTGATCCGGAGGAGTTCACTGGTATCGACGGTGCGCTCAAGGGCATGCGCGATCAGCCGTTCGGGCCGTATCTGCTGTTGGCCGTGGGTCTCGGCCTGGTCCTCTACGGGGTCTTCCTCGCCCTGCGCTCGAGGTACGACCGCATGGAATGAGCTGTCTTCTGCTTTGTTGCAGCGAAAAGAAGAAGGGCGCGAACCCAACTGGGTTCGCGCCCTTCTTCGACTCACGCCCGCCTCAGTCGAGCCGGCATGTTCTCAAGTCGGTCGCTATCAGATCTCAGCGGGATCTTTGGCAACCTTCTTGCGGCGCATGGTCATGGCGACTGCAACTCCACCGATGAGGAGGAGGCCGGCGCCGCCGACCAGGCCGGTCAGCTCGGTACCGGTGCGGGGCAGGTCGCCGCCGTTGCCGGCGTCTCCGTTGTCGCCATCATCGTTTCCGCCGTTACCGTCTTCATTGCCGTCGCCGCCACCGGCGTTCGGGTCTTCCTCGACCGAGAAGTCACCGGTCAGTTCGTCATCGCCGCAGGTGACGGTGACGTCGTATTCGCCGACGTAGGCCGATGCGTTGGAGGCGCTGGTGCCATAGACGTTGACGTTGGCCTTGCCTTCGTCGTCAGCCTGGACGGTCTTTTCGAAGGCGGTGACGCTCGACTCGCCCTTGGGATTGACGAGGAAGCGGACGTCTTCACCGGGTTCGCAGTTCTCGACGGCGAGGGTAACGCCCTTGTCTTCCTTGACGAAGTCAGCAGGCGTGATCGACTCGGGGGAGACGGTCAGCTTGGCTTCTTCAACCGGAGCGGTGGGCTCTTCGGTTTCGTCTTCGGTGATGACGAAGTCCTGAGCCGGGGAGTTGGTTTCCGACTCCTGGTCGACGCCCCAGACGGAGTAGTCGCCGGCCGGAAGCGCCTCGTCGCCCTCAAACTTCAGGGTTGCGGAGATCTTTCCTTCGTCGTCGGCTTCGACTTCATTGGTCGCGAACGGCGACGTTGCGTTGCCGCCGACGACGGTGACCTTGCTGTTCGGGGTGAAGCCCTCACCGGTGACCTTGATGCCGTTCTCTGCGAACTCGCTCTCCGTGAACTTGTCGGCGTTGAGCGAGACCTTCGGGTCGACCTCGGGAGCCTCGGGCTCGTCTGTGTCGTCGACGACGGAGAAGCTCAGCCCGTCATAGGTGCGCTCCTCGCCATCGCGAGTGATCGTGACGGAGAAGTCGACCTTGCCGTTCTCGATGTCTTCGGCGGGCTGAGTCGAGTAGATGTTGTATTCGAAGGTATCGCCCTCAGCAGTTCCGGCTTCGCCGGTGAGCGAATCCGAGATCTTGTCTCCGGCTTCAAGACCGGTGATCGTGACGACGATTCCCTTGTCCTTGTTGGCGAGGTCCTCGGCGGTGATCTCCTTGGGGGAGGTTGTCACCTTCGCTTCGATGGCCTGCGCCTCAGCCTCAGGCGACTCCGAAGGAGTGCTCTCCTGGGCGTCGCCGGAGTTCTTGACGACAGTGTGCGAGTAGCTGTCCGAACCGGGAGCAGCGATGACTGGGGGTGCGGCCAGGCCGGTGATGGCGATGGCCACCGCGGGGGCGAGGGCGAGCTTCTTCATGTATTTCCTTAGAAAATTACAGGTGGGTGTGAAGTATTACGAATGTAACAGTAATGCAACATTCACCACACACATAGTTGTGGTCGTTTTGTTCAGCACTGACGTCGGCTCTGTTGCAGAGTTCATTCTTCATTCACCCTGAACACCCGGTTCGTCACAGACTGCAGAACAGAAGGAGGGGCGGCTCAGCGTGTGCTGAGCCGCCCCTCCCTCTCGATTCAGGTCATCCGCCTGGCTCGGATCAGAAGCTCGTCGGAGTCTGTCCGAACTTGTTCTTGCGGCCGGTCAGTGCGATCGCGGCACCACCGACGAGGAGGAGCAGGGCTCCCGTCGTCAGTCCACCGAGGTCGGCACCGGTGCGAGGCAGCTGGCTGCCGTCATCTCCACCGCCGTTGCCGGCATTGCCGTTGTCCCCGCCGTCAGATCCGCCGCCATTGGCGCCTTCGGTAACTGTGAAGGAGTCTTTCATGGTGTCGTCGCCGCAAGTTGCGGTTGCGGTGTACGCACCGACGTAGGCGGAGACATCCGACGAGGTGCCGAAGACGTTGACCGAGGCATTGCCTTCGTCGTCAGCTTTGACGGTGTTCTCATAGGCCGTGACGTTGATGCCCTTCGGGTTGACCTCGAAGTGGACATCTGCGCCGGGCTCGCAGTTCTCGACGGCGAGGGTGACGCCCTTCTTCTCGTTGGCGAAGTCCGCCGCCTCGATCGTCTTCGGTGAGACCTTGAAGGTCGCCTCGGCGGGAGCCTCGGTCTCACCATCGTCTTCACCGACAACGTTGATGTTGCCGTTGAGAGTCTCCGACTCGGTGCCTTCGCGGTCGATGGTGACGGTGAACGGAACCTTGCCGACCTCGAGGTTCGCGGGGTTGCCTTCGTACCAGAGGTGGAGCTTGTAGTCACCGTCAGCCTCTGCGGTCTCACTCTTGCCGGTGAGCGAGTCGGTGATCGTGTCGCCCTTCTTCACGCCGGAGACGGTGACTGTCACGCCCTTGTCCTTGTTGGCGAGATCCTCTGCGGTGATCTCCTTAGGATCGACCTTGAGCGAAGCATCGATCGGATCGACGGCGTCCTCGTCTTCGTCGGTGACGGTGACCTCGACGGAGTTGCTGGCGGTGCTGGTCTCATCGTCGATGAAAGTCAGCGAGTAGGTGCCGGCTTCGAGAGATTCGGGAGCGGTCACAACGCCTTCGACATCACCGTTTTCGTCAGCGCGCAGTTCGTCGGCCTGCGGTGCGGCGGCACGCTGCGTTGAGACAGCCTCGCCCTTGACGCTGACGGTTCCGTTCGGGGTGAACCCGGATCCGCTGAACTTCAGACCGTCCTTCTTGAAGTCCTCGAGGGAGATCTTCTTCGAGTCGACCTTGACGGTCGGGTCGACCTCGCTGGTTTCGTCGACGACGTTGATGGTGCCGTTGAGGGTCTTTGATTCCTCGTCCTCACGGTCGATGGTGACGGTGAAATCGACGGGGCCCTTTTCGAGATCCGCGGGGACGCCTTTGTAGTAGACGCTGAAGGTGAAATCACCATCGGCTTGCACAGTCTTCTCTTTGCCGGTTAGGCTGTCAGAAACTGTGTCGTCCTTTTCAAGGCCGGTAACAGTGACGTCGACGCCCTTGCTCTCGTCGGCGAGATCTTCTGCGGTGATCTCGTTTGGGGACACCGAGAGTTTGGCGTCGATCGGGGCGGTCCCGTCATCTGCAAACGGGGCGTACGAGAAGCTAGTTGTCTCCGTGACGCTTTGTGCATTCTTGCGCTCGACCTGAACGGCAAGGCTCTGCTGGCCGGAGGTGAGGGACTCGGCGCTCTTGGAGGAACGCAGCTTCAGGGTCGCGGTCGAACCCTGAGCGGTGACGGCAGGACCGGTCAGTCCGGACTTGGCGGCGACCTTGTCGCCCTTCTCGAGGCCGGTGACTTTGACGGTCACACCGTCCTCGTGGAGCTCCTCGGCGGTGACTTCACCCGAGGTGACCTGCACCGAGGCGTTGATGGGGTTGGCCTTGTCCTCGGACTTGTCGTCGTCCTTGGAGTCCTTGTCCTCGTCCTTGGGGGCAGGAGCGGGCTTCGGATCGACGTTCTTCGGAGGCTTCTTTGCCTCGTCCTTCCTATCCGCTTTGTCCTCGGCGGCCTTCTTCTCGTCCGCCTTCTTCTTGTCGGCGGCTTTCTTGGCAGCCTCGGCCTTTTCCTTGGCCTTCTTTTCGGCTGCCGCCTTCTCCGCGGCTGCCTTCTTCTCGGCTTCGGCCTTCTCAGCCGCGGCCTTCTTGGCCTCTTCCTTCTTCTTGGCTTCGGCCTTTGCGGCTTCAACCTTCTTCTGCTCGGCCTTCTGCGTGGAGGCGGACTGGGCAGACGTCGATTCCGCGGCAGCGACCGGGCTCGCGACAAGCCCGGTGAACGCGAGCGCGACTGCCGGCGCGAGGATGATCTTCTTCATTGGAGTGCCTTCAATCTCTGTGGCGAGGGGTGTGATACGGCACTCATCCTAGGTTCTGAGGGTTTTCCAAACTATTTCTGTACGTTTTGTTCAGGTTTAAAAGCGGTAACACTTAGGTGAATTTCTTTAACCGTTTCGTGACCTACTCGTCGGTAAAAGAATGGCTGTCAGTGCCGCCTCGGCGAGGGGACGCGTCGGCCGCGCGAATTCAGCGGTTCTGAGCTAGACCGGCCACGCCTCGGCGCGGATCTGCTTGCGCTGTTCGACGGTGGGGACGCGGACGGTCAGGGCGGAGGGGTCGACCTCCATCTCCAGGTAGGACGACTGTCCCAGCGGGTCTCCGTCGATCTGAATATCGACCTCGTCGCCGGCTTCGATGACGACCTTTCGGCACTTCCGGATGTTCGTGTGCAGCCCGCGTGAGGCTCGGCGGCCGGCGATCGATGCGAGCACGCCGACCCATTGGCCGAGGTTCTTCGGGCTGACGATGAGCACGTCGAGCATGCCGTCGTCGATGACGGCCTGCGGCAGCAGCTGGATGCCTCCCTGCAATCGGCCGCAATTGCCGCCGAGCACCGAACGCACCCTGGCCGAGATCCGATATTCGTCGTCGAACGTGACCTTGACGTGACTGGGTTTGCCGGTGAGCTTCCGCGATCCCGCTTCGACGTAGGCGAGCCATCCGAGGCGGGCCTTGAGATCGTCATTGGTATCGGCCATGACCGCGGCGTCGAAGCCGAGTCCGGTCATCACGGTGAAGACATGGGTATCGCCGTCGGGGGTGATCTTCGCCTTCCCCACGTCGATCTCCCGGTTGCGTCCCCACAGGGCGATCCGCAACGCCCATTCCGTCTTGTCGAGGACGAGGTCGATATTGCGGGCGAGCAGATTCCCGGTCCCCAGCGGCACGATCCCCAGCGGAGTGGAGGTGCCGGCCAGCGCCGAGGCGACCGCGCGGATGGTGCCGTCCCCGCCGGCGGCGATGACGACGTCGACTCCCTCGTCGAGGGCACGGACCGTGGCCCCCTCACCGGAATCCTCGGGGGTGGTCTCGAGCACGAGCGGAGGGTTCCATCCCTCGAATCGACAGATCGCCTCGGCGGTGGCGGCCAATTTGCGCACATCGGTCTTCGTGGGATTGACGATGAGCGCGGCACGGTATCGGGCAGCATCATCGACCGCCTCGTCGGAGAGGTTCGCCGGGTGGGCGTAGCGTCTCATCGTGTTGAGTGTGCGTCGCACGCCGTTGCGGCGGCCGATGAGGAACGCGGCCACGAGCACGGCGAGGGCACCGATGACGATGACCCAGGTCATCAGGGGGTCCAACTCGATGATCATGTCCCAAATCTACAGTGCCCCGGTCGTGTGCAGGCTGAGTGCCGAATGTCGAAAACACGCCCGGCCCGTTAAGCTGAGAGGGTGATCGATCTAGCGCTTCTCAGAGACAACCCGGCCCTGTTCAAGGCATCGCAGGAGGCTCGCGGGGCATCCGTCGAGCTCATCGACGAGGTCATCGCCGCCGATTCCGCTCGTCGTGCGGCCATCACCGCCTTCGAAGACGCACGTGCGGATCAGAAGTCGTTCTCCTCCCAGATCGCGAAGGCGCCGAAGGAGGACAAGCCGGCACTCATCGCGGAGGGCAAGGCGAAGTCCGAGGCCGTGAAGTCGCTGTCCGCGGAATCCGAAGAAGCCACTTTCGCCTTCGACCAGCTCGTGTCGAAGGTCCCGAACCTCATCATCGACGGCATCCCTGCCGGCGGCGAAGAGAACTTCGTGACGCTCAAGACCGTCGGCGTTCCCCGCGACTTCACCCCGGACGGCTTCGAACCGCTCGATCATCTCGAGATCGGCGAGAAGCTGAAGGCCATCGACACTCAGCGGGGAACGAAGGTCTCCGGCTCGCGTTTCCACTACCTCACCGGTTTCGGCGCGAAGCTCGAGATGGCTCTGCTCAACCTCGCCCGCGACGTCGCCGAGGAGGCCGGGTTCAGCCCGACCATCACCCCGACCCTGGTGCGTCCCGAAGTCATGCGCGGCACCGGGTTCCTCGGTGAGCACGCCGACGAGGTGTACCGTCTCGAAGCCGACGACCTGTTCCTCGTCGGCACCTCCGAGGTGCCCTTGGCCGGCTACCACATGGACGAGATCATCGACCTGACCGACGGTCCGCTGCGCTACGCCGGCATCTCCTCCTGCTACCGCCGCGAGGCCGGCTCCTACGGCAAGGACACCCGCGGAATCATCCGCGTCCACCAGTTCCAGAAGGTCGAGATGTTCGCCTACGTCCCGGTCGAGGACGCCGAAGCCGAACACGAGCGGATGCTGTCACTGCAGGAGAAGATGCTCGGGCTGTGCGAGCTGCCCTACCGGGTCATCGACACAGCCGCCGGCGACCTCGGTGATTCGGCCGCCCGCAAGTTCGACTGCGAAGCCTGGGTGCCGACGCAGGGCACCTACCGGGAACTGACCTCGACGTCGAACTGCACGACTTTCCAGGCACGCCGCCTGCAGATCCGCGAACGCCGCGACGGATCGACCCGCCCCGTCGCCACCCTCAATGGAACCATGGCCAACACCCGCTGGCTGGTGCCGATCCTCGAGAACCATCAGCAGGCGGACGGTTCGGTCACGGTGCCCGAGGCACTGCGGCCCTACCTCGGCGGGATGACCGCACAGGGACCGGAAGGACCGCGCTACTGAGCCTGTGCCGGGACGCGGGGAACTGACCGTGCGGCGGAACTCGGCGGGACTCGGTTGGGTTCGGTCGCCTCGGCGCCGGGAAGAACGACAAGAAGATTCACGCATACGTTGGGAGACACATTGACCCCGCACCTCATCGCACTCGATGTCGACGGCACGATCGTCGGCTACGACGGAACCCTGTCGGAGTCGGTGAAGCAGGTGCTCGATCGGCTCGCCGAGGAGGGCCATCACCTCGTGGTCTCCACCGGCCGAGCCCTGCCGGGAGCGCTTGAGGTCGTCCACGCGCTCGACCTCAAACATGGCTTCATCGTGTGCTCGAACGGATCGGTCGTCGTCCGCCTCGACCCGGAGCTGCCGTTGGGGTGGGAGCTGCACCATGTCGTGTCCTTCGACCCGAAGGATGCGCTCGAGCAGATGCACGCGGCGCTGCCGACGGCACTGTTCCTCGTCGAGGATCCGGACCTGCACCGGTGGGCGTCCGGGGCGTTCCCGGTCGGCGAACTCGCCGAATCCGACACACTCGACATCGTCGACTTCGACGAGCTGCTGACCAAGCGGGCCACCCGCATCGTCATGCGTGAGGTCAACGGCACTGCCGAGGAGTTTGCCGCCGCCGTGGACTCGCTCGGACTGCATGAGGTCAGCTACTCGGTGGGCTGGAGCAACTGGCTCGACATCGCCCCGGACGGGGTCTCGAAAGCCAGCGGTCTGGAGATCGTGGCCGAGGAACTTGGGGTCAAGCACGCTCACACTGTGGGGGCCGGGGACGGACTCAACGACCTCGAGATGATCGAATGGGTCGAACACGGAATCGTCATGGGGCAGTCGAAGGACGAACTCAAGGTGCTCGCGAGCGTGGTCACCGATTCGGTCGACGACGACGGACTGGCAGTAGCACTGGTCGATTACTTCAGCCTCGACTCAGCGCTCCTCGAAGCAGAGGGCACCACCAACACCCGCCCCTAATTGCTACCTGACGGCGGCCCAGCAACCTCGCGCGAGGTAGCTGGGCCGCCGTCGCGTAGCAATTAGGGTTAGTTGGGGCGGGTGTCTAAGACTGCGTCGAGGTAGCGGGCGACGCCATCGTCGTCGACGGCCTCCGTTACCGCCGCGGCGATCGCCTTGACCGACCCCAGCGCATTGCCCATGGCGACCCCGTGCCCGGCCCACGACAGCATCTCGATGTCGTTGGGCATATCCCCGAACGCCATCACCTGCGCCCGCGCCACTCCGAGGTGGTCGCACAGATCCGACAGCGTCTTCGCCTTCGTGATTCCGAACGGTGCGAGTTCGACGAGGCCGTTGTCCGGCTCGGAGAACGACGCATGACAGGTGCCGTCGACGAGCGGATCGATGAGGTCGTGCATCGCCTGCGAATCGCTCGTCTCCAGACGCACGAGCACCTTCACGACGTCCTCGTCGGCGAGTTCGGATACATCGTCGATGATACTGGCCTCACGCGGTCGGCCGGTGACGAACTCCCGGTCGATGAAACCGCCGTTGAGCGTCTCGTAGGCGAACCGGGCCTCGGGATGATCGACGCGGACCGCCGCGGTGATCTCCGTCAGTGTCTGCGTATCGATGGTGTGGGCATCGACGACGGACTGCGATGCGATGTCGTAGACGACCGCCCCGTTGAGGCAGACGACGCGACCGAGGTCGGGGATCTGCTCGGCGATCGGCGCTAACCATCGGATGGGCCGCCCGGTGACAAGCACGAACGGGATTCCCGCATCCTGACAGCGGTGGATCGCATCGATGGTGGCCGTCGAGATCGGCTTCCAGTTCAGCAGCAGAGTGCCGTCGATATCGCTGGCGACAAGGCCGAGGTCGAAGTCATCCGGCGGCAGGATATCGGGGCTGATCGGAGGTCTCATGATGCCTCCACCCTAGCGAGAATCTCCCGCGCCCGCCCCAGCAGCTCCTCGGCATCCGTGATGAACCGAACCGTGGCCTCCGCGCTCGAGCCGATCGACCGTCCCGATGACTCGTCCGACCGTGCCATCGACGCCGCGAGCACCGCCTCGCCGACCTTCGACGAGGCCTTCGTCAGCAGCTCCGGTGCGTCGCCGACGGCCTGCCGAGCCGGCCCGGGCACCACCTGACCGGTGACGGGGTGGCGGGCATGGAGGGACGCGGTGAGGTCGTCGACGACGTCGACGAGCGCGTTGAGCCGGTGGGTGCCGTCGACGATGACGTCGATCGGATCGTTCGCCGAGGCGGCCGTGACCGAGCCGTCGGATGATCCCGCCGAGGCGGCTCCCGACGTGGTGCTGCCACCGGAGTCCCGTGCCTCGTGGAGGGCCACCGCGGTGGTGTAGTACCGGTCGACTGCGCGGATGAAGCGGTCGCGGTTGTGGCGCCACAGACCGGTGCCGAACCGGTCATCGTCCTTGACCGCGGTCGGAATCGCCTTCTTGCGCAGACCGGAGAAGAAGCGCTTCACAGATAGTTGCCGGTGCCGCGATCGTCGCGGTCCGACTCCTTCTCTTCGCCGGGCTGCCCGTCGGACGGCGTCATTCCGGGCGGAACCATTCCCGGAGGCAGTTGGCCGCGACCGGCCATCTGCTGGGCCATGGCCTGCTGTGCCATGATCGCGGTCTGGATGCCGTGGAAGAGACCCTCTAACCAACCGACGAGTTGAGCCTGGGCGATCCGCAGCTCCGAGGTCGTCGGGGGACCGTCGGCCGAGTCGAAGGGCAGGTCGAGGCGCTCGAGTTCCTCGATGAGGTCCTTCGACAGCCCATCTTCGAGTTCGTCGATGGAGCGGCGATGGATCTCGGCGAGGCGCTCGCGTCCCTTCTCGTCGAGTTCGGTGCTGCGGACCTCCTCGAGCAGCTGCTTGACCATGGTGCCGATGCGCATCACCTTCGCCGGTGACGAGACATCCGCCTGATCGTGCTGCGCCTTGGCGAGGCCGGACTGCGCTCCGTCGGCGTTCGACACACCGTTCGCGTTCCCCGCCTCGTCTGTGTTCGCTGCGTCCGAAGTGCTCGTGTCGCCCGCAGAGTTCTGGATGCCGTCTGCCGACGCGGGATTCTCAGTCATTGGTCATGCACCTTCCTCATCGACGATGAGCAGAACTTTTCCGATGTTCGCCCCGTCCTCCAGCATCTGATGAGCGCGGACGACGTCGGCCAACGGCATGGCTTCGTGGATGATGGGGCGGATGTCGCCCGAGACCACAGCCGGCCAGAGACGGTCGGCCACCTCGGCGACGATGGCGATCTTCTGGTCCTTCGGCCGCGCCCGCAGGGTCGTGGCGGAGACTGACTTGCGCGGCTGCATGAGCCAGCCGAGGTTAATCTCGGTCTTCGTTCCGCCCTGCATGCCGATGATGACGAGACGGCCGTCGGTGCCCAGCGCCTTGATATTGCGCTCGAGGTACTTCGCGCCGATGATGTCGAGGATGACATCGGCTCCGGTCGACCCGTCGTCGTGGGTGCAGATCTCGTGGACGCGTTCGACGAAGTCCTCTTCGCGGTAGTTGATGACGGCATCGGCGCCGAGTTCGCGGCAGAATTCGGCCTTCTTCTCGGACCCGACGGTCACGACGATCTTCACGCCGAGGTGGCGTGCGATCTGGATTGCGGCCGTTCCGATTCCGGAGCCGCCGCCGTGGACGAGAAGCCATTCGCCTGCCTGCACCTGTCCGCAGCCGACGATGTTGGACCAGACGGTCGACAGCACCTCGGGCAGGGCGGCCGCCTCGGTGAGGTCGAAGCCGGCGGGGACGGGAAGCAGCTGACCTGCGGGTACGGGCACGTATTCGGCGTAGCCGCCGCCTGAGAGCAGAGCCGCCACCCGGTCGCCGACGGACCAGCCGGTGACGTCGGCGCCGAGTTCTTCGATCGTGCCGGAGACCTCGAGGCCGGGAATCTCGGTGGCCCCTGGTGGGGGATCGTAGAATCCGCGGCGCTGCAGGAGGTCGGCCCTGTTGACGCCGGCGGCATGGACGCGGACGAGGACCTCGTCGGCGGCGATGTCTGGCGTGGGTTCGTCGGTGACCTGCAGGACCTCGGGCTCACCGGGGGAGGAGATCGTGATAGCGCGCATGCGTCCACTCTAGTAGCTGGGTGCGCGAGTGGGCAGGGGCATCCGCGAGGTGGGGTTCGGTGGAAGGCCGCTCGGGATGAGGCAGGGCGGCAGCGAAGCCGCTCAGGCGAAGAGGCGGAACATCGGCGAGTTCTGGTGGACGCGCTCGACCTCGATGTTCGAGGCCTCCATCCGCTCGAGCAGGTTCGGCAGGTCTTCGGCATAGCCGAGCTGAATGCCGACGAACGCCGGTCCGGTCTCCCGGTCGGAGCGTTTTACATACTCGAACATCGCGATGTCGTCCTCGGGCCCGAGCACCTCGTTGAGGAACCGGCGCAGGGCACCGGGTTCCTGCGGGAAGTCGACGATGAAGTAGTGCTTGAGGCCTTCGTGGACGAGTGAGCGTTCGAGGATCTCCGGGTAGCGGGAGATGTCGTTGTTGCCGCCGGAGACCAGGCACACCACGGTCGATCCGGGTTCGATCGTGATCGGCTTGTCCGAGTCCGGGCCGCCGATCCCGGCCGAGGCCAGAGCACCGGAGGGTTCGGCGATGATTCCGTCGACCTGGTACATATCGAGCATCTCGGTGGCCACCGCGCCCTCGGCGACGGGGCGGATGTCGAGGCCGAGGTCGGCGATGACGTCATAGGTGATGTTGCCGGCCCGGCGCACTGCGGTGCCGTCGGCGAAACGGTCGATGTTCTCCAAGGTCACGGGGTGGCCGGCCTTGAGCGCTGCGATCATCGAGGCGGCTCCGGCGGGTTCGGCGCCGATGACCTTCGTGTTCGGCATCCGTTCGGCCGCATAGGCGGCGATTCCCGCGAGCACTCCGCCGCCGCCGACGGGCACGATGATGTAGTCGGGGTCGGTCTCGAGCTGCGCGTGGATCTCGGCGGCCACGGTGCCCTGCCCGGCGATGGTGCGCATATCGTCGAAGGCCGAGACCAGGAGTGCCTCATTGCGTTCGGCGAACCGGTGCGCCAGCGCCGAGGCGTCATCGTAGGTGGAGCCGGCGATCTCGATCGTCACCTGTTCCCCGCCGAAGTGGCGAACGCGTTCGATCTTCTGCTTCGGCGTCGTCTTCGGCACGAAGATCGTGCCCTGGATTCCCAGTTCCTTGCAGGCGCGGGCGAAGCCCTGGGCATGGTTGCCCGCCGAAGCGCAGACGACACCGCGGGCGCGTTCGTCGGCATCGAGCTGGAGCATGAAGTTGAAGGCGCCGCGGATCTTGTAGGACCGCACCATCTGCAGGTCCTCGCGCTTGAGGTAGACCGTGGAACCGGTCGCGGTCGTCAACCGCTCGCAGATCTGAAGTGGCGACAGGATGACGGAATCGGAAATTCGCAGCGCAGCCGCCTCGACCTCGCCGGCGAGTGTGAGCTTCTGGGGAGTCATGTCTGTTTCAACCACCAGACTATTGTGCGCCCTTTGTCTTGCTATTTGGCAACTTGTATCGATATGAGGACAACTGCGGGGCCGCTGAGAACTCGCCCCGGCCCGCCCCGCTATGACAGTACCGCGTCCCTCCCGTACCCGCCTCGTTCCTACTCGAACCCCGTGATTCGGCTCCCGACTTCGGGGTTTCGGGTGCGCCCTGGACCGCGAACACCCCATATCATGATTGGATGGAGGATGCCCGTAATCCCTTCTAGGAGACGTCATGGCCATCAGCAGTGAGCTCGAACAACTGTTAGCCAGCTGGATACCCCGACAGCCGTGGTTTCCCAAGCTCGCAGCAGATTTCGGGACCGACCCCGACATCACCCCCATGTCGGTGGCCCGCGCGTTCACTTACACCGCCGAGGAGCTCGGGGGCTTCGCCGGTCTCGTGACCGTCATCTCCGTCGGCGACGGTTCCACCCTGCGTCGCCTCAACATCCCCCTGACCCTGCGCGGTGCCGAGGACATGCACCTGCGCCACGCCCTCATCGGCCGCGTCGACGACCTCGCGCTCGGCACCGTCTACGTCTACGACGGCGCCGCCGATCCTGTCTTCGTCAACCTCATGGCCGACGCGATCACGAAGCGCAAGGTCTTCGACGGGGGGCAGCTGTCCACCGAATCCCTGCGCCACAGCCAGGAGAAGACCGAGGCCCGGGACCGTGCGCCCATGCCGTTCCCTGTGACCGCGAACGGGGCGGCCGCCTCGGCGAATGGATCGACGAACACCGCCGCCGAGGCGGTCCCACCGAAGCCATCGATCGGAGACCTCACGGTGGGGGCGGAGGACGTCATGCCCATCGAGATACGCCCGATCGAGGTCTCGGACTCCGGGCAGTACAAGTCAACCGTCATCATCCACGACGAATACGAGCCGCTGGAGCTCTCGTTCTTCCGCGTCCTCGAGAACGGAATGCCGTCGTCGCTGACGATTCCGGTTCTGCTCACCGAGGCGGGTTCGCGCAGCGTGCCCGAGGTCATCGGCTGGGGTTCGGGCCGCTGGTACGACATGTTCGAGGTCCAGGAGATGGAGGCGCCGATGGCGCTGCTCTCCCACGTCGATGTCGACGCCGAACCTGCATGGCGAGAAGCCGTGAACACGGTGTGCGCCGTCGACTCCGGTTCGATCGGGGCTTACAACGCCCACGCCGCAGAGATGGGGCGGCGCATCGGCGAACTGCACACGGACATGGCCGCCGAGTTCGGTGTCGTCGAAGGCGCCGGAGAACCGACGAAGCAGCTGGTGCAGAAGTGGGTCGAACGCATCGACTGGGCGCTGGGCCGGGCACCCCTGGCCCTGGATTCGCTGGTGCCGGAGCTGCGCGGCCACCGTGCCAGGCTGCAGAGCCTCGAAACAATCGGCACCCTGCAGAAGATCCACGGCGAGCTGACGCTCGACCATGTGGTCAGCTCGTCCACCGACGGCTATTCGGTCGTGAAGTTCACGGACTCGACGGACTCGGACCCCAAGCCCGCCGCCTTCGACCTCGTGGCTCTGCTGCGCAGCATCGACTACGCTGCCGGTTTCGCTCGTCTGCAGCGCACCGACGCGCTCGACTCCGAGGACGGCTCGCTGGTCGTGAGCGGCTTCGGCAATGATCCGGGAGCGCTGCGTGCGATCTTCGATTCGCCCGAGTACCTGTGGGCCTCGCAGGTCCAGAACTCGCTGCTGTCCGGATATTCGCGGGCGCGCGGCGACAGCATCGGGCTGAGCGATCCCGTGCTGCGCGCGGCGCTGGTCGACCGGCTTCTCGTCGAGGTCGTCACCGAGCTGCGCAACCGCCCGAACTGGCTGTCCGTGCCGCTGGCCACGCTCACCCTCGTCCTCAAGGGCAAGCCCGCCCGCACCGAGGAGGCTGCTGAGGCCCGCCTCAACTGGTCTGATTCCGGCGAGGCGGGGTCCGATGCGGCCGAGGACTCTCCAGCTTCCGGCGACGCAGCCGGTGCTGACGGTGGTGCCGGTGCCGAGAGCTCGGATGCGGAAGTGGCGTCGAGCGATGCGTTCGCCGTGGCTCCACCCGCCGACGAGGCGACCGCCGCCGATTCGGAGTCGGTCTCTGCGGCGCCCCGTGGAACCTCCGGTGCCGTCGCGGCCGCAATCGCGAACTCAGACTCCGATGACTCAGGCTCCGAGGATTTGGCAACTAACAAGTCTGAAGCTGGTGAGCCCGAAGCCGGGGACTCCGCGACCAACGAGACCGAAGCCAGTGAAATCGAAGCGGACGAGGTCGAGGTCGCCGATACTGCGGAGAACACGGTTGACGCGGTCGCGGATTCCGACATCGACGATGTCGAGGACAAGACTGTGGTCCCGCCCCAGGACGATGCGCCAGAAGTGGCTCCAGCTCCTGCTCAAGACGAGGAATTCGTCGACGAGGAAGAATCGGAAGCTCCGGTCCGACGAGTTCCGGCCTCGTTCGCGGCGCGCGGCGCCACCTCGGAGGACGCCGACAGCACTGGACACGAATCGCAGCCGGCCAAGCCGAAGGACGCACCGAAGCTCGGCCACACGTGGAGCGAACGTTCGCAGAACTCCGGCAGCGACCGCGGAACATTCGGCGAGCAGATCTCCGAGCGGCCGGACAAGAGTCGCGACGATTCCGCGGCACGGCCCGACGAATCAATGGATAAGTCCCGGGACGATTCGAAGCCTGCCGGCGGGTCTGTGTTCGATGACCTCCTGGGCACCGAGCGTAAGCGGAACCGGATGAAGAAGCGCAAGAAGGACTGACCGCCTCCGCGGACTCGTCGCCTCGGTGCCGGTTGCCTCGGTGAAGGTCGCGGACTGAGCCAGTCGCTGACTGAGCTGGTGACATTCGTGTGCGCATCCGCCAATTGGCAGATGCTGTTGCGGTTGTGAGAAACTATGGTGGCTCGACCTCGCGTCGAGCAGGCCGGGTTCGCTCCATCATTGTCACAGGCATGGAAGAACCGAAGGAAGCGTGTCCGAGCGGCCGAAGGAGACGGTCTTGAAAACCGTTGTGCGGCAACCCCGCACCGTGGGTTCGAATCCCACCGCTTCCGCCAAGGGAGAAGCCCCTGAGCTCATCGTCAACAGCGAAGAGCTCGGGGGCTTCTGCCTTCCCAATTACTACCTGACGGCGGCCCAGCAACCTCGCGCGAGGTTGCTGGGCCGCCGTCAGGTAGTAAGAAGGGTCAGGGTTGGGCAGGCGCCTCGGGTTCGGACATCTCGGCGTCGGCCTCGGGGTCGTCGAAGCTGCGCACCGAGCGCTTGAATCCGCGGGTCAGCACGGCCAGGTAGATGATGCCGATCGCCAGCCACACGAGGCCGCCGATGAGCGCGGTCCCATGCAGGCTCACCCACAGGACTCCTGTGAGGATCGCTCCGATGGCGGGCATCACGACGTAGCTGAACGCCGACTTGAAGTCCTTGACCTGCTTGGTCCGGAAGGCGTAGTGCGCAATGACAGTGAGGTTGACGAAGGTGAAGGCGATGAGCGCACCGAAGTTGATGAGCGCCGAGATGAGCTCGAGGCTGAACGACATCGCCAGCAGGCACACCGCACCGACGAGCACGATGTTGAACACCGGAGTGTGCGTCTTCGGGTTGATGTAGCCGAAGGCCCTGCGCGGCAGCACCCCATTGCGGCCCATCACGAGCATCATCCGCGACACCGACGCATGCGAGGCCAGCCCCGAGGCGGCGGTCGCAGCGAATGCCGCAGCCACGAAGAACAGCTGGAACACGTGGCCGCCGGTGATCATGCCGATCTCCGGCAGCGGATCGTCGACGATGGTGAACTGCGAATTGTCGGGGAAGAGCAGCTGCGCGAAATAGCCGGCGACGAGGAAGATGAGACCGCCGGCGAGAACGGTGAGCATGATCGCCTTCGGCATGAGGCTGACGTGCTTCGCCTCGTTCGTGTACATCGTCACCGCATCGAAGCCGATGAACGAGAAGCACACGACAGTCGCACCGGTGAGGACCGCGCCGAGGTGGACGCCATGATGGATGAACGGCTCCGGACTGAACACGACTCCGGCCCCTTCGCCGGCGTTGAGCTGCATGACGGCGAGCACGCAGAACGTGGCGACGAGCACAACCGCGAAGACGAGGAGGATGCCGTTGATGTTCGCCGTTCCCCGCATCGAGGACAGGACGATGCCGGTCATGACGATCGTATAGACGATGACCCACACCCACGGGGGCGCATCGGGGACCATCGACTCCATGTAGAGCCGGATGATGAGGCAGTTGACCATCGGCAGCAGCAGATAGTCCAGGAGGGAGGTCCACCCGACGAGGAAGCCGAGCCCCGGTGACATCGTCTCCCGCGTATAGGTGTAGGCCGACCCCGCGGTCGGGAAGACCCTGACCATCTTGCCGTAGCTGAAGGCCGTGAAGATCATGACGATGAGAGCCACGAGGTACGCCGCCGGAACTGCTCCGTTCGTCTGTTCGGAGACGATTCCGAATGTGTCGAAGACGACCGTCGGCGTCATATAGCCGAGTCCGAGTCCGACGATGGACCACAGTCCGAGGTTGCGCTTCAGTGAGCCAGAGGCAGCCATATCAATCCTCCCCAATGAGTCTTGCCGCCCGCCGGGCCGTCGACGTCGCCATCGATGACCGGCCCGGAAGTGATGTGCGTCATGATCTTAACGCCCAAGGTACTGAAAACGAAACCATCGCCGAGGATCGGAACGGGTATCAGTGTGAAATCGTGACCTTTCCGATGAATACCGTCAATATCGGCAACGATATCGGTAGTCAGGTCGGGTGGTGCCGTGCCCAGTTATCGAACGAACCGTCAGCGCCGACGCGAAACAGAGTAGATTGCAGTCAACGGACAATGTGGCCCCACGAGAGGTGTGAGAGCAGTATGGCGATCGAAACGCTCAGTTCCCAGCAGTCGGCGGCATGGAAGGATCGAGTCCTGCCGCCGGTCGAACAGGTCGCCGAAGGTGTCTGGGCCCTCCCGGTCCCGATCCCCAACAACCCTCTCGTCTACACCTACTGCTATGCCCTCGCCGACGGCTCCGGCGTCGTCCTCATCGACCCGGGCTGGGACGGCAAGGACCAGTACCTGGCGCTCACCTCGGCGCTTGGCGACCTCGGCTTCACGGTCGCCGATATCCACGGAATCGCCATCACCCACTATCACCGCGACCATATTGGGCTCGTGCCCGCACTCCTCGCGAAGAACCCCGACGCCTGGGTCGCCATGCACGGCGAGGACCTGCGCGCGATCAAGCGCTTCTACACCAACGCCGTCGACCTCGGCACCGGCATCGACCCCAACCTCAACATCGCCCGCGCCTATGGTGTCCCCGAAGATCGCTGGGCCGAAGTCGAAAGCCTCCAGGTCGGATCGAACAAGGGCGGGTCGAAGAGCGACTCGATGGACCTGTACAGACAGGCGATGAGCCGGCTGCCCGAGAACATCCACGTCCTCGAAGACGGCACCGAACTCCCGCTCGACGAGGGGCGAGTGACGGCCATGTGGACGCCGGGTCACACCTACGGGCACTCGGCGTTCGTCCGCGACGAGGACAAACTGTTCTTCTCCGGCGACCATGTGCTGCCGACGATCACGCCGAACATCGGCCTCGACTCCGGGGCGATCACGCACAGCCTCGGCGATTATCTGCGCTCGCTGGAGAAGATCGGCGAGCTCGACGAGGACGTGGCGGTGCTGCCGGCCCACGGCTTCCGCTTCCGCGGGCTCCATGACCGCAAGGTCGAACTCGTCGAACACCATCACGAACGCCTCGGCGAGATCCGCGCCCGCATGGAGGCCACCGACGACCACAGCGTCTACTCGATCGCGGCGGGCCTGCACTGGTCCCGCGGCTTCGAGAGCCTGCACAATTTCAACCTCTTCGCCGCCCTTGCCGAAACCGCCGCGCACATGCATTATCTCGGTATCGACATCGGCGTCGGCTCTCTCGTCGGCAAGGACTGAGCCGGGCCCGACCTGAAGAAGAGAGACAGCAAGGAGGAACCAGCATGAGCACCGAATTCGTTCCCGCCGCCGAGGTGCGGCCCGTGACCTTCGCCGTCCATGCGAGCGACCACGTCGAACGCGGCCACCGCCGTGGCGAGGAGCTGCGCACGGGAATCGCCTCCACCCTGGACGCGTATCGGCGCTACTTCTCGCATCTGTCCATCACCGAGGCGGCCGTGCACTCGGCAGCAAGGTCGAGTTGGCAGCGGTTGCAGGAATGGTGGCCGACCGGCGCCGAGGAGGTCGACGCCGTCGCAGCCGGAGCGGGCATCGACGTCACGGAGCTCATGGAGATCGTCGCCCGGACCGAGATCATGACCCAGGCACCGGCCGCGCCGACCGAATGCTCGACCGTGAGCCACACCAATCCTGGCGCCTCCGTGGCCGCACAGAACTGGGATTGGGCGGCGGACTTCTCCACTCTGTGGCACTTCAACGATGTCGGTGCCGTGCCCGGGCAGCACCGGCATGTGGGCATCGCCGAGTTCGGAATGCTCGGCAAGATCGGTCTCAACGAGGCCGGCGTCGGCGTCCTGCTCAACATCCTCAAGCACACCGGCGACACGGCCGGGGGAGTGCCCATCCACATGATCCTCGCCCGTGTCCTGGCCGAAGCGGGCACCCTCGCCGAGGCGCTCGAGATCATCGACTCCGCCCCGACGTCATCATCGTCGATCATCACCGTCATCACCGCCGAGGCGGCCGTCCAGGTGGAGATCGCCGGTGCACTCAAGCGCGAGCGACGGGCCCGCGCGGTGCACGGGGCCGACGGGGAGACGGGGGAGTCTGGGTTCCTCATCCACACAAACCATTTCCTGCACCCGGATCTGCTCGATGGTGGGCTCGAGCTGCGCCCGGATTCGACCTCGCAGGAACGGTACCGTCACCTCGCCGAGGCGGTCGTGCGCTTCGAAGCCGAACGTGCGCTGGCGCGTGGCGGAGAGGCCCCGGCAGGCGGTGCCGCCGAGTCCGACAGCGCCGTCCATACCGGCAGCGTCGCCTTGACTGACGGTGCCGCCCCGACCGATGGTGCGAAGAACGCGCCCGTCGCGGTCGGAGATCTCACGAAGCTGCTGACGACTGGACCGGGAGACGCGCCTGTGTGCTGCACTCCGGCGCCCGGCGCCGCCTACGGGGATCGTTCGGCGACCCTGGTGAGCGTGCGCATCGATCCGGCGCGCAAACAGATCGACCTCGCACCCGGGTCACCGGCCGACGGTCTGCACGGAAACCGCCGCTTCCAACTCTGAACCGGCGGCGGCCGCTCAGTTCTCGTCTGCTCCGTCCGTCGCACTGGCGGAATCATCGGAACTCTCGTCCGCCTCGGCGGCTTCCTGCTCGCGCATCTCGATGACCGCGTCGAGGGCGGACGCGATCGCATCGTCGTTCTCCAGTGCGGCTTGGATGAGTCGCCACGGCACGAGGTCGAGATTCTGATCGCCGACGACGAAGCGGATGAACGGCTGCCTGCTGCGCGGATCATCGGCTTCGAGTTCGGCGCCGTAGCGCCACTGGCCGAAGGCGATGCGGCGCACCGTCTCACCGATGAAGCGCATGGCACCGGCGGTGAAGGGGGTCTCGTCCTCGGCGATCATGTCGTCGGGGCCGTCGTAGCGGACCGCGACCTGCTTGCCCAGACGGGCGAGGCTCTCCCGGTCGAAGCCCCACGAACTCGGATCGGCCTGCTCCTGAGTCCAGGCGGCGATGCCCGGTTCGACGGTGCCGATGAAGCGGGTGAGGAATTCGACCTCCTCCTCGCTCGAGTTCTCGGCATTGAGCACCCCGAGGGAGAGCCCCGTGCACTTGCGGCGCGGTTGGCCGTCCCCGCCGAGGAGCTCCCTAGCCTTGTCGAGCACTGCGGTGAACACCTCGGCGCTGCGCTGGTCGACGGCGGCCAGCACGATTCCCACCAGCGGGATCGGTTCACCGGCGGCCGGGCCGTCGGCATTGTCGGGGCGGATGAATGGCATCCCGTTGCCTGTCGACTCGTCGTGGTCCCAGACCCCGCCGATCGCACGCAGATAGGTTTCGCCGAGGTAGCGGATGAGTCCTTCGAAGAAGCGGCGGTTCTCCGGCTTGAGGATCTCTTCGGTGTTCGGGAACTTCGAGAGCACGAAGAGTTCGAGCATCGGCAGTGATTTCGGCCCGAAGTCCTTCGGGAACTTCACGGTCTCCCCGTCCTCCTTCTCGAAGGTTTCGGGGAGGTCGGCGAGGACGAACGCGCCGAGGCGGACGTCCATATTGTTGATGAAAGCAGAGAATTCGCGCTGGAGTTCGTTCACGGGCACCACCTTAGTGCCTCGAGCCGGTTCGTCGAGCGCGTTCAGACCTTGTCATAGGGGCAGAAGCCTCCAGGTATCGCTGTCGGGGCAGAAGCGTTCAGACCTCGGCGTCGGGACAGAAATCGATGAGGTGCATGAGGACCTCGACGATGAGGCTCGGATCGATGTCGACGTGCTCGTCCATCTTCTTCCCGGCCGCCGCAGTCAGGGCGATCCGGTTGAACACGGAGATGATGACCGTGAGGAAGTCGCCGAGCGGCTGCTTCGTCGTGGCGCCGGCGACATCGAGGGCCGTGGTCACGAGTGCGGCCAGCCGATCGAGCTGAGTGGCGTTGAGTTCGACATAGCGGGCGTGGAGATGCGGAACCCGCAGGCAGTAGAGCTCGATCTCCTGTTCCGTGATCGTCTCGGCCACGGTCTGCTTCTTCTCATTGAAGACATCGTCGATGAACTGCGTCATCAGCGCTTTGATCTCCGGCACCTCGGCAGTGGCCATGAGCTGCTCGGACCACCGCTGGATCGTGTCGTCGAGACGATCGAGATTCTCCGAGATGCGCATCTCGATGATCGCGAGCACCAGATCGTCACGGCTGGAGAAGTTCGAATAGAACGCCCCGCGGGTCAGGCCTCCGGCCTCGCAGATCTCCTCGATCGAGGCGCCGTCGATGCCGCGGACGGCGAAGACCGAGGTGCCGGCCTGGACGAGGGTGGATCGGGTCTGGCGTCTGCGTGGGCTGAGTTCGTCTGTGTTCATCGTCATTTCGTTGCGGTGGGGTCGGCGATGGCCAAGGTGGTGCAGTTCTCTGCGCCGGCATCGGAGCCGGCAGCGACGGCGGGGCGGAGAGCGAGGCGCCTGAGCATCTCATGGGAATCCTCGCTCAACCTGGGATCCATTTGCATGGAGGGTGGGTATTGCACAACAATACAATACTGTATCCAATACACTTTTGTATCGAGGTTTTCGTGTCAACTTTCCTCTACGCCCTGGGCCGTCGTGCGTATCGGACCCCGTGGCGCTTCATCGCCGCGTGGCTGCTGATCTTCGTCCTCGTCGGAGCCGGAGTCGCCGCCTTCTCCAAGGACTTCGACAATGACTTCACACTCCCGGGTTCGGAGGCGCAGACGGCTCTGGACTCGATGAAGTCGACGTTCCCCGAAGCCGCCGGCGTCTCCGCCTCGGTGATCGTCGTCGCCGACGACGGAGACTCGGTCGAGGATGCGAAGTACAAGGACGCGATCGAAGACGAGATCGACCGCATCGAGGACCTCCCGCACGTCGACACGGTGACCTCCCCGTATTCCGACCTCGTCGAGGGTGCCATCAGCAAGGACGAGACGGCGGCCATGATCTCCGTCCAATACGACGGCACTCAGCAGGACGTCGGGGAGGACGCCGGCGACAACCTCATCGAGGCGCTCGACCCGCTGCGCGATGCCCTGCCCGGAGCGCAGGTCGAAGGCGGCGGTGAGCTCTTCCAGATCACCGGTGTCGAGATCTCCTGGGTCGAAGGCATCGGCGTCGTCATCGCCTTCATCGTCCTCCTGCTCACACTCGGTTCCTTCCGAGCCGCGGGAATGCCGCTGATCACTGCGCTCATCGGCGTCGGCATCTCCGTGCTGCTCATCGTCGGCGGCACCGCGTTCGCGACGATCAACTCCTCCTCGATCATGCTTGCGCTCATGCTCGGCCTGGCCGTGGGCATCGACTACGCACTCTTCATCGTCTCCCGCGCCCGCGACCTCCTCGCCGAAGGCCACGACCCCGTCGAGGCGGCCGGACGCGCCGTCGCGACGGCCGGGTCCGCCGTCGTCTTCGCGGGCATGACCGTGATGATCGCACTCCTCGGCCTGTCCCTGGCCGGCATCCCCTTCCTCACGATCATGGGAATCGGGGCCTCCGGCTCCGTCGCCGTGGCCGTGATGATCTCCCTGACGATGGTCCCCGCCCTGCTGGGACTCGTGAAGTCCAAGATCACCCCGAAGCCGACGAAGCGCTACCGGAAGGCCTACGCCGCGGCCACGCAGCGGGCGACGACCGGGACGACCGCCTCGGCGAAGGGATCATCGACCGGCACCGAGGCAGGCGACGGTTCCACAGGAACCCCCAATGAGACGACCGACCCGGCACTGCGGGAGAGGATCGCCGACGAGGCGCGCGCCGAGGGCGGCGACCCGTACCCGCCGACGATCATGAACAAGTTCTTCGCCGGGTGGCTCAAGGTCGTCACGAAGATCCCGCTGCTGACGATCGTCGTCATCGTCGGCGGCCTCGCGCTCTTCGCGATCCCCGCCACCCAGCTCCAGCTGTCCCTGCCCACCGCAGGCGATCAGGAGCAGGGCACCCCGGCGCGGGCGACCTATGACCTCATCGACGAGCACTTCGGGCCCGGCTACAACGGACCCCTGGTCATGACCAGCCAGATCGTGACCAGCGATGATCCGCTCGGTGACGTCGAGGAGATCGAGAAGCGCATCGAGAAAGTCGACGGCGTCGAGCAGGTCATCATGGCCACCCCGAACCGGGACGCGACCGTCGGGCTCTTCCAGATCATTCCGACGACCGCCTCCGACGATCCGGCGACCCTCGACACGGTGGATCGGCTGCGGGACCTCAGCACGGAGATCGAGGACGACTTCGACTTCGACACCGCCGTCACCGGTGCCACCGCGATCCAGATCGACGTCTCCGACCAGCTCGGCAAGGCTCTGGTGCCCTTCGGCATCTTCGTCGTCGGACTCTCCATCATCCTGCTCATGATGGTCTTCCGCTCCGTGGCGGTGCCGATCAAGGCCACCGGCGGGTTCCTCCTCTCCGTCTTCGCCTCCTTCGGCACGGTCGTCCTCGTCTTCCACGACGGACTCTTCGCCGGCCCCTTGGGCATCGACGGGACGGGACCGGTCATCAGCTTCCTGCCGATCATCGTCATGGGCATCCTCTTCGGCCTCGCGATGGACTACGAGGTGTTCCTCGTCTCCGGCATGCGCGAAGCCTATGTCCACGGCTCCTCGGCCAAGGACGCCATCAGGGCCGGCTTCGCCTCCTCCGCCCGCGTCGTCTCGGCCGCGGCGATCATCATGTTCTCCGTCTTCGCAGCCTTCGTGCCTGCCGGCGAACCGATCATCAAGTCGATCGCGCTCGCCCTGGCCGCCGGCATCTTCGTCGACGCCTTCCTCGTGCGCATGTCGCTGGTGCCGGCGATCATGCAGCTGCTCGGCGACAAGGCCTGGTGGCTGCCGAAGTGGCTCGATCGGATCCTGCCGCGCCTCGACGTCGAAGGTGAGGGCCTCGCTCACGAAGTGGCCCTGCGGGACTGGCCGGAGCCGAACTCGGACTACCGGGTCTACGGACGCGGAATCGGCGTGTACTCCGGAGACCGCGGCTTCGCCCGCGTCGACATCTCCCTGCTGCCCGGCCAGATCCTCGTCGCCAGCGGCGATTCCCGCCGGGCTCTCCTGCTCGCCGTGTCCGGCCGCGTCGGACTCACGGCCGGGGAGATGAAGATCGGCCAGAACGTCCTGCCCGAACACGCCGGACGGGTCCGCCGACAGGTTCCCTACCTCGACCTCAATCGGGGTGAAGCCGACCGGATGATCAGCCCGCGCGACATCTCTCGGATGGCCGCCTCGGCGCCGGATCTGCTCGTCATCGACGGGGCGGAGAAGCTCGCGGCCGGGGCACGGGAAACGGCCGGACCGGCACGGGACCTGCGCGACCTGCTGCCGCAGCTCGTCGCCGACGGCACCACCGTCATCCTCGGCCTGCCCGACGGAGACGTGACAGGGATCTTCGATCCCGAAACGAACTACTTCCACCTCGACCTCGACGAGGCTCGACCCGATGAGCGGGGCGGAACCGACAGCGAATCAGACGGCGAACACACCCACGCCGTCGACAGCACCAACATGGAAGGTGTGCAGTCGTGAGACTCGAACGTGCGAACTCGAAGAAGCCGGTGAACTGGCTCTCCCTCCTCGGCCTGGTCCTCATCCCGATCATCGTGGCGGCCGGATTCATCCTCGCCACGTGGAAGAGCGGCGATCGTCTCGAGACCATCGAAGCCGCCATCGTCAACAACGACGATGGGGCGAAGGTCGACGGCAAGACCGTGCCGATCGGCCGTCAGCTGACCAGCGGTCTGGTGGGTGAGGACGAGAACAACATCCACTGGGTCATCACCGACGAAGAGGATGCGCAGAACGGGCTGTCCGACGGCACATACGCCGCGAAGCTGACCATCCCCGAAGGCTTCTCCCGCGCTGTGACCTCGGTCGATGATGCGAAGTCGGCGACGCAGACGCAGCTCGACGTCGACGTCTCCGGGACCGTTCCCGCGCTCGATACGCAGATCTCCCGATCCGTCGCCGAGGTGGCGCGGACGACCTTCAACACGCAGATGACCGAAAACTACCTCGACAACATCTACGTCGGCTTCAATAAGATGGGCGACCAGATGAAGGACCTCGGCGACGCCGCCGGGGAACTCGACAAGGGCGCCGAAGGCCTCAAGGAAGGCACCGGACAGTCCGCCGAAGGTGCCGGCGAGCTGTCCAAAGGCATGAAGCAGCTCAGTGACAACGGCGGCGAGCTCAAGTCCGGAGCCACGGAGCTGTCGAAGGGCGCCGGCGAACTGTCCAAGGGCGCCTCGGAGATGTCCGGGGGCCTGAACGAACTCGACAAGAAGACCTCGAAGCTGCCCGAGAGCACGCAGAAGCTGGCCGACGGTTCCGGTGAGCTCTCCGACGGTGTCGACGAGTACACGAAGTCCATCGACGAGATCATCAAGGGCTTCGCTGGGTCCGGAGACTCGGGTGAAGGCGGCCTCGGTGACATCACGAAGGGCGGCAAGGAGCTCGAGAAGGGCGCCGATGGTGTGTCCAAGGGCGCCTCAGGCCTCTCCGACGGACTGCACCATTACCGTGACGGGCTGAAAGAGGGCGCGGACAAGGCCGATCAGCTGGCCGGGACGAAGCCTGATCTCGACGCGCTCGTGGCTGCCGGCATCATGACAAAGGACGAGGCGGAGCAGGCACGGGCCGAGATGTGCCCGACCGGCACCCCCGATCAGGTCTGCCAGGGAATCGAACAGGCCTACGCTCAGGGGCTGCTCAACGGCACCTCGGGTGGTCTGAACCAGGCCGTGGACGGGCTCGAGCAGGAGCAGAACGGTTCGTCCCTCCTCGGCGGGTCCGATGAACTCGCCAAGGGGGCTTCGGAGCTCTCCGACGGCGTGACCAAGTTCGTCAAGGGACTCGAGGACGGCCTCGATGAGCTGACGAAGGGCATGGAGGACATCTCGAAGAACGCCCCGAAGCTGCTCGAGGCCTCGAAGGGGCTGCGTGATGGTGCCGCCGGGGTCGCCGACGGCAACCAGCAGCTCGCCGACGGAATGCCGGCCCTGTCCAAGGGCATCGGCAAGGTCGCCGACGGCTCCTCGGAGCTCTCCGACGGTGCCGGTCAGCTCAGCGACGGGCTGAGCGAATACAGCACCGGCGTCGGCAAGTACACCGACAGCGTCTCCGAGGCCGCAACCGGCACCTCCGAACTCTCAGCCGGCCTCGACAAGCTCGATGAGGGCACGGGCAAGTACGCGAAGGGCGTGAGCAAGTTCGCCGACGGCGTCAAGGACGGTGCGGACGAAGTGCCGTCCTACACGGCTCCGGAACGTGACCGCTTGGCCAAGGTCGCCTCGGCGAATATCGCATCCCCGGACACGGACAGCGTCACGGATGTGCTGGCGGGATCGACGATCGCCCTGCTCATCATGCTCGCCCTGTGGATCGGCGGACTCGTCACCTACACGGTGCTCAAGCCGATCCCGGCATGGGCTCTGCTCTCGACGAAGTCCTCGTTCGCCGTGTGGGCGCGCGGACTGCTGCCCGGCCTCGTGGTCGGGGTGCTGCAGGCGCTCGTGCTCTCGATCCTCGCGGTCACCGTGATGGACATCGACACGATCCAAGGCTTCGACATCGCAGTGCTCACGTTCGTCTCAGCGATCGTGTTCATGATCTTGAACTTCGCACTCGTAGCGTGGTTCGGGGGAGTGGGCCGGTTCCTGTCGGTCATCGCCGTCGTGCTGGCCGTGGCGGGTCAGACGATCGGGGCGGTGCCGCAGTTCTTCGACTTCGTCGCGCCGATCCTGCCGCTGACTCCGTCGATGAACGGCTTCGCAGCGATCGCCGCGGGCACCAGCGGGCAGGCTGCCGCATACGGCGGACTCCTGGCCTGGGCGGTCATCGGCATCGTGATGTCGCTGCTGGCCATCGTCCGGGCCCGGACCACGAAGCCCGAAGCCGCCCTCGAAATGGCGTAGCCGCCGGGGCGGCCGCGGCGCCACGCTGCCGGCCCGGTGCGTCGCGGCGTCGCCTCTGCGAACAGCCCAGTTTGAGTTGAATAGCCCATGTTTGAAACTGGGCCATTCACCCTAGACTGGGCTGTTCGCGTTCGATGCTCGGCCGCTCACTTTCCTCCATGTGCATTACAGAGAAGGGTGTACCGAAACTCGCCTCGTGCATTGCGCGGCGCGGAGTTCGGCAACTGTCGCGGGTGGTGTGGTCCGCTGATGGACAGTGTGCTGGCGGCGGAAGCGGAGTCGCGGGTGGGTCGTCAGCGTCCGCGGAGACGCGGATGGGCCGAGAGTTCTCGGCGACTGGCGTCCGGGGAGAGCCTGCTGAGCTTTAGAAGAGGACGAGTACGCGGCCTCAGAGGAGGTCGAGGATCGCCTCGGCGGCTGCGTGCGAGTCGTTGAGCGTGGCCGCGTTCGTGCCCGGGTTCGCTGCGATCGCCAGCCCCCACTGCTTCGACGACAGCTGGATCGACAGAGCGAACCGGCGCGGGTGGACGTTGCCCTCGACATCGATGGTGCGGTACGGCCGAGACGTGAGTGCGAGTCCGTTGAGAAATTTCTCTCGACCGTCGTCCAAGGTCAGGCGGGCCGCGGTGAGCTGACCGCGTTCGAGCATTCCGTAGAGCAGGACATCGGCAGCGCGCGAGACGGAGTTCGTCGGGGACGCGGCATCGATGACGACGCTGCCCGTGATCGCTCCCGCGGCCTGCGCCGAGGTGACCGTGAAGATCTCTGGCCGCGGCTTCTGCGCCTCATTGGTGAGTCCCTTTGCTTTGGCAGTGGTGCTATCGACCCCGTCCGGGCGTGCGGCGATGCCGGAACTTGCGGTCTCTGCCTCAGCTTCGGGCGCCTCTGGATTCTCGCGGAGAGCGTCAGGGTTTTCTTCGATGCGCATATCGGGGCCGATGAAGGATACGATTCCCGCCTCGGCGAGGGCGATGAGTTCCGCGATCCGCTGCGGGGGAGGCCCATCGCAGATGCCGGAGACGAAGCCCTCGAACCAGCCGAGGATCTCCATGTCGATGCTCACGCGGTCGATGTGACCTGCGACGATGAGCTCCTTGAGCAGCAGCCGGGACTGCCATAGCACGGTGAAGAGCGCCTTCTCCGGGCTGCCGGTCGGACCTGCCAGAGAGTTGCGCAGGTCGGTGCGCAGGAAATCGAGCATCCACTCGTGCAGGGAACCAGGCTCGCCGGGTTCGCGGCTGGTGAAGAGCTCACCTTCGAGCGGGTTGAGCAGGGTGTGCAGTGACATGCGGTCGGCAGGATCGGGCACGAGTGCCTCTTCGATCTCCGACCAGGCGAAGGCCTCACGGGTGACGCGGCCCTGACGGGCGGCATCCTCGGTGGCCGTGGCGCCGGCTGTTCGTGCAGCGCTGGACGTGGCCGTGGCGCCGGCTGTTCGTGCAGCACCGGACGTGGCCGTAGCGCTTGCCGCGGCGCGAGCGGGCGCAGCGGTCCGAGCCTCGCCAGCACCGACTTCGCCCGACTGCGGGTGGGTTTCCTGCCAGGTGCGCCGGGTCAGGTGACGTGAGACGGCTTCGCCGATGGCCTCGCGCAGCTGGCCGGGGTCATCGGCGAACGCTTCGGGACGGACCTGGGAGAGCGTGTGATAGTACGCCAGACGCAGGTCGGCGAGGATGAGCGGCCACAGCTGATCATTGAATCGGGCACCGGCCTTGCGTTCCCCGTCGAGGTGCTCGATCCCGGCGAGCAGAGCGATATTGTCCTTCGTGAAGTACCGCAGGGGCCAGTCCCGCCGAGGATGTTCATGACAGATCGGTTTGCTGCGGTACGGGATTCCGCGTCGTGATCCCAGCGCCAGCCGCGGTTCGTCACCGCTGGGCACATACCGCAGCAGTCCGCCGGGCTGCGTCTCATAGCGACCGCCGCGCTCATGAGTGAACAGGGTCTGCAGGTCGAAGTAGTTGAGCCCCATGCCACGGACGATGACCCGCTCACCGGGGGCCACCTCGGTGACGGGGGTTTCCGCGGGCAGACCCTGCGGCAGGTACAGCCCGCCGCCCAGTTCGGCGAAAGCGGCGAGGCGGGCGCGCTCCTCCGGCTGGGCGCTGGGGATGTGACCGACGGCGAGCACGACGGCGCTGGCGACGATCGTCGTGCCGTTCTGGCAGCGCACGAGCTGCTCGGGGACAGTGGCCCGTGAACTCTCTGCCACCGATTGGGGGAGGTCCATCGCGGGCAGGTCGATGACGGATTCGGCCTTCGTCGGGTGTTCGACGATCTCGATGAAGTCCGGTGCGCCCTCGCGGATGCGCCGGTAGGCGTCGCGGAGGTAGCGGCCGTAGAGACTGCGGCTGGGGAAGGTCGAGTGCAGCGGTTCGGTGCCGCCGTTGGCAAGGTACCACTCGGCCATGGACGGTCCGGTCGGTGCTTCTTCGGGGCCGAGGAAGCTGCAGCTGGAATCGGGGAAGACGGTCTGCTCGGCGATGGTGGTGTTCATCAGCAGAGACTCGGGCTGGTCGGTGCGCCACACGATTCCCGCGCCGGGCGGGTACGGGTCGATGAGGTGGATGGTCAGCGCGGTCTCGGTGGTGGCGTCAGCCGCGCTGCGGGACGCGCCGACGGTGCCGGCGAAGCGTTTCGCAGCCAGAGCCACGAGCCTCTCCAGAACGGTGAGACCTCGCGGTCCGACGCCGATGATCGCGACCGCGGGGGCGGGAGTCTGTGGAGCCTGACTCACCCCTGCTCGCCGGTTCCGCCGTTGGGCCCGGGGTAGCCGGGGAAGTCGTCACCGGGCTTGAAGCCCTTCGGGTAGCACTTGCCTTCGGCGTTGGGCTCACCCGGCGTTGCCGTTTCGGTGGCGTCCGCCTCGGCGCCGGCCTCGTCCGTGGAACCATCCGCGGAATCGGCCGGTTCATCGGTGGCGGTGTCTTCGGTGCTGTCCTCGGTCGAGCCGGTGCTGTCCTCGGATTCCTGGGACTTGCTGCCGTCGTTCGTCGGCTTCGGTGTCTCCTCGCCGTCGGACGCACCCTTGACTTCGCCGAGGATCCACTTGTGGAGCACATCGTAATCGGGGTCGTAGGTCGGGGTGACGTCATTGTTGATCTGGACTGTGGTGACGTCGCCCTTCTGCATCATCATGGCAAGTTCGATGAAGGCCGGGATCTCGTTCTGTGGGATCGACGTGGCGATGTTCCGCGTCGCGGAGTTCGCGAGCTTCGGATAGGCCGTGGCGATCTCCTGCGGGTCGATCTGCTCGAGAGTGGTCTTGAGCATCCGCTGCTGACGGCACATGCGGTCGTAGTTGTCGCTGCCTTCACGGGAGCGGACGTACCAGAGTGCGTCCTTGCCCTTGAGCGTCTGCGGGCCCGGATCGACCCAGCCGTAGATCTCGTTCTTCACACCCGACATCGATTTTCCGCCGCCCATCGGGATCGGGCGTTCGACGTCGATCTTGACTCCGCCGATGGCGTCGACGACGTCTTCGAATCCGGCCATGTCGACCGAGGACCAATAGTCGAGCTTGAGACCCAACGAGCCTTCGACGGCCTGCATCGTCGCCCACATGCCCGGTTCGAGTCCGTGCGGGTTTCCGATCTTGTCGGGGTTCTGTTCGCCCCACTGCCATACGGCGTTGATGAGGTCCTCGGACGAGTCACCGGAGGGGCGGAATCCGTCGGGCCACGCCTTTTCGAGTTCGCTGCCTTCGGGGAAGACCGGGAACGCGAGGTTACGGGGCACGGAGATGAGCGCGGCGTTGCCGGTCTTCGTGTCGATGGAGGCCACGAGCATCGTGTCCGGGCGGGTGCCCTCACGATCGTCGCCATTGTCGCGGCCCATGAGGAAGACGTTGATATAGGGCTTGTCCGCCCAGAGGTCTTCGGCGCTGTGGGCCTTGCCCGTGCTGTCGCCGAAGAGGCTGGCCACCGTGTCGGACTGCACGCGGGCGAAGACCGAGCCGACGCCGAGCGGGATGCCGATGATGAGGGCGAGGGAGACGACGAGGACGCCGGCCATCTTGTTCTGCCAGGGCCGGTATCGGTGTCCGCGGCGCAGCCCGAGGTGGGATACGACCATCACGAGGATCCAGATCACGGCCACGAGCACGGCGGCGATGGCGAGGAAGTTGAGCAGCGAGGGGCTGGCGACGATCGTGGCGATCGCACGCACCGGTCCCTTGACCAGCAGGTAGACGAGCCCGACGAGCAGAGTGAGGACGAAGAGACCGAAGACGATGAGCCCGGCGGGCCGGAAGCGTGTGCGCAGCAGTCCGACACCGGGCAGCAGGGTGCTCAGTGAGGTCCAGCCGACGAGGCTGGGGAACGATTCGCCGAGGCGGGAGGAATGGCGGCGGGCCCGTCCCGGTCCGTGACCGGTCGACTTCTCGCCGTGGGCGGAGCCGTTCTCGTCGGCTCCTCTCGCGGCAGACGATGCGCCGGTTGCTGCCGCAGTGCCGCCCGCACCGACCGCTGCTGCGGCCGCGGCGCTGCGCGCGCCCCGTGTGGCGGATGACTTCTTTCGGCCCCGGCCTCGGGATTCGGCCGCGTGCCGTTCACGGGCGTCGCGGCGAGTCGTCGGAGCGGAGCCCGTATCGGCGTCGTTGTCCGTGTGGTCGAAATCGTGGGAATCCCTCGCCGAGGCGGCCGATTCGTCCCGTGCGAAGGTGCGCGGAGCATCGTGGGCAGGACCGCGCCGTGAGCCGGCGTCCGGATCATCCTGTGTGTTCGAGCTTGCTGCTGCGGCCACTCCGGCGGCAGAGGCTCCGCTTGCGGCGGCAGCTCGCAGCATGCGGGCTTCGCGGCGAGTGCGTGGGGCGACCGGGCGCGGAGGCGGTGCATGCGGCGAGCGGGTCGCTGATCCTGTGTCACGGGTGCTGTCGCCGAGTCGGTTGTCCGACTGCTCTCCGGGTCCGCGAGAGCTTGTGCGGAACGAATAGTCGGATCGGGCGTCGGCGGACCGTGTGGAGTCCTGACCAGAGTTCTGGCCGGGGTTGTGGTCCGAGTTCGTGCGGGACCGGCGAGGATTCACCGCCGAGGTCGGCAGCTGCTTGGAGTCACGACGCTGGGAGTCCGAGCGGCGAGGCTCAGACTGCCGAGAATTCTGCTGCGGCGAGCTCGACTGCGGTGTCGAGTCGCTTTCACTGGCGGCGGTGTCGCCGCGGAACCGGGGGCGAGAGGAGGCACGGAGCCGACGACCTGTTGTCTGGGAATCGGGGTCGCTCCCATACGGTCCGCGCTTGTCAGGGGGAAACTCTGGCAAGTTGTCTACTCCTCAAAAACTGTCTGCTCGTGCAATACGGCCCGCTCGCCGTTCTCGTTTCCGGCACAGGGCACACCGCGGCTATCGGTTTTCCGACCGGTGTTTCTGCGAGGATCTGAGACCAGACCGCAAAGCACATCACGCCGATTTTACGCCTGGACATTGATGAATGCTGGAATTCCGGTGTGGGGGAGCGGTACAAAGGGGACGTTCGGCCCGGATTTGCGCCCGTCACGGGTCGGTTCGACTATGACGAAGCCCACTCTCCGCGGTTGCGCTTTGCCCTGGATGGCTCCTTTCCCTTAGGCTGTATCCCGTAGTGCTGGAGGGTCTGTCGGTATGCATTTCGCCGAGGCGGCTCGCAGCATTGCGGATGGAGTCGTGGCTGAGCGGCCGAAAGCGTCACCCTGCTAAGGTGAAGTCCTCCAATAGGGGGACCGTGGGTTCAAATCCCACCGGCTCCGCGTGAGGCAGAACCCCTGCGATCCGATGAGAATTCGGGTGCAGGGGTTCTTGCGTTCCCACAGAATCGCGTTTGCCCGCGAGTGCCGACGCCTTTGTTCGTCTCGACTTACGTTCGATGTAGTGAAAGTTCACCTGTCCGGGGTAAGTTGATCCGCGTCCGCCCCCGCGCCACCGGAGCTCACCAGCAGAGATGCTGCTCCGGCGAGTACTGAGGAGAACTCCCATCGCTATGCCCCTGATCCGCAAGACAGCTCTGTCCGCTGCCGCCGCAGCTTTGGCGCTGACCCTGGCCGCCTGCTCGTCCGGAGACGACACAGAGGAGCCGAACGCCGAGGGTGCCGAGACCCAAGGCGCTGCGCAGGAGTCCGGTGAGGCCGCAGGTTCGAAGGGTGAATCCGGATCCGCCGAGGCGGCCGGCCTCGATCCGAAGGATCTTCCCGATCCTGTCGCTTCCCAGGAGATTCCCGCCGCCGTTGACGGCGATGACAAGGCAACGATGACTGTCGAGCTGTTCCCTCTGAAGCGTCAGGGCGAGACGGTCGTGGCCCAGTTCGCGTTCAGTGTGAACTCTGATCAGACCGACGAGGACGACGACGGTGACGATCTCTACGGCTATCTGGGCGGGAGCTGGGCGCCGTTCCTTGTCGACTCGCAGAACCTGCGCAAGCACAACGTGTTGGATAAGTTCCCGCAGCGAGCGCAGACGAATGTCCAACAGACGAAGTTCAAACCCGGCCAGACCCACTACGCCTTCGCTGTCTTCGCGGCCCCGCCGCCGGATGTCGATGAGGTCGAGGTCTCCGTCGTCGACGGTATGAACCTCGCCACCGGAGTGAAGATCTCGTGAAGCCGGCAGCCGTCGGTCCTGCAGCGGTGATTCTTGCTGCCGGCATTGTCGTCGCCGGTCCACCCGCACTCGCGTTCGCAGACTCAGTGACTTCGCAGGACATCGCCAACCGAGATGCCCCGACTCCGGAGGACTTCACCGATCCCGACCAGTCGCAGATCGACAAGAGCATTGTCGAACTCGAACCGGAGATCTATGACCTGGACAAAGGCATCGAGGACGTGGAGACAACCAAAGCCAGTGGCGGCGATACCGTGGTCACGCTCGACACGGATATCCTCTTCGACTTCGACTCGGCTGAGCTCAGCGACACAGCGAAGAAGAAGATCAAGGACCTTGTCGAGGATCTGCCGTCCGACTCCGAGATCACCGTCGGCGGGCATACGGATTCCAAAGGCGAAGACGACTACAACAAGAAGCTCTCCGAAGACCGCGCGAAGGCCGTCGCCGAGGTGCTCACCTCGGAGGACTCGGACCTTGACGTGACGGCAAAGGGTTTCGGCGAGTCCGAGCCCGTCGAGTCGAATGAGAAGAACGGCAAAGACGACCCTGAGGGCCGGGCGAAGAACCGTCGCGTCGAAATCCGCTACGAAGGCTGAGCCTGATCTTGGGCTGTCCGGGAAGAGCGGCTGAGGCCATTGACGAACCTGACGGCACTGCATAGCGTCTCTCTCTATAGATGGTCAAACAAGAGTCAGCTTCGGTGACGTCGGCCCGGACCAGACCGCGAAACCGCCGATTCGGGGACCAATGGAGGGCAACCGATTGAAGACAGTCATCATCGGAGGCGGCGTGGTCGGGCTGACCAGTGCCTACGAACTGGCGCTGAGCGGACACGACGTCACAGTCATCGAGGCTGCCCGCTGCGGTGCGGGCGCCTCTCACGGAAATGCCGCAAAGATCGCCATCGCCGAGAGCACCCCGGTGCCTGCCCCAGGCGTGCTGCTTCAGGGGATCCGATGGATGCTCAAACCCGACAGCCCACTATCGATCAAGCCGTCCCTTGCGCCCGGCTATCTCAGATTCCTGTTGCGGATGGCCAGGCACTGCAACACACATGACTTCGAAGCCGGACTCGACCTCCACCTGCGCCTCGGCGAGGATGCGAACGATCTCTTCGATGAGTACCAGGCTCAAGGCATCGACTTCGAGATGCACGACCGCGGTGTGCTGCTGGCTTTCGAGACTCGGGAACGCTTCGACGAACACTGTGCGAGCCTGCCCGCTTTCGAGGCCGCTGGCCACCTGCCGCGGCGACTGCATGATGACGAAGTCCGCGAGGCCGAACCGGCTCTCAGCGATCGCATCCGCCACGGTCTCTCTTTCTCCGCTGACCGACAGATCGAACCCGATTCTCTGACAGCGGGCCTCCTCGCGAAACTCACCGATCTCGGCGTAGTCGTGCGAGAAAACACTCGCGTTGGACGCTTCGTTCGCTCCGGCGGCGCCGTGACCGCAGTTGTCACCTCCGACGCGGAGGTCATCAAGGCCGACGTTTTTGTCATCTCCGCCGGTGTCCCGTCCGGCGTGTTGGCCGGGCAACTCGGCCAGAAGATCCCGATCTACTCGGGCAAGGGCTACAGCATCGACTACTCACGCGCTCCGATCCAGCTGCGCACATCGCTGACCCTCGAAGATGCTCGCGTCGCCGTCACTCCGCTGAACGGCATGCTCAGGCTCGCGGGCACGATGGAGTTCGGCAGCACGGACGACGACGTCAACGAGGTCCGCGTCGGTGCAATCCGCCGCGCGGCTCAGGAAGCATTCCGTGAGTGGGGCGACGGTCAGGGAGAACTGGCTCCATGGGCTGGGTCGCGCCCCATGACTCCTGACGGCCTTCCCGTCATCGGGCGACTGGACTCCGTGAAGAACGCCTACATCAACTCCGGACATTCGATGCTCGGTCTGACACTGGCACCGGGATCTGCTCGGCTGCTATCCGGACTCATGACTGATGGAAGTTCGACGCTGCCCGGTGAGCTGCTGGCTCGTGTGTCCCCGAATCGATTCTGAACGACTCACGCCAACGCCACATGGACCCGAACGGACGAGGATGGGCTCATGACCACACAGCAAGTCACGGGCAGCGAAGTCGTGGACTGAGGCCCGCCCGAGCAGAGACGAGGGAACGTGAAGAACAGACAGCTCATCCAGGCCGTCGATGTTCACGCGGCCGGCGAACCCGGCCGAGTGCTCATCGGCTCGGGACTGCGGGTCAAAGGTGCCACGATGGCCGAAAAGCTCCGATACTGCGAAGAGCACCTCGACGACTTCCGGAACCTCATCCTCCACGAACCCCGCGGCTATCCCGGCCTGTGCTCGCCGATCGTCGTGCCTGCGACGGATCCGAGCTGCGATTTCGGAATGATCGTGATGGAGCAGGGCGGGTTCAAGCCGATGTCCGGATCGAACCTCATCTGCACCGTCACGGCGCTGATCGAGACGGGGTCCGTCGACGTCAGCGAACCGGTCACCGAGCTGCGGGTCGATACCGCCGCCGGTGTCGTCACGGTCCGCGCCGAGGTGGAGGCCGGCCGAGCGAAATCGGTGACCTTCGACAATGTCCCGGCTTTCGTCCACGGACTCGACCTGCCTCTCGAGGTGCCTGGGTACGGGACGATTCCCGTCGACATCGTCTTCGGCGGTCAGTTCTACGTACAGACTGCGTCGGACAACCTCGGCGTGGATCTTGATCCTGGCAATGCCAAGGAGATCATCAGGGCTGCCAGCGTGTTGCGGCAGGCGGCGAACGAGACCTTCGAGGTGAGGCATCCCCTCATCCCTGAAATCGATTCGATCGGTCTGCCGCTGATCCACGGACCCGCACGAACTGAGGGCACCGACGGACGCAACGCCGTCGTCCTGCCCAACGGCATAGTCGACCTCGACGATCCGAGCACGTGGACTGGGACTTTCGACCGCTCGCCGTGCGGCACCGGGACGAGCGGGCGAGTGGCGGCCAAACACGCCCGCGGCGAACTGCGCGTCGGTCAGCGATTCGTCCACGAATCGATGATGGGTACGACCTTCACCGCCGTGGTAAAGGAAGAGACCGAGATCGGCGGTAGTCCAGCCGTCATCCCTTCGATTACCGGGCGCGGGTGGATCACAGGATTCCAACAGCTCGTGCTCGAGGCCGATGATCCGTTTCCGGTCGGCTTCACCGTCGGAGACATCTGGAGCGGCGGTACGAGGGCAGCAGAACCAGGAGTCGACGGCTGAGACGCGGATATGGCGGGGCAGGATCGATGACTGTTCGAGCGGTAGTCTGCTGATCAAGGCCAATGGTCGAAGCCGACACGATTCGCTGCACACGAGGAGCGCACAATGACGAACGAACCCGACCGCATCTCTTTCGATGATCTTGTCTCGGCGATCGAAGCCAAGCTCACCGCCGCAGGAGCCTCTTCGGCGGTTGCGAGAGTGCTGGCGACCAACTGTGCCACCTGCGAACGCGACGGCACTCTCAGCCACGGAGTCTTCAGGGTCGCCGGCTATCTCGATTCATTGAATCGAGGCTGGGCAGATGGGGCAGCAGAAGCGAGCATCGACGTCGTCGGCCCTTCCTATATCCGCATCGACGGTCACAACAGCTTCGCCCAACCCGCACTCGCCGAGGCTGGGCCGACGATCGACCAAGCGCTCGACGACACCGGCGTCGCCGTCATCGCTCTGCGCAACACCCACCACTTCAGCGCACTGTGGCCTGACCTCGAGGCATTTGCACGCGACGGTCGGGTGGCGATGGGGATGATCGCCAGCGGCAAGCTCGCCGTTGTTCCCGAGGGGGCCACCCGCCCGGTCTTCAGTACCAATCCGTTCGGTTTCGCCACACCCGTCGCCGAGGCGGATCCGATCGTCTTCGACTTCTCCACGTCGTCGATGTCCCACGGGGACCTGCAGCTGCTGCGGGCAGAGGGCCAGGACGTTCCGGTCGGGACCGGGGTCGACTCGACCGGCGCGGACACCACGGATCCGAACGCCATCCTCGACGGCGGCGGAATCCGCCCCATCGGCGGGCACAAGGGTGCGCTGCTGTCGTTCATGATCGAAACGCTTGCCGCAGGGCTGACCGGCGGTGCCTTCACCTATGAGGTCGACGCGGAGGCCCCCGAGGGCGCCCATACCTTCCGGACCGGTCAGCTCTTCATCGTCATCGATCCCGAGCGCGGCGGCAACGACGCCTACCTCGCTCGGGTGCGCGAATTCGTCGACATGCTCCGCGATGCGGGCATGGACCGTCAGCCCGGTGACCGTCGCTACGCCAATCGCGCCGAGGCGGCCGAACGCGGAATCCCCGTCACCGACACGATTCGCGCTATGTTCGACTGAACTTCTGTCGACCGGCCGAAGCCTGCTCTGTCCCGGGCAGCACACGACCCCGCTGGAGGAGTCGCCGACTCCGTCGAGTACGGTCCTCAGCCGTACATCCGCCACCACAGCAGCGCTACGTGCAGTGCCGTGCGTGACTCCGCATCGTCGAGTGAGACGCCGAGGCGGTCCTGCAGACGATTGATCCGTGTGTAGAGCGCGGGCCGGGACAGATGCCCGGCCCGCGCCATCGCCGACTTGTTGCCGCCATGGGAGAGGTAGAGCTCGAGGAAGTCGAGCAGTCCGTCTTCTGCGGAGTCCGCGGTCGACGGCAGAACGCCGTCCCGGCGTCCGTCTTCGCCGAGCAGCGGCCCCAGCTCTCCCTCGGCGAAGGCACGCAGCCGCGAGTCCTCGGCCAGCAGAGACAGCAGCCCGCGGATGCGCACGTCCGAAGAGCGGTAGAACGCACGCTCACGCACATCGAGCGTCGACGCGACCTCGGCGACGTGAGAAGCGGGTTCGAGACCGGCGACAGCGCGAAGCAGAGAAGTGCTGCCTCGGCCGACCCCGACCACCCAGCTCGCAGCAAGCCCATCGAGCTCGGCGAGCAGACGGGTGAGCCGTTCATCGGCTTCCTCCGCACCGCGCAGACTCGGCTGCGATCGTCGGTTTCTCCCGTGACCGGGCCCCACAACGAACCCGAACACGCCTGACTGCAGGCTCGTCATGAGCAGACACAGGTTGAGGCGCGAGGCGGCAGAGGCGATCTCCTGCGTCAGGCCGCGCTCCTGCAGCTGCACCCGAGTCGGATCGGTGTCGGCCTCACGATCAATGCGGACGACCACTGGGGTGAGCTCGGCTCCTTCCGCAGGAGTGAATCCCAAAGAGCGGGCGCGCTCCCTTGCCGAACGCTCGTCGATGCCTTCTGAGTCCGTGATCTCTCGGATCAGGCCGCTTTGGGTCTGCAGCAGCAGATCCTGCTCATCGCGATCGGCCATTCGAGTCAGCGTCAGGGCTTCACCCGCACGTTCGATGACCTGCTCGAGATCGGCGACGGACTCGGCGGCGCCGGGTACGACGAGCCGGCCCCACCGGCGAGAACGCAGCCCCACCGGCGTCTGCCGCCACTGCGCCGGCGCGTGACCGCCGGGCGTCGTACTCGCACCGCTGACGAGGTCGACCCACTTCTGCGCGAGAGCCTGCGAACCACGGCCGGAATGCGCGAGAACCCGATGGGACACATCCTCGAGGACCACCGCCGTGCCCAACAGCTCTGCAGTGCGGTCGACGATCGTCTGAGCCTCGGCCCGATCGAGGCTCAGCTGCGTGTACGTCTCGTGGATCTCCCGGGCATGTTCGAGCCGCGAGATCTGCTGTGCGAGAAGGCTGCGGTGCGCGAGCTCGGTGATCCTGACGAACTTCACCCGACGCGGCAGGACGATGACAGGCAGTTCCCTCGCCGAGGCGGCCGCGGCCGCGATCTCGCGCGCTTCCTCATCGTGGGTCGAGTTCTCATCGACGAGTTCGATGATCGTCCCAGCCGCACCTGCGCGCTCGAGCTGGTCGAGGAACTCCGTCATCGCCGCAGGCGAGTGGCGGAAGGCCGTGGCGGTGGTCAACACGAGCTCACCACCCTCGAGGAAGCGCTCGACATGCTCGGAATCGGCGATGTGGACCCAGCGGATCGCCCGGCCGAGGCCTGCCTCGCCGGCAAGTACCGCAGGCTCTGCAGCCCTGATCTCCTCGAACTCGAGCAGACCGGCGATGCTCAACGATGCCCCGCTCGACTCCCGTGCAGTGTCCATTGACACAGTGTAAAGCCGAGGGCGAAGATTCTGACATTCTGACACTTCCGAGATCGGCAAAGCGGACAGAGGATGGATGCAACCGACGTACCGACGACGCAGAAGGACTCTTCATGGCAACGCTCTCCCACTGGATCAACGGACGGACCGTCACCGCGGACACCGACACCCGCCTCGGCGATATCACGAACCCGGCCACCGGCGTCGTCAGCGGCCAGGTGGCCCTGGGGTCGAAGGCCACCGTGGAATCGGCGATCGCTGCAGCATCCGCCGCGTTCCCCGCCTGGCGCGACACGTCCCTGGCCAAGCGGACCGCTGTCCTCTTCAACTTCCGCGAACTGCTCAACGCTCGGAAGCAGGAACTGGCCGAGATCATCACCGCCGAACACGGCAAGGTCGTCTCCGACGCTCTCGGCGAGGTCGCCCGCGGCCAGGAAGTCGTCGAATTCGCGTGCGGCATCGCCGGCCACCTGCGCGGCGTTCATACGGAGAACGCCTCGACGAACATCGACGTCCACTCCCTGCGCCAGCCGATCGGCGTTTCCGCGATCATCTCTCCCTTCAACTTCCCGGCCATGGTCCCGATGTGGTTCTTCCCCGTGGCCATCGCCGCCGGAAACACCGTCGTGCTCAAGCCCTCGGAGAAGGATCCGTCGGCCGCGAACTGGCTCGCCGAGCTGTGGAAGGAAGCCGGCCTGCCCGATGGCGTGTTCAACGTCGTCCACGGTGACAAGGAAGCCGTCGACACGATCCTCGAGAGCCCCGAGGTCGCCTCGGTGTCCTTCGTCGGGTCGACCCCGATCGCACAATACGTCTACGAGAACGGCACCGCCACCGGCAAGCGCGTCCAGGCGCTCGGAGGAGCGAAGAACCATATGCTCGTCCTGCCCGACGCGGACCTCGACCTTGCCGCCGACGCAGCCGTCAACGCCGGCTACGGCGCCGCAGGTGAGCGCTGCATGGCGATCTCCGTGGTCGTCGCTGTCGACTCCATCGCCGATGACCTGGTCGCGAAGATCGCCGAGCGCACCCGCACCCTGCGCGTGGGTGACGGGGCGACCGAGCCCGATATGGGACCGCTGGTCACCGCCGCCCACCGCGACAAGGTTGCCGGCTACATCGATGCCGGTGCCGAGGCGGGGGCAACGGTCGTCCTCGACGGCCGCGAGAACACCCCGGCCGAGGGATTCTTCCTCAACCCGACCCTCTTCGACAACGTCACCCCCGACATGTCGATCTACACCGATGAGATCTTTGGACCCGTCCTCGCCGTCGTCCGCGTCCCCGGCTACGACGAAGGCATCGACCTCATCAACTCCAACCCCTACGGCAACGGCACCGCGATCTTCACCAACGACGGCGGTGCTGCCCGCCGATACGAGAACGAGGTCGAGGTCGGCATGGTCGGCATCAACGTGCCCATCCCCGTGCCCGTGGGCTACTACTCCTTCGGCGGATGGAAGAACTCGCTGTTCGGCGACACCCACGCCTACGGTGACGAAGGCGTCCACTTCTTCACCCGCGGCAAGGTCGTCACCTCACGCTGGCTCGATCCCAGCCACGGCGGACTCAACCTCGGATTCCCCACCAACGACTGAACCGACCACCACTGACGTCCGCCCCGACCCGGGGCGGACGTTCACGCAACGACGAACCACCTCGGCGAAGGAGCCCTGACATGACCACCACCGCGGATTCCCCGCTCACCGAATCGCACCTCGACGCTGATCGCACTGGCGCCGACCGGATCGATACGCAGCAGATCGAGGCCGGGCGACGTGCCCACGAACTCGACCGTGCGCACGTCTTCCACTCCTGGCAGGCTCAGGGGCCGTTCCAGCCGATGACGATCGTCGACGCCGAAGGTCCCTACGTCTGGGACGGAGAAGGTCGGAAGCTGCTCGACATGTCATCGCAGCTGGTGAACACCAATATCGGCCATCAGCACCCGGGTGTGGTCGCGGCGATCCAGGAGCAGGCCGGCAAGCTGTGCACCATCGCGCCGCAGCACGTCAACGACGCCCGCTCCGAGGCGGCCCGACTCATCACCGAACGCACCCCGGGCGACCTCGACCATGTGTTCTTCACGAACGGTGGAGCCGACGCGAACGAGCACGCGATCCGGATGGCCCGACTGCACACAGGCCGGACGAAGGTGCTCTCGGCCTACCGCAGCTACCACGGCGGCACGCAGCTGGCCGTCAACGTCACCGGTGACCCGCGCAGGTTCGCCAACGACTACTCCGCTGAGGGCATCGTCCACTTCATGCCCGCCTACCCCTACCGGTCGTACTTCAACTCGTCGTCTGAGGCCGAGGAGACGCAGCGGGCGCTCGCCCACCTCGAGGACATGATCACCCTCGAAGGTCCGAACAACATCGCCGCCCTCATCCTCGAGATCGTGCCGGGCACCGCGGGGATCTACGCCCCGCCGGCCGGTTACCTCGAAGGCGTGCGGGAACTGACGGCGAAGTACGGGATCGTCTTCATCGCCGACGAGGTGATGGCCGGGTTCGGCCGCACCGGCCGCTGGTTCGCCCTCGACCACTGGGACGTCACCCCGGACCTCATCACCTTCGCCAAAGGCGTGAACTCCGGATACGTCCCGCTCGGCGGAGTCGCGATCTCGGACGCGATCTTCGAGACCTTCCGCGATCGGGCCTACCCGGGCGGACTGACCTACTCGGGACATCCGCTCGCCTGCGCGGCAGCGGTCGCGACGATCACCGCGATGGAGGACGAGGGGATGATCGCCAATGCGGACCGCCTCGGCGAGGACATCATCGGTCCGGCTCTGCAGGACATGGCGCAGCGTCACCCCTCGGTCGGGGATGTCCGGGGTCTTGGCTGCTTCTGGGCCGTCGAGCTCGTGAAGGACAGGACGACGAAGGAGCCGCTGGCGGCCTACGGCGGCAGCTCGCCGGAGATGAACGAGGTCATCGCAGCGCTCAAGGCCGAAGGCGTGCTGCCGTTCGCGAACTTCAACCGCATCCACGTCGTGCCGCCGCTGAACACTCCGGACGAGGACGTCAGGTTCGGACTCGCCGCCCTCGACCGGGCACTCGACGTCGCGGATCGGTACGTCACGGAGTAGATTCGTCACGCGTGAAGGAGGCATCGCCTCGGCGAGGGACTGCTGTTTTCGGGCCCCGTTCGGAATGTGAGTGCTATTGCACTCTCGGCCGGGCGGGGCCCGTTTGCGCACGTCAAAAGTGAACAAAAGGTGAATGAGGTGGAGTAGGGTCGAATTGCGGGTGAAGAGCGGTTGAATCTGTGGGTAGACTTCTGCGGGATAGTGATGGCTGGCCGTCAGCTGCATCATCCACGGTCCGAATAGTGTCTACACCCAAGGTCGATTAGTGGAAATCATCTTCGTCGTCGTGCTCGTCATCGCACTGGCACTGTTCTTCGACTTCACCAATGGCTTTCACGATACGGCCAATGCCATGGCCACACCGATCGCGACCGGGGCCATCAAACCGAAGACGGCGGTCACGCTTGCCGCGATCCTCAACCTCGTCGGTGCCTTCCTCTCCACCGAGGTGGCCAAGACCATCTCGGGCGGCATCATCAAGGAAGGCGGCGGGGGAGTCCAGATCACTCCCGACTTCATCCTCGCCGGCCTCATCGGCGCCATCATCTGGAACATGGCGACATGGCGCTTCGGCCTACCATCATCCTCGTCCCACGCACTCTTCGGCGGCCTCATCGGTGCGGCCATCGTCGGTGCCGGACTCAACTCCGTCGACTACGGAGTGTTCCTGTCCAAGGTCGTCATCCCGGCTCTGGCCGCCCCGCTCATCGCCGGGTTCAGCGCCTATCTGTGCACGAAGATCGCCTACGCGATCACTCGCCGCAACGAGGAGGGCAAGACCGCTCGCCGTGCACCGTTCAAGTACGGGCAGATCTTCTCGTCCTCGCTGGTGGCGCTCGCCCACGGAACGAACGATGCGCAGAAAACGATGGGCGTCATCACCCTCGTGCTCGTCTCCGCGAACCTGCAGGAGCACGGCACCGGCCCGCATATCTGGGTGATCACCGCGTGTGCTCTGGCGATCGCGCTGGGCACCTATGTCGGCGGTTGGCGCATCATCGACACCCTCGGCACGAAGCTGACGACGGTCAAGCCCGCTCAGGGACTGTCGGCCGAGACGTCGACGGCTGCGGCTATCCTCGCCTCTTCGCACCTCGGCTTCGCTCTGTCGACGACTCAAGTCGCCTCCGGTTCCGTGCTCGGTTCGGGACTGGGCCGCAAGGGCGCCGATGTCCAGTGGTCGACGGCCGGACGTATCGCCTCCGGTTGGCTGCTGACGATTCCGGCCGCCGCGATCGTCGGCGGGATCGCAGCCGGCATCGCTCACTTGGGAACGGTCGGCGTCGTCGTCGACACGGTCGTCGCCGTGGTCGTGGTGCTGTGGATCTACCTCAGTTCCCGCCGGGTCGAGGAGACGGACATCTCGAACTTCGACACCGTCGGCGAGGCCGTCAACATCCGCGGCCGCAAGCGCAAGCTGCGTAAGGACCGCAACCGCAAACGTGCTCAGGAGAAGAGAGAAGCTCGATACGAGGCCTGGGCGGAGAAGCAGGCGGCGAAAGAGAAGCGCCGTGCCCACCGCGATGCGAAGAAGAACGGGGCGGTTCCCGCCGAGGCTGCGAAGACGAGTTCATCGTCGACCGGATCTGCTTCCGGAGCCGATGCGGGCCGGGCCTCGAACACCGGGGCAGATGCGGGCCGGGCAGATGCGAGCGATAAGGGAGACGCGAAATGATCGAGTGGAGTTCGTTCGCCATCGTTGCGGCCGCGACATGGGTCTCGGCCATCATCGTCATCACGCTGTTCTCCGTCGGAGTGCGGATGCGCGCCGCGCACCTCGACCGTGTCGAGGAGGGCCGCAGCAGCTCGGCTCTGCCGGTCGGCTACTGGGCGGTCTTCGGCATCTGCGGGGCAGTCGTGCTGCTCGGCGTCTACCTCATCGTCCCGGCCCTCCACGGCGCCTGACACTTCAGGGGCCGACCGTCTGACGCTTCGGGAGTAATTCGCCTGGGCTCTCTGGGGTGCTCGCCACGGCGCCTGACGCCTCCGTGCTGCAGGCCACGTGTCGTTTCTGAAGTGCTCGCCTGAGCTCTCTGGGTGATCCCCGCGTGACGGCTCAGGCAGCGATCGCTTGCCGTCGGCAAGCTGCTTTTGGACGACCATCACTCACCGGTAGCGTCGCGTACACCCTCTAGCGCACCATCCCTCGCCCTTAGTGGCTGTGCCTACAGTTGCAATGGTGCAACGTGCCGCTGCGACGGTGTTTTGCTCCCACCGGTGCCTAGCGACAGCAGCGGTGAGGGATGCTCCGGACTATGTGCATGAAGCATCCCTGCGTCACGAGAGGAAGTGCCACTGCCGGGTAGTTATGCCGCTGACGGTGCGGGATACCCGAGCGTTGGAATCGGGGCGGCTCAGTGAAAGCAGCTGCGGGTGGCTTTCCTGAGACCCTGGTGCCTCGGCTTAGACTCGATCTGTGAGAACTCCACCGCACAATCCTCGGCAATCCGCCGATCTGCAGAAGGAAATCGCCAAAGCCGATCGCCGGCGCATCGACCAATGGCATGCAGCAATGCGGCGCGATGGACGCGTCGTACTGCGAACAAATCTAGTCAAGATTTTCGCCCTCGCACTCGTCAGCTGGCTGTTCGTCGGAGCGATCATCCTCACGTTCACCGTCACCCCCGCTTCGACCTGGAACCCGATGTCCCCTGGCTTCGGCGGGTGGCCGGTCTTCTTCCTCCTTGCGGTCTTCGCCATCGGTTTGGCGCTGTTCGGCGTCGGAGCGCTGTTGTGGACTTTTGTCTTTCCCGTTGTGCGACCACAGTTCGTCGTGTCGAGATGGGGTGTGGAGTCCTCATGCAGGAAGCCTGGCGGGCGGGTCAGGCAGTTCGCAACGCCGTGGTCAGGCATCGTCGACATCGGGGGAGAGTTCCAGTGGAGGAAAGGGATGCTCCCGGACGCACTGGTCGTAACGATCACGGCCCGCGGTGTGACCGCTCATCGGAACGCGCTGATCGGCAACGTCAAGTTGCCGGAGTTGGTCACATATCGCGTATCAAGGGAGCTCAAAGCGAAACCGCGTGATGTGTTGGTATTTCTCCGTGAGGTTCACGTGGCGCATACGGCGCATCGCTGAACTCGGACCGGAACACGACAATCCCCCAACCACCTCGGCGGAGGTTGGGGGATTGTCGATGAACGGACGGCTCAGACTGTCAGCGATGAAGCCAAACGACTCAGGCTAGCCACACAGCTAGGCAACTCAGCCAAACGACTCAGGCGAGGCCGAGGCGCTGGCGGAGGTTGTCGACCTCGGCGCGGAGTTCGGCCGGAACCGAATCGCCGAGTTCGGCGTACCATTCCTCGATGAGCCCGAGTTCGGTCTCCCACTCTTCGGGCTTGATGGCGAGAGCCTTGCGCAGCTGCTCGTCGGTGAAGTCGAGGCCTTCGGTGTCCAGGCCGCCTTCGACCGGGGTGAGGCCGAGCGGGGATTCCTGAGCATCGGCGGTGCCGGTGACGCGTTCGAAGACCCACTTGAGAACGCGCGAGTTCTCGGAGAATCCGGGCCACAGGAACGAGTTGTCGTCGTCGCGGCGGAACCAGTTGACGTAGAAGATCTTCGGCAGCTGAGCGCCCTCGGTGTTGCCGATGTTGATCCAGTGCTGCAGGTAGTCACCGACGTTGTAGCCGATGAAGGGACGCATCGCCATGGGATCGCGGCGGACGACGCCGACGGCACCGGTGGCAGCCGCGGTGGTCTCCGAGGAGAGCACCGAGCCCATGAACACTCCGTGGGTCCAGTCCTTGGTCTCGGTCACGAGCGGCATCGTGGTCTTGCGGCGACCGCCGAAGAGGATGGCCGAGATCGGCACACCGTTCGGGTTGGTCCACTCGGGAGCCAGGGTCGGCACGTTCGCGATCGGGGTGCAGAAGCGCGAGTTCGGGTGAGCGGCGGGGGTGTCGGACTCGGGCGTCCAGTCGTTGCCCCTCCAGTCGGTGAGGTGAGCAGGTGCCTCGTCGGTCTTGCCTTCCCACCACACGTCACCGTCGTCGGTCAGTGCGACGTTGGTGAAGATGTTGCCGCCGGCCTCGATGGCGCGCATCGCGGTCGGGTTCGTGGTGTAGCCGGTGCCCGGGGCGACTCCGAAGAGTCCGAATTCGGGGTTGACGGCGTAGAGCTGGCCGTCTTCGCCGAAGCGCATCCATGCGATGTCGTCACCGAGGGTCTCGGCCTTCCAGCCGGGGATGGTCGGTTCGATCATGGCGAGGTTCGTCTTGCCGCAGGCCGAGGGGAATGCGGCGGCGACGTACTTGACGACTCCTTCGGGGTTCGTCAGCTTGAGGATGAGCATGTGCTCGGCCAGCCAGCCTTCGTCGCGGGCGATCGCGGAGGCGATGCGCAGCGCGTAGCACTTCTTGCCCAGCAGTGCGTTGCCGCCGTAGCCGGAGCCAAAGGACCAGATGGCGCGATCCTCGGGGAAGTGGGTGATGTACTTGGTGGTGTTGCAGGGCCAGGCGACGTCTTCCTGTCCCTCTTCCAGCGGAGCGCCGACGGAATGGACGCACTCGACGAACTTCGCGTCCTGGGCGTCGATTGCATCGAGGGCGTACTTGCCCGAGCGAGCCATGACGAGCATGGAGAGGACGACGTAGGCCGAATCGGTGACCTCGATGCCGAACATCGGCTGGTCCGCCTCGGCGTGGCCCATGACGAAGGGGATGACGTACATGGTGCGGCCGCGCATCGCGCCCTCGAACAGACCGTTGAGCGTTTCCTTCATCTCCGCGGGAGCGACCCAGTTGTTGAGTGGACCGGCATCCTTCTCGTCTTCGGAGCAGATGTAGGTCCGGCCCTCGACGCGGGCGACGTCCTCGGGGTCGGAGGCCGCGTAGTAGGAGTCCTTGGTGCCGTTGACGCGCTGGATGGTGCCGGCTTCGACGAGCTTCTCAGCGATCTCGTTCTTCTGTGCTTCGGAACCATCGATCCAGACGATGTCGTCCGGGGTGGTCAGGGCGGCGATCCGGCTGACGAACGAGAGCACCGACTTGTTCTCGGTCGGTGCGTTCTTCAGCTGGTCAGCGACGACATCATGGTCGAGGACAGTCATGAGTGGTCTCCTGGTCAATCGGGTGTGGGGTTTCGTCTCCGGCGGCTGGCGTCCGTCGAGCGGTTGGTACATATCCACCGTAGGATGGGAGCGGAAGCGAAAAACGCGCGTTTCGGTCACTCGAAGATGTGCATTGGATCACAGCCAGGGGTCAATTGACGTGAATGCAGCAATCGGATGACGTGTCGTTTCAAGTGATTGACGGTTTGTTTCGGCGATGATCGACGGCTGAAATCTGCGATTTCATCCCCTCTCGCCGAGGTGGCTCTGACCGTGAGTGCGAATGTGGCGAAGCGCACGTGGGTGCGATTTGAGCTTCAGTGAAACTGGTGTGTATAGTTGTTCGAGTTGCAGGGCGTGAGTCCGAGCGACATGCGCCACTAGCTCAACGGATAGAGCATCTGACTACGGATCAGAAGGTTGGGGGTTCGAATCCCTCGTGGCGCACAGAAGGAGAGTCCCTCACCTGGCAGGATTGCTGGTGAGGGACTTTTTCGTGTGCCTGGAGTCTGGCTGATCCGGGCGTCGATCCGAAGGTTGGGGGTCTGTTGGGTGCTGAGCTGAGGAAAGCCCGCCGTCACCGGGAGGAGTTCGGTGAGGTTATCGAGGTGTTCGCCGACCGCCCAGGACTGAAGACGGTGTCGGGGTTCGTCCTCGGGTGGGTGATCTTCACAGCTCTGACATTGATCAACCCGGGGGAGACGCCGCTGCTGGCGGTTGCTCCGGGTATCATCTTCGCGGTGATGTTCGGTCTGATCCTTCTCTATCTCTCGGGTGAGCGGCTCATCGTCTGCGAGCGCGGGATCCTTGTCGGCTCCGTAGCTCCGGGGATTCGTCCCTACGCCATTCCCTATGGGCAGATCACGCCCGGCAGCGTTGCCGGGGTCGCCGGCGCGAACAGATATCTCAAAGAGGTCGGACTCCAGGGACAGATCGCGCAGTCGACCCTGCGAGCGTCCTGGTGGACGAAGAACGGTGTCCACTTCGTCGCCTGCTCGGCCGAGGATGCCAGGCGCGGACGCAGACGTTTCACGCTGGCCCTCGACCCGATTCCTCGGTTGATCGACGGCCGGTGGATCTGGTTTGCAGGGACCGGTCGGCAGTTCGCGAGGTCGGCGGTCGAGGCGATCGCTCGGGCCGCCTCGGCGGCGGGGTATCCGCAGCTGGCCAAGGCCGCGCTCGATCGCGGAGTCGTCGAGCTGACCGGCAACCCCGAGGACGCAGCACGCCAACTGCCCGGCCACCCTCCGGTCGGCAGGGGCGGGATCAGATAGTGGGGACTCGGGTCGCTCGCGGCCGAGCCTTGTATCACCTGGCGGCAAGCACACCTTCTCGCTGTTCAGTCGACAGGCGTTTGACGGCTTCTCGGATCGTCACTCCCGAGGCCCGGTTGGCGCGTGGGAGGATCCAGTCGAAGACGAGGTCGGGGCGTTTGCGCGAGGTGTCGCGCAGAACCCAGCCGATGGCCTTGCGGATGAAGAATTCCTTTTCCTCGAGCATCGCATCGGCGAATCGGGAGAACCTGTCGAAGTCGCCGCGGCCGTGCCGCAGCGGGACCAGGTGCGCCAGCAGGGCCGAGCGGCGAATCCAGAAATCCCCATCGCTCGCCCAGCGCTCGAGAACGGGGTCGAAGGCAGTATCCCGTTCGCTCAGCGGCCCGACAAGGTCCCCGGCCAGAGGGTCTACGAGCGCCCAGGTCTTCGCCTCGCGGAGCAGGCCCTCGATGAAATCCGCATCCCCGCCGCCGAGGCGGTCCTTCGACTGGATGAGCACCATCGTGGCCGCGGTGCGCCGTTCGTGGACGGGTGTGAGGTGGCTTGTCGCCCCTTCACCTGTGTCTGTCGGCCCGGCGCTCGCGGCCGAGTTATCGGGCGGAGTCGGCGCGGCCCAGAGGAGTCGGGCGAGTTCGATGACCTCATTGTGGCCAAGCGCTGTTCCGCGCAATGCCGCGCGAACGACGGTTCGGGTATCCGGGACGCTCACCCCGTAATGGAGGAGTTCGCTCTTGAGGTAGGCCTTTTCCTTTTGGGCGCGTTCGCTGCCGCCACGGGCGCGCAGATCTCGGTCGATCGCCTCGGCGAGGGTGTGGGCCTTGTTCCGGGAATCGGAATTCATGGAGTGAATCTTTCCATGGCCTCGCCACCAGTGGGTACAGGCGCTGTAGATCGCAGTGAATGCGAAGCGGCCGACAGGCGGACTCCGTCGATCGTGATGATCGAGGAGTGCGCCTGCCGGCCGTTCTCTGTTCTCAACCGGAGGCCGCGAGTCTCATGCTGCGCAGTGTCTCCGGAAGTTCTGGGGACCTTCGGTTCGGGCTGACCTCAGTCCGTCCGGGCCCTGCGTCCGGTCAGGACCTCAGTCCGTGCCGGCGTCGAAGGCCGAGGAGAGGTTGGCGAGGTCGCTGGCCTCGTCCACCTCGGCGTTGGAGTTCGCGATCTCCTCGGCGCCGCCGGCCTCCAGCGAGCCCACGAGTTCCGAGGTCGGACCGGACACGATGCCCATGGCCGCGTACTGCTCGAGGCGGGCACGCGAATCGGCGATGTCGAGATTGCGCATGGTCATCTGGCCGATGCGGTCCTCGGGGCCGAAGGCGGAGTCGCCCACACGCTCCATCGACAGCTTCTCCGGGTGGTAGGACAGGTTCGGGCCCTCGGTGTTGACGATCGTGTAGTCGTCGCCGCGGCGCAGGCGCAGGGTGACCTCGCCGGTGATCGCCGAGGCGACCCACCGCTGCATGGACTCGCGCAGCATGAGCGACTGCGGGTCGAGCCAGCGTCCCTCGTACATCCGGCGGCCGAGGCGGCGGCCCTCTTCGTGGTAGAGGGCGATGGTGTCCTCGTTGTGGATTGCGTTGAGCAGGCGTTCGTAGGTCACGTGCAGCAGTGCCATGCCCGGGGCCTCGTAGATGCCGCGGGACTTCGCCTCGATGATGCGATTCTCGATCTGGTCGGAGACGCCGAGTCCGTGGCGGCCGCCGATCTCGTTGGCCTTGAAGACCAGGGCAACGGGATCGTCGAAGACTTCGCCGTTGATGGCGACTGGGCGGCCGGCTTCGAAGCGGACCGAGACCTCTTCCGACTTGACCTCGACGTCATCGCGCCAGGCGGCGACGCCCATGATCGGTTCGACGATGTCGAGTCCGGCGTCGAGGAACTCCAGGGTCTTCGCCTCGTGGGTGGCGCCCCAGATGTTCGCATCCGTGGAGTAGGCCTTCTCGGCCGAGTCGCGGTAGGGGTAGCCGTGTTCGACGAGCCATTCGCTCATCTCCTGTCGGCCGCCGAGCTCGTCGACGAACTCCGAGTCGAGCCAGGGCTTGTAGATGCGCAGCTTCGGGTTGGCCATGAGGCCGTACCGGTAGAACCGCTCGATGTCGTTGCCCTTGTAGGTCGAGCCGTCGCCCCAGATGTCGACGCCGTCCTCCTTCATGGCGCGGACCAGCATGGTCCCGGTGACAGCGCGGCCGAGGGGAGTGGTGTTGAAGTAGGTCTTGCCTCCGGAGCGGACGTTGAACGCACCGCACTGGAGGGCGACGAAGCCTTCTTCGACGAGCAGGCGCTTGGCGTCGACGAAGCGAGCGATCTCGGCACCGTATTCCTTGGCGCGATCGGTCACCGACTCCAGGTCGGGCTCGTCGTACTGGCCGATATCGGCCGTGTATGTGCACGGGATGGCGCCCTTGTGGCGCATCCACGCGACCGCGCAGGAGGTGTCCAGACCGCCGGAGAAGGCGATTCCAACGTGCTCACCGACTGGGAGCGAAGACAGTACTTTCGACATGTCACCAGCCTAACGTGAGTCTCCGTCGATTGTCGAATTGTTATGCATTGGAATGTATTTTTATGTGAGTGGGGAGAGTGAGGCGATGGAATCTCGCCGAGGCGGCCCCGCCGATTGCTATCGTGAGCGGGTGACGAATCCTCCCGTACCTCAGTTCACCGTCCGCCCTGAGACTTCCGGCGACTTCGACGCGATCCACGCGTTGACCGCAGCTGCATTCGGCCAGGTTGACGAGGCAGAGCTCGTCGACGCCCTCCGCGGATCCGGCAATGGGGTCGAGGGCTTGTCGTTCGTCGGAGTGCTCGAAGGTGAGGTCATCGCCCACGCGATGCTCTCCCGCTGCTTCGTCGGCGAGGCCCCAGGCGTCTGCCTGGCGCCCTGTTCCGTATGGCCCGAGCACCAGCGCACTGGCGCAGGCACTGCGGTGATCGAAGCGCTCCTCGCCGAGGCGGCCCGCCGTGGTGAGGCATTCGCCGTCGTCCTCGGCCACCCCGAGTACTATCCGCGCTTCGGGTTCACCCCAGCCTCAGGCTTCGGCATCACCCTGCACGTCGACGTTCCCGACGAAGCGCTCATGGCGATGCCGCTGGGAGGCGAGGCACCCGAGGGCGCCCTGGCCTTCGCGCCAGAGTTCGGGGTCTGATCCGGGGCCGCGCCCCACCCGCGTGAGTTACTGCTTCGCGCGGTGTGCCCGGATCGCCTCGGCGACGGCGATGGCGTCACCTTCGGGAGCGTCGGACTTCCGATCCGGACGTGCCGTGAACAGATAGATGAATCCGGCGACAAGCACGACGACCAGACCGATGAGCACGATCCAGTCGGCGAAGAACGATCCGGAGTCGCCTGGCAGCGAGAGCAGGACCATCGCGAAGATGCCGTAGGCCAGTGCGGCGAAATTGACGATGATGCCCCAACCGCCCAGCGACCACGGGCCCGCCGGCTTCCACCCGCGCAGCCGCTGCCGCAGCGCCCCGAGGACGACCATCTGGAATGCGAGGTAGATGCCGAGGATCGCGAACGAGGTCACGGCGACGAGGATTCCGTCGTTGAACCAGATGAGCACGCAGATCAGAGCGGGTGCCGTGCAGGCGACGATGAGCGCATTGTGCGGGATCTTCGTCCCGTCGGTGACCTTCGACAGCCACCGGTGTCCGGGCATCATTCCGTCGCGGGCGAAGCTGAAGATCAGCCTCGACGCGGCGGCCTGCAGGCTGAGCACGCAGGAGATGAATGCGAGGACAGCGACGACGAGGAAGATCTTCGCCCCCACCGCACCGAGGCTGCCCTCGAGGATCGCGGGAATCGGGTCAGCGACCTCACCGGAAACGATCTCCTCGAGATTCGGTGCCGCGAGCACGTACCCGCCGAAGGAGAACAGGGCCGAGACCGCTCCGACGAGGATCGTCATGAGCATCGCCTTCGGGATGCCGCGAGCCGGATTCGACACTTCCTCGGCGACGTCACCGCATGCTTCGAATCCGTAGAAGAGGAAGAGCCCGGCGACTGCGGCTCCCATGAAGACGGGCAGGTAGCTGCCGTCGCCGGCGGTGCCCATGGTGTCGAAGAAGACGGAGAAGCTGTGCTTGCGTTCGAAGATGAGCAGGAACAGGCCGAGTCCGATGACGCCGATGAGTTCGGCGAAGAGGCCGATGCGCGCGATGCGGGCCAGCCATTTCGTGCCCGAGAAGTTGATCGCCAAGGCCAGCACCAGCAGCGCCAGGCCGAGGAACAGTGTGGAGTTGCGGCTGAGTTCGAGGCCGAAGAGGCTCGCGAGGAACCCGGCACCGAACTCCGCCACCGAGGTGATCGTGACGATGAGTGCGCAGATGTAGATCCATGCGGCCATCCACGCATATCGCTTGCTCCACAGCCGCCTGGCCCATGGGTAGATTCCGCCGGCGATGGGAAACTGGGAGACGACTTCGCCGAAGACGAGGGCGACGAGCAGCTGCCCGCAGGCGACGATGACGATCCACCAGATAGAGGGCGGACCACCGGTTGAGAGCGCCACTGCCAGCAGCGAATACACACCGACTAGAGGGGAGAGGTAGGTGAAGCCGAGGGCGAAGTTCGCCCACGGACTCATCGACCGTTCGAAGGAGTCTTTGTAGCCGAGGACGGCCAGATGGTCGGAATCGGAGAGGTGGTCGCCGGCCCGGTTGCCGGTGGAGTTGTGAACGCCTGCGGGGTGGTGGGCGTCCGGGGGATATTCGGACATGGTGTTGTTCCTTCATTCGAATCGTCGTTGATTCTGTGCTGTTCGCATCGTATCTCCGATTCTCACCTGCGGAAGCGTTCTCGCCCGCGCGGCTGATTGCTATTTCATCCTCGCGGCGGAGGTGTCGAACAACGACGAGTCATAGCGTGGAATCACAGGCACGGACCACCGCCGAATCGGTGGGCACAGTGCAGGAACGAGGAGGAACCGTGAACACGCAGACGCACAGTCACAACGGATTCGCCGAGGCGACCGGACCGACCGAGCCATCACCTCAACCCACTATCCAACCCCACCCGCCCGGAACGACGGATTCCATGCCCGGTTCTGCCGCCTCGGCGATGGATGGATCGCACACCCCCACCGAGGATGTCGACGCGAAAGGGCGACCGCTCGCCGTCGTACCCGCCCGGGTCCCGTGGCTCGAGATCGGCATCTTCGCTGTCATCGCCTTCGGGCTCGCTTGGCTGGCCTGCCTGCCGCTGTGGTTCTCCGCGGAGGGGATCGGCGATCCCGTTCTGCTTCTGGCCTGCGGCAGCGCCATGATGTTCACTCCGCTCATCGCGAGCATCATCGCCTCCATCATCCAGCGCCGCCGCGCCCGCGCCAGGGGAGAGGTCCTGGCCAGTGCTCCGCGCTACTTCGGCTTCTGGCCGCTGCGCAGCTTCGGCCGAGTCATCGGGATGACTGTCGCCGCCTTCTTCGGGATCATGGTGCTCGTCGTCCTCGGCTATCTGGTCAGCGCAACCTTCGGATGGCTCGCCCTCGACCTCGACGGGTTGTCCGGGTTCACGGCACAGTTGGAGACGATTCCCGGCACGGACTCATTGCCGACTGCCGCCGCCATCGCCATCTACCTGTTGCTCATGTTCGTCAGCTCGGTGGCCAATGTCGGTGTCACGATCGGCGAGGAATTCGGCTGGCGCGGATGGCTGCTCACAAGTCTGCGTCCCCTGGGCACCTGGCCCGCACTGCCCATCATCGGCGTCGTCTGGGGCCTGTGGCACTCACCGCTCATCCTGCTCGGCTACAACTTCGGCCGCCCCGACCTCACCGGTGTGGGTTTCATGGTCGGCGGCTGCATCATGGTCGGCATCCTCTTCGGCTGGCTGCGCCTGCGCACCGGATCCGTATGGCCGGCCGTGTTCGCCCATGCCGCACTCAACGGCTGCGGGGCCATGTTGCTGGGCCTGTTCGTCGATGCAGATGCGTCGACTCCGGATACGGCGCTTGTCGCGTTCCTCGGAGTCGCAGGCTGGATCGTCTCAGCGATCGTCATCGCAGTGCTCGTCGTCACCGGCCAGTTCCGCAAGCAGCCGGAACTGGGCATCAAGGCGAAGGCCGGCCCCGAATCTTGAGGCTCGGCCCCGGCGTCGGCTAGGCTCAAAACTCGATCAACCGGAATCCCAAACCCACAGGAGCCCCATATGACCTTCGGACCTTCGCTGCTGCAGACCGCCGGACGCGTGTTCACCGCACCGATCTTCATCAGCGGCGGATACTCGGCCGTCACTGACCCGGCAGGCAAGGCAGCGATGGCCGAGTCGACCCTGGACGCCATCCGCGAATACGTGCCCGGGCTGCCCGACGACAACGAGCTGCTCGTGCGCATCAACGGCGGCGTCCAGATCCTCGCCGGCACCACCCTGCTGCTGGGCATCAAGCCGCGACTGTCGGCACTCGCACTCGCCGGGTCCCTCATCCCGACCACGCTGGCCGGACACTCCTTCTGGGAGATGGAAGGCGGAGAGGCGAAGGCTCACCAGACCCAGTTCTCGAAGAACCTCGCCGCGCTCGGCGGACTGCTGCTCCTCATCGGCGCCGGTGAGAACCAGAAGGCCATCGACAAGGCGGCCGCAAAGGCTGCCAGGAAAGCTGCGAAGAAGGCCGAGAAGCACGCCCTCAAACAGGCCTGAGGCATGACGCACCCGTCCGCTGGTGACTCCTCTGAGCAGGAGGCTGCGGGCGGTGTGTCCGCCGATCCGATGGCAGCCGCGATCGCTGACATCATCACCTTCAACGATGTCAAGGATCCCGATCTCTGGACGCGACCGACCACGCCGCCGTCCGTGATCGCCATCGTTGACCACGACCCCGCCTGGACCGATCATTTCGCCGAGGCGGCCCACCGGATCCGTCGGGCCCTGAGCCCGAGCGGTGCGTTCGTCGGCATCGACCACGTCGGGTCCACCTCGGTGCCGGGATTGCCCGCGAAACCGATCATCGACATCGCCCTCGTCGTAGCCGACCCCGCGGCCGAAGATGACTATGTCCCCGCGCTCGCCGAAGCGGGATTCGGTCTCACCCTCCGCGAACCTGCGTGGTACGAGCATCGGATGTTCAAGCGGCTCGACCCGGAACCCGGGCAGCCGGGATGCAATCTGCACGTCTTCGGACCCCGGTGCGCGGAAGTGGCACGGATGCGGCTCTTCCGAGATCGGTTGCGGGAGCATGCGGTCGAGCGCGAGGCCTACGAGTCGGTGAAGCGGACATCGGCCGCGGAATCGAACGCGGTCGGGGAGACGGTCATGGGCTACAACGCCCGCAAGCAGGCCGTCGTCCGCGAGATCTACCACCGCATCTTCGAAGCCCGAGGCTGGGTCTGATCCACTCCATTGATGCACCAGTTCCGATGGGTCTGATCCACTCCACACACGCCCATCGCGAAGCGTCTGATCCGCTGACTCACGCAGCCGGCGCTGTTTGCTTAGGGTAGGCTAAGCAAAGACTAGCGAACGAGGAGTGGAGCGAATGGTCAACTGGCAGCGCGGCGTGATGCGGCTGATGCGCATCACGAATCACGAAGTGGTCGTCACCGGGGTCACGGACTTCACCCCGACTTACCGTCGGATCCGCTTCTCCGGTCCCGAACTGCTGGCCCAACTCGATGAGGTCTTCCCGACTCTGTGGACCCGGCTGTGGTTCCCGCACCCGGAGAAGGGCGAAGGCCACCTGAGTCAGCGCGGCTACACGTTCTCGGCTATCGATCTTGAGGCCGGGACATTCAGCCTCGACTTCGTCCTCCACGGTGACCTCGGGGAAGCCGATTCGGCGGACCCGGCAAACCAGGCAATTCCGGCGGACCCGGCAGTTTCTGCGGGCCAGGCAGGCCCGGCAGCCTCGACAAGCCCGATTGAGGCGGAATCCACGTCCGACATCGGTCCCGCGGCCCGCTGGGCGGCGCATGTCCGCCCAGGTGACACCATCGAAGCCGCCCTCACCCCGGCCCGTCTCGACCTGCCCGACGACACCTCCCACCTCCTCCTCGCGGGGGACCTCACCGCGCTCCCGGCCATCAATTCCTGGTGCGAAGCCGTCCCCGCCGAAATCGCCATCACCGTGGCGATCACCGCCGACCCGGCCGAAGTGCCAGGGCTCCCGCAGTCCGAGCACCCCAACGCGACGTGGCATTGGGTGAGTCAGGGTTCCAGCGCCGAGGCGGCCCCGCAGTATCGCACGGATCGATCCGTGGCCGATCACCTGCGCGGACTCGACCTCGATACCGCTGGACTGTACGTCTGGGCGGCGGGGGAGAGGAACATGGTCAAAGAGGTCCGTCGCTTCGCCAAGGGCGATCTGGGGTTGGGACGCTCGCAGCAGTTCTCCCAGTTCTACTGGTTCGCCGACAAGCCCACCGGCTGAGCCGCGCCGACACGAATCGCTCCACCCTCCGACGCGCCACATCCCTGGATTTCCCTCCCCCACCCGCCACACCCCTGGAATTCCGCGCAGAAACGCCTATGCTCGAGGCATGGCCAAGGCACTCCTCATCGTCGATGTCCAGAATGACTTCACCGAAGGCGGCGCGCTCGGCGTGACCGGCGGTGACGCCGTCGCCGAAGGCATCAGCGCTCACCTCACAGCACATGCTGGGGACTACGACGCGATCATCGCTTCCCGCGACTGGCACGATGCCGACAATGACAACGGCGGCCACTTCAGCGAAACCCCGGACTTCGTCGATTCCTGGCCCGTCCACTGCGTCGCAGACACCGTCGGTGCGGCCTTCGACCCTCTCCTCGACACCGCGGCCATCACCCACGAGGTCCGCAAGGGCCAAGGCAAACCAGACTATTCGGCTTTCCAGGGGAGCACGGACACGGGGAGCCGCCTCGGCGAGCTTCTTGGCGATCTCACCATCACCGAGGTGGACGTCGTCGGCATCGCCACCGACCACTGCGTACGCGCCTCCGCACTCGACGCGCTGAGCGCGGGGCTGAACGTTCGCGTGCTCACCGACCTCGTCGCGGGCGTCGGAGGCGAGTCGAGCAGAGCCGCCCTCTCGGAGGTCGAGAAGGCGGGCGCTGAGCTCGTCTGAGTCGCCGACTCTCCGCGGAACCTCCACCCTCAGAAAACCTATCGCCCCAGTTCAGCGCGTTTTCTCCATCGAAAGTTGCAGATCGAATCCGAACTCACAGGCGATGTGTGTGACTCCATAGATTGATGGACTGGAGTCATGAACTCACCACTGGCGAAAACCGCACATACGCTGACATCGAAGCGCGGTTCGTGGCTCGTCCTCGGCGGGATCGTCGTCCTCGTCGCCCTGCTCTTCGGACTCCTGTCCGGGGCAGGAGAAGACCGGCCCAACGAAACCGCACCGGCCGATTCCGAATCGACTCAGGCACAGAAGATCCTCGACAAATTCCCCGAGGCGGACAAACAGTCCGTCATGGTCGTGGCCTCGAACGAGGACGGATCCGAACTCTCCGCCGACGACCAGGCCGAGCTGAAGAAGCTCGGCTCCTCGCTGGGTGACTCCGTCGGCGACGAATCCACCGAGACCGTCACCGGACCGATCCTCAGCGACGACAAACAGGCCGCGCTGCTCATGGTGCCCATCACGGTCGGCCTGACGAACTCCGACACCGCCGAGACCGTCGACGACCTGCGCACCGCCATCGCCGACGACCCGACCGCTTCAGGACTGACCGATGAGGGCATGTCCCTGCTGGTCACCGGCGGTCCCGCGATCGGCGCCGACATCGCCTCGGCATTCAACGGCGCGGACTTCACGCTGCTCATCGTCACCATCGTCATCGTCGCCCTCCTGCTCATCATCACCTACCGCTCACCGATCCTGTGGCTGCTGCCTCTCATCGTCATCGGCACCGCCGACGGACTCGCCTCGACCGTGACCGCGGCCGTCGGCGACTGGCTCGACCTGCAGTTCGACGCGGGTATCATCAGCGTCCTCGTCTTCGGCGCCGGAGCGAACTACGCGCTGCTGTTCATCTCCCGCTACCGCGAGGAGCTGCGCCGCTTCACCGACCACCGCCGCGCGCTCGCTGACGCCTGGACGCACACCGCCACGACGATCCTCGCCTCGAACCTCACCGTCGTGCTGTCCCTGCTCAGCCTCGTCTTCGCGATCATCCCCGGCACCCGCGGCCTGGGCATCACCGCGGCCGTCGGCCTGCTCATCTCCGCAGCCGCCGTCCTCTTCGCCCTGCCGCCCGTGCTCGCGATCTGCGGCAAGAAGATGTTCTGGCCCTTCATCCCGAAGGCCGAGGAGAGCACGGATGAAGAGCTCACCCCCGCTGAGGCAGCCGCCGCCGGCCGTGCCACCGCACCTGAGGGTGCGACCGCACGTGCGGGTGCGGCCAAGACCTCGATCTGGCGGACCATCGCCACCCGCGTGGTCCGCAGGCCGGGGCTCCACCTCGGTGCCGGGATCGTCATCCTCGGTGTCATGGCCACCGGGTTCATCGGATCCTCGATCGGTCTCGACCAGACCGAGAAGTTCCGGGTCCAGTCCGAATCCGCGCAGGGACTCGATGTCCTGGCCGACCACTTCCCGCCCGGGGAATCCCAGCCGATCTGGATCGTCGCCGATACCGGCCATGCCGATAAGGTCGCCGATTCGGTCAACGATATGAACGGCGTCGTGCGCGCCTCGGCGATCGAGGACACGAACATCGACGGCACCTCGGTCACGAAGATCATGGTGACCGGCGAGTATGCACCCGACAGCACGAAGGGACTCGACCTCGTTGAGGACATCCGCGGCGACGTCCACGCCATCGACGGAGCCGACGCTCAGGTCGGTGGTGCAGCGGCCACGGAGCTCGACGCCCGTGACGGCAATCAGAAAGACTTCATGACCATTGTTCCGATGGTGTTGGCGATCAGCTTCATCATCCTGCTCGTCATCCTCCGTGCACCCATCGCGGCGTTCACCCTGCTGCTGGTCAACGTGGTCTCCTCCGCGGCGGCCATCGGGCTCGGCGCGTTCCTGTCACGGACGATCTTCGGTCAGTCCGCATTCGATTCGCAGGTGCCGATCCTCGCGTTCCTCTTCCTCGTGGCACTCGGCATCGACTACTCGATCTTCCTCGCCCACCGTGCGAAGAAGGAATCTGTCCTCCACGGCGGACGCCAGGGCATGGTCGAGGCAGTCGCCCACACCGGCGGCGTCTTCACGAGTGCCGGCATCGTCCTGGCCGGAGTGTTCGCGGCGCTGGGCATGCTGCCGCTGATGGTGCTCGGCCAGCTCGGCCTCATCGTCGGAGTCGGCGTACTGGTCGACACGATCATCGTCCGCACCATCATCGTCCCCTCGATCTTCGGACTCGTGGGCGACAAGATGTGGTGGCCCAACAAGGCGATCACGCACTTCCACGAGCGTGCGGCATCCGGTTCGGCTGACGGTGACGAACACTCCACCCATCTGCTCGCCGAGAAGGAATTCGCGGACTCCGGTTCCGGGATTCACCACGGCAGGCACTGAGCCGTCACGCTGGGTGGGCTCGGGCGACGACGCAGATCGTCGCCCGGGCCCACTCGGTTTCCGCACCGGACGGTGCAGATGTCATACCACCGGGGTTCCGGATGTGATTGAGTTGGCAGGGAGAACATGACAGCACAGGTTCACCGTTTCGGCAGTTTCATCGCCGAGGCCGATCTGCAGGAAGGCGGCAGCGTGGGCGCACGCAAATGGACAGAGCGGACGATGGAGTTCGGTCAGCACGCCATCGCTCTCGTCCTCATGCTCATCTCCTGCATCCGCGCGGTCTCTGCCGGTGCGCCGATGCTCGCCGCCGTGGCCGTGAGCATCGTCTTCCTCGCTTGGTACGCCCTCGGCGCCGTCCGCGCAGCTCGCTCCGGCGCACTGGTCCTCGCGAAATGGTGGCTCATCGTCCTCGCAGCCGCCTGGCTGTGCACCTTGCTCGTCTCCGCCGAGTTCATCTGGGTCGCCTTCCTCCTCTGGCTGCTCGCCGGCCACCTGTTCTCCCTGCGCATCGCCGTCGTCTTCACTGCGCTCACCTATATCGCGACAATCGTCGCTCCGCTCGCGCACTACGGACATGTGCCGACCCCGAGCATCATCGGCTCGCTCATCGGCGCCGTCTTCGCCCTCGGGCTCTCCCGCGGCTATATCGAACTGCTGCGCGAGGGCCGCCGCCGGGAGGAACTGCTGCGCTCGCTTGAGCTCGCCCACCAGAACCTGCTCGACCTCCAGGATGAGCTCGCTCTCACCCAGCGGCACGCAGGTGAGATCCAGGAGCGGACCCGCGTCTCCCGCGACATCCACGACACGATCGCGCAGTCGATCTCGTCGATCCGTCTCATCGCCCACGCCGAGGCGGAGCGCACCACCGATGATCACGCCGGGCAGGTGCTCGCCCAGGTCGAGGAGCTCGCCGCGCAGAGCTCCCGGGATGTCCGCCGCATCATCGCCGCCCTTGCCCCGGCCGAACTCGAGGACGGGGCGCTGACCGCGGCGATCCGTCGGCTGCTCGCCAGGCTGGAGGAGGACAGCTCGATCACGGGTCGCCTCGACGTCGACGAGACCCTGCCGACTCTGTCCGCCGAGGCGGAGGTGGCGCTGCTGCGGACCGCGCAGTCTGCGCTGGCCAACGTTCGGCAGCATTCACAGGCCACGCGTGTGATGGTCAGCCTCATGGACCTCGACGGGGCGATCAGGATGGACATCGTCGATGACGGCGTCGGAATGGACGATCCGCACAATCGGCAGCGGAACCCCGATTCGGGATTCGGTCTCGACTTCATCGGCTCCAGGATGCGCGAACTCGGCGGTGAACTCGTCATCGAATCGAGTCAGGGATCCGGCTTCGCCATCTCCGCGACGCTGCCGAGCCAGTCCCAGCTGCACACCCGGGGTGAGGGGCTCAGCACTGCTGACGAGGGAGACGGCACACGCGAGAACACCGACACAGGAGAGAACGCATGAGCATTCGAGTCATCCTCGTCGACGACCACCCGGTCGTGCGGGCGGGCCTGAAGTCAGTCATCGACGCTCCGGACCACATCGCCGTCGTCGGTGAGGCCGGCAGTGGTGAGGAGGCGCTGGCTGTCGTCGACGAACTCGACCCCGACGTCGTCCTCTGCGATCTGCGGCTGGGGGAGGGGATCGACGGCATCGAGGTGACGAAGCGACTGCGCGCAAAGGCGAATCCGCCGGCGGTGCTCATCCTCACCACCTTCGACCTCGATTCGGAGATCATCGCCGCGATCAACGCCGGGGCCTCGGGGTACCTGCTCAAGGACATCGACCCGGGGGATATCTCGACTGCGATCGAGAAAGCGGCGAAGGGGGAGACGTATATGCCTCCGGAGATCTCGTCGAAGGTCTTCGCCGCGATGCGCAATCCGAGCCCGAAGCTCACCCGGCGTGAACGCGACGTCGTCAGACTCTTGGCCACAGGGGCGTCGAACGCGCAGATCGCTCAGGAGCTCTTCGTCACCGAGGCGACAGTGAAGAGCCACCTCGTCAACGTATTCACGAAGCTCGGGGTGGACTCGCGGGCCCGCGCCATCCGAGTCGCCGAGGACCAGGGGCTGGTTTAGGGGCCTCACTGCTCGCAGTCTCCGCCGAAAAACGGGCTGAGCGTCGAGAAACGCATGTGCACCCCCGTTACTCGACGCTCAGCCCGTTTTTCGGCGAGTGCGCGGTTCTATGCTCACCACACCCGAAGTGCCAATGTGAATGCCGCCGTATATGATCAAGCTATGCACCGGGGTATGAGCAGGAGAAACGCATTATGAAGCGGATGTGGGCGGCGGTTGTGGCGGCAGGTTTAGTGGCGCTGAGCGGCTGCAGCATCGGCGGCGAACCAGAGGGAAAACCATCGCCGACGACGACCCCGACCTTGGCCGAACCGGTCGAGCTCGATTACTTCGCCACACTGACCGTCGACGATAGTGCGGGGCATGCGCTCGTCACCGACTGGGTCGAAGAGAAGCTGCGGGCGATCGATTCCACCGGAGAAGAGCTGTGGAGCATCGACGCCTACATCAACGACGAAGGCGGAGGCTCAGAAGCCTATTCCGTGGGAGACCTGGTGATCGTCAACGACTACTCGGGAACGGTCACTGCCTACACCTGGGAAGACGGCGAGGAAGCCTGGTCATTCGACATTCCCGGCCCCGACGATGCGTGTCATGAACAGATGGCGTTCGGCTCCCGGTCGACAGGGCTCGGCAACCGCCTCGGCGAAGATGACCTGCTCCTGCTCGAATACAGCGGCATGCGAATGGACGGGCACTGCACACCTACCTCCGAAGCCGGCAATGCGGTGTTGTTCGCCCTTGACCCATCGACAGGGGTTGAAGCCTGGCCGTCGCTGTCGATCGATGATGACGGTCGGACCTTCGGCGGCTCCCTGATTCACCTCGCGCCGGACCGCAAGAACGCAGTCATGTCATGGCAGTCCGGGGAGGACTCCATGGTCACACGGATCTCCTTGGACACCGGGCGCCATGCCACTGTTCCCATCACCAAAGCTCGAGCGATCGACGACTCCGGAGGCGAGCACTTCGACGTCTTTCCGACAAGCGATGAGACCACGCTGACCTACCTCTTCGGAGCCGAGGACCCCGATGACCCGATGAGCCAGGCGTTCAGCAGAGCAGCTGAGCTGACCCTTCCTGCTGGACTCAAAGAGACCGACAGCGCGACATTGGCCGCCGACTCCGGCCCTAACGCCGCGACGATGGAGGACACGACCGATCCGATGTGTTCGACCGACTTCACCTTTACGCCGGAAGGCCGGGCCGCGTGTCTGCAGCTGCAGCTGTTCGCTTCGGCGGTCAAATATCAGGGCTCGGACGGGTCGCCGGAAGGATGGTTCGCGGATGCACCGGAGATGGCTTTCGATACCGTGCTGTACTCGGGGGCTCCCAGAACAGTGCCTTTCGACAGCCGAGGGAAGGCTGCGGTACTCGCGCCGGGTCCCGACGGAGGCGTCGTCGCCATCGATACAGCGACCGGGAAGACGGCGTGGAATGCTGGCGACTACAGATCGACGACTCCGTGGGGCGGCGAGGGAGTATTGCCCGACGTCGGGCTGGTCGTGCTCACTGATAATAAGAAGACGAGCTTCTACGACTCGGATACCGGCAGACTCGTCGAAGAGCACAAGGCCGACCAATACGATGAGCTGACCTCCGGCTACAGCACCATTCTCGTCGCCGGTGAGAAATCGACGACGATGTGGGCTGTGGTCGACACGTGAAATGCCGAACCGCCGTTGCGGGCCGAGGCGGCGCCAGTGAGTCGGAAGCCGAGCGCGCCGCATCGGCACTGTGACCAACTGTCAGATGAATAACTGATAGGTAATCACCATTACCGTCACTCCAGGTGAGAGACGCAGACGATCGGGACGGAGAACGCCGCATCGCCCCAATCGGCCCGCTTCGACTACGGAGTTTCACCTCATACCGGTAGTCTGTTCCCTGCACATCGGGACGGCCGCGCGCATGCGCAGCGCAGTCCAGGTCGAGACAGCGGAGGTGACATGGCAGGCGAAGACGAGACGTTTCCGCCCCGCCCGGTGACCCCGCCGAACCGACGAATCGGTGCATTGTCCGGCAATACCAAGGGCATCGGCACATCCACAGACACCGCCACCGAGGCGGCTCCCGGTCGATCTGCGGACGCGGACTCCCAGCAGCCCTCGGTTTCCGCGGACCCTGCAACCGTGCAGTCCGGAGTCGATGATGTCGACGCCTCGGCGTTGGACATCACCCTGCCGCACGTCGGGGAACTCACCTCTGCCAGTGAAGACGCGATCGTCGACCCATCGGAAGCGGTGCTCGAGAGCATCGACCTCGACACCTGGAAATGGCCCGAGTTCTTCGCCTTCGCGCTCACCCGGATGCAGGAGATCTTCCCGACCGGCGGCATCCCGCGCGGCATCGGGCCGGTGCGCGAATACGTCACCGAAGACAACGACTTCCGGTCCTTGACGATCGACCGCGAGAAATGGCCGGCCGCCGACGAGGACTGGACCACCGTCGGCGACGTGCTGGCCAACACCCACACCGACGCCTGGCTCGTCACACGCAACGGAGTGGCGCTGGCCGAGGAATACGCCTGGCCGATGAAGCCCGCCCGCCAGCACATGCTCTTCTCCGTGAGCAAGTCCATCGTCGCCACCGTTATCGGTGCGCTCGCCGACGCCGGACTGCTGCGCCCCACCGACCTTGTCACCACGCATGTGCCCGCATTGGCCAAGAGCGGCTACGCGGGAGCCACCATTCGCGATCTGCTCGATATGCGCTCGGGCATCAAGTTCTCCGAGGAATACCTCGAGGAGGGCTCTGAGATCCGAGCCCTGTTCGAAGCCGTCGATTTCGCGCCTCGATCGGCCGCCTCGGCGAAGGGGATCAAGAACTTCCTCACCGGGCTGACCAGCGACCGCGAACACGGCTCTGCCTTCGTCTACCGCAGCTGCGAAACCGATGTGCTCGCCTGGATCGCCGAGGCGGTCACCGGCCAGCCGTTCTCCATCGTCGCCAGCGAATACGTGTGGTCGCGGATCGGCGCCGCCCACGCCGCCCAGGTCTGCCAGGACCGGTGGGGCGGATCGATCGCCGACGGTGCCATCAGCGCCACCCTGCGCGACCTCGCCCGCTTCGGTGAGATGATCGCCCGAGGCGGCACCACTGACAACGGCGAACGCGTGCTCTCGGCGGAATGGGTCGAAGACATCTTCACTGGCGCCGAGGACTCCGCTGAGGTCTTCGCCGCGTCTCCGTCCGGACGCTCCTACCCGGGCGGAATGTACCGCAGCCAGTTCTGGATGCCCTCGGCCGACCGCAACGTCGTCATCGGCATCGGCATCCACGGCCAGATGCTCTACATCGACCGCGCCACTCAGACCGTCGGCATCAAGCTCTCGAGCGACCCCGAACCGGTGAGCCTCGCGGCCCAGCACGGCACCCTGGCCATGTTCGAGGCCATCGCCGAGGCGGCCCCGACCGCTGGTCAGACGCCTGCAAGCCCTGCCCCCACCGAGGCGGCTCCCCGGAACTCTGTACCGGGCACCGCCCCTGCAGTGCCGAGCGCAGCTGCTCCCGCCGACCCGAGTATCGGCAGCCCCGAGACGGAGAGCGCCGAGGCCCTGGCTGCGGATTCGATTCCGGTGGCTGCGTCTCCAGCCGAAGCGGTGCAGGCGGCTGCGGAATCCGTCGAATCAGTCCCTGCACAGACCTTGCCCGCCCCGGCGGAAGATGCCCCCGTAGCGCCGGCTCCCGCAGACCCGATTCCGGCAGCCCCAGCAGCTGCAGACCTTGCATCTGCAGCGCCCGTGCCTGCGCTGAGTGAAGCAGCAGTTGCACATCCTGAGGCCGCGCCTCCAGCAGCTGCAACTCAGGATCCGCCTCTGCCGGGAGCGCAGACTGCCCCTCTCATCGGCCAGAACACGCTGTACTGAGCCCGAGCGGTTCGCGTGTCTCCTGCGGGCGGATCTACCTCGAAACAGTGCGGATACTCGAAGCGGATCCACCCACAGGAGGCATGCCGACCGCAGTCCCGTCCGGCGTAGCTGTGTACGTGTCGATCCGCCTCTTAGGTGACAATTCCGTAGCGATTGGTGCGGGGACTCGGTAGCGTGAGGATCGGAATGACACCGATCACAGGAGATATGACCATGACCGACTTCTTCGACCGCGAGAACGACCGCAAGTACGACAGGGCCTACAAGGAAACCACTCCCGACATCCTCAAGGCCTTCGGCGAGTTCAACAACGCCGTCTTCGCTTCCGAAGGTCGTGAAATCCCGCTGAAGTACCGTGAGCTCATCGCCTACGCCGTCGGCTTGACCACCCAGTGTGCCTACTGCATCGATGCGCATTCGAATGCCGCCGTCAAGGCCGGCGCCACGGAGACCGAACTGGCAGAGACTGCCTGGACTGCCTCGGCTCTTCGTGCCGGTGGAGCATATGCCCACGGTCGTCTGGGCTTCAAGCTCACCGGGGTCCACGAGCACTGAGTTCGCCCCGGGGCGAGTCCCGATTGCCTAGACTGAGAGGCGATCATGAGTGACGAGCCCCGCACCCTTCCGCGCAGAACACCCCGTTCCCGCCCGCACCGCATCCTCGTGCTGGCACTGGACGGGGTGTCTGCCATGGATCTCGGCGTCCCCGTCCAGGTCTTCGGGCGGGAGTCGAACGCAGCCACAGACCGCACCCGCGCCGAGGCGGCCCCACGCTCCCAGCCGAATCCGAGCGGTGAGGCGGCTTCCGCCGTGCCCAGCGGACGGCCGACGACCGTGCCCGCAGGCAGCTGGCCCTATGAAGTCGAGGTCTGTGGCATCACCGCAGGCAAAGTTACCGGTTCGGACGGGCTCGACTATTCCGTGGATCGGGGGCTCGAGGCCCTGGCGACCGCGGACACGATCATCCTGCCGGGTGCCACCTCGGCGGTGGCAGAAGAACCACCGGCCTCGGTCGTCGGGGCGCTCCTCTCGGCTTTCGAACGCGGCGCGCGGATCGCCGCCATCTCCACCGGCACCTTCGTCCTCGCGCGCACGGGTCTGCTCGTCGGGCGACGCGCCACCACGCACTGGTCGACGGCGAAGGAGCTCGCCCGACGGTTCCCCTCGACCAAGGTCGACGAAAACGTCCTCTTCATCGACGAAGGACAGCTGCTGACCTCCGCCGGAGCCGCCTCGGCGATCGATCTGTGCCTTCACCTCATCCGCAGCGATCACGGCGTCGGACTGTCCAACCAGGTCGCCCGGCGACTCGTTGCCGCCGCCTACCGCAGCGCCGGGCAGGCGCAGTACGTGCCGCGCAGCGTGCCCGACCCGCTCGGCGACGACTTCGCCGACACCCGCGAATGGGCGCTTCAGCACATCGGCGAGAAGATCACCCTGCGCGATCTCGCCGCCAACGCCGGAGTCTCCGTGCGCACCTTCTCCCGCCGCTTCGTCGAAGACACCGGCTACACACCGATGCAGTGGGTGCTCAGAGCCCGAGTCGATGTCGCCCGGGAGCTCTTGGAGAACTCCGACCTGGGCATCGAACAGATCGCTGACCAGGTGGGACTCGGAACGGGTGCGAATCTGCGGATGCATTTTCAGCGCATCCTCTCGACCTCCCCGAACGACTACCGTCACTCCTTCCAGGGCTGAAAGCGGGCGCTCGCCAGGGCGAGGATCTGACACTTCCGGGCCGAGCTGGAGCATTTTTCGGCACATTTCAGGGGCCCGGATCACACGAAGACGACGGTGGCCAGAAACTTTCGGCCTTTGGCAATACGACTGGCGAGAACCTTGCGTAGATTGTCTTGCTGGCCACTGTTGGCGTTTGTGGAGATCGCCCATGATGGAGATATCAAGACGAATCCCGTGTTCAACATCTACAAGGAGTGACATTGACTCGCATCGCCATCAATGGTTTCGGTCGCATCGGACGCAGCACCCTGCGCGCGCTGATCGAGCGCGGCAGCGAGCTCGAGGTCGTGGCCATCAACGACCTGGGCCCCGTGGACGATCTCGCTCGGCTGCTGAAGTTCGACACCACCCTCGGGCGCTTCAACCATGACGTCGAGGCCACGGATGATGAGATCGTCATCGACGGCAAGGCCATCAAGGTCTTCGCCGAGAAGGATCCGGCCAAACTGCCCTGGGGTGAGCTCGACATCGACATCGCGCTCGAATCGACCGGCCGCTTCACCAAGGCCGAAAAGGCCAGCGCCCACATCACCGCCGGCGCGAAGAAGGTCCTCGTCTCCGCTCCCTCGAAGGGTGCCGACCTCACCCTCGCCTACGGAGTGAACAACGAGGCGTACAAGCCCGAGCACACCGTCATCTCCAACGCCTCCTGCACGACGAACGCCCTGGCCCCGCTGGCCAAGGTCCTCGACGACCTCGCCGGAATCGAGCAGGGCTTCATGACCACCGTCCACGCCTACACGGGTGACCAGATGGTCCAGGACGGCCCGCACAAGGATCCCCGCCGTGCCCGCGCCGCCGCCGAGAACATGATCCCCACCTCGACGGGTGCGGCCAAGGCAATCGGCCTCGTCCTCCCGCAGCTCGACGGCAAGCTGTCCGGCGATGCCATCCGCGTGCCGGTCCCGGTCGGATCGATCGTCGAGATCAACACGACCGTCTCCCGTGAGGTCACCCGCGACGAGGTGCTCGACGCCTACAAGAGGGCCGCCGAGGGTGAGCTCAAGGGCATCCTCGACTATGAGACCGAGCCCGTCGTCTCCTCCGATATCGTCGGTCAGCCCGCTTCGTCGATCTTCGACTCCGCACTCACCCGCGTCGTCGGCAACCACGTCAAGGTCGTTGCCTGGTATGACAACGAGTGGGGCTTCTCCAATCGTGTCGTCGACAACCTCGAGTTCATCGGCAAGAACTGACGTTCTCCGCTGATACTCGCCTGATCTTCATCGGCGATATCCGCCGGTGACTTCGAACGTCGCCGAGGTGGTTGCTCGGCGCCGACGGATGCACCTGTGGCCTCGAATCCGCTCCGCGCGGATTCGAGGCCACAGTCGTCGCAACGGAATTCCCGGAAGTCACAAGGGGACTCCCTGGCAGGGCTTCGCCTCACCGAGGAGGCCCTGCGTCTGCGCGCGGCGCTCAGACGTCGTCGGCGCCGGGGGTGCCGCCTTCGTCTTCCCAGCGTTCGATGGCGCGGACCTTTGCGCGGCTGAACTTCAGGCGGATGCCGTAGCCGCCTTCCTTGCCGTCGGGAATGAACCGCGCGCCGTACTGTTCGAGGGCGAGGATGAGTCGACGCTCCTGCTCGGCGGTCAGGTCCGCTGTCCCCTTTTCGTAGTCCTTGAGTTCGGACTTGTCGATCTCAGCTTTGTCTGCCACGTGCTTGGCCGAGACCTGGCAGAGGATCCGCGTTGCGCGCGCCAGGGGGCCGTCGATGATGATCTCTTCTGTGCTCATGGCTCCACCTTGCCAGAGGCCATGATGGCTGCCAAGGACGGGCGACCGGCCTCTTGGCCTGATTCGCCGCCGGCGGCGGATTGGGATCGCTGCGCACATCTCAGCCCGGTGCAGTGTGTAGAAGCAGGTGAAACTGCGGACCAATGGTGTTCTAGTCATTCCCGAGCAAGTCATGTCAGTGCCGCGGTCTAATGTTCTGTCCACGCATCCGACATCGGAGTCGGAGGTGACGCCTCGCAGGGTGCGGCGCACGACGGAAGGTCAGAACAATGATGATCACGACCAACAGCGTCGCTCGTTTGGCGCAGAGGTGCGGAGAGTTCCTCGGCGACTTCGGCCAGACGATGACAACGAGCTACCCGGCGAGCCTCGCGCTGTGCATCCTCGACGCAATCTATTCGACGGGCTCCCACCCGACGGCGGTGGATAAAGTCGTCGCCCGGTACATCGCCCAGCACGGAGAAGCCCATGGAGCGAAGTCGCTGCGCTACTCGATCGCCGCCGCAGGTGGGGCACGTCCGTGGGCTGAGTTCGAGGCGTGCAACCTCAAACCGGCCAGCACCCGCCCGGGGGCGGTGCTCAAGGCCGAGGTCGTCGACGACGCCACCCGAGTCATGGCTGACTATGGGATCGATGATGTCGGTGATCTGCTTGAAGCGGTTGGCGAGGGAGTCGGCAACGATGCGTTCTCCAACGACGTCTCGAAGGCCTGGCGAGCTCTGCCCAGCCAGAGCTCGGGCATCACGTGGCTCCACCTGCTGATGCTCGCCGGGTGTCCTCAGTTCGAGGTCGACGACAAGGTGGTCGGATATCTCGCCGAGGTGGCCGACCCCGAAGCCGATCTCACCGTCGACTACGTGCACGATGAGATCCACGCAGTCGCCCGCGTGCTCGACACCGAGGTGTCAGCCGTCCGAAGGATCGTCTGGCAGGCTTCGCACGGCCGTATCCTCTCACTGCTCAAGGACGAGGACCTTCTGCCGGCTGACGGTCCGATCGAGGGTCCTGAGACGTCCAGTTCGGTCTGGGAGTTCAGCCCGGAACCGGTTGCGGGCAGGCCCTTCTGAACTGAGTCGAGCAGTGCGCTCGGCTCAGCGACCCACGTTGCGCCGGTGCTGTGCGGCCAGCCGCACCGGCGCGTTCGGGGCGCCGTATCCCTGGTAGTCATTGCGGCGTTCGACCATCTCGAAGAACACCGATCCGATCGTCGAGGTGTAGAAATGGAGGAACTCGCCGCTGCCGTCGCGGTCGTAGAGGATGTTGTTCGTCCGCAGCCGTTCGAGCAGATTGGGGGCGAGATCGAAACGAGCCTCGAGATCCTCGTAGTAGTTCTCGGGAACAGGCAGGAAGTCCAACCCTCGTGAGACCGCGGTCTCTGCGGCCGTGAAGATGTCATCGCAGGCGAGAGCGACGTGCTCGGGGTAGCCACCGGTCGTCGAAGTTTCGGCAGAACGCGGCGCGAGGTTGAGCGGCATGCGGATCGCCCCGTCGGAGCTTGCCATCACCTGCGACCGGACGAGACCCGAGGGGCTGGGCACATCGTTCGAGACCTGAGCGTGGAGCGCGAGAAGAGAGGTGTAGAAGAGCACCGCTTCGTCATAGTGGTGGGCCGGCTGTGCGAGGTTGACGTGGTCGATGGCCGAGCGGCGATCGTCGGGGACGTTGCCGAACTCCTCGGTCCACGTGGGGTCGATGCCGGTTCCGTTGCCGAAGAATACCTCGGACCCGTCGGGAGCGAAGACGCCGCGCAGGATCTCCTCGTCATGGGCCTGGTCGCGGGGGACCTCGGTCGCCTGGAGCAGAATCGCCCGATTGATCGCGGCGTCGGCATCGGCCACGGCGAAGCCGATGCCGTGCAGATGGGTTCCCGATCCGGTGGGTGCGCCAGAGGGCTCGGACTCCACGGGGTCGACACCAGCGGATTCGGTGACGACGATGCGTGCCTGTCCGCGACGCCACAGCTGGACGTGCGGCTTCGTGCGGTGGAATCCGACGAAGCGGAATCCGAGCTGGTGGATCTGCCGGGTCAGTGCCCCGAGGTCGTCGGTGCCGAGCTCGACGTAGTCGACGCCGCGAGGTTCGGCGACCTCGGGCAGTCGCTGCAGGTCGAGACGCACTCGTCCCGCACCGGCGGCTGCAGGAGTGCCGCTGGCCGAACCCGGGTCATTGTCCTCAGACACCTGATCCGCGGTCGCCGCTTCGAGCCACCGTAGGGAACGCAGTCCGTCGACGGCGGTGCGCTGGGTGTCGGCCTGTCGGAAGGAGTCGTTGAAGACTTCGAGCGACACCGGTCCGGCATAACCGGTCCCGGCGACGCGAGCGAGGAAGTCGGTGAGGTCCCACGAGCCTTCGCCGGGGAAGACTCGGTGGTGACGGGACCAGCTGAGCACGTCCATCGACAGGGCCGGAGCGTCGGCGAGCTGGAGGAAGAAGATCTTCTCGCCCGGGATCTCGGCAATGCGCGAGAGGTCCGTGCCGCGCGAGAGGATGTGGAAGCTGTCGAGGCAGGTGCCGATGCGCGGATGGTCGGCGGCCTTGACGAGGTCCCAGGCGCGATCGTATTCGGAGACGAATCGCCCCCAGGCCAGCGCCTCGTAGGCGACATTGATGCCGTATCTCTCTGCCAGATCGCCGAGGCGGCGCAGCTGATCGATGACGACTTCATCATCATCGACGGTTGCGGTGGCGACGTTCGAGCACAGCAGGATCGTGGTCATGCCCATTCGCTTCATCAGCTGGAACTTGGCCTCGGCCCGGGCCAGATTGGCGGCGAACTGCTCCTCCTCGACTCCTTCGAAATCGCGGAAGGGCTGATAGAGGTCAAGACTCAGCCCGAGCTCTGCGGCCAGTTCGGCAATCTTCTCGGGCGAGTTGGGCGAGACGATGAGATCCTGTTCGAAGATCTCGACCCCGTCGAATCCTGCCGTTGCGGCAGCCTGCAGCTTCTCCTCGAGCGTGCCCGACAGGCACACCGTGGCAATCGAAGTTCTCATCGTGACCTTTCCTCGTGGACGACATCGATCTCTTCCAGGCTCAGTCCCTTCGTCTCCTTCGCCGTCATCGCGACCAGACCGACGACGACGCAGACACCCGCGGTGAACGCGGCGACCGAGACCCAATTCTCTCCTCCGGCACCGGCGACAGCGGAAGCGAGGACCGGAGCCAGACCGCCCGAGACTGCGAATCCGACCTGTGTGCCCAGTGCCAGCCCTGTCACTCGTGCCGTCGTCGGGAACATCTCGGCGTAGAAGGAGGGCCAGATGGAATTGGCCAGCGAGTACGCGCAGCCGGACATGATGGCGCCGAAGACGAAGATGAGCGGCCAGTTTCCGGCCGAGACCGCACCCAGGTACGGGAACATCATCAGACCCGATCCGACGGCACCGGTGATGAAGACCGGCTTCCGGCCGAATCGGTCGGAGAGCAGCGCAGCCGTCGGGATCGCGAACAGGGCGACACCATTGGCGATGACCGAGACGAGAAGCATGGTCGAGCGCTCGAGGCCGACGATCGACGTGGCGAACGACAGCGACCAGACGGTGAAGACCATATTCACGGTGTTGACCATGGCGCACACGGCCACGCGGACGACCGCAGCCTTGTGCCACCGGAAGACCTGCATGAGCGGTGGGTTCTCAACCCGCGACTCCTTGAATGCCGGCGGCTCCTCGAGCCCGCGACGGATGAGCCAGGCGGTGAGCACGACGAGTGCCGACAGCCAGAACGGTACACGCCAACCCCAGCTGAAGAGTGCTTCGTCAGGCAGGAAGGCAGTGAAGGGAATGAACACGGCTGTGGCCAGCAGGGTGCCGGCCTGAGTGCCGTGCAAGGTCCAGCTCGTCGTCCACGACCGTTTCTCCTCGTCCGAATGTTCGAGGGAGACTGAGATTGCGCTCGCCTGTTCACCCGAAGCCGACAGGCCCTGGATGATGCGGCAGAGCACGAGCAGGATCGGAGCGAGCATTCCGACCTGGTCATAGGTCGGCAGGCAGCCGACGACGAAGGTCGACACGCCCATCATGAACAGAGTGAGCATGAGGACGAACTTGCGACCGAAGCGGTCACCGAGCGGTCCCATGATGAGCGCACCCAGCGGACGCACGACATAGGCGACCCCGACCGTACCCATCGCCAGCAGAATGGCGATCCCCGGTGCGGTGGTCTCGGGGAAGAACAGAGTGTTGAGCACCAGCGCTGCCGCGGTCCCGTAGACCGCGAAGTCGTAGTACTCCAGGGCCGAACCCGTCCAACTCGACAGGGCCGCGCGCAGCGGTGTCTTCTTCGTGGGGCGAGCTTCCTCGATCGCGTTGCTCATGCTTCCTCGCATTTCTCACTCTCAGGACTTATCAACGGCCTCGGCGCTGTCGCGCGTGCATCGGACCGACACTGCATTGCCATAGTGTGGCAATAATTGTTACATTGTGGTTTACAGTGTGATTGAGATGACATAGCCTGTCAACGTGGAACGCACGAATTCTGCTTTCCGGACTCACGAACCACCCGCACATACTGCCCCAGCACCACCGAACTGCCACAGCAACGCAAGGAGGCGAAGCATGCCGCCCAAGGGCTCGAACTCGGTGACGAAGACCTTCGAGATGCTCGAACTCCTCGGCGAATCACCCGAGGGGATCAGCGCCGCCCAGGCCGCCGAGACGACCGGCTACCCCTTCTCGACCGCTTACCGCCTCCTCGGCGGACTCGTCGAATCCGGGTATGCCAGCTTCGATGCGCGCACGAAGATCTACACTCTCGGGATGGAGGTCTTCCGCCTCGCCCAGAAGGTCGCGCACCGGCAGGGACTGTCCGGAGCGACGAAGGATCTGCTGCAGGAACTGACGAAGTCCACCGGCGAATCGAGCATCCTCGCCATCCGCCGCGGCAATGCCGCACTGACCGTGCTCACCGTCGACGGCCCCCAGTTCCGCACGACCACCGACCCCGGAGACGAATCTCCGTTGCACACCTCGGCGATCGGTCAGGCTCTGCTTGCTCACGACCCGAATGCCGACGTCACGGTCGAGGCCCTCAGCCTCGAGGCGCGCACCCCTTACTCGATCACCGATCCGGCGCAGATGCGACGCAAACTCGAACAGATCCGAGAAACCGGATGGGCGGGACAGTCCGAAGAGAACGACATCGGCATGAACGCCCTGGCCGTGCCCGTCTTCGATCTCGACGGCACCCTGCTGGCCTCGCTCGCGCTCGCCGCGCCCGTCTTCCGCCGCAGTCTCGACGAACTGGTCGCGCTCGTCCCCCAGCTGACCGAGACCGCGGCCTCCATCGCCGCCCGATTCCCGAGGTGACCATGCCCGCAACCACTGCCGAAGCTGCACCTGGCCCAATGACTCCCCGGCCCGAGATCCTTGTCCTCAACGGACCCAACCTCAACCTCCTCGGGGAGCGCGAACCGGAGATCTACGGCCGCACCACGCTGGCCGATATCGAGGCCATGTGTGCCGACACCGCCGCCGAGGCGGGGCTGAGCGTTCACTGCATCCAGAGCAACCATGAGGGTGGGCTCATCGATGCCGTCCATGCGGCCCGGCGCTCCACGGTCGGTGCGATCATCAACGCCGGAGCGTACACGCACACCTCCCTGGCCCTGCACGATGCGCTGAAATCCTATGACCACCCGATCATCGAGGTGCATCTGAGCAACCCGCATGCGCGGGAAGCCGTGCGCCACCACTCCTACCTCTCACCCGTGGCCGCGGCCGTCATCGCCGGAGCCGGTGCGAAGGGCTACGTTCACGCGGTCGAGATCCTCATCGACCACCTCACGAACGCGAAAGCGAGACTATGACCTCATCCCTCCTCCTCGGCCTCATCGGCGATGGCATCTCCGCCTCCCGCACCCCGCGGATGCACGAGAACGAAGGTGCCGCACATTCCATCCCCACGATCTACCGCACCATCGACATCAGCAGCCCCCACCTCGCCGAGGCGACACTGACGGAGCTGCTCACCGCAGCGATCCGCCTCGGTTTCGACGGGCTCAACATCACTCATCCGTTCAAGCAGCAGGTCATCGGCCTCCTCGATGAGGTCGATCCCGTGGCCGCGCGCATCAATTCGGTCAACACCGTCGTCATCGACAGCGCCGGACGGACGACGGGATACAACACCGATGTCACCGGTTTTGCCGCCGGATTCCGTGCCGGACTGGACGGTGCCGCCACCGAGGCGGTCGTGCAGATCGGTGCGGGCGGAGCCGGCCGTGCGGTCGGGTTCGCACTTGCGCAACTCGGAATCGGCGACCTCATCATCGCTGACACCGATGTGCAGCGTGCCGAAGGACTCGCCACGGACATCGTAGAAACGACATCGGTCGGAACTCGGGCGCGAGCGATCGGGCTCGATGAGCTGGAAGGGGCGGCCGCCTCGGCGCAGGGGATCGTCAACGCCACCCCGGTGGGGATGAAGGCGTACCCGGGAACTCCGGTCGACACTTCCGTGTTCGGGTTGGATACCTGGGTGGCCGACGTCGTGTACTTCCCACTCGAGACGCAGCTGCTCGCCGAAGCCAGAGCGAAGGGCTGCCGCACGCTCGACGGATCGGGGATGGCGGTCAATCAGGCCATCGACGCGTTCGAACTCTTCAGCGGCCAGAAGGCCGACCCGCAGCGCATGCGTGAGACCTTCCTGTCCTTCGGTTCCTGATCCGAGACACCTGACCAGGATCCGAAGCGGCTCCCGGTTCGGCGGGAATGGTCAGTTCTCGGAGGTGCCGCCTGCGGCTTCGGCCTTCTTCTGCTTGCGGTATTCCTTGAAGAAGCTGATGGCGAAGATGCCGACGATCAGGGCCAGGGTCAGCCACAGGGCGTACTTGTCGATGACCTTGAGGATGTCGACCGCGGCTTCTCCGAGCTGATAGCCCAGGAATGTCCAGATGAGCGTGAAGATGAGGCAGCCGAGGAGGTCGGCGACGAGGAACAGCGACAGGCGCATCCGCGTCCACCCAGCGACGAGGTAGACGAGGGTGCCCGGTATTCCCGGGCAGCGCGAGATCAGCGTCATGAGGAACAGCGCCCAGTTCGGGATCTTCTTCAGCTGGTTGATGCGTTTGAGCTGGCGTTCGTTCTGTGCGAAGAGCCGCAGCACACCGTCGCCCCACCGGCGCCCGGCCAGCCAGAACGCCCAATCGAGTTTGGCCATGCCGACGAAACCGGCGACGATGACCAGCCACAGCGGGATCTCACCGACGCGGGCATAGGCGGCGGCAGCGACGATCGAGGTCTTCGCGCCGTTGATGAATTCCTGGACGACCGGGGCATTGACGAGCATCCACGGTCGCAGCGGCATGAGGCCGAGGTAGATGAGCGGGACGCCGATGATGATGAACAGCAGCAGCTTGTCGAGGCCTTGAGCCTTGCCCTGCCAGGGTTTGATCGCCGCCCACGGATTCTCCTTGGCCTCGGGCTCGGAGGTGGCATCCGGCTCAGTGGTTGCGGAACCGTCTGCCTGCGCGGAACCATCGTCCGGCTCGGGGGACTCGGGCATCGGCGATGAGGAGTCTGCGGATACGGGCTCAGCCTGGTCGCGGTCCGCGCGATCGTCGCTCATCGGTGGGCTCCTGCGGGTCGTCGTGGCGGTCGGCGCTTACGGTATCACAGGCGCCCGAACACTCCACCTAAGAAGACTCTCATCGCCTCCGGCTCGACTTTGCGGCAGGCCTTGGGCAATGTGGACGGTATGGGTGGACGATCGAAGATCATCGGCTGGATTGTGGCCGGTCTCGTTGTCATGCTCGCACTGCTGACCGTGCTCATCGTTCGCAACACCACCCAAGCGGACCCGCCGGATCTCAGCCCGGTGGAAGTCACCCCCGAACCGACGGAGACCTCCAAGACGTCAGATGCAGACGCCGACAGCTCTGCCGACGAAGACTCGACTGGTGCCTCCGACACCGGCGCCTCCGACACCGGTGCCTCCGCTGCCGAGGACTCAGATGCCGCGGACTCCGGAGGCGAGGATTCGCGAGAACCTGATGAGATCGAGCACTCCTACGAACCGGTGCCCAACCCGCCTCGTGAAGTCCCCGACGACGATGATGGCGGGGACGACGACGGCGACGATGATGACCGGGACGATGACGATGACGGGGACGACGATGACGACTGAACGGCGCGTCGGGCTGACCGTTCAGAACCGGTTGACCATCACCGTTGCCGCACTGTCCGTGCTCACCCTCTCCATCGTCGGCCTCATCCTCTACACCGTGGAGTCGAACAACGTCTCCAGCCGGACCACCGCCTCGATGTCCCAAGAGGTCGACGAGATGCGGACGTTCTCCGAGAACGGGATCGATCCGCAGACCGGCAGACCATTCGCCTCCGTCGATGAGATCCTCAGCAATTTCCTCGCCCAGAACAGGCCGGACGAGGACGAGGTGCTGTTCGCGTTCCTCACCGACGGCCGCGTGCTCTATCAGGGTGAACCGAAGGACCTCCTCGGCAGGTCGAGCGACTTCGAGAAAGCCGTAGCCGGGGCGGCCGAGAAAGGCGGGGAGATCCGCCTGACCGTCGGTGACGTCGAATACGAAGGCTTCGTCCTGCCCATCGCCGGCACCGAGGCGGGAGCGGGCACGGCCACGGACACCCAGACCGCGCCCACCGATTCGACGTCCCGGACGAAGGGCGTCGGCGAGGTGGCGGGCGGAGCGGCCGCGACGAACGGGGCGGGAGCCTTCGTCGTCGTCCACAACGTCTCGGCCAGCCATGCCGACCTCGTGCAGATCATGCAGATCTATGTCGTCGTCGCGCTCGCCGCCACTCTGCTCATCGCCGGACTCTCCTCACTTCTGGCGCGCCGGCTGCTGTCACCGGTGACCGAGCTGAGGCAGACCGCGCAGTCGATCTCCGGCGGTGATCTCAGCAGTCGTCTGGAGACGAAGGGCCATGACGACATTGCCGAACTCGGGCACACCTTCAACGAGATGCTCGATCGCCTCGAGGCGGCTTTCGAAGCTCAGCGGCGCTTCCTCGACGACGTCGGGCACGAGCTGCGCACGCCACTGACCATCCTCGGCGGTCACCTCGAGACGATGAATGCAGAGGACGTCGGCGATGTCGAGGAGACCCGGGCGATGCTGCTCGATGAGACGGATCGGATGGGTCGCCTCGTCGAGGAGCTGCTCCTGCTGGCTCGTGCCCGCCGCCCTGATTTCGTGCGTTTCGCCGAGGTGGACCTCAGCGGGGTCGTGTCCGATTCCCTGGCGAAGGCCAAAGGACTGGGCCACCGGGAATGGGGCCTCGAGGCGCCCGAATCGCTGAGTTTCCGCGGGGATCGACAGCGCCTGACGCAGGCGCTTCTGCAGCTGGCGTCCAATGCCGTCGAGCACACCGAGGACGGTCAGAAGATCGTCTTCGGTGCCCGGGACGACTCCGAATCCGTGCACATCTGGGTCCGCGACGAAGGCAAAGGGGTGCCCGACGAGATCGCTGATGACATCTTCGACCGTTTCTGCCGTGGGTCGACCGACGGAGCCGGGTTCGGGTTGGGCCTGTCGATCATCTCCGCCATCGCCGAGGCGCACGGAGGCACGGTCGTGCTCGACCGGACCGCCATCGGTGCACAGTTCCGCATGATCCTGCCGAAAGGACAGAAGTGAAGAGCATTCTCGTGATCGAGGACGAGGCGCGGATCTCCGCCTTCATCTCGAAGGGCCTGACCGCCGCCGGGTTCAGTCCGCAGACCGCCGCCGACGGCCTCACCGGGCGAGACCTGGCAATGACGGGCGACTTCGCGCTCGTCATCCTCGACATCGGTCTGCCCGTCCTCGACGGTTTCACCGTGCTCGGGCAGCTGCGTGAACGGCGACCCGAACTGCCGGTGCTCGTGCTCACCGCCCGGGACAACCCGGACGACACGATCTACGCTCTCGAGTCCGGGGCGGTCGACTATATGATCAAGCCCTTCCGATTCGCGGAGCTGCTGGCTCGCGTTCGTCTGCGGCTCAAGGAGAGCCCGCAGGAGCAGGAGGTCACGGAGCTCATTCGCGATGAGGTGCGCATCGATCTGCTCAAGAGGCAGGTGTGGGTCAGAGACCGTCTCGTCGAACTCTCGGCTCGGGAACTGTCCCTGGCCGAGATCCTGCTGCGTAACAGAGGCAACGTCCTCTCCCGCGAACAGCTGCTCTCCCACGTGTGGGGATTCGACTTCGACCCCGGCTCGAACGTCGTCGACGTCTACATCGGGTACCTGCGCAAGAAGCTCGGCTCCGATTTCGTCACCACCGTGCGGGGGTTCGGCTACCGCGTGGACTGAACCTAAGATCTTTCTCATCCGCGTCTTAATCTCGTCTTAATCACAGCCGACAAGCTGAGATGTATGAGAAGACGATTGAGAATCGCACTGTTCTCCCACGACTCGCTGGGACTGGGCCACATCCGCCGCAACCGGGCTCTGGCCTTCGCTCTGGCCCGGGACCTGTCGGCGCTGACCGGCCGAGAGGTCTCCGGCCTGCTCATCGCCAGCAGTCCCGAGGCCACGCGATTCGACCTGCCTGACGGTTGGGACTGGGTGATCCTGCCCGGAGTCACCCCCGCCCCCGGCGGCTACGTGCCACGGGCGCTCGCCTCCTCGATGCAGGGCCTGCGGGCGCTGCGGGCGGCGGCGATTTCGGCGATCCTCGACCAGCAGCGACCTGAGCTCTTCATCGTCGACCGGCACCCCTTCGGCATCGGCGGCGAGCTCGCCGGCGCCATCGACCAGGTCCGCGGCTACGGCTGCCGTACGGTCCTCGGGCTGCGCGAAGTCCTCGACACCCCGTCCGTCATCGCTGCCGAATGGGAGAAGGTCGGAGGGCCCGCACGTGTGGCCGAATCCTTCGACGCAGTCTGGATCTACGGTGACCCGGACGTCTACGATCCCCGGTCCACCGGCGAAGTGCCCGCGACACTGGCGGCCAAGGCCGTGACCACCGGCTACCTGTCACAGGACCGCCCCGATGACGGCGGCGTTCTGCCGGCAGGCACCGAGGCTACGGGTGTCGAGACGGCAGGGGGCGGGGCAGAGAGTTTCGTCCTCACCTGCCTCGGCGGGGGATCGGACGGTGGCAGCCTCGCCTCGATCGCTGTGGACGCCGAACCGCCCGATGGCCACCGTCACCTCGTCGTCACCGGTCCGCAGATGGACACCGAGGAGTTCACACGACTGCGTGCGCGTGCCGGTGCGGCCACCACAGTCATCCGTCACTGTGATGACATTCCCGGACTCGTCGCCGCTGCCGAGGCGGTCGTGTGCATGGGCGGGTACAACACTCTGGCCGAACTCATGGCCACCGATACCCCCGCTCTCGTCGTCCCCCGCAAGGGACACCGGGCCGAACAGCCCAGGCGGGCGTTCGCCCTCGCCGCAGCCGGAGCGGTCGACGCTCTGACGATCGACAACCTCGACGCCGATGTGCTCAGCGAATGGTTAGCCGGCCGGGTCGGGCGACCCGCAGACCGTTCCAATATCGATCTCACCGGATTGGCCACCGTCCCCCGCCTGGCCGCTGAACTCATCGCTGATGTCCGCGCCGAGGCAACGGCACTCGGATCCGAAACCGCACTGACGCCGACAACCGCACCGGCGTCAACCGCACCGGCGACAACATCGGCGACGGCGACCGCGGCCGCCGGCACAGCACCGTCCGCCCGTCTGCCCGTCACCCTGGAGGAGACCAGCCATGCTGTCTGAACAGACACCAAACCTTTCAACACCGGCACCGCGTCCACCGGCAGCCCCGACCGCTCCACCGGAAAGACATCTCGGCCGCCGCGCCTACGTGCTCAAGATGTACCCGCGGTTCTCCGAGACCTTCATCGTCTCCGAGATCCTCGCCCGCGAAGCCGCCGGAGAGAACCTTGTCATCTTCTCCCTGCGCCCCAGCACGGACACCCGCTTCCACCCTGAACTCGCTCGCGTCCGCGCCGAGGTCATCCACATCGACCGCCCCTCGAGTGCCCGCAGCTTCTGGCAGACCTTCGCCGAGGCGGCAGCGGAACCGCGCGTGGCCGCGGCAGTGCCGGGCCACCTCGGCGAGCTCATGGAACTGGGCCACGATGATGCGATCCAAGCTCTCACCCTCGCCCGGTTGGCCCTCGACCACGAGGTCACCCACCTGCACGCGCACTTCGCGTCGGTGTCGACGACCGTGGCTCGGGCCGCCTCGGCGCTGACGGGGATCCCGTACTCCTTCACCACGCATGCGAAGGACATCTTCCACGAGGATGTCGTGCTCACCGATCTGGCCCGCAAGACCGCGGACGCCGACCACGTGATCGCGATCAGCGATTTCAATCGCCGCTACCTGTCGCGGGTGCTCGGCCCCGAGTTGGCCGACCGGGTCGTCGTCGTGCGCAACGGCCTCGAGATCGATCGCTTCCCGTATCGGCCCAAGCAGGGCGCGACGGGCGAGGTGCCCTCGCTGCTGGCCGTCGGCCGCCTCGTCGAGAAGAAGGGATTCGCCCACCTCCTCAATGCGCTCGCCCGCCTCCGGGCCGACGGCATGAGCTGCCGTCTCGACCTCGTGGGCACCGGCCCCCTCGAGGAGGAGCTGCGGACCCGGTCCCACACACTCGGACTCGACGACCTCGTCACCTTCCACGGAGCGCTGACCCAGGCCGAGGTCCGCGACATGCTCACCGACCATGACATCCTCGTCTCCCCGTTCGTCATCGGCTCCGACGGCAACGCCGACGGCCTGCCCACCGTGCTGCTCGAGGGCATGGCCACAGGAATTCCCTGCATCGCCGGGGCCGTCACCGCCGTGCCCGAGGTCATCGACCATGGCCGGACCGGGTGGCTCGTCGACGGCACCGATGAGGCGAACATCGCCTCCACCATCGCCGAGGTGGCCGCCGCCCTCCGCACGGATCCCGCCGGTATCCGTGCCGTCACCGATGCCGCCCGTGACCGGGTGTGCCGCCTGCATGACTCGGCCGTCCAGGCCGGGCAGCTCGCGAGCCTGGCCGACGCTGCGGCGGTGCCTGGGGCGGTCCCTGCCGTTCCGACAGTCCGTGAAATGGAGTCAGTGTCATGAGAATCGCCTATGTCCTTCTCGACCCCGGCATCGGAGTCTTCGGCACGAAAGGTGCCAGCGTCCACGTCCAGGAGGTCGTGCGCACCTTCCGAGCACTCGGCCATGAGGTCAGTGTCTTCTGCACCCGCACCGATGACGACGTGCCCTCCGACCTCGCCGACCTCGATATCACCCGACTCGAGGTGCCGCGCGGTCTCGACCGCTCCCAGCGTGAGATCGCTCTGCTGCGACTCTCCGACATGCTCGCCGACCTGGTCACGGACACGGTGGCCGCCTCGGGGCAGGGGTTCGACCTCGTCTACGAACGGTATTCGCTGTTCTCCACGGCCGGTGCTCGGATCAGCCAGCGCCTCGACGTGCCTTTGATCATGGAGGTCAATGCGCCTCTGCTGGAGGAGCAGCGGACCCATCGCGGACTCGTCCACGCCGAACATGCCGCCCGTGCCACGGCGGCAAGTTTCGCCGGAGCCGCACGCATCGTGTGCGTGAGCGAACTCGTCGCCGACTGGGTCCGCACCGACTATCCCGGCCTCGGCGACGTCAGCGTCGTCCCGAACGGAGTGAACACGGAACGGATCACTCCACGGCCAGATCACGACAGCCTCGGCGGGGAAGGATGCGGGTCGCCCAGCGGTCGCTCGATACGGGAGGACCGCCCCGGTGGGGGACCTCCGAGTGTTCACGGTCCGGTGCGGATCGGGTTCGTCGGCACGCTCAAACCGTGGCACGGCACGGATCGGCTCATCGCCGCGTGCGCCGGACTGGTCGGTGACTTCCGTGTCGACATCGTCGGCCACGGCCCCGAGTCCGAGGCACTCGAGAACCAGGTGCGTACGCTCGGGTTGGATGGGCGTGTGCGTTTCCACGGTGCTGTGGCACCCGAATCCGTGCCGGAGGCGCTGCGCGAATTCGATATCGCTGTCGCCCCGTACCCGGCAGGGGAGAACTACTTCTCCCCTTTGAAGGTCTACGAATACCTGGCCGCCGGACTGCCCGTCGTTGCATCGAGCGTCGGTGCGATCCCCGGCGTGCTCGCAGGAACCGGAGCCGCGATCCTCACCGACCCGGCCGACACCGCGGACCTTACCCGCGCCCTGCAGAGACTCATCGACGACGGCGAACTGCGCGCGCGGATGGGAGCACGCGCCCGCGCAGAGGCCCTGACCAGCCATTCCTGGATGCGCCGGTGTCAGCAGATCCTCGCACCGGTGACGGGAACCGCCGCCGACACAGCCGCCAGAGAAACCGATGCCGCACCTATCTGCGAGGAAACGTCCGTATCGGGACGGCGCCCCGCCTCGGCGGTGATCTCATGAGCGGCAAGAAGCTCACGGCCTCGGCGCTGCGGCGGACCCTGCGGATCATCCGCCCGCACCTGCGCCGGCACACGTGGCTGATCATCGGCGGGATGGCCGCACTGCTGGCCGACGTCGTCTTCCGCATCCTCGAACCCTGGCCGATCAAGATCGCCGTCGACGCCGTCACCGCGGCCCTGGGTGCCCAGATCGCCCCGACCTTCGGCCTCGACGCCGGAGTGGGTACGACTCTTGCGGTTGTGGCCATCGGCCTGGCCATCATCGTCGGCGGACGGGCCGCGGCGAACTACGCCTCGACGATCTGCTTCGCTCTCGTCGGCGCCCGTGTGGCCACCCGACTGCGCTCACGCGTGTTCGATCACGTCCAATCTCTGTCGCTGCGCTACCACTCGAAGGCCTCGATCGGAGACACCTCACAGCGACTCGTCGGCGACATCGGACGGCTGCAGGAAGTCGCCGTCACCGCCGGGCTGCCCCTGGTCGGCAACGTCATCACCCTCGCCGTCCTGCTCGTCGTCATGGTCGTCCTCGACCCGGTGCTCAGCGCCATCGTGCTCGTCACCGCCACGGTCTACGGCCTGCTGTCGAAGGTGGCGACCCCGAAGATCACGAAGGCCTCCCGGTCCACGCGCAAGGGTGAGGGCCGACTGGTCGGATCCGCCGCCGAGGCGCTCGGTGCCATCCGCGTCGTCCAGGCCTACGGACTCGAGAAGACCGTGGCCCGCAACTTTGCCGACGGCAACGAACGCGCACTCAAAGCGGGAGTGAGGGCACGCCGTCTGGCGGCCGGGCTCGAGCGCTCCACGGATGTCCTCGTCGGCATCTCGCAGGCTCTCGTTCTCGCCTTCGGCGGGTGGCAGGTGCTGCGCGGGGCGATGTCCCCGGGCGACCTCGTCCTCTTCCTCCTCTACTTGAAGATCGCGATGAAGCCGCTGCGGGACATGGCCAAGTACACCGGCCGGATCGCCCGCGCGGCCGCCTCGGGGGAGAGGATCGCCGACCTCCTCGACGAACCAGTCGAGATCGCCGATGCCCCCGACGCCGTGTCCATGGGCCCGGTCTGCGGTGACGTCGTCTTCAACCGCATCACCTCGACCGATGGGCACGGCAGGCCGCTGTTCGACGAACTCGACCTGCTCATTCCGGCTGGACAGAAGGTCGGGATCCTCGGGGCCTCCGGGGCCGGAAAATCGACCCTGATGAGCTACCTGCTGCGGTTGTCGCAGCCGGACTCCGGGTCGATCTACCTCGACGGCTACGACACCCACAACGTCACTCGCGCCTCCCTGCGGCAGAACGTGTCGGTCCTTCTCCAGGAGTCCGTGCTCTTCGCCGCGAGCGTGCGCGAGAACATTCGCTACGGTCGGCTCGATGCCACCGACGCCGAGGTGGTCGCCGCCGCCCGTGCGGCCCGTGCCGATGCGTTCATCCGCTCTCTTCCCGACGGCTACGACACCGAGCTCGGCAACCGAGGGGACACGCTTTCGGGTGGGCAGCGGCAGCGGCTGGCCATCGCTCGCGCCCTCGTCCGCGACGCCCCGGTCGTCGTCTTCGACGAAGCGACGACAGGGCTCGATCCGCAGACTCGCGCCGAGGTGGCCGATTCAGTGTCCGCGCTGACGACGGGCCGGACGAGCATCGTCATCAGCCACGACGTGGCGATGATCCGCGGACTCGACCGTGTGGTGTGGCTCGAGGACGGTCGGGTCGTCGAGGACGGAACACCGAGCGAGCTGGCTGCGGCTGCGGACTCGCGCTTCTCCCGGTGGATCCGTTCGCAGGCCGACGAAGCCGACAGCGTGCCGGGGCGAACGATGGGGGCGGAGCCGTCCACGGTCGCGGGACCACGTCCGTCCGAACCGCCCACCGTCGGCAGCGCCCCCACCTATGCAGGAGCCTCATCATGACCGCATCGATTTCCGACCCGGTGAACGACTTCGTGGACACGAGATTCGCCCTGTTGCCCTATATCGACGAACTGCGATCGGCAGACGAGCTCTCCCGACGCCTCGGCTTCGCGGTTCGTCCTCGCCGTGTCCGTGTCAAACCGGGGAAGAGCGCCATCGTCGCATGGCAGCGAGAGGAGCCCAGCCGCCTCGGCGAATTCGATGGTTGGGGATTCACCGCGGTTTTGACGAGCCCGGACAAGCTCGCCAATGCTCGGCGGCGGGCCGCTCGGCACGGGCAGGAGCTGGTCGTCCACGAGGCTGCCGACCCGCGTTCGGCGGGTGCGACCGGTGCCGTGCTGGTCACCGGCGGAGTGCTGGCCGACCCCAGGATCGGCAAGCATGTCGCACGGACACTCGACCACCTCGGCGGGGATCTGCGGATCATCGGATACAACCCCGCCAGGCGGCTGCTGCTCAAGCACACCCCGGCCGATGGGGCGCCGGAATTCGTGCGGATCGCCGCCGACTCCCAGATCCACCTCGCCGAGGCAGCCGACCGTTGGCAGCGAGCGGAGCTTCCCAGCCTGCCGGTCGAGTTCGTCGGCGGACGTGACACCGCCACACGTTCGCCGTGGTGGGGGACCGGTGACCTGAGCGATCGACCGGATCCGAATGTCGCCGAGGAAGTCGGCGTGATCATCGCCGAACTGCACAGAGGCGGTGTGTCTGATACACGTGCACTGCCGGACGACGAAGGCGATCCGGGAGAATCCGCGGGCGTGCAGGCAGACAAAGTTGGCGCTTCGGCAGGGGAGGACGGACGCGCGCTCGACTCTCCGCTCGACCAACTCGAGACCACCAGCCGGTCGCTGGTTCGTCTGCTCCCGGAACGAGAGACTGACATCGTCGGACTGCTCTCCGAACTGAGCCGACGACTCGGACCGAATCGAGGCCTCGGGCCGAAGCGGGAACTGCGGGAGATCCACGGGGACCTCAGCCCCGACCAGGTGCTTCTGGCGAATTCCGAGTGCCGGATCATCGACCTCGACCGGTCCGGGTACGGGCCGATCGGGATGGATCTGGGGCGATGGATCGCGGCCTGCCGCGTCGATTCCCGGTTGCACGAGCTCGAGCACCCCTTCATCGACGGCTACCGTTCCGCCGGCGGCGAGGAGACCGACCTGGGCGCATGGACGGCGTGGGCGATCCTGGTGGCCGCGCTCGAACCCTGGCGCAGCTGCTCCGAGACCTGGAGGGACGAGACGATGCGGATCATCGACCTCGCGCGCACCGCTCTGGAAGGGAACGCCCCGACGACGGAGGTCGCACCATGACCGGGACGAAGCAGACCGTGACGAAACAGTCTGCGACGAAGTGGGGCGCGGCCCTGCACATCCCTGACGCAGTCACGATCGGCGGACAGGACTGGAACGTGCGTCGAGCCTGGCCCGCAGGAGACAGTCGAATCGCGTGGGAGGCTTCTCTTCCTGGCCAGGGGACCCGGGTCGGCTATCTCGACGAACGCGGCGTGACGGTCCTCGACGCTGACCGTGACCCGAAGCTGCCGGGTCTCGCCGGGCTGTTCGAGGACGGAGGCCGGTTGGTCTCCCATCGGCCGGGCAGACGCGCCGTCGTCCGCCTGCGCGACGGCAGCTTCGCCAAATGCGTGCGCGACGGAAAGGCCTCCGACGTCATCGCGGGACAGTGCCGAGCGGTTGGGTTCCTTCCCGGTTTCGCCCTCCCGCAGGTGCTCAGTTCGGATTCTTCGACCGTTGTGCTCAGCGTGGTGCCCGGGGTCGAACTCCACGATCCAGCCGAGCTCGGCGAGGAGTGGTCACGTGCCTGGGCCGAGTCCCTCGACGCCTGGGCTCAGGCAAAGGCACATCCGACCAATACCGTGCCAGCGGCTGCGCCGAAACTGTCGACCGCGATGCCGTTTCATGGGGCTGCGGACGAGGTCGAAGTGCTCCACTTATGGCGTGAGCGCGCCCGTCCTCTGCTGGAGACCACGCGGACTGCGCGAGGGGAGACTCTGCTCGCCGACGTGGACGAACTCATCACAGAGGTCACGGCCGAACTCGACGACGAGACCGCCTCGGCGAGGGACGGATCGATCGGGCTCATCCACCGGGACCTACACGACAAACAGATCATGTGGGATCCGATCTCCGGACCGGGGCTGCTCGACGTGGATACGGCGTGCCGGGGTGAACGGGCGCTCGACCTCGGAAACCTCCGCGCGCATGCCCGGTGGCGCACCGAGCAGGGTCTGTGGACCCCCGCCGAGGCGGCCGTGGTCATCGATGAGATCGCCCGGGTCGCGTCGGCGGGAGGGTTCGACCCCGCCAGGGTGAGCGTGTACGAGAGGGCCACCCTCATTCGGCTCGCCTGCGTCTACGCTTTCCGGCCCGCTTGGAGCGACCGGATCGGGTGGCTGCTCGAGGCGGCGCAGGCGATGTGAGACTGCGACACTTGAGCCTTGCGGCGGGCCGCTGACTTCACTCGGCAGTGCTGCGTCGCGCGTCTCCCCAGATGTCGACACCGGAGTCGACGGCGAATTCGTCGATTGCCGTGAGCTCTTCATCGCTCAAGGGTGCCGCGTCGAGAGCCGCGACATTGTGCTCGAGCTGTTCGACACGGCTGGCCCCGATGACCAGCGAGGACACTCGCTCATCCCGCAGCGCCCAGGACAGGGCGAGCTGTGCCAACGACTGACCGCGAGCGGCCGCGATGTCGTTGAGCCCGCGGATCCGGGCGAGGTTGTCGGCGCTTAGGAACCCGTCCTTGAACGATGGCTTCGCCTTGCCCGCGCGCGAATCTTCGGGGACTCCGCCGAGGTACTTGTCCGTGAGCAGGCCCTGCGCCAGCGGGGAGAAGCAGATGACGCCGAGTCCCTCGTCAGCGGTTGTGTCGAGGAGCCCATCGTCTTCGATCCACCGGTTGATCATCGAGTACGACGGCTGGTGGATGAGCAGGGGAGTGCCGAGATCGCGGGCGATCTGCGAGGCCCGGGCCGTATCGGCGGCGGAGTATGAGGAGATCCCGGCGTAGAGCGCGCTACCGGAGCGTACGGCGGTGTCGAGTGCGCCGATGGTCTCTTCGAGCGGGGTCGACGCATCAGGGCGGTGGGAGTAGAAGATGTCGACATAGTCGAGGCCGAGTCGGCGCAGTGACGCATCGAGGCTGGCCAGGAGGTATTTGCGGCTGCCGCCGGGGCCACCGTAAGGGCCGGGGTGCATGTTCCAGCCGGCCTTCGTCGAGATGATGAGCTCATCGCGGTAGAGGTGGAGGTCTTCGCGCAGCAGTCGGCCGAAGTTCGTCTCCGCCGAACCCGGGGGAGGACCGTAGTTGTTCGCCAGGTCGAAGTGCGTGATGCCCATGTCGAAGGCGCGACGAACGATATCGCGCTGGTTCTGGAAGGCGACATCGTCGCCGAAGTTGTGCCACAGTCCCAGTGACAACGCGGGCAGGACGAGTCCGGATCGACCGACGGGGCGATAGGTCATCGAGTCGTAGCGGTTCTCGGCGGCTAGGTACACACGGACTCCCTGAGCTGGGTGGAAGAGGTCGGGTCCCAGCTTACGGGCGAGCGGCCAGCGTGCACACGCAGGCGCGATTGCCGTCGGCGTCGGCAAGGACGGTGAATGACGGTGCCTGGGACTCGTCGACGATCGTACCTCCGGCGTCGACCGCGGCCCTGATCCGCTCCGGCGCGACCGCCGCCGGCACGGAGACATCGACGTGCAGACGCTGGTGCGGAACCTCGTGTTCTTCGCAGTCCTGGAACCACAGCAGCGGCATCTGGCCGGAGGGGTCGACGACGTCGGGGCCGGAGACGTTGCTCGCATCCCCGGTCAGGAGCGCCGCCCAGAACGGGGCGATGGCGTCCTGATTTGCGGTGTCGAGGCCGAGTTCGAGCAGCGCCGGGATGGTGGGGTCCGACTTCACCCCCGCCGAGGCGGCCGCCTCGCTGATCTGTCCCGCGAGGTTGAGGTCGCGTTCGGTCACGGCACCGGTGTCGTGGCTGGTCAGGCGGATGTCGACGTGGGGGAAAGTGAGCGTGACATCGGGATGGTGGCCGGCCGCCTCGGCGAGGGACCCGATCTCGGCCACGAGATCGAGCCCGGTGGCGAAGTCGCCGGTGAGGAACCGGGCGCCGATGCAGTCCGGCAGCCCCTGCCAATCACCGAGCCCGTGGGAGTCGAGTGCGTCGAGCAGATTCTGTCCGGTATATGCAGTCATGGCTTCATGCTAGGGACTTCTCCCTCCCGCGTGAACCCCTCGCGTGAGAACCCCTCGTTCCCGGATCCAGCAGTCAGGGGCGTAACGTTGCCCCAGTGATTGGCTCAACCGCATACCTCGTGACGCTTCTCTTCGCTTCGATCGCGCTTCTCATCCTCCTCATCAACTGGAAGACGAAGCTGCATCCGTTCCTCGCTCTCCTCATCACCTCCGCCGTGACGGCACTGGCCGCCGGTGAGGAGATCGCCAAGATTCCGGAGACGATCGCCGCCGGAGCCGGCGACACCCTCGGCGAGACCGGTGTCGTCGTCGCCCTCGGAGCGATGCTCGGACGGCTTCTGGCCGACAGCGGCGCCATCCAGCGGATCGCGAACCTCGTCATCGAGCACTCCTCGCCGAAGGCCGCACCGTGGATCATGACGGGAGTCGCCTTCATCATCGGCATCCCGATGTTCTTCGAGGTCGGCCTCGTCGTCCTCATCCCGGTCATCTATGCGGTCGCCTCGCAGCTGGAGAAGAAGACCGGGCAGAAGAAGCTGTGGTACCTGCGCATCCTCGTCCCCGCGATCGCCGCGCTCGCCTGCCTCCACGGCATGGTTCCGCCCCATCCGGGACCGCTCATCGCCGTGTCCGGACTCGACGCGAACGTCGGAATGACCATCGGCCTCGGGCTCGTCTGTGCGATCCCCACCGTCATCCTCGCCGGCCCGGTCTACGCCCGCTGGATCGCCCCACGGGTCAAACTCGAACCGACCGCCGACCTCATCGACCAGTACACCGGAGCCCGCGCCGAGGTGGACCAGAAGGAACTGCGAACGATTCCGGTCTGGCTCGCCTTCGTCACCGTCCTCGTCCCCGTCGTGCTCATGCTCGTGCACACCGTCGTTCAGCTCGTGGCGCCGGAGTCCTCGTTCGAACCCATCGCCGAGGTGATCGGCAACCCGATCATCGCCATGCTGGCCGGAGTCGTCTTCGCCGCCATCGCACTCGGATGGACCTCGGGAATGGGCGGCGAGCGGATCCGCAGCTCCTTCGGCGACAGCCTCAAGTCGATCGCCGGAGTCATCCTCATCATCGGTGGCGGTGGTGCCTTCAACGAGGTGCTCAAGGACTCGGGCATCGGCGACGCCGTCGTCGGCGCGACCTCTCACCTGGAGATGAACCTCATCCTGCTCGGCTGGTTCATCGGCATCCTGCTGTCGTTCGCCACCGGATCGGCGACCGTCGGAATCACCTCGGCCACCGGCATCGTCGCCCCTCTCATCGGTGATCACTCCGGGGCATACGTGTCTCTGGTCGTCATTGCGATCGGCTCGGGATCGATCGGCCTGAACTGGGTCAACCATGCGGGATTCTGGTTCGTCAAGGAGAGCTTCGGCATGACGATCGGTCAGGCGACGAAGACTCACATGATGGTCCAGACCCTCGTCAGCGTCTTCGGGCTGATCTTCGCCTTCCTGCTTTCACTGCTCTTCGTCTGACGGGTCTCAGCCCGCCCGGTCTCAGCCCGCCCAGCCTCCGTCCGCCGGCCCGGTCTCCGTCCGCCCGCCCGGTCTCCGCCGTTCAAGCCGGGGCGCAGATATGTCGTGGTCGACGACGCCATATTCGCGGCCCCGCTTGATCGAGGGAAGGGAGCGCTTGAAAGTGAGCGAGCGCTTGATCGACGGCACGAGTGAAACGCCGACCGAGGGTCCAGCCATCACAAAATAGACCAGTGGTCTTGATTTCGCAGTGTGTCCTGTGCCTCAATGGTGGTGTGACGAAATTCCATGCCATCCGTGACCAGCTCCTCGACCGTCTCGAGGACATGGCCGCCGGTGAGCAGTTCCCTCCGGAACGGCAGCTCGCCGAGACGCTCGGCATCTCGCGGATGACCCTGCGCCGCGCCATCGACGAACTCGTCGCCAAGGGCATGGTCCGCAGGCGGCACGGCACGGGTGTCTTCGCACTCGGGCCGAAACTCGACCAACCGCTGGCCGCGAGCTCCTTCACCGAGGATATGCTCGCCCGCGGAATGCGTCCCGGGTCTCATATCCTCAGCTTCGACGTCGCCGAGGCGGGCGCGCACATCGCTCGTCGACTCCATATTGCCGAAGACGACGACGTCATCGCGATCCTGCGTCTGCGCCTGGCCGATGACGAACCGATCGCTCTCGAAGAACTCCACGTCCCCTCGGCTCTCGTCCCGGGGCTGAGTCCAGGTGACCTCGAGGACCAGTCCTTCTACGATCTGCTGCGCCGGAACTTCGGCATCCGCCTCAACCACAGTGTGCAGACGATCGAGCCCACCCTCCTCGACGCCGGCGAAGCTCAACACCTCGGCGTCGAAGAACTCTCACCCGCCCTGCTGTTCGAACGCATATCCCGCGGTGCCGATGACTGCCCCTTCGAGTTCGTCCGCTCCGTCTACCGAGGCGACCGTTACAAGGTCCGCACCGAACTCACCGTCCCCGCTCCGGCCGCATCCGAGGCCGCCCCCACCGGCACCGCTCCCTCCACCGTCACCGACCACACTGGGGGAGTGCAGCCATGATCATCGCCGGACTCATGACCGGAACCTCCGCCGACGGTCTCGACCTCGTCATCGCCGAGTTCCGACCCGACCCCATCAGCGACACGGAACCCACCCCCAGCTTCGACCTCGTCGGCGCCGACCCCACCACCCTGACCGTGCGGATCCTCGCCGAACGCGAAACCCCGTTCGATGACCGGCTCTCCGCCGACATCCTTCGCCTTCTCGAACCGGCAGATCTGCCGTTGTCACTGGTCAGCAGCGTCGACGCCCGGCTCGGCCTATTCTGCGCCGACGCCCTGTCCGAACTCTGCGCCGACCACGACCTGACCCCTGACCTCGTCGTCTCCCACGGACAGACCGTCCGCCACGACATCACCGACGGGCAGGTCACTTCGACCCTCCAGCTGGGACAGCCGGCCTTCATCGCAGAACGACTCGGTGCGCCCGTGATCTCCGATGTCCGCTCCCGCGATGTCGCCGCAGGGGGACAGGGTGCCCCGCTCGTCGGGCTGCTCGACTCCCTCCTGCTCTCCGACGCCGAGGCGCCGACCGCGGTGCTCAACCTCGGCGGAATCGCGAACATCACCGTCATCGAACCAGGCCACGATCCCATCGCTTTCGACACCGGCCCGGCCAACGCCCTCATCGACATCCTCGCCCGCCGCATCACCGACGGTCGGCAGAGCTACGACAGCGACGGCGCGCTCGGAGCAGCCGGCACCGTCGACGAGGACCTGCTCACCGAGCTCCTCACCGAACCCTTCTACGCACGGCCCGCCCCGAAATCGACGGGCAAGGAACTCTTCCACGCCGCCTACCTCGACTCATACCTCGAACCCCACCCCCACCTCGGCGAGCATGATCAGATCGCCACGGTCACCGCGCTGACCGCGCGCACCATCGCCGAGGCGGCCCGCCGTCACGACGTCACCACCGTCATCGCCTCGGGAGGTGGGACGAGGAATCCGGAGCTGATGCGCCGCCTCGGCGAGGAACTGGGCGAGGGCATCGTCCTCACGAGCACGGATGAGGCCTTCGGGCTGCCCGAAGGCAGCAAGGAAGCGCTGCTCATGGCGCTTCTCGGGTGGCTGAGCTGGCACGGACTCGACGGCACGCAGCCGAGTCTGACCGGGGCGATCGGACCGCGCATCGCGGGCCGGTTCACTCCCGGTGACGGGCCGCTGCGTCTGCCCGAACCCCTCCACCGACGACCCACCCGACTGAGACTGACCGACTGAACCGCGGCCGGACCCGGCACCACCCGCTCGGCCGCACAGACGAACGCACCTCCTGACCACCGATCAACCGACACACTCCACACCCCCAACAAGGAGAGACCAATGCAGATCATCGACCTCCTGGTGATCATCGCCTATCTCGTCGCAACGGCGTGGCTGGGACTGGCACTGAGCGGCAAACAGAGCAGCCTCAAGGGCTACTTCCTCGGCGGGCGCGACCTGCCGTGGTGGGCCGTCTGCCTGTCCGTCGTCGCCACCGAGACGAGCGCGCTCACCGTCATCGGCATCCCCGTCATGAGCTACCTCGGCGACCTCAACTACCTGCAGCTCGGACTCGGCTACATCCTCGGCCGCGTCATCGTCGCCTACTTCATGCTGCCGCGCTACTACGACGGTGAGATGATCACCGCGTACGCCTACCTGGGCAAACGTTTCGGCCAGTCGACGCAGACCACGGCCGGCGTGACCTTCCTCTTCACCCGACTGCTCGCCGACGGCATCCGCGTGCTCGCCGCGGCCATCCCGCTCAAGGTCATCCTCGACGGGCTCGGCATCCACACGAACTACTTCGTCATCATCGTCGTCCTCTCGCTTGTGACGATCGTGTACACGTTCATCGGCGGCATCAAGGCCGTCGTCTGGGTCGATGTCGCGCAGATGATCCTCTACGTCCTCGGCGGGATTCTCGCGATCATCATCATCTCCGCATCGATCGGCGGCGGATGGCTCGCCGAGGCGGTCGAGGCCGGAAAGACGAACATCTTCGTCTTCGAGGGCAACCCGATCTCTGCGGACACCTCGTTCATCCCGTCGGTGCTCGGCGGCGCCGTGTTCGCGATGGCCTCCCACGGTTCCGATCAGCTCATCGTTCAGCGCCTGCTGTCGTGCCGGTCGAAGCTCGAGGCGCAGAAGGCTCTCATCACCTCCGGATTCGTCGTGGTCGTCCAGTTCGCGATCTTCCTCGCCGTCGGTCTGGCTCTCTGGGCGTACTACGATCACGCACTGCCTGCGGACCTCGGCCTGACTCGCGACGACGAGATCTTCCCGCTGTTCATCATCGAAGGACTGCCCACGGGAATCTCCGGACTGCTGCTGGCCGGTATCCTCGCTGCCGCGATGTCGACGCTGTCGTCGTCGCTGTCGGCCCTGTCGTCGTCGACGGTCAACGACGTCTACGCGAAGCTCAAGCGCACCCCGATGACCGACGAACAGGGATTCAGGGTCGGTCGCTGGGCGACGATCGGCTGGGGGATCGCGTTCATCCTGCCGGCCACGGTCTTCGAATCCGACTCGGGCAACATCGTCATCCTCGCGCTCGGCATCGCCGGTATCACGTACGGCGGTCTGCTCGGCGCGTTCGTCTTCGGCATCGTCAACAAGCGGGCTAGGGCCGTCGACGCGAACATCGCCTTCGCCCTGGCCGTGGCCGTCAACGCGTTCTTCTTCGTCATGGAGAAGTACGTCACCGGCGAAGTGTGGGTGGCGTGGCAGTGGTACCCGCTGCTCGGCGTCATCGTCACCTTCATCGTCGGTGGCCTGCTGGGTCTGCGCCACAAGACCAAAGTCGAAGAGCCCACCATCGCCGAGGCGGAAGGAAGCCCCCGTCCATGACCTCCTCCCAGCCGGGCTCAGCCCGCCCGACCTCGCCGACGTCGGAACCGAACCCGCCGACGTCTGAAACGGCACCGCCGGCGGCCGGCCGGCCGCTGTCGCCGACCGAGCAGCGCAATCCGGCCAGCTCCGGCCTCGACGACCTCGACACCCTCGGGGTGCTCAAGGTCCTCAACGCCGAAGACCACGCCGTCATCGACGCGGTGGCCGCAGCCCTGCCGCAGCTGGCCGAACTCGTCGACATTGCCGCTGACCGCATGCGCCGAGGCGGCCGCGTCCACTACTTCGGCGCAGGCACCTCGGGGAGGCTGGGCGTCCTCGATGCGAGCGAGCTCCTGCCGACGTTCAACCTCGAACCGGGCCGGGTCATCGGGCATATCGCCGGTGGTCAGGCGGCATTGGTCAATGCGGTGGAGAACGCCGAGGACTCCGGGGCCGACGGAACCGTGGCCGGTGCCGAGCTCGGACCCGACGATGTGGCCATCGGCATCGCCGCGAGCGGGTCGACCCCGTACGTCGGCGGGGCGCTCGACGCGGCGCGGGCCAACGGCGCCCACGCTGTGCTCATCTCGAACAACCCGTACGCCTCTCTGGCGGAGAAAGCCGATGACCACATCGTGCTCGACACCGGCCCCGAAGTGATCACCGGATCGACCAGGCTCAAGGCCGGCACTGCCCAGAAGCTCACCCTCAACGGGTTCTCGACCGCGCTCATGGTCGCTCTCGGCCGGACCTGGGACAACCTCATGGTCTCCGTCGTCGCGACGAACGCGAAGCTGCGCGAGCGCACTGTGCGCATCCTCCGCGAGGCCGCCGACCTGGGAGACGCCGACGCGCGAGCTCTGCTCGAGAGCTGCGATGGCGATCTCAAGACCGCTATCGTCGTCTCCTTCACCGAGGCGGCCCCCGCCCTGGCAGCGTCGACTCTGGAGTCCCATGATGGTTCGGTCAGGGCCGCGATCGCCGAGCTTGTCGGGACGAAGAAACCGGTCGGCTCGGACGACGGTACGGACTCGGAAGGTTCCGGCCCGGGTACCGTGGGCGCATGACCCTGATCCTCGGCATCGACATCGGCGGCACCGGCAGCCGAGCCGCGCTCGGTGACGTTGGCGATGCAACTGACCATCGTGGCAATGCTGTTAGCAGACCGGGCATCGCTGACGGCGGGGGCTTCGTCCCACGCAGCATCGACCAACTCACCGGCCCGCGGATCGAGATCGGGCCGAGCGGCAGCAACGTCCTTCACGTCGTCCGCGAACTCGTGAGAACGGCCGCGGAGACCTGGCCCGAACGTTTCCCCGAGGTCAGCGGCATCGGAATCGGTGCGACCGGCATCGCCTCCCTCGCTGAGGATCCGTCCGACGTTCTCGCCGAGATCTCCGGCGAGGTCGGGGTGCCCGCAGTCGCCGCGATCGATGCCGTGACCGCCCACCTCGGTGCTCTCGGTGGGGCCGGTGGGGCGATCAGTGTGCTCGGCACCGGGGCGATCGCCATCGCCCATCCGGGTCCGGACGCTGACGGCAAATGGACAGCAGACTGGTCACGAGCCGATGGCTGGGGACACCTCTTCGGCGATCGCGGGGGAGGAGCGTGGCTGGGACGTCATGGTCTCGAACTCGCTTTGCGCACTCAAGACGGAATCGACGAACACGGCCGTGCTTTGCTCGAGGCAGCCACCCGACGCTTCGGCCCACCCGCCTCGTGGCCGGCACAGTTCTATACCCGCAGCGACCGGGCCGGACTCCTCGCCGAATTCGCCGTCGACGTCGCTGATTGTGCCCGGGCCGGCGACACAGCATCTGCCGACCTGCTCCGTGAAGCTGGTCAGGAAGCGGCCCGCAGCGCGCTCGCCGCAGCTCGTTCCGTGCGAACTGACACTGACTCGTCAACGGTAGCCACCGAGGCCTTTCCCACTTCCAACTCCGCGACCCGCATCGCTCTCACCGGGGGAGTCGCGGCCGCCGGCGATCACCTCGTCGAGGGATTCCGCGCCGAAGCCGCACGACTGGATCCGACCATCACCATCGTCGAGCCCGCAGGCGGACCATTGGATGGGGCACTCACGCTCGGTCACCTCGGTGCCGGTGGGACACTGGGCGCACAGGACAAGGTCCTCTGGACCTGATTGGGCGTCAGTCGCCCCTGGCCTGCCGCACCATCCGCACCTCGCGCACCCCGTCGTACTCGTCGGTCTTGACCGTGCCGTCGGGGACGAACCCGTTCTTTGAGTAGAACGCCTGGGCGCGGGGATTCGGATCCGCCACCCACAACGCAGTCGTCACGGACGGGTCGATGACGGCGTCGAAGAGATCCTGGCCGACGCCCGTGCCGTGCATGGCTCGATAGGCGTAGAGAACGTAGAGGTGCCGGTCTTCGACGCTTCCGTCGGTTTCCGGCGGTCCGCACATTGCAATGCCGACGATCCGGCCATCGGATTCGGCGACGGCGCAGGTGTACTTCGACGGAGCAGCCTCGTCGAGGATCTGCGTCCACATCTGTCGGCGTCGATCGATGAGGTCGGGAGCATCGAGGAGTTCGTCGGGCATGATCCCGCGGTAGGTCTCACTCCAGGTGTCGACGTGGACGCGCGCCATTCCGGCGACGTCGGCAATGACTGCGGGGCGGACTTCAAGTGTCATGAACCGACTCTACCCCCGGGTGCCGATCGTTCGCCGGGCCTACGACCATTCACAACACAAGCTGGAGCTCCGGTCCCCGGCACGAAATATTCACCTGACCTGCATCTGCCGACAAACAGCTGTCCAGCCGGGGCACCCAGGATCGAGAGAGTGAGAGCGAACCGCGAACCAGTCACCTCCGTCGAATCGCCAACCTCCGGCCACCCACTTCCTCAACCGCTCCGGCCGTCACCACCCGGTCCTCGGAGCTCCGGCAGGGGAGCCTTCTCGTTCGAGCCGACGGCACCACCGCCCTCCGGCCTCGAGCTGCCGATGGGCCCGCGTACCCGGCTGTACCGATTCTTCGAAGCCCTGCCGGCGGCGATCAGCTTCACCGCGGTCGGGCTCGTGTTCGTCCTCCCGTTCGTCGACGCGATGCTCGGAGCGGTCTATGTGCTCTCGATCGTCGGGCTGATGTTCGTCCGGGCGATGCTCGGGGCGATCGACGTCGCCCGCGGGTTCCTTCGCTACCGACGCAGCGCTCGCGTCGACTGGGCGGCACGCCTGACCGACCTCGAGCGGGCCCTGGACGGTCGCCCTTCCCTGGCGCATCCTCGGGGTGGATTCCGTGCTGCCGACCACGCCGCCCTCGTCGCGAAAGTCAGCGCCGATCCGACCTCGATCATGCGTCCATCGACCCTGCGCCACGCGGTCGTCGTGGCCGCGTACAACGAGCCCTACCCAGTCATCGCCGACACCATCCGCACCCTGCTGCACACCTCGACGAAGCCCGAACAGCTCCTCGTCTTCTTCGCTCATGAGGAACGCGGCGGCCCCGCAATGGCCGAGACAGCTCGGCGGCTCGAAGCCGAGTACGGCCACCGCTTCGGGGCCTTCGTCCTCGTCGAACATCCGGCCGGATTGCCCGACGAGATCGCCGGCAAGGGAGCGAACATCACGTACGCCGGATACCACCTGGCCGAATGGGTCCGTGACGAGGCCATCGACCCACGCCTGGTGATCGTCACGAGCCTCGACTGCGACAACATCCCGCACGAGTCCTACTTCGACTGTGTCGCCTACGAATATGCGACCGCGCCGGACCGGGAGCGTCTGTCGTTCCAGCCGATCAGTCTCTACATCACGAACATCTGGGACGTGCCCGCACCATCGCGAGTAGTCGCCAGCGCGAACTGCTTCTGGAATCTCACGACCACTGTCCGCAGGCTCGCACTGCGCAACTTCGCCTCCCACGCGCAGCCGCTGACCGCTCTGGTCGACATGGGCTTCTGGTCGAAGCGGACCATCGTCGAGGACGGTCACCAGTACTGGCGCAGCTGGTTCCACTTCGACGGGGACTACCGGGTCGTACCCATCCACGTCCCGATCTTCCAGGACGCTGTGCAGGCAGGAACGTTCAAGGCCACGATGGTCGCCCAGTTCAAACAGCTCAGCCGCTGGTCGTACGGTGCCTCCGACGTGCCCTATGTCGGAGTGCGCGTCTTCGCCCCAGGAGCCCGCGTACCGTTCTGGCCGGGAGTGCTCCGGTTCTTCTCCCTGCTCGAAGGGCACGTCAGTCTCGCCTCGATCTCGATCATCATCGCCATCGGCGGGTGGATCCCCTTCGTCGTGGCCACGCAGACGGGGCAGGCATCCTCGTTGGTCGAGCGCATGCCGATGACCGTGGGCATCATTCAGCAGATCGGCATGATCGGACTCATCGTCTCCATCATCGTGTTCAACGCGCTGCTGCCCCCTCGGCCGATCCACGTCCCGCGCGAACGCCGCGTGACGATGTGGCTGCAGTGGCTGCTCTATCCGCTCACGCTGCTCGTATTCAATTCCTCGACCGCGCTGTACTCGCAGTGGTGCCTGCTCACCGGCCGCTACCGCGAACGCTTCGACGTCACCGAGAAGATGGCCGGCGGACGCTCCAACTGACCAGGTGCCGGCAAATCAACTGGTTCAAAGTGTGAGTGCCCGGATTTCAGGCTCCTCTCCTGCACTTTGAACCAGTTGTCACCTCCGTCGCCGAGGCGGTCGGTCGGCTGGCCGGAGCGCATACCCTATTTCCGTCGCCCGGTGCGAGGTCTACGCTGGGAACTGAGCCCCAGCGTTCACAGAGTCAACGGTGCCGCCGGTTCCCGGAGCCGCGGTGCCGTCGAGCCGAGGAGAGTGTCATGGCCGACACCGACACCCCACACACTGCCCGCACCGACACCGACACCCCACACACTGCCCGCACCGACACCGAGCATTTCGACTGCATCATCGGCGGAGGCGGGCCTGCTGGAATCGTGGCCGGCCTGCTGCTCGCCCGTGGCGGAGTGAAGGTCGTGGTGCTCGAGAAGCACGAGGATTTCTTCCGCGACTTCCGCGGTGACACCATCCACCCGTCCACTCTGCGTCTCCTCGAGGAGCTGGGCCTCTACCACCGGTTCGCCCGCATCACCCACCGTCGAGTGAGCAATATCAGCCTCCAGGATCGGAAGGGTGAGGATTTCGTCCTCGGCGACCTGTCGCGGCTGAACACCGCGCACCCTTTCATGACCATCGCACCGCAGTGGGACTTCCTCAACCTGCTCGCCGAGGCGGGAGAAGACGAACCGGGATTCGACCTGCGGATGGGCACAGAGATGTCGTCTCTGGTCTGGGAGGGCGACCGTGTCATCGGCGTCCGCACGGGCGGGGTCGACGGCGAGATCGAGTTCCGGGCGCCACTTGTCGTGGCCGCCGACGGTCGCTGGTCGAAGGCACGGGAGGAGGCGCGACTGCCGGTCCGCGAACTGCATTCCGGGATCGACGTGTGGTGGTTCCGGATCGACACCGAGGCGGAGCTCCCCGATTCCGTGGCACCCCGCTCGCACGACGGCAGCGTCTTCGTCGCGATTCCGCGGGACGGGCACGTGCAGATCGCCAGGCTCATTCCGAAGGGTGAGGACGCACGATTCCGGGCGGAGGGCGTCGAGGCGCTCCGCAGCGCGGTAGCCGGAACCTTCCCCGCCCTCGCCGAGGATGTCGCTGGAATCGAGATGGACGAGGTGAAGCTGCTCGACGTACGTCGAAACGAGGCACCGAGGTGGTTCGTCGACGGTCTGCTGTGTATCGGCGACGCGGTGCACGCGATGAGTCCACTCGGCGGTGTCGGCGTCAACCTCGCAGTCCAGGACGGCATGGCCACGGCTCGACTGCTCGCCGACTCGCTGCGCACCGGCGAAGTGCCGATACGGCAGCTGCGACGGGTCCAACGCAGACGCCTGTTGACGACGAAGGCCGTCGAACTGCTGCAGGGCGGCATCCACCGGATGATCGAACCCGTCGTGCGCCACGGCGGCGACGTCCGCCCGCCGGCGCCGTTGGAATGGCTGCTGAGGACCTTCCCCGCGCTCACCGTGGTGCCGGCGCGTATCCTCGGCATGGGAATCACCGCGGAACACGCCCCCGATTTCGCGCGACGCGAGGAACCGGCATTCGAAGGAGCACCATGAGCAGTTGCGCGCCGACGACTTCGCATTCCTCCAAGCCGAGGGCACATGGGACGACATCATCGCCACCCACGAGCGCGAGGCCCGCGGAATCGATCTCCCACCGGGACGAGTGCGCGCGGAATTCCTCGTCGCCGAGGTGGACGGGCGGCCCGTGGGTCGCACCTCCATCCGATACGAACTCAACGACTTCCTGTTCGATCTCGGCGGGCACGTCGGATATGCAGTCGCCCCGGAATTCCGTCGCCGAGGATACGCCCAGCAGATCCTGTCCCGCTCGGTCGAACGTCTGCGATCGGCCGGAGTCGAGAGCGTGCTCGTCACGTGCGATGACACGAACATCGCCTCGGCAAGCGTGATCGAACGGTGCGGGGGAGTCCTCGAAGACGTGCGCGAAAACAGTGACGGACCGCCGAAGCGGCGTTATTGGATCGGCGCGGATTCCGGTTTTCCTCAATCGGCCTCGACGGTCAGCACTAGTGCCGCGGTGACGGCAGATCCGTAGAGTCGACGACATGAACTCACTATTCGACTCCATCCGCAGAATCGGTTTCCGTCGCGGTCCCGACCGCATCCTCGGCGGTATTGCCGGGGGCCTCGCCGAGGTAACCGGCATCAACGTCTGGATCATGCGGCTCATCGTCCTCGCCTCGTTCCTCCTCCCCGTACTCGGAATCGGCGCTTACCTCGTCGCGTGGATCCTCACTCCGTGGCAGGACAATTCGATCCCGCTGCAGCAGGTCTTCGGCGGTCGCTCGATCGAGTGACACGCCTGAGCTGATCAGCGTTCGCTGTCCAGCTGCGCCATAAGCGCACTCGGGTAGCGATCGCCACGTACCTCGGTTCTGGAGAGGACCTCGTCGATCTCTGCGAGATCAACTGAACTCAGCTCCACCTCGGTGCTGCTCAGTGTCGCTCGTACCTGCTGGACGGTGCGCGAACCGACGACGGGGACGATGTCCTCACCCTGTGCTGCGACCCAGGCGATCGCCAGCTGGGGCAGCGTGATCCCCTTCGCCGAGGCGACCGAACCCAATGCCGATATGATCGTTTCGTTGTGTTCGAGGTTCTCCCCTTGGAAGCGGGGGAACATCGCTCGATTCCCGCCGGTCTTGCCCGCGAACAGTCCCTTCGCCAGCGCCCCGTAAGCAGTGATGCCGATTCCGAGCTCGCGGCAGGCGGCCAGGATCCCATTGGACTCGATGGAACGGGTGAGCAGCGAGTACTCGATCTGCAGGTCGCTGATCGGAGCGACCGTTGCCGCCCTGCGGATCGTCTCCGCACTGACCTCGCTCAATCCGATCGACCGGACGTACCCGGCCTCGACGAGTTCGGCGATAGCCCCCACGGTCTCTTCGATAGGGATATTCGGGTCAAGGCGTGCCGGCCGGTAGACGTCGACATGATCTGCGCCGAGACGTCGCAGCGAGTAGGCAAAGGAGTTTCGGATTGCATCGGGGCGCGAGTCGAAGCCGATGAAGGATCCGTCAGGTGAGAGCACGGCCCCGAACTTGACCGAGAGGATGACGTCGTCACGGCTGCGCTGGCTCAGCGCACGGCCGATGAGCATCTCGTTGTGGCCTGCTCCGTAGAAATCGCCGGTGTCGATGAGGGTGCCTCCGGCGTCGAGGTAGGTGTGGATGGCGGCGATTCCCTCAGCGTCAGAGGTCGGGCCGTAGGCACCGGACATACTCATTGCGCCGAGGCCGGGCGATGTGACGATGGGTCCTGCGGTGCCCAGTCGGCGATGGTCGATGGTCTGCGAGTTGTTTTCAATAGTCATGTCAATGAGTCTGCTCGCATTGAGCGCCGGTGAGAATGCACTGTCGGTCCAGGGACAAGTTGTCCCTGGCTACTGTCGGGCAGCAGGCAGATAATGGGGCGATGACTGATCGTTCGGGCCTCGCCGATTTCCTCCGCCGTCGCCGCGAGAGCCTGCGACCCGAAGACGTCGGTGTGGGCACCACGGTTCGCCGGCGCACGCCGGGACTCAGATGTGAGGAAGTGGCGATGCTCGCGGGCGTCTCCGTCGACTACTACTCCCGCCTCGAACAGGGCAGAGGAGCGACGCCGTCGGCCGGAGTCGTCAGCGCCGTCGCCCGTGCGCTGCAGTGCGACCGGGACCAGCGCGATCACCTGCTGCATCTCGCAGGACACCCGGTCCCGCCGCGCAGTTCGGACGGGCATATTCGGCCCGGGCTCATCGCCGTGGCGAATCGGCTCGTCGATGTGCCGGCCGTCATTGTCACCGACCTCGGCGAGGTCGTCTGGCGGAACCCGACGGGGCGTGCTCTGTTCGGCGATCTGCCGGAGGAGCCGGGACGTGAGAGGAATCTGATCTGGAAGTGGTTCGAGGACCCGGAGTCACGGCCGATGCCCGAAGAGGACTGGGACAGGATCTCGGCGACACATGTGAGCGATCTGCGGGCGACATACGCCAAGCGGTCGGGTGACCGGCGCGTGCGGGAGTTCATCGCCGACCTCATCGACATCAGCGAGGAGTTCGCCGGACTGTGGGAGCGGCACGACGTCGCGGTTCGCCATTCCGACATCAAAGCGATCGCCCACAAGGACGTCGGTCGACTCGATTTCCGGTGCGAGGTGCTTCTCACTCCCGACGATGACATCTCGCTGCTTGTCTTCTTGCCTCTCGAAGGCACCGAGACAGCGGGTCGTTTGGAGCTGCTCGGCGTCGTCGGGACACAGACTCTGGCCTCGGGGTGAGGTGCGGACCGAGTCAGCACTCGCGGGGAGCACTGCCGACCGATGCGCAAGAATGAAGGCATGAGCGAAAGCGAATCCTCCGCACCGGCTAACCGCTACCCGGCAGCCGACGAGTGGCAGGCGGTCGACAGGTACTTCACCGACACCCTCCTCGGTGAAGACGACGCGCTCATCGCAACACGCAGGTCAGGTGCTGCGACGTCAATGCCCAATGCCGAGGTCGCAGCCAACCAGGGAGCGTTCCGCGGACTCATCATCGCGCGACGACGGTGATCCGTACCCGAGAGCCGGATCTACCAGACCTGTGGAGCCCTGCGGTAATAGACGTCGATCGGATCCAGGTCCAGCGTCGGTGCGTCGAAGATCGTCCAGATGAGGAGAACGACCGTGATCGGGAAGAACGCGATCGCCAGATAGCGCGTCGTGCCCCTCCAGAATCCGACGCGTCTGCCGCTGTGCTTGAGCGTGACGACTCCGCACAGCGCCTGGCCGGGGGAGACGGTGCAGCCGTAGAGGGCTCCGAACACCAGTGCCATCAACGGATAGCTGGCGAGAGCAACTCCAGTAGCAGCATCGAGCGAGATGATTTTGATCCCGGCGAGGGCAATGGCGACACCGACGACCGTACCGGTGCAGAAGAGGACGAAGATCGCGTCGAGGACCCTCGCCCACCAGCGCCGAACCAATGGCGCCGGGGTCAGCGGACTGCGGTTGCGCCAAGGACCAGGGCCGTTGACGGCAAGCCCAGCTTGGGCGCGGTAGTTCGAACTCATTGTGCGTATCCTTCTCGCTGCTGACCGGTCGATGACTCCGACTCTATGCGGTTGCCGGCCCGCAGGGGGTGTTCGTCAGGCAACATCCTGTGCCAGTTCCGGTACAACCCTTCTCGACCGTCCGCGGTCGGTGGGAGAACTGAATCGTCTGCTGAAAATCTGCTGAAAATGATGCACCCCCGAAGCTCGCAGCTTCGGGGGTGCCATGTATCATGCCTGGTCAGGCTAGGTGGGCCCCGTGGGGATCGAACCCACGACCCGCGGATTAAAAGTCCGCTGCTCTACCAACTGAGCTAGAGGCCCCGCCCCATCACAAGCGCAGTACACAGGCCTGTTGACGCATGATGGAGACGAACCAATAGTAGAGGTTCGCGCCCGAATTACTCAAACCAGGAACCGCCGTCGGGAGGGAGTCCGTCGACTTCCTCCCGACGAAGCTCCGCGGCTCACTTCTCCAGTCCGCGCCGATCCTCAGCGGTGTACGTACGAGGCAGACCGTCAGGGGCCTCGAGTTCTTCGGGATCCGTGGGCTCGATGACGTCGGACTCGATGGCCTTGTTCTTCTTGACCTTCCCGAGCAGGGCACGGATATTGCTCAGGCCCGCGAGCAGCTTCCGATCCTTCTTCGGCGCAACGTACTCGGGGTCGGTCTCGATGGGGAAGACCGTCGGCGCAGCACCGAAGGCCTCCTTCGATTCCCCCGCGACCTTCCGCGCCATCTGCGCATTCACCACGGCACCGATGACAGCGCCGACGCCGAAGGGCAGCAGCCGACCGACCAGCGATCCGCCGGCACGGGCGGCGAACTTGCGGATGAAGGTCTTGCGCAGCTTGCGCACGAGCAGATCGACCAGCGGGGCCGGCAGCTGCTTGGTCACGGTGGCGCCCCAGCTGCCGAACATCGACTCCACGCCGCCGTTCTGCTTGCCGAACTTCTGGATGAGGTTCTTCCCGTCCTTGCCCAGCATGAGGCCGAGGACCAGGGCGTTCGCCCGCTTGGCATCGGCCACCGGCAGTCCGTGGATCTCTGCGATGGCCTGCGCAAACAGTGCAGTGCCTTCCAGGAAGCCAGCGGTCTCGACGCTGGCGACACCCAGCGCGGCCGTCGTGCCCAACCCCGGAACGGCGGCGGTCGCACCGACCGCGGCTCCGCCCGAGGTCGTCAGGGTCAGATAGTGCCGGCGAATGATCGTGATGAGCTCTTCGGGGGTCGCGTCCGGATGCCGGCGGCGCAGACTGCGCACATAAGCCAGGGCGACGGGCCGCTGCACGGACAGCAGACGCGACAACATCGACTGGGCGCGGGGATTGAGGGTCCCATCGTCATTGACTGCCAACTTCGCAGCCTTGTCGAGACCCTTCTTCGCCACTGATGATTTTGCCACGAGAGTTCCTCCTCGTTTCGGTCACTCGCGACTGCCGGTCGCAGTCACGAATCAGACTCAAGTTTAATAGCGTCCGTTGTGAGTCCCGGGAGCAGAACCTGACCGTGCGGCGAAAGCCCGAATGTGCTCCACGTCCTAGTCCGCGCACCCTGACAGGGACTAAACTGCCCTGACCATGTCACAGCGCGCATTCCACCGTCCCGTCCCCCTGGCCGACCTCGACTCCGTCGGTGCCGTCGACGATCCCGTCGCCCGTTCGGAGACCTCGCACGCCACCGCGGCACTGCTGCTCGGCGATGCAGAGGGAAACCGCGACGAGGCTGCCACCAGGCGCTTCGTCGAACTCGCCGATGACATCGGCTTCGAGATCATCGCCGAGATGTGGTCAGCCGCTCCCGCCGTCTCCGCACCCGGCGCATTGTGGCGCCTCTACGCCCTGCGCCAATGGATCAAGTCCGCACCTCGCGAACTCGCCGAGATGTTCTCCGACGGCCAACGCCGCGTCACCGAGGGCATCGGCTACGACGAGATCCTCGCCGGCGTCGAACTGCCCGCCGGACCCGACGAAGTGGCCCACGCCATCGACGAGATCCTCGTCGGCGCCTTCCGCGGTGACGTCGTCATTGCGCTGCTGCGCGCCTCCGCCTTCGTCGGCATCTGCGCGGCAGGCGCCGACGACCACGACACCGCCGTCCGCCTGCGCCAGCTCTCCCAAGACCTGTCCGACGCTGCGGTCGCCCATCGCCGAGGCGGCCTCGACTGATCCTCAGCTCGCCGGCAATCCCCTCGCCGAGGCGGCCCCGCCCGACCGAATGAGCGTGGTCCCCGTAGGGACCGGATATTCCCGCCCGACCACGACATCGACTGTGAGATTCTCAACGGACGAAGAGCCGCCTCGGCGGTGGATTCATGAGCATGAACGAGTATCGTAGGGGGTGGCCTTCGGGCCACCGGACGCTGGATCGCTGAAGCCCCGGGCTCCAAATTCAGCCGCTTCGAGCGGCCTTCCGCCGAGAGGCGCTCTCGGTTCAGCGTCCGGCACATATCATTGAGGCATCATGCATATTCGTCCGGCTTGTCCGGGCCCCGGGCAGGAGGAGCGCATGCGGCTCAAGCGGGTACCGCAGGACAAGGTGTTCTATGAGCGGTTGTCCGATCTCGTCTCACAGATGCGGCAGTGCAACCTGGTGCTCGCCGAACTCTCCGGAATCGAAATCAGCGAACGACGCGACGTCGCCGACCGCCTCCGCGAGATCGGGGACAGGGCCGATGAGGACATGGGCGCGATGCTCCGCGCACTGCGCGAGAACTACATCACCCCGTTCGATCGCAACGACCTCTACCTGCTCAGCCACCACATGCGCGATATCTGCCACCGGCTGCACGGAGTCGGATACGTTCTCGCCTCCGGAGCCTTCGACCCGCTGCCCTCCGGCGTCCCCGAGACCCTGGCCGTGCTGTCGAATCAGACTGACCACACCTCGCGGATGATCACCCGCCTGCCGGGCAAGCTCGACCAGTGGGACTACGTCGACGCGATCAACCGGCTGACCTACCAGGTCGAGAGCCTGCAGTGGCGGATGTCGGACGCGGTGCCGAACTCCAAACGGGGACTGACGTATATGGCCGCCGTGTCCCAACTCGGGCAGGCTTTCGTCCGGGCCGCCCACGGGTTCACCGAACTCGGCAAGGTCGTCGCAGCCATCGCGATCAAGGAGTCGTAGTCCGTGGAGCTGCTCTTGGCGGCAGTCGTCATCGCCGCGGTGATCTTCGCCGGCTCGAACGGATTCCACGATGCCGCCCTGACCGTCGGCAACGCGGTCGTCGGACGTGCGATGCGACCGGGCTGGGCGCTCAGCCTGGCCGTCATCTTCAACTTCATCGGTGCGCTCCTCGGTGAGGGAATCGCCATCGTCGTGGCCAACCAGATCGTGCTCTTCTCCGGTTCGACAGACGTCATCCTGACCACCCTGCTGATCGCCTTCGTCGCAGCGACGACGTGGAGCCTGTTCACCTACTATCTCGCGCTGCCGGTGTCGTCGACCCACTGTCTGATCGGCGGCCTGCTCGGCGCGGGAGTCGTGTTCGGGTTCTCCGTGAATACCGGTGAAGCGATGGACTCCGTGGTGTGGCCGCTGGTGCTCTCACCGATTCTCGGGTTCATCCTCGCGTGGGTGCTCACGCTCATCCTGTCGAAGTCGCTCGCCTCCACTCCACCCAAGCCGCTTTTCCGGGGTGCGCGCATGGTCGACTCCGTGCTCACGGCGGCCCTGTCGCTTGTCCACGGGGTTCAGGACGCGCAGAAGATCGCGGCCCTCGTCATGGTCGCCATTCTCGCCGTCGACACGCAGCAGCACGATGTCCTCTCCGTGGTCGACATCTCTTGGCCGGTGCGCCTCCTCATCGCCGCGGCTCTGGCTCTGGGCACCGGATTGAGCGGGTGGCGAGTGGTCCAGACACTTTCCGTGCGCATGGTTCGCCTCGATCCCCTCAAATCCTCCATCGCCGATGGCGCGGCCACGATCCTCATGTACACCGCAGCCCTGATCATGCGGGTTCCGGTGTCGCTGACCTTCGTCCTCGGATCATCGATCCTCGGCACCCAATACGCCGGGCGCAAGGGCCACGCCAGAGCCCGGTACTTCGTGCCGATGTTCGCCGTCTGGCTCCTGACGATCCCGGCCGCCGCGCTGTTGGCCGTGGTGCTCGGGTGGATCGTCAAGGCCTCCGTCGGGCTCTGACCGGCCACCCGGTTCCTGCTGTTCGCTGACGCCGGAGCCGAGCCCGGGAGCGCGAGGCGCCCGGGCTCGGCTCTGACGAAATCGCTGACATCGGTGCCGACGAATCAGCCCCGAGGCTTCCGCCCGAATACGAAGCCGGTGGTGATCATGGCCGCGGCGAGGACGAAGTGCAGCCAGTTGTCGGCGGTGTTGAGCCCGACGAAGTTGCCCATCGACTCCATCGGAATCACCATTCCGTAGATCCACAGCACCGCATAGATGATTCCGCCGACGACGAGGTAGTTCTTCGCCAGTGCACGTGAGCGGAGTCCGAGCATCCCGACGACTCCGAAGAGCAGGTGGACGATGTTGTGGAGCACCGTGACCTGGAAGAGGCCGAGCAGTGCCGCGTCGGTGTGGTGTCCGGCGAAGCTGATCGAGCCGAGATTCGCGGTGATGCCCGGGACGAAGCCGAGGATCCCCACGAGCAGGAACACTGCGCCGAAGAGCCCGGAGACCATCTGCACCTGCGAACGCGCACCGCGTGCAGCGGCGGGCGACTGTGACGACATCGAGATATTCATGACGATCCTTTCCCAAAGATAGCTGGTATCGGTGATTCGGAGCAGATGCCGATTCGGATGGCCGACGGGCGAAACTTTCCGGCCGCCGTCTCATGTCGGCCCGCCGCTGTAGTCTGGTGGCAATGGGAGCTTGGGCGGCGAAGCTGTGGCGCAGACTGCTGGTCCTTCTGATCGGCGGGGTCATCGCCGTGCCCTATATGGCGGTCATCATCTGGGCCGTCTCCGCGTGGAACGAGGTCAGCGACCGGTCTCTGGCGTTCAGCATGCTCGCCTTCAGCGCCGTCGTCTTCGTGCTGTTGTGCATACCCGCGTTCCTTGCCGTCATCCGCGCACTCGAACGGACCCTGGCCGAGCAGCTCCTCGAACTGTCCATCCCCATCCCGCCGAGGCGGCCGACCTGGTCCGATCGCCTCCGCGGTGCCCTGTTCTACTTCGGCCACGCCTTCGCCGGTGCCCTGCTCCTGATCACGGTCGTCGTGGTCCTTCCTTCCGTGCTCCTGATGGTTGCGGACCCACAGCAGGCCTCGGAACTGTCGAACGGACTCCTCGGCATTGCGGGCTCCCCAGCCGGGGCGACTGCTGGATCGCCGGCCGGAAATGCCGATCCGTCGGCCGGCACCGGTGCCGAGTCCGTCGTCGTCCTGTCCGCCGGGCTCGTGCAGATCCTCGCACCCGTGATCCTGCTTCTCCTCACGGCCACGATCATCGCCGAAGGCTACTTCCTGCCTCACTACGCACAGATCCTGCTCGGCCCCTCGGCCGCTGACCGGGCTGAGCTCGCCGGGGCCGAGCGAGTCCGTCGGTTCCGTCGCACCGTCCTCGCCCGCGAAGTCCACGACTCGATCGGTCATGCCCTGACCGTGACGATGATGCAGGCAGCTGTGGCCAAACGTGCCCTGCACCAGGATCAGATACTCGCCGAGGCGGCCGTCGACGAGATCGCTCGCACCAGCCGTGAGGCGGTGGCCGAGTTGGACCATGTCCTCGCCCTGCTGCGTGCGGAGGCCGACGGCGCAGTCAGCGATGAAAGCACCGCAGGCGACGCCGACGCCCTTGGCGTTGCTGATGCCATCGATGGTGCCGATGCCCTCGATGGCGCCGAGAGCGAAGCAGTGGAGGGCGGAGAGCTCGCGGGGGACGGTGACAGCGGAAGTGCGGGGCCGCCTCGGCGAACAATGCTCGATATCACCCGATTGGCCGAGGAAGCCCGTGCGATCGGGCACCCCACCCGACTGACGGTCAGCGGGGATGCCACCGGACTGCCGCCGACCGTGGTCCACGAACTCCACCGGATCGTGCGCGAGGCGGTGACGAACTCGCTGCGGCACGCAACGACGCCCGGCCTCGATGTGGCCGTCGACATCGGCGCCGACTGCGTACAAGTGGTCACGCGCAATGCCGGCGCGGCCGCCGGCCCGGTGCTCGGCTCATCGGAGAAGGGACGGGCCGAGGGGAAGGCGGCGGCTGACGCGAAAGCGGCGGGCGATGCGAAGGGGATTGCCGGTGCGAAGGGGGCGGCCGCCTCGGCGAGGCAGTCACGCGGACTCGTCGGCATCGGTGAGAGGGCTGCTCTGTTCGGTGGGAGCGCCGACTGGGGAATCGAGAACGGACAATGGATTCTGCAGGTGAGACTGCCGTATTCGGAGGGACAGATGCCATGACCATTTCGGTGATCCTCATCGATGACGAGCCTCTCGTGCGTGCGGGTCTGGCCGCGATCATCGACTCCGACCCGGGACTCGAGGTCGTCGGGGAGGGCGATGACGGGACGGAAGCACTCGATCTGGTGACTCGGCTGGATCCTGATGTCGTGGTGATGGATGTGCACATGCCCCACCTCGACGGATTGGAGGCAACGCGGCTGCTTATGAGCAGGCAGGAGCCGCCTCGGGTGCTCATCCTCACGACCTTCGACAGCGATGACTACGTCTTCGAAGCTCTGCGCGTGGGCGCTGACGGCTTCGTCCTCAAACGCGCTCAGCCGTCCGAACTCGTCCGGGCGGTGCATACCGTGGCCGGGGGAGATGCGCTGCTCTATCCGCAGAAGATCCGGGACATGGCAGCACGGTCTCACCGAGCTGTCGATGTGGTGAGTTCTGCTGGGCTGAGCAGGCGGGAACAGGAAGTCCTCACCCTCATGTCGAGAGGAATGAGCAACGCCGAGATCGCCGGGGAGATGTTCCTCGGGGCGGAGACGGTGAAGACCTATGTCAGTTCGCTGCTGTCGAAGCTCGGTGCCCGTGACAGGACACAAGCGGTGATCAAGGCTTTCGAATCGGGGTTCGTCGAGACCTGACCCCAAAGTGAGCAGGCGGGAGGGCCGTTCACCCGCCCAGTGTGCATTCACCCTCTCGGGAACCGGATTCACCCTTGTGGGGGAGCCCCCGGCGGGCCTTCGGGGACGAGCCTGGAGTCATGACACAGAAACAGCTCACTCACATAGTCAACCATCCGTCACCACAATCCGATCTCACCGTTCGCGCAGGACTGGCCGCCGCCTCGGCGTGGTCGCTCTTCCTTCTCGTCATGTCGGTCCTCTGGGGGTTGGGGATCGTCGCCTCACCCCTGGCCGGATCCGAGGAGTGGACGTTCACGTCGATGATCGCCGCACTCCCGGGACCGTTCGCGGGTCTCATCATCGGCTCCGTCTCCCTGCTCAGCTTTGTCGGCTCGGCGGCCCTGCTCACCGCGACCCGCCTGCGGCAGCGGCTTTTCGACAGAGGCGGGGCACGCGTTCTCGGGGTTGTCGTTCTGGCCTTCGCCGCCGTGGTCACGGTCATGCTCACCGACACCTTGCTGCTGGCCTACCTCGGCTATGCGCTCAGCCTGCAGTTCCCACCAATCCCGGCTCCGGTGATCTGGCAGGGAGTCATGCTGCTTGGTCCGCTGTTGTGGATCATCGTGTGGGCCGGTGCGGAGAAGACCAGTCGTCGGATTCACGAGGACAGTCATCGTCATTCGACCGAGACCGTTCATGTTGAGGATTCCGCCGCCGGTCACAGGCGTGCAGACGTTGACGGTACCGGACGCGTGGGGAGATCGACGTCGGTCACCGCAAGCGCGAAGATCGCCGTCGTCGTGGCGGTCATCGTGCCGGGCTTCTATGCCCTGACGCGGGTCCTCTTGGCCGTGGGAATTCCCTTCGGCCTGAGTGAAGGTCTCTACGACGAAGGCCAGCGTGTCGGACTCTGGCATTCGGGACTCGCGCTCGCCTTGGCCGCCATCGGTGGAATCCTGCTCACCCTCGGTCTCATCCAGAGATGGGGAGAGCGGCTGCCAACATGGCTTGGTCCTCTGGGCGGAAAGCGAGTGCCGATCACTCTGGCGACGATTCCCGCGACGATCGTGTCGCTGGCGATCTTCACCGGCGGAGTCGGCCTGGTGCGCACAATCTTCTCGGGGACCCCCGAAATCTTCGCCGACAGCTGGTGGGTGACGATCGGGCCGACGCTGCTCTTCCCGCTCTGGGCCGTGGCGCTCGGCTGGGCGACCTTCGCCTACCGGGAACGTCGGCTGGCTGCCGAGGCGGGTGCGTCCGGCGATGTCTGAGCTGTCTTTTCGAATCTTCGATGTCTCCTGCGGGCGGATCCACCTCGAATAAGCGGACGATCTCGAGGTGGATCCACCCGCTGGATCAGCCGGGGAACGGCCCGTAGGTGGCCAGCAGGTTGCCCTTGCTGGTCCGCTGCACGTCCTTGAGCTCCAAGCGAGTCGTCGTTCCACCCTCGAAGAGGGACCGTCCGCTGCCGGCGACGACCGGGTGGATGGCCACCGTCAGCTCGTCGACGAGGTTCGCTTCGACGAGCTGACGGACGATCGACATCGATCCCTCGACAGCGATCTTGCCGCCGTCGCCGGCTTTGAGCTCGCGGACGAAGTCGACGAGCTCGCCCTGGATGAGAGTCGAGTTCTCCCAGCTGAGATCGGCCTGCGACAGCGTTGTCGAGGCGATGTGCTTGGGAGTCGAGTTGATGAAGTCGGCGAACGGTGCGTCCTCGCCTTTTGTGTGGTTCGGCCAGTAGCCCTCCCACTCCTGATAGGTGACACGGCCGAGGAGGCAGTCGTCGACGCCGCCGATGGCCGTGGTCATCCACTCGCCCATCTCCTGGTCGAAGGAATCGAATTGGAAGTTGAACGGATCGGATGCGATCCCGTCGAGTGACTGGAACAGTGCGGCGATGACAGTGCGGGACATGGTGATCTCCTCATCGAGTTGTCGTGCGGGCCGTTGCGTTTCCTGAGGGCTGTGGTTCCGCAGCCCAGAAAGTTCAGAAAGTGAACTATGGTTTCAATAGTGAACTGATATTGCTATGCTGTCAACCATGAAGTCGTACGGACAATTCTGCGGTCTGGCTCGGGCAGCCGAGGTGCTGGGGGAACGGTGGTCGCTCATCATCCTCCGCGACCTCCTCGTCGGTCCGAAGCGCTTCAACGAGCTTCGACAGGGAAATCCCGGCATCCCCTCGAACCTGCTGACCACGCGGTTGCGCGAACTTGAGGCCGCCGAGATCATCGAGCGCGGCATCGACGGACGCAACGTCGTCTACCGCCTCAGCGACTACGGTTCGGATCTTAGTCCGGTGCTCATTGAGCTCGGCCGCTGGGGTGCACGGCGGATGGCTGAGCCCCGCGAGGGCGAGGTTCCGACGGACTCCTCTCTGGCCGCGGCTTTGCTGACCGCGCGCACCGACGCCCGAGTCCGACCCTTCACAGTCGAAATCACTGCCGGCCCCGCGACGGCTCATGCGACCGTGAGCGAGCGCGGTGTGGAGGCTGCGGAAGGGGCCCAGGCAGAAGCTGACCTGAGGATCGAAGGTCCCGGGCTGCGCGACCTGCTTGCCGATGGCGCAGCCGAAGCCGCACGAGAGGAAGGGGCGATCACGGTCGACGGCGACGAATCCCTGCTGGTCGATTTCGCCTCGGCCTTCCGTGCTCCCCGCGACGAACCAGCGGCCGGCTAGGAGGCAACGCCGCGTCGTCCTCGAACAGCTTGTCGCCGCTCCCTCGTCTGCGACGGTTCCGCCGACTCCTCACCTACGACGGTTCCGCCGGTCTGCCCGTCGGTGTCGCAGCAGAGTGACCAGGGCGTGGAGAAGCGCGGGTGCCGAGGCGATGAGCAGCAGAACGCCGCCAACCGTCATCACCGGCAGCAGGATCGACCCGCCGATGACGAAGCCGGTGAATAGAACGGCCGAGATCACGCCGCGCGCCAGCTGTTCGAGCCCTTCCACCCGACGATCGAGCTTCGGCGTCGACACCGTGAGCTCGCCGTCTTCGACCTTCGTGACCAGTGCGTCGAGGCGTCCGGGCAGGCTCAGGGTCAGACGCACGAGGTTGAGCGCCTCCTTCGTCGCCGAGCCGGCGACTCCTCCCGGTGAGTCGCTGATGAGGCCGCGTGCATAGGGTTCGACGACCTCCCAGATGTTGAACCGGGGATCGAGTGAGCTGCACAGACCAGAGACCATGGCGAGCGCACGGATGATGAGGAAGAGGTTCTCCGGCAATTGGACCGGAAGGTCGCGGACCACCGATTCGAAGTCCCTGGAGAAGGCCCGCAGCTCCTTTTCGTCGACCTCGCGCAGCTGAGCGAATCCCATCCCGCCGAACCGGGAGAAGAGCTCGGTCAGTGCGCGTTCGAGCTCCGCGGTGTCCGCGCCGTCGAGCAGCACCCCGATGAGTTCGACGCTCGTGACCAGGCGGTGGGAATCCCTGGTGGCCACGGCGATGATGAGTTCACGCAGCCCCGAGCGCAGATCCTCAGGAACGTGGCCCATCATTCCGAAGTCGACGAAGGTCAGGTGCCAGCCGACCCCCGCCGAGGCGGGATGCCCGGTCGAGGTGTGCGTTTCCCCTGTCGGCGGTGAGCCACCCATGTGCTCGGACGCCGGAGAGACACCCGAGCGTTCGACCGCTCCAGTTCGGTCGGGAGTGACGAAGATGTTGCCGGGATGGGGATCGGCGTGGAAGAAGCCGCCGCGGAAGAGCTGATCGAACATCGTGTGCGCGAACGCCGAAGCCACCTCGCGTGGATCGATCCCTGCCCGGCGCAGCGCCGCGACATCGTTGATCTTGATCGCCGAGACATCCTCCATGGTGAGAACCTGGGTCGTGGTCTGCCCCCAGACGATTCGCGGGGCCTGCGTCGGACCGGGCGAACCCGATGCCGAACGCTCGGCATCGTCCGCGAAGCGTGCGGCTTCGGTGGTGAACTGTTCCGCATTCGCCGCCTCGTGGAGGTAGTCGATCTCCTCGAGGCTGACATGGGCGAACTCCTCGACCAGCCCCGGCATATCGACCCGGCTGGCGATGAACCCGACGCGGGAGAGCCACCCTGCGATCCGGCGCAGTGTTCGCAGATCCACCTCGACGACGTCGGCGATGCCGGGGCGCTGGACCTTGACGACCACCTCGGTGAATCCGAGCTCGGCGGCCACATCCGGAGTCAGGGTGGCCGAATGAGCCTGGCCCAGTGATGCCGCGGCCAGCGGTCGGGGGTCGAAAGTGGCGAAGGCGGTGGTGAGTCGCATACCCAGCTGCGCCTCGGCGAGGGGCCTGATCCCGTCGAAGGGAACCGGCGATACTTCGTCCTGCAGGTCTGCCAGCTCTGCGGCGACCTCGGGCGGGAGGACATCCATGCGGGAGGAGAGGAACTGGCCCACCTTGATCATCAGCCCGCCGAGATCGATCGCCAGCGCCCTGAACTTCCTGGCGGTCGACTGCCAGCGCTCCACTCGTCGTCGGGCGGCCAGGCGACCCAGACCGATGCGAGGCAGGACGAGCTCGAACCACCAGGCCATGGCCATCTGGGCCGCGGCAAAGCGCAGGATCCGGGACGACCGGGACCGCAGCGCTCGCTTCCGGTCGGGAAGACCCTGGCCAGGGCCGACAGTGTCTGCTCCGCTGTGCTCACCGGCTTCTCGGCCGAGCTCATCCGGACTCACGTTTCTCTGTTCGGCTCCCGTCGACATCGCTCAGTCCCGAGCGAGGATCGAATACAGCCTGCGTTTGGTCTCTTCCAGCTCGGTGACCGCCTCTGCGACCTGCTCCTTGCTGCCCGAACGTCCGACCTGAGCGGCGGCCTGTGCCAACTCGACCCCGGCCTTGGCCAGTGTGGCCGCGCGCGGAGTCTCTCTCCTGCCGACCGATTCCCACGGGGCGGCGGAATCGGAGTCGGCCTCGACGTGCTCGCGTCCCGCCTCGGTGAGGGAATAGGTCTTGCGTCCGCTCGACGGCTCCGCATTGATGAGACCCTCGTCCGTGAGCAGCTGCAGCGTCGGATAGACCGACCCGGGGCTGGGCTTCCAGCTGCCGCCGCTGCGTTCCTCGATCTCCTGGATGATCTGGTATCCGTGCATCGGGGCCTCTGCCAGCAGCGAGAGGATTCCGGCACGGACGTCACCGCGGTTCATGCGGGCAGGCTGTTTGGGGGCGAAGGATGAGCGCAGCTGCTCGAACGCCTCCCAGATGCTAGCGCTGCCCCGGTCGCCGCCTCGGTGATGGGAGCTTCCGTGGGTGAATGGCTCGTTCATGATGACCTCCCTGGTCTGATGACACCGCAGTACCCCGCTGATTGCACGAAGTTCACTGCCCTGACGATATGTAACGATATATCGCCGATGTGTTGTCGGGAAGACCATGAGGTCGTCTGCGGAGGCAACTCACTGCGCGCGTTCAGGGTGACGTGACGACCGACCTGCCAGCGCCCTGCGCGATCCCCGAGGCGACTCTGCGCGAGTGCCCTACCGCCCGAAGTCGCGTCCGGCGGACCTGCCAACGCAAAGTGGTCGTTCTGGTCACGTTCCGCTGAGCAGAGCGTGACCAGAACGACCACTTATAGAGGCATGCGCCGCCGATTATAGAGGCATGCGCCGCCGAGACGGCACCCGCCCCGAGGGGCGCCCGCCGTTTGGGCGAGCCTTCAAATCATCCGAAGCGACCGGAGATGTAGTTCTCGGTCTCTTCCGTGTCCGGGTTCGAGAAGATCGTCGAGGTCTCGTTGAACTCGATGAGCTTTCCGGGCTTGCCGGTGCCGGCGATGTTGAAGAACGCGGTCTTGTCGGACACACGAGCGGCCTGCTGCATGTTGTGCGTGACGATGACGACCGTGTACTTGTCCTTGAGGTCGTTGATGAGGTCCTCGATCGCCAGGGTCGAAATCGGGTCGAGAGCCGAGCACGGCTCGTCCATGAGCAGGACCTCGGGTTCGACGGCGATTGCGCGGGCGATGCACAGACGCTGCTGCTGACCGCCGGAGAGACCCGAACCGGGCAGGTTGAGGCGGTCCTTGACCTCGTTCCAGAGGTTCGCGCCGCGCAGGGCACGTTCGGTGAGATCGTCGGCCTCGGTCTTCGACAGGCGCTTGTTGTTCAGGCGCACACCGGCGAGCACGTTCTCCTTGATGCTCATCGTCGGGAACGGGTTCGCCCGCTGGAAGACCATGCCCACCTCGCGGCGGACGTTGACCGGGTCGACGCCGGCGCCGTAGATGTCATTGCCGTCCATGAGGACCTCACCGGAGACGCTGGCGCCGGGGATGACTTCGTGCATGCGGTTCAGCGTGCGCAGCACCGTGGACTTGCCGCAGCCGGAGGGCCCGATGAAGGCGGTGACGGAGCGCGGCTTGATCTGCATCTGCACTCCGTCGACGGCGCGGAAGTCGCCGTAGAAGATGTCGAGATCCTTGATGTCGATCTGCTTGGACATTGTGTTTCCTATCCGTGGAAATGGGTGAGTCTGGAGGTCTGTGGGCAGTCGCCGGTCAGCGTCCGGCCTTCGGTGCGAGCACCTTCGCGATGATGCGGGCGAGCAGGTTGAGCACCATGACGAGGGCGACGAGCACAAGGGCTGCGGCCCAGGCGCGTTCCGAGCTGGCCAGGGCGGCGGCTCCCGGCGAGACCGGGCGCAGCTGCGAGTCGTAGATGAACGTCGGCAGCGTCGACATCCAACCGGAGAAGAGGTTCCAGTTGAGCGTCTTGGCGAACCCGGCGGTGACCATGATGGGTGCCGTCTCACCGATGACGCGGGCGATGGCGATGGTGACACCGGAGAGGATTCCCGACACCGAGGTGGGCAGAACGATCTTCACGATCGTCTTCCACTTCGGCACGCCGAGTGCGTAGGAAGCCTCGCGCAGGTCCATCGGCACCAAGCGGAGGATCTCCTCCGTATTGCGCACGACGATCGGGATCATCAGCACCGACAGCGCCACGGCCGCGGTGAAGCCGGTCTTCGCGATTCCGGCCGCGCCGGGCAGGAGCACGTTGGCAATCGTGGAGAACAGTGCGAAGGCGAAGAGACCGGCGACGATCGAGGGAATACCGGTCATCACGTCGACGAGGAAGGTGATCGCCTTGCCCAGGCGGTTCTTGTTCGAGTATTCGACGAGGTAGATGGCGGTGAGGACGCCGATCGGAATCGAGATCACGCAGGCGGCGAGTGTGATGAGCACGGTGCCGACGATGGCGTGGTAGAAGCCGCCGGCCAGAGTGGCCTCACCGGCGACGTACTGCTGATCGAGGACGCCCTTCATGCCGAGCATGGTGCGGGTGAGCAGGTCACCGCTGATGGCGGCCCCGCCCTTGGACACGGTCAGCCACAGCAGCGAGATGAGGGGAACGCATGCGAGGACGAACGTCGAGGTGACGATGGTGGTCGCGATCCGGTCGACGGCCTTGCGGCGGCCTTCGTAGGACGCGGAGACCGCGAACACGGCGATCGCGTTGATGAGGCCGGCGAGGACGGCCACGACGGGGATGTTGAAGCCGCCGAAGGCGATGAAGCTGATGACGATCGCCACGAGGATCGAGGCGACGGCGACGATCCACGGGGTGGCCTTCGGGAGCTGTTTGGAGGTGAGCTTCGCCGGTTTCGACACGGCCGCCTCGGTGGTGGTGTTCATGGTGGTCATTGGTCTCAACTTCCCTTCACCGAGGTGCGGGCGACGATGGCGCGGGCTCCCATGTTCACCAGCAGGGTGATGACGAAGAGCACGAGGCCGACGGTGATGAGCTCGGACAGGCGCAGTCCCGCGGCCTCGGGGAAGTTCTGCGCGATCTCGGAGGCGATGGTCTGGTTGCCGCTGACGACGAGCGAGGCGGTGAGGACGCCGGGCGAGAGGATCATGGCCACGGCCATGGTCTCACCGAGGGCGCGGCCGAGGCCGAGCATCGTGGCCGAGACGATTCCCGACTTGCCGAACGGCAGCACGGCCATGCGGATCATCTCCCAGCGGGTGGCGCCGAGCGCCAGCGCCGCCTCTTCCTGCAGGCGCGGGGTCTGGAGGAAGATCTCGCGGGTCAGCGAGGTGATGATCGGCAGGATCATGATCGAGAGCACGAGCGAGGCGGTGAGCAGTGTGCGGCCCGTCTGCGACACGGAGCCGTCGGCGGCCGGAGCGAAGATCGGAATCCAGCCGAACCACTTCGACAGCCACAGGTAGAAGCCGGTGAGGTTGCCGGCCAGAGCGATGCCCCACAGGCCGTAGACGACCGAGGGGATGGCGGCGAGCAGGTCGATGACGTAGCCGAGCACCGGAGCGAGCTTGCGCGGGGCCATGTGGGTGGTGAACAGCGCGATGCCCAGCGAGAAGGGAGTCGCGACGATCAGTGCGATGGCCGCGGAGATGAGCGTGCCGATGACCAGCGGCCAGACGTAGGAGAAGAAGCCCTTGCCGCCGGTGATCTGGGAGGGGTCGCTGATCTGCGCGGTGATGGTGTCCTTCGACTGTGCGAGAAGGAACAGGGCGACTCCGGCGAGGATCACCAGGATCAGGATGCCGGCGATGAGCGTGGCGGCCGAGAAGATGCGGTCGCCGGGTCGGACGACGGCCTTCTGCTGCCGAGTTGCCGGACTCTGCGGCGGCTTCTGCCCGGATTCGGGCGTGGAGCCGGGCCCTGTGGGGCCTGACTCAGTGGTCTGTGTGCTGATCGGCACAAGTACTCCTCATGTGACTTGTGGTGAAACCGGGGTGGTTCCACAGGCGCGGAAAAGCGGCGCAGGGCTTCTGCGCCGCTCCCGACTGGCTATATCTCCAGGTCAGAGACTGAAATCAGCCTTCGACCTTGATCGAGTCGATGACTTCTTCGATCTGCTTGCGCAGGTCGTCCGACAGCGGTGCGGACCCGGCGGAATCGGCAGCGGACTTCTGTCCCTCTTCCGAGACCACGAACTTCTCCCATGCCTTGACCATGTCCACGGTCTCCTGGTCCTTGTAGGACGAACAGACGAGGTGGTAGGAGACGAGCACGATCGGGTAGGCGCCGGACTCGGTGGTGTCGCGGGCCAGGTCGAAGGCGAGGTCGCCTTCGCTGCGGCCTTCGACCTTCTCGGATGCGTCGACGACCTTGGTCGCGGCTTCCGGGGAGAGCTCGACGAACTCGTCGCCGACCTTGACCTTGGCGGTGGAGAGCTCACCGACGGCCGAGGCATCCGCGTAGCCGATGGCTCCGTCGGTGTCGGAGACGGTCTGGATGACACCGTCGGTGCCCTGAGCGGCCTCGCCGCCGTACTCCTTCGGGAAGTTGCCGTCGACCTCGGCGTCCCAGTCCTTCTCGGCGGTGGCCTTGAGGTACTCGGCGAAGTTCTCGGTGGTGCCCGAGTCATCGGCGCGGTGAACGGCGGTGATCTTGAGGTCCGGAAGCTCGGCATCCGGGTTGTCGGCCTTGATGGCCTTGTCGTTCCAGTTGGTGATGTCGCCCTTGAAGATCTTCGCGATCGTTTCGGGGGAGAGGTTGAGCTCGTCGACGCCCTTGACGTTGAAGGTCACGGCGATGGGGGAGATGTAGACGGGGAACTCGTAGGCTCCGTCGGCGCCGCAGGCTTCCTTTCCGGCCTTGACCTCGTCATCGTCGAGGTGGGCGTCGGATCCGGCGAACTGCGCGTTGCCGGCGAGGAACTGTTCACGGCCGGCACCCGATCCGTCGGGGGAGTAGTTGACGGTCACGCCGGAGTTCTGCGAGGTGAAGTCCGCTGTCCAGGCATCCATCGCGGCCTTCTGCGAGGAGGCGCCGATGCCGGTCAGGGTGCCCTGCAGGTCACTGCTGCCGCCGGATGCCTCTTCGCCGGTGGCGGACTGTCCGCCACCGCAAGCCGAGAGGGTGATGGCGCCGACCGCGAGGATCGCAGCGGAGGGGGCGAGATGCTTCATCTTCACGAAGATGCCTTTCATGTTTGTGGACACAGCTCGAGAGTTCTCGATTGCTCGTCATCCACGCTAAGGATCACGCGTGAAGTGCAAGGAGTTGAAACGTGAATGGAAGGTGAATGAGGGGCGAAGGGTTGGAACCGCTGTGAGTGCTCGATCACAGACTTCGTCGGTTTCATGAAAGGATCATTGTCGGGACCGGCATTCGCTCGCCGAGGCGGCCCGTTCCGTACGTGTGTAAGTTCGCCGAGGCGGGCCGCCCAGTACGCATGCTCGACCTTGAGAATCGGCTCGCTGGCGGGTCGTGCGCCTCGGTCAGCTGTCGATGGGGCGGACGCGTTCGATCTCGACGATGCGCGGCACCGGTCCGGGGCGCACATAGGCGATGAGGACCTCACCGGGCTTGAGGTACGGATCGTCCTTCGGCAGCTTCGCCTCTACCCGTTTCGGGGCATGAGCCGCGTAGACGGAGAAGATCGTCGGCAGCACCGGCCGGTGCGTGCAGTAGATGACTGGTTTGCCCTTCGCCAGCAGCTTCTCGATATAGCGGGCGGTCTTGTCCGGGTTCGCAGCGGTGGCCTTCTCGCTGAGCGTCGACACCTTCTTGATCGACTTGCCCGTCGCCGCCGACAGCGGAGTCAGCGTCGCCATGCAGCGCTTCCACGGACTCGAGACGAGCTTGCGCACGCCCCAGGCTCCCAGCAGCCCGGTCAATGCCATGGCCTGTCGGGTGCCGAGCTTGAGCAGAGGCCGCACATGCTCTGTCTCGTACCACTTCGCACGTGGGAACGCCTTCCCGTGGCGGACGAGGATGAGCGGCCACGCCCGCAGTGCGTCCGTCTCAGCGAACTTCTCCAGCGCGTCGAGCTGTTCCCGGTCCGCGAAGGACGTCAGCTTCGACCGGGCCTTGTCGACAGGGAACCAGCCGGCGGTGTCGACCTCTCGCTTGTTCACCGGGGCGAAGTCCGCTTCGTCCTTGACCTCGGCCGACCAGTAGAAGACTTTCTTCAGCGTGTTCTTGCCGACTGTGTACTCGGCCGACGGCAGAGGGATGCCGAGGTGGATGTCGAACCCCGTCTCCTCCTTGACCTCGCGGATCGCGGCCTCCGGCAGCGTCTCACCCGGGTCGACCTTGCCCTTGGGCCACGACCAGTCGTTGTACTTCGGGCGGTGGATGAGCACCACCTCGAGGCCTTTCGAACCGTATCTCCAGCAGACCGCCCCGGCGGCAAGGACATCGGCGGTGACGCGCGATGACGCCTGTGCCGAGGCGACCTCGGACCGGCTCACGCCTCATCCCCGATTCGCCGACGCTTCCGGTGCCGACGGATGAGCTCCGTCTGATAGTCGGCGAGGATGCTGCCCTCGTCGTCGTGAGTCCGCCGGGTCCATCTGCCGTCACCGGACAGATCGAATGCCGAGGTGGTCGGGGCGAAGACGAGATCGAAGAGTTCGATGATCTCCGCCCGGTGACCGTCATCGACGATCTGCACGAGCGCTTCGACCCGACGGTCGAGGTTGCGGTGCATCATATCGGCCGAACCGATGTAGACGATCGGGTCGCCGTCGTTGCCGAAGACGAAGGCGCGGGAGTGTTCGAGGAAGCGTCCGAGCACGGATCGCACCGTGATGTTCTCGCTCAGGCCCTCGATGCCCGGGCGCAGGGCGCAGATTCCGCGGACGAAGACTTCGACGGCGACCCCGGCTCGGGATGCCCGGTAGAGGGCGTCGATGATGGCTTCGTCGACGATCGAGTTGACCTTGATCCGCACCTGCCCCGCTCCGCCGGACTGTGCGATCGCGATCTCGGAATCGATGAGGTCGATGAGTCCGGTGCGCACATTGCTGGGGGCGACGAGGAACCGGGAGTATTCGGACTTCGGCGCATAGCCGGAGAGCTGGTTGAACAGCTTCGTCAGATCATCGGCGACGGCCCGATCACGTGTCAGCAGCCCGAAGTCCTCATAGCCGCGGGCGGTCTTCGGGTGGTAGTTGCCGGTGCCGACGTGGCAGTACCGGGCCAGCCCGTCGGCCTCCTGACGGACGACGAGGGAGAGCTTCGCATGGGTCTTGAGCCCGACGATTCCGTAGACGACGTGGACGCCGGCGCGCTCGAGTTTGCGGGCCCAGGTGATGTTGGCCTCCTCGTCGAACCGGGCCTTGATCTCGACGACGGCGAGCACCTGGATGCCGGCCTGTGCGGCATCGACGAGGGCATCGATGATCGGCGAATCCCCGGAGGTGCGGTAGAGCGTCTGCTTGATCGCCAGCACGTTCTTGTCCGACGCCGCCTGTTCGAGGAAGGCCTGCACGCTCGTGGAGAACGAATCGTAGGGGTGGTGCAGGAGGATGTCCCGGCTGGCCACCGCGTCGAAGACGTCGACCTGGTCGCTGGACTCCCGCAGCGACAGGTCCTTGTTCATCTGCGGGACCATCTTCGGATAGTGCAGGTCATCGCGCGGCACATCGGCGATATCGGACATGCCGGACAGGTCCAGCGGGCTGGGCAGGTGGTAGATCTCCGAGTCGTGGATGCCCAGTTCGTCCTTGAGCATCTCGAGGACGCGGGGGTGGATGTTCTCTGTGATCTCCATCCGCACGGCCGGACCGAAACGCCTGCGCAGCAGCTCCTTCTCCAGAGCCTTGAGCAGGTTCTCCGCATCGTCCTCTTCGACCTCGAGGTCCTCATTGCGGGTGACGCGGAAGGTCGAATGGTGGACGATCTCCATGCCGTCGAACAGGATGCCCAGGTGTTCGGCGATGATGTCCTCGAGGGCGACGAAGCGGGCGGGGACGTCGCGTCCGGCGGGTCGGTCGGTCGCCTCGGCGACATTGAAGAACCGCGGCAGGCGCGGGGGAACCTTGACGCGAGCGAAGAACTCCTTGCCCGTCTCCGGCGACCGCAGGAGCACGCCGAGGTTGAGCGAGAGACCCGAGATATACGGGAACGGGTGGGCCGGATCGACGGCCAGCGGAGTGAGGACGGGGTAGACGTGGCCGAAGAAGAATTCGTCGACGCGGTGGCGCTCATCCTCGGTGAGGTCCTCGACCTGGACCTTCGTGATCGATTCCGCGTCGAGGCGGGGACCGATATCGTCCTTGAGCAGGGCCGCATGCCGGCTCATCAGCTCGAATGCGCGCACCCCGATATCGTGCATGACCTGCGCGGGCATGCGGCCGGTGACGCTGGGCACGGCGAGACCGGTGTTGATGCGGCGTTTGAGACCGGCGACGCGGACCATGAAGAACTCGTCGAGGTTGGTCGCGAAGATCGAGAGGAACCGGACGCGTTCGAGCAGCGGGATCTCCGGATCCGAGGCGAGGTCGAGGACGCGTTCGTTGAAGGCCAGCCAGCTGAGTTCGCGATCGAGGAAGCGATCTGCCGGGTCGGGCAGTCCCAGCTCCTTACCCGAAGCTGCGATGTCGTACAACGCTCTACTCCTTCTCGTCCGTCGACGCCGTGCTCGCAGAATCAGTGCCGGTGACCTTTGCGGAGGCCGGTGCATAGGCCACGTGCGCGACCGCGACATGGAAACCCAGCCGCTCGTACAAGCCTAGCGCCGGGGCGTTGTCCGATTCGACGTAGAGTTCGATCGTCTCGGCTCCGGCGGCCACCATCCGCCGCATTCCCTCGATCGTCAGCGCCTTGCCCACGCCCTTGGCGTGAATGCGCGGATCGACGCCGACGACATAGACCTCGCCGAGGCGGCCCTCGTCATCCGTGTCCGTGATCTTCGTCTGGTGGAATCCGATGACCTCGCCATCGCGGGCGGCGATGATGAATGTGTTCGGGTCGAAATCCGCAGCGGTGACGACGGCGTCGATATCGGCGCGGGTCTGCCCGCCCTGTTCGGGATGCCAGTCGAAGGCGGCGTTGTTCACGGTCAGCCAGCCGTCCTCGTCGCCGGGAGCGAAGGAGCGGATCTCGACCCCGTCGGGGCTCTGCGTCTCGGGGAGGCCGTCGAGGCGCAGACCGGTGTCGGTGCGCATCTGATAGAGCACTCGATCGCGGCCGAGGCCGTGCTTCTGGGCGAGGTGGGCCGCGGCCGGGTGGTCGCCGTGCGACCAGCACCAGGCTTCGGGCTCTTCGTCGAGGATCGTTCTCAGCAGCTGTTCGCCGAGGCCCTGGCCGCGATGGTCGGGGGCGATGAGGAACTCGGCGGCGTGACGATCCCCTTGCAGGGCGCGGATTCCGAATCCGATGAGCTCGTCGGTCGCGTCGTTGCCGGCGGAGTCGGCATCGGTGGTGCCGGCATCGGCGGGGCGGGAACCCTCTTCGTCGTCGGCAAAGACGCGCCAGACGCTCGAGGCGGTCTGCGCCTCGTGGGCGGTGTCCTCACCGGTGGCGACGGCCATGAGCCCGCCGGAGATCTCGGGGGCGCCATCGGCGGCCGCCACGTCGTCGAGGAACTTCAGCTCATCCTCGGTGAGGGTGTCGATCGAGGTGGAGATGGTTGCTCCGCTGGCCTGGATTCTCATACCGTCACGTCCTCTGAATCTGTGTCTGTGACGCTGTCGGCGCTGAACCGGTAGCCGACGTTGCGCACGGTGTGGATGGCGTTCTCAAGGTCTTTGCCGAGTTTCGCACGGAGGCGGCGAACATGCACGTCAACGGTGCGGGTGCCGCCGAAGTAGTCGTCGCCCCACACGGCGAGCAGGATGTCATCGCGGGTGAAGACGCGTTCGGGGTGCATGGCGAAGAACTTCAGCAGGGCGAACTCGCGGTAGGTGAGGTCGAGGCTGCGTCCGCCGAGCTCGGCGGTGAACGCTGTCTCGTCGATGCGCAGGTCCCCGGTGACGACGACCATCGGTTCGCCGTCGGCATTCCACATTTCCTCGCCCGTGTCACCGAGGCGGCCAGACGTTCCGGGCCCGCCTCCTCGGGCGGTGCCGACGGGGCCGCGTCCGGTGCGAACCGGTCCCCAGCCCCCTGCGCCGCCTTTCGCGCCGAGTCGGCCGGACCCGGGCGTCCCGCCGGGGAATCCGCTGCCGGAGTGGGCGGCAGAGGATGCGGCGTGACGGTCACGGGCCACGCGCAGCCGCGCTTCCACCTCGGCGGGGCCGGCAGTGGTGAGGATGAGGTCGGACACGTTCCATCTCGCCGAGGCGGTCGCCAGCCCGCCCTCCCCGAGGACGACGATGACGGGGGCGGTGATCCGCGCCTCGGCGAGGAGGTCGGAGATGCGCGGGGCCAGGGACAGATCGAGGCAGGCGTCGGCGATGACGACGTCGACCGCGGCGGATTCGGCCCGGCGGCTGGGCAGGTCCTCGGCACCGCAGCGGTCGATCTGGTGACCGAGGTACTGCAGGGATTCGGGAGCCAGCGGGGCGTCGAGCCTGGCCGTGGGGCAGATGTGCAGAATCCGCATGTGCTGCATCCACCTCCTCGGCGCCCGTCGTCTCGCCCGTCGTCTGAGGAAGAGTATAGCGAGGCCCCGGCCGGGGTTGCTCCGACGCGCTGCCGCCGGTGGTTACCGCGGGTGTCGCCGGATAAGGCACGATAGTGCTGTGATCAGATGGATTCGAGTTGCCGTCGCCCTGGTGCTGGTGTTGGCCCTCAGTGCCTCCGTGTACTGGGGCTATACGCTGTTCCTGCTGGCGACCGGGCTCATCGTCTTCGGCGTCGCCTATGGCTGGCCGCGTCTGACGGACTCCCCGCAGCCGCGGGCGACGTCGATCATGCTCGCCCTCTTCGGCGTCGGCGGACTCTACGCCGCCTGGCAGGACTCAACGGCTCCCTATCTCGACTGGCTGCCCGTGCTCGCGGGACTCGGTCTGCTGTGGACCTTCGTGCAGAACCTCACCCGTGGAATCGGTGCCTCCTATGCGGTGGCGAACGTGTCCGCGCAGGTCTCCGGTCTCGTCATCGTCCTGTCCGCGAGCACCTGGGTTGCGGCGATCACGGTCCCCGGTGACAAGGAGGCCATCGTCATCGGCCTCGCCTCGCTCATCGTGGCGCAGTGTATGACCGCGCTGCCGTGGCCGGCGATCTACACCTCGCCGTTGGCCATCGCCATGTCCACGGCCGTGGCGGGGATCCTGTCGGTGCTCGTGTTCGCACAGGCGATCTCCTTGGCCATGGCGCTCGTCCTCGGTGTCATCATGGGCCTGCTCGTGGCAGCGGTCGATCGGATGCTCGGGCTCGTCGCCTATGCGAAGTTCCAGGCCGCCAACCTCGAGGCCTCACAGAACATCGAGGTGAAGAAGAACGTCGAGAAGGCCCGGAGCTTCGCCGTTCAGCTCGCCCTCGGTGCCGCCCCGATCGCGCTCGGCGGAGTCGTCGTCTACGCACTCGAACGCGTCGCCTCCTGACCTGGGCTGAATGCACATCACTTTGTCAGGAACTGTAGACTGTGAGCATGGAAAATCTTGTTGCTCTCGAAATCGTCTTCTCCAGCCTCGTCGGCATTGCCGCACTCGGCGCCCTGGGTGTCGGGATCAAGGTCGTCACGGCGCTGTTCAAAGACAACCGCTGATCCCTGATGGTGATCGAACTCGATGCCTCGGTCCACCCCGAGCTCGTCCCTCTGTCCTGGCTGATCGGGTCGTGGGAAGGCGTCGGTGTCGTCGGCTATGCGGACACTCCTGAGAAGCAGTTCGGCCAGCGCATCGACTTCGTCGCCCATGAGGGCACGCCCTTCCTCCAGTACACCGCGCATGCGTGGCTGCTCAGCGAGTCCGGTGATCTCGAGTCGACCCTGACTCTCGAGACCGGAATCTGGCAGCTCGTGCGTCAGCACGACGACGGCGACGTCGGCCCGGGAATGATGGTGCCGACCGAACAGCAGTCCTTCACCTCGGCCGCAGCGGTCGAAACCCTGCGCACGAACGACGACGCCTTCGAGATCGAAGCCGAGATCGTCCACCCGCACGGAGTCATGGAACTCTACGCCGGCACCGTCAAAGGACCTCGCATCGATCTGGCCACCGACGTGGTGGCCAGGACCAAGACCGCGAAGGAGTACACCGCCTCGACGCGGATGTACGGCCTCGTCGGCGGCGAACTCATGTGGGCCTGGGACATGGCAGCCATGGGCCACGAACTCGCCTCCCACTCCTCTGCCAGATTGAAGAAGCTGTCTTAAGATGACTGATCCCGTGTCGCCGAATTCTGACTTCAACGATTCGCCGTCGCCGGAGAACACCGACACCCCCACCGAGGCGGTTCGGCGCTCGTCGCTGGCCCGCGGACTGAGCTCGACCGCGGTGCTCGGGGCCGGCGACCTCGCCGAGACTCCCATCCACTACGGAGCTCCTCTGCGAGAGCAGCGCGTGCTCGAGGAGAAGGACGGTCTCGTCGACCTCGCTCATCTCCGCGTGCTGCGTCTGAGCGGACCCGACCGTCTGACCTGGCTGAACTCGATCACCACGCAGAAGATCGACACCCTGGCCCCCGGAGTGTCCACCGAAACCCTCGTGCTTGATCCGAACGGTCGCATCGAAGGCTGGCTGAAGCTCGTCGACGACGGTGAGGCGCTGTGGGCGATCAGCGACCTCAACACCGACGCGACACTGGACTTCCTGCGCAAGATGGTCTTCATGATGCGCGTCGAGATCGAGGACCTCAGCGACGACTATCAGTGCTTCGGCGCCATCACCGCTCTGCCGGAGACCCTGCCCGTCACCCGGACCTGGTCCGATCCGTGGCCGCACATCGGAAGCGGTTCGGCCTCCTACGCGCAGATCGACATCGGGCACGATGTCGCCGGAACCGACCATCCGGGTCTCGAGACTCCGTTCGTCATCGGCATCGTCAAGCGCTCCGATCTGCAGGGCCTGTCGGCGAACAGCCTCGACATGGCCGGCTTCGACGCCTGGGAGGCCCTGCGGATCGCCGCCTGGCGACCTGGCCGGAATGAAATCGATCACAAGGCCCTCGTCGGCGAACTCGACCTGCTGCGCACGGCCGTGCACCTGGCCAAGGGCTGCTACCGCGGTCAGGAAGCGGTGGCACGCGTCCACAATCTCGGTCAGCCGCCCAGGCGTCTGACCTTCGTCCATCTCGACGGGTCCGGGCACATCGCCCCGGACCCCGGCACCGAGGTGCTCGCCGAGGTCCGCGGGTCCGAACGATCAGTTGGCACTCTGACCTCGGTGACCGTGCACTGGGAGCTCGGACCGATCGGTCTGGCCGTAGTCAAACGGAACCTCGCCCCCGAGGCGCAGCTGAGCTTCGAAATCGGCGACGGCGAACGCGTCATCGGTGCTCAGGAGACGATCGTCGTGCCGATGCGCGAGCACGAGCGCGTGCTTCCGGAACGGAACAGGGACGTCGACGCCCGCAGTCAGAACCGCTGATCACAGCGAGTCTTGGGTGCGGCCAGGGGCTGCCTCTGTCCTCGTTGTGGGCGGTCCGACTCGGGGATTCGACGGTCGATGAACGGCTGCGGATTTCGTACCCGAACTGGCCCGAATCCGCGCGTTCGTCTCTCCGTCGCGGGCGGTTCTGCTCAGCCCTCGGACGGTAAGTGACAAAAAGCGTCGATAACCCCTATTCTTCCCCTTATGACAGCTTTGGAAATTGGCGGCGAAGCTCTGCCGCAGGAACGTAAGATCGTCACCGAGATTCCGGGACCGAAGTCCCGTGAGATCGAGGAACGTCGCAAGTCAGCCGTGGCGACCGGTGTCGGTTCGAGCCTGCCCGCCTACGTGGTCGCGGCCGGCGGCGGCATCCTCAAGGACGCCGACGGCAACCAGCTCATCGACCTCGGCTCGGGCATCGCCGTGACCACGGCCGGCAACGCGAACCCCCGCGTGGTCGAGGCCGCGAAGGCCCAGCTCGAGGCCTTCACCCACACCTGCTTCATGGTCAACCCGTACGAGAGCTACGTCGAGGTCGCCGAAGCCCTCAACCGCCTCACTCCGGGTGACCACGAGAAGCGCACCGTGCTGCTCAACTCCGGTGCCGAGGCCGTCGAGAACGCTGTGAAGATCGCTCGCGCCCACACCGGTCGCGACGCCGTCGTCGTCTTCGACCACGCTTACCACGGTCGGACCAACCTGACCATGGCGATGACTGCGAAGGCAGCACCCTACAAGGCCGGCTTCGGTCCCTTCGCCGGTGAGGTCTACCGCGCACCCATGTCCTACCCGTACCGCGACAACGATGCGGCCGGCACGAAGATCAGCGGTGAGGACGCAGCCAAGCGCGTCATCACGATGATCGAGAAGCAGATCGGCTCCGAATACGTCGCCGCGATCGTCATCGAACCCATCCAGGGTGAGGGCGGCTTCATCGTCCCGGCCGAGGGCTTCCTGCCCACGCTCGTCGACTACGCCCGCGAGAAGGGCATCGTCTTCGTCGCCGACGAGGTGCAGGCCGGATTCGCCCGCACCGGCAAGATGTTCGCCTCCGAGTGGGAGGGCATCGTGCCCGACCTCATCACCACGGCCAAGGGCATCGCGGGCGGTCTGCCGCTGTCGGCCGTGACCGGTCGCGCGGACATCATGGACTCGGTCGGACCGGGCCGCCTCGGCGGAACCTACGGCGGCAACCCCGCCGCCTGTGCCGCCGCACTCGGCGCCATCGCCTCATACGAAGAGGACGGGCTGCCCGAGCGCGCCCTGGCTATCGGTGAGACCATCGTCGACCGCCTGACGAAGCTGCAGTCGAAGTACCCCGAGGTCGGCGATATCCGCGGCCGCGGTGCCATGATCGCCGCCGAGTTCGTCGAGCACGATTCGATCGAGCCGAACGCGGATCTGGTGAAGAAGATCGCGGACTACTGCGCGAAGAACGGCGTCCTCGTGCTCACCACGGGAACCTTCAGCAACATCCTGCGCTTCCTGCCGCCGCTGACGATCTCCGACGAGCTTCTGGGCGACGCCTTCGACGTCATCGAGGCAGCCCTCGCCGAACTCCTCGGCTGACCCTCCTCCCAATTGCTACCTGACGGCGGCCCAGCAACCTCGCGCGAGGTTGCTGGGCCGCCGTCAGGTAGTTCGGGGGAGGCAGTTGTAGCACAATAGAAGCCATGACTTCAGAGATCGACAGCGCGACCGGTACGTCAGCGAGCGTCCCGGCCCGAGTGTGGCACTTCCTTCGGGGGCCGCGCTTCATCGATCTGCCGATCCGCCTGCTGGCCCTCATCATGGGTCTGACGATCCTGGTGCCCGGATCGTTCGAGATCACCGAACCCCGCTACGCAGGCCTGCTCATCCTCGCCTACGGACTCATCGTCTTAGCCGGCTTCCTGCCGCTGAGCATCGTCATCGCGACGACCGGACTGGGCATCGGGTTCTCCATGCTCTACCCGGACCTGGAGAACATGTTCCCCGAGGCGCTCATCCTCGCCACCGCGGTCCTGATCAGCCGCCGCCGCTGGATCGGCTTCGCGCTGGGCACCGTCGGACTGGCCGTCTACCTCGGCGTATCGACCCGCCTCGGATCCTATGACGCCGGCTTCGAAGGGTTCACCGACCTCGGCTACGGCTGGCTGACCTACTCGACCCTCGGCCTGTGCGCGTCCTTCGTCGAAGCCCGAATCCGCAGTGAGATCGACCGCCGCGAACGCGCCGCCGTCGACCACCAGAAGTCACTCGATGCCATGCGCGCCCGGTTCACCAGCGATATGCACGACACCATCTCGCACTCGCTGACCACCGAATCCGCGATCATCCGCACCCTGGCCAAGGAAAACGATCCCGAGACCGCGGACCGCCTCCTCGCCGAGTTGGCGCTGGTCAACGCCGAGGCCACGAAACGGCTCCGACAGCTGGTGACGAGTCTGAGCAGGTGGGAGACCGAGGCCTGCTCCGGGGACTCCGCCACCTCCCGGGTCCGGTTCCGCGCCGAGGCGGAGCAGCTGACGACCGCGATCGAGGACGGGTGTGCGGCCGGTTCCGTTCCGCTGACCACCGAGCTCGCCCCGTTGCCGACCCACGCGACCGGCACCTTGTCACACCATTTCCGGGCCGTGATGCTCGAGCTCGCCACGAACGTCATCCGCCACTCCGTTCCGGGCACCCCCGCCACCCTCGCCGTCGAAATGCGAGGTGAGCGCGGTGACCGGACCGAACTGCTCTGCCGCAGCACGAACGAATCCCCGACCGCCCTGACCAAGGTGCCGCGGTCGCTGTCCCGCCGGGCCACGGCCGTGGGCGGCGTCTGCCGGGTGGACGAGGATGAACGGAGGAGAACCGTCGTCGAGGTGGCCCTGCCGGTCCGTTTCGTCTCCCCGTCCGCGTCGGCTTCCTCGAAATGGCATACTGCGCGGTCTTCCTCGAATGCGGTCATGATCGACGTCGTCGATGATGACTTCGACACCAGCGCCGAGGCAACAGGTACGTTGCCGATCTCTGCTGAGTCGGCCGCCACCGACGCCCCCGACCGGCTCACGGGCACGGACACCGCTGGTTCCGACCTCTCGGGCGAGGAGACCTACCGCCTCAGCAGCGGCAGCCACAGCAATGGCACCCGCACGAAGGGCGGCCGGGACAAGGTCGATGCCTGATGACGTCGCACTCCCACACGGCCGCGCACACCACCGCGGCCGCGCACCGGACCTCGGAGGCGGCCCCTCACGTGAGACCGGAGACGACCATGCCGCAGGCCGACCACGACATGACCTCTGACTCCGCCGCACGCACCTCCGTGCTCGTCGTCGATGACGATTCGTGGACGACACGAGCGGTGGCAGCGGCGCTCGATGATGCGGGTTCCTTCCGCGTCCTCGACCCGGTGCACTCCGGCGAAGAGGCTATCGCCGCCTTCGACGCCGAGCGTCCCGACCTCGTCCTCATGGACGTCAACATGCCGCCGGGAACGAGCGGCGTCGATGCGACGGCGGCGATCATGGACCTCGACCCCGGAGCCCGCGTTGTGCTCCTGACGACCGTATCGCCTGGTCCGGGAATCGCTCGCGGGCTCGAAGCCGGCGCACTCGCCGTGATCAACAAGACGGCCGGGGAGAGGGAACTCGTCTCGGTCGTGCGGGCCGCCTCGGCGGGGGAGAGCCCCGAACTGCTCAGAGGGTTGGCCGAGGACATCGTCATCAGCGGAGATCCCCTGCCCGACGCCCCCGACGCGGCACCGCAGCTGACCGCCCGCGAGATGGAGTTGCTCACCCTGCTCTGCCAGGGCCACAGCTACGAGGAGATCGCCGCCGACCAATCGGTGGCCATGTCCACCATGAAGTCGCACGCCCGCAACCTGCGCCTCAAACTGGGGGCGCGCAATCTCGCCCAGCTCGTCGTCCGCGCCCTCCAGTTCAAATTCTTCTCTCCGGAATGATCTGCCCCCGCCGAGGCGGCTGGCTGATTCGACTCAACCCCACCCCGCCGAGGCGGCTGACCCGTCCGGTTCATCCCACCCGCCGAGGCGGCTGACCCGTCCGGTTCATCCCACCCGCCGAGGCGATCGGTTCCGTTGACGCAGATCCTCCCGACCACGGTCGGTCGTTGACTACAGTGGGAGCATGACCGACACCTCGAGCCCGCGACTGTCCCGCTTGATCCGGGATACGGAGGGGTTCCTCCTGCCGCTGACGGAGGTGGCCGACGACGTCGCGGTCGCGCGAGTCGAATTCGGCTTCGACCTGCCAGCCGCTTCCACAGAACCGTCGGCCGCAGCGCTCACTGCTCCACGCACGGCTCCGCTTACCGCTGCACGCACGGCTTCGACACCCGAGGCGGCTGACCACGGCTCCTTGAACGGCACAGTCGTCCTCGTCACCGAGCCGGTGCGCAGCCCTGCCGGGCTCGATTCCGTGCTGACCGATTATGCGGGAGCCGCCGCTCTCGTCGTCCCGCCCGGAACGCACAGCCACCTCGGTGACGGGGCCGACCTGCGGGGGAGTGCGGGCCGGGCTCCGGTCCTCCTCGAACGATCGCCGCATGTGACGTGGTCGGAGATCCTCGTCCATCTGCGACAGCTCATCGAGGGGGCGACGAGCGCCCTGGCCTGGCCTGATGTCGACGACCTCAGCGCCCTGGCCGCCGTCATCGCCGAAACGACGGGCGCGTCGATCACGATCGAGGACCCGGCCTCGCGAGTGCTCGCGCATGCGAACCTCGGCGACGAACTCGATGAGATCCGTCGCGAGACGATCCTGTCCGGGGCCATTCCCGACTGGCGGATCGCCGAACTCGAGGAATCCGGGTTCCTCGACACGATCCGTCGTTCCACCGATGTCGTCGAACGTCCCGCCGAAGGCACATCACCGGCTCGATCGGTCATCGCCCTGCGCAGCGAGGGCGAACTCATCGGGACGATCTGGGCGGCCTACCCGGCAGAGGTCGACCCCGAACCGCTGCGCGAGGTGCTGCGCGACGCCGCCCGCGCGGCCCTGCCCGTGATGTTGCGGACCCTGCGCCGGTCACCGTTCGAGAAGCGCATCCGCCGGGAGGCTCTCGGCGGGATCCTCGCCGGTCCGGCCGATCTCGGCCCGTCGGCGACCCTGTTGTCGCTGCCGTTCTCGGGCAGCTTCTGCGTCCTTGCCTTCACCGAGGTGGCCCCCGACCGAGAGCCCGTCCTGCGGTTCCATCTGCGGGCTGCCTTTGCCGATGCCGTGCTCGCGCACGTGAGCTCTGCCGGTGCCGCACACGCCGGACATGGTTCTGTCCCTGTCGGCCCGGCAGATGTCAGCATGGGTCGGTCCGGAACCGGGGAGCGGGTCCATCTCGCGGCATTGGTGCAGATGCGCGAGCCGATGAACGCCGAACAGGTGCGCGATCACGTCATCGCCGCTCTGCGCAGGTCCCTGCCGAAGTCGGAGACCCTGTGCTTCGGGGTCGGCACCCCGGTCGACCGCCTCGATGCCGTGCACCGGTCGTGGACCGAAGCCACATACGTCGTCGACGCCGTGCAGGCTGTCACCGAGGCGGGTCCTGGCGCGGACGACGAGGACGTGGACCCGACCCCGCAGAAGAGCTCGGTTACGCATCGAAGTCCGAGTACTCACGGCCGAATCGTCGGGGCGACCATCCGCGACGTGGCAGCGAGGGTCGTGGGTCTGCAGGTCGCCGATACGCTGCTGGCCGCAGATGAGCGCGTGATCGGCGGAGGGCCCGGACCTGCCGACGGACGAGCACCCACCGGCCAGCGGGCTCAGGCGGGCGCAGGAGTACTCGGTCCGGCACAGGCACTGGCGGCTCACGACGGTCAGCACAACGGCAGCCTGCTCGAGACCCTGCGCGTCTACTTCGCCACGGTCGGCAACTCGGCCGAGGCCTCCCGCCGACTTCATGTGCACACGAATTCGCTGCGGCATCGCCTCGGCCGGATCGAGGAGATCACCGGACTCTCAACGGCGGAACCGGCCGAGCGGCTCTGGCTCGAACTCTCCGTGCTCGCTCACGACCGGTCGTGAGAAACCTACAATCAGCCCCCGCGAACATTGGCGAATTATCGTGCGTTCTTCGAGGTCAGCCGTCCTAAAGTGACAACAGATCTCGAACAAAGGACGTTATGCCCAGTCACCACCATGCGATTCCGAACCGTCGCGCCCGAGCAATCCGAACGATCGCAGAGAACAGTGTGTCGCCACACCGCTCAGCCGATCCAGCACAGTCGGCACATGCCTCCGCGCAGTCGGATTCGGCTCCTACGCAGCCGGATGCCGCACCCGCGCAGTCGGACAACGTCCCGGCGCTGACCGATGAGGCGGCTGTGCTCGGACTCATGGATATTGATTGGGTCGACACCGCCTTCGACCGGCTGACCTCGGCATTCGCATCAGATCGCGAGGTGCTCCACGCAGTGGCGTGCAAGGCGGTGCCGCTGCCGTCGTTGCTGCGCCGGTTCGCCGAGGCGGGAGCCGGCTGCGAGGTCGCCAGCCCCGGCGAACTCGAACTCGCCCTCTCGGCCGGGTTCGCACCCGACCGCATCGTCTTCGACTCCCCGGCCAAGACCTGGGCCGAACTGTGCCGGGCCGTCGACCTCGGCGTCTCGATCAATGTCGACAACTTCGACGAACTCTCCCGCCTCGACACGATCCTGGCGGATCGGAACAGCACGGCAGTCACAGACGCCACGGCTGCCTCGGCCAAGATCGGAATCCGCATCAATCCGCAGTCGGGCACGGGCGCGATCGGCGCCTTGAGCACCGCCACCGAAACCTCGAAATTCGGTATCGGCCTCGCCGACCCGGGCGCCCGCGAGGCCCTTATCGAGGCATACCTCGCTCGCCCATGGCTGAGTCAGATCCACGTCCACTCCGGCTCGCAGGGCATCAGCCTCGACAAGGCCGCCGTCGGAATCCGCGCCGCCGTCGACCTCGCCGAGGAGATCAACTCCCGTGCCTCGACCAGGCGGATCACGCGCATCGACATCGGCGGGGGACTGTCGGTGAACTTCGACGGTGAGGACATCACGCCGACCTTCGCCGACTACCGCTCGGTGCTCGAAGAGAAGGTGCCGGGCCTGTTCGGCTTCGACATCGTCACCGAATTCGGCCGCGCCCTCCTCGCCAAGGCCGGCACCATCCTCACCCGCGTCGAATACGCGAAGACCACCGGCGGGCGCCGCATCGTCATGACCCAGGCCGGCGTCCAGGTCGCCACCCGCACCGCTTATGCCCCGAACGACTGGCCCCTGCGGATCCTGCCGTTCACCTCGGACGGGAGCCCCAAGACCGCCGAAGAAGCCGACACCGAGATTGTCCCGACCGACGTCGCCGGACCCGCCTGCTTCTCCGGCGACCTCCTGGCCCGGGATCGGATGCTGCCGCGTCTCGACGCGGGTGACCTCGTCGCCGTGCCCGAGACAGGTGCCTATTACTTCTCGAACCCGTTCTCCTACAATCTGCTCCCGCGGGTGCCGATCTTCGGCTACCGCACTGCTCCCGACGGCGGCATCGAGTTCAGCATCATCCGCCGCGGGCAGACGATCGCTGAGATCCTCGCCGAGGCGGGCGAGACCGAGCTGCGCCCGCTGAGCCCGGCGAACCGCGGGCTGAGCCCGGCGAGCCGCGCGCTGAGCCCGGACGGACGTGCGCTGAACCCGGACGATCGCGAAACCGCTGCCGAACCTCTTGCCCACGGCAGCTGATTTCGAACCGCCTGTGGCATCTGCACAGTGACCGGCTGGCATATTTGTGTGTTGTTGTGCCGTTTTCACGTCACTTCGAACGTAGAGTGATGGAGAACACATCTGCTCTGACCCGGGAGAACACTCCGATTCACCCGGGTCAGGGGAGGACAAGTGAATCACCGCACGAGAAGAAAGACGAAGATGTTCACTTCACACTCACTGCGCAGAGGCTGGCAACGGTGCCTGGCCGGCGTCGCAGCACTCGCCCTTGCCGGATCGATGGCCGCCTCCCCGGCGCAGGCCGCCACCTCGGAGGCTCCGGCCTCCGAGAACGTGCTGCGGATCGCCACCGACGGTTTCATCGACTCCTTCAACCCGTTCACGTCCTTCTACCTCGTGCCGACGAACACCTTCCGGTACATGTACGAGAACCTCGTGGCCAACGACGCCAAGGACGGTTCGATCACCGAGGGGCTCGCCACCGAATGGAACACGGACTCCGAGGGCAAGGTCTGGACCTACACGATCCGTCCGGACATGAAATGGTCCGACGGTGAACCGCTGACCTCGAAAGACGTCGCCTGGACCTACAACCAGATGATGGAGAAGGAAGAGATGGCGGTGGCCAACGGCAGCCTCGTCGAGAACTTCGACAAGGTCGAGGCCCCCGACGACGGCACCGTCAAGATCACCCTGAAGAAGCCGCAGGCGAACAACCCCGGCCAAGAGATCCCCGTCGTGCCCGAGCACGTCTGGTCGAAGATCGACAAGCCCGGCGAATTCAAGAACGATGAGAAGTCCGTCGGCTCGGGACCCTTCCAGCTCGAGAGCTACGAGGCGAACAAGTCGATCACGCTCAAGGCGAACCCGAACTTCTGGCGCGGCAAGCCGAAGCTCGACGAGATCCAGTACCGCTACTACACGAACTCAGATGCGCAGGTGCAGGCGATCCGCTCCGGCGAAGTCGACTTCATCACCGGGCTCAGCCCCGACCAGTTCACGGCGCTGGAGAACGCGGACAACGTCGAACTCAACGACGGCAACGGCCGCCGCTTCAATGGAATCTCCATCAACCCGGGCGTCGCCGACGCCAAGGGCAAGGAATTCGGCACCGGCAATGAGGCGCTGAAGGACAAGAAGGTCCGCCAGGCAATCCGCGCCGGCATTGACACCGAGACCCTGCGCAAACAGGTCATGCAGGACTATGCGCAACCGGCCACGAGCTTCATTCCTGCCGTCTACCCGGACTGGGCACTCAAGTCCGACAACTCCGTCATCAGCGGTTTCGACGTGGCCGAGGCGAAGAAGCTCCTCGACGACGCCGGCTGGAAGGAAGGATCCGGCGGCATCCGCGAGAAGGACGGTGAGAAGCTGCAGCTGCGCTTCCTCACCGACGCCGACGCGCCGATCGAACAGAGCACCGCGAAGTTCCTCAAACCGTGGATGAAGGACATCGGCATCGACCTGAAGAACGAGTCCTCTGACGTCGACACGGTGTCCGAACGCACCACCAAGGGCGACTACGATATGTACTTCTCCGGCTGGTCGATCAATCCCGATCCCGACTACCAGCTGAGCATCAACACCTGCGGTCAGCGCCCCGACGCCGACGGCAACGGCGGCACCAGCCAAGACGGCTGGTGCAACAAGGAATTCGACAAGCTCTATCAGGCTCAGCACGTCGAGCTCGACCAGGCCAAGCGTCAGGACCTCGTGCAGAAGGCCCAGGCCATCCACTACGAGGAAGCCCCCTCGGTGACGCTGTGGTACCCGAACCAGCTCGAGGCCTACCGCTCCGACCGGTTCGACAACTTCACCAAACAGCCCAGCGACGGCGGTGCCATCGCCAACCAGGTCGGCTACTGGGGATATTCCTCGGTCGAACCCGTCAGCGAAGAGGAAGCCACCGGCGGCGGAATGGGCGCCGGCGGCTGGATCGGCATCGCGGCAGCGGTCATCGTCGTCCTCGGCGGAGGCGGCTGGCTGCTCAGCCGTCGCAAGAAGTCCGACGACCGCGAATAGTCCCCACACCCACAGTCCGGGTGCCGCACCATCCGCACCACCTGCGGCACCCGGACTCACGGGCCAGTCCGCACCACCTGCGGCACCCGGGCCCACGGTCCCGTCCCCACCACCTGGAGCACCACAGTGAGCACACCCACCCACGATCCCCATTCCGGGGATCGCCCTGACCGAGGAACGGGCACGGCGAACCCGGGCACCGACCCCACGAACCCCAGTCCCGCCTCGGCGAGGGGATCCGCGGCAACTGCCGACGAGAATCCCGCCGACGCGAGCCCCGCCAACCCGGCGAACCCCGCCACCGTCGATATGGACGAACCACCGGCCGGCGGATCGTTCACCCGCTACTTCCTGCGCAAGCTCGGCGGGGCCGCGACCTCGATGGTCCTCGTCATCGTGCTCGGCTTCTTCGCCTTCCGCATGCTGCCCGGCGATCCCGTGCTCAAGATCGCGAAGGAACGGCCGATGTCGCCGGCGCAGATCGCCGAACTGCGCAGCCAATACGGACTCGACAAACCCGTGATCGTCCAGTTCTGGGACTACCTCGTCGGCATCGTCACCGGCGACCTCGGCGAGTCCTACGTGTACCGGAAATCCGTGTCCTCGCTCATCGGCGAATACCTCGGCCCGACGCTGCTGCTCACCGCCACCGCGGCCGCCATCGCCATCGTCCTGGGCCTGTGGCTCGGACAGATCTCGGCCTGGCGCCGCAACACCCTGTTCGACAAGCTCGCCTCCTCGACCTCGCTGATCTTCTGGTCCGTGCCGACGTTCTGGCTCGGCCTCATCCTGCTCATGATCTTCGGCGGCACCCTCCAATGGCTGCCCACCGGCGGCATGATCACCCCCGGCCTCGACCCGTGGTCACCGGCCGGAATCATCGACGTCATCAAACACCTCATCCTCCCCGTCGTCTCGCTCGTCGCCGTCGTCTACGCACAGTTCCTCATGATCATGCGCGCCTCCCTGCTCGAGGAGATGAACGAGGACTACCTCACGACCGCCCGCGCAAAAGGACTCACCGAGGATGAGGTCCGCCGCCGTCACGCCGTGCCGAATGCGCTGCTGCCGACCGTCACCGTCGTCTTCCTCCACATCGGCGGACTCATCGCCGGCGCCGTCACCGTCGAAGCCGTGTTCTCGTGGCCGGGACTGGGCAAGCTCACCTTCGAAGCCATCCGCGGCCCCGACCTGCCGCTGCTGCAGGGCACCTTCGTCGTGTTCTCGGCGATCATCATCGTGATGAACCTCGCCGCCGACATCGTCTACCGATTCCTCGATCCCCGCGTCAGGAGGGCCTGATGAGCGCGAACACCCCCGCCGAGGCGGCCCCCGGCCCCTCATCGAACGAACCGAATCCGCGTGGTTCGGAAACCCGGGGATCCATCCCCGCCGTCGACGGCGCGAAGCTCGTGCGCGAACGCCGCCTGAACAACGCGAAGAAGAACTGGGCGCTCTTCCGCTCCGATGTCCCGGCGCTCATCGGCGCCGTCGTGCTCCTCTTCTTCATCGTCATCGCGATCGCCGCACCGCTCATCGCCCCGGCCTCGATGCTCGATGTCACGAAGCAGCTCGACGTGCCGCGCTATGCCCCGCCGAGCCTCGACCACCCCTTGGGCACCGATGACCTGGGACGGGAGCTGTGGGTGCGCATCCTCTGGGGAGCGCGCGTGTCGATCCTCGTCGGCGTCGCCGCGACCGTCATGTCGATGATCATCGGCACCATCATGGGCCTGGCCGCCGGTCACTTCACGGGACTGTTCGGCGGCATCATCATGCGCATCGTCGACTTCTTCATCGTCCTGCCGTCCCTGCTGCTCGCGATAGTGCTCTCCTCCGTGCTCGAACGCGGAGTCTTCACGATCGTCGTCGCCATCGGACTGACCTCATGGGCGTCCACGGCACGAATCGTGCGCTCGCAGACCTTGAGCGTCGAATCTCGGCTCTACATCGAAAGGGCGCGCATCCTCGGTGCCGGTCATTCCCATATCCTGTTCCGGCACCTGCTGCCGGCGGTGATGCCGCTCGTGCTCGCGAACACGACGCTGACCGTCGGTGGGGCGATCATCGCCGAATCGACGCTGTCGTTCCTCGGCCTCGGGGACACGTCGAAGGAATCGTGGGGCACGATCCTGAAGAACTCGATGGACGTGTCCGCGGCGACCTCCGGCTACTGGTGGTACGTGCTCACCCCGGGTGTGGCGATCCTGCTCGTCGTGCTCGCGTTCACGATGGTCGGGCGCGCATTCGAGGCCATCATCAACCCTGCCCTGAGGAGCCGCTGATGACCGATCTGCAATTCGAGAACGTCTCGATCACCTACCGCTCCTCATCCGACCGCGGCGACGTCGTCGCCGTGCAGGGCGTCAGCCTCGACCTGCCCGCCGGTGCCACCCTGGGCATCGCAGGGGAGTCCGGGTCGGGGAAGTCGACCCTGATCATGTCGGCTCTGCGCCTGCTGCCGAAGTCGGCTCGCCTCGAGGGGCGGGTCCTCCTCGGCGGGCAGGACATCCGGGAACTGAGCTTCGGCCAGATCCGCGCGGTCCGGTGGGCACAGGCCTCGATCGTCTTTCAAGGAGCTCTGCACTCTCTCAATCCCGTCCGCGAGGTGGGAAGCCAGATCATCGAAGCCCTCGAGCATCACTCGAAGGGCACGTGGACGACTCCGCAGAAGCGCCGGGACCGGATGTTCGAACTCCTCGCCGAGGTCAACCTCGAGGCATCGAAGTCGAGCGCATATCCGCACGAGCTCTCCGGCGGGCAGAAACAGCGCATCATGATCGCCATGGCGCTCGCCTGTGAACCCGATATCATCATCGCCGACGAGCCGACGACTGCTCTCGACGTCATCGTGCAGAAGCAGATCCTGTCCGGCTTGGCCCGCCTCGTCGCCGAACGCGGAATCTCCCTGCTGATGATCAGCCACGACCTCGCCGTGCTCTCGGCCGTGTGCGCGAAACTCGCGATCATGCGTCACGGCCGCCTCGTCGAATACGGACCGAGCGACGAAGTGTGCCTGTCTCCGCAGGAGGACTACACGAAGCAACTGGCCGGTGCGTTTCCGCAGATCGGGGACCCCGAATCCCGGCTGAATCCCCGAACACTCAAACCCGCCGAGGTGGTCCGGGCCGAACCGTTCACCATGACGGATGAGGTAGTGCTCGAGGCGAAGGATCTCAGTGTCTCCTTCGACACCCGGCGGGGTCGTGAACGTGCGGTGCGCGGTGTGGACCTGCAGCTGCGGAAGGCGGAGATCCTCGCCGTCGTCGGCCAGTCCGGCTCGGGGAAGACGACTCTGGCACGGTCGCTGCTCGGTCTGCAGGAGGTGGAAGCGGGTTCGCAGCTGTCGTTCGCGGGCAAGGCTCTGCCGAAGAAGGCGAAGGAGCTGCGAGCATTTCGGCAGAAGGTGCAGATGATTCTGCAGGACCCGGCCGGATCGCTCAATCCCAAACGCAGCGTGTACGAGGCCGTGGTCGAGGGCCTGAAGGTTCAGGGGATCAAGGACAGGGAGTACGAGAGGGTCATCGGCGCGCTCGAAGCCGCCGAGCTCACCCCTGCCGAGGACTATCTCGAGTCGATTCCGCAGGAGCTCTCCGGCGGACAGCGGCAGCGCGTCGTCATCGCCGGCGCTCTGGCTCTCGACCCGCAGGTGCTCATCGCCGATGAGCCGGTGGCGTCGCTGGATGCCTCGGTGCGCGGGGAGATCCTGTCGCTGTTCCTCGCGCTGAAGAAGAACTTCGGGATGAGTGCGCTCATCATCACCCACGACCTCGGCCTGGCTTGGAACATCGCGGATACGGTGGCGGTGATGAAGAGAGGGGAGATCGTCGAATACGGTGAGGTCGACAGGGTGCTGTCCGATCCGCAGCACGAGTACACTCAGGAGCTGCTCGCCGCGGTTCCCCGACTGGGAAGTCAGAGTCTGGTGAGGAATGAGTAAGTCGAGCCCATATCTCGATTCTGCACCGCTGGCGCCCGGTGACACCGTTCGCCTCATTGCGCCGTCGGGACCCACCGACGAGGAGTCGCTGCAGCGGGCCATCGCCCAGCTGGAATCCTGGGGCTTCGACGTCGTGCCGGGGGCCAACGTCCGCAGCCGGCACCCGCGGGTGAAGTATCTGGCCGGCACGGACGCCGAGCGCCGGGCCGATCTCGTCGACGCGTGGTGCGATCCGGACACGGATGCGGTCATCGCGCTCCGCGGAGGGTTCGGAGCCATGCGCCTGCTCGACGGCATCGACTTCGACCTCATGCGCCGGCACAGGCTGCGCAGGGACGGCCGTCCCAAGCTGCTCACCGGCTCCTCGGACATCACCGCACTCCACCAGGCCTGGGAACACCACCTCGGCGTCGCGACTCTGTTCTGCCCGATGGTCGGCAATGACCCGTTCAAGAACTCGACGGTCGTCCCCGACGAGGTGGCCTCGTGGCTGTTCCATCCCTGGGGCGGCCGCGAACTCGGCTTCCCCGCAGAGGACGTGACCATTTCGACCACTCAGGACCGTGCGACGGAGGGCACCGCTGCGGCGGAGCAGACCGCTGCGACCCGCCCGCTCAGCCGGGCGCAGACGTTGGTTCCGGGGTCGGCGAGGGGCCGCCTCGGCGGGGGAAATCTCAGTCTCATCGCCGCGGGGATGGGCAGTCCCGAGCTCATTGACGTGCGGGAACGACGCGAGCATCGGGGTCCGAGCATCCTCATGCTCGAAGACGTCGACGAGGAGCTGTACCGGCTCGACAATCTCATGGTGCAGCTGGTCCGCGGCGGGTGGTTCACCTCGGCGGATGCGGTGGTGCTCGGCTCGTGGGAGGACTGCGCGCCCGTCCACGAGGTGGAGGCGCTGATGATCGACTACCTCGGCGGTCTGGGAATCCCGATCGTGTCTGAGATGGGCTTCGGCCACGATCCCGATGCGCCGAGCGCCCCACTCGGCGTCGACGTCACGCTCAAGGCGGAGCCCGGGGAACGGCCGCGGCTGTGGGTGGATCACGCGGGTGGGCAGGCATGATGGTGCCGACCACGTGCCGATGGCCCGGCTCGGTGAGGCGAACGAATCGCGGGCGCGCAGACATGAACGAAACGAGACTGACAGGAGCACGCTGATGAGCGAACTGAAATTCGATGGACTGCCCGGAGTGCGATTCAGCGCTCTGGCCTTCGACGTCGACAGTGGGGAACGGGTGTTCGCCCACAATGAGAACGACGAACTCGACACCGCCAGCATGGGCAAGGTCTTCCTCCTCCACACTGCCTTGCAGATGTACAAGGACGGCACGCTTGACCTGGAGGAACGCCTGCATCGGCGGCCTTCGGAGAGGGTCGACGAATCGGGGATCTGGTACCTCATGGAGCAGGACGATCTGAGCATCTTCGACGTCGCTCTGCTCATCGGGGCGTTCAGCGACAACTTCGCCACGAACGTGCTCATCCGCAGGGTCGGGCTGGAGAATGTTGCGGATCAGGTGGAGAAGCTCGGGTACAGGAACTCGGGTCTGCACGACTTTCTGCGCTGGCCGCGCCCGGCCAAAGCGCCGCGGACACTGTCGACGGGCACGGCCGCGGAGCTCAGTGATTTCATGGCCAGGCACGCCAAGGACGAGTTCTGGGACGAGTCGACGAACGAGGTCTTCCGGCGCTGGTTGGGAGCCGGCGCGGACACCTCGATGGTCGCCTCGGCGTTCGATCTGGACCCGCTCGCTCACTACAACTACCAGCGGGACGTGTGGGTGTGGAACAAGACCGGCACGAACGGGACGATCCGGGCCGATGCCGGGATCGTGATGACGCCTACGCGTCGCGTCGCCTATGCGGTGTTCGCGAACTGGGAACCGGGCACCGACCGCGTCGTCGACGTCATGCCGATCATGCGGCAGGCCGGCAACGCGATCCACCGGTTCCTCTGAGCGTCCACTGCGTTCGACTGCCGTCGATGGGAACTCGCCTTTCGCCTGACGAATGTCCCCGGCGGCAGTCGTCGCCTGCCGGGCGACTCGCGGCCGCTCTGGGAGCGCCCCGGCTGCTTTCGGACCGGTCTCGGCGCCGAGAGCCGTGGGGTAGTCTGGTGGGCGATGTCCGATACGATCTACCTCACAGGCGAAGCGAAGGCTCCGTCGAACAACCCGATCACCAACCAGTTCGGTCTGTTCTACGTTGCGTTCGAGATCCAGCCGGACACCCACCGAATCCTCGATGTGGACTGCACGGCGACGTTGGCTCTGACCCGGAACTTCATTCGGAGCCTGTTCGTCGATGCCGACATCACGGACCCTGGTCGACTGATAGAGCGCATCCAGCGCCGCTACCACGGATCCTCGCAGAAGGCGCTGATCACAGCAGTGAACAACGCCGCGAAGAAGTACCGCGAGGTCACCGCTTAGGCAGCGCCTTCGACCACCCCGATTGCCCGGGCCCTCACCGGACCGGATCCGATCGACAACTGCACATTGCTCCATCCCGGAGGCATCCTCGGTGCCGCCCGTGGCTCTGCCACTGGCCCAACCGGTGCTGCTGCCATCCGCGCCGTGCGGCGCAGCCAGCTGCGGCACCGTCGGCTCTGCCTCTGCCGGGATGGACGTATTCAATGAGGAAGTGTCGTTAGTGATCACGGACGGTTTTCTATTCATCAGCCTGCTTCTGGCGATCTCCGCAGCGCTCGTCGTCGCGGACCGGAGCGGGCGCTTCAAGCTCTTCAAATATGTGCCCGGCTTCGTCATCCTCTACATCGTGGCGGCGCTGCTCAACACCTTCGGCGTCTTCGACCACGACGGTGGAGACATCACCGCGGTCGGCGACACCCTGCGCGAGGTGATGCTGCCCGCGATGATCCTGCTCATGCTGTTCAAGTGCGATATCCGGCAGATCATCAAGCTCGGGCCCAAACTGCTGCTCACCTTTGCGGTGACCGCGGCGAGCATCATCATCGGCTTCATAATCAGCTACCTCATCCTGCACTCCAGCCTCGACCCGGAAGCGTGGAAGGCCCTCGGCGCTCTCAACGCCTCGTGGACGGGTGGTTCGGCGAACATGGTCGCGGTGCAGGAGGTCCTCCAGGCACCCGAGAACGTGTTCGGCTACGTCCTCATCGTCGACACAGTGCTCTACTCCTTCTGGCTGCTGTTCATCTTCTCCTCCGTCACAGTCTCCGACAAGTTCGACAAGTGGACGAAGGCCGATATGTCGAAGCTCGATTTCACCGACAGAGTTTCGGCCGAGGAGGAGAAGCCGATGACGCTGTCGTCGATCTTCGGACTCATCGGATTCGCACTGCTGGCCTCGGCCCTGGCGATCCGCCTCGGCGAACTGCTGCCCGAGGTCGGAACGGTCATCGACGGCACGGCGTGGACGATCCTCATCGTCAGCGTCCTCGGGCTGGCCATCGGATCGACTCGGTTCGGCAGGACCGCCGGATCCAATGAGCTCGCGACGATCCTGCTCTACCTCATCATCGGCATCATCGCCTCGGGCTCGGACTTCACCTCCCTGGCCGAAGCGCCGCTCTATCTGGTGGCGGGCATCATCGTCCTCGTCGTTCACATCGCCATCATGCTCATCTACGCCAAGCTCACCCGCACCGAGCTCTTCAGCATCGCCGTGGCCAGCACCGCGAACATCGGCGGAATCGCCTCGGCGCCGGTCGTTGCGGGAGCCTTCAACCGACAGCTCGTCCCCGTCGGTGTGCTGTTCGCGCTGATGGGAACGTTCCTCGGCACGTTCCTCGGCCTGTGGTCGGCCCAGATCCTGTCCGGGCTGGCATGATGAACGAACCGACCCCACCTCGCCGAGGCGGCCGACCTCCCCATCGCGGGCGTGCCGTTCCGTGCGTGCCCCCCTGCACCGACCCAATCCGCCCGACCGGAAGGACCCGACCATGACCGCACCCAACACAGCCTCCGCAGCCGGACCCGACACTGAATCCGCACCAGACGCAGCATCCGCACCCGCCGTCGACGTCTTCGACGGACACAACGACCTCGCCTGGTACCTGCGCGAGGAACGCGACTACAGCGTGGAGGGGCTCAACGACCCGGCCGTCTCGCCGTTCACCACGATGGATCAGCTGGCGGCCGGACACGTGGCCGCGCAGTACTGGTCCGTCTACGTTCATTCCTCGATCACCGGCGCCGACGCGATCAAGGCCACATGGGAGCAGATCGACGCGGTCCAGCGTGTCGTCACCGCCTACCCCGAACGACTTGCCTTCGCCCGTACCGCCGCCGACGTCCGTGCGGCTCGCGCAGCCGGCAAGGTCGCCTCCCTCATGGGCGTCGAAGGCGGTCAGCAGATCGACGAATCCCTCGCCGTGCTGCGGTCGTACGCCCGCGCCGGGGCCCGCTATATGACTCTGACGTGGTCGACCACTCATTCCTGGGCCGACTCGGCCACGGACGAACCGGTCCACGGCGGCTTGAGCGTCTTCGGACGTGAGGTCGTGGCGGAGATGAACCGGATCGGGATGATCCTCGACCTCTCCCACGTCGCGCCCTCCGTCATGCACCAGTCGCTGGATCAGAGCACCTTGCCGGTCCTCTTCACCCACTCCTGCGCGTACGGTCTCAACCCGCACCCGCGCAACATCCCGGACGACGTCTTGGACCGCGTGCCCGACAACGGGGGAGTGGCGATGATGACGTTCGTGCCCTCGTTCGTCTCGAACGCCCGCCGCGAATGGGTCGACGCGGGAGAACAGGGAACCGCCCCCGAGGTGACCGTGGCCCAGGTCGCCGACCACTGCGATTACGTTCGCGAACGGATCGGCATCGATCACATCGGACTGGGCGGCGACATCTGCGGAGTCGATGAGCTGCCGACCGGACTCGGTGATGCCGGCCAGTATCCGAACCTGTTCGCCGAGCTCGCCTCGCGCGGCTGGTCGCAGACCGACCTGCGCAAGATCGGCTTCGACAATGCGATGCGCGTCCTCGACGCGCACGAGGATGCGTACACGGCGTTCCTCGGCTCGGCGGTCGACGCACCGTCCGCGGCCAACGCCGGTTCCGCGGCCAACGGCACGGCCGCCTCGGCGACGGGGAACGGCGGCGGCAACGTCGGGTCCGCAGGCAATGGTTCGGCCGCCTCGGCGGGGGCGGAATCATGACGCGGCTGCTCGTCATCGTCAATGACATCGAATCTCAGCCGGGACTGCTGACACGGTGGATGATCAGCGAGAACGTCGAATTCGATCTGCGCATCGGCGGGGTTTCGCCCCTGCCGGCGCCCTCGGAACTCGATGGCTATGACGGGCTCATCATGCTCGGCGGCGGGTACATGCCCGATGAGACGGATCGGGCCCCATGGTTGGCCGATGAGGCCGAACTCGTCCGCCATGCCCTGGCCACGGATCTGCCGCAGTTCGGTATCTGCCTCGGCGGGCAGCTCATCGCCCACGTCATCGGGGGCGATGTGCGGGCTCGGACCGGAGCGCCGGAGAAGGGATACACGCGGATCGACACCACCGCCGAGGCGGCCGCGGACCCGGTGTTCTCCGCGATCCGGCCACGGACCTCGTTCGTCGAAAGCCACGTTGACCGCATCGTCGCCCTCCCCGAGGAGGCGACCCTGCTCGCCAGGAGCGAGGCCTGCGAATTCCAGGCGTTCCGGGTCGGCAGGGCGTGGGGGACGCAGTTCCACCCGGAGTCGACGCGGGCGAACATCGAGCGCTGGGATGCGGAGAAACTGCAGACTTTGGGGTTCGATAAAGATACCCTGTTGGAAGAAGCGATGGAGCTCGGGCCGGAGAGCGAACGTGATTCGAAGGCCCTGTTCTCCGCGTTTCTCACGGTGGTTCGGAACTGAAGCTTGTGTGTCAGGCTCGTGTCTGAGGCATACTAGGCGAGGCTCTGACCACAGTCAGGGTTGCCAGGTATGCGGCACAGCCGCCGCATTGGACACGGAGGAATCGTGAGCGACAAAGAACCCACGACGACAATCGACCCCGGTGACGGACACCAGCCCGAGACCCTCAAGCGGGTCATGGGGCCGAAGCTGCTGCTTCTGTTCATCGTCGGTGACATCCTCGGAACCGGCGTCTATGCTCTGACGGGCAAGGTGGCCGGGCAGGTCGGCGGTGCCGGTTGGGCACCGGTGATCCTCGCCTTCCTCATCGCGCTGATCACCGCCTTCTCCTATATGGAACTCGTGACGAAGTATCCGCAGGCTGCGGGTGCAGCGCTCTATACGCACAAGGCGTTCGGAATCCACTTCGTGACGTTCCTCGTCGCCTTCGCCGTCCTCAGCTCCGGAATCACCTCGGCATCGACGGCGTCGAATGTCTTCGCGGCGAACCTCGTGGCCGGCTTCGGTTGGGACGTCTCCGGCACAGGGGTGATGTGGATTGCGCTGGCGTTCCTCACTCTCATCGCGCTCATCAACCTCCGCGGAGTCGGCGAGAGCGTATGGTTCAACGTCGTCCTCACTCTCATCGAGCTGAGCGGTCTGCTGCTGGTCATCGTCGTCGGCTTCTTCGCACTCGGTTCGGGTGACGCCGACTTCTCACGCGTGATGATCTTCGAGACCGAGGGCGACAAGAGCGTCTTCCTCGCGGTCACCGGTGCCACTGCGCTCGCCTTCTTCTCCATGGTCGGTTTCGAGGATTCGGTCAACATGGTCGAGGAGACGAAGGATCCGCGGATCTTCCCGAAGATCATGCTCTCTGGTCTGACGATCACCGGCATCATCTACGTCCTCGTCTCCCTGGTCACCGTCGCAGCAGTGCCCATCGGCGTGCTCACCGAGAGCGAGACGCCACTGCTCGAGGTCGTCCGGGAGGGTGCTCCGGGCCTGCCGATCGATACGATCTTCCCATTCATGACGATGTTCGCCGTTGCGAACTCGGCCCTGATCAACATGCTCATGGCCAGCCGTCTGCTCTACGGAATGGCTAAGCAGAACGTGCTCCCGCCCGTGTTCGCGAAGGTCTTGGCCGGACGCCGCTCGCCGTGGGTGTCGATCATCTTCACGACGCTGATCGCCTTCGCGCTCATCTTCTTCGTGTCCACGATCCTGCCCGAGACGGTGACCGCGTCCCTGGGCGGCACCACCTCGCTGCTGCTGTTGGCAGTGTTCGCCGTCGTCAACGTCGCTGTGCTCATCCTGCGCAAGGACAAGTCCGGCAATGCCGAACACTTCAAGGCGCCGACGATTCTGCCGTGGATCGGCGTCATCACCTGCGTGTTCCTCGTCGGTCCGTGGGCCCGTCTCGATGAGCTCATCCAGTATCAGATCGCGGCGGCGCTCGTCGGCATCGGTGTCGTCCTGTGGGCCGTGACCTGGTTCTGGAACCGCTCGACGAAGGGCACGAGCACCCGATTCCGCAATCCCGAAGAGCTGTCGTGAACTCATCCCCTCGCCGAGGCGGCGCAGCCGGGGCCGCTCGCCGACCCATGTCTGCATCGCTCGATATGCTGGGACTGTGGGTTCCGGACCTGCGCGCTCGGTTCTGTACAGCTCAATCCAACGAAGGTGAAAAATGACAGTACTCGTCGGTTACGTCAACAATCCCGCCGGACACGCTGCTCTCGATGCCGGCATCGCGCAGGCGAAGAAGGACGGCAAGGAGCTCGTCGTCGTCAATGCGTCACGGTCGGCGCAGCGCAGCGACTCCTACCGCCTCGGCGAAGGGGAGCTCAAATCGGTCAACAACTACCTGACCAGGGCGGACGTCGAATTCCGCGTACTGACCTTGGGCAGCGAGTACGACCCGGCCGAACAGATCCTCGACACCGCCAACGAGGTGGGAGCCGAACTGATCGTGCTCGGAACCCGGAAGCGCACCCCGGTCGGGAAGTTTCTGCTCGGGTCGACGATTCAGAAGGTCATCCTCGACGCCGAAGCCCCGGTGCTGTGCGTCAAAGCCGCGCACTGAGGGCTTGACCGCAGCGACGTGCGCCGCGGCGACGGGTCATGTTGTGCATGCGTAATGTCGGCGTGGGCTGCGGAAGCGGGCCGCGCCGCAACAGCGCGACAACTGCGGCGGTGGCCCGCGAAAAGGGCCGCCCCGCAAATTGGTGACGCCCGCGCTTCCTTCGTCGCGGGCACGAGCGGACGCACCCGCACCCCCCGGCTCGCTTGGCCGTGGGCACGAGCGGGCGGCACCCCGTAGCCAGGCTCGCTTCGCCGCGGGGCGCCCGCGCTTGCATTGCTGCGGGCGCGTCCGCAGCGCGCACGCAACCAGGCTCGCTGGGCTGTCATGCACCCGCCGCACGCACGTCTCAGCCGAGCCGCTCCATGATGAGATCGGCGTTGACATGAGCGCCGGCCATCACCCCGCTGGCTGTGCTGGCCACGACCATCGCCGACACGTCTGCGCTGTTGCCGACCGCCCAGACGCCGGGCACATCGGTCTGCCCTGCCATCTGCGTCGGAATATAGGTGCCCATCCCGCTCGGGTGAGCGACGACCTCGCCTCCGAGCTGGGCGAACAGGTCGGCATTCGCTCGACCAAACGCACCGACTGTGAGCGCATCGAAGGTAAGAGATTCCGCTCCGTCCGCGGATTCGGCGGCCGCCAGTGAAACGACGGTGCCGGACTCGGTGCGGGCCACCTCGGTGACGGTGGAATCGATGAACTCGATGCCGAGCGTATCGAGCATTGCCGTCTGTTCGGAATCAGGGGCGGGAGCGTTGTGACGGATGAAGCTGACGTGGTCGCTGAGCTGGGAGAACAACATCGCCTGGTGGTATGACATGGCCGTTGTGCCGATGACCCCGATGCGCTGTCCGCGCACCTCGAAGCCGTGGCAGTAGGGGCAGTGCAGGACGGTGTCGCCCCAGCCTTCCGCGAGACCCGGGATGTCCGGAAGTTCGTCGCTCAAACCGGTGGCGATGATGATGCGTCGGACCCTGACATCGACCCCCGCCGAGGTGGTCAGTTCGAATCGATACCGCGGAGCCGCCTCGGCGGGGTGGGGTTCCGAATCGATCGTGCGTGCTTGCTGCACGGTCGCATCGATGAAGGCAACGCCGTATTCCTCAGCCTCGGCGCGGCCTTTCGCGACGAGGTCCTGAGGCCTGATGCCTTCGTGGCCGAGGACGTTGTGCGCGTGTGCGCTTGAGGAATTGCGCAGCTGGCCTGCGTCGATGACGACGACGGATCGCAGAGACCTGGCCAGGGCGATCGATGCGGCGAGGCCGCCTGCCCCACCGCCGATGACGGCGACATCGAAGGAATCCTGCGCGGATTCGGCCGACGAGTCGGGCGCAGTTGGCTGGGAGTTTACGGGTGCAGTTTGGGTGGTCATGATTCTCCTGTGTGCTGATGGATGGTCGGCGTCTATTCGAGTGTGTTCCTAGCCCGTGCAAAAGTGCAAACGTGTTTGCAGAAATAGCAAATTGTGTCATGCTGAGGGCATGGAAGAGCCAAGAGAGTCAGGGGAGCGTGCCGCTCATGCGACGGGTCGGATGTCGGAGATCCTCTCCGATGGGTCCGCCCCGGTTGAGGCGCAGGAGGCTATCCGGCAGTCTTTGGCGGGTGTCGGCGCTCGCCTGCGAGGGCTGCGGCAGGAGCAGGGGCGCACCCTCGACGAGGTGGCTGAGCTTGCCGGAATGTCGACGAGCACACTGTCGCGCCTGGAATCCGGGAAGCGCAAGCCGAGTTTGGAGCTGCTGCTGCCGCTGGCTGGAGTCTATGGGCTCCCGCTCGATGAGCTTGTGGGGACTCCGCCGATCGGCGATCCGCGCATTCATATCTCCCCGCGGAAGTTCCACGATCAGACGATCCTGCCGCTCAGCCGCGGAGCGATCGGAGTACAGGCCTTCAAGCACATCGTCGACGGTCGGCAGACACCGAAGCTCGGTGCGCTGAAGACTCACCCCGGATTCGAATGGGTGTATGTGATCCGCGGTCGCCTGACCCTCATCCTCGGCGACCGGACGATGGTTCTCAGTGCTGGAGAGGCCGCAGAGTTCGATACGCGCACTCCGCACTGGTTCGGGGGAGCCGATGACGGCGGGGTCGAGTATCTCAGCCTGTTCGGACCCGAAGGACAGCGCGTTCATATGAAGAGCTGAGTGGAGCTGTGGGCCGGCGCAGGCGCTCGTTGATACGACGGGGCGTCGGTTGCGCGCGCTTGATTGTGGCGGGAAGTGAGTTCCGCAAGCGTGACCGTGGCGGGACGTGAGTTCTGCCCGGGTGGCTGTGGCGGGGTCCTGGTCCTGCGTGGCTGCGGTGGGGTGCTGCCTGCGTGGCTGCGGCGGGGTGCTGCCTGCGTGGCTGTGGCGGGACCCTGGCCCCGCGTGCTCGTGTCAGTGGCGAGGAGTAGTCTCAGCCCACTTCGTCGACACCGTAGGTGCGAGGCCTCTCTTCTGGCCGTCACCGGCGATCATTGTCAAACACGGCACTCCGAGTGAAATCTCCATTTGACCAGCACAAATAGTACAAAATAGTAATTCAGGGAAAATCTCTCAAATAAATCGCCATAACTATCGACTCTGTTCTATTTATGGATTAGAATAGAGCCAAGCCGAAGACATCAACGATGATGAACGGATAAAGCGAAGATGGCCCTCATCCCCGACCGAAGGTACGACGAGCACAACGACCGCGAAGCGGGAAAGGCTTCGCAGGCACCACCCCCTCAAGGTTCACCGCCCAGTGACCTCCCTCCAACTGCAACCGGCTCTTCTGCCCGGTCTGCCGACGGTGGCTCCTCCAGGTCGACGTACCGGGAGTTGCTCGCTGAGGCCGGATTCGATCTGACCGGTCATCCTCTCGCCGACAGATTCGACGGGATCGCCGACAACCTGACCGACGGCGAGGCGATCGCCGACCAGGCTGGTGACGGACATAGTGACGCCGTCGAGGACGGCAGCGATGAAGTCGTCGACGGCGGCGCAGCTGCGTTAGGCGGCGGTCAAGCAACCGCTTTCGAGGCTGACGCAGCTGTGCCTGCTCTTCCGAACGGCGATATCCACGCCGGGCAGGGGCCCTGGTCGAGCAGGACGACGATGCCGGAGACCGAGGCAGAGGTCCAGGCATGCATCAGAGAGATCGAAGCACGCCAAAGCGCGTGGATGAAGGCAAAGCGCGAAGAACGTGAGGCACAGAGAGCTGCGGAGCGTGAGGAGTATCTGAAGAAGAACCCGCAGGCTCGCGCAGAGGACGAAGAACTCGCGCGTGAAAGAGCGGAGTGGAACGCCCACGTTGAGCGGTACGAGGCGAAGAAGCGGGCGCAGAAAGAAGCCGAACGTATCGCTGAGGCAGAACGCGCGGAGCGACACAAGGCACTCGCCGAACGCTATGACTCAGAAGCTGACACGCATCCCCTGCTCGACGAGTTTCGCTGGTCAGACTTGAGGCACGCAGCCCCGGAAGTCACAGAAAGCATCTGCGCTCTGCAGGGCCTGCTCGACGGGCTCCACGACTTCACCCGCCCCATGGGGCCCGATGATGCGGTGACTCTTCTCGATGGCCTTGAGACCTTGAACCGTCTGACAGAGTCCCTGTCGGTCGTGACCCTCTCCGTGTTCGAACGTGTCGGCACGCCCCGCGACTACGGGGCGAAGACGACGAAGGCGCTGGTCCAACATCGGCTCAACCTGTCTGCACAAGAGGCCTACCGCCGCACTCAGCTCGCTGAGTGCCTGGGAAAGCGGACCAGCATGAGCGGGGAATCGATCGAGGCGCAGTTTCCGATTCTCGCAGCGGCCCTTCGTGAAGGAGTGCTCTCGGCAAACCAGGCGTCGACGATCTCCAAATGCTTGAAGAACCTGCCTGTGAACGTATCGGAGGACGACAAGATCAAGGCTGAAAGCCTGCTCGTCGAAAAGGCTCAGGCGGTTCGCGTCTGCGATATCCATGCACTCTTCGAAGAGATCCTGGGCTGGATCGATCCCGACGGCCAGGAACCGAAAGAAGCGGCAGACCGGGACAGCTTCGCTGTCAACCTGCGCCAGGCGAAGGACGGAACGTGGACCCTCAAAGGTCGCCTCGACGAGGAGACCGGTGGGATTCTCAATGGCTTGCTGACTTCGCGCATCAAAACCGATTCTCAGTCTGACGAGGACAGGTGCGCGAGTGCGGCGGGCATCGATGCCGCTCCCGCGGATGGCGAACGCCCGATCGACGGAGCGAGCGCCACCGATGATACCCGTTCTGCCGACGACGCCCGCTCCGCAGTCGAAAGCGGCAGTGCCAGTGTGAGCGACCTCGACCAGGAAGCCGTCGACGTCTATACGGAGGTCCTGCGCGGCGACCGCTCGGACTGTCTCGACCCCTCGCTCGACTTCACCCCGCCACAGGTCGGCGCGAATGGTGAGATCCCGCAGGGAGCCGGGGTGAGGCAGGACGGCTCACTGGTGACGATGGCCGCTGAGCAGCCGAGTGTCCGGCGTCGCATCTACGAGCGTTTCTCCAGCGTCATCGGCAGCATCGAAATGAACCGCATCAAGGCCGGAGCGGCCTACGCACTGGTCGTCACAGCCAAGGCAGAAGATCTGGCGAACCAGACCGGCAAGGCTGTCACGGGGGCCGAAGCGCCGTTTCCGATCGATTCCGCTGCACTGGAAGGACTGAACGGATCGGTCTTCTTCCACCTCATGGGCGAAAGAGCGAAATCGTTGGCACTGGCGACAGAACGAAGGTTGGCCACAGAGAAACAGCTGGCAATTCTCGCCAGCCGTGACCAGGGATGCACTTTCCCCGGATGCGACACTCCTCCCGGCTGGTGCGAAGCGCACCATATCGTCCCATGGGCGCAGAACGGCAAGACCGACGTCAACAATCTCACTTTGGCCTGTTCAGCGCATCACCACCTGCTTGACTACACCGATTGGGACTGCAGAATGCTTGTTGACGGTCGGCCCGCGTGGGTGCCACCGGCGACCATCGACCCAGCACAAGAAACGGTGCTCCACGCACGGTTCATTGCGCGGGAAATCGGAGAGACTCTCTTCGGCTGACAAGCACATAGGTTCGGCCGACAAACAGTCCGGCAATGTGACTGCTTTTCGCAGGACACATGCCGTGACCGATGGTGCGGTTCATCGGCGCATGAACAGCGAAGAACGGAATGTTCTTCTCACATGCACTGTTGCCTCGGTATGAAGCTTTCGATCCTTGACCTCGTCCCTGTCCGTACAGGACAGACGACTGCAGACTCCTTCGCCGCCTCAAAGCAGATCATCGACACGGCTGACACGCTCGGATTCACCCGCTATTGGGTCGCCGAGCATCACAACATGCCCTCGATCGCATCGACGATGCCTGGGCCCGAGCTCATGCACCTCGGCCAGGGAACACAGCAGATCCGCCTCGGTTCCGGTGGAGTCATGCTTCCCAATCACGCCCCGCTGGCGGTCGCAGAGCTGTTCGCTCTGCTCTCCGCTGTCTACGGCGACCGCATCGATCTGGGTATCGGACGCGCACCGGGGACGGACCCGATCACCTCGGCGGCAATGCGGGGCCACCTCGGCGAGGGACGGATGGTCGACCGTGAAGGGCGGGCAATCGATCCCGTCGAGCAGTTCCCCCAGCACGTGATCGACACTCTCAGCCTCATGCGGCCCGAGGGGATGCGAGTTCCGCTTCACGGTGGACGCGAACATGTGCTCAAGGCGACTCCCGCGGCAGCTCCGGAAACGCAGCCGCTGCCGTGGCTGCTCGGCTCATCCGGTTACTCGGCCAGGCTGGCAGCTGAACTCGGCATGCCCTATGTCTTCGCCAACCACTTCGCGTCGGGTGCCACCACCGGAATGAAGATCTACCGCGACAATTTCTCGCCTGGCGCCTATGGTGACCAACCGCAGACCTTTGTCACGGCCAACGTCGTCGCAGCACCTACCGAGGAAGAAGCGCGGCTGCGCTCGGAGCCCTTCATGCTGCAGATGGCCAGAATGCGCACCGGCGGACCGATGGAGAAGCTGCACCTGGCCGGCGACGACGTGCGATCGGTGATGACCGACCAAGAGCGTATGGTCGGCGAAGAGCTCTCCGGCAACTGGATCATCGGCGACACGAAATCCGTATCCGCGCAGCTAGAGGAACTCGCCGAGCGCTTCGAGGTCGACGAGATCATGATCCAACCGATCGCCGGCGCCATGGAAGGCGAAGACGTATGCGAAGACCCAGGACGGACTCAGACGATCGACCTCCTTGCCACGGAATTCCTCGGCTCCACCGGAGCTTCCGGCGTCGCTGATGCAGGCACCGATATGTGACACCTGGCTGAGGTCTGTCCCCGGTTCCGATTGGGGCCGATATCGGCCATCGGCACCGGGCCGAAGTCTCAGCTCAGCATCGATTCGGGCAAGTGGACTTCAATCCACGACCAGTCCGCGTTATCCTGTCACAGTGTCATGAAAGCTGACAGTCGTGTGACAGCCGGTAGAATCGACACCGTGCAGAACCTCGTCTACGGCGAGGCCGCTCCTTGCAGAGAGGTCGAAACGGAGGCGAATACTGTACGCCGAATGCGCTCGCGCACCTTCGGAGACTTCCCCCACGCGGGCCCCCGGCCTGCAGACCGAAAGAGAAATAATGCGTACCAAAATTGCTGTTTCGGCAGCACTTGGGGTCGGACTGGTTTTCGGCGCCGGTGCTCCCGCACTGTCGAGCAATCTGTCGTCGACCGACGCCGCAAAAACGTCCGGCATCTCCGCTGATGTCGTGCCCGGCCAAGAACTCGAACGAATCACCGACGGCAAGATCGAAAAGGGCGAGACCGCCTACGTCGATGTCACGGTCGCGACACTGTGGACCGACCCGAAGGCCCCTCGCAAGGTCGACAAGCCCGCACTCCAGCACCCCGTCGACCTCAAGAAGTGGAACAAGAACCTCGAATCCACCGATGTGCGCCGAGGCCTGACTGGAAAAACCGAGACACAGGCAACCTACGGTTCGGAAGTCTCCGTCCTCGAAACCAAGGGCAGCTGGGCCAAGGTCGCCGTGACCGACCAGAAGACCCCGAAGAACAAGAAGGGCTACCCGGGTTGGCTGCCCAAGAAGCAGCTGGTCGAAAACGACCGCTTCGGAAAGCTCGCCGAAGACCAGCCCCGCGCAGTGGTCACGAAGCCCAAGAGCGAACTCGAAGGCATCGAATTCACCAAGGACACTGGTGCCGACGTCAGCTTCAACGTCGACCTGCCGCTCATCGCCCAGGACGTCGATGATGTCCGCGTCGCTCTCCCCGGAGGCGGAGCCGCCTGGATCGACATCGATGACGTGGATGTCTACGACGTCGGCGACAAACCCGAGAAGCCCAGCGGCAAAGACCTCGTGAAGACCGCGAAGCAGTTCGAGGGCCTGCGCTACCTGTGGGCCGGAGTCTCCGCCTACGGATTCGACTGCTCCGGATTCACCTACTCCATCTACAAAGCCCACGGCATCGATCTGCCTCGCGACTCGGGAGAACAGGCGAAGGCCGGCAAGGCAGTCTCCTCGTCGAACCTCAAGCCCGGAGACCTGCTGTTCTTCTCGACCAGCTCGGGAACAGTCCATCACGTCGGAATGTACGTCGGCGACGGCAAGATGATCCACTCGCCGAACGCGTCGAAAGACGTCTACATCACCGACTGGAAGAAGTGGGACACCGGAAACGAATTCTCCGGAGCCCGCCGCATCCTCTGATCTGGATCGAGTCAGATGGTCCCGGTTCCAACCAGGACCTGACCAGTTCAGTCGAGCGACCAGCCGACACACTGATGGCCGGTGCCCTGAGGAGGGCACCGGCCATCAATGATTTCAGTAGGGCCTAGCTGGGAACATCGCCAAGGTTGCTGAGCACGGCTCTGGATGGGGAGCATCGCCAGGTCTGCTGAGCATGGCGATTGCTGAGAGACCTGGCCTGGGGAGAGGTGCCCGCCGAGGCGGCTATCGAGCAGAGTCGACCGGAATGACCGGCGACCCGATTTCATCGAAACTCGCCCACCGAGGCGACCGCCGGTCAGTGCCGCGAGCTCTGAGTCGATTTCAGGAAGATGGCACGGGCCAGATCATCGCGACGTTCGATGACCAGCCGGCGCAGAGCCGCAGGTGCATCGTCGTTGGCGGCCAACCATGCGTCGGTCTTCTCGACCACAGCCTCCTCGTCGACGGACCACCGGGGATAGAGGCCGAGCACCAGGCGGCGAGCGATCTCAATCGAATTGTCCGTCCAGAACCCGAGCAGACCATCGAAGTACTCATCGACATACTCCTCGATGAGCGGCATCGCACTCGGCGCGATGAACCCGGCGATGATCGCCGACAGAACATCATTGCTCAGCGCTCCCGCCTCGCGGATCGCCTCCCAGGCACGGATCTTGACGATCGGCAGAGGCAGTGCGGCACTGGCCGTCTCGGCGTGAAGTCGACCCGAAGAGCTGGGATCCGAATGATTCTCCCGCGCGATATCCGTCTGATCCGCCCACCCGAGGCAGACGAGCGCCGTCAGCGCATTCCACCGCAGCGCATGATCATTGATGAGACCCCGGAACGGCAGCGTCGCAGTCGAATGCTCGGCGCCTCGGCCCGTGCGGGCACCACCGGAAGCTTCGGCCGACTGGCTCATCGAACCGGCCTGACTCACCGAACCAGCCTGCCCAGCTGAACCAGCCCGATCAGCCGAACCGGCCTGCCCGGGAGCTCCGGCATACATCCGGTCGATCTCCTCACCGACCGGCACCGTCAGGATCTGGCTGGCGAACCCACGCCCCATAGCCACCGCGGAACTGCCGGCGGCGCAGCGGGCCGTCCGCGACGTCAGCGCCAATACGAGGTTGGCCAGATGCAGCTGCGCATCCGACCCTGCTTTCGCCGCCGCCAACGCATCCAACGCCGCTCCCAAAAGCCCCATGATCGCGGCATCGAAATTCCGGTCCGCCACCCACTGATCGATGCAGGTCAGAGCAGTCTGACTGAGCCCCGCCATGATCCCGGCGTGACTCTCCTTGCCCAGGCTGCGGGCATAGGCGGTGAGGTACTTCTGCACCGGCATGAGCCCATCGCGCACCGCATTGTCCAAGGCCGACCACACCAGGGCCCGTGACAGCGGATCCGTGATCCGCGACGCCGAGGTGATCGCCGCCTCCGTCGACTCCGGATCGAGGCGCATCCGCGCATAGTCCAGGTCGTTGTAATTGAGCAGAGTGATCACGCCGGCGCTGCGACCGATCAGCTGCTCGACGTCGGCAGACTCGGTCGAGAACTCGAAACGGAAGGAATCGAGGGGAACGATCGCCCGCCCCGACCGCCCGAGCGTGGCGATCTCGATCGTGTGCGGCCGCAGCAGGGCCGTTCCCTCGGCCGAATCGGACTGAGTGATCGTGGCACCCGTGACCTGTTCCGAACCGGACCGTCGCCGAGGCGGGTTCACCCTGCCGCCCGACCCGGATCCTGCCCCGTGAGCGGCTCCGGCAGCCTCATCGAAACCGTCGCCGACCGCATCCGGGCTGCGCAGCTTTGCGCCCGAACTCGAAGCCACGAGCCTCCCTCGTCCCGCGCTCTGCGCGGAGACGTCGGAACCGGCAGAATCTCCTTCGGCCCCGGTCCCGGCCCCACCCTGGGAGAACACGGCCGACCCGACCGCGGATCCGGCCGAGTACCCAGCTGACCCGTCCGCGGACCCAGCCGACCCATCCGGGGACCCAGACGAACCGTCTGCCGTCGTGAGCTGCAGGGACAGCTCCGAGACTCCGGACGTCCCCAGCCACGCGGCCGCCCAGTTCGCGATGTCCCGGTCGGGAGCCGCCTCGGCGAGGCATTCGAGGAAATCAGCCAACTCGGTGTTGCCGTATTCGAACCGTCTGAAATACAGCCGCGAACCTGCGAAGAAAGCCTCCCGGCCGACGAACGCGACGAGCTGCTTGAGCACGGATGCGCCCTTGGCATAGGTGATGCCATCGAAGTTGAGCTTCGCGGCCTCGACATCGGGGATGTAGGCGACGATAGGGTGCGTCGTCGGATACAGGTCCTGCGTGTACGCCCACGCCTTGCGGCGCAACGCGAAGGTCACCCACCCATCGGTGAACCGCGTCGCCTCGGCCAGCGCGAGCCCGCCCATGAAATCGGCGAAGGACTCTTTGAGCCACAGGTCATCCCACCACTTCATCGTGACGAGATCGCCGAACCACATGTGCGCCATCTCGTGCAGGATGACGTTGGCGCGTGACTCGTAGTTCGCGTCCGTGACCTTGTCCCGGAAGATCAGATTGTCCGTGAACGTCACCAGGCCGGGGTTCTCCATCGCGCCGAGGTTGTACTCGGGAACGAAGATCTGATCGTACTTGCCCCACGGGTAGGGGTAGTCGAATTCGGAGGTGAAGAAGTCGAGGCCCGCCTTCGTGACGCCGAAGATATCCTCCGCGTCGAGGTGCTCGACGAGGCTCGCGCGCGTCCACGCGCCCAACTGCACGGTCTGCCCGGTGCGCGGATCCGTCCACTCGTCCGTCGCCCCCTCGTAGGGGCCCGCGGTGATGCAGGTGATGTAGCTCGACTGCTTGAGCGTCGGTTCGAAGCAATGGGTGACCGCGGCAGACGACTCGTATCCGTTCGCAGGCTCGAATCCCGCCGAGGCGGCCCCCGCCGCACCATCGGCCGGTTCCGTCCGCGCCTCGGCCCGGTTCGACAGAACCTGGAAATGTGCGGGAGCGGTGACCGTGAAGATGAACTCGGCCTTGAGGTCGGGCTGGTCGAAATTCGCAAAGACGCGACGGGCGTCGGTGGGTTCGTACTGTGTATAGAGATAGGTTTTGCCGTCGGCCGGATCAGTGAACCGGTGCAGACCCTCGCCCGAGGTGGAATAGCGGGCCTGCGCCTCGATCGTCAGGGAATTGCGGCCGGCGCGGACGGGGAACGTGACTCGGGCGCCGTCGAAGACCTCGGCGGGGGAGAGACTCTCACCATTGATCAGAACTGAGGTCACGGAGTCGGCGATGAGGTCGATGAATGTCGAATCGACGAAGCGGGCGGAGAAGTCGACGACAGTGCGAGACAGGTACGTGTCGGCATCGGTTTCGGCGTTGCTGACGTCGATATGGACTGAGTAGGAATCGACCTCGAGCAGCTGTGTTCGGCTCTGCGCTTCGCTTCGGGTGAGATTCGTTGTCATTCAATAGCCTCCTCGGCGGACAGACTTTAGCATGCCACATTTCCGGTATTCTGAGTACAGCACCAGCGAGCGGCAGAGGGGACTGATGGCGGACAATCGGGTCAGCGAACTGCCTCGGCGGGGGTTCAACGTCGTCGCCCACCGCCTGCGCTTAGGGCTCAAGCGAGTGTGGGTGAACTCCGGTCAGCTGATCCAGATCCCCATCGCCGCGACCGCCGCCTACGCCTTCTGCGTCTATGTGCTCGGCCACCCGTATCCGTTCCTTGCCGCGGTCGCCTCCGCCGTCGGCATCGGCCCCGTCGTCGACCGTCGCCTGCGCCGCGCCCTCGAGATCGGCATCGGAGCGACGTTCGGGGTGCTCGTGGGCGAGATACTCGTCAACTTCTACGGCTCCGGCATCTGGCAGCTCGCCCTGACTCTGATCATCGGCCTGACGATCGGCACGATACTGAACTCCGGCGGCATCTTCATCACCCAGATCGCCGTCCAATCCGTCTACGTCGTCGTAGTCCCTGCCAGCGCCACCACCATGCCGTTCCCGCGAACCCTCGACGCTCTCACCGGATCCGTCTGCGCCATCCTCCTGGCACTGCTGATCCCGCGCGACGCTCGAAAGGCTCCGCGTCGCCTGGCCGCGGACATGCTCGAGGAGGTCGACGCAGTCCTCAGTATGATGAAACGAGCCCTGCGCGAAGCCGATGTGACGATGGCAGGACGAGCCCTCGAGCGTGCTCGCGAAACCCAGGACATCATCGACTCCTGGGGTTCATCCCTGCGGATCTCTCGTGAAGCCGCGAAGATCAACGCACGTGCCCGCCGGCATGCGGCCGAAGTCACCCGCCTGTCACGTGCCCACACCTTCTCCGACCGCGCGATGCGGACCATGCGAGTCATCGCCCGCCGCGTCGTCGGCATCACCGAGCTCGGCGTCGCCAAACCCGTCATCGCCGACTACGTCGGATCCTTGGCCGACGGTGCGAAGAAGCTCGAGATCGCTCTGCGCCGCGGCACCGACCGTTCCCTCGCCGAGGCGGCCCTGTCCGAAGCGGCGGGGGCTCTGGATCCGCGAGCGAAGCCCGATTGGGACATCCACGACGAGTCGATGGTCCTGCTCCTGCGGACTGTCGCCGTCGACCTGCTGCAGGCCGCGGGACTCACTCGTGAGGAGGCCCAGTCCCGGCTTCCACCGCTGGCCGTGAACGCCGATGAGGAAGACGGACCGGCTGTCGAATAGCCGTCGAAGCGGTCAGCTGCTTTCGACGACGAAGACGGCGTTCGTGCCCGGCTCCAGAGCCGTGAACCGGTGAGGCTGATCGCCCGGATGGGTGAGGTAGTCGCCGACGCCCAATTCGTAGGACTTGCCGAGCACTTCGATGCGTGCGGCCCCGCGGCCGAGGATGACATGTTCGATCGTGCCCTGCGGGTGCGGCTGAGACTCCCTGGGTTCACCCGGTTCGGCCTGGATGAAGTAGACGTCGCGTCGGGCAGTCGTCGGCGACGGCGAGAGCAGGGTGGCCACATAGTTCGCGGTGGTCGAGGGCAGGCTGGGCATATCGCCGACGTGTTGGAAGGCGACCTCGTGCGGGGGCGGGTCGAGCAGGCGCGCAAGGGGGATGTCGAGCGCAGCGGCCAGAGCCCACATCGTCTCCAGGCTCGGATTTCCGCTTCCCGTCTCAAGCCCGGACATCGTCGACTTGCCGATGCCGGCGCGCCTGGCGACCTCGGAGAGGGAGAGTCCGGCGCGCAGTCGTTCTCGTTTCAGCGCCGCCGCGATCTGCTGACTCGGTGAGAGCGACGGGCCGGGCGCTGTGGCGTCGGAATCGGTGGCGCTGGGAGCGGACTCGGGGTCGGAGCTGCCCTGAGCGTCATTCAGCGAATCGTCGTTGCTTCGAGAAGTCATGGGTTCACTATAGCGGTTAGGCCGTTCGGGTTGACGAACGATGGCCGAGGGTGCACTGTATAGAACATGGGTTCATTATTTCGCACGGCTGATCGGGTGCTCCCCGGCTCGACCTATCGTGCGGTCGCCATCGTCACCGTCACGATCATCGCAGTCGCGCTGTCGTACGGGGCGATCTCCGCGGTCTCCGGATTCGCCTGGTGGCAGACTCTGCTGCTGGCGATGTTCGCTCTCGGCGGCGCCGCCGAATTCACCTTCGTCGGCGTCATCGCCGCCGGCGGTGCCCCGATCCTCGCGGTGCTGGCGGGTCTCCTCGTCAATTCCCGGAACTTCGCCTTCGGCGTCGCGGTCGGCCCTTTCTTCCCACAGGACTGGCGAGCTCTCATCGCCTCCCACTGGATCAACGACGAATCCACCGCGATCTCGCGCCTCGGGCACAACGATCGGGCGAAATGGCATGCCTTCCTGCTCATGGGCGCCGCAATCGCCATCATGTGGCCCGGCGGTGCCATGGTCGGGCAGTGGCTGGGCAATGTCATCAACGCGGACCTGCTCGGACTCGATGCGGCCTTCCCGATCATCCTCTTCTGCCTCATCCGCGGGGACCTGAAGAACCGGGTCACACTCTCGCTGACCGTCATCGGTATCCTCATCGCCGTGGGCCTGACCCCGCTGCTGCCGCTCGGGCTGGGAGCAGTGACCTCGCTGTCCGTCTTCGTCTTCGTCGCGGCCGGCTGGGGTGTGCGCTGGTTCATCCGTCGCCGCCGCGCAGGCGACAACAGCGCAGACCCGCACGATGCCGCCCACTCGCAGCACTCAACCCGAGAGGAGAGCCGCCGATGAGCGCCGTCAGCTTCCTCATCGCCCTTGCCGGGCTGAGCCTCGGAACCTATCTCATGCGCTTCGCCGGCGTGAAGGTGGGAGCGGCCATCGCCACGAAGGGGCGCCGGCGGACCCCGGCGGCCGCCTCGGCAGGGCCTGACTCCTCTGTGGGGGCCGATTCCTCCTCGGGCGTGGACGGACAGGGCACAACCGCCCCTGCAGGGGTCGAGGGGCAGGGCACAGCCGCCTCGGCGGGGGCCGGTGATTCGGCCGACTCGACCGAGCGTGTGACGATGTGGATGGACCGGGCCACGGTCGTGCTCATCGGCGCCGTCTTCGCCACCACCGCGGTCTTCGACGGCACTGACATCGCCGATCCGGCCCGCCTCATCGGCGTCGGTGCCGGCGTTCTCGCCTCGATTCTGCGCGTGCCGATGCTGCTCGCCGTCGTCATCGGCATGGGCGTGTGCGCGCTCATCCGCACCACCGGGATCCTCTGAGCAGGGACGGCAGGCACCCACTGTGAAAGCCGTGGGATGCGGGTGGGCAATTGCCGAGGATCTCCAGCCCGGAACTGCCCCGAAAGCCCGAGATTGCTAGGCTGGGACCATGGAATACATCGCGGGTTTTCAGCGTCTCGTCTTTCTTGCCCTGACGGTGGCCGCATTCGTCGTCCAGCTCTGGGCGTTCATCGACTGCCTCCGCTTCAAGGACGAGAACTACCGTGCCGTGGACAAGCAGAGCAAGAAGTTCTGGGTCATCCTCCTCGGCGTCGGGCTCGCGCTCGCCCTCATCGCACTGCCGCCGATGGGCATGAGCATGATCTTCCTCAACATCATCGCCCTCGTCGCCGGCATCGTCTACCTCACCGATGTGCGCCCGAAGGTCCGGGCCGTCGATCCGCGCTACCGCAACCGCTGACCGCCTTGACGCCGCAGCAGCATTCGCGGACCCGATCGGCAAGCGCCCAGCACACGCTGACTAGACTCACCCTATGAGCACCGACCTCAACCTGCCGGGCCCCGAATCCGGCTTCATCGCCACGTTCGGAAGCGGCGAGCCGCACACCCTCTTCGGCCACGGATTCGCCGGCGCGATCCGCGACACCCGTCCCTTCGGCACCGGCATCACCGGTACCCGCCACTTCCTCCACCTGCCCGGCCACGGCGGCCGCCCCTCACCCGGCCCCGGCTGGACCTACCCGCAGATCGCCGAGGTGCTCGCCGACGCAGTGAGCACCACCTCGGCGAGCCGAGCGCTGGGCGTCTCGATGTCCGCCGGAGGACTCCTCCACCTGCTGAGCATCGCCCACCCCGCGACCCGCGGTCTCGACAAGATCGCCCTCGTCCTCCCCGCCTCCTTCACCGGGTTCCCCGCCGAGGTGGCCGCCGCCAACGGCTCCCACCTGGAGAGACTGCGCCGCCTCGTCGCCGATGAGAACATCGACGGCATCGTCGACCTCATGCTCTCCCGCGAACCCGCCGAGGTGGCCCAAATGCTTCCCGCGCGAGCCTGGACGAAGGCGAAGGCCGAGAACCTCGTCCACACGGACATGTCCGACGGACTCGGACTCGCCCTCGAAATCGCTGTCGCGGACACCGATGAGGCAGCCGAGAACCTGCGCTCCTTCCCGGGCGATGTCCTCGTGCTCACCCACGAAGACGACCCAGCACATCCGGTCCCCGTCGCCGAAGGCATCCACCGTGCGATTCCGAACTCCCGCCTCGAGGTGCTCCCTGCCGGATCGATCCTGTGGCGCGGCCGTCATGACGTACGGCGCATCCTCGGCGAGTTCTTCGGTTAGGCACCGGCTTCGGTTAGTCACGTTCTTCGGTGAGGTTCTGGATTCGGTTCAGCGCTGGCTTCGGCTGGTCACCCGACCGAAGTCGTTGGCTAGACTGTCTCCGTGCGCATCTCCGTCCTCTCCCTCCACACCTCGCCCGTCGCCCAACCCGGCCAGGGCGACGCCGGAGGAATGAACGTCTACGTCGACCAATCCGTGCGAGCGCTCGCCGCCGCCGGACACCAAGTCGACGTATTCACCGCCGACCCCGGCGGACTCGACGGCACGGGAGGCAGTGCAGAAGTCGCTTTCGACGGAGCCGGCGCTGACCGGGGACGAGGCGCGGGCCCCTCCGTAGGTCGGAGCGCGAGGCTGGAGATCACCGAATCCATCACCCTCCACCACCTGCCGGTCGGCGCCGCGACGAAGGACGAACTCGCCGACGCGATCGACGAACTCGCCGACCTGCTCAATGCCCACCCCGACTTCCGCTCCGCCGATCTCATCTGGAGCCACTATTGGATCTCCGCCGAGGCGGCCCTGCGCGCCCGTGACAACGCCGTCGACAACGACGCCGAGTCCGGAGACAGCGGCACCGAATCCGGAGACAGCGGTGCCGACGCCGTTGTCGGGGTCGGGCAGGACCGTGCGGCGCAGGCTCCGATCGCGGTGAGCATGCACACGATCGGGGCGGTGAAGAACCGCGATTCCGACACCAGCCACGAACGACCCCAACGCCTCGAAGCCGAAGAGCGCATCGCCGCCGAGGCCGACCTGCTCGTCGCCGCCACCCCCGCCGAACGTCGCGACCTCGTGTCGGAACTCCACGCCGACCCCGACTCGGTCGTCGTCGCCCGACCGGGTGTCGATCACGCGCTCTACGCACCGGACTCACAGTCGGACGCGCGCAAGCGTCTGGGATTCGACTCGGACGAGGCGATCGTCCTCTACGTCGGGCGTATGCAGTTCATCAAAGGCACGGACGTCGCCGTCGACGCCCTGGCCGATCTGCGGGAACGCAACCCGCACCTGGCCTCGCGAACCCGCGGTATCCTCCTCGGAGCCGCCTCGGGGGCAGGCGTCGAAGCAGGCGGGGGAGCGGTCCGACCGTCCTCGGCGTATCTGCGGGAGCTGACCGCGGCGATCGCGAGCGAACCCAGCGTCGAGGTCCGCCCGCCCGTTCCCTCCCACGTCCTCGTCGATTACTACCGGGCCGCGGACGTGCTCATCGTTCCTTCCCGCAGCGAATCCTTCGGACTCGTGGCCGCCGAAGCGGCCGCCTCCGGTCTGCCGGCGATCGCCTCGGCGGTGGGAGGACTCCCGGAGATCGTCGAACACGGACATTCGGGACTGCTCATCGCCGATCACAACCCGCACCACTGGGCGACGGCGATCGAGACCCTGCTCGAGGACACGCAGCTGCGAGCCGAACTCGCGGGCCATGCCGTCGACCGTGCCGAACGCTTCGACTGGGGCCACACCGTCGCAGCCGTCCTCGACGCTGTGCCGGACATCTCCGGCATATCTGCGCGGCGCTCGGAAGCGCTGGGAGCGTGCTGAACGACTAGAGTCGGCGGTGAGCACGAGAGCCGAGCGAAAGGCGAGAGAGCATGAGCACCGACACCGAGGCGATCCTGTCCGGAGTGCGCTCCTGGGCCGAGAACAACGACGTTCCTGTCGATTCGATCGAGGATGCCGAGATCGTCGTCACCCTGCCGGGGGAGAAGAAGCTCAAGACGAACGTGGCGATCAGCGTCTTCGCTCGCACCGCCCATCTGCAGGCGTTCGTCATCCGTCATCCAGACGAGAACTCGGCCGCATTCAATCGGTGGCTGCTGCAGAAGAACCTCAAACCCGGGCCGGTGGCGTTTGCGATCGACGGCCTCGGCGATGTCTATCTGCGGGCGAGCGTGCCCCGAGAGCATCTGCTCGATGAGCTCGACGGACTTCTCGGGGCGATGCTCGCCACGGCGGACTCCTCATTCAACGAACTCCTCCAGATCGGGTTCCTCACCGGAATGAAGAAAGAGTGGGCCTGGAGGGTCGGCCGAGGCGAGTCGACGCGCAACCTCGCGGCCTTCGAGAAGGTGCTCAGCGGGGATGACAACGAATTCCTCGGCACCTTCGGCGACGGCGATTCCGAACCCCCGGCGGTGTCGGCGGTGTCGGCCGATCGTGCGAGTGACGGCTCGCGCCCATGAGTGCGTCCACCTCCAAGCCGGTGAGCGTCGACGAATACATTGCCTCATTCGACGACGAGCGACACCGAGCCTTCCTCGCTCAGTTGCGCGAGCTCAGTCGTGCCGCTGCACCGTGAGCCGAGGAGAGCCTCAAATGGGGCAGCCCCGCCTATGCCCTCGGCTCGATCCTGTTCGTGTTCGCCGGGTACAAGAAGCACGCGAACGTCGTCTTCACTCCCAGCACGAAAGACGTCTTCGCCGACCGTCTGCAGGACTTCGACACCGGTAAGGGCTCGATCAAACTGCCCTATGACGGCGAGATTCCGACCGAGCTGCTGACCGAGATGATCGCCCACCGGATCCGCGAATTCGAGGTCGACGGAGTGAAGTGGATGTGAGGGCGCGCCGGTCTCAGTCGAGGGGCAGCTTCATTCCCTCGTGGCTGGCGACATAGCCGAGTCGGTCATAGAAACGCTGAGCACCGGTGCGCGACTTATCGGTGGTGAGCTGAACGAGTCCGGCGCCGAAGCGACGTCCGCACTCGTGAGCCCATTCGAAGACCGCCGTGCCGAGCCCGATCCCCTGAGCCGAGGGGCCGACTCGCACCGCCTCGATCTGCAGGCGGAGCGTGCCGCGGCGAGACAGGCTGGGCAGCAGACTCAGCTGCAGGGTCCCGACGACGGTCGTGCCGTCGTGAGTCTGGCCAGCTGATCGGGTCTGATCGGCCGACTCGGCCTGTTCGGCTGACTCGGCCCGGCCTGGCGTGTCAGCCTGTCCTGCTGCTTCGGTGATGGCGACGAGGAGCTGATTGGGATCGGCGTCGATGAGCGCGAACGCACGAGCATAGGGGGCTGCATCCTCGGCGTCGGGGATGGCAGGTGCGGCGCCGGCTGCGACAGCGCCCGCACGGTCGACCACTTCGACCTCGGCCTCACGGGCGGCCCCGAGCACGTCGTCACGCAGGAGCGCAACAATGGCCGACACATCGGCCTCGTTCGCGCGGCGGATGACGAACGTCCGGCCCGCCAGGTCCAGGGTCTGACGGGAGAACCCGTCGAAGCCTCGGCCCGATTCGCCCTGACCCGATTCGCCCTCGCCCGGGGCTGCCTCGGTGGTCATCAGCCCGCGATCCCAGCGGAGGTCGCTCCGGCAGTGGCCGGCTCACGGCCCGCCGCATCGACCGGCGGCTTGCCATAGGGACGACGAGCGAAGAGCGAGGCCAGCACGGCGCCGGAGACGTTGTGCCACACGCTGAAGACGGCTCCGGGCAGTGCTGCCAGCGGTGAGAAGTACGTGGTGGCCAGGGTCGATGCCAGACCGGAGTTCTGGAGTCCGACCTCGAACGACAGCGCGCGACGGGTTGGGGTGTCGAGACGGCAGGCCGCGGCCACACCGTAGCCGACACCGAGCCCGAGCAGATTGTGCGTGACGACGGCCAGCAGAACGAGCACACCGGCAGTGGCGATCGAACCCGCGGATCCGGCCACGACGATCGAGACGATATAGGCGATGGCGATCGAGGCCAGCCACGGCAGCACCGGCGAGATCTTGTCGACGAACTTCGACGCGAACACGCGGACGAGGACGCCGACGATGACCGGCACGAGCACGGTCTGGCAGATCGAGACGAACATCGACCAGAACGGCACGTCCATATACGAACCGGCCAGCCACAGAGTCAGCAGCGGGGTGAGCACCGGAGCGAGCAGCGTCGACAGGGTCGTGATCGACACCGACAGCGCTGTGTCGCCCTTGGCCAGATAGGTGACGACATTCGACGCAGTGCCGCCGGGCGCGCAGCCGACGAGGATGACGCCGACGGCGATCTCGGTCGGAAGCGAGTACACGGTCACGACGAGGAGGCCGAGCAGCGGCATCGCCACGAACTGAGTGACGACTCCGAGCACCGCAATCCACGGCCGCTTCGCGATGCGGGCGAAGTCGGGCAGCGTCAGGGTCAGGCCCATGAAGAACATGACCACGCCGAGCGCCCAGGTGATCGACGGCGCCAGGGGAGTGAAGGCATTGGGCAGCAGGAACCCGAGCACTCCCGCAATGACGACGAGGACCGGCAGAGCCGTGACGGCGATGATCGAACTGCGATCGGCAGCGGGAGCGGCTGTGCCTCCGGAAGCCTGATGTGCTGGCGTTTGTGACATGGATCCAGGCTACTCCGACGATTTTGTCATTCGAGACACACGCCCAGAAATTGAGACCCGATCGGCGAGGAGGAGCGGCTGGGTGTTGGCGGGCCACCTCCGGAGGAGACCGGCGGTGATGACGGTCGTCGGCGACCGAGACTGAACGGTCGTGTCAAAATGGAGCCATGACGTATAACCTCATCCTGCTGCGCCACGGCGAAAGCGAATGGAACCAGAAGAATCTGTTCACCGGATGGGTCGACGTGACCCTCACCGACAAAGGCCGTGCCGAAGGCAAGCGCGCCGGCGAGCTGCTGCGCGAGAAAGACCTCATCCCCGATGTCGTCTACACCTCGCGGCTCAAGCGTGCGATTCTGACCGCGAACATCGCACTCGAGGCAGCGGACCTGTCCTGGCTCGACGTCCACCGCAGCTGGCGCCTCAACGAACGCCACTACGGCGCACTGCAGGGCAAGAACAAGAAGGAGATCCGCGACGAGTTCGGCGAAGAGCAGTTCATGACCTGGCGCCGCTCCTTCGATACTCCGCCGCCGGCCCTGGCCGACAGCTCGGAATTCTCTCAGGCCGGTGAATCCCGCTACGCCAACCTCGGCGATGCGCTGCCCCGCACCGAATGCCTCGCCGACGTCATCGATCGCCTGCTGCCCTACTGGTACGACACCCTCGTGCCCGAACTCACCGTCGGCAAGACCGTGCTCGTGGCCGCCCACGGCAACTCGCTGCGTGCGCTGGTCAAGCACCTCGATGGGATCTCCGATGCCGATATCACCGGGCTGAATATCCCCACCGGCATTCCGCTGCACTACGAGCTCACCGAGGACTTCACCCCGGTCACCCCCGGCGGAACCTACCTCGATGCCGAAGCGGCAGCGGCCGCCATCGGCCAGGTCGCCAACCAGGGGCGCTGACCCCCGGCCCCACCGCAGACGGGGCGGGATCCGTTCGGGCTCGGGCGCCGAGACGACACTCGGATGCCGAACCCCGGCCCCACTCATGCATCGATCGAGTCGGCCTTCCCGGCGATCGCTTTCATCTCTTCGAGCAGAAAGGCGATCGCGGGGGAGGCCGACATCGATTTCCGCCACACCAGTGAGATCGTGCGGGCAATGCTCGGATCATCGAGCGGCACCGCCACGACATCGGCCGGCAGGTGCGGCCTGCCCAACCGCGGCACGAGCGCCAACGCCCCGACAGCTCGGACGAACTCGATCTGCGTGTCGTACTCGATTGCCCAGTAGTCGATCTGCGGCTTGCTGCCGAGCTCCTCGAACAGTGCCGTCAGCCATCGATGGCACACCGCATTGCGCGGCGCCGATACGAACATCTCGCCGAGCAGATCGCTGCGGGTCACCTCGGTGCAGGCGGCCAGATGATGATCCCGATGCATGACGATATCGGCCCGATCCACGGTGATCGTCTCCGAGATCAGCGTCGCGGGCAGGTGCAGCGAGGACGAATCCCAGCCGAAGACGAGCGAGGCATCGATCCTGCCGGCCGTGACCATCTCGATGAGCTCGTCCGGCTCCTCCTCGAAGTTCGACACCGTCAGCTCCGGCGCCGAGGCGGCCAATCGCGGCAGCGCGGGTACGAGCAGTCCGCGGATCCCCGTCGAGAACCCGCCGACCGTGATCCGTCCCCGCGGCTCACCTGACTGCGCTCGGGCCGCGGTCTCCAGACTCTCCAGCTCCTCCAGCAGCCCGGCCCCGCGTCGGCTGAGCTCCCGGCCCATCGGTGTCAGCGCAATGCCGCGGCCCGTCCGCTCAGTCACCGGTGCACCGAGATAGCGCGAGAGCTTCTGCAGCTGATGGCTCACCGCCGCCGGCGTATATCCCAGAGACTCGGCCGTCGCCGTGACCGAACCGAGCGAATCGAGGGCGACGAGGGTGCGCAGTGCAACGGTATCGATCATCAAATAATCTTAATGAAACAGTGGACGGACTTTCAATGGAAATTTGACGACGTGGCTGGAATGCTGGAGTTATGCGCTCGGTCCACTACATGCTCGCCCTCCTGGTCGTCGTTCTCTGGGGAGTCAACTTCATCTTCATCGACCTCGGTCTGCGCGACTGGCCGCCGCTGCTCCTCGTCGCCGCCCGATTCACCTTCGTCGTGGTGCCCGCGATCTTCTTCGTCCGCTTCCCCCGTGGTTCCTTCGGCCGCATACTCCTCATCGGCACCTTCATGTCGGCCGGCCAGTTCGGCCTTCTCTACACCTCCATGGCGCTCGGCCTGCCCGCCGGCCTGACCTCGATCGTCATCCAGATCCAAGCCGCGTTCACCGTCATCGTCGCAGCCCTCGTGCTGCACGAGATCCCGAGTCGCCGCCAGATCATCGGCATCCTCATCGGACTCATCGGCCTGGCCGTCATCGGTCTGAGCCTGCAGGCGAACGTGCCGATCGTCGCCTTCCTCGTCGCCGTCGGCGCCGCGCTGTCCTGGGCGACGGGCAACGTCATCGCCCGCGGCGTGAAACCCGGCACGAACGGCGTGCAGATGACCGTGTGGTCGGCTCTCGTCGTCCCGATTCCGATGGTCGCACTGTCGACGCTCATCGATGGCCCCACCGAGGTGGCCCATGCACTCACGCACCCGACCTTGGGTGTCGTGGCCTCGGCCGTCTACACCGCCGGACTGGCGTCGCTGGTCGGCTATGTCATCTGGAACTCGCTGCTCGCTCGCTTCCCGGCCTCGCAGGTCGCGCCGTTCTCCCTGCTCGTCCCGCCGGTCGGAGTGATCTCCGCCTGGATCGTGCTCGGAGACCGCCCGAGCACCGCCGAACTCATCGGCGGAGTTCTGCTGCTCCTCGGCGTCGCCGTGACGACGGGAGTGCTCAAGAATCTGGCCCGCGGTATCAAGAACGGGCCCAGACGTCGCCGAAAGATCGTCGTCAGACAGGCGCCGGAAGAGGTGCCCGCCTCCAGCTGAGGCTTCGGGTGCGTCAGTGAATCCATGGCGCAGAATGCGCGAAGCGCCCCGACAGTGTCGGGGCGCTTCGCTGGATTCGTGCTTCTTCGAGCCGGGTTCCTACTTCTTCGACAGGTAGGGTTCCCAGTTTCCGGTGAGCAGGTACTCGACCTTCTGCGACACGGACACTGCGTGATCACCGAAGCGCTCGTAGTAGCGCGAGAGCAGGGTGACATCGGCGATATGACGGGGAGCCAGCGAACCGGCCGGGGCTTCGCCGAGCTTCCCGAACACGCTCAGGTGAAGCTCGTCGAGCTCCTCGTCGATGGCGTTGATCGTGGGCACATCGGACAGGCCGGGATTCGAGAGCAGGCTCTGCGTCGCCTCGGCGATCCTCTCACCGGACTCGCCCATCCGCGCGAACGTCGATTCGAAGCCCTCGGGGATTGCGGACTCGGGATAGCGGATGCGCACCTGCTGGGCGATGTGACGGGCGAGGTCGCCCATGCGCTCGAGCGATGCCGACATCCGCAGCGAACCGATGACTGCACGCAGATCTGCGGCCACCGGAGCTTGCAGGGCGAGCATCTCGGCGGCCTGCTGATCGAGGGTGAACTGCATATTGTCGATGACGGAGTCGGCCTCGATGACCTGCTCCGCCAGCTCGAGATCGTTCGAATGCAGCGACTGATTGGCCAGGCGGATGGCGTCGAGGACCTTGGTGGACATGCCGACCAGCTGGGTGGCCAGATCGTCCAATTCGTTTCTGAAGACTTCGCGCATGAACTGCGGTTCCTTAACTCTCGATTGTGACAATCGGAACTGACTGTCGGTGGTGCATGGTGTCATGAGGGGTGCCGGCGCTTCCGATCCGCACCCTCAGCGGGGGAAAGCAGAAGGCAGTAACGGCAGGGAGCGCAGGCACACAGACGTCAGCATCGCACGATCGAGTGAACGACTCCAGACGGGAAGGTGAATTCCTCGGCAAATACTTCCAGCAGAAGTGAATTCGGTGCGCCGGGACGATGGACAGCGCCTAAGCTTGAGGCTGTGGATCTCTTAGTCGTGGCGGTCCTGACCGGCGTCGTCGGCCTGGGCCTGGGTATAGCGGGAATTCTTGCGTTCCGATTCAGCGAACGCTCCCGCGATGCTGCCGATCTGCATTCCGAGGACGACCTGCCCGAAGGCATCGCCGAAGTGCTGGCCGTCCTGCCCTCGGCCGCGATCGTCATCGACGCCGGTGACGACGTCGTCAAGGCGTCGCCGGCCGCATACACGTTCGGCCTGGTCAGGGGGCATTCGCTGGCATCGCCCGAGATGCTGCGGGTCGTCGGCCGCGTCCGCGCACGCGGTCTCATCGAAGAGATCGACCTCGAGCAGACACGGGAGAACTCCGACTCCGTGATCCGCTACCTCCACGCCCGCGTCGCTCCCTTGGGCACCTCCTTCGTCCTCGTCCTCTGCGACGATCAGACCGAATCCAAGCGCGTCGACGCCGTCCGCCGTGACTTCGTCGCCAACGTCTCCCACGAGCTCAAGACGCCGATCGGTGCGATGGCACTGCTCGCCGAGGCGGTCACCGACTTCGCCGACGATCCGGCCGCTGTCGAACGCTTCGGCGGGCGGATGCAGCGGGAGTCGAAGAGGCTGACCCAGCTCGTGCAGGAGATCATCGACCTCTCCCGCGTCCAGGACCACGCCGCTCCCGCGACGACCGAGAAGATCTCCGTCGCCGAGGTGGTCGACGATGCCGCTGACCGTGCCCGGACAGGGGCGGAAGGCAAGAACATCCACATCGAGGTCTCCCCGCCGAGCGATCTGCTCATCGAAGGCAACTACGAACTGCTCGTCAACGCGGTGCGCAACCTCATCGACAATGCCGTGAACTATTCGCCGGAGGGCACCCGCGTCGGCGTCGGAGTCGACCTCGTCGACGAGCGCATCGAGATCGCCGTGACCGATCAGGGCATCGGCATGACCGCCCAGGACACCGAGCGCGTCTTCGAACGCTTCTACCGAGTGGACCCGGCACGCTCCCGGATCACCGGCGGCACCGGACTGGGGCTGAGCATCGTCAAGCACATCGTCGCCACCCACGGCGGTGAGGTGCGTGTGTGGAGTCAGCTGAACAAGGGCTCGACGTTCACGATCGTGCTCCCGTTGGCCGGAACTGCAACCGAAGCCTCCGCTGCCGATTCGGCCCCGGCAGGGGTCCTCATCGAACATTCCGCGGATTCGACCGGGACCGCCGGGTCCGGCGCAGACGACCCGGCCGGCGACAACGACGCACCCTCCGGTGATAATGGAGACGGCGGGGCGGCCGCCGACCCACCCAAGGATCTGACCGAAGAAAGCGAACAAAGGAAGCTCACAACGTGACTCGTATTCTGCTTGTCGAGGACGAAGATTCGTTCTCGGACCCGCTGTCGTACCTGCTCGGTAAGGAAGGGTACGAGGTGACGGTCGCCGATGACGGGCTCAAGGCTCTGGCGGAGTTCGACCGCACCGGCGCCGATCTGGTCCTGCTCGACCTCATGCTGCCCGGCGCCTCCGGCACCGAGGTGTGCCGCGAGCTGCGGGCGAAGTCCAATGTGCCGATCATCATGCTCACGGCCAAGGATTCGGAGATCGACAAGGTCGTGGGACTCGAGCTCGGCGCCGATGACTATGTGACGAAGCCGTACTCCTCACGGGAGCTGCTGGCTCGCGTGCGAGCCGTGCTGCGCCGCAATGTCGAGACCGAGGAATTCGAGGACGAGTCCGTGCTCGAGGCCGGGGGAGTGCGCATCGACGTCGAACGCCACGTCGTGTCCGTGCGTGGTGAAGAGCAGTCCATGCCGCTCAAGGAGTTCGAACTGCTCGAGATCCTCGTGCGCAACTCCGGCCGCGTGATGACCCGTGGTCAGCTCATCGACCGGATCTGGGGTGAGGACTACGTGGGCGATACGAAGACTCTCGACGTCCACGTCAAGCGACTGCGTGCGAAGATCGAGGAGAACCCCTCGGAACCGCGTCTGCTCACCACGGTGCGCGGGCTCGGGTACAAGTTCGAAGCCTGAGGGCGCCATCCGGCGAAGCCGGGTTGGTGAGGTCGGGATCGCCGGCCGGACGTGAATGCAGAAGGAGCCGCTCACATCTGTGAGCGGCTCCTTCTGTGCTCCCGCGCGGGATTGGTCCCGGTGCTCGAGGAAGACGGATCAGCCGTTGGCCGTTGCGGTTCCCTCCGCGGAACCGGCATCCTCGGTCGGCATGTCCGACGGGGACTCGGACGGTGATTCCGACGGCACGTACTCGTTGTAGTACGGCAGGGTGTCGGTGAGGAGCTGGGTTTCGATGACCTTCTCTTCGCTGCCGTTCTTGACGGTGATGTCGACGAGGTCGCCGGGCTTCGCCTTGAGGCTGTCGACGGTGACGACTTCCTTGGACGAGGTCTCGGGGCTCTTCGGGTCCTGGACGAAGGTGTCGCCGGCCTTGATCGATTCGCTCACCGTGGTGTCGGCGACCTCGATGGACACCTTGGCGGTGGAGTCACCCTTGTTGATGAGGGTGAAGAACAGCTGAGCCGGACCGGAGCTCTCCTGATCCGTGATGAGCATGAGCCCACGGACCTCGACGTCGCCGACGGCTCCCGAGGCTCCATCGCCGCCGTTGTAGTGGTATTCGGCGGTCTGATGGGGAGACAGCAGGCTTGCACATCCGCTGACGGGGATAACGAGAGCGAGTGCGGCAACGGCGAGAGCCGCGCGGTTGTGCCGTTTCATTATGCTCCTTGAAGTGGCAATACAAGATCAGTCTGTATACTACCCGGTTTTTGACCCGCTGTAGAACCGGGTGGTCGGAGTGGACGAGGTTCCGCGACGCTCGGGCGCGTCGCGGTTGAAGTTTCGGTGAAGAGGCAGCGAAGTTCGGCCTGCGTCGCGGTCGGTCGAGGTTCGCTGCCGAGCTTCTCGGCAATGCGCCCTCTCCCGATGTACTCGCTGGCAGAGGCGGCAGCCGGGCCGATCGCGGCGAGCAGCAGAGGCGGAGCCTAGCATGAAGATTCGCTACCCTGAACGATTTCTGTGGCGAGCCTCATGGTAAACTGGTATTCCGCGAAAGGGGTTTGAAGAGAATATGAGTTTCCAGGTCGGCGACACTGTTGTCTATCCACATCACGGTGCAGCGACAATCCAAGAAATCAAGAAACGTGCCATCAAAGGTGAGGAGAAGCTGTATCTCAAGCTCCAGGTCGCCCATGGCGATCTCGTGATCGAAGTTCCGGCAGAGAACTGCGATCTGGTCGGTGTGCGAGATGTCGTCGGTGAAGAAGGCGTTGAGAAGGTCTTCAACGTCCTGCGTGCCGAATTCGTCGAAGAGCCCGCGAACTGGTCCCGGCGGTACAAGGCCAATGTCGAGAAGCTGCAGTCCGGTGACGTCATCAAGGTAGCCGAGGTCGTCCGTGACCTCTGGCGCCGAGAGCAGGACCGCGGCCTGTCGACCGGTGAGAAGCGCATGCTCTCGAAGGCTCGCCAGATCCTTGTTTCCGAACTCGCACTGGCCGAGAAGAAGGAAGAGTCCGAAGCAGAAGCTCTGCTGGACGAAGTGCTCGCATCCTGAGCACCTGTGTCATCATCACGGCCGCAGGGTCGGGATCCCGTCTGGGTTGCAATGAGCCGAAGGCTTTCGTCCGTGTGAACGGACGGACCATTCTGGCCCGCAGCCTCGAGACGATCATCTCCTCGGGAGTCGCCTCCGCAATCGTGGTGGCCGCTCCCGAGGATTTTCTTTTGCAGGCGCAAGAAGAAATCGCCGAAGCAGCCACGCGGATGAAATGCGAAATTTCAATTACAGCCGTAGCAGGTGGCAATGATCGCAGTTCTTCGGTCCAAACAGCCTTGAAACTTAACCGAGATGCGGAGTACGTTCTCGTTCATGATGCGGCGCGGTGTCTGACCCCGCCCGATGTGTTCACCCGAGTGGTCGACGCGCTGCAATCCGGCGCCGAGGCGGTCGTTCCGGTTCTGCCGATGATCGACACCGTGCGGAGGGTCGTTCCGCACGGGGCCGTCGGTGCGGATCCGAGCTCAGGTGCAGGCACGGGTGCGGAGCGCGCTTCCAATGGGATTGTTTGGTCGATCCACGGCGATTCTGGCGATGAAACCACCGCGGATCGACCAGACAATCCGGATCATGCCGTCGCTGTGGGCGCCGGCGGGCGTGCAGTGGTGCGGGGCGATCTTGACCGGGCTGAGCTGCGACGGGTCCAGACGCCTCAGGGGTTCCGCGCCGAGGCGCTCCGGCGGGCCCATGACGAGTTCGCAGCCGACGGGGCTGGCTTGGCCGATGGCACTGTCACGACCGATGACGCTTGCCCAACCGACGGCGCGGGCTCGACTGCAGAGGCAGATCCGACGGCCGGGGAAGCCGGGGAAGGTCGGCAGGGCAGAGTGCTGCCGACGGACGATGCGGGGCTCGTCGAACGCGTCGGCGTTGAGGTTGTCGCCGTCGACGGTGACGAAGAGGCGCTGAAGATCACCTATCCGCTCGACCTCGTCCTCGCGGAACAGCTCGCCCGGATGCGTGACGGAGCTGTCGACCCCGGACCAGGTGCGCCGGACTCGGCGAAGGAGCCGCGATGAATCAGATCATTCCACGCATCGGCACCGGCGTCGATGTCCATGCCTTCGCCGCCGATCCCGCACGCGAACTGTGGGTCGCGGGGCTGCTGTGGCCGGGCAAACGAGGGCTCGAAGGACACTCGGACTCCGATGTGGCCGCCCATGCCTGCTGCGACGCGCTGTTCTCCGCCGCGGGGCTCGGCGACCTCGGTGAGCACTTCGGCGTCGATCGTCCGGAATTCGCCGGTGCCTCGGGTTCGGCGCTGCTCGCCGAGGCGGCCCGCATCGTCCGTGACGCGGGTTTCGAGATCGGGAACATCTCCGTCCAGGTGATCGGCAATCGTCCGAAGGTCGGCACGCGCCGTGCTGAGGCTCAACAGGCGCTGTCGGCTGCTGCCGGCGCACCCGTGTCGGTCTCGGGCACCACCTCTGACGGACTCGGATTGACCGGGCGAGGCGAAGGAATCGCCGCCATCGCCACCGCGCTGATCCATCCGAACTGATTCAGCCGCTCTGAACCACCAGTATCGAGTCAAACGCACTTCTCTGTTCGAGCCGAGCCAGGTGCGCCGAGGAAGGAACAAGCAGTGAAAGTCCTCTTCCAAGGAGCCGGCGCCATCGGCATCGCCGGGGCCGCGCTCTTCACCGATGACCATAAGGTCACCGTCGTCTCCCGCACCGCTGGTCCCAATGGGCGGGCGGCCTTTCCGCGGCGCGTGAGCACCTTCGACCCGACCGATCCCGGCGGGGTGGGAGGTGGACACGGCAGCTGCAGGCAAGGAAGCGGACGAGCCGGAGGCAGCAACAGGGGAGCAACCGGGGGAGAAGCCGGGCGAGAAACTGGGGGAGAAACCGGGCGAGAAACCGAGGGAGCTGAAGGCAGACAAGCGAGCGCGGGCAGTGGCTGGTCGGTGACTCGCGTAGCTGCGACTCGACGGGTGACGATCTCAGACTGGGCTGCGGCTGCCGCTGATGGGAGCTGGGACCTCATCGTGCTCACGACTCGGCCGGATGATCTCGACGCAGAGGTGGTCTCGGCGATTCGGGACATCTCGCCCGCGTTCATTGCGACGACGAGCCAGGTCGAGGGAGACCTCGAGCGAGCACGAGCAGTCTTCCCCGGCACTCAAGCAGTCATATTCGGACCCGCGTTCCTGTCCGAGCGGCTGGATTCGGGTGCACCGGCGGAAGTTGTGCGCACAGCCGGTAACCAGGTCGAGGAGACCGACAGTGGTGCGTTCAGCGCCGGCAGCCGAATCGGGGAGGCCGACAGAGGTGTGTGCACAGCCGGTGGTCAGGGCAGTGGAGCCGACAGGGAGGCCGAACCGGGGCGAGAAGTGAGGTTCTGGGCACCTGCAGGTGCGCCGCGGTTCTTCGTCGCCGGACCCTCGACCGCGGTGCGTTCGCTTGTCAGCAGGCTGGATCGACTCGTTCTGCCAGTGCCGATGGAGGCCGTACTGCTGCCGCCGAGGGTGTTCATTCCCTTCGTCGCCGAACTCAGCGTCCGCAACGGCAGCTGGGTCGCACTGAAATCACACCTTGACCGCCCTGCGAAGGCTGCGAGCGAGGCCGTGCGGCCCCGCCTCGGGGTGCAGGTTCCCGTGTTCGGTTCCGCCGCGCACGTCGTGCTCGAAGCAGTCGAGAGGATCGTGCCGATCGACGTGACGAACTATGCGGGCAGGCACTTCAACCGGCACGTGGGCCAGACGCGGGACATGCTCGCCGGCTGGGCGGAATCGGCAGATCCAGCCCACGCCCTGCGGGAACTCGTTGCTGCATTGGACGCACTTGTCGATTGAGGCTCGACGCGTTCAGATGCCTGCATCGGACGAAGGCTGCGACTGAACAACCGGCCGCTGGAGATTGCCGCGGTCCGGCCGCTAGGGATCGCCGCGGTCCGGCGGTGGGGACTGCCGCGGTCCGGGCACGGAGGCCGACAGCCGCCTCGGTGGCGGTGAACGGCGGGCTCAGACCTTCGCGTTCGGGTGACGCTTCGTGACGATGAGGCCGATGAGGTAGAGCGCGACGACGAAGATGAGTGTGCCGACGATCTGGAAGCGCACGGATTCGACAGTCAGGCCGAGTCCGATGATCACAGCGATTCCGGCCAGGGTGACATACGACAGCCATGGGTAGCCCCACATGCGCAGCGGCAGGGACTGGCCAGCCGCCTCGGCGCGACGACGCAGAACGATCTGCGATACGAGGGTGGCGACCCAGGTGACGATGAGCGTGGAGCCGACGATGTTGAGCAGGACCCCGAGGACCTCGGCTGCCCAGAAATAGTTGAGCGCGACGGCGACGAAGCCGAACGCCGAGGTGGCCAGCACCGCTGCCACTGGCACCCCGCGGCGATTGGTGCGGCCGAGCCCGCGCGGCAGCATGGACCGCTGCGACATCGAGAACGACATCCGGGACGCTCCGTAGATGTTCGCGTTCATCGACGACAGCAGCGCGATGACGATGACCGCGGCCAGCAGCGAGGCAATGAACGGCAGCCCAGCAGTCTCGAGAACGGCCACGAAGGGGGACTCCGCCAGGCGGTCGTCCGTCCACGGCAGGACGAGGACGATGATCGCCACCGACCCGATGTAGAGGAACAGGATGCGCCACACGATCGTCTTGATCGCCTGGGAGACGCTGCGTTCGGGGTTCGCGGTCTCGGCCGCGGCGACCGCAACGATCTCGATGCCGCCGAAGGCGAACGCGACGACGAGCAGTCCGGCGGCGATGCCGGAGATGCCGGTGGGCATGAACCCGTCGGCGAAGATCTGCGCGGGCGGTTCGGCCGGGGTCCATCCGAACAGGTATGCGGCACCGAGGACGACGAAGAGGACGACGAAGGCGACTTTGATGAGTGAGAACCAGAACTCGAACTCACCGAAGCTGCCCGAAGTGGTGAGGTTGATGGCCGTGAAGACGAGCATGATCGCCAAGGCGATGACCCACTGGGGGACTGCCGGAATATAGGAAGCGGCGATCTGCGCGGCGGCGGTGGCCTCGGCGGCGACGACGAGGCACAGCTGGACCCACCACAGAGCACCGACGGCGAAGGCCGCGGCCGGGCCCATGGCCTTGCCCGCATAGTGCGAGAACGCACCCGGATTCGGGTCGGCGGCGACGAGTTCGCCCAGCGCCCGCATGACGAAGATGACGATGAGACCCGCGACGACGTATGAGATGAGCACGGCGGGACCAGCCGCCTGCACTCCGGCACCGGAGCCGACGAAGAGACCGGCGCCGATCGCCGAGCCGAGGCTCATCATCACCAGGTGGCGGGGCTTCATCCCCACCTTGAGGCCGTTGGACGAGGTATCAGAAGAACCGGAGGCCGAGGCGGACGCTGACTCGGCGGGCTGCGAAGACTGTGATTCAGGCACCCGACGAGTCTATCCGGCAGGGGCGGAATGCGTAGACGCGGGTCGCGAACCCGTGTGGGTCGCGACCCGCGTCTGCGAGTTGCGCTGGTCGGTCACAGCCTGACCGCAGGCAGGCAGGCTATGCGATCTGCGTCTTAGTCGGCGAGCGGTCTGAGCCCGGCCTGCGGCGGCTCAGTGTCCGCGTTTGATCCAGTCCTCGAGGGCCGGGCTCTCCGCGCCGATCGACGTGGAATCGCCGTGCCCGGTGAGCACGACGGTCGCCTCGGGCAGCGGGAAGAGCACGTCGCGGATCGATTCGATGATGGTCTCGAAGCTCGAATGCGACCGTCCCGTGGCTCCGGGGCCGCCGTTGAACAGGGTGTCTCCGGAGAACAGCACCGGACCGACGGCCCGTCCCGCACCGGCCGATGCCGGAGCCGGCAGACCAGTCTCGACGAAGAAGCACGTCGAACCGGGGGAGTGGCCGGGAGTGTGCAGGGCCTTGAGCTTGATTCCGCCGACGGTCCAGGTGTCGCCGTGGGCGATCTGTCCGTCGGGACGGTAGTTCTCAAAGGTCATATCCCACAGCACATAGTCATCGGGATTGAGGTACACGGTGGGGTTGCCCACCCGTTGTGCGAAGTCGCGGACGACGCGCACATGATCGTCGTGACCGTGCGTGAGCAGGATGGCCTTGACGTCTCTGGATCCGACCGCCTCGGCGATCGCATCGACATCATGGGCCGGGTCGATGACGATGACCTCGGAATCGTCGCCGATGATCCACACGTTGTTGTCGACGTCGTGCGTCTCTCCATCCAGGGAGAACGTGCCAGACGTGACGAGATGCTCAATAGCTGTCATTACAGTTCCACCACCGATCGTAGGACCTGGCCCTTGGCCATCTTCTCAAAAGCGGATTCGACATCGCCGATGCCGATGCGTTCGGACACGAACTTCTCGAGCGGGAAACGTCCCTGCTGGTAGAGGTCGACGAGCATCGGGAAGTCGCGGTCGGGCAGGCAATCACCGTACCAGGATGACTTGAGCTTGCCGCCGCGGCCGAACACATCGAGCAGCGGAACCGTGAGCTCCATTTCCGGAGTCGGCACACCGACGAGGACGACGGTGCCTGCGAGGTCGCGGCCGTAGAAGGCCTGCCGCCAGGTGGCGGGAAGTCCGACGGCGTCGATGACGACATCGGCGCCGAAGCCTCCGGTGCGCTCCTGGATCGCCGCGACGACCTCGTCCTCGCTCATGCCCTTCGTCGACACCGTGTGCGTGGCGCCGAAGTCGCTGGCCCAGGACAGCTTCTTCTCATCGATGTCGAGGGCGATGATCGTGTTCGCCCCGGCCAGAGCCGAACCGGCGATCGCCGCGCAGCCGACACCGCCGGCACCGATCACGGCCACGGTCTTGCCGCGGGTGACCTCGCCGGTGTTGATGGCAGCCCCGATCCCGGCCATCATTCCGCAGCCGAGCAGACCCACGACGGCCGGGTCCGCTTCGGGGACCTTTGTGCACTGACCCGCGGCGACGAGTGTCTTCTCGGCGAAGGATCCGATGCCCAGAGCGGCTTCGAGCTCGGTGCCGTCGGGCAGGGTCATCTTCTGTGAAGCGTTGTGGGTGTCGAAGCAGTACCAGGGTTCGCCGCGCTTGCAGGCGCGGCAGTCGCCGCAGATGGCGCGCCAGTTTAGGATGACGAAATCCCCGACCGCGACCTCGGTGACTCCTTCGCCGACCTCGGAGACGATTCCGGCGGACTCGTGGCCGAGCAGGAACGGGTAGTCATCGCTGATCCCGCCCTCGCGGTAGTGGAAGTCTGTGTGGCAGACGCCGCACGACTTCACATCGACGACGACCTCGCCTGGTCCCGGGTCCGGGATGACGATGTCGGTGAGTTCGACCGGGGCTCCCTTGCTGCGGGAGATGACGCCCTTGACGGTCTGTGGCATTGCGTCTCCTAAATGTCTTCGGTGACGGGTGTCCGCGGATGGGAACACCCGAAGTGGACTGAGCGTACCCCGGAATGGGGTGCTCACAGTCCCCACCCTAACCAAGCACGCTGGGCTCGACCAGGTCGGTCCGGAAATCAGTGCACCTACGTGCGTTGACATGGTTCAGAGAGGGCGAAACAGTCCGTCGGGCAGCCTCGATCGGTCGTCGGTCTCGTGCACTCTGAGGGGCATGCGGAGCGGAAGACGGCGCTGTTGCGTCCGGCGGTTCTTCCCTGACGGAAACGGGGATCGCAGGCGGTGGGCGGAGCCGCGATCTGAGGCGACGGCCAGAGTGGTGAATACGTCTCACATTGTGGTTTATCATTGACCGGTAAACTCAATCTCAGTGATCCGCGTCACCTTCGGCGGTGCGGTTCTCACTGCCATACTGCAAAGGAGGAGTCATGGCAGGCGAATGGAAACGCACGAAGTCCATCGAGCAGAGCATCCGTGACACTCAAGACCCCGAACATCAGCTGAAGAAGAACCTCGGCGCACTCGACCTCGTCATCTTCGGCGTGGGCGTCTGCATCGGCGCCGGCATCTTCGTCCTCACCGGGCACGCCGCCGCGACGAACGCCGGGCCGGGCATCGCGCTGTCCTTCCTCATCGCCGGCGTCGCCTGTGGCCTTGCGGCGCTGTGCTACGCCGAATTCGCGTCGACGGTGCCGGTTGCCGGCAGCGCCTACACGTTCACCTTCGCGACCATGGGCGAACTGTTGGCTTGGATCATCGGTTGGGATCTCATCCTCGAATTCACCGTCGGGTCGGCAGCGCTCGCGACCTCATTCAGTCAGTACCTCGCGGTAGTCCTCGAGAGCACGCCGTTCGCCATCCCCGATGCCATCGCCACAGCCGAGGGCGGCTGGATCAACCTGCCCGCGGGGCTGCTTGTACTGGGTCTGACGATCGTTCTGGTCACCGGCATCAAGCTGTCGAGCCGGATCAACATCATCGTCACCTTCCTCAAGGTCCTCGTCGTCCTCACCGTCATCATCGTCGGGCTCTTCTTCGTCAAGGTCTCGAACTGGGTGCCGTTCATCCCGCCGGCGGAAGAGCCTGCCGACACCGGCGGATCGATGATGCACCTGCCTGTCGTTCAAGGGCTCTTCGGACTCGACCCGAGCGTCTTCGGCATCGGAGGCATCTTCGCAGCAGCAGCCATGGTGTTCTTCGCGTTCATCGGCTTCGACGTCGTTGCCACCACAGCAGAGGAGACGAAGAATCCGCAGCGAAACCTGCCTATCGGCATCTTCGGCTCCCTGGCTATCGTCACCGGACTCTACATCGCCGTCTCCCTGGTGATCACCGGTATGCAGAACTACAAGGACATCGACCCCGAAGACGGTGCCCCGCTGGCGACCGCGTTCGTCAATGCAGGTCTTCCCCTGATGGGCAACCTCATTGCGATCGGAGCCTGCATCGGCCTCATCGTCGTGTGCATGATCCTCTTCATGGGGCAGACGCGCGTCGGCTTCTCCATGGCTCGCGATGGCCTGCTGCCGCAGTGGCTAGCGAAGACCAACCCGAAGTTCGGCACTCCGTACCGGTTCACGATCATCACCGGCGTGATCATCGCGGTCATCGCCGCGTTCGTGCCCCTGTCGACGCTCGCCGAGCTCGTCAACATCGGCACGCTCTCGGCCTTCGTGCTTGTTTCGATCGGTGTCATCGTGCTGCGTCGGACCCGTCCCGAGCTCGAGCGCCCGTTCAAGGTTCCGTTCGTCCCGGTGCTGCCGATCGTCTCCGCGATCGTCTGCTTCTATCTCATGCTCAACCTCAACATGGACACGTGGATCCGCTTCCTCGTGTGGCTGGCCATCGGCCTCGTCGTGTATTTCGCCTATTCGCGGAAGCACAGTCGACTCAACCGGCCCGCCGAGGTGGCCGAAGCGTAACCGCGGCACCGTCGCCGGGATGACCGCAAGGTCACGCCGGCCTCGCCGAGGCGGCCGTGACCACGGCCCGGCCGCCTCGGCGAGGGAAATACACATGAGCACGAGGAAGGCGGTCCGATCCCTGTCATCGGGGATCGGACCGCCCTCGTCGTCTCATGCCGTCGGAGTGGGCGCGGTGCTCACTCCTCGTCGGGATGCTTGCGCAGATGCATGATCGCGGCGCCGAGTCCGCCCCATACGGTGACCATGGCGATGACCATCATGATGATTGCTGAGGTACCCATTTCAGGCTCCCTTGGTTTCGTTGCGGAGATTCTCTTCGGCTGCGGAATCGGCGATCGCCGCCTCCGCCTCGTCGATCGTCTGCTTCGGCCACTTGATGAGCGTGAGGACGATCGCTGCCACGACGAGCAGGCCGATCATGCCCCAGCCCATAACCCCGGTGATCAGGGTCGGGTAGTCCTCGTATCCCTCGGTGGCGTAGGTGATGATCTGATGGATGAGCATATAGGCGAGCACCAGCGTGGTCACTCCGCCGAGGATGATCATCCAGAACCAGCCGACCTTGAAGCTCGAGATCGCGTTGAGGTGATCGCGCAGGACCGGCAGCTTCCGCAGCGCCCATCCGATCACAATGAGGCCGACGACGGCGCCGCCGACGATGCCGATGTTGTTGGCCCAGGCATCGATCGTGTCGAGCACGTAGAGTCCGGTGACGGTGGGCAGGAGCAGGATCGAGATGATTGCCATCACACCGCCGACCAGGATGATCGATGCCTTGTTCCCCAACCTGAACTTCTCACGCAGTGCCTGGATCGGCACTTGGACGATCGAGACGAGCGAGGTCAGGCCGGCGAAGACGAGGCAGGCGAAGAACGCGAAGCCGAACAGTCCGCCGCCGGGCATCTCGGAGATGAGTGTGGGGAAGGCCATGAACGCCAGGCCGATGCCGGAGTCCGCGACCTCGGAGACCTGAGTGCCCTGTGCTGCTGCCATGAATCCGAGAGCGGCGAAGACACCGACGCCGGCGAGGATCTCGAACGCGGAGTTCGAGAAGCCGACGACGAGGCCGGAGCCGGTGAGGTTCGTCTTCTTCTTCAAGTACGAGGCGTAGGTGATCATGATGCCGAAGCCGATGGACAGAGAGAAGAAGATCTGCCCGTAGGCAGCAATCCACACATTCGGATCAGTCAGAGCTGCGAAGTCGGGCGTGAAGAGGGCGTTGAGGCCCTCGGCTGCGCCGGGCAGGAACAGTGCCCTGACGACGAGTGCGAGGAACAGGATCACCAGCAGCGGAATGAAGATCTTCGAGAATCCGGCGATGCCGTTCTGCACACCCAGAAGCAGAATGCCCAGGGTGATGATCCAGACGATGATGATCGGGATGAGCACCGCGGGCACGAACTCCATCGAGATTCCCGGGTCGGAGAGGTTGAGGAAGTCGGACTGGAAGAAGGTGGCCGCATCGTCTCCCCAGGCCTGGTTGAGGGAGAAGAACATGTAGCAGCCGGCCCAGCCGATGATGGCTGCGTAGTAGATGCCGATGACGAAGGCGACTCCGGTCTGGAACCAGCCGATGGGTTCGGCGACCTTCGATGCCATGCGGAACGAGAGCGGGGCCGAGCCGCGTGAACGGTGCCCCATGGCGTAGTCGAAGAACAGCAGCGGGATGCCCGCTGTCAGGAGTGCGACGAGGTAGGGGATGATGAAGGCGCCGCCGCCGTTGTCGTAGGTGACATAGGGGAAGCGCCAGATGTTGCCGAGGCCGACGGCCGAACCGATGGCAGCGAAGATGAACGCGCCGCGGGTGGCGAAGACCTCCCTCTGGGGTGATGTCTTGAGAGACATGGTGTCCTTTCTGTGGCGGTCCCGGGGATTCGTGACCGAGTCAGCCCACGCAGTCTCGTCTGTGAGACGGTCGGGCTCGTTCGAAGTCCGCTATGCGAGAAGGTCTCTCGCCTCGGTCTTCATTTCTTGCGTCCACTTTACTGGGAACTTGCTGAGTGATGTGCCACGCATCACGTGAGCCGCGTAACAGTCGTGTATCGAATATCGGGAAACGGGGAAATCAGCCAGGCCCGGTAGACTTGTGGGCGTGACTATCTCGCTCTATAACACCGCCAGCCGCACGACCGAAGAACTGCGCCCCGTCAACGACGGTCAGGTCGGTATCTACGTCTGTGGCGCCACGGTGCAGGGCGAGCCGCACATCGGCCACCTGCGGTCGGCCTCGGTGTTCGACACGCTGCGCCGCTGGCTGCTCTACAGCGGCTACCGGGTGACCGTGATCCGCAACGTCACCGACATCGACGACAAGATCCTGTCGAAGTCCGTCGAAGAGGGGCGGGAGTGGTTCGCTCACGCGTACAAGTACGAACGCGCCTTCACCGCAGCCTACGACGCGCTCGATGTTCTGCCGCCGAGCAGCGAACCGCGCGCGACCGGGCACATCACGGAGATGATCGAACTCATCTCCCGCCTCATCGAAGCCGGTCATGCCTACCCCGCGCTCGACGGCAGCGCCGATGTCTACTTCGACGCCGCCTCGTGGAGCGACTACGGGGCACTGACGAACCAGAGACTCGACGACATGGAACTGTCGGAGGGCGCTGAGCTGCGCGGGAAGAAGGACGCCCGGGACTTCGCCCTGTGGAAGGCCCACAAGGACTCCGAACCGATCACCGCCTCCTGGCCCTCACCGTGGGGTCGGGGCCGACCGGGTTGGCACATCGAGTGCTCGGCCATGTCGACGAAGTACCTGGGGTCGAACTTCGACATCCACGGGGGCGGACTCGACCTGCGTTTCCCGCACCATGAGAACGAGCTGGCGCAGTCCCGTGCCGCCGGGGACCAGTTCGCGAACATCTGGATGCATTCCGGCCTGCTCAACGTGGGCGGGGACAAGATGTCGAAGTCTCTGGGCAATTCGGTCTTCGCCTCCGACCTGTTCGACACGTTCAGCCCGCTGGCCGTGCGCTACTTCCTCACCGGCGCCAGCTACCGGTCTATCCTCGACTTCTCGAACGAGGCGATGGAACGCTCAGCGGCCTCGCTCGAACGGCTGCAGAACTTCCTCCAGCGCGCCCGCCAGACGCTCGGCGCGGACGGGCCGGCGTTGCCGGACGTCAGCGACGCCTACGGTTCACGCAGCGTCGACGTGCCCGCCGAATTCGCCGCCGCCCTCGACGACGACCTCGGTGTGCCTCGTGCCCTGTCCGTGGTCTTCGCCTCTGTGAGCGAAGGGGCGAAGCTCCTCGACTCCGGCGGTAACCGGGAGGGCCTGACGCGGATCGTCGCCGAGGTGGAGCTCATGCTCGACATCCTCGGTGTCAATCCCAGCGCTGCGGTCTGGGCCGGTTCGGCGGCCGATGCCAAGGCGGAGTCGGCGCTCGACTCCCTCGTGGCCGCCATGGCCGAGCGACGGGCCGAGGCGAAGGCGGAGAAGGACTTCGCCACCGCGGATGCTCTGCGGGACGAACTGGCCGCGGCCGGCGTCGTCATCGAGGATACGGCCGACGGCTACCGCTACCACCTCGGCGAGGGCTGAGGGCGACGAATTTCGGCCACGGGCACGAGCTCGCGGCCCCAACGTATTTGAAGGAATCAGATGGCTTCCAATCCCCGCTCCGGCGGTTCGAAGAAGGGTCCGACCAAGGGGTCGGGCGGTAAGAACAAGCGCGGCCTGCGCGGCAAGGGACCGACGCCGAAAGCCGAGGACCGCGTCTACCATAAGGCGCACAAGGCCGCGCAGCAGCGCAAGAGCTCGAACGCCTCGGCGCAGGCGAAGCGGAAGAAGAAGGAACTCGGACCGAATATGGTCGCCGGGCGCAATTCGGTCCTCGAAGCTCTGCGCGAGGGCGTTCCGGCCACCGCGATGTACGTCTCCGGGCGCATCGACTCCGACGATCGGGTCCGCGAGTCCATCACTCTCGCGACTCAGCGCGGCATCTCGATGCTCGAAGCGAGCAAGCCCGACCTCGACCGGCTCACCGATGACGCGATCCACCAGGGCATCGCCCTGCAGGTCCCGCCTTACGACTACGCCGATCCCTCCGATCTGCTCGAGTTCGCGGCTGAACGCGCCGAAACGCCGCTGCTCGTGGCCCTCGACGGGATCACGGATCCGCGCAACCTCGGTGCCATCGTCCGGTCGACGGCGGCCTTCGGCGGTCACGGAGTGATCATCCCCGAACGTCGCGCCGCCTCGATGACGGCCGCGGCCTGGAAGACCTCGGCCGGCGCCGCATCGCGCATCCGCGTGGCACAGGTGGTCAACCTGGCCAGGGCGATCGACGAGCTGAAGAAGCAGAATGTCTTCGTCGTCGGCCTCGACATGGACGGTGACGTCGAGCTGCCCGAGCTGACCTTCACCCGCGACCCGCTGTGCATCGTCGTCGGTTCCGAAGGCAAGGGGCTGTCGCGGCTCATCGCGGAGAAGTGCGATCAGATCGTGTCGATCCCGATCGCCGCGACCACCGAGTCGCTCAATGCGGGCATCGCCGCTGCCGTGTCCCTCTACGAGGTGGCAAGGGCCCGCCGCCCCTGACCCCTCTTACTACCTGACGGCGGCCCAGCAACCTCGCGCGAGGTTGCTGGGCCGCCGTCAGGTAGTAATTAGAGGGAGGTGCGGTAGGTCTGCTCGTCCAATGCCCCGACTCTTGAGTGGCGGCGGCTGTAGGTGAAGTAGACGATCACGCCGACGACCATCCACGCTCCGAAGACGATCCATGTCCGCCCGCCGAGGTTGACCATGAGGAACGCACACGCCACGGCTCCCAGCGCGGGCACGATCGGCCCGAACGGAACCTTGAATGAGCGCTCGAGGTCGGGGCGTTTGAACCGCAGGTAGATGACGGCGATGTTGACCAGGCAGAATGCGAACAGGGTGCCGATGCTCGTGGCGTCGGCGAGTTCGCCGAGCGGGATGAACGCCGCCGTGATGGCCACAAGGCCGCCGACGATGAGAGTGCCGACCAGGGGAGTGCCGGTGCGCTGGGAGACGCGGCCGAAGATCTTCGGCACCATTCCGTCCCTGGCCATCGTCAGCAGGATCCGCGACTGACCGTAGAGCACGGTGATGACGACGGAGAAGATCGCGAGCACCGCGGCCACCGCGAAGAGCAGCACCGCGATATTCGACCCGGTGATCTCCTCGACGATCTGGACCAGCGGGGCGTGAGCGCCGTCGAACCACTGCCACTGCCGTGCACCGATCGCTGCGACGGCGACAAGGACATACATCGAGGTGACGATGAGCATCGAGAAGATGATCGCCCGCGGCAGATCCCGGCGCGGATTCTTCGCTTCCTCGCCGGCCGTGGACGCGGCATCGAAGCCGATATAGGAGAAGAACACGCTGGATGCGGCCGCAGTGACTCCGGCGGCACCCATCGGCAGCATCGGCGCGAAGTTGCCGGCCTTGAACGCGGTGAACGCGACGATGGCGAAGAAGACGAGGATGCCGATCTTGACGAACACGAGAATCGTGTTGACGACACCGGATTCGCGGGCGCCGCGCATGAGCAGCACAGTCGCCAGGGCCACGACGATGAGGGCCGAGACATTGATGATTCCGTCCGGATTATCCGCCAGGCCCGGCCCTGTGGTCAGGGACGCGGGCAGCTCGAGGCCGAAGACGCGCAGGGTCTCGTTGACGTAGTCGGCGGCGCCGACGGCGACCGCCGCGACCGAGACCGCGTATTCGAGAACGAGACACCAGCCGCAGACCCACGCGACGCCCTCACCCAGGGTGGCGTAGGAATACGAGTAGCTCGACCCGGACACCGGCACCATTCCGGCCATTTCGGCATAGCTGACCGCCGACAGCAGCGCGGTGATTCCGGCGAGAACGAAGGCGAGCCACACAGCGGGTCCGGCCACAGGCACGGCCTCGCCGAGGATGACGAGGATTCCCGTGCCCAAGGTGGCGCCGACGCTGATCATCGTCAGCTGGAAGACGCCGAAGGTCCGCCGCAGTCCACCCTGCTGCGCGGACTGCGCATCGGTGTGGGCCTCGGCGGTCATGGCGCTGATCGACTTACGTCGCCCCAGCTGCCGCAGCACTCCTGTGGGAGTGTGCGCCGGCGGGGCGGGCGGAGTGTGCGAAACGGTCATCTGAATATTCTTGCATAATCATGAATATTGTCTCGCCGGACCCCCGCGTGGTCACTGGTCACTCTGCCCGGCAACGTCGCGGAACTCACACGTCGGGGGTGAACCGTCCGTCCTGGGCCATCCAGCCGCCGTCAACGAGCTGCGAGTGCCCGGTGACATAGCTCGAGGCGTCCGAAGCGAGGAACAGGACGGGCCCGGCGATCTCGTGCAGGCGACCCCAGCGGCCCAGGGCGGTCTTGTCCGCATACGCGTCCCACCATTTCCCGTCGGCCTTGATCTGCTGCGTCAGGGGCGTGTCGAACGGGCCGGGCAGGATCGCATTGACGCGCACGCCCTTGCCTCCGAGCTCGCTGGCCATCGTCTTCGTCAGCTGGACGACACCGGCTTTCGCTGCCGCATAGATTCCCTGGCCGGGTTCGATGGCCAGCGCCCGGAATGAGGCGTAGGTGACGATCGATCCGCGACCCCGCTCACCCATCTCACGGCCGAATCCGCGCATCAGCCGGTACGTGCCCTTGAGGTTGATGTCGATGACCCGGTCGAACTCGTCATCGGTGGTGTCGACGAGGCGTTTGCGCACGTTCGCCCCCGGTGTGATGACGAGGATCTCGGCATCGGCCCAGGCGTCCACGAGGGCATCGACGGAGGCCGTGTCCGTGATATCGACGGCTGCAGCCGTGGCCGTTCCGTCCGCTCCCGGCGCAGCCGATCCGTCCGATGCCGTACCCTGCGCCGTGGAGTGGGCGGCTGACCCGCTGCCGCGAGCGGCGATGAGGGCGGCGGTCTCCTCGGCGCCGGCGAGGTTGAGGTCGGCGACGACGACGTGCGCCCCCGCATCGGCGAGCCCGATCGCGCTGGCCTGTCCCAGTCCGGAGCCGGCCCCGACGACGACGGCCGTGCGCCCGCTGAGGTCGAACAGGGACGGGATCGACGGGTTGTTCTCGTTCGTGGGCATCGGCTCGTTCATCGACATCGGGAATCCTTCCGGGCGGGGTTCGGTTCCGGAGCGACACCGATGTCGCTCCGTGGACTTCAAAGGTATGCCCGCCGAGGCGGTCCCGCCGTTCCCGTTTCACCTTGTGGAACATCGGCTGAGGTCAGGACCGCCTCGGGGAGGGTGTCAGAATTTCTTGCTGTCGACGTAGCGGATCTCGTCGGGGAGGTTCGCCAGGTAGTCGACGATGAAGTAGGCGATGGCCTCCATCGTGGGGATGTCGCGCTGGCGGGCGCGCGCCATGGTGCGGCGGTGTTCGGCGAACTCGTAGAAGATCTGCCCGGGCTCGAGCTTGCGGGTGAGGTTCTCCGGGATCGCCTGGATGAGGGGTTTGTACACCTCGTCGAGCCAGCGGCGGGCGGCTTGGGATTCGTCGAGTTCGTCGAATTCGGCGATCTCGGGAGCCGAACGGAACGAATCGAGGTCGTTGAGCATCGCTCGGGCCTGGTTCTCGTTCGCGCCGATCCCGGTCAGGCGCAGCAGACGCCGTGAGTGGTGGTTGGGTTCGACGACCTTCGGGGACACGAGGAGGCTGATGCCGTCGAGATCCGTCGTCACTGTCAGTTCCCCGAGGTCGAAGCCCAGGTCGTTGAGGCGGCGGATGCGTTCGTCGATGCGCCAGCGTTCGTTGACGCTGAATTCCTCGACCCGGGTCAGCTCCGCCCACAGCGCGTTGTACGACTCGCAGAGCCGTTCACCGGCCGCCAGCGGATCGGTCTCGGGAGCGACGAGTCCCGCGGCCTGCAGGTCGAGGAAGTCCCCGGCGATGTTCATCCGCGCGATCCGCAGGTCCATGTTCCGCTGTCCGTCGGAGAGCTGGTCGTGCAGCTCGCCGGTCTCGGCGTCGACGACATAGGCGGCATAGGCATCGGCGTCGCGGCGGAAGAGCGTGTTCGACAGGGACACGTCTCCCCAGTAGAAGCCGACGAGGTGGAGGCGGACGAGCAGAACAGCCAGAGCGTCGACGAGGCGGCCGCCGGTGTCCTCGGCCAGGTCCCGGGAGAACAGCGCGCGGTAGGGCAGCGAGAACTCGAGATAGGCGGTGATGAGAGCGCCCTTGAGTGCCTGGCCCGATGCGGTCCTGCGCTTTCCGACGACGGCGCGGGCTTCGACGAGGGGGACGTCGAGGTTGCCGAGCGCGCCGAGGATGTCGAACTCACGCGTGGCCTGCGCATCGTCGGTCTCCTTGATCGCGAGGACTTCGTCTCCGATCTCGACATAGCGCACGATGTGGCGGGAGATTCCGCGGGGCAGACCGCCGAGGAGCTTCTCCGGCCACTCGGCCAGGGGCAGGTGCCAGGGGAGCTCGGCCAGGGCCGCATGATCGGCGTTCCGGACAGTGTGGATCTCCGGTGCGGGAACGGCGGTGCCGACCGATGCGGCTGCGTCGATCGGCGTCGTCGCCGACGGCGAAGCCTGTTCTGACGGGTCCGGCGGGGGCAGGGTTCCCGGCACGGCTCAGGAGTCCGTGTCGGAGACCGAGGCCACGAGCGCCTCGGCGAGGTCGGGTGTCTCCACGCCGATGAGCCGTCCGCGATCGAGGAAGGCGATCCGGTCGCCGAGGACCTTCGCATCCTCGAGATCGGAAGTGGCGTAGATCGTCGTCAGCCCGAACTCCTGCTGCAGCTGCTTGATGAGAGCAAGGGTCTCAGCCTGCTGCTCGGGGACGAGATTGACCACGGGCTCGTCCATGATGAGCACCTTGGGTCGGCGTACCACGGCACGCGCCAGGGCCACGGTCTGGCGCTGCAGCTGGGTGAGGTCGCCGGGAACCGAATCGAGGATGTCGCTCAGCCCGATCTTGTCCATCACGGATTCGACGCGTTCGGTGATCTCGTCGGCGGGCAGGCCGTCGACGCGCAGCGCAAAGCCGAGATTGTCGCGCACGCTCATATGCGGGTAGAGCGCGTAGCTCTCCAGGGCCAGGGTGACATCGCGGTCGTTGACGGCCGCGTGGGTGATATCCGCGCCGTCGATGAGGATCGTGCCGGACTTCGGGGTCTCAAGTCCGTGCAGCATTCGCAGGATCGTCGACTTGCCCGACCCGCTGGGTCCGTAGAGGACGAGGAACTCTCCGTCATCGACGAAGAGATTGAACGGGTGGACGGATTCGGACGTCGTGTTCTCGTAGACATGACTGAGGCCATTCAACGACACCGTTGACATAAGTCCTCCTAAAACTTCTGAATAACTCCGTGAGCAGCTGGTCGTCGGTGACCCGGCAGGGATGCTCAGTCACTCTCATCCTAAGGGGTGGATGATTGGGGTGCTCTGTGAATTCGACAAAGCGTAGAGTGATTCTCAGCACGATGGCTGTGCGCCGACGCATACCGCGGCGCGAAAGTAGACTGACTCGTATGAAGGTCACGTTGGACGAGGTCGCCGCCAGGGCCGGAGTCTCTCTGGCCACGGTCTCCCGGGTGCTCGGTCGCCGCGGTGCAGTCGCCGAGTCGACCCGGGCGAAGGTGCTGGAGGCGATGAGCGAGCTCGGCTATTCGCGCTCGACCCTGCTCCATGATGCGCCGAGGCGGCTCGTGGCCGTCAGCGCTCCAGGCAATCCCGAACACTGGCAGGTCCAGGTCTGCACCCGCGTGGCCAAGGCCCTGCAGGATCATGATCTCCTCGTCACCCGCCCGCTCGTCGAAACCGACCCGGAACCGCTGCAGACCGCAATCGAGGCGGGCGCAGTGGCCCTGGTGACCACGACGATGACGAGTCTGAATACGGAGATCCCCTGCATCCGCGTCGCCGAACAGTCCGCCACCGAGGAGGTCTCCGAAGCCGGTACGGAGGTCATCGCCGCGCGCCTCGACCTCGGCGGTGGGATGACCACGGCCTTCGAACATCTGCGGGCGATCGGACACCGGCGCATCGGGCTGATCTGCAACGACAGCGGTGAACTGGCCGTCCAGCTCATCCGCCGCTTCCTCGCCGAACATCCGGCCAGAAATCTCGGGCTCAACCTCGAGGACTGGATCTCACGGGTGCCGAAGTCGTTCTCCGGCGGATCGCGTGCGGTGCTCGAACTCAAGGATGCGACCTGCACAGCGGTGATCGTCCAGTCCGCGCTGCAGCTGCACGGAGCCCTCCACGGTCTGCGGAACCGGCATCTGCAGGTGCCGCGGGACATGTCGGTCGTCGGATTCGGCGATTCCCCGACGATGAAGTTCACGGGCCCGCCGGCCACGGTGCTCGGCCTCGACGTCGAGGGGCTGTCGAATGCCCTCATCGATGCGACGCTGCAGACCCTGCGGATCTCGACGACGGGTCTGCCTTCGGTGCCTCCGGTGTTCCGTCCTCGACTCGTCGCCCGAACTTCGACGACGGCGGCCCGTCAATGAGCGAACATCTGCCCGAGCACCGGCACGTCCGTCTCGCCGAGATCGCCGGTACTGCCGGAGTCTCGAAAGCCACCGCCTCACGAGCTCTGCGCGATCCCGAATCGGTGTCGGCCGCCTCGTCGGCAAAGGTGCGGCAGGCTCTGGCGATCCTCGGCGCTGCCGGCCAGACCCCGTACGCCGAATCCGGCACACGGGAAGGATCCGGTGCTGGGGCTGGATCGGGTGCCGGCTCGTCGCTCATCGCGCTCATCAAACCCGCAGTGTCAGCAGGCAACGTGGACCCGTATTCGCGGCTTGCGGAGATCCTGACGAACCGGATGTTCGGACTCGGCATCGCCGTCGTCCACATCGAGGCCATCGCCGAACGAAATGAGGCCCTCCTCGAGACGATCCTCGGCAGTGAACACGGCGGGCCCACGATCTCCGGAGCCGTCGTCGTCGGCGGCGGTGCCGCCGGTGTGCTTGCGGGGATGCTCGCCGAACGTGGGCTGCCGCTCATCCGCATTTCGAATGCCCGCCACGACGACGGGATCTCACGCATCTACCTCGACGCGACCGGCGGAATCGAGACCGCCGTGGCTCACCTGGTCCACCTCGGCCACAAACGCATCGGGCTCGCCGTGCTGCGCGATTCGGCTGCCCCGGCCCGCATCGCCGGCTTCCGCAGATCGATGGCAGGGATCCTCCACATTCCCGCCACCCGTGATCAGGCTCCCGTCGTCGAGGCTGCCGGCGGAGCCATGGCCGGAGTCGCAGCCGCCGAGGAGCTGCTCGACCTGCGCTGCACCGCCGTCATCGCCTGCGCCCCGTCCCTGTCCTTCGGCATGCTCGAGGCCGCCCAACGGCTGCGACTCGACGTTCCCAGGGACCTTTCCCTGCTCACGGTCGGCGACGTCCCCGACGCCGATGTCGTCCAACCGCCCCTGTCGCAGGTCGTCTATGACTGGGCTACCGTGGCGCAGTCGGCGATCGACGAGATCCGCGCGATGATCGCCGCCGGTGACGCGCGCGTACATGTCGACTACACGGTCGACCCGGATCTCGTCCTCCGGGCCAGCGCCGTGCCCCCGCAGCGCCGCTGATCTCGGGTTTCGATCGCAATCATCCTCGCCGAGGCGGTCCTGCCGTGACGTGGATCCGAACGGTGAGTCGGATCGACCGGAGTGCGCCGAGGTGGTCCGATGCCGGTCGCGAACCGGATGATCCTCGGCGAGGCGGCTCGACGTCAGTCGTGGACGGTGCGGAGGAATTCCGTGCGTTCGGCAACGAGGCGGCCGAGCAGTTCGGCCACGGCTGCAGGATCGGCGATCCGCCATGAAGCGCGAGTCGGGGCGGACCCGACTTTGACGGTGAGACCAGCGTTCAGAGCACGGGAGTCCGTGAGTTCGTCGAGGGCCGCGAAGGCGTCCTCATCGGTGACATCGTCGCCGAGGTAGCCCATTGCCGTCGGTTCGCCGGCACGGGCGAGCAGCCGGATGCCGTCGCCTTTCGTCGCCTGTTTGACGGCGAGTTCGGTGATGTCGTGGCCTTCGATGACACGGATGTCCGGGAACTCCTCGACCACGTCGAGGGCGTGTTCATGGAGGGCCGCGGCGGCCTCGGGGGCGAGTCCGCGAGTGTGGACCGTCCGCGAATAGGGTTTGCGCTCGATGAGGAAATCCGAGGGGCCGTCGGCATGGCCCGAGTCGCTCGCGCCAATCGTTGCGGCCGAACCCGTCGTCGCGGCCGCACCTGTGGTCGCCGCGGCCGAACCGGGGCGTTCATCAGCGCCCGGAAGAGTGTGTTCGAACGCGTCGAGGTGAGTGTCGATGGCGGCGAGCATCTCCGCCTCGGCCGGAGCGAGCTCGGGGGACCGGCCCATTGCGGTGTCGGGATTGCGATCAGCGTCGGTGCCGAGCTCGGCCTCCGCGCCGTGCGAACCGATCAGCCACGCCGAGTCCGGCGCCTCGGACAGGCGTCGCAGGGTGGCGATATCGCGTCCGGACACCAGCGCCACCCGAGTGCGCGGCAGACCGGCAAGCGCCGCGATGGCCGAGGCCGATTCGGGGACCATCCGGGACGTCGAGGGATCGTCCTGAAGAGGTGCGAGCACCCCATCGAAATCCAGGGCCAGCAGCAGCGAATCGGCGGTGGCGAGATCACGCAGGGCCACCTCGGCGGGGGCGGAGGGGGCAGGACCGAGCACGGTCGGCTTCGATGTCACTGTTCTTCTCCTAGCGGGCGGTGGAGATATCGTCTGTCCACTCGGCATCATCGGGTCTGTCGGCGCGATCTGATGGGGCCGCCGGCACATCCGGCGGCGGTGCGGTCCGGCTCTTCTGCACCACGGCCCGTTCGGGGACGATGACCTCGGGATTGTCCTTGATGTGCTCGAGTTCGGCGAGGAAGTTCTTCGACCACCGGCTCACGGTGTCCGTTGCGACCCTCTTGCGCATCTGCTTCATCCGGCGGGTGCGGGTCCTCTCGTCCATCTGCACGGCTTCGAGGATGCCCGCCTTGAGGTCGGCGATGTCGTGGGGATTGACCATCACCGCGCCCTTGAGCTGTTCGGCGGCCCCGGTGAATTCGGAGAGCACGAGGGCTCCGTCGTCTCGCCTTCGGCACGCCACATATTCCTTGGCAACGAGGTTCATCCCATCACGCAGAGCGGTCACAAGCATGACATCGGCGGCGAGGAAGAACGCTGTCATCTCATCGCGCGGATAGGAATGGTGGAGGTAGCGCACGGGAATCGATCCGACATCGACCTGCTCACCGTTGATTCGCCCGACGGCCAGTTCGACGTCGTGGCGGATGATCTTGTACTGCTCGAGCCGCTCCCGCGATGGTGTCGCGATCTGAATGAGCACGACATCCTCGACATCGAGTCGGCCCTCGGCGAGCAGCTCCCCGAACGCCTTGAGCCGGTGGCGGATGCCCTTCGTATAGTCCATCCGATCGACGCCGAGCATGACCACCCGAGGATTGCCGACCTCCTCGCGGATCTGTTTCGCCCTCTCGACGATCTTCGGATCGCGGGCGAGCTCCTCGAGATAAGGGGTGTCGATCGAGATCGGGAACGGCTCGGCGCGGACGAGGTGGGCCGGGAGGAAATCACCCGGCGGAACCGAGACGGTCGACCCCTTCGTCGCGTATCCCAGACGCCCGCGGACGGCACGGCGGAAGTTCGCTGCGTCCGCCGGCCGTTGGAACCCGATGAGGTCGGCGCCGAGGAGCCCGCGGAGGATCTCGTCGCGCCACGGCAGCTGAGCGAAGAGCTCGTAGGGCGGGAAGGGAATGTGGTTGAAGAACCCGATCGCGAGGTCAGGGCGCAGACGTCGGACCATCTGCGGAACCAACTGGAGCTGATAATCGTGAACCCACACGGTCGCGGACTGCGCAGCCACCTCGGCGACCTTGGCCGCGAAGCGCTCATTGACCCGCACATACGCGTCCCACCAGGTGCGGTGGTACTCGGGAGGGACGATGACATCGTGATAGAGCGGCCACAGTGTGGCGTTGGAAAACCCTTCGTAGTACCTGAGGACATCCTCACTTGTCAGAGTCACCGGGGTCAGGTGCATGCCGTCGATGGTGAAGGGTTCGAAATCCTCGTCGGCGACGCCCGTCCACCCGATCCAGGCACCCTCCTGGGCCTTCATCACTGGAGCCACTGCAGTGACCAAACCCCCAGGTGAGGTGCGCCATCCGCGATTCTCGTCGTCGGGATCGCGGTCGACGGGCAGGCGGTTTGCCACGACGACGAAATCGCTGTCGCCGTAGGGGATCTCGGTGCTGGGCTCGGCAGAGTCGACGGTGCTCATCTGCGCCTCCTCCTGTGTCGGTCCTTGGAATGAACTGTACTCGCTCGACTAGGCTTGGCCAGGTGATGGATCAGGAACTGGGAGGCTACCGCCTCATCGAGGAGCTCGGCTCGGGCGGCATGGGTGTCGTCTACCTCGGTGTCGACGGCGGAAACAACCCGGTCGCGGTCAAGGTCCTCCATCCGCATATCGCCAATGACGAGACCGCCAGGAAGCGTCTGGCCCGCGAAACCCGCACCCTGCGCCGGATCCGCCATCCCCGCATCGCCGAGGTGCTCGACGCCGAACTCGATTCCGCGCAGCCGTTCATCATCACCGAATTCGTCGACGGGCAGACCCTGTCCGATGATGTCCGCGACAACGGCCCCTTCGCCGAGGATGAGCTCGTCCACTTCGGCCACGCCCTCCTCGACGCTCTCAACGCCGTCCACGATGCCGGCGTCATCCACCGCGACCTCAAACCCGCCAATGTGATGATCATGGACGGTGAGCCGATGGTCATCGACTTCGGCATCGCCCAGGTCGCCGACGAAGTGCGCGTGACCGCCACCGGGCTGGTCATGGGCACCCCCGGCTATCTCTCCCCGGAGATCGCCGACGGCAAGACGTCGAGTGAGAAGACCGACTGGTGGGGATGGGCCGCGACCATGGCGTTCGCCGCCACCGGCCGCAACCCCTATGGCTCCGGACCCTTGGAAGCCGTGCTCGGTCGTGTGGCCATGGGCAAATTCGACCTCGACGGGGCGCCGAAGAACTTCGCTCCGCTCATCTCCGCCTGCCTCGACCCGAAACCCGAACGTCGTCCGTCGGGGCAGATGATCCTCGACGCTCTCGTCGACATCGAGTCCGGGCGGATGCCGCAGCTCGGGTCCGGTCCGAGCGGCGGTGCCGGCTCGGGTGGACCGCAGCGGACGTCGAGCGGCACCGCGGTCATGCCTGCCGTCGACGACGGCGGCAGCGGTCACGGCGGTGCCGGTCTTGGTGGTGCAGGTCTTGGCGGTGCCGGGGCAGCGGGGGCAGCGCTCGGGGGTGCGGCTCTGGGCGCGGGCACGGGGTACCCGGGAGCCGGCCCTTCCGGCAGCGGGCAGCCGCAGTACCCCGGATCCAGCCGACCGACCAATCATGCCGGGTCCGGTCATGGTGCCGGGCCCAACCAGGGACCGGGCTACGGTCCCGGGCAGATGCACGGGCAGCCGCCGCAGCAGGCGACCGCACCGCCGATCAGCAACCCCAACGGCGGCATCCAGGCGGGCCCGGGCTCCCCGATGGTCGGTGCCGACCTCGGCCGTTCCGGCTTCGTCCAACCCGGCCACGGACAGAACCTCGTCGGACCGAACGGTCCCGGCGGACAGCATGGCCAGGTTGCCCAGGGACAGTGGGGAGACCAGTCCGGTCCCGGCGGCCAGCCGACGCAGCAGGGCGGTCAGCTCATGGGTCCCGGGGGCCAGCCGATGCAGCCCGGCGGACAGCCGTGGACGCCGATGGGGTACCGACGAGTGCAGTCGGGCGGCTGGGTCGTCTTCGGACTCATCGCCCTGGCCGTCGCCGTCATGCCGCTCGGCCCGCTGGTCATCAGCGTCGTCGCCCTGATCTGGTCGGTGCTCGCCCGCACCGGCACACGTCTGGACCGGAAGGTCCAGCGGTACCGGTTCGACCGCGGAACGGATTCGGGCGGATTCTTCCGGGCGCTCGCCTCGGCGCCGGGAGCCATGCTGGCCTCGATCCTGACCTCGGTGGCCTCGCTCATCCTGCCGGCGATCGCGGCCGCCGCCGCGCTCGTGCTCACCCGGCTCGACATCGCCGGGATCGTGCCCAGCGGGTCGTCCGAACAATGGTCGGTGTGGGCGGCCGGCGCCGCGGGTTCGCTGGTGCTGTGGGTCGGGCCGGGAGCCTCGAGCCTGCGCTTCGGCTCACGTCTGCTCGTCTCTGGAGCCACTCGAAATCAGCTCGGCCGCCTCATCGCCTTGGCGGTGATCGCGCTGCTCGTCATCCTCGCCGTCATGGTCATCCAGTCGGGGGCGGCCATGTCCTGGTGGCCGCTGACGATTAACCCCTTCGACTACCTGCCCGGACCGGTGTGAGCAGGTCGGACTGACTGTTCGGTCTGGTGCGGGTCGGTTGGCCGGTCGTGGGCGGGTTGGTCCGGCGTGGGCGGGAAAGTGGGAGTTCGTCTGGGCGATCGTGCGCCTGGGCACATGGGCACATGGGCACCTGGGCACTGTTCAACCGTGCGACCGTGCGATTCGATCCGTACTGAGTGCCGGAAGAGCCTGAGGTAGTTGAACGTTGTAGTTGAACCTTGAATGTTTCTGGGAGTCGGCGCAGCACCTGTTTCGGTACAGTGGTGCCGTCGGGTCGCGGAAGCCGTCCCGCACCGTTCGGGCCTCAGGCCGCACCGATGTCAGACGATCCAACGTGAGGAACAATGGCGAAGAACAACTCCGCGGACGACAAGCGGAACCGCGCACGCGAGAACGCCCGCCAGATCGCGGCGAATCAGGCGAAGAAGGAGAAGACCGCGAAGACGATCCTGTACACCGGGATCGCAGTGGTCGTCGTCGCCGTGCTCGCCGTGGTCGGTGTGCTCGTATTCCAGCAGAGCAAACCCGCTGTCAGCCCCTCGAACTATGTCTCCGACGGAATCACCGTGGGCAAGGACAACACGCTCGTGCAGCCGCTGAAGATGCCCGAAGGCGAGGAATCGGATCTGCCGGCTCCGACCGAGGAGGGCGCGAAGAAGGGTGCCGCCACGGTCACCGTCTACCTCGACTTCCAGTGCCCCGGGTGCAAGGCCTTCGAGGAAGGCAATGCGAGTATGCTGCGTAAGCTCGCCAATGAGGGGGCGATCGTCGTCAACTACAAGCCGGTGTCGTTCCTCGACCGCATGTCCAGCGGCAACGAGTACTCCACCCGCGCCGCCAACCTCGCCGCCTGTGTCGTCGACAGCCAGCCCGAGGTCGCCATGGACCTGTTCGACGCACTCTACGCTCAGCAGCCGGAGGAAGGCAGCGAGGGCCGCACCGATGAGGAGCTGCTCAAGGTGGCCGAGGACGCCGGCGTCGACACCTCGAAGAAGCTCACGGCCGATCCCGAGCAGACCGTGAAGTCCTGCGTTACGGACCGCACCTTCGACAAGTTCGTCGAACAGTCGAGCCAGACCGCTCTGGACGACGGTGTCGAAGCCACCCCGTGGGTGCTCATCAACGGCAAGCACACCGACAAGACCAGCGACTCGCAGGCTCTGGCCACCGAGATCCTCAAGGCCACCGGAGAGTTCAAGGGCTGAGTCTCTGAGGACCTGATCGGTTCCTGTCCGAGGCTGGACTGGACATCGTCCGGGGCAGCGCTCGGTCCGGCAGTGCACGAATGAAGGCCGGACCCCGCCGAGGTGGGGCCCGGCCTTCGTCGCCCCCGCGGTTTTGTGGCCGGACCCGGCCATGGACTACTATCGTGTAGGCGCGCACGCTCGGTGCGCACCGCGCCTCCTTAGCTCAGTTGGTAGAGCACCGCTCTTGTAAAGCGAAGGTCGTCAGTTCGAGTCTGACAGGGGGCTCCACTCGGGAAGGCTCCGCGAACCGCTAGAACTAGCGGAACGCGGGGCTTCTTCATACCCGGGCCGTGCCGTGGCTGGGATCTGCGCTGCTGCGGGCGACGGGCCTTGGCCGCGCTCGTTCAAGCACAAGCTTCTCGTTCAAGCGCAAACATCTCTCGTTCAAGGCGGAGCGCGGCTATCGATTCGTACACGGCGCGAAAAGTGCGCTCAGCCTTGAACGAGGCAGCGGAGGCGAGTGGCCGAGCGCTGCGGTCGAGTGGCGGAGGCGAGCCGCCGGGCGACCGGCTAGGTCTGGCCGTCGCGTCGGAACACGAGCATGAGGGAGCGCATGCTCAGCACGAAGCCGCCGAAGAGCAGCACGAAGCCGAAGAACGAGTACAGGTGGATGTCCTTCGTCAGCAGCGGACCCTCATCGCTGGTGATGAGCATGATCGCTCCCACCACGGCGGCTCCGGCGAGGACGGCGACGATGAGCTGCTGAAACAGACTGGTGAGGAAGCTGCGGTCGGAGGGATTCTCGAGCACGCGCATGTTCATCGAGAACCGGCCGTGTTCGAGGTCCTCGGTGATCTTGTTGATTCGGCGGGGCATGCGGTCGATCATCGGCATCAGCTGCAGGGCCCGACGCTGCAGCTCATCGGTGATCTTCGTGCCCTTGAGCTTCGACCTCACGAGCCTGTTGCCCTCTTGCCGGGACACGGCGACGACATCGAAGTGCGGATCGATCGTCAGCAGCGCACCCTCCACGGAGGCCATCGCCCGGAATGCGGCGCTGATCGGTGCCGGCGCTGAGAATCGGTGGGCGAGCACCAGATTGAACAGGTCATCGAAGAGCTTCTGACCCTGCGCCGCACGGGTGCCGCCGCCGTAGCGCAGCAGGAGTTCGCCGACGGCTCGTTCGACCTCCCGATCGTTGAGCCCGTCGGGACGTCCGAGGAGTTCGATGAGGGCGTCGGTGGCCCCGGCGCTGTCGTTCTGGTCGATCGAGTAGAGCATGAGTCCCAGTGAGGTCTGTGTGCCCGGATCGAGTCGGCCGACCGCACCGAAGTCGAGCAGCCCCAGCTTCCCCTCGGGAGTGATGAAGATATTGCCGGCATGCAGATCGGCGTGGAAGATCCCATCACCGATGATCTGCTCGAGCGTGGCACCCAACAGTGTGGTCGCCAACCGGGACCGCTCGGCATCACTGAGCCCGGTCAGCAGCGCCCCCGCCCGTGAGACCGGCTGTCCGGGCAGCCGATCCATGACCAGCAGGCGTTCGCCGCTGAGGCCCGGGTAGCCGTGTGGAACTGTGACGTCGAACTTCCCCGACCGTTTGAGAGAGTTCTCGATGCTGGCCATATTGTCCAGCTCGATCCGATAGTCGAGTTCCTCCTCGAGCGTGTTCGCGAAACCTGCGGCCAGTGACTGCACACCCAGATCCCTGCCCCAGGTTGTGGTTTTGTTCAGCCAACCCGCCAACCGCAGGATGATGTCGAGATCCTGAGTGACCTGATTGAGCGCCTTCGGCCGCTGCACCTTGACGATGACTTCCGTGCCGTCGAGCAGGGTCGCCTCATGAACCTGTGCCACCGAGGCGGCCGCCAGCGGCGTGGAGCCGATCCGTGCGAAAACCTCTCCGATCGGTCGACCGAGCCGCTCGGCGATGGCCGGTTCGATGACCGACCAGGGCTCGGGCGTGACCTGGGTCTGGAGGGTTTCGAGCTCACGGACGAACACCGGCGGGAGGATGTCTCTGCGGGTGGAGAGCATCTGTCCGAGCTTGACGAAGGTCACCCCCGCCTCGGCGAGGGATTCCTTGAGCGCTCGCGCGGTCTTGACGTCGCGACCAGGCGAATCCCCTCCGAAGCCGCGCAGCTGTGAGCCGAGCCCGTGCCGCACGGCGATGGACACGACCTGGGCGTAGCGGCGGCCGCGGCGACGACGGGATTTCCACCCGAAGAACAGCGACTGAGGGCTCGGCAGGGACCCGGTCGGGAAGGCCGCTTCGAGCATGACGAGGGCACCGACGCCCAGAGCGAAGATCCAACCGAGGGCGAGCACCATGAACAGCACCGCCACTCCGGGGGAGACGTCGAGCCCGTCGACGTTCTGCCCGGTGCCGGCCCGGTAGAGGTACTGGACGGTCACGGCCACGACGGCGCTCATGACGAGACCGACGGCCAGAGTGCGCGGCCAGCCGGTGGGGACGCCGACGACGCGACGGACCACGGTGGCGGCGAACCATGACTGGAGGAAGAGGAAGACGAGTGCGGCTAGGCTCACCAGCACATATCCGCCGACGTCCAATGCTTCCATCGATGACTCTCCTGATCCTGTTCGGACTCTCAGCTGTGGGCCGGCCGCTGCGGGCCTTCAGCTTCGGGCTGTCAGCCGAACATCGTCGATTCGGTCATCTCCAGCCTAGTCCGTCGAGTCAGTCCGTGCGCGGCGGATCGAGGCGCCTCCGCCTTCCGGGCAGGCCTACCTGACGGGCCCAGATGAGGATCCACACCGCACCGAGGAAGGCGAGCAGTCCCGGGAAGAGCACCCCGAACCGCAGGGTGGTCACGGTGATGATGATGGACAGCAGCGTCGGCCCGCCGAGCTTGCCGCCGTTGTTGAAGATCGCCCAGATGCCGAGGAACCGCGGCCTCCCGACCGCGGGAGAGAGGTCCGCGCCGATCGTCATATTCACGCCCGCGCCGAGGCCGTTGCCGAAAGCCATGACCGCGGCGGCGATGACCATCCCGGCGAGATCCGGTTTCGCGACCATGATGACGAACCCGGTGCCGAAGATGGACAGGCACGCGACGAGGGTCGCGACCCGGCCGAGGTGATCCTTGATGTACGCGCCGAGGAACATGACGATGAGTTCGAGCCCGGCGCCGAAGGCGATGATGAGCGAGATCGAGGACTTGTGCAGACCGATCTCGACGCCCCACAGCTGGACGACGACCGGCTGGGCGGCGCGGGCCGCCGCTAGTGCGATGATCGTGGCGCCGGTGAGGATGACCGATTTCCACCGCACGTCCAGCGGCGGCCGGCGATCCTTCTTCCTCCGCCGAGGAGGGGCGACGTCACCGTGTGCCGGATCGTTCGCCTCGGTGGGGTGGGCCGCCTCGGTGGGGTTGGGAGCATCGGCGGGTGAGGGATCGTCCGCACATGAGGTCGGGGCCGCCTCGGGGCGGTGGGGATGGTCGTCGAAGCCGGGGATCTGGGCGATCGGCAGGGTCATGATCGCGATCGCGGCGACGGCGGTGAGGCCGGAGAAGACGAACACGGACCAAATCGGGAAGACGAGCATGAGGCCGGCGCCGATCATCGGCCCGACGAGGTTGCCGACCCGCTGCGTGCCGCCGAGCGCAGTCATCGCCTTCGCGAGGTCGGCCGGCGGCATCACCTCGGCGACGACGGCCTGTCTGGCCAGGCTCCACACATCGGAGACCGGGCCGAAGACCATGAGCGCGACCGTGTAGACGAGCAGCGAATACGGCGAATCCCAGATGAAGGCGGCGACGATGGAACCGAGCACGATGATCGCCGCGCACGTGGCCACGAACATGGCCCGGAAATCGCCGAGGCGGTCGATGAGGATCCCGGCCGGCACCGTGGCCATGAGCGACACGGCCCCCATGATGCCGACGATGGCTGCGGCGAACGCCTGCGTCGAGCCCAGCGAGAGCGCCCCGAGCACGAGGATCGGCATGATCGCACCCAGGCCGACGGCGAAGAGGGCGAACGGCACGAGCACCGGCCACAGGATGGGTTTGAGCACGTGGCAAGTTTAGTTGAGGCGGGGCCGAGGCGTTCGCGGAGTCCGAGGTGAGAGCGGCTGCGGGTATGCGGAACACCGGGCGGGCCGGTTCGGCGGGTGTTGGGCCAGCGCAGCGGGGTGCCGGAGTCGGCCGGACGGCCATAGAATGTGCGAGCACTCAATCCGACCGGTGAGGATCCCATGACCGCACAGCACTCAGCCGCACCACGGTTCCGCCTCAGTCCGATGCGTCCGCGCGATCCGGGTGAAGAGGGGCGGGCAGCCAGCACGCTCGAACTCTTCTTCGACCTCGTCTTCGTCATCGCCGTCTCGATCGCGTCCTCACACCTGCATGACACGGTCACGGAGGGCCGCCTCGGCGATGGGGTGGTCAGCTACCTGGTCGTGTTCTTCGGGATCTGGTGGGCGTGGATGAACTTCACGTGGTTCGCGACCTCCTTCGACACCGACGACTGGCTCTACCGAGTGCTCACGATCGTGCAGATGGGCGGGGTGCTCATCCTCGCCGCCGGCATCGGCCCCGTCTTCGAGAACGAGGACTACCGGCTGCTCATCGGCGGCTACGTGCTCATGCGCATCATCATGATCTCCCAATGGCTGCGGGCCTCTCGCGGTGCCAGGGTCGCACGGTGGACGACGATCATCTACGCGGCCGGTATTGGCCTGGCCCAGATCCTGTGGGTGATGTGGCTGGCCATCGACGACTCCATGATCCGGTCCGTGGGCCTCGTCGTGCTCATCCTCGCCGAGGTGGCTGTGCCGGTCATCGCCGAAGCCCGCGGCAAGACTCCGTGGCACCCGCACCACATCACCGAACGCTATGGCTGCTTCACGATCATCGTCCTCGGCGAGAGCCTCCTGGCCTCGGCGAACACCGTCTTCGACGCGTTGGGCGAAGTCGAGGACATCGTCCCGCTGATCTCACTGGGCGTCCTCTGCCTCATCGTCACTGCGGCGATGTGGTGGATCTACTTCTGGCCGCCGCATCACCGGGCGATCGGCAGCCTCGGCGGATCGCTCAGATACGGCTACGGCCACTACTTCATCTTCGCCGCCGCCGGTGCGTTCTCGGCCGGGGTCGGCGTGGAGGCCGATTCCCAGCTCGGTGCCAGCGCTCTGAATCCGGTGCTGGCGACGTTCACGGTCTCAGTGCCGATCGTGGTGTTCGTCCTCGGGGTATGGGTGGTCGCCATCCGCGCCAACGCCAATGCCGTCGTCAACACCGTCGTCCCGGCCTGCGCGCTGCTCGTCCTCCTCGACCCGATCATCCCGGTCCCGACTTTCCTCACCACATTCTTCATGGTCATCATCGTCATCACCCTCGTCGTGTTCCCTCCGCTCGATGACAACGGCAGGACCGGCGCCGAGGCGGTCGTGCGGTGATCGTGCTCCGCTGACGGGTGCGCGCGGGCCGGGGGAGGAGTTCGCGCGGGCCGGGAAGGAGCTCGCGCGGGCCGGGAAGGAGCTCGCGCGACCACGTGCAACAGAACGGGAGTGCCGGTCCGATCTGCGCCCTCGTCAGAACGGCAGACCGTGATAGCGGTCGATGTGCCTCTGTTTGGCGTGGTCGACCCGACGCGACATCTCCGCGGAGTCGACCTGCACGTGCAGGGCCCGGACGCGGCGACGCTCGATGAGCCACAGCGCCAGGCGCAGGACCAGACCCTCGAGGCCGGATGCCCTGGCGCGGGTGTCCTCGCCGCTGTCGACGACGAACTCCCTGGTCACGGTGATGGTGCGTTCGACGATGCGGCGCTGGTGAGATGCCCTGCCGTCGGCAGGGCCGATGCCGTCCAGGGGAGGGCGGATGGGTGCGGTGAGCGTGCTCATGATGGGGTTTCCTCTCCATCGGTCAGGGGGAAGGCGTAGAACTGGATCTGCACCGGGCGGGAGCCCGGATCATTGCGGCCGCGGTACTTGTTGATGAAGGCCATGGTGGTTCTCTCGTACTCGGCGGCGATCTCGGCGAGCTGTTCCTTGGTCAGGCGCAGATTGCTCGTCTCGCTGACCGCGGCTTCGATCCACGACTTCGGCATCCGCTGGCCGTCATAGGCGGCATCGATGAAGTGTTCGAAGTTGCGCTGTGCATTGCGCACGAACTCTCGGTTGACGTAGGACGAGGCGGTCCGTGCCGACGGGTCGAGGTCGCGTTCGGGACCGGGCACCTTCATGGCCCCGGGGATCCTCTCCCACCACTTCTCGCGCCCGCTCCGTTCGCCGGACACTTCGCGGATGAGCTGGTGCCGAGCGAGCTGACGCAGGTGGTAGCTCGTCGCACCGGAAGATTCGCCGAGGCGCTTGGCCAGGCCCGTCGCCGTCTGCGGGCCCTGCGTCGACAGTGCGTCGTAGATCGCCATCCGCAGGGGGTGGGCCAGGCCCTTGAGGGCCGAGGTGCTGATCTCGCGGACGCCGTCGGGGTGGGTGATCTCGTGAGTGGCGTCGTGTCCGGTGTCCTCGCTCATAGTGCAAAGATACGCTTGCAAAGAACTCTTTGCAATACTTTCTTTGGATTGTGTTCGCGTCTTCGACTGGGGTCTCGATGCGGCCAGGTCGATCGGGCTGATCGCCGGAGCCCGGCGCAGATGTGCCGGAGTCCGCCGCTAATGCGCCGGGTTCCCTATCGGTTCGTCTCTGAAAGTGGCACGCTGGAGTCATGGTCTCTCAGAGCGTCGTCCCATTTCACAGTGTCGTCCCGCCCTACCTTCTCGATGCGATCGCCGAGCGCGGCACCGAGCGATTCCCGAAGGCCGCGGCCGCCGCGGCAAGCTGCCGGATGTCCGACGAGAGCTGTCGGAACCTGCGCTTGGCCGGACTGCGCTATACTCCTCCGGCCGATCTCGGCAGAGACGAATCCGCGCTCGCCGCACCCGCTCCTGCAGGACTGCAGCGCCTCGTCCACGATGCGTACAACACCGAGGTGCTGCCCGGCGAACTCGTCCGCTCCGAGGGCGAAGAACCCGTCGACGATGAGCCGGTCAACGAAGCCTATGACGGGCTCGGTGCTTCGTATTCGCTGTTCTCCGAGGTGTTCGGGCGCGATTCGCTCGATGGTGCGGGAATGCCGCTCATGGCCAGCGTCCACTATGGCAAGGACTACGACAACGCCTTCTTCGACGGCCGCCTCATGGTCTTCGGCGACGGCGACGACGAAGTGTTCACCGGGTTCACCGGTTCGCTGTCGATCATCGGCCATGAACTCTCCCACGGTGTCATCAGCCACACCGCCGACCTCGAATACTTCGGCCAGCCGGGAGCGCTCAACGAGCACTGCGCCGATGTCTTCGGCGCCCTGACCCAACAGCACGACGCAGGACAGAATGCCGAGGACGCCGACTGGCTCATCGGTGCCGGAATCTTCACCCCCGAGGTGACCGGTCGTGCCCTGCGCTCCATGATCGAACCCGGCACGGCTTATGACGACGACGTCCTCGGCAAGGACCCGCAGCCTGCGCATATGGACGACTTCGTCACCACCGATTCCGACAACGGCGGGGTCCACCTGAACTCCGGGATCCCGAACCGGGCCTTCGCGCTCGCCGCCATCGCCGTGGGCGGCCCGGCCTGGGAAAGCGTCGGACAGGTCTGGTACTCCGTCCTCACAGGGGCTGAGATCACGCAGCGCACCGATTTCGCGGAGTTCGCAGAACTCACCATCGCCGAGGCGGCCGACCAGTTCGGCGCCGGATCCGACGTTCACGATGCGATCGTGTCCGGGTGGGAAACCGTGGGCATCTCCCACGCAGGTTCGGCCCGCGGAAACCAGGGGAGCAGCTGGTGAACGAGCAGCCTGCCGATGGGTTCGGGCATCTGCTCGTGGAACGCTCGGGCGGGATCGGCGGGATGCTGCTCGTCTGGGAAGTCGACATCGACGCAAGCACCCGACGCGATGACCTCGGTCCGCGCATCGCCGAACTTCCCTGGTCCGACAACGGGCAGAAGGACGATTCGCCGCAGACGACGGGGGCCGACCGGTTCGCCTACCTCATCGAGAGCCGGTACGGGCGAGTCCGCTTCGGCGAGTCTCAGATGCCGCCGGAGTGGAAGCAGCTCGTCGATGATGTGCGGGAAGTCGCCGAACCGCAGAGGCGGCAACCCGGCTGACCCTTATGCTGGAGGTCATGACCGACACCAACCATGACCCGGGCAACGACGCTCGGACGACGGCCGAGAAGAACGAACGCGACCTCGAAGCCGGGGTCCACACCGACCTCAAGGAATCGATGACATACGGGTCGTATCTCGACCTCGACCGTCTCCTCGGCGCCCAGCATCCAGTCAGCAGTCCCGAACACCACGATGAGCTGCTCTTCATCATCCAGCACCAGACCACGGAGCTGTGGTTCCGGCTCGTCATCCACGAACTCCTCGACGCCCGGCGCCTCATCGCCGCCGATGAGCTGCAGACCGCGCTCAAGCGCATCGCCCGCGTCAAACACATCCAGAAGACCCTGACCGAGCAGTGGTCTGTCCTCGCGACGCTGACGCCGAGCGAATATGTCGGGTTCCGTGACCAGCTCGGTCGTGCCTCCGGCTTCCAGTCCTGGCAGTATCGGGCCGTGGAGTTCCTGCTCGGCAACAAGAATCGGGCCATGCTCCCGGTCTTCGACGGCGAGCCCGAGGCGCGTGCGGCCCTGGAGCAGTACCTCGAGGAACCGAGCATCTACGACGAATTCCTCGCCTGCCTGGCCCGGCGCGATCTTCCGGTGCCGCAGCGGCTCCTCGACCGAGACAAATCGGTCGCCCACACCTTCGACGAGGAACTGTGCGATGTCTTCCGCATCATCTACGAGAACCCGCAGAAGTACTGGCAGGAATACGAGAGCTGCGAAGAGCTCGTCGATCTCGAGGAGAACTTCCAGATCTGGCGCTACCGACACATGCGCACGGTGCTGCGGATCATCGGCATGAAACGCGGAACTGGCGGTTCGAGCGGAGTCGGATTCCTGCAGAAGGCGCTCGATCTCACGTTCTTCCCCGAGCTCTTCGACATCCGCACCGGAATCGAGAACGGCCCCGGAATCAGCCCCGAAGGGATCTGAGAAGCACCTTCAGCCGAGCAGCAGGTTCCTCATCTGTGCGAAGTATGGAGAATCGGGGTCGATGACATCGGCATGGTTCGCGCCCGGCAGCTCGGTCAGGGCGGCGGGGAAGACACGGGAGAATTCGACGTTGACGGTGGCATCGGCATCCCCGTGGATCGAATGCACGTCGACGCGTGCCGGGATGAGGGCCACCCGGGATCGCGGATCGTGGCGCAGGTAGGCTTCCAGATCGTGCTCGGGCCGTACGCCCATATAGTCGAGGACTGCTCCATCGCCGAGGTGGCCCTCAACCTCCCGCAGCAGATCGGTCACCGGTGCCAGAGGACGCAGACGGATCCGCGGACCCCCGTCGGGCAGGTGCGAAGCCCAGGCGAGGACGAGGCAGCCACCGGCCGAATGGCCCGAGACGATGAGATTGCCCTGTGTTCGTTCGCTCACGCCCCAGCGCGGCAGTTCGGCGCACACCGATTCGATGGCCGCGGTGACATCGTCGAGCAGGAGCGGCTGACCGCCGAGGCGTCGATACTCGATGGAAGCGACGAGCACTCCCGACTCGGCCAGCGCCCGAGCCAACGGTCGGGCATGGGACAGATCGGTGCGGGGGCGGAAGTAGCCTCCGTGGACGAAGATGACCGTCGCCGAGGCGGTCGCCGGGTCACCATAGACTTCGACGAACTGCTCGGGGGAGTCCCCGTAGGCGTGCCGGAAGGACGGAGCCACGTCGGTCCCGGCGGCGGCGAGTTCGGGAATGCGCACGGACTCGACGCTCATCCTTCGGTACCCCGAGGTGCGTTCACCTCACCGGTTCCACCTGTGTGAGTTTCGCCCGAGCCGGTCCGGTCGGCAGCGCCCGCTTCGCCGGCGGCGCCTGTCTCACCGTTCTCCCGGGCGCGGTCGACCTCACGCGAACGTTCGACGAGGTCGCGGACGCGGGTGAGCTCCGCCAGCTTCGGGTCCAGAGTGTCACCTGAGGACTGCCCGCGCAGCCGGCGACCGACCCACGGGGCCAGGTACTCACGGGCCCACCGCGACTCCTCGCTCATCACCTCGCGGATCGCCCGCGTCGGACGAGCGGGAACACCGAAGCCCTTGACCGGCAGGGAGCGGCCGCTCTCCAGGGTCGCCAGAGCCTGCTCGGCGACGAGATGGTGGCCCTTCGTCGACAGGTGGATGCGGTCGTCGGCCCACATCTCCGCGGCGTAGAGCGAACGCAGCCCCCACAGGTCGACCATATGGCAGCCGTGCCGCTGCGCGATCGACCACAGGTGGGCGTTGTAGATTCCCACGCGTGGACGCACCGCACGGATGAGCGGGGTGCTGAACTCGGTATCGAAGCCATTGCACATGAGCACCTCGATGCCGGCCTCACGCATCGCGATCACGGCGCGTTCGAACTTCGCGGCCAGGGCATCGATATCAGCCTTCGGGCGCAGGCAGTCATTGCCGCCGGCGCACAGGCTCACGAGGTCCGGCTTCATCTCGAGGACCTGCGGCACCTGGTCATCGACGATGCGGTCGAGCAGACGACCTCGGATGGCCAGATTGGCATAGGACAAGTCCGTGCTGCCCACCGACGACTCGGTGAGCATGAGCGCGAGCCGGTCGGTCCAGCCGCGGTACCGATCCTCGACCCGTGGGTCGGGATCCATCAGACCCTCACTGAACGAGTCTCCGATTGCGACGTATGAGGTGATCGGCTCAAGCATCAGGGATCCTTCTCTCTTCGTGCGATTCATCCAGACTATACGCCGGACCCGACGCGGGGACCCGTCCGCCCCAGAACTACCTGACGGCGGCCCAGCAACCTCGCGCCAGGTTGCTGGGCCGCCGTCAGGTAGCAATTGGGAGGGGAAGGGGGCGGGAACTCGCCTTGGCGGAGGCCGTGCGCAAACGCGGCGAACGGCCCCGAGGTCACCCAGCCGAAACATCGAGTGGCGTAGACTCGACACCGCAGCCCGACGTCGTCGCCGACCCCCTCGCTAGGAGCAGAATGTATCGGTCAGTCCCGGTCCCAGCAGCCACAGATTTCGTCATCACGAACGCGCGGATCGTGCCCGTGGCCGATGCGTCCGGGAACCGCGCCGAGGCGATCGAATCCGGCACGCTGACGGTCAGGGACGGCCGCATCACCGAGGTGGCCCCCGGCTCCGTCGACACCTCCTCCCTCCCAGCGGACACCGAGGTCATCGATGCCGGTGGACGCTGGGTCCTGCCCGGTTTCATCGAAGCCCACGGCCACCTCGGTGTCCATGAGGACGGTGAAGGCTGGTCCGGAGACGATACGAACGAGATGACCGATCCCAACGGGGCGGGCCTGCGCGCGCTCGACAGCATCGACCCCACCGATCTCGGATTCAAGGATGCCCTGCGTGGGGGTGTCACCTCGGCGCTCATCAAACCCGGTTCCGGCAATCCCATCGGCGGTCGCACCGCTTTCCTCAAGACCTGGGGTCGGATCGTCGACGAGATGCTCGTGACGCAGGATCTGTCCGTGAAGTCCGCACTCGGCGAGAACCCGAAACGCGTATACGGAGAGAAGAAGGTCACCCCATCGACGAGGATGGGCACCGTCAAGATCATCCGCGACGCCTTCGTCGAAGCGCGGAACTACCAGGCCAAACGTGCGCAAGCCGAAGCCGACGGCACCCCGTTCGACCGCGACCTGGTCAAGGAGACTCTGGCCGACGTCCTCGACGGCAAGCTCGCATGGGACCAGCACTGCCACCGCGCCGACGATATCGCCACCGCCATCCGCCTGTCCGAGGAATTCGGCTACCGCCTCGTCATCAACCACGGGACCGAAGGCCACAAGATCGCCGACTTCATCGCGGCCAAGGGCATCGACGTCATCCTCGGCCCCCTGATGACCTCCCGGTCGAAGGTCGAACTGCGCGACCGCACCCTGGCCACCGCGGCCTCCCTCGCCGAGGCGGGAGTGCGCATCGCGCTGACCACCGACCATCCGGTCATCCCGATCAACTTCCTCATCCACGAAGCCTCCCTGGCCGTGAAGGAAGGACTCGACCCGACCGTCGCGATCGAAGCGCTGACGATCAACCCGGCCGCGATCTTCGGCCTCGACGACCGCCTCGGTTCCCTGGCGGTGGGCCGCGACGCCGATATCGTCATCTGGTCCGGCGATCCGCTCGATCTGAACTCCCGCGCCGAGACCGTCTTCGTCTCCGGCCGTCGCGTCTTCGACTACGACGCCGCCTCAGGAACCGCGCACATCGCCGACCCACTCGGCCCGACACTCATCAGCGAGCCGTGAGCGACAGAGAACTCGAAGACGCCACCACCACCGAGGTTCGGGTCGAGGATCCGACCGAGCCGGGCCCTGTCCGGGGTTCGTCCCCGGCCCCGGCCTCCGGCAATCCGGAGGCCGGATCCCAGGCTCTGCGCGAACTGCTCGAACGCACCCGCCTGCAGCGACTTGCCGAACTGAGGGACTCCTCACCGGAACCTCAGCCCGAAGATCTCGCCAAGGCCGCCGCGGCGAAGGCGGCGAAGGCCGAACGCGGCGGCGGGCGGTCGAAATCCCGCACCGACCACCTCGGTGCGTCTCAGCGCATCGCCCAGAAGGTCGCCCGGCGCACCGTCGGCAAACTCGTCTCCGGTACGACGGAGAACACGCAGCCGGTCCCGATCGTCACCGCGCTCAAGGGCACCCCGTACCAGGCGCCCGTCCAAGCGAACGAACCGAGCGAAGACGAAGCCCGGATGATCCTCGACCTCGCCGCCGATATCGCGGCGATGATGATGCGCGCCGGTGCCGGCACCAGCGATGTCGAGGTCTCCGTCATCGCCGCGTGCACCGCGTGCGGTCTGGCCACCGTCGAGGTCGATCTGACCTCGAACACTCTTGTCGTGCACTATTCGACCTCGGACGGACGTCTGCTGACGGTGATGCGGGTCAACCGCGGTGAGTCCACGCATTTCGCGAAGCTCGCCTCGGTGCACAAGCTCGTCACCGACCTCGTCGACGGGCGTCTCGAATTCCATGAGGCACGCAGTCGTCTCGACGCGATACGCACGCAGCGGCGACCGTTCCCCGAATGGTTCACCACCGGAGCCTGGGGCTTCATGGTCGGTGCCCTCGTCCTGCTGCTCGGAGGCGGCCCGATCGCGATTCCCCTGGGCATCACGATGGCGATCGTCGTGTTCCAGTTCGGCAAGCTGCTCGGCCGCACCCACCTGCCGTCGTTCTTCATCACGGCGATTCAGGCAGCCTCGGCGACGCTCATCGCCACCATCGCCGGCGACGTCGGCATCATCGCCTCACCGCAGTACCTCGTGGCTGCCGGAATCGTTCTGCTGCTGCCGACGCAGTCGCTGTATTCGGCGGTTCAGGATGCGCTGACGAACTTCCCGCTGACCGCCGCCGGGCGGGTGGTCGGGGTGTTCATGACTCTGGCCGGCATCGTCTCCGGCATCGCCCTGGGAATCGTGTGCGGTCAGGCCATCGGACTCAGTCATATCGAAGTGCTCGTGCCGAAGACGAGCCCGCATGTGGTCACGGCGATCCTGTCGATGGTCGCGGCGGCCGTGGTGGCTATGTCCGGTGCCGTGGCGATGTCGGCCAGGCGCCGGTTCATCTTGCCGGCGGCGCTCGTCGGCCTTGCTTCGCACATCACGATGATGTCGCTGACGCTGTTGGACGTCGACAACGTGCTTGCCAGTCTGCTGGCGGCCACCGTCACCGGTTTCCTGTCGCGGCCGCTGGCGCTGCGGCTGGGAGCTCCGGCGATCGTGCTGATGATTCCCGGCATCTACACCCTTCTGCAGGGGCTGTCGATCTTCACCGCTGTCTATCAGATCGCGTCGGAATCGGAGAACGTCTCCTTCGCTGTGGGTCTCTCCTCGCTGTTCACCGCGATCCTGGCGAACGCGGCGCTCGCTGTCGGCGCTGTGCTCGGCAGCTATCTGGCGCTTCCGTTGAAGAACCTCAAGAGTCAGAGCTCGGCTGAGGAGAAGGTCGAAGAGGTGCGCAGCGGCGAGACATCGACCTCTGTCATCGACTCAGTGCAGCCCGGCGGTGCGAAGACCCAGTCGAGCGGGTCTGCAGGTTCGAGGATCCAGTCGGGCGAGGCCGGGGGAGAGAAGGCTCAGCCGAGTGGGGCCGGAGAAGCGGACGCCTCGGACGAGACCGAAACCGGTCCGATTCAGATCTGATCCGGACTCAGAACGGACCCGGGCTCACCCTTGATCCGGGCTCAGGCGCGATCTGGCAGGGCCTGAGCCGAGTTCAGACCTGATCCGGCAGGGCCCAGTCGATCGGGTCGATGCCCTTCTGCGCGAGCAATTCATTCGTGCGCGAGAACGGTCGGGAACCGAAGAATCCCCGCCGTGCCGACAGAGGTGAGGGATGCGCGGATTCGATGATGGCCACCTCGGCGGTTCCTGATGTCAGCAGGGGAGCGAGGTTCCGGGCGTCGCGGCCCCAGAGGATCGCAACAAGCGGCTGATCGCGTTCGATCAGCGCGGTGATCGCCCGTTCCGTGATCTCCTCCCAGCCTTTGCCGCGGTGGGAGGCGGGTTCGCCGGGGGAGACGGTGAGGGCGCGGTTGAGCAGCATGACTCCCTGGCGTGACCAGGCGCGCAGGTCCCCGTTCGCGGCCGGCGGAATCCCGAGGTCGGACTCGAGTTCCTTGTAGATGTTGCCCAGCGACCGCGGCAGGGGACGGACATCGGGGTCGACGGCGAATGACAGGCCGATGGCGTGGCCGGGCGTCGGATAGGGGTCCTGGCCGACGATGAGGACCTTGACCTCGGACAGCGGTTCGGCGAAGGCGCGGAAGACGAAGTCCCCGGAGGGCAGGTAGGCGCGACCGGCGGCGATCTCGTCGCGGAGGAAGTCGCCCATCGAGTGGATGCGCTCTTCCACTCCGGTCAGGGCGTTCGCCCAATCGGGGGACATGATCTCTGTCAGCGGGGGCGTCGACGTCATGGGCACGAGTGTAGCGATGCTCGGCGGACGAGGTCGCGCTGGGACAGTGGCGTCAGCTGCCACGGAATGGACGTCAGCTGCCAAAGAATGGACGGAGCAGGAACGGCGGTGCTGTCGCCGGCGGCGGGGATGCGGGGGCGGGAAGACGCCACGGACGTCATTGTTGGGTCGATCCACGGTGGTTTCCTCACCGATATCACCGTGGATCGACCCAACAATCCTCCATTCACCGCGCAGACGCGGGAGGGGCGAGCTTTGCGAACCCCGGCACCGCCTCGGCGACGGAGGACGATGACGTCGACACCGCCTCGGCGAGGGTGGGAATCGACCTGCGCGCATGTGCACGGAGCGCAGATCGGGTGTGCGCGATCGCCTACCGAACCGGTGTATTGCCGTTCAGCGCCACGCGTTATGCTCGGCCTAAGGAGTTCATCGTTGAACGAAAGGACCGAAATGTCGGAATTCCCAGAGGCCAAGAACTGGAAGATGCTCATCGGCGGAGAATGGGTCGATGCCGCTGACGGCGACACCACCGATGTCATCACCCCGATCGACCGCAACGTCGTCATCGCCAAGGTGCCCAACGGCAAAGAGGCCGACGCCGACCGCGCCGTCCAGGCCGCACGAAAGGCTTTCCCCGAGTGGGCGGCCCTGCCGTTCAAGGAACGCCAGAAGAAGCTTCTGGCCTGCGCCGATGCGCTCGAAGCCGCCTCGGAGGAGCTCGCCCAGCTGACTGCTCTCGACACCGGAAACGCGATCCGCACCCAGGCTCGCCCGGAGACGATCACCCTGGCCGACCTGTTCCGCTACATGGGCGGCGTCGCCGGTGAGGTCAAGGGCAACACCCTGCCCGCCGGAGACAAGCAGCTCCAGTACACCAAGCGTGTGCCGCTGGGTGTCGTCGCCGGCATTCTGCCGTGGAACTCGCCGCTGATGATCGCCGCCTTCAAGACCCCCGCCGCGATCGCCGCCGGCAACACGATCGTCCTCAAATGCGCCGAGGATGCACCGCTGACCATCCTCAAGATGGCCGAGATCATCGCCGACATCCTGCCCGCCGGTGTGCTCAACGTCGTCACCGGCAAGGGCTCGGTCATCGGTGAGGCCCTCAACGTCCACCCCGACGTCGACAAGGTCTCGTTCACCGGATCGACGAGCGTCGGCCGTCACGTCGCCGAGGTGGCCGGCGGTCGTCTCGCGCATTCGTCGATGGAGCTCGGCGGCAAGTCCCCGAACATCATCTTCCCGGACTCGAACGACGACGACACCCTCGAGCAGGTGCTGCTGTCGACCCGCTTCGCCCGCCAGGGCCAGTCGTGCACCATGGGGTCGCGTCTGTTCCTCCACGAAGACATCTACGACGATTTCCTGTCCAAGCTCGTCGACGCGGTGTCGAAGATGAAGGTCGGCGACCCCCGCGATGAGTCCACCGACATCGGCTGCATCATCAACGAGAAGCAGTACGACCAGGTCGCCAGCTATATCGAGATGGGCAAGTCGATGGACGGCGTCGAGATCGCCTACGACGGCTCCGATTCGCTGGAAGTCGGCGAACCCGGCTTCTACCACGCTCCCGTGATCTTCTCGAAGGCGAAGAACGACTGGCAGACCAGCCGTGAAGAGATCTTCGGCCCCGTCCTCTCGGTCATCCCGTGGAAGGACATCGACGAGGTCATCGACATGGCCAACGACTCCGACTTCGGACTCGCGGCCTTCGTCTTCACCAAGGACGTCGACGCGGCCCTGACCATGGCCAACCGGATCGAATCCGGCTGGGTTCAGGTCAACCAGGGCGGCGGCCAGCTGGCCGGCCAGTCTTACGGCGGCATGAAGACCTCCGGATTCGGGCGAGAGGCATCGCTGGAAGGCATGCTCGAAGGATTCACCCAGATCAAGCAGGTCAATATCCGCATCCGCTGATCCTTTTCCCCGCCGAGGCGGCCCTGCTCTTGCGGTCGAATGTGGGGCCGATCCGATCCTCGTGATCGGGTCACCCGGTTCGCCGAGGCGGCCCCGCCTCGGCGAAGGTCGTTCTCTTCACCCCGTCGTCATGGCCACCGATCCGGTGCCGTGCGGCGGGGTGGTGCGGTTAGTTGGGGACTGACTTGGGCCGTTCGGGGACCGACCTCACATCCGCGGCGGCGCGCCGGAAATTTCAGTACCGCCGATCGGGCGATAATATAGAAGCACAGACACCTCTCGAAGGAGCACAACCTCTATGCCGCCGAACGACGACACCTCAGAACTGAGCGAGCTCGAGGTGGCCGTTTTGGAGTTCGAGCGGCGGTGGTGGAAATACGGAGGCGCCAAGGACCACGCGATCCGTGAGCGCTTCGATATGTCAGCCACCAGCTACTTCCAGATACTGAACTCGCTTCTCGACAACCCTGCAGCTCTGGCCAGCGACCCCATGCTGGTCAAGCGCCTTCGCCGAATCCGCAGCACGCGGCAGAGCGAACGCGCCCAAGCCCGCGTCTCGAGGTAGACATGACCGACGAATTCGACGAGATCGAGCCCGGCCGGCGCAGCGGTGCCCATCGACAGGAGTCCGCGGCGTCGTCGAACATCGGTGCCATCTCGCTGGTCATCATCCTCGCCCTGGTCGCCGTCCTGCTGGTCGTGGCCGCCATCAACATCATCTTCTCCTCGATGGGCAATCCCGAGTCGAAGATCGCCGACCCTCCGGCCTCCGAATCGGCGTCGGCCGAACCCTCGCCGAGTGAGAGCGAGGTCAGCGTCGCAGACGACTCGATCACCGTCGACGTGCTCAACGGCTCCGGCGTCTCCGGTGCTGCGAAGAAGTTCTCCGAGGCGGTCGAGGAGAAGGGCTGGAAACTCGGGCAGGTCGGCAACTATTCGACGAACCTCACTGATTCGACCGTGTACTACAACGGCGAAGAGAACGCGTCCCAGGCCAAGCTCGTCGCCAAGTCGCTGGGAGTCTCTGCCACGGAGGCCTCGTCCGACTTCGAAGCCGACGTCACCGTCGTCATCTGTTCGGACATCGCCGATCGCGGACCCGAGTCCAGCGAAGGCGGGGACTCGGAGTGATCCTATGCGGTTCGGCGGCGCGGCAGCGCAGCTGAGTCGGCGGGATCGGTTCGGGCTCGGCCGCTTCGGTCGTAAGGGCATGAGTCGGCGGGACTCCTCGGTTGCGGTCGGGTCGTGACCGTGCGGGCCGCCTCGGCGAATTTCTGACCGAACGGTCTGATTTCATTCGCCGCGATCCCTGCTGTGAACTGGGCAGAAACCCTTAGATAACGAATCTATAACAGTGCTGAACCACTCTAGGCGGGATGCGTGCCTGCGGTAGAGTTGCAACAGCTAGGCAAGCACAGCACCTTGTGTTCTATTCGTGCTTCACCGAGATTATTCTCTAGAGGTCAATGAGAGAAGTCGCGGGGTCAGTTGAGTTTTACTAGCTTCCGTATCTCGGGTGGGGTCATCTGATCGCGGCTGCGATGCGGGATTTCAATGGCACTGCACTGTATGGAGAAGTAATGGCACAAGGTACCGTCAAGTGGTTCAACGCTGAAAAGGGCTATGGATTCATCACCCTTGAAGGCGACAACCAGGACGTGTTCGTTCACTGGAGCGCAATCCAGATGGACGGCTACCGCTCTCTCGAAGAGGGCCAGCAGGTTCAGTTCGAAGTTGGAGAAGGACAAAAGGGTCCTCAGGCGGAGTCCGTCACCCTCCTCTGAGACTGGCTGCTGTCAGCACAGTTTTCTGATCCGCTGCGGCGGGGAGTCGGAACGGCCTTCGGGCCGACCGGCGCCAACCGCACGGGGGAAGCGCCGAGCAGGCAACTGCTCGGCGCTTTTCAGTGCCCGCGGGGCGCGGGGGCCGCGTCGGGTGCACCCGCGCGCCTGGACTTCGATTCAGCCCAGTGTGAGTTGAGCAGCCCATGTTGAAAACAGGGCTACTCGCCCTAAACTGGGCTGTTCGAAATCGTGGGCAATCGGGCCTGCGCCAAGCGTTTCGCGCTGGGCCGAACTGCCCGCTGCGCCTCCATCGCGCGCCGACAACTCGCGGATCTGAACTGCCCTCGCCCATCTTGGCGGGCGACAAACATTTGCACTCGCATGGGGAGAGTGCTAAATCTAGTACTGGTGAAAACCGATGGGTTCCCACCAGTCGTCTCGAGAGCGTGGTCCATATGTGGAATGGAACATGCGGACACACTCTCTGCCGTCGCGGGCGTTGATGACTGCTCTGGATTCCCACTCCACTCCATCAGGGAGGATCTAAGCCACTATGGCAAAGATGATTGCATTCGACGAAGAAGCTCGTCGAGGACTCGAAGCTGGCCTCAACCAGCTTGCGGACGCGGTCAAGGTGACCCTTGGACCCCGCGGTCGCAATGTCGTGCTCGAAAAGCAGTGGGGCGCACCGACCATCACCAACGATGGCGTCTCCATTGCCAAGGAGATCGAACTCGAGGACCCCTACGAGAAGATCGGCGCCGAACTCGTCAAGGAAGTCGCCAAGAAAACTGACGACGTCGCAGGCGACGGAACCACCACCGCAACCGTGCTCGCACAGGCCCTCGTCCGCGAAGGCCTGCGCAACGTGGCAGCCGGTGCTGATCCGCTCAGCCTCAAGCGAGGCATCGAGAAGGCCGTTGAAGCCGTCACGAACGTCCTGCTGAACAACGCCATCGACATCGAGACCAAGGAACAGATCGCCGCTACCGCTGGCATCTCCGCCGGAGATCCCGCAATCGGTGAACTGATCGCCGAGGCCATCGACAAGGTCGGCAAGGAAGGCGTCGTCACCGTCGAGGAGTCCAACACCTTCGGACTCGAGCTCGAACTGACCGAGGGTATGCGCTTCGACAAGGGCTACATCTCCGGTTACTTCGTCACCGACACCGATCGCCAGGAAGCTGTCCTTGAGGATCCCTACATCCTCATCGTCAACTCCAAGATCTCGAACGTGAAGGACCTGCTGCCCGTCCTCGAGAAGGTCCAGCAGTCCAACAAGCCGCTGTTCATCATCGCCGAAGACGTCGAGGGCGAAGCCCTGGCCGTCCTGGTGCTGAACAAGCTCAAGGGCACCTTCAAGTCCGTGGCCGTCAAGGCTCCGGGCTTCGGTGACCGTCGCAAGGCTCAGCTCGCCGACATCGCCATCCTCACCGGTGGCCAGGTCGTGTCCGAGGAAGTCGGGCTCAAGCTCGACAGCGTGACCACCGATCTCCTGGGCACCGCCCGCAAGGTCGTCATCACCAAGGACGAGACCACCATCGTCGAGGGCGCCGGAGACGCCGAGGAGATCGCCGGACGGGTCGCTCAGATCCGCGCCGAGATCGAGAACTCGGACTCCGACTACGACCGTGAGAAGCTGCAGGAACGTCTGGCCAAGCTGGCCGGCGGTGTTGCAGTCATCAAGGCCGGAGCCGCCACCGAGGTTGAGCTCAAGGAAACCAAGCACCGCATCGAAGATGCCGTGCGCAACGCCAAGGCTGCTGTGGAAGAGGGAATCGTCGCCGGTGGCGGCGTCTCGCTCATCCAGGCTGGCAAGGCCGCATTCGCCGACCTCGCACTCGAGGGAGACGAGGCCACCGGTGCCAACATCGTCAAGGTTGCCATCGAAGCCCCGCTGAAGCAGATCGCCACGAACGCCGGCCTCGAAGCCGGTGTGGTTGCCGACAAGGTCGCCAACCTCGAAGCCGGATTCGGTCTCAACGCCGCCACCGGTGAGTACGAGGACCTGCTGGCCGCCGGCATCAACGACCCGGTCAAGGTGACCCGCTCTGCCCTGCAGAACGCCGCCTCGATCGCCGGTCTGTTCCTCACCACCGAGTCGGTCGTCGCCGACAAGCCCGAAAAGGCCGCCGCAGGTGCAGACGCAGCTGCCGGTATGGACGGAATGGGTGGAATGGGCGGCATGGGCTTCTGATAGCCACCGCTTGTTCGATCGGCCGTGCCGGTGCCCGCAAAGGTGCCGGCACGGCCGATTTCGTGCTCGGACTCTCGGGTCCCGGCCCGACGGTCAGATCGTTCACGCGGAAGTGTCCGCTCGTCGTGCGTCGGCGACCATCATCGCCGAGGCGGCCCGCCGACCCGTTGTGACACCGCTCGGGCCCGCATAGGCTGGGTCCATGACCTTCACCGGAACCGACGCCTGCGGAAACAGTCCGAAGAACGTCTTCGTTGCAACGTTCGAGGAGAATCTCTTCAACGGCGACAGAGAAGCACTCAACGAGGTGATCGCCGACGATTGCGTGCTCCAGGTCGTTCACCCTTCCGACGTCGAGACCCACACGGGCCGGGAAGCCGTCGTCGAAGCGCTGTTGAAGTTGTCCGGCCATTCTCACGAGGTCGGCCACCTCGAAGCAGCGATCACCCACGGCAAAGCCGCGGCCGCGTGGGGATACTGGCAGGCCGAGGCCGACGGCGACGACCTGCGGCACTTCTCGCACACGATGTGGTTCACCACGCACAAAGCACAGGAGTTCGGACAGATCCGGATCTTCCAAGTCTGAAACGGTTCCGGACGTGCCCGGCCTGAGACGGTCCCGGAGGTTCCCGGTCTGAGTAGGAAACGGAGTTTCAGGGCCTGAAGAGGCCCAGACCCTGCCAGACCCGGAACGTAACCTCAGTCCCAGGGATTGTCGCGGTTATGGCGGCGATGCGATTGGCGCCGGTCCCGCTCTTCCCGTCGTGAGATCTGTCCGGGAGAGTACGGCGGATGAGACGGATGCGGCGGCTGCAGGCCCGTACCGAAGTCCGCTTCATAATCCCGCTCGGGAGGCTCACCCTCCTCGAGCTGTCGTTTGGCCTCAGCATCACCGAGCTGGGCCCGGGCTCTGCGGGTGAGCTCCTTCTTCCGGTTGCGGATGATCTCATCCTTGCGCGCGATGTGTCCCAGTCCGCCGAGCAGCGTGGGAATGATGACGAAGATCGGCCAGAAGAAGATGAACCCTCCAGATGCGATCGACGAGATCGCCCAGATCGCCAGCACGATCCCGACCGGCCCTGCAACAGCACCGAGCAGTGCACGACGCACCCGATCTCGGTAGTACTTATGCGCCGCGGCATCGATCTGCTCCGGCGTGATCGGCACCCGCTCTGCCTCGAGGCGAGCCAGTGCCTGCGCACGGCCCGCATCATCGAGCTTGCCAGGCTCGACCTCGGCCGGATCGGCGAGGACGAGGTCCTCGATCAGCGCTGGGACTTCACCGAGCGTCTTGATCTTCGCAGCCGCCTCGGTGCGTTCATCGAACTCCTCAACGTCGAGCTGACCGAGAGCATAACCCTCCGAGAGGACATCACTGACGACCGCGCGATCGGCATCAGAGGCCCGGACCTGCCCATACGAGCGGGGATCTGCGCTGAACCGCGACCAGAGGGGACTGGCATTCATGGTGAATACTCTAACCCCGCGATCAGCGGTGAGACTGAGGATCAGCCGGGAATCGGGCTGGACTAAACTCGACCGAGTGGAACCCGTCGTCGTGCTCATCCTCTTCGCCATGTTCCTCGGCGCATTGTCCCAGCGCGTCACCGGGATGGGATTCGGCCTGGTCAGCGGTCCCTTCCTCGTCCTCCTCCTCGATCCGTTCAGCGGCGTCATCCTCGTCAACATCTGCGGAATCCTCGCCTCATTCTCCGTCTTCGTCCGCACCTCCGCCGAGGTGGAATGGCCGCCTTTCCGACATCTTGCCTTGGGCGCGGTGATCGGCACCGTCCCCGGCGCACTCCTGTCGTCATCGATGCCCACCCCACCGCTGCAGATCCTCATCGGCGCGCTCATCATCGTCTCCCTCATCAGCTCGCTGACCTTGGGGAAACTGGGGCGGACGATCCCCGCGAACATCGGCACACGCCTGACGGCCGGTCTCTTCTCCGGGGCGATGTCTGCCGCGGCAGGAGCCGGGGGACCGGCGGTGAGCGCCTACGCTGTGCTGACGAACTGGGAACAACGGTCGTTCGCAGCCACCCTGCAGCCTTTCCTCGTCGTCGGGACCGCCTCGGCGGTGGTGATGAAGGTGATCATCGACGGAGGGACCTGGCCTCACCTGGAGCTCGGAGTCTGGATCGGACTCGGAGTCGTCCTTGTGGCGGGCCTCGCCGGAGGCGATTGGCTCTCCCGGCATATCGACGTGGGCGCAGCGCGGATCGGGATGCTCGTCCTCGCTTTCGGAGGCGGGATCGCGGCCTTGGTCAAAGGTCTCGTGGCCCTCGTCTGAGGCGGTGGGGGACTGGCCGTCTGAGGCGGTGGCGCACTGGGCGAGCGACGGTGTTCGATGACCCGCGCGCAACGGCGTCGCGAGACCTGCATGCACCGGTCTTCGACCGTCTGGGTCTGAGCCGTCATCGACGGCCGGGGACTGAGCAGATGTGGGGCACAGGCTCAGACGTCTTCCAGTTTCATCGGGCATACTGTTCGAGGACAAAGCTAGCCTGGGAGGCATGGATCGTGACTGAAGTATTTCTGTTGCTGCTCGTAGTTCTCGGGGCCGTTTTCTTCATCGGTCACCGCAAGGAGAAGAAGCGGCAGCAGGAATTGCACGCCGCTGAACTTCAGCAGGTGAAGAAGACCGCTGAAGAGGACGTCACCGCATTCGGTGAGGAAGTCGCCGAACTCGACGTCATCACCGCTGGCGTTGACCTCGACACGGGCGGAGCGCAGGACTACAAGCAGGCGCTCGACTCGTACGACATCGCAAAGGAGACACTCGCGAAGGTCTCCGAACCCACTGACATCCGCCACGTCACCGAGGCGCTCGAAGACGGTCGCTATGCCGCAAAATGCGTTCGCGCCCGGGTCGATGGCAAACCCCTGCCGGTGCGTCGTCCGCCCTGCTTCTTCAACCCGCAGCACGGCCCCTCGGTCGAAGACATCGATTGGGCTCCGGCCGGCGGCCAGCTGCGCCCCGTACCCGTGTGCGCCGCCGACGCCGAACGCGTCGCCGTCGGCGCCGATCCGCTGGTGCGCAAGGTCGTCACCGGTGACGGACACACCCGTCGCGCTTACTGGGAGGCCGGGCCGGCCTACGCCGAATACAACCGCGGCTACTTCAACTCCTACGCCGGCTCCGGCCTGCTGCCCGGCGTCCTCATGGGTGCCATGATGTTCGGCGGAATGGGCGGCGGCTGGGACGGCGCCTACGGCGGCGACATGGGCGACGCCGGTGGCGATATGGGCGGAGACATGGGCGGCGGTGACGGTGGCGGCTTCTTCGGAGGTGACGGCGGTGACGGCGGCGGCCTGTTCGACGGATTCGGAGACATCTTCTGATGGACACGATCGAGATCCGCGGCGAGTCGATCAGACTCGGTCAGCTGCTCAAGCTCCACGGAATCGCCGAACACGGTGCCATGGCCAAGGACATGATCGCCGACGGTGAGGTCAGCGTCAACGGCGAGGTCGAGACCCGCCGCGGTGCTACGATCCGTCCCGGCGATCGTATCGAAGCTCTCGGCGAAGTCATCGAGGTGGCAGCTGAGGAAGGCTGACAGTTTCGGATATGAGTGGAGGGCGTCCCTGCAGGGACGCCCTCCACCTGTCTGTTCGGACTGAATTGCTCTCTGTTCCGGCTGAACTGTTCTCTGTTCGGTCTGAACTGCCTACTGCAGTTCAGGAGCTCCCGGGGTGTCGTTGATGCCCGGGGCGTCCCACAGCGCCGACCAGTTCGACGTGTCCTCTTCGAACGGCAGCTCGTTCGAGAGGATGCCCTTGACCTGGATCTCCAGGGGATTGTCCCGCTGCTTCGGTCCCAACTGCACGAACGGATAGAAAGTCCCGCGCTTGTACTGGTAGACCAACGCCATCCGACGCCCATCGGGATGGACGAAGTACACGGTTGTGCACAGCAGCATCGTGTCGAAGCCCTGATTGACCAGCGCGGAGTTCACGGCGTGGATGTTCGTGACGAGGTTGACCACCTCGGCGTTCTCGTCGGCCACGACCTGCCACGTGAACCCGAACCCGTCGTTCTCCTGCCTCACCGAGGCGGCCGGGTCGGAGCCGATGAGGGCGACGCTTTCGGACTCGGCGGATTGGAACGCGGCTCCCTCGACCTGACGGAAGGCGACGGCCCCGACACCGGTGGGGGTGAAGCCGGTCGCAGCCTGCAGAGTCAGTGCCGCCGGCGGCAGGGCGAAGAGGTCGTCGAGGTTGGCCCGTTTCGGTTTGGACCGGCCGAGCAGTGCGTCGAAGAATCCCATGGAGCTCCTATTCCGGTGATGCGCAGTTCGAAGGGTGCGGTTGGTGCTTACTCGGGGCGGGAGAGCTGGGCGGAGATCTGGGCCAGCTGCTCCAGTCGCTTCTCGAGTGAGGGGTGAGTGGAGAAGAGCTGACCGAAGGCGGCCTTTCCGCTGATGGCGGGGATGAGAGCGAGGTGGTTCGCCGAGGCGGACGACCGCAGATCCTTCTCCGGGATCTTGGCCATATCTCCGCTGAGCTTCGTCAGCGCCGACGCCAGGGTCGACGGTGCACCGGTGAGGATGGCTGCTGCGCGATCGGCGGCCAACTCGCGATACCTGGAGAGGGCGCGGATGAGGACGAACGAGAGCCCGTAGACGACGGCTCCGACGAGGATGAAGAGCAGCTGGATCGGAATGCCGTTGTTATTGTTGTTCGACCGTCCGAAGCTCATGTAGTAACCGGCGCGCATCATCAGTGCGGCGACGACACCGGTGACGCCGGCAACGGTCATCACCGTGACATCGCGGTGAGCGACGTGTGAGAGCTCATGGGCGAGCACGACCTCGACCTCATCACGGTCGAGCTTCTCGAGCAGACCACGGGTCACGCACACCACCGAGCGCTCAGGGGAGCGGCCGGTGGCGAAGGCATTGGGAATCGGAGAGTTCGAGACGGCCACGCGGGGTTTCGTCGAATCGGCCAGCTGGCAGAGTCGGTCGACGATCGTATGCAGCTCCGGAGCCTCCTCGGGGGAGACCTCTCGTCCGCCCATGGCACGCATGGCGATCTTGTCGGAGAAGTACCACTGGAAGAAGAACGCGCCGGCGCTGATGAGGACGGCGATGATGACTCCGGGAATGTTCTGTCCGAAGATCCACCAGATCGCGAGGATGAGGACGACATAGATGAGGCCGTTGAGGAAGATCGTCCATCCCATCCGCATGGTCAGTCCGTTGTCTTTGACGAAGCGATTCTTCATCGGGGTTCCTCTCTGGCAGTGGCAGAACCGGCCCACTGTCGAAGACAATGGGCCGGGTGCATTTCGGTGCTCTGTGGTTTCAGGCCGGGTCCGGGATGAAACCCTCGCCGGTGAGCAGTTCGGCGATCTCGGCCAAGGTGGCGTCGACGAAGGGGATGACGACATCGGAGGATCCGAGGTAGTCATCGGCGACGGGCTGCCCGTTGGCCGTGACGTAGTCATGGAGGGCGCTCAGCGCGGTGCGGGCGGCTTCCTCGTTGCCGGCGTTGACGGCATCTTCGACCTGGTTGTCGTACTTCTGGAGCAGGTCCTGGTCGACGTTCTTGACGTCGAACTGTCCTTCGCCCATGATGCGGATGATCATTGCTGATCCTCACCCTCGAGCGACTTCTGGTCCTGCTTCTCGGACCCGGCAGGCAGGGAGTCACGCATCCGCTGGAGTTCCATCTCGACGTCGTTCTCGCTGGAGAGGGAGTCGAGCTGGGCGGTGATGTCGTCCTTCTGGGTTCCCGTGACGTCGTCGAGGGCACCCGAAGCGAGGAGCTCATCGACGGCACCGGCCCGCGCCTGCAGCGACGCGGTCTTGTCTTCGGCGCGCTGGACGGCGAGTCCGACGTCACCGAGCTCTTCCGAGATGCCCGAGAACGCCTCGCCGATCTTGGTCTGTGCGTCGGCAGCGTTGTACGTGGCCTTCAGCGTCTCCTTCTTCGTGCGGAACGCGTCGACCTTGGCCTGGAGACGCTGCGAGGCGAGAGTGAGCTTCTGCTCCTCGCCCTGCAGTCCTTCGTGCTGGGTCTGCAGGTCGGTGATCTGCTGGGTCAGCCCCGACTTGCGGGTCAGTGCCTCGCGAGCGAGGTCTTCGCGACCGATCTGCATGGCTTTCTCGGCCTGACCGGAGAGCTTGTTCTGCTGCTGTTCGAGCTGGTTGATCTGCAGCTCGAGGCGCTTGCGGCTGGTGGCGACATCGGCAACACCACGACGGACCTTCTGCAGCAGCTCCAGCTGCTTCTGGTACGAATAGTCAAGGGTTTCGTTGGGGTTTTCGGCCTTGTCCAGAGCTTTGTTGGCCTTGGCACCGAAGATCGTCGCGATCCGTTGGAAGATACTCATCCGTAGTCGACTCCTGCATTGGTTTGACCCGACGCTGCCAACCCGATCCACTCCGGTCCGGAGATTCTTGGCCAACACCGCCGCGAACTATCGCTCTCAAGTCTACTGAGAAAGGCTGATAGTTTGCCAGACGCCGACTACGAGAACGAACAGATCCCGGCCGCAGAAACTCGGGGATGAGCGGCAGAGGTCCCGGCGCTCGAATCCGATCGGCTCAGGGGGCGAAGAGACGCGAGTTCGCCACCTCGACTTCGGAGTACTGCCGGGCCGCAGTGTGGAGCGCTCCGTGGACGGAGTTGAGCGATTCCATGAGCTGCTTCTGCGCACGCTCCCACTGGTTGACCACGGCTTGGAAGTTCTGGGCCGCACTGCCGCGCCAGCATTCCTGGAGGGCGAGCAGATTGCGCATCATCGTGTCGGATTCGGACACGAGATTGCGGGAGGTGTTCGCGGCGGCTGTGGCAGCGGATTGGACGCGTTCGGCGTCGACTTCGAAACTCATCATCACTCCTCTTGGTCAGAGACGTTCCGCCGCGGTCGGGCGAGACGACATCAGTGTCGGCTGACGCGACAGAGGAGGGGAAGAGCACGAAAGGAGGGTGTGGACAGCGTTCGGCTGTCCACACCCTCCAGGTGGCTGAGTCACGATCGGATCCCCAAGCGCGGACGCTCGAGTGGTGAACGTTCGGGCGGCTGACCGCTGAGCCAGCGGACCGCCTCGGCGACGTGCCTACTGCAGCACGAGCGTGACGTCGAGCTTCTGTTCCTTCCCGCCGCGGACCACGGTGATCTCGACCGGGGTGTTCACCGGCTGAGCGCGGACGAGGGCACGCAGGGCGATGGCGTTGTTCACCTTGGTTCCGGCCACCTCGACGATGTCGTCTCCGTCTTTGACTCCGGCCTTGGCCGCGGGGGATCCACCGGCCACGGACTGCACCTTGGCGCTGCCTCGGCTGATCCCGCCGCTGTTGATGTGCCCGTCGGTGAGAGTGATGCCGAGGAACGGATGCTTGGCCTTGCCGGAGGAGATGAGCTGATCGGCGATCATGACAGCCTGGTTCGCGGGGATCGCGAATCCGATGCCGATCGACCCGGACTGACCTCCCTCGCCCTGGCTCAGCGATGCGGCCGCCGAGTTCACGCCGATGAACTGGCCATCACCATTGACCAGCGGTCCACCCGAGTTGCCGGGGTTGATCGCCGCATCGGTCTGGATGGCGTTCGTGATCGTCATCTCCTTCTCCTGCGAGGAGGCATCCTCGCCGATGTTCTCCGTCGACACCGGACGGTCGAGCGCGGAGACGATGCCGGTGGTCACGGTGTTGGCCAGACCGAGCGGATTGCCCAGGGCCATCACTGGATCGCCCACGGTCAGCTTCTTCGAATCGCCGATGACCAGAGGTTTCACCCCGTCGGGCACCTGTTCGAGCTTGATGACGGCGATATCGGTCGAAGGATCGCGTCCGACGATCTTCGCCTCCGTCGTCTCACCGTTCTTCATGGTCACGGCGATCTCGCCGTCGGGGGTGTCCGCGGGCGCGACGACGTGGTTGTTCGTGATGACGTGGCCCTGATCGTCGTACAGCGCACCCGAGCCGAGTCCCTGGACCTGGCCTCGAGTGCCGACCTGGATCGACATCACACTGTCCGAGGTCTTCTCAGCGACCTGCGTCCAATCGGGGGTCTCGATCGTCTCCTCGGCGACCTTGCGCGGTTCGTCCTGCTGCAGCGCCGAGAGCGCATAGTTTCCTCCGAACGCGAGAGCCCCACCGAGGAGCGCGGCCACCAGGCCGATCGCGATCGTCGCACCCCAACCGGGTCCTTTCTTCTCTCGCCGAGGCGGCTGCTGAGCGCCGTACGGACCGAACCCGTCCGGTCCGTACGGACCACCGGGTCCGTTGGGATTCACCGGCCCACCGGGTCCGGGCTGGGAACCGACGGCCGAGAATTCCGAGGAATAGGGGCCCGAGCCGGGTGCCGCCGAGTAGGCGTTGGAACCGGTGGGCTGGCCGGGAGCGTTCTGTTGGTTCGATGCGACCTGCTGACCGGAACCAGGCTGTTGGCCCGGAGCGTTCGGGTACCCGGGACCGTGCGGGTTCTGGGGGCCGTTCGGGTGGCCAGGAGCGGCTGGATAGTCGGCGGAACCTGTCTGCTGAGAGTTCGCCCCGGCGTGATAGGCACCAGCGCCAGCAGCTGCTGCTCCGGCCCCTGCCGCTGCGCCGGCTCCTGCCGGGGCTCCGGTGCCGGTGGCAGACGAGCCGGTGCTGTTCTGTCCGTTGGCGTTCTGGCCCTGATACGACTGCGGACCGTTCTGCTGGGACTGCCCGTATGGAGATTGGTTCTGAGTCTGATTCGCCTGGACGTTCTGCCGACCCGGCTGCGATTGGCTGCCGTAATTGCCGTGGGCGCTCTGGTGTCCCTGCTGTTGGCTGCCTGGCTGGTACGAAGAGTGCTGCTGCCCGTTCGGCTGATACGGCGACGGCTGCTGGGAGGGAGAGCCGCCTCGGTGAGGGGAACCGTCCACAGGGTTCTGTGCCTGAGTCGACGGAACGTCGGGGCGTCTCTCGGGCGGTGCGACCGGTGGACTGACGCGTGCAGGGCCGTTGGGTTGGGACGGGAAGGTGCGCGGAACCTCGGCTCCTGACCCGCGGTAGCCACCGGCCGATGGGCTGCGACGTCCCCCGGCGGCGGAACCGCTGCCCTGATTCCCCGACGGACGCGGTGTCCGATCATCCGATCGGGAGCTGCGGGACACCTCATCCGGATTCTGAGGGTCGGTGTTCTCGTTCATCGCTCATCCTTTCGCGTGTCCGCAGTGGTTTCGCCGTTGTCGGAGATGGGCAGGTCGATGCGGAACGTCGCACCGCCGCCCGGAGTTTCGTGGACGGAGATCGCACCATGGTGGTTCTCCACGATTGCCTTGACGATCGACAGCCCGAGTCCGGATCCGCCGGTGTCCCTGGTCCGGGACACGTCGAGGCGGTAGAAGCGCTCGAAGATGCGCGGGACCACCTCGGGGTCGATACCGTCACCGTGGTCCCTGACCTCGAAGCGGACCCTGCCGTTGGGGAATCCTCGCAGTGACTCATCGACCGTGATCGATCCGGCAGCCGTGACATCGGGGACGATGTTCGCCGGCTCGGGAGCCTTGGACTGAGGTCCCGACTGGGGTCCGGCTGAAGATTCGGACTGCGCCGCAGTCTGGGAATCGGCCGCTGCCCCACTCTGCGATCCGGAATTCTGAGGACCGGTGGGTTGCGCCGACTGCGATCCGGACGGTGTCCTGAGCTGCCCGTTGTGCTGCCCCTCTCCCCGCTCCGCATTCGCGGCGGGGCTCTCGGGACCCACCTGACGGTCGGGCTTGGTCGGGGACTGTGCAGCGGTCCGGGGGGTCGGTTGGGTGTCGGTTTGGTCGTGTCCGGCGGAGTCGCCTCGGCGGAAGATGCGGACCCCTCCGGTGACGAACCCGCGTTCACGGGGTTTGTCCTTCGCCCCGCTCTTCGCACCATTGCGACCGTTCTGGCCGCGGGCGCCGCCCTCGCGGATCTCGCCGGTGTCCGCGGAATCGGGGTCGACGGACTCGGGGAGACCGACGACGCCGACGGCGAACTCGATCGCCGCATGCTCGGGGGTGTGCCGCACGGCGTTGCCGGCGAGGTTGACGATGACCTGGCGGATCTTCGATTCGGAGCCGCGGATCATCGGCACGGGCTGGGCGTCCTCACCGTCGAGTCCGATGAAGCTGATATCGCGGTCCGGGGCCTGTGCCGCGGCATCGGCGGCGGCATCGCGGACGACCTTGTGCAGATCGACCGGACCGATCTCGGCGGCACGCTGCTCGTCGAGCCTGGCCAGGACGACGAGATCGTCGACGAGGACGCCCATGCGCTTGGCCTCGGACTCCATCCGCTCCATTGCATTGGCGACGTCCTCGGACTTCGTGATCGCACCCTGCCGGTACAGCTCCGCATAACCGCGGATCGTGACCAGGGGCGTGCGCAGCTCGTGCGAGGCGTCGGAGACGAACTGGCGGATGCGCTTCTCCGAGCGGGTCTGCCCGTCGAAAGAGTCCTCGATGCGCCCGAGCATCGTATTCAGTGCCGCCGACAGCCGCCCGAGCTCGGTGTTGCGCGGATAGCTGGGCACACGTTGGGACAAGTCGCCGGCGGCGATGCGGGAGGCGGTCTTCTCGATATCGCGCAGCGGCCGGAACGTGTTGTTGATCGCCCAATAGCCGACTCCGGCGACCATCGCCAGGGCCAACAGGCCGATGCCGATCATCGTGTTCCGGGCCCGCTCGTTGATGTTGTCGACTTCGCGGTCGAAAGGCACCGCGATGGACACGAGCACGTCGGTGTTCTTCACCTTCATCGCCCGGGCCCGCCACTGCGAACTCGTTCCGGCGACGGTGAATGGCTCGCCGCCGCGCGAATAGACTTCCTTCTCGTTGATCTTCGGCAGGATCGGATGGTTCTGCGGCTCCGGGGCGACGGGGTCGCGGATCGGATCCCCGTCCGTGTTGTAGAACTGCACATAGAATCCGCCCGGCAGGAGGCTCTTGAGCTGATCCCAGGAATTCGAATCGATCGTCGTCGACGACGGCGCATCCTCGGCGTCGTCGTCCCCGGACTGGAGTTCGGCCTTCTGGAACACATCTTGGTAGGCCTGCTTCGCCAGGGTCTCGGAGGCGCTGATGAGTCGTTCATCGGTGCGCTGGACGAGGCTGTCGCGCAGGTTCTCCAACACCCAAGCGCTCGTCCCCGTGAGGACGAGCAGCATGAGCAGCATCATGATGGCCAGCAGCTTGGTGGTCAGAGACCATTCTTCCCAGAAGCCGGGACGGGAGGGACGGGATTCTATTGCCACGTATGTAATCTATCGTCCTTGCATGGACGACTACTTGGATTCCGGTGTGCGCAGCATGTAGCCGACCCCGCGCTTGGTCTGGATCATCGGTGTCCACTCCATCTCGACGGGGTGGCCGGCGGCATCCGTCTCCGGAGTGACGTCGATCTTGCGGCGCAGGTAGGAGATATAGGACTCGACGATTCCGGTGTCTCCGCCGAAGTCGTATTCCCACACGTGGTCGAGGATCTGCGACTTCGACAGGACGCGGTTCGTGTTGAGCATGAGGTAGCGCAGCAGCTTGAACTCGGTGGGGGAAAGGTCGATGAGGATGCCGGAGCGGCGGACCTCATGGGTATCGTCGTCGAGTTCGAGGTCGCCCGCCACGATGACGGCGTTCTCCTCGTCCTCGAGATTGCGGGTGCGGCGGAGGACGGCGCGGATGCGGGCGACGACCTCTTCGAGACTGAAGGGCTTCGTCACATAGTCGTCACCGCCGACGGTCAGACCGGTGATCTTGTCCGAGGTGTCATCACGGGCGGTGAGGAACACGACGGGGGCGTTCATACCGATCTGGCGCAGTCGGCGGGTGACGGTGAAGCCGTCCATGTCCGGGAGCATGACGTCGAGGACGAGGAGGTCGACGTCGGTCTGCTCGGCCAGGCGCAGCGCCTCGGCGCCGTTGGCGGCGGAGACGACGTCGAAGCCGGCGAAGCGGAGACTGGTGGACAGGAGTTCGCGGATATTGGGCTCATCATCGACAACGAGCAGGGTGGCTTCGATGTCGGTGTCGTTTTGTGCTGTAGTCATGGCTCCAGTCTGGGACCCGATTCTGGGAGTGGGCTGGAGGTCAGCTGAATGCAAATGTGACATGCGTCACTGGAAAACTCTCAGGAAAGTCGTTTTGAGTCCTGGATCGGGTATTCGCTCTCAGGAATGAAGGCCTGATTTCAGTGAAAAATGTGGTCGCGACCAGTTTAGGTTCAGAAACGATCGTCGGGGCGGGTGTGGGTAGGGCGGGTTCAGCTGAGTATGGGTGTTCGGGTCAGTGCGGGCGCGGCGGGCGAGGGTCGGGAGACATCGGGAAGATGGTGCCCGACCGGGACGTCGGATTCTCTCGGATCTCATGCGGTGGGCGGAGGTCGAAGAGCTGCTGGGTGACGGCAAAGCGCCGAGTCCGCTCAGGTCGGTGGCGGTCATAGATCACCTGGCCGACAGTACCTCGTAGTGAAGGCCCCTGCTGGACGAGGTGACGGGCCCAGCGGTCCCGGCCCTTGTTATCGACGAAGTGAACCACGGTCAGGCTCGGTGCTCTTGCCGAGGAACCGGACCAGTAGTCGATAACGCTGCCTTCGGCCAATGCTGCATTGGGGTAGGGAGGGCGGTCGAGAATCGGATAACGGGCCTTACGGAATGTGAGCAGGCAGACGGCGATGAGTCCGAGGCCGGCGGCGATTGCAACCACCCACCAGATCGGAGCCGCGTCTGTCATGGCGGGAACGAAGCCGAGGCCGAGCCCGCCGCCGGCCCCGAGTGCCGCCAGCTGGTATCGGAAGAATCTGGACAGGCTGCCGCCGGTGCGGAAGCGGCCGAGGGCCGCGAGCACGAGCAGGAAGCTGATGGCGGCAGAGACGAGGGCCACGATGACGGCGAGGGCGCTGAAGACGACTTTTTCGCTCAGCAGCCCTCCGGGATCCGCGGGAAGGAATGACAGCACCGCAATGGCGAAGCCCGACGTCAGCGTGGCCGACATGGTGGTGATGCCTGCAAGGCCGGCGGCGAGCTTGCGTCCGGCGGTGATGCGCAAGGGTTGAAGTGACATGGGCGGCTCCTCTTATTAGTCGTGGGAGTCGGCGTCGGAGTGGCGGGCGCGGAATGCCGCGACGTGTGTGCGGGTGGCGCAGCTGCCGGTATCGCAGAAGCGCTTCGAGCGATTGCGGCTGAAGTCGGCGAGGTAGGCGCGGCAGTCCTCGGCGGCGCAGCGGCCGAGCCGGTCGAGATCGCCGGAGCGGATGAGGTCGATGAGGACCAGAGCGACATCGGCGGCCACTCGGTCGGCCAGGCTGGCTTGAGCGCCGGTCGCGTGCAGGTGCCAGTCCCAGTGGTCGTGTTTGACCAATTGCGGCACTGACCCCGAGTCGCTCAGTGTGAGATTGATCTCATCGACGACCGCGATCGTCCCCGCTTCGACCTCGTCGTCGGTCTCGGCGTCGATGCTCGCATCCAGTGCTGCGGCGAATCTGCGGCGCAGCTCCAGGGTCTCGTCGACGTCGCTTCTGGTGGCGGTCAAAGGTCCGGAGAAGTCGTGCCGGGCCGCGAATTCGCGGAGTTTCGCGGTTGTCGTCAGTTCGTCACCGCCGTCCGTGATGTCGCCGGAGGTGTTGAGGAGGTCGACGAGCATCGTGAGGTTCGCGCGAATGTCGTAGATGAAAGCCATGGTGAATAACATTCTGCCACAGGATGTAAGGACCAAAATGCACTTGACCCATTTCAATTTCAGGGCCGATACTGAAACCGGCAGCCGTCGGACCGCCTCGGCGAGGGGATGATCCGGCACCGCACCATCCGCTCAGCGTCGCACTGTCAACTCAACACCGCACCACCACCTCGGGGACGTCTGTCCTCGTACGCCACTCAACGTTTCGCCACATCAGGAGGTCAGGAATGAATCGCACCGTCATCGCAGGGTTCCTGCTCACTCTTGCCTCCGCGTTCTTCTTCGCCGTGTCGGGGCCGATCGCGAAAACGATGTACGCGATCGGGTGGACGCCGGGCGCGGTGGTGCTCATCCGCTTGGCCGGCTCCGCGGTCCTGCTGCTCATCCCCACCCTCATCGCCCTGCGCGGACGCTGGGGCGAAGTGCTCACGCACTGGCGCACCGTCGTCACCTACGGCCTGGTCTCGATGGCCGGCGTCCAGGGGTTCTACTTCGTCGCCGTCGAACACCTCACCGTGGCTGTGGCGCTGCTGCTGGAGATGACCGCGCCGATGCTCATCGTCTTCTGGATCTGGGCGCGAACGCGGACCCGGCCGGCGACCGTGACATTCATCGGGGTCGTCGTCTCGATGATCGGGCTCCTGCTCGTGCTCAACCTGCGCGGATCGTCGATCAGCATCTTCGGCGTGGTTATGGCGATGGCTGCCGCGGTCTGCCTGGCCAGCTACTTCCTCGTCTCTGCGAAGGACACGATCACGATCCCGCCGGTCGCGCTGACAGGTCTGGGCATGGGCATCGGGGCGCTGGCGATGTCGGCCATCGTGCTCGCCGGCGTCATGCCGTGGAACGCGGTGACGGCGGACGTCGACTTCGGCGGGGTGTCGATGTCGTGGGTCGTGCCGATGGCGATGATCGTCGTCTTCACGGTCGGCGCCTACATCACCGGGATCCTCGGTCTGCGCTATGTCGGGGCGACGGTCGGATCGTTCGTCAATCTCGTCGAGGTCCCGTTCTCCGTCATCGTCGCCTGGCTGGTCCTCTTCGAGATGCCCGCCCCGATCCAGCTCTTCGGCGGAGTCTTCATCCTCGGCGGCGTCGGCTTCATCAAGTGGGGCGAGTCCCGCCTGGCCCGCCGCGTCGCCCGCCGCGAGGTCGTCGCCAAGTCCGAACCTTCCCTCATCACTACGTAATTACTACCTGACGGGGGCCCAGCAACCTGGCGCCAGGTTGCTGGGCCGCCCTCAGGTAGTTCGAAGACATCTGCGATGGCAAGAGATATTGATAGGTTGACCACATGGGCCATATCGAGATCAACGATGTCTCCTACACCCTCGCCGACGGCAGGCCTCTGCTCGGATCGGTGTCGTTTCGCGTCGGGGACGGGGCCAAATCCGCGCTCATCGGAGCCAACGGTGCCGGCAAAACCACCCTCCTGAGGATCCTCACCGGTGAGCTCGTCCCTGATGAGGGAGCTGTTTCGCATACCGGCAGCATCGGATTGATGCGTCAGTTCATCTCCGCCGATACCGTCGCCGAGGCGCTCGAGGAACTGGCTCCGAAGCCGATCCGTCGTGCGGCGGCGAATCTGCGTCGGGCCGAAGAGAAGCTGCTCGGACCCGAGAGCGAGTCGACGGCTGTGCAGATGGCCTACGCCACGGCGATCAACGATTGGTCGGACGTGGGCGGATACGACGCCGAGGTGCTGTGGGACACCTGCACCACCTCGGCGCTGGGAATGTCGTACGACCGCTGCCGGGACCGTAAGATCTCCACCCTGTCGGGAGGGGAGCAGAAGAAACTCGTGCTCGAAGCGCTCCTGCGCGGCCCCGATGACATCCTCATCCTCGACGAGCCCGACAACTTCCTCGATGTCCCGGGCAAGCGCTGGCTCGAAGCCGAGCTCAAGGACACGGACAAGAGCGTCCTCTTCGTGTCCCACGATCGTGAGCTGCTTGCACAGGCGGCCACGCAGATCATCACCGTCGAGCTCTCTGCGGCGGGGAACACCGCATGGGTGCATCCGGGCGGATTCGGCACCTACCACGCGGCCCGGTCGGACCGGTTCGAACGGCTCGAGGAGCTGCGCAGGCGATGGGACGAGGAGCACGCGAAGCTGCGGTCGCTGGTGCAGATGTACAAGCAGAAGGCCGCTTACAACTCGGACATGACTTCGCGGTACCGGGCCGCGCAGACTCGTCTCGAGCGTTTCGAGACCGCCGGCCCGCCCGAAGCCATTCCGCGTGAACAGGATCTCGGAATGCGTCTGCGCGGCGGACGCACGGGCAAGATCGCGATCGTCGCCGATGCGCTTGAACTCACCGACCTCATGCTGCCGTTCGACCTCGAAGTTCATTACGGGGATCGGATCGCCGTACTCGGATCGAACGGGTCGGGAAAGTCGCACTTCCTGAGGCTGCTCGCAGCCGGCGGCAGCGACCCCGAACCCGAGCACCGCCCGGCCTCTGACATCGACATCGCACCCGTCGCCCACGACGGAACAGTGCGGCTCGGAGCCCGCGTGCGCCCCGGCTGGTTCGCGCAGACGCACGGCCGCCCGGACTTGCGCGGGCGGACCCTGCTCGAGATCCTCCACCGCGGGGACGAACATCGAGCAGGCCTGCCGCGAGAACCGGCTTCGCGGGCGCTTGCCCGCTACGAGCTGGCCGGTGCTGCAGAACAGTCCTTCGATTCGCTTTCGGGCGGACAGCAGGCGCGCTTTCAGATCCTGCTGCTCGAGCTCGCGGGCGCGACTCTTCTTCTGCTCGACGAACCCACCGACAACCTGGACCTCGTCTCCGCTGAGGCATTGCAGACTGCGCTGCAATCGTTTGATGGGACGGTACTGGCGGTCACTCACGACCGCTGGTTCGCTCGTGACTTCGACCGATTCCTCGTCTTCGGGGCCGACGGCGAAGTCTATGAGTCGACAACACCGGTCTGGGACGAAGGTCGCGTGGTTCGCGACCGGAGGTGAGTCTCCCCGAACTACCTGACGGCGGCCCAACAACCTGGCGCCAGGTTGCTGGGCCGCCGTCGGGTAGTAATTGAGGGGAGAGTCAGCGGACTTCGATGCTGTAGCTGTAGCCCTGTTCGGTGAGGAAGCGGCGGCGCTGAGCCGCGAAATGCTCATCGACGGTATCGGCGGCGACGACCGTGTAGAACGTGGCCGAACCCTTGTCTTCCTTCGGACGCAGGATCCGTCCGAGGCGCTGAGCCTCCTCCTGCCGGGACCCGAACGCTCCGGAGACCTGGATCGCCACCGAGGCGGCCGGCAGATCCACTGAGAAGTTCGCGACCTTCGAGACGACGAGCACCGGAATCTCCCCGGACCGGAACTCGCGGAAGAGCTCCTGGCGCACCGATTCAGGGGTCTGCCCGGTGAGCACGGGCGCACCGAGTTCGGCTCCGATCTCCTCGAGCTGGTCGAGGTACTGACCGATGACGAGGATTTGGGCATCCGGATGATCGGCGACGAGCTCGGAGACGATCGGCAGCTTCGCATCCGATGTCGCGGCCAACCGGTACCGGTCCTCCCCGTCGGCGCGGGCATACGCGGTTCGGGTTCCGCCGTCGAGCCGGACGCGGACTTCATGGCAGGCGGCCGAAGCGATGTAGCCGAGTCGTTCGAGTTCCTTCCATGGCACCTCGTACTGCTTGGGCCCGATGAGGGAGAACACCTCGTCCTCGCGTCCGTCCTCACGCACCAGCGTCGCGGTCAGGCCGAGGCGACGGCGAGCCTGCAAGCTTGCGGTCAGTCGGAAGATCGGCGCCGGAAGCAGATGCACCTCGTCATAGATGACCAGGCCCCAGTCCTTGGCATCGAGGAGCTCGAGGTGGAGGTACGAACCCTTCCTGCGGGTGGTGAGCACCTGGTAGGTGGCGATGGTGATCGGGCGGATCTCCTTCGTCGATCCCGAATATTCGCCGACCTCGTCCTCGGTCAGGGTGGTGCGGCGCAGGATCTCGTCCTTCCACTGCTTGGCCGAGACCGAGTTCGTCACGAGGATGAGCGTCGTCGTCTGCACCCGAGACATGGTGGCCACACCGACGACCGTCTTCCCCGCACCGCACGGCAGAACGACGACCCCGGACTCACCGGACAGCGACTGGTCGATCGCCTGCTTCTGGTAGTCGCGCAGATGCCATTGACCGCCGTGGGCATCATCGGACAGGGAGATCTCGTGGGCTTCACCGTCGACGTAGCCGGCGTGGTCGGAGACCGGGTGGCCCAGCTGCAGCAGGGCGTGTTTGAGCTCCCCGCGCTCGGAGGGGTGGACGAGGACGGATTCGGCATCGATGCGTTTGCCGAACTTGCCGACGAGGTCGGGCTGACCGACGAGCTCATCGAGCAGTCCCGTCTCCGTCGACGTCAGGGTCAGTCCGTGGATCGGGTGGTCGATGAGGGTGAGCACACCGAAGCGGTCCATGATGTCGACGATGTCGACGAGCAGCTCATGCGGGACCGGGTACTTCGCGAATTCGAGGAGCACATCGACGACGGATTCGGCATCATGGCCGCTGGCGCGAGCGTTCCACAGCCCCAGCGGAGTGATCTCATAGGTGTGGATGTACTCCGGGGTCCGTGACAGCTGCGCAAACGGGGCGATCGCCACGGCCGCCTCGACGGCCAGAGGATGTCCCGATTCCAGCAGCACAGTCCGATCGGACTGCACGATCAACGGACCATTCATTCAATACTTCCCTTCCCGAGGTGTGATGACGCCAGAGGGCACAACACGTCCATCACCCCGATTGTTCCCGCTCCAAGCTACCTGACGGGGGCCCAGCAACCTGGCGCCAGGTTGCTGGGCCCCCGTCAGGTAGCAATTAGGGGGAGGGGTCGACGGAGACGATGCGGGCGACGGACAGGGAGGCCTCGGCTCCGGTGGTCGTCACCACTCCGCGGACGCGGCCGGCGTTGAGGGTGGCCGGCAGCATCTCGATCGTCCGTTCCTTGCCGTGGGAATCCGCGATCCGAATGAGCACGCGCCGCTTCGCCTCCGCCGCTTCCCGCAGCCGATCCATATGCCCTAAAGGCTCATCCGTGCTCACCTGGGCGGCCGCCGCCGGTGCGGACCGCAGGATTCGAATATATTCGCCGAGGTGGCCGTCGCTGACCCGCGGACGTCGCCTCACGCTGACCTCGGGTTCCGATTCGGTGATCACCCGACGTTTGCGCACCGGTCCGGCCGCCGAATGCAGCAGAGCATGATGATCCCCGGCCTCGAGCAGATGCATCGTCCGCTCCGGGCCCAGCTGGGCGATCGCCACGGTCGGAGCCAGCCGTTCGAGACCGGCCGGCATCATCGCCTGATCGGAGAGGATGACATCGAGGTCGACCGGGTCGTCGACGATGAGCACCGCCCGGGCCCCTGCCACCCGCACCCGGCGCAGCTTCGAGGCCGTGTTCTGCACGAGGAATTCCAAGGTCGACGGCAGCTCTTCGGCACTGATGCCTGCAAGTTCGGCCAAGGCCTCCTCCGGGGTGGTCCCGGACTGCATGGTGTCTTCGATGGTCTCGGCGTCGATGCGATAGACGGTGCCCTGGCCGCGTGCCTCGACGACGGCATACTTGCGCAGAATACGGTGGACCCGTGGTTCGATCGGGCCGGTGGCCACGGCGGTGAGATCGGACTGGATGAGCACTGTGTCGACCTCGGCCCCCAGCCCCTCAGTGACCGCGGCGATGACATCGCCGGGCACGGTCAGGGCATCGACGGAGACACCCAACGGCAGGATCGAGGGGTCCTGCTCGGCATGCTCGGCCATCGCCCGATCCAGTCCGGCGGCCAGACGGAGTCCGAACCGGCTCGGACCGAAATGATCCGGCTCCTGCAGCGGAGTCGTCGCCAACCCGAAACTCACACAGGTGTGGAGAACGGCCTCGGTCATTGCGAATTCGTGCGCCGGCAGCAGCGGATGCCGACGCAGCACCTCGGCTTGGATCCACCCGGCCGACCGTGCCGAGCCCAGACCGATGTCATGGAGGACGGAGAGCACGGCGAAGCGCAGCAGCGGCATCGCCGGCACCGACAGCCCATAGCCCTTGAACAGGGACTTCTTCGGAGCAGCGAGCACCGTGAGGCGTTCGTTCTCGCTCGCCCCCGCCGCCAGCTGCGTGACGTCGAGCAGATCGCGCAGCCACGCCCCGACCAGCGCCGCCCACAGTTCGGCACGATCGCCGGCGAGGGCGGAGTCGGCATCGTCGGCGGCCGTCCACTGTGGATCGAGCGCATCGTCGAGGACCCCGATGAGGTGCAGCGATTTCGCCGCCTGCAGCAGGGTGATCGTCTGCTCGAGACCCAGTTCGAGGGTCCGGGCGAGTCGGGAGACGTCCCGTTTCGAGATGCCGCCGCTGGTCAGCCGGGAGATCGGGGAGGCGGCGAGCTCATCGACGAGGCCGCGCAGAGATGAGATGACCTCGGCCACGGCGGCCTGTTCGCTGTTGTGGATGAGCGGCTGGCCGATCGTGGCCGTGCTCGCATCGACCGACGAAGGGTTGATCTGCCACGGATATGCCCTGGCAGATTCGGCCGCCGAGGTGGGCAGCAGGGTGATGGCCTCGGACTGGATCCGCCAGTTCCCATCCCCACCGGCCGGCCATGCCAGGCCGAGGTCGCGCAGTCGGGGCAGGGCCTCCTCGGCGAGGGCGGGATCGATATGCGGATTGCCCGTGATCTTGATCTCCGGCGTCGTCCGGGCCGCCTTGGCCAAGGCGATGAAGACCTCGAGCGACTGCGCATCGAGAGCTTCGATGCCGCGGGAGACCCCGATGCGCGAGGACGCGGCCGCGGCCAGGGCCGCCATCGTCGGGGACTCGGGTTGGAGGAGGTCGCGTCGAGTCCGGACGAAGGACTCGAAGTCGGCATCTGCACTGTGGGACAGCCACTGGCTGAAGGTCATTGACATCGCAGATCAGTCTATCGCGAGGGGTACAATGGAGGCGCAGAGAAGGATCAGAGATCGGACGGAAGGACGCGCATTGTCAGCCACTCGAGTCGACACGACCATCGTCGTCGCCGCGGTTGCCGCCGCAGCCATCGGGGCGCTCGGCCTCATCGGCGTCCTCGGCCAGGCCTGGATGGGACTCACGCCCAGTCCGCTGCTGACCTACCTGCCCATGATCCTCGTGCCCATCGCCGTCATCCTCGCCTGCGTGGCCATGATCCGAGCCGCCATCCGACGCAGACAGACCGGGGTGGGCCACCGCTGAAACCATCACTCATGCCTCACCCCGCAGGTTCGGGTACGGGCATGAGCCCCACCCGCACAGTGTGATCGAATGGTGCGGATCCCCACCTCGCCGAGGCGGCCGACCACCCAATCGCGTACGCCCCCGTGATCTCCCGCCGCGGACAAGGTGCTCACCGCCACCCTGCACGTGACCTCCACGGACAGGTGAGAGCCAGGGATCACAGCGCCGATGCGATGCCCTCGGTCCCGCAGTCGGCATGGTCTGACTGACGGCGATGAGGGCACACGAGCACAGCGACCACACCACCCGACCTGCTTGCCGGCCGCGGAATCCGACTCCGCAGCTGACCGACACACAGCCCGCACCTGCGGGCACCGTACGATCAGCCCGCTTCAACGGGTACGAACAGACAGAAAGGACATCATGCCCACCGGACGTGTGAAATGGTTCGATGCCGACAAGGGCTTCGGCTTCGTCATCGCCGAGGACGGCTCGCAGGCCTTCCTCCATTCCTCCGTGCTGCCCGAGGGAGTCGAAGTCACCAAGGGCACCCGGCTCGAATACGATGTCGTCGATTCCCGCCGCGGAGCGCAGGTGCTCAAGGCCCGCCCGATCACCACTCCCGGCAAGGTCGCCAAGGCCCGCCGACGTCCGGCCGTGGACATGGCAGTTATGGTTGAAGATGTCATCAAAGTTTTGGATGACCTCAACAACGGACTGCAGCACGGCCGTTACCCGGACCCCACCCATGGGAACAAGGTCGCCAGCCTGCTGCGGGCGATTGCCGACGATTTGGAGTCCTGATGTCATCACTGTTCAGTGATTGGCTGGCCCGGCAGACCGCCGCGCCCGCCGAGAACGACGCCGAACAGTCCACCGAGGCGGCCCCAGGCAGCGATGTGCCGACCGCTGCGGGCGAATCGACCGCCGCTGGAAGTGCGGTCGCCGCGGATTCCGGCACGGCTGCCTCGGCGAAGGCAGCGAAGACCGGTCGTCCGCGATCGGGCACGGAGAAGGTTGTCCTCGACACCCAGCTGGCCGCGGCGATCGACATCGCCCGCACCGCCATCACCGAGGTGGCCGGCACCGCCGTCGTCGGCGAACACCTGGGCGCCGTGGCCGAGGCGACCCGCCTGGTCACCCACTACTTCGTGTGCACCGACCCGACCTACCGCGGTTGGCGGTGGGTGGCCGTGCTCGCCCGCGCTCCGCGTGCGAAGAAGGTCACGGTCTGCGAAACCGCGCTGCTGCCCGGGCCCGATGCCCTCGTCGCCCCCGAATGGGTGCCGTGGGAGGAACGACTCGAACCCGGCGACATGGGTCCGCGCGACACCCTGCCGAAGCTCGACCAGGATCCGAACCTGCAGCCGGGCTTCCAGCAGACCGAGGACAATTCGGCGGACAACGTCGACCAGATCCAGAACTTCGAATTCGGTCTCGGTCGTGAACGCGTGCTCTCCTCCGACGGGCTGAGCGCGGCCGCGAGCCGGTGGTCGGATTCCGATGCCGGACCCGACAGCGAGTTCGCCTCACGCGCGGCCGGACACTGCGGCAGCTGCGGCTACCTCATGCCGATCGCCGGATCGCTGCGCCAGAAGTTCGGGGTCTGCGCCAATGCGTGGTCGCCGTTCGACGGTCGCGTGGTCGGACTCGAATCCGGGTGCGGTGCGCATTCGGAGACCGATGTGAGACGGCCGAACAACGAGCCTGCTGAAGCAGTCGTCGACGACTACTCCGGCGAGCTCGAGTTCCAGGAGGGCTGAACCACTCGATGTCCCAGATGTTCCGGTCACTGTCGGAGCCGAACTACCGGCACTGGTTCGCCGGTGCCCTGATCTCCAACACCGGGACATGGATGCAGCGCACGGCGCAGGACTGGATCGTCCTGACCATGCTCACGGACAACAACGCTTCGGCGCTCGGCCTCACCATGGCTCTCCAGCTGGGCCCGCAGCTGATCATGTTCCCGTTCGCGGGCAACCTCGTCGACAAGTTCGACAAACGGCGTCTGCTCATGGTCACTCAGGCGCTGCTGGGATTCATCGGACTCGTCCTCTTCGTCCTCACCATCACCGACGTCATCGTCCTCTGGCACGTCTACGTGCTTGCGTTCACGCTCGGGATGCTGACAACCCTGGACAACCCGGCCAGGCAGGCCTTCGTCTCCGAACTCGTCGGTGAGAAGTTGCTGCCGAATGCCGTCAGCCTCAACTCGGCGTCCTTCAACGGCGCCCGCATGATCGGTCCGGCCGTGGCCGGTGTGCTCACCGCTGTCATCGGGCCCGGTCCCGTCTTCCTCATCAGCGGACTCGGCTTCGCGGCGACGCTCACCGTACTCCTCCGGCTCGACAAATCGAAGCTGCACCCTTCCGGTCGGCGCGGCAAGGGCGGAGTCCTCGGCGGACTGAAGTATCTGCGCAGACGCCCGGACATCACGGTCGTGCTCGTCGTGCTGTTCATCGTCGCGACCTTCGGATTCAACTTCAACATCTACACGGCGACGATGGCGAAGATCGAATTCGGCAAGGACGCCAGCGGCTTCGGCCTGCTCAACTCCGTCATGGCCATAGGCTCCGTGACCGGGGCGCTCGCCTCGGCCAGGCGGGAGAAGCCCCGACTGCGCTTCATCTTCGGCGCCGCCGGCGGATTCGGTGTGGCCGTCGGCGTGGCATCGCTGATGCCCAACTACTACCTCTTCGCCGCCTCGCTCATGTTCGTCGGCTTCGCATCGCTGACGATGATGACCTCGGCGAACGCCTATGTGCAGACGACCACCGCGCCGAACTACCGCGGCCGAGTCATGGCCATCTACGCGGCCGTCGTCATGGGCGGCACCCCGATCGGGGCACCCCTGGCCGGCTGGGTCGCCGATGCCTTCGGACCGCGGATGGCGCTCGTCGTCGGAGCCGCCTCGGGGATCATCGCCTTCGCCGTGGGCCTGCTGTGGATGATCATGGCCAAGGACCTGCGCCTCCATCGGGATCCGAAGTCGCGGATCCGGTTGCACATGAGCTATCAGGGCAGGCCGCCGGGCGGCAGCGGACACTGACGGGTTCGAGCGGGCGGGGCAACTGTCCGCAGGTGGGAGTTCGCCCTGGGGCGGTGTCGGGCGGAAGCCGGCACTCTGCGGGGGTTGGCACTCGGCGGGCCCGGAGGTTCGTGTCATAGACTTTCGATCGACCGCCTCGGCGAGGGATTCGAGGGTCGAGCAAGGGAAACGGACGGACTGTGACAACTGACATCATGACCTCGGTGCTCGTCGGCCTGGCGATCCTCGTCGGCTGCCTGGGCATCATCGTGCCGGTGCTGCCCGGGTCGATCCTCATCGCCATCGCGGTTCTCATCTGGGCGATCATCATCGGCGGACCGACCGCGTGGATCATCTTCGCCATCGTCGCCGTGTTCGTCGCGGCCGGGATGAGCGCCTCGCTCGTGCTCACGGGCCGCAAACTCAAGTCCATGCAGGTGCCGAACTCCTCGGTGCTGCTGGGCGGGGTGCTCGCCGTCATCGGCTTCTTCGTCATTCCGGTGCTGGGCCTGCCGATCGGCTTCGTCGCCGGCCTCTACCTCGCCGAGTATTCCCGCCTCAAGGACGGAAAGACGGCGTGGAACTCCAGCTGGGAGTCGATCAAGGCGATCGGCCTCGGCGCGGGCATCGAGTTCATCCTCGCCATGCTCGCCGGCATCACCTTCGGCATCGGCGTGCTCATCCACTTCTTCGCCTGAGGCTCGCAAGCATCCGTCACCGTTAGGGCTTAACTGCATCGTTGCAGTGGAGTGATTTGCTGCGCAGGGTGAGGGTTGCTCGAAGCCTCGCCAGGTACGTGAGCATCCCCCACCATTAGTGTCAGCTTGGCGCCCGTAGCGGCTTCTCCCACGGCTGCTGGGGCATCTGTCACCTTGAGCGCCGAATCGCCTCGTTGCAGTGGGGTGTTTTGTCGCGAAGGGTGAGGGATGCCCCAAGTTCCGCCCGTGGCGCATGCATCCGTCACCGGTTGCGGCAATACGTCCTCGGAGTGGCTTCTCCTACCGCGGCAAACGCATCCGACGCACTGAGTGCCATAACACCCCTTTGCAACGGGTCGTTATGGCACTGAGTGGAGGAGTTGCGCGGCCGAGGTGCTGGCGGCCGACACTGGAAACTTGCGTATGCGTTGCGTCCGCAGCTGCCTGTCGCGGCTCTGCGCTACTTGAGGGCGTCGATGACGAAGTCGATGCAGGCCAGCAGTGCCCGCACATCGTCGGGGTCGACGGAGACGAAGGTCGCGATGCGCAGCTGGTTGCGGCCGAGCTTGCGGTAGGGCTCCACGTCGACGACGCCATTGGCCCGCAGCACCTTGGCCACAGCAGCAGCATTCACCGAATCATCGAAATCGACGGTGGCCACGACCGACGAACGATCCGCAGCGTCTGCAACATAGGGGTGGGCCGCCTCGGTGGAATCCGCCCAGTCGTAGACGAGCCCGGAGGACTCAGCGGTCCGCTCGGCTGCCCAGGACAGACCGCCGTTGCCGTTGATCCACTCGATCTGTTCGGCGAGCAGCAACAGGGTTGCCACGGCCGGAGTGTTGTAGGTCTGGTCCTTGGCCGAGTTCTCGATCGCGGTGACGAGGTCGAGCGAGGTCGGGATCCAGCGTCCGGAGTCCTTGATCTCCTGCGCGCGGGCGATCGCGCGCGGCGACATGATCGACACCCACAGTCCGCCGTCGGAGCCCATGTTCTTCTGCGGGGCGAAGTAGTAGACGTCGGTCTCGGCGATGTCGACAGCCAGTCCGCCGGCACCTGAGGTGGCATCGATGACGACGAGGGCATCCTCGGCGATCCCGGTCGGACGTGCGATCCGAGTGGCCACACCGGTCGAGGTCTCATTGTGGGGCCAGGCGAAGACGTCGGCGGCGGACTCTCCGGTGGCCGCCTCGGCGGGGGAGTCCACGAGACCAGCGGCAGCCAGGGCCTCCGGTGTCGGGATCGCAGCGGTGCCCGGTTCGGCGCCCAGGACGAGGGACGACTTCAGGTGCGGGGCGGTGTCGGTGGCCTTCGCGAACTTCTGTCCGAACTCGCCGAAGGTCGCGTGCGCGGCCCGTTCGCGGACGAGGCCGAAGGCCGCGATGTCCCAGAACACGGTGGATCCGCCGTTGCCGAGCACCACTTCGTAGCCTTCGGGCAGACTGAACAGCTCGGCCAGTCCGGAGCGGATGCGGCCGACGAGGTTCTTCACCGGAGCCTGGCGGTGGCTGGTGCCGAGCACCTCGGTCGCGGCCGAGGTCAGCGCCTCGATCTGGGCGGGGCGGATGCGGGCCGGGCCGGACCCGAAGCGTCCGTCGGCGGGCAGGAGGTTCTTCGGGATCTCAATGTTCGTCGCAGTCACGCTCGACATTCTACGGCGGGCCCGCCCGGCGCCCGGGACCGGTCCGTCATGTGACGGACGTGCAGACTCGACATTCCCCGCCTCGGCCGCCCCATCGAGGCGGGACCCGGCTGACTCGTGTCCGTGCCGCGTCGTAGAGTGAAGACATGAGTGAGCCCGTCGATCGTCTCCCGCAGACCCGGAAGTCCTATGACTCAGCCGTCTTCGAACACCCGGACACCGCACCCCTGGACCTGCTGCGCCAGTGGTACGACGAGGCGGCCGACCATGTCCGCGAACCGAATGCGATGACCGTCTCGACCCTGGACGAATGGGGCCCGAGCTCGCGCATCGTCCTGCTCAAAGGCCTCGACGAGCGCGGACTGCTGTTCTTCACCGACTACGACTCCGCGAAGGGCCGGCAACTGCGGGCCGACCCCCGCATCGCCGTGAACTTCCCGTGGCAGGACATGGAACGACAGGTCCGCATCCGCGGCCTCGCCGAGGTGGCCGCCCCCGAGGACTCGGACGCGTACTTCGCCGTGCGCCCCCGTGGATCGCAGATCGGGGCGACCGTGTCCAAGCAGTCCCAGCCGGTGACCAGCCGCGAGCAGATGCAGTCCGAATACGATGCAGCGGCGGCCGAGTTCGAGGGTCAGGACGTGCCGCGGCCCGATCATTGGGGAGGTTTCCGCGTGCGCGTCTTCGAGATCGAATTCTGGCAGGGTCAGCAGAACCGGTTCCACGACCGGTGGGTCTTCCGCCGCGCCGACGGCAGTCACGACGCGGCCGACCTCGATTACGCCTCGGCCTGGGAGGTCGTCCGCCTCTACCCCTGAGGTTCCTCCCCTGAGCACCGTCGAGCTGTGCCGCAACGCAGCGGCGGTCGACAGCACCGTTTCGTGGTGCGGATCAGCGGCGCGCCATTGGTCCACGTCACGGGGCCGTGTTGCAGAACGAATCAGCACAGGGCGCCGGCCACCCAGCACAATGGTCACAACATGCGCACCGCAACCGGGCGCAGACGATGCAAAGGAGCACCCATGACACCCCCAGCACTCAGCACCCAGTACGGGCCCGACGCCGTCTTCGATAACCTCATCGGCGGAGCACGGGTGCCCAGCGACGACCGGTCGACGAATACGAACCCGTCCGACCCGTCCGATGTGATCGGCCGGTACGCCCGCGCGGATGCCGCCACGGTCGCCTCGGCGATCGCTGCCGCCCGCGCTGCCGCCCCCGCCTGGGCGGACCTCGGCTCACAGCAGCGATTCGCGATCCTCGACAAGGCCGGCAGCCTCATCGCCGAACGTGCCGATGAACTCGGCGATCTGCTCGCCCGGGAAGAGGGCAAACAGCTCGCCGAAGCCAAGGGCGAGGTGCTGCGCGCTTCCCAGATCTTCAAGTTCTTCGCCGGCGAGACCATCCGCAACACCGGTGAGGTCGTGGACTCGGTCCGCCCCGGACTCATTGCCGAGATGACGCACGAGCCCATCGGCGTCATCGGCATCATCACCCCGTGGAACTTCCCGATCGCCATCCCGGCCTGAAAGATCGCCCCGGCTCTGGCCTTCGGCAACACGATCGCATTCAAACCTGCCGAGCTCGTCCCCGCCAGTGCGTACGCACTGGTCGATATCCTCGCCGAGGCGGGACTGCCCGATGGGGTCCTCAACCTCGTCATGGGGCCGGGCTCCGTGGTTGGGGACGCACTGACCACCTCGGCGAAGGTCGACGCCGTGACCTTCACCGGATCCGTCGCCGTCGGACGGTCCGTCATCGCATCGGCTGCGGCCCACCAGATCAGAGTGCAGTGCGAAATGGGCGGGAAGAATCCGCTCGTCGTGCTCGGCGACGCCGACCTCGAAGCGGCCGCCGAAGCCGCGATCAACGGAGCCTTCTTCTCCACCGGCCAGCGCTGCACCGCGTCCTCCCGCCTCATCGTCACCTCCGGTGTCCACGACGAATTCGTCGCGCTGCTCAAGGAGAAGATGGCGGCGCTGACCGTCGGAGACGCCCGCGCCGAGGGCGTCGCCATCGGACCCGTGGTCTCCAAGACCCAACTCGACCAGGACCTCGATTACATCGCCAAGGCCCGAGCCGAAGGCGGGGAGGTCACCGGCGGTGAGCTCATCGATTCGGACACGGAGGGGTACTTCCTCGCGCCCGCACTCGTCACGGGCACGAAGCCGGGCGACACGATCAACGTCGAAGAGGTCTTCGGTCCGGTCGCCTCGGTGATCGAGGTCGCCGACTACGACGAAGCGCTGTCCGTGGCCAACGACACCGAGTTCGGACTGTCCGCGGGCATCTTCACGACCTCACTGAAATATTCGACCCACTTCAAGCGTTACGCCGATGCCGGAATGGTCATGGTCAATGCCCCGACGGCAGGAGTGGACTATCACGTGTCCTTCGGCGGACGGAAAGGGTCGAGCTATGGTCCCCGCGAACAGGCTCGGGCGGCACGCGAGTTCTTCACAGTGCACAAGACGACCTACACGAATGCGGGCTGAGCAGGCCGGTGCGAATTCCTCCCGAGCGGGCAGATGCACACCCCGGTCGAGCCGTCAGGGGGCGACCGAAGCCGCATCCGGGACGGGGCGAATCCTCGAATCACGGGAATTGCTGAACGCACGATAGGATTGGGGCAGATCGCAACGGCCGCGAACGGGTTCGCCTGTGCGGGGCGGGGCAGGGTCGGAACGACCCGAAATGGTGACAACGCCTGAAATGGTCGAAACGACCTGAAGACGAAGAGTGGAGTGGCTGGTCAGAAGTGAACGACCTCATTGATACAACCGAGATGTACCTCAAATCGATCATCGAGCTCGAAGAACAGTCGATCGTGCCTTTGCGTGCCCGCATCGCCGAGCGCCTGGACCATTCCGGCCCCACCGTGTCACAGACCGTGGCGCGGATGGAGCGCGACGGACTGCTCCACGTCGGCAACGACCGCCATCTCGAGCTCACTCCGGAGGGCCGACGGATCGCCACCGACGTCATGCGCAAGCACCGCCTTGCCGAGCGTCTCCTCTCCGATGTCGTCGGACTCGAATGGGAACTCGTCCACGACGAGGCCTGCCGCTGGGAGCACGTGATGAGCGAGCAGGTCGAGCGCAAGCTCGTGACGCTGCTCTCGGAGACCTCCACCGGGCCCTACGGCAACCCAATCCCCGGACTCGACGTCATCGGCGGCGAGGCCTCGAAGACCACCGACGTCATCGACCTCGCCACGGCAGTCGGCCGGGACGGTGCGAAGAAGCTGACGATCGCTTGGCTGGCCGAACCCCTGCAGGTCGATATCCATCTGCTTCAGCAGTTCCAGGTCGCCGGCGTCCTGCCGGGCAGCGACGTCGAAATCTCTCGCAACGGCGAATACATCACCGTGCAGGTGCCCGGCGCGCAGGACGTACTCGACCTGCCGGTCGAGACCGCCTCGCACGTCTTCGCCTACCGAAGCTGAGACGCCCAGAGACCTCCGCCGATAGCGGCGAGACTGAGTCTCGGTAACGGGACGAGAGGGCGTTTCGGTGACGGCAGCGCTGTGTCTCGATAACGACGAGACCGAGCAACGGTAACGAAAGAGCGGGTGCCCGAACCCCGATTCGTTACAAATGACTGCGATCTCTGACCCAGGGAGTGGATTTTCCACCCCTGGGTCACGTGGTATAACGAGAAAATGTTACGAATATTCTACGCCGTTTAGGGCCTCTGACCTGCGGTTTTATGGAAAACATCACGGTTTTCCTCCGGTGGTTGTGACAAAAACGTGACAATCAGTCACCGATTGGTTACAGTTGTGGAGGTCGTTCACGCAATGACGACTGCACAGCGAGAACCGAACGCCGCGCTCGCTGTGGGATACCAAGGACCAAGAGCGGCGGTTGGCCCGGAAAGCCAATAGGTGCGAGAGGGAAAACGTGGCAACTAAGCAGCATGGCCGCCGCGCCGCCGATGCCAAGGTCAAGACTCCACTGACCGAACTCACTGAACTTCTGAACGCCAACTCAGGCGTCTTCGGCCGTCGCGCAGCAGTTGTCGCTGCCAGCGGTGGTCTGCTGACCGCCGCAGTGATGCCGGCCGCCGGCCAGGGAGCCGACGACCAGAGCAAGGTCTCCGCAGAAGCCGAGGCCACCCAGAAGGTCGATTTCGAGAACCAGACCGTCACCATCGGCGGCGACTCGAAGGACAAGAAGGACGACAAGAAGTCCGATTCCTTCGGTGTCGAGAGCAAGGCCATCACCGCTGAAGCTGCTCCGAAGCCCAAGCCGAAGCCCAAGCCGGTCGAAACCTCCACTCCCTCCTCCGACGAATCCGCCGGAACCTCCGACGACACCGCCAACAGCGGATCGTCCGATTCGGGCGAGTCCGACTCCAAGGACTCGGGATCCATCGACGGATCCAAGGCCGAGCAGGTCCTCGCCTGGGCCCAGAAGGGCGTCGGAACCCCCTACGTCATGGGCGGAACCAGCCAGAGCGGCTGGGACTGCTCCGGCTACACCTCGTGGGTCTACAGCCACGTCGGCGTGAACCTGCCCCGCACCTCCGGTGCACAGAAGGGTGCAGGCCAGATCGTCTCGCAGTCCGAAGCCAAGCCCGGTGACCTCATCTGGCACCCCGGCCACGTCGGCATCTACGCCGGTGGCGGACAGATGTACGATGCCGGTTCGCCGAGCTCGGGAACCTCGAAGCGCAGCTACAGCTGGATGGGCAACGTCACCTTCATCCGCGTTCTCTGATCTTCTTTCCGATTGCTCCGCGTGAGACTCGACGGTCCTCGAGTCGCACGGGGAGCTTTTGTATGCCCGGAAACTTTGGGCGCACACTCGCACCTACCAGATTCGGTGAACGGAAACCGAAGTTTCCGTGACGCTAGCCGTATGAATTGGGTCACGGGCGCGCGCGGCGTTACTCTGGAGAAGATTGAGTTCCATAAATGGTGGACACCAAGTGGTGTCAGCCGCTGATGCGAAGGAAAGCGGATGGGGCATAGTCGAATAATTCGAATAGCCGCTCCAGTCTCTGGTGCGGAGTACATATCTGTCTCCGTGCCCTCTTTCCCAGGCGTCGTGCCCATGAGCACGGCGCCTTTTGTGTTCCCTGGGGCCGGGGCAGCCGGTTTCGGCCCGATAGAGAAGAAGATGAGGGGCGAGATATGAAGACTCTCGTGCTGAACGCCGGTTATGAACCGCTGTCGATCGTTCCGTTCACACGAGCCGTGGTGCTCGTGCTGACCGGAAAGGCGACAGTTCTGGCCGCAGAGGACATTCCGGTGAGATCCGAGCACATGAGTCTCGATCAGCCCTCCGTCATCCTGCTCACCCGCTATGTGCGCCCGCCGAGCAACCGCCGCGTCTCGCTCTCCCGTCGCGGAGTCCTGCGTCGGGACGGCCACCGCTGCGCCTATTGCTCGAAACCGGCGTACACCGTCGACCACGTCGTCCCACGGTCTCGCGGAGGAGCGAACACCTGGGAGAATCTCGTCGCGTGCTGCCGCGAATGCAACAATCGCAAGGGCAATCGCACTCTCAGTGAGATCGGCTGGAAGCTCAGCTTCCTGCCGCAGGAGCCCCGCCTGGGTCAGCTGTGGATGCGTGGGATCGACAAGCCCGTCGAGAAGTGGCGACCATTCCTCGAATACTCCAGCGCTGCTTGACAACAGCTCCAGCGCCGCCTGAAAACGGGCCATCGTCCCAGATAGGGGACCGTGTTGTCCATATGTTGGCGCAATTCGGATAACGATGTGACATAGGTGAAGTTCTCACCGTCAATGTGCTCTAGGGTGGACGAAACAGAAGTTCGCTTCGACCCAAGGAGCTTGCGATGAGTGAGCAGGATCGCCCACAGAACCCCGACCCGGCCCCGGCCGGTGAGCGCGAAGCCGTCATCGTCGGAATCGACGGTTCGCCGCCGAGCCGCAATGCCCTGGCCTGGGCGATCCAAGAGGCACGCTCCCTGGACCGTCCGATCCGCCTCGTCGGCGCCTACACGATCCCGAGCGTGGCCGCGGCCGCCATCGACGTGTCCTATGTTCCCATCGACGACAGCTCGATCCGTGCGGCCGTGACGAACACGCTCAAGGAGGCCGCCGCCGAGGTGAAGGCCGCCGGTGTTCCCGTCGAGGCGGTCATCGAGATCGGAGACGCCGCCGGTGTGCTCATCGACGAATCGAAGACCGGCTGCCTCACCGTCGTCGGCTCCCGCGGGCGCGGCGGCTTCGCCGGTCGTCTCCTCGGCACGGTCTCGAGCGCTCTGCCGGCGCACTCCGCATGCCCGACAGTCGTCGTCCCCTCCTGCTGGGACAACCAGGCCGAGCGCCCCGCGCACCCGACCTCGTCGCGGCCGATCCGACAGGACGGCGTCGAGGTCGAAACCCACGACCCCAATGCCGAGTCGATCGAAGGTCTGCGCTTCGACGGGAAGGTCGTCGTCGGCGTCGACTCCCTCGGCGCCGAATCCCCGGCGCTGTGGAAGGCGGCCCGATTGGCTGTGCGCCGTGGCTCACCGCTGCACATCGTCGCCGTGATCACCACAACGGTCATCGGTCCCGAGTGGCTGCCGAGCACCGCCGACCTCGAACGCCTCGTCAACGAGGGCGCGGACAAACTCGTCGTCGCCAAACAGCGGCTGGCCGAAGAGTTCCCTGATCTCGACGTCACGTGGACGCTCTTCGACGGCCAGCCCGCCGAGGTGCTCGTCCGAGCCTCTGACACGGCCGAAGTGCTCGTCATCGGATCGCGTGGCCGCGGCGGATTCGCCGGCCTCCTGCTCGGTTCGACCTCGCAGTCGGTGCTGCCGTACTCGCAGTGCCCGACGATGGTCGTCCGCGTCGCCCGTGATCACGGTCGCCGCAAGAGCAACGAGGCCCCGGCAGAGCCTGGCCTCTAGACCCCGCCTGAGTCCGTGAATCCCGATCACGAGGAGCGGATCCTTCAGGCCGGAAGACAATCGCCGAGGCGGCCGATCGATACGATCGGCCGCCTCGGCGATGGTGGGTCTGGGCGACATCGGCAAGTGGATCTTGCTCGGACAGGTGGTTCTGGCGCCCCCGGGCAGATTCGAACTGCCGACACCCGCTTTAGGAGAGCGGTGCTCTATCCCCTGAGCTACGGGGGCCAGGTGGTCGTCCTCAACCACGATCACCCAGTGTAGCGTAGAAGAAACCTCACTGTTCCACGGTGTGCCAGCACCTATTATGGACAGATTCTCGTTAGGGTCGAATTGTGTCGGATTCCGTTAGAGACGAACAGTTCCCAGAACTCGGAGATGTCTTCGCCGAGTGGAAGAAGCAGGCTGCCCATCTGGGCGGTCGCGACACCATGCTTCATTTCCGGGACTCCCGTGACGGCAGCATCGACCTCTCCGGCGCCCACCCCTCCGGCCTGGCACAGTTGCTGGCCGGTCGCGCCACCCGACTCTCCAGCCTCATCCGCGACCACGACATCCTCACGGACGCGCGTCGGCGTGCGAAATCCATCCGGTCGAAGGCAGAACAGCTCGACAACGAACGCGGCATCCGCACCGCCCACCTGGCGCTCGGATTCGCTTCGTGGACGGAAAAGGACGCGAAGTTCAAGTTCAACGCCCCCGTCGTCATGCGCCACATCACGCTGGTGCCTCGTGGGTCCCGAGTCGAGGACTACGAGATCGTGCTCGACAACGAGATCACGATCAACCCCGCTCTCGTCCAGCATCTGCGCGAGGAATACGACCTCGACGTGCCCGTCGACGAATGGGTCGACGCGACCGGCGGACCGCACGGCTTCGACCCGGGCCCGGCTCTCGACCGCCTGCGCGATCTGGGGCAGAACGTGCCCGGTCTGCGGATCAACCACCGCCTGATCATCTCGACGTTCGCGAACATCGCAAACCCGTTCTCTACCGACTACCTGCCTACCCAGCATCCCGTTCTGCGGGCGCTGGCCGGTGACGAGGACGTGCGTGCCTCCCTCGGCGGGCCCTCGTATGTGCCGCAGCCGGGCGTGCTCCCGGACGAGAAGATCGCCGCCGCCGAGAAGGCCGAAGCCGAGCAGAAGCGAGCCGAAACGAAGAGAGTCGCCGGCGTCGCCGCTGCCGCCGAGTCCGCAGACAAGGACACCGAACCCGCAGGCGATGAGAAGTCGGCGCCTGAAGCGACCTCCGCGGACGCTGCGAAGTCCGGAGGTGGGACGAAGACTGCGGAAACGGCAGAAGGCGACCTCGCCGAGGATGCTGCTGAGTCCGCTGATGAGTCGGCAACCGGCGGCGAGAAGACCGGTGAGAAAGCTGCGTCCGAGAAGCCTGCGGCCGAGAATGCTTCGTCCGAGGCAGCTGCCGGTGCCGCTGATGAAGCGGATGCCGATGAGGACTACGGTCAGCCGACCGTGCCGATCACCGACGAACCACTCGATGCCGCAGAGCCGGTCACTGCCGCCGAGTCCGCCGTCGACACGACCACCGACGACGAGAAGACGTCGACCGATGCCGAAGCTGTATCGGCGACCAAGTCTGAGAAGACAGCACCCGCGGCTGAAGCCGACGGTGAAGACGTCGTACCCGCTGCGCTTCAGGAGCCGATCACCCCGCTTCCCGACCGGAAGCCGCAGGAGGAATTCCTCGTCATCGACGTCGACGGTGACCAGCAGGCCGTCGTCGACGCTGCCGTGTCCGGTCACTCCGTCGTCGTCGACACCCCGCCCGGAACCGGTGCCACCCAGGTTGCCGTCGCCGTGGCCACCACACTGGCGCACACCGGCAAGAGCGTCCTCTTCCTCGCGCAGACCTCCGATGCGCTCGACGATTTCTCTGCTCGCCTCGGCGAGGTCGGACTCTCCGACTTCGCGGTCGACACCCGCGCTGGTTCGGAAGACATCCGCAAACAGCTCATCGGTCTCATCGCCTCGGCAGAGAAGTCCGAACGCCCGGACCTGTCCTTCCTGCTGACCGAACTCAACGAACAGCGGGCGATTCTGGCCGACCACGTCTCCTCCCTGCACCGCAGGCGCAAGCCGTGGGACGTCTCCGTCTACGAAACCATGCAGCACCTCGCCGAACTGACCTCCGGTGATGACTCCCCGCAGACACCGGTGCGCTTCGATGACGATATCCTCGGCGCCAGCGACGACCGCCGGAACATCCTGCGCGGCAAACTCGGTGAACTCGCCGGACTGGGTGCTTTCACCCTCGATGTCGAAGACACCGTCTGGTTCGGAGCCGATCTCAAATCCGTCGAAGAGGCCGAAGCCGCACGCACCGTGGCCGAACGCATCGGTCGGATGATCCCCGACCTCGTCGCTGCCACCGAACCGGTGCTGCAGAAGGCGAAACTCAATCCGCGCCGCAATGTCGACGACTGGTCCCGCGCCGTCCGCGTGCTCCTGCGCGTGCGCAAGACGCTCGACAACTTCGCACCCGACATCTACGACCACCGCCTCGATGACCTCATCGCCGCCACCGGCACACCCGAATACCGGGCCGATGTCGGCGTCGAGATGGGCATGATGCAGCGCCGTCGACTGAAGAAGTCGGCCGCGGAGTTCCTCCGGCCCGGCGCCGAGGTGGCTAACCTCCACGAGGCCCTCATCGACGTCCGCGCCCAGCGGGTCATCCTTTCGGACCTCGCCGGACATGACGGCCGACCGCAGATCCCGCGCGGCGTCCTCGAAGCCGATGAGATCCTCCAGAGCGTGGAAGCCGATATGGCCAAGCTCGCCCCGATCCTCGAGACGACGCCGGACGGCGGGGACCTCGGATCGATGCTCATCGAGGAGCTCCAAGCACGTGCCGAAGCGATGGGCAGCGATTCGGAGAACCTCGCCGATCTGCCCGAACGGTCCCGCCTGCAGCGTGAACTCGACGGCGAGGGCCTCGGCGATCTCATGGCCGATCTGCGCAGGCGCAAGGTCGACGAGTCACTCGTCGGCCCCGAGTTCGACCTCGCATATTGGGCCTCCGTGCTGCAGACCATGGCCGGTGAAGATCCTGCGATCGGTCGCCACGACGGTGCCGCTCTCCACCAGGTGGCCGAAGGCTTCCGCGAGAACGACCGCGCCTTCGTCGCTGCCGGTGCCTCCCGACTGCGCTACAACCATGCGCAGGCATGGAAGCGCGGAATCGAATCCGACCCGATCGCCGCCGGAGTCATCAAACAGGAGCTGCTGTCGAAGCACACCTCGACGAAGCGGATCTCCACGCAGGCACCCGAACTGCTGACGACTCTGGCCCCGGTGTGGATGGGCAGCCCGTACACGGTGCCCGAACTCTTCTCCGCTCTGCCTCTCTTCGATGCGGTCGTCATCGCCGATGCCGGACGGCTCTCGGTCGCCGATGTCGTCCCCGGAATCACCCGAGCCCGTCAGGTCATCTCCCTCGGAGACTCCCGCCTGCTCGGACCGCGCCCGTTCTCGATCGCGGTCGATCGCTTCGGCATGGACGACGGGAAACATCCCCGCTCGGTGCAGGACCGCCTCGGCGAGTTCCTGCCGCGGATGCGACTGTCGAACTCCTACCGCTTGTCCCCGGTCGGGCTCATCGACCTGGCCAACCGGCACTTCTACGATTCGACGATTTCGACGCTGCCGACCGCGCATACCGGTGAGGGCAGCGGCCTCGAATTCTCCTATGTCGCCGACGGCAGGGGCCCCACGGACATCGGGACCGGTCGGGTCGAGAGCCCCGACGCCGAGGTCAAACGCGTCGTCGATCTGGTGCTCAAGCACGCGCGGAATCGGTCGCGGGAGTCATTGGCCGTCGTCGCGCTCACCCCGCATCATGCGCAGCGAGTGGCGACGGCGATCTCACGGGCGATGAAGGATCTGCCGTATGTGGCGGCGTTCTTCAACGATTCTTCGAAGGAACCATTCGTCGTCACCGACGCCGAACGCGTCCAGGGCATGTCGCGCGATGCCGTGATCTTCACCCTCGGCTATGGCCGCACCGTCCACGGTCGCGTCATCCACGACTTCGGTCCGCTGTCCGGGCCGGATGGTCGTCGCATCCTCGCGGCCACGATGACGCGGGCCAGGAAGCGGCTGACCCTGGTCTCGAGCATCGAGGCAGAGGACTTCGACCGCAGCAAACTCAACGGGGGAGCGGTCATGCTCCCGCAGTTGCTCGAGGAGGTCGCGACCGGCGGCGTCCACCAGCCCGGACCGCACGGCGAGATCTACGATCCGCTGTTCAATGACATCGCCGACCGGCTGCTGCAGCTCGGCGTCGTCGCTCACGAGCACTACAACGGCATCGACCTGGCCGTGGCGAACTCCACCGAGGACGAGCACGGAATGATCATCGCCGTCGCCGGTGACGGACCCGAATACGCGTCGATGCGCAGCCTGCGCCAGCGGGATCGGGTGCTGCCCGAACAGCTGAGCCGCCGAGGCTGGAAGTTCATGCGCGTGTGGTCGACCGATGCGTTCGTCGACCCGCAGACCGAGACCGAGAAGATCTTCGAGACCTGGCGTGCCACCGTGGAGACGATGAGCCCGCAGGCCGTGCTCAACGCGGCACGTGCCGCGTCGGTGGTCGTCGGCCGCACCGGCAGCCGACCGAAGCTCGTGCCCGGTCTGCCGATGCACAAGTACTCCGCCGAAGGCCTCGATCAGATGATCGACTGGATCCAGTCGGATGCGGTCGTGCGCGGCGACGGTGAGATCAAAGATCTGCTGCGCACCGCCCTGGCGCAGAAGGGCAACTCGAGCCGCGGCGATTCCCAGCTGCAGGCCGCCGTGGACCGCTACCGCGAACGCCATGCGCAGGCGAAGAAAGTCACGGGCGCTGAGGTGTTCATCCCACGGTCGAACTCGGCCGGCCCTGTCGAAAACGACATCTTGCCGACCTTCGACACCGGTAAGATCCGTGCCGATGAGCTCCGCTCCGCCGGCCTCGTCCAGACCGCAAGCAATGACCAGGTCCCCGAAGCGGCCGACGAGCCCGCCCACGCTGATTCGGTTGATGCGAAGTCCGACAGCGCCGGTGAGGACAGTGCACGTTCGTCCGCAGAGGCAACTGCAACGCACGACTCTGAGGCCGCCAGTGCAGCTGGGGCCGCCAGCGCGGCTGGGGCCGAGTCCGCAGACTCGGATTCGGCCGACGAAGATTCGACCGCCGCTGACTTTGGCGGGTCGGATTCGGCCGAGGTGGAGTCGGGGGAGTCGGAGTCGGCTGAATCCGGGACAGACGGGACCGCCTCAGCGAAGTCGGGGTCGAAGAACGACGATGCCTGACCGGCCCGCCGGCACCGAGGATGCTGATTGCGGCCGAGAATCGGTTGATGCCAGCGTCAGCGGGTCGAGCACCGAGCTGGAAGGGCCATCGCACGGCGATGGCGAGTCCGGCGCTGAGCCGACAGAGCCACCACACGGCGACGGCGATGCCGAAACTGCTGAGTCTCGGAGGGCCCGGGTCGAAGCGGCGAAGCGTCGATATCGAGCGACTCTGCGCAATGAAGCCGACTCCGGTGGCGGCGGCTTCAGCGAGGACTACTACCGTTCGCAGAAGCCCCCGCACTGGTCATAGCTCCTGATCCGTCTGGTGGCTTCGATCTGACCGGGCATCTCCCCGCCCTTTACGGTCGGTCAATAGCGCCCGATCGGTCTCAGATAGCCCGATAGGTTTCAGACGGGCCGATAGGTTTCAAGCGGGCTGGGAGAGGTTTCAGACATGAAGAAGGCCCGCTCTCGGATGCGAGCGGGCCTTCTTTGCGATCGGCTGGTGATCAGTGCCGCGGAGGCTGGTTCGGATCGATCGGACCGTCGGTGGCGGGACCTTCGGCGGGTCCGGCAGGCGAGGCAACCTGGTTGCGCAGGATCTCGCGGATGTCGCCGAGCAGATCCTCGGTGGTCGGAGGAACTTCTTCTTCGGGAGCTCCGCGCTTGCGCAGCTCGTTGAGCTTGTTCATCGGCACGATGATGATGAAGTAGACGATGGCGGCCACGATGAGGAAGTTGATGGCCGCAGTGATGACCGCACCGATATCAAGGGTGGCCTCGGGCACGCCTTCCTTGAGCGGGATCTGCAGGGCCGGTCCCTCAGCACCACCGACAGCGGCGATGAGCGGGTTGATGATCTTGTCGGAGAAGGCGGTGACGATGGCGGTGAAAGCGCCGCCGATGATGACCGCTGTTGCGAGTTCGACGACATTCCCCTGGAGAATGAAGTCTCTGAATCCCTTAAGCATTAGAGAAACCCTCTCGGTGTGTGTTCACTGAAATGCTGTTATCGAATAGCTCAATTACGTTCCAATAGTACACATGGGTAACTCATTGTCAGCAGAAATGTTCTGCGAGTCTGATCATCGTATTGACGCTTCGGGTAATCGTTGTGATGCTCCGGGTAGTCGGAACGCAGTGATGAATGCCGGTCAGGTGAATGCAGACGTCTCCGACTACCGCAGATCAGCAGGGCGAACGGCCCGGCGATGGCATGGTTCAGCGAGGGAGGATTGCAAAGCTGATGGGGAGTCCGGCGAACTCGGCGACACGCCCGGCGTCATCGGCGGAGAGGATCACGGAAACAAGTTGTCCTGACTCCGCGGCTATTCCTTCGGGTTTGTCGACGAGGCGGGCGATCGTCACTTTCTCGACGACGACTTCCGACCCGCCATCGGGCAGGGACGAGAAGAGGCGGATCTTCTGCCCCGGTTGGAGCAGTGCCGCCGAGGCGTCATCGGCCAGACGGATCGGCATGAGCAGATCGCGACTGCCTTTGGGCAGCGCCTGCTGATCGAGAACGATCGACGAGGTCAGAGGTGACCCCTTCGACAACCCCGCCGAGGTGGCCCGTCCCTTCACCTCTTCAACGGACCTGAATGCCTTGTCGGGGACGAGGTCGGAAGGGAACTGAGTGAGAGTGAGGTCCTGGGCCTTGAGCTCGGTTCCGGGCGCCAGGTCCGACTTCGCGACGACGATCGCCGTTCCTGCGCTGCTCGGTGTGAGCACCCAGACGGCAAGAGCGCAGGCGCACGCGAGGCAGACGGCGGCGAGGATGCGCTGCGGCCGAATGCGAGACGGCCGTGACCAGCTAGACGACGAGGACCGGATGCGGTGGAAGATGCCCATGCGCCGAGTCTGCGGCGGTGCGCGGCCCGCGGCAAGGGTACGGTACTTGCCTGTGGACAGTTCGTGTCGTCCACAGGCGATTGGTGTCTGAGTGACGAGAGCCGGTTCGTCGCGGCATTCGGTCGGCTGGCGGCTGAGGTGAATCACCTGTAGGTGCCGGCTGTCAGCTGGCGGCTGGGAAGTGTCAGCTGGCGACCGGCGTCGCTCAGCTTGCGGCTGGGGTGCTCGCTGCCGAGGAGCTGCTCGATGACGAAGTCGACGTGCTGGAGGATTCCTTCGACGACGAGCTCGAGGACTCCTTCGAGGAGGAGTCTGAACTCGAGGAGCTGACGGTGCTCGACTTGCTCGAGCGGGAGTCAGTGGCGTAGAAGCCGGATCCCTTGAAGCTGATGCCCACGGCGCCGAAGACCTTCTTCAGGCGGCCCTGGCATTCCGGGCAGACGGTGAGTGAGTCATCGCTGAAGTCCTGATGAATATCAAAGGCGTGACCACAGCTCTTGCAGGCGTAGGAGTAGACGGGCATTCGAGACCTTTCTTCGACGACAAGATTATAGTGCACGTCGGAACCTCCCCGGAGCACCGGTCCGGGATATGCACAAGGTTATCCACATATCAACACGCGCGAGTGGGTGCTGATTCCCGACGATCAGGCCGTGAAGATGTGAGTTCCGTCGTCGGTGACGGCCTCCGGGATGCGCAGGTCCCAGACTTCTGCGGCGAGACCCTTGAGGTTGAGCTCGTCGGCGAAGCACACCCCGACAACGCGGGGACCAGAGCCAGGAGCTTCCGAATCAGAAGCTGCCGAACCATTGCGTTCCGAACCAGGGGGCGCGGAACCAGGGGGCTCGGAACCAGGAAGTCCCGATCCGAAAACGCCCGACCCGAGAGGCTCGGCCCCGTGCGGGCCGAAGGTCCTGTCGTAGAAGCCGCCTCCGTTTCCCAGCCGAGCACCATCGGTGCCGAAGCCCAGGGCGGGGACGAAGACGAGGTCGAGGCCGATCGTGGGGGAGAGCAGCTGGGCGGCGGTGAGCAGCTCACCATCCCGGGCCGGCTCGCGGATTCCCCATCGTCCCTGCGGTCTCAGGCCGGCCATTGAACCAGTGACCTGGCCGAACATCAAAGGTTCGCCCACCTTGGTGACGACGGGCAGGTAGACGGTGCCGCCGGATGCGAGAAACTGATCGAGTGCCGGGTCGAGGTCCGGCTCTCCGGGCAGCGCCGCATAGGCAAGAAGGGAACGAACCGGTGTTTCTCGGATGAGGTCCCACGCAGCGGCCGCCACCGTCCCCGCAGCCTCCGTGGTCCCCGGAGTCGCCTCGATGAGGGAGCGGTCTGCGCGAGCTGCGCGGATGCGGGACCGCAGCTGCGCCTTCGAAGTTTGTGAGTCCACGCATTTCAGACTAACCGGGGTTGGCGGATTCGTTAAGATGACTTCATGAGTGATGAAGTGCAGCGCACCGTTCGCAAGGCCGTGATCCCCGTCGCCGGTCTCGGAACTCGGTTCCTCCCCGCCACGAAAGCCACCCCCAAAGAGATGCTCCCGGTCGTCGATAAGCCGGCGATCCAGTACGTCATCGAGGAAGCCGTCGATGCCGGTCTGCAGGACGTTCTCATGATCACCGGTCGGAACAAGCGGCCGCTGGAGGATCATTTCGACCGGGTTGACGGGCTCGAGGCAGCGCTCGCGCAGAAGGGCGACGACAAGAAGCTCGCCGCGGTGCGCCATCCCTCGGAACTCGCTGATATCCACTATGTGCGCCAGGGCGACCCCAAGGGACTCGGCCATGCCGTGCTCAAGGGGCGTCAGCATGTGGGCAATGAGCCGTTCGCGGTCCTCCTCGGTGATGACCTCATCGATGAGCGCAGCCCGATCCTGCCGAAGATGATCGAGGTCGCGGAGAAGACCGGCGGCAGTGTCGTCGCCCTCATGGAGGTTCCGCCCGAGGCGATCCACCTCTACGGCTGTGCCGCCGTCGAGTCCACTGCTGACGACGAGGTCGTCAAGGTCACCGACCTCGTCGAGAAGCCCGCCACCGAGGATGCTCCGTCGAATCTCGCCATCATCGGCCGCTACGTGCTGGCGCCGGAGATCTTCGATGTCCTCGAGACGACGAAGCCGGGACGCGGTAACGAGATCCAGCTCACCGATGCCCTGCAGGAGCTCGCCGGAGACGACGAGGGCCACGGAGTCTACGGAGTCGTGTTCAAGGGCGCCCGCTACGACACGGGAGACAAGCTCGACTACCTCAAGGCCGTTGTGCAGATCGCGTGCGACCGGGAGGACCTCGGCGACGACCTCAAAGCGTGGCTGCGCGAGTTCGTGCCGACGCTGGACTGAGCGCCGACACAGGACCGATCCGACCGTCCTGGTTCAGCCCGTCCGGGCAGACCGACCTTGATCCCGAGAGCGAGGGCAGCCGTGTGTGGCCTGTCATCCTGACTGATCGACAGTCCGATATCGTGCTGCGACCGCTGCGCCGCCGCGACGAAGAGGCCTGGCGAGAGGTCCGCCGATTCAACCGCGACTGGCTGCGCCCGTGGGATGCGACCCTGCCTGCGCCGGGCCAGGAGCTGCCGGGGTTCCGCACGATGGTGCGGATGCAGGACAAACAGGCCAAACGCGGGCAGACCGTGCCGTTCGCCATCGAGGTCGACGGGAACTTCCGCGGACAGATCACCGTATCGGGACTGAGCTGGGGTTCGATCCTGTCCGGGCAGATCGGTTACTGGATCGACTCGCGCGTGGCCGGGCGCGGTATCACCCCGGTCGCCGTGGCGATGGCCGCCGACCACTGCTTCTTCGCCCTCGGACTCCACCGCATCGAGATCAACATCCGCCCGGAGAACACCGCGAGCCTGCGCGTGGTCGAGAAGCTGGGTCTGCGCGATGAGGGGCTGCGCGAGAAGTACATGCACATCGATGGGCAGTGGTGCGACCACCGCACTTTCGCCCTCCTCGCCGAGGAGGTCCCTCAGGGTCTGCTGGCCGCATACAGGCACGGCACCGGCGGGTGGTAGGCGCGAACCGGGGACGTCCAGCCGCCGCCTGGGAATTCGGTGAACTTCGCCCCAGTTTGACCGACACACCTCGCGTCTTCACGACTTCCCTGATGCCTGCAACTTAGGGTGGCATTGTGGACACCAGCATCATCGTCGTCATCGCCATCGTCGTGGTCTTCGCCGTTGCTGTGCCCGCAATGATTCGGAAGTCCGCGACGGATCTCTCGCGCGTCGAAATCGACACGGTTCCGGACAATGCGGCCGTCGTCTCCGCCGAGACAGCCATCCCCGGGCACGACCATTCGGAGCGCATCCAGGTCTTCCACGACAAACCTCGGAAGGTGCCGTCGGTTCCGACCCCGGAGGTCTCACAGGAAGTCGAGGCCCCGAAGCTGAGTCTCTCGGCCTCCACTCCCGAGTTCGCCGTCATCGACGGTCACGCCGAAGCACACACCATCACCGAGGCTGCCGAGCACGCCCAGCTCAACGTCCTTCCCGTTGCGGTCGGTGAAACTTACTCCTCCCTGTCCGCCGACCATGCGGCCGTCGGTCGCGGTGTTGTCGTTTCCAGCGTAGGCGTCGGCACTGACACAGGTGTTCGTGCAGGCGCTGCCACTGACAATGTGCGACTGCTCCACCCCGCGGTCCATGCCGTCTTCAACGACAGCGGCCGCTCCGTCGGGCAGTCGGACAGACAGGGCCGTTCGCCACAGGCCCATCCGCCGCACTCGACCGGCGCGGGGCACAAGGTGTCGACGAGCCGGATGGCTTCGGCCGGCGCCGGTCCAGCTCCTCACGGAGGCGGACCACGTGAAGGCCGGTCCCGGACGGGACGCGACGGCCACCTCGGCGAGGGGATGGCCGGCACAGATGGACAGAACCGACAGATTTCCAATCCGACCATCGGAACCGATGAGGAACATGCGATGACCGAGCAAGCCACGACCCTGCGGGAGTCACTGAAGTCGCTGAACACCATGGTCAGGAGCTTCTCCCTGGTCTTCCTCGCCTCGGTTCTCGGCATCCTTGTGTCGAGTGTGCTCGCGGCCTTCTCGGTCGTGCACATCGCCTTGGCCGGTGTCTTCCTCGGGCTCGCGGTCGTCACTCTCTTCCTCGTGCGCACGCTCAATCTGCGCAAGCGGGAGACGAAGAAGAAGCTGCGACGTCTGCAGGAGACCGCACGGTCACGGTCAGCGGGCCAGCCGAAGCGTGCCGCTGAGCCGGAGCACGCCGCCAAGGTCGAGCGTGCCGCCGAGCCGAAGTCGGCCGAACCGTCGACTGCCACGGCGCGACAGATTGCCACAGCCAGGACGACTGATGCTCAGCCTGTAGCTGGATCGCAGCCAGCTCGCACGGGCGCGAAGTCCGCGAAGTCGCAGACCGTTCCGGTCAAGCAGCAGCCTCGCACGGCCCCGGCATCGACCTCGAGCGGAACCGCTGCCCGGATCGCCGCGGCCGCCCAGGGCACAAGCGCGGCGGCGAAGGCCGCGCAGGCTCGCGCTGCGATGAACCGCTCCGCCGCGGCGAAGAAGTCCCGCGAAGAGGCCGACACCGGAGAGATCCCGCTCGTGCGCATCCGCAAGGAAGCCGCCGAGGGCCACACCACGCGCCAGGTCCTCCTCACCGGACCGATCCCGGTCGTGAAGGAGAACGCCACCGCAGACGGTGACGCGACTTCCGCCGAGGTGGCCGCCGGCTCGGAGGCCGCCTCGACGTCGGGCACTGTCGCCACCGCGGAATCAACGTCGACGGCAGAGTCGAAGGCGACGGGTACCAACATCGACCGCGAGAACGATGCCGACCCCGCCTCGGCGACGTCTGCAGAGAAGGCTCGGACCGAATTCACCAAGGCTCCGGTCTCGCTCGGAGCCGACCTCCTCACTGAGACCGAAACCGTCTCAGATGCGTCCGGTGGAAAGGAAGTCGATGCGGATGTGCACGTTGCGCTTGATGCGGCGGCACGCACGGTCGATGACCCGTTCATGCAGCGCCTGAAATCGCGCGACGGCTGGTCGCCGACCCCGCTGCCGGTGCCCAGCTACGTCGACGCACCTGAAGCCGAGCATCCGGTGCCCTCGGCATCAGCGGCCGATGCCAGCTCGTACGAAACCGAGGCCCGCAGCCGTGAAGATATCGCGGCCCAGTTCGCCGAAGAGCTCGGCTACCGTCCCGAACTTAGCGACTCCGCCCGCGAGGAAGGACCGCTCGGCCACGGGCGCAAAGCGATCCGGACGACGAAGACCGCCGACCTCGGCGCAGTCAACGACGTTCTCGCTCGCCGGCGCGCGTGAAGCCCCGAAGCCTCTGAAGCGAGGTCTGCAAGGATTTCGCGAGGCCGACGCAGACGCCCGTACACTCCGGCGGGCTTCTGCGTACCAGGGCTGCGGTGACCACGAGGGTTTGTCGCTGGCAGTCCAGTTCACGACAGATAGCACCCGTTTGAAAGCGTGCTGTCTGCCATGGAGGGTGCCGCCAGCGATCAGGCGCTGAAGACCGAACAGCAGATCGCATCGCGTCGTGCCTGATCTTCCAGCACGAGTTCGCGGACTTCATTCGGCAGCCGGTCGCGCTGCCAGTCGCGTTCGCCGAGACCGGCCCCAAGGTCCTTCCCCGATGCCCCTCGGGCCGCTTTGATCGCGTAGGCCGCTGCACCGAGGTTGTGCTCGGCGACGTGTCCGACGCAGGCTGCCTGTCCCGCCGCATAAGCGGCGAATCGGGCGGGTCCACGCAGGGGTCGTGCCGCACCCATGGCATGACCGCCGAGGGCGCGAGCCTCCATCATCGGCATTTCACCGGCTGCCCACGCCCGGGCGGCGGCAATGGCTTCGCGAGGTCGTTCATCCTCGGGGCAGACGGCTTCGAAGAACGGCAGGACGTGTTCGGCGCAGTCGGCGGCCCACAGCGCGAGAAAGTGGTGGTCGGAATCGGTGAGGGAGCCGCCTCGGCGAATCGTGATCATCCGGGGATCACGGACCTCCGGCAGGATCACGGGAACCGGCCGAAAATCGACAGCGGTCGCGAGCGGCGAAGCGTGCAGGCGTTCACAGTTGCCGATTGTAGTGGCCCCTCCGCTCGGTGCCTGACCCCAGCGCATCGGCAACCGTGGACGGAGACTGACCGGCGACGTGCGTTTTCCCTGGTGGACACGGGCCGCTCAGTCGTCATCGGCCGTGCTAGATTGCTCAGCGTCGATCACGCGAGGGCGGCCAGCAGGAGGCCGAAGACGAGTTCAGGGGAGAATCCGATGGCCGATATCGAAGACCAGGTGAGAGCTGAACCTGACGTGGGACGGCGTGCACGCCGTGCGGCTGCCGGGTCGTTCATCGGCGCCGTCGTCGAATGGTACGACTTCCTGCTCTACGGGATCGTCGCAGCTCTGGCCTTCGGCGAGCTCTTCTTCCCCGGTTACAGTGACCGGGCGGGCACGCTCGCGGCGTTCGCGACCTTCGGCGTCGGATTCATCTTCCGCCCGCTCGGCGGAATCATCTTCGGCCACTTCGGCGACCGCCTCGGGCGCAAGTCCATGCTCATCTGGACGATGACGATCATGGGCGTGGCGACCGCCCTCATCGGTTGTCTGCCGACCTACCAGGCGATCGGCTGGCTGGCACCGGCACTGCTCGTCCTGCTGCGCTGCATCCAGGGCGTGGCGGTCGGCGGAGAATGGGGAGGCGCCGCGCTCATGGCCGTTGAAAGCGCACCGCCGAAGCTGCGCGCCTTCTACTCCAGCGGGGTTCAGGTCGGCTATTCGTTCGGCTTGCTGCTGGCCACCGGACTCGTCGCCATCCTCAGCGGCGGACTGACCTCCGAAGGCTTCCTGGCTTGGGGATGGCGGATCCCGTTCCTCGCCAGCGCCGGCCTCGTCCTGGTCGGGCTGTGGATCCGTTCCGGTGTCGCCGAATCCGAAGAATATGTGGAGCGAGTGAAGAACGCGGACGAGGACAAAGTTCCCAAACTGCCGATCCTCGAGGCCTTCAAGCGATTCCCCGCACAGATCGCACAAATCGTCGGACTGCGGTTCATCGAGCTTCTGACTATGTACATCGTCACCACCTTCGCGCTGTCGTATGCGACGGACGAACTCGGTCTCGACCGGCAGTTCATGCTCAACATTACGCTGCTCGTCGGCGGACTGGGAATCGTCACGATTCCTGCCTTCGCCTACCTCTCTGATCGGTACGGACGGCTGCGCGTCTATCTCACCGGCGGGGTCGTCGGACTGCTCAGCGCGATCCCGTTCTTCTTCGCTCTGGAATCGGGAAGCACGATTGTCATCGTGATCTTCGCCGTGCTGCTGGTCAATATCGCCCACGACGCGGTCGTCAGCGTCCAGCAGCCGCTGTTCGCCGAAATGTTCAGCCCCGAGTTCCGATACAGCGGAGCGGGCGTCGGCTACCAGTTGGCCAGCGCGCTGGCCGGCGGCTTCACTCCGTTCATCGCCACGTACCTCGTCGGAGTCGGCGACGGCAGCTGGTACCTCGTCGGTGCCTATCTCGCTGTGGGCTGTCTGGTCTCGATCTCCGTCGCCGCCTACCTTGCGAAGAAGGGACGACGCACCGCCAGTGCCTGATCACCTCAGTGCTGACTGACGGCACTGTTGCTCCAGTGCGTTACGTCAGGCCGAGCGCAATTGGTATGGCCGAGGCGGTTGTGGGCGTAGCGGTGTGGGGTGTGGCCCGGTCACCGCGAAGTGGTGAGGCGGTCCCGGGCGCTGGATAGCGGTCAGTCATCGAGGCCGCGCGACATCATCGACAGCGAAGCATGAGCCAGCGCACTCGCGGCGATGAGCTGACGATTGGACATCGTGATGCCGCGGATCACGCTCAGGCAGACCCTGTCGCGACTGTGCTCGATGCTGATCGGGCGGACATGAGACTGAGCGATAGGGGCAATGGCCCGGCACTGGGCGACGATCGAATCGACGGTGACCGGGTATCCCCCCGCATCGACCACCGCGACGACACGGGCCAGTGCATTCCTCGCTGCCGATTCCTCATCGGGCCAGCCGAGGCGATCGATCACCTCGGAGACCAGATCATCGAAGCGGTCAGGGGTGGGGCAGACTGCGGTCGGATGTGTTCCGGAGGCCCGCAGGGCGAACGGCGGGGAACCCGGTGCGCGCTGCGCCGAGGCGGGCAGTCCGGAATTCCCGCGCAAGGCGAGCTCCTGGCATACGCCCATCAGCTCGATCGTCGGCAGCGATTCGTCGTCAATGGCGCGGGTGAGTTCAGCGGTGTCGGCGATTGGAGTGGCCAGCTCCTCGCGCAGCCAGCGGATGAGCGCCAGCCGGTGCAGATGCGTCTCGTCGTAGATGGCCGTCGTCGCATTCTTCTTCTGTCCAGGCGGCAGAAGCCCCTCGTGGATGTAGTACTTGATACTCGCAGCCGAGACGCCGGCGGCCTTTGCCAATGCGCTGAGCTTCACTGTGCCCCTCCTTCTGCGGGTTGCTTCTGCAGGTTTCGTCCTCGACGACGGTGAATGGATAGTGGAAGCGGCGTTCACTATCCACGTTGCCACACTTGGTTAGTGACACTATCTTAATGACATGTTCTCACTCTTCATCGCCATCCATGCCATCGCCGCCACGGGTGTCGTCCTGCTGGGACCTATCCAGATCATCCGCCGCACCAAGGACCGCAAGCACCGTTTCATCGGACGGTCCTGGGTCATTCTCATGTACTTCGCGTGCACCAGCGGAATGTTCATCTACTCGCTCACCGGTTCCTTCACGCTCTTCCACGCCCTGGCGATCTGGACCTTCATCTCCACCACGCTCGGCGTCATCGCGATCCGCCGTGGCAATGTCCGCCGCCACATCGGAATGATGGTCGGCTCCTATCTGGGTGCACTGATCGCAGGCATCTTTGCCGCTGCAGTCCCCGGACGAGAGATCCCACAGCTGGCAGTCAGTGACCCAGGACTGCTGTGGTCACTCGTCGCCGCGGTCATCGTGGCAGTCACCGCCTGGGCGATCTTCGTCCTGCGCTTCGTCTCCGGACACGACCGTCAACAGGAGATCGTCGAGAGCGCGAACATCGTGGGCAATGCAGAAGAAGGCGCCAGCGGCGAACCGCTGACGCCCGCGAAATTAAGCGAAGCAGGCCCGGTCACTGCGTAATGACGACTCTGGGGTGCGAGTTGACGTCCCCGGGCAGGGAGCTGACGAGACCGAGCGTGACGCTCAGGCGACGAACTTGTCGAACTCGTCGTTCTTGACCAGGAAATTCTGCACGTAGGAGCACGTCGTCCGGAACTTCAGCCCCTCCTCGGCGCTGGTCTCCAGTGCATAGCGCACCAGCTTGGCGGCCAAGCCGCGGCCGCCCCACTCGGGGGACACCTCGGTGTGGGTGAAGATGCGCACCGGGCCGTCGGCGGTGTCATCGGCACTCGCCTCACGGTCGATGTAATCGACGAGACCGATGACCTTTCCGGAGTGGGAAACGGTGAAGCGTTTGGCCGCAGCATCCTCGGTGATGGTGAAGGTCTCTCCCGAGATGTCGATGTCCATGGTCATTCCTCCCGAATGTCCGTGCCGGCGGCACTGCGCGATGGTCGTCGGCGTTCGATCGGCGATCGCCGCTGTCCTGACAACTGACACTATAGTTCTGTTTCTGAGGAAGCGACTAGCCTGGTCTGACGCAGCCGACCGGACGATCTTGAAGGAGTCCCACCTATGACCGCACACCCCTCGGCGACCCTGGTCGACGCGCACCGCCAGAAGCTGCGCGCAGTCGGATTCGAGGTCACCGAACTGACGTCCGCCGACATTCCCGACTACGTCGAGCTCGTGTCTTCGGCCTACCGCGGCGAGGGGTCGAAACAGGGGTGGACCACCGAGGCGGACCTGCTCGGGGGACAACGGCTCGACGGTCCGATGGCTGAGGACATGCTCGCCGAGGCGGACTCCCAGATCCTGCTCGCCCGCGATGATCAGGGTCGTGCCGTGGCCAGCGTCTATGTGCGAGAGCCCGAAGACGGAGCCTCCTACCTCGGGGTGCTCGCAGTCTCTCCGCTGGGACAGGGCAAAGGGCTGGGGTCGTTGCTCATCGGCCTCGCCGAGGCGTGGGTGGCCGAACATTGGGGTGCGACGTCGATGCGGATGAGCGTGATCAATAAGCGTGACGAACTCATCGCCTACTACGAGCGCCGCGGCTACGTGCGCACCGGCGAAATCGAGCCCTTCCCCTACGGCGACGAACGTTTCGGGCTGCCGAAGGTCGATGACCTGGAATTCGTGTTGCTGGCCAAGCCCTTGAGCTGAGGGGCGGCAGAAGCGTGGTTGCAGCCGAAGAACGGGTTGCAGTCGGAAAATAGGTCAGCATCGGACACTTCTCTCTGTTGGAGAAAAGTGACCGATGCTGACCTATTCTTGGAGGCCCTGGAACCTGGCCCTGGCGCTCAGCCTCAGAACATCATGGCGGGCACGACGAGGCCGCCGACGAGCGCGACCGGTCCGATGACGACCATCGACATGCCGAACTTCACGAGGATGCGGGTCAGGCGCGGCTTGTCCTCGACCGGGGCGGTCGCGACGACCGTGGCACCCAGCGTCGAGAACGGTGAGACGTCGACGACCGCCGAGCACACGCCCAGAGCGGCGATGAGTGCCCAGCCGGGAACCCCACCCGCGGCGATGAGCGGCAGAGCCAGCGGCACGAGCGCGGCGAGGATGCCCGTCGTCGATGCGAAGGCCGAGACCAGGCCGCCGACGATGCAGAGGACGAAGGCGGCGATGAGCGGCGAACCGATCGACTCGGCGCCTTCGCCGAGCAGGTCGACGGCTCCCATGTTCTGCAGCACGCCGACGAAGGTGATGATGCCGCCGACGAGCAGCACGGTCGGCCAGTCGATCTTCGGGATCGCGGCCTTGCCCGTCTTCGGGTCGACGAGCGCGAGGATCGCTCCGAACATGAAGCAGAGCAGGCCGATGTCCGGTTCCTGACCGAGGGCCGCGAGCACGACCACGGTGCCGATGAGGCCGACCATGAAGATCACGGTGAGGATCTGTACGAAGGTGAACGGCTTGGATTCTCCCGCCACGTCGGTGGTGGAGGAGTCGAAGAGCGCTTCGTCTTCGTCATCCTCACCGAAGGCGACACTCGACGCCGAGGCGGAGCCGCGGGAGATCTTCGACTGGGTGCTCCCGGCCGAAGCATGCTCGGCGGCCGCCACCGTCGTCTTCGAGAACAGCGACCGACCGTACATGAAGTAGGCGACGACGAGCATAACGAGGTAGACGGCCACGGCGATTCCGAAGAGCAGGAATGGGGAGAGGTCGATGCCGGCATCGTGGGCGGTCGAGTACGTGACGATTCCGTAGAGGCTGGTCGGGGCGAAGCCGCCGGCGCCGATGGCGAAGCAGATCGCCAGTCCCATGAGCGCGTAGTCGACGCCGTACTTGCGGGCGACCTGCATGCCCACCGGCATCATGACGAGGCCGGCCAGTGGGGCACCCATGGCCGCAATGCAGCCCGTGATGACGAAGAACACCGCGGGCAGCAGCACCGCCGAGGATCCGACGCGTTCGAGGGCCCAGTCGATGATTTTGTCGACGGTCCCGTTCTCCTGCGCGATCGCGAAGAAATAGGTGACCCCGGCCAGCAGGATCATGATGTCCAAGGGGAACTCGGCGATGATGTCGTCGATGGCCATATCGGTGAAGAGGAGCCCGGTTCCGGCCGCGCCGACGAGCATGAGCACGCCGATCTGCACGCCGCGGACAGCGCCGATGGCGAAGAGGGCGACGAATATGAGCAGAGCAATGATCTGAGTGAGCATGATGTCCTTGCGAAGGCTGAAGCGACACTGAGCATCGCTGGCTGATTCGCTGAGAGACTACCAGTGTTACCGGCGGGTACCGCTGAGGCGTGTCCGATCCGTCGGAAAGTCCCGATAGACGGAAAATCCTCCCCAATTGCTACCTGACGGCGGCCCAGCAACCTCGCGCGAGGTTGCTGGGCCGCCGTCAGGTAGCAATTGGGGAGGGGTTAGGTGAGGAGGATGGCTCCGCCGAGGGCGATGAGGGCGACGATGATCGTGACGAGTGCGGCCAGGGCGATCGGCCGGGCGCCGAGGTTCTTCAGTGATCGCCACTGCACTCCGCGGCCGAGGGCGAACATCGCCATAGCCAGGCATACTGTCTGGATCCAGCTGAGACCGGTGACCGCGATCTCGGGCAGCAGGCCGAAGGTGCGCAGGGCCGCCATGACGAGGAAGCCGACGACGAAGAGCGGAACGATCGGCGGACGTTTGCCCCGAGCCGGAGTCTGCTTCGCCGCGATCGACACCGGCCCACCGGTCGACACTGCCCCCGCGGCCGATGCGCCCGACCCCTTGCTCTCTCCATCCCGGCCTGCGGCTGCGGAGGTCTCGGCGGAACCGGCGGCCGCCTCGGTGTCGGTGTTCGTCAGTGCTCTGTCCTCGCTGCGGCGCACTGCGTAGCTGAACACGGCGACGGTGGGGGCGAGCATGATGACGCGGGCGAGTTTGACGAGGACGGCGATCTCGAGGGCCGCGGGGCCGATGATCCCGCCGATCGCCACGACCTGGGCGACCTCATGGGTGGCGGCACCGCCCCACATTCCGGCGGTCTCCGGGGACAGACCCAGGGCGGTCGAGAGTCCGGGCACGATCGCGATCATCAGGGTGCCGAAGAGGACGACGAGGCCGATCGCGGCCGCCACATCCTCCTTCTTCGACTTCAGAGTCGACTCAACTCCGGCGAGGGCGGCGGCACCGCAGATGCCGAATCCGCTGCCGATGAGCACGGCCAGGGGGCGGTCGACCTTGAGCGGTCCGGCCAGGGCCAGGGCCGAGAGGATGCCAGCGGCGACGATGACGGCAGCGAGGACGAGAACGAGCCACCCGAGGTCGAGGATGTCGCCGAGCACCACCTGCGCGCCGAGGGCGACGATGCCCAGGCGCAGCAGCGGCTTCGCGGCGAAGTTGAGTCCGGGCATGAACGCCTCGGGCAGGGTGGGCACGAGATTGCCCAGAAGGATTCCGAGCACGATCGCCACGAGCAGCGGTGAGAGCACGGGGGCGAGCATGGAGATCGGCCACGCGACGGCCGTGGCCACAGCGGCGACGGCGAGTCCGGGCAGGAGGGAGGCGAAGCGGTTCATGACTTCAGTCTGTCAACGCCTGCACGGTCGCAGTAGACGGTGATTTCTTAGCAACCCATATGGATCTGATATGTCATGATGAGCATATGCACGACCTCGGGAATATGAAGAACTGGCCCGAGCTCCAGGCTCTGGGGCTGCTGGTGGCCCTCAGCGGCAACGCCAGGTCGATCGGCCAGGCCGCGGCGAAACTCGATCTCGCCCAGCCGAATGCCTCCCGCAGCCTGCGCAACCTCGAACGCGATCTCAAGGTCCCGCTGCTGCGGCGCTCTCCGCGGGGTACCGAACTCACCGTCGAGGGCCGCGCCGTCGCCGAATGGGCGTCGAAGGTCATCGAAGCCTACGACACGCTCTACGCCGGCGCCCGCGCGATCCAGGACGCTCGCGCCGGAACCGTCAAGGTCAGCGCTTCGCTGACGGTCGCCGAATACCTCATGCCCCACCACCTCACGACCTTCCGCGCCGCGCACCCGACGATCGACATCGGTCTGTCGGTGGAGAACTCCGCGACCGTCATCGACCGCGTGCGCCGGCAGACCTGCGACCTCGGGCTCATCGAATCCGTGTCCCTGCCGCAGGACCTCAACGCCGAGGTGGTCGGCCGTGACCGACTCATGATCGCCTGTGCCCCGGACTTCACTCACGCCTGGACGAAGCCGATCAGCGTCGAAGAGCTGGCGCAGGTGCCGCTGCTGGTACGTGAGATCGGTTCGGGCACCAGGGAAGTCATCGACGCGGCACTGGTCGGAGCTGGGGGAGTGCGCGTGGCGGGGGAGTACGGATCGAACTCCGCCCTGCGCATCGCCGCCGCCACATCCGTGGCCCCGGCCGTTCTGTCCGAACTCGCTCTGCGTGACGACTTCCGAGCCGGACGTCTGGTGCCGCTGCCGGTGGCCGACGACGTCGACCTCACCCGCGAACTCCACGCCGTATGGGCCAGGAGCCGGCGGCAGTCACCCGGGGCACGTCTGCTGCTCGAGCACATGGTCGACAGCCTCGAGTGACAGGATCCGAACGACGGGACCCGAGTGAAGGCGCCTAAGTGAAGGGGGCCCGAGCAGGTCGAAGTCTCCGCGCCGTCCGAAGCAGCGGACACCGGGCGAACACTTCAGAGTTACGGAAACGTGTCCGAAATATCGCTGTCGATTCCGTGAGATGCGGTGAGGCATATATTGGGGACATGACACAGCCCGAGCCAGCCTCCTCTCCCGCCCGTCATCCCGAGTTCGCTCCGGACACCATCGTCGTCGAGACCGGACGACCTCAGCGCGTCGATGGCGCCTCGGTGAACCCGCCGATCGATCTGTCCTCGACCTTCGTGAGCGCGGGCGACATCTCGAACTCGCCCTATGCCTATGCCCGCTTCGACACTCCCGCATGGACGCCCTTCGAAGAGGCGCTCGGCCAGCTCGAACATGCAGGCCTGCCCGGACTGGTCTTCGGCTCCGGCCTGGCGGCGATCTCGGCCGTGATCAGCCTCGTGCCCGCCGGAGGCACCCTGATCATCCCCACCCACAGCTACCAGGGAGCGCTCGCCTCAGCCGAGCAGATCGCTGGGCGGCAGAACTTCGACCTTGTCACCGTCGATATCGCCGACACCGAGGCGGTCATCGCCGCCCTCGACGAAGCGGGGCACGCGACGGCGGGCGAAGCCGCATCCCCGGGGATGCTGTGGATCGAATCGCCGACGAACCCGATGCTCGAGGTCGCCGACGTTCCCGCGCTGACCGCGGCAGCCAAGGACCGTGGATTCCTCGTCTCCGTCGACAACACCTTCGCCACCCCGCTGCTGCAGACCCCGCTCGACCTGGGCGCCGATATCGTCGTGCACTCGGTGACGAAATACCTCGCCGGGCACTCCGACGTCGTCCTCGGTGCGGTCGTGACCAGCAGCACCGGACTGCGCGAAGAACTGCACACGGAACGATCCATGCGGGGCGGAATCGCCGGTCCCTTCGAGGTCTGGCTGGCCCTGCGCGGACTGCGCACCCTGGCGGTGCGCCTCGACCGCGCGCAGGCCAACGCCCAGGTCATCGCCGAGCGCCTCGCCGCCCACCCGGCCGTCGTCGAAACCCGCTACCCGGGCCTGCCGAACGACCCCGGCCACGCCCGCGCGTCCGCGCAGATGAACGGATTCGGCGCGATCATCTCCTTCACCGTCGCGACCGCGGACAAGGCCACCGCCATCGCCGAGGCGGTCCGACTGTGGACGCCGGCGACCTCCCTGGGCGGGGTGGAATCCCTCATCGAACGGCGCCGCCGACACCCCTCGGAACCGGCGACAGTGCCCGAGGGGCTCATCCGGTTGAGCGTCGGCATCGAGAACCTCGACGACCTCTGGGCTGACCTCGAGGCGGCCCTTGCCTGATGAGGCAGACGCCCGACTATGTGCTCGACCGACCCAGCGCGGACGACCTCGACCAGTTCTTCTCCATCGACTCCGACCCGCGGGTCTGGACGCACCTGCCCAGCGGACGTCTGACCGATGAGGAAGAGGCCGAAGCGATCCTCGTCCGACTGGCCTCGCAGTGGGAACTCGACGGAATCGGACCCTGGATGGTGCGGCAGATTCCGGGCGGGGACATCCTCGGCCATTGCGGCTGCTCGCTGCGTGGAGTCTCCGGCCCCGGTGCCTCACGCGGCACACCCGGAGCGTTCTGGAACCTCGGATACCGGTTCCGGCCCGAAGCGCAGGGACGTGGCCTGGCGACAGCGGTCTCGCGGGAGGCGATGGAGGCCGCGGCAGACATCGACCCGGAGCTGCCGGTCGTGGCGTATCTGCTCGTGGTCAATACCGCCTCGGCGGAGGTCGCTCGCAGGCTCGGCCTCGAACTCGTTCACCGCGCACCCGACGCCGGCAATCCCGACCCGACCGCCGTCCGCCTGGTCTTCGCCGACCGGGAACTCACCGCCGCCCAGCTCGACGCCACATTGGCTTGAGCACGACGCATTCCGCCGAGAAACGGGCTGCGTGTCGAGACACGGGTGTGCGCGGGCGTTTCTCGACGCTTGACCCGTTTCTCGGCGAAGAACGAAGCTGCTCGGGCGTGTGACGCAGATCAACTTAACGTACGTTAAAGTGACGGTAGATGCTTCCGCCCGCCCGAGAGCGGACGGAAGCAGAAGCCCCGAAAGCTACCCGGATCATCGGATTCGTACGAAGGAGTCGCATTGTCCACCAGCGTTCTCACCGAAGTCAGCGGTGATGTCACGACCGTGACCATCAACCGTCCGGAGAGCCTCAACGCGCTCAACGAGGAGACATTCCAAGCCATCGGCACGGCTGTCACCGAGGCGGCCGCGAACTCCCGTGCCATCATCCTCACCGGCAGCGAACGGTCCTTCAGCTCCGGAGCGGACCTGCAGGGAGGAGTGGCGAAGCGCGAAGGCATCGACCTCGCCGGGGCGAATAAGATCATCGCCTCGATCCTCGACCTGCCCATCCCCACGATCGCCGCAGTGTCCGGGCCGGCAGCCGGCATCGGCTGTTCCCTCGCCCTGGCCTGCGATTATCTGGTGATGAGCGAGAAGTCCTATCTCATGCTGCCGTTCACGAAGATCGGGCTCATGCCCGACGGGGGCTCCACTGCCTTGGTCGCTGCCTCGGCCGGACGACACCGAGCCCTGCGCCTGGCGCTGACCGGAGAGAAGCTGCAGGCCGCCGACGCCCTCGACTGGGGACTGGCCAGCGAGGTCGTTCCGGCTGGAAGCCACCTGGAACGTGCCGGAGAAGTCGCCGCGGTCTTCGCGCAGGGCCCGACCCGTGCCCTGGCAGCTTCGAAGCGAGCGATCAACCGGGCCAGCCTGGCCGAACTCGACGCGTCCTTCGCCCGCGAGGTCGAAGGACAGGATGCGCTGCGTGCGAGCAACGACTTCGCCGAGGGGGTCGCCGCCTTCCTCGACAAGAGGGCACCCGGCTTCACCGGGGAATGATTGTGGGTCGGCGCGGACGAAACGGTTCATGACTGCCAGACCGCACGCTGGTCCATAGCGGCCGGACCGCAGACCGGTTGATAACTGTTTGACCACGAATCAAGGCATCTGCATCCGCACCGCCTCCGCACCTGATGTGATGGTGACGACCGCCCACCACGAAACCGGCGATCACGATTCTTCTCCCGTCGCAGCCACAGCGACGAGGAGGGACCGGAGCACGAACGAAGGAGTCTCATGCTGACAGGAATTCCGTCCACCCTGGGCGACAGCTACCAGCTCAACACCACCAGCCTCATCCGCCATGCAGCCACCGTCTTCGGTGATGCCGAGGTCGTCTACCGCCGTTCGGACGGATCCTGGGGCCGGTCGAACTACGCCGACGAGTTCAAGCGCATGGCGCAGCTCGCGCACGGCCTCGCCGACCTCGGCGTCGGTGCCGGCTCCATGGTCGGAGTCCTCGACTGGAACTCTCGCCGCCACCTCGAGCTCTACTTCGCCGTGCCCGGTGTGGCCGCGACCATGCTCCAGCTCAACCTGCGCCTGGCTCCCGAGGACCTCGCCTACGTCGTCAGCCACTCGAAGTCGGACTGGATCTTCGTCGACGAATCGCTGCTGACCGTCGCCGAATCGCTGGCCCCGAAGCTCGACGTCAAGGGCTGGGTCGTCATGACCGACAAGCCGATCGCCGAGATCGAGACGAGCCTGACCAACGTCGTCTCCTACGAAGACCTCATCGTGGAGAAGTCCGAGACCTACGACTGGCCCGTCGTCGACGAGAAGACCGCCGCCTACGCCGGATACACCACCGGCACAACCGGCCGCCCCAAGGGTGTGTACTACTCGCACCGGTCGATCTACCTGCACACGATGGGCGGTCTGGCCGCACTCCACGCGAACTTCGACGACTGCGTCATGCCCATCACCCCGATGTTCCATGTGCTGTCGTGGGGCTTCCCGCAGAATGCTGTGGCCGCCGGCGCCAAGCTCGTCCTGCCCGGCAAGTTCGCCGCCGAGGAATTCGGTGCCATCGCCCAAGCCTTCGTCGAGGAGAAGGTCACCCTGGCCAACGGCGCCCCCGCCATCTTCGGGCCGATGCTGCAGATGATGAAGAAGATGCCGCAGGCCCCGGACCTCAGCGGTGTCCGTCTCGTCTCCGGGTCGTCCGAGCCGCCGCTGTCGATGATGCGCGGGTTCAAGGAGGTCACCGGGGCCGACGTCATCCACGGCTACGGTGCCACCGAAACCACCCCGCTGGCGTCGACGAACTGGAAGATCCGTCCCGGTCTCGACCTCGACGAGGAAGAGAAGTGGGACCTCAAGCGCTCGCAGGGCCTGCCGATCATCGGTGTCGAAATGAAGACCGTCGACCCCGAGGGCAATGAGCTGCCACGCGACGGAAAGTCCATGGGCGAGCTCCTCATGCGCGGACCCTGGATCACCGAGTCCTACTACCAGCTGCCCGACAACGCCGACCGGTTCCTCGACGGGTGGTGGCGCTCGGGCGATGTCGGCACCATCGACCAGTACGGCTATCTCAAGATCACCGACCGTCTCAAGGACGTCATCAAGTCCGGCGGCGAGTGGATCTCGTCGATCGACATGGAGAACGCGATCCTCGACAACCCCGACGTCAGCGAGGCCGCCGTCATCGGCGTCCCCGACGAGAAGTGGGATGAGCGTCCCGTCGCCTACGTTGTGGCCAACCCCGGCGCCGAGGTGACCCGGGACTCGATCGTCGAAACGTTGAGTGCTCGTTTTGCCAAGTGGCAGATGCCCGACGAGGTCAGGGTCGTCGAGGAGATGCCGCGCACCTCGGTGGGCAAACTCGACAAGAAGCTGCTGCGCAAGGACTGGGAACAGTCCTGATCACAAGGCTGATCCGGGCAGCGATCGCTCGAGCCCCGGGCCTGACCAATCACAGCAGCAGCCAGCCGAGCACCCCGGCGCCGATCACCGTCGTCCACGCCGGGACCTTCCACATGGTCCCGGCGACGAAGGCGGCAACGGCCAGCGCCAGGGTCGCAGGCGAGGTGATCCCCTCGACGAACACAGGATCGTAGAGCGCGGCCCCCAGCAGCCCCACGACGGCGGCATTGACTCCGGTCAGTGCCGCCGTCGCCGGTTCCCAGGCACGCAACCGTTCCCAGAACGGCAGGATCCCGACGACCAGCAGACCCGCCGGAAGGAAGATCGCCAACAGGGCGATACCGGCACCGAGGATGCCGCTCGGTCCCGTCGTCATCGACGCTCCGAGGAACGCCGCGAAGGTGAACAGCGGACCGGGAACGGCCTGTGCTGCACCGTAGCCGGCGAGGAACGTGTCGTGGCCGACCAGACCGGTGGGCACGAGTTCGGCCTCGAGCAGCGGCAGGACGACATGACCGCCGCCGAAGACCAGGGCCCCGGCCCGATAGAAGATATCGATGAGGCGAATGGTCGCATCCCCGGTCGCCGCGGTGAGCGCGGGCAGTCCGAGGAGCAGAGCGGCGAAGGCGATGAGGGAGGCGATGCCCAACCGTCTGGCACCGCGGGAGGCGATGCGGCTCTCGGGGGAATGGGGCCCGACCGCGGCAGCTGCTGATTCGGAGGCGGAAACTGAATTGGAATCGACCGCTGTGTAGGGTGCGGCCGCCTCGGCGGAGGCTTCCTGCTCTTTCCCACTTTCGTCGGGCCGTTTCAGCCAGACGAGGCCGAGAACTCCGCCGAGGACGATCGCGGCGATCTGGATGAGCGCCGTCGGCACCATCGAATCCGGGATGACGAGCATGAGGGTGAGGGCGGCAGCGGCGATGCTCGCACGACGAGCATCCGGGGTCAGAGTTTTCGCCATCGACTGCACGGCACCGGCGACGACGGCCACCGCGGCGGCCTTGAGCCCGAGCAGCCACCCGGCATCCCCGAGGTCACCGAAGGCCGAGAGCCCCAACGCGAAGAGGGTGAGCAGAATCGCCGACGGCAGAGTGAAGCTCACCCACGCGGCCGCGAGCCCGGGCAGGCCCGCACGGCGCAGCCCGAGTCCCATGCCGACCTGGCTCGACGCAGGGCCGGGCAGCATCTGGCACAGGGCCACGAGGTCGGCGTACTCACGGTCGTCCAGCCAAGAACGGCGGCTGACGAAGGTCTCGCGGAAGTACCCGAGGTGGGCGACGGGACCGCCGAACGACGTCAGGCCGAGGCGCAGGAACGATCCGGCCACCTCGGCGAGGGGTGCCGGACCAGGCGGCTGTGTGGCCGCCGTATCACTGTTCATCGGTCCTCCGCTTCGCTCAGGTGAACACCCCAGTGAACACGTATCAGGTGACGCCGAGGTGAACGGGACAGCCGCCGGCAGCGCGAGCAGGCTCGCCGCGCCGGGCGAACGGGCAGCGAAGGTGAACGCTCAGGGGTGGTGGAGGAGGTAGGTGCCGCCCTTGAGGCAGGTGTCGACGACCCAGCCGTCGCCGACGAGCCCGGTCAGCGCCGTGCGCAGCGCCAGTCGCCAGCGGCTGGCGAGATCGGCATCCTGTCCGCGCAGGTCCTCGATGTCGGAGGGGAAATCCAGCGAGACGAACTCGGTCTCCTTCGGAACCTCGCTCAGCAGCGGCTCCCCGTCGTCATCGGCGCGCAGGCAGGGGAACGCCGATCCGGGATCGACGACCGAGGCGCGTGCCGGACGGTCGAGCGGCCAGGACACCATCATCCGGTCGCTGGCCTGGCCGGAGTTCACCCCATCGCGCATCTGCCCGTAGAAGTCCTCGAGGTATTCGACCATTCCGACGCCCAGACGCTGGAAGTTGAAGTACGCATTGCGGGCGATGAGCGGGTCGAAAGTCCAGGTCATCTCGGTGATGCCGAGGTTGAGGCACCACAGACGCTGGTGCAGCTTCATAGCGGATCCGGCCCCGCGGCCGATGATCTGATGGCGGACTCCGGCGATATGCGAATGCATGACCGAACCCAGAGGCTGGCCGAAGAAGCCGATGGTCACACCGATCATCTCGTCGGGTTCGTCGACGCTGTACGCAGCGGAGACATAGTTGCCGGCGTGGGCGAAGGCGATGATGAGGCTGGGTTCGAACACGTTCGTGCCGGTCTCGTCAACGTTCCAGACTTCGTCGAGCAGCAGTGAGGCCTTGGCCGCCTCGTCGGCGGTGTGGATCTCGTGCACCTCGATGCGTGCGGTCTCGGCCGCGGCGGCGTATTCGTCCTCCGCCAGGGCGATGATCTCCGAGTCCACTGTTCTCAGTTCTGGGTTCGCGCTCATGGTGACATTGTGCCACCAGGACGCGACCTCGGCAGGAGGCACACGGCAACGATTCGACTACGGCGAACGGGCCGGTGTCTGCCGCCGCACGCTTGGGTGAATGCCCTCGCACGCCCCAGTGAACTCCGCCGCTCGAGCAGGTGGGGCGGGTATAGCCTGGTCGCATGAGCACAACAGTCGCCGTCATCGGCGCCGGAACCATCGGCCGGTCGTTCGCCTTCCTCTTCGCCCGCAGCGGGTACACGGTGCGGGTCTTCGACCCGCGTCCCGACCTCGCCGAGGTGGTCGCCGGCTTACAGGCCGACGTCACCGCCGATGCCTCCGCCAGAGATGAGTTGGCCTCTGAAGTCGGCACCGTGGAACTCGCCGAATCCGTCGAGGCCGCGGTGGCAGGCGTCGTCTTCGTTCAGGAATCCGGTCCCGAGGATCCGGAATCGAAGCCCGTGCTGTTCTCTCAGATCGCCGAGGCGGCTCCGGCCGGGGCCGTGTTCGCCACATCGTCGTCGACGATCCCGGCCTCAACGATCGCGGCCGCACTGCCCGAGCCCGCGGCCTCCCGCGTCATCGTCGGCCACCCGTTCAATCCGCCGCACCTCATGCCTCTCGTCGAGGTCGTGCCGTCGCCGCAGACCTCCCAGGAGACTGTGGAGGCCGCGGTCGAGTTCTACCGCAGCTGCGGGCGCGAACCGGTGGTGCTGGGGCGCGAGATCCGCGGATTCGTCGGCAACCGGCTGCAGAATGCGCTGATGAAAGAGGCGATCTCGCTCGTGCAGAACGGCGTCGTCACTGCCGAGGGGCTCGACACGGTGATGAAGAATTCGCTGGGTCTGCGCTGGTCGGCCATCGGGCAGTTCGAAGGCATGCACTTCGGCGGGGGAGAGGCCGGGATCCGCGGTTTCATGGACCATATCGGACCGGCGTTCGCCGCCATCGAGGACCTGCCGGTCGATATCGATCCCGCAGGTATGGAGGACGTCTTCGAACAGGTCGAAGACGCTTATGGCCCGACCCCGACCCCACAAGCAGCGGCCGTCCGGGATCGGATCCAGAAGGCGGTGCTCGAGGCCCGCGGTCAGGGGCGCTGAAACGTCTTCCCACGTGCTGACCGTTGGCCCGTATTGGTGACGAGTCAGACACTCTCACCAGGACGAATAAGGAATCTTTGAGGTGATTCTCAGCGTTGTCATAAGAGCAAGTGCATTGGGGCTCCGGGGCAACCTGCCCCGGATGCCGCAATGCGATCACCTCAGGAGGAAATCACCATGGGCGGATTCTTCACCGGCGTCGAATCGCCGGGAATGATCGATTGGGCCACGATGCCCACCTACAACACGATCATGTCAGTGGCGGTCGGCGCCGGACTGCTCGCCGTCGTCCTGTTCTACCGGGAACTGCGCCGTGCCGGAGGGACGGCCGGAGTCGCTGACAGCGCAGGATCGAAATGGCGTGGAGGCAGACACGCGCTCAGCACCGACGGATGGGCGCTGATCTTCGGCGTGCTGGGACTCATCCTCACCCTGACCGGTCTGCACATGACGCTGACCTGGCCGCTGGCAGCGGGCGGATTCGCCTTCGACAACGTCATCTTCGGTGAGACGAGCCTCGCCTTCGGCGTGCTCATGCTCGCTGCTGCCTGGTATCTGTGGAAGCGCGGGGCCGACCTCAAGGCCGATGCCGATCCGCTGGGGATGGCGGCAAGCACGGTGAAGCCGCTGTCGATCTTCATCGCCGCGCTCGGACTCGCCCTCTTCGCCATCGCACTCGCGGGAACGGTCTACCAGCTCTTCGCCGCTCCGCCGCAGGAGCCGATCTCCGGTGCCTTTGCTGACTACCCGGTCATCGAAGCCACATTCATGTCACTGCTCTTCGCCCTGGTCGGTCTCGGAGCGGTGCTGTTCCCCTTCGCGGTGCGCAAGGTGCTGAGCACCCCGGTCGACGCGCAAGTCGGTGGAGCTGCGATCTCCGTGACCGGCGTGGTCTGGACGATCACCGGAATCGTGTTCGTCCTCTTCGGCGCGATGAACTTCTACACACACATCGGACTGATCGTCAACACGATGTGATCAGCCGCAGCGGCTCAGACCGCTGCTTGGTAGAAGTACGTGGTGCGTTCGGCGATGAGGCCCTCGGTGTCGAAGAGGAAGAAGTCCGCGAAGCCCACCGAGGCCTCTGAGCCGTCCTTGAGACGACCGCTGAAGACACCGCGACTGGAAGCGCGATCACCGTCGACGAGGATCTCCTGCAGCGAATGCGCACCGGACTCGATGACGCGTTCGCCATGGTAGAAGTCGGTGATCTGCCGGCCGACCATCGTCGGATAGCCTGGCCGATCATAGCTGGCGTCCGCGGCGAACAGCACCGAGGTGGCGTCCGCATCTCCGGCGTCGACGGTGGTGTAGTAGCGCTTCACGAGTTCAGTCACACTGGCCATGGCACTACCGTAACAGTGGCTCATGTCATAGTCGGGCCGGCCCTTGGTCCTCGCTGGCCCGCCGGGTCTCCCTTCGTCGCCGACGGCGACCTCATTTCGCATATCTGTCCCTTATCGGGTTAGTATCGACCTGCTAATGATAACGAGTCTCACTAACTAGAGAGTGCGAATAATGAAACGACACCACACGATGCTCGGATCGGCGGTGGTCGCCTCTGCACTGCTGCTCACCGGCTGCCAAGCCGGCGACGACGCCACCGACTATGACGCGGGCAGTTCGGACAAGAAGACCGCAGGCGCCGCAGACGACAAGGAGGACACAGGGCACGCCCAGGAGCTCGCCGCCGCCCAGCCGCGGCTCGTGACAACCTACGACGGCGGGATCCTCACTCTCGATGCGACGACTCTCGACGTCATCGACGATACGAAGCTCGAAGGCTTCAACCGCCTCAATCCCGTCGGTGACGGCCGCCACCTCATGGTCTCCGTCGCCGAAGGCTTCCGCCTCTTCGACGCCGGAGTCTGGACCCAGCCCCACGGCGACCACACCCACAGCTACGCCGCCGACCCGCAGCTCACCGACACCGTCTTCAACACCGAACTGCCCGGACACGTCGTCAACCACGGCGAGGCCACCGTGCTCTTCGGTGACGGCGACGGCAAGATCCAGACCTTCGACACCGAGGACTTCTCCGACGGCGCCCCGAAGCCCCAGGTCGCCGAGGTCGACGAACCCCACCACGGTGTCGCCGTGAAACTTGCTGACGGGTCGATGCTGCACACCGTCGGAACCGAGGACGAACGCTCGGGTGCGAAAGTCGTCGACAGCTCCGGCAAAGAGATCGCGAGCAGCGACGAGTGCCCCGGAGTCCACGGCGAAGCCGCTGCGAAGGACGAGGTCATCGCGCTCGGCTGCGAGGACGGAATCCTGCTGTACAAGGAGGGGAAGTTCGAGAAGATCGTCGCTCCCGATTCCTTCGGCCGCATCGGCAACCAGTCCGGAAGCGACGAATCGCAGTACATCCTCGGCGATTACAAAGTCGACGAAGATGCCGAGCTCGAACGTCCCGAACGGGTGAGCGTCTCGGATACGAAGACCGGCAAGCTCTCGCTCGTCGACCTCGGCGCCTCCTACAGCTTCCGGTCACTGGGCCGCGGGCCCGAAGGGGAGGGCGTCGTCCTGACCACAGACGGGAAGCTGAAGATTATCGACCCTGCGACCGCCTCGGTGACGGAGGAGTACCCGGTCATCGACGAATGGGAAGAGCCCGTCGAGTGGCAGAAGGCCCGCCCGACGCTCTTCGTCCAGGGCGAGGTCGCCTACGTCAGCGATCCGGCGGAGAAGTCGATCCACATCGTCGATCTCGAATCCGGTGAGGTGATGGCCGAGAAATCGCTGCCGCACGCACCGAACGAACTCACCGGCGTCACCGGCTGAGGGATCGGGACGAACCCGACCGGCGGTGTCCCTGGACACGCAGTCGGTCGGGTCGGCAGCCTCGGTGATGGCTGGGAATCTGCCCAGGAGGTGAGACCGCCGTTGCCGACGCCGGGGTTCGGCCATAGCGTGGGGGATGGACCTGCGATCACACCATCGGTGATCGCCTCAACCCCGTCGAAGTGAAAGAGGACAGCCATGACCACCATGTATCGCGTCACCGACCCGGCGACCGGCCAAGTCGCCGAAGAATTCCCCACCGCCACCGATGCCGAGATCCTCGCCGCTCTCGATCGTTCGGCGACGACATTCGACGAGTGGAGCCGGACCACGGTGGCCGAGCGCGCCGCCATCCTCACGCGCGTGTCCGAGATCTACGCCGAGCGCGCCGAGGAGCTCGCCGAAGTCATCAAGCTCGAAATGGGCAAGTCCGTGCCCGAGGGCAAGGGCGAAGTCCAGCTGAGCTCGATGATCTACAAGTACTTCGCCGACAACGCCGAAGCCTTCATGGCCGACGAACCCCTGCGCGGACCCAAGGACGCCACCGCCATGATCCGCCGCAAGCCCGTCGGCTCGCTGCTGGGCATCATGCCGTGGAACTTCCCCTACTACCAGGTCGCCCGCTTCGCCGCCCCGAACCTGGCCCTGGGCAATACGATCCTGCTCAAGCACGCCCCGCAGTGCCCCCGCTCGGCACAGATCATGGAAGAGATCTTCATCGAGGCAGGCCTGCCCGAAGGTGCGTACATCAACATCTACGCCAGCAACGAGCAGGTCGCCGACATCATCCTGCCCGACCCGCGCAACCACGGAGTGTCCCTGACCGGATCCGAACGCGCCGGTGCCGCCGTCGCTGCCGAGGCCGGAAAGAACCTCAAGAAGGTCGTGCTCGAACTCGGCGGATCCGACCCCTATATCCTGCTCGACACGGACGACGTCCAGAAATCCGCGAAGACGTTCTTCAACACCCGCATGGGCAACACCGGCCAGGCCTGCAACTCGCCCAAGCGGATGATCGTCATGGACGACATCTACGACGACTTCGTCTCCTCCATCACCGAGGCGGCCAAGAAGAACACCCCCGCCGTTCCCGGCGAGGAGGGCTCCCGGCTGTCCCCGCTGTCGTCGGTGGCCGCCGCCGACCGCTTCGTCGAGCAGGTCCAGGACACCGTCAGCGAGGGCGCGACCCTGCTGGCCGGCGGTAAGAAGTACGACGGCGGCGGAGCCTACGTCGAACCCGTCGTCCTCACCGATGTGCAGAAGGGCATGCGCGGATACTACGAAGAGCTCTTCGGACCCGCTGTCATCGTCTACAAGGTCAGCAGCGAGGAAGAAGCCGTCGAGCTCGCCAACGACACCCCGTTCGGCCTGGGGGCCGCCGTGTTCTCCACCGATATCGCCCGTGCCGAACGCGTCGGCGACCAGATCGATTCCGGCATGGTCTTCCTCAATGCTCCGGAAGGCAGCCGCGAATACCTGCCCTTCGGCGGAGTCAAGCGCTCCGGTGTCGGCCGGGAACTCGGTCCGCTGGCGATGGACGAATTCGTCAACAAGCAGCTCGTGTACAAACAGGACTGATCGGTACGACCAGAGCCCGAGAATCCGGGTTCCGATCGTGACCGGGTTGTGATCGCGCTCAGGGCGCTGTCTCTTACGGGGACAGCGCCCTGATTGTATGCTGAGACCACGCACAGGCAATTCTCATAATTCTCAGCGGGAGGTCTTCCCATGTCGGCACCGAAGCCGTCAACCCAGGTCAACGCCGCAGCCTCAAAAGGGATCATGCGGCCGGTCAACCGATTCCTCGAACAGTGGATTCCCTCGGCCCTGACCTTCGCCATCGTCCTCACCCTCATCGTCGCCGTCCTCGCGTTCATCTTCACCGACGCCGGACCGACGGACGTCGTCACCGGCTGGGGTGAAGGACTGGCCGGTCTGCTCGAGTTCATGACGCAGATGTGTCTGATCCTCCTGCTCGGGCACATCCTCGCCAACACCGGACCGGTGCGGAAGCTGCTGGCCCGGCTCGCGCGAGTTCCCGGAAACGCCACCTTCGCCTATGTCTTCGTCTTCATCGTCGCCGCGCTCGCCAGCCTCATCACCTGGGGACTCGGCCTCGTCGTCGGCGCCCTGCTCGCCCGTGAGATCGCAGTGCAGTCCCGCGAACGCGGAATCAAGGTCCATTTCCCGCTGCTCGTCGCCGCCGGCTACTCCGGATTCGTCGTCTGGCACATGGGGTATTCGGGATCGGGTCCGCTGACCGCGGCCACCCCGGACTCCTTCCTCTCCGAGTCCCTCGGCGGGAAGACAGTTCCGGTGTCGGAGACGATCTTCGCCGGCTGGAACCTATTGGCGATCGCCGGAGTCATCATCGTCTGCGCGCTCCTCTTCTTCCTCGTCGCACCCAAGTCCGGCGCCACCGTCTACGAACTCCCCGCCTCGGTGAGTTCGGAGGGGCAGAGCGAGGTCGACGAGGAGGTCGTCACTCCGGCCGACCGGATCGACGCCTCACGAGTGCTCACCCTCATCGTCGGTCTCGCTCTCGTCGCCTATCTCATCATCCACTTCGCCCAAGGCGGGGGACTCACCCTCGACATCGTCAACTGGTCGTTCCTCGCGCTCATCCTCCTGCTCGTGCGCAACCCGTTCGAGCTCATCCACCTGACGAAGGAGGCTGCGTCGAACGTCGGCGAGATCCTCCTGCAGTTCCCGCTCTACGCGGGAATCCTCGGCATCATGTCGACCACCGGACTCATCGCAGTGTTCTCCGACGCCTTCGTCTCGATCTCGAACACCACGACCTTCGGCGTCCTCGCCCTGCTCTCGGCCGGACTCGTCAACTTCTTCGTCCCCTCCGGCGGCGGCCAGTTCGCCGTGCAGGGCCCGATCATGCTCGATGCGGCCAACCAGCTCGGCGTCGACCCGTCGATCGCGATCATGGCCGTGTCCTACGGCGACCAGTGGACGAACATGCTCCAGCCCTTCTGGGCGCTGCCAGTGCTCGCGATCGCCGGACTGAAGATGCGCGACATCCTCGGCTACACCGTCATCACATTCCTCGGCTCCGGGGTGGTGATGGCTGCCGCGCTGTTCTTCGTCTCCCTCTGAGGCTCGGCGAACGTCACACCGAGGCAGGCGGGCCTTCACCGACGATGACACGGTCGGTGAAGCCCCACCTCGGCGAGGGTGAGTCGCTGATCTGCAGATTCGCGTGGCATCACAGGATAAGTGACCGGAAGTGTCTATGTGGTAACCTCCGTTGTTGGCCGTCCCCGGGGATCCGGGGGATCGGCGAGGACGGAATCTCATTCAGCAACAGCCGTTGATCATGCTCGGTTGAGCACCCTGTTCGACCGGGTCCGATGCCACGACGCAACAGCGTCCGGATAAGGAGCACAACCATGTCAGCATCAGTCGACACCCCGCCGGGCGAACCGAAGGGAGAGGCGAAGGGCAAGGTGAAGCCGTCGCTGCCACCCGTGAATAAGCGGGTGTTCCTCGCGGCAGCACTGGTGGCGCTCGCCATCACCGTATGGGCCCTCATCTCACCGACCAATGCCGAGTCGGTCCTCGGCGCCGTCGTCGGTTGGACCTCCGATTGGTTCGGCTGGTTCTACGTCCTTCTCGTCCTCGCCGTCCTCGTCTTCGTCATCTACTTGGCGGCTTCCCGCTACGGCAATACGAAGCTCGGCCCCGAACACTCGAAACCCGAATTCGGGCTCATCGCCTGGGCGTCGATGCTCTTCGCCGCCGGCATCAGCACCGACCTCATGTTCTTCGCCGTGGCCGAACCGGTCACGATGTACCTCACCCCGCCGAGCACCGAAGCCGAAACGGTCGACGCAGCCCGCGAGTCCACTGTGTGGGCGCTCTTCCACTACGGCCTGAGCGGTTGGGGACTCTACGCACTCATGGGTATGGCCCTGGCCTACTTCGCGTACCGGATGAATATGCCGCTGGCGATCCGCTCGGCACTGGCCCCGATCTTCGGCAAACGCGTCCATGGTGCTCTGGGCGAGACGGTCGACTTCGCTGCCCTGCTGGGCACGATCTTCGGTGTGGCCACCTCGTTGGGCATCGGCGTCGTCATGGTCAACGTCGGCCTCAACACGGTCTTCGGAATACCCATCGGTGTCGGCACCCAGGTCGGCATCGTCGTCGTCGGAGTCGGTGTCGCCACGCTCTCGGCAGTTTCAGGTGTGGATAAGGGAATCAAGTTCCTGTCCATCCTCAACGTCGTCCTCGCGATCGCCTTGAGCCTCTGGGTGCTCGTGGCCGGAAATACGAAGTTCCTGCTCAATGCCTTCGTCCTCAACATCACGGATTTCGTCCGTCTGTTTCCGAACATGGCCGGTCAGACCTTCGCCTTCGAAGACACCGGCACATGGATGACCGACTGGACCCTGTTCTTCTGGGCTTGGTGGATCGCCTTCGCCTCGTTCGTCGGACTCTTCCTCGCCCGGATCTCCCGCGGACGCACCATCCGCCAGTTCGTGCTGGGCACCCTGACGATTCCGTTCATCTACATCTTCATGTGGATCTCGATCTACGGAAACTCGGCCCTGGACATCATCCGCAGCGGAGACAAGAAGTTCGGTGAGTCGGTCATGCTCAGTCCTGAGGGCGGGTTCTACGACCTGCTCTCCCGGTACCCGGCCTTCGCCGTCATCGCCGCTCTGGCCACGCTTACGGCGCTGCTGTTCTACGTCACCACCGCTGACTCCGCGGCCCTGGTGATGGCGAACCTGTCGTCGAACCTGCGCAATCCCGCCGAAGACGGACGCGCCGGACTGCGCATCTTCTGGGCCCTGTCGACCGGAGCCCTGACGGTGGCGATGCTGCTCGTCGGGGGCATCGGCGCGCTGCAGAACGCGACGGTGATCATGGGCCTGCCCTTCGCCTTCGTCGTCATCCTCGTCATGATCGGCCTGTACAAGGCCCTGCGAGTCGAGGCGAACCGCGTCGACAGCGTCGATACGACCCTGCCCGGCTCTCTGGCCCGCCGCTCCCGCGGCCCCGGCCACGAGACCTGGCAGCGTCAGCTCGGACGGGTGCTGTCCTTCCCGAATAAGGCGCGTGCCGAGGAGTTCGAACAGAAGGTCCTCATCCCCACCCTCAACGAGGTGGCCGCAGAGATGGAGGGCCGCGGAATCTCGTCGCGCTGCGGTCGCGTCGATTCCGAAGGCGTGTTCGTCGACGACGGCGAACTCTTCCAGTTCGAGGTCGACGGAGACGGGGAGTACCCGTTCCGCTATCAGGTGTGGCCGCACAAGGTCAGCGTGCCGTCATTCGGCGGAATGGTCCCCCGCGGAACCGGCGAGGACTACTACCGGATGGAGGTCTACCTCGACGGCGGCACCGGTCAGGGCTACGACATCATGGGCTTCTCGAAGGAGCAGATCATCGATGACGTGCTCGACCAGTACGAACGTCACGTCGAATTCCTCCAACTCCAGGAGAACATCACCCACCGCGATGACTGAATCGCGATGTCCGGATGACTGAATCCGGCGGGTGAGAGCGGCGCCCGGGATCTTCGGCCTTTTGGCCGGCGGTCTCGGGCGCCTTCATTTCTCGCGCCGAGGATGCGTCGATCTCAAGCGCCGAGGCCGACGGACGCCGCGTGGTGGGCTCGGGGGCGGCCAGATGATCACCCTGCCGTCACGGTGCGCAGGGTTCGGGCGACAGACAGGGCCGTCAGCCCACTGGTGGCAGGGTTCTCCGGGCTCGGCGTCGACCGGATGTCGAACGCGAATTCCCCTGCGGACCCGGACGCCCGGATTCGGTGGGCGGACTGGGTCTGACCGGCAACCGCCTGGAGCACGACCCGCACCCTCTCCAACGAGGCACCGAGCAAGTCGGCATCGGTGCACTCAGGTGCGGTGACGGTCGACGCCGCTCTGGCTCCTGAGTCTGAGGCCGCTGCAGCACGACTCAGTCCGCGGGTGGCCCAAGCGAGGGCGACGGCGATATTGACATTGGCGGGGAACTTCTCGATCGCCTCGGCGGGATTGCCCTCGAACACCGTCAGAGGGCCGTCCTCGGGGCGGAGGCCGCGCAGACGCTCGGCTTCGGGCTCAGACATCCACGGTCGGATGAGTCCGCTCGCCTCCTTCGAGGTGCTGATTTCGACGCTGTCGAGGCCATCGGCCTGAGCCGCCGCCTCGAGCACATCGAGTCCGCCGATCGCCCCATTGGTCACATGCAGGCGGCCGGGTCCGGCGAGCAGACCCGTGCGGGTGTCGGGATCGGCCATGGCTCCGACACTGGTGAGCACGAGAGGGCGACCGGCCGCGATGACGGCGGGGCCGAATCGGGCGGCAGCGGGAACCCCAGCGCATTCGACGATGACATCGAAGCGGTCGAACATCCTCGGTGACGGTGATTGCGTCGACGACGGAGCAGGCAACGATTGGGCCGGTTCGTGAACTGGGGTGGTGAGCGTGGGGAGGTCGACCACCTCGGCGCCGTGATTCGGGCGACCTCTGTGCTTGGCTCGATCCGAGACCAGGGCGGTCAGGTTGAGCGCCCCGGACCCGAGCTCGGGAGAGAACAGCCGGGCGACGTGACGGCCGATGGCACCGAATCCGAGGAGGAGCACTGAGGTCATGGCCGCACCTTATCGGAGACGACTGACACGAGGCTGGACCGTTGCCGCAGGAGGCCGGAGCGTGGGGGTGCGCGGGCAATGTCAGTGCGACGCGATACGGTTGCAGGATGGACGACGAATCACAGCCGAGCGCATCCGGGGGAGCCGTCACCGGCGACGACGGACTGGCCCGCACACCGTGGGCGTACGGTGACCCGAAGCTGCTGGACTACTACGACAGCGAGTGGGGTCTGCCCATCCACGACGAGGCGGGGCTGTTCGAGCGGATGAGCCTCGAGGGATTCCAAGCAGGACTGTCCTGGCTGACGATTCTGAAGAAGCGGGAACGGTTCCGTGAGGTCTTCGCCGGATTCGATCCCGACGCCGTGGCCCGCTTCGGCGAAGGCGAGATCGAGCAGCTGCTGACCGATCCCGGGATCATCCGCCACCGCGGCAAGATCGAAGCCTGCATCAACAATGCCGCTCGCGTGATCGAACTGCGTGAAGACGGCGGACTCGATGCGTTCCTGTGGTCGTTCCAGCCTGCGCAGACCCCGCGACCGCGCACCATTGCCGAGATCCCGACGACCGGACCGGAATCCGTGGCGCTGTCGAAGGCGCTGAAGAAGAAGGGGTTCCGCTTCGTGGGACCGACGACGATGTATGCGCTGATGGAGGCCATCGGCATGGTCGATACGCACCTGCTCGATTCCCACCGCCGAGGAGCGTCCGGAGTGTGGTCGGAATGAATGACATCCGCGTCTCCGCACTCGTCCTCCTCCACCCGCAGCGCCGGGAACTGCTCATGGTGCGCAAGGCCGGCACCAGTTCCTTCATGCTGCCCGGCGGCAAACCCGAAGAGGGGGAGACCGCTGAGGACACCATCGTCCGTGAGATCGCCGAGGAGCTCGGTCTCGATCTGGACCGTCACCGACTGCACGCTTTGGGCACGTTCGCTGCCGCGGCGGCGAACGAAGCCGATCACCGTGTCATCGGTGACGTGTTCTGCTATGACGGTCTGCCGGAAGCACTCGATGCGGAGAACATCGCGCATCTGGCCGAGATCGCCGAAGCCAGCTGGTTTCCCATCGATCCGCTGCCCGCGGACACCGATCTCCGCCAATTCGCGCCGCTGACCCGCAACGAGGTCATCCCGGCGCTGCAGGCCGCGGGGAGATCGGCTGGTTGACCGCGTGAGGCGCCGTCGTCTTGCGCGGTGCGGAGGCGCTTTCACACTGGGCGGGGGTGCACTTTTGCAATCCGGCGCTGGTCTCATGCGGTGCGACGCTGGAACCCGAGGTCGAGGGTGAACAGGTGCAGGGAATGCACCACGGTGATCGCGGCGATGAGGAAGCTCAGCGAGATGTCGATGATGCCGAAGACCGTCAGCGCCGGTGGGCTGACATAGCCGGGTGCCTGCAGAAGGGTGCAGCCGATGAAGATCGCGCCGGTGAGAATCGCGATCAGAACGGCGATTGTCGTGCGACCCACCGCTGCCAGGCACAGCAGCCCGGTGGTGAACAGCAGAGCGAAGAGCGCGAAGACGTCGACTCCCCGTCCGATGCTGAGGACTTCCTGCCACAGGTTCCCGTATGTGACCGAACTGTCCGGTTCGGGGGAGTAGTAGGGGAAGAACGAAGCGGCGATCACCAGCACCACCAGCGGCCCATAGAGGCGGGCATAGGTGATGTTCGTGCGGTGGATGCGCTCGGCGAGGACGTCAGCGCTGCGGAGATTTCCGGTCGTCATCGACCGTCCGTCATCTGTTGCTGTCACTGCGGCCTGCCGTCGGAATCGAGGATGGCGGTACGAGGACTCGTTGCTGTGCCGAAGCACGGCAGAAGCATCTCATTTCTCCGATCAGAGGATTAGGGATTGTGGTCGACGGCGGCCCGAATGGATTAGTCGCCATCAAGCGAACCGATACCTGAAACGTATCCAGGAAAGTTACCGCTCGGTGTTCTCGGGCGACAAGGAATGGACATGACTCACGGGTCATGCCCGCGAAATTTCACATATTCGCACAAAGGCTTTTATGTCGGGTTGTGACCTTATCCCTATTTCGCTGCTCGGGGAGCCGCATTCTTCGCTCGGGAAGGTGCGAGGTCGGGTGCCGTATGGCCCTCGGCAGCCCGACCGAGCTGGACCGAGAGTCGGTGGAGGCATTCGCGGAGGTCGGGACTGTCGATGACGGTGAAGTCGGTGTCCAAGCGCGCCAGGGCCAGGGCCATCGTGGTGAGGCTCTGGCCGCCGACGGTGACGAGACAGCGGTCGTCCTCGAGTGCTTCGACCGTGCCCTCGGCGGACGCGAGCTTCTTCATCACTGTGGGCGCCGGTGCATCGACGATGACTTGGGCCGAATGCCGCCACCTGGGTTCCGTGGCGTGTCGTTCGACGAATTCTCCGATGTCGTCAGCCGGCAGCGGACGTGGAGTGAAGCTCCGGCCGCTCGGGGTCTTCGGCACGATGCGTTCTGCGCTGAAGACTCGCCAGTCCTCAGCCTGGGGTTCGAAGGCCAGCAGGTGCCAGCGGTGCTGACGATTGACGAGTCGGTAGGCTTCGACTTCCAGATGGACCTCGTGTGCCGAGGTGCTGCTCGGGTCGTTCGGTAGGAGAGAGTCGCCGGTGTCTGGGTCGGCTGTAACTGGGCTGGTGGCGCATGAGTCGCCTGTGCCGCCGGGTGAGCGGTCGGACGGTTCACCGAGATACGTGAAGCGCAGGCGTTCGTGTCGGCGACAGTGGTCGATGAGAGTGACGATGAGGTTGGGGTCGACAATCGGCATCGGCTGATTGCCGACGACCGGGACAGTGAAGTGCGCGAGGCTCTGCACCCGTGTCCGGACTGCGGTGGGGAGGATGGTCTCGAGCTTCGCCAGTGCCAGTGCCGAAGTCTCTTCCATTCCGCCGATGATGCAGCTCAGCCCCGAGTGGAGGCCGACGGCGACCGCCACCGCTTCATCGGCGTCGAACATGAGCGGCGGGATGCCCACGCCGTTGGAGGAGAGACGATATCCGCCCTCGTTTCCGCGTGTGCCGTCGATCGAATAGCCGATATCGCGGAGCGTGCCGATATCGTTCCGGATGGTCCGCGGGCTCACTCCCAGGCGATCTGCCAATTCGGTTCCCGACCAGGTTCGGGGCACCATCAACAGTGACAATAACCCGAGCAGCCGTGCTGCAGTCTGTGACATCTCTGCGTCTTCTGTCGTTTAGGAAGACCTCCTGCCTGAACTCAGAATAGCATTATGCAAATCGTTCCGGGGCAGAGCGAAAACAAAGAAGTGGCTTCCCCGAATTCGGAGGAACTAACAAAATTGATGCACGATCAGCAGAATATTCAGAGCATTCCTTCCACAGAGACAACTGAAGCAGAATTCGACGTCGATGACTATCTCGAGTTGTATTCGTCGGCACGGAAGAAGGACAAAGGGTGGATCCTCGACGAGGTCATGATCCTCACCGGTTGGTCACGTGACCATGCGCGGCGCCGCCTGGCGGCCTTCCGCATCGGAGAAGATGATGCCTACGACGATCCGCCCGCCGACCAGCCGTCGTCGAGGTGCTGCAAATACTCACCCGAATCGCGAGCACTCCTCGTCCGGATCTGGGAGTGGTCGGGGTTCCAGAGTGGAAAGTACCTGGCCGCTGTGATGCCGCAGCTGCTCGATGCGGCCGAGCGACACGGCGCCCTGGTGCCCGACCGCGATGGTTACAGCCTCAAGGTCCGGTCCGAGCTGCTCGCCGTCAGTCCGGCGTCGATCGACCGGTATCTGCGCACCGCGCGAGCCGAGGACTTCCGAGATCGTCGAGTGTCGACGAAACGATTCACCAGTCCCAGCGAAGACTTCCTCGACTTCGCTTCGGGGCCGAACGAGCACGAACCCGGATACTTCCTCGTCGACACCATCGCCCACGCAGGACCGACCCGAGCCTCGAACTGTGTGTTCACGATCAGCGCCTCCTGCCTGCACACCGGTTGGGTCTTCACCCACAGCCTCGCCGACAACGCTCCGGACACCATGGTGGACGTGCTGCAGTGGTCGCTCGATGAGGTGCAGGGGATTCCCTTCTGGGTCAATGCCATCGAGCTGAGCAATGCCGATGACACCGTCCACGAGGCGACCGACCGGTGGGCGCGGGGACTGGATATCCATTTCAGTCCGGTGCTCAAAGATCTCCGCCGCGATCGGCTTCCGGAAGCCTCGCGGCATCAGCATCTCGTCCATGAGTACGGCAATATCCGCCGCTATGACACCGAAGAGGCCCGGTCTGCACTCAACGGACTTTGGCGCGCGGTCGATGACCGGCTCAACTACTTCACTCCCACGCGCAAACCGGCTGGCTGGGCCGATGACGGTGACGGCGACCAGCGGCGAATCTACGACGAACCGCGCACACCGTTCGAACGTCTGCGCGCAGCGGGAGTCATGTCACCGACGCAGGAGGACGAGCTCACCCAGTATGCGGATGGTCTCGACCCGGCCCGACTGACCGAGGAGATCGTGTTCTGGCAGAGGCGTCTGCAGGAGCTGGCCGCCTGAGAGAGTTCCGTTCCCACGCCGCCGGCAGAGCATCGTGTCCGCTGGCTGTCGGCAGATCCGCCCCGTGGGGGTGAAGACTTAGTCTCGTTCCTGCCGCGAATAGGCGATGAGCGCCCGGTACAGGTCGATCGGGGCGCAGTTGGCGCCCTTGGCCAGGGACTTCATGAGTTTGCGGTAGGTCTGATAGTCCATCTGCGCCGGATTGTCCGTGGGCACGAGAGCGAAATCGTGCAGAACGGTCAGCGCCCGGGAATCCATGATGGAGAACTTCTTGGGATTGACCACGGTGAGCAGGGTGCTGGCCATCGGAATTCCCACTCCGGGCAGCATCTGCAGCAAAGGCAGACGGAAGCGGTTGGGTGTGTCATCGTCGAGCGCGACGCCGGTGACGAAGTCGATGTCATCGGACGAGATCTCCTCGAGGCTCGGCAGAACTCCGATGGCCTTCCACTCGGCGACCTTGAGGAAATGCTTGCGTTTGAACGATTCGCGGACCTTCGTCTTCGGGCCGATATCACTGAAGATCTCCGACTCGAGGTCCGTGAGGGCATAGAGCGGTTCGAATTTGAGGACGAATGCGGTGTCGATGGTGCCACTGGGAGCGTCGCGTTTGAGGTCCGAGCCGAGTTCCGATGAGTTCATGGACCGATGGTAGGCGATCATTCTGACGTGGAGGTGAACACTTCTGCACCAGATGGACGGCAGATGGTGCGGGCACGGCAGATGCAGTGCCGATGTCGTAACCTCGGACTATGGACCCCGAACATCCGTCTCAGGCGACGTACACCCCGGCTCTGTTGGGTCTGGTGTGGACGGCGATGTTCGGGTTCTCCGCCTTCTTCTTCAGCTATTCGACGATGGTGACGATTGCGGCGACGGACGGACTGTCGACCGTCACCGGCGGGTCCGTGCTGACGACGATGATGATCGGTGTCATCGTCGCCCAGCCCTTCGCCCCGTGGGCCGGTCGCGTCTTCGGTTTCAAGGCCTCGCTCATGCTGGCTCTAGTCCTGCAGTTCCTCGGCCAGCTCCTCGGACTCTTCGTCACCCCGCCCCTGTTGGCACTCGTCCTCGCCGGACTCTGCGGAGGCGTCGGGTTCGGGCTCTTCGTCGTCCTCGCCAATGCCGCGGTCCCAGGAACGACCGCGCCGGGACGGACCGGCAAGGCGCTGGGCTTCTTCGGTGGGATCACTTCCCTGGCCGCGGCCGTCGGAGCTCCGCTGGGGCTGTGGTTGGTTGAGACGATCCCGATCTGGACCTTCCGCATCATCGTCTGCGCCTGTCTCCTCCTGGCCATTCCCACTGTGCTCAAATACGTACCCGGTCGGCCGCCTCGGCGTGGGAATGACGATTCGGGAGCATCGCCGAGCGGCAACGAGACGGTCGGGGTTCGGTCCGGACGCAACGAGAAGCGGAGCCTCCGAAAAGCAGGACGCTGGGCGGGGGAAGCGCTCGGGCTCGTCCTCATGCTCTCTCCGTTCCTCGTCGGCATGATCGTCTTCGGGATCATCGTCGGCTTCGGTCCGGGCGAGGACGTCGCCGTAGCGGCACTGTTCATCGCCGGGATGCAGATCTCGGCGGTCATCGGACGCTTCGTCGTCGGGGCCGTTTCGGACAGCTTCCCGCCGTTCGTCCTCAACATCTTGGGCCTCGTCCTGACGGCGATCGGGCTGGTCTGCGCTGTCGTCTCCTACGGTGGGACGCTGTTCGCCTCGATGCTCGTCATCGGACTGGGATTGGGCGCCATGCAGTCGGCAAGTCTCGTCATGGCCTTCGCCGCGGTCAGTTCGCCGAGCCGGGCCAGCGTCGCATGGAATATGAACTTCGACATCGGGCTGGCCGTCGCAGGTGTGGTCGGCGGGCTCGGTTTCACCTATCTCGGGTCGTCGTCGACCTTCTTGGTGTGTGCTCTGCTTCTGCTGTTCACCGGTGCCCTGTCGTGGATCGCGCGGACTCTGCAGAGGCGGAACAACGGGCACGGCTGAGCTGTCAGTGCGGGCACGGCTGAGCTGTCAGTGCGGGCGCTGCTGACCCGGAGACTGCGGGGTGCGACTGAGCCTGTGGTTGAAGGGCAGGGCTGGATCGTCAGTGCGGGGACTCCTCATCGAGCTGCGCGAGCAGTCCGACGGCCGCACGTGTGTACTCACCGATCCAGCGATCATGGATCCGTTTGATCGGGAGCGGTGCCAGAGCCAGCAGTCGGGTGCGTCCTTCCTTGCGGCCGGTGACCAGCTCAGCGCCCTCGAGCACTCGAATATGCTGCAGCACAGTCGTGCGATCGAGGTCGGGAAACGCCTCGCAGACCTCACCGGTCGTCCGCGGTCGAGTCCGCAGCAGGTCGAGGACGCGTCGGCGGTTGGGGTTGGCCAGGGCCTTGAAGACCGCATCGTCGGATTCATCCGAGCCTGTTCCCAACTCCCGTGACATGTGGTAAAAATATCACATGACAGATGAGCAGAGCACCCAGAACACACCCGTCGAGCAGAACGATCAGTCCCGTCCATTGGAGGAGCTGTCCTTCACGGTCACCGGCTACATCTCGAAGACTCCTCATGAGACCTATGAGGCGGTCGCTGATCCCGAGCAGCTCTCGCATTACTTCACGACCGGCGGCGCCCGCGGCCGTTTGGAGGCCGGGGCCGACGTGACATGGGACTTCGCTGACTTCCCGGGTCGATTCCCAGTCGAAGTCGTCGAGAACTTCCAGGACGAGAAGATCGTCATCCGCTGGGAGGGTTCCGACGATTCCGTGGAGAGTGACACGACAACGACCTTCGAGTTCACTCCCGTCGATGACGGTGCGCGGACGCTCGTGACGATCACGGAGAAGTCCTGGAAGCTCACCGAGGGCGGAGCTCAGGGCGCCTTCGGCAACTGCATGGGCTGGACCGGAATGCTCTCGGCTCTCAAGGTTTGGATCGAGCACGGAATCAACCTCCGCGAGGGCTACTACAAATAAGCCCGGGACGTCAGCGCCCGGACGGTCCCGCCGCAGAGTCCGATGTCGTCACAGTGCCCGACGTGCGCTGCCTTCGTGCTCCCCGTTGTGCCCGGATCTCCGGAATGAGCACTGCGAGGACCGCGGCAAGGAAGACGGCCTGCATTACTGTGCGCGGCACCAGCTGATCGTCCCACGGCAGATTCTCGCCGGTCAGCGCCAGATGCACATTCGCCGGGAACATGAGGATGAGCATCAGCCCCAGCCCGCCGGCCGCCCACGGGCGAGTCGGGCGCAGCAGCAGGCCGAAGGCTCCGAGCAGTTCGAGCACCCCGGTCACGGTGACGAGCGCAGCTGGTGCTGGAAGCCATGGCGGCACCATGTCGATGAGAGCCTCGCGCATGCCGACGAAATGTGAGATGCCGGTGACGATGAACATCACGGCCAGCCCGAACCGGATTGCCACCGGCCATGTACCAAGGCCATGTTCGGCCGCCGCCGAGTTGAAGCGTCCGACGGCGTAGACGGCGAGAGTGGTGATGAGGAGAAAGAGCAAGGGTGCCATGAGAGGCTCCTTCGATGAGCGAGGCCTTGCGGCCGCGACGAATCTTTACAGTGAAAAGATAGATCGCCGACAAGCATCTTGTCAATGAAAAGTTTGCTCCGGTACGATCGGACTGTGACTTATCATCATGGGGATCTGCGTCGAACCCTGTTGGCGGAGACCGCCTCGGCGATTGCCGAAGACGGCGTGGCCAAACTGAGCATGCGTGCGCTGGCGAAGCGGGCCGGCGTCTCCAACGCCGCTCCGACGTATCATTTCGGTGACAAATCCGGTCTGCTCACGGCGCTGGCGACAGAAGGATACGACCGCCTGGCGGAGGCGATGTCCGGAGTCGACGAAGGCGGCGGACTCATCGACCGCGGAGTCGCGTACGTCGAATTCGCGCTCGCCTGCCCATCCCACTTTACGGTGATGTTCCAACCCCGGCTGCTCCACGATGACGACGGCGAACTGACTGCGGCCCGTCAGCGGGCGTGGGCGGCGCTCTCGGTCGGAGTGGCGACGACCAGATCGGGGCCGGACTCCGACTTCGGGGTGGCGGCATGGTCGCTCGTCCACGGATACGCCACTCTGGTGCTCAGCGGAGCAGTGGAGCCCGAAGACGCACTCAGACAGGCGCGCATCGTGGCGGGCCACCTCGTCGAGGGCGCCGACAGGAGCCGCTGAGGGGCTGGGCCGCTGAGGGGCTGGGCCGGATCTGTTTATATGGCGGTGAGGCACCTGCGGTGCCCCGGAATCACTTGCCGGCGACCTTCTTCTGCCCCGGTTCGAGTCCGTGGGAGTTCTTGATGAAGAACGCACCGATGACGCCGAGGATGCCGACGCAGGCGGCGACGAAGAACGCGACGTTCGCGCCGTGGACCAGGCCCGCCATGCCGTAGGTCTCCGGGTTCCGCGCGGCCGAGACCATGATCGTCACGAGCGCCGCGGTGCCGACCGACGCCGCGATCTGGCGCAGCGTGTTGTTCAGGGCAGTGCCATGGGGGATGAGGTGCGAGGGCAGCTGGTTGAGCGCGGCCGTGGTCACCGGCATCATCACCATGGCGACACCGAACATGCGGACCGTGTTGACGACGGCGAGGTAGACGAACGAGGTGTCCGGTTCCAGCCGAGCGAAGAGGAACGTGGTTCCGGTGAGCAGGACGAAGCCGGCGATGGCGAGCCATTTGGCGCCTATGGCGTCGAACACGCGACCGGTCACCGGCGACATCAGTCCCATCACCGCGGCGCCGGGAAGCAGGACCAGGCCCGACTCCATGGCCGAGAAGTCATTCATGTTCTGCATGTACAGCGGCAGGACCATCATGCCGCCGACCATGACGATGAACACGCACATGCCCAGCAGGGTGTTGAGCGTGAACATTCGGTAGCGGAGGATGCGGAACTCGAGGATCGGCTGTTCGAGTTTGAACTGACGGGTGATGAAGAATGTCAGCGAGATCGCGCCGATGACCAGCGGGATGAGCACCTCGGCGCTGAGCCAGCCGGCGTCACCGGCGGTGCCGAAGCCGAACAGCAGTCCGCCGAAGCCGAGGGTGGAGAGGATGATCGAGAGGACGTCGAGTCGGGGGAAGGTGCGTTCGGTGACGTTCTTGAGCAGGAAATAGGCGACGATGAGATCGATGATCGCGATCGGCAGCATCATGTAGAACAGCGTCTGCCACGGAAGGTGGTCGACGATCCAACCGGAGAGGCTGGGGCCGATGGCCGGTGCGAAGGCGATGACGAGGCCGAAGGTGCCCATGGCTGATCCGCGCTTCTCGACGGGGAAGATCGCGAAGAGAATCGTCTGCATGAGCGGCATGATGATTCCGCCGGCCGAGGCTTGGATGACGCGGCCGATGAGCATCACCGGATAGACCGGAGCGATCGCGCAGACGATGGTGCCGATGATGAACAGACCCATGGCGGTGAAGAACAGGCCCCTCGTCGTGAACTTCTCGATGAGGAACGCGGTCACCGGAATCATGATGCCGTTGACGAGCATGAAACTCGTCGTCACCCACTGTGCGGCGCCGGAGGTGATGTCGAAGTAGTGCATGAATGCCGGCAGGGCGGTGTTGAGCAGCGTCTGGTTGAGGATGATGACGAACGCGCCTGAGACGAGAACCGCAAGCACGAGGTTCCGGTTGACCGGGGTGCCTTCTGACGGGTCCTTCTGAAAGTCGTCTCCGTTCGCCAATGGCATCCCCTCACCTGTTCGTCGTCTGTGTCTCTTCTTGTCTTCCAGCAACAGCCCGCCCGCGGAGGTGCGCTGAATCGGCCCCTCTTTGCGCCCGGAAATAAATTCCTTGGTTATATAACCGTTTCATGCAGTTTAACCCACCACCCTCGCCGAGGCGGCCCCGGGTCGGTGTGAGATTCGTCGAGTTCATCTCCCGGTTGGGTGACGGACACCCGTCACCGCGGAGCTTTTGTCGCCGGTGAGGAAGATTCCGACCGCGGCCCCACCAAGGGACCGCGGTCGGAATCAAGACGGTCGGCCGCCTCGGTGAGGGATCAGGTCAGGCGGGTGGACGGCGACTGGGTCTTGTTGGGGTCGGTCTCCGGCAGATCGCCGAGGATGTCGTCGATGCGAGTGAGGACGTCCGCGTCGAGGGCGACCCCGGCGGCCTCGGCGTTCGAGGCGATCTGCTCGGGGCGGGAGGCACCGACGAGGGCAGTGGCGACATTGTCGCTGGCGAGCACCCAGGCGATCGCGAGCTGCGCCATCGTGATTCCGAGCTCGTCGGCGATCGGTTCGAGCTTCGCCACGGCCGTGAGCTTGTCGTCGTGAAGATAGCGGCTCCTGATCGATTCAGCGCCGCCGCCGTCCTCATCGGTTGCCCGGGATCCGGCGGGGACCGGCTGGCCGGGCTTGTATTTGCCGGTCAGCGCGCCCTGCGCGATCGGGGACCAGACGATCTGCGAGATGCCGAGTTCCCTCGACGTCGGGACGACCCGTTCCTCGATGACGCGCCAGAGCATGTTGTACTGCGGTTGGTTCGACACGAGCTGGATGCCGAGGTCCTTGGCCAGGTGGTGGGCGGCGCGCAGCTGGTCGGCGTTCCATTCGCTCACGCCGATGTAGAGTGCTTTGCCGGAGCGGACGATGTCGGCGAAGGCCTGCATCGTCTCTTCCAGTGGGGTTTCGTAGTCGTAGCGGTGGGCTTGGTAGAGGTCGACGTAGTCGGTGCCGAGTCGGCGCAGCGAGCCGTTGATCGACTCCATCATGTGCTTGCGCGACAGGCCTGTGTCGTTGTGTCCCTTGGGTCCGGTGGGGAAGTAGACCTTAGTGAAGACTTCGAGCGATTCGCGCCTTTGGCCCTTGAGCGCGTCGCCGAGGACCTGTTCGGCGACGGTGTTCGCATAGACGTCGGCGGTGTCGAAGGTGGAGATGCCCGCGTCGAGGGCGGCGTGCACGCACTTCGTGGCGGTGTCGTTCTCCACCTGCGAGCCGTGCGTGAGCCAGTTGCCGTAGGTGATCTCGGAGATCTTGAGTCCGCTGTTTCCCAGATATCTGTGCTCCATGACCTCAGCCTACGACTGGGCGCGGGAGTGGGGAACCCCTCGCCGAGGCGGGACTCAGTCCACCGGTGAGTGCGCAGCGAGCGCGAGCGGCCGGCCCGTGCGGTCGCGGCCCAGTTCGAGGTGGATAGCCCATGTTCAAACATGGGCTGCTCAACTCAGACTGTGCCGTTACGAGGAGACGTCGAGTCGAATCGCCACAGGGGCCCGGTGCATCCGTCCGTCAGTGCGCCGGGCCGGCGTTCTCCGCGATGTGGCCCTGCAGAGTCGCCGCGAATGCCGCGGAATCGCCGGAGCGCAGATGTGCGACAAGGGCCTCGTGTTCGGCGATGAGTTCGTCCGACCGATCGAGCAGGTGTCGGCTGTTCATGAAAAGGGTGAATCGGTGCCGGTCGGAGAGCAGCGAATACATCTCGAGCATCACCCGGTTGTCCCCTGCCTCGACGAAGCCGCGGTGGAACTCCAGGGTGAGCTCGATGAATCGGGCGACGTCCCCCTCTGCGAAAGCGGCTCGATGCTGCGTGATGAGAGCGCCGAGTTTCTCCGCCAACCGTTTCCGCATGGGTTCGGATGCCCGCTCGACAGCGGTCGTCTCGAGCACATAACGGGCATCGGCGAGCTCGGAGACCGTGCGTTCGTCGATGCCTTGGACGATCGCCCCGCGCTTGGGATAGATGTGGATCCACCCCTCGTCCTGCAATCGGGCCAGAGCCACGCGCACCGGGGTGCGGCTGACGCCGATCTCGGTGGCCAGTGCCGCCTCGCCGAGCATCGTCCCGGGCACGTGAGAGCCGTTGAGGATCTGCCCGCGGATGACCGAATAGGCGCGTTCGGCCGCGCTCATCGATTCCGTCGCCGTTCTCGAGGATCGTGTATTCGTGCTCATTTCCCTGCCCCATCCTGTCTCGTGGCGGCAGCGGGCGGGTCGGCCGCCTCGGCGAGGCCGGCAGTGCGGCGTCCGGGCCAGCTCATCAGCGGGATCGCGCGGATCGAGAATCCGACGGCGATGAGCAGGACGAACGTGGCCATGAGGTTGATCCACAGGAATCCGCCGGCGCCGAGTACAGTCCCGGCCATCGCCGCCATGAGCGCCCCTCCGAGGTTCATCGCCGAATCCGAGGCGCCCTGCAGCGGCACCTTCGCATGTGCCGGCACCGAGGCGGTGAGTAGGGACGAGCCGCCGATGAGGAACATGGACCATCCGATTCCGAGCAGCGACAGCGCGGTCGACAGCAGCACCATCGACGACTCCGGGGCCACCGCATCGATGACGCCGAGGACGATCGTGAGAACGAAGATACCGGCCCCACCTGCGATGACGCCGCCCGAACCCCACCGGTCGGCCATCCAGCCGAATACAGGGGACAGGGCGTACATGCCGGCGATGTGGATGCTCACGACGATGCCGATGGCGCCGAGGCTGAACTCCTGGTGATCCATGTGCACCGGGGTCATGACCATGACGTTGGTCATCATCATCTGCCCCGCGATGATTGTGATCATCGCGAACAGCGGCACCGGGCGGGCCAGGGCGAAGCGCAGCGCTTCGCCGAGTTTCATCGGGGGAGGGGCGGTCGCCTCAGTGGTGGTGGACTTGTCGGTCGGGGCGGATTCCTTCGCCGAGGCGGCGCTGTCGTTGACCTCGGCCGTGCCCTCACCGTCGTGGCCGGGATCGTCGACCCTGGGTTCGCTGGGGTGGTCGGTTCCGGCGGCCACCGACTTCGTCAGCGTCGAGGCCGACAGCGTCGCCAGGGCGAACGCCACCATGGAGATGAGGTAGGGCCCGGCCAATCCGTTCATGCCCAGTGTTTCGCCGAGGTGGGCTCCGGGAGCGGTGAAGCTGGGGCCGAGGACGGAGCCGACGGTCGTCGCCCACACCACCAGGGACATCGCTCGGCCTGCGGCGGCCGGGTCGGCAAGGTCGACGGCGGCGTAACGAGCCTGCAGGCCGGAGGCGGTCGAGGATCCGCACATCATCATCCCGAGCATGAACAAGGGCAGGAACTGCAGGGCGACGCCGATGAGGACGACCACGGCGCCGAGCGTGCCGATGCCGAAGCCCAAGGTCAGCGCCTTACGACGACCGGAACGACCGGCGAGCACGGCGAGAGGATAGGCGATGAGGCCGGCGCCGAGAATGACGCTCATCTGCGCGAAACCGGCCATCGAGGTCTGCCCGGTGATCTCCTCGGCGAGCAGTCCGCCGACGGCATACCCGGAGGCGATGCCGGCTCCCGAGAGGAGCTGGGCGGTGATGAGTTTGGCCTGTTCGCGGATGTGGCTGGTCATGGTGGTCTCACGTCGTCGTGGTGGTCAGGACTCACTCACATTAACTTGCATCCATCTTGGATACAAGAGTGAGTCTGGCCGCAGGTGGGACAGACAGGGACGACCGAGGTGGTGGCCGGCCGATGCCCTTCGCCTGACCGCGCGAACCTCAGACTCTTGCGACGGTGAAGTGCCGGTCGCCCTCTGGTGATTCGAGTTCGTCGATGACGGCAGCGGCGAGGTCCCCGGCGCTGATGCGCGCCTGGCCGTCCGCCCCGATGAGCAGGGCTGTCGTTCCGCGCTGGTACTCGCCGAGGCGGTTGCCGGGTTCGAGCACCGCCGGCGGGCTGAGGTAGGTCCAGTGGTCTCCGCCCTGGTTGCGGCAGACGTCGAGCTGGGCGACGCTGGCGGCAGCGAGCTCCTTCCACTCGGCGGCGACGAACTCCGGATCGTCGACTACGAGGATGTCGGCCCGGTTCGGGGAGCGCAGCGGCCCGGCACCGCCGACGATGAGCAGCGGCACCCTTGCGTGAGCGGTCGCTTGCAGCACTTCCTCCGTGATGGAGAGGAACTGCTGTGTCTGACCGGGTGTCGCGCGCACAGTGAGAACGGCTGCGTCGGCACCGCGCAGGGCACGGTCGAGGTCCTGCGAACGACTGGCGTCAATCGCCAGCGGATGCACCTCGGGGCGAGGTGTGTGTTCGGGGTGGCGGGAGGCGGCGATGATGCCATGGCCGCGGTCGGCCGCCTCGGCGACGATGCGGGAGCCGACCATTCCGGTGGTTCCGATGACGGTGATCTTCATACTGCGGGTTCCTTCTCTGTGCGGTTTGATGTGCGTGCACGGTTGAGTGCGGTCGGGGAGAGCTGTCCGCAGGCTAGTGCTGCCAGAGCGAGGACGAATCCGGCGATCTGCGCGAGGTTGAGGCTCTCACCGGCGAAGACGATGCCGAGTCCGGCAGCCACGAGCGGGGAGAGCAGTCCGAGCAGGGCGGTCGCGGTGACCGGCAGGCGTCCGAGGCCGCGAAACCACAGGGTGTAGGCGAGCAGTCCGCCGACGCCGCCCAGCCACAGATAGCCGGCGATGCCCGGGGCGTCGACCTGTGCGGGGACGCCTTCGATGAGCAGGGTGGGCAGGAGGAGGACGAGTCCGCCGGCACTCAGCTGCCAGCTCGCGAACCCGACCGGTCCGATGCCCGGCGGCAGTCCCCATTTCTTGGCGAGGATGACGCCGGTTCCCATCGAGGCGGCACCGAGGATGCCCGCTGCGATGCCGACTGGATCGAAACCGGCGCCGGGGCCGAGCACGACGAGACCGACTCCGGCAACGCCGACGAACCCCCAGCCCAATCGCCACACCGACAGACGCTCACCGAGGACGATGACTGCGAGGACGGTGACGAGGATCGGCTGCGCGGCTCCCAGGGTCGCAGCGACCCCGCCGGGCAGGCGAGCGGCTGCGACGAACAGGAGCGGAAAGAAGATCCCGATGTTGAGCGTGCCGAGCACCACTGCTTTCCACCACCAGGACCCGGCGGGCAGGCGGCGGGCGATGAGGAGACCGATGAGGCCCGCGGGCAGGGCGCGCATGAGCGCGGCGAAGAGCGGGTGGCCCGTCGGCAGGAATTCCGTGGTCACAAGGTACGTCGTGCCCCACACTGCAGGGGCGAGGGCGGTGAGGACGGTGGTGCCGACCCGGGAGCTCGCCGGAGTCGGGGTGGATGGGGTGAGTGTGGTCGTCGTTGTCATGACTCCAGCGTCTGCCTGAATCGTGCCATGAGTCCAACACATAGTTTTCATCGAATCCATGAACTGTCATCATGTATGAATGGAGTTGCAGCAGCTGCGCTATGCCCTCGCCGTCGCCGAGGAGCGGAATTTCACCCGAGCGGCCCAGAAAACCCATGTCGTGCAATCGGCACTCAGCCATCAGATCAAGGCTCTCGAACGCGAGCTCGGTGTCCAACTCTTCGCTCGGACCAGCCGACGGGTCGAACTCACCGAAGCCGGGCACGCCTTCGTCGCCGGTGCCCGGGCGACTCTCGACGCCGCGGATCGGACTGTCACCGAGGCGGTCGCGGCGACAGGGCAGATGCGTGGAAATCTGACGGTCGGGGCGATCCCGACGGTGACCCGACTCGACCTCGTCGCCGTGCTCGGACGGTTTCATCGGACGTATCCGCAGGTGAGCGTCGGATTGAGTGTGGGCGGCAGCGTCGATTTCATCGAGCGGATCCGTGCCGGGTCCCTCGACGCGGCAGTCCTCGGATTGCCGGAGGCGGCGGTGCCGACCGGGGTGGCAAGTCAGGTGCTGGCTCGGGAGAGGCTCGTGGCCGTGCTCGGTCCCGGGCACCGGTTCGCGCGGCGCAAGCGCCTGCGGTTGGCCGATCTCGCCGACGAGGCATTCGTCGACTTCCCCGCCGACAGCCCCGGTCGAGCTCAGTCGGATCGGGCCTTCGACGAGGCGGGGCTGACCCGAACGGTTGCGTTCGAATCGATGCTCGTGGACATGATGCTCGACCTCGTCGCACACGACCTCGGCATCGCGTTGCTTGCCCCGGCAGTTGTGCCGGAGGGGCGAGGACTGATCACCGTGCCCGTGGTCGACGGGCCGAAGCGCGTCGAATACCTCGCCTGGAGCGAATTCAATCCGAGCCCGGCGGCGTCGGCCTTTGTTGAGTCGGCGTTGGCGAGCCTTGGGGCGGAACAAGGTTGAGGAAGCGACACACTCACAGGCAGGAGCCCGCATGATCAGGCAAGACCGCACCGACGACATTCTTACCGTCACCATCGACAATCCGGGGCAGGCGAATGCGCTCACCGAGGACATGCTCGGACAGCTCATCGACGCCTTCACCGAGGCGGGTGCTCACGAGAGCCTGCGCGCGGTCCTGCTTACCTCGGCCGGCGGACGCGGATTCTCAGCCGGAATGGACACCGCACAATTCGCGCACACGAGTGCGTCGCGGGCGTACGCGACGATCAGCCGCCTCGGCGAGGTGTGCGAAGCGATCAAGGACTGCGCCCTTCCTGTCGCCGCCGCCATCGACGGCTACTGCATCGGCGGGGCCGCCGAGATCGCCGCAGCCGCGGACTTCCGCATCGGCAGCCAGGACTCCTGGTATTCGATGCCCGAGGTGCGCATCGGCATCCCCTCGGTGCTCGAATCGGTCAACCTCCACCGCCTGATGGGCTGGACGAAGGCGACAGAGTTCGTGCTCACCGGCAACTGTTTCTCCGCCGCTGACATGCTCGCCTGCGGCTTCCTCAACGACTCCGTCGACGGGTCGGTCGAGGAGCGCGCACTCGAGCTGCTGCGCGACACCACACGCGCCGATCGGGCCGTCATCGCGCAGCAGAAGCGACTGCTGCGGACGTGGAAGAACACCTTCGAGGCGCAGGCGATTGCCGATAGCAAGAAGGAGTTCGCGCTCGCCTTCGCCGCGAAGAACGAGACTGCCGACCCCGGCTCGGGCGACTCAGACCCCGAGGGCAAAGTCTGAGGTCGGGCAGAATGGTGGAAACGCTCAACGACTGAGGAAATTGCATGACAGACAACGAGGTCAGCCCGCTTCCCGAGGCCTTCTACCTTCCGCGCGGCGAGGACGAATTCGACTCCACACGTGCGACGACGAGCCCGTGGGATGAGGTGATGCAGCACGGCGGCCCGCCCGCCGCGCTGCTCGCCCGTGCCGTCGAACGAGTCCGTGAGGACGACGCGATGAGCATCGGCCGGCTGACGATCGACATGCTCGGCCCCATCCCGCAGGGTCGCATACGCACCGAGGCGACCATCGTGCGTCCGGGCAAGCGCATCGAACTCGTCGAGGCGAAGCTCTGGGCCGAGGACCGCCTCGCCGTGACCGCGACAGCGTGGAGGATGCGGTCCACCCCGGAATCCAGCGCCGAGGTGGCCTCGACCTTCGACACGTCCGCTGTGCCGGGCCCGCAGGAACAGAAGTACTTCCCCGGTATCAGCCCCGACTGGGGGTATGGCCGTGCCATCGAGTGGCGCTTCGTCTCCGGCGGTCTCCAGGAACTCGGGGCGGCCGACGTCTGGGTGCGACCGCGCATCCCGCTCGTCGCTGGTGAGGAGACGAGCCCGATCCAACGCTTCGTCATCGCTGCGGACTCGGCGAACGGCGTCTCGGCGGCGGTTCCGTTCGGCGAGTGGACGTTCATTCCGCCGTCACTGTCGCTGACCTTCGCTCGCGAACAGCGGTCGGAGTGGCTGAACATGAATGCCCGCACCCACGTCGGCCCTGATGGGCGCGGTGTCACGGACGGTGGTCTGGCCGACGAGCACGGATATGTCGGATCGGTGACCCAGCCGTTGCTCATCGCCCGGCTCTGAGGTTTCCCGCCAGTCATGGAATTCCTCGGACTCGTCCTCATCGGTTGCCTCGTCGGCCTGACCACCGTGCTCTTCGGGTTCGGCGGCGGCTTCGTCACGGTCCCGATCATCACCCTCGCCGATGCGGATCTCGGACATGACACGGCACGGGTGGCGGCGGCCACCTCGGCGCTGGTGATGCTCGTCAACGCGATCGTCGCGACGGTGTCGACGAAGCGATCCACACTCGCCCACCTGAAAGGGCGATGGTGGCTGCTCGGGCTGCTCGCGCTGGGCGGGGGATTGGGTGCGTTCGCAGGACGATTCGCACCGGACGCGCTGCTGCAGTGGGGGTTCGTCGCGTACATTGCGGCCACTGCCATCGATCTGCTCGCCCGGCCCGGATTCTTCCGACGCAAGGCCGCGGTCGTCGATGACGTTGGCGAAGTCAGCGAGGGAGGCCGAGGAATCGCCGCTGTCTGGGGTGTGCCGATCGGTGGGCTGGCTTCGTTCCTCGGTGTCGGAGGGTCGGTGATGACGGTGCCGATGATGCGCCGGTCCGGGGCGACGATGACCGTGGCCACGACCCTGGCTAACCCGCTGACCTTGGTGATCATGAGCCCGGCCGTGCTCGTGACGATCCTGACCCCGGCGGCGATCGATGCCCCGGGCATCGTGGGATCACTCGACCTGGTGGCGGCCGCGGCGCTGCTCATCGGCGGACTGCCGATCATCGTGTTCCTGCGCCGTCGGGTGCCGAAGATCCCCGAGATCCTCCACGCCTGGGGCTACTTCGTGCTGCTCGTGGCGGCCGGAGTGGTCGTCGCCGCGGCGTGAGGAAGCAGGTGCAGTCAGGCGTCTGCTGACGCCCTGCGATACCGGCTGGGGCGGATCCCGTACTCGCGATAGAAGGCAGTGCTGAGTGAGTATCCGCTGGAGTAGCCGACTTCGAGCGCCACGGATTCGACTGTCGAGTCGCTCTGTTCAAGGAGGTCGGCGGCCAAGCACAGACGCCAGCTCGTCAGGTATGTCAGAGGGGGCTCTCCCAGCAGTCCGGTGAAACGTCTCGCCAGCGTCGCTCGGGAGACGTTGGACTGTTCGGCCAGAGTCGCGATGGTCCATGGGTGCTGCGGGGAATCATGGATGGCGCTGAGCGCGGCGCCCACGGTCGGGTCGGAGCTCGCGCGGTACCAGCCTGGGGCCTGAACTTCGGGCATTGCGAACCAGTCCCGCAGCGCCGCAGCCAGCACGACGTCGAGCAGTCGATCGAGGATGACCTGTTGTCCGGGCTCTTCGCGCATGATCTCCGTCTCAAGAAGACCCAGCGTCTTCGTGCGCTGTGACTCGTGCGGCACGACGAATACCCGAGGGAGTGTCGTCAGCAGGCGGTCGGCTACGCGACCGTTCACAGTGAATGATCCGGTCAGCATAGTGTCATCGGCATCCAACTGTGTGCCGCAGGTCCGGGTCCCCAGCGCAATGCTGTCGGCCACACCTCCGTCTGCGGCAAGGCAGACTCCCGACTCCGTCTGGACGTACATGGGATCAGGAGACATTCCGGGGTCACTGGTGACCTCGAAAGGGGCTGTCCGACGACAACGGCGATGTCATGGGGCTTGAGTCGGTGAGACTGTCCGCCATCGACGATCCAGGCATCACCCCGGATCATGGCGACGAGCGTAAGAGAGGACTTCTCCGCGAACACTGCAGACCATGGCGGATTCGCCAAAGTCCTACCCAGCAGCGCGCCGGACGACCGGATATGTGTGAGCACATTTGTCAGAGCATCCACGTTGCCATTTTAGACGGTGGAGCATCTATCTGATCGTGTCACCTATTCTCCGTCTCGTGCGCCTCGTATGTAATTGAGTCATGAACTCATTTCATGAACCGATCTCCGGTCGCGCCCACTGGGTCTACACACATCCGCAAGCAGATTCGCTCAACAGGCACCTGCTCCAAGTCGGTCGATCCGCGCTGGCCGAAAAGTACGAGCTCACAGTGTCGGATCTCTACGCCGATCGCTTCAACCCGACGCTCGGTGAGCATGATCTCGGAAGTCTGTCCGGCGCCTGTGGGAACCTGGCGGAACTGACCGGCGAAGCATATGCCCGGGGTGAGGTCGAGTCGGAGGTGAGACGCGAACAGGAGCGGCTGGCGGCGTCCGAACTTCTGGTTCTCCAGTTTCCGCTGTGGTGGTACGGGCCTCCCGCGATGCTCAAAGGATGGATCGACCGCGTGCTGCAGACCGGTTTCGCGCAAGGCGACGTCGATGACTCCACCGGGCTGCCGAGACGCTACGGCGACGGTCGGCTCATGGGCAGGAAAGCACTGATCATCGTCACAGCAGGAGACGACAGTCGAACACTGGGCCCACGCGGAATCAGCGGCGACCTCGAATCACTGCTCTTTCCGCTGACACACGGTGCACTGTGGTACGTCGGGATCGAAACCCTCGACCTCCACGTAGTCTATGACGCGGATGGGCTCGGTGCCGACGGCAGAGAACGGGAGGCCACGCGACTGACCGCTCGGATCGCGGGACTGCGCGAGGAACGTGCGCGTCCCTACCGTCGAATGCTGGGCGGAGACTATGACCGGTCCACTCGGGCGCTGGTCGACAGCGTCCATCCCGGACGCACGGACCTGACGATCCACCGGGCCGGTTGACCGAGGCTGTTCGACCGCTCGCCTCAGCCATGTTCCTGGCCAAAGACCGCTCGCATGAGCGCCGAGCGCTCGCCTCAATCCGCAATGCGTGTGCGCTAGAGGCTAACTCGAGCGGTCGACGAGGGTGGGTCAGAGAATGTGCTCAGTTGTCCCAGCGGCGCCTGCGCAGAATAGGTGGCAGGCCGAAGTAGATCGGCGGGCGGGCTGAGGCCGGACGCGCAGTTTCCGAAGAAACAGCCAGTGGTGACAGTTCTGTCGTGAAAGCGTTTCCCGCGACAGTCGCACCTTCCGTGCCGCTTCCGGAATCACTCTCATCGCTTCCGCTCGTGCCCAGCGCCCACGCGCTTTCCCAGCTGATGAGTTCGCCGGCGTGGCAGACGGGGTCGCCTCCGCTTGACGGCGGCTCGGCCCACGTCCACAGGTTGATCCCGTACTCCATGAGGACGAGCTTGTCGGAAGCCTCCCGAGACGAGTTCTCCTTGACCAAAGCCGCCCGCAGCGTCGCCGAGGCGTCTTCAAGATCCGTCCACCCGTCCTGCCGATGTGGCAGGAACACCCACGTCCCAGCGGGGACGTGATCCGGCGTGACCTCGTCGACGACTGCGATCTCAATCGAGTCCCCGAACTCATCGAGCATTTCCCCGAAGCACGCACGGGCCACTTCGGGGGAGGGCGCGACGATGAGGAGGTATGCCGCCTCGGCGCGCACCTCATCCAGTGAAAGACGCGTGAACGGATTCGCACGCATCGACCCGAGCACCTGCGTCCAGTGCCCCGGCACCGTCCCATCGGCAAGGAACCCGCTGGTGCGCGGACGCTCCTCATCGTGTCGCATCGAAAATCCTCCTCGCCGAGGCCGCCCACCCTTCCCTCCCATCATGCATCCACCCGCCGGTGGAGTCAGATGGGATGGTCAGCGGGAGGTCTGCTGGCACGTTTCCGCGTATCTAACGAATGGGATACGTTCCGGCCGACCGTGTACCATCGGCGCGCCGCCGGACCTACACTGATCGGAGTGGATCGAGCAGCGGCATTCATGTCGGCTCGGTCCACGACCACGTCTGAACCATCTCGCGCCACCAGCGAGCCTGCACGCCCGAAAGTCCATGCCCTTGCTCTCTTCCTCACGCCGCACACTCGCGGCACTCGCAGCAGTTCTGTCCTTCGGTCTCCTGGCCGGATGCGCCGAGGATGCCCAACCGGCCGTTGATACCTCCTCATCCAGCGCCGCCGACCCCACACCCACACGTGAGGCCCCGACGCCGAGCGCCGACCCTTCGACATCGACGACAAGCGATGACACCGGCGAAGCCAGCGAAGAGGACGAAGGCCGCGCGGGCAGCGCGGCGACGGGGACCGCCTCGGCGATGTTGGACGACCTCACGGTCAAGGGCCGGGCACCGAAGACCGGCTACGACGGTGACCTGTTCAAATGGCGTGCGGACACCGACCACAACGGCTGCGACACCCGCAACGACGTACTCCGCCGAGACCTCACGACCATCACCCTCAAGGCCGGAACTCAAGGATGCATCGTGCTGGCCGGGACGCTCGACGACCTCTATGCCGGCGACACCTACGACTTCGACCGGGGCGCGAACGCCGTCGACATCGACCATGTCGTCGCCCGATCGAACGCCTGGCAGACCGGGGCCTTCAAGTTCGACGAGGAGACGCTGAAGGAGTTCGGCAACGACCCGCTCAACCTGCTCGCCGTCAGCTCAAGCCTCAACCGGCAGAAAGGCGACGGCGACGCCGCGACCTGGCTGCCGCCGAACAAGAGCTTTCGCTGCGAATACGTCGCCCGACAGATCGCGGTGAAGCACAAATACGAGTTGTGGGTGGTTCCCGCCGAGAAGGCCGCCATGGAACGTGTGCTTGTGAAGTGCGACGACCAGCCCGCCTTCGCCGAGGATGTCGACTGGCCCGGTCCCGGCGACGGTGACAACGTCACCACGAAGGAAGAGACCCGCCCGGCGAAGCAGAAATCCTCGAGCTCAGGATCGTCGAGTTCATCGAGCCCGGGATCGTCGTCGAGCGGAACCACGAGTGGATCGTCCAGCAGCTCCGGCTCGTCGTCCTACTTCGAGAACTGCACGGCCGCCCGCGAAGCCGGTGCCGCACCCGTTCGCCGAGGCGACCCCGGATACGGGTCCCACCTCGACCGCGACGGCGACGGAGTCGGCTGCGAATAGCGGAGGCGTCACGCTCACATTCGTATGGAGCCGAAGCGCGGACAGGAAACGGTCGCGATGCCGGCCGTCCGCCTCGGCGAGGGATGGTGTGCACGGGTCACAGTTGCTCGGTAATCTGAAGTCGAACACCGTCGCAGCTATTACTGCCGACGGCTGCCACGATCATCGACGATGAGGAGATCCCCATGTCCGGGCTGGATACCGCCCTGACTCCGCTGCGCTTCCTCGAGCGCTCGCTCGAGGCACACCCGGACCGGGAGGCGATCGTCGACGGGCCCCGCCGCTTCACCTACCGGCAGATGGCTGAGACCGTCCAGAACCTCGCCGAAGGACTCGTCCGCCGTGGATTGAAGCCAGGGGATACGGTTGCGGTGCTCGCCCCTAACAGTGCCGAGGCGCTCATCGCCCACTACGCGGTCCCGTTGGCCGGCGGCGTGCTCGTCATGCTCAACACCCGACTGGCGCCGCCCGAGGTGGAGTACATCCTTGGCCACAGCGAAGTGAAGTTCTTCTTCGGCGATGCCGGACTCCTCCAGCCGGTCATCGATGCCGGAGCTGCGAACGCCGTCGACACCATCGTCGTCCACCCCGACGAGGACGGCACCCCAGGTGAGGTGGCCGCCGCGGATCTCAGCGTGGAAGCGTATGCCGACTGGACCGCCTCGGCGCCGGAATCATCGCGAGCCTACGAGATCGAAGACGAAACCGCGACGATCACCGTCAACTACACCTCGGGCACGACGGGCCGGCCGAAGGGCGTGATGTACACCCACCGCGGGGCGTACCTGAACTCGCTCGGCGAGGTCATCACGCAGGACTTCCCGGCTCTGACCAAGTACCTGTGGACGCTGCCGATGTTCCACTGCAACGGCTGGTGCACGACCTGGGCGCTGACCGCGGTGTCGGGCACGCACGTGTGCATCCGAGCCGTGCGTGGGCCAGAAGCCTGGCGGCTCATCGACGAGGAGAAGGTCACGCGGATGGCCGGTGCTCCCGTCTTGCTCAACACCATCGCCGGGGCCAAGGAGGCCCACGACCTGGGTGGATCGCTGTCGATCACCACGGCCGGCGCCCCGCCGTCGCCGACGACGATCGCCCTCCTCGAGGGCCTCGGCATCGAGGTCATCCATGTCTATGGGCTCACCGAATCCTACGGCCCGTACTCCTCGTGTGAACCGCAGCCCGAATGGACGGGCCTGCCCGTTGAGGAGCGCGCGAAGCTGAAGTCCCGACAGGGGATCGGCATGATCAGCGCCGAGCGAATGCGCGTGGTCGAACTGCGCGACGACGATTTGCTCACCGACGTGCCCCGCGACGGGGTGACGATGGGCGAGATCGTCATGCGCGGCAACAACGTTATGAAGGGCTACCTCAATGCGCCCGAAGCCACCGCCGATGCGTTCCGCGGCGGCTGGTTCCACACCGGCGACCTCGCCGTGATGCACCCCGACGGGTACGTCCAGATCCTCGACCGTGCCAAGGACATCGTCATCTCCGGCGGGGAGAACATCTCCACGATCGAGGTCGAGCAGGCTCTCGTTGCCCACGAATCTGTCGCCGAGGCGGCCGTGGTCGGAATGCCCGACGAGAAGTGGGGACAGCGACCGTTGGCCTACGTCGTCCTTGCGCCCGGCAACGAGGCGACCGAAGCCGATCTCATCGCATTCGTCAAGACCCGAATCGCCTCCTATAAGGCTCCGGCCGGAGTCGAATTCGTCGAGGAACTGCCGACGACGTCGACCGGCAAGATCCGCAAGAACGCACTGCGGGAGATGGCTGGGAGCTGAGGTTCAGGCCGATTCGAGAGGGAAGACCAACAAGCTGCTCGTTGCCGTCGCGACGGTCTTGCCTGCTGCGTCAACGACCTCACCCTCGGCGAAGGTGACCCGGCGTCCCGGTTTGGTGACTCTGCCGGTGGCGACCAGAGGGCCGCTGTCGGCGGTCACGGGCCGCAGGTAGCTGACGTTGATGTCGATCGACGTGTAGCCCATACCTGCGGGCAGCAGCGAATGCGCGGCACATCCGAGGACCGAGTCGAGCAGGGTGCAGACCAGACCGCCGTGGACCACTCCGATCGGGTTGTAGTGGGACTCGTCGGGATGGCAGGTGAAAGTGACCTTGCCCCGCTCCACCTCGGTGAATTCCATTCCGATGTGTGCTCCGATGGGAGCGCCGGGAATCTCGCCGTCGGCGATCTTCTGGAGGAAGTCGAATCCGTCGAGGTGGGGAAGCTGCTTGAGACCGATGGCCGGATCGCCCCAGGTCACGGTCGTTTCGCGAAGTTTCGGCTCAGCCTCGGTGCTCATCTCAGTTGCTCCCTTCGGGCATGGGGACGTTCTGGAGGCGCAGCTGGCCGCGTGAGAGCTGCTTGCCGCTGGCCGCATCCGTGATGATGATCTCCCAGAGCTGCTGAGTGCGTCCCTGGTGAAGAGCGTTGCCCTCGACATTGACGCGGGCTCCCGTGCTCGGGCGCAGGAAGTCGGTGGCGTTGTGGACGCCGACGGCGAACTCGCCGCGCTCAGCCACGGCGTATGAAGCGCCGATGCTGCCTGCGCTTTCGACGATGGTCGTGTACACGCCGCCGTGGATGACGCCCCATGGAGTGTGGTGATTCTCGTCGAGCTCGGCATATCCCCGCACCGAGGTGGCCGTCACCTCCTCGACGACGAAACCGGAAGCCGCGACGAATCGACTTGCCTTCTCCAGCGAGACATCGGGGGTCTGGGCGGCCTGCGCGTCATCAGTCATGTGTTCTCCTTCGATCTGACTTGTTATTATGAAGTTAGCCTAGGGCGTCGACGACGGTCAACCGAAGGAGGGGGACATGGAATGGCTCGAATACGACTCAGCTGCCTGCTCGATCCGACGCAGTCTTGATGTCATCGGACAGAAGTGGACGTTGCTCATCCTGCGGGATGCGTTCAACGGTGTGCGGCGATTCGATCAGCTGCGCGACCACCTCGGGGTCTCCGATCCGGTGCTCGCCGAACGTCTCCGCACACTCGTCGCGGCCGGTCTCCTCGAGCCCGCGACCTACAGTGAACCGGGTCGGCGAGCGCGAAAGGAATATCGACTCACTGACAAGGGCCGCGATCTCTATCCCGTGCTCATCGCGCTTCTCCAGTGGGGCGACAGGCATTGCTCAGGGCCGGACGGCCCTCCGGTAGACGTGACGCACCGCGACTGCTGCGAACCGGTCGAGGCGAAAGTCATGTGCGCGGCCGGACACGAGCTCACCTCGCCGAGCGAGGGCCAGACAGCGCCCGGCCCCGGTGCAGAAGTGAGAGCGTAAGTCCTCCCGGCCCCGGCGCTCTGGCGAAGCCGTAGGCTGCTCACGCGTCGGTTCAGCAGCTCACGCGCTGTTTGGGCAGGTCACGCGAAGAGCGCGAGACCGAACACGACGAAGATGATGAGATGAGCGGCACCTTGGACGGCGGTGACCTTCTTGCCGGCGAACCCGATGATGGAGACCAGGAGCGTGATCGCCAGCAGCGCGAGGTTGATCGGTGACTCGGCGAGTACGATCTGCTGATCGGTGAGCATACCGATGACCAATACCGTCGGTATCGTCAGTCCCACCGTGGAGACCTGTGCACCGTGGCAGAGGTTGCTCACTCGCTGGATCTCGCCATTCCAGGCCGCCCGCAGAGAGGTGAGGGTCTCGGGTAGGAACACGATCATCGCAATGACCACCCCGGATAGTGCCACCGGAGCGCCGAGGCGGCCCAGGCCGTCATCGAGCAACGTGGCCATGTCGTGGGAGAGCAGCACGATCGGCAGCACCGTGGCGACGAGGAGGACCAGCCGGAGGACGATCTCCACGCGGTGGGTCGAGAGGATCTCGACGATTCCGTGAGACGCGTCGTTGGTCTGGTCGGCCGCCTCGGGTCGGGTTGATTCGGGCCGGCCGGCCGCTTCGGTGGGGGAGGACTGCGTCGTTCCGGCAGTCGATGAGGCGCCCGCCGAAGCAGACCCGACGGGGGCCACCTCGGTGAATTCGTGGGCCTGCGGTCCCATCTGGCGGTAGAGGAAGAAGGCGTAGGAGCCGACGGTGACCACGATGATCGGGATCTCCTGCCAGATCTCGTATGCGCCATCGGGGGTGCCGATGAGGGCGGGCACGGCGAAGGCGAGGGCGGCGAAAACGACGATCATGACCAGGTAATTCGAGACACCCGTGCGATTGTGGGTGAGTGCGCCGTGGCGCAGTCCGCCGACGAGCAGGCAGAGGCCGATTACGGCGTTGAGGATGATCATCGATACCGCCATCACCGAATCGCGGGCGATCGTCGCGTGGTCGCCGGGGCCCAGCAGGACCGCAGCGATGAGGATGACCTCGATGAGGCAGATCGAGATCGTCAGCACGAGCGAGCCGTAGGGATCGCCGAGGCGGTTCGCTAAGTGCTCGGCTTCGGTGACGACTCCGAAGGCGCAGATGAGGATGACCGCGATGATGACCACGAGTGCGGTCACGAGCAGCGGCAGGGGGACCGGCGGGGCAAGCAGAGAGCCCATGAACTGCAGGGCGATGAACATGCCCCAGCCGAGGACGAGTCGCAGAATTGCGGTCGGCGTGATGATGGTGCGGAGGGCGGCGGTCATGAAAGGTCTTCCTGTCTCTGAGGCCGTCCTCATCGTGAGTCTCACGCAGCCGGGTCGTCCCGACTGGTTCCTTCCGCTTTCAGGTTATCCAGGCCCGCCTGGCCCGGCAAATCCGGTGACCTGCGGCACCGGATGGCTTGGGGTGCGGGTGCGGCTCGAGCGCGCCGTCGGCCAAATTGGGGTGCGCGTTGGTGGGCGCGAGCCTTTCGTCGGAGCGCACGTTCTGGTTCTGTATAGGGTCCTCGGAAATGGCCACTTTCCTTGCTGTGAAATTCAGAGCAGGGTGTATTGATTCGCTGGATCGGGCAGCCGCTACGGCACGGTTTGAGTTGAGTGGCCCACGTTTGAAACAGTGCTACTCGTCGTCAACTGTGCCCTTGCCAGCACGTTGCCGCTCACCGCTGCCGCACGTGGTCGACGAGCCCGCTCACCTGTGTCGCACGTGGTCGACGAGCCCGCTCAGTGCTGATGTGTCGGAGCCGTTCCGTATCGCGTCGCGATTGCTGAAAGGAATGCCCGACTGCAGACCCCGCCCGCCGCAGGTGATCGCTTCGCCGAGCAGGCTCAATCCGATGCTCAGTGTCATGGGGCGAACGGCTTCTTCGGCGCCGATGAGCTGAGCTCCGAAATGCAGGCCCAGCCCTGCCAGCAGGCTGCAGGCCCAGATGATCATCGTTTTCACCGTGTATTTCTGGTGGAGAGTCCCGTCTCGTTCGAAGAGGATCGTGGAAGCTCCGCGCAGCATTCCGAAGCTGACACCGACCACCACCGAGGCGGTCAGGAAGGTGAGGTTCGCCGGTGTCCAATGGCTGAATCCCCACAGTTCCTTGACGGCCAGTCCCAGCAGGATCAGCGGTGGAATCGCGAGATCCTTTGCGTCGACGGGCTCTCCGCGGAAGCGTCGAACGATGACGACGACGATGACGGCTACAACCCCGAGGATGATGAGGAGGGGTGACATGGGTGATCTCCTTTGATGTATTAGCATGTGCGTGCCAAAACGATAGCATGATGTGGCAGGGGTGTGCTATAAAAGATCTATGCCGAAATTCGTCGACCCTGTTCAGCGCCGTGAGTCTATTGCCGATGCGCTCTTCGCCATCGTCCTCAGGCAGGGGCTCTCCAAGGTCTCGCTGCGGACCATCGCCGATGAAACCGGCTTGGCCATCGGCTCCATCCGGCACTACTTCTCCGGCGCCGACGGGATCGTGCGCTTTGCGCTCGAAACCCTCGTCGAGCGTGTCGGAGATCGGCTGGAAACGCGACTGGCCGACATGCTTCCCAAACTCGATTCCGGGAACATCGATCACGATCAGGCCAAAGAGCTGACGGTCGACTTCCTCTCCGAGCTGCTGCCGCTCGACGAGACACGGCGGCGGGAGTCAGTGGTGTGGCTGGCCTTCGAAGAGGAGGCGCGCACGACGCCGGAGCTTGCCGACGTCTTCGAAACGTCCGTGCGCGGCACCCGTGATCTCATGGCCCGAGTCGTTGAGAGTATGAGTGCCCGCGGGGTCCTGCACACGGGCCTCGACGCTCAAGCCGAAGCCGAAACCCTAGCCGCTCTTATCGACGGGTTGACCCTGCGTTCGGCGCTTCACCCCGAGGTCCTGGACCCCGAGCGTGCTCGCGAGCTTCTGGCTGCGCATCTCGAGCGTCTGCGCGCCTGACCTTGGTCATGGGGCGCTGCACGCAGAGTTCGCATATTCAGACGGTGGGCGAACTTCGCTCTTGAACGATCAGAACCCGTAGGCTGCGTCCCGTTCCTCCCGGATCGTGGCAAATGTGCGGGTGAGTACGACCGTGTCCTCGACGAGGCGGTCGAGGCGTTGGAGGACGTCGTGGCTGACGATCTCGCCGCGGTGCAGGTCGCTCTCGCCGACGAACACATACGGCTGGACGACCTGCGCCTTCATGTACGTCAGGATCGGCAGCAAGTGCTGGGCCGGAATGAGATAGTGCTTCGATGAACCGGCCGTGGCGATGACGCCGACGACCTTGTCGAGGAAGGCACTCGTCGGCAGCAGATCGAAGACGTTCTTCAGCGCCGCCGGGATCGACGCCTGGAAGATCGGGGTGCCGATGATGATCGCATCCGCGTCCATGAGTTCCCGGGCCACCCGACCGGTATCACCGGTGTACTCGGTGAAGTTCCGACCGTCGGCGAAGACCATGTCCGCCGCGGCGAGATCGATGACGCTCACTTCGATGGTGGAGTCATAGGTGGTGACCGCCTCGGCGAGGTGATCGATCACGGTCCGGGTCTTCGTCCCGACGTTCGAGCCGGACAGCAGAATCATCTTCATCGGATGGCCTCCTCTGCGGTGTACTTCTTGACGGCGGGCAGGATCTCGGTGCCGATGATCTCGATCTGCTTCATCACGTCGGCATAGGCCATCCCGCCGAAGTCGACCTGTGCGAGATAGCGCTGATGACCGAAGACCTCATGCTGGTGGAGGATCTTCTCGATGATCTGCTGAGGGCTGCCGATGTTCGCGATGCTCGCCGGGTGGACGCTCTGCGCGAAATGCTGCTTGGGCATGCCCTGCCCGTTCGTGCGCTTCATCCCCTCGTTGATGTGCGGATACATCGCCTGCAGCGCCTCTTGCGAGGTCTCCGCGGCATGGAAGAATCCCGCCGTGGCGATCGGCAATGTGGCCGGATCGAATTCGGCATGCGCGGCCGCGCGACGGTAGGCATCGACGGTGCCCTTGAACACCGAGGTGGTCCCGCCGAGGTGGGCCATGACCATGGGGACCCCGGCCAGTCCCGCCTTCACCGCGCTCGCCGGTGCCCCGCCGACGGCGCGCCAGATGCGCAGCGCCTGCCCGGTGGGGCGGGGGAGGACCTCGGCGTCGTTGAGCGGAGCCCGGAACTGCCCGGACCAGGTCACCTGCTGTTCGCGGTTGATCTTGAGCAGCAGATCGAGCTTCTCCTCGTAGAGCTCTTCGTAGTCGCGCAGATCGTAGCCGAGGAGCTCGAACAGACCGACCCGGGAGGCGCGACCGGCGACGAGCTCGGCACGACCGCCGGAGATGAGATCGATCGTCGCGAAGTTCTCGAATACCCGGACCGGGTCCGAGGTCGACAGGATCGTCGAGGAGCTGCCGATGCGGATCGTATCCGTGGCTTGGGCGATGGCACCGAGGATGACGGCATGGGCCTGCGAGGCGAAGAACTCCTGATGGCTCTCGCCGAGGCTGAAGAAGTCGATTCCGGCTGCCTCGGCGGCTTGGGCGTAGCCGATGAACTCGTGGACGCGCTGGCCAGCGTCGACGCGTGATCCGTCATGCGGGTCCGGCAGATGGTCGCCGAGGCTGTAGATGCCGAACTGCAGTCCCTGGCCTTGGTCGAAACCGAACTCGTGCATATAGTTCGGCTGCTGTGACGGCAGGGATTCAGTCGTTTCGGAATGCTGCTGAGGGGTGGTGTGCAGCTGCGCGGACTCGCTCAAGGTGTCTCCTCGTGACGGTGACGAAAATGTCATTTGCCATGTCAACTGAGACGGCCACGGGATTATTCCCGCGGGTTCTCGCCGCGCTTCCGGCTGGTGTCGTAGAGCTTCTTCATCAGTGCGTGCAGCTGCCCCTTCTCGTCCTCGCTCAAGGAATCGTCGAACAAAGACGCCTGCTGTTCCTGCTGCGAGGGAAACGCCCGTTCGAGGAGTTCGCGGCCCTTGGGTGTCAGCGAGATGTGTTTGGTCTTCCAGTCCTGTTCGCGAGAGATCAGGCCCTCGGACTCGAGCCGGGCGAGCATGCGGGAGATCCCGCCGCTGCTGACGGTCAGTCCTTCGGCGAGAGCGGACTGCGTGATCGGCTCGAAATTGCGGATATGGGCAAGGGCTTCGAACTGGGCGACGGTGAGCCCGAACTGCCGCAGGTGCTCATTGGAGAGCTGGTTGCTGTTCTGGACGAAGCGGGCCATGCGCAGCCAGATCAGCGTGCTCAGGCTCAGATCATCCACCGCTTCTCCTTCTCCTGATCGCGTAGCTGCCGCTGACGTCGTGATCGCCGCGAGCGGCCATCCCGACCTGCCCTCACATTACCTGCGGCGTGCGAGGGGTCGGAAATGGTCCGCGGCGAGGGTGGTGACGGCGTTGGGCAAGCCAAGTGCCTGGCGTTTGCTGTAGCTCAGGCGTCAGCGGCCACGGCGCGAGATGCGCTCGAGCGCTTACGTCCCTTGCCTGCCTTGCCGGCGAAGAGAAGGCGGTCGACGCTCAGACGGCCAGGACCTGCAGCGGCAATCAGCAGAGCGCCTGCGGCCAGTGAGGCGACGAGCTCCCAGCCTCCCTGATCGACGAACGGGGTCGGGGTGAGGTGGACGATGATCAGGGCGCCGATGACATTGGCTGCCAGCAGGAATCCGACGATGGGAGTGAGCGCACCGAGGATGAGCAGTGCTCCGCCGATGAGTTCGACGAAGGTCGCGACCGGGGCCGCGATATCGGCCATCGGCACTCCCATCTGCGCAAACGAATCGCTCGTTCCGGCGATGGTCCACTCGTTGAACTTCTGCCACCCGTGGGCGATGAAGATCGCGCCGAGGCCGATCCGGGCAATGAGAGTGATGATGTCGCGGGCAAAGGTCGGCAGTCCGGTCGTTGCGTACACGGTGATCTCCATGATTGGTTGAAATTGCAATCACACGGTATGTGCCGAACATGGCAATACGCTGGCAATCCCTTATCGCCAACGAGGCAAAGCAGCGAGAGCAGCCCTCAACGATTCGTCCCTTGCGCTGCCGTCTCTTCCCCGCGACCCGGGGTCGTGCCGTCTCTGGTCATCCCCGACCGGAGTGGGACAATGGTGGCAGTAGCCGTGCCTCGTGGGTGAGCGCAGGGATCGCGAGCAGGCGCACGTACCAGATGTGCCGCTTACGGGTGCGATTGAAACTGATTTGGAAGAGGGCAGATAGGTGAGCGAAGAGAACAGCGAGCTCCTCGGAGCGGGACGCAAGGCTGCGGTCATCATTGCCTCCACCTCGGCGGCCAGGGGAGAGGCCGCGGACACGACAGGCCCCATCCTCGTCGATTGGCTGCGCGGCCGCGGTTATGAGACTCCCGAGGCTATCGTCGTCCGCGACGGCGAACCCGTCGGCGACGCACTCAAGCAACTCCTCGTCGACACTCCGGAAGCCGACCGTCCTCGCGTCATCGTCACGAGCGGCGGTACCGGGCTCGCTCCCGACGATCGCACTCCTGAATTCACTGCCGAACTTCTCGAACGCCAGTCCCCGGGCCTCATCTATGCGATGTGGCGCAAGGGTCTCGAGTCGACATCCTCGGCGGTGATGAGCCGCGGAGTCGCGGGAGTGCGCGGACGCAGCTTCGTCATCAACTTCCCCGGTTCGAAGGGCGGGGTCAAGGACGGAATCACCGTCATCGACGACCTCCTTGAGCACATTCAGACCTCCGTCGAGGACACCACCGACCACGGCCCCCGGGTCTGAGAGAGGAACGGAGAATGCAGATGCGTAAGGCCGTGCGAGCCCGGGTCTATAGGTTCGACGCCACCGGTGAGATCTCGGCCGGTCCGGATTCCCTGGCAGGCGAGGAGCCGCTGGAGATCCAGCTCAACGGTGAGCAGTACACCGTGACCATGCGCACCGCCGGACACGACGTCGAACTCATCGCCGGTTATCTGCTCTCCGAGGCGGTCGTGACCTCGATGGACGATATCGAAGAGGTGAACTTCTCTGCCGGACTCGCCCCCGATGGCAGCCGGAACTACAATGTCGCCCAAGTGCGTCTGGCTCGTGGGATCTGGAATCCAGAGACGGCTCCGGCCCGCAACGTCTACACCTCATCCTCGTGCGGGATCTGCGGAACCGCGGCCGCCGATGCGGTGACGAAGACCTCCGCGTTCCCGCTCATCCCCGCCGCGTTTCATGTCGAGGACCAGGGGGAGTACGAGTTCCCGCAGCTGCTCTCCGCCGCCCGGATCGGTGAGCTGCCCGATCGGCTGCGGCAGACGCAGGAGATCTTCGACAAGACCGGCGGAGTCCATGCTGCGGCGCTCTTCGCCGTCGGTGACGACCCGAACACAGAACCCGAACTGCTCGTCGGTCGCGAGGACGTCGGCCGGCACAATGCCGTCGACAAGGTCATCGGCTGGGCCATGGCCAACCGTGGCCTGCCGCTGCGATCGACCGTCCTGCAGGTGTCCGCGCGGGCGTCGTTCGAACTCGTCCAGAAATGCGCGATGGCAGGCATCCCGATGATGTCGGCCGTCAGCGCCCCCTCGGCGATGGCCGTCGACTACGGCAAGGACGTCGGCGTGAGCGTCATCGGCTTCAACCGCAAGGGCAAGTTCAACGCGTACTCGTATCCAGAACGCGTGGCCTGAATTCCCCGAGGCGGCCCCGCCTTTCCGGTGCTAGATTCGCTGGCATGGACATCAATGACGATCCCACCGGCTTCACCTCCCGCCTGACCATCGCGCAGGCACGCACCGAATGGGACGTGCAGACGGCCTTCCTCGATTCCTGCTCCTACGGTCCGCCGCCTCGGCGCGGATGGGATGCGCTGCAACGGTCCCTCGACGAGTGGCGGGTCGGAAGCGTGCCCTGGCCGCGGTGGGCGGAATCGGTCGACACCAGCCGTGAACTCTTCGGTCGCCTCGTCGGCGTTCCTGCAGCTCAGGTGACCACTGGGGCCGCCGTATCCCAACTGCTCGCCCCGATCGCCGCGGCGCTGCCCGACGGCGCGGAGGTCCTCATCCCCGACATCGAGTTCACCTCCGGGGTCTACCCGTTCGCCGTCCACGCCGACCGTGGGGTGCGGGTCCGCGCCGCGCCTCTGAACACCCTCGCCGAGGCGGTCGACGAGTCCACGACGCTCGTGTCCTTCTCCGCCGCACAGTCCGCGACCGGTGAGGTCGCCGATATCCCGGCGATCACCCGCGCCGCACGCGAAGTCGGAGCGCTCACCGTCCTCGATGGCACGCAGGCGGCCGGATGGCTGCCGCTCAACGCCTCCGAGGTCGACTTCCTCGCCGTCGCCGCTTACAAGTGGCTGTGCGACCCGCGCGGGACAGCGTTCCTCACGATGTCGTCGCAAGCGATAGCTGCCGACAACTCCCATTCGCGCCGTGCGGAGTTCTTCGACCGACTCAAGCCTCTGGCCGCCGGGTGGTTCGCAGCCGGGGGAGCGGCCAGCTACGGGATGCCGATGTATCTGGCCGACGGTGCTCGCGCCTTCGACATCTCACCGGCCTGGCACTCATGGGTCGGCACGGCTCCAACGCTCGAACTGCTGCTCGACGTCGGCATCGACCAGATCCACACTCATGACATCGCCTTGGCCAACCGTTTCAGAACCGGGCTCGGTCTTGCAGAGTCGAACTCGGCGATCGTGTCGATCGACCTCGGGATCGTTGACCGGTCCTGGCCCGGAGCCGTCGATCGACTCGACGCGGCCAGAGTCAGGTACTCGCGGGCCGGAGGAAATATGCGCTTCGGTTTCCACCTCTTCAACGACGAGTCCGACGTCGATTCGGCGCTCAACGCTGTGATGGACACGGCGACCGTCTGACAGGAGCGGGTGGCTACTCCGGGCTCCCGGTCGCTCTGCGGGTCGCCTCGGCGGCGTGATCGAGGAACCCGGCAATCGTCTCCAAGGTTGCGTCATCGAGCCCGGTCAACCCGGCGCCGAGTTCCTCACCCAAAGGCGCCAACTGCGAGAACAGCTCGGGCAGACGAGTCGGATCAACGCGGACGACGACGGTGCGCCGGTCGGTCTCCGAGCGCTCGCGGACCACCCAACCCTGCTGCACGAGCCGATCGATGATGCCCGTCGTCGTCGCCGGCGGCAGCGCGAGCATCCGCGCGAGCTCACCGGTCGTCACAGCCTCGTGACGGTGGACGAGGTTGAAGCACTGCAGATCGATCGGACGCATCCCCAGTCGCGCACTGAGGTGCTGGCCGAAGATCGCCAGCTGGAGTTCGAGCTCCCGATAGCGGTCGAGGACGCGCCACATCGGGGAGTCACCCGAGTTGATCTCGGGGACCTCGGGAACAGGATCGCTCATGTCCACATCCTCTCAGTCTTCGGCGGGGAAGAAGCGCGCCACCATCGCCAGACTCACATCCAGTCCAGACCCGCACGCATGAAACTCTTTCGGTTTCAAGATATTTCGTTTATCGTAATAGTATGTCAGATGGTCTCGACGTCCGTGCCGCAGTCACCCGATCGATGCTCGGGTGGGGCGTCGTCGCGGGTCCCTTCTACATTGTGTTCGGCCTCATCCTTGCCCTGACCAGGGGACGGATTCGACCTGACCCGTCACTCGCTCAGTCTGCTCAGCCTCGGTGAGGGCGGCTGGCTCCAGATCCTCAACTTCGCCCTCACCGGCATCATGGTCATCGTCGCCGGGTGGGGACTGCTGCGCGCGCCCACCGACCGGTCACGCGGCACCGGCATCGCCGTCATCATCGCCGGCGCCGCGCTCGTGCTCGCCGGGGTATTCCGCCCCGATCCCGTTGCCGATTTCCCTCCCGGCGCCGAGGCGACCGCCACCACCGGTGGGATCCTGCACCTGGTCATGGGCGCCGCCCAGTTCATCGGCCTGGCCGTTGCGGCACTCATCCTGGCCGGCACCTTCGCCCGTCGCGGCGAGCGCGGCCGCGCCGCACTGTCACGCATCCTCGGCGTCGTCGTGGTCGTCGCGTTCCTCGCCGGGGCCGCGCTGTCTGCCTCCCCGTTCGGCGTGGGTCTGCTGTGGCTGGCCGTCGTCGCCGGATTCGCCTGGCTGCTCGTCAGCTGCCTCTGGGTCCACCGGATCGTCCCGCACCCCGACCAGTCCCGGCGCTGATCCCCGAACCCTCAGCAATTCGGTAACACAGTCATAACGATCGATCGGACGTTTGCCAGGGGCGAGCAGGCGTCCGGCCCAGCCGGTCGCGGTAGTACGGCTTTTGTGAAAATTCTGAAACATTCAACAATTGCTTCATGTGGCAATCCGAGCCCGAACTCGCAGGCTAATCTTGCTGTCGGTGCCTGTCCGGTGTGACTGGAACGGGCGCGGCTGACAGACCCCGGCGCATTCCGACCGCACCTGGCGGAGATGCCGACAACGAGATGGAGTGACGATGACCTACACGCTGCAGGCCGTTGAGAACTCGGACGAGAAGGCCGGCCTGGTCCGGCGATTCCGCAACGGTGCCCTCATCGTCATCTTCGCCTCCGTACTGTGCGGGCTGCTGGCATGGAATGAACCGCACCCGGTGGCTGTCGCGCTCGCCGTCTTCGTCGGCGGTGCGGGCATCCTCGCCATTGACATCGCCCTGGCTTACCGATCTTCGGTGCGGCGCTCGAAAAGCTGAACCGCGGAGGAATCCGCGACAGACCTGCCCAAACCTGCACTCGTTCTGCCCCCGTAGCGCTGTGCCACCGCGGTTGCATAACCGCTCCTGAGACACCGCAACACCCGTCGTCAGCCTCCGGCTAGCATGCTGAGTTGAAGCATTCCGGCGACAGGAGGTGAGCCATGGCCGATCACGGCCGGAAACCGGGTCAGAAGCCCCCTGGCATCGGTCTGCTCACCGTCCTCCTCGGCGCCGTCGCCGCCGGGCCCATCATGCTCTACGGCCTCAGTGCCACGAGCGATTCCATCATCGCCGAGCTCGGCATCTCCGAAGCCCACTTCGGCCTGCTCGCCACCACCTGTTTCGGCGCTGCCGCGATCGGCAATGCCACCCTCGGCCGTCTCGCCGACCGGCATACCGACCTCTCCCTCATGGCGTTCATCTTCGTCCTCGCCACCCTCGCCCTCGTGCTCGTGGCCGTGCCCGACGGATTCTGGATGCTGCTGCTTGCCGCCGCCCTGTCCGGCATCGCCCAATCCTTTCCCAACGGCGTGACCAACCGGATCCTCCTCGAGCGCGTCCCGGACACGAAACGCATCGGCTGGGTCGGTATCAAACAGTCCGGAGTCCAGGTCAGCCAGCTCGTCGCCAGCCTCGCCTTCCCCGTCCTCGCGCTCGGCATCGGCTGGCGCGGCGCGGCACTCACCGTCGCGATCATCCCGCTCATCCTGCTCGCGATGACCTGGTATTCCCTGCGCACCACCCCGCTGCTGACCGCTCCGAAATCCCCAACCGACACCCCCGCCGAGGCGACCCGACCTGACCCCGAACCTGCCCCCACCCGTCCGGCCAAGCACCCCGGCATGGTGTGGGCATTGGCGCTGTTCGGACTGATCAACGGCATCGGCGTGCAGGCGACGAACGTGTACATACCGCTCTTCGCCGTGCGGGAGATGGGCTTCAGCCTCGTCCTCGGCGGCGCCTCGGCCGCGCTGGCCGGCGTCATCGGCGTCATCGCCCGCGTCACCTGGGCCAGGCGCATGGCCAAAGGCGCCTCGGGGCCGCGCCTGCTTTTGGTCCTCGCCCTCATCGCGCTGGCCGGGGCGGTGCTGTTCCTCATCGCCGACGTTGCCGGGTGGGCCCTGCTCGTCTGGGTTGCGGTGGCCTTCCACGGCATCTCTGCGCTCGGCGTCTCCGTGGTGCTCATGGCCGCACTCATGCGCGCGATCCCGGCGTCCTCGATGGTCTCGGCCAGCGGCATGGTCACTGCCGGAATGTTCTTCGGCTTCGCCCTGGGACCGCTGCTCATGGGCGTCATCGTCGGCTCACCCGGCGGGTTCGTGCTCGGCTGGATCGCCGTCGGCATCACCTATGTGCTGTGCGTGATCCTCGCGCTCATCCTGATTCGTGTGAGCTCACGCCGCTGACGCAGGCCCCCGTCCACTGACCGCGGCGGCTGTCCCTCGCCCGAATCCTCGACCGCCTCGGCAGTTGTCAGACTCAGGACCTAGAATAGAACACATGTCTGAATATGATCCTCCGGCGTGGATGATCCGCTACCGGAACTTCAAAACGCTGTGCTCCTATGTCTGCGGTGAGTTCATCCGCTTCTACCTCACCACCGGCTGCGATCAGATCAGGTATACGCATTCGCAGATCACCGAGGGGCTGCCGAACTATTCATGCCGGCTGGAATCCGACGACGGATCGGTTCTGCTGCTGCCGCTCGATGACTGGGTCGATCGTCTGGACGAGGTCATGCCGCTGGTGCGGACGTGGCTGGACGAGCATTCGGATCTCAAAGGGTGCAAGCCGGAGAAGTCGCACTACCAAGGCGACCGCTATTGGTTCACCCGCTGGCAGGAGGCCAACCCGTGGTGACGGGCGACTCTGTGATGACGGTGGCCCGCAGTCGGGCGCCTTGGACATCCGGCGGGTGGGTCGCAGTAGAATCCGGACCATGCGCAAACGTGTGATCGTGATCGTCATCGCGGCCTTGGCGGTACTGGGGCTGATCGCCACCATGCTGGGCGGCGTGCCTGCCTGAGTCGCTTTCCGGCCTGACATCGTCCGCCGTGCCGGCGACTCTGCAATGCTATGTTGAGCGGCATGGGAAGCAACGACGATCTCAACCCACAGAAGCCGGACCTGACGAGTCACAAGCCGATCGTGAAGACCTTTCACGACGACATCGGTGTGCTCAACCAGTTGCAGAAACTCGCGTCGGCAGGCGTGCCGAAGACGGCCCTGCACGTCTTCGCCCACGATGCGGAGAGCACCGACGAAGTGGTCGGCACCGGCGGAACCCTGAAAGGCCTCGGAGAGCGCGTGGCCGAGCGGTACAACGAACGAGGCGACGAACTCAGGAACCGCTTTCAGCGGTACGGCTTCGACTCCGATGAAATAGAGACGTTCGAAAGTGATCTCGACAACGGAGCGATTCTGCTTGTGATCGACGACCCCGATCTCCGTGCGGATTATAAAGGCAATCGCCGGACACCGTAAGGGGCTGGTCGCGGACGTCGACGTTTGGGATGGTGGAGTCTCGGTTCGGCAGAGGTCGCGGAGCGGAGACGATCGCTGCTCCGCAGAGCACCTCGACGAACCTCGAGGAAAGGAGAAGCCGTGACCGCGAAATTCAACACCACGAACCCGGCGACCGGAGAGGTCCTCAAGGAATTTCCCACGTCCAGCGACGAGGAGATCTCCGCCGTCATCGACGCCTCCGACGCGGCCTTCCAGACATGGCGGACGACCGATGTCCGGGAACGTTCTGCACCGCTCGCCCGAGCGGCGGATCTCATGGACGAGCGCAGGTGGGACCTCGCTGAGCTCCTCACACTCGAAATGGGCAAACTGCGCGCCGAGGCCGAAGCAGAGGTCGAACTGGCAGCGAGGATCCTGCGCTACTACGCCGAAGAGGGACCCTTGCTGCTCTCCGACGAGGTGCTCGCACCGTCCAGTGGAGGCAGCGCGGTGATGAAGTACGAGCCCATCGGTCCGATCCTCGGTGTCATGCCGTGGAACTTCCCCTACTACCAGGTGGTCCGCCTGGCTGCGCCGAACCTCGTGGCGGGCAACACCATCATCCTCAAGCACGCATCGAACTGTCCGCAGTCGGCTCTGGCCTTCGAACAGGTCATGAACGATGCGCAGTTGCCGTCCGACTGCTATCGCAATGTGTTCGCCGACAATGATCAGATCCAGACGATCATCGCGGACGAGAGAGTTCGCGGCGCCTCGCTGACCGGTTCCGAGGGCGCCGGAGCGGCAGTGGCAGGGGCCGCCGGCCACAATCTGAAGAAGTCCATCCTCGAACTCGGCGGAAGCGACCCGTTCATCGTCCTCGACTCCGCGAATCTGGACGCGACCGTCACCGCCGCCGTGAAAGGGCGGATGACGAACTCCGGCCAGAGCTGCATCGCCTCCAAGCGCCTCATCGTGGTCGAAGATCTCTACGACGAGTTCGTGGACCTGATGACGGCGAAGATGTCGCAGTTCGTCGCCGGCGACCCAGCAGACTCCGTCACCACGATGGCGCCTCTGTCCTCCGAACAGGCCGCACGAGACCTCATGGAGCAGGTCCAGGACGCCATCGACCACGGGGCCCATGTGCACACTGGCGGGCATCGTGTCGACAGGCCGGGTGCCTTCGTCGAACCCACGGTGCTGACCGGGGTGACCGAACAGATGCGCGCCTACTCGGAGGAGCTGTTCGGACCCGTCGCGGTCGTCTACTCGGTCGCAGACGAGGATGAAGCCGTCGCACTCGCCAATGACTCGTCCTTCGGACTCGGCGGCACTGTTGTCAGCGACGACATCGAGAAGGCCCAACGCGTCGCTGACCGCATCGACACCGGAATGGTGTGGATCAACCAGGCCACCTGGACCGAACCCGACCTGCCCTTCGGAGGTACGAAGCGCTCCGGCGTCGGCCGTGAACTCGGCGCAGAGGGCGTTCGCGAGTTCGTCAACAAGAAGCTCATCCGTACGCCCTGACCAGAACACCCCGCTGCCGACCGGTAACAGTTGGCACTGCGGCGCCAGGGGGGTCGTCCCTGGACCGATCGAGAGGGAGACAGATGGATCTCAACATCCGCGACCGCAAGGCACTGGTGACGGGGGCGAGTTCGGGCATCGGGCTGGAGACGGCCCGTCAGCTCCTCGCCGAAGGAGCCGTCGTCGTGATGACCGGGCCCGAGCCCGACGAACTCAAAGCCGCAGTCGACGAACTCGCCGAATTCAAGGAGCGGATCTACGCCCGCGACGCCGATATCGCCGATGACGAATCAGTCGACGAACTCGCCGCGTCCGTCGCCGCCGACGTCGGCGACCTCGACATCCTCGTCAATGTCGCCGGCATCCACGGGGCCGGCGGGCTGTTCCACGAGATCAGCCAGGAGGGCTGGGACCGAACCATCGACGTCGACCTCATGGGACCGGTCCGTGTCACTCGGGCGTGCCTTCCGGGACTTCGCCGAGGCGGCTGGGGCCGTATCGTGTTCGTGTCCTCTGAAGACGCGGTGCAGCCCTATGACGACGAGCTGCCGTACTGTGCGGCCAAGGCCGGCATGCTCTCCTTGGCCAAGGGGCTCTCGCGCACCTACGCCTCCGAAGGACTGCTGGTCAACACCGTCTCTCCGGCGTTCATCGCGACCCCGATGACCGACGAGATGATGAATGAGCGAGCCCAGCAGAAGGGAACGAGCTTCGATGAGGCCATCGCCTCGTTCCTGCGCGAGGAGCGTCCGTTCATGGAACTCGGTCGTCGCGGCCGACCGGAGGAGGTGGCCAAGGTCATCGCATTCCTCTGCTCGGACGCCGCGAGCTTCGTCAACGGTTCGAACTATCGCGTGGACGCCGGATCGGTGGCCACGATCTAGTGCGCCAGAGCGTCCCGAACACCGAATACAGGCACAGCAGAGACGACAGGAAGAGGAGCATCCGACATGGCTGAGTTCCGATATGTGATCATCGGCGGCGGCATGGCCGCTGACTCCGCGGCCCAGGGGATACGGGAGATCGACGAGGAGGGTTCGATCGCCATCATCAGCGATGACGTCGACGAACCCTATACGCGTCCCGCGCTGAGCAAGCGACTGTGGACCGACGAGAGTTTCGACGAGAGCGACAACTACTTCGATACCGCCGAGGCGACCGGAGCCCGGATCAGCCTCCGCACGGAGGCGACCGCAGTCGACGTCGAAGCGAAATCCGTGAGGACGACCCTCGGCGACTTCACCTATGACAAGCTGCTCTTCGTCACCGGCGGGAGACCGAAGGGCATCGATCTGGACGAAGGTGAGCGGGTCATCTGCTTTCGCGAGTTCAACGATTACCGCCGTCTGCGGGATCTGTCGGGCCAGAACCTGAGCATCGCAATCATCGGCGGCGGTTTCATCGGCACCGAACTCGCCGCCGCCCTGGTGCAGAATAAGACTCGAACGACTCTGATCTTCGACGACGACACCCTCGGCGGGTCCATCTTCCCGCCGGACCTCGCCAAGCAGTTCCACGAACTCTATCGCAGCCGCGGAGTGACTCTCGTGCCGGGCACGAAGGCCTCAGGTGGGCACGTCGACGGCGATCGAGTGGTGCTCGACTGCGACGGCGAGTCCCATGAGTTCGACGCGGTGGTCGTCGGCCTCGGCATCGAACCTGCGACCCAGCTCGCAGAGGAGGCGGGGCTGGACACGGACGACGGGATCATCGTCGACCAATCGCTGCGGACCTCAAAGCCGGACGTCTTCGCAGCCGGAGACGTTGCTCGCTATCCCGACAGGATCCTCGGACGACAGCGTGTCGAACACGTCGACAACGCCACCCAGATGGGCAAGGCCGTCGGGCGGATCATGGCCGGCGCGGACGAGTCCTACACCCATACGCCGTACTTCTACACGGACGTCTTCGACTTCGGGTACCAGGCGGTCGGCGAGCTCGATCCGACACTGCGCACCGTCGAAGACTGGAAGAAGCCCTATACGGATGGAGTGGTGTACTACCTCGGCGGGGACGGACGCGTCCGCGGAGTCCTCATGGTGAATATGGAGGACCGTCTCGACGCCGCGCGGGAGATACTCGCCGAAGACTGGGACCACACACCGGGTGACCTCGTGCGCAGGATCTCGTGAACTGAGTCTCCGGGAAGAACCTCACAGAGGCCGGCGACGCTGAGCCGTGTTCGCGCCGGCCCACGATCCTTCGGCTCACCGCCATGTGCGCTGTGGGCGCAGAATACTCTCCTTCAGGCGTTCGCACCATGCCTTGTCGGCCCGGCGGAGTGTGCTTAGACTGCCTGGCAATCGAGTGGCTTCGTCCAGGAGGCGTGTGATGAGTGAGAACGTCGAGCTCGGAACGATCAAAACGGATGTGCCGGCCCGGTTGGATCGGCTGCCTTGGGCCCGGTTCCACTGGATGGTCGTCGTCGGGCTGGGCAGTGTGTGGATCCTCGACGGTCTCGAGGTCACGATGGTCGGCAACGTCGCGGCCCGGATGACCGAAGAGGGCAGCGGCATCGACATGACCGCGGGGCAGATCGGCACTGCCGGAGCCATCTACGTCCTCGGCGCCTGTGTCGGCGCAATCGTCTTCGGTCAGCTCACCGACCGCTTCGGCCGCCGCAGACTCTTCCTCATCACGCTCGTGCTCTACCTCGTCGCCACGGTTGCCACCGCGTTCTCCTTCTCTCCCTGGTACTTCTTCCTCGTCCGTTTCCTCACCGGTGCGGGCATCGGCGGAGAGTATGCGGCTGTGAACTCTGCCATCGACGAACTCATTCCGGCACGCGTGCGCGGTCGCATCGACCTCATCATCAATGGCTCCTACTGGCTCGGTGCCGCCGGCGGGGCGGCGACGACCCTGCTCTTCCTCAACACCGACATCCTGCCGAAGATGATCGGCTGGCGTCTGGCCTTCGCAGTCGGCATGCTGCTGGCGATCTTCGTCTTCGTCGTGCGCAAGAACGTGCCCGAAAGCCCGCGCTGGCTGTTCATCCACGGCCAGAACGACGAAGCCGAACGCATCGTTCGCGAGATCGAAGACGGCATCGAGTCGGAGACCTCTCAGACCCTGCCGCCGCCGAAGAAGACCATCACCGTCCGCCAGCGGAAGACGATCTCGTTCGTCGAGATCATGAAGGTCGCGTTCACGATCTACCCCAGACGCGCGATCCTCTGTCTCGTCCTCTTCGTCGGGCAGGCGTTCCTCTACAACGGCATCACCTTCAACCTGGGCACGATCTTCAACGGTTTCTACGGAGTCGCCGCAGCCTCGGTGCCGATCTTCATCATCCTGTGGTCGCTGAGCAACTTCGCCGGCCCCGTCATCCTCGGCAGACTCTTCGACACGATCGGTAGGAAACCGATGATCTCGTTCAGCTACCTCGGATCGGCGGTCGTGGCAGTCGTTCTCGCATTCGTCTTCAACGGCGAGGTCGGCGGCGAATGGCTCTTCCTCGTCATCCTCGCAGTCTGCTTCTTCCTCGCCTCGTCCGGTGCCAGTGCGGCCTATCTCACCGTCAGTGAGATCTTTCCGATGGAGACCCGAGCACTGGCGATCGCGTTCTTCTACGCCATCGGCACCGCCGCAGGAGGCATCGCCGGTCCGTTGCTCTTCGGCGGCATGATCGAGTCCGGAGATCGTTCCCAAGTGGCCTGGGCGTTCTGCATCGGGGCGGCGGTCATGGCGCTCGGCGGCGTGGCCGAACTGATCTTCGGAGTCAAGGCAGAAGGTGCCGACCTCGAAGACATCGCCCGACCCCTGACGGCCGAGGACGCTGAGAGTGCCGAAGGCACCGCGGAGAGCGGTGCCGAGCCGACCGAGCGAGGTGAGCGGGCAGAGTCCGCCGACGCAGCCGAATCGTCGGCGGGCCACGAGGCGGGAAGCCGAAGGGAGCGTCTGCGTCCGGGCCCGGGATCGGCCGGCGTCTATGCGCCGTGGCCTTCGGTGTCCTCTCGCGACGTTCCGCCCGAGGTCTCGGCCAAAGAAGTCAACGGCATCATCGATTTCGTCCGCGACATGGAACCTGTCGGCGAGGTGGAGCTCTACCGTGCGATCGGGGCTCGCCGGTGGGGCCCCGGGCGCTTCCGCGCGGCAGTGCGTGAAGCGATTCGGCAGGGAGCCGTCCATCGCAATCGCCGCGGCGCGCTGGAGTACCGAGGCGACCGGTCATAGACCTGTTTCGTCGGTCAGCGGGGCTCGCGGAGGCGGGGGAAGCATATCGATGAGCTCATTGACGGCCTCGGCCAGAATGTCGTGCTGATAGGGCGTGAGGAAGTAGGCCTCGTGGAGGTAGGCGTCGAGCTCGTATTCGGTGAGGTCACCACCGAGGCTGGCATAGTGCAACCACACTCCCGCAACCGACATGTTCCAGAATTCGGCGGCCTCTTTGAGTTTCCTCCGTCTCCTGATCGCTCGCTCGTCTGAGAATGCGATGCCGGGTCGGGGATCGCTGCGCTTCGGGTTCTGATCGTCCATTCGTCTGCTGATTCGGCTCGTGACTTTCGCAGCAGGAAGTCTCCTGCCCCGTGTGCCAGCGATCCGGGACCCAGCGACCCTCGCTCATGCTCTGGTCACTCGTCTCGGATCTTCCCGAAAGTGTACGTTCTGCTTCTCGATCGAGGCTAGGGGCGATCGGCGATCCGCCTGCCGCGTCTGAATCGCCGCGAGCATTCGCTGCCGCCTGCTCTACGCAGGTATTTCCGTGAGGTCCCGTCGCCTCTGTCGCATTCGCCGACCTTCCAATAGCGTGAGCGGGTCAGAAACGGAATGAGGTGACGATGAGCGAATTCGGCATCGAGGAGGAATTCCTCCTCGTCGATCAACGTTCACTGCTGCCTGCTCAATCGAAGAGCAGCCTGCAGGAGATCGAGCGCGCGATGAGTCCGAGCAGCGGCGCAGCCTGTGCTGAATGGCTGCCGGGCCAGATCGAGTTCGCGACTCCCGTCCTGACCACGGCCGACGAGGCGTTCGAATCGCTGCACACTTTTCGCCGCGATCTCTCGGCAGTCGCTCGGGAGCGCGGACTGCTCGCTGTCGGCCTCGGTACAGCGCCTCAGATTCCGGAGGCCGCGGTGGCAGTCAGCGATGGCAGCCGTTACCGTGAATTCGCGCAGCTCGCTCCCGGGATCGCCGCCGATCAGTATGTCAACGGCATGCATGTCCATGTGGATATCCCCGACAGGGAAGCAGGCCTGAGAGCTGTCAACGGCCTGCGCAGATGGATCCCCGTGCTCACTGCATTGAGTGCGAATTCTCCCCTCTGGCGTGGAGCCGACAGCGGGTTCGCCAGCTGGCGTTCCATTCATTATCGGCGGTGGGTCGTCTTCGGCATTCCGCCTCATTTCCACGACCTCGACGACTACGATGCGCAGATCGATGCCGCGCTGCAGTTCGATGTGGTGATCGACGAAGCGACTCTGGGGTGGCTGGTCAGGCTCTCACCCAGACACAGGACCGTCGAAGTCCGGACCTTTGACGTGCAGCTGGACACCGCGAACACTGTGACCCTCGCGCTGCTCACCCGTGCGCTCGCAGACGTCGCGATGGACGATTCGGGAGCGGACGCAGTCTCTGCGAATCTGCTGAACATCGCCCATTGGCAGGCTGCGCGCTTCGGTCTCACGGGACCGTTGCTCGACCCGGAGACGCAGACAACCACATCGGCCCCAGAGGCCGTTCGAAAAGCCTTCGAGCACGCACGACCGGCCCTGTTGCGCACAGGGGGCGTCGACCGAGTTCACCAGGGACTCTGTCGACTTCTCACGCGGGGCACCGGGTCCGAAGAACAGCGCCGCGAGGTGGCGAGAAAGGGGGCAGGAGGCCTGCTGGAATTCGCATCACGCAGATTGACAGACATTTCTCACGACGAGCCCAGGCACGATGTTGCGACACTCTGAACCGTTTCTGACCCCCCTTGACGGATCAGGGGTGGCTGAACAGACGATTGTGAAGAGGGCAGATTGCTCTTGGCTTCCACGAAAGCCCGCAGACGCGTTCAGGACTCTGCGACAGTCTCGGATGAGAGACGGAGACGAATTCCGGTCGAACTCGTTACGAGGCGACATACCGCGAAACAGCGATCAGCACAGAGGAGCGCCAACCCATCGCATGGCAATCCCAGCCCTGGGCTCCTGGCTTCCATTCTTCAATTTGGGTCCGTGCACATCAGCGCGGAAACGGAGGCAATCATGAACAACAAGATGAAGATCACCGGTCTGATACTGGCGGGCTACATGCTCGGCAGAACTAAGAAACTCGGCATGGCACTCACGGTCGCATCGGCTGTCGCCGGAACGACTGCCGCGAAGAATCGCGATCAGCTTCTGGGCGGACTCAAGGATTTCGCTGATTCTTCTCCCGAGCTCAAGAGTCTCCAGGAGAAGATCACCGGTCGTCTGGCCGAGTCCGGCAAGAGTGCGGTCAGAGCCGTGGCAGCGAAGGGGGTCGATCAGCTCAGCGTCAAGCTCCAGGATCAGACCGAGAAGATGAAGTCGACTCTCGACGACGCCGCCGACTCGATTGATCCCAATGTCGATGACGGAGAGGGCGCGGACGACGAAGAGGACGCACCCGAGGCGGAGGACGAGAACGCTCCCGAGAACTCGGAGGAGTCTGAAGCCGACGAAGCGGAGCCGACCGACGATGAGCAGGAGGCCGACGAAGAGCCGCAGGCAGAGGAGGAAGCTCCGAAGAAGCCAGCAGCCAAGCGGTCCTCGACAGCGAAGAGCTCTGCGAAGGGCACGCGTTCGTCGAAGTCCTCGACCGCTTCGCGCGGTTCGCGCACGAAGTCGGGCTCCAAGCGCTCGACGACTGCGAAGAAGGCATCGACCCGCGCCGCGGCCAAGCCCGAGGAGGCCGAAGATGAGTGATGAATCGATCTTCAGCGGCCTCAAGCAGCAGGCCGGAGACTTTGCCAAGACCGTCGGACGCAAGGCGGTGAACTCAGTCGGCGACAGGGTCGAGAAGTTCGCAGACCGTCTCGACGGCGCGGGCAGCGGTGCAGCACCTGCGGCCCAGGCAGGTGCAGAGGAGATCGCCGAGGGCAAGTCTCCGGCGAAAGCGGCGTTGTCCGCGGCGACGACCGGTGTCAAGGAGAAGGTCAAGGGTCTGTTCGGCGGCGGCTCGAGCGGTTCGGGCGGCTCCGGTGATTTCAAGTTCTCCAACATCGTGGAGACCGCAGAGGTCGGTGTCCCGCTGAACGTGGCCTACAACGCGTTCACAATGTTCGAGGACTGGCCCGATTTCATGAAGAAGGTCGAGAACGTCGAACGCACCGATGATGTCACCCTCAGCATCAAGGGGCAGGCGGTCTGGTCGCATCGAACCTGGGAAGCCACGATCACCGAGCAGGTTCCCGACTCCCACATCGTGTGGGAATCGACCGGCGAGAAGGGCTACATCAGCGGCAGCATCTCCTTCCACGAAGTCGCACCCAGACTCACCCGGATCATTGCGGTGGGGGAGTACCACAAACAGGGCTTCATGGAAGGCGTCGGTGCCCTGTGGTTCACCGTTCCCCGCCGTTTCCGTCTTGAACTGAAGTTCTTCGTCCACCACGTGATGCGTCAGATCATGCTCGACCCCGACAGCGTCGAGGGTTGGCGCGGAGAGATCCGCGACGGTGAGCTCGTCACCTCCCACGAGGACGGCCTCGAGCAGGAGCAGGAGCAAGCTGAAGACGACGAAGGCAGCGATGACGAGCCCGCCGAGGGCGAAGCCGAAGAGGAGTATGAGGAGGATCCGACAGAGGAATACGAGGACGAGGAACCCGCCGAGGCAGACGACGCGGAGTCCGCGGAGGACTTCGAGGAGGAGCCGGAAGCCGCTGACGAGTCCGAGGAGCCTGTGGAATACGAGGAATCCGAAGAACCCACCGAAGACGATGAGGGACGCGGCTGAGCGTCCTCCGATTGGGAAGTAGGCAAGGACAATGAGCACCAGCACTGTTGAACGTTCACGCGGAAGCTATGTCGACCGTCCGTCATCGAGTTCGCTTGCGGACGTCATCGAGATCATCCTCGACAAGGGCCTGGTCATCGATGCGTACGTACGCGTCTCGCTGGTGGGGATCGAGATCCTCACCATCGACGCGCGCATCGTCATCGCCAGCGTGGACACCTATCTGCGCTTCGCCGAGGCGACGAACCGGCTCGATCTGACCCAGCAGGGCGGACGCGACCTGCCGGAGATGATGGGCGGAATGATGGAGAACGGCTCCAAGGGCAAGACCCAGGGAGCTGTGGAAGGCATCAAGGAAGCCCTCACCCCGGACGACTCCGATGACGACTCGGGCGAGAGCTCGAGTCAGGAGAAGACGCGTCGCCGGACCAAGCGCCCGGCGCGCAGCTCCTCGGAGTCCGAATGAGCGAAGAAGGTGCCCCCTCAGCAGACCGGTATCTGTATGGGATCGTGCTCGCCGATGCCGAGTTGCCGACCGGACCCGATGGAGTGCAGGGCAATGCGCTCACGCTCGTCGAGTCCGGGGCGGTGGCGGCAGTGGTGACCGATCTCGTGGATCCCGAGATACTGGGCACTCCCGAAGCTCTGCAGAACCACAGCGTCGTCCTCGACGAACTCGCCGATAAGCAGCCGGTGCTGCCCTTGGCCTTCGGCACGGTGGTCCCCGGAGACACCGACATCGCCGGTGATGTGCTGGCTCCGCAGGCGGACGTCTTCGCCGAGGCGCTCGACCAGTTGGCAGGATGCACGCAGTTCACCCTCAGGATCAGCTTCGACCGCGACGCGATCCTGCGGGAGGTCGTGCGCAGCAACCCCGAGGTGGCCGAGCTGAGGGAGAGGATCAGCGGCACGAGCGAAGACGAGACCCGGAACGAGCGCATCCGGCTCGGAGAGATCGTCGTCAAGACGATGGAGAGCTGGCGAGCGACCGAAGCTCCTCCGATCCTCGAGCGGATCCGCACCGTGGCCGCCGAGACGGCGATTCGCGAAGTCGGCCAGGCCGAGGACGTCGCCGAGATGGCGGTGCTGGTACGCAAGGACGCGCTCGAAGAGTTCGACTCCGTCATCGAAGGCTTCGCGGAGGCGAACCAGGAGCGGATGAGATTTCGGCTGGTCGGTCCGCAGGCACCCTACGACTTCGTCCCCGAGATGTAGGAGACGTCATGGGACTCCTGTCAGCAGTCTTCGGTGCTCCATTGGCACCGCTCAAGGGGACCGTATGGGTCGCCGAGCAGGTCAGAGGAGAAGCCGAGAAGCGCTATTACGATCCCGGTGCCATCCGGCGCCAGTTGGAAGAGGTCGCCGGGGCACGCGAACGCGGATCGATCAGTGATGACGAAGCCGATGCCCTCGAGCGTGAGCTCGTCGGACGACTGCTCGAAGGTCGTCGGCGCAGAACCGAGGAGGACCGATGAGCGAAGAACCCAGTGCAGATGGGAAATCTGCAGGAGGCGCGAGTGAGAAGCGTGCGCGGAAACCGAGCGAGAACGTGACGGAGGCGTCGTCCCGCCGCTCGTCCGCCTCGGCATCAGCTGCACGTGAGAAGTCGGCATCGTCATCACACGAGAAGTCGGCGTCATCGGCACGGGAGAAGCCGAAGGCGTCCCCGCGCTCGCAGAGCCGCTCTCAAACCGGGACCGTTAAGAGGATCTCTGCGGTCAGAGCGGTGAAGAAGGCGATCGAGCAGTTCAGCACCCTCACGGGCAGGCCTCCCGAGTCCGTGGTCGGCACGAGGTGGAAGGACGACCACTGGTCCGTGCGTCTGGAGGTCGTGGAATCGCGACGCATTCCCGACAGCGCGGATCTGCTGGCCGAATACGAGGTCGAGCTCGATGAGGACGGCGAGCTCATGGCCTATGACAGGAAGGATCGCTACGTTCGTGGTCGGCCGAGCGAGTGACCGAAAGGGCGATATGAGCATCACGAATCAGCCGAATGATGCGATGCAGCCGCAGCGCAGCCAGGAGGGCACGCTGCTGCACGTCGTGGAGACGCTGCTGGACAAAGGTCTGGTCCTGAACGCGGACATCATGGTCTCCGTGGCTGGTGTCGAGCTGCTGGGAATCCGGATCAGGGCGGCCCTGGCCTCCTTCGAGACCGCGGCCCGTTACGGTCTGGACTTCCCCGCGGGCACGGACCGGGAGACCGTCGCGTGGAAGGAAGCAGTCGAGCAGAAGGACACCTGCCCCGAATGCGGGAAGCGCTCCGAGCTCGCACAGCTGATGAACGACTACTGCCCATGGTGCGGGTGGCAGAGTGCGCGTTCGAAGCGGATCGAGGCCGGGGAGCCGGCCCAATTGAACTCCGCGGACGACGATGACACCTCCGCAGAGGAAGACGCCGCCTCTTCCGCTGACGATGCGAGAGCTCCCGCCGCCGGTTCTTCCGCCGACGACCGCTGAGGCGACCATGACCGGATACGCGAGCATGCAGCCCACCCGCGACCCGCGGGCGACCCTGCCCGATCTCATCGAAGTGCTCCTCAACAAGGGGGTCCACCTCAACCTCGACCTCATCATCTCGGTCGCGGACATCCCGCTCATCGGAGTCAACCTGCGCGCCACGATCGCCGGCATCGAGACGATGCTCGAGTACGGGATGATGCGCCAGTGGGACAGCGACACTCGGGAATGGGTGCAGAGAGCGGTTCGCACGCACCTGCCGATCGCCGACGACGAGGAGATCCTGGCGAAGATGGCCGGCGGTCACTATCAGGACAACTTCTATCGGACCTGGCGCCCCGGAAGCGCCTATCTCACCTCGCAGCGTCTGATCATCCACCGGCGAGACCCCGCAGAGACTCTGTGGCAGGCACGCCTGAACTCGATCGCCTCCGTCTCCGCGCTGCGCCAGGCCTCCATCGGAGGCGAAGAGCGCACACGCATCCTCGTCCGGCTGAGCGATGGCAGCGAGACGATCCTCTCGGCCCTCGAACCCGACCGACTCATTTCCCTGGTGCAGGCCGAACTCGACCGCGTCGACGAGCCGGCACCCTCGAGACCGGAGGCGAAGCTGACAGTGGATCGGCCTCTGCGCGAGGGGAGGATGTGGTTCCTCGAGGAACTGTCGTCGGGGAGCACGTGGCGCGGGGGACAGGCATCGCTTTCGAGCACGGAACTGACCTGGAGGTCGCCGATGGACGGGCGCGCACGAGTGAGGATCTCTCCCGAGCAGCTGCAGGACATCCGTCGGGAAGAGCGCAGCAACCCGACCGACGAACGGCGGGTCCTCATCCTCGATACCGCGGACTCGACCATAACCCTGGCCGCAGACGACGTCGGCGCATGGTCCGCCGGACTCGACGACTGGCGGACCGTGCCCGGTGACAGGTGTCCCGCGCCGCTCGAAGCCACCGTGTCACCAGGCCGCAACCCCGACGACCGTGTCGGAGAAGGAGCAGCATCATGGCGCTGAACGTCAACGAGGAAAGCCTCAAACACGGGGTGCTCACCCTCGTCGTCACCCTCGTCGAGGTGATCCAAGAGGCCCTCGAGACCCAAGCCGTGCGCCGTATGGAAGGCGGGGACCTCACCGAGGACGAGCAGAACCGCCTCGGCGAGGCTCTCCTCGAACTCGATGAGGCGATGGACCAGATCAAGGACCAGCACGGGATCACCGGATCCGTCGAGGATCTGCACCGCGGCCTCGACGACGTCGTCGACGAGGTCGTCGACAAGCTCATCAATCCGGCCAGATGGGCCGAGGAGAACGGAAAGGGCGTCGAATGAGCGACGGTACCGAGAAGCTCTACGTCTACGCCATCGTCCCCGGCGACGGCCTCGCCCCCGCCGTCACGGGAATCGACGGATCCGCGCTGCACATGGTCGGCCGCGACGCGGGGCCCAAGGCCGTGACTCACCGGCACACCGGGGGCCCCTTCGATGGTCCCGACGACGATGTGCGCCGTTGGGTGCTCGAACACAGTGAGGTCATCGACGATGTCTGGAAGACCGCAGCCGCCGCCCTCCCGGTCTCATTCAACGTCATCGTCCGTTCGGACACCGACACCGAGGCGACCGCAACCGAACAGCTCGAAGGCTGGCTCGACGACTCCGCCGACACGCTCAACCAGCGGCTGACGGAGCTGCGCGACACGTCCGAGCTGCGCGTCGAACTCTCCCTGGACAGAGCTCTGCTCGAGGAGGTCCACGATGAGGTCTCCGGCATGAAGGAGGAGATGGACAGCCGGCCCGCCGGAGTGCGCAGACTGCTCGAGAAACGTCTGCAGAAGACCGAGAAGGAGATCGTCGACCGGGTCGCCGACAGCATCTATCCGGAGATCAGAGCCCGAGTCGCCTCTCACTGCCTCGACATCGAGGAGCACCGCTCGACGGCCCGCGAACCGGGGCTGACGCCTGTGCTCATGGCCTCGTGTCTGGTGAGAAACACAGATGTCACGGCGTTGGGAGCCGAGCTCACCGCGCTGCAGAATCAGCAGCCGGCTCTGTCCATCCGCTTCCTCGGTCCCTGGCCGCCGTATTCTTTCGCCGACGTCTCCGTCGGCGACGACAGGCCGCGCAGCGGAGCGGACACTGAACCATCAGCCGCGGACGCACCAACGAAACCACACGGGGAGAGACCATGAGAGTCGCAGTCATCGGAGCCACCGGGAACGTCGGTACGGCGATCCTCGACGTTCTCAGCCGGACTTCTGAAGTCACCTCGGTGCTGGGGATCTCCAGACGGATGCCCGACACCGAGGCCGAGCCCTATACAGGATGCGAATGGAGAGCGATCGACGTCGCCGCCGCGAGCAGCGAGGACACGGCCCACCGCGATCTCACGGAAGCGCTGACCGGTGCCGAAGCCGTCATCCACCTGGCCTGGCTGATCCAGCCCAACAGTGACCGGGATCTGCTTCGGCGCGTCAACGTCGACGGTACGGCCCGGGTGGCCGCGGCAGCGGCAGCGGCGGGTGTGCCGCATCTCGTCGTGGCCTCTTCGGTCGGCGCCTACTCTCCCGACGACAGTCTGGACAAGCGCGACGAGGAGTGGCCGACCGAGGGTATCCGCTCCTCCCACTACAGCGTGGACAAGGCCGCCCAGGAGCGCGTCCTCGACGACTTCTGCGCCGACCACCCCGAAGTCACCGTGACTCGGCTGCGCCCCGCGCTCATCTTCGGCGCCCCGGCCGCCTCGGAGATCCAGCGCTACTTCCTCGGAACCTGGATGCCCGTACAGCTGCTGCGAGCAGGCCGGCTGCCGTTCCTGCCGCTGCCTGAGGGACTGCGTGGCGTCCAGGCCGTCCACTCCACGGATGTGGCACGCGCCTATGTGGCCAGTGTCCTCCACCGCCGCGCAGGCGCCTTCAACATCTGCGCCGACGATGTGCTCTATCCGAAGGATCTGGCCGTACTGCTCGATCACGGCAGACACGTCCCGCTTCCGAACGGCGCCGTGCGGGCGGCTCTGAGCGTGGGCCACAGCAGCTCATTGGTCGCAGCCGATGCAGGATGGCTGGACATGGGCCTCAACGTGCCGCTGATGGACAACGGCCGCGCACGTCGAGAACTCGGCTGGGAGCCGGAATACAGCGCCATGGACTCCGCGCGCGAACTGCTCAAGGGCATGGCCGACGGCGAGGGTGCCGCCTCCGTCCCGCTGCGTCCGCGCGATCCCGAGCAGCCGCAGCTGCGGGCGATCGACGACACGAGCACAGGGCACGAAGCATCGGATGCGGGCGGGGAGCACAGTGAGGTCGACATGGACCTCCTGGGCCGCTATCTCAGCGACCATCTCACCGGGGCCACCGCCGGGGCGGAGCGGATCGAACGGATGGCGGCCGACTTCGTCGATACGCCCGTCTTCGCAGCCCTGTCCGAGTTGGTCGCGGAGATCCGCGGCGAACATCTCTACGTCCAGCACCTCATCGGCCAGTTGGGCCTCCGACGCCGTCGTCTCGCCGAGGCGGTGTCGTGGGCCGGTGAACGGGTCGGACGGCTCAAGAGCAACGGCTCGCTGCTCAAGCGCTCGCCCATGACCCTCGTGCTCGAAGCGGAGCTGATGCGCAGCGCGGTCGTCGGCAAACTGGGGATGTGGCAGACGCTCGAAGACAATGCCGAAGCACTCGGCTTGGATGCCCAACAGTTCCGTGCGTTTGCCCAGAAGGCAGAACACCAGCGCGGAGTGCTTGACTCAGTCCACGGCTACGCACGGAGCAGAGCATTCCGCCGGGATCTGGCTGTCTACGACCAGGCCTCGGGGGTCAGCCCTGTGCGAGGCGACTGAGACACCGTATCCTGCCTGACCCGGTCTTCGACGCCTCCGAGCGTATCAACGCGCTGTGAGCCGTATTCCCGGGCTTCCGCTGCCGGCGACGCCACCCTTCTTCAGCAATGGCATGCAGTGTCTCAGGACTCGACCCGGGCCCAGGCCCGGTGCTCGCTCAGGCCCTCCTGCAGCTGCGAGAGCGCTGTTTCGAGGTCATCCTTGCAGTAGACTCCGGGGTCGTCGGCCTTGATGCCGTACTTCTCCATCATGGTGCAGGAGTCTCCGCTGGCGGCGATGAACTTGAGATGACGCCACGCTTCCGTTATCAGGAGCTCGATCTCGGTGGTCAGCTCGGCGCCATCGGCGAAGAAGAAGGCGTCGAGTTCGCTCGAGGCTACGGTCAGGTATGTCCGCTCGACGGCGACGCTCCGCTCGCCGGAGGTGATGCGTCCGCCCACCGGAGCGATCGTGATGGGGACCATTCCCGCCTCGGCGATGCGGTCGTAGGCCCGGATGACCTGCTCCGCGTCGGTCTCACCGCCGGTGACGATGCCGATCTTGCGCCCGTCTACCGGCCAGCGCTTCCCCAGCTGGGACAGTGCCGGACTCGGTTCGATATCACTGCGCGGCGGTGTCTGAGCCACAGGGATCTCGAGACCCAGCCCCTCGGCGACCATGCGGGCAAGCTCCGAGTCGATGCAGGCGAGCACAGCGACCTCGCGCTCCCGGATCGTCTCCTCGTAGCATTTGCCGAGCTCGAAGGTGAAGGCATCGGCGAGGTGCTGCTGTTCGACGGGGGTGAGGCTGAGCCAGAACATGCGCGGCTGGGAATAGTGGTCGTCGAAGGACTCCGGCGAACGCCGTTCCTTCTTCGACGCCGGAATCTCGTGGGCGATTTCGACGAACGTATGCTCGTCGGTCTGCTCGGCAGGGAACGGGTTGCCGCCGTCGAGCGAATTCGGCTTGTACGGTGCGGCGCCGCGATGGTCGGCAGTCTGGTGCATTCCGTCGCGGAACATGTCGTTGACCGGGCAGTGCGGACGATTGATCGGGAGCTGAGAGAAGTTCGGCCCGCCCAGTCGGGTGAGCTGGGTGTCGAGATAGGAGAACAGCCGCCCTTGGAGCAGAGGATCGTCGGTGATGTCGATGCCCGGCACCAAGTGCCCGGGATGGAACGCCACCTGCTCGGTCTCGTCGAAGAAGTTGCTGGGGTTGCGGTCGAGTGTGAGCATACCCAGCGGCTGCACAGGCGCGAGTTCCTCGGGCACGATCTTCGTGGGGTCGAGCAGGTCGATCCCCTCGAAAGTCTCACTCGGATCGTCCGGGAAGACCTGGACACCGAGTTCCCATTGCGGGGCCGCTCCGGCTTCGATGGCATCGGCGAGGTCCCGGCGGTGGAAATCTGGGTCGACGCCGTTGACCATCTGCGCCTCTTCCCAGATGAGCGAATGGACTCCGGCCTTCGGCTTCCAATGGAACTTCACCAGGGAGGTCTCACCGGCGGTGTTCTCGACTCGGAAGGTGTGGATCCCGAAGCCCTCCATCGTCCGGAAGGAGCGGGGAATGCCGCGGTCGGACATCTGCCACATCGTGTGATGAGTGGCCTCGGTGTGCAGGGACACGAAGTCCCAGAAGGTGTCATGGGCGCTCTGCGCCTGCGGGATCTCACGGTCGGGGTGGGGTTTGGCCGCATGGACGATGTCGGGGAACTTGATCGCATCCTGGATGAAGAAGACCGGGATGTTGTTGCCGACGAGGTCGAACACCCCGTCCGTCGTATAGAACTTCGTGGCGAAGCCCCTGGTGTCGCGAACGGAATCTGCAGACCCCCGCGAGCCGACAACGGAGGAGAAGCGCGTGAAGACCTCCGTTTCCACATCGGCGGCGAGGAAAGCTGCCTTCGTGATGGTTACGGCATTGCCGTAGGAGACGAAGGTGCCATGGGCGGCAGAACCGCGGGCGTGGACCACACGTTCGGGAATACGCTCATGGTCGAAGTGGGTGATCTTCTCCCGCAGATGGTGGTCTTGGAGCAGGGTCGGTCCCCGCGATCCCGCCTTGAGCGAATGGTCCGTGTCGTAGAGTCGAGCGCCCTGAGCCGTGGTCAGCCAGCTGCCCTGCTGGGCCTGATCCGCCTGGGTGTCGCTGCTGGGGACCCCGGTCGGCGTCGTCGGGCGCGGTCCGCTCTGGTCCTGCTTCGGCGGCAACGGCTCCCGCGGGGTCGTCGGCTCATCGAAGCCCGGGGTGCGGGAACCGGGCTTTCCGGGAACGGTCGGACGGTCTTCTGAACTCATGATGTCTCCTCACTGATGACAGGACTCTCAATCCTGCGTTGGCGTGTTCTGACAGTAGAGGTGATCCGCGAACGCGTGGAGTCCCTTGTGCCGAAGCGGGAAGCGGATCATGATTCCGCGTTCGGATCGAGGACGACCTTGATGCAGCCGTCCGTCTTCCGCTGGAACATCTCATAGGCTTCGGGAGCCGATTCGAGGGGAAGCCGGTGGGTGACGAGGTCATCGACGCCCAGCGGATCCTCGGAGCATTCGACCAGCGGCAGAAGGTCATCGGTCCAGCTGCGGACGTTGCACTGCCCCATCCGCAGCTGGATCTGCTTGTCGAAGAGGGTGAGCAGCGGCATCGGTGAGAGCGCCCCACCGTAGACACCGCTGAGGGAGAGGGTGCCACCTCGGCGGACCAGGTCGATCGCCGCGTGGAGGACGGCCGTCCTGTCGATTCCTCCGGTCTCCATGAGCTTCCGTGCGGCGGGCGGGGGCAGCAGACCAGTCGCCTGCTGTGCAGCCGAGGCCAGCGGGGACCCGTGTGCTTCCATCCCCACGGCGTCGACGACGGCGTCGGGCCCACGCCCGGAGGTGGCCTCTCGGATGGTCGAATGTGCGTCCTCGTCGAAGTCGAAGACCTCGATCCCGTGGCGAGCGGTCATGTCACGCCGTTCGGGGACCGGGTCGAGACCGAAGACCTGCGCGCCGAGGTGTCTGCCGATGCGGGCGGCGAACTGTCCCACGGGCCCCAGGCCGTAGACGGCGAGTGAGTCTCCTTCTCTGATCCCGGCGTATTTCACTGCCTGCCAGGCCGTGGGGAGGATGTCGCTGAGGAAGAGGTAGCGGTGGTCGGGAAGATCGGCACCAACCTTGATCGGCCCGACTTCGGCATAGGGGACACGGAGGTATTCTGCCTGCCCGCCGGGCACGGACCCGTAGAGTCGAGAGTAGCCGAACAGCTGTGCCCCGGACCCGTACTGCCTCACCTGTGTCGTCTCGCATTGGGTGCACAGCCCCTGCGCGCACATCCAGCAGCGGCCGCAGGAGATGGGAAACGGCACGACCACCCGATCGTCGGCCGACAAGCCGGATTCGGGACCGGCCTCGACGACTCGACCCATCGTCTCGTGCCCGATGATGTCTCCGCGGTCCATGAATGGTCCCAGCACTTCGTAGAGGTGGAGGTCGGACCCGCAGATGGCGGTGGAGGTGACTTCGATGATTGCGTCATTCGACTTGTGGCGGATCGGATCGTCAACCGTCTCCACCGAGACGTCTCGTTTGCCTTGCCAGGTGACTGCGCGCATTGCTTTATCTCCTTCTCGATCGACAGTCTGTTCGTCCGCTCGGGCTTATCTGTTCCCCGGCGGAGGTACTGCCGTCGGGGGTGGAGCGGGCGCACGGAAGCCGACTGCGCGATGGGAGCCGTCGCACAACGGAGGAATGCCGGTCTTGCCGCACCGGCACAGGGCGACCACCCGGCGATCGGTTGCCCTCTCCTCTCGCCCCGGTGCCGTGAGGACGGTGAAGTCGCCGCGGACGAGCAGAGGCCCGTCCGGGCATGGGGTGATGGTGACCGGGTCGCTCGAACTATCCACAGACAGCCTCCTTCGGGGTCTTCCTCAGCGAGGACTCTCCTGCCGACCAGGATTCGAGCATGTGAGAGCCGCTGATATCGTCGAGGCGAAGGCAGGAGGCGGCACCGAAGATGATGTCGGGAATGAGGCCGGGCTCGTCATCGGCGGCTCCTCCCGCGAGGTCGTGCGCCGCGATCTGCTCGTGCACAGCATCGGCCTCGACGTGCTCATCGAAATACCATGTGACCTCCCGGCCGAATCCGTTCCTGCTGAAGGCGCGGGAGTAGAGGCCGTTGGGAATGGACGAGGTCATCTCGAATGCCGCCAGATGCCCGATCGCGGCACCTCGCAGGCGTCGGTTGAGACCGAAGAGATTCATCGCGTTCACCGACGCGAGAGTGATCGCGGGGACCTCGTCGAGGTAATGGTCGGGCCTGTCGTCGAGGTCGAACCCGCGCAGCGTTCCGGCGAAGATCTCGGCGTGGATGTGGTCGGGTCTGCCACCTCCATACTCGTCGGCCTGGATCTCGACTAGAGCTGCCTTCGCCCGACCGCGGAGTCGGGGGATCGCCCAGGAATGGGGGTCTGCCTCGCGGAGGGTGTAGATGGATTTGTGGATGAGGAATTCTCGGAGCTGATCGACTGACGCGTGCCGCGCAGCCCACGTGGCCAGTTCCGGCTGCGCCACCGCACTCGTCATGGAGAACAGCGTCTCGGCCAGCTCTGGGCCGGAGCGCGGAATGAGGTCCGGTAAGGGCGCGAGTGCTCGCAGCGCGGTTTCGAAGCGGTGCTCGATCTTTCCGCGGACGCCGATCAGCGACGGGTGCCACTCCCAGTCTCCGTGTACGAAATCGGCAGGGCCGGTGTGCAGGATATAGAGAAGATGGAGCGCCAGCTGCAGATCCTCGTCGCGGAACATGTCCTCACTCGACACCAGTGCAGAAGAAGCGGCCGCGTCGAGATCGGGCAGCAGCTCAGCAGCTTCCCCGCCGTCAGATGTGAGCACGCTGAGCAGCAGCGAGGTGACCTCGCCTCTCGACCGAGGCGCGAGCCCGCGCTCCGGCGCAGTGAGCGGCACAGGGCTGTTCAGTTCGTCGATCGCGCCTGTCTGTGTCATCCGCTGGTTCCTCATCGTCGGTGGTGGCTGAACTGACAGCTTGACAAAGTACAGCGCCGGTGTCAGCGGCCGTACGAGACTCACACTTCATCGCCGCTGAGGCGTTGCGCAGCCGCGCAACCAGGACTCCGGCTCCGTCTGCGGTCCGGAACGGCAACGGTGTCTGAGGCACCCGTCGGGGGCGGCGGCCCCCTGGACACGCCTCGGGAGCAGTCAGCATGATGAGTGTCCTGCACCCGGAGAATCGGTCATCCGACCGTTCCCGCTGCGGGAGAGCACCCGACACGCACACTGACACGAGGAGACGGTGAAGATGACGACAGCACGTGAGCTGATGACTCCGGGCGCGAAGTGCGTCGGCGAGAACGAGACACTCGAAAAAGCTGCACAGGACATGCGCGAGGAAGGCTTCGGGTCTCTTCCGATCTGCGGAGAGGACAATCGACTCAAAGGCATGATCACGGATCGTGACATCGTCGTGAAGTGCATCGCAGAGGGCGGAGATCCGAAGACGGCGAGAGTCGGGGATCTAGCCCAGGGCAAGCCCGTGACCATCGGTGCCGATGACAACGTCGGTGAGGCGCTGCAGACGATGAAGGACCATCAGGTCCGCCGACTTCCTGTCATCGACGGGCACGAACTCGTGGGCATGCTCGCTCAGGCCGATGTGGCTCGCAGCGAGTGGGACACTCGCATCGGCGACCTTCTGGAGAAGATCTCCGAGTGAGACCGGTGGTTAGTCGAGTGTGCGCTCATGCTTATGCCCCACGTTCTTGGGCAGAGTCTGCATCTGGGCACTGATCTCCGGGTCGCTGTCGATGTGCTTGCGGGCGATCGGGCACGAGACGGTGATGGGGATCCGGCGATTCAGTGAGTCTTCGAGAGCCAGGCGCAGGAGTTGGCGGCAGTGCCGTTCCGAATCGAGGGGCTCAATGGCTTCGCAGTAGACGAACATGATCTCGTCCGGTGTGATCGTGTAGTGAAGCGAAGCGACGAGCTGTCCCGGAAGGTAGAGATCGAACTTGGAAGCTTCGCTGTTGTTGAGCAATGTGTACACAGTGGTCCCCTTGAATTCAGGACGGAGGCCATCTGCTTGACCGATTCTCAGATTAACCCAGCGCCGCACCGGACAACAAGTGGCAGGTCGAAGAGAGTGAGAATCCGGAGGTGCCCGATCAGTCGGTGATCGTGCCCGGCAGCGCGCCGGTGCGGACGAACTCCTCGGCGACCTCTCGCAGCTTCGTGTTCGTCTTCGAACTCACCTTTGTGAGCAGCAGAAACGCCTCGTGCTCACTGATCTTGTGCCTTTCCATGAGAATGCCCTTGGCCTGGCCGATGAGATCCCGCGACGCCACTGCCTCGTAGAGCTGTCCCTGCTTCTGCGCGTTGGCCAGTGCCAGAGAGGCATGGGCGGCCACTCCGCTTCCGATGTCCTCCGATGTCTGGTCGAAGGCGCGGGGTGTATTCGAATAGAGATTGAGGGCGCCGAGGCTGTCGACCTCGACGAAGAGCTGGAAGGCGAGCATGCTCCTCACTCCCTCCGCGACCGCGCTGGAGGCGAACCGGGGCCAGGGGGTGGGGTCGGTGAGATCCGGGACCCGGACGATGCGATGCTCGCGGATGGAGTCGAAGCACGGTCCTTCGTGCAGCTCTGACTGCAGGGCGTCCAGTCGCTCGGGGACCAAGTCCGAGGGAGCTCGGGACCGGATGAGGTCATCGCGGCTGACGATTGAGAGCGACGCGTAATCGGCCCCGGGAATGATTCGCAGTGCTTCGTCCACAATTACCTTGAGGACGAGGTCATCGGGTTCGAGGACGAGTGAGCGTGCCCACTCGCCGATCTGCGCTGTCAGCTGATGCCGCTCGGACTCGGGATCGATCGGCGCGGGATCCGCAGCCGCATCGCTGGGTATTCCGACGTTGTCGTCGGTCGGTTCTGCCGAGGTCTCGTCCATCAGAGATGCCACTCCAATCGTGTCTCAGGTGTCGACCCTGGGATCGCTGTCTTCAGTATTCGTCCATGTCGGGATCTTCGTCAATGGCCTCCGACGGCCGTTTCTCGTCGCCTACCGCCGGACCTGGCGGCGAAGTGTCCCTTCACCGCAGAGTCGACTTCAGCTCCTCGACGCGTGCGGTGAGTCCGGCGATGTCGAGTCCCTGACTCTTCTCAATCAGTTCCCGAGTCTGTTCGGGGCAGAGGATGCCGGATGCGATGAGTCGGGAGACCGGTGTGTCCGGGCGATCGTATTCGCGTCGACGCTCTCCTGCAGGAGAGAGGCGCCAGCCCACCGGGTTCTTGACAGGCATGAAGTAATTGAGGCGGTCGGCCAGGGCCGACCACAGCTGGTTGACTCTCGCGACCGCGGCATCGATGTCGTGCGGCGTGCCGAGCGGGAGGTTGAGGCCGCTGAACGTCCGATCGGGTACGCGAGATCCTTGTCGGAGATCGCTCATGCAGTGGAATTCGATGAGGTTGTCCTCTGCCCACGCCTCGATGGCGCTGTCCGGGACCGCTGGCGGCAACAGGATTCCGGTGACGATGAAAGGCACCGCGCGCACCATCTGCGCGAGCATGTCGACCACTTGCGTGCCGGGGGCGAAGGTCCTCGTGTGCACCCACCCGATCTCCACGTCGGTGAATGTCACTGTGACGCAGTCCTCGTCGGTCGGTGTCGTGATCGTCAGCAGTTCGACGAGGAAGTAGCCGGGTTCGGGCTCGAGGAGCGAACGCATGCGCTGCCGCGGGAGGGAAGCACGCATCCCCGCCCCGGTGCCGGTCAGCCACGAATCGTCGTGGTCGCCGGCCTTGGCGCCGCGCAGGTACCGATCGATCGTCGCCGCGGAGATGTCGAGGAGTTCCCTTCGCACCGAGGGCGAATAGCCGTGCCGTCCCTCGCGGAGGTGACCGTGCCTCTCCAGGGAGTCGAGGCAGTCGGCCATCGCCGCCTCGAGGTACTTGCCGCAGGGGCGGCCGGAGGACTTCCACACGAGTTCGAGAGCCCGCTGGGCACGAGAGGAGAACTTCTTCGGCTTGAGACGACGGCGGTCGACGACAGCGTCGAGGGAGACCCCGGCTCTGATCTGGTGGAACTGGCTGCGCAGTTGGTGGCGCGCGTGATCGCGAGTCCACCCGGTCGCCTCCGTGAGCGTGTCGAGGATCGTGCCCTTGCCCTTGCGCGACGACGCCTCATAGGAGCGAGCATAGGTACGGGCCAGTTGGATGGGTGAAGTCATGATGTCATCCTCCGAATCGGATCGGGGAGCCACCGGGACTCCCGTTGTGCCAGAGACGCTATTGAGCGCGAAGTTTCTGTGGAAGGGTCTTTACAGATCCGCGGGTTTCGTCTAGGCGACCCGAGCGACCTCGGGAATCCTCAACCTCGGTCCTCGCAACGGCAAAGCGGGGGTTTGCATTGGGCACCGACGGGTCTTGTCGCTGTCAAGGCCGGGAGCATAACGTGATCCCATGGAGACCGCGCTCACGTCCACAGCATTCCCCTGCACTTCGGTGAGGAAGGAAGGATCACGATGATCGGACGCCTCAACACCACCGCTATGGACTGCCCGGTGCCGATCGATACGGCCCGGTTCTACCGCAGGCTGCTCGGCGGTAGCGTATCTCCGGACGAGGACGCCGACTGGGTCAACCTCTACGAGCCCTCGGGCCGGGAGATCCTCTCCTTCCAAAGGGCAGAGGACTATGTGGCCCCGACCTGGCCGGACAACTCCGTTCCGCTGCAGGTCCATATCGACATCCTCGTCTCCTCATATGAGGACGCCGAGCCCACGGTGTTCGACGCCGGCGGCAGGCTCCTCGACGATTCGGACGAGCACCCGACCTTCCGTGTCTACGCCGACCCGATCGGGCGTCCCTTCTGCCTCGTCCTCGAGTGACACCGCGACGCCACCCGAGCCAAGATTCGCTTACTTGGCAGATATTTAGCTAAGCTAACGAATATGACGCTGCGAAGCTCCACTCCGACCGATGAGCTCTACACGCGCACCGCCGAGGACGCGGCCAGGGCAGTGATCGCGAGCTATTCGACCTCCTTCGGGCTGGCCGTCAGACTGCTCGGCGTCAGGAACCGGCACCATATCCGCAACATCTATGCTTTGGTCCGCATCGCCGATGAGATCGTCGACGGTCTGGCCTCCGAAGCGGGGCTTGCGGCGGCCGAGCAGCGGGAGATGCTGGGCGGTTTCGCTTCGGCCACCCGTGCTGCGCTGCACACCGGCATCAGCGACAATCTCGTCATTCACGCCTTCGCAAGGACCGCTTGGGCTGCAGGCATCGGCGCCGAGCTCATCGACCCCTTCTTCGCCTCCATGGACGCCGACCTCGATCCCGCAGATCCCGGTGGCCCATCCGGGCCCGAGGTCGAGGGCGGTACGTCTCCGGTCCGCGGCTTCGACTCTCAGGCCCACGATGAGTACGTCTACGGGTCCGCTGAGGTCGTCGGGCTCATGTGCCTCAAGGTCTTCCTCATCGATCTCGACCGCACCCCCGCCGAGGTCGCACGGCTCGAGCACGGGGCACGGCAGCTGGGGGCAGCGTTCCAGAACGTCAACTTCCTGCGCGATCTGGCCGACGACGATCAGCGCCTCGGCCGCAGCTACCTCACCCCGGGGCACCGACTCACCGATGCCGAAAAGGCCGAGTGGGTGAACACGATCCGACAGCAGCTCGCCGCAGCCCAGCACGCCATCACGGAACTGCCGAAAGACGCGCGCACTGCGGTCCGCTGCGCCTGTGCGTTCTTCAGCGCCCTGACCGACAGGATCGCCGCGACCCCTGTCGCCGAGCTCTACCGGCAGCGAGTGCGGGTCCCGAACGCCGTCAAGGCCCGGCTGACCGCACACGCACTCATGACCGCAGCCCGCGAGGGACGGAAGTGAGCAGGCAACCCGGTGCCGGCGCTCCCGCCGGGGGTGGTCTGCGGACGGGGATCATCGGTGGGGGAGCCGCCGGGCTGGCCACGGCGATCCTCCTCGCCCGCGAAGGGCACTCGGTCGACCTGTTCGAGAAGAACTCCGAACTCGGCGGGCGCATCGGCGTGTTCGAGCGTGAGGGCTTCCGCTTCGACACCGGCCCGTCGTGGTACCTCATGCCCGAGGTCTTCGAACACTTCTTCGCTCTCGCCGGCACCTCCGCCGAGGCCGAACTCGACCTGCGCACGCTCGATCCCGGCTACACGGTATTCAGCCCACCGGGACCGGTCGATGAGAGCACGGGGGCCCTGGGGCGCACGCGAGAACTGACGATCCCGCAGGGCAGGTCCCGGGTGCGGACGACCTTCGAAAGTGTCGAGCGCGGCACGGGAGATGCCCTCGACGACTACCTCGTCTCGGCCGAGCACACAAAGGAGCTCGCGCTCGCCCACTTCCTCTACAATCCCTTCACCTCGCCACGGTCCCTGATCCATCGGGACATCCTCGGCGCGCTGCCGACACTGTTCCGGCAGTTGGGGACCTCTCTGACCGACTTCGCGAACGCATCGTTCCACGATCCGGTGCTGCGCCAGATCCTCCAATACCCCGCGATCTTCCTCGGCACCGACCCGCGACGGGCACCGGCGATCTACCACCTCATGAGCACCCTCGACCTCGACCAAGGTGTCAGTTACCCCATGGGCGGGTTCCATACGATCATCGACGCCCTCGTCCGGCTGGCCGAACGCTCCGGGGTGCGCCTGCACACAGGAGCCGATGTCACGCACATCGACACCGAGGCAGCACCCGGCCCCGGACGGACCGGACGTCGGGCAACCGGTCTGCGTTGGACCGATGGCGCTGGACGCACACGCACGCATTCCGCCGACGTCATCGTCTCCGCCGCCGACCTCCACCACACGGAGACGCAGCTGCTCGGCCCCGAGGACCAGAGCTTCCCGGAACGCTCCTGGTCGTCAGTGACGAGCGGCCCCGGGGCGGTGCTCGTCTTCCTCGGCATCGAGGGCGAGCTCGAGGAGTTGGCGCATCATTCGCTGTTCTTCACCGAGGACTGGGAGTCGAACTTCGACGCGATCTTCGGGTCCACGCAGAAGATCCCCTCACCGGCCTCGATCTATGCCTGCCGTCCCAGCGCCACCGATCCCACCGTCGCTCCGCCCGGGCACGAGAATCTCTTCCTCCTCATCCCCGTCCCCGCCGATGCAGGGCTCGGAGCCGGGGGAGACGACGGGACAGGAGATCCGCGGATCGAAGCGGCCGCCGATCGTGCGATCGACCAGGTCGCCCGATGGGCCGACATCCCCGACCTGCGCCGGCGCATCAGAGTGCGCAGGACGCTGGGACCGACGGACTTCGCCGAGGGATTCAACTCCTGGCTCGGCGGCATGCTCGGGCCCGCGCACACGCTGCGCCAGAGCGCGATGTTCCGCCGACAGAACTCTTCGAAAACAGTCGACGGGCTCTTCTTTGCCGGTGCCACGACGGCGCCCGGCGTCGGCGTGCCGATGTGCCTCATCAGCGCCGAGCTCGTCCTCAAACGCCTCCGCGGAGACTCCAGCCCGGGACCACTGCCGATCCCTGCACCGTGAGGGACTTGGGGTCGGCGGTCAGCGCCCGGTGCCTGCTCCTCGCCTGGGCCCCGTTGCCCCACTCCTGCGCAGTGCGCCGAGGAGACCCCGGCGGAGCAGACCGCGCCGAGGCGGCGACCAGATCTCGGTTCCCTCCACCCGCCAACCGGCGAGCAGTTCGTTCGCGGCCATGAATCCCGTCGTCGCCGCGCGTTCCATGAGCGCCACAGGTGCCTCACAGCGGATCGAATCCCCGGCGAGCACCAGTCCGGGAAACGCAGTTGTGACCCCGGGGCGGTCGTCGTGCGGCCGCGTGTCGGCCAGTGCGCAGTCATCGGCGATGAGCAGCTCCTGGGCGGTGATGGGGATGTCGGCCGTCTCGGGATAGACCTCGTGGAGGTCGGCCAGCAGTTGGCGCGTCACGGCTTCCCGGTCGACGTCTTCGGACTCGAGCATCCCTCGCGGGCTGCCTCGATGCGCGGTGCCGAGCGCATAGGCGTGGAGTTCGACGACGGAACCGCCGTGCTTGTGCCGCCATCTCTCGGCCCCGGCCTCGAAGCGCTCGAGGATCGAGATGTTGTCGAGCAGCGCATAGCCGGTCGTGCCGAGGAAGGCCGGGCGGCTCGGATCCACCTCGTCTTGCAGCCACAGTCTGAGCACCGCGAACGGCGGCGCATTCCGCTGCGAGGTGACACTGCTCAGCCACCGCTCTCGAGTCTCCGTGCCCGCGGCCGGTGAGCCGGCGGCCGTCGAATGGTCGAGAGCGTCGGCGTCGATCGAGTCCTCGAGTCCGGCCAGCAGCGTCCGAGTGCTTCGCGGATCAGCGGCGAGCACGAGCGCATCGCTCTCGAGCGTCCCGCTCGTCGTCTCGGCGCGCCACCTGCCCGCACTGTCCTGTGGGCGGAGCGCGGTGACCGCGGTGTCGGTCTCGATCCGCACCCCAGCCTCGGCGAGGTATTCGCTCAGGGGCGACCACAGCGCGGTGTCGTAGTCGTCGTCGGGGACGTCGAAGAGCAGCCCTTCGGCGGAGCCCGTGAAGTACGTGTGGAACATCGCGACGAGCTCCCCGGCGGAGAAGTCCGCAGGGTGAGCGAAGAAAGAGCGGGCGAAGACCTCGAGCGCGAGATGCCGCGCCCCGACCGGGAACCGCAGCCGGTCGAGGAACTGCTCGGCCGACTCTCCGTCGTAGCGTCGATAGGAGTCCGGGAAGTCGACGTCGATGAGTTCGAATGCCGTCGTCAGGTCGACGTCGGCCAGACCACGCAGCGGGAAGGACGGGCTGGTGAGCACGAATCCCGCGAGACTGAGCGGGGGAGTCCGGGGAATCCGGGCGAAGGAGTCGTGCAGACCGTCCCGACCCACGAGTGGATAGTCCGTGACCGGGACCAGACGGTCGAGGCCGGGATCGGCGCGTGCGAGCAGGCTGCGGAGATTGTAGTACTGGCGGAAGAAGGCATGGAATCCGCGGCTCATCGACCGGTCCCCGTCGAGGCTCCAGGCCCGGACCCGTCCACCGAGGCTGGATTCGGCCTCGACCAGGTGCACACTCACGCCGTGCTCGGCGAGGACCGCGGCCGCGGCCAGTCCGGCGATGCCGCCGCCGACGACGGTCACCCGCTTGGGCCGCAGCAGACGCGGACGCCCCGGGTGGGAGGGGTTGAGGATCGCGTGCCGGTCGCGGGGGCGTAGCTGGGAGGCGCGGCTGTTCATATGCTCTCCTCTCCGGTGGACGCAGCGTGCCTGTTCAGGCGCCACTGCCAGAGCATGAGGACGGCGGTGATCATGGCGAAGCCGAAGCCGAAGTCCTCGATCGGGATGTCCCACGGGAACCGGATGCTACTGAGCCCCTGCGGATTGTAGATGACGATGGGATCCGAAAGCTTCGTCAGCCAGCCGTCGACGAAGCACTGGAAGACCAGGCAGATGCTCAGCGCCGCCCAGTACTTCGCCCGGCGGAAGATGCCTGAGCGGAAGACGAACAGCTCGAGGCCGACGACGAGGATCATTCCGACGACGGTCATGATCGTGTACTCGGGCACGCTCATCGTTCGCCGCCTCCTTCGGATTCGGGCGGCCGGTCAGTGCGCTCGTGTGGCCGGGACTGGATTGCGGGCCGGGGTGGGCTGTCCTGCCGGGGCAGGCTTCCCGGCCGGGTGCGCTTGCGCACCGCCGTGAGCACCGTGCCGACCGCCTCATAGCTGAGCAGGGCGCACAAGGGGATGACGATGAAGAACACGAGCTCCTCGAGCGGCAGGTTGCCGAGGTGGATGCCGGTGACGAATCGCGGGTTGTACACCCAATGGTCACGGGCGATAGCGACGACGTCCCAGAGGCAGAAGATGACGATGACGGGCACGAGCGCCCACAGCACGGTTCTCCACCGACGGTACACCCGAGCCCGGAAGAACAGCTCCAGCGGCAGGGTGATGAGGACGCAGGCACCCATGAGGGCCAGATACTCGAAGGCGCTCACGGCAGTCTCCTCTCCGGGCCGGAGCACTCGTCGAAGGCCAGTTGGAGTCCGCGCAGCCGGTAGCCCGAGATGACGCTGTCCCAGCCGATCTCCGGCTCGGCGACCAGTCGCGGGCCGCGGTCGAGCAGGCGATGGACGAGCGCATCGGTCTCGAACAGCGCCAGCGACTGCCCCGGGCACTTGTGCGCACCGTCGCTGAAGCTCATGCCGACCGCCGGGACGGCTTCTGCGGTGTGCCGCACGGGGCACAGGGAATGCGGCTCGGGTCCCATCGCCTCTTCATCGGTGTTCGTCGCGCGGACGCAGACGTCGATGAGGTCCCCGGCAGGGATCGTCACGGTGCGATCCGGCGCTGTGACCTCGATGTCGGCCTGCGCGCGTCGAAAGAGGTGGCCGACGACCGGTTCGAGGCGGATGATCTCCTCGAGGATCTCCAACCGGCGAGGCCGGTCGGCCGCGAGGTACTCCGCCCCGAGCTCGTCATCGGAGAGCAGATGCCAGCACGCCATGGTGATGAATTCGCGGGTGGTGACCATCCCGGCCGTGCCGTAGGTGACGCACTCGACGAGGATGTCCGGCGTGCTGTATCCGGCCCCGATGAGATGGGACAGGACGTCATCGCGCTGCCTGCGGCGCCGGGCCCGAAGGGCCGGTCGGACGTCGGCGAGGTAGAACCGGACGATCGGGACGAGGCCGTTGACCGCGGCCTGCAGCCACTGCTTCCGGGTCCGCCCCCAACCGGGGGCGGCGAGGTTGACCGGCGGCTGGGTGAAGAATCCCTCGAGCCGCCGCGACATGCCCGTGATGGAGGATTCGGTCAGTCCCACGACTTCGGAGGTCACGGCCACGGAGAAGTGCAGAGCCACCTCGTCGAGGCGGCACCGGCCGGTTTCGGCAACCCGGCCGACCGTGTCCTGCGCGAGAGCATCGATGCGCTCGCCGTACCTGTCGGCGATCACAGCGGGGGCGAAGAAGCGGGCGAGCTCTCGGCGCTGCGAGTCATGGGACTCCCCGTCGGAGATGAGGATCGGGTGGCGGCGGAAGACGCCGCGAGGAATCCGCTCTGCGGTGAATCCGGCTTGAGTCGTGAGGTGTCGGGCCCGCAGCACCTGGCGGGCGGCGTCGAAGGAGCGGATGCGCCAGAGGTCGGGACCGTGTTCGAGGGGCACCTGCTCGACCGGGGGACCGGCCGGCTCGTCGCCGGGTGCCGCCAGCCGGCTCGGACGGTGCCGATCGGCCCCGCTCATGCGCACCTCAGACTGCAGGCGGAGGTGAGGTCCGCGAGTCTGCCGGCAAGCGCCTGCGGCAGCTCCGCCTCGGCGATGAGCCCGGCGATGGTCTCGCAGTGCTCGGCGATCATCGATTCGACGTATGCCCTCGCCCCGGACTCCTCGATGGCCTGCCGCAGCCGGAGGCCGCCCTCGGCGTCGAGGCCCCGATCGCCGAAGAGATGGGCGACCTGGGACCAGGCCGAATGGGTTCGGGCCGTGTTGATGAGCAGGGTCTCCTTGCCTTCTCGGAGGTCGCTGAGTACGGACTTGCCGGTCTCGTGCTCATCGCCGAAGAGCCCGAGAACATCGTCCCTGAGCTGATAGACGATGCCGATGCGGCGGCCGATGGCGCGCAGCCGCTCGACCAGGCTGTCGTCGCTTCCGGCGAGGACCGCGGCGATGGACAGCGGGGCTTCGAATGAGTAGGCGGCGGTCTTGCGTCCGATCATCGTGAGCACGTCACCGGAGTCGGCCTCGTCGAGGTGGAGGCTCAGCCACACGTCGGACTGTTCTCCAGCGACGCTCTCGGCGATCGTCTCATCGTAGATGTCGAGGATCGCGAGTCTGCGCGGCGCCTCGAGGTCGAGGCGCGCCAGGAGGGACTGGGCCTCGTTGAGCATGAGGTCACCGGCGAGCAGGGACGAGGAGACCCCCCACGTCTGCGCTGCGGCGCTCGTGGCGCCGAGGAGCATGGCCTCGGAGGAGAACTGACCGGTGATGTTCATCTCTCCTCGCCGGACGGTGTCGTTGTCGATGACATCATCGTGGATGATCAGGCCTATGTGCAGCAGCTGCATCGCGCCGGCGGCGTCCGTCGCGGCCTGCGTTGCCGTGCCTCCCAGGCCCTCATGGGCAGCGATGAGCAGGCGGGGCCTGATCATCTTTCCGCCCAACGCCATCCTCGACAGCGCTTCCCAGAGCTGTTCGTACTGCTGAGTTCGGACTCGAGAGCGTCGCCGAGCAGCGGCGAGGACTTCGACGAGGCGGGATTCGACGGTCAGGACGCTCTCCAATTTCTTTAGCCAGGCGAGAGTTCAATCTAACACGTCAGCGGTATGCTGTCAGCGTGCCGTCCGCAGACTCGAAGGCAGCTGGGCTGACCTACTTCTCGAATGAATCGGAGTTCTCCGATCGCTCGGCCCTGTCCGAATCCGAGATCGCGGAGTGCACCGCGCTGATGGAGGCCCTGCGGCAGTGGCACGAGGCCGAACGCGACCTCGCCGAGGCGTCGCGGCGGTATATGCAGCTCAACGACAGCGATATGCGCACCATCCGCCTGCTCATCCGCGCGCAGCGCCAGGGGCTCATCGTCACTCCCAAGGGCATCGCTGCTGCCGTCGGGATCTCCAGCGCCTCGACGACGAAGCTCGTCGATCGCCTCGTCGCCGGTGGGCACCTGATCCGGGTTCCCCACCCCCACGACAGGCGCACCACCAGCGTCGAGGTGACAGAGGAGACCGCGCAGGCAGCGCATGAGTCGGTGGGTCGCCAGCATGCCCGTCGCTTCGACGTGATCGCGGCCCTGAACAGCCGGGAGCGCCAGACCGTGCTGCGGTTCCTCTCTGCCATGACCGAAGCCGATCGTCCGCAGGGCCTACTGGCCGACGACGCGGACGGCCGACCGGGAGAGCACCGGGCCTAAGGGCAAATGCGGCGCTCCTCTCGCTTCGGGTCCCACCGCTTCGACGATCATCCCTGGAGCCGACGATCAGGGGGTGGGCTGGCCGCCGTTGACGTTGAGGGTCTCACCGATCACGTAGCTCGACTCCGACGAGGTGAGGAAGACATACGCAGGTGCGAGCTCTGTCGGCTGCCCTGCCCGTCCCAGCGGAGTGTTCTTGCCGAAGTGCGGCAGCGCCTCCTTCGGCTGGCCGTCCGAGACCTGCAGCGGGGTCCAGATCGGCCCCGGTGCCACGGAATTCACTCGGATGCCCTTCGGAGCCAGCTGAGTGGCCAGCCCCTTCGTGAAGTTGTTGATCGCCGCTTTCGTCGACGCATAGTCGATGAGGTGGGCGGACGGCGAATACGCCTGCACGGAGGTGCTGTTGACAATCGTCGATCCGGGCTCGAGATGCTCGAGCGCGGCCTGGGAGACCCGGAACATCGCGTGGATGTTCGTCCGGAACGTGTCCTCCCACTGCTCGTCCGTGAGGTCGGCGATGTCTTCGACGGCGATCTGTCGGCCGGCATTGTTGACCACCGCATCGAGCCCGCCCAGTTCCTCTGCCGCCCGGCGGACCACTTCGCGGCAGTACTCGGGATCGGACAGGTCTCCCGGCAGCGGCACGGCCTTGCGACCGGCCTGGCGGATGACTTCGCAGACGTGCTGGGCATCCTCCTCCTCAGCGGGCAGATAGGACAGAGCGACATCGGCTCCCTCACGGGCGAAGGCGATCGCGACGGCGGATCCGATGCCGGAGTCCGAGCCGGTGATCAGCGCCCTGCGGCCGCGGAGCCTGCCTGTGCCGGTGTAGCTGTCCTCACCGCGATCCGTGCCGGGGATGAGTTCCGCGTCGAGGCCCGGTTCGGGCTGATCCTGCTTCGGCGGTGAGATGTCGGGGAATCGTCGGACGGGATCCTGGAAGGTCAGCTGGTCGCTCATCGGCTTCCTCCTTTGTCATCGGTGGCCTCTTGGTTTCCTGCCTCACGTGCGCAGTGCGAGCAGCAGAACACGGATTCGCCGTCATGGACTCCGTGGCCGAGGATGCGGCATCCGCAGTGTTCGCAGGTGGGTGCGGTCTTGTGAATCGCGCATTCGAAGCTGTCGAACGTCCACGAGTCGTTTCCGAATGACAGGGTGAATGTCTGTTCGTAGTCGTTTCCGCAGGTGTCACAGACGGACATGGGAATCTCCTTGCTGGTGGGTGAGTCATCGGCACCGCTGCCGGGGCGGCTGTGCCTCCACGGCGGGGGCGGCCTCAGCTCGGCCGGCGCGTCTCGGCGCTGATGAACCAGGCCTGCTGCTCGAGTTGGGCGATGTACTCGTGGAACAGATCGGCGGTCGTCGGATCGGCGGAGTCGACCTCGTCGTGGCAGCCGCGCATGCTCGCGACCGTCGTCTCGATCGCGCCCACGACGTGGTCGATCGCATCGTGGGTGGTGATCTCTCCGGTCGGGAACGTCGCCAGATCGGTCTGCGCAGCGATGACCGCGGGCCGTCCGTCGGGCGAACCGTGCATCGCCCTCATCCGTTCGGCGAGGGCGTCGCTGCCGCTGCGGGCCACTGTCGTCACCTCGTCGAGGTTGAGATGGAGATCTCGGAAGTTCGTGCCCACGATGTTCCAGTGCGCCTGTTTGGCGACCAGGCTGAGAGCGATGAAGTCGACGAGGACGTTCTGCAGGTTCTTCGTCAGCGACTCGGGTGCGACGAATCCCCTCTCGGCGTTCTCCCTCCGCGTGTCTTCGGATCCGTGCGGTTCGGGAACGGTGACTGTGTCTGTCATGGTGCTCCGATCTCTGTTTGTGCGTTTGTCGGGACAGCGGGACGGAGATCCTCACGGTAGTCTCGGTGTTCGGCCGCCGGAAGTTCTCTCCATGCCGCTTCGTTTTCGCCGCTTCGGGTCGGTGTCAGGAGTTCTGCTTCGTCTTGCGCTTGCTCTCCTTCTCGAGTGCGTCGACGAGTTCTTTCTTCGTCATCGACGAACGTCCCGAGATCTTCAGCTTCTTCGCCTGCTCGTAGAGGTGCTCCTTCGAGGAATTCGCGTCGACTCCGCCAGCGGTCTTGCGAGCGGTGTTCTTGCCACCGGAGCTCTGAGCGTCCGACGGGCCGGAGGAGTCCTTCGCCTCCCACTTGTCGCCGACCTTCTCAAAGCTGTGTTTGAGCGCGTCGTAGGCGACCTGGTGAGCGCGCTTCTCGTCTCCGTATTGGTCGATGGCCGAGTCGTAGGCCTTCGCGAAGGTCCGCTGCGCCTTCTGGCTCGACTTCTCCAGCGTCGAGGGCAGCTCGCTCTCCTTCGGCTTTCCTGTCTTCGTCGTCTTCGGCATGGTGTGAACTTCTCCTATCGTGTCGTTCATGGCCAGAGGTTTCTGCAAGGTTGACTGAGGCTGCACTTCATCCGGTGCGTTTCTTCGGGGCCGAGTTCTTCGCCGTCGACTTCTTCGGTTTCCCGCCCGACTTCGTCGACGAGGTCTTCTTCGCACCCGACTTCTTGCCCGACGTCCCCTTCTTCGACGAGCGGGAACTGTCCACGGATTTGCGCAGCGCCTCCATGAGGTCGATGACATCGCCTCCGGTGTCCTCCTCGGAGTCTTCCTCGTCGAAGGTCTCCTCGACATCAAGGCTCTCGCCGGATTCGATCTTCGCGTCGATGAGTCTGCGCAACTCGACCTGGTAGTCGTCGCTGAACTCCTCGGGGGTGAAGTCCTCGGAGTACGATTCGACGAGCTTCTCCGACATCTCGAGCTCCTTGTCCGAGATCTTCGCCTTCGAGTTCACGCCCTTAAAGTCGACGTCGCGGATCTCATCGGCCCAGCGCAGGGTCTGGATCATAAGGACCTTTCCGCACACCCGGAGCACGGCCAGCCGCGTCCGGGTGCGCAGAGTGAGCTTGACGATCGCGGTCCGCTCGGTGTCCTCGAGGGTCTGACGCAACAGGAGGTAGGCCTTCGGCGTCTTCGACGTCGGCTCGAGGAAGTAGGCCTTCTCGAGCATGATGGGGTCGATCTCGTCGCTGGGCACGAATTGCAGGACGTCGATGTCGTCGTTGTCCTCCGCCGGAAGAGCCTCGAAGTCCTCACTGGTGAGGACCACGCGGTGCTCGCCGTCGTCGAAAGCCTTATCGATGTCGTCGTACTCGACGGTCTTCCCGCATTCCTCGCAGCGATGCTGATTGCGGATCCGCCCTCCGTCCTTCTTGTGGACCTGGTGCATTCGCACGTCGTGGTTCTCCGTGGCCGAGTACAGCTTCACGGGCACATTCACGAGGCCGAAGGCGATGGATCCGGTCCAGATAGCTCTCATGCCCCCATTGAAACGCAGGTTTCGAGCACTGGCTAGCCCCCTCAGGCCGACCCGGGAAATGAAGGGAGCAGGCACCAGCCCCGCGCATCGCAGGGGGTAGACGGCTGTCCTCCCGTACCTGAGGATGAGTGAATGGGTTCAGAAGCGAAGGTTGTCGGACTGATGGCCGATCCTGGTGTGCCGCAGAAGATCGCTCAGTCGGTCGCAGGGTCTCTGAAACGAGAATTGGCCGATCGTATCGAGGACATCGAGTGGCACGTCGAAGTCAGCACCGAATCGTTCTCACTCACCCCCGACGGCGATATCCCCTTCATGGACAGAGCCGAAGATCTGCGAAGCCGGTACGAATGGGACTACATCGTCTACCTGACCGAACTGCCCCGCCACCATGACACTCAGCCGATGCTGTGCGAAGTCAGCACCGCCAATCGGGCTCTGCTGGTCTCGGTTCCGGCATTGGGCGCTCATCGTCTTCTGGCACAGACACGGAATCTGGTGGTCGCGCTCATCTTCTCGACGCAGGAGGAGACGGGACAGAGCTCGTTGGAGGACTCCGTGCGATCGATCGCGAAACTCAGAAGTGCGCGTGGGGACCGCGGTGACCCCGGTCTGGGACGGGATGACACCGCATACATCGTGATGCCCGGATGGCTCAACCGGCTGCGGCTGCTGACGGGAATGGTGCGCAGCAACCGGCCCGGGCGGATGCTGCCCGCGCTGACCACCTCCATCGCCGCGGCGGCGGCCGTGGGCACATTCGGTGTCTTCTACAGTTCGATGTGGACATTGGCCGATTCCCTGCATCTGGCGCGTCTGCTCCTGATCGGTCTGCTCGTCATCGCGGCGCTGACCTTCTGGCTGATCTTCCGCAATCGCCTCTGGACCAAGCGGCGCGATGCGGTGTACGCATGGCAGGGCGGGCTGGACAACACCACCACGGTCATCATGGTGGGTACCAGCGTGGCCCTGATGTTCCTGGTCCTGTTCGCCTTCTTGTTCGCACTGGGTCTGGTCGTCGTCGATGATGGTCAGCTCGGTTCCGAACTCATGCATTCCGTGAGCTTCTTCAACTATCCGAGGCTTGCGTGGTTGGCGGCTTGTCTGGGCACATTGGCCGGAGCACTCGGCTCCAACTTCGACAGCGACGATGAGATTCGGCGAGCAACGTACAGCAAGCGCGAAAGCGAACGCCGCGAACGACGCGACACTGTCGACGAGGCAGAGGCCTGAGTTCTTCGGGCTCAGACCCGCGCGTACGTTCCCAGGGCGTCGGGGTCAGTCGGATTCCCGTGCGCTGCGCGCCGAGGCGACATCGTCGACGATGACGACGATATGGCGCAGGCTCGTGATGAGTGAGCCGTAGATCGGCCACGTGGTCTCCGGAAGCGACCGATCCTGGGAGATATCGGTCGACAGCTGTTGGAGACGGTCGAAGATCGGTTCGACCTCGGCATCGGGATCGGCGATGGACCGTCCGGCATCGGCGACGATCGACGCCCACTCATCGCGGAACCAGGTGTTCCATTCTCGTTCGGATGAGGAGGCCTCACGGAGAGTGCGGGCGAGGTTCCGCAGGTGGGAGATGCCTTCGTCGGCTCTGAACAGGATGTTCTCGTAGCTTTCCTTCTCTGCGGAGTCGGCTGTGTCTGCCTGGCGTCGCAGTCTCCTGGCCCGGATCGCTGTGCGGGGATTGATGCGTCGGCTTTCACGGGCGAATCGCACGGTCTGCCACGCCGATTCGAGCTCTCGGCTCATGGCCTCAGTCCGCTCGAACCACTCCTGGGCGGCATCCGAGTCCCAGGAGCGAGAGAACTGGTCCGACATGTCTGTGAGCACTTCGCCCATCTGCCGGTTGACGCTGTCGATATAGCGAGCCGCCTGTCGGTCCCGCAGAGGCGGGACCATGAGGAGATTGACTGCGAGGCCGACTGCCACCCCGAGGGCGAGTTCGAGGAGACGGTCGACGAGCAGGGGCTGCTGGGAGTCGAATCCCGAGCCGAGGATGAAGATCGCCGTCGTCGCGATCGCCACTCCTTCGTCGCGGATCCACGACAGGCGGGCACCGGCCAGACCGACGAACATCGCCAGAGCGAAAGTCCAGAGACCGACACCGAGGTAGTTGCCGATGAGGAAGGACACGCCCACGCCGATCGTTGACGCGATCGTCGTCTGCACCCCTCGAGAGAACGACCGGTAGACGGTGGCGTGGACCGTCAGCAGCGCCGTCCACGGAGCAAGGAACGGCATCTGACTGTCAAGCACGGCGTCAGAGACCCACCAGGCGCCGGTGGCGGCGATCACGCCCTTGGCGATCTGCAGCAGGTCGGTGACGAACTCCGGCCGCCGGAGATATCCCTCCTGTGAGCGATCATGGGGCATGGCTGGCTCCTCGCCTCGAAGTCCGGTCAGAACAGTTCAGCTTCGGCAACAGTGTACGGGGGTGGTTCGCACGCTCTTCCATCGGATTCGCTTGCCGGGAGTGTCGTTCCCGGTTCCACCTGCTGAGGCACCGTCGCCGTCCTGCCAGGTCAGCGCAGCGGTGTTAGATTGGCGATTCGAAGGCGAACCGGTTGCCGGTAAGCAGCTTTCGCAGTCACCGAATGAAGGAGTACTACCCATGGCAGTCATTCTCTGGATCCTCGCAGCGATCCTCGTCATCTCAGGAATCTTCGCCATCTTCAGGAAGCAGATTCTCTGGGGAGTCGTACTCATCGTCGTCGGTTGCCTCGTCGGGCCCGGGGGAGTGAGCATCTTCGGCTGAGACAGGCGGAGAGGACGGACAAGATAGAGTGAGCGGATGTCTCCTCTGAGAAATCCTGCCCTCCGCCAAGCCGACAGTCTGCGGCGAATCGTGCCCTGGGTGGTCGCCGGCCTCGTCAGTGCGGTGCCGGCGACCGTCGCCGTCTCGATGGCTGTCGACCTCGTCCAGAAACGAGGGCGGAAGTCGCGCCCCGCGCCACGACCGGGAACGTTCAGTTCGACGGTCGAACAGTCACAACTCGACATCTACACCGATGGCGCCACTCTCTACGAGGACATGCTCGATGCGATCGGCTCTGCACGTGAGTCGATCCTCATGGAGACGTTCATCTGGAAGAACGACGAGGTGGGGCAGCGATTCATCAACGCGTTCAACGCCGCCTCTGCCCGCGGTGTGGAGATCCATCTCATCTACGACGGCTTCGCCAACCTGTCGGTGCCCATCTCCTTCTACCGTCAGCTGTCCGAACAGATCCGTGTGCTGCGCCTGCCGACGGTGGCGCGGAGGTTCTGGCGGGGCCCGTTGCGCCACTCTGGTTTCAACCATTCGAAGATCCTCGTCATCGATGACGATGTGGCCTTCGTCGGCGGGTTCAACATCGGCTCTCTCTACGCCCGGCACTGGCGCGATACCCATCTGCGATCGGTCGGTCCCGGGACCTGGGGCCTGCGACAGACCATCGCGGAAGTGTGGAACGAATTCCACGACACCGGCGAACAGATCGCCTGGGTTCCGCCTGCCGCTTGGGAGTCGAAGCTGCGGGTCTCGGCGAACCTCCCGATCCACCTCGTCTATCCGATTCGCAGCATGTATCTCAACGCCTTCGCCCGTGCGCGGAAGCGGATCTGGCTGACGACACCCTATTTCATTCCCGACCAGCAGCTGCTGCGCTCTCTCGTCGAGGCGGCGGAGCGCGGCGTGGACGTGCGGGTCATGGTTCCGCGGGAGTCCAACCACATCCTCGGTGATTGGCTCTCCCGCGGATTCTTCGAGCAGATGATCAACTCGAAGGTCACGGTTCTGCTCTACACCGCGAGCATGATCCATTCGAAGGTCGCCACTGTCGACGGCGAATGGTCGACGGTGGGTACGGCGAACATCGACCGGCTGTCGTTGACCTTCAACTACGAGACGAATGTCGAAGTCATCGACCGTGCATTCGCCGCCGAGATGGAGAAGGTTTTCGACTGTGACTCCATGCACTGTGTCGAACTCGGTTCGGAGTGGCTCAACCGCCACCGGCTGACCAAACTCGCCGAACGCGCTCTCGTGCCGATGCGCCCCTGGCTGTGACGCGGGCTTTCCGCGCTCTTCCCTCCTGCCCTCGCGCGCGGTCCCATCCCGATCATTTTCGGGATAGCGTGGACGAGAGGACCTGCCAGCAGAGAGGGCAGATGCATGGACGCATCAGGAGCATTCACCGTCGAGACGTTCACCCCGATCGATCTTCCGCGCGAGGAGACGCCGACGACGGCCACCCCGGTCGGCCTCGCGCGGATGGAGAAGCATTTCACTGGCGAAGTCAGCGGGCACTCGACGACGCTGTTCACCTACGCGGTGGATCATTCGACCGACGTCGGCGGCTATGTCGCCATGGAGTCGTTCGCAGGGAACCTGCACGAACGCACGGGCACCTTCAACTTCACTCATTCCGCGACGACATCCGGTGAGGACAGGGACAACGAATCGTTCGTCATCATCCCGTCGAGCGGCACCGGAGATCTGGCCGGGATCACTGGGACCGGTGGGCTGAGGAACGAAGCCGACGGCACCCATCGTGTCTGGCTGACGTACGAACTGCCGGAATAGTCCGTTCGCGTCAAGGCTCTGTCGCTGACGTTCCCGACGGTATAGTCTCGGTCCATGCTCGATGTCCTTCCCGCTGCCGTGACGCGGCTCTTCGATTCGCAGGAGCCGCAGGACGTCGCCGTCGCGACGATCATCGCGACCGAAGGGTCAGTGCCGCGCCCAGCCGGCACATCGATGCTCGTGGATACCGCCGGCGGAATCGTCGGATCGCTCACCGGAGGATGCGTCGAAGGAGCCGTGCTCGAGGCGTGCCGGGAGGCGCTCGCCACCGGGGACTCCTCGGTACAGAGGTTCGGCTACAGCGATGACGATGCCTTCGCCGTCGGACTGATGTGCGGTGGCCGCATCGACGTGCTCATCCAGCCCTTCCGCTCAGGCTGTCCCGGTCTGCGATCGGACAGTGGACCGACAGCCGTGGTGATGCGCCTGCCTTCCGCCGATGACGACTGTGCCCCAGCGGCAGCTGTCTCGGCCAGCGCTGTGGATGAGAGCACGGGGCCGAGCTTCGAATCCTTGGCTGTCAGACTCGGTCCTCTGGTACCCGAAGACGTGGTCGAGACCGCCGCGCAGCGCGTCGGGGCCTTTATCCGCAGCGGCCGCACCGGCAGCATCCGCCTTGCGCCCCCGGAAGGCGGGAGCGAGCCGATCGAGCTCTTCGTCGAGACCCGCATCGAGCCGGCCCATCTGCTGGTCGTCGGAGCCAACGCCTTCAGTCTCGCGCTCGTCGAAGCGGCCAGACCCTTGGGACTGCGCATCACAGTGTGCGACCCCCGTCCGTCCTTCGCCGACCAGACATCGTTTCCCGGCGCCGAGGTGGTTCGGGCCTGGCCGCACCGATTCCTCACCGAAGCGGCCGCCACCGGTGAGTTCGACACCCGGAGCATGATCTGCGTCCTCAGCCACGACCCGAAGGTCGACATCCCCACCCTGTCCGTCGCACTCGACCTCGACGTGGCCTACGTCGGGGCGATGGGCTCGCGGCGCAGCGACCGCGACCGCCGCGCCGCGCTGCGCGAAGCGGGAGTGGCGAGCCCAGCACTGGCACGGTTGCATTCGCCGATCGGTCTCCATCTGGAGACGTTCACCCCCGCCGAGGTGGCTGTGTCGATCCTCGCAGAGATCCTCGCTGTACGCGGTGGCCGCCGACAGGTCGTTCCCCTCAGCGCCGAACGGGAAGATTCGCCTCTTCACTGAGGCGAAACGAGTCGCCAGTCGCTGGCAGCATCTTCGCATTCGACTTCGATATGTCAGTCATAGCATTCTGTTGTTCCTCGTGGTGCCTGCCCCTGGCGTGCGATAGGACCTCACCTTCAGAACTACAACTCATGACGAGCGCTGGGAAGCATTCATATGCGATGATCGCTCAGTCGTGGGCGATGGCGGACTGTGGCCGTCTTGCCGATAAGTGCACGAGCGAGTGCTCGAGCGTGCCAGGGCCAGACAATCAACAGTTTCTCCAAGAAGCTGACGAACATGTTCTCCTCGTTTCTCATCTCAACCGAACATGGTCTGGCCCCGGGGGATAGCCCGGGGCCAGAAGGGGAAGCCGTGGACGGGCCCGCATCACTTCGTCGTCATTGTGACGTCACTGCCGCGCATCTTGCGTCGAGCACACTGGTAGAAAGACTTGCGGACGCGACCACACGGCTGTGTAGCTCATCCTGTGTGCGGAAACGTCTCACCTCCTTTCATCGAAGATGTCAGCGCCGTTTGAACCGGGGAGGAGAGCGCTGACAAGCGAGGACTCGGTAGGCGATAACCTGGGCTGCTGAGAGACCGGGAGACCGGAACAGCAGCCACGGTGAGGAGTGCCTGAAGGCCCGGCACTCGCAATGGCTCAAAGCCCACGGTCCATCATCTGTATGGTGACTCGTGTCGAGGTCGCGCAGTTCGCGGTCGCTGAGGATGATCGCCCAGAACGCAGCATCGATACCCAGCTGGACGTCTGGTGCACACGTCTGCATGGGAACACCCCACCAGTTGTAATTAGGCGCTGATGGCTGCCGGTTCAGCAGAGCCTGAGTTGATGGCGATCTTGCGGGGTTTCGCTGATTCCGCGACCGGGATGCTGAGTGTGAGCACACCGGCGTCGTAGTTCGCCGTGATGTTGCTGGTGTCGAGGTTGTCGCCGAGGACGAGTTGTCGGCTGAAGGTCCCGCGGGGCCGCTCTGCCGCGACCGAAGACTCCCCGTGGTCGGGCGCAGGCCGTTCAGCTTTGACGGTGACGACGTTGTTCTCGACGTCGAGGTCGATGTTGTCAGGATCAATTCCTGGCAGGTCGAGTTCGACGCGGAAAGTATCGCCGTCGCGCCAAGCGTCCATCGGCATCATCACGGGGCGAGCCGTTGTGCCGGTGGCTCCGAAGATTTCTCTGCTCAGGCGTTCGACTTCGCGGAATGGGTCAGTGCGCATCATGATCATTGGTGAAACCTCCTTTGCTGGATGGCGGATTCGTGCAGATGATATGATCTACATCATCTGATAGACATATGATTTAGTCGATCAGAATGCGAATGTCAACACTGTTTCAGGAGGAATTTTGGGACATGGGGAGACGGCGACTTCAGAGTCTGGTGGGCGCTTGTTCTCGATTTCGCGTGTTGCGGAGTTGACCGGTGTCGGGGTGCAGTCATTGCGGCAGTACGAGGCTCGCGGCCTCGTGACGCCTATGCGAAGTGACGGCGGGACGCGGCGGTTCAGTCGCGAGGATATTGCTCGTCTGCGGCGTGTGCGGGAGCTGGTTGACGTGGGCGCGAATCTCGCTAGCATCGGAATCATTCTCGATCTCCAGGATGAGAACACCTCGCTTCGGTACGAATTGAGGAGGATGCAATGATGGCAGACAGTGTCCGCCCCGGCGTCGAAGTGCCCGGGCCGGATTGGAACGAACAGCTCGTCGACGCCGCAACGCATATCGACGACGGTTACGAAGAGGCTGAGCCTCACTGGGGAGCAATCCGCGAAGCGGATGTGGGCGATGTTGCCGATCAATCCATCGTTGTAGAGGTTGATGACGAAGACGGGTGAGAAGCCGCGCTGATCTGATGGCGGCATATCGGGCTATAGGGGGAAGCTGCTGTGCTTCTTCCATCGGCCTTGCCGGCGTTCGAATGCGAACCGTTCCGCCCGCAACCGCCTCACCCGCTCCACAACGTCCGGGGCGTAACCGTATGCGGCGTCCGTATCCACGATCCCCTCGAGCACGATGGCGTACCTCTCTGCTGGAAGTTCGATTCGCTGGCACAACTCGTGTCGCCCCGCCGCAGTAGACGCAGTCTTCTCGAAATCGAGGATCAACCGATCATGCTCGGACAGTTCGTGCACAGTGCCGGGGACCATGGAGACCATTGTGACACAGCAGAATTCGACCCAGCGTATGTCGCTGCTCACTCTGTCTTGGTCACCTCGATTCAGGGGGACCGCTCGCCGGCCAGTCCGAAGCAGTTGTCCGCGGTTGCGCTGGCGATAAAGCTTCAGACAGCGAAGCCGACGTGTAGGACTACCCCATAGTGATTACGCTCACTAGACTTCGGAACCAGAACAATCTTCTACACAACTCGCTGGTCGAGTAGCGGAGGACTTTATGCCCACCACCTCATCCCAGGCTCTTCAAGTGCTGGTCGTAGCCGACCCAGGTCTGCCCAGCAGGCGAGCGGCTTCCATCCACTCCTCGTTAGAGCGCTCTCTGCGTGAGGCGTATGGGGTCACAACGACGCTGTACACTCGCACCGACACGGTCTATCTGACACCCGAGCGCGAGCTGGCTCTAGACGCAGTCGAAGATCTCCGCGCTGATTACCCCGACGTCAACATCATCCTCATCCTCACAGAGATCCCCCGGCACACCCAGGGCGACCCTCTGATCGCCGAAGTCTACTCGGACCGCAACCTTGCGGTCATCTCATGCCCCACACTCGGCGCGTGGGCCACCAAGCGCCGCATCATCAAAGTCATGATGAGCTCGGTGAACAAGTTGGTTCCGTGGGACCCCGAAGCCACGACGCGCAAATTTCTGCTCGGATGGTCGAACTGGTCGAACAACGAAGACTCCAGCCATCAGTCCCTGCATGCCCACACCATCACCGGAGGCCCACGGCTGATTATGGGGATGACGATTGCCAACGAACCTTGGCGCACGGCTCCGAAACTCTCAGGAGCCCTCGCGGCAGCCTCGGCAACCGGAGCTTTCGGCATCTTCTACAGTTCGATCTGGCAGATGTCGACCTACCTGTCCACCCTCCGGCTGCTCTCAATCGGCGCGCTCGCCATCCTAATGATGGTCGCCTGGTTGATCGTCAGTCACAGACTTTGGGATCGACCGGTCAACGAACGTCTGGCCACGGTGGTCATGTACTACAACCTCTCCACCGTCCTCACACTGCTGATCACTGTGATCGCTCTCTACGCGACACTGGTCGTCCTCATTCTCCTGGGCGGCCTCGTCGTTATCGATCCGGAATTTATGACCCAACAGATTCAACAAGACGCGTCGTTCACCAACTACCTCGATATCGCATGGCTCAGCGCAGCCATGGGTGTAGTCGCCGGCGGCCTCGGTGCCAGCTTCGACACTGATGCCGACGTGCAGCAGCTGACTCATGGCCAGCGGATGCGGCAGCGAGTCTATACAGACAACAGCACAGATGCCGACGACACGGTAGAGAGCAGTTGACTGAGATCCGCCAAGCATCCGAGTTCCGATAAGATGTTCTGCCTGAAGGACGTGAAATGGAAACCCTGTTCGACTCAACCTCGTCTCGGATCATCGCCACACCGTTCGAACCGTGGTGGGAAACTCCAGACTTCAGGGATGATCTCACCGAGGTCGTCACGAGCAGTGCGTCCGCTGTCGACAAGATCACCGCCCTTGCCCGTCTTCTGCAGCTCACAGGGTGCTCACCTCAGATCGATCAATGGGAAAGGCTGCTTCAACTGGCTGCTATCGACATCGGCGTCGCTCGTATGCTCGAACCCCACGTCGACGCTCTGGGCATCCTTGCCGAGGCCGGACACGAAACACCTGTCCCCGATTCGGCCTGGGGCGTGTACGCGGCTGACCTGCCCACACATCGCGTGAACGTGGTCGATGCCGGTGCGGAGAACCTCCTCACCGGCACGAAAGCGTGGTGCTCTTTAGCCGCGGAACTCACCGACGCGATCGTCATCGCCAGCGGCAGCGACGGGAACCGAGCCTACGCGGTGAATCTTCGGCACCCTCGTGTACGACCGCAGACAGGTGCTTGGCCGAGTCTGGGTCTCAGAGAAATCCCGAGCGGCTCAGTCGTCTTCGACCGAGCACCGGCGACGAGTGTCGGCCCCCCGAATTGGTACCTTGACCGGCCCTCTTTCGCTTGGGGTGGGATTCGCGTGGCAGCCTGCTGGTTCGGTGGAGCATTGGGACTGGCCCGGCGTGCAGCCCAAACCCACCTGAACAGGGCTGGGCGCTCGCCGATGGGAGAGATGCAGCTCGGGCAGCTTGATGCTGAGATCTTCGCGGTCCGCACCATGTTGGCGCAAACTGCTGCTGCAGCGGATGGGGATGAGGAGTTCTCGCGAGAACACGCGTGGAGACTGGCTCTGAGAGTTCGCAACAACATATACCGCAGTGCCCAACGGATCCAGCTTCTGAGCCGGGAGCTGGCCGGTCCCGCGGTTCTGACGAGTGATGCGGCATTTGCCAAAGCTGACGCTGATCTCACCGTCTACCTCAGTCAGCATCACGGGCCTCGGGACGAAGCTGCTTTGGGCGAGAATATCTGTGCAGAGCCAGATGTCGATGAGGTTTAGCCACCAAGACCGCAGCACCAGAGAAGATGCCTGGGTGCAGGCGGGTGCCCTTGATCTTCCGGCGGTTCCGGAGAGCACAATCGCCACAGGCGGAACCATCGTCGTCCTTGCCGCACACCCAGACGATGAAGCGCTGGGAGCCGCTGCGCTGCTCGCACGTGCCGATGAGTGGAGCTGCCAGCTGAAAGTCCTACTCTTCAGCGCAGGAGAGAAATCGCACCCTGAGTCGCCGACGTATACCGGCGATCAGCTCAAAAGCATCCGTCTGGAGGAGTTCGATCGTGCGCTGAGCACCTTCGACAAGGCGCACTCCAGTCGTTTTCTCGATCTGCCCGACGGTCAGCTGCCCGAATATTCAAGCCAGATCAGAGACGTGATCCGACAGGAGATCGCACGATCACATGGGCCGGTGACACTCGTTGCGCCTTATAGCCGGGATGGGCACTGTGACCACGAGGCGGTGGGCGCCGCGGCGCTGGACATCGGGCGATCACATCATGCCGTAGTGCTCGAATATCCCATCTGGTTCTGGCACTGGGCTGCTCCCACGGACCCTCGGTGGCAGGCATGGCAGGTCTTAGCCGACCCACAAGGTCTCGATCGAAATGCTCTGCTCGCGTGTTACCCGTCGCAGACAGAAGCGCTGTCGGATCACCACGGGGACGAAGCGATCCTCACCAGCGCCCATTTGGAACACTTCATCCGGAGCCACGATACCTTCGTGATCACGGATTTCAGATCCGATGAGGCATCGGCCGGCTATGGTCAGGAGGGAATAGGCAGACCGATCAATGATGCGTCCACTGCGTCGGCGGTGTTCGATGATGTGCACAGAGAACGCAGTGATCCGTGGACGGTATGGGACTCCGAATACGAAATCGCCAAACGCGAGACCCTTGTGTCCCACCTCCCGTCGACCTCGTTTTCCCACATTCTCGAGATCGGTTGTTCAGTCGGCGCTTTGACCCGAGAGCTTGCCGCTTGCAGCGTCAGAGTGACAGCTGTTGATGCCAGCTGCGAGGCGCTGAAAACAGCGAAACATCTGCAGACGACCACTGCAACGGAAATAGCCTTCCTGCATGCCACCGTCCCGTACGAATGGCCCGAAGGGCATTTCGACTGCGTCGTCCTCTCGGAGACCGGCTTCTATCTGACATGTGCACAGCTGCAACGAACGTTGGAACGCATTGATGAATCAACCCCATCACGCTTTGTGCTCGTTCTCTGTCATTGGAAGGGTGACATCGAAGATTGGCCTTTGACCGCCGATGAAGTCCATGACGCGTGCCTGGACTACTGGCCCCGACTGCGGACCGATTTTCGCTCCGAGGCCGAGTATCGTCTCGATATCGTGACGGTGGACAAAACTGACGATTTCCTCCCTGCGGAAGCCGTTGAGTGATCACGCACTTGGGCATTGTCATCCCGGCTCACAATGAACAAGACGAGATCCTCGGCTGTCTCGACTCGGTGGCCCAAGCGTGTGCTCAGGTCCCTGACGGGCTCGCGCCATTGTCCACTCGAATCCTCGTCGTGGCCGACGCCTGTACCGACGAAACGGTGAGCCGCGTCGCAGACTTCGCCGAACAGCATCCACAAGTCACGATACTTGAGACGTCGTTCAAGAACGCGGGCGGTGCCCGGAATTTCGCCTGGAATCACTTCAAACAGATGGTTGAAGCTGATCGTGATGTCAACTTCGACCTGACATGGATTGCGTTCACCGATGCGGACAGCAGAGTTCCCACCCACTGGCTGACGACGCATCTTGCCTTGGCGGAAGCCGGAAACGACTGCCTGGTCGGCACGGTGTCGCCTCGACCTGATACCGGGTCGGCAGCGCTGATCGCGAAATGGCACTCTCACCACACGTTACTTGAGGACCATCCCCACGTGTTCGGCGCGAACTTGGGCATTCGAGGCTCGTATCTCAACATCATCGGCGGCATGCCTCAGCTGCCACTCGGCGAAGATGCCGCAACCGTTGCTGCAGTGCTCGCCGCGGGGGGAAACGTGAGACGCACCGATACCTGCCGGGTTCTCACCTCGGCCCGTCTGGAGGGACGCGCGGAGGGAGGCTTCAGCAGCTTTATGCAGAGACTTCGATGAGACCCGACTCTGCTCACAGCACTTCAGGCCGCCTCCGGCCGAGTTGCTCCCGACAACCCAGAGCTAATCGGGAGAACTGACGACTGTCAGCCTATGCAGGTCCTTGGGCACATCGACATCGGCCCCGTCGTCGAGGTCGGAGCAGTCGACGAGGTCGACGACAGCTCTGTGCATCTCGAGCAGGTCGCGGGCACCGACGTCGCCGTGCGCGGCGGCAGCCGCCTGGCTCGTCCAGCTCTCGTCGAAGAGCACAGGGTGACCGCGGTGCAGCGACCCATTCGCATCACAGTGGCCCGCAGCGGTGATCGCACGGGGACGATGGGCCGCGATGAGACGAGCGACTTCCGCCACACAGATTCCGGGACGGTCCACAGGTGTGACCATGACGTCGGGTCCGGGGCCGATCGCCTGCAGGCCGCGGCGCAGCGAGGAACCCATACCCGAAGACCAGTCAGGGTTGAACGCGACGGACACGCGGTCACACCCGCCCAGCAGGCTCGCAACCTGCTCGCTGCAGGCTCCGGTGACGACTGTGACGTCCCGGCAGCCACCGTCGAGCAGGGCGAGGAGCACCGACTCCACCAGGGTGAGCCCGTCTTCCCGCACCAGCAGCGCCTTCGGTCCCCGGCCGAGGCGGCGGCCTGCTCCGGCGGCGAGGATGAGCCCTCTCGGACGGCGGGCTGTGCGCCGATCGGGATGAGCCGTGGCGGCCCCGGCGCTCACGTCGGCAGGAATGCGTCGCCGAAGACCGGCAGATCTCGGACCCGCACCCCGGTGGCGTTGAATGCGGCGTTCGCGATTGCCGCGGCGGCACCGACGATGCCGATCTCGCCGATGCCGCGAGCACCGAGCGGCCCGGCGTGCGGGTCCTCCTCATCGAGCCAGTCGGCCTCGATATCGGTGATATCGGCATTGACGGGGACGTGATACTCCGCGAGGTCGTGGTTGACGACGTGACCGAACCGGGGATCGAGTTCGCCCTTCTCGTGCAGCGCCATTCCCACACCCATGGTCATGCCGCCGATGAACTGTGAGCGTGCAGTACTCGGGTTGACGATCCGACCGGCGGAGAACATGCCGAACATGCGGTCGAGTCGGATCTCCCCGGTGGCGGGGTGGATGCGGACCTCGGCGAACTGGGCCCCGAAGGAGTGCAGGGCGAACTTCTCCGCCGCCGGATTGGCCTCGGCCTCACCGCGTGCCTCGGCGCCGACGGCGGGGTCGGCGCCATGTTCGGATCGGAGCGCCTGCGCTGCGGCGACGATTGCGGTGCTCCAGCTGGCCAACCCTGTCGACCCTCCGGCCACGGTCGCATTCGGCAGCGCGGTGTCGCCGATGCGCAGCTCGACCTGATCGATGGGGACGCCGAGGCAGTCCGCGGCCGCCTGTGACAGGGCCGTCCATGTGCCGGTGCCCAGATCGGCGGCACCGATCGAGACCTCGAAGCCTTCGGGGGTGCGGCGGACCCGTGCGACGGAGCCCGGCTGCCGACCGGCCGGATAGGTCGACGAAGCCACCCCCATGCCGATGAGCCAGCCGTTCTCCCGCCGGGCGCGCGGCTGCGGATTCCGCTTCTCCCAGCCGAAGCGGTCTGCTCCTTCTCGCAGACAGTCGACGAGGCGGCGCTGATTGAACGGCAGCCCGGTGTCCGGGTCCGTGGTCGGGTCATTGCGCACCCTCAGCTCGATGGGGTCGAGGCCGGCGGCGACGGCGAGCTCGTCCATAGCGATCTCGAGTCCGACCATGCCCGGTGCCTCTCCGGGGGCGCGCATCCATGAGGGCACCGGAACGTCGAGCGGAACCACCCGCTGGGTGAGGCGACGGTTGTCGCCGGCGTACATCATGCGGCCCGGCTTCGTCGCCTCCTCGGGGAACTCCTTGGTCTGGGAGGACATGGACACTGCATCGGAGGCGAAGGCGGTGATCGTGCCGTCGCTGCGTGCGCCCAGACGGATGTGCTGGAGGGTGGGTGCCCGGTAACCGGTGATCGCGAACATCTGCTGTCGGGACACGGCGTACTTCACCGACCGGCGCGGCACTGCTTCGGCCGCGAGGGCAGTCAGCATCATATCGGCGTGGGGAACGCCCTTGGAGCCGAAGCCGCCGCCGACGTGCGGGGAGATGATGCGGATCGCCTCCGGGTCGAGGCCGAGGACCGGTGCCAGAGTCGACCGGGCAGGGTGGACCCCCTGCGTGGAGGTCCACAGGGTCAGTGAGTCTCCGTCCCAGCGGGCGACGGTGGTGTGCGGTTCCATGGGATTGTTGTGCTCCATGGGCGTGCTGTAGCGCTCATCGATGCTCACGGCCGCCTCGGCGAGGGCCGTGTCGACATCGCCTGTGCGCACATCCCCGCTGCCGGACTCCGGTTCTCGCGCGGCGGGGTGGTCCTCCCGCAGCTCGACATCGTGATCGTCCTGATCGTAGGTGATATCGACGAGTTCGGCCGCGTGGCGGGCCTGCTCGGGGGTGGTCGCGATGACAGCGCCGAGGTACTGGCCGCGGAATCCGATCTCAGCAGAGCGCAGGATCGCGAGTTCGCCGTCATCGGTGCTCGCCAGCTCGGGTGCGTTGTCGGCGGTGAGCACGTACACCACCCCCTCGGCTGCTTCCGCCGCGGAGGCATCGATGTGCGCTGCGCGTCCGCGGGCGATCTCCGCCTGCAGGGGGTAGAGGTAGAGAGGATCGGTCAGGGGGTGTTCGTAGGCGTAGGGGGCGCGTCCACGCACCTTGTCGGGTCCGTCGAGGCGCACCTGGTGAGTGCCGACGGACGTGGTCGTGAGCAGGTCACTCATGAGCGTCCTCCGTGGTCGTCTCCGGCAGGTCTTCCGAGGCTCCGGTGAGCTCGGCGAGCACGGTGGTGATCGCTCCACGGGTCATCGGAATTTTGAAGCTGTTGCCCTCGAGGGGCTCCGCGGCCTCGAGCTCGGCGTCGGCGGCTGCCAGGAACGTCTCGGCGGTCGGTTCCGCACCACGCAGCACCGCCTCGGCGGCGCGTGCACGCCAGGGTTTGTGGGCGACTCCGCCGAGGGCGATCGAGGTCTCACGGATGATCGGTGCCGGTCCCGAGGCGTCGACGTCAACCCGTGCCGCGACGGAGACGAGAGCGAAAGCGTAGGACGCGCGATCGCGGATCTTCCGATACATCGCGGCGCCGGGCCGTGGGGGAGGGAGCTCGAGCGCCGTGATGAGCTCCCCGTGTTCGAGGACCGTGTCCTGCTCGGGACGGTCGTCGGGCAGCCGGTGGAGCTCGGTGACCGGGATCCGGCGCTCACCGGACGCACCGAGGACGACGACCACGGCGTCGAGTGCGGTCAGAGCGACCGCCATATCCGAGGGATGCGTCGCCACGCAGTCCGCTGAGGCACCGAGGATCGCGTGGTAGCGGGTGTAGCCGCCGATGGCTGAGCAGCCGGAGCCGGGTTCGCGTTTGTTGCAGGGGGTCGTCGTGTCCTGGAAGTACACGCACCGGGTGCGCTGCAGCAGGTTGCCGCCCATCGTGGCCGCGTTGCGCAGCTGACCGGAGGCACCGGAGAGCAGGGCGCGTGAGAGCATCGGGTAGTCGCGGCGGATGCGCGGATCGGCGGCGGCATCGCTGTTGCGCACCATCGCACCGATCCGCAGGCCCCCGTCCGCCAGCTCATCGATGTCGGTGAGATCGAGGCGGTTGATGTCGACGACCAGGGCGGGTTCCGCGACCCCGAGCTTGAGATGGTCGACGAGATTGGTTCCCCCGGCGAGGAATACAGCATCGGGTCTGTCGGCGACACTGGCGACGGCACCGGCGGTGTCGGTTGCGCGTTCGAAGTCGAAGGGGTTCATCGTGACTCCTCTGCGGCTCGGCTCACAGCCGCGACGATGTTGACGTAGGCTCCGCAGCGACAGAGGTTGCCGCTCATCCGCTCGCGGATCTCCTCCTCGGACAGCTCCACGGGCCCTTCGAGGTCCTCGGTGACCACGCTCGGAGCGTCATCGGCGGCCTCGGCCAGCATGCCGGCGGCCGAGCACACCTGCCCCGGGGTGCAGTATCCGCACTGAAATGCGTCGAGGGCGAGGAACGCCCGATGCAAGGTGGAGAGTTCACCTTCGGGAGCCAGACCGTCGGCGGTCGTGACCTCGGCACCGTCGTGGGTGAGCGCGAGCGCGAGGCAGGAGTTGAGCCGACGGCCGTCGACGAGGACGGTGCAGGCCCCGCATTGGCCGTGGTCGCAGCCCTTCTTCGCAGACATCACCCCCAGCCTGTCCCGCAGGGCATCGAGAAGGGTGGTTCGGGAATCCACGACCAGGGTGTGCTCCTGGCCGTCGACGGTGAGGTGCAGCGAGTGTCCCATGAGGGCCCTCCAGACAGCGTTGTCGACGTCCGGCCAATCTAACCCCGTTCGGACACCCCGACAAGAGGGGTCAGCTTTCGTCATCGCGGCGGCCGGACTTCCACAGCGGTGATGTCCGGACGATCTCGCACCCCCTGTTGCCCATGGCGGTCTCCGACTACCGTGAAAGGACGAGCTTCGGTATCAGCCCGAACGGTGCATAGAGGAGGTGCCCAATGGCACGTCACGAGCAGAAGGTCACGGTCGAGGGCCATCGGCTGACATTGAGCAATCTGGACAAGGTCCTCTATCCGGAGACCGAGACGACCAAGGGTGAGATCCTCGACTACTGCGCCTCGATAGCGCCGCATCTCATCCGTCATGCTCGGGACCGGATCGCCACGCGCAAACGCTGGGTCGACGGGGTCGGCACTCCCGATGACCCCGGGGATGTGTTCTTCGAGAAGAACCTGCCCGAATCCGCCCCGTCATGGATCCGCTCTCGCGCGATCCGACACAGCACCGGCACCAAACGCTACCCGTTGGTCAACGATCTCGCGACGCTGACGTACCTCACGCAGATGGCCGCGCTCGAGATCCATGTGCCCCAGTGGACGGTGAGGGCCGGGGCGAAGGATCCCGGCACGATCGATTCCGAGAGCAGATACCCCGACCGGATGGTCTTCGACCTCGACCCGGGCCCGGAACGCGAATTGGCCGACTGCATCGAGGTGGCTCAGCTCGTCCGTGAACTGCTCGAGGGCATGGGCCTCGACGCATACCCGGTGACCAGCGGGTCCAAAGGCGTCCACCTCTATGCACCGCTGGACGGGTCGGTGAGCTCGCAGCAGGTCTCCGATGTCGCCCATGAGCTCGCCCGCAGCTTGGAGGCCGACCACAAAGATCTCATCGTCTCGGCGATGAAGAAGACGCTGCGGGAGAACAAGGTGCTCATCGATTGGTCACAGAACTCAGCGGCCAAGACCACGGTCGCCCCGTATTCGCTGCGCGGACGCTTCACTCCCATGGTCGCCGCTCCCCGCAGCTGGGACGAGTTCGATGATCCGGCTGCGGTCGAGCAGGTGCGTTTCGAGGAGGTCCTCGACCGCGTGGACGACTTCGGGGATCTTCTCGAACCCCTCGCCGAGGCGGTCGGAGGAACCGCCTCGGCGCCGGAGCCCGGAGCTGGTTCGGAGTCCCAAATCGACCCGAAGTCGGAAGCGGCCCCGGAGGTCGTGCGCGACCGACTTGAGGTTTACCGGTCCAAACGGGATCCGAAGCGCACGAGCGAACCCGTGCCAGCGAAACAGGGAACGAGCGGGGACGAACTGACCTTCGTCATCCAGGAGCACCATGCGAGGAGCCTCCACTGGGACTTCCGACTCGAACACGACGGTGCGCTGGTCTCCTGGGCGCTGCCGAAGGGGCCGCCGACGGATCCGGGGAAGAACCACCTGGCGGTTCAGACCGAGGACCATCCCCTCGAATACGGCAGCTTCGAAGGCACGATCCCGAAAGGGGAGTACGGAGCCGGCGACGTGGAGATCTGGGACGCAGGCACCATCGAGGTCGAGAAGTGGCAAGAAGGCAAGGAGATCATCGCGGTCCTCCACGGGCGCGAGGACGGCGGTCTCGGGGGAGTGCGGCGGTTCGCCCTGTTCAACACCGGGGACCACGGACCGAACAGGGAGCCCGAGAAGAACTGGATGATCCACCTCATGGAGGACGAGTCGAAGAAGCAGTCGGCGGCAGCGGACGACTCATCGAAGAAGGGCACGCCGACCGGGCGTACCTCCAAGAAGCGAGCTGCGAAGAAAGAGGCTCTGCCGGCGGATCTGTCCCCGATGCTCGCGAGCATCGGGGACATCGGCTCCCTCCGGCGGGAGGCCGAGGACTGGGCGTTCGAGATGAAATGGGACGGCATCCGTGCGCTGGCGAGGGTGGCGCCCGGTGACGGGGAGCGCACCGGCAGCATCGAGCTGACCAGTCGCAACGGCCATGACATGACGAACAAGTACCCGGAGCTTCACGAACTGGTCGAGTGTATCGATGTCGACTGCATCCTCGATGGTGAGATCGTCGCCCTCGGGCAGGGCAGCCGACCGGACTTCGGACGGCTCCAGCGCAGAATGGGGCTGAGCCGGGACAGCGATATCGAACGGGAACAGCGACGCACCCCTGTCTACCTCATGCTCTTCGACGTCCTCCACGCGGACGGATCGTCGTTGCTGCGCACCCCCTATACGGAACGGCGCGCACGTCTGTTCGAACTCGTGACCGAGAGCGAGCACATCCATGTGCCCGAGGCCTTCGAAGGAAGCGTCGACGCCGCCTTCGAGTCCAGCCGGAAGCTTCGACTCGAAGGAGTGCTGGCGAAGCGGACCGACAGCGTCTATCTGCCCGGAAAGCGCACCCGCACCTGGACCAAGCTCAAGCACGGCTCGACCCGCGATGTCATTGTCGTCGGCTGGCGGACCGGAGAAGGAGAACGCTCATCCAGCTTCGCCTCGCTATTGGTCGCCGCCCATGACGACGAAGGGCTCCACTACCTCGGTCGCGTGGGCACCGGGTTCGACGAGGAGGCCCTGCGGAGGCTGCGCTCCAGCCTCGATCGTCGGTCGCGGAAGACGCCGGCGCTCACCGTGCCGGCCGACGAGTCTCGAGATGCCCACTGGGTGCGACCCGACCTCGTCGGGGAGGTCCGGTTCTCTGGCCTGACCGAGGCCGGACGCCTGCGGCACCCGGTCTGGCGCGGCCTGCGCTCCGACATCGACGCAGAGGACGTCCGGGTCTGAACCAGTCGACGCTGATTCTGCTCCGATCCTCAAAGACCTTTCGTCACGCCCATACCGAGGAGCAGAGCCGCGAGGAAGGCCACGACCACCCGGTCGATGGCATTGCGATGCGGGTTACGCACTTCGGGCATGCCATCGACTCCGAATGAACTCTGCCGTTGTCGTCATAGGCTCAACAGCAGAGGTGTGTCTGACCATCTGCTCCGTCATCGCTGACAGCAGATCGGCACGCGGTCGGCTTACGGGCGGATCGCCCGTTCCTCGGCGCTGTGTCCGGGGGTGAGGTCTCCCAGTTGCGAAGGGCGCAGCGATGCGAAGCCGCCCGTCGTCTCAGTCGCAAGCACACGTGCAGTGAGGCAGACATGATCGCTCCCGTCGTCGAGCATCGCGATGCGTTCGACGATGAGACGGTTGGGCAGGTCCGCGAGCAGCGGCACCCCATCCTCGGTGACGGTGAAGTCAAGACCGGCGAACTTGTCCGTCTCCATTCCTGAAAGTGATCCGAAGTGCCGTGCCGACTCGCGGTCGACGTCGGTGAGGAAGTGCACCGCGAAGCGCTCGGAACGCAGCGCCACCCGGTAGGTGTGGTTGGCCTTCGACAGCCAGAAGCAGTAGTGCTCCGGATCGATGCTCGCCTGGGAATGGAATCCGACTAAGCATCCGGCACGTTCGCCCTCCGCCGAGGTGGTGACGACGATGAGCGGAGAATCGACCGAACCCATGAGGTCGTCGAGCCCGGAGGTGCTCATGATCGTCCCTCCGCCACCGCCGGCTTCGCTTCGTATCGGAGGAAGAGAGTGTCATCGGCGACCATCGTCGACTTCAGCGAGAACTGTGCGATGCCGGCTCCCGGCGGCGCGACGCTGACGGGCAGCGCATCGCCGCCCATCATCGGTGAGATCGACAGGCACAGCTCGTCGAGGCGGTCTGCGGCGACGAGCTCCCCGAGCCACCTGGGTCCGCCTTCGCACAGGACGACTTGGTAGCCGAGACCGGCAAGGGCCTGCAGAGCGGCGGCTGGTTCGACCCGCTCCTCGCCGGCGATGATGACCGTGGCCGCCTGTTCGGCGGCCGCCAGCCGCACCGGATCGGCCTTTGCGCACGTGATGACGATGGTGCGCGCGTGCTCGGGCGCTGCGGTGAAGACCTGTGACGACTAGTCGAGGTCGAGGCTGCGACTGACGACAGCCACCGGAGGCATCTCGGACTGTCCCCGTGTTTGACGCTGCGCTCGGGCGGACTCGCTCAGCCGCATCGGAGCGTAGCCTTCGCTGCGCACTGTCTGCGCGCCGACCATGACGACATCGGCGATCTGTCGCATCCGTCGGAACAGGTCCTGATCGGGTTCTGTCGACAGAGCACCGACGCGTCCGTGAATGGCAGCGGTTCCGTCAAGACCGGCGACCATATGACCGGTCACCCAGCATTCGTGCCGCGGCTGGGTGCGGTCGACCTCGAGATAGGGTGTCAGCGGATCCGGGATCGGGGCACCGCGTTCGAGTGGCTCCATCCATGCAGTCTACTGAACCTCGCAGGCACTCGCGGCGAGGATTTTCCGACCATCACCCGGACCCCGCTGACTGTTCACCGACGCGAGTGAGTCAGTCGGTCCAAGCGTCGTCGGTGAAATAGCCGTCGATGAACCCGGGCAGACGGTGACCGTCCTTCGCGGTCGCCAGTGTGTACGGGGCGACGTGGAAGCCGGCCTTGTCGAGTTCCCGCATCTTGTTCGTCGGCAGCTTCTTGCTCGGTCCCACCCATTCGATGCCGGCGTCCTTGATCTCTGCCGGTGATTCCTTCGGCATGGTCGAGCCCATGAGGTAGAGCGAAGTGTAGCCGCGGTCGGCGATCGTCTTCGCCGCTTCGAAGTCGAAAGACTGGACGACGAGGGAGTCCTTCAATCCGCGTTCGTCGAATTCGTCGAGAACACGGTCGACCTCCTCGGGGGTGGCCCCGGGTTTGATCTCGGGCACCATGACGACCTCGCCGCCCATTTCGTCGAGGAGTTCGTCGAGGGTGACGGTGGCGGCTTCTTCTCCGCCGGCCGGATGCTTGATCGTGGCGGAGTTCCATTCCTCCCGGCTGAGATCCCGGATGGGTCCGGTCGCGCCGTTGAGGGTGCGGTCGGCGGTGTCGTCGTGGATGAGGACGGGAGTGCCGTCTTCGAGGAACTGGATGTCCATCTCGGGGAGGAATCCGTCCTTCGCCGAGGCGGTGAATCCTTCCATGGATTCTTCCGGATAGACGTCGGCTCCGCCTCGGTGGGAGATCGTGGTCGGGAATTCGATGTCGGCGACCTTGTCCGGGGCGGTGAAGCCGCTGGGGGAGCCGAGTCCTGGTGCTTCGCCTACTGAGCCGAGCCCGGTGGCAGCTGCGGGGGCGAGGCCGGCGCCGAAGGTGGCCGAGGCCGCGAGAACTGCAGTGGCGAGAATCGTGTACGGACGGGTGCGTGTAGATGTCTCTCTCTGTGTATTCACGTCCGCGACGCTACGAAGCGCAGGTGAGCTTGTGGCGAAGCCGCCGTGAACGTCATCGGCAGAGTGGACGAACGGGTGGGAAATGAAGAGCTGCGCCGAGGCGGCCGCCCCGTCAGGTCACCTCGTCACATCCACTTCTTGACGCGGAAGACGACGTAGAGAACGACCCCTAGCCCAAGCATGAGCCCCAGCGCCATCGGATAGCCGAAGGCCCAGTGGAGTTCGGGCATATCGTCGAAGTTCATGCCGTAGATCGCTCCGACGAGGGTGGGGGCGAAGAGGATCGCTGCCCAGCCGGAGATCTTCTTCATGTCCTCGTTCTGCCGCTGCGCGACGAGTGTGGAATTGACGTTGAGGATCTGTGACAGGGCTTCTCTCAGCTCGCCCGCCTCGGCAAGAACTCGCGTGAGGTGGTCGGTGACATCATCGAGGTAGGCGCGAAGGTCGTCGGGAATCGCATACTTGGCTGCCCCGTTCCCCAGCGCTTGCGTCAGCCGATTGAGGTGGGTGGAGTTGTGAAGGACATCGATCACCTCCTGGCTGAGGAGATAGATGCGCTCGGCGGCGGCAGTGTCCCCACTGAAAACCTGCCTCTCGATCCCGTCCTTGTCGACCTGTAGGCCGTCGAGGACTGGGAAGTACGTATCGACCGCGGTATCGAGCAGCCGGTAGATGAGTGCTTCGGGACCGAGCGCGAGCAGTTCGCGATCTTTCGACCAGCTGCGCTTCTCATTCGTGAAGTACGCCTGGACCCCGCTGGTGTCCGCTGGGATCGGCGTGCCGTCGATGAAGCGGTCACCTTGGCAGATGATGACGAGCGCGTCGTCTTTCATAAGAAGGTGGAACTCGTTGAACTCGACTTCTTCTTTCGCGTCGATATAGACCGCTGACTTGAGGACGACGAAGAGCACATCGTCGTAGCGTTCGATCTTGGCTCGCTGGTTCGCGTGGAAGAGGTCATCGACGAGGACCGGGTGCAGCTGCCACGTTGAGGCGATCTCCTCGAGCAGCCCGGGAGCGGACCTGGGGATAACGACCTGTGTGATCGAACCGGGGACGGACGAGCCGGAGCTGTCCAGGTCATGTGCGGACAGCGCCTCGGCGAAGGACCGGGCCACGCTCATCTCCTGCGGCTCGCTGTCGATGATCCGGCGACTCAAGAGCATCGGTTCCTCGGGGGCCGTCGTATTCGCCACCGCCGATCGCTTACGCAGTGACGGTCGCTCGGCCTTGTGCCTGCGTGATCTGCCCATGGTGCTCCTCTTCGTCCAACAGCTCTTTGACGATACTCGAGGCCGTGGCAGGCCGTGGAATCATTCACCCCCGTCGACCTGTCATCAACTGGGGCGCCGATGACCGGGAAGTCGGTCGGTCCCGCGAGGATGGACAAGCGCTTCACAGGGGACATCAGTGGTCGTGCGACGACACTGTCCACCTACGCCTTGGACCACTCGACCGATATCGGCACCGATCGCAGCGACGAATCATTCAGCATCATCCCCTCGAGCGGCACCGGTGACCTGGGTGGCGGCGACAAGAGTGACAAGCCCGAATTGTATCCCGGTCCCTGCAATGAGGGGAGGGGTAGCGAAGCCCCTCAACCTTCTGGAATCGTGAGGACCCAGTCCGCACACGTGCTCACCCGACGATATGGCGAGGAGGAGCTGCTCATGGACTACACCCAACTCGGGAACTCGGGCCTGCGCGTCTCACGGCTGGCCCTGGGGACCATTCCGTTCGGATCCGGTGGCGGATTCGAGAGGATCGCAGGGGTCTGCGGAGATGACGCCCGACGCCAGTTCCGCGAGGCTCTGGACCGTGGAGTGAACTTCATCGATACAGCCAACCTCTACTCGGCCGGGGACGCGGAAAGAGTCCTCGGCGAGATCATGGGCGACAAACGCGATGAAGTCATCCTCACCTCCAAGGCGCGGATGCCCACCGGAGAGGGCCCGAACGACTCCGGGGCAAGCAGACAGCATCTGACGCGAGCAGTCGAGGACAGTCTCGAACGACTGCGCACCGATCATCTCGATCTGCTCTACATCCACCAATGGGACGGACAGACGCCGATCACAGAGACCATCGCCACCGTCAACGAGATGATCAGGGCCGGGAAGGTCCGGTATTGGGGAGTCTCGAACTTCAGTGCCTGGCAGCTGACGAAGACCGTCTACGAAGCGCGGCTGGCGGGCCTCGAGGGCCCGATCTCACAGCAGGTGTACTACACGCCCGAGGCACGCGAGATCGAATATGAGATGATCCCGGCCGCTCGTGACCTGGGCGTGGCGACGTTCGGCTGGAGCCCGCTGGGGGAGGGTCTCCTCAACGGGAAGGTCAGACGCGGCCGGCAGACGCCCTCGGACACCCGACAGGGGACCGGTTGGCCGGAACCCCACGTCACTGATGAGAAGAGGGCCTATGATCTCATCGAACTCTTCGCTCAGATTGCGAACGAGTTGGGCTGGTCGATCCCGCAGGTCGTGATCTCCTGGATCCTTGATCGGCCGGGCGTGGACGGCACGGTGATCGCGGCCCGGAAGTTCGACCATCTCACTGAGGACCTCGACGCCGCTGAGCTGACGCTTCCGGCAGACGCCCGGGATCGGATCACTGTGGCGTCTCAGCTGCCTGCCTTCTATCCGCATTGGCACAGAATGATGACAGCGCAGGACCGCCCCGAACTCGCCGAGGCTGAGTTCCACGCCGAGCAGCGTCGCCATGTCTTCGGCGATGACGCATAGACGGGGGAGGATGGTGTTTGAACATGCGCGGTGATGAGTTCCTCAAGAATGTCACCGAAATCGGCGGACCCGGCGATCCTGAAAGCGCCGCCGTCGTGACCAGGACGGTATTGGATAACCTCGGCAAACAGCTCAATGGCGGAGAGGCGGCGGATCTGGCCGCCCAGCTTCCTGCCGAACTGCAGGAGCCGCTCCAACGGCACGGCTCGGAAGCGCCGCTGACCGACGACGTCGATGATTTCCTCCGTCGTCTGGCTGTTCAGCTGGGCGAGGGGATCGATCCTGATACCGCCCGTGCCTACGCGCGTGCGGTGATCTCGACGCTTGACGCCGCAGCCTCCGAGGGCGAGGTCGACGATCTCCGCTCACAGCTGCCCGCAGGCTTCGCACCGCTGTTCGAAGGTTGATCTTTGCTTCGCCCCTCATTCTGGTGAAGGCTCGGTCTTCGCAGGAGTGAGGGGCGATCTGTCTCTGGCGACATGGCCGCCCCTGAAACCGGCGGCGCGAACACCGTCGAGATGAATGAATCCTGGGGCCCATTGGCCGCCAACGGCACCCATCCGATCTTTCGAGGGCTACGAATACGAGAGTATGGACAGAGCCATTCAACTAAGAGGGGCAAAGCTGGCCGAGGTGATCGACTACTGGAAGCTGTCCCTCGAAGGAGTCTGGCTGCACAGCGCCAGTTTGGGCAGTGAGCTGAGCGAGCTGGAAATCGATGCCTATCTCCACGGAGTCTTCGGGCTCTCCGGCTATCAGCACGACATCATTGCGCAGGCCGTCAATGAACTCATCGACATGTTGCCGGATCCGCCTCGGGCATCCTTCAGCACCGAACCCGATCTCGACGAGGTTGAGCCGCTGGCTCCGGATGACGACTTCGGGGCGTAGCTGACCTCGATTAACTAGGAACGGAGGTCGAGTTCAGGTCGAACACAGATAGGCATGCACAATAGTGGGCATGACCTTCCTACCGGCAGATCTGCCGCACACCGCAGTCCGTGGTGCCAACTTTGCACAATCGGTGGCAAAACTCGCTGCGCTCAGACTCCGTGAGCGTGTTCGCGAGTCTCGGCTGTCTGATGAATTCCATCCTCACGACGACGACGAGTTCGTGGCAGCTGCTTACTTTGCAGGGGATCTCAGCTCGGTCTATCAGCTGGAACAGTGGCTGTGGCCCTTCGAACAGCTGGAGGCACGGCTCATCGAGCTTGGCCACGGAGATCGGCCCATCGGCATCATCGTTCGGAATGCCATGGTCGCAAAGTACCTCAAAGGAGTTACCGATTTTCCTGTTCGGTTCTCACGTCTGACCAGCGGGTTGGACAAGTTCATGCACTCGCCGAGCCTGCGGGCGGTGTTCTACGTCAACCAGGGGACTAGCAACTTTCAAGCACTTCGATATCCGGAACCAGCGCACGTCCATCTCAGCCATGGCGAGAGCGAGAAGATCTCGATGATCTCCAATCAGCTCAAGGGATATGACTACGTGTTCACTGCCGGGCAGGCGGCGAGAGACCGGATTGAGCAGGCACTGTACGGAATGCCGGAGGACCGCATGTTCGATGTTGGGCGCCCCCAACTGGACCGCCCCCGATCCGTCCCGTCCGAATGGGAAGAGTTCAAGAAGACGAACCCCAATGGTCGGGCGGTGTTCTATGCACCGACGTGGGAAGGCGACTCTCCGTCGATGGCGTATGGAACCATCGCCTATAACGGAGAGGAGATCGTCACATCTCTTCTCGAAGCAGGTTACCGAGTGATCTTCCGACCGCATCCACGTACCGGAGTGATGCGTCATGAGTTCGAGAAGGCTGTAGAAGACGTAGCGGAGATCGTCGAATCGGATCCCCGTGGATTCGTCGACAAGAGCCCGGACGTGTCATGGCAGTTGGACGAAGCCGATCTTGCCGTCGTCGAAATGACCTCGGTGGCCTTCGATTGGCTCGCCTCCGGGAAACCCCTTGTGATGGTCAAACCCCATGAACCAGCTGCGGAGGTGCTAGAAGGCGGGCTTCTAGACCAATGCCCGGCAGTCGACCCAAGGAGCCGACAAGGAGTTGTCGACCTCATTGAGGAAGCTGATGCACGAACCGGATCGGTCGCTGAATTGGCTCAGTTCTATCTTGGGGATACTGCAATCGGCCGGCAGACTTCGCGCTTCATCAAATCAAGCGAACAAGTGATCAGAAACCGTTCGGAAGAACACCACTTGAAGCACGCCAAGTGAGCCGTGTGACATTTTCTTAACTTTAAGTAACAGAATGATAAACTAACGCGGAACTAATTCTGCGGCTCACGAGGTGAGCTTTGACCTCTGGACGGAATCAGCAATGAAACGAGTCATCACGTACGGAACTTTCGACCTGCTCCATTATGGGCATATTCGGCTGCTTCAACGATGCAAGGAACAGGGCGATTACCTGGTCGTTGCGCTGTCGAGCGATGAGTTCAATGCGGGTAAGGGCAAGAAGTCGTACTTCTCTTATGAAGAGCGCAAGCACATGCTCGAAGCGATCCGCTATGTCGATCTCGTCATTCCTGAAGACAATTGGGAGCAGAAGTCGACCGACGTGGAGAAATACCACATCGACACCTTTGTCATGGGTGACGATTGGGAAGGAGAGTTCGACTTCCTCAAGGAGAAATGCGAAGTCGTCTATCTGCCGCGCACTCCCGAGATCTCGACGACGCGGATCAAGAGCGAGCTGGGCAAGTCCTGACAGCAACGGCGCGAACTTCGCGCTATCGTTGCTGGACATCATCGATGGATCTGAGAGGAACGGACGTGCCCGAAAAGTCTTCGGCTAAACATCCGACATTGTCGGAGCTTCGGGCGAAAGCACAGCCGATAGAGGTCCGCAGTCGCAAGAACGCGGAACACTGGTCGGCGCAACTCTACCTCCGCCATATCTCGATCTACTTCACGATGCTGCTCGTGCGCACGAGGATCAGCGCAAATGGTGTCACCGGCCTGATGATCTTGGCCGGTTGGTGCATCGCCTTCAGCCTTCTGATTCCGGGCATCTGGGGAGCGATCCTTGCTGTCTTCTTTTCTCAAGTCCAGATGTACATTGACTGCTGTGACGGTGAAGTCGCCCGATGGCGCGGAACCAGCGGCGCCAAAGGTGTGTTTCTGGATAAGGTCGGCCACTATACGACAGAGGGGCTGGTCGCAGTTGCACTCGGAATCCGAGCTGTGGGGGAGTGGAACAATCTCATCGACGACCCCGCTGGGTCCTACCCGCTCCTGCTTGCCGGAACGGTCCTTGCCGGGTTGGTGCTTCTGAACAAAGCACTCAACGACATGGTTCATGTCTCCCGTGCATTCAATGGACTCGATAAGCTCGCGGACTCGAAGGAAGCCACCGCGCTCAACCCGGGAGTCATTTCCACACTCAAACGAATCGCTCGGTTCGTGCCTTTCCACCGAATCTTCCACTCGGTAGAGATGTCTTTGATGGCACTGGCTTCGAGCATTGTCACAGCAATAGCAGCATCGGCAGGATCTGAGCCCTTATTCGGTGAACGTTGTCTCGTCCTCATCATGGCTCCGCTGTGCCTGCTCTCCGTTATCGGGCATTTCATGTCGATCATGGCATCGAGGAGGCTGTCATGAGCGAGTCATCGCGGATCCTTTCCCAGCGATTCGAAGACAATAGGCGCTACACATTCGGCGTTGTCGTTCTCAGCCAGGGCAAACGACTGGACGATCTCAACCGAGGATTCGAGTCGTTGCTGGCGCAGAAGGGCGTCGATCTCGATATCGTCTGCGTAGGAAACGGCTGGGAGCCGGAAGGCATCCCGGACCAAGTCAAGAAGTTGGGGCTCCCGGAGAACCTTGGCATCCCTGCAGGTCGCAATGCCGGAGTCCCCCACGTCGACGGCGAGTTCCTGTTCTTTCTCGACGATGACGCATGGCTGCCGGACGACACGTCGCTGATGCGTATGGCCCAACTGATGCGGACAAAACCGCGTATCGGGCTGATCCAGCCAAGGGTCGAGGAACCCGGTGGGCCAGATGCACCGAAACGATGGATTCCCAGACTGAAGAAAGGAAGCGCCGACCATTCATCGAATGTGTTCTCGGTGTGGGAAGGCGCAGTCTGCATGCAGCGTCGAGCCTTCGACGAGTGCGGAGGATGGCCGGCACCATTCTGGTACGCACACGAGGGAATCGAACTCGCGTGGCGAGTCTGGGACGCCGGCTACATCGTCTGGTACATGGGTGACCTCGCCGTCGCCCACCCGGTGATCGACCCGAGGCGCCACGACGAATACTTCTACATGAATGCGAGAAACCGAGTTTGGCTGGCGCGGCGTAATCTGCCGTGGCCGTTCAGCTGGGCCTATGTGGGTTCATGGACATTGATGCAGTTCTTCAAGTGGGCCAACAAGCCACACCAACTCAAAGCGTGGATGGAAGGATGGCGTGCCGGATGGCGTCTCGACCCGTGGGGTCAGGACGAAGACCGGCAGAAGCTGTCAAGAAGAGGTGTACTTCGAATGTCCCGGCACGGCCGGCCGCCCATCGTGTGACCTCACGCCGCTACGGCGGAACGGTGCGCCCCGATACAGCAGCAATCAAATTGGAGGAGCCTCCGGGGAACATGCTGACTGCCGCGTACGAAAGAAGCGAGTAATGACAGGGACCGCAGTCGGGTCCGAACCAACCGGCTGAGAAACTGAGTGGAGCCGATTGATGCAGTCGACAGCCCCCGTCGCTGAAAACTCCCCACAGAGGTCGAGCGTGCCCAAAACCTCGGGATTCCGTTCCGATATCCAGGGGCTGCGAGCCCTGGCCGTGGGAATCGTTCTGCTCTATCACCTGTGGCCCGATCGGTTCGTCGGCGGGTTCGTCGGTGTCGACGTTTTCTTTGTCATCTCCGGCTTCCTGATCACTAGCCACCTCATCAAGTCTCCGCCACAGAGTTGGGGAGACGTGGCAAAGTTCTGGGCACGGCGGGTCCGGCGGTTGCTGCCGGCGTCGCTGCTCGTCCTGTTCCTCGTCGGCATCGCAACCTTCTTCGTTGCTCCACAATCGATTTGGGCCGATACCGGACGCCAGATCCTTTCCGCGGGGCTTTACGTCGTCAATTGGGACTTTGCCGTATCCAGCGTCGACTACCTGGCTGCGGACAATGCTCCGTCGCCCGTTCAGCATTTCTGGTCGCTGTCGGTCGAGGAACAGTTCTATTTCGTCTGGCCGATGATCATCGGCTTGGCTTTTCTCGTAGGGACGAAACTCGGACGGTCCAAGAAGTTCGTCGGATTCACCGTCCTCGGGATCTTCCTTGCCTCGTTCGTCTTCTCTGTCTGGTACACCGCCAACGAACCTGCAATGGCCTACTTCATCACTCCGACCCGGATGTGGGAACTGGCCACCGGCGGCCTCGTCGCCGTCTTTGTGCTCTATGTTCGACCCGAGCGGATTCCATTCAGTTCAGTGCTCGGGTGGATCGGTCTCGCCGGAATTGTGGCGGCCACCTTCCTCGTCCGCGCGGACATGCCGTTCCCCGGCTACATCGCGTTGGTCCCGGTGGTATCGACTGCACTCGTCATCCTCGCCGACTCCCGGGGCCGGGCGTCTGTGCTTCCACTGTTGTCACTGCGTCCGGTGCGCTTCCTCGGTGACATCTCGTATTCCGTCTATCTCTGGCATTGGCCCCTCATCGTCCTCGTGCCATACCTCTCGGCCAAGCTTGGACGCTCGGAGAGTCTCGGCGTCCTGGACAATATCGCCATCATCTTGGTCTCGATCATCGCTGCCTGGGCCTCGACAACCTGGGTCGAGAACCGATTCCGCAAGTCGTCGTTCTTCAGCAGTTCGAAGAAGACCTTCGCGTTCGCGGCACTTGCTATGGCTCTCGTCGCGGCCCTGGGGCTCAGCCAGATGGTCATCGCCAACACCATCGTCGAGCAGAACGAAGACAAACTGCAGGCCCAGTTGGACGATCCCGACTCCTGCCTTGGCGCCGGGATTCTCCTTCCCAGCGCCAAGGACAACCCCAATTGCCAAGACAAGGACTCGCTGCAGATGGAGCCCGCTGCGGCGAAGAAAGACAAGTCAAAAGCCTATGCCGATGGCTGCTGGGCCAGTGCACCATATGCGAGCAAACCGGAGTGCACCTATGGAGACGGGTCGAAACATGTCGCGCTGGTTGGAAATTCGCATGCCGGTCATTGGCTGCCGACACTCGAGCGCTTGGCGGACGAGCATGATCTGACGATCACCACTTTCCTCGCCTCGAACTGCAGCATTTCTACCCTGCCTCAGGACCTTTCGACGCCGGACGAAACCAAGGGGTGTCAGGAATACGCCGATTGGGTATCGAAGAGAACGACCGAAGGAGGCTTCGACGCAGTCATCACCTCCGAGCGGCAGTCCACGCCGCTGGAGGGTATGGACTGGGAGGAAACAGAGAAGAAGGCGCCTGAAGGACATCGTGAGATCCTGCAGCGCTGGGTCGATGCTGATTTGGATGTTGTTGTCATTCGGGATACCCCATACCCAGGCGGGGCAGGTGTCACCGTGCCGGATTGCGTTGCCAAGCACGAAGACGACCTCGAAGAGTGCTCTGGAACTCCGGAATCATGGCACTGGATGGACCCGCTCGCCGCCTCTGCGAAGACCATAGACTCGAAGAAAATGTCGGTCATCTACCCCCAAGACTGGTTCTGCCCCGAGGGGCGCTGCGAGCCTGTCATCGGCGGCGTCATCACCTATTTCGACACCGCGCACATTACTGCGACCTATGCTCAGACTCTTGCCCCGCAATTCGACGCAAGCCTCCGCAAGACGGGCCTCGGCACCTTCAACTGAGACCACTGCGGTTCAACGAACTGACAGTCAAGTCGTATACCGTGTGCCTGATTGCTATTGACCACCGACTGCTACGAACGACCGATCACCGAAACCTCTGCAAAGGAACGAACGAGTGACCACTGGACGAAACGCCGCCGACCGATACTTCAGCAAGGGACGCGAACTGGTGAAGCCAGTCGTCCACGGAATCGCCCGTAGAGCCCTGCCCGTGGTGGAGCGCGCCTCGGGAACGAAATACGTGCGTGAACGTGCCGCCGGGGGAGCTGGAGCGGGGAAGTCTGGCGGTTCTGCGAAGAAGATTGCGACGGACACCGCTCGCGCGTATCAGACGCTGGCCTCAGGGCTCAAAGGCAAGACGGCGGAAGACACGAACGGTTGGACCGTTGCACCCTCAGCTCGAGAGGTCGACGCAAAATCGCGCCAATTGGCTCGCGTCAAGGCTCACGCGACGCTCTCGGAAGCACTGGCACAGGGTGAAGCTCTCGGGGAATCAGTTGTTGACGCGGGGAGAGTGATCGTCGGAGAGGGATACCTGGCGGAGGCTGTGTCCATCGGACTGAATCTGCGCAGTCACGTGTCGACCGAGGAAGCAGGCAGAGTGATCCTCGGAATGGCGTATCAGCGATCATCAGACCCGGAAGTGGCGTGGGCCGAGTTTGAGAAGATCGACGACCGCGACATCATCGTCTCCGCAGCCGAAGAATACTTTCCTACTGCGATCGACACACTCGGGCAGGAGGCTCTGCCGCTTCTCGACCACTCGAATCAAACCGGCGAAACCGACCGTTGGAGCGACAAAGCAGTGCTGCGCACCGCTGAATCGGCATTCTGCATCGGAGCCTTCGACCATGTGCGCACCCTCGTCGAGGCACGTCTCGATAGGCCGTCGGATCAGATGGACTCGGCGGTACGCTACGAGCTCAACCGAATGCTCGCTTGGCTTCCGGGCGGAAAGCACCTCGAGCCTCTCCCGACCACAGTCGGCAAGCGCAACTTCGGTGTGCTCAGCTATGACCAGCCGGGGATCCGTTCACGCAACATCGGCGACTACATCCAAACGATTGCGTCGATCGGTCATCTTCTGCGGTACAAAAACCTCAGCTTCTCGGGTGACCAGGGGCTGACCGAGCTTTTCAAGAAGTTCCGCAAATCAGTCAAAGAGGAACGAAAGTACGCTGGACCTGAAGCTGAACTCAACCTCGTCGAGGTCTACAGGGACGGCAACGTCTATCAGGACATTCCGGAAGACACCTGGTACATCGCCTTCGGCTGGTACATGCACGACATCTTCGGAAAGTCATTCAACATCCCGTTCCACCCGAACCTGCGGCCGATTCTGCTCTCAGTCTTCGTCCGGTACCCGGAGATGCTCACCCCCGACGCCATCGACTACCTGAAGAAGTACGGCCCGGTGGGATGCCGTGACTGGCAGTCGGTCGCGGTGCTCAGAGCGGTCGGTGTACCGGCATTCTTCTCCGGTTGCCTCACCACCACGGTCGATACTCTGTTTCCTGCTCCGCCGACTGACCGCCGGTCCGGCACGCTGCGAATCGATTGGACCAAGGGTGGAAAAGGTCCGAAGAAGAAGCAGACAGTCACTGCGATCCGTGACAAGAGCTTCCCCGAGAACCTGGAACTTGCTCGCAACTGGGTCGCCGACTACGCCTACAAATACAAGCGAGTTCTCACCTCGCGGCTCCATGCGAACCTGCCCGCGCGGTCGGTGGGTGCTGAGGTCGATTTCGAACCGAAGAACAAATCGGATTCACGTTTCGGTGGGCTGATCGGCATCGACGAGAACGAGTTCGACGCCATCCGGGACGGGATCCTGGACAAACTGTCCGTAATGATCCCGCTCATCGCGACTGGAGCTTCGGAAGACGAGGTCTACTCGAAGTGGTCAGAGATCACTGCGGACGACATGGCCGCCGCCGATGAGTATCTGGCAACAGCTGAGCTTCCCATCGGAGACAGCACTGCGATCGATGCGGCAGTGAGCAAGGTGAACAAGGCAACTCCCGAAGCACAGGTCGCAGACGTCTTCATGACCGTCGAGAAAGGCGAAGAATCTCTGGTCTCTACGGCCATCAAGTCCATCGACGCCCATGCCTCCGGACGGTACCGCATCTGGCTGCCGTCAGGAGCAGCGAGTGCAGAAGTCGTCGCCGAGATCCAGGCACAGCTCTCGCTGGGAACCGTCGAGAGCTTGGGCGCTTTGTCCTATGCAGACATCACGAACGAGAACGACCTGGCACAGGCTCTGCTTCCGGTGCTGTTCCCGGACCATGAACGCCTCGTAGTTGTTCCCGCAGCCGGCGAGTTCTCCGCAGACATCGTGGAGCTCTCGAAGGCTGACCTCGGGACAGCACTGATCGCCGCTAAACATGATGTGAGGAAGAACCGCTCCAGCGGTCTCACTCTGATGAGGAGGATCGCAAGCTCATTCGGCGACGATCATGTCGGAGCACTCAACTTCGTCTTCGCAAGTCATGCCGGCCTCACCGAAGATTTCGTTCCCTTCGACCCGCAGATTGCCGTACTCAACCTCAGCCAGCTGCGCAGCGAAGATCTCGTCAGCAAGATCATCGGTCTGATGGATGACCTCAAGCTGAGCTATGTTGATGCAATGCAGATGATCATCTGTGGGCGGTACTCTGACATCGGCGACGAGTGGAACGTACGTGCACAGTGGGAGACTTCGGACAGCCCTAAGCTCGTCAACTGGCGTCGTCAGACACGCCACTATGGTCGTATGGCACTTTCACGTTGATCAGTGCCGCTGAGACCGACGCACGACCAGAGCTGAGAAGGGTACCACTTGTGAAGTTCATGGCTCGACAGGCGTATGACGCCAACGACAACCTTCGGGTCCGGAATGAGTCCGACCACAAGCTCGGAACCGATGAAGTGCACGTCTACAACGTCTTGTGGTGGATCCCTGAATCTATGGGTGGGATGACGACTGCGGCGCTTCGCCGTATTCGCAGCTTCCAGAGCTTCGGGAAGACCTTGTCGCAGACAATCCTGACGTTCAGCCCTCGAATGGACACAGATGAGATCCGAGATGGATTGATTTCGTCGGGACGCATGCGCGATGACGTCGATCTGGTGAACATCTGGCAGGATCTGCGCAACAGGTCCGACCACGAACTCTCGCAGCTCGCGGGCGAGCAGCCGCGGAGTCCGATTCCGGATGTGGACGGTGAAATCGAGAACATCACCTCTTTCTACGATGCGGTCCGTGACGCGCGCAGCGGCAAGATCATCCGTCGTCACTACTACAGGGAAGACGGAAGTCTTCTTGTCGCGGACATCCGGGATCCGAAACTGGGCAGAAGGTTCATCCTCCATTCGCTGGACGGAACGCCGATGACAGAGTGGCGACGTCCACGAGATTTCTACAACTCCTGGATCAAGTCAGTTGTGAACAAAGAACCCGCTGTCGTCATCGTTGATGACAAGAAGGTCAGCGAGTTCATCCACGAGATCTCGAATCGGAATTTCGCGCTCGTTCTGTTCCTCCACGGCACTCATCTTCGCCATCCGTGGAATGGCGACCATGGCCAGGTGCTTCCTCGCAGAGTTGAAACTGTGCGCAACTTCGACCGCTTCGACGTGGTGGGTGTTCAGACACGTCAGCAGGCGAATGCCGTTCGCGCCATCGGTTTCACTGACGACAACATCAGACTTCTGACCGGTGAACTGCCGGCCGGGTCGGTGCTGACGCAGGCCCCGAAAGAACGGCCGATCAACAAGGCGGTGATGATCGCCAACCTCATCGAGCTCAAACGTGTGGACCATCCTATACGGGCGGTGGCGAAACTGCGTGACCGCGGAGTCGACGTCTTTTTGACCATTTTGGGGGAGGGACCGGAGCGAGACCGACTGGAACGCCTCGTCGATGCTCTCGATGTTCGCGATCGAGTGGAATTGGCTGGCTACGTCAACGATGTCCCCGACAGGTTAAAGTCTGCTTCATTCTCCATGCTGACGAGCACGAGTGAAGGGCTTCCGCTGTCGATGATGGAGTCGATGGGCGCCGGGTGCATTCCGATTGTCTACGACATCACTTACGGGCCGCGTGACTTGATCGAGCAGGGGCGCAATGGTTTCATCACGCCGATGAGCGATGTCGAGGCCCTGGCCGATCAGATCGAGGAATTTCTCTCTCTGAGCGCAGATTCCGTTTCGGTGATGCGCAGCTCTGCCATGGATACAGTCGAGAATTATCTGCCTGAAGCCGGGTACCGGCGCTGGAAATCGGTCATCGAGGAATTGCCGGTGGCGCAGGTCTATGATGATCTCATCCAATCATCGGGCTCTCCTGTCGCAGTGAAAAGAGCGACGTGTGAGAGCTTGTCTGAAGGCTGTCGGATCGAACTCGAATTCGCCGACCTCCGTCGAGACGTCAGAGAAAACGTGGAGATGGTCGTGTCTGCACGCGACGTCAATACCTTCTTCGTGTGTGGAGGCTCTTTGACGTCCACTGGCCGGTTGGGCAGACGACATGCGGTGTCATTCGACGTCGACTTCGAAAGTTTCTCTGAAGCGATGGGGGAGACTTTTGACGTCTATCTCCGAATGCCCCGCAGCCCGTGGGAGTCGAAGCGAAGGATTCGACTCCCTAAAGGATTCCGTGCAATGCGGACAGGGCAGTGGGAATGGTATTCCACGAAGTACGGGAACCTCTCGGTACGACCTGTGAAATCAGCGTAGCAAGAACAACCACCCTGAACTGGGAAACCGCCGCCAGGTGGAGCTGCTTACCGCCGCCTTCTATTCGCTGGTGGATTCGTCCTCGGACTCGGCGTTGATGCTGTCATCGGAATGGAAGTGCTCCAGGTCGACTGTACGAGCGGCGATCAGTTTCGACACTGCTTCGGTGAACAGGACTGTCGATGTTCCCTTCCCTCCTTCGCCGAAGTAGTGACGACGAAGATCGAGACGGGCCTCCGCAGCCGAATCCTCGGACAGAATCGCTTGGAACATCAGGTCCAAACCGTCGGCCGTCGTTCGGTCGATGATCGGAGTGGCGCGACTGATCGGCGCTTCGGCGTTGAGCGAAATGGTGTCATTGCGGCGATCCGTCAGTACAAGCGGCTTCTCGGGGTGCAGGTAGAGAAAGTCGAGCCCGACACTGGAGATATCGGTGACGAGCAGATCGACCGCGTCGAACATCGCGAGAATATCGCCCTGCATGAGCACCTGATGTTGCATGGACTCGTCTGAGATCGAATCGTTAGCCGCCTCGAGGAGTTCAAGGATCCGAGCGTTCGCTTCAGTCATTGCCGGGTCGTTGGATGTCTCAACTCGGGGATGCGGTTTGTAGATCACTCGGGCATTGGGAAACTGCAATGCCGCTTCGACGATCTGCGGACCGAAAAGATCGACGGACGTGTAGTTGTTGGATTCGTTCTCACCCTCCCACGTGGGCGCATACATTATGGTTCGCGCGTTTGAGGGCTCCAGCTCCACGGTACGCTCGATGTCGAGCTGTGGTCGTCCGACTTTGACGAGGGCGGACTCGTCGAAATCGATGAGTGCTCTGCGGTGCCGTTCGATGGCGGCGTCGCCGGCGACGAACACCTTGTCGTAGGACTTGGCTTGGTTGGAGACCATGCTCAGCTTGTCCGATTCACCGTGATTGACGTGTACATGCACCATCGGGGCGAAGGCCAGCGACTGGAAGTTCGTCATTCCGTTGTTGACATAGAGCGCCAACGTGAAGTCGTTGGCGTGATAAAAGGTGTGCAACGGGTCGAATTTGCGTTTGAACACCACGGGAAGGTTCGTGGTCTCAAGTGTCCGAAGCAGAGCGGAGCCTTTACGCATGACCAAGACGACCCTATGCGTTTTGTGGAGCTCCTCAAGCACGGGAATCCACTGCTCAAGCTGATAGAACTTCGAGCTCCGATCACCGAAATAGACCACCACCTCGGCCTTGACGTAGCTGCCGTCGTACTCGTCCTCGAGTCGGTTCCATCGCTCCGTGCCTCGAATCCATTGACTTGTGCTCTTCCAAGCACGTGAGCGAAGTGCGTTGCGAGCAACTGTGCGGAGGGGGTTCATTACGGTTCGAACTCCTCGTGTCTTGGGGGAACGGAGGTGCCGGCGTGACCCCGCAGGCGTCAGTGGCAGACCGATCCAGACTATCGTGATCCGCCCGATGGTAGGAACTTTTCAGCTCGGACACGGATGACAGCGGCCGAGCGCGCCAGCAAGTTCTGTGGCTGCTGAGCGAACTGCTAGGCTACCAACGTTAACTGGTGGTAAATGGAGCACGTCGGTAGTGCAATGCCGGGGCGCGTGAGGGGCATTCGTGATAGATGATCTGACTATTGAAAGAATCTCGTGGGAACGAGTGATTCTGACATTTGTCGTCAGGTTTTCCGGCGAAGCGCCTGACTCCTTCTTTCTTACACCGAACTCGCGTCCTTACGAAGTGGAGCTTCCGGTCCGGTCCGAGCCGATGGGGGAGGGGCGCTATCGGCTGACCATCAATGTCACGCAGTTCAATCGACGAGCACAGGTTCCCAACGGAACCTACTACCTCATCGCTCGCCGAGGCGAGGAGAACCACCCGGCCTCGTATCCGCTGAGAAGAGCCGAAGAACTCGGCGACGCGTCTCGAGCTTTCGTCTACAACAAGAACTTTTCTGCTTACACCGTGACGTTTGGCATTTCGGACGACGAAGCTGCTCCCTACTTCCTCATGCGAACCTACTCATTCGGTCGTTCCGGAAAGAAGCCGTCTTCGACCATGGCACGTTTGAAGTCGAAGGCTCGGAAAAGGTGGACGAAGACCAAACGGAAGGCTCTTCGGACTGTGTTCGCCATTTCCGCGCACAAACGGCCGTCTGACGGAAGCAATATCCTGTTCGCGTCCGAAGCCCGTCCTAATATGCAGGGCAATCTCAAAGCTGTCCACGATCGTATGCTCGAACGGGGTCTCGACTCTCAGTTCAAGTTCGGCTATTCGTTCCGTACGGGGCGAACGAGCAGCCGCCAGAGCGCTTTCGCCCTTGCTTGGGAAATGGGCAAAGCCAACACGATCCTCATCGACGACTACTTCGCCATCCTCAAAGATCTGGGGAATCGAGACGAGCAGAAGATCATCCAGCTCTGGCACGCTGGCAGCGGGTTCAAATCAGTGGGTTACAGCCGATTCGGGCAATATGGATCGCCGAATCTGAAGAACGCGCATCGTCTCTATTCCTACGCGATCTGCGGATCCCAGCATCTGCGCGACGTGTACAGCGAAGCGTTTGGAATCGAGCGAGAGGCTGTCATCGCAACCGGACTTCCGAGGATCGACGGGTTCCTGCGCGAGGGGCGTGCCGAGGAAGTCCTCGTCGACTTCGAGACTGATTTCCCGGCGGCAAAGGACAAGCGAAAGATCCTCTTCGCTCCCACATTCCGGGGCCGTGGTTCAGGCGATGCTCACTACGATTATGAACAGATCGATTTCCGCGAACTTTACAATTCTTGCGGTCAGGATACGGTCGTTCTGTTCCGTCAGCACCATTTCGTGCCGGATCCAGCACCCATTCCGGAGGAGTTCAGCGACCGGTTGATCGACGTCGCCGCATATCCCGATACGAATGACCTGATGCTGATCTCCGATGTACTCATCACGGATTATTCCTCTGTTATCTACGAGTACTCGCTGCTTGAGCGTCCGATGATCTTCTTCGCCTACGACCTCGACACGTATTCGGCAACCCGAGGCATGCACAAAGACTATCGCGAAGCTGCTCCCGGACAGATCGCCACTACATTCGATGAACTGGCCGAGCTCATCCGCGCGCCTGAACTGAGCAACAAGGAGACGAAGGAATTCGTCAAAGAGAATTTCGACTATGTGGACACTCACAATTCCGACCGGGTGATCGACTCCCTCATCCTCAGCGAGCCTGCTTCGGAACCGCAGGTGCCCACCGAAGGCGAAGAGCAAGAGATCACCGAACGTGTCGGTGAGGAAGATCCGGGTGCGCCCGGCCAAGAGGACCAGCTGAACGAGCCGACAGACAACGACTCCGAGAGCAGCTACAAGACCGAGGAAGAGGACGAAGAGAACCAATGGCAAACATCGCAGTAGTCTTCGCAGGAGGCGTCGGAGCTCGTATGGCGCACAGCTCCCGTCCGAAGCAGTTCCTGGAGATTCATGGCCGACCCGTGATCGTGCACACGCTCGACATCTTTGAGCAGCATCCCGAGATCGATGCCATTGCCGTGGCCATTCTTCCGCAGTTTCGGGAACACCTGGAACGCCTCGTCAAGCGGTACGAGCTCGACAAAGTGAAATGGATCGTGGACGGCGGATCGACCGGTCAGGAATCACGACATAACGCTCTCAAGGTCGTCGCCGAACACAACGACCCGGACAGCATCGTGCTCATCCACGATGGTGTACGTCCGCTCATCGACGCTGATCTTGTCTCGAGGAACATCGCCAGTGCACGCGAGTTCGGTTCGGCCGTCACATGCACCAAGATGACGGAAACCGTCGTCGTCGAAGAGGGCGAGGGAGTCAAAGAGGTCATTCCGCGGGACCCGCTGTGGACGGCCCAGGCTCCTCAGACATTCCCGCTCAAGGATGTCCTTGCCGGATACGATCGTGCTGTCGCCGAAGGTGAGAACGATTCCATCGATACCTGTACCTTGATGAACGGCTTTGGTTATGACGTTCATCGAGTGGAAGGTCCGCGGACTAACATCAAGATCACCACGGCCTCGGACTACTATGTCTGCCGGACGTTCCTCACCCTCATCGAAGACAGGGAGGCTTTCGGTGGCGAGTGAGGACCGCACAATCGCTTCCGACGCAGACTCCACGGACGTCGTTCTCTTCGATACACCTGTATTCGCTGACGACGTCGCCCGAATCGCTGCTGCAGAGTTGCCATGGGAGAAGTTCCGGAAGGCAGAGATTCTCGTCACCGGGGCCTCAGGCATGATCCCGATGTACATAGTGGGTTCGTTGCTGGCCGCGAACGACGCTTATGACCTCGGACTCCACGTCACAGGAATGGTCCGGAACCCGGCCAAGGCGGAGAAGCGCTTCGGATCTGCCCCTGACCGTTCTGACTTCACATTGCTAGCAGGCGACGTCATCGACACTCGCCGTTTCGAACGGAAGTTCTCAATTGTCTTCCACGGAGCCTCTCCGGCTCGTCCGAGTCTGCACAAATCATCGCCGGTGACCACGCTGAAGGCGAACACCCTCGGTACGATCAACCTTCTTGACGCACTAGTCGAAGCAGGCGGAAAGTCATTCGCTTTCCTTTCCTCGTCGGAGGTCTATGGTGCGGTCGCGGGCAGCGAACTCATAGGTGAGGACGACGAGGGAACACTCCAGCATTTCGCTCCCCGGGCCAGTTACTCGGAGGGCAAGCGAATCGCTGAGACCGCTCTCGCCGCATATGCGGACGAGTTCGGCATTCGGGGCCTCAGCCTGCGCTTCGGGCACATCTACGGCCCAGGCATGGCACTCGACGACGGCCGGGTACAGGCTGACTTCTTGGCAGATGTCGTCCGTGGACGCAATGTCCGGATGATGAGCGCTGGCGCTGCGACGCGGACTTATACCTATGTCGCCGACGCAGTGGAGGGGCTGTTCTTTGCGCATCTGCTGGGCGAAGAACAGGTCTACAACGTCGCCGATCCCTCAGGGAATATCAGTATCCGTGAGCTCGCCGAGACTTTTGCCGGGGCTCGACCTGAGATGAATCTCGAACTGGACTTCGCCAATCCAGAGGACGGCCGTTCCTACTCTCCAGTGGCTTCACTCGGTTTGGACTCGCGTCGGCTCAAGATGCTCGGCTGGGCTGCCACGACGTCGTTGTCCGAAGGAGTCTCCCGGACAATCAGATCGTTCGAGGATGGGCCCCTCGTCCGCAGATGAGTTTGCGGACGCACGGTCCGAACTTTGGATGGCGTTTCATGCCACAATCTCGATAATGGCGAAGTTCGCCCCGGTGATGAGGAGACCTGAACCACAATGAGCCCAACTCGAATCCTGCTGTTGACGAATCGTGATTCCGACAATGTCGGAGATCAGATCATCGAGGCCACGGTGATTTCGATTGTCAAAGGGGTGATGAAGAATCTCGGATTCACCGCTGACGATTTTGTGATCTCCAGTCGCGCTGCAGGCATCATCTCGAAGAGATATATGAAGACCAGAGATGAAGAGTTGCTCAAACCGGCGCGAGACGCCATCTCTGCTGCCGATCTGATCATCTTCGGCGGCGCTCCGCTGTTCAACTACAAGTATCAGAATTTCTATCTGCGCACTATCAGGACTCTTGAGCTAGCGCAGGAGTACGGTGTGCCCGTCATCTTCTCGAGCATTGGCGTCGAGGCGTTCGATCCGACAAACAAGAAATGTATCGCACTCAAAGAAGCTTTGGCGGTCCCCGTCGTCCGGCAGATCACCACTCGAGACGACGTCGAGTCATTGAGAAAGTACGTGGAAGGCACTGATATCCCGGTTGCACATGTGGCGGACCCGGCAGTCTTGGCCGACATCGTGTACCGGAAGAAACCGGAGCCGGCTCCCGCGCCGAAACCGGTGCCGTCTATACCAGTGCGAGCAAAACGCAAGCTCAAGAGGATCCTCCGTCGTGTTGTCGCATCTGCAAAGCCGTCGGCAGCTGATTCTGCCCCAGCGGTGAGCAGCTCGAAACCGACGGAGTCCACGGTCGCGGAAACCAAACCGAAGCGGATCGGGCTCGTGGTCACCCGCGCCGGTATCTTTGCCGACAACGGGATCGAGTTCTCGGAATCGGATCAACGCCGGTTCTGGTTGGACACCATGGCGATGCTCGAGGAGCGCGGTTACGACTATAAGCTCTTCACCACCGGCCACTTCTCTGACGAGGTGTTCCTCGACTCGCTTGTCAAGGACAAGGGCATTCCGATCGCACGAGCTGCGGTGACGGTGAATACGCCTGATGAACTATTGCGAGAGCTGAGGGCCTGTGACGGAGTCATCGCTTACAGGTTGCACGCCAGTATCACCTCCTTTGCCCTAGGCATCCCCTCAGTCGGCCTGTCATGGAATTTCAAGGTGCCGTACTTCTACGAGTCCGTTGGGTACCCGGAGAGAGCAATCGCATCGGAACGCTGGACTGCAGCCGACGTCGTGCCTGTGATCGAAGCAGCAATGGCTGAGGGCGTTAATAAGGACTACGAATTCCTCAAATCCGTGTACGACACGCTCTTCTCCGGAATCGGCAGTGTGGTTGCCCCAGAATCCGGAGCCGAGCCATTTGCGTTTGACGATCTCTGGGACGGCCTGCCTCGGCAGGTCGCGATCGGGCCCAAAGGCTATAGGGAGCGCGTCAACCGGAAGTTCCGTCGCACATACGAGAACTATCAAAAACTCGCGCTCAAAGCCCAGAAGGCCTGAACCCTGTCGCTCCAAGATAGAAAGTCCGTTCCAATGCCCAACACTGAAGTGCTGCTGCTGACCAACCGCGACTCGGACAACATCGGTGATCAGATCATCGAGGCATCGGTGATCAGTCTGCTGAAAGCGGTCGGGAGCAACCTTGGAATCGATCCGAAGTCGCTGACGATTCGGAGCCGAGCCGCGAGCATCATCAGCCGTAAGTACATGAGCACCCGAGACGAGTCTCTCCTCGAACCCGCGAGACGAGCCATTTCTCGCGCAGACGTGATCGTATTCGGGGGTGCTCCTCTGTTCAACTATCGCTATCAGAGCTTCTATCTCCGGACGATTCGAACCCTGGAGCTTGCGGCTGAATACGATGTTCCGGTGCTCTTCTCAAGCATCGGTGTGGAGCCGTATTCGGAGACCAACGAACGATCACAGCAGCTGAAGCAGGCTCTCCGTCTGCCCGTAGTACGGCAACTGACGACCCGAGATGACCTGGAGTCAGCGACAAAATATGTGGAGGGGACCCAGACTCCCACCGCGCTCGTTTCCGACCCTGCGGTTCTGGCGGACTCGGTATTCGGCGTCGATTCTCGGCCCGCTGAAAGTTCTCAGACAGATTCAGGCAGGTGCATCGGTCTGGTGGTGACCCGCGCTGGAATCTTCAAAGACAACGGCATCGATTTCAATGAAGCCGATCAGCGTCGATTCTGGCTCGACATCATCAGTCAGCTGGAGTCCCGCGGAGACGACTATAGGATCTTTACCACGGGCCACTTCTCCGACGAGATATTTCTCGACTCACTCGTTCGGTACCACGGAGTACCGAATAAGAAGGCAGCTGTCACCCTCAACGCTCCCGAAGAGCTGATCGCCGAACTGCAGAAGTGCGACGGAGTTATCGCTTACCGTCTGCATGCCAGCATCACATCATTTGCACTTGGAATTCCTTCGATAGGTTTGAATTGGAACTTCAAAGTGCCAGACTTCTATCGGTCTATGGGCTACCCCGAACGAGCGCTCGAGGATTCAGATTGGAATTCCGCAAGGGTTCTGGAAGCGCTGGACGTTGCCATGAGCGAAGGCGTTGCGAAAGACCCAGATACGCTGATGTCCGTCTACAGGACACTGTTCACTGGCATGAAAGGCATCGTTGCCCCGAATTCAGAGGCTGATGCCTATTCGCTCTCTGAATTGAGAGAGAAAATGCCGACCTACGCCGGGACGTCTCGGAAACAGTACCAAGAGAAGATGCGACGCAAGCTGCGACGCTCCTACGAGTATTACCAGCAGCGGATCAGCATGGATGTTGCGAAGACTTCAACGAAGACGGAAACGCCTGACTCGATTGGGAAGCGCGTAGTCCGTGGGTTGAGAAAAGTGCAGAAGCTCGTCACCCGATCGTGACCGCGAAAAGGCGTCTACCTGGGGTCAGGTGAATCGACATCTTTGCGCTGCCACCTGATATGCAGCCGAGCGATTCTCGAAGTAAAAGCGTGGTCCGCTTCTCGAATGATGTGTTCGAGAAGCGGACCACTCTTCTCACTTTGCCGACCTGAAACGAATCTCTAGACTGCCTGATGTGGCTCAGTCTTCGAGCTCAAGCCGCAACCGGCGAGTCTACTTGCCGTGCCGTGCATTGGAGATCTTTGTCCACGTGCGGATCGGGAGCATCTTCTGAAGCTTCTTCGCCGACTTCTCCGCGGCAATTGCTCGGGTCTTGGTTGCTTTCACACTAGTTTCCATGCGAGCCAGTTTGCGTTCGAGAGGAGCAATTCTCCGCTCCAGTGAAGCTACTTCCGCCGAAGCGTTCTTCGACTTCTTTCGAGTCTCGAAATCAGTAACGAGATAGTTCAACGCGGCTTCGATTTCGGTATCGCCCTGTTCCTTGGCGAACTCGAGATTCTCCTTCACGAACGAAAGGCTGTTCACCCCCGATATCTTGAGATTGCGGCTCGCGTCGGTAGAAATCTCGGAATCAAAAGTTTTGAACTCGGGCAGGTCTCCGCTCAGCGAAAGTGCCACCATAGTTCTTACACACTTGTCGCAGACTCCGCAATTGTATTTTCCGGTGTTCTGCCAGCACACGCGCAGATGTTCTTTGGCCGCCGGATACTTGGCCACACGTTTGGTCTTGTCGACCCTTGTGGATCCGGCACCGTCATGCACAACCGAAAGTCGGTTGCTCGACCACAGGTGGTCGAGCAGGGGATGTGAACCCCAGGCGAAAGTGTCGGAATAGGTGTGAGAGGCAGGGATCATCAACCGCCCGAACTGGCCACTCAGAAGGTGTCCGATCGATGACAAGGCTGCGCCATGAGTCAGAGTGGGCCACTTGCCGGCGCGATTGAGGAACCTGCGAATGTTCGTGGAGCCCTCGATGAGCTGTTTGCCCGTAAAATCGGCCACTTGTCGAAGGTGTGCGGATGTCGGCTCACGGACATCTGTCCGCGAAAGCGGGATGTCGAAGCCGTGCATGTACACGAGTGCGTCGATGTCGGACTCGTTCCGGATGAGAGTATCGAAGGAGTCGACTCCGCCGGTGAAACAGGAGACGGTCTTCTCAAGCAACGGAGCCTTGTCCTGCGCTCGTGGAGTGACTTCGAGACGGGCAGAAACCAACTGTTTGGGGTACCAGGTGCGAAGAATGTCCTGTGCGGCTTGTGAGTTGTAGATGAGCCGACTCGAGACAGGCTGATCCATCTCCAGTACGCCGTCGCTGCCGATCGCCAGGATCAAACCGATGATGAAAAAAGCGTCTGCGGCGGCCTCTTCGTCAGTCTTCGTGTCCTCAGGAAGCTGAAGCCATGCTTCGCCCTCTGCCGCCGGCATGGTGATTTCAGCGGAGACGTAGACACCCTCGTCATTGTCCTGAACCGCCACCGATCGGATACTTACCGCTCTGACCTCGCTTTGCATTTCAGTGCTGATGGATTCGCACTTATTCAGTAGTCCCATGGGAGTTTAACCCAGTGTTCATCCTCTCATTGTTCATTTGGGTTCCCGTGGCTTGTTGTGCTGCAGCCTCGCGCAGGTTCCTTCGGATTATCCGAGGGGCAGCGGGCCGAAGGCTGACAAGAGTGCAAAATCCGGTTCCCGCAGGCAGAAGACCGGATGGATAGTGGGCAAACTAGTCGAGCGCAGGAAACCGGAGGCTGAGGCTGCCGAACCTCGTCGCATACACCTCCAAATGGCCCAACGGCTGGGGTTCGAGGTCGCCGGCCCCCTTGATGCGGAGCCTGCAGGGATGGCCGGCGACTCTCAGATCGATCCAGAAGTCGATGTGCCCATGGTCGACGGCGGCGAAGTCATCCGCGTGAGCAGTCGTGACGACCTGAGTCTCGCCGTCGACCTGCTCAAGTCGGGCCGGCAGTCGACCGAATCGTCCGCCCTTTCTCTCGGTCCACGACAGCAGAGCCCATTCGGGACCGGATGCAGCATCTCCGCCGAGCACCACCCGCAGAGCCAATTCTCCATCCTCGATTCTGACGCTGGACAGGCGTGCGTTCCCGTCGACTTCGGCCGGTCGTTGCTTGTTCGATACTGCACGCGTCAGTGCGGCACCCCACAGTTGGGTGATCTTCTCCGGAGAGAAATCACCGACGCGCCGGATCGCGGCCTGTCTCATCTGCATCAGTTTCTGCTCGTCCATGGTGTGGAGGTCTTTGATTCGGCGGGCCATGGCATCGATATCACCGTCGGGGACGAGGAATCCGTCGACGCCGTCGGTGATGATGTCTGCAGGTCCGTATTTGATGTTGTAGGAGATGGGAATGCACCCGGCAGCCATGCTTTCGAGAAGAACCAAGGGCTGGCCTTCATATTCACTGGTGAGCAGAGTAAACGACGCCTGCTCGAACTTCTGCTTGGCGCGGGGGTCGAACCCTCTGAGAGCGATGGTGCCATGCGTGTCCAATTCCTCGATGAGAGTCTCCAGCGGCTCCTGCGCTTCGTCCGCTACTCCGTAGATATCGAGGATAGCGTCCGTGCCCGACTGCCTCGCACTGTGCACAGCGGTGATGGCGTGGTCGATCCGCTTGAGGAACGTGGTTCGGGCAAGCATCACACCAGTGCCCGGTGACCGTGGCTTGATCCGGCGCATCGGTGTCGCGGCAGTCATGTTCGGAAGAACCGCCGCATTGTCCATGATGTAGTTCAGATCGGTGAGGTCAGAGTGCTGTGACTGAGTGAGTACGGCGAAGAGATCGAAGCGATCGACATTCTTCAGCGCGGGCGTATAGGTCCATCCGAGCCTTTCCGAGCGCTTGGTCGGGTCAGCCGAATGTTTGCTGTGGATAGTCTGCACCAGGATGACGTTCTCCCGCTGGTACTGGTGAAGGTAGCGGGCCAGGGGAGGGCCGTCGTTGATGATGATCGCCTGCTCCGAGCCGATGAGCCAGTCGAACCATGCGAAGTAGAGTTCGTACTGCTCGTTCCACTGGGCGATGGGTCGACCACGTGTGTCGAAGATTGCAACGCTCTTCGTCTCGTTTTCGCCGCCGAGGCGGTAGCTGAAATACCGGGACCCGTCCTCCCTGAACCGATCGGACCGAAGCGTCTTTCCTGAATCATCCAGTTCTTTGATCTCCGGCTTTCCGTCGAAGTCGGGAAGCTTGGCGGGATCGATGGTGATTGACTCCGTCGAGTGAGACGCGATCTGCGCCAAGTCGTGCGGGGAGGCTCGCCTCAGGTCGGCCCACACACTGCGAACAGTGACCTTCTTGCCGATCCTCCCTTCGCCGCGCAACCGAGCGGTCAGAGCCTCCGGATCGTCGTTCCGCGGGGAGAGCGTCAGGATCTCGACGTGCCGACCGTCGAGTTCTGCGAATGCATCAGCTCTCTGCAGACACACACCGGTTCTGCCGCCGAACGTCTTCGGGATTCCGCCGATGAGTCCGTAGACAGTTGCCTCGGGCAGGTACTTCTTACGCCGTGAGAACATCGTTCCTCCACATCGTGCCCGGGCCGTTGCCCGCGGTCCTACAGAAGTTGATCGATGACTCGCGCTGCCGCGTGTCCGTCATCGTTGGGGGCGTACTGTTTCGCAAACGATCGCAGTCGTTCTCTGTCCTCTTCCGTCACCGAGGATGCTCTGTCGATTTCGGCGAACAGCGCTGCCGATGTTGTGGCCACCGGTCCAGGCAGCTCCGTTTCGTAGTCGAGATAGAAACCGCGCAGATTGTCCCGGTAGTTCTCGAGATCATAGGCAAAGAAGATGATGGGACGCTCGAGGACCGAATAGTCGAAGAACGACGAGGAGTAGTCGGTGACCAGCATGTCGCTGGCCAGGAAGAGCTCATTGATGTCGGGGAATCCGCTGACATCGATGATGTGGGCCTTCAGCTCCTCCGGTATTTCGAGCTTCGTATTAATGAGGAAGTGGGTGCGAACGAGGAGGGTGACGTCGTCGCCGAATCGTTCCACGAAGTCCTGCGGATCGAAGGGCCACTGGAATGCGAAGCGGCCTCGGGTTGTGGGCTGGTCATCGCGGAAGGTCGGCGCGTAGAGCACGACGGTGCGCTCCCGGGGTATCGAGAGACGACGGCGGACGCCGGCCCTGATCTCATCCGTGTCCGGACCTCTCAAGACGTCGTTTCTCGGGTACCCCAGTTCATAGACCTCGCCTGTGTATCCATAGGACGATCGCATTGCCTTGGTGGCGTAGGGCGACGGAGACACCAAGGCATTCCACTGTGCCGATGCTTCTTTGACACGGTCGACATACCCTGGATCGCGGCCGTAGAAATTGTCCTGGTCGAGGAACATCCGCTTCAGCGGTGTCCCGTGCCAGGTCTGGATGTACACGCCTTGATCCCTGCGGTGAATGTAGTTGGGGAAGTTGTGGTTGTTGATCCAGTACTTCGCCGTCGCGAGATGCCAGAAGAAGGCGGGGGAGTGACGCTTGACCACCGTTGTGTGCTGGTCGGTCACGGGAAGTCGCTTATGGTAGATCCACACCTTTCGTCGGGTGTCGCCCTGTCGGATGAGTTCCTCGTGGATTGCCCGAGGACTGTCGGCGTACTGCTTCCCCTGCCCGGTCTCGAAGACGATCGTCTGCTCGTCGAGCGGAGCCAGACGCATCAGCTTGTAGAGTCGCTTCATCACCGGCAGGTAGTACCTGTTTCTCCGCGCGACCCGGTAGACCGACTGTGCCGTTTCGCTTTGGACCCGATCGGCCATGGTGATATCAGGTTTCGTCGAGTTCTGAATCGCTTCGAAGATGCGCTCTCGGCTGGAGGTGTCTCTGTGAGCCAAGAACCTGTCGGCGCGCCTGCGGAAATCGGGAGCCATTGCCCCACCAGACTCATACGCACTCTCGACCGCGTCGAGGACCCGAGCCTCTTCGGCGACAACAGGTCCGGGGAATTCTGCCACCGGGTCCGCATGCGGTTGGGCGAAGCGGTGGTCGTCGAATTGGTAGTAGACGACGGGTTTGTGGAGGAACGCGAAGTCGAATGCGACGCTCGAATAGTCGGTGACGAGCATCGAGCTCTGTTTGAGCAGCAGCTGGACGTCGATCTCGCCTTGGACGACGATTCGGATGCCGAGGCCATCGAAGTGCGAACTGAACTGCTGCATGTTCGGGTGCAGACAGAAGATCGGTGTGAGATCGTACTTTTCGATCAGGGCGCGCAATCGGTCACTGGTCAGCAGGGACTTCCATCTCTGAAAATAGTCGGACTCGACGAAACGCTCTGGGTCCTGCAACCACGGACGCCAGGTCGGCATGATCATCAGCTGGTCGGGATTGACGTCGACGTCGTCTGCCAATAGTGCATCGAACCGGGCAAAGCCGGTCACTGCCACCTGCTCAGGGGCATAGCCGAAATCCTTGACGAAGAATTCCTTCTCTCGTTCGGAGCAGACGGTGATGAGATCGACGTCGAACCCACGCACGTATCGTCCGTAGTTGGGCACCATCCACTTGGCGGCGGTGACTCCGTGCTGCAGAAAGACCTTATCGGCCCGCAGCGCTCTCTCGAATTGTGGCTCCCTCGTCGGGTAGAGGAAGTCTGGGTGGTGGGTTCCGATGATCTTGTCGGCGGCAAGCGCCACTTGGATGTGGTCATGTGAACGGAAGTCGATGACGTTGTCGTAGCCGTCGAGGTTGACCCGTTCGGGGGAGTCCGGCTCGATGACGTAGTAGGCATCGACTTCGGGATGTTCGTCCCGCATGTATCGGAAGAACTGGAGTCCGTTGTCCTGTGCCTTATACGGCAGTTCGCCGATCAACCAGACGGGTTTGCGATCAGACGACTTCGGAGGATTCCAGGACCGCCGGTTTGCCACCAGACGATGCATATAGTCAAAGGCAGAGGCGTTGAAAGTCTCGAGGTGGAGTGACGGATACTTCGCCTTGAACGTGTAGTACGGAATGATGGAAACGGTCTTGTTGCCGGAGGACACTGTGCTGCCGGTGGTGCCGAAGCGGACCAGGTAACGGCTCTTCCCGATTCGCGCGCGCTTGGGCTCATCGCCGAGGACCGGGGCGAGGTCGAGGTACAAGTCGGCATTGTCGTCGCTGATCTCGTCGACGAGGTCGTTGAAGTCGAGAGCTGCGGAGAACCTGTAGTAGTTGAGTCCAAAGCGTCGTTCCGACAGCTCGTCATTGGGAGCGAGTTCGACGTCGGCAGTGGCACGGAATCCCGAGGTTCGGCCCACCACGACGAGGGTTGCGTCTGAGTATTCGGTTCCCCGTGCGATGACCCGGCCCTCGATTTCAAGCCTGCCGTCACGGATCGTCAGCCCCTCATTCCGAACGTCGGCAAAGGGGCGGTGAGGACGATCCACCTCGATGGCGATGTGACCATTGCGGTTGACCAGCGGATAGCAATCGCGGTAACCGACTCGACGGTAGGCGAGATTCTCAGTGCGAGTGCTTGTGGCTCGTCCGAGCCGGACCAAAGCGACAGTCGTGCCGTCGTTTGAGGTCTCGAGGGTGGAACTCGGCATCTCGTCCACGTCGTAGTCGGCATATTCGACGTAGAGTCGCAGGACGAATCCGGCTGTCTCATCACCATCGGCGCCTGGCGGCGGAGGCGAAGTCCAGTCGGACAGGTTCTCAATGAGTGAATCGAGGTCGATGGTCGCCGTTCGAACAGCCGCGCCACCGCTATCGTCGGCGTCGGAGTCCACCTCTTCCAGCGAGCCGATGCGGTGCAGATCCTCGTCATGTTCCACCCACAGTCCGCTCGGGACGACGGGTGAGGCTGGTGCGAGGTCGATGTGGAGCAGGTTCTGGGCCTGAACGAGGTCGAGCGAAGCCAGTCCGGCAGAGTTCACCGGTCCGGAGGCGGGAGTTCGTGCTGAGGTACGCGTCGCCTTCTTCAATGTCCGTCTGGCTGTCCCCAGAACTCTGATCGCCGAGCGGGCGAAGAGGTTCCTCAACTCCACTGTGGATTCCTCCAAAACATCGTTGTCGGGTATGTTCCACGCAGTCCCAGTCTAGGTCCACATCGTCCCATCCGGCAGGAGGCGATGCCGAATACATTCGACCGAAGTGGGAGAGCTCTGAGTTTCGACCACGGTGGCCCGAGCCATCGGTAGGGACTAGGGTGTGCCTCGAGGGCAAAGACGTCTCTCAACCGACGACCAATGGTGGCGTGCACATGAGTAAGCGATTTCTGATGCGTCTGGGCAAGACTCCGTTCGAGGTCTTCGACGGTTTCGATACGCTCGATCGCAATACCATCGGGCGAAACAACGGCAACCTGATCTTCGGCATGGCCGCTCACAAACTGTTCTCGACAGCAGACACCGTGGTCGACGCGAATCGCTACAAGATCAACGGCGCGATGGCGCCGAAGGTCAATGACGAGTACGACGGTTTCATTCTGCCGCTTGCCAACGCCTTCCGACCGGGGTTCGAGGCAGAGCTGGCTCGCACCACCGACTTCATCGAAAAACTGACAATCCCTTTCCTGATGCTCTCCGGCGGAGCTCAGCTTCCGCTCGACGGCGACCCCGCCGCGCTGAAGAAGATCGAACCGACGGTCAGACGATTCGCCAAGGCGGTTTTGGAGAAATCCAGCGCGCTGACAGTGCGGGGAGAGCTGACCGCGGAGTACCTCAAGTCCCTCGGTTTCAAGGACGTCATCGTGGTCGGGTGTCCCTCCATGACGATGAACGGTCGCGGGCATCGGGTGGACAAACCCGACGCGCTGCCGTCGGGATCGCCGATCGCCTACAACCTGCAGACGAACAATCCCTTCGGCAGAGAACTCATCCGCGACGCAGAGTCGAACTACGACGCCACGTATATGCCACAGGATCTCGCCACGCTGGAGTTCATGTTGTGGGGCACTGACCCCTACCAGGGGCATGATCGAAGTCTGCCCCTCGACCGGAGCCATCCTCAGTTCACGGAGAAGAAGGCCCAGTTCCAGCTGGATGCTCCAGAGTGGATGCGCAGGATGGGTGAGCTGAGCTTCTCGTTCGGACCCCGCATCCACGGAAACGTCGCAGGCATCCTCGCCGGCACTCCCGGAATCGTCCTCGCTCATGACGGTCGGACGCTTGAACTGTCGAGATACCACGGTGTTCCGGCCATCGACCTGACCGTGGAGGAAGCACCGCTGACGGTCGCCGAACTCTACGAGAGGGCCGACTTCTCCGAATTCAACCGCGGCCAGCCTGAACGATTCGACCGACTGGCTGACTTCATCCACGCCAACGGTTTCTCGCACATCTACGAACCCGGCCAGGAAGAGGCCCTGGCCGACTACGGTCGCCGACTCGACGCCACTGAGTTCCCCGAACCGCAGACGAGTCTGTGGCAGGATCGTCCACCGGAGTTCGTCCGTATGGCCGTAGTGCTGCAGCAGCGCTACCTTGCCCTCAAGAAGACCCAGAAAGGGCTGAAATCCGGGACCGGGTCAGGCGGGTCTGCCGAGCTCGAGAAGCGTGTACGTGACCTTGAGAAACGACTTGCGAGGACCGAAGCCGCCTTGAAGAGGTCACAGGCGTCGGCGGCAGAAGTCCGCGCCACGGCGAATCGGACCGACCGGAGGCTCAACAAACTTTTGGGAATTCCACTCAGCGTGAAGAATATGATCGGTCGGCGTCGTCCCAGATGAGACCACTACCGGTCTGCGGCCTCACGGCTTCTAACTATTCGAGGGCCGGTCGTTCTCGAAGCTTGACGGTACCGGGAAACGATCATCGAAGAAACGAGCCACGAGCTGATCGACTCTTTCCTCAGAGCCTTCCGGCAGGTCGGTCTCATTGAGGCAGAAGACATCCAGATCGGTACGTCGGGCGACTCTGAGCAACCGCAGCTCGAGGTCCTCCTCGGCGAGGTCGACGAACTGATACCCGATGCGTCCTTCCACGGACATGCCTCTTGCAAACGCATCGAAGTGGTGCAGGGATGACGGGATGGAGACATCTTCCGGAGCACGGAAAGGTGACGCCGCGACAGTGGCGAACAGATCGGGCTCTTCGGATTCCATCGCCTCAAGAACCGTTCGCAGCTGTGGGTGAGGGGTGTGTTTGAACCGATGGGTGATTGTGTGACCGTACTTCTCGAGAACGTAGTCCCTCCCTCGCTTCGCCGCTGAGATGATGGGGAGGTCCCGGGGGGTCCAACTGCCGATATCGACGGGCACTGCCGAGGGAAAGTGCCGGGTCAGGCCGTTCGCGGTGAAGAACAGCTCCGGGTCGGTCGGGCGGAGGAAGAAGCAGTCGTCATTGAGGTAGAGGTAGTGGTCGGCCAGTCCCGGAATGTGATGCAGCTGCGATTCGATGGCGTGCGAATTGAAGACGGGAAGCACGCTGGGGTCGGAGAAGATGTCGCGGTGGTCGACCACAGTGATCTTCGGATCGTCGGTGTTCAGCCACGATGGAATCTGCCCGTCCGTGACGATGAAGATCCGACGCACCCACGATGCATAGTATTCGAGCGAACGCAGAGAGAAGCGCAGTTCATCGCGTGAAGTGAACCGAGAGTCAGAGACGGAGCTCGGCGCGTTCGTTCTCAGGTCAGCACCGTCTCGAGCGGCCTGCATCCGCGCGCGCCATTTGGGATCGGAGCCGTCGACCCAGGTGTAGACGGCGTCGACCGGTTCGCTGAGCACTCGAAGATGAGGTGCCGGCAGTCTGAGCCGACTGTTGTTGGTGACGGCAGCATGCCAGACCGTCGGTTCGATGTAGTCGACGGTGAGAGAGTGATCATTCTGGCGTCGGACCAGAGTCCCCGGCAGGTGATTGGCCCCGTCGGCTCGTGGCGCGTTATCGCCCACCTTCTTCCACAGTTCGATTGTGATGGTCAGCGCCGAGGTGGTGAGTTCTCTGCCGTTGACTGCGCGGAGGCGCCGAAGGCACGTCACGCTGCCGATCCGGGCCGGGCGTTCGCGAGCAGTTCGTCGGCTCAGCATCGCGCCTCGGACATTGCGGAACCGGACCGACCAGGTTTCATTCCCGTCCCTCGCATCGTTTCCCTCATTCGGAAGACCGAGCAAGGCAGACACGACTGCATTGGTGTTCTCTGCATCGACGACCAGAGTCGGGCGGAAGTGGCTCAGCCGGGGAATCTCAGCGAATTCGATGTCGGAATCCGCCAAGGCAGAGCGCACTGCTGAGAGCGCCTCGGTCTGTTCGCTACGAGCGTCAAAGGTCGACGGCTTTGTCGGGGATCGGCTCGGTATCGAATCTCGACGTCTGAGAGACGCCGGTTTCTGCCAGGGCTGTTCACCATGACGAGTTCGAGAGAACCAGGCCTTGCGTTCGGGAGTCAACCTGTCGGCGAGAAACGAACGCACCGACGACGGTGAGTACCACATCCTGGTAACGCCTCCTTGCGTTATACCGGAATCAGGGGATCGGCGGCAGTGATAAGGGGATACCGCCAAGGTTCGTTGAATGTGACTCTATCGTCCCTGCTCGATAAATGGGTATCAACTTGCTGATGAACCTCAAGATTGCTGTCTGCGAAATGCTCTTCGTCGGCACACCCGAGCATCACAATCAACTACTCAAAACCCCAGTAAGTCTTGCCAAAATCGCAACTAATGTGCAGACTGTTTGGGTGGTCACGACGAGCGAAGGCGCTGAGAGCGCACCGAAATCGCTGGTCAGTCGTGTCCGCATCGCCATCAGAGACGCGGGAATCAACCACAGCGAAGTCGCCCGACAGATCGGCCTCGACGCGAGCAAACTGTCGAAATCCCTCGCCGGAACACGAAAATTCCGGGTCGAGGAGATCTCTCACATCGCCGAACTCACCGGGGTCACCACGGATTGGCTGACGACCGGGCGAACGGCACGGCCGCCTCGGCGAACAATGGTCGCCGACGTTCCTCCTGTTCTCAGCGAATCACCTGCCGACGATTCCGCAGAAGATCTCGCGCGTGATGCGCGCATGGCGCAAGCCGATGGGGGAGCGGCCCTCGGGCCGGCCTCCGAACAGGACTGGATGTCGAAGGGCACTCGCAATCGGCTGAAGATCATTGCTGCGGCCTGGCGCCTCTATGCCGATCTCGGCATCGACAAGGTCCGCACTGAAGACGTCGCAGATGCGGCCGGGGTGAGCGCCTCGGCGGTGAACTACCACTTCCGGACGAAAGACCAGCTGCTGCAGGCGGCCCTGCGCCACTCCCTCGATGTCATCGCCGAGACCCGCCACCTCAACGATTCCGCCGACCCCATCGGCGTGCTCCGTCATTTCGCACGCATCCATGCCGGAGTCGACCCGAAGATCCGGAGAGTGTGGTCGATCTGGCTCCAATGCTGGGCCCGTGCAGCCACCGACGAAAGCGCCCGTGCGAACCTCACCGCCGTCTACGGCGAATGGATGGACATGATCACCACCGTCATCGACGGCGGCCAGCGCACGGGAACGATCCGGAAAGGCAACACCGCACTGATGGTGAAATCCCTGTCGATCTTCATCGACGGCCTCGGCGTTGCCCGCACCACCGAGCACATGCCCATCACCGATGACGAGGCACTGACCATGCTCGAGAGCTACCTCGCTGCTCACATCCTCAACAACGACGCGTCCACCGACGACTCCCGACACCCGAAGTCAGACCGGGTCGCCGCAGCTGGTCGACCCGAACCGACGTCCTAGGAAGAAGGCACATGAACACACCGAACCGAAGACAAGCGCTGGGCGCGGGCCTTGCCGTGGCCGGCGTCGCGGGCTTGAGCGCCTGCGGCGGCGGGGAAGTCGGTGCCGCCGACGCAGGCAAGCCCGTCAAAGGCGGAACCCTGCGAGTCGGAGTCACCGGCGGCAACTCCGCGGACACCGTCGACGCCCACATCCCCGTCAACAACGGCGACGTCTGCCGAGCCGTCAACCTCTACAACGCCCTCTACGGCTGGGACGACGACTCCCAGGTCGTGCCGCTGCTGGCCGAATCGATCAAAGCCAACTCCGACTCCACCGTGTGGACGTGCACGCTGAAGGAGGGCATCAAGTTCTCCGACGGCAAGCCGATCACCTCCGAAGACGTCGTGTTCACCTTCGAGCGGATCAACGACCCCGACGATCCGAAGACTGCGGCCGCGAACTTCTCCATGCTGGAGAAAGTCGTCGCCAAAGATGACCGCACCGTCGAGTTCCGCCTCAGCGAACCCAATGGCCTGTTCAAGGACGCCGTCGCCGAATACACCGCCGCCATCGTCCCTGTCGGCTACGACCCGGAGAACCCGGTATGCTCGGGACCGTTCAAGCTCAAATCCTTCACCGCCGCCCAGTCGACGGTGCTCGTGCCCAACGAGCACTATTTCGACTTCGACAAGATGTACCTCGACGAGGTGGAGGTTCTCAACTTCAACGACGACGACGCCCTCATCAACGCCCTCCTGTCGACCCAGGTGGACGCGATCGCCGGCATCCCACTCGCCCTCGTCGAAGTCATCGACGCCGATGAGCGCATGTCCATCCTCAACTCGAAGACCGGCATGTGGCTGCCCTTCACCATGCGCGTGGACAAGAAGCCCTTTGACGACGTCAAGGTCCGACAGGCCTTCCGGCTCGTCGTCGACCGAGAGCAGATGATCGAACAGGTGCTCTCCGGCTACGGCACCCTGGGCAACGACATGTTCGGTCCGCTGAGCGAGAACTACCCGAAATTCCCGCAGCGCAAACAGGACCTGGACAAAGCGAAGAAGCTCCTCGCCGAGGCGGGCTACCCCGACGGGCTCGACGTCGAACTCGTCACCGCCCCCATCCAATCCGGAGCCGTCGAAGCCGCCCAGGTCTTCGCCCAGCAGGCCGCCGACGCCGGAATCCGAGTCAAGATCCGCAAGGTCGATGCGACAACGTTCTTCGGCGACGGATACCTCCAATGGGATTTCGCTCAGGACTTCTGGTACACACGCGACTTCATGCCGCAGGTCATCTCCTGTTCCCTGGCGGAGTCGCCGTTCAACGAAACCCACTGGGACGACCCGCAGTTCAACAGGGTCTTCGACAAGGCCCGGGCCATCCCTGACGCCGGGGAGCGCCGGGACTTGGAGCACGAGCTGCAGAAGATGCTCTACGACGAAGGCGGCTACATCGTCTGGGGCTTCGCCAACCAGGTCGACGCCTTCCAGAAGTACGTCGGAGGGCTCGTCCCCAACTCAACAGGACGACCCCTGAGCGGTTGGAGATTCGACCGCGTATGGATCGGAGAGGTCTGACATGTTCGGAAAAGTCATCGGTAAGCGGCTGCTCTTCTCCGCATTCATCCTCGTCGCAGTCTCCCTGCTCGTCTTCGGCGCCACCCTGTTGCTGCCCGGCGACGCCGCCCGGGCGATCCTCGGCCAACAGGCCACCCCGGAGCGCATCGCGGCCCTGAACGAACAGCTGGGACTCGACCAACCCGCCTGGCAGCGGTACTTCACCTGGCTGGGAGGACTCTTCGTCGGCGACTTCGGAACCTCCTCGGCGACGGGAGGTTCCGTCGGGGCACTCCTCGGTGATCGGATCGGGGCCTCCTTCATCCTCATGGGACTGGCCGCGATTATCTCCGTCCCCTTGGGCATCGGACTCGGCGTCTTTCAGGCGCTGCACCGCGGGAAGCGCCGCGACCAAGCGATGACCGGGGTCAGCCTCGTGCTGGCGGCCATGCCCGAGTTCGTCATCGGCATCGGCCTCATCGCCATCTTCGCCACTTCGGTATTCCAGATCCTGCCGGCCGTCACCCTGGCCCCGCCGGGAGAACCCGTGTGGAACCGGCCGGAGCAGCTCATCCTGCCGACCCTGACACTCGTCCTCGTCGTCACCCCCTACATCGTGCGGATGATGCGAGCGACGATGATCGAAGTCCTCGACTCCGGCTTCGTCGAGATGGCCAGGCTCAAGGGTGTCCCGGAGAAGCGCGTGATCATGCGCCACGCCGTGCCCCACGCACTCGGACCGGTCGCTCAGGTCGTCGCGATCCAGCTGGCCTGGCTGGCCGGCGGAGTGGTCGTCGTCGAGTTCCTGTTCCGCTACCCGGGGCTCGGCCAAGCACTCATCGATGCGGTCACCTACCGTGACGTGCAGGTCGTCCAGGCGATCTCCATGCTCGTCGCCGCCGTCTACGTCGTGGTGAACCTGGCGGCCGACGTCGTCGGCATCCTCACCAACCCGAAACTCAGGAGCGCAGCATGAGCACCGACGCCAACAGCCTTGATGACCTCAAGTCCGCGGCCACGGATGCCGCTGAGGTGCCCAAGGAATCCGCCACCACCTACGTTCCCTTCTACAAGCGGGTGCTCGCCCAGAAACAGGGCAAGATCGGCCTGATCATCACCGTGGTCGTCGTCGCGCTCGCCCTGTGCGGTCCGCTGCTGCTGCCCTGGGCGACCGGCAACACCGCCACCGAGTTCGTCACGAAGCCGTTCAGTCCCTACGGCCTGTTCGGCTCGGACAACCTCGGCCGCGATGTGTTCTCCCGGTTCCTCGCCGGCGGAGTGACACTCATCGTCTACGGAGTGCTCGCCACGGCGCTCGGCATGGTCGTCGGTGCGATCATCGGCATGCTCGCCGCCTATGTCGGAGGAACCTTCGACGCCGTGATCATGCGGCTCAACGACGTCATACTCGCCATCCCGCAGCTCGTGTTCGCCCTCCTGGCAATCACCGTGTTGGGCCCGCAGGGGTGGGTGCTCGTGACCGTCATCGGCCTCACCCACGCACCACGCATCGCCCGTGTCGCGAGGTCCGCGACCCTGGGCGTCATCACCGAGGACTACATCAAGGCCGCGGAGATGTATGCGATGCCCCGGTGGAAGGTGCTCATCCGTGAGCTGCTCCCTAACATCACCGGTCCGTTGAGCGTGGAGGCAGGACTGCGTCTGACCTATTCGATCGGCTACATCGCGTCGCTGTCGTTCCTCGGACTCGGTCTGCAGCCGCCCGCGGCCGACTGGGGTCTGATGATCAACGAGAACCGAATCGCCCTGTCCATCCAACCTTGGGGTGTGCTGCTGCCGGTCATCGCGATCGCACTGCTGACCATCGGCACCAACCTGCTCGCGGACTCCTTCGCCCGAGCCACCGCATCGACATCCGTGGAGGCATGATGAGCCCGAAGACAGAGACCGTTCGCCACGATGATGCGAACGAACCGAACGAGAAGATCGTTCTGCGCGTCAGCGACCTGCGCGTGCTCACGAACGCCGGCGACGAGATCCTTCACGGCGTCGACTTCGCCCTGTCCCGAGGCGAGATCCTCGGGCTAGTGGGGGAGTCGGGTTCCGGTAAGACCACGGCTGGTCTGGCCTGCATGGGGCACTTCCGGGAGGGCCTGAAGTTCGGGTCCGGGTCCGTGAGCATCTGGCCGCGGGGCGACGCCACCCACCTTGAGGTCGGCGACCTCGACGAGGTGGCCCTGCGCGATCTGCGCGGATCCCGAATCGCGTACATCCCTCAGGACCCGGCGCTCTCGCTCAACCCGGCCATGCGCGTGGGCGAGCAGATCCGGGAGGTCCTCGACATCCACGACTTCGGAGCCTCGGATCGTGAGCGAACTGATCGCGTCGCCGAGGTGCTCGTCGACGTCGGGCTCCCCGGGGATCGTGCCTATCAGAAGAGGTGGCCGCATCAGCTGTCCGGCGGTCAGCAGCAGCGCATCGGCATCGCCATGGCCTTCGCCATGTACCCGGACGTGCTCATCCTCGACGAACCGACCACCGGCCTGGACGTGTCCACGCAGTCGGTCGTGCTCGACACGATCCGGCAGATGACGGTGGCGAACAACGTCGCCGGTCTCTACATCACCCACGATCTTGCGGTGATCAAGGACATCTCCGACCGGGTGGCTGTGATGCTGCGCGGCGACCTCGTCGAAGAAGGCCCGGTGTCGGCGGTGCTCGAACGCCCCCAGCATGAGTACACGAAGATGCTTATGGCGGCTGTGCCCGATCTTGCCGGACGCAAGACCATCGGCGACGGGGCCGCGGAAGCGAAAGCCGTCGCCGAGGCTGATGAGAAGACACATATCCTCGTGTCGACGGGGGAGAAGCTCGCCGACTCGGGATCGGATCGGTCCGATGCTGACGTGGCGGCCGCCTCGGCGGTTGATTCTGATGTCTCCGATGTGGAGGAGATGGGCAAGTCTGCCTCGGCGAATGCGCCTCTGCTCGAGGTCAAGGATGTGGCGCTCGCCTACGGGAAGGCGCAGATCCTCGACGGGATCAATATGGTCCTGGAGCCGGGGGAGTGCACGATGCTGCTCGGCGAATCGGGATCGGGCAAGACGACACTGTCACAGTGCGTGGCCGGGCTCAACGACGACTACCAAGGAGCGGTGAAGCTGCGGGGAACGGAGCTTGCACGGTCGACGCGCAAACGCACGAACGAACAGCGCGTGGGCATCCAATACGTGTTCCAGTCGCCCTTCTCCTCGCTCAACCCGCGGCGATCGATCGGTCAGTCGTTGACGGTGCCGTTGGAGATGAGCGGTAACGGTACGGCCGCCAGCCGGAAAGCCGCCGTCGAGGAAGCACTCGATTCGGTGCGGCTGGGACGGTCGTTCTATCACCGGCGTCCCGGTGACCTCTCCGGCGGTGAGCGGCAGAGGGCCGCGATTGCTCGAGCGCTGCTCAACGCGCCGTCGGTGATGGTCTGTGACGAGATCACCTCGGCACTCGACGTCAGCGTGCAGGCGTCGATCGTGGCGCTGCTGCGCACCCTGCGGGAGGAACGTCAGCTGGCGATGCTCTTCGTCACCCACAACATCGCGCTGTCGCGGCATATCGCCGACAACCTCGCGGTGCTCAACAAGGGCAAGATCGTCGACTACGGACCAACCGCCTCGGTGCTCGAGGATCCATCGCACGAGTACACGCGGGCGCTGATCGCCGACGTGCCGAAGTTCTGAGGGGGCTGTCCGGTAGGCCGGCGGTCACCACGAGCGGCGATAGCCGGAGTATCGGTCACCTTGTGCGGGAGTCCGCGACCGCACCCGCCAGGTCGCCGGAGAGCTCTTCGCGGGTGAGGTGGGTGAGGCGACTGATCGCCCTGATGAGCCCATCGGATCCGAGGTAGCCGACGGATCGGGCAGCGGACGCAACTGTGAATCCTGCGCGGATTCTGCGCAGAGCAAGGTTGAGTCGCCTCCGCGTCCTCCACTGCACGAAAGACATGCCCAGGTCGTCTTTGATGATCCGTTCGACGTGTCGTTTGCTCATCGAATGTCGCTCGGCGACGGCGGTCAACGGCACTATCAGGCTCATGGGGTCGTTCGCGATCGCTTGGACTGCGCGGTATTGCGGTTCCGGAATCGGGAAGTCATCGACGGCGAAGGTGCCCAGCTCTGCGTCGAGGGCTTCCCTGAGCGGCCGGCGCTCGGCCTCGCTGTTCGGAGACGAGGCGAGGATGAGCAGGGCGGTTTCGCGGATGGCGGTTGACCGGCGGATATGGAGGAACCCTTCGGGCGGTTCCGTCTGCGGTGACAATCGTGGGCCGAGCATGATGGAGTCCGATCTCGTTGTGACCAAGTGGTCGACACCTGAGCCCAGCCACAGGCTGGATTCGGAGACGAGGCCGAGATGCGTCGGTTCGAACCTGCGCCCGCGCAGATGGACGTCGACGGACCCGCTGATGACATGGATGAGCAGAGGGTATGAATGGCTGTGCCAATCATGCCCGGTGAGGAGCACTGGTCGTTCCGTCCCGCTGTCGTCTCGTCGCAGACGAGCGTGTCGTGTTGGTCGGGTGATGATGTCGCCTTTGTCGTAAGTGAGACGAGAACTTTGGTTAGGCTGGGCTATGTTCTTCGAGTCTAGTCCGTACCCGTCAATCGAGGTAGTCAATGTCCCTGCTCCGTCGAATCAGTGCGCTCTTCATGGGTGCAAGTCTTCTGCTCATCACCGCCTGTGCAGGTCCCACGAATACGTCCGAGACTGGTCCCTCGGCGAACGGATCGGAGACCCGTACGGTCGCGACCGAACAGGGCAGGGTCGAGGTCCCGGCCGATCCGCAGCGGGTGGTTGTGCTCAACTACGCTCTCGCCGGTTATCTCTTCGACCTCGACGTGCCGGTCGTGGGAACGACTCCCGAGGTCACGGAAACCGACGGGGAGTTCTCACCGTTCTGGGCTGAGAAGGCTGAGGCGCAGGGGACTGAGTTCCTGCCGTGGAGCAACGATGGATTCGATCTCGAAGCCATCATCGAGGCCGAGCCCGACCTCATCATCGCCGGAGGGATCGGATTCCCACTCAAGCACGCGACCGACTCTTACGACAGACTGCAGGAAGTGGCGCCCACGGTACTCGTATCAGGAGACAAGCAGACCTGGCAGGACCAGTTCTCCTTCATTGCCTCCGACGTGTTGGGCCGACAGGCGGACTATGAGAAGTTCGAGTCAGCCTATGAGGACCGAGTTGCCGAGGTGAAGGACACCATCTCAATCCCCGAGGGAGAGATCTCCATCCTCACGCTCGACAGCAAGGACACTCCCTATATCCTCATCGAGGACAAGAGCCTGTCGGCGGAGCTGAAACCGCTCGGCTTCACGACTGCTCCGCTGTTCGAAGAGAACGACATCGAACCCTACACTGCGGGCGGAGACATGTTCGGGCCCTCGCTCGAGGTGCTGCCTGATGTTCTTCGCTCCGAGACGGTCTTCGTGGTCGGCTTCAATAATGCGAGCATCGGCGTCGACGACCTCAAGGACGAAACGCCGTACGATCGCATCCCAGCTTTCGAATCCGGTCAGGTCCACGATCTCCCGTACTGGTCGATGCGCGGCGACTATGACGAGGCGATGGCTCTGCTCGACATCGTTGAGGAGATGTTCCCCGCGACGCAGTGACGACGAAGGCGTTCAGCGATCTGTCGGCGGCGTATCAGCCGGCTCGTCCTCCTCGTCGGCGTTCTCCTCGTCCTCGCGATTCTCATCATCGCCGGTCTCGTCTTTCCGGCCGAAGTCGTCGGGGTCGACCTTGTCGAGATACTCGGACGAAGGTGCGCCTCCGGCTTCGTGGTCGAGATTCTCCGTTGCCTTGCGCATGCTGTCGGCGGTGCTGCCGTCGGTGCTGTTGTCGTCGGTTGACATTCGGATCACCTTTCGCTGGAGTGCGCGGATGAAGAATCAGTCTACGGGGTGGTCTCGAGTGCGTCGACCGAACATTTCGACAATCCGCTGGAAGGCCGGTCACTCACTCGGTGAACGGCGTGATCGGCTCGGGCTGACCGAGTGAGTTGACGAGTTCTCCGGCGAGCGTGCGCAGTTTGATATTGCGATGCGATGAGGCCCTCTTGAGAATGGTGACAGCTTCATCCTGGCTGCAGGCCGCCTGGGCCATCGTGATTCCGATGGCCACGTCGATGACGGTGCGCGATTCCATCGCCCGCTGTCGGTGTTCGGCTGCCTCGGCGAAGCGGGCGGTTCGGACCGCCACTCGCAACGACCTCTTCACCGGTTCCACGAATCTCTGCACGGCCGACAGCGTCGGCTCCCCGAAGCTGTGGGGTTGCATGGCGTAGAAGGTTATGACCGCTTGCGCAGTGTCGTCGATGCCGAGCGGGACCGCCACCAAGCTTCGCAGATCGTGAAGCACAGCGATCTCCATGAAGTCTCGCCAGCGCTTCTCTTCCTCGGCGTCCTCGACGCAGATGATCGCACCGGTCTTCTTCGCCTCCACACGCGGTCCCGTTCCGAGGTAGGTGTGGATGTCTTCGAATCGTCTCGCTGCGTCGTCGCTGCCGCAGACAATGGTGCTGCGTCTGTTGCGGACCAACATGATCCCGCACGAGACCTGAGAGTCCTGACCGATTTCGGCGGCGGCCATGAATGCGAGCTCATCCACGAAGCTGCCGAGCTCGTCTTCTGAGGCAAGGAGTCTGATGAGGAGTTCTGCGACCGATTCGCGGTGGGGGTCGGACGCAGCAACGGTGTCCTTCAACGTCTGCGGTTCAGTTCTGAGCCGCTGGCATGGATGGTCCGCGCGAGAATCTGCGGGTGAAGGGGAAGGCGATACACAATCAGGGGTCCTCACATCTGGAGGCCGCCTGCTTGACCTTGCAATATCTTACTCAAGGCTGGTGATATGCCCAAAATCGGTTCCGGGCAATTGTTCAGGCGGTCAGGCTGGGACACGATGACACGATCGGCATACCGGGCAACACCCCTACCGAGCCGCCTGAAACAGTGTCAGCATGGGTTCATACACTCGATGGAGGAAGGAAGATCGTGATGAGTGTTCACAGCGAAGACGAGAATGAACCGACAAAGGTCCCCGAGGAAGCCAAAGACGATGTTGCGGAAAAGCCCGGTACGGATTCCGCGTCGAAGCAGCACGAGGATGAATTGGTGGATGAGTGGGAGGAAGAATCGTTCCCCGCGAGCGACCCGCCCGCACACTACTGAGAGGTGAAAGTCAGGGCCCGAGACCTGATGACCAGGTGTCGGGCCCTCGCTGCTGAGGAATCCTCCTATGCGGGTTCCGAGTCCTCGGGACCCTTCTCCGCGTCGAAATTCCGCCGGTAGCGCTTCTCCGCTTCGTCGAGCAGCCTCGGGGAAAGGCGGGCGATCGGTTCTACCTCGACGAGCAGCGGTTCGCAGTCAGGACCACGCCCGACCTGCTCTCCGGTGAGTATCCAGGCGAAGCGGTCGGGGTTTTTCTCCTGGAGATGCTTGTACTGGCAGAGCTGGCGAGCCAGCCAATCGCCCAGCGGGCGGGTCCACCAGTCTTCAGGGGTCAGAGGATTGACGGCCAGGCCGGGCAGCTCGAGACCCGACTCGAAGTCGATGCTCCCGCCCTGAGTGTCACTCTCATAGCCTTCCGAATAGCGGACATAGAGCGGTCGTCCGGACGTTGCGAGCTCTTCGATCGTGTCCAGGCTGTCAAGCATGAGTCTCTCCGACATCAGTGCGAAACCTCTCTCACCTTGAGGGCCACCGGCCAGGTCACTGACACCGACATTCCTCGGCTTTCCGCGGCTTCGGTTGCCGTTGTCAAGAGCACCCTGCAATGTTGTGCGGCGGCCAGCGTCTCCTCGATCTCGCAGTAGACGAAGACGGCCTGCTGATTCTCTTCATCGAGTGTGTAGTGCAGCGCCGCAACCACGTCACCGGCGAGACGAAGCTCAAAAGCGGCTGCTTCCCGATCATCGATGACGGAGTAGGAGTCGGCTTCGTCCATTCCCGTCGGAAGTTCGGCGACTCGAAGACGGTCGACCGGCGTTTCGCTTCGACCGTCAAGACTATTGGACATACCCGTACCTCACAAAGGAGAGGGCCGACTTCTTGACCTGCTCGAACTATACGTACAGTGCGGTGACACGGCAATAGGACCGATGCCTCACCTGCCCGTGCGTTCGCGAACGAGAATCTGATGCACCGAACGATGAGTCTTTCGCGATGCGGCCTATGGACGAGGGACCGTCGCGCCAATATGGTCGAGTCACATCGGACCGGACGGTCCGAACACCGCCGGTTCCCCGGCGCCGCGGGTTGCGATGACGCCATCGCGCCGGTTGCCGAGGGGACATCTGACAGGGAGAAGGCACAATGACTCTCGCCGACACCAGCGGCACCGATGTCGTGGATATGCTCACAGCCGATCACAGGGACATGCTCGACCTGCTTCGGCAGGTGGAGAGGACCGAGGATCTGGACGAGCGACGTGAAATCGCGGATACCGTCATCGCCGAGGTGATGCGGCATTCCGTGGCCGAAGAGATGATCGTCTACCCGTCGATCGAAGAGCACGTTCCGGGCGGAAAAGACGAGGTCGAGCACGACAAAGAAGAGCACGAAGAGCTTGTCCGAGTCATGAAGGAGCTCGAAGACCTCGACGTCACCGAGGGTGCTTTCCTCGAAAAGGTCATCGAGTTCGAGCAGTTGCTCGATCATCACGCGCGGGACGAAGAAGACGAGCAGTTCCCGAAACTCAGGGAGCACATTCCGCAGGATCAGCTCATCGACATGGGCAAGAGGGTGGTTTCGGCCAAGAGAGTGGCTCCGACCAGACCCCACCCGAACGCGCCGCACTCGGAACTCTTCCACAAGAGTGTCGGCCCTGGTATCGGAATGGTCGACCGTCTGCGCGATAAGCTCACCGGACGCGAATCCTGACGGCTGCCGACGATTCAGCCCTCACGACGGGCCGCGGGCTTTAGCCGATCTCACCAGGCGTTCGACTCCGCCGGTCCACGGTTCGCCATGTCCGACGAGGACGGTGCGGGCGCCGGTCTCGGCGAGGGCATCGAGCGATTCCAGAGCCCTGTCGGGATCAGCGGTGGCAGCACTGGAGACGATCTGGGCCCCTGTTGTCCCGCGATACGGGTTGAGCGTGACAAGTGAATCACCGGCGATGACCGTGTCCCTCTCGGGGAAGTGGAAGGCGCAGTGGCCGACCGGGCACGTCCAGCTCTGCGGTGCGAATGCGCGTGACCTCTTCGATTGGGCGCGGTCACCAGGCACGATTCTTCACGAAAGCTGTGACCATGGGCAGTGCCTTGAACTGGGTGAGCAGATACCACGTCAGCGGGCGGTTCCGGCCGTACTGACGCGGATGCCGGGTCAAGGGCACATCGTTGTCGTGCACGTACACGGGGACGGAGGCCTCCGAGCGCAGCTGCTCGGCGAAGCCGATGTGGTCGAAGTGTCCGTGCGTGAGCAGCAGAGCTCGGATGTCCTCCAGCCCGCGACCGAGTCGATCGAGGGCCCTCCTGAGCGAACGCCATGAGGTGGGAACACCGGCATCGACGACAGTCAGGCCTTCCTCGTCTTCGACGATGTACCAATTGACGTACGCGTCGTCGATGCGATGGATGCCTTCTGCAACCTCGGTGAGGGACATATCAGCGATCCTTGAAGCGTCGGCGGTTGAGAACGAGGGCGCTGCCGATCATCACGATCGCCAGACCGAAATGCAGCCAGTTGTCCGGAGTGTTGAGGGGAACGAAATTCGCAGCGGATTCCGCACCGATGACGAGCCCGTAGATCCACAGGACGGCGTAGACGATTCCGCCCCACAGCAGGTAATGGAACGACCCGGCGGGGGACCGACGGACGAGTGCCCCGACGATGCCGAACAGCAAGTGGACGATATTGTGCAGGATCGAGACCTGGAACAGGCCCAGAAGCAGCGCGGTCGAATGGTGGCCGGCGAATCGCATCGACATAAAGTTCGTCGTCGCTCCCGGGATGAACCCGAGAATGCCGGCTGCCAGGAAGAGTATGGTGACGATGAGAGCCGCCCACTGGATCGGGCGACCACGCTCATGGGGAACGTCTGGCCCTGGCTTTTCGGCGGTCATGATGCCTCCTCGACTGACGAAGTGATCAGATTGCTGACGAACTGGTCAGATTGCGGTCCACGTTAGATTGAGGCCCCACACCCCTCAACAGCTGCAGGTGACTCACAGACAACAGGCGTGTGCACGAGTAGAGGGCCCGGACAGCTAAAGCGACTGACACGGATTGTCAAGACTGTTTACAGGGGTCTCCGCACAATGCCAGGCTGAGAGGATCGCGCAGAACGCGGCGGAATCCATCGGGATTCCGACAGATGAACACTGATGCCGAGGAGGAACAGGGGATGAACCACAATCACTTGCGCACGGTCGTCGAGAGCGGCGGGCCATATGCCACCGTCTACCTTGAAGGACGAACCCCATCAGCCGATGCCGATACGCAGCTGCGCCTGCGGTGGTCGGAGCTGCGAGACCAGCTGTCCGAAAGCGGGGCAGAGGAGTCTTTCCTCGAGTCCATCGATGCGATCATCCTCGCCGACGAACCCACCGAGGTGCACACAGACGGTCGGACCATCGTCGCGAACTCACAGGGAGTTCTGCTGGACGAACACTGGGACGCGGCGCTGGGAGAAGGAGATTCGGCCCACTACGGCGAGGCGCCGGAGCTTGGAGCCTTTCTCCGACAGGAGTGCAGACAGTTCGATGTCGTCCTCGTCGTCGCCGGCCAGGACGGAGCGGCCATTCGTGAGCTGAGCGTAACCCCGGATCGCGAACGCACCGAGAAAGAGTCGGTCCACGTCACCGGCGACAACGACGAAGACATCAACAAGCCGCGGCGAGGAGCATACTCGCACAACCAGATCCGGCGCCGTGTCGACGAGATCATCAAGGACAATGCACGCAGTGTCGCCGACTTCGTCGACGGTCTCATCACCGACCACGCGTCGGACGCACTCGTTCTGGCCGGAGAGGTGCAGGGCAGAACCGCCGTCAAGGCTGAGCTGTCGGCACGAGCCGAGGAGATGCTTCATGAGATCTCCGAGGGCGGCGATGGAGACGAAGGTGCCGAAGAGGCGATTGACGTGGCCATCAGGACGTTGGTGACGAGGCTCGCCGAAGAACGAGAGGCTGAGAACTCGGAGCGTCTGGGCGAAAGCAAAGCACACGGCCGTGCGGTCGAAGGGCGAGCAGAAGTCGAAAAGGCAGTGGAACGCGGAGCAGCGGCGGTCCTTCTGCTCGATGATGCCGAGGCCTCAGCAGGAGAAGCGGAGATCGTCTCCGCGGCTATCCTGTCCTCAGCTGAGGTCGGTCTCAGTCACGATCCGATGAGCGACGGCATAGCTGCGATCCTCCGCTACGACGTCGGCGCTGCGCTGGCGGACTGAGCAGCAGCTATACGATGGTCGGCAGTAGTCAATGGGTTACATGTGTATGGTTGGTCAGTGACAGCCGATCTCGGCAGGCCGGAAGGATTTCCTGATGAATCGCCCGACGGAACGCTCGACCCCGCCCGGCCCGAAGTCGCTCGGCGACGAAGTCATCCGCCAAACCCGCACCCCGCGACGCGTGCTCGTGCTCGGGGCGACCGGTTACATCGGCGGTCGCCTTGTGCCCCGACTGCTGCAGGCCGGGCACCGGGTTCGGGTCGGGGTGCGGCGGCCGGAGAAGCTCAAGCAGGTTCCATGGGCAGCCGACGTCGACGTGAGAACCGTCGACCTCGACACCGGTGGCGGTCTCGATGACAGCCTCGGCGGCATCGAGACCGTCTATTACCTGGTGCATTCCATGGGCTCCGGCGGGGACTTCGAGGCAGCCGAAGCCGAAGCGGCCAGGCGCTTCGCCAGCGCGGCCGCGTCTGCCGGCGTGCGCCGCATAGTCTACCTCGGAGGGCTCCATCCGGAGGGACGTGAGCTCTCGAAGCACATGCGTTCACGAGCGAACGTCGGACGGATTCTGCTCGACTCCGAAGTCGACGCGATCGTCTTCAACGCCGGCATCATCATCGGCTCCGGATCGGCTTCGTTCGAGATGATCCGCCACCTCGCCATGACCCTGCGCTGGATGCCGGCACCAGACTGGGTGTCCAACCGTGTCGAGCCGCTCTCGGTTCGTGACGCTCTCTACTATCTTCTCTCCGCGACCGATGTGCAGGAGGCGGTCAACCGGTCCTTCGATATCGGTTCACGTCAGATCCTCACTTATGCGAACGTGATGCGTACCTTTGCTGCCGTCGCAGGGCTCAAGCCCCGCCACGTCATCGCTTTGCCTCTTCCCGCACCGACGCTGTCAGGCATCTGGGTCGGGTTGGTCACCCCGCTGCCGTTCAGCCTCACCTTGCCGCTCGTCCAATCCTTGCAGGAGGATGCTGTGGCCTCGGACCAGGACGTCGACGCGGTCATTCCGCCGCCCGAGTCCGGGCTCATCGGGTTCGCCGACGCCGTCCGACTCGCCCTGCGCCGTGAAATCGAAGGTGCCGTGGATACGAACTGGGACGCCGACGCCGGAGAGCTCGACGAGGCGGCCCAGCCGTCGCCCAGTGATCCGAAGTGGTCCGGCCGGCGCATCTACACCGATGAACGGTCGACGACGATCAGCGGTGTCAGCGCCGCCGAGGTGTGGCCTGTGCTCGAGGGGATCGGTGGGACCAACGGCTGGTACTCGTGGCCGCTGGCATGGAAGATTCGTGGGATCTGGGACAAAGCAGTCGGAGGCGCTGGCCTCAACCGGGGCCGACGGCTGCCCGACAGCCTGCGCATCGGCGATCCCGTCGACTGGTGGCGAGTCGAACAGCTGGAGCCGAACTCTCGTCTTCTGCTGCGCGCCGAGATGAAGGTCTCCGGTCACGCGTGGCTCGAATTCGCTCTGACAGACTCAGTCGAAGGCTGTGAGTATCACCAGACGGCGACCTTTATCCCCACTGGAGTGCGAGGCCGCATCTACTGGGCCCTCGTCGCCCCGTTTCATCGCTTCATCTTTCCCGCCATGGCGAAGAACATCGCAGCCGAGGCGCGGCGCCGAGCCTGAACGTTCCCGGTTTTGTTGATGATCAGGGGGCTGTCGTCAGCATCGAAGCGAAGCCGTGCCTGTACGTGGGGTAGCTGAGTTCGCCCATGAGCGAGCCGAAGCGAGTTCCGTCGATCCGTTTGCCGCTCGGCTTCTCGTCGTCGGCATGGCCGGGGACGGGCACGCCGAGGCGGCCGGCGATGAAGGCGGCGACGTCGCCCATCTGAGCAGGAAGCGAATCGACAGCGTGGACCAGGTCCGGCGGTTCCGAGGCAAGTGCCAAGTGCTCGAGGCCGCGAACGAGGTCGTCTCGGTGGATGCGGTTCGTCCACCGCTGATGGTTGAACCGCTGCCCGCGTCGCACGGAGTCGATGAGGCGGGTGCGGCCAGGTCCGTAGATACCAGCCGGGCGGACGATCGTGAGGTGGTCGAAGAGCTCGGCCGCCTCGGACTCGGCCGCAGCGAGGACCTCACCCGGCCCGGACCCTGGGGCGAGTGGAGCGTCTTCGGTGATCACACGCGTCGGGTCCTCCGCAAGGACACGCGTGGAGGAGACCAGGACGACTCGGCCCGGCTGTGACCCGAGCACGCGGGCGAGACCTCTCAGCCCGTGGAGGTAGGCCCGTTCGTATCCGGTCCGAGTCGGTTCGTCCGAAGTCAGAGTGATCACGACCGCATCGAGTGCGTCCAGTCGCGGATCGCTGCGGTCCGCGGCATCGACCCTATCGCGACCGGGAGCTCCGAATCCGGAGAGGTCCATACTGATCGTCTCGAAGGCGTCGGGCAGTTCGGCGACGCGTCGGCGCAGTCCGATCACCCGGTGCCCCTGGTCGACCAGTCGCAGGCCCAGCCGTGTGCCCAGGTCTCCGCACCCGGCCATGAGAATCCTGCGACCGTTCGTCGTGCTCATTTCGCCTCACTCTTCATCCGGTCATAGGCGGCCAATGCCGCCTGACGCGATGCCTTGAGATCGACGATCGGCTCGCGATCACCCTGCGAGCGTTCCGCCCGAGTGAGACCGCCCGGACCGCGGCCCAACCACCTGCCCACGTACTCGCAGTCGGGATCGAAACGCTCACGTTGGCGTTCGGGATTGAAGATCCGAAAATATGGAGCCGCATCGGCTCCGCACCCGGCCACCCATTGCCACGAGACCGGGTTGTTGGCTTCATCGGCGTCGACCAGCGTGTCCCAGAACCACTGCTCGCCGTGCCACCAGTGGAGCAGCAGATTCTTCGTGAGAAAGCTCGCCGTGGCCATCCGCACTCGATTGTGCATCCATCCGGTCTGCCACAGCTGAGCCATGCCGGCGTCGACGAGGTCGATCCCGGTCGTGCCGCTGCACCAGTGGTCGAGTGCCTCGGGGTCGTCCTCATAGGGGAAGGACGCGAATTCAGGTCGCATCGGTTCGGATTCGACGGCCGGCAGATGAAAGGTCAGGTGCCAGGAGAACTCCCGCCAGTAGAGCTGCCGGATCCATGCCTGCCGATCATCGTCCCTCACCTCCGGTATGTCCAGGGCCGCTGCCAGCAGCTGGCGGGGGGAGAGTTCGCCGAAGCGCAGTCGCGGCGACAGGCCTGACGTGCTGTCAGGGTCTGCGGGGACATCGTGAGAATTTGCGTAGCCGTCGAGCCCGTCGCTCAAGCAGTCGAGCTCACGGGCCGCTTCCCTGCACCCGGGGTTCCAATGCCCGGCCACGGTCGTCCGCCACCACTGTGGAGTCCTCGCCGAGGCGAAGCTGCCCGAGCCCGTGTCGGTCCCGTCGAGAAGACCGAGATCGTCGAGGTCGCGCACCCAGGAGTGCCCGGCAAAAGCCTGTCGCTGGGCCTTCGTCGGAGAACTCTGTGTGCGCGGCGCCGGGAGGCTGTCGCCGACGCTGCGATCGCGCACAGCGTTGAAGAACGGCGTGAAGACCTTGTAGAAGTCACCGCCCTGAGGGCTGACCGTCCAAGGCTCGACGAGCAGCGCGCCGGTATGGGAGTGCACGGCACGACCGGCATCAGCCAGGTCCGTCTTGATCTGCGCGTCGAGGCGACGTGCAGCCGGCGCATAACGGCGCGACCAGCGCACAGCATCGACTTTCAGGTCCGCAGCCGCCTGCGGGACGATGTCGGCGGCCGAGCCTGCTGCGAAGAGCAGCGGGATGCCGAGCTGTGCGAGTTCGGTCTCCAGGACGCGCAGCGATTCGTGCGCCCACCACCGGGCCGCCCCGCCTAACGGGCGTGGGCCCAGGCCGTCGTCGCTGCGGCACTCTCTGATCCAGAGGCCGATCACCTGCCCGTCGCCGCAGGCCGCTGTCAGGGCCTCGTGGTCCTCGACGCGCAGGTCGTCGCGGAACCAGACGAGGGTGAGGGAATCGCGGTCGTGGCTCATCGGCAAGACTCCTCTCACAGCTGGTTCGCCCAGTCGGCATTTACACCAAAGTGTAGTAGCCAAGCAGGGTTATTGGATTGTGAGGACGTCAGCTGCTGGTCGAGTAGACCTGTTGCGAGCCTCCGGCACGGGTGCGGTTGCGGCGACGAGTCTCGGGGCTGGTGCCGCGGGATTCGGACGCGCGGTGGCTGCTCGGCTGACGACCCGAAGATTCCGCGCGCTGACTGCCCGAGCGGCCATTGCCGGAGCGGCCGCCGCGGGAGTTCTCGCGACGACGATTTCTCTCGCCGGTGTGCCCGGCGCCCCGGCCGCGGCCGCCGCTCTCGCTGCGACGCGATTCGCCGCTGCGACCGCCACCGGTGGCGTCCGAGTTCTCACGGCTGCGGTCGCTGCCGGCGTCACCGCGACCCGAGCTTCCGCCGCGTCCGCCACGGCCACCTCGGCGACGGCGGGATGAACGACCATTCGACGTGGAAGGTTCGGTCTTCCTGCGCGGCTGGACGGGTTCCTTCGGCTGCGGGGCGACGTATTCGGCGATCTCACCGACGAGCTCGGTCACCTCGGGGGACTCTGCGGTGACCTTCTGCGGGGTCGCTTTGATGGCGGCCTTGCGCAGGAGGATCTGAGTGTCCTTGCGCTCTTCGGCGGTCATCACCGTGACGACGTCACCGGCGCTGCCGGCACGTGCGGTGCGACCGGAGCGGTGCAGGTAAGCCTTGTGTTCGGTCGGGGGATCGACGTGGACGACGAGCTCGACGGAGTCGACGTGGACGCCGCGGGCGGCGATGTCTGTGGCCACGAGCACCTTCGCCTCGCCATCGGTGAACGCGGCGAGGTTGCGGTCGCGCGCACCCTGCGACAGATTGCCGTGCAGGTCGACCGCGGGGATACCGGCTGCCGTGAGTTGGCGGGCGAAGCGTTTGGCCCGGTGCTTCGTGCGGGTGAAGAGGATGCGGCGGCCCGTGCCGGAGGCGAGCTTGTGTACGAGTTCGTTCTTGTCGTCGACCGACACCTCGAACACGTGGTGGGTCATGGCCGAAACGTGGGAGGTCGCCTCGTCGACGGAGTGGAGGACCTCGTTGTGGAGGAAACGACGGACGAGTTTGTCGACGTCGTTGTCCAAGGTGGCGGAGAAGAACATCCGCTGTCCCTCAGCCGGGGTCTGGTTGAGGATTCGGGTGACTCCGGGCAGGAACCCGAGGTCAGCCATGTGGTCGGCCTCGTCGAGGATGGTGACCTCGATGTTCTCGAGCGTGAGGATGTCCTGCTGGAGCAGGTCCTCGAGGCGACCCGGGCAGGCCACGAGGATATCGACTCCGGCCTTGAGCGCGACCTCCTGTCGACGCTGCTTGACGCCGCCGAAGATCGTCGTCGTCCGCAGGCCCACGGCCTTGGCCAACGGATCGATGGCCTCGGTGATCTGCGTGGCGAGCTCACGGGTGGGAGCAAGGACGAGCCCGCGCGGATGGCGGAACTTCTGCGAACCCTTGCCGGATTCGGCCAGGCGGGCGACGAGCGGAATGGAGAACGCCAGGGTCTTGCCGGACCCGGTCTTTCCGCGGCCGAGCACATCGCGGCCGGCCAGGGTGTCGGGCAGAGTGTCCTGCTGGATCGGGAAGGCCTGGGTCTTGCCCTCACGGTCGAGGGAGTCGACGAGCTTGGCGGGAACACCGAGTTCGGCGAACGAGGTGGGCGCCGGGGTGGCTTTCTTCGCGCGATTGCCGGTGCTGCCTGCGGTGGTGTTGCGTGTGCTGCCTCCGCGGGTGCGGGTGCTGCGGGGATTGGTGCGTGTCTGTGAAGTAGTGATGGGGTGGCCCTTCGACGTGCCGGAGGGCGTGCCGGTGCCGTGAATAGGTGGCAGGCAGCCGCTTCCGGTCATGGAATGAGCGCTGTCGGCGCTCTCGATCGCCGAGAGAAAACGGCTTCGGAAATGCGCGGGTGCTATCACCCAGCTGCAGAGTCGAGGCGTCCTGACGACGCAGGGAACCCGAAATCGGGTTCGCAAGTGATTACAGTATAGCCCCGGCGGCGCGTGAGACAGAATCCGCGGGCTTCGCGGCGGGCACGGAATCAGGCTCGGAGACTGCGGCGACCGGCCGTCGGCGAACTCGGCGGTGCCCGGTCACCCATGCGGAGAGCGCCACCGACGCCCAGCCGATGCCGATGCCCGCGATGTCGTCGAGGATGTAGTGCCATCCGAAGTAGAGCGTGGCGACGACCGTCACACCGAAGAAGATCCAGGTGAACACCTGGACGGCGCGATGCTGTTTCGTCAGCGTCATGAACAGTGCTGCGGCGAAGGTGACGGAGACGTGAAGCGAAGCGAATGCGGCGACACCCTGGATGGAATCGCTTCCGATCGGGTTGCTGAGGTAGTCGAGGCGAGTGTCGATGAGGGATTCCTGGAGCTCGCTGACTCCGGTGTCGGGCAGCGCCCGGAAGACCTCCGGGTGGCTGAACACGGGACCGACCGACGGCAGGAGATAGTAGCTGACTGTGCCGAGTACCCAATTGAGGCTCAGCATCGTCGTATACCAAGCGCCGACGGCGAGTCTGCGATTGAGCACGAGGACCGCGCCGAGGCTGATCGGAATGAGCGGCAGGTAAGCGAGGTAGGCGATCGACAGCAGGTTCGCCGCGATGCCGGTGCCCAGGAGTTCGTGCAGGAGCACGGCCGGAGTGTTCCCGCCGGCGAGCCAATGGTCGAGGCGGAACAGCTGCTGATCGAAGAGGGTGCCCTCGCGGTACACCGGCAGCACGCTCTTGAGATTGCGGTAGGCGACGTAGCAGACGTAGAAGCTCAGCAGTCCGGCGCCGATGCACAGCAGCCGGTGGGTGTTCCATTCCTTCTTTGCGATGTCGACGACCGACGTCGGCAGATTTCGCCACCCGTTTCGCCTCACCGTTTCCACGACTAGCCCGGCGCCGATGAATCCGAGAACCAGCAGAGGCAGACGGATGTATGAGGGGCCGAGGAATCCGTCGGGGTCCCGCAGCGGGAGATCGAGGAAGAGGGAGGAGAACACGGCGGCCGCTCCGACGAGGAGAGCGAGCACCATGGCAAAGGTGTAGGGCCAACGTCGCAATCTGGTCATCGGAACACCGTAGTAATTCACTTTTAGTACATCTTCGGATTTTCCTCGGAGGCGGCTGACCGGAGCCCCGTTCTCGCCCGCGCCGGCGGGGCAGAACAGAATGGTCCACCCACTGTGCGGCTCGCGGCATTAGTGTTGGTTCATGACAGAAGGTCCATTGAACGCGCCTCCGAATCGCGATGACCCGATACCCGAGGGACTCAGACTCGGTGCCCGCTTCACCGGATACCTGCTGGTGATCATCGCGGGAATCACAGTCGCGATCTTCGTAGCACTGCAGGTCGCACAGATCGTCGTTCCATTCCTGGCTGGGCTCGTCCTCTCTGCCCTCCTGGTCCCCATGTCGACGTTCCTGCAGCGGCATCGGTGGCCGAAGTGGTTGGCGGTGGTCACAGTCTGGGTCGTCGTCCTCGGCCTGTTGGCCGGACTCGTCCTCCTCATCACCTTTCAGATCAGAAGTGAGATACCTGAGATCCAGGAGCAGGTGGCGACGACCCTGGACGCGGCGAAGCAGCTCTTGGCCACGCAGCCGTTCGGAATCACCGAAGCCAAACTCAATGACCTCGTCGATTCCTCGGGGAAGTGGCTGCAGGACAACGCCGCCGGTCTCGGCTCCGGTGCCGCCGAGGTGGGCACGACGGCGGCGCATGTCATCGAAGGCGTCATCATCATCCTGTTCGTCACCCTCTTCGCGCTCATCGACGGACGCGGCATCTGGACCTGGGTCGTCAACATCTGGCCGAAGAAGGCGCATGCGCGGATCTCCGCGGCCGGTGAGGCCGGTTGGAAGACGCTGACGAACTTCATTCGGATCCAGCTCGTCGTCGCGGCCAGCGATGCGATCGGAATCGGAGTCGGTGCACTGATCCTCGGCGTCCCCTTGGCGGTGCCGATCGCCATGGTGGTCTTCCTCGGTGCCTTCGTGCCGTTCGTCGGAGCGATCGTGGGCGGAGCGGTCGCAGTGGGCTTGGCACTGCTCTTCAACGGCTGGGTGCACGGCCTGATCATGCTCGGGGTCGTCATCGTCGTCCAGCAGCTCGAAAGCCACGTCCTGCAGCCGTGGCTGACAGGACCCACAGTGAAGATCCACCCCTTGGCGGTGATCCTCGGGGTGACAGCGGGAGCAGCGGTGGCGGGCATCGCCGGGGCCTTCTTCTCCGTGCCGGTCATCGCGACTCTCAATGCGATGATCCACGCGGCCAAAGACTACAGAGTGGGACAGCGTTGAGACGGGCCGGGCCACGGTTGCATCGAGTGCGAATCGTCAAGGGCGCTCTTCGGCGTCTGCTCGACGACGAGTGCCTCGACAGAGCAGCCGGGCTGAGCTTCTACGCTCTGCTCTCTGCTGCCCCGGCGATCCTCGCCATGGTGTCGCTGCTCGGCGTGGTCGGGGAAGCCGAGTCGACTACGAAGGCGGTGCTCTCCCTGGTCCACGGAGTCTCGGCCGAGGCGGCCGCGGCGATCCGCCCGTTCATCGTCGAACTCACCGAGTCATCCTCGGCCGGAGTCACCCTCATCGGCAGCCTGCTGCTGGCGATCTGGTCGTCCTCGAAATACATCGGCGCGCTCGGTCGTGCCCTGAACGCTGTCTACCGGGTCGAGGAGACCAGGCCGTATTGGAAGTTCAAGCCGCTCATGCTCCTGATGACCGTGGTCACGCTTATTGTCCTGGCCGCTCTGGGGCTGCTGCTCGTGCTGTCCGGGCCTATCGCCGAAACGCTCGGCGAGCTCATCGGAATGGGCGCGGTTGCCCTGCTGATCTGGAACGTGGTCAGATGGCCGGTCTTCGTCTTCTTCGTCATGGTGCTCATCGCCCTGCTCTACTACGTGACCCCGAACGTCAGGCAGCCGAAGTTCCGGTGGGTCAGCCTCGGTGCGTTCGTCGCGCTGCTCGTGCTGCTTGCCGTGTCGGCCTGCTTCGTGCTCTACATCAACAATTTCAGCAGCTACAACGTCACCTATGGGTCGATCGGGGGAGTGATCGTCGGGCTCGCCTGGGTGTGGATGGTCAACCTCTCGCTGCTCCTCGGCGCCGAGTTCGACGCTGAGATCGAACGCGAGCGGCAACGGCAGTCCGACGGTGACGCAGACCGCAGGAATCAGTTCAGACGACGTGCGGCGAACTCGGCGGCATTGTGAAGCACGGTGTTCGTGTCGTCGAGGATCCGACCGAAGTGGAGGAACGAGTGGAGCACGTGCGGGTACTCCTCAAACCTGACGTCGTTACCCGCCCGCTGCAGGGTCGTGGCCAGTGCCCGGCTGTCATCGCGCAGCGGGTCGAGTCCGGCGGCGGCGACGAACACCGGTGGCAGACCGGTTAAGTCGGCAGTCAGATGTGCGACGAGTGGTGAGTGCTCATCCTCGGGGGTGGGCAGATAGTCGCCGAGGAGGTTGCTGAGGTCGTGGATGCCCATGCCGTCCCAATCGCCGCCGTAGAGCCTGCGGCTGGCCGAGTCGACAAGCCCGTGGCTGCCGTAGATGGGCAGGAGGGCGCGCAGAGCCGAGTAACTCTCGGGGTTCGCACCGATGGTCTCCGGCTCATCGCGCAGCAGCAGACCGGCGCCGAGGGTCAGGACTGCCCCAGCGGAGTCTCCGGCAATGGCCAGACGTTCTCCGTCGATGCCGAACTCCTCACCGTGACGGGCGAGGTGGTCGACGACCCCGGCACACTCGTGCAGCGCTTGCGGGAACTTCACCTCCGGCGACAGCGAATAGTCGACTCCGATCACGGCGAAGCCGCCGGCGGCGGCGAGCACGCGCATGATCCGGTCGTGTGTATCGAGGTCGCCGAGGCTGAACCCACCCCCGTGCAGGAACACGAGACCGGGCAGGACCGCCTCGGCGGTGGGGCGATGGATGCGGATCGGAACGTCGACGTCGGCGGTGCGGATGTAGTGATCATCGGTGCGGGCCATGGTCGGCCCACCCTCATTCCACAGCGCGCGTTCGGCCCGGTATTCGGCGCGTTTGGCGGCCAAGGATCGAGCGGCAGGGGAGAGGTCACCGGAGGCAGCGGCGAAGTCCTCGCCGGCTCGGCGGCACTCGTCGGCCCGAGTGGCCTGGACGGCCATGACCTCGCGCATCTGTGGCGACATCGATGCCACGATGTCGGCAGGAATGGTGGCCAGCAGCGCTTCGGTGAGCGCGGGGTCGACTGTCACGCCGGGAATCATCAGCCTCATTCTTGGTCGGCGGCAATGATTCCCAGCTTAGCGAGGCCAGCGGCGGTGGCCACGGTAGGACTCACCTGCGAAGATCCGGAATATCCGCCGACCGTCGCTGTTATGAGAAGGGGACTGTGACACCAGCCCGTCACCGCCGAAGACACTGCAGGAGCGAACCCTTGACCGAACACATGCGCAGGCACGAAACCGATCACGAAATCCCATGGTCACTGCCGATCGTCGTGCGCCGGTCCAAGACCGCCATCGCTCGCCACATCGACGTCCTCGAGGCCACCTCTCGTGCTGTCGTGACCTTCCTCGACGATCCGCGCTCACAGCCGGGCGGGGACTGGAACGAGGCCGTCGAATACTGGCGTGACGGAGCGATCCGCAAGGTCGTGCGCCGTGGCGACGGGAAGAAGCTCGAGGACGCACGGGCACTCGGGTGCGTGAGCGTGACCTTCGGCGGCACCGACGATTTCGCCCCCGCCGAGGCGTTCGTCTTCGCACCCGGCCCCGTCGAACCCCTGCCACCGGAGCTGAAGAAGCTGCAGGTCGGCGGCACCGAATTCCCGGATGAGGGCGAATCCTCGATCCCCGCCGCCGAGGCGGTCGTGACGATCGAGCTCTCTCCCGAACTCACGCTCACGACCGGGAAGGCCGCCGCGCAATGCGGACACGCCGCGCAGCTGGCATTCGAGCAGATGCCCGACGATGTGCGGGACCGTTGGCGTGAGTCGGGGTTCAGTCTGCGCGTGCAGACTGCGACGAAGGACGCGTGGGCGGCGAACGAGCAGCAGGTCAGCGTCGTCGACGCCGGCTTCACGGAAGTTGATGGGCCGACGGAAACGGTGCGGGCCTCGTGGTGAGGCCGCTGCTCGCGAGGACAAGACACCCCCTTCTGTGCTGATCTCCTCCGCCGGGAGACATGCCGCGGCGATGGTCGGTGAGGCCCGGGCGCCGGGGCTTCGGAGTCTTGACAGCTGACGGTGCCAGGACAAGCCTGGAGGGCCAGGCCGGGCCACGTCGCAGCACGTCGGCTGGGCACATTCGACACGCGAGTATTCGTGAGGAGAAGGCACATGGCGACCTCCGTCAGCGACTTCATCATCGATCGGCTCATCGCCTGGGATCTGCACCACTGGTACGGATACCCCGGCGACGGCATCGGCGGCTTCGACGGGGCGATGGGCCGAGCGCAGGACGAGGGCAAGGACTTCACCTATGTGCGACCCACCCACGAGGAGGAGGCGGCGTTCATGGCCACCGCCCACGCGAAATTCACCAGTGAGGTGGGCGTGTGCGTCTCGACCTCGGGCCCCGGCGCCATCCATCTCATGAACGGCCTCTACGACGCCAAGGGTGACAACGCCCCAGTCGTGGCCATCGTCGGGCAGCAGGCACGAGTGTCGTTGGGTTCCGAATTCCAACAGGAGATCAACCTCGAACGACTCTTCGCCGACGCCGCGGTGTTCGTGCAGACAGTGGCCGCGCCGATGCACGCGCAGCTCGTCGTCGACAAAGCCGTCCGCATGGCCAAGGCCAACCGCGGTCCGGCCGTCGTCGTCCTGCCCGCCGACGTCCAGACGATGGACATGGAAGAGCTGGCGGTCGAGCATTTCGTCTCCCGCACCGGCATCGGCTACGCCGAGGACCGCCTGCGACCCGACGACGACGCGCTCGCCCGCGCGGCCGAAGTCCTCAACAGCGGTGAGAAGGTCGCCATGCTCGTCGGACAGGGCGCGATCGGAGCGACCGATGAGGTCATGGCCGTGGCGAAGCGCCTCGGTGCTGGTGTGATCACCACCCTGCTGGGCAAACAGGTGGTGCCCGGTGATGTCGACTTCCACACCCAGCAGCTGGGTCTGCTGGGATCGCGGCCGAGCTACGACATGATGCAGAAATGCGACACCCTGCTCATGGTCGGCACGAACTATCCCTACGGCGAATTCATGCCGCCGACCGGCCGGGCACGTGCCGTGCAGATCGACCTGTCGCCGCGTCACCTGGGGATCCGCTATCCCACCGAGGTCAACCTGTGGGGTGACGCGAAGACCACGCTGGCTGCCCTGCAGTCGCATCTGAGCCAGCACGAGACCGGGTGGCAGGAGAAGATCGCCGACGAGAACCGGGCGTGGATGAAGGAGAACACTCTGGTCGCCATGACCGAAGCCGACCCGATCAACCCCCGCCGGGTCTTCGTCTCCCTCAACGAACGTCTGCCCGAGAACGCGATCATCACCTGCGACGCCGGGAGCACGGCCGACTGGTACGGCTTCCACGTCGAACTGGGGCCGAACCAGATGGGCAACCTCTCGGGTCGGATGGCCTCGATGCTCGCCGCGATGCCCTATGCGCTGGCCGGCAAGTTCGCGCATCCCGATCGCCCGGTGGTGTGCACCATCGGCGACGGAGCCTTCCAGATGATGGGAATGAACGGTCTGCTCACCGTCAAACGCCACTGGCGGGAATGGTCGAACTCCACCTTCGTCGTCCTCGTCATCGACAACGGCGACCTCAACCAGGTGTCCTGGGAGATGCGGGAGGCCGGAGACCCGAGGTGGGACACGGCCCAGCTGGTCGAGTCGATGGACTACGCCGGCTACGCGGAGCTGCTCGGGCTCAAAGGCATCCGCGTCGACGATCCGGAGAAGATCGACGGGAGCCTCGACGAGGCCTTCGCCGCCGACCGGCCGGTCGTCCTCGACGTCCGCTGCGACCGCAACACGCCGCCGCTGCCGGCCCACATCGCTTTCGCGCAGGCCAAAGGCCTCGCGGAATCGCTGCTGGCCGGAGACCCCGAGCTCGGGCAGGTGGTCAAGCAGAGTTCACGGGCCACCGCCGCACGGCTGTTCGCACGCATGGGCCTGACCTCGGATGATTGAGGAGTTCTCTGCGCGCTGCGAGTACGCTGCCGAACCCATCGTGGGCGGCTGGTTCGCGATCAGGTCTCGGGCGCCTCGTCGAGGTCTTCGAGTTCTTCTTCGGACAGCGGCCGCGTCTTCGTGCCGTTGCCGAATTCGTCGAGGTAGATGACGTGTTTGACCATCTCGCCGGTTTCTTCGTCCTCGACTTCGATGATGTCACCAGGTTGGGTCGCTGGCTGGTAGAAATCTTCATTGACTCCGGTCATCGTGACCACCTCCTATAGGTATCTTCACCATACGATGCTGTGATCTGAGTCTCAAGGGATCCCCTTATCACCTGACGGGGGCCCAGCAACCTGGCGCCAGGTTGCTGGGCCCCCGTCAGGTAGCTATAGAGGGTCTTCAGGGTGCGGAATCGGTAGTCTGAGTTCATGGAACGACAGAGATATCACACCACCGGAGGTCGCGATCGCAATGTCGCCGAGGAGGCCCGCCCCGGAGAGGACGAGTTCCGCGTCGATATCGAACGGATCCGGTTCTCCCCGTTCTTCTCCCGCCTGGCTTCGGTCACCCAGGTCATTCCGCAAGCCGGATCCGGCACGGTCATCCACAACCGGCTGACGCATTCGCTCAAGGTCTCCGCGGTGGCCCGGTCGATCGCGATCACGTTGAACAATGCGGACGAGGCGACCCGGGAAACGGTGAGCCGCCTCGGCGGATGTGATCCTGTTGTCGTGCAGGCGGCCGCGGCCGCTCACGATCTGGGGCACCCGCCGTTCGGCCACCTCGGCGAGAAGGAACTCGACCGGGTGTCGCGGCAGGTTCTGCGTCTTGAGGACGGGTTCGAGGGGAATGCGCAGACGTTTCGGATTCTCACCGCCCTCGACAGCTGCGAGGCCACGGCGCGCGGTCTCAATCTCACGCGCGCGATTCGGGCTGCGGTGCTCAAGTATCCGTGGGAGCGCGGGGAATGGACAGGCGATCGGGCGTCGTCGGCGGCACGGATGCCACGTGGGGTCGGTGACGATGTCAGCGAGGGAGCGATGAAGTTCTCCGCCTATGCCACCGAGGTCGAGGAGATGGCGGACGTGCTCTCGGCGTTCCCGGCGATCGGGAAGTATCAGCAGACGCTCGAATGCGCGGTCATGGACGTCGCCGACGATATTGCGTACGCGGTGCACGACCTGGACGATTTCTACCGGTCGAACGTGTTGCAGTACACGGCCGTGTCCGCTGAGCTCGGGCGGTGGCTGCGCGATCATCGCGAGTTGGCGGCCTTGGACTCTGCAGAATTGGACCGGCGGCGGCCCGGGCATGCCCTCGAAGCGATCCGGCGACACATCGGGGAGAAGGACCCGTGGATCGCGTCGGAGGAGGCGTTCCGAGAGTCGGTGGAGCGGGTCAACCGGGACCTTGTCGAGGGGCTGCTCGGCGTTCCCTACGACGGAGGACTGGAAGCGGATCGGGCGGTCACCGGATTCACCCGGAGGTGGATCGACCGGTTGCAGGCCTCCATCGTCGTCGACCCGGACCCGCATATCCGCAGCGGTCACGTGCGGCTGAGCCAGGAGGCTTGGCACGATGTCGTGGTGCTGAAATTCGTGCATTCGCGCTTCGTGCTCGAACGGTCTGACCTCGCCGTGTATCAGCGTGGGCAGACGCGGATCATCGCGTCCCTGGTCGAGGGATTCCATGATTGGCTGCTCGATCCGGATGAGGCGACGCGGATTCCCCGGCGTCTGGTCGATTCCGTCGAGGCGGCCACGCAGGAGTACTCGGATCTGTACGCGCGCAACCCTGCTGCGTTGGGGGAGGAGGGCGCGGCCGGCATCGTGCGGCGTGGTCGGGCGCGGGCGGTCGTGGACTATATCGCCTCGTTCACCGATGCGCAGGCGATGTCGGTCAACGCTCTGATCACCGGTGCCTCGGAAGAGCCGTGGGAGGCCGGGCGCGGGTTGTAGGTCTCGTGCGTCGGGGTCGGGGCTCCCCGCGATCCCTGACCTGCGGTCGAGGCCGTGGCCCGTTGTCGGCGGTCAGGAAGCGACGGGGATGCAAACGACGGGCATGCGAACGGCGGGGCCGGAGTTCTCACTCCGACCCCGCCGTTGGCGGTTTCAGCTCAATGACTGAGCTGGGTCACCCTCAGTGCTTGCCTGCACGGTAACGGCGGGTTGCCCACACCGCTGCTGCGCCGCCGGCGAGGAGCAGTGCGGCGAATCCGACCATGGCCGGGAGGCCGTCGGCACCCGTCCGCGGCAGGTCGCCACCAGCATTGCCCGAGGCGTTCGTGCTCGAACCGGCCGAGGTGCTCGAACCGGATCCGGCGTTGGCTGCCGAACCTGCGTTGGCCGATGCGGCCTGGTCCGAATCAGCCGAAGCCTCATTTGCATCGTCTGCCGACGAAGCGTTGGCCTCGTCGCCGTCGGCCGAGGCGTTCGCCTCTGCGCCTTCAGCGGCTGCGTCAGCCTCAGCGCCGTCTGCCGCTGCAGAAGCAGAAGCCTCCGAGGAGGAGTCCGCCGTCGACGCTGCCGAAGCGGCGGCACCGGCGTTGGCGTTGGACGCGGCCGAAGCCTCCGCATTGCTGTCATCCGAGTTATCGGCGTTTGCGGCGGCGTTGGCTGCCTGCTGCGCCGATGCGTTCGGATCCGATGTCGCATCCGCTGAGGTCTCCGAGGAGGCCTCTTCGTTGGCGGCGGACTCTGCGGCTGCTTCGGCGTTCTCGTCAGCTGCTGCCGATGCCGTGTTGTTGGCATCGTTGTCAGCTGCTGCCTGAGCGGCTGCCTGCGCCGCCGGATCTGCGTCAGCATCAGCGGTGGCCGTGGCGGACGCCGAAGCCGAGGCCGCTGCGTTCACATTGGCGTTCGCGTCGGAATCATCCGAGGCGGTGGCCGCGGCTCCGTTATCAGCGCCATCGGCATCGGCATCCGCAGCTGCTTCAGCCGAAGCTGCAGCCGAGGAATCGGCGTTCGCTGCCACCGAAGCGGCTACCGCTGCATTGGCATCGGCTTCCGCGGTGGTGTCTGCGCTCGCCGAGTCCTCATCGTTGCTGTCGGCCGTTGCCGTTGCTGCGGCCTGAGCTGCAGCGTTGGACTCGGTCGTCGCGTCGGCTGAGGTCTCCGAGGTCGCCTCTTCGTTGGCGGCCGATTCGGCAGCTGCCTCGGCGTTCTCGTCCGCCGCTGCAGATGCTGTGTTGTTGGCATCTTCATCGGCCGCGGCTTCGGCTGCTGCCTGAGCAGCAGGGTCTGTGTCAGCGTCAGCCTGAGCGGATGCAGCGGCCGAGGCCGAAGCATTCGCGTTCGCGGTGGTCTCATTGCTGGCATCCGCGACCGTGGAATCATCCGCATCTGCTGCAGCCGAGGCCGAAGCTTCTGAAGAAGAGTCCGCCGTCGCTGCGGTGCTGGCTGCTGCCGCCGCGTTGGCATCGGCCGCTGCTGAGGTATCAGCGTTGGTCGAATCCGAGTTGTCGGCGTTTGCGGCGGCGTTGGCTGCCTGCTGCGCCGATGCGTTCGGATCTGATGTCGCATCCGCCGAGGTCTCCGAGGAAGCTTCTTCGTTAGCGGCGGATTCCGCTGCTGCTTCGGCGTTCTCGTTCGCTGCTGCCGATGCTGCGCTGTTCGCATCGTTGTCGGCTGCAGCCTGAGCTGCAGCCTGAGCGGCGGGATCGCCGTCGACGTCAGCGTCGGCAGATGCCGAAGCCGAAGCCGCTGCATTCACGTTCGCATCTGCTTCATCAGCTGCATCCGCGTTGGGATCGGCATTCGCCGATGGATCGGCGTCGTCGTCTGCCGCTGCGTTCTCCGATGCGGTGGCTGACGAATCTGCCGTCGAGGCCGCCGACGCAGCTGCCGCCGGGTCGGCGTTCGCTGCGGCGGAGGATTCCGCATTCGTGTTATCGGTGTTGTCGGCGTTCGCTGCGGCCTCGGACGCGGCTGTCGACGACGCGTTCTCGTCTGTCGTCGCGTCGGTCGAAGCGGTGGTTGATGCGTCTTCCGTCGCCGCAGCCTCAGCCGCAGCTTGTGCATCCTCGTCGGCGGCGGCCGAAGCGGTTGACGTGGCGTCGTCGTTGGCCGCGGCCTGCGAAGCTGCCTGGGCAGCTTCGTTGCCGTCGTCATCGGCGGTTGCCGATGCGGCAGCCGAAGCCGCTGCATTTGCGTTCACATCATCGTCACCGGGCTCCTCCGGAGCGTCCGCGGTCGCACGGACCGAGGACGACGCAAGGTTGATGTCGATGGCGTCCGCGGCTGGGAGCAGTTCCAAGCTCACTGCACTGACCGTGAAGCCAGGCCCATTGTTGCCTTTGACCTGGCTTTCCTCTGCAGGATCCTTAGCGGTCGGCTGCTCGTTGATCGTGAGGTCGACGACCTGATTGAGTGCCTCGAAGACTGGGTCGAGGGAGGTCAGGAGCGGGTTGACGATGCCGGTCACAGCATCGGCGACTTCATCAGCCGTCGAATCAAGGATCCCGCCGATGAGAGGCTCGGTGATACCGAGGACAGCGTTGATCACCGGTTGAGTGATGGCATTGAGCACACTGCCCACAGGAACGCCCGCAATTGAGAGATCGGTGGTGACTGTCGGGTCGGAGTCGTCCGTGCCGGCCAGTTGGCCGAGCGTGGCGTCCACAGTGACCTTGCCGTTGACGGCGGGAATTCCGAGTGCAGAAATGTTCGCAGGGAGTTCGATGACGAGGTGGACATCGTTGAGCGCATCAGACAGGGTCTCGTTGACCTTGCCGGAGAGCGCGCCGAGAGCGTCGGCCACCGCGTCGGTGATTTTAGAGATCGTGTCCGAGGTGAGCACCTGGGTGTTCGGGTCGAGACCGTTGAGGTCAGAGGCGTCTCCGCCCTTGACGATCTTCGCGAGGTCGATCTGGATGTCGCCATTGGCGAGATCGATCGAAACGATGCCAGCTTCGTCTTCGAGTGCCTCGTTGACGACGTTCTCGACAACGCTGTTGAGCGCATCGCGAACCTGGACCGACACTTGGGTGTCGTCTCCTCCGATATTGACGGAGGCGATCCCGACGTTCAGATTCAGTCCGATACCGGCCAGTTCGTTGACTAGGCCCTCGTCGCCGATGACCTCTTCGAGAGTGCCACCGGCACCGTCGACGACTTCGTTGAGGTCGTCGGACAGGCCGCCGACCGCGGGGCTAGAGACTGTGAGGATTCCGTCGGCGACGGCGTATTCGGAGTCGTCGGCTTCGCCGTTGCTGTTGGCCGTCGACGCGATCGCACCGAGTTCGAGACTGAGCTCATCGACGATTTGATCGGTGACCCCGTCGAGGTTGAGCTGGCCGAGCACTGAAGTCAGATCGACCTTGGCGTTGCCGTACTCGCCATTGTTGATGTCATCGAGATTGAGGCCGCCGTCCGTCCCGACGGCGCCGGCACTGGCCGTGGCGTCGTTGTAGGCAGGAGCGTGCCCATAGGTGTTGAGTGCTCCGCCTTCGCCGAGTTCGAGGAGGCCGTCCCCGCCCTCGTTGCTGATGAGCGGGATGCCGATTCCGGGGAGTTCGACTCCGATGGCTTGGAGCACCTCAGCGTTGATCGGAGTGCTGTCCGCGTCCGTGCTGGACGGAGAACTGCTGTACGCCGAGAGAGCGTCGACAGCGTCTGCGGTCAAAATGTCGGCATCGATCAGTTGCCCGTAGGCTTCTGAGTCTTCGTTCGGATTCTGTTCATCGGCGGCACCGGGCGAGGTCGTCAGCAGGGTCAGACCCACTGCTGTCGCCGCGGCGACAGACCCCACCGCGATCTTCCGACCGGCTCCGGGCCGGCCTCTCAGTATTCTCATGGTTCTCCACATCGTTCAGACCCTGATCAGGTCCAGGCGCCGCCTGGACGGAAACAGGCAGTTTCCTGACAGGACGCTCACAACGTTACGGAGTAATCAAAAAGTAATCAGCAGATCACAGGAAAAGTTACCTCGTCGTTATAGTTACGCCAAGGTAGGTTCTGATGGCTGCTGCGGATGTCTGCGGCGGCAAGCCCCGTTTCTGCGCGATTCTATGAACCTGCAGGTGAAAGGCTTGCTACGAGGAGTGCGGTCTGACGAACTGAAATTTGCCACAGTCATAGTTGAGTCACTGCGTACTCCTTTTTATGTCACGTATTGGGACACGAACGGGCGACTGCGAAATCCGTCTGTGACCGTATGGCGACCGGCAAGGTCACGACTCCCGCGGTGTGGACGGGACGTGCAAGACACCTCGCCGTCGCCTAAAGTCGACTCAGCCGCAGCAGAGACGGCAATCAACGAAGGAGTTGACGCATGGCGAAGGAGGCACGATGGGCAGTCGTCGGAACAGGAATCATCGGCGCCGCAGTGGCACGCGAAATCCTCAATCGCCACGACTCCGCCGATGTCACCCTCTTCGAAAAAGAAGACCACCCTGCCGCCCACCAGACCGGTCACAACTCCGGAGTCGTCCATGCCGGCCTCTACTACGAACCGGGCAGCCTCAAAGCCACCCTCTGCCGCCGAGGCGTCTCCCTCCTGACCGACTTCGCTGCCGAACACAATGTCGCCTTCGACGAATGTGGCAAGGTCGTCGTCGCCACCGACGACACAGAAGTCGAACGTCTTCAAGCCATCCATGACCGTGCCCTGGCTAACGGCGTCCCCGACATTGCGATGCTCGACCGCGACGGCTTACGTGACATCGAACCGAACGCAGAGGGAGTTGCCGCCCTCCACTCACCCCACACCGCGATCATCGACTACCCTGGCCTCACCGACGCTCTCGTTGCAGACTTCCGTGCCCACGGCGGCCGCGTCCGCTTCTCCACCCCGGTCAAAAGCATCGATCACCGAGGTGGCTCCACCTCCCACGGCTCCGCCGTCGTCCGTACCCCGGTCGACGCCCAGGAATTCGACCACGTCATCGTCTGCGCCGGCCTCCAGTCCGACCGCCTCGCCGCCCGCTCCGGACAGAAGCGCACTCCCACCGTGGTGCCCTTCTTCGGGCAGTACTTCATCCTCGACGAGGCGCACAGCAATACGGTCAACGGACTCATCTATCCCGTCCCGGACCCGAAGTATCCCTTCCTCGGCGTCCACGTCACCCGACGCATCGACGGCGGACTGATGATCGGCCCCAATGCCTTTCTCTCGTTCTCCCGCGAACGCTACCGAGGGCTCGGCCTCAACATTCCCGACTCCCTCGCAGTGGCCGCCGACCCCGGATTCTGGCGCTTCGCCGCAGGCAATATGGCCACCGCTGCCCGTGAGCTGCCCGGGGTGCTCTCGATCGAGAGATTCGTCGCCGAGGCGGCCCGCTACGTCCCCTCCCTCACCGGAGCTGACGGCCACCGCGCCACCCGCGGAATCCGCGCGCAGGCCATGAATCGGGACGGAACACTCGTCGATGACTTCGTCATCGATCGGGCGGGAGCCACGATGTTCGTCAGGAACGCGCCCTCCCCGGGAGCCACCTCGGCGCTGGCCATTGCCGAACACCTCGTCGGCATCATCGACGGGCGATGATGCCGGTGCCGGGCGTCGACAACGAAGGGCCGCCTACCCGACCGTGAGGACGGGAGGCGGCCCGAAGATCAAGGTGGCTGCTCAGTCGCACCGACTCACTTGGGTGTGCGGGTCTCTGCGCTGATGAACCAGGCCTGCTGCTCGAGTTGAGCGATGTAGCTGTGGAAGATGTCGGCGGTCGTCGGGTCCGCGGAGTCGACCTCGTCGTGGCAGTCGCGCATCGAGGCCACGGTCGCTTCGATCGATGCGACCATGTGGTCGATGGCGTCGTGGGTGCTGATCTCGCCGTTCGGGAACTCCGGCAACCCTGTCTGTTCGGCGATCACCGCGGGGCGACCGTCCGGCGAGGCGTGGAGGGCACGCATGCGTTCAGCGATCTCATCGCTGCCTGCACGGGCGATGTCCGTGACTTCGTCGAGGTTGAGGTGGAGGTCGCGGAAGTTCGTGCCCACGATATTCCAATGCGCCTGCTTGGCAGTCAGGCTCAGAGCGATGAAGTCGACCAGAACCGTTTGGAGGTTCTTGGTCAGGGCGTCGGAGGCGATGAAGCCGCGTTCGGCGTTCTCGCGAGTGGTCTTCTCTGAGCCATGGGGGTCGGGAACTGTCACTGACTGTGTCATGATTCTTGCTCCTATTCTCTCCGGTTTCGCGTTGACCCGGAGTCTGTGGCCACCATAACGCTGCCGCAGATGGCACGTAACCCCCCCCCGTCAGGATGTGCCGGTCTCGTCGTCCTGAGCGATATAGACGCGGGAGCGCAGCCGCTGGGCGTGCGTGAGATTCTTGAGGTCGATGTCGCTGTCGAAGCTTGAGCCGAGTGCGCCGGCGACGACGCCCATCGCTGCGCTCAACCACGCGATGTCGAGGTAGTTCGTCAGTCGAGCCTCGGGCCGGTGGATCGTCTGGGCCATGAACTCCGGATCGATGACGATGAGACTGCCGGCGAGGATGCCCACGACGAGCAGCGCATAGAGACCGGTCACGCAGACGATGAGCGTGAGCACTGTGGACAGGTTGTAGTAGAAGACGACCTGAGCCAGGCGTTCATTGACCGGGCGATCCCACAGGCGATTGATCGTCAGCAACCATCCGACCATGACAGCGATGGCGATGATGCCGATCGAGATGAGTCGGAGAGTCGAGAGGTGATGCGACATCTGCCAGATGGAGCTGTAGAAGACGCCGAACGCCCCGGTCGCGGCGGCCGCAGCCATGGCACGGGAGAGTTTCCGCGCCATCCGCAGCGGCTCATTGGCCATGGTCATGCCCAGCACGAGGCGGGTCCCACCGGTGAAGGTGTGAGCGTGGAGGGTGCGGCGGCCGGATTCGGTTCGATTCGACCACTGTCCCCAGCGCGGAAGCCGATTCCTCTTCGCCGGCACATGCCCGTCGGGCAGAAGCTGATTGACACAGCTCATATAGATCTTGAGCAGACGGCGCTTGGTCGTCATCGCACCGAGGGTGGGGCAGGAGATCACGGCGACTTTTCGGGCGGGCAGCACCTCGGCGATCAGTGGTTTGCCCTGGGTGTGGCGGGGAATGTCGGTGAGCATGATGACGAGATCGGCATCGGGATATTGGGCGACGATCGCGTCCAAGGTGGACAGCTCCAGCTGGTGGTCGGCATGGACGCGCAACGTCTTCGTGCACACATCGACAGTGACCTCGGTCTCGAAGTCCTGTTGGAGGTGGTCGAGGAACTCGTCCTGGATCGAGGCCACACGGCGGCTCGGGGGGCCGGGATCGGAGATGAGGAGGACGTGCATTTTCTCACTGTGGCAGGGGCTTCTCCCGCATGGCCAGGGCGACGGCGAATTCCGACGCTTTCCCCACCGCGCATTCAGGCCGAATCTGATCTCGGACCCCTGAACGCGTATTCTGATACCGACGTGTCGACGAGACGAAGGAGGACGCGGTCAATGGCAGTTCTGGTGACCGGAGGGGCAGGTTACATCGGTTCGCACGTGGTGCGGCTGCTCACCGAACGCGGAGACGATGTGCTCGTCGTCGACGACTTCTCCACCGGCATCGACGCTCGCGTCGAGGGCCTGCCCGTGGTCGATCTCGATCTGGCTGCGGCCGATGCCGAGGAGCGCCTGGTGTCCGCGATCAAGGAACACGGCGTCGACTCGATCATCCACTTCGCGGCGAAGAAGCAGGTCGGCGAATCCGTCGAGGAGCCGGTCATGTACTACCGGCAGAACATCGGGGCACTGACGAACATCCTCGCCGCCGTCGAGGCGACCGGCATCGAATCGCTCGTCTTCTCCTCCTCGGCCGCGACCTACGGCATGCCCGATGTCGACATGGTGCCTGAGGATCTCGACTGCCGCCCCATCAACCCGTACGGCCAGACGAAGCTCATCGGCGAGTGGATGATCGACAACCAGATCACCGCCTCGCAGATGCGGGGCACTACATTCAACGCCGTGAAGCTGCGCTACTTCAACGTCGCCGGTGCCGGCTGGAGCGAACTCGCCGACACCGCCGTCATGAACCTCATCCCGATCGTGCTCGAGCGGCTGAAGGACGGTAAGGCGCCGATCATCTTCGGCGACGACTACGACACCCCTGACGGCACGTGCATCCGCGATTACGTTCACGTCAAGGACCTCGCCGAGGCGCATATCGCCGCCCTCGACTACATGAAGGCCGGCGGCACCACGGAGACCGTGTTCAACGTCGGCACCGGGACCGGCGCCTCGGTGAAGGAAGTCATCGATACCATCGCCGAGGTGACCGGCCGTGACATCGTCCCCGAAATCGGCGAGCGTCGCGCCGGTGACCCGCCGGCGCTGGTCGCCGACGTCACCCGGATCTCCGCCATGCTCAGCTGGAAGGCCGAGTTCGGTCTTGAGGAGATCGTCCGCAGCGCTGTCGAGGCCGCGGGGATGTTGCCGAACCAAGAACGATGACGCAATCGGACCCAGCCGCAACAGCACTTCACTGGGTCCGAGCACGTTCCGCGCCAGGGCACGAGCTGCCGGTCGGGGCGCGGGTGGCACTGCATTTCCATCCCGGTGATGACGCCTCTGAGGCTGGGGTGCTCGAGTCGATTCTCGAGCTGGGACAGTATCTTTCCCAGTTCGCCACAGGCACGAGCAATGGCGGTCTGACGGCCTTCCCCGGCGGCGACCGGTGGCTCTGGGAGCAGAGAATCTTCGGTGGAGCCTATGACCATGTGGAGGTGCACCACCGACCGGTCTATGGGGCACTTGACCTCGACGGCGACCCCTTTGGGCCGGCACCGCGGTTCGGGTCGGCCTACCTGCGTCTCCGTCCGGAGGTCCTTGCGCGAGCGACGTTCGCTTACCCGGACAGCACCTTTGAGCCGGAGCTCTTCGGGGTTGCTGACCGGATGAGGCTCATTGCCGACTATCGTCGTGACGAGCGGGCTGCCGACCAGGCTGCTGCCCAGGGATGCGGCATCGTCGACCGTCTCGATCACTACATCGAGGCCCATATCCACGGAGGGGTGAAGATGCCCGATGATGTTGAAGCATTGGTGGTCGATCCAAGCTTCGCCGATCATGCGGTCGTGGAGAGAGCCGGCCGCTGCGGCCTCGTTGTCGAGACTCACCCCGGCTATGTCGCCGAGGTTGCCGAAATTGCGGCGCACCCGGAATATCGGGGCCAGGATGTGGTCGAGCTCGCGCAGCGGATCGTCGAGAGGCTGGCGAACTCAACCCAGTTGCTCCCCATTCATGTCGCACGTGCCAGACGGGTGTGGGACCTCGACGGGCAGCAGAGCAAGAAGCTTTGGCACTGCCTCGCACGATTTGGTCGGACCTGGTGAACCACTCCGTTACTTCGCGGGTTTCATCTCGCTTTCGACGACCCATTTGTGGTTCGTCATCTCCATCTCATCGGTCTTGACATCGACCATGTAGACGGTCTCGTCCGTCGCTGAGTCGATCGTCGCCTCGGCACCCTTCATTCCGGGCATATGATCGGCGTTGACGGTGGCCTTGTCGCCCTTCTTCAGCGGTGCCTTGCCCGGGTCCTTGAGCTCTTCGTGGACGACCCATTTGTGATCCTTGACCGGGTCGCCGCCGTCGGTCGGCGTGTAGCTGATTGAGTAGGTCGTGGTGTCGAAGGCGCCGGAGACTGTTGCCTCGGCGCCCTTCATTCCCGGCATGTGGTCGGCGGAGAGGACAACTGTGTCGCCGACATCGAACTTCGGGTCGGCGGCCTTCGTGATTCCCTTCGGCGGGTCGCCGCCATCGTCGGCGTGCCCTTCGTGCCCACCTGATCCGTGTCCGGATTCGCTGTGGTCCATGTCGTCGTGTTCGGAGCCGCCAGTTTCGCTCGAGGCGGACTCGTGGCTGCCGTGGGAGTCTTCTCTGCCCGATCCGCGGCCCTCGTCATTCGCAGTTGAGCAGCCTGCCAGAGCCAGTCCGAGTGCTGCGGTGACCGCAGTGAGGCGGGCGGCTGGATTGAGCTTCTTCATCAGTGGTCTCCTGGTTCGGTGAGACGGTCGCGTCGGATTCGCTCGGCGGCAGATGGGAACCTTTCAGGGCATCCCATCTCGTGGACCCGCCACGGTCACCCTATACCCCTTATGGGTATGATTGCCAAGACGGCATACGTGCTCTGCATCCGTAGTGACATGGGGATATATATGAAGACGACGCAATTCGTGTTGGGGGCTGCGGCCTTCGTTCTTGCCCTGACCGGGTGTTCTGCTTCTGGAACGGGAAGCGAAGCATCCACAGAATCAGGAGAGTCTGCAACAGTGCAGTCGGGTTCGGCTGAAACGCTGCTAGCTGACCTCGATCTGGCCGACGAGGACGTCACAGGAGTCATCGATCAACTCGATCGCCTGCCTGTCGACGAGAGGCCCACCGACCTCATGGCCTCGGTGCAGCCTGACGAACTTGTTCTCACCGATGGACAGCAAGAGGCGACGATGGCACTGCCGGAGGGGAAGAGCTACGTCTCCATCGCTCCTTTCGTCGATGAGACGCACGACTGCTTCTACCACAGCCTCACGACCTGTCGGGGCGAGTTGAGCGAGAAGGACGTCGATGTGGTGATCACAGACTCAGAGACGGGCGAAGCAGTGGTGGATGAGTCGACGACGACCTTCGATAACGGGTTCGTCGGCTTCTGGGTGCCGTCCGGCATCACCGGTACCATCGAGGTCAACGCCGAGGGCAAGACCGGTACGACCGATTTCTCCACGAGAAGCGATGGGCCCACCTGCGTGACCGACCTCAAGTTGAAGTAGGAACTGGAAGGGGAGACTGGCGTAGTTCATCTTCGCAGAGGGCCTAGTTGCTAGATGATTGTCGTCTAGCTATCTCGTAAATTGATCTGATTTACATCTTGTTTTGATCGGATCGAATTCATAGACTCGGCTGTCATGAACACAACCACAGTTGCTTGTGTCACGCGTCGTCCGGGAGCACGGCGATGAGCGAAGTCAGCCTCAAGCAGTTGCGCTGTTTCCTCGCTGTGTACTCCGAAGGCAGCTTCACGAAAGCCGCGAAGTCCTTACACATGGCACAGTCGCCGGTCAGCCAGTCTGTTGCCTCATTGGAGCGGCACTTGGGCGAGAAACTCTTCGAGAGGAGGCCGCGTGAAGTCATCCCCACTGCCGCGGCTCGCGGGCTCTATCCCGAAGTGCTCGAGCTGCGACGCCGTGCCGATTCGCTTCCACAGCTTGCAGCAGATATGCGGGACGGGACGAAAACCCAGCGGATCCGCCTCGGTGGAGTCAGCTCGGCCTTCCCAGCCATCATCGCCGGAGTGCTCGCAGCCCTCGCCGACCACTCAATCGTCGTCTCCGACGGCAGCAGCTCCGACCTCACGCTGGCCGTCGACAACGGGGACATCGATGCCTGCCTGGTGAGGGAGTTCAGCAGTCACCGGACCGATGAGAAGATCGCGTTCCGGGAGAAGCTGTGCGTGGCATTTCCAAATGGCCATCGATTGGCCGACCGCGGCGAAGTCCATGTCGGCGAGATCAGCGAAGAGCCGGTCGTGTTGTTCCACCGTTCCTCTGCTCCCGTCGCATTCGACCTCGTCGCCAGCATCTTCATTGAGCACGGACGAACGATGCGCACGGTCGCACATGTGTCGAACGAGCAGGCTATCCTCGGGCTGGTCGCCGCCGGGGCGGGCATCAGCCTCGTGCCGGAATCGGTTGCCGTCCAATCGTGGAGCGGTGTCGCGTTCGCCTCCCTCGCCGAGGCACGGCACACCTATCCGCTGACGATTCGCACCGCACCTGGAGACCCGTTGAAACTGCTGGACCCGCTGACCGAAGTGCTCGGCAGATGGGCGGCAGAAAACGACCTTACGCCCTGACTTCTTAATCAGCCCTCTCATCCACGAACCGCTTTCACAGGAGACTGCTCTCATGGAACCCACGGAATTCAGCCCCTCAGCGCTGCTCGTCGATGCCGGACTCATCGGCGGCCTGCTCGTCATCGGCACGATTCTGCGAGCTAAGATTTCGGCGATCCAAACGATGATGATTCCTGCCGGAGTCATTGCCGGTGTGCTCGGTCTGGTGCTCGGTCCCAATGTTCTCGGCTGGCTGCCGTTTTCGGACCAGCTCGGCGAATACACCTCCCTGCTCATCGTCCTGGTCTTCGCCTGCCTGGCCATGACCAGCGACTTCAACATCCTCAAGATCGGGCGATCGGTCGCGGGTTTCGCGAGCTATGGTGTCCTCATCTACGCCGCGCAAACGGCCATCGGCATGGGGCTGGTTCTGCTTGTCCTCGGTCCACTGTTCGGGGCGCCTGATCATGTCGGGCTGCTGCTGTTCGCCGGCTGGGCCGGTGGCTTCGGTTCAGCGGCGGCGATCGGTACGGTATTCGCCGATTCCGGCGACCCTGCCGTGCAGTCCCTCGCATTCACCGCAGCCACAGTCGGTCTGCTCGTCGGAGTCGTCGGCGGTATCATCCAGGCGAAGTATGGTGCGGTGAAGGGATACGCGCGTGAGTTCTCCGGCCTTGACAAGGTGCCCGCCGAGTTGCGGACCGGAATCCTCGACGACAACGTCGAGCAGCCTGCGATCGGTACGCACAAATTCTCCGGCAGTGCCATCGAATCGTTGACGTTCCAAGCCGGAATCGTCGCCGGGGTGTCCGCGGGCGCCTACGGAATCAACGTCATCCTCGGCGAACTCATCCCTTCTGTGGCATTCCCGCTGTTCTCAATCGCGTTCCTCGTCGGCCTCGTGCTCCGGGCGCTGCTGTCCGCGACGTCGACGACGAAGTTCATCGACAAGGACACCCAGAGTTCCATCTCCGGATCTGCGACTGACGTCCTCATGGTGTGCGGTATCGCCTCAGTAGTGCCGAGCTTCGTCGTCGACCAATGGCTCTCACTTCTCATTCTCTTCGTCGTCGGTCTGGCCCTGTGCCTGTTCCTGGGCCTGTGGGTCGCCCCGCGAGTGATGGAAGAAGGGTGGTTCGAACGGCAGCTCTTCACCTGGGGCTGGGCGACAGGGGCGGTCGCCACAGGCATCGCACTGTTGCGCATCGTTGATCCGAAACTCAACTCTCGCACCCTTGAGGACTTCTCTCTGGCATACCTCCCGGTCATCCCGGTAGAAGTCACCGCAGTGACCTTCGCTCCATTGCTGGTCATCGCCGGCGCCTCCTGGGCAGTTGTGGGAATCTGGGGTGCGATCACCGTCGTCGCTGTCGCCGCAGCATTCGTCGTTGTCGCAGGCAACAGACGCAGCCGGATCCAGGTGTGACGCACCCGCGCGAGAGACCAAATACCCAACCACCTCTTGAGGAGAACAGCTTTGACCCACCACATCGTCATCGGAGCCGGGTTGGCCGGTGCCGCGGCCGCATGCTCACTGACCGCGCGCGGCGAGGACGTCACTGTGCTCGAACGGCATACCCCGGCCAACGACCGTGGCAGCTCCCATGGTTCGGCCCGCATCTTCCGCTACGCCTATCCGGATCGCCTCTACACCGAGCTCGTCGTGCGTGCGCGTGAGCTGTGGGACGACCTCGAAGCGAAATCGGGAACTGAGCTGATCACTCGCACGGGAGCGCTCGACTTCGGCGACGCCCGGCACACCGATCTGCTCGCCGAAATCTTCGATGAAGTCGGCGTTGAGTACGAGGTCCTCGACCCTGAGAGTGCCGCAGAACGGTGGCCGCAGTTCGCCTTCGACACCGACGTGCTGTGGCACCCCGACGCCGGCGTCATCGACGCCGAGACCACGGTGACGACCATGCTCGACCGTGCAGTGGACACCGGGCGTGCCCGGATCCTCACAGATTGGACGGTCACCGAGGTGGCCCGACGATACGAGGGCGGCTTCAGTGTCACCTCGGCGACGGGGGACGTTGTCGAAGGTGACCGCGTCATCGTCGCGGCGGGCGGGTGGTTGCCCGACCTCCTCGGCGATCTTGGTTTTCCGCCAGCGTTCCTTGAGGCGCTGCCGACTTTCGAAGTGCGGCAGGAACAGGCGTTTCACATGCCCTACCGCGATGCCGGTGCTGACGGGCGGCCGAGCACACTGTGGCCGACGTTCATCCACAAATCCGGGGAGATGTTTACCTACGGACTGCCCGGCGGGCGGGACGCCGGTTTCGCGGGACAGAAGTTCGCGCAGTTCAACGGTGGGAAGGTGATCGGTTCGGCCCTTGACCAGGACGGACAGATTACCGAGGAGATGCGGGCTCGGATGATCGATTATGCGAAGCGGAACCTGCCGGGACTTATTCCGGAACCGTATGCGGAGACGACGTGTCTGTTCACTAACACTCCGAACGAGGATTTCGTCATCGACGAGGTCGACGGTCTCGTCATCGTCTCGGCCTGTTCGGGGCACGGGGCGAAATTCGCGCCGCTGCTCGGCGAATTTGCCGCCGACCTCGCTACGGGTGCCGGCGATGTTCCGGATCGGTTCCGGGTAGGTAGCGCTTCGACGATGTGATCGGGTGGCGTGGTGTCTCAGCGTTCTGTCGCGATGAATTGCCTCAACGCTTTGACGCGATGATGAGGTGCCGCGTCGAATGGGCAACGAAGGGTTCACCCCTACGCATCCGGGCATCGAGTTCACGCAGTTGCGGAAGGTAATCGGAGACTGCGAAGTCGGGCACCCACCATGGACATTTGCGCAGGATCCACACGATCGCACCGACGTCGAAGAACTCCATGCGGCAGCGCGCGGTGCGCAGCGTTTCGACCGTGAGTCCGGCCGCCTCGGCGGCGTCGGATTCGGTCTGCGGGTGCCGTGCGCGGCGATTTTCCGGCAACGGTCCGAGGAAGAACTCGATGAGCTCGAACGCCGAGGCCGGACCGACGTGCTGGGCGAGATAGGTGCCGCCGGGGACGAGCACCCGGGAGATCTCCGACCAGGCGGGGCTCACAGGATGTCGGGAGGTGACAAGGTCGAAGCTGCCGTTGGCGAAAGGCAGCCTGTGCGGGTCGGCTTCGACGACATCGACGCCACGCGGACCGAGCCGGTGCCGGGCCACAGCGATATTGGGGCGGTACGACTCGGTCACCGCCATGCGCGGCGGCAGCACCGGTGCCTCGTCGATGACCTCGCCGCCGCCGGTATCGATATCGAGGGCCGCCGTTGCCGTCGACAGTCTCCTGGTAAGAAGACTTGCGTAACCCCAGGGCGGTCGCTCCTCGGTGGCGCGCCCATCGAGCCAGCCGAACCCCCACCCGATGACATCGGCGGATAGTGCCTCGGTGACGAGCTCGTCGAATGCGCGCATACCGCCATCTTCGCGCACACGACTCTCACACGTCGAGCCAAGCGGTCACATCGACGAGCAGATCGTGCGGTGCCTCGAGCGGCACAAGGTGGCCCGAGCGCGGAAAACGGGTCATGTGCGGGTTTCCGGGCAGCGCTTCGGCGAGGCGATCGGCTTGGTCGGCCGGAATCCACGGATCGTCCTCACCCCATCCGATGCGAACCGGGCAGCGCACCTCGCCGAGGCGGTCGACGATGGGCGCCGTGTGCTTGGGGCGCAGCGCGGCGATCTGCCGGTAGAAGGCAGCTTGACCGGCTTTGGTGCACCAGGGTTCGCTGAGTGCGGCGATCCATTCCTCGCTGAGACTCGAGCGGTCGTCGCCCGACGGAGATTCGTCGGTCGTCGGGGCTGCCGCCCCGGAAATGTATTCGCGGGCCAGTGCACGATGAAGTCGAGGAGGGAGGGCTGCGAAGACCTTTTCGTTCTCCGCGACGAGGCGGAAGAACGGTGAACCCCACGGGTCGAGAGTGACGACGTCGAGCAGATACAGCGACGCGAAATCGCAGCCCTCGAGCAGGTGCGCGCCGAGCGCGACAGCACCGCCGATGTCATGGGCGATGACATGGGGATTCGAGACGTTCCAACAGTCGATGAGCTCGGCCAGTCGACGACGCTGGGTGATGAGATCAACGGCGGGGGCCGCCTCGGCGGGGGAGTGGTCTGTCGGCTGTGCCGACGTTTCGGAGGGATCGGGGATGGAATCGCCGGATGTGGCGGGAATCGAGTCGCCGTAGCCGGGCATGTCCCAGAGGCGGACGCGGTTCGTCTGGGCGAGCTCGCGGGCAAGCGGCAGCCACATCCGTGCTGACCACGGGGTTCCGTGGCAGATGATGACCTCGCCGAGGCGGTCCTGGACGTTGTCGTGGGAGGTCGGTTCGAGGGTCGTGGTGGCCACCTCGGCGCCGTCGCTCAAGGTGATGCGGTCGGTGGATATGCGGAGGGCGGGGCTGCGATCGGTCGGTGTCATCATGGATCGACGGTAGAACTTCAGGTCAACCTGAAGTCAAGGTGTCATCATGGAGTCATGAAGATCGGGGAAGCGGCAGCGCAGCTGGGAACGGCCGCGCATGTGCTCAGGCACTGGGAGGACGAAGGCGTCGTCGTGCCGGACCGCACTGCGGCCGGGCACCGTGAGTATTCGGATGAGCATCTGAGCCGGTGTCGGATTGTGCTGTCGTGTCAGAGCGTGGGCTTGAGCCTTGCCGAGATCCGGGCGATCCTGCACCGTGGGGAGACCGGCCGCGCCTCGGTGATCGCTGCTCGGCTCTCGGCGATTCGGGCGCAGCGGACCGCGCTGGACTCAGCTGAGAGGTTTCTCCTCCATGTTCGCCATTGCCGGCACGACCTTATGACTCGGTGCCCGGAGTGCTCGGAGTATGCGGGGTGAGCGGTCAGCCGCCTTGGTGTGGGCTCGCCAAACGCTCAGTGGGAGTTCCGCGATTTGCTCAATGGGAACATCGCGAAGTGCTCAGTTGGTTACGCGGCGGTCGGCCGCCTCGGCGAGTTCGATGTTGCGGTGGGCGGAACTCAGTGCACATTGCGCGAATTCTCGGGTCGGTGATGGTCACAAAATCTCGCAGAACGGGCATGATGGCCTTATGACCACAGATATGGATATTGCGCTCAGCGCCGAGCTCGATCCCATCGTCGATATCGCCGCTGGGCTGGGTCTCGACGCGAAGGACATCATTCCTCACGGATGGACGAAGGCGAAGGTGCCGATCGACATCCTCGATCGGGCGGCCGAGAACGCCACAGACGGCAGGCTCATCCTCGTCACCGCCATGAGCCCGACCCCGGCAGGGGAAGGAAAGACCACGACGAGCATCGGCCTGGCCGACGGACTCAACGAACTCGCGCGGTCGAAACCCGAGGTCGGCAAGGCCGTGCTGGCGCTGCGGGAGCCGAGCATGGGCCCGGTCTTCGGAATGAAGGGCGGGGCGGCCGGAGGCGGATACGCGCAAGTCGTGCCGATGGAGGACATCAACCTCCACTTCACCGGCGACTTCGCGGCCATCGCTGCGGCGAACAACCTTGCCGCGACGATGCTCGACAACCACATCCATTTCGGAAACGAGCTCGACGTCGACCCGCGGCGTATCCACCTCCGCCGTGTCGTCGACCTCAATGACCGCGCCCTGCGCGGAGTCGTCGTCGGACTCGGCGGGCTCAACGGGGGAGTGCCCCGCGAGGATGCCTTCGACATCGTCGTCGCCAGCGAGGTCATGGCGGTGTTCTGCCTGTCCACCTCGCTTGCTGATCTCAAGGAACGGCTGGGACGGATCGTGCTCGCCCACAGTAGGGGGCGGGAGCCGATCACCGTTGCGGACATCGGGGCGGCGGGCGCGATGACCGCGCTGCTGCGCAACGCACTGGCGCCGAACCTCGTGCAGTCCCTGGAACATTCGCCGGCGTTCATCCACGGCGGACCGTTCGCGAACATCGCCCACGGCTGCAACAGTCTCTTGGCTACCAAGGCCGGGCTGGCGCTGGGGGACTGGGTGGTCACGGAGGCCGGTTTCGGTGCCGACCTCGGAGCCGAGAAGTTCCTCGACATCAAGTGCCGCACCGCCGGGATCTGGCCCTCCGCCGTGGTCGTCGTCGCGACTCTGCGGGCCCTGAAGTACCACGGGGGAGTCGACGTTGCCGATGTGAACTCGGCTGATGTTGGTGCGGTGCTGGAGGGCATGAGCAACCTCGAACTGCACTGCCGGAACCTGCGCGAGATCTACGGGCTGACGCCCGTCGTGTGCTTCAACCGATTCCCCACGGACACCGACGAGGAGATGGCTGCGGCGATCAGCCATTTGGATGGTCTTGGGGTTGCGGCCGTGGAGTCCACGCACTGGGCCGACGGCGGCAAGGGTGCTCTTGCATTGGCCGAGGCGGTCGTCGAGGCTGCGAGCGGGGCGCCGGAGGATCCGGCCGCCTCGGCGAGGTATTCGTACGAGCTCGGGGCACCGCTGGAGGACAAGATCCGCACGATCGCGCAGCGGATCTACCAGGCCAAAGATGTCGACTTGCCGGCCAAGGTGAAGCGGAAGCTGCGTCAGTTCACCGATGAAGGCTACGCCGATGCGCCCGTGTGCATCGCGAAGACGCAGTACTCGGTGTCGACGGACGCGAGCCTGCGTGGGGCGCCGACCGACCACGTCATCGAGATCAAGGATGTGCGGCTGTCGGCCGGAGCCGGGTTCATCGTCGTCATCGCCGGCGACATCATGACGATGCCGGGCCTGCCGCGCGAACCCTCAGCGCTGAAGATCGACGTCACCGAGGATGGCAACATCACCGGCCTCTTCTAAGAGCTAATTACTACCCGACGGCGGCTCAGCAACCTGGCGCCAGGTTGCTCAGCCGCCGCCGGGTAGCAATAGGGGTCAGTCGGGGCGGGCAGCCAGTTCTGTGGTTGCTCCGTCTGCCTCTGCCCTAGCGTGCTTCGACGACCTGCTTGACCGCTGCGAGAGTCTCGGGAATGCCGGTCTGCGCAGACGCCGTCCGTGCGGCGATCTCCTCGGATGCCCGTGCACCGTACTTCTCTGCGAAGAACTCCTGCCCCTCCGGCAGGAACTCCCATGATTCGGTGAGCAGTGTGCCTCCATCCGCATCCTGCATACTGTAGGTCCAGTTGACTCGGCCGGGTCCCACGTTCCATCCGAAAGCCCGCCCTTCGTCGGCGACGACTACACGACTGCGAGTCTGCCACTCACGGTCAGGGGTGACGTTGCGCCCGGTGAACCAAGCTCCTACTCGTGGACCATCGCCTTCGTCCCACCAGCACTCTCGGCAGATCGGCGACCACTCTCCAGTCCGAGTCACGTCCGCAACAGTCCTGTAGACCGTCATGGGGTCGGCGTCGATGTGGATGGAATCTGCGAAGGTGAGAGACTCGGTCATGCTGGTGATCCTAGCGACCTTCGGAAGCGTACGGGCGATCTCTCAAACAGTGGTCGGGCAGGCACTTTGAACGGTCAGGTCAGTCTCCGGCGTTTCCTGTGACGCGGTCGAATACGGCGTCGAGATTCATCGCCAGAGAGTGGCGGTTGGCCTCGTTCATCCACTCGTTGTTGAGCATTTCGTTGAGGCCGCCCGGGGTTTCGTGAGCTGCGACCAGGTCGTCGATGGGGTCGGTGGTCTGGGCGAGAGTGGTGCCGAGACCGACGAACTGACCGCGGATGAAGTGATCGGCATCCGCCTGGTCCCAGCCGCGGTTGACGAGCCATGCCGTGATCGTCTGCAAGAACGCGAAGTGCGCCGACATCGTCGCGGTCACGGTCGAGAGCGTGGAGAACATCGTCTCATCGGCTGCGGTCACCGATCCGCCGAGGTGGCTCAGCAGCTCTTCGACCGCGTCATTGGCCGGGTACACTGCGGTCACTCCCTTGCGCTCGAGGACAGCCGGCAGGGGGATGACGCGCACGATCGTCGGGGAATGCGGAAGATGGGTCCCGAGCGTGGGCGTCGAAACTCCAGCGACGGCGCTGACCAGGGTCTTCTCTGCCGGGATGTCGAGATCGTCCAGGACTGCGTCGGTCTGCTGCGGCAGGACCGCGAGCACGATGAGGTCGCTGCGGTCGACGACGTCCTGATTGCTCTGACAGACCGTAGCAGACTCGATGGACTCAGCGAGTTTCGCTGCACGGTCGGCATTGCGTGGGGAGAGGAAGATCTGGAGGTCGGCTTTCGCCTCGCTGTCGGCAAGACCTTCGACCATCGCCGAGGCGATCTCTCCGACTCCGATGAATCCGATGCGTGTCATGTGCTCCTCCTTGAGTGGCGTGTCCCTGTTCGCATTGTGTCATTGACTCAATGGTCCGGGTGCGGGGACCTCGAAAGGGAGGTGAGCTGCCGTGCGTCCAAACAACCCGACGGCGGCTCAGATACCTCGCGCGAGGTATCTGCGCCGCCGTCGGATAGTAATTCGAGCGGGGCGGAGTCACTCGAATTCGGCGAGGACCGCCTCGGCGACGGCGGCGACCAGGGCCGGTCCGTCCTCAGATTCGGGGTCGTCGGTTTCTGTCATCACGGAGATGACGATGGGTTCGCGATCAGGAGGTGTCACCACTGCGATGTCGTTCTGAATGGCGTCCGAGTGTCCCGATTTGTCTCTGACCACCCAGCCTTCGGGAGCGCCGGCGCGGATGAGAGGATCGCCCGTCTCATTTGCCGACATCCAGTCGAGAAGCACCCTGCGATCATCGTCCGAGAGTCGGTCCGGGGCGAGGAGTCCCTGCAGACCGGCGGTGAATGCGGCCGGGGTGGTGGTGTTGTCCGTGCTGCCCTCTTCGACGTCGTTGAGCTCCGGCTCTTCGTCTGTGACCTCGGTGGTCGTGTCTCCGGCCTTCTCCAGGGCATCGTCGAGAGCCTCGGGACCGCCGAGCTCATCAAGCACAATGTTCATCGCCAGGTTGTCGCTGACCCTCAGCGCGCTCTCGGCCACATCTTCCAGTGGCAGCCCGTCGTCGACGTGCTTCTCCGTCACCGGTGTCCATCCGGCCTCATCGACATCGGCCTGAGTCCAGGTCACGTTCTTCTCAAGCTCTTTCGGCGTCGTGAGATCGAGGAGTTCGGCGACGGCGAAGACCTTGAGCGAGGAAGCGAAGCCGAAGCGCTCGTCTGCACGGTGGTCAACTGATTCGCCGGACTCGGTATCGAGCGCGCTGACTCCGACTCTCGCGTCGTAGCGGTCTTCGAGGTTCGTAAGCTGCTCTTCGAGTCGCTGGTGGTCGTTGTTGTCAGTCGGGCTGTTTGAGGTTTCGGTCTGTGTATTGGACCGGTCTGGCTGAGCCTCACTCGGAGTGCAGCCGGCCAATGCCATGGCTGCCAGTGTCGACGCAGCGACGCACTGTAGGATACGGGCGTTCATCGATTCGTTCCGTTCTCTCCCCGACGGGAGTCGACTTCAGGTGGATCGGCGGGCCGAGCACTGTCTCGGGTTCGATGTGCTTGCGATGCTCGCTGTTGAACATCTTTCTCCACTGCTGCCATGCGGTCGAAGACTGAAACCCTCGTTCTCATATCGATAGCGCATACCATGAGGTCATGGACCTGGTAGACGCCTGTCGGACATTCACCGCTGTCAGCGAACTCGGCAGTATGACACTTGGTGCTGCCGCCGACGGAATCCCGCAGCCGGTGGCCAGTCGGCGCATCGCAGGGCTTGAGAAGCAGCTCGGTGCGCGGCTCCTCGAACGGACCGGACGGGGAGTGAGTCTCACACCGTTCGGTCGCGACATGCTGGTCCCGGCAACGCGGCTGGTCGAACTGGCAGACGAGCTGCTCATCGGTGCAGACCGGGCAAAGTTGCGGCCCATCTCTCTGGCAGTCCCGACTTCCTGCTCGACACGAAATCTTGCGGTGCTGGCGGCATCGATGAAGGACCGGGGGCTTCGGGTCGACTTCCGCTCGAGTCCGCCGGGAAGGCGGTCCGACGATCTCGCCGGGAGACGAGTGCGCGCTTCGGTGCAGACCGTTCCCGCAGACGAAGGCACTTGGATTGTCGCGTTGGGGTGTGCTCATCGCTCTCCGCTGACGGCTCCGGTGCGGATCGCAGACCTGCGGAGATCTCGGGCGCGGGTCCCCGGCGATGATCTCGAACTTGCAGGTCGACGCCTGCGAGTGATGAGCGAGGACAACGTTCCGCACATTCGCGACCGGGTCCGACGGTCCGCCGAGACCGCTGGTCTGCTTCCCTACCAAGTCATTGTGGACACCTCAGACCCTGACGCGGTCGCGGCGGTGCTCAGTGACGGTGATCTGCTGCTGTGCAGCGAGGCCGAGGCCGCAGAATTGGATCTTCCCTGGGCACCGCTCATCGACCCGACGATTTCTCGGGGCTATGAATTGGCGGCCGCCGCGGACGAGGACATAATGCTGCTTGCCGACTTCACCGAGGAGGTCGCTGATTGCCTCGGCGGATCGGTCGCCTCCGAGGCGAACAGGCGGCCTTCGAGGTCGGGAAGGCGACGATCGCTGTCCAGCGGTGCCGCCTCGACGCCCGTTCCGCGGACCACGCGGTCGAGGGGTGAAGCGCCATGATCGAACGGAAGAGAGTTATCAGGGCGGCCGGAGCAGAGCTTGAACAGGCGGGTCTGAGCGCCAGAATCATCGCCCGTGATCTCGATACGAACGCCGAGGTTGCGCTCGCACCCGACGGAGCGCTGCCGCTGGCGTCGCTGGTCAAAGTGCCGATTGCAGTGGCAGTGCTCAATCGGATTGTGGCGGGGGACCTTGCCGCCGACGAGCAGGTCCGAGTCGAACCGGCCGTTGCCGAATCTGCGAGTCCGACAAGTGCTGCACGCTTTCGGCACCCGGCGCGGATCGCGGTCGAGGATCTGCTCACCTTGGCCGTGTGCTTCAGCGACAACACTGCTGCCGATGCACTGCTTGACCTTGTTCCTGCAGCCGAGGTGCAAAGGGATCTCGATGCTCTCGGGCTGCGGACCATCGATATCCGCCACCGGCTCGATGCGCTGACGATGACACCGTTGGAGAGCCTCGACAGAGCCGAAGCGCACCTGGCCTACGACCTCGCACAGATTCGATCGTCCCAGGGCGACGGGCATCGGATATGGCAGCTCGACGTCTCCCGCGCCAACTCCGCCACGGCTCGCGGGCTGATGGGCCTTCTCGCCGAGGTCTGGCGCCCCGCGAGGCTCGACCTCGGCGTCGCCGCCCGGCTGCGGGAGCTGATGTCCGGGAACGTCGTTCGCCACCGACTTGCGCCCGACCTGATGTCCGATTCGGCTCGGTGGTCGTCGAAGACGGGCACCTTGCTCCATCTCAGGCACGAGATCGGTGTCGTCGACCACGCCGACGGTCAGGCGATCGCCATCGTCGTGCTCAGCGAATCGAGCAATCCCGCTTCGGTTCAGCCCGCCGCGGAGGCTGCTCTCGGTGCCGCTGCCCGTGCCCTTCACGATCTGCTGAGGTGAGGGGAACGTCGGTCCGCAGACACTCTTTCCCGCCCAGAACTACCTGACGGCGGCTCAGCAACCTCGCGCGAGGTTGCTGAGCCGCCGTCAGGTAGTAATTCAGAAGGAGGGGAGGACGGAGCCGTCGGCCCACTTCTTCTCGATGAACTTCTTCACCTCGGGGGAGTGGAGCAGCTCGTCGAGCTTCTTGATGTTCTCGTCGTCCTTGTTCTGCGTGCGCACTGCGAGGAAGTTGCCGTAGGGGTTGTCCTCGGCCTTCTCCAGCAGGATGCCGTCCTTGGCCGGGCTCAGTCCGGCCTCCAGGGCATTGTTGCCGTTGATGACCGAAGCATCGACGTCTTCGAGGGTGCGTGCCAGCTGCGCGGCGTCGGCCTCGACGAAATTCACGTTCTTCGGGTTGTCCTCGACGTCGGAGAGCTTCGCGTCGACCGCGTCCACGCCGTCCTTGAGGGTGATGAGCTTCGCGTCTTCGAGCATCTTCAGCGCGCGACCCTGGTTCGACGGATCGTTGTTGATGCCGATCTTCGCGTTCTTCGGGATGTCCTTGACGTCCTTGATGTCCTTCGAGAACAGCGCGAAGGGCTCGAGGTTGATGGGCTTGAACCCGGTGATCTCGTAACCCTGGCCCTCGACCTCGGAATCGAGGTACGGCTTGTGCTGGAAGTAGTTCGCGTCGATGTCGCCGTCGTTGAGCGCCTTGTTCGGCAGGGTGTAGTCCGTGTACTCGGTGACCTCGATGTCGAGGCCGGCATCCTCGGCGAGGTTCTCATCCACGTAGCGCAGGATGTCGCCCTGCGGCACCGGGGTCGCACCCACGGTGAGCTTCGTGATGTCGCCGTCCTTCTCACCGACGGAATCGGTGCCGCCGCCGACGAGTCCGCAGCCCGAGAGCAGCAGAGTCGCGCTGGTCGCGATCGCAATGAGCTTGGTCTTCATGGTTCTCCTTGAGATGTGTGTCGTGTGGTGAAGAGTGCAGTTGAGGTGGGAGTCGCCGAGGCGGCTCACCGGTGGTCGACCGCGCGGGCCAGCCGATCGCCGATGAACTGGATGATCGTGACGATGAGGACGAGGACGATGATGCAGGCGATCATCGTGTCCGCCTGGTAGCGCTGATAGCCGTAGGAGATCGCCAGCGCACCCAGACCGCCGCCGCCCACGGCACCGGCCATCGCGGTATAGGACACCAGCGTCACCGAGGTGACCGTGGCTGCTCCGATGAGACCGGGCAGAGCCTCGGGAACGTAGACCTGACGGATCACCTGGCCGTTCGAGGCGCCCATCATCAGTGCGGCTTCGATTTTGCCTTCGGAGACCTCGCGCAGCGAGTTCTCGACCAGACGGGCATAGAAGGGGATCGCGCCGATCGTCAGTGACACCACGGTCGCCTGCCAGCCCAGCGCCGAGCCGACGACGAATCGGGCGAAGGGGATGAGGGCGATGATGAGGATGATGAAGGGGATCGAGCGCGTGATGTCGACGATGAAGGACAGCACCCGGTAGACGACCGGGTTCGAGCTCAGCCCGCCCTTCGACGCGGTGAACAGCCAGATGCCCAAGGGCAGTCCGAAGAGGACGGCGAGTCCGGTCGACCAGGCCGTCATGAGCAGAGTCTCGATGGTGGCCGGCCACATCTGATCGGTGATCGCCGGGTTGTCGAACCATGTGGGATCGTTCATCAGGCAGCCTCCTCCGCATAGATTCCATCGGCCTTCAGTGCGCTGATCAGCTCTTTCGCCTGTTCGGCCGAGTCGACGGAGAAGCGCAGCCGACCGATCTGGCGGCCTTCGATCGTCTCCACGGCTCCGGCGAGGATCGCCTCGGCGCTCGCTCCGGCATTCCGTGCAGCGGTGAGCACGGTGGGCAGATCGGTGCCGGCCAGGGACACCTCGACGAGGTGGCTCGCCCCGTCGTCGAGGCTGACCGGAGGCAGAGGGACGAGATCCTTGGCCAGGACCGATCCGGGCTCGGCGATGACCTCGGCGAGTTTCCCGGTCTTGGCCACGCGCCCGTCGGCGAGCAGCGTCACCGAGTCGCAGATCTCGCGGATGACGGACATCTCGTGGGTGATGATGAGGACGGTGATGCCCAGACGGTCGCGCAGCGAGCGGATGAGGCTGAGGATCTGATCCGTCGTCGTCGAATCCAGCGCCGAGGTGGGCTCATCGCACAGCAGCACCTTCGGCTCTGCGGCCAGTGCTCGGGCGATGCCGACGCGCTGCTTCTGTCCTCCCGAGAGCTGAGCCGGATAGTTGTCGACGCGGTCGCCGAGGCCGACGAATTCGAGGAGCTCACGGGCCTTGGCCAGGCGTTCGGCCTTCGGCACGCCGGCGATCTTGAGCGGGTGGGCCACGTTCTTCAGCGCGGTGCTCGAGTCGAGGAGGTTGACGTGCTGGAAGACCATGCCGATGCTGCGACGGGCCTCGCGCAGTCCGGCACCGGACTGGTTCGTGAGGTCGACGCCGTTGATCGACACCGTCCCGGAGGTGGGGGACTCGAGCCCCGTCAGGCAGCGGATGAGCGTGGACTTGCCGGCGCCGGAGCGGCCGACGATGCCGTGGATCTCTCCGGCGGGGACCGAGAGGTCGATCTCCTCCAGGGCGACGGTCTCTCCGAACACCTTCCGCAGTGCGCGCAGTTCGATCACAGGCGCCTCCTCGTGTGGTTGACGAATGCCGCGCACGGTGGTGGACGGCAGAGATTTGGGGATGGGCCGGTCTACGGTCCAGTAGGGCCGACGATTCAGGATGACAAGGAATCGCCTCGGCGGCGTCATGAGATGTCATAAAAGGACGCATTGGCGGCTCATCGTGACGAAGAACTCACTGCGGCGGGGAAGGGTGTTGTTGCTCTCTTCGGTGTCAACTGATCCCGACCGCCTCGGCGGCAGAGATGACGAGACGGTGAACGGCGGTCGAAATCGGGGCAGAATCCAGCAGCATTTTCCTCCGACGTAACCCGATGTCCATGTCCGGGGCGTACCTGTGGTTGATCGACAGGTTCGCTTGCCCGGTGTACCCGGCGGGCGGACGAGCTCCACGACGGGACCGGTGAATGTACGAAGAATCGAGCAGGATCGCGGCGATCGTTCCCTGCCACAACGAGGAGATCACCGTCGCCAAGGTCGTCGGCGACCTCAAGGCCGCCGTCCCGGACATCACGGTCTACGTCTATGACAACTGCTCGAGCGATCGCACCTCGCAGCGCGCTGCCGAAGCCGGTGCCATCGTGCGCAAGGAGAACGTCCCCGGCAAGGGCAATGTCGTCCGCCGCGCCTTCGCCGACATCGATGCCGATATCTACGTGATGATCGACGGCGACGATACCTACGAGGCGGCCCACCTGCCCGAGATGATCGACACCCTGATCTCCGGCCCTTACGACCACGTGCTCGGTGTTCGCCAGGACAATCAGGAGACCACGTCCTACCGTCCCGGCCACGAAGCCGGGAACAAGATGTTCAACCGGCTGACCGGGTGGCTCTTCGGTTCGCAGGTGTCCGATATGCTCTCGGGCTACCGCGTCTTCTCCCGCCGTTTCGTCAAGTCGTTCCCCGCGATCAGCCGCCGGTTCGAGATCGAGACCGAGCTGACCGTGCACACGATGTCGCTGCGCCTTCCCACCACCGAGGTGGCCGTCGACTTCCGTGACCGACCCGACGGAAGCGAGTCGAAACTCTCGACCTTCAAGGACGGGTTCCGCATCCTCGGGCTCATCTCCGCTCTCGTCCGCCACGAACGACCCCGCCTGTTCTACGGCACGCTGACGGTCGTGCTCGCCGCCCTGTCGCTGGTCTTCGGTCTGCCCGTGGTGTGGGAGTTCTGGCAGACCGGGCTCGTGCCGAGGTTCCCGACTGCGATTCTTGCCACCGCGCTCATGGGGCTGGCGTTCCTGCTCGGCAGCGTCGGCCTGACCTTGGACGGTCTGCGCAGGGCTCGCCGCGAGACTTCCCGCCTGGTCTATCTCAGCTTGCCCGCGGTGACCGGTCGACCCGTCACGCAGCGTCAGACGCCGCAGCAGACTGCTCCCGCGGACCGAGAGTTTTCAGCCCCGGAGGCAGAGATCTTTGCCGACGCAGCACGGATGAAGCCGAACCGGCAGGTGCGGGCACGCTTCGCTTCATGAGTCGTTCTGCTATTCGCAGGTGGCTGACGTCCCCGCTGGCATGGGACCTGCTGCTTGCTCTCTTCACCGTCGCATGGTCGTTTATCTTCCTGCGCCTGTTCTGGCCCGGCCGGGTCAACGTCGATATCGCCAATCAGTACTTGCAGGCAACCGGAAAGATCCCGTACTCCGATTGGCATGCGCCGGTGATGAGCGCGGTGTGGAGAATCCTCATCGACATCACCGGAGACCCGGGCAGTCTGCTCCTGCTGCAGGTCGGCCTGCTGGCCGCGGCCGCGTGGGGGATCGGGGTGCTCGTCCACCGATCTGGGGCGCCGAGGTGGGTGTCGCTCTTGGGTCCGACCATCATGGTCGCGCCCTGGGTCGTCTCCCAGATGACGACGCTGTGGAAGGATTCGCAGATGGCCGTGGCCATCCTGCTCGCCGTCGTCCTCATCATGATCACCCGCTTGGTCCCGAAGACATGGCTGCTGTGGCTTCCGGCGCTGGCCCTCCTCGTCTACGCGGTGGGGGTGCGCAAGAATGCGGTGTTCGCGGTCGTCCCGATCGCCGTGTACGGCGGGTGGTGCCTGGTGCATCTGTGGCGCCATCGTCGAGGGGGACCTGGAGACTCTGCCACGTCTGCAGACTCCGCGTCACCGGAGACTTCAGAGCCGACAGCAGACTCCGCGAAGAAAGGACGCCCTTTTCTGCTGACGGCGGTTTCGTCGCTGATCGTGCTCGGACTCATCAGCGGAGGCGTCAAAGTCACCGACGCGGTCATCGACTCGCAGATGGGAGTGACGAAGACCGGCCAGATCTCACAGATCTTCCTCGACGACGTGATGTTCTCCGTGCCGGAATCTCGACTGCAGTCGTCTGACGCACCCAGAGCGCTCAAAGACCACATCAGTTCTGCGCGCGACAAATGCCTGAAGAGAGGCGAGATCTGGGACGCCTACTGGAACTGCTACGGCAGAGGCACGACTGGGAAGGCATTCAGTCCCATTGCCTACCAGGATGAGCTGAAGTCGCTGTGGTTGAACGAAGTCGTCACTCATCCGGTCAGCTACATCGAATATCGGATATCGGTCTACTCCTCCTACTTCTTCACCTCGAAGCTTGAATACTGGGAGGCCGACTGGGATGGTGATGCGCAGAAGGCACGCTTGCCCGCAGGGAGCGCAAAGGCTGACTACATTGTCCGGCCGTATGTCGAGGACTTCGCGCTGGGAACTTTCCCGATGCTCTTCAAGCCCTGGTTCTGGGCCCTCGTCGCCGTTCTGCTGCTCGGTCTCGGGTACCGATCGCACAGCCGCACCCGTCGCGAACTGAACGCGTCTGCCCACCGGCCGCGGTCCTTCTGGCCCGAGATCACGGTCCTGGCCGCCTCGGCGCTGTGCTACATCTTCGGGTACTTCCCGATCGTGCCGGCGAACCATTTCCGGTACACGTTTTGGCCGGCGCTCGCCGTCACCTTCGCGTTCGTCCTCTGGCTCGCCCAGCACCGCATCCAGCGAGTCCGAAACATCGGGCCATAGACTGAGTGCAGTTATGAAAGAGTCATTCTCGGACCGTCTCCGGCGCCTGGCGGTGGAAGCCTTCAAGTTCCTCACCGTCGGCGGACTCGGCTATATCGTCGACGTCGGCCTGTCGAACCTTCTGGCCTACGGGTTCGGTCCGATCCCCGCCCTCCTCGAGGGCAGTCCGATCAAGTCGAAGATCATCTCGACTATTCTGTCGATGATCGTCGTGTGGATGGGCAATAAGCTCTGGACCTACGGCGACCGGACCACGAACTCGAACATGCGCGGCATCGTCCTGTTCGTCGCGGTCAACCTCGTCGGCATGATCATCACCGTCATCCCGCTCGGTGTGACCTGGTACCTGCTCAATATGCGCGACCAGCTCACCTACAACATCTCGACGAATGTCATCGGCATCGGACTGGCGATGATCTTCCGCTTCTACGCCTACCGCACCTGGGTGTTCAAGGACCAGGCCCCCGATACCGAGGTGGTCGTTCCCATGGAGGAATCGAGCCGGGTCCCCGACGACCGGGGCTGAGCGCCACCGGCCGCCTCTTCACACCCCCGCTTGTGCGCCTGCCCGCCTCCTCACACCTCCGCTTGGGTGGGACAAATGGTCACGCCTACCGGAGTTTTATGTGACCATTTGGACCACTTGGGGACCCCGATGCGCAACTGCTCGCCGCTGGTCAAAGATCGAGGTCAGCATCGGATTGTCTCGGGCGCCAAAAGTATCCGATGCTGACCCATGTTTGGACCCGAATGTCCGTTGGTGACCTATTCTCGGGGCGCCAGGGGTTGGCCGTCAGCGGGTGCGGCGCAGCTTGCGGTAGGCGCTGACGACGGGGGCCGGAGTGACGGTGCGCAGTTCGGCCCTGATGAGCATCCGCTTCTGCTTGAGCAGTGCCGACCGACGGTTCGGCAGTTGACCGGCCCGTGCTCGGGTGGCCAACAGCCCCAGATCTCGGCGCAGCTGTCCGTCTTGCGCGTGGAAGTAGTTTTCGGTCAGCCATTCCGGGTCAGGGAATCCGATTGATCCGGCGGCGACTTCGGCCAATGTGCCGGTGGCACCGGAGTCTGCGAAGACCTCGTTGAGCAGCTCGGCGTTGAAGCCGAAGTCCGAGATGAGCAGGGTCGGAATGCCCCGATCGATGGATTCGAGTGCCGCAGTCGAGGACACAGTGACCAGTGCCGAGTCGTCGGTGAGGAAGTCGCTGAGGGGACCATATCCGAGCTCGATGCGGTCCGCTCCAGGCACCCGGCGGGTGCGGAAGTCGTCGAGGATCTCGAAGTAGGAATGCTGTTCGTGATGGGTTTCGAACTCACCGGGACGCGACCGCATCTTGACGACCGCCGTCGAATCCGGGTGCCGGTCGGCGAACTCGGCCAGTGCCGCGATGATCGCCTCACGGTCGGCTCGCTCGGCAGGAACCTTCGCCTGCGGGGCGAAGAGCAGAGTCCGTGGGGCCGCAGGGGCACCGGTTCGTGCGGCACCCGCCGAGGACGGCGCGGTGGCGTCGGATGGTGGGGTCGCCTCGGCGAGGAGTTCCGCAGGTGCCGCGAGCTGCGGAATGCCCTCCGAACGCAGCATCGGCAGGCGCGCCAACAGAACTTCGCAGGGCACCCGTGACCGGGCACTCGCCTCGGTGTAAGCGGCAACCTCGGCGGAGGAATGGGCGATGAACGCATCCATCAGACGGCGATAATTCATCCCCTTGCCGCTGGCAGGCAGGCCCATTCCGGGTAGCCCTGAGATCAGGGCCGGACGTTCAGCGCGGGTGTGCGCGGTGAGGAAGACCTGGGCGACGATCGGGCCGGTGGCGGCACCGAGGACGATATCGGGGGAGTGATCTGCGATGACCTGCGCGAGGTCGGCCCGCGCGATGACGGGGACCTCTCGGTGTTCCCAGTCGGTGCCGGCGACGGCGCTGGCGATCTGCTCATCTGTCGGCAGAATCGGATTGTCGACGAGGAACACGCGTCCCTCCACGTCGGGCAGGGACGACAGCAGCTGGGTCGCCCACTTGAGATAGGACTCACTGTCGGAAATCGAGAGGATGCGGATGGGCGCAAGCCCGGCCGATCGCCGAGGCGGGAGCACAGGACCGTCCGGGAAGTTCGACTGCGACGACTGACCGTCCGCGCGAGTGCGCTCGGTCAGATGCGAGGGCCGAGGCGGGGCGTCGGAGAGGGGCGGCGGCATGATCGGCCCGCTGTAGTGGGGATCGCCTGGTTCAGGAATCGTCATCTGCCTTGACTGACTGGGCGTTGAGGGACTTTCGCAGACTATCGGGTGAGGCGCCGGTCCACCACTTCGCGGGGATCTCGGTGACATCGATGGTCACATCCGGATTGAGTACGGCCAGGGACACCGCCGCTGTCGACGGCAGGCTGCGGATCGTCGAGTCCGGCGGCAGGTTGATCAGCCGCAGCTCGATGGGCAGGCCGAGATGCTTGATCCTCACGCGTTCGTCCTGGGCGAGATCGGCGAGGAATTCCTCGGTCTCACGGCGGTGCGGATAGTAGGTGATCGATCCGTGAGTGTCGATGATGTCATCGACCCACGCCCGGTAGGCAAAGGCATCGATGAGACCGTCGGCGGCCAGGGACGAACCGATGACCGGATTGTCCCGGGGGTGGCTGCCGCCGGTGGGCAGAGTCTGGAGATGTTCGAACCGGTGGCGAGTGATCTCACCGCCTGATTTGAGGAAAGCCTTGCGCAGCGGTTTCGCTACCGGCAGCGCCGTGTGCCAGCGCAGCTTGCCCACAGTGGCGAGGTGGCGAAGCCGGTCGGCGACGTGAGCGGCCATGACCGTGCGCGAAGCTTTGAGCTTCTGCCGGGGACGGACGAGGGGACCGCGCTTGGCGGTGAGGATCTCGATCGCAGAGTACGTGGCCAGACCGTCATCGAGAATGACGACCTCCGGCAGACGACGTTCCAGGTATGCCAGCGCCAAGGCTCTGTGCACCTGACCGGAGCAGGCATCGCCGAGGTAGATCCGGTCGAAGTTCGTCTTCCGCAACACTCCCGGTTTCGCCCCATCTCGCTCGAGGCGGACATTCTTCGGCAACCAGGCCGGATCGAAGGCATCGAGGAAGGACGTCATGCCTTTCGCGCTTGCCCGGGCCCGAATGAGCAGATCCTCCGTCGGCTCATGTGATTCGAGCGCCGAAAGGAACTGCAGTGGGGATTCGACGAAAGCGACGGCGCTCCGGCGCTTCTTCTTCGGTGTCACCGCTGTTGGATCCGTTTCATGATGCGTTGTTGTTTTCTTGCCACCGCTTTGATCACGAGCGTTCCCGATCGTTTGATCATCCGCTTCGGAACAAACGCCTTCGACGTGCTGCCCGGCAGAGCGAGCGCGGTGAGGCGTCGGCGTTTGAAATAGCGACTGAATCGGTCGGCTGACTCGCCGCGGCCTGTGCTGACCTCGAAGACCTCTGTGAGGAAGTCTGTTGCCGCGTCACGCAGATCGTGCGACAGCGTCGGTGCCATGCAGTAAGAGACGGCTGCGAGCAGACGCCCCAGCTGCGGATGCGCGTCGGTCTTGTCCGGGGCGCTGCCGTCGCAGATCTCGGAGATGATCGTCAATGGGATGCGATTGCTGTTCTGATAAGGAGCGATGGCTTCGAGCAGCAGATCCGTACCCACAGCCAGGGCAGGTACCTGATAGATCTGGCGAGCAGTCATCAGTGCGGTGGAGAACCCGCCGACGATGAGGTCGGGAGCCAGACGATCGATGATGACCTCGGCCATGACGGGCAGGTCGAAAAGCTGCAGAGTGATCCCGAGTCTCTGTGCCGCCTCGAACAGTGGTCCTGTCTGCGAGGGAGGAGCGGCCGGGTGCGGTTTGAACACGACGACTTCCATTCCGCGCGCAGCGGCGGCCTCGATCATGTCGATGTGCAGCTGCGTCTCTTCCTCAGAAGTGATGAGTCCGAGCGCCGACAGATACTGGCCGACAACCAGTGCCCACGGACGATTGCTCGACGGCGCGGCGCTGAGAACCCCTCCCAGCTCGTCCTCCAGCGCTTCGGCCGAATGCTCGCCGAGCTCGCGCACCACACCGGTGAACGACTCGACACCCAGTGGGCGGTGGACGATACCGAACTCGCGGAGCAGCTTCGGCGAGATTCCCGGCACCAGTGGCAAATAATGCAGCACGGACATGCGCTGACCGTTCGTCAGCGGAATCTGATTGCGGGTCGGGCCGAAGCTCATCAGTCCGTCGGCATGTACCCTGATTGTCGCGCGGGAGAACACTCGGCCAAGCGCAATGGCCGGGTTGACCTGGGGTGATTCGATTACGAGCTCGATCTCGTCGGTTTCGTCCAACCCCCACCGGCCACGCAGATACGATTCCACGACCGGCAGATCCGTATGATCGGGCCGCCATGACGAAGGATGGACGTGCAGAGGCGCGAGCGCCTCATTGAGGTTGACGACCCGATCGAACCGGGCGATCAACGAGGCGGCTCCCGGCGAATCGACGAAGGATTCCGAGAGCTCCATGACCACGGCGTTGTTGCTGACCAGAAGGATCCGTTCGGTCGGAGCCGGGGTGTCCTCGGGCGCGAATCCATCGGTTCCCATCAGCGCCGGAGCCGCCGGCCGGTCGTAGTCACCGCCATCGATTCCTGCCGCCAAGCAGACGAGTTCGAACAGGGTCGAGGCCAGGAAGATCTGTTTCACTTCACCATCTCCAGCATTAACGAAGGTGCGTCATTGAGGTAGCTGCTGACGTTGAGCTGTCGTCCCTGTTTCTGCAGAACGAATTCCTCACGCAGATACTCTGGCGGAATCTTCGCCGAAATCGTTCGTGCACCCCTTCGCAACTGGTTTCGCAGGGACGCCGGCGACGCTGCGAAACGATTGATCTGATGATCGAGGATTGCCAACCAGTTGCGGATCGCCTTCGGCCACAGTCGGTCGGCGTCCGGCTCGGCAGCGACGAGATCGAAGATCTGTCCGAATGCGCGGATGAAATCCAGCTGTCGAATGTCGACGATGCGCGACAGAGAGCCCGCCATCCCTCTTCGATAAAGGATCCCTGGAGCATCGACGACGGCGAAGGACTCGGCCTGCAGGTGCAGTCGCCAGATCCAGGACCGGTCTTCGGCAGTCATGAAGTTCTCCGGGAAATGGAGGATCCCCTGTTCGAGCACTCGCCGGTGGAAGATGCCGGCCCAGGCGAACGGATAGTCGACCATCGTCGATTCGTAGACGGGCAGGATCCCCACCTTGGGATCCAATGGCACGTCTCGGACCGACATCGGCGCGAGTTTGCGCACCCGCTTGGTCCCCTCGACCGTCGTATGGTCACAGCGGATGAAATCGACTCCGAGCCTATGTGCTGCGGCAAGCATCGAGGACAGATGCCCCGGGGCCAACCAGTCGTCCCCATCGAGGAAGATGATGTGCTCTCCCCGGGCAGATGCCAGGCCCTTGTTTCGGGCATTGGCAAGTCCCGTCGCCTCCGGGTTGGTGAGGACCTCGAAATGAGGGAACCAAGTGCTGAACTCATCGAGCAGCTCCGGCGTCTCATCACTTGATCCGTCATTGACGAAGATCAGCTGAGTGCGGTCCCATACGGGGCCCTGCTGCCTCAGCGAACGGAACAGCGTGCTCAGGTAGGGGGCACCATCTTTTGCGGGAATGATGATGCTCAGGTCGAAATCAGTCACGGGCCTTCTCCGAAGATTGCGGTCATGGGTTGGTCCACCAGAAGATCAGTGGATCGGACATGGAAGAGCCACCTCGGCGCAGAAAATCCTCGCCGAGGTGGCTCAGCCGATTGCTCAGGCCGTGACCTTGCGCAGGGAATCGATCTTCGATTCCTCGCCCGGCATGACGCGCTTGACTCCGTCGCCGAATGCGGTTTCGAGGACGCGGACGCCCTTGACGAGGGAGGCGAATTCGCGCGGTTCCATCGACGCGGACTGGTCGGATCCCCACATGGAGGAGTCGAGGGTGATGTGGCGTTCGATGGTCACAGCACCCAGTGCGGCTGCGGCGAACGAGATCTCGAGGCCGAGCTCGTGGCCGGAGTAGCCGACGGGAACACCGTAGCGTTCGCGAATGGCCGGGATGGCCTTGAGGTTGACTTCTTCGGGCGGCAGCGGGTAGGTCGAGGTGGCGTGCATGAGCACGAGCTTGTCGCGGTCGAAGACCTCGACGGCCTTGTCCAGAGTCTCCCAATCGGACATGCCCGAGGAGCACAGGACGGGCTTGCCGGTGGCGGCGATCGCGCGCAGCAGCTCGAAGTCCGTCAGCGAGGCCGAGGCCACCTTGTAGGTGAGCGCATCGAATTCGTTCTCGAGGAAGTCGACGGAGTCGGTGTCCCATGGGGACGCGAACCACTGGAGTCCGACTTCCTTGGCGTAGCGGTCGATCTCGGAGTATTCGTCAATGCCGAACTCGACGCGGTGCTTGTAGTCGATGTAGGTCATCTCGCCCCACGGGGTCGAGCGCATCTTCGACTTCTGGTGTTCGGGAACGGCCACCTCGGGGTTGCGCTTCTGGAACTTCACTGCCTGCGCACCGGCGGTGACGGCGACATCCATGAGCTGCTTGGCGATGTCGACGTCGCCGTTGTGGTTGATGCCGATCTCACCGATCATGTACACGGGCTGGTTCGGGCCGACGAGGTGCTCTCCGATGGCCACGGGGGCGAGTTGATCAGTCATGAAACCTGCTTTCGGTTGGCACGCGAAATCTCCGCGCGGTTGGTGAACTGCGGCTGGTGCCGCGGGACGGACGGTTGCTGGTCGGGGAAGGCGGACGCGTGGCCGGACAGGGCCGCCGGCTGGTGGCCGGCCGGGCGTCCTGACTGGTGCCCTGCCAAGGTCGATGGGTGTCCGGTGGGCGACCGCAGTGAGGTCAGGGTCGGATTCGGAAGGGGTTCGGCCGCCTCGGCGGGGATGGGAATGAGGTCGCAGACCTCACGCACCGCACCCCGTCCGCCTGGCCTGTCGAGGATGACGCGGGCGGCGGCGAGGACGCGCGGGTGGGCGTCGGCGACGGCGATGGGCCAACCGACGACGTCGAAGGCCTCGAGGTCGTTGATGTCGTTGCCGACGTAGGCGACGCGGGCCGGGTCGAGGTCGTTGGCGGTGATCCATGCGTCGAGGATGCTGGCCTTGTTGTCGATGCCCTGGGCGACGTCGACGCGCAGCTTCTCCGCACGGCGGGTCACGACGGGGTTGCGTTCCTTCGACAGGATCATCACGGGCACGCCGGACTTCACGAGTCGGGAGATTCCCATGCCGTCGCCGCGGTGGACGCGGACCTGTTCGTTTCCGTCCTCGTCGACGTAGGCGCCGTCGTCGGTGTGGACGCCGTCGAAGTCGGTGACGAGGGCGTCGACGTCGATGACCTGCGCGGTCTCCTGCGTCGAGGCGATGGCGCGGACGAGGGTGAGGTCGGACATGTCGTCGATCTCGCGGGCGTGCTCGGGCGGGACCTCTTCGATGCCGATGCGGCCGAAGAAGCGGTGCTCGTGCTCGATGAGGCCGGAGGTGCGCATGACGTAGAACGCGCCGGTTTCGTTGAAGTGCTTGGCGCGGTCCTGGCGGCGCGGCCGGAAGCTGGCTTCGTGCCCGACGGCCACGGCCTGGGTGTCGTCGTCGAGGCGCCACAGGAAGGAATGGTCTTCGACGGCGGAGAAGACGACATCGGCGTTGTCGTCACGGACCGTGCGCACCGCGTTCTCGATCGAGGCGGAGTCGATGAAGGGGGAGGTGCACTGCATGAACACGGTGATGTCGAAGTCCTCATCGAGGGTCGACAGTGTGTGGATGAGAGCGGATTCGCTGGTGGCGGTGTCGCCGGCTATCTCGGCGGGGCGGTGGGCCACCTCGGCGCCAGCGCGCAGGGCTTCGGCTGCGATTCCGTCGTGGTCGGTCGAGACGATCACGCGGTCGATGCTGGGGCTGGCCTGGGCGGCATTGATGGCGCGGGCAAGCAGGGAGATTCCGGCGACCTTCTGCAGGTTCTTCAGCGGGATGCCCTTGGATCCTCCGCGCGCGGGGATGATCGCGACGGTGCGGTGGGGAGTGGGGGAGGTGGTGCTGGTTGATGCGGTGGTGCTTTCTGCCGCCTGGTTCGCGGCCGCGGTGGTGCGCGCATCCGGCTTCATTTCCGACTGAAACTCGGTTGCGTTGGGCTCGTAGGTCGTCGATTGGTCATTCACAATGATTCGACGCTAACGACGGGGTGTTACCTCAAGGTGAACACGCCATGTCGCCGAGGCGACCCTTCGATGGCGAACCCGTGACGGATGTGCCGGTGGGCCGCGGGCGGGGCCATGCGGCGACGTTCAAGCCGGCCCCTGTGCCCGCGGGCGGTGGGTGCTGAGTAGGCAGAGCCGGTGGGAGCCTCATCGACTTTTGGGTAGGCCTGTGCATCGCTTCATCGACTTTTGGACGAATAATCCGGTTCGAACATGAGTATCTGATCAAAAGTCGATGACGAATGGGACAAAAGTCGATGACGCGCGGCCCGAAGCTGCCGGTGGGGTGATTCGACGGAGCCAGTGCGGTGCGTGGGTGCACGCCAACGTCAGCCGATCAGCGCCAGGTGATGTTCCACATGCGGTTGTTCCAGGCCGAGAACGGGATGACCTCACCGGTGTAGACGGGCCAGAAGTAGGCGAAGGCGAGGACCGCTGCGACGAGGATGAGCCCGACGCTCAGTCGCCTGGCGAACAGCGCCGCGGAGATCCGCGCGAAACGCTGCTTCGCCGACGGCCCCGACGAGTCTCGCCCGCCAACAGGCGCCCGACCCCAGACGAGGGTCAGACAGAACGTCACGGCCAGCACGACGAAGGGCACCATGACGATGGTGTAGAAGGTGAAGATCGTCCGCTCCTGGTAAGCGAACCATGGCAGCCAGGTCGCTGCCAGCCCGGCGAGGATGACGGCGGGGCGGACGTCCCGGCGGATGATCCACACGATGAGGCAGACGAGCACAGCCAAAGCGGCCAAGCCCCAGATCACAGGGTTGCCCACCGAGGTGATCGCCGAGGAGCACTTCGCGACCGTGCACCCCATATCGCCCCGGTCGTAGGACTCGTAGTAGAACGACGTCGGCCGCCACTGCACGATCCAACCCCACGGGTTCGACATGTACGGATGCTCCGAGTCCAGCCCGACATGGAACGAGTACGCCGTGTAGTGATAGTGCGCCAGCGACGGCAGCCAATCCAACCACTGCGGCAACGCACGCCACCAGCCGAAATTCTCCGCAGCCCACTGTCGGTCCCACGCGTCATCCGAACGGATCCACCCGGTCCAGCACGCCACATAGGTCACGAGCGCGATCGGCACGAGCTTGAAGAACGAGGGAATGCTGTCGCGGATGAACATGCCCAGCCACGGATGCACGACCCCGGCCCGATACCGCGAATGCACATCCCACAGGACGATCAGAATCCCGAACGCCGCCAGCGCATACAGACCCGACCATTTCACCCCCGTAGCCAGGCCGAGACTGATCCCCGCAGCGAAGATCCAAGGCCGCGCGCCGAGGCGGGGCCCGAAGTTGATCACGTCCCTGGACTTCGTCCGACGCCGACGTCGGGCTTCCGCGGTGGGCGGGGCCGCCTCGGGGAGTGGGGCGGCGGAGGTGATCGACTCGCTGAGTTCGGTCGGGAAGGTTCGGGGGACCTCATCGGGGTCGGATGGGGAGGAAGCGGCCGCCTCGGGGAGGGGATCTGGATTCTGCAGTGTGCGGGACGGAACGGAGCTATCGATCTCCGCGGTGCACTGGGTCCAAGCGGCCAGACGCTTCGTCACCTGCTCGCGGTCGAGGAGGATGAAGAAGAAGGCGAGGAGGACGAAGGCCATGAGCACGATGTCGAGCAGGCTCGTGCGGGAGTGGACGAAGTGCTCGCCGTCGATGGCGAGCAGGCCGGCGGCGATGCAGGCGAAGAACGCCGAACGGAAGAGCTTCCAGGCGATGACGCCGAGGAGGAAGATCGTCAGGGTGCCGATGATCGCCACGGTGAAGCGCCAGCCGAACGAATCGTCGGCGCCGAAGAGGTCGATGCCCCACCCGATGAGCCATTTGCCCAGCGGCGGGTGGACGACGTATTCGGGGGTGGGCTCGATGACGCTGGGATCGCCGGCGTTGAAGGAATCGTCGGCGTTCTCGGGCCAGGAGCGTTCGTAGCCGAAGTTGAAGACCGAATAGCCGTCCTTGACGTAGTAGGTCTCGTCGAAGATCAGGCGGTGTGGGAAGTCGAGGCGGAAGAGTCGCAGGGCCGCACCGATTCCGGTGATGACGAGCAGGGCCGGCCACATCCACAGCGGTGCTCGGGTGGCCCACATGCCGGCGTGAAAGGTTTCGCGGCGCATCGCTGCGGCGCCGGAACGCACCTTTTCGCGTTTCCTCGCCAGGCGCTCGCGGGCGATGCGCCTGGTGGGGGCCGGGGAGTCTGCGGTGTGTGTCATCGGAGTCCAGTTTAGAGATCTCGGCGGGCAGGGCTCTCATGCGACCCGCAGGGAAGGGCGGGGCATTGGGAGTGATGGGGCCGGCGGGGTGAGGGCGAAGGGGAGTGTCGGGCGGGCGTAGGTCGGGGAGTGAGGGTGTGCCGGGTGGGGCCGACGAGGTGGGGGAGTGAGGGCGTGCCGGGTGTGGCTGGCGTAGGTCGGGAGGGGGAGACCGGCATGAGGTTCGGCACCTTGAGCAGGATTCTTGGGCATTCGCCACCGTGCATCACTAGAGTAGTGGGAGACAGCCGGAGTCAGAGCGAATGGTGCACAACGTGTCGAACAACCCCAACTACCGCCCGAGCGATCCTCCCCAGGTCGGCTCGCAGCAGTTCAACAACAACTATGGTTCCCAGCCGCAGTACGGACAGGGACAGTCGGGTCAGTACGGATCCGGTGACGGACAGTATGGGTCCGGTGCCGGACAGTATTCGCAGGGACAGCCGTATGGGCAGCAGAACTCCCATGGACAGTCCGGCGCCTACGGTCAGCAGAACGCGTACGGACAGTCAGGCGGATACAGCCAGCCAAGTGCGTACAGCCAGCCGAACGCCTACGATGCCTACAGCCAGTCGGGCGCGTACAGCCAGCCGATGACCTACGGCGCGCAGCCGGTCTTCGTCCGGCCCGCACCCAACAAGATGGCCGTGTGGTCGATGTGGATGGGCATCGCCGGTATCGGCGGCGGATTCGTCTGCGGCCTGCTGTCGATGATCCCGGTCATCGGCATCATCTTCAGCATCATCGCGATGTTCCTGTGGATCGCACCGGTGCTCGCCGTCATCTTCGGCCACATCGGCCTCGGCCAGATCAAGCGCACAGGCGAAGAAGGCCGCGGACAGGCGATCGCCGGGCTCATCATCGGATACGTGACCATCGCCCTGGGGCTCATCATGGCGATCGTCATGATCGGCATCCTGGGCATCGGCTTCTTGGGCATGATGAGCAGCTACTGAGCCGCCCCGCGTGACCTCGGCGCTGCTCCGGATGACTTCGGACGGGTGCCGAGGTCACGCTCGATTCGGCGGTCGGGCCGCTCTGCACGTCCCCGACTTCGCCTGCCCGGGGCCTTGCGTGCGCCCCAAGGCCACGCGGGTACGGGCCGGTCGGGCCGCCTCGGCGAGGGGAACCTGCAACCTGTGGTGCAGGACTGCAACACGATTCGGCCGCCGCGCTCGCTGCACGTAGGTAGCGTTGATCTCAGACATCGGGACACCCGTCGAGGACGGCCCCGAGCAGATTCAAAGATCAACGACAGCCAGCGGAACGGAACGGACATGAACACTCGCGTACTGCCTCTCGGGAACACCTACACCGGATCGAAGAGTTCGGTCCACGCCTCCGTCGCAGTCCACACGCCCGCACCGGTTCATACTCCGGCCCACCCTCATGCCCTGGTCCAGGCCCCCGTGACGTACGGAAACCGAGCACCGGTCGTCGTCTACCAGCAGGTGGCGCCGACGAATTCCTCGTCGATCGTCGCGCTGGTGCTCGGCCTCATCTCGTTCATCTCATCGTTCTTCTTCCTCGGCGTCGTCGGCATCATCTTCGGCCACATCGCCCGTTCGCAGATCAAGGCCCGCGGAGAGCGCGGCAATGGAATGGCCGTGGCCGGGCTGTGGCTGGGGTACCTCAGCGTGATCTTCTGGATCGTGTTCTGGCTGCTCTACTTCGGCGTCATCGCGCTCGTCATCGGCGCCTCGATCACCGCTGGAAACGCAACCGTCAGCTGAGGACCGGGATTCCGGGAAGTCTGCCCCGGCAAACGACCTGGCGCACGGCCTCAACGTCCGACACATACGCCCGCACCAACGTCCCGCCCCGCCAACTGTGATTGACCTGTAACCGCCCCGCCTTTTGCCGCCACCGACGACTCTGTACCGTTGAAGGCAACCACAAGGAGACTTCGCTATGAGCAGCCAGAACAACTGGAACAACCCGGACATGTACTACCAGCAGCCCCAATCGAACGCGGGCGGCTCGTACGGTGCCCAGTCGTACAGTCAGAACAGCGCCTACACGGCCAATGCGCAGTACGCCGGCGGACCCGGCTACGTGTACCAGCAGCTGCCACCGACGAACGTGCTGGCCATCGTCGGTATGTGCGCCTCGATCTTCGGCGTCATCTCGTCCGTCTTCATCGGCGGCATCGCCGGCATCATCATGGGCCACATCGCCCGCAAGCAGATCCGCGAACGCGGAGAACGCGGGGACGGCATGGCCATCGCGGCCCTGTGGGTCGGTTACATCGGCACCATCCTCTGGATCCTCTTCTGGGTCCTCTACGTCGGGGTGTTCGTCCTCATCTTCGGCGCGGCAATGGTCGGCGCGGGTTCGACCAGTTGAGTTCAGACTCCTTCGCGTCCTCCGACCAGGGCGTCGATGCGGATCGTGGAATCGGTGACGACGACAACTCCACCGAGGCGGCCGTCCACGGAGCCGACGACAACTCCGCCGAGGCGGCCGGCCACAGAGCCGACGACAGCCCCACCGAGGCGGCGCCGTCCGACGACATCGACCTGACCGATGACGCCGGGCCAAGTATCGGTCCGAACCTCACCGGCGGTCGACTGATCCTGGTCGGGACTCCGATCGGCAACCTCGGCGATGCGAGCCCGCGGATGCGGGAGGCCATCGAAACTGCCGATGTCATCGCCGCCGAGGACACGCGGCGGTTCCTGTCGCTCGCGCAGCGACTCAACCTCACGCACACGAAGCGTGTCATCAGCGTCTTCGACCACAACGAGGGCCACCGCGCTCCCGAACTCGTCGATATCATCGCCGCTGGTGAGACCGTGGTTCTGCTCTCCGACGCGGGGATGCCCGCCGTCTCCGACCCCGGCTACCGCGTGGTCAAGGCCTGCGCCGAGGCGGGACTTCCGATCACGTCGACACCGGGGCCGTCCGCGGTGCTCATGGCGCTCGCGGTCTCGGGACTGCCGAGCGACCGGTTCAGCTTCGAAGGGTTCCTGCCGCGCAAGTCCGGGCAGCGCAAGACCCTGCTGACCGAACTCAAGGCCGAGAAGCGCACGATGGTCTTCTTCGAAAGCCCACACCGCATCGCCGATGCGATGGACGACTTCGCCGAGATCATCGGCGTCGACCGGCCTATGGCCATCAGCCGCGAGCTGACGAAGACCTACGAGGAGACTCTGCGCGGAACCGTCGGTTCACTGCGCGATCGGGCCGCCGAGGGTCTGCGAGGGGAACTGACCCTCGTGCTCGCCGGTGCCACCGAGGTCGAAACGGCTCCGGAGGACCACCTTGGTGAGGTCAGCGCTTTGGTCGACTCCGGAGTGCGTGCCAAGGACGCGGCCGGCCAGGTGGCGAAGAAGTTCGGCCTATCCAAGCGCGACGTCTACGAGGCCTGGCTCCACCGCGAGTGACACGACTCGTGCGCAATCGGCTGTGGATAGCCGGCAGCCCAGTTTCGGGTGGATAGCCCATGGCAGAAAGTGGGCTATCCACCCAAAACTGGGCCATCAGCGCGGTTGAGATACTCCCCAAACGAGCCTGGTGCGAAAGGCACGAGCCGCTGTGAAGCCGGTCGACGACTCGACTCGAACGCTGACGCCTGTTGATTGACTCTTTACTGAGGCGCTGTCACCGTGTGGACGCCGAAGCTGATTCCACAGCAACAGGATTGAGCATTGCTGAATCAATGCGGATTTCGGCAGTGTGCCGGCATGAAGAACAACGTCGTGTATTTCACGGACCTTCGCAATGCTGGAGCCTCATCGGCAGACATCCGCAGCGCTTTGGGCTGCTGTCTGCGAAAGCTCTCTCGTGGAGTCTATACAGTCGTCAGTCGTTGTGAAGTCCGTGCCCACCGATACCTTTCTCCCTTCGCCACAGACTCGGATTGGATGACGTATCACGAGGAAGGACGCGACAAAGAGCGGTCCCAGCAACGCAGATACGAGGCGAATCTGAAGCGTCTGCAAGTCCTCCACTATCCCCACTACCGCGCAGGAGACATCGTGTTCGGGATTTCGGCGGCCCGGCTGCACAGAATCGGTATGTTCGACGAGCCGGACGAACCAGTGTCGGTGTTCCATCCCATATCAAGCACCAAGTCACCCGAGCTGATCAGGCGACGCAGAACAATCGCAGCTGAAGACGTCTCCGAGGCGGAAGGGCTTCGCGTCACTACTCCGGCTCGAACTGCCTTGGATCTGCGGGCCGAACTCGGCAGCGCTGCGGCGTTTGCCGCGATGGAACAGGTGGTCAGATGGCATCTTCTCGGCGACGACGAGGATCTGATCTTCAGGCTCGGGTATCCGGCACACCTGCTGGACGAGGTTCCGGGTGCAGTCGCAGCTCTGTTCGCAGCGCCCATTGACCGCCTGGCACGGGGCGCAAAGGTGGCTGCGAGACTGGTCTCACTCGCATCACCGTTGTCCGAAAGCTATTTGGAGAGCAGAGCCGCCTTCAATCTGCATCTTCTGGGTCTGCACGACTTCGTGCAACAGGTGGATATTGCCGATGGCAGGCGACTTCTCACGAGACTCGACTTCCTGTTCCGTGACGATAGAGTCGCACTCTACGTCGATGGGACGCAGAAGTACGTCGACGGCGGCTTCGACGTCATGAACAAGGAGAGCCGACAGCACAATCGTCTGCTGGCGATGGGCTATAAGATCGTGCGCTTCAAATTCAATGAAGTTCTGGACCCGAAGACCTTCGGACAGAAGCTCTTCTTACAGGCACCTGAACTACGTCGTCGATGTGGAAAACCGCTGGTTCTGTGAGCTGGTGTCCAGGTGCGAACTGTTTCAGCCCAGTCCGAGGTGAGCCGCCCATCTTCAAACGTGGGCTACTCACCGCAAATTGGGCTATTCGCGAATCCTCGGCAAAAACTCGCTTGGGTCCACCAGCACCAGCCCATGCGCGCCTGCGCGGCGGTGTCCCTTAGACTGAGTTCCCTATGGGTTACTACTTGACGACAGCGATTGCCTACCCCAACGGGGCCATTCACATCGGGCATGCCTATGAGTACATTGCGGCCGACACGATCGCCCGGTTCAAGCGACTGGACAATCACGATGTCTTCTTCTGCACCGGCACGGACGAGCACGGACTGAAGATGCTGCAGGCGGCGAACAAGCTCGGCATCACCCCCAAAGAACTCGCTGACGACAACGCGAAGAACTTCCGCGACACCCAGCTCGCCCTCGGCTCGACCTTCGACCGGTTCATCCGAACCACCGACGAAGACCACTACGCCGCCTCGCAAGCCATCTGGCGCAAGCTCGAAGAGGCCGGCGACATCTACCTCGACACGTACTCCGGCTGGTACTCCGTGCGCGACGAGGCCTTCTACACCGAGGACGAGACCGAAGTCGTCGACGGCGTGCGCCTGTCCAAGGAGACCCGCACCGAGGTGACCTGGACGGAAGAGGAGTCCTACTTCTTCCGCCTCTCGAAGTACCAGGACAAGCTGCTCGAGCTGTACAAGAACCACCCCGAGTTCATCGGTCCGGATTCCCGCCGCAACGAGATCGCCTCGTTCGTCGCATCCGGGCTCAAGGACCTCTCCATCTCCCGCACCACCTTCGACTGGGGTGTGCCGGTTCCCGGCAACGACAAGCACGTGATGTACGTGTGGATCGACGCCCTGACGAACTACCTCACTGCCGCCGGCTACCCCGATGACCAGGAGCGCCTCAGCAAGTGGTGGCCCGCCGACGTCCACATCATCGGCAAGGACATCATCCGCTTCCACTCGGTCTACTGGCCCGCGTTCCTCATGAGCGCCGGCATCGAGCTGCCCAAGCGCGTCCACGCCCACGGCTTCCTCTTCAACTCCGGTGAGAAGATGTCGAAGTCCGTCGGCAACGTCGTCGACCCCCTCGACCTCGTGGATGCCTTCGGCCTGGACACCCTGCGCTTCTTCCTCTTCCGCGAGTTCTCCTACGGCCACGACGGCTCGTATACGAAGGACTCGATCATCACACGGAAGAACTCCGACCTCGCCAACGAATACGGCAACCTCGCCCAGCGTTCGCTGTCGATGATCCAGAAGAACTGCGACGCTCAGGTGCCTCAGCCGGGCGAACTCACCGAGGCGGACGAGAAGCTCCTCGCCCTCGCCCGCGCCGTGCCCGACACCGCCCGACGCCACGTCGACACCCAGGCCCTCCACCTCTATGTCGAGGCCTGCTGGAAGGTGCTGTCCGAGGCCAACCGCTACTTCTCCGCGCAGGAGCCGTGGAAACTGAAGAAGACCGATCCCGATCGTATGGCCACCGTGCTGTGGGTGACGATCGAGGTCGTGCGCATCATCTCCATCCTCATCCAGCCTGTCATGCCCGAATCCGCAGGTAAGATCCTCGACCTCCTCGGTGTGCCCGCCGGCGTCGGTGAGGCCGGTGCGAAGGTCCTGCCGACCGCCGTCGATTCCGGGTCCGGCGCCGAGGCGATGGGAGCCGTATCCGCGAGCGCGGCCATCGGCGTCGCCGCCGGTGCGGCATACGCTTCGGCCGCCCTGGCGCCGAATGTCGCCGAGGCCGCTGCCGACGGCATCGCCGCCGCCGAGGCGGATCCCCGGTCGTTCGCGGCCGTCGGGTTCCCGATCGAACCGGGCACGCCCCTGCCGAAGCCCGAACCCGTGTTCCCGAAGTTCGTGGAGGAGACCGAATAATGGCCTCGCGCGCCGCCGGAACCTATCCACCGGTGCCCGAACCGCTCGCTCATCCCATCGTCGACTCCCACACTCACCTCGACATCTGCACGGGTGTGCGGCTGCCGCTGGGTGCTGGTGAACCCGAACCCGAGGTGACCCCGAACGCGGACGAAGAGTTCCCGTCGCTGGATTTCTTCCATGACACCGCCTCCGAGGCGGGAGTCCGTCGCATCGTCCAGATCGGCTGCGACCTTCCGGCAGCCCGGTGGACGACTGCGCTCGTGGCTTCCCAGTATTCAGGCACCCCCGCCGAGGCGGCCACGGAGGTGGGATCCCTCGCCGAGGCGGCCGACCCCCGTACTGTGCCCGGCCCTCCTGCCGAGGGACGGACGTGGATGATCGGCGGGGCCGCCCTCCACCCGAACGAAGCCCCGCGGCTGGCCGAGCGCGGCCTGCTCGATGACGCTCTCACCGAGATCGAATCGCTCGTGAGCTCGCATGAGCGCATGCGCGTGGTGGGGGAGACCGGTCTCGACTACTTCCGCACGGCAGAAGAGGGAGTTGCCGAACAGCAGCGCTCCTTCCGAGCTCATATCGAGATCGCCAAGCGCACCGGACGTGCACTGCAGATCCACGATCGGGAGGCACACGCCGATGTGCTGCGCATCCTCAAGGAGGAAGGCGCTCCCGAGGTCACGATCTTCCACTGCTACTCCGGCGACGAGGCGATGGCCCGCGAATGTGCGGCCGAAGGCTATTACATGTCCTTCGCCGGCAACCTCACGTTCAAGAACGCCGACGAGCTGCGGCGGGCCGCGGCGGCCGCTCCACTGGAGCTCCTGCTGACGGAGACCGACGCACCCTTCCTCACCCCGCACCCGCATCGCGGTAAGCCGGGAGGTCCATACCTCACGGCGGTCACGGCGCGGAAACTCGCCGAGGTGCGCGGGATGAGCGAAGAGGATCTGTGCGCGGCCGTGTGGAACAACGCGGAGCGGGCCCTCGGCAGCTGGGACTGAGCCGGGCTCAGCCCTTCGTTCTGTGAGCGAGATAACGGGACGCAGCGCCGCCTCGGCGGGGGAATGTCACGATCGGGAATGCCCCGGAAACACGGGGAACTCCAGGTCAGACACGCCCTCAGGAAACTCACACCGTTACATTTCCGTGATATTTTGCGAACCGTGTAACGAATCGGTTACAGTGAACAGGTCGATAAACTCTGCTCAGGGATATTTTTGTGATTGATTTTCTGAAGAACCGCAAGGTTCAGATCGCTGCACAGGCGGTCGTGATCACCGGACTCGTCGGTGGCACGGGCGCGGTTGTGACCATGAACAAGCCCGTGACCTTGGAGGTCAACGGACAGGCCGAAGAGATCCGAACCTTCGGAGGAACGGTCGGGGACATCCTCGACAGCCACGAAATCGATGTCGACAAGCGCGACCAGGTCAAGCCCGGTGTGGGCACCAAGGTCGACCGTGATATGACGATCACCGTCAACACGGCGAAGAAGGTTGCGCTGTCCGTCGATGGCAAAGAGACGAACGAATGGACCAATGCGAACACCGTGGGTCAGGCTCTGGCCGACCTCGGTGTCGACGCGAAGGGCGCCGACCTCAACGCGAAGGCCAGCCAGCGTCTGAAGGACGAAGGCAATGACATTGAGGTGACCACGTCGAAGGACCTCACCGTCGTCGCCGACGGCAAGGACCACAAGGTCTCGGCCGCTGTGGGCACCGCCAAGGAAGCCCTCAAGGACACGGGCGTCAAGCTCGACAAGGACGACTTCCTGTCCGTGCCGATGTCCGCCGAGGTCTCCGACGGCCAGGTGCTGACCGTCAACCGCGTGAAGAACGACACCGTCAAGGACAAGCAGGCCATCAAGGCCAAGGTCGAGACCAAGAAGTCCGATTCCCTCTACGAGGGTGAGACCAAGGTCGAGACCGAAGGCAAGGACGGCGAGAAGCAGGTCACCTACAAGGTCAAGACGATCAACGGCGAAGAGGTCAAGAAGGAGAAGAAGGACGAGAAGGTCCTCTCCGAACCCAAGACCAAGGTCGTCATCCAGGGCACCAAGAAGAAGGAGGAGCCGGCTGACACCGGCGGTTCCGACTCGGGTGACTCCGGCGATTCCGGTTCGGGCGACTCCGGTGACTCCGGTGACTCGAGCACCGGCGGCGGCTCCGGCAGCGGTTCCATGTCCACCGCCGAGATCAAGGCGATGCTCGGCGGACCCGGTTCCAAGTGGTACTCGGTCGTCGAGTGCGAATCGAACTTCGATCCGAAGGCTTCGAACGGCACCCACTTCGGTCTGTTCCAGTTCCTGCCCTCGACCTGGCAGGCCATGGGCGGCAGCGGCAATCCGTCGGATGCCAGCCCGCAGGAGCAGTTCCAGCGCGCCAAGAAGCTCCAGGCTGAAGCCGGCTGGGGACAGTGGGCCTGCGCCTGATCTGAGATCAGGTTCGCAGTAACCGACTGAGCGCCTGTATAGGCCATGAACTCTGGCCGTCATTGACAACAGATATCGACAACTGAGCTGAGGCGGTCAGCAAGGAGCGTGGGCCCCGAGGAGAGATCCTCGGGGCCCACGCTTTTCGGTGCCCCGCTGCCCCGGCTTCCGGGGCCCAATCTGAACTTTCGCCCAGAGCATGACGAATTGCTGGCACTCAAGTTGACCGAGTGCTAAGAGCGTTCTAGAGTCAGAATTAGCACTAGCACTCATTGAGTGCCAGTTTCATGAGACGGTCGAATCGCTCGGCACCCGCGACGACGAGAGGTTCATGGCATAAGCCGCCGTCTGACTCGATGAAATAGAACCCAGCGAAGGGAGAGGGCCCGATATGTCGGTCTCCATCAAGCCACTCGAAGATCGGATTGTCATCCGTCAGGTCGAAGCAGAACAGACTACCGCCAGTGGTCTGGTCATTCCCGAAACCGCCAAGGAAAAGCCTCAGGAAGGCGAAGTTGTCGCAGTGGGCCCGGGCCGTGTTGCTGACAACGGTAACCGCGTGCCGGTCGACGTCGCCGTCGGCGACAAGGTCATCTACTCCAAGTACGGAGGCACCGAAGTCAAGTACGCAGGCGAAGAGTTCCTCGTGCTCTCGGCTCGCGACGTGCTCGCCGTCATCGGCTGAATCCCCTGAACAACTACTTCACTGACAGGAGGACGAATGCCTAAATCATTGGAATTCAACGACGAAGCCCGTCGTGCACTCGAAAAGGGTGTCAACACCCTGGCCGACACCGTCAAGGTGACGCTGGGACCCAAGGGCCGCAACGTCGTGCTCGACAAGAAGTGGGGCGCCCCCACCATCACGAACGATGGTGTGACCATCGCCCGTGAGGTCGAGGTCGACGATCCTTACGAGAACCTCGGCGCACAGCTGGCCAAGGAAGTTGCCACCAAGACCAACGACATCGCCGGTGACGGAACCACCACCGCGACCGTTCTCGCTCAGGCCTTCGTCAACGAAGGACTGCGCAACGTTGCCGCAGGTGCCGCACCCGGACAGCTCAAGCGCGGCATCGAGACCGCCGTCGAGGCCGTCTCGCAGCAGCTGGGCGCGATCGCCCGCGACGTCGCCGACTCCTCGGAGATCGCACACGTCGCCGGTCTGTCGGCTCAGTCGCCTGAGATCGGCAAGCTCATCGCCGATGCCTTCGACAAGGTGGGCAAGGACGGCGTCATCACGATCGACGAGTCGCAGGCCGCGTCCGTCGAACTCGAGATCACCGAAGGAATGCAGTTCGACAAGGGCTTCCTGTCGCCGCACTTCGTGACCGATGCCGATCGCCAGGAGGCTGTGCTCTCCGACGCTCTCATCCTCATCAACCAGGGCAAGATCTCCAACATCCAGGAGCTCCTGCCCGTCCTCGAGAAGGTGCAGCAGGCAGGCAAGCCGCTGTTCATCATCGCCGAGGACATCGAGGGTGAAGCTCTGTCGACCCTGGTCGTCAATAAGCTGCGCGGAATCATCAACGTCGCCGCCGTCAAGGCTCCCGGCTTCGGTGACCGTCGCAAGGCCATCCTCGAGGACCTCGCCGTCCTCACCGGTGGCCAGGTCGTCACCCCGGACATGGGCATGAAGCTCGACCAGGTCACCCTGGAAGAGCTCGGCAACGCCCGCACCATCACCGTCACCAAGGACAACACCACCATCATCGATGGTGCCGGTGCCGACGATGCTGTTGCCGGTCGTGTCGCTCAGATCCGCGCCGAGGTCGAGAACACCGATTCCGACTGGGACCGCGAGAAGCTGCAGGAGCGCTTGGCCAAGCTCTCCGGCGGAGTCGCCGTCATCAAGGTCGGCGCCGCCACCGAGGTGGAGCTCAAGGAGCGCAAGCACCGCGTCGAAGACGCCGTGTCCGCTACTCGAGCCGCCATCGAAGAGGGAGTCGTCGCCGGCGGTGGATCGGCTCTGATCCACGCTGCGAAGGTCCTCGACGGCAACGACCTCGGTCTGTCCGGTGACGCACTCACCGGTGCCGAGATCGTCAAGCGCGGAGTCGTCCAGCCGCTGCGCTGGATCGCCGCCAACGCGGGCCAGGACGGCTACGTCGTCGTCGCCAAGGTCCAGGACCTCGAGTCCGGCCAGGGCTACAACGCCGCCATCGACGAATACGGCGACCTCATCGGCGCCGGAATCATCGACCCCGTCAAGGTCACCCGTTCGGCGCTGCGCAACGCCGCTTCGATCGCCGCCCTGGTTCTCACCACCGAGACTCTGGTCGTCGAGAAGAAGGACGAGGAGGACGAAGCCTGAGCCATTCGCTCGGACTGAGTCGTCTCTGACCACGACAGTGGCCCGGAACATCACGTTCCGGGCCACTGTCGCATTCATCGGCGTATTCACCCTCACCGAGGCGGCCGCCGCTTATTCAACGCATTCTGAGTGGCTGTATCCGAGCCTGACCTTGGCGTCGGCTTGAACGCGAACGTATTCACCTCGGAGACAGGTGCTGTTCACGAGCGAACCCATCGCTGTCGTTACAGTGATCGGAATATTCGATTGAAGTTCTGCAGTGCATGACGTGAACAAGGGATCCATGAAGAGAATTACGATGATCGGCGACGTAGGCTGGAGCCGGTTCTACCATCTCGGCGATGAGGCCATGACCGAACTGGCCATCGATGCGCTCCGTGCCCGTTCGGACATCGCCATCACACTCATTGCCGGTGAACCTGAGCACGCGAGCGAAATGTACGGTGTCGACGCTGTCAAGCGTATCGGGTTCAAGCGCGACCGACGTCCGAATGCCTCGCGGATGGCGAAAGTTCTCGACTATGTCGGTGGAGATCGGGCAGCGCTCAAGGCAGATGACCCGGCGATTGACGTCATCGGGGCGGTTCGTGAGTCCGATGCTGTCCTCATCGCCGGCGGCGGTAACCTCAACTCGATGTTCGCCCACCACATCTATGAGCGTGCGACCCTGGCGAAGATCGCTCGCGTCCTCGGCAAACCGTATGCGTTGACCAGTCAGACGCTCGGCCCGCTCATCTACGACGAGGATCGGGACATCGTTCACGAACTCCTCTCCGAAGCGGAGTTCGTCGGGACTCGAGAGAGCTACACGACTCACCTCGTCGACGACCTCGGACGAGGTTCGGCCACGGCGCGTCGTCAGGTCGACGACGCGTTCTCATTGACAGCGCGCGACGAGGACCGGTCTGCCGTATCGGATCTGACCGAGCATCCGTTCATCCTGGCGAGCTTCGCCGAGAAGGCCTCGACCCCGATGCTCAGCGATGATGACTATCATGCGCGGTTGGCGGAACTCACACGTCGGCTTGCCGAGGATACCGGCCTGCGGGTGCTGCTTGTGCCGCACGGCGGGGCACTGCCACCAGCGCCGGAGACGAGAGACCAGCTCACTGATATGAAGATCGCTCGGGCCAGCGGGCATGCTGAGGTCGTTCCCACCCGGATGCTCACCGCACGAGAGCTCATCGCCCTGACGGAGCAAGCCCAATTGGTCGTCGGGACCCGGTACCACGCTGCGATTTTCGCTGGAGCCGCGGGCGTCCCGTTCATCTCACTGGCGCCGAACCTCTATTCGTCGATCCGCATGCGTGGAGCTGCTGAGAACGTCGGTATGGAGGACTTCGTGCTGCCGCTCGATTCGGTCGACGACATTGTGGCAACTGGGGTCGGCGCGGTGGAGGACCGAGGCGAGCTCACGAACCGATTGCGTTCGCAGTCGCAGAAGCGCCGCGCCGAGCATAGGGAGTGGTGGGACTTCGTCGTGGCGAAGACGCTGGGCGTCACTCCCGGAGCGGCGGAGTCCGAAGCACCCGGCTTCTTTCACGCCGATGTGATCGACAACCCTTACGTCGACAACATCGGCGTTGTCCGCGAACGTCTCAACGCCGTCCAGAACTATGGGTTGGTGATGGCGCTCAAGGACCGGAAGGCGGCACGGTTGAATGAAGAGGTGCAGGCGGTGAAGTCGCAGCTGCAGCGCGTACGCACCGAACGCGACGAGGCCCGCCGACGTGATGAGCGGCGCGAGGCAGAGCCTGTCGTCCGGGCAGCGCGCCGTGTCGAGAGCGCGAGCCGACAGTCTGCAGACTTCGCCCGCCGCGCATATCGCCGGCTGCGTTCCGCGCGCAGGTAGGCTCAAGGGCCTCGGGCGCGCAGGATTCCACTTTCGACACACCCTGCTCTGAAATGCACACTGAAGAGCCTGGGCAATTCAGAGACAGGTGTACAAAAGGCCTGAAGCCACTGTGACCCAGCCGTTGTTGAGCGCTTTGTGCCGTCTAGGGCGTGCTCGGGCGTGGGGCCGTGTCGTTGGTGTCGGCTTTGTGCACGCGCGCGAGGCCTGGACGAAGGGTGCTCAGGCAGGGCGTGTTCAGGCGCGGTCGCTCTCGAGCTGAGTGCGCAGGCGGACAAGGTCGGCACGAACCATGTCGGCGTCCCGGTCGAACTGGGCGTCGTCGACTCCTGGCAGACGGAACAGAGTGAAGACCACCTCGGCGCCGGTGCCGTTGGCGAGCACCCGCAGGGGATTGTGCACGATCGTGCCGTCGGGGAAGATCACGTCGTGATCGAGGATGCCCAGCTCCGTGTGCGGGCCGAAGCGGACTTCGACCTCGCCCATCGGGGAATCCGTGATCCAGCGGCCGCCCGCCTCGCGGATTCCATTGCTCAGTCCTGCGGCCCAGGCCGGAAGGTTCGCGGGATCGCCGGCGAAGGCCGCCACCTCGGCGGGTGAGGCGTCGATGGACGTCGATAGGTGGAGCGCTGGATTCGTCATCTCCCAAGTGGACCACATGAGAAGCCGCGCGGCCAGAGAAAGGGAGCGGACCATAGCAGGCGGGACGGCCATCGCAGGCGGGACGGCCATCGCAGGCGGGACGGCCATCGCACGCGGGTCGGTACCTCGCACGCGGTCCGGCCCAGAGTGCCCTCCCTCGTGCCGCTCGCAGCAGACCGTACACAGCTCGCTCACACCTACTGGCCAGTCGCTTTTCATGTTTCTTAAGCCCGATCCTCGTTAGTCTGGAAATGACAGCTTGCACCGACGCATGAGGAATCTATGACCACCGGCCCAACGATGCCCATCGCCCGACTTCGCGACGTTTCGAAGGTCTTCGATCCGAAAGGGGCAGCGGTCACGGCTCTCAGCGGGGTCAGCCTCGACATCGCACCGGCCAAACTGACCGCAGTGATGGGGCCCTCGGGCTCGGGGAAATCAACACTTATGCACGTCCTCGCCGGACTCGATCGTCCCACCTCGGGCTCAGTCCACCTCGGCGAACAGGAGATCACGAAGCTGCGCGACGACGACCTCACCGCCCTGCGCCGCCGCCGGATCGGATTCGTCTTCCAAGCGTTCAACCTCGTGCCCACGCTCACCGTCAAAGAGAATATCCGCCTGCCCTTCGAACTCGACGACCGTCGGCCCAATGCCGACGAACGCGCCTGGATCACCACGGTTGTCCACCGCCTGGGGCTGGAAGACCGCCTCAAACACCGACCCAACGAGCTCTCCGGCGGTCAACAGCAGCGCACCGCCATCGCCCGGGCGCTCGCAACCCGCCCCGACATCCTCTTCGCCGACGAACCGACCGGCAACCTCGACGCGAAGTCCGGTCGCGAAGTTATGGTGATCATGGTCGAGGCCGTCCGCGACTTCGGCCAATCCATCGTGCTCGTCACTCACGACCCGATCGTCGCCGCCCACGCCGACCGCGTGATCTTCATCGCCGACGGCACCCCCGTGACGGAACTGAACGACACCATCACCGCCGAAGCGATCGCCTCGACCATGCTCGACATCGACGAACGCGCCGAATCCGCGGTGAGTCGATGAACCCGCTGCGCGAAATTCGAACCAATCCGCGGCAGTTCTTCCCCAGCATCCTCGTCGTCTTCATCGCCGCTCTCTTCGGCACCGCAATCATGCAGGGCATCGCGATCCTGACCGCGTGGCTGTCGTCCGAGAAGATCATCGCCGAGTCCGAGACCGCGCAGAACTTCCTCTCGATGATCGGTGTCACCTTCTTCCTCATCGCTCTCTTCGTCTCCGCGATCGTCATCGCGAACACGTTCTCGATCATCATCGCCGGTCGCAGCCGCCAGCTGGCTCTGCTGCGCCTCATCGGGGCGTCGTCGAAACGGCTGCGCAGGGCCGCCTCGGTGGAGGGCCTGATCATCTCCGTCCCCGCCGCGGTGCTCGCCTTCGCGGCGTCAACCGGGCTGGCGAAAGCGGCCCAGAATTATCTGGGCAGCGCCATCACCGAGGAGGTCGCCCTCCTCACCCCAACCATGGCTGTTCCAGCGCTCGCCACGATCATCGTGACCTGGCTGTCGGCGTACCTGGGCGCGCGCCGCATCACGGGGATCTCACCGATCGAGGCGACCTCGCAGGCGGTGGAGGCCCGGCCCGAGGATGCCCGCGCCTCACTCGGCGGGCTCACCGCCTCGCTGATTCTGCTGTCCATGGGGGTGACGTTCCTCGTCAACTCCGTGATCGGGGCCGCCGATCATCGGATCAGCGTGATCAGCGTGGTGCTCACCGCATTCGGCTCGAGCCTGACCTTCCTCGGCGTCATCATCGGCCATCCGTGGATCCTGCCACCCCTGCAGGCAGCGATCGGCTGGCTGTGCGGACGCACCGCTGTGTCTCGGTTGGCCGCCTCGACGATCGCCCGCCATCCCACCCGGAACGCGCGCACGGTCATCGGTCTCGTCATCGGCATCACGCTCATCGTCATGTTCGCCACCGCCATGACCACCTTCCGTGATCAGCTGCTGCGGTATGCCAGGTCGCTCGGCGAGGAAGGGTGGGGCGGCCTCGAAGACGCGCTGGCCACCGTCATCGACAAGTCGATGCTGTTCGCGTTGGCCCTCATCCTCTTCTCCGTGATCATCGCCGTCATCGGCGTCGCGAACACACTCATGCTCTCCGTGCGTCAGCGCACTCAGGAGATCGGGCTGCTCATGGCGCTCGGCCAGACTCCGAAGCGCGTGCGTCGGATGATCACGGCCGAAGGCCTGCAGCTGAGTCTGACCGCCTGCGCGGTCGCCGTCCCGCTGGGCATCGGCTTCGGCTGGGTCGGCGCGCTGACCCTGCTCTCGCCGCTGCTCGGCCTCTTCGCACCGAGCGTGCCCTGGACGGTCGTCATCGCCGTCATCGTCGGCACCCTCATCGCCGTGTTCGTCGCCAGCCGCGAACCTGCCCGCGCGGCCACATCGATCAGCCCCGTCGAAGCGCTCGAAGCCGTGTGAGGTGCGGGTGCTGCGGATGGCTACCGCCGAGGCGTCCGGCAAGGCCGCGGCGAGCAGCCCAGTTTGAGTTGAGCAGCCCGGTTTCAAACATGGGCTATTCAACTAAGACTGTGTAGAACTGTCGTCCGGGCTGAATCGAGCTCTGCGCCTCAGTCGAGTTCGATGACGTTTCCGTTGGATCCGTCGACGCGGACGCGCTGGCCGGAGGTGAATCTGCTGGTTGCGTCGCGCACGGCCATGACGGCGGGCAGTCCGAGTTCTCGAGCGGTGACCGCTCCATGTGAAAGTGCTCCGCCGCTTTCGGTGATCACCCCGCCGGCCTGGTAGAACAGGGCGGTCCATGCCGGGTTCGTGGTGCGCGCGACGAGGATCGCTCCGTCGGGGAATGATGAGAAGTCAGCGGGGGAGTGGACGACGAAGACCTCGCCTTCGACGGTCCCCGGACTGCCTGCGGTGCCGGTGATGTGGTCGCTGTCAGCGTCGACTGCTGCTGTTTCCTTGCCGTACTCCCATTCGGGTGTGCGATCGACAGCGGCCTGGTAGGCGGCCTTGTTCTGTGCGGCGATCTCTGTGAGGCTCGTCAGAGCGGATCCTGTTCCCGTGGTGCCTGTGACCGGGCTCGTTGAGGCGCGGGTTGCGGCAGCGTCGGCGGTGTCCACCTCGCGGTCCGCGGCGTCGGCGTCGGTGGCGTCTAGGTCACGGTTCGCGGCGTCGGCACGGATCGCCGTGTCGAGGTGCTCGAAGTCGATGAAGTACACGTCCGCGGCCTCAACGAGGACCCCGGCATCGACGAGCCTGCCGCCGAGCTCCTTCAGCGCGCGCCGCATCGGCAGGGTCAGCCGCGTTGTCTGATAGTGCTCGAGGTCATCGAGTGCCGTGTAGGTGCGGGCCAGACGGATGACTTCCTGGACGAGATAGCGCAGCTTCTCAGGTGCCGCATTGACGACGGCGAGTTCGGTCTCTGCCTGCACGATCTTGCGCTCCATGTCCGTCATCGGCGCGGTCGCGGACCCTGCGCCCGGCTCCGGCGACCCGGTTCCCGCAGCGGCAGAACCATCTCCACCACCCGCTGGACTGGCCCCGGCGTCCGAAGCCTCTGCCTCGGCCACGGTCCGTGCGGCGAGCAGACGGATCTGATCGAGCACGATGTGCGGAGCCTCGACCCACGTCGGATGGTAGGCGTCGAAGTCGAGTTCACGGTGTCCGTGCTGCTCGAGGAACCGGTCGAAGGATGCTTTGAACTGCGGGAACCTCTCCAGCTCCGCGACCCCGGCCTCACCATGGTGGGCCTCGAGCGCAGTGAGCAGATCTGCATCGGCGGCGACAAGCTGCGAGAGCTCGCGCAGCTCGGCGTTGACCTGTGACGTCTTCGTCTCCGTCGACGCCATGAGGCGTTCGAACACGACCTGTGCCTGATCCTCGTCGAGAGCGAGCGAGAGCATGTGCTGCAGAGCCGCATAGAGTGTGCCCTGGGTCAGCGAGATCGCGATGTTCGGCCGGAAATACTCGGTGCCGAGGTCACTGATCGCAATGACGTGATCCCACACCTGTGCCAGTGACTTGTCTTCCAACGGCTCGTTCGACAGGCGACCGATCCCGATGAGATACGTGTCGAGATCACGCATCCACTGCACCGGCAACTCCTGCACCCACCCGAACTGCCGAGCGATCTGGGGCAGCGACTCGGTGATCGTCTCGACGCTGGAGAGCATGTTCGTCGGCAGCCGACCGGCGTAGAGATCGACCGCGGTCTGATTGCCGTAGATATAGAAATCGCGCATGACGAACCATTTGTCATCGAACGGCGGCAGCCCCATGAGATCGAAACTGTGATTGAGCGAATGATGGAAGCCGGCCTCCACGAGATCCCAGGTCAGCGGTGTCACCGGGGTGGGGAAGCGCTCCGCGGACTCATCGCGGGTCCACCGCGGAGCCACCCGCGTGATCGGCCGCGACTGCAGCAGATAGAGATCGCCGTCATGCAGCGCCCATTCGATGTCTTGAGCGAACCCGAAATGGTTCTCCGCGGCCACCGCGAGCTCGGCGACCTGTTTCGCCTGCGCCGTTGTCAGCGCCGGACGCGTGCGCTGATCCGCGCCGAGGTCGACGACCCTCGTACGCGCGCCGCCTCCCTCACAGAGGCGGTCGCCTCCGACGTCGTGGCCAGCCCCGTCGCCCGCGCCGTTCCCACCGCCGCTCATGATGAGCGCGGTGGGCTTCTCAGCGATCTCGGCTGCGACCTGCTCGCCGGTTTCCCTGCGGACCCGGAATTCGTCGACCGGTTCCTCCCCGCCGACGACCGTTTCGCCGAGACCGAAGGCCGCGTTGATGAGCACCTCGTCGGTATTGCCGCGCACCGGGTCGACGGAGAACGCGACTCCAGCGGCTTCGTCGGCGCTGACTGAGACCATGAGCTGGACGACCACGGCCATCTTCGCCTCAAGCTGATCGACGCCGAGCTGCCGGCGGTAGCGGAAGGCGTGCTCGTTCCACAGTGAGGCATAGCAGTCGCGCACCGCCTCGGCGATGGCTGCGGTTCCACGCACGCCGAGGTAGGTGTCGTGCTGCCCGGCGAACGCTGCACCCGGCAGGTCCTCCATCGTGCCCGAGGACCGCACTGCCACGGCCTGCCCGGTCAGTCCCGCCTCGGCAACGGCTTCGTCGAATTCGGACAGCCACGCATCGGGGATCGGGGTGGCACGGATGAGGTCGGCGATCGCCTCGGCGGGAGAGTCGGTGCCGATGAGCTCGGCGATCCGTGACTGCAGCGGTGCGATGAACTGGGAATAGGCGTCGGCGGTGACGATGAAACCGCCGGGCACGGGCAGGTTCTGCGCGGACTTCGCCAGGCTGGCGCCCTTGCCGCCGCTGCGGGCCAGATCGGTGGCGAGGGGATCGGTGAAGCGGAGTGTGAGGCTCATCGGAGCTCCTTCGGGTCTGCGGTTCACGACACTGTTCATCGGGTGTGGTGCGGTTCGTCGGATGGGGTGGGGTTGGAGGGTTGGAGGGTCGGTGCGGTTCGTCGGGTGGGGTGGGGTTGAAGGGTCGATGCGGTTCGTCGAGCAAGGGCGGTTCACAGCCGGATGCGACGGACTCCCAGCAGCAGCCAGCCGAGCACCCCGCTGAGGACGCCGGTGCCGATGACCGCGGGCCAGAAGAACGCCGCGATGATCAGCGCCGGTATCCAGACCATAACCGCTGCGAAGCCCGCGAGGATGCGAAAGAATGTGACAGTATTGCGACCGTCCGCGCGTGACCCGGCGACTGCGGCGGCCACAAGGATCGGGGCGAAGAGCCACAGAGCCAGGAATCCGACCCACCTGATGCCGGGATAGGTTCGCGGTCTGGAGACGGTATTCGCCGAGGTGGTGCGGCCCTCGGCCTCGTCAGCCGAGGTGGGGCCGTCTTCTTTGGGAGCGACCGAACCGCTGGCGTTCTGCAGTTCGAGGAACGACTGGGCATAGCTCGCCGAGGCGCCCGGAATCCTCCGCGCCCGGTCGAGGGCGCGGGCTTCGACAGCGGTGAACGTCGCTTCGTCGGGGCAGTTCACCGACACATCGTCAAGGGCGGCACCCATCGCCGAGGCGACCGCCGCCTCCCATTCTTTGACCTCCCTGCCGTCGCGGTCGGGAATCGTGACCGCGCGACCGCGGACCACCTCGGCGCGGGAGCGGAACCGATCCGGGGTCGAATAGAACAGGCCCACGGGGATGACCTCGACGTCGATGCCGTCTTCGATGAGGGCACACGCGATCCGGGCAGCGCCGGACTTGTACGGCTGCGGGCGGTGGCCCCACTCGCTGCTGGCCTCGGGGAAGATGCCGAGGTCACCGCCTCGGCGCAGGTGGGCGAGTCCTGCCTCGACGGGGCTGGCCACGGAGGCGGGATCGAGTCCGTAGCGCTCGACGTCTTTGGGACGGACCACGGGGATGCCGGCAATGAAGAGGCGGAGGAACCAATGGCGCAGCAGCTGGATCGAGACGAGGAACTGAGCGTGCGGGAACGCTGCTAGCACCTGGTGGCCATCGATCGCGCCGTTGCGGTGGCTGGCGATGATGAGGCGCGGTCGCCGGGCGGGACCTCCGTCGGGCGCGGAAGGAGAGTCAGCGGATGCGGCGGGACGGCCGGCACCTGAGGCGGGGGTCGCCTCGGCGGGAGATGATGCCGGCTTCGGTGACTGGGAATCCGGGCTCGAGCTGAGGTCGAGCACGCGGATGCGGCCGAAGTACACGGTGCGCATGGCCGCGTTGATGATCCGGTGGCGCAGGCTCAGTGAGGCATCGCTCATGACACCAGTCCACCACAGGTCCGGGTGGGATGGGACGTCCTGGCTATGCAATCGACGGTCGGCCAGGACGACCGCGGCTCTCGGCCTTCGTCAGTCGGCAGCCACCTCGCTGCGCAGTTTGTGCTTGAGCAGTTTGCCTGAAGGGTTGCGCGGAAGTTCGTCGATGACGAAGACTTCGCGTGGCAGCTTGTAGCGGGCGAGCTTGTCAGCCAGGTGGTCGCGCAGTTCCTCGACACCGAAGTCCTCACCATCTGCAGTCGTGATGAAGGCGACGACCTGCTCGCCCCATTGCTGATCCGGCTTCGCCACCACCGCGACATCGGCGACCCGGTCGTGAGTGATGATGGCCTCCTCGACCTCGAGGGAGAACACGTTCTCACCGCCGACGATGATGACGTCTTTCGAGCGGTCGACGATATAGAGGTACCCGTCCGCGTCGAGCCGGGCGAGATCACCGGTCTTGTACCACTCGCCCTCGAAGGCCGCCTCGGTGGCTGGGGGATTGCCGAGGTATTCGCGCATCCGGGTGTCACCGGCGAACCAGATCTCGCCGGTTTCCCCGGGACCCGCCTCGGCCCCGTCGGCCGTGACCACCCGCATCGCGTTGCCGACCATCGCGTGCCGACCGATGGATCCTGCCTTGCGCAGCTGATCCTCGGGCCCGAGAAGACAACCGGTCGGACCCATCTCGGACATGCCGAAGAGGTTGTAGAACTGGTTGGTCCCGTAGGCGTCGATGAGCATGGCTGCCGTCGATCGGTCGATCGGGGCACCGCCGTAGTTCCACCGGCGAATGGAGGAGAAGTCGTAATCACCGAAGTCGAGGCCGAGCTTCTTCGCGGTCATGATCGGCGCAACATAGGCGACGGTGGGTCCGAAGAACGTCGTGATCTGCTCCGCGGCGATGATCTGCATCGATTCGACCGGGTGATACGCCCGCTGGAGGACGACGGTTCCACCCATCTGGATGGTGGGGACGAGGGCGATGTTCAGCGGCGCCGAATGCCAGATCGGCATGCAGATGAGGTACCGGTCATCGCTCTGGTAGCCCATATTGAGGTTGATGAGTGTGCCGACCTGGACGATATTGCGATGCGAATGCACGCACCCTTTCGGCGAGCTCGTCGTGCCCGAGGTGTAGAGGATCTGCGCGACCTGTTCATCGGTGAAGTCGCCTGGCGCGGCCTCCGTGGCGTTCTCGAGCTGGACATCGAAGCTGCCCGGGTCGTTGGGTTCTGTCTCCAGCCAGGCGATGTCCGGTGCCCCGGCCCGCGCGGTTTCGGCGAGTTCGGTGCTGACGATGCCGAGCTTCGCTCCCGAATGCTCGACCGTGTATTTGACTTCCGGAGCTTGGAACTTGTGATTGATCGGCACAACCGTCGCCCCGAGGTACCAGGCACCGAAAGCGGCGAAGACGAAACCTGGAACATTCAACGTCATGATGCCGACGGCGTCGCCAGGCCGGATTCCGTTGTCGGCGAGCACCTGCGCTGCCTTGAGCGCCCGGTGCCGCAGCTCGGCATAGGTGAAGCGCTGATCCTCGTAGACCACGGCCTCTTTGTCCGGGTTCCGCAGGACGGTGGTGTCGAGCATGGTTCCAAGCTTCATTGCTTCTCCTTGTGACGAGTGCCATACTGAGAACAATTGAACCACGATTCATTTCTTTGGGGAAGCGACAGTTCGGGCTGGCGCCGAGGTTGATGACGTCGACACCGTGGTGCCGCTGCGACCGATGGGGTGAGGATGGCATATCGCGCAACCCAGCGCACTCGGGCCAACGCCGAGGCGCGCCGCGCAGGCATCGAACGTGCTGCCCGACACGTCATCGCCCGCGGTGGATTCGCCTCGGCGAATGTGGCCGCCGTTGCCGTCGAGGCCGACTGCAGCGCCGGGTCGATCTACACGTATTTCAGCAACCGGGATGAGCTGTTGCGTCTCGTCTTCGCCCAAGCAGCCGGTCACGAGCTGGATGTCATCGCCGGCACAGTCGCCGAAGCATCCACGGCCTCGGAGATCGCGGAATCGACTGTCGAGGTCTTCGTTCGCCGAGCCGTCGCGGGGCGCAGGCTCGCCCACGCGCTGCTGCTTGAAGAGGTCCCCGAACCCGTGCAGAGCGAACGGCTGCGGCTGCGCCGAGGATACGTCGCCGTCATCGGAACCGCCCTGGACCGCGTGGGCGGCACGCAGATCCCCGCCGAGGTGGCCGCCCGTTCGATCGTCGGATGCGTGGGAGAGAACCTCGTCGACATCCTCGACCCGACTACCGCGAACCCGAGTCCTGCGGAGATCGAAACTCTCGTCAAGGCACTGACCACCTTCACCCGATCGGCATTAGGAGAACCATGACCACGACCGCAGAACCGACCGCCCCGCGGACGACGCATACCGTGTTCAACCAGGCACCACCTCGGCGAGATATCAACGAGTTCACGCTGAATACGGCCCTGAAGGACGCGCTCGCCCACTATGCGCCGGATGCCTCGCTTGACGAGGTCGAACGCATCGGAGCGCTCGTCGGCAGTGCGGACTTGATCAGCGACGCCCGCCTGGTCAACGTCCACGGACCGGAGCTGCGGACCCACGACGGCTGGGGCAACCGCATCGACGAGGTCGACTTCCATCCGGCCTATCACCGTATTATCGGAGATGCGCTGGAGGCGGAAGCTCACTCCTACGCCTGGACTCATCCCGGGCCGGGGGCCAATGTCGAACGTGCCGTACGGTTCATGCTCTTCTCCCAAGTCGAGCCCGGACATGCGTGCCCGGTGTCGATGACGCACGCGGTCGTGCCGTCCCTGCGTGCCGATCCCGCGCTCGCCGATTTCTGGGTGCCACGCGCCACGGCCGCCGGCTATGATCCGCGGCGGATGGACCCGGCGTCGAAGTCCGCAGTGACTTTCGGCATGGCGATGACGGAGAAGCAGGGCGGATCGGACATCCGCGCGAACACCACCTACGGCGTTGCGTTCGGCGACCACTACCTCATCACCGGCCACAAATGGTTCTGTTCGGCTCCGCAGTCCGACGCGTTCCTCGTCATCGCCCAACTCGATGAGGGCCCGAGCTGCTTCGTCGTACCCCGTGTTCTGCCTGGCGGAGAACGGAATACGTTCCGGATCCAGCGGCTCAAGGACAAGCTCGGGAACAAGTCCAATGCCTCCTCGGAGGTCGAGTTCGACGCCACACACGGATGGCTTCTCGGGCAGGCGGGCAAGGGTGTCCGCACGATCATCGAGATGGTCGCCCAGACCCGCCTCGACTGCGTCCTCGGTTCGACCGCTGGGATGCGCCAATGCGTGGCCGAAGCGGCCTGGCACGCTCGCGGGCGTGCGGCCTTCGGGGCTGCGCTCATCGACCAGCCGCTCATGCGCGCCGTCATTGCCGACCTCCAGCTTGAAGCTGAGGCAGCCACCTATACGGCGCTGCACCTGGCCGCGTCCTATGACGACGATAGCGACGAGGCGGCCGACTTCCGACGTCTGGCCACCGCCGTAGCGAAATACTGGATCTGCAAACGCGGTCCCGAACATGCTTATGAATCGCTCGAATGCCTCGGTGGCAACGGCTACACGGAGTCCTTCCCTCTGGCTCGCCGCTACCGAGAGCAGCCGGTGATGGCCGTGTGGGAAGGCTCCGGAAACGTCATCGTCCTCGACGTGCTGCGTGCCTTGGCCCGCGAACCGCGCAGCGCGAAGACGTTCCTCGGCTTCCTCGAGACCGGGCTGGGCAGACACGCGGACTTCGATGCGGCGTACGAGTCGTTGGCCCGGTCGCTGCAGTCAGCGGTGCAGGATCTGGATTCCGGGGATGCGGCAGCGCAAGCGGCGCTGCAGGCGCGAGGCCGTGTCCTTGTGGAGAAGATGGCGCTGCTCATGCAGGCGTCGATCCTCTTCGAATCCGCCCCAGCTGAAGTGGCGGCCAGTTTTGCGGCGGCCCGCCTCGGTGCCGATCGGGGCCGCGAATACGGTGCCCTGCCCGACGGAGTCGAAGTCGACTTCCTCGTCGCCCGAGCGTGAGCGGGCGGCCCGGGCGCTGAAAGCACAGTTTGAGTTGAATAGCCCAGTTTCAAACATGGGCTATTCAACTCAAACTGTGCTGCAACCCTCGGGTGACCTGTGTTCTCAGCCGCGACGAAGTGCGAAGACGCGGCGGAATTCAGTCGCGTCGGTGAGCGGAGACGCAGCGGCGGCGGTCGACGCGCATGACTCGGCCGCGGTTGCGCCGTCGACGCTGAACGCAGTCCGGCGGTCCCTCGAAATCCGGTCGCGGAGTGCGAGAGACGACAGCAGGTTTGTGCTCGAGGGCGAATGAATCGGCCTCCCATTCCGGGGCGCGTCGCGCACCGAACTCAGAAGTTTCGATGAACGACCGGAACTCCGCGACCAGGCGCTCCTGCATGTCGTAGAGGCTCTCATCGTTGCCTGGGTAATCGAGGAGGACTTCAATGGCCTCCCCGGCGACGACGATCCGCGCGAAGAGCCGACGCTCGTCTTCGGTATCGCGGAGCATCGCGATGCTGTCCCACTCGTGATCGGCGAACATCGCGAGAACGATCGGAGTGACGACCTTCTCGCAGAGGACATCCTGCGTGAGTTCGATGCGGTCCATGTGTCCCACCATATGTGCTCAGTCGTCGGGAGTTCGAAGGCGTCTCGGAGTTTTGCGGAAACCGCGGCCGATCTGCGGTATGCGGCAGACTTCGTGCGGTTCCACGCCAATGCTTCCGCGACCGCGACGACGACGGGGCATCGCAAAGACTGGGACGGAGACGACACCGCAAAGACTGGGACGGAGATGGCACCGCATAGACTTGCCCCCATGCCCCGCAGTCCGCTCTCGCCCCGAGAAGGAATCTCGGCGACCGCGCTGCGCGCCCCCGGCGGCAAGGCCACCCATGCGAAGAATCACCTGCCCGTTCCCGATTCGATCGGTCAGTGGCTCGAATCCGAATTCCCCGAAGCGGCCCCCGATTCCCGACGGGCGCTGCTGACATATGGGGACATGCGCGACGAGGCGGGGGTCCCGGTGGCCTGGGACGATCCGGTCATTCCCGGCGGGTTCTACTTCTTCCACCGTCCGGTCCCGCCCGAAGAGCGAATCCCGTTCGAGGTCGGGATCGTCTTCGAGGACGATGACCTCCTCGTCGTCGACAAACCCCATTTCCTCGCCAGTACCCCGAACGGACGATTCGTCCGCGAATGCGTCGTCACTCGTCTGCGCGTCGACCTCGGCCAGCCCGATCTCGTCGCCATCCACCGCCTCGACCGGATCACCGCCGGACTGCTGGTCCTGTCGAAACGGCCCGAGACGCGCGGCCGTTACCAGCGCCTGTTCCAAGACCGACGAGTCAGCAAAACCTACCGTGCCCTGGCGCCGGCCCCGCCGCCAGAGCTCGGATTCCCGCTCGTCCGCGAATCGCGCCTGGTCAAACCCGTCGGCGGACGCCAGGTGCACGAAGTCGCAGGGGAGCCGAATGCGGTCAGTCGGATCCGACTGCTTCGGACCATCACCCCACCGGACGGCGAGCCATCGCGAGGTGACACGGATACCTTGCCGCCACCTCGGCGAGGTGGAGCTGACGGTGCCCCGTCCGAACGGGCGGGAGACGGAAACGGAGCACCACCTCGGCGAATTGATGCGATTGCCGAATACGAGCTGAGTCCGGTCACGGGCAAGACGCACCAGCTGCGGGTGCACATGAACGCGCTCGGGCTGCCCATCCTCGGTGATCCGGTCTACCCGGTCGACCTCGCCCCGGACCCCTACGACTTCTCATCACCGCTGCAGCTGTTGGCCGCGGAGATCGCCTTCGATGATCCGCTGAACGGGCTGAGCCGACGATTCGAGAGCGGACTCGAACTCGAACCCGCCGCAGTCAGCTCCGATCCAGGCGAAACCCGGTAGCCTGGTGTTATGAGTCCACACGCCCCCGGATGCACATCAGAGGCCATCGTCGCCCTTGTCCGCACCCGCATCACCGACGGTGAATACCCGGCAGGAAGCCCGGTCCGCGATGGTGCCCTGGCCAAAGAATTCAACGTTTCGCGCAACACCGCCCGCGAATCGCTGAGCCTGCTGCGCCACGCCGGGCTGCTCACTCAGGAACCCAACCGGGGCTTCTTCGTCTCCACCTTCGGCATCGACGAACTCAAGGACCTCTACCGCGCGCGCCGGGTCTTCGAGATCCGCGCGGTGCAGGAATCGCAGGACGCCACCGACGAGGCGATGGCCGCCGTCGAAGCCTCCGTGGTCAGGGCCGAAACCGCACCGAAGAATGAAACTTGGGCCGACGCGCAGGAACACTCGGCGTCGTTCCACCGCGCGATCGTCGGGCTGCTGGGTTCACCGCTGCTCGATGAGTTCTACCTCAATCTCATGGCCCGACTGTCGACGACATTCTCGCGCTCGCCCGAACCAGGCAAGTACCACTCGCACTGGGCGAACCCGCACCGGGACATCCTCGAGAAGATGAAATCCGGGGACCGGCAGGGCGCCGAAGGACTGCTGCGCATCCACCTCGACGATTCCGAAGCCTCGACCCTCGACCTCGCACGGTCAGTGGGGGAGGGGCGCTAGCCCTTCGGTGAGGATAGGGCGGTCGGCCACCTGCTTCGGTGAGGGATTGACGATGAGCCGCCTCGGTGAAGGTTTCGTGCACGAATCCGACAGCTGTTCCTGTGTAGCCAGTCTCACAGTGCCCGGTGCTTGAACCCATAGCGGTCGACTCTCTCGCTCCGATAGCATTGAGCCACCGTATCTTCGCGTCGAAAGGCTGTCTTCATGGGAAACCCTGAGCAGGAATCACAGGCCGCAAACGATCCGTTCTCGCTGACGGGACTCACGTATGACGATGTCCTCCTCCTGCCAGGCGACACCGATGTCATCCCTTCCGAAGCCTCCACCGCCTCCCGGCTGACCAAGGAGATCGAGCTCAACATCCCGCTCGTCTCCGCGGCGATGGACACCGTGACCGAATCTCGGATGGCGATCGCCATGGCCCGCATCGGCGGCCTGGGCATCATCCACCGCAACCTCTCCGCCGAGGATCAGGCGAACCAGGTCGACTACGTCAAGCGCTCCGAATCGGGCATGATCAACGACCCGCTGACGATCACCCCGGACAAGACGCTGGAAGAACTCGACGAGATCTGCGGAAAGTACCGCATCTCCGGACTGCCCGTCGTCGACGAGAACAATGTGCTCGTCGGCATCGTGACCAACCGCGACCTGCGCTTCGTCACCCGCAGCGAATTCCCCACACGCACCGTCGCCGAGACGATGACGAAGATGCCGCTGGTCACCGCGCCCGTCGGCGTGGCTGCCGAGAAGGCCTTCGAGCTGCTCGCCGAACACAAGGTCGAGAAGCTTCCCCTCGTCGATGACAACAACGTCATCCAGGGCCTCATTACCGTCAAGGACTTCGTCAAGACCGAGGAATACCCGCTCGCGACCAAGGACGACGAAGGCCGCCTGCGCGTCGGTGCCGCCGTCGGGTTCTACGGAGATGCCTACGAGCGTGCAGGACTGCTCGCCGAGGCAGGAGCCGACGTCCTCGTCGTCGACACCGCCAACGGCCACGCCCGCGGAGTCACCGACATGATCAAGAAGATCAAGTCCGACCCGGCGTTCTCCGCCGTGCAGATCATGGGCGGAAACGTCGCTACGAAGGAAGGCGCGCAGGCGCTCGTCGAGGCAGGAGTCGACGCCGTCAAGGTCGGCGTAGGACCCGGATCGATCTGCACCACCCGCGTCGTCGCCGGTGTCGGCGTCCCGCAGGTCACCGCCGTCCACCTCGCGGCTCAGGCCGCTCAGGCCGCCGGGGTGCCGGTCATCGCCGACGGCGGCCTCCAGTACTCCGGTGACATCGGCAAGGCCCTGGTCGCCGGTGCCGATACCGTCATGCTCGGCTCTCTGCTGGCCGGATGCAACGAGTCGCCAGGCGACCTCATCTTCGTCAACGGCAAGCAGTACAAGGCCTACCGCGGCATGGGTTCGCTGGGCGCGATGGCCCCGCGCAAGGGCAAGTCGTATTCGAAGGACCGCTACTTCCAGGCCGATATCGCCACCGACACCGACCTCATCCCCGAGGGCATCGAAGGCCGAGTCGCCTACCGCGGTCACCTCAAGCAGGTCGCCCACCAGCTCACCGGAGGTCTGCGCCAGACGATGTTCTACGTCGGCGCGCGCACCGTCGGCGAGCTCAAGGCCAAGGGAAAGTTCGTCCGCCTGACCACGGCAGGGCTGAAGGAAAGCCATCCGCACGATATCCAGATGACCGTCGAGGCCCCGAACTACGTCGTGAAGTGACGTAGGCAGGCACATCTGACGGAGATGCCTCTGGTCAGTGAGAAGCCGCAGCTTCCGCGTTTGAGCGGAGGCTGCGGCTTCTTGCGTGTGCGGTCGGCTGAGGGCACGGGGCGAATTCCTGGCTGTTCAACGGAAATCTGTGACTCTGCAGTGCCTGAGCAAATTGTTGGATCGATCCACGGTGTTCTGCGGTCTGAAACCACCGTGGATCGACCCAACAAATCGCGGTCACCCGGGCGCCCTTGGTCTCACGATGCTGGATGACACACCCCGATGTGACGAATGCCACTCGCCCATTTTCCGGCCGATGCACCCGTAGTGCGAACGGCCGCCTTGCCGTGTGAACGCTGGGAAGCGGGGCATCGTCCTTGGTGAGGGGTCTACTTCCGTAGTCATCGAATCCGCCCGGAGGCTCTTCGGGAACAAAAGAACTTAGGGTAGGTTTCCCTAATGCGAGCCGCGCTTCGCGGTGCGCATCATCGAAGGAGGAAACCTCACAGTGACGACTTCTCTGCTCTACGACACCGAAGCGACACCCACTTCAGCACCCCTTCAGACTCCCGAAATTCCCCACCCGGACGCCGCCGGCACCTTCAGCGATCGTGGCGCCCACACCGATGCCCTCCTCGGCGCCCACAGCGCAGACGAGTACACATCGCTCATGCACGACGTCGTCGACATCCTCGGCGATCGGTTCCGCACAACTGAGCGGGCCGCCTCGGCGAAGGAACGCTCCGGACTCCAGGCCGCCGTCGACGCCGTGGATCTCGACACCGCAGGCGTCGGCAACGCCGAAGCCCTGCGCGAGGTCGACGCTCTCTACGCCGACAATGCCGTGTGGTTCCACCACCCCAGCTACGTCGCCCACCTCAACTGCCCGGTCGCCGTGCCCGCCGTCGCCGCCGAAGCGATGCTCGCCGCCATCAACACCTCGGTCGACACCTACGACCAATCCGAGGTTGCCACCCTCATGGAGCGCCGCCTCATCGACTGGACCTGCGGCCACCTCGGCTTCGCCGGCGGCGACGGAATCTTCACCTCCGGAGGCACCCAGTCGAACCTCCAGGCACTGTTCCTCGCCCGCGAAAACGTCCTCGCCGAGGCAGCGGGACACGTTGAGGCCAATGACGCCGAATCCCGCCGAGGCGGCCCTGACCTGGGCGCGCCCAACCGCCGCGACCTGCTGTCCCGGCTGCGGATCCTTGCCACCGACCAGGCCCACTTCTCAGTGTCCCGCGCTGCGTTCCTCCTCGGTCTCGACGCCGAGGCGGTCGTGACCGTCCCGACCGACCGGTCCGGTCGCATGGATGCCGAAGCGCTCAACGCCAGCCTGCTCGCGATCGAGGCGAACGACCAGATCCCCATGGCCGTCGTCGCCACCGCGGGAACCACCGACCTCGGTGTCATCGACCCGCTCGAGACCATCGCCGAGGTCTGCGAATCAGCGAACGTGTGGCTGCACGTCGACGCCGCATACGGCGGCGGACTGCTCTGGGCCCCACAACGCGCCCACCTGCTCGACGGGATCTCCAGGGCCACCTCGGTGACCATCGACTTCCATAAGACGTTCTTCCAGCCCGTGTCCTCATCGGCCCTGCTCATCAGGGACGCGAGCTTGTTCGCGCCGACGATCCACCACCACGACTACCTCAACCCCGAAGCCGAAGCGCAAGAAGCCGACGCCGAACCGAACCAAGTCGACAAGTCCCTGCAGACCACCCGCCGCTTCGACGCGCTCAAGCTCTGGACAACGCTGCGCGCCCGCGGAGCAGGGGAGATCGGATCGATGCTCGACACCGTCTGCGACCTCGCGACCGACGTCCGGGCGCTGCTCGAGGACCAGGCGGACTTCGAAGTGCTCGGCGCCTCGGACCTGTCCACGGTGCTCTTCCGATTCACCCCGGCGACCGCGGACCAGGACACCTGCGACGAACTCGTCCCGCTCATCCGTCGAGTCCTCTTCCGCTCCGGCCGCGCAGCCATCGCCCGCACCGTCATCGACGGCACGCCGTGGCTCAAACTCACCCTGCTCAATCCCGACACCCGCATCGACGACGTCACCGCCGTGCTCGACCTCGTCCGTGCCACCGGGCACGGCATCCTCGCCGGCCGGGACCTCGAGGACGCAGCGACAGAAGGAGGCGCAGCATGAGCGCAGATTCCACACACATTCACGACATCCTCGGCGTCGGCATCGGACCCTTCGGACTCGGCCTGGCCGCACTGTCGGAACCGCTCGACGACGTCGACGCGATCTTCCTCGACCAGCGCCCCGAATTCCGCTGGCACCCGGGCATGATGATCGAAGGCTCTACCATCCAAGTGCCGTTCCTGGCCGACCTCGTCACCATGGCCGACCCCACCTCGCCGTACTCATTCCTCAACTTCCTCAAGGAGCGCAAGCGGCTCTACCCGTTCTACATCCGCGAATCGTTCTACCCCCTGCGCGCCGAATTCGACGAATATTGCCGGTGGGTCGCCGCCCAACTGGATACGCTGCGATGGAATCGTCGCGTCGTGTCCGTGACCAGGGACGACGGTGTGTACACCGCCCTCGCCGAGGTGGTCGATGACTCCGGCTCGATCCTGACGACCGAGACCTACCGCGCTCGGCATCTCATCCTCGGGGTGGGAACGCAGCCGGTGCTGCCACCTGTGCTGCAGGGGCTCGGGGGAGGAGCCGGCGACTCGCCCGCTGCCGGCCCGGACGGTGCCGCCGGCTTGCCCGCTGCCGGCCCGCTCATCCACACCGCCGACTATCTCGAGAACCGGGATGCGCTGCTCGACTCGGGGGCGATCACGATCATCGGCAGCGGCCAGTCCGCCGCTGAGATCTACCGTGACCTCGTCGACGACGCAGAAGACCGCGGAGTGCGCCTGGACTGGGTGACCCGCTCGCCGCGGTTCTTCCCGATGGAGTATACGAAGCTCACCCTAGAGATGACCTCCCCGGAGTACACCGACCACTTCCGGGCCCTGCCCGATGAACTGCGCGAACGTGTCGGCCGGGAACAGCGCACGCTGTACAAGGGCATCTCCGCCGACCTCGTCGACGACATCCACGACACTCTCTACCGACTCAGCCGCGGCGGGCGGCAGCTGCTGACGAACCTCGTCTCCGAAGCCGAACTCGAGACCGCCGAGATTGATCCGATCAGCGGCGAATACCTGCTCGGCTTCCGCAACACGGCACTGGACAAGACGTTCACTCGGCGGTCCGGATCCGTGGTCGCCGCCACCGGATACAAATCGCAGGTTCCGGACTTCCTCAGCCCTCTCGGCGACGACATCCGTCTGGACTCCCGAGGCCGCCTCGACGTCAGCCGCCACTACACGATCAACGACGAAGGAACCATCCACGTCCTCAACGGCGAAGAGCACACCCACGGCGTGACCGCCCCCGACCTCGGCTTCGGCCCGTGGCGGGCCTCGGTGGTGCTGGCCGCAGTGACCGGCCGGGAACCCTATCCGATCGAACGGACCATCGCCTTCCAGACCTTCGGGGTGCCGGCCGACGAATCCGATGCCGTGCCCGATGCCGCCTTCGCACTCGACGACTCCAAGGAGATGTCACACGCATGACCACCGAACTCATCACCAGCCTGACCACCACCGAGGCGGACGAAACCGATCCGACCGATTCTGCTGTTGGTGCGAACGCCACCTGTACGCGCACGGACCGCAGTTCGGACATGAAGCTCACGGCCGCCTCGGCGACAGTGACCATCCGTCCGCTCGACGTCGACCGGGACACCGCCCGGATCCACGGGTGGCTGACCCACCCGCGCGCTCACTACTGGATGATGACCGACCTCGACGAGAACGAGGTCCGGACCTACTTGAATGGCATTCGCGACTCCGCGGACGACGCCGGTTGGGTTGGCTCCGTCGACGGCACCGACTGCTTCTACGTCGAAACCTACACTCCGGACACCCTCATCCCGCAGAACATCGTGGCGACCGGGCCCGCGGACATCGGGATGCACCTGCTCGTCGCACCGCCGGCAGGACCGGCCGTGCATGGCCTCACCGACCGCATCATGGCGGAGGTCATCGACTTCTGCCTGAAGCCTGTTGACCAGGGAGGACGCGGTGCCGAGCGCGTCATCGTCGAACCCGATGCCAGGAACGACGCGATCATCGAGAAGAACCGAGCTGCCGGTTTCACCCCCATCACCGAAGCGACCATCATGATGGGCGAGATCGAGAAACCGGCGCTCGTCAGTGTGTGCACTCGCGCGGATTTCGAGGCCAGCGCGCTGGCTCCGTTCGTCACGGCCGGTGCTCGGGAGTCGCGCGTGGCAGAGACCGGCGAGTCGGACAGTGACCGGAGGTCCACCAAATCACGCACGGGCCGGACATTCGCAACCCCGCCGGCACCGTACGCCCACCTCAACGGGGATGCGTTCGCCGTCGTGCAGCGCCACCTCGTCGCCAAAGCCCTGTCCGAATTCGCCCACGAACGACTCATCGCACCGGTGAGCCTCGGCGAGGGTGAAGGAGCGGCCGCGAACGGCAGTGCACATCCGGTCGGGGGAGCCGCCTCGGCGAATGGCGAGGGCCAGACCTGGGAACTGAGCATCGACGGCGCCAGCCGATACACGTTCACCGCGCGTGTGCTGCCGCTCGAGCACTGGGTGATCGACGAAGCGAGCATCACCCGGTGGCGCGACGGTACCGAGGTGCCGCTCGACGCGCAGGAACTCGTCGTCGAACTCCAAGACGAACTCTCCATCCCGGAGGACCTCATCTCCACCTACCTCGAGGAACTCGCCTCGACCCTGGCCGGGGCCGCGTTCAAACTCGAGGACGCCCGAGCCGGGCGCAGACCCGATGCACGTGCACTCGTCGAAGCGGATTTCCAGACCACCGAGGCGGCCATGACCGAAGGCCATCCGGGGTTCCTCGCGAACAATGGTCGCATCGGCTTCGGTCTCAGTGACTTCCGCAAGTGGGCGCCGGAGAACGGACAGCTCAACCGCATCGAATGGGTGGCAGTGAGGCGTGAACTCAGCCATCTGTCTTTGGGAGTCGGACTCGACGAGGAGAGCCACCTCGGTGAGGCTCTCAGCGAAGCCGAACGGGATCTCTTCGGGTCCCGGATCCGGGCGGCGGGACAGGATCCTGCGGACTTCCACCTCATGCCGATCCATCCCTGGCAGGCCGACCACCGCCTGGCGATCACCTTCGCCGCGGACATCGCGCGCGGCGATCTGCTGCCGCTCGGGGAAGGGCTCGATAAGCACCAGGCGCAGCAGTCCCTGCGCACGTTCTTCAACCATTCGCGGGCCGGAGCTCCGTATGTCAAGGTCGCGCTCGCCGTGCAGAACATGGGATTCCTGCGTGGGCTGTCGCCGAAGTACATGCGCGACACTCCAGCCATCAACGACTGGGTTGCTGGCTTGGTGGGCTCCGACCCCACCTTCGCCGAGGCGGGCTTCCGAGTGCTGCGGGAGCGTGCCGCGCTCGGGTACACGGGGGACGTCTACCACCGGACGAAGGAGACGAACCCGCACCGGAAGATGCTCGCCGCCCTGTGGCGGGAGAACCCCGTCGAGCAGATCGAACCAGGTCAGAAGCTCATCACGATGGCCGCCCTGCTGCATCGGGATCACCAGGGGGTGTCGCTGGCCGGCGAGCTCATCAGCGCATCAGGCCTGAGCACCGCGGCATGGCTGCGCAGCTACCTGCGGGCGTACCTGAAGCCGCTTGTCCATGCGCTGCTGGCCCACGATCTCGTGTTCATGCCGCACGGGGAGAACCTCATCCTCGTCCTCGACGAGCATGTGGTCACCGGGGCGTTCATGAAGGACATCGGTGAGGAGGTCGCCGTGCTCGGCCACCGCGAGCTGCCTGCCGATGTCGAGCGCATCCGCGCCGTGGTGTCGGGGGAGGAGAAGGCCCTGTCGGTGTTCACCGATATGTTCGACGGGGTCCTGCGGCACCTCTCCGGCATCCTCGACGGCGATGGACTGCTGCCGGCCGAGAGATTCTGGGCGATCGTCGCCGAGACCCTCGACGACTACGAAGCGGAGCACCCGGATGATGCGCGCGGTGTCAGCGGCGACGTGGATCTGCGTGCCGACCACTTCGCTCATTCGTGCCTCAACCGGCTGCAGCTGAAGAACACGAAGCAGATGGTCGACATCGGCAACCAAGCCGAATCACTGCTCTACGCGGGCACGATGCCCAACCCGGTGGCTCGCTGAGTCATAGGGGGCCACGCCGACCGCTCACCTGAGCGGCGACCGCTCGTCGCATAACTTGATACAGCGACGGCAACTCGAGCGCTCAGTGAAGGATGACTGAGCCAGTGCGTGCGCTCGCCGCTGCGCTGAGCGGTCTGTGATTCGACGCAGCAGAACATGCCACTCGCCGAGGCGGGACTCCGGAAAGGAGTCCCGCCTCGGCGAGTACCATTGACAGTGAAACCGACCTTTGCTGCAGAGCCGACCGGAGACCACTGTATGACTCCCGAGCAGACTTCACTCATCGAACGGATCCGTGCGCTCATTGCCGAAGAGCCCGTGGTTCGAGAGGTCTCGATGTTCGGCGGCCGCGCGGTCATGGTCAACGAGAAGATGATCGTCAGTGCTGGTAAGACGGGTGATCTGCTGGCGCACATCGATCCCGACCGTCACGATGAGCTCCTCAAACGTCCCGAAGCTGCCCAAGCTGAGATGGGAACCGGTCGGGACATGGGACCGGGGTGGATCAACGTGAGCGCAGAGTCTGTCCGTGATGACGAACAGCTGGCATTCTGGGTCGAGACCGCCTTGGATTTCAACCGGACGGTGACAGGCCAGCACAACTGAGTCCGCCGCGCGAGCGGTTAGTATCATTCCAACGGTTGCCTGTGCGTCGATGCGCAGATTCACGAACCGGTTCTCAGACTCAAAGGTGTGCGCATGGCGAAGCAGAACGATCGGCCGACCCTGGCCACGGTCGCTGCGCGTGCCGGCGTGAGCATCAAAACCGCCTCCCGCGTCCTCAACGGCGAAAAGCACGTTGCCGCCTCGACGGCGGAGAAAGTCGAAGCTGCCGCCGAAGAGCTCGGATTCCGCCTCAACCCCACGGCCAGACGCTTGCGTGCCGGAGGCCGCTCACCCTATATCGGCGTCGTCCTCTCCGACGCCGGTGACGCCTTCCAATCACGTGCCTTCGCCGCAGTGGAAGCCGAGCTCGCAATCCTCGACCTGCGCCCGGTGGTGACCGTGGTCGGTGACGACCCGAACCGAGAGGAAGCCTTCCTCGACGAATGCCTCGCCAACGACCTGACCGGGCTCATCGTCATCCGCGCCCACCCCGAGGCGGCCGAGACCTACGCACGAGCCGCCTCGGCGCCGGGCACTCGAATCGTCTCCCTCGACCCAGCGGTCGAAGGCCCTGGAATCAGCATCGTCGCAGGCGACGATCGTGAGGCGGGACGCCTCGCGGCCGAACAGCTGCTCGCTCACGGGCACATGGCACTCGGCGTCATCGGCGACCATTCGCCCAGCCTCATCACCACCCGCCGACTGCAGGGAATCCAGGACGCCATCGCCGGCCGCCGCGGCGTCGGCTGGCGCGCCTATATGCGCGAAGACGCCCACGACGAAGCCAGCGCGAAGAACGTCGTCGCCGCCTGGCTCGGTTCCCGCAGCGCACCCGGAGCCCTGATCACCCTGTCCGCCACAGTGACCCAAGGTGCCATCGACGCCTGCCGCCGCCTCGGCGAATGGCCGGCACTGGTCGGCATCGACGATTTCCCCACGGCCGAACTCCTCGATGTCACCGTCGTCGATCGCAACGTCGGATCCCTCGCCGCCGAGGCGGTCCGACGACTCCGGGTCGGTGTCGAACCCAGCGATGCTGGCGAGGGCGGGGACCGCCTCGGCGAAGGGGATGGCCCGATTGCGGGGGAGGCGAACCGGCGCGATCGAGTCGACGACGGCGTGCCCGATTTCGACAATGCGCTGTGCGTCATCGCTCGTGGCAGCGGTGAAGAGCCGCCGGACACCCGCTGAAGATTTTTGTCGAAACAGTTGACAGCAGGCGGCGTTCAGCGAATCATATTCAACAGCCTGACAACGTTGTCAGAAAGATTGAAAGGTTCACAATGAGGCACAACCTTAAGTCCCACAAAAAGCTGGCGCTCCTCGGTGCCTCCGTCGCGATCGGCGCTCTTGCGCTCAGCGGCTGCGGCAATCAGAAGGGCCAGGGAAACGACGAGGCCGACAGCGGATCCGGCGGCGACGGGGACGTCACCATCGCGCTGCTGCTGCCCGAGTCGAAGACCACCCGGTACGAGTCGCTCGACAAGCCGAACTTCGAGAAATACCTCAAAGAAGCCAACCCAGACGCGAAGGTCGAATACCGCAACGCCAATCAGGACGCGACTCAACAGCAGCAACAGGTTGAGGCGGCCGTGACCGAAGGCGTCGACGCCATCGTCCTCGACCCCGTCGACGCTTCCGCAGTCTCATCCGCGCTGTCGAAAGCCGAAGCGAAGAAGATCCCGGTCATCTCCTACGACCGCTTCTTCGAAGGTGCGGATTACTACACCTCGTTCGACAACAAGAAGATCGGCAACCTGCAGGGCCAGGCCGTCCTCGACGGGCTCAAAGACGCCGGCGTCGACCCGAAATCGGGACCGGTCTGGATGGTCAATGGTGATCCGAAGGACCCGAACGCCGCGGACTTCAAGGCCGGCGCCGAAGAGACCCTCAAGGGCGCAGGCGTGGACATCGCCGCCAGCCACGACACTCTCGACTGGAACCCCGACGACGCCCGCCAGTGGGTCGAAGGTCAGCTGCAGGGCAAGGGCGAGAAGCCGATCGCGATCTACTCTGCCAACGACGGCACCGCCGGCGGCGTCATCGCCGCAACGAAGAAAGCCAAGGTCGAACCCGTCGTGACAGGTCAGGACGCCGAGGTCGACGGTCTGCAGAACATCCTCAAGGGTGACCAGTACGCCACGATCTACAAGTCGATCCCACCGCAGGCCGAGTTCGCCGCCAAAGCCGCCGTGGCCCTGGCCGCAGGCGAGGACGTCGACGCGGGCACGACCTACAAGGACACCCCCACGGACTTCGTCGAAGCCAAGGTCGTCACCACCGACACCATCAAAGACATCGTTGGTGACCAGATCAAGGCCGAGGACATCTGCACAGGCAAGGTGGAGAAGCTCTGTGCCGATGCCGGCGTGAAGTGAGCGTGCGCGTTCACAATCTGACGTGACCGACCTCGAGCCGGCGACCGCCACCGGTCGCCGGCTGCCGGGGTCAACGACTGCGACAAGTAGGAACAGATGACATCAGAGACACCCGACCCGGCAACTGAGGCGACGCGGACGCTGGGCAGCGACAGCGAGCCGGTGCTCGAACTGCGCGGAATCAACAAACGGTTCGGTGCAGTCCAAGCCCTGACCGACATCCATCTCAGCGTCGGTCGCGGCGAAGTCGTCGGCCTCGTCGGCGACAACGGCGCCGGCAAATCGACCCTGATCAAGGTCATCGCCGGAGTCCACGCCGCCGATGACGGCGAACTCATCATGAACGGGACGGCGCAGAGATTCTCCTCCCCGAAGGATGCACAGAATGCCGGAGTGGCCACGGTGTTCCAGGATCTGTCCCTGTGCGAGAACCTCGACGTGGTGGCCAACCTGTTCCTCGGACATGAGAAGACCCGCGGCGGCGTCCTCGACGAAGTGACGATGGAAGCCAAATCCTGGGAGCTGCTGCGCAGCCTCTCGGCAAAGATCCCGAGCGTGCGCGTACCGATCGCGGCCCTGTCCGGCGGTCAACGTCAGACGGTCGCGATCGCCCGGTCCCTCCTCGGCGAACCATCCTTGGTCATGCTCGATGAACCGACGGCGGCACTCGGCGTCGCCCAGACGGCCGAAGTGCTCAACCTCATCGAACGGCTCAAAGAACGCGACCTCGGCGTGCTGCTCGTCAGCCACAATATGGCCGATGTGCAGGCGGTGTGCGACCGGGTGCACGTGCTGCGGCTGGGCAAGGACGCCGGTGATTTCCCCGGTGACGAGCGCACCGATGTGCTGGTCGCCGCGATCACCGGAGCCAGCGACAATGTCGTGACCAAACGCGCCGCACGGAGGGGTGAGCGTCGATGACCCGCAATTCCTTCATCACCGATGAGCGGATCTCGTCCGAAGGCGTGATCGGCACCTTCGTCCGCCGGGTCAAAGAGGGGCAGCTGGGGTCGTTCCCGGTCATCCTCGCACTCATCGTCATCGTCATCGTATTCCAGTCGGCCGACTCGAACTTCATCTCTCCGGCCAACCTAGTCAACCTCTCCACTCAGGTCGCGTTCCTCGCGATCCTGGCTCTCGGCATCAACCTCATCCTGCTCCTCGGCGAGATCGATCTGTCTCTGGCGCAATTGGGCGGTTTGGCCGCCTCGCTGCTCGGTGTCTTGGTGGTAAGGCAAGGTGTGCCGCCGGCCTTGGCGCTGGTCATCATGCTGCTGCTCGGCCTAGTCGTCGGCGCGATTCAAGGTTGGTTCTTCGCCGTCGTCGGCATCCCGGCGTTCGTCGTCACCTTGGCCGGTCTGCTCGCGTTCACCGGTCTGACTCTGACGACATTGGGCACGCAGAAGAACCTGTCGATGTCGGACACCTTCGCCTTCGACTTCGCCAGCTTCTACTTTCCTGCGATCTGGGCCTATATCTTCGGCGCCGTCGCGATCATCGGCTTCGGCTGCGGCATCATCTATTCGAAGCTGCGCCGCCACCGGGAGGGTCTCAGCGCTCCGAGCTGGATCTCTGTGATCGTGCGGATCGTGCTGCTGGCCGCGATCGTGTTCGGGTTCCTCATCCTCGTCAATCAGGACTTCGGTCTGGCGATGCCTTTCTTCCTCATGATCGTCATTGCGATCATCATCGACCTCGTGCTGCGCAAGACCCGCTACGGTCGTTCCATCTACGCCGTCGGCGGCAAGGTCGAAGCTGCACGGCGTGCCGGCATCCGCGTGACCTGGGTGCGCATCAGCGTGTTCATGGCAGCCGGAGTGCTGGCCGCATTGTTCGGCTTCATCAAGACCGGTGTGACGACAAATGCGGGATCGACGCTGGTGAGCACGCAGGACCTGCTCAATGCGATCGCTGCAGCTGTCATCGGCGGCACCTCGCTGTTCGGCGGACGCGGAACCGCCTGGGCAGCCGTGCTCGGTGCTCTGGTCGTCGGTGCGATCAACAACGGTCTCTACCTCATCGGCTTCAACTCCGATGCACAGCAGATCATCACCGCACTTGTTCTGCTCACCGCAGTTGTCATCGATGCGCTCAGCCGCCGCGGTCAGAGGTACGTCGGGCGCGGGTAGTGGGGCGTTAAGCTCTCTCTGCCGACCGCTCGCCTTAGCGTCGAGCGCGCAATGCATAGCTTGATACAGCGACGTTGAGTCGAGCGGTCGGTGCTGAGCATCCAAGCAGAGTATGGAGTCGCCCGTGTCCGACCGGGCTGATACAGTCGGAGCCAATGACATGGGGTGCCTCATGAGGATCCGTTCGCACCAAGACGCTGCGCACGGAGGACACCGAGGCTGAGAGAACACCCATCGAACCTGATCTGGGCCATACTAGCGAAGGGATCGTCATGGTTGACTTCGACCTGCGTTCTGCGAATGCGCGTCTGCGCGCAAGCAATCCACTCATCCAGTGCATCACGAACACCGTCGTGCAGCAGTTCAGCGCCAACGTGCTCCTGGCCATCGGCGCCTCCCCGGCAATGCTCGATCACGAAGCAGACGCCGGTCAGTTTGCCGGGATCGCCAGCGGAATCCTCGTCAACTTCGGAACCGCCTCGAACCACCAGCTGCTCGCCGCCGATGCCGCCATCGACGTCGCCAACACCGCCGGAAAACCCTGGGTCCTCGACCCCGTAAGCGTCGGCGCCGTCGACTTCCGCACCTCCCGCATCCGCCGCGCCGCCGCCGATCACCCGACCGCCATCCGCGGCAACGCCTCCGAGATCGCCGCACTCGCCGGAGTCGGACTCGGTGGTCGTGGAGTCGACTCCACCGATGAAGTCGACGCCGTCCTACCCGCTGCCGCGAAGCTGGCCCGAGAGACCGGTGCCATCGTCGCCGTCTCCGGACCCACCGATGCCGTCGTCGCCCACATCGACGGCACTGACCACGTCGCCCGCATCTCAGGTGGACATGAGTTCATGCCGCTCGTCATCGGCACCGGCTGCTCACTCGGTGCCGTCACCGTCGCCTACCTGGCCGCCGCCCGAGCCGGACTCGCCGACCCCGACGCCGACGTCTCAGCCGTCAACGCCACTGAGCAGTCCGCGAACGGTGGGGACGCCTCGGCGAAGTTCGAAGCCGTCGTCGCCGCCCACGCCCACTTCGCGGTCGCCGGGGAACTCGCCGCCGATGGTGCGAAGGGGTCCGGCAGCTACTCGGTGAACTTTCTCGACGCACTCCACACCGTCGACGGTGACCGACTCGCACAGGCGAGAATCGGCCTCGACACGCTCACCGCCGGCGAAGGCGTCCAGGCATGACCGCCGGATCCGCCCACATCGCCGACAACCCGGCTGACGACGGCGCGACCGCGAACGACCGAGACGGCTCGGCCGACCGCTTCGCCGGAATCGACACGCGCCTCTACCTCGTCACCGACTCCGCGCAATGCGAGGCCGCCGGCCGCAGCGTCGCCGAAACCGTGCAGGCCGCCGTCGCCGGGGGAGTGGGCATCGTCCAGGTCCGCGACAAAGACATCGACGATGCAGGCTTCTATTCGCTCACCCGCCAGGTCATCGCCGCCGTCGACGCCGCCACCCGCGACACCGACCGCACGGTCCCCGTCGTCCTCAACGACCGCGTCGAGGTGGCCCGCCGCCTCATCGACGAAGGCGAGAACGTGCACATCCACGTCGGCCAAACTGACACCACCGTCGCCGAGGTGCGCGCCGCCCTGGGTGCGGAACCGCTCATCGGTCTCTCGGCCGCGAACAGCGACGAATTCGCCGCCGCCCGAGACTCCGGAGTCGTCGACCTCGTCGGCATCGGACCGGTCTTTGACACCTCCACGAAAGCAGACGCCCCCGGCGGAATCGGACCGGACCGCCTCGGGGAACTGGTCGCAGAAGCGGGCATCCCCGCGGTCGCGATCGGCGGCATCAACGCCGATCGTGCCCCTGACCTGCAGGGACGTGGGCTGATCGGGATCTGCGTGGTCTCGGCGATCTGCATGGCCGACGATCCGAAGACGGCAGCAGAGGAGCTGCTCGCCGCATACGCCGGGAGTGCACAGTGACAACCCGCCCGCCGATCACCCTGTCCATCGCCGGCACCGATCCCTCCGGCGGTGCCGGAATCCATGCCGACCTCAAGACCTTCACCGCGCGGAAGACCATGGGCACGACCGTCATCACCGCCCTCGTCGCGCAGAACACGCACGGTGTGTCCCGCGTCTATCCGATCGACGTCGATTTCGTCGCCGATCAGTTCGACTCCGTGCTCGGCGACCTGCCCGTCGATGCGACGAAATCGGGGATGCTCGGCAGCCGTGACCTCGTCGAACTCGTCGTCGATCGCGCCGCCGAAGGCCGGCTCGGCTTCTATACCGTCGACCCGGTGATGATCGCGACCTCCGGCCACCGCCTCCTCGAGACCGATGCCGTCGAGGCCGTGCGCACCCACCTGCTGCCGGTCGCCGACCTCATCACCCCCAACCTCCCCGAGGCGGCCCTGCTGATCTCCGACGACGAACCCGAAGCGCAGACGACTGAAGCCATGCGTGACCAGGCTCGGCGCCTGCTCGAACGCGGCCCCGGAGCTGTCCTGCTCAAGGGCGGGCACGGCAGCGAGGACGAGGTCATCGACATCCTCGCCACCGCCGATGGCCAGGTCCGCGAGTTCACCCACCCCCGCGTGACGACGATGAACACGCACGGAACCGGGTGCACTCTGTCAGCCGCGATCACCGCCGAGGTGGCTGTCCTCGGCCGCGAACGCACAGAGATCGGGTCGGACATCCTCGGCGAGGCCGTCGGCAATGCCCTCGATTATCTTGCTCGCGCTCTCACCTCGGCTGCGGACTGGCAGCTGAGCCTGAATCCAGAGGGCGCCCACGGACCCGTCGACCACCAGGTCGACATCGTCCGCGGTCGACCCGCCTGACGTATCCATCCCGCCTGACCACCACCTCACGCGAACCGCCAACTCACTCGTTCCACCACGTCATCCGAACCACCACGTCACACGAGCACAAAGGAGTTCCCATGACCGTCACCTACACCGCCGGCCCATTGACCACCCAGCTGTGGGACCGTGTCCGCCCCATCGTCAAGCAGATCGAAGAGCTGCCGTTCCTCGCCCAGCTCGCCGACGGCAGCCTCGATCCGAAGGCCTTCGTCAACTACATCTCGCAGGACAGCCTCTACCTGAACGGATACGCCAAGGCCATGTCGTTCCTGGCCGCGAAGACCGTCGACCGTGACGAATCCCGATTCTGGGCCGGATCCGCCGCTGAGGCGATCACCGTCGAAGAGGAGATGCACGGAGAGCTGCTCGCCGATGCCCGACTCGCCTCGGCGCTGGAAGAACTCACCGCGGAAGGCTCCCGTTTCAAGGCCTCCCCGACGACGCTGGGTTACGTGTCCTTCCTCGTCGCCACGGCCGCCAGCCGTTCCTACGGCGAAGGCGTCGCCTCAGTCCTGCCCTGCTTCTGGGTGTACGCGCATATGGGCAAGGTGCTTGTCGACCGGGCCGGGCAGATGGCCGACGACCACCCCTACCGCACCTGGGTGCAGACCTACGATTCACCAGACTTCGACGAATCGACCCGCCACGCCGTGCAGATCCTCGAACAGGAACTCGCTAAGGCCCCGAGCGAGGAAGCCGCCCGCATGCGCGCCGCCTTCGAGCAGGCCTGCGTCTTCGAACTCCACTTCTGGGCCTCGGCGCACGCCATGCAGAACTGGGACGTCTCCGTGTTCCTGCCCCAGGAAGTCACCGTCTGAGCGCGGTCACCTCGGTGGGGTGAGTCTGCGGTAGAAACGCCACACGGCGAGCCCCGTGGCGGCGAGGAAAATGGCCGTCGGCACGAAAGTCAGCCATTCCGACATCGTCGCCGAACGCGCTGCCTCCGCGATGATGACGAGGATGGCGGCGATGAGCAGCGCGGTGAGTCCCGCGGTGAAGCGCAGCAGCTCCATGAGGCAGTCGAGGAGGTAGGTCTTCTCGTCGCGCTCGAGCCAATACTCCTTATGCGGGGCATTGATGAGCGAGGCCGGTAACTTCTCGAACAGCGCTCGGATCGACATGAGAACGGGCAGACCGACGCCTACGGGCACGAAGATCCCGAGGAGACCGGCCTTCGACGTCCAGTCATCGGGCTGACCGCCGGAGTCGAAGTGGGTGGCCACGTTATCGGGCGCTTGTCCCCAGAACCAGACGCAGACGCCGAGGAAGACGAGGATTGAGGCGACCGCGAAGATGAGCGCGGCGATCTCACTCGGTGGGTTACGGTGCGGCTGTGCAGAGAAAGGCATGGTGCCACTCTAACCACACCGGTGAGCAGCCCAACCGTGGCGATTGTCCGGCAGGATCGGTCCTACGGAGACGACGCAGGTTCACACCGACTGAGGCGACGGAGCCTCAGGCGCGGGAGGCTCCATAAGGGTCATCCGGGTAATGAGTGAGCGGACCGAACGATCCGAGAGCATGCCAACCGCGGCGCAGAGTCGTCCACAGAAGCACGTGATCGACCTCGATGAGGGGCACTCGGTCGTGCTTCGGGCAGGCGAACCGACCGATGAAGAACACAACGGTCGCAAACATCACTGCGATCATGAACAGAATCAAAAGATCCATGGCGGCCCCCTCACATCCTGATACGAATGCCTCTCTTTCAGTCTCGCCCCAAAATACAGAGAAAGATAGGGCTATCCCACCTTGTGAGCGTGAAGGTGATCAAAATCAACTCGGGTGTGAGACGCCGTTCATGCAAAGGACGAGGCGAGGCTCTCGGCAGCGCTGATGACGGCTCGGGCGGCCGCTCGTCCCTGGTCGGGGGTGATCGAGGACGGGAAGGTGAAGCGCACACTCGTCTGCGCGACCTCGGGCGCGACCCCTAAGGCCGTGAGCACATGGGAGGGCTCATCGGAGCCGACCGCACAGGCGGAACCGCTCGAGGCCGTCGCCCCGAGGCGTTCGAGCTCGAGCAGCACTGCCTCGCCGGAGGTGTTCGAGAAGCAGAACGACGCATGATTCGGAGTCCGAGTCGCCCGGCCGTCAGGGCCGGCCGTGCCCGCCGCGCCCGTCAGAAACGACCCGGGGACATGGCTGAGCACTGTGGAGATGAACTCATCGCGGATGGCTCGGACACGATCGGCGGCCTCATGCCGATCCGCCTCGGCGAGTTCGAGTGCCGTGGCGAACGCAACGGCCAAAGCCACGTTCTCCGTGCCCGATCGTCGGCCCGACTCCTGCCCGCCGCCGTGGATGAGTGGTTCGACGGGGACGCGGGCGCGGATCGCGGCCACACCGATGCCCTTCGGCGCCCCGACCTTATGCCCGGCCAGACTGAGCGCATCGACGCCCAACCCGGTCAGCGGCAGCCACCCGGCCGCCTGCACGGCGTCTGTATGGAAGAGGGCACCGGCCTCATGGGCGATTCCGGCCAGGGTCGGAACGTCCGCAACGGTGCCGATCTCATTGTTCGCATAACCCACGCTCACAAGCACGGTGTCCGGGCGGATCGCCGCCGTGAGGGCTTCGGGGGTCACCGTCCCATCGGAGGTCGGGGCCACCTCGGTGACGGTGAATCCGTGGACGCGGGTCAGGAACTCCACCGAGGCGAGCACCGCTTCGTGTTCGATGGGGGAAGTGACGATATGTCGCCGAGGCGGCATCGCGGTCCCCGCCCGACCCTGGGTCTGAGCACGACCCAGGGCCCGACCCTGGGTCTGATGCCCGAGGGCCATGCCGATGATTGCGAGGTTGTCCGCCTCGGTGCCGCCACTGGTGAACGTGATGTCCGTGGCGCGCATGCCAAGCACCTTCGCCACGCGAGCACGGGCATCGGCGAGGGCTTCGGCAGGTCCGCGACCGAATTCGTGATGGCTCGAGGGGTTGCCGAACGCCCCGGCGAGATACGGCCAAGCGGCTTCGAGGGCCTCCCTGCGCACGGGGGCCGCGGCCGCGGTGTCGAGGTAGAGGCGCCCGGTCATCTCAGGCCTCGAGGGAGAGGTCGAGACCGAGGTCGATCGCGCGGACGCTGTGGGTCAGCGCGCCCGAGGAGATGACGTCGACGCCGGTGGCGGCGATCTCCGGGATCGTCTCCAGGGTGACGTTGCCGCTGGCTTCGACGACGGCGCGGCCGCCCACGAGTTCTACGCCTTCGCGCAGCTGTGCCGGGGTGAAGTTGTCGAGCATGATGATATCGGCGCCGCCGTCGAGCACTGCGGGCACCTGGTCGAGCCGGTCGACTTCGACCTCGATCATCGTCGTATGCGGCAGACGGGCCCGGGCGGTGCGGATCGCCTCGGCGACGCTGAGCCCGGCTCCGGTGAGCACGGCGAGGTGATTGTCTTTGGCCATGACCGCGTCGGAGAGGCCGAAGCGGTGGTTGTGCCCGCCGCCGCAGACGACGGCGTGCTTCTCGAACGCGCGCAGCCCCGGAGTCGTCTTGCGGGTGTCGACGATGCGCGCCCGCCGGGCGGCGGCATCGACATAGGCGCGGGTCTGGGCGGCGATTCCGCTCATGCGCTGGCAGAAGTTCAACGCGATCCGTTCGGCCTGCAGCACCGCCCGAGCGGGACCGGCGACCGTGGCAAGCACCTGACCTGCGGTGAAAGCGTCTCCGTCGGCGGCAGCGAGGTCGACCGTGACACTCTGGTCGACGAGTGCGAAGGCTCGGGCGAAGACCTCGATTCCGGCGAGCACCCCGTCTTCGCGGGCACGCAGCTCGGCCCTCGCCGAGGCGGCGGCAGGGATGAAGACTTCGCCGGTGATATCGCCCCAGGGAGCGTCTTCGTCAAGGGCTGTGCGCAGTGCGGAATCGATGGTTGAAGCGGTCAGCATGCGGAGGCCTCCTGAAGCAGAGCGGTGGGCGGAGTGGCGGTGGACGGCGCGGTCGTCGACGGCGTGAGTGTCGTATCCGTGCGGGTATGCGCGCCGAGGCTGTGCTCGCGGGCCAGGGCATGCCGAGCCATATGTTCGGCGATGAGGGCGAGATTCGCGGTCTCGAGTGCGTCGGCGAGGGCCGCAGCTGGGGTGGTGGGGTGATCATCGGCGTTGTGGGCACGGTTGGCGGAGGTGCCGGCATTGCGGGTCCCGTCGTTGCGGGCACCGTCACCGAGGCGGTCGAGCAGGGTCCGTAGGCCCGTGGCGGTGCGCTCCACGCCGAGATGAGCCCAGGTCAGGTCCTGCAGCTCGGTTCGTGTCAGTGCCGTCTGGTGGAGTGAACGGGACTGGGGGAGTGGGAGTTCATGGTCTCTGTTGACCGGCAGCGCGTCGATCGCCGCGGCGGCGCGGGCGGCGAAGACCGCGCCTTCGAGCAGAGAGTTCGAGGCCAACCGATTGGCTCCGTGCACGCCGGTGCACGCGACCTCGCCGATAGCGAAGACTCCGTGGATGCTCGTGCGACCATCGCGATCCGTGGTCACCCCGCCCATGAAGTAGTGGGCGGCGGGAGTGACGGGGATGAGGTCCCGGGACAGATCGAGACCGTGAGCGGCCAGACCGGCGGTGATGCTCGGGAACGTCGCCTGCACATCCGGGACGGCCCGCGCATCGAGGAAGCACGGGCGTCCGTCCTGAGCCGCCTGGCGACGGTGCAGGGCGAGTGCGACGACATCACGAGAAGCGAGCTCGGCGCGATCATCGATGTCAGTCATGAACCGGTGGCCGTGCTCGTCGAGGATGAGAGCGCCGGCCCCGCGGACGGCCTCGGAGATGAGGAAACCGGGACCTGGAAGGGCGGTGGGGTGGAACTGGAAGAACTCGAGATCGGAGACCTTAGCACCGGCGCGAATGGCAGCGGCCAAACCGTCTCCGGTGGCAGCTGCCGGGTTCGTCGTGTGTGCGAAGAGCTGCCCGACACCGCCGGTGGCCAGCACGATCGCATCAGCAGCCAGGGCCGCGACGCGGCCTTCGCGGAGCACGGTGACTCCGGTGGCTGTGGCGACTCCGGTGGCTCGACCCTGTCGGCGCTCGTGGGCGTCGGTGGTGAGGATGTCGACGAGCATCGTGTCCTCGAGGAGGGTGATTCGCCCTGCGGCGACTTCGGTGCGCAGCTTCTGCGCCAGGGCGGTGCTGATCGCCCGACCGGTCGCATCACCTCCGGAATGGAAGATGCGCGGATAGGAATGCGCCCCTTCTATACCCCTGGCCCAGGCTCCGGTCGGATCGGTGTCGAAGTCCACCCCCGCCTCGGCGAGGGAGACGATCGCGTCCCCACCGGCTTCGCACAGGGAGCGCACGGCCTCCGGATCACAGTGCCCGGCGCCGGCCGTGAGCGTATCGGCGATATGGGAATCGACCGTGTCGTCGGGTCCGATGACACCGGCGATGCCGCCCTGCGCCCACTCGGTGTTCGACTCGCCGAGGCGGCCCTTCGTCACGAGCGTGACCGTGTGGCGGCCGGACAGGTGCAGTGCCGCGGTCAGCCCCGCGATCCCGGAGCCTGCGACGATGACGCGGCTCATCAGATCCGCGGCTTCGCGGCGAGCATCCGCTCCAGGGACACACGGGCAGGTTCGGCCACCTCGGCGTCGACGGAGATCTGATTGACGACCTGTCCGTCGATGAGCGATTCGAGGACCCAGGCGATATAGCCGGGGTGGATGCGGTACATCGTCGAGCACGGGCAGATGACGGGGTCGAGGCAGAAGATCTCGTGCTGAGGGTGTTCGGCGGCCAGCCGCTGGACCAGGTTGATCTCGGTGCCGATGGCGAACGTCGTCGGTTCGGTCGCCTGTTCGATGGCCTTCGTGATGTACGCGGTCGATCCGGCCTCATCGGCGGCCTCGACGGTCTCACGCGGGCATTCGGGGTGAACGATCACGCGCACGTCCGGGTGCTCAGTGCGGGCCTTGTCGATCTGGGCGGGGGTGAAGCGTTTGTGCACGGAGCAGAATCCCTGCCACAAGATGACCCGAGCCTCACGCAGCGTCTGCTCGTCGTTGTTGCCCATTGGCCTGGCGGGGTTCCACAGCGGCATCTCGTCGAGACCGATGCCCATGTTCACCGCGGTGTTGCGGCCCAGGTGCTGATCGGGGAAGAACAGGACCCGCTGCCCGCGTTCGAACGCCCATTCCAGAACCACCTCGGCGTTCGACGAGGTGCACACGATTCCGCCGTTGCGGCCGCAGAAGCCCTTGATCGCGGCCGAGGAGTTCATGTAGGTGACGGGGATGACCGGGACGCGACCGTCGGCATCGGCTTCGGTGCCGAAGACCTCGGCGAGCTGCTCCCAGCAGTCTTCGACCTGGTCGATGCTGGCCATATCGGCCATCGAACAGCCTGCGGCGAGGTTGGGCAGGATGACCGACTGCTCCGGCTTCGACAGCAGGTCGGCGGTCTCGGCCATGAAGTGGACGCCGCAGAAGACGATGGCCTCGGCCTCCGGATGGTTCTGGGCGGCCTGGGCGAGCATGAACGAGTCGCCGATGTAGTCGGCGTGTTCGACGACCTCGACTCGCTGGTAGTGGTGGCCGAGCATGACGACACGATCGCCGAGGGCGGCCTTGGCGGCGCGGATGCGGGCATCGAGCTCCTCAGGCGCGGCCTGCTTGTACTCCTCGGGGATATCGCCCTGACGTGGGGCGGCGACCGGAATCGGGTCGGCCATCGAGGAACCGGGACCGTAGCCGGGACGTTCGTCGACATCCCACGGGGCATCGAGCAGGTCCGTCGAGCACATTTCGTCGTTCGCTCCCGAGGCAGAGATGTCCTTGAGGGTGAGTTCGATCGAAGCTGTTGTGGTCATCATCGTCCTTCGCTCGGTGGGCGGGACCCGTGCCTGAAGTGCCTCGCACGTGGTGAGAGCCGCCCGAAATCTTTTGCGCAATTGTGCGTTTATTTCTTTGCGCAGATTTGAGCTTAATCCTGTCGGCGGGCGATGTACAACTCGCCGGCGATGGCTCTGCGCCGGGGGATGCAATAGGCTGTGGTCTGGCTCGCAATCCGAGTCGATGCGCACTGCGGTGGGCGCCCCCGTGAGAGTCACCGAGGCTTCGGACCGAAGCGTCGGTCTCGCCCCGCCCGCGCCGGCACCGACGACATCGCATATCTGAAGGATTCTCATGCCCGAAGCGGCACACTCGAACCAGTTCACCTCCCCCTCCACCACCGGCATCGCGGGCAACGCTGCTGCCGGTGACAATGCCCCGGCCGGCCTCGGCGCCCCGGCCAGCCCCGACGCGACGGCAGGGGCCGCCTCGGCGGAACAACCAGCCCCGTACGGCGGTCCGGTGTCCGCACCGGCAGCGCCGACTCGGCGAATCCGGACCCTCGATCTCATCAAGGCCAAGGCCGAAGGCCGGCGGTGGGCGATGCTGACCAGCTACGACCAGTACACGGCGGCCCTGTTCGAGCAGGCCGGTGTCGAGGCCCTGCTCATCGGCGATTCGGCGGCGAACAATGTCTATGGCCACACGACGACCCTGCCGGTCACCGTCGACGAACTCATCCCGCTGGCCAGAGCAGTCGCCTCGGCGACGAGCCGGGCGCTCATCGTCGCCGACCTTCCATTCGGCAGCTACGAGATCTCCGATGAACAGGCCGTGGCCACGGCCGTGCGGTTCATGAAGGAAGCCGGAGTCCACGCGGTCAAACTCGAGGGCGGGGCGCGGATGGCCTCGCGGATCAAGGCGATCACGACGGCGGGGATCCCGGTCATGGCGCACATCGGCTTCACCCCGCAGGCCGAGCACAACCTCGGCGGCTACAAGGTCCAGGGCCGCGGCGACGCAGGCAGCGCCCTGCTCGACGATGCCCGCGCCGTGGCCGAAGCCGGAGCCTTCTCCGTGGTCATGGAGATGGTGCCCTCCGGGCTGGCCGGCCAGGTCACATCCGAACTGACGATCCCCACCGTCGGGATCGGCGCCGGTGCGGACTGCGACGCCCAGGTCCTCGTATGGCAGGACATGGCGGGCCTGCGTACGGGGAAGGCCCCGCGCTTCGTCAAGCGCTACGCAGACCTGCATTCCGTGCTCACCGAGGCGGTCGGCACCTATGTCGACGAAGTGAAGTCCGGGGTCTTCCCCGAGCCCGAGAGGAGCTTCGACTGATGGAGGTCGGCGGCATCCAGGCACTGCGCCGGTGGCGGGCCGAGCAGTCGGGCCGCATCGGTCTCGTCCCGACGATGGGCGCCCTGCACTCCGGGCATCAGGCACTCATGACACGTGCACGCGCAGAGTCCGAACTCGTCGTGGCCTCGATCTTCGTCAATCCGCTCCAATTCGGTGCCGACGAGGACTTCGTCCAGTACCCGAGGCCGATCGAAGAGGATCTAAGGAAGTGCGAAGAGGCCGGAGTCGACTTCGTCTTCGCCCCGGCGCTGGCCGAGCTATACCCGTCCGCACCCGAAGTGCGAGTCGTCGCCGGGCGCATGGGGGCCGTGTTCGAAGGCGCGGCCAGGCCCGGGCACTTCGACGGCGTGCTCACCGTCGTGGCGAAGCTCTTCACCCTCATCGCCCCCGACGTCACGGTATTTGGCCTCAAGGACATCCAACAGTTCGTCCTGGTCAAACGCATGATCGCCGACCTCAACTTCGATATCGAACTCATCGGCCTACCCGTCGTCCGGGACGCCGACGGGCTGGCCATGTCGAGCCGCAACTCCTACCTGGCGCCGGACGACCGTGCCCGTGCTCTGGCGATTCCACGGGCTCTCACCGCCGCCTCCGAGGTGGCCGAGCGAGGCCGTGGGGCGGCGGAGTCCGGCATCGGTGGCGGTTCTGGCTCTGGGGCCGGCACCAGTGGTATCTCTGCTGGCTTGCCCGCTGCCGTCGAGGCGGCCGCGCTCGCCGAGCTGGAGCCGGCTGCTGAACGTGGGGATCTCGAGATCGTCTACTGCAGTCTCGTCGAGGCCGCGACCCTGCGGCCGTGCCCGCCGGACTTCACGGGATCGGCTCTGCTGCTCGTCTCCGCGACGGTCGGTGGGACTCATCTCATCGACAATCTGCCGCTGGAATTCTGACGCGGTACGCAATTGTGATGAGTTTGTGAAGATTCTGTTGAGCGATCGACATATGCATATGTAACCGATCGAGAATCATCGACAACTGTGGTTTCAAATGTCGGCTATCAGTCGCCGGGCCCTTGTTCTCAGTGTTCGCTGAGAATAGACTCAAAATCAGCAAGAGAAAATGAAACTTGCCGATTCGCTGAGTTCGAAGGAGATAGGCGACATGCGAGATCTGGATATCTGGTCGGTCCTGACGAAAGTCAGACTGGCAATCGTCATTCTCATTGTCACCTGGATTCTCGCCGCCATCGTCAAATGGGCGATCGGCAAACTCGTCACCAAGGTTCCCGCACTTCAACGCGATGGAAGCAATGGTCAGCAGATCGGAAAGTCGGTCGGGCAGATCGCCGGTCTCGGCATCTGGCTGCTCGGACTCATCACCGTGCTCCAGCTGTTCAAGCTCGATCAGGTGCTGACTCCGCTGCAGGGTCTGCTCGATGGAATCTTCGGATTCCTGCCCAATATCATCGGCGCGGGATTCATCTTCTTCATCGGCTATGTCTTCGCGAAGATCGCCAAACAGCTCGTCCAGACCGCTCTCAACGCCGTGGATCTGACGAAGCTGACGTCGAAGTTCCGCTCGCTCGGCGACAAAGCCACCGGAGTGGCCGAGGGCGCCGGAAATGCTCAACCGCATCCCGACGCCACTCAGCAGTACGCCGCACAGGGTCAGCAGGGCATGCCGCCGCAGGGGCAGCAGGGTATGCCGCCGCAGGGCGGACACCCCGGTCATGCACCGAACCCGAACGCGAGGCGAACGCGAAGATCTCGAACCTCATCGGCAACCTGGTGTTCGGAATCATCATCATCGTCGTTGCGATCTCGGCGCTGCAGGTCCTCGGCATCAAGGCGATCTCGGAGCCTGCCCAGCAGATGCTACAGATCTTCCTCAACGCGATCCCGCTCATCATCGCCGCCGGCATCCTGCTGGCCATCGGCTTAGTCATCGCCAAGTTCCTCGGCAATCTGCTCGAACAGATCCTCCAGGGCATCGGCACCGACAAAGCCATCAACGAGATCGGGATCGTGCCCGAAGGCATCAGCGCCTCCAACGTGATCACCCGCCTCGTGCAGGTGGCGATCATGATCTTCTTCGCGATCATGGCCGCCCGGATGCTCGGATTCCCCGAGATCACGAACATCCTCAACGAGATCCTCGACCTCGGCGGCAGCGTGCTCTTCGGCGCTGCGATCATCGCCGCAGGATTCCTCATCGCTGCGATCATCGGCAAGTTCATCACGAGCAACCTCGCCAGCAAGGTGCTGCGCTACTCGGCGATCGCCCTGTTCATCGCCATGGGCCTGCGCTACATGGGCCTGGCCGATTCGATCATCAACCTCGCCTTCGGAGCCGTCGTCATCGGCGGTGCCGCAGCGGCCGCTCTGGCCTTCGGCCTCGGCGGACGAGAGGCGGCCGCGAAGATGCTCGACAAGGTCGACCTTGCCGAGACGGCCGAAAAGACGAACCCGGACGCCGTGGACAGCGGCGCACCGGGGACCGGAACGCGCACTGACGGAGGTGGCAGCGGGAACGGGGGAGCCTCCTCGGCGAATGAGAGCTGAGTGAGGGTCTGCCCACCGAACCGAAAGGGGCGGGGCACCGAGGATCGACCTCGGTGCCCCGCCCTTATCTTGTTTTCCGGGCAACCGCGGCTCAGATGGGGATCGCGATGACGGCGATGCCGATGCTGAGCAGGATGAGCGTGGAGGCGGCTTCGATGAAGAAGTCGGCGCTGCGGTGGGCCATCGCCGATGCCGCGAGACTGGCCAGGCATGCGAGGACAAGCTGGTACGACAGAAGCACGCCGAGGATCAGGGCGACGAGCACGGTGTAGTCGATGCCGGTCGGGGAAGCAGGGACGAGGGTCGGCAGGATCGCGAGGAAGAACAGGCCGACCTTCGGGTTGGACAGCGACGAGATGATGCCGCGGCGATACGACACGAACGAGCGCAAGTGGCCCCACGAGGTCGACTCCATGACGTGAGCGATCTCGGTCACGGGCCCGTCGGGGGAGTCGGGGGCGGTCGACGCGGACGGGATGGCGTTCGCAGTGGGGCGGTCGGTCGCCTCGGCGGCCTTCAGCTCCCGGCGCAGGCGAAGCGCCTGCCGACCGGCGAGGACGCCGAGGAGACACAGATAGAGGCCGCCGCCGATCTTGAGCACCTGCACGGCAGCCGGATAGAGGGTCAGCAGTGCGGAGACGCCGGTGAGCGCGAGGACCATCCAGATCACGGTGCCCGTGGCCGTGCCGAGCGCATAGACGAGTCCGGCCTTGCGGCGCAGCGAGGACAGGCGGATCGTCAGGATCGTCTCAGGTCCGGGGGTAACGGCAAGCGCGGCCGCTGCTCCGGTGATGGTGAGGATCTCGGGTCCGGTCACGGCACTCCTTCGGGGGTGATGGGAATGGTCAGCGGGGATGGTGCATGGGTGTCTCGGGGCATCGTTCGATGGCATCGGGAACGAACACCATTCTGCCGGAACCGATCAATCGAGAAAAGCAATTGATCACGAATGATCATCAGGCAGTGCCTAATGATTTATCCGGCGCTCAGCGGCTACTCTTGGAGGCATGTGGGATCTCAATCGTCTGCGGGTGTGGCGGGCCGTCGCGGCCACCGGTTCCGTGGTCGACGCGGCGAAGAATCTCAACTACACACCGGCGACCGTCAGTCAGCACATCACCACGCTGCAGAAGGCCGTCGGGGCGCCGCTCTACCGGCGGTCGGGGCGCGGCATCGAGATCACCGAGCTCGGCCGGCGTCTGGCCGATGATTCGGCGGAGGTCTTCACTGCGGTCGGCCGCCTCGACGATCTGGTCGAAGGCTTCCGCAGCGTCAGCAGGCCCCGGCTGCGGATCGCGGCGTTCACTTCATTCAATGCGCGCCTGCTGCCGGGCATCATCGATGCTGTGGCCCTGGAACATCCGGATCTGCGTTTCGACATCCAGCTCAACGAACCGGCGAAGAACCGCCGCGGGCACTGCCTCATCGAGATCCGCGCCGAGGCTCCGCAGGACGGGGAGAACCATCTGCCGGAGATGACGCGCATCCCGCTCTTCGACGACGACTATCGGGTCGTCGTCGAAGAGGGGCACCGATTCGCAGGCCGTGAGTCCGTGCCGTTCATCGACCTCGAGGACGAGCACTGGGTCGACTACGACATGTGGGCCGGCCCCTCGAGCACGGTCGTCGACCATGCGTGCGCCGCGGCCGGATTCGAACGCAGAAGCTTCGCCGCCTGCGAGGACGACTTCGCGGCATTGGCCCTCATCGCCTCAAACATGGGCATCACGGTCCTCCCACGGCTCTCGACTCTGCAGCTGCCGCCCGGCCTCGTCGCCGTCGACCTCACCGACCCCGTCCCGATGCGCCGGGTCGTCATGCACATCCGCGACAAAGACGCGCACTTACCCCACGTCCGCGCCTTCGCCGCAGCCACGTCGAAAGCGGTCGAGTCTCACCTCGCCACCCTCTAATTGCTACCCGACGGCGGCCCAGCAACCTGGCGCCAGGTTGCTGGGCCGCCGTCGGGTAGTCCTGGGAGGGGAGATGCGCTGTTCCTCATAGTGGGCTGAGACCTTGCGCCAAGGGTGGTGGGATAGGCTGTTGGGGTGAGTTCTGAAATCGAAATCGGCAGAGGCAAGCGCGGCCGTCGCGCCTATTCGCTCGACGACATCGCCATCGTCCCCGCTCGGCGCACCCGTGACCCCGAAGACGTGTCCCTGAACTGGCAGATCGACGCCTACCAGTTCGAGCTGCCCTTCATCGGCGCCCCCATGGACTCGGCCATGTCCCCGGAGACCGTCATCGCGCTCGGCCGATTCGGCGGACTCGGCGTTCTCGACCTCGAAGGTCTGTGGACCCGGTACGAGGACCCCACCCCGCAGCTGGCTGAAATCGCCCAGCTGCCGGCCGAGATGGCGACTTCCCGGATGCAGGAGCTCTACTCCGCACCCATCCAAGCCGAACTCATCACCGCTCGCCTCGAGCAGATCCGCGAAGCCGGAGTCACCGTCGCCGGTGCTCTGACCCCGCAGCGGACCCAGGAGTTCTACAAGACGGTCGTCGACGCCGGAGTCGACATCTTCGTCATCCGCGGCACCACGGTCTCGGCCGAGCACGTCTCGACCCACACCGAACCGCTCAACCTCAAGCAGTTCATCTACGAACTCGATGTGCCCGTCATCGTCGGCGGAGCCGCCACCTACACCGCGGCCCTGCACCTCATGCGCACCGGTGCCGCCGGCGTCCTCGTCGGCTTCGGCGGGGGAGCGGCAGCCACGACCCGCAAGACTCTGGGCATCCACGCGCCGATGGCCACGGCCGTCGCCGACGTCCACGCCGCCCGGCGGGACTATATGGACGAATCCGGCGGCCGCTACGTCCATGTCATCGCCGACGGCGGACTCGGCACCAGCGGCGACATCGTCAAGGCCTTCGGGGTCGGCGCCGATGCCGTCATGCTCGGCACCGCCCTGGCCAGGTCGACCGAAGCTCCCGGCCGCGGAATGCACTGGGGCGCCGAAGCCCATCACCCGGATCTGCCACGCGGACACCGTGTGGAACTCGGCACCGTCGGCAGCCTCGAGCAGGTGCTCTTCGGCCCCGGCCGCACCGCGATCGGCGAACTCAACCTCGCCGGCGCCCTGCGTCGGGCACTGGCGACCACGGGTTACCTCGATCTCAAGGAATTCCAGCGCGTCGACGTCACCGTCTCGCCCTACCAGACTGGTTCGGTGGTCTGAACTGTTCCGCCTGGCACTGACTCCCAAATGGCTGGGGTCCCTGCTCCTCGTCCTGGTGCTCGTCACCTGCTTCGTCGGACTCTCCGCGTGGCAGGTCGACCGGGCCCAGCACAAGAACGACGTCGCTGCGTCCTCCGGAGTCGATGAGCTCAAGGACTTCAACGACGTCATGGATGCCCAGGCTCCGATGCCCGGCATCCTCGCCGACCAGCGGGTCAGCCTGTCAGGACACTGGATCCCCGATGCTCAGATCGTCGTTCCCGGACGCGTCCAGGACGGCGATACCGGGTACTGGGTCGTGACGATGTTCGCCCCGGACGGCGGTCACCTCGGTGAAGGCGTCGAGGCCGCGAACGCCGACGAGAAGACGATTGCGATCCCCGTCGTCCGCGGTTTCACCACCGACGAGGACACGGCGATGACGTCGGAGGCCAGGGACGGTCAGGTCGAGCTGACCGCGCGCATCGGACCGATCGAGGGCCCCGTCGAGGGCAACGATCTGCCCGAGGGGCAGGTGCACACGGTCTCGACCTCGCAGATCGTCAACCTGTTCCCCGACCTGCTCACTTACTCCGGATTCCTCATCCCGGAGAAGGCCACCGGTGCCGCCGCCTCGGTGGGCACCGACGGTCTCGCACAGGTTCCGACTACGACGACACGCGACGAGGGCGGATTCGATCTGCAGTCGGCGGTCTACGCTCTCGAATGGATCATCTTCGCGGCCATGGCCCTCTACATGTGGTTCCAGCTGCTGCGCGATGATTACCTCCGGCGCCGCCTCGGCGAGGATTCCCATGATTCGGAGAAGAGCGTCGAGTATGTTGTCGTCAAACCCGCGGGCGACGCGACCATCGACCCCGAGGTGATGTCCGGACTCACCGGACTGCCGGCCCACCGCCACGGAGGCGCCAAGCCCGGCAGGAAACGAAGCAAGAACGCCGATGCCCGAAACACTGACACCCGCACGACCGGAGGAAACTGAGCGTGAGCGAAGAACACGAGTCCTTGGACTCCCGCCCCGACTTCGACGAGAACAACGTGTGGAGCGTCAAACGCTTCACCTCGGCCCGCAACGCGCTGAAGTTCTACCGCGTGATGGCGCTCATCACCGGTACGATGCTGCTCATCCTCACGGTCGAGATGATCTACAAGTACCTCATCGCCGCGGACGCCGAGACGGCCCTGAACTTCGGCGGCTTCAACCTCGCCGCAGCCATCGCGATCTGCCACGGCTGGTGCTACGTGGTCTACCTCATCGGCTGCTTCTGGCTCAACCAGCAGATGCGCTGGACGCTCGGCCGCTACCTCATCCTCGCCCTGGCCGGAGTCGTGCCCGTGATGTCGTTCATCCTCGAGCGCCGCATCCACCGTCAGGTCGACGCCGAGCTCGAAGCCGCCGTCGTCGTCGCCCCCAAGTCCTAAGAGGGACCCCACCTTCGCCGAGGCGGCCCGCCGACCCGCGGTCATCCGCGGCGGCGAAACCGGCCCGGCCCACCCTCGCCGAGGCGGTCCGCCGACACGTGCGCATCCGCCCTGCGAAGGGAGCACGACCCGAATTCGGGCGTCTGGTCGCCGACGCTTAGAATTGGATCATGACGCAATCTCAGAGCACGCAGGTGCCCCCCGTCCTCGTCGTCGATTTCGGCGCCCAGTACGCCCAGCTCATCGCGCGCCGCATCCGCGAAGCCGGCCTGTACTCGGAGATCATCGCCCACGACGCCCCGGCGTCCGAATTCGCCGCGAAGAACCCCGTGGCCATCGTGCTCTCCGGCGGACCCTCGAGCGTCAACGACGCCGGCGCCCCGAGCTTCGACACGTCCGTGTTCGACCTCGGAGTGCCCACGATGGGCATCTGCTACGGCTTCCAGCTCATGTCGACCGCACTCGGCGGGCGCGTGGCCAAGACCGACAAGCGCGAATACGGATCGACCCCGGTCTCCGTGTCCCAGACCGGCTCGCTGCTCGCCGAGACCCCTGAGAACTACAAGGTCTGGATGTCCCACGGGGACTCCGTCGCCGAGGCGCCCGACGGCTTCGACGTCCTCGCCTCCACCCCGGACACCCCCGTCGCGGCCTTCGAATGCGCGGCGAAGAGGTTCGCCGGCGTGCAGTGGCACCCCGAGGTCCTCCACTCGGAGAACGGGCAGAAGATCCTCGAGAACTTCCTGTTCAACGTCGCCGGCCTCACCGCCGACTGGACGAACGAATCCGTCATCGACGAGCAGGTCGAACTCATCCGCGCCCGCGTCGGCAACAAGAAGGTCATCTGCGGTCTGTCCGGCGGAGTCGACTCCTCCGTGGCCGCAGCTCTCGTCCACAAGGCCATCGGCGACCAGCTCACCTGCGTGTTCGTCGATCATGGGCTGCTGCGTCAGGACGAACGCGTCCAGGTCGAGAAGGACTACGTTGATTCGATCGGCGTCCGCCTGGTCACTGTCGATGCGCGTGAGCAGTTCCTGTCCCAGCTCGCGGGGGTCACCGACCCGGAGGAGAAGCGCAAGATCATCGGCCGCGAGTTCATCCGCACCTTCGAGACTGCTGCCGCCGACCTCGTGCTCGAGGCTCAGGAAGGCGAGGGCGAAGAGATCGCGTTCCTCGTCCAGGGCACCCTCTACCCGGACGTCGTCGAATCCGGCGGTGGATCGGGCACCGCGAACATCAAGAGCCACCACAATGTCGGCGGCCTGCCCGATGACATCCAGTTCCAGCTCATCGAGCCCCTGCGCGCCCTGTTCAAGGACGAGGTCCGCGCCATCGGCCGCGAACTCGGCGTGCCCGAGGTCATCGTCTCCCGCCAGCCGTTCCCCGGCCCCGGACTGGGCATCCGCATCATCGGCGAGGTCACCGAGGAGCGCCTGAACATCCTGCGCAAGGCCGATGCGATCGCCCGCGCAGAGCTGACGAAGGCCGGCCTCGACGGAGAGATCTGGCAGTGCCCGGTCGTGCTCCTGGCCGATGTCCGCTCCGTCGGCGTCCAGGGCGACGGCCGCACCTACGGCCACCCCGTCGTGCTGCGCCCGGTCTCGAGCGAGGACGCGATGACCGCCGACTGGACGCGCATCCCCTACGATGTGCTCTCCGTGATCTCCAACCGCATCACCAACGAGGTCGACGACATCAACCGCGTCGTCCTCGACGTCACCTCGAAGCCTCCGGGCACGATCGAATGGGAGTGATCCTCCGCGACCGTTGAGGGGCACTGCGCGTGTGAACGTGCGGACACCCTCCTCGAGGCGGCCTCGACCGCAACCCCGAATACCGCTCCTGAACACCGTTCAGTTACAGTGGGAGGGTGCTCGAGGCCGCCTCGGGCGTCCCCGATCCCGTCGGGGAGGATCACGACCAATGGAGTACTCATGACACCGACCCACAGCACCACCTCGGCGGGAATCACCCGTCCTCGCTCGGCCGGCAGCGATATCGCCCTCGTCGCGGTCTTCGCGGCGATGATCGCGGCCTTTGCGATGATGCCTCCTGTCCCGGTGGGTCCCCTCGGTGTGCCGATCACTCTGCAGACCTTCGCGATCGCACTGTGCGGGATGGTGCTCGGACCCTGGCGCGGATTCGCAGCCACCCTGCTCTACGTCGTCCTCGGTCTCGTCGGACTCCCGATCTTCTCGGGAATGCGCGGCGGAATCGGCGTCCTCGCAGGCCCGAGCGCCGGCTACATCCTCTCCTTCGCGCTCTACGCTCTCCTCGCCGGACTCATCGCCCGCTGGGCCGTGCGCCGCTTCAGCGGAATGAAGCTCGGCGTGGTGCTGTTCCTCGGCGGCTTCGGCGGCAGCCTCCTGCTCAACCACCCGCTGGGCATTCTCGGCATGTCGATCAACGGCGATCTGCCGCTCGGCGTGGCTGCGGTCGCGGACCTCGCCTACTGGCCCGGTGACATTGTGAAGAACATCCTGGCCGCCTCGGTGGCGGTGCTCATCCACCGTGCATTCCCCGACGTGCTGCGCCGTCGCGGCATCAGCGTCGAATCGGTGTCGGCCGGGCAGGCACAGGGCGCGAAGTGACTCGTGAGATCCGGTTGAGCGACGTCGGCGTCGGAGTCCTCGACGACGGACCCGACGGCGATGTCGTGCGCCCGATCCTCCAAGACGTCAATCTCACCCTCACCGAGGATGTCGTCGCCGTCATCGGTGCCAACGGCTCGGGGAAGTCGACCCTGCTGCAGCTGTTCAACGGGCTGGTCACCGCGAACGCCGGAGAGGTCCTCGTCGACGGTTTCGACCCGCGCCGGCAGGCGGCGAAGGTGCGCTCAATAGTCGGCTTCGTCTTCACCGATCCGGCCGCGCAGCTGGTCATGCCGACCCCGATCGAGGACATCGAACTGTCCCTGCGCAAGTCCGTGCCCAAACGCGAACGGCGGGCAGCGGCACTGGCGGTGCTCGACGAGCTCGGCATCGCCGACCTGGCTGAACGCAGCGTCTACGAACTCTCCGGCGGTCAGCGTCAGCTCGTGGCACTGGCCGCGGTGCTTGCGGTGGATCCGCAGATCCTCGTCCTCGACGAGCCGACGACCCTGCTCGACCTGCGCAATAAAGAGCGGCTGCGCGTGCATCTCCAGGAGCTCGTGGACAGGCGCGGGGTGCGCATCATCCTCACCACCCATGACCTCGAGTTCGCGCAGACCGCCCAGCGCGCGATCGTCGTCGACGACGGTCGGATCGTGGCCGATGCCGCCCCCGCCGAGGCGGTCGCCGCCTACCGGAATCTCATCATGAGCGATACGCCATGAGTGGGAAACGTCCTGTCGGGGCCGGTCATACCGGCGTTGGTGCCGGTGACACCGGAACGACGTGGCGGAAGCACGCCGGCATCAAGGCCCGACCGCAGCTCTTCGGGAAGGTGGCGCATCCTCGGGGATGGCTGCATGCAGTGCCGACGGGAGTGAAGCTGGCGGTGATCGCCGTGATCGGCATCGTTGCGCTCATCTTCCGTGATACGGCGATCAACTGGTCGATGTTCGCTGTCCTCGTGGTCCTCGGCTTCACCGCCCGGCTGCGGGTGAAGCACTTCCTGCGCACATGGATCTATGTGGCGGTGCTCGTGGCGATCGTCATGGGGCTGCAGTACTTCTTCGGGTCCATGGAGTCGGGGCTGGCTGTCGGCGGGACCGTGTTCGCCTGTGTGCAGGCGGCCCTGATCCTCACCCTGACGACGTCGGTGGCGCAGCTGCTCGACACGTTCACGGTGCTGGTCGCGCCCTTGCGGTTCTTCGGCGCGAACACCGAGGCGATCGCACTGACAGCGAGCCTCATGGTCAGGGCGATCTCCCATATCTCCGGTCTGCTCGGCGAAGCCGAACGCGCAGCCCGGGCCAGGGGACTGGACTCGAGCATCAGGGCCCGAGTGGTGCCGGCGATCCTGCGGTCGGTGAAATACGCGCAGGACACCGGTCGGGCCCTCGACGCTCGCGGCATCGTCGACTGAACCGCCCCCATCGGTCGTGTCAGGACCGCCCCATAGAGTGTTCGGCACATCATCGGATGAGAGCAATGCTGCTCGAAGAGAGCAGCGTTGCCGGATGAGAGCGGAGATATGTCGAGCCCAAACCTGCGGTCACCTGCACTGGAGAGGTTCTACCTCGCCGCTGCCCCGAACCCGATCGCGTTCATCGACGAGTCGATGAGGCAGCCGACAGGCGCGGCGGAGGGCACCTTCTCTCGAACGCGGTTGGGTCCGGCGGAGGTCTCGTTATATCAGATGGCCGCGGTCATCTTCTCTCATGCGCGCTTGGATTCCATTCGCGAGCGATTGGTGGAAGTGGCCGACGGAACCTACTGGCATACGAACAAGAAGTTCCGCGGAAGCGACTTCGACCGCGGTGACATCGTCGAGATGGTCGAGACGATCACCGAGGAATCGGTGTGGAATGTCATTGCTGTGAAGATGCCGTTGGCGGGCAGTTCTCAGGGCGACATTGCGAGGGCCAGGGCGCTGTGTCTCGGCCGGCTCGTCCGTAACCTCACGAGCGGTACCGGAGAGGGGGCTGTTCGGGGGATCGTCGCTGACAACAATAGGGATCAGAGACTCAACCGTGCAGATGAGCGAGTGGTCGATAGTTTGCGGAGGACGGGCGCGATTCACCCTGGTGTCGCCTTCACTCACGGCGGAATGGCGTTCGAACCGTTGTTGTGGTCAGCAGACGCGATCTCATGGGCGATGCAACGTGACATCGCGCGCGATGATGTCAGATTCATCGAGCCGGTTCTGCAGGAAGGCAAGTTGACGGTCATCAATGCTGTCGACGGAAAGCTCTTGAATATGAAGCACCCCCTGGGTGCTTCCGCATTCGCCAGGGGGCCGTCTTCCCAAAGGCCGGGATTATCCGGTAGCCCGGGGCATGACGTTGCTTCATCATCCATGATACCAGCGCGTTATGCGGTCGACAACGGCGCGTTGTTTGCTCCCGGCCAGTCGGTGGGCCATGATCTTCTGCGCCAGATCCGCGCCTTGGGCGAAGCGGCTCGACGGAAGGCAGGCGGTTGAAACGATAGGTCCGTGAATATGAAGCACCCCCTGGGTGCTTCCGCATTCGCCAGGGGGCCGTCTTCCCAAGGGCCGGGATTATCCGGTAGCCCGGGGCCTGACGTTGCTTCCTCTTCATCATATCGATGCCGCCTTCGGCGGACAACGGCACTCCACTGCTAGCCGTCGCTCCGGTCTCAGTCGGCATTGAGCCTCGACTCAGCGGACCAACTGGAGTCAGGAGTAACCTCGGCGGAAGAGGGAATCAGCCCCGCACGAACCGAAGGAGACATGATGACCGGAACCGACAGCACCGTTCTCTTGGCCATGGATTTTCAGAACGGCATCGCAGGTGACGACGCCTTCGCCTCGACCGGTGTGCTCGAACGCGCACGTGACGCCGTCGCCGCGGCCCGCAGCCACGACATCCCCGTCGTCTGGGTGCGAGTGGCGCTGCGCGAGGGGCATCCGGAACTGTCGGCAACGGCATCGTTCGCGCAGATCGCCGCCCACGGCGACCTTGACGAGACCCATGCCTCGACGAGCATCCACGACACCCTTGACCGGCATCAGGGCGAGCCGATCGTGACCAAGCGTCGCATCAGCGCCTTCACCGGCAGCGATCTCGAGGTGCTGCTGCGCGGCTACGGGGCATCGTCTCTCGTGCTCGCCGGAGTCGCCACGAGCGGTGTCGTGCTCTCGACGGTGCGCCAGGCCGCCGATCTCGACTTCGAGCTCACTGTGCTCTCCGACGCCTGCGCCGACCGCGACCCCGAGGTCCACGCGGTGCTCACCGAGAAGGTGTTCCCCAAGCAGGCGACAGTGGTCACCGTCGCCGACTGGACGGCCGGCCTCGGCTGAGCTCGGCATCTGAAGGCTCGCGCGCGCCGACCGCTCACCTCGGCGCCCAGCGCTCACCGTATAGCTTGATACAGCGGCGGTAACTTGAGCGGTCGGCGAAAGGGCCGGAAGCTGACCTGCGCGGTCACCTCAGTAGGGCAGTGGATTCTCCAGTCCGGAGTTGACCATCGAGCTGAATCCGCGGCCGAGCACCTGCGGGGCTGGATTCTCGATCGCCCGCGAATAGTGGCCGACGAGCTGTGAGCACACGCTCTTCCAACTCCTGGCCTGCACCTGCTCACGACCGGCGACCCCGAAGGCCCGCCGTTTCGCCTCGTCGCCGAGGAGGTCCGCCGCATGCGCTCGCATGGCAGCGAGATCCTTCGGGGTGTAGAGCCACCCGGTGCGCGAGGAGTCGACGAGGTCGAGTGGGCCGCCTCGGGCGGGAGCGATGACCGGCACCTCGGAGGCCATGGCCTCCTGAATCGTCTGGCAGAACGTCTCGAGCTCACCCGGGGCGACCATGAGGTCGAAGCTCGCCACCGCCTGGGCCAGGGCATCCCCGCCGAGGAACCCGGTGAAATGAGCCTCCGGCAGCAGCCGCTGCAGACGCGTCCGCCAGGGACCGTCACCGACGATGACGACCTTCGCCCCGGGCAGATTGGTGAGCGCAGCAAGGTCTTCGACCTGCTTCTCCGCGGCCAACCTGCCGACGAAGCCGATGATCTTCTCACCATTCGGGGCAACGCTTCGACGCCAGGCCTCGGACCGGTGACCCGGGTCGAAACGGGAGGAATCGACCCCACGGGCCCACAGTGCCACCTCGGCGACCCCGAGCCCTTGCAGCTGATCGATCGTGTACGACGATGGGGCCAGCGTCAGAGAGGAATGCTGGTGGATATTGCGGACGTGGTTCCACAGCATGGCCTCGATGCCGTGCATTCCGTACCGTGCGGCATAGGCGGGAACCTCGGTCTGGTAGATCGCCACGGTCGGCAGATTGAGTGCCTGGGCGGCGAGGACCCCGCGCCAACCGAGGACGAACGGGCTGGCCAGATGGACGACGTCCGGGGCGAACCGCTGCAGCAGCCGGCGGATGCGGGTGACGCCGCCGGGAGCGACACGGATGCGCCGATACTTCGGCAAGGCGATCGAGGGAACGCGGACGATGCGGGCACCGGCGACCTCCTTCGGACCGTCCCTGCGTGTGCCCGGAGCGATGACGAGGACTTCGTCGCCGCGGTCGGCCAGATGGTCGAGGACCCGCAGGAGTGAGTGGGTGACCCCATTCATATTGGGGAGGAAGGATTCTGCAATGATCGCTACTCTCACGACTTCCAGCTAAGGCCCGCCGAGTGACGAACGCATGACCCGAAGGCGACAGGTCGGCGACATCTGGCCGAAATCGGTCCGCACTCTCTGCGGTGACTGCAGAATGCCGGGGCCGGTGTCCGGGCGCGGTCCTTCTCTGTGACTCTTCTCAGTAGCCTCGGTGTCCGGATGATGACCTGTTCGCGACGAGTCTGAACCCCGCGTAAACTGAGGTGTCGGAAATACTCGTGCAGCACATGGAACGAGGGGAATGGCCGTGGTCTGGTTCATCGTCGGCGGTTGCGTACTCGCCGCTCTCCTCGTCCTCTTCGTCATCCTCACCGTCCTGCGCTTCAACCAGCTGTCCATGGCCCGGTCGCTGTGCGATGAAGCCAAGCGCCAGCTCATCGGCGAGATCCGCGCCCGCCACGCTCTCGTGCCGGCCTATATCGGCACCCTCCAGCAGATCGCCGGACAGGACCTGTCCCGGCTGGAACTCGCGCTCGCCTCTGCCGAACGCGCCCCCTTCGACCACCGCGGCGCTGCAGCCGAAAACGCCCTGACCGACGCCGTCGATGACGCCGCACTCATCCCCGCGGCGCTGACGGAGAGATCCCTGACCTCGGACTCTGCCCGTCCCCAGCGGGCTGCGGTCAATGAGGAGATCGACACGACGATCCAGCTTCTGCACGGTCAGCTGCAGGTGCTCACCGAACGGATCCTCGCCGGCGCGCGTTTCTACAACACGAACGTCGAGCGCTATCACCGGCAGCGGGCGCGACTGGTCTCCCGCCTCTTCGGAGGGGTCTTCAAGCCCCGCGCCCCATTCACCGAAGCGATCGATGACGATGGCGGACCCGGAACGGCGGGCCCCGCCTCGGCGAGGATGACCCGATGACCCGCTTCCGCCTCGACCTGGGCTATCGAGGCACGGATTTCCATGGCTGGGCCAAGCAGCCGGGGCTGCGCACGGTCCAGGCCGCCATCGAGTCCGGACTGGAGAGGATCACCGGCACCGAGGTGGCCACCGTCGTCGCCGGCCGCACCGACTCCGGCGTCCACGCTCGCCGTCAGGTCGTGCATATCGATCTAGGCGATGAGGCGATCGGCAAGCTCATCGGCCAGTCGAATCGATCCGCCGAGGCGGCCCTCCTGTCACGTCTGCGCGGAGTCCTCATCGCCGGTGAGTTCCACGACATAGTCGTCCACGCGGTGGCCGAGGTGCCAGAGGACTTCGACGCCCGGTTCTCTGCGCTGTGGCGGTCGTATCAGTACCGGTTGGCCGATCATCGGTCATTCATCGACCCGCTGCTGACGCAGGTGACGCCGCGGCACAAGGGCGAACTCGATGCCGAAGCCATGGCCGAGGCCGCGAGCGAGGTCCAAGGGCTACACGACTTCCTGCCGTTCTGCAAACCCCGGGAGGGCGCGACGACGATCCGCACCCTCCACGAACTGCGAGTCTCGCGCGATCAGGATGCTGTGATCACCATTGATCTGCGCGCCGACGCCTTCTGCCATCACATGGTCCGTGCACTCGTCGGCGGATTGATCAAGGTCGGATCCGGCAATTGGGCGGTGACCCGCCCGGCCGAACTCATCGCCGAGGCGGACGCCGGGCTGACTCCGGATGTGCCCATGTTCGTCACGCCTGCCGAAGGACTCGTCCTCACCGAGGTCGGCTATCCGGCACCCGAGGACTACGCGGCTCGCAACGCCCAGACGATGGCCCGCCGCGACCAGGAATAGGCCGACGGTTCGTCGGGTCGTCGGCAGAAGCATCAAGCCGCCTTTTATCGCGCGAGTCGCGATCATGTGAGAATTCCTCTTTCCAGTTGTGAGAATCCTGTGTAGATTCACACTTAAGTAACTTTCAGTTCGCATTGGCACTGCAGGATGGAATCCGTCTTCATCCCCACCAGCACGGTTGATGTGCGCCTCACTGAACGATCGAAGGAACCGAATACATGTCGAAACTTGTGACCAAAGTGCTGGCCACGGGCGCCGCGGTGTCGATGCTGACGCTGCCTGGCCTCGCGCCTGCCATCGGGGCACCCTCTCTGGGCAACGGAAACTCCACCGACGACAGCGCCACGGCACCGAGTGAAGCGGCTCCCGCGGACCCCGACGAGTCGTCGAACGATTCGACCGACGGCAAGTCCGCGCCGTCGGACAACGCCGGCGACGAGCAGGATTCCGGCAGCGATGCGCAGTCGGCGCCCGAGGGCACCAAAGTTCAGCTGCTCAATATCACCGACTTCCACGGACGCATCTCCGAGGCAGGCACTCAGGTCGCCTCGGTCGTCGAGGAGGAACGAGCGAAGTTCGGTACCGGCGGCGACAATATGGGCACTGCTCTGCTCTCGACCGGTGACAACATCGGTGCCTCGACCTACACCTCCTCATCGCAGAACGACACCCCCACGCTCGATGTCCTCAACGCCATGGGCGTCGAGGCCTCTGCTGTCGGCAACCACGAATTCGACAAAGGCATCGATGACCTCACGGGAAGAGTGAGCGACGAAGCCGACTTCCCGTACTCGGCGGCCAACGTCTACGACAAGGGAACTCAGAACGTCGTCGACGGCCTCGACGAGTACTCCATCGTCGACGTGTCGGGAGTCAAGATCGCCGTCATCGGCGTTGTCACCAAGGACACCGCCTCACTCGTCTCACCGGACGGCATCGCCGACCTCGACTTCGGTGACCCCACGGACGCAGTCAACCGCGTCGCCGACGATCTCGAGAACCTGCCCGAGGACGAACGACCGGATATGACGGTCGTCGAGGCCCACCTCGGCGCGTCGTCGACCGAGAGCCTGGAAGACGCGAAGGCGTCGAACGCGGAGTTCAAGAAGCTCGTCACCGAGGCCGACGCCTCGGTCGACGCCATGTTCACCGGCCACACCCATATGCCGTATGCCTTCGAAGCACCGGTGCCCGGAGAACCCGATCGCACCCGTCCCGTCATCGAGGCCGGCAGCTACGGCGAATACGTCGGGCAGGTGACCATGAGAGTCGACGGCAACAGCGACTGGCAGGCCAGCGGCATCGATCTCATCGAGACCGAGGGCAAGAGCTATGACTCCGAGGTCGTCGACAAGGTCGCAGGCATCGTCAGCGACGCAGAGGAGAAGGCCAAGGAGCTCGGCTCGGAGGTCACCGGCACGATCAGCGAGGACATCACCCGAGCGAAGAAGGACGGCGAGGAGGACCGCGGTGCCGAGTCCACGCTCGGCAACCTCGTCGCCGATGCGCTCAAGGAAGGCGTCGAAGAGACCCAGCTGGAAGAAGCCGACTTCGGCATCACGAACCCCGGCGGTCTGCGCACCGATCTGCTCTGCGATGACATCTACAACTCCGAGGAGAAATGCGAAGTCACCGTTGCCGAACTCAACAGCGTGCTTCCCTTCGCCAACGACCATGGTGTCGTGACGATGAAGGGTTCGGACGTCATCGGCCTCTTCGAAGAGCAGTGGCAGCCCGACGGTGCCTCCCGGTCGTTCCTCCACCTGGGCATCTCCGAGGACCTCGACGTCGTCTATGACACTGATGCCGACAAGGGCGAGCACGTGAAGTCGGTCAAGGTCGATGGCAAGGACATCGACCCGAACAAGGACTACCGGGTTGCGACGCTGAGCTTCCTCGCCACCGGTGGCGACAACTTCTCCTCCTTCGCCAAGGGCGATTTCGAACAGTCGGGACTCACCGACTTCGAGACCTGGGAGAACTACTTCAACAAGCACCAGGCCGAAGGCAAAGACGTCACCCCGGATAAGAACGAGCGTCAGGCAGACGCAGCCAAGGACGTCATCGACAAGGGTGATCTGAGCGCCGAGCTGACCGGGCCGAAGGCCATCAAGCCCGGTGAGAGCGCTGAGTTCGCGCTCAAGACGAACGCGAAGTCCGAGGTTGCGGGTCCCATCGACGTCACCGTCGACCTGCCGGAGGGCTATACCGCCGAGGCGGCCGCGCAGTCCGAGTCCCGGTCTGCTTCCAGCAGCGCCACCAAGGGCAGGGCCCCTGAGGTCAGCGCCGAGGCGGCCAAGACGATCACCCTCGATTCGATCCCGGCGGGGGAGTCCGAGACTCTTGTGACGGTGACCGCGCCGAAGGACGCCTCCGGTGAGGTGACCGTCAAGGCCAGCGTGCAGGCGAATTCCGATGGTCCATGGTGGGATGACAACCCGTTGCCGCTGGCGCATGAGTTCGAAGCCACCGCGGCAGTCGGTGACGATGCGAATGCCTCAGCCGGCGATGACGGTTCGGCCGACGGCGGCAATGCCGATGGTGGTTCCGCCGATGGCGGCGCCGCTGACGGAGGAGACAGCGCGGCCGGCGGCAATGCCGATGGCGGAGACAGCGCGGCCGGTGGGTCGGACGGTTCGTCGAACGCCGGCAGTGGGGCTGACGGCGCGAATGCGTCTGCCGACGGTGGTTCGGCCGATGGCTCCGGGGCCGATGCAAACGGTTCGAAGGATGGAGGCGACTTGCCGCGCACCGGCTTCGAGACCGTCAACATCGTCGCTGCGGCACTGGCACTCATCGTTGCCGGCGGTACAGCGGTCACGATCGTCCGTCGCCGCAAGCTCAGCCTCCAGGACTGAGACAGGCTGTTCAGAAGCACCTGACACTCAGGCGAGATCATCGCCGAGACGGGCGGGGCCGGAGAGTTCTTCTCTCCGGCCCCGCCGTCGTTTCCAGACACTGTCCGTACGAACAACCCTCACCGCTTGCTCCATATCCACCACGCAGTTGCACAGTGCACCGGTGCACGAGTGCGAATTGCTGCTGCGGGGGTGTTTTGCGAGGAAGCGGCGGGGATGCCACTGACGGTGAGGGATGCCTCGGCGAAGGTCGTTCTCTGTGCGGCACCATGCGCCGTCAGTGCCGTCTCCTACAGGTAGGCGCATTGCGCACCGGTGCAAAGGTGCCTTTTGTCGCCACGGAGGTGTTCTGCGGCGAGCGGTGGATGTTGAGACTACCGGTGCGTGATGCCCGCAGTGTCAGGGGCGTGACGATGAATCGGAGCCGTCGGCGTCGGCCTCGGCACCGGAGCCGTCGCCGTCGGCGTCGGCGTCGGCCTCGGCACCGGAGTCGGCAGGGGCCGCGTCAGCATCGTCGGCACCGTCGCCGGAGAGCGTCGCCGCTGGGACCGGCGGGCGACCGGCGCGGAAGGTCTCGAGGTGAGTGAGCACCGGGACGAGGAAGAGGATGCCGACGGCCGGCACGACGATGCCCGAGTCGTTGATGAGAGTGCCGACTCCCAGCAGGATCGCGAGGCTGATCATCGCCGCCCTCAGCAGTGGGATCCGGCGGTAGGTGTCCTGGAGTCCGTGCAGTCGGAAGCGCGTTGGATCGAGCGCCATCCAGAACACGCCGATGATGACCAGCGGCAGCACCAGAGTCATCCACGACTGGGTGAGGATGTCGATGTTCATCCCGATCTTTCGAGCCAGAACGCTGACCGCCTGACCGCTGATGATCGAGTCGAAGAACCGTCCGAAGTGCGTGCGCTGATCGGCCGGGCGCAGCCAGTCGAGGAACAGCACGGTGAGCATGACGAACCCGGCGATGCCCACCGTCAGTCCCAGCCGTTTGAGCGAGAACCGGATGCTCGCCGCGGCCAGAACGAGGTAGGCGACTCCGATGATGAGGGTCGGTACGGACCCGAACTTCGTGCCCAGACCTGGTGCTGCGAGGATGACGCAGGAGGCGAGCACGGGAACGGTGACGATGAGGACCCGATGCAGCGGCTTCGTCACCAGAGACGCGAACCCTGCGACCGCCAACAGCAGCGCACAGCAGTACAGCGCCAGTGCCGAGTTCCCGATCCCGTAGAACCGGGAGGCGATGAGCAGGGGCTCACCCAAGAGCGTCGACATCTGCAGCTGGGATCCGGTGACGACGTCGTAGGCGAGCACGGCGACGGTCACGGTGGACACGAAGAGCACCGGCCCGAACTTGTGCCGCCGCCAGGGGCCGAGGAGCGCCAGCACCCCGAGCAGCAGCGCCCACCCGGCCAGGGCTCCGAGCATCGCGATGTCCGGATTCGTCGCCCGCTCCCACGGCACGGTATTGACCAGATACGTCGAGATCGGCATCGCCGCGAATACGACACCGAGGCGGTACGCCCCGGAATGGACGAGCTCCCGGTGGTTCTTCCGCATGAACCACGCCAAGGCCAACAGTCCGATCATGAGCACGGCGACCACGGGGAAGAACCACGTCGACAGATCGTTCTGCGTCTTCACCGCCACCTGACGATCGAGGACTGCCTGATAGCGCGAATGCCAATCGGACCCATGCGCCCCCGAGGTCATCGGCGCCCCGGCCGCATTGTCCATCTCCTCGGCACCGGACAGTGCCACGAGCGTCGGTGCCAGGTCGGGCACCTGCACCAGTCCCGGCTGCCGCGTCGACGAGGAGGTGAGCAGTCCCGCCTGCTCGCCCGGGGCGACCATCATCGTCGCCTGCATCGACGAACCTTCATGCGTGCCGTCGGCGATCGATGAGAACACCACGGGAACGCGTCCTTCGCCGAGGCGGTTCGGCTGATCCGCGCTCATCCATCCCGTCGATTCGAGGATGTCCCCGACCTGAGCGTCGAGGCTCTTCAGCGAGTAGCCGTCGGCGGCGGTATTGCCGAGATCGACGAGCGTAAGCTCGCCGTCTGCGGTCGATTTCGCGACGTCCGCTCCAAGGTCGGCTCCGACGGGCGACCAGTTCTCGACGCGGCCGGTTGGGGTGGCCGCGGCGATGGCGGCACCGTTGCCGAAGGCGCGGATATCGGGCACTGCCTCGGCCAGGGCCCCGAGGGAGGCATCGTAGTTGTCGCCGCGGGCCACCTGCGCGTACACGTCCCAATCGGCGACCCAGCCGTCGAGCGGAGATGCCGGTTCGCGGCACTGTTCACGGGGTTCGTCGGCGGCTCGCCGCCCTGATCCGAGTCCCAGCCAGCCGTCGACCGGGCAGCTCGTCGAGCGCACGCTGCGCGGTGTGATCGTCCCGATCTGCCCGCCCTTCATCATCACCCACAGGTGCGGTGTGGTGCGCGGATCGAGGTCCTCGAAGCTGAACCCGGAGACGCTGATCGACACGACCCCGGAATGCGCCGAGGTGGTCCCGCCGTCGCCGTCTTCCGAGGCCGGAGCCGTGCCCCCGTTCCCGCCCGCCGCCTGGGCGTCGGCTCGAGCCGACGCACCCGCGGCCGCATTCGCGCCCGTGGCAGCATCCGCGTTCGAGCCCGCGCCCGGAACCGCCTGCCCGGCTTGGGGCAGGCCGAGGACGAACAGGGCGATGGCCAGGATCCCGAGCAGAACCCGAGCGGCGGGGGAGGTCACGGGGGCTCTCATCGGTGAGCCTCCTCGGCGTGCTCAGCACTGAGCGCCAGCAGGAAGGGCAGCAGAACCATGGCTCCGGTCGAGGGCACGGCGACCCCGGAATCGGTGAGCACGAGCCCGACGCCGAGCCCGGTGGCGGCGGCCAGGAATCCATAGTGCAGGTCTGAATCGGTGAAGAGCTGGGGGAGCCGTCCGCGCCATTTGTTGACCAGGCGCCCGGTCCGGCTGCCGGCGTGGACGCGGGGGAAGTGGAGGAGGTAGCGGAGGAAGATGAGGATCGCGATGGCCGCAAGCGGGGTGACGATGGCCAGAGCCGGATTGACCTGGATGATGTGGAGGTTCGCGCCGAGCTTGCGGCCGACGACCTGCAGGGCCTCACCGGTGACGATCTGGTCGAAGAACGTGCCGAAATGTGAGCGCGCCCCGGCCGGGCGCAGCCAGTCGAGGAAGGCGATGCCGATGAGCACGGCCAGCGAAGACAGACCGATGAGGGCGAGGCGCAGCAGAGTCAGTCGGATCTTCGACAGCAGTGCCAGCAGGACCATGAGTCCGGCGAGGATGGCGATCGTGCCGCCGAACTTCGCACCCCAGGAGGGGTTGCCGGAGACGAACACGGCGGCCAGTCCGACGACGACCGGCACGATGATCACGGCTTTTCGGTGGCCCCGCGTCCGCAGCCAGGACACCACAAGCCCTAAGAAGATGAAGAGGCTGACGATGAAGATCGCCGCACCCTGATTGCCGAGTCCGTAGTAGCGGCCGCCGACGATCGGGTTGTACCCGAGCAGCGAGTTCGCCTGCAGATGGGACCCGGTGGCCAGGTCGGCGGCGAGGATGAGCAGGTTCGCCCCGGCCAGGGCGCCGACCCGTCCTCGCCAGGTCCGACCCCATGGCGGGATGAGGGCAAGGACGAACAGAACGGCGGCCGTGCCGATGACCGAGAGGAACAGGCCGAGCCCGGGATCGGCCATCCTCGACCAGGGGAGGAGCCCGGCGAGGAACGCGCCCATCGGCAGGGACGCGACGCCCAGGGACACCCACCCGAGGAAGCGGTGGACGTGGGACGCTCGGGTGGCACCGCCTCGGCGGCCGAGGATGGAGCGGTTGAGCAGGACCGCGCACGCGATGAAGAGGATGTAGAAGATGACGTCGAGGGTGATGGAGAACGTCGAGAGATTCTGATGGATCGTCGTCGACTTCTGCGCCTCGGCGACGAGATCGTCGATGCGCTGCTGCGGATCATCATCGGTCGGGGTGGAGTCGAAGCCGACGGCGCGCGGGGAATCGACTTCGAGGACATCGAGGATGCCCGGCGCCAGATCGGTGATCTGCAGCAGCCCCGGGGTGCGGGTCGTCGCCGAGGACAGGGACCCGGGTTCGAAGCCGGGCCCGGACGCGATGAACGCGCGCAGCTGCGGCAGACCGGAACTGTCACCGAGGCCGGCGACGATGATCGTCGGATCCGCGGCCCCGTCCTTCGCGTTCTCCCGCACCTCCTGCAGGCGCACGCCGAGGCGGCGGTCGGCTTCGGCGACTCGGGTCTCCCGGTCGTAGTTCGGCGGAACGGTATAGGAGTAGTTCGGGATCGGGTCGAACAGCCAGGAGCGGATGCCGATCGCGCCGAGGTCGACGACGCCGAGGCGGCAGTCCGTGGCCAACGCATCGTCCGTGAAATTCGTCACCACCCCGTCTTCGTCCGCGGCGGCATATGCTGCGCCGGGGCCTTCGGCTGCGACGCAGGGTTCGAGCAGGGAGTCCGCATCGGTTGCGTCGGTGCCGGCGGGCACGGCGCTGCCGGCTTCTGTGACGGCGCGCGCGAGCATGCCGTAGTCGACGGAGTAGCCGGAGCCGATATTGGGTTCCTTGACCGCATCGAAACCTTCGATCCGAGCCGTCGTCGTTCCGGCCGCGGAATCGTCGCCATGAGCTTCATCACTGTTCGTCGCCCCCTTCGCCGAGGTGGCCCCGTTCTCGGCATCCGCGGAACCGTCCGTGGTGGGGGCGATCATGGTCGGGCAGCGGGCCGAGTCATCGGGGTCGGCATCCTCGGCGATGGGGGAGGGGCCGGCCTGCGCGCGGGCGCCCGCGCCGAAGGACAGCCAGCCGGAGGCGGGGCAGGTGGCCGAGCCGATCGTGCGCACGTTGAGGTTCGCTGCCGCGCCCTCGGAGAGCAGATGAAAGAGGTTCGGAGTGCGCTCGGGGTCGATATCATCGATGGTCAGACCCGGAATGCCGAAGACGACCGTCTGCCCAGCCGGGGGCCTGCCGGTGTCAGTGGACTGCGTGGAGGACGCATTCGCGTTGGCCGAACCGTCGGTCGGTGCCATGCTGTCCGTTGATGCCGATGCGGAGGCGGGGCCGAGTCCGAGGCCCGCCGTCAGGAGCCCGACCAAGAGACCCAGCATCAGGATTCTCAATGCGGGAAGTCGGAAGGGCAGGCTGGAATGAGTCGGCACAGATCAATACTATCGGCTCGGGTTTCAGCTGGCCCTGAGACCGCTCTGGGCGTTTGCTCCCCGGGGCTGAGGGCATGTATATTTGATTGTCGTTGTGTGTGCTTGTCGCACTCCCTTACATAGCCTCATGCGTTGCAGGCCCGTAGGTGAGGGGAATGCGTCGATAGGTTCACCCGATTGAAGACAACCAGCGCTTGAGACCCATTGGACTCACGACCCGATGAGGATCCGGCGCTGCACTGAACACAGATACGAAAAGAAGGCTACTTTTGCGTACGTATACAGCTAAGCCCGGTGACGTTGAGCACCAGTGGCACGTCATCGACGCCACTGACCAGGTGCTCGGTCGCCTTGCTTCGCAGGTTGCACGCCTCCTGCGCGGCAAGCACAAGACCACGTTCACTCCGAACACCGACACCGGTGACTTCGTCATCATCATCAACGCCGACAAGGTCGCGCTGACAGGTGCGAAGCTCGAGAAGAAGCGCGCTTACCGCCACTCCGGGTACCCCGGTGGCCTCAAGAGCGTGAACTACGCCGAGCTCCTCGCCACCCACCCCGAGCGTGCAGTCGAAAAGGCTGTCGCCGGTATGGTCCCGAAGACTCGTCTCGGACGTGCCCAGATGCAGAAGCTGAAGGTCTATGCAGGTGCCGAGCACCCGCACGCCGCTCAGAATCCGCAGCCGTACGAAATCAGCCAGGTCGCGCAGTAAGCGCCTGAGCTCTAGACATACCGAGGAGAACCGTGGCTGATACCACCAACGCGACAGAAACTGTCGAAGAAGAGATCACCGAATACACTTCCGAGACTCCCGCATCCGCTGGCCTGGGCGAAAGCACCGCCGGTGGACGTGGACAGTCCCTGACCGCCCCCGGCAACGGAGTCGGCCGCCGCAAGCAGGCAATTGCTCGTGTGCGCCTCGTCCCCGGCACCGGTGAGTGGACCATCAACGGACGTACTCTCGAGGAGTACTTCCCGAACAAGCTGCACCAGCAGCTCGTCAACGAGCCCTTCACCCTGCTGGACCTGGGCGGACGTTTCGACGTCATCGTCCGGATCTCCGGTGGTGGACCCTCCGGCCAGGCCGGCGCCGTCCGCCTGGGCGTGGCTCGTTCGCTCAACCAGATCGACGCGGAGTCCAACCGTGCCGAGCTGAAGAAGGCCGGATACCTCAGCCGCGATGCTCGCGTTCCTGAGCGCAAGAAGGCCGGTCTCAAGAAGGCCCGTAAGGCACCTCAGTTCTCGAAGCGCTGATCTCGCTGGCGAACCGACTGCGGCTGGTCTGCCACTGAGTCGCAGTCATCGACAGTTCAGCATCATGAACATGAGAATGCGGTCCCGAACCAGGTTCGGGGCCGCATTTCTCATATCCGGACTCATCTCACACGGTCACTGACTTAGCCGGCATTGCGCGCGACCGCGGCTGCGGTCGGGTGTGCCGCCTCGGCGCATAGTCCGTCGCTCAAGCCTGAGCGCGAATATCGCATTGTGCACCGCACGATAAGCGCGCTCCGCCTTGAACGGACACTCGCGACGCCGCAACCACAGGAGCCACGGCTGCGGGTGAGCCGCCTCGGCGAGGACGCCGACATCACGAGCGACACACAGCGGATCGACTAAGATCGACTCCGACATTGACGAAAGGATCTCCACTATGTCTCGACTCTTCGGCACCGATGGAGTGCGCGGACTGGCCAATCGCGATATCTCGGCCAAACTCGCGCTCCAGCTCTCGGTCGCAGGTTCACGCGTGCTCAGCCGCGGCTGGACGGGTGAGAAGCGCCCCTTCGCCGTGGTCGGACGTGATACGCGCGTTTCCGGCGAATTCCTCTCCGCCGCACTGAGCGCCGGAATCGCCTCGACGGGAGTCGACGTCCTCGACGCGGGCACGCTGCCGACGCCGGGCATCGCCCAGGTCGTCAAGGACACCGGCGCCGCTTTCGGCGTCGTCATCTCCGCCTCCCACAACCCCATGCCCGACAACGGCATCAAGTTCTTCGCCGCGGGAGGCACGAAGCTCGACGACGCGGTCGAAGACGAGATCCTCGCGATCTTCGATGAGGACTGGGACCGTCCGACCGGCGCGGACGTCGGCCGCATCTCGCGCTACCCGGCCGCTGCAGACGAGTACACCGAACACCTGGTGCGCTGTGTCGACGCCGACAATGTGCGCCCGCTGTCGGGACTCAAAGTCGTCGTCGACTGCGCTCACGGTGCGGCGTCCATCGTCGGACCCGCCGCCCTGCGCCAGGCCGGCGCCGAAGTCATCGTCTCCGCCGCCGAACCCGACGGCTTCAACATCAACGACGGTGTGGGATCGACCCACCTCGGACCGCTGCAGCGCCTCGTCGTCGAGACCCAGTCCGATCTGGGCGTGGCTTTCGACGGTGACGCCGACCGCTGCCTGGCCGTGGACTCCTTGGGGCGGGTCGTCAATGGCGACCAGGTCATGGGCATCCTGGCGATCGGGCTCAAGGAGCTCGGTGAACTGCGCGGCAACACCCTCGTCACGACCGTCATGTCGAACCTGGGTCTGAAGCAGGCGATGGACAAATACGGCATCGATACCGTGCAGACCGCTGTCGGCGACCGGTATGTGCTCGAGCGGATGCTCGCCGACGGGTATGCGCTCGGCGGGGAGCAGTCCGGACACGTGCTCATGCTCGATCACGGCACCACCGGCGACGGAGTGCAGACCGCCCTGCATCTGATGAAGCGGATGGCCGATGCCAAGCGCACCCTGGCCGACCTCGCCGCGGAGATCCCGCAGCTGCCGCAGGCGCTCGTCAACGTCAAGGGCGTGGACAAGAACAACGTCGATCACCCGCAGGTCGCCGCCGAGGTGGCCGCTGTCGAGGCCGAACTCGCCGACACCGGTCGCGTGCTGCTGCGCGCCTCGGGCACGGAGCCGCTCATCCGGGTCATGGTCGAAGCCGCCACCGAGGATGCCGCCTCCGCCCAGGCCGAGCGCCTGGCCGCGTCGGTCAAGGAGCACCTCGCGCTGTAATCGCCGAGTCACCGGCTCCGGCGTGCCTTGCGGGGCGCCATTCGCTCGATCAAGGGTTCGCTCAGATATGTCGCGGTCTTCCGCAGCATATTCGGGCGGGCCCTTGATCGACGTTGAGAGACGTAGGGTTTGCCGAGTGCGCAGTGCCGCGCCGATCGCCAGTTTCAGAGGGGCCCTGCCGTGGCGACCGCGGGGCGGAAAGACCTTCTGCCGCGGCGTTGGCCAGTCAACTGTGCGCAGATTGCACAATTTCGGCTCGAAACCGGCAATCTGCGCACACTTGACTCGAGGAAGTCTCTGACCCTGCGGCGTCAGTGCGGGACTCGCACCGAGAGTGGTTTCAGCGTCGCGCCCTCAGCTCGAGGCGAACTGGGTGGCGTAGAGCTCGGCGTAGCGGCCGCCGCGACCGACCAGCTCCTCGTGAGTGCCCTTCTCGATGATGCGACCGGCCTCGACGACGAGGATCGTGTCGGCCTGCCGGATCGTCGACAGACGGTGGGCGATGACCAAAGCCGTCCGCCCGTGCATCGCCTGGGCCAGGGCACGCTGGATCGCGGCCTCATTCGTCGAATCCAACGCCGAGGTGGCCTCATCGAGCACGACGATCTCCGGAGACGCCAGCAGCATCCGGGCGATGGTCAGGCGCTGACGCTCGCCTCCGGAGAGACGGTACCCGCGTTCACCGACGACGGTGTCCAGTCCGTCGGGAAGCGCATCGATGACGCCTTTCAGCTGTGCCCGTTCGATGGCATCGAGCATCTGCTCCTCGGTGGCATCGGGATTGACCAGCGCCAGGTTGGCGCGGATCGACTCGTGGAAGACATGTCCGTCCTGGGTGACGACGCCGACGGCCTCGCGCAGATCGGCGAACGACAGATCGCGAACATCGACTCCGCCGATGGTGATCGAGCCGCCCGTGACGTCGTAGAGCCGCGGCAGCAGCGACGCGATCGTCGACTTTCCCGCACCCGAGGATCCGACGAGGGCGACGGTGTGCCCGGCGGGAATCGTGAAGCTCAGGTCATGGAGAACCTGATCGCCGCTGCGGGTGTCGAGCACGGAGACGTCTTCGAGGCTGGCCAAGCTGACCTGCGAGGCGCTGGGGTAGGCGAAGTCGACGTGATCGAACTGCACATCCAACCCGCCGGCGGGCAGGGCCTTCGGCTGCGACGGCTCCTTGAAGTAGGGCACGAGATCGAGGATCTCGAACACCCGCTGGAACGACACCACTGCGCTCTGGATGTCCAGGCGCGCGTTGGCGAGCATCGTCAGCGGCGTGTAGAGCCTGGTCAGCAGCAGTGCCAGGGTCACGACCTGACCGGCGTTGAGGTTGCCGACGACGGCCTGTGCACCGCCGACGCCGTAGACGAGAGCCAGCGCCAGGGCGGAGACCAGAGTCAGCGAGGACACGAACGTCGACTGCAGCATCGCGACCTTGACCCCGATATCGCGGACCTGGCCGGCGCGGTCGGCGAACTCCTCGTTCTCCTGGTGGGGATTGCCGAAGAGTTTGACCAGGGTGGCACCGGCGGCGGAGAAGCGCTCGGTCATGCGGGTCGACATGTCTGCGGAATTGTTGGCCGCTTCGAACTGCAGGGATGCGAGCTTTCCGCTGAGCATTCGGGTGGGGATGATGAACAGCGGCAGCAGCAGGATCGACAGCACGGTCACCTGCCAGGAGATCGTGACCATGACGCCGACGGTCAGGGCCAGGGAGACGCAGTTCGACACGATGCCGGACAGGGTGTTCGAAAACGCCCGCTGCGCACCGATGACGTCCGTATTGAGCCGGGAGACCAGGGCGCCGGTGCGGGTGCGATTGAAGAATGCGATCGGCATCGACTGGACGTGATCATAGACGGCCGTGCGCAGATCGAAGATGAGTCCCTCGCCGATCCGTGAGGACAGGTACCGGTTCGTGATCGAGATGGCCGCATCGGCGATGGCCAACCCGCCGATGGCCACGGCCAGCCATACGACCGTGGACACGGGCCCGCCGCCGGTGATCGCGTTGACGACGTCGCCGGCGAGGACCGGGTTGAGGACGCCGATGCCCGCGGTGAGCACGGACAGCAGCAGGAAGATGATGAGTTTGCGCTTGTGCCGGGTCGCATACCCGGCGATCCGCTTGTAGATGCCCGGTTGGATGCGCGTCTCGGGGGTCTTCTTGCTCTTTACCGAGGAGTACATGAGGTGATGTGCGGATGGCACGCTCATACTGGGTCCCTTTCTGCTGTCGAAACGACCGAGCATGCACGGGGGAGCCCGTGACGGCGCGAGGATCGCTCGCATCCGGCCGCCGCCGCGGGCGGGTGGCCTGCCGGCGGTGAGTAGTTCAGTGCACACTGTGCAACCGCCAGAGCGGTGAAACTATTTCCTCACCGCCCGGCGACTCCCATCACAGGTACCATCGCAAGCTCGCCGAGGCGGCCCGCCCCGTCCGAGGTCCCAGGCCCACCAGCGACTCCCGTCACAGCTTCCGCAGCTGCACCTTCCGGATGGTGTGGTCGGAGGATTTGTGGAGCACGAGATCGGCTCGGCCGCGGCTGGGCTGGACGTTCTCGCGCAGGTTCGGGAAGTTGATGGAGTCCCAGATCTCCGTGGCCAAGGTGATCGCTTCGTCGTCGTCGAGCTGCGAGTAGCGGTGGAAGTAGGAGTCCTCGTCCTGGAACGCACCGTGCTTGAGTTTGAGGAACCGCGAGATGTACCACTGGCGGATATCACGGGAGCGCGCATCGACGTAGACGGAGAAGTCGAAGTAGTCGCTGATGGCCAAGCCCACGGTCCCGTCCTGACGGGGGCGGGCGGGTTGGAGGACGTTGAGGCCCTCGACGATGAGGACATCGGGGGAGCGCACGACCACCTCGGCGCCGGGAACGATGTCATAGGTGTGGTGCGAGTACACAGGTGCACGGACTTCGGGGGCCCCGGATTTCACGGCGGAGATGAACTTGAGCAGCTTGCGCCGATCGTAGGATTCGGGGAATCCCTTCCGCCCGTTGAGGCGGCGACGGTCGAGTTCGGCGTTGGGGTAGAGGAATCCGTCGGTGGTGATGAGCTCGACGCGCGGAGTGTCGGGCCAGCGGGCGAGCAGTTCGCGCAGCACACGTGCCGTCGTCGACTTGCCCACGGCCACCGATCCGGCGACGCCGATGACGAAGGGCGTGCGCTTGGCATCCTGCGGTTCCAACCCGCGTTCGTGCAGCGGAGAGAAGAATTCCCTGGTCAGGTCGTGCTTCGCCCGCCGTGCGGAGACGTAGAGGTTGAGCAGTCGTGACAGGGGCAGATAGACCTGGGCCACCTCGTCGAGGTTGATCCGATCCCCGAGCCCGCGCAGCCGTTCGATATCGCGCTGCTTCAGCGGAAGCGGCGTAGCCTGGGCGAGCGTACCCCACACCTCCCGATCGAACTCCCAGAACGGAGACGTCGTGTCCGGCTCGCTGCGCCGGGCGGTATTGAGGCCGGCGAGCTTGCGCGCACGGTCCAACTGAGGGTCGACATGGCTCATCCCACCATTGTGTCATGCGTCATGTTCGCCACCCGCCCCAGGTCGGCGAAAGCCCCCACCCCCACCGAGGAGCCCCACCCCACCGAGGCGCCCCACCCTCACCGAGGTGACCGTTCCGTCTCCGGCCCCGTCAGGTGTGCCCCGACCATCCTCTCCCGCGCCCGCGTGCGCGTGCAGTTCGTCACGTTGACCCGATCGTGACTCGCCGGAATACCCGAGATCGGCTATCAGTGCGTAAAATCTCCCTCATGTGTGGAATCGTTGGCTATGTATCCAAGGCCCCCGTTGACAATGCCGACCACTCGGCGCTCGATGTCGTGCTCGGCGGCCTGAAGAGGCTCGAGTACCGCGGCTACGACTCGGCCGGCGTCGCGCTCGTGACGCCCGACGGTCAGCTCGCCTCGGCGAAGAAGGCCGGAAAGTTCTCCGCCCTGACCGAGGAGATCGAGGCCAACCCGCTGCCCGCTGCGCAGACCGGAATCGGCCACACCCGCTGGGCCACCCACGGTGGACCCACCGACCTCAACGCCCACCCGCACCTGGCCGACGGCGGCAAGCTCGCGCTCATCCACAACGGGATCATCGAGAACTTCGCCCACCTGAAGAAGGACCTCGTCGCCGAGGGCGTCGAGTTCCTCTCCGAGACCGACACCGAGGTGGCCGCCGCCCAGCTGGCGAAGAACTACAAGGTGACCGGCGACCTCACCGCCGCGATGCGCAAGACCGCCACCGAACTCGAAGGTGCGTTCACCCTGCTCGCCGTCCACGCCGACGCTCCCGGTCAGGTCGTCGCCGCGCGCCGGAACTCACCGCTGGTCATCGGCCTCGGTGAGGGCGAGAACTTCCTCGGCTCCGACGTCGCCGCGTTCATCGACTACACCCGCACAGCCGTCGAGATCGGCCAGGACGAAGTCGTCACCATCACCCCGGAGACGGTTACGATCACGGACACCGATGGCAACCCCGTCGAGGGTGAGCAGTTCGAGGTCGACTGGGACACCGCCTCGGCGGAGAAGGGCGGCTTCGCGTCCTTCATGGACAAGGAGATCCACGATCAGCCGCAGGCCGTGGCCGATACTCTGCTCGGCCGCCTAGACACCGAGGGCCGCCTGACGCTGGACGAGATGCACATAGATGAGAACGTGCTCAAGTCCGTGGACAAGATCGTCGTCATCGCCTGCGGCACCGCAGCGTACGCCGGTCAGGTCGCGAAGTACGCGATCGAGCACTGGTGCCGCATCCCCACCGAGGTGGAGCTGGCCCACGAATTCCGCTACCGGGATCCGGTGGTCACGGAGAAGACGCTCGTCGTGGCGATCTCGCAGTCCGGTGAGACCATGGACACGATCATGGCCGTCCGCCACGCACGTCAGCAAGGTGCGAAGGTCATCGCGATCTGCAACACCTTCGGCTCGACGATCCCACGCGAATCCGATGCCGCGCTGTACACCCACGCCGGCCCGGAGATCGCCGTGGCCTCGACGAAGGCCTTCCTGTCGCAGGTTGTCGCCTGCTACCTGCTCGGCCTCTACCTCGCCCAGCTGCGGGGCAACAAGTTCCGCGACGAGATCGGCACGATCCTCGCCGAGCTGCAGTCCATCCCTGCGAAGATCCAGCACATCCTCGACGAGACCAAGTCGCAGGTCCTCGCGCTGGCCGACCGCAACCAGGACGTCGGTTCGGTGCTGTTCCTCGGCCGTCACGTCGGCTACCCGGTGGCGATGGAGGGTGCGCTCAAGCTCAAGGAGCTCGCGTACATCCACGCCGAGGGCTTCGCCGCAGGTGAGCTCAAGCACGGACCGATCGCGCTCATCGACGACGGTCAGCTCGTCATCATCGTCGTCCCATCCAAGCGCGGCCGGGATTCGCTGCATGCGAAGGTCATCTCGAACATCCAGGAAGTCCGCGCCCGCGGTGCGAACACCGTCGTCATCGCCGAGGAGGGCGACGAAGAGGTCGATCAGTTCGCCTCCGAGGTCATCTACGTGCCCGAGACGACGACGCTCATGGCGCCGCTGCTGACGACGGTTCCGCTGCAGATCTTCGCGATGGAGTTGGCCACGGCCAAGGGCCTCGACGTCGACCAGCCGCGCAACCTCGCGAAGTCGGTCACGGTCGAATGATCCGCCTCGGTGCCGGACGGGAGATCGCCCGGCACCGATTGCCGTCGAGGAGCCTGAGGAGGACCGGTTATGGCGATTTTAGGCATCGGAACTGACATTGCCGACGTGCCTCGCTTCGCGGAGCACATCGAACGCGTGCCCGAACTCCTCGATCGTCTGCTCACTCCCGGTGAGCAGCTCAAACGCAACGGCAAACGCCGGACGGATGCCTCCTTGGCGGCACGATTCTCCGCGAAGGAGGCGCTGAAGAAGGCGATCGGCTTCCCCGGATGGCTGCCGTGGCAGTCCGCCGAGGTGGTCCCCGCGAGGTCCGGTGCGCCGAGTTTCCGTCTGCGCGGGCTCGTGCTCGAGCACTTCCGTGCCATCGGCGGAACGAACATCCACCTGTCGATCACCCACGATGCGCACCTGACGATGACCTTCGTCATCGCCGAGGGCGACGGGCCGTCGCTGAGCCCCGGCATCGAAGGCGCCGCGGAGCACTTCACCCATTCGATGTACAAGCGAGTTCTTCGGCCGGAAGACTGAATCCGCGGCAGGAAGACTTACGCTGCAGCTGGGACAATGATTCGATGGACTCAATGACTAGCAATGTGGCGGTAGTGCTCTTCGACGGCTTCGAAGCTCTCGATGTATTCGGCCCCGTCGAACTCTTCAGCCGTCTCCCGGATTCCTTCACCCTCTCCTATGTCGCCGCTCAGCCTGGGCCCGTCCGCGGCGCTCAGGGCATCGAGGTTATCGTCACCGAGTCCTTCGACACAGCGAGCAACCCGGACATCGTCATGGTTCCCGGCGGGATGGGCACCCGGCAGCTGGTCGACGACCGAGCATTCCTCGACCGCCTCGTGAACTGGTCGGCCGGTGCCGAGCTCATCACCTCTGTGTGCACCGGTTCGGCGGTGCTCGCTGCCGCCGGCCTGCTCGACGGGTACCGGGCGACGTCGAACAAGAAGGCTTTCACGTGGGCGTCCGAACACGGCGAGGATGTCACCTGGATACCGCAGGCCAGATGGGTCGAGGACCGGGATCGATGGACCTCATCGGGTGTGGCCGCTGGCATGGACATGACTGCGGCACTCATCACCCATCTCTACGGCGCCGAGGCGGCCGCCACCGTCGCCCGTGAGATCGAGTTGGATATCCACACCGATCCCGATTGGGATCCCTTCGCCGCCCACCACGGGCTGGTCTGAACCGTCGACTTCTTGCACAGTCGAGCATCATCGGGACGCGAGTCTCAGTAGACCAGCATGTGTTCGGCTGAACCCGCACGAATCATGATAGAAAACTTCGAGGTGCGGCTCATAGTCGACATGCACCCATTCGCAGCCGGCGGCTTTGATTTCATGAACGAGAGTCTGGACCAGTCGTTTTCCGATACCACGCCTCTGATGTCCCGGATCAACAATTGTGTCGAGGACGAACGCGTGCACCCCGCCGTCCCAACAGGCGTGGACGAACCCGATCAACTGGTCGTCGGAGAACGCACCGATCCACGTCAGGCTGTGCCGCTTCAGGCGCGCTCCCCACGGTTTCACCTCTCCACCTGAGTGTCCAAACGCTCGTGCATGGAGCGCAGATAGGTGGGCGTCATCAACAGTGAATCGCACACGAAGGTCTATGTCCTGGGCCATGACGATCAGTATGCCGTATCGATCAACATGGTGAGCTTCGCTGAATTCTCTGTCTGCCACCGAGAACCGGGACCCCTGACGCTTCATGAGATCCGTCCATCGCCCACCACCGCGTACGGTTCACGTCCGATGGAGGTGAATGTATTCGCAAGGAACTGTTATATGGCCTGGTTGAGTCGCTCCCGATCTGGGAGAATAGATTTATGGAATCCGCCGTGGTACTCGACACTGACGCAATCAGGAGCGCTTGCGAAAGATTCGGTGTGGAACGGCTTCGCATTTTCGGGTCCGTGCTCACGGATCGGTTCAATCCGGAGACGAGCGACATCGACTTCCTCGTCACTTTTCGACCGGAACGGGACAATCTATTCCACGACTACTTCGATCTGAAGGCTGAGCTGGAGCGGATCGTCGGACGGCGAGTCGATCTGGTCATGGAACGCTCGGTGAAGAACCCCTTCTTCAAAGCGGCCGCGTTCGAGAGTGCGCGGGATGTCTATGCAGCGTAAGACAGGTGCGCATCTCTGGGATGCTGCTGAAGCGGCGAAGCTGGTCCGTGAGTTTGCTGGCGGCAAGACCGAAGAGGAATTCATTTCCGATCTCGTCGTTCGCTCAGCGATCGAGCGCCAACTGGAGATTTTGGGGGAGGCGCTGAAGCGCCTCCGCAGAGACGATGCCGACACCGCTGCTCGTGTGCCCGGACTCGAACGAATCGTTGGGCTGCGGAACGTCCTTGCCCATGAATACGGTGACATCAACTACGAAATACTTTGGTTGGCGACCACAACCGAAATCCCCGGCCTGATCACGATCCTCAATGAGCTCGTCGATGAGGCCAGAGACGCTACAGGACTGTAGCGGCTCCATTGCGAAGACTGCTGATCGATCACTGCCGCCGGAAGAATCACGCGTAGCGCGCGGATTTCTAGGAAGGCTGATCGGTCTCAATCCGCCTGCGCCTGGTGGGTAATAGACTCAGGGCATGAGCTCACTTCCCAACGACACCGACAACACCGCCGCTGCCGACCTCGCCGCCCCCACGATCCCGACCCCCGTCGAGGCGGCCGCCACCCAGGTGCACCTGCCCACCGCCGATGACGCGAACGACATCGCGCCCGGTCTGGTCACCCTGCGCCGTGCCCTGCACGAGAACGTCGAGGTCGGACTCGACCTGCCGGTGACGCAGAAGCTCGTCCTCGACGCCATCGAAGGCCTCGACGTCGAGGTGAGCACGGGGGAGAGGCTGTCGTCGATCGTCGTCGTCCTGCGCGGCGGTGCCCGCAAGGAGGACTCGACCGGAGTCGTACCTGCCGTGCTCCTGCGCGGGGATATGGACGGACTGCCCGTCGCCGAGGCGACCGGATTCGACTTCGCGGCCACCTCGGGGAGGATGCACGCCTGCGGCCACGACCTGCACACCGCCGGGCTCGTCGGCGCACTCAAACTCCTCCACCGCGACCGCGACTCCCTGCCCGGCGACGTCGTGTTCATGTTCCAGCCCGGTGAAGAAGGCTATGACGGGGCCGGGAAGATGATCGACGAAGGCGTCCTCGACGCCGCGGGTCCCCGCGTCAAAGCCGCCTTCGGCATCCACGTCTCCGCCGACGCCGACCTCGGGGTCGCCAGCTCCCGCCCCGGTCCGTACATGGCGGCGTTTTCGAAGATGACGATCACCGTGAACGGCAAGGGCACGCACGCCTCCCGCCCGGCCACCGGCAAGGACCCCATCCAGGTCGGTGCCATGCTCGTGGGCCAGCTGCAGGAGTACGTCACCCGCCGCTTCGACATCTTCGACCCGCTCGTGATCACCGTCGGCCAGTTCAACGGCGGCACCGCTCCCAATGTCGTCCCCGACTTCGCGACCTTGGTCGTCAGTGTGCGCACGTTCTCGGAAGCTGTGACCTCCCGCGCCGAGGTGGAGCTGCCTCAGCTCGTTCGTGACCTCGTCGCCGCCCACGGTCTGAGCGCCGACGTCGAGTACGAGCAGATCCTGCCGCCGACGATCAACGACGACGCCGAAGCCGAGTTCTTCCTCTCCACCTTCACCGACCTCTTCGGCGAGCAGCGGACCGTGCGCAAGGCGAATCCGCTGCCCGGTTCCGAGGACTTCTCCCGTGTGCTCGACGCCGTGCCCGGAGCCTACGGACACTTCGGGGTGGCGCTGCCGAATCTGCCGGTCGACGAACGCGAGGCCAACCATTCCCCGCGCGCCCGCCACAGCGACGACGGTCTCGCCGACCAGGCCCTGTTCCTCGCTCATCTGGCCGGGCGCCGTCTGGCGCAGTTAGCTGAGGGGTGATCCGCCCGACCCCTGGCCCGGACGGTGGAAACGGCATACGGTGCAGGGATAGGTCCCGTGCAGGGCGACGTCGTATCAGGAGCAGAATTGTGAAGAGGAACAGTCGATGAGCGTGTTCGCCTACCCGAGTGAAACCATCAGGGAGGCCGAGAAGCCGCTGCTCGAAGCCGGCATCCCGCTCATGGCCCGGGCTGCCCGAGCGCTGGCGAACAGTGCGGCCGCCATGCTGAAGGCCGATCACGGACAGGTCAGCGGCACCCGCGTGAGCGTACTGGCCGGGCCCGGCAACAACGCCGGGGACGCACTCTTCGCCGCGGCGACTCTGGGAAGGCGCGGTGCCGCCGTCACGGTCATCACCCTCTTCGATCGCACTCACGACGATGGACTGGCCGCGGCACACAGCGCCGGTGCGCAGGTCATCGCGTTCACCTCGGCCGAGGCCGATGCGGCCCGGGCCGACGCTCTGCGCGAACTCTCCCGGGCCGATCTCGTCCTCGACGGCATCCTCGGCACCGGCGGTCGGCGCGGACTGCCCGACCACATCTCCTCACTTATCGCCGATTGGGCCCCGTACCGGACCGGCCGCCTCATCGCCGTCGACGTCCCCTCCGACCTCGACCCGAACCACACCGGGGCAGAGAAAAGACTCCACGCCGACCGCACTGTGACCTTCGGTGGACTCAAGGCCGAACTCATCGATCCGCGTGTGGACGAGTTCATCGGAACCATCGACGTCATCGATATCGGCCTCGGCCTCGACCCCAGCTCGGCCGCCGCGGAGCTGCTCGATCACGATGATCTCGTCACCGGATTTCCGCGCCCCGATGAGACCGGGCACAAGTACTCCCGCGGTGTCACCGGGGTCCTCGCCGGCTCCGAGGACTACCCTGGCGCGGGCGTGCTCACCACCACCTCGGCGGTGAACACCGGAGCAGGGATGGTCCGCTATCTCGGCTCCCCGCTCGTCGCCGAATACGTCCTCGGCCTCCACCCCGAGGTCGTCAACGCCTCCGGACGCATCGACTCCGTCGTCCTCGGCCCGGGCGACCCCGAACCCGAATTCGTGCAGGGCATCGCCGAGGCGCTGGCCGGCAACCGCACACCGGTCGTCGTCGACGCAGGCGGCCTCGACATGATCGCCCGCGCCGAATCGATGGCAGGCACCTGGCTGGCCGACCGCCCGCTCATCATCACCCCGCACGCCGCCGAGCTGGCGCGGCTGCTCAGCCGCCTCCTCGGCGAGATCATCACCGCCGGTCGGATCGGGGCGAACCCGATGCGATGGGCGCGGCGAGCCGCGGAGCTGACCGGAGCGATCGTCCTGCTCAAAGGCCATCACACGGTCATCGCCGCCCCCGACGGACACGTCGTTCTGCCCGCGCCGGGGCCGGGCACCCTCGCCACGGCGGGCTCCGGGGACGTGCTCGCCGGGATCCTCGGCACGCTCGCCGCGATCACCGCCGCCCACGGCCGCTATGACAGTGACGATCGGACGCGTCCACCCCGCGAGTGGGCTCGCCTGGCCGGTCTCGGAGTGCTGCTGCACAACGAGGCCGGCAGACGCGCGGTGACCGCGTCCGGATTCGCCGATGCCCTCGCCGAGGTGGTCGGCGAACTCATCCACGGCACCGACTGAATCCGCTCACCCGGTCACGCCGGCGACCTTCCGTGGGTGCATGACGAGCATGGCGGCCACACCGACGGCCACCGCAGACAGATGCACGACTCGGCTGACGAGCATCACCGCGCCCGGGCCGTCGAGACCGGCGAAGTAAGCGCCGAAATCGGCATCGCCGAACAGCCACATGTCGGGTTCGACGAGCAGCGATGCCGTCCCGATCACGCCGAGCCCGACGAGCAGGACGATCCGAGCCCACTGCCTGCCGCGAGCGAATTGGAGGATCACGACGGCGACGAGGGCGTAGACGGCCAGGCGGATGACCACCGCCCCGGCGTTGTCCGCAAGGTCGGTGAACGGCCACAGATGTGCGGCCATTTCGACGATTCCGGCCGCCAAAGCGGTGGACAGTGCCGTCACCGCGACGCGTCTGGGCGTCCAGGCCCCCTGCCGCTCGTGTTCGTCTGTCTGTTCAGTGGATAATTCTGTCTGTCGACCGGTTCGTTCCATGTCGCTGTCCTCCTCGTCGGTGAGTCCCATATGAGCCGGGTGTCCAGCTCGGAGTCATCACCAAGGGGTAGCGAATCACCGCCCGATACGTAGTCCCTGCGGGGGATGCTGTCGGACTGCGGATTGCTCCGAAGCAGCGGAATGGTTCGAACAGTCGGGACAGGGCATAACCTCAGTGGATGAGGATCTGCGTCTTCGTCGAGCCCTCCCACTTCATCGCCTTGACGAGACTGGACTCGTACATCGACACACAGCCGGCGGTCTTCATCGACTCCGTGTTCGCATGCAGGAAGATCGCCGATCCCTTCCCCGGTGTGCGAGCCTCGTTGTAGCCGATGACCTGGGCATACTTGTACGGCTTCGGCTGGTAGAGAGATTCGCCCTTGTACCCTTCGGACTTCCGCTGCATCGTGTTGTAGCCCTCGGCCTTCGTCGCGTCACCGTCGACCCAGACATGATCGCGGGTGACCTTCGTCCACGGCCTGCCCAGCCCGGGATTCGCCGAGGTGCCGAAGCCATCGCGCATCCAGAACACACCCTTCGGGGTCTTGCCGTCACCTTCCCGTTTGCTCGACGTGGTGCCGTTGTAGCCGAGGCGGGCCTTGAACGGGCCGCTGTCGCGGACGTACCGGTCGCCGGACTTCTTGCACAGGTAGATATCGGCGGTGATCGTCGACCGCTGCTTGACCTCGATGGCCTTCGCGGCCGTCACCGAGCTGTTCGACTCGACGCCGGTGCAGTACTTCGCGGCCGCCTCGGCAGGACCGGTCTGTCCGATCACGGTGAGGCCTGTCGCAAACAGGACGGCCGCGACCACCATCGCGAGGATGCGGGCTGGTGTGGTGTGCATGCTGTCTCCTTCTTCATCGAATGGCTCGTCGAGCCGGTCTTCGCCGAACACGTCGTCGGCTGCACCTGCGACACCGGCACCGGAGCCGAATGCCGAGGGGGATCAGCGTAGCGAAGGTGCTGGTCGACGGGGGTCGGCGGTAGTCTTATCCAGTGACATCTTTCGACATCCCCGAGGCTCTCGTACGGGCCGAGATCGACGAGGCGGCCCTGTGCGACAACGCCGCCGTCCTTGCCGATCGGCTCTCACCCGCCCGCCTCAAATGCGTCGTCAAAGCCAACGCCTACGGCCACGGCATCGACCTCGTCGCACCCGCTCTCTTCTCGGCCGGGTGGCGCGAGTTCTGTGTGGCCACGATCCCCGAAGCCCTTCGTCTGCGCAGCCTGCTCGGCCCCGAAGCGCAGATCCTCGCCTGGCTCTACGGACCGACCATCGACCTCGACGAGGCGGTTCGCGCCGGCATCGAACTGGGAATTTCGACGGTCGGCGCCCTCGACCGACTCGCCGAGGCAGCCCGCCGCACCGGCGTCACCGCCCGCGCCCATCTCAAGATCGACACCGGACTCGGCCGCAACGGTCTGTCCCCGGAAGCACTCGTCCGTGCCTTCGACTGGCTGCGCCGCCACGCCGAAGACAGCCACACCGACGACTCCGGGAACCCCGAGGCCGGCGCCGATATACGCATCGTCGGAATCATGAGCCACTTCGCGGTCGCCGACGAACCCGAACGCCCCGAGACCGCTGCGCAGAGCGCGGTCTTCTCCTCCGCCCATGGGCAGCTGCGGGCCGTGCTCGACGCCGCGGACGGCCGCCTCGGCGAATCGGATGACCTGGATGTGCACATCGCGAACTCACCCGGAGCGCTCACTCTGGGACCGTGCCCGGGCACCTCGGCGAGGGTGGGGCTCGCCCTCTACGGTCTGTCCCCGCTCGAAGACGGAGATCCGTCGGCTCTCGGGCTCCGGCCGGTCATGCGGCTGACCTCCAGCGTCATCAATCTCAAGGACATTCCCGCAGGTCACGGCGCCTCCTACGGGCTGACGTTCACCGCCGCGACCGACACCCGGTTCGCGCTCGTGCCCGGTGGGTACGGGGACGGACTGCCGCGGGCAGCCTCGAACCGCGCCGAGGTGGCCATCCGGGATCGTCGTTACCCCGTCGTCGGGCGTATCGCCATGGATCAGATGATCATCGACATCGGTGCCGGCAACGATGAGGTGGCCATCGGCGACGAGGTCGTCATCTTCGGTCCCGGTGGGCCGAGCGCGGCCGAATGGGGGACCTGGGCGAACACGATCAACTACGAGATCGTCACCCAGCTCAGCGCCCGGGTCGACCGGGTCGCCCGGAAGGGAGACGGGCGATGAGGGTCCATCTCGAATCCTTGGAGCAGATGCGCACGTTCGCTGCGGTCCTGGCCGACCATCTGCGCGCCGGTGATCTGCTCATCCTCACGGGCAACCTCGGAGCGGGGAAGACGACGTTCACGCAGTCGCTGGGCAAAGCCCTCGACGTGGCCGGGCGGATCACGTCGCCGACGTTCGTCATCGCCCGCGAACACCCGTCGCGCTCTGGCGGACCCGCCCTCGTCCACGTCGACGCGTATCGGTTGGCCGACGGGGAGGAGCTCGAAGATCTCGACCTCGACTCCGAACTCGACGAGTCGATCACGGTCGTCGAATGGGGAGCCGGCCTGGCCGAGCAGCTCAGCAGCGATCACCTCGACATCACCATCACCCCGGTGTGGGATGAAGCCGCGGGGGACGATGACTCGGTCGGTGTGGACGACGAGGACGAGGTGGAGGACGAACGACGCACCGTCGACCTCACCGGCCGCGGGGATGCATGGATCGAACGCATGCCGGCGGTTGAAGCCGCTGTCTCGGCGCTGGCAGGCGTGCGAGTCGACGACCCGGCCTCTGCAGATCTGCCTGCCGAGGACTTCGCGGATGAGGGAGACGAATCATGATCGTTCTGGCCATCGACACCTCGCAGTCGGCCTCTGTGGCCCTCGTGGATACGGACACCGGTTCGGTCATCGCGGCCGAACAGGCCGATGACCAACGTCGACACGTTGAGTTCATCGGTCCTGCGCTCGCCGGCGTGCTCGCCGAGGATGCCCAACCCGAACTCGTCGTCGTCGGCATCGGACCCGGACCCTTCACCGGTCTGCGGGTGGGCATCGCCTCCGGAATCGCCGTCGGTCAGGCTCGTGGGATTCCCGTCAAGGGACTGCTGTCCCAAGCCGCGATCGTCGAAGAGTTCGTCCGCAGTGCCGAAGGCTCCCCAGCACTTGCGTCGGAGGTCGCGTCGCCCGCCGCGACCGAATCCGTTCGCCCCGTCCTCATCGCTTCGGACGCCCGCCGCAAAGAGGTCTATTTCAGCGTCTACGACTCCGCCGACGCCACGCTGAACGCCGGGCCGTTCGTGGCCAAACCGGCCGAAGTTGCTTCAGTTCTCGCCGACAACGGCTACCGGCTCGATACGATCGATCAGAAGCTCGGCCGCGGATTCCTCCTCTATCCGGACGTCCTCGGAGCGTCGACCTCTGAGTCGATCACCGATCCTCGTGCCGAGTATCTTGCCTTCGCGGCGGCACGGGAACTCGCCGCCGGTCGAGACCTTGCCGACCCGGTCCCCGAATACCTGCGCGAACCCGATGCGAAAGCAACCCCGGTACGCGAGAGCTCATTGAAATGACCTCCACGACCATCGCCGAGCTTCCCTGGTGGGACCTCGCCGAGGTGGCCGACCACGATGCGGCGATCTTCGGACCCACAGCCTGGACGCTCGGCTACTACTGGTCGGTCAAGGCGCAGAACGGCACGGTCATGCTCGCCGCCAGGACCGCCTCGGCGGGGGAGTTGGCAGGGTGGATCGTCATGTCGGGGGCCGGTGCGGAAGCCGATGTGATGACGATCGCCACCACCGAGGCTGCGCGCGGCACAGGGATCGGACGTGCCCTGCTGCAGGCGGGAATCGATTGGGCGAAGGAACGCGGTTCCGAGGTCGTCCACCTCGAGGTCGACGAACGCAATGCTGCGGCGCTGGGGATGTACGCATCCTTCGGGTTCGAGGAATGGGGGCGGCGCCCGGACTACTATCCGGGCGCCGCGGGAATTCTCATGCGTCTGCGGATCGGCGACTGATCCTTCTCAAGTCGCGCCCTAGGTGTACTTCCCCGTGAGGTTGTGAACACGAGCTGATGGTGTGAGTCCGCCAATACCGGTATGGGGTCGATGGAAATTATAGTCATGGACCCACGCCTCGTAGGCCGCTGCACGCTCGGCTTCGCTGGCATACACCCTCGTATAAGCCCACTCGGCATCGAGAGTCCGGTTGAATCGCTCGACCTTCCCATTCGTCTGTGGTCGGTAGGGTTTCGTTTTGCGGTGTTTCACACCCTCACCAAGAGCCTCCGCGAAGGCCCGAGAACGGTAGCAGGATCCGTTATCGGTCATCACTGCCGTGACCTGAACACCGATACTCGCGAAGAACTCGTCCGCACGCCGCCAGAACCCGGACGCAGTATCCTTGCGCTCATCATCGAGGATCTCGGAGTACGCGACTCGCGAGTAGTCATCGACAGCGTGGTGAAGGAACCGGTACCCACGCGAGCCCGCAGCTCCGGCCCGGGCGGCACGACCTCGATGGGAGCCGACTTTCCTGTCCTGAGCTGACCCACGCCCATGAGCACGCCACCCGCCCCCGTCGGGGATCCGGCCCTGCTTCTTGATATCGACATGGACCAGGCGCCCGGGAGCCTCGACCTCGTAACGGATCGGGGCCGGCTTACGCACCGGCAGCCCGGTCATCTGGTCGACATGAGCCAACAACGGCATCTGGTACCGGTTCAGGACTCGACCGACAGTCGAGCGTGGGATGTGAAGGTGGTAGCTGATCCGGTGCGGACCCCACCGCCGAGTGATCCGCAACGCGAGGATACGTCGTTCCCGTTTGGTCGACAGTCGTGCAGGGCTGTGGTGTGGTCGGCTCGAGCGGTCGTCGAGACCATCGCCTGCACGGTGTCGACGCACCCATCTGGACACTGTTGCCGATGAGACTTGGAAGCGTTCGGCGACTCGGCGCTGGGACCATCCATCATCGATGACGAGAGCGACAAGGCGGCGTCTGCCCTCGATGGTCAGTGGTGCGTTACGGTGTGTCATGAAGACCTCCGGGACTCGATCATGAGTGTGGTTACCCATATCGGTATCGGAGGTCTTCGTTGTGTTTCAACTACCGTTCACAACGTGTCGGGGAAGTACACCTAGGCGACGGGAACCGCACGGTTATCGGTCGCCTCGGTGAGGTCGACGAGCAGCGCTCCATTGAGTCGGAACGCTTCCATCGTCTCGTCGACGACGATCTGCTCGTCACCGCCGGTTGCCGCAACCTGGTCGAGGAGTCGGCGGTAGGCGTCCTTGTACGGCTTCGTCTTGCCGAGCTCGGCGAAATCCCACATCGTCAGCGAGGTCGCCGGCAGACTGTAGTGCCGGCCCATGAGGGTGCCGATCGCCTGACCGCCGGAGAGGTCGCCGAGGTAGCGCGTGTAGTGGTGGGCGATGACCTGCTCGGCGCGGTCGAGTCCCGCCAGGTGCGCGGCATAGGCGGTGGCGCTGGGCATGACAGGCAGTTCGGTGCCGTCGAGCGCGGCCAGGTCGGCGGCGATGCGGTCGGCCCGGAACAGATGGGCGTCGAAGAACGGCGCGAAGACAGGATCGTCGGCGAACTCCCGTGACTTCGACTCGAGCACGCCGTAGATGACGTCGTACTGCTTGAGCAGCAGGGCGTAGGCCCTTGCGTCGAGCCGTCCTTCCATGAGGTCGACCATGAACGTGGTGTGTTCGACCTCGTCGTGGATGGTGGCGGTGCTGGCCTTGAGGCGAGCGGAGAACGGTTCAGACATGATGTTTCCTCATTGAGAGATCGTCGATCCGAATGACGGTTCGCGATAGTGGGACTATGGGGGTGAGTCCGTCCCGGTTCGGAACTCTCGTGCCGAACCGGGACGGACTCGCTGGCTCACTACAGAACTTGTCTGAGGTCAGTCTAGCGCTTGCGCATCCGCGAGAACATAACAGAACCTGCGCCGAGGATGAGAAGACCGATCGCGATCGGCAGAGTCATCAGCTCGGCACCGGTACGCGGGAGGTTTCCTCCGTCGGAGCTGCCCGACTCGGAGCCGCCTGTCGACGAACCTTCGGATCCGGCAGAGGACGAACCTGCTGCGCCGGAGCCGTCGGACGCACCGCCTGAGGCGCTCGAGCCGCCGTCGGAACCGGCTTCGGCTCCGTCGGTCGCACCGTCGTCACCGGATCCGGCGGCGTCGGCTGACCCGCCGTCCGAGCTGCCTTCGCTGCCGGCGTCGTCATCGGCGGCTTCGTCCTCGGTCACCGTGACGGTGAACTCGGCGGGGTCGGACGGAACACCGTCGACCGTGGCGATTGCCGAGTAGGCGTACGTGCCCTTGGCGCTCGGGGCCTTGGCGGAGAAGTTGCCCTCAGCGTCGGCAGTCACCGTGACGTTGTCCTCGGACGGGACCTTCGCGGCGAAGGCCTTGATCTGGCTGTCCGCGTTCTTCACGACCACGGGGGTCCAGGCAAGATTCACCTCGGCGTTCGGGGCGGTCTTGCCCTTGACGAGACGGTCCTCGCCGACTGTCTGGTCTGCGACGACCGGCTTGGCAGGCTTGTCTTCGTCACCGTCGGAACCGCCGTCGGAGTCATCACCGTCGGCAGCGCCTCCGGCATCCGAGTCGGAACCGTCGGTCGATCCGTCTGCTGCGGCGCCGGCCTTCGACCCGTCGGCTTCGCCTTCGGCTGCATCGGCCGTACCGTCGTCACCGGCTTCAGCGGCATCCGACGCCCCGTCTTCCGCACCCTCGGCTGCATCGGCTGAACCATTGTCGTCGGACTCGGCACCGTCGGCTTCGCCTTCGGTCGCATCGGCTGCGCCCTTGTCGTCGGCTTCACCTTCGGCAGCGTCGGCTGCACCGTCGTCACCGGCTTCAGCACCGTCGGCGCCCGTGTCTGCGGTGCCGTTATCGTCGGCTTCGCCTTCGGCCGCATCGGCTGCGCCCTTGTCATCGGCTTCGCCCTCGGCGGCGTCGGCTGCACCGTCGTCACCGGCTTCGGCTCCGTCGGTCGCGCCGTCGTCAGCTGCATCATCTGCATCGTCGTCACCGGGGAACAGGGCGTTCTTCTGCTCGTCGGTCAGTTCGATGGGTTCGCGATAGAGCTCGGCATCTCCGGTGGGCAGGCCGTGGGCGACCCAGGTCAGCACGTCGTAGTCCTTCGACTCGTCGAGGTCGACGGTCTTTGCGGTGACATCGACGTCGATCTTGCCGTCCTTGATCTGCGGCGGCATCACGTACTGCACAGCGGTCGTGTTGCCGGCGGTGACATCTTTGCTGGCGAGGTCACGATCAACGATGGCGGCATACGCGCCTGCCGACGGTTTGCCGAGGCTGGAATCGGGGAGATTGTCGTAGCCATCGCCTGTGACGTTGACGGTGAGGCCGTCCTCGGCGCTTGCGGACTTCACGGAGTGTGACGTCGAGACGTCGGGGGCTGCGGCCTGAGCTGTGTACTCGACAGTGAGCGGATTCGTCTTCTTCCGCGGCTGGATCGAGGTGCTCGCTCCGGCGGTGGTGTACCAGTAGGAGTCCTGACCGGTCTCGACGTTGAAGTCGATCCAGTCCTGCGGCATGGCGCCCCACCAGGACTCGTTCTCAGACGACTTCGGCGACTGCAGGTTGCGGCCGTCGGTGGCGGTCTCCACGCCGAGGTAGTCAGGGGTGAACTCGAAGCCCGAGTCGGTGACATCGACCTCGCCCTGCTGGATTTCGACGATATCGCCGTCACGCGCATCGAGCTTCTTCCAGATGCTCAGATCGTCCATATCGGCACCGAACCCGGAGTAGGTTCCGGTGATGGTGCCCTTGCCGTTCTTGACCTCGAGCTTCGGATCCGAGATCGTCCAGTAGGTCATTCCGCCGTAGTACGCGAACGACCAGGAGCCCTCCCACTGGATGGAGGCATTGTCGTTGTCGGGATCGACCGTTCCGGTGCCGTTCTTGATCTCTACGTGGTCACCTGTGTGGTTGTTCGGCGCTTCGGCGTTGATCTTGCCGTTGACCTTGTTGCCCTCACCATCGGTGCAGCGGCTGTCGAAGTCCGACAGTTCGCCACTCGTCTTGACGATCGAGGTGTTCCCATCGGTGAACTTCCCCGCGTCATCGACGGAATAGATCGATCCTGCGTCCTTGGCGGTCCAGATGCGAGCCATGCCCGTGTCTCCGGCTTCACCGGCTGCGAGGAAGTTGCACCCACCGAAGTAGGCGCCGCCGGTGGACTCGTTGTTGACCGACCAGCTGAACACAGCATCGTCAACGGTCTTGTCGACCGCTCCGAATGCCGGGGCGCTCATGCCCATCCCCAGCAGTCCGGTGGCTGCTGCAATCGCCGCTCCGGCCGCCAGCGGCGAAGTCAAGCGTCGTGCCTTCGCGGCACGTGCGCGCGCACTCTTGTGCGTCATAGATTCTCCTCATTTTCAACGTCGCACACGGCGAAGACCGCGTGGTGCCAGGCCTCGGAAAAGATCCTGGATTCATCATCAGCAGAAGTTGTGGATTCGCTGAACGATAAATAGACTACACAGACATATCGTAAAAAGCCAAGGTTAGCCTTACTTATGAATGAGTAGCCTTGCCTTAATTAAATGACTTTCAGGGATGTTCGATTAACTCATGCAGAAGTGGTCTTTGCGCAGGACTGTGCGCCGTCGATCGTTCCGCCGGACCGCGTGGCTCGCCGGCGGTCTGGTGCTGACGGTCCTGCTGTGGAACAACGGAATCCACAACATCGGTTCGATCAACGCCCAAGGTGAGGCCGCATGTCAGCAGCCTCCCGCCCGGTCGACGCCGAATCTGCCCGACGTTCCCGACGTCGACCGGAAAGCTCTGCCCGACCCGACGGAGATCACGGGGCAGACGACCGCGTATACGCAGGCCGGCGAGATTCCGCCGGTCTCCGACACTGCCGCGCACGAAGCGAACCTGCCGGTGACGGTGAAGAGCAATGACGGTCCCGAGCAGACGGTGAAGAAGACCGACCGAATCCTCGCAATGAACCAGAACGGCGGGATCGCCGCCGCGGTGGTCGGTCTCGGACTCGGCTGCAACCTCGTCGGCAGAGACATCGCCACTGACTTCACTCAGGTCGTCCCCGGTGCCGAGCAGCTGCCGCTGATCACTCAAGGCGGACATGAGATCAACGCCGAGGCGGTGCTCGCGCTCTCGCCCGACGTCGTCCTCACCGACACGACCATCGGCCCCTACGACGCGCAGCTGCAGCTGCGCAATGCCGGCATTCCCGTCATCTTCATCTCATCGTCGTATTCCGACGGCGTGCGCTCCGCGGGACCGCAGATCCGGGAGGTCGCGGATGCTCTCGGTGTGCCCGAACTCGGTGACAAGCTCGCCGAACGCACCGTCCGCGAGATCAACGACACGCAGAAAGCCGTCGCGAAGCTCGCTCCCGAGGATCCCGCCGATCGCCCGCGGACGGTCTTCCTCTATCTGCGCGGCAACATCTACTACTGGTTCGGCGTCGGCTCCGGCGCGGATTCGCTCATCCAATCCGTCTCCGCCCGCGATGTCGCCGCCGAGGTCGGATTCGAAGGCATGTCGCCGACGAATTCGGAGGCACTCATCAAGGCAGCCCCCGACGTCATCATCGTCATGACCCTGGGGCTCGCCTCGGTGGGAGGCATCGACAAGGCTCTCGAACTGCCCGGCATCAAACAGACTCCGGCAGGGAAGAATCGACGGCTCGTCGATATGAGCGACTACGAAGTGATGAGCTTCGGCCCGCGTTCGGCGCAGGTGCTCGCGGCTCTCGGCACCGCGATCTACGCGCCCGAGCTCGCCTATCACCCGGACCATCCGCCGAAATCCATCGAGAAGCGTCTGAAAGAGATCAATGAGGAACTGGAACAGGATGAGGCATGAGTGAGTCCACCGAGATTCGGGACACCTCGCTGCGCCGATCCCGCCGCACCGACCCGTCGAACCGCCCCGCCCCGACGAGCCGTATCGAAGCCGTCCGGGAGGACGGCGGCCTCGACCTCGGACGCATCCGCGGCCAGCGCACCGCCAGAGCGGGAACCCTGTTCCTCGTCCTCATCATCGCCCTCATCGCCGCATCCGTGCTCTCTGCCGCAATCGGTCAGCTCTTCATCCCGCCGCTCGAGGTCATCGGCTCACTGCTGGGCAAAGTCGGACTCGACTGGCTGCCGGGACCGAGCCACGATTTCGGCGAAGAGGCACTGTGGCAGGTGCGCTTCCCCCGCGTGGTCATGACCGTCCTCGTCGGTGCCGCTCTCGCCGTGGCCGGAGCCATGATGCAGGGCGTCTTCGGCAACCCGCTGGCCGAACCCGGCGTCGTCGGAGTCTCCTCCGGCGCCGCGGTCGGCGCCAGTGCCTCGATCCTCTTCGGCTGGACCTTCCTCGGTGCCTTCACCACCCCGACCTTCGCCTTCGTCAGCGGCCTGATCACGACCTTCATCGTCTACACGGTCTCCCGCTCGGGAGGGCGGACAGAGGTGATCACGCTCGTGCTCACGGGTGTCGCGGTCAATGCCATCGCCGGGGCCGCGATCGCGTACATCACCTTCGCCGCACCCACCTCGGCGCGGGAACAGATCGTGTTCTGGCAGATGGGCAGCTTCAACGGCAGCCTATGGTCCCAGGTCGGGCTGATCCTCCCGCTCATCGTCTTCGGGATCATCATCGCCCAGACTCTCGCGCCGGGACTCGACATCCTGTCGCTGGGGGAGAAGAGCGCCCGTCATGTCGGAATCAATGTCGAGCGGCTGCGCATCATCGTCATGGCCGTCGTCGCGCTGCTCGTCTCCGCAGCTGTCGCCTTCTGCGGGATCATCGCCTTCGTCGGCCTCGTCGTCCCACACATCATCCGCATGATCATCGGGCCCGGGCACCGGCTCCTGCTGCCGGCCAGCGTACTCGGCGGGGCCGTGCTGCTCTCGATCGCCGATCTTGCCGCTCGCACCCTCGTCGAGTTTGCCGATCTGCCCATCGGCATGCTCACCTCGCTCGTCGGCGGACCGTTCTTCTTCTACCTCATCAGACGCAGCCGCAAGGAATCAGGGGGGTGGGCATGAGCATCATCACCGTGGGCAGATCGGCCGTGCGCCGCCCGGAATTCCCCGTCGCCGGCAAGCCGATCATCTCCGTGCGCGGAGCCGAGGTCAGCTTCGGCGAACGCACCATCCTCGCCGGCATCGACCTCGACATCCGGTGCGGGGAGGTGCTTGCCATCGTCGGCCCCAACGGCGCCGGCAAATCGACCCTGGTCAACGTCATCACCGCCGACGTCGAGCTCGACGCCGGGAAGGTGTTCATCGACGACGAAGTGGAGTACTCCTGGTCGACCCGAGAACTGGCGATGCGTCGAGCGGTCCTCCTCCAGGACATCGGAATGGCCTTCCCGTTCACCGTCCTCGAGGTCGTCGAAATGGGCCGCTCCCCGTGGGCGGGCATGCGCGAATCCCAGCACGACGACCTCATCGTCGCCGGATCGATGTCGCGCACGGAGACCGTGCAGTTCGCGGCCCGGAAGTTCACCTCCCTGTCCGGAGGCGAGAAGGCCCGGGTCGCGCTGGCCCGGGTGCTTGCGCAGGCGACCCCGGCGCTGCTCCTCGACGAGCCGACCGCACCGATGGACATCCGCCACCAAGAGCTCGTCCTCCAACAGGCGCGCGACTACGCCTCGACCGGAGGCGCCGTGGTCATCATCGTCCACAACCTCGATCTCGCCGGTGCCTACGCCGACCGGATCGCGATGATCTCCGACGGCTCGATCATCGCCGACGGTCCACCCGCCGAGGTGCTCACCGCCGACCGCATCAGCGACGTCTACGACTATCCCGTATCCATCGTGGCCGACCCCAACACCGGAGCACCGTTGGTCGTGCCCGTGCGCGCCGGCCGAAAGGAAGACTGACCCATGTTGACGACTGCACTCCACCGGACCATCGCCTCGGTGCCGGTGAAGCGGATCCTCGCGCTCATCACGATCTCCGCGCTCTTGGCCGTCGCCGTGGGCGTGACGACGACGATGCTCAATCCGACCCCCGCCGAGGCGGCCCCGAAGGTGTCCGTGTCCGGCACCCCGAAGGCCGACGGCGAGTCGACGCTCAAACTCTCCGGCTCCGGTTTCCAATCCGTCGAAGGCGGATTCGGCGGCATCTACGTCCTCTTCGGCTGGGTCGACGACGCCTCCGGCGGATGGCGGCCGAGCAAGGGTGGAGTGACCGGCTCGAACTACCGCTACGTCTACGACGATGAGACCAAACCAGCCGGCTACCAGCTCTTCGTGACCTTCCCGGGGTCGAGCACGGCCTATGCCGCCAACGGCGGAGAGATCGCGGCGAACGGGACGTGGAGCGGAACCATCAAGGTCCCCGGTGAGAAGTTCACGACCTATGACCGGTCGCAGAACGAGACCCAGGTCGACTGCAGCGAGGTCCAGTGCGGCATCATCACGATCGGCGCCCACGGTGTCGACAACGCGAACAACGAATCCTTCACGCCCGTCGACTTCTCCGCCTCCGGTGCCGCCGCAGGCAAGGACGCCGAGAAAGACGAGAAGAGCGAGAAGGGTGAGAAGACTGAGAAGTCCGGAGGCGATGAGAAGAGCGACGAATCAAGCGCTGGTTCCGGTGACGATGGAGGCGGAGCGGAAGCGAGCTCCGGCGGCGGCTCCGACGGAGGGGACACCCAGACTGTTGACCCCGCGCAGAATCCGAATGTGGCACCGGTGGCCAGCGAACCGCCGATGAGCACATCATGGCTGATCTTCTTCGCCATCCTCGCCGGAGTGCTCGTGCTCGGGTCGATCATCGCGATCGGTCTCGGGTTCGGCATCGGCGGCTACCTCGCGGTCAAGAGTCTGCTGCTGGGAGTCAGCCCGGCGGCGATGGAGAAGGAACGCGACCGACGCGAGCGGAAACGGATGAGGACCCAGCACAAGCTGGCCAAACGTCGGCTCGTGATGCAGCGGAAGAAGAAACTGCAGCTGGCCAAGCTCGAACGCGGCTCCGAGCGTGCCGTGGCGCACGCGAACCACCAGAGCCTCGGTCCCGGCACCGGCAAACTTCCGCCCCAGGTCATCGCCTTCTTCGAGGACGAGGACCGGAAAGCCGCGGGCAGCCGCGGCGACGAAGGCGTCGGCGCTGCGCCGAGCTTCTACACCGGAGGCGTCATCACAGCCGAGTCCGGCGCCAACAGCACGGGACCCGGGGACGGTGGGGCCGCCTCGGCGGGGGAGACCGACCCGGAGGATCACAAGGACACGCGAGTCCTCACGGCGGTCGCTCCGGACGGCACCGACAACTCTGACGACACGACGACGCACTCATGACACACGAACGGATCGTCCTGCGGGACGAGAACGGACGAGGAACGACGATGCACACTCACACCTCCACCCGCAGGGGTCGAATTCTCACACGCACCGCGGCAGGGATCGCTGCCCTGGGGCTGCTCGGTTTCGGGCTCACCGGACCGGCGCAGGCGGTGACCGCGCCGTACTCGGTGCCGGGAGCCGCCTCGACGACTTCGCCTGAGGACGAAGCGACCGACTCGGGCGAGCAGGACATCGACGATGCGGTCTTCGAATGGTCGGTCAATGACGAATCCACCGGCGGATCGTACTTCGGCGGCTGCAACTTCCTGGCCGCAGGTGAGGCTGGGGATTCTGAGATGGCCCGGATATGGACGGACAAGGACGCCGGTACTCTGTTCAAGGTAAACGGCGAGAAGAACTTCGTCGACGGCAATGTCTCGATCGTCAAGGAGGACAATACTTACTCGAACTTCGGGAAGCGGTGCGCGAAGCCAACGGAGGAAGACGAAGAAGGAAAGATGCAGTATGCCTCGGTGAACAACAAGGTCAACGCCGAGGCCGAGAACAACCACACCGGTGACCACGTCCGAATCGACAACGGCTCGGGCATAGTCGATCCCGACAATAACAATGCCTCGATCCAGTGGGAAGGTTCCTGGACCTTCGCCTACTACGGCGGCATGACCTACTGGACGATCTCGGACCCGAAGCTCGAGGTCAAGGACGGCAAGGGCACGATCACCGGCACCTACTCCGGTTACGGCGCCGATATGGACGACCTGAGCATCTGGAAGAAGCTCGATGCCCGCGACGGAGACATCGTCGAAATCCAGCGGGGGAACGTCGATGTCACTGACACCGGATTCACTTTCACTCCGGACTTCCTCGGTGTTGCAACGAGCGCGGACGGACGCAATTCTCAGACCCCGAAGACAGCGGAGAACGAATCCTGGTGGGGAGCGATGCCGCAGGACTGGATCAACTTCAACCTCGAGACCGGCCAGGACTCCTACTGGTACACGACCGCGGGCGGCCCCACCTCACTGCAGCCGCGGAAGAAGACCAACGACCTCACCGTCACCTATGACAAGACTGTCGAGGATCCCGATGATGGAGACCACACTGAACCGCCCGGACCGGATCCAAAAGAACCGGATACTCCAGGCGATGGCGGCAAGGGCGATGACGACAAGAAGAGCGCCGGCGACGGGACCGCGACTCTGTACTGGTCGTTGAACCGGGAAGCCAACGGCGGAGCTTTCTTCGGCGGCTGCAACTTCCTCTCGGCGGGCAAGGCGAAAGACTCCGGCAGCGCCCGGGTCTGGCCCTCCGGTGGTGGTGGATTCTACAAGTCGAAGTCCGGGAACGTGACGATCCAGAAGCCGACGGGGTCGACGTTCAAGGAGGCCTCCTGGGACTCCCGGTGCCTCGATGCCGACGGTGAGGCCGTCTCCACATCGCGTAAGGACTCATGGACCCAGTCACGGGTGGCCATCAAGGACGGCGAAGTCAGCGAGACCGACAGCGGTGTCTCCGTGCAGTGGAAGGGCAGCTTCACGGTCGCGTTCTACGGCGGGATGACCTATTGGTCGGCGACCGACCCGAAGCTCGAGGTCGACAGCAGCGGGAAGGGCCGCCTCGTGGCGGACCTCAGCGGTTACGGAGCCGACATGTTCGACTCGTCGAAGTGGGTCACCCTCAAACCCGAATCGATCACGATGGCGAACTTCGAGAACATCGACGTCGACGCCCTCCTCGACGACGGACACATCACGGCCACCCCGGACTACCTCGGCGTGAAATACGACAACAAGGGCAAGTCCGGCTCGTCCGGCAGCGCGGTCGGCGGTGCTGATGAGAACGCCTCGGCGCAGGCGAAGAAGACCGGTGAGAACAGCGACTACTGGGGTGCCTTCCCGCAGGACTTCATCGACTTCCAGCACAAGACAGGTCAGTACTCCTACTGGTTCACTTCCGACGGAGCGCGGGATCCCTACAAGCCGGCCCAGCCGATGACCATCTCGCTCGGAGACTACGAGCCGGGCGCTGGAGACTACGCTCCGGGTGCAGGCTCCGGCGCGCCCGGTCAGAACGCTGCGGGCGGCGGCGGTCAACCAGGAACCGGGCAGGCCGGTGCCGGCGGAGCCGGAGCCGGTGCCGGCAGCGGAGCAGGCGCCGGTGCGGGCAAGGGGGCCGACGGCAAGAAGTCGGAGAAGAACGGCGACATCGACGACGAGACAGTCTTCGCCCAGGAGGCCGAGGAAGCTCGAGCCGCCTCCGAGGTGCCCATCCGGGCCTGGATCGTCATGGGCACCGGGTTGGCCGTGGCGATCGTGGCCGGGTTCGGCATCCGGTCGGGAATCCGCCGCCACATCGGCCTCGATCCCTCGGACCTCGTCTGAGAGCGGGAGACCTGGCCGAGCAGGGCTCGGTTCGCGGTGGATCTCACCGTGAACCGAGCCCTGACCGGAATGCTTCGGAGGGTAGTCTGGAGGGTATGACACGTGTGCAATTGGCAGATACCGATCTCTTCGTTCACCCTCTTCAGCTGGGTGGCAACCCCTTCGGCTGGGGCGCGGATCGGGATCAGAGCTTCGCTGTCCTCGACGCTTACGCCGAGGCCGGCGGAAACTTCATCGACACCGCCGATGCGTATTCGGCCTGGGTCGAGGGGAACTCGGGCGGAGAGTCCGAGACGATCATCGGCGAATGGATGAAGGCTCGCGGCAACCGCGACGAGATGGTCATCGCCACCAAGGTCGGCATGCATCCCAAGCGCAAGGGCCTCGACCCGGCGAATATCCGCATCGCCGTCGACGACTCGCTGCGCCGGCTCGGCACCGACCACATCGATGTCTACTATGCCCACAGAGACGATGATGACGTCGATCAGGTCGCCGTCGCCGAGACGTTCGACGCGCTCGTCCGCTCCGGCAAGGTCAGCTACCTCGGGGCATCGAACTTCAGCCTCGAGCGACTGCAGAAGGCTCGGAAGATCTCGACGAAGCTCTCCTTGGCCTGCTATCGAGTCGTCCAAGACCGATTCAACCTCGTCTCCCGCTCCGCGGTCGACCCGCAGAAGCAGGCGTACCTGCGAACCGAAGGCATCGCCGAACTGCCCTTCCACTCACTGGCCTCCGGGTTCCTCACCGGAAAGCACACCGGCGGTGACGCCACCGGCAGCGTCCGCGGTGACCGGGTCGCCGATTTCGTCGACGACCAGAAGGCCCTCGGCGCGCTCGAAGTCCTTCACGATGTCGCCGCCGACCACGGGGCAACGATGACGGCCACGGCCATCGCCTGGCAGCTCACTCACGATTTCATCCCCTCGACGATCGCCTCGGCGCGCGTGCCCGAACAGCTCACCGAGCTGCTCGCCGGAACGCAGATGCAGCTGAGTCCTGATCAGAAGGCTGCCCTCGACGGAGCTTGGGTGGAAGCATGAGTGGGACCAGCCCGCGCCTGGTCACCTGGGAGAACGGCACCGATCTCGTCATCGAGCTGCTCCTCGAACGTGACGTCGAAACGGTGTGGAACGCACTGACCGATTCCGATGGTGTGCGGACATGGTTCGCGCCGTTCCGCCTCGGCGAGGATGGAGAGACGCGCACGATCACGTTCGCACTCGAGGATATCGACCTGATCGGATCTGTTCTCAGCTGCGAGGACTTCGATCACGTGCTGCTCGAACTCGACGATTTCGGAGTGCTCGGCCTCCGCGTGCTGCCGATCGAGGGGGAGACCGGTCAGGAGACCCTGCTCGTGCTCACCCATACCGCGCCCGATGCCGAGACCGCCCGCGGTCAGGCCGCCGAGGTGGGGCCGATGTGGGACACGCATCTGCGCCTCTTCGCCCGCACCCTCGGTATGGACATCGCCGAGGTGACCGAACCCGAACTCGTGGCCATCTACTCCGACCTCGACCTCGAAATCGCGGAGTCTGCCGACGCCCCGGAGGACGGATCATGAGCGACCCACTCGTCCTCGGCATCGAATCCTCGTGCGACGAAACCGGGGTCGGCATCGTCCGCGGGCGCACGCTGCTGACGAACACCGTCTCCTCGTCGATGGACGAGCATGTGCGCTTCGGCGGGGTCGTGCCCGAAGTCGCCTCCCGCGCCCATGTGCAGGCCATCGGCCCGGCCATCGCCTCTGCCTGTGAGACCGCCGAGGTGGAGCTGTCCGAAATCGACGCCGTCGCGGTGACCGCCGGACCGGGTCTCTCCGGTGCGCTCATGGTCGGGGTCGGCGCGGCCAAAGGACTTGCCGCGGCGCTGGGCAAACCGCTCTACGGAGTCAACCATCTGGCCGCTCACGTGGCCGTCGACCTCGTCGCCGAGGACGTCGACGGATTGACCACTCCCACCATCGCCCTGCTCGTCTCCGGTGGGCACACCGAGATTCTGCGCATCGGCGACCTCGTCGAGGACATCGAACTCCTCGGCGCTACGATCGATGACGCCGCAGGTGAGGCCTTCGACAAGACCGCGCGCCTGCTCGGGCTTAATTATCCCGGCGGACCGAACATCTCGAAGGCTGCTCTCGGCCTGCTCGACGGCACCGGGATCCCCGGCGACCGGAAGGCAGTGAGATTCCCGCGCGGACTCGCGAAGAAGCAGGACCTGCGCGACCCCGAGCGTCGGTATAACTTCTCGTTCTCCGGGCTGAAGACCGCAGCCCTGCGTGAGGTGACGAAGGCCGAGACTCTGGGCGCGGACCTAAGGGTGGCCGATATCGCCGCCGGGTTCGAAGACGCTGTCGTCGACGTGCTCGTGACCAAGACTCTGCTCGCTGCGGCTGACACCGGCATCAACCATGTCGTCCTCGGTGGGGGAGTGGCCGCGAACTCGCACCTGCGTGAAGTGCTCTCGGCTCGCTGCGCCGAGGCGGGCGTGACTCTGCGCGTGCCGCCATTGACACTGTGCACGGACAATGGAGCCATGGTCGCAGCTCTCGGTGCGGAGCTCGTCTCCCGCGGAATCGGACCGAGTGACCTGTCCTTCGCCGCCGTCTCCTCTTTGGATGTCGATCATGTCCTCGTCTGAGAGCGACCCGAACAGCGCCGCCGAACGGAACGCACAGGCGGCGAAGTCAACGCGCCTGCCTGCCGGTCGGCCGCCTCGGCGATCGGGTGACGGGTGGACGTATGGGTCCGATGGGAAGAAGCATTGGGGTCTCAACGGGGCCGCGGGGCTCATGCTCGTCGATCCCGAGCGCGGGGTGCTCATGCAGCACCGGGCGCTGTGGTCGGTCGAAGGTGGGACCTGGGGATTCCCCGGCGGCGCCCGCGATATGGGCGAGTCGGCGGTCGAGGCCGCGGTCCGGGAGTCCTGGGAAGAGGCCGGGGTGCCCGACCAGGATGGATCGGGCATCGAGATCCTCGAGACGCACATCCTCGACCTGGACACCTGGTCGTACACGACGGTGATCGCGAAGACCCTGCGCCGCTTCGACGCTGTCATCAATGACCCCGAGAGCATCCAGCTGTCGTGGGTGCCGCTGGACGAGCTCAACGACTACGAACTGCACCCGGGAGTCGCCTCCGCGCTGCCGACGCTCTTGGAGCTGCTCCGACCCCATCTGTGAGCTCGGCTCGCTCGCCGTTGGGGCTGTGCCTGCGGGCCCACGTGTCTCCTGTGGGTGGATCCGTCTCGAAATCTCCTTGCGAATCGTGGTGGATCCACCCCTAGGACGCATGAGGGGCTGATGCGGCCGCGGGTGGGCGCAATCGAACCCGGAAGAGCCGCCTCAGCTGTAGGAGTTGCGGAGGTCGCCGATGAGCGAGCGGGTCACCTCGGTGAGCGAACCCGTGGTGCCGAAGACCTTCTGCAGGCGCTGGTAGGGCACGCCTCGTTCGATGATCGAGGTGATCGAGTGCAGCTCGTCGACACAGCCGAGGCGTTCAGCGACGGGCGAGAGTCGTTCGATCTCATCGGCGAGACATTCGGTGACGAGACGCTCGTCGGCCGCGGCGTTCTCGATGATGATCGCGTCCATGCCGTAGCGGGCGGCGCGCCATTTGTTCTCGTTGTGGAACCAATCGGGCATCGTCGGCAGGGTCTCACCGGCGTCGAGGCGTTCGGACATGTCATCGACGAGGCACTGGATGAACGCGGTGACCGCGAGGATCTCCTCGAGGGTCGGCAGTCCGTCGCAGACACGGACCTCGACGGTGCCCCAGTGCGGGGCCGGCCGGATGTCCCAGCGGATCTCGTTGATGTTGTCGATGATCCCGGTGGTGAGCATATCGTCGACGTACTTCTCGTAGTCCGCCCACTGATCGAACTGGAACGGCAGACCGGCCGTCGGCAGCTGCTGGAACATCATCGCTCGGTTCGAGGCATAGCCGGTGTCCGTGCCGCCCCAGAACGGAGACGATGCGGACAGTGCCTGCAGGTGCGGGACATAGGCGAGCAGTGCGTTGACGATCGGCAGCACCTTGTCGCGCGAGTCGATGCCGACGTGGACGTGGACGCCGAAGATCAGCATGTTCCGGCCCCACCACTGGGTGCGATCGACGAGTTCGAGATAACGGTCCTTCGCGCGGACCTCCTGCGACTGCCACTGCGCGAACGGGTGGGTGCCCGCCGACATCAGTTCGACACCGCGTGCCTCGGTCAGCTTCCGCAGCGCCCCGATCGAAGTGGCCAGATCCTCGGCGACGGTCGACACCTGTTTGTGCACGCCGGTGACGAGCTCGATGGTGTTCGTCAGCATCTCTCCGACGATGTGCTTCTCGTACTCGGGCGCATGCTCGGCCACATCGGCCAACAGAGTCTCGGCAGCCGGGGTCAGATCCAGGCTGCGAGAATCCAGCAGAGCCAGTTCCCACTCGACACCGAGGGTGGAGCGGGGAGAGCGTGCGAAATCGACCATGATCCGATCATAATCGCGCACGCCCGATTCCCCTGACTCAGCGGCGACTTTCGAGCTGTGTGATGCCCCGCATTCCCCCGCCGAGGCGGCGCCGCCGTCCCGCGGTGCGCTCGCCTCCGTCGGCGCGCCGGTCACGAGGTCCGCCGGTCACGCGGCGCGGCGTGTGTCCTCGGCCAATCGGCTGCCCGAATCGGTGTCGAAGAGGTGCAGGCGCGCGGTATCGGGAGCGACGCGCACGGTGTCCCCGCGGCGGATCGTCGACCGACCGGCGACGCGAGCCACCACTGTCTTCTCGCCCGAGGCCAGGACCGCTCGACCGTGGACGTAGGCATCGGCGCCGAGCTCCTCGACGAGATCGACGGTGACCTCGAGGCCTTGCGTCTCGGTGACCTGCAGATCCTCCGGACGGATGCCGACGGTGACCGTCTCACCGGTGACCTGCTCACGCTGTTCCGCGGTCAGTGAGAGTTCGACATCGCCGAGGCGCAGCGACGTGCCCTCGACCGGCACGTCGACGAGGTTCATCGCCGGCGAGCCCATGAAGCCCGCGACGAAGAGGTTCGCCGGTCGATCGTAGAGGTTCGCGGGAGTGTCCACCTGCTGCAGCCGGCCATCGGCGAGGACCGCGACCCGGTCGCCCATCGTCATCGCTTCGACCTGATCGTGGGTGACGTAGACGGTGGTGACGCCGAGGCGGCGGGTCAGCGAGGCGATCTGTGCGCGGGTCTGCACCCGCAGCTTCGCATCGAGGTTCGACAGCGGCTCGTCCATGAGGAAGACCTGCGGGGACCGGACGATGGCACGCCCCATCGCCACTCGCTGTCGCTGCCCACCGGACAGCGCCTTCGGCTTGCGGTCGAGGTACGGTTCCAGGTCGAGCAGCCGGGCGGCTTCCTCGACGCGCTGATCGCGTTCCTGCTTGGCGACTCCCGCGATCTTCAGTGCAAAGGCCATGTTCTCGCGCACGCTCATATGCGGGTAGAGCGCATAGTTCTGGAACACCATCGCAATATCGCGTTCCCTGGGGGAGAGGTCTGTGACATCGTGGTCGCCGATGCGGATGTGACCGGAGTCGACGGGTTCGAGCCCGGCGAGCATGCGCAGGGTCGTCGACTTCCCGCAGCCCGAGGGGCCGACGAGGACGAGGAACTCCCCGTCGGCGATGTCGAGGCTGACCTCGTCGACGGAGGGTTTGAGTGCCTCGGGGTATTGACGAAGTGCTTTGTCGAAGGTGACTGTGGCCATTGTTCTCAACCTTTCGCGGATGCGTGCGCACCCGAAGATCCACGGTGATCGGTCAGTGATTGATCGGACGATGAGCGTTCGGACAGAGAGGGTTCTGACGAAGTCGGTTCCGGCGTTGTGTGGCCCGGCGAGACGAGACTGGCCGTCTGCTGTGCAGCCGTCTGCGCTGCACAGGACCGGTACTGCTGCCGCACCCGCGATGGACGCGGATGCAGAGTGGCGACGAGCTCGACTGTCCAGTCCGGCAGGGTTCCCGAGAGTGTCCACGCCGCCTGCCGAGCCGCCCCGATGGCGACGTATTCGGCCTGTTCGGGCACGTCGATGGGCACGGTGAAGATATCGCGGGCGACCTCCCGGACGGCAGGATTGCGTGCCGCCCCGCCGATGAGCAGCAGCCGTCCGGCCTCCAGGCCCTGAGCCTGCACCGCGTCGAGCCCGTCCGCCAGACCGCACAGCATTCCTTCGACGAAGGCGCGGGCGACGTTCTGCGCCGAGGAGTTCGCCAGGGTCATCCCCTCGAGGCGAGCGGTGGCATCGGGCAGGTTCGGGGTGCGCTCGCCCTCGAAATACGGGACGAGCGTGAGCCCGTCCGCTCCCGGCCGGGACGCCAGCGCCAGGGCCGCGAGTTCGTCGTGGCTGACCCGCAGCAGCTTCGCCGCCGAATCGAGGACGCGGGCGGCATTGAGCGTGGCGACCAGCGGCAGGCGCCCGCCGTCGGCCGAGGCGAACCCGGCGACCGTGCCGGACGAATCGGCGATGGGCAGGTCGGTGGTGCCGAAGACCGTACCGGACGTTCCGATCGAGATGACGAGATCCCCCGAGGTGACCCCGAGTCCCAGCGCCGCGGCCGCATTGTCCCCGGCCCCGGGGCCCACGACGATTCCGTCCGGGCTGTGCCCGGCCGCCTCGTCGGGGGCGAGGACGCGGGGAAGGATGATCGCCGAGGCGGCTTGCCCGTTCCCGCCCACGTTCGGTGAATCCGCCTCCACGTCCGTATCCGCGGCGCACGGCAAGCCCGCTGCCTCACGGGCGGACGCACCGAAGGCGATGCGGAAGAGATCGAGATCGTAGCGTGAAGCGGAGGGGTCGAAGTAGGCGGTGCCGCTGGCGTCGGACGCGTCTGTGACCAAGGCCTCGAGCACGGGACCGCGGACGGATGCGTCGGTGGGGCCGTATCCGAGGAAGCGCCAGCTCAGCCAGTCGTGCGGCAGGGCGACGGCGGCGACCCGGTCGGCATTGTCCGGTTCGGCATCGCGCAGCCACCGCAGTTTGGCGGCGGTGAAGGAGGCGACGGGCAGGACCCCGGTGCGTGCGACATAGTCGGCGGCTCCGACCTCGGCGATGAGGTCTCTGGCCGCGGCCTTGCTGCGCAGATCGTTCCACAGCAGGGCATCGCGGATGACCCGGCCCTCGGCGTCGAGGGCGACGAGTCCATGCTGCTGACCGCTGATGCTGAGACCCGCGACATCGTCGAGTCCGCCGGCTGCCGCGATCGCCTCCTGCAGAGCCGTCCACCACGCTTCGGGGTCGACCTCGGTGCCGGGAGGGTGCGGGGCCGAACCGGTGCGGATGATGTCACCGGAGTCCGGATCGGCGATGACGACCTTGCAGCTCTGGGTCGAGGAGTCGACACCGGCGACGAACCTGCGATTCGAACTCATCGGAACTCCTCCTCAGCTGGAGCAGCACCGGGGTCGGCCGCCTCGGCGAGGATCTCATCGGCCAACGCACGGTCGATGATCGCGATATCGAGGATCCCGGCGGCACAGGCGGCACGGACTGCGCGGGCGCGCTCGGCTCCACGGGCGACTCCCACGGTCGTCCCAGCCCGGCGGAGCTGATCGAGGGTGACGGCGATGACGCGGTCGTCGATCGTGGTGACATCGGATCCGTCGGCGGCGAAGAGACGTCCGGACACCTCGGCGATGGCACCGTCGTCGATGCCCGCCTGACGCTGGGCGGGGGAGCACTTCTCCCACACCGAGGACAGGCCCTCGGCCCAGGAAGCCACGGAGACCACGGCAAGATCGAGGTCATCGGCGGCGGCCAGGGTCCCGGAGATCTCGGGCAGTGCCCGCAGGTCAGCGGCGGTTCCCGCCTCGGTGACGAGCAGCGGGGCGGGCAGACGGACCATGCTCACCGCCGGATCCTGGCCCAGCCGGGTGAAGATCTCCGAGCTGGGACGATGCGATTCCAGGCGCAGCGCACCGGCGAGCTGGACGATCGTGCAGCGGGGCAGGGCCGGAGTGAACGCGGCCGCGGAATCCAAGGTGCGCGACCAAGACAGGCCGATGCGCATCCCCGCATGGGCGTGGCGGCCGACCAGCGACAGTGCGGCCCGACCCATCTGCTGGGAGGCCTGGGTCTCGTCGGGGATGTCGACGATGACGACCGAGTCGAGGCCGAGTGCTGCGGCGACCTGCTCGGCCAGACCGTCGGCTTCACCGGCGTCGGCTTCGATGGTGATGGTCACGACTCCGGTGTCGACGGCCTCTTGGAGGAGGCGGGCGACCTGAAACCGGCTGAGTCCGTTCGACTTGCCGATCTCGACCTTGGACCGCCCCTCAAGGTAGTGATCGCGGGCCAGCTGGGCGAGGAAGCGGCGGTGGCGGGCGGTGGGCACCGTGGACATGGGCCTCCCTTCGGCGTCGACGACTGTGTGTTCGCTCATATGTGAAGTGTTGCACATCTGATTGGTTCGTGACACAGTATTGCACATATGAGCACGGATGCTCATATGATTTTCTCGCAGCGAACCGACGGCGGGCTGCGATCCCGCAAGGACGAGGGAAGGCGCAACGATGAAACACCTGATCACAGGCCGGAGAGCCACTTGGGCGGCCATCGGCATGGTCGGAGCACTGGCATTGTCCGGCTGTGGTGGTGCCGGCGGCAGCTCGGCCGGGGGCGGCGGCGACGAAGTCAACGTCCTCATGGTCAACAACCCGCAGATGCAGGACCTGCAGAAGCTCACAGCCGACCACTTCACCAAGGACACGGGCATCAAGGTCAACTACACCGTGCTGCCGGAGAACGAGGTGCGGGCGAAGATCGGCCAGGAGTTCGCCGCTCAGGCCGGCAACTACGACGTCGCCTCGATGTCGAACTACGAGATCCCGACCTACGCGAAGAACAAATGGCTCACCCCCATGGACGAAGGCGTCGTCGATGCCGAGGGCTTCGACCAGGACGATATCCTCGCGCCGATGGCCGAGTCGATGACGGTCGACGACCAGGTCTATGGTGAGCCGTTCTACGGTGAGGGCTCATTCCTCATGTACCGCACGGACATCTTCGACAAGGCCGGCGTGGAGATGCCGGAGAAGCCGACCTGGGACGAAGTCGCGAAGCTCGCGGCGAAGGTCGACGGTGCGGAGAAGGGCACGAAGGGCATCTGCCTGCGCGGACTGCCCGGTTGGGGTGAGATGTTCGCTCCGCTGACGACCGTGGTCAACACCTTCGGCGGGACCTGGTTCGACGAGGACTGGAACGCGCAGGTCGATTCCAAGGAATTCAAGGAAGCCACGAACTTCTACGTCGACCTCATCAAGGACCACGGCGAATCCGGTGCCCCGCAGGCCGGCTACACCGAGTGCCTGACGAACCTGCAGCAGGGCAAGGTCGCCATGTGGTACGACTCGACGGCCGCCACCGGAACCCTCGAGGCCGATGACTCTCCCGTCAAGGGCAAGATCGGCTACGTCGCGGCGCCGGTGAAGGAGACGGAGTCGAGCTCCTGGCTCTACACCTGGGCATGGGGCATCCAGGCCGCAGGCAAGAACCAGGACGCGGCGAAGCAGTTCGTCGCCTGGGCCTCGTCGAAGGACTACGAGGAGACCGTCGCCGAGGAGCTCGGCTGGCAGCATGTGCCGGCGGGCAAGCGGACCTCGACCTATGAGAACCCCGAGTACCAGAAGGCCGCGAAGCCCTTCTATCAGCAGACCGAGGACGCCATCAACTCGGCCGACCCGGTCAGCCCCGGAGTCCAGCCGCGACCGACGCTGGGCGTCCAGTTCGTGACGATCCCCGAATTCGCGGACCTCGCCACGGGCATCTCCGAAGACGTCAGCTCCGCCATCGCCGGTCGCACGTCGGCCGATGCGGCCCTGAAGAAGGGCCAGAAGGAAGCCGAGAAGGTCGGAGACAAGTACAAGAAGTGACCGATCGCCTCGGGGAGGGTGATCGTCACCCTCCCCGAGGCGGCCCCGGCCCCATCCGCACCGCCGCCCGACCGCACCACCCGCCTGACGAAGGATGTTCGAAGTGTCAGCTCCAGCCGCCGAGCGTGCATCGCAGCCGATCACGCCGCCGAAACCCCGTGCCAAGGACCGATGGCTCAAGCGCGCGCCCATGCTGCCGGCGCTGATCTTCGTCATCCTCGTCACCCAGATCCCGTTCGCGATCACGATCATCATCTCGTTCATGAACTGGAACGCCGCCTACCCCGATGACATCAGCTTCGGCACCGTCCAGAACTACGTCACCGTCTTCACCGATGCGAACCTGCTCAAGGCCGTCATCGTCACCGTCGGGCTCACGGTCGGCGTCGTGCTGGCCTCGGCTCTGCTGGGTCTGGGCATCGCGCTGCTGCTCGATCGGAAGTTCATCGGCCGCGGATTCGTCCGCACCCTGATGATCACCCCGTTCCTCGTCGTCCCCGTCGCCGCCGCGCTGCTGTTCAAGCACGCGATCTTCAACCCCTCGTACGGCCTGATCAACGGGCTGCTGACCACCGTGTTCGGCGAGAACGCCCCACAGCCGGACCTCATGACCTCGAACCCGCTGCTGGGCATCGGGATCGTCCTCGTCTGGCAGTGGACGCCGTTCATGATGCTCATCATGCTCGCCGGACTGCAGTCACGACCCATGGACGTCTACGAGGCGGCCCTCGTCGACGGCGCCGGACCCTGGCAGACCTTCCGCTTCATCACCCTGCCCCACCTGCGCCGATACATCGAACTCGCCGCACTGCTGGGCACCATCTACATCGTCCAGAACTTCGACATGGTCTTCACCATGACCTCCGGAGGGCTCGGCACCGCCACCCTGCCGTACGTCATCTACCAGGAGTTCTTCGTCGCTCAGGACTACGGAGTCGCCTCCGCCGTCGGTGTCATCGTCGTCATCGCCTCACTCATCACTGCGACCTTCGCCCTGCGCACCGCATCGACCCTGCTCAAGGAGGAGAACTCATGAGCACCCCCGACCTCACCGTGGACGACCACCCCGCACCCGGGGTGACCCCCACCCCGACCGAACCGGGCGGACCCGGTTCCGCAGAGCCGCCTCGGCGAAAGGCGAACGCACCGAGGCGGCCCGGCCAGGGGCGGGCGGGCAAGATCCTGCTCGGCCTGTTGGCCTGGTTCGTCGGACTCCTGTTCGTCTCACCTCTGCTGTGGATGCTGCTGACCAGCCTGCACGCGGAGACCGACGCCTCGACGAACCCGCCGAGCTACTTCGCTCCGCTGACGTTGGAGTCCTTCGTCAACTTCTTCGGCGGCGGCAACGGCGCGAACCCGTGGCCGTTCCTCATCAACTCAGCGGTCGCCGCGATCGTCTCGACGCTCATCGTCCTCGTCCTCTCCACGATGGCCGCGTACTCACTGGCGATCCGCCGTATCGAACGCTGGTCGGACGTGCTGTTCTTCCTCCTGTCGACGAAGATGCTGCCGATGGTTGCGGGCCTCCTGCCCGTCTACCTCGTCGCGAAATCCTTCGGCATCCTCGACACCTGGCTGCTGCTCATCATCATCTACTCGGCGATGAACATGCCGATCGCGGTGTGGATGATGCGCTCCTTCCTCGCCGAGGTGCCCGTCGAAGTCCTCGAAGCCGCCGAACTCGACGGCGCCCGCCTGCCGCGCGTCTTTCTGCAGATCCTGCTGCCGCTGACCGCACCCGGACTGGCCGCGACCGCCCTGATCTGCTTCATCTTCTCGTGGAACGAACTCCTCTTCGCCACCGTGCTCACCTCCACGGCGGCATCGACGGCACCCGTGTTCCTCACCAGCTTCGTCACCTCCCAGGGTCTGTTCCTGTCGCAGGTGTGCGCGGCCTCACTCATCATCTCCGTGCCCGTGCTCGTGGCCGGAATCGCCGCCCAGGACAAACTCGTCCAGGGCCTGTCCATGGGAGCCGTCAAATGACCGCACCGACCACCGCGCTTTCCCTCAACACCCAGAACCTCGCCGAGGTGGCCGACCACGGTATCGCCGTCCCCGCCTATGATCGGTCGGCCGTGAGCCCCGGCATCGTCCATTTCGGAGTGGGCGGATTCCACCGCGCGCACATGGCCATGGTCCTCGACGATCTGCTCGGGGCTGGGCTGGCCTCCGACTGGGGGATCGTCGGAGCCGGAGTGCTGCCCCACGACGTGGCCATGCGCGATGCGCTCGCCGACCAAGATCACCTGTACACGCTGACGCTCAAACACGCCGACGGAACCAAGGAACGTCGGGTGATCGGGTCGATCATCGACTACCGATTCGGGCCCGATGACCCTGCCGGACTGCTTAACCTGCTCACCGATGAGACGATCCGCATCGTCTCCCTGACCGTCACCGAGGGGGGATACAACGTCAACCCCGTCACCGGGGAGTTCATCACCGATGAGCCGACGATCGCCGCCGATGTCGAGGCGCTGCGGGCCGGTGAGCTGCCGGCCACCGTCTTCGGCTATGTCGTCTCCGCTCTGCGAGCACGACGTGAGGCCGGAGTCGCACCGTTCACCGTGCAGTCGTGCGACAACATCTCGGAGAACGGCGATGTGGCGGCGAAGATGTTCTCTGCCTTCGCTCGCCTCGTCGATGCCGAACTCGCGGAGTGGATCGCCGAGTCCGTGGCGTTCCCGAACTCGATGGTCGACCGCATCACCCCGGCCACCACTGACGGCGACCGCGCCGACCTGGTGGCCGACACCGGAGTCACCGATGCCTGGCCGGTCGTCGCCGAGCCCTTCTTCCAGTGGGTGCTCGAGGACGATTTCACCTCCGGCCGTCCTCCCTATGAAGAGGCTCGAGTACAGGTCGTCGACGACGTTCAGCCCTATGAGCATATGAAGCTGCGCCTGCTCAACTCCGGGCATCAGGGGCTCGCGTACTTCGGCCTCCTCGGCGGATACACCTTCGCCCATGAGGCGATGGCGAACCCGGACATCCCGGTCTACCTGCGCCGATACATGGACGAAGAGGGCACACCGAGTCTGGCACCGCTGCCCGGAATCGACCTGGACGCCTACAAGGACTCGCTCATCGAACGCTTCAGCAACCCGGAGATCCGCGACACCCTCGCCCGCCTCGGCGCAGAGTCGTCTGACCGGATCCCCAAATGGCTGCTGCCGGTCGTCAAGGACAACCTCGCCTCGGGCCACCCGATCGAGGTGGCAGCGGCGATCTGCGCCTCGTGGGCCCGGTATGCCGAAGGGCATGACGAATCCGGCGGTCGGTTCACCATCGTCGACCGCTATGCCGACGAACTGCAGTCGGTTGCCGCGACACAGGGCGAGGACCCTCTGGCCTTCGTCCGGCAGGAACAGTTCTTCGGACCGCTGGCCGAGGAGCCGAGGTTCACCGAACCGTATCTCAAGGCACTGACATCGCTGTACGAACGGGGAGCGAAGGAGACCGCCCGCCGTCTGGCCGCTCACGAAGAACTCTGAACAGGCGTTGAGCAGGCGGGAACGTCTAGCATGGAGACATGTTGCGTTCTCGCCTGAGCCTCCTGGCCCTGACCACGACTCTCGCGCTCGTCGGCTGTTCCGGCGGAGCGTCAGCCCCCGAATCCTCCACGGCCGGACAGAAGTCCTCCGCCGATTCGGGTTCTCAGACCCAAGCGCAGTCTGACAACCAGACCGAATCTTCCCTGGACAACCCCGCCGACGCCGATCCGGCCGACTTCAAGGACGAGGCCGCGGACATCGTCGGAGACTTCTCTGACGAGGAACTCGCCGGGTCCCTCATCATCGGCACCTGGGAAGGCACCGACACGCAGACCCCGGTGGACATGGTCAAGCAGAACCACCTCGGCGGGGTCATCGTCATGGGCTACAACCTGGCCGAGAACCCGACGAAGGACCAGGTCACGGAACTGACTGGTCAGATCTCCGCGGCACGGTCGAAGGGTCAGCCCGTATCGATCGGCGTGGATCAGGAAGGCGGACCGGTGTCACGCCTCGGCACCGCAGCCCTGCCGTTCCCGCCGCTCATGGGCTTGGCCGCGACCGAGGATTCCGATCTCATCACCGACGCCACGACCGTGCAGGGGCAGAACCTCACCGATCTGGGCTTCACCATCGACTTCGCTCCGGACTCCGACGTCACGGTTGGACCGAAGGACAAAGCGATCAACGTCCGCTCGGGCGGCACTGACCACGAGGATGTCGCCGAGGTCGTCGCCGACGCAGTCGAGGGATACCGGTCAGGTGGGGTGTCGAGCTCGGCGAAGCACTTCCCGGGGCACGGCCGCCTCGGCGTGGATTCGCACGAGAGCCTGCCGGTGTCGGAGAAGTCGATCGAGGAGATGGAGGACACGGATCTCCTGCCGTTCAAGTCCGCGGTCAAGGCCGGTGTGCCGATGGTGATGATGGGTCATATCGGTCTGCCCGATGCGAAGACAACGCCCGCGACGCTGAACGAGAAGGCCTACTCGGCGCTGCGTGAGACCCTCGACTATGACGGTGTCATCACCACGGATGCGCTCAACATGAAGGCTGTGCCGCAAAACCTCAATGGCGGAGAGACCGTCAAGGCGCTCGCTGCTGGAGCCGATATCGCGCTCATGCCCCCGGATTCGGCGGCCGCGCAGAAGGCGATCGTCAAGGCGATTGGGGACGGGACGCTGGAGAAAAAGGACCTCGTCGAGAAGTCCGAACGCGTCGTCGCAGCCCAGCTGGCCACCGCCGAGGCTCAGAAGAGCGTGCAGGCCGGGGACTCGGATGCGAAGGATCCGAAGAAGGTCCTCACCGAGGTCGCCGACAAGTCGCTGACCGTGCTCAAGGGCGAATGCTCCTTCACCGGGACCGATTCGATCTCGATCGTCGGCGGCAGCGACAAGGAGAAGGCGGCACTGAAGGAAGCCGCCGAAGCCGAGGGCCTCACCGTGGGATCCGGTGGAACCTCCGTGAGCCTGAGCCCGTCGACCTCCGCCGAGGTGGCCGTGGGCACCGCTGCTCCGTGGACGATGCGCAGCACCGCGGCGAAGTCCGCCGTGACCGCGTACGACTCGAACCCGTATGCTCTGCGGGCCGTGGCGAAGTGGCTGAAAGGCGACCTCGAGGCATCGGGTCAGCTGCCTGCCGAATACGACGGCAGCGACAAAGTTCCCGACTGTGGGTGACCAGCAGGCTGCGCTCATGGTCGTGAACGAGCGGCGCACATAAGAGATCCCCTCGCCAGCACTGTGCCGACGAGGGGATTTCTTATGTATTCAGTTCTGAGTGGAGATCAGAGCACGCGGATGTACTGTGCGCCCTGCTGGGTCATCCAGTCGACGCTGCGGTAGCTGGTGTCCACTGAAGTGTTCCCAGCGTCATACATCATGCCGTCGCCGGCGTAGATGCCGACGTGGCCCGGAGACCAGATGATATCTCCGGCTTTCGCCTCGGAGGCCGAGACGGTCTGCCCGGCGCCCTTCTGTGCCGAAGACGTGCGCGGAAGATCCACGCCCACCTTGCCGTAGACGAATGAGGTGTAGCCGGAGCAGTCCCAGCCGCTGGGTGAAGTCCCGCCCAGCACATACGGCGTGCCGACGTACTGCTTCGCGATGGCGATGACCTGCTCGGCCTTCGACCCGTCCGGGATCTTGACGTCTCCGGAGCCCGAGTCCGCACCGTCGTCCTTGCTCTTGTCGTCGCCCGAATCGGCCGGACCCTCATCGCTCGTGCCGGCGGAGTCATCGTCCGCGGACTCGCTCGGCTCCTCCTCCGGCTCTTCAGCGGGGGCCGGCTCGGCGACGGTCGTCTCCGGCTCCTCCTTCGGCTCGGGCTTCGGTTTGGGTTTCGGCTTGGGGGCGGCTTCGGCAGTGACGACGTCCGTGTCGACGGTGACTTCAGCCTCCTGATCGCCCTTCTTCGACGCGCCGCCGGCATCGATGGTCGGTGTCTGGTTCTTGAACTCGACCGGTGCCTGCTTCTCGGACTCGGCTGCGACCTTCGCCTCGTCGTCGGCTCCCTGCCCTGCGGCAGGGAGGACCGCTGCGGTGAGCAGTCCGCCGCTGGCGGCGACGACTGCGGCACGGCGGCCGAATGCGCCGGAGTTCGCTGCGAGCAGTTCGCTCAGCTCGGTCAGTGGTGTCTTGGCCTTGGCGTTCGCGGCGCGGCGGCCGTGCTGCTTAGATGCCACGATTTCCTCTCGTTGCCTGTCTGAGTGTGACGATGTCCTCCACTGTAACGAATTCGTGATCTTCTGTCACGTTTTTGTTACAAAAGGATTCTCGGGCAGGTTCGAGGGCATAATCCCAGGTCACAGGGGCAGTGCGGACAAGAATGGCTGGTGGCGGGCTGTGGTTCCGCCTGATTGCGACTGTGATTCAGCGCTCAGTCTCAGTCTTGAATAACGTTTCGTGACATTCGCGAGCCGCGATTCCTGGGTCGATCCGCGGCGTTATTCGCGGCCAAACCACCGTGGATCGACCCAAGAATGCCGTCGACGTTTTATCGCGCGCGGACGCGGTGGCGCGCACGTGCGGTGATGACTGAGCGTCAGGAGCCGGTTGTGACTGAGCGTCAGGAGCCGGTTTCGACGGGTCGATTGGGATCGGATGACCAACCGGACCAGCTCGCGGGGTAGAGGCTGGCCTCGACGCCGAGGGTCGCCAGCGCCAGAGCGTTGTGGCAGGCGGTGACTCCCGAACCGCAGTACACGCCGACGGGACCATCGAGGGCGCCCAGTTCATCGAAGCGTTCGCGCAGCAGCGCCTCGGGCAGGAACGTCCCCGCAGGAACGTTGTCCGTGGCCGGGGCGCTCTTCGCCCCGGGAATGTGACCGGCCTGCGGATCGAGCGGTTCGGTCTCTCCGCAGAAGCGCTCACCGGCACGGGCATCGAGCAGGACTCCATCGAAACCGGCTGCCGCCTCGGCATCGATGACGGGCAGTCGACCCGGGCTGATCTCCACGGCACTCGGTGCGACCTCGGGGGAGTCGCCGGTCTCGAGCGTCCCGCCGGCGTCACGGAACGCTGCGAGCCCGCCGTCGAGGACTCGCGCGCTCAATCCCGCCCAGCGCAGCAGCCACCAGGCCCGGGCCGCTCCGAGGGAGGAGTTGTCGTCATAGACCACGACCTCGGTGCCTTCGTCGATGCCCCAGGAGCGCGCCGTCTCCTGAAAGGCTTCGGGGCTCGGCAGCGGGTGGCGACCGGCCGTCGGATCGGTGGTGCCGTGGTCGGCGAGCTCCGTGTCGAGATCGACATAGACAGCACCGGGGATGTGCCCGGCGGCGAAGTCCTCGCGGCCATCGGGCTTCGGCAGGGTCCAACGGACGTCGAGCAGCCTCGGCGCTGGGGAGTCGGCCATTCGGGTGAGCAGTTCATCGGCGCTGATGAGAACGTCGGAGCGGGACAATTCGATCTCCTTCACGGGCGGATTTCTTCACGGACAGGTTGAAAGGGTCACACAGGTTGGGTGAGGAGCACGACGTGCTTATCGCCGAGCCGGGTGAATACGATCGTGGCTTTGTCGCCCTTGGGCAGTTTGAGCTGGCGTCGGACCTGGTCGGGCACGATGTCGGCACCGCGTTTCTTGATCACGACCGAGCCGATTCCGCGGGAGACGAGCTCCTTGCGCAGACTCGGTACCTTCGCGGGCAGTACGTCGACGACCTCGTAGGAGGTGACGCCTGCAGAGGCCGGCCCGCTCGGTTCGACGTCGGTGGTCAGATACGCGATCTTCGGGTGGAGTCGGCGCGCCTGCAGCGGTGCACACAATGCGGCGACGAGTCCGGCGCGCACGATCGCCCCGTCGGGTTCGAGCAGATACTTCCCGAGCTCCCCGATGCCTGACTCGTCCTCAAGAGGGAGATCGTGTTCATGGACGAGGAGGGTGCGTTCGCCCATGACGAGGGCTCCGCGGCCGCGGCGCTGCCTGGCCGCACCGAAGTAGAGGCAGACCTCGACGACCTCGCCGTTATGGGAGACCCACTGGGCTTCGGCATCCTCGGGGACGAGGTCGTGGTCGAGTGCCGGGCCGAGCTTCACTCCGGCCGCCTTCGCCGTACTCGCCTTCTCGATCACCCATGACAGAGAGGGGGAGAACGCCTCGGGGTCGGTGATGCGGGCAGTCGATCCGCGCTTGTCGGCCTTGCCGACGGTCCGCCGGGCCGGATCGAACCAGAGCGCGTCGAATCCGCCGAGGTCGACGTCCTCGGCGCGCGCATGTTCGACGGTGGCATCGGGCAGATGACGGAGATTGAAGGCGGCGATGGCGGCGGTGACCTCGTCGGCGTCGACAGCCGAGACCTGCGCGCCCATTCCGGCGAAGGCGACCGAGTCCGCGCCGATCCCGCATCCGAGATCGGCGATGCGGAAGGACTCACCCTCGGCCACGTCGCCGATGAGGCGACGCGCATGATGAGCGGCGACCGGCAGCCGCGTGGCCTGGGCCAGCCCGTCACGGGTGAAGAGCATGTCCTCCGCGAAGGGGCCGAGCTTCGCTGCCGCCTCCTGACGCAGCCGCGCCTGAGTGAGCAGGGCCGCGGTCACCTCGGCGGAGTAGCCCTCCTTCCGCAGGGCCGTGGATCGGGCGAGCTCATCGCCCTCGAGGTCGTCGATGCGGTCGAGACGTTCGAGGACGGCGACGTCGAGCAGTTCGGTCAGTGTCTGCGGATCCATAGGCTTCACCCTATCGTCTGCGCGGTGGGGTCATTCCCCGCGGCGAGGCGGCCCGGCCGAACCGCCGGGCCGCCGAGGTGATTGTGCGAGCCGACCGTTGCGGTAAGTTGTTGGCTGTGACGTTATTGACCGCCCGCGATATCCGCGAATTAGCCGCTGACATCGGTCTGCGCCCGACGAAGCAGAAGGGCCAGAACTTCGTCATCGACCCCAACACCGTGCGCTCGATCGTCACCGCCGCAGGGCTCGATGAGAACTCGAACGTCGTCGAGATCGGTCCGGGACTCGGTTCGCTCACCCTCGGCCTGCTCGAAGCCGGTCACAGGGTCACCGCGGTCGAGATCGACGAACTGCTCGCACAGAAGCTGCCGAGCACCGTCGACAGGTTCGCCGGCAGTGACGCACCGTTCCAGCTGGTCAACGCCGACGCCCTGCGCGTCACGACGCTGCCCACGCCGCAGCACACCACCAAAGCCGCGACCGACACGCCTGACGCCGGTGAGAACCAGCCCGATGCGCTCGTGGCGAACCTGCCCTACAACGTGGCCGTGCCCGTGCTGCTGCACTTCCTCGAGACCTTCCCGAGCCTGACAACCGTCCTCGTCATGGTCCAGCTCGAAGTCGCCGAACGGCTCGCCGCCGCCCCCGGCTCCCGCACCTACGGAGTCCCCAGCGTCAAAGCCCAGTGGTACGGGGACGTGCAGCTGGCGGGCAAGATCGGCAAGAACGTGTTCTGGCCGGCCCCGAACATCGACTCCGGACTCGTCCGCATCGACGTCACCCGCACCGACCGCGACCCGGCCGTGCGCAGCCGCCTCTTCACCCTCATCGACGCCGCTTTCGCCCAGCGCCGCAAGACCCTGCGCGCAGCCCTGTCCGGATGGGCCGGCAGCCCCCAGCAGTCCGAAGACCTGCTGACGGCCGCCGGAATCGACCCGAAGACCCGCGGCGAGGTCCTCACCGTCGCCGACTTCCAACGCCTCGCCGCCGTTGCCGTCGACGACGGTGGCGCCTCCAACGGAGATGCCGCTGCACCGGCCCCGCCCGCCGAGGATCCCTCACCATGACCGTCCCGCTGCATCCGCGCATGACGATCCCGGCCCCGGTGAAAGTGCAGGCGCCGGGGAAGATCAACATCCACCTCGGTGTGGGTGCGGCGAACAACGGGTATCACGAACTCGCGACCGTATTCCAAGCGCTCAACCTCGGCGAGACCCTCACTCTCATTCCGGGCGGAACACGAACGATCATCGTCCAGGGCCGCTACGCGGATGCCGAGGTCCCACGCGATGAATCGAACTTCGCCAGACGCGCCGTCGACCTCCTCATCGCCGCGCTCGAGGGCGACCGGGATGTCGATGTGCTGCGCGACCTCGACATCGTCATCGACAAACAGGTGCCCGTGGCTGGCGGAATGGGCGGGGGATCGGCCGACGCGGCCGCCGCGCTCGTCGGAGCCGCTCACCTCGTCGGCGGAGTCGATGAGGCGATCCTCCACCAATGTGCGGTCGCCGTCGGGGCCGACGTCGCTTTCCTCCTGCGCGGAGGCACGGCCATCGGCCACGGTCGCGGGGAGAAGCTGAGCCCCGTGCTCACCCGCGGAACCTTCCACTGGGTGATGGCCACCTCGGCGTCGCCCCTGCCCACCCCGGACGTCTACGCCCGCTTCGACGAACTCAACCCCGACCCGGCACCCGCGACCGTCCCCGATCAGGTGCTCACGGCGCTCGCCGCCGGCGAACCGGACTCGCTCGCGGAATTCGCGGCGAACGATCTCACCGAGGCGGCCGTGTCCTTCATGCCCGAAATCGCCGAGGTGATGGAGGCCGGCCGGGACGCTGGCGCCGTCCTGCCCCTGCTCAGCGGGTCAGGGCCGACGATCGGCTTCCTCGCCCGCGACGCCCACCACGCCCTCGACCTCGCTGTGCTCCTGCAGGCTACGCGCGGCGTCAACGAAGCACTGCGCACCACCGGGCCCGCCCCCGGAGCGCATATCGTGGACGGCGGCTGACCGTGGGGGAGGAGAACCACACCCCCGCCGAGGCGGCCGACAGTCCGAAATCGAGCCCGGAGAATCGCAGCAACCTCCATGAAACGCTGCGCGATCAGGTCGGACAGGACATCGTCGCCGGGCGGCTGGCCGCCGGGACGATCATCAAGGCCGAAGATCTGCGTGCCCGCTACGATGTGTCGCTGTCGGTGGTGCGCGAAGTCGTCCGAGTCCTCGAATCATTGGGCATGCTGCAGCCGATCCGTCGGGTCGGCCTCGTCGTGCTCGCGATGAGCGAATGGATGCTGCTCGACCCGCTCGTCATCCGCTGGAGGATGACCGAGGCGCCGGCGCGGCAGCTGCGGTCGCTGACGGAACTGCGAGTGGCCATCGAACCCGAAGCGGCCGGACTGGCCGCACAGTATGCCCCTGCAGAAGCCGCCGAGGAGATCATGGGTCTGGCCGCTCGGATGCGAGCCTCGGGCAGGCAGGGCGATGTCGAGGCGTTCCTCGAAGCCGATGTGGAATTCCACCGGGCAGTGCTCGGAGCCGGAGGCAACGAGCTCTTCGCCGCCTTCGACACCGTCATCGGCGAGATCCTCGCCGGCCGCACCGGAGCGGGACTGATGCCGAAGTTCCCGCACCCGGATGCCCTGCAATGGCACTTCGACGTCGCCGATGCCATCGGCGGGCAGGACCCGGCCCGGGCGAAGGACGCGATGGCGAAGATCGTGGCCAAGGCCGATGCGGAGATGGGCAGCGTCTGGGCTGACGAACCCCGGCACCCCAGCAATTGACGAAGGTGCCGAGGCGCCCGGGCATCTGAGCACCCAAGCGCCCGGGCGGCTGAGCACCGGCTTCAGAACAGGCTGACGACTCCGTAGAGGGCGAGGCTGAGCAGGAATCCGACTGTGCCGAGCAGCGTCTCGGCGACGGTCCAGGTCTTCAGCGTCGTCTTCGTATCCATCCCGAAGAAGCGGGACACCAGCCAGAAGCCGGAGTCGTTGACGTGGCTGGCGAAGACCGAACCGGCGGCCAGCGACAGCACGATCGCCACGACCTGCAGGCTCGAGAAGTCCGGATTGCCGACGACGATCGGCTGGACCAGTGCCGCCGCGGTCGTCAGCGCCACCGTCGCCGAACCCTGTGCGATACGCACGATCGCGGCGATGACGAAGCCGGCGACGATGACGGGCAGGCCGAGGGCAGCCAGCGAATCGGCCAGGGAATCGCCGATGCCGCTGGCACGCAGCACTCCGCCGAACATGCCGCCGGCACCGGTGATGAGGATGATCGAGCACACCGGGCCGAGCGCGGAGTCGACGACGGTCTCGATGAGCGACTGGTCCTTCTTCTGCTTCCAGCCGAGCAGCCACATGGCGATGACGACGGTGATGAGCAGGGCGATCGGCGTCTCTCCGAGCAGTCGCAGGGAGCTGATGCCCACCGATTCGATATGGACCCACCCTGCTTCACCGGCGAAGTTCAGCCCGGTGTTGAGGAAGATGAGCACGAGAGGCAGGACGAGGAGGAAGATGACGTGGCCGAGCTTCGGGCGCGAGGCGAAATCTTTGAAGTTGTCGTCCTTCCCGGCCGAAAGGACCGTCGGGACCGGGACGTCGATGCGTTTGCCGATGATGAGCCCGAACAGATACCCGGTGAGGTACCAGGAGGGGATGGCGATGATGATTCCGCAGATGAGGACGAGGCCGACGTTCGCGCCGAGCAGTCCGGAGGCTGCGACAGGGCCGGGGTGCGGGGGTACGAAGATGTGCATGGCGGAGAATGCCATGGCCGCAGGCATCGCGTAGAGCAGCAGAGACCCGCCGAGGCGGCGCGCGATCGTGAAGATGATCGGCAGCATGACGACGAGGCCGGCGTCGAAGAAGATCGGGAAGCCGAAGAGCAGCGAGGTCACGCCGAGGGCGAAGGGTGCGCGCTTCTCACCGAAGAGGCGGATGAGGGCGTCGGTGAGCACCTCGGCGCCGCCGGAGAGTTCGAGCATCCGCCCGAGCATCGCACCGAGTCCGACGAGCAGAGCCACACTGGCCAGGGTGGATCCGAAGCCGTCGTAGAGGACGTCGATGAGGTCGCCGGGCATGATGCCGGCGGCCAGTGCTGTGATCACTGAGACGATGACGAGGGCGATGAAGGCGTGGACGCGTGCCTTGATGATGAGCAGGAGCAGCACGGCGATCGCCGCGGCTGCGATTCCCAGCAGGGCCGGAGTCGGCAGGGTCCAGGCCAATTCGAGTTCGGTCATTGTTCCTCTTCCTTGAGGTCAGATGGATGGGCGGACGGTGGACGGGACGATCATGCGTTCAGCCGCTTTACGGATTCGAGGACCGCATTCAGAACCTCGGGAATCGACCGGTCGACGTCGACGGTGGCGTGAGCTTCCTCGGCAGCGAGCGGTTCGAGGGTGGCCAGCTGCGAATCGAGCAGATCGGGAGACATGAACTCGTGGTCGCGGCGGGCCAGATGGTCGGCGATGACCTCGCGAGGACCGTCGAGGTGGATGAAGACGAGTGAGGGTGCCGACCTGCGCAGCAGGTCACGGTAGGTGCGCTTGAGCGCGGAGCACGCGATGACCGGGGCCGGGGTGCGGGCGGCCTCGACGGCGACGCTGTTAAGCCAGGGGGAGCGATCCTCATCCGTGAGCGGCACCCCGGAACTCATCTTCGCTTTGTTCGCCGCGGAGTGCAGATCGTCGGCGTCGACGAATCGACGGTCGAGGGCGTGCGCCACCTGCGCGCCGAGGACGGTTTTGCCGGTTCCCGAGACACCCATGATGACGAGCGGTGGAAGGAAAGGGCTGTGACCCATAACCGAAACCTCTCGATAAAATATGAAGAAATATCTATAATCAGTTATTAAAACAGATTTATTGCACCGTAGTGCTGGTGGGAAGCGACTGTCAACACTGCTGATCACAGGGAAGAAGGATGCTCATGAAGGCCGATGTCGCGGTGATCGGAACCGGCGTGATGGGGTCGAATCTCGCCCGCAACCTCGCCCGTGAGTCGGGCCGCCGAGTGGCCGTCTACGACCGCGACGTCGAGCGCGCCCAGAACCTGGCGCAGGACTTCCCCGAGGCGGACTTCCTCGTCGCCGCCGACCCGACCGACCTGGCCGGGAAGCTCAACGAACCACGAGTGGCGATCCTCATGGTCAATGCCGGAGGCGCCACGGATGCGGCGATCGGCGATCTCGCCGAGGCGTTCGCCCCCGGAGACATCATCGTCGACGGCGGCAACTCCCACTTCCGGGACACGATCGCCCGCGGGACTCGACTCGATCGCACCGGCATCGAGTTCGCCGGGGTCGGCATCTCCGGGGGAGAGGTCGGCGCCCTGCTCGGGCCTTCCCTCATGGTCGGCGGATCGGAGACCGCATGGCAGCGCCTGCGTCCCCTGCTCGAACCCATTGCTGCGAAGGTCGGAGACGAGGCCTGCGTCGATCACATCGGCACCGACGGGGCCGGCCATTTCGTCAAGATGGTCCACAACGGCATCGAATACGCCGATATGCAGCTCATCAGCGAGGCCTTCACCCTCCTGCGTGACGGCCTCGGCATGACACCGCCCGAGATCGCCGAGGTCTTCGCCGACTGGAACACCGGAGAGCTCGAGTCCTACCTCATCGAGATCACCGCCGACGTCCTCGACCACGTCGATGAGGCGACGGGTCGGCCGTTCGTCGACATCGTCGCCGACGCCGCGAAGGCCAAGGGCACGGGTGCGTGGACGGCGCAGGTCGGGCTCGATCTCGGGGTTCCGGTGCCCACCATCGCCGAGGCGGTCTTCTCCCGTTCGCTGTCATCCTCGGTCGATCTGCGCGCTCAGGGACTCCGCTTGGCCGGTCCCCGTCCCGGCGCCGGATCGTCGTCGTTGTCTCCGGACGAGCGTGCGGCTCGCATCGAGGAGATCGGCAAGGCCCTGCTGCTGGGCAAGGTGATGGCCTATGTCCAGGGCTTCCACGAGATCGCGGTCGGGGCAGTCGAACACGGATGGGACATCGACCTCGGGGCGCTCGCCGGAATCTGGCGGGCCGGGTGCATCATCAGGGCCCGCCTGCTCGATCGAATCGTCGAGGCCTTCGACGTACCGACTCCGCCCGAGAACCTGCTCGCCGCCGACTTCGTCCGCGAGGTCGCCGACCGCTGCCAGGAATCCCTGCGGACGACCGTGGTCGAGGCCATCGGTCACGGAATCGCCGTGCCGGGACTGTCCTCGACGCTGGCCTACTTCGACGGACTGCGCACCGAGGCGGGCAGTGCCGCCCTCATCCAAGCCCAACGCGATCGCTTCGGTTCGCACACCTACGCACGCACCGACCGTCCCGGGACTTTCCATACCCTGTGGTCGGGGGATCGGGGCGAAGTCGAAGTCTGATCGTCGGGCCGCCTCGGTGATGGTCGACCGGAACGACGGGGCCGCCTCGGTGCGCGGTGAAACTGACGTTCGGCCGCCTCGGCGAGGGTCGCTGCGATCTCACTGATCGACTCCGGTGGCCCGGATGGCGGACTGTCGATATGTTAGAGCCATGACTTTGCCACACGAAGATGTTGACCCGGACGGACTGCTCGAATACTCGGTGGTCTTCACCGACCGATCACTCAACCACATGTCGCAGCGGTTCGTGTCCGTGATGCAGGAGATCAACCGGATCCTGCGCTCGGCCTACGATGCCGATTCCGCTGCCATCGTCCCCGGCGGCGGCAGCTACGCCATGGAATCCGTTGCCCGTCAGGTCGCCACCGGCAAGAAGGCGCTGATCGTGCGCAACGGTCTGTTCTCCTTCCGCTGGTCGCAGATCCTCGACGCCGGAGCCATCGCCTCGGAGACGACCGTGCTCAAGGCCTCCCCGGACAGTGCCGAGCACCAGTCGCCGTGGTCGCCGGCCCCCGTCGCCGAGGTGGTCGCCGCCATCGAGCGCGAGAAGCCCGCTGTCGTGTTCGCTCCCCACGTCGAGACCGCCTCGGGGATGCTCCTGCCCGATGACTACGTTCGCCAGGTTGCCGAGGCTGTGCACTCGGTCGGCGGAATCTTCGTTCTCGACTGCATCGCCTCGGGCGCGGTGTGGGCGTCGATGACCGACCTCGGTGTCGATGTGCTCATCTCCGCTCCGCAGAAGGGGTGGAGCGGATCGCCGTGCGCCGGCTACGTCATGCTCAGCAAGGCCGGCCGTGCCGCCGTCGAGGCATCCACCTCGACGAGCTTCGCGATGGATCTGAAGAAGTGGCTGTTCATCGCCGACGAATACGAAGCCGGCCGTGCGCCGTACCACGCGACGATGCCCACTGATGCTCTCGCGCACAATGCCAAGCTCATGGTCGAAAGCGAGGAGCGTGGCTTCGATAAGCTCGCCGCCGCGCAGGCCGAACTCGGACAGCGCGTGCGCGCGGTCTTCGCCGAACGCGGACTGCCCTCGGTGGCTTCGGACGAGTTCGCCTCGCCGAGCGTGGTCGTCGTCCACACCGACAATCCGAAGCTCGCGACCGGTGCCAGCTTCAAAGAAGTCGGTGTGCAGATCGCTGCCGGCGTGCCGCTGCAGTGCGATGAGCCCGAGGACTTCTCGAGTTTCCGCATCGGCCTGTTCGGTCTCGACAAGCTCGGCGACATCGATGGCACGATCGCGCGCCTCGAGGCCGCTCTCGACTCGATCGGCGTGACCGCAGAAGCCTGAGCACACATGCGCCGTAACCGGCACTGCCTACAGGCAGAACGCCGGGAAGCATCACGCACCGCCAATGCCACTGCCTACCGGTAGTCGGAGCACATACAGTCAGCGCCATAACCTCCCGTTGCAACGAGGGGTTATGGCGCTGACTGTATGTGGTGTCCCTGACGGTGAGGGATGCTCAGAACGCTCGAGTACCTTATGGCGGGGACGCTCAGGCACCCTCGCTCGCCTAGCGGTGAGCGATGCTCCCGAGTCTCAGGCAGTGTCTCCGAGGGCCACGACGTTGTCGGCGAGCCGTTCGTTGCTGCCGTACATGAAGTGGTTGGCCATGTTCTCGGAGAAGCGGCTCGCATCGGTGGTCAGTCCGACCGCCTCGGCGACCTCGCGGATGTGCATCGGGGTCGCACCGCAGCACACTCCGATGTAGTTGACGCCCAGGTCGTAGGCTTCCTTGGCGAACGCGCCGATCTCGTAGCGGTTGGTCTGCAGGGGATCAAGAGCGGTGGGGAACGTGCGTCCGTGCGGGGAGGCCACCTCGGCGCGGGGATCGGAGAGGTTGAAGAACGTCGGCTCGTCCTCAGTGGTGCGGTAGGGGATCGGCAGGGCGCCGACGTGACAGGACACTGCCTGACGGATCTCTTTCAGCCACGGCAGCATCGTCGCGGGACCGCGGAAGCAGTTGAGCCCGACGACATCGACGCCGAGCTGCTCGAGGCGCTGCGCGGTCTCGACGATCCCGACCCCGTCGGCCATCTCCTGGAAGGCCATCGGGGCGAGGGTGAGGACGACGGGCAGTCCGCTGGCCTTGGCGATCTCGGCGGCGGCGATGGCCTCACCAGCGAAGTAGAAGGTCTCGCCGATGATGAGGTCGGCACCTTCCTCGACCGCCCAGGCGACCATTTCGGCGAACATGGCCCGCACCTCGGACTGCTTGGACTCGTCGGCGGGATCCCAGATGTTCGAGTTCGAGATGTTGCCGGCCATGAAGTTTCCGGGCTTGGCGTCGGCGACGGACCGAGCGATCTGGAGGGCGGCGCGGTTGAGCGGTTCGAGCAGATCTTCCTTGCCGATCACGCGCATCTTCTCGCGGTGCCCGTTGTAGGTGAAGGCCTCGACGATGTCGGAGCCGGCCCGCTGGAAGTCGACGTGGAGGGAGCGCAGGGCGTCGGGGAACTCGAGGGCCACCTCGGGGACGAACTCGCCGGCAGACAGATATCCGCGCTTCTCGAGCTCGAACAGGAAGCCTTCCGCACAGATCACGGGGCCGGCATCGAGGCGTTGGGTCAGGGCGTTGGTCGCGGTCATGGATGCTCTCCGATTCGATGATGTGGCCGAGCCCGGGCAAACGGCCCGAACATTATTATCACACCATCAATCGACGCAGTGAGGTCCGTCACATCGACATAATTCGACGCTGAAGGCCATGAAAGAACACGACCTCGCCGAGGCGGCCCGACCGAAAGCCTGCAACGCTGGGCTCCGGTGGGGTCCCCACAAAGATCAGCGACCGCCGAGGCGGCCCGATCGTCAGCGGTCCTCGTCGCCGCTGAGATAGACCGGCAGGCGACGGTAGCGCACTGCCCGCTGGGCTGCGCCGGCGGGCACCTCCTGAGTGGGTTCGTAGGTGGCGTTGTTCTGCGGAACCTCATGTGAACCCGGCAACGGGTACGGCTCGCCGGCAACCGGGGCGGGGGAGGCGAAGGACTGCTGCTGACCGGGCTGTTGTTCGTAGCCGGGGGAGTGCTGATAGCCGACTCCGGGCATGGGCTGCAGCCCGAGACCCTGCCGGTCCGGCCCGTCACCCTCGCTGTACGCGTCCCCGGGGTGATAGGCGTCGCCGGTGTAGCCGGCATCTCCACGGTGACCACGATCTCTGCGATTGCGCCCGCTGCGACCACGCTCTCCGCGACCTCGCCCGCTGCGACGGTCGGAGTCCTCCGGCCGGAGGAAGGGGAACGGTTTGAGCAGTAGGCCGGTGACGGTCGAGGACCACCAGCGCAGCGCTCGTTCGAAGGGTGACCAGGCGAGCAAGCCCGTCCAGACGACGGCCAGGGCCACACAGATGAGCAGGACGACGGCGTCGTGGAGGACGTTGCGGCTGTCGTCGAGGACCGGCTGCAGGGCGCGGACGACGAATCCGTGGAGGATGTAGACAGCGAGGCTGTTCTTGCCGATCGTCGCGATCGTGTCCTTGGTATTGCTCAACCAGGACAGAAGGGCCAGCGTCAGCAGCACCGCTCCGATGTCGACGATGAGTCGCAGTCCCACGCCTTCGGGAACGCTGACGTCGAAGTGGGCGAAGTTGAGGCTGCCGTAGAGCCAGTTGTAGTCGACCTGGTCGAGGAAGAAATATCCGACGGCCGCGAGGGCAGCGGCACTGAGACAGAGTTTCTGCCAGATCGCGAGGCTGCCCGCCCAGTCGATGATCTGCTTGCCGTAGAGCTTGCCGATGACGAAGAACGGCCAGAACGCCATCGTCCGAGCCGCGGAGAGCTCGGTGTCGAGGACCGGCAGCAATCCGCCGAAGAGCCCGACGACCAGAGAAGCGACGAGCATCGTGCGCGGGAATCGCTCGATGAAGGGGACCGTGATCATCCACCACGCCATCGACAGCAGGAACCACGTGTACCAGAACGGTCGGAGGAAGTCGTAGTCGGGATTGAGCCCGAAGAGCCACATCCACCCCCACATGAGCGGCAGCACCGTGGCGAGGAGGACGAAGTAGGTCAGAACTCGTTCGGCCAGTTTGTTCGACTTCGCCGTGATGCCGGCAAGGAAGACGAACGCCGGCATGTGGAACATGTAGATGAAGTACATCGGTGCGCCCAGGATCGGCGACTCCCATGGGGAGGTCCTGGCGAGGAGGTGGCCCAGAACCACCAGGAAGATGAGTATTCCCTTGGCGCGGTCGATGCGATAGTCCCGTGATGACACGCCGATACACTACCGCACCCGGCAGGCTTTGGGGAAAGTTCAGACCGGCGCCGAGGCGGTCGCCCGGTCGTGTGCGACGGTGCACTCGTGCGTGCGAACGGGGATGGAAACGACTAGCCGCGGGCGGCGCAGTTCACGCATTTGGCCGCGTAGGGGCGGGCCTCCAGCCGCGCCTCGGCGATGGGTCTGCCGCAGTCGATGCAGGTCCCGAACGTGCCCGCGTTCAGGCGGTCGACCGCCTCGGCGATCTCCTCGAGGCGGTTCTCGGACTGTTCGAGCAGGGTCGCGGCCTGCGACCGTTCGAAGGCGAGCGTCGCCCCTTCCGGGTCGTGCTCGTCGTCGCTGTTGTCGCCCTCACGAGCGGCCGAGACCTCATCGATTCCCTGAGTCAGGCGGTCGATGAGCGCCTGCGTCTCCGCTCGTTCCGCCTCGAGCAGGTCTCGCATCGTCGCTTCTTCGATCACTCAGGCCTCGAGAGCTTCGGACGCTTCGAGCCAGCGCATCTCGAGTTCGTCGAGTTCGTCCTGGGACTCGCGGATCGCAACTGTGAGCTTGGCCAGTCCCTCGAAATCGGTCTGGTCGTGGGCGGCCATCTCCTCGTGCTTCTTCGCGATCTGAGTGTTCAGCTTGTCCATCCGCCGCTCGATCGACGACAGTTCCTTCTTCGCCGCCCGGGCTTCCGCGCCGGACAGTTTCGGAACCGAGGAGGATCCTTCGCTCGCCGAGGCGGCCCCACCGGAACCGGTCCCGTCGTTTCCCGCTGTGGCCCCGTTCGAACCGCCGGAAGCCCTGTTCGAACCGGCAGCGCCGCGGCGTTCCTGTTCGGCTCGCAGCCGCAAGTACTCTTCGACGCCGCCGGGCACATGGCGCAGTCCGTTGTCGAGGATCGCGTACTGCTGATCGGTGACCCGCTCCAACAGGTACCGGTCGTGGGAGACGACGATGAGGGTGCCCGGCCAGGAATCGAGGAGATCCTCCATCGCCGCGAGCATGTCCGAGTCGACGTCGTTCGTCGGCTCGTCGAGGATGATGACATTGGGTTCGGCCATGAGCAGCAGCAGAAGCTGGAGTCGGCGCTTCTGCCCGCCGGAGAGCTCCTTGACCCTGGCGGACAGATGCTCCTTCGCGAAGCCGAGCCGTTCGAGCAGCTGGGCCGGAGTGAAGTCCTTGCCTTCGATGTTGAACGAGGTCTTCGACTCGGCGAGGACCTCGCGCACACGGGATTCGGCGATGCGGGCCAGATCCTTGAACTGCTGATCGAGCACACCGATCTGCACGGTCTTGCCGCGCTTGACCCGACCCGCATCGGGTTCGATCTCACCGGAGACCAGACCTAAGAGCGTCGACTTCCCGGCACCGTTCGGACCGAGGATCCCGGTGCGCTCACCAGGGCCGATGCGCCACGTGACATCCTCGAGGATCGTGGTCTCGGCGAAGTGCTTGGACACGTCGAGCAGATCGACGACGTCCTTGCCCAGGCGGGCCGTGGCCATCTTCTTCAGCTCGATCGGATTGCGCACCTCCGGCACATCGGCGATGAGCTGGTTGGCGGCTTCGATGCGGAACTTCGGCTTCGACGTCCGGGCGGGAGCGCCGCGTCGCAGCCATGCGAGTTCCTTGCGCATGAGATTCTGTCGCTTCGCCTCGGTGGCGGCGGCGATCCGATCGCGCTCGACGCGCTGGAGGACATAGGCGGCATAACCGCCTTCGAAAGGCTCGACGATGCGGTCGTGGACCTCCCAGGTCTTCGTGCACACCTCGTCGAGGAACCACCGGTCGTGGGTGACCAGCAGCAGGGCTCCGGAATTCTTCGGCCACCGGCCGCGAATATGCTTCGCCAGCCACGCGATGCCGTCGACATCGAGGTGGTTCGTCGGCTCGTCGAGGATGAGCATGTCCCAATCGCCGATGAGCAGAGCCGCCAGGGCCACTCGACGGCGCTGACCGCCGGAGAGCGAGGAGATCTGCGCATCCCAATCGAGATCGGCGATGAGACCGGAGATGATGTCACGGGCCCGCGGATCGGCGGCCCATTCGTGATCGGCGGCATCGCCGACGACGGAGAAGCCGACGGTCGCCTCGTCATCGAGGTCATCGCGCTGGCCGAGCATGCCCAGACGCAGCCCGCCGCGATACGTCACGCGTCCGGAATCGGGTTCGATGGTGCCTGCGAGCATGCCGAGCAGGCTCGACTTGCCGTCGCCGTTGCGGCCGACGATGCCGATCATGTCGCCGGACTCGACGCCGAGAGTGACCGAGTCGAAGACGACTCGCGTGGGGTATTCGAGGTGGAGGGCTTCTGCCCCGAGGAGATGTGCCATAGCAGGCTCTAGCCTAGTTCACCGCGGTTCGCCCGATTGACCGGATGGGCCAGTTCGGCCGGCCGCCGGCCGCATCGTTTGCCGCATCTTTCTGTCTCAAACACAAGGCGTTTTCTGTTCGCATTTCGGACCGATAACCCCACCGCATGACGGATTGTTTCTTTTTCATATCGGTGTCCGCGATTGAGGTGCTAAGGGACCTTTCCAAATGACCTCAGTGCATTAGACTGACCGAAACTCATCAAAATATGACAGTTCGTCCAGTGGTTTCACATTTTCGGTAAGGGCAGACAGGGCCCTCATCCGTGTGCGCTGTCTGTATCAGAAAAGAGAAAACGTGAAGAAGCTCGCTTCAGCGGTGTCGATGATCGCCGCATCTGCCCTCGTCCTCTCGGCTTGCGGCTCAGGTGGAGAATCCGGCTCCGACTACATGGCCTGCATGGTCTCCGACTCCGGCGGTTGGGACGACCAGTCCTTCAACCAGTCCGGCCGCGAGGGCATGGAGAACGCGAAGAAGAACCTCGGCATCGAAGAGAAGCTCGCCGAGTCGCAGGGCGACGCGGACTTCAAGCCGAACGTCGACAACATGGTGCAGCAGGGCTGCAACCTCACCTTCGGTGTCGGATTCCTCCTCGAGGACACGATCCAGGAAGCCGCAGAAGCGAACCCCGACCTCAACTTCGCACTCATCGACTCCACGTTCTCCGACGCCGACGGCAAGCCGGTGACGATCGACAACGCCAAGGCCGTCGTCTTCAACACCGCCGAGGCCGCGTACCTCGCCGGCTATGTTGCGGCCGCGACTTCGAAGTCGGGCAAGGTCGGCACCTTCGGCGGCATCCAGATTCCGTCGGTGACGATCTTCATGGACGGATTCGCCGACGGCGTGGACAAGTTCAATAAGGACAACAAGAAAGACGTCAAGCTGCTCGGCTGGAACAAGAAGAAGCAGGACGGATCGTTCTCCGGTGACTTCGAGAACCAGGGCCAGGGCCAGGAGCTGACCAAGCAGCTCATCTCGCAGGGCGCCGACGTCATCATGCCCGTGGCCGGACCCGTCGGCCTCGGTGCCGCGGCCGCCGCGAAGGAAGCCGGCGACGTCAACCTCGTGTGGGTCGACTCCGACGGCTACGAGTCGACCGAATACGGCGACATCATCCTCACCTCGGTGGTCAAGCAGATCTCGCAGGCCGTCGAAGACACCATCAAGGAAGGCTCGGAGGACAAGTTCTCGAATGAGCCCTACGTCGGCACGCTCGAGAACGAAGGTGTGGGCCTCGCTCCGTACCACGACTTCGAAGACAAGGTTCCCGAGGACGTGAAGAAGAAGGTCGAGGATCTGAAGAAGCAGATCGTCGATGGCAGCCTGGTCGTCGAGTCTGAGAGCACACCGAAGTAAGCTCGTCGGTTAAACTGCAGGGCCGAGTTCTTTCGGCCCTGCAGTTTTCAAGTTTGTGAGGAGAACCGGAAGCAGTGAAACTCGAGCTTCGCGGGATGACCAAGGTGTTCGGATCGTTCGTGGCCAACGACCACATCGATCTCACCATCGAACCGGGCGAGATCCACGCCCTGTTGGGTGAGAACGGCGCCGGCAAATCCACCATGATGAATGTCCTCTACGGACTCTACGACGCCGATGGGGGAGAGATCCTCATCGACGACAAGCCGGTGAAGTTCTCCGGGCCGGGCGACGCCGTCGCTGCGGGCATCGGCATGGTCCACCAGCATTTCATGCTCGTGCCCGTGTTCACCGTCGCCGAATCCGTGGCGCTGGGCTACGAACCGACGAAGAGCCTCGGGCTCCTCGACATCAGCGAGGCGCGCAAGAAGGTCAAGGAGATCTCTTCGCGCTTCAATTTCAACATCGATCCCGATGCCCTCATCGAGGATCTGCCGGTCGGCGCCCAGCAGCGAGTGGAGATCATCAAGGCCCTGTCCCGGGATGCCGAGATCCTCATCCTCGACGAGCCCACGGCTGTGCTCACTCCGCAGGAGACCGACGAGCTGATCTCGATCATGCGCCAGCTCAAGGAGCAGGGCACGTCGATCGTCTTCATCACCCACAAACTCCGTGAGGTCCGCGCGATCGCTGATTCGATCACTGTCATCCGCCGCGGAAAGATCGTCGGAGAGGCCTCGCCGGAGTCGACCGAGACCGAGCTGGCCAGCCAGATGGTCGGCCGTGCCGTGTCTCTGACGACCGAGAAGGATGCCGCCGATCCCGGCGATGCCACCTTCCAGGTGCGCGGACTCACCGTCGTCGACAAGGCCGAGAACGTCGTCGTCGACGACGTGTCCTTCGACGTCCGTCGCGGCGAGATCCTCGCCGTCGCCGGTGTCCAGGGCAACGGGCAGACCGAATTGGCCGAGACGATCATCGGTCTCACCGAACCGCGGTTGGGCACGATCACCCTCGACGGGAAGAAGCTCGTCGGGGATTCGGTCAAGGACCGCCTCGGTGCCGGTATCGGCTTCGTTCCCGAAGACCGGTCGACCGACGGCATCATCGCGGAATTCGCGATCCGCGAGAACATGATCCTCGACGTCTACGACCGTGAGCCCTATGCCAAGGGCCTGAACATGCGATCGAAGGTCATCAGCGAAGAGGCGAAGAAGAAAGTCGAGGAGTTCGACATCCGCCTCGGCAGCGTCTCCGACCCGATCTCGACCCTCTCCGGCGGAAACCAGCAGAAAGTGGTGCTCTCCCGCGAGCTCGGCCGCGATCTGCGACTGTTCATCGCCAGCCAGCCCACCCGCGGACTCGACGTCGGATCGATCGAATTCGTGCACAAGCGCGTCATCGCCGAACGCGATTCCGGCACCCCCTGCATCATCGTCTCGACCGAACTCGACGAGGTCTACGGCCTCGCCGACCGAATCGCCGTGATGTACGCCGGGCGCATCGTCGGCATCGTGGGACCCGAGACCTCCCGCGAAGCACTGGGCCTGATGATGGCCGGCGTTCCCGCCGACGAAGCCCTCGAAGCAACGGACGACGACTCAGCCACCACCCCGGCGGAGGAGACCAAATGACGACTGATATCTCACCGGCGGCTCCTTCCGCGGCACCGCCGCCGGAGTCCGAGACCGAGGACGGCAAGGAACAGACTCTGCTCCAGCAGATCATGTCGGGATCCTGGCTGGTCTCGCTGCTGGCGATCGTTCTCGCCCTTCTGTTCGGCGGTGTCCTCATCGCCGTGTCGAACGCGGAGGTCGTCGCGGCGGCCGAGAACTTCTTCGCCGCTCCCGGCGAGTTCTTCGCCACGCTCTTCCAGACCGTCGGCAACGCCTATTCGGCGCTGTTCCGCGGAGCGGTCTTCGACTGGGACGCACGCACCACCGAACGCGCCATCCGCCCCCTGACCGAATCGATGGTCTCGGGCACCCCGCTCATCCTCACCGGTCTCGGCATCGCCTTGGCCTTCCGCTGCGGTCTGTTCAACATCGGCGGTCAGGGCCAGGTCATCCTCGGCGCGACCATCGCCGGATTCCTCGGCTACGCGCTGCCGCTGCCTCCCGTCGTCCACATGCTCGTGGCCGCGATCGGCGGAATCATCGGCGGTGCGATCTGGGCCGGAATCGCCGGTGTTCTCAAGGCACGTACCGGTGCCAACGAGGTGATCGTGACGATCATGCTCAACTCGATCGCCGGCTACGCACTGGGCTACCTGCTCAAGCAGAACTGGTTCACGCACACGACCTCGGCGAACCCGCAGTCACGGGTCATCGACGACTCCGCGCAGATGTTCCTGCTGCTGCCGCCGCCGTTCCGTCTCCACTTCGGCTTCGTCATCGCCATCCTCGCCACGATCTTCGTGTGGTGGCTGCTCGAACGCTCGACGATCGGCTTCGAGTTCAAGGCCGTCGGCGCGAACCCGCACGCGGCCCGGACCGCAGGCATCTCCGTGTCGAAGGTGACGATCCTCGTCATGATCGTCGCCGGTGCCCTGGCCGGACTCGGCGGTGCCGCTCAGGTGCTCGGCACCGAATACAAACTCACCGGCGGAATCAGCGGATCGATCGGCTTCGACGCCATCACCGTCGCCCTGCTGGGACGGTCGAAACCGCTGGGGACGTTCCTCGCGGGCCTGCTCTTCGGTGCGTTCAAGGCCGGCGGCTACCTCATGCAGTCCCAGACCGGTACGCCGATCGACATCGTCCTCGTCGTCCAGTCCGTCATCGTGCTGCTCATCGCGGCCCCGCCCCTGGTGAGGTCGATCTTCCGGTTGCCCACACCGGTGCTCAAGCGGAAGGAGGACTGAGATGACTGCTCAGACCATGGATAAGACACCTTCGACCCAGGTCAAGGCGCTTGCGCCGATCGCCTGGAAATTCCCGATCGTCTACACGATCCTCGCCCTCGTCTCGCTCATCTTCTTCGGCTTCATCGGCCGTGACGGGGAGACGACCTTCCGGGTGGCCACCGGCGGAGACTTCTTCGCCATCCCCGACTTCGCCGTGTCCTCGACCGCGGCAGGGCTGACGCTGGGCATCCTGCTCATCATCATGGCCGCCGTGTCAATCTATGTGGCGATCAGGCGCATCGACCTCGGCTCCTGGTTCCCGATGCTCTTCGGCGTCATCTTCGTTCTCTCCTTCCTCGCCTGGGCCGGCGGCGGATCCGGCGGCGTCATCCCGCTGACGACGCTGCTCGCCGGTGCCCTGGCACTGTCCGTGCCGCTGATCTTCGGCGCCATGTGCGGTCTCGTGGGAGAACGTTCGGGCATCATCAACATCGCCATCGAGGGCCAGCTGCTGGCCGGTGCGTTCCTCGCTGCGGTCGTTGCCTCGGTGGTGAAGAACCCGTACGCGGGACTGCTCGCCGCTCCCGTCGCCGGTGCCCTGGTCGCCGTGGTGCTCACCTTCTTCGCGGTGAAGTACTGGGTCAACCAGATCATCATCGGCGTGGTCCTCAACGTCCTCGTCGTCGGCGTCACGAGCTTCCTCTACTCGACGGTGCTGACCCAGGACCCGGGACTGTGGAACTCCCGCCAGAAGCTGCCGAACCTCCCGATCCCGCTGCTCTCGGACATTCCGGTGCTCGGACGGGTGCTGTTCGACCAGAACATCCTCGTCTACATCATGTACGTCGTCGTCATCGCGCTGCAGATCTTCGTGTTCCGTTCGAAGTGGGGTCTGCGGATGCGCGCCGTCGGTGAGCACCCGAAGGCCGCGGACACCGTCGGCATCAAGGTCAACTTCACCCGCGTGCGCAACACTTTGCTCGCCGGTGCCATCGCCGGCCTCGGCGGTGCCTTCTTCACCGTCGGCTCCGGACTGGCGTTCGGCAAGGAGATGTCGGCAGGACAGGGCTATATCGCCCTGGCCGCGATGATCCTGGGCAAGTGGAACCCGAAGGGTGCGCTGTTCGCGGCCCTGCTGTTCGGATTCTCCAAGAGCCTCGGCAACACTCTGCAGTCCATCGGCACCCCGGTGGCCAACGAGCTGCTGCTCATGCTGCCCTACATCGTCACCGTCTTCGCTGTCGCCGGATTCGTCGGTCGGGTCCGCCCGCCGGCCGCGGAAGGTGTGCCCTACGTGAAGTGAGCCCCGCCTCGGCGATGGATCGGCATTTCCCCTCGATCACCCCACAGTCACCACCCGAAGGAAGAGATATCCCCATGACTGCCCCCGAACCCCGCGCTTCCGCACCCGAGTCGACCGACCCCGTCTGGAGCGAGGAACCCACCCCGGTCAGCCCCGAAGACCTCAGCGAAGGTACCTGGGAGCTGCTGCGAGCCGAGGCGACACGGGCGATGACGAAGGCCTATGTGCCGTACTCGAACTACCCTGTCGGAGCCGCCGGTCTCGTCGACGACGGTCGCATCGTCGGCGGCTGCAATATCGAGAATGCCTCGTTCGGGGTGACGCTGTGCGCGGAATGCTCGCTGGTCTCCGAGCTGTTCATGACCGGCGGGGGCCGCCTCGTCGCCTTCGACTGCGTGGACGGAGAGGGCAACACCCTCGTTCCCTGCGGGCGATGCCGACAGTTGCTGTTCGAACACGGGGGCAACGACCTCGTCATCAACATGCCCAGCGGACGCGCCCCGATGTCCGTGGTCCTGCCCGAAGCCTTCGGCCCCGACCACCTGGCCGGGGCGCACGACGGCCATGAGGCCAAACACTGACGAGCCTGTTCCTCGACGAGGCGGCTGTGGCCCGGAATGTCCCCGCAGGGATTGATGACAGCGAAGATTTCGACGACAACGCACGCATCGTCGACAACACAGATTTCGACGAGAACGAAGGATTGAGACCGTGAGCGTAGAAGCATTCGACACCGTCGACGTCATCGCCGCGAAGCGAGATGGCCGAGCCCTGAGCAAGGAGCAGATCGACTGGGTCATCGACGCCTACACTCGGGGTGCTGTCGCCGAAGAGCAGATGGCGGCCCTGGCCATGGCGATCTTCATCAACGACATGGCACCGGTTGAGATCGCGCACTGGACGCAGGCGATGATCGACTCCGGTGAGCGCATGGACTTCTCGTCCCTGCCCCGGCCCACCTCGGACAAACATTCGACCGGGGGAGTCGGCGATAAGATCACCCTGCCCCTGGCCCCGCTCGTCGCCGTCTTCGACGTGGCCGTCCCACAGCTCTCCGGCCGCGGCCTCGGCCACACCGGAGGCACCCTGGACAAGCTCGAATCGATTCCCGGCTGGCTGGCGGGACTGAGCAACGAGGCGATCGTCGACCAGCTCGAGGACGTCGGCGCCGTCATCTGCGCCGCCGGATCCGGATTGGCGCCGGCCGATAAGAAGCTCTACGCCCTGCGCGACATCACCTCGACGGTCGACTGCATTCCGCTCATCGCCTCCTCGATCATGTCGAAGAAGATCGCCGAGGGCACCTCCGGTCTCGTCCTCGACGTCAAGGTCGGCTCCGGTGCGTTCATGAAGGACCTGGCGAAGGCTCGCACACTCGCGCAGACGATGGTCGAACTCGGTAAGGCCGCAGGCGTCAACACCTCGGCGCTGCTCACCGATATGTCCACGCCCTTGGGCCTGACCGTCGGCAATGCCCTCGAGGTCCGCGAATCCGTCGAGGTCCTCGCCGGCGGCGGACCCGCCGACGTCGTCGATCTCACCGTGGCTCTGGCGGAGGAGATGCTGCGCCTGGCAGGCAAGACCGATGTCGATGTTCGAGCCGCGCTGGCCGACGGTCGGGCCATGGACAAGTGGAAGCAGATGATCCGCGCCCAGCACGGCGACCCGGACGCCGCTCTGCCGGTCGCCGAGCACACTGAGGTCGTCACAGCGACCGACTCCGGGGTGCTTACGAAGCTCGACGCGCTGGGCGTCGGGGTGGCATCGTGGCGTCTCGGCGCCGGACGGGCACGGAAGGAAGACCCGGTCCAGGACGTGGCCGGAATCGAACTGCACGCCAAACCAGGGGACACGGTCACGGCCGGTCAGCCGCTCATGACACTGCACACGGCGACCTCGGAACGGTTCGAGCGCGCCATCGAGGCTTTGGAGTCCGCGGTCGAGATCGGCGGGGATGTCGCCTCGGTGCCGGAATCGATCGTCTTCGACACGATCACCTGAGCCGAATCGCACACTCTCAGCACTGCCGCGCGGCCGCTGGCCTAGCTACGCTGGACCTGATGACTCTGCGCGGCACCTGCACGCGCAACCATGCACGACCACGCAACCTTGCACGACCACTTCTGGAGGACCGAATGACCAGCCGCACCGATGTCGCGAACATCATCGACCACACCCTGCTCAAGCCCGAAGCGACCCGCGCCGACGTCGATGCCCTCGTGGCGGAGGCGAAGGAACTGGGAGTGCTCGCGATCTGCGTGTCACCGTCCATGCTCCCGATCACCGATCCGGGTGAGCTCGTCGTGGCGACCGTCGTCGGATTCCCCTCCGGCCAGGTGAAGCCGGAGATCAAAGCCGCCGAGGCTGCTCAGGCCGTCGCCGACGGTGCTGCCGAAGTCGACATGGTCATCAACATCGGACAGGCCGTCGCCGGGGACTTCGACGGACTCGAGGCCGATATCCGCGGCGTCGTCGAGGCCAGCGGGGACGCCCTCGTCAAGGTCATCATCGAGTCGGCTGCGCTCAACGACGAGCAGATCGTCGAAGCCTGCCGCCGCTCGGAGGCCGCCGGAGCCGGATTCGTCAAGACGTCGACCGGATTCCACCCGGCTGGAGGCGCCAGCGCTCATGCCGTGTCTCTCATGCGCGAGACCGTGGGCGACCGCCTCGGCGTCAAGGCCTCCGGCGGAATCCGCACCGCCGAAGCCGCCGAAGAGATGATCGCCGCCGGCGCGTCCCGCTTGGGCCTCTCCGGCAGCGCCGCAATCCTCAACTCCCTCTAATTACTACCTGACGGCGGCCCAGCTACCTCGCGCGAGGTAGCTGGGCCGCCGTCAGGTAGTTCTGGGAGTGTCAGAGGGCGATGGCTTCCCGGATCTTAGTGACGGCCTTCTGCGCCGTTCGCTGTTTGATGAGGCCCTCTTTTGCATGGGCCGCGATCCCCAGGGTCGACTCTCTCCGGTCGAGTACGACGATGACGTAGGCCGGATTCATCGACGCGAAGCCTGATCCGATGACACCGCGGATGGTGACGACAGGGTCGTCGGTCGCAGGAGTGTGTGCGGACACCAGCTGAGTCACCTGATTGAGAACGCGTTCGGTCTCATCCGGTGGAACTTCGATGACGGCGTGATGGGTTTCGGTCTTCAGCCGCTTCGCCGACCACTCGGCACCGAGTCGACCGGCACCGAAGACGCTGCTGCTTTCGCCCAGTGATCCCAGCAGGCTGGTCAGAACCGCGTCGACCTCTGGATCGTGAGGAACGTCCATCGTCGCCTCCTTATCACAGCTACTGGCCCTAAATACTACGTGACGGCGGCCCAGCAACCTCGCGCGAGGTTGCTGGGCCGCCGTGAGGTAGTAATTAGAGGGAGAAGAAGTTTTTGAGCTCGGTGCTGATCGAGTTCAGGCGCTCCGTTAGGGCCGGTTTGAGCGAGGCGCTGGCCGAGGCGGTCGGCAGGCGCACTCCGGCGCTGGCCGCAGCACGTGCATCGGCCTCGGCCGCAGCCTGGATTTCCGAGGGTTCGGCGACGACCTCGAGATAGCATTTCAGTTTCGGCTCGGTACCCGAAGGACGCACGATGACCCGCGAGTTCGACTCCGAGAGGAGCAGGATTCCATCGGTCGGCGGCAGCCCCTCATACCCTGCCGACAGGTCGTGGACCTCGGCGACCGGGGAGCCGGCAAGAGCGGCCGGAGGGTTCTCACGCAGCTTCGCCATGGCCGTGCCGATGAGAGAGACATCGTCGAGACGGAAACTCAGCGGAGCGGTGGCGAAGTATCCGTCGCGATTGCGGATGCGATCGAGCTCGGCCTCGATGCTGCTGCCCGCAGCCTTGAGCCGTGAGGCCAGCGCTGCGAACGTCACAGCCGCCGAAATCCCGTCCTTGTCGCGTACGATCATAGGGTCGACGCAGTAGCCGAGTGCTTCTTCGTAGCCGAAGACAAGCCCGAGACTGGCACGAGATATCCACTTGAAACCAGTGAGTGTGTTCACTGCGGCGAAACCGTGGCTCTTAACCGCAGCCGCGAGAGCCCGGGAGGACACGATCGAGTTCGCGAAAACGGCGCCGTCTGAACCGCTTTCTGCGAGTCGGCTGGCGAGGTCCTCACCCAACAGCAGCCCCACCTCGTCGCCGGAGAGCTGACGGTAGCCGATGGCCGCCGACTCATCCGGGATGGCCGCGGAGAATCGGTCGGCATCCGGATCGTTGGCGATGATGAGTTCGGCACCGACCTCACGGGCCAGGGCAAAGGACTCATCGAGTGCGCCGGCTTCCTCCGGGTTCGGGAAGGACACCGTCGGGAAGTCCGGATCCGGTGCCTGCTGGGAGGCCACCGGGTGGAGGTTTGTGAACCCGGTGCGGGTCAGAGCAGCCTCGGCGACTCCGGCACCGACACCATGCAGTGAGGTCAGCACGATCGAGAGATCCGACTCCGCCCGGACACCCAGATCGTCGATGCGCGACAGGTAGTCCTCGACGATCGACTCGTCGAGATGCTCCCACCCGGACTCCGCACGTGACACAGACGCCACGGACTCGACTGCTGAGATCTTTTCGGCGATGAGCACATCGGCCGGGCTAACGATCTGGGCGCCAGAACCCGCTTCGGCGTCGGCCTCGGATCCGATCGCCTGCAGCGGACGCTGTCCCAGGTAGACCTTGTACCCGTTGTCAGCCGGTGGGTTGTGGCTGGCCGTGACCATGACTCCGGCATCGGCCCCGCGCTGCGACAGCGCAAACGCCAGCAGCGGGGTCGGCAGCTGCTCGGGCAGCTGAATCGCGACTCCGCCGGCGGCGGTGATGACGGCGGCAGTGTCGGCGGCGAATTCCGCGGACTTGTACCGGGCATCGCACCCGATGACGACTTGGAAGCCCTCACCGACGGTGTCTGCGAGGAATGCGGCCAGTCCGGCGGCGGCACGGATGACGACGGCTCGGTTCATCCGGTTAGGGCCGGCGGCGATCTCGCCGCGCAGACCAGCCGTGCCGAAGACGAGGGGACCGGAGAACCGGTCCTCGAGATCGGCGACTGCCGCCTCGTCGCCGCTCTCGGCCTCGGCGAGGATGTGCTCCAAGGAGATGGCCGTCTGCGGATCAGGGTCGTCGGCGATCCAGGCACGGACCACCTCGGCGTCGAATCCATTCGTGAAGCGGTCGGCTACGCGGGTCATATGAGGTCCTTTGCGAATTCGCGGTGGCGGGGCGGGGGAGCGCGGAGTGGGGCTGGCCGTCTCAGAGCTTCGCGACGATGTCGGCGAGCAGACGGGAGATGCGCGGGGCGGCCGCGGCTCCGGCTTCGATGACCTCTGCATGAGAGAGCGGGGTCTCCTGGATGCCGGCGGCAAGGTTCGTCACCAGCGAAATTCCCATGAGTTCGAGCCCGGACTGACGTGCGGCGATGGCCTCCAACGTCGTCGACATTCCCACCAGATCGGCACCGAGGACCCCGGCCATGCGCACCTCAGCGGGGGTCTCGTAATGAGGTCCGTGGAACTGTGCGTACACGCCCTCGTCGAGCGTCGGGTCGATCTCCTTGGCGATGGCGCGCATCCGCGGGGAGTACAGATCGGTGAGATCGACGAAGTTCGCGCCCTCGATCGGAGAGGTGCCGGTGAGATTGATGTGATCGGAGATGAGCACCGGAGTGCCGGGCCCCCAATTGCGGTTGAGCCCGCCGCACCCGTTCGTCAGCACCAGCGAGGAACAGCCGGCAGCCGCGGCGGTGCGCACACCGTGGGCAACCGCCCGGACACCCTTGCCCTCGTAGTAGTGGGTGCGCGATCCGAGGACGAGCGCATGCTTGCCGCTGGCTTCGATGCGCACCGTGCGCAACGTCGCGCCGTGGCCCTCGACGGCGGGGGCGTGGAATCCGGGGACCTCCGCCGCGGAGATCTCGGCAACGGTCTCGCCGAGGAGGTCCGCCGCCCCACCCCAACCGGAGCCGAGGACGAGCGCGATGTCATGGGCTTCGATGCCCGCGTTCGCGTTGATGGTCGTGGCCGCGGCGTGCGCGGCGGCGGTAGGATCGCTTAAGTCAGTCATGACGCCAAGATTATCAAGTTCCCCACCGCCCAAGGAGCGAGCACATGCCGATTCGAGAGCTGACCGACGGTGACGATCTGCGCCTGAATGAGGTGTTCGCCGACGCGACCACCCCGGCCGGTCATATGGCCAGGTCCTTGTTCCGTCCGTCCTCGGATTCGCCGTTGATCCGCTCCGTCGTTGCCGAGGTGGTCCCCGACGTTCCCGTCGGAGCCGCCGCGATCGCCGAATCCCCGCTTCACCCCTACCGGGCGTGGGTCCACGTCGAGGTCGCCGCCGAGGAGCAGGGACATGGTCAGGGGCGTGAACTCTTCGACGCAGTGTGCGCGGAGACGCGGGGAACCGCACTCGAGGGCCTCGATCTGCGTGCCCGTGTGCACGCCGGCAGCCCGGGAGAGGGCTTCGCGCAGGCGCTCGGGTTCACTCCGTTGACAACGACCCGCGTGATCCGGGTCCCCGCTGGTGCTCTGCCTCCGGCCGGCGGCGGTCGGGCCGAGGACCTCGAGATCGTTGCCACCGGTTCGGTGAAGCTGACGAAGGCATTCCTCGCCTGGTACACCGCCGTCAACCGAGACGATGCCGTCGGCCCGCTGACCATCGGACAGGTGAATAACGCTTTCCTCTCCGAGGCGGCCGGAGCTCATGGTGCCGCGCTGCTGAATGGCGCTGCCGGGACCGCCGAGGCGGGTGGACTCAGCGCCTTCGCCGTGTCCTATGCGCGGGAAGCCGACGAGACCGCCGGTGTTCTGCCCTCGGCCGGTGAACCGGGTGCCGGAGATGCTGTCGGGGACGGCAGGGCCACCGTCGACCAGGTCGACGAGGAACCGCCGACCGAGCTCATCCTCGGGTCGATGTTCGAGACTCGCGACGGTGCCGCAGACACCACGGGTGAGGACTTCGCCGCGGCCGTCGCCGATGCCGAACTCCTGTTGGCCAGGCTGTCGGTCGACGCCGATGTCGTCATCGAAGTCACGAGCGGAATGCCAGTGATCTCCTCGCTCGTCGATCGACTGCTCGACGCCGGAACCGCCACTGAGCTCTACCGCTACGAGACTCTCTCAGGACCGCCTGCCGACGTCAACTGACTCAGGCTCGACTCCCTTTGGGCTGAAGAGGCGAACAGGGCGAGCCCGGTCCTCGGTGACGAACCAGCCCGTCCCCGGCAGCCCGTCGAGCGGGGCCTGTCGCAGCACTCCGAGCCCGGTGAGATCTTGCCTGGTATGCGCACCGAGCACGAGAAGCGGTCCGAGACTCTGTGCCTTCGCCAGAGAGGAACCATAGCCGGGAGTGAACCGTGTCGGCACAGTGAGCACATGGAAGCGTCCGTCGAGCAGATCCCAGTCGGCTGGTTCCGATTCCATGTGCACATCGTCGTGGACAGAGACCCCGCCGAGGCGGCCCAGGTACGTCGCGAATCCGGTCTTGCCGCTCTGCGGAGAACCGCGAACGGTGAGCACCGAACCGTCTCGCCGCGGATCCCACACCACGAGGTCGTCGAAAGCATCAACGCCGACCGGGATGCAGCCCGGCATGCCGCTGAAGGATTCCTCGCCCACGCCCACAGATTGGTCAAGCCCCCGCCAGCGTGGAGCGAATCCCTTCCGGGCCTCCGGAATGCCGGGTGATCCGCCGAGGATGCTGGTGCCCGCCTCGGACATCGACGAATCGAATCGTGCCGCATCACCGGGTGCGAACTGCACATCAGCACCGTCCCCGCCGGCGGCCTGCGCGCGGGGACCGCGGATGACGGCGCGGAGATCCGGCCACGAACCGGCGAATCGCTGCCGGCTGAGCCCGACGCTCGTTCCGTCTTCGCCGGCCGCGGGCGGAAAGATGATCTGGGTGGAGAAACGAGAGCTCCTGCTCGTCATATTCCGGCACCCGGCGAGCAGGAACACGAGATCCGATTCGGCACCATGTCCGAGGAGACGTTCGGCCCGTTCGGCCCAGTAGTGGTCGAGCGAGTCGACGAACTCGGCCCAATTGCTGCAGACGATCAGGCTCGGTGGCTGTCGACTCTGCCTCGACCCGGTCGGGGAATCTGTGCTTTCACCGGCGCGCGAGAATCTGCTCGGGCCCCCACTGGCAGAGAGATGGTCGAGCACCGCCTGAATCCGCCAGCCCGAGCTCAATCCGCAGCTGATCTCGGCCCAGTCGAAGACCGCGGCGATCCTGCCGATCGCGATGATCCGTCGGGTCGGAGCGGCCGCTCGTGCCATGGTCGCAAGCACGGATTCCAGGGTGTCCGGGCTGCCGCCTGTGAGGATCGTGGAACCATCCACGTCCGGGTCGAATGACCACATCTGCTGCCGCTGCTGACTGGGAACATCGATGATCCCCGTGACTGTCGGCGCGAATTCACCACCGTCCGTCACCGGTACCGCAGAGGAAGCGGCGAGCTCACCATCAGACTGGGCCAGTGCCCCTGCCGCCCAGGCCGACATCTCTTCAGGTCCCGGCAAGGGAGGCAGCACCACCTGTCGATGAGCCGAAGCGTCCTCGGCCCTGGCGATGTCGTGAGCCGCGGCGATGATGTTGTCGACGTGAACGCCGTGGGCGCCGCTGGCCAGGGACGGAACCGGCCCCGGAACCCAGGGACGAACGCGAGGGCGGAGGGCCGCCTCGGCGTGGGCGTCATGTCCGAACGGAACCGCCACGCGGAATCGGGAGACGCTGAGCCCGGAGTCCAGACAGGCGGCGCCGGGCTTGTCCACGGGCAGGAACGCACCCGCCTCGGAGCCGATGACGTCGAAGGAATCGGTCTCATCGCGCACTCGCAGGCACACGCGAATGTTGATGTTCGCCTTCATCTGCCCGGTCACGACGCCCATCGGGCGCTGAGTGGCGAGAATGAGGTGGACGCCGAGGGACCGACCGAGAGCTGTGAGGTGTTCGAGCAGGTCGGCGGCGCGAGGATGGGTGGCCATCAGCGCATGGAACTCGTCGATGACGACGACGAGTCGTGGTGGAGGGTCGGCGAGATCGGTGACATCGGCACACCCGTGGTCGGCCAACAGCCGCTCCCGATGGGTGATCTCGGCGCGCACGGAGACGAGAGCGCGAAAGGCGAGACCGGAGTCGAAATCGTCGAGCACACTGTCGGTGTGCGGCAGATCCTGCAGTGGTGAAAACGTGGCCCCGCCTTTGAAGTCGATGAGGACGAAATGCAGTCGCCGAGGCGGCTGTGCCAAGGCCATCGACAGCAGCCATGTCTGCAGGAGCAGGGATTTTCCGCTGCCCGTGGTGCCGGCGACGAGAGCGTGAGGACCGTCGGAGAACAGATCGACGCCGACGTCACCGTCGGTTCCGCGCCCGATCGGCACCGACCCCGAGGTAGGAGACCGCCACCGTTGTCGGATGGCCTCGGGTGCATCGTCGCAGAGCTCGCCGAGACCATGGTCGGGCCAGGCACGGGGGCCGCTTTCGGCTGAGCGGCCACAGTGCAGAGTGACGAATCGCGCGGCCGGCATGAGTGTGGCGACGAGTGCCCGTCCTGGCACCGGGCCACCGGGCGCAGTCGAGGACGTGGTGCGTGCCTGCGCGAGAGAGCCCACCGTCAGCGAGACCGCGGAGCCGGCATGCGGGGCGGTGAGCGTGAGCACGGCGGGGTGAACCGCCTCGTCGAGGATGATCGAGATAGCATCATCGATGCCGGCGTCTGGGCGTGAGCCTGACCCGACCGTGGTCGATGCGTGGTCGGCGGAGAACCCGGTGCCTGCCAGTTCCGGCAGCAACGAGAGTTCGGGACTCGGTCGCCATCTGAATCGCCGATCGGACAGCCAGGCGAAGGCCATGGTGCGCAGGACTGCGGGTGTTCCGCTGACGGTGACCGTGGTCGTACGTGGATCGATGCGGACCGGCATATCGGTGCAGACGATCCGACCGTCGATGTGGTCTGTTCCACGCTGCAGCCGTTCGTCGATAGTGAGGTCGCTGAAGACCGTCCCGAAACCCAGACACAGACCAGGGGACGAGAAGATCATCTGACGGTGCGACGTCTCCAGGCGGCTCAGCCTGGCCCGCGCCTCGGCCAACGCCTCGTCGCGGTCAAGTCGACATTGCGCGCTGTCGCGAGTGAAACGCTTCTTCTCCACCACGTAGGCGACCCACCCGGAGAGCGGGGCCGAAACGCTGAAGAGCAGGAACCACCACATTCCGGTGGCCACGGCCAGCACCACGCCGATGCCGACGGGGATGAGGAACGTCCACCACTGTGGGGGTCTGGCCGGCCGAGGATCGTCGATCGTCTTCGGGGCGATGTGGATGTCATTGCTGTGGTGCAGCGGCGGGGACCGGATCGGCGGAGCCGAACGGGCAGCCGAGGAAGAAGAGCCGGCCGACGAGCCGTCTGCCGTGCCCGGTGCGAGCACAGTCGCACCCAGAGCTGCGGCGGGCCCAGTCCCCGTGGCATCGAGTCGCAGCGGCTGAGGAGCGCGGGAGATGCTGGGGTCGATGATGGTCAGGCAATCAGGGTGGGGCAGTCGAGACAAGCGAGCCCGCCGTGGGTCGAGCGTCAGGGCGAATCCCGCATCCGGTCCTGCCACGACGGACACGTTCGTCCGCGCGGAGTCGGCACAGTCGTCGGTGGTGCGCAGAACATTCGCCCCAACAACAGTGATGGGATTGAGTCTTTGCCAATGACCCCAGCTGATCGACTCGATTCTGTGGTTGTCGAGCCGGTTGCCGGCGGCCAAGTCCTGGGAAGTCAGTTCCGCTCCGAGGGCAGACCGGAGGACCTCGAGGGCCGGTTGGGCTGATTCGGCTTCGATGCTCATGCTCGTGACGGCTCCGTTCGTCTCAATACGATGGATGAGTCCCAGGGTTCTCATGCCCACAGACTCACCGCGAGCGCATGGCTTGGGCAAGAGCGAGAATGCGCCCTGTGGATACGCTTTGGGCATCCACAGCCTCAGGATGCGTGAGTTGAGCCTGTGCCCACAGGAATCAGCGTCGAAGTGGAGACGGCTCGGGTTGATCAGTCGAGACGCAGGGCGCCCCGGGCATAAGCGGTGGCGTGGAGGTCGATGAGGCCGGGCACGAACGGTGAGAGCAGCGCCGGCGAGTAGCGGGCTTCGATGCGGATGCGCACCGAATGCGTTCCATCGGCGTCGGCGCTCAACCGCAGATTGCCCATGTCCTTCGGAGTCGGCACTGCTTCGAGGTACCGTCCGGCGGCGCGTTTGGCCGCTGGAGGTGAGAACACGAGACCGGGATCGTCACCGGGAGCCGGTTCGAACGAGTCCGAGGCCGCCAGCGCCGCAGAATCGGCCAGCCCCTGCAGCTCTCGGCGGGCCATGTGCAGGTCGGTCAGGGCAGCGATGAGGAAGGCCAGCAGCAAGGCGATGACGACGAAGCCGATGGCCAGCGGCGTGATGGACCCGGCATCCGAATCATGATCCGAGTCGCGGCCGATCTGCGATTCGCGTCCCCGTTCACAGCGGTGCTCTCCCGCGGTTGGCATATCACTGATGTCCTGTGGCGACGACGTCGGTGTGGTTTGCGCGCAATGTGATGTGTGGAGACCGGTCGGAGCCGAAGAGGAGCGGGAACCCGGGCAGTGACACTTTCGTCTCGACTCGAGCGGTGACGAGAGAGCCGGCCTGTCCACAGGGTCCGGCACACGAGTAGGTGATGGAAGTCGGCGCATCACGCAGCCCGAAGTCCGCGAAATGCATTTTCGCGACGGCATGGGCGCGAGCCTCCGAGGGGTTCGCGTCGCGGGCGGCGATACGTGAGGCCGACATCGCCGCCGAGGTGGTCGCATAGCTGGCCGCCTGCAGCTGGGAGAGGGTGAGCATGAGGTAGATGACCGGGATGAGCAGGACGATGGAGGCGAAGATGAACTCGATGACCGCCGTTCCTTCGTCTGCGTCGTCGGTCGCGACTCCCTGAACGAACGCGGGTTCAGTCACGGTCGACGTCCTCGACGATGGATCGTCCGCGCAGGTCCCAGACCTCGGCGGGTCCCCACAGCCCGAGGACGGGCAGCGGGGTCGTCACCCTCACCTCGACGATCTCGACGGCACCGCGCTGTGACGTCGAGACTGTGACCTTCTGGGCATAGCGCTCGCCCACGGACACTCGGATGAGGTCGCGGGTGAGCTTCTGCCCGTCGCGCGGAGTCTGATCGGCCAGGCTCGCCTGCCTCGCCCCTGCGATGGCGGAGTCGATGACAGTGTTGCGGACGTGAATGACGAGACCGATCTGCAGGGCGCCGGCCATGATGAGGGCCAGCAGCGAGGCGATGAGGGCGAACTCGGCGACGGCGGATCCCGAATCGCTGTGCTCGCCTGCCTCCGTCATCGAGGCAACCCTCCTCCGACTTCCCGGTAGTGTCTCGTCGCCACTGGTCACAGCTGGGTCACCCGGCCCCGCGGACCTTGTTCATCGCGTCTTGGAACATCGAGGTGAAGGCCTCGCCGGCCAGAGCCCACAATGCGACCACTAACCCCGCAGTCATCAGGGTGATGAGGACCCAGCCGGGAACGTCCCCGCGATCGGGACGGTCGACATCGGCGGTGAGCTTCGCGTCGATGCCGGTCTCGGCCGCCTCGGTGATGGTGGTTCCTCCTCGCGGAGGAGGACCCGGGATGAGCCCGAGCAAGAGCGGGACGAGGCGGTAGGTGAACTGGCGGAACATCGTGTCTCCTTCATCGGCGAGGTCGAGGGTTCGATCCGCGTGGTCGGTAGTGCGTGACTGGCTGTGGGTGCGGGCGTGGTCAGTGGTGCGGGATGTGGTCGGTGGTGCGGAGTGCGGTTGTTACGGGCTGAGGTCGAGGACGGTCAGGGACGGGAAGACGGCGAAGATCACGGTGACGGGAAGCACGAAGACGACAACCGGAATGAGCATCCCGATCTCTTTGCGACCGGACAGTTCCAGCAGCCGTCGTCGGGACTGTTCGCGCACGTCAGCGGCTTGCGAGCGGAGGACCTCGGCCAGCGGGGTGCCGCGGGTCATCGACACGGCGAGGCCGTCGACGAACTGGACGATCTCGGGGATGGCGATGCGCGTAGCCATCCCATCGAGCGCTTCGACCAACGGTGTCCCGGTGCGGGTGGCGGCCAGGGCTGCGCGGAGTTCGTCGATGAGGTCGCCGGAGCAGGTGCGGCACACGCGTTCGAGAGCCTCCACGATCCCCTCACCGGCGGTGATGGACAGTGCGAGGAGTTCGGCGACGGTCGGGAATTCGGCGAGCACACGGGATTCGTGGCGGGCGATGGCTTGGCTGAGTCGCCAATCGTTGAAGACGTGCCCGGCGATGCCGCCGCTGATGACGAGGACGACGGTGACGATGGGGGAGAAGCCGCGCTGCGCCGACAGTGCACCGGCCAGACCGCCGGCGACGATCATCCCGACGAGGATGCTCAGCACCTGGTTGATGCGGAAGCGTTCGATCGTGGCATTGCCGCCGAGGCGGTCGATGCGCAGCCGCAGAGTCGCATCCGTGGTGATGCGCGACGTCACCCACAGGGTCGAACCGATCAGCCAGGACTTCACCAGTCCCCAGAACCCCTCGGTGCGAGGGGTCGGCGGAGCGTAGATGTCGATCAGGGATTCCTGATCCCGCAGATAGGGTGCGATCCGCGACGACAGAGTCGGTCTGCGCAGCGGCGGGAGGGAGAGGACGAAGACACACAGGGCGAAGCCGTTGAAGAGTCCGAGGGCCAGGACCGACAGGGGCTCGCCGAGGGGACTCATGCCGCCCGCCGGTCCGCAGCGTCTTTGTCGTCGGCCGAGAATCCGCCATTCGCGCCGGGGCTGCCCGCGAAACGTCGGTGGGCGGCGCTGAGTGAGGACCCTTCGATGACTCTGGGTTCGGACGGGAGCCGACCGATGCGCTTCATCGCCTGATACGCCAGCAGAGAGACGACGAAGCCCGCCGCCAGGAGGATCAGCCCGGTCCGCGAGTTGTACGCCACGGCCGTTTCGGGTCGCGTGGAGAGGAATGCGAGCACCACCCACGGTGCGGCGACGGCCAGTCGGGCACCATTGACCGTCCATTGCTGCCGGGCGGAGAGCTCGTTGCGGGTGCGGGCATCGTCGCGGACGAACTGAGCCAAGGCTCGGAGCATGGTGCCCAGATCGCTGCCGCCGACCTGCCTGGTGACGCTGAGCGCGACGACGATGCGGTCGGCCACCGGGTCGGCGCTGACTTGCCGAAAGCGCTCCAACGCCAATGCGAACGAACCGCTGGCCCGATATTCCTCGGCGAAGACTTCGAACAGCGGTCGCAGCGGTTCGGGCCCGCGATGAGCCAGAGAGCTCAGTGCTTCAGGCAGGGACAGACCCGCACGGACACCGGAATTGAGATGGTCGAGAGTCTCTGGCCACAGCTCCCGCCGCATCACCTGTCGGCTCCGCGCCCGATGCTGCAGCGCCCGATGTGGCAGCCAGGAGGCGAACAGACCGAAGCACAGCGCGATCGCCCACGATCCGGTGAGCACTGTCGCGACGACCGCAACGACACAGAACGCTGCGACGGAGATGAGCAGCAGGTGGGCCGGCCGCAGCCTGGGGAATCCGGCCCCGGTGAGCATGTCATCGAGCTCGCGCACCCACCGCGACTGAGTCCTCTTGTTCTGTGGTCGCCGCCACAGTGACATCCAGATGAGGAACAGTCCTGCCCCGAGGCAGGCACCGATGAGCAGAGCGGACTGGGAATAGCTCACGCTGCCTCCAGAATGGCGTGAAGATCGCGGCCGATGGCCGCAAATCGCTCGCCGAGGTGGCCGAACCCCTGACCGCGAACGAGCTGTCCTCGTGGCGAATGGAAGATCGTGTCGAGTTCGACGACGTCGCCTTCGACTCCGCCTGGCACCGCGCAGATCTCATCGATTCGACGCACTCCGGACGGATCCCTGCGCAGGTGGACGACGACATCGAGGCTGACTGCGACGGTGGGCACGACGAACGCCGAGGAGATGTTCGCCCCGGCAAACATGTAGAACAGAGGGTGCAAATCAACTAGAATCGACTGTATGACTGAAACTGCGCTTTCGTACGGTCGAGCGAGCAGAGATCCCAAACTTCGAGGCACGTCTGTAGATGCTCAGCTCCAGGCCAACGTTGCGTGGGCGAAGAACAATGATGTGACCATCACTCATACTCTCCGTGACGACAACCGTTCAGCCTCAGCATCTCGCAAACGGGACCGTGAGAAGTTCGACGAGGCGCTCGATCTGGTCACCAGTCGTGAGGTGGATATCCTCCTGGTCTGGGAGATGAGCCGAGCTGCTCGCGACCTTGCCGACTATGTGCTCCTAAGGCAGGCCTGCATGGACTCCGGGGTTCACCTTGTCTACAAGGGTCGCCGTTATGACCTCAGTCGTTCCGACGATCAATTCACCACCGGGCTGGATGCGCTCATGGCGGAGCGCGAAGCCGGGGATATCCGAGACCGTAACCTGAGGACCGTACGCGATAATGCGGAGAAGCGCCGCCCACATGGGCGGTTGCCGTATGGATACCGCCGAATCTACGACTCGACCACCGGATCGCTGATCGAACAGACCCCGTATGACGAATCGGGCGAACTGCTTCCGGCCGCCCAAGTATTGGCGGAGGCTGTGCGTGACATTCTGGATGGAAAGTCCCTTCGCGGAGTGTGCAAAGGCCTTAACGAACGTGGAATTTCTAGCCCGCGATCTGCTCGTGCCAAGACGGTGGAGGAAAGTCCTCATGATGTCGTCGACTATTGGGAGCCCTCCACGCTACGCCAACTGCTCTTGAATCCGACGATCGCAGGGCGACGAGTCTATCGCGGCGAGGACATCGGCCCGGCGGGGTGGGATCCGATCGTCGACTACGGAGAGTGGCTGAAGTTGCACGCGCTTCTGACTGACAAGTCCCGGCTGACCGTGCCAATACCCAGGGGGCCAGCACCGCAGCATTTGCTATCTGGAATCGCCAAGTGCGGCGAGTGTGGCTCTCGCCTTAAGGCCTCTACGAACCAGCGGCGAATGAAGAAAGCGTACCTTTGCCAGAAGGAAGGGTGTCGGAAAATCAACGTGACTGGAGTACCCGTCGACGAACTGGTCGAGGCGACGATCCTGGCGCTGTTCGAGTCTCGAAGATTTCGAGGAAGCTTGGTCTCTGCCTATCAGGAGCGTCAGTCGGGCAAGCAGAATGGGAGGAACCTGGCAGACGAGATTGCTGCGCTGGAAGCCGAGCGTGACGAACTCGAATCACTTCGCCGAAGGAAGGACATCACGTTGAAAGCGTATGCCCTCGAGGACAAGCGAATCGAAACCGAATTGAACGAGCTTCGCCGAGCGGAGGTTGCTCCGATAACATCGCCCACTTTGCGGAAGATGATCGGTGCGGAGTCTCTTCGGGAAAGCTGGGAAGAAGCTACGCTGTTGGATCGAAGAGCGATCGTCCGGATCCTCTTCGACATTTCCGTCAATCGCCCGACGAGGAACACCGGCCGACGATTCGACCCGAACAGAGTTGTCGTCGACCCGAGTGCATTCCTGCGCAACGATGTGCTGCACGGAAGTTGAATAGAAGGCCGGGAGAGCTAGGCGGCAATCGATCCAGTCTCGGTCGCAACGGATGTCTCTGGCCCCAAAATATCGACGAGGCGTTGCGCAACGTTTGGGCCGGGTGTCGGAAACCTGTTGATCGTTGAAGCCAGCCATTCCTGGTACTCATCAGGGAGGTCAGTCGCCTGGCTGTTGCGTGCGGCGGTCATAGCGAGGAACTTTCGGGGTCGACTACACCCCGGCTCCCCGCTGATTCGCTTCATTTGCCGGACGATATTCGAGTAAGTTACCCACGCGTCTGAGTCGTGGCCCCGATGGGATTTCTTTCGTCCTTTTCAACTCTACCTATCGAATCGGCCTGTCGATAGGTGTTGAGAGGTCTATACGAAATCTTTCGACTGGAGCAGCATTGCTCTTGTCGAACGAGAGCTATAAGTGGTGAGCGTCGACTGGCAATGCGATGAGCTCCCGTCCTTTTCTGGGCAGCCATGGTGGTTGGTCAGTGGCCGGTGTCGCCCAATAGGGCAATTATCGCACTGGCCCCTGTCGGTGAGTAGGAGCATAGCCTCGCTAGAGAGGGATCTGTTGCCGCCCAGTCGTGTGCTGGGTGGGTGCGCGAGTAGCCAGGCACATTGCCGAATAGGACTAACGGTCACGTTCAGGCGAGAATCATCGGCACGTGACACAGAGCACGCGCATAACAAATCGGATACTTAATTGGTAGTGGTCAATGTAATTGAAGCGTAAACAGCTTATGATCCGATCATGCGCAAACCCCTCATTTCAGCCTTAGCGGCACTCACCCTCGCCCTCTCTGCGTGCGGATCTGGCAGCACCATCGAAGCAGCTAGCATGGACGAGCTGCACCAGCATGTCCTCGACGCCGGCGGAATCTGCGACGACTACGAAGACCGTGGCGAAGCACCGTTGATCCCCGGATCCGAACTCCGCGCGTGCAACGACGAATTTGTTCTAGCCTGGTTCCCAGAGTCCGAGCATACTGAATACTGGTCAGACGGAATGGCCTCCTTCGGGCAGGAAGCCCTCGTTGGAACTACCTGGGCAATCGTTGCCGATATGGAAACCCTCGAAGTCCTGCGCGACTCACTCGGCGGGGCAATCAAAGACGGCGAGAACTGAAAGGAAGCATCATGGCAGATGCATTCGGATTACTAGTGGTTTGGGCAATTAGCCTTGTCATTCTCATTCTCGTCATCGCACAGGGCGTGCGTCTAGGCATGCGGTGGTCACGCAAAGACGAACTGCGTGAGCAGGAGGCCGCTGGCGAACAGTACCGACCGGGCGAGTCCGTGTTCAACTACAAGCCCCAGAAAAAGTTCAAGTAACCGGCTTCTCCGGCCACCACGTGTCGCTTGGCGCTAACCACGCGCCCACTGTCTGCATGCGTCGGTCGACGAGCTCGACGAAGATCGCGCCGTCGAACCCGAGGCGTGTGGCCGTGCCATCGAGCCACACCTCCCCGTCCTGTTCGAACACGACACGAGCACGCACTGGCACTGGAGGACGGTCCTGATAGGAACCGCGGGAGGCGACAGCATTGCAGACCTTCTGCCAGTAGCGCCAGGTTGCGGTGCCGTAGTCCTCGGTCATGTGCTGGTCGGTATCCATTTCGGCGGATCGTAGGTATGGAATAGCCGCCAGTTCGGATCCGTGAGACGGTCGTGCTCATCCCGCGTTTCCCAGAAGTGAACCTCCATCCACTCGCCGTTGCTGAACGTGCTCGAGTAGTAAAACACGACCTCGATGACGCTGTTCAAATACATCTGGTGCAGGCCCAACTCAACCTGTTCATGTGAACTGAGGCCGCTTGCGTAGGACACGTGATCACTGAAGGTTCCCGTTGTTGGGTTCGCGTCCGCGAATATCGCTCCGAGGTCCTTCCTGCTGAATGTGCCGCCTGGCAGCTTCCAATCGACGCGATAGGCATTTACGTTGAACTTCGATCGGTTCGAAATGGTGAGCGTCAGTGGTGTCATAGGGTCAGGTCGACCTGACCCGTAGGTGTTCGGAGTAATGTTCAGGGATAATTGCGGCCTTGTCGCCTCGGCCAACGCTTGGTTCGCCTCTTTCGCCTGTGCGCGGTTTGCATCGGCTGTACGGAAAGCTAAGTACGCAGCGAAGATAGTGCCCAGCGTGGCGACAAACTGCGCCCATGCGCCGACCCGTACGCTTGGATCGTTGTCCGCGACGACGACTATCCCGATGAACGCTGCGAACGCTATCGCAGTTATCGACCATATCCATTTGTCCATTCCGCAAGCGTAGTCTGCGGGTATGACACAAGGTCCGGACCATGCTTGAATCGATATCGATTGAGCGGGATAGATGCGGGGTTCTGGCCCAATCCGCTGTCCGAGAGTCGAAGTCGGCGGCGAAAGCTGCTCTCGTGTCAGTGGCGGTTACTACACTAGTTCTCAGAGCACCGAAGCCCTGGAGATCTCCGGGGTGGAGCTGTCCAGGGCACGATGTCTAGTTGGGGAACTAGGGTATCGAGACTATCAGTTCCATGCGCAGTGCTCGCAATGGGCCAAGGCCCAGAACGGAGGTGGTGCCAGATGGCACGCACCGTGAATAGGAATGCTCGAACAGGGCGATTCGTCAAGGCTTCGACAGCTCGTCGAAGCCCGTCCACAACAGTGACCGAACGAGTGGGGCGGGGGACGTCGAACAAGACGACGGTCAATCGTTCGGCTGCAACTGGTCGCTTCGTCAAAGAGTCGACGGCTCAGCGTCACCCCGGCAAGACGATCAAGCAGAGGGTATGACGATGGGTTCTTCTGTGACGCTCGATTTCTCCGGGAACTTCGACCGTGAGCTGAAGAAACTGCTGAAAGACGAGAGCAAAGCTCTTGCCCAGAAGTGGCAGAACTTGTTTGATTCACTCACTAAGCAGTACTCGGGAAAACCGGTCTCTACGGTCAAATCTGCGCTCAAGCAAGAGTCGAAGAAACTTGGTGGCGCATTTTCAGATCGGGAGCTCAATGGGTATGCCACCCTCATTAGTGAGGGCACCAACATCAAGGTGAAACCTAAACAGTGACAAGAGCTGGCGTCCAGCGGATCCTTGACGAGGCGTCCGCTGTGCACCAATAGTCAACGAAGTTCGAGCAGGCGCTGAATAGGGCATCTAATGCACGTTTCCAAGGCACGATATGGATAAGACAACTAGAAGCGGCCGGGACGCCCTTCTCTCCACAGTCGACCAGGTTCCCAACGAGTATTTTTCGATGTACGGCGGAGGATGGATCGACGAGATCTCAACAGCGCTACTTGATGCCGTCTTCTCAAGTAGGTCACGCTATCGTGCAGTGGATCCGAGCCAAAGCGTTATCGGCCAGGTGAGGGCCTTCCACGCACCGAGCCAGAGGCGATGGACGACCTGACCGCTCTAAGCGGCCTTAGCAGTGTGTATTCGCTCTCACGACGGCGTTCGATGATTCCTGCCTGAGTGAAGGGGCGTATGGAGCCTGATTTCACCCTCCGTCGTTCCGGCGGTTGAGGCAGGTTGCCCGCCATAGGGTGGACGTATCATTGTGGTATGAAATTCACGAGGAACCATCAATGGGGCTGAGCGAGACAGAACGGCTCATCCGATCCAAGCGGCGAGTCGCCGACCACGGTGAAGTCTTCACCCCGTCGTGGATGGTCGAAGACATGTTAGACCTGGTTAAAGGGGAGACTGAACGTATCGACTCTCGTATCCTCGAACCAGCTTGCGGGTCTGGCAACTTCCTGATCCCAGTCCTTACGCGGAAGCTCCTCGCCGTTGAGTCGCGGCATGGCAAGAGCGAGTTCGAAAAGCGCCACTACGCGCTCTTCGCGTTGATGTGTACATACGGTATCGAGCTCCTCCCGGACAATGCCGTGGAGTGCCGCGGGAACCTCTGGGCACTCTTCAACGCCTACGTCGGAGTGGACGAAGCGGACGATTGGTCCCGCGCAGCTTGTGCCGTACTTGAGGTCAACATCGTCCAGGGGGACGCTCTCACAATGACGACGCCTTACGGCAGTCCAATCATGTTCGCCGAGTGGGGCTACCTCGGGAAAGGCAAGTTCCAGCGCAGCGACTTCCGGTACGACGAGCTCACCAGACGTTCCGCGTGGGAAGCGGAGGGATCGCTGTTCCAAGACTTCGAGGGGGACCTTTTCGCCCCTGCCGCGACGCATCCGACTATGACTGTCCGTGAGCTGGCTGAGCAGGTGGCCTCGTGACTCAGGCACCCTTCACCCTTCAGCAGCACAACCCCGACGTGCTGTCGTGCATTGCCAACCTTTCGAACGATGAGGTCATCACTCCGCCGGAGTTTGCCAATGGCATGCTCGATCTCCTCGAGGACGCCTGGGCTGACGCAAACGAAGGTGCGAGCATCTGGGAGAACCCGGACGTCACGTTCCTCGATCCGTTCACAAAGTCCGGCGTGTTCCTCCGCGAGATCACCCGGCGACTGACCGATGGGCTCAAGCCGCAGATCCCTGACCTCAATGAGCGTGTTGACCACATCCTCACCAAGCAGGTATTTGGGATCGGCATTACGCAGCTGACCGCTCTGCTCGCGAGGCGCAGCCTGTACTGCTCGAAGTACGCGAATGGGAAGCACTCTATCGCGACATCGTTCGCTACCGAGTCCGGCAACATCTGGTTCGAACGGACGGAGCACACCTGGGTCGGCGGGAAGCGAGAGATCCGCACTAACCCACTCGGGGGCGATGACCTCGTTGTCTACACCCATCGCCGGTGCCGCTTCTGCGGCGCGGGCGAGGGCGACTACGGTCGCGGCGACGATCTCGAGACCCACGCCTACGCCTTCATCCACACCGACGACATCAAGGCTCGCCTCGGCGAGATGTTCGGAGACACCATGCAGTTCGACGTCATCATCGGCAATCCGCCCTATCAGCTCAGCGACGGCGGGTACGGCACCTCAGCCGCGCCGATCTACCAGCACTTCGTCGAGAAGGCACTTGGGCTCGACCCGCGGTTCGCGGTATTCGTCACGCCGTCCAGGTGGTTCGCTGGCGGGAAAGGACTTGATGAGTACCGGAAAAAGATGCTCTCGGATCACCGTATGCACGACATTGTCGACTTTCCCAAGCTCTATGAAGCTTTTCCCGGTGTAAAGATCCGCGGCGGCATCTCCTACTTCCTCTGGGACCGCGATTACGACGGCCCATGCACCGTCCAGACGATGTGGGATGGTCAGCCAGTCGGAAAACCCGTCGCGCGCTACTTGGACGCATACGACGTCCTCGTTCGGTGGAACGCGGCAGTTCCGATCCTCGAAAAGGTTCGCGCCAAGCACGAACCCACCCTCGACGAACGGGTATCCACGGGTAAGCCCTTTGGGCTTCGTACATTCTTCCATGGTGACGAGACATCAAGCGGGAAGAAAGATCCAGTTCAGCTTTACGGATCGCGAAGAGTGACCTGGATCGAGAAGAATCAACTCCCCGTCAACCAATCGTGGGTCGATGACTGGAAGGTCCTCATGACTGCAGTCCAAGGGACGAGCGCTGCGGTGGAAACCAAGTTCCTGTCGAAACCAATTCTCGCCGGCCCGAGCACGGCCTGCACTGAAACCTACCTGGTAGCTGGGCGATTCGACGACCGACAGGATGCGAAACGCTATGCCATGTTCTTAAGCACTCGGTTCGTCCGGTTTCTCGTTTCATTGAGGAAATCCACCCAACACGCAAACCGAGACGTCTACGCCTTCGTCCCTGATGTTCCGATGGACCGGGATTGGACGGACGAACTACTCTACGAGCGCTACGGCCTAACCGAGGAGGAGATCGCGTTCATCGAATCCCAGGTAGCAGCCCACGACCACACGTTGTTCGAGGACACCGGAGCCGACGGCGATGACTAGGGGCATCGATGAGCTGCTCCCCGAGAAACCTATCGCGCGCCTTCGGATCTACGCCTGGATGCCGAACAACCCTTCGCCGGACTACGAAGGCTTGGTCAAGGTCGGTCAGACGACTCGGGAGGACGTCAACGATCGCATCCGTGAGTCGCAAGGCCAAGTGCAGCAGGCGTACACCCTTCTCGTGAATGAAATTGCCGAGCGTGATGACGGCTCCATTTTCCGCGATTCGGACGTGCGTATGCTACTCGTTCAGAAGGGTTTCGAGAACCCCAAACGAGGATCAGCACGCGAGTGGATTCGCTGCAGCCCAGCAGATGTCCTCACCGCGATCGTCGAGCTTCGAACCGGCGCTCAGCTCACTGGTACTCACCACAAGACCTTCCCACCGCGGCCCGAACAGACGATGGCGGTCGAGAAGACCTACGAATACTTCGAGCATTTGTGGGCCGAGGACCCGGAGGCAGTCCCGAGGTTCTTGTGGAACGCGAAGATGCGCTTCGGCAAGACCTTCACCGCCTACCAGTTGGCTAAGCGGCTCGGGGCCAAGCGAATCCTTGTAGTGACCTTCAAGCCAGCAGTCGAGGACTCGTGGGAGTCCGATCTCAAGTCCCACGTCGACTTCGAAGGCTGGCAATACCTCTCAAAGGCCACTGGCGGGACCCCGAACGACGTGGACAAGTCCCGGCCGCTCGTGTATTTCGGGTCCTTCCAGGATCTACTTGGTCGAGACCGTGCCACCGGCCGCATCAAGTCCCGCAACGAGTGGGTTCACACCACGAACTGGGATCTCGTGATCTTCGACGAGTACCATTTCGGCGCATGGCGTGAGTCGGCCAAAGAGCTCTTCGAGGGCGAGGACGACAAAGTCGCGAAGAAGGAGCTCGACGCCGAGTACAACGCCGGGTTGGACGCGTTCGACGAAGAGTTTTCCGAACTCGGTCATGGCGAGGACGACTTCATCGAGATCACGACCAGCGCGTACCTGTACCTCTCGGGCACACCCTTCAAGGCGCTGGCGACCGGTGAGTTCATCGAGGAGCAGATCTTCAACTGGACGTACACCGACGAGCAGCGGGCCAAGGCCGAGTACACAGCGGGCCACCCGGGGGAGTGGAACCCCTATGGGGCACTGCCGGAGATGCGCTTGTTGACCTACCAGATGCCCGACGAGCTCGTTGCGGTGGCGAACCAGGGTGAGTTCGACGAGTTCGATCTCAACGAGTTCTTCGAGGCGGCCGGGCGCGGCGATGATGCCGTATTCACGCACAAGGACGATGTGCAGAAGTGGCTCGATATCATCCGCAGCGCACATCTTCCGACCCAGGTCGATGCGATGCGCATGGGCACTCGTCCGCCATTCCCTTACTCCGACGCCCGACTGCTGCCTTACTTGCAGCACTCGTTTTGGTTCCTCCCTAACGTCGCCGCGTGCGACGCCATGGCGAACCTGCTCGCCGAACGTCAGAACGTGTTCTGGCACGAGTACGACGTCCTCGTGGTCGCTGGCACCGGTGCCGGCATTGGACTCAAGGCGCTGCCGCCTGTGCGCGAAGCTATTGCCGATGGAAACGACACCAAGACCATCACCCTGTCCTGCGGGAAACTCACGACGGGTGTAACGGTTGAACAGTGGTCGTCGATCCTGATGCTGCGCAACCTCAACTCGCCCGAGACGTACTTCCAGGCCGCGTTCCGTGTCCAATCGCCATGGTCAATCAAGAATCCCGAAGGCAACGACCCGAGCGCCGAGGAGGTCATCAAGCCGGTCTGTTTCGTCTTCGACTTCGCCCCGACTCGTGCCCTGAGACAGATCGCGGATTACGGCGCTGGCCTGTCCCCGGATGCACCGAATCCCGAGCGTGCCGTCGAGGAACTGGTGGAGTTCCTCCCTGTGCTCGCCTATGACGGCTCGAACATGACCCAGGTCGACGCCGGTGGGATCCTCGACATCGCGATGGCCGGCACCTCGGCGACGCTGCTCGCGCGAAAGTGGGAGTCGGCCATACTCGTCAATGTCGACAACGAGACCCTACGTCGCCTCATGAGCAGTGAAGCTGCCATGGACGCGGTTATGAACATTGAAGGCTTCCGTGCCCTCGGCAGCGACGTGTTCGAGACGGTCGTCAACAAGAGCGAGGCTGTCAAGGGCACGAAGAAGGAACGCGGCGACGATCTCAGCAAGGCCGAAAAGAAGAAACTCACGGAGGAAGAGAAAGAGTACAAGTCCAAGCGGAAGAAGATTCAGGAGAACCTGATCAAGTTCGCCACCCGGATTCCCGCGTTTATGTACCTGACCGACTTCCGCGAGAACACACTTCACGACGTCATCACCAAGATCGAGCCCGACCTATTCAAGACTGTCACCGGGCTAACTGTTGGCGACTTCAACCTCCTGGTCCGTCTAGGTGTGTTCAACTCGACCCAGATGAACCAAGCGGTGTTCGCCTTCCGTCGCTACGAGGACGCATCCTTGTCGTACACCGGCATCGAGTCACACGGAGGGTTGAGGCGGTACGGGCTGTACGACACCGTTGTTGCAGTCGAATAGATCCTGCTTTCAATCGTGGCGAATTTCGAGACGACTTCACATGCTCTACGCTGTGAACGTTCCCGCCAAGTAGATGAAGAGTCGATTTCCGAACTTGTAATCCAGCATCCTATTCGGACACAGGGGTAGCGATCTCCTAGCGAAGCCCAGGCTCCTTCTCGCATGTCCGATGAAATCGACCAAATGTCGGACTTTAGTCATGTCGAGATCCGCAGGGTGAACTGAGGCGCGAGCATGCCATCGTGGTCTGAGTAAAACGCGGCTCGAGCGCTGACGGCAAGGCGGACACAAGTTCTCATCGTCGCGGCCGGAGCTGGTCAGCAGGAGGCGAACGGTGAACTAGTATTGCGCCGGTATCTAACTGGCGAGTCCTTGTTCTGGCTCTGCTTTAGACTGAGTTCATGGGTCACAAGGAGCCGATGTCCATTGCCACCGCGCTGAGAGAGATTCAGCAGCGAAGAATAATTCTGCCCGCCATCCAGCGCGAATATGTGTGGAAGCCGTCCCAAGTTATCCGCGTTTTCGACTCGGTGATGCGAGGGTATCCGGTTGGCAGTTTTCTGTCATGGAGAGTTGAGCCCGAGACGATCAGCAAGTTCAAGTTTTATGGATTCATGAAGAACTACAGTGCCTTCGACAATCGGCACAACCCGGTTATTGATATCCCCACTGATCGCGAGGTGGTCGCGATCCTTGATGGTCAGCAGCGGCTGACGTCGCTCAACATTGGTCTGCGGGGCACATACGCCTACAAGAACCATGGTGGCTGGGCGAACAAGCCATGGTCGTACCCGGAGCGCCGTCTTCATCTCAATCTTGCCGGCGAGGCTCCGGAGAACGAGCTCGGCCTGAAGTACCACTTCCAGTTCCTGACCAAGAACGACGTCGACGCGGCCGCAGACGATGACTCGAAGCGGTGGCTGCCGGTTTCCGAGATCTTCGACGCTGCCGACGCCTTCGCCATGACCAAGATCATCATGAAGCTTGACGGTGGCAATGATGAAGCTATAGACCTCGTGAGCAGACTCTGGAATGCCGTGCACACTGTCCCCAGCCTCCATTTCTATGAGGAGGACGATCAGGACATCGAACGGGTGCTCGACATCTTCGTCCGGGTCAACTCTGGTGGCACCGTCCTGTCATATAGCGATTTGCTGCTGTCAATTGCAACTGCACAGTGGGATGGCGATGCGCGAGCGGCAGTTCACGGGCTGGTGGATTCTCTGAACCAGACGGGCAATGGGTTCAATTTCTCCAGGGACACCGTTCTGAAGTCGGGTCTTGTCATCGCCGACGTCGGGGACATCGGGTTCAAGGTGAAGAACTTCACCACTGGAAACATGGCCAAGCTCGAGGCGGGCTGGGAGGCGATGAGTAAATCGCTCCAAGTTGCAGTCGGGTTACTCAGCGATTTTGGCCTATCGGGCGGGTCGCTCACTGCTGACAGCGTGCTCATCCCGGTCGCGTACTACGTTCATCACCGCGGACTTGATCACTCCTACCGAGAGTCGCCAAAGACCCGTGGCGATCGTGAGACGATCCGCTCATGGGTGCTCCGATCTCTGATCGTGCGCGGTGTGTGGGGGTCTGGCTTGGACACCCTACTCCGCGACCTCCGCGAGGTCATCAAGTACCAGGGCGACTCGGCATTCCCGGTGGAAGCGCTCGAGCGGGCCATGTCCAGACGCGGCAAGCCGTTGACAGTGACAGAAGCTCTGGTCGACGACATCCTGACTTTGGACTACGGAAAGGCCCGGACTTTCGCGGTCCTTGCGGCCCTCTTTCCTCACGTCGATACACGCAACCAGTTCCACGTCGACCACGTCTTCCCCGCCGCACTGTTGGACAAGAAGAAGCTGCGACGTCATGTAGGCGAGGACGGCACGCCGCAGTTCTCCCAAGATCAGATAGACGATCTGTTGAATATGAGGGATCTGCTTCCGAACCTGGAGCTGCTCCCGGGCCTTGAGAACATCGGCAAGTCTGCGAAGTCTCCCGCCGCGTGGTTAGCCGCTGAGTATCAGTCTGACGATCAGCGCAGTGCCTTCCTGTCACGCAACGCGTTGCCTCCGACTCTTCCGGAGACCGTCGATGAGTTCAGCGACTTCTTCGAAGCGCGCCGACGGAACTTGACTGCACGCATCCACGAGATGCTGAGGCCACTCGCCCCAGAACCGTCGACTACACCGGCCACGGCGCTTGTAGACCTCGATGAGGAGCTCGCCGAGGGCGACGACACCGAGTGATCGCATCTCATCCACCAGGAGACAAGAGAACCAATCGCTTCAAGTGACTCGGCCAGCAACTTCGCCAGGTGATGCCAATTTCTATGCGACGGGATCCCTCCAGTCAGACCTGCAGCTGTCGATGAGGTCAGTCATCTGATCGCTGGCCGGTGGAGGCCACCAGCAACGACAAGGGCTCGATCCCGAGCTTTTCTGCCAAGACAGTGAGCGAGTCCAGTGACATGTTTCTCTCGCCGCGTTCCAACGAGGCCACGTAGGTCCGGTCGTATCCGAGACGTTCAGCCCACCCTTCCTGGGTATAGCCGCGCTCCAGGCGAATGGCACGGAGATTCGCCCCTAGCCGCTGGTTGAGTGGACCTCTCTTCTGCACTCAAACAGATTCGCCCGACGGTACTTATAGATCCACGTACTTATAAGTATCATTGAAGTCATCATGACCGACCGATAGCCAACGAGAGCCGAAACAGAGCGCTACCTGCGCGCCGGCTCACAACGAGATGAAACGGAAGAAGACCATGGTGACGAGGACGATTCTGGTCTCCGACCTGAGCGGTGAGCCCGAAGCCGAGACTGTGACGATCGGCTGGAAGGCAGCCTGGTATGAGACGGAACTGACTGCGACGGAACACTCCGAGCTCGATGAGAAGCTCGCCCCGTACATCGCGGCCGGTCGGAAATCGGTGAAGAGTCCGTCGAAACATTTCGTGCCCGACACGACGGTCGAAGAGCGGGACGAGATCCGCACTTGGGCGCGGGAGAACGACTATGAGCTTGCTCGGTACGGCAAGATCCCGAACTCGATCTACCTGGCGTACCAGGCCGCTCACGCGTGACGCGCATCGCTTCGATCAAGTACTACCAGAGCTACGTCGCCTATCACCGCTAGGAGCAAATGCAGCGGATCCCAGCGCAGTTCAATTTCGTGGAGAACGACGACTGAGGCGGGCCCACGGAGGACCGCGACTGCACGCGCGTTCAGCGGATCATCGCAGGCGTTCCCGGGTCGCAGATCCGGCAGATCGACGAGCAGGCCCTGAAGAAGTTCGTCAACTGGATGGGCCACAAGCTCACGCATGACGGGTCGACCGTCTCGCCCCTCGGCGAAGCGACCATCACCCACCAGGTCGTCTACGATATTGAGTCGCGGCCGACGAAGGGGTCGGTGAAGTTGGCGCTGAAGTCGGAGTAGTCGCCGTCTCAGATTGCCAGTGAAGGCAAGCTCGACGAGATCTTCAACCCGAACATGTTCCGGTGAGGTCGAGGGAGTTCGTCCAACTCGGCCACTATGCGCCGTCGTAGGAACCGACGCCGAAGTTGAGGCTCGCCCATCGCCTTCGTGCTGGTGGCCGGGCCTCTTCTCGTTGCTTCGTGGAACGAATACTCTGGAGTTAATGACTATCGAGCGCACCTACGTCGTATCCGATATCCACGGCCACATCGAGCCTTTCCGTGCGGCGCTCGACCTCGTCGGTATGGACTCCGACGCTGCTGCTGAACTCGTCCTGCTCGGCGACTATGTGGATCGCGGTCCTGCAAGCGCCGATGTCCTCATCACGGTTCGGGAGTTGTGCCTGCGGTTCCCGGACCGGGTGACGGCTCTCCTGGGAAATCATGACGACTGGTTTCTCGACTGGTTGGACGGCGATGATGAGGATTTCTCCTGGCTGGTAGGCGATGCTGACTTCGGCACCGTGAAATCCTTCCTCGACCCTCTTGGGTTCGCTCACGCACTCGGGCACGAGGACCCCAGTAGTGACGCGTCCACGCTCGACGGACCGACGATGAACCACAACATCAAACGAGCGATCCGCGCGGCGCACCCGGAACTGATCCAATGGCTGCGCAGTCTGCCGCGTGTCCACGAGACTGAAGATCACATCTTCGTGCACGCGGGCATCGACGAGGAAGCAGCGGAGCTGTGGCGTGCGGCGACGCCGGACTACGTTCTCACCGAGAAGTTCCCTCCGACGTTCGGACCGTTCGTCAAGACCGTGATCGCCGGCCACGTCCGTACATCCGAAATGCACGAAGACGGCTCCCATGGCACATTCCACGATGGTGACAACCACTACTACATCGACGGGTCGGTCGAAGTGACCGGTAGATTGAACGTCCTGCGATTCTCGGCCGCTGATGGGACATACGAGTCCTTCGTTGCCGGACCGGACACGGAAATGGACTGATGCCTGAAACTCGGTGCTGCGAGCAAAGGCCGGATGGCGAGGGTCGCGCTATCGGTTGGCACCACTATGCCTGATCCCATGCGTCCGACGACACTTCGATGAGGGCCTGGTAGAGACGTGGTCGACACCTGGAATCGCCTGACAGCCTGGTGGGGCAGGCAGGACGGGCCATGCGCGACCGGAGACCTTCGTGTGAGGACTGTGTTTGTCCAAGGATGACCCCAGCCAGACTGCCATTGCTCATGCAGTTGAGTTCGTTGGCTGATCCCAGCAGTGCCTCTCATCGCGATCACGAGACTTCGCCTCTTGCGTCGACGGGTCTGTGGTAAACGCGCTTCTCACCGCATGGAATCGAGCTGCCGTCGCGTGAGCCGCATAGCGCCGAAAGCTATCCTCGACCACCAAACATGGAAGTAGCAACTGGGCTATCGCCCGGAAGCTTCAACAGGGACATCGAATCGATACATCAGCGGGTCACCGTTCGTGAGACCGACGAACACAGGGCGACCTACGGGTGTGTACCCGGCTTTCCCCGCTTCGTCAGTGGCCTCCTCGTCAAGCTTGACGATTCGTTCATTACGTTGGTAGACGGATTGAACGCGCTTGGCTTCGATCTGATCAGCAGCGGCAATCTCAATTCTCAACTTCGGCATACAGTCACCGTAGGTCGGTTACCCCATGAACGTTCCCGTGGGGTAAACCTGACCGTTCCTTGTTAGGCGAACGTCCGGTTGCCCGGACGCCTCAGCGGTTCCAGAGCGAACTCGCGCTCGACCAATCGCTCGACGCGCCCATGTCCGTGATGGGAACCGCTCGCACCGACGGGAATGTCCTGAGCACGGTCGGCAAGAACGTCGGTCGCCCGACCTGAAGCCGGTCGAGAAGGAACTGAATCATCGTCAGCTGCCCGAAGGTGCGAGACCAATCAGTCGCAACTGCGTCTAAGTCCGGGTGCTGGCCCAGCTGCGGCAGCTTCGGCGAGAGAGTGTGGACGCGATTGAACAGCCGTCCGTGGTGTGCGCAGGTGTTGCGCACGAGGTTGAGCGCCTTGAGCCAGCTCGTCAGCTGCGGTGCAGTGAGCCCGCATATGTCGGCAACTCTGTCTTGAACGCCGCGTGGCGAGAAGCCGTACAGGCGCGTCAACTGACCCCAATCCAACAATTCAACTGCAGCCCAAACAGGCAGAACCCCACCGTATTTTTCTTCATGATGTGCAACGAAGTCCTCACGGGACAGATTTAACTCACGCTCATATTTATCGAGCCATTGACGGTAGTCACCTCTGATCCTTGCCGTGGCACCGAGCAGGCTGGAGTCAAGATGGGCGCAGGGGTCGACGCGACCGAGTTCGTGACCGAGCAGTGCACGGATCGCCAGTTCGATGGGGGTCAAGGCGGAGAAGGTCGCCATGCGCAGACGGGCGTCGAATTCGTAGAGCGCGACTACATCATCCAGGTGGGTGCCGGGAGAGAACTCGTCATCTCGTCCTCTATGAGACTTCTTCCGAAATGGGTACCAGTACCCGCTCAGGCGGTAGTAGTTCACGCGTTGCATGGTTGTTAGAGCTGTATCGCGGTCTCCCACGTCCATACCGCGCTGAGACAGCAGATCGACCTGCTCACCATAGGACTTGAACTCTTTGGCCCCGTTGTCCAAGAACACCGCCTGTGAAAAATGAGGACCGGCCCTGGACCTACCGAAGTAGGCGGAACCGGTCGTGATGGATCAATAATATCTTGTTCTGAAGCTAATTGCACTGCCAGTTTGCCAACGCTGAAGTTGACCTTACGTCGACCGATGGCTGCTGGCCGAGGGCGTCGTCTCATAGACACCACCTAAATGAGACGCCCACGCCTATTGGTTAGGCGTGGGCCCACAGGTCTTAGAAACCCAGTCTCAGAAGTCGGATTCTCAGATAGGACTTGTTGAGACAAAAAACCGTCGTTCTGATCTTGACGCTCTGCGAAGGCACGGATTGCCCGCGGCGCAAATTAAACCGCGAGATGCATGCTGTAAGTGGCGTTGACTGGAGCACCATCGTCATGCCGGTCATCTATTGATTGGAACGCACCGAGAAGCTGGAACCCACTGCGTTCAACCACACTCAGTGACGCGAAGCTTTCGGCTTCAATGCGGATGATTGCTCGAGTACCGATTCGTTGTTTACCAATGTGGTCGCAGTTGAGTCCAACGGCGACCCGTCGCCACCCTTCTGCGTCGTGCCCAAGGGTGAACGGAGTAAGCGATGTTCACGTCGCCTGCGGCTGGGAGGTCTTTCATCGTAGGGTCGAAATCGATGTATCCCGCGAGCAGGTCATCGACCCATCTCCCGAAGGCTCGTTTCCCTTCTCCGCGCTCGGTGTTCTGTGCGAGCTTTTCGATATGATCGCGCATCGACCCGGTGGTACTGAACTCACCAGTTAGCCATTTCACCGTCTCGTGGTCTTCGCCTGCATTGGGGGCGTCAACGTCGGCAGCTGTCAGGGGCTTGAGTTCGATCATGGGGATGAATCTACATCTGCGACATTTCTGCAGAGCAACTGACTATATCGCCAGTGAAACTACCGCACAATCGAACATGCAGCAAACGGGCTCACCGCGGTGTCTAACGATCATTGCAATCTAGGGCGTGTCTTCTCTATCGGCTGGATACGCAACATCGGATACTAGCTTCGGTGAGCGCGCGCACCAAGAAGATGCGACGGTACGGATCCTGAGCGTGCTAAGACCAGCAGCAACGGTGCCTTCGTTGACGATGACCTTGCACCCGCCGGAGAGTACCCTAGCCGTGCCCGCATTGACAGGGCAATCGGCCCGGGCGGGGTACCAAAAGTATCAGATCAATCCCATCAGCCGTTATCGGCGCGGCGAGCGAGTGCTTGTAGCAAGCGGTGCTCTGCATCGGGTCCAGCCGTGATACCGCGAGGGATGCGCATTACAAAGAACAAGCCCAATCCCCACCAGAGACAAAAGAGGATGTAGGACATTGGACTGATCGAGGCTGGCATGCCGGGAATATAGAGCGAGACGAGACCCGCGCAGAGCACCACAGCAAGAACTCCAAGCGGCACGCCGCCTTTATGCCCTCCCGCGAGAAACGGACGATCCATATCCGGTTCCTTCACCCGCAGTTTCACAAAGACGATGCTTACCAGCAGATACGTGATAACGATGCTAGGTGAGCCCGAATCGACAAGCCATTCGAGCATTCCCTCGCCGAAAAATGGGGCAACGAACGAGAGGGCACCGATGAACATGAGCGAATTGGCTGGCGTCTTATATTTCGGATGAATCTGCCCGAACCATTTTGGAACCATGCCGGATTGCCCCATAGCCAGGAGAAGGCGAGAAGCTCCAAGGAGCAAGGCAATCCAGGAGGTGAGGATTCCGGCAATCCCACCTGCAATGAGCACGTTGGCCATCACGTTGCTGTCGAACAGCGCTCCCATCGCGTCGGCGCTTGCCAAATCCGATGACAAGAGGGTTTCGATAGGAAGCGCAGACGATGTCGTGAGGATCGTCATGACGTACCACGCGGTGGCAATCAGAACAGATGTAACGATAAGTATGCCGATGCGACGAGGTGACATTCGCAGTTCCTCCGAGGCCTGTGGAATCACGTCGAAGCCAACGAAGAGAAATGGGACGACGATGAGCACTGTGAACAGTCCACTGGCATCCGTGAACAAGGGCTGCATGTTCTCAACTGTGCCGCGTGTCGATGATCCAAAGATCATCAGCAGACCGACTGCTACGAGGAAGACGACGACGAAGGTCTGTACAATCCCAGCCGACCGAACTCCGATGATGTTAATCCAGGTAATGACGACCGCGGCTATCGAACCAACGAGCGCCCAGGTCAGGTAGACCTCTGAACCGAATACGTTCCATAGGTGAATGTGGTTGAGGGCCGGGGCAATATACTCGACAGTTCGGGGGAGAGCGACCGCTTCGAAAGCAACGATCGTGATGTAACCACCGGTAATTCCCCATGATCCAAGGAACGACCATCGCGCCCCCATCCCGCGTAACAGATAGTGGTGTTCACCGCCGACTTTAGGCATCGCAGCAGTCAGCTCTGCGTAGACCAAACCAACTACGGCCATGATTAGACCTCCGGTGACCATGGCGATTACGGCACCGAGGGTGCCGCCACCTGCAATCCAGTCGCTGGTGAGGACTACCCAGCCAAAGCCGATCATTGCCCCAAAACCTAGAGCATATGAGTCAAAGACCCCTAGAGCCTTTCTTAAGCGGGGGGATTCGACTTTCGATGTGGTCATGATTCCTCCAATATCGCCCGCCATTGAGCGCAGGCGGCAGTGATTTCAGTCTTGAGTCAGTTCTCGATGGTATTGTGAACCGCAACACAGGACAACCTTGCATTTTGCGATAGATAAGAAAGGTTTACCCGATGACTTTGACGCAGTTGCGAGCCTTTTTGTCCGCTTGGGAGCTGGGGACTTTTACAGCAGCAGCAGACGAACTCGAGGTGACGCAGGCGTCGATCTCTGAGCTCATCGTGCGTTTAGAAGCTGAGTTGGGGGTGCAGCTCTTCGTGCGAGGCTCCCGACGTCTCAAGCCGACAAGCGCCGCCAATGAGCTGCGGCCTCATGCAGAGAGCGCGTTGGGTTCAGTTGAGGCGGCTGCTCAGTCGATGCGGTCCATCACTTCCCTTGAATCCGGGGTAGCCACTTTCGGCGTGCCCAGAAACGCGAATCACTACGGTCTTTCTGACCTCGTTCTCACATTTCACACCCGTCACCCTGGCGTACGCATTCGCATGGTGGGACTGAACTCTGAAGAAGTGGCTCGGATGGTGGATGAGGGAGCGATAGAGGCTGGGCTCGTGGTGCTTCCGATTCGAGACACCGAGCTTGATGTCGAGCCATTGTTTCTGGACCGGGTGTTATATGCGACAGCCAACAGATCGAAGGATGCCGGATCCGTTCGCATTGAAGACATCATGGCCGACGACTTGGTGCTCTACGATGCGCACAGCGGTTGGGACGACCCGACTAGGCGTCAACTATGGGACCGAGCTCAGAGCGCAGGTCATCGGCCTTCGGCAGCCATTGAAGTAGAGCACGTCGAGTCTGCGCTGAGCCTTGTTGCTGCAGGTGTTGGCGGAACGATCGTAAGTGCCTCGCTCGTTCGCAGCCGTAGACTGCCGCGAGGTGTCCGGACGTTTGAATTTGAAGAGCCGTTTGAAGAAACGCTTGCGTTGATCAAGCGACAAGGGGCTGTTCTATCTCTAGCGACCACGACAATAGTGGAGCTTGTTAGAGAAACAATTACCCCGCCGACCGGGGCCAAGAGGATTCGGTCCCGTCCGGCGGGGTAGTCATCGTCATTCTGTCAGTCTGTAGTGCGGTAGCGGTTGAGGCGATATGTGGCCGTACGGGAATGCGCCTCCATTCCCTCAGAGTCGGAGATCACCTGCACTGCCGTCGCAACTGCTGGTGTCGCTGTCTTCTCTACACGTTGGAATGTCAGCGGCTTGACAAATCTTGAGACTGACAACCCTGCGCTGTGTTTCGCGCCACCGGCAGTCGGCAAGGTGTGATTTGTTCCTGCCATGCCCTTGTCCGAGTACGCAACGGTGCTCCATTCGCCGATGAATATCGAACCATAGTTGGTCAATCGATCGTGATACCAGTCATCGTCCGTTGTCAGAAGCTCAAGATGTTCTGGTGCCAGATCATCCATCATCGCTGCGGCTGTTTCCCGGTCAGCCGCGACAAGGATAGACCCGTAGTCCCGCCAAGCCGCGCCAGCTATCTCAGCCGTAGACAGAGTCTCCAATTGTTTGTCGATAGCAACGGCGACGTTGTCGGCAAGCTCATGAGATGTTGTGATCAACGCTGCAGGCGAATTCGGCCCATGCTCCGCCTGCCCCAGCAGGTCGGCGGCAACAATCTCAGGGTCCGCAGAATCGTCTGCGATGATCGCCACCTCTGACGGGCCAGCAGGAAGATCGATTGCTACGCGTCCGAAAAGCTGACGCTTCGCCTCAGCGACGAAAGCATTGCCCGCACCAACGATCATACTGGCTGGTGCGTCATCAAGGAGGCCAAATGCCAAGGTAGCCAGTGCCTGAACGCCACCTAGAAGAAAAGCTCGGTCGACCCCAGAACGGTACGCAGCATACAAGACCGCGTCGTTGGGCCCGCCGTCAGGTCGTGGAGGTGTAGCTGCGGAGACATGGGGAACGCCGGCTTCTTTCGCGACACCGACAGACATGAATGCGCTGGCGGTTAGCGGAAAACGGCCAGCGGGAAGGTACGCACCAACTTGACCGATCGGGACGTATTTGACTCCGCAGGTGACACCGGGAGCGGTATCAAATGTAAAGTCAGTGAGATGTCTACGGCTCTCAGCAGCGAAGGCGCGAGTCCGTTCGGAGCCAAGCTCGATGGCTTCACGAAGATCCTTGGGAAGGCGCTCACCGCTTGAGGACAGAGTCTTTGCTGAGATCTCAAGGTCGCCCTCATAGCGGTCAAGATCCCGACTGTATTTCCGGACTGCATTCAAGCCATTGTGTTCGATGTCCAAAAGCATGGAACTCACAGTCTCTGCAACTTGTGGGTCGTATTGCGCGGATGGCGTATTGCTTGGTTCCTTCCGGAATGCAATTTTGGTCGAATGGGCGGCGAGAGCATGTTGTGTATATCTCATGGAACAACAGTAAGAACTAACCAGGCATCGCTCAACCCTATATTTTCTTAGATCATACCCAGGTTAAGCCTATAAGGTCTGTCGCACTCGACGCGCGCGAGTGGTGTCAGAATGTTAAGTTTTCCTCCACGCGGAGTACGACTATGTGGCTACCGCGACAGCAGAAGCGTTTGGGCTCGAGAAGTGGCCCGCCCGACGCCACGCGGCGAACTGCATTCCGCTCGTTACCATTGAACGACTAGCCTAAAACGAAGTGAGACCTCGGAGCGTAAACGAAATGCCCTTCCTCAGCACCATATATGCGCTGCTGAGGAAGAGCATCGGCACTCCTAGTGAAGTAGGAGTCTAATCTCGCGCCCGGAGGATCCGTTCCACCTCTGAGGCGCATGAAAGCAGAGAGCGCTCCGACCCATGGCGGGAAATCAACTGGATTCCCACCGGCAGGTCGGTGTCATCGAATCCGCTGGGAATCGTGATGGACGGGTGCTCGCTCAAGTTGAAAGAGTATGTCATCCATGCCCAGTCTAGATAGTTTGCAGGCGTCTCGGTGACTGTCTGCGGGCCTGGAGAGCCCGGTTCAAACGGTCCAACGGCAACCGTCGGGGTGATAAGGACATCAACTTGTTGCAGTAGCAGCTCCACCTCGGCTTTGTACGACTGACGTGCCAGATGAGCCGAAGCAAGGTCAACACCGCTGTAGAGTTTCGCCCTCTCCACGACTTTTGCCAGTTCAGAATCAGTATCGCCGTTAGGCCGTGGAACGAGACTGGCAAATCCCGTTGTCCAGATGACGTCTAGCAAATCGAACCGGTCCCGAGGGGTTTCTTCGAGATCAGCGATCTCTAACCCCTCTGACTTCAAGCACGAGATTGCTTCAGAAACTGTTGCTTCGATTGAAGGTTCCACCTTGCGACCGCCCCAGGACGGCGCGTAGTACGCACGTATGCGATCTGGAGTTTCGTCACATGCTTCACGGTAGCCTCCGGGCTGTCGCACGACTGATAACGAGTCTCGTGGATCTTGAGCAGACATAACGTCTAGGAGGTGGGCAGCATCGCGCACTGTATGGGCCAGCGGCCCGTTGGCGACTAGTTGGCCAAGCGGCGTCGGAGGGTAGTAAGGAATGACCCCCGGGCCAGGCTTCATTCCGACAAGATTACAAAACGAAGCAGGGATGCGCACGGACCCGGCCCCATCTCCACCCTGTGCCACGGCGACGAAACCCGCTGCGACTCCTGCAGCAGCACCTCCACTCGATCCGCCAGACGTCCGTGTCGGGTCATAGGGAGTTCGACTAGCTCCGTTGATCGGGTTCCCCGCGTCCGCCTTCCAACCAATCTCGGAAGTCGTTGTCTTGCCGACCATTGCCCCACCCGATTTGAACAGTAGCTGCGCCAATGGGGAGTTCTCTGGCGGAATCCAATCGCGAAAAAGTGCGGACCCCTTTGTAGTGCGGATACCTGCAGTCGGTACGAGGTCCTTGATCGCGTACGGTACTCCTTCGAGTGCCCTCGGATTTTCGCCACGATGCCAAACCTTCTCAGAGTGCTTCGCTTGCTTCTTCGCCAAGTCGGAGGTGACAGTGACAAAGGCATTGATGGTGTGCTCGTATTGCTCGATTCTGGCGAGGTGAGCGTTCAGAACTTCGACAGGAGACAACGAGCCGTTCGAGTAGTTCGTTAGAAGGTCGTCGACGCTGAAACGGCAAAGTTCGTTCCACTGACCTCGGTCGGCTATGGGGTTCATTTTGATGGGCCTTCCTCGAAGTAGTCGTGCGATGCCTTAGAAGCAGCAGACTCTTTCAGCACCAGAAGCGTCAACAACGACACCACGCAGCTGAGCGCGACATATAGCGGTGGCATCAGGTTGCTGCCAGTCAACGAGATCAGCCAGGTGAGGACGAAAGGAGAGGACACAGAGACGATGACAGCCAGACTGAAACCGATAGCCACACCTGAATATCGGACGCGTGTGGGGAAGAGCTCAACCCAGGCGCAAACCAGCGGCCCCGTATACAGTCCCAGTGCAACTCCTCCTGTGAGAAATTGAACGAGAATGATGATCCACAGGGGTGCAACGGACATGGTGATGAACGCCGGGAATACGAGCGCTAGTACGAGGAAGCCCCCGATCACCATGAGAGGTTTGCGTCCAACCTTGTCGGAGATGGCACCGGCTATTGGAATGGTGATCACATAGCCGGCGATGGCTATCGACGTGCTCAATAATGCGTCACCGGAAGAGTGGCCGGTCTGTTCGGTCAGGAACGTTGGAGCATAGACGAGGATCACATAGTAGGCAACGGTTTGGGCCATAGCGATGCCCGTAACTTTCAACACCGCAGTTCCATAGGTTCCGATGGTCTCTGCTAGCGGGGAACGCGCAACTTCATCTTCTTCGACAAGTTCCTTAAACGCTGAGGTCTCCTCCAGTTTGAAGCGAATATAGAGGCCAATCGCGCCGATGGGTAACGCGATGAGGAACGGTATTCTCCATCCCCAGGAGTGCATCTGATCGCTGTCGAGCACTGTCGATAGGACGAATGCGAACATCGACCCGGCAAGCAAGCCTAGCCCGGTAGTGGCTGGCATAAATCCCACGAAATAGCCGCGTCGCTCTCGGGGGGAGTTTTCTGCGATCAGTACTGCCCCGCCTGCGTATTCACCTCCAGCGGAGAAACCCTGGACAATGCGAGCGAGAATTAGCAAGATCGGTGCCCAGACGCCGATGCTTGCGTATGGGGGAATCGCGCCGATTGCCGCAGTCGACACTGACATCAGGAGCAGCACGACAGCAAGCGTGACCTTGCGACCCACGGTGTCGCCGAACCTGGCGAAGATGATGCTGCCAAGCGGTCGGGTGATGACTGGAAGTGCGAAGATCCCGAACGTCGATAATAGTGCGGCAGTAGGATCTCCAGCGGGGAAGAATACGGTTGAGATGATGACTGCGAGAAACCCGTAGACTCCATAGTCAAACCATTCGACGAAGTTTCCTACTCCTCCAGCCCAAATCGCTTTCTTTTGCGCGGGTGTCGACCCGTGTTGAAGTTCCTGTTTCGGTGCACTCATATTGACCTCACTAGCTCGTGGTCATCCTGAAAGATTGGAGCAAAGGTTAATGAACCGAGGACTCCTTCAACAGTGATGACGAATCACTTGGTTACCGGAAGCTGCACACGTTGACCATAGAGATGTATGTCACTCAGGACAACCCGATAGAAACCGATGCCAACCATAAGAAATGTCTATACTTGAGCGGAAGTGTGTCGAAACGCCAGGTAGCTTCTGAGGTGTTGCCCGTGGGCCAGCGCTCTGGGCCCCGGATCATTTCGGCTCCGTAGGTACAGACGCTGTGGAACTCCGTGTGAGGGCCGCCATCATTCGTTGAAGCTCACATGCGAGGCAAGCGCTCTAAGAATCGAGCTACAGGAGTCTTGCCGCTCGGAATGCACTCGAGTTGCTAGACGCTGCCATTGATCCGGATAGCACCTTAGCGGTTCTAGAGGAGGTGTCTAGTCTCGAGCCCGGTGCTGTTTCGGCGGTAGTCGACTTACGGTTGCGACCTCCGAACGGTACCCCACGCGAACGAATCGCCGCAGTCTCGGGGAAGCCGGCGCTTGTCGCGTCCGAGCGGTTCAGGCACGTCGATGCCGCTTGCCCGTGATGCATTGACGAATGACACGACGAACGGAGCTGACCTCGACCAGCGCTTGCGGACGGTGTCGCCGATTCGCACGACAGCACCGCTGGTGTGCCACCGTACAGATGCTGCTTGTTCGACATGCTATGAGAATAGACTCCAACTATGCAGTTATGCACCGTCGTTTCAGACCGAAAGAAGGGAGAGCCCGTGACTAGTCGAATTGGGGACCTCGTCGTCAAGGCCCAAGACCCAAGACGGTTGAGCCAATTTTGGTGTGCTGCACTCGGGTACGAGGTTGCGGCCGTCGACGACACGGGGGTCGCGATTTCCGGGGCGTCGAATGCCCCGACGATTCTCTTTGATCGCTCAGAAGATACTTTTGCGGATGGGACTTTGCATCTCGACCTGTGTCCGACCGACCGCAGCCAAGCGGACGAACTCGAGAGGCTCCTGTCTCTTGGTGCGAATCCAATGGACGTCGTGCCGTCAGGGAGCTGGCACGTTCTTGCTGACCCTGAAGGTAATAAGTTTTGTCTCATGGAGAAACCTATCCCAGCGGAGCCTGCTGACTTTCACGACTAAGGAAGAGGTCAATCTATGATTGAAATAGAAGTCGACTACGCAGCACTCAGTCGGCGCGCTTCTTTCTGGGCCGACGGATCTTTGGCTGCGGGAGCGCCGCCGCTAGACGGCGGGCCCGCGCTTCAACATCAGTTTCGTGTTCTGGTGTCTCCATGGCTTTCTGAGCTTCGACGAATATCCTGTCTTCCCATGCCATCAGATGGTCGAGCCGCCATCGGTTCGGACGCGTCGTGACCGGCAGTGGAACGAGGTTCTGATTCTTGAGTTTCTGGTAGCCCCTCGTCTGGCCCCATCCATAACGTTGCATTACCTCTCGGGCCGACAGAAAGACATGACGAGGATCGTCGGTGTCGGAGTCGCGACCGGTGCTCTTCTCGGTGGGACTCTTCCCGACCGGATGATGGTCATCCCAATCGCAACTGTTTGTAGACGAACTTTCGAATAGCTCATCCTCGTCCGGCATCCAGTCCTCGCGAAGGTCGGCAAGCCAAACTTCCATCGCCTGCCAAAGCCCAGTTCCCGGCTCCACATGCATCTGCGACGTTGGGCAGCCATCCTTTAAGAGGTAGATGTCTAGAAGGTTGAAGTCACCAGCGGGGTTGACTTGAGCGACGGCGTCAATGCGGGGGTCCTCGCTAATGGTCGCTTCGAATGTCGCCTCATAGTCCATACGAGTCCGCGCATCAAAGACTCTCTCGGGAAACTCGTCATCATCAGCCAACGTTTGGATCAGATCGAAGCGTTCGAGTTGAGCCTGGAGATGATCGCTGTCTTTGATAGTCATGCTATTTCCTTTCCTCGGTGGCGGTAGTATGTAGCCTTCGACCATCCGACTGTCTTCGCAGCGTCGGCGACGCTGAGACCCTCCGCCTCAACCAGATGCTGAATCGCGCGAATCTTACGGCCGACTTCGTGTCGGTCAATGGGCGGCCGCCCGAATCGCACTCCGCGGGCTCGAGCCGCGTTGACACCGACTTGGACACGTTCCTGGATGAGCTCACGTTCATACTCGGCGAACGTCGCCATGAGGTTGAGCATCAGCCGACCTTCTCGGGTCGAAGGGTTGATGCCGTCGGTGAGTGAACGCACGGCGACGCCCCGCTCAATGAGAGCTGTGACGGTAGTAATGACATCGATCATCGACCTGCCGATGCGGTCGATCCTCCAGACGACAAGCTCGTCGCCATCCTGGAGCCGGTCGTCGAGGGATGACCATCCGGATCGTGAGTTGGCGGCCTTGGAGCCTGAGATCTGGTCGGAGAAGATGTGACTGTCGTGGACGCCGGCGTCGTGGAGTGCCCGGCGCTGGAGATCATCGTCCTGTTTGTCCTTGGTCGACGTTCGTGTATACCCGTATTTCATGGGCGAGAATCCTTCCGTGGCCGTAGTCTCAATCTCCGTAAGTGCGTTCTTTTTGTAGCCGGGTGACCTCCGCTGAGAGGTACTCGCCTCCGTCCTGGATGAATTGCTCGCGGTCGCCGGGATGAAGCTCGAGGTCGTTCTCCACGCCGTGTTCGACCTCGAACTGCTTGAGCTTCTGGTCGACAAACTTGTCGAAGATCGGTTGATACGAGCGCCCCTTCGAGTCCTTCCGAGTCAGAAACTCCTCAAGGAGCTGCGGCACCCTCTGCCAGAGCTGGGCTTTGAACGTCTTCATGGCTGTATCGGTCCGGTCCCTGGCCTCGTCGATGCCGAAGGCGTAGCCCCGTCGCTTCCCCTCGTCCGTGCCTTCTTTGATGGCCCTCCGGCGCAGTGCCGGAATCTCCGCTTCGCGACGGTCGAGGATCCCCTCACGTTCGTCCAACCGTGACTGTCTGTCCTCGAAGTCGCGTTTGACCTCGGCGACCTCAGTCTTGAACCCCGTGATCTGACGCTTGGTGGACTTGTCACGGTCGATGGCTACGCGACGAGCGTCCATGGACTGGCTGTACTCGTCCTTGCCCATCCCGACTAGATGGCGCTCCTCGTCGAAGTCAGCCGAGATGTCGTAGCCGCGGTCGAGAAGATGGTCTTTGAGGCCTGCGTGGTACTCACTCAGCTTCGCCGGCCCGCTCTTCTGCTTCCCGTTTACGTCTCTGACATCGCGGTGAGAGAACCACGCCTGAGATGACTCCACCCGGAGGCCGTCCTCGTTCTTCGGATCAGGAGCAAACGTGTCGGCGACGATCTGCACGTGTGGAGTCGATTCACTGTGCTGGATGTCGTAGCCGAGGACCGCGTCGGCACCGCCGGGGATCACATTGCCCGCGAGGTAGGAGACCACGTCCTCGAAATACCGTCGAGCTTCGTCCCGATCACGAGCGACCCACCTGCTGCGCTTCAACGGAACACCCTCGTCGTCGAGAACGGGATCACCCGTTGACTTGTCCAGGACGGGATAGAAATCCGGGACTTCGACGCACATGGACTTGGGTAGATGGGACACGAGCAGGGAAGTGGTGACGGTCCCGCCTTTCATCTTGCCGGTCTTCGGATCGAGCTTGTCCTCACGGAACTTCCGCTTGACCCGACCGACCCGACCGGCACCGTAATCAAGAACCTCCTGCCGGCGATTACATGGTTGGAATCCGCCCTCGCCGTCGTTGACCATCGCCTCATTGAGCACCTCGTCAGCGACGACGATGTTGGGATTGCGTGCGGCCCAATAGGCGATCGAGTCCTCGTCGAGTTCGCGCATCATTTCGTGAATGATTGCGCTCCGCTCGCTGACATTCTTCGTATGCTGCGCATGAAAGCCAGCGCGTCCGATAACGTCCGACATCGTCACTCCTCGATGCTGCTGGATCCGTGAACACTGCTTGTTCTGACAACCGTCACGACGTGGGTGGGGACCCCTCCTGCTTCGCAGCCCCACACACGTCGCGCCGACACAATATTTTGTCCTGCATCCCCGACTGCTTCACCGGATAGACCGGACAGTTCGGGACCCGACGGGGATGCAGGACAAAATATTGTCTTAACCCCGTAAGACAACTTCCGCTTCGCTCCAGTTGTCCGGGGCCCTCCGGGGGCCGCTGCGCGGGGCAAACCGCCCGACAGTAGGCGACAACCGGAGTCCTTCCAGCCACGACCTGCGCCAGTACTCTCCGGTGAGGAGCACGGAGAGTTAGGGCTGGGCGCCCAACGATCTATTGAGAGCACACCGGGCCCGTTCCGATTGGTTCGTGGGCCGATTAATCCGAACATCGCTGAGTGCGTCAGCACCGATGAACGATGTGCCTCAGAGGGGGACCTTCTTGTGCGAGGTGCCCATTCGAGGTCTCCTACAGGTCTGGCTGGATCCTCACTGTGGTCTTCGGTGACACAAGCTGAAGACACCACGAGGTCTCCGACGGGTCGCGATGCGACCTCGGGCTTCCATGGGTCAGCTGTGGTCTCGTTCGAGTCTTGCGGCGACCTCTGAAGTGTCTCGCCCGAGCCAGTAGGAGCCCATGTTCCGCCAGTTAGCAGCCTAGATGGCTCGTGAGCGGCTCTAACAGGTCTCATAATGGTCCTCTTCCGGTTCCACGAAGACCCTCGGTAAGCCGCCTGCGTGCGCTAACGCATTGAGGACAAAGCGGATCTCGTCAAGATCGAGTCCGGAGAAGGCATCGCCGAGGTCGACTGGATGGTCGTCACTGACGAGGCTGCTCGCGACGGACAGAACTCGACGCTCTCCGCCGCTGAGGTAGCCGGCTTCAGCAGTTGCGACGTGGGGGTCGAACCACGTGCTGCCCCGGCTGTCCGTGCGGATCCACGGCCCGTCGAGAAGCCGACCGTCGAGCGCACTGACGATGAGCTCGACCGCGGCCTCGGAAGGAAGCGAACCATCTGCCCATTTCCGGAGTGCATCGACGCGATGTTTGCTCATGCCGTTGTCCCCGCGTCGATGTCTGCCAAATTGGCCAAATCGAGGTCGGTTTCTCGAATCAAGAGGCGGTTGCTACCCTTCGCCGTCGCAATTGGACCATCAGCGACGCCGACACCGAAATGGTTCTTTGATCCGCCTCGGTGGGTCTGGTGCATGCGGTCTGCAACTGGGGTGATGTCTCGTGCCATTACTACGGGAACCTCCTTGTCAAGACACCTGATCGACGATCTACCGTTCGTATGGTGTCTCGACTATTCCCCGCGCCTCCGGCTAGCACTGCCGAAGATCTTCTGGTCGCCTGCGTGGTCGAGCTCAGTTGGGGCCGCGTCCCCAATCGTGCGTCTTCTCCATTCGTCAGTGCCGACGGAGAACCCAAACACTCTTGCTAATGCGGTAACGAAGCTATTCTTGCGCTCCGTCCTGCTCTCTATTTTACCAAGCAGCGCTACCTAATGGGTCAAGATCAGAGGCGGTAGTCGAAAGTGGGCGCTACAGGTTTTGGTGGAGTAGATGCACGCGAGAGGACAAACGCGACTTTCGATTGTGCCGCTTGAAGCGAGAACTGTTGTCACTCAGAGCCGGTGTTCGCCTCGTCGTTCTGCTGCGTCTCAGGGGAAGTGCATTCCTGGACGGCCGTGCAGAATGACGTTGCTTGGTGCCCGACAGACAGCGGGTAATTGACGCTCTTCATCGTTGTCCTGGCTTGCTGATCGCTAGCTACCAACGCCGTCGACAGCGACTCCTCGATCTCGAGAGAGGAAGAACCACCGAGAAGTAGGCGGGTCTGCCTTCAACGGTTGCGATGATGAAATGTGTACCACGAAGTGGTACACACCTCGTAGGCCATCTGACCAGGGTAAACACCGAAATGGCTGTTGCGGATCGTGAGGTGTGTACCACGTCCCAAGTCGACGTGGTACAGGTGTTCTCCCTGGTCAGGGGCATTTTGTGAGCATTTGTACCATGTGTACCAGATTTTTCCGACTTCTATATAGAAATATGCGCTACTTGATGTTTTGCGATGGGGGCTATTGGGGAGCAGGGGGACAGAATCCTATATATAAGTTAGAAAAGAATGGTACAAGTGGTACAAGGGGTATCGAAAAGCCTTGTGACCTGTGCAAATGGATGTACCACTTCAAAATCTCCGTCTGGTACATGTGGTACCCAGTCCTTGTTAACTGACCTTCTGACCTGCAGAAACGAAATGTACCACTCGTGAAAGGCGTGGTACATCCCGAGACTGTACCCCACAGGGGTATAGATGAGTCGATTGCAGTCCTATGAGCACTGTTGATCAGGGTGATGGCGGCCAAACGTGCCGAGAGCACTAGATCGTTGAAGGCATGGACGCGGCCCTGCGATGTGGCAGTGCCATAGACTGTATGGCCATTGCGGGTCCTGCGACCTGCAGCCTGGAGGCTATTGGGGCGACGTTGGGCAAGCGACGATTTGCCTGGACTAGTCATGTCCAGCCGGTCACGGCCTGTCCGCTGCGCGATCTGAAATTTCGCCGAGTCCATTCCCGCCATTCTTCGTGCCTCGGATCTGGTTGCTCCTTTTTCGAAAGTGAGATCGGTCGAGGGGCATGCCTAAAAGTAGTGCTATGCCCTCGCTGAGTAATCGACCCGCACATCAACAGGCTCTTGGAGGTACACAGCTCTCCTGGTCTGGTTACGGTGCCGGGCGAATCGTGGTGACTGGTGAAATTCGACCTCAGTATAGATTTGGTCTATGAAAGATCTACTAAATAATGACGGCTTGTGCGGATACTCGTCGGTGAGTGAAGTCGACCCAATGAGCACTGCCCTGATTATCGTTGTTGCGGTTGTTTCGATTGGAGCGCTACTGTTCTGGTTCACTGGATATATTGATCGTCCATTAGCGGCGCTGTCTTCTCCAGTCCGCGCTGTTCGAGTCATGGCCCAAGTTACCTTTTTTGGGCTTACGGCGTCCTTCTTGCTTATGTTCGTTCCGGAAGCAGCCGGGCGGTTTCTTGGTTGGCTTCAGGACGATGCCGAGCGTTGTGTGCAGTCTCCGCATCTCTTTTCAACGGCATTGACGTTTACGCTGATCATGTTGATCGTTGCAGGTGGCTGGCTTGTTCAGCGATATCCTCCAGACGAAGCTGGTCCGGAAGAGAAGGTCAAGTATCTTAACCGGGCAAACAGCTTGCGCAAAGTGATGGTTTCCACGCTATCGATTGCGTCCGGTTTCTGGGTTAGTGCACTTACGGCCGATCTGCAGCTGTTGGTCTGGGTGCCTATTGGGGTGGCCGCAATCTTGTATGCAGTGGATCGATAGTGGTCTTCATCTAATTACCATATTTCCAAATACTGGTAAAGTCTCAAGCCCACTACGCAGAGTGGACTTTCACGGCGAATTAACTCACGCACTGTCGATAGGCGCTTTCTTAAACAAGCTTGACTTTTTTGGTGCCCCGCCTCCCGCCGCGCGGAAGCTCGACCCGTCCTTCGAGTTTTAGACGATTAAGTATGGTTCTGATGGAATCAGTCAGAGGTACTTCGGTCTCGTGGCCCGGTCCAGCGTTGAATCCTTCGTAGTCTCCACCCAGTTTTCCAAGAACACGGAGGGCATCGTCGCTGGCGAGATCTTCCAAAGCCGCGAGAGGGCGAAGGACATGCTCAGCTTCAAGCGCGTAGGGTGCCACCTGTTCGAGTTGAGGCAGTGGGAGCTGGATGTGTTGGCGGAAGGCGTACGACAGGCCTTCGCGGAGCAGTTCTTCGTCGTTTTCCGTTGCGTATTCACCAATTTCAGTGACCAGCTTGGCTTTGGTAGCGTTCGGGACTTTAAAGTCGCGTAGAAGACTCAATGCGTGGTCAGCCACGAGCTCGGGAGTCAAGAACTCTTTGGCGGCCTCCGAGTGATGGAATGCATTGGCTATTGCGTTCCAGCCAGCGGTCATGAAGTGTTTGAACGTATTCGCGGTGTCTGGTACTAGACCCGCCTCAAGGAGGTCGGCCAGAAGATTGTCGTCGGTTGGTTTAATGTCGGCAGCATCGATACCGCCGAGTGTCAGTTCGGGATCGAGTTGGAGCGCTATGTACACACGCTCTCGGGACTTGAGCACGTGCGATGCGTTCAATATCCTCAGTCTCAACTCGGCGACCAACTGCGGTTCAACGTCAATGATGACGTCTAGCTCGTCGGGTACTGTCGGCTCGACCATGAGCACCTTCGCAAGGTGCTCGTCGACGCCATACTCGGTCGAGTATGTATGCAGGTTCTTCACGTTTGGCTCAAGTCGACGGGCCGACGCAATCATTGGCCATGTATCGGTGGGTACATTAGCGATTTCGGAAAGTGATGCTGTTGGGGCACTGGTCTCCAGCAGTTTCACTATTTGCTCATCGGTCCATTCTTCATACTGCGTTTGGATCACTGCTTGTAATGCGGCCGGATTCAGAGTCGCATACTCGGTCGACGCGTCTCTGTCGACGGCTAAGAGGTAGCTGGAAAACTCTTCCAGACAACGTTTCCAGACGCGGTCATCCTGGCGGATATAGTCCAGTGAGATCGGATCATCGGTGCCGAGCGCGAGGGCAGCTCGAACGTTTTCGGCAGTGAGGTCGTATACGTCGTCGTCGACTACTCGACGGAGCAACGATGTGGAAAGAGGGTCTAAAGAAGGAATAATGATGCCAGCTAAGTGAATTATGTCCATAACGACGGCTGCCCTCTCGTGGCCGAGGGCTGAAGTAAAGGACTTGAGCTTTGAATAGCGATCGGTGATGAGCGCACTCGCCTTGTCGCTGATCTCGAAGTCTTTGCCAGAAGACGCGCCCAAGATCGCTGCATCGAGGAGCTCGGTCCGTGATGCTTCCGTAGCGATGGTCTTGGGGCTTGCGAGATAGTCGAACAGGCCCTGCCATGGGTGCTTTGCCAGGAGACTGACCAGGTCGTACGAACGCGAGCTGGTTTCGTTGAGGAAAGCATGTAGGAACGTTGCTCTATCCTGCTCGTTGGACTCATCGGCAAGGAAGCTGACGACTTCTTTAGCGTCCTGAGGCCGGTGCTCGAGCAAGTGGTCGATGATCTGAATGTTCAGAGCACTACGTGACCGAGTGAAGCCTTCTGGTGCCTGGTCTAGAATGTTTTGCACAGCATTATTCGTAACGAAAGTGTCTTGCACTTTCATTCCGTTCGGCCACACGCAGTTGCGGAAGAAGTTCGCCACATCGACACCGAGGAAGCCGCCGTAGAACACGGTTGAGTACTCAGCGTAGTACCGATTCAGATACCCTTCGACCACTAGGTCGAAAGCGAGCTGAGACGGTAGCACGCTATTCATCGAGTCGAGAAACGACTCCAGGCGCAACTGTTTGGCAAGGGTGTTAAAGTCTGCTCCGCGGAGGACAGCGACCTTATGATCGAGGTCTGCGCACCGCTGGTCGAGGTCGGTTTTGAGAATTTCCCATCGGCTGGTCTCTTTGAGCTCGGGGAAGAAGTCGTTCAACTGGCTTCTACCTATTTTCGAAGCAGACTCATGGCCCGAAAGTCTTGACCTCATCTTCAGTTCAATTTGGCCGACCTTCGAAACATTTTTCCAGAATGTCGATGTGCGGGCTGCGTCTGGAGTGTACGACTGTTCTCCGACTGTCAGGCGTTGGATTTCTTGTTTCATGTTGGCGGCAAAGGCAATGAGACGGTCGACGAGTCGCTGAGCAGTATTCTCCTGCTCGCCCTGAAGTTGGCTGCTGCGAAGGAGCTCGTGCTTCTCGTTTTGAAGTTTTGCGATAGTGTCTTCAACCAGTTTCTGGCGTTTGCTCTCGAGCTGGTCCAGAGCGCTACCTCGGTTCGGAAGCGTCTCGAAATCAGCTAGATGAAAGTTCTTGTAGACGACCAGCGCGAACAGGTCATTCGCGGTGAGGCGTGGCGCTCGGTCGTTCTCATTGATCCACAAGAGTCTCTCCGCGAAGATCACGAACTCGTTTCGGACGTTGAGTAGCAGTCGCATGTCGGTAGTGTGCCGTGCGACTATATCAAGCAACCCGCGGCTGATCTTCGTGTCTTTGGGTAATTTCAGCTCGTCCATCTTTGCACTAAGCAAATCGCGGGCGTTGCTGTGGGAGAGAAACGGAACTACGGGAATGACGGTCTCGAAGAATTTTGTGCGATTCGCGCGCTCTACCGCCGCCTCGGCGGTGTCCTGAAGGCGCTTGCTAACGGAGTTAGCATCCGTCGGGGGCTGATCCGACTCGCTCGGAGCCGATGAGTCTTCCGAAATATTGGTGTCCCGAGCGCCATCTCCTAATTTCTCAAAGAGACTGTCCTTGATCGCATAGATGAAGCGAAGTGGCTGTTCTTGGTTCTTCCATTGCGCGGAGTCGTTGATAAGCGTGTTGAGTTCGCGAAGAGAGTCAAATATTCGTGGGTCGTCGAATCGGTCAATATCTTCAAACACGACTAGGTTCGGCTTCTTAGCCTCGAAAAACGCCATGATCTCATCGAGGTACTCGTCGAAGTAGGAGTCCGGCTGCTTGTCGAACGAGATTGACGTGCCGCCAGTTGAAAACTGTGAAACAGGACGATTGCCGATAAACCATCGAGCTGTCCATATAACTCCTACCAAGAGAATAAGAAAGGCAATGGCAGGCAGAGCTATGTGGTTGGTGCCCAAAGCATCAATTTCTGGCCTAACGCCAAAGAGCCAGAGAAGGCAGAATACTGGCACTCCGACGACGACAGCCTCTAACAGCATTTGTCGCTTGGTTGGTTCCTTCCTGCGAGCGAAGCGCGAGTACCGTATTTTTCCGGGCTCAGCTCGGTAGACTAGTTGCTTGACCAGTTCTTTCTGGATTCGGTTGGTTACAGCTTCGCCATCGTCTGGTCCGAGGGTATTGATGCTGATGCGCAGTGTCGTCTGGTGCGCCTTCTCCTGGTTTTCAATGAACCTGTCGAGAATGCTCGATTTGCCAGAGCCGTAGCGTCCCGTCAGTGCGATGTTTCTGTTCTTTGGCTCTCTCACCGCAGTCTCTAGATGGCGCACATAAATAGCGTGCTGTTCTTCGTTGTACTCGGGGGCGAGCGATCGAAGTTCGATGGCAGCGTCCGAACTCTTGTTGGAAGGGTCCGCCGGTTCGATGGTCTTTCCTTGTTCGCCGACCTGTGTGGCCCGCCCGGTGCGTTGATTCTGGGACATAACACAATTATGGCTGAGCGGCCTGATACTTGTGTTTAATCGCATGGCCACTCGGGTCGTGGACAGTCTTTCGGCCGTTTGTCATTTTGAGGGGCGGACCACTGATTTGGTCTCTGCGACGACTTTAAAGTGTTCGTGTTGCTAGAGGACTATTCCGACGCTTGCGTTATCTGCACGGGAGTCCACAATTGCAGACTCGAGCGGTGTAAGTTGGAGCATGAGTGATAGTGCCTACCACAATGTAGTAGCAAGGCATAGCCTCACGACTGGAGCGGTGTCAATGTTCTTCTCGGGTAACGGAATTGTTAGAGCACCGAGCGAATTCTGTGTTCTTCGAGAGGCTCCCAGTGGTCGTCGATCTGGTCTAGTCGCCTCCCACGCTCGAATACAGTCAGTTGTGGTTGACTTGCCACGTCAGCTGGTCTAGTTGCACACCCTGTATCAATTGTTCGCCCCGGCCAAAAGAGGCAGAGTGCAGATCTTCGTGATCGCCGCCCGTGCAGAGTTCGCGTGGATTGTGCCCATCCCGGGCAACCCGGAATTCAGCGCGACCAGGAGGTCCAGGCTTTCGGCTTCTCGGACCTCGCCGACGATGATGCGCGTCGGTCGCATGCGTAGCGCCTCTTTGACCAGGGCGCGGAGGGTGACTTCGCCGGTTCCTTCCAGTGACGGCTGGCGGCACTGCATGGGAACCCAGTCGCGGCTGGGCAGATTGAGTTCGAAGACCTCTTCGCAGGAGATCGTGCGTTCGCGGGCCGGTATCGAGCCGGCCAAGGCGTTGAGCATAGTGGTTTTGCCGGCCTGAGTAGCCCCGGAGACGAGGATATTGGCACCGCACGTCACGGCCGCGTCGAGGAACTCGGCGGCCCCAGGAGTCAGTGAGCCGTGAGCGACGAGATTGGCGAGGTTGCGCGGCGGGGCGATGAACTTGCGGATATTCACGGCCGGGTGGGTGCGAGTGATATCGGGCAGCACGACATGCAGCCGGGACCCGTCGGGCAGAATGGCGTCGACAAACGGCTGGGAGAGATCGACGCGACGGCCCGAGGTGCGCAGCATCCGCTCGATGAGGTCGTCGAGTTCGCCGGAACTCAGCTTCGTCGTCGTCAGCTGGTGGATTCCGTCGACGGCGATGAAGACCTCGCTCGGGGAGTTGACCCAGATCTCTTCGACGTGCGGATCATCGAGATAATCCTGCAGGGCACCGAAACCCGAGAGCTGATTGTCGATGTGCCGAAACGTCGCCTCTTTGTCTTCGAGCACCGGGAGATCGGCGACGAGGCTGCGTTCGTCGTATTCGGCGATGACGGTGCGAATGAGCTCGCGAGAGCGCTGAATATCGGCGCGGGGATCCACATCGAGATCTCTGATCCGCTTGTGAACCTCGCTGGTGATGACTTCGGTGGCTTCCACTCTGAACCCTTGCCCGATCATTCAATTGACAGCGTGATTTGCTGTTTAACCTATCTGTAGTCGAATGAAGAATCTAGTGAATTCCGAAATCTGTGGATAACTGGGAATGAGTTCTGCAAATGCTCACGGTGTAGTTTCACGATTGTCATTGCGGGGCGTTTTCGTCTTGCGCAAGGGTGGGTTTCGGTCTATATTTTCCTCACCAGTCTTCGTATGAAGCGACGTGAGCCGCGCCGCCGGCGGGATGAATCAGATCTCCCGCCGGCGGCGCTTTTTGGGGTCGGGGCGACTGATCGGGGCTTGCCTCGACCGATCAGCCCTCGATATCTCAACGGTCGACCGCCTCGGCGCCGTTTCATGCTCGGGGGAGGGCATGCACTAGAATCGGATCATTATGGCCTCCACTGATTACTCTTCTGAAATCGCCAACCTCCGCCAGACGTACAAAGCGATTCTCGACGTGTCCGATCTGGACAACCTGCGCGACGAGGTTGCCGAACTCACGGAGCAGGCGTCGTCGCCGACGTTCTGGGACGACCCTGATTCGGCGCAGAAGACCTCGGCCAAGCTCTCGCACAAGCAGGGCACCCTGGAGAAGCTCGAGAAGTTCGGTGAGCGGATCGACGACGCTGAACTGCTCGTCGAGATGTCCCAGGATGAAGGCGACTCGGACTCGCTCGAAGAGGCCGACCGCGACATCAGAAAGCTGCGCGATCAGCTGGCCGAACTCGAGATCTCGACCCTGCTCAGCCACGAATACGACGAGCGCTCCGCCGTCGTGACCGTGCGGTCGGGTGCCGGCGGCGACGACGCGACCGACTGGGCGCAGATGCTCACCCGCATGTACGTCCGGTGGGCGGAGAACCGCGGATACAAGGTCCAGGAGCTCGACACCTCCTATGCCGAAGGTGCGGGCATCAAGTCCGCGACCATCCAGATCGACGCGCCCTACGCCTACGGCACGTTGTCGGTCGAGGCCGGCACCCACCGTCTCGTGCGCATCAGCCCCTTCGACAACCAGGGCCGCCGCCAGACCTCCTTCGCGGCCGTCGAGGTGGTCCCGCTCATCGAATCGACCGACCATGTCGAGATCGACGAGAACGATCTGCGCATCGACGTCTACCGGTCCTCGGGCCCCGGTGGGCAGTCGGTGAACACGACTGACTCGGCCGTGCGCATCACCCACATCCCCACCGGTGTGGTCGTGAGCATGCAGAACGAGAAGTCCCAGATCCAGAACCGTGAGGCCGCGATGCGTGTCCTCCAGTCGCGACTGCTCGACCTCAAGCGCCAGGAAGAGGCCGCGCAGAAGAAGGAGCTGGCCGGCGATATCAAGGCCAGCTGGGGTGATCAGATGCGCTCCTACGTCACCCATCCGTACCAGATGGTCAAGGACCTGCGCACCGGCTACGAGGTCAACAACCCCTCGGCCGTCTTCGACGGTGACCTCGACGGACTCATCGAGGCCGGCATTCGCTGGCGCAAGGAACAGGAGATGGCCGAAGAGGCCGAGGCCTGATCCTGATTCTTCGAGTAACTGGCTCGACTCTTCGGGCTAGGGTGCCGAGCCGTATCGCTCGGTCGATGGCCGACTGAGGGTCGGCCGCCTCGGCGAGGTTTCGACCATCACCGAGGCGACTGTGAACTTCATCAGATCGCAACACACGCCCGGCCGCCTCCGCGAACATCACGGAACTGTTACGTACAGTGGAATCGGCCGAGCCACCCGCAACATGATTGAAGACCGACTTGATCAGATTCGACTCCGTTTCGAAGTCCTACGACACGCGTTCCCGCAAAGCACTCGATGACATCTCCTTCGAGGCTGACCGCGGGGAATTCGTGTTCCTCGTCGGGGCGTCCGGCTCGGGAAAGTCCACGGTCATCCGACTCATCCTGCGTGAAGAGGTCCCCAGCTCCGGTCGCATCCACATCGCCGGAAAATCCGTGGTGAAGATGCCCAGCTGGAAGGTGCCCTACCTGCGGCGGGGGATCGGAACCGTGTTCCAGGACTTCCGCCTGCTGCCGAACAAGACCGTGTTCGCCAATGTCGCCTTCGCCCTTCAGGTGATCGGAAAGTCCCGCGCGGCCATGTCGACCCTCGTCCCCGACGTCCTTGAGACCGTGGGCCTGGCCGGCAAGGAGAAGCGGTACCCCAGTGAGCTCTCCGGCGGTGAACAGCAGCGTGTGGCCATCGCCCGCGCCGTGGTCAACAAGCCCGGAATCCTGCTCGCCGACGAACCGACGGGCAACCTCGACCCGGCGACGAGCGCTGACATCATGAACGTTCTCGAGAAGATCAACCGCAACGGCACCACGGTGCTCATGGCCACCCACGACGGAGAGATCGTCAATCGGATGCGCCGGAGAGTCATCGAACTGCGCGAAGGCGAAATCGTCCGCGACGTCGAAGAAGGCACCTACGGAGTCGCCTCATGAGGGCCGGTTTCATCCTCTCCGAAGTCTGGTCAGGTCTGCGCCGGAACTTCTCCATGGTCATCTCCGTCGTGCTCGTGACCTTCGTGTCCCTGCTCTTCGTCGGTGCCGCGATCCTGCTGCAGATGCAGGTCGGGCAGATGAAGGACTTCTGGTACGACCGCGTGCAGGTCTCCGTGTTCCTGTGCCCGCCGGATTCGGAGGCGACGAACTGCGTCGACGGTGAAGTCACGGGCGACCAGAAGGATCAGATCCGGGCAGAACTCGAAAGCTCCGATCTGGCCCCCTATGTCGACAAGGTCTATTTCGAGGACAAGACCGAGGCCTACGAGCACTTCCAGGAGCAGTTCAAGGGCACCAGCCTCGAAGGCACAGTGCCCAAGGACGAGATGAACGAGTCCTTCCGGGTCAAACTCAAGGACGCCGAGAAGTACGACATCATCAAGGAGACGTTCTCGTCGACTCCCGGGGTGGAAGAGGTCGTCGACCAGAATCAGCTGCTCGACCGCCTGTTCGGGGTGCTCAATATCGCGACCATCGTGGCGATCGCGATCGCCGGCATCATGCTGCTGTGCGCGATGCTGCTCATCGCCACCACCATTCGACTCTCCGCGTTCTCGAGACGCCGGGAGACCGGCATCATGAGGCTCGTCGGCGCGTCGAATACCTTCATCCAAATGCCGTTCCTGCTCGAGGGCGTCATCGCCTCGGCCGTCGGTGCGACGCTGTCCGCCGGTGCCCTGGGACTGCTCGTCCACTTCGGAGTCAGCGGTTGGCTGCAGTCGCAGGCCACGGGATTCAGCCTCATCTCCGGATGGGACGTCCTCCTCATCACCCCCGTGCTCATCATCATCGGCGTGCTCATGGCCGGAGCGTCGTCGCTGATCACGCTGAACAAGTACACGAAGGTCTGAGATGAGACGCAGACTCGGACTCGTCCTCACGGCAGCTGCGCTGGCAGTGGTCATGCCGGTCACCTCGGTGGTGGCCGATCCTCGCGACGACAAGAGCGAGGTCGACGAACGCGTCAAGGAGCTCCAGCAGGAGTTCGAAGGTCTCGATGAGGACCTCGCCCGCGTCATCGCCGAACGCGATGCGGCGCAGGAGAAGCTGCCGGATGCCGAAGCCGAATCGAAGGCCGCCGACGATGCGCTTGCTGAGGCGATCGAGAAGGATGAGGACATGGCCGCGCGCCTGACCTCGGCGGAGAACGCGCAGAAGGATCTCAAGGACACGATCAAATCCGGCACGGAGGAGATCGACAAGCACAAGACCTCGGCGGCGCGCATCGGACGACAGGCCTACCAGAACTCGGGCATCACGTCCGATCTGGCTATGCTGCTGCAGATGGCCGAGGGTACGAGCGCCGACGGCGGCATCGGTCGCGTCGACTCGGCGGTGCGGTCTCAGCAGCGCACAATCGACAAACTCTCCGAACAGCGGGCGCTGAACAAGAACAACGAAGAGCGGCTCTCGGGCGTGACGGATAAGATCTCCGACCTCAAGGACGAAGCCGCCGAGGCGGTGCTGGCCAAAGAGGCCGCGCAGGTCGATGCGAAGAAGAAGGCCGACAGCCTCAACGACCTCATCTCCGCGAAGGACGATGCGGAGAAGACGATCTCCGACAACAAGGACAAGACCGAGAAGCAGCTGGCCGATGAGAAGGCCGAGCAGGACCGGTTGGCCGAGAAGGTCCGGGAATGGGAGAAAGAGCAGGAGAAGAAGGGCAAGTTCGTCTTCGGCGACGGAGTCCTGGCCAACCCGGCCAAGGGATACCCGACGACGTCTCCGTTCGGATACCGGGTCCACCCGATCACCGGTGCACGGAAGCTGCACACCGGAATGGACTTCGGCGTTCCCTGCGGAACCCCGATCCGCTCGGCCGGCGACGGAATCGTCGTCACCTCCGGCTGGACCGGCGGTTATGGCAACCGTGTCGTCATCTCCCACGGCAAGATCAAGGGCAAATCTATCGCGTCGACGTACAACCACAACACGAAGCTCAAGGTACATGACGGGCAGAGGGTCAAGAAGGGCGATATCATCTCGTATTCCGGTACGACGGGAGCGTCGACCGGCTGCCACCTGCACTTCGAGATCATGGAGAACGGCGGCTACGTCGACCCCAAACCCTTCATCTTCTAATTGCTACCTGACGGCGGCCCAGCCACCTCGCGCGAGGTGGCTGGGCCGCCGTCAGGTAGTTCTGGGAGGGGACGGGCGTGCGGAAGGGCGGCGATGGGATAGAATTGATGGCTGTGCCCGCAAACGCGTGCACAGGTGATCGGGAGCAGAGAGGAGGCCGGTCATGCCGAAGGACACAGGCAAGAAAGTCATTGCGAGGAACCGCAAGGCGCGCCACGACTACCACATCGAAGACACGTGGGAGGCCGGACTCGTACTCACCGGCACCGAGGTGAAATCGCTGCGCGAAGGCCGAGCCTCGCTCACCGACGGCTTTGCCCTCATCTTCCAGAATGAGGCCTGGCTGGAGAACGTCTACATTCCCGAATACCTGCAGGGGACGTGGACGAATCACTCGGCCCGCCGCCGTCGTAAGCTGCTGCTCCATCGCGAGGAGATCCTCAAGATCTCGCAGAAAGTCAAGGAATCCGGCCGGACCCTGGTCCCGCTGGAGCTGTACTTCGACGGCTCACGCGTCAAGGTCGAGATCGCCCTGGCCCGCGGCAAGCGCGAATGGGATAAGCGACAGGCACTGCGCGAAGCGCAGGACAAACGCGAAGCCGAACGCGCCATGAAGTCCAAGCAGTACCTGTAAGGGTTGGTCGACGGTGGGTTCGATTCCCGCCATCTCCACCGTCTCTCGGCTCTGTCGCCGAGGCGGTCCGAGCGCATCCGAGCGCGTCCGGTCACGTATTCGCGGAGTTCAGGGAATGCAATTGGCTCGGTCTGCGTTGTACGAGTATGCTGGAGTATCTGATCGGCGCCAGCAGCCGCCTCGGCGGATGAAACAGCTGATCAGGATTGGTAACAGAATATGGGGATGATCGGTTTCGACGTTGGACACTGCGTCGGGAGAAGCGGGCCGAGAATGCAGAGTCATCTCGTTAATGTCCTCTGCAAAACAATAGGTGCTAAGTCTAACAACCGCACCGATTTCGCCCTCGCTGCCTGATAGAGCGCGAGCTGCGAATCCGTCAGCCTAGAGTTGCCTCTGCTCTAGATACTGGCGTCGCTTAAGAGGCCACTGCTTCAGGCACATGTTGGGGGTGCCTGAGGGACTTTCACTCAACTCCGTTCGTTGGCTTACGTGTTCGTGCGATAGCCAGAACCTAAGACACTAATTCACGAACTGCGCCCGGAGAAGTCCTGACAATCTGCCGACGGACGCGGGTTCGATTCCCGCCATCTCCACGTGTCACAGCCCCGGATTCCGCAAGGATCCGGGGCTTTTCGCTGTCCGGATATCCCCAGACCTGCAGTTTCACCACATCGACACCGGTGAACACCATCGCCGAGGCGGCCGGACAGGGCCGTTCCCATCTGTCCTTTGGAGAGCGGCTGGGTTCAGCCCCGATGAGATACGGTGGACCCGAGTTCAGAGAGGGGACCGGCAACGATGTTCTATCCGCCGCTGATCGGCTATCTGCTCCTCGCCGTTGTCTGCGTCGTTCTCGTGTTGGTCATCCGCGGCGACCGTCTGCCCCGCAATCGTGCAATCGGAATCCGGTCGGCGCTGACGCTGCGGTCCGAGGCTTCTTGGAAAGCTGGCCACCGTGCGGCGATTCCCGTGCTCATCACCATCAGCATCATCGCCGTCGGGTTCTCGATTGCACTGTTGAGCGTTGAGAAATTCGCCTGGCCGAAGGCAGTCGGAGCCGTTCTCGCAGTCTCGGGGTGGCTGCTCATCCTCGGCCTCTTTGTCAGAGTCTGGACGGTTGCCAACCGCGCGGCGCGGTCCGCAGACAAATGATCTGCCACGGCGACGACCTCCCCGGAGACGACCGCCATACCGTTGTCTGGGCACTCTCTTCGCGACGCCCTTGCGAGACCCGGGAGTTCCGACCACTCGGCCGATCACGATCAGCCATTCGGCCGAGGCTCGGCCTCCCCGAAACGGGAAGGATCGAGGGTGTCAGACAGCAGCCACGCGCCGGCTGTGAAACCCCGGCCCAGCACAGTGACTGCTCACTCCGATCCGATAAGGACGCTCCACACTCATGAAGAAGGCACTCATCGCCCTCGGCACCATCGTCATCATCCTCATCGCCCTCATCGGCGGACTCATTGTGGCTGAGAACCGTGCGAAAGTCGCACTCGAAGCCGACGTCGCCGACTACCTGGACGGCTGCGCGATCACACCCGACACGATCGACGTCCACGGTCGCCCCTACCTCCTCTACGCTGCACAGCACACCGCAGACCTCAGCTACGTCGATCTCGACCCAGCGAAGGGAACGAACAAGGATCAGGTCCTCGTCCACCGCCTCGTCGACGGCCACGCCGACCGGCTCACCCGCTTCATCACCTTCGACTACCCGTCAGGCCAGGTCCGGCCGGTGAAGAATCCCGATGACTCCTACACCGAGGTGGCCACCATCGACGGCAAGAGGGTGACCTTCTCCGCCCGGGCGGAAGGCAACCGGCTCGATGTTCTCGCCGACGAGCGTTTCCTCACCGACCGCGCCCTGCCGCAGGCGGCCGAAGTGCGGGACGTGTCCGCGGGAGACGATGGCGTGGTTGTCGAGGTCGAATACGCTGACACCGACTGCCGCTGATACGGTCAGCGCAGCGCACGACAATGCCGAACCCGAGAAACCAGAACCTGGCATCCGGCGTTGACTAGACTGTGAGCAAATGAGACGACTCCTCACCTGGCTGTGGCTGATCCCGGTCCCGCTGACCTTCGCCCTGGAACTGTTCATCGGCAGCGGCTGGTCACTGATCCTCGGCAACGTCATCGCCGTGGCCGTCGGCCTGCCCATCCTCATTCGAGCCCAGTTGCGTCCGGGACGGTCTGCACGGCTGGAGTGGGCCGTCCTCGGACTGCTCGGTGGCCTCGCCCTGGCCGCCGTCGCCGCCACACTGAGTCTGACGACTCTGTGGCTGAGCCTGACGGTGCTGGCGATGCTCACGCGCGCATCCTCGGGCCGGATGAGCATCGCCTCCATTGTCGTTCTCGCAGTCGCGAACATCGTCTGTCCCCTGGTCATGGCCGACGGTGCGACCTTCGCACTCATGGTGTTCGCCCTGATCATCGCCGCGATCGCGATCGGTCTGATGCTGCGATCGAATGACCGCACCCTGATCGAACGACAGGCCACCGCCACCGAGGCGGAACGACGTCGCATCGCCACCGAACTCCACGACCTCATCGCCCACGAGGTGACCGGAATCGTCGTGCTCGCCCAAGCCGCCGGGCGCAGCGACAGCCCGGACCTGAGAACAACGGCCCTGGCGAAGATCGAAGATTCGGGGACCCGCGCGCTCGAGGAGATCCGCCGCCTCGTCTCCGACGCCCGCAGCGACACGCGAACCGATGCCTCACCCGTCACCGCTGCGGGAACGGTGTCCGATTCTGGCGCGGAGACCGCTTCCCGCACCCCGATCGCTTCGGGCCCGCAGGCTCTGCGTGACCGGGTCGCGGCGTTCGGCAAGTCCGCGACGATCACAATCGACACCCCCGCCGAGGTGGCCGCCCCGGTCTGGCCCGTCCTCGACCGTGTCCTCGTCGAATCCCTGACGAACGTGCGCCGTCACGCCGGCGCCGATGTTCCGGTGACGGTCACCGTCATGATCGAGCCCGCCACCCCGACTGACTCAGCCGAAAACCTCGCCGGGCCCGACGCTCCCGGCACTCTGGTCATGACCGTGACCAACGGAGTCGGTTCCGGTGGGGTCGGTGCCGGTAGCGGCACGGGACTGAACAGTCTGCGCGTGAGGGTGAGCCACCTCGGCGGGAGGATCGAGGCGGGACCCGAACCCGGGGGAGGATGGAGCGTGGTCGCGCGACTGCCGCTCAATCCAGTGAACGACCACCGAACAGGGGAGAGCCGATGATCACCGTCGCTGTCATCGACGATCAGGAGATGGTGCGGATGGGATTCTCACTCATCCTTGACGCCGAAGCCGATATCCGCGTCACCGGGCAAGCCGCCGACGGCGTCGACGCGATCGCTCTTGTCAAACGCGAACAGCCCGATGTGGTGCTGCTCGATATTCGCATGCCGCGCCTCGACGGTTTGGCTGCGCTTCCGCGACTGACTCCGTATTCGCAGGTCATCATGGTCACCACTTTCGACGATGACGACTACGTCGATGCGGCTCTCGCCGGGGGAGCCAGCGGATTCCTGCTCAAGGACGCCGGAGCCGACCTCCTGCTCGCCGGAGTCCGAGCGGCGGCGAACGGCGATGCGCTCATCTCCCCCTCGCTCACTCTCGACCTGCTCCGACGGCGCACCGCCGCACCCCGGTCGGAGACCGCGCGCATCGACCGCCTCAGCGATCGGGAGACCGAGATCGCGAAGCTCGTCGCCGTGGGACGGACGAACCAGGAGATCTGCACCGAGCTCTTCATCTCACTCGGCACCGTGAAGACCCACCTGGGCAGCATCCAGACGCGTCTCGATGCCCGTAACCGCGTCGAGATCGCCGCCCGGATGTGGGAATCCGGGGTCATGAACTCCAACGGCTGACGAGCGCGGACTCTACTCCCACGGTGCAGTCGTCTCACCCACCCCAACCGCACCCACCCCGCCAGCCGTGCCGGGATCAGCCGAATGGCCGACCCCGTTCGTCGATTCTCGGTCGCACGGCCGATGTGCCAGATCTCCGTTTCGGGAAGGATAGAGGCCATGACACGACCTCAACCCGACACCACACGCCCTGCCGACAAAGTGAGCCCTGCCGACACCGCGAGCCTCGCCGATACCGCGAGCTCTGCCGATATTCGATCTCGACCCCGCATCGCCGCACTCGACGTCATCCGCGGGTTCGCCCTGTGCGGGATCCTGCTGGTCAACCTGCCGCCGATCTTCGGCCTCGGCGTCGAGGGTGGGGGCCTCGACTTCTACCGTTTCTACGAAGACTTCGTGCAGAACCGCTTCTTCCCGATCTTCTCGTTCCTCTTCGGAATCGGGTTCGGACTCATGTGGCTGTCCGCCCGGGATCGCAGCCACCGACCGCGCCTGGCTCTGCTGCGCCGGTTCGCCTTCCTCAGCATCCTCGGTGGGCTCCATCAACTCCTCCAACCCGGCGAGGCGCTGCTTCCATATGCGCTCGCCGGGATCGTCTTCCTGCTGCCGGCCACGTGGATCGCCGACCGGTGGCGGAACGTCATCACTGCGATCCTCGGCGTCGTTCTGCTCATCGCCGGAGTGGCCACCGGAGGCGGAATGGCCGTCATCCCCGGACTCTTCCTGCTCGGCTTCGCCATCGGCGGCAGCGATTTCCTCCGATCCGTGCTCAACCGCCCGGGACGAGTCGCGATCGCCGGTGGTCTCGCACTGATCGTGACGATCGTCGGCTTCTCCGTGACGGACTATACGACCCGTCACGTCGACCAGTGGATCAATGCCGGCCTGGGCCTGTGTATGGCCCTGACCTATATCGTCGCCATCCTGCTGCTCCTGCGCACCCCCGCCGAGGCGGTCCTGAAGTCCGTATTCGCACCGCTGGGTCGGATGGCGCTGAGCAACTACGTCGGTGCCACCGTCATCCTTGTCGCCGTTCGGCTGGCAGCGCCCGACCTCGCCCGGTTCGACGACCGCGGCGGATACGTCGCCGGACTCGTCATCTGCGCCGCGATCATCATCGTTCAGGTCGTCGTCTCAACTCTGTGGCTGCGCCGTTTCGGACAGGGCCCGCTGGAGAAGCTGTGGCGCCTCGTCACCTGGGGCCGGTCGGCACAGCAAGACCAGTGTCTGAACCAGGGCCGCAACCAGCTGCGCAACTAGCCGGTCACCCTCACGAGTTCACGCGAATGACCTCTTCTTGGTACGGTGCGATGATCTCACCGGAGATCCGCAGGTCGAGGAGCAGGAAAGGCCGTTCGTCGACCGGGCGGGACTTCCACTCCTCAACCACGGCGAGATCGCTCAGGGTGCGGACGGCGACCCCGTGCCCACCGGCGGCCGTCGCGAGGGCCGCGAAATCGATCTCGTCGATGAGCATGGGCGACTTCTCCAACCCCTTGAGCCCGTACAGGTTGACCTCGGCACCGTAGGCCGCGTCATTGAAGACCACGGCCAGACCGCGACCGCCGGCCACCCGGATCGCGGTGTCGAGGTCGGACAGTGCCATGGCTCCGCCGCCGTCACCGGTGGTGAGCACGATCGTCGAGTCCGGGTTTGCGCGGGCGGCCCCGGCGACGCTGTGCCAACCGAGTCCGATCGATTGGAAGGCGGTGCCGACCATCGCCAGCCGATCGGGTGCACTGGGCTCCCAGAACATGTTCGCCCAGGCGATGAAATGTCCGCCGTCGGAGACGACGACCCGATCCTCGGGCAGAACCTCGCCGAGGCGGTTCGCCGCCGCACGCGGATCGAGCCGACCATCGTCGGCGAGCTCCGACCCGACGACGTAGGCACGGTCGGCAGCGGTGTCGACGGAATCGTGCCAGCGTTCGTCGGCACTGTCCGAACCCCCAGCACTGCCTGCGCCGGTCGCCGCCAGGCGCGCGATGAGTTCGGCGGCGGTGAGTTTCGCATCGGCGCGGATGAAGCCTCCGACTCGGGCGTTCGTGGCGCGGTCGTCGGTGTCGATCTGCCATACCGCCGTCGAGGGATGGAAGAGGTCTCCGAAACGCATGGTGAACTGATTGAGCGAGGCTCCGAAGACCACGGCCACATCGGCCTCGCGGACGCGCTCCATCGCGGCCGGGGCACCGAATCCGCCGGCGACTCCCAAATCGTGTTCGGCAGCCGGGAAGATGTTGCGTCCCAGCGCGGTCGTCACGGTGAGTGCTCCCGTGATGTCCACGAGTTCACCGAGTTCGGAGTCGGCTCTGGCCAGCCAGGCACCGCGGCCGGCGAGCAGCAGGGGACGTTTCGCTCCAGACAGATCGGCGGCAAGGCGATCAAGAGCCGCATGTGCGAATTCGCCGGTCGGTGCCATCGGCGAGGGACGACTGGGGCCGGGCACATCCGGAATCTCACCGAGCTCCAGGGTCGCGACATCGTAGGGAATGGCCAGGACGACGGGCACCCGGTAGGTCAGAGCATGCTCGATGGCGGTCACGGTGGCTGCGGCGGCATCGACCCGACCGACGTTGTAGGTGCGCACACCCACGGCGGAGGCCATGGCGATCTGGTCGACGTCCCATGGTCGGGGACCGGACGTGGGCTCATCCCCGACGACGAGGACGAGGGGAACCCGGGCTTGTGCCGCCTCGGCGAGGGCGGTGAGCGTATTCGTGAACCCCGCACCATACGTCGTTGTGGCCGCGGCGATCCGCCCGGAGGTGCGGAAGTGAGCGTCGGCGGCGACGACGGCTCCGGCCTCGTGGCGGACGGCGGTGTAGGTTGCCGAGGTGTTACGCAGCAGGGCGTCGAGGAAGTAGGCATTGCCGTTGCCCATGAGGCCGAAGACCTCGTCGATGTGGGCGGCAAGGGTGTGCGCGACGTGCGCGGAGGTATGAGCCATGGCAGGCCTTTCGCGAATGAGATATGGAAATGAGGGATCCATATATGTCTCACACGCGCAGTTTGCGGCTTCGTGCTCCTTTTTCGAGCACCGGCTGATGTGCCGCTCGCCCTGGGCACCCAATTCCGGGGGCTGCCGTGGGCGGCTCAGCCTGACTCTTCGAATATAAGTGACTGTGGTCTGAGACACCAAGTCGAGCGAGGTCCTAGAACTACCTGACGGCGGCTCAGCAACCTCGCGCGAGGTTGCTGAGCCGCCGTCAGGTAGCAATTAGCGGGTGATGCGTTCCTTCCAAGCGGCCATGACCTCGGGCGAGGTCGGCTTCGACGCGAAGGACCCGACGAGGTAGCCGACCAGCGAGGCGATGAGGCCCAGGTAGATGGCCTCGTTGGCGTAGATGCCCGCCACGATCATCACGACGATGGTGGTCGCGGCGCCGAGGATCATGCCGGCCATAACGCCGACGATCGTTCCGCGCTTGAACACGAGACCGCCGAGGATCGGGATGAACAGACCGGCCACCAGCAGGTTGTAGGCCACGGTGAGCGCCTCGACGACGCTGGGCATGATCATCGCGAGCACCAGCGTGACGACGCCGAGCACGATGAGGTAGATGCGCGAGTCGCGGATCTCATCTCCGGTCTCGCGCACCAGCGATCGCACGAGCGTCGACTTCGCACCCGAGCCGGATTCCAAGCCGGATTCCGAGCCGGAAATGCCGGACGCACTCGCCGAGGCGTCCGATCCATCCGTCGCCGTATCCTTCGCACCGGCTCCCGCACCGACGCCGTCGCCGCGTTCAGGAACGATGTCCTTGCGGGCGAGGATCGGTTCGACGATGTCCTGACGACAGACGGTCGAAGCGGCCATGAGCGAACCCGATGCCGTCGACATCATCGCGGCCAGGGCCGCAGCGAGCACGAATCCGGCGAGCACCGGAGACATCGAAGCATCGACGACGGCGACGAACACATCGTCCTGGACTTCGATGCCGGGCACTATCTTCGTCGCGGCCATGCCGATGAGCGCACCGGCGACAGCGTAGAGCAGGCAGTAGACGCCGGCGGAGAAGCCGCCCCACCTGGCCACACCCGGGCTGCGGGCGGTGAACACGCGCTGCCAGATGTCCTGGCCGATGAGCAGTCCGAGGGTGTAGATGAGGATGTAGCCGAGGATTGCCTCCCAGCCGATGCCCACCGGTGAGGTGTGCGATTCGGGCAGCGAGGAGAACAGCTCGGAGATGCCTCCGGACTTCGAAAGCACGATGGGCAGCATGATGAGGAAGATGCCGATCGTCTGGATGAAGAACTGCACGAAGTCCGTCAGCGTGATCGACCACATGCCGCCGAGCATCGAATAGAGGATGACGATGCCGCCGCCGATGAGCACCGACCACACCTTGTTGAGATCGAACAGGGCATGGAAGACCGTGGCGTAGGCGACCGTCGACGTCGTCGAGATCATCAGACCGTAGGCGGTCATGATCGCTCCGGAGACGAAACGGGAGCCCTTGCCGTAGCGGAGTTCGAGCATCTGCGAGACCGTGTAGATCTCGAGCTTCTGAATCTTCGGAGCGAAGAACAGCGAGAGCGCGATGATGCCCAAGCCGATCGCGAAGACGAGCCACATTCCCGACAGCCCAGCCGTGTAGCCGAGGCCGACTCCGCCGATCGTCGACGCGCCGCCGAGGACGACGGCCGACATCGTGCCGGTGTACAGCAGTCCGCCGAGGCGGCGCCCTGCGACCAGGAAGTCCTCCTGGTTATGGGCCTTGAAGCGGCCCCAGACTCCGAATCCCACCATGGCGGCGAGATAGATGATGACTACCAAAGAGTCCACAGCGACCCTTTCTGTTGGATCGGCTCAGTGACCGACGGTGATGTGAATGGCGGTGGGAACGGTGCGATCGAGCGCCTCGGCGATGGCTTGCGGCAGAGCGGAATCGATGTCCGCCTCGGCGATCGTCACCCCGGCCCCACCCATGGATTCGCCGAGCTTCGCGAAGTCCGGACGGGCGAGCCTGACAGCGAAGGGTTCGATGTCGCGGTCGACCATCTGACCCTCGATCTCCGCATATCCGCCGTTGTCGACGACGACGAAGGGGATGCCCAGTCCCAGCTCGGCAGCGGTCATGAGCTCCTGGATGGAGAACATGGCCGCACCATCGCCGAGGATGCACACGACCGGTCGCGCAGGATCGGCGACCTTCGCTCCGAGGGCGGCGGGAATGCCGTAGCCCAAAGTGGCGAATCCCGGCATGTAGAGCAGCTGGTCGGGCGTGCTCGCCGTCAGCGCGTGCACCGTGCCGTCGTAGGTGACCTGTGAGGAGTCACCGGAGATGACGACGGTCGACCCTGCACCTTCTTCGACGAGCCGGGTGACTCGGGCGCCGATCGCCTCGAAGTCGAAATCGGTGGCCCAGCTCTCCCGGATCCGGGTGACCCGATCGGCCCCGGATTCCTTCGCCGAGGCGGCCGATCCGTTCGATTCGGACGATTCCGTTCCGTCATCGTTCGTCGAGGCGGCGCTGTCGTTTCCGATTCCGAGCGCGCTCATGAGCGCGGTGAGGAATTCGCCAGTGTCCGCGCAGGCGAGGATGTCCCCGGGCAGGTTCTTGTTCAGCTGGTCGGGGTCGATATCGCAGCGGATGACGGTCTGTCCGGCAGACTCATCACGCACACCGATGTTCGTCTGCGCACCGATGACCCCGCCCCACAGGTCGGAGTCGGCCAATTCGGAGCCGAGCACGATGAGCACATCTGCCGCCGCGGATTCGGCCTGCACGCTGGGGAAGCGCACATTCGAACCCAACGACAGCGGATGCGTCTCGGACACGATTCCCTTGCCGTTGGCCGTCGTCGCCAGCGGAGCGTCGAGGCCCTCGACGAGACGAGCCACCTCGGCGTGGGCGCCCCTGGCACCGCCGCCGGCGATGATCAGCGGACGCTTCGCCGCACGGATCGCCTCGGCGGCACGGGACACCACATGATCATCGAGTCCGGGACGGCGACCTGCGAACGGGACCGGAACGCTGCCGTTCCACGCGCCCTCGAGCACGTCGAGGGGAACCTCGATATGCACGGGTCCGGGACGGGCCGAGTCGAACATGGCGAACGCCTCGGCGACGGCCTGGGCTGCACCTTCGGCAGTGCGGGTGCGCTGGGAGGACACGAGGAGGTGGCCCACCGCACCGGAGGAGTCCTTCGTCTCGTGGAGCATCCCGACGTCGGCGCGCTCGAACCCGGTGGGCACACCGGGAGAGAGGATGAGCATCGGTCGGGACTCGGCATAGGCGGTCGCGGCGGCGGTGATGACGTTCGTCAGCCCCGGCCCCGAGGTCGTGATGACGACCCCGGGCTTGCCGGAGGCGAGGAAGTACCCGTCGGCACCGTAGCCTGCCCCCTGCTCGTGGCGGGGAGTCACGGCGCGGATCCCGAACTCCGGCAGATGCCGGTAGAACTCGAGGTTGTGCGTGCCGGGGATGCCGAAGATCGTATCGACTCCATGGGCGGCCAGAGTCGCGACGACCGCGCGACCGCCGTTGCGGACGTTCTGTTCGGTGCTCATTCAGACTCCGAGAGCAGCGCCGGCGGGCCCGGAGGGAGCGTTCACGCCGTTGTTCTCCGCAGCCCACAGTGAGAGGACCTCGTAGCCGACGTGCGCGGCGGCGAGTCCGGTGACTTCGGCGTGGTCGTAGGCCGGGGCGACTTCGACGATCTCGGCGCCGACGACATTGAGTCCCTGGAGCCCGCGGATCGAGTTGAGCAGCTCACGGCTGGTCATTCCACCTGCCTCGGGGGTGCCGGTGCCGGGCGCGGCGGCCGGATCGAGGACGTCGATGTCGACGGACAGGTAGACCGGAGCGTCGCCGAGGCGACCCCGCATCCGGGCGACGACGTCCTGGACGGAGGTGAACTGGTATTCGTCGCTGCGGATGATCTGGAAGCCGAGCACCTCATCATCCTCGAGGTCCTTCTTCCCATAGAGGGGACCGCGGATGCCGATGTGCATCGAAGCGGTCATGTCGATGAGGCCCTCTTCGCTGGCGCGGCGGAAGGGAGTGCCGTGGGTGTAGGGCGCACCGAAGTAGGTGTCCCAGGTGTCCAGGTGCGCATCGAAGTGGAGCACGGCGATCTTGCCGTGCGTCTTGTGCAGCGAGCGCAGGTTCGGCAGGGCCAGGGTGTGATCCCCGCCGAGGGTGAGCAGCTTGGCCCCGTCGGCGCGCATGGCGTCGGCGTTGGCCTCGACGGTGGTGATGGCCTCTTCGATGTCAAAGGGATTGACGCCGAGGTCACCGCAGTCGGCGACCTGCTGCCAGGTGAACGGGTGGACGTTCGTGGCCTGGTTGTAGGGGCGCAGCAGCTTCGAGGACTGGCGGATGTGAGCAGGTCCGAAGCGGGCACCGGGACGGTAGCTGACGCCGGCGTCGAAGGGAATGCCGATGACCTTGACGTCGATCTTCTCGCCGGGACGTTCGGCTTCGACTTCGTCGATGCGCGGCAGCAGTCCGAACGTCGGGGGTCCTGCGTAGCGGGGTGTCTTGCTGTAGTCGGCTGGGCCGAGCGGCTGAGACGTCACTGGCTTGCTCCTTCGTCGTAGCGGCTGACCCGACCCGAACGGGCCGGAGGTGATGCCCTCAGCCTAGGACGTGCGTCACACAACACCGATATCCAAAGGGGAGCATTTGGAACCAGTGCTGTCCAGAATGGATAGAATCGGGTGCATGGTCACCTTGGAACAGATCTGGTCACGCGCAGAACTCGCGCTCGAAGTCATCGTCGATTCGCCCACCGCAGCGGAGCAGAACGTCACGATCGTGCACTCCTCGGAGCTGCCGGAGGTCGACGAATGGCTTGCCGGCGGTGAGGTGCTGCTGACGATCGGGGTCGGTCAGGACCTCGGCGGGGACACGGTTGGGGACTATGTGCGCCGCCTCAAGACTGTCGGCGTGCATGCGCTCGGCATCGGACTGGGCTCCGACCTGCCGTGGCAGCAGGTCCCGCCGAAGCTCGTCGCCGCCGCGCAGGAGGCGGGGCTGGCGCTGTTCGGCGTGCCCGAGCCGGTTCCGTTCGTCGCCGTCGTCGATGCCTTCACCCGGATGCGTGAGGCCGAGACCAACCGGGAGCTGACCCGGGCGAGCAGCGCCGCCCGCCGTTTCGCAACCGCATTGGCCGGGGAGGGGCCCGCGGCGCTTGTGGCCGACCTGGCAGAGACGCTGAAGGCTCCGGTCCGGTTCGTCTCGCCGACCGGCAGGGCGTTGAGCGGGGACGACGCCGAGGAAGACGTGCGTTCGGCACTCATCGAGGAGTCATTGAAGCCGACGACGGGGCCTCGCCTGATCCGCACCGGTGCGCGGATCGTCGAGGCCGTTCCGATCGGAGGTGATCATCCGCTCGGGTGGATCCTCACCCCCGCCGAGGCGGCCGGATCTCCGAAGACGCGTGCCCTGCTGCTGTCGACCGCCTCGGCGCTGTTGGCGATGTCGTTGGCGGATCTGCCCGTTCCCGCCGGTCGCGCGCTGCTCTTCGACTCCGATCTCAGTGACGACGAAGCACGTGGGGAGTGGACTCGGGTGACGGGGTTGGCACCGGTGGCGACGGTGGGGATGCGCATCTTCGGCGGTGTCCGTGGGGACTCCGCCGAACGCCTCATCGCCGATATCGTCGGTCGGAGCCTGCTCACTCGCACCGGTTCGCTGCTCGGGGTGGTCGGAGCACAGGAACGCGGACTCGATGAGCTGGTGACGAGGGCCGCCGAGGTCACCGGCCTGGACGTGCTTGCGGAGAAGAGGCTGCCGTTGGGTCAGCTCCATCACACGTGGATGCTGTGGCGAACCCAGCACGAGTCCGAGGCCTCCGAGGTAAGGGCGCTGCTGTCGGCGGTCGATGAGGAGGCTGCCGACCGATTCGTCGATCGGGTTCTCGGCGAACTCTTTCGGGCCCGCGGCGATCAGGAGCTGTTGGAGACTCTCCGGGCCTTCATCGCCGCGTCCGGGGCACGCGAGCGCATCGCCGCCGAGTTGGGAGTGCACCGGCACACGGTGCGGGCGCGGTTGGCGAAGATCGAGAAGCTGCTCGGCCGGGACCTCTCCCGTGCCGAAACGCTGCAGGCCGTGTCGTTGGCACTCGAACTCGCTGAACTCTAGGCACACCTCTCACCGACCGCTCGGCACGGTGTTCCGCGCGGCGGTGCTCTCCGCTCAGTCCTCGAAGTGTTCGATGCGGAAGCGTTCGGCGACCTCAAGCACCCGGGCGAGGGCTTCGTCTTCGCCGATGCTGATGCGCACACCGGCACCGAGGTTGCGCACCGCCACGGCCTGTTCGACGCAGGCATCTTCGAAGGCACCAGACTTTTCACCCAACGGCAGCCAGACATAGTTCGCCTGTGCTTCGGGCACCTCCCAGCCCTGTTCGCGCAGTGCAGCTGCGAAGGCATCGCGGGTCTGTGCGATCTCGCCGGCCCGCTCGAGCACTTCGTCCCAATGATTGAGGGATTCGAGGGCGGCGGCCTGGCTGAGATCGGTGACGCCGAAGGGGATGACGGCCTTGAGCAGTCCTTCGATGACCGGCGGACGGGCGACGGCGTAGCCGACACGCAGCCCGGCGAGTCCGTGTGCCTTGGAGAAGGTGCGGAGCAGAACGAGATTCGGATAGTCGCGGACAAGACCGAGTCCATCGGCTCGCCCGGGTTCGGTGGCGAACTCCCAGTACGCTTCGTCAAGGGCGACGAGAACGTGGTCAGGCACCTTATCGAGGAAGGCGCGGACCTCGTCGTCGCGCAGCACCGGGCCGGTCGGGTTGTTCGGTGAGCACAGGATGATGAGACGGGTGTCTTCGGTGATCGCCGCCGCCATCGCGTCGAGGTCGTGGCGACCCTCGGCCGTCAGCGGCACTTCGCGGCGGGTGGATCCGACGAGCCCGGTGGTCTGCGGATACATCTCGAACGACGGCCACGGATAGATCGCCTCGGTGGTGGCGTCCGAGGTGATCTGGGTCAGCGCGACGAGCAGTTCGCTGGCACCGGTGGTGACGACGAGCTGATCCAGCCCGACACCGAGGCGGTCGGCCAGTCCCTGACGCAGCGCCAGCGCCGCGTCGTCGGGGTAGAGCGCGGGGTTCGTCGCGTGAGCGACCATGGTCTCGAGGACTGCCGGCAGGGGAGGCAGGAAGTTCTCGTTCGAGGAGAGCTTGAACGACTCGAGACCCTCGACCTGGCGGGGAGGCTTGCCCGGAATATAGGGCGGGAAGGTCTCCAGAGCGGCCCGCAGTCGCGGTGACGGTGCCGAGGGAGCGGACGCCGAAGCGGTGGAGCCGGATGCGCTCGAGGATGAAGTCCCGGGCGCGGAGGTGGACGCAGAATCTGAAGCAGCGGGGTCGGAGACGTTCATGGACTCATGATGTCACAGCGGGTCAGCGCTGCCACCACGCCCCGGAGTGATCAGACGGCCTCGACGAGGATCACCAGGGTTTCTCCGGGGTCGACCGTCCTCCCTCGCCGCCGGGGCCCTGCTGTTGCTGCTGTCGTTCAGAGTCCTCGCGGCGCTTCTCAAGCTCGTCCCGCTTCTTCTCACGTTCGGACTTGCCTGAGGAATCGTCCGGTTTCTCCTCATCTTCCCCGGGATCCTGGCTCTCATCTCCGGAGGATTTCTCGTCCCCGGAGCCCTTTTCCTGCGAGTCCTCGTCCTCGGACTCGCTGTCGTCGGTTCCCTCTTCCTTGGCCTTCTCACCCTGCTTCTTGTCCTCGACGCGTTCCTTCGCCTGGCTGCTCTTCTGCTTCTCTTCGCTCTTCTTCGGCTGGCATTCCTCGGGCGCATCTTCGAGGGTCTTCAGCGAACGGTCGTAGAGTTCCTGCGACTGGTCGGGGTCCTGGGAGGCGATCTGATCTGCCTGCTTCTCATAGACAAAGGACAGGTTGATCCGCACGGCGCATTCGGCCGAGGTCGGAGCGATCTTCAGAGCGGCTTCGAGATCGGTCTGGGCAGCGTCGTAGTCGCCGACGGCCGCCTCGGCAGTGCCGCGATTGAAGTAGCCGATATGGCGTTGGAACGGGCTGACCCGAAGGAACGCCGTCGCCGCCTTCTTGGCACCGGGGAAGTCATTCGAGGTGTATCTGACCTGCGAGGCGGTTCCGAAGTATGTGGCCATGGCGATATAGCCGAAGACCAGGGCGAATATCGTGCCGAGGATGAGGTTGATCTTCGTGATCCGACGCAGCCGTGACCACAGATTCTTCAGGCGGTTCATCGCGGACCTCCCTGGTGGGGCACCGGCTGATAGGGAACCGATCCGCTGGGACCGGGTGGGCCTCCGGGACCTAGAGGACCTCCGGGACCAAGCGGGCCTCCGGGACCGGGTGGGCCGCCTCGGCGAGGGCGCTTGGGGGTGATCGCCTTGAGGCGAAGGTATTCGCGGACTCCGAAGACGAGCTCCACGGCGATCCACGCGAAGACGAGGATGAGCGGGACCCAATAGTATTCGTCGACGGTGACCCGGCCGTCCTTCTTCACCAGGGCCTGATCGTACTTCGGGGCGGTGTAGACGCTGGAGATCGCGCCGTTTCCGTCCCGGTGGTGGTAATCGACGCCGAGGTCCGAGGCGATCTGGCGCAGGTTGCCCTCGTCGATCTTCGAGATCCCCGGATTGCCGTTGCGGTCCTGGATGTACTCGGGAGGTGCCTGATCGTCATCTGGGTCATCGGGGTCGCCGATGCCGGGCGCATTGCCGGGATCACCGACACCGGACCCGTAGCCGAACGGCCGGCTGTCGCGCATCTTCCCGCCTTGATCGGTGCCGTATCCGAAGACGGCGCCGCTGTCGATGCGGGAGGCGAAGGGCGACCACGACTCCGGATTCTCCGATACGGTCTGCTCACCGTCGCCGAAGTAGAACACGACGTTCTTGTTCTCCGGACGGTCCTCATCGTTCGAGGTCATCCGCTTATCGAGCTCCTCACCGGCCTCGGTGATCGATGAGCCTCTGGAATTCATGGATGATTCGGGTTCGAGGACGTCGACGGCGGAGGCGAAGGCGGCGTGGTCGGTCGTCAGCGGCATCACGGTGGCTGCGGTCGAAGCGAAGGTGATGATGCTCAGCCGGGTGCCGGGGAAGGCGTCGGCGAGTTCGAGCATGTCCTTCTTGACCCCCTCGAGGCGGGTGTCGTCCCCGTCGAAATCCTCAGCGGCCATCGACGTCGTGACGTCGACGACGAAGTACACATCGGCTCGTGCCTCGTACTCCTCGGTCGAGGATTTGATGGGGATCCCGGGGCGTGCCAGTGCGATTGCGAGCACGGCGACGACACCCATGCGGGCGAACCACTTCCAGCGTGCTCCGTCGCCGCGGATGGCGGGGATGATGCACACGGTGAGCAGGGCGATGACGATGAAGCCCCAGCCGAACCAGGTGAAGACGGGATCGAAGATCATGATTTCGTCCTCCACGCCAGTACGAACACTCCGGCGAGGCCGAAGACGGCGAGTGCGAGCGGAACCACCGGCATATCGTGGACGATCGTGTACGAACGGCCGGGGGTGTTCGCCGCTTCCTGGCTCTGGATCTCCTCGACGATGCGGTCGATCGTCGAGGCCGAACCCATGTCGAACTGTTCGCCGCCGGTACGGTCGGACACGGATCGCAGCTCCTTCGTCTGAGTGGTCGTCAGCACCGAGGGAGGGGAGAGGCTGTAGACGCGGACCTTCGCGTCGACGGCGATATCGGCGGCTTCGTTGAGCTCGAAGAGCGGCTCACCGGCGAGCATATTGTCCGTGGCGAAGATGATCGACCGGGACCGGTCCTCGTCCTGCCGGTCGAAGTTGTCGACGCAGCTGACGAGTCCGTCGCCGATGAGTGAGGAGCCGCCGATGTTCGGGGGCGACGTCGACCACGAGTAGTCGGTGCCCTCTGCGCCCCAGGTGCGGAACCCCTCCTCGGCCTCGGCGAGGTAGTTCTGGACCATGTCGTAGTCGTCTGTGAGCGGGAATGCGGAGACCGCGGTGGCATTGAACACGGTCAGGCCGATGCGTTCGCCGTCGAAGCGGTCGACGAGTTCCTGATAGGACTCCAGCAGATCGGCATCGTAGCCGAGCATCGACCCGGATACATCGAGGCAGAGCATGACATCGCGCATCTTCCGCTCCGGGTTGACCGTCTCCACCCAAGCCGGACGTGCGACTCCCGCCAGTGCTGACAGCCCGGTGAGGACGATGACTCCGAGGAGGGCGACCGTGGTCACCAGTCGTCTGCGCATGGCCCTGCGGAAACTCGGCAGGCTCGTCATCCGCCCGCTGTGGGCCACGGCCAAAGAGGACTCCGTCGACTTCGGACGGCGGAACCAGAAGACTGCGGCTGCGGCGAGGGCCAGCAGGATGAGCGCCAGCCACCAGAACATCAGGACCATCGCGCCACCAACTTCCGGGCCTCGGCGATCTGAGGCTGCAGACCGGCCGGTTCGGCTTCGGCGAACTCCGCCTCGTAGAGGCCGAGCAGGCACTGCGCGAGGTCGTCGAGACCGGCGACTGCCGCATCGCGGTAGGTCAGGTGCTCGGCTTTGACGCCCCAGGCGTCATGGGCGAATTCGCGCACGATCGTCGCCAGCTGCTGTGCCGATTCGCGCACGTCCGCCGATTCTGCGGTCAGTCCCGTTTCCACAGCGCTGATGCGGGAGAGGTAGGTGCTGCGCACGGGAATCGGGATGCGCGGTCCGTCCGCTGCGGTGACTCCGGCGGCGGCGCGGAAAAGAGGGGCGAAGAGGTTTCCGCACGCCAGCAGCAGGACGAAGCAGGCTGCCACGTACCACGCCGGTGAGACCTCCAGGGGCCCGATGAGTTCAGCGGGGCCCACGGCGGTGCCTCAGCAGAAGAGTGTGCAGTCGGCCGAGGGCCGACTTCGGATGGTCGATTTCGATGTGGGCGATGCCCAGCTTGGCGAGAAGGTCGATGCGCTGCTGACGGCGGGCCGCCTCGGCGAGGGCGAATTCCTGTCGGACCTCGGGTTTCGTCATCACCGCGGTCGGCAGTCCATGGTCGGGTCGGGCGACGTCGAACGGCGCCGAGGCGGACGGCAGTCCTGCGAGGTCCGCGTCGGTGATCGTGATCCACAGAACCTCATGTTGGGCGCGCAGCCGACGGATCGTCGCTTCGGCCTCCGGCCCCAGCGGAGCCTGATCGGAGATGACGACCAGCAGCATCCGATGGTTGATATGGCTGGTGATCCACTGCAGCTGGGTGTTGATCGACCCGGGGGAGTCGCTGCCGGTCTCGGCGAGGATCTGCTGCAGGAGATGCTCGAGGTGGGCCTCGCTGCCTTTCCGCGGTGAAGCGGTGGTGTGACCGGCGTTTCCGTGGATGAGCATGACGTCGTCGGCGTGGCGGACGGCGAGGTAGCCGACCATCCCGGCCATGAGGATGGCCAGGTGGCGTTTGTCGGCTCCGGCGGAGGTCACGGCGTCGAAGTTCCGGGAGGTGTCGACGACGAGGCCGAGGATGTGCCGACGGTGGGCGACATAGCGTTTGACCAGGGGCTCTGTGTGCCTGGCCGTGGCTTTCCAGTCGATGTCGCGGATCTCGTCACCGGGGATGTAGTCGCGCAGATCGTCGAAGTCGAGGCTGTGGCCGTGGAAGACCGAGGAGTAGTCGCCGTCGAGGAGGCGCCGGGTCCGCCGATGGGCGTGGATGGTCATCCGCGCCTTGATTCGGTTGAGCAGGACAGTCATCGCGGCAGCCGATCAGGGAGTGGGCACTGCCATGAGGAGGGCATCGACGATCTGGGCGCTCGTGATGTTCTCGGCGGCGGCTTCGAAGTTGAGTTGGATGCGGTGGGCCAGCACTCGGTGGGCGAGGTCCTTGATGTCTTCGGGGATGACGTAGTTGCGGCCGCGGATCATCGCCAGCGCCCGGCCGGCGTTCGTGAACGCGATGGAGGCACGTGGGCTGGCTCCGTATTCGATGAACGGGGCGAATCGGCCGAGGTACTTCGTCGTATTGCGGGTGGCGTGGACGAGTTCGACGAGGTAGCGGGTGATGGCCGGGTCGATGTAGACGGTGCGGGCGTAGCTCTGCATGGTCACGACATCGTCGAGCGAGCAGGCCGGATCGGGCACCGAGTCCTTGTCGAAGACCCCGGAGTCGAGGCGGGAGAGGATCTCGACCTCTTCGCCGGGGTTCGGGTGGGTGAGCAGGTCCTTGATCATGAACCGGTCGAGCTGGGCTTCGGGCAGCTGGTAGGTGCCCTCCTGCTCGATCGGGTTCTGCGTGGCCATGACGAGGAAGGGGCGGGGGAGTTCGAAGCGTTTGCCGCCGATCGTCGTCTGCTTCTCCTGCATGGCCTCGAGCATCGCCGATTGGGTCTTCGCCGACGACCGGTTGATCTCATCGAGGAGGACGATGTTCGCATGCACGGGACCGAGCACGGTGTTGAACGACCCCTCGTGTGCGTTGTAGATCTGCGAGCCGATGATGTCGGCCGGCAGCAGATCCGGGGTGCACTGGATGCGGGAGAACTGGCCGTCCACGGCATTGGCCAGAGCCGCGGCCGCCGTGGTCTTCGCCAGCCCCGGCACGCTCTCCAGCAGCAGATGACCGCTGGAGAGAAGTCCGATGAGCAAGGATTCGCGCAGGCGCTGCTGCCCGACGACGAAATGGTCGAGGTAGGACTCCAGAGCCTTGAGGATCGTCTGTGCGTGCGCGATCTCCTGCGTGTTCGCCGGTGCCGTTGCCGTCATGGTCCCTCAGTCTCTCGGTGTCACTGGTGCATCGATGCCACGTGTCTTTCGGTGTCACTGTGGTCGTTCAGCCACGCCGTCTGATGCGTTTCTGTGGTCTCCAGCATATTGGCTGGCACTGACACGCGACAGCCGAGAACGTTGCAGTGCTGACACACAGAGCAGTGCTGTGCCCGACGTGCGTCCGTCCGCCACCTGCCATTCACAGCGCGGCCATCTCATGTCAGGACCGGGCTGTAGCGTCGATGGAACCGACGGACGGATGTGAGGAGGTGCTGTGATGATCGCCTCTGCCTCGACGTGATCGGTGCCGCACTAAGGAGTTCGGAATCGTCGGTCGTGGACTCCGCGACATGCCCACAGGCAAAAATTTTTTCTGTGGAAAGCGGTGGAAAACGGAGGTGGACAACGGGTCGAAAATCGGCCCTGAAGCCGCCGATCCCAGCGTCCGCGCAGGTGATCGAACTACATGATTGTCGTTCACAGCCTGTGGACGATTGTGGACGGTGATGACACAGGGTGTGGAACCTGCAAATGACACTGGTGTAACACTGGATATAGGGGTAAGGTCTAACCCGAACACAACATCTAGTGGTCACCCCTGAGCCTGCGCCTCGTGATATTCATCATGATCGAGCAGTTGACGGGACACGGTCACAGCCATCAGAATGCCGAACTGCACAGCAGAATGAAGGAGTCGTCATGATCACCGTGTACACCAAGCCAGCTTGCGTCCAGTGCAACGCCACCTACCGTGCTCTCGACGCCAAGGGCCTGAAGTACAAGTCGGTGGATCTCAGCGTCGACGAGAACGCCCTCGATGTCGTCAAGGCCATGGGTTACATGCAGGCTCCCGTCGTCGTCACCGACAACGATCACTGGTCGGGCTTCCGTCCGGACAAGATCGCCACCCTGACCGGCGAACAGTCTGCGTCCGTCGTGGCCTGACAATGCTGCTGGTCTACTTCTCCGCCAACTCCGAGTACACGCACCGCTTCGTCGCGAAGCTGCGTCACCCGGCAGTGCGGTTGCCGACGTTGACCAAGGAGCCGACGCTGCGAGTGGATGAGCCATTCGTTCTCGTCACCCCCACCTATGGGGCCGGTCGCAATCGCGGGGCTGTTCCCAAACAAGTCATCAAGTTCCTCAATGTCGAAGAGAACCGGCGCCATCTGGTCGGTGTCATCGGCGCCGGAAACACGAACTTCGGCATGGACTACTGCCGCGCGGCCTTCAAGGTCGCGGCAAAGTGTCAAGTACCCCTCATGTATCGAGTCGAACTCCTGGGCACTCAGGAAGATGTCGACGCTGTCAACCTAGGATTGGACAAACTGTGCGCGAGCTCGCTGAAGACCGCAATGTAGAGGACATCATCCGCGAAGAGACGGATCTGGATTACCACGCGCTCAACGCGATGCTGAACCTGTACGACGAGGACGGCAGGATCCAGTTCGAGCGTGACAAGCAGGCTGCCCGGCAGTACTTCCTGCAGCACGTCAACAACAACACCGTCTTCTTCCACAACCTCAAGGAGAAGCTCGACTACCTCGTCGAGAAGGACTACTACGAGCCCGAGGTTCTGGAGCAGTACTCGTTCGATTTCATCGAGCAGCTCTCGACGCGCGCCTACGATCAGAAGTTCCGCTTCCAGACCTTCCTCGGCGCGTTCAAGTTCTACACCTCCTACACGCTGAAGACCTTCGACGGAAAGCGCTATCTCGAACGCTTCGAGGACCGCGTCGTCATGGTCGCTCTCTTCCTGGCTCGCGGAGACGAGACTCTGGCCACCCAGCTCGTCGACGAGATCATCGCCGGCCGTTTCCAGCCGGCCACCCCGACGTTCCTCAACGCAGGCAAGAAGCAGCGCGGTGAGCTCGTCTCCTGCTTCCTGCTGCGCATCGAAGACAATATGGAGTCGATCGGCAGGTCCATCAACTCCGCTCTGCAGCTGTCCAAGCGCGGCGGCGGCGTGGCCTTCGCTCTGACGAACATCCGCGAGTCCGGTGCACCGATCAAGAAGATCGAGAACCAGTCTTCGGGCGTCATCCCCGTCATGAAGCTGCTCGAGGACTCGTTCTCGTACGCCAACCAGCTCGGAGCCCGCCAGGGTGCCGGTGCCGTGTACCTGCACGCCCACCACCCCGACATCTACAAGTTCCTCGACACCAAGCGCGAGAACGCCGATGAGAAGATCCGGATCAAGACCCTGTCGCTGGGCGTCGTGATCCCGGACATCACCTTCGAACTGGCCAAGCGCAACGAGGACATGTACCTCTTCAGCCCCTATGACGTCGAGCGCGTCTACGGTGTGCCCTTCTCCGACATCAACGTCACCGAGAAGTACACCGAGCTCGTCGACAACGCGGCCATCAAGAAGAAGAAGATCAACGCCCGCGAGTTCTTCCAGACTCTGGCCGAGATCCAGTTCGAGTCCGGCTACCCGTACGTGATGTTCGAGGACACCGTCAACAAGGCGAACCCGATCGACGGCAAGATCATCATGTCCAACCTGTGCTCGGAGATCCTCCAGGTCTCTGAACCGAGCAAGTACGACGACGATCTCGGCTATGACGTCGTCGGCAAGGACATCTCCTGCAACCTCGGTTCGCTCAACATCGCTCTGACGATGGACTCGAGCAACTTCGGACAGACCATCGAGACCGCGATCCGCGGACTCACCGCTGTCGCCGAGACCTCGAACATCCAGTCCGTGCCTTCGATCGCCCGCGGCAACGACATGTCGCATGCCATCGGCTTGGGGCAGATGAACCTCCACGGCTACCTCGCTCGTGAGCACATCTACTACGGTTCCGATGAGGGCCTGGACTTCACGAACATGTACTTCTACACCGTCGCCTACCACTGTGTGCGGGCGTCGATGGAGATCGCGAAGGAGCGCGGTGAGACCTTCGCCGGCTTCGAGCGGTCGAAGTACGCCACCGGCGAATACTTCGACAAGTACACCGATGAGGTCTGGCAGCCGCGCACCGCTCGCGTGACCGAGCTGTTCTCCGAAGCAGGCGTGCACATCCCGACCCAGGACGACTGGCGCGAGCTCAAGGCTCAAGTGGCCGAGCACGGCATCTACAACCAGAATCTCCAGGCCGTGCCGCCGACCGGTTCGATCTCGTACATCAACAACTCGACCTCGTCGATCCACCCGGTGGCCTCGAAGATCGAAATCCGCAAGGAGGGCAAGGTCGGCCGCGTGTACTACCCGGCTCCCTTCATGGACAATGACAATCTCGAGTACTACCAGGATGCCTACGAGATCGGCTACGAGAAGATCATCGACACGTATGCCGAGGCCACGAAGCACGTGGACCAGGGGCTGTCGCTGACACTGTTCTTCATGGACACCGCCACCACTCGTGACATCAACAAGGCGCAGATCTACGCCTGGCGCAAGGGCATCAAGACCATCTACTACATCCGGCTCCGGCAGCTCGCTCTGCAGGGCACGGAAGTCGATGGCTGCGTCTCCTGCATGCTCTGATGATGGAATCGGCGGACCGATGCGAATCGGTCCGCCGGCTTCGTGCGGGCCCCAGGCCGCCGGCTGGGCCCGCACACATGACTTTCGTCTGCCGCGCAGACAGCACGTACTTACGACGAACAGCACTTTGGGAAGAGAGAAAGCGTTGGAGAATCTGACTCTGGCATCGCATGTCGATGCCATCAACTGGAACCGCGTCGTCGATCCGATCGATGACGAGGTCTGGGATCGCCTGACCGGCAACTTCTGGCTGCCGGAGAAGGTCCCGCTGAGCAACGACATTCAGGCCTGGGCGACTCTCACCGACGATGAGAAGACGCTGACGATGCGCGTCTTCACCGGTCTGACCCTGCTCGACACGATCCAGGGCACCGTTGGTGCGATCTCGCTCATCCCGGATGCGGTCACCCCGCACGAAGAGGCGGTGCTGACGAACATCGCGTTCATGGAGAGCGTGCACGCGAAGTCGTACTCTTCGATCTTCTCGACCCTGTGCTCGACGAAGGAGATCGACGAGGCCTTCCGCTGGTCGCGTGAGAACAAGTACCTGCAGTCGAAGGCGGATATCATCCTCAGCTACTACCGGGGTGACGATCCGCTCAAGCGCAAGGTCGCCTCGACGCTGCTCGAGTCCTTCCTCTTCTACTCCGGCTTCTACCTGCCCATGTACTGGTCGGCACACGCTAAGCTGACGAACACCGCTGACCTCATCCGTCTGATCATCCGCGATGAGGCCGTGCACGGCTACTACATCGGCTACAAGTACCAGAAGGGTCTGGAATCGCAGTCCGAAGAGCGCAAGCAGGAGCTCAAGGACTACACGATGAACCTCATGTTCGAGCTCTACGAGAACGAGGTCGCCTACACCCACGATCTCTACGATCCCGTGGGACTGTCCGAGGACTGCAAGATGTTCCTCCACTACAACGCCAACAAGGCGCTGATGAACCTCGGTTACGAAGCGATGTTCCCCAAGGAGGTCACGAAGGTCAACCCGGCCATCCTTGCGGCCCTGTCGCCCGGCAGCGACGAGAACCACGACTTCTTCTCAGGTTCGGGATCGTCCTACGTCATCGGCAAGGCCGAGAACACCGAAGACGACGACTGGGACTTCTGAGTCCTCAGCCCTGACCTGACTTTTCAGCATCGAGGCGGCCCATTCCGACGGAAAACGTTTGGATGGGCCGCCTCGCTGTTCGTGGACCGGGGCGGTTGTTCGATGAGCGTCAGGCGGAATGTTCGGAATGCGAGATTCTTTCCTCGTGGTTCGGATACTATGACTCGGCTCAGATACGATCATCGGAATCAAGTCCGCCGAGGTCAGAGGTGATCGTCAGTGTCGAACGTACGTGGACGCCGAGTCGAATTCGATGATATCGACGAGAACGATCTTGTCATCAGCGAACCGAAGACCGCGGCAGCGGGACTCAAAGCCGTCGAGGTTGCCTTCGAACGCGGACTCAAACAGGGCGGCGCGAGCCGGACCGTACGGTCGATGCTCCGCGTCAATCAGCCTGACGGCGTCGACTGCCCAGGCTGCGCGTGGCCGGAATCGATCACCGGTGATCGGAAGAAGATCGAGTTCTGCGAAAACGGGGCGAAGGCGCTCGCTGAGGAGAACACGACCCGGGTGGCGACCCCCGGCTGGTGGGAGCAGCACCCCATCTCCGTGCTCGAGCAGAAGACGGAGTACTGGCTCGGCCAATCCGGCCGCATCACCCATCCGATGATCATCCGCGAAGGGGAGTCGCACTACTCACCGATCTCCTGGGCCGACGCCTTCGAGACCATCGCCGAGCACCTCCGCGCCACCGAACCCGACCGGTCGGTCTTCTACACCTCCGGTCGCACTCCCAATGAGACAGCGTTCCTCTACCAGCTGTTTGCCCGCAGCCTGGGAACGAACAATCTTCCCGACTGTTCGAACATGTGCCACGAATCCTCCGGCACGGCACTGTCTCCGACGATCGGCATCGGCAAAGGAACCGTCTCACTTGAGGATCTCGAGAAAGCCGAACTGATCTTCGTCGTCGGGCAGAACCCGGGGACGAATCATCCGCGTATGCTCGGCACGCTCGCCGAGTGCCGGCGCAACGGCGGCAAGGTCGTCGCGGTCAATCCGCTGCCCGAGGCGGGGCTTCTCCGCTTCAAGGATCCGCAGACGCCAAAGGGCCTGCTGGCCGACGGGGAGCGGACCAGTGACGAATTCCTCCAGATCCGGGTCGGGGGAGACCAAGCGCTCTTCCAAGCGCTCGGACACCTGCTGTTGAAGAAGGAAGCAGAGACTCCGGGAACGGTCGTCGACCGGGAGTTCATCGAATCCTCCACTGACGGCTTCGCCGCCTACTCGGAAGCCAGGCAGGAGCTCAACTGGGCGGAGACAGAGCTCGCCACCGGTCTCGAACGAGCCGAGATCGAACACGTCGCGGATCTGCTGGCGAAGTCGAGGGCAACGATCTTCTGCTGGGCATTGGGCATCACGCAGCAGCCTCATTCGGTCGACACGATCAAAGAGATCATCAACCTGCTCTTACTCCAGGGCAATTTCGGTAAGCCCGGGGCAGGGGCCTGCCCGGTGCGGGGGCACTCGAATGTCCAGGGCGACCGCACCTTCGGGATCTGGGAGAAGCCGAAGGAGGACTTCCTACAGCGCCTGGATGCCGAATTCGGCATCAATGCGCCCCGGAGGCACGGCTATGACTCCACAGAGGCGATGCATGCCATGGCCCGCGGAGACGTCGACGTGTTCATGTCCTTGGGCGGGAACTTGGCCATGGCCAACTCCGACACCGCCGCAATGGAGGCCGGACTCAAACGCACAGGCCTCACCGTGCATATTTCCACGAAGCCCAACCGTTCCCATGTCGTCCACGGCAAGACGTCGATCATCCTCCCGACGCTCGGACGCACCGACAAGGATGACAAGCACCCCGGAGGAGCACAGTTCCTCTCGGTCGAGAACTCCATGTCGGTCGTCAGCCGCACCCAAGGTCGGCTCGAGCCGGTCTCCGACCACCTCCTTGCCGAACCGGTGCTGCTGGCCCGGATCGCCGAGGCGGTCTTCGGATCCGATCACGTCATCGACTGGAGGGCGATGGCCGAAGACTATGACGTCATCCGCGACCGCATCTCACGGGTCGTGGAAGGCACCGAGGACTTCAACCGCCGCGTGCGGGACAAATTTGGCTTCGTTCTGCCCAATCCGCCCCGTGATACACGGACTTTCGCGACAGCCGAAGGACGGGCGCAGTTCAGCACGCGCGAACTCGAATATCTGCTGCCGCCGGAGGGACACCTGGTGCTGCAGACGATGCGCTCGCACGATCAATACAACACGACCTTCTACGGGCTCGACGATCGCTATCGGGGAATCTCGGGCGGGCGCAGGGTGATTCTCATCAATCCTGCCGATCTCGGCCCTGCCGGTGTCGACGACGGTCAGCTCGTCGATGTCGTCTCGGTCTTCAACGGGGAAGAGCGACGGGCGGAGAAATTCCGGATGGTCGCCTATCCGACGGCCCGCGGCTGTGTCGCTGCCTACTATCCGGAGGCGAACGCGTTGGTTCACCGGGACCTCGTGGCCAGAGAGTCGAACACTCCGGGATTCAAAGCCGTTATGGTGCGGTTCGAACCACGCACCGATGATGAGGAACCTGCAGATATCCACAGCCTCGTTGACGCGCATGGGTGAACGACAGACGCCCACCTGCTGCGTAAAACCCGGCAGCAAGTGGGCGTCTTCTCAATCAGTGAGGATCAGTCCGGCCCGGTCGGGCCATGCCGATCCCTGCAGATCAGGGCGACCGAGGTTCGGTCAGGCGGCGGCCATCGGCGTGATCTCACGCAGCGAGGTGCCGGTGAACAGCACAACTCGACCGGTCGCATCCTTGATCGTGATCTCACCAGGAGCCTGACGGCTGATCCGGGGATCGATCAATCCTGCGTGTGCGAGTCCGCGCTGGACCCACTGTGGGAACTCAGACATGGTTCCCTCCTTTCTTCAGTTGTGAATAGCAGGCAACGACGCGCGCTATTCTTCAGGTTCTCAATACGGCGATTGGGTGGTCGCCATGGGGATCTGCGATTCGAAGAGACACAGTGTCCGGAACATTCATCTGCAAAGTCGAACCTTGATCGGGGCCTACGACTTCAAAAGTTTGTCGTCAGGAGCAACGCAACGATCGGTTCGATGAATGCGGACAACTTCGAACGCAAGTTGTAAGCGTAACGCGTCTATGTCGACGTTGTCCAATTGAGGTCCGAACCCTAGGCTCAGGTCGACCGACCTTACCGCCGGCCGTCTCGCCGAGGCGGCACCGAACCTTACCGTTGATCCTCTCGCCGTGGTGGACCTGCAGATCGTTTTCGCCGGCCTCTGGCCGAGGAGGCTCTGAATGCCCTTATCGTCGACCCTGCATCCGTGCCCGGAGTCGCAGCCACAGGATCACCGTCGCGATGAAGAGCACGACCCCACCCGCCAGGAGGACGAGCGCCAGGGGATTGTCCAGTGCCGCACCGACGGTCTGGGACGCCATGGATGGCTCCGACTCATCGGACTTCTGGGACTCCGTCGCTTCGCTCGAATCCGATTCGGCACCCCCGGCATCACTCGAGCTGCCAGTGGCGGTGGGGGCCGCCTCGGCGGTGGCCTGAACCCCGACGGGCACGGTCTGCAGCGATTTCGGGTCCTTCTGGGCGAAATCCCAGTCGAGCAGGTCCACGGCGACCTGGCGAGAGTTGTTGTCGATGCCGAGCATCGTCGCGACCACACGGTGCCCGTCGCGCTCGGCCACGGCCACGTACGAGCCCTTCGCCGCCCGAGTGAACCCGTTCTTCAGGCCCAGCCCGCCGTCGACCTGGCCGACGATCTTCGTATGGTTCTGGATCTCGTAGCCCTTGAACTTCTCTTTCGTCTGCGGGTTCTTTCCGCCCGGGAATTGATAAGTCTCCGTGCCGATGACCTTCATGAGGTAATCGTCTTCGCACACCGCCCACGCGAGCTTCATGAGGTCCTCAGCGGTCGTGTACTGGCCTTTTGCGTCGAGTCCCGAGGTGTTCTTCGCCTGCGTATTCGACATGCCCAGCTCGGCGGCCTTCTCGTTCATCAGCTTCACGGCCTTGTCCTGTCCGCCTGCTGCACGACCCAGAGCATTCGCCGCGTCATTGGCGCTCGACATCAGCATCGCGTGGAAGAGCAGATCGATGGAGTACTTGTTCGTCTGCATGAGACCGACCTTCGTCCCATCGACTTCCATGTCCTCGAACTCGGCGGTCACTTTCTTCTTCTTGTCGTCGAACTCGTCCACGAGCGCCAGAGCCGTGAGCAGCTTGATCGTCGACGCGGGAGCGTGCCGCTTCTCCACATTCTTCGCCACGTGCAGTTCTCCGGAGTCGAGGTCGCCCACCAACCAGGACGTGCCCGTCGGCTTCGGCGGCTTCGCACCGTCACCGAGGTCCTCTGGACTGACATACGCCGGTGCTGTCGACTCTGCCGGCTGCGGCACCGCGTGTGCGGGGGCCGGGGAGTGGACGAGCTGCGCGGCGAGCATCAGCAGTGCGGCGGCGAAGCCGAGGATGCTCAGGGGCAGGGCGCGTAGTGAGGAAGCAGTCGAGCGGGTGAAACGCATGCGCACCAGTCTACTTTCGCCGCGAGCAGCTCGTCCTCAGGATTCGTTCACTCGAGACGGCACCTCACCGAGACGAAGCTTGTGGTGGCAGCCCAGTTTGAGATGGATAGCCCACGTTCAAACGTGGGCTATCCACCCTCAACTGGGCCGTGGTGAAAAGCACCCAATCACGGCGGGACAGACGAAAGCGGCCCCGCACCGTGTGGTGCGGGGCCGCTGCAGTCGGGATCAGACTGGCGCGATCAGAATGCGCGCTGCAGGATCGCCTGCTTCACCTCGGCGATGGCCTTGGTGATCTCGATGCCGCGAGGGCAGGCCTCGGTGCAGTTGAAGGTGGTGCGGCAGCGCCACACGCCTTCCTTGTCGTTGAGGACCTCGAGGCGCATGTCTCCGCCTTCGTCACGCGAATCGAAGATGAAGCGGTGCGCGTTGACGATCGCGGCCGGACCGAAGTACTGGCCGTCGGTCCAGAACACGGGGCACGACGAGGTGCACGCAGCGCAGAGGATGCACTTCGTGGTGTCGTCGAAGGCCGCACGCTGTTCGGCCGACTGCAGACGCTCACGCGTGGGCTCGTGTCCCGAGGTGACGAGGAACGGCATGACCTCGCGGTACGACTGGAAGAAGGGCTCCATGTCGACGATCATGTCCTTCTCGAGCGGCAGGCCCTTGATCGCCTCGACGGTGATCGGCTTGGACGTGTCGAGGTCCTTGAGCAGAGTCTTGCAGGCCAGACGGTTGCGGCCGTTGATGCGCATCGCATCGGAGCCGCAGACGCCGTGGGCGCAGGACCGGCGGAAGGACAGCGAACCGTCGATCTCCCACTTGATCTTGTGGAGAGCATCCAGCACACGGTCGGTGCCGTACATCGTGATGCTGTATTCCTCCCAGTGCGGCTCGGAATCGACCTCGGGGTCGAAGCGAGCGATCCGGAAGGTGCAGTCGAAGGACGGGATGGACCCGCCTTCGCCTGACACATGTGTCGGCAGGTCGATCTTCGACGCTGGCTCTGGGGTGGTATCGGTGCTCATCAGTACTTACGCTCCATCGGCTGGTAACGGGTGACGATGACGGGCTTCGTCTCAAGACGCATGCCCTTGATGCCGTCGGTCTCCGCTTCGGGATCGAGGTAGGTCATCGTGTGGTGCATGAAGTTCTCGTCGTCACGATCCGGGAAGTCCTCGCGGAAGTGTCCTCCACGCGATTCCTTGCGGTGGATGGCGGCGACAGAGATGACCTCGGCGAGCTCGAGCAGGAAGCCGAGCTCGACGGCCTCGAGCAGATCGAGGTTGTAGCGCTTGCCGCGATCCTGGATGCCCACGTTGTTGTAGCGCTCGCGCAGTTTGGCGATCTCGTCGAGAGCGTCACGCAGAGTCTCGTCGGTGCGGAACACCTGCACGTTGGCGTCCATGATGTCCTGCAGATCCTTGCGGATCGCCGCGATGCGTTCGGTGCCGTCCGAGGTGCGCATCTTCTCGAGCATCTCGACGACGTCGTTCGCCGGGTTCTCGGGCAGTTCGACGGACTCGGCGGTCTTCGCGTATTCCGCAGCGGCGATGCCGGCGCGCTTGCCGAAGACGTTGATGTCGAGCAGCGAGTTCGTGCCCAGACGGTTCGAACCGTGCACCGACACGCAGGCGCATTCACCGGCGGCGTAGAGGCCGGGGATGACGGTGTCGTTGTCGGCGAGGACTTCGGCTTCGATGTTCGTCGGGATGCCGCCCATCGCGTAGTGCGCGGTCGGGAAGACCGGCACCGGCTCCGTGTAGGGCTCCACACCGAGGTAGGTGCGGGCGAACTCGGTGATGTCCGGCAGCTTCTCGTCGATGTGTGAGGGCTCGAGGTGAGTGAGGTCGAGCAGGACGTAGTCCTTGTTCGGTCCGCAGCCACGGCCTTCGCGCACTTCGTTAGCCATCGAACGGGCCACGATGTCACGCGGGGCGAGGTCCTTGATCGTCGGGGCATAGCGCTCCATGAAGCGCTCACCCTCGGAGTTGCGGAGGATTCCGCCCTCACCGCGAGCCGCCTCGGACAGCAGGATGCCCAGGCCGGCGAGGCCTGTCGGGTGGAACTGGAAGAACTCCATGTCCTCCAGCGGGATTCCGCGGTTGTAGGTCACGGCCATGCCGTCGCCGGTCAGGGTGTGTGCGTTCGAGGTGGTCTTGAAGACCTTGCCGACACCGCCGGTGGCGAAGACGACCGACTTGGCCTGGAAGACGTGGATCTCACCGGTGGCCAGTTCGTAGGACACGACGCCTGCGGGGCGCTTGACCCCGTCGACCTCGGTCATGAGGAGGTCGAGGACGTAGAACTCGTTGTAGAACTCCACGCCGTGCTTGACGCACTGTTGGTACAGGGTCTGGAGGATCATGTGACCGGTGCGGTCTGCGGCGTAGCAGGAGCGGCGCACGGCGGACTTGCCGTGGTCGCGGGTGTGACCGCCGAAGCGGCGCTGGTCGATCTTGCCTTCGGGGGTGCGGTTGAACGGCAGCCCCATCTTCTCGAGATCGAGGACGGCGTCGATGGCTTCCTTGGCCATCACCTCGGCGGCGTCCTGGTCGACCAGGTAGTCACCGCCCTTGACGGTGTCGAAGGTGTGCCATTCCCAGTTGTCCTCTTCCACGTTCGCCAGTGCGGCGCACATTCCGCCCTGGGCGGCTCCGGTGTGCGAACGGGTGGGGTAGAGCTTGGTGAGAACGGCGGTGCGGGCACGCTGGCCCGACTCGATCGCCGCACGCATGCCGGCGCCGCCGGCACCGACGATGACGACGTCGTAATGATGTACCTGCATGTTTCTCCTTTAGGCCTTGCAGAACTCAGCCAGGACCGAGGGGTCCGCTCCGGCCGGGCAGGGATCGAACGTGAAGATGACGAGCGTGCCGAGCACGATGACGATGACCGAGGCGATGTAGAGGATCACCTGCAGGGACATGCGTGTGCCGGGCTTCTCGGAGTAGTCCATGATGATGGTGCGCAGACCGTTGGTGCCGTGCAGCATCGCCAGCCACAGCATGAGCAGATCCCAGATCTGCCAGAACGGGCTGGCCCACTTGCCTGCGACGAAGCCGAAGTCGATGGCCTGGACGCCGTCGCCGGCCCACAGGTTCACGAACAGGTGGCCGAAGATGAGGATGACGAGCACGACGCCGGAGATGCGCATGAACAGCCATGCGAACATCTCGAACTTCGAACGCGTCGACTTGTGCCGGGAGTAGCCGGTCCGCGGAGCCGGAATGGATGTTGTGCTCATGTCAGCCTCCGAAGGTGTGCATCAGCTGGCGGGGAATGAAGGCGATCATGATGATGAGCCACACAACCATGACTCCCCAGAACAGCTTCTTCTGATTTTTCGGGCCACTCTTCGAGAAATCGACGAGAATGACGCGCAGACCGTTGAACGCATGGAATGCGATTGCGGCGACGAGCGCGATCTCACCGAATGCCATGACCGGTGTCTTATAGGTTCCGATCACTGCGTTGTAGGCCTCGGGCGAGACGCGGACGAGTGCAGTATCGAGCACGTGGACCAGAAGGAAGAAGAAGATTCCGACGCCTGTGACGCGATGCGCGACCCAGGACCACATTCCTTCGTTTCCTCGGTACAGAGTGCCCGTAGACGCTTTGGCCACGGAGCATCCTCCATCTTGAATATTCGGGTGTGTACGTCTAGAAACTACGCCGAAGACCGCTTCCGTGCCAGTCGAGACACGGCTGAGCGTCCCGGATCACACCGCAACCCTGGCAATTCCCTCAAAACTGGGATTTCGCGTCTCACGAAATTTCAATTACATCACAGTCGTGTGCTCTAAATTGTTGCGCTCCCGTCCTGACCCGGGCGGCCCGGGAACTCAGGTGCACCATCCCCGAGGCGGCTCTGAGGTGGGGAGATCCCCACCGGATCCCTGGGGATCGGCTCATCCGACACGGCGGGCAACCTCGGGGAAGGTGTGCCCGAATTCTGAGACACTGAAATCGTGAACACGCACTTCCACGCCATCATCCCCGCCGGCGGATCCGGAACGCGCCTGTGGCCGCTGTCTCGCCGGGCGACGCCGAAGTTCCTCCACGATGTCCTCGGCCTCGGCCGCAGCCTCATCCAGGCCACCTGGGACCGGGTCGCGCCGATCGTCGGCGAAGACAGGGTCTGGGTGGTCACCGGTGAGAGTCACTTCGACCAGGTCGCCGAGCAGCTGCCGCATATCGCTCGCGCCCAGATCATCGCCGAACCGTCCCCGAAGGACTCTGCCGCCGCCATCGGACTGGCGGCCATGATCATCGCCCGCGAGGACCCCGACGCCATCGTCGGTTCGTTCTCCGCCGACCATTCGATCACGAACGTCGACGAATTCCGTCTCGTCATCGACCAGGCCGTCGCTGCCGCGGAGACCGGTGACATCGTCACCATCGGCATCATGCCCCGCAATCCTGCCACCGCCTACGGTTATATCGAGACCGGTGAGCTGCTCGGGCTCGACGGGGCGCCCACGGCCAGGCGGGCGCTGGCATTCGCGGAGAAGCCGGAGGCGAGCACGGCCCGTCAGTATGTGAATTCCGGACGCTACCGCTGGAACGCGGGCATGTTCATCGCCAAGGCGTCCTCCCTCCTCGACATCCTCGCCGAGGAGGACCCGCCGCTCTATTCGGGACTGGCCCGAATCGCCGAGGCCTGGGACACTCCTGACCACGACGAGGTCCTCAGTGCTGTGTGGCCCGGACTGGAGAAGCGAGCCATCGACTATGTGGTGGCCGAGCCCGCGGCCGCGGCCGGTCGTGTCATCGTCATCCCCGGTGACTTCGGCTGGGACGACGTCGGCGACTTCGACTCGGTGGCCCGCCTGCGGCAGCCGGTGCCCGGGGAGCCGCGCGGAGTGATCTCGATCGGCGGGAACACCGACCTGCTCGAGGTCGATGCCTCGGGGGTCGTGTTCTCCGAAGGACCGCGGACCGTGGCGATCGTCGGACTCGAAGACCTCGTCGTCGTCGACACCGACGACGTCCTGCTCATCACCTCCCGCTCGCACGCCCAGGACGTGAAGAAGGCAGTGTCCGTCGCCGGTGAGCGCGGACTCGACGAACTGCTCTGAGTCGCTGGGCCGCCCCCGGGCGTGGGGGATCGAACTGCGAAGTATGTCGAAATTGGTCGCAATGGGCACATTTATGACATCGAGTGCTTAGCATTGCTTGAAATGTTCGACATCGCCCATCCCCGACCTCCCCGCCCTGAAGGACCCGACGTGATCAGCTCGACAATCGCTGAGATCGGTGCAGAACTCATCGATTTCCGCCGCGACATCCATGCCCATCCGGAACTGTCCTTCCAGGAGTTCGAGACCACCGACAAGATCGTCGCCCGTCTCGAGGCCGCAGGTCTGGGTCCCCAGCGCCTCGAAGGCACCGGGGTCGTCTGCGAGGTCGGCGAGGGGCCGGTGGCCGTGGGACTGCGAGCCGATATCGACGCCCTGCCGGTTGATGACCTCATCGACGAGGAATTCCGTTCCACCGTTCCCGGCGTCGCCCATGCCTGCGGCCACGACGTCCACCTGACCTCGCTCATCGGCGCCGGCATCGCCCTGCAGAAGATCCATGAATCACGGCCCGGCGGCCTCGGCGGTCGCGTGCGACTGATCTTCCAGCCCGGTGAGGAAGTCACCCCGGGCGGTGCGCTGCGCGTGATCTCCCAGGGCGTCCTCGACGACGTGCCCGAAGTCTATGCCGTTCACTGTGACCCGAACGTCGACATCGGCAAGGTCGGTTCGCGCATCGGCGCCATCACCGCTGCCGGCGACACGGTCATCATCCGCCTCTCCGGTCACGGCGGGCACACCTCCCGTCCCCATCTGACCGAAGACCTCGTCTATGCGCTCGGCAAGCTCGCCACCGACCTGCCCTCGACCCTGGGCCGGCTGATCGATCCGCGGCACGCGATCTCCCTTGTGTGGGGCGAGATCAGCGCCGGTCACGCAGCGAACGTCGTTCCCAGCGAGGGGATTCTGCGCGGAACCCTGCGCTGCCTCGACGTGGACGGCTGGAACCAGGTCGCCGAGGTGCTGCCCGAGCTCGTCGACCGCATCGCCGGACCGTACGGAGTCGAGGTCGACCTCGAACACCGCCGAGGCGTCCCACCGGTGGTCAACACCGAAGACCAGGTCACCCTCATCGAATCCGCGGTCCGCGGTGAGCTCGGCGAGAACTCGGTGCAGCTGACCCCGCAGTCCATGGGCGGTGAGGACTTCGCGTGGTACCTCACCCACTGCCCGGGTGCGCTCATCCGGCTGGGCACCCGCACACCCGGCGGCATCACCTACGACATCCACCAGGGTGATCTGCTCATCGACGAACGCGCCGTGGAGATCGCCGCCCGCGTATTCACCGCCACCGCTCTCAAGGTCCTCGACCGCGACCGCTGATCGACCTGTCACGGTCCGCGACCAAACGACAGCGATCGGTGGCTGCTCGGCTGCGCCGGCTGTCCACGCTGATTACCCGGCCGATAATCTTGATGTCATGAGTCTCCGAACCCGCAGCACCTCCATCGCCGCCTTCACCGCGGTGGGCACCCTGGTGCTGACCGGCTGCTCCGTCACGACTCCCGAAGCCCTCGAAGAGGAACGGCTCGGCTGCCTCGTCTCGGCTCCGGCCGGCTTCGACGATCACTCGGCCGGTGCGCTCACCCTCGAGGAGGCGGAACTGGCCCGTGGGGCCGGGGTCTTCTCGGGTACCTCGAGCCAGCGTGTCTCGGGTGGGTCGGCCACCTCGGCGGCATTGGATCGGATGCACAGACACGACTGTGCACTGACCACGGTCATCGGACCCGGGGGAGCGGACGAACTCGCGGACTTCGCCGCCGCCCACCCCGATGATCTGTTCCTCGGGGTCTCCAGCGGCACCGACGACCTGCCGAAGAACGTGCTGAGCATGGACTTCGACCTCGTCCCGCCGGCGTTCATCGCGGGATACACCGCTGCCACAGCCTCGGAGACGGGGAAGGTCGGGGTCGTCGTCGCGCACGGTTTCCCGCAGTCCGAACGCATCCTGGCCGCCTTCGACGCCGGGGTCGACCTGTACAACAAGGAGAAGGACGAGGACCTGCCGAAGGCGGAGTCCTATCGTCCCTCCTCGGGCGGGGCCGCCTCGGCGAACGGTTCGCCTCGGACGATCGACGATACCCGCGACGCCGGGAAGGACTACTTCGAACGGTCCTTCGATGCCGATGTCGACGTGCTCGTCCCGTTCGGATCGGCGGCCGCGATGGGGGTGGTCACCTCGGCGGATGAGAAGCGGACCGAGCTGACCGCGGCAACGGAGGATCCGGAGGGCGACGATGAGGGACCGAGCCTGCCGAAAGTCGTCTGGTACGGCACCGCCGGCGGGTTCTCCAAGGCGATCGTGGCCACCCTGGAGCCGAACGTGCGCCGCGGACTGCGCACGATGTTCCCCGACTGGCCGCAGAGCAAGAACCCCGACGAGGTGGCCCCCGCCCCGAAGACCGGGCCCGAGGAGATCGGCGGCTTCCGCGTCGCCGACCGTCATTATTGGGGCACCCTCGACAACGGGGGAGTGCGCATCGTCGCCGAGGACGGATTCCTCTCCCGTGTCTCCGACGCCGGACGCGGAATCACGGACCTGCGCGAGCGGATCAAGAGCGGGGAGATCGACCCGGAGAAAGGATGAGGGCCGCGCGCCGCATCGGATAAGCTGAGACGGTGATGAATGTACCCGCCGGCGTCGCATCGGACGACCCCATCCTGCAGCTGCCCAAAGTCTCCCTCCACGATCACCTCGACGGCGGTCTGCGCCCGTCGACGATGCTCGAACTGGCCGACTCGATCGGTCACACCCTGCCCGCCTCCGATGCCGAATCGCTGCGCCGGTGGTTCTCGGAGTCCGCGAACTCCGGTGACCTGGTCCGCTACCTCGAGACGTTCTCGCACACCGTGGCGGTCATGCAGAGCGAGGACAACCTGCGCCGCGTGGCCAAGGAATGGGTCCTCGACCAGGTGGCCGACGGAGTCTTCTATGCCGAGGCCCGGTGGGCTCCCGAACAGCACCTCGAAGGCGGACTCGAACTCGACGCCGTCGTCGAAGCCGTCCAGGACGGTCTGGAAGCCGGCGTCTCCGAGGCCGCGGCCGAGGGCAAGTACATCCGCGTCGGACAGCTCATCACGGCCATGCGTCAGGCCGACAACTCGCTGGCGATCGCCGAACTGGCCATCCGCCATCGTGAGAAGGGCGCGGATTCCGGTGTCATCGGCTTCGACATCGCCGGACCCGAGAACGGCTTCCCGCCGTCTGCGCACCTCTCCGCCTTCAACGCCCTGCACCAGGCCTATGTGCCGGTGACGATCCATGCCGGTGAGGCCGCCGGCAAGGAATCCATCCACGAGGCTGTCACGATCTGCCACGCTCAGCGTCTGGGCCATGGTGCGCGCATCGTCGAGGACATGGACATCGTCGACGGCCAGGGGCAGCTCGGCAGCCTCGCCGCCTGGGTCCTCGACCAGCAGATCCCGCTCGAACTGTGCCCGAGCTCCAACCTGCAGACCGACATCGGCGGCACCATCGCCAGCCACCCGATCACGGGGCTCAAGGATCTCGGATTCGCTGTCACCATCAACCCGGACAACCGGCTCATGTCCGGCACTTCCGTGTCGCGTGAGATGCGTCTGCTCGTCGATGAGGCCGGTTGGAACCAGACGGACCTCGAATGGGCGACGGTCAACGCCATCACCGCTGCCTTCCTGCCGCTGGATGTGCGCGAGCGCATGCTCGACGAGATCCTCATCCCCGGATTCGCCCGGGTGACCATTTGAGCTCACACAATGACCGGGCCGCAGCGTCCGGTGCCTCACCGGAGCCCGAGGGGCACGGCGTTCCGACCCCACGGGCGATGCTGCTGCCCGTGAGCGCCCTCGGCATCCAGGCGCTGGCCCTGGTCGGTGCGGCGGTGTCATTCGTCATCACCGCGATCACCGCCGGCCCCTTGGCGGCTTCGCTGATCGGTCTGGCCGTCATGTTCCTCATCTTCGCGGCCGGTGTCGGCGCCGCGGCCCGGGGCGCCTGGCGTCTGCATCGGTGGGCGCGTCCGGCGGCGATCGCCTTCGAGCTGCTCGTCATCGTCTTCGCCTTCAGCGTCATCGGCGGTTCCCTGTGGCTGGGGCTGGCCTGCCTGGTCACCGCCATCGCCGTGCTCTTGGGCTTCTTCCTGCCCGCAGTCGTCGACGCCTACAACCGAGCGCTGACCGACTAGGCGTGTTTAAGCAGGTACTCGTCCGAATGTAGGTCGTTATCGGATACTTTCGAGCGAGAGAAGTATCCGATAGCGACCTGAGTTCTGCGCTGGGTATCTGTTGGCGACCCAGGTTTTTTCGAGTTCAAGCAGCTGGGGCGACCCGACGCTGCTGGGAGAACGCGTCAACTGTGCGCAGATTGCCAAAATCCGGCGTCTGATGGGCAATCTGCGCACACTTAATTCATGTCAGCGGTGCTAGTTGGGCAGATTCCGACCGACAGCGCCGTCCGCAGTGCGCCAGTGGCTGCCGACAGGCAGCATCACATCGTCGGCGGCGACCATTTCTGGACGCTCGCAGCCTGAGCGGCGATGAGTCGCGACGGAACCGCTGAGAAGACGGCATTGCGCAGCCGCGCCAGCAGCGGCGATTCGAGTTGGAACACCTGCCCCATCAGCCGAGACTTCTGTGCGATCGACTGCGTCCGCGGACGCCGCAGCGAGTCATAGCGGCTGAGTGCCGCACCGAGGTCTGCCGGCGCTGAGGCGCGTGTGCCCACATCGTCGGCAGAGTTCACACCTGCGCCCGCTCTAGCACCTGCGCCCGCTCCCGCACCTGCAGCGGAGACTGGTATCTCGGCTTGCTCCACCATCCGCCCGGGTCGATTCGCCTCGGGCCCCGGAGACTTACTGATCAGCGGGGCAGGCAGGACGGTGAGCGTCGCTGCGTCTTCGAGGGCCTGACCGCCACCCTGACCGAGGTTCGGCGTCATCGCATGTGCGGCATCGCCGACGAGGACGACTCGGCCGCGGTGATAACGACGCAACCGGCGGGAGAGGTCGGAGATAGCGGTGCGACGGACCTCCTCGGCGGGGGTGGCGGCAATGAGATCGGCGATGGGGGAGTGCCAGCCTGTGAACATCTGCTCGATCGTCGCCTTCTCATCGGCGAAGACCGCGTTCTGCGGCATATTCGCCACAGCGAACCAGTAGACGCGGCCGTCGGCCAGCGGAGCGATGCCGAAGCGGCGTCCGTGCCCGACCGACTCCCCGGCCTCGCCGGACAGATCCACCGGCACCGAGGTGATGCCCCGCCACGCGGAATACCCGGAGTACCGCGGTGCCACCGGTTCACCGTCGACGACGGTGCGGACCCAGCTGTGCAGACCGTCGGCGCCGATGATGAGGTCGAAACGCTCTGCGATCGACTCCATCGTGCTCGAATCGTCGGCGGACCTGGCCCTGATAGTCAGCGTCCCGTCGGTGCCGGTCGCCGTCGCCTCGGTGCCGGTGCGCACTGTCCCGGGAGCCAGAGCATCGAGGAGGATGCGGTGGAGGTCGGCCCGGTCGACGATGCGCAGCGCACCGACCGAATCATCGGGCACCTGAGCGATCCAGTGCCCGTCTGCGCGGCGCTGACCTGCGGCGAAGCCTTCGACGCTGGAATCGGTCACGGCGTCGAACGCCTCGCGCAGACCGAGCGACTCCAGTGCGGCAAGCCCGTTGGCGAAGATCGACAGTCCCGAACCACCGGCCCTCACTTCGGGGCCACGTTCGAACACGGTGACCTCGGCGCCGGCCCTCTGCAGTCCCACGGCCGTCGAGAGTCCGCCGATTCCAGCTCCGATGACAGCGATCTTCATGAACTCATCGTCGCACGCAGAACGCCGGGTGGCGACGCCGCCGGTTGACCGTTGGTACGCGTTAAGTGTGCGCAGATTACCCAAAACGGGCTTCAGAGTGGCAATCTGCGCACACTTAACACGCACCGAGGCAAGGCGAGGAGTGCCCAGAGATTACTGGAGGAACTCTCCGCAGGCTTCAGTGAGGTAGTCGCCGGCGACTCCGCCCTCTTCGCCGAGGCTGATAGCGGTCATCTGGATGCCCCACCACACGCGCGGCGAACCGCCCCACTGTTGGCGGAACTCCTCGCGACGACCGGGATCTTCGGCGAGGTCGTCGGCGGCCAGGCCGATGCGGTCCTGGGCATCATCGGCGGTGCAGCGCTTCTCGTCATCCGGGCCCTTCGGGTCGAGCTCGGGGATGTCTTCGTCATCGACGGTCTTGAGGGTGTAAGCCGAGTTGCCGATCTCTTCGACCTCGAAGGTGCCGTGGATGAGCAGGAACGGGGAGGCACCGTCGTCGACGTTCTTCGAGTCGACGGTGACGCTGACGCTGTCGGGGCTGTCGGCGGTCACGGTCGTCTCGCCGGAGTCGGGGACTTCCGGGTTGCCGGTGTGCACGTAGACCTTGAGGTAGGCCTCGGTCTTCTTCTCGGCCGCCTCGGCGAGGCCCTGCCACAGCGGGTCGGTGTCCTTCGCCCCACCTGGCGAGGAATCGACGATGGACACCTTCGGTGCATCGTCTGGCGTCTCGATCGGGGTGACCTCCTCCTTGCTCACCGAAGGGCGCGGCTGGGGTCGGGTCTCATCGGGAGTCGACACGCAGGCCGTTGTCGTGGCCAGCAGTGCTGCGGCGGACAGCAGGGCAAGGGGGCGAAGTCGCATGGTTCCTCGAGGTATCTTCAGCGTCCAAGTGGTGTCGCTTCCAGCGTAATGCGCGGGACGGTCCGAGCCCGGGTGGACGCGCGGCGAGGCGGTGAAAGCAGCGCGGGTGCGAGACTTCTGCGCCGGGGTGCGACGCACTGACCCTGACGTCACAGGCCGGCCGCCCAACCGCGGCGCCCGACCCTGCTGCCTCAGCCGCGGCGCGCTGCGGCGATGAGTTCGCGCAGGCTCTGCCGCTGGCCGCCCGCGGCATCGAAGTTCGCTTCGTCGAGCCACTGCTCATACGCCGATCGCAGCGCCGGCCATTCGCTGTCGATGATCGAGAACCACGCGGTGTCGCGGTTGCGGTCCTTGTACACGAGGTGCTGTCGGAACACTCCTTCGAAGGTGAACCCGAAGCGTTCGGCGGCCGCTTTCGACGGGGCGTTCGCGTCATCGCACTTCCACTCGAAGCGTCGGAAACCGGAGGCGAAGGCGAGATCGGCGCAGAGGAAGAGCGCCTCGGTGGCTGCTCGCGTCCGCCGCAGCGCCGGACCCCAGAGGATGTGCCCGATCTCCATGACTCCGTTGGCGGTGTCGATGCGCATCAGTGCCTGCCGCCCCTCGGCTCGACCGGTGGATCGGTCCACGACGGCGAAGAAGAGGGGATCGGACGACGTGGCCGCCTCGGCGATCCAGGTATCGAAGTCGCTGCGTTCGGTCTGCGGAGACTGCGGCAGGTAGCGGAACCGCTCCTCGATCCCGTCGGCAACTGAGACCGCAGCGAACAGATCATCGTCGTGGACGGCAGGATCCAGGGGTTCGAGATCGACGTAATGACCGTGGATGGGCTCTCGCCGAGGCGGCTGTGCACCTGTGAAATTCGTGAGGTCGTCGTTCATGGCTGGGTCCTCGTCATCGGGGTTCGGGTGGGTTTCGTGTGTCCGTGTCTGTGGTTGGGCAGGTGTGACTGTGCTCGGAGTGGGTTCAGTCTTCGCTGCCGTCGAAGCCGGTGGACAGCTCGCGCAGAAGTCCGGCGAGCTTGCGGCTGCCGGCGGAGGTGAGGCCGCTGAGGATCTCGCGCTCCTTCACGAGCAGGTCCGCCAGGGCGGAGTCGACGGTGGCGCGGCCGCTGTCGGTGAGGTGGACGAGCACTCCGCGGCGATCACCCGGATCGGGGCGACGCTCGACCCATCCGCGGGCCACGAGGCGGTCGATGCGATTGGTCATGGTGCCGCTCGTGACAAGCGTCTCCTGCAACAGGGTCGAGGGGGAGAGCTGATAGGGCTCACCGGCCCGGCGGAGGGCGGAGAGCACGTCGAAGGCCCATCCCTCGATTCCGTAATCGGAGAAGCTCGCCTTCCGTGCCAGGTCCAACTGCCTGGCCAGCCGCGAGACTCGGGAGAGGATCTCCATCGGGGAGACGTCGAGATCCGGACGCTCACGTCGCCAGGCTGCGACTATTCGATCCACTTCGTCCATGAATCGATTTTACGTCCATATCAAGAATCTTGAGCGCAAAGATACTTTTTGACGAGAGATTCCTTACTCTCAGGGTCCGTTTAACCTGCAGGTTTGGATGGACGGGTGCGTTTGGGAATATGGTTGTCCTTGGTTGTTGCATCCGTCAACGAACCTGCAGGGGCCAACCACCCGGCAGCAGAAACGAAGGAAAACACGTGGATCTTTTCGAGTATCAAGCACGTGACCTGTTCGAGAAGCACGGAGTGCCCGTGCTCAAGGCCCAGGTCGCGACGACGCCAGAAGCAGCGAAGAAGGCAGCCGAAGATCTTGGCGGCGGTGTCGTCGTCGTCAAGTCGCAGGTCAAGATCGGCGGCCGTGGAAAGGCCGGCGGCGTCAAGGTCGCCAAGAACCCCGATGAAGCCGAGGCGCGCGCCAAGGACATCCTGGGACTCGACATCAAAGGCCACATCACCGAAAAGGTGATGATCGCCGAGGGTGCCGACATTGCTGAGGAGTACTACTTCTCCGTCCTCCTCGATCGGTCCAACCGCACCTATCTGGCCATGTGCTCGAAGGAAGGCGGCATGGAGATCGAGCAGCTGGCCGTGGAACGTCCGGAAGCGCTCGCCAAGATCCCCGTCTCCGCCATCGACGGCATCAACGATGCCAAGGCAGCAGAGATCGCCGAGGCGGCCGGCTTCGATGCCGACACCGCCGCTAAGGTCGCCCCCGTTCTGACCAGCCTGTGGACCGTCTTCGAGAAGGAAGACGCCACCCTGGTCGAGGTCAACCCGCTGGTCAAGACCGGTGCCGGTGACATCATCGCCCTCGACGGCAAGGTCTCGCTCGACGACAACGCCGACTTCCGCCAGAAGGAGCACGAGGAGCTGCGCGACATCAGCGCAGAGAACCCGCTGGAGCTCAAGGCCAAGAAGCTCGACCTCAACTACGTCAAGCTCGACGGTGAGGTCGGAATCATCGGCAACGGCGCAGGACTGGTCATGTCGACCCTCGACGTCGTCGCCTACGCAGGTGAGAACCACAACGGCGTCAAGCCCGCGAACTTCCTCGACATCGGAGGCGGCGCCTCGGCTGAGGTCATGGCCAACGGACTCGACGTCATCCTCGGCGATGATCAGGTGAAGTCCGTCTTCGTCAACGTCTTCGGCGGAATCACCGCCTGTGACGCCGTGGCCGACGGCATCGTCAAGGCCCTCGAGATCCTCGGCGACCAGGCCACCAAGCCGCTCGTCGTCCGCCTCGACGGCAACAACGTGGAAGAGGGACGCGCCATCCTCCAGAAGGCCGCGCACCCGCTCGTCACGCTCACTGACACGATGGACGGTGGAGCCGACAAGGCCGCCGAACTGGCTGCTGCCAAGTAAGGAAAGGTCTTTACAACAATGTCTATCTTCCTGAATTCCGATTCGAAGATCATCGTCCAGGGCATCACTGGCGGAGAGGGCTCGAAGCACACCGCCCGCATGCTCGCAGCCGGATCGAACGTCGTCGGCGGTGTCAACGCCCGCAAGGCCGGCACCACTGTGAAGCACAACGACCAGGCCGGCAACGAGGTCGAACTCCCCGTCTTCGGGTCCGTCGCCGAGGCGATGGAAGCCACCGGTGCCGACGTGTCCGTGGCCTTCGTGCCGCCGGCGTTCTCCAAGGACGCCGCGATCGAGGCCATCGACGCCAAGATCGGTCTGCTCGTCATCATCACCGAGGGCATCCCGGTGCAGGACTCGGCAGAGGTCTGGGCCCGCGCGCAGGCGGCCGGAAACGCCACCCGCATCATCGGACCCAACTGCCCGGGCATCATCACCCCCGGTGAGTCGCTGGCCGGCATCATCCCGGCCAACATCACGAAGAAGGGCAAGCTGGGCCTCGTCTCGAAGTCCGGCACCCTGACCTACCAGATGATGTACGAACTGCGTGACCTCGGCTTCTCGACCGCCATCGGCATCGGCGGAGACCCGGTCATCGGCACCACGCACATCGATGCGCTCGAAGCATTCGAGGCCGACCCGGAGACCGAAGCCATCGTCATGATCGGCGAGATCGGCGGAGACGCCGAAGAGCGCGCAGCAGCCTTCATCAAGGAGAACGTGACGAAGCCGGTCGTCGGCTACGTCGCAGGCTTCACCGCTCCCGAGGGCAAGACCATGGGCCACGCAGGCGCCATCGTCTCCGGCTCCTCGGGAACCGCTCAGGCCAAGAAGGAAGCCCTCGAAGCTGCAGGCGTCAAGGTCGGCAAGACCCCGACCGAGACCGCCGAGCTCATGCGCGGACTCCTCGGCTGAGTCGAGCACTCCCGCATCGGGTGAGCGCCTGACCGGCACTGATCCGAACCACACTGCGGCCCGCCTCCACAAACGGAGGCGGGCCGCAGTGCGTCTCGGTCGGTTGGGGCGGCGCAGAACCCTGCAACTGGTTCAAAGTGTGATTGCCGCGCACGAATGATCTGCGTATGCATTTTGAAGCCGTTATTGCCCGCAGGAGGGGCGTCTGAAGCTCCGTTGACATCGCGCGGACCGTCGTGTCAGGGCCCCGCGGAGGGTCTAGGCTGGGATCGTGAACTCTCAGACATCTGATCAGACAGCGCAGTCGACGAACCCCGCGGACCTTCTCCCCGACACCGGCACCGCAGCCCCACCTGTCGACCCCAGCCCCGAGGCGCACCCGCGCAACTTCGGGTCCGATAACTGGGCCGGGGTCCACCCCGAGGTCATCACGGCCATTGCCGAGGCCAACGTCGGCCATACGCCCGGCTACGGCGGAGATCCGTGGACACAGCGCTTCCACGACATTATGGCCCACCACTTCGGGCCCGAGGCTCAGGCGTTTCCTGTCTTCAACGGCACCGGCGCGAACGTGCTCGCCCTGCAGTCGGCGCTGCCGCGGTGGGCGGCGGTGATCACGGCCGCCTCGGCGCATATCAACTACGACGAGACCGGCGCCCCGGAGAAGGTCGGCGGGCTCAAGATCATCGGTGCTGCCACCGAGAACGGCAAACTCACCCCCGAGACGGTCAAGGGTGCGATCATCGGCCGCGGCAGCGAACACAATGCGCAGTCGTTGGCCGTGTCGATCTCCCAATCGACCGAATGGGGCACGACCTACACCCCGGACGAGATCGCGGCGATCGCGTCCACCGCGCACGAGAACGACATGATCCTCCACATCGACGGATCCCGACTCGGCAACGCGGCCGCCCACCTCGGCGTCGGCCTCGGCGACATCACGACCGCGGCCGGAGTCGACATCGTCAGCCTCGGCGGAACGAAGAATGGCTTGCTCGGCGCCGAGGCGGTCGTCGTCCTCAACCCGGAGATCGGCCAGGGACTGCGGTTCCTGCGCAAGATGAACCTGCAGCTGGCCTCGAAGATGCGCTACCTCTCCGCCCAGCTGAACGCCCTGTACGAAGGGGACCTGTGGCGAACCTCCGCCACCCGGTCGAACGAGATGGCTCAGTATCTCAATGAGAGACTCGCCGAGGTGGCCGGCAGCGGCCGTGTCCCCGGACTGGAGATCGTGCAGAAGGTCGAGTCGAACGTCGTGTTCGTCCGCATGCCCGCCGAGGTGGCCGCTCGCGCCCGGCAGAAATTCGCCTTCGCGGACTGGCCCTTGGAGAAGGACATCGTCCGCCTCATGTGCGCCTTCGACACGACGGCCGAAGACGTCGACGCCCTCGTCGCCGCCATCGCAGGGGACTGAAAGACCTCAGGCGCGGCGCTGGGAGTCCTTCGCCGCAGGCTACTTCTTCTTCCGGCGATCGACCTTGACGGAGACGACGGGGACGTCGGAGTCGAGGATGATGCGCTGGGCCGTCGAGCCCATGATGAGCTTACCCACGGGGGAGCGGCGGCGTGATCCGATGACGATCATGCGGGTGTCGGCGGTCGCCTCGGCCAGCGCCAGAAGCTCTTCGACGGGGTCATTGCCGCGGAGGAACTGAAGGATCTCGTGGGAGACCTCGGAAGACTTCAGTGTCTCCTTGAGTTCCTCGATGTCTTTGCTGGTGGCGACGCCGCGCTCGTCGGGAGTCTCACCGATTCCGGCATTGAGCACGACGAGGACATCGTCGAATGCGCGGGCCTGCTCGATGCCGAATTCGACAGCGGCCTTGCCTTCGGGCGAGGGGGAATAACCGACGAGGATTGTCATGATCTCTCCTGGTGCGACATTGGACGAAGCTCTCTCAATTAGTAGCATATCCGTGCTGTTCGGACGGGCGGCAGCTCACTCTGCGACGAGGGAAACGGGGAGCTTCGACTGAGATCTTCCTCACCTCACCAGGTACGGGATCGTCAGCATCGAGCGACTTCTGCTCTGTAACCGCGCGAAAACCGTGCGAAAACCCCGCGGAATCGGGCCTCCGACCCCAAATCTCAATTACTGACTGAATCGTCAGTTCGATTGACTCGGCAGTAAGGTGACCTGGGCGCTGCGTGCGCCGCGTACGAGTGAGAAAGAAGAAGCATTGACAGATCAGAATACGCATCTCGACCAGGCAGAAGCCGGTGAGACCCCAGCGCAGAAGAAGTCGGAATGGAAGACGGTCAAAGCCATCATGGCTGCCTCTTCGGGCAACCTCGTCGAATGGTTCGACTTCTACATCTACGCCTTCTTCAGCGTCTACTTCGCCGACCAGTTCTTCGTCGCTGACAACCAAGCACTGTCACTGATGCAGGCTGCCGGCGTCTTCTTCGTCGGTTTCCTCATGCGTCCCATCGGCGGCTACATCTTCGGTCGCGCCGCCGACCGCCTCGGGCGCAAGAACTCGATGCTCATCTCCATTCTGCTTATGTGCGCCGGTTCGCTGATGATGGCTCTGCTGCCCACGAGTGCGGTCGTCGGCTCCTGGGCCGCGATCCTGCTGCTCATCGTGCGCATGATCCAGGGGCTGGCCGTCGGCGGCGAGTACGGCGCCACCGCCACCTACATGTCCGAGGTCGCCACCGAAGGCAAACGCGGCTTCTACTCCTCCTTCCAGTACGTCACTCTCATCGGCGGCCAGCTGCTGGCCAGCCTGCTGGCCGTCATCATGACCCACACTCTGGGCACCGACCAGATCGAAGCCGGCTGGTGGCGACTGCCCTTCGCCATCGGCGCTGCCGCCGCGATCGTCTCCCTGTGGCTGCGCCGCGGACTCGAGGAGACGACCTCGGCGGACACCCGCAAGGACGAGAACTCCGGCAGCTTCCGCGAAGTGCTGCGCCACCCCCGCGCCTTCTTCGTCGTCCTCGGCATCACCAGCGTCGGATCGCTCGTCTTCTATGTCTTCACCACCTACATGCAGAAGTTCCTGCTGCTGCAGAACGAAGGCACCCCGGGCGAAGCCGTGTTCAACAAAGGCTCCATCGCCGACCTCATGACCATCTGCCTGCTCATCTTCGTCGTCATGCAGCCCATCGCCGGCAAGATCTCGGACAAGATCGGCCGCAAAAACAACATGCTCATCTTCGTCATCGGCATGATCGCGCTGCCCATCCCGCTGCTCGGCATGATCGGCAAGGCCGATTCCGTCCTCACTGCAGGCATCCTCATCGTCATCGCCATGGCGTTCATCAGCATGTACACCTCGATCTCCGGAATCGTGAAGGCCGAGATGTTCCCGGCCCACATCCGCGGAATCGGCGTCGGCTTCACCTATGCGGTCGGCAACTCGCTGTTCGGCGGCTCCGCCGAATACGTCGCGCTGTGGTTCCGCAACGCCGGAATCGGCACCTGGTTCGCCGTCTACGTCGTCGTCATCGCAATCGTCGGCTTCGTCGCCGTGGCCTTCATGCACGACAACCGCAAACACTCGACGATCGACAACGCCGATTCCTCGGCGTACAAACGCATCGGCAGCTGAACGACCGACGGCTGATCCCATCACCGAGGCGGCTTACCCGGTCCGCTGATCCCATCGCCGAGGTGGCCCACCCCGACCGTGAATGACGAGTGCCCCGGAACGCTGAGTTCCGGGGCACTCGTCATTCATCGATCTCGCCGCCTCGGCCGAGCCGCCTTGCCGGGTCGACCACTAGGTGATGTGGGAATAATTGGAAAGATGTTGGAATGTGATTGACGGTGCGTGAATAGAGTCCTAAGATCGTTCAAACCAACAGATAACCACGTGGTTATTCGTCCGTATGACGATGAGCCGCGCGAAGGGAAAGGCCGGACGTGTTCGCTGAAGAACGGCAACGACGCATCGCTGAGCTCGTCAGCGAAGCGGGCCGGGTCAATGTCACCGATCTGGCCGCCGATTTCGACATCACGACGGAAACCGTTCGACGCGACCTCGCCGCCCTCGAAAAGGCCGGAGCCCTCCAGCGCGTCCACGGGGGAGCGGTGCCTTGCCGTCCCCACAGCCTCGAAGAGCCGGCCTTCGACGACCGCGAGATCCACAACCTCGATGAGAAGACCGCGATCGCCCGGTCCGCGCTGAGCCTGCTGGAGGAGACGATGAGCATCTCCGTGGACGGCGGCACGACCTGTGCGGCCTTCGCCCGCGCGATCGCCGACGAAGCCCATGGCCGCCTCGTCGCCGGACAGGCACCGCGACAGCTGCGAGTCATCACGAACTCCCTGTCCGCCATCGACAGCCTGGCCGGAGCGCCCGGCGTCGACATCTTCGTCCTTCCGGGCCGATTCCGCCCGGTCACCCGGGCCGTGGTCGGACCGCAGACGATCACGGCCATCGAGGGCCACCGGGTCGATCTCGCGGTGCTCGGCACCAATGGACTCACCGGCGACGGCGTTTCCACGCCCGACCATGACGAGGCGGCGACGAAGTCAGCGTTCGTGCACTCCGGACGCAGGGTCGCCGTGCTCGCCGACTCAGCGAAGTTCGATGCCATCTCTCTGGTGCGATTCGCCGAACTCGACCAGATCGACATACTCATCACCGATGACGCGCCGGAAGAGTCGTTGTCGGCCGATCTGGAGACTGCGGAAGTCGAGGTCGTCACTCCATGATCCTCACCCTCACCGCCAACCCCAGCCTCGACCGGACCATCGAAGTGCCCGGCCCCGTTCTCCGCGGCCAGGTGCAGCGCGCCGTCTGGGCCGGACAGCAGCCCGGCGGCAAGGGAGTCAATGTCTCCCGTGCCGTGGCGGCCGCCGACCGTGACACCCTGGCGGTCCTGCCCGGAGACATCGACGACCCGGTGCTCACCGGACTCGACGCGATCGGACTGGCTCATCGCTCCGTTCCTACCGGCACGCCGCTGCGGTCCAATATCACCGTCACCGAACCCGACGGCACGACGACGAAGATCAACGAACCAGGCTCGCCTCTGAGCCCGCAGGCTCAGGACGAACTGCTCGATCTCGTGGCCGAGCAGGCAGTCGGTGCGAGCTGGGTCGTCCTGGCCGGTTCGCTGCCTCCAGGAGTCGACGATGACTTCTACGCCCGCGCGATCAAACGTATCCGCCAGCTTGTTCGTCCGCCGCTGGTCGCCGTCGACACCTCCGGTGCTCCTCTGGCTGCGGCCCTGATGGCCTCACCAGATCTCATCAAACCCAACGCCGAAGAACTTGCCGAGCTCCTCAACGCTGCCGGCCTCCTGCACGCCTCCGGTCTCCGCAATGACCCCCGAGCGCACAGTGGCCGCGGCTCCGTCGAATCCCTCGGCACCGCCGAACTGCACACGATCGCCGACCGCCTCGAGTCCTCACCGCAGCTCACGGCTCGCGCCACATCGACCCTGCTCAACGCGCGCGGCCCCCGCCCGCGGTCGATCCTTGCGACCTTGGGCGCCGGCGGCGCAGTGCTCGCCCAGCCGGACGCTGCCTGGCATGCCCAGCATCCGCCTACGGACGTCGTGAGCACCGTGGGCGCGGGCGACTCCACCCTCGCCGGGTACCTGCTGGGTCTGACCGACGGCCGTGAACCCGATGCGGCTCTGGCGCGAGCCGTCGCCTACGGAGCTGCAGCCGCCCGTCTGCGCGGCACCGGAGTGCCGAGCCCGGCGGACGCTCGGACCGACGTGGTGACTGTGACGTCACTGGAGACATCCGCAGCACCGCTGACAGGTAGTCCCACAGCACATACAGACACGCATGCCGACGACACTTCCCACCGACATGAGGGCACAGCCCCCGAAGCCGAGGAGGCACGATGACATCGCTCATCACAACAGACCTGGTGGTCCTCGACGCGGATCAGGGGACGGAGTCGTCCGCTGTCATCCGCGCTCTGGCCGCCACGATCGCCGAACAGGGCCGCGCGAACTCCGCAGACGGATTGGCGGACGCGGCGATCGCCCGCGAAGAGAAGACCCCGACCGGCGTTCCCGGCGGCATCGCCATCCCGCACGCCCGCACCGAGGCGGTCACCGAACCCAGCCTCGCAATGGCGCGACTGAACCCGCCAGTCGACTTCGGTGCCAAGGACGGCCCCGCCGACCTCGTGTTCATGATCGCCGCCCCCGAGGGCGCCGGGAAGGACCACCTCAAGCTCCTGTCGAAACTCGCGCGTTCACTGGTGAAGAAGGACTTCGTCGCCTCCCTGCGCGCGGCGACGACCGAGCAGGAAGTCGTCGACCTCGTCGAAACCGCCCTCGGCCTACGCGAGACGCCCGAAGAGTCGACCAGCACCGAGTCGACCCCCACCGAATCCGCCTCATCCTCGACCGACCACCCCCGCCGCGTCGTCGCCGTCACAGCCTGCCCGACGGGAATCGCCCACACCTATATGGCTGCCGACGCCCTCGCCCAGGCCGGGTCCGACATGGGCATCGACGTTGTCACCGAGACCCAGGGATCGAGCGGCACGACTCCGCTCGACCAGTCCGTCATCGATGCCGCCGATGCCGTCGTCTTCGCCGTCGACGTCGACGTCCGCGACAAGGCGCGGTTCGCCGGCAAACCCTATGTGCAGGTGCCGGTCAAGGCCGGAATCGATGATCCGCAGGGCCTCATCGCGAAGGCCCTCGCCGAGGCGGACGCTCCCAACGGCCGCAGGCTGGCCGCCGCTCACGCCGCCGCCGACGACGAATCGTCCACGGCAGGAAACTCTCGCGAAAGCATCGGCGCCCACCTCAAGCGCGTACTGCTGACCGGTGTCAGCTACATGATCCCCTTCGTCGCCGCCGGCGGACTGCTCATGGCACTGGGGTTTCTCCTCGGCGGATTCGACATCCCCGACTACGCCGAGGACATCGTTCTGGGCAACTCCCTGTGGAACCTGCCCACCGAATACGGTGACCTGGCACTCGGACCCGTCGGCGCCTACCTGGGCGCCGTGGCCTTCCAGATCGGCAACCTGTCGATGAGCTTCCTCGTCGCCGCCCTGGCCGGATACATCGCCTACGGCATCGCCGACCGCCCCGGAATCGCTCCCGGCTTCACCGTCGGCGCCGTCGCCGTGCTCATGGGCGCCGGTTTCATCGGCGGCATCATCGGCGGACTCCTCGCCGGCTATATCGCCCACTGGATCGGCTCCTTCGCCGCACCGAGGTGGCTGCGTGGACTCATGCCCGTCGTGATCATCCCGCTGGTGGCCTCCCTCGTCTCCTCGGGCCTGATGTTCATGGTCCTCGGCGGACCGATCAGCGCCCTGACCAAGGGCCTCGACAGCTGGCTGAGCTCCATGACCGGAACCGCCGCCGTCGTCCTCGGGCTCATCCTCGGCGCGATGATGGCCGTCGATCTGGGCGGCCCCGTCAACAAGGTTGCCTACTCGTTCGCCGTCGCCGGCCTCGCCGCAGGCTCCGTCGACAACCCCGTGCCGTGGGAGATCATGGCCACGGTGATGGCCGCCGGAATGGTTCCGCCCCTGGCCATGGCGCTGGCCACCGCCGTCCGCCCACGCATCTTCTCCCAGGCGGAGAAGGAAAATGGAAAGGCCGCCTGGCTGCTCGGCGCCGCGTTCATCTCCGAAGGCGCGATTCCCTTCGCCGCCTCCGATCCGCTGCGCGTGATCCCTGCCTCGGTCGTCGGTGCCGGCGTCACGGGCGGCATGACGATGGCCTTCTCCGTCACCAGCCAGGCCCCGCACGGCGGCGTGTTCGTCTTCTTCGCCATCGACTCGTTCCTGCTGTTCCTGCTCTCCGTCGTCGTCGGCACGATCATCAGCGCCGTGCTGGTGCTCGCGCTCAAGATCCTCGTCCGCAAGGGCGGAGCGGCAGGCCTCGCCGAGGCGGCCGACCGGTCCGCACCGGCGACGACCGCAGCCGCGTCGACCGGTTCGACCACCGGATCCGGTTCGGCCGGTGAGGCTCAGCAGGCCGAACCGGTATCGTCGAACGCTGACGCCACACGAGTCTGACCGCTCTCACCGACGAGGCAAGACAGGAAGGAATGGGGATGTCCGCAGAGTTCTCAGGCATCGGAGTCGTACCCGGACGGGTCATCGCCCCGGCGCTGACCATGCCCGACCCCGTGTCCGCACCCGTGGCGAAGCCCGCCCCGGCTGATCCCGAAGCGGAGGCGAACAGGATCCGAGAGGCCTCGGCCGCCGTCCACGCCGAACTGCGTGAGCGCGCCGAATCCGTCACCGGGGACGCCCGCGACGTGCTCAAGGCCACCGCCCTCATGGCCAAGGACCCCACCCTGGTGAAGACGGCGATCAGACGCCTGCCTGAGACCGACGCGGAGACCGCGATCTGGACGGTGGCCGCGGAGACCGCTGCACAGTTTGAGAAGCTCGGCGGCTATATGGCCGAACGCGCAGCCGACGTCCTCGATGTCCGCGCCCGCCTCGTCGCCCATCTGCGTGGAGTGCCGGCCCCCGGCATTCCACACGCGGCCGAGCCCTTCGTGCTCATCGCCACGGATCTCGCTCCCGCCGACACCGCAACTCTGGATCCTGAGCTGGTCGTCGGACTCGTCTGCGCAGAGGGTGGACCGCAGAGCCATACGGCCATCCTCGCCAGGTCGTTGGGCATTCCCGCCGTGGTCGCAGCCGCCGGCGTCCGCGAGATCACCGACCACACACCCGTCTTCGTCGACGGCGGTGCCGGAGTCCTGCGCACCGAACCCGGAGCGACGGAGACCGGCCTCGTCGAGGCATGGGCGGAGACGGCTGGCCGTCTGCAGTCGTTCACCGGACCCTGCCTCTTGAGCGACGGCACCCGGATTCCACTGCGTGCGAATGTCGGCGACGGCGCTCAGGCACGGGCAGCGGCAGCCGCCGGTGCCGAAGGCGTCGGTCTGCTGCGCACCGAGTTCTGCTTCCTCGATCGTGACACCGAACCCAGCGTCGAGGAGCAGGCCGAGGCCTATGGGCAGGTGTTCGCAGCCTTCGATGATCACAAGGTCGTCGTGCGCACCCTCGACGCCGGAGCCGACAAGCCTCTGCCGTTCCTCACCGACGCCGATGAACCGAACCCGGCCCTGGGCGTACGCGGATTCCGGACCAGTCGCCGGGCTCAGGGCGTCCTCGAACGTCAGCTCGAGGCGATCGCGCTCGCCGCCTCAAGGCATGCGGTGACCGTCCACGTCATGGCTCCGATGATCGCCACCGCCGAGGAGGCCCGACAGTTCGCAGACCTCGTTCGTGCGGCAGGACTCCCCACCGCCGGTGTCATGGTCGAGGTTCCCTCGGCGGCGCTGCAGGCGGCCACGATCCTCGAGGAAGTCGAGTTCGCGTCCATCGGCACGAATGATCTCACCCAGTACGTCATGGCCTCCGACCGCATGCTCGGCGGCCTGGCCGAACTCAGCGACTCGTGGCAGCCGGCAGTCCTGCAGCTCATCGGCATCGCCGCCGCCCAGGCCGCTGCGGCGGAGAAGTCGGTGGGCGTGTGCGGAGAGGCCGCGGCCGATCCGGCATTGGCCGTCGTGCTCGTGGGCCTCGGAGTCACCAGCCTGTCCATGGCGCCGCGGGCTCTGCCGGCAGTCGCCGAGGTGCTGTCCGGTGTCTCCCTGGACCAGGCACAGCAGATCGCCCGCAGCGCACTTGCGGCGCGCAGCCCGAGCGAGGCGAAGGCCGCGGTCCGAGCCGAGCTGCCGATCCTCGACGAGCTCGGCCTGTGAGTCCGGCTGTCGGGCGAGTGGCCCCGTGACATACTCAGCACCACCACAGACACCACCAATAGGACATGCCGAAACACCGGGCAGGCCGAACCACGGCCGGTCTGATCAGGAAGGACAACTCATGGCAGAGACCATCGCAACAGTCGGAAGCACCGTCGGCTTGCACGCCCGTCCAGCAGCACTGCTGGCCGAGGCCGCCGCAGACTACGATCTCGAGATCACTATCGCCCTGGAGGGCGAACCGGCCGAGGATGCCCTCGACGCGGCCAGCGTGCTCTCCCTCATGGGCCTCGGCGCGGAATACGGTCAGAAGGTCGTTCTGCGCGCCGAGGGTGACGGAGCCGACGAAGCATTGGCCAACCTCAAGCAGCTCATCGAAACCGACCACGACTCCGAAGGCTGAGCGGCACACCCTCGAGGAGGCGGCGACCGGTCCGCTCGGATTAGACTGATCGAATGTCCGCCTCCCTGCTGCCCTCTGACTCTGCCGCCGCCGATCGCAGCCGGGATCTGCTGGCGGTATTCCCTCAGCTCAGCGATGTGCCCGGTCTGCCGCAGGCGCGCATGCTCATCGACTACGTCATCGGTCGCCGACTCGGAGTCCTCGACGTCTCGGGCCGGGACACCGAAGGCACCTTCGTCGCCGCTGAACTCTCAGCCGAGGTCCCCGAGAACCTCATCCTCGTCGATGATGCGCACGGTCTGCAGGCGACCCTGCTCAGCCGGCTGACGCAGGTATGCACATACAACGACCGGCTCGACGAGGCACGGACTTTGGCCGCAGCGGTCGAGTCCCTGGCCGGAGCCGGCGAATCCGCGGGAGTCGCCGGAGAGCCAGGTGCCGAAGCGGCCCCCGTACTGGCGGTGAGCGAGCTCAATGAGATCGCGGGACTGGCCGAACTCGGTGTGGGGGAGACGTGGGCAGTCGTCAACGCTCCGAAGGCGATGAATGCGCTCACCGAGACGATCGCGGTACTGCAGCCGTTGGCGAGCACCATCATCGTCATCGGCCGCAGCGATGCGATGAGCCGTGGCGTCAACAAGGAGCTTGCCCGCGGCTTCGGCCGAGTCGATGTCTCGCCGGGGGTCGGCAAGCACCGGATGATCATCGGCAGCCGCCCCCTGTCCTCTCCGAGTCTGCCGGAATTCCCACGCCGCGGGGTGATCACCCATCGCGGTGTCGGTGAGCTCGAAGTCCGCGCTCATGGGGCCTGCTTCTCAGGGACGAAGAGCGATGAGGGCTCGGAGCTGCTCATCGACTCACTGCTGGGACTGCTCCCAGGTGGGGCGCCGGAGTCCGTGCTCGACCTCGGCTGCGGCAACGGCTGGCTGCTCACCGCGGCCATGCGGGCCTCGGGGGCGAATACGGGGCTCGGCGTCGATGTGTCGAAGGCGGCGGTCGCCTCGGCGAGGGCCACAGCGGAGGCGAACGGAGTCGGAGTCGATATCATCCTCGGTGACGCCGCGGATCCGGGAGAACCGGCGCTCGCGAACTTAGGCGAATTCGATGTCATCCTGCTCAATCCGCCGTTCCATCAGGGAACGGCCATCGAGACCGAGACGGCCGCGGCGCTCATGGCCACGGCCGCCGAGCATCTCGCGCCGGGCGGGCAGGTGCTCACGGTGTTCAATTCGCATCTGCGCTACCGGGATCGTCTCGAATCGATCATCGGACCGAGTCGGCAGCTGGCCCGGAACAAGAAGTTCACTGTCATCGCCAGCCGCCGCGACTGAAATCTCTCACCAGCTGTGCGATCGGGTCGGCAGGTGGCCGTCCCGATCGCACAACTTCACCGACGATTGCGGCGATAGATCCGCCAGGTGCTCACCTGGTCCCAGATCACGATGATCCAGATCGCGATGACCGTGATGATCTGCTGGAAGTCGGCGTTCGCGGTGTTCGTGAGCTCGGGGTGGAGGACCGGCTGAGTCAGCAGCGCGATGGTGAGGAAGACGGCCATGGCGATGTCGACGATCCCGCCGATGATGGCCACGGTCGGTTTCGCCGAGGCGGTCGTGAACTTGATGATCTCGACTGCGGCCATGAGCGCGAGGAAGGCCCAGTAGCCGAGCAGCCAGCCGATGCCGAGGTCGGGGTTGATGAACGTCTCCCCATCGTTGAGGTGGCCGACGTAGAGCAGGGTTGTCGGGATGAACGGGATGGCTGCCAGGGCGACGATGAAGACCAGCCCGAGCCCCGCCTCGGCGCGGATCTGCTTGCTGTGGGAATCGCGTCGGTCGAGATCATCGACCGTCCACGTGCCCGGTTTCCGCTTCCGGAGCGAATCGGATGCGCCGCCGTCCATTCCGCGATCGCCGAGACCGATGATGATCGTGATGGCGGCGAATGCGGTCAGCAGGGCGATGACAGTGTTGCCGGCCGTCTTGCCGATGATCTCTCCGATCTGGACTCCGGGGGAGACGGCGACGGTGGTCACGATGTTTGTGAGCACGGCGAGCAGACCGACGATGGGCAGGACCCAACGCAGCGCCCAGATATAGAGCGGGTAGGAATTCGGGCCGATGAGGTGCTGCGGAGAGTTCGAGTACTCCCGCGACAGCGCGACGGGATCGCCGAGCTCTTCGAGGACTTCGCGTTCGACGGTCGCCGTGTGATCCGGGGTCGCGGCCGCATCCTCGCCGAGGCGGGCGTCGACCATGTCGTCGATCGTGGCGGTGATCTCGGCGGCGATGTCGGGCCGGGAGTCTTCGGGCAGGTGGCGGGTGACGTTGTCGACGTAGATTTCGGTGAGCGCACTCATGGTGTGCCGTCCTTCCAGAGCTTGGTGATGCTGGAGTTGAGTTCGAGCCAGTGGCTGTGCAGTGCGGCGGCGACTTCGGCGCCGCTGTCGGTGAGTGTGTAGTACTTGCGCGGGCGGGCTTGTTCGGTGTTCCAAACCGATGTGAGCAGGCCCTGTTTCTCGAGCCGCCGCAGGAGGGGGTAGAGGGTGTTGGCTTCGGTGGCGATGCCTGCTTCGGTCAGCGTCGTCAGCAGCGAGTAGCCGTACTGCGGCCGTCGACAGGCGACGAGGCTGGCGAAGACCACGGTGCCGCGTCGCAGCTCCTGTTCGTGGGTGGCCAGTGCCTTGTCTTCATCCTCGTTCATGCATCACACGATAGTGTGTGTCACACACTATTGCAAGAGGCAGGGTATTCTTTGTTGCGGCACGGTGCGCGGCACGGTGCGCGGCACGGTTTAGGGTGAGCAGCCCACGTTGGAACATGGGCTATTCGCCTCAACCTGGGCTTTCCGGCACACGAGTAGCGCGAGCATCGGTAGGTAGTCTTGCCTCATGAGTTTGAGGAAGTGGGTGCTCTTCGATATCGGGGGAGTGCTGGAGGTCGTTGATGATGACACCTGGGGACAGCTTTTCGTTCGCCGGTGGCAGGAGCGCTCTGGATTCTCAGCAGAGGAGTATCGGGCGCGCATTCTGGCGGCGGACTTGCCGGTCATCGACCGTAGAGCGGACACGCGGGACGAGTACTGGTCGAAGCTGGGTCGAGCGCTCGAGATGGATTCGAACCTGATCGAGGCTATGCAGGCCGAGATGTGGCACGAATACTGCGGGAGTCTCAATACAGAGTTGTTTGAGTATGCAGCTGCGCTGCGGCCACGCGCCGGTGTGGCGATTCTGTCGAACTCAGTGGACGGGGCGCGGCGCGAGGAAGAACGGCGGTTCGGGTTCAGTGAAGTCTTTGACCCGATTCTCTACAGTCACGAGACCGGTCTGCTCAAGCCGGAACCGGAGGCCTATGGGAATGCGCTTGAGCGGATGGCTGCTGACGCCGGAGACGTGTTCTTCATTGATGACCACGAAGTCTGTGCTGAAGGCGCCCGTGCCGTCGGCATGGATGCGATCGTGCACCGTGACAATCGGTCGACGATCAATGAGATCGAGCAGTTTCTTCTTTAGGCGGATTGAGTGAACAGGAGTGAATGAAATGGCGAACAGCAGTGCTTTGGCTGGTTTCATCCTCGGGCTGGCAGTGTCTGCTGGGGTGTTGATGCTGTTGATTCCTGGGCTTCTTGAAGGGCCTGAGGCATGGCAGGTGTGGGTAGCTTGGATGGCTGCCGGATGTGCCATCGCCTGCGCGCTCGGGGCGAACAAGGCAATTAGCCTTCGACGATCAGAGAATCACCTTTCAGCCGAAGTTCACCGACCGTGATTACTTGGAGGTCGCCGACTACAAGCTTCTTCCGGGCGTTCTCTTCTTGGAAGTAGATGTCTTCGACGGCGGCGTCGCTCAGAAGCTCGATGGCTTCCCCGCCATCTGGTGTCGGTCTATAGGTGGCCATGTAGTGGTAAGCGTAGACGGTGTCACCGGGCTCGATCGTGTGCTCACCCGCATCCTCGACCTCACGTTCCTCCCAACTGATTTTGTATTCTGGCCGCTCCTTCTGGACGCGAAGACAATCGGCCTCATCCGTGAAAATGCCGACCAGCGGATCTATCTCGTCCTCAGGGCCGAATGGAGACGTCTGTTCAGCGAACAGAAGGTACACCGTTTGATTGTTCATATGTCGACCATCTCTCTATTCCGGGGTGCACGGCGCCTGAGAAAGACACCCGATCCGACAGTTAACGCGACACCCGCACCGGCCATAGCTCCACCGACTGCCACGTTATTCTTCGCGTCGGCACGACATTGGACGATCCCATCCGACAGTGGATACCCGTTCGCTTCAATGATCCGCATAGCGTTGAGGCCGGAGGGGCAAGCCCACATTCCCTGATCATCAATGTAGGGCCCGTGCCAACCCATTTGGACGAAGAATCCACCAGCAATCAGACCGACTGAAGCCACTCCGAGCAAAGTGAGTGGCAACCATGCGTGCTGCCTTTTCATGATGATAGTCAGGAACCAGATCGCTACGGCGGCACCAACTACGAACCAGCCGAGCAACACCCATTCCGCCCACTGCACATCTTCCATGTGGTACAGCTCGACAGTGTCGTCGGTGGCTTTGATCATCATGTGCGCCGAGTAGCCATGCCTCACTGCGAAGCTCCCTTATGCCCTGTCGTAATGGTCTGGTCTCAATATGCCACACTGGCATCTATGGCTCCTGGCACAGTGCATGAGTTCGCCATGCCTGATCGGTTGATCCTCGATCTGGAGACGACCACGCACACGGTTGCTGTGCGTGACGCTTTGTGCTGACGTATCAACCTGTCGGTCGAGAAATACGCTGTTGTGCTCGAAGGGCTGGTGGATACGGAGGCGAACGGCAGTTACGCCCCGGACATTGTGGATCGGGTCAGACGGTTACGGGCTGAGCGGTTCGCGTTCTCGAGCGGCGGCAAGGTCGCTGGAAGTCGTTCATGCAGTAGCTCGTCGCGTTCACGTTGGATGCAGTATTTCGGATTGAGATGCTGAGATCCTCTGAAAAATGGAGTGACGCCTGTACAACTTTGATCCCAGTATCCCGGCCGCAGTTTCGAGCAGTGATTGTGCCGGTGCTGATGCTGCGCTCAACAGGGCCGTCGCTAGATATAACGACGCGGAGTCGGCGAAGGCAATCACGGGGTGGACGTACAGGCGGTCTCAGAAGTCGAGTAGTCCCGAAATTGAGAACTTCATTGATTCGATTTCCGAAGTCGAACAGAGTGCGAGATGTGGGACGAGCACCGCGGGCGTCTCAACACGGAGTTGTTCGAGTATGCATCCGTGCTGCGACCGTGCGCCGACGTAGCGATTCTGTTGCACTCGGTCGACGGTGCTCGCGCCGAGGAGGAACGACGATTCGGATTCTACGGTCTTGGACCCGATGCTCTGCAGTCATGAAACCGGTCTGCTCAAGCCCGAGCCGGAGGCTTATGAGAATGCGCTTGAGCGGATGCGTGCAGATGCCGGAGACGTGTTCTTCATCGATGACCACGAGGTGTGCGCTGGGGTCGCGCGTGACGTGGGTGCGAACGCGATCGTGCACCTCGGCAGCCTGTCGACGATCACGGCGATCGAGGAGCCTCTCCGATGGTCAGTCTGAGCCGAATCAGTCGAATCGACAGCTGGCTTCAAGGCCTGGGTGCGGAGACCTCAGTCAGCGAGATCAAGCATCGGTGTCGGTTTCCGGAAACCGCGTGTGACGAAGGCGAGGTAGCCGACTCCGAGAACCAGCCAGATGGCGCCGATGAGAAGAGTTCGCGGAGACAGGCTCGTCCACAGCCACAGGGTCAGACAGAATCCGATTCCCGGCAGAATGATCGAACTGAGAACAGCACGTGAACCACGATTCTTCTCGTCGATGATGAAGTGTTTGATGACCGACAGATTCACTGCTGAGAACGCGATCAGAGCACCGAAGCTGACCATCTCCGATATGAATGCGAGGTCGACGGCGAGCGCAAGCAGAGAGACTCCGCCGACTGTGAGAGTCGCAATCGTGGGTGTGTGAAAGCGTGGTGACAAGCGGCCGAAGTAGCTTTTCGGGAGCACGCCGTCTCGACCCATCGCGAAGAGAATGCGTGAGACTGATGCCTGCGAGGTCAGAGCTGAGCCGCATGCTCCGGCGACATAGGCGGCGGTGAAGAAGGCGGTGAGGAATTCGCCGCCGGCCGCCGCCATGACGTCGAGCGCGCCTGAATCGACATCGGCGAACTGATTCGACGGGTAGACCAGCTGAGCCAGGTATGACAGAACAATGTAGATGAGGCCGCCGGTGACAGTGGCGATGACGATTGCGCGGGGGACTGCTCTCTTCGCGTCCTTGGCTTCCTCGGACAAAGTCGAGACCGCATCGAAGCCGAGGAATGACAGACACAGTATCGCTGCGCCGGCCATGACATTGTAGAATCCGGGTGCCGAGCCGTCACCGGTGAATGGGGCGGTGAGGTCGACAGAACCGGATCCGGTGAATGAGGCGATGCCGAGCGCGGCGAAGACAACGATGAAGATTGCTTGAGCAGCGATGATGACGATGTTGGCCCGTGCAACGGAGACGATTCCGATGACATTGAGGATCGTGACGAGAACAATGGCAGAGACCACGAAGACCCAGGCAGGAATCATGGGGAAAGCCGCGCTGAGGTAGATGCCGATGACAAGATAATTGATCATCGGCAGGAACAGGTAGTCGAGAAGCAGTGCCCAACCGGCAACGAAACCGATTCCAGCTCCGAAGCTCTTCTGCGTGTACGTGTATGCCGAACCGGCAAAGGGCATGGCGGCAGCCATCTTCGCATATGACCGCGCGGTGAACACCATTGCCAGCAGGGTGATGACGTAAGCGGCTGGGACGCGGCCCCCGGTGACCTGGGTGACGATTCCGTAAGTCGTGAAGACGGTCAGCGGAACCATATAGACGAGGCCGAAGAAGACTAGTGAAGGTACCCCGAGTGCACGTTTCAGGTGGGTTTGGGAGGTGTCTTGAGCGGTGGCGTTGTGATTGGAATGGGACATCATTGTCCTTTCGATTCAGTCCGTCGAATGGACGGCCACGCCGCGCAGGTATGTGCGGCGAACAGGGGCATCAGACAGTTCCTGTGGGAGAAGTGTTCGAGGATCCGAATCGAGAACGATGAAGTCGGCGCTCGCGCCCGGACGGATCACTCCCCACTCGTCGGGTCTTTGGTCTGCAAATGCTTGGTGGGCAACCGCAGCCGAATAAGCGTCGAGAGAGCGTTCGACGTCGAGGATCTCTTCGGGAGTCCACCCGCCGTCGGGCTCACCGTCATCGGTCTGTCTGCTCACGGCAACGGCGAGACCCTCGAGCGGCGCCCCTGAAGTGCAGGGCCAGTCCGAACCGAACGCAAGGTGCCCGCCGCTGTCGAGGACGCTGCGCATCCGATATTGCGCCACGGCGCGTTCTCTGCCGATCCGGGGGACGGTGAGTACTGTCATGAGGTCATCGAGCTGAGCCCACAAAGGCTGCATATTCGCGATGACGCCGAGTTCAGCAAAGCGGGACAGGTCGGCAGAGTCGATGATCTGGGCATGTGCGATCACCGGCCGTCGATCACGGGCTTCGTTGTTCCGGATTGTGTACTCGATGGCATCCAATGCTTGTCGAACGGCCGCGTCGCCGATGGCGTGGATGTGGATCTGAAAACCTGCCGCGTCGACTTCGCGAACCGCCTCTGCCAGCGAATCTCCTTCCCAGACTCGCATGCCGTGGTTGTGAAGGGAGGAGCAGTAGGGCTCGATGAGCGCACCGGTTTCGTTCTCGATGACTCCGTCGGCGAAGAACTTCACGGTCTGAGCGGTCAGGAACGGATCCGAAAGTTCCTCGATCCTTCGGCGCGCAGAAAGCATTTCGGGCAGCTGTTGCGTGAAGCGGCGGGGATCGGCGTAGAACGCGAGGTTGAATCGCAGTTTGAGCCGATCCTGCTGAGAGGCGGACGCATAGGTCTCGACATCGGCTGGCTCCACCCAAGCGTCCTGGACCCAAGTGACGCCTCGAGCCAGGTAATAGTCGGCTGCCCGATCGAGAGCGCGAAGTCGGACGGAATCGTGGTGTGGCGGACGAACGGCGTCGATCAGATCAATTGCACCCCATTCACGCAGAGTGCCCAGCGGTGAGCCGTCGTCTCGGCGAGGAATCTCGCCTATCTGCGGCTCCGGGGTTGCCGCGGTGATTCCCGCGAGTTCCAATGCTCGAGAATTGCACCACACGGTGTGGTAGTCCCAAGCGCGAAGGACGACCGGTCGGTCGGACACGGCTCTGTCAAGCCATTCGGCGTCGAAGAGGCCGTCGCGTACGAGGCTGCCGTCATATGAGGCACCAGTGATCCAGTCGTCGTCGGGATGAGCCTCGGCGTACCGTTTCACTTCAGCGATGATCTCTTCGACGCTCGTGCACGATCTCACCTGTGGGCCCTCTGCTTCCATGCCACCGAAGATCGGATGAGCATGGCCGTCGCCGAAGGACGGCATGAGGAACCCGCCGTCGAGATCGATGGACTCAAACTCTGCGCCGTCGTGGCTCGAAACTTGATCGAGGACGGCCGCCACCGCATGTGAACCAGAGGCAACGACAGTGCCATCTTGAACCACAAGGGAATCCTCAGTTTGGGCGCCGGCGCCCAACCAGATGGTGCCGTTGTGGAAGTGCTGTGTCGTCAAGACTGCCGTCCTCCTGCTCCATTGCTTGTGGCCGGCCGCACCGGCGTTTACACGAACAGTGTTCGTATGTGACTGGGAACACGATACACTGCTCGAAAGATGTAGGGAAGTGCGAAATTGAGAGCGAGCATTCTGTGAGATTGAATCAGGATCGGCTGGTTGATGCCGCGCTCGCGCTTGTCGACGACCTCGGCGAAGAGTCATTGTCGATGCGAACTCTGGCGGCTCGCGTCGACAGGCAGGTGTCCTCTCTGTACAACCATGTCTCCGGCCGAGGTGAACTCATCGAATTGATGCGCGCCCGTATTGTGGCTGGAATCGACGTTCAAGTATTTTCTGGGATCGAGGAATCGTCGGAGAGCGTGCCGTGGGACAGAGCTCTGGAGCTGTGGGCCCGGACGTATCTCAGAGCCTTCGCCGACCACCCGAACCTCATCCGATTGCTGGCCACGACCTCGATTCGAGACCTCTCAACGTATGAAATGTATGACTCAGTGATCGGTGGACTTCGTCGAGGGGGATGGCCGCAGGGTCAGACCGTGGCGGTGATGCGGTCCGTTGAAGCCTATGTCCTCGGTTCCGCTCTGGACATCGTCGCTCCAGTCGACCTCATCACTCAGGAATCGGCCGGAGACAGATTTGCGGAGATTCGAGGTGCGCTGGATCCTCGATTCGGCGAGAACTCGTCAGCGGTGGCGTCCTTCGAGTTTGGGCTGACTAGCCTGATCCAAGGTCTGAAGCATCGGCTTGAGGCCGTGTCGTGAGTCAAACGGCAAGGCTCGATGTCACACTCGACTCGTTCTGGGTGCGGGTCCGCAGCTGCATCCCAGACCTACCGGAGGCGATGCCTGAAGCATGGGCCTTCGGCGCGACTCCCGAGCATGCGGACGACCTCCTCGCTCTCGTGCTGGCTGGGACCAAGACGGGCACCGCCTCGGCGCTGTGGGACATCGAAGCCGATGACGAATCCGTACCCGAGGTGGGTGAACTGAGCATCATCCTCGACGGCCGAGGCCGGCCGAGAGCCCTCATCGAAACCACGGCGATCGACATCGTTCCGTTCTGCGAGGTGACCGCCGAGCATGCCCATTCGGAAGGGGAAGGCGACCGAACCCAGGCCGCCTGGCGCGAGATCCATGAGCGTTTTTGGCAAGAGCATGGCCGGCGCGGATTCGCGCCCGAGATGCCGGTCGTCTGCGAACGCTTCCGGTTGCTGTTCGACGTAGAAGACGAGGGGTGCGTCAGCGTCTCGGGCGACGAATCACAGGGGACGAGCAGATGAACGAAGCCGAATACTGGGACCTCATCCACACGGAACGCGCGCGCCTGGCCGATCTGCTCTCCACGCTCGAACCGGAGCAGTGGGCGCTCGCCACTCTGTGTGCAGACTGGATGGTCGAGCAGGTCGTCGCCCACCTGACAGCCGCAGCCAACACCGGGAAGTGGGCCTGGATCCGCAGCATCGTTCGGGCGGGATTCGATCCTGCCAAACACAATGCGCGACTGCTCGAGCGCCGTCTCGGTGGCTCACCTGAGGAGACCCTTGCGAAGTTCCACAGCTCGATCCCACTGACTATCGCGCCGACCAAAGACTTCCCGGCCTTCCTGGGTGAAGTCATCGTCCACGGCCAGGACATCGCACGACCACTGGAACTCGACCTGACCCCTGGCGCCGAGGCGACCGTCGAGGTGGCCCGATACTTCGCCTCTAAGGACTTCGCCGTGAACTCGAAGACCCTGGTCAAAGGGCTGAAGCTCAGTGCTGTCGACGCCGACTTCGAATCCGGAAGCGGGCTGGAGGTGACCGGTCGTGTCCTCGACCTCGTCATGGCCATGGCCGGTCGACCGGAAGCGCTGAGAGATCTGACCGGGAGCGGAGTCGCCGAACTCCGGCGACAGATGGACTGAAACCTCAGAGGTCAGAGTGCTGCGACGCGCGTGCCGGAACATCCCTGACGGCGAGATGAACGTTGACGGGTGCTCAGGCGAGTCCGACGGCTCCGACCGCGACAAGAACGAATCCGAGCAATTGCAGTGAAGCGCGCACGATCTGGAAGGCGTCCCACCGTCTGCGCATGGCGATGAATCCCTCGGGGGCGGTCTCCTCGGTGATCCGTCCCGTCCGGGTGTTGATCGGGACGTTCCCGATGATCGTCACGACGAGGGCGACGCTGAGGCTGATTGCTGCCGATGCCAGCCATGCGTTGGGCTCATCGATGGCAATGATGATGGCCAGGGCGGTCGCCGCGGTCATCCCCCACCGGCATCACCCGGCCGAACGTCTTCAGCAGGCCCCTCTCCATGATCAGCTGATCGTCCGTCCTCAGCTGACGGATCACTGGATGAACCAAGGCGGCCGATCCGAATTCCGCTGAGCCGACGAAGCCGGTGACGAGGACCGCAGCCAAAGTCAAGGCATCCATGACCTCTCCTCTTAATAGGTAGTTATACTATCCATAATAGATAGTAGAGGTATCTGCTAGGGTCGAGCAAGATCAGTCACCGAACATTGCTGTCAGTGCCGGGAGGAGATGACGATGCAGGAATCAGCGGAGAAGTCGGGGATGAGGATGGCGGAGCTGTCCCGTCGTTCGGGCCTCAGCGTGCCGACCATCAAGTACTACCTCCGCGAAGGACTGCTGCAGCCGGGACGACGGACAAGCGTGAATCAAGCCGTCTACGATCGCACTCATCTCGAGCGGCTGCACCTCATCGGGGCGCTGACGTCGGTGGCCGGACTGCCGTTGGCGAAGGTGCGAGCCGTCGTTGATGCGGTGGACGGGCAGGCCTCGGAAGTCGAAGCGATGGGCGTCGTCCAGGACGCGCTCATCGACGAGGCCGAGACGGACGATACAGCCGCCTCGGCGATACTCGACCGCGCGATCACTGCGCGAGGGTGGCACTGCGCGAAGTCGTCACCGGCCTATCGGGCGGCTGTGAACGCGGTTGCCATGTTGACTACGGAGAACCTGACTCCGATCCTCGACCGGCTCGACGCCTATCTCGAGGCCGCTGAAGACGTCGGTCGCACCGACCTCGACGCGATCAGCGACGCAGTCAGTCTGGAGGAGCGGATCCGCGGAGTCGTCCTCGGCAGCGTGCTGCGCCGACCGCTGCTCGAGGCGCTGGTCCTGCTCGCACAGCAGCACTTCGCGCAGGACCTCACTCGGTCGGAAGAAAGCTGACTGGGAACAGCTCCGTCCTGGCGATGACGCGATCGCGTTCGGCGGCCTGCGCCTGACGTCGCGGATCTGCGAGGTAGGAATCGAGCGCTTCCGTGGATTCGAACCGATAGAACTGCACCTCGTTGGGACGCCCCTGGGCCCCGTCGCTCTTGGCACGATTGACGACGCGCCCTCCGTGCTCGGAGATCAGCGCGAGAACACCGTTCTCGTAGGCTGTCAGTGCCTCGGCCTGTCCTTCGCGCGCCCACAGCAGGCAGCACAACAGCACCTCGCGGTCAGCACCGGCGTTCGCTGAGCTTGCCTGTTCTTCCGGCTCCACCGAGCTCGGCCTCTCCTCACTCGGCAACTCAGTGCTCACGACTCCGTCGGCTTCGCGTCGTAGGTGAGCCAGTTCGTCTTCGCTGCGACATCGTCATAGAGCACCTGAGCCTGAGCGTTGTCATCGGCGGTGATCCACCGGACCACCGAACAGCCTTCGGCCGCGGCGATCATCTGCAGCCGGGAGATCAATGCACGACCGACACCTCGGCCGCGCGCCTCGGGATCGGTGAAGAGATCGTCGAGCCAGATGCCGACGCTGCCTGTCGAGGGACGCGAGAAACGACGATAGTCGGCGATTCCGACGATCGATCCGTCCGCCTCGGCGACGAGTCCCTGGCACTCATGGGCGGAGTCGGTCAGCCACGACCACACGCGGGAGACGATCTCCTCGGAGGGCTCCAGTCGGTAGAACTCGCGGTAGGCGCGGAAGAGCTCCTTCCACCGGGCCTCGTCGGCGGGAGCGGTGGGGCGGATCGTCGGGGCCGGGGACGTCGTCATCGGCAGTCCTCTCACTAGGTTCGGTGCACCAATGACCACACTACGTTCTCCGCGTCTGTTCGCGTACAGAAGTGACGACAGAAAAGTCCCCGGCGCGGAAGCCTCTCGACTTTCGCGCCGGGGACCGCGGTACGCGAGAGGGGACTTGAACCCCTACGTCCGAAGACACTGGAACCTAAATCCAGCGCGTCTACCAATTCCGCCACTCGCGCTGAAGCGGCCACCCTCGCGGCCGCAACGTCCTCAAGATTAGCAGGGGCGGCCCGAGTTGTTGAAAACTCGGACCGCCCCGATGCTCACGTTGAGCACGGGCAGTTCAGCCCGCCCGACGCTCAAGTTGCAGCAGACTCAGGCAGCGTCGATGCCGAGCTCCTTGCGCACGCGGGCGACGTGCCCGGTGGCCTTGACGTTGTACTGGGCGAGTTCGACCTTGCCCTCGGCATCGACGACGACGGTCGAGCGGATGACGCCCTGGACGACCTTGCCGTAGTTCTTCTTCTCGCCGAAGGCACCCCACTCGGTCATCATCGTCTTGTCCTCATCGGAGAGGAGGTCGAAGTTGAGACCTTCCTTCTCGATGAACTGCTGCAGCTTCTCCGGCTTGTCCGGGGAGATGCCGACGACGGCGATTCCGGCGGCCTTGAGTGCCGACAGCGAGTCCCGGAAATCGCAGGCCTCGGTCGTGCAGCCCGGGGTCATAGCGGCGGGGTAGAAGTACACGACGACCCGCTGACCTCGGAAATCGCTGAGGCTGACGGACTTCCCGTCCTGGTTGACGAGGGTGAACTCCGGGGCGGTGTCGCCGACCGACAGACGTGACATGAATGCTCCTCCTGATTGGGGTGGTCTCCATGATGGACAACCATTGCTGACCACCACTCTATTCCGTTGCCGAGCCCGATGCCTCGACCGATGCACGCAGTCACCTCGACCGATCCTTTCGCCGAGGCAGCCCGCCGTCTCAGTCGACCCGTGCGATGGCCTGCCCGACCGCCACGACGTCGCCGACCGCCGCGACCTGGCGCAGCGTTCCCGCGACCGGGGCTTCGACCCGGGTCTCCATCTTCATCGCCGAGAGCACAGCGACCTCGTCACCGGCCGCCACCTGCTCGCCGTCTTCGACGAGGAAGTCCACTAGGCTGCCCGGCACAGGAGCGGTGACATCCCCGGCACTCGCCGAGGCGGCTCCACCGTTTCCGGCGCCACCGACCTCGCCGCCTTGACCCGTGCCGCCCTGACCGGTCCCACCGACCGAGCCGAGGGCAGCGAGCAGTCCGGCGGGCAGCCCGATCGTGGTGAGCTTCCCATCGATCTCGATCGACATCCGCTGCATCTCGCCATCGGCGACCGGGGCCGGGCGGTCCTGAGTCTCGAAGCGCGGCAGCAGCTCGGCCTCGATCCACTGCGTGTGGATGCCGTCGACACCGTCGACGCCGAGACCGGTGAACGCCTCATCGGTGAGGATCGCCAGGGAGCACGGCACCACCGTGGCCGGACCCTCGACATGGAGTTCCTTCGCCGCTGTCACGGTGCGCGCGATCGCCTGCTCGCGGTCGGGACCGTGGACGATGAGCTTCGCGAAGAGGGAATCGAAGGCCGGCTGTACGGTGTCACCGGCACGCACACCGGAATCCCATCGCACGCCGAGGCCCCCGGGCACGTCGAGGACATCGATGCGTCCCGGAGTCGGCAGGAAGCCGCGGCCGGGATCCTCGGCGTTGATGCGCAGCTCGATCGCATGACCGACCGGCTGCGGGGTCGACGCAAGCGACAGTCCCTGTCCGAAGGCTATGCGGAACTGTTCGGCGACGAGATCGACCCCTGAGGTCACCTCGGTGACGGGATGTTCGACCTGCAGTCGGGTGTTGACCTCGAGGAACGTCATGGTGCCATCGGCAGCGAGGAGGAACTCGACGGTGCCGGCACCGCGATAGTCCACCTCGGCGCAGATGGCTTCGGCCGAACGGTGCAGGCGCTCACGCTGCTCATCCGTCAGTCCCGGGGCGGGTGCTTCCTCGATGAGCTTCTGATTGCGCCGCTGAGCGGAGCAGTCGCGGTCACCGACGGCCACGACCCGACCCTGACCGTCGCCGACGATCTGGACCTCGACATGGCGGGGACGCTCGAGGAACTTCTCGACGAAGCACTCGGGCCTACCGAAAGCCTCGACGGCCTCACGGGTCGCCGATTCGAAGGCACCGGCTACCTCGGACAGCTCGTGGACGATCTTCATTCCGCGTCCGCCGCCACCGTGGGCGGCTTTGATGATGATCGGCAGTCCCGCCTCGGCGGCGAAGGACTCGACCTCGGCCGCGTTCTCGAGGGGACGGTCGATGCCCGGTGCCAGGGGAGCGCCGACCTTCTGCGCGAGCTGACGGGCCGTGACCTTGTCGCCGAGGGCCGTGATCGTGTCCGCGGTCGGACCGATCCAGATGAGGCCGGCGGCTTCGACGGCGGCGGCGAAATCGGCGTTCTCGGACAGGAATCCGTACCCGGGGTGGACGGCATCGGCACCGGCGGACTTCGCTGCGGAGAGGATCGCATCGATGTTGAGGTACGTGTCACCCGCTGTCGTCCCAGGCAGAGCGAACGCTTCGTCTGCGAACCGGGCATGCATGGCGTCGGCGTCCTGATCAGCGTAGACAGCCACCGAAGTGTGCCCGTGCTGGGCGCAGGCGCGGATGATGCGGACGGCGATCTCGCCGCGGTTGGCGATGAGGATTCTCGACATTGTTCAGCCTTCGTTCTCGTTGGTGCGGGATCCTGCTGCGGTGCGGGACGGCTCGGCCGGGTGGGCGTTCGACGTCGGTCGGGCAGAGGTGGTGAAGCGCAGCTTCACGCCGGGAGGCAGCTGCGCGGCGAGGTCGACATCATCGACGCTGGCGATGATCGGATAGCCGCCGGTGAGCGGATGGTCGGGTCCGAAGAGCACCGGCTGACCGTTCGGCGGAACCTGCAGGGCACCGGTGACCGCGCCTTCGCTGGGCAGCTCTCCGGTTCGGGCACGTTCGAGTGGAACCTCACCGTTCAGGCGCAGTCCGACCCGGTCGGATTCGTGGGTGACCGTCCACTCCTGTGACAGCAGAGTCTCGATCCCGGCCTCGGTGAACCAATCCTCGCGCGGTCCCAGCGTCACGCTCAGCATCACGGTCTCACCCGCCTGGGGAAGATCCCTTGGCTGCGTGGGATTGGGATCGACGAGGTGGGGCGCCGTCCGCGGATCGTGCACTCCCACCGTGGTGCCTTTGTCCACGGCGGCCGGACCGAGCCCGGCCAGGGTGTCGGCGGAGCTGCTGTCGAGAGCCGTCTCGACAGCGATTCCACCGCGCACGGCGAGGTAGCGGCGGACTCCGCGCTCGGTTGGTCCGAGCTCGAGTTCGTCCCCGTCGGCCAGGGCAAAGGCCTCGCCGAGGCGGGGCGTGAGGACCGTGCCATCGGCAGCGGTCACGGTGATCGCTCCGGTGGCCCCGGTGACAGCGGCGACGCCGTCACCCGTGGAGCGCAGGAGCACTGCGCCCCCGAAGCTCTCCAGCCCGGCCGCGGTTTCGGCATTGCCGACAAGACGGTTGGCGGTGGTCAACGCGGTGCGGTCGGCGGCACCGGCGGCGGAGACTCCCATCGAAGCGAAACCGGGGCGACCGAGATCCTGGACGAGCAGCTGCAGCCCGGGACGCAGCACCTCGAGGGAGTGGGTGGCAGCAGCCGCCGAATCGGACGCCGAATCCGCTGCTGAATCCACCGCAGAATCCGACGCCGAACTTGCCGCACCTGACGAACCTGCCGCACCTGACGAACCTGACCCCGCACTCGAGCCCGCGACCTCGACGGTCTCGCGCCCCGCCTCGGCGAATTTCACGATCGTGCCGGGTACGAACAGGGCCGGTGGTTCCCGGTCCAGGTCCCACAGCTTCGCATCGGTGCGTCCGATGAGCTGCCAGCCGCCGGGGGAGGAGCGGGGGTAGACGCCGGTGAACTCGCCGGCCAATGCCACCGATCCCACGGGCACTCGCGTGCGTGGGGACGAGCGGCGGGGAACGTTGAAGAGTTCGTCGTCGCCGGCGAGGTAGCCGAAGCCGGGGGCGAACCCGGCGAACGCGACCTGCCAGGTTGCGGCCTGGTGGCGTTTGATCACCTCGGCGGGGGAGACAGAGAGGAGGTCGGCCACCTCGGCGAGGTCGTCCCCGTCGTAGTGGACATCGATCGTCACCTCACGGGCCGCATCCGAGGCCGACTCGGTGTGCCCGAGCCCGCGCACTGCCTCGGCGAGGATCTCGGCGTTCGTGCGTGCGGGATCAAAACTGATCAGCACTGTTCGGGCGGCGGGGATTAGTTCGGTGACGCCGGGCAGATCGGCGGCTTCAAGACTGTGGTGCAGGGCCATCGTCGTGCCCAGGTCCGCGCATTCGACGAGGAGGTGGCGCGTGGAGGCGGTGTGGAAGGTCAGGGAGTCGGCCGGAGGTGTCGAGGTCATTGGCGGTAGGTGTCTTCCGGTTCGTCAGTGATGAACATCTTCCCAGGTGAGTGGGTGATCGCGAAGGGGATTCTCGACGCCTGGATGGCTGCCTGTGGAGTGACTCCGCAGGCCCAGAAGACGGGAATGTCGCCGTCTTCGATGGCCGGAGCATCACCGAAATCCGGGGCGCCGAGGTCATCGATGCCGATCTGGGAGGGTTCGCCGATGTGGATCGGTGCACCGTGGACGGCGGGGAAGCGGTCGGTGATGCGCACTGCCTCGGCGACTTGGGAGGCCGGGATCGGGCGCATGGACACGACCATGTCTCCGCTGATCCGGCCGGCGGGACGGCAGGCCGTCGACGTGCGGTACATCGGCACGTTGCGACCGGCCTCCTGGTGGCGGATCGGGATGCCCGCTTCGGTGAGGCCGTTTTCGAAGGTGAATGAGCAGCCGATGAGGAAGGACACGAGGTCCGGATGCTGCTCCCAGACTGAAGTGGCGTCGGTGACCTCGTCGGTCAGGGCGCCGTTCTCCCAGATCCGGTATCCGGGAATGTCCGTGCGGATATCGCTGCCCGGGGCGAGTGCGGATGCCAGCTGTCCGGGTTCGAGGACGTCGACGACCGGGCACGGCTTCGGGTTGCGCTGGGTGAAGAGGAGAACGTCGAAGGCCCAGTCCGCGGGGACGGAGATGACGTTCGCCTGGACGAGTCCCGGTGCCATCCCCGAGGTGGGACCGTCGAATCCTGCCCGGATGCGTGCGCGGGCTTCCGCACCCGCAGCCCGCATCGTGTCCATGGCAGATGTGCTGGTGGTGGCAGTGTTCATCGTCCGGCTCCGGCGAAGGCGGCGATCGTGACGCCTTCGGATTCGAGGAGATCACGGGCGGCCCGGGCCATGTCGATGGATCCCTGGCTGTCGCCGTGGAAGCAGATGGACTGCGCGTCGACGTCGACGAGGGTGCCGTCGACGGCTTCGACCTGTCCGGTCTGGACGAGGCGCAGGACGCGGGCGGCCACGGCCTCTGGGTCGTGGAGGACAGCGTTCGGTTCCGACCGGGAGACCAGGGAGCCGTCGGGGTTGTAGGACCGATCGGCGAAAGCCTCGGCGGCCACGGTCAGTCCCGCCTCGGCGGCGACGCGGTTGGCCACGCTGCCGGCGAGTCCGAGGAAGACCAACGAGTCGTCGATGGCTGTGATCGCGTCGACGACGACCTTCGCCTGCGCCTCATCGTGGACGATCGCGTTGTAGAGACCGCCGTGGGGTTTGACGTAGGAGACGGTTCCGCCGACGGCTGTGGTCAGGCCGATGAGCGCGCCGATCTGGTATTCGACTTGGGCCTGCAGAGTGGCGGCGGGCACGTCGAGGGCGCGGCGGCCGAAGCCCTCGTAGTCGTCGTATCCGGGGTGGGCCCCGATGACGACACCTTCCTTCGTGGCGGCGTCGACGGTGGCGCGGATGCCTTCCGGGTTGCCGGCATGGAACCCGCAGGAGACGTTGGCGCTGGTGACGAGGCCGAGCATGGCGGCATCGTCACTGACGACACGGTCGGGGACGTTCTCCCCGAGGTCAGAGTTGAGGTCGATTCTCAGTTCGCTGTTGACAGACAATGTCACCCTCCGATTCCGATCATGGCGAAGATGGGGCCGATGGACTGTGTGGCCGTGTACCACGTGACCAGTGTTGCCGCGGTGCCGATGATGAGCAACCACTTCGGGTACGAATCAGTGCGCAGCAGGCGCGGCCTGAACCAGCCGATGTACATGAAGATCGTCAGACCGATCGGCAGGATGAGCCCGTTGAAGCCGCCGACGAAGACGAGCAGTGTGGCAGGTGCCGTGCCGAGGACGAGGTAGACGACGAGCGAGACGACGATGAAGGACACCGTCGCCAGCTGCAGCGGCCAGCCGCCTTCGAGGCGTTTGGAGAACGCCGAGAGGAACGTCGCCGAGGTGTAGGCGGCGCCGATGACCGAGCTCAGAGCCGCGGCCCAGAAGATCGCGCCGAAGATGCGCATTCCCGCATCGCCGAGGACTGCGGCGAAGGCCTGACCGGCGGGGTTGGCCACGCTCGAGTCGAGGTCGAGAGCGACGCCGGAGGCGACGACGCCGAGGATGGCGAGGAAGAGGACGTAGCGCATGACACCGGTGACGAGGATCCCCGACAGAGCCGAGCGCATGACAGAACCGGCATTCTCCGGGCCGGTCTTGCCCGAGTCGAGATAGCGGTGGGCACCGGAGTAGGTGATGTAGCCGCCGACGGTGCCGCCGACGATCGTCGTCACGGTGGCGAAGTTGATGGTGTCGGGCACGAACGACTGTTTGATCGCCTCACCGACCGGCGGGTTCGAGACGATGGCGACGACACAGGTGAGGATGATCATCCCGACGCCGAGGACGAGGACGACGGCGTCGACGACCTTTCCGGCGCGTTTGAACAGGAAGATGCCGATCGCCAGGACGCCGGTGAGCAGTCCGCCGAGCTTCGGGTCGATGCCCAGCAGCGCATTGAGGCCGAGGCCGCCACCGGCGATATTGCCGATGTTGAAGGCCAGTCCGCCGACGACGATCAGGACGGACAGGAGGATGCCCGATCCCGGCACTGCCGAGGAGGCCAGCTGGGCTGCGCGTTTGCCCGAGGAGGTCACCATCCGCCAGATATTGAGCTGGATGGCGATGTCGATGAGGATCGACGCGAAGATCGCGAAGGCGAAGGCCGCACCCATCTGAGCCGTGAATGTGGCTGTCTGGGTGATGAAGCCCGGACCGATCGCCGAGGTGGCCATGAGGAAGATGGCGCCGATGATCGCGCTGCGGCTGATCTTGGATCCGATTTCGCTCTTGGCATTGTCAAGGCCCGAGGCGGCCCCATCCGTAGAAGAGGATTCCGGCGGTTGGGATTCCGGTGCGTGTGACATGGGAGTCTCCGACTGTCTGGTGGTCAATTGTTCCTTCGTGTGCGCCGATGGGGTGAGAACAGCGATGTCTGTGTCCTGGCACACGTGAAGTGGTAAACAATCTAGCACTCATTGTTCAACAAACATAGACGGGGGTCACACTTTTCTTCGTCGCTTTGTCGACGGACGGATGGGAGTTCGGGGTGCTGTTTCAGTAGGATGGAGAGGTGAATCACGATTCGTCCCTGGTCAACAGGCTCACTGACCGCCTCATCGCTGGAGAGCTGCGCCCCGGTGAGCGGCTGTCCGAAACCGCGCTGGCGAAGGAATTCGATGTGTCGCGCAATACTCTGCGTGAGGCGTTCCGGGTCCTCGGGGAGCAGGGCCTGGTCACGCATATCCCGCACCGAGGCGTCTCAGTGGCGTCACCGAGCACCGCCGATGTCGTCGACATCTACCGGGTGCGCCATCATGTCGAGTGCTCGGTGCTCGAGCACGCTCCGCGCAATCACCCGAACGCCGTGAGGATGGAGGCGGCCGTCGAAGCCGCCGAGAAGTTCGCTGCCGAAGAGAACTGGCTGGAGGTCGGCACGGCGAACATGGAGTTCCACAATGCCGTCGTCTCGCTCTCGGACAGCAGGCGGCTGATGCAGTCGTTCTCCAATGTGCTCGCCGAGCTGCGGTTGGCATTCCTCAAGGTCGAGGTCCTCGACTTCCTCCATGCGCCGTTCATCGGCCGCAACAAGGAAGTCGTCGAGATCTACCGCACGGAGGGGCCGGTGGCTGCGGCGAAGATCCTCGGCGCCTACCTCGGTGATTCCGAGCGCCAGGTGCTCGGCGCCTACGCCCGCGCCGGCCAGGACTGAGCCGCGGGGCGGCAAGCCGTATGCCATGAGCGGCCCGGCCGGAATCCCGCAATAGCCCACTCCGAGGTGAGCAGCCCAGTTTCAAGCATGGGCTGCTCACCCCCAGTTGGGCTATTGGCAAATCCCGCAGGCGAATGCTCCTCGCCGGAAACAGAACCCCACCGGCAGATGGTGTGAATGCGAAAGAACCGCCTCCGACCGAAGTCGAAGGCGGTTCTCTCTATGCTGTGCACCCCCCGGGACTTGAACCCGGAACCCACTGATTAAGAGTCAGTTGCTCTGCCAATTGAGCTAGAGGTGCTTGCCGCACATGCTGTGCAACGAGAATTAATATTACTCAGGTGTCGACCGATCATGCAAACCGAGATCGGCCCATATTCAGTTTTGTGATGAAGGTCGCAAGCCCCTGGTCAGAGTCCCTTTGCCCGCGAATCCGGCGACCCGGAACCCACTGATCAATAGTCCCTCCACCGCACCGGATTCGCCCTCGATGCCCGGAGGCACTTCAGAGATACATTCCGGAACTCGACTGTTCGGCCGGTTCGGAGATCGCGTGGACGTCGCGTTCGCGCAACAGCACATACGCGCGTCCCTCGAGCTCCACCTCGGCGAGTTCCTCGGGATCGTAGAGGACGGTATCGCCGAGGTTGGCCTGCCTCACATGGGGGCCCGCCGCTACGACCTTGCCCCACACGAGGCGTCTGCCCATGCTGGCGGTGGCGGGAATGACGATGCCCGCCGAGGATTTGCGTTCCCCGGCTTCCGCGCTGGGTTCGAGCAGGATCCGGTCATGGAGCATCCGGATCGGTAGTGCGGCATCAGCCACGCTTGCGACCGGAGAGTCCGACGATGAGGGCGGCCACACCGAGGACGGCACCGGCACCGAGTGCGATGATCTCGGGCTTGGGGGAGCCGTCTTCCTCGACGACCTCGGACTTCGCCTTGTTGACTGCCCGCGTCGCCAGCACCTTCGGGTGGATGCGGCCGACGAGCTCGTCGATGTTCTCGGCGATGCGCTCCTCGCGCAGTCGGATCGACTCCGCGAGCTGCGCGGTTGTCGCCTGGTCGACGGTCACATCTGAGGTGTAGACGTTGTCAGTCATCGGGTCGAGTCCTCCCGGTCGAGAATGCTTTGCTGCGTCTGTGACCTTGTGCCACAGTGCTTCGCTGTCCAGCTTAGCGGCTGGGCACTGTGAGTGTCAGATATCGGCCGCGGTTCGACGGAATCTTACGATCTCGACGCTCGCGTCCGCGGGCATGGTCGGGTAGTGACCGCGGAGATTGGCGATATACCGCTCCAATCCACTCGGGCGGGTGAGGTCGAGATCCTCAGGTCGCAGTTCGTCGAGTCGCTTCACCATCACCGAGGCGACTTCCACGGGGAGCGTGCCATGCGCGGTGTTCTCGAAGTACGCCAGAGCCGGACCCGTGCAGTGGCCTTCGTTCCACCGCACCGTCAGCGTCTTCGTCCCGTCCGCGACGGCCTCGAAGTATCTAGCGTGGAACCTCAGTAGCCGTTTGGGATCAGAATCCGGGTGCCGATAGGAGTGGGGGAGCAGGGCGGGGATCGGGGCAATCGACGTCTGGCCCGTGGTGTCGTCGGGCACGACGACGAGCGCATCGGGATGGAGGTCGAGGATGACCTGACGGCAGCGTCCGCACGGGGCCAGCACACCGCGGTTCCGGTCGCCAACCGCTGCGATCGTGACCAGGGGTCCGGCGTTCGCTGCCGCGGCGGCACCGATCACGACGAGTTCCGCGCAGGGTCCGCCGGTGAAGTGAAAGACGTTGACGCCGGTGTGGATGCGACCGTAGCGTCCATCGCGGCAGCGGCAACGGTGTGGTTGTCATCGCTGCCGAGTCCGCTAACGAGCTGCTCGGCAGCGGCGATGACTCGCAGTTCGGAGTCGAAGAGGCCCACGCGGCCTCACTCCTGTTTTCTGCGGCGTCCCATGAGGTAGATGATGAACCCGACCGCGGCCATTCCGGAGGCGGCGAGGACGAAGATGGGCCAGGAGCTGACGATCGTGGAAATGATGGATTCGCCGAACGAGGTCGCCGGATTCTGGTTGGCTCGCGGGGACGGCTGATCGCCACCCGTGATGAGGTCCGTATCGTCTTTGGGCGCAGGCTCGTCGGGGTTGCGAGGCACAGGGTCCGAGTAGTCAGGGGTTTCGGTATCCTCGTCATCCCCGGGCAGCCATTCGTCACCAGCGTTGCCGGGAATGGTCTCGCGCTCATCATCGGGGGAGCCGTTGCCGTTCGACGGGTCCGGGGTGGTGCCGTCGGCATCAGAGGCTCCGATCGACGAGCCGGAACCATCCTTGTCCGATTCCTTCTCGTCATCGTCGCCGGAGTCCGAATCGGAGCCCGATCTGTCGGAATCGCTGCCGCGTGAGCCGTCCGAGCCTGAGCCGGTGTCGGCGTCAGATTCTCGGCCGTCGGAGTCCTTGTCACCCGAGGTGTTCGCGCGACCCTTCGATCCCGAATCCGATGAGGTGGAGCCATCGGTCGAGGTGGTGCTGTCCGTTGAGGTGTCGCTGTCCGCAGACGACCCGTCCTTGCCGGCCCCGCGGTCGTTCGCAGAGCCGTCGTCGGAGGTGGCGCCGTCCTTGCTGGCGGTCTTGCCGCCGTCCGGGTCACTGTCTGCCTCGGCACCTTCGGATGAGGTCGACCCATCCGCTGTTGGAGAGGGATCGCTGTCTGCCGTCCCATCCTTTTCGGTGCCGGTCTCCGAATCGTCCGGCGTGGAGCCGTCGGGGTCGGTGGATGCGTCGGCCCCGTCCTCGTTGTCGGGATAGGGTTGCCCATCGGTGACGACGATCGTCCCGTCTTTGACCTCAAACGTCCATTCAGGGTCGGGTCCGGAAGGCGCGAACTCTTTGAAGTCCATCGGGTCGGCCTGGCCCTTGGCAACGACCTTGCCGTCGCTGTTGAAGAAGTACACTGTGGGTGCTGCTTCAGCGGTCGCCTCGGCAACGGACTGTCCGCTGTCGTCGGTGTCCGAATCACTCGTGCCCGAATCAGCGTTGTCGTCGGCGGACGATTGTGCCGGAATGCGCTTCATCGACTGTTCCGGTGCCTTGAAAGTCTTTCCGACCCAACTCTCCGGCAAGGTGCCTTCAGGGTTTTCCTGATTGTTCTTCGGAACGGACAGCTGATTGCCGATCATCTGCCACTTGGCGGTGAGTTCGCCCTCGATCGCGCACGGTTCGTCCGAGGTCCACTCCTGATCCTTGCAGGCCTTGTCACCGTCTTCGGTTGGACCCGGATCGGGGCCGCTGTCGGCCCCTCCCTCGGATTCGGCGCTGCTCGAATCCGCGTCGGCACCATTGGTGCCGTCAGCAGTTGAACCAGCGTCATCGCCGGAATCGGAATCTGCTCCGGCGGAAGCACCTGCCTCCGCGTTCGAACTGGCTTCGGCCGTGGGGGTCGGACTCGGCTGCGCGAATGCAGGTGTGAACGTCGCCGAGATAGGTAGTGCTGCCAGGGCAAGCGCGGCGCCGATTGCGGCGGCTCTGCGGCTGAACCTGTGTGAGACTGGCACTACGTTCCTTCGCGGTGGGGATTCCGACTTCATTGGGTCAAGGGGACATGACGTTCAGACACATCGGGCACTATCTTAATGTCTCGGCCAGATGTGTTAAAGCCGTAGGCGTGTTTCGCCGTGGCGCGGAATCAGCGATCCTGCGTCTCTGACTTCTTCGGATATGCGCGAACGGTCGAGTCGTCACCGAGCACCAGGGCCTCGTTGCCCTTGTCGACGACCGCCAGCAGGTCGGTATCGGTCTTGAACGCCTGTTTGCCGGCGAGCAGGCACGAGGTGCTCGTGTCCATCGTGCAGGGCACGATGGATCCGCGCGGTTCGGAGAGATGGATATCACGGCTGGAGACGTCCATCAGCAGCAGACCCGTCTCCAGGTCGAAGAGATATGGACCGATATAGGCGCGTTCTCCCGCCTGCCCGCGCACCCAGGACTTCTCGCCGACGATGTCAGTTGTCGTGGTCACAGTCGAGAGGATCGACCCGTCGTCGAGGGAGTGGACGACGAGCTGGATCCTGTGACCCGAGTTCGTCGAAGCGCCCTGTTCGCCCCACAACGTGATCGCCTTGCCGTGGCCAGCGGAGATCCAGTCGATGATCTTCAGTTCGTCACCGGGGCTTTCGAGCTTGATGCTGCGTTCGTCGCCGGACTTGATGTTCTTCGCTGTGACCGGACCGTTCCAGTCCGAACTGAAGATCTCATCATCGTCGATGGCCATCGGTGTCGAGCCGGCCTGCGGGGTGGGCACGTCTTCCAGGCCCTCGGCGCCGAAGGTCGAGAGCTTGTTGCCCGACTTGATGAGCACGCTCTTGCCTGCGGAGGTGATGCGGGCTTTCTCCGGCAACTGGTAGGTCTTCGGCTTCGATTCCCCGTCGAAGAGCGCCTCGGCGGTATTGCCCGACTGCCACAGCAGGGCCGGGCGGCCGTCGATGACGGTATCGACGGCAAAGGTCGGGGACTGATCGATCTTGGCTTTGTACCGGGACTTGCCGGTGTCGGCGTCGAGGACTTCGAGGCGGTTGTCGTTGACGAGGAGCACGCCGCGATCGGAGGCTGTCACCGAGGCGCGCTTGGGCACCTCGGCTTCCCACGTGGGGGAGTTGTCGTAGCTGGGAACTATGTCCTGGGTATTGTCGACGGAGAGTTCGGAGGCGGGGTTGACCTGCTGCTCCGAACCGATCGTCTGCGGGGTATCGGGGGAGTCGACGGGGACGATATTGGGAACGACGAAGGCGCCGATCATAAGGATCGCCAGACCGATGAGCACGAGTCCTGGGATGGTGATCTTCTTCAGTCGCTGCGGACGGTTGCGTGTCGACCGTTTGCGCACCGGTGTCTTCTTCACTGTCGGCGTGGCCGGTGCGGCCGGTCCGGAGAACGGAGTGCCCATCGGGTAGCTGTCGCCGTTCGACCCTGATGAGTCGTCATAGGCTGCGAAGCCGTTCTGCCCGCTGGCGGACTGGCCGTGTGTGCTCTGGCCGTTCGTGTTCTCGCCGCCTGTGTTCTGGTCGGCGTCGTCCGGTTGTCCGGCCGTCTCAGCCGAACCATGCGCGGACGAAGCGGTCGATGATTCGTCCGCGACCTCCTCGGCGCCGGTGTTGTATTTGGGAACCGCCCCGACTCGGCCATTCACATCGATGCCGATCTCGGTCGTCTTCGTACCGTCGTCGATCGTCACGGTCAGGGGAGTCGCGGTCTCCTTGGCATAGTCGCCGAGGTAGGAGATGGCCTGTCCGGTGTCCGAATAGCGACTCGTCGCCCCGTTGAGGGTGGTGTAGGTGAACCCGTCATCGGAGACGGAGATCAACGCACGAGGCATGTACAGGGTTCCTTGACATCTATCGAGGACAGGGCCGAGTCAATACTAATGAATGTCGAGGGTCGCTCCTACCAGTTTTCCGAAACCGTTATAGATCGCTACTGAATCGTTGCATGTAATGAGATCTGCGTCTCATCGAGCCGAAGGGGCGGTTCTGGTTTGCCCGGGTCAGGCGGGTGCGGTTAAGATGTATCTTGCTGTCTGCGCCTGAAGGCGCAGCGCATGTGGTGGGTATAGCTCAGCTGGTAGAGCGCCGCGTTGTGGTCGCGGATGTCGCGGGTTCAAGTCCCGTTACTCACCCCGATCGGGAAGCCCCGTGATCTGTGCAGATGGATCGCGGGGCTTCTCTCATGTTCGCTGTGTGCCCACGTTTTGCCAACACCCGCCCGATTCCGATCGCCGACAATCGTCGTCGATCCGCCCTCTTTCGATCGTCGATAATGGGGCCATGACCATCGACTGCTCCCTGACGGTCGTCGGCAGCATCAACGCCGATATCACCGCCACCACTTCCCGACTTCCCGCCGCCGGCGAGACCGTGGGAGGAGGCAGACTGTCCCGTTCTCCCGGCGGTAAGGGGGCGAACCAGGCCGCCGCTGCCGCCCGCCTCGGTGCGCGGACCCGCATGATCGGTGCGGTCGGCCCAGACTCCGACGGCAGGGCAATGCTCGAGGCCCTCCGCGCCGCCGGGGTGGATACCGATGACATCGCCGAGGCGACCGCCGAGACCGGGACCGCGCTCATCATGGTCGACGCCCACGGTGAGAATCAGATCGCCGTCTGCGAAGGAGCGAATGCCGAGGTCAGCCTCGACGGTATCGAATTCCGGGCCGACGAGGCCGTGCTCACTCAACTCGAGATCTCCCTCGATCTCATCGTCGAGCTCGCGAACCATGTGCCCGGGTTCCTCGCCGTCAATGCGGCTCCCGCCCTTCAACTGCCCGCCGAGGTGGTCGACCGTGCCGACCTCATCATCGTCAACGAATGCGAGTACTCCCAGCTGCCGCAGCTGCAGACCGCGAAGCTCGTGGCCGTCACCTACGGGGCGGAAGGGTCGGCACTGTTGCAGAGAGGTGAGCAGATCGCCTTCGCCGAGGCGGTCCCCGCGAATCCCGTGAGCACCGTCGGTGCCGGAGATGCCTACTGCGCGGCGCTGACCATCGGCCTGACCAGCGGACTCGAACCGGAGCGCGCGCTGCGGGCGGCCAACGCCGTCGGTGCGGCGGCTGTGGAAGTCGCCACGGCGCAACCGGAGTTCGATCGGTTCGAGATGTACCTGCCTACTCTCGACTGACCTGGCAGACTGAACGCAAGCGGACCCATCCGCTGCTGCCGACCGCGTTTCGTCGCGACCACCCGAGGTTCGCGCCATCGGTGGCCCGCGTCCACCCGAGGAGGATCATTGACGAACACCCCCGACCCGTCCCTGTTCACCGGGCTGAGTGCCTTTCCGCTGACCCCGCTGAAAGGTGGTTCCCTCGACGAGGATGCCTTCGTCGGTCTCATCGAACGTCTCGTCCTCGCCGGAGTCGACTCGATCACGGCGCTCGGATCGACCGGTTCGTACGCTTACCTCGACACCGACGAACGCGCCCGGGTGGCGCAGCTGAGCGTCGAATCCGCCCTCGACATCCCTGTTTTCATCGGAGTCGGTGCACTGCGGACGAGAGACGTTCTGGCCAATGTCGCCTCCGCCGAAGCTGCCGGGGCGCAGGGGGTGCTGCTGGCGCCGGTGAGCTATCAGCCGCTGACCGATGACGAGGTGTTCGCACTCTTCCGCAGCGTCACCGAGTCCACGGATCTGCCCGTCGTCGTCTACGACAACCCCGGAACCACGCACTTCACTTTCACCACTGAACTCTATTCACAACTGGCCGGGCTCGACGGTGTGGCCTCGATCAAGATCCCCGGAACACCGGCCTCGCCCGCCGGATGGGACGAGCGCATCGGAGAGATTCGTGCGGCCATCGGCAGTGAGGTGACGATCGGCATCTCCGGCGATGCCCATGGAGCCGAGGGCCTCATCGCCGGCTGTGATGCCTGGTACACGGCGGTCGGCGGCACCATCCCCGAGCCGATGCTCGAGATCACCCGGGCCGCGGAACTCGGCAATGCGCAGCTCGCCCGCGAACTCTCGGCCGAGCTGCAGCCGTTGTGGGATCTGTTCACCGAATTCGGCGGAAGCCTGCGCGTGACCGCCGCCATCGCCGAACATCTCGGACTCGTGGGTGCAGACACCCTGCCTCTGCCGGTGCGTGACCTCGATGCGGCAGCGAAGCGCAAGGTCGCCGAGGTGGCCGAGAACCTCGATCTCGGCTGAGCTCTCCCTGGCGACCTCACCGACCGCTCGCCTCAGCGCCGAGCGCTCACTGTATACGTATAACGTGAGCGGTCGACGTTAACCGAAGCAGTCGCTGAGTGTGTTCACCATCCGTCCATCTGCGGTTCGGAACCGGTCCATTCCGGGTGCCTATGAATAGGTGTTTGCGGGTTCAGCCGGCCCGCGACGCCCAATCGATCCCGGAGAACCGATGACGATCCCACTGTCCGCGAAGACGCTCACGGCCTCGGCGGCCGCCCTCCTGTTGGCCACCGGTTTCACCGTCGGCGGCACGGCGCCAGGCACGAGCACCGCTCACGCCGCGGAAGTGGACGATCCGATCAGCTCCTCGGCCTCGGACGCTCAGATCGAGATGGGCTTCCTCGGGTCCCACGAGACCGGACAGTTCGACGAGTCCGCCGCCGAGATCACCGCCGTCCACGGCGATACGGTCTTCACCGTCAACGCCCAGGCGGCCACCGTGGACGTCATCGACGCCTCCGACCCGACCAACCCGCAGAAGGTCTCCGAGATTAAGGGCACCGGGGTCGCGAACTCGATCTCCATCCGTGAGGACGGCCTGGGCGTCATCGCCCTCGAGGCCGATGACAAGACGCAGCCGGGCACCGTGATGTTCTTCGACGCGAACGACCCCGAGGCGGACATCCTCGGCGAGGTTCCCGTCGGGTCCCTGCCCGACATGGTCACCGTCACTCCGGACGGCAGCCATGCCCTGGTCGCGAACGAGGGCGAACCGGCCGATGATTTCTCGACCGACCCCGAAGGCTCGGTGTCCGTCATCGATCTCCCCGCCGAGGTGGCCGCGCCGTCGGACTCGGACGTGCACACTGCGGACTTCCACGAGTTCGAGGAGGGCGGAGCGAAGACACTGCCCGAGGATGTGCGGATCTTCGGACCCCAACCCGAAGAGGATCTGCCGATCTCGCGCAATCTCGAACCCGAGTACATCACTGTCGCCGGGGACAGGGCCTACGCGACCCTGCAGGAAGCGAACGCGATCGCGGTCGTCGATATCGCCTCGGCGTCGGTCGAGGAGATCCTCCCGTTGGGCCTCAAAGATCATGGCCAGGCCGGCAACGGACTCGATGCGTCGGACCGGGATCCCGAGGATGTTCCGACCGTGAACATCACGGAATACGAGGGGCTCAAGGGCGCCTATATGCCCGATACGATCTCGACGTTCACCTCCGGCGGCACCGATTACCTCGTGACCGCGAACGAGGGCGACTCCCGTGAGTGGGGCGACTTCGTCGATGCGGCCAGGGTCAAGGACCTCGGCGAGGACGGCCTCGCACCGGTGTGCGAGACCTCGCCGCTGGCTGACAGACTCGGCGACGCGGACCTCGGACGGCTGAACATCATCACCGATCTGGGTCTCAACGACGCCGGCGACTGCTATGAGGAGCTCGTGGCTTTCGGCGCCCGCTCATTCTCCGTGTGGACCACCGACGGGAAGCTCGTCGCCGATTCCGGGGACGAGTTCGAGAAGCTGACCGCCGAGGCGGTGCCCGAGTTCTTCAACTCCAACCATTCCGAGTCGAACCTCGAAGGACGCAGCGACGACAAGGGCCCAGAGCCCGAGGCGCTGACCATCGGCGAGGTGGGGGAGACGACCTACGCGTTCGTCGGCTTCGAACGCATCGGCGGAATAGCGGCCTTCGACCTCAGCGACCCGAGCGCCCCGAAGTTTGCGACCTACTTCAACAATCGGGCCTTCTCGGTCTCCGTCGAGGACGAGATCGAAGATGCCTCGGATCCTGCTGCGCTGCTCGCGAGCGCCGGAGACCTCGGACCGGAGGGCATTACGTTCCTCGGCTCCGATGAGTCGCCGACGGGTGAGGCTGCGCTCGTCGTCGGCAATGAGGTCTCGGGCACGACGAGCCTCTACTCGGTGGCCGATCTCGCGAACGGTGGAGACGACGGCGACGATGAGAACGCCGGGACTGACGAGGATGCTGGTGCTGATGAGAACGCGGGCGCCGATGAGAACGCCGGGACAGATCAGGACGCCGGCGCAGACGACAACGCGGGTGCCGACGACAACGCGACCGAGGATGCTCAGGTCGACGCGGCCGGCAGCGAGTCCGACTCCGAGTCGGGTGCGAACGACAGCGCTCGGGCCGATGCGGGCAGCGAAGCGGATTCGCGCGCTGACGGTGCGGTTGCTGACGGGGCGGAGTCGGATAGCGAAGCTGGCTCGAGTGCAGACGGTTCCGAAGCATCCAGCGACGGTGACGGTGACCCGCTGCCGCGCACCGGTGCCGATCTCGGTCAGTACCTCATCCTCGGCGGCATCGCTGTAGGTCTCATCGCCATCGGCACTGCGGCCTACTTCTTCGCCCGCCGTCGCAGCTGAACCCCAGCCGCACACGACCGCCGACAGCTCACCTCGGCGTCGACCGCTCACCCTATGGCACGAGCGGTCGACGGCAACTCGAGCGGTCAGCGGCGACGATGACGGTGACTAGAGCGGTCGACGGCAACCTGAGCGGTCGGTGTGACCAGGCAGGGAAATCAGTCGATCTGGCCGATGGGCTCGCGCTTCTCGGCCTGGAACTGGTCCTCGGCACGGCCGCGGGCCCAATACGCCGAGATCGACAGCGACTCCCGCGGCACTTCGCGGTCCTTGAGGATCTTGCGGATCGCCTTGATCGTCTCGCGCTCGCCGTGGGCGAAGACCTGCGGAGTGCCCGCACGCCACTCGAGCCCCTCAACTGCGGCAATGAGCTCGTCGTCCGAGTCCACCCATCTCACCTCGACGCCTTCCGGCGCCTCGGGCAGAACGCGATCGGCGTCGTCGGCGACATAGGCCAGGACGACCCCGGTGGCTCCGGTGGGCATGGCTTCGATGGCCGAACTCACCGCGGGGATCGCGGAATGGTCGGCGATGAGCAGGTGCCAGTCGGACTCGGCGGCAGGGGCGTACTTGCCGCCCGCGCCGGAGAGGACCAGCGTGTCTCCCGGCTTCGCGCTCTTCGCCCACGGTCCGGCGATTCCGTCATCGTCGTGGATGACGAAGTCGATGCTCAGCCACTTCTCGTCCAGGTTGATCTCGCGCACCGTGTAGGTACGGCGACTCGGCAGCTTCTCGGGGGATTGCTCGCGCAGCTTCGTCAGGTCGTAGGGCGGGACGAGCCCGTGTGCCGGATCGGCGAAGAGGAGCTTGACGTACTTGTCGGTCGCATCGTTCGAATCGATGTTGTCGAAGGTGTCCCCGCCGAGGCGGATCCGCACCAGGTGCGGGCTGACTTCGGTCGTCTCGAGCACGGTGAGAACAGCCTGCTGGCGGACGGGTCGTGCGGTGCGTTCGGGGGTGTTGGGTGCGGTCGTCACAGGCGGCCTTTCTCAAACGGGGTGCCCCTGGAAGCTCACGGTCGGCCTTGAAGTGTGGAGCCGCCTCGGCGCAGGGGTTCAGTAAGGCTCACCTTATCAAATCTCTGTCGACCACCCACCGGCCCCCGTCAGTTGGAGCGGTCGGCCATCTCCCGACGACGATCGTCGCGGATGCGTTTGAGTCCTTTGACCGATTTGAGCGAATCGAGGATCTGCACACCTGGAAGGGCGGAGTTCGGTCCTTTGCACTGCATCATGTCGTCGGGGTCGAGCAGGACCACGCGGATCCCATCGTCCTTCATTCGTGACAGCGCCTCGGTGAGCATGCTCCGGGCGACGGAGTTGATCTCGTTGACGCGGCGCAGGTCGAGGACGAAGGTGTTCGTGGTGGAACCGGGTTCGTCCATCGTGCGCAGGACGTTCTCCGAACCGCTCCACTGGATGAGTCCCTGCAGGCTGCAGATGCGGACCATTTTGCCCTCAGAGTCGACGAAGCGACGGTCGCGGCGGATGATCGAGCGGGCCGGTTCCGGAGCATCCATGATGTGCAGGCTCAGCCGATCTGAGAGGTCCTGGAAGATCTTCGCTCCGCGGACGCTCGTGCCGTGCCTGTCCAGCCGCGGAGAGAACGTGGCGATGCCGACCTGACCGGGCATGACACCGAAGACACCGCCGGAGACTCCGCTCTTGGCGGGGATCCCGATCTCTGTCATCCAGTCGCCGGCCGCGTCGTACATGCCGCAGGTCATCATGACTGCGAGCACCTGCCGATTGACCCTGGGGGAGAGCACCTGTTCGCCGGTCAGCGGGTTGATGCCGCCGCCGGCCAGCGTCGAGGCCATGATGGCGAGGTCCTTGACGGTGACGGTGATCGCGCACTGTTCGATATAGCCGCGGACCACCTCGTCGGGGTCGTCATAGAAGATGTCGTAGGACCGGAGCATGTTCGCGATGGCGACATTGCGGTAGGCTTCCCGCCATTCGCCGTCGGCCACCGATTCGTCGATCGACAGCTCTCGGCCGGCGAAGCGAGAGAGTCCGGCGCGCACGATCTCCGTGCGTTCGGCCAAGCTTGCACCCGGATCGCCGAGGATGGAGTGAATAGTCATGGCCCCGGCGTTGATCATCGGGTTGAGCGGCCGACCCGACTTCTTGTCCAGGGAGAGCTCGTTGAACTTCTCACCGCTGGGTTCGACGCCGACCATCTCGAGGACCCCGGCCAGGCCCTCCTGCTCGAGGGCGAGGCCGTAGATGAAGGGCTTCGACATCGACTGGATCGAGAACTCATAGTCGGCATCGCCGGAGGTGTACTCGACGCCGTCGAGGGTGGAGATGCAGATCGCGAGCTTCTCCGGATCCGCTGAGGCGAGGTCCGGGATATAGTCCGCATTCTCGCCGGACCGATCCGGTCGGAATCGGTCGAGCGTCTCATCGAGGAAATCCGGGATAGGCGATCGCATGGCACCTCCTGCTGCAGTCGTGGTCGGTTGGCACAGCGTAGCTTGACGCAGACTGCCATTCTCACACACTCCTCCGCCGGCTGCCGATCGTCGGCAGCAGAGCCACCGGTTCGGCCGAACGGGGCCGGTGCGGAGGTACTTCGATGACGCACTCAGCGGCACAGTCTCAGCGCCGCACCCAGCGATTGTTCCAGGTCTGGCACCGACTGTGCAGCTCCTGTGACGGGACCCGGCCATAGTGTGAAGTCATGACCCGCCCCAAGCTGCTCCTCCTCATCGGCATCGCGTTCACTGTCGCCGTCATCGGCGTGATCGTGACCGCGCTGGTGCTGCGGTACTCGGCTCCCCACCCTGAGACCAAAAGCCTGCCCGAACATGCGCTGTCCCCGCAGGAGACCATCACCGAGGTGGCCCCGCACAAGGACGGTACAGTGCAGATCCGCCAAAGGCTGATCTTCGAGAGCCCGCCTGAAGGCGGAAAACCGGTCGGTCTGTGGATCAGTGATGTCGGCGTGGGCAGTGATCCGCGGACCGGCAACAGGCTGGCGATGATGCCGAAGCCGTCGGCGCTGAGAGCAGTCGAGCTGAGCACAGCCGACGATTCGACCCAGGCATCGCCGAAGACAGTCGGAGAGCTGCACATCGACGTCGAAGAGACGAAGCAGGAGGGCTTCGACCAACCGCGGGTTCTCTTCGAGTTCACCCCGCAGGATTCCGACGGAAAGGCCGTGCCGTGGAGCGAAGGCCGTCATGTCGTCGAGCTCGAATACGTCCTTGACGATGTGTTCATCACCGTGGCCGGCGAGGAATTCTTCGCCGTGCCCGTCCCCGTGATCGGGAATGGTCAGCGCACACCGACGACGCACACTTTGGACATCGACACCGACGGGCCGGTGTACTGTCCGGCCGACAACGTCGACTTCGATCTTGGTGACGGGTGTGACGCTGAGGCATTCTCGCGAGTCGATGACAGCGATGCGATCAACAGCGGCGACGCGGCCGAAGACGGAACCCATATGGTCTGGCGGGAGTCCCTGACGGACAGTCATGAAATCATCGCCTTCACTCCTCCCACGGGAATGACAGTATCCCCGATCCCTGCAGAGGAGAGGCAGTGATGAGCGAGACGAAGAGAGGATTCGGAACCCGGGGAGCGTTCTCCATTATGGCGGCGCTCGCCGTGACTGCGGTGATCACGACTGTGATCGTAGCGCCCGGCGGAGTGGATGCAGCGCCGAACCCGCTGCGAGACAAGACTGCTGAGCACACGGTCAGCATCGCCGTCGATGGCAGCTACTCGGTGCGGATGGATACGAAACTCGAGCTGGCGCTGGAGACAGCATGGGGATTCGGTGGTGACATCCATGACGGATTCCGCCTGCCCGACTCCAAGTCTCTGCTGCCGCCGTACCTGCGTGCGCGCTATTCGAATCCGCAGGGAACCATCGATTCGGCTCCCGCCGAGGCGACTATCGAGGAAGAGCTGCATTCCGTCGATATCGGATTCTCCACAGACAGGCTCACTGCAGGAGCTCATCGAGGGGTCCTCAACTACGAGGTGGCGGGGGCAGCGGTGCCTGCAGCAGACATGAACGGCGATCAGGACAATGGCGTCGTCGTGTATGTCCGTCCCTTGGACCGAGGAGACCTCGTCATCGAGTCCGCGGCACCGATCTCTGCCGTCGACTGTGAGGTCTTCTCTCCCCGTGGCGAGTCATGCGGAGAGAAGACGGGGGACTCGTGGACTGTGCCGGCCGAGGATCTCCTGCACGATCGTGCTGTCATCGACGCAGTGCGGATCACGATCGACGCCGATCCGAAGGGTGTGCCGGCCCCGGACATCGATTCCTGAGCCAGGATTGTCTGCACAGTCGCATATCTGACCCTGCTGGCCGCACCGTCAGCCGCACCGCTGCGTCCGCTTAAGACCGCCGAACAGAGATCGAGCCCCTGCCGCAGTCGGCAGGGGCTCGATCAGGTGACGCAGATGATCAGCGGTTTCCGGCAGGTCCGTTGCCGCCGTCGAGACCGTTGTCGCCACGATCATCTCCGCGGACATCGTTCCCACGAACGTCGTCGCCGCGGTTCGCACCGCCGGGCTGATCGTCGCCGCGGTTCGCACCGCCGGGCTGATCGTCGCTGCGATTCGCTCCACCGGTCTGATCACGGTCATTGCCGATGGCATTGTCGGCGGCGTCCCGGGCCTTCTTGATCTTGTCCGAGTGCTTGCCTCCGGTCAGGGAGTCAGCGACACCGGCGGCCTTGTCGAGGACGGAGTCGGTGACCTTCTCAGCTTTGTCAGAATTGAGCTTGTCCTTGACCTTGGGATCATTGGCGAGGTTCTTGGCCTTGTCGAGGAATTTGTCGAATGCCATGGCACGGTCCTTCTCAGTTGGTCGGATGCACTGTCGATGCTGATCGTGGGGATGAACACGGACGTTTCGAAGCCTAGTGCGGCTGTCTGTGACGGAACTGGCAATCGGCTGCTTCGGTTTCGCCGGTCACCGACGGACCACATGCCCGTGACCGTCTTCCTTATACGCCTGAGGCGGACTGCTTTCGTGCCTGAAGCAGTCGACGATAGTGGGCATTCCTCACAGCGAGGATGAGCGCGGCGGATACGGCCGAAAACAGGGAGGCGCTGAGGACGGCGACCTTCGCCACATCGTGTTCGACCGAACCGGCGGTGAAGCTGAGCTCGGCGACGAGGAGCGAGACGGTGAAGCCGATGCCGGCAAGCAGCCCGATGCCGGTGAGGTCGGCCCAACGCAGACCAGGATTCAACCCACCGGTGAACCGGGTGACCAACCAGGTGGAGACGAGGATGCCGACAGGCTTGCCCACGATCAGTGCCGTCACGATCCCGTAGGTCAACGGGTGGGAGAACGCCGAGGCCAGACCGTGGGTTCCGCCGATATCGACGCCGGCGGCGAAGAATGCGAAGACCGGGACGGCGAAACCGGCCGACAGCGGTCGAAGGCGGTGTTCGAGCGCCTCGGCGAGGTCGATTCCGGACCTACTGTCGGCATCCGGATGGAGGTCGCTGGAAGCACCGTGGTCGGTGCCGATCGCGCGGTTCGAACCACGACCGACGACGGCGGGGATCGTGAAGCCCAGCAGCACTCCGGCGATGGTCGCGTGGACGCCGGAGGCGTGCATGAACGCCCAGGCGGTGAGTCCGAGGGGCAGGAGGATGACCCACGAGGCCCAGGTACGGTCGACGAAGAAGCGACGGAAACGGCTCGCGATGAGCCCGTAGACGATGACGATTCCGAGCGCCGCGACAAGGGGGAGAACCGCGATGGACTCGGTATAGAAGATCGCGATGATCGCGATCGCCAGCAGATCGTCGACTGCGGCCAGGGTCAGCAGGAAGAGGCGCAGCGCTTTCGGCAGGTGGGAGCCGACGATCGCAAGGACGGCGACGGCGAAGGCGATGTCTGTCGCGGTGGGGATCGCCCAGCCGCGCAGGAGCTCCGGGCGGGTGAGCAGAAACGCCGCACAGATGAGGGCGGGGACGAGGACGCCGCCGGCCGCCGCAGTGATCGGGACGACGGCGGTGCGGAGCCGACGCAGGTCACCGCGGGTGAATTCCGCCTTGAGCTCGATGCCGACGAGGAAGAAGAAGATTGCGAGCAGTCCGTCGGCGGCCCATTGCCCGATGCTCAGCCGCAGATGCCACGGTTCGTAACCGAACTCGATATCGCGGAGTGCGAAGTATCCGGCCGACGCCGGTGAGTTCGCCCAGATCAGAGCGGCAGCTGCGGCGACGAGGAGAAGGGCGCCGCCGACGGTGTCGCTGCGGAGCGCCTGGAACAAGCGCTGTCCCAGAGGGGTCGGTGAGGCGAGTGGTGAAGCGGTTGCAGAAGTGGTGGTCACAGTGATCCCGTTCGTGGTCGGCAGAGAAAAGGGTTCGACCCGAAGAGTGGATGTGCAGACTGTGCTCAGTTCGTCGACGCTGAGCGTACGTACGTGAATCGAGCGGACGTCGTCGGCTCGGACGATGAACTCTGTCGGAAGATCACACCAGGGGTCGGGGCGGACGATCTCCGCGTCCGAACGGCTGTGTGCCCGACTGCATTTCGCCCCACGAAGTGATGTAGCCGTTGGTGCCCGAGTGCGGAAGAACCCACACTTTCGGGCGGAAAGCGGCATCCGGGGCTGACTGTGACATTGCGGACAGTCTACCTCAGCGGATCGCGCGCCTGCCCGACTTCACCGGGCAGTTATCCCAGCCCGCCGGAGAGTCGCGTATGCAGAGTCTCGGTATACGCATTCATTCCGGTGATCTCCACGTTCGTGCCCAGCGCCTCGTACTTCGTCACGATCGCATCGAGGGCGGCCACTGTCGATGCATCCCAGACATGCGATTCCGTCATATCGATGACGACCTGATCGGGATCATGTGTGTATCGGAACTGAGTGGTCAGGTCATTCGAGGAGGCGAAGAAGAGCTCGCCGCGGACCACATACCGGGCGACCGCCTCGGTGACCGTGCGCTCGACGGTGACGAAGTGGGCGACCCTCCGAACGAAGAGCACACTGGCCACGAACACTCCGACAACAACGCCGATGGCGAGGTTGCCGGTGGCGACGACGACGGCGACGGTGGCGATCATGACGAAAGTCTCGGACTTCGGCAGCATCTTAAGCGTCGAGGGACGGATGGAATGCCAGTCGAAGGTGTCGACGCAGACCATCATCATGATGGCAGCGAGTGCGACCATCGGGATCATGCCGACGATGTCGCCGAGCACGACGACGAAGATGAGCAGGAACGCTCCGGCCATGAACGTCGAGATCCGAGTCCTCGCCCCCGAAGCGCGGACATTGATCATCGTCTGCCCGATCATCGCGCAGCCGCCCATCCCGCCGAAGAGGCCGGAGATCATGTTCGCGGCTCCCTGACCCCAGGACTCACGGGTCTTGTTCGAGTGCGTGTCGGTGATCTCGTCGACGAGCTTGGCCGTCATGAGCGACTCCATCAGCCCGACCAGTGCCATGGCCAGCGAGTAAGGGGCGATCGTCGTGAAGGTCTGCCAGGTCAGCGGCACATGCGGGATGAAGAGTTCGGGCAGGCTGCGCGGCAGCTCGCCCTGGTCGCTGACAGTAGGGACATCGATGGCGAACACGACGACGATGCCGGTGATGATCACGATCGTGATCAGCGGTGCCGGTACGATCTTCGTCAGCTTCGGCATGAACACGAGCACGACGATGGCGATGGCCAGCAGCGGGTAGACCATCCACGGCACTCCGATGACGTGGGGGACCTGTGCTGCGAAGACGAGGATCGACAGGGCGTTGACGAACCCGACCATCACGCTGCGGGGGATGAACCGGATGAGCTTCGCGACTCCGGCCACGGCCAGCAGGATCTGGAACACACCGGCGAGCATGACGGTGGCGATGAACATGTCCATCCCGTGCTCGCGGGCGACGGGGGCGATGACGAGCGCGACGGCTCCCGTCGCCGCGGAGATCATGGCCGGGCGCCCGCCGAGGAACGCGATCGAGGTGGCCAAGATGAATGCGGAGAACAGCCCGACCTTCGGATCGACTCCGGCGATGATCGAGAACGCGATCGCCTCGGGGATGAGGGCGAGCCCCACGACGAGTCCGGCCAGGACCTCACGGGTGAGCAGCCTCGGTGAGGTCAGTGCGGTGAGGACGGTCGGATCGGGGCGGTAGCGGCGGGCATCGTCGGCGGTTTCGGCGGGAATGGGAGTCGTCACGACCGGAACATTACCCGCCCCCGCGGTCAGCCGCGACTGCGGCGGTCGATGCGCAGAATGGTTTCGAGAAGGACAGAGATGCCGGGCATGATGTCGGCAAAGTCGGTGAACTCTTCGGGACAATGGCTGCGGCCGTCGACAGACGGAACGAAGATCATTCCCACCTGGGTCTTTGCAGCGATGATTCCAGCATCATGACCGGCACCCGAGAACATGGTTGCGCGCGTGAGACCGAAATCGTCGGCCACTTCAGTGATTGTGGAAGTGATCGGCTCATGCAGGGGGACCGGCGCATCATCGGTGGTCCATTCGATTTCGACCTCGACTCCGCGCTTCTCGGCCTCGTTCCCCGCCGCCGCAGTGAGGCGGCGCTGAGCTTCGTTGAGCCAGGAGCCTTCGGGGCCTCGGAACTCTCCTTCGAAGCTTGCGATCTGCGAAACGACGTTGACTGCCTCGGGAGTGAAGCTGATCTGTCCGCTGGTGCCTCGAGTATTCAATCCGGACTCGGCGATCGATTCTACGGCGAGCACCGTTCCAGCCGCCGCGCAGCCGGCATCGGCCCGTACGTCCATCGGAGTCGTACCCGCATGGTCCTGGCGGCCGGTGAAGAGGGCCCGGAAGTGGTTGATACCAGTGATTGTCTCGACGACGCCGATCTGTCGCCCCGCCCGTTCGAGCTCTGGGCCCTGTTCGATGTGGAGTTCGAGGAAGGCCGTGACCGGATTGAAATCGTAGGCGGCGGAGAGGAAGTCGTCGGGGTCGATACGGGAATCAGGCAGTGCGTCTGCCAGAGAACGTCCGGTGGGATCCGTCATGGCTAGGGTCTGACGGTCGACCTGACCGGTCATCGCGCGGGAGCCGACGCAGAAGAGGCCGAAGTCATTGGGCTCCTCGTTGAAGAACACCACGACCACAAGATCGTGATCGACGCGGATGTCGTGCTCCCGGATGAGCCGCACTACCTCGATTGCGCCGAGCACTCCGATGATCCCATCGAAACGTCCGCCTCCGTCGACGGTGTCGGTATGCGATCCGAGCATGATCTGACGACCACCGAGGCGGCCGGGCAGCACTCCGATGACATTGCCGGCGCCGTCGATGCGGGTGTCCATCCCGGACTGTCGCATGAGTCTGCGGGCGAATTCTCGACCCGAAACGTCGAATTCGCTCAGGGCGCGCCTCGTCCAACCGGGACGATCGGAGTCAGTCAATGTCGACAGCTCGGTGAGTTCGGAGGCGACGCGTTCGCGTGCGGGAGTGATCATGCTCATCATTGAGTCCTCTCATCAGTCAGTGCCGGAGCTTCCGCGACCCCGAATCTTCACGCAGGTTCTGTTGGGTTCGTCTACTGCAGGCTGACGCCGGATCCGTGGAGGCGGACTTGCAGTCCCGAGTCGGTGGCGGTGATGTCGGTGAGCTCGAGTCCGGCGGGCAGGAAGTCGAGATCGATGACGATATCGGAGATCTCAGAGGTGAGGAAGCCAGGCAGGCGATCAAGGGAGAACTCCGCCGAACCCAGCTTGATCGTCGTCGCGTCGACGACGGCCCGCCTGCCGTCGGCCTTCGGGTCGATGCCCACAAGCAGATCCTGACCGAGCATCGACCCTTTGAGGAAGAGTTCGCCGTCGACGGTCGTGAACGACATCCCCTCGGGCAGGTTCGCATGTTCGGCGGCGAGCTCGTCGAGGGTCGAGTGGGGGAGCACCGCAGTGCCGTCGACGGTGCCGATCGGCTTCGACCCGCCGGTGGGAACGTCATAGAGCTTCGCATCGACATCGGTGAAGTCGACACCCTCATAGGTGGCCTCATCGGCGGTGACATGCACCGAGTTCAGTTCTCTGGAAGCCAGCTGCGTGAGGATGGGGAAGCCTTCGACGGAGACCTCGGCTTCACCGTAGTCGGCAAGTCCGTCGGCGATGCGCTGCTCCGTGGTGTAGTCGACGATGCGGTCGGCCGCGACACTGCCGATGATGAGGGTTAGGACGATGACGACCGCGGAGACGATGAACGTCGTCCGCCGACTGCGACGTCGAGGCCGGTCATCCGGCCGCGGGTACTGAAGGGTCTGCGCCGTGGTCATGAGCTCCATTGTTCCGCACTCGCCGGTCCGTTCGCATTCGCCGGTCCGAGTGCGCTCGCCGGCTCGGCCGAGTCGAAGGTCCTCGCTGCGCTCATCCGTTGAGGATGATGACGTCGAGGGTGCGCGGTCCGTGGACTCCTTCGACCCGGCTGAGCTCGATGTCGCTCGTGGCCGAGGGCCCGGAGATGAACGTCAGCGGTGCGTGCGCGTCGAGCCGGGAGATTCCCTCGGGGACGATGTCGACGATGTCGTCCGTCCGGACGATGCACACATGATGGTCGGGCACGAGCGTGATCGCCCTCCGCCCGCACTCGTCCGATCCGTCGAGGACGATGGTGCCCGTCTGCGCGATCGCCACCGCCGAGGCGGTCACCACCGCCCCCTGAGCGTCGAGTTCGTCGACGCTGAGGAACTCACCCGGAGCATCGACCCGCACCCCACCGGAATACCCCGCCAGCCAGGACGAGTCGAGGCCGCGGGGGACGACGACCGAGGAATGGTCGCCGATGAGCTCGGAGATCGTCGCGCTCGGGTCGCCGTCGGCGCGGTGGACGTTGGCTCTGTAGTCGACGAGGCGGTCGATGAGCAGTTCGACGAGGGCCTCACCCGTGTATGTGCCCTCATGGTGGTATCCGGCGTCGGCGGCCGTGGCGGCAGTGTTCGCCGAGGCGACCCCACCGGATTCGGCATGTGCCGTGCCGCCGGTGCCCGGTACCGCCGTCCGCGGAGACGACGACACGTATTCCCCGCCGCCGCGGCGACCGAGTGCTTCGCTGATGCGGGCGAGGATCTCCTCGCGGGCGGTATCGGTCATCGCTGTCCCTCCTCGTCGCGGTCGTTCGCTTCCTCTTCGGCCCACAGCTGTCGGAAGCTCTTCTCGGGCAGGGCCGGGATGTCCCGGCTCGATGTCCAGGCGCCGGCGATTCCGGGCAGAGCGTTGATCTGCTCACCGCCGGTGACCTTGTGCGCGAGAGGCAGTCCCTTCTCCGCAGCGGCCATCCGCTTCCCGTCGCCCATCATCCACGACGCACCGGTGAGGGCGGCGTCGAGCTGGGAGGACACAGGGGAGTGGTTGGCCTTGACATCTTCGCCCCGCAGATGGACGAGGATCTCGGGAATGTTGATCTTCACCGGGCACACGTCGTAGCAGGCCCCGCACAGGCTCGACGCGTACGGCAGCGAACCGTTGCCCTGCTCTTCGACACCGGTGAGCAGCGGGGAGAGGATCGCCCCGATGGGGCCGGGGTAGGTCGAGCCGTAGGCGTGGCCGCCGGTGCGTTCGTAGACCGGGCAGACGTTCATGCATGCCGAGCAGCGGATGCAGTTGAGCGCCGTGCGTCCGTGCTCATCGGCCAGGGCCCGGGTGCGTCCGTTGTCGAGAAGCACGAGGTGGACGTTCTGCGGCCCGTCGCCATCGGATCGACCGGTCCAGAACGAGGTGTAGGGGTTCATCCGCTCACCCGTGGACGAGCGCGGCAGCAGCTGCAGGAACACCTCGAGATCGGCGAACCTCGGCAGCAGCTTCTCGATCCCCATGACGGTGATGAGCGTCTCCGGCAGGGTCAGGCACATGCGCCCATTGCCCTCGGACTCGACCACTCCGAGAGTGCCGGTCTCCGCGATACCGAAGTTCGCTCCGGAGATCGCGACCTTCGTGGTGAGGAATTTGTGGCGCAGGTGTCGGCGGGCCGCCTCGGCGAGGACGGCCGGTTCGTTCGTCAGCTCCCCGGCGTCGGGCATCTTGTCCATGAAGATCTCACGGATCTCATCCCGGTTGCGGTGGATGGCGGGAACGAGGATGTGGCTGGGTTTGTCCTCGCCGAGCTGGACGATGAGCTCGGCCAGATCCGTCTCGAACGCATCGATGCCTTCGGCCTCGAGGTGCTCGTTGAGACCGATCTCCTGGGTGGCCATCGACTTGACCTTGATGACCTCACGGCGGCCTGTCTCGAGCACCGGCGCATTGTCCTCGACGAGTTCGGCGACGATGGCATTGGCCTCATCGGCGTCGCGGGCCCAGTGGATGATGCCGCCGGCGGCGGTGAATGCCTCTTCGAACTGCGCGAGATACTCGGGCAGGTTTGCCATCACTTCGTTCTTCGTGGCCTCACCGGCGTCGCGCAGGGCTTCCCAGTCGTCGAGCTCGGAGACGACCTCGGCGCGCTTGGACCGAATCGTCGAGGTGGCGTGGCCTATGTTGTTGCGCAGCTGCTGGTTGCTCAGATGCTCGTGCGAGACCTCGGGAAAGGCCTCGGCTTCGATGATGTTGCCCTGCCCGCCGGGCAGATCGCCGCGTCGCTTCGACGGCAGCAGCGGCATTCCCAGAAAGGTCATCGCAGGCTCCCTCCGCTCACTTCTGCTCCTTCGCTCGGCACCCGCAGCGGGTCCTCCTTCGTCGACGCGAGGATCCGGGCCAGATGGACCGCGGCCTGACCGACGCGGAACCCGGACTGGGTGCGGCTCGGCTCAGCCGGAGAGGTGCCCCGATGGCCTGGGGTGAGGTGGTCGTCATCGTCGGCACCGACGACCGTCGTCAGCGTCTCGGTCGTGTGCCCCCGCTCATCGGTCGAACTCGTCTCCTTGACGTGGACGGCGGTGACGTCCGGGGCGCCGTCGAAGCTTCCGGTGCGTTCGAACCGCGACATTCCCCCGCCGATGTGCAGCAGACAGGAGGCATCGCCGCCGGTGCAGACATCGGCTTCGGTCGCCTGGATCGTGCGCACCTTGTCGGCGAGCATCGCCGAGGACACCTCCGGGTTCTTCACGGAGAAAGTGCCGCCGAACCCGCAGCAGGAATCGGCCAGAGGCAGTTCGACGAAGTCGATGCCCTCGACGGACCGGACGAGGGAGGACTGTCGATCGCCGAGGCGCAGCAGCCGCATTCCGTGGCACGACGGGTGATACGTCACACGGTGCGGGAAATAGGAACCGAGATCGGCCGCGGCATCCGTGACGCCTTGGACGTCGGTGAGGAACTGGGTGAGCTCATAGGTGCGGCCGGCCACCTCGGCGGCCTCGGAAGCCAGGGCATCATTGCCCACCCGGGTGGCGACCATCGGCTGCTGGTGGCCGAGCGAGGCCACGCATGAAGCGGACGGGGCGACGGCGACATCCCATTCGGTGCTCGTGAAGGCGCGGACGTGATTGGCGATGACCGGTTCGGCCTGCGCGAACTTGCCGGAGTTGATGTGCATCTGCCCACAGCACGACTGGCCTTCGGGGAAGATCACCTCATGGCCGAGTCGGCGCAGAATTCTCACGGTTGCCTGCGCAACCTCGGGATACATCGCATCGACGATGCAGGTGGCGAACAGTGCGATCCTCATCTGACCTCCAAGCCGGACGCTGTGCTGATGCGGTTGGCGGGATCGGCTTCCGACCGGGACGATGCCGTGGTCGCAAACGGTCCGTGTCACTCCATGCTCAGACCGTAGCACCGGGTCCTGACGCGGCAAATGTGCGCGACCGGACGGGCGCGCCGGTGCGAGGATCGACGCGGGAGTCCGGCCGCCTCGGGGGAGGGGGAAAGCGATTTAGGACCTATGAGACTGCGCTATTGACCTGCGCCGGTCGGTGCGGGCAGCGACGCACGCGCAGACCCATTTACCTGGGAGGAGACCGCCCATAGGATGACGATATGGATTCCCAGCGCACACAGAACATCAGAACGGTCTCGGCCCGCATCAACTCCTTCCACTCGTCGATCTACTTCTCGCAGACGGTCGGCGCCGAGTACGCCAAGTACGGACTCGAACCCGGTGTCGAAGGCAATATGGCCGCCCGTTCGGCTCCGCTGGGACGGGTGAATCCCGGAGTCGTGTCCGCCGCGTACTACAACTATTCCCCGAATTTCGTCGCCGGAATGCTGCCGCGCCTGTGGGAGACGGTGAGCCCGGAGCAGATGGTCCAGGCCCGCTTCGACGCAGTGGGCGCGTACATGGCCGAACTCTTCGGTGACCGTGATGACATCGCCCTGCTCACCGAGGCGGCCACCCAAGTGACGGAGACGCTGGCACCCGTGCTCGCCGCCATGGACTTCTCCGGCCGCACCCTGGCCGCAGCCACCGCCGACGTCATCGTCGGCCACCAGGCGGCCACCGCATTCGAGAAGATGTGGGACGTGGCGACCGTGGCCCGCGAATTCCGCGGCGACGGCCATGTCGCCTCCCTCGTCACCGCCGGTGTGCCCGGAATCGACGCCCTCATGCTCGACGTCGCGACCGGTGCCGGGTTCCGTCCGCGAGCGGCACAGAAGACACGCGGCTACACGGATGAGGAATGGCAGACCGCGCAGTCCAGGCTCGCCGAGGCGGGGCTGATCACCGTGGACAAGGATGAACGCGGGCACGACCTCCCCACCATCACCGAGGCGGGACGTGACCTGAAGGAACAGGTCGAAGCCCTCACCGACGGCACCGTTGCAGCCGCGTGGTCGGTGCTTGACGATCAGACGATCGAATCTCTGCTCTCGCCGAGCCGTGACCTGCTGCGCGTCATTGCGAAGTCAGGTGCCTTCCCGTCGAACATCTTCGCCCGCCCCGAGAAGAAGGCCGGCTGAGACACGATCAGCTCTGCCGCGCCCGCTCCACATGCGAGCGGGCATGGGCGAGGGCAGCCGGAAGCTCATCGAAGAGATGCTTGTGGTGACGCAGTGCGGCGAGCACCCCGACCTGTTCGAACAGTCCGGCCTGGCTGTCTCTGACGCCCTTGATGAGCACCGTGATCCCGCGGCGTTCGAAGGCTGTGACCATATCGGTGAGGATGTGTGCGCCGGTGGCGTCGACGAGTTCGAGCTGCGACATGCGCAGCACGACGACCTCGACTCCCCGCAGCCCCAGAACCTCATCCGAGATGCGATCGGCCGAGGCGAAGAACAGCGGTCCGTGGAAATGGACGATGGCAATCCTCTCATCACCCGGATACTCGGACTCTGATTCCGAGAGTCGTTCGATGCGCACCGAGGTGATCGACGACAGCTTCCGCAAAGCGAAGACCGCGGCAACGACGACGCCGATGCCCACGGCGACGATGAGGTCGAATGAGATGGTGATGAGCGCAGTGATGACGAACCCGAAGGCATCGGACTTCGTCGAGCGCAGAATCGACCGCATCGTCTTGAGATCGACCATCCGGACCGCCGTGACGAAGAGGACTCCGCCGAGGGCCGCCAGCGGAATCCGACTCACCGGTCCCGCAGCCACCAGCACGATGAGCAGCAGCACGGCCGCGTGGACGATCGAGGCCAGGCGCGTGCGACCGCCGGCACGGATGTTCACGGAGGTGCGGGCGATGGCACCGGTGGCAGGGATGCCGCCGAACAGCGACGATCCGATCGAGGCGACGCCCTGGCCGACGAGCTCACGGTCAGGCTGGTAGGCGCCGGCGTCGGACATCGACGAGGCGACCCTGGCCGAAAGCAGCGACTCAATGGCCGCGAGCGCGGCGATCGTGCCCGCCGCCGGCAGCAGTGACGGCAGGGAGGCCGGGTCGACGACCGGCAGGCTGGGGGTCGGCAGCGACTGGGGGATCTCTTCGATCGTGGCCAGGGGATTGGGCACGATTCCGGCGAGCACGGTGACGACGACGATGCCGACCAATGATCCGGGGATCGACTCATGGAACTTCGGAGCCAGCAGCATGCAGACGGCGACGATCGCGACCGCACCCAGGGAGTAGGGCAGATACGAACAGTCCGCCGACGAAACGAGCTGCACGGCGGCGGCGAAGGCATTCGTGCTCACCTCGCCCGGAACCAGATCATCGGGGGTCGTCACGAACGGCACCTGTTGGAGGAAGATGATCGCAGCGATGCCGACGGTGAAGCCTTCGATCACCGGCCAGGGAATGAAGGACACCGTCCGGCCGAGCCGCAGCAGTCCGGCCACGACGACGATGAGTCCGGCGATGAGGGTGACGGCGATGACGGCCTCGGCGCCGTGGCTGGCGACGATCGGCACGAGGACGACGGCCATGGCACCGGTGGGACCGGAGATCTGCAGGTGGGATCCGCCGAAGACCGCGGCGAGGAAGCCTGCGACGATTGCGGTGATGAGTCCCTGTTCGGCAGTGAGCCCGGAGCTGACTCCGAAGCCCAGAGCCAGGGGCAGGGCGACGATGCCGACAGTGGCACCGGCGAGGAGGTCCTTCGGCCAGGAGCGGCGGGTCTCACGGTAGTCGGCGACCGACGGCAGCAGAGACCGGGTGCGGCGCAGCGGAGATGTCGGGCTCATGCCGTATCAGCGCCCGGGATCTTCGGCAGCGAACGGGCTTCGGCGAGTCGCTGCTCATCGTCTTCGAGCATCGTCAGCAGCAGGCTCCTGGCCACCGCGAGCAGCTCTGCGGTGCGCCGGTCGGCCAGACGGTAGTAGACATGGCTGGCCCGACGTTCGGATTCGACGAGACGGTGGCGCCGCAGCACTGCGAGATGCTGCGAGAGGTGCGAGGCCTCGAGTGCGGTCTCGGCCTGCAGATCGGCCACGCTGACCTCGTCGTTGCCGGAGAGGAGCTCGAGGATGCGGATGCGGAAGGGGTGGGCGAGGCCCTTGAAGAGGTTCGCCTTGACCTCGTACAGGGGTCGCTGAAGCTGATTCAATGGCATGATGAAACCATCATATCGAACGCTCGGGTTCAGATCCGGCTGGTCTCAGAGAATGAACAGCCCGGTTCCGCAGCTGCGGAACCGGGCTGTGCTCACGATCGCCTCGGAAGGCGGCGGTCAGTCCTCGTCGGTCGCCTTCGGGTAGGCCTCGGCCACCTCGGCGGCAATCGATCTCGCCTCATCGGAACTCGGCCCCTCGGCGGAGAACACGGCCTTCCGGTAGTACTGGAGCTCGATGATCGAGTCGATGATGTCTCCGAGTGCACGGTGGCCACCGTGCTTGGCCGGTGCTTGGAAGTAGGCGCGTGGGAACCACTGCTTGGACAGTTCCTTGATCGAGGAGACATCGATGATCCGGTAGTGCAGGTGCTCGACGAGTTCGGGCATCTGTTTGGTGAGGAACACCTTGTCGGTGCCGACCGAGTTCCCTCCCAACGGTGCCTTGCCGGCCTCGGGGACATGCTTCTTCACGTATTCGAGGACTCGGGTCTGCGCCTCGGCGACGGTGGTGCCCGCGTCGAGTTCGGTGATCAGGCCCGAGGTGGTGTGCATGTTCGTGACGAATTCGTTCATGTTCGCCCGTGCCTCCGCCGAGGGCTTGATGACGATGTCGATTCCGTCGTCGAGGGGGTTGAGCTCGAAGTCGGTGACGATCGCAGCCACCTCGATGAGTTCGTCCCGCACCTCGTCGAGGCCGGTCATTTCGCAGTCGATCCACACAATTCTGTTGTTGCTCACTCGCCCAGCTTAGGGCAGACAGCAGGGAGCGGGACATTCCGGGGCGCAATCGGCGCCGCTGCGCGGCTTGGGCGTGTGAACGTCGACACACACTGAGCGTGCGCACAAAGGCGATGTCCGGTATGTGACTTAAACTTGAAGAGTCCCCGAACTGGGGTGCCATTTTTGCTCGGCTGAGGGAAGGTTCGCTCGTGCGTTACACATTCGCTGTGATTCTCATGGTGGTGGGTGTCGTCGTCGGTGGCCTCGGCATCCTGCAGAAGACCCTGTGGGCGCCGGAGGATACGATCACTGCCACCGCACAGATCGATGCCGACAAACCGGCAGTCATCGTCGACCCCGGAATGCTCAACCTCTACGAAACCCCGACCACGCTCACGGTCAAGGGCAGCGGTGACCTCACGATCGCCCAAGCTCCGATCGAGAACGTCGAAGCCTGGGCGGGACAGTCCGCCTATGACCGCGTCACCGGACTCGCCGAAGGCGGCAAGCTCACGACCAAGGCGACCGATGGTGAGGGCAAGGTTCCCAATCCCGCCGGGGCCGATCTGTGGCAGTCGGAAGTCACCGGCACCGATTCGGTGGAGCTGGAATGGAACGACGAGGCCAACCGCACCGGATTCCTCATTGCCGGTGACGGCGAAGCCGGAGCCGTCAAATCCGTGACCCTCACCTGGCCCAACCATGCCGAGACTCCCTGGGCGCTCCCGCTGATGATCATCGGCGGTGTCCTCTTCGTCGTCGGCGTCGTCCTCCTCTTCCTCGGTGCGAACAATTCGAAGAAGGAAGCGAACCGCCGCAAGGCGCGCCAGGAGCGCCGCCGCAAGCTCGCCGAATACGGCACCGCCTTCGCCGTCGTCCCCGTGCTCGCCCTGAGCGCCTGCGGGCCCGAAGAGCTGCCGAAGCCCGAGCCCTCCGAGGCTCCGAGCTCCGCGGCCGCGGGCGTCACCGATGACCAGGCCAAGCGGATCCTCGACTCCGTGGCCGCCGACGTCAAAGCCGCGGACAAGAAGACCGATAAGAAGGCACTGGCCGAACGCGCCGCCGGTCCTGCGCTCAAGCAGCGTGAAGACCTGTACAAGGTGAAAGACGATGTCGAAGACCAGAAGATGGCGCCGGAGGTGGCCAGCGAAGAGATCGTCGCCAACTACACCTCGGCCACCGATGCCTGGCCGCGCGTGACCAGCCTGATCACCTCCGCCGGTGGGAATTCGCAGCTGCTCGTGCTGACCCAGGAGGATCCGCGCAGCAACTACAAACTGTGGTCGCAGACCCAGCTGACGGCCGGCACGAAGCTGCCCGAACTGCCCGACTCGCGTCAGGGGGCGAAGATGCTCGAACCCGGATCCAAGGACTTCGTCACCACTCCGGAGAAGGCCGTTGCCGATTACGCTAAGGCCCTCGGCAGCGGGGCGGACTCGAAGGAGGCGAAGAAGTTCGAGTCCGATGACTTCTCGAAGTCCATCTGGAAGAACCAGAAGGACCAGAAGGCCAGCGCCGAAGAAGGCAAGGCCGAAGTCGACTACAAGTACACTCCGGGCAAGGAACTCGTCGCCCAGGGCACCGCCGGGGACGCCGCCATCGTCACCGGAGTCATCGACGCCGAATCGACGATCAGCCCCGAGTCGAAAGAGGGTCGCACCGGCACCCTGTCGCTGTCGTCGCCGCAGAAGGAACTCGTCGGCTCCGCGACGACCAAGGAGCCGGTGACGACGAAGACCACCCAGGTGCTCACCTTCCTCGTCCCCAAGGACGGCAAGGTCAAGCTCATCGGCGGTCTCGAGACTCTCGCCGGAGCCGAAGCAGGCTGAGGCGGAAGGGTCGGCACCGTGGTGTTCCTTCCCTGACGGCTGAGGAAATAGCCGTGAGCGCACCGGTGTTGATACGTTCTGTTGGATAAGCAAGGACCAGGTGCGTCACGGTTTGCGCCGAGCCCACCGACCGCGTCACAAAGGAGACCACGTGTCAATGGATCCCTCGCAGGAGAGCACGCAGCCCAATCAGGGACTCGACCTGTCGGCGGTGCGCAGCAAGAACATGCCCGCCGAACAGGCCGGTCAGACCGGTCAGGGCGGTCAGGCCGCCGGTGCGGGAGCCGGTGCTGACGGTGCCGCCGGCGGCCCGGCCGGTGGGGATCCGAATGCGGTCGCCGTTCCGGGACTGGTCTTCGACGTCGACGAATCGACGTTCACCAGCCTGGTGGCGATCTCCGACCGCGTGCCCGTCGTCATCGACCTGTGGGCCGAATGGTGCGAACCCTGCAAACAGCTCTCGCCGATCCTCGAACGCGTCGTCACCGCGTACGGGGGACGTCTGGTGCTGGCCAAGGTCGACGTCGATGCGAACCCGCGTCTGCAGCAGGCCTTCGGCGTTCAGTCGATCCCCACGGTCGTCGCCCTCATCAAGGGTCAGCCCGTGCCGCTGTTCCAGAGCGCTCTGCCCGAACCTCAGGTCCAGGCGTACTTCGACGAGCTGCTCAAGCTCGCAGGTGAGAACGGTGTGACCGGGCATGCGGCCGTCGGGGGAGCCGAGCCCGAACCGGCCGGCCCTGCCCACCCGGAGGCCGAAGAGGCACTCGCCAAGGGCGACTTCGACACAGCCGAGAACCTGTTCAAAGCCGCGCTGGCGAACTCTCCCGCCGATGAGGAGGCGAAGTTCGGTCTCGCCCGTGCAGGCCTGGGCCGCCGCCTCATCGACCAGGAACCAGCCGATCTCATCGCCGCCGCCGATGCGGACCCCAAGAACGTCGAAGCCGCGAAGGCCGCGGCCGACGCCGAAGTGGTCAGCGGCAAAGCAGGTAGCGCCTTCAACCGACTCATCTCACTCATCCGCACCACCGCGGGTGATGAGAAGGAGTCCCTGCGCCTGCGGGTCCTCGATCTCTTCGAGGTCCTCGGCGCCGACGACCCAGCCGTGACCAAGGCACGGACCGCACTCATGAGGGCACTGTTCTGATCCAGCGAATCCGACTCATCACCGCCATCCTCTTCGGCGTAGCGGCACTCACGCTCGCCGGACTGGTCATCTCTGCGCTCTCGGTCGTCGGCACCGACGAGATCACCGAGACGCCGGCCTTCAAGGTCAAGGACGGTGCCTACGCCGTCGTCCTCGACGAGGCGATCGTGCCCTATTCGGGTTCGAGCGTGACCGTGACGGCGAAGAACTCGAAGGGCACGGAGCTGTTCGTCGGCACCGCCAGCGGGGTCGACGCCGACAGCTACCTCGACGGGGTGGCGCAGGAGCAGATCAGTGATGTGTCGTTCCCGAACTCCGCCTCCCACCGGTTCACTCCCGGTGATGCGAAGCCTGAGGCCGATATCGCCGATCGCGACTGGTGGATCAGCTCGGACACGGGAAAGACGGTCGCGAAGACCTTCGACCTCGATGCCGAACCGCAGGTGCTCGTCATCGCTCCTGCGAACTCCGATGACAGCCTCGACGGAACGACGGTGAGTCTCCAGATGCGCGTCAAGGGCGTGTTCGCACTCAGCCTGCTCGGCATTGCCGGCACGATCATCCTCGCCGGATTCTCGGTGTTCTTCTTCATGCGCTGGTGGGCCTCGCGCATCCGCCCGCCGAAGAAGGACGTCGGACCCCCGAGCGGCAGCGAACCCGACAGCAACGACAGCGGACCCGACGGTGGCGGAGACGGTCCCTCGGGCGGCTCTGGCCGCGGCGGCCCGGAACCGGCCGCAGACCGCACGGTCAAGGGCGAGCCGGGACCGGCGACCCAGCCGATCTCGACAGTGCAGCCGGACACGGCCGGCCAAGCGCCGCCTCGGCGACGGGATCTGCGGAACCGGCGGTCCTTCCGCGCGGTGACGGCCTCTGTCTTGGGCACCGGACTCGTGCTCAGCGGCTGTGCGAATATGCCGATCGCCAAACCCAGCAGCCCGGACACCACTCCGTACGAGCGCACGGCGGTGCGTGCCGGAGAGGCCGGGAAGTTCATGACGAACTACACGGAATCGCTGGACAAGACACTCGGCGACAAGGGCTCCGACCTCGACAAGATCCAGGCGGCGCCGCTCATCGACCACACCCGCGCGCAGATCCAGATCGCGGACAAGGCGAAGCAGAAGCTGCGCGCACCAAACTTCACCGAGGTCGTCGCCGGCAGCCCGAACTTCACCGAATATCCGATGTGGTTCTACGCCTTCGGAACCGCGGACAAGAAGTCCACGGATGGGGACAAGCAGCTGACCCAGGTGATGCTGGTGACGCGGGAATCGGCGTCGACCGATCCGCTCGTGCGTTCGGCGTCCTATATCCCCACCGACCAGATGCCGACCCTCATGGCCGATGACAGCGGCGCCGTGGAGAAGGGACCCGAGGACTTCTCCGAGGATCTGACGACCGCGTCCGGTGACGTCTCGTCATTCCTCGTCGACGGCAAGGCGAAGTCCGGGGGCCCCGAGGGACTCAAGGAAGGCGGATTCAAGGGATTCCGCGACTACCTGGGTGACCTGCGGGACAAGGACTCCGGCTTCGACAAGGTCGATGTCGACTGCAAGCCCTATGAGGACCTCAAGTTCGAGGACATGACCTTGAGCACCGAGAACGGTGCGATCGGAATGGGCGAGGTGCGGTGCACCCTGACGATCAAGGCACCGTCGGACTACGCACTCGACCTCGGCGACACCGTCGAAGCCGTGAAGACGAACGACAAAGAGGGCGACACCATCAAGGTCGACACCGCGCACCCCTATGTGCTGATGAAGACCGGTGATGAACTCACCGCCGTCGCCACCGACTGGAACGTCCTGTCCTCCAAGGTGGAGTGACCCGGGCTCAGCCGCGGTTCGCGTGGATTGTCAGCCGCGGCTGGCGCGGCGGCCGACGCGCAGCAGCCACCACAGGCCGATGAGCGGCAGGAGCAGCGGAATATAGCCGTATCCGCTGCCGAAGTTCGACCACACCGACGGCTTTGCGAAGTCCTCGGGGTGGGTGTGGCTGAGGATGCCGACGACGATGACGCCGAGGAACTCGATCGCACAGGCCGCGACGGCGATCCGGTGCGAGACGCGGTTGCCGATGACCAGGCAGACCGTGGCGAGGATGTAGATCACCGCAGCGAAGGCCGAGAGCGAGTACGCGATCGGCGCGACATCGAATTCGCGGATGAGCTGGTAGCCCGCCCGGGCCGTGGCCGAGAGCGCGAAGACCCCGTACACCGCCGTCAGCGCCCGTCCCGGTCCGGTATGCATCGCCGAGAACGGCGACCGTCCCGTCTGTCCCCTCGCCGAGGCGGCCGTGGAGTCCGCGTCGCCCGCTGACTTCGCATTGCCTGCCGCGTTCGCGCTGCCTGCTGAGTTCGCATCGTCGGCGGAGTCCCCGCCGAACCGATTGCGCCTGGTCACTGCCAAATCTGGTCCAATCTCTCGATCATCACGATCACCGTCAGTCCTGCCGCGGCCAGCACACCCGGCCCCCAGCGGCTCAGTTCCGCAAACGCCCAGAACCCGGCCAGCGCCATGACCATGATCGCCGTGATGATGTAGCCGAAGTAGAGCAGCGGGTCGACATCATGCGTGGAGCCGAAGGTCGCAATCGAGATGATCAGCTGCACGATGAGCAGCAGCAGAAGCAGAGCGGCACCGCCGAGCAGGGCCTTGCCGGCCGGACGGTTGCGGATGGTCTCGACGATCGACCACAGGGTCAGGATGCCGGTGGCGGCATAGAGGACGATGGTGAAAACGGTGAACACGGAGACCAGTTTAGTCGGCCACACCGGCGGGCAACTCGTCCGGATGTGCCGCTGCGCAGGTGAGATGCCGCACGGATCCTGGCCGTAGCCTGGCTCACGCCCTAAAATTGCAGGGTGCCCATCTATCTCGATCACGCAGCCACCTCGCCGATGCCCGCCGAGGTGCTCGAGGTGTACACGAAGGAGCTGGCCCGCCGGGCCAACCCCTCGGCCCTGCACGCGGTCGGACAGGCGGCACGGATGCGCATCGAAGAAGCACGCGAAGGAATCGCCCGCGCGGTCGGTGCGGCCACCTCGTCGGAGGTGATCTTCACCTCCGGAGGCACCGAGGCGGACAATTTCGCTCTCAAGGGCCTCTACCTCGCCCGCAACAACGGAACGTTCACGGAGCCTGCGCGCCCGCGGGTGCTGACGACGACGATCGAACATCCTGCGATCCTCGAGACCGTGGAGTGGCTGGAGCGCCTCGGCGCCGAAGCCGTCTACCTGGACGTCGACTCGGCAGGGCGTCTCGATCTGGACGCGGCGACCGCCGAACTGCGCCGCGAACCCGAACGCACCGCGCTCATCAGCGTGATGGCCGCGAACAACGAGATCGGCACTCTGCAGCCGATCGCCGAGATCGGTGAGATCGCCGCCGAACTCGGCATTCCCTTCCACATCGACGCCGTGCAGGCGCTCGGACAGATCCCGCTCGACTTCGCGGCACTCAAGGCGACGGCCATGACGATCACCGCGCACAAGATCGGCGGCCCCGTCGGCATCGGCGCACTCCTGCTCGACCGCGCAGCGAGCCCGACGCCCATCCTCCACGGCGGGGGACAGGAGCGCAGCGTGCGTTCGGGCACCCTCGATGTCGCCGGTGCCGTGGCTTTCGCCGCCGCCGTCGATCTCGTCACTGCCGACCTCGAGTCCCGGTCGGCCCGACTGTCGGGGCTGCGGGACCGCCTCATCGCGGGAATCGAATCGAGCATCGACGGTGCCGTGCTCTCCGGTCCGCGCGGAGCGGACCGCCTGCCGGCCAATGCCCACTTCACGTTCCCGGGCTGCGAAGGGGACTCGCTGCTGTTCGGTCTCGATGCCAGGGGATTGGCCACCTCGACGGGATCGGCCTGCTCTGCCGGTGTCTCCCGTCCCTCCCATGTGCTCCTGGCCTGCGGGATGGATGAGGACAGCGCCCGCACCACCCAGCGCTTCACGCTCGGTCACGACACGACCGAATCCGATGTCGATGCCCTGCTCACGGCCCTTCCCGAGGTCGTCGACCAGGCACGCCGAGCCGGGATGGTTTCGGCAACACCCCGATGGATGCAAGGAGCATCATGAGAGTACTCGTCGCCATGTCCGGCGGAGTCGATTCCTCCGTCGCAGCCGCCCGTGCCGTCGACGCCGGACACGAAGTCGTCGGCGTTCACCTCGCCCTGTCCCGGATGCCCGGGACCCTGCGCACCGGATCGCGCGGCTGCTGCACGATCGAAGACTCCCGCGACGCCCACCGGGTGGCGGGAATGCTCGACATCCCCTTCTACGTCTGGGACTTCTCCGAGAGGTTCAAGGAAGACATCGTCGATGACTTCATCGCCGAATACGCCGCCGGACGCACCCCGAACCCGTGCATGCGCTGCAATGAGCGCATCAAGTTCGCCGCCCTCCTCGACCGGGCCCTGGCGCTCGGCTTCGACGCCATCGCCACCGGCCACTACGCCGAGGTGCTGCGTGACGACGAGGGCCGGCCCGAACTCCACCGCGGTGAGGATCTGGCCAAGGACCAGTCCTACGTCCTCGGTGTGCTCACCTCCGACCAGCTCGAGCACTGCTACTTCCCGATCGGTGCGACGGCGTCGAAGGCCGAAGTGCGCGCCGAGGCGGCCGAGCGCGGATTCTCCGTAGCGAACAAGCCCGACTCCTACGACATCTGCTTCATCCCCGACGGGGAAACGAAGGCCTGGCTGGCCGATAAGATCCCGATGCGACCCGGACTCATCAAGGACTCCGAAGGCGAAGTGCTTGGGCGTCACGACGGAGCGATGACGTATACGATCGGTCAGCGCAAGGGCCTCGGCATCGAGAAGCCTGCCGCGGACGGCAAGCCGCGCTTCGTCACCGGCCTCGACCCGGCCACGAACACCGTCACCGTCGGGTCGCGCGCCGACCTCGCGGTCTCGCATCTGACCGGAATCCGCACCTCCTGGGCCGGAGCGGCCCCCTCGGACATGGGTTCGACTCCGGAGACCGGGATCGACTGCGAAGTGCAGATCCGTGCCCACGCCGATCCGGTGCCGGCCCGTGCGTGGCTCGGCGAATTCGTCGCCGAGGCGCCCGAACACGAAGTCAACCCCATCGTCGACGAGGTCGAGGTGCCTGCCGCACGTCCGGCCGGGCAGCTCATGCACGTCGACGTCGATGAGGAGCTGTCCGGAGTGGCCCCGGGCCAGACCATGGTCATCTACCGCGGCACCCGTGTCCTCGGCCAGGCCACCATCGACTCCACGGCCAAGGACCGCATCACCCCGGCACCCGAATTCGCCGGTGCCTGAGCCGCTTCACCTCACTGAAGCGACGGCCCCGGGACCGATGTCGGTCACTGGCGATACTCTGGGGGCATGAAGGAAAGTCCCCAAGATGTCGTCACGGCACCTTATGGAACCTGGTCCTCACCTCTGGGCGCCGCCGAGGTGGCCGCCGGTGCCGCTCCGATCTTCGACGCCGCCTTCAGGGGAGACGAGATCTTCTATTCGACGAAGATCCCCGCCGAGAAAGCCCGCACCGGGCTCGTCCGCACCTCACTGTCGCGTCCGGGAGAGCGTGAGCAGGTCATTCCGACCGGGTTCAACATCCGCTCCGCCGTCCACGAATACGGTGGCGCCTCGTGGGCTCTCGACCAGAACAGCGAAGTCATCTACTTCGTCAACGCCGCAGATCAGCGCGTCTGGCAGATCATTCCCGGGCGAGCCCCGCATGCCCTGACCCCGGACACCTCGGGGCGGATCCGCTACGGAGATCTGCACATGAGTCCGTGGGGACTGCTGTGCGTGCGCGAGGACTGCCGGTCCACCCGTCGTGAACGCGCGATTGTGCTGCTGACCAAGCACGGGACGACGAATGTGCTCTCGACCCACTCTCATTTCATGGCCTGGCCCAGACTCTCACCCGACGGCAGCAGCTTGGCATTCATCGGCTGGGAGCACCCGAACATGCCCTGGGACGGAACGACCCTGTGGCTGGTCGATGTGCGCACGCCGGCCACCCCTGCGGTCGCCGTGCTCAGCGGCGACGGCGTCGAACGGCCACGCAGAGCCGATCCGGGCATGCCGAGCCCGACCGATCCGGGCATCTCCCTGCTCCAGCCGGAGTTCACCTCCGATTCCTCCCTCCACGTCATCTCCGACCATCACGGGCAATGGTCGTTATACGGGCTCGACATCGACCCCGTCGCCTCGCGTCCCCTGGTCACCGACGACCGTCAGACGCCGGCGCCCGAAAGAATCGGATTCGACCGGCTGCGACCGGTCATCGACACCGGCGAGGAGATCGGTGGTGCCCTCTGGCAGCTGGGCACGCGGTGGCACCTCAACGACGGGGATGAGGTGTGGGCGCATTCTCAGGCGGCCACCGCGACGCTCGTGCGCTGCCGCCTCACCCCCTCCGATACAACGCTGGGTCCTTCCGACACGGCCTGGGAGACCATCGACACGACGGGGGAGACCTTCGGCACGATCGAACTCCTCGACCTCGGACGCACACACCTGCTGCTGACGGCGAAATCGACAAGGCGCCCCGGAGTCCTCTATGCCGTCGACCGGGTGACCGGACTGTTCACCGAGATCGCAAGCGAACGCCTCGACACCCACCAGGGCTATTACTCCCGCCCGCAGGTCGGCGAGCTCGGGGGAGTGCCCGTCGTCATCCACCCGCCCCACAACCCGCGCTTCGCAGCTCCCGTCGACGAACTCCCGCCCTTCGTGGTCTCGATCCACGGCGGACCGACGGGACAGGCGACTCCGGAGATGACGGCCCGCACGAGCTTCTTCACCTCCCAGGGCATCGGCGTCCTCGAGGTCAACTACGGCGGGTCGACCGGATTCGGTCGCGCCTGGCGTGACCGGCTGCGCGGCGGGTGGGGAGTCGTCGACGTCGAGGACACCGTCGCCGCCGTCAACGGACTCATCGCAGCCGAACTCGCCGATCCGAATCGCATCGCCATCTCCGGAGCCTCCTCGGGCGGGTGGACGGTGCTGTCCGCCCTGGCCTCGACGAACGTGTTCGCCTGCGGCACCTCGTATTTCGGGGTGACTGACCTCATGCGCTTCGTCGTCGACACCCACGACTTCGAATCCCACTACATCGACGGCCTCGTCGGACCCTGGCCCGCAGCCCAGGACGAATACATCACTCGGTCGCCGATCCGCCGGACCAGCGATATCACGGTGCCCGTGGCCGTCATGCAAGGCGACCGCGACCCGATCGTCCCACCCTCACAGGCCCAGGAATTCGTCGATACACTCGAACTGGCCGGAGTGGAGTACATTTACCGTCTGTACAAGGGCGAATCCCACGGCTTCGTCCGCGCCGAAACCATCATCGATTCCCTGGAAAGCGAGTTCGGATTCTATGTCGACGTCTTCGGAATCCCCCGCGCCCACCAGCATGGCTGAACCCCGATCTTCCGACCGCGAAAGCTCCGACCGCGACCGTCCCGGTGCCACCTCCACCGAGGCGGCCGCCCCCGATGTCCCGATGTCCGTTCTGCCCGCCGCCACGACCACGGGAATCTGGCTGCCCGGAGCCCGCGATCCGCACCGCGGCTATATCGCGACCAGTCCGGTCCGGGAGGCTGCGGCCTCCGGTTTCGACATCCTCGCCGACCAGCTTCCGCCGGTACCCCTGACCGCTCACCAATCCGAGGGCAGATGGGGCGCCGACGCCATCGGTCGCGCCGTCGGCCTGCTCACCGAACTCCACGTCGACCGCACATCCTACGGATGGCGCCTGACCGCCTCGGCGGGCAAAGACGAACGGCTCGAGGACTCGGCATTGATCGAAGCCTTCGACGCGATCGCCGAATACGGTGGGTCCCGGCCCGGGCAGGTCCAGATCAGCCTGCCGGGACCGTGGTCGCTCGTGACCGCGTTGAGCCTGAGCTCCGGCGCTCGTGTGCTCGGCGACTATGGGGCACGCCGCGACGTCGTCCAGGCCTACGCCTTCGGCATCGCCGCCTTCACCGACCGCATCGCGAGCCTGGGTATGCAGCCGACCGTCCGCCTCGTCGAATCCCGCCTGAACCCGGTCCTCACCGGCACCTGGCCGACGGTGTCCGGGTGGGCGAGCCTGCCCGCCATCAGCGAAACCCAGGTGTGGGCGGCGCTCGAATCCACGCTGCGCCACCTCCCGCCCACCGTGCTCGCCCTGCCGGACCTCGATTCTTTGAACCTGCAGGGCAAGGAGATTCCCGCCGCCGAGGCGGTCCGCCGCACCGGCGCCCGATCCGTGTCAGTGCCGTTGGCTAGCCTGAGACCACACAGCTGGGAGCAGCTGGCGATCCTCGCCGAGGCGGGGCTCGGCACCTGGATCCACCTGCCGGCAGCGGCCGGTGTGCGATCGGACGCGGTCAACCACTGGTGCGAACGGATCCGCACCCCGTGGTCGCGCATCGGCATGGGGGTCGCGAGTCTGCGCGAATTCGGGATCATCGCCGGACCCGAACTGCCGCTGACCTACCCGCCGCTGCTGGAAGACCAGCCGGGGATCGGACCCGAGCACAATCGGGGAACCATGACCATCGCCGCCGGTCTGCGGCGGGCTCTTGAGGAGATCGAATGACCACGACACCGGAGAACGCCGACTCGTCGACGCCCGAGCATCAGACCTCGGATTCGACCACACCCGACCTGCAGGGCGTCGACCTCACCGACGCGACCGCTCGCGCTCAGGCCCATGCTCAGCTGACCGAGAGGATCGAGGAGCTGCGGGCCGCCTACTATCAGGACTCCCTGCTCGTCTCCGATGCGGAATACGACGAACTCGTCCATCGCCTCGAAGACCTCGAGGCGCAGTTCCCCGAACTCGTCACCGACTCCTCGCCGACGCAGACCGTCGGCGGCGTCGTCGACACCTCGACCTTCGACCCGGTCGAACACATCGGTCCGATGTACAGCCTCGACAACGTCTTCGACTACGACGAACTGCGTGCCTGGTACGAACGGGTGCGGTCGGCCACCTCGGTGAAGTCGAAGTTCCTGTGCGAACTCAAGATCGACGGCCTCGCCGTCAATCTGCTCTACCAGAACGGCGAACTCGTGCGGGCGGCGACCCGCGGCGACGGACGCATCGGTGAGGACATCACCGCGAACGTGCGCACGATCTCCGATATCCCGCACCGCCTCGACACCGAGCACCCGCCGGCCGAGGTCGAGATCCGCGGTGAGGTGTTCTTCCCCGTCGAGGACTTCGCCGAACTCAACGCCTCCCTCGTCGCCGAGGGCAAGGCCCCGTTCGCGAACCCGCGGAACTCCGCGGCCGGTTCGCTGCGGCAGAAGGACCCGGCCGTCACCGCACGCCGGCCCCTGCACATGCTCGTCCACGGAATCGCCGTGTGGACACCGGCCGATGATTCGCATCCGGAGCCTGCTCACCAGTCCGAGGTCTACGAGCAGTTCCGGTCGTGGGGTCTGCCGATCAGCGACTACTTCAAGGTCCTCGCCACCGTCGACGAGATCGAAGACTTCATCTCCTATTACGGCGAACACCGTCACGATGTCACCCACGAGATCGACGGAATCGTCATCAAGATCGACGATATCGCCGTGCAGGAGACGATGGGCTATACGTCTCGCGCACCGAGGTGGGCGACGGCCTTCAAGTACCCGCCAGAGGAAGTCACGACGAAGCTCATCGACATCCAGGTGCAGGTGGGTCGGACCGGGCGCGTGACCCCATTCGCCGTGATGGAACCGGTCACCGTGGCCGGATCGACCGTCGAGCGGGCGACCCTGCACAACGGGTACGAGGTCAAACGCAAGGGCGTGCTCATCGGCGACACCGTCACCCTGCGCAAGGCCGGAGACGTCATCCCCGAGGTGCTCGGCCCGGTCGCGGCGCTGCGGGACGGATCCGAGCACGAGTTCGTCATGCCCACCCACTGCCCGTCCTGCGGGACCGAGCTCGGTGAGCAGAAGGAGGGCGACAAGGACCTGCGGTGCCCGAATTCTCGATCGTGCCCGGCGCAGCTGGCCAACCGCATCTTCTACTTGGCCTCCCGCGCGGCCTTCGACATCGAAGCTCTCGGCGAGGAGGCCGCACTGGCGCTGACGGCGCCGGCCGAACCGGACACGCCCCCGCTGACGTCGGAGGCCTTCCTCTTCGACCTCACCCCGGAGGATCTGGGCGATGTCAAGATCTGGCGGAACAAGAAGTCCAAGGGAGTGGAGACCGGTGAGCGAGAGCTTGTCCCGTATTTCTACACCCGGGGAACCGCGAAGAAGCCGAGCGCCCCGAGCGCGAACACGAAGAAGCTCTTCGACGAGCTGGAGAAGGCGAAGGATCAGGATCTGTGGCGGGTGCTCGTCGCCTTGTCGATCCGCCACGTCGGACCGACCGCGGCACGGACCCTGGCCGCGAAGTTCCGGACTCTTGAGGCCATCCGTGAGGCAAGCCTCGAGGAGCTGTCGGCCGTCGAGAGCATCGGTCCGACGATCGCCCAGAGCATCCGCGATTGGTTCGAGATCGACTGGCACGTCGAGATCGTCGAGACCTGGGCGGCCGCCGGGGTGCGGATGGAAGACGACGAGGTCGAGGCCGCCGCGCAGACCCTTGAGGGGCTGACGATCGTGGCGACCGGTTCGCTGAGTTCGTTCACCCGCGATGGCATCAAGGAGGCGATCCTCGGTGCCGGCGGCAAGGCGGCGGGATCGGTCTCGAAGAAGACCGATTATGTCGTCGCCGGTGAGAATGCCGGGTCGAAGTTGGAGAAGGCGGAGTCGCTGGGCGTGCCCGTCCTCGACGAGGACCAGTTCAGGGTTCTGTTGGAGACCGGCAGCCTCGACTGAGGTGTGCCCTGGCCTCGTGCCTGGTCCCTGGTGCCTCGCTGCAGGAGGGAATACATCCCGGTTCCGGGAGGTTCCATGGTGCGGCTGTGATTCGTTCGTGACCGAACTCGAAGTCGGGGTTCAGACTCAGCCAAGCTCAGAGACAGCTTCGAGTGGAAGAGTGTGGGACATGAGATGGATCCCCAAAGTCCTCGCCGGAACCTGCGTGGTCGTCGCCGCGGCACTGACCGCGGTGCCGGTGACGGCGGGCCTGGCGGACCTGGTGCTGGGGCCGGGACCGAACAGCACCAAACGCAATGCTCAGCCGGCACTGACCTCGATGCGCACCCCGGCCGCTCCGGTCACCGCGCGGACCGAGGAGTCGACGATTGCGTTCGACGGCATCTCGACGGACGCGCACGAGGTCATCGAAGGCACCATCGTCGACGATTCTGCGGTCGGCGCATTCTCAGCCGGCACGGACCTCGTCGCCGCCACCGCGGCCGACGCCCGGACCCGCATCGCCGATCTCGCCGCCGACCTCCAGGCCGGAGTCTCGGCCGGAGAATTCACCCAGGCCGACGCCGACCGCGTCGTGGCCGACATGGCCGGATACATCCACGGCACCCGCACCTGGCCCGAACGCCTCCCCGCCTAATAATTACTACCTGACGGCGGCCCAGCAACCTCGCGCGAGGTTGCTGGGCCGCCGTCAGGTAGTTCTGGGGGAAGGTCACAGTGCAACGGCGGGGGCGGGTCGGCTGAAGAGACTAGACTGGTGGCGAGTGAAAACGACGATGAAAGGCAGGGAATGACGGAGTCTTCCGCAATCACCCCCGAACAGGTGGAGTATCTGGCTTCACTGTCTCGGATCGCCATGAGCGACGATGAGCTGAAATCGCTCGCCGGTGATCTGAGCACAATTCTGGGAAACGTCGCCAGGGTCAACGAAGTGGCCGGCGACGATGTGCCCGCAACCAGCCACCCCATCCCGCTGACGAACGTCATGCGCCCCGACGTCGTGGGCGAGACGCTCTCCAGCGAACAGGCACTGGCCTCGGCCCCGGCAGCCGAGGACGACAAGTTCCTCGTCCCGCAGATCCTCGGGGAGGAATGAGATGACTGAACTGACGAACAAGAGCGCCCTCGAACTCGCCGCAGGTCTGAAATCCGGCGAGTTCTCCTCCGTCGACGTCACACAGGCGCACCTCGACCACATCGCCTCCACTGAGGATGACTTCAACTCCTTCATCACCGTCACCGACGAGCTCGCTCTGGAGACCGCGAAGGCCGTCGACGCCAAGCGCTCCGCCGGTGAGGACCTCCACGCCCTGGCCGGTGTTCCGGTGGCGCTGAAAGACCTTGTCGTCACCGAAGGCACGCGTACGACCGCCGGGTCGAAGATGCTCGAGAACTGGGTTCCGCCCTACGAATCGACCGTCCACAACAAGGTCAAGGCCGCAGGACTGCCGGTGCTCGGCAAGACCAACCTCGACGAGTTCGCCATGGGCTCGACGACCGAGCACTCGGCCTTCGGCAACACCCGCAACCCGTGGAACCTCGACCACGTGCCCGGAGGATCGTCGGGGGGCGCGGCCGCAGCGCTGGCCGGATTCCAGGCCCCGCTGTCCGTGGGCACCGATACGGGCGGATCCGTCCGCCAGCCCGCCGCGTTCACCGGCACCGTCGGCGTCAAGCCGACCTATGGTTCGATCTCGCGCTTCGGCATCATCGCCATGGCCTCGAGCCTCGACCAGGTCGGACCGATGGGCCGCAACGTCGCCGACGCCGCAGCCCTGCACGAACTGCTGGCCGGACATGATCCGCTCGACTCGACCTCGCTGCCCGATGAGGTCGGCGGATTCCTGAGCGCCGCCCAGACCAGCGAGCTCAAGGGCAAGAAGCTCGGCGTCATCAAGCAGCTGGCCGGTGAAGGATACCAGGACGGAGTCCGTACCGCGTTCACGGCAGCGCTGGAAACCGCTGCCGCTGCCGGAGCCGAGATCGTCGAGGTCGACTGCCCGTCGATCTCCTACGCCCTCGACGCCTACTACCTCATCATGCCCTCCGAGGTGTCTTCGAACCTCGCTCGCTATGACGGCATGCGCTACGGCCTGCGCGTCGAACCGGAATCCGGTCCCGTCACCGCCGAGACCGTCATGTCGGCCACTCGTGCCGCAGGCTTCGGATCGGAGGTCAAGCGCCGCATCATCCTCGGCACCTACGCCCTGTCGGCCGGCTACTACGACGCCTACTACGGCTCGGCGCAGAAGATCCGCACCCTGGTCCAGAACGACTTCGCGAAGGCCTTCGCCGCCTGCGACGTCCTGGTGTCCCCGACGACCCCGACAACCGCACTGAAGTTCGGTGCGGAGAAGGCCGCCGACCCGATGGCACTCTACCTCGGCGACGTGGCGACGATCCCGGCGAACCTCGCCGGAATTCCCGGACTGTCTCTGCCTGCGGGCCTGGCCGATGGTCTGCCCGTCGGCTTCCAGATCCTGGCTCCGGCCCGTGAGGACGTCAAGCTCTACGAGGTGGCCGGACCCTTGGAAGCCGCACTCGAATCCGCCGGCGGACGCGTGCTCGACACTCTCGCGGAAGGACTGAACGCCAAGTGAAATACGAAGACGCGATCAAGAAATACGATCCGGTCATCGGCATCGAGGTCCACGTCGAACTCGGCACCGCGACCAAGATGTTCGACGCCGCCCCCAACACCTTCGGCGGGGGACCGAACACGAACGTGACCCCCACCTCGCTCGGCCTGCCCGGATCCCTGCCCGTGGTCAACGAGAAGGGTGTGGAGTACGCGATCAAGATCGGTCTGGCCCTCGGCTGCGAGATCGCCGAAACCTGCCGGTTCGCTCGCAAGAACTACTTCTACCCGGACGTGCCCAAGGACTTCCAGACCAGCCAGTCCGATGAGCCGATCGCGGCCGAAGGCCAGGTTGAGGTCGAGCTCGAAGACGGCACCATCGTGACCGTCCCCGTCGAGCGCGCCCACATGGAGGAAGACGCCGGCAAGAACACCCACGTGGGAGGGGCCACCGGCCGCATCCAGGGGGCCGACCATTCCCTCGTCGACTACAACCGCGCCGGTGTGCCGCTCGTTGAGATCGTCACCCACCCGATCACCGGTACAGGGGAACGGGCCGCCGAGGTGGCCGCCGCCTATGTGCGGACCCTGCGGGACATCTTCCGCGCCCTCGACGTCTCCGAAGCCCGCATGGAGCAGGGCAACGTCCGCGCCGACGTCAACGTGTCCCTGCGGGAGAGCCCCGAGGCTCCGCTGGGCACCCGCACGGAGACGAAGAACGTCAACTCCTTCCGCTCGATCGAACGCGCAGTGCGCTTCGAGATCGCTCGCCAGGCGACTCTCCTCGAGGCGGGGGAGAAGGTCGTCCAGGAGACCCGTCACTTCCACGAGGAGACCGGAGAGACCTCCTCGGGGCGTCCGAAGTCCGACGCCGACGACTACCGCTACTTCCCCGAGCCCGACCTCGTCCCGCTGCAGCCGTCCCGCGAATGGGTCGAGGAGCTGCGGGCGAGCCTGCCCGAGCTGCCGGCGCAGAAGCGGCGCCGCCTCCTCGGGGAATGGAAGTTCTCCGACCTGGAGATGCGCGACATCGTCAACGCCGGACTCCTCGAAGCCATCGAGGACACCGTCACCGCTGGTGCGAAGCCCGCAGCGGCACGCAAGTGGTGGACCGGTGAGGTCGCACGCCTGGCCAACCAGGAGGACAAACACCCCACCGAGATCATCACACCCGCCCAGGTGGCAGGACTCGTCGATCTCATCAACGAGGGCAAGCTCAACGACAAGCTGGCCAAGGATGTGCTCACCGGAGTCATCGCCGGCGAAGGCGAGCCCGCCGAGGTGATGAAGGCCCGCGACCTCGAAATCGTCGAGGACACCGGTGCACTCGAAGCCGCCGTCGAGGAGGCCATCGCGGCCAACCCCGATGTGGTCGAGAAGATCAAGGGCGGGAAGATGCAGGCCATCGGAGCGCTCATGGGTCCGATCATGAAGGCCACCCGCGGGCAGGCCGATGCCGGAAAGGCCAAGGACCTCATCCTCGCCAAGTTGGGCGTCTGAGTACAGGTCCGACTCCGATCTTGGTCGACGGCGGCGCCTGACAGTGCCGAGCAGGACTCAGGATTGATCCAGCCACACCCTCTAGACTGTGCGTCCAAGGGAACCGACCGGTTTCCCGAGCACAGCGGAGGGTGTGGCTGTTCGCATTCCCCGCAGCCGATGGCCCGCAGGGACAGGGCCGAGTGCGTGACCCACACGCGTGGAGGTGAAGCGGTGTCTGAGTGGAAATCGCTGTGGAAGAGCGAATGCGGGAAGTCCGCGCCGATCTATCGGGTGCTCGTGCCCGACAGCGTCAACGAGGCGGTGCTGCGAGCCTGGAGTGCCCGCGGATACCGCTACACGGCCGGAGCCCCGAGCGCGATCATGCTCACCGGTGGGATGAGCCGGAACTTCTTCCGCTCCAGCGTCCTGTTCAAGGGCGGCACTGCCGCCGGCACCGCCGTGACCGCGGGATTCGCGGCTCCCGGGGGACTGGCTCTGGTCTCGGGATTCGCCGACGCCGCACTGACCTTCGGCGGAATGGGTGCGGCTACCGCCCTGGGCACCGGAATCTTCGCCGCCGTCACCGGGCCCAAGTACCTGCGTGACCCGAAGCGACTGAGTCGGAAGAACCGGCGCAAGGTCGCCGGCGCCCAGTGGGTGACTCCGGCCAGTCTCGGCTATCTGCCGGGGCGCAAGGAAGGCCGGGACACCGACGAACAGCGTCTGTTCCATCTCGCGGTCACGATCGCTCGCAAGATCGTGCACACCCGTGCCTGGACCCACCCGATACTCAAAGACCACGTCTCCCGCGTCGACCTCGACCATGCCGTGGCCTCCATCGGAGTGCGGCTGCAGGAACTCGTCAGCCTGCGCGAGGAGATCGAAGGCATCCGCGATGCGGGAACCGCGAAGTCGGTGGAGACCTATCTGTCGAAGCTGGCCGTCGCATTCTCGTCGATGGCCCGCCGGGTGGAGTCGATGCACGAATACTACGAGCGGCTGCTCGAACTCGATCAGCAGCTGATGCTGCTGCACAACTCCGAACGCTCCCGCGAGCTCGGCGATCGAGTGCTCGATGTGCTGTCTCGCACCGCAGCCGATGATTCCGCCGATTGGCAGTTCAGGGAGCTGCGCATCGATGCGGATTCGCAGTCGTCGATCATCTCCGGACTCGTCGCCGAACTCGACCAGACTGCCGATGATTTCGACGACTTCGACACCCGGCTCGCCGCGGCTCAGAAGTCCGTGGACGAACTCGAAGCCTGAGCTCGCCCCCGGCTCAGTGACCGAAAGGGTCGGGGTCGACTCCCGGCATCCATGACTGGCCCGGCTGGTTATAGCCGTGAGCCTCCTGGGCTTTCTTCCACTTCTTCGACCACCGCTTGTCGAGACGGTCGACGTAGAGGGTTCCCTGCAGGTGGTCGTATTCGTGCTGCATGATGCGCGCGAACCACCCGTCAGCGCTCAGGGTCACCGGTTCGCCTTTCTCATCGAAGCCGTTGACGGTGACCCTGTCGGCACGTTTGAGGGGGAAATCGAGACTCGGCACCGACAGGCATCCTTCGGTCTCATCGTCGGGATCAGGACGGGTATCGGGAACCTTCGAGGCAATGAGCACGGGATTGACGAAGGTGCCGCGACGACGCACACCATAGTCATCGTCGGCGTTGAACACGAAGATGGACTTGCCGACACCGATCTGCGGTGCGGCCAGTCCGACACCGTTGCTGGCGTCGAGCGTCTCGTGCATGTCTGCGACGAGTTCGGCAAGGTCCTCGTCGAACTCGGTGATCTTCTCGGCACGACGATGCAGAACGGGCTCGCCGTAGACGACGATGGGATGAATAGCCATGGGGACAATCGTATCGGTCACCTGAGACCGTCTCAGACTCGGCCCGATCGCAGCGCTCGGGCGCGATCTCGGGGGAGGGCCGCCTCGGTGACCGTGTCCACCGATTGCTCAGCGGTTGATCGTATCCCGCGCTCGATCGAGTGGATGGATATGCGGCCATCTCGGGTATGTGATAGGGGCCGTCATAAAGTTTCGCCCCCAGCGAACACAGATTGTTGAGCAACATATCTGGGAACACGTTCAAGGTCGGCGTGGTTATGATGAGGGCAAGCCGTCTCGGACCACGAGATGCAAGCTGTCGCTCCACCCGTTCAGGTGCACGTCCGCCGAACGGCGAGTGGCCGCCGACGGCGGTGCACAAAGAATCGTGAAAGGACTTACTTTGACCATCTTCAACAACGTCTCCGAACTCGTCGGCCGCACGCCGCTGGTGCGCATCAACAAGGCCAGTGACCGGTCGGGCGCCGAGATCGTGGCGAAGCTCGAATCCTCGAACCCCGGCAACTCCGTCAAGGACCGCATCGGCGTGGCGATGATCGACGCCGCCGAGAAGTCCGGCGAACTCAAGCCCGGCGGAACCATCGTTGAGGCGACTTCGGGCAATACCGGCATTGCGCTGGCCATGGTCGGCACCTCCCGCGGCTACAAGGTCGTCCTCACGATGCCCGAATCGATGTCGAAGGAGCGCCGTGCTCTGCTGCGCGCCTTCGGAGCCGAGCTCGTCCTCACCGACAAGGCTGCGGGTATGAAAGGTGCCGTGGCGAAGGCGGAAGAGGTCGCCGCCGAGGGGGCCGTGCTCGTCCGTCAGTTCGAGAACAAAGCCAATGCTGAGATCCATAAGGCCACGACCGGCCCCGAGATCCTCGCCGACACCGATAACAAGGTCGACATCTTCGTTGCCGGCATCGGCACCGGCGGCACCATCTCCGGCGCAGGCGCCGCTCTGCGTGAGGCGCTGCCTGAGGTCAAGATCGTCGCCGTCGAACCCTCCGCCTCGCCGCTGCTGACCGAGGGCACTGCCGGACCGCATGCCATCCAGGGTCTGGGTGCGAACTTCGTGCCGGGCATCCTCAACACTGAGATCTACGACGAGGTCGTCGACATCGACAACGAGGTCGCCATCGAGCGGGCCCGCGAGGTCGCCAAGGAAGAGGGTCTGCTCGTCGGAATCTCTTCGGGTGCTGCCCTTGCTGCGGCTGAGCAGGTCGCTTCGCGCCCCGAGAACGCCGGCAAGCGCATCGTCGTCGTCCTCCCCGACTTCGGCGAGCGCTACCTGTCGACACCGCTGTTCTCGGAATACCTCGACTGAGCGCGAGTGAACAGCGTGAGGGCGTCAGACTTCGGTTTGGCGCCCTCGCTGTCTGAGACGTTCCCTGTCGGAGGGTCGCGGGAATTCTTCCGACCGGATCCGACTTGCACGAGATAGACCGAGACGACTGAGCAAGGGAGTCAATGATGAAGGCACTGTGGGCAGCGGCCGCGGCAGCTGCGGGGGCGGCCGCCTTTGGGCTGAGCCGACCCGGTGTGCGCGAGACGCTGAGAGAAGACCTCGAGACGGTGAAGCGACGCGATCCGGCGGCGCGCAATGATTTCGTCTCCCTGGTCTCCTACCCCGGGATGCATGCCATCTGGGCGCACCGCGGACTCCACCGGCTGTGGCAGCACGATGCCGGAAAGGTTCCGGCGCGACTGATGTCCCAGCTCGTGCGGACGCTGACCGGGGTGGAGATCCACCCAGGGGCCAGGATCGGGCGTCGCTTCTTCATCGACCACGCCAACGGAGTCGTCATCGGGGAGACCTCGGAAGTCGGCGACGATGTCATGCTCTACCATCAGGTCACCCTCGGCGGTACGTCGATGGCACAGACGAAGCGCCACCCGACGATCGGCAACCACGTGCTCGTCGGAGCCGGGGCGAAGATCCTCGGCCCCGTCGTCGTCGGCGACAACTCCGCGGTCGGAGCCAACGCCGTCGTCGTCAAGGACGTGCCGGCCGACTCGAGCGCTGTCGGCATCCCCGCGACCGTGCGCTCGAAGAAGAAGGACGGCGCCGCTTCGGCGAAGGCGGGAGCCGAGTCGTCGACGACGCACCCGGATTTCGTCCTCGAGGATCCGGCCCTCTGGATCTGAGTCCACCGCCGCGGCCATGCTCCGGTTCGCTGCTGTGCTCAGCGAACCGGTCTCGGCGAACAGACACGAAAAGCGGTTCCTGCCTACGGGCGGGAGCCGCTTTTCGTGCATTGTTGGGTCGATCCACGGTGAAAATCGGGCTGGAACCGCGGAAACACCGTGGATCGACCCAACAGTCGACCGTTTGCGATCATGGCCTCGCGTCCCACCCAGGTGACCGCTCTGGGGCCGGGAATACTTTCGCGACCATCTCTGTTAAGATTTCAACTAGTTACTTCAAAATTGAAGTTAGTCCAATCAGCAGGGCGGACGCGAGAACCGCAGCAGCCCAGATGCAGGAGGCGTCATGGAATTCGGAATCTTCACCATCGGCGATGTCACCACCGACCCCACCGACGGCACCACCGTCAGCGAGAACCAGCGGATCAAGAACACCGTCGAGATCGCCAAAAAGGCTGAGGAGGTCGGACTCGACGTCTTCGCCACCGGGCAGCACCACAACCCGCCCTTCGTGGCTCCGGCGAACCCGCCGGTCCTGCTGGCCAACATCGCCGCACAGACGGAGAAGCTCGAACTCTCCACGGCGACCACGCTCATCACCACAACTGATCCCGTGCGCATCGCCGAGGACTACTCGTACGCGCAGCACCTCTCCGATGGTCGCATCAGCCTGATCATGGGCCGCGGCAACACCGGCCCCGTCTACCCGTGGTTCGGCAAGGACATCCGTGCCGGCATCCCGCTGGCCGTGGAGAACTACAATCTGCTCTACCGTCTGTGGCGTGAGAAGAGCCTCGACTGGGAAGGCAAGTTCCGCACTCCTCTCAACGGTTTCACCGTCACCCCGACCCCACTGGACGAGGTGCCGCCGTTCGTCTGGCACGGCTCGATCCGCAGCCCCGAGATCGCCGAACAGGCCGCCTACTACGGCGACGGATTCTTCCACAACAACATCTTCTGGCCGACCTCGCACACCGCGCGGATGGTTCAGCTCTACCGCCAGCGCTACGAATACTACGGCCATGGCAAGGCCAGTCAGGCGATCGTCGGCCTCGGCGGTCAGGTGTTCATGCGCAAGAACTCCCAGGACGCCGTCCGCGAGTTCCGTCCCTACTTCGACAACGCCCCGGTCTACGGCCACGGGCCCAGCCTCGAGGACTTCTCGACGCAGACTCCGCTGACCGTCGGCTCGCCGCAGCAGGTCATCGAGCGCACCCTGAGCTTCCGCGACTGGGCCGGGGACTACCAGCGCCAGCTCTTCCTCATCGATCATGCGGGACTGCCGCAGAAGACGGTGCTCGAACAGCTCGACCTCCTCGGCGAAGAGGTCATCCCCGTCCTCCGCGAGGAGTTCGCGAAGGGCCGCCCGGCCGAAGTCCCCGACGCTCCCACCCACGCATCCCTCGTCATCCGGCACCGCGAGGGCCGTGACCCGATCCCCGGCGGCGGAGAAGGATCGCGGGCCTACGAAGACCGCCAGGCCCGCGCCGCCGAAGCCGCCCAGAATGCGACACCGGAAGGAGCCGACCGCTCATGAGCACGAACACGATGACCATCGTGGCCGTGACCACCTCGCTGAGCGAGGACTCGACCACGCTCAAGCTCACGAACCGGGTCCTCGGCCAGGCCGCCTCGGCGGGGGAATCGGTGGGCATCAACGTGACCACGGACGTCATCAACGTCCGCAACCTCGCCACTGCGCTCACGGATATGACCCTGACCGGGTTCCGCTCCGAAGCGCTGGAGTCGGCCTTCGCGACCATCGCCGCCGCCGATGCGATCGTCACTGTCGCACCGGTGTACAAGGCCGCCCCCGTCGGACTGCACACCCTGTTCTGGCAGCTTATCGACGACAAGACGCTGAGCCGCAAACCCGTGCTCATCGCCTCCACCGGCGGCACCGCCCGCCATTCGCTGGCCGGGGACGCGGTGCTGCGGCCGATGCTGTCCTACCTCAAGGGCGTCGTCGTGCCCACCACGGTGTTCGCCGCGACCGACGACTGGGGGACCGTCGAAGGCGGCCGTGCGCTGACCGCCCGGATCCGTCAGGCGGGGGAGGAACTCGTGTCCCTGACCGCAGCGATCATCGGCGCCGGAAACGACGACCTCGCCGAGGTGGCCGACCCCGATTCGCACGCAGGTGCAGGGGCGGGCGCGACCCGGGGCACCTCCTCGGCGAATCGCGGAATCATCGACGAATTCGACCCCGCGAACGTCACCCCGTTCGCGCAGCTGCTCGAGGACTGAGATGACGGAGATCAGATTCGGGCTCGGAAGGGAGGCGCTGGCGCAGAACGCGTGGCGGACCTATTTCGAGACCTCGCAGCGCCTCCGTCAGGCCCTCGAGGTCCAGCTCAAGGACGATGCGGGGCTCGACGTCAGCGACTACAACACTCTGCTCCTGCTGTGGGAAGCCCCGGAGCGGACGCTGACGATGAGCGCCCTGGCGAAGAAGCTCGTCTTCTCGCCGTCGCGGCTGAACTATCGGATCAAGGTCCTCGTCGACGCGGGACTGGTGACGAAGACCCAGTGTCTCGATGACGGGCGTGCCCACAATGTCGCACTCACCGAGGCGGGAGCGCGGGCATTCCTGTCCGCCGGGTCCCAGCACAAGAGCTATGTCGACGAGATCTTCTTCGACCATGTCAGCGACGCCGAACTCGAGGTGCTCGAGGCCGTGTTCACGCGGATCGGGAAAGCGCTGCCGGAGTGATGAGGCGGGCGCTGCCCGAGTGACGAGGCCCGTCATCTCAGAGTGACGAGGTTCTCGGCACCGGGCAGGGCTGCGTGCCACAATGAGGGCATGTCCATCACCACAATCGCCTTCCCGAACTCCGAGCTCCGCAACCGTGTGATCGCTCGGATACCTGCTCACCAGCGCGCGAACGTCGACCTCGTCGTCTTCTCCGATGCCGAACGTTCGGCCAAGCTCAGTCGTGACGATGTCGATGTCGTCATCCTGCCGTACATGGATTCCGGGCCGACGATCGAGCTGCTCGACGAGCTGCCCAATCTGCGCATGGTCATCACTCAGACGACCGGATTCGATCCCGTCGCCCACCTACCCGAACGCGGAATCCAGGTGGCGACCGCCTCCGGCGTGCACACCGGGGGCACCGCCGAGCTCGCCCTGGCGCTGACCCTGGCCAGCCTGCGCGGAATCGATGACGCCGTGCGCTCGCAGGTCTCGCGGGTATGGGAGCACCAGCGTCACCGCTCGCTGCAGGACCGGCGGGTGATGATCATCGGCGTCGGCGAGATCGGCTCGGCCATCGCCGACCGCTTCGACCCCTTCGAAGTCCAGCTCACCCGAGTGGCCTCGACCGCACGTGAGGACGAGCGCGGGAAGATCCACGGCGTCGACGAGCTGCCGGAACTACTGCCCCACACCGAGGTGGTCGTGCTCATCACCCCGCTCAACGAGGGCACCCACCGCCTCGTCGATGAGAAGTTCCTCAGCCTGCTTCCCGACAATGCGCTCATCGTCAACGTCGCCCGCGGCAAGGTCGTCGACACGGAGGCGCTTGTGGCGGAACTCGCCGCGGGCCGGCTCCATGCCGCCCTCGACGTCACCGATCCGGAGCCGCTGCCGCGCAACCACGCGCTGTGGGGCACCCCGAACACCCTCATCACACCCCATGTCGGAGGCGACACCTCGGCGTTCGAACCACGGGTCGTGAAGATCCTCGCCGAGCAGGTCAGGCGGATCAACGACGGTGAGCAGCCGGTCAATCTTATCAAGGCCTGAGCTGCCGTGAGCTGGGGCCCGAGGCGCAGCGAATCGCGGGCCTGCATCGCCGGCAATAGGTCACGCGAATCTGACCTAAGCACGGCCGGAACATGTCCCCGCGGTCGGACTCTCGCATGGTTCCCACGAGAGGTTCCACCATGCGAGAGTCCGGCATGCGGATGCTGAAATCGGGCGTAGCATGCCTGCATGAGCATCGATACAGACACCACCACTCCCGACATCAAACCCCGTTCTCGCGATGTCACTGACGGTCTCGAGGCCACTGCCGCGCGTGGAATGCTGCGCGCCGTCGGCATGGGCGACGACGACTGGGTGAAGCCGCAGGTTGCGATCGCGACCTCGTGGAATGAGATCACCCCCTGCAACATGTCGCTGCAGCGTCTCGGTTCGGCTGCCAAGGAAGGCGTCCACGAGGCCGGTGGCTTCCCGCTGGAATTCGGCACCATCTCCGTCTCGGACGGAATCTCGATGGGCCACGAGGGAATGCACTATTCGCTGGTCTCCCGCGAGGTCATCACCGACTCCGTGGAAACCGTGATGAGCGCCGAACGACTCGACGGCTCCGTGCTCATGGCCGGCTGCGACAAGTCGATCCCCGGAATGCTCATGGCCTCCGCCCGCCTCGGGCTCTCGAGCGTCTTCCTCTACAACGGTTCGATCATGCCCGGAACCGCGAAGATGGAGGACGGCTCGGAGAGGGAAGTCACCCTCATCGACGCCTTCGAAGCCGTCGGCGCCTGCCGTGCGGGCACCATGTCCCAGAAGGACGTCGACGCCATCGAGCGCGCCGTCTGCCCCGGCGAGGGTGCCTGCGGCGGAATGTACACCGCGAACACGATGGCCTCGGCCGCCGAGGCGATGGGCATGTCGCTGCCGGGTTCGGCCGCTCCGCCGGCGATCCACCGCAACCGCACGATGTTCGCCCGCAAGTCCGGCGAGGCGGTCGTCAACCTGCTGCGTCAGGGCATCACCGCGAAGGACATCATCACCCGCGAATCGCTCCACAATGCGATCGCCGTGGTCATGGCCTTCGGCGGATCGACCAATGCAGTGCTCCACCTCCTGGCCATCGCGCACGAGGCCGGAGTGACGCTGGAGCTCGATGACTTCAACCGCATCGGCGACAAGGTCCCGCACCTGGGCAACGTCAAGCCCTTCGGCCAGTATGTGATGAACGACGTCTTCAAGATCGGCGGCGTGCCCGTGATCATGAAGGCCCTCCTCGACGCGGGTCTGCTCAACGGAGACTGCCTGACCGTGACCGGCAAGACCGTGGCCGAGAACCTTGAGTCGATCAACCCGCCGGACCCCGACGGGAAGATCCTGCGTGCGCTAAGCAATCCGATCCACGCCACCGGCGGCCTCACAGTGCTGCAGGGATCGCTGGCCCCCGAAGGTGCCGTCGTGAAGTCCGCCGGTTTCGACGCCGACGTCTTCGAAGGCACCGCTCGCGTCTTCGACCAGGAGAAGCCGGCGATGGACGCCGTGCTCAACGGCGAGCTGAAGAAGGGCGACGTCGTCGTCATCCGCTACGAAGGCCCCAAGGGCGGACCCGGAATGCGCGAGATGCTCGCGATCACCGGCGCCATCAAGGGCGCGGGCATCGGCAAGGACGTCCTGCTGCTCACCGACGGTCGCTTCTCCGGCGGTTCGACAGGTCTGTGCATCGGCCACATCGCCCCCGAGGCGGTCGACGGCGGTCCGATCGCGCTCGTCGAGGACGGGGACAAGATCACCGTCGACATCGCGGCCCGCTCGATCGAGCTCCACGTCGACGAGGAGGTGCTGGCCGAGCGTCGCAAGTCCTGGACCCTGCCCGAGAACCACCGTCTCACCGGTGTGCTCGGCAAGTACGCGAAGCTCGTGCAGTCGGCGTCGAAGGGCGCGGTCTGCTTCTGATCCAGTTCAAGGTCCGTTGCTGATTCCGCTTGCCTTCGGGTGACGCTCAGCGATACGGAACGGTTCCACCATCGCCGAGGCGGTGCAGACGTCACGTCTGCACCGCCTCGGCGATCGGCTCTAGGATGTAGGTCACACGACTTCAGGAGAGGAACACAATGCGCATCGTCGTTCTCGATGACTATCAGCAGGTGGCAGGCAAGTTCGCGGACTGGAGCGGTCTCGACGCCGAGGTCGAGTTCATCGATCGTCACATCGTCGACGACGATGACCTGGTGCAGGTCCTCTCCGGCGCCGAGGTGGCTGTGGCGATGCGGGAGCGAACCGCCTTCACCGCCGGCCGGCTGGAACGGCTGCCGGACCTCCGTCTGCTCGTGACCACGGGACGGGTCAACGCCTCCATTGACGTGGAGGCGGCGCGTGCGCAGGGGATCGTGGTCTGCGGAACCGAGTCGACCACCTCGGCGACACCGGAGCTGACCTGGGGACTCATCCTTTCCGTTCTGCGCAGCATCCCGGCCGAGGACGCCGCTGTCCGAGGCGGCGGCTGGCAGTCGACCGTCGGGGGAGACCTCGATGGGCACCGCCTCGGCGTGGTCGGTCTGGGACGTCTGGGAACGAAGGTCGCGCGGGTCGGTGCGGCCTTCGGAATGGACGTCGTGGCGTGGAGCCAGAACCTCGACGCGGAACGGGCGGACGCCCTGGGCGTGCGCGCGGTGAGCAAGGACGAACTGTTCTCCACCGCGGACGTGGTGACGATCCACTACAAACTCAGCGACCGCAGCCGAGGACTCGTGGGAGCCGCCGAACTTGAGACGATGAAGCCCGACAGCATCCTCGTCAACACCTCGCGCGCCGGACTCGTCGACACCGACGCGCTCATCACCATGCTGGAAGCAGGTGGGATCCGTGGGGCCGGACTCGACGTCCACGACGAAGAGCCGCTGCCGGTGGACCATCGCCTCCGCAGCACACCGCGCACTGTGCTCACCCCGCACCTGGGATACGTCACCGAAGACACCTATCGGATCTTCTTCACTCAGGCGGTCGAGGACATCGCAGCCTGGGTCACAGGAGAGCCGATCCGCGTGCTGGGCTGATGCGCCAACGGATATGGTGAGGTGGGAGAGGCGCCACGCAACTCGGCTCCTCCGTGCGAGAACTATGAACGAAAGCAGAGGCACAATGGTCGACCAATCCGACAGAGACGACGGAGAGAAGACAGTCCTCGACGCGAGTCTGGAGGTCTTCCGTGCCCACGGGATGACGACGATCTTCGGAAATCCGGGATCGAACGAACTGCCGTTCCTCGCAGGACTGGGCGACGACTTCCGGTTCGTCCTCGGTCTGCACGAGCAGGTCGTCGTCGGTATGGCCGAAGGATTCGCACGGGCCACGGGAGGGCCGGCGTTGGTGAATCTGCACGCCGCCTCGGGGTCGGGCAACGGCATGGGGGCGTTGACGAACGCCCACTACGGCCACGTTCCGCTGGTCGTCCTCGCAGGTCAGCAGGTGCGCCGCACCGTCGGTCAGGAGACGATGCTCGCCAGCGTCGATGCCTCGATGCTGCCCGCCCCGCTGGTGAAGTACTCGCACGAGCCGCTGTCGGCCACCGACGTGCCGCGCACGCTGTCGCAGGCGGCACTCGAGGCAACCACCCAGCCGAGTGGTCCCGTCTATGTGTCCGTTCCGCTCGATGACTGGGACGAACCGGCCCTCCCCGATGACGCACTGTTGGCGAAGCGTTCGGTGACGACGGCAGGAACCATGCCGGAGTCGCTGCGCCGCGAACTCACGGACGTTCTCGACGGGGCACAGAACCCTGCCCTCGTCCTCGGCCCGCAGGTCGATGCCGCAGCCGTGGCTGATCCGACGGTCTATGAGGACGCAATGGTGCTGGCCGAACGCCTGAACGCCTCCGTCTACGTCGCACCCTCACCGACGCGGTGCCCGTTCCCGACGACCCATCCGAACTTCGAAGGCGTCCTGGTTCCGGGCATCCGATCGGTGCGCGACCGATTGTCCGGCCACGACGTCGTGCTCGTTATGGGAGCCGCCACGTTCCGGTACCACCGCTGGGAGCCGGCGAACTATCTGGCGCCGGGCACCGAGGTCATCCAGATCACCCAGGACCCGCGTGAGGCGACACGGGCACCGTTCGGCCGCGCCGTCGTCGCGGACGTCGCGACCGCGCTCGCCGACCTCGCTGCAGCGACGACGGATCGAGGAACTCGCCGAGGCGACCGTGGGTCTCGAATCGTCACCTCCCCGCCGCGGTCAGAGCAGGGAATGACCGGCACCGAGGTGCTCGCCGTGCTCAACGATCATGTCGACGACAGCGTCGTGTACGTCAATGAGACGACCACCCTCGACCTCGACTACCTCGAGCGGATCGTCATCGACAGGCCGGGCATGTACCACTTCCCGGCCTCGGGAGGGCTCGGCTTCGGGCTGCCGGTCGCGCTGGGTTTGGCGATCGGCGACCCGGAGAAGACCATTGTCGCCACCGTCGGTGACGGGTCGGCGAACTACGGGCTCACAGCTCTGTACACGGCCGCCCAGTTGGGCACGAAGACGATCTTCGTCATCGTCAACAACTCCGGATACGGTGCGCTCTCCGGATTCGCCGAGCGGATGGGCGTCCCTGACATCCCGGGGCTGACTCTGGGCACGATCGACTTCGTGTCGTTGGCGCAGGGCTACGGTGTCCCGGCCAGCCGGACCACGACTCGCGAGGAATTCGACGCGGCCTACCGTGAAGCGCTGCAGGCCGACGGACCGGTGCTCATCGACGCCGTCGTCCTCGGCGTCGACGGGCGGACGGTGGCGTGACAGAACGACGAAGCCGCCGGAGAGTCGGAACTCTCCGGCGGCTTCGTCATTGCTCGACCTGACTGCCCAACCGGCCACGTCGGTCACGATCGTTGGTCGGGGTGGGCCGCCTCGGCGAGGTTTTGGTCGAACCTGAACGGGTCAGTTCACCTCGGCGGGATCGGCCGAGACGCGGCCGCCGTTTTCGAGCGCGTCGATGGCTGCCACCTCGGCGTCGGTGAGTTCGAAGTCGAAGACGTCGAAGTTCTGCTCCATGCGGTCGCGGTTGTTCGACTTCGGGAAGACGACGTGACCTTTCTGCAGGTGCCAGCGGATGATCGCCTGAGCCCAGGACTTCTCATGGGCGGCGGCGATCTCACCGATGACGGTGTTCGCGTAGTCGACCTTGCCCTGGCCCAGCGGACCCCAGGCTTCGATCTTGATGTCGTGCTCGGCAAGCAGCGGACGGGTCTCGACCTGCTGGAACTGCGGGTGGACCTCGATCTGGTCGACGGCCGGGATGATGCCCGTATCGAGGATCTCCGGCAGGAAGCGGTGGTCGAAGTTCGAGACGCCGATCGAGGTGGTCAGGCCCTGGTCGCGGTAGCCGGGGAAGGCCTCCCAGGTCTCGACGGAGTTCTTGTTCGCCGGGGTCGGCCAATGGATGAGGTAGAGGTCGACATGGTCGAGGCCGAGCTTCTCCAGGGATTCTCCGAGGGCCCGCTTGGATTCCTCCGCACCGTGGCGGTCATTCCACAGCTTGGTCGTCACGAAGAGTTCGTCGCGGGAGATCCCGGACTTCGCGATGGCCCGGCCTACGCCTTCCTCATTGCCGTAGACGGCAGCGGTGTCGATGTGGCGGTAGCCGACTTCGAGGGCGTCGGTGACGATGCGTTCGGTCTCGTCGGGGTCGACCTTGAAGACGCCGAATCCCAGCTGCGGGATCGTCTTGCCGTCGTTGAGAGTGAGTGTGGGAACCGTCATGGTGCCGCCTTTCGTCACGTATGCACTGGTCAGGACGGATCCGAGGCTGATCGGGTCCGCCGGTTCGGCACCCGGTGAGGGCACCGAACCGAGCGTATAACGTCACCGGGCCCCGGAGCATTCCATGGACGGTCAGCTTCTGCCCTCGTCCTGTGCGCGCTTCTTGCCCGTGGACTCTTCGGCGGCGATCTGGGCTTCGTCGAAGACCGAAGGAGCACCGGTGCCGGTGTCGGTCTCGTCCTCGCGGCCCGGGGTGTGCAGATTGAACTTGATGATCGCCCACCGGAACAGGAAGTAGTAGATGACGGCATAGGCCAGGCCGATGACCAGCAGAAGCAGGACCGGTCCGATGCCGCCGGACAGTTCCGACGCTCGACCGAGGTTGAGCAGATAGTCCAGCGCACCGGCCGAGAAGCCGAATCCGGATTTGATGCCGAGCGCATTCACCAATGCCAGAGATGTGCCGGTGAGCACGGCGTGGACCGCGTAGAGCGGGAATGCGACATAGGCGAAGGCGTATTCGAGCGGCTCCGTGATTCCGGTGATGAACGCGGTCAGCGCCACCGAGAGCATGATGCCGCCGACGACCTTGCGACGCTTCGGGTGGGCGGTGCGGTAGATCGCCAGGGCTGCGGCCGGCAACGCGAACATCATGATCGGGAAGAAGCCGGTCATGAACGACCCCGTCCAGTCGGCCGTGCCGTCCACACCGGAGAAGAAGCAGGTGATGTCGCCGTGCGCGGTGTCCCCCGAGGAGGTCGTGCACGAACCCAGCTGGAACCAGGGCAGATTGTTCAGCAGATGGTGCAGTCCGAAGGGAATGAGGAGACGGTTGATGGTACCGAAGACGAACCCTGTGCCCGGGTTGGCGCCGTGCTCCATGAGGAAGCCGCCCACGCCCTTGTTGATGAGGGCGTCGAAGACAGGGTAGATGAGGGCCATGATCACGGCGATGATCATTGTCGCGACCGCAGTGACGATCGGGACGAAGCGGCGTCCGCCGAAGAAGCCGAGGTAGGTCGGCAGTTTGATCCGGTGATAGCGCTGATAGAGCAGGGCGGTGATGATGCCGACGACGATTCCGCCGAGCACTCCGAAGTTGATGACGTTCTCGCCCTCACCGTTGTCCGAGCCGAAGCCCGGAGCCATGGCGGTGAAGACTCCGGTGAGGACCATATAGCCGACGACGGCAGCCAGTGCCGTGGAGCCGTCGGCCTTCTTCGCGAAGCCGATGGCCACACCGACGGCGAAGATCAGCGGCAGGTTGTCGAACAGAGACGAACCGGCGGCCGCGAAGACCGTCGCCACCGGCAGCAGCCAGTCCGCGAACTGGCCGAGTCCCTCGGCGCCGAGCATGTCCGGCTGGCCGAAGCGCATGAGCAGGGCCGCGGCCGGAAGCACGGCGATCGGGAGCATGAGGGAGCGCCCGACGCGTTGGAGCTGGGCGAACCCTGGTATCGCCTTCCTGCGCTTCTTCGGTGCCTCAGCGGATGCGGTGGTCATCGGATTCCTCCTCGGAAGTGGGGCCGTCGGTCACGAGTCGCCGTAGACTTGTGACGCAGATCGCAGAACGTGAAATCGACGCCGGCGCGTGGACGCCGGAGATGAAGGTGACAGACATGGACAAAGCAGCACAGATCCTCGCCGGACTGGGCGGTGCCGACAACATCGACGACATCGAAGCGTGCATCACTCGCCTGCGCGTCGAGGTCGACGATGACTCTCTCGTCAACGAACAGGCGCTCACGGCAGCCGGTGCTTTCGGTGTGGTGGTGCAGGGAAGCGCGGTCCAGGTCGTCGTCGGTCCGGAAGCCGACAACCTCGTCGATGACATCGAAGACCTCATGGGCTGAGTCACGTCTTCGTCTCCTCTGCTCGCCGGTGAGCATCTGCTGGTCGACAGTGATCCTTGTCTGTAGTCTGAGGTCAGTCTAGGCGAAGTACAACTGATTTTGGAGAAAGGCGGCCTGCTGACTATGGCAGTCACGATCGCTGCACCCATCACCGGCACGGTGATCCCATTGACGGAGGTTCCCGACCCCGTCTTCGCAAAGGCGCTCGTCGGCCCCGGTGCGGCCGTCGACCCCGGCGAGGCCGCGACCCTGACGGTCACGGCTCCTGTCGCGGGAAAGCTGACGAGCCTCAAACCCCACGCCTTCGTCATCTCCCACCGACCCGATCAGGGTGTGCTCGTCCACCTGGGCATCGACACCGTTCACCTGAAGGGAGGGGGTTTCACGCTCCGTGCCGAGGCCGGGCAGCAGGTCGAGGCCGGCGAAGAGATCGTCGTCTGGGACTTGGCCGCCGCCCGTGAAGCGGCGAAGTCCGTGGTCGTTCCGGTCGTCGTTCTCGAAGCCGACGCCGAAGACCTGTCTCTCGCCGAGGCGGGGCCGATCGCGGCCGGCGACGTCCTCATCCGCATCGGCTGAGGACGTCCGAGTCAGCTGAGGCGTCTCACTCCGCGAAGAGGGTATGAACCTCGCCCGTATGCTCGCGTCCGCCGAGCGCGGTGAGCTCAAGGACGACGGCTGAGCCGATGACCTCGGCGCCGAGATCGGCGACCAGGGACTGGGCCGCTGTGAGCGTTCCGCCGGTGGCGAGGATGTCATCGATGAGCAGCACGCGCTCGCCCTCCTTCAGAACATCGGGACCTTCGATCGTGGCAGTGCCGTATTCGAGCGTGTACGACACAGCAGCCGCTGGGCGGGGGAGCTTTCCAGCCTTGCGGATCGGCAGGATTCCGACTCCCGTCATCGCGGAGATGGTACCCGCGAAGAGGAAGCCACGGGCCTCGAGCCCGCCGACGATATCGAACTGACCTGCGAAAGGCTCGATGAGCGCCTCGGTGACGGCCCGCATCGCCGGACCATCGGCGAGCAGCGGGGAGATGTCGCGGAAGACAACTCCCGGTTCGGGATAGTCAGGAATTGAGGTGATGAGGCTCTGGGCGCGGCCGAGATCAGATTGAGTCACGGCACAACGATACTCGGTGACGCCATTGTGCCCTCAGCGCGGATCGGCACAATGGGAGGTGCCGGGGGGTCGCTGGGGATCGGAGGAACCATGACAACGGATGAGACGCACGATCGAATCGCCGAGGCATTCGCCCGGGTTCCGCGCGAACCGTTCTTGCCGATGGCGGAACGTCAGAACGCCTCAGACAATGTGCCCCTGCCGATCGGGCACCGGCAGACGAATTCGCAGCCGAGCACCGTCGCGGACATGCTCCGGCTGCTTGATCCGCAGCTGGGGGACACCGTCCTCGACCTCGGATCTGGCTCCGGATGGACCTCGATGCTGCTCGCCGTCCTCGTCGGGCCGACCGGGCGGGTGCTCGGGGTCGAACGGCATCCCGAGCTCGTCGAATCCTCGCGGGCGGCCATCGAAGCTGTCACCGCCGATTCCGCTGGCCGAGAGACCCTCGCCGAGGTGGTCCTCCACGAAGCCGTTACAGGTGCCCTCGGCCTCCCGGCTGAGGCACCGTTCGACCGGATCCTCGTCTCCGCCGGGGCAGAATCACTGCCCGACCAGCTCGTCGATCAGCTGACCGTCGGCGCCACCATGGTCATTCCCGTCGCAGGGGAGATGCTCCGCGTCGTTCGAGACGGTCCTGGCTCCGACGAGCTGACGATCACTCGTCACGGCCGGTATCGGTTCGTGCCGCTCGTCGTCGGCGAATGAACCAGGAGACAGTGATGGCCAAGCCGGCAAAGGCCATCGGCATAACCATGTACAAGTCCTCCGAGTCGTAGAGGGGAGTCCTCCACGACCACGGCAGCAGGGGGTGGCCGAGCTTCGCCTCGGCCACGATGAGTCCGCAGAGGGCGGGGAAGAAGACCACTCCGATGATCAACCCGAACCAGGACGTCTTCTCGGTCTCATCAATGGAAGGAACGTCCAGCTCGATTCCACGCTTGCGCGCGAAGCGCTGGGTCGCATGGCGTGGCAGATCGAATGTCGTTGCGACTATCACAAGCCCTCCCGCCCACCACAGTCCCGAGGCAACGAACAGGAGGGCGATGATCGCTGCGGTCCACCTCGTCGCCTGGCCGCCACGGGCAATGGCGTCGCCGATGATCCGACGCTCTTCCGTTCGGCTGCTCATCTCGGCATCGCTGTCGATCTCGACCACATCGTCGATGTCGGCCGCTGCTTCGGTCTCGTTCTGTGCCTCGGAGTTCACGGGTGTCCTCCTCGTCGATTCGATTCGTCTTTTACACAGCAACATACTTTGCCGGAACTGCTGAGTCGACCACGCTGGTGATGGCGAAGGGACGGAAGTGGGACGGCAGGAGGACGAGAGGACCTCACACGAGGGAGTCGCGCCAGGCCTGGTGCAGCTGTGCGAACTTCCCGGTGCCGGAGATGAGTTCGTCGGGTGTGCCGTCCTCGATGATCCGACCGGATTCCATGACCAGCACGCGGTCGGCGATCTCGACAGTGGACAGGCGGTGGGCGATGATGATGGCTGTCCTGCCTTCGAGCACCGTGGCCAGGGCGTTCTGCACCAGCCGCTCCGACGGGATGTCGAGGTGCGCGGTCGCCTCGTCGAGGACGACGACATCCGGATCGGCGAGGAACACCCTGGCAAAGGACACGAGCTGACGCTGGCCAGAACTCAACCGGCCGCCGCGCTTCTTCACATCCGTGGCATAGCCCTCGGGCAGCCGGCGGATGTACGCATCCAAGCCGACCGCGGTCGCGGCCGCCACGACATCGTCATCGCTGGCGTCCGGATTGCCGATGCGGATGTTGTCGGCAATGGTGCCGGCGAAGAGGAACGACTCCTGCGTCACCATGACGACCGACGATCGCAGCTGTGCATCGTCGAGGTCACGCAGATCCACCTCGTCGAGGGTGATCCGTCCAACGCTTGGATCGTAGAAGCGGGTGACGAGCTTGACCAGGGTCGACTTGCCCGCGCCGGTGGCGCCGACGAGCGCGACGATCTGTCCCGCCGGGATGTGGAGATCGAAGCGGGGGAGGACGTCGGAGCCGTCGGAGTAGGCGAAGCGGACGTCGTCGAGATCGAGGGCACGACCGCTGGCAGCCGCGTCACTGGTTGCGTGCGCAGGCAGAGCCTGCGGCTGGGTCGGTTCGACCACCTCGGGGTCGGTGTCGAGCACCGCCGCGATCTTCTCCAGCGCCGCCGAGGCGGACTGGTAGAGATTGAAAGCCTGAACGAGTTCATCGAGAGGACCGTAGAAACGACGCAGGTAGAGGATGAAGGCGGCGAGCACGCCGATCTGCGTCCACCCCTCGATGACGAGCCACGCACCGATGACGATGATGACCGTCTGCGTGACGTTGCCGATCAGCCGCGTCCACCCGGCGAACCAGGCCACCCCGCGCAGGGCATCCGTGTTCGCATCCCGATACCGGGCATCCTGATCGCTCAAGGTCCCGCGCCGCTCGGGCTGACGCCGGTACGCCTGCACGGCGCGGATGCCGCCCATCGTCTCGACGAAGTGGACGATGACCTTCGCGATCGACGTCCGCGTGCGCCGGTAGGCGCTGCGCTGAGTCGAATGCGCCGCCTTCGTGATGAAGAACAGCGGCACGAATCCAGCGAAGACGACGATCGCCAGCGGCACATCGAGGACGACGAGAGTGACGGCGATGAAGAGCATCTGCAGCACCGCCAGCGCCGTGTCGAAGAGCGAATACGACAGGAACTGCTGCACCGATTCCATGTCCGAGGTCTGCCGGGACACGAGCCGTCCCGAGGTTGACGTCTCGTGATAACCCAGGTCAAGACGCTGAACATGGGTGAAGACCCGCTCGCGCAGGGTGAAGAGGATCCGCTGAGCGGTGATCCCGACGAGCCTGGTCGACGTGAACGCCAAGATCGCCGAGGCGATTGCTGAGACCACGAAGAGCGTGACCGCCCGGATCAGGGGATCCATATCGCCGTCGAGGGCTGCGGGCACACCTCGATCGAGGGCATCAGCGATGAACACCGGCCCGATGACCATCAGCGCAGCCGTGAGCACGACGATGACGGCGAGGAAGACGGCCATCGCCAGGTGCGGCCTGACCAGCGACATCAGCAGGGTGCGGGCCTTCTTCGCAATGTCCGGCGGCAGCGACTCGATCTCGTCGTCGCTGTCGAGACGTGGCATGCTCATGGTGTCCCTCCTTCCTTCGCCGAGGCGGCCGCACCCGGATACGTGTGTGCATCGGCTTTCGCGCTCGCCCCCATGAGTTCGCGGTAGAGCTTCGAGGACTCGAGCAGCTGTTCGTGGGTGCCGAGCGCTGCGATCCGGCCCTCGTCGAGCACCGCCACCACATCGGCCAATGCCGCTGTGGATGGGCGGTGGGCGATGATGAGAGTCGTCGAATCCGGCAGGATCTCCCGCAGGGCCCGCTGCACCCGATCCTCGGTGTCGACGTCGACGGCCGAGAGCGGGTCGTCGAGAACGAGGATGCGCGGACGCCCGATGACCGCACGAGCCAGAGCGAGGCGCTGACGCTGACCGCCGGAAAGCGACAGTCCCTGTTCGCCGACCTGCGTATCCAGACCATCGGGCAGTCGGGAGACGAAATCCTTCGCCGCCGCGATCTCGAGGGCCTCCCAGATCTCTTCCTCGCCCGCGCCCGGGGAACCCATCTCGACGTTCTCGGCCACGGAAGTCGAGAACAGGATCGGGTCCTCGAAGGATACGGACACGAGGTGACGCAGCTCGTTCACCGGCATGTCTCGGATATCGACGTCGTCGATGCTCACCGTGCCGGCAGAGACGTCCTGAAGCCTGGGCACCAGAGACGCCAGAGTCGTCTTCCCCGAGCCGGTTGCCCCGACGAGAGCGAGAGTCTGACCGGGCTCGATGGTGAGATCGAGACCGCGCAGGGTCAGTCGCTCGGTATCAGAGAAATGGAAATCGACGTCGTCGAAGCGCAGCTTCCCGCGGTAGTGGCCGACTTCGGGAGCATCGTCGACACCGCCGTCGGTATCGGTGATGTCATGACGGATGTCGATGACCTCCCAGTACCGTCCTGCGGCGGTCAGCGCCATGAGCGCATCGGCGAGCAGGAAGCCGAGCATCTCGATGGGCATCCGCAGCACCATCGAGATCGTCACGGCCGCCACGACCGTGCCGATCGTCGTCCAGCCCTCGATGACACCCCACGTGCCGACGGCGACGATCGCGGCCTGAGCCAGGGTCGGCAGCAGCAGGAGCACGCTCCACAGCCAGGAGTCGAGCTTCGCTTTGCGGATCTCCAAGGATTTCAGCCGGGTGGAGATCTCGGAGAAGCGCTCGGCGGCCCAGAGGGAGCGTCCGAACGACTTGAGGATGCGGATGCCCTGGATGGACTCCTCGACGTCGGTGGTCAGTTCGCCCATAGTGTCCTGCGACCGACGGGAGGTCTCCCGATAGTGCTTCTCGAAGACGGCGACCGCGATGATCGCCGGCACTGCCATGATGATCATGATCAGACCGAAGACGGGCTGCATGATCACGAGCATCACCGTGCCGACGGCGAGCACGATCGGTGTGGAGAGGAGGAACGGGAGCCCGAACGCGAAGAAGCGACGCAGCTGAGACAGATCATTCACCGCGCGCGAGAGGAGCTGGCCGGACTCCCAGGAGTCGTGGATCGCCACCGAGGTGTACTGCAGACGATCGAACAGGCGCGAACGCCACGTCACCTCCCAATGGGAGACGACGGGAGCGACGACCATGCGCCGTGCCCACATCCCGACAGCCTCGGCGATGCCGATGAACAGGACCCCGAGGACCGGCAGCCACAGGCCCGACAGATCGCGGTGGGCGATGGGTCCGTCGACGATGTAGCCGGTGATCACGGGGACGATGAGCTGGATTCCGTTGGCCAGGAGAGTGAGGACGAGCACGAGGACGTACACGCCGATGCGGGAGCGGAGGTCAGGCCAGAAACGGAGGAGGGGGCGCACGAGAATCCAGCCTAGTCGCAGACTGTGATCTATTCCACGAATCTGGCAAACAGGCTTCCCGTTTCTCTGTGCGCTGAAAATTGAGGTCGAGCGGAACGGCGGTGGGGAATGGGGACGCTGTGCCGCCTCGGCGAGTCTCGCCTGGCAATCATCGTCGGTCTCGAATGTCGGGACGAACGTTTGCGAGGTTTGACACCCTCGAGTGCTGCGGGGAACTATTGAGGCATGACTCACCTTCTTGTCGTCGTTATTACCCAGCGCGCGGATCTTCCGTAGCCTGTCGAGACGACACGTTCCGCGCGCCCCTACCGAATCCGGAGGGGCTTTTTTAATGCGGAGATGAGAAGGAAACCCAGGAAGGATAGGAATCGATGGCAGCCAAGCCCTCGACCGCGAAAGACACGGGCACTCAACCCGCGTCCGCACCGGTCACAGCCACACCGTCCAGCATTCGCCGCAACACCGGGCCGGAGGTCCTCACCGGCGCACAGGCGATCGTCCGCAGCCTCGAGAAGCTCGAGGTCGACACGGTATTCGGGCTTCCCGGCGGCACCATCCTTCCCACCTACGACCCGCTGTTCGAGACGGACAAGATCCGTCACATCCTCGTCCGTCACGAGCAGGGCGCCGGCCACGCGGCCGAAGGCTATGCGGCCGCATCGGGCAAGCTCGGCGTGTGCATCGCCACCTCGGGTCCGGGCGCGACGAACCTCATCACGGCCCTGGCCGATGCGCACATGGACTCCGTGCCGATGCTCGCGATCACCGGTCAGCAGGCCTCATCGTTGCTCGGCACCGACGCCTTCCAGGAAGCCGATATCGTCGGCATGACGATGCCGGTGACCAAGCACAGCTTCCTCGTCACACGTGCCGAGGACATTCCGGCGGCGCTCGTCAACGCCCACCACATCGCGACAACCGGCCGTCCCGGCCCCGTGCTCGTCGACATCACCAAGGATGCGCAGACCGGCACGGCCCCGTTCGTCTGGCCGGAAGAGCCGGTGCTGCCCGGCTACCGCCCGATCCTCAAGCCGCACGCCAAGCAGATCCGCGAGGCCGCACGCCTGATGTCCGAGGCTCAGCGCCCGGTGTTCTACATCGGCGGTGGAGTCATCCGCTCGGAGGCCGAGAAGGAGCTGCTGCGCCTGGCAGAGGCCACGAACATCCCCGTGGTGACCACGCTCATGGCGCGCGGAGCCTTCCCCGACTCGCATCAGCTGCACTTGGGCATGCCCGGAATGCACGGCAGCGTGCCTGCCGTCACCGCCTTCCAGAAGGCCGACCTGCTCATCGCCATCGGTGCCCGCTTCGACGACCGCGTGACCGGCAAGCTGGACTCGTTCGCGCCGAACGCCCAGGTCATCCACGCCGATATCGACCCGGCCGAGATCGGCAAGAACCGAGAGGTCGATGTCGCCATCGTCGGCGATGCCCGCGAAGTGCTCGCCGAGATGCTCGCAGAGATGCGCAGCAAGTTCCCCAAGGCTCTGGAGCGCCAGCGCGAACCGTGGTGGCGCTTCCTCAACCGTCTCAAGCAGACCTACCCGCTCGGCTATGAGACGCACGGCGAACTGTGCGATCCGCAGTACGTCATCTCCCGGATCTCTGCGCTCACCGGCCCCGAGGCGGTCTATGCCGCAGGCGTGGGGCAGCACCAGATGTGGGCCGCTCAGTTCATCGAATTCGAACGCCCCAAGTCCTGGCTGAACTCCGGCGGTCTCGGCACCATGGGCTACTCCGTGCCCGCGGCCATGGGTGCGAAGGTCAGCCAGCCCGACCGCGTGGTGTGGGCGATCGACGGTGACGGCTGCTTCCAGATGACGAATCAGGAGCTGGCCACCTGTGCGCTCAACAACATCCCGATCAAGGTCGCGATCATCAACAACTCGTCGCTGGGCATGGTCCGTCAGTGGCAGACCCTGTTCTACGACGGCCGCTACTCGAACACCGACCTCAACACCGGGCACGAGACGATCCGCATCCCCGACTTCGCCAAACTGGCCGAAGCCTACGGCTGTGAGGCGATCCGCGTGGACCGCAACGAGGATGTCGACGCCGCGATCGAGAAGGCGCTGTCGATCAATGACCGACCGGTCGTCCTCGACTTCACGGTCCCACCGGATGCGATGGTGTGGCCGATGGTCGCGGCAGGCGTGTCGAACGATGAGATCGAGTACGCCCGCGGCATCCGTCCCGAGTTCGACGGAGAGGGCGAAGAGGAGGCCGAGGCTGCCATCGCCGAGGCCGGAGCGAACGAAGACGGCACGGTGCGTTCCGTGGCTCAGATCGAAGGAGGCCTGGAATGAACAGCAGCCGACACACACTCTCTGTCCTGGTCGAGAACAAGCCCGGCGTGCTCACCCGGTTCACCGGGCTCATCGCCCGCCGCGGCTTCAATATCCACAGCCTCGCCGTCGGTGTGACGGAACATGAGGAGCTGAGCCGGATCACCGTCGTCGTCGACGTCAACGACGTTCCGCTGGAACAGGTGACGAAGCAGCTGAACAAGCTCGTCAACGTCATCAAGATCGTCGAACTCGAACCTGAGTCCTCGGTGCGCCGTGCGCACATCATCTACAAGGTGAAGGCGAATGCGGCCACACGACCCCAGGTCGCCTCGGCGGTGGAGATGTTCCGCGCGAAGATCGTCGACGTCGGACCCGACTCCGTGAGCATCGAGGCCACCGGTGAGCTCGGCAAGGTCGAAGCCCTGCGCGAGGTCCTCGAACCCTTCGGGATCAAGGAGATCGTGCAGTCGGGAACCGTGGCCATCGGCCGCGGGGCGAAGTCGATCACCGATCGCGCACTGCGTGGCTGATTTCGCGTTCCAACTTGTGGAACCCCGCTCATCTCAATACGTGAACAGCAGTACCGAACTGTGAAACAATGGGGACATCACCCCGTAACCCGAAGGAGCTAGAACTATGGCAGCAGAACGCTATTACGACGACAATGCAGACCTGTCGATCATCCAGGGCAAGAAGGTCGCCGTCATCGGCTACGGCAGCCAGGGCCACGCCCACTCGCTGAGCCTGCGCGACTCCGGCGCCGAAGTCCGCATCGGCCTCAAGGAAGGCTCGGCCAGCCGCGACAAGGCCACGGCAGAGGGCCTCGAGGTCGGCACCCCCGCCGAGGTGGCCGCATGGGCCGATGTCATCACCATCGCCGCACCCGACCAGGTTCAGGCGGAGATCTTCAACAACGAGATCAAGGATCAGCTGGCTCCCGGCAAGACCCTCGTGTTCATCCACGGCTTCAACATCCGCTACGACTACATCAAGGCTCCCGAGGGCGTCGACGTCATCATGGTCGCCCCGAAGGGTCCCGGCCACGTGGTTCGTCGTGAGTTCGTCGACGGCCGCGGTGTGCCCGTGCTCGTCGCCGTCGAGGTCGACGCCTCCGGCAAGGCCTGGGACACCGTGCTGTCCTACGCCAAGGGCATCGGCGGCCTGCGCGCCGGCGGCATCAAGACCACCTTCACCGAGGAGACCGAGACCGACCTGTTCGGTGAGCAGACCGTGCTCTGCGGCGGTGTCTCGCACCTCGTCCAGTACGGCTTCGAGACCCTGACCGAGGCCGGATACCAGCCCGAGATCGCGTACTTCGAGGTCCTCCACGAGCTCAAGCTCATCGTCGACCTCATGGTCGAGGGCGGCATCGCCAAGCAGCGTTGGTCCTGCTCCGACACCGCTGAGTACGGCGACTACGTCTCCGGCCCGCGGGTCATCACCCCCGAGGTGAAGGAGAACATGAAGGGCGTCCTCGACGACATCCAGAACGGAAAGTTCGCCGAGCGCTTCATGAACGACCAGAAGAACGGCGCACCGGAGTTCAAGGAGCTGCGTGCCAAGGAAGAGCAGCACCCGATCGAATCCACCGGTCGCGAGCTGCGCAAGATGTTCGCATGGCTCAAGGACTCCGACGACGACTACACCGAGGGCACTGCCGCTCGCTGAGTCGGAATCATCGGCTGAGTCTCAACCTCGCCGAGGCGGCCCCAACGCTGCGATGCTGTGACCGCCCCAGCTGGGAGAGCTGAGAGAAGGAGCCCTGGACACCATTCGGTGTCCAGGGCTCCTTCACATTCACAGATCTCGGCTGGTCAGACGGCCGGTGCTGTCGCTCTGGCAGCCGGCTCGCCCGGTCAGGCGGCCAGCCGGGCAGCGCGTCTGGCGGCTTGGATCTGCGGATCCGGCAGGGGAGCGGATTCGATGAGCTCCTTCGTATACGCCTGCTGGGGCGCAGTGAGCACTTGAGCGCTCGTGCCCTGTTCGACGATCGCTCCATGCCTGAGCACGACGACGGTGGAGGCGAGCTGCTCGATGACGGCAAGGTCATGACTGATGAACAGACAGGCGAAATCGTGGACCTCGTGGAGTTCGGCCAGCAGACGCAGCACCCCGCGTTGGACCGAAACGTCGAGCGCGGACGTCGGCTCATCGGCGATGAGCAGCTTCGGATCCAGAGCGAGTGCCCGCGCAATGGCCACACGCTGACGCTGACCACCGGAGAGCTCGTGCGGATAGCGCTCGGCGAAGTCACCGGGCAGCTGCACATTGTGGAGGAGCGCAGCCACGCGTGCGTCGATCGTGTGAGAATCGAGGCGACGATGGACCCGCAGGGGCTCGCCGATCTGAGAACCGATGGTCCGCCGCGGATTGAGTGCGCCGCGTGGGTCCTGAAAGACCACACCGATATCGGCGCGGCGACGTCGCTGAGCCCGGTTCGGGCGGGTGGACACGGCCTGACCGTCGACGAAGATCTGACCGCTGCTGAGCTTCTGCCCGCCGGTGAGGACAGTGGCGATCGTCGACTTCCCGGAACCGGATTCGCCCACGAGTCCGGTGATCGAACCGGCAGGAATCTGCAGGTCGATGCCCTCGATCGCGGTGACCGGGCCCGCCGAGCTCCTGTGCACGACTGTGGCAGATCTGAGCTCGGCGGCGATTGCCGGAGCAGTTGATCCATCTGGTGCTGTCGATGCATCCGGAGCGCTGGATGAACCGGTCTCCGGTTTCGACCTTCCAGATCCGAAGTCACCGAGGCGGGGGACCGCAGCCAGCAGCTGGCGCGTATATTCTTCCTGCGGGTCCGAGAACAGTTCGTCGACCTTGCCCTGTTCGACGATGCGACCGTTCTTCATCACGGCCACTTCGTCGGCGATATCGGCGACGACACCCATATCGTGGGTGATGAGGAGGACGGCCTGCCCTTCCTCAGTCGCTTGGGAGCGGAGAAGGTCGAGGATGCCCGTCTGGACCGTGACATCGAGAGCCGTCGTCGGTTCGTCGGCGATGAGCACACGCGGGGCATTGACCGTCGCCAAGGCGATCATCGCTCGCTGCAGCTGACCACCCGAGAGCTGATGCGGATAGGCTCGCATGATCCGGTCCGGGTCGTCGAGGCCGACCTTGACCAACTGGGCTCGTACCCGGTCTCTCACCGATGTTTCGGCAGCAGATGCGGCACCGGCCGTCGCCTCCGCACCTCCAGCGGGTTCTGCTCCACCCGGCGAAGAGCCCGCGCGGTGACGGTGAGCACGAACCGCCTCGGCGATCTGATGACCGAGGCGGAACATCGGATTGAACGCGCTCATCGGCTCTTGGAAGACGACGCCGATCTCCGCCCCACGCACTCCGCGCAGCCCAGTGGGGTCGAGCCCGACGAGTTCACGGCTGTCTGCAGCTGTACCGGTTAGGCCCGCAGAGCTCAGAAGCACGGACCCCGTCTGCTCCGCGCTTCCTGCCAAGCCGAGTGCAGCCAGTGCGGTCACGGACTTGCCCGAACCGGACTCGCCGACGAGGGCGAGGATCCGGCCGGGAACGAGGTCGAAAGACACCTCACGGGTGATGACCTTCGGTCCGAACGACACGCAGTGGTCACGATAGGACAGTGCAGCGCGGTCAGTCGGAACGGTCTCAGGCGACGGCGCAGAATCGGCAACCATGGATCAGCCCTTCAGCGATGCCTTGAAGTAGACCGGGTAGGCGGGGAAGTCGCCGATGACGAAGTTCTCCACGTTCGACCCGTGCAGGTAGGAGTTCTTGTTATAGGTCAGCGGTACGATCGGCGCCTGCTCCATGATCGCCTTGTCGGCCTCGGCCCAGACCTTCTGAGCTGCGGTCGGGTCGACGGTCTCGGTGGCCTTCTTGATGAGGGCATCGACCTTCTCATCGGAGAAGTGCGAAATGTTGTAGTTGCCGTTGCCGATCTGTGAGGAGTCGAAGAGCGGAGCGATATTGCCGTTTGCCGATGGGAAGTCCGGCTGCCAAGAGCTCAGGGCGAGATCGTAGTCGCCCTTGGCATCCGTTGCGTCGGCGGAGAAGGTGTTCGAGTCGACGGATTTGATGGTGACCTTGATATCGGCGCGTGCCAGTGCTTCCTGGACAGCTTCTGCTTCGGACACGGAGGTGGCGTCATTGGCGACGAGCAGCCTGAGGTCACCGAGCTTCTCTCCGGATTCCTCGAGTAGGGACTTCGCCTTCTCCACATCGCCTTCCGGCTTCGCCTCGTACAGGTCGTAGTCGACGCGTCCGGGGATGCCTGGGGTGATGAGGGTCGAGGCGAAGTCACCCGAGATCTCGCCTCCGGCGGCGATGCGGAACGTGTCCTTGTTCACCGCATAGTTGATCGCCTGACGAACCTTGACGTTGTCGAGTCCCTTCGAATCGTTGTTCATCGCCAGGTATGACAAAGCTCCGGGGCCTGAGGTGACCAGACGCGACTTCGCATTCGGATCGTTCTGCACCTGGGCGAGCTGAGCAGCGGGCACGAAGCTTGCCGAGAAGCCGTTCTTCGCATCCCCGGAATCGGAGATGAGCGCCTGCGCAGTCACCGAAGCATCTTGACCGAGTTTGAAGACGACTTCGTCGGGGCCGGCGGTACGCACCGGATCGGTCTTCTCATCCCAATTGTCATTGCGGGTCAGCACCGCCTCGGCGCCGGACTTGTTCGACTCGACCTTGTACGGACCCGATGCGATGGGATCGAGGCCGTATTTGCCCGGATGGTCCTTCGATTCGGGCACGGGGGAGAAGGCCGGCATCGACGCGATCCACGGGAAGTCGCCGAATGAGGAATCGAGGTGGAAGACGATCGTCTTCTCATCAGGAGTCTCGACGGACTTGAGCTCCTTGCCCTTGAACGGGCCCGCATAGTCATCGCCGCCCTCAAGCAGCGTCTTGTGATAGCTGAGCCCTCCGGAGAGTTCGGTGGAGAAGGAGCGTTCGATGCCGTACTTGATATCGGCCGTGGTGATCTCCGAGCCGTCTTCGTACTTCAGCCCGTCCCTCAGCGTGAAGGTCCAGGTCTTGCCGTCGTCGCTGGCTGTACCGGTGTCAGTGGCGAGATCCGGGACGACCTTCGCCTGTTTGCCTGGCTGGATGTCCCAGGTGGTCAGGCGGCGGTGGACGAACGACAGGGACGTGATCGCCAGGCCCTGGCTCTTGCCCGGATCGAAGTCCATGTCCGGGGCGTCGGAGAAGATGTTGAGCGTCCCTCCCTTGTGCGTTTCGCCGAGGGTGTTGGACTCCCCGCCGTCCTCGTTCAGTTCAGGGTTGGCATTGCAGCCGCTGAGGACGAGACCCAAGGACAGGGTGGCGGCGATGAGTGCTGCGCGTTTCATGGTGTGCCTTTCAGATGTGCGGCGCTGACTGCGTCGCGAAGTCGGTCAAGAGACGAATGAGGAAGAGAGCTGGTATCGACACCGCCGCCGAGGCGGCCCCGTGCGCATGTGTTCGTGTGCGGTGCTCATCGGCCGGTCACCGTTCATCGGACGGCCTTGATTCGCGGGTCGAGCAGCGAATAGCTGAGATCGGCCAGCAGGTTGGCGATGATGACGACGGCGGCTGCGAAGAGAGTCACACCGACGATGACCTGGATGTCGAGGTTCGACACCGCTTCGAGCAGCAGAGTCCCGACTCCGCCGAGTCCGAAGACCTTCTCCGTGATCACGGCGCCGCCGAGGAGTCCGCCGATATCGATGGCGAAGAGGGTCGTCAGAGGCACCACGAGGTTGCGCAGGCCGTGTTTGCCGATCACCGTCGTTTCGGACAGTCCCTTGGCCCTGGCAGTGCGGATGAAGTCCTGGCTGAGCACTTCGAGCATCTGTCCGCGAGTGAGCCGGGCGTAGATGGCGCCATTGGCGATGGCGAGCACGATCCACGGCAGGATGAGGTGGAAGGCCCACATTCCGGGGTTCTCGGTGAATGGCACGTAGCCGCCGATCGGCAGCACGTTGAGGGTGAAGCCGAAGAGGAGGATGCCGAGCAGCCCGAGCAGATAGGTCGGTGCGGAGATGCCGGTGATGGCGGCTCCCATGACCGTGCTGTCGGCGGCAGTTCCGCGTTTGAGAGCGGCGATGAGACCGGCGGCTATTCCGCCGATGCCCCACAGGACCGCAGCTCCGAGGGTGAGCGAGAACGTGATCGGCAGGCGGTCGATGACGAGATCGGTGACCGAATCGCGCAGACGGAACGAATACCCGAAGCAGGGTGCGTTGCAGTGGATTGCGGCCGCGCCCTCACCATAGGTGCGCCCGCCGACGATGCCGCCGAGGAAGTCGACGAGCTGCTTCCACCAGGCCTGATCGACGCCGAGATAGCGCTCGACCTCGGCCAGACGTTCCGGGGAGCAGGGTTTGCCGCACGAATACTGTGCCGGGTTCGCAGGCATGAGGTAGAAGATCGCGAAGCACGCAGCGGCGATGATGAGCAGTACGAAGGCCGCGCCGAGGAGGCGCATGAGGATGAATTTCGTGCGGTTCATGCCTGCCCTCCCGCGCTCAGCGGATCAGTCGAGACGGGAGCAGCCGCGGGGGCCGCCTCGGTGCTGGTGGTTGTCGAGGCCTCAGCCTCGGACGGGTCGAGGGCATCGCGGAGGCCGTCGCCGAACATGTTGAATCCGAGCGTGACGAGGAACAGTGCCATTCCGGGGAAGATGAGATACATCGGGTCGACTTGGACCCAGCTGATGGCATCGGAGATCGATCGGCCCCATGACGGAGTGGGCGGGTTGACGCCGACGCCGAGGAAGGACAGCGCAGCCTCGGCGCCGATCTTGCCCGGAATCGACACTGTCGTGAAGACGATGATGGTGGCGAGGATGTTCGGAATGATCTCGCGGATGATGATGCGGCCGCTGCCGATGCCCTGCGCCGCGGCGGCGCGGACGAATCCGCGCTCCCGCAAGGACAGGGTCTCGCTGCGGACGACGCGGGCGATCGACGGCCAGCCGAAGAACCCGATGACGAGGATGAGCAGCAGCGGTCGGGGGACGCTGGCCGGGACCGTTGCGGACAATGCGATGGCGAAGATGAGGAACGGGAAGCCGAAGATGATGTCGGTCAGCCTGGAGAGCAGACGGTCAGCGACTCCACCGTAGAAGCCGGCGATGAGACCGACGGCGACGCCGACGATGATGGACACCGCGGTGGAGGCAAGACCGATGAGCAGTGACACCTGCGCCCCATAGCTGACGATGGCGAAGAGATCTCGGCCCGTGCGGGGTTCGACGCCGAACCAGTGTTGAGCACTTACTCCGCCCAATGGTCCGGTCGGGGCTGTGTCCGGGCCGAGTGCATCCGGGTTGTAGGCATACGGGCTGTTGCCGGTGATCGCAGAGAATGCGGGAGCGAGCGCAGCGAGGGCGACGAAGAAGACGACGAGCGCGAGGCCGATCATGGCGGGACGGGACCGCCTCAGGCGCGTCCAGACGGTGATGCGCTGACCGCGTGGGGGTGGTGCTTGAGCCATGTTCTGCTTTCTTCGACGGCGTCGCCGTTCTTGAGTCGAGCGGGTGTGCTCGGAGAAGGGCGGGTGCGACCCGGAGGTGGCCGGGTTCGGCTTGGTTGCCTGAACTGCTCAACAATTATTACCCCTGAATTCCTCCTGGGCAAAGTCTGGATGCTTTCTCGGTCTGCGGACGGTCGGCTCCCGTGGGCGGCGATCGGCCGGTCCGTCTGGGATCTGTGAGCCCTCTGCCTAGCCTGAGCGCAATCATTCGTGGGCATGGAGGGTGATCTGGACTACTGTGGATGTGTGACGAATTACAGATTCGAAGACTTCGAGCCCACCATCGACGAAGCCGCTGGCGAGCCGGATGAGCGCTCCAAGGCGTACTTCGCCTCGACGAGTGTGGGCTTCCACGACCCGCGTTCGACGGATGCGGCCCTGGTGGGCAGGGTGAAGCGGGCGATCGCCGATGGGCGCAAGCTCACCGCCGTCTACGCCGACCAGGAGTTCGGCCACGGATTGGATTCGTCGATCCCGGTCGCGACCTTCGCTTGGTTCGAAAAACTCGTCAACGTCGGCGGCGGTCGGCTGGTCCCGGGTCACCTCATCACCTGGATCACGGTGCGACCGACCCACCGGCGGCGCGGTCTGCTGCGGTCGCTGATGACCACGGACCTCGCCGAGGCGAAGGCGGCCGGCTACCCGTTCGCCGCACTGACCGCGACCGAAGGCGGAATCTACTCGCGCTTCGGCTTCGGTGTGGCGACCTGGCTGCGTTCGATCGAGGTCGACACCTCTCCCGGCTTCAAAATGGTCCGCGAACCCGATCGCCGTGTCGAGATGTGTCTGCCCAGCGAGCTGCGCGAACTCGCTCCGAAGATCTACGACCGTTTCATGCGGACCTCGCCCGGGGCGATGGAGCGCCAGCAGACCTACATCGAACGCGCCACCGGCGCCCTCAACACTGAGACGGGCGAAGAGGACCGCGGCGTCCGCGCGGCCCTGCACTTCGACGAACAGGGCGAGCCCGACGGCTATGTGTCCTACAAGTTCGCCGGCTGGTCGAAGACCCCGCCGACCGTCGACATCATCGACTTCGTGGCCGTCACCGATGCGGCCTACGCCTCCCTATGGTCGTTCCTCGCCGCCATCGACCTGTCGACCCGCGTGACCTTTGGCGAGTCCGCCGAATACTCCCCGCTGCCGTGGCTGCTCACCGATTCCAGGCGTGTGAAGACCGTCGCGAGCGAGGACAATATCTGGATCCGCATCCTCGACGTCAAGGCCGCACTCGAAGCCCGGCCCTGGTACGTGCCCGGAACGCTGACGATCGACATCGACGATTCCCTCGACCTCGCAGGGGGACGCTTCACGATCACCTCGGATGGTGAGAGCGCCGAGGTGACCCCTGCCTCCGATTCGACGCCGGCAGACCTGGGGCTCGGCATCGCCGAGCTCGGGTCCCTGTACCTCGGCGGCGCCGATCCCGTCATCCTCGCGCGGGCCGGACGCATCGATGAGCAGACGCCGGGATCCGCCGTACTCGCCAGCGCAATGTTCAGCCTCGGTCGGGCACCGTATTCTCCGAACGGATTCTGAGCACGCCGCGGATTCTGAGCAACCCGAACGGTCTGTTGAGCGATTCTTCCCAGAATCTGAGACCTTGTGAAGGAATCCTGAAAGTCTCATAAGGTGGACGCGTCCCGGACGCAACAGGAGGAAATCAGTGCCCAAGCCCGTCGTGCTCATCGCCGAAGAACTGTCACCGGCCACCATCGAAGCTCTCGGAGGAGACTTCGAGATCCGTCACACCGAGGGCGCCGACCGATCCCAGCTCCTGCCCGCCATCGCCGACGCCGATGCGATCCTCGTCCGGTCTGCCACGCAGGTCGACGCCGAAGCCATCAACGCTGCGAAGAAACTCAAGGTCATCGCCCGCGCCGGCGTCGGACTCGACAATGTCGATGTCCCCGCGGCCACCTCGGCGGGTGTCATGGTCGTCAACGCACCCACGTCGAACATCATCTCCGCAGCCGAGCTGACGATGGCCCACATCCTCGGCTCGGCTCGCTACTTCGGTGCCGGAAACACCTCGCTGAAGGCGGGGGAGTGGAACCGGAAGAAGTACACCGGCGTCGAACTCTACGAGAAGACCCTGGGCATCGTCGGCCTCGGCCGCATCGGCGGACTCGTCGCCGAACGCGCGAAGGCCTTCGGCATGCGACTCGTCGGCTACGACCCCTACATCACCCAGGCCCGCGCGGCTCAGATGGGCGTCGAGGTCCTCGACCTGCCCGGTCTGCTCGCCGTGTCCGACTTCGTCACCGTGCACATGCCGAAGACGCCGGAGACGGTCGGCATGATCAGCACCGAGGAGCTCAAAGCCGCCAAGCCCGGAGCCCGGTTCATCAACGTCGCCCGCGGCGGCATCATCGACGAGGCAGCCCTGGCCGAGGCTGTGGCCAACGGCGAGGTCGGCGGTGCCGGAATCGACGTCTGGAACGTCGAACCGCCGGAGCACTCGGCACTCATGGATCTTGATGCCGTCAACGTCACCCCGCATCTGGGCGCCTCGACTCATGAGGCCCAGGAGAAGGCCGGCGTCGCCGTGGCGAAGTCCGTGCGCAAGGCCCTGGCCGGGGAACTCGTCCCCGACGCGGTCAACGTCGCAGGCGGCGCCATCCACGAGGATGTGCGCCCGGGCATTCCCCTGGCCGAGCGTCTGGGCCGGGTCGTCAACGCTCTGGCGGACTCCTCGGTCACGCACTTCAAGGTCGAGGTCAACGGCGAGATCGCCGACAAGGACGTCTCCGTCCTCAAGCTCTCCGCGCTCAAGGGCCTGTTCAAGGACGTCGTGTCCGATCAGGTCTCCTATGTCAACGCTCCGCTGCTGGCCGAAGAGCGTGGAATCGGCGTCGAGCTCGTCACCGATCCGTACTGCGAATCGTTCCGCAACATCACCCGACTGACCGCGACGACGAGCACCGGGCAGCGCATCTCCGTGTCCGGCACGGTCACCGGTCCGAAGCTCGTGCAGAAGCTCACCGAGGTCGACGGCTACTCGCTCGAGATCGAACTGACCGACAACCTGCTGATCTTCCGCTACGAGGACCGTCCGGGAATCATCGGTCAGCTGGGTCTGGCACTCGGTGCGAACAACGTCAACATCGCGGGAATGCAGGTCTCGCCTGCATCGACGAGCAACGAGGCGCTGTCCGTGCTCGCCGTGGATTCGGTCGTCTCGGACGAGGTCGTCAAGGCCGTGGCCGGTGCCGTGAACGCCTCGGCCTTCACCGGCGTCTCGCTCCAGGAGGACTGAGCCCCTCAGCAGAAGACCCGTTCACCCCGCAAGCCACAGAGCGAAGCGGGGTGAACGGGTCCTCTGCGCTGTCAGGGTCCAGAATTCGTCGACGAGAACGGCGACGGCGATGCCGATGAAGGCGCCGGCGATCGTGTCGGTGAGCCAATGGACCTGGAGCGCTGTCCGAGACCACATCATGCCGAGGATCCAGATCCCGGCGAGGATGAACGACCAATGGAAGCCCATCCTCGGTGCTTGTGCTTGTGCTTCCTGGGCTGTCGATCCGCGCAGCTGATGACGGCGGCAGGCGATGATGGCCAGACTCATGGCCAGTGCGGCCGCGCCCATCGAATGCCCCGAGGGATAGGAGAACCCCAAGGATTCGTAGAGCTGGTCGCCGGGGCGCAGCCGGGTGACGATGGCCTTGAGGATCTCCGAGGCGGCGATGCCGGCGAGCATCGTGGTGACGAGGAAGAGCGCCGAGCGCAGGCGTCTGCGCAACACGAAGACGCCTGTGAGCAACGCGGTGCAGATGACCACACCCGTGCCGCCGCCGACCTCGGCGAGGACGACGGCGATCCAATACGGCACCGAGCCTCTATCGAGGCCGACGAACTCCAACCAGGACTGATCGACCGGGGTGGGCCCGATGCGCTCGAGATGCAGCCACAGTCCGAAGGCGATGACGAGCAGGACGGCGGGCAGTGTTGCCCACAGCAGCCAAGGCGGCTGTCGGCTCAAGCGTTCCAGAGACCGTAGGCGTCGGCCATGGACGCGATCTTCTTGGCGCGGGCCAGGCGCGGCAGATAGGAGCCGTCGGTGATCTCGGATCCGCCTTCGGCGGCTTCGAGCATCTGGCGGGCCCAATCGCGTTCGTCTTCGCTCGGGCTCATGGCCTCGTTGAGGGTGTTGACCTGGTCGACGGTGAGGACGAGCTTTCCGGTCATGCCCATCATGTGTGTGACTTCGGCATCGGCCCAGACCTTCTCATCATCGGCATCGGCGGCCGAAGGGCCGTCGATGGGTCCGGGAAGGCCGCCCATGCGAGAGGCGATCGTCAGGCGTGAGCGGGCATAGGCCAGAGCCATCGGATCGCCGGAGAAGCCGGTGTCCTTGCGGAAGTCATTGGTGCCGAAGGCCAGACGGAAGGTGCCGGGCGCCTCGGCGATGCGGGTGGCATTCTCCACTCCGCGGGCCGATTCCAAGAGGGCGAGCACGGGCAGGCCGGCCTTCGCGCGCATCGCGGTGTAGGACACCTGCTCGGGGCGTTCGGTCTCGGGCAGCATGACTCCGCGCAGGCCCGGAAGCATGGCGACGGCGGCGAGGTCGTCGGCCCAGAACTCGGATTCCATCTTGTTGATCCGCACCCAGGCGGACATTCCCGAGTCGAGGGCGCGCACGACATTGTCGCGGGCTTCGATCTTCTTGTCATCGGCGACAGAAGCCTCGAGGTCGAAGATGACGGAATCCGCTTCCGAGGTCTGCGCAGGAGTGAACAGTTCCTCCCTCGCAGCATTGACGAGCAGCCAGGACCGGGAGAGTTTGGCGGGCAGAGCTGCGGCGCGGGCGTTGCGGATGATTTCGGTCAATGATCGACTTTCTCTCGGGGCTGGTTGCGGTTGGCCCCCACGGGGTTTGGGGTGCTGTCTCCATTTTCGTCCCTGCGGCGTCGGATGTGTAGCCGAGAACAGTGATTGAGACGTGAATTTGTTCATGTCGGCACACGGAGCGCGGGGCAGCGGCGGGTGCGGCGGTCGTCGTCCGAAGTGTTCGCGCCACTGTTGCACCGACGTCGCTGCATCTCCGCCCCTCCGCGACGGCGCAGACGACGGTTCACATTGTAAGACGCTGTAGTTGTATCGTGAGATTGAGTCTTATTCTGTGAGCATGAAGTTCTCAATCGCAGTCATGCCCGGAGATGGAATCGGCAACGAGGTCGTCCCCGAAGGCCTCAAAGTCCTCAAGCGCGCCATCGAGGTGTCCGGCGAGCCCGTCGAGCTCGAGCTCACCGATTACAAGGTCGGTGCTCAGCGCTATCACGAGACCGGTGAGACGCTCACCGACGAAGAGCTCGAATCGCTGCGTGAACATGATGCCATCTTCTTCGGCGCCTGCGGAGATCCGTCCGTGCCCTCCGGCGTGCTCGAGCGCGGAGTCATCCTCAAGATGCGCTTCGGGCTGGGGCATGCGGTGAACCTGCGTCCCTCGAAGCTGTTCGCCGGAGTCACCAGCCCGCTGGCCGAGCCCGGGAAGATCGACTTCGTCGTCGTCCGCGAGGGCACCGAGGGCTCGTACACCGGATCCGGCGGTTCCGTGCGCACGGACACGCCACAGGAAGTCGCGACCGAGGTCTCGGTCAACACCTGGTACGGCGTCGAGCGCGCCGTCCGCGATGCCTTCGCCCGTGCTCAGGCGCGGAACAAGAAGCTCACCTACGTGCACAAGCACAATGTCATGGTCCACGCCGGCCACCTGTGGCGTCGCGTGGTCGAGAAGGTCGGGCAGGAATTCCCCGAGGTGGCCGTCAACTACGAGCACACCGATGCGTGCACGATCTACATGGTCACGAATCCCGAGCGCTACGACGTCATCGTCACCGACAACCTCTTCGGTGACATCCTCACCGACCTCGCAGCCGCGGTCACCGGCGGAATCGGTCTGGCAGCCTCGGGGAACCTCAACGTCGAAGGCACGGCGCCGAGCCTGTTCGAACCGATCCACGGATCCGCTCCGGACATCGCCGGGCAGCAGATCGCCGACCCGACCGCCTCGATCCTCTCGGGGGCGCTCATGGCCTCCCACCTGGGGCTCGAGACCGTGGCCAAGGCGATCGAGACGGCCGTGGAGGCCGACCTCGCCGAGCGCGACGGAACGAAGCGGTCCACCGCCGAGGTGGGCGACGCGATCGCGGCACGCATCGGCTGACCGGATCGACCGTCTCGGCGAAGGGGTGAGTGGGTGACCACGGGGTCACCTCTGCGAGGGGGCGGATGGGCAACCATGGGGTCACCTCTGCGAGGATGAACCCAACCGAGCGACACCCGATTTCAGGTTTGACGACATCACCCCGGTGCGACGAGCGCCGGGTGATGGACTACCCTGAAAGTGTCACTCATCACAAGTGAGAAAAGAGTTTTCATGACAGATTTCACCGTTCTTAAGAACCTCCAGCCGCAACCCGAGCTGGTGCGCGAGAACATCAAGAAGGATCCCGGCTTCGGCCAGTACTTCACCGACCACATGGCGCACATCCGCTATACGATCGATGACGGTTGGCAGGGACACGAGGTCCGGCCGTATGGTCCGCTGCTGCTCGACCCGGCAGCCGCCGTCCTCCACTATGCCCAGGAGATCTTCGAGGGGCTCAAGGCCTACCGTCATGCCGACGGATCGGTATGGACGTTCCGACCCGAGCGCAATGCCGCGCGCATCAACAAGTCTGCCGAGCGTCTCGCGCTGCCGCAGCTGCCCGAAGAGGACTTCATCAACTCGCTCAAGCACCTGGTCAGCCTCGATCAGGCATGGGTTCCGACGCCGGAGTCGGACGCCGATGAGTCGAGTCTCTACCTGCGGCCGTTCATGATCGCCACGGAGCGGTTCCTCGGCGTGCGGGCCAGCCACGAGGTCGACTACTACGTCATCGCCTCACCGGCCGGACCCTACTTCTCCGGCGGCATCAAGCCGGTGTCGATCTGGCTCTCGCCGAAGCTCAAGCGCGCCGGCGCGGGCGGCACCGGATTCGCCAAGTGCGGCGGCAACTATGCATCGTCGCTGGTGGCGACCAACGAGGCGGCCGCCAAGGGCTGCCAGCAGGTGCTGTTCACCGACTCGGTGGAGAACAAGTACATCGACGAGCTCGGCGGCATGAACCTCATGCTCGTGACGAGGGGCGGCAAGCTGCTCACCCCGGCGCTGAGCGATTCGATCCTCGACGGCGTCACCCGCCGTTCTCTGCTCGAACTGGCACCTCAGCTCGGACTCGAGGCCGAAGAGCGTCAGATCTCCATCGAGGAGTGGCGCGAGGGCGCGGCCAGCGGCGAGATCGTCGAGGCGTTCGCCTGCGGCACCGCCGCGGTCATCACGCCGATCAGTAAGCTCGTCAGCGAAGACTTCACCATCGACCATGGTGAAGAGGCCGGTGAGAAGACCATGGAGCTGCGCAAGACGCTGCTCGGCATCCAGTACGGACGCGTCGAGGACAAGAACAACTGGCTCGTGCGGCTGGCCTGAGGGGCGGGGCTCTGGAGGGCCGGGCGTCGCGATGATCGCGGAGTCCGGCCCTTTGTGTCAGTCCGTCTGCTGTTGCGGAGCCGTTGATTACGGGTGACCGGTCGGCAGTTATTTTACTCAGCTGTGCGTTAAATGGGGTACTGTGTCTTCGTGCACACGACCACCTCGGCGTCGGTACCGACAGCCTCCGAAGTCATCGCTCACCTGCCATGGAAGTGGCGCACCCAAGGTGCCATCTTCATCATCGGCGGGCTCGGTTTCATGTTCGACGCATGGGACGTCGCCCTCAACGGATTCCTCATTCCGCTGCTCAGCGACTATTGGAGTCTCACCGTCGGCCAGGCCGCCTGGATCGCGACTGCCAACCTCATCGGCATGGCACTTGGTGCCTTCATCTGGGGCGGCATCGCCGACGTCATCGGTCGGAAGAAGGCCTTCACTCTCACGCTCCTTGTGTTCTCGATCTTCACCGTCGCCGGAGCCTTCGCGCCCGCATATGGGTGGTTCATCCTCTTCCGCTTCTTTGCGGGATTCGGGCTCGGCGGATGTATCCCCGTCGACTACGCCCTCGTCGGGGAGTTCACTCCCAGCCGTCACCGCGGACGCGTGCTCACGGCTATGGACGGCTGGTGGCCGATCGGCGCCTCGCTCTGTGCGTTCGTGTCGGCTTACCTCCTCGGCTTCGGGGACTGGCGCCTGATCATGCTCGTCATGATCGTGCCGGCTCTGTTGACGGTGGCGGTGCGTTTCGGGATTCCGGAATCACCTCTCTATCTCGCCTCGGTCGGCCGCTACGCAGAGGCCGATGCGATCATCAAGCGACTGGTCGAGCGCACCGGCGCCGACGTGCGTGAGTGGACACACGAGCCGGTCGGAGGGGCTGCTGCGACGCCGACCTCGAGTGCAGAGCCCAAGGTAGGTGGGCAGCTGCGTGCGGCCAGTGGTCAGCTGGTGCAGCTGTGGCAGCATTCCGCGAGAACGACTCTCGTCGCCTGGTCGCTGTTCGTCTCCGTCCTTCTTGTCTACTATGCGGCGCTGACATGGCTGCCGGGGATCCTCAAGAAGCAGGGGCTGGCCGATCAGGCGGCATTCCTCGTCACCGGGTCGATGACAGCGGTGGGCATCCTCGGTGTGATCGTCTCCGCGCTCATCGTCGAGCGATTCGGTCGCAAATGGGTGCTCGGGGTCTCGTCGATCGTGGCCGCGATCCTCCTCGTCGGATCGGCAGTGTTCATCGAAGCCTCCGGCGCCGACCTCACCTGGACTGCGAAGGCTGCGATCATCGGGTTCGGCTTCGTCATCCAGATCGCCATCCCGACGCTCTACACCTACGTCTCCGAGCTCTATCCCACCCGCCTGCGCGGATCCGGATTCGGATGGGCGTCGGCAGCGTCTCGACTGGCGACAGGATTCGCCCCGATCGTCTTTGGTGCGTTCATGTGGCCCGTGCTCGGACTGACGCTGACGTTCGTCCTCACCGGCGCGCTTGTGGTCGTCGCCGTGCTGCTCATGGGCTTCCTGGCCCGAGAGACCACCGGCGAAGAACTGAGCTGATCCGGCCGCGGGAGTCGGGCTGATCCGGCCGCAGGAGTAACGGAGCATTCAGTCGAAAGTGCCACTGTCCCCGCCTTATTGAGGTCAGCGCCCGATCTGCCTCCATGGGCGTCTGACCTGGACAGATTTCCAGGTGAACTCTCGTGTCAGAGCCGGACTGTAATGTTCTGAGCATGGAGGCAAAGCAGGTTCCAGACGCACTCACCGAGATCCTTCGGTGGCGTGACAGCCTGTCCGATTTGCCTCCGGCTGCGACCGAGGAAGAAGCGATCGATCGTATCTCGGCTCTCGAGGAGCTGACCTCCGCCTGTGCCGCCGCGCAGGCCCGCGAAACCCTGACGTTCGATATGCACCGCAGGAATCGGGAAGCCGAAGACGGGATACCGAGCAAGAAGCAGGGTCTCGGAGTCGGTGCGGAGATCGGCTTGGCCAGGAAGGTCTCCCGGCACCGTGGCAACGCGCTGCTCAAATTCTCTCGGACCCTGCTCTTGGATCTGCCCAATGTCTACAGGGCGATGAAAGGTGGCGACATCTCGGAGGAGAAGGCCCGCACGGTCGCAAAGGAATCCGACTGGCTTCCCCGGGAGAAGAAGCACGAGCTCGACGAGCGGATGGCCGGACGCCTAGCCGAGGTGGGTGTCAGGCGACTGGGCAACGAAGTGAGGGCCTTGGCACAGAGGCTCGATCAGCAGGCTGCGGTCGACCACCTCGAGCGCTGTGTCGAAGAGCGCTCGGTCAGCGTGCGTCCGGCACCGGGAAATATGGCTTACCTGACCGCTCTGCTGCCGATGTCGCAGGCTGTCGCCGCATTCGTCAACCTCAAGAAGTCGGCGCAGACTGCCATCGCCGCAGGCAACGCCGACGGCCGTGGCCAGAATCAGATCGCTGCCGACCTCTTGGTCGAGCGGCTGACCGGGCAGGCTGCTGCTGCGGCAGTGCCTACCGAAGTCCACCTCATCATGCAGGACAGCAGTCTGTTCGGGCCCGGGGAAGAATCGGCATGGTTCCCCGGAGTCGGCCCGATCCCGGCACAAGCCGCCAGGGCCGTCGTTGCCGAGAACGAGGCCGCCACCTTCATCCGCAGGCTCTACACTCGGCCCGAAGACGGGCAGCTCGTGAGGCTGGACTCGCGCCGCAGGGAATTCTCCGGGCTGCTTCGACGCATGGTCGTCTTCCGCGACGACGTCTGCCGCTCGCCGTGGTGCGAGGCCCCCATCCAGCACGCCGATCATGCCGACGCGGCTGCCGGCGGCGGCGAAACCGAGTGGGACAACGCCTCTGGACGGTGCGCCGCCTGCAACTATCTCAAAGAGCTCAGCGGGTGGCGCCACAAGGCAACTGCCGACTCCCTCGAGGTCGTCACACCGACCGGTCACCACTACAAAACCCGCACCAAACCACTCAGCGGTCCCGATCCCGGATGCGCCTCCGGTCAGGACGGGGGACTCGGTGCGAGGCATGGCCCCGGCCAACAGGATCCTCCTGATCAGCAGCACGATCGGGAACGGCAGCAACTTCCCGGTCGACAACACGGTCCCGAGCCGGGACGAGACTATGGCCCCGAACCGGGACGAGGGCCCGTTCAAGCAGCGGAGGCGACGGCGCCGCCCGGTGACGGAGATCGTGCCGCGCCGCCCGGCGAGGGAACCCGTGCCGCGCCGCCGGACGACAGAGCTCGTGCCGTTCCCCCGAACGACCGTGACGGTGCTTCACCAGATGAAGCCGAACACGAGTTTTCGGTGTTGATTCCATGGCGGTACGTCCGCCGGACCTCGCAGCCGGCAACCGTCGAAGTCGGCGGGTCGACCATCGGAATCGACATCTTCGATGCCGACGAACGCCCGATGAGTCCCACCGAAGAACTCCTGTGCGCCGCAATCCTCGAACACAGAGGCAGGCTGTGAACCGAGTCTGCCGAGGCGATGACAAGTGGTCACCGAAAGTTCAACTGCCCGCTCCGTCACGGGACTATGGTGATAGTCATGAACGACCTCAACGGGCAGTCGTCGCCCGCTGACCACATCGCGCCCTCCGGCCAGGCGGACGTTCCCGCGGTCGAAATCGTGTGGGGGATGCCGATGGGAATGGGTCCGTTGTGGCAGGGCGTGCCCTCGGGGCCGGGAATCGCCGGAGTCCTCCCGCCCCGCGACGAGGTCGAAGCAGTCTATGGGGCCGCTGCCGCCGAGCCGCCGCTGAACGAGGACCCGAGGTTTGCGGCAGTGTTCGCCGACGTCTACGAAGTCTCCGTCCGCAACGGGCAGGTCCTCATGACATTGACCCGGACCCAGCCCGACGGCCGGCTGAGCTCATTCGCCTACGGACACCATTGGAAATGGGAAGAACAGAAATATCCGTGGGCCTTCGAACTGCAGCGCCGCCTCGGCGAGGTTTCGACCGAACTCGAATCGACCTTCGCTCTCAACCTGCTCGCCCGTGATCCGAACCGGCGCGAACGAGGACTGGGACGGCGCACTCTCGAGGCGTGGATCGGGGAGGTCGGACGCTTCGGCTGCTGGCTGCAGACCGACGATATCGACAGCCCGGCACGACGGCTCTACGAGGAACTCGGCTTCACCGAACTCGGCCACGGGCCCGAAGCACCCAACGGGCACCCCGGCTTGGTCATGTTCCGCAGCCCGCGGTGAGAAATCCTCGGCAGAACAGTTTCTCGTCAGCGGCGACACGTGGCCGCGTCGGCGGCGGTCACTAGGATGGGAGCATGCGTGAAGAAGACTCCTCGAAGGCGGTCTCGACGGTGAACGCCGAACTGCCCGACGACGAAAACCTCTGGCTCGAAGACATCTACGGCGAGGAGCAGATCGCCTGGGTGAAGGACCAGAACGCGAAGACCCTCGAACGTTTTCACGACGGCCTCTTCGACGACATCTCCGGTGATCTGCGCACTGCGCTGGACTCCGACGACCGCATCCCAATGGTCACCAAACGCGGGGACCACTTCTATAACTTCTGGCGGGACAAGACGAACCCGAAGGGCTTGTGGCGACGCACCTCCTGGGACAGCTACCGCACGGCCACCCCCGACTGGGAGGTGCTGCTCGACCTCGACGAACTGGCCGCAGAGGAAGACACCGCCTGGGTCTGGTCAGGAGCGATGGTGCGCCGCAGCGACAACCGCCGCGCACTCGTCCTCCTGTCCCCGGATGGAGGCGACTCACACCGAGTCCGCGAATTCGACCTCGACGACCGCGCCTTCGTCGACGGCGGCTTCGACATCCCCGCCGCCAAGACACGGTTGGCCTGGCTCGACGACGACACCGTGCTCGTCGCCACCGAGACCGACGCCGACTCACTGACGACCTCGTCCTACCCACGCCAAGCCCGAGCGCTCCGCCGCGGTCAGAACCTCGACGACGCCCCGATCGTCGCCGAAGTGCCACGCGACCACGTGGCGATCTTCGTCGGCAGCGACATCCGCCCCGACACCGAGGCCACCGACCGCGCCGTCATCATCGACGCCATCGACTTCTTCAACTCGACGATGAGCTTCCTCGACCTCGCCGACATCACGAGCGCAGACGGTTCGCTGTCAGTCGAACCGACGGCATGGGCCGACGCGCTCAACAAGGTCGACGTCCCCACCGACGTCGAGGTCGGCTTCGAGCGCGACCTCGTGCTCTTCCGACCCCAGTCGACGTGGACGTCCGCCACCACCGAGGTGGCCGCCGGCGGCCTCGCCATCGCCGATATCGATGCGGTCAAGGCAGGCGAGATCGCTCCGCGCGTGATCTTCACCCCCGACGCCCACACCTCCCTGCAGTCCTTCACCTTCACCCGGGACTACCTCGTGCTCGAGCTGCTCGCCGACGTGCAGTCGAAGCTCACGGTCCTCGACCTGAACAACGACTTCGCCGAATCCGCTCTGCCCGGAGTCCCGGCCAACCATATGGTCGGCCTCGGCGCGGTCGACAAGTACGACCCGGCCACCGCCAACGACTTCTGGATGGTCAGCACCGGCTTCCTCACGCCCTCGACATTGTCGTACGGCACATTGGGCCCCTCGGACGAAGCTGCGGGAACGAACGAGCCCACCATCGAGGTGATCAAGTCAGCACCGGCGATGTTCGATGCCGAAGGGCTGAGCGTCGAACAGCACTTCGCCACCAGCGCCGACGGAACGAAGATCCCGTACTTCCAGATCGGAGCCGACGACCTCCCGCTCGACGGAGAGAATCCCACCCTGCTCGACGGCTACGGCGGCTTCGAAGTCAGCCGCACTCCCGGATACTCACCCGTCGTCGGCATCGGCTGGCTCAGCCGGAGCACCACCGGCAAAACCCTTCCGGCAGGTCGCCGAGGCGTCTATGTCCTCGCGAACATCCGCGGCGGAGGCGAATACGGACCCGAATGGCACACCTCGGCGATGCGGGAGAACCGCATGCGCTGCTATGAGGACCACTCGGCCGTGGCACGCGACCTCATCGCCCGCGGCGTGACGAGTCCCCAGACGCTCGCCTGTGCCGGCGGATCCAACGGGGGCCTGCTGGTGGGCAATATGCTCACCCAGTATCCCGAGCTCTTCGGTGCTGTGTCCTGCGGAGTGCCGCTGCTGGACATGGCCCGATACACGAAGCTCAGCGCCGGCTATTCGTGGAAGGCCGAGTACGGAGACCCGGACGTGGCCGAGGACTGGGCGTTCATCAGAGAGTTCTCTCCCTACCACCTCCTCGAGGACGGTCAGGCCTATCCGCCGGTGCTGTTCTGGACGGCCACGTCGGATGATCGGGTGGGGCCGGTGCAGGCACGAAAGATGGCCGCCCGGATGCAGGCGGACGGAATCGAGAACGTGTGGTTCTTCGAAGACACCGAAGGCGGACATTCCGCCGCTTCGGACAATGAACAGACCGCATTCACCCGGGCGCTGAGCTACCGGTTCATGTGGAACGCACTGACAGGGGAGTAGGTTGGGAGACATGACGAACGAGACGCAGCACTTCCACGGCGAATACAAGGTCATCGGCGGCAAACTCGTCGTCGCCGATGTCACCACCGACGGCAAGACCATCACCGAGGTGAAGATCTCCGGGGACTTCTTCCTCGAACCCGAGGAAGCCTATTTCGACCTGGCACCGGCCCTCGTCGGCGCCAGCGTCACTGCCGATAATGCGGCGCTGCGCGGCCGCCTCGACGAGGCTCTGGCCGGCTACGGTTCGGAACTGGCGATGCACGGCTTCTCCACCGCCGATATCGCCACCGTCGTGCGACGGGCGCTGGGTTCGGCGGCGAACTTCACTGACTTCGACTGGCAGGTCATTCGCGGCGAGGTGCTGCCGACTCAGCTCAATGTGGCACTTGATCAGGTCCTGCTCGAGGAAGTTGCGGCAGGTCGTCGTCAGCCGACCCTGCGGTTCTGGGAGTGGGAGGACACGGCCACCGTCATCGGGGCCTTCCAGTCCTACGTCAACGAGCTGCGGCCCGAAGGCGTGGAGAAGTACGACGTCCAGGTCGTGCGTCGCATCTCGGGCGGAGGTGCGATGTTCATGGAAGGCGGCAACTGCATCACCTATTCGATGTTCGTCCCGCCTGCCCTCGTCGCCGGCCTCGACTATGAGGAGTCGTATGTGTTCCTCGACCAGTGGGTGCTCGCGGCTCTCAAGACTCTCGGCGTTGAGGCGTTCTACAAGCCGATCAACGACATCTCCTCGACCGGAGGCAAGATCGGCGGTGCCGCACAGAAGCGCAATCGCGACGGCACACTGCTCCACCACGCGACGATGAGCTACGACATCGACGCGGACAAGATGGTCGAAGTTCTGCGCATCGGCGAAGCGAAGATCTCCGACAAGGGAGTGGCGAGCGCGAAGAAGCGCGTCGATCCGCTGCGGAGTCAGACCGGTGAGGCGCGCAAAGACATCATCGATGTCATGGCGGACACCTTCGCCACCCGCTACGGGGCCACTTACGGCACCTACACGGAGGAGGAACTCAAGCGGGCCCAGGAACTCGTCGATGAGAAGTTCGGAACCGAGAAGTGGACGCACCGAGTGCCGTGAGCACCTCTGAATCCACCGCTTTCCGGGGCACGATCGTGGCCCTCGGCGGTGGTGGATTCTCGATGTCCGAGAGCGGGGAATCGGCCATTGACGACGAGCTGGTGCGCATGGCCGCCAGACGGATCCGCGGCGGCGCTGAGGACGAGGCCGGTGCTCAGAGCGGCTTCGGCGCCTCTGTTGGACTCCCGAACGTCTGCTTCGTCCCGACGGCATCCGGTGACAGCCGTGACTACATCGAGCGGTTCGAAGCGGCATTCGCGGCGCGGGCACGAACCCATGTCCTCTCCCTGTTCGGGCAGAGTCCGTGGGACTACCAGGATCCGGCGATGCTGCTCGACATGGACCTCATCTACGTCGGCGGCGGCTCCACGGCGAACCTGCTCAGCCTCTGGCGGAGGCATGGCGTCGACCAACGGATGAGAGAAGCGGCCGGCGGAGGAACGATCCTCGCCGGCATCAGCGCCGGTGCAAACTGCTGGTTCGCGGCATCCTCGACGGATTCGTTCGGTCCGCTGGCACCGCTGAACGACGGGCTCGGCTTCCTGCGGGGGAGTGCCTGCCCGCACTTCCATGGAGAACCCGGACGGAAGGAATCCTTCCGGGAATGGATCGCACAGGGCCGACTTCCGGGCCCCGGAATCGCCATCGATGATCATGCCGCGGTCGTATACGTCGACGGTGCGGCCACCTCGGTGATGGTGGAATCTGCAGGGGCGCAGGCGTTCGTCGTTGATACGGGCGGTCGCCTGCACAACCTCGACGAACACCGCCCCGTCGCACTTGTCAGCCAAGACGGTTGAGGCGAGGAGAATTTCGGTGCGGACCGGTCGCCGCAACCAGCCGGGCTGTCTGTAGGATTGGGAATCAATCACGTCCCCTTCACTAGGAGAGCCATGCGCCAGGTCGAACCGTCCGTTGAACTGCTCGCCAAGCCCAATATCGATTGGGAAGCGATGAGGACTTACCTCGACGAGGTGGGCGGAACCTCCTGGGCGGACCGGGTCGAAGATGCGGAATCTCCCGACGCCGAGGATCTCCTCGAGTTCTCCGGACGCATGTGCTATCGCTCGTGGGAGCCGGGACTCAACCCGAACGTCTCGCGGGTGCGCACCGATTCCGCGCAGTACCTCGGCAACGTCGTGAAGTCCCAGCACGGATCCGTGCTCGAACACGCGAACTTCACCTTCGTCCTCCACAACGTCTCGCGCGTGCTCACCCACGAACTCATCCGCCACCGCGCAGGATCGGCGTTCTCGCAGGAATCGCTGCGCTACGTCCGCCTCACGGACATCCCATTCTGGTTCCCCGAGTGGGCCCGCGAAGATCCCGAACTCATGGAACGCAGCCTCAAGGTCCTCGACACCCTCGAGGAGCACCAGCAGTGGATGGCCGATCATTTCGAGCTTGACGAGGAGGGCACGAAGTTCTCCCACAAGAAGCACATGACCTCGTTCATGCGCCGCTTCGCCCCCGAGGGCCTGGCCACCGGAATCGTCTACACCGCGAACCTGCGTTCTCTGCGCCACGTCATCGAAATGCGCACTGCGAAGGGCGCTGAAGAGGAGATCCGCCTCATCTTCAACAAGATCGGCGAGGTCATGCGCGAAGAGGCACCGGCAGTCTTCGCCGACTACGAAGTCGTCGACGGAGAATGGATCCCCGGCACGCGCAAGGCCTGAGACCGCGCAAGGCCTGTTGCGAAGCGTCCGGAGACCTCCGAGCGCCTCGCACCTACAGACACCTGACACGCCCAGCCACACCTGACGCCGACGTCAGACAGATTTCAGGAGGAACCGTCATGGCAGATATCTACGCAGCTCAGCTCAACCCCGGCAAGCTCGACGTCGTCACCGACTGGGTAGCCAAGCAGGACTGGGCCGCCGAGCTCGACCTCGCGGCGAACCCGCTCGAGGCAGTCACCGCGTACCGCTTCGACGACCCCGCCGGCGAAGTGGGCATCGAGATCCACATCGTGAAGAGCGGTGACCAGCTGCTGCAGGTGCCGCTGACCTACCGCGGAGCACCGCTCGAGGGCGCCGACGAAGCATTCGTGGCGAGTATGGAGCATTCGGTGCTCGGCAAGCGGTGGGTCTACGCCGGCATGGGTGACCCGCTGTTCCGGCAGCGCCTCGACCACACCATCGCCACCGCGTCGACCGCAGCGAAGCAGTACCGCGTCGATGCTGAGGGCAACCGGGGCGAAGAGATCACCGAGGTGGCCCACGCCTTCGGGACGGGACCTCTGCCGGGTGCCGGCGACGTCGAGATCCTCTACCGCCTGTCGCCCGAGTCTCCGGCGGAGAAGTCCGACGCCGGTCTGCTGTTGGGCCGCTGGGATGGCCAGGACACGAAAGTCGTCCTCGCCATCATGGTCTGAGGGCTCGTCAGCACGATCTGAGGGACTCGACCCAGCACCGAACAGGACAATTGACTGACAGCAGGGGAGGAATCGGAACTCATGAGCAGCGACTGCATCTTCTGCCAGATCGTCGCAGGTGACGCACCGAGTGCGCCGATCGCCGAGACCGAGTCGACCTTAGCGTTCATGGACATCCAGCCCGGGTCGGACGGGCATCTGCTCGTCGTGCCGAAACGTCACAGCACGGACCTGCGGGATATCCCGGCCGAAGATCTGTCTGCGGTGGCGCTCGAATCCCAGCGCATCGCCAAGCACGCTTTCGATGCATGGGGAGCCGATGGCGTCAATCTCCTCAACTGCTGCGGTGCCGAGGCGTGGCAGACGGTCTTCCACTTCCATATGCACGTCATTCCGCGGTACCGGGACAGGGACAAAGACCGCTTGCGGCTGCCGTTCGAACCCGGAATCCGCGGGAATCAGGAACTCATCGGATTCCTGGCCGCGAGCATGCGGGAGTCACTCGGCGACGAGTGAAGCATTGCCGTGATCGCCGCCGTTGCGCTCGACCTCGCCGAGGCGACTCACAGTGCCCGGACCGCCGGCCGTCTCACCTGGCCAGGTCGATGATCGTCATCCCCGCCGAGGCAGAGGGTGACCCCATCGCCTCCATCGCCGCGGGCGCCTCGTCGAGTCCGATGACAGTAGTGACCAGCTCCTGCGGACGCAATCGTCCCTGAACGACAAGGTCCACGAGCTCTGGGTACTCGGCCGCAGCCATTCCGTGCGAGCCGAGCACGCTGAGCTCGAGAGCGATTACGCGCGGCAGATCGACGACCGGCTCCGCGGGCAGCAGCCCGATCTGCACATGCCGACCCAAGGGTGCCAGAGCACCGATCGCCGCCCGGATCGTGTCCTCCCTGCCCAGGGCATCAACGGTCACAGCCACCCCGTCGGGATCGGTCGACGCGAACTGCGCGACCACCTCGGCGCTCAGCTCCTCAGGGCTGAGATCCCGAGCATTGACGCATCGTGCGGCACCGAACTCACGGGCGGATTCCAAGGCCGCATCGCTGACGTCGATGGCGATCACCTTCGCACCGAGGGCCCGGGCGATCATGATTGTCGACAGTCCCACCCCGCCGCAGCCGAAGACGGCGACAGTCTCGTCCGCGGCAAGGCGAGCCCGCACTCGCAGACCATGGAAGGCCGTGGCGAATCGACATCCGAGCCCGACGACGGCCGCGGCCGGCAGGTCCTCGGGCACGGCCACGAGGTTGGCATCGGCATTGTGGATGACGACCTGATCCGCCCACGACCCGAAATGCGTGAATCCCGGTTGGGTCTGATCGGGGCACACCTGCGCATTGCCGGAAACGCACCACCGGCAGCTGCCGCAACCGCACACAAAAGGAACAGTCACCCGTTGGCCGACGTGGAAGTCCTGTACGCCCACACCCGCCGAGGCGACCCGACCGACCAGCTCATGCCCGGGCACGTGGGGCAGAGTGATCGTCGAATCGTGGCCGGCCCACGCGTGATGGTCGCTGCGGCACACCCCGGTGGCTTCGACGTCGATGACGACGCCCGCACCAGGTGCGGTCGGGGCGGGAAAGTCCGTGAGTTCGGGACGGACGGAGAACTGATCGAAGAGGACGGCGCGCATACCGCCGATCGTAGGCTCGCCGGTGCCGCGACCGCGCAGACGTCCACGAAATGGCGCGGCCGCAGCGACCGGTCAGCACAGCGGGCCCGGCGCAGCCGCAGCGGCTAGCCAGCGCAGCCACCAGGCGACTCAGCGCGGATGAACTCCCGCGACTGCCAAGGCATCGAGCAGGCGCGACCGCAGCGACTGCGCCCTGCCGGAGAAATCCTTCTGCCGCTCCATGTACTCGGCCTTGCCCGCAGCGGTCTCGATGGCGACGACCCCGTAGCCCCAACCACGCAGGTCATAGGGGGAGGCCTCCATGTCCAGGGTGCGGATGTCGAGCGCGAGGTCGAAGCAGTCGACGACGAGATCCGAATCAGCGATCGGCGAGATCTTCATCGCCCATTTGTACAGATCCATCCCCGCGTGCAGACACCCGGGCTGCTCGTTGGCGACCATGCCCTCGCGGCTCGGCTGCAAGGTGTTGAGCGGCCGGGCCGGTGCGGTGAAGAAACGGAACGCATCATGATGCGAACACTGGATGCGGTGGCCTTCGACCACGGCATCGGTCTCGGCGGGGCTCAGCCGCAGCGGCACCTGCTGATGCCGGCGCTGCTCGTCGGTGAGACGGTAGACCATCGCCCATTCGTGGATGCCGAAGCACCCGAAGTTCGCTTCCCGACCCAATGTCGACGACAGCAGCGAGGCGATGAACTTTGCTCCGTCCCCACGGTCGGTGCGCCAGGACTCGAGGTCCACCTCGGCGAAATTCTGCGCATCGTCGATGCGATACCACCGACGGTCGAAATACCGACGATCTTCGGCCGTCTCAAGCGCGACGCGCACACCCGGCCCGGGATGCCATTTCTTCAGCTGCCCGACCTTGAACGGGTAGTAGGTGAAGAGGAAGTCTTCGACCGGGTGGGTCTCCTGTCGCATCCGCCGCTCGATATGCGCATCGGTGCGCTCGGCGATCCGATGTTCGTGCTCGTCACGCAGCTCGCGCCAGATCTCGGCAGGAACGACACCGTCACCGAGGCGGCCCGACGATGCGTCGGCACGCTCGGTCGCCGCCCTGGATGGGGCGGGAGTCGTGGTCGAGAGTGCGGAAGTCACCGCACCATTGTCCCAGACGGTCGAGTCGGGCTCCAGCTCAGCGACCCGAGCGCTTCGTGCCCTTCGCCGCCGGTGCGGTGAGTGGATCCTCCGGCCACGGATGCTTCGGGTAGCGGCCCCGGTTCTCGGCCCTGACATGGGCATACGCATTCGCCCAGAACGACGCGAGATCACTGGTGACCGCCAGGGGCCGCCTGGCGGGGGAGAGCAGGTGCATGGTGACCGCCACCCGGCCGTCACAGACGCGGGGCACATCGGTCCAACCGAAGCACTCCTGGAGTTTGACCGCGAGGATCGGGGTCGGCTCGAGGAGATCGGGATCCGGATACTCGAGGCGAACGTGTGACCCGCTGGGCACCTCGATATGGGTCGGGGCCAGCTCATCGAGCCGGGCCGCCTCGGGCCACGGCAGCAGGCCGCGCAGCGCGGAGACGAGGTCGACGCGAGCAGGATCGGAGCCCTTCGCGATGTGGTCGAGCGCATCAGGACACCACTGATCGAGCGTCTCAGAGAGGTGCACCCACGTCACGTCCGGCCATGGGTCCCCGAAGACCGCGCGGAGCAGTCCCAGCCGGGCGCGCAGCGATTCGAAGGCTTTGGAGGGACGCAGAACCTCGCGGGCTCCTCGCTCGCGCACCGATTCGGCGATGGCACGGCGGGCGAGTTCGCGACCGGCCTGGATCGGGGTGGAGGTCAGTTCGATTCCGCCGAGGCGGCTGCGCCGTACCGCACGGACCTTCCCGGACTCGAACGTCGCCGTCTCCTCCGTGTGCAGCAGCCCGGCGCCGGCGAGTTCCGCGGTGTCGACGTCGATGGGAACAGCAGATCGGATGATCGCACGCGATCCGGCCAGGCCCACTTCGGCGATAGCCAACCATGGGCTGCCCTGCAGCGAGGAGTCTCGGGGCAGGCTCGCCGCCGTGCCGGAAGCCAGTAGGTATTCGGAATCGGAGGCGCCGCGCAGACGCGCGATCTGCAGGGGGTAGGACAGTGCCGTGACGAGCCCGAGGTCCTCGGGAGTCAACGCTGTGCCGGTACCGCGGGTGGCTTCAGCGCGGTCGCCGATTCCACCGTTCCCGGTGTCGTCTCCCGTGTCGCCGCCATCGCCGTCCGAGGCGAACTCGCGTGCGATCGACGCGAACCGTTCGCGGTCCTGAGCGAATCGAGGATCCTTGCTGCGTCGCAGCTGCCGCAGCAGCGCGGAGAGATCGGCGCCGGGAGCCCTCTGATCGGATTCGATGACGGCGACCGCTTCTGCCGCACGCGCGGGTGAGAGCAGGGCAGCCCCGTCGAGGAGGCCACGTGCCGACCACACCGAGGCGGGAACCGCCGCGATCGCCCGCCCCGTCTGGGTGACGTTCAGTGCTGATATCGGGAACTCGGCAGTGTCGGGGAGCTCACCGGTGGGGCGCTCACCGGCGGAGCGCTCGCCTCCTGCACCGTCCATTGCCGCTGCCGAGATCTCCACGGCTCCCAAAGCGACCAGGTTGTCGACCGCCTGCCGTTTCGGTCCGGCCGGCAGCGGATCTGGCAAGAGGGTCTCGTCGCCGCCCCACACGGCGAGTGCGAGCACTGCGGAGGTGAGATCGGAGGTCGCAATTTCGGGAGGAGTGTGCTCGGGCAGGCTTGCCCAATCCGCCTCTGACATGCACCGATACGCAACACCCGGTCCCTGCCGGGCGGCACGACCGGAGCGCTGTGTTCCCGAAGCCTTCGACTCCCGCATCGTGACCAGCCCGGACATGCGACGCCGCGTATCCAGCCGTGGTCCTCGGGAGAGCCCGGAGTCGACGACGATGCGGACCCCGTCGATCGTCAGCGCCGACTCTGCCACCGAGGTCGAAACGATGACGCGACGGTTCCGTCCCTCGTCGGTGCGTGGGCGCAGAATCGCGTCCTGCTCCTTCGCGGGAGTCCGCCCCGTCAAGGTGTGCACCTCGATCGTGTCACCGGTACCCGAACCACCAGAGCCGATCGGTCCGCCATCACCCGAACCGCCACCTGATTCCACACGGCGCCGCACGCGAGAGGCCACCTCGTCGACTTCGCGTGCACCGGGAGCGAAGACGAGTACGTCGCCCTCACCGGTCTCAGTCAGCGCACGCACCGTCGTCGCCGCCAGATGATCAAGGAAATCCCAGGTCACACCCCGCGCATCGAGCGGCCGCTCCTTCGCCGGTGCCCACCGTACCTCCAGAGGATGAATATCGGCGGCCACCGACAGCAGCGTCGCTGGCGACTGCGGTCCGTCACCGAGACGCGCGGCCCACAGCTGCGCATCCAAGGTCGCCGACATGACGACCACGGAGAGATCCTCACGCAGATCAGCCAATTCCCGGCACATCGCGAACGCGAGATCCGTATCCAGCTGCCGCTCATGCACCTCGTCGAGAATGACCCCGTCGATACCGGTCAGCTCCGGATCGCGCAGCAGTCGCGACAGAAGCACACCCGTGGTGACGAACTCGATCCGTGTCGCCCGCGAGGTCCGCGATTCACCGCGGACGGTGAACCCCACCACCTCGCCGAGGCGGGTCCCCGTCAACGACGCGAGCCGCCTGGCCGCGGCGCGGGCCGCCATCCGCCGGGGCTGGGTGACGATGATGCGGCCCGGACCGGCCACGTGCTCAGCGATCATCGGTGGCACCACGGTGGTCTTACCGGTTCCGGGAGGAGCCTCCACGACCAATCTCGGGGCGGGGGCCGCCTCGCCGAGGCCCAGCTCATCGATGAGCGCGGCGGCAGGCAGGCCGGCCCCGATACGGGCGAGATCGAAGGTGTGCGGGAGGTGCGGATCGGGCATGCCACCAGTCTCTCAGCAGGGCGGCCCCGCCCGCACACGGGACACAGCGGGGGATCTGTGGAGACCCGATCGCGGATCGATGAGCACCGACGCACGGAAGGCACCAGGCACTGACTAGACTGTGACACATGCGTATCGCCAGATTTGTACATCAGGACGAACCCAAATACGGAGTCGTCGAAGGTGAAGTGCCGCCGATCACCGACGGAAGCTGGGACACGTCGGGACTCGAACTCGCCGTTCTCGACTCGGACCCCTTCTTCTCTCCGGCCCAATCGACAGGCGAGAGGCTGAAGATCGACGACGTGCGTCTGGTCAGCCCCATCCTGCCGCGTTCGAAGGTGATCGGCGTGGGCCGCAACTTCGCCGCACACGCAGCAGAACTCGGCAACGAGGTTCCCGTGACCCCGGTGACCTTCTTCAAGCCGAACACCGCGGTCATCGGCCCCGGCGACCCCATCCGCCTGCCCGCGATCAGCGAATACGTCTCCTATGAGGCCGAACTCGCCGTCGTCATCGGACGTGTGGCCAAGGGTGTGAAGGCGGAGAACGCCTTCGACCATGTCCTCGGCTACACCGCGAGCAACGACGTCACCCTGCGCGACCTCCAGAAGTCCGACAAGCAGTGGACGCGGGCAAAGGGCTTCGACACCTCGGCCCCGCTGGGTCCCTGGATCGAAACCGAACTCGACGTCGACGACCTCGGCATCCGGTCCTGGGTCGACGGGGATCTCAAGCAGGACGGCACCACCGCCGACTTCATCTTCGATATCCCGACCATCATCGAACACCTGTCGGAGACGATCACCCTGCTGCCCGGCGATGTCATCCTCACCGGAACCCCGGAGGGAGTCGGCCAGATCGTGTCCGGCAACCGCGTCGACATCGCCATCGAAGGACTCGGTGTCCTGTCGAACCCGGTCATGGACGCCTGAGCCGACCGCCGCCTCGGCGATCGCATCCACGGAACACCAGAGCCGCCACACCACCAGCGCCACCGCGCACACCACAGACTCACACCCGAGAAGATCACGCAAAGGACAATCGTGAGCGTCAAAGTTCGTTTCTGCCCATCACCCACCGGCACCCCGCACGTCGGTATGGTCCGCACAGCCCTGTTCAACTGGGCCTATGCCAAGCACACCGGCGGCAAGTTCGTCTTCCGCATCGAGGACACCGACGCGGCACGTGACTCCGAGGAGAGCTTCGGTCAGGTCGTCGAGGCGCTGAAATGGCTGGGCCTGGACTGGGACGAAGGCATCGAGGTCGGCGGAGACAACGGACCCTACCGCCAGTCGCAGCGCGGCGAGATCTACTCAGGCGTCATCGAGAAGCTCAAGGCCGGCGGCCACATCTACGAGTCCTACTCGACGAACGAGGAAGTCGAAGCCCGGCACAAGGCGGCTGGCCGTGACCCGAAACTCGGCTACGACGGCTACGACCGCGACCTCACCGACGAGCAGAAGGCCGCCTTCCGCGCCGAGGGCCGCGAACCGGTGTGGCGCGTGCGCATGCCCGATGAGGACATCACCTTCACTGACCTCGTTCGCGGCGACATCACCTTCAAGGCCGGCACCGTGCCTGACTTCGTCGTCGTTCGCGCGAACGGCCAGCCGCTGTACACCCTGGTCAACCCCGTCGACGACGCGCTCATGGGCATCACCCATGTGCTCCGCGGCGAGGACATCCTTTCCTCGACCCCGCGTCAGATCGCTCTCTACGAACACCTCAAGGCCATCGGCATCGCCGAGGCGACCCCCGAGTTCGGCCACCTGCCCTACGTCATGGGCGAAGGCAACAAGAAGCTGTCGAAGCGCGACCCCGAATCGAACTTGTTCCTCCATCGCGAGAACGGATTCATCCCCGAGGGACTCATCAACTACCTCGCCTTGCTCGGCTGGTCCATCGGACCCGACCGCGACGTGTTCAGCGTCAAGGAATTCACCGAGGCCTTCGACATCCACGACGTCCTGCCCAACCCGGCCCGCTTCGACGTGAAGAAGGCCACCGCCATCAACGCCGACCACATCCGCCTCCTCGAGCCGGATGACTTCCGTGACCGTCTGGTGCCGTATCTCCAGGCCGCCGAGGTGCTCCCGGAGTCCCCGACGGAAGCTCAGCTGCAGATCCTCGACGAGGCGGCTCCGCTCGTGCAGACCCGCATGAAGCTGCTCGGAGAGGCTCCCGACCTGCTCGCGTTCCTCTTCACCTCCGATGACGACCTTGTCATGGCCGAAGACGGACTGAAGACGCTCAAGGACTCTGCACCCGAGGTGCTCGCCGCCTCCATCGAGGTCCTCGAAGGGCTCGACGACTGGACCACGGCGAAGCTCGAAGAGGTGCTGTCGGCGAAACTCGTCGACGAGATGGAGATCAAACCGCGCCTGGCCTACGGACCCCTGCGTGTGGCCGTGTCCGGCCGCAAGGTCTCACCACCGCTGTTCGAGTCGATGGAGATCCTCGGCAAGGACTCCTCGCTGAAGCGCCTCAAGGCACTCGCGGCGCAGCTGTGACCATGGTCGAGCAGAAGAACTGGACCCGTGGGGGACTGCACTTCCATGACGTGACGGTCACCGTGCCCTTCGACCATTTCGGACGGTCGGGGGATGCCGCCTCGGCGGGGGAGGGAGCCGCGACTGCCGCCTCGGGGAAGGTGGATCTGCCGGACACGATCGGCGTGTTCGCCCGGATCATCGCCACCGAGGCGGACAGTCAGAAGCCCTACCTCGTGTACCTGCAGGGCGGGCCCGGCGTGGAAGCCCCGCGCCCGGGCGTCGTCGGCGGTCCCGGCGGCTGGGTGAAGCGTGCCCTCGAGGAATTCCAGGTCGTCATGCTCGACCAGCGTGGAACCGGAAGATCGAATCCGATCGGCTCTGTCGATGGGGCCATCACCGGACTGGAGACGGTAGGGGACGACCCGGCCGCGATCGCCGAGGCGCTGTCCTTCTTCCGTGCCGATTCGATCGTCGAGGACGCGGAGATCCTGCGCCGCCACCTCGGCGCGGAAACCTGGTCCCTGCTGGGGCAGTCCTTCGGCGGCTTCACGACTCTGCGCTACATCTCCGCGCATTCGAATGCCCTTCACGAGGTGTACTTCACCGGCGGTCTGCCGGCGATCGGCCTCGACCCGGCGACCGTCTATGGACGCACGTGGGAGGGCATGATCCGCAAGTCCGAGCAGTATTACGCAGCGTTCCCCGGCGACCGTGAGAAGCTGCGGCGCCTCGTCGACCTTGCGTCTGTCGGTGACGGTCTCGCCCTCTCCGGGGGAGCGCGGGCGACGCCGGAGCGGATCCGTCTGCTTGGGCACTTCCTCGGCGCCTCGGATGGTCCGGAGAAGCTGCATTATCTGCTCGACCTCGACTTCTCTTCGGGGGCTTTCCGGCATGACCTCGCCGCGTCTCTGCCGTTCTCGGGGCGCAACCCGCTCTATGCCGTCATCCACGAATCCTGTTGGGCCGACGGCACGGTGACGAACTGGGCGGCCAGGCGGGCGATGCCCGATGCCGTGGTCAAGGATCCGACGCTGCTGGCCGGCGAGCATGCCGGGCCGGAGTCGCTGCACGAGGATCCGGAGCTTACGCCCTTCGCCGAGGTGGCCGAGCTCGTCGCCGCGCGTCAGTGGCCCGGTCTCTACGATGTCGACGCTCTGCAGGCCGCCTCGGTGCGTGGTGCGGCGGCAGTGTACTTCGAAGACGCGTACGTGCCGGTGGAGTATTCGCTGGCCACGGCCGAGCATCTCTCCGGGGTGCAGCCGTGGGTGACGAACGAGTACGAACACAACGGTCTGCGCGCCGACGGCTACCGGGTCCTCGACCGGCTCATCGGCCTCGCTCGCGGGTGAGGCCGGGGCCGTCGGGGCCGGCAGAGCGAGCCTGCGCGCGGGACTTCTGGGCCCGTCGACGGGCCGGGTGCGGTGAGCCTGTTGTGTTAAGAAGGTCACACTGAAAAGGAGCCTCTCGGATTTGTCGGGAGGCGGGGTGCTTGTGTAGAGTTATATCTCGTTGCTCAGGGAAATCTCCTCGGGGATGACCTTGAAAAACATTGGGCTATGGTGTAATTGGCAGCACGAGTGATTCTGGTTCATTTAGTCTAGGTTCAAGTCCTGGTAGCCCAGCGGACACAGTCTGGATCAGTCCAGGAGTGTTGTTCTAGCCCCCGTCGTCTAGTGGCCTAGGACGCCGCCCTCTCAAGGCGGTAACGGCAGTTCGAATCTGCTCGGGGGTACGGTTGAGCCCCGCATCGAATTTCGGTGCGGGGCTCACTCTAATTCACGGGCGTTCCTGCACCGTGTCAGCATCTGCGGGTTCAAGATTCATATGCACTGATTGAGATCACCACTTCTGCACATTGAAGCCGCTCCTGCACCAGAAATATAGGGCGCAGTGAGTCAGCGGCCGACTGAATCGGCGATGCGCTTCGTATGTTCGGCAGTCTTGATATTGGAGACGATGAGCTCGAGCACGAGACGCACGCCGATGACCCACAGGGCCGGGATGATCCAGCCGAAGATGATCGACAGGATCAGTGGAAGCACGCTGAAGCTCGGTCCGCCGCTGAGGTAGCTCGACGCCGAACCTGCGGCGATTCCCGTCGTGATGCCGGCGACGATGGTCCCGAGATAGGACAGGACCGCGACCACGATCGCGATGATGTAGATGAAGCCCGCCCACTTCACCGCGATGAAGTTGTCGAAGCGGATATCGAACAGCGACTTGAAGAACCCGGCCTGCTGGGGATTCGACTGCGGAGCCTGACCATACCCAGGCTGACCGTAGAAGGGCTGGCCGTACGCCTGCTGCTGTGCCGCTCCTTGCGAGTATGCGTGCTGCTGATAAGGATCCTGCTGATAAGCGCCGGGCTGCGAATATCCGCCCTGCTGGTACTGCTGTCCCTGTGCCTGATAGGCATTGGGATCATAGGTGCCCTGCTGATAGGTGGGCTGATCGGGCTGGAACTGCGCATCTTGGCCAGGCTGCGATGCCGGTGCATCCTGGTTGGGCTGGAACTGAGTGTCCTGAGGGTTCTGCCCCGACTGGTCCGAGGCTGACTGGGCACTCTCCGGCTGGTCGCTCGCACCGGGGTTCTGGCCGTCGAGGTTCTGCTCAGCCGAGCTGCTGTTCGGGTCGTTCGGGTTCTGCGGTGTCGACATGGTGTCCCCTTCGAGAATGGAACGCACCCAGGGCAGGGCACGCTCGCCTGATATCTGCCTGTAGTCGCAACCTATCAGGATGCGCCGACTCGCGGCAGGGCGACTGTCATTTCGGAAGGAAGCACGAAGTGTCGTCTGCCCCGGTCAGAGCGATGCTCCACTCGACGACAAGCTCGTCACCCGGGGCAACGACGTCGAAGTCCTCGCCGGCTTCGCCCGCTGCGAATGCATTCGGGGGACAGGTCATCGGCTCGATCGCAATCGCCCGACGTGCCAGATCCTCATCGAGGCCGTCGCCCGTACACGCCTGCCAGGTGCGGAACCCTGGCCCCATCCCGACGACGACCTCGCGCAGATCTGCACCCTTCAGTCGTGCCCGCGACCATCCGTCGTCCCCGCGCCGAGGTGAACCGTACGCATCATCGAGGACCGTGCCGCCGATGAGGCGCAGCGCCCGGAAGTCCTTGCACACCATGCATGCGGAATCATCGGAGACGTGATCGGCCGGGACGGCAGTGCCGTCATCGAAGGGACGAACAGCCGTGGGGATGAGTCGGTCATCGGTCTCGTACCAGTGCTCAGCGGGAATGACGAGCTGAGCCTCATCGACGAGGGCATCGTCAACAGGGTCGGTTGTACCCGGTGGGGCAGTGCCCGGGGAGAGCCACGGATGAAATCCGAAACCGAACGGTGCGGGAGCCGACCCCGAGTTCAGGGCACGTGCACGCATGCGCAGCTCCGCCTCGGCGAGTTCGAAATCCACCTGCAGATCGAACGCGAACGGATACCCCTCGGTCGGCTCCAGCGTGTATTCGAGACTGACCGTCGACTCGGTGCGCTCAACCACGGACCACGGCACATCGGCGACGAGGCCATGCAGTGCAGCATCCCGCTCAGGCTCGGTGATCGGCAGCCGGTGGTTGTCTCCGGCGAAGTCGTAGCGGCCCCCATCGATCCGATTCGGCCAGGGGGCGAGCACGGCTCCGTCGAAGGCGTTCATCGGCACCACGACCGGACGATCGCCGACGCTGAAGCGAACCAGGCTCGCGCCGATGGGGGAGATGGCCGCCGCTGACTCGTCACAGGCGAGTTCGATGGTGGCGGTCATGGGTCTCCAGGGTGCTCGAGCGCGGGAAGAACAGTTGCAGATATTCTACTCCGTCCACGCGCATCTTGGCCGCCGGATGTTAGCATTATGATCGAAAATGATAACTTTTGGGAGGTCAGATGCCAGCGTCGCATCGCCGGGCGAACCTGTCCGATGGTCGTGAGATCCTGTTCTTCCAGGACCCCGACTCACCTGCACCGACGATCGCTGCCGACCCCCGGCCGCACGATACGCGACCAGACAGCGGAACCCTGCGCTTCGATGTCCTCACCGGCGAATGGGTCGCCGTGGCGACCCACCGACAGACCCGCACCCACCTGCCTGCCGCCGCCGAATGCCCGCTGTGCCCGTCGACGCCGGACCGTCCCACAGAGATCCCGGCGGCAGACTTCGATGTCGCCGTCTTCGAGAACCGCTTCCCCTCCCTCGGCCCCGGCCTCGGTGATGTTCCGTCCGCTCAGAGCGTGGACACCGCCTTCGCCGAGGCGGCCGCCGACTCCGCCGAAACCGTGACCTCCGTGCTGTCGGGACCGGGATACGGCCGCTGCGAAGTCGTCGTCTTCTCCTCGGAGCACACCGGCTCCTTCGCGGGCCTCGGCACCGCGCGCGCCCGCACCGTCATCGACGCGTGGGCCAACAGGAGTGCCGAACTCGCTGCGCTGCCGGGCATCGAACAGGTCTTCATGTTCGAGAACCGCGGGGAGGAGATCGGGGTGACGATGAACCACCCGCACGGTCAGATCTATGCTTACCCCTATGTCACCCCGCACACCGCGATCACCTCGGCCCGGGCGCATGAACACCTGCGCCGGACCGGTCGGCCGCTGCTCGGCGATGTGCTCGCCTTCGAACGCGAGGCAGGAGAGCGAATGATTCTTGAGACCGATCACTTCTCCGCTTTCGTGCCCTTCGCGGCCCGCTGGCCGATCGAGGTCCACCTCGTTCCGCACCGCCAGGTGGGAAGCGTCGACGAGCTCGACGAGACCGAACGCGACGACCTGGCCCGCGTCTATCCCGAGGTGCTGCGACGCATCGACGGCCTCTACCCGAGTCCCACCCCGTATATCGCGGCCTGGCACCAAGCGCCGGTCAACAGTGCCGACCGCCGCGCCGACTGGCTCCACCTCGAGATCACGAGCCCCCGCAGAGCGGAGAACAAGCTGAAGTTCCTCGCCGGTTCGGAGGCCGCCATGGGTGCCTTCGTCGGCGACGTCTCCGCCGAGGAGACCGCAGCCAGACTGCGTTCCGTGACCCTGGAACCCCTCGCCGAGGCGGCCGTACCCGTGAGCGTGAACGCGAGCACGGCTTCGGCACTCGACCCGGAAGACGATCGTTCATGACCACAGAGCCCCCCGAGGCCGTATCCACACCGACCCCCGAACACCTCGCCGAGGAGTTCGAGTCCCTGTTCGGATACCGTCCGATCGGTTCCTTCCGTGCTCCAGGCAGGGTGAACTTCATCGGCGAACACACCGACTACAACGCCGGCTTCGTCCTGCCGATCGCCATCGATCGGGCGGTGTACGTCGCCATCGGTCGGCGACCCGACAACGGCGCTGCCGGGCAAGGCGGGGACGCCGCAGGGCGGCAGGCCGAGGACGCAGGGAACACGGGAACTGTGCAGCCGCCTCGGCGTGGGGAGAGCATTCGCATCGTTTCAGACCATCGCGATGACGCCGGCCAGAGAATGTTCGGCCAGTTCGCGGCCGCGGAACTCGTGCCCGGAAGCCTGCCCGGGTGGCTGAGCCATCCTGCCGGAGTCGTCGATGAGATCGCGAAGACCACCGGCACGGTGGTCGGCGGAGTCGACCTCTATATCGAATCCACCGTGCCCGTCGGTGCCGGACTGTCCTCGTCGCACGCACTCGAAATCGCGGTGCTCATCGCCCTCGACGAGGTGTATGGCCTCGGTCTCGACGACCGGGAGAAAGTCCTGCTGACTCAGCGAGCCGAGAACGACTTCGTCGGTGCACCGACAGGAATCGTCGACCAGGCCGCGTCGATCATGACCGAGGCCGGGCATGCGCTCTTCCTCGACTGCCGCGACCTCAGCGCTCGCCAGATTCCCTTCGACCTCGACGCCGAGGGACTCAGACTCCTCGTCATCGACTCGAAAGTCTCTCACTCGCACAGCGAAAGCGGGTACGGCGCCAGACGGAGGACCTGTGAGGAGTCCGCCGCGATCTTCGGAGTCGACAGTCTGCGGGAACTCGCCGATGACGTCGACCTGAGCGAACTGACCGAGGAGCAGCGGAAGCGGGTGCGCCACGTCATCACCGAAAACGCTCGGGTCCGCGCCACCGTCGAACTGCTCGAGGACAATGAACGAGCAACCGGCGACGAGCATGGTGCGCGCATCAGTGCCATCGGCGACCTGTTGGTGGCCTCCCACGAATCTCTGCAGCACGACTACGAGGTCTCGTGCGTCGAACTCGACGTGGCGGTGGCCGCCGCGATGGGAGCCGGGGCGCTCGGCGCGCGGATGATCGGCGGCGGCTTCGGCGGTTCCGCGATCGCCCTCATCCACGCAGACCAGGTTGTTCAAGTCGGCGACGCCGTCACCGCGGCATTCGCCGAGCACGGCTACGGGGAGCCGGACATCTTCGCCGTCAGTGCCGGCCGGGGCGCTGCCCGTTTCGACTGAGCTCCTGATTCGGCCGAACCTGTTTCGGCTGAGCCGCCGGTGCAGCCGAGCCGGGCAGGCATTGACCTCTCGAAGCAACGCGGTTCATGCTTGAACCTCAGACGAGGATGAACTCGGAGCGGGGGAGCGGCATGGATATCTGCGACGTCAATGGAGTGAGCCTCGGCGTCGACGAGTTCGGTGAGACGGATGCGCTGCTGGTTCTCTGCCTCGGTGCCCCGACGATGCTGTCCTGGCCCGATGCTCTGTGCGAGCAGCTGGCAGAGCAGGGACGTCACGTTGTGTGCTGCGATCTCCGGGATGCCGGGGCCTCGAGCCATGGTGATCTCGAATCACCGGACTACACTCTGCGAGACCTCGCGGCTGATGCCGCCGAACTCGCACGGACCTTCGATGGCCGACCCGCTCATCTCGCAGGAATCGGTATCAGCGGGATGGTCGCACAGGTCGCGGCGCTCGACCACCCTGAGGCGTTTTCGGCACTCACTCTCATCGGCACCCGACCGGTCGCTCCCGGTCCCGTCGACGATGACCTGCCGGATCATGGTGAGGCCACGATGGGTCCGCTCTTCTCCCGACCGCAGCCGGACTGGACGGACGTCGACTCGGTGGCCGACTATATGGCCGAAGGTGCACGGATCCTCGGCGACGACCCTGAAGAGGCACGGGCAGTCGCCGCGCGGATCTGGGCACGCACGCAGAGCTCTGATTCAGAACAGGGCTCAGTTCCGACACAGAACTCAGATCCGGAAGCTCAACTGGCCGATCAGCTCGGAATGGTGTTCTCCCGCCTCGACTGCCGGCCACGCTGGCGAGAACGCCTGCCGCAGCTGCGAGTGCCGACGCTGGTCATGCACGGCAGGCGTGACCCGTTCTTCCCCGTGGGCAATGGAGAGGCGCTCGCCCGGGAGATTCCACGTGCCCGGTTGCTGACCCTCGAGAACGCCTCGACCGTCGTACCGACCGCCGACATCCCCGAGGTTGCTGCAGCGATGGCAGCGCTCTGAGCGGATCGACGCAGACTGAGGCGATCAGTCGGTGCCGGCCGCGCCTGCGGTGTCGTCGGGAGTTTCGACGATGCGGATCGGGCGCAGCTTCGCCCAGATGAGGAAGACGGCCGCGGCGATGATGAGGCCGATTCCGGTCCACAGGTTCGCATCGACCCCGCCGGTGCGCTCTGCTTCGTCGGGAGTGAAGCCGATGATTCCGGCGATCGTGAGGATGACGCCGAAGATCGCCAGCAGCGCACCGATGAAGTTGCGGACGTCGAAGGCGCCTGCGGTCTTGGTCAGTTCGTTGGATTTGCTCATGGGTCTCACTGGCTCCTTCAGCCGAATGTCACGTTGAGGATGATGACGAGCACCAGAGCGACACCCGCGACGGGCACGGGGCGCTTCCAAAACGGCGCCTTCGGTTCGCTGAGGTCCTCGAAATCGGACTTCGGGGTCTCCGAGTAGACGAGTCCGCGCAGCTCCGCGGCGGGCTTCGGCGTGGTGAACAGGGTGACGATCACCGACAGAACGATGTCGACGACGAACGCCGTGCTGGCCGCGAGGAATGCGGCACCCTGACCGGGCAGATCGAGGACTCCGGTCTCGGCGAGGATGAACACGAACACGGCCGAGAGCGTGCCGCCGACGAGGCCGACCCAACCGGCGGTCGCCGACATCCGCTTCCAGAACATACCGAGGATGAACGTGGCGAACAGCGGGGCGTTGAAGAAGCCGAACAGCGTCTGCAGGTAATCCATGAGGTTGGAGAAGTTGCCCGCGATGAGCGCCGTGAAGATCGCGACGACACAGGCACCGATCGTCGCCCAGCGGCCGATCTTCAGGTAGTAGTCGTCCTCGCGGTCCTTGACCACGTACTGCTGCCACAGGTCATAGCTGAAGACCGTGTTGAACGCGGAGATGTTCGCGGCCATACCGGCCATGAACGCGGCGAGGAGGCCGGCGATCGCCACACCGAGGAGACCGTTGGGCAGGACCTCGCGCATGAGCAGCAGGAGCGCATCGTTGTACGTCACGCCCGTCTGCTCCAGCGCGGTCGCCTCGTCGATGGAGGCCGAGATCTCCTTGAACTGCGTCATCTGCGGCACGAGGACCGCGGCGATCATGCCGGGGACGACGACGATGAAGGGGATGAGCATCTTCGGGAATGCGCCGATGATCGGGGTCAGGCGCGCGGCATTGATCGACTTCGACGCCATGGCGCGCTGGACCTCGACGAAGTTCGTCGTCCAGTAGCCGAAGGAGAGGACGAAGCCGAGGCCGAAGACAATGCCGACGACCGAGAGCACGGGGTTGGAGAAGCCGGAGAGCTGCTCGCCGGGCCAGCTGCTCAGCTGTTCGGCGCCGAGCATTCCGTCATTGCTCACACGGTCGACCAGCCCGTCCCAGCCGCCGACGCGGTTGAGGCCGATGAGGGTGAGCGGCAGGAGGGCCGCGACGATGACGAAGAACTGCAGCACCTCGTTGTAGATGGCCGCGCTCAGCCCGCCGAGGGTGATGTAGGACAGGACGATCGCGGCGGCGACGATGAGGGTGATCCACAGCGGCCAGCCGAGCAGTCGATTGACGATCGTGCCGAGCAGGAACAGGTTGACGCCGGCGATGAGCAGCTGTGCGACCGCGAAGGACAGTGCGTTGACGAGGTGAGCGCCCGTGCCGAAGCGCTTGCGCATGAACTCCGGAACCGACCGGACCTTCGAACCGTAGTAGAACGGCATCATCACGACGCCGAGGAACAGCATCGCCGGGACCGCGCCGATCCAGAAGTAGTGCATCGTCGGCATGCCGTACTGGGCTCCCGTGGCGGACATGCCCATGATCTCCACGGCGCCGAGGTTGGCCGAGACGAACGCGAGAGCCGTGACCCAAGCAGGCAGGCTCCGTCCGGAGAGGAGGAACTCGATGCTCGAGGAGATCCCGCGCTTGGCGAACCAGCCGATGCCGAGGACGAAGATGAAGTAGATCGCTATCAGCAGATAGTCGATCCACTGTGCGTCCAAGCGGATTGCTTCCAAGGTTCCTCCATATACGTCAGTGCATCGCTTCGTAATGCGTCAGTGCATGGCTGCGTGTGGTGTATGACACCCGAGTGGACACTTTAGAGGATTGTGAGCCTGATCGCTAGTGATCGAACCTGAACAGTTTTGATCGTTTGCGCCGGAGCCGTGCGCAGACCGCCTGCACGCGCGCTTGTGCGCACTTCTGCGAGCCTGTGAGCGCCCCTGTCGGAGTCAGGTCGGTTTCGGCGCGTCGGCCTCGCCGCCTCGGCGTCTCTGCCGTTCTTGGGCCTGAACTCTGGACAGCAGCACCTGAGCAACGGCGACGACGAGCAGCACAGCGCCGTTGACCACGGCCTGCCAGTTCGAATTCGTCAGTCCCATGCGGTTGATGAGGTTGGCCACCACCTGCAGCAGCACGACTCCGACCAGGGATCCGACTACAGTTCCCGCTCCTCCTGTGAGCAGAGTGCCGCCGAGGACCACGGCGGCGATCGCCGTGAGCTCGAGACCGACACCGAGGGTGGTCACTCCCGACGCGGTGTAGGACGCGGTGAGCGCTCCGGCCAGACCGGCCATGGTCCCTGACACAGCGAAGACGATGAGGGTCGACCGCAGCACCGGCAGACCCATGAGGCGGGCGGCATCGGGTTGACCGCCGATCGCCAGCAGGGTCGAACCGTAGGAGGTGCGGTGGAGCACGAGGACGCCGATCGCGAAGAGGACGATGACGATCCACACCGGGAATCCGAGACCCAGAAAGGATCCGCGGCTGAGCTCGAGGAAGGCGGAATCACCGGGTACCTTGTACGTCTCCGACCCTTCTTCGGTCAGTGCCAAGAGCAGACCGCGGGCGAAGAGCAGACCGGCGAGGGTGACGATGAACGACGGGATCGACGTGAACGCGACGATCGCTCCCTGCACGAGACCGATGAGGGTGCACACGATGAGCGGGACGAGGAGGGCAGCGAGGAATCCATATTGAGATGCCCACGCTGCGAGCACTCCGCCGAGGGCGAAGACCGACCCGACCGACAGGTCGATGCCCCCGGTGAAGATGACGAACGTCAGCCCCAGGGCCACGGGCGCGAGGAATGCGGCCTGCAGAGCGATCTGGCTGAGATTGCCCGCAGAAGCGAACGTCGGAAAGGCGAAGGCAGAGACGACGATGAGGCAGAGCAGAATCACCAGCGCACCGTTGCGCTGAGTCAGCCGAGCCAGCTTCTCGACTCGTGATCGCCTGCCCGCATCGGCGAGAGCCGCCTCGGTGGTGGAGGTAGTGCTCATGTCTTTCTCCTTCCGACCTGGAGGGCGACAGCGACGACGATGACGATCGCCTGAACCATCTGGGACACGGAGTCCGGAATGTTGTGGGAGACGAGAGTGGACACGATGAGCTGCATGAGCAGCGCACCCCCGACAGTGCCGAGGATGCGCACCTTGCCGCCGGCCAGTGAGGTCCCGCCGATGACGACGGCGGCGATGGCCGACAGTTCCATGAGCAGGCCGAGGGTGCGTGGGTCGCTGGCCGACGAGCGGGCGGCCACGAGGACTCCGGCGAACGCTGCGAGCAGACCGGAGAGGACATAGACGCTGACCAGCACGGACTTGATGCGGATCCCGGCGAGTTCGGCGGCCTTCTTATTGCCGCCGATGGCCTCGACCATGATCCCGAAGGTGGTGCGGCGCATGAGGAACGCCGCGACAAGGACCAGGATGACGGCGCTGAGAACCGAATACGGGATGCCGAGCAGAGAGCCGGAGCCGAGTACCGCGAGTCCGGGGTCGGAGAGGTTTTTGATCTCACCGCCGATGACGTTCGCGAGACCACGCCCGCCGATGAGTACGGCCAGGGTGGCGACGATGGGTTGGATGCCGAAGTATGAGACGAGAGCACCGATCATCAGTCCCGAGAGGCCGCCTGCAGCGATTCCGACGAGGATCGCCGGAACGGTCCCGTAGCCGATGTACAGCGGCATGATCGCTGCCGACAGCGCCATCACGCTGCCGACCGACAGGTCGATGCCCTTGGTGCCGATGACCATGGCCATGCCGAGTGCCACGATGAGGACGGGAGCGGTCTGGATGAGCTGCAGGCGCAGGTTTGCGGCAGTGAGAAAATGCGGAGTGATGATCGCGTTGATGACCACCATCAGTGCCAGTGCGACATAGACCCCGTAGTTCGCGATCCACGCTCGCACGGACATCGAGCGCTTCACCGGCACCGAGGCGGTGGTGGGCGAGGCCTTCATCGCTGTCCTCCATCGACGAGGGCCGACAGGAGTCGAGAGTTGTCCACCTGGTCGTCGGTGAGGATCTCGCTGACCTCTCCGTCGCGCAGCACGAGGATCGAGTCCGAACCGGCAACGAGCTCCTCGGTCTCCGAGGAGATCAGGACGACGGCCATTCCCTTCTCCGCCAGTTCGTCGATGAGGGCCTGCACCTCCTGTTTGGCTCCGACGTCGATGCCGCGAGTCGGTTCGTCGAGGAGGAAGACCGAAGGCTCGGTGCACAGCCATCGGGCGATGAGCACTTTCTGCTGATTTCCCCCGGAGAGTTCGGAGATGAGTTGTCGGGTTGACGAGACCTTGATGCCCAGACGGCGAATCCAGCGATCGACGAGTTCATCGATTCGGCGGTTCGACAGCACGCCTGCGTTCGAGACCCGCGGCAGGATGCCGAGGATGATGTTGTCGCGGACACTGAGCTCGGGGACGATGCCCTCGGCCTTCCGATCCTCGGACAGCAGTGCGATTCCTGCTCTCAGCGCAGCGGGGACGGAACCCCGTCGGACCGGTCCGCCCTTGACTGTGATCTGGCCTGAGCTCGTATCCAATCCGCCGTAGATCGCTTTGACGGTCTCGCTGCGACCTGACCCGAGGAGACCGGCCAAGCCGACGATCTCGCCTGCCCGGACGGACACGTCAACGGACCGCAGACGGCCGGGCGCGCTGAGATCCTTCGCCTCGAGCACCACCTCGGCGGTCGTTTCGGAAACATCGGTATCGGTGAATGAGGTGACGCCGTGTTCGGTGATGTCACGACCGAGCATTGCCGAGATCAGGGACCGGCGGTCGAGTTCGTGCATCGGACCGGTATGGACGACGCGACCGTCGCGCAGGATCGTCACCTCATCGCAGAGTTCCCACAGCTCATCGAGTCGATGTGAGATGAAGACGATGCCGACTCCCTGGTCACGGAGCCGGCGGGCCACGGAGAACAGCACTTCGACCTCGCGGCGTTCCAAAGACGAAGTCGGTTCATCCATGATGACGACGCGTGCCTCGGTCGTCACCGCGCGGGCCAGTGCGATCATCTGCTGGACGCCGAGGCCCAAGGCTCCGAGCTCCGCAGTCACGTCCACATCGATGCCGAGATCCTGGACCACCTCGGCGGCCTTCCTGTTGAGTGCGCGTACGTCGATGAGGCCGAGGCGTCCCCGCGGCTCGCGGCCGAGGAAGATATTGCGGGCCACCGACAGGAGCGGGACGAGGTTCACCTCTTGGTAGACCGTGGAGATTCCGGCGTCCTGCGCCTGGGACGGATGGTTGAACCGGACCTCGCTGCCGGCAAGCTCGATGCAACCGGTCTCGGCCTGATAGACCCCGGTCAGCGATTTGATGAGAGTGGACTTCCCGGCCCCGTTCTCGCCGACGACGGTGTGGATCGTTCCGGGACGCAGGGAGAAGTCGACGTCGTGGAGGACATGGACACCGGAGAAGGATTTGTTCAGTCCTCTGGCGGCCAGCGCCAGCGCAGCCTCCTCGTGAGGCTGCGCCGGGCCCTGTTGGGATGTGTCGGTCACGTCAGAACGCCTGACCGGCCTGTTCTTCGGCGTTGTCGGGTGTGTACTCGCCGTCCTTGATGATGATGTCCTCCGGGATCTCCTCACCGGAGTAGAACTTGCTCAAGGTGTCGAAGACCAGCGGTCCGAAGCGCGGATTGGATTCGATCACTGCGTTGTACTTGCCGGCGACGATGGCATCGACAGCATTCTTCGTCCCGTCGATCGACACGATCTTCACGTCTTTGCCCGGTTCCTTGCCCGCTTCCTGGATGGCGGCCATCGCGCCGAGGCCCTCTTCATCGTTGAATGCATAGACAGCGTCGATCTCCGGGTTCGACTGCAGCAGCTGAGCCGTGACCTCCTGACCTTCGGAACGGGAAGCATTGGCCGTCTGTTCGGCGACGATCTCGATGTCCGGGTACTCGGCCTTCACCTGATCCTTGAAGCCCTTCTGCCGGCCGTCGGTGACGTTGTTGCCCGAGGGCCCCAACAGCACTGCGACCTTCGCCTTGGAATCGGTGGCCTCGGCCAGGGCATCCGCCGCGCGCTCGCCCTGCTTGACGAAGTCCGAACCGATGAAGGTGAGATAGTCGTCGCAGGACTTGTTGGTGACCTTCCGGTCGATGGTCACGACCGGGACCTTCTTCTTCTTGGCTGCATTGAGAGCCGAGTCGAGTCCGTCGGAATTGACCGGGGCGATGACGAGCATGTCGACGTCCTGGCTGAGGAGGTTCTCGATATCGCTGATCTGTTTGGGCAGTTCGTTGTTGGCGTTTGTGACGACGAGGTCGGCACCGGCGTCCTTGGCCGTGTCCTTGAGAGATTTGGTTTCTGCAGCGCGGAAGCTCGCGGAATCCGGCTCGGACTGGGAGAAGCCGACCTTCGCACCTTTGATGTCGACTTTGTCGACGCCGTAATCGTCCATCGTGCAGGTCGGACCCGATGATCCGGCACTGTCAGCGGCCTGAGCGGCTTCGCCTCCGCTGCCTCCTGAAGCTTCGGGGTCGCTGCCTTCGTTGGTGCAGCCGGACAGCAGCAGCCCACCGGCTGCAGCGATGGCACACACTCGAATTGCTGTGGAGCGGAAGACCGAATGCGATTCTCTGATTTTCATTGGTGCCTCTTCTGTCGGTACGGCCCCATTGCCGTGACTGATCAAAAGTTATCAGAATCACAATAAAACAATCAAGAAGTAGAGATGTAGTGACGGAGAATGTCAGCAGATCGATATCTCAGACGACCTCGACCTCAACCCCCGCCTCGCGCAGTGCGGTGAGTTCGGATTCTTCGCTCTTCGAATCGGTGATGAGCTGCTGGATCTGCTCGGTCGGAACAGTGAGCACCGACGAGCGGAGACCGACCTTCGTGTGATCGACGAGTGCAGTGACGCGCCCTGCCCCGGCGGCCATGGCCCGATCCGTATCGGCGACGGGGAACGCCGGTGTCGACAGGCCGAAGTCCGCGGCCAGTCCGTTCCCGGAGAGGAAGACGGTGTCGGCGCGCAGGCCGAGCAGCTGAGACACCGTGCCGCCGCCGACGAAGGCCCGGATCGAATGGCGCAGCAGACCGCCGACGACGATGACCTCGTTGTCGGGGGAGGAGACCATGGCCTCGGCGACGAGCAGCGAATTCGTCACCACGCGCAGACCCGAGCGCGTCACGAGCTCCTTGGCCAACAGCTCTGTCGTCGTTCCCGGCCCCAGCGCCACGACATCTCCGTTGCGCACCTGGGTCGCTGCAGCACGCGCGATCGCCGTCTTCTCGGCCAGAGCCTGCTCGAGCTTCTCCGCATAGCTCGACTCCCGCGCGCTCGAGGCGAGAACGGCGCCGCCGTGGGTGCGGATGAGTCTGCCCTCCTCGGCGAGCTGATCGAGGTCCCGGCGGATGGTCACGGCCGAAGTATCGAGCTTCTCCGACAGGGAAGTGATGGAGACGGCGCCGTCTCTCTCGATCGTATCGACGATGATGTTGCGTCTCTGAGCGGCGATCATGGGGCCATAGTACAAGCCCGGAGGTCGGGCCGACTTCAAGGACGAGGCACGCCCGCGGGCCTGGAGGCACGACCGCGGGCCCGGAGGGATGATCCTCCGGGCCCGCGGTCAACCCGTTCGCCGCTGGGCGAGGTGCGATGGGAGCTGAGTCGGACTCAGCCGCGCACGAGTGCCTCGGTCAGCGCACGCGCGGCGTCGATGACCGACTTCGCGTGCAGGCGGCCGGGCTGGCGGGTGAGCCGGTCGACCGGTCCGGAGATCGAGACGGCTGCGACCACCCGATTGCTCGGACCGCGCACGGGAGCCGACACCGAGGCGACCCCCCGTTCGCGTTCGGCGATGGACTGGGCCCAGCCTCGGCGGCGGACCCCGGAGAGCATGGTCGCGGAGAACCGGGCACCGCGCAGGCCCGTGTGCAGACGGTCCGGCTCCTCCCAGGCCAGCAGCACCTGAGCCGCAGAACCGGCGCGCATCGACAGCGTCGCGCCGATCGGCACGGAGTCGCGCAGACCCACGGGGCGCTCGGCCGCGGCCACGCACAGGCGCAGATCGCCCTGACGGCGGAAGAGCTGAGCGGACTCACCCGTCTGATCGCGCAGCTGACCGAGCACCGGCCCGGCCGCGGCCAGCAGGCGGTCCTCGCCGGCGGCCGACGACAGCTCGGCCAGACGCGGCCCGAGGACGAAACGTCCCTGAAGGTCGCGACCGACGATGCGGTGGAATTCGAGGGCAACAGCCAGGCGGTGGGCAGTGGGGCGTGCCAGTCCGGTCAGCGTCACCAATTCGGCGAGAGAGGCGGGTCCGGCCTCAAGTGCGGAGAGAACCATTGCGGCCTTGTCGATGACCCCGACGCCGCTACCATTGCTTGTCATAGGCACCATTGTGCGCGTCTCAGTGGGCGAGATGCAAGTTCGCATTGCGATACGGGCGAGTAGATTTCGAATACGCACTCACTCCAGTGCGCACATCGCAGTTCATCGACGCGGTCGTACCTCGGCCCGTCAGGTCTACATCGGGTGCAGAGATCCCTGCACCGGCGGGAGGAACCATGCCACGCACATTGGCCGAGAAGGTCTGGGCCGATCACGTCGTCTCACGAGGTGTTGACGGTGCGCCGGACCTTATCTACATCGACCTCCACCTCGTCCACGAGGTGACCAGCCCGCAGGCCTTCGACGGACTCCGACTCGCCGGGCGCCCAGTGCGCCGCCCCGACCTCACCATCGCCACCGAGGACCACAACACCCCGACGTGGGACATCGACAAGCCGATCGCCGAACCGACCTCGGCCACGCAGATCAACACCCTGCGCAAGAACGCCGAGGAATTCGGCATCCGCCTGCACAGCCTCGGCGACGCCGACCAGGGAATCGTCCACGTCGTGGGACCGCAGCTGGGTCTGACCCAGCCGGGCACCACCGTCGTCTGCGGCGACTCGCACACCTCCACCCACGGCGCCTTCGGAGCGCTCGCCTTCGGCATCGGCACCTCCGAGGTCGAACACGTGCTCGCCACGCAGACGCTGAGCCTCAAGCCCTTCAAGACGATGTCGATCACCGTCGACGGCGACCTGCCCGAAGGCTCGAGCGCCAAGGACATCATCCTCGCCATCATCGCGAAGATCGGCACCGGCGGGGGGCAGGGCTACGTGCTCGAATACCGCGGCTCGGCCATCCGCCAGCTGTCGATGGAAGCCCGGATGACGATCTGCAATATGTCGATCGAAGCCGGCGCCCGCGCCGGAATGGTCGCCCCCGACGAGACGACCTTCGAATACGTCAAGGGCCGTCCCCACGCCCCCGAAGGCGAAGACTGGGACGCGGCCGTCGAGTACTGGAAGACCCTCTACACCGACGAAGGCGCGGAATTCGACGCCGAGGTGGTCCTCAAGGCCGAAGACATCGAACCCTTCGTCACCTGGGGAACGAACCCCGGCCAGGGCCTGCCGCTGTCGGCGAGCGTGCCCAGCCCCGACGACTTCACCGACGAGAACGACAAAGCCGCAGCCGCCAATGCGCTGGCCTATATGGGCCTGACCCCGGGTACGCCGCTGCGCGAGATCGACGTCGACACCGTCTTCCTCGGGTCCTGCACGAACTCCCGGATCGAAGATCTCCGGGCCGCCGCCGAGGTGGTCCGCGGCCGCAAGAAGGCCGACAACGTCCGCTTCATGGTCGTTCCCGGCTCCGCGAAGGTCCGACTCCAGGCCGAAGAAGAGGGCCTCGACGTCATCTTCAAGGACTTCGGCGGCGAATGGCGCTTCGCCGGCTGCTCGATGTGCTTAGGGATGAACCCGGACCAGCTGGCCGAAGGCGAACGCTGCGCCTCGACCTCGAACCGCAACTTCGAAGGCCGCCAGGGCAAGGGCGGGCGCACCCACCTCGTCTCACCGCTCGTTGCCGCGGCCACCGCGGTGCGCGGCACGCTGTCCTCACCGGGCGACGTCGCCGACCTGCCGCGGGATGCCGAACCCGTGGAATGGGCCGACAACCGCCTGTCCCTCAACCTGACACCCGTCTCGGCGAACGACTGACAAAGGAGGAAGGGCCATGGAAGCTTTCACCACCCACACCGGCATCGGCGTTCCTCTGCGCCGATCCAATATCGACACCGACCAGATCATTCCCGCGAAGTTCCTCAAGCGGGTCACCCGCACCGGCTTCGAGGACGCCCTGTTCTACCGGTGGCGGTCAGGCGACGATTTCGTCCTCAACGACCCCGACTTCGCATCCGGCTCCGTCCTCGTCGCCGGCCCCGACTTCGGCACCGGCTCCTCCCGCGAGCACGCCGTCTGGGCGCTCAAGGACTATGGCTTCCGCGTCGTCCTGTCCTCCCGCTTCGGCGATATCTTCCGCGGCAACTCCGGCAAAGAGGGCCTGCTGGCCGCCCAGCTCGAACAGGCCGATATCGAACTGATCTGGAAGATCCTCGAGAACCATCCCGGCACCTCGATCACCGTCGACCTGAACGAGAAGACCGTGACGTGCGACACCGTCACCGTGTCCTTCCAGATCGACGACTACACGCGCTGGCGCCTGCTCGAAGGCCACGACGACATCAGCCTCACCCTGGCCAAGGAAGACGAGATCGTCGCCTACGAATCCTCCCGCTTCGCCTTCAAGCCGACGACCCTGCCCGCCAAGGTCTGACCCTCACCTAAGCCGGCCCCCCCCCGCACCGATCCACCCTCGCCGAGGCGGCCCACCGTCACGTTCGAACGTGACCTCGGGGTCGCCTCGGCGAATCGGTGGGATACCGTCGGCTGGGTTAGTCTAGGACGGTGCCCGCGGCAATCGTGGGGCACCGTCTCCGGGTGGCATCCCGCCCGGATCCGATCATCGGAATCAGGGAGGAACATGCTCGAAGTACGTGGGGGAAATCCGCTGGACGGCACCGTCCGAGTCCGCGGCGCCAAGAACCTGGTGCCCAAGGCGATGGTGGCCTCTCTGCTCGGTGAGACCCCGTCCGTGCTGCGCGGCGTGCCCAACATCCGCGATGTCGAGATCGTCACCGGACTCCTTGAACTCCACGGAGTCCGCGTCACCTCCGGCCCCGACGGGGACCAGCCCGACGGCGAACTCCACCTCGACCCGGCCGATGTGGCTCAGGGCTCCATCGTCGACATCGACGCCCACGCCGGATCCTCCCGCATCCCGATCCTCTTCTGCGGACCTCTCCTGCACAGCCTCGGTCAGGCGTTCATCCCCGACCTCGGCGGCTGCCATATCGGCGACCGCCCCATCAACTTCCACCTCGATGTGCTCCGCAAGTTCGGAGCCGAGGTCGACAAGACCCCCGGCGGCATCATGCTCAAGGCGCACAGCCGCCTGCAGGGCACCAAGGTCGAACTGCCCTACCCCTCCGTCGGTGCCACGGAACAGGTGCTGCTGACCGCGGTCCGCGCCGAAGGCGTGACCGAGCTGCGGGGCGCGGCCATCGAACCGGAGATCATGGATCTCATCGCGCTGCTGCAGAAGATGGGCGCGATCATCACCGTCGACACCGACCGCGTGGTGCGCATCGAAGGCGTCGACACCCTCCGCGGGTTCATCCACCGCGCCCTGCCCGACCGCAACGAGACCGCGTCCTGGGCCTCGGCGGCACTGGCCACCGGCGGAGACATCTTCGTCGAAGGCGCCAGCCAGCCGGAGCTCATCACGTTCCTCAACGTCTTCCGCAAGATCGGCGGAGAATTCGATGTGCAGGAGAACGGCATCCGCTTCCGCCACCCCGGCGGCAAACTCCGATCCTTTGCGCTGGAAACCGACGTCCACCCCGGCTTCATGACCGACTGGCAGCAGCCGTTGGTCGTCGCGATGACTCAGGCCGAAGGTCTGTCGATCATCCACGAGACCGTGTATGAGAACCGCTTCGGCTTCACCGACGCCCTGCGCGATATGGGTGCGCAGATCCAGCTCTACCGCGAATGTCTCGGCGGCACTCCCTGCCGCTTCGGACGACGGAACTACCAACACTCGGCCGTGATCTCCGGACCCACCGACCTCAAGGGCACCCGCATCGACGTTCCCGATCTGCGCGGCGGCTTCAGCCACCTCATCGCCGCATTGGCTGCCCAGGGTGCGAGCGAAGTCCACGGCATCGAACTCATCAACCGCGGCTACGAGAACTTCCTCGACAAGCTCACCGGACTCGGTGCCGAGGTCTCCGCATGAGCGCCGACATCGAACCGGACGCGAACGATCACGATCTCGTCTCCTTCGATCCCGCCTCGGTGCGGTCCCAGAACCGGGCCGGCACCGTCGCCGCCACAGCGGCCTTCGGGCTCATGCGCACGGCCACGAAGATGAGCGTGCGGGGAGTCGAGCACCTGCCGCCGGCCGGCACGGGCATCATCGCCGCCGCCTACCACGCCAACCATCTCGACCCGATCCTCGTGGGGCTGGCGCTGAAGCGCAACGGTCGGATGCCGCACTTCCTCGCGAAGTCAACGCTGTTCACCGGAGTGCTCGGCAAGATCCTCAAGACCATCGGGCAGATCCCGGTGCTGCGCGCCTCGGCCTCGGCCGGGGACTCCCTCGAATATGCGAAGGACGCCCTGGCGAACGGCCAGACCGTCGTCATCTACCCCGAGGGCACGCTGACGAAGGACCCGGAGCTGTGGCCCCAGCACTTCAAGACCGGCACTGCCCGGCTGGCGCTGGAGACCGGAGCCCCGATCATCCCCGTCGCCCACTGGGGACTGGACACGGTCTACCCGCGTGGGCAGAAGAAGGTCCGCTTCCGCCCCTTCAGCCATGACTCCGTCGTGGCCTTCGGCCCCGCCATCGACTATTCGGATCTGTGGGATCACCGGGCTGAGAAGAAGACGATGGGAGACCTCTCCCAGCGTGTGAAGAACACCGTGGCGGCGATGGTGGCCGAACTGTCCGAACGCGAACTGCCGCAGCGTTTCACAGCGAAGGAGACTGGCGAATGAGCGTCGACAAGATCACCGTCCTCGGAGCCGGATCGTGGGGAACCACCTACGCTGCGGTCATTGCCGACGCCGGCTTCCCCGTCACCCTGTGGGCCCGCCGTCCCGAGGTCGCCGAAGAGATCAACTCCACGCACACCAACGAGCGCTACCTGGGCGAGCGAGTCCTGCCCGAGGGTCTGAGTGCGACCGCTGACGATATCGCCGCGGTCACCGACGCCGAGGTCATCGTCCTCGCCGTCCCAGCCCAGACCCTGCGGGAGAACCTCACCCGGTGGAAGCCGCATCTGCGTGAGGGTGTGAAGCTCGTGAGCCTGATGAAGGGCATCGAGGTCGACACCGGCAAACGCATGTCCGAGGTCATCGCCGAGGTCGCCGAGGTCGCCGAATCCCAGATCGCCGTCGTCTCCGGACCCAATCTGGCGCGGGAGATCGCCGACCGGCAGCCCACCGCCACCGTCGTCGCGTCCTCAGAGATCACCACCGCCGAGGTGGTCGCAGAGATCAGCGCGAACGCGTACTTCCGCCCGTATACGAACACCGACGTCGTCGGCGTCGAGATCGGCGGTGCGATCAAGAACATCATCGCCCTGTCCGTGGGCATCGCTGACGGACAGAAGCTCGGCGACAACTCGAAGGCGTCGATCATCACCCGCGGGCTCGCCGAAACCTCTCGCCTGGCCGCGGCCATGGGCGCCGAGGCGCACACCCTGTCCGGACTTGCCGGGCTCGGCGACCTCGTGGCCACCTGCGCCTCGCCCCTGTCGCGCAATCGCACCTTCGGACGCCACCTCGGTGAGGGGATGAGCCTCGAGGACGTCATCGCCCACACCTCGCAGACGGCCGAAGGCGTGAAATCCGCTCCTGCCGTCCTCGCCCTGGGGCGACGCAACCGCGTCGACCTGCCCATCACCGAGGCGGTCTGTGCGGTTCTCGCCGGAAAACTGCAAGTTGACGAACTCGCCGGATTGCTGTTGTCTCGGAAGCGTAAGCACGAAGGACCACCTGCCTGATTCACACCGAGTCTCAGGCACCCGCTGGAAAACTAGGAGCACAAATGAGCGCCAACTCACCGTTCTTCAACCTTCCCGAACTTCCCACCTTCACGCTGACGAGCACCGACATCGAAGACGGTGGGGTGCTCACCGGCCCCCAGCTCTCCGGCGCCATGGGCGTGCCTGGCGGTGAGGACGTCTCGCCGCAGCTGTCCTGGTCCGGGTTCCCCGAAGAGACCAAGGCCTTCGCCGTGACCTGCTACGACCCCGACGCTCCCACCGGCTCGGGCTTCTGGCACTGGGTCGTCACGGACCTCGACGCCTCGGTGACGAGCCTGGAGGCCAACGCCGGTGACCCGTCCGCCGACCTCCTGCCCAGCGGTGCCGTGACCCTGCGCAACGACGCCGGCGAACCCCGCTTCGTCGGTGCCGCCCCGCCGGAGGGCCACGGACCGCACCGCTATTTCTTCATCGTCACCGCTCTGGCCGAACCGCTGGGCATCGACGAATCCGCAACACCTGCCTTCGCCGGCTTCAACATGTTCTTCAAGGGCATCGGTCGGGCGTGGCTGGAATGCACGTACGAGGCCAAGTGAGCTAAAGTCTTTCAGTCCGCGCACACCTGACCCGCTGTGCGCACCCGTGTCCGGTCCGAGTGCACGGGAGTACCACTTCAGCAAGGAAACTCATGGCAGACAACGATCACCGGCCCCTTGTCGCAGTCCTCTTCGGAGGCCGTTCGAGCGAGCACTCCGTCAGCTGCGTCACCGCAGCCGGGGTGATCGGTGCCATCGACGCCGATGCCTTCGATGTTCTGCCGATCGGCATCACGAAGACCGGTGTGTGGCGGGTCGTCGACGACTGGGCGAGCATGCGCTTCGACCCGCAAGCCATGCCCGAGGTCACGGACAATGGGACCGAGGTGATTCCTCCGGTCTCCGCCGACGGGTCACCGTTGCTGCACCGCGATGCCGAGGGCAATTACACCGAACTCGGTGCGGTCGACGTATTCTTCCCACTCCTGCACGGCCGCTTCGGTGAGGACGGAACCCTGCAGGGACTGTTCGAACTCAGCGACACCGCGTTCGTCGGCTCCGGAGTGTTCTCCTCCGCCGCGAGCATGGACAAGCACTATACGAAGTCACTCATGGCCCACGCCGGAGTCCCCACCTGCCCGTGGGAGCTCGTGACCGAGACGATGTGGGCCGCAGACCGCGCGGAGGCGGAGAGACGAGTGGCCGCGCTCGGCCTGCCCGTATTCGTCAAACCCGCCCGTGCCGGATCGTCCATGGGAGTCAGCCGGGTCGCCGAGGCGGCCGACCTCGAAGCCGCCCTGCTCGGTGCCTTCGAACACGACTCCAAGGTCATCGTCGAACCCGAGGTCAGCGGTCGTGAGGTCGAATGCGCCGTGCTCGGTTCCGTCTATGACACGGAGCTGCGAGTGTCCTCTCCCGGAGAGATCCGGGTGAGCGGCGACCACTCCTTCTACGATTTCGACGCCAAGTACCTCGACCTCGCCGCCGCAGAGGTCACCTGTCCGGCCGATCTCGACGAGACGGTGACCGCCCGGGTTCAGGAGTTGGCCGCCTCGGTGTTCCGTCTCTTCGACTGCACCGGTCTGGCCCGCGTCGACACCTTCGTCACGGACACCGGCGAGGTCGTCCTCAACGAACTCAACACCCTTCCCGGGTTCACTCCCACCTCGGCGTACCCGTTCATGTGGGCGCAGTCGGGACTCGAATACTCCGAACTCATCGGCGAACTCATCTCGATCGCCCTGATCGACCACGCTCGCGCGAAGTAGAAGCGGATGCCGCGGAGCAACCGCCTCCGTGGAGCAATCGCGTCTTCGGTGGGCGCTCTAGCCGGCGATGTCCTCGGCTCCGACGCACTCGTTCTCCGGAGGGAACTTCGACAGGGTCGGTGAGATCGCGGCGAGCACGTCATTGCCTGACTCGGCCTTGCGGTTGACGAGCACCTCGACGGCGGGGGTTCGCCCGTAGCTGGTGAACCTCCACGTCGAATCGTCGTCCTCGACCGGCTTCGAGATCCAATCGACTCCGGACACGCTCACGCACTGATCTGTCGTCGGCCCGGGGGGAGTGACTCCGCAGCGCAGCACCGCGACGTTGGGATCTCCCCACGCCTTCGTGCCCTGCGAGGAGGTCGTGCGTGCCTTCTCACCCGAGATCTCATCGGGCAGGGTGAGCAGGATGTCGGCACACTTCGGATTCGCAGCATCCTTGGCCGGTTCGACGATGACGGTGCGCGAACACCCGGTCACCGCCAGACCGGTGAGCACCGTGGCCAATGCGACGAAGGTGAGAGAACGACGACGGTGCGCGGGCCGGGCGTTGCGGCGCGTCGAAGCAGGGCGAGATCTCATAGGACTACCGTATCGCCCGATAACCTGGAGCCATGACCCGACTGTCCGAACTTGGCGAATCACACATCATCTCCCGCGTGCTGGGCCGTAACCCCAGCAGCACGCACGTGATCGTCGGACCCGGAGACGATGCGGCCGTGACCGCACCTGAGGGTCGACTCGTCTCGACCGCGGACATGCTCGTGGAGAACGAGGACTTCACTCGCGAGTGGTTGGACTGGAAGAAGCTCGGAGTCAAGGCAGCGGCCCAGAACCTGGCCGACGTCTGTGCCATGGGAGCGATCCCGCACGGACTGCTCGTTTCCGTCGCCGTTCCGGATGACACGGACATCGCCTGCCTCGAAGCCCTGTACTCCGGGCTCTTCGACGAAGCGGAACGAGCAGGGACGGCTTTGGACTGCACGGTGCCGATCATCGGCGGGGACCTGTCGTCCTCGGGTCTCATCGTCATCGCCATCACCGCACTCGGGACCGTGGGCGAGGAGTCCGCAATTCTGCGCTCCGGCGCCCAGCCAGGGGATTCGCTCTACCTGGCCGGAACGGTCGGTCGATCCGCCGCCGGGCTCGACCTGCTCTTCGCCGGAGCGCGACCTGACACCGCCGGACCGGAACTCCGCTCGCTCATCGACACCCAGCTGGCGCCACAGCCTGACTACGGTGCGCTGCGCACGGTCGGGGCGGCCTCGGCGATGATCGACGTCTCCGACGGGCTCAGCCTCGACCTCGCCCGGGTGGCGGCCGCCTCGGGGGTGGGCATCGACCTTGACCGATCACTCCTGCGCGACCTCGTCGACCCGCTGCTGCCGGCGGCCGAATTCGTGCTCGATGCCCGAGCAGCGGACGGTGCGTCGGAAGCGGACGGTGGGAACGATGCGGCCACGACGGCAGAGGATCTGGCGCTGTCCTGGGTGCTCGACGGGGGAGAGGATCACGGCTTCGCCGCGTCTGCGCCGCCGTCCGCCGTGCCTGGGGTAGGCTGGCGGAGAATCGGTGAGATCCGCACCGGACACGATGTCAGCCTCGACGGCACACCCGTGCCGGCGAGCGGTTTCAGCCATTTCGGGAAGTGACATGAGCAACGCCATCAGCCTCAACGGTCGTCTGGCCGCGCGCTGGGCCCGCCGTGCGGTCGACCGGCTGCGCAAGGAACGCACCGAGATCGACGAGCTCAACGTCTTCCCCGTCCCCGACGGCGACACCGGCACGAATATGTACCACACCCTGCGCGCCGCCTACCTCGCCGTCGAAGAGCTCACCGGCCCCGTCACCCTCCCACAGGTCGTCGCGGCACTGGCCGCCGGAGCCGGACGTGGTGCGCGCGGCAACTCCGGACTCATCCTCGCTGTCGCTCTGCAGGGAGTCGCCGATGCTCTGGCCGGAGTCACCGTGGCCACCGCCGACGCCATGGCCACCGCCCTGGAGACCGCGTCCGACCGAGCGCGGGCCGCCGTCGCCCGACCCGTCGACGGCACCATGCTCACCGTCCTCGACGCCATGGCCACCGAGGCCCGTGAGCAAGCCGACGACGGAGCCTCCCTGATCGACGTCATCGCGGCAGTGCGCGAACGCTCCCGGTCGGCGCTGCGGGAGACCACCGGACAGCTCACCGTGCTGCGCGAAGCCGAGGTCGTCGACGCCGGATCGACGGGAATCGTCGAACTCTTCGACCTCCTCTACGCCACCGTCACCGGCCGCACCCCGCAGGATTCGATGCTCGCCGAGGTGGCCCGCGCCCCGAAGATCATCCACGAAGCCACCGCCGACGAACTCGAGATCGTCGCCATCCTCGCCGACACCCCCGCGGACTCGCTCGCCGAGGATCTCGACCGCCTCGGCGGGACCTCGATCGTCATCAACGCGGCCAAGGTCCACGTCCACGTCGCCGACGAAACGACCGCCGCGACCGTCATCGACCGCCTCGGCGAATACGGGATCGCCCGGCTCGACATGGAAGACCTGCGGATGCACGAGGAGGAGGGCGAGACGAAGCTCATCGCCCTGGTCAAGGGCACGGGACTGCTCATGCACACCGCGCTCAACGGGGCCACGGCGCTGACTCCGGAGGTGGGCGACCTGTTCGAGACGATGTCCGAACTCATCGCCGCCGAGGACCGGGAGGTCATCGTCATCCCCAGCTCCACCTCGGCGCTGAAGTCCCTGGCAGGGCTGGGTGCGCACGTCGTGCGCTCCCGCAACGTCGGCACCCTGCTCTCGGCCCTGGCCGTCTACGATCCGTTCGCCCCGGCGGGGGAGATCTTCGCCGATATGACCGAAGCGGCCGCGGGTACGAGGGTGGGTACGATCTATTCGGCCGATCAGCTCGCCACCGACCCTCCGACGGGGATGCTGCCGGTGATCCGCGAGGACGAAGGATCGACTTCGGATGGCGTTCCGGGCGCTGCCACGGCAGTGGCGGCTCATCCGGCACAGTTCTACCGGGTCTTCATCGAAGGCCGCGCGAAGACCCAGAGCACGGAGCTGCGGACCTTGGTGGAGAAGCTCGCCGATCGGCTGCTCGGTGCCGGGGGAGAGCTGCTCACCGTCGTCCACGGACCCGACTGCGCACCGGAGGTGCTCGACCACCTGCGTGACTGGATCCAGAAGTCACACGAGACCGTCCACTTCCAGGACATCGATGCCAGAGACTCCGGAGTGCTCGTGATCATGGGGGTCGAATGACGACCCGGCTCGAAGACAACTTCCGGCCCGCCGATCGGAAGAACTTGGCCCAGCGCGGTGTGCATTCGGTCACTGACCTGCTCCGCTTCTTCCCGCGGCGCTACCTCGTCCCCGGGGAGCGCACGGAACTCGGGGATCTGCCCCTGGGGGAAACCGCGATCATCCAGGCCGAAGTCATCCGGGTGGAGACGCGGCGGATGAAACAGCGGAAAGGCACGATCACCGAAGTCATCGTCCATGACGGGAAGCAGTCGATGAAGATCGCGTTCTTCAACCAGTATTGGTTGGAGAAGTCGCTGAAGCCGGGACTGACCGTCGTCTTCGGCGGCAAGGTGGAGTCGTTCCGGGGGCAGCTGACCCTGGCGTCTCCGGTGTGGCTCAACCGCACCGAGGATGACCATGAGTGGACTCCCGAGGACCTCAACTCGCCGTTCCCCATCTACCCGGCCGTGAAGAAGATCGCGCAGTCCCGGCTGTGGAGCTCGATCAAGACCCTGCTCACCGTCGCTGGGCCCGAGGAGTTCGAGGATCCGCTGCCGAAGGGGCTGCGGGACGCTCATGAGCTGCCGGACCTGCGCACAGCTCTCGAAGACATGCATCGACCGCGGAAGATCGAGGACGTCGAACGGGCCCGGCTGAGGTGGAAATGGGAAGAGGCGCTCGCCCTGCAGACCGAATTCGCCGCCCGCAAAGCGAAGCTGGCCGACGAAAAGGCGACGCCGCTGCTCACGCAGGGGACGAAGAGCCGCCGGTTCGACGAAGACCTGCTCTTCACCCTCACCGCATCCCAGGTCAGGGTCGGCGAGGAGATCGCTGAGGACATGGCTGCGGACCGGCCGATGCACCGGCTCCTGCACGGTGACGTCGGTTCCGGTAAGACCCTCGTGGCATTGCGGGCCATGCTCACTGCGGTCGACTCCGGTGCCCAGGCCGCCATGCTCGCCCCCACCGAGGTGCTCGCCACTCAGCATTTCCATTCGATCCAGACATTCCTCGACGAGCAGATGGCGCTGTCGCCGCTGCTGGCTGACGACGACCAGGTGACGGTGGCGCTGATGACAGGGTCGATGCCGGCGAAGGACCGTCGCGAACTCGCCCTCGACCTCGTCGCCGGGAACATCGACATCGTCGTCGGCACGCATGCGCTGCTGTCGGAGTCGACGATGTTCTCAGATCTCGGTCTCATCGTCGTCGACGAACAGCACCGCTTCGGTGTCGAACAGCGGGAAGCGCTGCGTGCGAAGGGCGGGGACACCACCCCGCATACTCTCGTGATGTCGGCGACGCCGATCCCGCGCACAGTGGCGATGACGGTCTTCGCCGACCTCGATATCTCGACGCTCGACGAGATGCCGGCGGGGCCGAAGGACATCGCCACCCATGTGGTGCCGATCGTCGACCAACCTGCCTGGTACGTCCGGGTTCGGGAGCTCATGCGGCAGACCGTCGAGGCTGAGAAGGGGGTCTTCGTCGTCTTCCCGCGAATCGAACCGACGGATATCGAAGATCCGGAGTCCGGGGACGTAGTCGGACAGAAGCAGGGCATCGAAGACATCACACGGAAGCTGTCTGAGACCCCGGAACTGGCTGGTCTGAAGTTCGGTCTGCTGCATGGGCGGATGTCGACGGCGGAGAAGGACCGGGTGCTCGCGGACTTCGTCAAAGGCGACATCGAGATCCTCGTCTCGACGACGGTCATCGAGGTCGGCGTCGACGTAGCGAGGGCGACGATGATGGTCATCATCGAAGCCGAGAACTTCGGGGTCGCACAGCTGCACCAGCTGCGTGGACGCGTCGGACGTGACGGCAGCTCGGCCCTGTGCTTCCTGCTCACCGAGATGAGTGCTGAGGATGAGAGCTATGGACGGCTGCAGGCCGTGGCCGAGACGCTTGACGGCTTCGCTCTGGCCGAATACGATCTCGACGCCCGAGGCGAAGGCGATGTGCTCAGCGGCTCCCAATGGGGCGGGTCGTCGCTGCGGCATCTGTCGATCCTCCGCGACTCCGAGATGGTCGCCGAAGCGAAGACGATCGCTGAGCAGATCGTCGCGGTCGACCCGACACTGGAAGCGGTGCCCGCGCTCAAGGCCTTCATCAGGCGCGTCCTGCCCGAGGACGACGCCCACTTCATCGAGGCAGGCTGAGGGAGCAGATATGAGAATCATCGCCGGCGCACATAAGGGCGCCAGACTGTCGTCACCGTCGGGGGCGAACACCCGGCCGACGTCCGACCGCGTCAAGGAGTCCCTGTTCTCCATGCTCGACGGCTACGGGGTGCTGCCTGCAGCGAACGTCCTCGACCTCTTCGCCGGTTCCGGTGGACTCGGATTCGAGGCGATGTCGCGGGGCGCAGCACAAGTCGACTTCGTCGATTCATCCCTGGCTGCGACTCGCGCTCTGGAATCCAATGCGGACAAGCTCGGTCTCGACCATTCGGCCGAGGTCCACACCGGGGACGTGCTCCACTTTCTCGCCGGACTGCCCGGACCGGAGAATCCGGAGTCACGCGTCTTCGACCTCGTGTTCATGGATCCGCCGTACCCGTTGGGAGAGGACGCTGTCACGCAGATCCTCAGACGGCTGAGCACACACCTGGACATGGAGTCCATCGTCGTCGTCGAACGTGCCGCGCGTTCGCCGGAGCCGACGATGCCCGACGGGCTGGAGGTCTTCCGTTCGAAGACCTTCGGAGAGACCGCGATCCACTTCGTCCAGTTGGTCGGGGAGCCGGACGAAGTGAGCGCCGCAGAGGATTAGAGCACGCTGGAGAGGAATTTGCGCGTGCGTTCGTGCTGCGGGTTGTTGAAGATCTGATCCGGCGGACCCTCTTCGAGCACCTGACCACCGTCGAACATCATCACGCGGTGAGAGACGTCGCGGGCGAACTGCATCTCGTGTGTGACCAGCAGCATCGTGATGTCCGTGGTCTCGGCGATATCGCGCAGCACTCCGAGCACGTCCCCGACGAGCTCGGGGTCAAGCGCCGAGGTGACCTCGTCGAGGAGGAGGATTTCCGGGTTCATCGCCAGTGCTCGGGCGATCGCCACACGCTGCTGCTGACCGCCGGAGAGACGAGTCGGGTGAGCGTCGGCCTTGTCGGCCAGTCCCACCCGTTCGAGCAGCTCCTTGGCTTCCTTGGTGGCTTCGACCTTGGACTTGCCGAGCACATGGACAGGGGCTTCGATGATGTTCTCGAGCACGGTCATGTTCGGGAACAGGTTGAACTGCTGGAAGACCATGCCGATGCGCGTGGTCATCTCACGCGTGCGCTTCTTCGGCAGTTCCACGCGTTTGCCGCCGCGGTCCTCGTGCGTCAGCGGCTGACCGTCGACGAAGATATATCCGCCGGTGAGCTCCTCGAGCGTCATCACCAGGCGCAGGATCGTCGTCTTGCCCGAACCGCTGGGCCCGATGAGGGTGACGCGTTCGCCGGGAGCCACCGTGAAGTTGAGGTCCTTGAGCACGGTGGTCGGCCCGAAGCTCTTCTCCACATCCTTGAACTCGATCGCCGGGTGTGACGATGCGGAGGCAGTCGTTGGGGTGTTCTCAGTAGGTGGCAAGGCGTCGATCCAATCTCTGAATGAGCAGTGAGGTCGGGTAGCTGGCCGCGAGGAAGATGATGCCGGCCAGTGTGAAGGCTTCCGTGTAGGCGAAGGTCGAACCGCCGAATTCCTTCGCAGCAGTGACGAGCTCGACGACGGAGATCGCGAACAGGAACGGAGTGTCCTTGAACATTGCGACAGCGTAGTTGCCCAGCGACGGGATGGTTGCCCGCAGCGCCTGCGGCAGCACGATCGCAGTGAACGTGCGCACCGGCGGCAGCGACAGCGCAGTGGCAGCCTCGAACTGTCCCGGCGGCACGGCATCGATTCCGGCGCGGTAGCTTTCGGACATGTACGTCGAATAATGGATGCCGATGACGATGAAGCCGATCACCAGCGCGGGTACATCGACGAGTCCTGGAATATCCGCGAACGCGTAGTAGACGAACAGCAGCTGGACGACCAGCGGGGTGTTGCGGATGAACGCGACGATGAGCCGGACGAGCCAGTTGATCCACCGTGGGAGGCCGCGGATGGCGACGGCGAGGATGAGTCCGAGAACGACGGCGATGGCGGTGCCCACGACCGTGGCGATGAGAGTGTTGATGAAACCGCGCAGCAGGATCGGCAGTGCCTCGGCGGCGAATTCCCAATTCCACATCAGAGGTCACCTCCCTTCGCACGCACGGCGTCGGCACGGGCTGCACGCCTGGCCGCACGGCGATCGGTGCGAGAGTTCGGGCGACGGCGGCCGAGAGCTTTCGTCGCTCTGCGTTCGAGGAAGTTCATGAACTCCTGGAGCAGCCATGCAAGTGCGAAGTAGATGAGGAGGCTGATCGAATAGGCGAACATCGTGTCACCGGTCGACTGACGCAGCTGTTCGGTTTTGTCTGTGAGGTCGGAGAGCGTGATGAAGGAGACGACCGCCGTGCCTTTGAGCAGCTGGATGAGCAGCGTCGCCAGGGACGGGATCATCAGTGCCCAGGCCTGTGGGAAGATCACGCGGATCATCCGACGGGTGGGGGAGAGGCTGAGCGCGATGGCGGCTTCCCACTGACCGGGTGCCACGGTCTTGATCGAGGACCGGACCACCTCGGCGGAATAGGCTCCGTAGTTGAGCGCCAGAGCGGCGACACCGCAGGACATGGGGTCGAAATCGACGCCGAGGAGCGGGAGCACGTAGAACAGCCAGAACAGCTGCACGAGCAGAGAGGTGCCGCGGAAGAATTCGACGACGATGCGAGCCGGAATGCGCAGCCAGGCGCTCGGCGAGGTCATCGTCAGTCCGAGGATGAGTGCGATGATGACGGCGCCGATGCTGCCGGCGACCGTGAGGATGATGGTTGTCTGAACTCCCTCCCACAGCTGTGGGAGGAAGTTCAGCAACGTTGTGACATTGTCATTCATGGTGCGTGACTACAGCGCCGACTCAGGAGTCAGCGGTGGGAAGTTCGCCCTTGCACAGCTGATCGGTGGTGATCGAACCGTCGGGGCGCTCTTCCTTCGTGAAGCCGTAGTCGCCGACGACGTCGAGGTACGAGTTCTCATCGGAGACGATCTTCTCGAGGCCCTTGTTCCATTCGTCGCGCAGTTCCTTGTCATCTGTGCGGAAGACCGTGGCGCCGGCTCCCACCTGTGGGACTCCGTCGATCTCCTGGACGAAGGAATCGCTGACCTCGACCCCGGAATCCTCGGTGTTCTTCTCCATCCAGTTGAGCGAGATTGCGGTGAGCGCGAAGACGTCGGCGCGACCGGTGGTCACAGCGTCCATGCCGTCCTGCGGGGTGCCGACCTGCTGGGTCTTGATGCCGAGGTCCTTGGCGTAGTCGGACTCGATGGCGCCGGTCATGGTGGCGAGCTTGACGCCCTTCTCCTTGACGTCCTCGAGGTTCTTCATCCCGTCGAGCTTGCCCTCCTTGGTCATCAGGGCAGTGGTGTACATGAACTCGGGATCACCGAAGGCGGCCTGTTCGCAGCGGTCGGGCAGGATCGACATGCCGGCCGAGATCGCATCGAAGCGATCGGCGTTGAGGCCGGGGATGAGCGAGCCGAATTCGGTGTTGACGCCTTCGACGTCGTCGACGCCGAGCTCCTTGAACACGGCCTTGGCCAGTGCCACCGATGCTCCCTGGAGTTCACCGCCCTCTTCGAAGCTGTACGGGGCTTCACCGGCGAAGCCGACCGTGATCTTTCCGTCGTCGACGGCCTTCTGCAGGGTGGATTTGTCGGAGTCGCTTCCGCCGCAGGCACCGAGGGTCAGCGTCAGCGCGAGGATCGATGTCGCGGCGGCCAGTCCTTTGAGTTTCATGTGCTGTTCCTTCCTTGAACGTCGACACATCATCGTGACGTGCGTCTCTGAAACAGTATTCAATACTCATGTTGTCCGAATGTCACACTGTCTGACAACGTTATATGATCGTGACCGTGACGAATCCTCCTGCTTCCGAGCTGCCGGTGCTGCGCAAAGTGGTCCGATCATCGACGATCGACCTCATTGCGGACCAGCTGCGCAATGCCATCTACTCCGGTTCGCTCGAGCCAGGGCAGTCGATCAACGAGGTGCGCACGGCTGAGCTGCTCGAGGTGTCGCGGCCGTCTCTGCGGGAGGCCCTGCAGCGCCTCATCAGCGAAGGCGTGATGACGCATGCTCCCGGACGAGGTGTGCATGTGAGACGCATGCGCACGGCCGATATCGACGACGTCTATGCCGTGCGCGAGGCGGTCGAATCGCAGGCGGTCAGGCTCGTCATCAGGCAGGGTAGGTCCACGTCACGGATCGGCACGGCGCTGCGAGAGCTCGAGCACGCCATCGAGGACAACGTCGCGCGCACGATCGGCGACGCCGACCTCAACTTCCACCATTCGATCGTCGCGTGCTCCGGATCGGCGCGGCTGACCGACCTCATGAAGGTCTCGATGGTCCACACCCGGTTGCTGTCGCTGTCGGACAAGCGCGGCTATGAGGTCCGATGCGATGTCCTGGACAGTCACAGGAACCTCGCCGAGGCGGTCGCCGCCGGTGACGAACCCCGCTCCCTTGCCATCGTCGCCCGGATCATGGCCGAGGCGGCCTCCCGCCTGCACGGACCGGTTGATGATTTCGACGGGCAGGTGGTCAAAGGCACCGACGCTGAGACTTCCGCCGACGACCAGTGGCTGCGACTGCGGGAACAGACGCACTGACGGTCGCGACCTCACGTGTCCGTCACACGGATCTGCCCGCCTCTGATCGGGGCAGACGATACGATGAGGGCATGAAGGTCGTCTGCCCCGGTTCCTATGACCCGATCACCATGGGTCATCTCGATATCATCGCCCGCAGCTCTCGGATGTTCGAAGAGGTCGTCGTGGCAGTGGTCCACAATCCTTCGAAATCCGGTCGCTTCGACCCGGAGATCCGTGCCGACCTCATCCGCAGGTCCCTGGCCGAAGCTGAACGCACCCGGGAAGCGCAGAACATCACGATCGACCTCGTCTCCGGGGGCCTCCTCGTCGACTACTGCACGAGAATCGGCGCCCCCGCCGTCGTCAAGGGCCTGCGGTCGGGCACCGACTTCGCCTACGAACTGCCGATGGCGCTGATGAACAAGCACCTGTCCGAACTCGAAACGATCTTCGTCCCCGGTGACCCGAAGTTCGAACACGTCTCCTCCTCACTCATCAAGGAAGTCCACGGAGGCGGCGGGAACATCGAAGGCCTCGTCCCCACCTCGGTGCTGGAGGCATTGGGCGGCCGCGGACCCGCGGCCGCGAACGACGACAGCGTCGTCTGAGGGATGAGCGCAGCCGCCGATCCTGCCAATAGGGCCTGGTTCCCGGGCCTCGTCATCCACACCGTCATCGCGCACGCGACGTACAACGGCGTCCGCGTCCTCATCTCCTACCGCACTCTGGAGCTCGGCGGATCAGGAGTCGTCCTCGGTCTCATGACCGCGGTGTACTCACTCGTCCCGCTGCTCACCGCGCTCTTCGTCGGCCGCCTCGTCGACCGCGGGTACGCCACGGCGGTGCTGTGGGTCGGCACCGCTCTGTCGATCCTGCCCGTCGCGCTCGCGGCCACCGCACCCAACCTCGGCGTGCTCCTCATCGCCACGATGAGCCTGGGCTTCGGCCAGCTGCTCACCACGGTCGCCTCCCAGGCGCTCATCCCGCAGAGCTTCCCCGCTTCGAAGCTCACCGCGAAGTTCGGCCACCTCACCCTCGGGGTCTCGATCGGACAGACCATCGGCCTGCCCCTGGCCGGCATGGTCGCCGACGCCACCTCGGGTGATACCGCGATCACGAACGCGCTGTGGTTCATGACCGCACTGTCCGCGCTGACCCTCATCGCCGCCGTCATCGTCATGCTCCGCGGCCGGACCCCTCACGTCTCCCGCGCCGAGGCGGCCGAAGGTGCCATCGCCCCGTTGGCTCTGCTGTCGGTGCGGGGGATGAAGCCCGCGATCTTCGCCTCCATGGCCACGCTCGCCGTCGTGGATCTGATGACCGCCTATCTGCCGCTCATCGGTCAGCAGAACGGACTGTCGGTGACGACGGTGACGTGGCTGCTCGCGGCACGGACCTTCGCCTCGGTGATCTCCCGGCTCTTCATCGGTTTCCTCACGCGGAAGTGGCGGAATCTCTCCCTGCTGTGGACCGCCTCGGCAGCGGCTGGGCTCTGTGTGGTCCTCATCCCCGTGCTCAGCCAACCGTGGACGCTGGCGATCCTGCTCACGATCGCGGGCTTCTGCTTCGGTCTCACCCAGCCGCTGACGATGACCTGGGTGTCGACGCTCTCGGATCCGGCGAACCGGGCCGCGGTGCTGTCGATCCGCTTGGCGGGCAACCGGCTCAGCCAGGTCGCGATCCCATCGGCCGCCTCGGCGCTCACGGTCATCGCCGGTTCGGGGATCGTGTTCACGATCTCCGGCGCACTGCTCCTCCTGGCCGGCGGCGTCACCTGGCGCAACCAGCACGAGAAATGGTGAGCAGGAACACCTGCGCGGCGGGACGGACCCGATTGGTAATGGCCGCTGACAATGATTAGAATGGTGAGTCGCGTGTGAACGCAGGAGCGACATCCTCAAACGCACCAGGAGGACAGGGCATGAAGAACAGATCTGAATTCGTCTATGATCTCAGATCCATGGGATTGCTCGGTCATCCGGGTGAGTGGGAACGGGTGAACACCACCTTGTCGGCTCCAGCGGATCTCAAGATCGAAGTGATCGGGGTTGCGGAAGGTTCACCACTGACGCTCGAGCTGATGTTCGAGAGTGTGTCGGAGGGGATCTACGTGTCGGGCACAGTCTCGGCGACGGCCCGCGGCGAAGACGCGAGGACGCTCGAACCCATCGAGCTGCCTATAGATGTGGACATCCAGGAGATGTACGTCTATGAGCAGGCCGAAGGGGACGAGGACTCCTACGTCATCGACCGGGATCAGCTCGACCTCGAGCCCGCGATCAGAGACGCCGTCGTGATGGCTCTGCCGTTCAATCCCTCGCGGGATGAGAGCGAGGAGTTCAGCTACACCCTGGGGGAGGACCTCGAGGTGGACGAGGACGAATCCGAATCGCCGTTCGCATCATTGAAGAATCTGTTGGAAGAGAAGAAAGAGAGCTAGACGTGGCTGTTCCGAAGCGTAAATTGTCGCGCAGCAACACCCGCCACCGTCGTTCGCAGTGGAAGGCCAAGGCTCCGAACCTGGTCAAGACTGTGGAGAACGGTCGCGTTGTGTACTCGCGCCCCCACCAGGCCAAGGTCGTCGAAGACGCAGCCGGCACCCCGCTGTACCTCGAGTACAAGGGCCGCAAGGTCGCTGACGTCTGAGACTGTGGACACTGACACCACAGCAGCACTGAAGAAGAGTCTCGGGATCGATATTGATCCCGAGACTTTTCGTCTCGCGCTCACGCACCGCTCCTTCGCCTTCGAGGCCGGTGGCATCCCCACCAACGAACGCCTCGAGTTCCTCGGCGACTCCGTTCTGGGCCTCGTCGCCACCGAGTCGCTGTTCTACGACAACCCGGATCTGCCCGAAGGCCAGCTGGCCAAGATGCGTTCGGCCGTCGTCAACACGCGTGCCCTCGCGTCGATCGCCCGCCGACACGGCATCGGCGAGCACATTCTGCTGGGCAAGGGTGAGGAGCTGACCGGAGGCCGGAACAAAGACTCGATCCTCGCCGACACGGTCGAGGCCCTCATCGGCGCGACCTTCGTCTCCCGCGGACGCGAAGAGGCCTTCGCCTTCGTCCACCGCCTCATCGACGGAATGCTCGACGACGCGGTCAACCTCGGGGCCGGGATGGACTTCAAGACCACCCTGCAGGAGGCCGCTGCCGACCTCGACCTCGGCGCCGTGAGCTACGAGATCACCTCGGCGGGTCCCGACCATGCGATGGTCTTCACCGCCACCGCGATGCTCGGGGCGAACAACTGGGGCGCCGGCGACGGATCCTCGAAGAAGGCCGCCGAAGCCGCGGCCGCCGAGGTGGCCGTCAAAGCCATCCGCACCATCTACCCGGACTACCGGCGCTGAGCCTCACCGTGGTCTCTTTGTGCGCTCACGGGCGCATGCCTGATGGAATCGAGGGTCACTGATGCCTGAGCTTCCCGAGGTCGAAAGCGTCCGTCGCGGCGTCGACGAATGGACGGCCGGGACCACGATCACCGGCGCCGAGGTGGACGACCCTCGAATCTTGGGCACGACGTCCCAGCGGCGCATCGATCCGTCCGCGGTCTCCGGGTTCGTTTCGGCCGTGACCGGGGCGCACATCCTGAGGGCCGAACGGCGCGGGAAGTTCATGTGGCTGAGCCTGGGGGAGGGGACTGATCTCTCCACCGCGGACCCGGTCGCTTCACCTGTGCCGAGGCCCGAACTCGGCATCCTCATGCATCTGGGCATGAGCGGACAGCTGCGCATCCACTCGCCCGGCGAGGAGATCCACCGCCACACACGGGCGATTCTGCACCTCTCGGACGATGGAGGACAGCCACGAGAACTGCGCTTCGTCGACCAACGGATCTTCGGCCATATCGGCGTCCAACCTCTCGTCCACGGGTACGGACGGCTCGTCCCCGCCTCGGCGATCCACATCGCCCCGGATCCGCTCGAGCCCGCATTCGATCCGGAACGGGTCGTTGCGGACCTTGCGAGGAAGCGCACGGCGGTCAAGGCAGCGTTGCTCGACCAGACGCTGGTCAGCGGAATCGGGAACATCTACGCAGATGAGGCCCTGTTCCGGGCGGGAGTCCACCCTTTGGCGACACCCGCGCGGACACGGAAGAGCCGCCTCGTTGCGGTGCTCGAATCCGCGACGAAGGTGATGAGCGATGCCCTGGCCATGGGCGGGACGAGCTTCGACGCTCTCTACGTCAACGTCAACGGCGAATCCGGATACTTCGATCGCGCCCTGCTCGTCTACGGGCGCGGGGGACAGGAATGTGTGCGCTGCGGGACGGAGATCGTCAAGATCACCGTCGGCGGACGCGGAACCCACTACTGTCCCGTGTGCCAGAAGCCCCCGCGGTATAGGTAGGCGGTGACGACGCTGGGGTGATCCGGCCTCCGTGTCTCCGGCACGGTGCACTCCAGCTGCCGAGAGCATCCCGCACCGTTGCTCGCAGTCCCTCGCCTTCGCCGCAAGTCCTACAGTCAACGGTCCATCGGTCACCGGCAGCGGCATTATGCACCGCTGCAGCGCGGTGAAATGAAACTCAGGGTGAGGGATGCCGGGCAGGAGGGGCTGTCGAGACCTCCGGCTGCAACGCAGTGAAGCGTAGACTCGGTCGAGAGGTCGCCACCTCGGCGCTCAGGCGGAGAGGATTGCTCATGTTCACGGTTCCAACGATCGCTGCAGGGATCGTACTCCTGCTCGTCAGGGCGGTTCTGACGGTGGCTTTCGTCCGCGAGTTCATGGTCAAGGCCAAGGATATTCCGCGGTTCGCCAAAGCGGATGGGCTCAACGTCCCGACCGCATGGTTCGTCGCCATCGCCGAGCTTGCCGCCGCAGTCTCATTCGCCACCGGCGTCCTCGCTCAATGGGCCGGTCTCGGCGTCGTCGTGCTCATGCTCATCACGACGAGCCTGCACGTCTTCAAATGGCACTCGAAGTACTGGGCCTCGGCGGGCGGTCCCGAATACGACCTGCTCCTGCTGGTGCTGGCCGCGGTCATCACTGCGTTCGGTGCCGGCCCGATCGCCATTCCGGCGCTGTTCGGGATGTGACGTCGATGAGCGCGGGCCGACTTACGACGAACGGGTCAAGCGGCGGATGAAGACGAGGGTCGCCACCGTGAGCAGGCCGGGGATGACGAGGCCGAAGACGATGAACGCCGGCAGGCTGCCCAGACGATCGAGCATCCACTGGAAGTTCATGCCGAAGAACCCCGTCGCCAGGGTCAGCGGCAGGAAGATCGTCGCCACGAGTGTCAGCCGTTCGGACACGACGGAGTCCTGTTCGTTGAGGATGTCGCCGAGCATCGCATACAGTCGCGTGGTCATCGACTGATTCGCCCCGAACGCCGCTGCGGCACGGGCGAGCAGCCGCTGATGGTCCTCGCCGAGGCTCTGCGCGAGTTCTTCCTCGTTCGACAGCAGCCTCTGTTGGGCCGCCTGGGTCTCACCGATTCGGAAGAGCTCGGCTCGCAGTCTCCCCATCGTCCGCCGCCGCGGTGAAGACGCGTAGCCCACGGACTGTGCTTCGAGCTCTTGGCACCGATCATCGATCTCGTCGAGTGCCTCTTCGCAGCGGCGCGCCACGATGAGGATGAGCTCGACGAGCACGGTCCACGTATCGCCGGCATCGGCAGGAATCTTTCCCGCGATGGAGTCCAGGGCCTTCTTCTCACCGATGACGAGCAGGCCGCGCTCACGGGCGTGGAGCTGCAGCGCATGGTGGGCACGATCCTCGTCGAGGACCTGCAGCACGAGGCTGATCTGGTCGTCGACGACCGCAGCCATCGGCCGCCCCGGCCCAGGATGTGCGGTGTGCACCGTCAGGTCGAGGCTATTGGCCGCCTCATCCGTCAGCTCTCGGTCTTCGGGGGTGGCGAGAACGCAACGTGTGTCGGCTGTGTGCTCACGCAGCGCCTCGATGCTGTCGATCACAATCATCAGTCTCGCCCTCCGTCTCTCGCCGTCAGCAGTGCCGCATGCGAACACAGTATCAAGACGTCAGTGTCAGAATGCCCTCGCAAGATACGCTTTGTGGCCGTCGATGAGCGCGCGTTGCGCCTCGGTGTGGTCAGGTGGGGAGAGAATATTTGCGGGGTTCGTCGGAGATAACCACAGTGAGTCGATTTCGACGATCCGACCGTCTCGCAGGCGCGCTGCCGCAGCCAGCCGATAGCGTGAACCGGGAACCGGTAGGAGAATGCGGTCGAGATCCCGCCAGGCGATCCGATGAGGTCTGCCGGTGAAGCCGCACCAGATGAACTCCTCAGGAGTGATCTCCAACCGGGCGCGGGCTCCTAAGTGGAAATTCACCCACGCGCCGATGAGCGCGATGACCGGTGTGAAGAGGAAGATGAGAAAGAATGGTTCGGCGAAGATTGCCAGGAGGATCACCGTGATGAACGCGAGAATCGCCATGACGACGAGCATCCAGCCGATGAATGTCGAGATGTTCCCCTCGCGTCTGATGACTCTGTTCATCTATCGACGTCCTTTCCTTCAAACCACCTGACGGCGGCCCAGCAACCTCGCGCGAGGTAGCTGGGCCGCCGTCAGGTAGCAATTGGGGGTTAGTTCTTTGTGGAGGTGTCCTTGTCCTCGTCCGGTTCGTCCTCGATCTGGAGTTCCGAGGTTTCGAGGCCGAAGATCTCGCCGTCGTACTCGTCGACCGCGGTGGCCACCGAGGTCTCGAGCACGTGTGCGGCCAGCTGCTCCTGGATGATGAGCGGATCCTTCGACAGGTCCTTCCACACCGCCACGCACAGCAGCAGCATGACGATGACGAACGGCAGGGCGGAGACGATGGTGATGTTCTTCAGCCCGTCAAGCGCCTCGGCGGGATCGGAACCGCCCGCCAACAGCATCACCGCAGCCACGGCACCGGTCGCGGTGCCCCAGAAGATCACGAGGCCCTTGCCGGGCTCCTGCATGCCGTTGGCCGACAGCGTGCCCATGACGATCGATGCGGAATCCGCACCGGTGACGAAGAAGATCGCGATGAGGATGACCGTGACGATCATGAGGATGATCGCGATGAGGTTCGGCAACGGCAGAGCGCCGAGGAGGTCGAACAGAACCGTGTCCATGTTGATGTCCGGTTCTCCGTCGACGATGCTCGCCAATGCCTTGACCGTGCCCTCGCCGCGTTCAGCGCGTTCCTGGATGCCGATGGCACCGCCGCCGAAGATCGCGAACCAGATGGTCGAGACGACGGAGGGGACGATGAGCACACCGGTGACGAACTGACGGACGGTGCGACCGCGCGAGATGCGCGCGATGAACAGGCCGACGAAGGGCGACCATGACACCCACCAAGCCCAGTAGAAGACCGTCCACGACGACAGCCACTCATTGACACCCTGCCCGTCGGCAGCGGTGCGTGAAGCCAGCTGCGGCAGATCCTGGATGAACGCACCCACCGAGGAAGGGATGACGTTGAGGATGAACAGCGTCGGACCGCCGATGAAGACGATGAGGGCGACGATGACGGCGAGCACCATGTTGATGTTCGACAGCCACTGGATGCCCTTCTCCACACCCGAGACCGCCGAGGCGACGAATGCGGCCGTGAGGATCGCGATGATGATGACGAGCACCGGTGAAGTGACCTCGGACATGATGCCTGCGGACTCGATGCCGCCGCCGATCTGGATGGCACCCAGACCCAGCGAGCAGGCCGAACCGAACAGAGTCGCGAGGATCGCGAGGATGTTGATGACCTTGCCGCCGATTCCATTGACGGCGCGTTCGCCGAACAGCGGGGTGAACATCGACGAGAACAGCTGCGAGCGTCCCAGACGGAACGAACCGTAAGCCACGCCGAGACCGACGATGGCGTACATCGCCCACGGGTAGAGCGTCCAGTGGAACAGAGTCGTTCCCATGGACGTGCCCATCGCCTCGGCAGTGGAGCCGTCGACGGTGTTCGGGGGAGGCGACATGTAGAAGAAGAGAGGCTCGCCGACCGCGGAGAACACGAGTCCGATGCCCATGCCCGTGGCGAACATCATCGCGATCCACGAGGAGGTCTTGAACTCCGGCTTCTCATCGTCCTTGCCCAGCGGGATCCGTCCGAATCGGCTGACGGCGACGACGATGACGAAGATCGTGAAGATCGTCGCGGCGATGACGAAGAGCCAGCCGAAGTTGTCCATCACTCCGGTCAGCAGCGTGCCAGCCACATTGCCGAGGCTGTCGGGAGAGACGAAGCCCCAGACGACGAATGCGACGGCGAGGATGCCCGCCGCGAAGAAGACCACCTTGTCCAGACCCTCACGTTTGAAGGGCCGGAGCGCGGTCGTCGGATGCTTCAGGTGCTCGATGAGCTCCTGAGTCTTTGTATGTTCACTGCTCATAGTGATCGGGCCGATCGCGGGCGGGTCCTCGGTGACACGAATGAGAACGGCTGCCGCCTCGGCGTTCCTTCCTTGAATGGACTGCATCGGACAGGTGGCCGAAGGGATCCGAGCCGAGTGCACCCGAACACCTCTCACACATGATCATGACAGACCATGGGCGATGATGGTCGGAATTCCCTCATCTCGGACCACCATCGGTCGCCTTTCGCTGTGCTTCACCGCCACACAGGTGCGGTGAATAGTGAGGGGCCCTGCCGCGCACGACAGGGCCCCTTCCAGCTCCCCCGGCTGGGCTCGAACCAGCGACCCTTCGATTAACAGTCGAATGCTCTGCCAACTGAGCTACGGAGGAAAACGGCGCAGTCGTCTACGCACGAGGAGAAACTCTACCAAAAGATTCGGGATCTCGCCGCCGCCTGCGGATATGCTGGTGCCCAATATGCATCTCAAAAGCCTGACACTGAGGGGATTCAAGTCCTTCGCCTCGGCAACGACCCTTCGATTCGAGCCGGGAATCACCTGCGTCGTCGGACCCAACGGCTCGGGCAAGTCCAATGTCGTCGACGCCCTGTCCTGGGTGATGGGCGAACAGGGTGCGAAGAATCTGCGCGGCGGAAAGATGGACGACGTCATCTTCGCCGGAACCTCGAAACGTCAGGCCCTGGGACGCGCCGAGGTGACTCTGACCATCGACAACACCGACGGGGCCATCCCCGTCGACTACACCGAGGTGACCATCTCGCGGACCCTGTTCCGCACCGGCGGATCCGAATACGCCGTCAACGGGGCACCGGCGAGGCTGCTCGACATCCAAGAGTTGCTCAACGACTCCGGCCTGGGCAAGGAGATGCACGTCATCGTCGGTCAGGGCCGCCTCGACGCGATCCTCCATGCCGACCCGCTGGAGAGGCGCAGCTTCATCGAAGAGGCCGCCGGGGTGCTCAAGCATCGCCGCCGCAAGGACAAAGCGGTCCGCAAACTCACCGGACTGCAGACGAACCTCGACCGTCTCACCGATCTGCGCACCGAACTCAACCGGCAGCTGGGGCCCTTGGGACGGCAGGCCGAAGCCGCCGCGAAGGCAGCGACCGTGCAGGCGACGCTGCGTGACGCCACCGCCAGGCTGCTCGCCGACGACGCTGTGAGGACGCAGTCCTCCCTGGCCTCGACGAGCGAGGGCGAAGACCACAGCGACCGCATCGCCGAACTCGACCACCGCCGCACCCGCGCCGAGGCGCGCCTGTCGGAGATCGAAGCCCGGCTGTCCGAACTCGACAGCGAACTCGACGTCCAACGCACCGCCGAATCGCGGACACAGACGCAAGTCGTGCGCGCCCAAGGACTGAGCCAACGTGCCGCGGACAAGCGCTCCCACCTGCTCTCGGAGGTCACGAGCCTCGGGCAGAGGGAAGCGAAGTCACCCGAAGAGCTGCGCGCCCAGGCCGAACGCAACCGCTCCGAACTCACCGACGCCGAGGCGGCCGTGACCGAGAAGACGAACGCACTCGAGGCCAGCCGGCAGCGGAAGGAAGAGCTCACCCAAGCCCTGCGCACCGCCGAAGACGAGGTCAAGGCCGCACAGATCGCCATCACCGAAGCGGTGAAGAACCGCTCGGCGCTGCAGTCGAAGCAGACCCAGGCGGCCGAGCGGATCACCGACCTCAAGACCCGGATCGAAGCCAACCGCGCAGAGATCGACACCGTCACCGCCCGCATCACCGAGCGCAGCAGGGAACTCGAAACCGCCGAGACCGGCGTCGAGGACGTCGAAGCCGGTGAGACCGAACTCGACTCCGCGTACGAGGCCGCGCAGGAGAGCCTCGAGAAGCTGGAGACCGAACGCACTCAGCTGCAGGAGCAGCGGGCGCAGGTCGCGTCCGAACTGTCATCGGCGAAGGCCCGCGCGGAAGCCCTGGCATTGGGCACCGCCCTGGAAGCCGACCTCGAAGACATCGTCAATGCGGACCTGCCGGGAGTGCGCACCGCTGTGACCGAAAGACTGAGTGTCGACCACGGGTTCGAAATGGCCGCGGCCGCGGCCCTGTCGACAACGGTCTCCGGCGTCATCGTCGATGACAGCGCAGCGGCGCTGGCAGTGCTCGACCACCTCAGCGAGGACACGAACGTGTCACTGACGATTCCCGCCGGAGTCGAACCAGCAGCAGGGAAGGGCGGTGGGACCACCCTTGACGCTCTGCCGGAGCTGCCTGCGTCAGAAGGCCTGCGATGGCTCTCCGACGTCGTCGACAGCGACGTCCCCGAACTGCGTGCTCTGCTGGCCCGGGCGCTGCACGGTGTCGTCTGCGTCCCCGATGCGCGCACCGGAATCGAACTGACCGCGGCCCGGCCCGAACTCACCGCTGTCACCGTCCACGGTGAAGTGCTCACCGCGACCCGCATCAGCCGGGCCCGCACCGCCTCGGGCACACGGCTGGCCTCACAGACCGCGCTCGAGGACACGCATTCACTCATCGCCGACCTCGACGACCGGGCGAGGAAGCTCGACGCCTCCATGACCGAACTCGAACCCCGCCTGACCGCCGCACGTGAGGAATCAGCCGCAGCCCTCGATGCTCTCCATTCCTCGGACGCGAAGATCATGGCCGCGGCCGAAGAGGTCTCGCGCATCACCGGTGAGATCGGTGTGGCTCGAACTCGCCTGCAGCGCGCGCAGGAGAACGCGACCGAACTCGAATCCCGCCTCGCCGCCGCCGAACGGGACTCTCAATCGGCCGCGGCAGCACTGGCCGGAGCCGCCGAGGTCGACGAAGTCGTCGATACCGCCGCTCGGGATGAACTCAGCGCACAGGTCGCCCAAGCTTCGGAAGACCTCGTCGAAGCCCGCATCAGTCACCGGTCGGCTGCCGACCGGGCCCGGATCCTCAGCGACCGGGTGGACTCCCTCCTGCGGGCGGCGAAGGCCGAGGAAGCGGCGCGGGAGCAGACGCAGCGCACTATCGCGAAGAAGAAGCGGGCGGCAGCCTCCGTGCAGCTCATCGCCGAAACCGCGGCCGAAGCCGCGGAGCTCGCCGCCTCAACGGTGGCCGAACTCGGTGAGGCGATCCAGGTCCTCGTCGACGAACGCGGCGGTCTGCGCGAAGAGAAGGGCCGCCTCGGCGAGGATTTGGGATCGACGCGAACCCAACTGCAGAAGCTCAAGGACGCTGCCGCCGAAGCCGAACTCGCGAAGGAGCGTTTCCGACTTCGGCTCGAGGAGATCGCGCACCGATCGGAGGAGGAGACGGGGTTGGGAATCGACCGCCTCATCGACGAATTCGGGCCGCATCTGCCCGTTCCGTCGTTCGAGGAGGACGTCGAGGACCGGCCGTATGTGCGCGCGGAAGTGGAGAAGCGGCAGAAGCAGGCGGCGTCGCAGCTCAAGCGCATCGGCACGGTCAATCCGCTCGCGCTCGAGGAGTATGAGGCGCTGAAGGAGCGGCATCAGTTCCTCGAGAAGCAGATCGCGGACATCGAATCCTCGCGCAAGGACCTCATGCAGCTCGTCGAGGAGGTCGACCGGCACGTCGAACGCGTCTTCGCCGAAGCCTATGCGGATACGGCGCGGGAGTTCGAGGACATCTTCTCCCGTCTCTTCCCCGGCGGTGAGGGCGCATTGAGCCTGACCGATCCGAACGATATGCTCACCACCGGCGTCGACGTGCACGCCCGCCCGGCCGGCAAGAAGGTCAAACGTCTGTCTCTGCTCTCCGGAGGGGAGCGGTCGCTGGTGGCCGTGGCCATGCTGGTCGCGATCTTCAAGGCCCGGCCGAGCCCGTTCTACGTCATGGACGAGGTCGAAGCGGCCCTCGACGATCTCAACCTCTCGCGCCTGCTCACGGTGTTCAAGGAGCTGCAGGACTCCTCGCAGCTCATCGTCATCACCCACCAGAAGCGGACGATGGAGATCGCCGATGCCCTCTACGGAGTGACGATGCACGGCGACGGGGTGTCGAAAGTCATATCGCAGCGGATTCCGTGATCGGCAGTCCGCTCTTCGGCCGGCGCGCCCGAGGTGGCAGGCCCGCCGCTGGGGCACAAGGCCGTTTGACGGTGATGCCCAGGACAGTCCCAGGGAATTTTGCAACTGCCGTACGGCGGGCGAGCACAATAGTCGTGGCCGGGGACTATAGACTTGGGCCGAGATACAGGTATTCGAAGAACGTGAGGAGCGGGACGTCCATGGCCGAGGCTGCTGTACTGCGAGGTGGCTCGAGGGCATGAATTCGGTACTTGTCGTCATCGTCGGACTCGCGATCTCCTTCGCCCTGGCACTCGTCGTCGTCCTCCTCGTGGCTCTGCCCGGCCTGCGCGCCGAAGGACGCCTGCGATACTCCTCCGACGTGCAGCGATTCCGTCTGCCGCCCGAGTGGACTGGCTACGACGACGAAGTCCACGAATTCTTCGGCCACGATGACGGCACCTCGCACCTGGCGACCAGGGAACAGGCGGCGGTGACCGCGATCCGCGATCACTCCTATGTGCTCCGCCCCCAGCCCCGACGCCATGCGGCGCCCTCACTCATCACGGTCCGCCCGCGCACCCGCCACTGGAAGATCCCCGAGTCGGGAACCGGGTGGAAGACCACCGCCGGGCTGCTCTTCGGCAGCCGCGGATCCTGATCTGAGACCCATGCGGCCTCGAGCGGTCGAGGCCCACGACAACGGAGACCGCGCCGACTGATTCCGGCGCGCTCACCGACACACTGACACCACCGGAAGAGTCCGGGAACTCGAGTGCCGGCGGCCCGAACGGCGGCACTCAAAGGAGGACGGAAGAACCATGGATCAGCCGATCATCTTGCTCATCGTCGCGGCGATCGTGTTCGCTCTCGTCGTCGGCGTGGGCATCTCGCTGCGCGTCAACGCGCGCAAGAAGGGCCTCGATGACAGGCGCGGCATCGATGCGGAGGTCACCGGTGAGCTGAGCATCGATGACGTCGCCGAGGCGGTCGAGAAGGACAAAGCCGAAGCGCGCGGTTCCGAGGTCCCCACCGAACCGGCCAGCCGCCTCGTCCGCCTGCGTGAACGCCTGGCGAAGTCGAACAGCGGGCTCGGGCGCGGACTGCTCAACCTCCTCTCCCGTGACAACCTCGACGAGTCCGCCTGGGAGGAGATCGAGGATACGCTCATCCTCGCCGACGTCGGCGTCGAACCGACGACCGAGCTCGTCGACCGCCTGCGCGAACGCGTCAAGGTGCTCGGCACCCGGGATCCCGAAGAGGTCCGCGGGCTGCTGCGCGAAGAGCTCATCAAACTCGTCGATCCGACGATGGACCGCTCGCTCGCCGATACCGGCAAGGGCGGTGACCCCTCGGTCATCCTCGTCGTCGGGGTCAACGGTGCCGGGAAGACGACGACGGTGGGCAAGATCGCCCGCGTGCTCGTCGCTGAGGACAAGTCCGTGCTGCTCGGCGCCGCGGACACCTTCCGCGCCGCCGCGGCCGAACAGCTGGCCACTTGGGGTGAACGTGTCGGCGTCGAAACCGTGCGCAAGGAAGAAGGCGCCGATCCCGCCTCGGTGGCCTACTCGGCCGTCGAGAAGGGACAGGCCGACGGTTCCGACGTCGTCCTCATCGACACCGCCGGACGTCTGCAGAACAAACGCGGACTCATGGACGAGCTCGGCAAGGTCAAACGGGTGGCCACCCGACCGCTGGGGGAGGGCCACGACATCGACGAAGTGCTCCTCGTCCTCGACGCGACCACCGGTCAGAACGGCATGCAGCAGGCTAAGGTCTTCGCCGAGGCGGTCGACATCACCGGGATCGTGCTCACCAAGCTCGACGGCACAGCGAAAGGCGGAATCGTCGTCGCCGTCCAGCGTGAACTCGGGGTGCCGGTCAAGCTCATCGGCCTCGGCGAAGGCGCGGACGACCTGGCGCCATTCACCGCCGAAGGGTTCGTCGACGCGCTGCTCGACTGATTTCGCACACCGAATCTGCGAATGGATTCTGCCGGGTCTCACCCTTGTGAATGCTGGGTGAGACCCGGCTTGTCATAATCACGAAACATAGCCGAATCATCACTGTGACATGCGTCATGGAAACTGTCTCTGCGCGGTTCGATCCGGAACCGGCTTCGACAGATGAGAGACGACATGGAACTCGATGCAGTGAACGTATGGATGATGGTCGCGGCAGGGCTGGTCCTGCTCATGACCCCCGGGGTGGCGTTCTTCTACGGCGGGATGACGCGCATCACCTCGGCGATCAACATGATGATGATGGTCTTCTCCGCAATGGCCGTCGGCGGGCTCGTCTGGGTGCTCTACGGATACGGACTGAGCTCGGGTGATTCGATCGCCGGGCTCGTCGGCAATCCGCTGTCCCAGCTCGGACTCACCGGTGCCGTCGCCGACGACCCCGCCTCGCTGATCTCGATCGGCTACGGTTCGACGTTCGCGATGATCGCGATCGCACTCATCGCCGGTGCCGTCGCCGACCGAGCGAAATTCTCCACCTGGCTGGTCTTCTCCGCCGCCTGGGTGACGCTCGTGTACTGCCCGCTGGCGTTCATGGTCTGGGGCGACGGACTGCTCAGCGAATCCGGAGCGATCGGCAGCCTGTTCGGACCCGCCATCGACTTCGCCGGCGGCACCGTCGTTCATATCAATGCCGGCATCTCCGCACTCGTCCTCGTCGTCGTCATGGGGCGCCGCGCCCGCTTCTCGACCCCGCACAAGCCGCACAACATCCCGATCACCGTGCTCGGAGCGGCCCTGCTGTGGTTCGGCTGGTTCGGCTTCAACGGCGGTGCCGCCTCGACGATCGAACAGGGCGGACTCATCTGGATCAACACCCTGGCCGCACCGGCAGCCGGCATGATCACCTGGATCATGATCGAACGTCTGCGGGCCTCGCGGCCCTCCAGCATCGGCAGCGTCTCGGGTGCGATCGCCGGCCTCGTCGCAATCACCCCGGCGTGCGCCAACGTCGATCCCTACGCCGCCGTGCTCATCGGCATCGCCGCAGGAGCGGGAGCGATCTTCGCCGTCGAAGCGAAGAACCGCCTGCGCTACGACGATGCTCTCGACGTGGTGGCCGTCCACCTCGTCGCGGGAATCATCGGCACCGTGATGATCGGCTTCTTCGCCTTCCCCCACGAGGACGGGCCTGCCGGTCTCTTCTACGGCGGCGGACTCGAACTGCTCATCGCACAGGTGCTCGCCTGCCTCGTGGCCATCGTCTTCGCCGGACTCGTCACCCTGGCCATCTCGCTGGTGCTGCGGCAGACGATGGGGCTGCGGATCGACCCGCGCGAGGAGCTCGAGGGCATCGACACCTACGAGCACGCGGAGCAGGCCTACTCCTTCCGGTGATCGCGGCCGCCGGCGCCGGCTTCCCCGAGCGCCGGCTTCCCCGGCCGCCGGCCGCGGCCGGCTGAATTTCGGCCATCACCTCTGCGGCGAGCAGCATCCCTCACCGCTCCTCGCAATCCGCCTTGGTGCAACGAGTGGGTATGCGACTGCCAGCGTGTTTTGCGAGGAAATGTCGGGTGAACCGCTAGCGGTGAGGGATGCCTCGCGAGTGGCGTACGGCGGGCAGCCTCGGCGAAGGAATTGAGAAGTTGCCGCAGGATTCCTGCGGCCGAACCAGTGATCTGGTCGGAGTGGCTCCTGTCCCCGGGGCAGGCTCACTGGGACTCACCGGGGCTCACGGGGGTTTGCCAGCATGCACGGTTTCAGCCGGACCCGGGTGAGTTGCTAGTCTAGAGAGTCGACCAAACCATCGTGAAGAAGGCTTGTACGTGTTTAACTCTCTGTCCGACAGGCTCACCGCGACTTTCAAGAATCTGCGCGGGAAGGGCCGGCTGTCCGAAGCCGACGTCGATGCCACCATCCGTGAGATCAGACGTGCCCTGCTCGACGCCGACGTCGCCCTGCCTGTCGTGCGTACCTTCACCGGCCGAATCCGTGAACGCGCCCTGTCCGAGGAGGTCTCGGGCGCACTCAATCCCGGCCAGCAGGTCGTCAAGATCGTCAACGACGAACTCGTCGGCATCCTCGGCGGTCAGACCCGTCGACTCAACTTCGCCAAACGGCCGCCGACGGTCATCATGCTCGCCGGCCTCCAGGGTGCAGGTAAGACCACCCTGGCCGGAAAGCTCGCACACTGGCTGAAGTCCGAGGGCCACCGGCCGATGCTCGTCGCGGCCGACCTGCAGCGCCCCAACGCCGTCAACCAGCTCCAGATCGTCGGCGAACGTGCCGGTGCCGTGGTCTACGCCCCGGAACCGGGCAACGGTGTCGGCGATCCGATCCAGGTCGCCACCAACTCGATCGAGGTCGCGAAGTCCAAACTCCACGACGTCGTCATCGTCGATACGGCCGGGCGCCTCGGCATCGACGAAGAGCTCATGCAGCAGGCCGCGGACATCCGCAGCGCGGTCAACCCCGACGAGGTCCTCTTCGTCATCGACGCGATGATCGGTCAGGACGCGGTGAAGACCGCCGAGGCGTTCCTCGACGGCGTCGACTTCACCGGCGTCGTGCTCTCGAAGCTCGACGGTGACTCCCGCGGTGGTGCCGCGCTGTCCGTCGCCGAGGTGACCGGAAAGCCGATCATGTTCGCCTCGACGGGCGAATCGATGAAGGACTTCGAGCAGTTCCATCCGGACCGGATGGCCGACCGGATCCTCGACATGGGCGACATCATGACGCTCATCGAGCAGGCCGAGAAGAACTTCGACGAAAAAGAGACCGAGAAGCTCAAGAAGAAGGTCGAATCCGGCGAGGACTTCGACCTCAACGACTTCCTCACGCAGATGGCGGGCCTGAAGAAGATGGGCTCGATGAAGAAGATGCTGGGCATGATGCCCGGCATGAGCCAGTACAAGGAACAGCTGGCGAACTTCGACGAGCGTGAGGTCGACCGGGTCGAAGCGATTGTGAGATCGATGACACCCCAGGAGCGCTCCAACCCGAAGATCCTCAACGGCTCCCGCCGTGCCCGCATCGCCAAGGGCGCCGGCACCACGGTCACCGCGGTCAACCAGCTCATGGAGCGCTTCACCCAGGCGCAGAAGATGATGCGGTCGATGACCCGCGGCGGCGGAATGCCCGGAATGCCCGGTGGCGGAGGTATGCCGCAGATGCCCGGAATGGGCGGAATGCCTGGTGCCGCGGGTGGCAAGAAGAAGAAACCCGCAGGGAAGAAGAAGGGCCGCAAGGGCGGTCAGTCGGGCAACCCGGCCAAGCGCGCGCAGGAGGCGCAGGCGCTGGCGGACAAGAAGGCGGGCAAGACCCAGGACCCGGTCGGCTCGGCCTTCGGCGGAGTCGATCTGGGCAAGGACGATGAATTCGATCCGGCGAACCTGCCCAAGGGCTTCGGCGGAATCTTCCCAGGTGGCAAGAAGTAGAGCCTTCTGGCACAATTGACTCTTGTACTTTTGCTCTCGGTCCGGGCCCTCTCATCCGCGCCGAAGTGATAGTCCGAGCCGCGGCTTCCAGCAGATCAACCCCACGCTTCTTCTGGTACAGCTGTGCACACAGAACACAAAAGGAGACACCACTAAAGTGGCAGTCAAAATTCGTCTGACCCGCATGGGCAAGATCCGTGCACCCTTCTACCGCGTCGTCGTCGCTGACTCGAAGACCCGTCGTGACGGTAAGGCCATCGAACAGATCGGCATCTACCACCCGACCCGTGAGCCTTCGGTCATCGAAATCGATTCCGAGCGAGCACAGTACTGGCTCGGCGTCGGCGCACAGCCGAGCGACCAGGTCAAGGCTCTGCTCAAGCTCACCGGCGACTGGCAGAAGTTCACCGGCGAAGGCGAAGCGGTCAACACCGTGAAGCCGCAGCCGGAGAAGGAAGCCTACGTGGCACCCAACGCCGAATCGGTGATCAAGGAAGCCATCACGCAGAAGGGCGGCAAGTCCGCTGAAGCTGCCGAGGCTCCGGCCGAGGAAGCAGCCGAAGCCGCACCTGAGGCCGCTGAAGAAAGCGCTGAAGCCTGAGATGTTGCCTGATTCGCTCGAACATCTGGTCCGCGGAATCGTCGATCATCCCGACGACGTCTCCGTCCGTTCGCGTTCTTCGCAGCGCGGCACGACCCTCGAGGTCCGGGTTCACCCCGAAGACCTCGGCCGGGTCATCGGCCGTGCAGGCAGGACCGCCAAGGCCCTGCGCACCGTGATGAACTCGCTGGCCGGCCGTGAGTCGGTGCGAGTGGACCTCATCGAGGCGTAATTCCAACATCCGAGAGGGGATGCAGCGCACGTGCGCTGCATCCCCTCTCGTGCATTCACTTAACCGTCGCCGACTACACTGGTGCCTGAACAGGGCGGCCCGCCGTACGACCGCAGAAGCGCAGTCACCGCAGTGCAGGGCCGGCCGAACAGACAGCGACAGCAGACTTCGAGGAGCAGTATGGACACGGTGATCGCCCGGCTGGGCAAGCCGCACGGAATCAAGGGCGAATTCACCGTCGAGGTGCGCACCGACCGACCCGAGGACCGGCTCAATCCAGGGGCGACCTTCGCCACCGATCCCGATATCGGACTGCTGACGCTGAAGTCGGCGAGGTGGCACCGCGACCGCCTGCTCCTGGCCTTCGACGAAGTCCCCGACCGCAACCGCGCCGAGGAGATCCGCAACACCCTCATCCTCGCCGAAGCGGATGAGGACGAAGACGAAATCGACGCCTGGTACCTCGACGACCTCATCGGCCTCAAGGTCTATGAGAACGACGCGCTCGTCGGCGAGATCGTCGACGTCACGAACGGGACCGCCCAGGATCTGCTCCACATGAAGCACACCGCCGGACACGTTGTGCTCATCCCCTTCGTCACCGAGATCGTGCCCGATGTCGACATCGACTCAGGACGCGTCACCGTCACCCCGCCCGCCGGCCTCTTCGACGCCGAATGAGCGAACCATCCCCGAAGCCCGAATCGTCCCCGATGAATGGCACCGACACCCCCGCCGAGGCGACCGGAACGGAACCGGTGACCCAGGGTGCGACCCGCGCCGAGGCGGTCGGACCGCAGATGTCGATCGACGTCGTGTCAATCTTCCCCGAATACCTCGCCGGACTGCAGCTCTCGCTCATCGGCAAGGCCGTCGACCGCGGACAGCTGAGCCTCGGCGTCCACGACCTGCGGGACTTCACCTTCGACCGGCACAACACCGTCGATGACTCGCCCTACGGTGGGGGAGCGGGAATGGTCATGAAAGCCGAACCCTGGGCGCTGGCTCTCGAGCACATCCTCGCGGAACGAGGCAGCGCTGCGAAGGGTGAAGGTGCGGACGGCGCTCGGACCGCCGGTCCGGCAGTCGGAGGCAAGCCGACGCTCATCGTGCCCAGCCCTGCCGGGCAGGTATTCGATCAGCGCATCGCCGAGGATCTCGCCACCCGCGACCACCTCGTCTTCGCCTGCGGACGCTACGAAGGAATCGACCAGCGCGTCATCGATTGGGCCGGGGAGCACTTCGACCTGCTGCCCATGAGCATCGGCGACTACGTCCTCAACGGCGGTGAAGTCGCCTCGATGGTGATGATCGAAGCGGTCACCCGCCTCATCCCCGGCGTCATCGGAAACCCCGAGTCGCTGACCGAGGAAAGCCACGAAGACGGACTGCTCGAATACCCGATCTATACGAAGCCGGCGAACTGGCGCGGTCGCGAAGTGCCCGAGATCCTGCTCAGCGGCAACCACGCTGCGATCGCCAGGTGGCGACGTGACCGACGTCTCGAACGCACCGCGGATGTCAGACCGGATCTGCTCGAGAAGCTCGATGACCTGAGCAAGGACGACCTGGCCGCGCTCGAGCGGTTTGAGTCTGAGCGCTCAACCGTGACAGAATAGAGCGTCGCGTTTGTTGGCACTCACCTGCTTCAGGGGGATGAGTGCCCACGGTGGCCCGTCGCATCGATTCGGCGGGTCGACGGGGAGAGATCCCGACAGACGATCCAGTTACCGGAACACCGGTCCGATATGCGTGTCCTCGACCTGAAGCAGAGGCCACAGGAGAAACCACAATGCAGAAGCTCGATGTTGTAGATGCAGCCTCGCTGAAGTCTGACGTTCCCGAATTCCGTCCGGGCGACACCCTCAACGTTCACGTCAAGGTGATCGAAGGTTCGCGCTCGCGTATCCAGGTCTTCAAGGGAATCGTCATCCGTCGCCAGGGCGACGGCGTTCGCGAGACCTTCACCGTCCGTAAGATCAGCTTCGGCGTCGGTGTGGAGCGTACCTTCCCGGTGCACTCGCCCAACGTCGACAAGATCGAGGTGCTCACCCGCGGCGCTGTGCGCCGTGCGAAGCTGTACTACCTGCGCGAACTGCGCGGCAAGGCTGCTCGGATCCGCGAAAAGGCCTGATTTGCCCGGCACTGTGGGCGATGATCACACGGTGCCGAACAGACATGAAGACGCGACCTTCGGGTCGCGTCTTCTGTCTTCGGCACGGTTCTGGAAAGCGATCGCGGCGATCGTCGTCGTCATCATCGTGCTCGGCGGATCGATCCGCGGATTCGTCATCCAGCGCTTCACCATTCCGAGCGCCTCGATGGAGCCGACGCTCAATGTCGATGATTCGATCACGGTGTGGCGCCCGGACGCCCTGCGCGGAGACCTCCAACGCGGAGACATCGTCGTCTTCGACGGCCGCGGATCGTTCGTCGACGATGCGCTGCCCACTCCTCTGCAGAAGATCGGTTCCTGGGTCGGACTCGGCCCTCGGGACGTCTACTACGTCAAACGCGTCATCGCCGTCGGCGGCGACAGCCTCGAATGCTGCGACGCGAAGGGTCGTCTGCTGCTCAACGGCAAGCCTCTGACCGAGGACTATGCGCCGGCCCCCGCCTCGTCGGTGGAATTCTCCATCGAAGTCCCCGAGGGCACCATGTGGGTGATGGGCGACAATCGCAACGACTCCGCCGACTCCAGGTCGCTGCTGGGACGGCCCGGTGGGGGATTCATCCCCACCGACCGGATCATCGGCCCCGTGATCGGGCACGGCTCCTCGATCGACTGAGCGCACACACCGCAACTGCACTGCGGCTGAGTGTGCGGCGAGAGTCGTGCTGATACGCTCGGTTCAGTCCACAGCCGCAGTCCTGGTCCGATGTGAAAGCGAACGAATGACAAGCGAATCCGAAGCTTCCCCGCCGCCCGCCTCGAAACGGTTCGCGCGCGGTCTGCTGGAGACCCTGGCGATCATCGTCGTCGCCCTGCTCATCTCGACGGCCCTGAAGACGTGGGTCGTCCGTTCGTTCTACATCCCGTCCGAATCCATGATGACCACTCTCCAGGTCGATGACCGGGTGCTCGTCAACCAGCTGGCTCACCGCTTCGGACCCGCCGACCGCGGCGACATCATCGTCTTCGACGACCCGGACCATTGGCTCTCGGCCGCCGAGACCGCCGAATACACGCCCAACCCGGTCCTCGAATTCATCGGCTTGGCCCCCGCGGACTCGGGCAATCAGCTGATCAAACGGGTCATCGGCGTCGGCGGCGACACGATCAGATGCTGTGACGCCGAGGGACGCCTGCTGGTCAACGGCGAACCGATCGACGAAACCTATCTCGATGAGGGCACCGCTCCCTCGGAGGTCGAATTCGAAGTCACAGTGCCCGAAGGCCATTACTGGGTGATGGGCGACAACCGCAGCAACTCCGCCGACTCGCGCTACCACATGGACACCGACCCCTTCGTGGCCGAAGACGACGTCGTCGGCACCGTGTTCCTCATCAACTGGCCGTTCAAGCACTTCAGCTGGGTCTCGACACCCGACAAGGTCTTCGCGGACGTACCGGACACCGCCGAGGGACTCAGCGGGAACTGATGGCCGCACGTGGACTGACCGACCTCAGCGTCGAACGGGAACTGCTGAGCGAGGGATTCGACTACGTCATCGGCGTCGACGAGGTGGGCCGTGGTGCCCTGGCCGGGCCCGTCAGCGTCGGTGTCGCCCTGTTCGATCTGCGCATTCTCACCGCCGCCGAGGTGCCCGCCGGCATCCATGATTCGAAGCAGCTGAGCGCGCAGTCGAGGCAGGAGGCCACCGACCGCGTGCGGTCGTGGGCGACCGCCGCGGCGGTGGGATCGTCGACGCCGGCCGAGCTCGACGAGGTGGGGATGACGATGGCGCTCAACCTCGCCGGACGTCGCGCCATGATCTCGATGCTGCGCGAATGGGCGGACGCTCGTACCGACAGGCACGGTTCGGGCGGTTCCGAAAGGAACGGTTCGGGAGGTGCCGATGTCAACGGAACGGCCGCCTCGGCGAGGGAATTCCCGGGCCGGACGATGGTGCTCCTCGACGGTCGACACGATTGGCTTTCGGCCCCACTCACCCTCGATTGCCTGGGGACATTCGGTGACTGTGTCGACCTCGAACTGCCGCCTGTGCGCACCGTGATCAAGGGGGACGGCTCCGTTCCGGCTATCGCGGCGGCGAGCATCGTGGCGAAAGTGGCACGCGACGAGACGATGATCGCACTCGCGGAGGCCCATCCGCACTATGGTTGGGAATCGAACGTGGGATACGGGACGGTGAAGCACCGACAGGGCATCACCGAACTCGGACCCAGCATCCACCACCGGAGAAGCTTCCGCCTGACCGCGGACTCAGGAGCGAAGGAGGGCCTGTTATGAGCGCCGATGATCTTGACGACTACGAAGCACAACTCGAGCTTGCGCTGTACAAGGAATACCGGGACGTCGTCGGTCTCTTCGCCTATGTCGTCGAGACCGAGCGCCGGTTCTACCTCGCCAACCACGTCGACCTCAAGGCTCACAACGATGCCGGCGACGTGTACTTCGAACTCACCCTGCGCGACGCGTGGGTGTGGGACAGCTACAGGTCGGCACGGTTCATCAAGACTGTGCACGTGCTGACGTTCAAGGACGTCAATATCGAAGAGATCGCGAAGTCCGATCTCGAACCGCCGACGGCGATCCGCGGCTGAGACGGGGCGCCGGGGCCACCGGCGAACCCTGGGCTCACTCACCCATGCACCGATTGCTGTGGACGAGGCACTGACTCGACCGTCCTCGGCCTGTGGATGAGGCGGCCTCGTCCACAGGCCCTTTTTCTGCTCTTCCCTGAAGTATTGCCGGCATGGTCATCTGACCGGTATGGGACGGATACGAACACCCGGTCGGACACGAGCGTCGAAGAGCACGCGGACCGTGAAGGGCCTGCGCAAGCAGGCGCTCGGCAGCAGAGGAGAGGACCTCGCCGCTGCGTTCCTCGAAGACGCTGGACTCGTCGTTCTCGAACGCAACTTCCGGTGCCCACGCGGTGAGCTCGACATCATCGCCCGCGACGGTGACACCGCGGTCTTCGTGGAGGTCAAGACGCGTCGCACGGCCATGCTCGGATCACCGTTGGAGGCCGTGACCCGAAACAAGCTCGCCCGCATCCGCACATTGGCAGGGTTCTGGCTGAGCGGGCAGGACGAATACTTTCCGGCCACGCGCATCGACGCACTCGGAATCATCATGGAACCGCGCGTCCAGTACTTCCACTGCCCGAACATCCAGGTCGACTCGTGAGTGAGGAGACCCTGGGACGGGAGGAACCGTCGGGCGATCCGGTCGATCCGCCGGAGCTGGTCGAGCCGGTCGAGGCCGACGAAGTCGAACCCGCATCCTCGGCGCACATCATCGGGCGGGCCTCCGCCGTGGCTCTGTGGGGACTGACCGGGAAGATCGTGTCGATCGAAGCCAGCGTCAGCGCGGGCCTGCCGGGAATCGACATCGTCGGACTGCCGGATGCCTCGGTGAGCGAATCACGCAAGCGCCTTCGTGCGGCCCTGTCCTACCTCGGCAAACCAGTCGCCACAGAACACCTGACGATCAACCTCACCCCGGGAACGGTTCCGAAGATCGGCACCGGATTCGACCTCGGCATCGCCGTCGCCGTGCTCAGAGCACTCTCGTTGATCTCCAACGACGACACAGGCAGCGTCATCCACTGCGGTGAGATCGGACTCGACGGCAGAATCCGTCCCGTCACCGGGGTGCTCCCGTCCCTGCACACAGCGCTGCAAGCTGGGTTCGACCGCTTCGTCGTCCCCATCGGCAATGCCGATGAGGCGGGACTCATCGGACGGGCAAGAATCCTCCCGGTCGCCTCGCTGGCCGAGGTGGTCAATGCCTACGGAGGATCGATGGCCGTACCCGCACTGCCTGCCGTCCTCGAAATGGATCGGCCCGTCCCCGTGAACCCGGAACTCCACGACCTCAGCGAAGTCCAAGGACAGGCCGAAGGACGTTTCGGCCTCGAAGTCGCCGCGGCAGGTGGCCACAACCTGCTCATGCGCGGAACACCCGGCGCGGGCAAGACGCTGCTGGCCCAATGCCTGCCCGGAATCCTGCCGCCGCTGAACGACGACGAAGCCGTCGAAGTCGCCACCGTCCGTTCCCTGCGCGGAGAACTCGACGGCAGCGACGGACTCGATCACCGCCCGCCGTTCGAGGCACCCCATCACCGCAGCACCGCCTCGGCGCTCATCGGCGGACGCCGCCCCGGAACGGTCGGAGTCCTCAGCCGAGCCCACCGCGGGGTTCTGTTCATGGATGAGGCACCCGAATTCTCACGCGATGTGCTCGAAGCCCTGCGACAGCCGATGGAATCCCGTCGCGTCCACATCCACCGCGCCTGGGGATCGATGGTGCTTCCGGCATCCTTCCAGCTCATCATGGCCGCAAACCCCTGCCCCTGCGGAGTCGGGATGGCCGGCGCCGGCGGGGACTGTCGGTGCACCCCTCTGGACAAACGCCGCTATCGCAATCGGCTCTCCGGGCCGCTGCTCGACCGCGTCGACCTGCAGCTCGAGCTCTTCCCCGTCTCTCCCGCCGACATCCGGCTCGGCGGGGACCAGGAGACCAGCACCACGGTGGCCACCCGCGTGTCAGGCGCACGGAAGCGACAGTCGGAACGCTTCGCCGGCTGCGACTGGAGGCTCAACGCCGAAGCGCCCGGAACCTGGCTGCGCGAACACTTCGCACTCACACCGAAAGACCTGACGGACCTGGACCGGGCACTCGACACCGGCCGGATCACCATGCGCGGCTATGACAGGGTGCTGCGTGTCGCAACCACTCTGGCCGACCTGGCGGGAAAGCAGGGTCCCGACCCCGACACGATGAGAATGGCGCTCGCCTTGCGGACACAGGAGTCATGACCGTGAACACACATGAGGACGTACGCATGGCCATCGCCTCACTGCTGCGCATCGGTGAGCCCGGCGACGGACTGCTCAAACAGCTCGTCGACGGAATCGGCCCGGTCGCCGCTCTGTCGATCATCACGGCCGTCGGTCGCGGTGAGACCACCGCGCACAATGCTGTCCAAAGTCTGGCCGACACCGGCACCGAGGCGGCCGAACACAGTCAGCTGCCAGCGGCCATCGACCGGTGGGCTGTGCGAGCCGGCGAAGCCGACGCGGTCGGGAGCGACCTGGACAAGATCGCGAGAATCGGCGGCCGACTGATCATTCCCGATGACGATGAGTGGCCCCGAATGCTCGACGACCTCGGCCCTGCAGCGCCACTGGGCCTATGGGTGAGAGGAGCAGCCTCCCTCAGCGCCGCACTGACTCGTGCCGTTGCCGTGGTCGGGGCCAGAGCAGCCAGCAACTACGGAACCAAATGCGCCTCTGACCTCGCGTGGGATCTTGCCGCTCGCGGAATCACCGTCGTATCCGGCGGCGCGTTCGGCATCGACGCTGCCGCCCACCGTGCCGCCATCGCCCGCGAATCGCCGACGGTGGCATTCATGGCCGGGGGAGTCGACCGCTTCTACCCGGCGGCGAACGCCGACCTGTTCGAACAGATCCTCGCCACCGGTGCCATCGTGTCCGAGACTGCACCCGGAATGACGCCGATGCGCCACCGGTTCCTGCTGCGCAACCGACTCATCGCCGCCTCGTCGCAGGTGAGCGTCATCGTCGAAGCCGGCTGGCGCAGCGGGGCACTCAACACCGCCCGACATGCCCTCGAACTCTCCCGCCAGGTCGCGGCCTTCCCCGGGTCCGTGTACTCGGCGTCCTCGACCGGAGCACACAAGCTCCTGCGCGAACACGAAGCGGAACTCGTCACCTGCAGCGACGACGTCATCGCGCTCATGGACGATGACACCCCGGCACTCTTCGACACGGCCGTGCTCAGTGCTGCGGTGGGGAGTGGAGAACGCCCGCCGTCTCTCGATCCCCGCGAAGGGCTCGACGAGCGGGAGAAGATCTGTCTGAATGCGCTGACCGTGTCGAAGCCGCTCGACGTCGGCACCATCGCTTCCCGGGCAGGGCTGACGATCGCGGATGCGCTCAACTCTCTCACCGCGCTCGACCTGACCGGATTGGCCGCACGCCGTGACACCGGATGGGTGAAGCTGCGCAGACCGCGCTCCTGATGCCGGCGATGACCGTCAGTCCGCCGCGGAGACCGCGTATCCTGAGGACGTGAGCACAGACTCTCCCGCCGACCATTTCTCTCAGGCCTGGACAGCACTGTTGAGAACCGTCGCCGGACTGCGTGACGGCGACTTCGGGCGAGCCTCCGGCTGTGCCAGGTGGCGCGTCCAAGACCTCGTGTGCCACCTCATCATCGATGCCCAGGACGTCCTCATCACCCTCGTGACACCGAGCGAGGGCGCACCGACCCACGACTCAGCAACCTACTGGACTGTCACAGACTTCCCGCCGACCGGGGATGATCCCCTCGACGCGCTCATCCCGCGACTGGCTGCCGCCTATGAGGACCCGCAGCTGCTGAAGTTCCACCTCGACGATGTGGGCACAGCCGCCGACCGGGCCGCTCGGCTCGCCGACCCCGAACGACGGGTGGAGACCCAGCACATGGTGCTCACGATCGGAGACTTCCTCAACGCGTATGTCCTCGAATGGACCCTTCACCACTTCGATCTCATCGCACACCTGCCGAATGCGCCGACTCCGCCGACAGGCTGCGTCGCTCGAAGCCGGACGATGTTCGAGGACGCTATCGGGGCGACGATCCCCGCGGAACTGACCGATGCCGAAGCACTGCTCATCGGCACGGGACGACGACCACCGGACGCGGCGCAGAGATCGGTCCTCGGCGACATAGGCGAACGGCTGCCGTTCATCCTCAGCTGAGGCCTGATGGCCGACACCTGACGCCTGATGGCCGACGGAAAACGGCGGCGTCCTTCGGCGCCGCGTATCCTGGGGACGTGAGCACATCATCGACCGTCGCCGAGGTTGTGTCAGGCTATGCCGACCACCTGAGGTCTCGTGACGTCTCCGAACACACCGCCCGAGCCTACGTCGCCGACGTCTCCGACTTCCTCGATCACGCCGTGCACTCGACGAAGCTCCGACAGGGGAGCGGAGAGGGGCACCTCACGACGGCATCCGGCGCACGGATCGACATCGCTGCGATCGAACTCGACGATCTGCGGTCCTGGCTCATCGCCCTGGACGATGCCGGTGCCGCGAAATCGACGGTGGCTCGCAAGATCGCGGCAGTGCGCTCCTTCTTCGCCTACGGTGTGAGCAACCTGGGACTGCCGAACAACCCGGCCGCGCGTCTGCGGACTCCGAAGAAGGACTCCCGCCTACCCACGGTGCTCAAACCTCAGCAGGCCGCCGACCTCATCTCCGCCGCCGAGAACCACCGAACCGGAGTCACCGGCGTGGGGCGGAGACGGAAAGGGGGAAGCGCCGACAACGGCATGGATACGAGTGGCTTGATGGCAGACGATTCCTCGACGAGCGACCCGGCTGCAGACGACACCACGACGGGTGATTCCGCACAGCACGGCAAGAACGATCCACTCGATGCGGCCAAACGCATCCGCGATGCCGCAATCCTGGAAATGCTCTACGCCACTGCGGTGCGCGTCTCGGAGCTGACCGGACTCGACCGCAGCGACATCGATCACCGCGCATCGATGATCACCGTGCTCGGCAAGGGCAACAAAGAACGTCGCGTCCCGTTCGGGACCCCGGCACGCAGAGCCCTCGACGACTGGCTCGCCGCCCGCGAACTGTTCACCGGTCCTCACAGCGGCGACGCACTGTTCCTCGGCGTTCGCGGGGGACGCATCGGCGCCAGGCAGGTGCGCGAACTCGTTCACCGGTACGGCTCCGACGACCCCAGCGCCCCGGACATCGGACCACACGGACTGCGACACTCTGCGGCCACACACATGCTCGACCGCGGTGCCGACCTGCGTCAGATCCAAGAGCTGCTCGGCCACTCCACGATGAGCAGCACCCAGATCTACACTCAGGTATCCATGCAGCGTCTGCAGGACACCTACCGGCGAGCACACCCGCGAGCCTGAGACTCACAGAGACGGATTTGGCCGGCAGAGTCATGGCGGAAGCGTCGGCCTGGCCGAGGCCTCCTACTTCCGGAATTCCCAGTGCCAGGGCTCGGGCAGGGACCCCGTCTGCCGTGCCCAACCGGGATGAATCCACCCGAACTTCGGCGCATTCGCCCGCATCCACTGATGCTGCGCGGTGCCGAAGGAATTGATCCCGCTGCCGAGGTCGACGGCCAGCGCCCACCCGTGATTCGACGTTCCCGGTGTCGCCGCCATCCGCCCCTTTCGCCGTTTGAGGATCACCTGCGTGGCGTAGTCCCGGTAAGCATCGGTGACCGAGATCGGGGCGCCGAACCGAGCCTCGAACGCCGACGAGAGCCGATCGAAAGCCGCTTGAGCATCGCAGCGCAGCATCTGCCCGGGGGCCGACTCCAACTGGCACATCGCCGAGGCGGGAATCTGCCCATTGCTGTGACCGCCCCACGCTCCGGCACCGGAGGTGGCCGAATCTCCGCCGCCTTTCGGTTCCTTCGCGGGCTTCCGTGACAGAGGCAGAAGTGCCGACTGCTCCTGGCCGAAGAACTTGCCCGGATCGACGTACCTCTGATCGCTCGCGGCCGGCCATGCTCCTATATGCAGGCACGAACGCTGACAGTGGCCACCGCTGCCCACCGTGCCGATCTTCTCGACGGCGGCAAATCCCTCACCCTTCTTCAACGACGTCGCGGCCGGTTGGAACGTGAGCACATGATCGGACTCGGTGAGGATGCTGACGGTCGCAGTCCCCGCCACCGTGCCGGCAAAGCGGATCGTCCCTTCCGTCGGTGCCCGCAGCGGTTCGCCAACGACAGCGAGCACGTCGATTCCGCGATGCCCCTTGAGCCACGGCTTGTCCGGAGGATCAAAGGCTTCGATGATCTCCATCGCCGGCACCGGGGTGACCCAACTCGACTGAGCGTTCCTTTGCTGATTGCCCTGCGCCGTCGTCGACGCAGCCCCGGAGGCGGCGCTCGCCGTTGGGGGAGTGCTCGTGAGAACAAGCGCCGCTGCGATGATCACGGCAAGGAGCAGTGACTGCGGTGAGCCGAGGCTTGAGCGTCTCGTTCGAAGATGGAGCAGCAGGCGGAGACGGTCGAACGCGAAGTGAGTCATGGGAGCATGCAAACCCCTAGGGCGCGGTCGTGTCACCCGTGACTATCACCCCTGTGGACGAGCTGCCTCCACCCACAAGTCAACGACGTTCGAGTGCGGCAGCCGTCCACAGGAGTCGATGGGCAAGTGCACCGAATCGACGGCGATCCGGCTTCCCACGCCAGACGGGACTCTGCGCTCCGACATTCGACCGCGCCCATCGATCCACACCCGTCGACGCACGAGTCGGTGCGACGATACGGCCCGGTGGGCCGCCTCGGCGAGGGATCGATCTCGATTGGAAATGACTTGCCCAACCGGGATAGACTTAAGCCCAGCAGAAGCGTGTCTTCTGACTACGCGTATCCGAATTCTTCTCCTTCCCATGGTGCAGGCAACCTTCAGTGGTGCCTGTGGGGCGGACGAACCGGGTACCAGGAATCAACCGAAAATGTCATCGACGCATCCCGTCGATCGAATCGATGTGGACCCTTTGGGGTTCGCTTTGAGAACGATCGACGCGCGCGTGACGTAAAAGCACCCTGAGGGTGCACAGAAAGGAGGGCGTCGGCATGGCCGTCGTCACCATCCGCCAGCTGCTCGACAGCGGCGTTCACTTTGGACACCAGACCCGTCGTTGGAACCCGAAGATGAAGCGCTTCATCTTCACCGAGCGCAACGGCATCTACATCATCGACCTGCAGAAGTCGCTGGGCTACATCGACAACGCCTTCGAGTTCGTCAAGGAGACCGTGGCCCACGGCGGCTCGATCCTCTTCGTCGGCACCAAGAAGCAGGCCCAGGAATCCATCGCTGAGCAGGCTCAGCGCGTGGGTCAGCCCTACGTCAACCAGCGTTGGCTCGGCGGTATGCTCACGAACTTCCAGACCATCTCGATGCGTCTGCGCCGCCTCAAGGAACTCGAAGAGATCGACTTCGACGACGTTGCAGGTTCCTCGCACACCAAGAAGGAACTGCTCATCCTGCGTCGCGAGAAGGACAAGCTCGAGAAGACCCTCGGCGGCATCCGTGACATGCAGCGCACCCCGTCGGCCGTCTGGATCGTCGACACCAAGAAGGAACACCTCGCGGTCGACGAAGCCAAGAAGCTGGGCATCCCGGTCATCGGCATCCTCGACACCAACTGCGACCCGGACGACGTCAACTACCCGATCCCGGGCAACGACGACGCCATCCGCTCCGTCTCGCTGCTGACCCGCGTCGTCGCCGACGCCGTGGCCGAAGGCCTCATCGCCCGCCACTCCTCGGACGACGCCAGCGGTGAGAAGAACGTCTCCGCCGTCGAGCCCATGCCCGAGTGGGAGCGCGAGCTCCTCGAAGGCAAGACCGAAGAGAACGGCACCGAGGCTGCTGCCCCGGCCGAAGAAGCCGCTCCTGCCGCTGAGGCTGCTCCTGCGGCCGACGCCGAGAACGCCGAAGCCGCTCCGGCCGCTGAAGCTGCCGACTCCACCGAGTCGACCGAGTCCTGATTTCGTTTAACTCCACCATCCTGAGGAGAAGGAATGGCAAACTACACTGCCGCTGATATCAAGGCACTGCGCGAGAAGACCGGCGCCGGAATGATGGACGTCAAGAAGGCTCTCGACGAGTCCGACGGCGACCAGACGAAGGCCATGGAAGCCCTGCGCATCAAGGGCCTCAAGGGCGCCACGAAGCGCGAAGGCCGCTCGACCTCCGACGGTCTGGTCGCGACCTCCGTCGAAGGCGGAGTCGGCACCATGATCGAGCTCAACTCGGAAACCGACTTCGTTGCGAAGTCCGAACCGTTCGTCAAGCTCTCCGAAGAGGTCCTCGAGCTTGCCGTGGCCAACAAGGCCGATTCGGCCGAGGCTCTCCTCGCCGCTGAGACCGACGGCAAGCCCGTCTCCCAGTTCATCACCGAATCCGGTGCCTCGCTGGGCGAGAAGGTCGAACTGCGTCGCGTGGGCCGTGTCGAAGGCTCCAAGATCGCCTCCTACCTGCACCGCACCAACAAGGACCTGCCCCCGCAGGTCGGCGTGCTGCTGGCATTCGAAGGTGACGACGAGACCGTGGCACACGATGTCGCCGTGCACATCGCCGCTATGGCCCCGAAGTACTTCTCCCGCGAAGACGTTCCCGCCGACCTCGTCGAGAACGAGCGCCGCATCGCCGAAGACACCGCGAAGAACGAAGGCAAGCCCGAACAGGCTCTGCCGAAGATCATCGAGGGTCGCGTCAACGGCTTCTTCAAGGAGAACTGCCTGCTCGACCAGGGATTCGCCAAGGATCCCAAGCAGTCCGTGGCCAAGGTCCTCGAGGCTGCCGGCGTCAAGGCCACCGGCTTCCTGCGCTACCGCGTCGGAGCCTGATTCACCACTGACCGTGAAGCAGACAGATCTCTGCTTCCCAGGTTCACCGAGTGAGTGAGAACTCACCCGAGGAGCGGGGTCGGACCAATCGGTCCGGCCCCGTTTTTCGCTAAACTGACCCAGACGCCCGATCACAGTGACGATCCCACCGGGTACAGACCTGCCCGCACGGAAGAAGGACTCCATGACAAGCACCCCTGTTCACGAATCCAGCTACGCCAGCCGCGCGGTGCGCTCCCATCGGCGCCGCGTTCTGCTCAAGCTCTCCGGCGAGGTCTTCGGCGGCGGCAAGATCGGCGTCGATCCCGACGTCGTGGCCGCAGTCGCCCGCGAGGTCGCTCCCACGACCGAGGACGTCGAGGTCAGCATCGTCGTCGGCGGCGGCAACTTCTTCCGCGGAGCCGAACTCTCCCAGCGCGGCATGGACCGCACCCGTGCCGATTACATGGGCATGCTCGGCACCGTGATGAACTGCCTGGCACTGCAGGACTTCCTCGAACAGACGGGTGTCGACACCCGCGTGCAGACCGCTATCCCCATGTCGCAGGTCGCCGAATCGTATATTCCCCGCCGTGCCATGCGGCACATGGAGAAGAACCGCGTCGTCATCTTCGGCGCCGGCGCCGGACTCCCGTACTTCTCCACCGACACCGTGGCCGCCCAGCGCGCACTTGAAGTGCATGCCGATGAGGTCCTCATCGCCAAGAACGGTGTCGACGGCGTCTACACCGCCGACCCCAAGGTCGACCCGAAGGCCGAGAAGATCTCCGAGATCAGCTACCAAGACGCCCTGCAGCGAGGCCTCAAAGTCGTCGACGCGACCGCCTTCAGCCTGTGCATGGACAACAAGCTGCCGATGCACGTCTTCGGTATGGAAGGCGAGGGCAACCTGCGCAAGGCCATCATCGGTGAGAAGATCGGCACGGTCGTCCACTGAGACCCACCCCCACCGAGGCGGTCCGACGCTGAACGCAGGCGGATCCTCAAGGCGGGGGACCGTCTCCATCGAGGCGGTCGGCCGCCTGGCATCCACGCAGGTGAGAACACTCCTGCGATGATTCGGTGCGGCATTTTTCAGTGATGACCCATAGAATGAACCCAAAGCTTTAAGAAGAGGGAAAGAGGCAACCGTGATTGAAGAGACACTGGCCGAAGCCAGAGAGAAGATGGACAAGGCCGTCGAATTCACGCAGGAGGACTTCGCGTCGATCCGCACCGGCCGTGCCAACCCCGCACTGTTCGCCGATATCGAGATCGACTACTACGGCGCTCCGACACCGCTGCAGCAGCTCGCCTCGTTCCAGACGCCCGAGGCACGCACGATTCTCGTGACCCCCTACGACAAGGGCACGCTGACCGATATCGAGAACGCTCTGCGCAACTCCGACATCGGCGCGAACCCCGCCAACGACGGCAACGTCATCCGCGTCGTCCTCCCGGACCTCACCGAGGAACGCCGCAAGGAATACGTCAAGATCGTCAAGGGCAAGGCCGAAGACGGCAAGGTCTCCATCCGCAACATCCGTCGTCACGCCAAGGAGACTCTCGAACGTATCAAGAAGGACGGCGAAGCCGGCGAGGACGAGGTCACTCGCAGCATCTCCGAGCTCGACGATCTGACGAAGAGCAAGGTGGAGAACGTCGACAAGCTGCTTGCGCAGAAGGAAGCTGAGCTGCTCGAGGTCTGATGATCGCCGTGACAGGGTCCGACAGCCCCGCGACAGACCCGGCTCCCCTCGGGGAGCCGGATCCGTCAGGCGAGGCCGCGCGGGTTGAGACCCCTTTCCCGAAGCGTCGGGACCTGCGCAACTCGGACAAGCCGTATTCGCCTGACGACCCGGAATCGAATCCGACCGCCGAGGCGCCTGCGACCGATTCCGAACCTGAACAGAAGGATTACGGTCGAGCCGGACGCAACCTGCCGGCCGCGATCGGCATGGGACTGCTCATCGGCGGCGTGGTGCTCGCGTCTCTGATCTTCCTGCCGATCTCGTTCCTCTTCATCGTCCTTGTCGGCATCGTCGCCGCAATGTGGGAGCTGGCGAACGCTCTGTCACGTTCCGGCTCCCTCGTCTCCCGCGTGCCCACCATGGTGTCGGCGGCCTGTATGGTCGTGGCCACGTTCATCGGGGGCCGCGAAGCGCTCTGGGTGACCTTCGCCGCCAGCGCCGGAGCAGTCATGCTCTTCACGATGGTCGAGCGCCGGAAGAACGCAGTCAAAGACGTCTCGCTCTCCCTCTTCGCTCTCACCTATGTCGGCCTCATGGCCTGCTTCATCGTCTACATCCTCACCCAGCCGGACGGCAACTTCTACGTCATCATCTTCCTCGCCGCGGTCGTCGCCTCCGACACCGGCGGCTACGTCTTCGGCGTGCTGTGGGGCAAGCATCCCATCGCCCCGCGGATCTCTCCGAAGAAGTCCTGGGAAGGCTACCTCGGCTCGACCGTCTTCGCCGCCGTGGTCGCAACGGTCCTCGCTGTCACCGTCGTCGATGCCCCGTTCTGGACCGGTCTGGTCATCGGTGCCGTCATCCCCGCTTTCGCCACTCTCGGCGACTTCAGCGAATCGATGATCAAACGCGACCTCGAACTCAAGGACATGGGCACCCTGCTGCCCGGCCACGGCGGTGTCATGGATCGACTCGACTCGATCCTACCGACAGCCCCGGTCGCGCTCGTTCTCTTCTCGGTCCTGCCCGGCTACCTCTGACCGGCCCGCCGACTCGGCTACCCGGCTGCCTCTGACCCTGTCCGGTTCGCACCTGCCCGACGTGGCGGCTCACACACGACAGCCGTGCAGCGAACATGAGACAATGGCCGTGTGAGTTCTCAAGCAGGCAGAAGGCAGACCAGGCCCGTCGTCGAACATGCCGACGGCACGACATCGAAGACCCCGATGCGCGATGGCCGTCCCCTTCTCAACTTCAAGTCCGCACGGGTCAAGCAGCCTCCTCAGCATCTGGCCGATATGACGATGGACGAACGCATCGACGCGGTCAAGGAGATGGGACTGCCTGCTTTCCGGGCCAAGCAGATCTCCACCCACTACTTCAGCCACTATGTCACCGACACCGAGGCGATGACGGACCTGCCCAAGGACAAGCGGACAGAGATCCAGGAACGGTTCTTCCCTCACCTGCTCACCGAAGTGCGCCGCCTGCGCACAGAGAACGGCGACACCATCAAGTTCCTGTGGCGCCTCTTCGACGGAGCTCTCGTCGAGTCCGTGCTCATGCGCTACCGCAACCGGGTCACCCTGTGCGTGTCCAGCCAGTGCGGCTGCGGAATGAACTGCCCGTTCTGCGCCACCGGCCAGCAGGGCCTGACCCGCAACATGTCCACGGCCGAAATCGTCGAACAGGTCGTGCGCGCCAACCAGGTCATCGCCGCCGGCGAACTCGCCGAAGCCCCGAAGTCGGATATGCCCGGTGCGGGAGAGACCGCGCTCGGCGCGGAAGCCGATGAGGACGAAGCGGCGGGAGAAGCCGGATTCGACGGGGAGGCCACGGCCGCCTCGGCGAATGGCCCCGAACGGGTCTCGAACATCGTCTTCATGGGCATGGGCGAACCCCTGGCCAACTACAAGCGAGTGATGAACGCGGTGCGCCGGTTCGTCGGACCGAGCCCCGAAGGACTGGGCATGTCGGCCAGGCGGATCACGATCTCCACGGTCGGACTCGTGCCCGGCATCAACAAACTCGCCGCCGAAGACATCCCCGTCACGTTCGCCCTCAGCCTCCACGCACCCGATGACGAACTGCGCGATGAGATGATCCCGGTCAACACGCGCTGGAAGGCCGATGAGGCCATCGACGCCGCCTATAGCTACTACCAGGTGACCGGACGGCGGGTGAGCATCGAATACGCGCTCATCAAGGACATGAACGACCACGCGTGGCGTGCGGAACTGCTGGCCAAGAAGCTCAACGCCCGCGGACGCGGCTGGGTCCATGTCAACCCGATCCCGCTCAACCCGACTCCGGGCTCGGTGTGGACGGCCTCGGAACCGGAGGTCGCCGACGAATTCGTCCGCCGCCTCATCGATCAGGGCATTCCGACGACGATCCGCGATACCCGCGGATCCGATATCGACGGCGCCTGCGGACAGCTCGCCGCAGCCGACTGATCGACGCCCGGTTCGGCAACTGCGGACCGCGGCAACGCAATTGCTGCGGCTTCCATCTATTATGGTGGAAACACCACAGCCACTCGCTTCTGGAGGAGACATGGCGGACACGACTTTCCCTCGAATGTCCGGTTGGAAGAACGGATACGACCCCAAGCAGGTCGACAGCTTCTTCAAGCGTGCACGTGAGTCCTTCGAACGGCCGACGCCGCAGCCCGGCGACCTCGACTCCCGGGCGGTGCGCACGGTCGGTTTCGATCTCGTCCGCAAGGGCTACCACGTCGCCGTCGTCGACGCCGCGCTCGACCGTCTCGAAGATGCATTCGCCAAGCAGGCCCGAGACCGTCTGATCGCGCAGTCCGGGCAGGACGCCTGGGTCTCCGAGCTCACCCGTGTGGCCGCGTCGCTACGGGGTCGACTGGTCCGTGAACCCGGTGAGCGCTTCGACAATCCTCCTCCCGGAGTCATCGGCTACGACATCACCCAGGTCGACGACATGTGCGACAAGGTCAACTCGTACTTCACTCAGGGCGTGGCGATGAGCGTCGACCAGGTCCGCCGCGTGCTGTTCAAGACCGCAAAAGGCAAGAAGGCGTACAACGAGGACCAGGTCGATGCGTTCATCGACCGCGTCGTCGAAGTGATGGCCTCCGTTGACTGATTTCCACTACTTCGCGGTCCCGACCGCGACCGATCCCGGCACGCTCAACCCGGTTTACGAACTCCTCGACTTTCCGATCGCGATGGGCAAGGCCGAAGACATCGTGCTGACCGGACCCGCTCCGGAGAAACCGCTCGTCGACGGCCGGGAAGTCACGGATCCCCGCCTGGTCAAGGCCCTGTCCGTTCCCGTCGAGCTCGACCGCGCCGAGGTGCTCGACCGCAGTTCGAAGCTCGCCGGAGTGCTCCGTGCCATGGGCGTGGTTCCGGAATCCGGTGCCCGGCTCACCTTCGCCGAGGATGTCCCGCCGTTGGCGCGGGCGCTCGGTGTTCTTGCTGCCGCCCGGATCGGGCTCGTCGTGGATCTGCGAGCAGGAGCTCCGTCTGACTCTGCCTCAGACTTAGTGGTTCTCCACGCCATCGAAGACGAACCGGTCGAGCCGGGGCGTGCCTCCGTGCGGGTCACCCGGTCGCGCTTCGAAGGCGTCGGAGTGACGATCGGCTCCGAGACCGCGAACCTCGACCAGGCGATGCGCGACTCCCGCGTCGAATTCGCCGCAGTAGTGCCGCTCGACCCGCAGCGCACTCTGCTGCTCACCGACGACGGTGATCTTGAGGCGGGTACGAGCCTCGAATGGTACCGCACCGAGGTTCTCTCTGCTTCCTGAGCCCTGGACGCATGGGGGCTTCGACGCCGACGATGGTGTCGACGTTCCGGCTTCCGCGGACCCGCGGCCTGCTGATCCGCGTTCGGCTGAGACGGCGGCTGCTCTGCGCGCGGCCGGCTGTGTCTTCGCCGAGGACGAGGAAGCGATCCTGCTGGAGTCTGCAGCTGGCTCTGTGCCGAAACTCGATGAGCTCGTTGCACGTCGCGTGGCCGGTGAACCCCTCGAGCAGATAGTCGGCTGGGTTGATGTCGCGGGTCTGCGACTGAGCGTGCGTCCCGGAGTGTTTGTGCCGCGGCAGCGGACTGCTCTGCTTGCTGCTCATACAGTCGCGGTAAGCCGACGGATGCTGGACCCACAGGGAAATGGGGCCAGGACCACCGCATGCTCAAACTCTGTTGCTGACCGGCCCGTTGTGCTCGAAGCGTTCAGCGGAGTCGGCCCGGTCGCCTCAGTGGTGGCCTCCTTGGTGCCGGGGGTGGAGATCCACGTCGGCGATGCTCAGGCGGAGGCCGTGCGGTGTGCGGTGGAGAATGTCGAACGCTGCATCCAGTCGGAGGACTCAGCGCACGCGGGGGAGTCGACGCAGGCAGGCGGGTCCGAACAGGCAAACGAGTCCGGCACTACCGTGTCGGGGCATGTCCTCGACTGCCTCCACGGACTGCCCGATACACTGCGGCGGTCGATCTCAGTTATCGCTGCCGTGCCGCCGTACGTTCCTGAAACGGCAGCCGATTTTCTGCCGCATGAGGCCCTCGACTTCGAACCGAGCACCGCGCTGTTCGGCGGACGCGACGGACTCGACCTCGTTCGTCAACTCATCGCGGAGTCGTTGGACTGGCTGGCCCCGGATGGTTTGCTGCTCATTGAGCTCGGGCGAGGTCAGATTGCAGAGGCCACCGGATTCGCAGCCGAGCGGGGGCTGGAAGCCCGGAGCCACCTCGGCGAGGATGACCAGACGGTCGTGCTCGAACTGCGTCGTGGAAACTGACAACGGCCGGCTGAAATCGGGTGATTTCAGCCGGCCGGCTGCGTACCGACTGGTTCGAAGTGCGGGCGCGGGGCGCGAAGTCTGTGCGTCAGCACTTTGAACCAGCCGGTGACTGCAGATACAGCACGCCCGCCGAACCTCAGCAGGATCGGCGGGCGTTGACTGTGTTCAGAGGAGTGCGGGTGCCCTGCTCACTGGTTTCAGTTCGCGAAAGCGTTGATTCCGGTCATCGTCCGACCCAGGGTCAGCTGGTGCACCTCGTGCGTGCCTTCGTAGGTGAGCACTGTCTCGAGGTTGACCGCGTGACGCAGCGGCGGGTACTCGCTCGTGATGCCCGACCCGCCGAACAGGGCGCGCAGGTCACGGCACACGTTCATCGCGGTATCGACGTTGACCATCTTGCCCAGGCTGATCTGCTCGGGACGGACACCCTTCTCGGAGTCCTTGAGCTTGCCCAGGTGAGCGGCGAGCAGAGTGATCTGCGAGTACTGGCCGAAGGCCTTCGCCAGCTTCTGCTGCGTGATCTGGAACGACGCCAGCGGGCGATCGAACTGGACACGGGTGCCGGTGTACTCCAGTGCGGAGAGCAGCGCGTCTCGGGCTGCACCGGTGACACCGAAGACGATGCCGTAGCGGGCCTCGGACAGGCAGGACAGGGGGCCCTTGAGTCCCTTGGCCTTCGGCAGCATCGCATCCTCGGGCAGACGGACGTTGTCGAGGACGATCTCACCGGTGATCGAGGCGCGCAGCGAGATCTTGCGGTGGATCTCCGGGGTCTGCACACCCTCGGTGTTCGAGGGGACGACGAAGCCGCGGACGACGTTCTTGCCCTTGTCGTCGACCTCTTCGGTCTTGGCCCACACGACCATGACATCGGAGACCGGGGAGTTCGTGATCCACATCTTCGCGCCGTTGAGGATCCAGTCGGATCCGTCCTTCTTCGCGGTCGTCTTCATCCCCGACGGGTCGGATCCGACATCGGGTTCGGTCAGCCCGAAGCAGCCGATGGCCTTGCCGGCGGCCATCTTCGGCAGCCATTCTTCCTTCTGTGCTTCCGATCCCCAGTGGTGGATGGCGAACATCGCCAGCGAGCCCTGCACGGAGACGAGGGAGCGCAGACCGGAGTCGACGGCTTCGAGTTCGCGGCAGGCCAGTCCGTACTGAGTCGCCGTCGAACCGCCGCAGCCGTAGCCGTCGAGGTGCATGCCGAGCAGCCCGAGCTCGCCGAGTCCTTCGGCCAGTTCCCGGGCGGGGATGGTGGCGTCGAGGAAGTAGTCGCCGATCTTCTCCCGGACGTTCTCGTCCAGCCATTTCTTCACGATCGATGCGAATTCGAGGTCATCGGATTCGAAGACCGAATCCAGTCCAAGAATGTCGTCGGGGCTCAGCGTCTTGCTCATATCCATCTCTTTCGCCATTGATTGTCTTCATTCACAGTTTTACCGGAACCCGGTGGAAGGTCGGTGTCCCGAAGCACTACAGATGACCAGGTTCCGCTAGGCGACACACGTGTCCGTGTCGAGTCATTTCCCAGAGAACTTTGGCATCATCGGTTGGCGTGAGTAAACGTGGTTTCATTGTAGTCGGCTCAACCGGTTCGGTCGGCACCCAGGCCCTTGATGTCCTCGCCGAACACCGGGACGAGCACGCGATCATCGGCTTGGCCGCGGGGTCCCAGCTCGACCTTCTGCTCGAGCAGGCCCTCGATTTCCACGTCCCCGTCATCGGGCTCACGACCCCACCCGCCGGAGGTGAGGCCGAGGTGCGTGCGCGACTGACCGAGCTGGCTGCCCAGCGGGGGACCGCCGATCCTGTCGAAGCCATCCACCTCGGGGACGATGCCGCCGAGGCGGTCGCGGGCTTGGCCGCCGATATGGTCCTCAACGCGATCACCGGTGCCGCCGGTCTCGGCGCGACCCTGGCCGCCCTCGAACGCGGCACGGACGTGGCCCTGGCGAACAAGGAATCCCTCATCATCGGCGGGTCCATCGTCCTCGACGCCGCTCGTGCCTCCGGGGCCCGCCTGGTGCCGGTCGACAGTGAGCACTCCGCCATCGCCCAGGCGCTGCGCGCCGGCACGCACGGTGAAGTCAGCAAGCTCATCATCACCGCGTCGGGCGGTCCCTTCCGGGGCATGACCCGTGATGCCCTGCGTCGAGTCACCCCCGCCCAGGCGCTCAACCATCCCACCTGGTCGATGGGGTCGATGATCACCATCAACTCTGCGACCCTGGTCAACAAGGGCCTCGAAGTCATCGAAGCCCACCTGCTCTTCGACATCGACTTCGACCACATCGAAGTCGTCGTGCATCCTCAGTCGCAGATCCATTCGATGGTCGAGTTCGCCGATGCCTCGACGATCGCGCAGATCTCCCCACCGGATATGCGCCTGCCGATCTCCTATGCGCTGGGCACCCAGGACGATGGAACGACGAAGCGACTGACTTCGAGGGCCGTTCCGCACAATTGGGGCCAGCCCATGCACTGGTCGTTCGAGCCGGTCAACCATCTCGCCTTTCCTGCGCTCGGTCTGGCTATCGACGCCGGTAAGAAAGGCCGCAGCTACCCGGCTGTGCTCAACGCTGCCAATGAGGAACTCGTCGCCGCATTCATCGCCGGAGACATCGCCTTCACCGGAATCGACAAAGGCCTGTCCCGAGCTCTGGCCGCCCACGAACCTGCGGCCGAACACACGGTGGAGACCGTGCTGGCCGCCGACGCCTGGGCCAGGGACTTCGCTCGCGCCGACGTCGCTGAACAGAACGGGGGCCGCCGATGACAGTTGTGCTCTACATTGTCGGGATCATCCTGTTCCTCATCGGCATCTCGATCTCGATTGCGCTGCACGAACTCGGCCACCTCACCCCGGCGAAGAAGTTCGGGGTGAAAGTCACGCACTATATGGTCGGCTTCGGACCGACCCTGTTCTCCTTCCGCCGCGGTGAGACCGAGTACGGCATCAAAGCGTTCCCCCTCGGTGGGTTCATCGCGATGCCGGGAATGTATCCGCCCGAGGAAGCGACGAAGTCCCGCTATGAGACCGCCGCCGCTGCGCAGAAGGGCGGCACTGCCGCCGGCGTCGACGGCGGGATCGACGGCACGTCGGGCCGCCTCGGCGAACCGGGCGCTGCACTCGACTCGACGGGCAGCGAAACCTCGGGCCGCCTCGGCGAGGGGACGGATGACGGTGATGCCGCTCCGCTGCGCCGGGACCGCAAGAAGCGGAAGGGGCGGCTGTTCGAAGACACGATGGCCGATGCCCGGGAGTTCTCGAACCAGGAGATCGCGCCGGGGGAGGAGCACCGGACGTTCTATGCGCTCAGCGTGCCCAAACGCCTCGTCGTCATGTTCTCCGGTCCCTTCGTCAATCTCGTCCTGGGCATCCTCATCATGGGGATCTCGCTGCTGGGCATCGGTGTGGTCACTCCGACGACGACCGTCCAGACTGTCGTCGAATGTGCGGTGCCCGCCTCCGAAGCGCAGCAGCGTCCCGCCTCGGAGCAGAACACCTGCCGTCCCGACGATCAGCTCACCCCTGCCTGGGAGGCTGGGATCAAACCGGGTGACGAGATCACCTCGATCGCCGGCGTCGAGACGAAGGACTGGGACCAGCTGTCCTCGGTCATCAAGGAACATGCAGGCGAACGCGTCGATGTCGACTTCATCCGCGATGGTCAGGCCCAAACGGTGACCGTGCCGATCATCGCCACCGAACGGCCGAAGGTCGACGATGCAGGCAAGGCCGTGCTCAACCCGGACGGAACTCCGCAGACCGAGACCCAAGGATTCTTCGGCGTCGGACCCGTCCAGGAACGTCAGTCCCTGCCGCTCGAGGAATTCCCCGGCGCCGTGTGGGACCAAGTCTCCGGAGTCTTCCACGCAATCATCACCCTGCCGGTCAAACTCGTCGATATCGGCGAAGTGGCCGTCGGCACGAAGGACCGCGACGCCGAAGGACTCGTCGGCATGGTCGGCGTCGGCCGCATCGCCGGCGAGATCGTGTCCACCGACCAGATCGACGTCGTCGACAAGGCACAGATGGGACTGGGCATGCTCGGCTCGCTCAACATCTTCCTCTTCGCGTTCAACATGATCCCGCTGCTGCCCCTCGACGGCGGACACATCGCCGTGGGTCTCTACGAAGGTGCGCGCCGCCGCATCAACCGGTGGCGCGGCCGCGGACTGGTCGGCCCCTTCGACACTGCGAAGCTGCTGCCGCTGACGTACGTGTGCATCGGGCTGATGCTGTGCATGACGGCGCTGCTCGTCTACGTCGACCTCGTCAAACCCATCACCCTCGACGCGATCTTCAACTCCGGCGGTTAGGCCGGGTCGCTCGGGCAGGCTCATGGGTCGCCCGGGCGAGTGGGTTCACGGGCCGCCGCGGGATATCGAACTCAGGAACTGAGGGTGATCGTCTGCACCTCGCCGAGGTGATTGAGGCCGACCGTGATCGTGGCGTTCTCATCTGCTGTGCCCGGCACTGTGACCACTCCGCGCAACGGGGAGACCATCTCGAGGTCCGCCTCGGTGAGAGGACGGTCGATCTGCTTCTCCGCCCGCCACCGGGCGAAGCGCTCCCGCCTCTCTTCGCGGGGTTCGTCGAGGTCCATGTTCATGGAGAAGATCGCCTCGGCGACGGTGTCGTCGAAGTCGTTGACGAGGTTCGCCGCGGCCATCACAGCATCGATCTGGGGTTGGGCGGCGGGATAACGGGGCACCGGCACCGAGGTGGCCTGACGTTCCAGCCGGGTGTCCTGTCGTCCCGTGGCCGCCGCCCAACCGAGGTCGAGCGCGTCCTGGACGACGCGCTGCGCCGGGTAATAGGTCGTATTGCCGAGCACGACGAGGCTGAGCCCCAGATCGGGGAACCAACGCATATGTGAACCGTATCCTGGGTAGCCGCCGGAATGGCAGACGATGCGGCCGAAACGTGTGTCCAGACGAGTCTCGAGACCGTATCCGTAGCTGAGTGTCTCCGCGTGGTGGTCGCTCTTCTGGACTTCCATGGTCCGTCGTGGCTGCTGGTTGTCGGTCAGTATCCGAGACCAGGATCCGGAAGCATAGGAGTCCATGCGTTCGAGGGCGTCGAGATGCGCGTCCATCCATGTGCCGATGTCGTTCACCGTGGAGATGACCCCGCCGATGGGAGAGAAGACTCCTGGGCCGGTGAGTTCGGCCGGGTGGAGGCCGCCGCCCAGGTCGACGCGGAACCCGGTCGCCAGGTCCGGGAAGTCCGTGTGGTCGAAACCGGTGCGCGTGAGCTTCAGGGGATCGAAGATCTCAGTGGACACGAGTTCGGTGAAAGCCCTGCCTGTGACCGCCTCGGCGACCATGCCGAGAAGCGCATAGCCGAGGTTCGAATACTCATAGCCGGTGTCGGCGGGCGCGCAGGCGATGGCGCCGCGGTGCAGCCAGTCGGTGAGCTCGGCCGGAGTCATCGCCTCCATCCGGTCCGCCCACGGGTCGTCCTTGGTGAAACCGGTGCTCATCGTCAACGCCTGCCGGCAGGTGCGGTCGGCGATGGCCGTATCGGTCAGTTCCGGGAGCAGGGCGCCGAAGGGCGCGTCGAGATCGAGTCCGTCGGCGGCGAGGAGCCCGATGGCTGCGGCGGTGAAGGACTTCGTCATCGAAGCAATCCGGTACGGAGCCTCGCCGTTCACGGTTCGGGCGGGGCCGCCTCGGCGAAAGATTCCCCATGCCAGAGATCCACCCTGGTCGTCGAGCTTCTGTGCTGCGGCCTCGAGAGCCGCAGTCACCGCCTCGACATCGGGTTCGACGAATCCGGGTGTGCTCACAGGGCTGCTCCTTCGTGCAGACGTCAGGTCACCTTCACACTACCGTCAGCCGGTGACACCGGATCGGGACCAGTGGGCCGTGGCGTGGTGCGGGCGGAGTCGAGGTCGCGCGGGGGCCGCCCGGGGTGCGCCGGTGGACTGTCCGGGGTATGCCCCGTGGACGGACAGTTCTGTGTCAGTGGGAGGTCCTACAATGGTGATGGTTCGCACAATCCGGGTCCCGCATCGGCGCCGGCTCGGACATTGTGGCTGGTCAACAGCCTGACTGAAGGGATCCTTCGTGACATCGGTCAATCTCGGAATGCCCGCACCGCCGCCTCCCGTGCTCGCTCCGCGAAGGAAGACGAGGCAGATCAATGTCGGAAAAGTGGGGGTCGGATCCGAGTCCCCGGTGAGCGTGCAGTCGATGACGACGACGCAGACGACGGACATCAACGGGACCCTGCAGCAGATCGCCGAACTCACCGCCGCCGGCTGCGATATCGTGCGCGTGGCCTGTCCCACCGCCGATGATGCCGCGGCTCTGCCGATCATCGCCGGCAAATCCCAGATCCCCGTCATCGCCGATATCCACTTCCAACCCAAATACGTCTTCGCCGCCATCGACGCCGGCTGTGCGGGAGTGCGCGTCAACCCCGGCAACATCCGCAAGTTCGACGACCAGGTCAAGGAGATCTCGAAGGCCGCCGCCGAGGCGGGCGTGTCCATCCGCATCGGCGTCAACGCCGGATCCCTGGACAAACGGCTGATGGAGAAATACGGCAAGGCCACGCCCGAGGCGCTCGTCGAATCCGCGCTGTGGGAGGCCTCCCTGTTCGAAGAACACGGATTCTATGACTTCAAGATCTCCGTCAAACACCATGACCCGGTGATCATGGTCCGCGCCTATGAGCTGCTCGCCGAGCGCGGCGATTGGCCCCTCCATCTCGGCGTCACCGAGGCAGGGCCCGCCTTCCAGGGCACGATCAAATCCGCCACCGCCTTCGGACACCTGTTGGCCGAGGGCATCGGAGACACCATCCGAGTCTCCCTGTCCGCGCCTCCCGCCGAAGAGGTCAAGGTCGGCAACCAGATCCTCGAATCCCTCAACCTGCGGCCCCGAAAGCTCGAGATCGTCTCCTGCCCGTCCTGTGGGCGCGCGCAGGTCGACGTGTACACGCTGGCCGAACGCGTCACCGCCGGACTCGAAGGCATGGAGGTGCCGCTGCGGGTGGCCGTCATGGGCTGCGTCGTCAACGGCCCCGGTGAGGCCCGCGACGCCGACCTCGGCGTGGCCAGCGGCAACGGCAAGGGCCAGATCTTCGTCAAGGGCGAGGTCATCCGAACCGTGCCCGAATCCGAGATCGTCGAGACGCTCATCCATGAGGCCAACCGCATCGCCGAGGAGGCCGCGGGGCAGCCATCGGGCGCTGCATCGGGGCCGCCTGAAGTGACCGTCGGCTAGGTGCGATACCTTGTGAGGACGAAGAGTTTCATGGTCCAGTCATTGGCCCATGCTGACGGCTGAGAAAGAGTTCAGGGGCACATGGCGCTGAGGATCGCACGACTGGAACATCAGCACACCCGGTGGCTGACGGACCTGCTTGCGCGCAACCCCTGCGAGAACGTCTACCTCATCTCCCTGCTCGAAGTCACGGGCACCGCCCGTCTGGGCTCCCCGGCAGGCACGCTGTACGGAATCTTCGATGGTGACCGGCCCGTCGCCGCCTACTGGGTGGGCGGCAACATCATCCCGGTCGCAGCGACTCCGGCGACGAATGAGGTGCTTGCCCGGAAACTCAATGCCGACGGTCGCGTGTCCTGCTCACTCATCGGCAGCCGGTCCGTCATCCTCGACCTGCAGCAGCGACTCAATTGGGGCCGACCGCGTGGAGTGCGCGAACGGCAGCCGCTGCTGGCCATCAGCTCGGATCCGCTGGTCACCGCCGATGAGCATGTGCACCGGGTGACCCTCGATGACCTCGGTGCGGTGTTTCCCGCCAGTGTGGACATGTTCACCAAAGAGGTCGGATTCTCACCGATCGAGGACGGCACCGCCGGGTACCTGGCGCGGGTGCGCGGGATCATCCGCGGCAAGAACTGCTACGCCCGGATCTCCTCCACCCTCCCTCAAGGCGGTGCGGTGCCGCGGTGGCCGGCCGAAGAGCAGGACGAACAGGTGCTGTTCAAGGCCGATATCGGCATCCGTGCCCGCCGCATCGTCCAGGTCCAAGGAGTATGGGTCCATCCCACAGTGCGCAATCAGGGTCTGGGGGCAGCGGGCATGGCCGCGGTCGTCCAGCGTACCCGTGACAAGGGGCATTCCACGGTGAGCCTGTATGCCAATGACTACAACGAAACGGCGCTGCGCATGTATGCCCGCGTCGGCTTCGAACAGGTCGGCACCTTCGCCACCGTCATGTACTGAGCGGTCGGCGGATCAGTCGCGGCGGTTGCGCGACTGAGGTTTGGCCATATCGCCGAGGAACTTCTCCATCTCCCGGCGGTCCTTCTTCGTCGGACGCCCCAGCCCTTTGTCTCGCCGGGGCACGAATCCGCGCAGCGCCGGATCGGGCGGGGGAGTGAGGTCCTCATAGCACTGGACGGCGATGGAGGCCTGCATCCTCGTGGGGATGAAACCGGTGATCTTCCAGATGAATTCGGACCCGGCCTTGCGCACACGCACCTCCTGGCCGATGCTCACCTTCTGCGCGGCCTTGACGCGCTGACCGTCGACCTGCACATGCCCGCCGCGGCAGGCCTGAGTGGCGAGATTGCGGGTCTTGAACATCCGCGTCGTCCACAGCCACACGTCGACGCGCATGTGCTTTCCGGCATCGCGGTTGATCTCGGTCATCAACGATGACCGTCCGAGAAATTGGTGCCGGACGAGGGCATCCCTGCATCGGCACCATCGGGGTCCTGTATCCGGGAGTCGGCGCGCAGCGCCAGTGCCGAGCGCCGGGTGAAAGTCTGCGCGGGACGCCCTCGCCCCTGACTGACGGCCTCCCCGGTGGGATCGAGCAGCGGCAGCATGGTGCGGCGGAACGTATCTGCCTGGAGGCTCTCCCCGGCGACGATCTCGTGGAGCTCGCGCAGCTGCCGCAGCGAGAACTCCTTCTCCAGGAGCCCGAAGGGATCCGGGGTGCGTTCGTGGAACGCCCGCAGTCGGTGCACGGCCACGCGCACGATCTCCTGATGCTCGGCGCTGAGCTCGCCGACATCGTGGACGGGCACGAGCTTCCGCCGGTGGACGGGGGAGTCCGGGTGATCGGAATCCGATTCGGCAGGATCAGGGTCGGCCGCCTCGGGGAGGACCGCCTCGGCGGGGGAAGATTCCGTCACCTGCGCCGGAGCATCCGCCACGGCCGCCTCGGTGGGATCGTCCTCCTCGGCGAGTCCGACATCGGAGGCGGAGAGAACATCGAGGTGGGCCACGGAGATCACCCAGCCGCGATCATCGCGGTCGGGTTGGTCGAACACGTGCAGCTGGACGGGGGCGCGGTCGACCAAACGAGCCTTTTCGCGCAGACAGCGGGCGACTGCCTCGGCGAGGCGTTCCTGCGGACGCAGGATCGACCCGGGCAGCTGCCACACCCCATCTCCGGGATGGGTCATGAGAACATGCAGGCCACGGCCGGGCACGGGGCAGAGGACCGCGGTGTCGACCGCGACCGAGGGCCGCGGGAACTGCGTGAGTTGGCTGGGATCAGGCATGCTCTTCGTATCGTTCGGACTCGTCATTTCAGCGGGGACCGGGCGGGGACCGGACGGCCCCGACCGATGCCGGGCTTCGGTGCTGCAGCCACCAGTCTAATTCTCTTCCCGCAGGTGACGAATCCGCGCCCGCTCCGATTCCCTCCGGCTCGCCCGCGTGCGATAGTGTTCGATCTGAGTCTTGACAAGTTGAGGAGATTTACCCATGGCCCTGCGCATGTCGTCCCTGTTCGTGCGAACCCAGAAGGAAGACCCGGTCGGCGCCGAGGTGGCCAGCCACAAACTGCTCCACCGTGCCGGATACATCCGCAGGTCAGCACCGGGAATCTACACGTGGCTGCCGCTGGGACTGGCCGTGCTCGGCAAGATCGAAGCCATCGTGCGAGAAGAGATGGCGCTCGCCGGCTCCCAAGAGGTCCACTTCCCGGGCCTGCTGCCCGCCGATCCGTACAAGAAGTCCGGCCGTTGGGAGGCCTTCGGTCCCGACCTCTTCCACCTCAAGGACCGCCGCGAGAACGACTACATCCTCGCCCCCACCCATGAGGAGGTCTTCACCCTTCTGGTCAAGGACCTCTACTCCTCGTACAAAGACCTGCCGCTGTCGATCTACCAGATCCAGACCAAATACCGCGACGAGGCTCGCCCCCGCGCCGGACTGCTGCGCGGTCGCGAGTTCATCATGAAGGACGCCTACTCCTTCGACATCGACGACGCCGGACTCGACGCCTCCTACGAAGCCATGCGCGAGGCCTACCTGCGCGCGTTCGCTCGCCTCGGCCTGCCGTGCCTGCCGGTCAAGGCGACCCCTGGTGCCATGGGCGGCTCCGGGACAGAGGAGTTCATCTACCCTTCCGAGGTCGGGGAGGACACGTTCGTGAAGTCGCCCGGCGGATATGCCGCGAACGTCGAGGCCGTGACCTCGATCGTCCCCGAGGCGATTCCCTACTTGCAGTCGCCGGCCGCGCATGTCGAGGACACCCCCGACACCCCGACCATCGAGACCCTCGTGGCCGCGGCGAACGCCTCGCACCCGCGCTCCGATCGTGAGTGGACCGCTGCGGACACGCTGAAGAACGTCGTCTGCGCCGTCACCCACCCCGACGGCACCCGCGAGATCATCGTCATCGGCCTGCCCGGCGACCGCGAAGTCGATCTCGACCGGGCCGCCGGCACCGGCACGCTCGGCGACGGTGAGGTCGACCTCGAAGCCGCGACGGCTGAGGATCTCGCCGCTCATCCGGAGCTCGTCAAGGGCTACATCGGACCCGGCAACTCCCTCGACGCGCCGGTTCTCGGCCTCGAATCGCCCTCGAAGATCCGCTACCTCCTCGACCCTCGCGTCGTTGACGGCACCCGCTGGATCACCGGAGCCAATGAGCCCGGACGCCACGTCTTCGACCTCGTCGCAGGACGGGACTTCACTGCCGACGGCACCATCGAAGCCGCCCAGGTCGTCCTCGGCGATCCGGCTCCGGACGGCTCCGGTCCGCTGGAGCTGGCCCGCGGTGTCGAGATCGGTCAGATCTTCAAGCTCGGCCGCAAGTACGCCGAGTCCCTCGACTTCAAGGTGCTCGACCAGAACGGCAAGGCGACGACCGTGACCATGGGCTCCTACGGCCTCGGCGTCACCCGCGTCATGGCCTGCATCGCCGAGGAATACCATTCCGAGGACGGGCTCCTGTGGCCCCAGCACCTGGCCCCGGCCGATGTGCACATCATCGTCGCCGGCAAGAGTGAGGAGATCGCTCAAGCCGCCGAGAAGATGACGACCGAACTCGAGGCCGAAGGCATCAGCGTCCTGCTCGATGACCGCAATAAGGTCTCTCCCGGATTCAAGTTCGCCGATGCCGAGCTCATCGGCATTCCCACCGTCATCGTCGTCGGCCGCGGTCTGGCCGATGGCGTCGTCGAGGTCCGCGACCGTCTGGCCGGGGAGAAGTCCGACCAGCCCGTCGCCGAGGTGGTTCCTGCCACCGTGGCACGTGTGCGTGAGGCGTACGCGAAGGCTGCAGCCGCAGCCGACGCGGCGATCAGCGCCGACCAGAACGCCTGAGCCGCCTCGGTGTTCGAAGCCCTCGCCGGAGGAATCGATGTCACCTGGACGATGGTCCTGTGGCTGCTCGCCGCGGGAGTTCTGGCCGGGTGGATCGATGCCGTCGTCGGCGGGGGCGGACTGATCCAGCTGCCCGCGCTGCTGCTCGTGCCGGGGATGAGCCCCGTGCAGGCGGTCGCGACGAACAAGATCGGGTCGATTGCGGGCACGACCGCCTCGGCGGTCACCTATCTGCGCAAGATCACCCCGGACCGGTCGGCGACGATTCCGGCCGCGGCCTCGGCGTTCTTGGGTGCCGTGCTCGGGGCGAAGCTCGCGACCTTGGTGCCCAGCGAGGCTTTCACCCCGATCATCCTGCTCGCGCTCATCGGGGTCGGGATCTTCACCGTCCTCAATCCGAGCCTCGGCGCCGATGCCACGCTGCGGTTCGGGGAAACGTCGAAACGCCACCATGCCTTGTCGTGGCTGATCGGGCTCGTCATCGGCGTCTATGACGGAGTGCTCGGGCCGGGGACGGGATCGTTCCTCGTCATCGCCTTCGTCTCGATCATCGGATTCTCGTTCCTGCAGGCCTCGGCCACGGCGAAGGTGATCAACTGGGCGACGAACTTCGGGGCGCTCGTCTACTTCATCCCCGACGGTCAGGTCGTCTGGCTGCTGGGTGTGATCATGGCCGTCGGCAATGTCACCGGCGGGATCTTCGGTGCGCGCACCGCGCTGGCGAGGGGCTCCGGGTTCGTCCGCGTCGTCTTCGTCATCGTCGTCTCCGCGTTGATCCTCAAACTCGGTTTCGACTTCATCTCCACCCTCATCCACTAATTGCCACCTGACGGCGGCCCAGCAACCTCGCGCGAGGTATCTGGGCCGCCGTCAGGTAGCAATAGGGTTAGCCGATGGGTTTGAGGGCGTGGGCGTTGACTCCGGCGACATCGGCGCCGGACAGCGCGCGGGCCACCCACAGGGAGCGGGCAGCATCGGCCAGGCTCGAATTCGACCCGCCGGAGGCAGCGCGCAGATACCAGAACATGTTCGTGATCTCGCGAGCCACGGTCGCCCCCATCCCGTACTGCGGATCGACCCCGGCGCACAGCGCCAGGTCCGTGGCGAAACCACGCAGCCACGCCGCCTGCGCCTGCGGATGATCCGAGGGGATCTCGGCCAGACGGTTCCACAGCACCGGGGCCAAGGTGTATGCGGTCGGACCGGCCAAGGGCTGCGGATCGATGGCCTTCCACGTCGAGATGCCCGTCGGGTCGGGATTGCCGGCGAGGATGTTGTAGTAGTGCAGATCGGCATGGATGAGCCAGTTCTCATCCGAGGACGCCAGAGTCTGCATCCAATTGCGGGCGAACGACAGCAGCAGAGAATCGTGAGGACCCGCCTCCGACCACCCGGTCAGCAACGCGGCATCGGCATCGAACGAGTTCAGCCATCCGGCCACGACATCCTGGACCCGCAGGAACTCCGAGGTCGCCGGAATCTCCAAGGACCGCTGCAGCGCACCCCACACCGGAGGCACATCGGCCAGTGGCAGCACGGACAGATTGTCCTTCGTGCGCAGCCGCTCCTGCAGAGTGACCCGGAAGCTGCGATCATCCCGGATGACCCGCACCGCGCCGTGCCCGTTCCACATCTTCAGCGCCCGCAGCACCTGCGCATGCGCTGCCGTATGTGCCGAGGTGGGAGCCGCGAACCGCAGCACCCCCTGATAGTTCTCCTGAGTGAGCACCGGAATCACCAAGGACTCACACCCGGCCCACGGTGCCCCCGGTACATCGTCGAAGCGCAGCTTCCACCGATCGAGGAGCTCATTGGCCATATAGTCGAGCGCGGCAACCCACGAATCGGTGCGATATTCGCCGATGATCTCGCGCGTCGCGCGGTAGAGAACCGGTGGGACCTTCACTCCTGCACCTCCGCCTGCCCGGGTTCGTCATAGGTGAAACGCAGCGGCTGCGGAGCGGCGAAGACCATCCGGTTCCGGGCCGATTCCCAGAGCCGGAGAATCGCCGAGGCGTCCGCCTCCAACCAGGGCAGAAGCGCGGAAGCGATGCCGTCTTCCAATGACAGAGCCAACTCTTTCGCGGAGTCCGCATCCGTCGGGGTGGGATCGAGCTTCCACGCCGAGGCGGCCGGATCGGCTGCGTCCTCACCGAGTCGTTCGAGCATCTCCCCGGACAGGGTACCCAAGGATTCGAGCCTGGCCAGCGCAGCCTTGCGTTCACTCGACTTCGAATCGAAGTTCACGGCCAGCCGTTCATAGCCGTACGCGGCCGCCCGCGACTGATTGAGTATCGCGTTGAACATCTCCGCCCGACCCTTCGGCACCTGGCTTCCGGAGTCGTCCGTCCCGGCATCCGCGTCGGCCCCGCCGGTGGCACTGGGAGACGCAGTCGCATCATCGCCGCCGTCCCTGCTCTGGTCGAGTTCCTCACGGCCGGCGCGGATGAGTTCGTCGGCGGTAGTGATGATCTCCGGTTTCTTCGTCCCAGCGACCAGAGCCAGACCCGTGGCCACATCGGCCAGGACGGGAATGAGATCCGAACCTAAGGACGCTGAGGCCTCGAACACTGCGCGGGAAGCCACCTCGGCGGCTTGGACGAAGGTGCGGTTCTTCTCGGTCGGAGGTGCCTCGGTGGCGAATTCGGTCGGCGGGTTCCATTCGGGACCGATCGCCGCAGCGAAGTCAGCAAGGTCCTCACCCGCGGTTTCGGGATCACCGGCGCCGGGAGAAGCGGAGTCCAAGATGCGGGCCAGACGATTGCGCAGCTGCTGAGTCGCATCATGAGTGGGGATCTCGGGATCCTGATCGAGTCGCAGGCCGCAGGCGGTGAGCAGGCCCAGACTCAACCCGCCGACGCCGGCAGTCAACAGGCCGCGGCGACTGACGGGAAAATGCATACGGCAATCCTATCGGATGCCCCGCCATCGCCGAGGGGCACCCGCCATCGCCGAGGGACACCGACCGTCTCCCGCCCGACGCCCGCCCGACCGCAGAATGAGACTCGCACCCGGCGGAACCGCGACGAAGGCTTAACCTCGACGGCGGCTGTCGCTTAGGGTGGGTGAGAACACGGCGGTCGCACACGTGCACGGTGCGCCAGCCCCCTCGCCCCGCCTCGGCGAAGGGGACGCACAAGGATATGGAGGAGAAATGGACGAAGACGTCGAGCGGATCAAGGGCCTGCTCGCCCCGCCCCTGCAGGATGCGGGATTCCACCTCGAGACCGTCAAAGCGGTGGCGGCCGGTCCGCGGCGCACGCTCACTGTCGTCGTCGACCTCGACGAATCGAGCACCGATCCGATGTCGATGGAGAAGATCGCCGAATCGACGAAGATCGTCGGCGACGCCCTCGACGAGGTCGAGATCTTCCGGGACAAGCCGTACCAGCTCGAGGTCACGAGCCCTGGTGCCACCCGGAAGCTGGAGACCCCACGCCACTTCCGACGCGTCATCGGCCGTCGCCTGGAGATCACGACGAAGAAGGACACCTTCAAGCTCGACCTCGCCGAGGTGGGGGAGAGTTCGATCACGGGCACGGACCCCCAGCGCAAGGAGTCGAAGACGGTCGACCTCGGCGAGATCCGCAAGGCCCAGGTGGAGTTGAAGTTCCGCTGAGGCGAACCTCACGTACCTCCGGCAGTGCGGCGGCCCCTTCGCAGACAGAGTGCGGGCGCGGACTGGGATAGACTGTTACGCCTGCATAAGTGAACACAGACAATTCAATGCTCGGTTGAGCGAGAGAGGACTTAGACATGGACATCGACCTCAATGTTCTGCGCGTCATCGAACGAGAGCGTGAGATTCCGCTGGAAACCCTCATCGAACTCATCGAACAGGCGCTCTTCCTCGCCTACCAGAAGACCGAAGGGGCCTGGCCCGACGCCCGTGCCGAACTCGACAAGTCCACCGGCGAGGTGCGCATCCTCGCCGTGGAATTCGACAACGACGACAACCCGATCGGCGAGTTCGACGACACTCCCACCGGCTTCGGCCGCATCGCCGCCCAGACCGCTCGGCAGGTCATCCACCAGCGGCTGCGCGATGTCGAGGACGAGACGCTGCTGGGCACATTCAAGGGCCGTGAGGGCGAGATCGTCTCGGGCATCATCCAGCAGGGCCGCGACCCGCAGATGGTCCAGGTCGACATCGGAGACGTCGAAGCCGTGCTGCCCCCGCACGAACAGGTCCCCGGCGAAACCTACGCCCACGGCACCCGACTGCGCGTCTACATCGCCGACGTGCACAAGGGCACGAAGGGCACCTCGGTCACCGTCTCCCGCACCCACCCGAACCTCGTGCGCCGACTCTTCGCCCATGAGGCTCCGGAGATCGCCGACGGCACTGTCGAGATCGTGTCCCTGGCCCGCGAAGCCGGCCACCGCACGAAGCTCGCCGTGCGCGCCACGAAGCCGGGAGTCAACGCGAAGGGATCGTGCATCGGCGAACTCGGCTCCCGTGTGCGTGCGGTGATGAACGAACTCGGCCAGGAGAAGATCGACATCGTCGACTACTCCGACGACCCGGCGAAGTTCATCGCACACGCCCTGTCCCCGGCCAAGGCCAAGAGCGTTGAGATCCTCGACGCCGCCGCTCAGGAATCCCGCGCAGTCGTCCCCACCGACCAGCTGTCCCTGGCCATCGGCAAAGAAGGGCAGAACGCCCGCCTGGCAGCCAAGCTCACCGGCTGGAAGATCGACATCGTCGCAGGCGAATAGCCTCGTGCAGTGATTCGCACCACTGGCCCCCTTGGCGCGAGCCCGGGTGCCGGTGCTGTAGAATCATTCATTGTGAATGTTGGTGATGGACCCGTAAGGACGTGCATCGCCTGTAGGCAGAAGGCCGGTCGGGACGAGCTGACACGCTTCGTGTTCCGCCCCGATCAGCACCCCGCCGTCGTCCGCGATGTGTCAGCGACACTGCCGGGACGTGGTGCGTGGGTGCATCCTGATGCGAAGTGCCTGGACAAGGCCCTGACCACTGCCGCCTTCGCTCGATCCTTTCGAACGAAGATCACCGCCTCGGACCTCCCGAGGCCGGACACCGAACCCAAAGAGAACGGGTAGCCGAATGGATGACAAGTTGTGAGTGTCGCACGATGACACCCAAACGGAATTCGAGAGAGCAGTGAAATGAGTACTGCTCTTCATTGATGAGGTTCTTTCCTGACCGGGAAAGAACCCGGACAGGAGAACTGTGGCAAAGCCCCGTGTCCATGAGCTCGCGAAAGAGCTCGGCACAACAAGTAAGAACGTCCTCGAAAAGCTCCAGGACATGGGCGAATTCGTTCGCTCCGCCTCTTCGACGCTCGAAGCGCCCGTCGTGCGCCGCGTGAAGGAGGCATTCGCCGATTCCTCTTCCGCTGATGGTGAGAAGTCCACCGGCGCGAAGAAGGCCGCCAAGCCGGCCGCGAAGCCCGGAGCCCCGAAACCCGGTGCGAAGCCCGCACCCAAGCCCGCCGCGAAGTCGGCCGCCAAGCCGGGTGCTGCGAAGTCCGCCGGTGCGGCGAAATCGGCCCCCGCCGAGGATGCCGCCCCCGCTGCGAAGTCCGCACCGAAGCCTGCCGCCAAGCCGGCGACCCCGGCTGCCCCGGAGGCAGCCGAATCGACCGAGGCTCCCGCTGCCAAGCCGGCTGCCTCCTCGGCGCCGAAGCCCGGTGCCCCGAAGCCGGCTGCCGCACCCAAGCCCGGTGCGCCGAAGCCCGGCGCTCCCAAGCCGGGTGCTGCCGGGAAGCCCGGCGGTCGTGGTGCCGCGCGTCCCGGAAACAACCCCTTCGCTTCCTCGCAGGGAATGCCGAAGCCCGGTCGCGGACCCAAGCCCGGCGGTCGTGCCGGCCAGGGCGGTCAAGGCGGTCAGGGTGGCCAGGGCGGACGCCCCGGAAACAATCCGTTTGCGCCTTCGCAGGGAATGCCGAAGCCCGGCCAGAAGCAGCGCGGATCCGGTGAGGAATCCTCGGGCGGTCCCCGTCCGGCACCTCGCCCGGGCGCACCACGCCCGAACCCGTCGATGCTGAAGAACTCGGCACTGAACAAGCCCGCTCCCGGCCGCGGTCGCGGCGGCGGACGCGGAAACGCCCCAGGCGGCGGTGCACCCGGTGCCCCGGGCGGCGCTCCCGGCGGTCCTCGTCGTGGACCCGGCGGCGGTCCCGGTGGTCGCGGTTCAGGTCGCGGTCGCGGAAGCACGCAGGGTGCATTCGGCCGCGGCGGCGGTCCCCGTCAGAAGGGACGCAAGTCGAAGCGGGCGAAGCGCGCAGAGCTCGAACAGATGCAGGCTCCCTCGGTCGGTGGCGTCACCGTTCCGCGCGGAGACGGCAACACGCCGCTGCGTCTGCGTCGCGGCTCCTCGCTGGCCGACTTCGCCGAGAAGATCAATACCGATCCGACGAACCTCGTGACCGTGCTCTTCCACCTCGGTGAGATGGCCACGATCACCCAGTCCCTCGACGAGGCGACCTTCGAGGTCCTCGGCGAAGAGCTCGGCTACAAGATCGAGATCGTCTCGCCCGAAGACGAAGATCGTGAGCTGCTGGAGACCTTCGACATCGACCTCGATGCCGAAGCCGCAGAAGAGGACGACGAGGACCTGCAGGCACGTCCGCCGGTCGTCACCGTCATGGGTCACGTCGACCACGGTAAGACCAAGCTGCTCGACGCGATCCGCTCGGCCAATGTCGCTTCCCGCGAAGCCGGCGGAATCACCCAGCACATCGGTGCCTACCAGGCCGAGGTCGAGCACGAGGGCGAAGACCGCAAGATCACCTTCCTCGACACCCCCGGTCACGAGGCGTTCACCGCCATGCGTGCCCGTGGTGCGAAGTCGACGGACCTCGCGATCCTCGTGGTCGCCGCCGACGACGGCGTCATGCCGCAGACGATCGAAGCTCTCAACCACGCTCAGGCGGCCGATGTGCCGATCGTCGTGGCCGTGAACAAGATCGACAAGGAAGGCGCCAACCCCGCCAAGGTCATGCAGCAGCTGACCGAATACAACCTCGTGGCCGAAGAATACGGCGGCGAGACCATGTTCGTGCCGATCTCCGCGCTCAAGCGCGAGGGCATCGACCAGCTGCTCGAATCCGTTCTGCTGACCACCGATGCGGCCCTGGACCTGCGGGCGAACCCCGACAAGTCCGCTCGCGGCATCGCGATCGAAGCCAAGCTCGACAAGGGCCGCGGTGCGGTTGCCACCGTCCTCGTCGAGTCCGGCACCCTGCGTCAGGGCGACGCCATCGTCTGCGGCACCGCCTACGGACGTGTGCGTGCGATGTTCGACGAGAACGGAAACGTCGTCGAGGAGGCCGGGCCCTCCCGCCCCGTGCAGGTGCTCGGCCTGTCGTCCGTCCCGCGTGCCGGTGACTCGTTCATCTCCACCGATGACGACCGCACGGCCCGTCAGATCGCTGAGAAGCGTGACGCCATCGAGCGCAACGCCGCTCAGGCCCGCGGTCGCAAGCGCATCAGCCTTGAGGACTTCACGAAGGCTCTGGCTGAGGGCAAGGTCGACATGCTCAACCTCATCCTCAAGGGTGACGTCTCCGGTGCTGTCGAAGCGCTCGAGGATTCGCTGCTCAAGATCGATGTGGGCGACGACGTCGACCTGCGGATCATCCACCGCGGCGTCGGTGCGATCACGGAGAACGACATCAACCTGGCCACGGTCGACAACGCGATCGTCCTCGGCTTCAACGTCCGTCCGGAAGCGAAGGCTCGCGACCTGGCAGACCGCGAAGGCGTCGACGTCCGCTACTACTCGGTCATCTACCAGGCGATCGACGACATCGAGTCCTCGCTCAAGGGCATGCTCAAGCCCGAGTACGAAGAGGTCCAGACCGGTACCGCGGAGATCCGCGAAGTCTTCCGCTCCTCGAAGTTCGGCAACATCGCCGGTTCGATCGTCCGCGACGGCCTCATCAAGCGGAACTCGACCGCTCGCGTCACCCGCGACGGAATCGTCATCGGCGACAACGTCCACATCGAATCGCTGCGCCGGTTCAAGGACGATGCGACCGAGGTCCGCGAGGGCTACGAGTGCGGTATCGGACTCGGCAAGTTCAACGACCTGCGCGAAGGCGACATCATCGAGACCTTCGAGATGCAAGAGAAGCCGCGCGACTGATCGGTCGCACCGCGAGTTCCACCCGCTGATTCGACAGCCGCAGCAGCGCAGCCGAGGAGGATGGGACTCATACCGTGAGTCGACGGCTCCGGTCGGCCCCCTGAATGGGGGACCGGCCGGAGCCGGTTCGATTCCACAGCTAACATAGGGCCGGAAGAGTTGTTCCGGCCCCGAACAGAAGGACACACACCATGGCAGACTCGACACGGGCCCGCAAGATCGCCGACCAGATCAAGGTCATCGTCGCCAGCACCATCGAGCGCAAGCTCAAGGATCCCCGCCTCGGCTTCGTCACCGTCACCGATGTTCGCGTGACCGGCGATCTGCAGCACGCCACCATCTTCTACACCGTCTACGGCGACGACCAGGATCTCGTCGGCACCGGTCATGCCCTCGAATCGGCCAAGGGCTTCATCCGCTCCGAGGTCGGCAAGGGGCTGACGATCCGTCTGACCCCGAGCCTCGAATTCATCGCCGATGCCGTCCCCGAGGCGGCCGCCCGTCTCGACGGACTGCTCGCTCAGGCCGCCGCCGACGACGCTCGAGTCGCCGGGTTGGCCAAGAACGCGCAGCATGCAGGTGAATCCGACCCGTACAAGAAGGCCGACGACGCCGACGAGGAGTGATCGTCGCATTCCAGCGAACAGACTGCATCGCGCCTGGTCATCGGGTGGAGAGCGGCGGAACGGCCGTTCCGGGTCCGATTTGAGCTTCGTCACGTCACGAAAAGAGTTCTCGTAACAGTTTTGTTATCTTTCCGAGATGTCGTAGACTTTTTGCGGTAACGAAATGATTACGACTCTGTTAAGGGAATTCTGCATTGGGTAAGCACTCCTCACCGAAGCCGTCGTTCGCGAAGCAGCTGATCCGGGACCTGACTCCCGGCAAGCGCCCCGCAGGCCGACGCGCAGCGAATGCGCCGTCCTCGGCGACTTCCGTGCTGGCGACCGTCAAGCAGCGTCCCGTCGTCGCCGCGATCGCCGTTCCTGCAGCCGCGACCGCCGCCGTCGTCGGTTCGACCGTCGTCATGGGTCCGCCCGAGTCCGGCAACGTCACCACCGAGGCCGCATCGACGACCCCCGAGGAGTCGACCACTGCCTCGACCCCGAGTCAGAAAGAACTCGACGCCGAACGCAAGAAGGCCGGCGAAGAGTACCTGGAGAAGGTCAAGGACGACCCGAAGTACAAGAACAAGACCTCGAAGACCGATCTCGAGGTCAAGGCTCCGCCGAAGCCCAAGCCGACCGCGGAATCCTCGGCTGCTGAGGAGAAGAGCGACGATTCGTCCTCCGATGAGAAGTCTTCCGATGAGAAGTCCTCCGGCGAAGGCACCTCCTCGGACACCTCGGCACCGCCGTGCAGCGTGTCCTCCTCGATCGAGTCCGGCCTGCTGCCGAACGCCGTCAACGGCTACCGTGCTGTCTGCGCGAAGTTCCCCGAGGTCAAGACCTTCGGCGGACGTCGCCCCGGCACCGGTTCGGATCACAACACCGGTGAAGCCGTCGACATCATGATCACCGGATCCACCGGCGACCGCATCGCCGAATACCTCATCCAGAACCAGAGCGCCCTCAACGTCAAGTACGTCATCTGGAAGCAGCGCATCTGGATGCCCGGACAGGGCTGGAAGGGCATGGAGGACCGCGGAGACGCGACCGCCAACCACTTCGACCACGTGCACGCGTCCTTCAACTGATCGCACACCCAGTGAGCGATACTTCCCCACAGGGCGTCCTTGTCTGCGACAAACCGCAGGGACTGAGCTCCCACGGCGTGGTCTCCCGCATCCGCCGTTGGTTCGGGACGAAGAAGGTCGGCCACGCCGGCACTCTCGACCCGATGGCCACGGGCGTCCTCGTGCTCGGCCTCGGCCGCGGCACCAAGCTGCTCACCTACATCACCGGGGTCTCGAAGACCTACTTCGCCACCATTCGCCTGGGGGCATCGACGCCGACCGATGATGCCGATTCCGAGCCCGATCGCTTCGCCGATCCGTCCGATCTCGCTCGTGTCGACGCTGCGGCCATCGAGGCCGCCGTGGCCAAGCTGCGCGGCCCCATCGATCAGGTGCCCAGCGCCGTCTCGGCGATCAAGGTCGACGGCAAGCGCTCCTACGCCCGCGTCCGTGCCGGTGAGAACGTCGAACTCAAGGCCCGTCGTGTCGAGGTATCGGCCTTCGAGATCATCGACATCCGCTTCGCCGCCGAGGACGGGCATATCGACGTCGATGTCGAAGTCGACTGCTCGTCGGGCACCTATGTGCGCGCCCTGGCCCGCGATATCGGCACCGACCTCGGCGTCTTCGGCCATCTCACCGCGCTCAGGCGGACGCGCGTCGGCGATTTCCACATCGACCAGGCCGTGACCCTGCCCGAGGACCTCGACCTCCCCGCGCCCAGCCTCATCTCCCTCGCCGAGGCGGCCCGCACCCTCCTGCCCGTCGTCACCGTCGATGCCGAGCGGGCCCGCGCACTCATGCAGGGCAAGATCGTTGAGGCTGGTGACTGGCATATAGGCTCCGACGCCGGCGACGCGGGGAACCGAGAGGTCGCCGTCATCTGCGATGACGCCCTCGTCTCCGTGGCCGAAGTGCGTCGGAATGGCGGTCTGAAGTCGCTGACCGCCTTCGCCATCGACCTCGCCTGAGGGGCTCAGCCTTCACGCTCGATACAACTAAATAGTTTGTATTCATCAGATACAACTGAAACTATTGTGTCTGAGGCTATCTTCTGGTCTACTTGTCCTATGTTCGTCTTGACCATCGACCAGCAGGATTCGCGGTCGAACGCCGACGCGGTGCCCCGCATCCTCGATGCTCTCTCTCCGATCGACACGGTCGTTCCCTTCGCCCGCACCATCGGTGACGAGGTCCAAGGGGTCCTCGACGGTCCCGACGCCGTCGCCGAGGCGGTCCGCCGTATCGGCATCGACTCCGGTTGGCATATCGGCCTCGGAATCGGCGAGGTCGAACGGCCGCTGCCCGAGACGACCACCGAGGGTAGGGGAGAAGCCTTCTACTCCGCTCGCCAGGCGGTCGAAGCAGCCAAATCCGCACCCGTCCACCTCGTCGTGAGCGCCGACCCGGACGTCGTCAGCGCCGATGCGGACAGTGACCATCGTGGGCTGGCGGAGGCAGCTCTGCGGCTCCTCATCAGCACGCTGACAGAGCTGCGCGGTCACTCCCGCGGCTACGTCGGATACCGACTGGACCACCCTGATGCCACTCAGGCCGAGATCGCCGCGGAATTCGACGTCTCCCAACAGGCGGTCTCCCGGGTGCTGGCGGCCGGTCCCGCCGAGATCATCGCCGGAGCCGAGCACCTGGCCCGACATCACCTCGACCGGCTCCAGCGAGCCCTGTCGGAAGGAGACGCACATGTGGACTGACGTGCTCGTCGCCATCGCCGCCGCCATCATCGCGGCCCTCATCGGCTGGCCACTCGTCCCGCTTCTCCTCCGCCTGACCCATGCGGGCCCGGGCTCCAAACCCGAACGCACAGGAGCCGAGGACGTCGAGGTCCTGCGCGGCGGACTGTGGATCGGCATCGTCGAACGCGCGCTCATCGCCGGAGCGATCGTGCTCGGCCGACCCGAACTCATGGCCGTGGTCATCGCGGTCAAAGGGCTCGGACGCTTCGCGGAGATCAAATCCTCGGCGGCCGCGGGGGAGCGGTTCATCATCGGCACCTTCGTCTCCATCGCCCTGGCCTCCCTCCTCGGCGTCATCGGGTGGGCGATCATCGCCTGAACCCGTCCTTCCGCCTCGGCGAGGTCCGGGTTAGGAGGCGGAAGATCTCTGCGATAATCTGAATCGGTGCACGGAAGGAGCGAATGTCTGGTGGAGCTGTATCACGGACTCGGTGAGGTCGAGGTCGACGCTGTCGGCACCGTCGTTACCCTCGGCAACTTCGACGGCGTGCACCGCGGACATGAAACGGTCCTGACCACCGTCGCCGCCCTGGCCAGGCAAGAGGGCCTGCGCTCGATCGCAATGACCTTCGATCCCCACCCGCGCACGGTCCACCGCCCCGATGAGCCGACCGTGATGATCAACTCGACCCGGCAGCGCGCCGACCTCATCGCCGCCACTGGAATCGACGGCCTCCTCATCCAGCCCTACGACCTCGACTTCGCCGCCCAGTCGGCCGAGGAATTCGTGCGCCGGTACTTCGTCGAAGCCCTGCGCGCGAAGATCGTCGTCGTCGGCGACGATGTCCGGTTCGGCAAGGACAACGAAGGCACGATCGAGACTCTGCGCCGCCTCGGCGAGAAATTCGGGTTCCGTGTCGAAACGATCGACGAGGTCGGGCGCGGGGGTCGGTATTCGTCCTCCCGGATCCGGGAGCAGCTCACTGCCGGTGATGTCGCCGAGGCGGCCGACCAGCTCGGGCGCTACCACGCACTCCACGGCACCGTCGTCCACGGCGATGCCCGCGGACGCGACCTGGGTTTTCCGACGGCGAACCTCTCGGACGATCCCGACGGACTCGTCCCCGCCGACGGCGTCTACGCCGGCTGGGCGACGTTCTCCGGTGAGGATCAGGCGTACCCGGCCGCGATCTCCGTGGGCACGAACCCGACCTTCCAGGGACAGGTCCGACGAGTCGAGGCGTACGTGCTCGACAAGGAATTCGGCGAATTCGACGTCTACGACCGTGAGATGACTCTCGAATTCGTCTCGCGCATCCGCGGGCAGGTCGCGTTCACCGGGATGGACGACCTCATCGTGCAGATGCATGAGGATATCGCCGATGTGCGCGAGGTCCTGCACACCTGATAAGCTGATCTCTGCCGTTTTCACCGGCCGCGGTCCCATAGGGCAGAGACTTCAGGTCCCTGCGCCGCGCAACGACACGAAGGAGAACTCCATGGCTCTCGATACCGCTGTGAAGCAAGAGATCATCAAGGAATATGCAACTCATGAGGGCGACACCGGTTCTCCCGAGGTCCAGGTTGCACTGCTGACCCGCCGGATCACCGACCTGACCGAGCATTTCAAGGATCACAAGCACGACCACCACTCGCGTCGTGGACTGCTGCTCCTCGTCGGCCAGCGTCGCCGCATGCTCAAGTACCTCGCGAAGGTCGACATCGAGCGTTACCGTTCGCTCATCAAGCGCCTCGGCCTGCGCCGCTGATTCGAGTCTGCTGATCAGCACCGTCTGATCGGACCGTCTCGAACTGTTCGGAAGCGTCCCACCTCTCGGTGGGGCGCTTTCGTGCTTCTGCGGTAGACTCATGCGTGGACGCACATGCCATGGACGTTTCGGTCTTCGGTAGTGGCCTCCGGAGGAACGCGCGCTGACACAGGCTTGCATATGCAAGTGGCTGCCGGCACCGGTTCCGTGGGCCCCGATCGATGACCGGCGTGGATCCATGCATCGTCCATTGCCAATATCCCGCCGGAAGGGCGCGGGGCTTCGCACTGTGCAATGCAGAGCGCTGCCTCTTCGCGCCGAGGGGCCTCCCTCGAGCGTTGCAGGTCTTGCGATGACCGCCGCGCACCGGCACAAACTAGGAGACTACGTGGGACTCAACCCTGAATCCGCCGTTGCCCATATCGACAACGGCAGCTTCGGCAAACACACCATTCGCTTCGAAACCGGACGACTTGCCCAGCAGGCCGCCGGATCCGCCGTCGCCTACCTCGACGACGACACCATGCTGTTCTCGGCCACCTCGGCCGGCAAGAACCCCCGTGAGGGCTTCGACTTCTTCCCCCTGACAGTCGACGTCGAAGAGCGCATGTACGCCGCCGGCCGCATCCCCGGCTCGTTCTTCCGCCGTGAGGGACGCCCCTCGACAGATGCGATCCTGACCTGCCGCCTCATCGACCGTCCGCTGCGCCCCTCGTTCGTCAAGGGCCTGCGCAACGAGGTCCAGGTCGTCGTCACCGTGATGTCGGTCAATCCCGACCACATCTACGACGCTCTGGCCATCAACGCCGCGTCGATGTCGACTCAGCTCTCGGGTCTGCCGTTCTCCGGCCCCATCGGCGGTGTGCGCATCGCGCTCATCGACGGCCAGTGGGTCGCCTTCCCGAACCACTCGCAGCTCGAGGACGCCGTGTTCAACATGGTCGTCGCCGGTCGTGTTGTCGGTGACGACGTCGCCATCATGATGGTCGAGGCCGAAGCCACCGACAACGCCATCGACAAGATCAAGACCGGTGCCGCGGCCCCCACCGAGGAGGTCGTGTCCGAAGGTCTCGAAGCTGCGAAGCCGTTCATCGCAGAGCTCTGCCGCGCGCAGTCCGAGCTCGCCGATCGCGCCGCGAAGCCGACCGTCGAATTCCCCGTCTTCCGCGACTACGAGGACGACGTCTTCGAAGCGGTGAAGGAACTCGCCGAGGCGAAGCAGACCGAGAACTTCACGATCGCCGACAAGCAGGAGCGGGAAGCCGCCGGTGCCGCCCTCCTCGACGAGCTCTTCGAGAAGCTCGGAGAGCGCTTCGAAGGCCGTGAGAAGGAGATCGCGAACGCTCTCAACGCCCTGACCAAGCAGGTCGTGCGCAAGCGCATCCTCACCGAGCAGGTCCGCATCGACGGCCGTGGGCTCAAGGACATCCGTCCGCTCACCGCCGAGACGAACGTCATCCCGCGCGTGCACGGTTCGGCGATCTTCGAACGCGGCGAGACCCAGATCTTGGGTGTCACCACCCTGAATATGCTCAAGCTCGAGCAGACCATCGACTCGCTCTCACCCGAGACGTCGAAGCGCTACATGCACCACTACAACTTCCCGCCCTATTCGGTCGGTGAGACCGGCCGCGTGGGCAGCCCGAAGCGCCGCGAGATCGGCCACGGCGCTCTCGCCGAACGCGCCCTCGTGCCCGTTCTGCCCAAGCGTGAGGACTTCCCGTACGCGATCCGTGAGGTCTCCGAGGCCCTCGGTTCGAACGGTTCGACCTCGATGGGCTCGGTCTGCGCCTCGACGCTGGCCATGCTCTCGGCCGGTGTGCCGCTGCAGGCGCCCGTCGCCGGCATCGCCATGGGTCTCGTCTCCGACGTCATCTCAACCGACCAGGGTGAGCAGACCGCCTACGCGGCTCTGACCGACATCCTCGGTGCCGAAGATGCCTTCGGCGATATGGACTTCAAGGTCGCCGGTACGCGTGACTTCATCACCGCGATCCAGCTCGACACCAAGCTCGACGGCCTTCCCGCCTCGGTGCTCGGTGCCGCCCTCAAGCAGGCCCGCGAAGCACGCATGGTCATCCTCGACGTCATCGCAGAGGCCATCGACGCCCCGGCCGAGATGGCCCCGACGGCACCGCGGATCATCTCCGTGAACATCCCCGTCGACAAGATCGGTGAGGTCATCGGGCCCAAGGGCAAGATGATCAACCAGATCCAGGAGGACACCGGCGCGGACATCAGCATCGAAGACGACGGAACCGTCCTCATCGGTGCCACGGACGGACCGGCCGCCGAGGCCGCCCGTTCGATGATCAACGCGATCGCGAACCCGCAGGTTCCCGAGGTCGGCGAACGCTACCTGGGCACCGTGGTCAAGACAATGAGCTTCGGCGCATTCGTGTCCCTGACCCCGGGCAAGGACGGCCTGCTGCACATCTCCGAGCTGCGTAAGCTCAACGACGGCAAGCGCGTCGAGGACGTCGAAGACGTCGTCGGTGTGGGCCAGAAGGTCCAGGTCGAGATCACGAAGATCGATGACCGCGGCAAGCTGTCGCTGGCTCCGGTCACCGACGAAGACGAGAAATCGGACGAAGAGGGATCAGACAACTGATACTGAGCAGTTCGCACACCGGGGAGGGCAGCCGAATCGATCGGTCTGTCCTCCCCGGTGGTTTGACGCTGACCACCGAACACATGCCGGGTCTGGCCTCGGAGACGATCGGGATCTGGGTCGCGGCCGGGTCCCGTGACGAATCCGCCGAGACCGCCGGCTCGACGCATTTCCTCGAGCACATGCTGTTCAAAGGCACCGGCAGCCGCGATGCGAAGACCATCGCCGCGGCCTTCGACCGCACCGGCGGGGATTCGAATGCGATCACCGCCAAGGAGCTCACCTGCTACTACTCCCGGTGCCTCGTGACGGATCTGCCGAACATCACCGGCCTCCTCGTCGATATGGTCTCGAACTCCCAACTCGACGTCGAGGAGTTCGAACGCGAGCGCGGTGTCATCATCGAAGAGCTCGCCATGTCCGCCGATGATCCCGGAGACGTCCTCTTCGACGACTTCGATTCTCTGGTCTTCGGGCCGCATTCGCTGGCCCGGCCCGTGGGTGCGACGAAGGATCAGATCCGCGTGCTCGGCCACCACACGGTCATCGACCACTATCAGTCGACGTATATCCCGCCTCGTCTGGTCATCGCCGCCGCGGGCGGGGCGACCCACGAAGAGGTCCTCGAGATGGTTGAGGATGCCCTCGCCGAGGCGGGGCTCGGGTCCCGCGCCGACGTCTGGTCGGGCGCGGGGAACGGGGACGCCGCCTCGGTGGCGAAGGGCTCGCACCTCGGTGGGGCCGCACGGGTGCGTCCGGAGTTCCATTCCGGAAAGTCGCACACCGTCAAAGACATCGAACAGTTGGGCATCATGCTCGGCTGCGAAGGCCTGCCGGAAGGCGACGACGACCGGTTCATCTACTCGGTCATGCTCACCATGCTCGGCGGGGGAATGTCGTCGCGACTGTTCCAGAGCGTGCGCGAGGAGCGCGGACTGGCCTATGCCGTGAACTGCGTGGCCAGCCAGTTCACGGATACCGGCACCTTCGGCATCTACGCCGGATGCACGGCCGAGAACGCTCAGGCCGTCGTCGATCTGGCGGTGAGCGAATGGGATCGGCTGGCGCAGGAGACGCCGAGTCAGTTCGAGCTCGACGAGATCGTGTCCCAACTGTCGGGGTCGATGGTGCTCGGACTCGAGTCCTCTGCGGCGCGGATGAATCGTCTCGCCCGGTCGGAGATCTTCGGGCTGCCGCTCGAATCGCCGATGGACCTCATCGAACGCGTCCGCTCGGTCACGGCCGAGGACGTCAGCGAGATGGCCGGGCGGCTGCTGTCGCGGCCCAAGGCTCTGGCGCTGGTCGGACCGGCCGCCGAGGTTGAACTGCCCTGAGCGCGTCGCCGCGTTCGGGGCGTCGAGCCTCGGGCGCGGGATGCCGTCCGGCTGGAACGTGAAAGGAGACAGGCGAGATGGCGAGGAAGAGTGCAGCGGTCCGCCGGGAGGAGATCCTGGCGGCCACGGTCGAGGAGATCGAGGCGACGGGTCTGCGCGCGCTGCGGGTCTCCGACGTCGCCGCGCGTCTGGGCTTGAGCGCCAGTCTCGTCATCTACCACTTCGAGACGAAGGAAGCCCTCGTCGCCGAGGCCTTCGATTTCGCCGGTCGCCAGGACATCGACCGGGCCCGGGAGCTGGCGGCCGGGACTGCATCGGCGGGGACGGACGCACCACACGACGGCGGTGGAGACGCCACGACGGGAGCCGCCTCGGCGAGGGGGAGTGGATGCGCACTCCAGCGACTGCGGGACGTCGTCGGCTGGTACCTGCCAAGCGGCTCCTCGCGCAGTTGGAAGATCTGGATCGACGCTTGGTCGGCCGGACTCTTCGATGCTGGTCTGAGAGCAACATTCGCCGCTCTCGACCGGGAGTGGAAGTCGATTCTCGTGCACCTCATGGACGAGGCCATCGCGGCGGGGGAGTGCACGGCACCTGAAGGCGGCACCGCGTCGGGCGCGACCCGGGTCCTCGCCTTCCTCGACGGCCTGGCTATCCAGGTGATGGTCAATTCGGAGACCGTTGACACAGAGGCGCTGAGCACCTGGGTCGACGACTTCCTCACCCGCGAACTCGGCTGAGGGTGATTGTTGGGTCGATCCACGGTGTTCTGCACGTCCAGAACGCCGCGGATCGACCCAACAATGCTTCCGTGCGGTCATGTGGTCGACTGCCGTGCACTTACTTCAGTAGCGAGCGGAGAACCCTCCGTCGGCAGACAGCAGCTGGCCGCTGATCCACCGACCCTCAGCAGAGAGCAGAAATGCAGTGACCCCGGCGATGTCGCGAGGAGTGCCCATGCGGCCGAGTGGCTGATAAGGAATCAGCCCGGTCCTCGTCTCTTCGTCCATCCAACCCGTATCGATCGGCCCAGGATTGACGACGTTCGCAGAGATCCCCTTCGGTCCGAGTTCCCGCGCAGCGGAGATGACGATGCGATCGAGCGCGCCCTTCGACGCCCCGTAGGGCAGATTGCCTGTGGCGTGATCGCTGGTGAAGGCGACGATAGCGCCTCCCGACTCGCCGATCTGCTTCGCGAACGCCGCGATGAGGAGCAACGACGCGCGAGCGTTGACAGCTACGTGGCGGTCGAAGCTGTCGACGGTGGTGTCCAAGATTCCGGACTCTTCGCCGTGAGCGTGGCTGAGCACCAACCCGTCGATGGTGCCGTGATCCCTGCTCACCCGACCGACCAGCTCCTGCGCTTCGTGAGCGGATGACAAGTCGCATGGGTAGTCTCCGCGATCGAGATCGCTCGTGCACACGGTCCAGCCGTCGGACGACAGTCGTGCGGCCACTCCCGCGGCGATGCTGTTCTCTCGTCCGGCTCCGGTGATGAGTGCTGTCGGCATGCTTCGATCCTAGCGGCCTTGACGTGGTGGCCCTCACCCGGACAGACTGGAGTCACATGTCTTACTGAATAGCGGTTCAGTAAGAGTCTTGAGACGCCGATCTTTTGGGAGCCCCATGTTCATGGACATCACTTGGCAGGATCCGGACACCGGTGCACTCGGGTATGTCGTCATCGACACCCTTGTGCGCGGCACCGCTTCGGGCGGTCTGCGCATGCGCAAAGGCTGCACCCTCGAGGAGGTGCGCGGACTCGCCCAGGGGATGACCCGCAAGGAAGCGATCCATCTGCGCGAGGGCCGACACTATGTGCCCGTCGGCGGAGCCAAGGGCGGAATCGACTTCGACCCCCGCGCACCCGGAGCCAAGGACGTCCTCGAACGCTTCCTCGTCGACATCAACCCGATCATGCACGCCTACTGGGCCCTCGGCGAAGACCTCGGCGTCCGCCAGGACGACATCGACGAGATCCTCGCCCGCCGCGAACTCGGCTCGGGGCTCTCCGCCGTCAACAAGCTCGTCGACGATCCCGTCGCCGTCGAGGCCCGCGCGGAGAAAGCCTTCTCCGCCATCGTCGACGGCGTCGCCCAAGACGAACTCGTCGGCGGTCTCGGTGTGGCCACCTCGGTGATCGCGGCCCTGCACGACGCCGGCCGCGACCCGAGAGAATCCACCGCCGTCATCCAAGGATTCGGCTCCATGGGCGGTGCCACCGCCCGCTATCTCGCCGAGGCAGGACTGCGCATCGTCGGCATCGCCGACGCCGACGGGTTCGTGTCCAACCCCGCTGGGCTCGACGTCGAAGCGCTGCTCGCCACTCGGGACCAGTTCGGCGGAATCGACCGCGAAGCGCTGCGCCCGGAGGACCACGTCGGCGATCGCGACGACTGGCTCGCCGCCGACGCCGACGTCCTCGTCCCTGCGGCTGTGAGCTACTCGATCACGCCGGACAACTGCGACCGCGTCACCGCCTCACTCATCGTCGAGGCCGCGAACATGCCCGTCCTGCCCGCAGCCGAAGAGACGCTGCTGGCTCGCGGCGTCACCGTCGTCCCGGACTTCCTCGCGAACTCGGCGACGAACGCCTGGTGGTGGTGGGTGACCTTCGGCGACGTCGACGGCAGCTGGGACGACAGCCGCACCATCGTCACGACGACCCTGCGCGACCTCACCGCCGAAGTCCTCACCGCAGCCCGCGACCAGGGCATGAGTCCCCGGGCGGCCGCTCAGGCGAAGGTCGATGCGAATCTCGCCGCTTTGGGCGATCGTGCTGCCGCTGCCGTTTCGGTGACGGAAAGCTAGCGATATGGACGCGTTCTTCGATCCCGGCAGCGTCGCCGTCCTTGGAGCATCGAACGATTCCAGCAAATGGGGTTTCTGGCTCGCCGCCGGAGCTCTGCGCGGGGCCGAGCGCCGCCGCGTCTACCTCATCAACGCCACAGCCGGCTCGATCCAGGGCCAGCCGACGTACGCTCGCCTGAGAGACCTGCCGGAGACGCCCGAGCTGCTCGTCATCTCCGTGCCCGGCCCCACCGTGGCGGGAGTCGTCGCCGAAGCACTCGAGAACGGAGTGCGCGCCTTCCTCATCATCTCCGCCCGCGTCCCCGACGCCGACCAACTGGCTGCCACTATCCGTGAGACCGGCGGCCGCCTCATCGGCCCGAACTCGCTCGGGATCGTCGACTCACACGCCGATCTGCTCCTGGCCTGGGGCAACTTCATACCCGGAAGTCTCGCCGTGGTCACCCAGAGCGGCCAGCTCGGCACGGAGATCGCGACACTCGCGGCCCGCAGCGGACTTGGCGTCTCCCGATTCGCTTCGATCGGCGGACAGTCCGACATCCGCGCCGCCGAGGTGCTCGCCACCCTCGTCGACGACCCCGCCACCGCTCAGGTCGCGCTCTACCTCGAATCCTTCACCGGCGGAGCCGCCCTCGTCTCAGCCCTCAAAGCCCTGCGCGCCGCCGGGAAGCCGACGATGATCCTGACTACAGGAGCCTCCAGTGCAGGAGCGCGTCTCGCGAGATCCCACACCGGATCGATGACCTCGGCCATGGACACCGTCGATGCCGCCTGCCGGGCCGCCGGTGCCATCCGCCTGGCCACCCCCGGACAACTCGTCGAACTCGCCGGATTCTTCGCCTCCGCCTGGCTGCCGAAAGACCGGCGCATCGGTGTGCTCTCCGACTCGGGCGGACAGGGAGCGATCGCCGCCGACACCGCCGAGAGCTGGGGACTCGACGTGCACGAACTCAGCGCCGGCGCTGCCGGACGCGTGAGCGAACTGCTGCCCGAGGCCGACCACATCGTTAATCCCATCGACCTCGACGGCGCAGGAGAGAAGAACCTTGATGTCTATGCTGACCTCGCCGAGGTGCTGCTGACCGATACGGACATCGACGCCGTCGTCCTGTCCGGATACTTCGGCTGCTACGGCGAGGACGTCCCCGACCTGCTCGACCGAGAACTGGCTGTCGTCGATCGTCTGGGCGAGCTCGTCGCCGAGGCGAAGAAGCCCGTCATCGTCCACTCGATGAGCGCATCGTCGCCCGCCGTCACCCGCCTCTGGGAGCTCGGCATACCCGCCTACACCTCCATCGAAGCGGCCATGCGCGTGCTCGCCCGCGCCGGCTTTTACGCCGCCCATTCGGGTCGGCTCACCGAATCCCTCGAACTCACCGGCCCCGTCACCCCGTGGGGCACCGGATACGCGGCCGCTCGAGCAGTGATCGAGGGCGCTGGGATTCCCGTCCCTGCCGCTGTGACTGTGGGCAGCGTGGGCCCGGGGGAGTCTCGTGCACCCGCCGAGGCGGCCAAGGCGTCCGAACTCAGACCGCCGTTCGCGCTCAAGGCCGGATGGCCCGCCCACAAGACCGAGGTCGGCGGCATCGCCCTGGGACTGAGCGATCTCCCCGCAGTCGAAACGGCATACGCGGACATGGTGGGTCGCCTGGGCGAGGGTGAGTACATCCTCGAGGAGATGGACACGCGCGATCACGTCGTCGAGATCCTCGTCGGGGGTCGGCAGGACGAGAACTTCGGGCCGCTCGTCATCGTGGCCGCCGGCGGGACGGAGACCGAACTCTTCGCCGACACGTGGCTCGAACTCGCCCCCGTCACCCACACCGAAGCCTTGGACATGATCTCGCGGCTGAGCTGCTCGCGGCTGCTCACCGGATGGCGGGGCAGACCCGCCGCGGATATCGACGCCCTCGCCGAAATCATCGTCGCGGTATCCAGAATGGTGGCCGGGAACAACGCCATCGCCGAGATCGAGATCAACCCGGTGCGAGTTGCCCCGGACGGCGCCTTGGCCGTCGACGCACTCGTCGTGACGACGGAGAACCCGACCGCAGAGAACGTGCCAGCAGAGAAACCGAACAGCGAGGAATGAGAATGGACCAGACGACCATCACCGGCGGAGCACACCTGGCTCGTGCGCTCCAGGCCGAAGGGATCACCCGCGTCTTCGGAATCCCCGGCACCCACAACCTCGAGATCTTCGCGCAGCTGAGCGCCGCAGGCATCGACATCGTCTCACCTCGCCACGAGCAGGGCGCGGGCTACATGGCCGATGGAGCCGCCCGCGTCACCGGCGAGGTGCAGGTCATCGTCACGACGACCGGGCCGGCCGCGCTCAACGCACTCACCGCCCTGCTGCAGTCCTTCACGGATTCCGTGCCCGTCCTCCTCATCACCCCCGGCATGCCGTTGACCCACCCCGGCCGCGGGAACGGACTCCTTCACGAAGTGCGCAACCAGTCCGCGGCCCTCTCGTCGGTACTGACCGAGGTCATGCGGGTCACGAGTCCCGGCGAGGTGTCGCTGGCCGTCGGGCAGTCACTGTCGGCGATGCGTTCAGGCCGGCCCCGCCCGGCCGCCATCGAGATCCCTCTCGATCTCATCGAAATCGCCGGCCCGGGCACGCTCCATCCGTCCTTGGCCCGGACGCTGCCGGCTCCCGTGTCCTCGGAGATCGATGCTGCCGCCGAAGCGATCGCCGGCTCGAATCGACCGCTCATCATCGCCGGGGCCGGAGCACACGGAGCAGGAGCGGAGGTCGCAGCTCTGGCTGAGACGCTCGGAGCGGGAATCGTCCTGTCCTCGAACGCGAAGGGACTCGTCGATGACCGCGCCGAGACCACCATCGGCGCCGTCGGGGTCCTCGAGCTGCTTCCAAAACTCACAAGCGATGCCGATGCGGTCATCGCGATCGGTACGGAACTGGCACCCAGTGACTTCTGGCCGGAACCCCTGCCGCTGCCCGACACCGTGGTGCGCATCGACATCGACGAAGTGCAGATGCTCACGAACGCGGCCGTCACCCATCCGATCCTCGCCGCCGCGAAGGCGGCGACCGCGGCACTGAACGAGCGCGTGACCACGATGCGCGCGGAGTTCGCGACTGCCGCCGCACGGGACTGGAGGGCCGGCTGGAAGTCAAGGGCCGCCTCGGCGATGGAAACCGACGGCCGACCTTGGGCCGATCTGTCGGCCGCACTCACAGCGTTCGCGGAATCGGACACCTCACCGCTCTTCGTCGCAGCGGACTCGACGATGGCCTGCTACTACGGGGTGCAGACCGGGTGGAAGGCTCGCTCGGGCGACCGGTTCCTCTACCCGGCGGGGGCAGGCACGCTCGGTTACGGGCTGCCCGCCGGCATCGGTGCGAAACTCGCTGCTCCGCAGGCCAGAGTGGTCGCGGTGGAAGGCGATGGGGGATCGATGTTCACGATCGCCGAACTCGCCGCGGCCGTGCAGGCGGGCGTGCGGATGTGCCTCATCGTCGTCGACAACGGCGGGTACGGGGAGATCCGCAATGAGATGGAGGACCGCGGGGACACTCCGTCAGGGGTGAAGCTCACCGGGCCGGATTTCCCGGCACTCGCGCAGGCGATGGGGGCACGCGGAATCCACGTCGACGGCGCGGACGCGCTGCTGGCCGCGCTCAGCGAGGCGGAGGCAGTGGTCGGCCCGACGCTCATCCACATCACCGAGGATTCCCGGGCCGGAGCGGACATGCTCGACTGACCGGGGACGAGGGACGTCGGCCGGGCGCAGTGAGGCGCCCGACCTCCACTGACACTTCGAAGGAGAACTGATGAGCTACACACCTTGGCCGCTGAGCGATGAACAGCACGACATCCTCGACCTCGTGCGCGGATTCGCCCACGACACGATCCGTCCGGCCGGTCGCCGCGTCGACGAGGCCGACACCGAATCGCCGGTCGACATCTTTGCGGCGGCAGCCCGGCTCGGGATCACCGACTTCATGATTCCCGAGGAATTCGGCGGCGGCGGATTCACCGATGTCTTCACTCAGTGCCTTGTCCAGGAACAGCTGTGCTTCGGGGATCCGGGTATCGGGAACTTCGTGTGCTCGAACGGCTTCTTCGCCGACCCGATCCTCGCTTTGGGCACCCCGGAGCAGAAGGAGGAGTGGCTGCGCCCGCTGACTGGAGCAGACCCGAAGATCACGGCGCTGGCAACGACCGAGCCCGGTTCCGGATCGGACTCGGCTTCGATCATCACCCGGTCGGATGCCGTCGATGGTGGGTACGTGCTCAACGGGCAGAAAGCCTGGATCTCGAACGCGGGGCTCGCCGACTTCTACGTCGTCTTCGCCAAGACTGACTCGAGCCGTCGCTCCCGCGGAATCAGCGCATTCCTGCTGCCCAGGGAGACCGAGGGGATGGAGTTCGGTGCGCCGATGAAGAAGATGGGACAGCGAGCCATCGTGTGTCGGGAGATCTTCTTCTCCGACGCATTCGTGCCCACGTCGGGCCGCCTCGGCGAGGAGGGGCAGGGCTTCTACGGACTCATGCGCACCTTCGACATCTCTCGGGTGGTGCTCGGTGCTGCGGCGCTCGGCACGGCACGGGCGGCCTTCGAATATGCGCGTGACTATGCGCGGGAGCGCACGCAGTTCGGGACGAAGATCATCGATCATCAGGCCGTCGCGTTCCGGCTGGCGGACATGTCCTCGCGGATCGATGCGGCGTGGCTGCAGGTGCTCAATGCGGCGCGGATGCTCGACGCCGGCGATGTCGTTGATCGACAGCGGATGACGGCCGCGGCGGCGATGGCGAAGCTGAACGCCTCGGAGACGGCCATGTTCTGCACCTGGGCGGCCGTGCAGACCCTCGGCGGATGGGGGTATTCGCGAGAGCATCCCGTCGAGCAGTGGATGCGCGATGCCAAGCTCGAGGAGATCGAGGAGGGCACCTCGGACATCATGCGGCTGCTCATCTCACGCAACCTCGGGTGAAGTCACTCGGCGTCATATGGAATAGACCCGACGGACCCCTTGTTGTCCGAGATGAGACCCTGGGATAGGGTCGAAATGAAGCCACCGATGTGGTGGTCATCAAATCTGATCAGGAGGAATCTCATGGCTGAGCAGTACACACTTCCGGAACTGCCCTACGACTACTCCGCTCTTGAGCCGCACATCTCGGCTCGCATCATGGAGCTGCACCACGACAAGCACCACGCCACCTACGTCAAGGGCGCCAACACCGCCGTTGAGCAGCTGGCCGAAGCCCGCGAATCCGGCAACCTCGCCAATGTGCCGAAGCTGACCCGCGACCTCGCGTTCAACCTGGGCGGCCACGTCAACCACTCGATCTTCTGGAACAACATGTCCCCGGACGGTGGAGACAAGCCGGTCGGTGAACTCGCCGCAGCCATCGACGACCAGTTCGGTTCGTTCGACAAGTTCCGCGAGCACTTCACCACCGCGGCCACCACGATCCAGGGCTCCGGCTGGGCCGTCCTCGTCTACGACCAGCTCGGCGGAAACCTCTTCATCGAGCAGCTCAAGGACCAGCAGTCCGACATCCAGCTCGGCGGCACCCCGGTTCTGCAGCTCGACATGTGGGAGCACGCCTTCTACCTCGACTACCAGAACGTCAAGCCCGACTACGTCAAGGCTTGGTGGAACATCGTCAACTGGGCAGACGCCGGCGCACGCTTCGACCGCGCAGTCGCTCAGACCAAGGGCCTCCTCCTCGGCTGAGACCCCAATTGCTACCTGACGGCGGCCCAGCAACCTCGCGCGAGGTTGCTGGGCCGCCGTCAGGTTGTTTGAGACCTCGGAGCGGGCGCTGGCGGACCAGCGACTGCGGATAAGGTGGCCGGATGAGCGCAATTCTCCGACCCTGGCAGTCAGGCGCTTCGGGTGATGCCGAGGCGTTGGCTGAGGTGTATGAGCGGGCCGATGACGCACTGCTCAGCAACATCCCCGACGACCGCACGATCGGTGGTGCCCGGACATGGCTGGAGACCATCACCGACGCCGAGGCAGCCGGTGACCTCTGCGCTCGGGCGATCATTGATGACGGTGACCGTTCAGGGCGGCGAATCCTTGGAAACGTCATGGCCTCCGGGATCGAACGCCGGCACTCGAGCGCGTGGATCTCCTATTGGTCCGTGGCCGAAGCACGCGGCCAGGGCCTGGTGTCGGCAGCGCTGCGCAGCCTCGTCGACCTCCTCCACGACGAACTCGGGATCTACCGGCTCGAACTCGGCTACCGGGTGAACAACCCGGCTTCGGCGGCAGTCGCGAGGAACGCGGGTTTCATCGTCGAAGGCCGCGAACGAGAGAAACTCCTTTACGACGGCATCAGATACGACACCGAGGTCTGCGCTCGGCTGAGTGGAGACCCGCGGCACCGTGGACCGCGCATACCGTTCGACCCACCTCGTTGACCCCGCGTCGTCCCCTCCAGAACTACCTGACGGCGGCCCAGCAACCTCGCGCCAGGTTGCTGCGCCGCCGTCAGGTAGTAATTGGGAGTGTTCGGATGGTCACTGGATGTGAAGAGACCCGTTCAGGGTCGCTAGACTGACTGGCGGAGATCGTTTCGGTCGTCTCGCCTCGGCCAGACCGGCACACCTCGCAGGGATCATCGCACAAGGAGTCACAGCATATGAGCATTCGCGTAGCCGTCATCGGAGCCAAGGGTCGGATGGGATCCCACGCCGTCGATGCGATCAACGATGCCGAAGGACTCGAACTCGTCGCCGCACTCGGCAGCAGCGATTCGCTGGAGACCCTGATCGATCAGAACATCGACGTCGCCGTCGAACTCACCGTTCCTAAATCCACCGAGGACAATGTCACCTTCCTCGTCGAGAACGGCATCGACACCGTCGTCGGCACCACCGGCTGGGACAACGACCGCCTGGCCCGACTCGAAGCCACGCTGAAGAACCACCCGGAGACTGCGGTGCTCATCGCCCCGAACTTCTCGATCGGTGCCGTCCTGGCCATGCGCTTCGCCGAGCTCGCGGCCCCCTACTTCGACTCGGCCGAAGTCGTCGAGATCCACCACACCCGCAAACTCGACGCCCCGTCCGGCACGGCGAACCACACGGCCCAGCGCATCGCCGCCGCCCGCAATGCCGCCGGACTGCCAGCCGTTCCCGACTCCACCGAGTCCGATCCGCAGGGTGCACGCGGTGCCGTCATCGACGGAATCCACGTCCACGCCATCCGTCAGCAGGGCATGAACGCCCACGAAGAGATCCTCTTCGGCTCCGACGGCGAAGCCCTGACCATCCGCACGGACTCGCACTCCACCTCGGCGTTCATGCCCGGCATCGTCACCGCCGTGCGGTCCATCGCCGATTACACGGGGCTCATCCACGGCCTCGAGAACATGCTCGACCTCTGATGTCGAAGGCCAAGATCGGAGCGATCATCGTTTCCGTCGTCCTCGTCTTCTACTTCGTCCTCATGGGTCAGCGGGCGTGGATCCTCGTCCGCGAACCCGCGATGATCCCCAAGATCATGGGTATCGCCCTGTTCGTCCTGCCCGTCATCGGCGCGTGGACCCTCATCGTCGAACTCGTCTTCGGCGCCCGTACGGAGAAGCTCGCCCGCATTCTCGGGGAGGAAGGCGGACTGCCCGTCGACGACCTGCCCAGGACGCCGGGCGGAAAGATCATCCGCGAGGCCGCCGACAAGGAATTCGTGAAGTACCAGGCCGAAGCCGAGGCCGCCCCCGAGGACTGGCGATCCTGGTTCCGGCTCTCGTGCGCCTACGATGCCAGCGGCGACCGGAAACGGGCGCGGGCCACGATGCGCAAATCGATCAGCCTCTTCCGGGAAGGTCAGAAGCAGGGCGCTTAGGTCCCGGCGACGCCACCCTGATGATGCCCGCGATCCCGCCTTCCAACGGGCCGCGGCTGCTGACAACCAACTTCCACAGCAGAGGCAGCAGCACGAATGTGAGTGCGTGGATGACGAACTCGAGAGTCTGCTCGCCCGTCGTTGCGGATTCCTCCAACGGATCGCCGACGATCTGAGACCTCGTGATCTCCAACAGCACGACGTGCGCCGAATACACGCTCAACGGCATCGATCCCGGAGCCGACAGCGGTGCGAGCACCCATGACTGGCGACCCAAGAGCGCTGCAGCGGCCTGGCATGCAGCGATCGTCATCACCGCGGTTCCACCCGTGGAGAGCAGATCGAACGGCGTCCCCGAATGCGGTCCCGCGATCGCCAGCCACCACCACGACGTCGCCGGAGTCACGCCGTAGCTGCCGGTGAACAGGGCCGCCGTGAGATCCGTGCCCCACATCTGCGCAACCTCCACGAGCGCGGCATCACCGCCGAAGACATTGAGCAGAATCCATGAGGCGCCGCGACCGATGATGAAGAGTCCGAGTCCGGTGGTGAACAGTGCGAGCAGGTGGCGCCCGATGTCGAGCTTCGCCACGGCCATGCCGAGCAGAATGTACGACAGCCACTGCAGCACCGGGTAATAGCCGGTGAGGAAGAGATCGGTGAGCATCGTCCCCGGCGTCGCGAAGTCGAAGAAGCCCATCGGCAGGTAGCTCGGTTCGAGGAGGAACGTCGAACGCACCCACATCGACACAACGGGGGAGACGACCATCCAGACCCCGGCGATCGTGAACAGCGCCCCCGCGCGCAGCCGCAGGAAGAACAGGGCGAGGGCGAACATGATCCCGTAGTTGACGAGGATGACCGCGAGCAGTCCGGAGATCGACCCGAGGCAGAGTCCGATGAGGACGATGGCCGCCGCCCGGATGAGCACGCTCGGCGCCGCATCGCGCAACCGCCCCGATACCGCCATCCGGGATCGGGTCGAGAGCACCAGGGAACAGCCGGCGAGGACCGCGAACAGCGCCGAGGCCCGCCCGGCGAAGACCGCCGCCCAGGTCGGCATCCCCGTCTCGTCGCCGAGGGCGAAGATGTGCGTGACCATCATCGCCAAGAGCGCGATCCCGCGGGCGACATCGAGTCCGATGAGCCGCCCATCGGGGCTGAGCCGACGGGCAACCCCCGCCGAGGTGGCCGTGGAGTCCGGGTCGTGCGCTCGGTGAGGTTCCGCCGGGTGAGAGCTCATGGAACGATTCTCACACGACTTCACATCTGCGCGCCCTCCCGTGTACGCTCCCGGGGTATCTTTATGCCATGACCTTCAACCCGAACGCCGACATCAGCGGCAACAGCACGAGCAAACGCGGTCGCAACACCGCGATCGTCGGGGGCGGCGGCGTGGGGATCGTCGGCCTGCTCGTCTTCCTCATCGGACCGCTGCTCGGCGTTGATGTCACCGGACTGATGGGCGGCATCACCCCGGACGACGGCGGCCAGAACCAGTCGAGCGGGACGAGCATGTCCCAGTGCGATACGGGTGAGGACGCGAACACGAACATCGACTGTCGAATGGCCGGCGCGCAGGTCGTCCTCGATGACTACTGGGCACAGCAGGTCGACGGCTACGAACCGCCGGCGATGACACTGGTCGACGGTCAGACGTCGACCGACTGCGGAACCGCATCGAACCAGGTCGGACCCTTCTACTGCCCGGCCGATCAGGGCGTCTACATCGACCCGAGCTTCTTCGACATTCTGCGTCAGCAGTACGGTGCCTCGGCCGATGAACTCGCCCAGCTCTATATCGTCGGCCACGAATGGGGCCACCACATCCAGAACATCACGGGCGTGATGAGCGAGCACCCGAACAACGGCACCGGTCCGGAGAGCAACGGCGTGCGCACCGAGCTCCAAGCCGACTGCTATGCCGGTGCCTGGCTGGGCAAGGTCACCACTCTCACCGACGACAACGGCACTCCGTATCTCGAAGAGCCCTCCAAAGAGCAGCTCGACGACGCTCTCAACGCGGCCTTCGTCGTCGGCGACGACCACATCCAGGAGCAGTCCGGTTTCGTCAATCCGGAATCGTTCACCCACGGCTCGAGCAAGCAGCGGCAGAAATGGTTCACCACCGGATACAACGAGGGCCTGAACAGTTGCGACACCTTCGCAGTGTCGGGCAACGAGCTCTGACTGACGGTTCCGCCCAACAGCAATCGCACCGCCCCCCCCACCGGCGATCGATACCTCGGGAGCCAACCCTTGCCGCCGTTCGTCATACGGTGATATGAATAACTGAGGCAGCCCCATCGAGGGGCGGCCGCCCAGCCCCATCCGACGATCTGATCAAGGACGATCATGTCTCAGCTGTTCCCACACCTCTTCGAACCCATCACAATCGGCTCCACGGTGATCCGCAACCGCATCGTCTCCTCCGGCCATGACACCGTTCTCGACGATCACGGCCACATCGGCGACGACCTCGTTGCCTACCATGAGGCCCGCGCGAAGGGCGGAGCCGGACTCATCGTCCTCCAGGTCTCCGGCGTCCACGAAACCGCCCGCTACACCAGCCACGTCCTCATGGCCACCGACGAATCCTCCGTCCCCGGCTACCAGAACGTCGCCGAGGCGGTCCACCGCCACGGAGCCACGATCTTCGCCCAGCTCTTCCACCCCGGTCGCGAAGTCATGGACGGCGAGCGTGGAATGGCACCACGGGCCAAGGCCCCGAGCGACGAACCGCAGGAGAGGTTCAAGGTCGTCCCCGAGACTCTGACCACCGCTGAGGTCAGAGACATCATCGCCGGCTACGGACGCGCCGCGAAGCGCATCGCCGACTCCGGAATCGACGGTGTCGAGATCGTCGCCAGCCACGGCTACCTGCCCATCCAGTTCTTCAACCCCGCCGTCAACACCCGCACCGATGACTACGGCGGCAGCCCGGAGAACCGCCGCCGGTTCCTCACCGAGGTGGCCCAGACCGTCCGTCAGTCAGTCGGCCCTGATGTCGTGGTGGGCGTGCGGATCTCCGGTGAGGAGAAGACCGAGGACGGCCTCGTCGCCACCGAGATCCTCGACCTCATCGAACACCTCGACTCCCTGACCGCCGACGGTGTCGACTGCCTCGATTACTTCTCGATCACCGCCGGTGATTCCTCCACTCTGCAGGGCGCCGTCCACATCGTGCCCTCGATGCAGATCGACCCCGGCTACGCCGCGAACCTGTCCGAGCAGGTCAAGAAGATCACCGACAAGACCGTCATGGTCGCCGGCCGCATCAACCAACCCCACGAAGCCGAAGCCGCGATCGCCGAGGGCCGCACCGATATGGCGATCATGACCCGCGCGATGATCTGCGACCCCGAAATCGTGAACAAGTCCAAATCCGACAAGGTCGATGAGATCCGCGCCTGCATCGGCTGCAACCAAGCCTGCATCGGCCACTTCCAACAGGGCGTGCCGATCTCGTGCATCCAATACCCCGAATCCGGCAGGGAACTCACCATCCTTCCCCGACCGACGGTGCGCACCCGACGCAAGATCCTCGTCATCGGTGGGGGACCGGCCGGACTCAAGGCCGCCGCGGTCGCCGCCGAACAGGGCGATGATGTCGTCCTGTGCGAGAAGGAGCCCCACCTCGGCGGGGCGGTGCTGCTGGCTCAGGAACTGCCGTATCGATCCGAATTCGGGGGAGCGGCGACGAACCTTTCCGCCGAGGCAGCCCGCGCCGGCGTCGACATCCGCACCTCCGTACCGGCCACCCAGGACCTCATCACCGAGGTGGCCCCTGACCACGTCATCATTGCCACGGGAGCAGAACAGCGCATGCCGGCACTTGAGATTGCTGACGACGCATTCGTCATCGGGGCTCGCGACTACCTGCGCGAGACCCCGGATCTTCCGCCCGGACGCGTGCTCGTCACCGACTGGAAGGGCGACTGGATCGGACTCGGCATCGCCCTGCGGCTGGCCGAGGCCGGGCGACACGTTGTTCTCGCGACTGCGGCGAACTTCGCCGGTGCCGCCATCCAGCAGTACACGCGCACCCTGCTCGTGTCCCAAGCGCTGCGGACCGGGCGGGTCGAGTTCGTCAACGATGCCCGCCTCGTCGGAGTCGATGCCGACACCGGTTACCTGCAGTCCACTCTCTGCGAGGTCGTCCACGAGGTCGACGATGTCGCCGCGACGATCGTCTCCGGAGCACCACGCTCTGTTCCGGTCGACCTCGACTTCGGGGCCGCCTCGGTGACGGTGATCGGTGACGCCCTGGCCCCGCGTACGGTCGAAGAGGCCGTGTACGAAGGGCTGACCGCGGCCACCGCTCTGGCCGAACGACGAACACCGGTCACGGCGTGAGCCCGCGTCCGGCCCAACCTGCCGCCGAAACCGAGGCGAAGAAGGCGGCGATCATCGCGGCCACCCTCGACCAGATCGTCGACCGAGGCCCCACGGCTGTCCGCATGTCCGATGTAGCGAAGGCCGTCGGCATGTCGGTCGGGACAGTGCAGTACTACTTCGGGTCACGCGATGCCCTGCTCGCCGCAGCTTTCTCGGCCCACAGCGATGCGGTGCTCAAGGACATCGCCGACATGGCGAACCATAATGGCAAGAACACAGGCGAAGGGACAGAAACCGGTTCGCCTCGGTCCCGCCTGCACGCGGCCTTCACCGCCGTCCACGAGGTCGGCAATCACGGTCAGAGGTCGCGGGTCTGGATCGAACTCGTCACCGCGGCACGCACCCACGCGAGCCTGCAGGATTGCGTCGACTCCGTCTTCGAAGGGTGGCGCAGCCTGTTCTCACGCATCATCGACGACGGCATCAGGACCGGAGATTTCACCCTCTACGGGCTCACCGCCACCGAGGCGGTCGATACGTTCATCGCCATCATCGACGGCTTCGACCTCGCCGCCGTCGCCGGACACGGCCCCGAGCCGACGACGATGGCGCGCATCCTCGGCGCGACTGCGGACGGCCTGTTGAGCGGTGGGAGTCCGGGCGCCGCTGCGACGCATTCGGGTCCGCACAATCCGGTCCGGTCATAGCCCGGCCCGCCTCACAGCCTGGCGATCGTCTCCACGTCCTCACCGAACTCCCGGGCCGTCTCCTCGGACACCGTCGCCCGCGTTGCCCGCAGCGCTTCGAGATAGTCATCGGTCGAAAGCACATCAGACCGGGAGGCGATATCGACGTGCTGCTGTCGCAGCGACGACGCCAGAGCTTCCTGCGATGCACGCCGGGCAGCGTATTCGATATCGGCCGGGGTCAGACCGTCACTGGCATCGACGAGCACATCGAGATCGACACCGGCGATCGTATGCTCGGGAATGTAGCGCGACCAGATCGCCTCCCTGGCGGTGGCATCCGGCAAACCGATGGGAATGACATAGTCGAAGCGCCCATGCCGCAGGAACGCCGCATCGAGGGCACGGACGAAGTTCGTCGCACAGATGAGCAGCCGACCCTCCCGATCCCGGAACTCCGCAACCTGCTTGAGCAGCTCATTCGTCACCCCCTGCGTCGGCGGCGGCGGCTCACCTCCGCGCTTCGACGCGATCTCCTCGACCTCATCGATGAACACCACAGCATGTTCGAGCTCATTGATCTGCTCGAACGTTGTTCGCAGACCCGCGGCCACACCGCCGGGCTCACCGGACAGACGCGACGGGAACACCTCGACGAACGGCCAGTCCAACCGCGACGCCACCGCCTTCGCGAACGTCGTCTTCCCCGTCCCCGGCGGACCGAAGAGCATCACCGCCCGAGGCGGCACGACCCCGAAATGATCGGCGAGATCCGGTTCGGCCAAGGGCACGACGAGGCGATCCTCGAGCATGTCCTTCTCCTCCTGCATCCCGCTCACCCCATCCCAGAGGTGGCGGGGCAGAATCCGTCCCCCGACCGTTTTGAGTCGGTCGAGCTCACGACGTTGCACCGGCAAGTGCCGCTCGACGTACTTCAGCCCGGACCGGGCCTCGAAACCGTTGGCCACCAGACCATCGCAGGCCGACGTCCCCGCGGGAATGAGCATCGACAGCTTCCCCAAGCCCAGCGGCATGAGGCGTCGTTCGAGCGCATCGAGCAGCCCCGCCTCGGCGCGGGTGCCCTGCTCAGGATCGGCACGCACCGCCTCCAGGACATGGAAGAACACGAGAACTCCCTGACCGTGCGCGGCGCGGCCGACGGCGGCACCGACGATCTCCTCATCGCGGACGGCCACGACGGCCTGATTGCGCTGGCAGGCGGCCAACACCTCGGAGAGCGGATAGAGCGGGGGAGCGGCCTCGGATTCCGGGACGGCGGCTTCGAAGAGACGGATGATTCCGTCGAGGTCATCATCATGGAAATCGCGGATGCGGGTGCGGGTCATCGAAAACTCCTTTGTTTCGGTGGCGGGCAGGGCTCAAGAGTAGACGATCGAACGGCCGCAGGTGTGATCCGTCTCTCAACGTGACCGCACGGGCACCGCAGGCGAGGCGAACGACACCCGCAACGCGGGTGGACCACTGCACTCATGAGAGGACCTGGGCGCTATCCTGGTTCTATGGCGATTCTCGGTGACCAGGCAGCAGCGACTGCCATTGACGCGTTCGGTTCCGTCGGCACTGCAATGGTGACTCCATTCAAGCGCGACGGCAGCATCGACTATGCGTCCGTGGAGAAGGTGGCGAACCACCTCGTCGAGCTCGGCAACGACATGCTCGTCGTCTCCGGCACCACCGGCGAATCTCCGACGACGACCGACGACGAGAAGGTCGAACTCATCCGCGTCGTCCGCGGTGTCATCGGCAAGCGGGCGAAGATCGTCGCCGGCACCGGCAACAACGTCACCGCGCACACCATCGACCTCTCCCGCCGCTCGGCCGATGCCGGAGCCGACGGGATCCTGCTCGTCACCCCGTACTATTCGAAGCCGACCCAACCGGCGATCGAAGCCCATATGCGCGCGGCCGCCGACTCCACCGACCTGCCGGTCATGCTCTATGACATTCCCGGCCGGGCCGGTGCCCCGATCATCACGGACACCCTGCTGCGACTCTCGGACCACCCGAACATCCTCGCGGTCAAGGACGCCAAGGGCGACCTCTTCGCCTCCTCGTTCGTCATGAACAACTCCTCGCTCGTGTACTACTCCGGCGAGGACGCCCTCAACCTGCCGCTGCTGTCCCTTGGCGCGCTCGGACTCGTGTCCGTGGCCGGACACGTCTGCTCGGACCGGTTCGCCGCCATGGTCTCCGCAGTGGCGAACAACGACCTCAACACCGCACGCACCCTTTCCCGCGACACCGCGGACGTGGTGGATGCACTCATGAACCACATGCCGGGAGTGATCTCGGCGAAGGCCGCTCTGCAGGCCCAAGGAATACTCGACAACCGCGACGTGCGTATGCCGCTGCTCCCAGCTGATGAGGAGCAGATGGCGTTCGTCGCCGCCCAATTGACCAGGAGTGGTTACCTCAGTGAATAATGCATTGACCCAAGAACTGTCCCTCCCGCCGAAGATGGACAAAGAAGCCGTCCGCATCGTCGCGCTCGGCGGACTCGGCGAAGTCGGTCGCAATATGACCGTCTTCGAATACCACGGCAAACTCCTCATCGTCGACTGCGGTGTGCTCTTCCCAGAAGAGGACCAGCCCGGCGTCGACCTCATCCTCCCCGACTTCTCCTACCTGGATGACCGCCTCGATGACATCATCGGCCTCGTGCTCACCCACGGCCACGAGGACCACATCGGCGCCGTTCCCTACCTGCTGCGTCGCAAGGGCGACATCCCGATCCTCGGTTCGCAGCTGACGATCGCGCTCATCGAAGCCAAGCTCAAAGAGCACCGCATCAAGCCCATCACCCGTGTGGTGAAGGAAGACGACGTCGACCAGCTCGGTCCCTTCGACCTCGAGTTCGTCGCCGTCAACCACTCGATCCCCGACGCACTGGCCGTGTTCATCCGCACCGGCGCCGGAAACATCCTGCACACCGGTGACTTCAAGATGGACCAGCTGCCGCTCGACGGCCGCATCACCGACCTCCGCGCCTTCGCCCGCCTCGGCGAAGAGGGCGTCGACCTGTTCATGACGGACTCGACGAACGCTGAGGTCCCCGGCTTCACCGCGCTGGAGAAGGACATCGGGCCCGTGCTCGAGAACCTCTTCGGCACCGCCGAACGGCGCATCATCGTCGCCTCGTTCTCCTCCCACGTCCACCGTGTGCAGCAGGTGCTCAACGCCGCCACCGCCCATGGTCGCAAGGTAGCCCTAGTCGGCCGCTCCATGGTGCGCAACATGAAGATCGCCGAAGACCTCGGCTACCTCAACGTGCCTGCCGGAACGCTCATCGACATCAAGAAGGTCGACGACTACCCCGAGGACCAGATCGTCCTCATGTGCACCGGCTCCCAGGGGGAGCCGATGGCCGCCCTGTCCCGGATGGCCAACCGCAGCCACCGCGTCGACGTCGGCGACGGCGACACCGTCATCCTCGCCTCCTCGCTCATCCCCGGCAACGAGAACTCCGTGTTCAAGGTCATCAACGGCCTGATGAAGCTCGGCGCTCGTGTCATCTCGAAGGCCGACGCGAAGATCCACGTGTCCGGTCACGCCTCCGGCGGCGAGCTGCTCTACTGCTACAACATCGTCAAGCCCCGCGGCGTCATGCCCGTCCACGGCGAATGGCGCCACCTGCTGGCCAACGCCCGCCATGCCGAGGCGACCGGAGTCGATCCGAACAACATCGTCCTGGCCGACGACGGCTGGGTCGTCGACCTCAAGGACGGTCACGCCGAGGTCGTCGGCGCCGTCGACTGCAACTACGTCTTCGTCGACGGTTCGTCGGTCGGTGAGATCACCGAGGCGGACCTCAAGGATCGCTTGGTCCTGTCCGGTGAGGGCTTCGTGACGATCTTCATGGCCGTGAACTCGCAGACGAAGTCGCTCATCGCCGGACCCGAGATCCACGCCCGCGGTGTGGCCGAGTCCGATGACGTCTTCGACTCGATCGTCCCGAAGGTCCAGAAGGCCGTCGAGGATGCCCTGCGTGACGGTACCACCGATCAGTACCAGCTCCAGCAGGTGGTGCGCCGCACCATCGGCCGCTGGGTGTCGTCGAAGCTGCGCCGCAAGCCGATGATCGTCCCCATGGTCGTCATCGTCTGAGACTCCGCTTTCGAGCGGCTCCGTCGTCGGTCTCTTGCCCGACGAAACTGCGAACGCCCGCAGATGCCGCCTCGTGAGGCTCTGCGGGCGTTGTCGCGTTCTGGGCGAATCGCCTTTTGATCGGCGCATCGCGTTTGAACCCGATGCGTGGATCAAAAGACGATGACTCCCGACTCAAAAGGCGATGACACCTGGTGCGGGGGACGATTCGCGCGTGCGGAAGCGTCAAGCGCGAGCGGTGGACTCCGGTTCGTCATCGTCGATGTCAGAGCTGCCGCCGCGAGCCGAGTGCCCGTCGGCGCCTTCGGCAATCCCGTCGGTCATGGCCGCGTCTGTGGCTGCCACACCGGTCAGGCGCGGGCGGTGGACTCCGGTTCGTCGTCGGGGTCGGAGGTGCGAAGGTCGCTGACGCCTGCTTCAAGGCCCGGCAGAGGTTCGCCTGGCGAGCGGCGGATCATCACCACGACGGCGGCGAGGCCGATGACAATCGCAGTGAGGACGACGGTGCCCGCGTTGAAGCCCAGCCCGTTGAGTCCGATGAACGCCAGGGCACCCGCGGCCAGCGAATACACGAGCATCGGGATCGAGGTGCGACGGATGAGCTCACCCTCCCGACCGATGAGTCCCACCGTCGCCGAGGCGGCCACGACGTTGTGCACGGCCACCATATTTCCAGCGGCGCCGCCGACCGCCTGAGCCGCGACCACGGTCTCAGGGCTGGCGGCACCGATCGCGGTGCCGGTGGAGAACTGGAACTGCGAGAACATGACGTTCGAGACGGTGTTCGATCCGGCCACGAAGGCACCCAGGGCACCGACGAACGGGGCGAACAGCGGCCAGGCGTCGCCCACGGAACTGGCGGCCGCCTCGGCGAGGGTGACCGGCATCGACTCCAAGCCGGCGCCGTTGTAGTCGGCGCCGGAGTTGATGAACACGCGAACCAGCGGCAGGGAACACAGCAGGGCAACGGCCGCGCCGGCGATCTGCGAACCGGCGATCTGCCACGACCCTGCGATCTGCTTCTTCGTCATCCGGTGGATGAAGTACGTCAGCCCGCAGGCGAGGACGAAGATCGCGCCGGGCGACCACAGCAGATCCATGTTCTGGCTGATCGGGGTGCCGAAGATGTTGTCGATCTTGATCACGGCCGGACCGTTGAGGAACTCCTTGATCGCGGGCACATTGCGGGTGATGAGCAGCAGGGCGACGACGATGAGATAGGGCGACCACGCCCGGGGCAGCGACATCTTCTTGGTCAGCTGCGCCTTCTCCTTGTTCGGGTCGACGGTGCCCATCCAGAAGGCCGGCCACTTCTCGCGCGGTGCGAAGTCCCAGGTCTTCTTCGGCATGAGGAAGCCCATCCGCGAGGTCGTCACGACGATGGCGAGACCGATGAGCCCGCCGAGCAGCGACGGGAACTCCGGCCCGAGCACATTGGCCACGATGAGGTAGGGCACGATCATTGCCAGGGCCGCATAGATCGCGAACGGGGCGATGGCCAGGCCGTCGGCGAAGCGTCGGTTGGCACCGAAGAATCCCGTCATCAGGCACGAGAGCAGCAGCGGGATGAGGATGCCGCAGCAGGCGTGGATGAGTGCGACCTGAGTCGCGGTGTGGGCGACGAATTCGGCCTGGCCGAGGCTGAGCTGACCGGCACGTTCAGCGACGTCGGCCGACATCGATCCGTCCTCCTGCGCCAGCCCGGAGCCGATGCCCAACACCATCGGGGTGCCGACGGCGCCGAAGCTCACCGGTGTCGACTGGATGATGAGACCGGCGAGCACCGCGGCGATCGCGGGGAAGCCGAGGGCCAGCATGAGCGGGGCGACCACGGCGGCCGGAGTGCCGAATCCGGCGGCGCCCTCGATGAACGAACCGAAGAGCCAGGCGACGATGATGACCTGCACCCGCCGGTCCGGGGAGATCGCGATGAAGCCGGCGCGGATCGTCTCGATCGCTCCGGACCGGGTGATCGTGGCCAACAGCAGAAGTGCACCGAAGACGATCCACAGCAGGCCGATCGCGACGAGGAGGCCCTGGACGACCGAAGCGCCGATCGTCACCCACTCGATCTTCCAGGCGAAGTTCGCCACGAGCGCCGCGGCTATCAGTCCGACAGGCATGGCGTATTTCGCGGGCCAGCGGAATCCGATGAGAAGGATTCCGGCCAAGAGGATGGGGGAGAGGGCCAGGAGTGCTGCAACAGCGAGGTTGTCCACCATAAGTCCGATCCGCGGCGTCATTGCCGCATCGTTCCACGGACCTGACCTGGAGCGACGATCTTCCTCAGCCGACCGAGAACCAGCGGTGGTCGGTGACGATGGGCCGCCTCGGCGAGTCCATGAGAGATGTTCCCCTTATCCTCCCCAGCCGCCTGATCAGAGTCAATGAACACACCGTCTCGAATGCAGGATATGGTTTGACGAGACGTGCATCACCTCATATTCTTTCGTTGTGTGAACAAACATTTTCACAATGTGAAAGTTTCGCAGTCAAAACCCCGTTGACCAGCGAACATATCGCATCACCAGATGTGGATAAGGACGCAGCACCGATGTGCTGACTAAGGAGAACCATCGATGACCGCTCATATCGAAAACCTGGACATCCCCGCCGGGATGGAGATCACCGGTGAGCTGCCGGACGGGGCTGAGAAGGTCCTCACGCCCAAGGCGCTTGAGCTCATCGTCGATCTGCACCGGAAGTTCAACGGCGACCGTCTCGAGCGCCTCGAGGCTCGCAAGGAACGCCAGGCCGAAATCGCCGCGGGCAAGGACCTCGACTTCCTCCCCGAGACCGCGGAGATCCGCAACGATCCCTCCTGGCAGGTCGCACCCCCGGCACCCGGTCTCGAAGACCGCCGCGTCGAGGTCACCGGCCCCACCTACAAGAAGATGACGATCAACGCGCTCAACTCCGGCGCGAAGGTGTGGCTGGCCGACCAGGAAGACGCGAACACCCCGCAGTGGGACTCGGTCATCCAGGGCCAGATCAACCTGCTCGACTCGCTCAACCGCGAAATCGACTTCACCTCGCCCGAGGGCAAGGAATACAAGCTCGCCCCCGACGAGGAGCTGCCGACCATCGTCGTGCGCCCCCGCGGCTGGCACATGCCGGAGAAGCACATCCTCATCGACGGTGAGGAGACCTCCGGTTCGCTCGTCGACTTCGCGCTGTACTTCTCGACCGCCGGTCAGATCCAGATCGAGAAGGGCCGCGGCCCCTACTTCTACCTCGCGAAGATGGAATCCCACCTCGAGGCCCGCCTGTGGAACCAGGTCTTCGAACACGCCGAGGATGCCTTCGGCCTGGCCCGCGGCACCATCCGCGCCACCGTGCTCATCGAGACCTACACCGCGGCTTTCGAGATGGAGGAGATCCTCTACGAGCTGCGCGAGCACTCCGCCGGACTCAATGCCGGTCGCTGGGACTACATCTTCTCCGTGATCAAGAACTTCCGCTCCCGCGGCTCCGACTTCCTGCTGCCGGACCGTTCGGACGTGACGATGACGGTGCCGTTCATGCGCGCCTACACCGAACTGCTCGTGCGCACCTGCCACAAGCGCGGTGCGCATGCCATCGGCGGAATGTCCGCGTTCGTCCCCTCGAAGGACGAAGCCGCGAACAAGGCCGCCTTCGACAAGGTGCGCGAGGACAAGTCGCGTGAGGCCTCCAACGGTTTCGACGGCTCCTGGGTCGCACACCCCGGAATGGTCGCCCTCTGCAAGGAGGTCTTCACCGAGACCCTCGGCGAGAAGCCGAACCAGATAGACAACAAGCGCGAAGACGTCAACGTCACCGCTGCCGATCTGCTCGACGTGAAGTCGACCCCGGGTGCGATGACCGAGGCGGGCCTGCGCACCAACGTGTCCGTCGGCATCCAGTACCTGCGCGCCTGGCTCGAAGGCAACGGCGCGGTCGCCATCAACGGACTCATGGAGGACGCCGCGACCGCCGAGATCTCACGGTCCCAGGTGTGGCAGTGGCTGGACGCCGGAATCACCCTGGACTCCGGTGAGAAGGTGACGAAGGAGCTCGTCGAGCGCATCGTCGCCGAGGAGGTCGCCAAGCTGCCCGGTGACGACGCAGGCTGGAAGGACGCCACCGACACCTTCGTCTCGGTCGCCCTCGATCCCGAGTACGTCGACTTCCTCACCCTGCCGGCCTACGCCCGCATGCCGTGATCGGCACTCGCTGACGAAGCCGACCGCCCCCGAAATCTGTGCCTTGAGCACCGATTTCGGGGGCGTTCTTCGCTAAGCTCGACATGCACACCCACGTGAGGGTTCCAACTCGACCCGCAGGTGGGAGGTGCCGACGACGGATGGACCTACGGAGGTGGGGATGAGCCTGACCACAGACGAACTGCCCCGACTGGCCAGCCCCTCAAACATCGCCGAACTCTCCGAGCTCATGGCCCGCGCCCATGCCGAGCACCGCACCGTGACCGTGTTCGGCGGCGGTACCGCCTTCGACGATCATCCGCCGGTCTCCACTCCGGTGCTCCTCATCGACCTGACATCCATCGCCGAGGCGGCCGATCCTCGAGGCGGCACCATCCGTGCCGGAGCCGGCTCCCGGATCAGCGCCCTGACCAGGTTCGCCGCACAGTCAGATCTGGAGCTCCTCGGCGACCTTCCCGCCGACCGCATCGAAGCCGGCGCCACCCTCGGTGGCATGATCGCCACCGCGGCCACCGGGCCCCGCAGTCTGCGCCGTCCCCGCCTGGCCGAGACCGTGGAATCCGTGACCGTCGTCGGTGCCGATGGGACCATCGCCCGCACCTCTCACGGGCTCCACCGGGACCTGGGCGGCCGCGATCTGCCCGGACTCGTCACCGGATCCTGGGGAACCCGAGCGATCATCGCCGAGGCCGAGATCCGTCTGACAGAGCGCCCCGCAGCGCAGAGATTCGTCTGGATTCCCGGCACCGAGGCGGCTGCCGATCTCCTCATCGCCCGCAGAGTCCCGGACGCGGTCGTCATCGAACGCCCACCCGGTTCACTGGCGGCGACAGTGGTCCTCATCGAAGGGGAGACCGACGAAGTCGAGGCCGAAGTGGGCCACCTCGTCGATCGGAACCCCGGTGCAACCCCGTGCGGGGAACCGGAATGGTGGGGGCGCAGGGCGCGACTGGCCGCGACTATCGGAGTATCCGTGGCGCCGAGTTTCATTCCGACGCTCATCGACGCCGTCGCCCGACTGGAGACGACGATCGGCTATCCGCTGCAGCTGCGCGGCAGTGCCACGGGCACGTTCGAACTGGGCATCGGCGCACCGGAATCCGAACCGGGGGTGGCCACCCGAGTGGCCCTCGAGCATCTGCGCAGCTTCGGCCTGCATGTCATCGCCGCCCGGCTGATCCACGCACCCGCACCGGTCTGGAACGAGGTGGACGCTTGGGGTCCGCAGCCGGGGCGGTCGGGTCTGCGCGAGATCAAGAAACTGGTCGACCCTCGAGGAATCCTGGCTCCGGGCCGCGGGATCGCCGGAATCTAGCGTCGCGCCACCGAGGCCGGGCGACCAAACTCGTGCGGCCGGCTCCGAACTTCTACTTGACCAACAGCACCGGGCACTCGGCCTCGAGGATGACCTGCTGCGCACTCGAGCCGAGCAGCAGCTTGACCACGGGCGAGCGTCGCTTCGTGCTCATGACGATGAGTGCGGCATCGTGATCCTCGGCGAGACCGAGGATCTGCTCGGCCGGGTCGGGCCCGGAGCGGTGGACGGCATAATCGAGCCCCGCCTCGGCGAGGGCGGCCCCCAACCGGGTGCATTCGGACAGGGACGACGTCGACGGGGCCGTCGTCGTATCCGTGCCGAACACGACCGCCTGCACCGCAGCGTTCTCACGGCGGGCCGCGGCGATCGCCTGCTCGAGCACCTCATCCGAGGCATCCGGGCGCAGCGCCAGGACCACAGTATTTGAAGCCGAATCGATGCTCGGTGAGGCAGTGACCTGCAGCGACGGGGCAGGGAAGCGGCGCTGCGGAGTCGAATAGAGGTCAGTCATCGCAGTCCTCCGCTCAGCCGATTCCGATTACGCCGACGGCGACACCCACGGCGAGCATGACGAGGGCGACGATGAGCGCGCGCCACAGCACCTTCTTGTGGTGATCGCCGAGCTCGACGCCGGACAGGGACACGAGCAGCAGGATCGCGGGCACCAGCGGCGACTGCATGTGCACGGGCTGGCCGGTGATCGAGGCGCGGGCCATATCTGCAGCGGAGATGCCGAAGTGGGAGGCGGTCTCGGCCAGCACGGGCAGGATGCCGAAGTAGAAGGCATCGTTGCTCATGAAGAACGTCATCGGGATCGACAGCAGGCCGGTGATGACAGCCATGTAGGGGCCCATCGAGTTCGGGATGACCTCGACGAGCCATTCGGCCATCGCGTCGACCATTCCGGTGCCGGACATGATGCCAGTGAGCACGCCCGCGGCCATGACCATGGCCACGACGGAGATGATCGCGGTCGCATGGGAGGCGAGCTCCTCCTGCTGGTCCTTCATCTTCGGGAAGTTGACCATGAGCGCGATGACGGTGCCGATCATGAACAGGTACGGCAGCGGCAGGATGTCGATGATGAGCAGGACCATCACGGCCACGGTCAGAGCCAGGTTGAACCAGAACAGCTTCGGACGCAGCGTTGCGCGGTTGGGATCGAGCGCGGTGTTCGACAGGCCCGTGCCGGAACCGGCGGAATCGCCTGTGTCGTTCGCGGAGGCGGGTCCCGCCTCGGGGGTGGTGTCATCTTTCGCCGAGGCGGCCGAGCCGGATCCGTGTCCGTGACCACCCGCGGTGGTGCCCGCGGACGAACCCGCGGTCGTGCTGGCTCCGGCCACAGCGCCGACGAGGTCCATGCGACGATTCGAACCGCGGTCCTCGACCCAGGCGACGCCGTTCTTGGCCAGGCGGCGACGTTCGGAGATGCCGAGCACGTAGGCGAAGACGAGGCACACGAGCAGGCCGGCCACCAGGGAGGGGACCATGGGGACGAAGATCTCGTTGGCGTCGATCTGCAGCGCCGAGGAGGCTCGGGCAGTCGGGCCGCCCCACGGGACGATGTTGAGCGTGCCGTTGATGAGACCGGCGACGCAGGTGAGCACCACAGGTGACATCTCGAGGCGCTGATAGATAGGCAGCATGGCCGCGGTGACGACGATGAACGTCGTCGATCCGTCACCGTCGAGGGACACGGCGCCGGTGAGCAGCGCGGTGCCGAGGACGACCTTGACGGGGTCGTTGCCGGCGACCTTGAGGATGAACTCGACGAGCTTGTCGAAGAGACCGACGTCGATCATGATGCCGAAGTAGATGATGGCGAAGAGCAGCAGCGCTGCCGTCGACGACATCGAGGCGATCGCGTCCATGACCATGTCCCCGATGCCCAGACCGGCTCCGGCGAAGAGGCCGAAGATCGTGGGCACGAGGATGAGCGCGAGGATCGGCGAGAGTCGTTTGGTCATGATCAGCGTCATGAAGACGAGGATCATGGCAAAACCGAGAATGACAAGCACGAGCTTCTCCTTCGAAGGCGAATGTGAGGCTCGAAACACCGTAGGGCCCAGATCACGGGCCGCGCGCGCTTGTGTGCACTGATGGCGTTTAGATCGTTGCGCGCCTTTTGCGCATTGCGCTCAAACGCGGCTACGCTGAGCGCGTGCCCCGGCCCCATCGTTCGTTCTCCCGTCGTGTGCTGATCTCTCAGCTCGCGCTCGTCATCGTGATCCTCGCCCTGGTCACCGGAGTGTTCGCGTGGATGGGTGCGCGCACCGTCACCGAGGTGACCGAAACGAAGGCGCTGGCCACTGCCCGCACGCTGGCGATCGATCCGGACGTCCGCGCCGCCGCCACCCAGGCTTCGGCCGAGCATGCCGAGAAACCCGATGAGCAGCTCGTGACCTCGATGTTGGCGATCACCGATGATCTGCGCGACCGCTCGGGCATCAGCTTCGCCGTCATCACCGACGATCGCGGCATCCGACTCACCCACCCTGATCGGTCGAAGATCGGGCACAGGGTCTCGACGTCGCCGGAGGAGGCGCTGGCCGGACGCGAGAACGTCTCCCACGAATCAGGAACCCTGGGCGAGACGGTGCGCGCGAAGGTGCCGATCTATTCGAATGAGGACGGCAAGACCGTCGTCGGTGAGGTCTCGGTCGGCATCTTCGCCTCTGTGCTCGACGCCGATGTCCGCCGCGAACTCATCCTGCTCGGCACTGTCGCGGTGCTCGCCCTCGCGCTCGGCGGGGTCGTATCGGTCATGCTCGGGCGCCGGCTGCGGCGGGAGACGCTCGGCGTCGGACCCGAAGAGCTTGCCGAGATGGCCCGCGACCAAGGGGCCGTGCTCCACGGCCTCGACGACGGAGTGCTCGGATTCGATACGAACGGGAAGCTGACCCTGAGCAATTCGAACGCGAAGGAGCTGCTTGGGGCCTCCTCGGCGAAGCACGTTGACCGCGCGGGCGAAACGGCCGGCGCGAACGGGGGAGCCGCCTCGGCGGGGGATTCCGGCCGCGAACTGGTCGACGCCTCCGACAACGAACTCGTCAATGTGCCCGATGAGATCACCGCGCTCATGGCCGACGCCCCGGCGGACGGAGCCCTGCGGCGGCGGATCACGATCGGCGACCGGATCCTGCTGGCCACGGCCGTGCGGGTCCAACGCGACGGGGTCTCGGTCGGCGGGGTCGTGACCCTCCGCGACGAGACCCAGATGCTGACGATGGCTCGCCAGCTCGAGTCCGTCACCGCGATGGCTCGGGCCCTGCGCACTCAGCGGCACGAGTTCGCCAACCGGCTGCACACCGTGCTCGGACTCGTCGACACGGGCGCCACCGATGAGGCCCACACCTACCTGTCCTCACTGCTGGGCACCGGGCCGATCACGACTCCCGTCGAGGACATCGACCTCGTGTCCGACCCGTACCTGCGCGCAGTCCTGGAAGCGAAGGGAACGACCGCCGCCGAGGCGGGAGTGGCCCTGGCCGTCACCTCTGACTCCCTGGCCGTCGGTGCGGTCCGCGACCCGGAGGCAGTCACGCTCATCCTCGGCAACCTCATCGACAATGCCGTCCGTGCAGCCGTCGCAGGCCGGCGGTACGCCGAGGACGGAGGCCGAGTCGAAGTGCAGGTGCTCAGCTCCGGGACGGAGCTCCACGCGGTCGTCACGGACACCGGCGACGGGATCGACGACGAGGTGGCGGGGAAGATCTTCGACGAGGGATTCTCGACCTCGACGGCCGCCTCGGCGCCGGATTTCGGGATCGGACTGACGTCGGGAACCGGCACCGGGGACGGCCACGGACTCGGCATCGGACTTGCGCTCAGCCGCCGGGTCGCGGAGAAAGGCGGGGGAGCGGTGTGGCTCATCGACGGCCACGACCCGGACCTCGGCGGGGCGAGCTTCGGCATGCGCCTGCCCGACGCCCTCGATGACCCTGCCAACGCGGGCGAAGACGGCGACGTGATTGCCGACGACAACGACTACCCAACTGATGAGGAGAGATGATGGTCAACGTTCTCGTGCTCGATGACGATTTCTTCGTCGGGCAGATCCATGCCCGGTACGTCGACGAGGTGCCCGGCTTCACGGCGCTCGAACCCGTCCGCGACCTGAAGACGGCCCGCGAGGTCATCGCCGAGAACGAGGTCGATCTGCTTCTCGTCGACTACGTTCTGCCCGAGGGCACCGGGGTCGAACTCATCCGCGAGACCGATATCGAGGCGATCGTGCTCTCGGCGGTCACGGATCCGCAGGTGGTCCGCTCGTCGTTGCGCGCGGGGGCGATGACGTACATCGTCAAGCCCTTCGCCGCCGAGGTGCTGCAGAACTTCCTGCGCCGCTATGCGCGGTTCCTCCGCTATTGGGAGCGGGAGAAGGTCGGGCAGACCGACCTCGAGCGGCAGCTGCGCAACCTCCACGATGCCGCGGCCGTCGGCGGGACCGGAGCGAGCCCGGCGGGATCGTCGACGACGACCCGGATCCTGGCCGCGCTCGAGGAGGCGAGCGGTCCAATGACGGCCCTCGAGGTCGCCGAGGCGGTTGGTGCCTCCCGTGCGACCGCGCAGCGGCATCTGGCGAAACTTGCCGAAGCCCGCACGATCACGGTGTCCCTGCAGTACGGCAACACCGGCCGCCCCGAACACCTCTACGCCACCCGCTGAGGTGTTTCGGGCTCGTCCCGGTCACTCTCGATCAACGGCTTTGGTGCTGCCTGGCCCCAGTGATTCTGCCGCGAACGGCGAGTTAAGTGCGCAGATTGCCAAAAGGGCGAGGAAATTGTGCAATCTGAGCACACTTATCTCGCTGTTGGCAGGAGAGCTCAACCGCGGCCTTCGGCCTCCGCCGAGGGTGAGATCGGGTCGGTCGCCTCGGCGAGCAGATCGAGTTCGCGGGGGAGTTCGCGCATCCGCAGCAGGCGGGAGGCGAGTACCGGCAGTGAGCCGAGCAGCGCGCAGGCTGCCAGGATCCACATCGTCCTCGTCACTCCGAGCCGGTCGCCGAGGATGCCCGCGAGGAATGCGCCCAACGGCATCGGTCCCCATACGAGGAAGCGGATGGACGCGTTCATCCGGCCCAGCAGCGGCTTCGGGCACAGGCGCTGCCGGAAGCTCACCTGCGCAATGTTGTAGACGACGACCGCCCAGGTCACAAGGAACCAGCTGATCAGCAGGGTCGGCAGCGCCGGCAGGACGGAAGCGAGCGGAACACCGAGGAAGCAGAGACTGCCGATCAGCGCGGACACGGCGATGCTCGTTCCTTCGCCGAGGATCTTCTGCACCCACGCCGCCGTGAGTGCGCCGAGGATGCCACCGGCTGAGGCGACGGACATGATGATTCCGAGTTCGACCTGGTGAAGACCGAGCGTGGTGAGTGCGTACAGCACGAGGAGGGCGAAGATGCCCGACGACGCGAAGTTCGTCAGACCTGTGCAGGCAGTGATCCGGCGCAGCAGCGGGTGACCGAGGACGAAGCCGAGTCCCTCCCGAATCTCGGCGACGAATCCGGCCCGGCCCTCGGCCGGTCGTGGGGTTTCGCGGTGTCTGATGAGTCCAACGAGGATGCTGGAGAGTCCCATGCAGATGCTGGTCAGTCCGATGGTCAGTGGGGCACCGATCGCGGTGACCAGGCCCGAGGCCAGAGTGGGGCCAGCAACTCCGGCGGTCTGCTGGCTGGCTTGGAGCTTGCCGTTGCCGTCGGAGATCGCTTCCCCGTCGACGAGTTCGGGCAGGTAGGACTGATTGGCGATGTCGAAGAAGACGCTGACGATTCCGACCCCGGCCGCGACGAGATAGAGCTGGACCATGCTCAGGGCATCGAACGCCCAGGTCAGCGGGATGGTCAGGAGGATGGCGGCACGGATGATGTCGCCGGAGACGATGACGAGTCTCTTCGGCAGACGGTCGACCCAGGCCCCGGCGGGCAGGCTGATGAGCAGGAAAGCCGCGGATTCCAGCGTTGCGAGTACTCCCATTTCGAAGGCGTCGGCGTGGAGGAGCTGCACGGCGATGAGGGGGAGAGCGAAGAGGACGAGCTCGGATCCGAACACAGAGACCGTGTCGCCTGCCCACAACTTCATGAAATCGCGGTGTCTCCACAGCGAGACGTGCTTCGGCCGCTGCGATGAGGCGGGACCGTGTTGCGGCTGTGGTTCGCTCGACGGTGGTTGGTCGGCTGCTGCCATGGCTCTTCCTCGAGACGACGGGCGGAGGATCAGCGATTGAAGGTCAGTGATTGAGGGTTGTCAATCAGTAATGGTCCACGAGTGATTGGGGAAAGTCAATCGCTTTGGGGGATTGATTGACTTCTCCCGATCACTCGCTAGCGTTGAGGCATGAACGATGACACACCTGCCGCGGCCGCCCTCGCCCGAGCGGTGGGGCGCAGGGACGCCACCGATGCCGAAGCCAAGGCGCTGGCATCGAGTATTCGGATTCGGATCCTGCGGCTGTGTCTGGGCGAGGCCTTGAGCAATCGGGAGATCGCCGAGGCGACCGGCCTCAATCCCGCGACCTCGCTCCACCATGTGCGGATGCTTGCCGACACCGGATTCCTCGAACCTCAGGAGGCGCGGCGCGGCAAACGCGGGTCCAGGGAGATCCCGTACCTTGCCACGGGCAAGAGCTGGTTCCTCAACACCGGCGATATGACGACCGAGATGCTCGAGGCCTTCACGGCCGAGTTCACCGCCGCACCGTATGAGGAGCGGACGATGGGTCGGATGGCGGCGATGCTCACCGAGGATGAGGTCGAGGAGTTCCGGGCTCGTATCGATGAGCTGTTCGAAGAGTTCCGCAGCCGGCGCAACAAGGACGGTGCCACCCAGTGGGGTCTGTTCATCGCCATGCATCCGAGCGATCCACATGACCGCTGACGGCTGCCGGGATCCAGCTGATAACGCCGGGGACCGTTATGTCGACGCGCGATGCGCTGCCGTCTATGACATCTTCGAAGGACCCGAACGGGACGACCTCGACGTCTACGCTGCGATGGTCGAGGAGTTCGGGGCCGCCTCGGTGGTGGATGTGGGATGCGGAACGGGCACGTTTGCCACGATGCTCTCCAGCCGGGGAGTGGAGGTCGTGGGCGTCGATCCCTCGGCGTTGGCGTTGGACGTGGCGCAGTCGAAACCCCATGCCGGCAAGGTGACGTGGGTCCACGGGATCGCAGCGGACCTGCCGCCGCTGCAGGCGGACATGGCTTTCATGACAGCTAATGTGGCCCAGGCGATTCTCGGAGATGAAGCCTGGGCGGAGACGTTGATGGCGATCCGCCGGAGACTTTCGCCGGACGGACTCCTCGTCTTCGAATCACGCGACCCCGAGAGGCAGGCGTGGCGGGAATGGACGAAGGAGAACACCTATTCTGCGGCCGAGGTTGACGGTGAGGGATCAGTCGAGTCGTGGGTGGAGTTCGACGCCGCACACGGCGCGTTCGTCGACTTCTTCGGAATGTTGGTCTTCGAACGGGACGGCCGCCGCGTCGAACAGCAGAGCCGTCTGCGGTTTCGTGATCGCGCTGAACTGACGAAATCACTGGAAGACTCCGGTTTCATGGTCGAAGAGATCCGTGATGCACCGGACAGACCGGGCCGCGAGTTCGTCTTCATCGCTCGAAAGACCCAATTGAACTATCAGCAGGATGTCGACCTGTATCAGCCGCACTGATTCTGCCGCGAATAGCAAGTTAAGTGTGCTCAGAATGCCAAAATGTCTAAGATAACGGGCAATCTGAGCACACTTATCTCGCTCACGGCCGCGAAATCGCATGTTCCGGGCTAGCGCACCCGCAGTGACACGCGGGGCCGAACATCGCCCCTGGTGGCACGCCGAAACCTGCGGATTTGCTGGGCAGGAGCGCAATATCGTCCTAAGATGAGAGACATGGCGACCAGAACGACTTCCCCCGCTTCTGGTTCCGGGAAACGCACAGCGCGCAAAAACGCTGGTCGGTCCGGTCAAGCGGGGACCGAAGAACCCGGGACAAACGTTGTCACCGGTGCATGGAGGGGAGTGGCCCACATGGCCGGAAACCGTGCGCGAAAGACTCTCAGCGACGAACCGACCGATCAATCACCGACGAAGCGGGACGGCACAGCCTTCTTCCTCATCGGACTCTCGATCATCATCGCCGCATTCGAATGGTGGAACATCCCCGGCGCGATCAGCGACGGCGTCCGCGGAATCGTCGAAGGCACCTTCGGCCGGGTGGCACTCGCCCTGCCGGTGGTCTTCACCTGCTACGCGATCCGCCTGTTCCTTCGCGGCGACGACAACCGCGGCAACAACCGCATCCTCATCGGGATGATCTTCGGTCTGCTCGCAGCCTCGGGCCTGGCCCATATCGCCGCCGGCAACCCGACCTTCACGAACTCCCGCGAGGCCATGGCCAACGGGGGAGGCGCGCTCGGATTCGTCGTGTCCTCACCGCTGGTCGTTGCGACCACCGTGTACGTGGCGGTGCCGCTGCTCGTCCTCCTCGGGCTGTTCTCCCTGCTCGTGGTCACCGCGACACCGGTGCGCGCGATTCCCCGTCGCCTCACCGACCTCTATTACCGCCTCACCGGCGGTGCCCGACCCGAAACCGACGCCGAAGCGGCCGAGACCAAACAGTCCGACCTCGTTGCCGAGAACGGTCGCACCTCCGATCTCAAGCCCGTGATGGGCGCCAAGCGCCGAAGCCGGAAGAAGAAGACCGAGATCCCCGATCTCGACGCCGAATCCGCCGACGACGACACCGCGACGAAGGCCTACGACAAGGCCTATATCCACGAGGATGACGTCAGCGACGAAGACGCCGACACCACCCGCATCGAAACCAGTCCGGAGCCGAAGCTCAAGCCCGGCCAGCGCCGGCCCACCAAGGCCGAACGCGAGATGGCCGAGCTGAAGAAGACCATCGGGATGGACGACGACGCCGCGAACCAGGCGAAGAAGTCCGAGCCCGCTGCCGCCTCGGCGCCGGTGCCGACCACGAACGCACCAGCGCCCCCGCCTACGGAACAGCTGCCCGAACGCGTCGAACAGCTCACCCTGGCCGGCGACGTCACCTACACCCTGCCCGCCTCCGACAACCTCCAGCCCGGCCCTCCCGCGAAGGAACGCTCCGAGGCCAACGACCGTGTCGTGGAAGCCCTGCGCGATGTGCTCGAGCAGTTCAAGATCGACGCCGAGGTCACCGGCTTCTCCCGCGGACCGACGGTCACCCGCTACGAGGTGGAGCTCGGCGCCGGTACGAAGGTCGAGAAGGTCACGGCGCTGTCGAAGAACATCGCCTACGCCGTGGCCAGCGCCGACGTGCGCATCCTCTCGCCGATCCCCGGCAAGAAGGCCATCGGCATCGAGATCCCGAACACCGACCGTGAGAACGTGGCGCTCGGTGATGTGCTGCGCTCGAAGGCCGCCCGTAAGACCGACCACCCCATGGTCATGGGCGTGGGCAAGGACGTCGAAGGCGGATTCGTCGTCGCCGACCTCTCGAAGATGCCCCACCTCCTCGTCGCCGGTGCCACCGGTGCCGGTAAGTCGAGCTTCGTGAACTCCATGATCACCTCGATCATGATGCGCGCGACCCCCGACGAGGTCCGCATGATCCTGGTCGACCCCAAGCGCGTCGAGCTGACGATCTACGAAGGCATCCCGCACCTCATCACCCCGATCATCACGAACCCGAAGAAGGCCGCCGAGGCGCTCGAATGGGTCGTGCGTGAAATGGATGCCCGCTACGACGACCTCGCGAACTACGGGTTCAAGCACGTCAAGGAGTTCAACAAGGCAGTCCGTGAGGGGCGCATCCAGCCGCCTGCCGGATCCGAACGCGTCCTCCAGCCCTACCCGTACCTGCTGGTCGTCGTCGACGAGCTCGCCGACCTCATGATGGTCGCCCCGCGCGACGTCGAAGCCTCGATCCAGCGCATCACGCAGCTGGCCCGTGCCGCCGGCATCCACCTGGTGCTCGCCACCCAGCGACCCAGCGTCGACGTCGTCACCGGTCTCATCAAGGCCAACGTGCCCTCCCGCCTGGCATTCGCGACCTCGTCGCTGGCCGACTCGCGAGTCGTGCTCGACCAGCCCGGTGCTGAGAAGCTCATCGGTCAGGGTGACGCCCTGTTCCTGCCGATGGGCGCGGCCAAGCCGATGCGAGTCCAGGGCGCCTGGGTCAACGAGTCCGAGATCGAGAAGGTCGTCGAACACGTCAAGAGCCAGCTCACCCCGAACTACCGCGAAGACGTGGCCGTCGAAGCGCCGAAGAAGCAGATCGACGAGGACATCGGAGACGACCTCGACCTGCTGCTCCAGGCGATCGAGCAGGTCGTCACCACGCAGTTCGGCTCGACCTCGATGCTGCAGCGCAAGCTGCGCGTCGGCTTCGCCAAAGCAGGTCGCCTCATGGATCTCATGGAATCCCGCGGAATCGTCGGACCCTCCGAGGGGTCGAAGGCCCGCGACGTGCTCGTGCGCCCCGACGATCTGCCGGGAACCCTGGCCATCATCAAGGGCGAGACCCCGCCCGAGGATTCCGGCGGCGCCCCTGTCAACGTCCCGGCCGAGGGTGGCCAGGGTCAGTCCGGACAGACCGGTTCCGGGCACGCCTCGGCAGCCGGGGACTATGACGAGGAGTTCGACGACGACTACGGCGAGACCTCTCACAGCTCGGCGTCGGCGTACAGCTCGGCATCGTCCGACCGCTACGCGAACGGCGTCGGTCATGCCGGCGACCTCACCGTCGGCGACGTCGATCCGGAGACCGGGCTCGAGGTCGTCGAAGCCAGCGGAGAGGACGCCTGGCAGCTCACCGGCCGCTGATCTCATCCGAACCCCACCCCTCGCCGAGGCGGCGCACCGTACCGACGGTGCGCCGCCTCGGCGATTATGGTCGTCATTCCCATGGTTGGAATGATCTGCTCAGCTCACTCCGATAGGCTGGGTGCGTGAACGATCGAGTCGAGGCTGGAGCCTCTCAGCAGCCCTCTGCAGAACCGAGTCCGTGGAATGTCCCGAACGCACTCACGGTGTTGCGTATCCTCATGGTGCCCCTGTTCCTCGTGCTTCTGCTGGCAGACGGAGGCAACGATGTGACTTTGCGCTGGTGGGCGCTCATCGTGTTCCTGCTGGCCATGTTCACCGACTTCGTCGACGGCTACCTGGCCAGGCGGAACAACCTCATCACGAACTTCGGCAAGATCGCCGACCCCATCGCCGACAAGTCGCTCATGGCGGCGGCACTCATCGGTCTGGCGATCATCGTCGAACTGCCGTGGTGGGTGCCCGTGATCATCCTCGTCCGCGAATTCGGCATCACCGTGCTGCGGTTCTTCATGATCCGCATCGCCGTCATGCCTGCTTCACGCGGAGGCAAGATCAAGACCGTGCTGCAGACCGCTGCGATCGGACTTTTCCTGCTGGTCTTCCCGCTCTCGGGCGTGGTGCCCTCTGTCGTCTACGTCATCCTCCTCGTCTTCGCGTGGATCATAATGACCGCGGCCATCGTCGTCACCATCGTCACCGGCGTCGACTACTGCGTGCAGGCGGCGAAGCTGTACAGGGACGCGAAGAGCGGTGGGAGCACGCAGACCGGCGGGGACGCGCAGCGTGGCTGAGTCCGAGCTGATGGAGATCGCGCGTCGCATCATCTCCACCTGTACTCGATTGGGGATCTCGCTGGCGTCGGCAGAGTCGCTGACCGGGGGACGCTTCGTCGCCTCGCTCGTCGATGTGCCGGGGGCCTCGGCTGTGGTGCGCGGCGGACTGGTCACCTACGCCACCGACCTCAAGGCGAGCCTGGCCGGAGTCGATGCTGACCACCTCGAGGAGACCGGACCGATCGACCCGGTCGTCGCCGCGCAGATGGCCGTTGGCACGGCCGTGCAGTGCGTCGCCGATATCGGAATCTCCTGCACCGGAGTCGCCGGTCCCGATCCGCAGGACGACAAGCCCGTCGGACTCGTCTACACGGCGATTGCCTTCGGCGGGAAGGCGAAGGTCTTCGAACACGATTTCACCGGCGACCGTGATGCCATCCGCAGCCAGACGGTGCAGGCGATGGCCGTCAACCTCGACGAATTCGTCGGCGAACTCGCCTTCGGGCCCGAGGCCGGACAGGCGTCGAATGCTGGCGGAGATGCCACGGAATAAGTTCGTCTGCTGTGCGGTTGACCGGGTGATGACCATCGGACGAAAATTCTCCAAAGTCTTCGAATGGACTGGCAATACCATCCGCTCGGGGCACCAGGTTGGTGCTGTGTCACGGCCAGGTTGTAAAGTTATTGGAACTACATTGACGGGACGCGCTGACAAAGGGAGGGCCGCGTTATGTTACTGAGAGTCGAAATCGGCGACGCACTTCGTTCCGCCCGCCGTCGTCAAGGACGCACCCTTCGCGATGTCTCGACCGGGGCCAGCGTTTCGCTCGGCTACCTCAGCGAAATCGAGCGCGGACAGAAGGAAGCCTCCTCGGAGCTGCTGTCGGCGATCTGCGAAGCACTCGACCTGCCGCTGTCGGCACTGCTGTCGTCTGTGTCCGATCGCTTCGCTCTCGAAGAAGGCGTGCAGATCCCCGACACCATTCCGCAGGAGCTCTCGGACAAGGTCCTCGGTCACCCCGAGGGATACTCTGCTCCGCGGCTGGCCGCCAAGCCCTGATGAGGCACACGCTCTACTGGATCCTCATGAACGAGGAGTTCGGTGAGGCGCGCGCCGCCTCCCTGCACACCGACCTCACTCTGAGCTCCTTGGGTTCGCGGACCGCAGCCCAGGCATTCGAAGCTGGGGTTGAACCCCGCGACATCTGGACTGCCGTCTGTGATTCCATGGGCGTTCCCGAATCTCGGCGTCTCGGCAAGGAAAAGCCGCGCTCGACGCCGTTCTGACCGAGACTCGACGCCGTTCTGCTGGATCGGAGCTGCCTCGCACCGTATGTGGCTCTGCCTGCTCGGAACAGCGCTGGTCTTTACTGTCGGCGCCGTGTCGGCCGAGTGTAGACTGACGGCATGAATCAGGCCGTCCCGTTCATCACCTTCCAGCCCAGTCGTGGACAGAGCGCCGCCGAGGCCATGGAGACCTACCTCGAGGTATTCGCCGACGGGCGAGTGATCCTCGACAATCGCTATGGTCCCGACGGTCCGGGCGCCGAGGGCACGGTCATCATGTCCGAGATCGAGATCGCCGGACAGAGACTGCGCTTCAGCGACAGCTTCGTCGCACACGAGTGGGACATCACTCCCGGCGTGTCACTCATGGTCGACTGCGAATCGGCCGAGGAACTCGAACGCATCTTCACCGCACTGAGCGCAGACGGAACTGTGTTCATGCCGCTCGACGACTACGGATTCGGACCATTCGGGTGGGTGGGGGACCGGTTCGGCCTCACCTGGCAGCTGGGCCTGGCCCAGGCCTGACTCTCGCGGAGACACGCGACACACCCGAATATATAGAACACCTGTTCCCATGTGGGTTATCCTGGTGAGGAATCACGGGACCTGTGACCACGAGTGGCTGGTTATCCACGGGGGAATCGCTTCCTCTGTCGTTATGTCAGTGCCATCTTCTAGCCTTGGTCTCAACGGAATAGCAACGAAGAGGAGACGTCATGGCACGTACACCCAAGAACCTTCAGGTTCCCACCGGCGGAGACAAGTCGAAGGCACTCGAAGCCGCAATGGGCCAGATCGATCGCAATTACGGCAAGGGCGCGATCATGCGCCTCGGCGACGGTGTGCGTGAGCCCATCGCCTCCATCCCGACCGGTTCGGTCGCACTCGACATCGCTCTGGGCATCGGCGGTCTGCCGCGCGGCCGCGTCGTCGAGATCTACGGTCCGGAATCCTCCGGTAAGACGACCGTGGCTCTCCACGCCGTCGCAAACGCACAGAAGGCCGGCGGAATCGCCGGGTTCATCGATGCTGAGCACGCACTCGACCCGGAGTATGCGAAGAAGCTCGGCGTCGACACCGATCAGCTCCTCGTCTCCCAGCCGGACACCGGTGAGCAGGCTCTCGAGATCGCCGATATGCTCATCCGCTCCGGGGCCCTCGACGTCATCGTCATAGACTCCGTCGCGGCCCTTGTGCCCAAGGCCGAAATCGAAGGCGAGATGGGCGACAGCCACGTCGGCCTGCAGGCTCGCCTGATGTCGCAGGCACTGCGTAAGATCACCGGTGCCCTGGCCCAGTCGAAGACCACCGCGATCTTCATCAACCAGCTGCGTGAGAAGGTCGGCGTCTTCTTCGGTTCGCCGGAGACCACCTCGGGCGGTAAGGCGCTGAAGTTCTACGCCTCCGTGCGCATCGACGTCCGCCGCATCGAGACCCTCAAGGAAGGTCAGGACGCGGTCGGCAACCGAACTCGTGCGAAGATCGTGAAGAACAAGGTCGCTCCGCCGTTCAAGCAGGCCGAGTTCGACATCCTCTACGGCCACGGCATCTCCCGCGAAGGCAGCCTCATCGATATGGGCGTCGACAACGGCATCGTGCGCAAGTCCGGTTCCTGGTTCACCTACGACGGCGATCAGCTGGGTCAGGGCAAGGAGAACGTCCGCAACTTCCTCCGCGACAACCCGGGCCTGGCCGAAGAGATCGAGCTGAAGATCAAGCACAAGCTCGGCCTGATCCAGGTCGACGAACCCGAGGAAGGCACCGAGGCGGCCGGAGAAGCACAGACGGATGACGTCGAAGTCTCCTGACGCCTCGTCGGCTGACGACGAGTTCGCCGACCGCGAGCCCGCCGCATCGACCGAGACAGTCGGTGCGGGGGACTCGGGTCGGAGCGATTCGTCTCAGACCGAGACGCTCTCGCAGCTGCGCAGTGCGATCTCGGAGATCGACCAACGTCATGCCGAAGGAGAGGCCGGGTTCTTCGCCGGCCTCTCCGGACTCGACGACGACGATGTCACCGGTGGCAATGGTCGAACCGACAAACGAAAGAACTCGGGTTCGAAGCGCAAGAAGAACTCCAGCGGCTGGAAGCGACAGCAGAAGGAGCCGGACAACGGGTGGGTCGAAGGCGGTACCGACTCGACTCCGGATTTCATCGATGTCCCTGATTTCCTTGCAGCCGAGAATGATGGTCCAGATTTCCTGGCGAGCGATGGCAATGCCGGGCCCGACTTCCTGGATGACAGTGACGGCTCACCCGATTTCGCTGCCGGTCCCGGGCTGAGCTTCGACGACGAAGACGACGCCCCCGACTTCGACGCGGACTATGCTCAGGCGAAGAAGACGGCGATGAACATGCTCGCCATGCGCGATCACTCCAGCGACGAACTGCGCAAGAAGCTCCTCAAACGCGACCTCATGCCCGAAGCGATCGATGTCCTCATCGAGAAGCTGCAGAACTCGCGTCTGCTCAACGACGAAGAATTCGCGCACCGCTTCGCACGAGCACAGCGTGAGAACCGGAAACTCTCCCGATCCGTGCTCAAACGCGAACTGAGCAAGAAAGGCATCAGCCCCGAACTGGCCGCCGACGCCGTGGCCGAGATCGACGGTGAGGAAGAACTCGCCCGCGAAGTCGCCGAGAAGAAAGCCGCCTCCACCCGGCGCCTCGACTATGCCGTGCGAGAGCGCCGAATCCTCGGCATGCTCGCCCGCCGCGGCTTCCCCTCGGCGATCTGCATCAAGGTCACACGGGAAGTGCTCGCCGAAGACTGAAACGGCACGTGGGGAACGGCTAGAATGGGTGCGCCATGACTGAACTGATTGAATCCCCGACGACATCCGGAACCACCCCTCGCAGCTACGAGGTCAAGACCTACGGATGTCAGATGAACGTGCATGACTCCGAGCGTCTGTCCGGACTGCTCGACGATGCCGGCTACGTTCAGGCGAACACCGACGACCACGCCGACGTCGTCGTCTTCAACACCTGCGCCGTCCGCGAAAACGCCGACAACCGCCTCTACGGCAACCTCGGCCAGCTCGCGAAGGTCAAAGAGAACCACCCCGGCCTTCAGATCGCCGTCGGCGGATGCATGGCACAGAAAGACCGGGACACGATCGTGAAGAAGGCCCCCTGGGTCGACGTGGTCTTCGGCACCCACAACATGGGATCCCTGCCGGCGCTGCTCGAACGCGCCCGCCACAACGAGGAAGCCCAGGTCGAGATCCTCGAAAGCCTCGACATCTTCCCCTCCACCCTGCCCAGCCGCCGCGAATCCCAGCACTCCGGATGGGTATCGATCTCGGTCGGCTGCAACAACACGTGCACCTTCTGCATCGTGCCCAGCCTGCGCGGCAAAGAGAAGGACCGCCGCCCTGGCGACATCCTCGCCGAGGTCGAAGCCCTCGTCGCCGACGGAGTCGTCGAAGTCACCCTGCTCGGCCAGAACGTCAACTCCTACGGCGCCGAATTCCGCGACAAAGGCGCATTCGCGAAACTGCTGCGCGCCGTCGGCAACGTCGACGGAATCGAACGGGTCCGCTTCACCAGCCCGCACCCGGCCGCCTTCTCCGACGACGTCATCGACGCCATGGCCGAGACCCCGACCGTCATGCCGCAGCTGCACATGCCGCTGCAGTCCGGTTCGGACACGATCCTCAAATCAATGCGGCGGTCCTACCGGACCAAACGGTTCATGAACATCCTCGACTCAGTGCGCGAACGCATCCCGCACGCGGCCATCACCACCGACATCATCGTCGGCTTTCCCGGAGAGACCGAAGAGGACTTCCAAGGGACGATGGACATCGTCCGCCGTGCCCGCTTCACCCAGGCCTTCACCTTCCAGTACTCCATCCGCCCCGGCACACCGGCAGCCACGATGGACAACCAGGTGCCGAAGGATGTCGTGCAGGAGCGGTTCGAACGCCTCACCGCACTCCAGGACGAGATCGCCTGGGACGAGAACAAAGCCCAGATCGGCCGTGAGGTCGAGGTACTCGTGACCAAGCTGCCCCACGACGATTCCCCACGACTGAGCGGTCGCGCCGAAGACAACCGCCTCGTCCACGTCGGAATCCCCGAAGGCGCCCAGATGCCGCGACCCGGTGATTTCGTCACCGCCACCGTCACCGAGGCGAAACCCTACTTCCTCCTCGCCGACTCCGGATTCTCCGTACGCCCGTCTCGAGCCGGTGACGCCTACGACCGGGCTCAGGCCGACAGCTGCGGCGCACCGAGCCCCGGACAGGGCGCCGCCGGTGCAACGAACCTCGGCATGCCGACCATCCGCCCTCGCGGCTGAGATGGGCGCCTTCGCCATCATCCCGGCAGCCCCCGTGCTGCTCGAGAACATCGACCGCAGCGAGACGGCGCGAATGGCCGAACTGCGGACTGCCGCCCGCGATACCGTGAGTACGCAGACCGATTGGGCCCTGCCCATCGAGACCTTGCCACCCGTGGCCGGGCTCGGCGGCTGGGGAATCGATCGCGGCGTCGATACTCGCACCGGTCGGCTGCTGTCCGGGACCGACTGGGTCGAAACCGTTGATACCCTGACGATGGATGAACGCAGACTCGCCGAGGCGGCCGACCCCGCCGTCATCGTCGCGATCCTTCACGCTCACGCCGCAGGCGTCGACATCGGCCCGCTCGGATCGAGCGAGCACCTTCTGCTCCCCATCGACCTGTCCGGAGCTGCAACAGAGGACGCACCCCTGGCCCCGATCGACGGCGCTCCGGAATTCGATCATGCCGTCGTCGAGACACTCACCTCCGGGACGTCGATCGACACCGAAAGACTGCTCGACCTCTGCGACCAAGCCGAGACCATGGCTGCCAACCTCAGTGTGCTGGCTGCTGGTATCCGCCACGCCGTCGACCAGGGTGCACGTTTCTCGTCTCTGGAATCGGTCATCGACGAACGTGTCCACGAAGTCCGGACACTCTGCGGCACCGGACTCTGGGAGTGATCGCCGATGGCTGAGGACACTTCGCCGATCATCACCGTCGTCGGAGCCACCGCCACCGGGAAATCGGACCTTGCGCTGGATCTGGCCGACCGCCTCGGCGGGGAGATCATCAACACGGATTCGATGCAGTTCTACCGAGGGATGGACATCGGCACGGCGAAGCTGCCGATCGATGAGCGTCGGGGGATTCCGCATCACCTCATCGATATCCTCGACGTTACCGAAGAGGCGAACGTGCAGGACTTTCAGGCACGTGCGCGGGCAGCGATCGCGGACATCCGGGGGCGCGGTCTGCGGCCGATCCTCGTCGGCGGGTCCGGGCTCTACGTTCGTGCCGCGGTCGATCATATGGAGTTTCCCGGCACCGACTCCGAGGTGCGGGCTCGCCTCGAGGCCGAGGTCGCAACAGACCGGTGGGCGCTGCATCAGAAGCTGCGCGAACTCGACCCGAAGGCGGCCGAGAAGATCACCGTCAACGACCAACGACGTATCGCACGAGCGCTCGAAGTCATCGAACTCACGGGACGTCCCTTCAGCGCCCAGCTGCCGGACTACCAGGAGATCGAACCGACCATCCACCTGGGCTTGAGCATGGACCGGGCCATTCTGCACGAGCGCATCGCCACCCGCGTCGACCTCATGTGGGAGCACGGATGGGTCGACGAAGTGACGCGTCTGCTCGACGTTGGGCTGGCCGAAGGCAAGACAGCATCACGTGCCATCGGATACGCACAGATCCAACGCCATCTGGCAGGAGAGCTCACCGCCGCCGAGGCGAAGGAAGAGACGACGATCCGCACCCGGCAGTTCGCACGCCGACAGGACACCTGGTTCCGCCGCGACCCGCGCATCCGCTGGATCGACGGCAGCGCCGCCGACGCCGAACAGAATCTGGTGACTGCACTCGACGTCCTGAACGGGCACTGAAGACCCGACTGGACGCTCACAGATAAGATGGAGCCATGAGCACTCCGGATACCCCGTTCGCCGCCTGGACCGATGTCAGCTTCGTCAAGGGGCACGGCACCCAGAACGACTTCGTTTTGCTCTCCGACGACGACAGCACACTGGAGATGCATCCCGAAACTGTCGCCACCCTGGCCGATCGACGGGCCGGACTCGGCGCCGACGGCATCATCCGCATCGTCCGCTCCGCAGCCAGCGGCATCCCCGGAGCCGCCGAACAGGCCGAAGCCGGTGCCGAATGGTTCATGGACTACTACAACAACGACGGCAGCCTCTCCGAGATGTGCGGCAACGGCGTTCGCGTCTTCGCCCACGCACTCCTGACCAGCGGTCGCGTCCCCGCCGATGCCCGCGAGATCCTCGTCGGCACCCGTGACGGCATCAAAGCCGTGCGCACCACCCTCAATCCCGCCCTCGGCGTCCAAACCGGAGACGACGTCGTCGACACCGGTACAGCCGGACCCGGATCCGCCAGCGACGCCTGGTACACCATCGACATGGGCGAATGGTCACTCGACCCCGCGAGCAGCGTACTCGTGACCACCGGCGGCATCGACGTCGCCCGTCCCGGACTGCGCGTATCCACCGGCAACCCGCACACCGTCGTCGCCCTGGCCGAGAACGCCGAACTCGCCGCAGCCGAACTGCGCGATGCACCCGTCCTCGACCCCGTCCCGGCGCAGGGATCCAATGTGGAATACATCGTCATGGAACCGGCCCGATCCGATGTGGCCGGGGGAGAAGGCGCCCTGCGCATGCGCGTGTTCGAACGCGGCGTCGGTGAGACCCGCTCCTGCGGAACCGGAGCCTGCGCGGCAGCGATCGCAGCCCACCACTGGGCCGGTGAGAAGTCGCCTCTGCAGTGGAGAGTCGACGTGCCCGGCGGTCAGCTGCGTATCGAGATCGAACCCAACGCCGAGGGCACGAGCGGACGCGTCAGCCTCGCCGGCCCAGCCGTCCTCGTCGCCAGCGGCACGATCGGCTGAACTCAGTCGCGCTCGACCGTGAGCACGCGGAAACCCTTCGACGATCCCGTGCGCACGACCTCGAACCCGTCACCAAGCATCCCGGCGATCCACTTCTGCAGAGAATCGGCGCCGAGGTTCTTCGATACGACGAGATCGGCGCGGCCGCCCGGCGCCAGACGCGGCAGCCAGGTCTCCAAGAGTTCGTGCAGCGCTTCCTTGCCGATGCGGATCGGCGGATTCGACCGGATCGCTGCGAACTGCAGGTCAGCGGGAACATCCGCGGCGGTGACGGTGTTGATCGTATCGAGGCCGAGCCTGCGCGCATTCGCCGCGGTGGTCTCCAGGGACCGGGAGTTGACGTCGAGTGCCCATACTCGCACATCCACCTCGGCCTCCTGGGCATCCAAGGCCGTGTGCAGGGCGATCGGACCCCAACCGCACCCGAGATCGAGGATATCGCCGGCCGGCGGCTGAGGCAGATGCCGCAGCAGCACAGCCGTGCCGAGGTCGAGGCGAGTGGGCGAGAACGTGCCGGATACGGTTTCGACGGTGACGGCGCGGCCGGCCAGATCGAGGTCGAGTACCCGCGACTTGGCCTCGCTGCTCGGCGATTCGGTGAAATAGTGCTCTGACACCGTTTCAGTCTAGACGGCTGTGGGAGAATTGATGGACACCACCGTCGGTGCGAATCGCCGCGACCGGTGGCAAGCATGACGACGTCCGCACGAGAAGTCCCGTGCGGGCGGCAGAGAACAAAGGAATGAATGACGTCTGAAGACAAGGAGCGTCGCAACGCGATGCTCGACCGTGTGCTCTCCCGAGGCGCCCAAGCCCTCGACGATCACGACACCACCCCGGGCGATGACCAGTTCGACCTCGCCGAGCGCGCCGCCCTCACCCGCGTCGCCGGACTCTCCACCGAGCTCGAAGACATCACCGAGGTCGAATACCGTCAGGTCCGCCTCGAACGCGTCGTCCTCGCCGGCATCTGGAACACCACCCAGGCCGAAGCCGAGAACTCGATCCGCGAACTCGCCGCACTCGCCGAAACCGCCGGATCCGAAGTCCTCGACGCACTCATCCAGCGTCGCGACAAGCCGGACCCAGGCACCTACCTCGGCAAGGGCAAGGCCGCCGAACTCGCCGAGGTCGTCGCCTCCGTCGGCGCCGACACCGTGATCATCGACTCCGAACTCGCCCCCAGCCAGAGGCGCGGACTCGAGGACGTCATCAAGGTCAAGGTCGTCGACCGCGTCGCGCTCATCCTCGACATCTTCGCCCAGCACGCGAAATCCCGCGAAGGCAAGGCCCAAGTCGAACTCGCCCAACTCGAATACCTGCTGCCGCGACTGCGCGGTTGGGGTGAGTCGCTGTCCCGTCAGGCCGGCGGCCGTGTCGCCGGCGGTGCCGGAATCGGCTCCCGCGGACCCGGTGAGACGAAGATCGAACTCGATCGTCGCCGCATCCGTACGCGCATGTCGAAGCTGCGCCGCGAGATCAACGCCATGGCGCCCTCGCGGGAGACGAAGCGGAAGAACCGCGCCCGCCACCACGTGCCCTCAGTCGCGATCGTCGGCTACACGAACGCGGGCAAGTCCTCCCTGCTCAACCTGCTCACCGACGCCGAGGTGATGGTGCAGAACGCCCTGTTCGCCACCCTCGACCCGACCGTCCGGCAGGCCAAGACCGCCGACGGCCTCGTCTTCACCTACACGGACACCGTCGGGTTCGTCCGCAACCTGCCCCATCAGCTCGTCGAGGCCTTCCGCTCGACCCTGGAGGAAGCCGCCGGTTCGGATCTGCTCCTCCACGTCGTCGACGCCTCCCACCCGGATCCGCACGGACAGATCCAAGCCGTGCGCGACGTCCTGGGGGACGTCGAGACCGGAGACATCCCCGAACTCCTCGTGTTCAACAAGGCAGATATCGCCGAGGAGGCCGTGACCACCGGCCTGCGCGCGGAGTATCCCGACGCCCAGTTCGTCTCTGCCGTGTCGAAGGAAGGGATCGACGACCTCATCGAGGCCATCGAGGACCGCCTTCCCGTCCCGGACATCGACATGACCGTGCTCATTCCCTATGAACGCGGTGACCTCGTGTCGAAGATCTACGCCCTCGGTACGGTCGAACACGAATCGCACGGCACGGAGGGCACCAGCCTGCAGGCCAAGGTGCCGACCGAGCTCGTCGACGAACTGCGCGAATTCCAACGTCCGGACCTGGTCATCGACGAGTGAAGACTGTCGACACCCTCCTCGAATCCGCCGTCGGCGCCATCGGCGGATCGCCACGCGAGGGTCAGCAGGAGATGGCGCAGGCGGTCGCCTCGTCGCTGGACAAGGGAATCCATCTGCTCGTGCAGGCGGGAACAGGCACCGGCAAATCGCTGGCCTACCTGGTGCCTGCAGCCGAGTACGTCACCCGCACCGGCGGGAAGGTCGTCGTATCAACGGCGACCCTGGCCCTGCAGACGCAGATCATCCACCGCGACCTGCCCCGGCTGTTCAAGGCCGTGAAGAAGGACCTCGATCCGCTGCCCCGGGCGGCACTGCTCAAAGGCCGCCGAAACTATGTGTGCAAGCACAAGCTCGCCGGCGGGTACCCCGACGAGGGCGAGGGCATGCTCTTCGACCTCGGTGCCGACGCCGAGGCGGGACGCAAACCCACCGAACGCTCCGGTCTGGGGGAGGAGATCCAGCGGATCCGCACCTGGGAGAAGACCACCGACACCGGCGACCGGGACGACCTCCTGCCCGGCGTCAGCGATCGTGCCTGGTCACAGGTGTCCGTCAACGCCTTCGACTGCCTCGGTTCGAACTGTCCGCTGTTCACCGAATGCTTCGCCGAAATCGCCCGGAACAAAGCCGCCGAAGCCGATATCGTCGTGACGAACCATGCCCTGCTGGCCATCGACGCCTTCGGGGAATCGAACGTGCTGCCCGAGCACGATGTCATCATCATCGACGAGGCCCACGAACTCAAGGACCGGGTGACCAGCGCCCTGTCCGGGCAGATCAACACGAGTATGCTCTCGGCCGCGACGAGCTCGGTACGCAAACACACCACCGTCCAGGACGGAGTCGTGTCACTGCTCGACTCCGCCGCGGCGGCTCTCGAACGTGCGCAGGCCTCGGTGCCCGAGGGACTCATCCTCCACATGAGCGAGGCGCTCGGACTGGCCCTGGCACAGATCCGCGACTCCGCCCGCCAGATCATCAACGACATCGGCGGCAAGACCGAGGACGCCGATGCCGGCCGGCAGATGGCCAAGGCACGCTGCCAGGAGATCTTCGAACTCGCCGAACGCTTCTGCGATCCGGGCAAGAACGACGTCATCTGGCTGTCGCGCTCGACCTTCCGGGAGAAAGAGACGACGAATCTCGTCGTCGCGCCCTTGAGCGTGGCCGGCACCATGCGCAACGGCATCTTCGAAGAATCCACGGTCGTGGCCACCTCGGCGACCCTGTCCCTCGGTGGGAACTTCGACGCGGTGGCAGCCTCGTTGGGACTCTTCGGACCCGACGCCCCGAAATGGGACAGCCTCGATGTCGGATCTCCCTTCGACTACGGCAAACAGGGAATCCTCTATGTCGCCTCCCACTTGCCCAAACCCGGACGCAGCGGACTGAGCGAGGAAGCGCTGACCGAACTCGCAGAACTCGTCGAGTCCTCGAACGGCGGTGCACTGGGCCTGTTCTCCTCGCGGGCGGCGGCCAACGCGGCAGCCGAACACCTGCGGACGAAGTTCGACTTCCCGATCCTGCTCCAAGGCGACGACGGCCTGCCGGCGCTGGTCTCCCAATTCACGGCCGACGACCAGACCTGTCTGTTCGGAACCATGTCACTGTGGCAGGGAGTCGATGTGCCGGGACGGACGAACCGCCTGGTCATCATCGACCGTCTGCCGTTCCCACGTCCGGACGACCCGCTCATGCAGGCGCGGGCACGCGATGCCGACCAGCGGGGAGTCAACGGATTCATGGCGGTGTCGGCTACGCATGCCGCCCTGCGCCTGGCTCAGGGTGCCGGACGCCTCATCCGGTCGACCAAGGACAGGGGAGTGGTGGCCGTGCTCGACTCGCGGCTGCGTTCGGCCCGGTATGCCGGGTTCCTCGTCAATTCGATGCCGAGGATGTGGCCGACGACGAATTCCGGTCTCGTCCGCAAGAGCTTGGCACGGCTGGCCGAAACCGATGAAGGATGACAGAAAGGCCCGCGACCGATTCGGTCGCGGGCCTTTGTGTTCAGACTGCGGAGAGCCGACGGAAGATCAGAGGCGGCGGATGACGGCGACGACGAGGCCCATGATCTGCGCGTAGGTGCCGTCGATGGGTTCGTAGTTCTCGTTCTGCGGCATCAGCCACTGCTGACCGGCCTTGCGCTTGAGCGTCTTCACGGTGGCCTCGCCGTCGAGCAGGGCGGCGACGATCTGACCGTTGTCAGCTGTGTGCTGCTTGCGCACGACCACCCAGTCGTCGTGGCAGATGGCGGCTTCGATCATCGAATCGCCGACGACCTTGAGCAGGAACATCTCACCGGAGCCGACGACCTGGGTCGGCAGGGAGAAGACATCGTCGACTTCCTGCTCGGCCAGGATCGGACCACCGGCGGCGATGCGTCCGACGACCGGCACCTGCACGGTGTTGTTGGCCAGCTCCTCGTACTTCGCGCGTTCGGCCTCTTCCTCTTCGAACGGATTGACCACTTCGATGGCACGCGGGCGCTTCGGGTCGCGGCGGACATAGCCGAGGCGTTCGAGCTGGGAGAGCTGGTGGGCGACGCTGGAGAGGGAGGCCAGTCCGGCGGCCTTGCCGATCTCGCGCATGCTCGGCGGGTAGCCGTTGGTCACGACCGCGCGTTCGATGGTCTCGAGCACGAGACGCTGCCGGGGAGTGAGGCGGAAATCGCCCTCACCGGATGACCCCTCAGGGATCTGGACGACGTCGTCATCGGTGCGAGCGGCAGCGATCTCGCTGGCAACATCTTCGTTGCGAGGCCTGCCTCTGCCTCGTTTGTTCTGAACCATTGCTCGTTCCCCTTCGTTCTATTCCCTGCCGCTGAACGCCGTGATCTCCGCTTCGGAAATTCTCGTGTCAGTGCCGACTGAGATGGTTCTGACAGATCAATCAACAACGCTGGTTCCCTCTCATTGTCGCATAGATGTTCGAGTTGGACTGGACATTTGTTCGATTGGCATGTTGAATAGAACAGACGTTCTACCGATTACTGGTGGAATCGTACGAATGAAAGAGGTAATGCGATGTCTGCACAGAACACCGAGCTGCACCTGACCCCTCGTGGACGCCAGGCTGTGCGCCTTCTCCGAACCCTGCTCGTCGCTCTCGTCGTCATCGGCGGGGCGGTCCTCCTCGCCACCCAGTCGTTCTCGGCCGCTGCCGTCGCCGAATCGGAGACGGAGAGCATCGGCATCGACGCCGAGGCAGTCGTCGTCGGGGAGGGCGAATCGCTGTGGACCGTGGCTTCGAATCTCGGCATCGACCGCGACACCCGCGATGTCGTTGCCGATATCGTCGAGATCAACCACCTGGACACCCCGACGGTTCACCCGGGACAGACCCTCGACGTCCCCGTCCGCTGAGGTCAAACCCTGCTCGACCGGCATGGCGCCGGCCCGACCGGCAGCGCGCTGACCCGTTCGATCGGGTGAGCCGACCGGCCGATCTCGATGCCCGACCCGCCGCCCGGGCGGCGGGGGCCTCTCGGTAGAATGATCGCCGTGGGAAACATCGACTCTCTGCCAGTGCGTTCAGACCTCGTCGGCCTCAAGCCGTACGGGGCTCCGCACCTCAATGTGCCGGTCCAGCTCAACGTCAACGAGAACGCCTATCCGCTTCCGGACGTCGTCGTCGACAGCATGCGCGCCGCCGTCGACGATCACTTCGCCGGACTCAATCGATATCCCGATCGCGAATTCACCGCACTGCGCGAACACCTCGTCACCTATCTGGACGGTGTGAACGAACGCGCCGGAGACTCCGTCGACCTCGATCCCTCCATGATCTGGGCCGCCAACGGCTCGAACGAAGTGCTCAGCCATATCGTCCAGGCCTTCGGTGGTCCGGGCCGCACCGTCTTAGGGTTCACCCCCTCGTATTCGATGCACCCGCTCATCACCACGGGCACGGGTGCCGAATGGCAGCACGTCGAACGCAAGGACGACTTCACCCTCGATGCCGAGACGGTCGCCGCCGAGGTGGCTCGTGCGAATCCGGACATCGTATTCCTGTGCACCCCGAACAATCCGACCGGGACCTCGATCGGCCTCGACGTCATCGAAGCCGCCTACGACAACTGCGCAGGGATAGTCATCGTCGACGAGGCGTATGCGGAATTCTCCCGCCCAGCCAAGTCCTCGGCGATGACTCTGCTTGAGGGCCGGCCCCGCCTCGTCGTCTCCCGCACCATGAGCAAGGCCTTCGCCTGTGCCGGCCTGCGCTTGGGCTACGCCATCGCCGCACCCGAGCTCATCGACGTCCTCCGCCTCGTCCGCCTGCCCTACCACCTGTCCGAGGTCACCCAGGTGCTGGCCTGCACGGCTCTCGAACATGCTGAGCTGCTGCTGGGCAATGTCGACCGTCTCATCGACTCGCGCAATCGGATGTCCAGCCACCTCGCCGAGGCGGGCTTCACCGTCCACGACAGCGATTCGAACTTCGTCCTCTTCGGCAACATCGCCTCACCGGCCGAGCTGTGGCAGAAGCTCCTCGACAGCGGAGTCCTCATCCGCGATATCGGCATCACCGGTTACGCCCGCGTCAACGCCGGCACCGAGGCAGAGACCGAAGCGTTCCTGACCGCCATCGACGATATCCTCGCCGAATCACCGGACGTCCTCGCGGACCGTCCGCAGTCTCCGACCCCGTCATCAGCCGCCCCGACGAAAGGCACTCCATGAGGCAGGCCCAGAACTCACGCACCACGTCCGAGTCCACGGTGTCCGTGTCAGTCAACCTCGACGGCACCGGCACTTCGAACATCTCGACTTCCGTGCCGTTCTTCGACCATATGCTCACCGCCCTGTCGAAGCACTCGATGATCGACCTCGACATCACCGCGACCGGTGACACGCACATCGACGTCCACCACACCGTCGAGGACACCTCGATCGTGCTCGGTCAGACCCTGCGCGAAGCGCTCGGCGACAAGGTCGGCATCCGCCGCTACGGCTTCGCCGCCGTGCCGCTGGACGAGGCCCTGGCCCAGTGCGTCGTCGACGTCTCCGGCCGCCCCTACTTCGTCCACGAAGGCGAGCCCGAGGGCCAGCAGTACCACCTCATCGGCGGTCACTTCACCGGTTCGATGACCTCCCACTCGCTGGAATCGATCGCCTTCAACGGCGGACTGACCGTCCACCTCGACCTGGTGCGCGGTCGCGACCCGCACCACATCGTCGAAGCCGAGTTCAAAGCCTTCGCCCGCGCGCTGCGCGAGGCCGTCGAAACCGATCCGCGCAGCAACTCCGTTCCCAGCACCAAGGGAGTCCTGTGAGCACGACCGTCATCGTGACCCCGTTCGGGGTCGCCCAACAGCTGGCCGCCGCCTGCGTGCTGTCGAACATCTCCGGCACCATCGTGCCGATCGGCGAGTTCAGCGGAATCGTGCTCGCCGACACGGATGTCAAAGCCGGCAACGAGGCGGCCGCCGCGATCTCGAAGCTCGCGGGCAAACATGAGGTCCTCCTCCTCGTGCGCAGCGAAGAGCAGATCGACGCCGGCCACTTCCGCCACGGTGCCCGGGAGTCCGATGTGCCGGCCGGGCTGGCGCTGAAGAACCTGCCCGATGTGCTCGAAGGTCTGCTGCTCGAAACCGTTGCAGCAGAGGACGTCGAAGGCAATATCCCGACCTCGTCGATGACGAAGCTGCAGGCCAGTGCGGCCACGATGAGCCCGGGTCGGGCCGCCATGGCACGCACCGCGCTGCTGTGGATCATCGCCGCCGTCCTCGCCGGACTCGTGATGGCCTTCGGCATCGCACTGGCCCTGGGTGGGAACACCATCGCCTGGGTCGTCGCCGCACTCGGTGCCATCGTCCTCGGGTTCTCCCTGTGGAGGATCTGGTCGGTGCTGAGCAAGGGGGCGAAGCGATGACGACTGTCGCCGTCCTCGACTACGGTGCCGGCAACGTGCGCTCCGCCGTCCGAGCGGTCGCCGCAGCCGGCGCCGAGGTCACTCTCACGGCCGATCACGATGTCATCAACGACTCCGACGGACTGCTGGTCCCAGGCGTCGGCGCGTTTTCGGCCGTGATGGCCGGACTGGAGAACGTCGGGGGAGTCGACCTCATCCGGGCACGCCACGAACAGGGTCGACCGCTGCTCGGCATCTGCGTCGGCCTCCAAGTGTTCTTCGCCCGCGGCGTCGAACACGGAGTCAAGACCGAGGGCATCGGTCTGTGGTCTGGAGCCGTCACCGGCCTCGAAGCGCCGGTCATCCCGCATATGGGATGGTCGAAGGTCAACGCTCCCGCAGACTCGGCCATGTTCGCCGGAATCGGAGACGAACGCTTCTACTTCGTCCACTCCTACGCCGCGACCGAGCCGCCGGCGAACGCGACGGTCACGACCGCCCGCCACGGCAATGACTTCATCGCCGCTGTCGAAGACGGAACCACCTGGGCAGCACAGTTCCATCCCGAGAAATCCGCCGAGGCGGGCGCCAGGCTCCTGCGCAACTGGCTCGCCTCGTTCGCCGCCGACAGCAACCCGGGCAGCGATCCCGGCAGCACCGGCAGCTCCGGCACCAACCCCACAGACTCACTCAGCTCCTGACCGAGCACACCGACTATGGTTGCCTCAAACCCCGTGGCACCCTGGCAGAAAGGTCACAATGACAGACAGTTCGAACAAGCTGGTCCTCCTTCCCGCTGTCGACGTCGCCGACGGCAAGGCCGTCCGCCTCGTCCAGGGCGAAGCCGGAACCGAAACCGACTACGGTTCACCCATCGACGCCGCTCAGGACTTCGAGAACCGCGGCGCCGAATGGATCCACCTCGTCGACCTCGACGCCGCCTTCGGGCGCGGTTCGAACTCGGATCTGCTCAACCAGGTCGTCAAGGCCGTGGGGATCAAGGTCGAACTCTCCGGTGGCATCCGTGACACCGAAAGCCTCGAACGCGCACTCGACACCGGAGCCGAGCGCGTCAACATCGGCACCGCTGCTCTCGAGAACCCCGAGTGGACGGCCGAGATGATCTCGCGCTTCGGCGATCAGGTCGCCATCGGCCTCGACGTGCGCGGAACCACCCTGGCCGCCCGCGGCTGGACGAAGGACGGCGGCGACCTCTACGAAGTCCTCGCCACCCTCGAAGCCGCAGGCTGCTCCCGCTACGTCGTCACCGATGTGCGCAAGGACGGCACCCTGCAGGGTCCCAATGTCGACCTGCTCAAGGATCTCGCGCAGAAGACGGACTCTCCGATCGTCGCCTCCGGCGGAGTCTCGAGCCTCGACGACCTGCGAGCCCTCCGTGAGCTCGTGCCCTTCGGCGTCGACTCGGCGATCGTGGGCAAGGCACTCTACGCAGGCAAGTTCACTCTGGAAGAAGCCCTCGACGTCGCAGGACGGTGAGCCGGTGAGCACGCACTCGCACGAGCCGGACCAGCCCCATGGGCCGGACGAGCCCCGGTCCGCCGCGTCTGATGCCCGGTCAGGCGACGCCCACGCCCCGACGGATTCCGCCGGACAGGCGTGGGAAGGCCGGGACCTCAAACCCAACCCGTTCTCCGGCGACACCGGACTCGCGGATGCGGCCCTGCTGGAGGCCATGACCCAGGTCGCTCAGACACCCCTGGACCCGGCCGCACACCAGCAGGTCGTCACAGCCCTGTCCGGGGCCAGGCTCTATGCCCCGATCGTGCCGATGGTCGTCGACCAGGAGGTCGGAGAGAACGGGCTCATGGCCGACAACTCCTCGGAGATGGCGATGGTCCGCCTCCAAGCCGAGGACGGCCGCGAGTGCACCCCCGGATTCTCCGGGATCCCACCGCTGACGGCGTGGCATTCCGATGCCCGTCCCGTCCCGATCGAGTCCGAACGGCTCGTCCTCGGGGCGATCGAGGCCGAGTCCCAGCTCGTCGTCCTCGACCCCGGAGCCGAGTCCTCATTCCTGCTGCGCCGCCCCGCCATGTTCGCGTTCGTGCAGTCCCAGCCCTGGACCCCGTCCTGGGCCGACGCCGAGGTGGCCCAGCGCCTGCGTGCCATCGCCGAGTCCTTCCCGTGGCTGGCTCGGATCGGTGTGAGCCCCGGCAGCAACAGCGTCCATCTCGGTGGGCCGGAGCTCGGCATCACACTGGGCGTCGAGTCCGAGGTGCCGCCGGAAGAAGTGCGCCGGTTCCAGGAAACCGTCGCCGGTGACGAGGACCTCGTCGCGAAGATCGACTCCCTGGCCATCCGCCTCGTCGAAGTCTGACCGTTCCGGGCGTGTCAGATCGGCAGGGCACCTATGCTTATGACCCATGAGCGAAATCCGTGACCTCGGCCACTCGACCGCACCGGACGACAACTACCTCGACGAGATGGCTCGGCAGACCCGGGCCCGGGCCGAGCAGGCCGCCGAGTGGACCTCTGACTTCACTGGCGCCCCCGAGACGAGCCGGTCCGGCATCGCCGCAGGCCTCGACGTTGCGGAAGGCGACCTCACGAGTCTGCTTCACACCGTCCATGACCTCGCCGAGACCGCGTTCGAAGAGTTCGATTCGGTCGCCGCGATCGCCTCTGTGCTGGAGAATCACGGAGTCGACGTCGAGACCGGCCTCTACGGTGTGAAGACGACGCTGCGGGCGACGACGGGATCCGGCCACGGTCGCACGATCGCGATCCTCGCCGAATACGATGCCCTGCCCGAGATCGGGCATGCGTGCGGACACAACATCATCGCCACCGCCGGAATCGGTGCCTTTCTTGCCCTCCACGCCTTGTATGAGAAGGACCCCGACGCCGTGCCGGGCACCGTCGTGCTGCTGGGCACCCCGGCCGAGGAAGGTCATTCGGGCAAAGAGGTTATGGCCCGGGCCGGTGCCTTCGACGGTATCGACGCGGCCATCATGGTCCATGGTTACGGATACGACTGCGCCGACCAGGTGTGGCTGGGACGCCGCCTGCTCAAGGTCACGTACTCAGGGGTCGCCGCCCACGCCTCGGCCCAGCCCTTCATGGGGCGCAACGCCCTCGACGCGGCGAACCTCTTCTACCAGGGGCTCGGCCTGATGCGGCAGCAGATGCCGCCGATCTCCCGTCTGCACGCGGTCATCACCGACGGCGGAACGAGACCGTCGATCATCACCGAATCGGCCACCGTGCAGTGCTACGTCCGTTCGAAGTTCCCCGAGACGCTCAAAGAGCTCTCCGACCGGGTCGAGGACGCGGCGAAGGGTGCCGCGCTCATGACCGGCACCGGCGTCACCGTCGACTGGGACGAACATCCGCCGTCGCTGCCCGTGCGTACGAATTCGACGCTGACCGCCCGTTGGGCCGAACACGAACAGACGCGCGGCCGCCAACCGCTTCCCGCCGGAGTGCTCGACGAATCGATTGCCGCATCCACGGACTTCGGCAACGTCTCCTATCGGATTCCCGGCATCCATCCGCTCATCAAGACCGCCGACGCCGAGGTGGCGCTGCACACCCGAGAATTCGCCGCAGCCGCCAAGACCCCTGCCGCCGAATCCGCGGCACTCGACGGGGCCTACGGTCTTGCGTGCACCGCCCTGGATTTCCTCGTCGACGATGCCCTCGCCGCCGAGGTGACCGAAGAGTTCGCCCGCGACGGGGGAGCCATCGACGTCGAGCACTTCTTCGACTGAGATCGTCCCGCCGCACCCAGACCCGCGCCATCGAAGAGAAGGACCGCTCATGTCGACGACGACAGATGGGAAAGTCGGTTTCGGCCAGCGCACGCTGGACTGGATCGAACGCATCGGAAACAAGCTGCCCGAACCGTTCACACTGTTCCTCGGGCTGTTCATCATCACCGGCCTCGTCTCCACGGCGATGGCCATGGCCGAAGTCACCGTGGCCATTCCCGGCGGCGACGAGACCATCGCGATCAAGGGCCTGTTCACCGGGGAGGGTCTGTCGTGGCTGACCACGACGATGGGCGAAAACTACATCGGGTTCCCGCCCTTGGCCACGGTGCTGCCGATTCTGCTGGCCGTCGGTGTGGCAGAGAAGTCGGGAATGCTCGCCGCGGCCGTGCGCATCGCCTTCGGTAAGAGCCCCAAGTGGCTGCTGCCGTATGCCGTCGGCTTCGTCGGGGTGGTCGGGTCGATCATGGCCGACTCGGCGTTCGTCATCATCCCGCCTCTGGCTGCGCTCGTATTCAAAGCCGCAGGACGGCATCCGATGGCCGGTCTCATCGGCGGGTTCGCCGCCACCGGTGCCGGCTATTCGACCTCGATCGTCCCTACGAGCCTCGACGCTCTGTTCGCCGGGATCACCACCTCGGTGATGGAGACCCTGCCGAACACCGACTACACCGCGGTCAACCCGGTATCGAACTACTACTTCAACATCGCCTCGTCGATCGTGCTCGCGATCATCGCCGGCTTCATCATCGACCGGCTCATCGAACCGAACATGGTGCGCAAGGGAGTGCCCCGCGAATACGCGAATGCCTCGACGAGCGGGCTGGCCCGCGAATACCAGGCACCCGACAGCCCCTACGGAGATGCCTCGGCGACATCGGATGGATCCTCTGGGTCTTCCGATGGTGATTCGTCCACCGAGATCAAGGCCGAACTCGAACCGGAAGAGAAGAAGGGGCTGATCTGGTCGGTGGTCTCGGGTCTCGTCCTCACCGCGGTCTTCCTCTTCGCTTTCCTCCTCCCCAGTTCACCCTGGCGGAACGAGGACGGCGGATTCCTCCCGGAGTCCCCGCTGCTGTCGTCGATCGTGTTCATCGTCTTCGCCTACTTCATGCTCATGGGCGTCGTCTACGGCATTGTCGTGCACACAGTGAGGTCGATGAACGACCTCGTGAAGATGATGAGCCAATCGATCATCGACATGATGTCCTTCCTCATTCTCGCGTTCATCCTCGGGCAGTTCATCGCCCTGTTCAACTGGACGGGAATCGGCTCGTGGATCGCCGTCGCAGGGGCGTCGGGGCTCGAGGCGATCGGACTGACCGGGTTCGCCGCGGTCATCGGCTTCATGCTCCTGGCCAGCGTGCTCAACCTGTTCATCGTGTCCGGATCGTCGATGTGGACGCTCATGGCCGCCGTGTTCGTCCCACTCTTCGCCCTGCTCGGTTACGAACCGGCGTTCATCCAGGCTGGTTTCCGCGTCGGAGACTCGGCTACTCAGGTCATAACCCCGCTCAATCCGTACATGATCGTCCTCCTCGGCCTCGTCCGCCGGTACGAGCCGAACGCCGGGTTGGGCACGGTCATCTCTCGGATGTTCCCATTCGTCATCCCGTTCTGGCTGGCCTGGGCCGTGCTGCTGGGCATCTGGTTCCTCTTCGACCTGCCGTTGGGACCGGGCAACGGGATCCGACTGTGAGGTTCGATTGCCGATGGTGAGTCGAATCAGCGATCTTATCGTCAAAACCCCGGACCCAGCTCCGCTGAGCCGATTCTGGTGCGAAGCACTGGGCTACGAGGTGACGGCCACAGACGAAACCGGTGTCGCGATCTCCGGGGCGTCGAATGCACCGACTATTCTCTTCGAGCGTTCGAGCGATTCGTTTGGGGACAACAGTCTGCATCTCGACCTCTGTCCGACTGACCGCAGCCAGGCGGACGAACTCGAAAGACTTATGGCTTTGGGTGCCACGAAGACTGATGTCGTGCCGTCCGGAAGCTGGCATGTTCTCGCGGATCCGGACGGCAACAAGTTCTGTCTCATGGCGAAGCGCATCCCAGCAGAGCCGGACGACTTCCATGACTGAGTCCAACCCAATCGGTGACAGAAACATGAAACGACCATGCAGTTCTGCGGATCACTGTCGAACTTCCGCGGTCAGAGGACGTTCGCGACCGTTATTCCTCAGAGCATCTGCTGTACGCCCTCGCGCCAGTCGGTTGTGCCGACTGTTTCGGCCAAATCGCTGGAGGCGATGACGCAGGGTTCGTACCAGATCGGTGCCAACTGGTTGAGCTCGTAGAAGGAGCGTTCGAATGCACCGATGGCATGGGTCGCCCAGCGGGGGACTGAGAGCGGATGCTTGTGCTTCTGCCCAAGAGTGTCCGCGGTGAAGTCGGCGATCTCGGCCAGTGTCGGATTTGATGCCGGTGCGATCCGCAGCTGATGCGTCCCCGCGGGGACGTCCATCAGATCCTCTGCCGCCTGGATCATTGCGGCTGCGTGGTCGGCGATGACGGTGATTCCGTGCGAGACATCAGTCCGTGCCGGCACCATGGCCCTGCGCCCGGCGGAGACGGGTTCGGTGATGCACATTCGCACGACCGACGACCACTTCTCTGCTGTCCTGCCGAGCAGATCCCCTGCGATGACGCTCGCACTGGTCGCTGAGTGAGCCTCACGGGCTTCGATGAGTCGCTGCCGGATTCGTCCCTTGTCCTCCACCGGAGCGAACGGTGAGGTTTCGGTGATCGGGGCGTCGAGTCCGGCGAAGGCGTAGACCGACTCCGGGAAGACGACGGGGATGCCGAGGTCTGCGGCGGTGTCGAGGATCGCTGCGTCGAGGCGGGGGAGGACCTGCTCCCATTTCCGGCTGTCATAGGGAGCGTGTGCGCAGGCGAAGATCGCATCGACTCCCTGAGCGGCCTCGGCCAGCTGGGCGCGATCACTCGCATCGGCCTTGAGGTGAGTTGGAGCGCTGACTGTCGTCGTGCCAGACGTTGACGACGTTTCCGATGGGGCGGTGGTGTTGGTCGCTCCGCCCGAGGCGCTGGACGAACCTCTGCCGGAGCGGGTGGCGATGCGGACATCTGTGCCTGATGCGATGAGCTGAGTCGCGATCTCCGAACCGATCTGACCATTGCCGATGACGAGTGCTGTTTTCATGACGGATCCCTTCCGATGCCTCCGATGATTAAACGAGAGCGGTGCTCTCTCGAATCAGCGTAAGGCTCGGCAGCCGACAATTCAAGAGCAGTGCACACTGTTGTCATCATTGCTCTCGGATCGTAAGGTGAAGCCATGACTGAGACCCCGCGACAGCGCGCCCGCATCGAAACGGAAGCGCAGATCACGGCCATCGGCAATCGCATGATCGATGACGAGGGCGTCGACGGGCTGTCGCTGCGAGCGATCGCCCGTGAGCTCGGAGTCGTCTCCAGTGCGGTGTATCGGTACGTGAAGAGTCGTGATGAACTGCTGACGATCCTCATCCGCGACGCCTTCACGCAGATCGCCGATGCTGTCGATGAGGCTTTGGCCGGGGAGCGGAGCGTCCGGGTGCTCGCGCTGACGATGCTTGATTGGTCGCGCACGTATCCGAACCGGTGGTCGCTCATCTATGGCACGCCCATCGCCGGCTATGAGGCTCCGCGGGAAGAGACCGTGGTTCCGGGTACACGCATCATGGTCGCCTTGGCGTCCTTGGTGGCGGAGTCAGCGACCGGCACCGAGGCGGCCAACGGAGCTGGCGCGGCCCGGGGCGCGCAGAGTGCCGAAGCTCAGGAGCTGAGCGCGACGCTCGAGCCGTTGCGGCAAGGTCTCGACGAACTCGGACTCGACTACGACGACTCCGTGATCCTGGAGACCATCACGGTCTGGGTCGCCATCGTCGGGCTGATCAATGGTCTGCGCTTCGGCCAATTCGGGCCGGGTTTCGGCGACGTCGAAGACGATCTCATGTCTGGGGTGGTCGGCCGCCTCGGCGCGTGAATCGGTGAACGTCTGCGGGCAAGGACACGACCGCCTCGGCGAATGAGAATGCGACAACGGCCCCCGATCGAAGATCGAGGGCCGTAGCGTGAGTGGTCAGCGGGGGAGTGTCAGCGGACGGGGCCGGTGAACTTCTCTCCGGGGCCTTCGCCGGGGGCGTCGGGGTATTCCGAAGCCTCGCGGAAGGCCAGCTGCAGGCTGCGCAGTCCATCGCGCAGCGGGCGGGCGTGGTGGTCGCCGATCACGGTGGCAGCACCGGTGACGAAGCCGGCCAGTGCGGTGATGAGCTTGCGGGCCTCATCGAGGTCCTGGAGGTCGGCGCCGCGACCTTCGGCGGTGTCCTCGGCCAGGCCGCACTTGACGGCGGCGGCGGACATGAGGTGGACGGCGCTGGAGGTGATGACCTCGACAGCGGGGACCTCGGCGATGTCGCGCGTAACGTCGGCGATCGCCTCGGCGGGAACAGATTCTTCAGAACTCATGCCATAAGCTTGACATATAAATCAATGCGGCGATTACACCAGGGCCTCGATGTGCGAAGAGTCATGAAGCGTAGTACACTGGTAGCTGGTGCGAAGCGGAGTCTGTCTCCCACCTTGATCGCGAAGAGCGATCGGGTCCAAAGATCTGTCCGTCAGGCATAGTCTGATCGGGTCCAGATCGAGGTGTATTCACTGAACGTACGTCTACCGTACTGCTCGTGTGTGCAGGCTCCCTTGGCATGTGTCAACGGGAGCCTTTTTCGTTGTCACGACCACATTTGAGCAAAAAGGAGTGAACACATCAGCGAGACGCGCATCAATGACCGGATTCGGGTTCCCGAGGTCCGGTTGGTCGGACCCAATGGTGAACAGGTCGGTATCGTTGCCATTCGCAAGGCACTCGATCTCGCCGGTGAAGCCGGCCTCGACCTCGTCGAGGTAGCCCCACAGGCGAAGCCACCCGTAGCCAAGCTCATGGACTACGGAAAATTCAAATATGAATCTGCCCAGAAAGCCAGAGAAGCCCGGAAGAACCAGGCGAACACTGCGCTGAAGGAGATCCGCTTCCGTCTCAAGATCGACGAACACGATTACGAGACGAAGAAGGGCCACGTCACCCGCTTCCTCGAAGGCGGCGACAAGGTCAAGGTCATGATCATGTTCCGCGGACGTGAGCAGTCCCGTCCCGAGATGGGCATCAAGCTGCTCAACCGCTTGGCCGAAGATGTGTCCGATCTTGGCTCCGTCGAATCCTCACCGCGAGTCGACGGACGCAACATGGTGATGGTCATCGCCCCGCACAAGTCAAAGTCTGACGCCAAGGCGGAGGCCCGGAAGGCATCGGCAGATGCCAAGGGCAAGTCCGCTGAGGTGAAGTCCCGTCGCGATCGGGTCGCTGCAGAGAAGAACGCAGCTCGCCCGGACGCGTGAGAAATTAAGTACGTCGCGTTCCAGGTCCGTCCTGGTCTGTGCGTGTGAAGTAGTTGCCAGCGGTTGACGCGGGCAACGAATTGCAAAGGAGAACGGCACTATGCCGAAGCAGAAGACGAACAGCAGCGCCAAGAAGCGCATGCGCGTGACTGGCAGTGGCAAGATCATGCGTGAAGGCGTGAACAACCAGCACAAGTTCGAGGGCAAGTCCTCGGCTCGTAAGCGCCGCGTGTCCACCGACCAGGAGATCACCGGCGGCGACCGCGCCATGGCCCGCAAGCTTCTGGGCAAGCTCAAGGGCAGGTGAGACCCCTTTCGGGTCTTTCTTTCCCGGACAGTCTCCGGGATCTCCCACGGGCAGTCGACATCGGCTGTCTCAGCTTGAACCAGAGTCCGGCACCGCCGGCAGATACGAACTTTTCAAAGGAGTAACACGTGGCACGTGTGAAGAGAGCGGTCAACGCTCACAAGAAGCGCCGGGTCATCCTCGACCGGGCAAGCGGCTACCGCGGACAGCGCTCGCGCCTGTACCGCAAGGCCAAGGAACAGGTCATCCACTCGCTGGTCTACAGCTACCGTGACCGTCGCAAGCGCAAGGGCGACTTCCGTCGTCTCTGGATCCAGCGCATCAACGCCGGCGCCCGCGCCAACGGTATGACCTACAACCGTTTCATCCAGGGCCTCAAGGCCGCTGGAGTCGAGGTCGACCGTCGCATGCTCGCCGAGCTCGCCGTGAACGACTCGGCCACCTTCGCGCACCTGGTCAAGGTCGCCAAGGAAGCTCTTCCTGCTGACGTCAACGCAGCGAAGACCGACGCCGCCTGAGCAGCGTCTTATCTAAACTCCGGTCACTTAAGTGACTGACCGATCGCCTCGGTGATCGACGACGGCCCCGAACTGCAGGTTCGGGGCCGTCGGTCTTTTCGCTCGGACTCGCATGGTCCTCATATCAGCTCCTGTGCCTTCGGGCCCCACTTTTTCCACTTCAGCATTCAACGGATCGAGAACACGGTTTCATGAAACTCCCTGACGTCATCTCCTCACCTCAGTCGAAGCGGATCAAGAATGCCGCGAAACTGCTCAAACGTCGTGATCGCAAGGCCACGGGGCAGTTCCTCGTCGAAGGTCCGCAGGCCGTCCGTGAGGCTCTGGCACGAAAGGGCTCCGTCGTCGAGCTGTTCATCACCGAGGAGGCCGCCGAGGAGCATCCCTCGTTCGTCTCCACGGCCAAGCGCGGGCGTATGCAGTGCAGCACCGTCACCCCCGAGGTGCTCACTGAGCTCGCCTCGACCGTGAACTCCCAGGGTGTCGTGGCCGTGTGCAGGGCGCTCGACGTGGAGCTGACCTCGGTGCTCGACAAGGAAGCGCAGCTCGTGGTCGTCCTGTCGCAAGTGCGCGATCCGGGCAACGCCGGCACGATCATCCGGCTGGCCGATGCCGCGGGCGCCGATGCCGTGGTGCTGACGTCGTCGTCGGTGGATGTCTACAACGACAAGACCGTGCGGTCGACCGCCGGCTCGCTCTTCCACATTCCTGTCGTCACCGGAGTCGGACTCTCCGAGGTGACCGAACTGGCCCGTGCGCGCGGCCTGCAGGTACTCGCCGCCGACGCGAACGACGAAGCCCACGATCTGCACCATCCATGGGAGACGGGTCTGGATCTCACCGTACGGACCGCGTGGGTCTTCGGCAACGAAGCCTGGGGGATGAGCGCCGAGGATCTGGAGCTGTGCGACTCATCCGTCGCCGTCCCGATCTACGGCTCGGCCGAAAGCCTCAACCTCGGCACCGCCGCCGGAGTGTGCATCTACGAGAGTGCTCGCAACCAACGGATGTGAGGGGCTGGGCGGCCTCGGTTGATTGAGGACGGTGCTCACGACTGGCTCGCTGATCTGCGGGCGTGGTTCAATTCTGCGGCGATCTGCGCTACTGTGGCGACAAGTAACCTAGTCGATTAACAGCAGCAGTCAGGGCGGTGAGACGAGCGTGGTTGATATTGCCGATGCGCCGAAGTCTCTGGCGACGCTGCGGAGCCATCATCTCAAGGAAGCGACCGAGTCAGTGGTCGTCTTCTCGGCTGTTGCGTGTATTTTCTGGGTACTCGATTTCGGTACGGGGGCCTCTCCGTCCGTACCGCAACTGCTGATCACGGTGACGGTGCCTGTGGCACTCATCAAAGAGTATGTCGTCTACACCTCGGCGGTGAAGAGACTCGGTTTCGTCGATGTCCCGAAAACAGCGTTGGCAGGAGTCTCAGCTTCCCGCGGCCGCTGAGACGCGGACGACTGTGCGCTCATCGTGCGCGAAAGCCCTCCGCGACCGTCCGACAGGTACGTAAAAACTATTCCGCCGCAGTTGCGGCCTTCGCCGTCTGCTCATTGGCAACGAGCTCCCAGATGTAGCCGTCGAGGTCAGCGAAGTAGCCCATGTACGAGCCATCAACATCTTGACCAGGATCGGCTGATCCACCGGCGGCGACAGCACGGTCAAGTACCTCGTCGATCTCAGCACGCGTGGCGAATGCACACGAGATGATGCTGGCGCCGGGAACCGGATTCTTCGAACCGGGCTGGCCTGAGAGCTCGAGGTACTGACCGTATTCGTCCGCGGTGATGAAGAAGATCGATAGGTTGGGCAACTCGAAGGCGACGATGCCGTCCTCCACACCGTCGGTTTCGAGGCCGAGCCCATCGGCGTAGAAGTTCGCGGTGGCCTGCGGGTCGGCAACGGGCAATGACAGGATCGTGGTCAGTGGCTTCATGCCTGCAGTCTAGTGGGGAGACGTTGATCGCTCAGCCTTATTCCGAATACGTCACTATTCCGCCGTAGACCACCATGATCACAACGGTCACGGCTAAACAGAATCCAGTGGCGGTGAGCCCACGCCACCACCATGACGTGTGTGGTCGGAGCTGATTCAGCATCGATGGTGCGATCACCGCAGTGGCCACCCAGCCGAGGACAACTAGAAACCCGAGAAACAAGCTTCCGATTCCGAAGAACAGATCACTGACGATCCCGCCACACTGGAAGCCGGCTCCACCGCAGCCGATGTACTGAGCGTGCAGGTAACGGACCACGAGGTAGACAACAGCGAGCACCCCGCCTGCTGCAAACGCAACCGCGTAGGGTGCACTGCGGTCATTGGGCGAGCGTGGCCGCGTATCCATGCTCCCGACGATAACAAGGCGGGTTTTCGTTCGGGTGAACTCGCAACGACGGGGTATGTCACCGGCAGCGATTAGGGTGGGCGCATGACCACGGAGACTCCGCGACCACCGAAAATCAACCTCGGCGAGCTTGCCCAGGGCTACCTCGGCGATATCGATCCCGAAGAATTCCTCGAAGGGATGGAATTCACCGATCGCAACCTCGCCGAGGCGGATGCCACCCAAGCGACGTTCCTCGACTGCCGATGGTCGAACGTCAATTTCGGGGATGTCGACGCACCGGTCGATCTCACCGGGGCCAGGATCTCCGGCACGGAGATTACGGACTGCCGCGCCGACACGTGGACTATGTCCCGTGGAAACCTACTGCACACAACGATCTCTGGAACGCGGATCGGTGCCGGTGTTGTCTATGACAGCGTGTGGGAGAAGGTGCGATTCACCAATTGCCGTATCTCCTACCTCAACCTGCGCGGGGCGAAGCTCACCGATGTCGAGTTCCGCGACTGCAAGATCGACGAGATCGACCTCGACCGGGCGAAGGTCAGCCGGGTCGCATTTCCGGGCAGCAGTGTCGGCGTCTTCCAGTGCGAAGGCGCCACCCTCGGCAACGTCGACATCCGGGGATTGGAACCGCACAAGATCTCCGGCGTGCACTCGCTGCGCGGAGCGACCATCGACGACACCCAACTCATGCTCTTCGCCGAACTCTTCGCCTCGGAACTCGGCATCACTGTGGAGTGAGTGGACGAACCCGCACTCAAGCCTGACTCACTGCTGATGGGTGCGCGTTGACGGAATTCAGTCGTCGTCTTGGCGAGGTACCGGCTCCCTATATGAAGATTGGGGGCCACCCGACCTTTCGGACCGAGCAGTCGGATCCCACAGGCCTGCCGCGTTGCCGTCGTTGACGTGCTGACGATATACGTCAGTCTTCCACTCGATGATCTCTCTGGCTCGCTGGAGCGCGCTGATCTGCTGATCGACTCGGTCCCGCTGCGCGTAGAGGATCGCGAGTCGCTCGGACTCATTCCCCGGACCGTGCCGCACCAAGGCCGCGAATCGCTGTAACTCCGCGAGCGGCATCCCCGAATCTCGGAGCCGCGAGCAGATGTGAAGCCAATCGACATCGACTCGTGTATAACGGCGACGCCCGCCTAAACTTCGTCCGATAGGGCCGACCAGGAGGTCCTGCTGTTCATAGAACCGGAGAGCGTGGACACTCATCCCTACTTCTGCCGCGACCTCTCCAATCGAGTAGGTCGCTGCGATGTCTGTGGTCATCGGCTCCTCATTTCGGTTGACCTAGAGAACACTCTAGGTCGTAGCGTCGGCTGCATGGCAATCAACGAACAGAAGCCTCTCGGCTCAGGATTCAGCGCTTCGACGAACGCGACCGAAGCCATCGCCGGTCATGATCTCAGTGGACAGACCGCAGTGGTGACCGGTGGGTATTCTGGGCTTGGGTTGGAGACCACGCGAACTCTTGCCGGCAGCGGCGCTCACGTCATCGTTCCCGCACGGAGAGGTTCGACCGCCAGGAGAGAGCTGACAGGAGTCGGCGGAGTCACCGTGATCGATGACGTCGATCTGTCCGATCTGGACTCTGTCTCACAAGCCGCATCCGAGATCGCTGCTGTCGCCAACCGAATCGATCTGCTCATTGCCGCGGCAGGCGTCATGGCGACACCCCAGCAGCGGATAGGACCGGGATGGGATTACCAACTCAGCGTCAACCACTTCGGCCACTTCGCACTCATCGTTCGGCTGTTTCGCCTGCTGGTGCGAGGCGAGGCGCGAGTAGTCGTCTACTCATCAGCGGGCCACCACACTTCAGATATTCGCTGGGACGACCTACACTTCCTCAACGGCTACGACAAATGGGCTGCGTACGGGCAGTCGAAGACCGCGAACATGCTCTTCGCGCTTCAGCTCGACAAGCTCGGCAGCGCACATGGGGTAAGAAGTTTTGCGTTGCACCCGGGCAAGATCATCACCGGTTTGCAGAGGAATATGCCTGTGTCGGAACAGGTCGATCTCGGATGGATCGACGATGCCGGCAACGTGACCGGTGACGACTTCAAGACCCCGAGTCAAGGTGCGGCAACAGGCATCTGGGCCGCTACCTCACCGCTCCTTGACGGTCTCGGCGGACTCTATTTGGAAGACTGTGACATCGCACCCATTGCGGACCCCGACGGTTCTATGGACGCCGGGGGCGTCCAGCCTTATGCCATTGATCAATCGAGTGCCGATCGCCTGTGGGAACTCACATCGGCGATCACCGCAACGAGCCTTTCGCTGTAGAGCGCAAGCCGGCGAATATCACGAACCGCCGGGGGCCGAGTCGCGACGAGCGGTCTCGCGTCGGTCTATGGCGGCACGCACCTCGACGATCGCAGTGCGGGTCATTCGTGCGTAGCCGTCGTCAGACAATACTTCGCTTCGTTCCTCGGCGGCGCAGATGTGCTTCGCCGCAGCATCGAACGCACTCAACAGACGGAGGTTGTCGGCGATGTTGAGGTGGAGGCTGGGGTAGAAGCCGTCGACCTGGAGAGATTGGTGATGTGCTTGCGCGCGTTCATCGCTGAGCGAAGCGGCGGCATCGAGAGCACGAATGTCCCAGATGAGGGCCTCGGCCGGGTGGTTGTAGAGATCGGCGAGATAGTGCGCAAGTGTGCAGCGATGGAAGGGATCCCCGGAGGAGCCGACCTCCTGCCAGAGGTCGACTAGCTGACGCCGAGCGGTGTCGACGTCACCTGCTCTCCCGAGTTCGATGGCTCGGCTGATCGCCTCCATCGTCGGATCGGGTGCAGCTGGTTTCGAGGTCATGGTGGTCTGTTCCTGTCTGTATCAGTGGACGGGTGCCTGGCACGGCATGAGGACGGTGGTGAAGTCTCCGTCATCGGCCGAACGCAGGACGACCGGTTGGTCCGGCGCGCTGATGTCGAGGATGAGATCGTTTCCGAGCGCATTGGTCACCGCCGGATGTAATGTCGTGAGTTCGAACCACAGAATGATTTCAGAGCCATCACCTGTACCTTCGAGATCAGGGACGTCATCAGGAGCCAGAACCTGTATCCCACTCGAGGTGAGTCGGAGACCGAGCTTTTTCAGAGGCCTCTGTTCCATCGTCCGCAACAGCTGCCTGCGGTCGACCATGCAGCGGTGGACTGCTGACGGTAGGGACTCTAAGAAGTCGGAAGTGTCCGGAAAAGGCTCTTCTATCAACGTGCACTGGCACACGGTGCCATCTTCGAGCACGACGCGCAGGAAGCCGTCGCCTGCAGCGAGGGTCACTGTCGGGCTTCTGCGGATCACTGAAACGGTGTTCCGAAGGGTATCGCCTGATACGGTGCCTGCCCACGTCGTTCCTGCAGACCGGCTCGGCACCAGGGTACGACTGGTGAATCGGTAGCGGTCCGTCGCCGCCAATGTGAGCGCGTCCGGTTCGACGCAGAAGCGAACACCGTTGAGGACGGGGAAGCTGGGATCGTCGGTGGTAGTGGCCAGAAGCTGGTCGACTGCTGCGGCGAAGATGGGCCCTGGGAGAGCGCACAACGATGCCGAAGACTTCGATTGCAAAGACTGGGTGAGGCGTGCGGCCACGTGGTGCAATCGCGCGTTGTCAGCCGAGACTCTGCGCATATGGTCATTCAGGAGCCGCAGCGATTCCGCAGAATCGGACGCAGTTTCGGCCGCGAAGAACCGAGAGACATGGGGCAGCGGCATTCCGAGCTCGCGAAGCTCCCGCAGTTACTCGGCCGTGTGTATCTGTTCCTCACTGTAGAAGCGATATCCGGTCTGGGCGTCGACGTGGTCAGGGCGGAGGATGCCGGCATCGTTGTAGAATCGCAGCGCGCTCGCCGTCAGACCCACTATTCGGGCGAAGGCGCCGATCGGCATCAAGTCAGAATCAGTCACTCGAACATTGTCCGGTCTCAACCGACTTGAAGGTCAACCCCTGTCACTTGTCGTCCAACCCTTCGGGACTATCCGGGGGAGTGAAGTAGGCCTTTCGCAGGTAGAGCATCGCACCACCGCAGACCGCGGCGATGACGATCGCGGTGACTGCCACGTCGATGACATTTGTTCCGCCGACGAGCAGCGACGGCAGAACGAACCCGCCCACCAGCGAGCACAGGAGCACAACTCCCAACGGAACGCTGCCGATGAAGCTCCTGACCTCGAGCCTGACACGACTCGCCCGAAACACAGACCAGACCACGATCGCCGAGGCTGCCGCCACCCCAAGCATGAACCAGAGCAGTGAATCGATCGGCCGGTCCCGCAGGAATGCCTTGACGATCTCGCCGAGGGATCCCCACGCGCACAGCGTGGAGATCCCTAGCAGAATCGTGAAGAGCCGTGACCGTACCAATTGACCTACTGGCCGATCAGGGTCGGAAGCACCAAAAGACAGCGCCTCACCGCTTGCCCAACTCGTCGATGAGCACACGCTTGTTCTCCGAGTAGTCGACGGGCACGACGACAACATGCACGCCACCAACAGAGAACGCGTTTTCCAGGGCATCGCTGATGCTGTCGACATCCTCGACGCGCGTGCCGGTGGCACCATAGGACTCCGCATACTTCACGAAATCAGGGTTGCCATAGGTCAGCCCGAAGTCGGGGAATCCGTCCGCGGCCTGCTTCCACCGGATCATGCCGTAGGCGTTGTCCTCTAGGATGACCACGACGAGGTCCAGCCCGAGCCTGACCGCGGTCTCCATCTCCTGGCTGTTCATCATGAACCCGCCGTCACCGACCACGGCCATGACCCGGCGCTCCGGATAGGTCAGCTTCGCCCCGATAGCCGACGGCAGGCCTGCGCCCATCGTCGCCAGAGCATTGTCGAGCAGCAGGGTGTTCGCCCTGGTCGTGCGGTAGTTTCGAGCGAACCAGATCTTGTACATCCCGTTGTCCAGAGCCACGATCCCGTCGGTCGGCACGACGTCACGGACCTCCTGAACGATCCGCTGCGGGATGAACCGATCCTCATCGGCCCCCTCGTGGATCTTGATAAGGATCTCATCACGCATCGGCAGGAGCGCCTCGGCGGTGGGCACGGGGCCACCGTTCACCTCGGCGAGCTTGTCCAAGGACGGACCCAGGTCGCCGATGACCTCGAACTGCGGGAAATACACCTGCTCGACGATGGCGGGACGGTACCCGATGTGCACGACGGTCGGCCCGGTCTCGTCCATCGTGAACGGCGGCTTCTCCGTCGTATCGTGACCGATGGTGACGATGACATCGGCGGCATCGATCGCGTCGTGGACGTAGTCACCGGACGTCAGCGCCGCCGTGCCCATATACAGATCCGACGCACCCGTCACCGACCCCTTGCCCATCTGCGTGGTGACGTAGGGGATGCGCATCTCGGCGACGAAACGCGACAGAGCCTCACTGCACGAGGCCCGGGAAGCATCCGCACCGAGCATGAGCAGCGGGTTCTTCGCCTCCTTGATGACGTTCGCGGCGTTCGCGATCGCCGTATCCCCGGCGACGGGCCGACCATTCGTATGCGGTTCGACGAGCTCGAACCCGTCGACCGGCATCCCCGCGATGTCCTCGGGCAGTTCGAGGTGCACTGGTCCCGGACGCTCGGCCTGAGCGGCGCGGAACGCCTCCCTGACCATCGTCGGAATCATCGCCGCCGAGGTGATCTGCTTGCTCACCTTCGTCAGCGGATCCATCGTCGCCACCGTATTGACCATCTGGAACGCCGCCTGTTCGGCAGTGCGGATGCCCTTCTGCCCGGTGATCATGATGACCGGCATCCCGCCGAGGTGGGCGTACGCAGCCCCGGTCGCCAGGTTGAGTGCCCCCGGCCCCAAGGTCGTGAGCACCACACCGGGCTTGCCCGTCAGCCGGCCGTAGGTGGCTGCCATGAACGCGGCTGCCTGCTCGTGGCGGGTGAGGATGAGTTCGATCGATGAGTTCCGCAGGGAGTCGACGAAGTCGAGGTTCTCCTCACCGGGAATGCCGAAGATCCGCTCGACGCCTTCGTTCTCCAAAGCTCTGACCATGACATCTGATGCACGTTGTGTCGTCATGTTCCCGACCCTACGCTTCTCACGATTCGATCCCAATGATCCAGAACACACCCTCGCGCCCAGGTGAGGTCCACCCGCACCGAGGCCGCTCACTCGCCCAGCGGACGTGCGCAACCGCACGGCCGCCTCGGCGAAGGGAACGCCCACCGAGGTGGGCCACCCACCCAGCGGACGCCGCCCCAGGTCCCGGCAGGGGAGACGATAGACTGGCAGGCGAAGAAGAATGACGTCCCCACAGCTACGGGCAAGTACGGACAAAAGGACATTGATGACAGACCAACTCGACCCCTTGGACGAGTCGGCCGTGAAGCAGGCCGTCGACGCGGCACTCAAGGCTTTCGCGGATGCGACGACTCTCGACGAGCTCAAGCAGGCGAAGATCGACCACACCGGCGACAAAGCCCCGCTGGCGCTCGCCAACCGAGCCATCGGCTCACTCGACAAGGTCGATAAGGCCGCCGCCGGCAAGATCGTCGGCAAGTCCAGGGGACAGGTCAAGCAGGCCCACGACGCACGCCTGGCCGAACTCGAAGCTGAACGCGATGCGGCCGTGCTCATCGAAGAGGCCATCGACGTCACCCTGCCCACTGATCGTCGCCGCCTCGGCGCTCGCCACCCGTTGTCCCTCATCCAGGAACAGGCCGCGGACTACTTCGTCGGCCTCGGCTGGGAGGTCGCCGAAGGCCCCGAGATCGAATCCGAGTGGCTGAACTTCGATGCGCTCAACTTCGGCCCTGATCATCCTGCCCGCCAGATGCAGGACACGTTCTTCGTCGATCCCGCCGATGCCGGCCTCGTCCTGCGCACCCACACCTCACCGGTGCAGTCACGCTCCTTGCTGCAGCGCGGCGTGCCGCTCTACGTCGTGTGCCCGGGCAAGACCTTCCGCACCGATGAGCTCGACGCCACCCACACTCCGGTCTTCCACCAGATCGAAGGCATCGCCATCGATAAGGGCCTGACTATGGCCAACCTGCAGGGCACCCTCGACGGCTTCGCCCGCGAGATGTTCGGCCCGGAGTCGAAGACCCGCCTGCGCCCGAGCTTCTTCCCCTTCACCGAACCGAGCGCCGAGATGGACTTCTGGTTCCCGAACAAGGTCGGCGGCCCCGGCTGGATCGAATGGGGCGGCTGCGGAATGGTCCACCCCAACGTGCTGCGCGCCGCCGGCATCGACCCCGACGTCTACCAGGGCTTCGCCTTCGGCATGGGCATCGAGCGCACCCTGATGCTGCGCGAGGGAATCAACGATATGCACGACATGGTCGAAGGCGATGTGCGCTTCTCGGCCCGTTTCGGAATGAAGGCTTGATATGCGCGTCCCACTGAACTGGCTGGCCGACTATGTCGATCTCCCAGCCGAGACCGATCCCCATGCCCTCGCCGCCGAATTCGCGGCGATCGGACTCGAGGAAGAGGACTTCTTCGGACCCGAGATCACCGGGCCGCTCGTCGTCGGTCGCGTGCTCGAACTCGTCAAAGAAGAGCACTCGAACGGCAAGACCGTCAACTGGTGCCGCGTCGACGTCGGCCCCGAACACAACGAGGACCTCGACGACCCGAAGGACCCGCAGCCCGGACCCGAGGTGCCCAGCCGCGGCATCATCTGCGGTGCGCACAACTTCGTGCCCGGCGACCTCATCGTCGCCTGCCTGCCCGGAGCCGTCCTGCCCGGCGACTTCGCCATCGCCGCGCGCAAGACCTACGGTCACAAGTCCGACGGCATGATCTGCTCGGCCAAGGAGCTCGGCCTCGGCGAGGATCACTCCGGCATCATCGTCCTTTCCGACCTTGGGCTGACCGGTGAGCCCGGCGATGACGCGATCAAGCTGCTCGGCCTCGACCAGGTCAGCCTCGACGTCAACGTCACCCCCGACCGCGGCTACCAGCTGTCGATGCGCGGCATCGGACGCGAATACGCGCAGATGAAGGGTCAGACCTTCACCGACATCGGATCCGCCGAGGTGGCGCCCACCAACGTTGCCACCGACGATGGGTTCCCGGTATCGATCGAGGACAACAATCCCATCAACGAGGTGGCTGGCTGTGACCAGTTCACCGCTCTTCAGGTCACCGGGCTGGATCCGCAGGCGACAACCCCGTTCTGGATGCAGCGTCGTCTGCAGCAGGCGGGCATGCGCCCGATCAGTCTGACCGTGGATGTCACGAACTACGTCATGCTCGAACTCGGCCAGCCTCTGCACGCCTACGACACTTCGCTGCTCGGCGACGAGATCGTCGTCCGCCGTGCAACTGCGGGGGAGAAGTTCACGACTCTCGACGATGTCGAGCGCAAGCTTGACCCCGAGGATCTGCTCATCACCGACCGCGGTGCCGGTGCGACTGGCAAGGGCGGGAAAATCATCGGCCTGGCCGGAGTCATGGGCGGAGCCGATGTTGAAGTCAACGACCAGACGACCGACGTCGTCATCGAGGCCGCACACTTCGACCCGATCTCGATTGCTCGCACCTCGCGTCGCCACAAGTTGTCCTCGGAGGCCTCGCGCCGTTTCGAACGCGGAGTCGATCCGAAGCTCGCCCCAGTAGCGGCTCGTCGCTGCGCGGATCTGCTCGTCGAACTCGGCGGCGGCACGCTCAGCACTGCCACCACGCAGGTCGGTCAGGCTCCTGAGCCGACGGTGCTCGACCTCAAGGTCGCCCGTGTGGCGTCGCTGGTCGGCATCGATTACTCGATCGACGAGGTGACCTCACTTCTTGAGGGCATCGGCGCAACCGTAACGGCCAAGGACGAGGAGACGGTATCGGTGACCGTGCCCAGCTGGCGCACGGACATCACCGATGACGTCGACCTCATCGAGGAAGTCGCCCGCACCGGCGGCTACGACCGCATCCCCTCCGTTCAGCCCGCCGCTCGGGCCGGCAACGGACTGACGGTCGCGCAGAAGACGCGCCGTCGGATCTCGAACCTGTTGGCTGCCGACGGGTTCACCGAGGTGCTGTCCTACCCGTTCACGAACGACAAGCGCGACGATCAGCTGCGGTTCGAGGCCGATGACGTGCGCCGCAAGCACGTGCGTCTGGCCAACCCGATGTCCGAAGACCTGCCGCTCATGCGCACCAATCTGCTCTCGACTCTCGTCGATCTCGTGGTTCGCAACCAGGGCCGCGGGGCGAAGGACGTTGCGCTGTTCGAGGCGGGACTTGTGTCCACATCGGCGGGTCTGCCTGAGGGGCCGGGACCGCGTCACCTTCCCGGATACCACCCGAGCGATGACGAGCTCTCGACAATCTACGCTTCGGTGCCGCACCAGCCCTACCACTACGCGGGCATCATCTCCGGGAATGCGGAGATGCCCGGTGTTTGGGGCAAGGGCCGCAAGGCCGAAGCCACCGACGTCATCGACACCGTTCGCCGGATTGCGGAAACGAACGGTCTCGAGGTCACCGTCGAGGCCGATCAGATCGCTCCTTGGCATCCGGGACGGGCGGCGAAGTTCCTCCTTGCCGACGGGCAGACTCTCGGCCATGCCGGTGAGCTGCACCCGAAGGTGTGCGAGAACCTCGGCCTGCCGGCACGGACGGTCGGATTCGAGATCGATCTCGACGCGCTGCTGGCTCAGGACGATCTGCGCGCCTGGGACGGTGCGCTGTCGACGTACCCGGTCTCGCGTCAGGATGTCGCCCTCATCGTCGATGCCGAGCTGCCCACGCAGACTCTGGCCGCGACGCTGCGCGAAGGTGCAGGGGAGGAGCTCGAACTGCTCGAGACCTTCGACCTCTACACCGGTGACCAGCTGCCCGAGGGCAAGAAGTCGCTGGCGTTCCGCCTGACCTTCCGCGCCCCGGATCGCACGCTCAAGGCCGATGAGGCCTCGGCGAAGCGTGAAGCGGCGACGTCGTTGGCTGCGGAGCGTCACGGCGCCGAAGTCCGCAGCTGAGAACAGTGCGTAACAGAGCCCGGTCGACCGATACAGTGGTTCGACCGGGCTCTGTCGTATTCGCGCCGACCATCGCAGCAGCGAGCACGCGAGCAACCAAACGCGCGGGCGTGAGCACCTGTTCCGCGCACATGGACAACTGACCACCCACACCCGACCAACACCGAGGAGTTCCGACCATGTCCGAGAAGCTGCCCTACGGAACAAACATGCCGACGCCCGACGGAGCCTCTGAAGCGACCGCGGTCCCGTATGAGACGATCGCGCTCATCACCGGCGGTGCCCGCGGAATCGGGCGTCATCTGTCGGAGGCGTTCGCGAAGGCCGGGTATGACGTGATCGTCACGGCCACCTCGGCGGAGAAGGCGGAAGCTGCGGCCGATGAGATCGCTGAGGCGACCGGGGGAGCGGTGACCGGTGTCGGTCTGCGCACCGATGACATCACGGCGGTGAACCAGCTGCGTGACTCTGTCGCCGAGCTCGAGAAGTCGACGGGGAAGCGTCTGCAGGTGCTCATCAACAATGCCGGGCGCATCGAATCGACCGAGGGGCCGCTGTGGGACGCCGATCCGGAGAGCCTCAAAGGCGTCGTCGACGCGAACGTCACCGGGGTTGCGCTCATGATTAATGTCTTTGCACCGGTGCTGATGGCGGGCGCTGAGGCGACCGGACGTCCCAGCCGGATCATCGACCTCAACTCGGGGTCGGGGGCGAAGGGCACGCCAGCGTATGCCGTGTATTCGGCGTCGAAGGCGTCGCTGTTCCGTATCGCCGATTCGGTCGTCCACTTCGGTCACGACAAAGGTCTGCGGATCTTCGAGATGGCGCCCGGGGTTGTCGAGACCGCCATGACGAAGTCGATGCCGGTCCACGATTTTCGTCAGGGAGATGACTGGACCTCGCCCGAGCAGGTCACGGACCTTGCGTTGGCACTGGCGTCGGGGACACTGGATGCGTTCACGGGGCGGTACGTGCGTGCGGGTGCAGACTCGGAGGAGTCGCTGCTCGCTGAGGCGGCTGGCGGACTGTCGGATCAAATCCGCAGGCTCGTGCTCGGCTGAATCAAATCTGTACTTCCGGAGATCTCCAGGGCTCTCTGTGATAGTTATTTGATTATGAGTGAAGTAGGTACACCAGCTGAACTGGCAGCCCGGCTCTCTGCTGAATTGCCCAAACAACGCGGCTTTGAGTGGAATCGAGAGAAATGGGCCAAAGTTGTCCACGATGTGGCTGACGCCCGGGAGACAGTGGACTCATTGCCCACAGTCCTTAGCCGGGAAGTTATTCGCGAAGTGGTCCAAGAGAATCTCGTCAGAGATAGAGTCCTTGGCGCTTTTGTGCCGGTGATGATTTGGGGAGGCCCAGGAGGTTACGGTCCCTTTAGGACACGCAGTATTCTGACTGGTGAGCGTACGCGATCGAACGCCGACTCTCCTGTCATCGAGTCGATTCGAGACAATCTGATTAAAGGTGCGCAAGTAACTCGTTCCGAGAACCCCGTCGATGCCTTCTACTACCTGAACAACAAGGGCCATATTAAGTATCTCGGCGGTGCGTTCTTTACCAAATGGATGTCGTTCAGCTCGATGACAGAGTCGATCGATGACGAATGCGTCGCACCGATCCTCGATTAGCGTGTACGTGACTGGATTGTCGCGAACGTGCCCGCCGATGAGCTGGTCGGGATCCGAATTGATCGGACTAAGGGTTACGAGCTTTACTTGTCTCTGCTAGATACTTGGGGAGCTCCTTTCGGTCGTACTCGTAGCCAAGTCGAGCTTGCGATCTTCGAACTGACGCGTGACCGTCTATTCTCCGAGAATGGTTCGGCAACTGGTGCGTGAAAGTTTGGATTGTTTGAACAGCGCATCTCAGCTGATTAGTCAGATTTGTGCCACGATTCGCGCCGCCGTCGAATGAGTTCGCATTCTCTATACGCTGGTCGGCATACCAATCGCTTTCGGTGAGGAGACTACTGTGATCCGCACTCTGCTCATCGACAATGCTGATTCGTTCACGCTCAATCTCTTCCATCTCCTTGCCGAGGTGAACGAGTGTGCGCCGACGCTCGTGCCCAACGACTGGGAAGAATTCGAGCTGAGCGTGCTCGACGAGTTCGACAATGTCGTCATCTCCCCGGGACCGGGAACCCCGGGGAGGCCAGCCGACTTCGGTATCTGCGCCGAGGTGATCGAGCATTCCCCGATTCCGGTACTCGGCGTGTGCCTCGGACATCAGGGGATTGCTTATGTACGCGGGGGAGCTGTAGTGCATGCACCGGAGCCCCGGCACGGTCGGGTTTCTCAGATCAGTCACACCGGCAACGAGCTGTTCGCCGGTATCCCTTCGCCGTTCTCGGCGGTGCGGTATCACTCGCTCGCAGCGACGGACTTGCCCGACTGTTTGGAAGCGACCGCGTGGTCCGGAGATGGGGTCATCCAGGCGCTGCGGCATCGGACCAAGCCGCAGTGGGGAGTTCAGTTCCATCCGGAATCGATCGCCTCCGAGGAAGCACGGACGCTGCTGCAGAACTTTGCCGAGCTGACTGAGGCGTGGAACCGCCGCGGTCAGCACGAGAATGACCTGTCGGCTACGGAAGATTGGGTTGGCAAGGATTTGGCCTCTGGTTCCGACGTCCCCGCGAGGACGTGCGGAGTACTCGATCCGTCCCAAAGGACCACCAGTCTTTCTAACCCTCGACACCATTACATACTCGACTCCGATGTGCTCCCACAAAAGGTCGCCGACGAACGTCTCTTCGCCGAGCTCTTCGGTGATGAACCCGAGGCCGTCTGGCTCGACGGAAACTTACCTGGCAACGACTCGTCCCGGTTCTCAATCATGGGTGCGCCGTCCGGTCCGCTTAGTAAAGTAGCGACCGCCTCGGTGCTAAAAGGGACTGTCGAAGTCCGCTCGGCCAGTGGCGAATCAGAGGGCTTCATTCAGTCGTCCGGATTCTTCGACTGGCTCGATGCTGAGCTCGCTGGCACGACTGTCGCGGTGTCTGGTGAAAGGTCAGAGGCGTCCGGCATCAAAACCGCATACCCCGACATGCGCGCGGACAGCCAAGACCTGCCGTTCGAGTTCCGGCTTGGGTGGGTCGGTTACCTCGGCTACGAACTTAAGACCGAGGTCGGCTCACCGAACCAGCATGAATCCGATCTGCCTGATGCCGTCATGATGTTCCTTGATCGCGCACTGGTCATCGACCACGACGCCAATAGCATTCACCTTCTGGCACTGCGTCGGGCCGACGACCCAACTGGCCACGCAGCAAACCAGGACTGGTTTGACCACACACGCGCACGGATCGCATTGGTCCCCGCCGAGGAAGTCAGCGACGCTGACCAACGCCGGGCCACCTCGGCGAAGGCAGACACCGCAACCCCAGAGGAACGCCGCAATCCAACCCTCGAGGCTCGTCACAGCCAGAACGACTACCTCGACCTCATCGACCAGGTGCAGCAGAAGATCACCGACGGCGAGACGTACGAGGTGTGCTTGACGAACATGCTCGAGGGCAGCGCCACCCCGCACGAAACTCCGCTAGAAATGTACCTGCGGCTGCGCGCGGACAACCCGACGCCTTTCGGGGCGTTCATCCGCACGCGAGAGGCATCGATTCTCTGTACCTCGCCTGAACGGTTTCTGCGCATCGGTGCCGACGGCCGAGTGGAGTCGAAGCCGATCAAGGGTACTCGGCCCAGGGGAGCGAACCCGGACGAGGACGAGGCGATCAAGGCTGAGCTGGCCGCCTCGGTGAAGGATCGGTCGGAGAACCTCATGATCGTCGATCTCGTCCGGCACGACCTCGGGCGCACGGCCGAACTGGGGTCGGTGCAGGTGGACACGCTGTTCGGGATCGAGTCATATGCGACGGTGCATCAGATGGTCTCGACGGTGAGTTCACGCTTGGCTGAGGGTGCCAGTCCCGTGGCGTGTGTGCGGGCGGCGTTCCCACCGGGGTCGATGACCGGGGCGCCGAAGCTGCGGACGATGGCGATCATCGATGAGCTCGAGGCCGGCGCGCGTGGGGTGTACAGCGGAGCGGTCGGGTACTTTTCGCTCGGTGGTGCCGTCGATCTCAGCGTCGTCATCCGCACGCTCGTCGTCCGAGGTGAGAAAGTGAGGTACGGGGTCGGCGGGGCGATCGTCGCACTCTCGGACTCCGACGAGGAGTACGCGGAAACCGTGGTGAAAGCAGCCCCGGTGCTGAGGTTGCTCGGCTCTGCGGACTTCCCCGGCAAGGACACCGTTCATACGGATGTTCTGTCCGCGCAGGGGACGTGCATCCGTTCGGCTGAGCAGTTCGGCGAAGTTGACTTCCAGACCATGATTCCCGCCGAGGAGGTCGGACCGGCCGATTCCGCTGTGGCCGAACATTCGGGCGGAGTCGAGCGATGAACGTGTGGCTGTGGAATCAACAGGAAAGCCGTTACCAAGAGCCAATGGCGGACATCAGCTCATCGACGCTGATGGCTGCCGATTCGTGGTTTGTTGAAGACGGTCGGGCACGAGCGTTCGACCGCCATCGGGCACGGTTCGGTGATGCTGCTGCTCAGGTAGGGATGGGTAGCGCGATCACCAAGGGTTTCTGGGCGGCAGTGGTCGAGAAGATCCCGGCGACGGGGGAGTGGTTCCCACGCGTGGACGTCCTTGAGGATCCCTCAGGAGCTGAGCGGTTGCTGGCATTTCGCCTGCGGCCGGCACCTCCGCGGACTCGTGAGTTGCGGGTTCTCGTCCCGTCACATTCCGACCCGCGCACTACTCCGTGCCGCAAAGGTCCGGATATCGCATTGCTTGAGGGGCTGCGGACGGATGCCCGTGAGCAGTATGGCTGTGACGAGGTATTGCTCATCAATGGGGACGGGTACGTCATCGAGGGAGCAACGACGAGCCTTCTGTGGTGGGACGAAGAGACCCTCTGCGCACCAGATCCGGAGTTGGGAGCGCTGCCGGGAGTCACCTCGGCGGTGATCCTCGAGGAGGCTCGCGCTCGGTCGGTACCGGTCGAGTTTCGGCGGTTGCGGCCCGAGGAACTTTTCGGGCACGAGGTATGGCTCGTCAACGCGCTCCATGGGATTCGGCGAGTGCGTGAATTCGTTGATGGGCGTGACTTTCACGACAGTGCGCAGCGCGGCGGCGAGCCCAATCAGGCTTGGACTAAGCGTAGAAGCGGGCCCCGTGCGGATGCGGTCCGACTCGGTCGTTGGCGTGAATGGTTGGAAACGATTAAGGTCGCTCCGGGCATGTGAAAACTGACAAGCTAGTCTGTCTTTTCGACTGACAAGTTTGTTTGCTGTGTGAGGGAGTTCTGTGACCGAAGGTTCGAGGTTTGTCGCGACCACCAGCTATTCCGGAAGCGCGTTCGATCGTGAGTATTCGGTAACGGCGAAACATACTCCCTGGAAGACGACGGTCACAGCGGTCTCTATCGATGATGTCGAGTATCCAATCGGTCGGCGATCTTCGGCAGGCACCGAGAACGAGCCTGAGGTAGCCGTCCGAGCGAGTGGATGGCTGAAGACTCGACTCAAAGTTCATCGGCGGACCGAGATCGGATCGATGCCTCCGCGGGAAGAAATTCATGTGACGAGTGCGGCGATGGGCGGTGCCGGTGAGGTCGAGGTCCGGAAGGACCTTGATGTTGTGCCATTGGTGCCCGAGGCCGGCAGTCGTTCAGAGGCGCGTGAGCGTCGACGGGCGGCGCATCCGGAGAGATACGCCCTGTTCTCGGGGCTGACGATGCTGGTTCGCTTGTTGCTTCCGCTGCTCGGTCTGGGCTCGTTGTTCGCTTGGCTGTTCGACCCGATCATGAGGTGGATGACAGACCACGTATTGCCGTTGTTCGAGCCGTTCGCCCAATGGCTGCAAACAGTCTTCGCCCCGGTGGGCAGGTTCCTCGAGTGGTTATTCAACCTGCTGTTCGGGTGGATCCCGGACATCTCCCTGGGAGTCCCAGACTGGATGACTACCACCTTGCGGATTGGGATGCTTGTCCTGCTGGCCTATTTCGCCAGTCGCAGCAATCTCAAACGGCGACAGAAGAAGCTCGAAGAGGCTCGGATACCGGAATCAGTGGGATCTAGCGAACCTGAATAATGATGGCGACGATGGCGGTGGCAAGGGCGAGGCAGATGCCAAGTGAGAGTAAGCCCTTCCACCACCAGCGCATGTTCTTGATCAGGCCGACCAACGACGTCACGACCAGACCGAGGACGAGCCACCCGAAAGTCACCGGCAGGCCGATGAGGAATCCGAGGAACTCAATTCCTTGTCGTTCGGTTTCAAAGCAGCCGAAGCCCGCACCTTGGCAGGGATTGCCGACCGCTGTATCGGACGCCAGCAGCCACGTGATGAAGAAGATGACGAAAGCGACGAACCACACGCCGAAGACGACCAGAAGTGGACCCCACCGATCGATTCCCGTTCTCGGCGGGATCTGAGTTGTCATGAGCTGACTGTAGTCCGGAGAGGCTCTCTGCGGTAACCCCTAGAGCATCAGCGGTCGGGGAACTTTCAGGAAGGTCGGCTTGGACTATAGGGCAGACCCAGGCAGCAATCATGCTTGAGCGAGTGCGGGCTCCTCTGCCATCATCCATTCCACGATTGCAGCGACGTGCGCATCGACGGAATCGATGGCCGGCAGGGGAGCGGTCTCCGGTGGGACCAAGAGACCGATTTCAGTGCAAGACAGGGTCACCGCGTCGGCACCGCGAGCCTTGAGATCGTTCATGATTTCGATGTATCGAGCGCGTGAGGCATCGGTAAAGACACCCTGGGTGAGTTCGTCCCAGATAATCTGATCGACCTCGAGGCACGTTGCCTCATCCGGTACCAGAGTCTTGATGCCCTGGGCTTCGAGCCGGCCGGTATAGAAGTCTTCGAGCATCGTCCATCGGGTGCCCAGAACCGCCAGCCTCGAATAGCCCTGGCGCTTCGCCATAGTCGCGATCGAATCGACCATGTGAATGAGCGGAGCATCGACCTGCGCCTCGATCGCCGGGGCGCATTTATGCATGAGGTTCGTGGCAATTGCAACGGCCTCGGCGCCGCCGTCGACCAAACGCTGTGCCGTCGCCACGAGCGACGCGTCATTGCCCGCCCAATCGTTGGCTTCCTGTAGCTCCCGGATATCTGCGAAGTCGCATGAGTCGAGGAGGATCTGCGCCGAATGGTGACCACCGAGCTGTTTCGCCACGGCATCATTGATCTTCGTGTAGTACTCGATGCTCGAATGCCAGCTCATTCCACCCAGCAGACCGATCCTGCGCATACTTCCACTCCTTAACTCACCAGTCAATTCACGACGATTACTTCCAGTGTGGTGCGCATCATCTGCCTTCGGTAGACCCAGTTCCCTCTGCTCTGACATAAGCTGGACTTATGGCTACTGTCTTCGAACAGGCTCTCGACCTCGGTGAGCCCAAACGCCTCCTCATCTTCGGCGCCATCGCCGAATCCGGCAGCATCGGTGCCGCCGCACGCGCCCTCGGCTGGTCCCAACCAGCGCTGTCCCAACACATGAACGCGCTGGAGAAAGACCTCGGTGTCACCCTCTTCGACCGCACGCCACGCGGCATCCGACTCACCACTGCCGGCCAACTCGCTCGCATCCGCGCTGGCGAGGTGGCCGCCTCGGTGACGGGACTGCGCAGCGACCTCGCCAAAGCCTTCGGCCTCGGCGGACGCAATGTGCGTCTTGCCGGATTCCCGAGCTTCGTCATCGGCCCCCTGGCCGCAGCTCTCGGCCGGTTAGAGGCAAACGCGGGCACGCAGACGGACTCACCACTTCACCACTCCTACGAAGTCTCCGAGGCTGAACCGCCCGAAGCACTTCGTCTGCTCGAGGACGGTGCCATCGACATCGCCTTCCTCTTCCATCACGAAGACGAAGCCCCACTCGAGCTGGCCGGACACATGACCGTCGACCTCGGCGCCGACCACCTCGACCTTCTCGTGCCCGAACGCTGGAACCGTGCCGGGCAGATCCAACACCTCAACGATGTTGCCGAACTGCCGTGGATCATGGGATGCGTGCGGTGCCGATCCACTGCTGAACGCCTGTGCCGCACCGCAGGTTTTGAACCCCGCACCCGGCACATCACGGACAACCCCGGCGCCATCCAATCTCTTGTCTCCAACGGACTTGGTGTCGCGCTGCTGCCTCGCAGCGCCCGCCGCTACTCACAAAACCCAGGAATCGACCCCATCGCCCTTGCTGAGGCCGGCGCCCGTCGCGTCACCGCGATGATCCCCGACGGACTGGCAGACGCCTCCGAAGTTGTCGACCTGATTGAAGCGCTGCGAGCTGCCGACGTCACCGGCGGTGGGGCTGGTGTCGCAACCGGCGTGGAAGCAACGGAAGCCTCAAACATTGCACGCGCAACGAGCACCTCGGCCGACGGCTATGGTGACTCCTGATGAGCACGTTCACCAAAGTTTTCGATAGGTGGCTGACCGTCACCACGGCCGCGGCGATCATCGTGATGATGCTCCACATCGTCACCCACGCACTGGCCCGGTCGATCTTCCACGCCCCGCTCTACGGCACCAACGAGATCGTCGAATACTGGTACCTGCCAATCGTGGCACTCCTTGGCATCCCGGCCGCGCAGCTGCAGAAGGAACACATCACCGTGACGATGGCCATCGAGCGGGCGAAGCCTGCCACCGCCGCAGTGTTCACGGTCTTCGCCTGCGTCCTCGGTGCGCTCGTCTCCGTCGCCTTCGCCTGGTTCGGATTGACGAAAGCCCTGGAGAACACGGCGATCGGTTCGACCGCCGACGTCTCCGCCGTCATCACCTGGCCCGTGTATTACCTCGTGCCGATCGTGTTCGTGCTCCTCGCCGTGCTCTACATCCTCGACGCCATCGCGGTTCTCCGCCGCCGCAGCCAGGTAGGGGAGGAGCGTTGAACGCGAACACCGACCTCACCGGCGCTCCCCTGCCCCCAGAAGACTCAAACAGCGCGAACAGAACCGGCGCACCGAAGCCAAACACCACCGCGCTCTTTCCCACAGGCTCCCGCCGCGAACGCCCAGGCGCACTGGCCCTGACCATCGGATTCGGGCTCGTCGCCGTCTGCCTCATCGGCCTCTTCACCAGCCCATCCGCCGCCATCGGAGGCGCTTGGTGTATCGGGATGATGCTCGTTCTGCTCTTCCTCTCCGTACCGGTGGCCATCGCGCTGACGGTGCCGTCGATCATCGGCGTCTACGCGGTGTCCGGCATCCCGGCGACAATGAACATTCTCTCCACCGCCCCGTTCAGCGCCGTCTCGGACTGGTCGATGAGCGTGCTCCCCATGTTCATCTTCATGGGCATGCTGCTCACCCAATCCGGACTCTCCGGCAAGATCTACCGCGTCGCCGACCACTGGTTCTCCTGGCTGCCCGGAGGCATCGGCATCGGCACCACCTTCGCCGGGGCAGGCCTGTCGGCAGTTACCGGCTCGACCATCGGCATGACCTACGCCCTGGGCCGAGCTGGCATCCCCGAAATGCTCAAAGCCGGCTACGACCGCCGCATGGCCGTGGGCACGATCATGGTCTCCGGTATGACCGGCAACCTCATCCCACCCTCGATCCTCATGGTCGTCTACGCTGGCATCGCCTCCGTGCCAGTCGGCCCCGCCCTCATGGCCGGAGCCGTCCCCGGAATCCTGCTCGCCGTGTGCTTCGCCGCCTTCATCTTCGCCATCGGAGTCATCGCCCCGAAACTTGTCGGCCGCGGTCAGAACGCCCAGACCGCCACAGACACAACAGACGCAAACACCACTCGCCCCACAACAACCTGGCGCGACCGCTTCACCTCGCTGACCGGCGTCTGGGGCTTCGCGGTCATCCTCGTCGTCCTCTTCGGCGGCATGTTCTCCGGCATCTTCACCCCCACCGAGGCCGGAGCCGCCGCCGCACTCTGCTCACTCCTGCTGTGCCTGTGGGAAAAACGAGGGGAACAACCGTGGCGCAAGGTCGCGGATTCGGCAATGGATACGGTGGCGGCCACCTCGGCGATCTTCTTCATCATGATCGGCGCGACTATGCTCACCAGCCTGCTCGCCATCACCGGACTCGCCCCCATCCTCACCGGCCTCATCACGGACCTCGGGCTGTCGCGGATCGGATTCCTGCTCGTCCTCATCGTCCTCTACATCGTCATGGGCATGTTCTTCGACACCCTGTCGATGATGCTGCTGACCATCCCGATCCTCCTGCCCACTCTCGAGACGATGGGCGTGAGCCCGCTGTGGTTCGGGGTCTTCGTCGTCCTCCTCGGCGAGTTCGCCATGGTCACCCCGCCGGTCGGCATCATCCCCTACATCGTCCACTCGATCGCGAAGAACCCCGAGGTCAACCTCGGCGCCACGGTCACGCTGCGCGATATCTTCATCTCCCTGCTGTGGTTCCTGCCCGTCGTCGTCATCTTCCTCATCCTCATGGTCGCCGTGCCCGGAATGACCGAATGGCTGCCCGATCTCATCAGCCGCACCAGCGGGGGAATGTCCGGATAATCCTCGCCGAGGCGGCCCCACCCGACCCATGTGAGCGGAGCCATGGTGAGGGTCACCTCAGTCGGACGTAGAATCAAAGGGAATTCTCAGCTTTTGTTCAAAGGAGTCCCATGGGTCGCATTCGTCCGTCCGCAGGCCAATCCGCCAAGGCCATCGCAGCGGTCGCATCGCTGGCACTGTTGGCCGGATGCGCCGGATCCGTCGGCGGCGACGGTTCGGGGTCCGGAGACTCCACGGGGGAGGGCTTCGCCTATGACGCCTCCCAGGACGAGATCGATGAGGCCCTGGCCGACCTCGACCCGGTGACGATCAAGTTCCAGCCGTCGGCGATGTCGGAGAAGTCGATCCTCGCGCCGAACGGTCTCGATGTGAAGAAAGCTATCGAGGAACGCTCGGGCGGGAAGATCACCGTCGACATCGTGTGGGGACAGGCGATCGCCAGCTACGAAGACGTCGATGACGCTCTGGCCGATGGCCGCGTCGACCTTGCTTTCACTCTGCCGTCGTACACCCCGGCCGAGTACCCGGCCTTCGACGCGACCGGCACGGCCATGTCGACGCTGCCGTCCTCGCCGGTGGCCAGTGACCTGGCGGCGAACGCGGCCGGTGTGCAGGCGGCGTGGGAGACGCCCGAGGTGCTCGAGGAGTTCGAGAAGAAGAACCTCGTCCCGCTCATTCCGATGCTCGCTGCCGGTGGGTATTCGACGATGTGCTCGAAGCCGATGACCTCGCTTGATGACTGGAAGGGCAAGCAGGTGCGCGTCGGTTCGGCGGCTGCCGGCAAGCAGATGACCGACTTGGGCGCGACTCCGGTGTCGCTGTCGTTCCCGGAGACCTATGAGGCGCTGCAGCGCGGAACCGTCGACTGCGACCTCGGACAGCTGGCTCCGAACGTGGAGGCCGGCACTTTCGAGGTGGCCCCGAACATCGGTGTCGCCTCGGATGCGGGCATTGCTCGTTCGGCCGGCGCGATCACGGCGGGGAAGAAGTATTCGGAGCTGCCGGTGGCGTACCAGCAGGTCATCTTCGACTCGATGTCGACGACGTTTTCCACGATGATGGAAGTTGTGATCGGGGCGAAAGCTCAGGCGGTTGAGCAGGCGAAGGACAACGACGGTTCGGTGGAGCCATTCGCCGATGACGTGCAGAAGCAGATGGCGACGTACGCGAAGGAACTGTCGGACACGACCGCCGAGAAGGCGGGCGTCACCGACGCGCCGAAGACGCTGGGCGATGCTGGAAACGAATGGGCGAAGTCCGTGTCTGACCTTGGTTACGACGACAAGGGCGACTTCGCCTCACTCGACGAGTGGTACCCGGAGGATGCTTCGTACGACAAGCTCGGCGACGAGCTGTTCGAGAAGGTCATGGCCGAGCACCGGCCGGAGTGACTGCAACCGATAGCCACAGTGTTAACCGAGTCTCCCCTGCCTTTAGCGCGGGGGAGACTCGGTCTGTCCGCGCTACTAGCGGGTGCTCCACTCTATTGCTGAACCCCAGATTCCATCGACGTGCTTGCATGTGCACCGAATATGGACGTATGTCGGTTTCTGACTTCTGATCTGGTGCAGTTTCTTATCTGTACCTGCTTGGCACGCAATCTTTGAGCTGTAGAGCTGACTCCAACTGGCTGCTTGCGCGGGGGCGGCCGTCAATGTGCCGCCCAATACGATTGCGGCGGCCGCCGTTGTGGCGGTCAGAATCCTGCGAATAGACATCAGTGACTCCATAAGATCGGATTCAAAGTCAGAATGGACTCTACTCAAATACTGTTCCAGCCGCTGATCACGCCACGCTTGGGTATTCGGCTAGTGCACATGCGCTTCTTCGGGGATGCCCCTGTGATCCTTTGCTGCAGCTGAATGCAACGAATCGAAAACCCGCGAGTCAGCGGACTTGAATGATGATGGAGACAATCGCCGTGAAGATGACTGAGCAGATCACCAGGGACAGCAGTCCCGAGAGCCACCACCTCAGTTTGGTGAACCGGGTGACGAGAGGCGTCACAATCAATCCGAGGATGAACCAGCAGATCGTGGCCGGCAGTCCGATGAGGAACCCGAGGAATTCTATCCCCTGTCTTTCCGTCGGGAAGCAGCCGAATCCTGCGCCCTGGCACGGGTTGCCGACAGCAGTTCCAGAGGCCAGGAGCCACGCAACTGCGAACGCGATGAATGCGGCGACCCACGCACCGAGGATGAAGAGGTGCGCACCCCATCGATCGAGTCGCGAATTCTGCTGTCTTGAAGTCGTCATGACTCGACCTCCGTCGGGTGGGCGAGGCGCTTCGCCCATGCTTTGGTTCCCTGAGTGACAGCGACGAGCATGGCGACCATGAGAGCGATGCCGATCACGGGTACAAGGTCGAGAGGAATCGTATAGGCGAGAACCACTCGTGCCGCGGCATCGATGACGAATGCGAGACCCCACCCGACGGTCATCAACCTCAACACCCGCCGGAACTGTCGCGACGACTGCCAGTTGTCGTGCCATTGCTGCCTGGTCTCGGGAGGGAGCAGCGGCAGAGTGACGGCGAACATGAACGGTTTCGCCATGAGGAGGGTAGCGAGAATCCAGAGCCCCGCGACGGCGGTCAGGTAGCGTTCACGGGCAACGAGTAGTCGGGGATCCCCGGTGAGGAGCCCGACAAGAGTCCCGACGACCAGCAGGCTGAGCGTAAATAGCCCCGGGCCTTCGATTCGTTGGTGGTGAACCAACCCAATGCCCAGCCGAACGATCGGCACGATACCGCTGAGAATGAGAGCCCACCATTGGTCGACGCCCAGCGCCCGAAGACCATAGAACACAGCCAAAGGAAGGGCGATGTCGATGACAATGGTGAGGACGAAATTCTTTCGCGTGGCCGGTTGGCTGCCGGGTTCAGGATCAGAGCCGTCGGCAGGGTCTGATGGTGAGCTCGTCGCGTTACTGAGTCGGTCATTTCGGAGCGTCAAAGCTGAATCCTTTCATCGACTCGCGGGCGATTCAGCGGCGAGTTGAGTCCAATGCGAGCGAGATGAGCTGGTGTTGGTAGGCAGTGAAGTCGAAGTCGGGAATCGACACGATTGACCTGGCTGCGGCATCAATCGATGCCCGAATGATGATCGCCAGCGATTGAGCATCGAATTGACCGAACTCGCCCGATTCCTGCCCAGAACGGAGGAGGCCAGCGAGGTGGTCGGTCACCGGGTCGACCGGCTTCGGATCGTCAAGGCCTGGTCGAATGTTGGCCATGACTTCCATAGCGGCGCGAACTCGTCGCGGCTGCTCGCGAATATATTCCAGGTTGGCTTCGAGGTAGCCGCGCAGTGCTTGAGCAGAGGACTCAGCCGAGTCGATCCGCTCGCCGATGAGGCCACCGACTGTCGAGTAGAGATCGGAGACGACGGCGATGAGCAGTGCCTCCTTGTCGCGGAAATGATAGGTGACGACTCCTTTGCTGACCCCAGCCCGGCGAGCAATCTCACCGATGGTGGCGCCGGCGAAGCCGAGTTCACACAAAGCGTCGACGGAACAGCTGATGATCTGCGCACGTCGCTCGCTGCCCGCCTTGTTTGTCCGACTCTGCCGTTCGGTCGAAGTTGTCGCCATACAAGAAAACTAGCACGATCGTACTAATAATGCACGAGAAACCTTCTAGGGCATTGAAAGTGCGTTCTCGGATCTCCGAATCCGGCCAAATCCCGACCTGTCCATGAACATCGCCGTCGAGTTATCGATCAGAGGACTCGCCTAAAGTCTCTTGTCTTAGTCGAGGTGAGCAGCCGGCTCGGGGATAGCAGTCTCTAGCCACCTGAGCAGACCTTCCAGTCTGATTCGGAGCTCCTCCCGCGGCAAGTTGAGGTCGAGTGTCCGGACTCGGTTGTGACGACATGGGCAGCTTCGCCTCACCCGACAAGTGGTACCCGGAAGTCGCTTCGTACGACAAGCTCGGCGATGAGCTCTTCGTGAATGTCATGGACGAACGCCGACCGAAGAGCTGTAAACAGCGCTCTCGGGCTCGGCCAGCAGTTCGAGAGCCACTGTATCCAGATCGAAGTCCGTCGTCAGGCGTGCCTTTGACGGGTGGATTTAGCGCCCATCTTTGCGCTGACGGCGCTTGCCGCTCTGGTAACCAGAGGTCCGACTGTGTTAATTCGATCAAGGATCCGTGCAGATGGGCCGGAGACGTTGATGACTCCAACGATCTGACCGAGGCCATCGCGAATCGGAGCGGCTGTGGAAGTCAGACCGACTTCGATCTCCTCGGAGGCCACGCTGTATCCTCGTCGCCGGTCGGCCTCCGTGCGTTCCAGCACCGTTTGCACGTCTCGCGGTGCAGCTGGTCCGACATTGTCATCGCCCAGATCTCGGGAGACCAGACTCTCAATGTGTTCGTCATCGCTGTCGAACATCAAGGCACGACCAGAGGCCGTGTAGTGCAGGGGAGACCGGCGCCCCACCCAACCGCCTGCCTGCAGTGATTGCCTTGACTCCTCGCGAAGAACGGTCAGTGACCGATTTCCCTCCTGCACAGACAGGAGCGAAACCTCCCCGGTCGCGGCAACGAGCTGTTGCAGAATCGGCCGGCAGACTCTCACCAGGTGGTCGTCCCCGGCTCGTGCCGCCAGAATTCTGAGATGCCAACCCAGCCGATACTGGCGAGTGGACTCATCCTGTTCCAGCAAACCTCCGCGGGCCAGAGATTTGAGCATCCGAGACACCTGACTGCGTTCACGGCCGACCGCAGCGGCTAACTCGGAGACTGACTTGGTCGCACTATTCGGGTCTTCGAACGCCAGTAGCAGGGAAGCTACTCGCTCGGCGGTTGTGTCTGCCACTTCACGTCCTCATCTCTCGATCGTATGTTGCCAATCTTCCGCCACTCTAGCGCGAATCTGTCGAAGTATTGCTGTGAGAGCAACAGCAATTGCTCTAAGAGCCACTCAATTCCTAAGCTCGGCGTGTCCCAGAACACAAAGAAGCGGAGTGAAGAGATGGAATCTGTAGATGCACAGTCGGATTTGCAGAGCGGATATGCCACGCCTGAAAGCGAAGTCCTCTACGGAAGACAGACACAGCTTGGCGTCATGAACTTCGGAACCCCGAGGCGCCGGTTCGCTGACGTGCCGGCACTCATCCGAAGCTATGCCCATGTCAAAGGTGCAGCTGCCAGCGCCAACTTGACGCTCGGCGTCCTCGACTCCACGAGAGCTCAAAGTATCCAAGACGCTGTCAGCGAAATTCTGGCTGGCCGACACGATCAGCAGTTCCCGACTGCGCTGGTACTCGGCGGCGGAGGAACGACCTCCAACATGAACGTGAATGAAGTCATCGCCAATCGTGCCAGCCAGCTGGCCGGAACCGACGTTCACCCCAATGACCATGTCAACGCCTCTCAGTCCACCAACGACACTTACCCGACGGCCATGGCTCTCACTGTGCTCGAACTTTCGGCGCCTGTCGTGGCAGCGGTTGAAGACCTCATCGCTGCACTTGAGCGGAAAGCGACTGAGTTCGCTGAGGTTCGGCGTCTTGGACGCACCTGCCTGCAAGATGCCGTCACCCTCACCGTCGGCCAGACACATCAGGGTCAGGCCACCGGCCTGAAGCGAGGAGTGACGTCGTTGCAGGAGGCGCTGAAGGAACTGACCGCGGTCCCACTCGGGGCAACCGTCCTCGGCACCGGTATCGGAGCGCCCGAGGGGTACAGTGAACTGGCAGTCGCAGAACTGTCCCGAACCACGGGCCTGCCTCTGACCGTCAATGACGACTTCTTCGACGCTCTGGCGCATCTTGACACGTACGCAGCCGTCGCATCAGCCGTCGCCCGGATCGCAACGCTCATGGCCAAGATCGCCGCGGACTTCCGGCTGCTTTCCTCCGGTCCCGGGGGAGGTCTTGCAGAGCTGACATTGCCGGCAGTCCAAGCGGGGTCATCGATCATGCCGGGGAAGATCAATCCTGCAATCCCTGAGTTCGTCATGCAGCTGAGCTACCGGATTCGCGGCGCCTCCCACACGGTCGAGGCAGCTGTCGCCGCCGGTGAGCTCGAACTCAACGTTATGGAACCAGTCATCGTCGACGCCCTCATCGATATGTTCGACGATCTGACCGGGGCTGCCACCGTATTTACCGAACGCTGTGTCAACGGCTTGGAATGGAACGGCCAGCGTCTGGAGTCAAACGCTGACGAAGGCTATGACAAGTGGGTGGCGCTTGCCGCCGAAGAAGGATACGACGCAGCTGCTGCACAGGTGCGTTCATCCCGCGCTGCGAAGACTCAGGGGGTCTGACAATGAGCACGACCCCAATCCAATACGAAGATGTACCGCTCAACCGGTTTCATATCCGGGTGGCTGCGGCAGGTTCTGGAGGTCAGTTCAGCGACGGGTTCGTTCTCGGCATCATCGGTATCGTGATCACCTCTGCGACCAACGCCCTGAATCTCACGCCTTTGCTTATCGGAATGCTCGGTGCGGCAACTCTTGTCGGCCTTTTCCTGGGGGCCATCATCACCGGGCCGATCGCCGACCGCATCGGACGATCCGCAATCTTCCGATTCGACATGCTCGTCATCGCCTGTCTCTCGCTCTCGCAGTTCTTTGTGCAAGAGTCCTGGCAGCTGCTCATTGCGCGGCTCCTGATCGGGCTGATGCTCGGCGCCGACTATGTTGTGAGCAAGACGCTCGTGACAGAACACGCGCCACGGCATTTTCGCGGTCGGCTGCTCAGCATGATGGCAGTGGCTTGGGCCGCTGGCTACGTGTTCGCCTACCTCGTCGGATTCCTCATCTCCCACATCGACGGTGAGTCCTGGAGGTACATGCTCATTGCGAGCGCCATCCCTGAACTTCTCGTTTTCAGTGTCCGACTGGGAGTCCCAGAATCGCCGTTGTGGCTCGTGCGACACGGAAGGGCGGAAGACGCAGCCGCAGTCGTTCGAAAGGTCGCTGGGGCCGACGTTGCTCCACCCGCTGCGGACATGAGCGGTTCGTCGGAGCGAACGCAGTCTCGTTACAAAGTGCTCTTCAGCGCTCAACACCGTCGCCGTACTGTCGTTGGTGTGGTGTTCTACGTCTGCCAAGTCATTCCATACTTCGCCCTCGGAACGTTCTCTCCACTGGTGATGGAATCACTGGGAGTGACGAACAGCTTGGCCGGCGGAGCACTCTACAACATCTTCCTTCTCACCGGAGCGATCCTCGGCATGGTCATCGTCGATCGACTCAGTCGCCGATCATTCCTCATCAGCACATTCTTCACAGGCGCGGTCTTCCTCACCGCTCTCGTGTTGCTCGCCCCTGTGAGTCCAATACTGGCGGTTGTTCTCTTTGCCTGCTTCGCGCTTGTTCTCGCAGCTGCGGCGAACCTTGAGTTCATCTACCCGCCAGAACTGTTCCCCACCGAGGTGCGGGCCTCGGGGCTGGGGATCGTCACCGCCGGCAGTCGAATCGGATCCGCTGCCAGCACTTTCCTTCTGCCATTGATCGTTGCCGGAGCCGGGATCAATACGGCACTGTTCTCCTGTGTCGGAATTCTCCTGATTGGCGGCATCGTCTGCTATCTGTGGGCACCGGAAACAGCGAAGGAATCCATCGCAGACCTCGATAAGAAGTCGGGAGACAGTCTCAGCAACACCTCGGTGAGCGGAAGCCGGTGACGTCTGTCCTCTGATCGCTGATTGGAGAGAACATGTGGCGGCCGCATTCGGAACGTACAGTTCCGGGTGCGGCCGCTTTCTTGGATTCGCAAACAATCAGTCGGAAGCGCCTGCATTTCGAGTTCGACTTACAGAAACCTTCAAGCCAGGCGACACGAATGAATCCCCTGATGCACCGGAAACTCTCAATCACAGCAACCCGCCGATCAATTAGGCTGGTGACGGCGCCGAACTACAACGCACCACGCCGGACTGGGCCGTAAGGGTCACGCTGAACGATGACCCACCTCGGCGAGTGACCACACACGACGGAAGGGCTGACGGGTGACGATCCTCTACACCATCGGACTGGGCGTCCTCAGCGCGCTCATCGTCGGGTTCCTCGTCCGGCGGATGATGCTCACCGGCACCGGAGCCGCGCGCAACACCATCGTCTCCCTCATCATGGGCCTCTCGATCTGGCCCATCACCCTCCAGGCGTACAAGCTCCTCGGCATCTCCGAATCCGACCAATACCCGAACCTGTCGATGAGTTTCCCCGCCATCATGGTCTTCCTGCTGCTCTTCGCCTGGTTCATCGTCATCCAGATGTTCGTCCTCCTGGCGATCGAACTCATCATGCCCTCGGGCACCCTGAGCTCACTCATCCGCAACGCACCGAAGATCCCCACCTGGTACCGCCGCGTCAACCGCCTGGCCCAGATCCAGAAAATCCTCATCAAATTCGGCCTCTCCCGCTACCTCCGACCCCGAATCCCCACTCTGCGCGTCTCCCTCCGAGAGATCGCCGCCACCACCCGTGACGCGCTGGCCGCCTCGGGGGTCACATTCATCAAGCTCGGCCAGTTCATCGCCACCCGCGGTGACATGATCCCGCACGAATTCGTCGAGGAGTTCTCCACCCTCCAGGCCGGAGTGAAACCCGTTCCCTTCGCCGAGGTGAAGGACCAACTTGAGGCCGAATGGGGCCGTCCCGTCGCCGAGGTGTTCGCCGAGTTCGATGAGAAACCCTTCGCAGGTGCCTCCGTCGCCCAGGTCCACCGCGCCGTGACCTGGGAAGGTCGCGTCGTCGCGGTCAAGGTGCAGCGACCGAAGATCCGCAAACAGGTCCGGGCAGACTGCGATATCGTCCTCACCCTGGCCGACCGTCTCGATCGCACCACCGACTGGGCGAAGAAGATCGGCATCGCGAAGCTCGCCCGCAGCTTCGTCGATTCACTACAGGGCGAACTCGACTATCGCGGCGAGCTCGCCCACATCGAAGCCCTCCGCCTCGCCGACGAGACCGGGCGGTCGACGACGAAGACTGATTCCGTCGTCCACATCCCTCACGTGTACAAGGAGCTCTCCGGCGAGTTCGTCATTGTCATGGACCTTGTCGAGGGTTCCCCTCTGTCCCACGGCGCCGAGGTGGTCGACCACCTCTCCGAAATCGCGCGCAGAGAGATCGCCCAGGACCTCTTCCTCATGGTCGTCCGCCAGGTGCTCGGTAAGGGCATCTTCCACGCCGACCTCCACCCGGGAAACATCGTCGTCTCGAGTGCGGGACGTGCCGGCCTCGTCGACTTCGGAGCCGTCGGGCGCATCGACAAACGCGACCGTCGAGCAATCGCTTTGCTGCTCATGGCCTTCGACTCGCAGAACTCGCAAGCGGCAACTGCCGCAATCCTCGAGCTGCTCGGTACACCGAGCGAGGTGAATCTGCGGGAGCTGCAACGCGAGATCGGGCAGATCATGCTCAAGTATGGAGACGGCGCCCCGGGCTCAACCTCGGCGGCCCTGTTCGGGGAGCTCATCGACTTCGTCGTCGACTTCGGGTTCCCGATGCCAGCCTCTGTGGCGACTGCCTTCCGCGCGATCAGCACGCTCGAAGGCTCGATCACGCGACTTGTCCCGGAACTCAATCTGCTCTCCCTGGTCACTCAGAACGGGAAGGCGCTCTTACGGGATGTTGGGGGACTGGGCATCTCCCGCCAGGAGATGACGCTCTACGCTGCGGCGACCGCTCCTCAGATCGCCGAGTTGCCCGGCCAACTCTCACGGATCGCGGGACACCTGCAGGATGGCACCCTCGACGTCGGTACATCCGGCTTGAATATCACGACGATCAAGAACCTGCTGGTCTCCACCGTCGAACAGTTCATCCAGGTGATTGTCTCGACTGCGCTTATCCTCGGCGGGGTGATTCTGATGGCCGCCGACTTCGGGCCGCCTCTGGCTCCCGAACTCAAGCTTTTCACGTACTTCGGGGCCTGGATGTTGCTTGCCGGCAGCGTCATCGCTGCCCTTGTCCTCGCCCCCGCCCTTCGGCAGCGCATGGTCTGGGATGGATTGGGATAGAAGGCCTTCTTCGGCCCAGGCTCGCCTATGGAATGACGAACGCCGTGACGCGGCGATGATGCACGCAATCCTGGGTGGCCATGTCAAGGCCTGGTGCGAGCCTCGCCTTGGTGATGTCCTTGAATAAGTGGGCCGCCGATCCGCGGTGGCCTCCGACATAGTGAAGGAGCCAACTGATGGTCATTCTCAACGTGTTTTTCGACGTCAAGCAGGAGAACGAAGGCGCTTTCGTCAAACTCATGCACCATATGGTCGTAGAATCCAACAAAGAGAAGGGCTGCACCCTCTATCAGCTGCACCGAAACGTAGCAGAACCGCTCTCGTACAACCTCATTGAACACTGGGAGACGCAGGAGGACCTCGATGCCCACGCGAAGTCCGAGCATTGGAAGCATTTCGACGCGACGGTCAACGACTACCTGTACTCGAACTACGACGAGCACCATTACAAAGAGATCGATTTCTAGATTCCGACCGCGCTCAGTTTCCGATCGCTCAGAAGTCAGAAGAGAGAAGGGGCCGCCATCATGGTCAGTGCTGTCATCATCGCCACCTCCTACGGTGTCGAACGCGACGAAATCGTTGTGCCCAGGGACCAACTCACGTCCATCGGAGTCTCAGTCACTGTCGCCACTCCGTCGAACCACGCCATCGAAACCCTGGTCGGTGACAGGGAGACGGGCCCAATAGTCGACTCCGATGTACTGTTGTCGGAGATCCGGGCCGATGATTATGATCTTCTCGTCATCCCAGGCGGCACCATCAATGCCGACTCATTGCGTCTTGAGGACGATGCGAAACGCATAGCCGCCGACTTCGCGAAGGCAGGTAAACCGATAGCGGCGATCTGCCACGGGCCCTGGCTGATCGCCGAGACGGACTTTGCAGTCGGGAAATCCCTGACGTCCTATCCCTCGCTGCGCACCGACATCAACAACGCCGGCGGCATCTGGGTCGATGAGCCGGTCGTCGTCGATGAGACGAACGGATTCGTGCTCATCACATCGCGAACACCAGACGACCTCGGCCAGTTCACGACGGCTATAGAGAGACAGGTCGCGTGACCTCACGGCGATCCGCGCGGCGGCCTGCCTTTCTCCAGTTGGCCGCCGCGCAGGCATCCGAGGCCTATCGGCGTACGGCATTGAGTGGTTTCCTGCGTACCCGCCGGGCCGGCCTCAGTCCTGACCCATCGTGGCTCATCGTCGATTCAATCACTGCCCGACGTGTGCCCGGTATGCGCAGAGAAGAACTGGCCTGGGCGGCCGACATTAGTGTTGACTATTACACGAAGCTCGAACAAGGGCGAGCAACCAGACCGTCACCGACGGTTGTGGCTTCGCTTGCCGAGGCGCTGCAACTCGACGCACTCAATCGTCGATATTTGGGGGCATTGGCATCTCCTGAGCCGGCTGTATCGTCCAAAGACGACTCTGATCTCGTCCGTGCTGCCGAAGCAACCCTGCGCCGCCTCGGCGGCCAAATACGTGACCCGATCATGCTGCACTTGCTCACCCACGATCTGATCATCCGGAGGCTCGACCCCGACAGTGCGCGCGTGCTCTTTCCAGAAGGCCGAGCGCCTGCCGATCGTGGCCCCGATGTCTCGCTTTTGGAGTACATCTTCGCGGAGCCGATCAGCCGCCACGTCTACGTCGATTGGTCAGCCAAAGCTCGCGAGGTCGTGGGACTGGCGCATCTGAGCCTCGCGACCAGCGAACCGACGGCAAGGCTGCTCGCAACGTTGGACCGTCTGTGGGAGCTCAGCTCTGCATTCCGCTATCTCTGGTCCAGATTCGAACCGCACGACAAAGGCACCGGGACCTGGCGACTGACGCTTCCGGGCGTCGGCGTTACCGAGTGTGATTTCTCTACCTTTCGGACTCCCTCCTGTACAGATGTGTCGTTGGTCGTCTACGGTCGCACCGAAGGCGCTCAGCACTGACAGGCAAGGCCCCGAGTTCAGACAGCCGAGTCCCGTTGTCTGTGGGTCGCCGGAAAGGGGCGCGTATGGTGAGCCGAACGAGCACCTGCACCTCGGTTCGGGTGGCGCCGTCCGTCAAAGAATTTCCATCGTCATCGCCGGTTGGATCGGCCTCGTGTGAGCGTGGGCTGTGCTATCGGTGCTCGTCGGAGAACAGTCGACTTCGTCATTCGACGGCACCGTCACTCTCGTTCGCCAGGGTGAGAGAATGACAGCGACACGATAATCGTGTCCGGGTGTTCTCCTGGTGCATTTGGTGTCGGTACGGATTCGAGGGAAATGGCCGGCCAACAGTCACAGCCCCCGAGATTCCCCAGCTAGCTCCGCCGAACCGGGAGCGCTCGATCTACGACAGTCACACCCGTCTCTCGGCCTGTCCCAAGGCACGTCTCCTGCACTCCACTGGATTTCAATCGCAGAGCGCTCATCGCCATCTGGTGGGTGATCACTCGTTAGGATGGCGAGCATGGCAGATGCAGACCTGACGACGAGCACGAACACGACGACTCGGATCAGCGATACTGCGCCGACGTCGGTACATCCGGCTTGAATATCACGACGATCAAGAACCTGCTGGTCTCCACCGTCGAACAGTTCATCCAGGTGATTGTCTCGACTGCGCTTATCCTCGGCGGGGTGATTCTGATGGCCGCCGACTTCGGGCCGCCTCTGGCTCCCGAACTCAAGCTTTTCACGTACTTCGGGGCCTGGATGTTGCTTGCCGGCAGCGTCATCGCCGCCCTCGTGCTGGCGCCGGCCCTGCGACAACGGATGATCTGGGAAGGCCTCGGGTAGTCCTCGGCCACGGCATCCAGATGAACGTCAAGACCAAGGGCTGGTACAACCCGGGCCTGGCGACCGCGGTGCTCCTCCACCTGCCGGAGGCGAAGCCATGCACTTCCGCATATGTAGAGCCTGTCGCCTCGTCGTCTCCGCAGAGATGTCTTCCCAGGCGGCCAGAATATTCTCGCCAGTGCCAGCCACGGCACCAGCCATGAGTCTGTTGGCAACCCCGGAGGAGGGCTCGGGGAGTTGGGCCCGGCGGCAGTGTTTTATATTGACGCACAAAGTTTTGTGTGATTAAACTCATGAACATGGAGAAGCCCACGTCTGATACCGGTTCACCGTCGAATGCTCATGCCGTTCGAGTGGGCGCCTCCATTCGGCGAATCCGCACGACACAGGGACTGAGTCTTCGCAGACTTGCTGAGAAGAGCGGTCTCTCCTCGGGGTTCCTCTCCCTGGCCGAACGAGGTGTCAGCGCCCTGTCCCTGACCTCGCTATTCGATATCGCGGAAGCCCTCGGGGTCGATGCGGTCTCGTTGCTCGGGGCTGAGGACGCTCCTGCTGAGAAGAACGTCGTCGTGCGGAGGCAGGACAGTGCCGACACCGTTCAGGTCGCCATGGGAGACCGCGAGCACACCGTGCTCAGCGGGGGCCTCACCGATCAGAAGCTCGAGGTGCTGCGCACGATCATCGCCCCGAGCGACAACCCCCCAGAGATGACCGCACACGAAGGTGAAGAGTTCTGCTACGTCCTCGATGGCGAGCTGACCTTCTCCTTCGCCGAGGGCGATTACACCCTTCGTTCCGGCGATTCCATCCATTTCACCTCGTCGACACACCACGCCGTCTACAACGGCACGGACACCCCAACGACCACCTTGTGGGTGGTCGACCGACCGCTGCTCCACCACACGTAACCGAAACACCCAACCGACACCACCACTAGACAGACCGGCTCGTTGTGCTGCGACGTTGCCGTACCCTTTCACACCCAGAATCAGAGGCGACAATGACGACGCGTACGACCACGACAGGCCCAACCAAGACTTTCTTCGGCCACCCTCGCGGGCTGTCGACATTGTTCTTCGTCGAACTGTGGGAGCGATTCTCCTACTACGGCATGTCCGCGATTCTCCTCTACTACCTCTACCACTCCGTTAGCGAAGGCGGACTGGGGATCGACGAAGGCACGGCCACGGCCATCGTCTCGATCTATTCCGCACTCGTGTACATGTCCGGTGTCATCGGGGGATGGGTGGCCGACCGACTGCTCGGAATGCGCAAGGCCATCGTCATCGGCGGCGTCCTCATCATGTTCGGCCACATTGCGCTCGCCATCCCGGGCGGCGTCCCCATGCTCCTGGTCTCGATGTTGCTCATCGTGCTCGGAACCGGCCTGCTCAAGACGAACGTGTCCAGCTCCGTCGGCGAGCTGTACGCGAAGACGGACAACCGCCGAGACGCCGGGTTCTCACTCTTCTACATGGGCATCAACATCGGTTCGTTCGTCGCGCCCTATCTCGTCGGCACCGTGGGTCAGAGGGTCAACTACCATCTCGGATTCAGTCTCGCGGCCATCGGGATGGCCGTCGCCCTTGTCGTCTACATCCGCGGCGGACGCCATCTGGCTGCTTCGCCTCCGACCAACCCGCTGCGCGCTGGCGATGGACCGCGCCTCATCGGTCGAGCCTCGGCGGGCGGATTCATCATCGCGGCCCTCTTGGTCCTCGCCGGCGTCACTGGTCTCCTGACCATCACGACCCTGATCAACACGGTCACCGCGCTGTCGGTCATCCTTCCCATCGCCTACGTCATCATCATGCTGCGCAGCCCGCGCACGGACGCAGTTGAACGATCCCGCCTCCTGGCCTACGTGCCGCTATTCATCGGTGCGGTCTGCTATTGGATCGTCAACGAGCAGTCGGCTTCTGTGCTCGCTGAGTTCGCCGATGAACGCACCGACCTCACGGTCCTCGGGTTCGAGGTGCCGTCGTCATGGTTCGCCTCGCTCAACCCCATCGCCACCATCATTCTCGCTCCGACGTTCGCCTACCTGTGGTTCCGGCTGGGCGACCGGCAGCCGTCCACGCCGATCAAGTTCTCGCTCGGCCTCTTCCTCGGCGGTGCCTCGTTCGTCCTCATGGCCGGCCCTGCAGTGCTCTTCGGAACAGACACGCCCGCCAGCCCGCTGTGGCTGCTCGCCAGCTACGTCGTCGTCATCTGCGGATCGATGTGCCTCTCACCAGTCGGTCTCTCGGCCACGACCAAGCTGGCGCCTCGGGCATTCCTCTCGCAGATGATGAGCCTCTGGTTCCTCGCCTCGGCCACGGCAAGCGGCATCAACGCCCAGCTTGTCCAGTTCTACAGCCGCGAGACCGAGGCGCAATATTTCGCCGGAGTCGGCGCCGGCGTCATGGTCGCCGGTGTGCTCATGCTCGTCGTCGCACCGTGGGTGCGCCGCCATATGTCCGGCGTCCGCTGACGTCTACTCGCCCCGATCAGAAAGACAGGTCAGACACAATGAAGACAATCATCATCGGCAGCGGAGTTGTCGGAGCATCCGCCGCATATGAGCTCGCAAGAACCGGCGCGGACGTCACGCTCGTCGACTCGGATGAAAGCGGGCGCGCCTCATCGGCCGGCGCGGGAATCATCTGTCCGTGGTCGTCGAGGGTGGAAGACCCGAACTGGTATGCGATCGCCTCCGCCGGGGCCGAGTTCTATCCCGAACTGCGCCGGAACCTCGAGGCCGACGGAGCGGGCGATTTCAGCTATCGCCAAGTAGGATCGCTGCGGTTGACTACCGAGGAGAGCGTCGAGTCCGACTTTGCGGCGGTCTCTCGACGGGCTGCGGCCTCCGACCTCGCCGGGGACGTCGACGTCATCACCGGAGACAAGACCAAAGCCAAATTCCCGCCGCTCGAGCACGCCGGTCCGGTCATTCACATTCCCGGAGCCGCTCGCCTCGACGGCCGGTCGTTGGTGCACGCTCTGCGCGCGGGTGCTGCCCGGCACGGGGCGACGACCCTCTCCGGCCGGGCAACAATCGAAGCGGACAGCCAGATCCGTGGCGTCACGGTCAACGGCGAGTTCGTTGCCGCCGATGTCGTCATCGACGCGTCCGGAGCATGGTCTCCTGAGCTGCTCAAGCCGCTGGGGCTCTCCTCGGCGATCAGGCCGCAGCGTGGGCAGATCACCCATCTGGGATTGGCCGGTGTCAATACTCGCGACTGGTCCGTGCTCCTGCCGATGTCAAGTCACTATCTGCTCGCCTTCGACGACTCCCGAGTGGTCGTCGGAGCTACCCGCGAAGTGGACAGCGGATTCGACTACCGGCTGACGGCGTCGGGGATTCACGAGGTGCTGACGGAGGCACTCTCGGCGGCGCCGGGCCTCGCCGATGCGACGTACCTGGACACTCGGGTAGGGTTCCGCCCTGTCGGGCCCGACATCAGACCGCTGCTCGGCCATGTCGCGGAGCTGCCGGGATTGATCATCGCCAATGGTCTGGGAGCCTCCGGGCTGACGATGGGCCCCTATGTCGGTTCACTTGCTGCGCGACTGGCACGCGGTGAAACGCCGGAGCTCGACCTGGCTCCCTATGATCCGCTGCGGACGCCGACGGGCGAACGGGAAGCTGCGGCGGTGAGCGCCTGAACGGGGGCAGCCCCACTAGTAGCAGCGTCTGCATAGGGAGGTCATGGACATGCCGCCGCCGAGCCACGAGGATGGGCGACACGGACAACGAGAAGACTGCGTTGGTCACCGGCGCGAACAAGGGAATCGGCTTCGCCATCGCCCGGGGGCTCGGGAAGCTCGGCTTTACCGTCATTGTCGGCGCCCGTGACGACGGCAGGCGCGACGAGGCCGTCGGACGGCTTCAGGATGAGGGGATCGACGCGTGGGGTGTGCGTCTGGATGTCACCTCCGACTACAGCGTGACTGAGGCCGCAGCGACGGTCGAGCAGTCAATCGATCGGCTCGACGTCCTCGTCAACAATGCCGGGATCTCCGGGCGGATGGGCGGAGGCGGTCAGGACCCGTCCACGCTCGACCTCGACGTCGTCCGCACCGTCCTCGACACGAACGTCTTCGGCGTCGCCCGGGTGACGAACGCACTGCTGCCGCTGGTGCGTCGCGCCGCGCCTCCCCGGTTCGTCAACATGTCGAGCTCCATGGGATCGCTGACGCTGCAGGAGGGGCCAATCTCCGCCGCCTACGGTCCGTCGAAGACGATGCTCAATTCCCTGACCGTCCAATACGCTCGTCAGCTCGCTGACACCAACGTCATCATCAACGTCGCCTGCCCCGGCTATGTGGCCACGGATTTCACCGGCCACAACGCTCCGCGGACCCCGGAGCAGGGAGCCAGAGCCGCCATTCGGCTCGCCACTCTGCCTGATGACGGACCGCGCGGGAGGTTCTTCAACGAAGACGGTGAGCTTCCCTGGTGAACGATAATCGCCGAGGCGGCCGGTGACCGTTCAGGCGTTCGCCGGCGGGTGCTCGGCGATACAAAACAGATTGCCCTCGGGGTCGGCGAGCGTCGTCCACCTGACGTGGGGGTGTTCGTCGAGAACGTCCCATCTGTGCGCCGCGCCGAGGCGGACCGCGCGCTCGACCTGCGCATCCCTTTGACCCAATGGGGCGGTGAGGTCGAGGTGGGAGTCCTGATGGTCTGAGCGGGGAGACGTGCGCGGCTGGAACATCATCGGGATCCCGCCGCCCGGGTGGGCGGGAAGGTAGGCCATCCCCGAATAGTATTTGGGCACCACGTCGAGGAACGCCGCCCAGAAGTCGCCGAGCGCTTCGGGGTTGTCTGCTTCGACGTTCCACGCGCCCAGCGTGAGGGGAGAGTTCGTCATGGGTGGAGCCTTTCGTCTTGGTTCCAGGGATATCAGCACAGTGATAACAGATGCATGTTTGTGCATATTCCGGGTGGCCTTCGCCAGAGTCGTTAGGATGACGGATATGAGAGACGCAGACCAGGCGACGACAGCAGAGACGACGACGCGGATCGGCGACACTGCGCTGATCTTCGAGGGCGGTGGGATGCGTGCCTCGCTGACGAGTGGGATGGTCGTCACGCTGCTCAACGCCGGATTGTCGTTCGACTGGGTTGCGGGCATCAGCGCCGGAGCGTCGAATACGGTGAACTACATCTCCTCTGATGTGTGGCGCGCCCGTCGGTCCTTTGTCGAGTTCGCCGCGGACGAGCAGTTCGGAGGTTGGCGGTACTTCGCTCGTGGGCAGGGAATGTTCAACGGCGGAGTACATCTATCAGAAGGCCGGCGGCCCCGAGGAGGCGCTGCCCTTCGACTGGGATGCGTTCCAGTCGAGTCCCGCGGACATGAGGATCGTTGCGTTCGATGCCGTCTCCGGCGAGGAGGTCGTGTGGTCAAAGAAAGACACCCCGCAGATCGAGGATCTCATGGTCCGTGTTCGTGCCTCGTCGACGATGCCGGCGCTCATGCCGCCGGTGCATCTCGACGGGCATGTGTACGTCGATGGTGCGATGGGGGAGGACGGCGGCATCGCGCTGAGTCAGGCGCAGCGTGAGAGGTTCGAGAAGTTCGTCATCGTGCTTACGCAGGAAAGTGGGTATAAGAAAGTGCCGCAGCGGTTCCCTGCTGTCTATCGGAGTATCTTCCGTCGGTACCCGGCGCTGGGGGAGGCGCTGCTGACGAGGTGGGCCCGGTACAACGAGACCCGTGAACGTATCTTCGCCCTCGAGGAGGAGGGCAAGGCACACGTCTTCGCCCCGGACCGCATGCCGGTCGACAACAGCACCCGCAACCTCTCACGCCTGGCTGCAGCTCACCGCGCGGGGCTGTCGCAGGCGCGCCGTGAGCTACCGGCGATTCGCGAGTTCGTTGGCATCAGCGAGGAGTAGCTCTCCGTGAGCAGACGAGCGGTGCCGCTTGCCAAGCAAGTTCAACCTGGCAAGCGGCACCGCCGATTCCCTTGCGGCGGAATCAGCTGTTGGTGAGTAGTCCCATGATGTCGAAGACGACGGTGGCAGCCGCAAGTGCCGTGGTGTCGGCGTGATCGTAAGCGGGCGAGACTTCGACGACATCGGCGCCCACGATGTTGATCCCCTTCAACGCCCGAAGCATCCGCAGCAGCTCGCGAGAATGCAGACCGCCCATCTCCGGAGTCCCGGTACCGGGTGCGAAAGCGGGATCGAGCACATCGATGTCGATCGACAGGTAGACCGGGGTATCGCCGATGCGCTCTTGGACCCGACGGACCGCCTCGGGGACTCCGATGTCGTCGATGTCCGAACAGCGGATGATCTGAAATCCGAACTCGTGGTCCCGGACGAAGTCGTCCTGGTCATACACCGGTCCGCGAATGCCGACATGCATCGACCGATCCTCGATGAGCAAGCCCTCCTCGAACGCGCGACGGAACATCGTGCCGTGGGTGATCGGTTCGTCGAAATAGGTGACCCACGTGAACTGCCCGGGCAGATCTCGCGCATCGCCGGCCATCTGCAGGACGGTACGCTCGACGTCGGCACGAGCGGACTCAACATTTCAACGATCAAGAATCTGCTGATCTCGAATGTCGAACAGTTCATCCAGGTCATCATCTCAACAGCGCTCATCCTCAGTAGAGTGATTCTCATGGCCGCGGACTTCGGGCCGCCCCTGGCGCCCGAACTCAAACTCTTCACGTACTTCGGCGCGTGGAAGCTGTTGGCCGGCAGCGTCATCGCGGCGCTGGTCCTCGCACCGGCGCTCAGACAGCGGATGGCATGGGAAGGGCCGGGCTGGCACGCGCAGCTGAACGCGCAGGGGGGCATGCGCATCGCCCGACGCGCCAGAATTCGCCTCTGACCCACGGATAGCCAGGTTCGCTTAACGAAACGATACGTTGTGTTGCGGAATCTATGTGATCTGTGCCATGCTCCGAATATGACCGAGAACACACCAAAGGGCAGGCCGCTCGACTCCGATCTGACGCAGCGGGTCCTCACCACAGTGCGTTCACAGGTCGAAGAGTACGGATTCGTGAATCTGAGCATCGAGAAGGTCGCGGCGGAAGTCGGATGCGGAAAGACCACCATCTACCGTCGATGGCCAAGCAAACCTGAACTCGTTGCCGCAGCCATCCTCGACAACACCGAAGTCGGGGAGCTGCCGGACACCGGTGACGTTGTCGACGACCTCGTCGAACACGCGTGGCAGAACCGGGAGAACTTCCGACGATCGAAGAACGAATCGGGAAACAACGGCATGCTGTTAGCGATGTTCAATATGGATGTCATCCCGATCATCTCGGAATCGTTCATGAAGGCGCGCCACGCTCTGGGGCGCGAGATCCTCGCCCGCGGGGTGGCACGGGGACAGGTGAGCGGCGTACTCGATCATGACCTCATCATCGATACCCTCGCAGGACTCACACTCTTCCGCATCACCCTCAAACCCGAAGCCCGCGGGCGCACCGATGACGACATCAAAGATACCTACCGCAGCCTCGTGCGCTCGCTCATCGGCCGTCAGAGCTGACGATCACCGATGACCATTCCGTGTGCGACGGCGCAGTCGGCACGCGGTTCTCACTCAACAGGAAAGGAAACACTATGACCACCCCCGACCCCGCGCTCGGCACGAAGTCGAGCAAACGGCTCCTCGCTGTCGTCGGATTCCTCGTCTTCGTCGAATTCTCCAGCGGATTCCTTCAGGGTTACTACGTCCCGCTGCTCGACGGGATCCGCGACAGCCTCGGCGTCTCTGACGCCTCCATTGCGTGGTTCATCACCGTTCAGACTCTCACCGCCGGAGTCTGCGTTCCGATCCTGTCGAAACTCGGCGACATCTTCGGCCACCGGCGCATGCTGCGCATCGGGATCGTCGCCGTCCTCATCGGAACCGTGCTGGTCGCGCTCGCTCCCAGTTACCCGCTCGTCCTCCTCGGCAGGGTTCTCAGCGGCCCCCTCGCAGTATGGCTGCCGCTCGAACTCGCGATCGTGCACAATCAGATCAAAGGCGAGACGGCACGGCGCGCGATCGGCATGCTCATCTCCGCACTGACGATCGGCGCGCTCATCGGTTCCTTGGCTGCCGGCCTGTTCTCGTCGGTCCTGCCATCCACCGTCGCGCAGCTCCTGGTACCCGTGGTCATCGTCGCGATCTCCGCGATCTTCGTCTTTACTCTCGTCCCGGAATCGACCGTCCGCACCTCGCCCACGATCGACTGGCTCGGTTTCATCCTGCTCGCGCTCTTCATGCTCGCACTGCTCGCAGGCATCAACATCGTCACCGCGCAGCCCGTCGCCGGCGCAGTCCTCCTCGTCGTCGCCGTCGTCCTCATCGGCATCTTCGTATGGTGGGAGCTGAGAGCCAAGGTACCCGCACTAAATATGCGCCTGCTCACCTCGAATCGGCTCTGGCCTGTTTACGTGACATCGTTCCTCTTCGGAATGGTGCTCTTCGGAACGCAGAGCATCACGACCACGTTCCTCGCCGGCAAACCCGAACTCGTTGGGTACGGGTTCGGCCTCAGCGCCGGAGTCATCTCGCTGACCACCGGAGCGAACATGCTGCTGGCAGCGGTCGGTGCCGCAATCTACTCCTTTGTCGCCCGCGCCACTTCGCTCAAGGGTGTGCTTATGATCGGTTCGGCCGTGATCGCGCTCGCCCAGCTGCTCCTCATCTTCGGCCATGCCTCACTCGTCTTCGTAGTCATCGGAATCGCGGTCGCCGGCCTCGGGTCGGGGCTCCTCCTCGGTGGGTTGCCGGCCGCGACAACGGAGTCATCGCCTGCTGACGAGACCGGAATCGCCACGGGCGTCTACAACTCCGTGAAGACACTCGGCGGGGCACTCGCTGGAGCCGTGTTCGCCGTCGTCCTGGGAATCTTCGTCATCCCCGAGGCCGGAGCCTCGGGACTCGGCGGCTACATCACCATTTGGGCGATCTGCGCCGGGGCCACCGGAATCTGCCCCATCCTGCTCTCCGTCATCCGGACGCCGGACAAGGGCGAATCCCATGACCAGACCGCACATCAGGGTGAGAACGACAACCTCGCCGAGGCAGCGCTCCCAGCCGAGGAGGCTCGCCCGGGTCAGGACACCCGTCCGGGCGAGGACACACGTCCGACCTCGGCCGTGTGAGCCGTCTCCGACCGAATCCGCACACTCGACGCGAAAGGAACACCATGTCCATAGCCCACCTTCCCTCCACCATCGCCGGTGACGACCACCTGCTGCTGCGCGGTGTGACCCTCATCGACGGCACCGGCGGCACCCCGATCACCGATGCCGAACTCGAAGTCCGGGACGGACGCGTGGTCTACGCGGGTCCCGCCCGTACCGCCGCTCCCGAGGGCACCGTCATCGTCGAGCTAGGGGGCAAGACCATCCTCCCGGGTTTCATCGACTCCCATGTGCACTTCGGCATGTCGATCGAGGACCAGACGGCCGACGCCGCACGATTCGAATCCGAACGGACCTTCCGCACCGCACTCAACGCCCGAAAGGCACTCATGGCGGGCGTGACCACGGCCCGTGACCTGGGCGGTCTGGACCGCGGTTACCGAGATGCGATCGCAGCCGGCCTCGTCCAGGGTCCGCGCACCCACCTGGCGATCGCTCCACTGTCACCGACCGGCGGGCATACGGACTTCACCATGCCCAACGGCCGCTCGGTACCGATGCACATGCCGATCAGTCCGATCATCGACACCGACGACGATGTGCGGCGGACGGTGCGGACGCTCATTCGCAGCGGCGCTGATGTCATCAAGGTCTGCACCACCGGCGGCGTCTCCAGCCCCTCCGACACCCCCGACGACATCGGGGTGCCGGAAGAGCATGTGCGACTCATCGTCGCCGAGGCCGCCAAACGCGCCGGACAGCCGGTCGCCGCTCACGCGCAGGGCGCCGAGGGCATCAAAGCCGCCATCCGGGGCGGAGTGCGCTCGGTCGAGCACGGATACGGAATCGACGACGAAGGCATCGAACTCATGCTCGAACACGGGACCTTCCTCGTCCCGACCTTGAGCAGCGCACTGCGCGTCCCCGACCCCGCAGCGGTCCCCGCCTACCTCTACGAGAAGAAGGTGAAATGGTCAGCCATTGCGCGCGAACGCGTAGCCGCAGCTCTGCAAGCGGGCGTGAAGGTGGCGCTGGGTACCGACTCCGGAGTCTGCCCACACGGGGAGAACCTGCGCGAACCGGTCCACGCCGTGGAACTGGGACTGACCGAGATGGACGCGATCGTCGCCGGAACGAAGAACGCCGCCGAACTGCTCCGCCTCGACGCCGACCTCGGCACGCTCGAGGCCGGGAAGCTCGCCGACTTCATCGTCATCGACTTCGATCCCCTGACCGACATCACCCCCTTGGCGACGCCTGACAACGTCAAGACAGTCGTCCAGGGCGGTGCCCTCGTCAAGGACACCGACTCCTGGTTCGGCACGGAACCGGTCCGCCCGCTGCTGACCCAGTGAGCACCGAGGCGACCGGCACGAACACCGACAAGGCGGTCACAGACACGGCCAAAATGAGCTCTGTCCACGACCTCACCGCGCAGATTGTGCAGATCAGGTCCGGTGCGACGACGGCCGAGGAACTGCTGTCTGCGTCACTCGACCTCGCCGACCGTGTCAACGACCGAGTCGGCGCGATCCTCGAACGCTTCGACGAATCCGCGCTGACGGCCGACCGAAGTGCCGAACACAGCGCCGGTCCGCTGGCCGGACTGCCGTTGGGGATCAAAGCGAACATCGCCGTGAGCGAAGCGGTCCCGACGTCACAGAGCCGTGTGTTCGATCCGGAGTTCCACCGAGGCCGTGACGCCGAGGTGGTCGCCCGGCTGCGTGCCGGCGGTGGAGTCATCATGGGTGCGACGACGATGGTGGAACACGCTGCCGGCAGGCCCGATCCGGCACTCGACTTCCCGATCCCACGCAACCCGTGGGATCTGAGTCGTTGGCCGGGCGGGTCGAGTTGCGGAACCGCGATCGCCGTGAGCCTGGGAATCATCTCCGCGGGGCTAGGCACCGACACTTCGGGCAGCTGCCGCATACCGGCGGCCTTCTGTGGAGTCACGGGCATGCGCCCGGCGATGGGTTCGCTGCCTGTGGACGGGATCATGCCGGCCGCTCCGAGCCTTGACATCGTCGGGCCCATCGCCAGAAGCGCCCGGGATTGCCGGGTGCTCCTCGAGGTCATGCGCGGACAGACCGTCGGCTCGTCACGTCGGGGCCGAACGGTCCGTGTGGTCGTGCCTGAGCAGGTGCTGGGTTCGACGAGGATCACGCACGATACGGCCGCAGCCTTCGATGAAGCGCTGAGGGCCCTCGAAGCTCTCGGCGTCGAGACGTCGACCGTCGACGTGCCCTACCTCGATGAACTCATTGCGGCCACACTGACGATCATGGTTCGCGAGATGTACGAGGTGCACAGCGATCGGCTCGCATCCCGGTGGAATGACTACGGTCGTTCGTTCCGTCGGCTCGCCCTCGCGGGTGCCCTTGTCACCGACGACGCCTACCAGTCGGCGCTGAACTCCGCCGGGGTGCTGCGCGGACGCTTGAGCGAGTTGCTGCCCAACGGCACGGCGCTCGGCCTGCCGACGTGGCCGTCGGCGGCCCCGCCCTATGTGTTCCGGGGAGGGACACCGCAGGACGACTGGAACCTCACGGCCGCGTTCTCCGCCACCGGGAATCCTGCCCTGGCGATCCCGATGGGCTTCGACGAGGCGGGACTGCCGTTGTCTCTGCAGCTGATCGGGTCCGGCCCCGAGGCGAACGGAACCGCCGGCGAGGACACGATCCTCAGCCTCGGCGAGCTCTATCAGACGCACACGGATCAGCACCTTCAGGTGCCCGACTTCGATCTCGTCACCGCGCTGGCGCTGATTCCCGATTCGGACGAGGGCGTGGATGCTGTCGGGGAGGAACCGCAGTTGCCTCCCCAGATCACCGACCTGGGGATACCGTTGACACGAGCGGACTCAGTGATGCTCGGCCACCTCATCGCCCTGTTGGGAGCACCATGACCACACCGAACCTACCCACTGCCCAACCGAAGGACACCATGACACAGTCAATCGATTTCACCGCCGAAGCTACAGCCCTCGCCGACGACCTCAGCGCGCTGCGCCGCGACCTCCACCGCAACCCAGAACTCGGGCTCTCGCTGCCCTACACGCAGAAGAGGGTCGTCGAGGCCCTCGACGGACTGCCCCTCGACATCACCCTCGGCACGGACCTGTCGTCCGTGGTGGCAGTGCTGCGCGGGGCCCAGCCGGGACCGACCATTCTTCTGCGCGGTGATATGGACGCCCTACCCGTCGTCGAGTCCACCGGACTGGACTATGCGTCGACGAACGGGAACATGCACGCGTGTGGACACGACCTCCACGTTTCCGGGCTCGTCGGAGCCGCCCGACTTCTCAGCGCTCATCAGGCGGAGCTGCGCGGGACGGTCGCGTTCATGTTCCAGCCCGGTGAGGAGGGCCTCGGCGGGGCGAAGATCATGCTCGATGAGGGCATGTTCGAGACCATCGGGGCGAAACCCGACGCCGCCTACGCTATCCACGTCGCCCCCGGTGTGGCGGGTACCTTCGTCACCCGCCCGGGCACGGTCATGGCCGGTGCCAATACGCTGCACGTGACGATGGTCGGCAAGGGCGGTCACAGTTCACGTCCGCAGGACTCGGTGGACCCGGTGCGGCCCGTCCTCGAATTCGGGCAGGCCCTTTATTCGATGATCACCGGCTCGTTCAGCGTCTTCGACCCGATCGTCGCCGAGGTGACGCAGCTCAGTGCCGGTGAGGCCGTGAACGTCATCCCGTCGACCGCATCGCTCGGTGCATCGGTGCGGACCCTGTCGGCCGAGTCGACGAAGAGGTTCCCCGAACTCGCGACCCGGCTGGCCGATTCCGTGGCAGCTGCGCACGGATGCACCGCCGAGGTGGTGTGGAATGAGCAGTACCCCGTGACGGTCAACGACGCCGCCGAGGCGCAGTTCGCCCTCGAGACGCTCACCTCGGCGTTCGGTCCCGTCCGTGTGGTTGAGTCGCCGGATCCCGTGATGGGATCCGAGGACTTCTCCTATGTCCTTGAAGAGGTGCCGGGAGCGTTCGTCTTCTTCTTTGTCAGCCCGGAAGGAGCCGACCCGGAGACCGCGGCGACGAATCATTCCGCGGAGGTGCTCTTCGATGATGCCTGCCTGCCCGATCAGGCGGCGGCTCTGGCCACCCTGGCTTGGGAACGTTCACATCGATGAAGGGGCAGGCGGCGGCATCGGTGTCGGTTACCAGTCGTTAAGATGATCGATATGACGAACGGGGAGCAGTCGGCGGGAACGACGCGAATCAGCGATACCGCACTCATCTTCGAAGGCGGTGGGATGCGGGCTTCGCTCACCAGCGCCATGGCAGTCGTCTTGCTCAACGAAGGCCTGTCGTTTGACTGGGTCGCTGGAATCAGTGCCGGAGCGTCCACTGCAGTGAACTACCTCTCCGAGGACAAATGGCGAGTGCGTCGATCGTTCGTCGAGTTCGCCAAGGAAGAGGAATTCGGCGGGTGGCGCTACTTCGCTCGGGGCAAAGGGATGTTCCATGGCGAGTACATCTACCAACGAGCGGGTGCCCCCGACGAGGCACTACCTTTCGATTGGGACACCTACGAGGCAAGCACCGGTGACATGCGGGTCATCGCGTTCGATGCTGAAACCGGCGAGGAGGCGGTGTGGTCGAAGAAGGACACCCCGAATATCGACGAGCTGATGATCCGCGTGCAGGCGTCATCGACGATGCCGATCGTCATGCCGCCGGTGCGTCTTGACGGCCATGTCTTCTTCGACGGTGCAATGGGGGAGGACGGCGGGATCGCGTTAAGCCAAGCGCAGCGAGAGGGCTTCGAGAAGTTCGTCATCGTTCTCACGCAGGAGCGTGGGTACAAGAAGGCACCGCAGCGATTCCCTGCCGTCTACAGAGGCATCTTCCGAAAGTACCCCGCACTGGCTGATGCGCTGCTGACACGGTGGAAGCGCTACAACGAAACTCGAGAACGCATCTTCGCCCTCGAAGAAGAGGGCAAGGCGCATGTCTTCGTCCCCGACCGCATGCCGGTCGACAACAGCACTCGCGATCTCTCGCGGCTTGCTGCCGCCCATCGGATGGGACTGTCGCAGGCCCGGCGAGAGCTGCCGGCGATTCTCGAGTTTGTTGGGGTGTAGCAAGACAATGCCGGGGGTAGGGAAAGGGGCGAACCCTTTCGGATATAGCGAATAAGCGATAGTGTGACGGTATGAGCACAGCAGCTGACATTCTTCGGCGAGCCCGCCAAGAGGCCGGCTTGACGCAGACCGCGCTGTCTCGCCTCGCTGACATTCCGCAGAGCGTGATCAGCGACTACGAGCGAGGCCGGCGTGAGCCTGGCGTGTCAGCTTTGATTGCACTTCTCCGTGCAGTCGGCTTTACCCTCAAGGCTGTTCCTGAGCCAGCAACGCTTCGCTCGGTGAGGCGGCACGCGAAAGAGCTCACGGACTCATTTGCCGAGCTCGGCGCCAGTAATATCTCAGTGTTCGGCAGCGTTGCCCGAGGCGACGACGGGACCGACAGTGACATCGATTTGCTGGTCGACTTGGACCCATCAGTGGGCTTGTTCAACCTGATGCGGATGGGCACATTGGCAGAAGAGCTTCTCGGACGAGCAGTTGATGTCGTCCCTCGTGATGGTCTGAAGAACGAAGTCGCCGCTTCGGCCGCCAGGGATGAGGTTCCGCTGTAATCCTCCCTCTTCGGCGCTGAACAGTGCGCCGCGGCTTGCTAATGGAGACCACTGCTCCGACCCGGAGGAATATCTCGGCAAGTCTCGTCTTCGCTGATGAAGAAGTGCGACAAAGCCCGAATTGCCGACAATTTCCGCTGATAACATCTGTTGTATGGGAAAGAGCCTCGGTCCTGGGAAGGACCCCGACCTCGACATTGTTCGCTCAGCTGATGCCTCCCCCTCTGATCTGCAGAGGATCGCGGGCACCAGACCGGACCTGCTCCCCGACATCGCCGCTCACCCGAACGCCTATCCGGATCTGCTCGCCTGGTTAGCCACTCACCAGGATCCGGCCATCCAGGACGCGCTCGCCCGTTGCTCAAGCGCCGGGGGGATCACATCATCGAGTTGATCCTCAATGCCGACAATCGCCAGCCCAGTGTGCCGCCCGGAGCGCCGATCTGAGGGCACGGAACGATGCCGGAGGCTCGGGGAGACGGCATGAGGTGACAGTCGACAGTTGATTTCATACTGTGGCGCAAATCACAACAGATAGGCCTTGAGTATGCCCTAACGGCACAGTTTACGGTCGATACGACAACCACGGACACGCCTCTGTGCCGGAGCTGATTGAGTGCATCTGTCGCCTATCAATCACTCCGGACCATGGGGGCCCACGACGAATGGAATCGACATGACCGCAACAACATCGCCCACCGCCAACTCTCGCCCTGTCGCCCGCACTCACCCCGTCATCGGGACGATCGCTCTGTGGGTGATCCAAGTGCTGCTCGCCCTCACCTTTGTCGTCATGGCGCTCCCGAAAGCCCTGGGCAACCCCATCTCCGTCGCACCATTCGACCTCATCGGACTCGGCATTCCCGGTATGATTGTTGTGGGATGGCTGGAGCTCCTCGGCGCGGTCGCGCTGTTCATTCCCCGTCTATCCGGGCTCGCCGCGGTCTGCCAGATCCCGCTGATGATCGGAGCAACGGTCCTCAGCGCCATCGTCACCCCTGACCTCATCGTCGTTCCCGCGGTCACCTTGGTGTTCGTCTGCATCGTTGCGTGGTTTCGTCGCTTCGACGCCAGTGCTGTTATCCAGAAGGTCCGTCTGCGCCTGCCTTGGCCGTGAGCACGGCCGTCTCCAACTGATTCGCTACCTTTCAGCCCTGCCGGTACCCCAGCTTCACCGAAATCTCCCGCGCGGCCGCCTTCATCACCGGCACCAACGCCTGCATCCGATCCTTCGGCATGAAGGGACGCGTCGCCGACAGTGAAATTCCTGCGACGATGTCTCCGCTACCGTCCCGAACCGGAGCAGCCACACACCGGATCCCCGGCTCATTCTCCTCGAGATCGAGTGAGGCTCCGTCGCGGGTGTAGCCCTGCATCCGCTTGACGAATGCACCCACCGCAGCGGAGTCCGCACCAGGGTTCTCTGCAACGAACAAACGCTCCCACCGGTCATCCTGTCCCAGCAACAGCGCCTTGCCGACACCGGTGCGTGTCATCGGCATCCTATGGCCGATGCGTGAGCGCATCTCGGCCCCACGGGTACCTGGGATCTTATGGAGATAGAGCACCGACTCACCATCCTCGACCGAGAGATGGATCGTGTCCTGAGTCCGTTCAGCCAACGCCTCTAGGCTCTCCCTGGCTACGACCGGCAGCGGATCCTGATTGAGCGCGGTGAAACCATACTCGATCAGCGTCGGCCCGAGCCGAAACTCTCCCGGCGACCCATGCCGCAGATACCCCATCTGCACCAACAGCTGGATCATCCTGTGTGCACTTGACCGACCGATACCCGTCGAATCAACGATCGACTTCAGCGTCGTCGAGCCATGAGCCACGGCGCTGACGATCTGCAGCCCTCTGGCCAGGGTCTGAGTGCCCTGCGGAATGGCTTCGCCGATAACAGTTCCAGAATCTTCGATCATCACCCCAGTATGTCACCTATCCCACATATAGGGACACCGGTGGCGCATGGTGGAACACGTGCCCATAGTGGCTCTTATGGCAAATCTGGCACCACCCGAGGCCCCACAGATGATCGGCCTCGACTGGGGAACGAGCTCGCTGAGAGCTTTCCTCATCGGCAGCGACGGACAGGTCCTCGCAGAACGCAATGGTTCCGACGGCATCATGGCCGTCTGCTCCGACACCACAGACCTCCGAGGCGACTTCTCCCGAATCGCTGAAACCGCGGCCGGTGATTGGCTCACCAGCTACGGCCCCCTGCCGATGTTCGCCTGCGGAATGATCGGCTCAACACAGGGTGTCGCCGAGGCGGGCTACCTCGAACTGCCCACCGACCTCAGCGACATGGGCGGGGAACTGACGACGGTCAACCTGACGACGGGTGACCTCCACATCGTTCCCGGCCTGCAGAAAACCCCGACCGAGGCGACCGCTCCCGACGTCATCCGCGGGGAAGAGACCCAACTGCTCGGCCTCCTCGGCGAAGAAGAGGACGAACCCAGCACGGTGATCCTCCCTGGTACCCATACCAAATGGGTGAGCTGCCACCGACAACGAGTCACCGACTTCACCACCTCGATGAGCGGAGAGCTCTTCGGCCTGCTCAGCACGTCATCAATCCTCAGCCGCCTCGCTGAACCCACCGCGGGCTTCCACTCCAAGGCCTTCGATTGGGGACTGAACGTCGGAGGCGACAACCCCGCCGCATTGACGTCCTCAATCTTCTCGGCCCGAACCTGGGCCCTGAACGGACGCCTGCGCGCCGAAGAAATCAACGACTACCTCTCGGGAATGCTCATCGGCGCCGAGGTGGCCCACCAGCTCACCGTGGTCGCCGAGTCGAGCGCCCCCGTCATCGTCTGCGGAACCACAGATCTGACGAAACGCTACACCCGCGCACTGCACCGAGCAGGCCGAGAGACGATCAACGCGAATCCGCGCGCGGCCGCCACCGGTCTCTTCCGCATCGCCGAACAATCCGGCCTCGTACCGACCAAGGAGTATTCCCATGTCTGACACTGTTCCCTCCGGCCTCATCGCCATTCTCCGCGGTGTCCGCCCTGACGAAGTCCTCGACATAGCCGAAGGCATCGTCGCCGCCGGGTTCTCCGCCATCGAGGTTCCGCTCAACTCACCCGACCCGCTCGACTCGATCGCCGCATTGGTCGAACGGTTCGGCAACGACCTGGAGATCGGTGCCGGCACGGTGCTCACCGCCGACCAGGTCCGCGACTGCAAGCGAGCCGGTGCCCGCATCATCGTCGCACCCGACACCGACACCGAAGTCATCCAGACCGCGCTCGGGATGGGCCTCACCCCCTACCCGGGAGCCGCGACACCGACCGAAGCGTTCGCAGCCATCAAGGCCGGTGCCACCAAGGTCAAACTCTTCCCCTCCTCGGCGGTGGGGATCAGCGGGATGAAGGCCTGGAGTGAGGTGTTGCCTACCGGCACCGAACTCTTTCCCGTCGGGGGAGTAGGAGTCGACAACGCCGCCGAATGGCGGGGCGCCGGAGCCGCGGGCCTGGGCCTGGGGTCCTCGCTCTATCGCCGAGGCGACCGCCCCGATGATGTACGCGTGCGGGCCGAGGCGATCGCCTCGGCGTGGGTGCACACAAACTGAACACCGCTCCATCAACGACAACATCCAAACGAAAGGCCAGACCAATGAAGATCACGTCGATGACGACGTACACAGTGCCGCCTCGGTGGCTGTTCCTCAAGATCGAAACCGATGAAGGGATCGTGGGATGGGGCGAACCCATCATCGAAGGCAAGGCAGCCACCGTTGCTGCCGCCGTTGATGAGCTCTCCGACCTGCTCATCGGCAAGGATCCTGCGAACATCGAAGACCTGTGGACGATCATGTACCGCGGTGGCTTCTACCGCGGTGGTCCCATCCTCATGAGTGCGATCTCCGGAATCGATCAGGCACTGTGGGACATCAAGGGCAAGGCGCTTGGCCAACCTGTGCATCAGCTCCTCGGCGGGAAGGTCCGGGATCGGATCCGCACGTATTCGTGGATCGGCGGAGACCGTCCAGGCGACACCGCCGCAGCCGCACTCGAGACGAAGAACCGCGGATTCACCGCCGTGAAGATGAACGCCACCGAGGAGCTGCAGTTCATCGACTCGTACACCAAGGTCGACCAGGTCATCGAGAACGTCCAGGCGATCCGGGAAGCCACCGGTGAGGACTTCGGCATCGGTGTCGACTTCCACGGTCGAGTGCACAAGCCGATGGCTAAGGTCCTTATCAAGGAACTCGAACCCTACCGGCTGCTCTTCATCGAAGAACCGGTGCTCTCCGAACACTTCGGTTCACTCCGCGACGTCATGGCGAACACACCAACGCCGATCGCGCTGGGGGAGAGGCTCTTCTCTCGGTGGGACTTCCGTGAGGTGATCGCCTCCGGTGCCGTCGACATCATCCAGCCGGATGTCTCCCACGCCGGCGGCATCACAGAGACGCGGAAGATTTCGATGATGGCCGAAGCCTACGATGTGGCACTCGCACTGCACTGCCCGCTGGGGCCGATCGCACTCGCCTCCTGCCTGCAGGTCGATGCCGGCAGCTACAACGCCTTCATTCAAGAACAGAGCCTGGGAATCCACTACAACACGAGCAACGACCTGCTTGACTACGTCACCGACCCATCGGTGTTCAACTACGACGAGGGCATGATCGACATCCCCTCTGGACTAGGTCTCGGCATCGAGGTCAACGAAGAGTACGTCATCGAACGATCCGCTGAAGGACACCGGTGGCGCAACCCGATCTGGCGGCACACCGACGGCTCCTTCGCGGAGTGGTGACACGACGGTATCGGTAGGAGAGAGGGGTGTTCAACGATGAGCTCAAAGATTGAAACTACAGTGTCGCGACGCGTAGCCTCGCCAGGACGAGCCCGGTGGTGGATTCTCGGATGGCTGCTCGCAGCGATGATGATCAACTACATGGATCGATCGTCACTGTCGATCGCAGCCCCGCACATGATCGACGAACTCGGTCTGACCGCCGCGGACATCGGGCTGTTGGGTACTGCGTTCTCACTGACATACGCGTTTTTTCAGCTGCCAGGTGGATGGCTGACCGATCGTCTCGGTGCGAAGCCGGTATACGTCATGGCGTTGGGGTTCTGGTCGATCGCCACTGCGCTGATGGCTTTTGGCCACCACATGTGGCATTTTATGGTGTCGCGAGTCCTGCTCGGAGTCTTCGAAGCCCCGGTATCGCCTACTTCAGCGAAGATAGTCGCCGAGTGGTTCCCACCCCGAGAGCGCGGAGCTGCAGTCGGCGTCTACGACTCGGGAAGCAAATGGGGACCCGCCGTCGCTCCGCCGATCCTCACCTTCCTCATTATGGGCTTCGGTTGGCGAGCAATGTTCGTCATCCTCGGCGTGCTCGGTGTCATCGTGGCAATAGGATTCTGGGCCTTCTACCGTTCTCCGGAACACGATCGCAGAGTCTCGGAGGCTGAACTCGAGCACATCCGCGCCCGAGAGGAAGACGACAACGCCCCAACCGGCCATATCCCGTGGTTGAAGCTCTTCACCCAGCCCCAAACCTGGGCAATGGTGCTGGGATTCGTCGCCGTCGTGTGGACACTGAACATCTTCGTGACCTTTCTGCCACTGATGCTCAACGACATCCACTCTGTGGCCGATGCCGCACTTGGGTGGTACACGGCGATTCCATTCGCGGTCGGAGGCATCGGCGGTATCCTCGGTGGCTGGTTCACCACGAAGTATTCGCGGGTGCGAGACCAGTTAGCTCCTCTGGTTTGCAAACGACAGATCGCTGCAATCTATGGCGGCGCGCTCGCCGTATGCTCAGTCCTTGTCGGAGTCACTACCGGCCACTTTGTTCTCCAACTGTCGGCGATGAGCCTTGCACTGTTCTTCTGCGGAGCACTGAGCGCCGTGGGGTGGTCAATCCCTGCTGATGTGGTGACTGGTAGTCGCGTCGCCTCACTGGGATCTATCCAGAACTTCGGCGGCTACTTCGCTGGTTCACTCTCGCCTTGGCTCACCGGAGTCTTGGTGACGACCACAGACTCATACCTCGTTCCCTTCCTCCTGGGCGCCGTCGTCGCAGTAATTGCGGGAATCGCCTACCTGCTCCTGCTGCGGGCTCCGATACGTGTGACCAGCGGCCCAACAGAAACCGGAAACCCGACGTCATGACGAAACTCGACACTGCAGTCACCACTCGTCCCACACGGATCCGCTACATCATCGCGATTCTGCTCTTCATCACGGTCGTCATCAACTACATGGACCGGGCCAACCTGTCCATCGCGATGCCGGCTTTGTCCCAGGAGTTCGACCTCACCACAGGACAGCAGGGACTGCTCCTCTCTGCGTTCGGCTGGACCTACGCGGCAATGCAGCTGCCGGGCGGGTGGCTCGTCGACCGCGTGCGTCCACGCGTGCTTTACGCCTCGTGCCTGGTGCTGTGGTCTTTGGCCACACTGTTCATGGGAATGTCTGGCGGCTTCGTCGCCCTCATCATCCTCAGGCTCATGGTCGGCGGCTTCGAAGCGCCCGCCTATCCCATCAACAACAAGGTCGCCACCGCGTGGTTCCCCGAACGCGAACGCGGACGAGTCATCGCCTTCTACACGTCGGGTCAGTTCATCGGTTTGGCGCTGCTCACCCCTGTGCTGTCGTGGCTGCAGACGGTGCTCACTTGGCACTGGGTGTTCATCCTCACCGGTGTTGTGGGCATCATCTGGGCCGCGATCTGGTGGTTCGTCTACCGCGAGCCGCGCGATAAGTCGGGAGCCAACCAGGCCGAGATCGATCTCATCGCTTCGGGCGGGGGATTGGTCGATGTCGAGACGGGTGTGAAGAAGGAGGCCAAGCCGAAGCTTAAGTGGTCCGACGTCAAGGTCGTGCTCACCCGCCGGAAGCTTTGGGGAATCTACCTCGGCCAGTTCTGCCTAACCTCGACGCTATGGTTCTTCCTCACCTGGTTCCCGACCTACCTCGTCGACTACCGCGGAATGGACTACATCGAGTCGGGCTTCATGGCGTCACTGCCGTTCATCGCCGCGCTCGTCGGTGTGCTGCTTTCGGGGTGGGTCTCCGATCTCATGGTGAAGAAGGGACTGTCGCTGGGTACAGCTCGGAAGCTGCCGATCGTCATCGGCCTGGCGATGACAGTGTTCATGCTCGGCGCCAACTACACGGACTCGTCGGCTCTGGTCATCGTGTTCATGTCGATCGCGTTCTTCGGCAACGGTTTCGCTTCGATCACATGGTCGCTTGTGTCTGCGTTGGCACCGGAACGGCTCCTGGGCCTGACGGGAGGCATGTTCAACTTCATCGGCAACCTCTCGTCGATCGCGACCCCAATCGTCATCGGATTCCTCGTGACCGACATCGACTTTGCTCCGGCCTTCGTCTACATGGCTGCTGTCACCATCGTCGGTGTGTTGTCGTATGTGTTCCTTGTTGGGAAGGTGGAACGGGTGGAGGAATGACGGTTTACCGTTGTCTACGTGCAGATGCACGACCCTAGTGCCGCATTGCGACCATTCTGCGTGTACATAAGTCCCGGTTTCCGTAACTTAACCCACTACATCGCCAGGTGCCTACTCGAATCCGGTAGCTTCAAGCTGGCACTATGCTCACCTGAACATGTATGACTCCTGGCACCGTCACGACCTGTCCGGCCGTGGTCGGTTGATCGTTGTTTTGGAGAAGACTGTGCACGCCGCGGCTGCGGGCGAAACGTTGTCCAGGCGCATTTATCTGCCGCCCGAGAAGCACATCCTCGTGTTCGAGGGGCCTGTCGACTTAGACGTGGCGTACAGTTATGCGCCTGACGCTGTGAAGAGGGTCAGACAGCTTCTGGCTGAACGGTATTCGTTCGAACGCAGGCAAGGACGGTCGAAGGCGTTTTTATACTAAGTCGTCGGACCCACGCGGGCTCTAGTTTCTCGGGATAGGATGCTGGGATGCCATTGCTAATGAAGAGCGATAACCTTCGCAATCCTCCGAAAGCGATTGAGTTTCTTGTCGGAGATCGAGGCACCGGGATGTACAGCTATACCTGGAAAGTACATGCCGACAGGACGAGTTTCTACATCACGCAGAAGGACGGCAAGTTAATGTCGCATAAGTTCAGCCTTCATGGCAAGGACGATCGACACTCGAGTGGCCCGGTGATGATGTTCCGCGACTCAAATAGTGCTCCCGAAACCGAGGTCCCGTTTGAAGCATCGCCAGGGTTTTTCCCGTGCAAATTCACTGGTGTCGAAAGGTTCAAGGATGTCCTGCATGTTCTTCGATTTAGATTTCCATGGGACATGTTCGATCGAGATCACTGCCCTTCGGCGGTGCCTCCTGCGAAGCTCAAGTCTGGGCGTAAAGGTGGTCTCATAGCTCTGCCAAGGTTCATGCACGCCGTCGACGTTGACTTCTACCTTAGCCGGAACGGGCGGCCCGTCATTCCACTGGAGAAGGACGCCATCAAGAACAACGCCGTCATTGGCCCCCTCCGAAACGACAATGGCGAGTACCTGATTGGGCAGGTTGGTCATCATTCGATCCTGAAGCCCGAACATAGAACCCCCGAATCCACCATGGATGCTCCTCCACCAGGAACGACGGACGATGTTTCAAGGGGAATATCAATCATGAACGATGGTGAGATCGCCTGGGTCGTGGAACAGAAGTTCAGCTTTAAGCATCGACGAAGGTGCGACTAGATTTTGTCCCTTGCTACTTCCCACACCACCGACAACAGGCAAGGAAGTAGACGAGTCACGGCGGGGCGCTACTTGCTCTTCGGGTAGTAGATATTGATCGCCTCGGCCTGAAGTCGATTGCAACCATTCGAAGCACTGATCACCATCTCGACCGCATTGGAATGTAAATCGTCAGAACAAGGGTCTCCCATCAGTTCAGACATTCCATGAAGTGCATGACTGATGGCAGCATTCGTAGAACCAGCCGCTCGTCTGATCTCCGGGTGCGGCACGAGATGAGCAATTTTGACGAGTGCCACTTCGGCGTCGATTCGGTCTTGATTGATGCTCTGAGTTGAGATCCTCTCAACGAGCCCGGATTTTTCTTCGCCTGCACGAGCTCTCCGCCCGATCTCATGAAGCCGATTGATTTCGGTGTTTATGCGGGTGATTGACTTCCTGGCAGCGGCGATAGCATCCGATATGCGATCGAGCTCCTCGCGACGGTAGTCATCCTGTTTCATCCCGGCGGCTTTGCGGTTCGTCATGATGACGGTGGTCACAGAGGCACCGCCGCCGATCAACGCACCAAGGAGACCCACTATCAGTTCCATCATGCATCCGATTCTGCCATCGACCGTGACTGATGCAGAGCCTGGGCCGCCCAGTTGCTAGTCGTTCTATGTCTCAAAACTGAACCGTCTCACATCCCATCCGCAGCACGGTCTCGCGTCGGCCGGCGCGTTAGAGGAATTTTTGGAGACGTTTTCGCAGTTCAGGATCGCAGACGAAAACGTATGTGCCTCTAATTCCTCGTGTGAGCAGCACTCTGTAGATATTTTTCACATATTCGAGGAGATCCGCGTCCGAGTATGTGATCCCTAGCTTTGGGTTGTTCTCGCGGCCCTTCTTATCGTGATAGTTCGTGCGATCGAAGAAGAGTTTGCCTGCGACGGGGTCGTATCGGAGGTCGTTTCCGATGATGACGCCGACATAGTTGAGGTCGTAGCCCTGAACGGTGTGGATCGATCCGACCTCGTCGACCGATTTTGGAGAGTTGATCCAATCCGTCGTGGTTGTGTTCCAGCGCATCTGCTGACCATCAAGCTCGATGTCGTATACGGTTTTGTCATTATTGCTCTTCCATGGCCATGCATAGCCGGCTACCAATCGAGACAGCCCGTGCTCATCTTCGCGTTTCTGAAGCGCTCGCCTCATTTCGCCGAGGTCAGTGAACATCCGAAGGTCGTAGTCGCCGAAGTCTTCACTTGATGCTGGTGGATGGTCACTCAGCAGCTTGCGGACGTAGCCGACGTAATCTTTGTCAGTCGAGATCCGCATCTGGGTCTGAAGAGGGTATAGCCGGCCAGCTTCTCTGGCTTGTGAAGCGAGTTCCCTAGTTGTTGTTGTTGGCAGATCCGCTGGTCGAACGGTTTGACCGACATCGAGCATGAGGATCGAATGGTGACTTTGCTTCTGAATCCAATCCAGCTGGGTCTTCTGTGGATCGTCCCAACCGAAGAGCTTTTCGTTGATCTCAATGAATTTCTTGTTGAGAGGGCCAGACGCCTGGTTTGCTCTCTGATTAAGACGGTGAGCTTCATCGACGACGAGAAGGTCAAACTGTTCAGTACTTTCGCCGACTTGGAATGGCGTAAGCACCATGCCCTTGCTCAGTCCGGGAGTCAGCTTGAACACTTTGGCGATTGAATCTCGCAGCGATTGTTGAGGGACGACAATTGCGAACTTGAGAAACTTAAGCAGCTCCGCATGTTCAGGAGTGAAATAGTCACTGAAGATGGAATCAATGTCGAGTGGCTCTTCTGAATCGTGCCGCCTGATATCCTCCAGCAGCTTGAGCAGATAGATCGCAACCACCGTCTTGCCCGTTCCTGGACTGCCCTCGACAACGACGGTGTTATCGACGCCGCTCCCTAAGTCGTCAAAGAAGCCCTCGAGAATGTCATCGACAGCGATGGCCTGATCATGGTTGAGGGCTTTAAAAGGGGAAAGCTTGAACAGATCACTGTTGATGATCTGCGGGATCGTGCGTTGAAAAAGCTGTTCCTTCGTCCGAAGTTCCTCGAAGATCTGGTGGAACGTCTTGTTGTAGGTTTCGCGGTCGTAGTATTCGGCATCGGTGATGCCGGCATTGAGGTTGAGCACTTGTCGACTCGCGTCGCCGTGGAACATGCGGATGAGGAATGACTCCAGGTCCAGGCATGTCGATTTATTGAATGTGTCATCGAGCACGACTCTCACGGACCGGAGTCGTTGCTTTGTGTCGGAGTCCAAGTGCTGTCGCATCCGTCCCTCGACATTGAGGGACTCGCCAATGTATACCTCTTGCTGATTATTCATCACATAGACAACGGGCCAGTTTCGATGCCGTGGGTCGATAGCTCCCCACGCCTTGACCTGATCTGAGTCGAACGGGAATCGCTCAATCTTAAAGCTGGTCATATTTCACGCTCCGCCCACGCGCCTTGTCCACGGGATACTTCTCTCGAGTTTTCTGGAGTTTCTCCATGACGATTGTGTCGGGATCCAGACCCAGCTTGTCTGCGAGCAACATGCAATAGGTCAAGACATCTGCCAGCTCGTCCTTCGCGGATTCGAGGTCAGAATCTCCCCATTGGAAACATTCGAGCAGTTCTGCGGCTTCGATGGAGACGCTTTTCGCGAGATTCTCAGGTGTGTGGAACTGCTGCCAATCGCGTTCTTCCATGAACTGTCGGACTGCGTCGCGAACAGAATCTTCGTACATGACTTCAAGATATCAGCGACGTTCGACGACGGGGCGGTGCAAAGCACAACTGAAGTGCTGAAGTGTTCAACGAATGGAGAGCGGGAAACGTGCTACCCGACGTCAACATCACGGGAGTTGGGCCCGGAGTTCATGAACATAGGGAGGAACTCCGGGCCCAAACTGCTGTCGCTCAATCAGGCAGTTAGCACAACCTTGCCCGTGGTCTCCCGTCCTTCGAGCGCCCGATGTGCATCAGCCGCATCGGCCAATGCGAACGTCGCTCCGACGCGGAAGTTGAGCCAGCCGTGCTCGATGCCGTTGAAGAGCATCGCTGAACGCTTCGCCAGCTCCTCCGAGGATCGGACGAACCATGCCAGCGACGGACGGGACAGGAAGATTCCGCCCGAGGAGTTCAGACGCTGAATGTCGAACGGTGGCACCTGACCCGACGCCCCGCCAAAGAGCACCATCGAACCCAACGGCTTGATCGACGCCAACGACGCATCGAACGTGTCCTTGCCGACTCCGTCATAGGCAACATCGACGCCCTCACCGTCTGTGAGTTCCTTGACTTTCGCCGTGATGTCGACGCCCTCACCGTAGAGGAATACGTCATCGGCGCCGGCCTTCCGTGCCAGCTCAGCCTTCTCATCCGTGCTTACCGTCGAGATGACATTGCCGCCCAAGTGCTTGATGATCTGAGTCAGCAGCAGGCCGACTCCACCGGCTCCGGCATGGACGAGGGCTGTCTGCCCCGGTTTGATCTCGTGCGAGCTCGTCGCCAGGTACTGCGCCGTCAGGCCCTGCAGCGGCATCGCCGCAGCCACCTCGGTGGAAACGCCTTCGGGCACACGCAGAAGGACGCTTTCCTTCACGACGACCTGCGTCGCATACGATCCCGGTCCTTCGTGCCAGGCAACACGGTCACCGACGGACCAGCTCTCAATGCCCTCGCCCACCTCGGCGATGTGACCCGTGCCCTCCGACCCGACGATGTGCGGGTACTCCATCGGATACACACCCGAACGACGGTACGTGTCGATGAAGTTCACGCCCGCGGCCTCGACGTTGACGAGTACCTCACCAGGGCCCGGCTTCGGAGTCTCGATCTCACCGAACTCGAGGACCTCGGGTCCACCGGCCTGCATTGCACGAACTGCCTGGGTCATGACGCCTCCTGCATATAAATTAATTGCCTGGTATGGTTATACATATGAACGATCTTACGGTTGCCGTCTCCGGTGCCACCGGATACGCCGGGGGAGAGGTCCTCCGGCTGCTGAGCATTCACCCCCACTTGAAAGTCACCACGGTGTGCGGACATTCCACCGCGGGTGAGAAGCTCGGCCGACATCAACCCCATCTTCCCCGATTCTCTGACCTCGTGGTCCAGGAGTCCACCGCCGAGGTACTCGCTGGCCACAATGTCGTCATCCTCGCACTCCCGCACGGTCAGTCCGGACAGATCGCCGCCGAACTCGAACAGACGAGCCCCGACACCCTCATCGTCGACCTCGCCGCCGACCACCGGCTCATCAGCGCCGCCGCGTGGGAGAAGTTCTACGGCTCCGCACACCAGGGCACCTGGACCTACGGTCTGCCCGAACTCCTCACCGCCGACGGCACCAAACTGCGCGAGACGCTGAAGTCCGCGAACCGGATCGCCGTGCCCGGCTGCAACGTCACCGCAGTGAGCCTCGGACTCGCACCGCTCATCCAGGCAGGACTCGCCGCACCCGCCGGACTCAACGCGGTCCTCGCCAACGGAGTCTCCGGCGCCGGCAAAGCGCTCAAACCGCACCTCACCGCCGCCGAGATTCTCGGCAACGCCTCGCCGTACGGTACCGGCGGCACCCACCGGCACGTGCCCGAGATCGAACAGAACCTCAACGGAGTCCTCGGCGCCGATGCCGCCGACGGCCCCACCCGGATCTCCTTCACCCCGACGCTCGTGCCCATGGCTCGCGGAATCCTCGCGACCATCACCGCCGACGCGGGCGAAGCGGCACCGCGCACCGCAGAAGGTCTCCTCGATGCCGCCGCGCTCAAGGATCAGCTGGCCGCCGCCTTCAACCAGGCCTACGCCGACGAACCCTTCGTCCGCGTCCTGCCTGACGGACAGTGGCCACAGACCGCGGCAACCACCGGATCGAACGTCGCACAGCTCCAGTTCACCGTCGACGAACGAGCCGAGAAGATCCTCGTCGTCGTGGCACTCGACAACCTCGTCCGCGGCACGGCCGGACAAGCCATCCAATCCATCCACCTGGCCCTCGGTCTCGACGAGACCACCGCCCTTCCCCTCGAAGGAGTCGCCCCATGAGCGTCACCGCCCCACTCGGCTTCACCGCCGCCGGACTCACCGTCGGCCTCAAACCCTCCGGCACCAAAGACCTCTCCCTGGTCATCAACAATGGTCCCGACACCGCTGTCGCCGCCGTCTACACCTCCAACCGGTGCAAGGCCAACCCCGTCCTGTGGTCCCAGAAAGCCTCGGCCAATGGGCAGGCACGCGCAGTCGTCCTCAACTCCGGGGGAGCGAACTGCTATACCGGCGACTTCGGCTACGAGACGACAACGCTGACCGCGCAGACCACCGCCGTACTCCTCACAGAATCCGGCACCGAAACAGTGTCTGAGGACGTCCTTGTCTGCTCGACCGGCCTTATCGGCGTCGGCGGCCAGGACTTCCGCGACTCCATCGTGAACAACCTCGCCCCGCTCGTCGCCGCCGCCGACACGAGCGTCGAAGCCGGACAGTCCGCTGCCGAAGCGATCATGACCACTGATACCGTCGCGAAGACCGCCAGCCGCACGGGCTCCAGCGGATTCACTATCGGCGGCATGGCTAAGGGCGCGGGAATGCTCGCACCGGGGCTGGCGACCATGCTCGTCGTCATCACGACCGACGCGAAACTCGACCAAGCGACTCTCGACCAGGCGTTGCGGGCCTCGACGAGCCAGTCGTTCGACCGCCTCGACACCGACGGCTGCATGTCGACGAACGACACCGTCATCCTCATGTCCTCCGGCGCCCACGACGCGAATGTCGACGCCGACGAGTTCACCACTCTGCTGCGCGAACTCTGCCTCGACCTCATGCACCAACTCCACGTCGATGCCGAAGGTGCTCACCACGACATCGCGATCACCACCCGCGGCGCCGCCAGCGAGAGTGACGCCGTCGAAGTCTCCCGCTCCGTGGCACGGTCGGCCCTGTTCAAGGCCGCGATCTTCGGGGAGGACCCGAACTGGGGCCGCGTCGTCGCTCAGGTGGGAACCACCTCGGCGGATTTCGATCCCACACAGATCGACGTCGCCATCAACGGCGTCCAGGTGTGCACGGCGTCGGGCCCCGATGAAGACCCCGCGAACGTGACATTCGACCGCACAGTTGATGTGTCTATCGACCTCCACGCCGGTGACGACACCGCCACCGTGTGGACCTCGGACCTCACCCACGACTACGTCGAAGAGAACAGCGCCTACTCCTCATGAACACCCCCGTAGACATGTCCACGAAATCCACGGCCGCCCGGCTCGCCGCCGCCCAGGTCAAGGCCGAAGCGCTGACCGAGGCGCTGCCCTGGATCAAGACCTTCGCCGGTGCCACGATCGTCATCAAATACGGCGGCAACGCCATGGTCTCCCCGGAGCTGCAGCAGTCCTTCGCCGATGACATCGCGTTCCTCCGCTTCGCCGGCATCCGCCCCGTCGTCGTCCACGGCGGCGGCCCCCAGATCTCGGCCATGCTGAAACGCTTGGGCATTGAGTCCGAGTTCAAGGCCGGACAGCGCGTGACCACCGAGGAAGCCGCCGAAGTCATCCGCATGGTCCTGTCCGGCCAGGTCAACCGCGACATCGTGTCCCGGATCAACCAGAACGGTGACGCCGCGATCGGCCTGTCCGGTGAAGACGCGGACCTCTTGCTGGCGCACAAAACCACCGCCGAGGTGGACGGCGAAGTCATCGACCTCGGCCGGGTGGGCGAGATCGCCCAGGTCAACACGACCGTGCTCACCGAGCTCCTCGATGCCGGACGGGTGCCCGTCATCTGCTCGATCGCCTCGGAGATCGGGGGAGAGGCCGGGAAGCCGCTCAACATCAATGCGGACCTGGCCGCCTCGGCGGTGGCGAAAGCACTCAAGGCACACAAACTCATCATGCTCACCGATGTGCCCGGCCTCTACGCGAACTGGCCGGACACGTCCTCGCTCATCTCCCGCATCGACCCGGACAAGCTGCGCGAACTCCTGCCGTCGCTCGACTCGGGGATGATACCGAAGATGACCGCCGCGCTCGAGGCGATCGAGCACGGGGTCAAGCAGGCCCACATCATCGACGGCCGGATGGCGCATTCCCTCCTCCTCGAGGTATTCACCTCGGAGGGCATCGGCACCATGGTCGAAGACACCATCGTCGAACCCGCACCACTGGGCGACGGGCACAAAGGAACGCAGGAGGACGACAATGAGTGAAGCCACGCACCAGCAAGCCGCAACGGATCAGGCACAGACCTGGCGCGATGACTTCTCCCGCGTCCTCTCCCCGGTCTTCGGCTCACCCCAGCTCGACCTCGTCCGCGGTGAAGGCTCGTACGTGTGGGACGCCTCGGGCAAGAAATACCTCGACCTACTCGCGGGCATCGCCGTCAACGCACTCGGCCACTGCCACCCGGCCTGGGTCAAGGCCATCACCGAACAGGCGTCGACGCTCGGACACATCTCGAACTTCTTCACATCGCCGCCCCAGATCGCCCTGGCGAACAAAATCCATGAGATCCTCAACCTGCCGTCCGGGTCCGCCGTGTTCTTCTCGAACTCCGGCACCGAAGCCAACGAGGCGGCCTTCAAAATGGCCCGCCGCGCCGGGGGAGGGGGACGCCCCTTCATCATCGCCGTCGAGGGTGCCTTCCACGGCCGCACCATGGGATCACTGGCCCTGACGGCGAAGGAAGCCTACCGCGAACCCTTCGCACCGGGCGTCCCTGGAGTCGTCCACGTCCCCTACGGCGACGTCGAGGCACTGGCCGCCGCGATCAACGACAACACCGCCGCCGTATTCATCGAACCCATCCAGGGCGAGGTCGGTGTGCGCACCCATCCACAGGGCTACCTCAAGGCCGCCCGCGAACTCACGACGAAAGCCGGCGCACTACTCGTCCTCGATGAGGTGCAGTCAGGCATCGGGCGCACCGGATACTGGTTCGCCCACCAGGACTGGTCGATCGGCGAGGGCATCACCCCCGACATCATCACGTCGGCGAAGGGACTCGGCGGCGGCATGCCGATCGGTGCCACCATCACCGTCGGCGATGCGAACACGAAACTGCTCGAAGCCGGTCAGCACGGCACAACCTTCGGCGGCAACCCGATCGCCTGCGCGGCCGGACTCGCCGTGCTCGAGACGATCGAGAAGGACGGGCTGTTCGACCATGCTCTCGACGTCAGTGACTGGCTGACACCGCGACTTACGGCCATCGACGGCATCGGCGAGATCACCGGTCAGGGCCTGCTCATCGGCATCGAACTGCTGCCGAGTGCCGCAGGCGAGATCCCGGATTCGAAGGCCGTCGCGGCCCGCGCACTCGACGCCGGGTTCATCATCAATCCCGTCGCCCCCGGCCGCCTGCGGCTGGCCCCGCCGCTGACCATCACCACCGACGAGCTCACTCCGTTCATCGACGCCCTGCCCGGACTCATCACCGGCTGAGCCGCCCCCGGGAGCCCAGCGCTGATCGCAAGCCAGGGTTCGCACGGAACGGCGGGCCACCTCGGCGCCGGCATCACCCACCCAGACTTTCGAAGGACACGTTATGACACGCCACTTCCTCAAGGACACAGACCTCAGTCCGGCCGAGCAGGCCGAGGTCCTCGACCTCGCCGTCGAACTCAAGGCCGCCCCCTACTCGCGGACCCCGCTGGCCGGCCCGCAGACCGCCGCCGTCATCTTCGACAAGACCTCGACACGCACTCGGGTCTCGTTCGCTGCCGGCATCGCCGCGCTCGGCGGGCAGCCCCTCATCATCAACCCCGGTGAGGCACAGCTCGGGCACAAGGAATCCATCGCCGACACCGCCCAGGTGATGTCCCGGATGGTCTCGACGATCATCTGGCGCACCTACGCCCAGTCTGGCCTCGAAGAGATGGCCGAGCACTCCTCCGTGCCCGTCATCAACTCCCTGTCCGATGACTTCCACCCCTGCCAGATCCTGGCCGACCTGCTCACCATCCGCGAACACCGCGGCGACGTCAAGGGCCAGACCATGACGTACTACGGCGACGGGGCGAACAATATGGCCAACTCCTATGCCCTCGGCGGAGTCAACGCCGGAATGCACGTGCGCATCGCCGCCCCCGAAGGCTTCCAGCCTGCCGCCGCGATCGTCGCCGAAGCCGAAGCCCTCGCCGCTCAGACCGGCGGATCGCTCACCGTCACCGACGACCCCGTGGCCGCCACCACCGGTGCCGACGTCCTCGTCACCGACACCTGGGTGTCCATGGGGCAGGACTCCGCCGGACGTGACGACGAGGCCTCTCCGTTCACGAAGTTCCAGGTCAACCAGGAACTCATGAACCTTGGCAACGACGCGATCTTCCTCCACTGCCTGCCCGCCTACCGCGGCAAGGAGGTCACGGCCGAAGTCATCGACGGCCCCGCCTCGGTGGTCTTCGACGAAGCCGAGAACCGCCTCCACGCGCAGAAAGCGCTCATGACCTTCCTCCTGGAGCGATGATGGCCGAGATGAATAACAGTGCACCGCTGACGAAGACCGCCCGACAGCAGAAGATCATCGATCTCATCACACGCCAGTCCGTGCGGTCCCAGATCGAACTCGCCGAGGCGCTCGCGACGCAGGGCATCACCGTCACCCAGGCGACCCTGTCGCGCGACCTCGCCGAGGTGGGGGCCGTGAAGATCCGGTCCACCGCGGGATCCGTGTACGCCGTTCCCGGTGAGGGCGGGGACCGGTCCCTGCAGCAGTCGACGGGGGAGTCCCTCGACGCGAAGCTCCCGCGGATCCTCGAGGAGCTGCTCGTCTCCGCGGTCTCCCAGGACAACACGGTCGTGCTGCGCACCCCGCCTGGAGCTGCACAGTATCTGGCGTCGGCGATCGACCGGTCGTCGATGGTCGGGATCTTCGGCACACTCGCCGGCGACGACACGGTGCTCGTCATCGCCGATGCCGCGGTCGGGGGAGCGGCCCTGGCCGAGACTTTCCTCGAATACGCGGCGGGCGGATTGGCCGAGGGGTGAGCCTCTGTCGGCGGGCCCTGGAATTGGGCGCGCCGCCTCGGTGGGAATCCCACGGGACGGACGGCCGCCTCGGCGAAGGAAAACTGGAACAATGACAACTGAGTTTCATCATTTCAATGAACGGGCCGGCGCATCCGTGCTGGTGGGAAAGGACGATCTGTGAGCGAACGACTGAGCCTGTGGGGCGGACGATTCTCCGACGGTCCGGCCGATGCGCTGGCCGCGCTGAGCAAGTCCACGGACTTCGACTGGCGCCTGGCGAAGTACGACATCGCGGGATCCAAGGCCCACGCGAAGGTCCTCCACCACGCGGGACTGCTCACCGATGACGAGCTGTCGGGGATGCATTCAGCACTCGACGAACTGCTGCGCCGCGTCGAGGCCGGCGAATACGTCGCCGCCGAATCCGACGAGGATGTGCACTCGTCGCTGGAGCGCGGACTCATCGAGATCGCCGGCCCCGAACTCGGCGGGAAGCTGCGTGCCGGACGGTCCCGCAACGACCAGATCGCGACGATGGGGCGGATGTACCTGCGTGACCATGCCCGTGAGGTCGCCGGCCTCGTGCTCGACACCGTCGAGATGCTCATTGCTCAGGCCGAAGAGCACCCCGAGGCGCCGATGCCCGGACGCACGCACCTCCAGCACGCTCAGCCGGTGCTGCTGGCTCACCATCTGCTCGCACATGCATGGCCGCTGCTGCGCGATGTCGCCCGCTTCGTCGATTTCGATGCGCGGGCGGGAGTGTCTGCCTACGGTTCGGGTGCTTTGGCTGGTTCGTCGCTGGGGCTCGATCCGCAGGCCGTGGCCGCGGACCTCGGGTTCAACGATTCGGTGGAGAACTCCATCGACGGCACTGCGTCGCGCGATGTCTTCGCCGAGTACCTGTTCATCACGACGATGATCGGCATCGACCTCTCGCGTCTGTCCGAGGAGGTCATCGCGTGGGCAACGAAGGAGTTCTCGTTCGTCACCCTGCATGATGCGTACTCGACGGGGTCGTCGATCATGCCGCAGAAGAAGAACCCCGACGTCGCCGAGCTGACTCGTGGCAAGTCCGGGCGTCTCATCGGTGATCTCACCGGTCTGCTGTCGACGCTCAAGGCGCTGCCGTTGGCGTACAACCGGGATCTGCAGGAGGACAAGGAGCCGGTCTTCGACGCCACCGATACGCTCGAGCTGCTGCTGCCGGCGTTCACCGGGATGGTGGCGACGCTGAAGTTCGACACCGAGCGGATGGCGTACCTGGCTCCGCGCGGATTCGCCCTGGCCACGGACATCGCCGAATGGCTCGTGCGTGAAGGTGTGCCGTTCCGTGTGGCTCATGAGCTTTCCGGAGCATGCGTGCAGCTGGCCGAGTCGCGGGACGTCGAGCTGTGGGATCTCTCCGACGAGGACTTCGCGGGGATTTCGCCGCACCTCACTCCGGCGGTTCGTGAGGTGCTCACGACGCTGGGGTCGATCGATTCGCGCAACGCCAAGGGCGGTACGGCTCGCTCGGCTGTCGAGGCGCAGATCGCCAACGCGAAGGCTGAGGTCACCCGCCTGCGCGAGTTCGCGGGTTCGGCTCGCAGCGTGTGAGGGGCTGAGCAACCAGACAGCGATCTCAGGTCAGTGCCCGGGCAAGCGGAGAGGATCCGTTTGTCCGGGCAACGGCTTTGCATAGCAATACCCTCAGCGGGATGCCGGGGCATTCGACGGTGAACGATCCGGTGCTTCAGATCTTCTCGGCGTCGAGCTCTTTACTCAGCCGAGTGATCTGAGCATTGAGGTATCTCTGCTCAGGGACATTCGTGCACAGCCTGCTGGCGGTCCGGTAGGCGGCCAGCGCCTCTGCGAGATCTCCGAGGGCTTCCAACATCGGCGCCCGCACGGCGAAGAGCCGGTGACTGCGACTCATTCGCTTGTCCGCGAGGAGGGGCTCGAGCATCTCAAGGGCGGCGCGTGGACCGTGGACCTCGCTGACGGCCACCGCATAATTCAGGGTGACAGTCGGAGACGGAGCGACGCGCGCGAGCATCGAGTAGAGCTCGACGATCTGAGCCCAGTCGGTCTCCTCCCAGGTCGATGCCTCGGAGTGAACAGCAGAGATCGCAGCCTGCAGCTGATACGCACCGACCGGTCCGGTCGGGAGTACAGTCTCCAAAAGTCTGACCCCTTCGGAGATCATCTTCGCATTCCACCGCGTGCGATCCTGATCGCGCAGAGTCACCAATTCGCCGGTTGGGTTCCTGCGGCCCGGTCGACGTGCCTCGCTGAGCAACATGAGCGCGAGCAATCCGGCAGTCTCGGTCTCATCGGGCAGCGATGCATGGAGTAGCCGAGCCAACCTGAGTGCCTCGGACGTGACTTCCCTGTCGAAGAGGTCCTTACCGTTCAGGCGGCTGTGCCCGGCGGTAAACATGAGATAGAGGGCATGAAGCATCGCGGGAAGGCGGTCAGTCGCCGTGTCCGGATGTGGGAAATGCCGTCCGTGCTGGTCGATCGTCGTCTTCGCACGGCTGATCCTCTGCCCCGCTGTCGCGGACGGAATGAAATACAGCGCAGCGATCTGTTCTGTGCTCAGCCCGAGGACCGCCCGCAATGCCAAGGTCACCTGAGCCTCAGGTTTGAGCGACGGATGGCAGCACAGAGCGAGCACCTCAAGCGAGGAATCACGGTTCTCAAGGGCCGCCTCGGCGATGGGCACCTGATCGGGACGATCACGCGCGAACACCCGTTCCTCGCGCTCGTGACGCGCACCGTCCTGACGTTGGGCATCGATGAGCCGACGAGACGCAACCCGCAACAGCCAGCCCCGGGGCCTGTCCGGCACACCTATCTTCGGCCACTGTTGGGACGCTTCGAGCAGTGCTTCCTGAACGGCGTCCTCGCACGCGGCGAAATCACCGAACCGCCTCATCAGAGCAGCGAGGATGTGGGGAGTCTCGCGGCGCCACACATCCTCACCGGTCGTCAACGTCATTCGCCGTCGTCACCGAAGACCATGACCGGTCGCAGTTCCACCGTCTCCCCGGGACCGGCGAAACCGGCGGCGATCTCCTCGGCGCGCTCCTGCGATTCGACGTCGATCGAGAAGAATCCAGCGAGGTGTTCTTTCGACTCTGCGTAGGGACCATCGGTCGATGTCGGCTCACCTGACTTCCAGCGGTAGAGCATGGAGGCGGCAGGGTCGCCGAGGGCCTCGCCACCGAGCAGTTCGCCGCGTTCCTGGAGCTCGCCCAACAGCTTTTCGAAGTCGGAGTTCATCTTCTCCCGCTGTTCCTTCGGCAGGGCCTGAACCTCGGCAACATAGTCGCCGGTGGGATGGCCCCAGGGCTGCGGATTCGAATGGATCAGGATCACGTACTTCATTGTTTTGCCTTTCATCGAGGACCGCCTCTCGGCCCTTCTAGTGTGACATCGAGGCTGAATCGGAGATTTCGACAGCTGGGCGAAACTTTTTCTGGAAACTATTTTCTCTGTACGGATCTGGCGGCGTCATCGAGATAGCTATCGATGATCTGAACGAGGCGGTCTCGGACCAAGGGCACAGCCGCCTCGGCGAACCCGTAGAATTGAACCTGTCGGCCCCGCGCCGGCACAGACCACAGATTCGAAAGGACCGAAGTGACCGACATCTTCAGCGAACTCAAGGCCCGCGGGCTCGTCGCAGTTTCCACGGACGAGACCGCCCTGCAGAAAGCCCTGGCCGAGGAGTCGCTGACCTATTATGTCGGTTTCGATCCGACGGCACCGAGCCTGCACATGGGCAACCTCGTCCAGCTGCTCACCGCCGCCCGCCTCCAGCAGGCCGGCCACAATCCGCTCGCCCTCGTCGGCGGCGCCACCGGCCTCATCGGCGACCCGCGCATGTCGGGGGAGCGGACGCTCAACCCACGTGAGGTCGTCGAGGAATGGGTGGCGAAGATTCGCACCCAGGTCGAGAAGTTCCTCGACTTCGACGGCCCCAACGCCGCCCAGATCGTCAACAACCTCGACTGGACCTCGCAGCTGTCGGCCATCGACTTCCTCCGCGACATCGGCAAGCACTTCCCGGTCAACCGGATGCTCGCGAAGGAATCCGTCTCCGCGCGCCTCAACAGCGAAGCGGGCATCTCCTTCACCGAGTTCTCGTACCAGATCCTCCAGGGCAACGACTACCTCGAACTCAACCGCCGCTACGGCTGCTCCCTGCAGACCGGCGGCTCCGACCAGTGGGGCAACCTCACCTCGGGCGTCGACCTCATCCGTCGCGTCGAGCAGAAGTCCGTCCATGCCCTGGCTACCCCGCTGATCACGAAGGCCGACGGCACGAAGTTCGGCAAGACCGAATCCGGCACCGTGTGGCTCGATTCGTCGCTGACCAGCCCGTATGCGTTCAGCCAGTTCTGGCTCAACGCCGACGACCGCGACGTCGTCAAGTACCTCAAGGTGTTCTCGCTCCGCCCGCTCGACGAGATCGAAGCCATCGAAGCCGAGTTCACCGCGGCCCCGCACACCCGTGTGGCTCAGAAGGCCCTCGCCGAGGATGTCACCACCTTGGTCCACGGGCGCCAGGCTTACGAACAGGCCATCGCCGCGGCCTCCGCCCTCTTCGGCGGGGGAGAGCTCACCGGCCTTGATTCGTCGACGCTGGGTGCGGCAACTTCCGAGCTGCCGCGGGGTGAGGTGTCGACGACCCAGCTGGCCGAAGGCCTGCCTGTTGCCGATGCGTTCGTCGCTTCCGGCATCGTCAAGTCCAAGGGTGAGGCTCGCCGTGCCATCAAGGACGGGGGAGCGTACGTCAACAACGTCAAGGTCGCCGACCAGGAGCAGACCTTGACTTCCGACGATGTGCTCTCGACAGAAGCTGGAGGAGTCGTCCTCCTTCGCCGAGGCAAGAAGACCCTCGGTGCTGTCGACATCGTCGGCTGATCAACGACAGACTCTGACAATGCCGGGTCCTCTCTCGGAGGGCGCGGCATTGTCGTATTCACGACGGTTGGATCCGTTCGACAACGGGGAACCTTGTCATCGAGGAATACAAGAGGTCGCATTGTAGAAGCGGCCTCGGCGGCAGCATTGCAGTGAAGGAAAGCGGTCAATCAGCGTGCGCTCCGGCAGCCTGCGGGCAACCGGACGGGCGATGTGGGGCCATCACCATGGAAAAGCATGCGGTCATCGAGCAGACTGGCAGATGACGGACTACCGAACTAACGAATACCGACTGACGAACGCACGAGGAGATCATGCGCACCCTGCTCAACATCATCTGGTTCATCTTCTCCGGCCTCTGGCTGGCACTCGGATACTGGGCCGCCGGAATCATCGCCTGCATCTTCATCGTCACCATCCCGTGGGGAATCGCGTCCTTCCGCATCGGAAACTACGCACTCTGGCCCTTCGGCCGCGAGGTCATTGAAACCCGCCCGGCAGGAGTGGCGACGACCCTGGGTAACATCATCTGGCTCATCGTCGCTGGTGTCTGGCTCGCCATCGGACACGTCGTCACCTCGATCCCGCTGTTCATCTCGATCATCGGCATCCCGCTCGGCTGGGCGAACATCAAGCTCATCCCCGTCTCGCTCATGCCGCTGGGCAAGCAGATCGTCGACAGCGACCGAATCATGCCCGGCTACCGCGGAGCCTGACCAGCGGTCGGTCGGCACGATGGTGCTGGGTGCGACAATGGCACCGCGGTTCCTGGACTGCGAGAATCTGGTTGTCGAATCCGGCTAGGGTGTTGACCGACGCACTTGTGATTGATCCGTCTGCCGGCCCAATGCGATTCCTACAAGCCAAGCCCCGACAATGCCGAATCGAGCCGAGCAAGTGTCGAGGCGGAGAGCTTACGTGCAGGGAATCGAACAGTGTCGTGGTCGATGAGACCTCTCCGCACGAGTACCTGCTTGTGAATCGCCCACGCTTCGCCAGGGGTGACTCCGACGTCGAGGAGGGGCTGAATGCGGCGGACTTCTTCGTCCACATCGACGGTGGTATCAGCGCCGAGCAAGGCCGATACGATCGGCCTGAACATGTCAGTGATTTCGCAGGCTGGCATGGTTCCGCAGGCACCGTTTCGGAATTCTGCGATGAGCTCTCTTGCGTTGAGCCCACCGAGCACAGGGAAGTCCTGAGGGACTTTGGAGACGACAGCCTTGACCTTCTCCGCCGTCGGCGGGGCCTCAACCTTTACCGCGGATATCCCGGAGCATTCGGACATTTCCGCGATTCGGTCGGTGGGAGTCGTCACCGAAGATGGTCCCGGCGCGTCCTGCACCATGATCGGGGTGTCAGTGTTCTGCGCAACGTCGACAAAGAAGTCGACAAGCTGATCCTCGGCGGGTTTTGCGAGATATGGGGGGAGTACCATCAGCGCGTCTGCTCCCCACTCGCGTGCTTGGAGCCCAGCTTCGGTGGCGGTTGTCGTGCTTGTCGCGTTGATGCCAGCGATGATGGTGAAGCCATCGCCGACCTCTTTGCGAGCGGTGCGGAGAATGCTCTCGCGCTCTTGGGTCGTCAATGCGAAGCCCTCGCTGGCCATCCCGAAGACGGCGAAACCATCAGCCCCCGATGTGACTTGGAAGTCGATAAGGCGACGGAGCGAATTCAGATCCACCTCTTGGTTGGGAGAGAAGGGGGTGGCAAGAATTGGGAGCAGACCGTGAAGCTTCATGTTTATGCCTCCTCGGCTAGACGGCGAACAGTGTCAATATCGATGTCGATTCCCAGACCGGGGCCCGTCGGCACTTGGAACCCGGCGGGTCCGATTGCCATGGGTGTGCGTAAGAGAGACTGCGCGACGCCGACGGTGTCTGGTTGATACTCAAAGAATGGGCTGTGAGGCAGTGCGGCGCTGACATGGATTCCGGCAGCCAACGCGACTCCGAGTCCAACCGAATGGTGGCACGCTGTCGGAATATGAAAAGCGCTCAATACTGTGGCGATGTCGATGGCTTCTGTGATTCCAGTTCGTGCGACGTCCGGCTGTGCGAGACCCAGCGAACGTCGCACTGCCCATTCGGAGAACTCGTATCGATTGCGCATGGCTTCGCCGATTGCGATCGGAGTTCTTACGCGACGCCCCAATTCGGCGTGGCCATCTATATCTTCCGGCGCCAATGGCGCTTCCAGGAAGAGCGCGCCGCGAGCATCTAGCTCTGCGCCTAGTCGTAGGGCATCTTGGAGCGAATAGGCCCAATGTGCATCGATGGCCAGTCCGACCTTTGGTGCGGCCTCGGCTACGGCATCGAAGGTGGCAAGGTCAGCATCTACGCCTTTTCCCAGAGCAAGCTTGATCCGTGTCGCACCGCGATCGACCCACTGCTTTGCCAGCACCGCCCGCTCTTTATCGGTTGGAACCGGTAACCCGGAGACATAGGCAGGGACTGTGTCGCGGTGCCGGCCCCCGAGCAAATCGCTGACTGGACTTCCGAGGGCCTGACCCGCGATATCCCACAGCGCAGTGTCGAGTGCGGCCAGTGCATCCGCTTGATGCCCAACGAGGTGTCCACGTTCACGCATCAGGCCACGCAACTTCTCCCATAGCGGCCGCACGGCAGTGGGATCTTGGCCGATAAGCTGCGGCGCGAGAAGCCTGTCGATGATGGTGGCTGGGACCTCTGGCGCAACAGGGGCTAATGCCTCGCCCCAACCAACGATGCCATCGTTCGTATGAACCGAAACCAGCATGGTTTCAAATCTGCCGGAGTAGAGGCTACGCCAAGGCGGTCTCACCGTGTACTCCGCCGAGCCGCGTGGATCCCATCCGTCATCGTGGACGCCAAGATAAGCCCGCGGTGAAGGAAGTTTGAGGACGTAGGTCTCTATGTGCTCAATACGCATGATCGATGCTTTCTGTGGAAGTCATGGCTCAATACTGCAGTGGACTTGCATAATATGCAAATAGATTCCACAATTGGTACATGCCTGCCGAACGATCAACCAACCAGAGCGTCGATAGAGCGCTCTCGGTCCTCACTTTGTTCACCAGCAATAGCCCGTCACTGCGTGTTTCGGATGTCGCATCAGGTCTCGGCCTCGGAGTGTCGACTGCCTCGCGTTTGCTGGCCACCCTGGAAGAATCGGGGTTCCTACGTAAGAATTCGAAATCTCAGCGTTACGAACTTGGTCAGCAGATCATCTCATTGGGCGGGGTGGCGTTGAACAATGAGCCGATCTATCGCAATTCGCGAGCGGTGACTCAGCGTCTGGCGTGGGAACTCGGCTTGGGCGCGAACGTTGCCGTGCGGCAGGGCAAAGTTCTTCGCTATTTGCAGAATGTCGAAGGGCCAATGGCCCCTAAGTCATACACTCTCCTCGGTCAGACAAATCCTTTGCACGCGACAGGTATGGGCAAGGCGCTGATGCTTGATCTGTCCGCCAGCGATCGTGAGGCACTTCTTGGACCTGATGATCTGCCTGCCTATACGACCAATACAATCGTCAGCCACTCCGATCTCGAGGTCGAGCTTCAGCGGTCTTCCGAGCGAGGCTACTGTACCGAGATCAATGAACTTGCGCTTGGCAGGGCGTGCATTGCAGCGCCGATTCGGGACTTCACCGGAAAGGTCGTGGCAGCCATCTCCCTTTCGGGAGCGTTGTCGGCAATCAACCTCACTGAGAAAGAGACTGAACTGGCGCGAATCATCATCGAAGCTGCAGACACGATCAGCGTCGCCTCGGGGTATCTCAGCCCGCAACCGCAACATCGTTGAACATCGTAAGTCCCCCCCCATCACAATGGAGTGAAACGAGCATGCAGAACATTGCTACATCAAATAGTTCCGAGCAGACACCGACCCGCCGCGTAGTTATGGCAGCCACGGTTGGAAACTTTGTCGAGTGGTTCGATATCGGCGTATACGGCACGATGTCGGCGAGTCTGTCGAAACACCTCTTCGATTCAACAGACCCTGTGTCCGCACTGCTATCGACCTTCGCAGTCTTTGCCGTCGGCTTCGTCATTCGGCCCGTCGGTGGTCTTGTTTTCGGGCCCATGGCGGATCGGATCGGACGCAACCGTGTGCTTGTCATTACAGTTGCGCTGACCTCACTGTCAACGGCTGCGATCGGCATCCTCCCCAGCTACGAGACAATCGGTGTGCTTGCACCTCTCCTGCTCGTTGTCATTCGGTTGTTGCAGGGATTTGGTGCTGGTGGTGAGACATCGAGTGCCGTTGGTCTTCTCTATGAGTATGCGCCTCGTGATAGGCGTGGTTTCTACACAAGTCTCAGCGCTGCCACGGGGTTTGTGGCATTCGTTGCTTCTGCGGGTCTCGCGCTGGGCCTGACTTTGGGCCTAGGCGATGAAGCGGTCAATGAATGGGCTTGGCGAATTCCATTCTTAATAGCGCTTCCGCTTGGTTTGATTGCGCTCTATCTTCGTTCCCAGCTGGATGACAGCCCGGTGTTCCGCCAGATGCAGTCAGCTGAGGAACTCTCGGTCTCCCCGCTCCGTGAGACCTTCCAGAAGGCGCGTGTAGCGATGCTGGTGCTGGCAGGACTCGTGGTGCTCAAAGGAGTAGCGCATTGGACGCTTCAGACGTTCATGGTCTCCTATATGGAAGACACCCTTGGGTTCACTATGACGGAGTCGTTTCTCGCTTCAACTATCGCAATGGCTGTCGTCATGGTGCTCATACCGATCGCTGGAATCATTTCTGACAGGATCGGCAGAAAGCCGGTCCTCGGGGCTGGAGCATTAGGACTGTTTGTGCTCGCTTGGCCTGCGATCACGCTGATGACTATGGAAAATGCACTGCTCGCGATTGCAGCGATGGTACTTCTCGCGTTACCAGTGGCTGCCTACGATGGTGCGATCAATGCCATCATGGCAGAGATGTTTCCGGCTCGAATCCGGACGGGTGCGATGGCGATTCCCTACAATGTTGCGGTCAGTCTTCTCGGCGGGACCGCACCATACATCGCTGCATGGCTCACAGTCGCCACAGGGTACAAACAGGCCCCGAGCTTCTATCTCATGCTGGCCGCGGCCGTCACGTTGGTTACACTCATCCGATTTGTCAGGGAGACGGCGGGCCCGAGAGTAACTGTCTCACCCGAGAACTAGAGTCGGATGGAGAGGTGGTGTCCTTGGGCTGTGGTCGCGTTGGTCTGCGCCTTATCAATAGGGTGGTGACCTCGGTCAACCGCGCCAGCCCGAGCATGACGTTGAGCAAACAGCCGTTGCCCGTCCACTGCGGGGCCTGGATAGCTGTCGGCGCGGCGATGACGCGGAGCGCTACGAAGCGTGGTCTTGGAGATCCTCGAGCGAGAACTCTCCCCGCCTCACAGCAGACAGCACGCGGTGCGTGCGAATGACCCGGGGCAGCGTGATGATGATGAGACCGCCGAGCATGTTGAAGACGATGACGATGCAGAACCACTGCAGAAACTCGGGGATCGAGATGTCGGCGCCCGAGAGCATGGCAGCGAAGATGACGATCGCATTGATCGCGCCGTGAAGCATCCCGAACCCGATGACCAGCAGGCCGGTGATCATGCACACGATGGCCTTGACGACGTCGTTCGTGGTTCCCTGCTGCATCCGGGTCGCCAAGGTGATGGTGGCACCGGCCAACATCGCAAGAGCGATCATGACAATCGGCGACGACTGATCGGTGTAGCCGATGGCCATATCGGCCAGAGTCGAATGGTAGTCGGGAAGGCCGCGCACGATCAGCCAGGCGAAGGCCGCCCCTCCCAAGAGATTGGTGACAAGAGTGGCCAGCCAGAGACGCAGCACCTGAAGCCAGCTGGCCTGCCCCGCGATGACTGCGTTGATGGGCAGGAGAAACTCTTCGGTGAAGAGCTCCGAATGTGCGAGCTTGAGCGCGAGCAGTCCGATGCCGAAAGCCATGCCGGCGAGGATGTCGGAATCGGTGGCCTGTTTGACGAGGATCATCGCGAGAATGCCCAACCCGATGTCTACGCCGCCGAAGAACCCGGTGATGATGAGTTCCGGCCACTTGCGATTGAGCCGTTTGGCACCCTCGGTCACCGTTGTGGCGGCCTCATCGACGAGGGCATCCTCCAGATCCAGGTCGTTGGCGCCCAGTCGTCTGCGTTGCTCTCTCTGAGTCATTGCCCCAGTGTAAGAGCTGTGTGTGACCACGACGTTTAGAGCACGCCGAGCGCGAGTGACCGTTGTCACAGGCGAGAGTCCGGTTTCGAGTTGCACGGTGCCTCTGGGGTGGTCTAGAGTTATATCTCGTTGCCCCGCCGGAAACACGGTCTTAGAGACACTGTTTCTACCGGGTCTGACCAGGACAAACACGGTTTGTTCCACGGGTTCAGGCGATTGGGTGGGTAACCGAAAAATGAAACTGATACCCCCAGTGAACATGCTGCGTTTTTGTGTGGTGTGGTGATGGGTGTGTGTTTGTGGTTTGAGAATCCAATAGCGTGTTTGTTTGAACAAGTTGTGATGCCAGAACATTTAATATTTCTGGTAAGACAATCACCTGGCCAAACATTGGTTCACCTGTGGTGGGTGGTTCTTCGCCGAACCTCCCACATCACATGGGTGGATGGTGTGTTTGGTCAGTATTTTGTGGTCAACCTTCTCACCCCGTGAGGGGTTGGCTGTCTTGCTGGGATTCATTCGTAACATAAAGTTTTTTATGGAGAGTTTGATCCTGGCTCAGGACGAACGCTGGCTGCGTGCTTAACACATGCAAGTCGAACGCTGAAGCCGACAGCTTGCTGTTGGTGGATGAGTGGCGAACGGGTGAGTAACACGTGAGTAACCTGCCCCTGATTTCGGGATAAGCCTGGGAAACTGGGTCTAATACCGGATACGACCATCTGACGCATGTTGGGTGGTGGAAAGTTTTTCGATCGGGGATGGGCTCGCGGCCTATCAGCTTGTTGGTGGGGTAATGGCCTACCAAGGCGACGACGGGTAGCCGGCCTGAGAGGGCGACCGGCCACACTGGGACTGAGACACGGCCCAGACTCCTACGGGAGGCAGCAGTGGGGAATATTGCACAATGGGGGAAACCCTGATGCAGCGACGCAGCGTGCGGGATGACGGCCTTCGGGTTGTAAACCGCTTTCAGCAGGGAAGAAGCGAAAGTGACGGTACCTGCAGAAGAAGTACCGGCTAACTACGTGCCAGCAGCCGCGGTAATACGTAGGGTACGAGCGTTGTCCGGAATTATTGGGCGTAAAGAGCTCGTAGGTGGTTGGTCACGTCTGCTGTGGAAACGCAACGCTTAACGTTGCGCGTGCAGTGGGTACGGGCTGACTAGAGTGCAGTAGGGGAGTCTGGAATTCCTGGTGTAGCGGTGAAATGCGCAGATATCAGGAGGAACACCGGTGGCGAAGGCGGGACTCTGGGCTGTAACTGACACTGAGGAGCGAAAGCATGGGGAGCGAACAGGATTAGATACCCTGGTAGTCCATGCCGTAAACGTTGGGCACTAGGTGTGGGGGACATTCCACGTTCTCCGCGCCGTAGCTAACGCATTAAGTGCCCCGCCTGGGGAGTACGGTCGCAAGGCTAAAACTCAAAGGAATTGACGGGGGCCCGCACAAGCGGCGGAGCATGCGGATTAATTCGATGCAACGCGAAGAACCTTACCAAGGCTTGACATACACTGGACCGTTCTGGAAACAGTTCTTCTCTTTGGAGCTGGTGTACAGGTGGTGCATGGTTGTCGTCAGCTCGTGTCGTGAGATGTTGGGTTAAGTCCCGCAACGAGCGCAACCCTCGTTCTATGTTGCCAGCACGTGATGGTGGGAACTCATAGGAGACTGCCGGGGTCAACTCGGAGGAAGGTGGGGATGACGTCAAATCATCATGCCCTTTATGTCTTGGGCTTCACGCATGCTACAATGGCTGGTACAGAGAGAGGCGAACCCGTGAGGGTAAGCGAATCCCTTAAAGCCAGTCTCAGTTCGGATCGTAGTCTGCAATTCGACTACGTGAAGTCGGAGTCGCTAGTAATCGCAGATCAGCAACGCTGCGGTGAATACGTTCCCGGGCCTTGTACACACCGCCCGTCAAGTCACGAAAGTCGGTAACACCCGAAGCCGGTGTCCCAACCCACTTGTGGGAGGGGGCCGTCTAAGGTGGGACTGGTGATTGGGACTAAGTCGTAACAAGGTAGCCGTACCGGAAGGTGCGGCTGGATCACCTCCTTTCTAAGGAGCACACATTAAGATCCTCATGGTATGACCCGTATGTGGTCATCATGAGAGCTCAAGGGTGGAACATCACTTCTTCCGCTCGCCCACACAGCCCGGCTGGGGTCAATGCCCCGGGTGCGGTGAGTGATCGGGTGGGCTAGAACGAACACGTTATTGGGTCCTGGAATCACAAACCCCACACGATTGTGTGGGTGTGGTTTCAACCAACAGGACCAACCCGACCAACAGGCAGCCACAGTGTGGGTGTGTGGTGGTGGGTGTTTGGTAGTGGTTTGAGAATCGTATAGTGGACGCGAGCATCAAACACCATTTTTGTGTGGTGTTTATGTAATGTGATTTTTCTTGTCATCATCTAGTTAAGGTGAATGAAACACTTATTTTTCGCGCACATGAAGCTGGTCCCTTTTTGGGGGTTGGGTGAGTGTGTAAGAGCGCATGGTGGATGCCTTGGCATCAGGAGCCGATGAAGGACGTGGAAATCTGCGATAAGCCTCGGGGAGCCGATAAACAGGCGTTGATCCGAGGGTCTCCGAATGGGGAAACCCCGCCACTCGTGAGGGTGGTGACCCGTGTCTGAATATATAGGGCATGTGGAGGGAACGCGGGGAAGTGAAACATCTCAGTACCCGCAGGAAGAGAAAATAACAATGATTCCGGGAGTAGTGGCGAGCGAAACTGGATGAGCCTAAACCTGTGCAGTGTCAAGCGTGCTGGTGTTGCTGCAGGGGTGTTGTGGGGTGTACGTGGTCCGGTCCAGCATGGCCGGTCTGTGAGTGTTGTTGGTGTAGTCGAACCTGGTGGGAAACAGGACCGGAGTGGGTGAGAGTCCCGTAGACGAAACGTCAACTGTTCGCAGTGTGTGCATGCCCGAGTAGCACGGAACTCGTGGAATTTCGTGTGAATCTGCCAGGACCACCTGGTAAGGCTAAATACTTCCTGATGACCGATAGCGGATTTAGTACCGTGAGGGAATGGTGAAAAGTACCCCGGGAGGGGAGTGAAAGAGTACCTGAAACCATGTGCTTACAATCCGTCAGAGCAGTATCTAGATGACTGTGATGGCGTGCCTTTTGAAGAATGAGCCTGCGAGTTAGCGGTGCGTGGCGAGGTTAACCCGTGTGGGGTAGCCGTAGCGAAAGCGAGTCCGAATAGGGCGATCCTAGTCGCGTGTCCTAGACCCGAAGCGGAGTGATCTAGCCATGGGCAGGGTGAAGCGTGTGTAAGAGCGCGTGGAGGCCCGCACCCACTTCAGTTGAAAATGGAGGGGATGACCTGTGGTTAGGGGTGAAAGGCCAATCAAACTCTGTGATAGCTGGTTCTCCCCGAAATGCATTTAGGTGCAGCGTTGCGTGGTTCTTGCTGGAGGTAGAGCTACTGGATGGCTGATGGGCCCTACCGGGTTACTGACGTCAACTAAACTCCGAATGCCAGTCAAGGTTCAGCGTGGCAGTGAGACAGTGGGGGATAAGCTTCATTGTCGAGAGGGAAACAGCCCAGACCATCAACTAAGGCCCCTAAGCGTGTGCTCAGTGGGAAAGGATGTTCAGTTGCGAAGACAACCAGGAGGTTGGCTTAGAAGCAGCCACCCTTGAAAGAGTGCGTAATAGCTCACTGGTCAAGTGATTGAGCGCCGATAATGTAGCGGGGCTAAGTACACCGCCGAAGTTGTGGCAGCACCACAATCGCCGTAATGGTGTGGTGTTGGGTAGGGGAGCGTCGAGTTGCCGGAGAAGCTGCCGTGTGAACGAGTGGTGGAGGCGATTCGAGTGAGAATGCAGGCATGAGTAGCGAAAGACGGGTGAGAAACCCGTCCACCGGATGACCAAGGGTTCCAGGGCTAGGCTAATCCGCCCTGGGTAAGTCGGGACCTAAGGCGAGGCCGACAGGCGTAGTCGATGGACAACCAGTTGATATTCTGGTACCGACACACAACCGACAGTACCAAAACACACGATACTAACCATCCAATTCCTCCTTTGAGTCTTCGGACTTGATGTTGGGGTTGCGGGTGGGACCTGAGTGTGGAGTCGGTAAGCGTGAGGTGTGACGCAGAAAGGTAGCCAGGCCGTGCGATGGTAGTCACGGTCTAAGGTTGTAGCACGTGGGGGTAGGTAAATCCGTCCCCGCATAGAGTGTGAGAGCTGATGGGCGCCCCACATTGGTGGGGTGATCTGGTGATCCTCTGCTGCCGAGAAAAGCATCGACGTGAGGGTGTGTGTTGCCCGTACCCTATAACCGACACAGGTGGTCGAGTAGAGAATACTAAGGTGATCGAGAGAATCGTGGTTAAGGAACTCGGCAAAATGCCCCCGTAACTTCGGGAGAAGGGGGACCATCCCGGTGAACCCACCATGCGTGGGGATGTGCTGGTGGTGGTCGCAGAGGCCAGAGAGAAGCGACTGTTTATTAAAAACACAGGTCCGTGCGAAGATGTAAGTCGATGTATACGGACTGACGCCTGCCCGGTGCTGGAAGGTTAAGAGGACCTGTTAACCCGTAAGGGTGAAGCGGAGAATTTAAGCCCCAGTAAACGGCGGTGGTAACTATAACCATCCTAAGGTAGCGAAATTCCTTGTCGGGTAAGTTCCGACCTGCACGAATGGCGTAACGACTTCTCTGCTGTCTCAACCACGAACTCGGCGAAATTGCATTACGAGTAAAGATGCTCGTTACGCGCAGCAGGACGGAAAGACCCCGAGACCTTCACTATAGTTTGGTATTGGGATTCGGTGTGGTTTGTGTAGGATAGGTGGAAGACTGGGAAGCCCTGACGCTAGTTGGGGTGGAGTCGATCGGTGAAATACCACTCTGACCATAGTGGATTCCTTAACTTCGGACCCTGATCGGGTTCAGGGACAGTGCCTGATGGGTAGTTTAACTGGGGCGGTTGCCTCCTAAAGAGTAACGGAGGCGCCCAAAGGTTCCCTCAGCCTGGTTGGCAATCAGGTGTCGAGTGTAAGTGCACAAGGGAGCTTGACTGTGAGACGGACGTGTCGAGCAGGAGCGAAAGCTGGGACTAGTGACCCGGCCATGGCTTGTGGAAGCGTGGTCGCTCAACGGATAAAAGGTACCTCGGGGATAACAGGCTGATCTTGCCCAAGAGTCCATATCGACGGCATGGTTTGGCACCTCGATGTCGGCTCGTCGCATCCTGGGGCTGGAGTCGGTCCCAAGGGTTGGGCTGTTCGCCCATTAAAGCGGTACGCGAGCTGGGTTTAGAACGTCGTGAGACAGTTCGGTCCCTATCCGCTGCGTGCGTAGGAAATTTGTGGAGGTCTGTCCTTAGTACGAGAGGACCGGGACGGACGAACCTCTGGTGTGCCAGTTGTTCCGCCAGGAGCATGGCTGGTTGGCTACGTTCGGGATGGATAACCGCTGAAAGCATCTAAGCGGGAAGCCGGCTCCGAGATGAGATTTCCAACTGACTTTTGTCAGGGGAGGTGTCCTATAGATGATGGGGTTGATAGGCCGGGTATGGAAGCACTGTAAGGTGTGGAGTTGACTGGTACTAATACACCGATCACTCATCAACTTTTTCCCTTTAGTGGGGTTGGTGTGTGCGGAAAGATGTTTTGTTTTTTCTAGGATGGCTTGAAGAGTTCACACTCTCGGGTGTGCATGTTGCATAAGTTTTGGTGTTCGCGTTCGCTGTGCGGTTCTTGGACCACTACCGCTGACAACTCTGTTTTTGTGGGGTTGTGGTGGTGGTTTGTTGGTTTTGCGGTGGTGATAGTGGTGGGGAAACGCCCGGTTAACCGTTCCGATCCCGGTAGCTAAGCCCATTCGCGCTGATGGTACTGCAACTTGGTGGTTGTGGGAGAGTAAGTGACTGCCGCAATATTTTTTAGTGGTGATGGCCTCGTCCGACTGTGTTGGGCGGGGCCATTACTGTATTCACGAACGAAAGCGTTGGGCGTGCTTATTACTACCTGACGGGGGTACTGCTGCCTGGCGCGGGGTTGCTGCGCCCCCGTCAGGTAGTAAATGGTCTCGTACGACTCTCAGGGGGAGTCGGACGGGGCCATTCGTGTAACCTCCGGCTCGTCGCCGGCCAACTGAGAGTGGTGTTCTCACGGACGTTCAGAGATCTTGTGGAGTCCAACCGGACAGCAGCCGGCCACCGATCCTCCCGAAATCAACATTGCCGGGTAGTCTAATGACGCGTATTTTAGTCGTTAATGAATCATATGGTGTTTATTGCACTCATAAGGAGCCAAAATGAGCGTCACTCGCCAGGTGGATCGCCGTCTCACCGAGATCGGATCCTCGATTCGTCGGTGGCGACTCATGCAGTCGCTCAAGGCTGTCGAAGTCGCGGAGCGGGCAGGCATCTCTCGATCGACGCTCCAGAAAGTCGAACGGGGTGATGCAGGAGTCTCAATCGGCGCAGTGATGTCGGTTATGCAAGCACTGGGGCAGCTCGACCACGTGTCCGCCTCGTTCGATCCTTTGAGCACCGATGTCGGCAGACTGCGTTCTGCTGAAACGCTTCCAGACAGGGTTCGTCGATGAGTGAGCAGATCCGGGTTGAGATGGACCATGGAGGAACGGCGGTATTAGTCGGTATTGCGTATTTCCACATCGCACGGGGGCGTATCTCGACGACGTTCAAATACTCCGATGAGTATGTGGGAGCTCGATGGGCCTATTCCGTCGACCCAGAGCTCCCACTGTCGACGGTCCCGTTCAACGTGCCCGGTCTTCCGGGGGCATTCGCCGACTGTTCTCCTGACCGATGGGGTCGCAATCTCGTGGCGAAGGAGCATCGGCGGCAGGTCGCCGACGGCTTCGTCCGTGACCGGCGTCTGACAGACATCGACTTCCTACTCGGAGTCAGCGATCGCACTCGACAGGGAGCTCTGCGGTTTCGTCGTGCTGCCGACGACGACTTCCTCAACCCTTTGAGCCGAGTACCGAAGCTGCTTTCCCTGCCCGAACTGCAGCGGGCTGCCGATGGGGCCGCAGAAGGGTCGGGCACGGCTGTGAAACGCCTTCTTGACGCTGGGACAGGGTCTCTGGGAGGGGCGCGGCCCAAAGCATCTGTGGCGGACGATGAGGGACGGCTGTCAATTGCGAAGTTCTCCCGACCCGGCGACGATCGAGACGTTATCGCGTGGGAGAGCCTGGCACTCGAACTCGCCCGGAGGGCCGGAATCGACACCACTGAATCTCGGTTGCTGAGCATCGACGAGAGATCCGTGCTCCTTCTGCAGAGATTCGATCGCACGGCTGACCGTCGGATCGGATATATGAGTGCGATGACAGCAACCGGGCATCGAGACGGAGAAGCCGGTGACTATCTCGATATCGTCGAAGCTATCGAGGACCACAGCCGGCGCTGGCGCAGCGACTGTGCGGAACTGTTTCGCCGAGTGGCATTCTCAGTTGCACTGCACAATACGGATGATCATTTGCGTAACCATGGCTTCATACGGGCGGACGCGGGATGGCAGCTGAGCCCGGCTTTCGACATCAACCCGGAACCGGAACCCGCGGTCGAACGGCAGACAGCGATCAATGGCGTCGTGTCTGCGGAGACCGAAGCCGAGGCGCTGCTCGAATTCGCCTCTCTCTGCCATCTGACGAAGCCGACTGCAGTGTCTGTGCTCAATGAGGTCGTGAGCGCAGTCGAGGGGTGGAGGACGCGGGCTGTGGTACGGGGGATCCGACGGGCAGAGATCACCGAGGTGGGTGCCGTCATCGACGAGCAGCTCGCACGCCTGCGCAAAGCTATCCGCCCGGGCAGCTGAATCGCGCGGCATTCGGGCTCGATTGGTGCAAGGGCTGGGGAGCGGCCGGCCTCTCTGCAAGGGGACATCGTTGAGCACTGCGAGCTGTGTGGTGGGTGTCACGTGGAGAAAGTCGGTTTTGGATTTGCACGGTGGCTCTGGGGTGGTCTAGAGTTATATCTCGTTGCCCCGCCGGAAACACTGTCACTGAGACAGAGTTTCCACCGGGTCTGACCAGGACAAACACGGTTTGGTCCAAGGGTTCAGGACACCGGGTGGGTGACACAAAATGAAACTGATACCCCCAGTGAACATGCTGCGTATTTGTGTGGTGTGGTGATGGGTGTGTGTTTGTGGTTTGAGAATCCAATAGCGTGTTTGTTTGAACAAGTTGTGATGCCAGAACATTTAATATTTCTGGTAAGACAATCACCTGGCCAAACATTGGTTCACCTGTGGTGGGTGGTTCTTCGCCGAACCTCTCGCATCACATGGGTGGATGGTGTGTTTGGTCAGTATTTTTTGGTCAATCTTCTCACCCCGTGAGGGGTTGGCTGTCTTGCTGGGATTCATTCGTAACATAAAGTTTTTTATGGAGAGTTTGATCCTGGCTCAGGACGAACGCTGGCTGCGTGCTTAACACATGCAAGTCGAACGCTGAAGCTGACAGCTTGCTGTTGGTGGATGAGTGGCGAACGGGTGAGTAACACGTGAGTAACCTGCCCCTGATTTCGGGATAAGCCTGGGAAACTGGGTCTAATACCGGATACGACCAATCCTTGCATGAGGGTTGGTGGAAAGTTTTTCGATCGGGGATGGGCTCGCGGCCTATCAGCTTGTTGGTGGGGTAATGGCCTACCAAGGCGACGACGGGTAGCCGGCCTGAGAGGGCGACCGGCCACACTGGGACTGAGACACGGCCCAGACTCCTACGGGAGGCAGCAGTGGGGAATATTGCACAATGGGGGAAACCCTGATGCAGCGACGCAGCGTGCGGGATGACGGCCTTCGGGTTGTAAACCGCTTTCAGCAGGGAAGAAGCGAGAGTGACGGTACCTGCAGAAGAAGTACCGGCTAACTACGTGCCAGCAGCCGCGGTAATACGTAGGGTACGAGCGTTGTCCGGAATTATTGGGCGTAAAGAGCTCGTAGGTGGTTGGTCACGTCTGCTGTGGAAACGCAACGCTTAACGTTGCGCGTGCAGTGGGTACGGGCTGACTAGAGTGCAGTAGGGGAGTCTGGAATTCCTGGTGTAGCGGTGAAATGCGCAGATATCAGGAGGAACACCGGTGGCGAAGGCGGGACTCTGGGCTGTAACTGACACTGAGGAGCGAAAGCATGGGGAGCGAACAGGATTAGATACCCTGGTAGTCCATGCCGTAAACGTTGGGCACTAGGTGTGGGGGACATTCCACGTTCTCCGCGCCGTAGCTAACGCATTAAGTGCCCCGCCTGGGGAGTACGGTCGCAAGGCTAAAACTCAAAGGAATTGACGGGGGCCCGCACAAGCGGCGGAGCATGCGGATTAATTCGATGCAACGCGAAGAACCTTACCAAGGCTTGACATACACTGGACCGTTCTGGAAACAGTTCTTCTCTTTGGAGCTGGTGTACAGGTGGTGCATGGTTGTCGTCAGCTCGTGTCGTGAGATGTTGGGTTAAGTCCCGCAACGAGCGCAACCCTCGTTCTATGTTGCCAGCACGTGATGGTGGGAACTCATAGGAGACTGCCGGGGTCAACTCGGAGGAAGGTGGGGATGACGTCAAATCATCATGCCCTTTATGTCTTGGGCTTCACGCATGCTACAATGGCTGGTACAGAGAGAGGCGAACCCGTGAGGGTAAGCGAATCCCTTAAAGCCAGTCTCAGTTCGGATCGTAGTCTGCAATTCGACTACGTGAAGTCGGAGTCGCTAGTAATCGCAGATCAGCAACGCTGCGGTGAATACGTTCCCGGGCCTTGTACACACCGCCCGTCAAGTCACGAAAGTCGGTAACACCCGAAGCCGGTGTCCCAACCCACTTGTGGGAGGGGGCCGTCTAAGGTGGGACTGGTGATTGGGACTAAGTCGTAACAAGGTAGCCGTACCGGAAGGTGCGGCTGGATCACCTCCTTTCTAAGGAGCACACATTAAGATCCTCATGGCATGACCCGTCTGTGGTCATCATGAGAGCTCAAGGGTGGAACATCACTTCTTCCGCTCGCCCACACAGCCCGGCTGGGGTCAATGCCCCGGGTGCGGTGAGTGATCGGGTGGGCTAGAACGAACACGTTATTGGGTCCTGGAATCACAAACCCCACACGATTGTGTGGGTGTGGTTTCAACCAACAGGACCAACCCGACCAACAGGCAGCCACAGTGTGGGTGTGTGGTGGCCGGTGTTTGGTAGTGGTTTGAGAATCGTATAGTGGACGCGAGCATCAAACACCACATTTTTTGTGGTGTTTATGTAATGTGATTTTTCTTGTCATCATCTAGTTAAGGTGAATGAAACACTTATTTTTCGCGCACATGAAGCCGGTCCCTTTTTGGGGGTTGGGTGAGTGTGTAAGAGCGCATGGTGGATGCCTTGGCATCAGGAGCCGATGAAGGACGTGGAAATCTGCGATAAGCCTCGGGGAGCCGATAAACAGGCGTTGATCCGAGGGTCTCCGAATGGGGAAACCCCGCCACTCGTGAGGGTGGTGACCCGTGTCTGAATATATAGGGCATGTGGAGGGAACGCGGGGAAGTGAAACATCTCAGTACCCGCAGGAAGAGAAAATAACAATGATTCCGGGAGTAGTGGCGAGCGAAACTGGATGAGCCTAAACCTGTGCAGTGTCAAGCGTGCTGGTGTTGCTGCAGGGGTGTTGTGGGGTGTACGTGGTCCGGTCCAGCATGGCCGGTCTGTGAGTGTTGTTGGTGTAGTCGAACCTGGTGGGAAACAGGACCGGAGTGGGTGAGAGTCCCGTAGACGAAACGTCAACTGTTCGCAGTGTGTGCATGCCCGAGTAGCACGGAACTCGTGGAATTTCGTGTGAATCTGCCAGGACCACCTGGTAAGGCTAAATACTTCCTGATGACCGATAGCGGATAAGTACCGTGAGGGAATGGTGAAAAGTACCCCGGGAGGGGAGTGAAAGAGTACCTGAAACCATGTGCTTACAATCCGTCAGAGCAGTATCTAGATGACTGTGATGGCGTGCCTTTTGAAGAATGAGCCTGCGAGTTAGCGGTGCGTGGCGAGGTTAACCCGTGTGGGGTAGCCGTAGCGAAAGCGAGTCCGAATAGGGCGATCCTAGTCGCGTGTCCTAGACCCGAAGCGGAGTGATCTAGCCATGGGCAGGGTGAAGCGTGTGTAAGAGCGCGTGGAGGCCCGCACCCACTTCAGTTGAAAATGGAGGGGATGACCTGTGGTTAGGGGTGAAAGGCCAATCAAACTCTGTGATAGCTGGTTCTCCCCGAAATGCATTTAGGTGCAGCGTTGCGTGGTTCTTGCTGGAGGTAGAGCTACTGGATGGCTGATGGGCCCTACCGGGTTACTGACGTCAACTAAACTCCGAATGCCAGTCAAGGTTCAGCGTGGCAGTGAGACAGTGGGGGATAAGCTTCATTGTCGAGAGGGAAACAGCCCAGACCATCAACTAAGGCCCCTAAGCGTGTGCTCAGTGGGAAAGGATGTTCAGTTGCGAAGACAACCAGGAGGTTGGCTTAGAAGCAGCCACCCTTGAAAGAGTGCGTAATAGCTCACTGGTCAAGTGATTGAGCGCCGATAATGTAGCGGGGCTAAGTACACCGCCGAAGTTGTGGCAGCACCACAATCGCCGTAATGGTGTGGTGTTGGGTAGGGGAGCGTCGAGTTGCCGGAGAAGCTGCCGTGTGAACGAGTGGTGGAGGCGATTCGAGTGAGAATGCAGGCATGAGTAGCGAAAGACGGGTGAGAAACCCGTCCACCGGATGACCAAGGGTTCCAGGGCTAGGCTAATCCGCCCTGGGTAAGTCGGGACCTAAGGCGAGGCCGACAGGCGTAGTCGATGGACAACCAGTTGATATTCTGGTACCGACACACAACCGACAGTACCAAAACACACGATACTAACCATCCAATTCCTCCTTTGAGTCTTCGGACTTGATGTTGGGGTTGCGGGTGGGACCTGAGTGTGGAGTCGGTAAGCGTGAGGTGTGACGCAGAAAGGTAGCCAGGCCGTGCGATGGTAGTCACGGTCTAAGGTTGTAGCACGTGGGGGTAGGTAAATCCGTCCCCGCATAGAGTGTGAGAGCTGATGGGCGCCCCACATTGGTGGGGTGATCTGGTGATCCTCTGCTGCCGAGAAAAGCATCGACGTGAGGGTGTGTGTTGCCCGTACCCTATAACCGACACAGGTGGTCGAGTAGAGAATACTAAGGTGATCGAGAGAATCGTGGTTAAGGAACTCGGCAAAATGCCCCCGTAACTTCGGGAGAAGGGGGACCATCCCGGTGAACCCACCATGCGTGGGGATGTGCTGGTGGTGGTCGCAGAGGCCAGAGAGAAGCGACTGTTTATTAAAAACACAGGTCCGTGCGAAGATGTAAGTCGATGTATACGGACTGACGCCTGCCCGGTGCTGGAAGGTTAAGAGGACCTGTTAACCCGTAAGGGTGAAGCGGAGAATTTAAGCCCCAGTAAACGGCGGTGGTAACTATAACCATCCTAAGGTAGCGAAATTCCTTGTCGGGTAAGTTCCGACCTGCACGAATGGCGTAACGACTTCTCTGCTGTCTCAACCACGAACTCGGCGAAATTGCATTACGAGTAAAGATGCTCGTTACGCGCAGCAGGACGGAAAGACCCCGAGACCTTCACTATAGTTTGGTATTGGGATTCGGTGTGGTTTGTGTAGGATAGGTGGAAGACTGGGAAGCCCTGACGCTAGTTGGGGTGGAGTCGATCGGTGAAATACCACTCTGACCATAGTGGATTCCTTAACTTCGGACCCTGATCGGGTTCAGGGACAGTGCCTGATGGGTAGTTTAACTGGGGCGGTTGCCTCCTAAAGAGTAACGGAGGCGCCCAAAGGTTCCCTCAGCCTGGTTGGCAATCAGGTGTCGAGTGTAAGTGCACAAGGGAGCTTGACTGTGAGACGGACGTGTCGAGCAGGAGCGAAAGCTGGGACTAGTGACCCGGCCATGGCTTGTGGAAGCGTGGTCGCTCAACGGATAAAAGGTACCTCGGGGATAACAGGCTGATCTTGCCCAAGAGTCCATATCGACGGCATGGTTTGGCACCTCGATGTCGGCTCGTCGCATCCTGGGGCTGGAGTCGGTCCCAAGGGTTGGGCTGTTCGCCCATTAAAGCGGTACGCGAGCTGGGTTTAGAACGTCGTGAGACAGTTCGGTCCCTATCCGCTGCGTGCGTAGGAAATTTGTGGAGGTCTGTCCTTAGTACGAGAGGACCGGGACGGACGAACCTCTGGTGTGCCAGTTGTTCCGCCAGGAGCATGGCTGGTTGGCTACGTTCGGGATGGATAACCGCTGAAAGCATCTAAGCGGGAAGCCGGCTCCGAGATGAGATTTCCAACTGACCTTGTGTCAGGGGAGGTGTCCTATAGATGATGGGGTTGATAGGCCGGGTATGGAAGCACTGTAAGGTGTGGAGTTGACTGGTACTAATACACCGATCACTCATCAACCATTCCAATGTGGGGTTGGTGTGTGCGAAGAATGTTTCTATGAGTAGTCTTTTCTGGTTGTGATGAGAGAATGCGCCCCGTTTTGTGGGGTGTGCATGACATAGTTTTTGGTGTTCGCGTTCGCTGTGCGGTTCTTGGACCACTACCACCCAAACGTTTTGGGTGTGTGTGGTTTGTTGGTTTTGCGGTGGTGATAGTGGTGGGGAAACGCCCGGTTAACCGTTCCGATCCCGGTAGCTAAGCCCATTCGCGCTGATGGTACTGCAACTTGGTGGTTGTGGGAGAGTAAGTGACTGCCGCAATATTTTTTAAGGTGATGGTCTCGTCCGACTGTGTTGGGCGGGGCCATTACTGTATTCACGCATGGGTGTGTTGTTTGTGTTCGTGTGTGGGTGTGCTGCCGGTGCTTATTACTACCTGATGGGGGTGCTGCTACCTGGCGCGGGGTTGCTGCGCCCCCGTCAGGTAGTAATTAGGGGAGGAGGGAAGGGATGGAGATGAAGACAATTGACGTTCTTAAGGCCGAACTTGCTCGCGACGGTGAGGTCGCAATCGGGTTCAACCGGGCGAAGCAGTTTCTGCGCAATCCTGTTGGCTTCCTTGGACTACGGTGGACCGGGCCGCCCGCACCACAAGTGACCGTCACTGACTTCGGTCTCTGGGCTGCTGTTGACGGTTTCCCTGAAGGTGGCGTGCCGTGGGCGCGCATCCTCGAAGTCCACATCACCAAGGTCAACGTCAGCTCGTATATCGACGTGAGCATCAGAACTCCAGATACTCCCGACCGCCGGCGGACGCTGCGGATGCCCCATATGCTCGAAGTCGACCCGGAGACTCTCGCCAAATGGATCGTCATGGAACTGATGGTTCGCGGCAATCCGATCTGACGTTCGGCCCAGCGACCAAATGACGGCCATCAAGCCGGTGGCCCACCGAATAGATCCGTCCGGATAGTTGGAGGCGCGAACTCCCTCCGAAGTCCAAATGCTTGTCGATAGATGTGTTGCGTGTCACGATGAAGCTGTCCGCTGCGCCGGATGCAAGTGAATAGCGACATCCGAATAGACAGCAAGGGAGAGACCGCATGAACGCATCAACCATCATCTGGATCGTCGTCGCCATCGTCGTGGTCCTGATCATCGTCGGGATCATCATCGCAGTCAGCCGCAAGGCGGCAGCGAAGAAGCGCGAACACCAGCGGCAAGAGGCCGCGCAGATTCGGCAGGAGGCTGCCGAGTCCGAACATGATGTTCGTGCGCGAGAGGCCGAAGTCGAGAAACAGAGAGCAGAGGCAAAGCGCGCAAAGGCTGAGGCTGACGCTCGTGCTGCCGAGGCTGATCGTCAGGCGGCAGAGGCCGAGCAGCTGGATTCCGAGGCAGCGAAACGCGAAGAGGCCGTTAAAGCTGAACGCGTCGAGCACGATCGCAAGCTGCAGCGTGCTGACGAACTGGATCCGGACACGCCGGAAAACGCGGGGGACACCCGTCGTGCAGACGGCACCGGTGCTGCGGGGGCGGCCGCGGCTGGGGCCCATGGAGCTTCTGCAGTCGACCGAAATGAGTACCGTGGCGACGATGCTGCACAGCAGAACACACCGCGGCACGACGAGCAGGTTCAGGCGAATCCCCCTCGGCATGACGAGCATGCACAGCAGAATGACGCCCGTCAGCAACCGCCAGCTGACCAGACCGATCCGCAACGCGATCAGTACACGCAACAGAGCGGACATCGCCCTGACGATCCGGTCCAGCGTAACGACGTCCGCCACGACCAGCCCGTTCAGCAGAATGTGCCTCGGCAGGACCCGCCCGCTCAGCGGAATGGCGGCTATCCCGAACAGCCTGTTCGGCAGGATGCGCCCCGGCCGGACCAGTCTGGCCCGCAGGAGTTCGTGCGCCGAGATCCCTACGCACAGCAGGACGTGCGTGCTGACCAGCAACCGCCAGAGAGCGGAACCCGTCCTCATGCTGAGGAACCGTTGGCCGAGGACTACGACCCTCGTGCTGACCGGCGCGGCCCGCGAGATCCATACGTTCAGAACGACGGACGGGTGGATCCTCTCGACGACGGTGGAGACCCTGACGCGCCGAAACACTGACACGTCTCACCCAGGAGGTGTGAGAGCTGCCTGAGGCAGAGGAGACGGTGCCCGAACCCAACAAGGTTCGGGCACCGTCTCGTTGTAATCGGACTTCCGGGTACCGCAGATGAACGGGACGAACATAGGGGAGGGCCGCCTCGGCCAGGGGTTGGCCAGGAGCGCAGTGAGACGGGTTCGTGACAAGCGATTCTGTTGAAATTAATTGATGCTTCTGTAGTGTGGACGCCAACATCCCTACGGAAGGTACGCCATGCTCGATAAATTGCACGACGCACTTCGACTCCGAACCAACCCGGCCATCTTCTTCTCCTCCGCGGCCGTGATCATCATCTTCGTCCTCGGGACGATCTTCTTCACCGACCAGCTCGACGCCGGCGTCTCTGTCGCCTCGGATTGGCTGCTGACCAACCTCGGATGGTTCTACATCCTCGGCGTCACAGTCTTCGTCGCATTCCTCATCTACATCGCTGCCTCCCGGTATGGGCGAGCGAAGCTCGGTCCCGATGACGAACCGCCGGAGCACTCCAACGGTGCATGGTTTGCCATGCTCTTCGCCGCCGGCATCGGTTCGATCCTCATGTTCTGGGGTGTCGCTGAACCCGTCAGCCACTTCGGCGACCCGCCGCGCGGATCCCTCGGTATCGAAGCGGGAACGCCCGCCGCCGCGGTCGACGCCATGAACTTCACGTACTACCACTTCACCCTGCACACCTGGGCGATCTTCACCCTGCCCGCGCTGTGCTTCGCCTACTTCATCCACAAGCGGAACCTGCCGCCGCGGGTGAGCTCGATCTTCCAGCCCATCCTCGGTGAGAAGATCCACGGTCCTATCGGCAAGACCATCGACGTCGTCGCCATCATCGGCACCGTCTTCGGAATCGCAGTCTCGATCGGTCTGGGCACGCTGCAGATCAACGGCGGACTCGCTCAGGTCATCGGCGTTCCGGAGAACGCCCTGTGGCAGCTGATCATCATCGGCGTCGTCTGCGGGCTGGCCACGATCTCGGTCTCTCTCGGCCTCGACAAAGGCATCAAGGTCCTGTCGAACCTCAATATCGTCATGGCCGTACTACTGCTCATCTTCATCGTCGTCTTCGGCCCGACGCTGTTCATGGCCAAGGGCGTCTTCGAATCCTTCGGCACCTACATCCACCAGCTGCCCGAACTCGCACTGTGGAACGACACGTTCGCCAACACCGGCTGGCAGAATACGTGGACCGTCTTCTACTGGGCCTGGACGATCACCTGGTCACCCTTCGTCGGCATCTTCATCGCTCGCATCTCCCGCGGACGTACCATCCGCCAGTTCGTCATCGGCGTGCTCGCTATTCCCTCGGCCTTCTCGATCCTGTGGTTCGGCATCTTCGGCTACGCCTCCTTCGACATCGAGTTCAACCAGGGCGGGGGACTGGTCGACCGAGTCGTCGATCAGGGAGACATTCCGGGAGCGCTGTTCGCATTCCTCGACCACTACCCGCTGGCCGGACCCGTGTCGGTGATCGCAATCGTGCTCGTGGTGATCTTCTTCGTCACCTCGGTGGATTCCGCAGCGCTCGTCGTCGACACGATGAACAACGGCCACGAGGACTTCAACCCGCTGCCGCAGCGCATCTTCTGGGCCCTAGCCGTCGCCGTCGTCACCGCGGCACTGCTGGTGTTCTCAGGCTCCGGTGGACTCGAGGCACTGCAGTCGACGATCATCCTCGTCGGTCTGCCGTTCTTCATCATCGCCTACTTCCAGATCTACGCCCTCATGCGAGCGCTGCGCGAGGACGCAGGCATTCTGCCGCGGGTGCGCATGCGCCGCTGGAAGAAGGTGCTGCCGCCCGAAGAGGTCGAACGCCGCCAAGGCGGGGACGAACAGTTCGGTCACGAATACGACGATGAGGAGGAGGTCGTCACCGAACCGCAGGCCGTCGAACCGGCGCCGAAGTTCCGTGACCCCTATATCGAAATCCCTCATGAGAAGAAGGGGCGACGTGAGGGGACACTGGCCAGCCGCACCGGCAGCCGACGAACGGCTGGAAAAGACACGAACGAGTAGCTTGGACTGCGTTCACGGAGTTTGAGCCAGTCACTGGTTGAAGCCACGGCATCGAATCAGCCTACAGAATGCAACACTAAGACTAAATGAATGCGGTTGGAGGGAATATGAATCATTATATTCAAATTTGGGAGTTTGACTATGGAGATCGCGAGAACGTGCTAAGCGCCCTTAACAGAGTAAATATCTTCGACAAAGACGTTCTGACTGGTATGACTATTTATTGGTCAGATATTCCCTATGATTTGAGATTATTTTCTGAACTGGCATTCTTGGCTGGGTCGTCAAGCGCTAAAGAGAAGGCGCTTGAAGCGCAGGAAATCCTGGCTAACGCTGGCGGAAAGGTGCGCACCGATATCACTCCTGAGAGTCTAGTCGAAGCGCTGTCTAAGAGGAGGTTGAATTCAATCGGCACATTGGAGGGAATGGAAATAGTTATTCCATTTGAGTATAAGTCGAAACTTGAACTGGAGAAGTTGGGCTTTGATTTCAGTTCATGGGTAGCAAAATCACGCGTATTTCTCAGCCATCAGTCCGACAGGAAACCCGAAGTAACCGAGCTGCAGCAACTGCTGGCGGATCGGAATGTTCCTACTTGGTTTGATATTCACGATATTGAGTACGGGCAAAACCTGGCTACTGCCATCGAGGGCGGCGTTCGAAGTTCTGATGCGGTGATTTTCTGGGTCTCCGACGGATTTCTTCGGTCAAACTGGTGCAGGTCGGAGTTCGAATCGTTTTTGAGTCGCTATATGGGGCGTAGGGACGTTACAATTTTCGCTGCGATTGAAGAAGACTGCCTTGATGTTGTGCCGGATTCCTTGAAGCAGTTGAAATTTCTCAAACTGGATAGCCCAGGCGATCCTTTGATGGTCGCGAACGAGTTCGCCGTGCCCATTAAGCGTGTGTTAGCTGGACAGTCCGAAGTGAGAAGTTCGGAATACTGGCCGCTTGGGTAAATTTTGAACAGACGATTCTGGTAGAAGTTCGATAACTTTTGCCAGATCGTGATTTCGTCGTGGATGACCTACACAGTTGGCACGAGCGGAAGCGAAGGGGGCGCTGCGATCGCAGCGCCCCCTTGGTCGTTTCGGTTCTGGGCCGGAAGGTCCCACTCAGGTCATCGAATCAGCGCAGGGCCGCCTCGGTGACCTGAGCATCTGGCGGCCCGGTCAGATCACTGACCGTTCTTGATCATCTCCGCGCACTTCTCACCCATCATCATCACGGTGATGTTGGGGTTGACCGTGGTGATCTCCGGCATCGCCGAGGCATCGACGACGCGCAGACGGTTGACTCCCTTGACCCGCAGCTGCGGATCCAGCGGTGACATCTCATCATCGGCAGCACCCATGCGCACCGTGCCGACCGGGTGGTAGACGGTGTTGTGCGTGCGGGTGATGTAGTCGGCGATCTGCTCGTCGGTCTGGACGTCCTTGCCGGGGAACAGCTCCTCGCCGGCCCATTCGGACATGGCATCCTGGGAGACGATCTCGCGGGCCTTCTTGATGCCGGCGACCATGACGCGCATGTCATGGCCTTCCGGATCGGTGAAGTAGCGGGGATCGACCTTCGGCTTGTCACGGAAGTCCTTCGAGCGCAGGCGCACAGTGCCGCGCGACTTCGCATGAGTGACATTCGGGGTGAGGCAGAAGGAGTTCTCCGAGGTCTTGTAGCCCTGACGCAGGGTGTGCATATCGAAGGGCACCGAGCCGTAGTGCATCATCAGGTCCGGACGGTCGAGCCCGTCCTCGGTGGGGGAGAAGATGCCGATCTCCCACCACTGGGTGGAATCCTCGACCATCGGCTTTTTGGCCTCCCAGGAGATGACGCCCTCCGGGTGATCGCCCAGGTGCTCGCCGACTCCCGGCGAATCCACGCGAGCCTCGATGCCGACCTCGGCGAGGTGGGCCTTCGGGCCGATGCCCGAGAGCATGAGCAGCTGCGGGGTGTTGATCGCGCCGGAGGAGACGATGACTTCCTTCTTCGCCTCGATCCGGTTGGTCTTGCCGAAGGCGTTGTTGACCACGAGCACGGCCGTGCAGTTGTCGTCCTCGTCGAACTCGAGCTCCTTGGCCTGAGTGTCGGTGAGGATCGTGAGGTTCTCACGGTCGAGGATCGGGTGGAGGTAGGACACCGAGGAGGACGACCGGGTGCCGTCGTCCTTGCGGTTGACCTGGAAGAAGTTCGCACCGTTGATGACGGTCTGACCCTCGTTGAACTGCACGCGAGGGATGCCGGCCTGCTCGCAGGCATCGAGGAGTGCGACGCCACAGGGATCGACCGGGGGCACGTTTATCAGACGGACCGGGCCGTCGTGGCCGTGGTGGTCGCCGGGCAGTTCATTGTTCTCGAGCTTCTTGTACAGGCCAAAGGTGTCCTTCGAGCCCCATCCGGCTGCGCCGTGCTTCTCTTCCCACTCATCGAGATCCTCGCGCGGAGCCCAGAAGGCGATGCACGAGTTGTGGGACGAGCAGCCGCCGAGCACCTTGGCGCGAGCGTGGCGCATGTGCGAGTTGCCGTTCTCCTGCTCTTCGATCGGGTAGTCCCAGTCGTAGCCGGATTCGAGGAGCTCCATCCAGCGGTTGAGCTCAAGGACGACGTCCTTGTCCGTGTCGGTGGGGCCGGCTTCGAGGAGTCCGACGGTGACTTCGGGGTCCTCGCTCAGTCGGGCCGCGACCGCTGCGCCGGCGGAACCGCCGCCCACGACGACGTAATCAAAGCTATGAGTAGTCTTCACTGTTCATCTCTCCTTGTACTGCGGTATTCGTCTACAGGCTGCGGCGGATCACTTGGTGTGATCGGGGAACCAGCCGGTGACTGCCGGCTCGAGGTTCTGGTAGATGTGCTTGGCTTCCTGGTATTCGGCTAGACCAGTGGGGCCGAGCTCGCGTCCGAAGCCGGACTGCTTGTAACCGCCCCATTCGGCCTGCGGCAGGTAGGGGTGGAAGTCGTTGATCCAGATGGTGCCGTGGCGCAGACGCTGAGCGACCAGCTGGGTCTTGCCCGCATCCTGGCTCCACACTGCTCCGGCCAGACCGTAGTAGGTGTCATTGGCGATCTCGACGGCCTCATCGACGGTGGAGAAGGTCTCGACGGTGACGACGGGGCCGAAGGCCTCGTCGGAGACGACGGACATTCCGCGCTTGACCTGGTCGAGCACGGTCGGCAGGTAGTAGAACCCGTTCTCCAAGTCACCTTCACCGAACTTGCCGCCGCAGCGCAGACGAGCGCCTTCGGAGATGCCCTTCTCGACGTAGGCATGCACCTTGTCGCGGTGTGCTGCGGAGATGAGGGGACCGGTTTCGGCGTTCTCGTCGAAGGGACCGCCGAGGCGGATCTGCTCGGCACGTTCGACGAGGCGGTTGACGAATTCCTCGGCGATGGATTCCTCGACGATGAGTCGGGCACCGGCCGAGCACACCTGACCGGAGTGGACGAAGGCGCCGTTGAGAGCATTGTCCAGAGCCGCATCGAAGTCGGCATCGGCGAAGATGACGTTCGGGTTCTTGCCGCCGAGCTCAAGGGCGATCTTCTTGATCGAGTCGGCGGCGTTGCGGAACAGCAGTCGACCGGTGACGAGGCCACCGGTGAACGAGACCATGTCGATGCCCTCATGCGTCGACAGCGGGGCACCGGCATCGGCACCCGCACCGAGGATGAGGTTGCCGACCCCGGCCGGCAGACCGAGTTCCTCGAGGACCTGCATGGTGAGGATCGCCGTGTGCGGGGTGAGCTCGGCAGGCTTGAGGATGAAGGTGTTGCCGGCGGCGATGGCCGGGGCGATCTTCCACGCGGCCTGCAGCAGCGGGTAGTTCCACGGGGTGATGAGCGCGCAGACGCCGACGGGCTCGTGCACGATCTTCGACGCAACGGTGTCGGTGCCGGCGTCGACGACGCGGCCGGCATCGTTTGCGGCGAGCTTGCCGAAGTAGTCGAAGCAGTTCGCGATGTCGTCCATGTCGATCTGCGATTCGACGAAGCGCTTGCCGGTGTCGAGGGACTCGGCGCGCGCGAATTCGTCCTTGCGCTCACGCAGAACGGCGGCGAACTTCAGCAGGAGATCGCCGCGTTCGCTGGCGGGAACCGACGACCAGACGCCGGAGTCGAAGGCGCGGCGAGCGGCCTTGATCGCCAGCTCGGTATCTTCGGGGCTGGCTTCGTCCACCTCGGCGACGAAGCTGCCGTCGGCCGGGTTATGGATCTTCCGGGTTCCACCGTTGACGGCTGAAACCCACTGTCCGTCGATGAAGAGTGTGTTTGGCACGATTTCTCCTATTCCTAGCGGGTGAACGGTTGTGCGATCTGAAGGGCCGAACGCGCAGTCGCGGCAGTGGAGCCTGTGGTGTCGGGGAGTTTCCGGATGGCCACGGATCTGCCGTTTGACCTGCGACTCGAACTGCTTCGGCAGCATTCATTCACATGCTTCCGGCAATCACAATAGGCGAAATCAGGGGCCGAACGCGCAATCCGATGATGCTGGTCACACCGGCAAGTGATCTTGGTCATCACATGGCGGGGGACAGCGGCGGCAATGGGGGACAGGCAAGCACTAGCCGCACTGGGGGACGGGCCGGCAACGGGGCCCGAAATTCTGATCGTGGAATCGCGGAGACATCCGTCATCCGCACAATGAGCTTCCACGTCAGGTGTCATTCGTCCCCTGGTGTCGAGGCGGCGCGGACATCCGCTGCCGCCGAACCTCTTCGATTGCCGTCGGCCGTTCCACTGGATTCGCCTTGATTCTAACAGAGCGCTGAGGCGGTGACCTGGGCGTTGACCCACAGAACAACGGGCGCGGCGCTGAGTGGAATCGAGGTGCTGACGTGTCCCCGCCCACACGGCGTCGAAGCGGCGAGTGGACTAGAATAGAGCGGAACACCGAAAAGACTTCATAGGGAGAATCGTGGCCCAAGGGGATTCGCGAGACAGCCAGGACAACCGCCGCGCAGATGGCGGTCACCGCTCAGATCGCGACAACAATCGCAACCGTCGTCCGGACAACCGGGACGGCCGCGGGCCACGCCAGTCCGACCGCCGAGGCGGCTACCAGGGCAATCGTCGCAACGACGATGATCGCCGTGGCGGATTCAATCGAGATCGCCGTGACGGTGATGACCGCCGAGGTGGGTACCAAGGCAACCGTCGCAACGACGACGATCGCCGAGGCGGCTATGGACAGAACCGCAGGAACGACGATGATCGTCGTGGCGGGTTCAGCCGGGATCGCCGCGATGATGATCGCCGTGGCGGATTCAACCGAGATCGCCGTGACGGTGATGACCGCCGAGGTGGGGACCAGGGCAACCGTCGTAACGACGACGATCGCCGAGGCGGCTATGGACAGAACCGCCGAAACGATGATGACCGTCGTGGCGGCTTCAACCGGGATCGTCGTGATGGTGACGACCGCCGGGGCGGCTACCAGGGCAACCGTCGCAACGACGATGACCGTCGCGGTGGGTTCAATCGTGACCGCCGTGATGGAGATGACCGCCGAGGCGGCTACCAGGGCAACCGTCGTAACGATGACGATCGCCGTGGCGGCTTCAACCGGGATCGTCGCGACGGTGATGACCGCCGTGCTGGCTACAGGGGAAACCGACGGGACGACAACCGCGGAGGACGCGGCGGCTACGGTCGCAACGACAACGACCGCCGAGCATCCCGCAAGACCGACACCGGCGACTACGCACGCGAACAGCGTGCCCGCCGTCCGCGCATTCAGGAACCCGAGATTCCCGAAGGCGTCACCGGTCGTGAACTCGACAAAGAGATTTCGTCACAGCTGCGTTCCCTGGACAAAGAGAACGCCGACATGGTCGCCAAGCACCTCGTCGCCGCAGGCGGGCTGCTCGACCTCGATCCGGAACGCGCTCATGAACACGCCAAGGCCGCCATGGCCCGCGCCGGTCGTGTCGCAGTCGTCCGCGAAGCACTCGGCATCGCCGCGTACTACGTGGAGAACTACGACGAAGCCGTCCGCGAACTGCGCACCCACCGCCGCATCTCCGGCTCGAATGACAACATCGCGCTGATCGCCGACGCCGAACGCGGCCGCGGCAAGCCCGAGAAGGCCATCGAGCTGCTGAAGAACTCGGAAGAACTCGATCTCGACAACGACACCCGCACCGAACTCGTCATCGTCGCTGCCGGAGCCAAGTCCGACCTCGACGACATCGCCGGTGCGCGCCGACTCATCGAAGCCGAGGACTTCACCCAGAAGCCCGGCGGCGGACTGGTCCGTCTCATGGCGGCCTACGCCGAGGTGCTGCGCATCGACGGCGAACCCGAACTCGCCGACAAATACGAAGAGCTCTCGCGCCGGACCGCCAAGGCGACCGGCACCCTCTTCGGCGACGAAGAGCCTGACCTCAACGCCGGCGTCGAAATCGAAACCGTCGAAGAAGTCGAGGACGGCCCCGAAGCTGCCGACGCTGAAACCGCTGAGACGGCCGAAGCCGAAGAAGGCTCGGCCAGCGAGCCCGAAGCTAAGACACCGCAGGCGGAATCCGACGCTGTCGACGCTCCCGCGGAGGGAGCAGAAGCTGGGGACCACACCGAGGCTCCGGCCGCAGCACCGAAGTCGAAGACGCATGTCTCGGCGAAGGAACTGAAGTCAGTCAAGGTCACCGACGACGAGATCGAAGCCGAACTCGACGAGATCCTCGCCGACGCAGAAGCCGACGCAGGCTCCGAGCCCGACACAACAGCAGACGAGGCCGACGGAGAGCAGTGACACTGACCGCCGAACAGCACAACTCAGCAGATGGGCGCCTGCCCGAATCATCGGGCACGCCCATCGACTGCGTCCTGTTCGACCTCGACGGAGTCGTCTACCACGGCACACATGCCGTCGATGGCGCCGTCGACGGCATCAATTGGCTCCACTCCCAGTCGATCCCGGTCAACTACGTCACGAACAACGCCACCCGCACGGCCGCAGCCACCGCCGAGAAGATCACCGGAATGGGCGTCAACGCCTCCGAGGGCGAAGTGACCACCTCGGCGCAGGTGCTCGCCGAACGCTTAGCCGAACGATTCGGGCCGGGCGCCCGCGTCCACCTCCTCGGCACGACCGGACTGCGGGTCGCGCTCGAAGAGGCGGGCCTCGAGATCACCGACTCACTCGACGCCGAACCCGTCGCCGTCGCTCAGGGACTCGACCCGGAGATCGACTACACGAAGATCGTGCGCACCTGCGAAATCATCCGCTCGGGCGCCGAATGGTGGGCGAGCAACCCCGACTTCTCCCTCCTCACAGAAACCGGGAAAGTCCCCGGCAACGGTGCCTTCGTCGACCTCATCGCCCGACTCACCGACGCCACCCCCATCATCGTCGGCAAACCTGCACCGCACATGATGGACTTCGCGGCCGGCCGCCTCGGCGCGCATCGGCCCCTCATGGTCGGCGACCGCCTCAACACCGATATCGAAGGCGGCTGTGCCGCCGGCATCGACACCGCCCTCGTCCTCACCGGAATCCATGACATCCACGATGCCCTGCGTGCCGGCCCGGAGCGCCGACCGACGTTCATCCTGCCGAATCTGCGCGGACTCGAAGCCCTCATCACCGGCACCGACCGCGGCGAGTCCGCCCGGATCGAAGCCGAACTCCGTCGAGCCTGGGCTGCCATCGACGCGGGGGAGACCGACGCCGAGGCGGTCCTGTCCGAAGGACGCCTGCCCCGCCGGATCGGGGAGGACTCATGAGCCAGATCCCAACTCCCGGCCCAGGACCCGGCCCGAATCCCGGCACGAACTCGACCCCGACACCCGGCCCTGCTTCTGCCCCGACACCCGCCTCGGTGAGCGGGGACGTGCCGATCGAGACCTGGCGGTCCAGCCTCGCCGAGGCCAAAGAAGCACCGGCGGCTGAGCGGCACGAACTTCTCAACTCCCTGCTGGGCGACCTCGACGCGCAGGTGGGCTCCTTGTGAGCAGACTCGACCGGGCACTTGTCGACCGCGGGCTGCTGAACTCCCGCTCTCGCGCCGCCCGTGAAATCGCCGCCGGTCGCGTCAGCGTCAACGGCCGCACCGCGACCAAGGCCTCCCAAGATGTGAGAGACACCGACGACGTCTCCGTCACCGAACCCGACCCCTGGGTCGCCCGCAGCGCCCACAAACTCCTCGGCGCGCTCGAGGCTTTCGACCTCACCGACCGACTCAATGATCTGACGGCCCTCGATGCGGGCGCCTCCACCGGAGGCTTCACCCAAGTCCTCCTTCATCACGGTGTCGCACACGTCTGGGCCGTCGACGTCGGCCACGACCAACTCGCGACCATCCTCCGCGACGACCCGCGCGTCCACGTCCGCGAAAGACTCAACCTCCGCGAACTGACCGACTCCGACGTGCCGACCGTCGACCTCGTCGTCGCCGACGTCTCCTTCATCTCCCTGCGCCTGCTCATCGGACCGCTGCTGGCCGCCACCGCGGCCGCGGGAGAACTCCTCCTCATGGTCAAACCCCAATTCGAACTGGCACGAGCATCGCTGGACAAACACGGAGTCGTCACCAGCCGGGAGAAACGCCGCCGCGCCATCGACTCCGTCCTCGACGCCGTGAGAGAACACGCCGGACGCGTCACCGACATCGCACCCTCACCGCTGCCGGGCCCCAGCGGGAACCGAGAGTACTTCCTGCGTGTTCGCCCAGGCCGAACACATGACCAGTCCGATAGGCTCGACCAAGCAGACATCCCCGCCCACCTGGACGAAATGATGAGAGGAGAGTCGTGACCAGACACATCATGGTGCTGCTGCACCCCCAACGTGATGAGTCGGCCGTGGCCGCCGTCAGCGTGTTCAAGGCCCTCCTCGACGATGGAGTCACTCCCGTCGTCCTCTCCGACGAGATCGTCGGCATCCGCGCCCGCCAGGCCGAGGCCGTCGACGACGAACCCATCCTCAACCACTGCACGATCATCGACCCCTCCGAACTGGGGGAGTGGAAGAACGCCTGCGAACTCGTCATCGTCCTCGGCGGCGACGGCACGATCCTGCGCGCTGCCGAACGCTTCCACGGCTCCGGCGCCCCGCTCATGGGCATCAACCTGGGCCATGTCGGCTTCCTCGCCGAAAGCGAGAAGGAAGACCTCGCCGAGGCGGTCCACCGCGCCTCCCAGCGTGACTATTCCGTCGAGGAGCGGCTCGCCCTCGACGTGTCCGTGTGGCACGAAGGCGAGAACATCTTCAATGCCTGGGCCCTCAACGAGGCGACCATCGAGAAGACCTCGAAATCCCGGATGATCGACGTCGTCCTCGGCGTCGACGCCCGCCCCGTGTCCTCCTTCGGCTGCGACGGCGTCATCCTCGCCACCCCCACCGGCTCGACCGCGTACTCGTTCTCCGCCGGCGGACCCATCGTCTGGCCCGAGGTCGAAGCACTCATCCTCGTCCCGATCTCCGCCCACGCCCTGTTCTCCAAACCGCTCGTCGTCAACCCGACCTCCCGCCTCGGCGTGGAGATCTCCCAGATGAACCCCGAATTCTCCGCAGTGCTGTGGTGCGACGGCCGCCGCGCCCTCGAGCTGCCGTCCGGGGCCCGCGTGGAAGCCACCCGCTCGAAATCACCGATCCGACTCGCCCGCCTCCACACCGGCCCCTTCACCGACCGACTCGTCGCGAAGTTCCGCCTGCCCGTCTCCGGCTGGCGAGGACCGATCAAGGAGGCCTGAATGATCTCCGAACTGCGCATCTCCCACCTCGGCGTCATCGCCGAGGCCGCCGTCGAACTCGACACCGGCTTCACCGTCGTCACCGGTGAGACCGGTGCGGGAAAGACCATGTTCGTCTCCGCCCTGTCCCTGCTCATGGGCCGCAAGGTCGGCTCCGGAGTCGTGCGCAAAGGCGCAGAGAAAGCCGAAGTCGAAGGCATCTTCACCGATGTGGCCGAACCCGTGCGCGAACGCATCGAAGAGGCCGGCGGCAGCGCCGACGACGAAGCGATCATCTCCCGCACCGTGGCGCTCAAGGGCCGCGCCCGAGCCACCGCCGGCGGTCGCACCGTGCCGATCTCCGTGCTCACCGACATCTCCTCCGACCTCATCACCCTCCACGGCCAGTCCGAACAGCTGCGCCTCAAAGGCGCCGCCCAACAGCGTCACCTCCTCGACGCCGCCGGTGGCACTGCTCTCGCCGAGGTGGCCGATCGTTACCGTGCCGCCTTCGAGAACTGGCGCGAGACCGAAGCCCGCGTCAGCCGCATCAAAGACTCCACCGCCGCCCGCCGCGAACGCATCCTGTGGCTGCGCGGCTGCCTGGAGACCATCGACAAGGTCCGCCCCGAACCCGGCGAAGACGAGACCCTGGCCGCACAGTCCGCGAAACTCGGTGCCGCCGCCGAGATCACCCGCGCCGTCGGTGCCGCCCACGACCTGCTGCTCGGTTCCGAGATCGACGATGCCGGCGCCGCCGTCGACCTCGTCCACCAGGCCATCAGCACGATCACCGATGTCGAAGGCTCCGACAAGGAACTCGTCACCATCCGCGAAGCCCTCGGCGACGCCGTGCTTCGCCTCTCCGACTCCGCCGCGGAACTGTCGTCCTACCTCTCCGGTTTCGACGAACTCGGCGAAACCTCGCTGGAAGAGACCGAAGCACGCCGCGCGGAACTCGGCACCCTGGCCCCCTACGGCCAAGACGTCGCCGAAGTCCTCGACTTCGAATCCCGCTCGGCCGCGGAACTCGCCGAACTCGAAGCCGAGGACCGCGACCTCGACGGACTCGACGCCGAGCTCGACTCAGCCCGCGAGACCATGGAGGCGGCCGCCTCGGCGCTCACCGAGATCCGCAAGGCCACCGCGGACGAATTCTCCGCAGCGGTCAGCGAAGAGCTCACCGCCCTGTCGATGCCGAAGGCAGCGGTCGCCTTCGAGATCTCCGAACGTGAACCCACCACCCACGGGGCCGACGAGGTTCGGCTGACCTTCGCCGCCCACGAATCCTCCATTCCCGACGACATCGCGAAGATCGCCAGCGGCGGTGAGCTCTCCCGTGTCATGCTCGCCATCGAAGTCGTCCGAGCCGCCAGCGAATCCATCCCCACCTACGTCTTCGACGAAGTCGACGCCGGAGTCGGCGGCAAAGCTGCCGTGGAGATCGGACGTCGGCTGGCCAAGCTCGCCCAGGGCGCGCAGGTCATCGTCGTCACCCACCTGCCGCAGGTCGCCGCCTGGGCCGACACCCATGTGACCATCGTCAAGGACGATGACGCCGAGACCGTGCGCTCGGGAGTGCAGGAACTGACCGACGAAGAACGCGTCGTCGAACTCTCCCGCATGTTGGCGGGCATGGACGACTCCGCCTCCGCGAAGGCCCATGCAGCCGAACTGCTCGACAACGCTCGGCAGGTCAAGGAGGCCGGCGTTGGCAGCAGATGAGAGAATGGGCGGACCATGAAAGTGCGCAGACACCGTGAGAACCTCACCGCACCGACCCGGTTCGGCCCCGCCCCTGCCCGCTTGGACCGACGCACGAAGAATCTGACGAAACGCCTCCAAGCAGGCGACATCGCCATCATCAAGCACTCCGATATCGACCGGATCTCCGCCGAAGCCCTCGTCGCCTGTCGGCCGGCCGCGGTGATCAACGCCGACAAGTCGATCTCCGGCCGCTACCCGAACCTCGGCCCGAGCATCATCGTCGACGCCGGCATCCCCCTCATCGACGCCGCCGGAGCCGACATCTTCGATACGGTCGACGAAAACGCCGAGATCTCCATCGAGGGCGCCACCGTATACGCAGGCGAAACCGAGGTGGCCACGGGAGTCCTGCAGACGGCGGAGACGATCTCCGAGGACATGCACGCCGCCGAAGCCGGAATGAACTCCGTGCTCGTGGACTTCATCGACAATACGATCGAATACATCCGCAAGGACTCCGACCTGCTCTCGGCCGAACTCGTCGTGCCCGAGGTGAAGACGACGTTCACCGACCGGCATGTGCTCATCGTCGTCCGCGGGTACCACTACAAGGAGGACCTGGCGATGCTGGCCTCCTATATCCGCGAATACCGGCCGCTGCTCATCGGCGTCGACGGCGGAGCCGATGCCATCATCGAAGCCGGCTACCGACCGGACATGATCGTCGGGGACATGGACTCCGTGTCCGACACCGCTCTGACCTCGGGTGCCGAGATCGTCGTCCACGCCTACCGTGACGGCACCGCCCCGGGCACCGAACGGGTCGAAGCCCTCGGAGTCGAATGCGTGGCCTTCGCGGCCTCGGGTACGAGCGAGGACATCGCCATGCTGCTCGCCGATGACAAGGGTGCCGAACTCATCGTCGCCGTGGGCACCCACGACACCGTCATGGAGTTCCTCGACAAGGGCCGCAAGGGCATGGCCTCGACGTTCATCACCCGGTTGCGTGTGGGATCGAAGCTCATCGACGCCAAAGGCGTGTCCCTGCTCTACCGGCAGCGCATCTCCAGCCTGCAGCTGGCCGTGCTCATCATCGCCGGTCTCGTCGCCCTCGGTGTGGCGATGACCGCGACCTCGGCCGGACAGACCTTCCTCGGCCTCATCGGCGCCCAACTCGACGGCCTCTTCGGCTGGATCGGCTCCCTCTTCGGCGGCGACCCCGCAGCTTCGACCGATTCCGCCGGCCTCATCCAAGGACTGACCAGTGATTGATTTCCGCTACCACCTCGTCTCCCTCGTCTCGGTGTTCCTCGCCCTCGCCGTCGGCATCGTCCTCGGCGCGGGACCGCTGAAGGAACCGATCGGGGAGTCCCTGCAGAGCCAGGTCGATGCGCTGCGCTCGGACCGCGACAACCTGCGCTCCGACCTCGACGCCGCCAAGGGCAATATCGACAAGCAGAACGAATTCGTCACCGCCGCGGCCCCGGAACTCATCGACGGCACCCTCGACGGGCAGGAAGTGAGCATCATCGCCGCCCCCGAGGCGGACTCCGAGCAGGTCGAAGAGGTCAGCAACCGGGTCAAGGAAGCCGACGGCACCATCGCCGGTGACGTCTCGTTCGTGCCGAACACGCTCAGCCTGGAGGATTCCACCCAGTTCCTCAAGCGGCTGCGCACAGTCGTGCCGCACCTGCCGAAGGACGATTCGACCGCGATCCGCGCCGCCCTCGTCATCGCCCTGACCGGTGACGCTTCGATGCTCGAAGACGAGGACGATCAGGCCGATGCGGAGAAGCAGGCGGCGAAGCTCTACGACGTCTTCGTCGAAGCCGACCGTCTGCGCACCGACACAGACCACAAGACCACCTCGCTGTTCATCGTCATCGATGATGAGAACTCGACACTGGCCGAGGACACCGAACCCAGCCCGAAGGCCACCGACGACAAGGGCACCCGCACCCTCGTCACCGACTTCATCACCGCGCTCACCGCCGAAGCCACCTCGGTGGTCGTCGCCGGCGACGCCGGCTCGGCACAGAACGGACTCGTCAACGTGCTGCGGACGGAGAAGTCCCGCGCCAGCACCGTCGACGGCCTCGGCCTCGGCGCCGGTCCCGTCATCACCGTGCGGGCCCTGGCCTCCGGGGAAGCCGGAAAGCACGGACACTTCGGATTCGCTGAGGACGCCGAAGGCATTCTGCCGGGCAAGATCGAAGAGAAGCCGTCCGACGACACCCCGAAGGGAGACGAGAAATGATCCGCTCCATCGTCAGCACCGCCGTCGCCGGACTCGCCGGCTTCGCCGCGACGAAAGCCGTGCTCAGATCACGGCTGCGCACCCACGATTCCGTGGTGCGCACCAACCACGCCGGACACGACGTCTCACTCGCCGAAGGCCCTGCCGTCGCGGCGGGACTGCTGGCTGGCAGCCTGCTCATCGAAGACCCTCGGCAGCGGTCGGCGACCCTGCTGGCCACGGCCGCGGCGGGCAGCCTCGGCGCCGTCGACGACTTCTGCGAATCCGGATCCTCCAAAGGACTTCGCGGTCATCTGTCGGCCCTGGCCCGCGGGGAGATCACGACCGGGGCCATCAAGGTCACCGGCATTCCGCTCGCCTCGATCGCGGCCGCCGCGATCCTGCGCAGCCGTACGCGGCCGTCCGGGCTCTTCGGCTCCACGCACTCGACAAGCGACCGGCCCTGGTACGCGGCCACCGCGGATGTCATCGTCACCGGGGGAGTGATCGCGGGCTCTGCGAACCTGTTCAACCTCCTCGACCTGCGGCCGGGCCGGGCGCTCAAGGCCGGAGCACTGACCCTGGCCTTCACCGACCACCATCGCCGCGTGTCCTGGGCGCCAGCCGGAGCGATCGCCGGCGCCACGGCCGCAGCCTGGCCCGACGACCTCGCCGGTGATGCGATGCTCGGCGACACCGGAGCCAATGCCCTGGGAGCGGCAATCGGCGTGATCCTCGCCGAAACCGCCACACCGGCACAGCGACGCCTCATCCTCGCTGTCCTCGCCGGACTCACCCTGGCCAGCGAGAAGGTCTCCTTCACCTCCGTCATCGAATCGACTCCGGGACTGCGGGAGATCGACTCGTTCGGCCGCGAGGATAAGTGAACAAGCTCGTTCGAGTCCTCGCCTCCACGGCGCTGCTCGTATCGATCATCACCCTGCTGACCCGTTTGGTCGGCTTCTTGCGCTGGCTGGTGTTCTCGGCAAACGTCGGCGCCGGCACCGTCGGCACCGCCTACCAGAGTGCCAACCAGGTCCCGAACATCCTCTTCGAGGTCGTCGCCGGAGGCGCCCTGGCCGGAGCGGTCATCCCGCTGCTCGCCGTTCCCTTGGCCAGATCGGACCGGGAGACCGCCGGACGCATCGCCTCCGGCCTGCTGACCTGGGCGGTCAGCGTCACCCTGCCCCTGTCGATCCTGCTGGCCGTGTTCGCCCCGCAGATCGCGAGGATCCTCGTCGACACGAAGACGAGCGCCGCGGGAGTGCAGGCGACCGTGGAGCTGCTGCTCATGTTCTCCCCGCAGCTCGTCCTCTACGGAATCGGCGCCGTGCTCACCGGAGTGCTGCAGGCCCACCGGAAGTTCCTGTGGCCGGCGTTCGCCCCGCTGCTCTCCAGCCTCATCGTCATCGGCAGCTATATCGCCTACAGTTCCGTCGGCGGCAGCGACGATACCTGGCAGACCCACCTCGGCTGGCTCGGCTGGGGCACCACCGTCGGCGTCGCAGCCCTCGCGCTGCCGCTCGCCCTGCCGATGGCCACGACCGGGCTGAAGCTGCGTCCCACCTTCTCCTTCCCACCCGGAGTCGCCCACCGTGCGCTGCGTCTGGCCGGAGCCGGAATGTCGGCCCTGCTCGCTCAGCAGGCTGCCGTGCTCGCAACCCTGAGCCTGGCCAACCATGTCGGTGGGGACGGCACGCTCGTCCTCTTCAGCTACATCAACGCCGTCTACCTGCTGCCCTATGCGGTGCTCGCCGTGACCGTGGCGACGGTGGTCTTCCCGACCTTGTCGACCTGGGTGGGACGATCCACCGATCCCGAGGCGACCGAGCACAGACGTGCGGAAGCCGGGGCTCGGATGCGGTCGGTGACCTCGACGACGACGGCCCTCATCATCGCCATCGGCGGACTCGGCGCCGTCATCCTGCTCTCGGCAGCAGGCCCCCTGCAGACCTTCTTCATCGCCATCGACGCCGAAAGCGAATCCGCCGCACCCTTCGACTCCATGGCCACGGCGATCATGGTCATGGCCTTGGCCGTGCCCGGGTGGTCCTTCGTAGCGTGGGGCACCCGCGTCTTCTATGCGGTGGAACGCTCCCGCTATTCGGCTGCCGCCACGACGACGGGGTGGATCCTCGTCATCGTCGGCATGGTCGGAGCCATCCTCGTCACCGGCTCGAACGGCAATCCCGGACTGACCCTCATCTGCATCTGCAGCGGCTATGTGCTGGGCATGACCGTCGCCGGAGTATTCCTGCTCGTGAATATGCGCCGCGTCCTCGGCCCCACCGGACTCGCCCTCGTCGGACGTCGGTCGCTGCTCGCGCTCGGGGCCGCCGTCGTCGCCGGCACCGCCGGAGTCGTCACCTCGCAGTGGTTCGGGGGACTCCTCGACAACTCCGCAAGCTCCGCGGTCATCGCCGGAATCGTCGCAGCCCTCCTCGGCTGCATCGTCTTCGGACTCATCGTGCTCATCATCGACCGCGGGTTCCTCGGAGAGGTCCGCGGCCTGCTCGCCGACCGGAACCGGGCCGGCGTCAACGACGAAACGACCGTGCACGCCGCCGAAGCGCAGACCAGAGACCACGGCCCCAGCGACATCGACAGACCCAGCGATACCGACAGGGAGGAAGACTCATGAGAATCGTCTTCACCATCGGCACCTCGACCGGGGGAGTCGGCACCCACGTGCACGCACTCGCTCGCGACCTCGCCGCCGCCGGACATGAGATCGGCGTCATCGGACCGGCCGCCACCGACGAACACTTCGGCTTCTCGCTGCTGCCCGGAGTCCGATTCGGCGTCCTCGAACTCGGCACCGGAATCGGCGCCTCCGACGCAGCCCTCGTCCGCCGGCAGCGCACACTGCTGCGCAGCTTCTCCCCGCAGATCGTCCACGCCCACGGTTTCCGCGCCGGGCTCATCACCCTGCTGACCCTGCGCACGCTGAAGACCCGACCGAAGTTCGTCCTCAGCCTCCACAACCAGGCCAGCGGACAGGGACTGCGCGGACGGGTCGAAACCCGAGTCGAGACGATGCTCGCCCGCGGGGCCGACCTCGTCCTCGGCGCGAGCACCGACCTCGTCGACCGCGCCCGCGAAATCGGTGCGCAGACCGCCCGATTCCTCCCCGCCGCCGCCCCCGAGGTGACCCCAGTGTCCGCCGAGGCGGCCGCCACCACCCGCTCGAGCTTGGCCGAGGAGTTCGACTTCGCCCCAGGGGCCCTGATCGTGCTCGCCGTCGGCCGCGTCGCCAAACAGAAGAACTACCCGATGTTCGTGCGCGCACTCGCTCGCCTCGGCGATGAGAACCACCAGGGCGAGATCGTCGCGCTCATCGCCGGTGCCGCCGATGAGGAGGTGCTCGCCGACGTCCGCGCTCAGTACGACGACGCCGCAGCCGCCTCGGCGATTCCGGCCCTGCATTTCCTCGGACCCCGCGATGACATCGCCGAACTCGCGGCCGCTGCGGACATCTACGCGCTCACCAGTGTGTGGGAGGCCCGAGCGCTCGTGCTCCAGGAGGCGCTCATCTCCGGCAAGGCGATCGTGGCCACCGCCACCGGCGGCAGCGCCGAACTCGTCGGCGATGCGGGGATACTGATCGACCATGACGACGATGCCGCCTTCGCCGCTGCCGTGGCCGAACTCGCCATCGATCCTGCCCGCCGCGCAGAACTCGGAGCCAGGGCACGGGCACGCGGAGCGGAGCTTCCCGATGAGAGGGAAGTTGCCGAAGAACTCGCAGGTCTTTACACGGAACTCGTGCCTGCCCAGGTAGGCTAGAAGCAGCGTCGAACGAAAGAAGAGGATGAGGAAATGAGCGAATCCGGCGAGGTCAACCCACTGAGCGCAGACACGAGGATTCTGCACGTGCTCGCCGATACCACCGGTCCCGTCGTCGAAGTGGCGAAGCTCGCCGTGCTCGGTCACCTCCGGGCCGGTTTCAAGGTCGCCGTCGCCGCGCACCGGTCACTGCTGGGCACCTTCGGAGTCCCTGAGGAACTGGCCGGCGAATTCCGCGAGATCGAACTCACCGCCCGTCGCCGACTCACGACCGCTGACCCCGGCTCCGCCTTCACTCTTCACAAGTACTACCAGCACGTGGACATCGTCCACGCGCACGGACTGCATGCGGCGACGCTCGCCGGACTGGCCTTCACCGGTCTGCCCGCCCGCCTGCACCCGAAGGTTGTCGCCACCATCGAATCCTTCGACTCCGCCAACGTCATCGAGAAGACCGGAGCCGAGATCGTCGGCCGTACGGCCACCGCAGTGCTCGGCACGACCGAACCCGTCGTCGACTACTACGGCGGCCGCGTCCCGGTCGTCGAACGCGCCGAACTCGTCCACCCGGACATCGACGCCGACCTCACGGTCCGCACCCCGCGCGCCGAGGTCCGTCGCGAACTCGGCCTCGCGGAAGGCACCTGGATGGTCGCCAGCCCCATCGCGCTGCGTGACCACACCGCTCTGGCGACGGTCCTCGACGCCGCCGACCAGATCAACCAGCGCCGCCGCGACCGCAAGGTCGTCTTCGTCCTCACCGGCACCGGCAAGGACCGGTCGACGATCTCCCGCGAATTCTCCGACCGCGGCGTCCTTGTGGCACCGGCTGGAGACCTCGTCGATGTCGCGGCCGCTGCCGATGTCGTCGTCGCCAGCGAGACGATGACGGGACTGTCCCACGAAGACCTCATGCAGCTGTCGAAGCCCGCGGTCTTCATCGGCAGCGAACGCCGCGCCGGCATCTGGGGAGAGGCCGCGAAGGCCGTTCCCGCCGACGACACGGAGGCGCTGCTGCGTGAGATCAATCATCTTCTCGACGACCCGGCCGGACGCGGAACCTCCGCTGTGGCAGCAAAGAAGCGGGTCATCGACGTGAGCAACGGTGCGGCGATCTCCGAGACGCTGCTCGACCTGTACGCCGAGGTCGACGCCGTCTCGGATTCGTGAGCCGGACTTTGATAGAATCAAATCCCGTGGTGAATCGAACTGGCCCAGGCGGCACACATACGGCAAAGCACATCTTCGTCACGGGAGGCGTCGCCTCCTCGTTGGGCAAGGGTCTGACGGCATCGAGCCTCGGCCATCTGCTCACTCAGCGCGGCCTCACCGTGGCCATGCAGAAGCTGGATCCCTACCTCAACGTGGATCCCGGCACGATGAACCCCTTCCAGCACGGCGAAGTCTTCGTCACCGAGGATGGTGCCGAGACCGACCTCGACATCGGCCACTACGAGCGCTTCCTCGACAACGACCTCGACGGCGCAGCGAATGTGACCACCGGACAGATCTACTCCTCGGTGATCGCGAAAGAACGCCGCGGTGCGTACCTCGGCGACACCGTCCAGGTCATCCCGCACATCACCGATGAGATCAAGGCGCGGATGCGTGCCCAGGCCGAACGCCCCGAGGCGGACCGCCCCGACGTCATCATCACCGAGATCGGCGGCACCGTCGGCGATATCGAATCCCAGCCTTTCCTCGAGGCGGCCCGCCAGGTCCGTCACGACATCGGCCGGGACAACGTGTTCTTCATCCACGTCTCTCTCGTGCCCTACCTCGGGCCCTCCGGAGAGCTGAAGACGAAGCCGACCCAGCACTCGGTGGCCACCCTGCGCTCCATCGGCATCCAGCCCGATGCGATCGTGCTCCGCTCCGACCGCGAGCTGCCGGATTCGATCCGCGCGAAGATCGCCGGCGCCTGCGACGTCGAGACCGAAGCTGTCGTGTCCTGCGTCGACGCCCCGAGCATCTACGACATTCCGAAGGTCCTCCACGACGGCGGCCTCGACGTGTTCGTCATCCGCAACCTCAACCTGCCGTTCCGCGACGTCGACTGGACGAAGTGGGACTGGGTACTCGAACGCGTGCACAACCCGTCCCGGGAAGTCACCATCGGCATCGTCGGCAAGTACATCGACCTGCCCGATGCCTACCTCTCCGTCACCGAGGCGCTGCGCCACGGCGGCTTCGCCAACGATGCGAAGGTCAAGATCAAGTGGATCCAGTCCGATGACTGCTCCACCGAAGCCGGAGCCGCGTCGGCACTGTCCGGCCTCGACGCGATCTGCGTGCCCGGAGGCTTCGGCATCCGCGGCATCGAAGGCAAGCTCGGCGCACTCGAATACACCCGCACCAACGGCATTCCGACCCTCGGCCTGTGCTTGGGTCTGCAGTGCATGGTCATCGAATACGCGCGCAACGTCGCCGGCATCGAGGCGGCCTCGTCGTCCGAATTCGACCCCGAGACCACGGTTCCGGTCATCGCGACCATGGCCGAGCAGCTCTCGATCGTCGAGGGCGAAGGCGACCTGGGCGGCACCATGCGTCTGGGCACCTACGAAGCCAAGCTCACCGAAGGCAGCGTCGTGGCCGGCGTGTATGGGGACACGACGATCAGCGAGCGTCACCGTCACCGCTACGAGGTCAACAACACCTACCGGGATCAGCTCGCCGAGGCGGGGCTCGAGTTCTCCGGAACCTCACCGAACGGTGAGCTCGTCGAATTCGTCGAACTTCCGCATGAGCAGCACCCGTTCTACGTCTCCACTCAGGCGCACCCCGAGCTGAAGTCGCGTCCGACCTCACCTCATCCGCTGTTCGCGGGTCTGGTCGCCGCCGCTCTCGAGCGTCAGTGACCGTTGTCCATCTTCACAGCGAATGCCGTCGGCCAGAGCGCCGGCGGCATTCGCCGTTCCACCACCGTCGAGTTTCGGGAGGCAGCCGATGAGCACTCAGCACGATGAGATCCTGCAGGACGATCCGGTGGTCCCGCCGATCACCTCCTCCGAGGTCGTCTACGAAGGCGCAGTGTGGGATATCCGCAGAGAGACCTTCGACCTGCCCGAGGCGTCCGGGCTCGTCCGCGATCTCATGGCGCACACCGGTGCCGTCGGCGTGGCCGTCGTCGATGACGAGCAGCGGATCCTCCTGGCCCAGCAGTACCGGCATCCCGTCCGAGCGAGGCTGTGGGAGGTCCCGGCCGGTCTGCTCGACGTTCCCGGAGAGGACCCGCTCGAAGCGGCGAAGAGGGAACTTATCGAGGAAGCCGACCTCACGGCCGACCACTGGGACGTCCTCAGCGACTCCTGCCTGACCCCGGGCGGCAGCTCGGAGACGATGCGTCTCTACCTGGCACGCGGGCTGTCCTCTGTTCCCGAAGCCGACCGTCACGAACGCGGCGAAGAAGAGGCAGGATTCCGTTACGCCTGGGTCGGCATCGACGAAGCACTCGCGGCCGTGACCGATGGGCGGATCACCAACGCGATCGCCCAGCTCGCGATCTTCCAGGTCGACCGGGTGCTGCGCGCCGAAGCTGCAGGAGCACCGGTGGAGTTCCGTCCCGTCGATGCGCCGAGGCGACTCGTCGACGGCCGCCCCGAATTCGGCCGTGGTGCTCAGGTCGAGACCATCGGTTCGAGCGAGGACTGAGACCCTGTGGCTCGGCACGGCGCCGAACTCCTGCCGGAGAACCTGCCCGGAGACCTGCGGCGCGCCTTCGAGTCCTATCTCGCCTCCCTGCGGTTCGAACGCGGACTGTCGATGAACTCGATCGACGCCTATGCTCGTGACCTCGCCCGGTACGGAACCTGGTTGACCGATGACGGGGTGAGCCGCCTCGGCGATGTCGATCGACAGAAGGTGGAGAACTTTGCGCTTCACCTGCTCGATTCGGGACTGGCACCGCGGAGTCGGGCACGCGCACTCGTCGCGGTGCGACGATTCCACACGTTCGCGCTGGGGGAGAACCTCGCGCCCACGGACCCGGCCTCCGAGGTCAGCCCACCGCAGGAAGGACTGCGACTGCCCAAGGCACTGGCGCTCGACGAGATCGAAGCGATGATCGCCACCACCGACGGCGAGGAACCCGTGCAGATCCGGGCCGCGGCCCTGCTCGAACTCCTCTACGCCACGGGAGCCCGCATCTCCGAGGCCGTGGGCGTCGACCTCGACGATCTCGACCTCGACTCAGGGCTCGTCCGGCTCTACGGAAAGGGCGGGAAGGAGCGGATCGTGCCCTTCGGATCCCACGCCGCGCGCGCCCTGGGAGCGTGGGTGTCACGGGTGCGTCCGTCGATGGCGGCGAAGGCGAGATCCTCGGCCCCGGCCGGGGCACTGTTCCTCAACGCACGCGGAACCCGGCTCTCCCGGGTCTCGGCGTGGCAGATCGTCAAGGACGCCGGAGAGGCGGCGAAGATCGACGCCGAGGTGTCTCCGCATACGTTCCGACACTCGTTCGCCACGCACCTCCTCGAGGGCGGTGCGGACATCCGCGTCGTCCAGGAGCTGCTCGGCCATGCCTCGGTGACGACGACGCAGATCTATACGAAAGTCTCCGAGGAGACACTGCGGGAAGTGTACGCGACCTCGCACCCCCGAGCGCGGTAGGGTTGGACGTAGAGCAACGAAAGGTGGCCATCCGAGAGATGAATACGCAAGAGGCGTTGGAGATCCCCCAGCAGCGGACCGCAAACGAGCCCCAGGACTTCCCGGAGCCGGCACCCCTGGCTTCGCACGGACCCGCCCGCATCATCGCGATGGTCAACCAGAAGGGCGGGGTCGGCAAGACGACCTCGTCGATCAACCTCGGTGCGGCTCTGGCCGCCTACGGACGCAAGATGCTGCTCGTCGACTTCGACCCGCAGGGCGCACTGTCCGTCGGGCTGGGACTCAACCCCTATGAGCTCGACATCAGCATCTACAACCTGCTGATGAACCCGCGACTGGACCCGCACGAGGTCATCGTCGAAACGGAATTCGACAACATCGACATCCTGCCGGCCAATATCGACCTCTCCGCCGCCGAAGTCCAGCTCGTCGGCGAGGTCGCCCGCGAGCAGGTGCTCGCCCGTGCCCTGTCGAAGGTCGCCGACGAATACGATGTCATCCTCATCGACTGCCAGCCCTCGCTGGGACTGCTCACCGTCAATGCTCTGACCGCCGCCCATGGTGTCGTCATCCCGCTCGAGACCGAGTTCTTCGCCCTGCGCGGCGTCGCCCTGCTCGTCGAGACGATCGAGAAGGTCCAGGACCGGCTCAACCCCTCACTCGAGGTCGACGGAATCCTCGCCACGATGTTCGACTCGCGGACCCTGCACTCGAAGGAAGTCATGTCGCGAGTCACCGAAGCCTTCGGCGACAAGGTCTTCGAGACCGTCATCAACCGCACCGTGAAGTTCCCCGACGCCTCCGTGGCCGCCGAACCGATCACGAGCTTCGCCCCGAAGCACGCCGGCTCCGAAGCCTACCGCCGACTCGCCCGGGAGCTCATCGCCCGCGGAGGCGCACCCTGAGCGACTCCGTAACAGACGTGGAGGAAGCGGCATCTGCCTCAAGCGGTGGCGTCGCCTCGGGCGATGGCGCTGAATCCGGCACTGACATCGTGTCCGGCGATGGCGCAGCGCCCGGCGATGACACGGCTTCCGAGAATGACTCCGCACAGGGATTCCAGGTGCGGTTGGACAACTTCACCGGCCCCTTCGACCTGCTGCTCGGACTGATCTCGAAACGACGCCTCGACGTCACAGAGATCGCCCTCGCCGAGGTGACGGACGAGTTCATCGCCTACACTACAGAGCTGAAGGATCAGGCGAATCTCGCCGAGATCTCCCAGTTCCTCCTCGTCGCCGCGACCCTGCTCGACCTCAAGACCGCACGGCTGCTGCCCCACGAAGACGGTGAAGAGGTCCTCGACCTCGAACTGCTCGAGGCCCGTGACCTCCTCTTCGCCCGGCTGCTGCAGTACAAGGCGTACAAGTCCGTGTCCGGGTACCTGGCCGAAGCGATGGCCGCCGGCTCGATCCGGGCCCCACGCGATGTCGACCTCGAGCCGGAGTTCCAGGACCTGCTGCCGCCGCTGGAGCTGAACATCGGTCCCGGTGAGCTCGCCGGAATCTTCGCCACCGTGCTCCAACGCGACCACACCCCGCCGAGCGTCGCCGTCGACCATATCCACCTGCCGCTCGTGAGCGTGTCCGAGCAGCGCGGGCACATCCTGTCCCTGCTGCGCGCCGGAGACGTCGACTTCCAGGATCTGCTCGAAACAGCCGAGAACACCCTGGTCGTCGTGGCGAGGTTCCTCGCCCTGCTCGAACTGTTCAAGGTCGGCCTCTGCGACTTCGACCAGCCCGAACCTCTGGGACGGCTGCTCATCCACCGCACCGAGATGAACGAAGACGGAGTCGACCTGCGCACCGAAGGCGACTGGAGCGGAGACGAAGCAGAAGGGGAACAATCATGATCGATGACGAGATCCTCGCCGGCATCGAAGCCGTGCTCATGGTCGCCGATTCGGCGGTGACTGCCGAAGACCTCGCGGGCTCCCTCGGCCTCGACGAGGACACCGTCCTCGAAGCGATCCAGACGCTCAAAGCCGACTACGACGGGGACGAGCACCACCGGCAGCGCGGGTTCGAGATCCGCCATGTCGCCGGCGGCTTCCGCATCTTCTCCCGCGGCGACTATCACGAGGTGGTCAAGGACTTCCTCACGGCCGGGCAGAGCGCGAAGCTCTCCCAAGCTGCGCTCGAGACTCTGGCAGTCATCGCCTACCGGCAGCCGATCTCCCGGCCCCGCATCGCAGCCATCCGCGGCGTCAGCGTCGACGGCGTCATCCGCACCCTGCTGCTGCGCGGACTCATCGTCGAAGCAGGCAAGGAAGCGTCCACCTCGGCGCTGCTCTACGCCACCACGCGTACGTTCCTCGACACGATGGGCATGAACGCGATCGACGACCTGCCCGATATCGCCCCCTACCTGCCTGAAGACGCCGACGTCGCCGAACTCGGCGCCGAAGACACCGAAGTGCTCGCCGAGATCGACGGCGCCCTCGACGACGATCTCGACGATGACTCCGATTCGGCCGCCGAGATGTCACGAGTCGCTGATTGATTTGAGAGAATGGATGTATGAGTCCCTACCGTGATCACCGCGCCCCCGGCGGGCGCCAGAACCGACCCAGCCGAAAACAGCGCGCAGCGACGGCGAATCAGGCCTCCAACAAGGGCGGTTCGGGAGCCGGCCAGACATCAGACGCCCACGTCAGCGGGGGTGTGCGGCTGCAGAAGGTGCTCGCCGAGGCGGGACTGGGATCACGCCGTGCCTGTGAGCAGCTCATCGCCGATGGCCGCGTCGAGGTCGACGGGTCCATCGTCACCGAACTGGGCACCCGGATCGACCCCGAAACACAGTCCGTGTACGTGGACACAGTGAGAATTTCGACACAGACCAAGAAGGTCTACCTCGTGCTCAACAAGCCAGCGGGAGTCGTATCGACCATGAGCGACCCCGAGGGCCGACCCTGCCTGGCCGACTATGTGCGCAACAACAATGAGCGCCTCTTCCACGTCGGCCGTCTCGACACCGAGACCGAGGGCATCATCCTGCTCACCAACGACGGGGAGCTTAGCAACCGCCTGGCCCACCCGCGCTACGAGATCCCGAAGACCTACCTCGCGAAGGTCAAGGGACAGCTGGCGAAGGATGCCGGTGCCATCCTCAAGGCCGGAATCGACCTCGAAGACGGGTTCGTCAAGGTCGACGACTTCAAGCTCGTCGATTCGACTCCGGGCAAGTCCGTCGTCGAACTCACCCTCCATTCCGGCCGCAACCGCATCGTGCGCCGCCTCCTCGCCGAGATCGGCCACCCGGTGGAGCGGCTCGTGCGGCTGAAGTTCGGACCGATCGTCCTCGACGAGCAGAAGCAGGGCAAGATCCGCCCGCTGCGCTCCGATGAGGTAGGTGCACTGTTCGAGGCCGTCGGTCTGTGAGAGTCCACATCATCGGCACCGGCCTGCTCGGTGCCAGCCTGGGGTTGGCGCTGAGCGCAAAGGGCCACCAGGTGACCCTCGAAGACACCTCACCGACCGCGCAGCAGCTCGCCGCGGATCTCGGCGCCGGTCAGGTCGTCAATCCGACCGAAGACCTCGCCGAGGCGGCCGACCCGACCGTCGCCGCCGACGCGACGTCGCCTGCCGCGCACCCGGACATCGTCGTCGTGGCCACTCCGCCCGATGTCGCCGCACGGGTCATCGCCTCGGCGCTCGAGGACTACCCGAACGCCACGGTCACCGACGTCGCCAGCGTGAAGACCCGCCTCCTCGAGGCGGTGCGAGATTTGGTCACGGGACCTCAGCTCGATCGCTATATCGGATGCCATCCCATGGCCGGACGCGAGAAGTCCGGGGCGATCGCCGCCCAGTCGGACCTGTTCACGGCCCGGCCCTGGGTGATCTGCTCGGATGAGGACACCCCGGCCGACCGCCTCGGCGAGGTCATCGCCATGGCCGAGGACACGGGCGCCTCGGTGCTCCACCTTGATCCGCGCATCCATGATGCCGCGGTTGCCAAGGTCTCGCATGTGCCGCAGATCGTGTCCTCCCTCGTCGCCTCCCAGCTGCGGCACGCACCTCTGGAGGAGATCTCGCTGGCCGGGCAGGGACTGCGTGATGTCACCCGTATCGCCGCTTCGGACCCGGGTCTGTGGACGCAGATCTTGACCGGGAACGCCGAAGAGGTCCGTTCGGTCCTCGTCGATCTGCGCACCGAGCTCGACGAGGTCATCGGTGCACTCGAACTCGGACCCGGGTCGACGGGGCTGCTCGCCAAGGCGATCGCCTTGGGAAACGAGGGACACGACCGGATTCCCGGCAAGCACGGGCAGCCGCCGACCACCTATGCTGTTGTCACGATCCTGGTTCCGGATACGCCCGGAATGCTGGCCCGGCTGTTCAAGGACATCGGCGACCTCGGCGTCAATGTCGAGGACTTCCGGATGGATCACGCCTCCGGTCGGAAACTGGGCATGGTCGACGTGTCCGTGGTCCCGGCCATCCAGCAGGAGCTGGAGATCGGATTGCTGTCGAAGGGATGGCAGATCCCCGAATCCGCCATCGAGAAAGAAGGAACTGCATGAGCGTCGTAGCCATTGACGGACCGTCCGGAGTGGGCAAGTCGAGCACCGCCAAGGAGGTGGCGCGTCGACTGGGCTGCCAGTACCTGGACACCGGTGCGATGTACCGGGCGATGGCGTGGCTGTGCCTCAACCGCGGAGTCACCGACCCCGTCGACGTGCTCGAACAGGTGCGCGGAGCGGATCTGGAGATCTCGCTCAGCCCCGACGAATTCTTCGTCTCCGTCGACGACATCGACGTCACCGAGGACATCCGCGGTGAGGACGTGTCGGCGAACGTGCAGACGGTCTCCGGCGTCATCGACGCCCGCGAGGAACTCATCGAGATGCAGCGGGCCTACATCACCGCCGCACCCGAGGGGATTGTCGTCGAGGGCCGGGACATCACGACCGTGGTGGCACCCGATGCCGATGTGCGCATCCTCATGACCGCCCGCGATGAGGTCCGCGTGGCCCGCCGGGCGAAGGAAGTGCACGGCAATGCCGACGCCGAGGCGCTCGCCGCCACTCAAGACCTCGTCACGGGCCGTGACGCCAAGGACTCCGCCACGACGAGCTTCTTAGAGGCCGCCGACGGAGTGTTCACACTCGATACCAGTGACATCGACTTCGACCAGGTGGTCGAGACGGTGCTGCAGCTGGTGAAGGACTCACAATGAGCGAATCCGAATTCCACGAGACACCCGACGAAGACCTCGTCGATCGTGTCGAGAGCATCAGCGACGAGGAGGCCGAGCAGCGGGCGACCGCGCTGGAGGCCGGACTCGAAAGCTATGAGCTCGAAGACGAAGACCGTGCGCTGCTGCGCGCCTACGGCTTCGATGAAGACGACGACGAGGCCCTCGGTGCCGCACCGGTGCTGGCCGTCGTCGGTCGCCCCAACGTCGGCAAGTCGACGCTGGTCAACCGCATCCTCGGCCGCCGCGAAGCCGTCGTCGAGGACGTTCCGGGCGTCACCCGTGACCGCGTGAGCTACCGGGCGGAATGGAACACGAAGGAATTCACCCTCGTCGACACCGGCGGTTGGGATCAGGACTCCAAGGGCATGGCCTCGCGCATCGCGATCCAGTCCGAGGTCGCCGTGGACATGGCCGATGCCGTGCTCCTCGTCGTCGATGCCACGACCGGCCCGACCTCGACCGATGAGATGGTCGTGAAGATGCTGCGCCGGAAGAAGAAGCCGGTCCTCCTCGCCGCGAACAAGGTCGACGACGAGCGCGGCGAGCTCATGGCCGCCGAACTCTGGGGCTTGGGCCTCGGCCAGCCGTGGACCGTCTCGGCTCTGCACGGTCGGGGAGTCGCCGACCTGCTCGACGAGGTGCTCACGATCCTGCCTGAGGTCTCGGCCGTCGACACCCGCGTCGAAGAGGGCGGACCGCGTCGTGTGGCCCTCGTCGGCCGTCCGAACGTCGGCAAGTCGTCCCTGCTCAACCAGCTCATCGGCTCCGACCGCGTGCTCGTCGACAATGTCGCGGGCACCACTCGTGACCCGGTTGACGAGCTCATCGAGCTCGGCGGTAAGCAGTGGCGCTTCGTCGACACTGCCGGTATCCGCCGTCGCGCTCATCAGGCCAGTGGTGCCGACTTCTATGCAGCGCTGCGCACGCAGACCGCGCTCGAACGCGCCGAGGTGGCTCTCGTCCTCATGGAGGTCCAGGATCCTCTGAGCGAGCAGGACGTCCGCATCGTCACGACCGCCGTCGAGGCGGGACGTGCCGTGGTGCTGGCGTTCAACAAGTGGGATCTGCTCGATGACGAACGTCGCTTCTATCTGGAGCGGGAGATCGAACGGGATCTCGGCCATGTGGCATGGGCACCGCGCGTGAACATCTCGGCGAAGACCGGCCGTCATGCGGAGAAGCTCGTACCGGCGATGGAGACCGCTCTTGAAGGCTGGGACACCCGTATTCCGACGGGACGACTCAATGCGTTCCTCGGTGAGCTGGTCGCGGCCAACCCGCACCCGGTGCGCGGCGGAAAGCAGCCGCGCATCCTCTTCGGCACTCAGGCGCAGTCGCGTCCGCCGAAGTTCGTGCTCTTCACCACCGGCTTCCTCGATCCCGGTTACCGCCGGTTCATCATCCGTCGCCTGCGCGAGACCTTCGGCTTCAAGGGCACTCCCATCGAGGTGTCGATGCGCATCCGCGAGAAGCGTCGGGGACGCTGAATGAACGAGGACGAGCAGGCGCAGGCGTCGGGCGCCGCTGACGGTGCGGTCGGATCAGCCGGCGATGCCGCGCGCCCGGCCGAGCCTGCGCCGTCCTCAACACCGTTAGCCGGTTCGACGTCCGGGCACACGGGCCCTGTGGCGGACTCGGAGTCTTTACACGCTGACTCTGCGTCGGGGAAGGTCGGATACGCCGCCTCCGACGCAGCGGGCGAGGCACGGCCCTGGCATGCGCGGCCGCCGGCACGGGCGCTGATGATCGCGGTGACGCTGGCGGGCCTGGCGTACGCGCTGATGTTCTTCCGCGGACTCCAGGACATCGTGGCTCCGGTGTTCCTTGCGCTCAACTTCTATATCGTCGTCTACCCGGTGCAGAGGCTGCTCACTCGGATCAAGGTGCCGCGGGCGATCGGGGCGTGCATCTCGGTCGTGCTCGTGCTCTGCATGATCTTCGCTTTCTTCGGCCTCACGGCATGGTCCGTCGCCGAGCTCGTCATCCTCATCCCCAGCTACAGCAATGAACTCGTGGCCACCTACCAGAGCACTCTGGCGCTGCTGTCGGACATCGGGGTGACATCCTCGGTGATCCAGCAGCAGCTCTCGGCTTTCGACGTCCGCTCCGTGCTCGACGCCGTCTATCCGCTGCTGACGAACCTGTCGTCGGTTGCGGGCCTGCTGACCACGGTGATCATGGCGGTGTTCTTCGTGGCGATGGACTCGATGGGCATCGACAAGCGGATGGCGATGCTGCTCGATGTGAAGCCCTCGCTGTCGGCGTCGATCGGCGACTTCGCCAGTGGCGTCCGCCGCTACTGGGTGGTGGCCACGGTCTTCGGCCTCATCGTCGCATTCCTCGACGTCATCGCCTTGGCGATCATCGACGTCCCGCTCATCTGGGTGTGGGGAGTCCTCGCATTCCTGACGAACTACATCCCGAACATCGGCTTCGTCATCGGTCTCGTCCCACCGGCTCTGCTGGCGCTGGTCGACAGCGGCTGGCAGTCGGCCCTGTGGGTGGTCATCGCCTACAGCGTGCTCAACTTCGTCATCCAGGCGATCATCCAGCCGAAGTTCACGGGTGAGTCGGTGGGCGTGACCCCGCTGATCTCGTTCCTGTCACTGCTGTTCTGGGTGTGGATCCTCGGCTGGCTCGGCGCCCTGCTCGCACTGCCGGCGACACTGCTCATCAAGGCTCTGCTGGTCGACGCGGATCCCAGAGCCAGGTGGGTGAATATCCTTCTCGCCTCCGATCCGCGCACCGGCCGAGCCGAACTGGTCAAGGGCCTGAAGAAGCCAGTGACGTCGGACTGATCAATACCTCTTGCTCGGTCTGGGAATCTGACGGACCGACCCGACGCCGCCGAAAGGTTTCGGCTCGAAGAGCCCACCGTTTTCGCATTGCCGGGCACTTGTCCGTCAACCCCTCGCACTGTGGCGGCAGAGTGGTTAGCATGAAGTATGGCGACACTACTGAATATCCATCCGGAGAACCCGCAGGACCGACTGATCGAGAAGGCCGCTGAGTCACTCAGGAACGGTGGCCTGATCGCCTATCCGACTGATTCCTGTTATGCCCTCGGCTGTGCCTTGGACAACAAAGAAGGCATCGAACGGATCACCCGCATCCGGCATCTCGGTTCGAAGCACCATTTCACGCTGATGTGCCATGACTTCGCTCAGCTGGGTCAGTTCGTCATCGTCGACAATTCCGATTTCCGAGCCATCAAATCGATGACGCCGGGGCCGTACACGTTCATCATGAAGGCGACGAAGGAAGTCCCGCGCCGGATGATGCACCCGAAGAAGCATTCGGTCGGCGCCCGGATTCCGCAGAACGTCACGGCCCTCGCCCTCGTCGAGGCGATGGGGGAGCCGATCCTGTCCTCGACGCTGCTGCTGCCCGGCGATGAGGATCCGCTGACTCACGCCGAGGATGTCATGGACCAGCTCGGCAATGACCTCGATATCGTCGTCGAGTCCGGTGTCCCCGGAGTCGTGCCGACCTCGGTCATCGATTTCACCGGACGGTACCCCGAGGTGGCTCGCGTCGGAGCCGGGGACGTCTCCCGGTTCCAGGATGAGTGAGACGGCCGGGCACGCCCAACCGAATTGAATGAGTGTGACTGACCGTTCTGGACGTTCGGAACGATCAACTCAGCGAATTCTCGCCGAGGTGGCCGGGCCGCCTCGGCGAGATGATCGTTCTGAACTGTCGCCCTCTTGAACGGATGATTCTCTTATTCGTCAGAGGCCGAGGTAAGCCGCCTGCACCTCAGGGTTGTCGAGCAGCCGGGAGGCATCATCAGCGAGGACGATCCTCCCCTCAGCAAGGACGTATCCTCTGTGGGCGATCGCCAGCGATGCCTTCGCGTTCTGCTCGCTGAGCAGGACGCCGATGCCGTTTCGATTGATCTGGGCGACTGACTCGAGCACCTGCTCGACGACGATGGGAGCCAGGCCCATCGACGGCTCATCCAGGATCAGCAGGCTCGGGTCGGACATCAATGCTCGTCCGATTGCGACCATCTGCTGCTGTCCGCCGGACAGGGAGCCTGCCGGCTGCTTCGCCTTCTCTTTGAGGACCGGAAACATATCGAGGACCTCAGCGTAGACCTCTTCTGTTCGCGATCTGTTCCGGTGAGGATAGGACCCCAGACGCAGGTTCTTCTCCACCGACATCTTGCCGAACAGGTGGCGACCTTCCGGGCAGTGCGCGATACCGGCTTTGACGACGGCATTCGGGCGAGCTCGTTGCAGCTGACGACCCTCATAGGTGATCGACCCGGCACGGACACGCATCAGTCCGCTGATGGTTCTGAAGAGTGTCGTCTTGCCTGACCCGTTCGCTCCGAGGACAACGGTGAGCTCTCCTGGGTTCGCCGTGATACTCACCCCGTGGAGAACGTTCGTGGCGTCGTACCCGGTGCTGACATTGTCGAGCGTGAGCATCAGTTCTCCTCCTGTGCTGTCGAACCGAGATAGGCACGGATGACATCCGGATTCGATTGGATCTCCGCCGGTGCGCCGAGCGCCAGCTTCTGCCCGTGGTCGAGGACGAGGATCGTGTCCGCGAGGCCCATGATCATCGTCATCTTGTGTTCGACGAGGAGGACGGAAACGCCTCGCTGTGGCAACGACCGAATGAGGTTGCCGAAATCGACAGTCTCCTCTTCGGGGATGCCGCCGGCGGGTTCGTCGAGCAGCAGCAGCTCGGGCTCAGTGGCCAGTGCCATGGCCACTGCGGTGCGCTTCTGCACCTCCTGCGGAACATTGGACGCCAGATCGTGCCGATATTCTGCGACCCCGCAGAACTCAAGAGCTTCCATCGCCTTGTCCTCGTTGATGCTTGATTCACGACGATGGCGAGGCGTGTGGAAGACCGCGTCGAAGACGTTGGACTTCGAACGGACGATTCGACCGGCCAAGACGTTTTCCAACAGAGTGCTGTCATCGAACAGGTTCGTTGTCTGGAATGTGCGGGCAATGCCGCCGGCCACAGTCCGGTGTGGGGAGGAATGAGTGATGTCCTCACCCTTGAAGCTGATGGTCCCGGCTGTGGGGCGATAGAAACCATGGACCAGGTTGAACAGCGTTGACTTGCCTGCTCCATTGGGACCGATGACTGCGGTGATCTGACCTGCCTCGACGTCCAGACTGACGTCCTTGACCGCGTCGAGCCCGCCGAAGCGCTTACCGAGGTCTCGTATTTCAAGCATTGTCATTTCGTCTCCTCGGGAGAGGGGGTGCCTCCGGTCCGGCCGGCACCCGATTCGGTCCCGTCGGCGACGTTGCGTGCGCGGTGGTCGCCTGTTCCGCCGGAGGTCGAAGCACCTGTCGAATCGAGATCGTCGTCGGCACCACGGGCTTCTTCCACCCTGCGTCGTCGATTGCGTCTGTCGACGAAGCCGCCGAGGTATCCGACGATTCCCCGCGGCGCGAAGATCACGAGGGCGACGATGATGGGACCAAGCACGATGAATCGATAGGCCTGGAAGTCCTGGAAGAGTTCGAACAGGAATGTCACGATCATGCTTCCGAGCAGAGGACCCGCGACAGTGCCCATACCTCCGACGAGAATGAACATGAGGAATTCGAAGGTCTTGTCGATCGATGCCGCGTCGGGTCCGATGAAACCGACCACTGTTGCGTAGAGGCCGCCGCCGACTCCGCCGAAGACAGCCGAGGCGGCGAAAGCGAGCTGTTTGCTGAAGCCGACGCGCACTCCGATCGCATCCGCCAGGTCTTCGCTCGTCCTGATGGTCAGCAGTGTGCGGCCTACGCTTGAACGCCTGATCGCATAGGTCGTATAGACACAGATGAGCAGAATTGCGAACACCAGGTAGAACATCGCGACCGGAGATTCGAAGTCGATGAGCCCTCCGCCTTCGGGGAATTTCACATTGTTGACCCCGGAATGGGCATGAGTGACAGGCTCCCAGCGGCTGATGACGAGGAAGATGATGAAGCCGATGGCCATCGTGAAGATGGCGAAGTACTCATCCTTGGTCCGCAGGGCGATCAGCCCGCAGAGGTAGCCGATCACCGCGGTCCCGATGACGGACACGACGAAGGCTGCCCAGAAGCTCCAGTCGTAGTCGGTGGTGAGCAGCCCGACTCCATAGGCGCCGATTCCGAAGAACCCGCCTTGGGCCAGGTTCAGCTGTCCCGTGAAGCCGAGGATGATGTTGAGGCCGTAGACAGCGATCGCCGCACACATGCCCACAGTGATCACTCGCATCGCGTAGTTCTCCTGTGCAAACGCCAGGGGCGTCAGACCGAGCAGGATGATGACGGCGATGGTGCCGATGATTCGAGGATTCTTCATTGGGTTCATCGCTGCACCGCCTTCGTGAACAGTCCGTTCGGCTTGATGGCCAGCACGGCGACGAGAACGATGAATGCCACGGCCTCACCGACGGCGGAGGAGATGTAGGTCGCCGTCATCGTCTCTGCGATGGCGAGTGCGAAACCGCCGACGATGGCGCCGGGAAGCGACCCCAGACCACCGAGGATGATAATGGCGAACACCTTGAGATTGAGTGCGTCGCCCATCGTCGGGGACAGGAGATTGATCGGTGCGACGAGGCCCGCCGCGATGGTGGCCAGGAGGGCGGACAGCCCCAGTGTCAGCATTGAAACCATTGACGGGTTGATGCCGACCAGCGATGCACCGACGCGGTCCTGTTCGATCGCTTCGATCGTCTGGCCATGGATAGACCGCTTGATGAACAGCGCCAACAGCGCCAAGACGATCACAGCGGTGACGATGATGACGATTCGCTGCGCAGAGATCTCGGCGCCGAGAATGCGGAGTTCGCCAGTGATCGGTGTGTCCATGCGGCGGAAGTCAGCGCCCCAGATCGCTTGGGCCAGTGCTTGGAAGAAGAACATCGCACCGACGGCCGCGATCATGTGGTGAGTGTGTGGGGAGTTGCGCAGGGGGTGGAAGACGAGGCGCTCGAGACCGACTCCGACAATGAAGAGCATGATCGCAGCGATGCCGATTGCGGCGATATAGGGAACGCCGACGGTTGTCAGGAAGAAGTAGGTGATGTAGGCGCCGAGCATATACAGCGCACCGTGAGCCAGGTTGGGAATGCGCAGCACTCCGAATACCAATGTCAGCCCGATCGCAGCGAGACAGTAGACACCGCCCAGCGCGAGGCCATTAAAGAGTTGTTGGATGAAGAGGGTCATGATTGTCGGGTCCTCTGCAGGCATGAGTGCGGCCCGGGTGAGGCGCACCGATGCGCCTCACCTTAAGAACGGCCGTTGACGGAGATTACTTGTCGTCGGATACCTGTTCGATCGGCACCTTGGTGTATTTGCCGTCCTCATTGAGGAAGGTTGCTTCCAGGTTGGGATTGAGGAGGTGGCCCTGTTCTGTGATCTCGTCGGGGAAGCCATTGACCTTGTACTTGTCATCGACCTCAGGCAGTGCCTCGCTGATGGCTTCGCGAATCTTCTCGGGGTCGTCGGTTGTCCCCGCAGCTTCCATCGCCTTCGCGATGATCGCAATTCCCTGGTAGTTCAGCGCCGTTTCACTGGTCAGGACCTTCTTCTCTCCGGCCTTCTCAGCAAATTTCTTCAGGAAGTCCTCGGTACCGGGATCCTCATATTCGGAGACTGGCAGGACACCGACCGAATTCTTGAGATTGTCGAGCTTCGTCACCGTGGCCATTTCATCCAGTTTCGCCTGGTCCATGACGAGGAAGCTGCCCTTGAAGCCCTGCTTTCGAGCTTCTTCCATGATCAGCGCTGTCGGTTGGGAAGGTCCGCCGACGAAGATGGCGTCGGGCTTCTCTGACAGGGCTTTCGAGACGGGGCCCGCAAAGTCGGACACGGTGGCGTAGTCGACACTGTTGTCGCCGCCGATCTTCCCGCCGGCTTCACTCCAGGCATCCTTGATCGACTTGGTCCACTGTTGTCCGTACTCACTCTGAGTACCTAGCAGAGCGAGCTTCTTGCCTCCGTGCTCCATGGCAGTTTCGGAGAATTCCTCGGCATAGGACTCGAAGTTCGGAGGAATCATCATCGTCAGAGGGTTGTCGGCCTGCACGATCGCCGGGTCAGAGGTGTAGGCGGAGATGAGGAAGTTCGACCTGCCGCTGTTGATCTGCTGAATCGCCTTGATCGCTCCGGCGTTCGGGGAGACGACCACCGGGGCCTTGTCCTGATCGGCCAATCGTTGAGCATTGCTTGCCGCGGTGGATGGTGCGTATTTGTCGTCGAGGGACTTCAGCTCCAGTGTCACGGGATTGCCGTCGACCTCTACACCGTCTGCGTTGAGGTCGTCGATGGCCATTTCGAGACCGATCTTCACGTTCTCGCCGTACGCGGCGCCTCCTCCGCTGAGCGGTCCGGTGTAGCCGATGACAACCGTGTCGCCCTCACCCGAGCCACCACCGCCTCCGCAGGCTGTGGCAGTCAATGCGATTGCTCCCATGATTGCGGCTGCCGAGAGTCTGCGGCGGCGACTTCGCGAGACAGAGTTCATCTTTTCTCCTTTGAAAAGCTCTTGGAACACGTTTGCTCCACACGTTGCCCGAGCCGTCGTCAGTGACGGTGCTCGGAGTCGTCGGCAATCCGTAATGGACTTCGACTGATGTGAACACTTCCAAATCACTCTGGTGAAGTCAATGGTTTTGAGCTAGATTTTTGAACGTTCGATAACCTGCCGGGCGAGCCGGGCAGGGAGAACAAAAGGCGAGGTCGGGGTGCTTGCGAGCGGAGCTTCGCAGAACGGCGTCGAGGTTTTGAGTCGCTGGACCCAGCTATATGTCTGAAAGGTGAGCAAACAATCGTTCAGTGACGGAATTGGTCTACAGTGGCCTTAGCTGCATGGGAGAGCTGTGTCACATCGGTTCCGGTGCAGACGCGAACCGCAGTCGAACACTCGGTTCCCCACGGCAATGACGCAACATCATCTTTAGGAGCTTGTTCATGACTCGTACAGCAATCGTCACAGGTGGAGGCCGCGGCATCGGAGCCGCCATCGCCAAGCGACTCGGAGCCGACGGACTCAAGGTCGCCGTTCTTGATATGGGCCCCACCGATGAGACCGTTGCCGCCATCAAGGAAGCCGGCGGCGAAGCGCTCGGCCTCGAAGCCGATGTCTCTGACGAAGACTCGGTCAACGCTGCGGTCAAGCAGGTCGCCGAGACCCTCGGCGCGCCGACCGTTCTGGTCAACAACGCAGGGATCCTGCGTGACAACCTCCTGTTCAAAATGACTCACGAGGAGTTCAACAAGGTTCTCTCCGTCCACCTCGGGGGAGCGTTCCTCATGGCTCGGGCCGTGCAGTCGTACATGGTCGAAGAGAAGTTCGGCCGCATCATCTCGATGTCCTCCACCTCGGCTCAGGGCAACCGCGGACAGACGAACTACTCCGCTGCCAAGGCCGGCATCCAGGGAATCACGAAGACCTGGGCGATCGAGCTCGGCAAGTTCGGCATCACCGCGAACGCCATCGCTCCCGGCTTCATCGAAACCGATATGACCAAGGCCACCGCCGAGCGCGTAGGTATGGGCTTCGAGGAGTTCGTCGAAGCTTCGGTCAAGCAGATCCCCGTGGCACGATCGGGCAAGCCCGAGGACATCGCCCACACGGCATCGTTCCTCGCCTCCGAGGGTGCCGGATTCGTCTCCGGTCAGGTCATCTACGTCGCCGGCGGTCCGAAGGACTGATCGCCACCGTCCTCACGACGAGTTCACGAACATCTTCGAAAGGTGAGACCCATGAGAGAAGCAGTGATTGTGTCGACGGCCCGCACGCCGATCGGCAAGGCCTACCGTGGTGCCTTCAACGACACCCAGGCTCAGGAGTTGGCCGGCCACGCGATCAAACATGCCGTAGAGCGCGCCGGTCTGGAAGGCGGTGAGGTCGAGGACGTCGTCTTCGGTGCCGCTTTGCAGCAGGGCAGCCAAGGGACGAATGTCGCTCGGCAGGCGGCACTGCGAGCCGGGCTTCCTGTGACGGTTCCGGGCATGTCGATCGACCGACAGTGCGCTTCCGGGCTGATGGGCATCACGACCGCGGCGAAGCAGGTCCTCTTCGACGGCCAGGAGATCGCCGTCGGCGGTGGCGTGGAGTCGGTGTCGCTGGTCCAGAATGACAAGATGAACACGTTCCGGGCCAAGGATCCGTGGCTCGTGGAGCGCATCCCGGGCATCTACTACCCGATGCTGGCGACGGCCGAGGTCGTGGCCGAACGTTACGGCGTCAGCCGTGAGGCTCAGGACGAGTACTCCTTGTCTTCGCAGCAGCGGACCGCCGCTGCTCAGGAGGCCGGACGGTTCGATGACGAGATCGTGCCTCTGCCGACGACGAAGGTCGTCGTCGACAAGGAGACGAAGGAGACCTCGCGCCAGGATGTGCTCCTCGAAGCCGACGAGGGCAACCGCCCATCGACGACGCTTGAGAGCCTTGCCGGACTCAATCCGGTGCTCGATCCCGGCGTGGCGTCGAAGGTTCCGAGCATCACCGCCGGCAACGCCTCGCAGCTCTCCGACGGAGCCTCTGCTTCGGTGGTCATGTCGAGCGACGAAGCCAGTCGGCGCGGACTCGAACCGCTGGGCGTCTACCGCGGTATGGCCGTGGCCGGCTGTGAGCCGGACGAAATGGGCATCGGACCGGTGTTCGCTATTCCGAAGCTGTTGAAGACCCATGGCTTGTCGATCGATGACATCGGACTCTGGGAACTCAACGAGGCCTTCGCCGTGCAGGCGCTGTACTGCCGTGACCGCCTCGGCATCGACCCGGAGAAGTACAACGTCGACGGCGGCGGTATCTCCGTTGGACATCCCTATGGAATGACCGGTGCCCGTCTCGTCGGTCACGCTCTCATCGAGGGACGTCGCCGCGGAGTGAGGTACGTCGTCGTCACGATGTGCATCGGCGGCGGCCAAGGCGCAGCCGGACTGTTCGAGGTCTGCTGAGGCATTCCGCCGGCAGCTCAGCAGGAACGGAGGGCCGACGATTCTCTGGTCATTCTGACCGAGAACCGCCGGCCCTTTCTGCGTGCTCCGTTGATGTGGAGAGCGACGACTCTCAGGTTGAGAGGACCTGCCTCAGGGCATTGCGGGGTTGTCGGAGTCGTCTCAGAACGGTGGAGGTTCGCCGTTGTCCCAGAACCAGCTGCGCAGTTCGGCGTTGTCCTCGTCTGTACGCGCGGTGCCAGATGTGGTGCCGGAACTGCTCGGAGCAGGTGCGGGTGTGAAAGCGAAGAGGTCCTCGCCGGTGAGCTCCCTCCAGCCAGGGGATCCGTCGGCCGCGGCCGGTTCAGGGCATTCCCGTGCTCGCTTCCGATCGCCGGGCGCGGGATCAGCGGTGTGTGCATCGCCGCTGTGTGCATCGCCGCCCTGTGCGGACGACGTCTCGGCGCCAGACTCAAGATCGCTGCCGGACCCAGGACCGCCGTTTGACCCAGGACCGCTGTTGGACCCAGGACCGCTGCCGGACTCGTGCTCGGCTACTGGAGCGCTTTCGCGAGTCAGAGGACCCTCTGTGCTCAAATCCTCCGGTGCTGCTGCTCGTCCCGTGCGCGAGAGGCCCCTGCCGAACCGTTCGAGGAACAGCCGCGCATGCTCAACGCTGATCGGGTTGTCCGGTGAGACGACCTCCACGGTGACGCCCTTGCGGAAGACGTACTCCAGGTGGCCGGGTTCGGCCATCCGCACGTCGAAACTGCCGTTGGTCTTCTGCATGTGGTGGGCTTTGCACAGGCAATGGAGATTTCCGAAGCGAGTAAGACCACCCTGGGTCGGGTCGGAGTGGTTGAACGGGTCGATGTGGTCCACCTCTGACACCTCGGCGGGCTGAGTGCACCCGGGGAAGGTGCACGTAACGAACTGAGCGACGAGTGTTTTGCGTACGCTGTTGGGAATGGCGTAGGACGTTGCCTTCGCATCGACCGGTGTTCCGGTCGCAGGGTCGGTCAGCAGCCGGGTCCAGGTGGTGGAGTATCCTGCGACCCGCCGTGCCATGTCGGCGGGAATCGGCGACCCGTCTGGAAGCATGCCCGCCAGATCGCACACCTCATTTGAGGTCAGCGGTCCGTCAGGTCCTGTGGTCGGTGTGTTTGAGTTGGTCGGTGTGGTCGGTGTGGTCGGTGTGGTCGGTGCGGTCGGTGGTTCGGCCGTGGGCGGCAGGTCCGGGGAAACTATGGGCGGCGGTGGCGCATCAGGGGGATCGGTGCTCAGTGGCGGTGGACCCGGCGGATCGTTTGTCGGCGGCGGCGCACCCGGGGGATCGGCGGTAGGTGGCGGAACGTTGCCGTCTTCCGACTGGAATTGGGTGAGCAGAGTCAGCAGAGGAACGGTGATGAAGGTGCTGGCCTGATTTGCCAGCCAATACTCACTGGTCGGCATATCAAGCAGGAACTCGAAACTGATGCGGCGCTCGCCGGCGTCGAGGATGGGATTGCCGAAAGCATCGATTACTCCCGCTGTCTCTGCTCCGGTGCCCTCAACTGCGGGGCGAGCTCCGCTGGCACGCGATCCGATGAAAGTTGAGAGCGCGTCGACCTTGTCGCGGTCCGTGGCGCTGTTGCTGCTGAGGATGGCCTCGAGCATCTGGGATTCGAAGACGCGGTCGGCCGGTGTGGTGGGTGCATCGGTGGTGGAGCCATCTTGAGCGGAGGTTTCCGAATCGGTTGGCACAGGTTGAGCCTGTGATTGGCAGCCGGTCTTGTCCATGTCGTCGAATACCCGCTCGATGTAGTCGAGCAGGGACTCACCCTCGTGCATCGGTGTGCCGTCGGGTCCGGCGAAGAGGCCGTCGAGAGGGAAATCGGTGCTTGTCGACGAGCTGTCGGTGTCGTTCGTGCTGATGATGCGCAGCTTCAGCTGCGGACGCGTGCGCGTGAGGATGTCGAACATGAGAGCCGAGATCGTACGCTCCTCATCAAAGCAGTCTCCAGCCTTCAACTGACCTGAGAACGCACTCGTATTGCTCTTATGCACTGCCCGGGCAAAGGCGTCGAGCCTTCTGAAGCACGCTTGAAGCTCCGGTGCGGGCCCGGTCAGGGTGAGGTACGCAGTCCCATCGTCGCCGCTGCTGAAATCGACCCGACGACGCAGTGAAACACTCTTCAGAGTGTCCTCGGCCGGTTGGATTACCGCGATTTTCAAGGCGACCGAGCGCTTGAACGTCTCGATCGTGATGTCGGCGCGTCTGTGCGCCAGATAATCGTCGAACTCCGGCAGGTGCTCGAAGTGCAGGTCACGGCATGCGCGAGTGACACAATCGACGTGCTCGATCGTGAAGTCCCCATCGAGGCATCGCTTGAGGAACTTCGGAAGTCCCTGGGTCAGCGTCATCGACGAGGTCATATGCCTGAGCGAGTTACTCGTCGTTGCCCCGAGGAGACTCGAATAGACCCCGGCCTCGGTCGGTTCGATGCTGCCGCGCAGCCACGTGAAGAACGTCAGTTTCGGGTCGTAGCCGGGAAAGTCAGGCAGCAGAGCGGGGTCGGTCAGCAGCTGCTTTGCCAGCTTCTTCACGCGACGAGTGCGGCGACCGGCAGCGCGGTCCTTCTTCCGTCCTTTGTCTGCGTCGATCTTCCTCCCGGTTTCGGCCTCGACAGCGGCCAGTGCCTGGGTCCATGCACGTGTCTCTCTTCGGGTCCAGCTTCTGGTCGACGAGAATGCGTCGTCGTCAGCAACGTCGACGATGCAGTCGTCGCCGTCGGACTCACGATCGACTCCCTTGTCCTCGGGCAGACGGTGCCGGGCAGCGGTTCTGGTAAAAGATGCGAATTCGTAGACCGTATCGAGCCGAGTGCCCATGAGCCCCAGAGCGTAGGCGACATCCTGGGCCACGACGTGGCTGGTGGCGATAAAGGAATTGACCTGGGCGAGGCTGCTCTGCGCATAGGTGCTCAGCAGGTCGACAAGCTCATTCTCCTCGGCGATCTCCATGCGACGTCCGTGAGCGCGGCGGAACTGGGACAGAGCTCGACGGTCAGCCCCTGCAGGGGGAGCGGTGGGCAGACCGAATGCCTGTCCGTCACTGTCTCCGATGTTCTTCATCGGTCTCTCACCTCTCCACGCCTCTGTGGAAGTCAGTCGTCAGGGAAGTCGGCTATCTCAATTATACGATCCCCAGAATGAATTGAAAGTCACAACTCGATTTCAAATAGAACTGATAATACATAATGTTGCGTCCAAGGTTGTTAGTTTGAGTCCGGTCGGTCACTGACCTGTTTGTCGTCCGACTCTACAGTTCGGCACTGACATGACATTGCGATCCGGCCTGAACTCGCGTCCCCGCTACAGCATTCCTGCGAAACCGTCCCCGGCGCACCGGTTCGCTAGAATCGGGGACGTGGCAGCGATCGACAAAGACATTCTCCGTTTGGCCCTACCCGCACTCGGAGCCCTGATCGCCGAACCCATTTTCCTGCTCACGGACACGGCCATGGTGGGCCACCTCGGTGCCGGTGCCCTGGGATCGCTGGCGATCGCCTCGACGATCCTGCAGACGGTGCTCGGCCTGATGATCTTCCTCGCCTATGCTACGACGCCGCGGGTGGCGAAACGGATGGGATCGGGGGACCGGCCGGGCGCGATCACGGCCGGATTCGACGGAATCTGGCTGGCACTGGGAACCTCCGTCCTGCTCATCATCATCGGGCTGCCCCTGCTGAATACAGCGATCGAGGCCTTCGACCCGGATCCGATCATCACCGCGGGTGCACACTCCTACCTTGCGATCTCATGGTGGGGGCTGCCATTCATGCTCATGGTCATCGCGGCCACCGGACTGCTGCGCGGACTTCAGGACACGAAGACCCCGCTGCTCGTCGCGGCCGCCGGCTGCATCGCCAATATCGGCCTCAACGCCATCTTCATCTACGGCCTCGACATGGGAGTCGCGGGATCGGCGATGGGCACGGTCATCGCGCAGGCCGGAATGTGCACGGTCTACCTCACCATCTCCATCCGCGCGGCCCGTCGCCTCCACGCCAGCATCCGCCCTGACTGGACAGGCGTGTTCACCTCGGCGAAGACCTCCGGATGGCTGTTGGTGCGCAACGCCTCGCTGCGTGCTGCCCTCATCCTCCTCGTCTTCCTGGCCACGGCGATGGGCACGACGGACCTCGCCGCGATCCAGGTCGCTCAGAGCATCTTCTTCGCTCTCGCCCTCGCCCTCGATTCCTTGGCCATCGCGGGCCAGGCGATGATCGGCCTCGAGCTGGGGGCGAAGAACACCGAGGCGGTCGCCGCGATCAACCGCCGCCTGTGCCTGTGGGGGATCGTCTTCGGCATCGTCGTCGGCGTCGTCCTGTTCGCCGGCTCCGGAATCATCCCCCGTGCCTTCGCCTCGGACCCGGCCGTGGTAGCGGCACTGGCCGCCCTCCTGCCGGTCCTCGCCTTGAGCATGCCGATCGCAGGCTTTGTCTTCGTCCTCGACGGAGTGCTCATGGGAGCTGAGGACGCGAAGTATCTGGCTCTGGCACAATTGGTCGCTGTGATCGGATACGCAATTCTGCTCATCCCGATCATCAGCATCTGGCCGGGAGCACCCGGACTCTGGGCCGGCTTCTGCATCGGATTCGTCGGTTTCCGCGCCCTGACACTGGGCTGGCGAGTACGCAACCGGGCGTGGATCGAACGCGCCGTCGAGAAAGGAATCTCATGAACGCTGCACACACTGACGCTCATGATTCGCAGAACACTTCCGCTGATTCGCCGGACACCACCGCTGAGGCGGCCGCCGCCTCCCTGCGCGGACGGATCCGTCCGCTCCCGGCCGAGACCGATGACGAGACCTTCCTGCCCTTCCTCGATCTGTGCTTCAACTGGTCGATGGACAGGCCCCGAATCGAACTCGAGGACCTCCGCTACCGCAGCGATGCCGTCTTCTACTACCGCGGCTGGGGACGAGAGGGAGATATCGCCGTCGCCGCGCACGCCGAAGCCGATGCGCAGTCACCGATCGTCGGACTCGCCTGGGTGCGCCTGGCCGATATCGACGATGTCGTCGGGAGGGCCGATGAGAAGGTGGGCGGAGACTTCGCCGCAGCATTGGACAAGACCGGCACCGAGGTGGTCCGCAGCGAAGTCGTGCCCGAGGGTGACGCTGACGCTGAGGTTGAGGCTGATGCTGGGGCTGGCTTAGGTTCAGATGCACCGGCCGGTGCCGACACCGACGGGTCCGCTGACGCAGACAACGCAGCCGCCGAGTCCGAGGCCGCCGAGTCCGCGGCCGTCGATCTGACGCCGTCGGATGAGCAGATGCCCTTCACCGGGTACGGCTGGGTCGCAGCCGACATCCCTGAACTTTCGATGGCAGTGCTGCCCGACCACCAGGGGCAGGGAATCGGCGGCGCCCTTCTCGATACGGTCTGCGCTCTGGCGCGGATGAGCGGCTTTCCCGCCGTCAGCCTGTCCGTCGAGGACGGCAACGGTGCGGCGAAACTCTACGCCGACCACGGATTCGTGTCCGTCGGACGCAACGGCGACTCGGACGTGCTCGTCCGCAAGCTCGGCTGAGGCGCAGTCAGCTCCTCAGGTCCCTGACCTCTTTACGGAAGCTCCGGAAGTTCGAGCTCTTCGAGCCAGGGGCGGACCACCTCGGCGATATCACGCTCTGCCACTTCGGAGACACAGCGGATGAACTCCTCGGTGCTCACCGACGAATGACGGTACCGCTTCGTCCACTCGCCGACGGCGGTGAAGAACTCCGCATCGCCGAGCTCGATGCGCAGAGCATGCAGGCACAGGGCACCGCGCTTATACACGCGGTCATCGAACATGTCCGGCCCGCCCGGATCACCGAGCATGATGTCCTGCGGCTGAGCGGACAGCTCCTCCCACCACTGCCGCGCACGCTCATCGGCGCTCGCGCGCCCGGACTCCTCCGACCACAGCCACTCCGCATAGCAGGCGAAGCCCTCATTGAGCCAGATGTCCCTCCACCGTGACGGTGTGAGCGAGTTTCCGAACCACTGGTGCGCCATCTCGTGGGCGACGAGACGCTCGGCCTCCCACTCCGGTCCCAGATGATTGGGACCGAGCACGGACAGCGGCTGCGACTCGAGCGGGATCTCGAGCACATCATCGGTCACGACCACGTCATAGACGTCGAACGGATAGGGTCCGAAGCGGTCGATGAACAGGTTCATCATTCCGTGTTGGACACCGAGGCGATCGACTGCCACATCCCAATGATCATCGGCATAGACGCCGAGGGGAACAGGGGACTCTGTCCGGCTGTGCCTCGTTCGCTTGCCCGACGAATCGTGAACAGACACGTCCTTACCGGCAGCGCCGGCGACTCCTCGGACAGCGCTCGATAGGGCGTCTCCGGCCGAACCGGTAACGGCATCCTTCGCCGCCCCGCGCATCGCGGCGCCGAACCTCGTCGCACCGGAGCTCAATGGAATCTGCCCGTACTTGTAGCGACCGATCTGCACCGTCGCCAAATAGGTCGCCAGGGGAGTCGTCGACTCATAGGTCCAGCGGGTCCGCCCTGCCTTGCGCGTCTTCTTCGTCAGCGACCCATTGGACACCACCGTGTACTCGGACTCGACGAGCACCGAGACCCTGTACTGGGATTTGTTCGAGGGATGGTCATTGCACGGGAACCAGGTCGAGGCACCGACGGGCTGACCGGCCACGAGCACCCCGTCTTCGAGCTCCTCCCAGCCGACGTCTCCCCAGGTGCCGATCGCCGGTTCCGGATTGCCCGTGTAGCTGATGTCGATGACCACAGGCTGGTCGCTCTTCAGCGCCGGGGTCGTCAGCCGCAGCTTCTTCCCTCGTGCGGAGAAGCGGACCTTCTTGCCGTTGACGCTGGCTTTCGTCACCCGCAGACCCGTGAGATCGAGGACGATCGACGAAGTTTCCGTGAGGACGCGTCCCTTGAGCACCGCCCTGGCGGAGAGCCGATTCGGGCCGATCCGGTAGTCGAGGTCGAGATCGTAGTGGTCGATGTGAAGGTCCGCATTGCCGACGCCCTGGGTGTAGGAATCAAGCATGCGATCGGCTCGATCGGTCGCCGTCGGAGCCTGCGTCCTCGTCGGCGGCACTTCCGCCGGCGCAGTCGCGGCCGTCTTCGTCTCGGCCTTCTTCTTGGAGTGAGGGAAGTTCTGGGGCATCCACCCAGGGTATGACAGGATTGCCGCTGAAGTAGGCATGGGCCGGCACGAACTCGCCGCGCATGACCAGCGACGTCGCTCCCACCGTGGCGTTCTCGCCCAGGGTGGAGGCTGGGAGGATGACGCTGTTGGGCCCCAAAGTGGCACCGGGATCGAGTTGAACGGTATCAAGGCTCATCACCCGATCGTGGAACAGGTGAGTCTGGACCACACAGCCGCGGTTGACCGTCGAGTTGTCCCCGAGGTCGACGAGGTCGGCCTCCGGCAGCCAGTAGGACTCGCACCATACGCCGTGCCCGATCTTCGCACCCATCGCCCGCAGGTACCACACGATCGCCGGCGTGCCCACGGCGTTCCGGGCGAACCAGGGAGCGGCCACGAGCTCGACGAAGCAGTCGGCGACCTCGTTGCGCCAGATGAATGACGACCACAGCGGATGCTCCCCGGGCCGGATCGGACCGGCGAGGATCCATTTCGCAGCCACGGCCAGTCCCGCCGCCACGGCACCGGCGGCCATCATCACGACCCCCGAGGTGAGCAGGGCCAGCAGCACGGAGGTGAGGAACGTCGTCGACTGAGCGGCCACCCCGCCCGGTAGCCCGAGGAAGAACCAGATGGTGAGCACGACAGCTGTGATGAGCACGCCGCCGGCGATGATCGATGAGATCCGCAGGGTCTCCCAGAAGGCACGGGCGGCCTTGACCCCGAAGGTCGGAGCGTAGGTGAGCGACTCGTCGGATTCCACGGCGGCGCGGCGCAGCTGCACCGGGGGAGAGCCGAGCCACGACGATCCCTTCTTCGCCTTCGCCGGTGCCGCCGACAGCACCGCCACGAGGGAGTTCTTCGGCACTCTGCGGCCGGGTGAGGCGATTCCCGAGTTGCCGAGGAAGGCGCGTTTGCCGACCTTCGCGCGCCCGGCCCGCATCCAGCCGTGGCCGAGTTCGTAGCTGGCGACCATGGTGTCATCGGCGAGGAAGGCACCGGCCGCGATCGTCGTCATCTTCGGAACGAAGACAACGGTGGAGATCTCAGTGCCCGGACCTACCTTCGCACCGAGGAGGCGCAGCCACCACGGGGTGAGCATCGACGCGTAGAGGGGGAACAGCAGGTCCCGGGCCATGTCGAGCAGCCGCTCCGTCGCCCACACCCGGTAACCGCGGGCCGAGCGGACAGGGAACTCTCCCTCTTCCATGCCGATCGCCAGGATCCGCACAGCGATGAGGATGAACAGTGCAGTGGTGAAGAACCACAGGCAGGCCACGACCGGTGACCACGCCACCAGCAGCCAGGGCGACTCGACGACCTCGACCCCGGAGACTCCGAGCATCAAGGCGATGCCCGGCAGCACAGCGAGATACGGCAGCAGCGCATTGATCTGCGAGCCGACGGCATAGAACAGGAACGGCAGACGCCGCCTGGGCGGGGGAGCAGGCCAGGACTTCTTCGCCTTCCCGACGCGCACGGCCGGTGAACCCGAGTAGATCTGATTCTTCCGAACCCGTCCGGTCACTGCGGATCCGGCTTCGATGAGGGCCCCGACGCCCACCTCGGCGCCGGGCATGAGCGTCGACCGGGCGCCGATCGTGGCGTTGCGACTGATGTCGATGCGTCCGATGCGCAGCAGATCGCCATCGACCCACCAGCCCTTGAGATCGACCTCGGGTTCGACCGCCGCACCCTCGCCGAGGGTGAGGAAACCGGTCACCGGCGGCACCGAGTGCAGATCGGCATCGGGCCCGATGCGGTTGCCCAACAGCTTCGCATACCAGGTCACCCAGGGTGCGCTCGCCGCCGAGACCGCCGCAGCAAGATCGGCGATATGCTCGGCCAACCACAGTCGCTTGTGCACCCAGCCCGATCGCGGATAGTCCCCGGGCCGGATCCCGATCATGAGCAGACGCGCCGCTCCCGCAGAGATGAGCATTCGTCCCCAGGCGGTGACGAAGACGAGGAAGAGGACGATGATGACCGGCCACGGAGTCAGCGGCAGATCCGCGCCGAGTCCGACACCGATATTTGCCGCCAGCATCGCCAGCACCACCCACCGAACCCCGCCGAGGATGTGCACCGGGATCCCGAGCAGAACCTGGAAGGCCTGCATCCCCCGGGAGGTGCGTGTGATCGTGCGCTTGGGACCCGTCGGTCCGATGCCGGATCCTTCTTCGCCGAGGCAGAGCCTGGACAGGGCGCCGAAGCGCGGATGGGCGTAGATATCGCCGACGGTGACGCTGGGATGGCGGGTGCGCAGCCGGGACACGAGCTGCGCTGCTCCCAGTGAACCGCCGCCGGCGGTGAAGAAGTCCGTACTGCTGCCGGGTCGGGCACCGAGGACCGCGGCCCACTGCTCGGCAACCCACTCCGTGTCCTCGTCGAAGACCTCATCGGATCCGGCCGCCTCGGGGCCGTCATCGAGCGGCCACGGCAGGGCGTTGCGGTCGACCTTGCCCGAGGTCTTCGTGGGCAGATCCTCGACGAGTGCAAGCCGGGGAACGAGCGCGGCCGGCAGTTCGTCACGCAGTCGGGCCTCCCAGGAGGGAAGGTCGGCCTCGCCGGAACCGGCACCGGGGGCGAGATAGCCGATGAGGACGTCCGTGCCGGCCGCGGTCTTCTTCACCGCCGCCGCGGCACCCTCGACTCCGGGTAGAGCCTGCAGGGCGGCATCGATCTCACCGAGCTCGATTCGCCTGCCCCCGAGCTTGATCTGCTCGTCGGCGCGACCGACGAAGATCAGCCCGGCCGGATCGTTGACGACGAGGTCGCCCGACCGGTACGCCCGGTTCCAGCCGAGGCTCGGCATGGGGGCGAACTTCTCGGCGTCCTTGGCCGGGTCGAGATAGCGGGCCAGACCGACCCCGCCGATGATGAGCTCACCGGTCTCTCCATCGGCGACGGGCACGCCATCGGCATCGACGACGGCCAGGTCCCAGCCCTTGAGCGGCAGGCCGATGCGCACCGGCTCGGATCCGTCGAGCACGGCGGCACAGGCGACGACGGTCGCCTCGGTGGGACCATAGGTGTTCCACACCTCGCGGTCATCATCACTGAGCCGCCGTCCAAGTTCGGGCGGACACGCCTCGCCGCCGAAGATGAGGAGGCGGACATTGTCGAGACTCTCCGCCGGCCACAGCGCGGCCAGGGTCGGCACGGTCGAGACGACGGTGATCTGTCGCGACGACAGCCACGGACCCAGATCCATCCCGGACTTCACCAGCGCACGCGGGGCCGGGACCAGGCATGCTCCGTGCCGCCATGCCAACCACATCTCCTCGCAGCTGGCGTCGAAGGCCACGGACAGTCCCGCCAGAACGCGGTCGCCGGGACTCAGCGGCTCCTCGACGCAGAACAGGGCCGCCTCGGCGTCGACGAAGGCCGCGGCCGAACGGTGGGTGACGGCAACGCCCTTCGGGGTGCCCGTCGACCCGGAGGTGAAGATCACCCAGCAGTCGTCATCGGGAGTGGGGGACCGCAGCTCGGAACGGTCGAGGGGTCCGCGGTCGGTGCGGGATTCGATGTGTGGTCCGGCGGTGATCACTCCGGTCACGGCCGCCTCGGCGAACACGGTGCGCGCCCGCTCATCCGGATCGTCGACGTCGACGGGAACGTAGGCCGCGCCGAGCATGAGCGTGGCGAGGATCGCCAGGTACAGATCCACCGACCCCGAGGGGACACGGACGCCGACCTTGTCACCGGGGCCGATCCCGGTCTCGGCCATCTCCAGTGCGAGATCGCGGATCGCAGTGATGAGCTCCGAATAGCTGAGCACCCGGGTGCCGTCGTCGAGGGCCGGCTGATCGGGATGCGCGGCGGCCGACTCGAGGAGGACGTCGATGAGGGTGCGGTCCTCACGGGGCCTTACGGGGGACGGGAACTGCGGTGCGTATTCTCTCACGTGTCTTCCGGGTCGTTCGGGAGCTGATCGGCGCCGGGCCGACCGGTACCGCCGGTGACCATAACCCAGGAAGGTGTCGCGGACGTGAACACGGGTCGGGGCGCGAACAGTGCGCGTTCCGGTTCCGATGTCTGATCTTAAGTCACTGTTCTCCGTGTCACCGCCCTGATCGTCACGGAGAGGTCGTTCGTGATAGATGTGAGGGGACGGCCGTTCACGGTCGACCAGCTGATTTTCAACGATGAGGAGCACGCCCATGGTCACAGTTCTCACCCACGCCACGGTCTTCGACGGAACTCGCTTCCTGCCCGGCACCCGGGACGTCGTCATCGACGGCGGACGGATCGCCTCGGTGGCGGAAGGAGGGCAGGGTTCGCACAACGCCGGAGACGACCACATCGACTGCACGGGGAAGACGATCATCCCCGGAGTCATCGACTGCCACGTCCACCTCACGAGCAGTGGCGCGGCAGCCACCTCGAACTTCCACGACCCGTTCTCGCTCCAGTTCTATAACTCCGTGAAGAATATGGAAGCCACTCTCAAGGGCGGAGTGACGACCGTGCGCGATGCCGGAGGCACAGACCTCGGTGCGAAGGTCGCCGTGGAGACCGGAGTGGTGCGCGGTCCGCGGCTGACGATCGCCGTCAACATCATGTCCCAGACCGGTGGCCACGGAGACTTCCACCTCGTCTCCGGGGCGGAGTCTCCTTTCCTGGCCCCGCACCCCGGCCGGCCCTCGGGGGTCGCCGACGGACTCGAAGAGGTGCAGAAGAAGACCCGCGAACTGCTGCGGGCCGGGGCCGACCACATCAAGATCTGCTCGACCGGGGGAGTGCTCTCCCCTCGCGACGATCCGCGCCACTCGCAATTCACCGAAGCCGAGATCGCTGTCATCGTCGCCGAGGCGGCCGCCCAAGGCGCGTATGTGATGTCCCACGCGCAGGGCGCACCGGGAATCAAGAACGCCGTCCGTGCCGGGGTGCGCTCGATCGAACACGGAATCTACCTCGACGACGAAGCCATCGACCTCATGCTCGAGCACGGCACCTTCCTTGTCCCGACCCTGCAGGCCCCGCAGGCCGTCATCAAGGCCGCCGATGCCGGTGCCGGGCTGCCTGCCTCCGTCGTGGACAAGGCCCGACGCGTCGTCGACGCCCACCAGGAGTCGATCAGCCGGGCCCACGAAGCAGGAGTCCCGATCGCGCTGGGCACCGATGCCGGAGTCGGCCCGCACGGGGAGAACCTCGAAGAGATCAGCCTGCTGGCCGAGGTGGGACTGTCCACGACGGAGGCGCTCGCCGCCGGAACCTCCGTGGCAGCCCGCCTGCTCGATGAAGATCGGGTCGGCCGAATCGGTGAGGGCGGACTGGCCGACCTCGTCGTCGTGGACGGCGACCTGCGCACCGCCGACGTCCGTGGAATCGAGAACCGGGTCAACTCGGTCTACCTCGATGGTGGGCGCGTCTGAGCGGTCACCGCCTCGGTGGGTGAGATCGGTCTCGACCGGCCGCTCTGTGAGGGAAACCTAACCTAACGGGGCTATGATGGGAGCGACCGATCCGTGAAGCCGCAGTGCGTCCGCGCAGCGGAATGCCCAGAGTGAGGAGTGCGCCGCACCGATGAATCCGCTCGACTGGTCGTTTCCGATCGCAGTGACATGGCTGATCATGTTCGGCATCATTGTCGTCCGCGCCGGCGGCACCTTCGTCCTCGGCCGCTTCGCCCGCAAGGGAATCCGCAAGTTCCACCGGGTCGAGAAGATCATGGCCGGACCCAAATACCGCCGCGCCGAGGACACCATCGACCGCTTCGGGGCGCCCGTCGTGGCCCTGAGCTTCCTCACCGTCGGGCTGCAGACCGTGGTCAACCTCGCTGCCGGAACCACGGGGATGCGCTACCGCCGCTACGTCCCGGCGCTCGCCGTCGGAGGATCGCTGTGGGCGCTCATCTACTCGACCGTCGGGTTCCTCGGCTTCAAAGCAGTGGCCAAGGCCTACCAGGCCGAACCGGGACTGACCGTCGGGCTCGGTCTCGTCTTCGTCGTCGCGATCGGCGGTCTGCTCATCGGACTGCGCAAGGATCGCATTCCCGCCGAGGAATCGGCCTCCGCCTCGGCGAACTGACCGGCACCTCTGCTGACTCACCGGCCGCCTCGGCGAACTGAACGATCTTCGCCGGCGGCTCTTTGCATCCATGGGCAAGCTACGTCCGTGTGGCAGACCGTGGTCCGATGCGCTGCGCGAGTTCAGTAGAGTAAGACAGCGTCAACGTCGACTGGACGAGCCTGCTCGTCGACACTGAGTAAAGGAGTCCCCGGATGGTCGTGGCCTGGTGGAGCATCATTCCGTTCGTTCTGCTGCTCGGATGCATCGCGGTGCTCCCGCTCATTCCGGCCACGGAGAAGATCTGGGATCGCAACCTCGTCAAGCTCATCGTCGCGCTCATCCTCGGTGTGCCGATCGCCGTGTGGTTCCTGCTCAGCGGAGAGTCGACGACCGTCATCCACGCGCTGCTCGAGTACTTCCAATTCATCATGCTCATCGGCAGCCTCTTCGTCGCCTCGGGCGGAATCTTCCTCGTCGGCGACATCAAGGCGACTCCGCGGAACAACACGATCTTCCTCGCTGTCGGCGGTGTGCTCGCCTCGTTCATCGGCACCACGGGTGCGGCTATGCTGCTCATCCGCCCGATCCTCAACACGAATCAGGACCGCAAGCACCGCACCCACACCGTCATCTATACGATCTTCATCGTCGCGAACTGCGGCGGTCTGCTCACACCGCTGGGCGACCCGCCGCTTTTCCTCGGAATGCTGCGCGGAGTGCCATTCGAATGGACATTCGGGCTCTGGCCGTACTGGCTGTTCGTCAACGCCCTGCTGCTCATCAGCTACTTCGCACTCGATAAGAAGATGTATGCGAAGGAACCGGCCGAGGCGCTGGCCAAAGATGCCGAGTATGTGACTAAACTCGGCCTGCGCGGCGCCAGCGGTCTGCTGTTCCTCGCGATCATCATCGTGGCCGTCGCTTTCATCCCTTCGGTCGACCTGCATGCGATCGAAACAGGACATGCGAGCGCCTCGGACTTCGTGCCGTGGCGTGAGCTCGTCATGCTCGTCTCCGCGGTGACGTCATTCCTCGTCGGTGACCGCGGTGCACGGTTCAATCTCAACAAATTCACCTGGACGCCGATCCTCGAGGTCGGGTCGCTCTTCATCGGCATCTTCCTCACGATGATGCCGGCCCTGCAGTACCTGGGGCAGATCGCCCACAAGATCCCGCTGGGCGAGATCTCCCTGTTCATCTTCACCGGCGGTCTGTCCTCCGTGCTCGACAATGCTCCCACCTATGTCACCTTCTTCGAGATGGCCGCCCAGGTGCCGGGTGAACCGAAGGTGGCGGGAGTGCCCGAGACCCTGCTCATCGCGGTCTCGCTCGGCGCTGTCATGGGTGGGGCCATCACCTACATCGGCAACGGACCGAACTTCATGGTCAAGTCCGTCGCAGATTCGGCGAATGTGGCGATGCCGAGCTTCGGCGGCTACGTGTGGTGGTCGCTGCGCCGTCTGGTGCCGATCCTCGCCTCGATGGTGCTCATCTTCATGACCGGTTCACTGTGGTGGATTCTGCTCGGAGTCCTGGTCGCGCTCGTGATCCTCGGGCAGGCCGGACGTGACCTGCGCGCGGCGAAAGTCGTCAAGGCAGAGTGAGGGCCGCAGCCGGCGTCGGCCTCTACTTCACCGGCAATGGTGCCGTCTTCGCCGCTCTCCTGCCGTGGTATCCGCTGCTCGTCGACCGACTCGGACTGAGCTCCTGGCAGTTCGGCCTCGTCGTCGCCTGCTTCGCCGGCGGGTCGCTGCTGTCCTCGGTCCTGCCCGCCGCCCTCATCGCCCGATTCGGAGCGCACCGTGTCGTCATCGTTGGGACGGTGATGCTCGGTGTGGCCGCCTCGGCGACGGCGTGGTCGGTCAACGGCGTGATGATGGCGATCTGTCTGCTCCTGTTGGGGTGCTGCGATGCCATCGTCGATGTCGCGCAGAACGTCGTCGGCATCTCCGTCCAGGAGCGGGCCGGTCGCACGATCCTGTCGTCGATGCATGCGCTGTGGAGCCTCGGCGGTCTGCTCAGCGGAGCCGCCGCAACCGCGGCCGCCAGCTCCGGTGCCGACATGCGGGCGTGGCTGGGGCTCATCGGTGTCGCCGCCGTGGTCATCACGATCGTTGGACGCTGCCTCATCGGAGACTACGCCTCGCCGAGGCGGGTCGCCGATTCCGATGCCGCACCTGAGGGCTGTAGCGGAGACCGGGCCGTGGGCGGTTCGAAACGGATGGTCCTCTGGGCGGCGCTGCCCTTGGCGATCGTCGCGATCTGCGGTGCCGCGGTCGAGGACATTGCGAACAACTGGGCGGGGCTGGCTGCGGTCGAATTCGCAGGAGTTCCGGCCGCCTCGGCGGGGATCGCCTTCAGCGTCGTCATCGGCAGCCAATGCCTCGGACGAATCAGCGGGGACGTGCTCGTGACGAGGTTCGGGGCCGGCCGGATCGCGGGCTTCGGTGGCGGTCTCATCGCATGCGGCGGAATCGGCGTCATCGCGGCCCAGGAGCCCGTTCTGCTGCTCGTCTCGATGGGAGCGCTCGGATTCGGGTCAGCGACGCTCGTGCCTGGAGCACTGGGAGCGGCCGCTCGTCTGCCCGGGGTCGGACGTGCCGGGGGAGTGACGCTGGTGAACTGGCTGATGCGGGTGGGGTACCTCGGGACGAGTCCGCTGGTCGGGGTTGTCGCCACCGGAGGGGGACTGCGGTGGGGACTCGGCATCCTCGTGCTCGTCGGCCTCCTGACCGTGGTCTTCGCGAACCGCTTGGACGTCCGTCGGACCTGACGAGTGTGGGCGGGATGTTCCCTGGCTCGAGTCAAGTCCCCTGGCTTGGATTGAATAGACGTCGCCACAACGCGGGGCTGACAGGTTCGGGGAACGAAAAATGTGCCGCTCCTTCGTCTCAGCGAAGTGGCGACACATTCTATTGAAAGCGGGTGATGACCCGGGTGGTCGGGCTAGCGGGATTTGAACCCACGACCTCTTCACCCCCAGTGAAGCGCGCTACCAAGCTGCGCCATAGCCCGTTACCGTACTCCCTCGTGGGCAACGAGAACTAGCTTATACCGATCGGAGGCCAACTGCCAAAACCGCGTTCCGTGACCTTCGAAAAACAGGTATCATCCCAGGTAGATACCGAAGAAGCGGGTCCTGCAGATGCCTGACAGGGTGACTCAGTAACATTTCCGTTTCGTGATTGTTATGAAAGTGGTCCAGGCGGCTATGCTTGGTACACCGACAAACTAGAGGAGTCGACATGGCAGATCTGGATTATCCAGTGTCTTTGCGGTACTCGCGCGACCACGAGTGGGTCGCGACCACGGAAGACAACGCAGTAGTCCGTGTGGGTATCACTGATTTCGCCCAGGAACAGCTGGGTGACGTCGTCTATGTCGACCTGCCTGAAACCGGGGATTCGGTCACCGCAGGGGAGTCCTGCGGCGAAGTCGAGAGCACGAAGAGTGTCTCCGATCTGATCGCACCTGTGTCGGGGACCGTCACAGAGGTCAACGACTCACTCGACGATTCACCGGAGACGGTGAACTCGTCTCCCTTCGAAGACGGGTGGATGTATCTCGTCGAATTCAGTGACCCCACACAGCTCGAATCGCTGATGGACAGCGAGACGTACAAAGAGCTCATTCAGAGCGAGGAGGCGTAATGTCGCAGAACCACGATCAGAATCGTCCGACCCCCTCGCAGCCCTGGTATGACAACGGACAGGTCCCGCAGTCGAAGAAGTTCCCGTTCGGGGCCGGAAACGGCAATGGCGCTGACGAGTCCGCGACTCGGATGAACCCTCAGGTCGACCAGAACGGTCAGGGGAACACCCCTCCCTACGGTCAGCAGCCTGCCGACGGTGCCCCGCAGGCACCGCAGTACGGCAATGGCCAGCAGTTCGGCGGAACGCCCCAAGGTGGCCAGAACTACGGCGAAACGCCCCAGGGCGGCCAGAGCTATGGCAATGGTCAGCAGTTCGGCGGCATCCCGCAGGGCGGACAGAACTATGGTGCGTCGCAGCCGGCGAATCAGCCGTATGCCGGACAGGGGCAGGGCAGTCAGGGGCAGCCGCAGTATCAGCCTCAGCAGAATCAGTATCCGCCGCAGAACTACGGCCAGCCGCAGAGCGGTCAGCCTCAGGGCGGCCAGAGCCAGCAGCAGTACGGCTCCAATGGTGCCGGTCAGTTTGCGCAGCCTCAGGGCAGCCAAGGTCAGCCGCAGTACGGGAACCATCCGCAGCAGGGCGGCCAGCAGCAGTACGGTTCGAACGGTGCCGGCCAGTACGGCCAGTTCGATCCCAACCAGCAGCAGGGCATCCAGCCCGGCCCCGGCCAGTATGGTCAGCCCCAGTCGGGTCAGCCCCAAGGCGGCCAGCCGCAGGGCGCTCCGACGAACGGCGGACAGGACCCGATGAACGATTCGGGCAGCCAGCAGTTCCAGGGAATCCTGGATCCGCACACCGGCGAGATCCACCCTGTGCCCGACCTCGAAGGTCTGCAGGACGCCGATGCTCTGCTCGTCGTCGTCTCCGGACCGGACTCCGGTTCACAGATCCTGCTCGACACCGACGTGGTCACGGTGGGTCGCAGCCCGAATGCCGACATCTTCCTCGATGACGTCACGGTCTCTCGTAAGCATGCCGAGTTCATCCGCACTCCCAGCGGGTTCACTCTGCGCGACACGGGTTCGCTCAACGGCACCTATGTGGGCCGTCAGCTCATCGACTCCATCGAACTGCAGAACGGAGCCGATGTGCAGATCGGCAAGTTCCGAATGATCTTCCAGCAGCGTCCGCGCTCCTGACCGGGGGATAATGTCAAAAGTCGAAGTCGAGGTTGTCGGCGTCCGCATCGAAATGCCCGCCAACCAACCGATTCTGCTGCTCAAGGCCAGCGAACCTGCTTACTATCTGCCGATCTGGGTCGGTGCGATCGAAGCCAATGCGCTCTCGATCGCGCAGCGGGGACTGACCCCGCCGCGCCCCATGTCGCACGCTCTGCTGCTCGACGTCCTCGAGAAGTACGGGGCCGAGCTGCAGGACGTGACGATCACCGGCAAGGACGGTCAGATCTTCCTGGCAGAGCTGCACACGAATGACGGGAAGTCGATCTCCGCGCGCCCTTCGGACGCGGTGACACTGGCGCTGACAGCCGACTGCCCCGTGTTCGTCGAAACACAATTGCTTGAAGAGTCCGGAATCGAAGCCCCCGAGGCCGATGAAGAGGAAGTCGCACAGTTCAGAGACTTCCTCGACAATGTCTCGGCCGAGGACTTCGAGACCGGTACCGAAAACCCATGAAAGTGAAACATTGAGTCTCCACACCGATCCGGTCCTGTCCAACAGAGAAATCGCCGCTGCCGGCCACGACAATCTCCGCGGTCTCGACGACTGGCGAGAGATGGATCCGAAGCAGCAGCCGACGTATCTTGACAGTGCTGCGCTCGACGAGGTGCTCACCGATCTGCGCAACTCACCCCCGTTGGTCTTCGCCGGTGAAGCCGATGTGCTCAAGCAGCGGATCGCCGCCGCCTCGCGCGGAGAAGCCTTCGTCCTGGCGGGCGGCGACTGCGCCGAATCCTTCGACGGAGCCCAGGCGGACAAGATCCGGGCTCGTGTGCAGACGGTTCTGCAGATGGCGGCCGTGCTGACCTACGGCGGATCGATGCCCGTGGTGAAGATCGGCCGCATGGCCGGTCAGTTCGCGAAGCCGCGTTCGGCCGATATGGAGACCCGTGACGGAGTCACCCTGCCGTCGTTCCGCGGCGACATCGTCAACGGCTACGAGTTCACCGAGGAATCCCGCCGCCACGATCCGGAACGTCTGCTCAAGGCGTACCACATCTCCGCTTCCACGCTGAACCTCATCCGTGCGTTCACCCAGGGCGGCTTCGCCGATCTGCGATTCGTCCACGACTGGAACCGCGGTTTCCTCGCATCGAACCCCGGCTACCAGCGCTACGAGCAGACCGCTGCCGAGATCGACCGTGCCATCCGCTTCATGGATGCCTGCGGAGCCGACTTCGATGCGCTCAAGACCACCGAGTTCTACGCCGCCCACGAGGCGCTGCTGCTCGAATACGAACGTGCACTGACTCGCATCGACTCACGCACCGGTGAAGCCTACGACGTGTCCGGACACTTCCTGTGGATCGGCGAACGCACCCGCGAGATCGACGGCGCCCATGTCGACTTCCTGTCCAAGGTGCGCAACCCCATCGGCGTCAAGCTCGGACCCACTGCCACGGCTGATGACGCCCTGGCCCTGGCCGAGAAACTCGACCCGGACGCCGAGCCCGGCCGCCTGACCTTCGTCACCCGCATGGGTGCCGGTCAGATCGGTGAGTCGCTGCCGGCTCTGCTGTCGGGAATCGGCGACCGTCTGCCGCATGTGACCTGGGTCTGCGACCCGATGCACGGCAACACGATCACCTCGAACACCGGGTACAAGACCCGCCGCTTCGAAGACGTCATGGCCGAGGTCGAAGGATTCTTCAACGCGCACGCTGAGGCGGGCACGATCCCCGGTGGACTGCACATCGAACTCACCGGCGATGACGTCACCGAGATCATGGGCGGGGCCACCGAGATCGACGACGAGGGCCTGCGTCGCCGCTACGAGACCCTCGTCGACCCGCGCCTCAACCACGATCAGTCGCTGGAGATGGCGTTCCAGGTCGCCGAGTACCTCACCCGACGGCAGTAACCGCCACAACTGACAAAGCCGGGGGCTCCGCAGAATCTCTGCGGAGCCCCCGGCTTTGTCGTCTGACCGACCGGAATCATCTGCGCCCGAGCGACCAGTCGTGCCTGTCCGCCCGTCGTGCCTGACCGACCGACACGTCTGACCGACGAGTCCTATTTGTCTTTGTCGTCCTTCTTGTCGTCAGACTTCTTGTCCTTGGAATCGTTCTTCTCGTCCTTCTTGTCATCTTTCGAGTCGGAGTCTTCTTTCTTCTCCTTGCCCTTGGACACGCGGACGATGATGAGAGAGTTCGCGGGCTTCGCCTCGGTGCTCTTCGGGAACTGCGAGACAACCTTGCCCTTGGGTACGTCGTCGGAGAACACCTCGTCCTTGCCGACGCGGAATCCGCGCTTGGCCAGGGTCGCATAGGCGGCGTCGAAGGTCAGCCCCTCGACGTTGGGAACCGGGATCGGCGCGACGCCCTTGGACACGACGAGATCGATCTTCTCGCCTTTCGACAGCTTGGTTCCGGCCTTCTGCGATGCCGAGATGACGGAGTCCTTGGCGACAGTGTCGCTGTACTTCTCCTCGACCTTGCCGACCTCGAGGTTGACCTTCTTCAGCGCGGCCTCTGCTTCGTCGCGGGTCGTGCCCTCGAGCTTCGGAACCGCGAACTTCTCCTCACCCTTGGACACGACGACCGTGACGGAAGAGTCAGGAGCGAGTTCTGCACCGCTGACGGGTTCGGTGCCGATGACAGTCCCGGCGGGAACCTTGTCGTCGAAGACCTCTTTGGGCTCGGCCTTGAGATCGTTGTCCTCCAGCTGCGAGGTGACTTCCCCGACGGGCTTGCCCGCCAGCTCACCGGGAACGATGGATTTCGGTGTCGGCAGGTTCGCCACCACGAACCAGGCGACCAGAGCGAGGACGGCAACCACGGCGACGAGTCCCGTAAGGACACGACGTCGGCGACGTTGGACGGGAGATGCCCCCGCCGAGGCGGCCGCGGAGCCGGCGACCACCGCAGCCTTATCGTGGCGGTCGGAATTCGAATCCTTCGACACCGGTTCGTCGTCGGAGTCCTCTCGATCAGCGGAACCGTCCGAAGCGTCAGAATCAGCTGAATCGGCGGCAGCGCCTGCGGCTTCCGCGCCCAACGTGTCTGCGTCGGGGGATTCCGAGACGGCACCGGCACCGGCACCGGCAACCGCGGCGCCGGCCACTCCGACTTCGGCCGCAGCGACGGCGGCCGCGCCGGCGGCACCGTCAGTGTGGTCGTCATCGCCACGATCGGCGTCATCGGAGTCGGCGTCAGCGTCAAGATCAGAGTCGCTCGATTCGACACCGTCGACCCCGTCGGCATCGTCGTGGGAAGCTTCCGCGGCAGCCGCCTCGGCGGAGGACTCGTCGTCATCGGCATCGTCGGGATCAGCCGCACCTGTGTCCGCCTCGGTGTCGTCCTCTTCGCCTTCGAGATACGGGATCTCGTCGGTGCGGGAGCGCTTCTCCTTCGGCACCTCCTCGCCGAGGTCGATGCTCGCGGTGAGCACGGGGGAGTGCTCACCGATGGCGATCTGCGGATCTCCGAGGTCGAGCTCGGCCTCGGACATCTCCGCGCGCGCTTCTGCCAACGCTAAGCGGAACTCGGCGGCATCGGCAGGACGGTCCTCGGGGTCCTTCGACGTCGCCCACAGCACGAGCGCATCCAGGCGCGGACTCAGGCGGGTGACGACGTCCGACGGCGGCGGAACCGTGTCGTGGACGTGACGGTACGCGACCTGGATCGGGACGTCGTCGGTATACGGCTGAGCACCGGTGAGCATCTCGTAGAACATGATGCCGACCGTGTACAGATCGGTGCGGGCATCTGCCCCGGCTCGGGTGACGAGTTCGGGAGCAACATAGCCGACCGTGCCGATGAGGGTCTTGGTCGTCGTCGCTGTGGTCACGGCACGGGCCAGACCGAAGTCGGCGAGCTTGACCTGACCGTCGGTGCCCAGCAGCACATTGTCGGGTTTGAGATCGCGATGGATGATCCCGGTCGAGTGCACGGCCTCGAGCGCGGCGAGGATCGCATCGAGGACGACGATCGCCTGTCTGGGTGTGAAGGTTCCGCGGTGCTTGAGCTCGCGGCGCAGCGTCACCGACGGCAGGTATTCCATGACGAGGTAGACGATGTCGCCGTCGCGCGCCTGATCGTGGATGGCCACGAGGTTCGGGTGGGTGAGCCGACCGGCGTTGATGGCCTCCCGGCGGAAGCGTTCGACGAAGGTGTCATCGGAGATGAGGTGCTCATGCATGACCTTGATCGCGATCTCACGGTCGAGTCGCAGGTCGGTGCCGCGGTAGACCATGGCCATGCCGCCGCGGGCGATCTTGGCATCGATGCGGTAGCGCTCATTGAGCACCGTGCCGATGAGGGGATCTCGGCGGGCGGTCACAGGGCCTCCTCCAAACGCGCACGCTGCAGCTGGACGGCGCGGACGAAGGCCTTCGTCTCCGGCAGCAGTCCGTCGGCGCGAACCGAGCGCAGGTCCTGGTAGTAGCCGGCGATGGCTTCGTTCTCCGATTCGGCGGTTTCGATGAGCCAGCCGAGGATGACGGTGCCGGCGACGATATTGTCTTCGATGTCGAGCAGGTCGAGTCCGCGACCGACGATATCGGACGCCCAGCGACCGGATCGGGGAGTGATCTGCATGATCCCGATCGCGTTGCCGGCAGAGACCGTCGTGTGCTGGAAACCGGATTCGGCAGCGGCGACGGCCTGCATGAGGGCGGGATCGGCGCCGAGCTCGACAGCCAGCGAGGCGACGAGCAGCTTCGCCTGCGCCGGGGCCGGATGGCGGCGGTGCAGCAGAGTGTATTTGTTCAGTCGCGCCGCGTGGAGCACCGAGGGGCGGATGCCCTCGACCTGCGCGCTGGCGGCGACGCGGGGCACGTCGCTCGGCGGTTCGGCCGGGGTGCGACGCGGGCGGGCCTTCGACGGTCGCAGCAGGAGGAGTTCGCCGACCGTGATGAACGAATCTTCACCCATGGCGTTGGCCTGCCGCAGGGTCGCCGGCGAGATTCCGTGCCGCGCCGCGATCCCCTGCAGGGTGTCACCCGGGGCAACGACGTGTGAGGGATCATCGTCCGGTAGATCGTTCTTCTCCGGCAGGGACAGGACCTGACCCTGGTGGAGGTTCTGACGCGGCGAGATGCGGTTGAGTTCGGCCAGCGCGGGCACTGAGACGCCGTGTTTGCTGGCCACACCGTAGAGGGTGTCGCCCTGCTTGACCTTGTATGTGCGGCCGCCGTGGGTGACGGGAACGGTGGCACTCGCGGTGCCCGAGATCCACTGCGGACCGGTGCTCGAGGTGGCTGCGTCCTCGTCAGCGGAGCGACGGTCGGATGTGTCCTCGACGCCGTCATCGGACTGATCGTCGGGGGATTCGGCGGTGGGGGCCACCTCGGTGGGGGAGTCGTTTTCGGGGTCGACCCATTCGGCTCCTGGGATCGGACCGGTCGAATTCACCTTCGATGCGGCGCGGATGTCAGGAGCGGCGGTGACGGGCCTGTGCCGTCGCGGTCGTGTCATCTGTCACCTGTTGACTTCATGTCGAGTGGGGAAGCTACGGTCTCCAGCCTAACGAGTAGGCGGGCTCGACCCGAGCATTCGGCACCGCATGGCGGGGTGTTTCTGCCGAATATTGCTACGCTTGAGGGCGTGAATACCGAAGAACTCGTCCAGGACTGGGCCCCGCTGCCCGACATCGCAGAGCTCACCGGGCTCGGCATCTCCCAAGTGCGGAGGCTGCTCGAAGACGGCGCCATCTGCGGAATCAAGATCGGCAATCCGAAGGTTCTGCGGGTTCCGTTGGCCTTCTTCGTCGACGGCGAGGTCGTCAAACCGCTCAAAGGCACCCTGCACACCCTCTACGACGCCGGATTCGACTACGAAGAAGCCATCGTGTGGCTCTTCACCCATGACGAGTCCCTGCCCGGCCGGCCCATCGACCTGCTTCGCTCGGGTAACAAGAAGGAAGTGCGCCGCCGCGCTCAAGCCCTCGCGTTCTGATCTGCGCGGGCTCGAGGAGAGCAGCGCAGCACCCTTGAGGTGAGCAGCGATTGACGTGGTCAACGCGGCACCCTCGAAGCGAGCAGACCTGTTCGCCGGCCTCAGCTGGAGCGGTAGCTCAGCGCTTTCGCAAAACCCTTGAGTCGCTCCTGTGCGGCCGATCCGATGCGCACCTGTGCCGAGGCGGTCGGCCCTGCCGCTGAACCTGCACCGGCATCGGCTTCTGCCCACGTATCGACGATCGTCGCTGCGTGGGCATGCTTGTCCGCGATGAAGGATTCGACGGCGGCGAGACCGCCCGAGTCCGTGATCATGTCAACGCATTCGGCCACCTCGGCGTCGCTGAGATCCGGATCGCCCAACCGCGCGGCGAGGACTTCGAGCTGGTCCGCCGAGATCCGGGCCGCGGTCTCGGCGATGAGCACGGTGCGTTTGCCCTCCCGGATATCGTCGCCGGCGGGTTTGCCGGTGGACTCGGGGTCACCGGCGATGCCGAGCACATCGTCGCGCAGCTGGAACGCCTGTCCGAGGGGGAGGCCGAAAGCGGAGATCTCCTGCAGCTGCCCACCATCCGCTCCGGCCAGGGCCGCGCCGAGGAGGAGCGGCTGCTCGACCGAATACTTCGCGGACTTATAGCTCAGGACCTCCCATGCGCGTTCGGCGATCCGGTCGTCGCTGAGCGGAATGACCTCGGCGAGTACGTCGAGGTACTGGCCGACCATGACATCTCGGCGCACTGTTCCGCGCAGCTCGAGGGCCGTGCGGCTGTTGCCCAGGGCCTCCTGCGATCGTTCGAAGAGCTCCTCGCTCAGCGCCAGGCAGATATCGCCGATGACGATGGAAGCGGAGACGCCGAAGGACGCGCCGTCGCCATGGAAGCCGGAGCGCTGATGGCGGGCCTCGAACTGTCGGTGCAGGGCCGGCCGGCCACGACGGGTGTCCGAATTGTCGATGACATCATCATGGATGAGCGCGGCGGCGTGGAGCAGCTCGAGCGAACCGGCCGCCTGCGCCAGACCCGCGGTGACGTCGGCTGCGGAGCCGGCTGTCCGGTCGGCTGTGGTCCCGCCTGCCTCGCCGGCGCGGACGTCACCGCCGGCGAGCTGGAAGCCCCACCACAGCAGGACGGGGCGGATCCTCTTGCCGCCGCGGGTGAACTCGATGAGCGCGTCGCCGATCGCTGTCGCATCGGGTGAGATCGCCTCGAACTCGGCAGCCTTCTCAGCGAGGAAGGCCTCCAGTTGGGCGGACACCTCGGCGGCGATGGACTCGGGAGAGTCGAGGAATTCGACGAGGGCGGGAGGGGCGTCGGCCGAGCCGGGTGCTGTGGACGGGCCGGGCTCAGGGGCGTCGCCGGTCATCCCCGATCTGTGCGAGGTCATGAACCGATGTTTCCGCCGACGGTCACGATCGAATTCGCTTTGTCCTCCGAATCCTCGGCGACCGTGACGACGAGGACGCTGTCATTGTCCTTGTGCTTGAAGTTGACCACGCGGGCGCTCTTCGTCTTCACCTCTTCGCCGAGGCGTTCGAAGTCCGCCTTGCCGAGCTCCTTCTCGTAGAACTCGAAGATGTCCTTGGCATCGGCCTTCGCTTTGACGACGAGGCTGACCTGTTCCGGCAGCTTCTTGTCCTTGTCGTTGTGAGCCTTGACGCTCGACGCGGAGAGAACCTCGGAATCCGGGTACGGCTTGATGTACTCGGGCAGATCCTTCACATCGTTCGATGTATCGGGGTCCGAGCCTGTGGCCTCGGTCGATGCTTCGGCCGAGGCGGTCTCGGATTCGGCAGGGGATGCGGAGGCAGGGGCCTCCTGAGAAGCCGAAGGGGTCGATTCGGCCTTGTCTCCACCGTTTCCCGAGCAGCCCGCGAGAGCGAGCGCGGCAACGATGGGCAGTGTCATGACAGCGGTGCGCGATACCATGCTTCAAGAGTACCTGGACTGTTCGGCGGAGCCGAAAGGAACAAGCGCGAGGGGCAGGCGATGAGTCGGAAGCAGCTGGCACGATCCGGAGGTGATCTGAGCCGTCTGGGCACGGACGACTCCGGCGCCACCATGCTCCACCTCGACATGGACTCGTTCTTCGTCTCCGTCGAGCTGCTCAGTCGCCCGCATCTCGTCGGCCGCCCCGTCATCGTCGGCGGACGCAGCGGACGCGGAGTCGTCGTCTCGGCCAGCTATGAAGCCCGCGAGTTCGGAGTCCATGCGGCGATGCCGATGTCGCGGGCCATGAACCTGTGCCCCGTCGCCGAGGTGATCCCGCCTTCCCACGGTCTGTACTCCTCGTACTCCCGCCAAGTCTTCGATCTCGTCGCCGAGGTGACCCCCGACGTACGGCAGGTCAGCGTCGACGAAGCCTATATCGATGTCTCCGGAGCCGTGCGCCGGCTCGGCTCTCCGGTGGAGATCACCACCCAGCTGCGAGCCCAGATCCAGGAGCGCACCGGTCTGAGCGCCTCGGTGGGCATCGCCGTCAGCCGCGTCGTGGCCAAACTCGCCTCGACGAGGGCGAAGCCGAACGGCCAGCTGCTCGTACCCGCGGCCGCGACCCAGCAGTTCCTCGACCCGATGCCGATCGAAGCCCTGCCCGGGGTGGGGGAGAAGACGCAGGAGGGCTTCTTCCGCTATGGAATCCGCCTCATCGGCGACCTCGCCGCAGTCGACGAGGATTGGGCCGCACGAGTCTTCGGTGCGCACGGCCATCAGCTGTGGCGGGCTGCCCACGGTCAGGACTCGTCCGGTTTCGACCACCAGGCCAAGGAACACTCGATCAGTGCTGAGAACACCTTCGGCGAGGACATCTGGGACATCGCCGTGCTCGAACACGAACTGCTGCGCCTCGCTGACAAGGTCGCCTACCGAGTCCGCGCAGAAGGAAAGGTCGCCACAAGCCTCGGACTGAAGTACCGTCTCGGCGATTTTACGACTCTGTCGAGGTCTGTGACTCTGTCGGCGCCGACGGATCTGGCCCGGGAGATGTACGAGGCGCTGCGCCCGGCTCTGCGCAAACTGCGTGAGCAGCGCTCCCAGGGAGTCAGGCTGCTCGGCGTCCGAGCCGCCGGCCTCAGCGATTTCGCCGTCACCGGACGGCAGGCCACCTTGGACGAACCAGAACATTCCGGACGTGAAGCCGAGGTCGCCCTCGACGAGGTGAGGCGGCGATTCGGCAGCGAAGCGATCTCGCAGGCCTCGCTTCTGCGCAAACGCCCCGAGGCCTGAGAGCGGGTGAGCGGGAGCACAGTCTGAAGACCCCGTGGGAATCCGGCTCCTGACGGCCCCCGGAGATGTTTTTTCGGCCCTCAGAGACTATGATTGGGGGAAAGACTTGGGAAGCGAAACGGGGGTTCGAGATGCCACTCTCCGATCACGAACAGCAGCTGTTGGATCAACTTGAGAAGCAGCTGCGCAGTGAAGACCCTCGTTTTGCCCGGAATATCTCGGAAACCCAGGCCGCTGCCACGGGGCCCGGGTTCTCGGCGAAGCGCTTCGTCCTCGGTATCCTCATCGCACTCGCCGGGCTGGCCGCGACGATCCTCGCGATCTCGCTCGTCTCCAGCTCCGCCTGGTGGATCGCCCTCGGCGTCGTCGGCTTCGGCCTCATGGTCGCCGGAATGTACTGGGCGTTCAGCCGTCCCGGCCATGTGCACACCACTCAGACGGACTCTCGGAACTCCGGAGCGAAGACCGGTGCCAAGGGCAACTCCGGCTTCATGAGCCGAATGGAAGACCGGTGGGAGAAGCGCCAGCGCGGCGAATGATCCTGCTCAGGACGATCAAGGCACTCTCGATATGAGAGTGCCTTTTTCAAAGCCGGTCCGCGTGTTCGCCGGTACTGTCCTTGGCGTCTTTGCCGGCGTCTTCCTCTTCGCCGAGGCGGCCCACTGGCGATCGAGCCGTCGTCGGCTGGGAGACTGTGATAGCTCTGGCTCTGCTGACCGGCGACCACGGAGCGACCGGTGGTCGTGTCCGGACACTCGGGCCCTGACCACAGCCGACAGTGACCAGATCATCATCGTCCTCGGATATGCAAACCGCGGTCAGCGACCGAACGGAATCAACCGGTTTAGGGTCCGCGCGGGTCTGCGGTCGATCGATCCGACAGCCCGGTCGACTCTCCTCATCCTCTGCGGAGGGGCCGTCACAGGACGAACACCGGAGGCCCTCATCCTCGAACGCTTCGCCCGGGACGAACTCGGCTTCGCCGGCCGAACTGTGCTGGAAGCGCAGAGCACAACGACGTGGGAGAACATCGCCAACGCGATCCCCATCATCGACCGCGAACTCACCCCGGCCACAACGATCAGCATCGTCTCGAACTCCCATCATGCCGAGAAAGCCCGTGACCACCTGTGGCAGATGCGCCCGGACCTTGCACGACGACTGGTCCGCGGGGGAGACTACCGGTTCGGAGAACATCCGCTGGTGAAGCCCATCGCCGCCGTGCGCGGCCTGCTCGCCCTGCGTGTACTCGATCGTGAGAACGCGAAACACGCGGCAGTGCACTGAGGTCCCAGACTCTCGCATGGAGGGTCCAGGCTCTGCGTGACAGCGAAGAGGCGGCCCCGCAGGACCGCCTCTTCGCACATCGACCAGGACCGCCAGGTATCGGCCTGGATCGTCAGCTCCTCGTCATTTCGGACGATTGAACAGGCTGGCCGGCCAGATCTTCGCAGAGATCCGACTGCCCGGCGTGGCCCGCTCCGACAAGTCCGTCCTCACCTCGTCGACGAGCGCTTGCACCTCCGAGTCATCGAGCGCCTCGGTAGCCGCACCGTAGCGCTGAGCTTCGAGGGCATCGACGAACGCTCCGAGCGCAGAGTCATCATGACCCGACTCTGACGGACGCGACGGGGCCGGACTGCTCAGACGTCGCAGCCGTTCATCCGAACGATCGAACGTCGAGAAACCGGCAGCTTCTGCGTTCTGCACGGCGGCACCGGAACCGGCAGCCGCCTCGGCGGCGGTCTTTCGCATCGGTTCGCCGGTGTCCGGATCGATCTCTGGCGCCGTGGAGCCGGCATCCGTACCGGTGGTACTCGAGGTATCCGCAGCCTCGGTGCCACCACCGCCGGCAGCGCCGGTTGCAGGGACGGCACCGGCGAGCACGAGCTCGTTGAAGCGCAGTGTCCGACTCGAATCCAAGCTCTGCCCGTAGTCGGTGGCCAGAGCACGGACCTCAGTCCACACCGCCTCGAGGTTCTGCGGATCCTTCGTCCTGCGCGAGCGCAGGATCGAACGCCAGATCGCAGGCAGTGCCGCGAGCAGCAGCAGGACGAGCACGATCGCAGCGATGCCGAAGACAGTGCCGAAGTTCGAACCGGCCGGCTCTGCGGCCGGAGTGCTCGTCTCCTCCTCGGTGGGTTCCTCGGAGCCACCGGTCGGCGAAGCAGATTCGCTCGGCTCTTCGCTCGGGCTCGCAGACTCCGACTCGTCGCCCTCCTCCTGCTGGTCGGCGCCATCGGCGAGGGTCCACTTCGGCGGATCTCCGGCGGGACCGCCGGGGGTGGGTTCGAAGCGCACCCAGCCGGCACCTTCGAAGTAGAGCTCCGGCCAGGCATGCGAATCCTGCATGCTCACGTCGACGCCGTTCTCGGCTTCGTCCCCGCCGGCGTATCCGACGCCGATGCGGGCCGGAATTCCCATCGTCCGGGCCATGATCGTCATGGCCGAGGAGAACTGGACGCAGTAGCCCTGCTTATCCGCCAGGAAGTCCGAGATCGCGTCGCCGCTGGCCCGTTCGGGGGCATCGAGCGAATACTCGAAATCGCCGCCGCGGAAGTACGCCTGCAGCATGACTGCGGCCTCCCACTGGTTATCCGCATCGGCGGTGACCCGCTCTGCGGTCTCCTTCACGCTGGTCGGCAGGGAGTCGGGGACGGCGAGTTCGGTCTCGAAGTCGCTCTCGGACACTGGAGTTGCCGACTGCAGATCCTCGACGTCGGGATTCGGGGACAGATAGTCCATCGAATACTGCAGTCCACCGGTCTTCTCACCGTTGCCGACGACCGTCAAGGTCTTCTCGTCGAAGATCCACCGACGACTCAGGTCCTTCGGCTGCTGCGGAGCATACGGAGACGGCAGGTACTGCTGGTCGTAGTCGTCGCCGACGGCGACGCTGATCGTCTGCTCCTTGAAGTTCTTGTCCCGCGGCATCCCCGCGGGCCATGGCATTCCGTCGGCGGCGATCGCGAACGGATCGAGGCTGAACGGGCTCGGTGCCCAGTTCTCACCGTCGAAGTCATCGATCGAGGTCAACCGGATCGGATCCGCGTCCTCGTCCGTCGTCTGGTAGCTGAACAGCGTCTTGTCATCCCGGTCGCCGAGGTTCTGGCGCAGGTTGAGGAATGGGTTCGTCACCGTCAGGTCGCCCTGGCCCTTCGAGGCCCGGTCGGGCAGGGTGGGCACCGGGGGCAGCAGAAGGGGCAGGCCGATGCCGATCGCCAGAGCCAGAGCTCCGGCGAGGATCGCCGTCATTCCTCCGCGCCACCGGGTCGCGGGCAGATAGGGGCTGAGCATGAGCAGCAGGAACGCCGCGAGGATCGCGACGATGTGCCACCACTTCACCTCCTGCGCGGCGAAGTAGACGGGGATCATCCACAGCACGAGCAGCAGCACACCGCCGACCTTCGGTGCCCGCAGATCCGAGACGAGGCCGTCGATGAGGATCGTGATGAGGGTGAAAGCGATCGTGAGCATCGCGATGAAGCCCGGTGTGCTCGCCGCCGGGGGAGCGGTCGCGTAGAGGTCGCTGACCCCCTCGGAGAGCAGATCGATCACCGTTCCGAAGGACTCACCGGTCGGGATGAACCCGAGCAGAAGCGAATCCCCGGCGCAGACGATGAAGACCGCGATGGGACCGGCCACGCACTGGGCGATGACCGCGGTGCCGGTCGAGCGCAGTGCCGGAACGGTGCGGAACACGGCGCCGACGATGACGACGACGGCGACGGCGACCAGGACGGGCGAGACCCAGGCGAAGTCCTTGAACACCGCCGATAAGGCGACAGCGGTAAGGGCCATGGCGACGAAGACGACGATCGCCTCGAGCCAGCCCGTGCTCGGGCGCTCATCGCCCGTCGACGAGGGAGCCGAATAGCCGTTCGCCGGAGACTCGGAATCGGCTCCGCGCAGACGTGTGTCGGGAGTATTCAGACTCATCGGCGCACCCCCTGCGGAGTCCAGCTCGCACCACCCGGAGCCGCGGACGCGCTGCCGGCACCGGCAGTTCCCGGTCCGGGTTCGGCCGAGGTCAGACCGGTGCCGCTGCGAGAGCGCTTGGACTCGAACGTCGTCCAGGACTCCGGCAGGTCCTCGCTGAGACCGAGCATCGTCAGATCGTCGATCTCGCTGAGCGTGCGCAGAGTCACCGGCACGCGGCGGGAGAAGTGCGAGGCGAGTTCCTGCCCGCGCTGGTCGCCGACGGAGCAGATGACGATGTGGTTGGGGTTGTCGTGCGAGGGCAGTTCGACCCTGCCCGGGCGCACAAGGGCGGAGAGCAGACGCAGCTTGTCGATCTCGCGGGCTCCTTTGAATCTGATCTGGTGTCCGGGAGCGACGACATTGACTTCGTAATCGGCCTTGAGGAACGCGGTTCCGGCCGCGGTCGCCGCGGCCAGCAGGAACTCGATCTCGAGGTCGCTCGGCTCCTCGGCGCCCTCATCGGCGACGAGGTCGATGAGGATGAGCGAATGGAGCGTCTCCTCATCGGCTTCGTGCCGGACCATGAGCTCGCCGGACTTCGCCGTCGAGGGCCAATGCACATGCCGCAGATCATCGCCGGGCACGTACTCACGTGTGTGGAAGTCCCGGGTGGTGTGTCCGGTGCGGACCTTGCCGTCGTCGAGGCGGGAGGGCCGGATCGACGAATCCTGCGGGATGCGCGCAGGCAGGATCGGCACGGACACGGCCACGGGGAAGGCCCCGTGGGCCTTCTTCTTCATCTTCACCAGGCCGAAGGGTCCGAACACGGTGATGAGGACCGCATCGATCCCGGAGACACCGCGGCGATTGGGGGTGAACGACGTCAGCACCGTCTGCGATGCCCCATGGGCCAGAGCCGGGACATCACCGGAGGTGGAGTCGCCGAATCCCTCGGCCGGGGTGAAATCGATCGTCGCGGCGGGAATCGCGAGCTGGCCGACATTCGTCACGCGCGCCTGGACTTCGACCTCTTTGCCTTCGGCGGCCAGCGGGTAGCGGTCTCCCGAAGGAGACAGCGCCACTTCGTGGAGGTTCGTGCTCATCGCGATCGACACCCGACGGGTGCCCCATAGGATGAGCAACGCCGAGAGCAGGACCAGGCCGAGCAGCAGCAGACCGGCCGGCAGCAGGCCAGGCAGCGCGAAGCGGTAGGCCGTGATGATCAGGGCCGCCCCGGCCAGGACGAAGATGATGCCCGAAGTGCTCAGTCGCATGCGGTCACTGGTTCGCGGAGACGGGCACGCGGGACAGCACCCGACCGATGAGGTCGGCAGCTAGATCTGCGTCGTCTCCGTCGCGGGGGATGATGCGGTGGGCGAGGATGTACGGGGCCAGAGCCTGCACATCGTCGGGGGTGACGAAGGTGCGCCCCGACAGTGCCGCGCGTGCCTTCGCCGCCCGCAGCAGATGGACGCCGCCGCGCGGGGAGCTGCCGAGCAGGATCGCCTGATCGTTGCGGGTGGCATGGAGGATCGCCACGATGTACTCGCGCAGCTGCCGGCTGGCGGAGACATGGCGGACGATGGTGCGGGCCTGAGTGATCTGCTCGAGGTTCGTCACCGCGGCAGCGGTCTCGAGGGGATCATTCTGGATCTGGTTGTCCAGCAGATCGACCTCGTCGGACGTCGCCGGATATCCCAGGGAGATACGGGTGAGGAAGCGGTCGCGCTGCGCCTCGGGCAGAGCGTAGGTGCCCTCCATGTCGATCGGATTCTGAGTGGCGACGACGATGAACGGCGTGGGCATCGGATAGGTCTGCCCGTCGATCGTCGCCTGACCTTCGGCCATGCACTCGAGCATCGCCGACTGCGTCTTCGGGGACGCACGGTTGATCTCGTCGGCGATGACGATGTTCGCGAACACCGGTCCCTGTCGGAACTCGAAGTGACGAGTCTCCTGGTTGAACAGGTTCACACCCACGACGTCGGTGGGCAGCAGGTCCGGGGTGAACTGGATGCGGCGCACGGAACCGTCGACGACCTTGCCCATGGCACGGGCCAACAGGGTCTTGCCGACGCCGGGGACGTCTTCGAGGAGGACATGTCCGCCGGCGAGCAGTGCGATGAGTGAGAGGCCGACGGCCTCATCCTTGCCCTCGAGCACCGAGTTCATCGCGGTGCGTGCCCGCGAGGTCAGATTCTGCACCCACTCGATGTGTTCGGCGCCGATCACGGAATTGGTCTGTGTACCTTCTTGGCTGGTCGACATACCCTCCATTGTCCCTTAAAGCCCGCACCCCAGCCACACGAGTTTCTTTCAGCTTCGTCACTCCCTTCTCCTCCCCACTCCCACGCCCTCCCCGAGGCGCCCCACCCCACTCCCCACTTTCCTCCACGCGGACCCTCCACTTTCCTCCCCACTCGCCTCCACCTCGGCGCGGGTCTCGCCCGTGATCCCCGGATTCTCGCGGATCTGTGCCGTTCTCATCGTCCTCGCCGAGGCAGCCCACCGCCTTCGCGGGCCCGCCGTTCTTCCCGCATCCGACACTCCCGCGACGCGCCTTCGAGAAATTTTCCCCACTTTCCTCCACCTATCTGACCTGGGAAAACAATGAGTCAGGAGCATCGTTGAAGCGAAAAGCTGGAATATGTGGAGGGAAGTGGAGTACTGTGGTTGCTATCGGAGCCGATGGGTTTCGAAAGGGGTGAGACGACATGTTCTTGGGCACTCATATGCAGAAGCTCGACGACAAAGGTCGCCTCATCCTGCCCGCAAAGTTCCGCGAGGAGCTGTCGCCCGGACTCGTTCTGACCCGTGGCCAGGAGAACTGCCTCACCCTGTTCCCCACCACGGAGTTCGAAGCCGAGCACGCGCGAATCCAGAACGCGCCGAAGACGAATAAGGAAGCCCGCGATTACCAGCGTGTGTTCCTGTCGGCGGCATTTGCGGACCAACCGGACAAACAGGGACGCATCACGGTCCCGAACATATTGCGGCAGTACGCATCACTCGATCGGGAAGTCGCAGTGATCGGCATGGGCAACCGAGTCGAGATCTGGGATGCACCGACCTGGGAGGACTACCTCGTCGGCGCTCAGCAGGCCTTCGCCGAACGCGAGGAGGAGGTGATCCCCGGAGTGATCTGATTCTGCTCGGGTTTGATCCTTGCCCGCCGTGCTCGAGTTTCGGGGAACTTCCCCGTTTCCGAAGCTCGGACGTCCTGACACACTTCCCCGGTGGCAGGGCCACGGCGGTCAAGGTTCTGGCTCCAGCAGCGCACCCCCGACCACCCCCGTATGAAGGACTCACGAATGACAGCTCAGCACGTACCGGTGCTCCTGACGCGCGTGGTCGAACTCATCGGCGTCGGCGTCGAAGCCGCCAGGGGCGCGGGCCACACCCCGGTCGTCGTCGACGGCACGCTCGGAATGGGCGGTCACGCCGAAGCCGTCCTCACGGCCTTCGACGATGTCCACCTCGTCGGCATCGACCGTGATCTGCAGGCCATCGACATCGCCGCGAAACGCCTGGCCCCCTTCGCTGACCGCATCGATATCGTCCACGCAGTCGACGACGAGCTGCCCGAGGTCCTCGCCGACCTCGGCATCTCAGAGATCAGCGCGATCCTGCTCGACCTGGGAGTGTCCTCACTGCAGCTCGACGAGGACGAACGCGGATTCTCCTACTCCCGGCCGGCGCCCCTGGACATGCGCATGGACCGCACCCAGGAGCTCACGGCGGAGAAAGTGCTGGCCACCTACTCGGAATCCGAGCTGCGCCGCATCCTCCGCGAATACGGAGAGGAGAAGCTGGCCGGCAAGATCGCGAAGATCATCGTCACCGACCGAGTCGACACCCCGTGGGAGACCTCGGACCAGCTCGCGGCCATGCTCTCCCGAGTGATCCCGCAGACGAAAAAGAAGTCGCATCCCGCCAAACGCACCTTTCAGGCCCTGCGCATCGAGGTCAACGACGAGCTCGGGGTGCTGCGCACCGCACTGCCGGCGGCACTGGAAGCGCTGCACATCGGGGGAGTGGCCGTCATCGAGTCCTACCAGTCATTGGAGGACACGATCGTGAAGAAGACCTTCCGAGCGGCCACGACCTCCTCGGCGCCGCCGGATCTGCCGGTCGTGCCCGAAGAGCACCAGCCCTGGCTGACCGAGATCATCCGGGGCGCCGAAATGGCTGATGAGCAAGAAGCAGAGACCAACCCGCGGGCGGCAAGCGTCCGACTGCGGGCAGTGCAGAAGATCAGGGAGGCACGATCGTGAGCAATTCCTCGGCAAGAGCCGGTCAGCATAACTTCCCCGAACGTCCGCGCCGGTTCGAAGAGGCCGGTGGTCAGCAGGGTGGGGCGAGGCTGCGGCTGCTCAAGTTCGAACTGCCGAAGTCCCGTCTGCCCTTCTCCATGCTGTGCGTGGGGATCCTTCTCGCCACCCTCGTGGCCGTGCTGCTGCTCAACATCTTCGTCGCCAACACCTCCTACAAGGTCGACCAGCTGACGAGTGAGAAGGAAGCTCTGGCCGAGCAGAAGGACCGCCTCGTCGAAGACAACTCGTACCGTGAGTCCCCGCAGAACATCGCCTTGGCCGCCGAAGAGCTCGGTCTCGTCCGTGATTCCTCACCGGAATTCCTCGACGCGAAGACCGGGAAGATGATCGACGCCCCCGGAATCGACGTCAGCGGTGAGAAAGAGCCCACAGTCGTGCCCGGCCCGCGCGCCGATACACGTGATGACATCCGACCCAATCTACGATCGGATGAGAAGCTCCCGGTCGTCGGGGGCAGCCCGAGCCAGGACGTGGCGGCTCCGAGCCAGGAGGCGCCGAAGTAGTCCGAGCTCACCGGGACCAGGGAACGGCCTGACCGACACATTCGCCGACCACACCAAGGACCGAGGACTCAAGCTATGGGCCCAGCCAAGACCCGACTGAAGAAGAAGCGCAAGGGCGGTGGCCCCGATCTGCGTTGGCGGATGGGCTTCATCGCCGCGGTGTCGGTCCTCGTCCTCCTCATCACCTCCGTCCGCCTCGTATCCATTCAGGGTATGGATTCGATGAAGCTGGCGGAGAAGGCGCTGTCGAATCGCCTGGTCACTCGGACCCTGCCGGCCGATCGCGGACAGATCCTGGCCGCCGACGGCACAGTGCTCGCCGACAGCGTCTCCCGTTACCAGCTCGTCGTCGATCAGCAGAACGTCGCCCAGTACGAAGTCGACGGCAAGCTCGTCGGAGCCTGGGGCGCAGCCGAAGCCCTGTCGAAGCCGCTGAAGACCGACCCCGGTGTCCTCTATCCGAAACTCGTCGGCGACAAGCGATGGAACCCCGTTGCGAAGGGGCTGACCTCGGAGACCTGGCGTGCGGTGAAGAAGCTCGAGGTCCTCGGCATCTCCGCCGAGGAGTACTCCGTGCGCTCATACCCTGCCGGCGGAGTCGCCGGCAACCTCGTCGGGTTCCTCAGCTCCGACGGCACGGCCCAGGCCGGTCTCGAATCGGCCTATGACGAACAGCTGTCGGGCAAGGACGGCCAGCAGCAGTACGAACGCGGAGCACGCGGAGAGATCATCCCTCTCGGCGACAACAACATGAAGGACGCCGTCGACGGCCAGGGCCTGCAGACGACGATCGACCCGGCGATGCAGTACTACGCACAGCAGGCCATCGAAGAGCAGCGGAAGAAGCACGAAGCCGAATCCGCGTCGATCGTCATCAAAGAGATCAAGACGGGACGCATCATCACCGCCGCGGATGCTCCCACCGTCGACCCGAACTCCCCGGGCAAGGTCGACGGCCCCGACCGCGGTTCGCGCATCTTCACCGACATGTTCGAGCCCGGTTCGACCGCGAAGATGGTCACCGCCGCAGCGCTGCTCGACCAGGGACTCGTCACTCCCGAACAGGAGTTCACCGTCCCGGACAAGTGGAAGGCACCGAACGACGAGGAGTTCCGCGACTCCCACGAGCACCCCGACGAGAAGCTCACCTTCGCCGGAATCCTCGCCCAATCCTCGAACACCGGCACCGTGCTGGCGGGCAAGGAACTCACCGAGGCCCAGCGCTACGAATACATGAAGAAGTTCGGCTTCGGCACCAGTTCGGGAATCGACTTCCCGGCCGAGACCTCGGGCATCCTGCATCCGTACGAGGAGTGGGACGGACGTACGAAGTACACCGTGATGTTCGGTCAGGGTGTGGCCGCGAACGCGATCCAGACGACCGACGTCATCTCCACCATCGCCAACGGGGGAGTCCACGTGCCCTCCCGCCTCGTCGACGGGATGATCTCCCCGAACGGACGCACCATCTCCACCCCCGCAGGAGAGAAGGAACGCGTCGTCAGCAAGAAGGCCGCCGACGAGACCCTGCGCATGCTCGAAGGCGTCGTGGCCGAAGGCACGGGCAAGTCCGCCCAGGTCTCCGGCTACAGGGTCGCAGGGAAGACCGGCACCGCGCAGGCGCCGGCAGCCGAGGGCGGAGGCTATGACGGATACACCGCCTCCTTCGTCGGCGTCCTGCCCGCCGAAGATCCCGAACTCGCGATCTCGGTGACTTTGCAACGTCCTCGGAACGGCTACTACGGTGGACAGGCCGCAGCCCCCGTGTTCTCCGATGTCGCGGGCTTCGCCATGCGGCATCTCAAGATCCCACCGTCGACGCAGAAGCCCGACCTGCCCGCCCGAGAATGGAAATGATGCGCTTTTCACAGCTGCTGCCGATCGCACCCGGCACCCTCCACGGTGACCCCGAGACAGAGGTCACCGGAGTCTCCCACGACTCGCGTGCGGTCTCACCCGGTCAGCTCTACGCCGCCCTGCCGGGAGCGAACGTTCACGGTGCGAAGTTCGCCCCCGAGCTGATCCGCGCCGGTGTCGACGCCATCCTCACCGACGATGCCGGCTGGCATCTCATCACCGAAGCGCTGAGCACGGACGAGGCGGACCGGGACCTGCTCGCCGGAGTCACCGCTCTCATCGTCGAAGCACCCCGCGCCGTGCTCGGGTTCGTCTCCGCTGCCGTCTACGGGACCACCTCGGTGCCGGAGCTCATCGGAGTCACCGGAACGAACGGGAAGACGACGACGACCTACCTGGCCGACGGGATGCTCGCGGCACTGGGCCACCGCACCGCCGTCATCGGCACTGTCGCCATCCTCATCGCCGGCGATACGGTGCCCAGCGTGCGCACGACTCCGGAGGCCCCCGAACTGCACGCCCTGTTCAAGAAGATGCGCGCGGCCGAGGTCGACACCTGTGCGATGGAGGTCTCCTCCCACGCGCTCAGCCAGCACCGCGTCGACGGGGCTCACTTCAGCGTCGCCGGGTTCACGAACCTGTCCCAGGATCACCTCGACTTCCACAACACGATGGAGGAGTACTTCGAGGCGAAGGCCCAGCTGTTCACCCGCACATTCTCCGACAAAGCCGTCATTGTCGTCGAAGACGAATGGGGCGAGCGGATGACGGCGGCCGCACAGGTGCCCGTGCGCACGCTGGGACGAGACGAACGCAGCCAGTGGCGCATCGAGCATACCCCAGGCGTTTCGGACTTCGTGCTCCACCTCGACGACGGGGAGAGCATCCGGCTCCGCTCACCGCTGCCAGGCGATTTCAACGTCACGAATACGGCCCTGGCGGCCTCGATGCTCATCGAGGCCGGCGTCAGTGGCGAAGAGATCGATGCCATCGGCCGCAGCTTCGTGGCCACGGTGCCCGGACGGATGGAGATCATCGATGTCTCCGGTCCGCGGGCGCTGAGCGAATCCCACCCGGACATCCTGCCGCGGGCCATCGTCGACTACTCGCACACCCCCGACGCGATCGCGAAGGCGCTGGCGACGCTCCACGCCGACTCCGATGAGCTCATCATCGTCTTCGGCGCCGGAGGCGACCGCGACCGCGGCAAGCGCTTCGGCATGGGTCAGGCGGCGGCACGTGAAGCCGATGTGATCGTTCTCACCGACGACAATCCGCGCACCGAGGATCCCGACACGATCCGTGCAGCCATCAGGCAGGGAATCGACGCCGAGGTGGATGCGGGACGGGCCCGTGTGAAAAAGATCATCGAGGTCCCGGACCGCGGTGCCGCCATCGATGAGGCGATTGCCGAAGCAGATGCCTCGGCGACCGTGCTCATCGCGGGCAAGGGGCATGAGACAGGCCAGACCGTGGGCACCACGGTCACCGATTTCGACGACCGGGCCAGGACACGCTCAGCGCTGTCCATGCGACTGGGCGGCGCACAACCAGGTAAAGTTCACAGATGATATGAAGCGACTGACTGCAGCCGAAATCGCAACCGCCCTGGGCGGCGAGTTGTACGGCATCGACCCCGAGACCCCATTGACCGCCGGTGTGGTGACCGACTCGAGAGAAGTCGGACCCGGCGATATCTACGTCGCCCGCCGAGGCGAGAGCTTCGACGGCATCGAATTCGCCGCCGCCGCCGTCGAGGCGGGAGCGGCCCTGATCATCGGCGAATCCGTCCCCACCATCGACGACGAACCTCTGCCGGTCGTCGTCGTCGCCGATGCCACCGAAGCGCTCGGCCAGTTGGCCAAGCACAGCATCGAAGGCCTGCGCACAGACGGCGAACTCACTGTCATCGCGATCACCGGTTCCGTCGGCAAGACCACGGTGAAGGACCTCGCCGCGGATCTGCTCTCGGGTGAGGCGGAGACCGTGTGGCCGCCGAACTCCTACAACAACGAGGTCGGAGTCCCGCTGACAGCTCTGCGCGCGGTCGAAACCACCCGTTTCCTCGTCCTCGAGATGGGCGCACGGTCGATCGGCAACCTCGCCTATCTGACGAGCCTCATCCGACCAGATATCGCCGTCGAGCTGGCCGTGGGCACCGCCCACTCCGGAGTCTTCGGTTCGATCGAGAACACCGCGCGGGCGAAGGCCGAACTCGTCGAGTCCCTGACGGCCGGATCCACCGCCGTGCTCAACGCCGACGACACCCGCGTATCGGCGATGCGCGAGGTGCTCGCTCCAGAGGTGACCACCCTGTGGTTCTCACAGCGTGAGTCCCTGCCCGAATGGGTCGGTGCCGACGACCTGGTCGTGCGCGGTACCTCGGTGTCCACGGATTCCTCCGGTCATCCGACGTTCACCCTCACCCTGCCCGGTGAGGAGCCCCGCGATGTGCGTCTGGCGCTCATCGGCGAGCACCACGTCGGCAACGCTCTGGCGGCAGCCGCCATCGCCCACGCCTGCGGCGTAGCGGCCAGATCGATCGTCACGACGCTGTCGACCTCCTCGGCGGCCAGTCGCTGGCGGATGGAGCTCATCGATTCGCCGTCGGGCGTGACCGTGCTCAACGACGCCTACAATGCGAACCCCGAATCCATGCGGGCCTCCTTGAAGACCCTGGCCTCGATGGGCCGCGGTGATGAGGAGAACAGCCCACGTCGCACCTTCGCCGTGCTCGGCGAGATGCTCGAACTCGGGTCCGAATCGGTGTCCGCGCACTCGGACATCGGCGAACTCGTCGTGCGCCTCAACATCACTCGCACCATCGTCGTAGGAGAGGGCGCGAAGCCGATCTTCAACGCTGCGAACCTCGAAGGCTCCTGGGGCAACGAGGCGGCCTGGGTCGCCACCGCGGCCGAGGCGAAGGACCTTCTGAGCGCCGAACTCGCTCCCGGCGACATCGTTCTGTTCAAATCCTCCCGCGATGCCGGTCTGCGCTATCTGGGAGACGAAATCGCCGGAGTATCGGGGGCCCAATGATTGCCGTACTGCTCGCAGCCTGCCTGGCTCTCATCTTCGCTCTCGTCGGGACACCGCTGTTCATCCGGGTGCTCGTCAAGAAAGGGTACGGCCAGTTCGTCCGTGACGACGGTCCGACCTCGCACGCGACGAAGCGCGGAACCCCGACCATGGGCGGAGTCGTTATCATCGGCGCCGCAGTGCTCGCCTACCTGCTCGGACACCTGTTCACCGGTTCCGTGCCCACAGCGTCGGGTCTGCTCGTGCTGTGGCTGGCCGCAGGACTGGCGGTCGTCGGCTTCCTCGACGACTTCATCAAGATCAAGAAGCAGCGGTCACTGGGACTGCGCCCCATGCCGAAGCTCATCGGCCAGGCCTTCGTCGGAATCTCGTTCGCCGTGCTCGCGCTGCAGTTCCCGAACTCCTTCGGTGAAACCCCGGCGTCGACGAAGGTGTCGTTCATCCGCGACACGAACCTCGACCTCGCCTTCGGTTCGGCGATCCTCGGCCTCATCCTGTTCGTCATCTGGGCGAACCTCATCGTCACCGCTGTCTCGAACGCGGTGAACCTCACCGACGGCCTCGACGGACTGGCCGCCGGCGCCTCGGTGGTCGTCTTCGCCGCCTATGTCGTCATCGGCACCTGGCAGTCGACCCAGAACTGCAATCTCATGTCCGAGGCCACGAACGCCTGCTACTACATGCGCGACCCCCGCGACCTCGCGATGGTCGCCGGCGCCATGGCCGCGGCCTGCTTCGGCTTCCTGTGGTTCAACACCTCGCCGGCGAAGATCTTCATGGGCGACACCGGTTCGCTGGCCATCGGCGGTGCCTTCGCCGGACTGGCGATCATGTCGCGCACCGAGCTGCTGCTCATCGTCCTCGGCGGACTCTTCGTCATCATCACCCTGTCGGTGATCATCCAGGTCGCTTCCTTCAAGACCACCGGCAAACGCGTGTTCCGCATGGCGCCCCTGCAGCACCACTTCGAACTCAAGGGCTGGGCCGAAGTGACGATCGTGGTGAGGTTCTGGATCATCGCCGCCCTCTTCGTCATCGCCGGAATCTGCCTGTTCTACGCCGATTGGGTGGCGCGCATTGGCTGATGAACCCACCACCAAGGAGATCCCGGCCGCACTGCACGGACCGAGTTCATCCCTGGCCGGACTGCGCATCCTCGTCACCGGTCTCGGGGTGACGGGATTCCCCGCTGCCGTCCACCTCGGCGAACGCGGCGCCGATGTCATCGTCATCGACGGCGACGCCACCGCCGATGTGAGCGAGAAGGCGCAGATCCTCGAGGTCTTCGACGTCGACATCCGACGGGGACCCGAACACGTCGAAGCTCTGCCCGAGGGCGAATTCGACCTCGTCGTCACCTCACCCGGATGGCGTCCGGACCAGCCGGTGCTCGCGGCCGCAACGAAGGCCGGCATCCCGATCATCGGCGAAGTCGAACTCGCGTGGCGGATCCGCGGCACCAACGACGCCAAATGGCTCGCCATCACCGGCACCAACGGCAAGACGACGACCACGACGATGCTCGAATCGATGCTGCTGGCAGCAGGGCTCAAGGCCAAGGCCTGCGGCAATATCGGCACCCCGCTGCTTGAAGCCGTGCTCGAACCCGGCCTCGAGGTCCTCGCGATCGAACTCTCGAGCTTCCAGCTGCACTGGCAGGAGTCGATGAGCGCCGACGCCGCAGCCGTGCTCAACATCGCTCCCGATCACCTCGATTGGCACGGCAGCGCCGAAGCCTATGCGGCGGACAAAGCGAAGATCTTCCACAATGCGAAGCTCGCCTGCGTGTACAACTGCACCGACGAGGTGACTCTGCACATGGTCGAGGACGCCGACGTCATCGAAGGAGCCAAGGCCATCGGCTTCACCACCGGTGTGCCTCGCCCCGGCGAGCTCGGCGTCGTCGAGGACCTGCTGGTCGACCGGGCCTTCATTCCGCAGCGCTACTCATCGGCCGCCGAACTCGCCTCCCTCGACGATGTGGCGACGGCCACCGGGGTCGCGGGTTCGCGGCCCGCCCCCCACCAGGTCGCCAATGCTCTGGCCGCAGCCTGTCTGGCCCGCGCCATCGACGTGCCCGGTCAGGCGATCGCTGCGGGACTGCAGAACCATTCGCTCGGCGCCCACCGCATGGTCACCGTCGCCGAGGCGGACGGCATCCGCTGGGTCGACGATTCGAAGGCGACGAACACCCACGCCGCGAATGCCTCGCTGGCCGCTTTCGACTCGATCATCTGGATCGCCGGGGGACTGCCCAAGGGCGCCGACTTCACCTCGCTGTTCGCCGACCACCGCGAACGGCTGAAGGCACTCGTGCTCATCGGATCGGACGACTCGGCTTACCGTGAGGCCATCGCCGCGACGATCCCCGACCTCGAAGTCGTCCGCATCGAACCGGCCCTGGCCGTGGACTCCGGAGTCCCGAAACGCCGCGGAGAGGCCGTCGCCGCGGCCGCCGTCGACGCGGCCGCACGGTTGGCCGAAGCCGGAGACACCGTTCTCCTGGCACCGGCGGCAGCGAGCATGGACCAGTTCCTCAACTACAACACTCGCGGCGACCTCTTCGCAGAGGCCGTCAACTCGCACCTGGAGCGCTGAGATGGGACGGCAGACCACCGCGAAGGCGGATGAACGCCGCCGCCGCAAGCTTGCGAGGACGTCTGTCTCCGCATCTCCGACGACGTCGACCACGTCACAGTCGACGATCGGGCGGCAGCAGACGGGGGTCAAGACCGCACCGAAGGCGCGAAACGCGAAGTCTGCCGGCACAGCGTCTGCCGCGAAGACAGCGCCGACGACGACCGCAGGCAGGCGCTCGTCAGGAACCGGCAGGTCGGCATCTGCTGCACGCGACTCCAGACCGAAGGCGGGGGCGGCGAAGAAGCCTGCGAAGGCCGCGGGGAAGAACAAGACCGCCTCGGTGCTCAAGAAGGCATGGATCCATCTGCGCGATGACATCTCCAGCCTCTCCGCGCACCCGCTGACGACCTACTTCCTCATCCTCGCCTCCGTCGTCCTGCTCACAGGACTCGGCCTGGTCATGGTGCTCTCCGCCTCATCGATCACTTCCTACGACGGGGGAGCCGGCTCCTCATTCGCCTACTTCAACAAGCAGGCGATGTTCGCCGGGGTCGGCCTCGTCCTCATGTACATCGCGAGCCGGATGCCGCTGCAGTTCTGGAAGCGGATCGCATGGTTCGCCATCATCGGCGGACTCCTCATGCAGGCGGCGGTCTTCGTCCCCGGACTCGGCAAAGAGACGAAGGGCAATGCGAACTGGATCGGGTTCGGCGGATTCCAGATCCAGCCCTCGGAGTTCCTCAAGGTCGCCCTCGCCCTGTGGCTCGGCTTCATCCTCGCCCAGAAGGCCGGGAAGATGACCACCTTCGGCCATGCCATGATCCCCGTCGTGCCCGGAGTCCTCGGCGCCGCCGGACTCGTCGTGGCCGGCAACGACCTCGGCACCGGCCTGGTCATCATGGCCATGGCCGTCGTCTGCCTGTTCGTCGGCGGATTCCCGATGAAGTACTTCATCCTCCTGGGTGGCGTGCTCGCCGCGGCGGTCACCTTCTTCGTCCTCAGCTCCCAGAACCGTCTTGACCGCATCCAGGCGATGCTCACCGGTCACGCGGACCAGAGCGCTGCAGACACCATGGGCCAAGCCTGGCAGTCCAACCACGGACTGTTCTCGCTGGCCTCCGGCGGATGGTTGGGGGTCGGGCTCGGCGCCAGCCGTGAGAAATGGTCCTGGCTGCCCGAAGCCCACAACGACTTCATCTTCGCCATCATCGGAGAGGAGCTGGGCCTCGTCGGCACCCTCGTCGTCATTCTCATCTTCGCCGTCCTCGGCTTCGCCATGGTCCGCGTGGTGATGCGTTCGAACAGTCTCATGGTCCAGGTCGCCACTGCCGGCTTCTTCGCCCTCATCATCGGGCAGGCCGGAATCAACATCGGCGTCGTCACCGGACTGCTGCCGGTCATCGGTCTGCCGCTGCCGTTCGTGTCCTACGGCGGCTCCTCGATCATCGCCTCTCTCCTCGCAGTGGGAGTGGTGCTGTCGTTCGCTCGCACCGAACCGGGCGCCGAGGCGGCCATCGCCGCCAACAAGGAACGTCTGCGATCCTCACTCGCCGTGCTTGCCCGCAAGAAAAGGAAATGAGATGACGAGTATCCTCCTCGCCGGTGGAGGCACCACCGGCCATATCTCGCCGATGCTGGCGATCGGCCGCGAGCTGCGCCGGCAGCACCCCGACTGGGATGTCGTGGCGTTGGGCACCCCCGACGGGCTCGAAGCCGAAATCGTACCGCGTGCCGGGTTCGAACTGCTCACCATCGACAAGGTGCCCATGCCGCGGTCGATCAGTCCCGCCCTGCTGAAGTTCCCGGGACGCTTCCGCGGCAACATCTCCGCCGTCAAGCAGATCATCGCCTCCCGCAGCATCGATGCCGTCGTCGGGGTCGGCGGCTACGTCTGCCCGCCGGCCTTCCTCGCGGCCAAACAGGCGAAGATCCCACTGATCGTCCACGAAGCCAATGCGAAGCCGGGAATGGCCAACCGCCTCGGTGCCCGACTGACCACCACCGGGCGCGTCGGGATCACCTTCCCGGACACCGAGCTGCGGAACTCCACCCTCGTCGGCATGCCCATGCCCACCGAGATCACGGATCTCGACCGCAGCGACGCGGGACAGCGCGCGGGGTTCCGTGCCGATCTCGGGCTGCGCGACGACCGTCCGGTCCTTGTCGTGACCGGCGGTTCCTCCGGTGCGCAGAAGATCAACGAAGCGTTCCTGGCCTCCGCAAGCGCGTGCCAGGAGGCCGGCGTCCAAGTCCTCCACATCACGGGAGCCGGGAAGGGCGAGGCCCTGCGGGAGGCGGCGGCCGAACTGCCCGACTACCACGTCGTGGACTACGTCGACGGAATGCATCGGGCCTATGCGGTCGCCGATCTGCTCGTCGCCCGCTCCGGTGCCGCCACGGTCTCCGAAGCCACGGTCGCCGGAGTCCCGGCGGTCTACGTGCCGCTGGCCATCGGCAACGGCGAACAGCGACTCAACGCCTCCGGAAGCGTCTCGGCCGGTGCCTCACTCATGGTCGACAATGCAGAATTCTCACCGTCGACGGTCGTCGACACCATTCTGCCGCTGCTGGCCGACCAGCCCCGTCTGACGCAGATGAGCCAGGCGGCACTGCATCTCAACTACCCCACCGATGCCGCGGCCCGCATGGCCGCCATCGTCAACCGCGCGCTGGAAGGCTGACCATGACCTCTGCGAACACGAGCCCCGCGAACATCGTTCCCGTCGGCGAACTCGGAGCCGTCCACTTCATCGGCATCGGCGGATCGGGAATGTCCGGAATCGCCCGGATCATGGTCATGAACGGAGTCACCGTCTCCGGTTCGGACGCGAAGGAATCCAACGTCGTCGACGTTCTCCGGACGCTGGGCGCCACGGTCGCGATCGGGCATTCGGCCGATAATCTCGGCGAGGCCGATACTCTCGTCATCTCATCGGCCATCCGCAAGGACAACCCCGAACTGGTCGAAGCACAGCGCCGGGGACTGCGCATCCTCCACCGCTCCGGAGCGCTCGCTTCGCTCATGGTCGGCCGGCGGGCCGTGGCCGTGGCGGGCACCCACGGGAAGACCACGACCACGTCGATGACCACCGTGGCGCTGCAGGCCTGTGGAGTCGACCCGTCCTTCGTCATCGGGGGAGTGCTGTCGACGACGGGCACGAACGCCCATCTGGGCACTGGAGACGTCTTCGTCGCCGAAGCAGACGAATCCGACGGGTCGTTCCTCCTCTACGAACCGGCCATCGGCATCCTCACGAACGTCGAAGCCGACCACCTCGATCACTACGGCACCCCGGAGAAGGTGCGCGAAGCCTTCATCGAGTTCTGCGACGGCATCCAGACCCGAGGTGGAACGATCATCGCCTGCGCCGACGACCCCGGCTCCCACGACGTCGCCCTGCACTCCCGCAGCCAGGGAGCCGATGTCGTCCTCTACGGCACGTCCGAGGATGCCGATATCGTGCTGCGTGACCTCGACTCCGGAATCGGCTCGAGCTTCGTCCTCGACCTGCCTGGCCGGGACGGCGAGCTGCGAGTCGAACTGCGGCAGCCGGGGATGCACAATGCACTCAACGCCACCGCCGCCATCGCCGTGGCGCACAGCCTCGGCGCGGATGTCGAACGTGCGGCCACGGGTCTCGCCGGCTACGGAGGCACCCGCCGCCGCTTCGAAGAACGCGGAATCGCCGCCGGCGTGCGCGTCATCGACGACTACGCCCATCACCCGACCGAGGTGCGCGCGGTGCTCAGCGCCGCCCGCGGGGTCGTCGCCGACGGGGGGCGGGTCTGGGCCGTCTTCCAACCCCACCTGTACTCGCGGACGATGGAATTCCGGGAGGAATTCGGACAGGCCCTCGGTCTGGCCGATGAGGTCGTCGTCCTCGACGTCTTCCCTGCGCGCGAAGATCCCGTGCCCGGAGTCACCGGCGCGCTCATCGCCGACCGTGTCCCGCACGAGAACGTGACCTTCCTGGAGTCCTTCGCCGAGGCGGTCCCCTTCGTCGCCGCTCGCGTGAAGCCAGGCGATCTCGTGCTCACTGTCGGTGCCGGTGACGTGACCATCCTCGGGCCCGAGCTGCTGAGCGCGTTGGAGGGCTGACGCCCATGGTGCCGCTTCCCCCGGCTCAGGCCGGTGACAACTCCACCGCGGACCTCACCGGAGTCATTCGGGCCCGCCGCCTCAAGACCTGGCGTCGACGCCTCATCGGCATCGGCATCGTGGCCGCCCTCATCGCGCTCGTCGCCGTCGCCTGGTTCTCGCCCCTGCTGACACTTAAGAAGGTGCAGGTGAGCGGCAGTCGACTGCTTGACACCGATGAGGTCAGCAATTCCGTGCTCGACGACCAGGGCGGCCGACCGCTTCCGCAGGTGCGTCCCGGTCGCGTCGAGGACGCCGTGCTGGAGGAATTCCCGAAAGCCGAGGCGGCTTCCGTCCACTACGCGGGTCCCAGGGCGCTGAAGATCGAGATCACCGATCGCACCCCCGTCATCGCCATCAGAGGCGAATCCGGCTATCGCCTCTACGACTCCGAAGCCGTCGACCTCGGCACGGTCGACACGGCACCGAAGAAGCTCACGGTGCTCAGCGGCGGAGGACACCAGCCGGACAGAGAGACCGTCTCCGCGGTCATCCGCTTCATGGGCGAACTGCGACCGGAGCTGAGGCGTCAGCTGGTGACGATCGAGGCCAAGGACGCAATGAGCCTCAAGGGACGCCTCGACACCGGAAAGCAGAAGGCCACGGTCGTCTTCGGCGATTCCTCGGACTCCAGCCTCAAGGTGCGCACCGCCGCCCAGCTGGCCGCCGAGGGCCGCACCGAGATCGATGTCTCCGTGCCCTCGGTGCCCGTGACCGACTGAGTCCCACCCGGCCGGCCGTCGGTCCGAGCCGGTGTCGAACACTTCGCCGCGGCCGCCCCGGGCCTCCGTGAGCTGCCCCGTATGGGCCAGTCGCTGCGATTGCCTCCGTTTGGCCCCGACACACCGGGTGTGAAGTTTGGCCGAACCCCGACACTCCGGCGAGAATGGTTGCAGTGAGATTGCCCCGCCCAATAGCCTCAGGGCAGAGAACACAGACCGAATGCGCACGCAGACCCTGCGGAGCGCAAGCGCTTGAGACGAGGAACCGACTTGGCTGAATTCCCACAATCCGGAGCGGACATCAAAGTTGCCGGAACCGGCGGCGGCGGTGTCAACGCTGTACAGAGGATGATCGACGTCGGCCTGCGCGGCGTGGAGTTCATCGCGATCAACACCGACGCCCAGGCTCTCGTCCTCTCCGACGCCGATGTCAAGCTCGAGATCGGCCGCGACCAGACCCGAGGCCTCGGCGCCGGCGCAGACCCGGAGATCGGCAAGAAGGCCGCCGAATCCTCCGAAGACGCCATCCGCGACGCTCTCGAGGGCGCGGACATGGTCTTCGTCACCGCCGGCGAAGGCGGCGGCACGGGAACCGGTGCCGCCCCGGTCGTGGCCCGCGTGGCCCGGTCGCTCGGCGCTCTGACCATCGGCGTCGTGACCCGCCCCTTCACCTTCGAGGGACGCCGTCGTTCCGCGCAGGCGGAAGCCGGCATCGCGGCGCTGCGCGAAGAGGTCGACACCCTCATCGTCATCCCCAACGACCGTCTGCTCTCGATCTCCGATCGCAGCGTCTCCGTCGTCGAAGCATTCCGCTCCGCCGATGAGGTGCTGCGCTCCGGTGTCCAGGGCATCACCGACCTCATCTCGGTCCCGGGTCTGATCAACCTCGACTTCGCCGACGTCAAGTCGGTCATGCAGGATGCCGGGACCGCGCTCATGGGCATCGGTGCGGCAACCGGCGACGACCGTGCCGTGCAGGCGGCCGAATCCGCGATCGCGTCCCCGCTGCTGGAAGCCAGCATCGACGGCGCCCACGGAGTGCTCTTCTGCATCACCGGCGGCGGCGACCTCGGACTCTTCGAGGTCAACGAGGCCGCACGCCTGGTCCAGGAGGCCGCGCACCCCGAGGCGAACATCATCTTCGGCGCCGTCATCGATGACAACATCGGCGACGAATGCCGAGTGACCGTCATCGCCGCCGGATTCGACAACACCTCCCCGAACGCTGAGGTCGCCGGATCCGACCAGATCCCCGCGCCGATTCCGGCCGCCGCTCCGGCCGAGACCGAGTCCGAGTCGCCCGTCATCGCCGAATCCGAGCCCGAGGCCCCCGAAGCCGACGAGCCTGCACCTGCGCCGCGCCGCAGCGAGGAACACCAGATTCCCGCTTCGCTGCCGGGCGAACGCAGCAGCTCGAACTTCGACTCCGACCTCGATATCCCGGACTTCCTCAAGTAATATGCTGCGCTCGAGGTTCGTCATCCCGGGCGGGCGCACCGCCCACATCGCCTTCACCGACCGGCACGGCGGATACTCGAGCGGGGACTTCTCCTCGTTCAACCTCGCCCGCCACGTCGGAGACGATGACGAACTCGTCGCAGCCAACCGAGCCGCTCTCGCTCAGGTCATCGGCCTGAGCGGCGAGCGGCTCTCGTTCGTCTCCCAGGTCCACGGCACCGATGTGCACATCATCGGCGACGAAGCACAGCTGCGGCAGACTCCGGTGGAGGCCGACGCCCAACTGACGACCGTCCCGGGACTCGGATTGGCGATCATGGTCGCCGACTGCACCCCTGTCATGCTCGCCGATGCCGACGCCGGTGTCATCGCCGCCGTCCACGCGGGCCGCCCGGGAATGGCCGCAGGAATCGTCGGCAGAACAGTGGCCGCGATGCACGACGCCGGTGCACGGGACATCCACGCGGTCATCGGTCCCTCGGTGTGTCCGCGCTGCTACGAAGTCCCAGCCGAGCTGAGGAGCGAGGTCGCGGCGATCGAGCCGACAGCCGCCTCGGTGTCGGTGACCGGAACACCGGCACTCGACGTCGCCGGGGCCGTGGCCGAACAGCTGCGCCGGAACGATGTGACCATCGATCATTTCTCGCGCACCTGCACGAAGGAATCCGAGGACCTCTTCTCCTACCGCAGGCAGAAGCGCACGGGCCGTTTCGCAGGGATCATCTGGCTGCAGGAAGAAAACACCGCGACACACCCATAGGACTCACCGGCCCAGATGCTTGCGTGCGATAGTTTGGGCGACAGGTGAGCAAGTGCCGAAGTCCGAGGAGCTTTAGACATGTCAGCAATCAAGAAGACGCTGGAATACCTGGGTTTCGTCGAAGAAGAGGACGAGACCACCCAGCACACCGACCGTCGTGAACCCGCCCGCCGGGATCGCGAGGTCGTCGAGACCTTCGACGAGGACGACCAGTACGACGAACCGGCCGCAGCCGAGGAACGGACTCCGGCTCCGGTGACACCGATCCACCCGTCACCGATTCGTCCCGTAGACACCCCGGCGCCAGGAACCTCAATGAACCGCATCAGGACCATCCACCCCCGCAGCTACAACGACGCCATGGTCATCGGTGCCGCCTTCCGTGAGGGTACCCCTGTGATCATGAACCTCTCGGAGATGGACGAGAACAACTCCAAGCGCCTCGTCGACTTCTCCGCCGGTCTCATCTTCGGCCTCCACGGGTCGATCGAGCGCGTGACGAACAAGGTCTTCCTGCTCACCCCCGAGAACATCGAAGTCGCCGGCGAGAGCGAAGCCGATTCGGACACTCAGGCCAGCTTCTTCAATCAGAGCTGAGTGGGCCGGAGAAGCTCTCAACTCGTCCTCAGCTGGAGCCGATAGGCTGAAGCCTCAGAACTCAAGCAACAACGAAAGGCGCGGGGGACCCACGTGGCCATCATCTTCTACATCCTCGGGACTGCACTGAGCCTCTACGTCTACGTGCTCCTGGCGCGAGTCGTGCTCGATCTGGTCCAGGTGTTCTCCCGCGATTGGAGGCCCACGGGCTTCCTCCTCGTCCTCGCCGAGATCGTGTACACACTCACCGATCCGCCCCTGAAGCTGCTGCGCAAGATCATTCCGCCGCTGCGGCTGGGACAGGTCTCGCTCGACCTGGGATTCATCGTCCTGCTCATCGGCATCCAGATCATCGCGTCGGTGTTCTTCAACCTTTCGCACACCTCCGCCTGATACCCGCCATCACAGTGTTCTCCGCTGAAGAACCACTGTGAATGGATATGGGGGACCGCGTGAAGAATGTGCCGGTCGATGAAGGGTATTCGATTGATCGAATACCGGATAAATGGTGAATATGCTCACCGGAATTGGCTGTCAGTGTGCTCGAGTTGTTAGCCTCGAACGCGGAAAACTTCGTCATTGAATGCGAGACACGCCATTACTGCGGGACAAAACTGCAGGTGTTACGCTAATGTGACGTTGAAGCCGTCCTTCTGGGCGGCAGCGTAATGAATGTAGATCGACCGAAGGTGACCTCATGGCGCTCACGCCTGAAGACGTAGTAAACAAGCGGTTCCAGCATGTGAAGTTCCGCGACGGGTACGACCAGGACGAAGTCGACGATTTCCTTGATGAGGTCGTCGTTGAGATTCGCCGTCTCTACCAGGAGAACGACGAACTGCGTCAGAAGCTCTCCACCGCCGAACAGCGTGTGAAGGAACTCGAAGCCGGCGGCGCCTCCGCCGCACCGGCACAGGACATCGACGCCACTCAGGCGATGCCCGCCGCTGTTCCTGCTCCCGAAGAGAAGGAAGAGGCTCCGGCTCCGGCCGAGGCACCTGCCGCTCCGGCACCGGTCGAAGAGACCCCGGCCCCGGTCGTCAAGGAAGCCGCTCCCGCTCCGCAGGACAACTCCGCTGCACCAGCGATGGCCGCCGGTGCTGCCGGTGGAGCCGCGGGTGCCGGACTCGGTGCTGCCGCGGTCGGCGGCGACGGAGACGCTCATGGTCTCATCGCTCTGGCCCAGCGCGTCCACGACGAGCATGTTGCCGAAGGTGAGCGCAAGCGCGACGAGCTCATCAAGGGCGCCGAAAAGGAAGCCGCCGACATCGTCGGCAAGGCCGAATCCAAGCGCGACGAAACGCTGTCGACCCTCGAATCGCAGAAGTCGACCCTCGAGCGCTCCATCGACCAGCTCTCGAACTTCGAGCGCCAGTACCGCACTCGACTCAAGAGCTACCTCAACGATCAGCTGCGTGACCTCGAGAACTCCACGAGCCTGGCTCCGGAGACCCTCGACGGAAACGGCCCACTGGGCGGTTCCTCGAACCACAAGCTCTGATCTCAGCGCATCACCGACCGAGGTCCGGGAACTCCGCGGAGTACCCGGGCCTCCGTCGTGTCCGCACACTGCACCGTCGTGCGGGTGAATCCCGCGGCCTCGGCGGTGGTCTAGAATGAACCAAATGAACGATCCTGCCTCACGGGTGAAACGACCTCGCGCCGCCATGATGGCCCTGCTGTTCACAATCGCGGCAGTCGTGCTCGTGATCGATCAGTTCACCAAATTCCTCGCCGTCAGTCTCCTCGAAGACCAGCCTCCGGTGCCTGTGATCGGATCGCTGGCCGGATTCACCTTCTACCGCAATCCCGGAGCCGCCCTCGGCCTCGGCTCGAGCGTGACGTGGATCTTCCCGATCATCGCCATCGGCGTCTTCGTCGCGATCCTCGTGATCTCGCGCAAACTCGGCTCGAGAGCCTGGGCGATCGGTCTCGGTCTGCTCTTGGGCGGACTCTTCGGCAACCTCGTCGACAGGCTCTTCCGCGAACCCGCATTCCTGCACGGAGCCGTCGTCGACTTCATCGATCTGTCGCTGTTCATCTGCAACGTCGCGGACATCGCGATCTCCGCTGCCGCGGTGACCTTGGTCATCGTCAGTCTCAGAGGCATCGACATCGACGGATCGGACTCCACCCGCGTGAAAGAGGACTCTCATGACTGAACGCTCCATCCTGGTCCCCGAGGGACTCGACGGTCAGCGCGTGGACGCTGCGATGTCGAAGCTGCTCGGCCTTTCCCGGACCGCCGCCGCCGATATCTGCGCCGACGGGGGAGTGGAGATGTCCGGGCGTCCGGTCATCAAGTCCGATCGCGTCATCGCCGGCGAACGGCTCGACATCATGATGCCCGAACCGAAGAAGCCCCTCGAGGTCGTGCCCGATCCAGTGCCGGGAATGCGCATCGTCCACGACGAGGACGCATTCGTCGTCGTCGATAAGCCCGTCGGGGTGGCAGCACACCCGGCTCTCGGTTGGACCGGACGCACCGTCGTCGGCGGGCTCGCCGCCGCTGGATTCCGCATCGCGACTTCCGGCGCCCCCGAACGTCAGGGCATCGTGCAGCGACTCGACGTCGGAACCTCGGGGCTCATGGTCGTGGCGAAGAGCGAATACGCCTACAGCGTGCTCAAACGCGCCTTCAAGGAACGCACGGTGGAAAAGACCTACCATGCGGTCGTGCAGGGACTGCCCGATCCAGTGCTCGGCACCATCGATGCCCCGATCGCCCGACACCCCAAGCACGACGGACTCTACGCAGTGCGCACCGAAGGCAAGAACGCGATCACCCACTACGAGGTGATCGAAGCCCACCGCCGCGCCGCACTCGTCGAGGTCCACCTGGAGACCGGACGCACACACCAGATCCGCGTCCACTTCTCCGCCACCAAACACCCCTGCGTCGGCGACCTGCCCTACGGTGCCGATCCGGTGCTGGCGAAGGAACTCGGTCTGGAACGCCAATGGCTGCATGCCGTCAAACTCGGCTTCCACCACCCCGACACGCAGAAGTGGGTCGAATTCGAAAGCGGCTACCCCGAGGACCTGCAGACCGCGCTCGACCGGATCCGGCCGCACTGACGCCGCGGCCACGCGCTGCCGCTTGCCGGACTGTGTCGGAGACTGACTGCTGAGCGACGCGCCGACGGGACCCGCACAAACCGGAACCTCGTCGTGAAGTGCCCGGAACAACAGTCGCGGGAACCCGCTCCACGGGTGCCGATGGACTAAGCTGGAACGGCAACACCGGCAACTTCAGGAAGGCGGCGCCCAGTGCCGAACGAGGACTTCGTCCACCTCCACGTCCATACCGAATACTCCATGTTGGACGGTGCGGCCCGCCTCGCCGATCTGATGGCGGCGACGAAGGCATCGGGAATGTCCGCTATCGCCACGACCGATCACGGATACCTGTTCGGCGCCTTCGACTTCTGGTCGCAGGCGACAGCCGCCGGAATCAAACCCATCATCGGCGTCGAGGCCTATGTCACCCCCGGCACGGACCGTCGGGACAAGACCCGCGTGAAGTGGCGCACCGACGAATCGCAGAAGAGCGACGACCTCTCCGGCGGCGGTCTCTACACCCACATGACCCTGTTGTCTCGGAACAACACAGGCATGCGCAACCTGTTCAAGGCATCGTCGTATGCCTCCCTGGACTCGGTGACGGCGAAATGGCCTCGACTGGACCAGGATCTGCTCGAGAGCTACTCCGACGGACTCCTCGCCACCACCGGCTGCCCGTCGGGAGAGGTGCAGGTGCGGCTGCGCCTGGGACAGTACGAAGAGGCCAAGGCGGCCGCCGGGAAATACCGTGAGATCTTCGGCAAGGACAACTACTACGTCGAACTCATGGACCACGGTCTGTCCATCGAGAAGCGAGTGACGAAGGACCTCATCCGGCTGTCGAAGGAACTCGACATTCCGCTGGTCGCCACCAACGACCTCCACTACACGCACGAATCGGATGCGAAGGCGCACGAGGCGCTGTTGGCCATCCAGTCCGGCTCCAAGCTCATCGAACCCACCTACGATCAGGGCGGTTCGCGATTCGCCTTCTCCGGTTCCGGCTACTACCTCAAGACCCCCGCAGAGATGCGGACCCTGTTCAAGGAATTTCCCGAAGCCTGCGACAACACCCTCGAGATCGCCGAGAAGTGCGAAGTCTCCTTCGACACCTCGGCGAACTACATGCCGAAGTTCCCGTGCCCTCCCGGTGAGGACGAGACCTCGTGGCTGATCAAGGAAGTCGCGAAGGGTCTCGACTACCGGTACCCGAACGGCGTACCCGACGACGTCCGCCGGCAGGCCGACTACGAACTCGACATCATCATCTCGATGGGCTTCCCCGGCTACTTCCTCGTCGTCGCCGACTTCATCAACTGGTCGAAGGACAACGGCATCCGCGTCGGACCCGGCCGTGGTTCGGGAGCCGGCTCCATGGTCGCCTACGCCATGCGCATCACCGACCTCGATCCGCTGCAGCACGGACTGTTCTTCGAGCGCTTCCTCAACCCGGACCGTGTGTCCATGCCCGACTTCGACGTCGACTTCGATGATCGTCGCCGCAGCGAGGTCATCGACTATGTGACCGAGAAGTACGGCGATGAGCGTGTGGCGATGATCGTCACCTACGGCACGATCAAGACGAAGATGGCGCTGAAGGACTCCGCGCGGGTGCTCGGCAAACCCTTCTCGATGGGTGAGCGGCTGACGAAGGCGCTGCCGCCGGCGGAGATGGCCAAGGACATCCCGCTCAAGGACATCGAGGACCCGGAGTCCAAGCGGTACAAGGAAGCCGGGGAGTTCCGCGAACTCGTCGACACCGATCCGGAGGCGAGGGAGACCTTCGAGACCGCGAAGGGCCTGGAAGGGCTGAAGCGTCAGTGGGGCGTCCACGCCGCCGGTGTCATCATGTCCTCGGACCCGATCATCGACGTCATCCCGATCATGCGTCGGTTCCAGGACGGTCAGGTCATCACCCAGTTCGACTACCCGACATCTGAGGGCCTCGGGCTCATCAAGATGGACTTCCTGGGGCTGCGGAACCTCACGATCATCTCCGATGCGGTGGAGAACATCAAAGCCAACCGGGATTTCGATCTCGACCTCGAGCACCTCGCCCTCGACGACCCGGCGGCGTACGAGCTGCTGACCCGCGGCGACACCCTCGGCGTGTTCCAGCTCGACGGTGGCGGTCTGCGTGCCCTGCTGCGGATGATGAAGCCGGATAACTTCGAGGATATCTCCGCGACCCTGGCGCTCTACCGCCCCGGTCCGATGGGCGCGGATTCGCATACGAACTATGCCCTGCGCAAGAACGGTCTGCAGGAGGTCACCCCGATCCACCCGGAGCTCGAGGAGCCGCTCAAGGAGATCCTCGACACCACCTACGGTCTCATCATCTACCAGGAGCAGGTGATGGCGATCGCGCAGAAGGTCGCCGGCTATTCGCTGGGCCAGGCCGATATCCTCCGCCGCGCGATGGGCAAGAAGAAGAAGTCCGAGCTCGACAAGCAGCAGGTCGGATTCTTCGGCGGAATGAAGGAACGCGGCTTCTCCGAAGCCGCCGCTCAAGCCCTGTGGGACATCCTGCTGCCGTTCTCGGACTACGCGTTCAACAAGGCGCACTCGGCCGCCTACGGCGTCGTGTCCTACTGGACCGCCTACCTCAAGGCGCATTACACGGCCGAATACATGGCGGCCCTACTGACCTCGGTCGGTGACAACAAGGACAAACTCGCGATCTACCTCAACGAGTGTCGTCGCCTCGGCATCACCGTGCTGCCTCCGGACGTCAACGAATCCGCCCTCCACTTCACCCCTGTCGGTACGGACATCCGCTTCGGCATGGGAGCGGTGCGCAACGTCGGCGCCCACGTCGTCGAGGGCATCGTCGAGGCCCGCGGAGAGAAGGGCTCCTACTCCTCGTTCACGGACTTCCTCGACAAGGTGCCCAGTCACGTGTGCAACAAGCGCACGATCGAATCGCTCATCAAGGCCGGCGGCTTCGACTCGCTCGGCCACAGCCGCCGCTCACTCGTCGAAGTCCACGAGGAGGCCGTCGACTCGGTCATCGGCGTCAAGAGGCAGGAAGCCAACGGTCAGTTCGATCTCTTCGCCGGTCTCGGCGGGGGAGACGACTCACCCGGATTCTCCGTGACAATTCCCGACCGTCCGGAGTGGGAGAAGAAGGAGAAACTGTCCTTCGAGCGCGATATGATCGGCCTCTACGTCTCCGACCACCCGCTCAACGGGCTCGAAGGCGTGCTGGCCGCTGAATCCGATGCCTCCATCGCCGAGGTGGTCGACCCTGAATCACACCGTCATGACGGATCCCAGATCAAGGTCTGCGGAATGATCACGCAGGTCACCCGCAAGGTGTCGAAGAACTCCGGGCGTCCCTATGCGATCGTGACCTTGGAGGACCTCGAAGCCGAGATCGAAGTGATGTTCTTCGGCGACACCTACGAGCCCGTGGCGAGCCTTCTCGCGACCGACCTCGTGATCTCCCTGACCGGACGCATCCGCACCTCCGATGACCGTCCGACCTCGCTGATGGCGATGTCGATGACGATTCCCGATGTCACCGACCCCAACGATCGGCCGCTCAACCTCATCATGCCGATGGAGAAGGCGACAGAGGAGATGGCGACGAAACTCAAGCAGATCCTCGAATCAAACAAGGGCCAGACCGATGTCCACATCACTCTGTCCCAGCCGGGACGGCAGACGGTGATGCGCCTCGACAGGTCGATCCGAGTCGACCCGAACCCGAGCCTCTACGGAGACCTCAAGGCGCTGCTGGGATCCCGCTGCCTGAGCGTCTGAGGCGCGAGCGCCGAGCCCGCCCTCGTCCGCACTTCGGGCGGGAGGAGAGCGGTGCTGCTGTGGAGACTAGAATGGTGCGGGTGAACATTCTGGACTTCCGTGGTGAGACCCTCAACAAGCGATTCCTGGCGCAGAAACTGCCTCGGGCCGCCGAGACCCATGCCGATATCGAACGACGGGTGGCTGAACTCCTCGACACCGTCGCCGGTGGGGGAGCGGCCGCGGTGAAGGACTTCACCGAACGCTTCGACGGAGTGCGCCCCGAAACGCTGCGGGTACCGGAATCCGCGCTGGCCGAAGCAGCGGCAGAACTCGATCCCGCAGTCAGGGCCGCGCTCGACGAATCGATCGCCCGCGCCCGGAAGGTCGCCGCCGATCAGCGCCCCGTCGATGTCCGCACCGAACTGGCCTCCGGTGCCTTCGTCACCACCCGTCACCTGCCGGTCGAACGGGTCGGACTCTATGTGCCCGGCGGACTGGCCGTCTACCCGTCGACGGTGATCATGAACGTCGTGCCAGCACAGACGGCCGGTGCACGCTCGTTGGCGATCGCCAGCCCACCGCAGAGCAATGGTCTGCCGCACCCGATCGTGCTCGCCACCGCACACATCCTCGGCGTGGACGAGGTCTGGGCGATGGGTGGGGCACAGGCGATCGGTGCTCTGGCATATGGCTTCGACGACGGTGAGGACCTCGAGCCGGTCGACCTCATCACCGGTCCTGGAAACGCCTATGTGGCTGCGGCGAAGTCGCTCGTCCGCTCCCGGGTCGGCATCGACGCGGTCGCCGGCCCTACAGAGATCATCATCCTCGCCGACGAACAGGCGGATCCGCGCTTCGTCGCCGCCGACCTCATCAGTCAGGCCGAACACGACGAACTGGCCGCCTCGGTGCTGGTCACCGACTCCGTCGATCTCGCCGACGCGGTGCAGAAGGAGCTGGACGTGCAGGTGCCGGAGGCGATGCACACCGAGCGGATCGGGACGGCTCTGGCCGGACGGCAGTCGGCGATCGTGCTCGTCGACGACCTCGACGCCGGGATCACCGTCGTCAACGGCTATGCCGGTGAGCACGTCGAGGTCCACACGGTCGATGCGGAAGCGGTCGGGGCACGAATCACGAACGGAGGCGCGGTCTTCCTCGGCGATTGGGCCCCGGTGTCACTCGGTGACTACTGTGCCGGGTCGAACCACGTGCTGCCCACGATGGGCACCGCCGCGCACGGCTCCGGGCTGGGCGTGCACTCATTCATCAAGGTCAGCCAGGTCATCGACTATGACCGACAGGCACTGTCCGCGGTGGCAGAGCACATCGGTGTTCTCGCCGACGGCGAACAGCTGCCGGCCCACGGCCGGGCTGTCGACATCAGGTTCGAGGAGTAGAGATGCGCTGTCCGTTCTGCCGTGAGTCCGATTCTCGGGTCGTCGATTCGAGGACCAGCGAAGACGGCGCTGCAATCCGCCGGCGCCGGCAGTGCCGTCATTGCGGTCGCCGCTTCACCACGATGGAGGCCACGAGCCTGTCGGTGATCAAACGCTCCGGAGTCACCGAGGAATTCTCCCGTCAGAAGATCATGTCGGGTGTGCGCAAGGCCTGCCAGGGACGTCCGGTCAGCGACGATGATCTCGCGAAGCTCGCTCAACGGGTGGAGGAGAATATCCGGTCGCGCGGAATCGCCGAGATCGACGCCGACGAGGTGGGACTGTCGATCCTCGAACCGCTGCGCGAACTCGACCAGGTCGCCTACCTGCGATTCGCCAGCGTCTACCAGGGATTCGACTCGCTCGAGGACTTCGAGGCAGCGATCGATTCGCTGCGCGCCGATGCGCTGCTGCAGTCCGGTCAGACTCGGGAACCCACCCCCGACGACTTCGCCGACTGAGCTGCTCGGGGACCCGGCCGACCGGATCCTGAGACTGCTGAGATTTCTGTCAGAAATCTTCGTTTCGAGTACCGCGGTACAGAAATAGTTGTGTAGTATTGAACGTGCGCGCTACGGCGCGCGGCCGCTTGCGGTTCGGAGGGGAAGCCGAACCCAAGCGGCCTTTCACATTCACCCCTCAATTACTACCTGACGGCGGCCCAGCAACCTCGCGCGAGGTTGCTGGGCCGCCGTCAGGTAGTAATACGGGGTTTGGGTCAGCCAGCTTGGCGGATCGTTTCGGCGGAGAAGAGCTCGGTGAGTTCCGTCGATGCCGATGCCAGGACACGCAGACGTTCAGTCGTGCGGGTCAGCGCCACATAGAGGCCGCCGACGCCCTCCTCGCCGCCGAGCGGAGCGATGCGGCCGGGTTCGACGATGATCACCGCATCGAACTCGAGGCCTTTGGCCTGCTGCGGGGTGATGAGGGCGATCTGATGATCCAAGCCCGTGACCGACCGCCCGAAATCGAAGTCCGCGATCGCCTCGGCGATGGGCTCGATGAGTTCCTCATCAGCGATGACGGCGATCTTCCCTCCTTCGGCGGCGGACACCTCGGCCGCGACCGCCTCGGGGAGGGCGCCCAGCATCTCCGATTCGTCGGCGAAGGTATCCAAGCGCGGATCCGATCCTCCCTGGCGCACCGATTCGACGAGCTCGAGCTGCGGGAAATGCCGATGCAGGTAGCGGTTGGCCAGATCCATCACCGACTGCGGGGTGCGGTAGGAGACCGTGAGCACCTGGAGGGCGAAACGATCTCCGACGAATTCGCTCAGGATCGATGACCAGGTGCGGGCGTTGTCGACCTGCGAGGACTGGGCGAGGTCACCGACGACCGTGGCCGACTTCGACGGCACGCGACGGAAGAGCACCCGCCACTGCATGGGAGAGAGCTCCTGCGCCTCATCGACGACGAGGTGGCCGTACGTCCACTCGCGGTCCTCGAGAGCGCGTTCGGCCAGCGTCATCGTCGGTCCCTGTTCCTCCCAGCGGGCAGCGAGGGTCTCGGCGGAGACCATCCCTCCGGTCTCGGTCATGTCGACGACGGCTTCGGCGTATTCGCGTGCCGAGTCATCCCGCGCCTGCGTCTGCTGCGGGGCGGAACCGAGCAGCTCGGCCAACTCGTCGAGCAGCGGCACATCGTCGACCGTGAACTCATCCCGACGCTGCTCGAGCAGAATTGACTGCTCGGCAGGAGTGAGGACCTTGCGGGCAGCGGCCTGCAGCTTGTGCGGCCTGCCCAGCAGAGACCGCAGTGCGGCGGCCGGGCCGATGGGGAACCATGCGAGGTTGAGGGCGCGTCGGACGTCGACGGAGGAGCGCAGGTCTTCGAGCAGCTCGGGCAGCCGTTCGCCGGCCGCATCCATCCCCATCTCACGGGCGAGATCCTCGGCGAGGATCTTCAGCAGACCGGTGACGAAACCGGTGCGGGCGGCATTGTGCGGGTCCCCGCTGCGACGAGCCCGATCGCGCGCGGACTGAACGTCCTTACGACGCAGCACGATCGTGTGCGAACGCACCCGCATCTCGACATCGTGGTCGGGAATGCGCTGGTAGTTCGCAACATGGTTCTTCAGCACCCGAGCCATGACGGAGCGGCCCTTGATCTCGGCGACAGCCGGTGCATCTGCGGCATCCGTATCGAGTCCCGGATACAGCTGACCGGGAGTGAGCAGAACGGCCCCGGTTTCGCCGAGGCTGGGCAGAACCTTCTCGATGTACTTGAGGAACACAGTCGACGGGCCGACGAGGAGGACACCGGACTTCGCGATGCGCTCCCGGTGACGGTAGAGGAGGAAAGCGGCACGGTGGAGCGCGACGGCGGTCTTGCCGGTTCCCGGCCCTCCCTGGACGACGAGCACGCCGGAGAGCGGACGGCGGATGATCGCATCCTGCTCGGCCTGGATGGTTGCGACGATATCGCCCATGCGTCCGGTGCGATGAGTGCTGAGGGCGGCGAGGAGTGCGCCTTCGCCCTGGAGATTCGACCGCTGAGCGTCATCGAGTGCGTCGATGTCGAGCACATCGTCTTCGATGCCGGTGACCTTCCGGTTCGCGGTGACGAGGTGACGTCGGCGGGCGATCCCGTCGGGGTTGGCGGCCGTCGACTGATAGAAGCGCTCGGCAGCCGGTGCCCTCCAGTCGATGAGGATCTGCTGACGCTGTTCGTCGGTGAGTCCGATGCGACCGATGTAGGTGGGGTCGTCTTCGTCGATGATGTCGAGGCGACCGAAGCACAGCCCCTCCTCGGCGCCATCGAGACGGATGAGCTGATCTTCGTACATCGTCGCGAAGGCATCGCGTTCGGTGCGGTGCTGGTGGTTGCCTCCGACCTCGGAGACCCTCACCGTGCCCAGGCGGGCCGTCGTCTCCTCCCGGAGCTCATCGAGGCGGGCATAGAGCTCGTCGAGCTTGGTCTGCTCGACACGAATTTCTGAAGTTTCGGTCATCTCACCTTCTTGGGTCGGCATTCAATTATGCCGAACTTTCCCCGGTGTCTGTAGTCGCATCGTCATTTCGGACCGGGGCGTACCTCACATTCCCTGTCTGCCGGGGGTAGGCAGAGCCAGCCGGGTCAGCAGGGCGAGGGGAGAAGAGCCAGCTGGGTCGGAAAGTGCAGGAGCGTGGGACCCGAGAGGCGGCCGGTGCCGACGTGAAGGTCAGAGTCCCGATCTCGTGAAGATCAGAGGCCCAACCTGGAGCGCAGTTCTGCTCCCGCCAGGAAGGTCGCTGAGGAGGCGGCGGTGCGCAGACTGCGGTCGAGCCCGCCCGTGTCGAGGGGAGTACTGGAGGCGAGGACGACGACGTTTCCGCGTCGACGTCCCTTGAGGATCGCCGGTTCCGTGGCTGCGGCAAGATGGGCGAAGTGGTCGCCGAGGCTGCGGAGTTCGGACCGGAGGACGCGGTGGTCACCTGAGTCAGGCACATTGGCGACATAGATGCCGGATCCCTTGACCGCCTCGGCGCAGGAGGCGAAGAACTCCGAAGTCTGCAGAGACGCGGGAACCGAGTCGTGGTCGAAGGCGTCGCGGACGAGGACGTCGAGGGTCTCGGGCCGGAACTTGCCGATCTCCACCGCTCCGTCGCCGGCGCGCAGCGCCAGGGCGGGGGAGCGGGGCAGGTCGAACCAGTCGCGAGCGAAGTCGAGCAGCTTGGCATCGATGTCGATCGCCGTCTGCTTCGATCCCGGTCGTGCCGAGTTCAGCGCCCGGGCCAGAGCACAGCCGGCGGCACCGATGTGTGCGGCCCGCAGCGTCCGGTCAGGGAAATGAACGTCGATGATGCGTCGCATCCAGTCCAGGTACTCGAAGTCCAGTCGCTGCGGATCGCTGAGCGTGATCGACGAAGAAGGGACCCCATTGACGTGGAGCACATAGGAATCGGCCTCACCGTCGAGCTTCTCCAGCCGGGCTTCACCCGTCGAGATGTCGACCACTTGAGAACCAGGAGCTGTGTATATCCGTCGCTTCGCCACCCCTCACTTGTATGCCAGTAAGGCGTGTGAGGCAATTCGGCCCGGATTCTCGTGGGGATGACGGATGTGACTCGCCCACCAGAGCGCTGTGGACCCGTGCGGTCCATCCACAGGCGCAGACCAGGATCTGGAGGAACGGATGAGGGATCGGTTGAAGTGGGTACCCAGACAGGCAGCCCATCCCAGGCATGGGCCTCGCCTCAGGCACGGGAACCGCTCCGCACCGGCTGGTTCCGAACTGATCAAGGAGGACGCAGTGAAGACACCGGCCCGCACACCCGAGGACATCATCGGGATCATCCCCCATACTCTCGGGTACACCCCGCGTCGCAGCCTCGTCGCTGTCATCGTCGGCACCGAGCTCAACGGGTCCCAGACCAGCTCGACCACGATGCGCATCGACTTCGACCGGGAGAGCGCGGCGCAGACGCTGTCCGAAGGCGGCGGCTGGTACGCCGACCTCGTCATGCGCGCCGGTACGGTCACCGGGGTCTTCCTCGTTCTCTATGATGATGACTATCAGCCGGTCAGCGCTTTCGGCGCCGGTGCAGACGCCGAATACGCGGAGGTCCACCGTGGTCTCATCCGGGCGGCGATCGACGAACTGGCCATCACCTTCGCCGCCAGAAGCGTCGACACCCTCAGCGCATGGTGGGTCAACCAAGAGCACTTCGGACGCATCGACGAGGACGGCTATGACTGCACACCGCTGATCGAGGCAACCACCTCGGCGTGTGCCACGGAACTTGTCGCCGGCGGATCCAATCCAGTCAACGATCCGGAGGATCTCGTGATCGCCCCGATGCCCGCCGAAGCCTTCGCCGACAGTCGTCGCGGACACGCCGAGGAGTGGATGGGCACGGACGAGGCCTTCGCGATCCTCGCCGAGTTCTACCCGCGCCTGGACGCCATGCGGTGCGAGGAGGACGCGATCGACGAGGCGCGCATCCACGACCTCATGGACCTGCCCACCGTGATGGCGCTCGATACCCTGCTCGTCGAGAAATGGTCGCGCGACGCACTCGAGATGATCCTCAGCTTCGACCACCCAGACTTCCCACCCTCCCTGGTCAAGGGACTCGACGGTGACGAACTCATCGTGATGAGCCGCCGTGTGGTCTCTCAAGCACGGGCGGCTCAACAGCTCGTCGGGCTCTCAGCGCGTGCACCCAGGCCGCGCGACATCATGCTCACCATCGCCTTCCTCAAGGACTACCTGCAGGCCGGCCACCCGCGGGCCAGAGCCAACACCTATGCCGTCATCGCCTGGTTCGAATGGTCTCTGGGCGGATCGACGATGGCGCTGAACTATGCCAGTGCCGCCCTCGGGCTCGAAGCCGAACACGGGCTGGCCGAACTCATCGTCAGCGCGGTCGATATGGGGTGCCTGCCCCGCTGGCTGACGGAGGCTCAGCGTACGACCATCTGATCGGGCCGCCGTGTACGGCGCGGACGGTCGGCCTCCCCGATGCGGACGGTCGGCCGCCTCGGCGAGATCGTTGCGAGGGGAAGGTGAGGGGGAGGCGAGGGGAACAGATTCGCAGGTCACATTGTTGTCGGGGACAGGCCGGACGGATCGTCCCGGAGTCTTCGACGGCCGATTCGCAAAGCGGGGAATAACGTGAGAAAATTAAGCGTTGACCCAGTCATTGCATGATGGGCGAACTCTGCGTTCGCCCCGGACCGCACGCGGACCACTTGACTTGGGTCTTAGTACTGTCCGAATGCATGGGGAAGTTTCAACGCTCGCGAAAGGTGAACACGTGCCCAGAGTCGACAAGGAATCCACAACGGTGACGGAGAAGTCGGAGGGAACGGCCGGCACGACCTCGACCGGTGGATCCAAGACCACTGCGGCGTCGAAGTCCACTGCGAAGAAGACGACCGCTGCCGGAGCCAAGAAGACAGCGACCGCGAAGCCGACGACCGCGAAGTCGACGGCCGCAAAGACCGAGACGGCTGCGTCGAAGAAGACGACTGCTGCGAAGAAGACAGCCGCCGCGAAGTCGACGGCTGCTCCGGCGAAGACCACGACGAAGGCCACCGCCGCCAAGGAAGCCAAGAAGGCGACCAAGGCGAAGAAGGCCGACGACGATATCGACACCACCGAGGAAGTCGAACCGGCCGCGGACGCTCTGGCCACAGAGGAGAGCCCCGCCGAGGCGACCGAGACGAAGAACTCGGAAGAGAAGGAGAAGAATGCCGCCGTGGCCGAGGCCGGTGGCTTCATCGTCTCCGATGCCGACGAAGAGGACGCGCCCGCTCAGCAGGTCGTCTCCGCCGGTGCGACCGCAGACCCGGTCAAGGACTACCTCAAGCAGATCGGCAAGGTGGCCCTGCTCAATGCCGCCGAAGAGGTCGATCTCGCCAAGCGCATCGAAGCCGGAATGTACGCCGAGCATCTGCTCGACGGCGGAGAGGTGACCGACCCGCGCGAAACGATGGACTACAAGTGGATCATCCACGACGGTCGCATCGCGAAGAACCATCTGTTGGAAGCCAACCTCCGACTCGTCGTGTCCCTGGCCAAACGCTACACCGGCCGCGGAATGCTGTTCCTCGACCTCATCCAGGAAGGCAACCTCGGCCTCATCCGCGCCGTCGAGAAGTTCGACTACACGAAGGGCTTCAAGTTCTCGACCTACGCCACGTGGTGGATCCGCCAGGCCATCACCCGCGCGATGGCCGACCAGGCTCGGACGATCCGCATCCCGGTGCACATGGTCGAGGTCATCAACAAGCTCGCCCGCGTGCAGCGCCAGATGCTGCAGGACCTCGGTCGCGAACCGACCCCGGAAGAGCTCGCGAAGGAACTCGACATGACACCCGAGCGTGTCGTCGAGGTCCAGAAGTACGGTCGCGAGCCCATCTCGCTGCACACCCCGCTCGGTGAAGACGGCGACTCGGAGTTCGGCGACCTCATCGAGGACTCCGAGGCAGTTGTGCCCTCGGACTCGGTGAGCTTCACCCTCCTCCAGGAGCAGCTGCACTCCGTGCTCGACACGCTCTCGGAACGTGAAGCGGGAGTGGTGTCCATGCGCTTCGGACTCAACGACGGTCAGCCGAAGACCCTCGACGAGATCGGCAAGGTCTACGGCGTCACCCGTGAGCGCATCCGCCAGATCGAGTCGAAGACGATGGCCAAGCTGCGTCACCCGTCCCGCTCGCAGGTGCTGCGCGACTACCTCGACTGATTCTCACCTCGGCCGGTCCACGAGCCGGATCAGTCAGCTGCGAACGCCCCTGGGATCGTCCCAGGGGCGTTCGGCGTTTCCGGGTCAGAACCAGTCGACGATGCCGTCGAACAGGGCATCGGCATATTTCCTCTGCCCGGATTTCGACTCCATGAGCTCTGCCTGCGACGGGTTGCGCATCTCTCCGCATTCGACGATGACGGCGGGAACAGATGCGTTGTTCAACCCGGCCAGATCCGGGCGACGGCTGATCGCATCCTTTCCATAGGCCCTGTTCGGGGTGAACTCCTCACCCATCGAACTCCCCACGGACTTCGCCAGGTCCCCGGAGGCCTTCTCGGTCTTCTCGTCCTCACCGGGATCGGCGACGATGATGTGGAAGCCCTTCACCGAACTCGACTCGCTGCCGTTGGCATGGATGCTCACCAGCACGTCCGCGTCGTCGGCGAACTGTCCGCGCTCGTCCACGCACGGTCCGACTCCTGCGTTGTCCTTCCGGCTGAGCACGACCTCGGCTCCGGCGTCGGTCAGCGACTTCTGCAGCTTCTTCGCCACGGCCCAGGTGAAATCGGCTTCCGGATAGTCGGAATTCGTCGAGGTGCCCGTGGTGTTGCAGGCCTTCGTTCCGCCGCGTCCGTCCGGAACCTGCCGGTTGATCCTCTCCGGATGGTCCGCATTTCCGCCGTTGTGTCCCGGATCGATCGCGATGACCTTCCCTTTGAGATCCGCCTCTTCCTCCTTCGCCGAGGCGGTGCCCGACTTCGCGTCGTCGCCTCCGTCCGCACCGTTGCCGGCAGTCGGAGACGCGTCGGTTGTCTCGGCCGCCTGACTCGTTCGTTCGGGGGCACCTGCGTCCTGGGAGCAGGCCGCCAGTCCGGGCAGGCTGAGAGCGGCGGTGAGAAGGAGACTTGGGACGAGGAGGCGATGCGGCATGACTCCATTGTTTCAGCAAAGGCGTGCCCATGGTCGGGGTCGACCGGATGCATTTCCGACACGAGCCCGAGGGAATAGGGTCCTGAGCGCGCAGCGATTAGAATTTAATCGAACGAGAGGAATTGTGTGGAAGACGAAAGCTACGGCGCCAGGCACCTGTCCGTCCTGTCCGGTCTTGAGGCGGTTCGCAAGCGACCCGGCATGTACATCGGCACGACCGATTCCCGTGGACTCATGCACTGTCTGTGGGAGGTCATCGACAACTCCGTCGACGAGGCGCTCGGAGGACACGGTTCAGAGATCCTCATCGAACTCGCCGCTGACGGATCGGTGGCCGTCACCGACAAGGGCCGCGGCATCCCCGTCGACATCGAACCGAAGACCGGGCTGACCGGCGTCGAAGTCGTCATGACCAAGCTCCATGCCGGCGGAAAGTTCGGCGGCTCCTCCTACGCTGCTTCGGGCGGACTGCACGGAGTCGGCGCCTCGGTCGTCAACGCCCTGTCCGCTCGCCTCGACGTCGAGGTCACCCGCGGATCGAAGGTGCACAAGATGTCCTTCCGCCGAGGCGTTCCCGGACGCTTCGACGACTCCTCCGGCACAGCGAGCCCCGACAACCCCTTCGAGGCCTTCCAGGAGCCGACCGGTCTCGACATCGTCGGCAAGGCCAAACGCGGCGCCACCGGCACTCGGGTCCAGTACTGGGCCGATCCGCAGATCTTCCTGTCCAAGGCTCAGTTCGACTACCCGCATCTGGTCGAACGCGCCCGTCAGACCGCATTCCTCGTGCCCGGTCTCGAGCTGCGCATCGTCGATCGTCGCGGTGCCGCCCGTGACGAGACCGGCGCCGTCATCGAGGAGCGCGAAGAGGTCTTCAAGTTCGACGGCGGAATCACCGAATTCGTCGATCACCTCTCCATCGACCCGCCGATCACCGACACCTGGCGATTGCAGAACACCGGCACCTTCAAGGAGACCGTCCCGGTCCTCAATTCCTCGGGTCACCTCGAGTCCAAGGAAGTCGAACGCGAGGTCGGCGTCGATATCGCTCTGCGCTGGGGGACCGGCTACGACACGAAGCTGAAGTCCTTCGTCAACGTCGTCGCCACTCCACAGGGCGGCACACACCTCGCCGGGTTCGAACAGGCCTGCCTGAAGGCGATGCGCAAGGCCGTCGAGGCCAACGCACGCAAGCTCAAGGTCGGCAAGGACAAGCTCGAGAAGGACGATGTGCTCGCCGGCATCACCGCCGTCGTCACCGTGCAGCTGGCCGAACCCCAGTTCGAAGGGCAGACCAAGGAGGTCCTCGGCACCGCGGCAGTGCGACAGATCGTGGCGAAGACCGTGGAGTCTCAGCTCGGCGAGGTGCTTGCCTCGACCAAGCGTGCTGAGAAGCAGCAGGCCGCCGTGCTCATGGAGAAAGTCGTGGCCGAGATGAAGTCACGCATCTCCGCCCGCACCCACAAGGAGAACCAGCGACGGAAGACCGCGCTGGAAGCCTCTTCGCTGCCGGCGAAGCTCTACGACTGCCGTGACAACGGGGTGGAGAACACGGAGCTGTTCATCGTCGAGGGAGACTCGGCGATGGGTACGGCGAAGGCCGCTCGCAATTCCGACCATCAGGCGCTGTTCCCCATCCGCGGGAAGATCCTCAACGTGCAGAAGGCGACTCTGGCCGACATGCTCGCCAATGTCGAATGCTCAGCGCTCATCCAGGTCATCGGCGCCGGCTCCGGGCGCAGCTTCGATATCGACGCTGCACGGTACGGCCGAGTCATCATCATGACAGACGCCGATGTCGACGGAGCGCATATCCGCACTCTTCTGCTGACTCTGTTCTTCCGGTACATGAAGCCGCTGGTCGAGGCCGGTCGCGTCTTCGCGGCCGTGCCTCCGCTGCACCGAGTCGAGGTCGTGACGAAGCGCGGAACGCCCAATGACATCGTCTACACCTACACCGAAGCCGAGCTCCACGCTCTGCTGAAGAAGCTCGAGAAGCAGAAGAAGACCTACAAGGAGCCGATCCAGCGGTACAAGGGCCTCGGCGAGATGGATGCCGATCAGCTGGCCGAGACGACCATGGACCCGAGCATGCGCACCCTGCGTCGAGTGACGATGGAGGATGCCGAGATGGCGGAGAACACCTTCGAGCTCCTCATGGGATCATCGGTCGGGCCGCGCAAGGAATTCATCGTCTCCGGCGCTGCCGTCCTTGATGCCGAACGCATCGACAGCTGACCTCGACTGCTGAGTCAGCACCAATGCTGAGTCAGCACCGACCGATCTGAGCCCGGACCGAGAATCGGTCCGGGCTCAGATGCCGAATGAGGACGGTGTGACGATGAGCAGGGTCGGCAGAAGCAGCAGCAGAACGGCCAATCCGATCGACATCAGCCGCACGGGGATCCGCGCCGGATCCAGGGGATGCGACAGGCGCTGGATACGCTGCGCGGACAGATCACTGCGGTGATCGGGGCTGATCGCGGCGGCCGATCTCACTGCCTGAGCCAGGATCTGCGGATCGACATGGTCGCGGGCCTGATCATCGGCCATGAGCTCGATGAGCCGATTCACCGAGTTCAACCCGATCGCCGTGGCCGAGAAGTACGGCAGGGCCCGATGCCAGGCGGCGAAGGGGATGACGAGCACATCGTGCCGGAAATCCAGATGCGCCCGCTCATGGGCGATGACAGCGGTTCGCTCATCCTCGTCGAGGGCCTTGAGCAGACCGGTCGACAGAACGGCAGTGCCCTTCCGCGGCCCCTTGGGCAGGCAGTAGGCGACGGCCTCATCGGTGGTGATGATGCGCGTGTCGGGATAGGCGATCGACGGTTCGCTGAGCAGATGTAGGATCTCGTCGTGGCGCAGGCGGGTCTGCCGAGCCGAATAGAGGGTCAGGACCAGGCAGCCGAGCAGCCGACCGATGAGGAGCACGGCGATGACGAGGAAGATCCAGGCTAAGAGTGAGAGCTGAGTGTGGTCCTTGCCCCGGATGAGGTCGAAGAGTCCCTGCGGGAGACTCGTGGTCCCCGGGGCGACCGCGAAGGCGAGCGCAGCGCCGATGAGGGAGAGTCCTCCGGAGAGTCCGACAGCCTGCCAGAGGACGACTTCTGAGATCGGGTCACCGCGGAAACGCGCGAGGGCCGCAGGAATAGGCCATGCCAGCAGAAAAGCCAGCACGGCCAGAACGATTCCCACGATGGTCATTGAGGTGACCGGCCTGAGTCAGGACTGCGTCGAGTGATTGCGCCCGAGCAGATTGCGCAGCGCCTTGGTGTCGGCCTCCGAGACGGTGCCGAGGAAGCGAGCGAGGACAGCCTGACGATCCGGTGCCTGAGACAGCATCTCGGTCATCAGCTCCGCAACGTGATCCTCACGTGTCGAAACCGCGACATAGCGATGCGGACGGATGCTGCGATCGCGAGTGACGAAGCCCTTCTTCTCGAGTCGAGACAGGACAGTATGGACCGTTGTCAGCGCGAGCTCGCGATCCGAGAGGACTTCGCGGAGTTCGGCGGCACTCAACCCGTCGTCGTGGACCCAGATGGCGTCCATGACGCTGCGTTCGAGTTCACCCAATGTTCCCACAGTTCTTTCGCCCTCAATTTCGTTGTCGGTCTGATCGCTCCAGTATATCTCTACAGCCTGTCGAATTCCACATAGGCGCGTGTGTATCGGCAGAGGGGTGGGCCTGGTCAGGGGAGCTTGTTCGAGAGCATACTTGGAACCGGGAGTCTTGAATGATGAAACCACTCGGGCGGGGTTTCTACGAACTGTAGAATTCTACGTGACGTAGAAACATTGCTCGCGTGAAATCTGAATGGAGCACCCATGGAGCTGGACCCGGTCCTCATCGGACGGTGGCAATTCGGAATCACAACGGTCTACCACTTCTGGATGGTGCCGTTGACCCTGGGACTCGGCATGCTCGTGGCGGTCCTGCAGACCATCTACCATCGCACCGGCAACGAGGTGTACCTGCGGAGCACGAAGTTCTTCGGCAAGCTCTTCCTCATCAACTTCATCATGGGCGTGGCCACCGGCCTGGTCCAGGAATTCCAGTTCGGCATGGCGTGGAGCGAATACTCCCGCTTCGTCGGCGACGTCTTCGGCGCGCCCCTGGCGTTGGAGGCCCTGCTGGCGTTCTTCCTCGAATCGACCTTCCTCGGCCTGTGGATCTTCGGTTGGGGCCGACTGCCGCGGGCGGTTCACCTCGGCTCGCTGTGGCTGGCCGTCATCGGCACATGGATCTCGGCCTACTTCATCATCGTCGCGAATTCCTGGATGCAGCATCCCGTCGGCGTCGAGATGGTCGACGGCCGGCCCGTGATGACCGACGTCTGGGCGGTCCTCGGCAACAACACCGCAATCGCCGCATTCACGCATACGATCTTCGGTGCCCTGGCAGTGGGCGGATCCTTCCTCCTCGGCATCTCCTGGTACCACCTCTACCATCGGCGCAAGGCCGGAATCGACACCGTCGGTGCCGACGGCAAAGTCGTCGTCGGCTCCTCGAAGGAGCTTCCCGGACGGGACAAGACGGACCATGCGGTGTGGATCAAATCCCTGCGCATCGGCGCGATCGTCGGGGTCCTCGCCTTCGCCGGCGTCTCGATCACCGGTGACGTCCAAGCCAAGCTGATGTTCGATCAGCAGCCCATGAAGATGGCCTCCGCCGAGGCGGCCTGCCACGACGGCACTCAGTTCTCCGTCCTCACGATCGCCGATCCGTCGTCGAACGACTGCGACGGAGTGCAGAACATCTTCGAGATCCCCGGTCTGCTGTCCTTCCTGGCCAACGGCGACTTCGACACCCCGGTCCACGGTGTGACGACGCTGCTGCCTGAATACCAGGAGCGCTACGGCACGCATATCCCCGACGACCCGCGGTACGGCGACCATGCCGGCGAACCCATCGACTACCAGCCGATCATGATCGTCACCTACTGGGGCTTCCGCATGATGATCGGCTTCGGCGCCCTGGCCGCCGGCGTCTGCGTCATCGGACTGTGGCTGGCCCGCAAGGGCACGGTGCCCGAGTCGAAATGGCTCAGCCGCGGATTCGTCCTGGCCATCACTGCACCGTTCCTCGCGAATTCGGCAGGATGGATCTTCACCGAAATGGGACGCCAGCCCTTCGTCGTCGCACCGAACCCGGCTCAGCTCGACGGAGTGTACATGTACACCCAGGCGGCGCTGTCACCCGAGGTGACACCGGCGATGCTGCTGTTCTCACTGATCAGTCTCACCTCCGTCTACGGAATTCTGATGGTCGTCGAACTGCGGCTGATCACGAAATACGTCAAGGGGGGAGTCGCCTCGGCGATGCCCGAACTCGACCAAACGAATACGAAACCCACGATCACCGACAACGGCGACGACGTCCTGTCGTTCGCGTACTGAGGGAAGGTCACGATGGAAATCCTCGCCACAATCTGGTTCGTCCTCATCGTCGTGCTCTGGATGGGGTACCTGTTCCTCGACGGCTTCGACCTCGGCGTGGGCATGATGATGCCCTTCCTCAGCCGCAGCGAACGCAGCAAGCGCGTTCTGCTCAACTCGATCGGCCCGGTCTGGGAAGGCAACGAGGTCTGGCTGATCACCGCGGCCGGAGCGATGTTCGCCGCATTCCCACACTGGTACGCTTCACTGTTCTCCGCGCTCTACATTCCACTGACCATCTGCCTGCTCGCGCTGATCTTCCGCGCCGTGGCCATCGAATACCGCGGCAAAGGGCACTCGGAGAGGTGGAAGACCTTCTGGACCTGGGCTCTGGCCGTGGGATCGGCCGGAACAGCCTTCTGCATCGGTGCGATGCTCGCACTGACGACCATCGGGCTGCCGCTCAATGATCATGGCGACATGATCGGCGGTGCCTTCGCCTGGATGTCGTGGCCGGCTCTCGCCGGCGGACTCGGCGGGCTCGGCTTCTCCCTGGCCCACGGGCTCATCTTCCTCGGTCTCAAGACGCAGGGCGAGGTCCGGGCGCGGTCGCGGCGCTGGGCCGGTCGGATCATGCTGCCGGCCGCGATTCCGTTCCTCATCTGGTTCGCCTCCTCGATCACCCAGCGGACCTGGCTCATCGTGCCGGTGCTCGTTGCGATCGTCGCTCTCATCTTCGCGTTCGTCGCGGTCCGCGCCGGTGCCGAGAAGCGCGCCTTCGTCCTGCACGGGATCTATCTCATCGCCGGTCTGACCGCCGTCTTCGCCGGTGTCTTCCCGAACGTCCTGCCCTCGACGATCGACCCGGCGAACTCGCTGACGATCGCTGCGGCATCCTCGTCGGACTACACCTTGAACGTCATGCTCATCGTGACGATCGTGATCCTGCCGATCATCATCGCCTACCAGATCTTCAGCTACCGAATGTTCCTCGGCCGCATCGCCGAGACCCACATCCCCGAAGCGCACAAGCTGCCGGTGGCGATCCGATCGTGAGCTCGCCCCTGTCGATCCTGCTCGAGCTGCCGACCGGTCGGCGGGGGTTGGCACTGTCGGTGCTCTCCGCCCTGTGCCGGTCGGTGGGAATCGTCCTCATCGCCGAAGCCCTGGTGAGAGCTATCATCGGCCACAGCGCGCCCGGGCTGTGGGTGGTCCTCGGCGCCCTCGGCGCGCTGCTGCGCGGCGGCGGACTCTGGCTCGACCGCAGTCTGGGCACCAGCCTGGCAGCCGTTTCGAAACAGGGTCTGCGGCGCTCGATCCTCTCCGGTCTGCTGCGCGGCCGGGGACGCCCGCGGACGAATGCGGCGGTCACGGTCACCCGCGGAATCGACGATCTCGACGACTACTTCACCACGGTGGTGCCGGCCCTGACCGCGGCCGCGGTGGTGCCCATCGTGCTGCTGGTGCGCATCGTCTTCAGCGATGTCCTCTCGGCGGTCATCATCGCGGTGTGCCTGCCGTTGGTGCCGATGTTCATGGTGCTCATCGGCCGCTACACGGCAGAGTCGACCTCCGAGACCATGGCGGCTCTGGAGCGGCTGTCGGATCACCTGGCCGAACTCGCCGAGGGGCTGCCCGTCCTCATCGGTCTCGGCCGTTCTCGCGATCACGCGCGCCGGCTGCGGGAACTGGGGGAGCGCTACCATCAGGCGAACCTCACGACGCTGCGCATCGCGTTCCTCTCCAGTTTGGCGCTCGAGCTCATCGCCACGATCTCGGTGGCGCTCGTGGCCGTGGTCATCGGTCTGCGCCTGGTCAATGGGTCGATGGAGCTGGGCGATGGCCTGTTGGTCCTGCTCATCGCGCCCGAATGCTTCATCCCTCTGCGGGAGCTCGGGGCCGGCTATCATGCGAGCGAGAACGGACGCGAAGCTCGTGAGAGAGCCCGGTCGCTGCTGTCGGAGACACGGTCGGCAGATGCGGAGACGCCGTTCGCGGCTGCGGGGGCACGCGCGCTCGATGCCTTCGGCTGGCCGGGGGACCAGTGGGTTCGCTATGCCGACGGCACACTCATCACGTGGTCGGGCGACATCGACACCCGGCCGGGAGTGACGACGATCAGCGGCCGGTCCGGAACCGGCAAGTCGACCGTGCTCGGTGCGCTGGTCGGCAGTCTGCCTGCCGACGCGCACACCACCGCCGATCCGGTGAGCGCGGCCTACGTGCCGCAGGCTCCACGCATGTTCGCCGAGACCATCGGCGCCGAACTGGCACTCTTCGGACTCGACGACGACCAAGCTCGGACGGCCCTGTCCGCCGCCGAACTGCCCACCGATCTGTGTGTGCAGACGGCGGCGCTGAGCCCCGGCCAACAGCGTCGGCTGGCCCTCGTGCGAGTGCGGCACCGCCTCGGTGACGGGGCCGAGCTGCTCGTCCTCGACGAACCGACCGCCCACCTCGACGCCGACAATGCCGCCATCGTCATCGACATGATCGCCGAGGCGGCCGCCACCCACCGCGTGATCCTCGCCAGCCATGACGAACAGGTTCGCGCGCTGGCCGACACAGAGATCCGCCCGGAGAAGACGCACTTTGAAGCGGCAGAGAACGGTGCACCAGCGGAATCAAAGTCGACCGTGATCGCGGATCAGGCCCGAACCGACGCCGCCGAGGTTCCTGCAACAAGGGCGCGGACTGAAGTTCCCGCTCCGGCGGAACGGACGGGTTCGGGCAGCGAGCCCGGGCCTCGGTCCGACGTCGAGCGGCACCCGGATGTCTCGACGCAGCACTCCGGAGGCGAGTCCTGGACAGCTGCACTGCGACGTCGCTGGTCGATACTGGGCTCGAGCCTGCCGCTGTTCACCCCGACCATGCTGGTGGCCGCGCTCACCGCCTGCGCGTCCAGCCTCGCGGCCATCGCTCTGACTGCCGTCTCCGCATGGCTCATCGTCGAAGCTTCGTACCAGCCGCCGATCATGCTGCTCATGGTCGCCATCGTCGGTGTGCGATTCTTCGGGCTCAGCCGCTCCGTGCTGCTCTACGCCAGTCGGCTGAGACTCCACTCGGCGATCTTCGCCGCGCTCACGAAACTGCGCACACGGCTGTGGGAGCACTTCGAGCGCGTAGGCATGAGTGATCGGCGGCTGCTGACCTCGGATTCGGCGCTGCGCGCCATGGTCGCCGACGCCGACGACGTCCGCGACCTGGTGCCCCGGACTCTGTTCCCGCCTTTCGTCTCCAGCATGGTCGTCATCGGCGTGAGCATCACCGCAGCACTTCTCGACGTGAGGTCACTGGTCTGGTTCATCCTGGTGGGCGCCGTCAACCTCGTCATCGTCCCGATTCTCGTCATCCGGGCAGAGAGCCGGTTGGCGTACGGAATCAGGGAGGACCGCAACCGGATCCTGTCCGTGCTCACTCGCGCTCTGTACGCAAAGGACGACCTGCGCACGAACCGGGTCGACTCTGCGGTCCTCGGCCTGTTGGCCGACTTGGAGGCCGACCTCGAGAAGAAGCAGAAGGCCTCTGCCCGCAACTTCGGGCTCGCCCAACTGTGGCTGCAGCTGAGCACGTTCACCACCGCAGTGATCCTCGCGGTGTCCACGGATGCTCCGACCGAGATCGTCGCGGTGCTCTCCCTCATGGCCTTGGGCCTGGGCGAAGTGTTCGCTTCGGCACTCGAAGCGTTCCGCCAGCTGCCCGCCCTGGGGTCGGCACTGGACTGTCTGCCCAATGCGGACAGTGCGGCGGACCGCGAAGCCGAGGACTCGGGACTCGACGTCGAAGTGCAGGCTCCTGCTGCCGGAACCACGGCCGGCGAGAGCGACGACTCGTCGTGCCGCTCTGGCCCGGTCGAGCTCGTCGGCGTCGACGCCCTCGAATTCGATGAGATCACCGTCGGATGGGACGATCAGGCTGTCGTCGCAGGACTGGACCTGAGAGCTCAACGCGGCAGTTGGACCGTGCTGTGCGGTGACAGCGGAACCGGTAAGACGACGAGCCTGAGCGTGCTCCTGCGGTTCCTCGACCCCTGGTCCGGCAGCTACCGCGCCCGTGACCGGAGCGGGACCGACCACGATATGCTCACCTGCTCACCCGAAGACCTCGTCGGCCGAATCGCCTGGTGCCCTCAGGAGGCACACGTCTTCCGCTCCACAGTGCGCGGCAATCTCGCACTCGCCGGGCGGTCGGTCCCCGGGGACGACGAGATGATCTCCGTGCTGAAAGCGGCAGGGCTGAGCGACTGGGCCGATGCAGAGGTGCTCGAACGGTGGGTCGGCGACCACGGAGCGGAGATCTCCGGCGGTCAGCGACAGCGTTTGGCGGTGGCCAGAACCCTGCTGACCGGAGCCGATGTGATCGTCCTCGACGAACCGACAGCGCACTTGGACGATGAGACGGCTCGGCTGCTCATCGACGATCTCCGTGGGAGCCTGGGCGACCGCACGGTCGTCATGGTCACCCATGACAGGACACTGATCTCGGACGGCGATGAGGTCGTCGACCTCGGCACAGTCGAACCGGGTGCAGCGGACCTCGGCTCACGCGATCCGAGGGCGAACACTCGAGAGTCTGAGGTCAGTCCCGCTTCGATCCGAACATGATCTCGTCCCAGCTCGGGATCGAGGCTCGCGAGTTCTTCTTCGACTTCGGCTTCGTATCCTTCGCCGAGGCGGAGTCCTTGAACTGGTCGTCGTGATCGCTCACTCCGGGCTCGTTGAGCAGGGAGAGCTGATTCTCGTCGTCGAAGACGCCGACCTTCTCGGTCGGCTCCTGCGGTTCCTCAGCCGAGGCAGCCGCATCTTCGAAGGCGAAGACTTCGTCATCGGTGGCGGCTTCGGGCTGGCCTGGAGCGGTGTGCGCTCCCTGTGGGTGAGTCTCGGGGTCCTCGGTGACTGCACGCAGACGGGTCCGCGGCTCTTCCTCGGCGTGGCGGCGCTTGCGCAGGTTCTCCAGGATCCGGCCGGTCTCGGCCTGATGATCGCGGGCCTGCTGCGACGGCGCCGAACCGGCGGTGGGCCGGACCGGTCCGTCGGCGGCGATCGACGCGGACGACTGATCGGTCGCCGGGAGGACATCGACCTCCTCGGTGGTCCTCTGTCGTTCGGCACCGCTGCCGTAGTTCGGGATCGGTCCGGTGTCGGTGGGACCGGAATCGGCGAGCCACTTCGCCTCGTCGTCGATCGGGGTCAGCGAACGGCGGTAGTAATGCCAGCTGGCGGTGCGGACACGATCAGCGGCGGTGAAGCTGAGTTGGATGTACCAGTTGCCGTCCTGCTGCTTCCAGGAATCCCACTCCATCGTCTCGATATCGACGTCGCGCATCGCCAGGCGTTCCTGACACAGCTCGATGAGCGGAGTCGGTTCGCCGTTGGGATCATGATCGGAATAGATGGGATGGCGGCTGGCCAGGTAGGCGGTGCGTTCGCGTTCGGCCATCGCCGGACCTTCGTAGGTGCGCACGTATTCGATGTCGGCACCGGTGGCGGCCACGACCTCCTCGGCGTCCATGCCGCCGCGGATCATGGCCTGGATCTCTTTCGGGCGCACGGGAGTCTCGGACTTGGGGTGGGAGCGGTCCCTGCGGACCGCGGCGAAGAGAGCCTCATCGAGGACGACTCGGTACTGAAGCCCGTTCTCGTCGTTCAACAGCAGATGTGTGCCGTCTGCGTTGACTCCGTTCAAGATCAGTTCACGCATTGCCTTAAGCTCCTTTGTCGCGTCTCAGAAGCATCGTGTCACGTTCGGCGCGTCGTGCCGGGCAGATTTCCGCGCGAGTCGCGAAATCACGGGGCAGATCGGGAGCCGGCGGGGTGATTCTGTGAGACCGGCCACGCACGTGCGAGAAATGTGCGAAAGGGGAACCTGCGCGTCGGCTCCGACAGCGTCGCCACCACGCCGCCGGCGTCGCCACGACACCGGCGAGGGCGGGCGTCGGACCCTCCGGTCGGCGTCTGCACCGTGAGTGGGCGCGGCTCACTGTGCGGACAGCGGGCCGAGCGGCTCTACAGTCTGTAAAATCGGGAAGGTGAATACGACTGCACCCATCGACGCCCTGATCCTCATGTCATTCGGAGGACCGGAGGCCCCAGAAGAAGTGGTTCCATTCCTGCGCAACGTCACCGCCGGCCGCGGGATTCCCGAGGAACGGCTCGAGGAGGTGGGGGAGCACTATTTCGGTTTCGGAGGCAAGTCTCCGATCAACGACCAGAACAAGGCGCTGCTGGCCGCGCTGCGCGACGAACTCGATCGCCGCGGAATCGAGACCCCGCTGATCTGGGGCAACCGCAACTGGGATCCTTATCTCACCGACGAGGTGCGCAAGCTGGCACAGGACGGTGCCACGCAGTTCCTCTCGATCGACACCTCCGCGTATTCCTCCTACTCGTCGTGCCGGCAGTACCGTGAGGACTTCGCGAAGACGATCGACACGCTCAAGGACGAGGGTCTCAACGTCTCGATCGACAAGATCCGTCAGTTCTACAACCATCCCGGCTACGCCGACGCCTGCGCCGACTGCCTGGGCGACGGCGTCGCCGATTTCCGGTCGAAGGTCGGGCAGATCGATTCGACCAAGCACCGGATCCTCTTCGTCACCCACTCGATCCCGAACGTCATGCAGGACGCCTCAGAGGTGACCACCAACGGATACCGGGCCCAGCACGAAGAACTCATCGACCACCTCATGGGGCGCATCGATGAGGCCGATCGTGTTCCGTCCGAACTCGTCTACTGCTCACGTTCCGGCTCACCTGAGGTGCCCTGGCTCGAACCCGATGTCAACGACCGGATGACCGAACTTGCCGAGGAGGGGGTGACCGGTGTCGTGCTCGTGCCCATCGGTTTCATCTCCGACCATATGGAGGTCGCTTTCGACCTCGACACCGAAGCGAAGGAGACTGCTGAGGAACTCGGTCTCGACTTCACCCGGGTCGACACCGTCGGCACTCATGTCGCCTTCGTCAGGGGACTCGTCGACCTCGTCGAGGAGCGCGTGGCTCAGCTGCGCGGGGAAGACGTCGACGTTCCGGCTCTGCCCGGGACGAAGGCTCTGGTGCCTGGCAGCGGAGCCTGCAGCATCGACTGCTGCCGCGGCCGTATCGAACGTGCAACCTATCCGAACTGGGCCATGGCGAACTGAGTCCTGAAGACGAATGAACCCTCCCTCACCGAATCGGTGAGGGAGGGTTCTTTGCTGTGTGTTCTCTCAGTAGTCGTCGGGACTCGGGATGACCGGCAGGGCTCCCGTCTCGGCCTGGATCACCTCGGCGATGGGACCGGTGTCGACATCGTTGCGTCCGGCCAATTCCATCAGGTTCTGCAGGTCGTCGATGAGATTTTCGACGAGGAAGTCGTCACCGGCGGAACGGGCCTCGTGAATGCGATGACGGACATCATCGATTCGTGTGTCGAGCTGATCAGCGAATTCACTCATTGTGGATCCGTCCTTCCTCGGGCCGCCTCCACAGGGGATGAGCCCGGTATTCGACCGACAGAGCGTGCTGTCGGTGCTGTCCATCACAAGCATTCTTGCAGAGCATTTCGTGAACTCTATGTGTGCTCCGTCCATGCGGACAAGCTGGTGACGAGAATCACCGCATCAGGTGCTCATTCCATCTTGCCAACGGCAAGCATACAGTGCACAATGCTGGGGACACATCTCGGAAGAGGAGAAGATGCTCCTCTTCGGCACCCCCTCCGGACAGAGAGCGATGAGGCCATATGGCAACAGACTACGACGCACCTCGCAAGCAAGACGATGAGATCAAAAGCGATTCGATCGAGCAGCTCAAGGCCCAGCGTTCCCAGGCTCAGGCGAGCAAGATCGACGAAGACGAGACTGCAGTAGCCGAAGGCTTCGAACTTCCCGGTGCGGACCTGTCGAACGAAGAGCTCTCCGTTCGGGTCCTGCCGAAGCAGAACGATGAGTTCACCTGCATGGAGTGCTTCCTGGTCCGCCATCGTTCTCAGCTTGCGACCGAAGAAGGCGGTGTCCCCATCTGCACAGACTGTGCAGGCTGAATCGCTTCTCTTCGCGAAAACCCGAAAACGGACCGCACCCTCGAAAGGGTCGCGGTCCGTTCTTCTCCCCTTACTACCTGACGGCGGCCCAGCAACCTCGCGCTGTGAGTATTGACAGTGGCTGGTCTGGGACTGGCTGGCAGAGTAGGTGTTGGCCTCTCCGTCCAGTGATCGTGACTCCACCTCGCGCTGACTCACACCGTGGTGTCTTGCCCTCGATTTGTCCGATCACATGGATGGTGCGGCCGGCACCAGCTCGGCCCACATCGGTAACTTGATCAGAAGGCTGTCCACCCCCGAAAATCCGGGGGTGTGACTCATCACAGTGTTGTTCCGAAGTGATCTCTAACCCGGACCGGTACCGGCCGCAAGCGGCCACGCAACCCATCGGTCAAACAGGGAGCTTCGAACCGCTATGTCTATTGTCGCGCACTTATACAGTTTCTTCATCGGTGTTGATACACACGCCAGAAACCACGTGTATTCCATCGTCACCAACACCGGAATTCTCGTCGAAACCCGTTCCTTCCCCACCACGTCAGCAGGAATCAAACGAGCCCTCACCTGGGCCGGCAGGCGCACCAGCGGTGACCTCGACACCCTCTGGGTCGTTGAAGGTGCGGCCTCGTACGGTGCGGTGCTGACCGGACACATCGCCGCAGCCGGGTACCCGGTAGTCGAAGCCGGGCGTATGGATGCCAAAGCCCGCCACGGTGTCGGTAAGAGCGACGAGCTTGATTCCCGCCGGATCGCGGCATCTGTATTGCCTCTCGACGCCGATCAACTGCGGTGGCCGCGTCACGGTGAAGGTGTCCGGCAGGCGCTGCGTGTCCTGCTGTCAGCCCGGGACGCGATGAGTACGGAACGGACTCGTGCGATCAACTCTCTGACCGCGCTGGTGCGCACCATCGATCTTGGCATCGATGCCCGCAAGTCATTGAACAGTGACCAGGTCGACGAGATCGCGAAATGGCGAACCCGCAACGAAGACGTCGACTTGTCCACCGCCCGGGAAGAAGCGATCCGTCTGGCCAAACGCGTCCTCGCTTTGAACGATGATCTGCAGACCAACCATGACAGGCTCACCGAGCTTGTTGAAGCCAGTCCGGCCGCACCCTTGCTGGATGAGCCCGGGATCGGCCCATTCAGCGCCGCTGTGTGCTTCACCGCGTGGTCCCACCCGGGGCGGGTGCGGAACGAGGCCGCGTTCGCAGCTCTGGCGGGAGTGAACCCGATACCTGCGTCGTCGGGCAACACGCGCCGGCACCGGTTGAACCGGGGCGGGGATCGGCAGTTGAACCGGGCCCTACACACGGTGATCATGAACCGGATGGTCCATGACGAACGGACCAGGAACTACGTGGCCCGCCACTACGGTGAAGAACCGACGAAGAAATCCAAGAGGGAGATCAAGCGCAACCTCAAACGGTATCTAGCGCGCCGGGTCTACAAGATCCTCAACGCGCTAGATACCGTTCCTCAACCCGCTTGACAAGACATAGAAGGATCGAGGTTGCTGGGCCGCCGTCAGGTAGTAATCAGGGGGTGAGGGCGGCGGCTAGTTTGTGGGGGTGACGGCTCGAGACGAGCCAGTACGGGGTCGGATCCGTCTCATCGTCGAGATCGATGCGGACGACGGATTTCACCCACGGGCGGATCTTGAGGAAGGCGCGGGCGTCGAGATCGACACCGCGGGCCTGCCGGGCCTCCTCGCCGTCGAAGGCGACCGCACCCGGAACGAACGTGCGGTCGATATGAGCTTCGCCGACGAACAGCTGTCGTTCGGTGACGATGATCGTCAGCGTCAGCGAATTCAGCCACCAGGCGAAGAGGACGAAGCTGACGACGGGAAGGATGATGGTGCCGAGCTGCCAGACGGGCATGACCATGAGTGCCGTGGACAGAGCGGCCACCACGACGAGGATCCACATGCCGACCGAGGGGCGGACCTTCTCCTGATAGACCACGTGGGTTCCGGATTGAGTTGTTGCCATGCGGCCATTGTCCCATAGCGAGAAGTTTGGCCACGCTCAGGCTGGAGCGTTAGAGTGCATCTTTGTGACGGAAACCGTGAAGATCAACCTCCAGCTCCTCGACGCGGGCATGAGCGCGCCCGGCTACGCGCATGCGAGCGACGCCGGTGCAGACCTGCATTCGGCGATCGACTTCGTGCTCGAACCGTTCGAGCGCCGTGTCGTTCCGACCGGAATCGCGATCGCCCTGCCAGAGGGCTATGCGGCCTTCGTGCATCCGCGTTCGGGCCTGTCGAGCAAGCACGGAGTCACGGTCGTCAATGCGCCGGGCACCATCGACGCCGGCTACCGCGGCGAGATCAAGGTGCCGCTGATCAACCTCGACGCGAAGACCCCGCTGCGCGTCGTGCGTGGCGACCGCATCGCCCAACTCGTGATCCAGAGGATCGCTCACGCCGACTTCGACATCGTCGAATCCCTCGAAGACAGCGCCCGCGGCGCCGGGGGATTCGGATCCACCGGCGGAATCGTCGCCGGCCTCAGCGAAAAGGAGAAGTGAGGACTTATGGGACTGTTCTCCCGGTTCAAGAAATCCACACCGACCGATGACGACGTCCGCGCCGACGACGAACTCACCGACGACGATGAGCTCGACGCTCAGGACACCGACACCGAGGCGGCCGATCGTGCAGACGACGACGCCGATGACGACGAGGCAGAGTCCGCCGCAGAGGCGGCCGAGTCCGATGACGATATCGTCGAGGAAGAAGCGCGGCTGGAGAAGTCCGCACCCTTCGACCGGTCCGAGAATGGCCCCTTCGACATCTCCGAGGAGTACCCGGAGCATGACCGCCTCGACCTCGGCGCGCTCAAGGTGCCCGTCGTCGACGGCATGCAGGTGCGCCTGGACACGGACGACGATTCTCAGCGCGTGCTGGCCGTCACCCTCATCCACGAGGGTGGAGGCATCCAGCTGCAGGCGTTCGCAACCCCACGCTCCGAGGGCCTGTGGAACACGGTGCGCGGTCAGCTCGCCGAATCCGTGACCAAACAGGGTGGGGAATCGACCGAGCTGCACACCTCTCTCGGCAAGGAGCTGGCCATCGAGGTTCAGGCGAAGACGGAATCCGGTCGCCCCGGCAAACGCGCCATGCGCTTCGCCGGCATCGACGGACCACGCTGGTTCGTCCGCGCCGTGTTCTCCGGCAAGGCCGTGACCGATGACGAGGTGCGTGCCGAACTCTCCGCACTCTTCCGCGGAGTCGTCGTCGATCGCGGTGAGGAGGCGATGGCTCCCCGCGAGCTCATCGCACTGACCGCACCGCAGGTCGACCAGGACGAGGCGGAGGAGAAGAAGGACGAGGACGAACTCAACCCCTTCGAACGCGGCCCCGAGATCACAGAGGTCCGCTGAGCGCTGATGCGGAACCTCATCCCTCGCCTCGTGCGCGACTTCGGATCCCGTGAGGCCGAGGCCCGGGCTGATCTGCGACTGGTCAGCCAGATCCCCGGGGTCATTCCGGTCGAAGAGCTGGAGGCGCGAAAGACCTCACGCATCGCCGGAGTCGTTTCAGCGACCACTCAGTCGTGCAGCGCCGACAGCCCCAGGCTCGACATCACCGTCGCCGATGGCACCGGCGAAGCCCGCGCCCAGTTCCTCGGACGCCGGGAGATCAGCGGCATCCGTCCCGGGTCCCTCATCGTCTTAGAAGGACGGTTCTGCGGCAAGGACGGAGTGCTCACCGCACACAATCCCGTCTACGAACTCCTGCAGACCCGCGACGACTCCGACGACTGACCGTCCCGAGGGGCCGGGCGGCCGTCGGCCGCAGAACTGACGATCTCGGCCGCAGACGACCGGGCTCAGCCCTCTACGCTCTCGTCGGCCTTCGCAGTCTCCTGCAGCAGCGCTAGCAGCGCCGGCTCCTGATCGGGGGAGGAGAGGAAGAACAGTTCGTCTCCGGCCTCGATGACATCATCGGCGCTCGGAGCGAACGCCCGCGAATTGCGGATGATCGCCACCAGCACCGTATCGAGCGGGAAGGTGATCCCACCGACGCGCTCGGCCACGAGTTCGGCGTTCTCGTGCACTGTGAACTCGAGCAGGCCCGCCTGCCCGCGTTCGAAGCTCATGAGGTGGACCAGGCCGCCGACTTCCACGGCCTCCTCGACGAGCGCGGTCATCAGGCGCGGAGTGGAGACGGCGACATCGACGCCCCAGTTGTCGTCGAAGAGCCATTCGTTCTTCGGATTGTTCACCCGCGAGACCGTCCTGGGCACCCCGAACTCGGTCTTCGCCAACAGGGAGAGCACCAGATTGGTCTTGTCATCTCCCGTCGCGGCCACGACGACATCGGCCTCCTCCAGCCCCGCCTCGGCGAGACCGGCGAGCTCGCACGCATCGGAGAGCAGCCATTCGGCACCCGGAATGCGCTCATGGCCCAGCGCCTCCTTGCTCTGGTCGATGAGCAGGACCGAATGGTCCTTGTCCAGCAGCTCCCTGGCCACCGAACGTCCGACGGAGCCGGCTCCGGCGATGATGACCCTCATTCTTCTTCCTCCACGGTTCGCACGGGCTGATCGAGGATCCGTTCGATCTCGCCGAGGCGGTCGACCGGAGCCATGAGATGGACGAGGTCGCCGTCCTGGAGTAGCAGATCATCGTGGGCGACGATGCCCTCGGACAGGCGGGTGACATAGGAGACCCGAGCCTTGGTCCGTGTTTCGATCTCCTTGATCGGACGGGCCACCCAGCCAGGATCCAGATGCACCTCCGCCAGGACGAGGTTGCCGGAGGGCTCACGGTATTCGGTGATCGACCCCTGCGGGACGAGCTTGCGCATCACCTGCTCGGCCGTCCACCGCACGGTGGGCACGGTGGGGATGCCGAGACGTTCGAAGACCTGCGCACGGTCAGGATCGTAGATGCGGGCGGCGACATTGCTCACCCCGAAGGTCTCACGAGCGACACGCGCGGCGAGGATATTCGAATTGTCACCACTGGAGACGGCGGCGAAGGCGAAGGCCTCGGCGGTCTTCGCCTGGGACAGAGTCTCGCGGTCGAAACCGACGCCGGTGATCGTCGAACCGCTGAAATCCCGACCGAGCTTGAGGAATGCGTCGGGGTCTCGGTCGACGACTGCGACGGAGTGCCCATTCGCATCAAGGGCTTTGGCCAGGGAGGCCCCGACTCGACCGCAGCCCATAATCACGAAGTGCATGGGTAATCCTTCCCGCAGTGATCTACCATTGGTTGCCGTGGCCAGCAGTTTTTCTGATGCCGTCAAAAGACTACTCGTTGGACGGCCCTTCCGCAGTGAGGACAGGCGTGCGCCTGCGCTGAAGAAGCGCATCGCGATGCCCGTTTTCGCCTCCGACATGCTCTCCTCGGTGGCCTATGCCCCCGATGAGATCCTGCTGGCACTGTCGCTGACGTCACTTGTGGCCCTGACCGTTGCCCCCTGGATCGGTGTGGCCGTCGGCATCGTCATCCTCGTGATCGTCGCCTGCTACCGCATCAACGTCAAGGCGTACCCCTCCGGCGGCGGTGACTACGAGGTGGCCTCGAAGAACCTCGGCTCCGGTGCCGGGCTCGTCGTCGCCGCGGCCCTCCTCGTCGACTATGTGCTCACCCTGGCCGTGTCGATGACGGTCTTCGCCGCCTACATCACCACGGCGTTCCCGATGCTCGCGCCCTACCGTGTGCCCGTGGCCATCGTCGGCATCCTGCTCATCTGCTTCGCCGGTCTGCGCGGTTCCCGGGCCACTCCGATGCTGCTGGCCGTGCCGACCTACCTGTTCCTCGGTGCCGTGTTCCTCACGATGTCGGTCGGTCTCATCCGCGTCGGGCTCGGTGACACCCCGCACGCCCAGACCGCCGACTACACGGTCGTGCACAGCAACATCGGCGATCAGGCGACGCTCGGCCTGGCCACCGTCCTTATCGTCCTGCGCGCGTTCTCGTCCGGTGCCGTCGCACTGGCCGGCGTGCAGACCGTGGCCACGGCGGTTCCGGCGTTCAAGAAGCCGCGCGGCAAGAACGCCGGAAACACCCTGCTGCTGTCGGGTCTGCTCGCCGCCCTCATGCTCACAGGGCTGACCTATCTGGCGTCGGTCACTGGAATCAAATACGTCGACGACCCGCATCTCTATCTCGTCCGCGGCGACGGCAGCCCGGTCAGCGCCGAATACGAACAGGAGCCCGTCCTCGCGCAGCTGGCGCACGCGATCTTCGACAATGCGCCTGCGATGTTCTTCATCGTCGTCCTCATCACCGCGCTCGTGCTCATCGCCGCTGCGAACACTGCGGTCGAGGGGTTCCCCGGACTGGCCTCTCGGCTGGCCCGCGATGAATTCCTGCCAAGGCAGCTGGCGACAAAGGGCGATCGACTCACCTTCTCCAACGGCATCCTGCTGCTGGCCGCAGCGGCGATCGTCCTCGTCGTCGCCACGTCCGCCTCGGCGACGGTGCTCATCCAGCTCTACCTCGTCGGGGTCTTCGCCAGCTTCGTCCTCGGCCAAGCGGGAATGGTCCTGCACTGGCGCAAACGGCTGCGCCTGGTCATCGATTCGAAGACCCGGATGCGGATGTACTTCAACCAGGTCGTCAACGCCGTCGGCTGCGTGCTCGCCGCCGGCGTCCTCATCGTCGTCATCGTCTCGAAGTTCCTCGCCGGCGCCTGGCTGGCGGTCGCCGCCATGGCCGGACTCTACCTCGTCATGGGCGCCATCCACCGACACTATTCGCGGGTGGCCCGCGAGCTCGCCCCCGACGCGGACGTGAACTCACGGACGATCCCGTCGAACACCCACGCCATCGTCGTCGTCAGCGAAATCGACAAACCGACGATGCGGGCCCTCTCCTACGCCCGAGTGACCCGGTCGAGTCAGCTCGAAGCTGTCACCGTGGCCGTGGACGAAGAGGCCGCGGCCGGTCTGCAGAAACGATGGAACGAGATGGAGCTGCCGGTGCCGCTGACCGTGCTCGGCTCGCCGTACCGCGAACTCGTCCGTCCGATGCTCGCCCATATCCTCGCCATCCGCCGTAGGTCGCCCAGGGACCTCGTCATCGTCTACATCCCGCAGTTCGTCGTCGGTCGCTGGTGGGAGCACATCCTGCACAACCAGGTGGCTCTCAAACTGCGCACCCGACTGCTGCTGGTGCCCAACGTCGTCGTGGTCTCCGTGCCCTGGCGACTGAAATCCTTCTCTCGACAGTACGGCGGAGACGGACCCGATTCCGACACCTCGCTGTACAGACAGGCCTAGAACACGCATGAGCGACACTTCGGTTCCCGCCCAGGACCTCACCCTCGACATCGAGGCACCGGCGGCCGGCGGCACCTCCATCGCCCGACACGACGGTCAGGTCGTCTTCGTCTCCGGGGCCCTGCCCGGTGAGAAGGTCCGAGTCCGCACCCAGGCAGGACCGCCCGCCCGGTTTCTTCGCGCCGCCGTCACCGAGGTGATCGAGGCCTCGGCTCACCGCGTCCCCGATCGTCGCCTCGACTATGTCCCCGGTGGTTCGACCGACGGTTCCGGTGCGGGGTTCGCTGCGGGCCCCGGTGCTGGGGCCGTGCCGGATTCGGCCGGGTTCGGCGGAATGGAATTCGCCCACGTCGACCTCGCCCATTCCCGCACGCTCAAGGCCGAGGTGCTGAATGACCAACTTCAGCGCATCGGACATATCGACCGCGCCGCCGAGGTGCTGCCCGCGCCGGGCGAGACCGACGGCACGGACTGGCGCACCCGTGTGCAGCTGGCCGTCGACGATGAGGGCCGTGCCGGAATGCTCGCCCCCAGATCACATGCGGTCATCCCTGTGACCACGCCCCCTCTGGCCGCCGGGCCCTTGCACGACCTCGACATGACGACACTGCATGTGCCGGGAGTCCGCCGACTCGAATTCGCGTGGGCCGGCGACCATGGCGCGCTCATCGTCCGTGGTCGGCCCACTGCGCAGGTCCTCGATGAGATCGAGTCCTGGCTGCCGACGTCGTTCTCCCTCCTCGCCGAGGCGACCGGACCGGAGCAGAGTCGTGGTCGTGGTCGCGGGGGTCGTCCCCGTGGTCGCGGTCGTTCCCATGCGCCCGCTCCCGCCCTGCGCGTGATCCGTGGAGACCGCACCCTGACCGAAACGGTCGACGGTCGTGACTTCACCGTCGGCGCCGACGGCTTCTGGCAGGTGCACCGGGATGCGGCCGCACTGCTCAGCTCGGAGGTCGTCAGAGTCCTTCCTGCCGACGTCGGGGCGATCACCGACCTCTACTGCGGGGTCGGACTCCTCGGCATCACTGCCGCCCGGGCCACCGGAGCGCCCCTGTTCGGGGTCGAAGGGGTGGAGACAGCCATTGCTCATGCTCGAGACAATGCCGCCGATCTCGAGTCCCGATTCCTCGCTCTCAGCGTGGATCGGGCCCGACTGCCCGATTCGGAGGTCATCATCCTCGACCCGCCACGGGCGGGCGCCGGGAGGAAAGCCACCTCGGCGATCATCGAATCAGCGGCACGCACCCTGGTCTACGTTTCCTGTGACCCGGCCACGTTGGCCAGGGACCTCACGGCTCTCACAGGCGGGGGATTCGCGATCGAGAGCCTCACCGGCTTCGACCTCTTCCCGCTGACCTCGCACCTGGAGACGGTCACCGTGCTCCGGCGGTGACCGACCGGTGACCTCAGGCGGTGACCGAGCGGCGGGGGAGGAGGACGAGCGCGATGAGGGCGATGAACGTCGTGAGGAAGCCCCACAGCCCCCACCAGCCGCCCGACCGGCCCTTCTCCTTCGCGAATGAGCTGCAGACGACGGCGAAGATGATGCCGACGAGCAGTGCGCCGAAGCCGAATCCGGCGCCTAGTGTGAACGGGTCCATGGAATCTCCTCGGGGGTGGCAGGCGAGTGCGCTGCTGCTTTGAGTGTGCTGTCCAGGCTAGGCCGCGCGACCCGGCCGCGGCCCTGGTGATGACCGCACGAGGGCCTGCGGAAAACCCGATCGCAGGGTTTCGCACCTCCGTGTGCCATGGTGGTCAAAGCCCCTCAAATGCGATAGAATTTATCTTGACGTCAAGATACTTTTGGAAACATATGTGTCGCGTAAATCGGTGCGTGATGCAAGGATCCGACCGCCGAGTCGGACGGACCCGGTTTCTTGGATGAGTGTCGGATGAAACAGGAGAATCACGATGAGCAACGTCGATACGTTCAAATCGAAGAGCACCCTGACCGTAGGCGATAAGGATTATGAGATCTATCGCCTGGACCAGGTCAAAGGGTCGGAGAAGCTTCCCTTCAGCCTCAAGGTGCTGTTGGAGAACCTGCTGCGCACGGAAGACGGCGCAAACATCACTTCGGAACATATTGAAGCCCTCGGCAGCTGGGACCCCAATGCCGAACCCGATACGGAGATCCAGTTCACCCCCGCCCGCGTGGTGATGCAAGACTTCACCGGTGTGCCCTGCATCGTCGACCTCGCCACCATGCGCGAGAAGGTCGTCGAGCTCGGCGGCAGCCCGGATCAGGTCAACCCGCTGGCTCCGGCCGAGCTGGTCATCGACCACTCGGTGCAGATCGACCGCTTCGGCACCGCTGACGCCGTCGAGCTCAACATGGACATCGAATACCAGCGCAACGGTGAGCGCTACCAGTTCCTGCGCTGGGGCCAGACCGCATTCGAAGACTTCAAGGTCGTGCCTCCGGGCATGGGCATCGTTCACCAGGTCAACATCGAGCACCTGGCTCGCGTGGTCATGCCGCGCGAGGTCGACGGAGTCCTCCGGGCCTACCCGGACACCCTGGTCGGCACCGACTCGCACACCACGATGGTCAACGGCCTCGGTGTGCTCGGTTGGGGCGTCGGCGGCATCGAGGCAGAGGCCGCCATGCTCGGCCAGCCCGTGTCGATGCTCATCCCGCGCGTCGTCGGGTTCAAGCTCACCGGTGAGATCCCCTCGGGTGTCACCGCAACCGACGTTGTGCTCACGATCACCGATATGCTCCGCCAGCACGGAGCCGTCGGCAAGTTCGTCGAGTTCTACGGCAAGGGCGTCGCCGAGGTGCCGCTGGCCAACCGCGCCACCATCGGCAACATGAGCCCCGAGTTCGGTTCGACCGCCGCGATCTTCCCGATCGACGAAGTCACCATCGACTACCTCAAGCTCACCGGCCGTTCGGAAGAGCAGATCCAGCTCGTCGAGGACTACGCCAAGACGCAGGGACTCTGGCACGATCCGGAGAACGAAGTCGAGTACTCCGAGTACCTCGAACTCGACCTGTCCACCGTGGTGCCCTCGATCTCCGGACCGAAGCGCCCGCAGGACCGCATCGAGCTCTCCGATGCCAAGAGCCAGTTCGCCAAGGACATCCACAACTACGCCGCTCCCGGCGAGGAGTCGAAGTCCGTGGACGTCAGCACCGCCGACGGACGCAACTTCGAGCTGGCCAACGGTGCCGTGGCGATCGCTTCGATCACGTCCTGCACCAACACCTCGAACCCCTCGGTGATGATGGCCGCCGGCCTGCTGGCACGCAATGCCCGCAAGCGCGGACTCAACTCGAAGCCGTGGGTCAAGACCTCGATCGCACCGGGTTCGAAGGTCGTCACCGAGTACTACAACAAGGCCGGCCTCATCGAGGACCTCGAAGCGCTGAACTTCTACATCGTCGGCTACGGCTGCACCACCTGCATCGGCAACTCCGGTCCGCTGGACTCGGAGATCTCGAACAGCATCCAGGACAACGACCTCTCGGTCACCGCAGTCCTGTCGGGCAACCGCAACTTCGAGGGCCGCATCAGCCCGGACGTGAAGATGAACTACCTCGCTTCGCCTCCGCTGGTCATCGCCTACGCACTGGCCGGCACCATGGACTTCGACTTCGAGAACCAGCCCCTGGGCAAGGACTCGGACGGCGTCGACGTCTACCTGGCCGACCTGTGGCCCTCGCCTGAAGAGGTTGAGTCGGTCATCGCCGATTCGATCTCGACCGATATGTTCGACAACGAATACGGTCGCATCTTCGACGGTGACGAGCGCTGGCAGCAGCTCGACACCCCCGAGGGCAAGGTCTTCGAGTGGGACGACGAGTCGACCTACGTGCGCAAGCCCACCTTCTTCGACGGCATGGGTCTCAAGCCCGAAGCCGTCAAGGACATCAAGGGCGCCCGCGTGCTCGCGAAGCTCGGCGACTCGGTGACCACCGACCACATCTCGCCCGCAGGTTCCTTCAAGGCCGACACTCCGGCCGGCAAGTACCTCGTCGAGCACGGCGTCGAGCGCAAGGACTTCAACTCCTACGGCTCGCGTCGCGGCAACCACGAAGTCATGATCCGCGGAACCTTCGCGAACATCCGTCTGCAGAACCAGCTCCTCGACGGAGTCCAGGGTGGCTTCACCCGCGACTTCTCGCAGGAGGGCGGACCGCAGACCACGATCTACGACGCCTCCGTGAACTACCAGGCTGCCGGCACCCCGCTGGTCGTCCTCGGTGGCAAGGAGTACGGCTCGGGATCCTCGCGTGACTGGGCTGCCAAGGGCACGAAGCTGCTCGGCGTCGAAGCCGTCATCACCGAAAGCTTCGAGCGCATCCACCGCTCGAACCTCATCGGCATGGGCGTTCTGCCGCTGCAGTTCCCCGCCGGCGAATCCGCTGATTCGCTCGGACTCGACGGCACCGAGACCTTCTCCATCGAAGGCGTCACGGAGCTCAACGAGGGCAACACCCCGGCGACCGTCAAGGTCACCGCCGAAAAGGAAGACGGCACAAAGGTCGAATTCGACGCCGTCGTCCGCATCGACACCCCGGGTGAAGCCGACTACTACCGCAACGGCGGCATCCTGCAGTACGTTCTGCGTCAGCTCGCAGAAGCCTGATCGCAGGAGACGGGGCCTGAGCGGCGACTTCGCCGCACCAGGCTGCGCTGTGAGTCTCCGACTCGCGGCAGTCGGTTCGCGCTGAGGCGCTGAGCCGGAGCTGATCGAAGGCCGGTGGGATTGTTCCCACCGGCCTTCGTCGTGCCCGGACGCGTGCGACGGTGCCGTTGATCGAGCATCCCTCACCGTTCGCGTCACGTCCTCCACGCAGTTCGGCTTCCGTCACCTTTCGTGGCAAAACACACTGCTGCCAAGGAATCCGTCACCGTTCGTGGCAAATCGCCTCGTTGCAGCGGTGCGCTGTGCGGCGAAAGGTGAAGAACGGTCGCTGCCGGTCAGTAACTTGAGAGGGCGTGAGCATTCCAGCAGCAGACGACGGTCGGAGTCGATCGCCAAATGGGTCAATACTCACGATTTCGACTAGTACGCGCAAGTATTCGACGCCCAATATGCTGAGTGTGTGGCCAACAGGTTTGAGGTGTCTTTACTCTCCAGACAATGCACTGATATGAGACCGGGCGTGGTCGAACCGCGTCCAGGCCAGCTCAGCGCCTTCTCCTACGAGCTAAAATTGCATCTGATTCTACTGCTTTGAGATACGGCTGATGTTTGAATTTAGCGGTGCCTGGGGAGAAGAACTTGTTCGGCCACTCCACACCAGCGGCTATTACTGTCGGCCAATAAAGTTCGTCGGCGACTCCTGGGTGATTCCCTTTGTGAAGCGTGACGGACGAAACGTACTAAGGAGGTGCGAACTGTCGCCTCGAACTTCATCAGCGACGAGCCGTCCCAGCAGAGGAGCCATTGTCATTCCGCTGTGGGTGACTAACGAATAAGCCCGGTGGTGTTCGTCGAGGTATCCGACGATGCTCAGCCCATCTTCGGGGAAGCTTCTTCCGCTGAAGATGACGCGACTCACCGGAATACGCTTTCCGAAGAGTGCCTGAAGCTCGGCTTCCATGACGACCCGGACCTCGTCGAGCAGCTCCGGGCTCTCTCCTTCCTCGGTACGAGCTTCCACTGAAGGGATCTGGACAAACATGCTGCCGTCATGGCGGGGCCTCACGTTGATCTTGTCCGAAATGATGATCCGGCTGAGACTCACGTCTGTGGGAACAGTGACACCCAGCAGACTGTGCGTCCGTGGTCCGGGCTGAGACAGATCGGCCACTGGTAGTAGGAGACCCGATCGAAATGCGATGGCTCCGGAGTCTGCTCCGGCGGCGATGATCACTTGGTCGAAGTTCCGAGTGTCTCCGTCGGCGAATTCCGCTGAGGCCCCGTCTGCGTTGGTGTCCACGCGGACAACTTCTGCAACTTCCGGCGTTACGTCGGCCTCTTCGAGGAAGCTCTCGACGAGGCTGCCGAACGCTTCGTTGTCCAGGTGGGCTTCGAGAGGAAAGAACAATCCTGAGTCCGTCGGCCAGCTGACAGCGGGTTCAAGCTCGCGTAGGCGGTCGGAGTCAATTCGTTCGACCGGGTAGTCGAACTCAGCCGATTCAGTGAATCGCTCGTCATATCCGGTTGCTTTGTCGGGTGTGCTGTCGAACATGATGCACCCGTGCTGGTGGAACCACGTTCCGTGACTGGCGAAACGACGCTGGAACTCCTCATGAGCTGCGATTCCGGCGCGGTTGAGCCGGTGGTATTCGGCGGGGAGTTTGTGGTTGGCGTTGATCCAGGCGAATGAGCGACTGCTCGCTTGTGCGTACGGTCCAGTCTTGTCGACGATCGTAACGTCGTGCCCGTCTTCGACGAGGTTGAATGCGGTGGTGAGTCCGAGGACTCCTGCACCGACGACGAGTATCTTCATGAAAGGGCTCCTTCTTCAGAGAGGGCACGGGCTTGCGGTTTCTTCACGGCAAGCATGATTAGGTAGGCGACGAAGCTCGCAATGATGCCGAAGACTGCGTAGGGAATGGTGGTTCCTGCGATGTGGGCAACCGCGCATACGACAAGACCAGCAGCCATTGAGACGTATCCGATTGATACGTCGAGGATCCATTTGTTGGTCAGGACCATGCCGAGAAGGAACGGTACCGCCAGCATCGAAGCCGAGTATGCGTACGTTGCGACGAGCCAGTTGAGCGCGGTCGGAAAGACGATGGCAAGGACTGCAGCGATTGCGGAGACTGCGACTGTGCACCAGCGAGACATCGCAACAAGGTCGGAAGATGTGTCCTTGTTCTTGACGAATGCAGGTCTGAGGTCATTGACCAAGTTGACCACGACAGAGTGCAGTGCCGACCCGGTGGTCGAGACAATCGTGGCCATGAGGAACGCACCGTAGATCGCGATGAGCCAGACTGGCAGTTGGGCGAGGAACCATCCTGCTGCCTGTTCGCGTCCGTCGACGCCGAACTGGTCGGTCATGCTGCGCACCGAAACTCCGACGATGAGTGCATAGATTCCGGAGATGCCGATCAGAATGCTGCTGAGATAGAGGCCCTGTCGGGCTTGTTTGACGTTGCTGGCAGCGAAGATTCGCTGGTAGTAGAGCTGGTTGGTCAGAGTTCCCGGGAGGATTGAGAATAGCCACAGCAGGATGGTCAGTCCACCTGCGGCCGTGAGTCCGGTGGGCATCGTGGTCAGCTCGGCCGGAAGGTTCTTCACGATCGTCGACGGTCCGCCTGCGTTGACGATCGCATAGACACCGACGACGACTGACGCGATGACCATGAAAACGCCGAAGAAGAAGTCCGACCACGCGACTGACGTCAGCCCGCCTGGGAGGACGAAAGCGATGGAGACCACAGCCATGATGATGATCAGCGGAGTGATCCCGATGCCCGTCACCGCGTTGAAGAGGTTGGCGAAGGCGATGAACTGCGTAGCCAACCAGCCGAACGGGACGACAATGACGGCCAGCGCGACCATGGAGAGCATGAGTCGGTGCTCGCCGTAGAGCTTCGTGAAGACCTCGGGAATGGTGGAGAAGGTTCGGCGGCGCAGCCATCCTGCGAAGATAGCAATGATGAGGAGGCCGACGATGACGAAGATTTCGTACCAGAAAACCGATAGGCCCCAGGCGTAGGCGATGCCGACGTGGGCGACGAGTACGCCTCCGCCGACTGCGGTGGCGTATTGGGTGAAGGCGATGACGTAGAGCGGGAGGTTGCGGCCGCCGACGACCCAGGAGTCGTTGGATTTGGCTCTTTTTCCGACATAGAACGAGATGAGGGCTCCGATGCCGATGACGATGGCAGCAGTGACTGAGATGAGGACTGTGGTGCCGATGTTCATGACGAGCTCCGATCAAAGCGCTGAGAGTCCATGATGGCGATCGCATCTGATGAGGAACCGGTTTCAACGAAGTCGCTGACGATGGAGCCCATCATCGGTGAGAATTTGAAGCCTTGACCGGACATGCCCACAGCCAACACGATGCGTGAGTCGGCACTTGACGGGCCGACGATCGGAGCACCGTCGACAGTGAATCCTTCAGTCCACGTGGACACGCGGTAGGGAATGGGGTCGACCCCGGGCATGAGGCAGGCAACAGCGTGCTCGGTCGATTGCACGACTTCGTTTTCGATGAAACGAGGGAGGTCATCGACCGAGTCGAGAGTCTTCCATGCCAGGTGGTGCGGCAGAATCTTGATTCCGAGTCCGTCGAGGGCAGGGAAGCAGGAGAATCCGCCCTCTGGATGTCGACGGATGGAGATCGGCATGTGTTCTGGCGTGTGCAATGCGACGTCTTTGGCTGGGAACCACATGGCGACCAAGCGCAATGCCTCGACGGTGCTGGAATCGAACTCGGTCAATTCGTTCACCCAAGGGCCGGTGGAGACGACGATCTTGTCGAACGCGTAAGCTCCATCGGCGGTGTCGACCATGACTGAGTGGCTCAGTGATCGGATGTTGAGCACTCGAGTATAGGCCTTGAAATTGGCCCCGAGTCGCTCGGCTTCCTTGCGTGCGGCGAGGACGGCAGCTTCTGGCCTAAACACTCCGGCAACCGGATCGAAGACGCCTACTTCATCGCTGTCGAGCCCGAACTGTGGGTACCTTTTCGCCATCTCCGTTTGCGAGAGCACTTCATGGTCAAGGTCCGCGGCCTGAGCACAGTCGATGACGGCCGCGACGTCTTCAATGTCGGGATGGCCGATCATGAGTCCTCCGCACATGGTGAGCACGGAGGTGTTCTGGTTCGTCTGCAGCTCTTGCCACTTGTCGAAGGACTTCCTCAGGATGGGCACGTATTCCGGGCCCTCCTTGTAGATGGTTCGAAAAATGCGGGATTCGCCAGCCGATGCGCCCCGGTCGTTGGGGGAGTTCCACTGGTCGAACACGGTGACGTCGAATCCGCGTGTGGTGAGTTGCCATGCGGTCATTGTTCCGATGATGCCTGCACCGATGACGGCGATCTTCTCGGATTTAGCTGTTATCAATTTGGCTGACCTCCAGAGTCATATTTCGGGGGTGGATGTAGAACTCGGCGACCTCGACGATGGAGTCATCGACCAAGTGAGTGGTGCGCTGTTGGCAGACGACTGGTTCCGAGGAAGAAATTTCGAGATGGTTGGCATCGAACGTTCCCAGGAGAGCTGCCCTGAGGACGGTGTTTGCTCGTCTGATCCCAAGGCCAAGAGAGTTGTAGTACGCGATTGTCGTCAGGTGCTCCAGGTTCTGCGATAGGACTTCTGGCGCACGGCTGAGATTTATGCAGCACCGTTCGAGAGCCAGTGGTTGACCATCAGAGCTGTATTTCATCCTCGTCAGCGAAGCTGTCGGCTGCCCTGCTGGGAACACGTTTTTACTGAGCGGAAAAGACTCGGCTGAGGAGACTTCGACGCTGACTACTTTGTGGTCACCGTCGACCTCGGGGCTGGTCAGCGAAGGATCCATCATCCGGAGCAGGTTGGTGCGCAGGCCAGTTGAGGCGACGATCGTTCCGGATCCGCGTTTGCGAGAGACGAGGCCTGCTTCCACCAGGGCGTTCATTGCCTTCTGCACGGGGTTGCGACTGACGCCGAAACGCTCCATGAGTTCCTTCTCCGTGGGGAGTTTCTGCCCCACGTCGAAGAGCCCTCTGTGGATGTCTGCTTCGATGCTCTCGCGGATCTCTAGGTGCTTCGCCGTCGCCATACTGTGATGCTAGACACACGGATAAGAGATTGCAATGGTGGAAACGTAATTACTTTAAACTGACCGAGCGATGGCAGCTCGGGATGGTCCTCTGCGGAACGAACTTGTACGTGCCTGGGGTCGAGCTGAGCGAGATCTTTTGTGCCTGTCTTAGGATCGAGCGATCGAGTTCGCCTTGGCCTGCAACTTCCATCGGCGAGACGGAGGCCGACTCAACCTGATTGACTTCAGAGTAAAAATAATTGTACTTTTGGTAAATGAGATCTGAGCCACAGAGTGAGAATCTTCTCGGAGAGCGCTTAAGGAAACGTCGTTTGGCGCTACAGCTGACCCTCAAGGACGTCGCAGAGGAAGCTGGCATCACGACGGGATATCTATCTCAGCTTGAGCGCGGCATTGCGATGGGAAGCGTGGCGACCCTCCAGAGCGTCTGCGGGGTCATTCGGCTCAACGTCGGTGATCTGTTCAATGAACCGAATGCTGAAGGCAGCCCGGTCCTTCGGTTCGCAGATGCCGCGCGGAAGAGATTCGGGAACGAGGCGTCGAAGGTCAAGATCTCTCCGTCTCACTTCGATCATCTTGAAGTGCTCGTGGGGCATTTCGAGCCCGGTGGGGACACCGGAGTCGAGCCCTACACTCACGGGGCGTCCGAGGAGATCCTTCTCGTCATCGAGGGCGAGGTCGAGGTCACCGTCGACGGCACGACGAACCGATTGTCCGAATTGGATTCGCTTCACTACAAGAGCGATCAGCCCCACAGGGTGACCGAAGCCACCGGCACTTCGGCCGCCCGTGTGGTGTGGATGATGGCTCCTCCGACGTACTAAGACCAGTTGATTGCACCAATGACGCTGCTCCCATGAAAGAAGGAAGACGTTGACATCGATCCGCAATGACGTGAAACCAATGGCGCACCAGGCCCGTGCTCGAAGCGTAGGAGGCATGGCCTTCACCGAGCTCTGGGAGAGGTTCTCCTTTTACGGCCTCCAGAGCATCTTGGCCTTCTACCTTCTTTACGAGCTCGACAAGGGAGGGCTGGCTCTGGGGTCTGCTGCGTCGGCAGGGATTGTCGGCGCGTATGGGGGAGCGGTCTACATCGCCCAGCTCGTCGGCGCGTGGTTGGGTGAGCGTGTCCTCAGCCCGAAGCGGCTCGTGCTCATCGGTGGAATCGTCATCGCCCTCGGCCATATCGCGCTGGCGTTCGTCCCGGGAATGCCCGGGCTCTCAGTCGGTCTCGTCCTCATTATTCTCGGAACGGGAGCGCTGAAGACCAACATCACGTCGATCGTCGGCTTCGTGCTCGAGAACGAGACGGACGCCAGGAGAGATGCTGGATTCTCGTACTTTTACATGGCGATCAACACCGGTGCAGTCCTCGGCCCTCTCGCGACAGGGTTTGTACAGGAGAGCTGGGGCTTTCACCCCGGATTTGCTCTCGCCGCTATTGGAATGATCGTCGCTCTCGTGCAATACGTATTCTCATCGCGAAACCTCCCCGAACGGGCTGGGCAGATCACTCGCCCCCTGTCTCGAGCGGGTGCACGCAACGCCATCGTCGCGACCGTTGTGGCCATCGTTGCCATCATCATCGCCGCGTGGACCGGCGTGCTGGCAGCGGAGAGCCTGTCCACCGTTGCCACGGTGGTCGCTCTTGTCGCGGCGGCGATCTATTTCGGGGTGATGCTCGCGTCGAAGAAAGTCTCCAGGTCGGAGAAGCAGCGAGTTGGTGCATACATACCTTTGTTCCTCGCCGCTGGCTTGTACTTCGGCTTCCTGTTCCAGAAGTTCACCGCCGTTTCGATCCTCATCCAGGACCGGGTGGATCGCGATCTCGGCGGGTGGTCCTTCCCGGTCGGGTGGGTCGCGATGGTCAGCCCGCTAGCGGGTGTGTTGGCCGCGCCGCTCATCGCGTCCCTGTGGAAGAAGCTGGGTGCGCGGCAACCACGGGCCGGGGCAAAGTTCTCGATCGGAATGATCCAGATCGGTGTGGGCTTCTTCTTCATCCTTCTTATCTCCGCGTTGGTGTACCAGGAAGCAATTCCGGTGCTTCTGGTACTGCTCTTCATGGTGATCGTCGGCAGTTCTGAGAACTTCGTCGGGCCCATTGGACTTGCACTTGCGACACAAATCGCGCCCAAAGCTTTTACCGCTCAGATGGTCGCAGTGAACTTCTTGACGCTGGCACTCGGCTCGTCACTATCCGGCCTGCTTGGACAACTCTTCGCAGCCATCCCGAATAATGCGTACTTCGCCGGTATCGGTACTGTCGCAGTTCTCGTGGGACTGATCCTGCTCCTCGTGCGCAAGCCGCTACAGCGAAATCTATACGCCGGACTGGACTGACTCTCGAACCTAAAGGAAGTGGATCGTATGAACACCCCTCGCATTGCAGTCATCGGAACGGGGACTATCGGCTCACAGGTGCTATGGCAATTGGCTCGGCGAGGCGTCGATGCTGTCGGTTACGAGCTCTACAGCCCCGGTCATCCACGAGGAGCCGCAGGCGGCGAATCGCGTCTGTTCAGGTACGTCGAGCTCGAAGACATGCGTTACTTCCCGGTGGTTCAACGTGCTGACGAACTCTGGAATGAGCTGCAGGAGGCGGCCCTCCCGCGACTTCGCTCCTTGGACGGAGCGTTGACGATTGTCGAAGAAGGCACTGTTGCATCGACAACAGCTCTAGAATCGGCTGAGCTTCTCGGTGACCGAGCCGAGGTGCTCTCGCAGGAAGACATGAAACACCGATATCCGGACTTCAAGCTGCATGAGGACGAGTTCGGGATCCTGGACAAAGACGCTGGGACCATCTATCCAGATCGTGCGATTCAAGCAGCAGCCAACGCTGCCATCGGACAAGGGGCGTCGATTCGTACAGAGTCCAGAGTGACCAGGATTGAACAGCGCGGAGCTCAGGTTCGTGTGACGACTGGCGACAGCGACGAACTGTTCGACAAGGTGGTTGTAGCGGCCGGTGCGTGGACGTCTGCATTGCTGCCCGATATTGCGCCGTTTCTAGCTCCACGCCGGCTGCTGTCGACGTGGTTCCTTCCGTGCCCTGGTCGTGACCTCTCCGGGCTCATGCCGTACATCAGGGCTGCCCCGAACTACTCGTACGGACTCCCGACAGCCGACGGATCGGCGATGAAGCTCGGACTGGGATTTGCCAATCACACGGTGGTCGAATCTCCTGACAACGCTGACTTCCGAGTTAGTGAATCAGACTTGACCGCGGTGCGCGAACTAGTCCGTGAATTCTTCCCGAACCTCGAGTCGTATCCAATGCGAATCAACCCATACTTCGAGTCGTATACGCAGTCTCGCATTGAGTACGTGGGGCGGCATCCGGCAATGAACAACGTCCTCGTCATGGCGGGCTTCTCGGGGAAGGGATTCAAGACGTCGCCAGCGATTGGTGAGCTCGGCGCGCAATTTGTTCTCGAGCAGGAAATTAGTGAGGAATACTCGTTCATTGTTGGACAGGACCATCAGCCCTTCTGATCCGATCAAATGTGCACACCTGAGGGCCCGTTCATGCTTACATGAGCGGGCCCTCAGGTGGGATTGGCCGATCGGATTTCGCCCTAGCGCATCGCTTTAATTGCCTCCTGAACGACAACGTGCCCTCGGTCTATTGCTTCCCGTTGATCATGAGTTACCTCGTGAACGGGGTACTCGTCGAATGCCCAGTCGAACGGATCGGGAGAGAGTTCGTCGACGCCCGCAAGAGTTTCCACGACTGCAAGCCCGCACAACGGGACGTATGTAGGTGAGTAGCCTCCTTCGTGCGAGAACACCAGCTTTCCTTCGCAGAGAGAGTCGGCTGCAGACATGAGGACTTTGGTTATCTGCGCATATCCCGCGGCTGTAACGCACATACGACCCAAAGGGTCAGCCATCGACGCGTCGAATCCGCAACTGACGATGATCACTTCGGGGCGAAACGCTTCGAGAGCAGGGACAACGTTCTCGGCCACAGTGGCAACATACGCGCCGTTGCCGCAGCCAGCAGGAAGCGGAAGATTGATATTGGTTCGCTTGCCTCCCTCACTCCCGGTCTCGTCAAACATGCCACTGTCCAGAGGGAACAGGCGATCTTGGTGGACGGAGATCGTCAGGACTTCTGGATCATCCCAATAGATCTTCTGCGCTCCGTTTCCGTGGTGGACATCGATGTCGACGATAGCTATTCGGCGTGCCTTTCCCTGACGTCTGGCTTCGTTGATTGCGATGCTGACATTCGAGAATATGCAGAACCCGCGACCCTGTTGGGGCTCCGCGTGGTGGCCAGGGGGACGAACGAGCGCGTACGAGTTGTCGACGGTGCCGTCAAGCACGTTGAGGAGCGCCGATGTCGTTGCGCCGGCTGCCATCTGTGCAATTTCATAGCTGCCGGGGCCAAAGGGCGAGGAGCCGTCACCGGCGTCACCGCCTCCTGAATTGCTCTGATCGATGATGCGGTCGACGTAATCTTCCGTGTGTACCGAAAGGATTTGTTCCTTTGTGGCGGGGTCAAATTCCAAGTCGGTCAGATTTCTCCGAAGTCCGCTGACCTCGATGAGGCTCGCCATTCTGGTCTTCGACGCCGAGCTTTCAAAGTGCTCAAGCGGCTGAAGCAAGCCGCCTGCGGGGAGGAAGCCGACGTGGGTAGAGGTATCGTGCCATCCAAACCTTTCGTGCCAAATGTAGCCGGTCCTGCGTGAAGTCGTGTGTTCTGCATGTGTCATGATGCTTGCTTCTCGTCCTTCTGATTCTGGTTGAGTTCGTCGAAGAGGTTGTCGACTCGCTTCTGTTCGTTCGCGCTATTGGGCATGAGCAGGCTGACTGCAACCATCACTCCGGTGTTGACTACCAGCCCGGCGATTCCTGAGGTCATCCCGCCTAGCCAGGGCACGGAGATCGGGTAGAAGATTTGCACGATCGCGGCGGTACCGAAGCCGAGAACCATTCCCAGGATGGCACTGAGAGCAGTTGTTCGTCGCCAAAAGATGCCAAGGAACAGTGTCGGGGCGAGCTGGCAGATTCCTTGGTAGGAAACTTGGGCCCACAACACGAGCCCTGTTGTGGTGGATGCGGTTGCCAGCGCCCCGAGCGAGGAAAGGATCGTGACAGCAGCAACGGAGATCTTGCCGATCCGTGCGTTCTGAATCTCTTGCTTCCTCATCGGTCCGATGATGTCGTTGGCAGTCATGGCTCCGATTGCCTGGAGGTTCGCGCCGACGTTGCCCATTGAACCGCACAATACGCAGATTCCGGCGAGGCCGAGCAGTAGGGGACCTCCGAATGAAGCCAAGACGAACCACACGGTATCTGGGGCTGCGGCGACTTCTGGCACTGAGGAAGCCAACAGTGCCATCACGTTGAGCGCGGTGGCGAAGATGAGCAGGATCGGAACTGCCTGGACTGATGTGCGCCGGATGGTGTTCACACCGCTCTGTGTGAAGAGGCGAACGAAGATGTCAGGCCAGCACCATCCACCCAGAGCTCCAGTAAGAACGAGCGAAAACAAATACAGTGGACCAAGCTCGCTTCCTGGCCCAGGCAGAATGAGGAGCGCCGGGTCGACTTGGGCGAATCCGTGGTTGTTGGCGATGAGCCAGACGATGAGTCCGAAGATGACAACGAACCCCATCAAATACGCGGCGATTCCCTGAATCAAGTCGGAGATCATTACGCCTCGCATACCGAACTTGACGGTCCAGATCTGTCGGATAGTCAGAACGATGACTCCCAGGACAACGGCGAGCACGGGCCCGATGACTCCGTCGGACGAGAAGCTGAAAATGAGCGCAAGCGACTGCATTCCCAGAACGACCCATGGGACTGATGCAACAACCCCGATGATTGCTGCGATAACGCGGACAGGAGTCGAGCCGTAGCGGAGTCCGAGCAGGTCTGCTTGGGTACGGAGATCGTAACGTTTTCCCCAGAGGTAGGCGGGCTTGGCCAACAGAAACATGATGATGGCGGCAAAGACGCTGTACTGGACCAGATAGAACCCTGTCACGCCGCTGCCAGCAGTGAGTCCTGCGAACGAAATGAAGACAGTACCCGGCAACCAGGTATTGATGAACGCGGCGGTTCCGTAGACGGAGTTGAACGACCGGCCGCCAGTTGCGTAGTCAGAAAAGGAAGAGTCTTTGGCTGAGGTGCGCTCCATGACGATGATGACGAAAATGAAGAAGACGGCAATCATGCCGAACGTGATCCACATGCTCAGTCGCCTCCCTCAGCGGTGAGAGTGACCCTGTTGAGAGTGAGAACCAATGCCGCGACGAGAGCAGAACTGCCGACGATGTAGGCAAATGACCACCAGGCTTGGCCAAAGATCCAGTGCAGGGGTGGGAAGAGTATGAGGACGGTGGCAAGAGCAATGATTGCTCTGACCGTTCGGGTGGGACTTGTCTTCTTTGACATGTGCATCAACCTTCGAAACGTTTGAATGCCATATGCCGGAACGTTCCGGCATTGATGTAGTGTAGTCATGCTCGTTAGCTCCGTGTCAAGAGCTCGGCCGCCAACGGCTGTCTGACTGACCGAAAGGCAAGCAGTCCGACGCTCGTCATCGGTGCTGATACTGTTCCCATATGACGCGCCCCTCGCCCACGCTGCATGATCTCGCCGCTCACGTCGGATTGTCCGTGACAACGGTGTCTGATGCGCTGCGTGGGCAAGGTCGAGTTGCCGAGGCCACGCGGTCCAAGATTCTCAAGGGCGCGGCCGAGTTGGGATACTCGCCAAATCGACCCGCGCAGTCTCTTCGTAGCGGGTCGAGCCTCAACGTCGGGATCTACATTCCCCGGCGGGTGCTCGGGATGGAGTTTTACATGGCGTTTGCGATGTCGGTCGCAGACGAGCTGGGACAGTATGGGTACGACCTGACGATCATTTCCGATGCGAAGGAACCGCGGCGGTGGACACAGTTCGCTGCGGTGGTGGTCGTAGACGCGTGCTTGGGCGACGGTCCTTTGCACGAGAATCTCGATAATGGGTCAACCGTATTTACCGCCGGTCGAATTGAGGGGTTGCCGGACAGTCGGTTAGCAGGTCTGATCGAGATTGACTATTGGAAGATGCTAACCGAGGCACTCGACGGGCTCGAACAGAAACGTGAAGTGACTTCGCCCTTCCTCATCGCGTTCGAGCCGTTGGACAAGTATTCGTGGTCTCAGATGCTCATCGACTCGTTCGAATATTGGTGCACCGTGCGGGGGTTGGAACCTGATGTGTTCACGGTCTCTCCAGACCCGAATTCGTGGTTGTTTTCTGACGATTTCTCACGACGAATCAGCGACGGGAAATCGTATGATCTGGTTGTTCACGGAGGGACGCTTCTGTCGATGGCCGCACGTTCCCAGAAGCTGTACACCGAGCTTATTGAACCGGAGTCAATACGCACGGCAGTTCTGACGACGAGTGAAATTGAAACCCGACTCATCGATTGCGACGTCGCTCTTAACATCCGCGCAAAGGAATTCGGAGCGGCAATGGCCCGTCTATGCCTGAAGCGGTTGCTCAATGGGACGGGAACCTTTACTCACGAATGGTTCGAGCACGAGGTAGTCATGACCGAAGCCTCCTAAGGAGGCGCTCCTTACCCTCTCGCCTCAGATCCGCCGGTCCAAGTCGATTTGCATAGTTCGGTGTTGCGAACACCACTTAAGTGAAACTTGGTGCATTCCCATGACACTGCGGGGCGAACAGACTGAGAAATCTGACTTCGCTCGATCCCTAGTGAGACCGATCCTCTTGGTTTGAATGCGGAGTGCATCCTGCATTTGATCAGTTCGGAGACACGACGTTGACATAGAGGCCATGGTTGTGACTTATGCACAATGGCGCAGGTCAAATGCTGTGAAAGTATTGTGGCATCTAGCGACCAGGCGGTGCATATTATGAGGAACATGCCAACGACTTTCAGTGCAACGCCGCCCGAATCTCTCCCACGCAACCACGTTTCAAAGCGGACGCAGGCAGTTTATTTACTCGTACAAAACGTTGCGGTCTCCGGGTTACCTCACTTGAACGATGAAACGCCACTAGTGGGCCTGATCGATCTCGACCTTGTCGACGTCCTCTTCAACGATCTTAAGGCACCTGACTTGCTTCACCTAGTCCGATTTTGGGGATAGGTTGGGCATTGTTACTGGTGAGACGGCTGCTTAGTGTAGAAACGGGACACTAAACGGGTCCGTAGAATGAGTGTATGAGCCTGCGACTGAGGAAAGTCCCGACCGCGTCCGGGGCAACCGCGGTCCAGATCGTGACGAAACGCCACGGCAAACTCACCGTTATTGAACACCTCGGTTCCGCACACACCCCGGCACAGTTGGCGGCTCTCGAAGAAGCCGGCCGCGAGAAGATCAACGAGTCCACCGGACAGTTGCCCCTGGACCTCGACACCGGAAGCAAGGTCTCTACAGCTTCGCGTCGACGTGTGAGGGGATCGGCATCGCGTCTGCTTATCGATACGATCCGCACCGCCTACGACAGGCTCGGCTTCCACGTCGTCGACGACGAAGCCTTCTTCCAGCTCGTCCTCGCTCGCATCGTCGAGCCCACATCGAAGTCCGACAGCATTCGAGTCCTTGACGAACTCGGTGCCGATACCAAACATCGCAGCACGTTCACCCGGTGCCTGCAGCGAGTCAATGCTGATGCGTACCGAGAAACCATCGCGGAGAAGTGCTTCGACTATTCGGTCGCGACGACAGGGATCTCTTTGATTCTCTACGACGTGACGACTCTCTATTTTGAGGCAGAGAAAGAAGACGAACTGCGCAAGGTCGGCTATTCCAAAGAACGTCGGGTCGACCCGCAGATCGGTGTCGGCCTCCTCGTCGATCGGACTGGGTTTCCGTTAGAGATCGGCTGTTTCGAAGGCAACAAGGCAGAGACGTTCACGATGATCCCGATCGTCAAGGGATTCCAGGACCGTCACGGGGTTACCGATATGGTCATCGTCGCTGATGCTGGAATGCTCTCAGCTGCGAACCTGAAGGCCATCGACGACGCAGGGCTGAGATTCATCGTGGGCTCACGGCAGACGAAGGCACCGAATGATCTGGCGACGTTCTTCACCTGGAATGGCACGAACACCGATGACGGGCAGTTCGTCGATACCCTGACCCCAAGGGCCACCGTCGCGTTGAATAAGAACCGGACGCTGACTCGTGCCGAACCCGTGTGGTCACCTGAAGACCATCCGCACGCTTGGCGGGCAGTGTGGCAATACCGGCGGAAACGAGCCGTGAGGGACCGGGAGACGCTGAATCTGCAACGCAACCGCGCGATGCGCATCATCGATGGGGAATCGAAACCGAAAGCAGCACGGTTCGTCAAGGCGAAGGGGTCGACAAAGGTCTTCGATGAGGCTGGTTATGACAAGGCTGTCGGGTTGGCAGGTTGGAAAGGCTACGTCACGAATATCGCAGCGAACGTGATGTCGGCCAACGACGTCGTTGGTTCCTATCATGACCTGTGGCATGTCGAGCAGTCTTTTAGGATGTCGAAGACCGACCTTCGAGCCCGCCCGATTTTCCATCGCACTCGTGACGCGATCGAGGCGCACCTGACGGTTGTGTTCACGGCGCTGGCTGTATCGAGGTTCATGCAGGAAGCGACGGGGATGTCCTTGAAGAAGATCGTGACCACGCTGCGGCCTCTTCGTGAGTTCGTGGGCGAGATCGATGGGCACGAGCTTGTGTTCCCTCCCGAACTTCCGCCATCGGCCGCGAAGTTGATCGAAAACGTGGAGAATTTCGGGCCCGTGCTGGGACACTAAAGTGAATCAACTCAGGTCGCAAAATCTCGCAGCTGCAGCGGCGTCTTTGGGCCTCGCAGACAGCTACGAGGACCTCGAAACCAAAGCGAAACGATGCGTCGCTCAACGGGTGACTGAAGTTGACAGTGCGGTGCTCAAGGAGAGTGCAAAGGAAAACATTGATGCTCTTCGCCTGCTGATCTGGCCCGGCAGCAAGGACCCTACTGTCTAACACTGCTGTACTTACCTCCCGCGGTCGACTTCTGTTAGACAATGTCATTCTGCTCCTCGCAAACGCAGTTCGCGATCGCACGGAGGTTGTCTAGACCGCGGTTGGCCGAGGCCGTCGTGGTTAGTGACAGCTCCCGGTTAGCCTCACTCCATAGCAAGTTCCGATACCAAGGCGTCTCATAACTTTCGTGTCTTGAAACCCATGCCTTCGAGTACAGTCCAGGTTGAGCTGAAGCGTCAACACTCAGCTCATACGAAGTGGCTCGACGCCGCGATGTTTCGCAGATTCCACCTTGCCCAGGCAAACAGATGCAACTTAACCCAGGAAACTACTAGGTGATTATGATGCTATGCTCAAATTCCAGGTCTGTTCCTGGATCCCCTCAAAAAACGGAGAATCTATGCGTAAGCGCATATCATTGCCTGCAATTGTTGCCTTGGCACTTGCATCGTCGATCGTTGCGATGCCCGCTTCAGCGACATCAAGCGAACCAAATATTGATTACAGCGATCACCTGGAGGTGACTGCCGGGTCCAGCAAACTGGAAGTCGCCAAGGAGGACGAAGGCACGACCTTCTACTCGCTTCCGGCAAAGAAGCTATCGGCGCGAAGCGCCTCAGCAGCCCCGCTGTCGGAAGTAGAAGCATACGAAGTGCGGAGTCCGTTTCAACTTGATAGTGAGATGGGTCCGGACGAAGTGACTGACTGGACCAAACCTGAGCAGTGGGACTCGTCCGAAGGTACTTCGGAGACCAAGGAGGTCACCGCGAAGCCACTGCCAACGATGAAGGCCACCGTGCCCCAGGTTTCCCGGATTGATACCAGCGATGGTTCAACAATTAAATGGCCTGAATCGGCAACTGGTGAAAAGACAGTGATTGTCAACGGAAACATTGTCGGGACAAGTGAGGGTAGCGAGATCGAGGTCGATTCTGAACTCCTCGACGAAGAGTCGACTGTGCAGGCGGCAAGCATCGACGAAAGCGGCCAGCCGGTCACGTACACGCTGCCGTCAGTCGAGGCAGCGAAGGCGAGTTCTAAGAAGGCCACTGTTTCCGCGGTTTCGCACAAGACTTTCATTCCGTACAAGTGGGTGCATCTCAAAGGTTTCAAGGGCCTGGGCTGCAGCGTCAACTCCGGTAAGCTCCCCAAAACTGACATCTACCATGCTGGTAATAACCGCAGTTACAAGTTACCGACAAGCTTGAGTACCGTGACGGCTGAGAAGAACTATAAAACCGCTATGCTGGCCCGGGTGGCCTGGGAAGGTCCAAACGGTGGAAAGAATATCCTCACCATGAAGGGCGTAGGGGCAACCAAGATGTATGACTTCAAGAAAAAGCATCTGGCCACTCGCACCGCCTCTTCGAAACACATGTATTTCAAAGACGCGACCAAAGGGTCAAGCCTCGCTCGCATCACCTTTGAAGTCGAGGTGGGGAATCCGTTCTGTGTGACTGGGGCGATCAAGCACCGGTCGAACTTCATCCTCCACCGATCGGGTGTCATTCAGGCCAGCGGCCAGGGCCGAGACGTACCAAATCACGAACTCGCAGGATTTGCTGCTTCGGGAAACAAATTCAAGTGGGGCTGGCTGAGCAAGTCGAAACTGAATAGTTTCGATTGCCTCATCTCTAACCGCAGTTGCAAACCGCAGAACTGGAACGGTAAGGTCACGCTCCCCTAACTCTAAGCGCTCTACGTTCCATTCAGGCACCGTCTCGCGCTGACGCAGTAAGTTTTATCGCAGCGCGGGGCGGCGCCACTAATACCGAAAGGACAGTTGTGCACAAGGAAAAGCACGCTCCGCTTCTTTACGTAGTAGCGACCTCAGCAATCGCGGCAATAATTCTATTCGCGACATCTTTCGCTTTTTTTAGCGAAGCGCCTGATTTTACTTCATCTCTGATATTCCTGATTTTGTTCGGACCGGTCGCGATTGTTTTTCTGATCGCGGAAGTGCTGATTTTCTCTCTCCCGGGCTTCAGCTTTGCTTGGCGGGTGAAGAAGAATGACTCGTTGATGACGTTTATTTGGTGTATTGGGGTTCCTGCGGTCGTCGCCTATGTACTGGGAACTGCCGGTGCTGGTCTGATGGATAGACGACGTGAGTACTTTTCGTATTTTGAGCTCTTTCAGTATTACAGCGCAATTCTTGCGTTGCCGACAATTGCTTTGTTCGTATCTGGAATAGTCTCGGTTCCTGTTCTTAGGCGTTCGAGGGCGCGCAAAGAGAAGTGACTCCCTTTCGTTGCTGAGGCGGGGGCGCCGGTGTGAAGCCGTATTCTGAGAGTTGTGCAAACGTCTTCTGAGATTGACATGCGGGGACGATCAGCGGCCCGAAAACGATCGTTTTCGCGACGTCCCATCTTCATCAGTGCATTCCTCAGCCTTTAGGCGGCTTCAATGTCGCACAAACGTGTACCAGAACCGGAAACGACCCTCGGACGGGAATTGACACAGCGTCTGTGAAATTGATTGCCCAACAGTGTTCTTGGTTCAAGACTCTTCGGTAATAGATATGCCCATTTCCCGGTAGCGTTCTCGAGTGCGTGCTGAAGCTCCGATAAGCACCACGCTTGAAGAGGCTTCTGCAGTGGGAAAGTCCGTCAAAGAATCGGTGATGAACTGTGCCTTTTCAATCGAAACACCAAGTTCGAGTAACGCAGCCAGTTTCCGTTCGCCCACACGATGGTCACGGACTGTCAGACCGTTCGCCCGCGAACTAAGGAGTGAAGCCGACAGCAAGTCGTAGGGGACTCTAGCGCCTTCGAGTAGTGCTTCAGCAAGACGTCTTTCAGAAGCCGTGGCGATGACAATCCGAGCGCCCTGGGCGTGTTGACGACGAATGCGGTGAACAGCTTCAGCGCGTATCCATTTCGGGTCACTGGCGAACTTTTGCCCCAGCTGCTCAGCCAGGGCGGTGTATTCCCCGTCTGTTATGCCATCCAGTGCGGTCTCAGCGATCCTGCGGGACAACGACGCCTTGCTCTCACCCGGCATTGTCAAGGCCGTCCAAACTGATCGAACTAGGCACAATGGGGAGCGGAAAAGTCGGTATGCGACAAGCGCGGTAAATGTGTCATTGCGAGTAATCACACCGTCGAGGTCATACACCACCAACTCAGGCCCATCAGATCGCGCGCTACTCATAGCCACCAACGCTATCAAGCTCGGTGATGACGATGGATCGATGCTATGACAAGTCGCTGTCGGCGTGTGGTAATTGTGGGGTATGAGTTCGTCTCGCACCAGTTCCCGCAGGCTTGGTTATGGTCGGGTCCCTACCGTCGGTCAGAATCTCGAACAGCAGCTCGACTCCCTCAAACAAGCCGGATGTTCACGGGTGTTTTCCTACACTGGATCGGGAGCAAGCTCGGACCGGCCCGGAATCAAAGCTCTGCGCGACCACGTGCGCCCCTGTGACACAGTGTTAGTCACATCTCTCGACCGCTTGGGGCGCTCGATGTCGGGCATCCTCGGTCTCATCCACGAATTCGCCGAAGAAGACGTCTCCGTTGAGACGCTGGACGGCTTATCCACCGACCCTCGCAAGCCAGGGGGCAAGATCCTTCTCGCCGTCACAGCAGCAATGGCAGAGGTGGAGCGAGACCTCATCCTCGAACGCACCAACGCTGGTTTGAAGTCCGCACGCGCCAGAGGACGAACCGGTGGCCGTAAGCCCAGACTGGCGCCGTCACAGGAACAGGCGTTACTTTCCATCGTCGACGCCGGGCAGCAAAGCCTGACAGCCATAGCCGATGACTTCAACATCTCTTGGTCAACGCTCTACAGGGTCCTCGAGCGGCATCGGGACAAGTCAGGCGCCGGTCCTACCGTAAGCAGGCCAGGGCCTGACTGAAACGAAGAGTCCCGTCGACCACAATGCGGTGGAGGGTGGCACTGGTTAGCACCACCCTCTACCGCGTGCAACTACTCGGTCTCAGATTACTGTCTCTTCAGACCGGTGACTGTCACCTTCTTCGTCAACTGCACCGCTCGGTTCTTCGGCGACCAGGTCTGCCACTTGCCGTTGTACTTCACAGTTCCTTGTTTGTTGCCGGTGTGATACCACCTGATGCTCTTCCACTTTCCCGTTTTAGTTCCGGTTCCTTTGAAACCGTAGTAGTTGGCGCCACGCATACAAAAGAATCCCGATGCGGCGCTACAGCCTGGGCCTACGATTGAGATCTTGTGCGCTGAGATACCTGATTCACCTTTAGCAGCGACGACTTTCCCGTCGTCAGGATCTACCACGACTGTGGCCGGGACCCCTGATTCATCAATCTTCTTAACTTGATCGGGATCGGTGGTGGCTCCAGGTACGAGCTCGAGGGGATCGACTTCTTCGCCGCTTTCCAACAATTCGTCGACACGGTTACTTTCGCTCACGGGAGACGACTCAGTTTGCTGAATGCCGTCATCCGACGCTGCTACCGCAGGGCCGGCAGATATTCCAGTACCAGCAACTAATGCTAGTCCGCCAATTATCGAGATAAGCTTCCGCATGATCTTCTGTTCTATCAGGGAAGCGCGAAGTCCGGTGCTTCCTTCCGACTCCGTATCTCCTTGTTGGGGATTGTCATTACTTTCGAGCATCTGGCAGTAGTGGGAAACTTGCCGCTGATCGCCACGCGACTAGCCGACGTGTATATCCCAACAGCTGTGAACGTCTGCTCACGACGAGTCTACGGGAAGCCTTCAGCGTTTGGTTAGATGCGCCACAGGGAATTATCACTTCACGCCCACTCAAGCTAGGCCAAATTCCCAACCACATTTGGCTTAAAGGCAGCAAGCAGGGGTCTTGGTAGTAATGGAACAGGGTTGAGCGCTAAGCCCTGCTGGGTTTCGTTTCGGTGAGGGTTTTATGGACGACGCCGACGGAGATGCCAAGGCCAACGGCGATGGTCCGGATGGACTCACTACGGGTTCGGCGCGCGTGGTTCGCGGCCCGTTTGTCATCATCAATGACAGTGGGTCGCCCTCCCGGCGGGCTGCCACCCAAAATCCCTCCGCTAGCGCTCCGTGATTTCGGCTGCCCTTAAACATCACCCTGTCGCCAGCCGGCCCGCGAGAACCATGGAGGCCAGAGGCGGATTTCCTGGTCAGATCATCTCCGAGGGCGGTTCGCGCTCCACTAGAGAAGTGGCTCAGGTCACTCCAGCTGCCGAGTGAAAAGGGGTTGGAATCTCATCCTTTTAGGGGGCCGTCTCAGGGTTCTAGTGCAACATTGGGCTGGTCTCAGGCTACCTGCTCATGCAACAGATCAGCCAGGACCTCGGCCGGGGTCGCGAACCCGAGGACCTTCCGCGGCCTGCGGTTGAGCTGGTCCTGCATCGACTGAATCTGATCGTCGGTGATCGACTCATCGAAGACTGTGCCTTTCTGGTAGTAGTCCCGGATGAGTCCGTTGGAGTTCTCATTCGTCGGCCGTTGCCAGGGTGAGTGCGGGTCGCAGAAGTACACCTGGCAGTCGGTGGCGACGGTGATACGCAGATGCTCGGCCATCTCCTGGCCCTGGTCCCACGTCAGCGTTGAGAACAACGCTTCGGGCAGGGACGCGATCATGTCCTGGACCAGCCCGGTGACCGTGGCTGATTCGCGGTTGTTCGGCAACTTCCGGATCAGCGAGAACCGGGATCGGCGTTCGAAGACGGTGACCAGGCCACCGGTGTGGGAATCGACGACGAGATCACCCTCCCAGTGGCCGGGAACGCTGCGATCAGCAGCCTGCGGGGGACGGTCGATCAACAGGGCACCATCGAGCCAGGGACGACTGGACCGACGCGGCAGCTTCGACTGTGGCTTCCTTCCCGTCTGTCCCGATCGGAGGGCTTTGACCACGGCCAGCTCGTGACGCAGGGATCCGCGTCCTTGGACGTAGAGAGCTTGGTAGACCGTTTCGTGGCTCACGTGCAGGTCCTTCCGGTCGGGGTAGTCACGCCGAAGCCTACCGGCGACCTGTTCGGGCGAGCACTTGTCGTTGAGTCCGTTGATCACGTGAGCCCGCAGCCACGGGTTATCGAGACGTGTGCGACGGTGTTTCTTGCGTGCCTGTCGGGCATAGGTGCGGCCGTGGGCGCCGGCAGCACTATAGACCGGGTGTGGGCTGGATTTGTCGTACTCGATGATGCGGTTGCGGCGGATCTCTCGGGAGACCGTTGACGGGGCGACACCGAGCTGGGTCGCGATGGTTCTCATCGACAAGGGTGGGGTTGATTGCAGGCCGGCTTGGATCGTCATCCGATCAGCGACCGTCAGGCGATGGTAAGCACGGTGGCGTGGTGCCGGGGCAGCAACGATGGTGGTCGGCATGGACAGTATTCTGCCGGTCCTGCCTTTGGGCAGGCCGAGTCGCCGCGCCCACCGGGTGACGGTGTTGAGGTTGATGCCGAGGTGGTCAGCGATCGCTGATCGTGGTCTGCCTTCGAGGAGGAGCCAGAAGAGTTCGTCGAGGACGTCGAAGGGCAATCGTGGACGTCTGTAGTGCGTGGTCATGGGGGTGTTCCTTCGTTCAGTGGAAACACCCGGTCTGATAGTGCTGGTCAGACCGGGTGTTGCACTAGAACTTAGAAACCGCCGGGGATGTGCTTTGCGAAAACTTCCGTTAGCGTGACTCAAAGGTCAATCCTGACCGTTCACTGAAGAATGATTGATAGAAACACGAGAGTGGAGTGAAGACTTCAAAGACGATAGCGACGGTTGTTCTCGCGCTTGCCCTGTCGGCAACTGGTGCGACTGGAGCAATGGCGAGTGACACCGCCTCCAGCAACGTCAGCGCCTCAAGCGAACAGGCAACCTCAGGTGAAGCCATTGTGCAAGATGAGGCAACCGGGGGAGGCTTCACTACCCAGGCGAAGAAGAGCCCGGGCGGCGGAACATGGAACTACGGTAGCGAGAAAGTGACGACGAAGGCCGGAAAGCAGAAGAAGTGCTACTCGCACTACTTCCACCGCACAAAGCGCCACTCTGGCACCGCAATCATCGGCTCCGTCAATGTGACGAAGACCGCGAGCAAGGGCAAATGGGCCAACGCAAACGCCTACGGCAAGAGGTCACAGACCTGCAAGACGAAGTGGAGCGCGAACGCGTAATCAAAGCCGTTCGAGTATTCTCACCCGAGCTGGGGTGAACCGAAGAGTCGGCTCACCCCAGCTCGGGTGATCTTCTGCTAATGATAGGAAACCTATGCGGATACCCTTCAAGGGTGGCATCAAGACTTTGGCGGCATTCGGGATAAAATCGTGTGCCGCGGGGGTGCTCATTGCCGTGACTGTCGGCCTCTTCAGCGCCTTCACGCTCGTTTCAGACGATGCTTCGGCGCTCAATGACTGGAGTGAAAGCACAGACTATGCCGTCTACTTCCCCCGAAGCAATGGAGACGACCTCCAAGCCATCAAGGACGGCACTGACGGGATCTCCAAAACCGTAGCCGAGCACATCTACCCCGAGCTTGACGATCGCGGAGGGATCTACGTCGAGGCAGCTGACATGGATGTTGTCGGAGACGACCCTGTGCTGCCCTATGTTCAGATGAGCGTGAACTCCAACTATCTTGAGAAGTATCCGATTCTCGATAGCTCGGGAAAACCCATCGTGGTTTCAAATGAGGAAACGGACTGGGTGATCGCTGTTCCTGAGTCTCTCAAGGACCGCGAGGATCTGATCCGGGACTATGTCCAGGAATCCCGCAATGGCCCATCCGACAGCGACGTCGAATACTCAGAAGCAAATGGCTACGAAGTCAGTGATGCAGTTCGCAAACAGAAAGTGCGCATCATCTGGACACAGACCGGCCAGGATCTGTTCACGTTTAACACCCAAATACGACCGGAAGAGGGCAACACGTTGCCTGATCCCATCGTCACGGTAATGACACGTTCGAACACCATCGCCAGCGACTGGGAGAACACGATCACCGGTGAAATCGACACTCCAATGAAGGTCAGAGTCGATGGAGACCCTGAGAAGGTCTACCAAGAGCTTCTGCCCCTGTTCGAGAAGTACGAACTCGATGACAACTTCACTGCACTCGTCTACCCTGCCGATGCAATCAACGAGCAGTTCTCCCTCTCATCTGAAGATGCACGTTGGTTGATCACTGCCGCAGTTGTGGCGGGAGCCCTGACCGTGGTCTTAAGCATCGTGGCTGTTGTAGTCGCCTATGAACGATGGCGTGTGTACTCAGCTATCCGCAGGCTCCACGGCTACTCCAGGCTTAAAAGCTTCGGGGAGGTCTTCGCAGGGCTCGCAATGTCCTGGTTGCTCCTCATCCCTGCCGCCCTGGTGGCAGCCACCAGTTTCTATGTTCTCGGAGGCCATGTGGCAATCCCAGAGTATTTCCATCCTCTGGTGCTTCTCGATGAATGGCCGACTCTGCTTGCTGTCACCGGCTCCGTTGTGCTCGTGGAAGCAGTCATAGCCATCACTGTTGTCACGGTCTTCGATCGCCGCCATCCCGCTCTCCGCCTCAAGGAAATCTGATATGCCCAGCCGTCAAGAAGTAGACCCTGTCGTTTTCGATAACGTCGAAAAGACCTACACCGGGCGGACTGTACTCAGTCACGCTAGTTTTTCTGTCAGCCCTGGGGAAATGGTCGCATTCACTGGGCCCAGCGGATCTGGGAAGTCGACAATCCTCAATCTCGCTGGACTCCTCGACTCTCCCGATGCGGGCGAAGTTCGACTTTTCGGCACCAAAGCACCACGGCCCCGCTCGCGAGATGCCACTCTGTTCTTGCGCCATCGCCTCGGGTACCTGTTCCAAAACTTCGCTCTCATTGACTCCGCAACGGTTCGCGAAAACCTGAAAGTCGCTTTGACCTACTCTTCCGACCGCAGCGATCACACAAAGCAGATCGCCCGCATTCTCGAGCGCGTGGGTCTGCCTGGATACGAGAATCGTCGCGTCTACTCTCTCTCCGGAGGGGAGCAGCAGAGAGTAGCCATCGCGCGTCTTTGGCTGAAACCATGCGAACTCGTCCTCGCCGACGAACCCACCGGATCACTCGATGAAAACAACCGCGATGAAATCGTCAAACTCCTGAGGGAAATGAGCGCCGACGGACGGACCATCCTCCTCGCAACGCATGACCTTCGGGTGGCTGAAATCTGTACTAGAACCGTAGAAGTCGCCTCCCTGAGTAAACCCAAACGAACATCAAACCAAGATGCAGGCCGCGAGGACGCACATTCGTGAGAAACTTCGTCGCGATCACCCTCTTCCTCACCTTCATCATCACAGCAGCTCTTGGACTGACCACCGAAATCAAGCGTGCGCAGGAAACCGCCACTGAGAATCTCACCCAGGACATGGCGGTCTTCATGTGGCCCCGCGATGTACCCGTCCAGGATCCCTCGGCGACAGAACGAATTCTCACTACCGCGGCGGATGAGAACAATGTCAATCTCGTAAGAAGAACCGTTCGCCAGGCAGATGGAAACGGCCTCGACCTCACCTACTACATTCGACTCAACCACTCAACGAAGATCTTTGACCGCGCAGGCCTCACAGGCGAAAACACGCTCACCAACTCCGAAACGCAGGCGACAGGGACAGTGCTGTCGACGAAACCCGGCGCTACGAAAGAGACTCCGCAGAGCCTCGCGAATAGCTACGACCTCACATTCCGCCCGTTAGAAGACATGTTCGCGAACCTCCCAGCAATTGGTGTCTACAAAGCCGAAACCGATAATCGCAGAGATTTCGAGGGCTTCCTTGGAGCGATCAGCCGGCAGGTGAATGAAGAGATCCTCGAAACAGATCCAGATGCAGCATTGACCACTCCTACCACGTTCGTTGAAGACACTGACGATGCAGTGGATGCCCAACCGTTGTCGACAACGCCCCTTCTAGCGCTTTCTGGAACCTTCGCCGCGCTGGTCATTGTGGCTACGATCGGTGCGCTAGCTCGCGACGCTGCAGCGCTGGGAGTGCAACGGTTGCACGGCTACTCCCTCATGCGAGCATGGTGGTCACGGCTAGGACTGAGAGGGGTGCTCAGCACTGGCACGGCCGCACTATTGTGCATCGCAGCGCTGCCATGGATACCTGGAATGGATATCGCAATCGCGGCGCGAGTTCTTGCAGTCCCATTCATCAGCACAACCGTGCTCACCGCAGCAGCTTCGCTGTCCGGGGTGCTGATCATCAACCGGGTCCGCGTCAGCGATCTTGTCAAAAAACGCTTCGCATAAAATCGACTGTCGTCACCTCGTTTGCTATTAAAGGATTGAGACGCTTAGTTCCTCAGGGATCGGGAGAATAGGCCCCGGCTCCTTTGAGTGCGTTGTAGAGAGTCTGCCGAGAGACCTCGTATCGACGGGCGACTTCGGCCACGGAGATCCCCATGTCGATCATCGCTCGGCAGGCTTGCACGTCCTCGTCGGTGAGCTTGCGCTGATAGACGCCTTGAGCTTTGGCCAGCTCGATCCCTTCACGCTGGCGCTCGAGGATCCGCGCACGCTCAAACTGTGCCATCCCCGATAGGAATGTCAGGAAGAGTTCCTGCATGGGGGAGCTGCCATCTTTGGACACAGTGATGTTCTCCGAGACGAAGGTGACGGTGCAGCCCTTCCCGGTGAGCGTGTCGACAAGCGAATAGAGATCTCGGGTGTCTCGCCCGAGTCGATCCAGCGAGGCGACACGAATATGGTCGCCCTCTCGTGCATAGTCGATGAGCTTGTTCAGGCCGGTCCGGTTGGCGCGGGACTTCCCGCTGAGCTTGTCCTCGAAGGTCTTATCGCACCAGCCGATGATCTCGTATTGCCGGCCAGGATTCTGATCGGCGCTGCTGACGCGCACGTAGCCAAGCGTCTGCCCGAAGAGAGCATCTGAGGGGTTCTCGGAGTCGGTAGGCATGTCTGTCCAATCGGTGAAATCAGGACCCGTTTGACAGCATTCTTCCGGCCGGGATCTCGGATGTCAAAGGGGTATACCCATTAGGCAGTCTTCCGGCGAGATGGCTTGCGCTCCTCAGGCGACGAGAGTTTCTAATCGGTCTTCTTGGGCCTGAATCCTGGTGACTTGCCACATTGGCATGCGGCGACTACTGTTGCCAACATGGCAAGTGGATCTTCTGACCATGAGCGCGACGAAAGGCGAGTGTTCGACGAGGTGATTCACTCGCCCATCCGGTTGCAGGTGTGCGCTGTGCTGGCGGCCTCGGCAGATCCTGTTCGATTCTCAGAGGTTCAAACAGCTCTCGGCATCACCGACTCGCATCTGTCGAAGAACGTGCGGGTATTGCTCGACGCCGGGTACGTCGACCAGTCGAGCCGCTCTGCCCAAGCCGGGGCTCGTTCGCGCTCGGTCACCATGCTTGCCCTTACCGGTGAGGGGCGGGCAGCCTATCGAGGTCACGCCGCCTGGCTGGAGCACCTCACCCGCGCTCCTGCGCAGTCATAGAAGCACGCCGCAATCAGGTTGAGGAGAGATCATGCCTACACTGGAAGAAGCGCTGAACGAGACATTGTCGGCGGAAGCTGTGGAAGCGTCGTTCGTCCACGCGGTCGCCGGTATCCGAACAACTGAGAATGCCTATGTGAGCCCCCGCGAAGGTGTCGCCCACTCACGCACTCGGTTCGAGATGCCTGACGCGGACGGTCCTGGTGCTGACAACCGTGGCGAGAGCATTGCCATTCATGACGTGCTGCACACCCGCGCTGCGGGCAGTGATGACTGGATGACGGTCGATCTTCCTCGACCTGCGCTCGGGCCTTTGGCGCTTCTGACGCTTCTCTACGGCGCGGAGCTCGAGCAGCCCATGGACCTCGACTCCGGGTTTCTCGAAGTTGAGGTCGAGGCCTCTCGCGCGCTGATGCGCGTCCCGGACAGCCTTCGCAGCACGCTTGACGATATAGTCTCCGCGCGACCGGAGGCTGGGGTCGCGGCCTTTCCAGAGGCGAGCACCGCCCGTGTGTCTGTCGGTGGCGGGCCGCTTCATATCTCGGAGATGGCGATGACCGTGTATCGCGGCGGGGAGGCGGAGACCTTTGCGCTGGAGGTTCATCCCGTATCAGCGAGGACGGTGAGTATCCCCCGGGGGATATCGCCAAGGCTCGCCTGAATGACAGCCCCTTCAATTCACCTGCCCGACGAGGCCAAACGTCGGGACGACGAGTTCACTACGGCCACGAACTCCTTTCCGACCCCTCCGAATTTGGGTGAGTTTGGGTTTAGCCGTGGTCAGCGATCCATGATCCAGGCAATCCGCGGCGCGGCCTGCCGGGGATATGGTCTCAAAGACCAGAACCACGGCACTAGATGTGTCAGATGGGGCGAAACATACCTGCCCCTCGGTCTTCTCCTGTGTTTCCAGAGTGGCGTTAGGCATACCACCCTCTCGGGTCATCGGTACAGTCGCGCCGAAACGGTCAGCACTGTTGTCCACGGTCTGAAGAGTGAAATCATGTCTCTGCGCGTTTCGCGGCTCGGTCGCGTCGTTAATGTAGACAGCATCCAAGCAAAGCAGGTCCCGATTGTCGTCACGGTCGGCATACAGGTCGCTGACTGTGACCGTGACATCACCCTCGCATTGGGTTGCCTGGTAGACCCCGCCGAGGATGTCATCGGGCATCTGACCATCGAACTTGGCTTCGTCGTCAGGGAGTGGAATCGAGTTCGCCCGCTCCTCCTCTAAAGCGGCTGCTTCCGCGTCGGGGCTCGAATCCGCCGCCTCACTACTCGTACCTTCGGCTCGGTCGCTGGAGATCTGGTTAATGAGGTTTCTTCCGACGATAGAGGAGACGATCGCGAGGATCACCGCAAGACGTGCAGCAATGAGTCCGACGAGCGCTGAGCTCCGATTCGTCGCAACACTGCGACGGACCCGACGTATCCCGATTATGCCGAACACTGCGGCGACGATGGCAGCCGGGATCGCGGTGAAAATCGAAACGAAAGGGATGAGCGCCAAAGCGACGGCAACGATCCCGAGGATCAGCGCGTGAGCCCGAACCCGTTCTGTTGGAGTTGTGGCGGGTAAGGGAGTCTCGTCGGTTCGAAGCCTGAGGGGAGCAATGGGTCACTCCGTTGGGAAATGGGTCCCTTCCACGAGAATCATGGGTGGGCGTAACGAGACGGGACCTGACCACTTTAAGACACTCTGAAATGAAAGTATTTCCTTGTCTCATGAGTGGTGAGCCCTACCGCCAGTCCCTGACCGAGCCTGGGTGGGCGAGATTCTTGTCGGGCAATTGTTCGTTGCTTTTGTGGGCATTGGGATTCGGAAGTCATTCCGGCTCTTCGCAAATGAGGGGGTAGCAGCGGGGCGTGGGGTGGGCGCGTTGGTGCCGGGATAGACGTCGAGGTCTCCCGATGATGGAAGTTCTACGCTCGCCATCAGGAAGACCTCGACGTGCCCAACGCTACCTTCGACAGCCCCGACCTGACGACCTTCGCCCGCCTCGGCGAGCTCGGTCTGGTGGTGGTAGGTCAACGGCTCACGCCCCGGCGGGCGGTGCTGGAGTGCCGGCTCGCCGAGGAGGATCCGTGGTGCCGCGCCTGCGGAGCCCGAGCGACCTCGCGAGGATCCATCTCCCGGTCCTTCGCCCACGAGCCGTTCGGTCACCGACCCACCACGTTGCTGGTGCGGATCCGCCGCTACCGGTGTGATCACTGCGGTGACCACTGGCGCGAAGACACCACCGCTGCGGCGGCTGAACGGGCGAAGCTCTCCCGGGGCGGGATGCGATGGGCGTTGGAGGCCCTGGTCATCGACCACCTCTCGATCGCGCGGGTCGCTGCCGGGCTGGGCGTGGCCTGGCACACCGCGAACGACGCCGTTCTGGCCGAGGGGAAACGCCTGCTGATCGATGATCCGGCCCGCTTCGACGGAGTCCGCGTGATCGGCGTCGACGAGCACGTCTGGCGGCACACGCGCCGCGGCGACAAGTACGTCACCGTGATCATCGACCTCACCCCCACCAGGAACAAGACTGGGTCGGCAAGGCTGCTGGACATGGTCGAAGGACGCTCCAAGGCAGCGTTCAAGGCCTGGCTCGAAGCGCGCCCCAAGAGCTGGAAGGACCGCATCGAGGTGGTCGCGATGGACGGATTCACGGGGTTCAAGACCGCGACAAGCGAGACCCTGCCCGGCGCGGTCGCGGTCATGGATCCCTTCCATGTCGTCCGCCTGGCCGGGGATGCTCTGGACGACGGCCGCCGACGCGTCCAACAGAAGCTCCACAAGCGCCGAGGTCGGAAAGACGACCCTCTCTACAAGGCCCGCCGCACCCTCCACACCGGGATCAAGCTGTTGACCGAGCGCCAACGCGACCGCCTCAGCGCCCTGTTCGCCCACCATCCGCACGCTGCGGTCGAGGCGACCTGGGAGATCTACCAGGCCATGATCACCGCCTACCGAGAACCCGACCGGACCAGAGCCAGAACGAGGATGGAGAAGGTCATCGCGGCCCTCAGCGGGAAAGTCCCAGACACACTCGTCGAGCTCGAGAAGCTCGGCCGGACGCTGACCAAGCGCGCCGACGACATCCTGGCGTTCTTCGACCGCCCCGGCACCAGCAACGGCCCCACCGAAGCAATCAACGGCCGCCTCGAGCACCTCCGCGGTTCTGCCCTCGGCTTCCGGAAACTCACGAACTACGTCGCCCGCAGTCTCCTCGAATCAGGCGGCTTCAGAAACCAGCTACACCCTCAGATGCGATGAGGCAGTAATGCGCCCGCGCTCCCCCGAGGGCGCCTTCCCGCTTCGACTGCGCGACGTCATCTCCAGGAGCGAGGCCAACGAGAGAAGGAGCGCGATCTCCGGTGCGTAGAAAGGTCAGCCCAGTTCACTGCCAATGACGGACAGGAGCTGCAGCTTCTCGTGGGCCTCGCTTCCCGGCGCCGCGGTGTAGACCAGCAGCAGGTGAGCCTGTTCGGGTTCGACAAGGGTCTGGCAGTCCAGCTCCAAGAGGCCGACCTCGGGATGGATGAATCGTTTCCCCGTTCCCGGGCGAAAGCCCACCTCATGACGCTCCCAGAGGGTGCGGAACTCCTGGCTCTCCTCGAGGAGGCCTTCAGCCAACGCCGCAGCGTGAGATTGCGGTCCGCGCCTGCCGATGACCTCGCGCAGGCGGGAGACAAAGACACGGGAGAGATGGTCGTGCTCACCGCTGGCATAGCGGGCGCGAGCGGACGGGTCCGTGAACCATCGGTACCCGATGCTCCGTGCAGGCCCTTGGTAGACAGTGAGATCACCGGTCAGCGCGATGCCCAGGCGCGTCTGGCGGAGGGTCTCGCCGAGCTCGGTGACGATCTCCGCCGGTGTGTCTTGGAGGCGGTCGAGGATCCTCAGTAGTCCCGGAGCGATGTGCTGCTCGCTCGCCCCACTCCTGCTCGGAGATGTACGACCGGCGAGGTGGAACAGGTGGTCGCGCTCGGCATGGTTCAGATGCAGTCCTTGTGCGATCGAGGCGATCATCTGCTCTGAGGGTCGCGGTCCGCTGGCGCGTTCGAGGCGGGCGTAGTAGTCCGGGGACATGTGGCACAGTGCCGCGATCTCCTCCCGGCGCAGCCCAACCGTGCGGCGGCGCACTCCGCGAGGGAGCCCGACATCCTCGGGCTGCAGTGCTTCGCGTCGGTGCCGCAGGAACTCCGCCAGTCCGTCTCGGTCGATGTCCATGTACGTCCTCTCGTCCCCCCCATTCTGACGCGAGGGAACCGGGTGGATCCAGGTCCTCCCGATCCACCCCTCCCCACGGTCGACCACCGTGATGGATCTGCTCAGCCACTGATCGGGAGGTCCTGGATCCGCCTCCGGCAATGCGCCAGGCTCGCTAGAGACCGAGGAACTTCCTGAGAGAGCGCAGAATTCATGACCCGGAGCCCCATCGACATCACCCTTCCCGATCTGACCGGCAAGCGCGTCCTGCTCACCGGCGGCAGTGACGGTATGGGGCTCGTCATCGCCGCGCGCCTCGCCGCCGCCGGAGCCGACCTCGTCCTCCCCGTCCGTAACCAGTCCAAGGGAGAGGCGGCGATCGCGACGATCCGGGAGCGAGCACCGAAGGCGAGCGTGTCCCTGCGTTCCCTCGACCTGTCCTCCCTGGACTCGGTCGCAGCCCTCGGCGAGACCCTGAACTACGAGGGTGATCCGATCCACATGTTCATCGGCAACGCCGGCATCATGCATCCGCCCGAGCGGCAGACCACCAAGGACGGTTTCGAGCTGCAGTTCGGCACCAACCACCTCGGCCACGCCGCCCTCATCGGGCATCTCCTGCCTCTCCTGCAGGCGGGAGGCGCCCGGGTGACGCTGCAGATCAGCATCGCCGCGAACCAGGGGGCCGTGAACTGGGAGGATCCCAACTGGGAGCGCTCCTACGATTCCATGGACGCCTACTCCCACTCCAAGATCGCCTACGGCCTGTTCGGACTCGAACTCGACCGACGCAGCAGAGTCGCGGGATGGGGCATCACCGCGAACCTCTCCCACCCCGGCGTCGCACCCACCAGCTTGCTCGACGTCCGCCCCGAGATCGGACGCACCCACGCGGTGCGCTCTCGAGGACTGATCACGCTGCTGTCCCGGATCGGGATCATGGGCACCGTCGCCAGCGCTGGCTTGCCAGCGCTGATGGCCGCCACGACGCCCGGCGACCAGGGCGGAAAGTTCTTCGGTCCCAGCGGCATCCGCGGGCTCGGCGGCCGCCCTGCCGAGCAGAAGCTCTACTCCCGCCTGCGCAGCCCTGACGACGCCACCCGCATGTGGGACCTCACCCAGAAGCTCACCCAGGTCCGGTTCCCGAGCCGCTGACTACACCCTCGTCGTCTGTCAACCACGATCATCTCCCCGGCCACGAGGCCGCTGGACAAAGGAGCACCATCATGACTGACCTCACCGGAAAAGTCGCCCTCGTCACCGGGTCCGCCCGTGGCGTCGGCGCGGAGATCGCCTCTCGGTACGCATCTCTCGGAGCGAAGGTGATTCTCAACTACGCCTCCGACGCGACCGGCGCTCGTCGTACCCTCGAAACTATCCAGGACGCCGGTGGCGAGGTGATCGCCGTCCAGGCGGACCTGCGAGACCTCATGCAGATCGACGCATTGTTCGAGGCCGCGATCGCCGAGTTCGGAAAGATCGACATCGTCGTCGCCAACGCGGGCGTGGAGATCATCGACCAGCCAGTGCTTGATGCCACCGAAGAGGACCACGACCGCCTCTACGCGATCAACACCAAAGGCACATTTTTCACCCTCCAACGCGCCGCGCGTCATATCGCCGACAACGGCAGGATCCTCCCGATCGGCTCGAGCACCACCTGCGGCCCCTTCCCCGGGGTGGGACTCTACGGGTCCTCGAAGATGTCCGCCCGCTACCTCGTCCGCGTTCTCGCGATGGAGATCGGACACCGCGGAGTCACCGTTAACACGATCCTCCCCACCGTGATCGAAGGAGCAGGCGTGTTCACCGAGATCGCCGCCGACGACCCCTTCAAGCTGCAGAACCAGGCTCGGCCCATCGGCGGACGTATGGGACGACCCGACGATGTCGCCGACGCCGCCGAGTACTTCGCCGGCGACCTCGCCGCATGGGTGAGCGGCCAGGACCTGCTCGTCAGCGGGGGAGCAGCACAATGACCTCGAACGGTTCAACCCCGCGATGGCCGACCGGGCGAGGTATCCGCAGCGGCATCGTCCTGCAGTTCGGCGCCGACCGCGCCGACATCCTCGCCCGCGCACTGACCACCGGCGACCCCCTCGCAGATGCCGTCGTCGACGTGGAACACACTGGTGACGGCAAGGAGGTCCGCAGTCAGCTGCGTCAGGGCGTCACCCAGGGTCTCGCATCCATCTCTGATCCCCATCCGGCCATCGCGGCGCTCCTCGCCGACGCCGAGACGCTTCCCGACTACGCCAGCGACGAGGTCCTCGACACCGGATCGCTGCCGTTCTTCACGATGCCGTCCGCCGCACACATCGTGTCCCTCAGCGCCGGTGCCCTCATCCGCGTCTACCAATCACCGTCGATCGCGGAGGTGCTCACCACCACCGGCAGGCTCATCGACGGCGCTGACCGCCGCATCCGCGAGACCGGGACCTGGGTCAGCACAGCGATGCTCCCAGGGTCCCTCCGCCCAGGAGAAGCCGGATACGTCGCGACGCTGCAGGTGCGCATGCTGCATGCCAGAATGCGGCACCTGGCTCTCACCCGGGGATACGACGAGAATGTCCATGGGGCACCTATCAACCAGGTCGACCTCGCCCGGACCTGGATCGACTTCACACTGACCTCCCTCGAGGCAGAAGCACAGATGGGCCTCGGGCTGACCACCCCGGAGACCGAATCGCTCTACCGCTACTGGTGGGTCCTCGCGCACCTGCTCGGCATCAGGCCAGAACTCGTCGAAGGAATCCAGAGCAACGCCCAGGCCCAACGCCTGGACGACATGCTCCAAGCCGTCACCGGCCCCCTCATCCCCGAAGCGCAAGCCCTTGCCACGGCAACGCTCAAGTCCGTCTCCGAACTCGTGAACGACTTCTTCAACGTGCCCACCGCACTGGGAACCCCAGTCCTGCACGCACTGGCACGGCGCTTCCATCGATCCAACATCAGCGACGAGATGGGACTGCGACACAACGCAACCGCCGACCGCGCCCTGAACATCGCCATCACACGAATCCGCCGCCACCGCACCAAGCTCCGGAGCGACCCAGTCCGCTGGCAGCAAGAGCAGGACAGACAGCTCGAAGCCAGTCGAGCTCAGCTATCCACAGACCCGGGTCTGCTGTATGCGCAGTAAGTTTCGACAAGCCGTGTTCCTCGGAGTGAATCGGCCTAGGTCTGATGCCGCTGCTGTTTGAGTCCGAGAGGATGGACAGCGTGCCGAAGAAGATCGATCCCCAGCTGCGCGCGAGGTGCGTGCGGCTCGTCAGGGAGCACCTCCAGGAGTACCCCACCCTGACTACCGCCGTCACCGCAGTGGCTCGGCAGGAGGGCGTCTCGCGGGAGTCTGTGCGGCGCTGGCTGGCCCAGGCCGAGGTCGACGACGGGACCCGTCCCGGCGTCACGACCGAGGAGTCTGCCGAGGTCAAGAGGCTGAAGGCGGAGAACAAGCGGCTTCGCGAGGACAATGAGATCCTTCGTCGGGCGTCGATTATCTTCGCGGGGGAGCTCGACCCCCGAAACCGATGATCTGCGCGTTCATCGACGAGATGCGCACCCAGGGCTATGCAGTCGAGCCGATCCTCCGCGTCCTGCGCCAGCAGGGCCTGACGATCGCTGCACGCACCTACCGGTCCTGGAAGAGGCCGGCCCGCATCGCTGCCCGCACCGTCACAGACGCCCTGGTCGAGGACAAGATCCGCCACCTCGCCTGGACGACCCACCCCGTCACCGGGGACTGCCGCGCGGATAGGTGACAGTTGGGGTGTCAGGCCGCGAGGGCGACCGGGTTCATGATGGTCTCGTGTTCGATGGGGGTCAATCGGCCCAGGCGGGCCTGCCGGCGTCGTCGGTGGTAGGTCCTCTCGATCCAGGTGATGATCGCGATCCGGAGCGCTTCTCGGGTCCGCCACCGCTTGCGGTCCAGGACGTTCTTCTGGAGCAGCGCGAAGAACGATTCCATCGCGGCGTTATCACCGGCAGCACCGACTTTCCCCATCGATCCGATGAGGTGATGGCGGTTCAGCGCGTGCACGAACTTCCGTGACCTGAACTGAGATCCTCTATCCGAACGCACGATGCAACCGACAGCGTCACGGCGCCTGGATATCGCGTTGTCCAGCGCGTTCACTGCGAGGCGGGCCTTCATCCGGTCGCTGATGGAGTAGCCCACTATCCGTCCGGAGAACACGTCCTTGATCGCGCAGAGGTAGAGCTTGCCCTCGTCGGTCCAGTGCTCGGTGATGTCGGTCAGCCACAGCTCGTTGACGTCATCGGCGGTGAAGTCGCGCTTGACGAGGTCATCGTGGACCGGCGGGCCCGGGCGCTTCCCGTTCTTGCCGCGCTTCTTCCCGAACGCGGACCACCACTGGTTGTCCCGGCAGATCTTCCACGCCGTCCGCTCGCACATCACCTCGCCGGCCTCGGCGGCTTCACTGACGAGGAACCGGTAGCCGTACTCGGGGTCGTCGCGATGGGCGTCCACCAAGGCGTTGGCTCGATAGGCCTGAACCAGTTCGGACTCGGTGACCTGGTGTTTAAGCCAGCGGTAGTAGGGTTGGCGGGAGAGCTTCAGGACCCGCAGGGACACCGCGACGGGGACCCCGCCCGCGGCGAGCTCGCTCACGAGCGGGTAGAACCTTTTCCCGGCAGGTTCGCCTGGGACAGGTAGGCGGCAGCACGGCGCAGGACCTCGTTCTCCTGCTCGAGCAACCGGATCCGCTTGCGGGCATCGCGCAGCTCGGTGGAATCCTCCCGTGTCTTGCCGGGACGGTTGCCGTCGTCGATATCTGCTTGGCGGATCCACTTATGGAGCGTCATCTCGTGGACGCCGAAGTCCTTCGCGATCTGCGCGATCGTGACGCCGTCCTCGCGGGACCGGGCCACTCGCACGACATCTTCGCGGAACTCTCGGGGGTAGGCAGCGGGCATGATGCACATCCTTCCAGGCCGCCCAGCGGGCAAGCCAGATCAGATGTCACCTATCCGCGCGGCAGTCCCCCGGACAGGTGCAGATCACGCCAGAGAGCCTGTACGGGCGTCGGAAGTGATGCGGACCCTGGGCCTGGAGGGCATACGCCGGATGAAGAAGGGCCTCATCGCATCTGAGGGTGTAGCTGGTTTCTGGGCTCTTCGCAGATGAGGGTGTAGGAGCTGTCGGCGTGGCGGTGTCGGGGTAGACGTCGAGGTCTCCCGATGATGGAAGTTCCTACGCTCGCCATCAGGAAGACCTCGACGTGCTCAACGCTACCTTCACCGCGCCCGATCTCGATACCTTCTGCCAGCTCGACCGCCTGGGCCTGACCGTGACGGGGCAGCTGATCGAGCCGCATCGATCGGTGTTGGAGTGTCGCGTGCTCGAACCGGACAACTGGTGCCATGGTTGCGGCCAGCAGGGCGTCTCCCGGGGCACCGTGGTCCGGCATCTCGCCCACGTCCCGCTGGGCTGGAGACCCACAGTGCTGCAGGTCAGAGTGCGTCGATACCGTTGCCCGGACTGCTGCAGCGTGTGGCGGCAGGACACCACTGCCGCGGCCGAGCCCCGGGCCGTGCTCTCCCGGCACGCCGCTCTCTGGGCACTAAAGGGGGTGGTCATCGATCGCTTGTCCGTCGCCCGGATCGCCGCCGGGCTCGCAGTCGCCTGGAACACCGCCAACGATGCGATCCTGGCCACCGGCCAGGACCTGCTGATCAACGATCCCACCCGCCTTGACGGGGTCCGCGTCATCGGCGTGGACGAGTACGTGTGGTCCCACACTCGCCGGGGCAGCAAGTACGTCACCGTCATCATCGACCTGACCCCGATCCGCGACGGCAACGGCCCGTCCAGACTGCTGGACATGGTCCCGGGGCGCTCGAAGAAAGTGTTCAAGACCTGGCTCGAGGGCCAGACCATAGCGTTCCGGGACGGGGTCGAGGTCGTCGCGATGGACGGGTTCTCCGGCTTCAAGACCGCGACCGCCGAGGAGCTGCCCGAGGCGACCGCGGTGATGGACCCTTTCCACGTCGTCGCCCTGGCCGGCGAGAAGACCGATCAGTGCCGCCAACGCGTCCAACAGACCACCCTCGGCCATCGGGGCCGATCTGGGGATCCGCTCTACGGGATCCGGCGCGTGCTGCACACCGGCGCTGACCTGCTCACCGACAAGCAGGTCATCCGGCTGAAGGCCGTGTTCGCCAGCGACGCGCATGTCGAGGTCGAGGCGACCTGGGGCATCTACCAGCGCATCGTCGCCGCCTACCGCCACCCCGACCCGGCGACCGGGAAGAAGGCTCTGTACGCCGTGATCGACGATCTCTCCGAAGGAGTGCCCACGCAGCTCACCGAGCTGATCACCCTCGGCCGGACATTGAAACGGCGGGCCCTGGACGTGCTGGCCTACTTCGACCACCCCGGCACCAGCAACGGCCCCTCCGAAGCGATCAACGGCCGACTCGAACACCTCCGCGGCACCGCCCTCGGCTTCCGCAACCTCGCCCACTACGTCATCCGATCGCTACTGGACACCGGAGGATTCAGAACCGAACTACACCGCCATCTGTGAAGAGCCTCTTTAGGTGACTTGCTGGGTGCGGTTCGAGGCTTGGGAAGTTGATTTCGACGGCGGTTGGAAGGGGCGCGATTCGTTTGTGGATATCGGCCGTGCTCGAGGTGGTAGGTGCCTATCTCGGTGATCGTGGCATCCCACTTTCCGTTGCTCTTGCTGACCTTGATGAGTTTTCGGTCTCTGAGTGCACCGGCGCTCATCTTGAACGTATCGTTCGGTGGATTGTCTATGTCCGCGCCATCGGCCACCCAGCGAAGAACTCTGAGTTGCATATCGTTGACAGGTCGGTTCATATGGGTAGTTTCTCACTGGAACCTCGCGACTAGTGCCATGCCATACTATTCAGATGAGCCAGGAACTATTCGACGAGCTGAGCCACGAATTCTTGACGTCCTCCAGTACGATGGTTTTTACTCAGCTTGGTCTGTCTAGGTTTGCTGATTCGGCCAATATTCGACCTACCGCCAGCAATCCTGATCCACTCATGACGATCAGCCAAGACGCGCCCACCACACCGGGTGCTCGAATAGATGCTCGATGGCGACTCAGCGATCTTAATGGCGCAATCGACACGAACGGCTGGTTGCGCGAATGGCTCACTCATGCATGGATCACGCTCATCTTCGCTCGGTGGGAGAATTATTATCGGCCAGAGTTCGCGAGGCTTGAGGGAGTCGAACTCAATAAAATTTCGTCAGATGTCATGGGTGATTTGCGGCACTTGAGGCACGATATTGCCCATCACAATGGGGTCGTTTCTAAAGATCATGGCGTCAAGTGCAAAACGGTGACGCGGTTCAACGTGGGTGACAAAATTATCCTCAGTCCAGACGAAATTCGTTTGCTCCGAGACAGTCTCGAAGTGGTCGTCGATCGGGAGTAGTCGGTTCGCTGGCTAGCACATAGACGACTGCGGTCGGCGAGCTATATCGGATGGTTCGGTTGCACATTCCTTATCGACTATTCGCCCCGTCGGGCAGGCGAAGTGGAGTTTCATGTCAGACCTACCTGCCAATATGTACGTATGACAGGGGACTCGCCGAATCAGGAAGACCTCGATCGGCTGCGGACTGACCAATCTGGCAAATGCTGGTGGTGCGGTGGAGCTGCTGACAGTCGAGAGCACAAACACAAAGCAAGTCTTCTTCGCCAAATGTGGGGAGAAGAGGGACTTTATCTTGGTCGGGACGGGCAAGAACTTTGGTCTGTGCCGAGTGTGAAGAGCAGCGCCGTCAAGTTTGGAAAGACGTTGTGTCGCGAGTGCAATAACGCCCGAAGCCAACCATTCGATGAGGCATACGACAAATATGCGAAGTACGTTTGGGAGCATGCGCGAAGTCTCAGCCGCGCAAAACAAATTGACTGGGCCGATGTCTATGGGCCGGATTGGCAAGAGTCAGTGCGCGATCTCGGGAAGTACTTCATAAAGGCCACCGGGTGCTGGATGGCGGACGGTGGCTTTTCTCCCCCTGCTGTATTTGTACAGTTCCTCGAAGGCGGGCCTCTGGTTGACGCGGCAGTCATGCCCATGAGGCAACAGTCGGCGACTCTGGCATATCGGGCAATGCGGCTCGGGGGAGAGCTCGATTTCGACCGGGGGATTGGTTTTCTGGATGGAAAGGCATGGCTCAATTCAGAGCGTACAGACCTGGCCGGATTCGATCAGATCTCTTACATCAGTGACATTTGTGTGCGAGTTGCATGGCACGATCAAGGCGGACCCGGGCCTGTATTTTGGGACACCCGGGTCCCGCCCTTGACGGTTATGCCAGCAATGTTCTCGCAACGGGTGCTGGCTATGAGGATTGGCATCAGGTCACTTCGGGAGCGGATGGTTGGAATTCTCCGCCGTCGTGACACGGCCGGGGCAGAACGAGGTCAGAGCGATAGAGAGTAGGCTAGGTTACCCGGCCTACCTTGGAGGATCTAGCTTTCAGCTCAGATGTGCGATCCTCGGCCCGACAAGGAACAGGCGGGCGTTGAGGGTTTCGACTCCGCGTGTGTGTTTCACCCAGCCCAGCGTTGCACATCCCCAATCGTTTGTTCGCCCCGGCTAGTAGGGGAAGGCTGCACATAATTGTTGATTAATGCTTCGGGATACTTGTGCGGCTGGGTCATCGCTACCCTTACTAAAGGTCGAATGGTGGAGTCGGTGTGGACTAGCTGAGGTCGAGGACGATCCTTTTGGTCCAAGTTGTCCGTCAGCTGAGGCAGGAGTCGTCGACGATTTCAGGTGGAATGGACCGTTTTCGGCATTGGTTACGAAGGACTCTTGTCATTCGGCTCGTGCTGGAGAATGCGAGTGAACCGCTGGTTTCTGTATAACTGTCGCTACCGCAGGACGTCGACGTAGGTGCTTCACCAACTGAGCGGAAGCGATATTTGAACGGCCGATAAGCCCCTGACCTGCACTTTTGTAAAATAGGCATTCCAATTTCGGCAAGCTTGGTCATCGAAGCATGTCTCAGTACGTTCTGCGTCAGCTCGCAGAAGCCTGATCGCAGGAGACGAGGCCTGAGCGGCGACTTCGCCGCACCAGGCTGCGCTGTGAGTCTGCGACTCGCGGCAGTCGGTTCGCGCTGAGGCGCTGAGCCGGAACACAACGAAGGCCGGTGGGATTTGTTCCCACCGGCCTTCGTCGTGCCCGGGCGCGTGTGACGGTGCCGTTGATCGAGCATCCCTCACCGTTCGCGTCACGTCCTCCACGCAGTTCGGCATCCGTCACCGTTCGTGACTAAACACACCGCTGCCAAGGAATCCGTCACCGTTCGTGGCAGATCGCCTCGTTGCAGCGGTGCGCTGTGCGGCGAAGGGTGAGGGACGGTCGCTGTCGCGCGGGATTGTCGGGAAGCGTGAGCGCGTCCGCGGGAATCCGTGCGCTGGCGGTCGGCCACCTCGGCGTGGGTGGGGGTGGGCGCAAATGCGACCATCACTCATCGGCAGTCGCTCAACACCGTGCTGCAACGGGTTGGTGTGCCATGAACGGTGAGGGGTGCGCTCGCAATGGTGCGAATTGCCGGCGCCGAGGCGGTGTGACCAGAAGGCTGAGGGGTGGTGTGCCGCGGGGAGGTGCAGCGGGAAAGCTGAGGGATACTGCGCCGAGGCGGTGCAGCGAGAAGGCTGCGGGGTACTGCAGCGCGGAGATATGTCGCGAAGGGTGAGGGACGCATCTGTGAGCGATAGGATGGGGCGGATGGAATCTGTCCGCCAACGATGTCGTCAGAACTGAGGCCGCATGACCTTTCTCGAATCCCTCGGCTCGCCTGCCGATCTGCGTCGACTCTCGGCTGGCGAATGCGAAGTGCTGGCCAAAGAGATCCGCGACTACCTCATCACGACCGTGTCCGGCACGGGCGGACATCTGGGCCCCAACCTCGGAGTCGTCGAACTGACCATTGGCCTCCACCGCACCTTCGACTCGCCGCGCGACACGATCATCTTCGACGTCGGCCACCAGACATATGTGCACAAACTGCTCACCGGCCGCCGCGAGGAGTTCCCCACCCTGCGGCAGCGCGACGGCCTCTCCGGCTACCCGAGCCGGCAAGAGAGCGAGCACGACGTCGTTGAGAACTCACACGCCTCGGCCTCCCTGTCCTGGGCCGACGGCATCGCCAAGGCCCGCCAGCTCACCGGTGAGCGAGACCGCCACGTCGTCGCCGTCATCGGCGACGGAGCCCTGACCGGGGGAATGGCCTGGGAAGCGCTCAACACCATCGCAGCCGACACCTCCACCCCGCCGAGGCGGCTGGTCATCGTCGTCAACGACAATGGCCGCTCCTACGCCCCGACCGTCGGCGGATTCGCCGCCCATCTCGACGAACTGCGCACCACCTCGAGCTACGAGAGGCTGCTCACCTGGGGCAAGGAGACGCTCCGCCAATCCGGCCGACCCGGCCGCGCCGCCTACAGCGCCATCCACGGCGTCAAACGCGGACTCAAAGACATGGTCAGCCCACCCGAGACCGGAATGTTCGACGAACTCGGCATCAAATACTTGGGCCCTGTCGACGGACACGACCTGCCCTCGGTCGACAAGGCCCTCCAACTGGCCAAACAGTTCGACGGCGGCCCCATCATCGTCCACATGATCACGCAGAAAGGGCACGGATTCGACCCGGCCGTCAACGACGACGCCGACCAGTTCCACTCCGTCGGCGTCATCGACCCCGTCACCGGGAGATCGACACCGTCGAAATCGACGTCATGGACCTCCGTGTTCGGCACCGAGATCTGCGCACTCGCCGAGGAACGCGAAGACATCGTCGCCATCACCGCCGCCATGCTCCTGCCCGTGGGGCTGGCGAAATTCGCCGAGGAGTTCCCCGACCGCGTCTTCGACGTCGGCATCGCCGAACAGCATGCGGTCGCCTCGGCGGCGGGCCTGTCCTACGGCGGACTCCACCCCGTCGTGTGCATCTACTCCACGTTCCTCTCCCGTGCTTTCGACCAAGTGCTCATGGACGTCGCCCTCCACCGGCAGGGTGTGACCTTCGTCCTCGACCGTGCCGGCATCACCGGCCCCGACGGAGCCAGCCACCACGGAATCTGGGACATCGCGATGCTGCGCGTCGTCCCCGGACTGCGCCTCGCCGCACCCCGCGACGCCGCAAGGCTGACCGAAGAGCTGCGCGAAGCCGTCACCGTCTCGGACGCCCCGACCGTGGTGAGATTCCCCCGCGGCAGCGTCGGAGCCGATATCCCGGCGCTGAGGAGGCTCGACGACGGCGTCGACATCCTCCGGGAATCGTCCGCAGAGGCCACCGCCGATGTGCTCATCGTCTCCGTCGGACCGTTCGCCAGGTTGGCCGGGCAAGTCGCTGACGTGCTGGAAGGCCGCGGGATCACCTCCACAATCGTCGATCCCCGCTGGGTGCTGCCTGTACCCGAATCCGTCGTCGCTCTCGCCGCCGAGCACAGTCTCGCCGCGGTCATCGAAGACGGAGTGAAGATCGGCGGTGTGGGTTCACAGGTCCGCTCCGACCTGCGCGAAGCCGATTCGCGGATCGGGGTGCTCGAACTCGGCGTGCCCGATGAGTTCCTGCCGCAGGGGACACGTGAAGAGATCCTCGCCGAAGTGGGCCTCGACGTCGACACGATCGTGTCCGAAATCCTCAAGGCCCTGCCCGCCGAGGTGGCCGACCGTGCCGCTCAGAGTTCCCGCCGCGCGGTGTGAGTCCATGCGCCCAGAGGCGACGGAGGACCGACGCTCGAACCGCAGGACTTGAGCGTGAGTTCAGGCCTGGGGGAGTCCGGCCAGGGTCTTCTTCAGCGCGGGGGCACTGAGCTCGATCTGCCAGGGTCGGGCTCCCGCCTCGCCGAGGTAGCCCTCGACGTCGACGCTCGACTCCGCGGCCAGGGACTTCACGATTGCCGGCTGGAGGAGTACATCGTGGGGGATCGTCAGCTCTTCGGAGAGCTCCGACATCGCGGTCTTGAGCGCCGCCACCCGCTCTTTGAGCTCCGCCGGGTTGAATTCGCTGCGTTTCGACCGTCCGCGCTCGGACCGTCCCGGCAGCTCTTCGGCGCCCAAACGGGAGGCCTTGCGGTAGGCACGGAAGAGTCGGGCCGCCTCGGCGCGGGAGAGTCTGCGCCACTGAGCCAAGATATCGTCGCTGGACTTCACACCGGATTGGGCGAGGGCGACGAGCTCACGATCGCGCAGGATCTTCGTGGGAGCCAGATCGGCTTCTCGGGCCATGGAGTCACGGGTCTGCCAGAGCTCACGGACTCGTGCGATGTCGCGGCGGGACCTGATCTTCGACAGTCCATGCGTGCGTCGCCACGGCTCATCGAAGTGCTTCGGGGTGAAATCGAGCAGGTGCGTGAACTCCTGCTGCGCAAACTCCCACCGGTCCGAGTCGAGAAGCTGCTGGTGGAGGATGTCGCGGATCGGCAGGAGCACTTCGACGTCGAGGGCGGCATAGTTCAACCACTCCTTCGGCAGCGGACGCGTCGACCAATCGGCGGCCGAATGCTCCTTCGCCAGCCGCACCCCCAGGGTGCGTTCGGCGACCGCGGCCAGCCCGAACTTCTCCCATCCGAGCAGCCTGGCGGCCAGCTCGGTGTCGAACAGGGCCGCCGGGCGCATTCCGCGCTCCTGCAGGCACGGCAGATCCTGTGTCACCGAATGGATGACCCACTCGTCGGAGCCGAGAACCGGGTTGAGGTCGCTGAGGTCACCGAGCGTCTCGGAATCGAGGAGGAAGGTGCCCGCGCCTTCACGTCGCAGCTGGACGAGGAAGGCGCGCTGTCCGTATCTGATGCCGGAAGCGCGTTCGGCATCGACGGCGATCGGACCGTTGGCGGCGGCCAGATCGGCAATCGAGGAGGAGAAATCCTCCGGGGTATCGACGACGTCGGGGATGCCGTTCGCGGGTGTTTCCAAAAGCGGTAGTTCAGATGTCATCGACGGCGCCCGGGCAGGGCTGTGACTCCTTCAGGAAGTGGTGGCAGTCCGGCGACTGTGCTGAGCAGATCGATCCAGGCCTCGAAGTGATTGCCGATCAGATCCGGCTCGTCAATCACGGGTGTCCACGAGGCGCGCAGCTCCAAGTCTATCGTGGCCGGGCGATCGGCCAAGGTGCCGAAGCTCTCGGACAGCACCCGAGTGGTCGTCCCGCCGGCGGCGAGCACCTGGCAGTCGTTGGCATCGAGGGCATCTTCGAGCCAGCTCCATGCCACATGCCCGAGCATCGTCTCATTGCCGAGTTCGTGTTCGAGTTCGGCGCGGATATAGGAGACGACCCGGAAGGAGCCTTCCCACTCCTCCGGGGCGGCGGGATCGAAGAGGACGACGATACGGCCGGTGGCGAGTTCGTCGATGGTCTCGCCGCTGGCCCGCAGGAACGTCTCATCGGCGCTGACCTCGGCGCCGAGAGCATAGGAGTACGGGGCCAGCTTGGCCGGGGCCGGAATCTCGGAAATCGACACGTTGTTCGTGCTGCGCGCCTGACGCAGCACCGACGTCACGGCGGAGAACTCCGCCGGAATGCGATTGAGAGGTGAGGTGTTGACCACAGTTGCCACGATAGAGCAGCCGCGGGGACAGAGGAATCATCCACGCCGAGGCGGCCCCGGACAATCCGTCGGATCGTGTCCTCGGCCGAATGCTGAGACGGCAAGACGGCCCGTCTTGAAACCGACATCGAGTGGGCATGAGCGATCGAAGGATGGGAAGATGGCCCCATGACATCACCCCTGTTGGCTGCCCTGCGTTCGGAGCCGGTTTCACACACTCCCGTCTGGTTCATGCGGCAGGCCGGCCGCTCCCTGCCTGAGTACCGCAAGCTGCGCGAAGGCACTCAGATGCTCGATGCCTGCCGCGACCCCGAGATGGTCTCCGAAATCACCCTCCAGCCGGTCCGCCGCCACGGCGTCGACGCAGCCATCTTCTTCTCCGATATCGTCGTCCCGCTCCAGGCCGCCGGAGTCGATGTGGAGATCGTTCCCGGCGTCGGCCCGGTCATCGCCTCCCCGGTGCGTTCCCGCGCCGATATCGACGCCCTGCCCGATCTCGACGCCGCCGATATCCCGGACATCACGGAATCGATCCAGCGGGTGACCGCCGAACTCGGCGAAGCCACCCCGCTCATCGGTTTCGCCGGTGCCCCGTTCACCCTGGCCAGCTACCTCATCGAAGGCGGTCCGAGCAAGAACCACGAGAAGACGAAGTCACTCATGGTCTCCGACCCAGAGGCGTTCTCGGCCCTGCTGAGCAAACTCGCGCAGATGTCGGCGACATTCATCGACGTGCAGCTGAACGCCGGCGCCAAGGCCTTCCAGCTCTTCGACTCCTGGGCCGGCTACCTCGCTCGGGAGGACTACGAGAACCACGTCCTCGAACACTCCACCGCAGTCTTCGACGCACTGTCCGGACACGATGTGCCCAGCATCCATTTCGGCGTGCAGACCGGTGAGCTGCTCGGCTCCATGGCACAGGCCGGATCGACGACCGTCGGCGTCGACTTCCGCGTCGACCTGGCCGATGCCGCCACTCGCGTCAATCCCGGTCAGGCACTCCAGGGCAACCTGGACCCGGCACTGCTCTTCGCCCCGTGGGAGGCGCTGTCCGCCCGCGTCGAGGCGATCGTGCGCAAGGGGCTCGAACTCGACCGCGGCTTCGTCTTCAACCTCGGCCACGGCGTCCTGCCCGACACCGACCCCGAGGTGCCCGGTCGCGTCGTCGACCTCGTCCACCGCGTCTCGGCCGAGATCCTCGGCGGCCGCGGCTGATCGAATGACTCGGATCACCGTCGTCGGAGGAGGGATCTCCGGACTCGTCGCCGCCTATCGTCTCTCCGCCGACCACCAAGTCACAGTGCTGGAATCAGGCGACCGCCTCGGCGGCTGCCTGAAAGCGACCACGCTCGATGGAGCCGTGCCCGTAGGAATCGACTCGGGAGCCGAAGCGAGCCTCAACCGGCGTCCGGAGACGAAGAGCCTGGCCGCCGAACTCGGCCTCGACTCGGTGTTCCCCTCGACCCGGCACAGCTCGCAGGTGCTCAGCAGGGGAGACCTGCACGCGATTCCCAAACGGACGATCATGGGGGTGCCCGCCGAAGCGGCCGAGGTCGAATCCCTCATCGGCGCCGAGGCGGCCGCTCGCTTGGCGGCCGAACGGATCACCCCGCCGATCGAAGGTGATGACGTTTCGCTGGGGGACTTCCTGTCCGAGCGCCTCGGCGGCGCCATCGTCGACGAACTCGTCGATCCGCTGCTCGGCGGCGTCTACGCCGGCCGCTGCCGGGACCTGTCCCTGGCCGAAACGGTGCCCGCGCTGCTGCCTGCCGCAGTCGAAGGCACCTCGGTGCTCGACCTCGTCGCACAGCTCCTCGCCGCCCGCGACGCCCAGACCGCGTCGGCAGGGAACCCGGAACCGGTGTTCATGAGCTTCGAAGGCGGAATCAACAGCCTCATCCCCGCCCTGCACGCGGCGATCGTGCGGGGCGGCGGGACGGTCCGCCTCGGTGCCGGTGTCACCGGGATCGACCGGGACGGCGAGAGATGGATCGTCCGCGGCGAGGGGGACGACATCGAATCCGATGGACTCGTCCTCGCCACGCCCGCTCATGTGACTGCCGGACTCCTGACGTCGGTGGCCCCGGAATCGGCGAGCCGCCTCGGCGAGATTCCCTATGCCTCCACCGCCTTGGTCGCCGCCCTCGTCGACCTCGGGGGAGTCGAGCTGAAGGGTTCGGGGTTCCTCGTCCCCGCGACCGAGGGCACGTTCATCAAGGCCTCGACTTTCGTGTCGAACAAATGGCCGTGGACGGCCGACCATATCCCCGCGGGGGCGGCCCTGGTGCGGATGAGCATCGGACGCTTCGGCGACGGACCCGAGGTCTGGAGCAGGTTCTCTGATGAGGAGATCGTCGAACGAGCCTTCGCCGATTGGCAGACGATCACCTCCCGTCCTGAATCGCAGCTGCTGGGCTCGGAGGTCCAGCGCTGGAACTCCGCACTGCCGCAGTACCTGCCAGGCCACGCCGGACGCATCGCCGCCATCGACGCAGAGATCGCGTCGCTGTCCGGCCTCGAACTCGCCGGATCCGCCTATGGGGGAGTCGGCATACCCGCCTGCATCGCCCGCGCGGACGCCGCGGCCCAGAGACTGAACCGACCCGCAGACGACCACCGTGACACTTCAGAATGAAGAGAAGACAGAAGGAGCAGATATGAGCGAATACACTCAGCCCACCGACGCCCAGATCGAAGAAGCGAACGAGCAGACGCGGTATATCGCCTACTCCGTCTTCGCCTCTGCCGGAGAACTCGGCGATGCCGACCGTAAGGAACTCGCCGATGAGCTGCATGCGGCTCTCGAGCCCCTGAAGGAACGCGGTCTGATCGTGCGCGGAATCTACGACGTCTCCGCCCTGCGCGCCGATGCCGACGTCATGTTCTGGTACCACGCCCCCGAAATCGAGGTCGTCCAGGCCGCGTACTCGGCGATCCGCCGCAGCCTGATCGGCGGAGTGCTCGAACCCGTTTGGTCCGTCGTCGGAATCCACCGCCCGGCGGAGTTCAACAAGGCGCACCTGCCCGCTCTGCTGACCGATCCCGAGCCCGGCGATTACATCTGCGTGTACCCGTTCGTGCGGTCCTACGACTGGTACCTCCTCGACCCCGCCGAACGGGCGAAGATGCTGCGCGACCACGGTATGGCCGCCGCCGGGTACAAGGACATCAAGGCGAACACGATCGCCTCCTTCGCCCTCGGCGACTACGAATGGCTGCTGGCCTTCGAGGCCGCCGAGCTCCACCGCATCGTCGACCTGATGCGGGATCTGCGCAACACCGAGGCGCGCCTGCATGTGCGCGAAGAGGTTCCGTTCTACACCGGACCGCGTCGCGAACTCGTCGACATCATCTCCGACTGGCGCTGACCGAACGTCATAGACCCGGCCGGGACTGAGGCAGAGAGCAGGTCGCCCGGCCGGGTCCGAGACAGCGGGAAAGGGCCGCCGCACCGATTCGGTGCGGCGGCCCTGTGCATGGTCGGGGAGCGACCGGCGGCTACCTGCTGCCCTTCTTCACCACATAGGAATGGCCGTTGGCGTCGGTGCGCATCTCCAGCCCCATGGCATCGAGCTGCTGGTGCCGCAGCGTCTCGTCCTCGAAGTATCCGCCCGGGCGCGTGTTGTCGACCTGCGCCGGCCCGACGATCTTGCGGAAGAAGTTGTTGAGCCAGCCCACTCCGCGCTGGGACTCCGGATGCTGGTTCTTCTTCCGTGCCGAATTCTTCTGCATCTTGACCTGCTTCCGGTTCGAACCATCGGGGGAAGGCTGCGAGGCGGACGACATAGCGAGGATCCTATCGACGAGGTGCCGCTTGGGCGGGGATTGGGCAGGTTTCACCTTTAGTGTACACTAATCATTAGCGCACTAAGTAATCTTCGAAGAGTATGCACGCCCTGATTGCCGACACGGAGGATCGACGACACACGATGCTGGATTCCGAAGCTTCGACGGAGCCGTTGGACAACCCGCTGGCGCTGGAAAGCCAGATCTGCTTCGCTCTGGCGGTGGCGTCCCGCGGGGTGATCGGCGCGTATCGCTCCGTGCTCGAACCGATCAGTCTGACGCATCCGCAGTATCTGGTCATGCTTGCGCTGTGGCAGCACGAGAAGCTGCCGATGCGCGAGATCGCTCGACTGCTGCGACTCGAACCCGCGACTGTGTCCCCGTTGGTCAAACGCCTCGAAGCGCTGGCCTATGTCACGAAGACGCGCAGCGACAGCGACGAGCGGATCGTCGAGGTCACCCTCACCGACACCGGCCGTGAACTGCGCAAGACCGCCGAGGCGATTCCCGGAACGATGATGGCCAAGCTCGGCATGGACGTCGACGGAGTGCGTGAACTGCACGCTGTGATGCAGAAGATCATCGCCTCCGTCGACGCCGCTGCCGAGGTCGAGGGCTGATCGGTCAGCCGGCCGGGCGCTCCATCGGGGTGTGCTCGATCCCGTCCTCGTCGAAGCGCGGACCGTTCGGGGCGAAGCCGAGGGACGAGTACAGCCCCTCGAGGTGCGACTGCGCATTGAGCGTCAGCGGGGCAGTCGACCAGGCGTGGACGATGTCGCTGAGCAGTCGGCGGCCCCAACCCTGCCCGCGGGCGTCGGGGTGGGTGGCGACACGACTGATGCTGCGTGCTCCCGGCCTGGCCGCCGGTCCGTCGGGCAACTCTGCCGGCAGCAGACGGGCATAGGCCCATGGCGAGAGGTCGCGTCCATGCTCGGCGCCGTGAGTGTCCGACATCGCCGTGGCCGGTCGAGGGTAGAAGAAATGCAGAGTCTCCGGCAGTGAGTCCACCCCATCGGGGTCGAGGAACACGCACTCCTGTTCGACGACGAAGACCCGTGAGCGCAGCTGCAGAATTCCGTAGAGCTCCGTGGGCCGGAGCTCGTCGAAGTTCTTCACGACGAGCTCGGTCGCCTCGGTGCGCTGAGTGTCCGTCGCCACCTCAGCTGTCCGCAGCGTCGGTGTTGAGCTTCAACGAGATCGAGTTGATGCAGTAGCGCTGATCGGTGGGAGTGCCGTAGCCCTCGCCCGAGAAGACATGGCCCATATGCGAGTCGCAGTTCGCGCAGCGGACCTCGACGCGTTCCATGCCCATCGAGGTGTCGCGGATGTAGCGGACCCGGTCCTCGGCCAGAGGCGCGTAGAACGACGGCCATCCGCAGTGCGAGGCGAACTTCGTATCGGAGGGGAACAGGTCGGCTCCGCAGGCCCGACACTGGTACATCCCGGCTGCCGTCTCATCGTTGTACTCGCCGGTGAAGGGGCGTTCGGTCGCGCCCTGGCGGAGCACCGCGAACTCCTCGGGAGTGAGCACGTCCTGCCAACGGATCTCCTCAGCCGCGGCCCCCTCGTTCGTCGAAGTTCCAGCGTTGATATCTGATGACTGAGTCATCGTGACCTCCGGTCTCTGTCAGTGACGGTGATTGCGGCGAGGAGGAGAAGATCTCCGCCCCTGGTGAGCGCAACAGCGAGTGACACTCGCTCATTCCGCACAACAGCGTTTGGTGCCTGATCATTCCGTAGGCAACAATGAACACAGGAGGTTTTCATGGTCCGCGACACGAAGTTCCCCGCCCGCCTGCTCGCCGCCGGTATCGGCGTCGGCGCCGGACTCGGTGCCCTGATCTCTGTGGCGTCGTCGGGTCTGGCCGCCTACTTCGCCCGCAAGATCATCGTTCCGGAGAATGCCCCGGAAGAACTCGACATCCTGCACATCGACGGTTTTCCGCCGAATATGCGCATTCAGCTGCCCGCCGATGAGGAGACCACGGTGCCCGGCACCTATGGTCTCTACTTCAACCAGGGTTCGGGGCATGCCGTCGTCGGCGATATCGTCGAGTACGATCCCCGCTCGCGCACCGTCTCCCGAGAGATCCTGTCCGTCACCCGCGGCGATATCCGACGGGCCTGGCGGGGACGGTGGACCGGAGTCGTCTATCCTGATCCGATCGCTGCCGGAGTGAATTTCGACGACATCGAGATCCGCTCCGACGCCGGTGACCTGCCCGCGTGGCTGCTGCCAACTGACCATCCGGAACCCCACGACACTTGGGCGATCCTCATCCACGGCCGAGCCAGCACCCGCGCCGAGGGACTGCGCGCCGCTCCCGTGCTCAACACCCTCGGGGTGCCCTCGATCGCGATGTCGTACCGCAACGACGCCGAGGTGCGGGTGGAGACCACATCTCGCTACGGGCTCGGCGACACCGAATGGATCGATGTCGACGCCGCCATCGACTTCGCGGTCGAACACGGAGCGAAGAACGTCGTGCTCTTCGGCTGGTCGATGGGCGGAGCCATCGCCCTGCAGGCGGCCTCCCGCGGACGCAACCGCAGGTTCGTCACCTCACTGGTCCTCGACGGACCCGTCGTCGACTGGGTGAACGTGCTCGACGGGCAGGCGAAGAAGAACCTACTGCCGACACCGATCGCCAAACTCACGCTCGAGATGATCACGCAGCCATGGGCGCGGCCGATCACCGGGCTCGAGACCCCGCTCGATCTCGATCGCATGGATTGGGTGACCCGTGCCGCCGAACTCGATGTGCCGGTTCTGCTCATCCACTCCGATGACGACGAATTCGTTCCCTCCGGCCCCTCCCATGCGCTGGCCGGGGTCAGACGGGATCTGGTCACGATGCCGTCATACGGCAAGGCCCATCACACGAAGGAATGGAACATCGATCCGGTGCGCTGGGAAGACGATGTCGCGAACTTCCTCGAAGCGAAGATCCTGCCCAAGGACTGAAAGCCCGTCCTCACGGCTCGAGAGTGAGTGTGTCCTCTGCCGCCGCAGCCACGGCCTCCTTCGAGTACGGCCATGGTCGATTGACATTGGCGGCCCAATCGTTCGTCTGATCGTCGTAATGCGGGTGGAAGGCATGCCCCGACGCGCCCGTGAGGTTGATCCAGTTCGAGGCGTCGAAGTTCGCCAGATCGACCGTCTGGCGCATCGACGGCACCCAGTTCGTCTCATAGCCGACCGAGGCATCCCACCCGGTGGCATGGACGACGCCCGAACCGCCGGAGACCTCATAGGGGCCGCGGTTGAACAGCTTCTCCACCGGTGTGATCCCGGATTCGCCGAGGCTGGCGTTGCGGATCGTCAGGCGGTGCAGGATTCCCCACCGCCACGTCACGGGCTCCGGTCCCAGCAGGTCCTCCGTCTCCGCCCACGCCGTCTTCATGGCCTTGCGCAGAGCCTCGTCCCGACCTTCGACGCCCTTGCCCGACCACCACTGGGAATCCGGGTCTTCGAGCAGTTCCGAGAGCACGAGGTACCACCGTGAACCGCCGGCGGGGGACACCCCGTCGGGAAGCTTCGAGCTGATGGTCTGCTCGAGCAGCGTCTTCGTGAGCACATTGAAGTAGGCGGCGCCCGCGCTGTTCGCGGAGTCGAAGCCGTTCCAGCTCTTCAGCAGCTTCTTCGCCTCGAGGATGTCCTCGTCACCATGGGAGTGGATCTTCACCGCTTCGGGTACGAGCTTCGCGGCGAACGGATTCTGGTCGTCGTTCTGGATCTCCGCCATGTCCATCGGCCGCAGCTTCCGGCCCTCGTCGACCGCGTCCTTGATGCGTTTCGTGATGCGGCGGGCGCGATCCCCGTAGTCGAAGTCCTCACCCAGCTGCACTGTCTCACCGGGGACGGCGACCGGGTTGTTCGCGGTGACGATCCATCCGCGTTCGGGGTTGTACAGGTGTGGGAGATCCTCGAAATCGACCCAGCCCTGCCAATCCTCGTCGGATTTCCACCCGCGTCGGGGCACGGTGCCGTCGGCCTTGCCTCGGCGTGGGATCATTCCGGGGGCCTGATAGCCGATGTTCCCGGCGACATCGGCGTAGACGAGGTTCTGGGAGGGCACGTCGAACAGGGACGCCGCGTGCCGGAACTCCTGCCAATTCGTGGCCTTGTTGATGGCGAACACCGCCGAGGCGGTCGTACCCGGACGCAGAGCCGTCCAATCGAGGGCGAGACCGTAGTGCTCCTCGGCCGGTCCTGACTTAGGGTCGTGCGAATCCGCCCCGGTCGTCGCATCGAGTGCTTTGCGATACGTGCCGTCGAGCTTCGACACGAGTGGGCCGTTGCGGGTGGAGCGGATGGTGATCTCGCGTGGGTCCTCGCCCGCGACCTCGATCGTCTCCTTGCGCACCTGCAGCGGTTCGTCTCCGTCGTCGTGGATGACCTTCCCGTCGCGGATCTTCTCCACGACGAGGTCGGTGACATCTGCGCCGAGGTTCGTCAGTCCCCAGGCGATCGACTGGTTGTGGCCGATGACGACTCCCGGCAGTCCGGAGAAGGAGAAACCGGTGACGTCGAAGGGGCAGGCATCGGTGACCTTCTTGCATCGCAGTCCCACCTGGTACCAGACCGAGGGCATCGCCGGGGCGAGGTGCGGGTCGTTGGACAGCAGCGGTCGACCGGTGTTCGTGTGGTCCCCGGAGATCACCCACGAGTTCGACCCGATATCGTCGCTGTTCTGTCCCAGCGTCGGCGGCAGCGATGTGAGCGTATTCCGCAGTTCGAGGAGATCATCGGTGGGGACGGCCGCCTCGGTGTCGGTGTTCCCTGTTCGGGGTGCCTCGGTGACGGTGCCTCCGGCATGTGCCTCATCGTCCTCCCGTGCACGGTCGTCGACTCGCGGCTTCTGCTCGACGTCGTCGCCGCTGCGGTCCTTCGGTGCCTTGTCGCCGGCTCTGCCGCCGAGGATCGTCGGACGCGTGGCATATGGGTAATCCGGATAGAGGTCGCTCATCTGCTCGTCGGTGAGCTCCGTGCCGAGGATCGACCGGTCGATCTCGTCTTCGAGGTTCGATCGCAGATCCCATGCCATGGCCTTGAGCCAGGCGACGCTGTCGACCGGAGTCCATTTCTCGACCTCGGTGCTGCCGGTCTCGAGGCCGAGGACGGCGTATTCGAGGGACAGCTCGGTGGGGGATTTGTCCTTGAGATAGGCGTTGACGCCGTCCGCGTAGGCCTCGTAGTAGCCCAGACTCGTCTTGTCGAGCTTCTTCACCTCCTGCTCGGCGACCTTCCGCCAGCCGAGCGTGCGGATGAAGGTGTCGGTGCCCAGCTGGGATTTGCCGAAGAGTTCGGAGAGTCGTCCCGAGGTGACGTGTCGGCGGAAGTCCATCTCCCAGAACCGGTCCTGAGCGTGGACGAACCCCTGAGCCAGGAACAGGTCGTGGGCGGTTTCGGCCTCGATGGTGGGAACACCCGATTCGTCACGGTGGACGGTGACCGGCGCGTCGAGCCCCGGCAGCGAGATCTCGCCGTCGGTGGTCGGGAAGGAGCGACGGACGAGGAACAGTCCGACGAGGGCGAGGATGAGGGCGAGGACGAGGACTCCGGCGATGACGCGCAGCAGCACACGAGCACTGACCGACAGGTTGGGACCGCTGGTTGGGCGGAGCACCTTGAGCAATGCGCTCGATTCCTTCTCATTCTGCGCATCGGGTGCCGCCATGAGTCTCCTTCGGCCGTCCTGGAAGTTTCGGTTCTCAGCAAGTATAGGTGTCAGGAGGCTCGGGTCTGTGGACCTCAGGCGGCCTGGGTCTGTGGACGAAGGTCACGAGGACGACGGAGATCATCATGAGCAGGAACCAGGCCACCAGCTTCGTCAGCGGCACCAGGTGCCAGCCGTCGTCCTGACTCGGATACAGCCAGGCACCGGCCGCGGTCCCGATGTTCTCGGCCACCCAGATGAAGAAGGCGACGAGGAGGAAGGCCAGCAGCACGGGCATCGTCAGTGTCCTGCGATGGATATGGAAGTACATGCGGCAGCGGAAGAAGACGACGACGGTGGCCAAGACGAGGAGCAGTCGGAGGTCGACGATGAAGTGGTGGGTGAAGAAGTTGAGGTAGATGGCGGCGGCGATGATCACGGTCAGCCACCTCGGCGGGTAATGGCTGAACCGCAAGTCGAAGAGACGGTACACGCGGACGATATAGGAGCCGACGGCGGCGTACATGAACCCGGTGAACAGCGGTACTGCGCCGATGTGGAGGACCCCGCCGGGGGCGTAGTTCCATGAACCCACGGCGGTCTTGAAGATCTCCATTCCGGTGCCGACGATGTGGAAGACGATGATGACGATGAGCTCGCGACCGGTCTCGAGTCGAGCGACGAGCATGCCGATCTGGATGAGTACGGCGAGGATGACGAGGAAGTCGTTGCGGGCGATGGCCGCGTCATCGGGGTAGAGCCAAGCGGTGAGGATGATCGCTAAGAGCATGAGAGCACCGAAGAGACACGCCCACGCCTGTTTGATTCCGAAGGCGAGGAACTCCCGCATCCCGGCGGGGACGCGGGGGAGAACGCGGTCGGCGAAGGCGTCGAGGACTGCCTCGAGTCGAGTGAGTTCGCGGCGATCAGCCATATGGGTCCTTCGACGACGGGGACGCGGGGAATGTGGAGTGCCAGCGTATCGCGCGAGTGGGCCGGGCAGTCGGAGCGGGCAGTGTGACATCGCCGTGTCCGAAGGAGGTGAAATTCTGAATAGAACTTGCGAGTCACCTTCACAGAAACTGGCAATGCCGTTAATCTGTGCATCAGTGTCGCAGGAGTGCTGCGACGCAGCGGCGCCGACAAGGCAGTGTCGACGGCGACGCGAACCCATTGGCGTCCGTGATAACCAGAAGGCGGACAGACTGCAGAGGAAGCAGCCCCGATGAAACCGATCCGACTTGTCACCCCCGCACTGGCTGCGGTGCTCACCGTGTCGATGATGACCGGTGGTCCCGCGCTCGCCGCCGAAGCGCCATCGCTCGGCGACAGCGGCTCACCGTCACTCGACGGCGGGGGCCAGCCGCAGCCCGCGCCGACTAACGCGCCGACGAAGGAATCATCCGATTCGGATACACCGACGGAGCCTGCAGCGACCAAGGCAGCGGACTCCGCGGACGCTCCCCAGGTGAGCCGGAACGCAGGATCGACGACGAAGACGTATTCGGCCACTCCGGCAAAGGTCACAGCACTCAAACTCAAAGACTCCGAAGTCAATGTCATCGGAGCCAAGTGGACGGGAGACGACCCACGTCTCGAACTTCGCTACCGCGACTCCGGCGGCTGGTCCTCGTGGGAGACCCTGCCGGCCGACGACGGTGCCGGCCCTGACCGTTCCTCGGCTGAGGGCAAACAGGTCCCCGCAGCGGCTCAGGAAGGACGGACAGAAGCCGTGCCCGTGGTCGACTCCACCTCGGTGGAGATCCGTGCGACAGCGAAGCACGCCGACACGAATGACCTCGCAGTGACCAACGTCGCAAGCCCCGTCACCGGCGCCGACGCGGCCGCAGTGAAGAAGTCCGCCTCGGTCACCGCACAGAAGGCGACAACGCAGGTGTCCCACCACGAACTGAGGGCGAACATCGTCACCCGCCGCGAATGGGGCGCCGACGAGAAGCTCGTCCGCTGCACCACCGACAAGACGTCGACTTCGAAGGGCGTCTTCATCCACCACACCGCCGGATCGAACTCCTATACGAAGGCACAGGCCCCGGGCATCATCCGCGGCTACCTCGCGTACCACACGAAAGAACGAGGCTGGTGCGACCTCGGGTACAACTTCCTCGTCGACAAATACGGAACCATCTACGAGGGCCGTGCCGACAGCATCGATCTGTCTGTGACCGGAGCCCACGCCTCCGGATTCAACTCGTACACGATCGGCATCAGCGTGCTGGGCACCTACACAGGGTCCGCGCCGAGCACGGCAGCCCAGAATTCGGTCAAGCGGCTCATCGCGTGGAAGGCCAACCAGTACGCCTTCAACCCGACGGGAAAGATGACGCTCACCTCCGGCGGAGGAAGCACGAGCCGGTATCCCGAAGGCAGGAAGGTCAGCCTCAATGTGGTCTCCGGCCACCGGGACACGAGCTACACCGCCTGCCCGGGAAATGCCTTCTACTCCCGACTCGGATCGATCCGGTCCGGTGCGAAGTCGATGCAGTCCGATGTCGGTGGTTATCCGGTGAAGGGAGCCATCGGCACGTACTACCGGTCGCACTCCGCGCAGACGGGCGAGGCCCGCAGCCTCGAAGGGAAGCTGTCCAATCCGAACGGCGCCTATCAGCGCTTCGCCAAGGGCACCGTGTACTGGTCGTCGAAGACAGGGGCGCACCTGAACAAGGGCGGAATCCGCAACGGGTACAAGCGCGCCGGATACACCAAGGGCTTCCTCGGCTACCCCAGCAGCGATGAGAAGACCTTCAAATACCGCAAGAGCGCCTACTACCAGAACTACGAGAACGGGATGATCACGTGGTCGTCGGCGACGAAGGGACAGCCGATGCGCGGCGAGATGCTCAAGAAGTGGAAGTCCCTCGGCTGGGAACGCAGCAAGCTCGGACTGCCGAAGACGGACCAGTTCTCCTCGGCGGGCAAGATCCGTCAGAACTTCGAGCACGGGTACATGACCTACACGAAGAGTCAGGGCGTCAAGGTCTATCTCACCTGACCGAACGCAGGGGACATAGACTCGCCTCATGCACATCCTCCTCTTCGGCGCCTCCGGTCACGTCGGCACCGGGCTCGCCCAGCAGCTCAGTCCGCAGCACAGAATCACCGGCATCGTCCGCCGCACTCCGGACACGGAGACGGCGTACGAACCGGTGACTGTGCCGGACTGGGTGGACGAGCCGGAGGCGGTCACCTCGGCGCTCGCCTCCAGAGACCTGCCGCCGGTCGATGCCGTCATCGCCGCCATCGGCGGGTGGTACATCGACGAACCGGTGCTCGACCGAGGTCTGGAGAAGTTCGATGCGGACTATGACTCATACCTGCGCGGGCACTTCACAGCCTGTGCGATCTCGCAGTCCCTGGCCACCGACCGGACGAGCGCGATCCGGGGAATCGTCCACCTGGCGCTCAACGGCGTCGCCAGCGTCGAAGCGCTGGCCGGGTCAGGGGCGATCAGCGTCTTCGGCGCCGCGCAGAAGATGCTCATCGAAGTCGCCGCAGCGGAATCGACGAGTGTGGCCTTCCGCGAGCTGCGGATCATGGCTCCGATCGGCGGCGATGATCGCAATGATCTGTCCGGGGGAGTCGAAACCGTCCAACTCACCGAGGTGGCCGACGGTATCACCGCGATCCTTGACTCACCCGATCGCTTCGAGGTGAGCACCGAGATCCACGCGAACGCTGGGACCTCTGCCGGCTGACTGCTTCGACTCAGGCGCGGGTGTAGCGGAGGAAGACCTGGTCGTCCTCGGTGCGCACATCGATGAGGCGCAGATCGATCTCGGCCTCGAGCCCGGAGAAGTGGCTGCCGGGAGTGCGGATATAGCAAGGACTCACGCTCAGATGCAGTTCCGCGCCCGGATAATGCTCGAGCAGCCGGAAAGCGAGGTTCGGACCCGACTCGCACAGCAGCACCGTCTCATCGGTCGGTGCCGATTCGGGGGAGGGGGCCGTCGGCAGCGAGGCAGCCACCTCGGTGATCGTTTCTGCTGTGAAGTGCTGGGCACGATAGTCGAGGCCGCGGGCGTCGAGCTCGCTCTGCAGTGCCGTCCGATCGGACTCGGTGAGCACATGCACGGGGGTGTGCTGCAGCGTTTTGCCTGCGGCGTTGATGACGGGCAGCTGCGGATTCAGCGCGGTGCGGCGGTCGACGATGATCGCATTCGCGCTGCGTCGCAGGGCGAGGAAGCGCCGGAAGTCGGGGTCCGTGGACACCCCGGTCGACCAGCCGTTCTCGGCGAAGGATCCGTTGATCGACTGGACGAGGGAGAGGATGAGACGGCGCACGGGTTCCTGCTCTTCTGCTTCTTCGGCTCTGCTATTTCTTGACTTCGGGTGCCGGACCCATGGCGATGCGCGGGTGAGCGTCCGGATCGATGGTGCGCATGATCCACTTGAGGTCCGCCTCGTCGAGGGTGACGCAGCCGTTCGTGCCGGAATCGTGGTCGAGGTGCAGCCAGATTCCGCCGCCCTTGTCCCAGCCCAGCGGTCGGGTCTTGTCCGTCGGGGGAGTGCCGGGTCTGCGGTTGTAGTCGATGGCGATGATGTAATCGAAGACCGATTCGTAGTCCGCCCCATAGGCCACCGTCGCTGAGGAGGGCAGACGATTGTCCTGGGTGTACGGCAGGTCGGTGCCCGGGTTCGCCTTGAAACCGCCCGCGTCGCTGAGCGTGAACACTCCGATCGGCGTGGTCTTATCGCCCTCGCGGCGATCCTTCAGCCATCCTTTGGAGCCGTTGTGGGTGTCGAAGGTCTTGAGCTTCTTCCACTTCCTGTCCGTGAACTCATAGAAGCTCAGGCTCGACTTCTCCGAAGCGGCTGTCGGCGAGGTCGCGACGAGGACCTGCGAGGTCTCTGCCGGGATCTGGTCGGTGAACTCCTTCGCCAGACCGGGGACAGGGACGGGGTGGACCGGTCCGGTCGCCTCGGTGCCGGGCTGATCGGATGCAGTCGAATCCGAGTCGGCGCCGGTGGGGGAGTCCTGGGCCGGGGCTGCGAAATCACCGAAGCTCGTCTGCTGTGCCGGAGCGGCGAAACCGGCGGACTCGGCCGCCGAGGAATCGTCCGTGCCGTCGTCGGCATCGGCGCTGCAGGCGGTCACCAGCAGAGCGCAGGCGAGAAGCGCGGGCACTCCCGCGCGCCGGAGGACTCCATCGGACATGAGGTCATCATCTCACGAAGCATGAGAACTCGCCGGTAGCGACTATGCGAAAATGACACCATGAGCATTCCACCTGTGCCGAACCATCCTCCGCGCCCCGGGCGTCGGAAGCCGGCCGAGGAGTCTCCGGAGTCGATCACAACCCAGTTGTTCATCGGCGAGGATGAGTCCGCGGCCGCTGATGGCTCCACCCAAGCACTCACTCCCGCAGAACTGCAGAGGCTGCGGTCGATGGTCGAATCCGACGGCACCGATGCCACCGAGGTGCTCAGCCTCGAAGAGCTGCGCGGACTGGCCGCCGCCGATGGATATCAGACGGGAGGGCTGCCGGCCGCGCCGCGCAAGGTGAACTCTGATGATATCGCCGCTGCCGAGGCTCCCTCGGCTCCGAAACAGTGGAACCCGCTGCCCGGCTCGCAGCCGGCGCCTGCGGACGCGCACCGGGCCGAGCCGCATTCGCAGCAGCCCGAATCACACCCGCAGCAGGGAGGTCCTCACCCGCATCAGGGGCAGTGGGGCGGAGAGTTCGGTGCCGTCGGTCAGGCCGCAGCCTCTCAGCCGCAGGCTGCCGGGCCGGTGCAGTCGCCGGCGGGACCCGATCACGCTCAGCCCGGCACCGGTCGCCCCACGGGGCCCGGACACGGGCAGGCGGGCCACGCTCCCGCCTACAGCGGTGCCTATGCCGCCGGCTATGCGCCGGGCGGACCTGCCGGTCCCGGAGGACCCGGCGGACCAGGAGGGCCGGGAGGACCCGGCGGACCGGGGAATCCCGGCGGCCCGCACGGCCCCTATGGTCGGCGAAATGATACGAAGAAGGTCCCCGCGTGGCTGTGGGTGCTCGCTGCCATCGCGCTCATCCTTGCCCTCGGCATCGTCAGCTATATCGTCTGGGACTCCACCCAGGGTGACGAAACCACCACCGTCGGACCCACGGACGAACCGTCGATCGGTCAGACCGATGATCCCGAGCCGTCCGATTCGGGCAGCTCGAAGGCTCCCGTCGCCGAAGAGACCTTCACATCCCCGTCGGGGAATATCGCCTGCACCATCGACTCCGAACGAGCGCGCTGCGTGATCAAGGACTATGAATACTCACCACCGGAGAAGCCCGACGACTGCAAGCTCGACGACTGGGGCTCCATCGTCGTGGCGAACAAGGAAGGCTCAGGCTTCTCCTGCGTCGAGGCTCCCGAGAGCAACGGCCCGGCACGTGTCCTCGGCTACGGGGATTCGATCTCCGCGGCGGGGATGACCTGCACCTCCAGCGAAGAGGGCATGACCTGCAAATCCGACGACACCGGAGTCGGATTCAACGTCCGCCGCGCCTCGGTCGACTTCCTCAAGTAGGAGCCGGGAGCCGCCTCGGCGATCTTAGGATGTGGACGGGATTCGGACGGATCGCGGAAGGGGGACTACGGTGATCGTGTGGCTCATAGGTTCCTCCTCCTTCCTTGCCGCGACGAGTCCTGAACGGACAGCACGCTCGTCGCGGAGTCCTCGTATGCTGGTCAAGCGCTGAGAAACTGAGATAGAGGAACAATGAAACTGCAGAAGCCTTCTCCCATGCCGTTCGGCAAGTATAAGTCGTTCCAGGACCGCATCGCGCTGGATATGCGCGATCGCACCTGGCCCGACCAGATCATCAGCAAGGCGCCTCGCTGGCTGAGCACCGACCTGCGCGACGGCAACCAAGCGCTCATCGATCCGATGACCCCGGACCGCAAACGCAAGATGTTCGATCTGCTTGTCAAGCTCGGCTTCAAGGAGATCGAGGTCGGATTCCCGGCCGCCAGCCAGGTCGACTTTGACTTCGTCCGCGAGATCATCGAACAGGACGCGATTCCCGATGACGTCCGGATCTCCGTGCTCACGCAGGCTCGTGAGGACCTCATCGAACGCACTGTCGAATCCCTCGTCGGCGCGAAGATGCCCACCGTGCACCTCTACAACGCAACCGCGCCGGTCTTCCGCAAGGTCGTCTTCGGCTTCGACGGAGACGGCTTCGACCAGACTCGCGATATCGCATTGCAGGGCACCCAGGCCGTGATGAAGCACGCCGAGACTCTGCTGTCCGACGCGGACTTCGGCTACCAGTATTCGCCGGAGATCTTCGTCGACACCGAACCCGAGTTCGCCCTCGACATCGTCGGCAGCGTCCTCGACATGTGGCAGCCGGCAGCCGGCCGCGAGACCGTCGTCAACCTGCCGGCCACGGTCGAACGCGGCACACCGAACACCTACGCGGACCAGATCGAATGGTTCTGCCGCAATATGCCCTACCGCGACGAAGTGGCCGTGTCCCTGCACCCGCACAACGACCGGGGCACCGGCGTGGCCGCTGCGGAGATGGGAATGATGGCCGGCGCCGACCGCATCGAAGGCTGCCTGTTCGGCAACGGTGAGCGCACCGGCAATCTCGATCTCGTCACCGTCGCTCTCAACCTGTACACGCAGGGCATCGACCCGGAGCTCGACTTCTCCGATATCGACGAGGTCATCCACACCGTCACCGAGTGCAACCAGATCGGTGTCCACGAACGTCACCCCTACGGCGGCGACCTCGTCTTCACCTCGTTCTCGGGCTCGCACCAGGACGCGATCAACAAGGCCTTCGCCGACCGTGAGAAGAAGGCGAACGCCCAGGGCACCCCCGTCGACCTCATGGAATGGGACATGCCCTACCTGCCGGTCGACCCGAAGGACCTCGGCCGCAGCTACGAGGCGATCATCCGCGTGAACTCGCAGTCCGGCAAGGGCGGAGTGACCTACCTGCTCAAGAGCGAGTACGGACTCGACCTGCCGCGTCGGATGCAGGTCGAATTCTCCCGCGCCGTGCAGCAGCACACCGAAGCCGGCGGCGAGGTCTCCGCCGAGGAGATCCGCCGCATCTTCAACTACGAATACCTGCCCGCCGAAGACCCAGAGAAAGCATGGGGCCGCTTCCAGATCGTCGGTCTGCGCACCGAATCGGGCAATGTCGACGGTGGCGGCTCATCGGCGGAGCGCATCGAGGTCGACCTCATCGTCGACGGTCAGGAACGCACCTACGAAGGACGCGGCAACGGACCGATCGACGCGCTGGTGAAGATCCTCATCGACCAGTTCGACGTCGACGTGCGACTCCAGGACTACTCCGAGCACGCCATCGGCTCCGGCGCTGACACCAACGCCGCAGCCTATGTCGAACTCGCCGTCGAAGACCGCGTCGTCTGGGGCGCCGGTCTGCACCCGAACATCACGAAGGCCTCGCTCAAGGCCGTCGTCTCAGCCGTCAACCGTGCGGCTCGCGACCGCCAGAGCTGAGGCTGCGCGGTCGATCTCACAGCAGTCGCTTAAGCGCGGCGGGGTGATTCCCCGCCGCGCTTAAGCGATAATGGGCGGGTGCACAACTATCGTGATGAAGGCATCGTGCTCCAGGGGCACAAACTCGGCGAAGCCGACCGCATCGTCACCGTGCTCACTCGCAGCCATGGCCTCGTCCGCGCCGTCGCGAAGGGGGTACGCCGGACGAAATCGCGGTTCGGCTCCCGCCTCGAACCCTTTATGCTCGTCGACCTGCAATGCCATGTCGGGCGCAGCCTCGACATCGTCACCCAGGTCGAACTCGTCGAACCCTTCGCCCGCGGAATCGCCACGGACTTCGATGTCTATTCGGCCGCCTCGGTGATGGCCGAAACGGCGCGCAGCATCACCGAAGCCGAGCCCCAATCCCGCACGCATTTCCTCCTCCTCGTCTCTGCGATCCGCTCGCTGTGCAACCGCGAACACCCGCCGAGGCTGTCCCTCGATGCGTACCTGCTGCGCGCGATGTCCGTGGCCGGGTGGGCACCGAGCCTGCTCGACTGCGCCCAGTGCGGGAATCCCGGACCCCACCGCGCGTTCTCCGCAGCCTTGGGCGGGGCCGTGTGCACGAACTGTCGCCCCTCCGGTGCGGCACTGCCCGACACCGATGCGCTCGAGCATATGGCCGCGCTCCTGTCCGGCGACTGGGAGCGTGCCGAGGCCTCCGACCTGCACGATCAGATCGACGGGTCGAAGCTGGTCTCGGACTGGGTGTCCTGGCACCTCGAGCGCAATATCCGATCACTGAGAATTCTGGAGAGCACATGAGCTACCCCGCACCACCGGCCCACCCCAGCGGAGCGAGACCTCCGCGCATCGACGCGAAGTTCGTGCCCCGGCACGTCGCGATCGTCATGGACGGCAACGGTCGGTGGGCGAATCAGCGGGGGCTGCCGCGCACGGAAGGGCACAGAGCCGGGGAAGCTTCGCTGCTCGACGTCATCCACGGTGCGATCGAGGTCGGCGTGGATTATCTGTCGGCGTATGCGTTCTCGACGGAGAACTGGAAGCGCTCACCCGAAGAGGTGCGCTTCCTCATGGGGTTCAACCGTGACGTCATCCGCCGCCGTCGCGATGAGCTCAACGCCCTGGGCGTGCGGATCGTGTGGTCCGGCCGGCGCGGACGGCTGTGGCGTTCGGTCATCGACGAACTCGAGACCGCCGCGGAGATGACGAAGAACAATACTGGTCTCGTGCTCCAGTTCTGCGTGAACTACGGTGGACGCTCCGAGATCGTCGACGCGATCAATGAGATCACCGCCGAGGTGGCCGCCGGGAAGCTCAAACCCGGCAAGGTCTCGGAGAAGACCGTCCGCTCCCGCCTCTACGCACCCATCGTGCCCGACGTCGACCTGTTCATGCGGTCCTCGGGGGAGCAGCGGACCTCGAACTTCCTGCTCTGGCAGTCAGCCTATGCCGAGATGGTCTTCCAGGATGTGCTGTGGCCCGACGTCGACAGGCGCACCCTGTGGGCGGCGATCGAAGAGTACGCCCGCCGCGACCGTCGCTTCGGCGGAGCCGTGGACACGCCTACGGCCTGACGCGAAGGCTGAGGACTGAGTCGCAGCTTCCACGGGCTTCTGAGGCTCGGCCGGCACGTTCCACTCTGCTGACGACGAGGGCCCCGCAGCATCTTGCTGCGGGGCCCTCGTCATGGTTTCTCGGCCGGATCGGCGCTTCACCGTTCTCACGACTCCGGGGGAGTCACGGTCATGACGCGATCGGTTCAGTAGTGGTCGCGGGAGCGGTCGCCTCGTCCGCCGAACTTCTTGCCGCCGCCTCGGCGATCACCGCGGAAGTTGCGGCCGTCACCGGGCTGCTTGTCGAAGTTGCGCTTCTTGAACGGGCGTCCCGGGCGACCGGAATCCGGACGGATGTCGATGGGACGGCCCTGGATCTCGGTGTGGGAGAGCTTGCGCAGCACCGACGGGTCGAGGTCCTTGGGCAGGTCGACGAGTGTGTGGTTCGAACGGATGTCGATATGGCCGATCTGCTTCGAGGTGATTCCACCTTCGTTCGCGATCGCACCGACGACGGCGCCCGGCTGCAGGCGCTCGTTTCGTCCCAGGGCCAGACGGTAGGTCGTCATGTTCTCATCACGGGCACGTCCGCCACGGCCCGGACGGCAGCCGTCACGACCGCCGTCGCGGTCACGGTCACGTCCCTGACGACGTGCCGGTTCGGGCATCGGCTCGGCCTTGAGCGTGTTCGACTCGAGGACGAGGGACGCCAGCGCGGCGGCGATGTTCGAGGCCGGCACATCACGGGAGAGCGAGTACGCCTCGATGACGTCGGTGAGTTCGGACAGTTCGGTCTGCGCGAGCACATCGTCGATGCGCTTCGTGAACTTGTCGACGCGAGTGTTCGTCAGCTCTTCGACGCTGGGCAGGGTCAGCGGTTCGACCTTCTGCTTCGTGGCGCGCTCGATGGAGCCGAGCATGCGCTGCTCGCGCGGAGTGACGAAGAGGATCGCCTCACCGGAGCGTCCGGCACGACCGGTGCGGCCGATGCGGTGGACGTAGGATTCGGTGTCGTGCGGGATGTCGTAGTTGACGACGAGCGTGATGCGCTCGACGTCGAGACCGCGGGCGGCCACATCGGTGGCGACGAGGATGTCGATCTTCGCCTCACGCAGCATGTCGATCGTGCGCTCACGAGCCTGCTGCGGGATGTCGCCGTTGATCGCGGCGGTCTTGAACCCGCGGGCACGCAGCTTCTCGGCCAGCTCCTCGGTGGCCTGCTTGGTACGCACGAACATGATGATGCCCTCGTACTCCTCGACCTCGAGGATCCGGGTCAGCGCATCGAGCTTGTGCGAGTGCTGAACCATGAAGTAGCGCTGGCGGATGTTCGCACCGGTCTGCGACTTCGCGGCGATCCGGACTTCCTTCGGGTCGTCCAGGTACTTGCCGGTGATCCGGTGGATCGAGGACGGCATGGTGGCCGAGAACAGTGCGACCTGACGGTCGGGACCGACCTGGCTGAAGATCTCTTCGATGTCTTCGGCGAAGCCCATCTTGAGCATCTCGTCGGCCTCATCGAGGATGAGGTGCTTGAGGCTGCCGAGTTTGAGCGAACCCTTCTTGAGGTGATCGATGACACGACCGGGGGTGCCGACGACGACCTGCGCACCACGGCGCAGACCGGCCAGCTGCGGGCCATAGGCCTGACCGCCGTAGATCGGGAGCACGGAGAAGTCGGACAGCTCCGTGGCGTAGGAGGTGAACGCCTCGGCGACCTGGATCGCGAGTTCGCGGGTGGGGGTGAGTACGAGAGCGAACGGGCCGTCGTCGGCGCGCCCCGCCTCGGCGAGGTCGGACAGGGCCGGCAGGGCGAAAGCCGCGGTCTTGCCGGTTCCGGTCTGGGCCAGACCGATGACGTCACGGCCCGACAGGAGGGTCGGGATCGTCTCGGCCTGGATGGGGGTGGGGATCTCGTAGCCCTGCGCCTCTACGGCCTTGAGCACGAGCGGGTGGAGTCCCAGTTCGGAGAATCTCGGAGTGGTTTCGTCGTTTGCGGACACATCGGTCATGAGTGATCTCTCTCACGTCGGCACACACTTGATCGCAGATGACTGTAGTGGCGATCTACCCTGCGGCCGCTTGTGCAATCATCGTGAGCAATCCGGGCCGAAACCGTAGAGATCCAAGAACTCGCTTGGACAGACGTGAAGACGTCGGTACGGAGAAAGGTTTGGGTGTACCCCAAGTCTACATGCCACATCCTCGCCGAGGCGGTCCCGGAGTGGGAATCCGAGTGTGAGATCAGTCGCCTCCGGTGGTCTCCTGCCGTTGCCGAGGTCGGGCGTCAGGGAGGGCCGGGTCGGCGTTGAGGAAGCGAAGGCGTGACCAGTTAGGCTGGTACCTGCGAGCCACGGCAGCCGGCCGTCGGCGAACTGAAACAAGGAGAGAACTAGTGGCACAGTCCAAGTTGGATGCCGTCATCGCCCTGGCCAAGCGCAGAGGATTCGTCTTCCAAGCAGGAGAGATCTACGGCGGTTCCCGCTCGGCATGGGACTACGGGCCCTTGGGCGTGGAGCTCAAGGACAATATCAAGGCCCAGTGGTGGCAGCAGTTCGTGCGCGGTCGCGAAGACGTCGTCGGCCTCGACTCCTCGATCATCCTGCCCAAGCGCGTCTGGGAAGCCTCCGGCCACGTCGCTACCTTCGTCGATCCTCTCGTCGAGTGCCTCAACTGCCACAAGCGCCACCGCGAGGACCACCTCGTCGAGGCGTATGAGGCGAAGAACAAGAAGGCTCCGGAGAACGGCATGGCCGATATCGTCTGCCCCGACTGCGGAACCCGCGGTCAGTGGACCGAGCCGCAGGAGTTCTCCGGTCTGGTCAAGACCTTCCTCGGACCCGTCGACTCCGAAGCCGGACTCCACTACCTGCGTCCGGAGACCGCGCAGGGCATCTTCGTGAACTTCAACAATGTGCTCACCGCTGCCCGGAAGAAGCCGCCGTTCGGCATCGGCCAGATCGGCAAGGCCTTCCGCAACGAGATCACCCCCGGCAACTTCATCTTCCGCACCCGTGAGTTCGAGCAGATGGAGATCGAGTACTTCGTCCACCCGGACGAGGCCGATGACTACTACAAGCAGTGGGTCGAAGACTGCTGGTCCTGGTTCCTCGATCTCGGCATCTCCGAAGACAACGTTCGCCGCCTCGACGTTCCCGCCGAGGACCGTGCGCACTATTCGGCGGGCACCATCGACATCGAATACCGCTTCGGCTTCCAAGGGTCCGAGTGGGGCGAGCTGATGGGTGTGGCCAACCGCACCGACTACGACCTCGGCACTCACACGGAGGTCTCGGGGGCGAAGCTGCAGTACTTCGACCAGGCCAGCGGAGACCGCTACACCCCATATGTCATCGAACCCTCCTTCGGCCTGACCCGGTCGATGATGGCCTTCCTCGTCGAGGCCTACAGCGAGGACGAGGCGCCGAACACGAAGGGCGGCGTCGACAAGCGCGTCGTGCTCAAGCTTGATCCGCGTCTGGCCCCGGTCAAGGCTGCGGTGCTGCCGTTGAGCCGCAACGAGAAGCTGACACCGGCGGCGAAGGATCTCGCTGCGACGCTGCGTCGACGCTGGAACATCGACTTCGATGATGCCGGTGCCATCGGCCGTCGCTACCGTCGCCAGGACGAGATCGGAACGCCGCTGTGTATCACCGTCGACTTCGACACCCTCGATGATCAGGCAGTGACGATTCGCAAGCGTGATGACATGAGCCAGGAGCGCGTGAGCATCGATCAGGTGGAGAACTACCTGGCCGACCACCTCGCCGGAGCCTGACCCCAATTACTACCTGACGGCGGCCCAGCAACCTGGCGCCAGGTTGCTGGGCCGCCGTCAGGTAGTTCTGGGCTGGCTGCCTCGGTGAGCACCAGCCGCCATTCCGCCCTGGTCGACCGCCCCGCATCTGTCCGGTCAGCCGTCCCTGAAGGATCGCCATGCATATGACGTCCACACACGAACCGAAGGCCTCGCCGAAGGTTCGTCTGATCATGCTCGCCTGCCTCATCCCGCTCATTGTCGTCACGATCGCCGGACTCTTCGTACTGTGGCCGTCGGGACCCGACAAGGATCTGCCCGGTGGCGGGCCGACGACGAACACTGCCGAGGGGACCACCGACACGAAGGTCACCGTCACCGCCGTCGACGCTTCGGACTGCGACCCGGGGGAGACGGACCCGATGGTCCGCGCCGACTGCACGACATACACCGTGGAGGCGGACGGGCAGGAAGGCAGCCTCTACGTCACCCCCGACGCGGTCAAGGCCGGCGTCGATGTCGGAGACACGATCAAGGTCCTCGACTTCACGAAGTCACCGGACCGGGCGGAGATGGGCACCGACTACGTGTTCATCGATTTCGACCGGAACGTGCCGATGCTCGCCCTGGCGATCATCTACGGGATCGTCGTCCTCCTCGTCGCCGGTCTGCGGGGACTGCGCGCACTCATCGGACTCGGCTTCGCCGGTGCCGTGCTGTTCGTCTTCATGCTTCCGGCGATGCTCGACGGCAAACCGCCGGTGCTGGTGGCGATGGTCTCGGCGAGCCTGATCATGGTCATCGCGCTCTACCTGGCACACGGAATCTCGACGCGGACGTCGACGGCGCTGTTCGGAACGGTGCTCGGCATCGTCATCACGGGCATCCTCGGTGCGTGGATGACGTCCTGGGCGAATCTGGGCATCGCCTATTCGGAGGACGGGTATCTGCTGGTCGATACGACCGATCTGGCGATGACAGACATCATCGTGTGCGCGATCCTCATCACCGGACTCGGAGTGCTCAACGACGTCACGATCACACAGGCTTCGGCGGTGTGGGAGCTGGCAGCCGCGGCCCCGGAGATGAAGCCCGGTCAGCTGTTCTCCCGGGCGATGCGCATCGGGCGTGACCATATCGCCTCGACCGTCTATACGATCACGTTCGCGTATGTGGGCTCGGCGCTGATGACGCTCATCATCGTCTCCGCGCACGATCAGCCGCTGTTCGACACGTTCACACTCGGAGACATGTCGGTCGAGGTGGTGAGCATCCTCGTGTGCTCCATCGGTCTGGTCATCGCGATCCCGCTGACGACCGGACTCGGTGTCCTCGTGGTGAAATCGGGAGTGCGACCGCCGAGGCGGACCACCGGATCCGCTGCTGCGCCCGGCACGATCACGGCTGCGGACCCAGGCACGATCACGGCGGCGGACCCCGCCGAGGAGCGGCCGCCGATGACCCGTCGCGAGGCCCGTGAACGCGACCAGAACCGCTGAACTTAGCCCCGGAACTACCTGACGGCGGCCCAGCAACCTCGCGCGAGGTTGCTGGGCCGCCGTCAGGTAGCAATTGGGGTCAGAACATTGTCCAGGCTTCCTGCAGGACGCCGCGGATGATCTGCTCCATCTCGTCGAACTCGTTCTGACCGACGGTCAGCGGAGGCGAGAGTTGGATGACCGGGTCGCCGCGGTCGTCGGCGCGGCAGTACAGACCGCTGTCGTACATCTTCGCCGACACGAAGTTCTTGAGGATCCGCTCGGACTCCTCTTCGGTGAACGATTCCTTCGTGTCCTTGTCCTTGACGAGTTCGATTCCGTAGAAGAATCCCTCACCGCGGACGTCGCCGACGATCGGCAGGTCCTTGAGCTTCTCGAGCGTGAACTTGAACGCCGCAGCATTCTCGTGCACGTGGTCGTTGAGCTTCTCCTCTTCGAAGACGTCGAAGTTCGCCATCGCCGCGGCACAGGCGACGGGGTGACCGCCGAAGGTGTAGCCGTGGTAGAAGGTCTCGTCTCCGCCGGGGCCGAAGGGCTCGAAGAGCCGATCGGAGGCGATCATCGCACCCAGCGGTGCATAGCCGGAGGTGATGCCCTTGGCCGAGGTGATGATGTCGGGAACATAGCCGAAGTCGTTGCAGGCGAACATGTCGCCGATGCGGCCGTAGGCGCAGATCGTTTCGTCCGAGACCAGCAGCACATCGTACTCGTCGCAGATCTCGCGGACCCGCTCGAAGTATCCGGGAGGCGGCGGGAAGCAGCCGCCGGAGTTCTGCACGGGCTCGAGGAAGACGGCGGCCACGGAGTCGGCACCTTCGAACTCGATGGCCTCACCGATGCGATCGGCGGCCCAGCGGCCGAAGGCCTTCTCATCGTGGGCGAGGTGCTCAGGTGCCCGGTAGAAGTTCGTGTTCGGCACCTTGTGCGCACCGGGGACCAGCGGAGCGAACTGCTCCCGCAGACCCGGCAGCGAGGTCACCGACAGCGCACCGTGCGGCGTGCCGTGGTAGGCGGTCGCCCGCGAGATGATCTTGTGCTTGCCGGGTTTGCCGACGAGTTTGAAGTAGTTCTTCGCCAGCTTCATCGCCGACTCGACCGAGTCGCCGCCGCCGGATGTGAGGAAGACCCGGTTGAGATCGCCCGGCGCATAGCTGGCCAGACGTTCCGAGACCTCGATCGCCTGCGGGTGGGCGTACGACCACAGCGGCATGAACGGCAGCTTGAGCGTCTGGTCATACATCGCCTTCGCGATCTGCTCACGACCGTGCCCCACCTGAACGGTGAACAGGCCGGCGAGGCCGTCGAGGTACTTCTTGCCCTTGTCGTCGAAGATGTGGTGGCCCTCGCCGCGTACGATGACCGGCGCCTCACCACCGTTGAACAGTGCTTGGTGTGGTGACATGTGCATCCACACGTTGTTGCGGATGGCATCCTGATAAGGAGTGCCGGCCCTGGTGACATTGTCTGTCATCGCGTCCCCCAGTTGTATTTCTGCTTTTCGAGTGAGAGGTACATGAAGAGCTCCGTATCCACGACGGCATCGATCGAGCGGAGCTCCTCATTGACGAACTCGATCAGATGCCGATCCGATTCACACACGATCTCGACCAGGAGGTCGAACGAACCGGCGGTGACGACGAGGTAGTCGATCTCGTCGTAGTCGTGCAGCTTCTCGGCGACCGCGGAGATGTCCCCGCGGACCTTGAGCCCCACCATCGCCTGCCGCGCGAATCCCAGACTCAGCGGGTCGGTCACGGCGACGATCTCCATGACACCCGAATCGATGAGCCGCGACACCCGCTGGCGCACGGCGGCCTCGGACAGGCCGACGGACTTGCCGATGGCCGAATAGGATTTCCTTCCGTCGTGTTGCAGCTCGACGATGATCGCCTTAGATTTCTCGTCGAGATTCCCCAGTCGGGAACCGCTGCCGTTCGGCAGAAGCGGGTCCATTCTTCACCTCCGTGATGTGCGTCTCAGAACAATCTATCACCGAATCTGCTGAAATGCGCTGTTGTGTATGCGAATTCAGTCGAAACTGAAAATGTTTGGTTCTGGATTCGTCAATATCGCCGAGGTGGCCGACGGGTATCCATGCCGAGCACCGTTGCCGCGACGCCCGGATACGCCGCCGTCGTCCACCTGTACCCGCAGTTTGCCGACCGTGTGATACTGCAACTCGCCGACCACCCGAATCGGTCGTTCGCCGACCGCCCGAAATCGTCGTTCGCGGATCACTGGGGCGGCCGCTCGGCGGTCGCCCGGATCCCTGTTGTGAAGGACTGTGAACCGCCGTTGCGAAGGCCCGCCGATCCCCGCGGGTGCGCGGATCGGCAGACCGTCGACAACACGCGCATCGACAGTGATTGACAGTATGTGAGCGAGATCACCACACTGGGATTATGAATGAGGGTGAGCTGTTCTACGGCGGCGATGACAATCGCCCGGATGTGCACGGGATGCGTCCCGGAGCCGAGCAGGGGCAGGCCGGCAAAGAGGTCAAGGCGCGCCCGCAGCCGGTTCCCGGCGAAGTCGATACGATCGGCGCGAACGAACTGTCGTTCAGCGCCGAGGAGTACCTCGGGCGGATCGCCTCGGTGCGCAACCGCATGCTCGACCAGGGCCTGGCCGCGCTCGTCGTCACCGACCCGGCCAACATCTACTACCTCACCGGCTACAACGCGTGGTCCTTCTACACCCCGCAGCTGCTCTTCGTGCCGTCGTCGGGACCGATGACGCTGTTCATGCGCGATATGGACGCACGGGGAGCCTCGCATACCTCCTGGCTGCCGCCCGAGGACATCGTCGGCTATCCCGAACGCTATGTGCAGCGTCCGCATATCCACCCCTTCGACTGGGTCGCCTTCGCCCTGCGCCAGCGGTGGGAGGTCGCCCGTGCCTCGACTTCTCCGGTCGGGGTGGAGATGGATTCGCACTTCTTCTCCCCGCGAGCCTTCCGGGCCCTGGTCAACGGCGTGCCCGAATGGCGCCTCGTCGACTCTTTCGAACTCGTCAACTGGATCCGCGCGGTCAAGTCTCCGGCGGAGATCGCGCTCATGCGCAAGGCCGCAAAGGTGACCACCGCCGCCATGGACGCGGCACTGGGCACGATCGGCGTCGGCGTCGGCCAGAACGAAGTGGCGGCCGCGATCTCTGAAGCCCAGACCCGAGGAGGCGACGGAGTCTGGGGCGACTATCCCTCGATCGTCCCGCTCATGCCCACCGGAGAAAGCGCGGACACCCCGCATCTGAGCTGGACCGATCGGAAGTTCGAACGCGACGAATCGGTGAGCATTGAACTCGCCGGAGTCCACCGCCGCTACCATGTTCCGCTGGCCCGCACCGCGGTGACCGGGCGACCGAAGCAGGAGCTCGTCCGTCTCGAAGGCGTGGTCGCCGAGGCGCTGTCCGCGGTCCTCGACGTCGCCGCCCCCGAGGTGCCCACCGCGGAACTCGCCCGCACCTGGAATCGCGTGCTCGCCCTGTCGGGACTGGAGAAACCCAGTCGTCTGGGGTACTCGATCGGGATCGGCTACCCGCCCGACTGGGGCGAGCGGACGATCTCGATCCGCACCGAGGACGACCAGATCCTCGAGGCGGGAATGACCTTCCACCTCATCGGCGGAATGTGGATGAACGGCTACGGAATCGAGCTCTCGGAACCGGTGCTCATCACCGACACCGGCTGCGAACCGTTCACCCATTTCCCGCGTGAGATCATCCGCGTCTGAGGCGTTCCGCGGCCGCCCCTCGGGCACAGCCCGCCTCAGCAGTCTCCGTCCGCATCCCCGAGCCGAACTCGCCGGCGACGATCAGACGAAGAACTGGATCCACAGGCCGAGGGCAAGGGCGTTGATCCCCGCCACCGCGAGTGCTCGGCCCTGCACCCAGGAGATGTCCTTCGCCGAGACGGCCACCGATGAATCGGCGATCTGCACAGCCATCGCCACCCGTGGGGGAGCGGCGAGAGCGGCCAGCGATCCTGCCGCGTTTCCGGCCGCGACGACCGGCAGGGCCGAAACATGCGATGATGCGGCGGCCGCGGTCAGAGTGCCGGTGAACATCGAGTTCGCTCCAGTGTTCGACCCGGTGAGCACCGCTCCGATGGAATTCAGCCAGGGAGTCAGCAGAATGAGCCCGGCCGGCAGCAGGGAACCGATCGCCTCGCTCATCCCCGTCGTCGTCATGATCCAACCCATGAGCATGAATGCGGCGGTGCCGACGCCGATGGGAACCCAGGAACGCACGGCCGCAACCGTGACATCGCGTCTGCCGGCGACGGTGATGGCAGCGATGAGACAGGCGGCGGCCAGCCAGAACGGGGGAGAGGCGATGATCTGCGTGAAGGTCGACGGCAGCGCGGCATGAAGAGCTCGCGCCAACAGCAGGCCCACCGTGAGCACCCCGTAGGGAAGAACGGCCACGCCGAGGCGGCGCGTCAGCCCCGTGGCTCTCTTGCGGATCATGAACAGCGCACCGACGAGGAGGATGACGATCAGCGATCCGATGATTCCCGACGGGGCCATGCCGATGACGGAGCTGGAGGCGAGGATCCCCGCCCACAGGAGTGCGCCGGCGCCGATGATCCCCAGCGCCGAGGCGGCGGACGGGCGCATGATCGCGACCACCGCGATCGCGACGATGATGACCGGTATCGCATTGATCCATGCCGTGGCCAGACCGAGTTCGTTGACGTCCAGGCCCGCCAGCGCCGCTGCGACGGTGGTGCCCGGTCCCAGGGCGCCCCACGGGACGGCGATGAGGCCGAGGAGGCCGAGGATCGCGGACTGCCGCAGGGTGCAGCCGAGATGACGGAGGATCGGCACCCCGACGGTGACGCCGATGCCGAAGCCGGTGACCGATTCTGCGAAGGGCACGATGCCGAACACGACGAGCGCGACCCCGAGCGGGCGCCCCGGTGACAGCGACTCGACCCAGGACGAGATCTGCGACATCGACCCCGCGGACTCGAGCAGCCGGGCGAGCAGCATGCCGAAGAGCAGGATGAGCGCGACCTCGAGGATGAGCGGAAAGTAGTCGATCCCCGATTCCACCAACACCGAGGCGGGGGTGGGGAAGACGACGGCGACGAGACCGGCCGCGAGCACGGCGCCGGCGAGAGCGGCGACCCAGGAGCTCTGTTTGAGCAGGAGCAGGACGATGGCAATGAGGATCGGTGTGAGAGCCAGCACTGCCGCCATAGGGTGAAGTTTCCTTTGTGAGATGTGATTCTATGATCCAAGAATAGAATATGATGCTCCAATGGCGAAAGAAGAGGATCTCGGCGCACGTGTCTTCGGCGCCCGCATCAGAGCCCGGCGCAAGTACAACAACCTCACCCTCAACGAGCTCGCGGTGAGGGCGGGACTGTCCCGCGCCGCTCTGTCGAAGATCGAACGCGGCGAGCAGGACACATCGGTATCGAACGCCATGGGTCTCTCCCGCGCCCTCGGCGTCGACGTCGGCGAGCTGCTGGCCGCCCCGGAAGTCACGATCACCCGCAGTGAGGCGATCCCCACGACCTCGACCTTCGGCAAGGGGGTCTGGCGGCGGGATCTGCCATCGGCGATCGAGAACATGGATGTCGTGCACTACCGCCTCGACCCGCGCAGCGAGACCTCGGCCTTCGCCGCCCACCGCAGCGGATCGCGTGAGAGCTTCTTCGTCCTCAAGGGCAGCATCGAGGTCGTCACCATCGACCGCCGCACGACCCTGCACGCCGGTGACTGCGCCCAGGCTCCCGGTGACGTTCCGCACCAATTGGCCAACCCTCACGACGAGCCCGCCGAACTCATGCTCATCATCATCTGAACCTGCCTGACCCCTTATTGCTACCTGACGGCGGCCCAGCAACCTCGCGCGAGGTTGCTCAGCCGCCGTCAGGTAGCAATAAGGGGTGGTCTTGACCGGGCGAGCTGCCTCGGCGATCATTGTTATGTTCCATTTCCGTTCAAGGACGTCTCTGCTGTGAAGTGAATCCTCATACCGTGACTTGCGGGTGCCACGGGCCCGCAGCGCTTCTGCGTACACGAAATGAGGACCCTCATGCCTGCAGCAATCACTGTGTCCGAACTGGACTACCGCCTCGGCGACGATACCGAGATCTTCTCCCGACTCACCGCCACCATCCCGGCCGGCCTCGTCGGACTCGTCGGCGACAACGGAATCGGCAAATCCACCTTCGCCCGCATCCTCGCCGGTCGGCTGAGTGCCTCGTCAGGAACCGTCACAGGTGCCGATGGCGCCGTCTACATCGACCAGCTGCTGCCGCATTCGACGCAGCGGGTCGATGCCGCGCTGGACATCGCCCCCGTCCGACAAGCGCTGGGCCGCGCCCTGGCCGGAGAGGCGACGGGGGCCGACTTCGACCTCATCGGCGACGATTGGGATATCGAAGAGCGAGCCCTGGCGGCGCTGTCCGAACTCGGTCTGCAGCTGAGTGTCAGCGATCTCGATCGGAGTCTGAGCAGCTTCTCCGGTGGACAGGCCACACGCATCGGACTGGCCCGAGCGGCACTGGTCGGTGACACCTGGCTGATCCTCGACGAGCCGAGCAACAACCTCGACGAGGACGGACGGACTCTGCTGACGACGCTGCTCACCGACCGACGCGGACCGACCCTGGTCATCTCCCACGACCGCACGCTGCTGTCGCATATGACCTCGATCATCGAGATGACCGACCGGCTGCGGGTCTACGGAGGGAACTTCGACGACTACGAAGCCATGGTCGCCGCGGAGGAGGAGGCGAAGCAGCAGAAGGTCACGGATGCGAAGAAGTCCCACCAGGTCGAGAAGCGCCAACGGATCGAACTGGAGACGAAACTCGCTCGAGCCGACCGGAAGGCCAAGAAGGACAAAGAGAACAAACGTCGACCAAAGATCGTGATGAACGGGCTGACGAACTTCGCCGAGAAGTCCGCGGCCAAACGCCGCGGCGACAAAGCCGCCGACGAAGCGGCTGCCTGGGACGAGCTCACCAACGCCAAGGATGCGCTGCGCCGGTCCTCGAGCGTCCGCCTCGACCTGCCGGACACCCAGGTCCACGCGAGCAAACGGGTCCTCGAGATCTCCACGACCGCCTCGGCGAGGTCCGAACGTCCGCAGACGATCGTCGGTCCCGAGCGGATCCGGCTGACCGGACCGAACGGGGCGGGAAAGTCGACCCTGCTGGCAGCGATCCTGGCGGCTGCCAACGGCCAGGACGGACCGGGCGGGGACACGGGCGACACTGTCGAGGGACACGCGGGAGCCGAAACCGGTCCGCCGGTCGCTGAACTCTTCGGCGACCTCGCCATCACCGTCTCCGCACCGACGGCTCACCTCGACCAGCAGTACCGACTGCCGGGGGAGCTCACGGTGATGGAGGCAGTGCGCGCGGGCAACCCGCAGCTCGACCCGCACCGCGTCCACGAGGTGCTCGCGGCCATGGGACTGCGCGCCGGACGCACCGACCAGATCTGTCAGACCCTGTCCGGTGGGGAGCGCTTCCGTGTCGCCCTGGCCTCAGGCCTCCTCCAGGACCCGGCTCCGCAGCTGCTCATCCTCGACGAACCGGGCAACAATCTCGACCTGTCATCCCTCGAGGCGCTGGTGACCGCGCTCGAAGGATTCGGCGGGGCCATGGTGATCGTCACCCACGACGACCGGCTCGCCGCCGAACTCTCCGTCGACACCGAATGGGACGTGCGGGAATTTCTGCGCACCGAAGCCGTTGATTGAGTTGAGACGAATAGGACGAGCCGAGGCGGCGAAGCAGGCAGGAGAGGCAGACGAGAATGTGCGATTTTGACTTGACTGGGATAATGGTTGCGTGAGTGTCATCAGCCCTGCCCCAGAAGCCGCATCCCCGAAGCCCGAAACTGCCCTGCGCATCGGGCCCATCGAGCTGTCCTCGCCCGTCGTGCTCGCGCCCATGGCCGGAATCACGAACACCGCCTTCCGCCGTCTGTGCCGCGAATACGGCGCCGGCCTGTACGTGACCGAAATGGTCACCACCCGGGCCCTGGTCGAGCGCAATCCGAAGACGATGCGCATCATCCACCACGAGCCCTATGAGACCCCACGCTCCGTCCAGCTCTACGGAGTCGATCCGGTGACCATGGGTCAGGCCGTGCGGATGCTCGTCGAAGAGGACCGCGCCGATCACATCGACCTCAACTTCGGCTGCCCCGTCCCCAAGGTCACCCGCAAGGGCGGCGGCTCCGCGCTGCCGTGGAAGCAGGACCTGTTCAAATCCATCGTCACCACGGCCGTCACCGAGGCGGCCCGCCGGGACGTGCCCGTGACCGTGAAGATGCGCAAAGGCATCGATGCCGACCACACGACCTTCCTCGACGCCGCCGAGACCGCGCGCAACGCCGGCGTCGCCGCCGTCGCACTGCACGGCCGCACCGCGGCCGATCTCTACTCGGGGACCGCGGACTGGGACGCGATCGCCCGGCTCAAGGACCACCTCGGCGACACCGTTCCGGTGCTCGGCAACGGTGATATCTTCGCCGCCGAGGATGCCCTGGACATGATGGCCAAGACCGGCTGCGACGGCGTCGTCATCGGGCGTGGCTGTCAAGGCCGGCCGTGGCTGTTCGGCGACCTCGCGAACGCGCTGAACGGCAGCGACGAACGCCACCGTCCCGGACTCGCCGAGGTGGCTCGTGCCGTGTACAAACACGGCGAATACCTCGTCGATCACTTCGAGGACGAATTCCTCGGCGTCCGTGACCTGCGCAAACACATCGCCTGGTACTTCAAGGGCTACCCCGTCGGGGGAGAGCTGCGCAGCCAGCTGGCCATGGTCTCCTCTCTCGAAGAACTCGCCGGACTGCTCGACCAGCTCGACAAGACCGCGCCCTACCCGGGAGAAGCCGCCGAAGGGTCCCGCGGCCGCACCACCAGGCCGAAGAAGCCGCACCTGCCCGAGGGGTGGTTGGACTCCCGCATCTTCGATCCCAGCGGGAAGTCGCTGCTGTCGGAGGCCGAACTCGACATCTCAGGAGGATGAGAATGCCCTTCGACACTCACCCGCACACCTCGGTGGGGACGGGGACCGTGGCGGTCTACTCGCCGTGGGACGAGGAGCGGTGGGTGAGCGAACCGGCGAAGAATCCGCGGCGCTCGGCTTTCCAGCGCGACCGTGCCCGCGTCCTCCACTCCTCGGGTCTGCGACGCCTCGGCGCGAAGACCCAGGTCGTGTCCCCGGGTACGGACGATTTCGTCCGCACCCGTCTCACTCACTCCCTCGAGGTCGCCCAGGTCGGCCGCGAACTCGCCCGCTACCTCGGCTGCGATCCCGATATCGTCGACACCGCATGTCTGTCCCACGACCTCGGACACCCTCCTTTCGGCCACCATGGTGAGACGATCCTCGATGCCCTGTGCGCAGACATCGGCGGCTTCGAGGGCAATGCCCAGACCCTGCGTCTGGTCACCCGGATCGAACCGAAGGTCATCGCCGATGACGGCCGCCCGGCCGGCCTCAACCTCTCCCGCGCGAGCCTCGATGCACTGACGAAGTACCCATGGCCGCGAGCCGAAGCCACGGCCGGTCGCCGCGACTCCGGGGTGCGCAAATTCGGTGTCTACGATGACGACCGGGCTGTCTTCGACTTCTACCGCGACGGCATCGACAACGGCCAGAAATGCATCGAAGCCCAGGTCATGGACTTGGCCGACGACATCTCCTATTCCGTCCACGATGTCGAGGACGCCATCGTCGCAGGCCATCTGGACCTTGCCGACTTCGCCGCCGATGAGCGGCGGGCCGAGCTCTTCGACATCACCCGTCAGTGGTACCTGCCGGAGACCACCGATGCGGAGATGGACAAGGCACTCGGCCGACTGCAGGCCGCCGCCTACTGGCCCAAGGAGGCCTTCGACGGATCCCGACGTGCTCAGGCCGGCCTCAAACACATGACCAGTCAGCTCATCGGGCGCTTCGTCGGTGCCGCGGAATCCGCGACCCGTGAGGAATTCGGCTGGGAGCCCCTCGCCCGATACTCGGCCTCACTCGTCGTCCCCGAGGCGACCACCGTGGAGATCGCCGTGCTCAAAGGCATGGCCACGCTGACGGTGATGGTCGCCGAGGATCGACTGCGACTGCATGACATCCAGGCGGCGGTCATCAACGAACTCGCCGAATGGTACTCGCAGTCACCGGACAAGCTCGATCCGATGTTCCGGGCAGACCACGCCGAGGCCGCCGACGACTCCGCACGACTGCGCGTCATCGTCGACCAGATCGCCTCCCTGACCGACCATTCCGCCTGGGCCCTGTACCACCACCTCAACGCCGGAGCGGAGGATCGGCTCTAGACCATGGCCGGACTCATCAAACGCGAGGACATCGACGAACTGCGCAGCCGCACCCGCATCGACGAGGTGATCGGGGAATTCGTCACCCTCAAGACCGCGGGCATCGGATCCCTCAAAGGACTGTGCCCGTTCCACGACGAGAAGACTCCGTCGTTCACGGTGCGTCCGCAGGTCGGGATGTACCACTGCTTCGGCTGCGGTGAGTCCGGAGACGTGTTCACCTTCCTGCAGAAGGTCGAACAGCTCAGCTTCGTCGAAGCCGTCGAGACGCTGGCCGGCAAGGCCGGAATGCACCTGCGCTACGAGGACGGGAAGGGCCCGGACCGGGAACAGGCCAGCCGCAGGCAGCGGCTGCTGGAGATGCACGAGGTCGCGGGGCGCTTCTTCGCCCAGGCCCTCGAGTCCGAGGCCGGGCAGATCGGCCGGGAGTTCCTGTCCGGCCGCGGTTTTCCCGCCGAGTCGAGCCGGGAATTCGGCATCGGGTTCGCCCCGAAATCCTGGGATGCCCTGACGAGCCATCTGCGCAAGGCCGGCTTCACCGATGAGGAGATCCTCGCCGGCGGCCTGGCCAGCGAGGGCGGTCGGGGAATCTACGACCGATTCCGTGGTCGGGTGATCTGGCCGATCAAGGACATGACCGCCCGGACCATCGGCTTCGGCGCCCGCCGACTCTATGACGATGACAAGGGACCGAAGTACCTCAACACTCCCGAGACCGCTCTCTATCACAAGAATCAGGTTCTCTACGGACTCGACCTGGCGAAGAAGTCCATCGCGAAGACCAAACGCGTCGTCGTCGTCGAGGGCTACACCGACGTCATGGCCGCCCACCTCGCCGGAGTCGACCAGGCCGTGGCCACCTGCGGCACGGCCTTCGGCGCCGAACACGTGAAGATCATCCGCCGCCTCCTCGGCGACGACTCGACCGGACAGGTGATCTTCACCTTCGACGGCGACGCCGCCGGTCAGAAGGCTGCGCTCAAAGCCTTCGAATTCGAGAACCTGTTCACCGCCCAAACCTTCGTCGCCGTCGAACCCGATGGCCTCGATCCCTGTGACCTGCGCATGCAGAAGGGCGACGCGGCCCTGCGCGAACTCATCGACGGTTGCAAGCCGCTCTTCGAGTTCGTCATCACCACCGCGATCTCCCGCTTCGACCTCGACACCGTCGAAGGACGGATCTCCGCGGTCCGCGCCGCCGCCGAGGTGCTCACCGACATCCGCGACCGCAACAGCCTCTCCCACTACTACCGGTTCGTCGCCGGTCGCATCGGCGTCGATATCGACGAGGTGGAGGCCGCGGTCCGCACCGCCGCCCGCCAACCGAAGCAGAACCGCCAGCCCGCCGAGGCGCCCGCCCGCCAGTCGTCCTACCGCGACGGCCCACCGCCGGCACCGAGCGCACCCGCACCCTCGTCGCCGGCCACATCCGGACCCGGGCACGGGTCAGGTTCGGGACAGGGGACCGGTCCCGGAACCGAGCCGGGAATCGCCCCGTCCGGAGGCGCACGCGGGCCCGGTCCCGCCTCGGCGGGGGAGGTCTCCGATGAACGCAGCATCGAATACGTCTACGACGAACGCCCCGACGTCTCGAACCTCTCGGCCCCGATCAGCCCCGCCCGGCTGAAGACGGAGAAGGGGGCTCTCATGGTCGCCCTCCAACATCCGGAGGTGGTCAATGCGAAGCTCTTCGACTCGCTGTCCGCGAAGGCCTTCGAGCACCCCGGCTACCGGCGGATCCAGGACGCCATCAAACAGGCCGGGGGACTGGGTGCAGCCGGCACGGCTCAGTCGAAATGGGCCGAACGCGTGCTCGACGCCGCAGCTGAGGACCTCAAGCCCTATGTGGCCCAGCTGCTCGTGACCCCGCTGCCTGTCATCGAGGGAGACGGGATCGATCGGTTCGCCCGCGGGATCGTCGCTCGCCTCTTCGACTACGACCTCGAACGCATCGCCAAGGAACTCCACTCCCGCCTGCAGCGCCAGGACACCGCCGACGGAGCAGGTCAGGCAGCACTGCTCGGTCAGCTGCAGACCCTCGAGCAGCACCGGGCACGGCTGAAGATGCTCATGTGAAAGACTGCGCACAGTGAAATAGTGCACAATTGCAGATTTGCAGTTGGTGAAAGTTTGCATGTGGTGCAAAATGTACCTATGCCCGCTGAAGAATCCCTGCGCTCGAAAAAGGCGCGCCTGACTCGCAACGCCCTCCATGAAGCGGCGATCACTCGCGTGCTCGAAGACGGCTTGGCCTGCGCCACCGTGGCGACGATCGCCGCCGACGCAGGAGTGTCCACACGCACCTTCTTCAACTACTTCGAGACGAAGGAGGACGCGATCGTCGGCCTCGGAGCCGAGGTCGGCGTCGATGAGAGCCTCGCCTTCGACTATGTCCACAGCCCCGCCGGGCTCGACACGCTGGCCGAGGACACGGCGCGCTTCGTCCGCGAAGCGCTGCTCGTCGGCTCCGTCGATCCGAAACTTCCGGCGCGGCGACGCCGCCTCTTCGCGCTGTATCCGGAACTCGTGAGCAAGAGCTTCGACCGGGCAGAAGAACTCGAAGAGATCGTCACCGGTCACGTGCTCGACCGACTGCGACACCTCGGCCAGGAGTTCTCCTCAGAGGACTCCGCCTGGCGCAGCGCGCGCATGCTCACCCAACTCTGCCGGGTCCCGCTCAACCATGCGGGACAGGTGATCAAGGCCGATCCTGAGGCGGTCGAGGACAAAGGCGGCACCCAAGCGATCTTCGAAGACTCCCTGAACCTGTTCCGCAAGGTCCTGGACCGACTGCCATGACGAAAGCTGTGATGAGAAGCAACCACGAACCCGATGAGAAGACGATGACGGCAACCACCTCGAAGAACTCCGCCCCCGCGGGACCCGACGCACAGACAGAGCCGATGGCCACCTCGGCGATCATTCTGCTCTTCGTGGGTCTGATGATCGCGATGTTCATGTTCTCGCTCAACCAGACGGTGCTGGCGACCGCGCTGCCGACCATCGTCGGCGAGCTCGACGGCGTCGACCAGATGCTGTGGGTCTCCACCGCATTCATGCTCGCTTCGACGATCATGATGCCCGTCTACGGCAAGGTCGGCGACCTGTTCGGACGTAAGCCGCTGTTCATGTTCGCCATCTGCTGCTTCCTGCTCGGCTCGGTCTTCGCCCTCATCGCGAATGAGATGTCGACGCTGATCTTCGGTCGAGTGCTCCAGGGCATCGGCGGCGGCGGAATGATGATCCTCTCACAGTCGATCATCGCCTCCGTCGTCCCCGCCCGCGAACGCGGCAAATACATGGGCATCATGGGCTCCGCCTTCGCCGTGTCGTCCGTGGCCGGACCGCTGATCGGCGGCTGGCTGACCGAAGGACCCGGCTGGCGCTGGGCCTTCGCCATCAACTTCCCGTTGGGCATCATCGCCCTCATCGCCGCCGCCGTGTTCCTCAAAGTGCCCAAGCACACCAAGGGTGCCGGCCCTCGCCCGAAGATCGATGTCATCGGCATGGCGCTCATCTCGATCGTCACCTCCTGCATCGTGCTCACCTCCGCCTGGGGCGGACACGACTACGAATGGGGCTCCTGGCAGATCAACGGACTCATCGTCACCGGAATCATCGCCGCAGTCGCCTTCGTCTTCGTCGAGCTCAAGGTCAGCGAACCGGTCATCCCGATGCACCTGTTCACCAACCGCGACTTCCTGCTGTGCACCATCGCCGGCCTCTTCGTCGGCATCGGCATGTTCGGTGTGCTCTCCTATATGCCGACCTACCTGCAGATGGTCCACGGAATCGACGCCACCGTCGCCGGGCTGATGATGGTGCCGATGATGGGCACCATGCTCGTGTCCTCGACTCTCGTCGGGTTCATCGTCTCCCGCACCGGCAAGTACAAGAAGTACCCGCTGACCGGAATCCTCATCATGGCCGCCTCGCTCGTCCTGCTCTCCCAGCTGAAGGCCGAGAGCTCGGCTTGGGAGACCATCGGCTGCCTGGCGCTGCTCGGACTCGGTCTGGGCCTGAGCATGCAGACACTCGTCCTCGTCGTCCAGAACGCCTTCCCGGTGTCCATGGTCGGCACCGCGACCGCGTCGAACAACTACTTCCGCCAGGTCGGCGCCACACTCGGAATGGCCTTCATCGGATCCGTGTTCACCCAGCGGCTCATGGACAACATCAAGTCCGGAATCACGGAGATCGCGAAGGCGGCCCCACACGGCCAGATGCCCAAGATCTCCTCGACGGGGCTGACCCCGGAGATCGTGTCGAAGCTGCCGGAGCCGATGCACTCACTCATCATCACCTCCTACAACGACGCTCTCGTGCCCCTGTTCCTGTGGGTGGCTCCGCTGGCCGTCCTTGGTTTCGTCTTCCTCTGCTTCCTGCCGAACACTCCGCTGGCGCAGACCCTGAAGAACGAACCGGCGAAGCGCGAGAGCCTCGATGTCGAAGCCGAGCATGCGGGTGCCGTGACCGCGCCGGTTTCCACCCCGGCAGAGACTTCATCGGTTAGTGTGGCAGAAAGCCCACTGTCCAAGGAGCCGAGGAATGACGGTACTGACCATACTCAACTCACCCGTGACCGAGATCCCCGCACTGATCACTGATCTGGGGGAGCGGGACGGGATCGAACTGCGCATCGCCGAGGCGTCGACCCTGGCCCAGGCGCTGCCCGGCACCGATGTGCTGCTGATGTGGGATTTCTTCTCCACCGCACTCAAGGACGCCTATGGCAGCGCCGACAGACTCGAGTGGGTCCATGCCGCGGCAGCGGGCGTGGACTCGCTCCTCTTCGACGAGTTGGTCGATTCGCCGGTGACCGTGACCAACGCCCGGGGAATCTTCGACCGCCCGATCGCCGAATTCGTCCTCAGCTACATCCTCATGCACGCGAAGAGCTCGATCGGCTCGCTCGACGACCAAGCGGAGGGCAGGTGGAACCGCCGGTCGACCCGCGATATCGCCGGAACCAAGGCACTCATCGTCGGCACCGGAGCCATCGGTCGAGGCATCGCACGCCTGCTGAAGGCCGTAGACATCGACGTCACCGGAGCCGGATCGCGCGCCCGCAGCGGCGACGCCGACTTCGGTGAGGTCATCGACTCCGCCACTCTGCCCGAGCACGTGGCCGGATTCGACTGGGTCATCGACATCGCGCCGCTGACGGAGAAGACCGAGAGGCTCATCGGCGCCGAGGCGTTCGCCGCCATGGACGACACCGCCGTGTTCATCAATGTCGGACGCGGAGACACAGTCGACACCGACGCACTCGTGACCGCGCTGCGCGAGGGACAGATCGGCGGGGCCGGACTCGACGTCTTCGACGAAGAGCCGCTGCCCGCCGACCATCCTCTGTGGTCGCTGGACAATGTCATCATCACCCCGCATATGAGCGGTGATACCGACGGGTGGAGAATGCGACTGGCGGAGCAGTTCCACGTCCTGTTCGAACAGTATCTGGCCGGTGAGCAGTTCCCGCGCACCGTGGACAAGCAGCTCGGGTACGTGCGGTGAGCCAGGCCGACGACCCCGCGGCGGAGCGGGTGTTCCTGGCCAGGGTGATCGCCGAACTCATCGCCGTGCGCCGTGCCCGTCTGCTCAGCATGCTGGTGCTCGCCCTGGCCATGCTCGTCGCCGGACTCGGGGCCGCCCTCCAAGCCCAAGGAGATCACATCGATGCGGTGCTGCTGTTCTCGGCATTCAGCCTCATCATGATCGGCATCGTCTGCGCGCTGGGCGCGATCATCGCCTGGACGCGGATCAACCGGGACGTGCTCGACTCGATCGCTGCGTCGCGACCGGCTCGTGCCAAGGCGCCGCGGACGCGGAATGCGGGACTCGCCGTGGCGGTCGGCTTCGCCATCGTCGGGATCCTGTTCGGCATGATGCTGTGGGCTGAGACTCCGATCCTGGCCGGCGCCGTCGTCATCGCCTGCCTGCTGCTGGCCTGCCTGGGTCCCATCTGGGCGAATGAGCTGTCGAATGCCGACGACCGACTCGCCGTCATCCTCGACAGCGACGATGATCTGGCGGAGCGATTCGCCACCTTCACCCCGATCTGGCTGCATGAGGCCATGGAGTCCGACGCCGCGAAGTGAGCAGAACACCTCGTTGCCGGCAGAACCTCTCGTTCCTGCGGGCGCTTTTGTCATTCCCGAGAGGTTTCGGCGGGAGGTGTAGGGCGTGGCAGTACCGGTGAGAGATGGTGCGGCCCGAAGTACAGAGCTTGCGGCCAAGGGTGCGGGATGGAGACGGAGGTGAATGACGAAGGCGCCCGGAGTCGTGAGACTCCGGGCGCCTGTCCCAGCCGGTCACCGAGCGCTCATCCGAGCGTTTCGATGGGCCGCCTCGGCGATATCAGGGAAATGCCGGGACGTCGACGTCGGCCATCTTGGCCACGCAGCGTACGACCTGGCAGGAGTAGCCGAATTCGTTGTCGTACCAGACGTAGACGACGACGCGGTCCTCATCGACGATCGTGGCCAGACCGTCGACGACACCGGCCCGCTTGGAGCCGACGAGGTCGGTGGACACGAGCTCGGGAGAGGTGACGTAGTCGACCTGGTTGCGAAGCGGCGAATGCATCGACACTTCGCGGAGGAAGGTGTTGAGCTCGTCGACGGTGGTGGCGTTGTCCAGGTTGAGGTTGAGGATCGCCATGGACACGTTCGGGGTGGGTACGCGGATCGCATTGCCCGAGAGCTTCCCGGCCAGCTCCGGAAGAGCCTTGGCGACAGCCTTGGCGGCACCGGTCTCGGTGAGGACCATGTTGAGGCCGGCCGCACGTCCCCGGCGGGAGCCCTTGTGGAAGTTGTCGATGAGGTTCTGGTCGTTCGTGAACGAGTGGACCGTCTCGACGTGGCCGTTGCGGACGCCGAACTTGTCGTTGATGGCCTTGAGCACCGGGGTGATCGCGTTCGTCGTGCACGAAGCTGCCGAGACGATGGTGTCCGTGTCGAGGATCGCGTCGTCGTTGACTCCGAAGACGATGTTCTTCACATCGCCCTTGCCGGGAGCTGTGAGCAGGACCTTCGACGCACCGGGGCAGGCGAGGTGCTTGGACAGGCCCTCTTCGTCGCGCCACTTTCCGGTGTTGTCGACGATGATGGCGTCGTCGATTCCGTAGGCGGTGTAGTCGACCTCCGACGGGTCATTCGAGTAGATGACCTGGATGAGGGTGCCGTTGGCCTGGATGGTGCTGTTCTCCTCGTCGACGACGATGCTGCCGTCGAAGGCTCCGTGCACCGAATCGCGGCGCAGCAAGGAGGCGCGCTTGACGATGTCGTTCTCCCCATTGCGGCGCACGACGATCGCACGCAGACGCATACCGGTTCCGCCGGCGCGATCGATGAGGATGCGGGCGAGCAGACGACCGATGCGACCGAAGCCGTAGAGGACGACGTCGCGGACCTCGCCCTTGCCGGACTGCGACTGGACGACCTCGGCGAGCTCGGCGGCGAGGAAGGCGTCGACGTCCGCGTTCGGATCATCGAGCTTCTCGATGAGACGGCCCAGATCGATGCGAGCCGGAGCCAGGTTGAGCCCGGACAGCGCCTTGACGATGCGGTGGGTGATCTGGATGTCGAGCTCTTCGCCGAGGAAGTGGCGAGCATAGCGGTGCGCCTTGATCATGCCGGTCACCGACTTGTTCAGCAGCGACCGCCCGAACAGGGTCAGCAGCACGTCGTTCTCACGGTACAGGCGTCCGACTAGCGGAATGAGTTCTTCGGCGGCGGTCTGCTTCTTCGCCCAATCGTCCAGGCGAGCAGTCGTAGCGTCAGTCAAAGGTCGTGTCCCCTCGGTCAGTTATAACGGATGCGCCAACAGTCTACCGTCTCGCCTATTCGCGATCGGACCGGCGTTCCTCGAACCGTTTGAAGCCCAGCAGGGTCAGCGCCACGATTCCCGCACCGGTGATGAGCGCGCCGAGGCTCTGCGCCTGCACCTTCGGTTCGACGAACCGGTATTCCGGCTCCTCTTCGCGCGGCCGCGGTGGTTTCGCCGTGCCGATCCACGCGGCGATGAACAGGATGATGCGGGCGAAGACGTTGAGCGTGAGCATGATCGCGATGATCGACCCGAACACACCGGCGGCCTTGTTCCCGGAGAAGAGATTGACGAGCACCGTGGAGAAGTTGATGAGGATGAGGAACGCGGTCGCGCCGATGAGCGAACCGCGGTTCTTCGCCTGCTTGTCGACCGGCTTCTCCGGCAGCATCGTGAACAGGAACCAGAAGATCAGCCAGGCGGCGCCGAAGGTGAGGATGACCGGAACGATGAACAGCAGACTGCCGGCGAATCCGCCGAGCCCGAGGAAGTCGGCGATCATCGAGCGAAGACCGGTGCCGACGACGGTGAGCGCCACGGCCAGGAGGAGGCCGATGATGAGGCCGATGAGAGTGATCACGTTGTTGATGACCTTGCTGACGAAGGACTTCTCCGGCACGGCATCGTCGAAGTCGTCGTGCAGTTGGGCTCGCACCGCGGCACCGAGGTTGCCGATGAATCCCTGACCTGTGTAGAGGCCGGTGAGAATACCGATGATTCCCACTCCCTGCCAGTCGAGGAGGAAGCTCTCGAGCTGCTCGGTCAGCGAGGAGTTGCCGGCGGTGAAGGTCTCGATCTGCTTCGTGACCTCGGGAAGGAGCTCGGGGCGGGCGACGTCGAGGACGAATCCGATGCTCGCGAGGCTGACCATGGCGATGGGCATGACCGCGAGAACGAGGAAGTAGGTGATCGCGGCACCGAACTGATTGCCCAGACGCTGTCCGAAACGCTGGACTGCGCGCATGAGGTGGGCGGGTCCGGGTCGGTTGACGGCATTGTGGCCGACCTCAGCGACGGTGTTGCGCGAGGCCAGTACTTTGGCAGGTGCCACGTGTGTGCTCCTTCGATGCGTATCCGCAAGGTGCGTTCGTATTCCGGTCTGAGGTGTTCGTTTCCACACTAGCCGCTGTGAGCGTACTGTGAGCGGCAGGCCGCGCCCTTATCTAGACTTTTGACCATGCCGATCACTGATTCGTTCGCTCCGACTGCCGATTTCGCACCCGTTGCCACCGACAGCCTTGCCGGCCTGCCTGCCGGCGGAGTTCCTGCCGATGTCCTCGCCGCCGGCGGCAGCGCTGCTGACAATCTCAGCGGGTTCTCGGCCTGGACCGTGACGATCATGGAGACCTTGGGGCCGGTCGGTGTCGGGTTCATGGTCTTCCTCGACAACATCTTCCCGCCCATCCCCAGTGAGCTCGTCCTGCCTCTGGCCGGATTCACCTCCAGTCAAGGCCAGATGAACATTGTGGCCGCGATCGTCTTCGCCACGATCGGTTCGGTCGTCGGCGCGGTTCTGCTGTGGGCGCTGGGCAAGTGGATCGGCATCGAACGCATCGCCCGGATCGCGGTGAAGATGCCGTTGGTCGACGTCGACGACGTGCATAAGACCGTTGACTGGTTCGACAAGCACGGGGACAAGGCCGTGTTCTTCGGTCGGATGATCCCGATCTTCCGGTCGCTCATCTCCATCCCCGCCGGAATGCGGGACATGCGCCTGACCAAGTTCCTGCTGCTGACCACGGCCGGCAGCGCGATCTGGAACACGATCCTCATCGTCGCAGGCTTCACCCTCGGTGAGAACTGGTCGGTCGTCGAGACCTACGCCGGCTACTTCCAGAACGTCGTCATCGTCGCCGTCGTCGTCTTCGTCATCGTGTGGATCGTGTTCAAGATCCGCAAACAGCGACGGAAGAAGGCCGCCGGGCTCGACACGACCGAAGACGATCATATCGAGCCCGGAGAATTCGAGGTCTGAGGTGATTCCTCGGCTCAGCTCACCCAGGCCGCTGCCGTATGCGCTGGTGCGACCTCTTCGCCGGGCTTGACGGGTCCGGGAGCGGTTCCCTCGCCGAAGGGGGATCCGCCGAACTTCCGGTCGCGACCGTGATCGCTGAGCCAACCGGAGAGGTCGGGGCCCTTGGGCACGATCTGCGTCGGGTTCACATCCTGGTGGACGATGTAGTAGTGCTGTTTGATCTGCTCGAAGTCCACCGTGTCGCCGAAGCCCGGCGTCTGGTACAGGTCGCGGGCGTAGCCCCACAGGTTCTCGAACGCCGTGAGCGGCTGCCGGTTGCACTTGAAGTGACCGAAATAGACGGGATCGAAGCGCACGAGCGTCGTGAACAGTCGCACATCCGCCTCGGTGATGGTCTCACCCATGAGGAACCGTGACCGGCTGAGCCGATCCTCGACGATATCGAGCGCGTTGAATAGGCGGTCGAAGGCCGCCTCGTAGGCGTCCTGGGAGCCGGCGAAACCGCAGCGGTAGACCCCGTTGTTGATCTCCGTGTAGATATGGCGCATCACCTTCTCCATCTCCTCCCGCGATTCCTCGGGCCAGAGATTCGGGGCACACTCTCGGTGGTATTCGGTCCACTGGGTGGAGAAGTCCTCCGTGATCTGCGGGAAGTCGTTGGTGACGACGACGCCGGTGGGCACGTCGACGACGGCCGGCACGGTGATTCCGCGCGGATAGTCCGGGTAACGGGCGAAGAACGCCTGCTGCAGGCGTTCGATGCCGAGCACCGGATCCACCCCGCCCGGGTCGAGGTCGAAGGTCCACGACCGCGCATCGTGGGTGGGGCCGGGCATGCCGAGGGAGATGACGTCCTCGAGCCCGAGGAGGCGACGGACGATGATCGTCCGGTTCGCCCACGGGCAGGCACGGGCGGCGACGAGGCGGTAGCGGCCCGGTTCGACGGGCCACTGAGCGTTGGGATCGTTGAGGATGCGATCGTCGATGTAGTTCGTATCCCGGTTGAATTCCGCCCCTTCGGTCACGTAGCTGGGTGTGTGATCGGTGGTCTCGGACATGACGCTGCCTCCAATGAGATCGATGAGTTCGACTTCTGTCCTCAGCTTACGACGCTGAGGCAAGCCCACGCCGAGGCGGGACGACGTCACCATTGCCATGCCCTCCCGATTGGGAGGAGTCCGCCCACCGCCACCGAGGCGGGACGACGGCGGCCCGGGACGGACCGTTCGAGTCCGTGCCCGGGCCGTACCCCGCAGGCTGAGTTCAGCGACTATGTCCCAGGCGGCAGCGGCTGTGCGTCAGCCGGCGTAGAGCGCGTCGATCTCGGCGGCGAAGTCCTTATTGATGAGGTGACGCTTGACCGACTGCTTGGCAGAGAGGTAGCCGTTCTCCTCGCTGAGCTCGATCGGCAGGATTGTGAACTTCTTGACTCCTTCGGCCCGCGAGACGGTCCTGTTCATCTGTTCGACGGCCTTGGCCACTTCGGCCTGGACCGCATCGTCCTCGGCGGCTTCGCGCAGACTCATCTGCGGCAGATCGTGGTTCTTCAGCCAGCCCGGCAGCATCTCCGAATCGAGGAAGATCAGCGCCGAGACGAATTTGCGGTTCTCGCCGACGAGCACCGGCTGGCCGATGATCGGGTGGCGACGCAGCACGTCCTCGAGCGGAGCCGGGGCGACGTTCTTGCCGCTGGAGGTCACGATGATCTCCTTCTTGCGGCCGTTGATCGTGAGGTAGCCGTCGTCATCGAGCGAGCCGAGGTCACCGGTGCCGAACCAACCGTCGTGGAACTCCTTGGCCGTGGCCTCGGGGTTGTTCCAGTACTCGCGGAAGACCGGCACGCCCTTGGCCAGGATCTCACCGTCGGGAGCGATCGCCACCGAGACGCCCGGCAGCGGCACGCCGACGGTTCCGATCTTCGACTTCTCCGGAATATTGACGGTGATCGGTGCCGTGGTCTCAGTGAGTCCGTAGCCTTCGAGGACGATGATGCCCAGTCCGCGGAAGAAGTGGCCGAGATGAGAGCCGAGCGCACCGCCGCCGGAGACCGCATGAGTGACGTTGTCGCCCATGACCGCGCGCAGCTTCGAATAGACCAGCTTGTCGAACAGGGCGTGCTGGAGCTTCAGCCCGGTGGGCACCTTGCCGGTGTCGAGTGCCTTCGAATAGGCGACGGCGACCTGCTCGGCACGGCGGAAGATCTTCTCCTTGCCGCCTGCCTGAGCGGTCGCCAGCGCGGAATTGAAGACCTTCTCGAAGACCCGGGGCACACCGAGGATGAACGACGGACGGAAGCTGCCCATGGCATCGGTGAGCTTCGTCAGGTCCGACTGGTGCGCCAGCAGAGCACCGTTGCTGATGGCCAGGACCTCGATGAACCGGGCGAAGACGTGGGCCTGCGGCAGGAACAGCAGGCAGCGCATCTTCGTGTCGAGAACGCTGGGGATCTGGTGGCGCGCGGCCTGGGCGGTCTGCACGAAGTTCGCGTGGGTGAGCACACAGCCCTTGGGCTTTCCGGTGGTGCCGGAGGTGTAGATGATCGTCGCCACGGAATCGGAGCCGACCTGCGAACGGGCGGCTTCGAGCTCCTCATCGGTGACGGCCTTGCCGGCTTCGGTGAGATCGGCGAAAGCGCCTTCGTTCCAGACCCGCAGGGCTGGCTCTTCCCGTCCGGCAGCCTTGGCCGCCGCCCGCACCCGATCGGCATGGTCGCCAGTGGCGACGAGCCCACGAGTGACATCGGCGTCGGTGAGCATCCAACTGAGCTGGCTCTCCGAAGAGGTGTCGTAGAACGGCACGGAGATTCCGCCGGCGTACCAGATGGCATAGTCGCTGAGCGTCCACTCGTAGGAGGTGGGGCCGAAGATCGCGATCCGGTCACCGACTCCCACGCCCAAGGCGATGAGCCCCTTCGCGGCCGCCTTGACCTCTGCGAGGAATTCGGCCGCGGTCAGTTCGTTCCAACCGTCCCCGTCGGGCTTGGCGACCAGAGGGCGGCTGGGGTTCTCAGCGACTGTGCTGAGGAAGATATCGGTGGTCGACGAGGCGGTATCGACCTCGAAACCGACGACGGGTGTTGACGACTGCGGCATGGTCGTTGAGCTCATGAGTCTCCTTCGAGGACGTAAGTTACTGCTCGGTTATCTTACAGTTCGGCCGGGTCTCAGTGAAATCGATCACGTTTGCCGAGATAACCGGCGTCCGCTGACCTGTGAGCAGTCTAACCAAGTCGAATCAGGGGGCGTTCAGAGTACGATGGTCAGAACCCGCTCACGTCTGTTCTGCGAAGGAAGGTAATGACGACGAACCCTGAGGAGACCGGTTTCCGCTATGATGCGGCGCTGGCCGAAAAGATCGAGAAGTCTTGGCAGCGCACTTGGGAGGAATCGGGCACGTTCCACACCCCGAACCCCACCGGAGACCTCGGCGAGCTCGACTCCCAGGATGCTTCGTCGCCCTACGGTCCGCCGGCCGACCTCAGCGAGCGCGAGTCCCTGTACATCATGGACATGTTCCCGTACCCCTCCGGTGTGGGACTGCACGTCGGCCACCCGCTGGGCTACCTCGGCACCGACGTCTACGGCCGCTACCAGCGGATGCGCGGACACAACGTCATGCATGCCCTGTCCTACGACGCCTTCGGACTGCCCGCCGATCTCTACGCGGTGCAGACCGGTCAGCACCCGCGCATCACCACCGATGCCAATATCGCGAACATGACCGAGCAGCTGCGTCGCCTGGGGCTGGCCCACGATGTGCGCCGTCGCTTCGCCACGACCGACGACGAATTCGTCAAATGGACGCAGTGGATCTTCCTGCAGATCTTCAATTCCTGGTACGACACCGAGGCGACCACCCCCGATGGTGAGGCCAAAGGCGCGGCTCGACCGATCGACACGCTCATCGAGCAGTTCGCCTCCGGTGCCCGCCCTACACCCGACGGTCGCACCTGGTCGGAGCTGAGCTCGGCGGAGCGCGAGTACGTTCTGCAGGGCTACCGCCTCGCCTACGTCTCCGAATCCCCGGTCAACTGGTGCCCAGGGCTGGGCACCGTGCTGGCCAATGAAGAGGTCACCGCCGAGGGTCTGTCCGAGCGTGGAAACTACCCGGTATTCACCCGCCGTCTGCGCCAGTGGAACATGCGCATCACGGCGTACGCCGACCGCCTCATCGACGACCTCGACGTGCTGGACTGGCCGCATGCGATCCACGCCATGCAGGTCAATTGGATCGGCCGGTCGAAGGGCGCCCTGCTGCGCCTGCCCATCGCCGGTGACGATGCGTCCGACATCGAGGTCTACACCACCCGCCCGGACACCCTGTTCGGCGCCACGTACCTCGTCCTCAGCCCTGAACACCCGCAGGTCGCCGACCTGACCGCTGAGGTCTGGGATGAGTCCACCCCCGAGTCCTGGCGCGGGGGAGAGGCAACCCCCGCCGAGGCGATCGCCGCCTACCAGCGCGCCGCTGCGGCCAAGACCGACGCTGACCGGCAGCAGAGCCGGGAGAAGACCGGCATCTTCACCGGCTCCTATGCGCTCAACCCGGCCACCGGGGCCGAGGTTCCGATCTTCATCGCCGACTATGTGCTCATGGGATACGGCACCGGAGCGATCATGGCCGTGCCGGCCGAAGACGCCCGTGACTGGGACTTCGCAAAGGCGTTCGGACTGCCCTATATCCGCACTGTGCAGCCTCCGGCCGACCACGACGAGGACGCGCCGTTCACCGGCACCGGCGTGATGATCAACTCGGCCAACGCCGAGATCGACATCAACGGCCTCGAGATCGACGCGGCGAAGGCCCGGGTCACCGAATGGCTGGCCGGAAAAGGACTGGCCACCGAGTCCACCCAGTACCGTCTGCGCGACTGGCTGTTCTCGCGCCAGCGCTACTGGGGCGAACCGTTCCCGATCGTCTACGACGAGAACGGCACCCCGATTGCTCTGCCCGACGAGATGCTGCCCGTCCAGCTGCCCGAAGTCGACGATTTCGCACCGCGGACCTACGCGCCCGACGATGCCGACAGCCGTCCCGAACCGGCGCTGAGCAGGAACCAGGAATGGACGAGCATCGAACTCGACCTCGGCGACGGTCCGAAGACCTACCAGCGTGAGACGAACACGATGCCCAACTGGGCCGGATCCTCGTGGTACCAGCTGCGCTACGCGGACCCACACAACGACGAACGCCTCGTCGACCCCGCCAACGAGAAGTACTGGCTGGGACCGCGGGCCTCGAAACCGCGCGGCGGCGCCGACCTCTACGTCGGCGGACAGGAGCACGCTGTGCTCCACCTGCTCTATGCCCGCTTCTGGCACAAGATCCTCTTCGACCTCGGGCACATCTCCTCGTCCGAGCCGTTCCACCGTCTGGTCAACCAGGGATACATCCAGGCCTATGCCTACACCGATTCCCGCGGCGTCTACGTCCCCGCCGCCGAGGTGGAGGAGAGAACCGAATCGAACGGTGAGCTGACGTTCTGGTTGGGCGGCGAACAGGTCAATCGGGAGTACGGAAAGATCGGCAAATCGCTGAAGAACTCCGTCATGCCCGACGAGATGTACGACGCCTTCGGTGCCGACACCTTCCGCGTCTATGAGATGTCGATGGGCCCGCTGGAACAGGACCGTCCCTGGGACACCCGCGCCGTCGTCGGCGCACAGCGGTTCCTGCAGCGCGTGTGGCGACTCTTCGTCGACGAGACCACCGGCGAGTCCGTGGTCGCAGACGGTGAGGCCGACGCCGAATCGCTCAAGGTCCTCCACCAGGTCATCGACGGTGTGCGCGAGGACATGGACCATCTGCGGTTCAACACCGCGATCTCCAAGCTCATCGTGCTCACCAACCATGCCACCAAACAGGGCGGTGCGACCCGGGACGTCCTCGAACCGCTGACGATCATGCTCGCACCCTTCGCACCGCACCTGGCCGAAGAGCTGTGGTCACGTCTCGGACACGAGTCGACGGTCACCTATGCGGCCTTCCCCGAGGCGGACCCGAACCACCTCGTCGCCGAGACCGTGACCTGTGTGGTCCAGGTCAAGGGCAAGGTGCGCGCACGGCTCGAGGTGGCCCCGGACATCACCGCAGAAGAACTCGAGAAGCTGGCTCTCGAATCGCCGAACGCCGTCAAGGCCCTCGGCGGCGCCGGAGTGCGCAAGGTGATCGTGCGAGCCCCCAAGCTCGTCAACATCGTCCCCGACGCCTGAGACCCGGCCGATACTTCGCCGTAACACGGCATCTGGGAGACTGCATGAGTGCGGGCGCCGAACGGCGGCGCTTCGCCCCCGACTACGACTGGTGTGAGCATGACGAACGACAGAGTCCAAGACGAGATTCGGCACGCCCTCGGCGTGCGACCGCAGATCGATCCGGCGACGGAGATCGCCCGGCGTGTCGAGTTCCTCGTCGACTATGTGCTCACCACCGGAGTCAGAGGTCTCGTGCTCGGCATCAGCGGCGGGCAGGACTCCACACTGGCCGGCAGGCTCTGCCAGCTGGCGGTGGAGGACCTGCGCCGCCGTGGGGCCGATGCCGAATTCTGGGCCGTGCGCCTGCCTCACCATGTGCAGACCGATGAGGCCGATGCCCAGGACGCTCTGTCGTTCATCGCCGCCGATCACGAACTCGCGATCAACATCGGCGCCGCCACGGATGCGGCCGCCGAGGAGTACGAGAAGGCCACCGGAGAGCCGATAACCGATTTCGGCAAGGGCAACGTCAAGGCCCGGATGCGGATGATCGCGCAGTTCGAGCTGGCAGGGGAGAAGAAAGCGCTCGTCGTCGGCACGGACCACGCCGCCGAGGCGGTCACCGGGTTCTTCACGAAGTTCGGTGACGGCGCAGCCGACGTCATCCCCCTGGCAGGTCTGAACAAACGGCAGGGACGGGAACTGCTGCGCCACCTCGGCGCTCCCGAACATCTCATCGTCAAGGTCCCCACCGCGGATCTGCTCGATGACGAACCCGGGCAGACGGACGAATCGTCGCTGGGTCTGAGCTATGACCAGATCGATGACTTCCTCGAGGGGAAGGAGATCGAGCCCGCGGCCGCCTCGGCGCTCATCGAGAAGTACCGCCGCTCAGAGCACAAACGCCGCACCCCCGTGGCTCCGTTGGATTCGTGGTGGATCCGGCACTGAGCCGAGCACGTGAACACTGGCAGCAATTGAGGCCCTCACAATGTGAGGGCCTCAATTTTTTACCGAACGTCGTCTGTCGAACGTTGTCAGTCGTTGAACGGCGGGGTGCCTGAGACGAGTCCGAGTTCGAGTGCTGTCTGGTTGAACTCCCACCGGGAGGAGACGAAGTCGTCGCTGAGGCGTTCGCCCCGGCTCTGAGCCTCGGTGTAGCCGCGCCAGCCGTCCTTGCGGGCATCGCCGGGACGGATCTCACGGGTGCCGGCATCATCGGGGGAGACCTGGGTCTCCTCCTTCACCCAGATCGACAGGCCCTCGGCTGCCCGATAGAGGTTCATGAACGCGGTGTGCGAGCGGGGGTTGTCGAAGCTGGCCTTCTTGAACTCGGCACAGAAGGTGGTGAGCGGCTCGAGTTCGTCGACGGCGACGGTGGCGAAGGTCGCATCGAGGCGCAGGGACTGGACGAGGCCCGACGAATCCGGGATGAGCTCGAGGATGCGGCGGGCGCGACGCTCATCGGGAAGCAACTCGACCTTGTCGTCCACCGGGGTCAGTCCGAGAGTGTCCATCCGACCACGCTCGACGCTGAGCTGCTGGCGCAGTGCGTCGATCTGCTGTTGGGCACGTCGCCATTCGCCGTGGAACATCAGCAGCGCGGCGATCACGCCGAGACACAGCACGAGCCCGATGATCCAGGCGGCAGAGTGCAGCCCGGGGATGGCGAAGGCGATGATGCCGAGCACGGTGAGCACCGCAAACGTCACGGCGGCCGGTGAGTTGGTGAGGAAATCAAGGAAACGCTTCACAATTCCAAGCCTACTGTTTCAACCTCCACATATCGTGCAACCGGGTGGCATATAGTGTGGTCGAAAACGCATGCCAATACCCAGGAGAGCTCGGTTTGAAGATTTCAGTCATCGGTTGCGGATATCTGGGCGCGGTCCATGCGGCGGCCATGGCGTCTCTGGGCCATGAGGTCACGGGAGTCGATGTCGACACGGAGAAGGTCGAGGCCCTGACCTCCGGTCGTCCGCCCTTCTACGAACCGGGACTGAGTGAACTCCTCGTGAAGGCTCAGGAGCGCGGAAAACTCGAATTCACCACCGAGATCTCCCGCGCCGCCGACGCCACCGTGCACTTCGTATGTGTAGGCACTCCGCAGAAGCCCGGTGAGTTCGCCGCCGATGTCACCTATGTCGATGCGGCCGTGGAATCCCTGCACCCGCACCTGACTGCGACGTCGGTGGTTGTGGGAAAGTCGACCGTTCCCGTGGGCACCGCCGAGCGTCTGGCCGGAATCATCGCCGACACCGGCGCCGCCATGATGTGGAACCCGGAATTCCTGCGCGAGGGCCATGCCGTCGAGGACACCCTCCACCCGAATCGTCTCGTGTACGGAGTCGCCGACGGTGAGCCGGGGCAGGCCGCGGCCGCAACTCTCGACGAGGTCTACGCCTCGATCCTCGCCGAAGACACGCCCCGGATGATCACCGACTTCGCGACCGCCGAGCTGGTCAAGACCGCGGCGAACTCGTTCCTCGCCACCAAGATCTCATTCATCAACGCCATGGCCGAACTCTGCGAAGCATCGGGAGCCGATGTCACCCAGCTCGCCGATGCGATCGGCATGGATGACCGGATCGGCCGCAAGTTCCTCAACGCCGGGCTCGGATTCGGCGGCGGATGCCTGCCCAAGGACATCCGCGCCTTCATGGCCAGGGCCGGGGAGCTCGGCGCCGATCAGGCGGTGGCGTTCCTCAAGGAGATCGACTCGATCAACATGCGCCGTCGTGTGCGGATGGTCGACATCGCCCGCGACGCCCTGGGCGGGTCGTTCATCGGCAAGAAGATCACCATCCTCGGCGCCGCGTTCAAGCCCGACAGCGATGACGTCCGTGACTCTCCGGCCCTGGCCGTGGCCAGGCTCATCGCCACCCAGGGCGGGCTGGTCACCGTCACCGATCCGCAGGCGATCGGGAATGCGCAGAAGTCGTTCCCCGAACTCGACTACGTCGCCGACACCGCCGAGGCGATCACCGGGGCGCAAGCCGTGCTGCTGCTGACGGAATGGCGCGAATACCGCGACCTCGACCCGGCGGCGACCGCCGAGCTCGTCAGTGGGAAAGTGCTCGTCGACGGCCGCAATGTGCTCACTCCCGAACTGTGGCGGGCAGCGGGCTGGACCTACCGAGCCCTGGGCCGTCCATGAGAATCGGGCTGGTCACCGACTCCACGGCGCAGCTCTCCGCGGACGAACGCGAAGCGCTCAGCGAGGCCACCGGCGGTCTCTTCGCCGTGGTGCCGCTGACCGTGCTCATCGGCGGAGTCGCCTTCGCCGACGGTGAGGTCGATGCCGGGCATCTGTGCGCGAAGATGACCGACGGAGTCGAGGTCACCACGTCCATGGCCACCCCGGCCCAGTTCTCCGACGCCTATGCACGGTTGCACGAGGACGGCGCGGAAGCCATCATCGTCGTGACCATGTCCGCGGAGCTCTCGGGCACCCGCGATTCCGCGGTCAAGGCCGCCGAAGCCGAGGACATCCTCGTCGATGTCGTCGACTCGAGGACCACCTCGGCGGGACTGGCCGGGGCACTGTCTGTAGCCGTGGCCGGGATCCGGCAGGGACTCGACGTCGAATCGATCGCCGGAACCATCGCCGACTGGTGCGCGGCCGAGACCCGTTCCGTGTTCGCCCCCGGCAGCCTCGAACACCTGCGCCGAGGCGGCCGGATCGGCGCCGCGTCCTCCTTGCTCGGCCGGGCCCTGCAGATCGTCCCCGTGCTCGGTCTCAGCGCTGGAGTCGTCGTTCCGCTGGCCCGGGTGCGCACTCGCACCAAAGCCCTGGAGAAGATCGTCGCCTTGGCCGCGCAGGCCGCTGCGGAGGTGGCCGATCCCGAGGACACCGTGCACGTCGAGGTCCAGAACGCCGAAGGGGAGATGGACACAGCGGATGCCGAGCTGTTGAGCTCACGGCTGCGCGAGCTCGGATTCGACTCGTCGTTCAGGACGCTGTCGACGATCATCACCGCGCATGTCGGCCCCGGTACGGTCGGTGTGACCGTGCAGACCACACCCTGACTCACACATTCCTGCCTGGGGATGCTCGGGTGACTTGATCACCTCTGCCCTGTGGACGCAGATGCTCTGTCCACAGGCGACGCTTCTGCCCTGGCCGCTGCGTACCGGCGCTTCCTAACCTCGGACCATGGCTGTGTCTCCGGATGATCGTTTCGCCGGCCTCCTGGGCGCCAGTGCCGAGCGCGGCGGTTGGGTGCCGGGCGACGTCTATACCGCCGACACCGCCGGTGAGGAAGAACCCGTCGAGCCCCGTCGCGTGCGTCTGCCCGTGCTGGCAGCTCTCGGCATCGCCACGGTCGGAATCCTCGTTCTCGCCTTCTTCCTCTTCCGTCCCGCTGCACAGCATTCGCCCGTGGGCGGCGGTGACGATCCCGGCCAAGGCGCAGGAGCCGGTCAGTCGCCTGCCGCGACCGGCGAGGGAGGTGAAACAGGAGAAGCCGGTGAGGGATCGGCGGGATCAGCCGCAGGACAGGAAGGAGCCGCCTCGGCGAAGTCGGCGAATGCGAACGGCGAGGTGACCGTCCATATCACCGGGGCGGTCAACGACCCCTCCGTGGTCACGCTGAAGGCAGGTGCGCGGGTCCAAGACGCCGTCGAAGCCGCTGGAGGACTGAGCGCCGGAGCCGACGGTGAAGCGGTGAATCTGGCGCGCGTGCTCGCCGACGGTGAGCAGATCCACATCCCGACAGAAGGCGAAGAACCGGCAGCCGGAGTCGATGGTGCCGATGCGAACGGGACCGGGGCGAACGGGACCGGTCAGGACGGAACCGGTTCGTCTGGAAGTGGGGGAGGGGGCGCGGGAGGAGGCGGTTCGCCGGGATCCGCGGATTCATCTGCAGCCGCGAGCGGCGGGGCACCCGGTCAGGCGGGGAAGGTCGACCTCAACACCGCCGATGCCACCACCTTGGAGACGCTGCCCGGGGTCGGACCCGTCACAGCCGAGGCGATCATCAGCCACCGCACCCAGCAGCCGTTCGCGAGCGTCGATGATCTGCTGCTCGTCAAAGGCATCGGGCCGAAGACCTTCGAAAGCCTCAAAGACCTTGTCACCGTCGGCTGACCCGGGCCCCGCAGCCGCGCACACACAGCTGCGAACGAGGCGATCCTGGCAGCAGGCGTGGGAGCGCAGACTGATTGCCCTGCGACATGTGTGCGCGGCTGCGGTTGCCTGGGTGCGGGAGCGGGCGGCGCTGTGGCCGGGCTCCGTCCGCCTCCTCTGCTGTGCAGCCGGCCTCTGGGCCAGCGCACTCCTGTCACCGGAGCCATGGGTGCTCTTCGGCGTTCCCGTGCTCGGACTCCTCGGGATCGTGATCCTGCGACGGCACCACCACCTCGGTGTCGGTGCTCTCGTCTTCACCTGTCTGCTGACGATCCAGATCACCGCCCTGGCCGCCGCCCACGGACCGGATGATGAGGCCGAGACCACGGGGCTCGTCGTCGGCCACAGCGAACCCGGAGCGTCCGGCTGGACGCGACTGACGCTGCTCACCACCACCGGATTCACTCACGTGCTCAGTCCCGAAATCGCTGCCGACGGAACGACCGTGCGGATGCGCACTCAGCGCCTCGACGATATCCGCTCGACCGATACGGAACCACAGGTGCTCGAAGCACCGAACCGACTGTGGCAGTGGCGTGAGCGGCTGCGCACCGAACTCCGCGTCGATTCTCTCGCCGCCGGCAACGACGGAGGACGGCTGCTGCCCGGACTCGTCGTCGGTGACACCTCGCCCCAGGACGACCGGATGATCGACGATATGCGGGTCGTCTCCCTCACCCACGTCTCGGCCGTGTCGGGCAGCAACGTCACGATCGTCAGCCTCGGTGCCGGACTGCTCGCCGGAGCCTGCCGAGCCGGTCCACGGCTGCGCGTGAGCATCGGAGTGCTCACCTGCCTCGGCTACGTCTTCATCGTCGGATTCGAACCCAGCGCCATCCGGGCCGCCGGAATGGCGATTGCGGCGGCACTCGTGTTTCTGCGCGGCGGTGGGATCTCCCCGGTCGCGGTCATGTGCTCGACCGCGAGCCTGCTGCTCGCCTTCGTGCCGGTGTTGGCCACCTCGGTGGGGTTCGTCCTGTCCGTGGTCTCCACCGCCGCGATCATGTTCGTCGTCCCGATCCTGCTGCGCCGTCTCGCCGTGCACCTGCTGCTGCTGCCCACGGTGCTCGTGACCGCGCTCATCGTGCCCTTCGTCGCCCAGCTCGCGTGCACCCCGGTGCTCGTGGCGATCGACCCGCGCATCGGACTGTGGTCGGTGGCTGCCAACGCCGCGGCCGCACCGGCGGTCATGCCGGCGACGGTGGCGGGCTTCCTCAGCCTCGTGGCCACCGGCATCGCGACGACAGGGCTGCCCGGAGCCGACTTCGCCTCTGCCCTGCTGGCGTGGATCGGGTCCTTCCCGGCCTGGTGGATCGTCCTCGTCGCCCGAGTCTGCGCCGCACTGCCGGGAGCGGCACTGGACTGGCCGGTGCCGCCGCTCGGAACGCTGCTGGCGCTCGGGCTGCTCGGCCTCGCCGTGACCGGTACGTGGATGCTGGTACGTCGTCGCCTCTGGGGCCTGCCCGTCCTCGTCCTGTGCTGCCTGCTCACAGCCGCCGTCATCGTCACGGTGAAGACGAAGCCGCCTGCAGCGGACTGGCTGGTGCTCGTCTGCGATGTCGGTCAGGGTTCGGCTGCCATCATCAACCTCGGTCATGGTCGGGGTCTCGTCGTCGACACGGGGCGTGAGCCGAAACCCATCGACACCTGCCTCGACGAATCCGGGATCGAGGAATTCGATCTGCTCATCTCCCATTTCGACGCCGACCATTTCGCCGGCTATGCGGGCACGACGTGGGGGCGCACGGTCGATCGGCTGTTCGTCTCCGCGAACGTCGCGACCTCGCCCGAAGTCAGGCGCGTGATCGCTGACACCGATGCCGAGCTGGTTCCCACTCACCGCGGCCGGACGCTGAGCTTCGAGGCAGCGAGCCTGGAGGTGCTGTGGCCGCCCCTGCGCTCGGTACCTGCGGCAGAGGACGAGGAGCTGCGCAACGAAGACTCCCTGGTGGTGCGGGTCGAACAGGAGGGTCTGAGCACTCTGCTGCCCGGCGACGTCGGAGCCGAGGAGCAGTATGTGCTCGCCCAGCAGGTGCGGCCGGTGGATGTGCTCGTCGCACCGCACCATGGTTCCTCCGATCTGGCTCCCGAGTTCTTCGCGGCCGCGGCTCCCGGCCTCGGCGTCGTCTCGGTGGGGGAGAACAGCTACGGGCATCCGAGTGAGAAGTCACTGCGCTCCTTCGGCCCCGTGCCCGTGCTGCGAACCGATCACTGCGGTTCGGTTGCGCTCTACGCCCAGAGTCGATTCAGCACCGGCCACAGCTGTCCCTAGGACAAGGGGTGAGAAGGCGGGTGTCGGTCCGACTTGCCGGTCATGTCTGGCAGCCGCGATAGGCTGGGGTCCATGGCAGTGAAGAAGACCCTGATCCCGTGGAGCTCGGCGAAACCGGCACCTGTCGTCATGATCTCCGGTGGCGAATCGGTGCTTGTGCGCATGGCCAAGGACCGCATCGTATCGGCCGCACGGAAACAGGATCCCGAAGAGATCGAATTCGACGCAGCGGGATACCAGGCCGGCGAGTTGGCGATGGCGGCTTCACCGTCTCTGTTCTCGTCCTCGAAGCTCATCGTCGTCGATGCCGTCGAGAAGTGCTCGGAGGACTTCCTGGGTGACGCTTTGGCCTATTTGGACGCTCCGAACGATGACGCCGTCGTGGTGCTGCTGCACGCCGGCGGCAACCGGGGAGCGAAGCTCATCAAGAAACTCGACTCCGCCGGCTTCCCGCGAATCGACGCGGCGGTGCTGAAGAACGAAAGCGATCGGGCGAAGTTCGCGCAGACTCGGTTCAAGACCGCGAAGCGGCGCATCGACGAGGCTGGGATGGCCGCGCTCATGTCGGCGCTGGGCTCTGATCTCGCCGAACTCAATGCCGGAGTCGACCAGCTCATCGAAGACACCGAAGGCACGATCACCGCCGAGGTCGTCGACCAGTACTACGGCGGACGGGTCGAAGCCACCGGCTTCAAAGTCGCCGATGCGGCAGTCGCCGGAGACGCGAAGAACGCGCTCAGCCTGCTCAGGCATGCCCTGTCGACCGGGTCCGATCCGGTCCCGCTGGTAGCGGCAGTTGCGATGAAGCTGCGCGGTATGGCGAAGGTGCAGGGGTTCTCCGGCACCAGCGGCGAGCTGGCCTCCGAGCTGAAGATGGCTCCGTGGCAGGTCGACCGGGCCCGCCGGGAGGTGAGGCGGTGGAACGAGGTGGCGCTCGGCCAGTCGCTCATCGCCGCAGCCGAGGCCGATGCGGCAGTCAAGGGCGGTGGACGTGACCCCGTCTACGCCGTCGAATGGTTCGTCTCAGAAGTCGCCCGCCTAGCCCGCCTCCGCTAATTACTACCTGACGGCGGCCCAACAACCTCGCGCGAGGTTGCTGGGCCGCCGTCAGGTAGCAATAGGGGAAGAGAACGGGGTCCGAACCGTGTGGTTCGGACCCCGTGAAGCTATAGCCTCAGTCGTGCGCTCAGAGAGCGTTGATCTGCGTGGCCAGGCGCGACTTGCGGTTCGCAGCGTTGTTCTTGTGCAGAACACCCTTCGAAACAGCCTTGTCGAGCTTGCGGGCAGCCACAGCATAAGCCTGCTGTGCCTCTTCCTTGTTGCCGGCAGCAATGTTCTCGCGAACGACGCGGACGTACGACCGAACCTCGGACCGGACAGCCTTGTTGCGCTGACGAGCCTTCTCGTTGGTCTTGATCCGCTTGATCTGGGACTTGATATTAGCCAATTTCAACACTCTTTCGTGTTAGTGGTACATGGTCGTGAGGGCGCATCGAACCGACATGATCATCTCCGCGGGGAAACACATCGACGACATCGAATCCGACGGCGTCTTCACCCGACCTCGGCGAGACACACGCCTTGATGAAGACACAATTACCTATGATACAGGCTCTCGTCCCGGGCTGGAAATCCCTGCGCGCCCAGCAGCGCAGGGAAGATGCAGGCTTCGCTCGGTCGGTCTGCCGGGACTCAGCCGGAGATGTGCCCGGCCACCCGGTCGAAGACGTCGCGGGGCATGATCGCGCCTTCCCTGCGGATCGAATCGGGATCGAGCCGGATGATGCGATCGAGGCGGAGCTCCGAGGGCCGACCCTGCGAATCCCAATCCCCGGTGCCGATGTTCATCCACTTCGCGTGCCGGTCCTGCCGGACCTCGCCGACGCCGCCGGGGATGTGATCCTTGCTGGTGAGCATGAGCGCGAGCACCCATCGGCCGTCACGTCCGACGACGAGGGACGGTCGATCCTTGCCTTGCGAGTGGTCCTCCTCGAAGGGGACCCACCCCCAGACGACTTCGCCCGGATCGGCGTCGCCGTCGAGGTCGGGGGAGTAGCTGACCGTGATCGTGCCCGTGTAATCGCCGGGATATGCACCGGATCCGCCCTGGCCGTCCGAGTCGGAACGATCGGCAGAACCCGCCGAGGCGGCACCTCCACCGCCGGACCGTGCCGGATTCGGCCGGCGGGCCTCCGTTGGCTGCGATGCGCCTCCGGAGTTCTTCTTCGACTGCGATTGGCGCAGGTAGCGCAGCCCTTCGCGGACACCGATTCTCGCGGCTCGATTGACCAGTGATCTCCAATTCATATGTCCAGCCTAAACGAGCAGGCTGGCACAGGCTGCAAAGAACTGTGTGCCGACCCAGTCAAGCGAACGAGCCGACCCAGACGGGCAAACGAACCGTAATGATCGGGCGAACGAGCCGATCCGGACGGGCGAACGAGCCGTCACGGTCACGAGAATTCGAGGACCGCCTCGACGGGGAAATGGTCGGAAGGGTAATTCCCGTCGACCTCGAACGTGTCGATGCGCGTGGACAGTGTGCGCAGGCCCGGTGTTGTGAGGATCCAGTCGATGCGCGGCTCGCCTGCCTTCGGACCCTTGTAGCGGTGGAAGGTGCCGATGTCCTCACCGGGAACCTCGGCCGCGGTGTCGGTGAGGCCGAGCTCAGTACAGAAGAAGTCGTAGACCGGGGAGCCGGTGGCGACGTTGAAGTCGCCGGTGACCACGCAGGGATGGGCCGCCTCGGCGATGGTCTCAGCCATGATCCGACCGGACTCGAGACGGGCGCGCTCGGACTTGTGATCGAGGTGGGTGTTGAGCACACGCAGACGCCGGTCGGATTCGAAGTCGCGGACATCGACCGTCGTCAGGGTGCGCGCATGCGAGACTCCCCACGATTCCGAGGCCACGGTGTCGGGCTGTTCGGACAGCCAGCTGATGTCCACGGCTTCCACATCGAAGCGCTTCGAATCGAGGATCACGGCTGTGAACTCGCCGGAGTTGCCGCCGGAGTGGCCCTCTCCGAGCCAGATGTACTCCTCGGGCAGCAGGCTGATGAGCGTCTCGAGCTGGTCGAGTTCGCCCTCCTGGGTGCCGATGAGGTGCGGACGTGCACGCCGGATGAGATCGGCGGCGATGGGCAGCCGCTCGGCCACCGGATGACCGTCCATCGCGGGATAGCGGAGGTTGAAGCTCATGACCCGGAATTCGCTCATGAGACCATCTTCCCCGATCGGCACCGTTCGGCGGGGGCGAATCGCGAAAGATCCGGACGATCACGACGTGCACGCCCGTGGATTCCAGGTCCGCGCGCAAGTCATGAAACAATGGGGGATCCGGTCTGTCTGGGGACCTGGTCTGTCAAAGAAAGGGCGTTCATGTCACCTCAGGTGAATAAGGAAGCTGCAAAGCGGATCTCACCGTCTGCCACCTCACCCGAGCTGATTCGCAATTTCTGCATCATCGCTCATATCGACCATGGCAAATCGACCCTGGCCGACCGCATGCTCCAGATGACCGGCGTCGTCGAGAACCGCGATATGCGTGCCCAGTACCTCGACCGGATGGACATCGAACGCGAACGCGGAATCACCATCAAATCCCAGGCTGTCCGCATGCCGTGGGAGCACGAGGACACCCCGTACGCGCTCAACATGATCGACACTCCCGGGCACGTCGACTTCAGCTACGAGGTCTCGCGGTCCCTGGCCGCCTGCGAGGGCGCCCTGCTGCTCGTCGACTCCGCTCAAGGCATCGAAGCCCAGACGTTGGCCAACCTGTACCTGGCCATGGAGAACGATCTGACGATCATCCCCGTGCTCAACAAGATCGACCTGCCGGCTGCACAGCCGGAGAAGTACGCGGAAGAGCTCGCCAACCTCATCGGCTGCGAACCCGAGGACTGCCTGCTCGTGTCCGGCAAGACGGGCGAAGGCGTCGAGGAGGTCCTCGACCGCATCATCACCGATATCCCAGCGCCCGTCGGCGATGCCGATGCCCCGGCCCGCGCGATGATCTTCGACTCCGTCTACGACACCTACCGCGGTGTGGTCACATATGTCCGCGTCATCGACGGCTCTCTGTCCCCACGCGAGAAGATCGAGATGATGTCGACCGGAACCACCCATGAGCTGCTGGAGATCGGCGCTTCCATGCCTGAGCCCAAGGCGACGAAGGGACTGGGAGTCGGCGAGGTCGGCTACCTCATCACCGGTGTCAAGGATGTGCGCCTGTCGAAGGTCGGTGACACCGTCACCGCCGCTGCGGGTCCCGCGACAGAGGCCCTCGGCGGCTATCGCGAACCCAAGCCGATGGTGTTCTCCGGACTCTTCCCGATCGATGGGTCCGACTACCCGGTGCTGCGCGACGCGCTGGACAAACTCAAACTCAACGACGCCTCTCTCGCCTACGAACCCGAGACCTCGACGGCGCTGGGCTTCGGCTTCCGCTGCGGATTCCTCGGTCTCCTCCACCTCGAAGTCCTGCGCGACCGCCTGGAACGGGAGTTCGATCTCGACCTCATCTCCACCGCCCCGTCCGTGATCTACGACGTGACCATGGAAGACGGTTCGGAGACCGTGGTGACGAACCCGAGCGAGTACCCGACGGGCAAGATCAAGGAAGTCCGGGAGCCGATGGTGCAGGCCACGATCCTCACCCCCAGCGACTACATCGGCGCGGTCATGGAACTGTGCCAGGATCGCCGCGGCAAACTCCAGGGCATGGACTATCTGTCCTCGGACCGTGTGGAGATCCGCTATCGCCTGCCGCTGGCGGAGATCGTCTTCGACTTCTTCGACCAGCTGAAGTCCCGGACGAAGGGCTACGCCTCCCTCGACTACTCCGACGACGGTCAGGACGCTTCCGACCTCGTCAAGGTCGACATCCTGCTGCACGGCGACCAGGTCGATGCGTTCTCCGCGATCGTCCACCGCGACAACGCCTACTCCTACGGTGTGGCGATGGCCGGGAAGCTGCGCAAGCTCATCCCGCGTCAGCAGTTCGAGGTGCCCATCCAGGCGGCCATCGGCTCACGCATCATCGCCCGCGAAACGATCCGCGCCATCCGCAAGGACGTCCTTTCGAAGTGCTACGGCGGCGACATCAGCCGTAAGCGCAAACTGCTCGAGAAGCAGAAAGAAGGCAAGAAGCGGATGAAGATGGTCGGCACCGTCGAGGTTCCGCAGGAAGCGTTCATCGCGGCCCTGTCCTCCGATGAGCCGGAGACGAAGGACAGCAAGAAGTAAGTGCCCGCACAACCGACCGGTGAGGTCCCTCCGCGCGACGGTTCGCTGCCGACATCGGTGGGGATCGGGGCCGCCGAGCGGGGGCTGAGCCTCTACATCCACGTCCCGTACTGCCGGGTCCGCTGCGGCTACTGCGACTTCAACACCTACACCGCCGACGACCTCGGCCCGGGCGCGTCCCGCGAGGACTACCGCAGCAATCTCGCCCGTGAGCTCGATCTGTCCGTGTCCACCCTCGCCGAGGCGGGGGCCGGCGACCGTGAGGTCTCGACGATCTTCTTCGGCGGGGGCACCCCGACCTTGCTCGCAGCGGATGTGCTCGCCGGGGTGATGGACGATGTCCGTGCCCGCTTCCGCCTGGCCGGGAATGTCGAAGTCACCACCGAAGCCAACCCCGACACCTTGGACCCCGCCTACATCGCGACCCTGGCCGGAGCCGGTTTCAACCGCATCTCCATGGGCATGCAGTCGGCCGTGCCGCACGTGCTCGCGACCTTGGACCGCACCCACGATCCGGAGAAGATCCCCGAGGTGGCCCGCTGGGTCAAGGACGCCGACCTCGAGCTCAGCCTCGACCTCATCTACGGCACCCCGGGGGAGTCGATCGACGATTGGCGTCGCTCTCTCGACGTGGCCCTGTCCAACGAGGTCGATCACATCTCGGCATATTCCCTCATCGTCGAACCGGGAACGAAGATGGGCGCGATGGTTCGCCGTGGCGAACTACCGATGCCTGATGAGGATGACCTGGCCGACAAGTACGAGATCGCCGACGCAGCGATCTCCGCTGCTGGTCTGCACTGGTACGAAGTGAGCAATTGGTCGACCGGTCTCGAGACCCGCTGTGAGCACAATATGGCCTATTGGCGCAATGCCGACTGGTGGGGATTCGGGCCCGGGGCCCACTCACACGTCGGAGGTGTGCGGTTCTGGAATGCCAAACACCCCCGTGCCTGGGCCGATCGGCTGTTGGCGGGGGAGTCCCCGGCGATCGGTCGTGAGGTCCTCGACGTTCAGACTCGGGAGATCGAACGGATCATGCTGGCGGCCAGGATCGACCGCGAGCTGCGTCTCGATTCTCTGGCCCCGGGCAGCGAACAGGCGATCAGGACTTTCGTCAGGCAGGGACTGCTCGACGCCGATGGTGCCGCGACCGGCTGGTTCCAGCCGACTCTGCAGGGACGACTCATGGCCGACTATATGGTGCGCATCCTCACCGAATACGTGTGAATGAGTCTCGCCCCGCCATTCGGGAACGAGTGGCGGGGCGAGCTGTTCAGCGAATCTGCCGGGGTGAGGCTCTCACTGGACGTCAGATCACTTGATCCAGTTCGGCGTCATCGGAATGCGGTAGCCTTCACCGCGGTTGGCTGCCATGCCGGCGATGATCTCGATGACGATCATGTAGATCGAGAGCACCGGCAGGAGCAGGAGGATGAGGAAGCCGATGCCGACGATCGTGAGGATTCCGCCGATCAGCCCGATGCCGAACGCCGCGATGACGCCGATGATCAGCAGATTCAGCGACTGTGCGCCATGATGGCGGAGGAACGGCGACTTGTCCTTGTTGATGATGAAGAGGATGAGCGTGACGATCCAGCCGACACCGACGACATAGGTGGCGGCGTGAGCGAGGTGCGACCACAGTGCGGTCGTCCGTTCACTCTGATCTGCATTCCAGAATCCGAGCGAATTCGGGCCGTAGGCCGCATCCGGCAGTTCGGCCCCCATGGGCACTCCTGCGGCAGCCGACTGCGCCGACGATGCTCCCTGGAATCCGTAACCGGGCTGAGGGTGTCCCTGCGGAGCGCTGTAGGGCTGCTGAGAACCGTACGGCTGCTGGGCGCCGCCTGCCTGCTGCGAACCGTAGCCCGGTTGGGAACCATACTGCTGCTGAGGGTTCTGCTGCTGAGATCCGGAGGCCGGATTCTGCGGCTGGGAGCCGTACCCGGGTTGGGGTTGCGAGCCATAGCCCGGCTGCGATCCCTGCTGAGGGGTCTGCGGCTGGGAGCCGTACTGGGCCGGACCGCTCTGCTGCGGCTGCGAACCCTGCTGTGGCTGCTGGGTGTACGGCTGCTGCGAGCCCGACTGCGGGGAATAGTTCGGAGGCATCGGCTGTGACTGTCCGTTGTTCGGCTGCTGCGGGTTGTCCGACATGAGAGTCCCTTCAGAGTGTGCGATCACTCCACACTAACCCAGAGAGTCCGGGCAGCCCCAGAGAATCCGGGGTGAGCGGGAATGGTCACTTCACGAAATTGATGGTGAGCGGGAACTTATACCCCTCACCCTTGTTCGCTGCGACGGCCGCGATGATGTAGAAGACGCAGTAGACGAGCGGAACGATGAGCGCCGCATACATGACGATGATGCCGATCCCGAAGGTCACCAGTGCCAGGATGAAACCGACGAAGCCGAAGACGAAGAGCGCACCGAAGGTGACGATCGTGTTCGTGATCATCGCGTTGAGACCCTGACGTGAGTGCTCGCGGACGAACGGCGATCCGTCCTTCTTCACAAGGAACATGATGAGCGGCATGAAGCCGAAGATGAGCGAGCCGAGGTGGGTCCACAATGCCGTGGTCCGGTCGGGTTCGTGGGCCATCCAGAACCGCTCGGAGCCGGGTCCGTAGGCCTGCTCAGGCAGGGAGCGGGAGTCGAACATCGCCGGGTTGTGCATCTGCGGCATACCGTATCCCGGCTGTGCGCCGTATCCCGGCTGGCGCCCGTAGTTCGGCTGAGCGCCGTACGCCTGCTGCGAACCATACCCCGACTGCCCACCGTAGCCCGGCTGACCGCTGTGCGTCTGCGGCTGCGAATACTGCTGGCCCTGCGGCGCGTAGGGCTGCTGCGAACCGGAGGCCTGGGAGTAGTTCGGCGGCATCGGTCGGCTGCCCGGCTGCTCGGGGTGGTACGACATGGGGATCCTTTCGAAGAGTGCTTGCCATTCACCCTAGCCGAGCCAGGTGTCCCGAGGATGTCGGGAAAGCCTCACTCCTGTGACAGATTCGGCACACGCCGACAGCTCCGCGTGACCATGACGCTCCACCGCGCCGCACCACCGACGACTCTCACCCGACGGTGACGAAGTCGATGAGCTCCTCGACGCGACCCGACAGCGTCGGTTCGACGTCGGCGATGGTGCTCACCTTCCCGAGGATGCGCACCCACCCGCGGGCAACATCCCGATGGTCGGCGTGCGGCCATCCGATGCGACGCAGTATTCCCGTCTTCCAATCCTCACCGCGGGGGACGACCGGCCATTCGCGGATGCCGACGACATGGGGTTTCACCGCCTGCCAGATATCGACGTACGGGTGACCGATGATGTGGACGACATCGCGGTAGCGCGGATCGGCACGGACCGCCTCGGCGATCTTCGATTCCTTCGTCCCACTCACCAGATGGTCGGCGAGGACACCGACTCGATGGTCCCGATCCGGACCGAAGGCCTCGAGCTTGTCGGCGACATCATCGAGACCGCCCAGGGGTTCGACGACGACGCCTTCGATGCGCAGATCATCGCCCCAGATCTTCTCGACGAGTTCGGCGTCGTGCTTGCCCTCGACCCAGATCCGCGACCCACGAGCCACCCGAGCCTTCGCTCCGACCACGGCGCGAGACCCCGAGGCCGTCCGTCCGGGCTGCTGCGCCTTCTTCTTCGGCAGCTGCACATCGACGGGCTGGCCCTCGAGGAGGAAGCCCGGCCCCAGGGGAAAGGCACGTACCTTGCCGACGCGATCTTCGAGCTTGACGACGACACCGGCCGTGGTCTTCTCAGCGCCGACGACAGCGCCGACATAGCCGCTCATCGCATCCTCGAGAACCATGCCCAGGCCGAGCTCGACCTGACGGGACTTCTTCGGGCGGTGCGACGACGGGGAGGAACCGGAGAGCACATCGGGACCATATCGATCAAAAGCATTCACGGGCACCCACCATAATCAAGGACGGTCCCGCAGGCGTGCAGACCCGCAGGCCACCCCTGAAATGAATTCCGGGAACGAGAGGCGTAGAATTGGCACTCAGACTCACAGAGTGCCAAGCGCAGGCACTGGACCGCGATGGATCGGCGAGACGGAGAGGAGATCCGCGATGAACGACAGCAGACGTGCACAGGTGCTGCGCGCCATCATCGAGGACTTCGTCGCCACCAACGAACCCGTGGGATCGAAGGCGATCGTCCAGCGCCACACCCTCGGCGTCTCTCCCGCCACGATCCGCAACGATATGGCCGCGCTCGAACAAGAGGGCTATATCGCCCAGCCCCACACCTCTGCCGGACGGATCCCCACCGACCTCGGCTACCGGATGTTCGTCGACCGGATCGACGAGTTCAAACCGCTGACCACCGCCGAGCGGCGCGCGATCTTCCAGCTCATCGACGGCGACGTCGATCTCGACGAGATGCTCGACCGCACCGTCCGCGTCCTCTCCGGCCTCACCCGACAGGTCGCGCTCATCCAATACCCGACGGTGTCGCGGGCGCGCATCAAGCACATCGAGATCGTCGGTCTCGGGCCCGGCCGGATCCTCGTCGTCCTCATCACCGATGCCGGCCAGGTCGAGCAGAAGACCGTGATCACCCCGAGCCCGCTCGACGAAGACGCCGTCCGCGGACTGCGCGATCAGATCAACGCCGAATTCGCCGGACGCACACTCGCGCAGGTCTTCGGATCGGCCCCCGCCGCCGAGGCGACCGCCACCGAATCGAGTGAGCCGACCGCTCGTGACGACTCCGGGCTCAAACAGGTCAGAGCCGCCGTCGTCGACCTCGTGGCCGCGACGCGTGAAGAGCGCATCATCATGGCCGGCACCGCGAACCTCGCCCGCTCCGGAAGCGAATTCGGAGAGAAGATGGCCCCGATCCTCGAAGCCTTCGAAGAACAGGTCGTCCTGCTCAGGCTGCTCACCTCGATGGCAGAAGACCCCGAGGAGATCAGCGTGCGCATCGGGCGTGAGAATACTCACGAATCATTCAGCTCGACTTCCGTCGTCGCCGCCGAATATGGTCATGACGCGGGTTCCTCGGCCAGACTGGCAGTGCTCGGCCCGACCCGAATGGACTATCCGACGACGATCTCGGCAGTCCGTGCCGTCGCCAAATACGTGTCCTCGATCCTCGATCGAGGGTAGGTCCCTTGACATCGACCAGGGGCACCCGCAGGCGGGCAGCGCATCACCGGTGAGCACCGCGCAAGGACGCAGCCACCACCACGAACAGAGAAGACCACTACGTCAGGGAGAGAGAAGTTTCTGTGGCCGATCACTATGAAACACTCGGAGTGTCCAAAGATGCTTCCGCGGCTGAGATCAAGTCGTCGTACCGGAAGCTGGCACGCAAGTACCACCCGGACGTCAATCCCGGTCACGAGGACGAATTCAAGGCCATCTCACTGGCCTACGATGTGCTCTCCGACCCGGAGAAGCGCCGCAACTACGATATGGGCGGCGGCGAGAACGGTCAGGGCTTCCCGGCCGGCGGCGGATTCGGCGGATTCGGCGACATCTTCGAGACCTTCTTCGGCGGCGGCGGCGGTCAGGCCGGGGGTCCGATCCCGCGCACCCAGCGCGGCAAGGATGCCCTCGTCGGAGTCAATATCGACCTGAAGACCGCGGCCTTCGGCGGCACCGTCGACCTCGATGTCACCACTGCAGTCGTCTGCGACACCTGTTCGGGCGCCGGCACGCAGGAAGGCACGAAGATCGAGACCTGCTCGCTGTGCCACGGAGCCGGCAGCGTCCAGCGCATGACCCGGACCCTGCTGGGTCAGATGGTCACGAACCAGACCTGCAACTCCTGCCACGGCTTCGGCACCGTCATCCCGAACCCCTGCCTCAACTGCCAGGGCGACGGACGAGTGCGCAAACAGCGGACCATGAAGATCCGGATCCCCGCCGGGGTCTCCGACGGCACCCGCATCCAGCTGAGCAGCCAGGGTGAAGTCGGCCCCGGAGGCGGACCCGCCGGTGACCTCTTCGTCGAGGTCATGGTCACCCGCCACGAGGTCTTCCAGCGCGACGGCGACAACCTCCGGGCCGCCGTCTCCGTGCCGATGACCGCAGCGACCCTGGGTGCGACCATCCCGTTCGAGACCTTCGACGGCACTCAGGACCTCACCATCGCCGCCGGCACCCAGTCCGGCACCATCGTCAAACTTCCCGGGCTCGGAGCCGCCCGCCTGCGTTCGGAGACCCGCGGCGACATGCTCATCACCGTCGACGTCCTCACCCCGGACAAACTCGACGACGAACAGCGTGAACTGCTCGAGAAACTCGCCGAACTGCGCGGCGAAGAGACACCGCGTGCCCAGATCTCGACCGAGAACCGCGGAATGTTCTCCCGCATGCGTGAGAGGTTCGCCGGTCGGTGAGTCTTCCCGTCTTCCGCTCCGCCACCGCCGCCGAGGCGGTCGTCGGGTCCGCCCTCACCTTCGGTGAGGACGTGGCCGGGCACGCGGTGCGGGTGCGTCGGATCGGTCCCGGCGAGGAAATCGACATCGTCGACGGGGAAGGCACACGTGCGCGCGGAACCGTCACGGCCGCCTCGGCGAATGAGCTGACGATCGATGTCACCGAGGTGACGGTCGAGGAGCGCACGGGCCCGCGCCTCGTCCTCGTCCAAGCCCTGGCCAAGGGCGACCGGGACCTGCAGGCCATCGAAACAGCCACGGAGATCGGCGTCGACGACGTCATTCCCTGGGCCGCTGAACGCTCGATCGCCGACTGGCCGGCCAAGAAGCGGGAGAAGATGGCCGCGAAATGGGATAACCTCCTCGGAGCGGCCTCCCTGCAGGCCAGACGAGCACGATTTCCCATCCTCCACGACCTCGTCCGCGGAGCCGCCCTGGCCAAGACCCTCGACGACGCCGATGCGGTCTTCGTCCTCCACGAGGCCGCTCAGCGCAGGCTCTCCGAAGCGCTGGACGACCTGATCGCGAACGACTTGGCACAGCCGCCGGAGCGCATCGTCTTCGTCGTCGGCCCCGAGGGCGGCATCAGCGACGGCGAACTCGCCGCCCTGACCGGCCGCGGAGCAACCCCGGTGCTGCTGGGACCGACGATCCTGCGCTCCTCATCGGCGGGACCCGCCGGCCTCGTCCTGGCCCAGAATTCATTGGGCCGTTGGTGAGGCATCGGACTAGGATGGAAGCACACTCAGGCGCTGCCGGTGACGGTGCGCTCACTTGCAAAGGAACATTCTGGACATCACCCCACCGAACCCGAACTCCATGAACCCCACCGACTCGGACACCGGCGCAACCGGCGACGGTGCCGCAGCCGATGACGCCGTGACGGACACACAAGGTGCCGATCATGACACCGTGCGACTGGTCATCCCCGACTCCATCGACCTCGTCGCGTTCTTCGGTCCCGGAGAATCGAACCTGCGTGCCCTGGAGAAGACCTTCGCCGACCTCGACATCCACGTCCGGGCCAACCAGGTCCAGGTCACCGGCGACCCGAAACGCGTCGAAGCCTTCGTCAGCGTCATCGGGGAACTCAAGAAACTCCACGCGGCCGGCCATCGCATCAACGAAGAGACGATCGAGAGGGTCACGACGTTCTCCTCCGAGGGAGCGGCCGCCTCGGCGGTGCTGGGCACGAACATCCTCTCCACCAGGGGAAAGTCGATCCGTCCGAAGACGATGGGCCAGCACGACTACGTCAGGGCCATCCGCAACCACACGATCACCTTCGGCATCGGTCCGGCCGGAACCGGCAAGACGTACCTGGCGATGGCCATGGCCGTCAACGCCCTCCAGCACAAAGAGGTCTCACGGATCATCCTCACCCGGCCGGCCGTCGAAGCCGGGGAGTCCCTGGGCTACCTGCCGGGCACGCTCAACGACAAGATCGACCCGTATGTGCGTCCGCTCTATGACGCCCTGCACGACATGGTCGATCCCGAATCGATCCCGCTGCTCATCGAGACCGGAACGATCGAGGTTGCGCCCCTGGCCTATATGCGCGGGCGCACCCTCAACGACGCGTTCATCATCCTCGACGAAGCACAGAACACGACGGCCGAGCAGATGAAGATGTTCCTCACCCGCCTCGGCTTCGGGTCACGCATGGTCGTCACCGGTGACATCTCCCAGATCGACCTGCCGGGCAAGACCCGCAGCGGACTCAAGGTCGTCCGCGACATCCTCGACGGAATCGAGGACCTGCAGTTCTGCGAACTGGGCAGCAAGGACGTCGTCCGGCATTCGCTGGTGACGAAGATCGTCGAAGCCTACGACCTGTGGGGGAATGCCGAATGAACACCGAGATCCTCAACGAGACCGACGCCGAGGTGGACCTCGACGAAGTCGTGGCCCTGACCGAATATCTCGGTGAAGCCCTGCACATGCACCCCGGTGCGGAGCTGGCCGTGACCATGGTCGACTCAGCGGCCATGTCCGAACTCCACGTCACCTGGATGGACCTCGAAGGACCGACCGACGTGATGTCCTTTCCCATGGATCAGCTCCACCAGGGCGAGCCGGAGAAGCCGACCGAAGGTCAGATGGGCGACATCATCATCTGCCCCGAGGTCGCCGAGGCTCAGGCTCGGGCGGCCGGTCATTCGACGATGGACGAGGTCCTTCTGCTGACCGTCCACGGATTCCTGCACCTGCTCGGCTACGACCACGGTGAGCCCGAAGCGCGGGAAGAGATGTTCGCTCTCCAGCGGCATCTGCTGCTGACCTTCTTCGCGGCTCGCTATGACGGTCGCACCGACATTCCCACCCCCACCGAGGTCTGATCGTGTTCATGTTCTTCCTCGGGGCGGCACTGTGCCTCATCATCGCGGCCACCCTCTCCGCCGTGGATGCCGCGCTGCTCAACGTCTCCCACCATGCGGTCGAAGAGGCGAAGGAGGACGGCAAGCGCTCAGCGGTGCGTGTCGAGAGGATCCTCGCGGACCTGCCGACGAACATCAACGTCATCATCTTCGTCCGCAACTTCCTCGAAGCACTCGCCACGGTGTTCATCGCCCTGGCCTACGATTCCTACTACTCCGTGGGACCGCTCATGGTCTTCCTCACGGTGATCACCGCCTCGGTGGCGGTCTTCATCATCGCCGGAGTCTCCCCACGTACGATCGGCAAGCGCCGGTCGCTGGCCGTCAGCCTCAACCTCAGCTGGGTCGTGCGCATCGTCCTCGTCGCGCTCAAACCGCTCACCCGCATCCTCGTCGTGCTCGGCAATCTGCTCACACCGGACCAGGTGTACAAGGACGGTCCGTTCGTGACCTCCGAACAGCTGCGCGATCTCGTCGAGCGGGCGAGCGAATCCGACATCATCGAAGACGGCGAACGCGAGATGATCCAGTCGGTGTTCAACCTCTCCGACACCTCGGCGAACGAGGTGATGGTGCCGCGCACCGACCTCATCACCGTCGATGCGGACGTGAGCCTGCAGAAGGCGATGAACCTGTTCTTCCGCTCCGGCTTCTCCCGCATCCCCGTCTGCGGGGAGGACCTCGACGACGTCCGCGGAGTCGCCTACCTCAAGGACGTCGCCCGCCGCCTCCACCTCCACCCCGAGGAGGCCGACCGTCCCGTGGGCAACCTGGCCCGCACCGTCCTGTTCGTCCCGGAGACGAAGCCGGCCGATGACCTGCTGCGGCAGATGCAGCTGGACTCGACGCATCTGGCGATCCTCATCGACGAATACGGCGGCACCGCAGGGCTGGTGACCATCGAGGACATCGTCGAAGAGATCGTCGGCGAGATCGAAGACGAATACGACAACGGCGATGACGAACTCGTCGCCGCCGAAGACGGATCGTTCATCATCAGCACCCGCATGTCGATCTCCGACTTCGCCGAATACTTCGATGTGCGCATCGACGAAGACGATGTCAACAGCGTCGGCGGACTTCTCTCGAAGCTCATCGACCGCGTGCCCATCGACGGCTCGCATGCGTCGATCGAGGGCCTCGAGATCGAAGCCATGGAGGGCCAGGGCCGACGCCACCGAATCACGCACGTGCGGGTCACCCGCACCCACGAGAACAGCAGACACGCACAGCGCACCGCCGCAGCCGAAGGTTCGGGGACGAAGGAAGAGGACTGAGATGGAATTTCGCACGGACTACCCCGATGACTATCGAGCCGGTTTCGCCTGCTTCGTGGGTCGCCCCAATACGGGCAAATCAACCCTGACGAACGCCCTGGTGGGGGAGAAGGTCGCGATCACCTCGGCCAAACCTCAGACGACCCGGCATACGATCCGCGGAATCGTCCACAAGGACGACCACCAGCTCATCCTCATCGACACCCCCGGACTGCACAAGCCGCGCACTCTGCTCGGTTCCCGACTCAACGATCTGGTGGCATCCACGCTGGGCGAGGTCGATGTCATCGGCTTCTGCCTGCCCGCCGATGAGCCGATCGGTCCCGGCGACCGCTATATCGCCTCCCAGCTGGCGCTGCTGGACGGACGGACCCCGATCGTCGCGCTCGTGACGAAGGTCGACCGGGTGCCCAAGGACAAGATCGCCGAGGCGCTGCTGGCCGTCGGCGAGCTCGCCGACTTCGCCGATGTCGTCCCGGTCTCCGCAGTCGAGGACTTCCAGGTCGACACCGTCGATTCGGTGCTCGCGGCGCATCTGCCGAAATCTCCTCCGCTCTACCCCGACGGCGACCTCACGGACGAGCCGGAAGAGAAGATGATCGCCGAGCTCGTGCGCGAAGCGGCCCTCGAGGGAGTGCGTGACGAACTGCCCCATTCCCTGGCTGTGCAGGTCGAGGAGATGTACCCGCGGGAAGGGCGCCGCGAGGACAATCCGCTGTGGAACGTCCACGTCAACCTCTATGTCGAACGTCCCAGCCAGAAGGCCATCATCATCGGCAAGGGCGGCAGCCGGCTGAAGACCATCGGGTCGGAATCCCGGCAGGGCATCGAGCGGCTCCTCGGCACGAAGGTCTACCTCGACCTGCACGTCAAGGTGGCCAAGGACTGGCAGCGCGATCCCAAACAGCTCGGCCGCCTCGGCTTCGACTTCAACAACTGATCTGCCGGGTCGGTCGCCGCTGGTGATGCGAACAGCGCGTCGGCGGAGGACTGAGGTCGGGAGACGGACGGCGGAAGCGCCGCGGATGCGTTGCCTGTGACGGGCACCACCCTGCTGGGCCCGAGTTGAACCGGGCACTCGAGCCTGCCTTAGACTAGGCCGAGTGAATGCCGAGCAGACTCTGGTCGCACTGAGCGACCGATCCCCACAGGTTGCCCCCGAAGAGCTCATCGCAGGTCTCGTGCCGCCGCCTCAGTTCGAGGACGTGTCCTTCGACAGCTACCGCACCGACCCCGCGGAGCCCTCGCAGGAAGAGGCACGGAACAAGCTGCGGGAATTCACCCAGCGCTCGACCGACAAGGGATTCTTCGGCAAGCTGTTCTCGAAGGGAAGATCCGGTGCCAAGGGCGTCTACCTCGACGGCGGCTACGGTGTCGGCAAGACTCACCTGTTGGCTTCGGCCTGGCATGCCAACGAGAAGCCGGCGACCTTCGGCACCTTCGTCGAATACACGAACCTCGTCGGGGCCCTGGGCTTCGCCCGGGCTCGCGACGACCTGTCGAAGATGAAGCTCGTCTGCGTCGACGAATTCGAACTCGACGATCCCGGCGACACCGTGCTCATGTCCCGGCTGATGCGTGAACTCACCGACGCCGGAGTGAAGATCATTGCGACATCGAACACTCTGCCCGGGTCTCTGGGGGAGGGGCGCTTCGCCGCTCAGGACTTCCTGCGTGAGATTCAGGCGCTGGCCGATCAGTTCGAGGTCTATCGCATCGACGGCAAGGACTATCGTGCCCGTGAGCTGACCGCTCCAGCCGACCCGTTGCCGGAATCCGAACTCGATTCGGCCGCGAGCCAGCTTGACGGAGTTGTGGCTCGCGATGACTTCTCCGCGCTGCTCAGCCACCTGTCCACCGTTCACCCTTCACGTTACGGGCGGATGGTCGACGGAATCGACGCGGCTGTGTGGGAGAACGTGCGCACGATCGACAACGAGAGCGTGGCTCTGCGCTTCGTGGCGCTCGTCGACCGGCTCTACGACCGCAATGTGCACATCATCAACACCGGTGCCGCTCTCGACAAGGTCTTCACTGAAGAATCGCTGGCCGGCGGGTACAAGAAGAAGTACATGCGCTGCCTCTCGCGACTGACCGCTCTGTCGTCCTGAGCCGAGAGGCCATCGACGCCCGTCGCACCTCTGACGAAGGTGGGGCGGGCGTCGGTCGTCTCTCAGCGCAGGCCGATCACATCGAAGAGACGCAGGTCCGGGACCCAATCGGGCAGGCCGGTGAGTTTCAGGGTGAGCCACACGATGACAGCCACGAAGGCGGCCGTCACGGCCCCGGTGGTCCACCGCACCCACAGCCGCTGAGCCATGATCCAGCGCGTCCAGCGTTCGACGTTCACGCGCACGAAGTGCAGAAGCCGCCGAGCCCAGTGGAACTCGCTGGAGATGATGAACAGGCCGATGATGACGATGAGCCAACCGGGGCCGGGCAGTGGAACGAGAGCGAGTCCGATGAGCACGACGAGTGTGCCGAGGCCGCCGACGATGGTGCGATAGAGGCGTGCAGTGTGCGGGTTGGCCAACACTGTGCGCCGCCAGCGGAGGAACCCCAGACGCAGTTTCCGCCACGGTCGGGGACCTTGTCGGTGGTGGCGTGACAACCAGCCTTTCGGGCGGGTCTGCGGGCTCTCTGCATTCACCCAACCACTATAAGATGGTGACCCTGAAAGCTTGATCGATACGTGTGACCACGATCACCCGATTCTGATTTTGCGTAAGTCGCCACCTGCGTATAGAGTTATATCTCGTTGCCAGGGAAACCGGGCAGCGAGAAATGCGGATGTGGCTCAGTTGGTAGAGCATCACCTTGCCAAGGTGAGGGTCGCGGGTTCGAGTCCCGTCATCCGCTCGGAGGCGTCATGGCACTGCCTTGGCGGTGGCGTGGCCGAGAGGCGAGGCAGCGGCCTGCAAAGCCGTATACACGGGTTCGAATCCCGTCGCCACCTCGGATGACCGGCAGGAATGTCGGTTGACCAGCGCGATTGGCGCAGCGGTAGCGCGCTTCCTTCACACGGAAGAGGTCACTGGTTCGATCCCAGTATCGCGCACAGGGCCCCTCGGGTTCCGGTGCAACAAATGAATAGAGCGCGATTGGCGCAGCGGTAGCGCGCTTCCCTGACACGGAAGAGGTCACTGGTTCGATCCCAGTATCGCGCACAGAAGAAGCCCCGAGTGATCCACTCGGGGCTTCGTGCATTCACGCTTGAGCTTCTTTCGCAATAGCTCACTTTTGGGCGAAGAGCCCATGTTTGAAACTGGGCTGTTCACTCTAAGCTGGGCTGAACCCGCGAAACTGGATTGTGTACGTTTAGTTCACCGTGTTCCAGGACTGAAACGCGGTCAGCATGCGGTATCAAAGGGGTTTGCTAGTACGCTAGGTGTTGTACTAAACGACGATGACTCGGAGCACCTATGTCTACTCCTCAGAACCCGTACGGTTCGGGTGACGGTTCGCCCAACAACCCCAACGGGCAGAACCCGAACAACCAGCCGCCGAATGCCCCCAACTACGGCAACGATCAGAACGCCGGTCAGCAGCCCGGTCAGTACGGTTCGGGGCAGCCCGGTCAGCAGTACGGAGCATCGGGCGACCAGCCCAATGGTTCGCAGCCGAACTACGGTCAGGGCGGCAACGACGGCTCGCAGCAGTACGGACAGCAGGCTCCCCAGTACGGCTCCCAGCCGAACTACGGTGCGTCGAACGATCAGAATCAGTATGGCCAGAACCAGTACGGCCAGGACCCGAACAATCAGAACCAGTACGGTCAGGGCCAGCCTGACCAGAATCAGTACGGGGACAACCAGTACGGACAGAACCCCTACGACACCAACGCGCAGGGATACGACGCCAACCAGTACGGCCAGCAGCCGGCCTACGCCGGTGCCGACGGATCCTCCGATCAGTTCATCCCGGCGAACCCCAACTCCGGCTACGGCCAGTACCCATCCGGGTCGGGCGGCAACACCTCGAAGAACATCTGGGGCATCCTCGCCCTCATCGGCGGCATCGTCGGCGTCCTCGGCGCGTTCGTCTTCGGCGGCGGCGCTCTCTTCGGCATCGCAGCGGTGATCTTCGGCTTCGTCGGACTCTCCGCGGTCAAGAAGGGCCTGGCCAGCAACAAGGGCCTCAACATCACCGGCATCATCCTCGGCATTGTGTCGGTCGTCATCTCGATCGCCGTCGTCATCTTCACCATCCTCGGCATCGGCATGCTCGGCAAGGCCATCGACGAAGCCGCCAGCTCATCCGCCCCCGCCGACCCGAGCCAGGGTGCGGGCCAGGACCCGAGCCAGGGCTCCGGCAGCTCCGACGGCGGAGCCGGCGCACCTGCTCAGGCCGGCGAGGTCGAGATCGGCACCGACGTCACTGCCCAGATCAGTGTCCGCGAGGGCACCGCATCGTCGTCCGCCTCCGGAGCCGAATCGACCAACGGTGAGATCGCCATCGTGACGATGACCGTGAAGAACAACTCGAGCTCCGATGTCGAGATGACTCTCACGAACCTGACTGCCAACAACGGCGGCAGCACGGAATATGACGACGTCTTCGACGGCGGAAACTACAAGGGCTCTCTGGCCTTCACCGATCCGGTTCCTGCCGGCGGCGAAACGACCTATGAATTCGCCTACGCCGTCCCCAAGGCCGAAATCGATGGCATGCACCTCAAGCTCGAACTCATCGACGACCTCGGCAAGGGCACTGACTTCGAGTTCTACAAGCAGTGACACCCTGTTCCCCGAGGTGACCAGGCCCTTTCGGCCCTGACGCCTCGGGTGCAGGCTTCGGCAGACTCAGTGTGGGTGGCAGTCATTCGACTGCCACCCAACTGATTTGTCACAAGCGAATTGGTACTAGAATCTGAGGATGACCAGCCCACCGCAAGGGCCGGTCGAACAAACACATGACGAACGGAGAAGATCAGTGGCAGACAGCATCGACTGCGCGGGCGAAAGCATTCCCTGGAAAGAGGGTCTGACCGGAACGGAGATCTTCTCCACCGACCGCACAGTCGTCGCCATGTGGCTGAACGGCGAACCCGCCGACCTCAGCCGCGAGCTGCAGTCAGGAGACCGGATCGCTCCGATCACCATCGACTCCGACGCCGGACTCGACATCCTGCGCCACTCCACCGGTCACGTCACCGCTCAGGCCGTCCAGGAGCTCTTCCCCGGAACCAAGCTCGGCATCGGGCCCTACATCACCGACGGCTACTACTTCGATTTCGACGCTGCCGAACCCTTCACCCCTGAGGACCTCAAGGCGATTCAGAAGAAGGCCGCCCAGATCGTCAAGTCCGGTCAGACCTTCAACCGCGTCGTCGTCTCCGAAGAAGAAGCCCGCGAGCGGATGGCCGACGAACCGTACAAGCTCGAACTCATCAACGACAAGGGCAAGGGCGGCGACGAGGAGGCCTCTGTCGAGGTCGGCGCCGGTGAACTCACCGTCTACGAGAACGTCGACCGCAAGGGCGAGGTCGTCTGGCAGGACCTCTGCCGCGGCCCCCACCTGCCCAACACCAAGCTCATCGGCAACGGTTTCGCCATCACCCGATCCTCGGCGGCCTATTGGCGCGGCGACCAGGCGAATGCGAGCCTGCAGCGCGTCTACGGAACCGCCTGGGCGTCGAAGGACGACCTCAAGGCCTACCAAGACCGCATCGCCGAAGCCGAGCGTCGCGACCATCGCAAGCTCGGTGCCGAGATGGACCTGTTCTCGTTCCCCGAAGAGCTCGGCTCCGGCCTGCCCGTCTTCCACCCCAAGGGCGGGGTCATCAAACGCGAGATGGAGGACTACGTCCGCGCCCGTCATATCGACGAGGGCTTCGAATACGTCGGGACCCCGCACATCTCGAAAGAGACGCTGTACTACACCTCCGGACACCTGCCCTACTACGGGGAGAACATGTTCCCGGCGATGTCCGTCGACGAGGTCCGCGACGAGTCCGGCGAAGTCGTCAAGGAGGGCACTCCCTACCGGCTCAAGGCCATGAACTGCCCCATGCACAACCTGATCTACCGCTCCAGAGGCCGCTCCTATCGCGACCTGCCGCTGCGGCTGTTCGAGTTCGGCACCGTCTACCGTGACGAGGCCTCCGGAGTCATCCATGGCCTCACGCGCGTCCGCGCCCTGACCCAGGATGACTCCCACTCCTATGTGGCACAGGAAGACGCGGGCAAGGAGATCCGCCACCTGCTGAACTTCGTGCTCAGCCTGCTGCGCGACTTCGGCCTCGACGACTTCTACCTCGAACTGTCCACCCGCGACGAGGACGGAAAGAAGGCCGACAAGTTCATCGGCTCCGACGAACAGTGGGCCGAAGCCACCAGCGTGCTCGAGGAGGTCGCTCAGGAGACCGGGCTCGAACTCGTCCCCGACCCGGGCGGCGCCGCCTTCTACGGCCCGAAGATCTCCGTCCAGGCCCGCGACGCCATCGGCCGCACCTGGCAGATGTCGACCGTCCAGCTCGACTTCAACCAGCCCGAGCGCTTCGGACTCGAATACGTCGCCGCCGACGGCTCCCGCAGACAGCCGGTGATGATCCATTCGGCGAAGTTCGGTTCCATCGAACGCTTCCTCGGCGTGCTCACCGAGCACTATGCCGGTGCCTTCCCCGTGTGGCTGGCGCCCGTGCAGGTGACCTGCATCCCCGTGGCCGATGAGTTCAACGACTACCTCGCCGAGGTGGCCGACCAGCTGCGCAGGTCCGGGGTCCGCGTCGAGATCGACGACAGCGACGACCGATTCCCGAAGAAAATCCGCAACGCCTCGAAGTCGAAGGTGCCCTTCACCCTCATCGCCGGCGGAGAGGACCGCGACGCCGGTGCCGTGTCCTTCCGCTTCCGCAACGGCGAACAGGAGAACGGCGTCCCCGTCGCCGAGGCGGTGCGACGGATCCTCGACGCGATAGAGACCAAGGCCCAGGTATGAGCGGAGGCGACGACAGCCGAACCGCAGCAGAGAACTCGGACGGCCGCCTCGGCGAAGGGATTCCCTACCCCGAGGCTGCCGTCGGGTTCCCCGGGGAACCCGACGGATTCCAGCGTCTGTGGACCCCGCACCGGATGGTCTACATCGACGGACAGGACAAACCGAAGGACGACCGCGCCGAGGAGTGCCCGTTCTGCACTGCGCCGTCGAAGACCGACGAGGACGGACTCATCGTCGCCCGCGGCCAGCACGTGTACGCGGTGCTCAACCTCTACCCGTACAACCCGGGCCACCTGCTGATCTGCCCCTATCGTCACGTGGCCGACTACACGGATCTGACCCAAGAGGAGACCGTCGAACTCGCCGAGTTCACGCAGAAGGCGATGCGCGTCATCCGGGCGCTATCCGGTCCTCATGGATTCAACCTGGGCATGAACCAAGGACCCGTGGCCGGCGCAGGCATCGCCGCCCACCTGCACCAGCACGTCGTCCCACGCTGGGGCGGAGACGCGAACTTCCTGCCCGTGATCGCCCAGACCAAAGCCCTGCCGCAAGTGCACGCCGATGTGCAGGCACGGCTCAAAAAGGAATGGAACAGATGAATCCTGAAGACCTCGGCACTCTTGCCGAGTACTCCTCACCCGTGCTGCGCGGCGACGACGCCGTCATCACGATCCGACGACCCGATCTCGAGACCAACAGCTACCTCTCCCAGCTGTTCTCCTTGAGCGACGACAGCTCCAGACGGCTGACCCACTCATGGTCGGACTCGAACCCACAGTGCGGCCCGAACTGGTCCGGGTACCTGAGCGCGGAGAAGAAAGTCGCCCCGCAGCTCTTCGTCGGCGACAGCCTGGAAACGGCACACCAGATCACGGACAACCACCTGGGCGTGTCCGAATTCGCCCTCGACGACACCCGTTCCAGGGCTCTCTACGTCGCCCGCGTCGCCGAACCCGGACGCTACGGGCTCGACGATGCCATTCCGGCGGCCGAAGAAGCTCCACGCCGGATCACCACGGCCTCCTACCTGGCCAACGGCCTCGGCTATACGAACGACCGTCCGGCCCGCGCCTTCCTCGTCGACCTCGCCGAACCCGGTCTCGGTACCGTGGGCCTGCGTGGGGCGTCCGAAGTTCCGCTGTCGACTCTGCTGACGACCCCGGACAGCGACGTCCACGATCCGCAATTCTCCCCGGACGGCACGCGAGTGTCCGTGGTCTCCGCGCTTCACCCCGACCGGGGGCAGCCCGATCTGCGCTCGACGGTCTGGCTGCTCGGGGGAGAGGCGCCGACGCCACTCGAGCTGCCGTCCATGGACGTCGGTCTGCACCGGTGGCTCGACGAAGACACCGTTGTGCTGATCGGCAACGCCCTGACCCGTGACGAACTCGACTTCGTCGGCCAGATGCCCGGGCTCTTCATCCACACCGTATCGGCCGGCTCCACGAGGCGACTGACCGACCCGGAGACCGTCGCGCTGGCACCGATCCCGCCGCAGATCCAGGGGGGAGCGGTCATCGCCGCCGTCGACACAGACGGGGCCACCCGGGTCGTTCGCATCGGCCTCGACGCCGCAGAGATCGGCTTGAATGAGCTCGAGTTCCTCACCGACGACACCACCGTCGTCAACGGCTTCTATGCCGACGACGAAACGCTCGTCTTCACCGGGTCGACCCCGCACTCTCCGGCCGTGCTCGGCCGCATCGCCCTCGGCGGACCCACGGAGTCCGGGGCCGCCTCGGCGCTGGGGTCCTCTGTGATCGTCAAGGAGCATCCGGCACCGGCGAACTCCGTCTTGCCCCAGGTGCTGCGGGTGCCCGGCATTTCCGGGCCGATCACCGGCTGGCTGGCCAAACCGCACGGCGACGGGCCGTTCCCCGTCATCCTCAACATCCACGGCGGGCCCTTCGCCCAGTACACGCATTCGTGGTTCGACGAGACCCAGGTGCTCACGTCCGCAGGTTACGCCGTCGTGTTCTCGAACCCTCGCGGATCCGGCGGCCGCACCCGCAGCTGGGGGACCGCCGTCCAAGGAGACATGGCGGCACCGGCGATGGCCGATGTGCTCGCCGTCCTCGATCACGCCCTCGACCTCGATCCCTCCCTCGATCGCAGCCGTCTGGGCATCCAGGGCGGATCGTATGGGGGATATCTCACAGCCATGACGATCGCCGCGGACCATCGCTTCCGCGCCGCCATCGTCGAACGCGGCTACCTCGACCCCGACAGCTTCGTCGGGACCTCCGACATCGGCCGCTTCTTCACCGAGGAGTACACGAGCCGCAGCCGCGAGGCGATCGCGGCCCAATCACCTCTGGCCCACGCTCCACAGGTCGGCACACCGACCTTGGTGATGCACTCGGAACTCGATCTGCGCTGCCCGCTGGAGCAGGCACAGCAGTACTATGCGGCCCTCCAGAGAGCCGGGGTCGACACCGAGATGCTCATCTTCCCCGGGGAGAACCACGAGCTCTCCCGGGCCGGGCAGCCCCGCCACCGCAGGCAGCGCTTCGAAGCCATCCTCGACTGGTGGGATCGCCGTCTGGGCGGCGAAGATCGGGAACAGTCACAGGATGGCCGACATCGTCCTGAGGCAGCTGATCCCGCTGTGGCCGCAGCGGCCGACTCCGCGTCATGAGCGCCGAGTTGGCCGGGACCGCGCAGAGCCGATATCGTTCTCTGGGCCGCTGTCGCGCTCTTGCCGAAATCCCCCAGCGTCATTATTCTGCAAACACTTGCCTCCCTTCGCCGCCGACCACTGGAGAAACATGAAACCTCGTAAAGCCTCACGGGTCGTATTACTCAATGAGCGCGACGAGGTTCTCCTGATCCGTGCCCAGGATCTGCTGACCCCCAGCCACCAATGGTGGATGACCTGCGGAGGCGGTTCCGAACTCGGCGAGTCGGCCGCGCAGACGGCGGCCCGGGAACTGGCCGAGGAGACCGGGATCGAATGCGAACCTCACGAACTCATCGGTCCCTTGGCCACGCGCGACGAGGTCTTCGAATTCACGGAGAAGTCGCTGCGCCAGGTCGAAACCTACTTCGCGTTCCGCACCAGCGAGGACATCGAGCTCGAAGACGCGGTCTGGACGGACATCGAGAAGCGCAGCCTGCTCGAATTCCGCTGGTGGACCCGGGAGGAGCTTCTGGCCACGACGGAGACGATCTATCCGAAGAACCTCCTCGGCCTCATCGACCTGGCCACCGCCGGGTCCGTTCCCGACGTGCCGCTGGTCATCGACTGAGCGCACGATCGCGCTCCGTAACAGGTCCGCAGTGCGGTCCGGTGGGAGTGCGCACGGAATCGCGAACGGGAAGTCTGCACGAGTCGGCGCGGTCAGCGTATAGACTTGAGAGGCTGTAACTACAGGAAGGAACACCAGTGTCAGGTCATTCCAAATGGGCAACGACTAAACACAAGAAGGCTGCCATCGATGCCAAGCGCGGCAAGCTCTTTGCCAAGCTGATCAAGAACATCGAGGTGGCCGCACGCAACGGTGGACCCGACCCCGACGGCAACCCGACGCTGTTCGATGCGATCCAGAAGGCGAAGAAGAACTCGGTCCCCGCGGACAACATCACCCGTGCGGTCAAGCGCGGCGGCGGTCTCGACGGCTCCGGAGTCAACTACGAGACGATCATGTACGAAGGCTACGCCGCCGGCGGTGTGGCACTGCTCATCGAATGTCTCACCGACAACCGCAACCGCGCCGCCTCCGAGGTGCGCGTGGCCGTGACCCGCAACGGCGGTTCGATGGCCGATCCCGGTTCGGTGACGTACAACTTCAACCGCAAGGGCGTCATCACCGTGGGCGCCGAGGAGACCGACGAAGAGGCCATTCTGCTGGCGACCATGGACGCCGGAGCCGAAGAGGTCAAGGAAGTCGGCGAGAAGTTCGAGATCATCTGCGAGGCCACCGACCTCGTGGCCGTGCGTACGGCCCTCGTCGACGCCGGCATCGACTACGACTCGGCCGAGGCCTCCTTCGTGCCCGAACTCGAGGTCAGCCTCGACGCGGAGACAGCGAGCAAGGTCTTCTCCCTCATCGATGCGCTCGAAGACAGCGACGAGGTGCAGAACGTCTACTCGAACGCCGATGTCAGCGATGAGGTCCTCGCCGAACTCGATGCCTGATGCGCATCCTCGGCGTTGATCCCGGACTGACCCGGTGCGGGCTCGGTGTCATCGACACCCTGCCCGCCCGGAAGGCGAAGATGGTCGCCGTCGACGTCTTGCGGACTCCTTCCGCCGATTCCGTCGACCTTCGTCTCGGCGCCATCGCCGAGGCGTTCGACAGCTGGTTGGACACGTACCGTCCCGATGTCGTGGCCATCGAACGCGTCTTCGCCCGCAACGATGTGTCCACGATCATGGGCACCGCCCAGGCATCGGGACTGACCATGGGACTGGCCGCCCGCCGCGGCCTGCCCGTGGCCATGCACACCCCATCCGAGGTCAAAGCCGCGATCACCGGTTCGGGCCGTGCGGACAAGAAACAGGTCACCTCGATGGTGACGCGGATCCTCGGACTCGACGCACCGCCGAAGCCCGCCGACGCCGCCGACGCCCTGGCGATCGCGATCTGCCATTCCTGGCGCGGGGCGCTGTCGGCCCAATCGACGCCGGGGGCAAATAAGGATCTGACCGAACGCAAGGCCGGCGGGAGGCAGGGAAGCGGACTGACGAAGGCCCAGCAGCAGTGGGCCGAGGCCATGCGGCGCGCCAAGTGAGCATGGGGGAGCGGGTGCCTGCTAACCTGGATTCGTACACGTGTTCCCCTTAAGAAAGGCTGTCCGTGATCAGTTTCCTCAGCGGTACGGTGCATCGGATCGCAGCTGACCACCTCGTCGTTCTCACCTACGGCGTCGGCCGGAAGGTCCACGTCACCCCCGATACTCTGGCTGGGACTCGGCACGGCGCCGAGATCGAACTGGTCACCAGCCTCGTGGTGCGCGAAGACTCGATGACGCTCTACGGCTTCGGCACCGAAGACGAGAACCACACCTTCGAGGTGCTGCTGTCGATCTCCGGAATCGGTCCGCGTCTGGCGATGGCGATCCTCTCGGTGATGGGACCTGACGAACTTGCCGCCGCGATCACGAATCAGGATGCCAACGCGCTCACCCGTGTCCCCGGAATCGGGAAGAAGGGCGCCTCGCGCATCATCCTCGAGCTGGAGAACAAACTGCCGAAGCTCACCGCTGCCTCTCCCGGACCCACTCTGTCCTTCGGCGGCGGCAACCAGCAGGTCGTCGACGCTCTTGTGGGTCTCGGGTGGAAGGAAGCGCAGGCTGAGGACGTCGTCGCCGACGTCGTCAAGGAGACCGGTGCTGATGCCGGCACCTCCGCGGTCCTCAAGGCCGCTCTGAAGGTTCTGGGTGCGAAGAGATGACAGGCTCGTTCGACCCCGACTCCTATGAGGTGGACTTCGGTGATCAGGACCTGACCGGAGCCGAACAGGAGAGACTCGTCTCCGGTCGTGCCGAGACGGCCGAACGCGATGCCGAGGCGGCGCTGCGTCCGAAGGGCCTGGCCGACTTCATCGGCCAACCGCAGGTGCGTGAGCAGCTCTCCCTCGTCCTCGACGCGGCGAAGGCCAGACAGAAGGCACCCGACCATGTGCTGCTCTCCGGTCCTCCCGGGCTCGGCAAGACCACGCTGGCGATGATCATCGCCCACGAGATGAACTCGAGCCTGCGAGTGACGTCCGGCCCGGCCGTCCAGCATGCCGGTGACCTCGCAGCCATCCTGTCCTCCCTCGAAGAAGGCGAAGTCCTCTTCATCGACGAGATCCACCGCATGGCCCGGGCCGCCGAGGAGATGCTGTACGTGGCGATGGAGGACTTCCGAGTCGACGTCATCGTCGGCAAAGGACCAGGTGCCACCGCCATCCCGCTCGACCTCCCGCAATTCACCCTCGTCGGGGCGACCACCCGATCCGGTCTGCTGCCCGCGCCGCTGCGTGACCGCTTCGGTTTCACCGCCCTGCTCGACTTCTATTCGAGCGCCGATCTGCTCACGGTTCTCAAGCGTTCGGCCAGGATGCTCGGCATCGATGCCGAACTCGCCGGGCTCGAAGAGATCTCCACACGTTCCCGGGGAACCCCGCGAATCGCAAACCGCCTGCTGCGCCGCGTCCGCGACTGGGCCCAGGTGCGGGGGAGCGGAATCATCGACGAGGAGGCCGCCACCAATGCCCTGCGCGTCTACGAGGTCGACGAGCTCGGTCTCGACCGCCTCGACCGGTCGGTTCTGCAGGTTCTGTGCAAGCGCTTCGGCGGAGGCCCGGTGGGATTGGGAACCCTCGCCGTCTCCGTCGGCGAAGAAGCGGATACAGTCGAAACCGTGTCCGAGCCCTACCTCGTCCGAGAGGGCCTGATCAGTCGCACCCCGCGCGGCCGCGTGGCCACCACGGCGGCCTGGAAGCACCTGAAAATGCAGATCCCAGCAAACTATGAGTTCTGACCGCGCCTTTGAGTTCGCTATGAGAGGTGAGGACGAACTAAGCTGGTTCACTGATTCATTCATATGAAAGGCTGATATCTGTGGATTTGCTGATCCCTCTTGCGCTTGCCGCGCTGCTGATCTTTTTCCTGTTCAATTCTCGGCGTAAGCAGAAGGCGCGTGCGGAGCAGATCAAATCGGGCCTCGTGCCCGGCGCGACCGTGATGACGACCTTCGGTGTCTTCGGCACCGTGCTCTCCATCGACGAAGAGAACAACCAGGTGACCATCGAGTCGGGTCCCGGCACGGTTCTGCGCGTCCACCGCCAGGCCATCGGTCAGATCGAGAACAACCAGGCCGCAGCGCCCGTCGACGCTCCCGACGCCGCCGCCCCCGCCCCCGCCGCCGATGCCGATGTCGACGCAGACGAGAAGCCGGCCATCACCGACGCCGAGCTCGACGCCATGAACGAACGCAAACGCGCCGAGAAAGACACCCCGGACGACGCATCCGATGACGTCATCGCCGATGAGTCCGCTGCGAAGACCGAGGACGTCGACGCCGAGGCCGCCGCTGAGACCGATGCCGACTCCGCCGCTGCGGAGTCCGCGGACCCGACTGATTCGGATTCCGACAAGAAGAACTGATCCGTTCTCGCACTCTTCTCCCGACTGAAAGCTGAAACGTGTCCGATATCGAAGAAAAACCACGCCCTGGTTTGCGCTTCCTGTGGCTGACCATCATCACTCTGGTGCTGGCCGCAATCATCGCCGGCGGTGTCATCTGGTCGAATGCCACGACGACTCCGAAGCTCGCGCTCGACCTCGAGGGTGGAACGTCGATCATTCTGGAACCGCAGGTGTCCAAGGGCACGGACATCAGCAAGGAGCAGCTCGATCAGGCCGTGGCGATCATCCGCCAGCGCGTCGACTCGACCGGTGTCTCCGAAGCCGAGATCACGACGCAGGGCGACCGCAACATCGTCGTGAATCTGCCGGGCAACCCCGACGAGGAGACCCGAAACCTCGTCCGCTCGTCTGCTCAGCTGGTCTTCCGTCGTGTGGCGCTGGTCGGTGACCCGCGTTCACAGGAACAGATCCAGAAGGAGCAGGAGAAGAGCGGCGAGGAATCGGGTGGCGATGACGGACTGAGCGACGAAGAGCGCAAACGCCTCGAGGACCTCACCGGCGCCGACTCGCAGGGCGATGGACAGAGCGAGGACCAGGCCCCGTCCGGCGGCGGCGATGTCGTCAATGCCGGCGGCGAGACGAAGAAGACGGCCGAGTCCTCCGAGGAGACGACGTCCTCGGAGTCGGGGAGCAAGAACGCGGAGAAGTCCGGAGAAGGCAGCGGATCGAGCGACAGCACGAAGGTCACCGACTCGACGCCGCGGCCCCTCTTCGATCCGGAGAAGGACGCCTCCGAATGGCAGTCCGATAAGATCATCAAGGAATACACCGAGCTCGACTGCACGAACAAGAAGAACCGGACGGGCGGCCAACAGCAGCCCTCGGACGAACCGGTCGTCTCGTGCTCCGAAGACGGACAGGCGAAGTACATCCTCGGGCCTGTCGAACTCTCCGGCGATCACCTCGCCGATGCCAGTGCCGGCTATGCCGCAGGAGCCAATGGCGTGCAGACCAACAACCCTGCCGTCAACCTCTCCTTCGACTCCACCGGTCGTGAGATCTTCAAGCAGATCACCTCGGACATCACCGGCAAACAGCAGCCCTACAACCAGTTCGCGATCGAACTCGACGGTCTCGTACTGTCGGCTCCGTCTTCGAACGCGGTGATCAACGACGGCAACGCCCAGATCACCGGCGACTTCTCCCTCGACGAGGCACAGACTCTGGCCAACCAGCTCAAGAACGGCTCGCTGCCGCTGAGCTTCCAGGTCCAGAGCGAGGACCAGATCTCACCGACCCTGGGTTCGAACTACCTCAAGATCGGTCTGCTCACCGGCCTGGTCGGACTCCTCCTCGTCGTCGTCTATTCGCTGCTGCAGTACCGGGTGCTCGGCCTCGTCACCGTCTCGAGCCTCGTCGTTGCCGGTGTGCTCACCTACCTGCTGCTGCTCTTGGCATCGTGGAGATACGGCTACCGACTGTCCCTGGCCGGTGTCGCCGGTATCATCATCGGAATCGGCATGGCGGCGGACTCGTTCATCGTCTACTTCGAACGTGTCCGAGACGAACTGCGCAGCGGTCGCAATCTGCTCTCCGCGGTCGAGGTCGGCTGGGACCGTGCCAAGCGCACGATCTACGCCTCGAAGGCAGTGAACATGCTCGCCGCGGTCATTCTCTACATCCTGGCCGTCGGCTCGGTGCGAGGCTTCGCCTTCACCCTGGGCCTGACCGTGATCATCGACGTGCTCATCGTCTTCCTGTTCACCCACCCGATGCTGCAGTTCCTGGCCCGCACGAAGTTCTTCGGCGAGGGCCACCCGATGTCCGGAATGGATCCGCGTCTGCTCGGAGTCAAACCCGCCGCCTACCGCGGAGCGCTCAACCTGTCCATCGACGACAAGGACAAGACTCCCGAAGCCAAGCGGCGCGAGAAGGCACGGATGCGCAAGGCCGGGATGAGTACAGACGACAGCTCCGATACGACTGCTGCAGCAGCTGCGTCTGAGTCGGGGGAGACCACGACGATGTCCGAGACGGACAACGCTACGACCGGCAGGTCCACGACCACGAAGTCGAAGTCCGCAAAGTCGAAGAGCACGAAAGCGGCGAAGTCCGCTGCTGCGACGGGCGGAATGACCATCGCCGAGCGGAAGGCCGCGGCCCGACGGGCCGAGGAAGACGATGCCGTCACAGACTCGACGGCTGACGACGGCAAGGAGGCTGACAAGTGAAACGGTTCTTTGCCTGGGGCAACCGCCTGCACAGCGGCGAATCATCGATCCCCTTCGTCGGCAAGGCGAAGCTGTGGCTGGCCATCTCCGGAGTCCTCGTCCTCCTGTCCCTGCTCGTCCCGCTCATCTTCGGCTTCAACTTCGGCATCGCCTTCAAGGGCGGTTCGCAGTTCCAGGTCGACCATGTCAGCGACACCTCGGCCGCCAAGGGGGAAGGCATCATCACCGATGTCGTCTCCGGTTCTGAGCCGCGCCTGACGCCGACCAGCGACACGGCCGTCCAGATCGAGACGAACCAGCTCACCGACCCGCAGATGCAGGAAGTCCGAGACGCTCTCGTCTCCGGCTACGACGTGAAGGTCGAAGACGTCACCTCGACGTTCGTCGGACCCGAATGGGGTCAGGACGTGACGTCGAAGATGATCCGCGCACTCGTCATCTTCGTGGCCATCGCCCTCGTCGTCATGGCCCTGTACTTCCGCACGTGGAAGATGTCGCTCGCGGCGATCGTCGGCCTCTTCGTCGTGATGATCGTGACGATGGGCATCTACTCGGCCACCGGCTTCGAAGTCACCCCGGAGGCCATCATCGGCTTCCTCACCGTGCTCAGCTTCTCGCTCTATGACACGGTGGTGGTCTTCGACAAGATCCGAGAGAACACGACGCGATTCGAGGAGAAGCGGAATCTCAAGTTCTCCGAACTCGTCAACCTCGGTGTGAATCAGACGACCGTGCGCTCGATCAACACCTCAGTGGTGTCGGTGCTCCCGATCGCCTCGATCCTCTTCATCGGCGTGTTCCTGCTCGGCGCGGGGACACTGGTCGATATCTCGCTGTCCCTGTTCATCGGTACTATAGTGGCAGCCGCTTCGACGCTGTTCGTCGCGAGCCCCCTCTACGCCCTCCTCCGGGCAAATGAACCGGCGGTCAAGGCACAGGAGGAGGCCGTGCGTGAACTACGCTTGAAGGATGGGGGAGCAGACGTCCCACCGGTGACACACGCCGAAGTCTGATTCCCGAGAGAGGAGATGTTGTGGCTTCGTCCGCTGATTCGCGCCGTCCGCGAGGCATCTCCCGCTTAGCCTGGTGGGCGGCCAGGGCACAGAACAACCCTGGCTACCCGCGAGTGCTCGGCCCGATGATCCGGGCCCTGCAGTCGAACCATCCGAAGGCGGACATCGACCTCGTCGTCCGGGCCTACAAGGTCGCCGAGGAGGCCCACCGAGGGCAGACTCGCAAGTCCGGTGATGCCTATATCACCCACCCCATCGCGGTGGCGACGATCCTTGCGGAGATCGGCATGCTGCCGGTCACGCTCGCCGCCGCTCTGCTGCACGACACCGTCGAAGACACCTCGTATTCGCTCGACGAACTCACCGAGGAATTCGGCTCCGAAGTCGCGGCCATGGTCGACGGGGTGACGAAGCTCGACAAGCTCACGTACGGGCAGGCCGCGCAGTCCGAGACCGTGCGCAAGATGATCGTGGCGATGGCCAAGGACATCCGCGTCCTCGTCATCAAGCTCGCAGACCGTCTGCACAATGCGCGCACCTGGCGCTTCGTGCCCGCCTCGTCAAGCACGAAGAAGGCTCGCGAGACCCTCGACATCTTCGCTCCGCTGGCACACCGGCTGGGCATGAACACGATCAAATGGGAGCTCGAAGACCTGTCCTTCCAGGTCCTCCATCCCAAGGTCTACGACGAAGTGGTCCGACTCGTCGCGGATCGGGCTCCCGAGCGTGAGAAGTATCTGGCCACGGTCTCCGAGGAGCTCCAGGGCGAACTCAAGGAATCCGGAATAGACGCCTCCATCACGGGGCGCCCCAAGCACTACTATTCGATCTATCAGAAGATGGTCGTGCGCGGACACGAGTTCGCCGACATCTACGATCTCGTCGGAGTCCGCGTCCTCGTCGAATCCGTACGCGAATGCTACGCCACCCTCGGCATCGTCCACGCCCGCTGGAATCCTGTTCCCGGACGGTTCAAGGACTATATCGCGATGCCGAAGTACAACATGTACCAGAGCCTGCACACCACGGTGATCGGGCCGGCCGGCAAGCCCGTCGAAATCCAGATCCGGACCCACGAGATGGATCGCCGTGCAGAATTCGGCGTCGCCGCTCACTGGAAGTACAAGGATCTCAACAAGTCGTCGAAGGCCGTGACCTCGAACACCGCGCGTTCGGTGAAGGTCTCCGACGCCGGTGAGGTCGACGACGCCGCCTGGCTGCGACAGCTGCTGGACTGGCAGCGAGAGGTCTCCGACCCCGACGAATTCCTCGACAGCCTCCGCTACGAGGTGAACTCGAAGGAAGTCTACGTCTTCACGCCCAAGGGCGAGGTGATGAGCCTGCCGTCGGGAGCCACCCCCATCGACTTCGCCTACGCAGTGCACACCGAGGTCGGGCACAAGACGATGGGTGCCCGCGTCAACGGTCGCCTCGTCGCTTTGGACACTGAGCTGAAGAACGGGGACTCCGTCGAGGTCTTCACCTCGAAGGACGAGAACGCCGGCCCCAGCCGCGACTGGCTCGGCTTCGTCAAGAGTCCACGTGCCCGCAGCAAGATCCGGCAGTGGTTCTCGAAGGAGCGCCGCGAAGAGGCGATCGAGAACGGTCGCGAACAGCTCGCCCGGGCGATGCGCCGCCATACGATCTCCGCCGCTTCGCTGATGAGCCAGGAAGCTCTCCAGGTCGTCGCCACGGAGATGCGTCTGCCCGATGTCAGCGCCCTCTATGCCGCGATCGGCAACGGCGTGTCTTCGGCTCAGCACGTCGTCGATCTGCTGGCCAAGGAAGTCGGGGAGGACGACGAGTCGGTCGTGCTGCCACCGGAGCCTCGCAACCGCACGGGACAGTCCTCAGGGCACCATTCCTCGTCCGAAGGCGTCATCGTCAAAGGCGTCGACGATGTGCTCGTCAAACTGGCTCGCTGCTGCACCCCGGTGCCCGGAGACGAGATCCTCGGTTTCGTCACCCGCGGTTCGGGAGTCTCCGTGCATCGCGTCGACTGCCCGAACGTCACCTCACTCAAACGTGAACCCGAACGCATGGTCGAGGTCTCGTGGGGCGAGAAGACGAGCGGAATCTACCTCGTCCAGATCCAGGTCGAGGCCCTCGACCGTGCCGGTCTGCTCTCCGATATCACCAAGGTGCTCACCGAGACCCATGTGAACATCCTGTCGGCGTCGGTCGGCACCTCCCGGGCCCGCGTGGCGCAATCGAAGTTCGTCTTCGAGATGAGTGACGCCAGCCATCTCGACACTGTGCTCTCGGCCGTGCGCAAGGTCGAAGGCGTCTTCGACGTCTACCGCATCTCCGGCGGCTGATCCTCTCTGTCCAGCGCCGCGCGCATCTGAGCGACGAACGGTCGACGGGCCACCTCGGTGAGGTAGTCCCGGAGACGGTGGCGCAGACCGCTGGGAATCTCCGCAATGATGCCCTTGAGCGCCCGCGGCGACTCCGCGGTCCAGTTCCGGAAGTGCGGGAAGAGCAGATCGTAGAGCGTGCGTTCCTCCGTGGTGATCGGCAGCCCGTCGATGAGGCACCAATCATCTTGCGCCAGATTCGTCTCGTGGACGTCGAAACCGTCATCGGCGATCCACCGGCGCCTGGGCAGCGTGATGAAGCTCAGCGGAGCGGGAGCCCGGCCGAGTCCGCGGTGCACCCACCAGGCGCTCTCGTGGGAGAGCGCGAGTCCGGGCGGGATGAGCGAATGCAGGGCGGCCATCCGCTCAGCGGGGGAGAGGATCGCACCCTTGCGCACCCAGGTCGATTCGGTCAGTCGGATGAGCAGACCGTCGAGGGTGAGCTCGGTGAGCTGCTCGTACCCGAAGTCCCGCAGATGAAACAACGCCTCCATACCCGAACTATCGTCGGATGTGGAGGCGTTGACAAGACTTCGGAGAGCGCCTGTGGACAGGTGCTGACTCGAACGTCAGAAGCTGTGGACGAGCGCCGCGGCCTCAGCCGAGCACTGCGGCCTCAGTCGAGTTCTGCGGCTGTCTGGGCGAGCTGATCCCGCCAGGCGCGGCGAGCGTCGAGAGCTTCCTGCGCCTCGGCGACGGTCTTCTCATCGCCCCCGGCCTTCGCAACCTCGAGCTTCTTCTCGAGGTCGACGATCGACTCGTCGAGCTGACTCAGCGCACCCGAGGTGCGGGCCTTCGTCTCCGGGTTGCTGCGCTGCCACGCGGCTTCCTCGGCATCGGCGAGCGCGCGTTCGACATCGCGCAGACCGTTCTCCATCCGCGGGACATCGGCGCGAGGGACCTTGCCGGCTTCCTCCCACTGGTCCTGGATGGTGCGCAGCTCGCGCTTGGCTGCCACCGGGTCGGTGATCGGCAGCAGCGCCTGAGCCTTCTTCAGCAGCTCTTCCTTGACGACGAGGTTTCCCTTGAACTCCTCGTCCAGAGCGGCATTCTCCGCATCACGGGCGGAGAAGAACACGTCCTGTGCTGCACGGAACCGTGCCCACAGTGCATCATCGTCCTTGCGCGAAGCACGCGGGGCGCGCTTCCACTGGCTCATCAGGTCCTTGTACTTCTGCGACACGGTGCGGAAATCGGTCGAGGCCGACAGCGACTCCGCCTCGGCGACGATCTTCTCCTTGATCCGCTTGCCCTCGGCATTGACCTTGTCGAGCTCGGCGAAGAACTCTTTGCGCTTGTGTTCGAAGGTGTTCCGAGCCTGCGAGAACCTGCCCCAGAGCTCCTGATCGACGGCACGCGGCAGACGGGGTCCGCTGCGCTGCATGTCCTTCCACTGGGCGAAGAGCTCACGCAGACGCGCGCCCGACTGCTTCCACTGGATCTTCGACGGATCCTGCTTGGCCAGGGTCTCGGCCTCGACGACGAGAGCCTCACGATCCTCGGCAGCGGCGAGTTTCGCGGCCTGCGCCCGGGCCGCCTGACGGGACTCCGTGGACTCGGCATCGGAGATGAGGGTGTCGAGAGTGGCGCTCAGCCCCTTGAGATCGCCGACGACGTTGGCTTCCGGCAGTGATTCCTGCAGCGTCTTCGCCGCAGACACGACCTCACGGCCGGGAGCGCCGGCGGAGAGACGGTTGCGCAGCAGGACCGCGCTCTCGGCGAGTTCGACGTACTTCTTCGCGAAGTACTCGAGAGCCTCTTCGGGAGTGGCGTCCGGGTACTGCCCGACGGCACGCTCGCCCTCCGGAGTGGTGACGAACACATTGCCGTCCGAATCGGCACGACCATGAGTCACCGCGCGAGCGACCTCGGCGTCGTGGTCGATATGGCTGGCATTGACCACCTGTGCCGCCTGCGGACGCGGCAGCGACGACGGACGGGGGGTCGGCTTCGGTGTCGGGGTCGACATGGTTCTCACCTTGTTTCCATCGGTCGAACCGGCAGGTCATTCCACCCGCCGATCACTCGATTGTGGGATAGACGTTATCCCAGCATAACCATCGGCGGGCGTGTAGATAGACTTTGCACATGGATGTGTTCTCGACCAACGCCGAATTCCTCGACGTCAACTGCTATGCCGTGCGCGCAGACGGCTCCAGCGACTGCATTCTCATCGACTCCGGATACGACTGCGCCCCAGGCCTCGAGAAGCTGCTCAGCGAAGAGGGACTCGAACCTCAGGCGATCTTCCTCACCCACGGCCACCCCGACCATATTCTGGGCCTGACCAACGTGCTCGCCCGCTGGAACGTGCCCGTCCACCTCGGTGCCGACGACCGTTACCGCCTGGATTCACCGGCCACGACGCTCAACCCGCAGTTCGCGGCAATGCTGGCGCCGCTCGTCGCAGACTGGAACGCCCCGGCAGCCATTGACATCAATGACGGGCAGAGCTTCGAGATCGCCGGACTCACCATCACGGCAGTCTCCGCACCCGGGCATACGGAAGGTTCCATGCTGCTGCGAGTGAAGGACGGGGACGAGGAAGTCATCTTCACCGGTGACGTCGTCTTCGCCGGAGCCATCGGCCGCGTCGACCTGCCCGGGGGAGACCCCCAGGCGATGTCCGAATCCCTGCGGGCATTCGCGACACTGCCGGACGTGCCGATCTATCCTGGACACGGCCCGGCATCTCGCGTGAGCACAGAACTCGCGACGAATCCGTTCTTCTGAGGACTGAGCGACCGAAGTCTCAGGTCTTCCTGCCCGAGGCGGTTGCGCAGTCCCGGACGACACCACACTATTCAGACCCCACCCGATACAGAGACGACACGATTCAACGGCGCCGCACGGCACCGCAACCGCACCGAAAGCAAGGAGCACCATGGCGAAGTCAGCCCGTCTGTCCGGATTCCCGGAACGACTCCCGGCCGAACGCGTGATCGAGAAGACCATCATCGACACCCTCGAACACACCTTCGCCCTGCACGGGTTCTCCGCCCTCAACCACCGCGCCGTCGAACCGATCAGCCAGTTGGCCAAGGACGGCGAGATCGACAAGGAGATCTTCGCCGTCTCCCGCCTCCACTCCGAGGGCACCGAACGCAACCCGCTGGGACTCCACTTCGACCTCACGGTGCCCCTGGCCCGCTATATCGCCGACAATGCGAACGAACTGAGCTTCCCGTTCAAGGCCGCTCGCGTCCAGCCCGTCTGGCGCGGCGAACGGCCGCAGGCCGGTCGCTACCGGGAGTTCATCCAGGCCGATATCGACGTCATCGCCGATGGGGACCTGCCCGGACACTTCGAAGTCGAGATCCCCCTGGCCGTGGCCGATGCGTTCTCCCGGCTCGCCCCGCTCGGCGTGCCCGGAATCAAGATCGTCGTCAATGACCGCAGGCTGCTCGAGGGCTTCGCCCGCGGAATCGGGCTGACGAACATCCAAGCCGTGTTGCGCTGCCTCGACAAATACGACAAGATCGGTCCCGACGAAGTGGCGAAGCTGCTGGCTGCCGAAGCCGATGCCGATGAGGAGCAGCAGCGCCTGTGCCTGGAGCTGGCCGCCATCGAATCCGACTCCCCGGACTTCGCCGATGAGGTGCGCGCCCTCGGCGTCGACCACCCCCTGCTCGAAGCCGGACTCGAATCGCTGACGACGCTGCTGCGAGCCGCAGCCGTTCGCGCACCCGGAGTCGTCGTCGCCCAACTCAAGATCGCCCGCGGCCTCGACTACTACACGGGCGCGGTCTACGAGACCCAGCTGATCGGCCACGAGGAGCTCGGTTCCGTATCCTCCGGCGGGCGCTACGACTCGCTGGTCACCGTGGGGAAGAGGAACTATCCCGGGGTGGGCATGTCCATCGGCGTCTCCCGCCTCATGGCGTTCATCCTCGGCGAGACCTCGGAGATCCGCGCCACCCGCGGTACCCCCTCGGCCGTCGTCATCGCCGTCACCGAGGAGGCTCGACGGGCTGACGCCGACGCCGTGGCCGCGACGCTGAGGTCCCGGGACATCCCGTGCGAAGTCTCGCCGAACGCTGCGAAGTTCGGCAAGCAGATCCGCTACGCGGAACGCCGCGACATCCCGTTCGTCTGGTTCACCGACGGTGCGTCCGGCCACGAGGTCAAGGACATCCGTTCGGGAGAGCAGACTACGGCCGACCCGGACACATGGACGCCTGCCGAAGACGACCTCTGGCCCCGCGTGTACCGGAGCTGAGCGCGGGGCGACTATCATTGTTCAGGCGCTAGACCACAACATCACAAAGGAGCCCTAGGTGCTGCGAAGCCACGAAGCCGGAAGCCTGCGAGCCGCGAACGCAGGAGAAACCGTCACCCTCACCGGGTGGGTCGATCGTCGTCGCGATCACGGAGGTGTGGCCTTCATCGATCTGCGCGACGCTTCGGGAATCGTGCAGGTCGTCGTCCGTGAGGACGATGCCCACCAGCTGCGCAACGAAACCGTCGTCAAGGCCACCGGCACCGTCTCGGTGCGCCCCGAGGGCAATACGAACCCGAACCTGCCCACCGGTGAGATCGAGATCATCGACACCGCCGTCGAGGTGCTCTCCGAAGCAGCGGCCCTGCCGTTCCAGGTCTCCGACCACGCCGAGGACTCCGGCGCCGTGGGCGAGGAGACCCGTCTGCGCTACCGCTACCTCGACCTGCGCCGTTCGGGCCCGGCAAAGACGATCCGTCTGCGCTCCGATGTCAACAAGGCCGCACGGTCGGTCCTCGACGCCCACAGCTTCGTCGAGGTCGAGACTCCGACCCTGACGAAGTCGACTCCGGAAGGTGCCCGCGACTTCCTCGTCCCGGCCCGCCTCAAACCCGGCTCCTGGTACGCCCTGCCGCAGTCGCCGCAGCTGTTCAAGCAGCTGCTTCAGGTCGCCGGCATGGAACGCTACTACCAGATCGCCCGCTGCTACCGCGACGAGGACTTCCGCGCCGACCGCCAGCCCGAGTTCACCCAGCTCGACATCGAAGCCTCCTTCGTCGAGCAGGAGGACATCATCGCACTGGCCGAAGAGATCCTCACCGCACTGTGGAAGCTCATCGGCTACGAGATCACCACGCCGATCCCGCACATCACCTACCACGAGGCGATGGAGAAGTACGGTTCGGACAAACCGGACCTGCGCTTCGGCCTCGAGCTGCACAACCTCACCGAGTTCTTCAAGGACACCCCGTTCCGCGTCTTCCAGTCGCCCTATGTCGGCTCCGTCGTCTACCCCGGCGGCGGCTCGCTGCCGCGTCGTCAGCTCGACGGCTGGCAGGACTGGGCCAAGCAGCGCGGGGCGAAGGGCCTGGCCTATGTGCTCATCGGCGAAGACGGAACACTGTCCGGTCCGGTGGCCAAGAACATCTCCGATGAGGAGAAGGCGGGACTCGCCGAGGCGGCCGGTGCGCAGCCGGGCGATGCGATCTTCTTCGCCGCAGGTGATCGCAGCATGCGTGCCCTCCTCGGTGCCGCCCGCAATGAGATCGCCGAACGCACGGGTCTCATCAAGGACGGAGACTGGGCCTTCGTGTGGGTCGTCGACGCGCCTCTGTTCGAATCGGCCGCCGAAGCGCAAGCCGCCGGAGACGTCGCCGTCGGCGGCGGACAGTGGACAGCCGTCCACCACGCCTTCACCGCTCCGAAGCCCGAATTCCTCGACACCCTCGAAGAAGACCCGGGTGCCGCTCTGGCCTATGCCTACGACATCGTGTGCAACGGCAACGAGATCGGCGGCGGCTCGATCCGCATCCACCGCAAGGACGTCCAGGAACGGGTGTTCGAGATCATGGGAATCTCCGCCGAAGAGGCCGAGGAGAAGTTCGGCTTCCTCCTCGAAGCCTTCAAGTTCGGCGCACCCCCGCACGGCGGCATCGCCTTCGGCTGGGATCGCATCGTGTCCCTGCTGGCCGGTGTCGACTCGATTCGTGAGGTCATCGCCTTCCCGAAGTCCGGCGGCGGATTCGATCCGCTGACCCAGGCACCGGCCCCGATCACCGACGCCCAGCGCGCCGAGGCCGGAGTCGACTTCGAACCGGAAGACGACGACTCCGAGGCCTGATGAGCCACGAACCCAATCTGTTCTCCGACGGCCCGGACCAGGAAACACCGGGTCCGGGCTTCGCCGGTTCCTCCCGGACCTCCTCGGGCAGAGCCCTGGACCCGCTTGCGGTGCGGATGCGTCCCCGGACCCTGGACGAAGTCGTCGGTCAGGAGCACCTGACCTTCCCCGGGTCCCCGCTCAACCAACTCGTCGAAGCCAGCGGGGGAGACCGGGCGGGAGCATCCTCGGTGATCCTGTGGGGTCCGCCCGGAGTCGGAAAGACCACGCTGGCCCATGTCATCTCCCATGCCCCGGGCCGTACCTTCGTCGAGCTCTCCGCCATCACCGCGGGCGTCAAGGACGTGCGCCAGGTGATCGAGAGCGCCCGCCGCGAACGGGAGATGTACGGACGCACCACCGTTCTCTTCCTCGACGAGATCCACCGGTTCTCGAAGGCCCAGCAGGATGCCCTGCTGCCGGCGGTGGAGAACCGGCTCGTCGTGCTCGTGGCCGCCACCACGGAGAACCCGTCGTTCTCCGTCATCTCACCCCTGCTGTCGCGGTCGCTCATGCTCACGCTGCGTCCGCTCGACGACGAGGCGGTCGGCAATCTGCTCGACCGTGCCGTCGAATCCGATCGCGGCTTGGCCGGACAGTTCACCCTCACCGAGGAGGCCCGGAACTTCATCGTCCGCATCGCCGGGGCCGACGCACGCCGATCACTGACCGTCCTCGAAGCCGCCGCCGGAATCGCCGCCGCGCAGTCGGAGGAGGCAGACGACGAACCGATCGCGATCACCGAATCGGCCTGCGCCGAGGCGAGCAGCGAAACCGTTCTGCGCTACGACAAGAACGGCGACCAGCACTACGACGTGGTCTCCGCGTTCATCAAATCCATCCGCGGATCCGATGTCGACGCGGCCCTGCACTATCTCGCGCGGATGATCGTCGCCGGTGAGGACCCGCGCTTCATCGCCCGTCGCGTCGTCATCTCTGCGGCCGAGGACATCGGCATGGCCGACCCGCAGGCGCTGCCGATCGCCGTGGCCGCCTCGACCGCAGTTGCCAACATCGGCATGCCCGAAGGACGGATCCCCCTCGCCGAGGCGGTCACCTACCTCGCGCTGGCCCCGAAGTCGAACGCGAGCTACCGCGCCCTGGACGCCGCGATCGCCGATGTGAAGAACGGACTTGCCGGAGAAGTGCCGATGCATCTGCGCGACGCCCACTATCCGGGGGCGAAAGAGCTCGGCCACGGTGAGGGCTACAAATACTCGCACGACTATCCGCACGGGGTCGCCGATCAGGAGTACCTGCCGGAGTCGCTGCGAGGCAAGCGCTACTACTCTCCGACGGGCAACGGAATGGAACGCAGCATCGCTGAGAGGCTCGAGAACCTCAGGCGGCTGCTGCGACCCTGATAGCTTTGGAGCAGACGCGGTGACGGGCAGAGACGTTGCCGACGGCGCTGATCGAGGAGGACGGCATGGCAGACATCGTCATCACGATCGCCGCCGCGCTGGCGCTGGGACTCATCGCCCATGAGCTGCGCATTCCGCCGCTCGTCGGATTCCTCGCGGCCGGATTCCTCCTGCACGTCTTCGGCTTCACCGCCTTCGCGGGACTGCAGCAGGTATCGGACATCGGAGTCGTCCTGCTGCTGTTCACGATCGGACTGAAATTCGATCTGCGCTCCCTGCTCCAACCCGAAGCCCACGGCACCGCTGCGCTGCACATGATCACGGTGGTCCTCCTCGGTGCCGGGACGATCGGAGCTGCCGCAGCCATCGGCATCGTCAGCGTCGGCGGGGGACTGGGCACCTTGGCGCTGCTCGGCTTCGCCCTCTCGTTCTCCTCCACGGTGCTCGTGGTCAAAGTGCTCGAAGACCGCTCCGACGACGGGTCCTACTACGGGCAGATCGCGATTGCGATCCTCGTCCTCCAGGACCTCGCTGCGGTCGCCTTCATCACGATCGCAGGCGAAGAGCCGCCGAGTCCCTGGGCGTTCGCGCTCGTCCTGATCGTTCCCGTGGTCTGGGTGCTGCGACGGCTCCTCGACCGCGTCGGACGCGGTGAGCTGCTCGTCCTCTTCGGCGTCGTCATGGCCTTGGGGCCCGGCTATGTCGCCTTCGAATCAGTCGGCATCCACGGCGACCTCGGAGCGCTGGTGCTCGGACTTCTCTTCTCCACCCACCCGCGAGCCGTGGAGATGTCGAAGTCGCTGTTCAGCGTCAAAGAGCTCTTCCTCGTCGGGTTCTTCGTCGTCATCGGGCTCCAAGCGGTCCCCACCTGGTCGGATCTGCTCATGGCGCTGGCCCTGTGCGTCGTGCTGCTGCCGTTCAACTTCGCGAGCTTCTACCTCATGGGTCGCCTCTTCGGCCTGCGCAACCGCACCAGCGTGCGCACCAGCCTGGCCCTGAGCAACTTCTCCGAATTCGCACTCATCGTCGTCGCCGTCGGAGTCGACCACGGACTCTTCGAGGGCAACTGGCTGACCATCACCGCCCTCGCCGTGGCACTGGGGATGATCGGCTCCTCCCTGGCGAACGCCTACAGCCTCCAGATCGTCGCGAAGCTCGACGCGATCCTGCCGGACGAGAACGAGAGCCGGCTGCGGGCCAACGATCGGCCGCTCGACACCGGAGATGCGGAGGTCGTCGTCCTCGGCATGGGCCGCATCGGTCGCGGAGCCTACGAGCGCTTCGTCGAACGCGGCGACCGCAGCGTCATCGGCATCGACAACGACCACACAGTCATCGAAGCCCTGCACGCCGACGAGTTCACAGTGCTCGAAGGCGACGCCACCGACCACGAATTCTGGCACCGCCTCGTCGTCGGGGGCAGCGCCCACACCGTCGTCCTCGCCATGGCGCTGCACGACTCGAACACCTTCGCTCTTGAACAGCTGCGCATCGCCGGCTTCCCCGGGACCATCGCCGCGGTCGTCCAACGCCCCGATCAGGCCGAGCACTTCGCCCGTGCCGGGGTCCACGCGGTGATCAACATCTACAGCGGGTCCGGAGCGGCCGTCGCCGATGCCGCGATCGACAGCCACGAAGACGACTGTCGGAAGTGACAGCGGGCTGCCGGCAGTGACAGCGGTACTTGCGGATCGGTCGGCCGGCAGGGGCGGACGGTTCGCCTCAGTCGGCAAGATCACAGCGGCGAGGCCGCCGATCGGCTTTGCGACGAGCGGTGTGCACCCGCTAAGATGGACAGCTGTTGTGCCTGCACCCTAAAGGCGGTCGGTGCGAGCGGATCTCGACGCTCAATCCCTCTTTCCCATCCGGGGAAACAACAGTCGCGTTCGGGGCGAGAACCGCAGAGGCCCACCGCGGCAGAACACATTGATGAAAGGTAATACAGTGCCAGCACCAGCACGTAATCGCCGCATGACGCGCCTCTCGCGCGCACTCGGCATTGCTCTGACACCCAAGGCCGAGAAGTACTTCGAGCGTCGCCCGTACCCTCCAGGTGAGCACGGTCGCGCCCGTCGTCGCAACGACAGCGACTACTCGGTCCGCCTCAAGGAGAAGCAGCGTCTGCGCGCGCAGTACGGCATCCGTGAGGCCCAGATGCTCAAGACCTACAAGGAAGCCAACCGTCTGCCCGGTCTGACCGGTGAGACCATGGTCGAGCTCCTCGAATCGCGTCTCGACGCCCTCGTCCTGCGTTCGGGCTTCGCCCGCACCATGGCCCAGGCCCGTCAGTTCGTCGTCCACCGTCACATCACGGTCGACGGACAGCGCGTGGACCGTCCCTCCTTCCGCGTGAAGGAAGGCCAGACCATCCAGGTGCACGAGCGTTCGGCTTCGATGGATCCGTTCCAGGTCGCCGCCGCCGGTGGTCACAAGGACGTCCTGCCCGCAACGCCGGGATACCTCAACGTGAACCTCGAGGGCCTGCAGGCAACTCTGCTGCGCACCCCGAAGCGCGAAGAGGTGCCGATCACCTGTGACGTTCAGCTCGTCGTCGAGTTCTACTCGCGCTGATCTGCTGAACACAGCGCATCGCGCCACCGCGACTGCCCGGGGCCTCTTGGTTCCGGGCAGTCGCGCATTCACGGCACGGGCGTCCACTGTACGGCGCGTGCACCCGCAGGTTCGGCGCGGGCGTCAGCAGGTTCGGCTTCGGCCCACTCAAAGGCGAATAGCACTGTTTCAAACAGGGGCTATTCACCTGAAAGTGGGCTGTTCGGTTAGAAACTCCGCAGGACGCACGTCGCGGGGGCGGAAGTGGTCCGCCGAGCGGAGTGGGAGCGGCGGACTCGGGGAGCGGTCGACTCTGACCCACCCGGCACGCCGCGCCACATCGCATATTGCGGCGGAGCCATTAAACTGGTCCCTGTTAAGTGCGGGTACGCACGAGTAAGTGTCGCGCCGGGCTCATCCGCCCGGCGGAGCACAGGCAATATCTGAAAGGCCTTGGATTGAAGACGGCAGAGATCAAACAACGCTGGTTGGACTACTTCGAAGCGAACGGGCACACCGTGGTCCCCTCGGCGTCGGTGATCAGCTCCGATCCGTCCATCCTGTTCAACATCGCAGGAATGGTCCAGTTCATTCCCTACCTCACCGGCCGGGAGCCGGCCCCGTTCAACCGCGCCACCAGCGTCCAGAAATGCGTGCGTACCGGAGACATCGAAGAGGTCGGCAAGACGACCCGGCACGGCACCTTCTTCCAGATGAACGGCAACTTCTCCTTCGGCGACTACTTCAAGCGCGATGCCATCAAGTTCGCCTGGGGACTGCTGACGACCCCAGTCGCCGAGGGCGGGCTCGGCTTCGACCCGGAGCTGCTGTGGGCGACAGTGCACGAGGACGATCTCGAGACCATCGACATGTGGCTCGAGGAGACCTCCGTTCCCCGTGAGCGCATCCAGCTGCGCGACAACGAGGACAACTACTGGCACACCGGCCAGCCCGGCCCCGGCGGCTACTGCTCGGAGATCTACTTCGACCGCGGCCCCGCCTACGGCGTCGACGGCGGACCCGTGGCCGATGAAGACCGCTACATCGAGATCTGGAACCTCGTGTTCATGGAGTTCGAACTCTCCGAGGTTCGCTCGAAGGTCGACTTCGACGTGGCCGGCGAGCTGCCGGCGAAGAACATCGATACCGGCATGGGACTCGAACGTGTCGCCTTCCTGCTCCAGGGCGTGGAGAACATGTACGAGATCGACGAGGTCTTCCCCGTCATCGAGGCCGCCAGTCGTCTGGCCGGTCGGACCTACGGAGAGGACGAACACGCCGATGTGCAGCTGCGCGTCGTCGCCGACCATGTCCGTTCGGCCCTGATCATCATCGGCGACGGGGTCCGCCCCGGCAACGAAGGCCGCGGCTATATCCTCCGCCGCCTGCTCCGCCGTGCCGTGCGTGCCATGCGTCTGCTCGGAGTCAAGGAAGAAGTCCTGCCCGAGCTGCTGCCCGTCTCCATGCAGGCCATGAAGCTGTCCTACCCGGAACTCGAAACGGACTTCGACCGCATCTCCCGGGTCGCCTACGCCGAGGAGAAGGCGTTCCTGCGTACCCTCGAATCCGGCACTCAGCTGTTCGCCAATGCCGCGAAGTCACTCGACGGCGCGGACAAGACCATCAGCGGAGACATCGCCTTCGCCCTCCACGACACCCACGGATTCCCGATCGACCTCACTCTCGAGATGGCCTCCGAAGCCGGACTGAGCGTCGACGAGGCCGGGTTCCGTGAGCTGATGAGCGAACAGCGCACCCGCGCCAAGGCCGATGCCAAGGCGAAGAAGGGCGGCGGCCACACCGACCTGTCCGCCTATTCGGCGCTCCTCGACGAAGGTGCCAGCGAATTCGTCGGCTATGACCGACTCGAATCCGACTCCCGCGTGCGCGGAATCGTCGTCGATGGGGTCGCCGCCGAGGTGCTCACCGCCGGTCAGAGCGGCGACGTCGTCCTCGACCTGACCCCGTTCTACGCCGAATCCGGCGGTCAGCGCGCCGACGTCGGCCTCATCTCCGGCCATGGCTTCACCGCCCGGGTCAGCGACGTCCAGAATCCGGTCAAGGGACTGCCTGCCCACCGGGTCGAGGTGATCGACGGAGAGCTGCGCGTCGGTGACGAGGTGCTCGCCGCCGTCGACCACGACCACCGGTTCCAGGGCGCACAGGCCCACACCGCCACCCACCTCGTCCACGCTGCGCTGCGCGAGATCCTCGGCAGCCACGCCGTGCAGGCCGGTTCGCTCAACCAGCCCGGATACATGCGCTTCGACTACTCGTTCCCCGAAGCCCCGAGCACCCAGATGCGGGCCGAGATCGAAGAGGTCGCGAACCTCGCGGTGCGCTCGAACTACGAAGTCGGCACCGAGTACATGTCCTTCGACGACGCGAAGAAGTCCGGTGCCATGGCGCTCTTCGGCGAGAAGTACCCGAACGTCGTGCGCGTCGTCGACATCGGCGGACCCTTCTCCCGCGAACTCTGCGGCGGCACCCACGTCGGTGCCTCCGCGGAGGTCGGCCCGATCTCCGTGCTCTCCGAAGCCTCCGTCGGCTCCGGAGTCCGGCGCATCGAAGCCGCTGTCGGCATGGACGCCTTCCGGTCCCTGGCCGCCGAGCGGACCATCGTGTCCTCACTCTCGGAGATGCTCAAGGTCCCCGGCACCGACGTCACCTCACGCGTGTCCGACCTGATGAGCCGGCTCAAGGACGCCGAGAAGGAGATCGCTCGCCTCAACGCCCGGCAGCTGCTGGCCTCTTCGGGCAAGTTCCTCGATGAGGCGCAGACCGTGGGCCAGACGCTGTTCGTGCAGGCCGAACTCGGCGACATCGCCAACGCCGGAGACATCCGCACACTGGTCACCGACCTGCGCAACCGGGTCGCCGACCGTCAGGCGGTGATCTTCGGCATCGGAGTCAGCAGCGGAAAGCCCGTCGTCGTCATCGCCACCACCGAGGCGGCCCGCGCCGCCGGTCTGCAGGCAGGAAAGCTCGTGGCGCTGGCCTGCGGCGAACTCGGCGGCGGAGGCGGCGGCAAGCCCGACCTCGCCCAGGGCGGGGGCAGCAACCCCGCGGCGATCCCGTCAGCCATCGCGGCGGTCAAGGCAGCCATCCAGTGAGTTTCCGCCGAGGTCGCCGGCTGGGTCTCGACATCGGTTCCGTGCGGATCGGTGTCGCCTCCAGCGACCCCGACGGGATTCTGGCCACCCCGCTCACCGTCGTTCGTCGAGCAGATGAACCGGCGGCGCTGCGGCAGCTGCGCGACATCGTCGACGAATACGAACCCATCGAACTCCTGGTGGGGGACCCGAAGTCCCTCGACGGCGCCGCCCGGGCCGCAGCCACCTCGGCGTTGGAATTCGCCCGCCGGATCGCCGCGGCCACCGGCACACCTGTCCGTCTCGTCGACGAACGCTTCACCACCGTCGAGGCCCACCAGGCTCTCGCCGCGGCCGGGAAATCGTCACGCCAGCGACGCGAGATCGTCGATGCCCAAGCCGCCGTGATCATCCTCCAGAACGCCCTCGAGTACGAACACAACACCGGTGTCCCCTCCGGCCGTGAGATGCCCGACGAGGAGAACGACGTATGAGCCCGATCACCGAAGAGTTCTCGACCGACGAAGGACTGTCCCGCGCAGAGATCCGCGCGAAGAAACGGCGCAGAATGATGCGCCGCCGACGGACGACGACGATCGTGATCATCTGCATCCTCGTCTTCGGCGTCGGCGGCTTCTTCGGCGTGCGTGCGGCCGGGGGAGTCTTCGACGACCTGTTCGGACCGAAAGGCGACTACGAGGGGCAGGGCACGAACGAGGTCTCGATCGAGATAGCTCCCGGATCCTCGGCGCGCACCGTGGCCAACCAGCTCGTCGAAGCCGGAGTGATCATGAACTCCGAGCCCTTCCTCGACGAGATCGAACGCCGTGAGGCGACCATCCAGGCCGGGACCTGGACGATGCGGGAGAAGATGAGCTCGAAGGCCGCGGTCGAAGCGCTCATCAACCCCATCGCCCCGCCGAAGATCACAGTCGCCGAAGGCAAACAGGTCGAAGAGATCAAGGCGATCATGATCGAATCGGGGATGAACGCCGACGAGGTCGACAAAGCCATCGACGATAAGACCCCGAAGGACTACGGACTCGAGATCGACGCGCCGAGCCTCGAAGGCTATCTGTACCCGGCGACCTACGACCTCAACAAGCAGAAGACCGCCGAGGACATCGTTCAGGAGATGGTCGACAAGACCGAGACCGAACTCGACGAACTGGGAATCGAGAGCAAGGACGCCAACCGCATCCTCACGCTGGCCAGCCTCGTGGAGAAGGAATCCCCGGGAGACCCCGAGGTGCGCTCGAAGGTTGCCAGGTCCTTCCTCAACCGCATCTCCGACAAATCGCAGACCGGGGGACTGCTCCAATCGGATGCGACCGTGGCTTATATCCACGGTGCCCGCTCCGACCTGACGACGACGAAGAAGGAACGCCAGTCCGACTCGCCGTACAACACGTACAAGAAGAAGGGTCTGCCTCCCGGGCCCATCAACTCGCCGAGCAAGGGCGCCGTCGAGGCGGCGCTCGAACCCGCCGACGGTGACTGGCAGTTCTTCGTCGCGACGAACCCGGACACGGGGGAGACCAAGTTCGCAGACAATTACGAGGACCACAAGAAGAACGTCGAGATCTACCGCAAGTGGCTGCGCGAGCACAGCAAGGACGACGGATAGCCGGTGAGGATACTTGCCGCAGTGCTCGGTTCGCCGATCGCACACTCGAAGTCCCCGCTGCTCCACCGCGCCGCCCTCGCAGCGTTGAACCTGGAATCCAGCGAGTACTTCCGGTACGAACTCGGGGCCGATGAGCTCGAGGGATTCCTCGACTCCCACCCCGATCACACCGGCTTCTCGCTGACGATGCCGTTGAAGGACCGACTCGTCACACTCGCCGCCGAACGCGGGTGGAACCTCGACGAGACGGCGACACTGACGGCCGCCGGCAACACCCTTGTGCGCTACCGCGGAGAAGTGCAGGTGGCGAACACCGACGTCGAGGGCATCGTGCGTGCCATCGCCCCGCACAGGGAATCAGGACCGGCCGTGGCCGGTGGTGCGGGAGCCGGTCGCGCGACGATCCTCGGCGCCGGAGCCACGGCCGCCTCGGCGCTCGTGGCCTGCCGCGATCTCGGGATCGCACACGTGGACTTCCGCGTCCGCAGCCCGGACCGTGCCCGCCGGGTCCTCGACCTGGCCGAGCGGATCGGTCTGACCGCCTCGGTGGGCGACCTGACCTGGATCGGTCCATCGGAGATCGTCGTCTCGACCCTGCCCGCCGAGGCGGCCCCCGACCCGATCTGGGATGACTCCTTCGCTCGCGGTGCGATCGTCCTCGACGTCGCCTACGCCGCCGATTCGACCTTCCTCGCCGCGGCCGCCGCTCGCGGTCTGCGCCCCGTCGCGGGAACCGCCATGCTCGTCGAACAGGCCGTCGCCCAGTTCGAGATGTTCCTCGCCGCAGCATCGGAGGTGGACAACCTGTCGACGTCGAAGACCCTGCCGGCAGCAGACGACCTGTCCGGGCGGGTCGCGGCGGCCATGTACGCAGCACTCGAGGTTCCGTCGGTCCGGGCGCAGGACTGAACCGGCGATCGCGATGGACACCGGAGTGCTGCACGGGATGACCATCGGAGTCACGGTTCTGGCCGCTCTGGCCTGCGGTCTCATCCTCGCCGTGACCCCACGGGCCTGGCTCAACGACTCCGCGCACCTGCAGCGGTGGCAGTCATCCAGATGGGCTCGCGGCATGGGACCGATGCTGCTCGGCCCCATCATCGCCGCGGCAGTCGCTGTCGTCTTCACCCTCTTCATGCTCGCACCACTGGAGACAGGGTGGAGCGCCTATGCGCCGCTGGGCGGAACGACGTTCGCCCCGGGCCAGCCGAACTCCGCCGATCGCATCGTCTCCGCCCTGCTGCTGGGACTCGTCTCCGGCGCCACGCCATTCCTCGTCACCGCAGACCTGAGCGTCCGCAGACTGCCTGATCGGATCGTCATTCCCCTGTCTCTGGTCGCCCTGGGACTCCTGATCACGGGCTCCGTGCTCGGAGAACTGCCGATGTGGTTCGCGTCATTCTTCGCAGGACTCATCGGCCTCGTCTTCTTCACGGCAGTGCACCTGGTGGGTCGAGCGCTGCGGGCGCGGACGATGGGGCTCGGGGACGTCAAGCTCGCGTTCATCGTCTTCGCCGTGCCCGGTCTCTTCGATCCGTGGGCACCTGCGCTCGTGCTTGTCGCCATGATGCTCATCAGCGGGGCCTGGGCGCTCATCGGAGCGATCCGAGCCGGGCGGGTGCGCGGGGTGACCATCGCCTTCGGACCGGCCATGCTTTCCGGCATGTGGCTCGGGTGCCTGTTCGCCCCAATACTTTTGTAGAATCGGTGGAATGTTGAGATGGCTGACTGCAGGCGAATCCCACGGCGAAGCGCTGACTGGGATCATTGAGGGGCTTCCCGCCCATGTACCGATCACCAGGGACGATATTCGTGCGAGCCTGGCTCGCCGCCGACTCGGCTATGGCCGCGGCGCACGGATGAAGTTCGAAGCCGACGAGGTGCGTCTCCTCGGCGGTGTCCGCCACGGGCAGACCTTGGGCTCACCGGTGGCGATCGAGGTCGGCAACACCGAATGGCCGAAGTGGGAATCCGTGATGAGCCCGGATCCCGTCGACGCGTCCGAACTCGAAGGACTGGCGCGCAACGCCCCGCTGACTCGGCCGCGTCCGGGCCATGCCGATATCGTCGGCATGCAGAAGTACGGCTTCGACGAAGCCCGCCCCGTGTTGGAGCGCGCCTCGGCGCGTGAAACCGCGATGCGCGTGGCACTGGGCACGGTGGCCGCGAAGTTCCTCGGCGAATTGGGCATCACCCTCGTCTCCCACACCGTGGCCATCGGCGGCGCCGAACACGCTGCCGATGCGCTGCCTGCGCTGCCGACCGCGGCCGATGTCGAAGCCCTCGACGCAGATCCTGTCCGCTGCTTCGACGCCGACCTCTCGGCGGCGATGGTCACCGAGATCGACGCGGCGAAGAAGGCCGGGGACACCCTCGGTGGAGTCGTCGAAGTCCTCGCCTACGACCTGCCTCCGGGGCTGGGCTCCCACGTGCATTGGGACCGTCGTCTCGACTCCCGTCTGGCCGGTGCCCTCATGGGCATCCAGGCGATCAAGGGCGTCGAAGTCGGAGACGGCTTCCTCACCACGAAGCGTCCCGGCTCGCAGGCCCATGACGAACTGGAAGTCGGACCCGACGGATTCCGTCGCACGAGCAATCGTGCCGGTGGCACGGAAGGCGGAATGTCCACGGGCGGTCCGCTGCGGGTGCGGGCGGGGATGAAGCCGATCGCCACGGTGCCGCGTGCCCTGGCGACGGTCGACGTCGAAACCGGTGAGGCCGCGAAGGCGAACCATCAGCGTTCCGACGTGTGCGCGGTTCCCGCCTCGGGAGTCGTCGCCGAAGCCATGGTGGCACTGGTGCTCGCCGAAGCCGTCGTCGAGAAGTTCGGCGGAGACTCCGTTGCCGAGACGAAGCGGAACCTGGACGCCTATGTCGCGGCCATTCCGGAGAACCTCCGCATCGGACAATGAACCACACCCCGCTGCCCAAACCGGTTCCGCCCCTGGAACCGGTCCCCGCCGCGCTCTCGCGCATCGTGCTCTCCGGTCCGCCGGCGGCAGGGAAATCGACGATCGGTCGGCTGCTCGCCGATAGGCTCGGCCTGCCGCTGACGGACACGGACGCGAACATCGTCGACAAGTACGGGGTCATCTCGGAGATCTTCGTCGAACGCGGCGAAGATCACTTCCGACGCATCGAACGCGAGGTCGTGCGCAGGGCACTGCGTCGTCTGCTCGATCGTCCGGGCATCGTGTCCCTGGGCGGAGGAGCGATCCTCAACCCCGGCACCCGAGCTCAGCTGCGACATCCGGCGATCAAGGTCGTGCACATCGATATCGATGTCGACACAGTGTCCCAGCGGCTGACCGCCCCGCACCGACCGCTGCTGCGCGGTGCCGGCAGCCCGGTGGAGAACTGGCTGGCCCTGGTCAACGAACGCGAACCGCTGTACGAACAGGTCGCGACCTTCCGGGTTCAGGCCTCGAACTCACCGCCGTCGACGGTGGTCAACCGAGTCGTCGACGTCCTCACCGGCCTGCAGCGAGCCGAGGAGTACGCGAAATACGCCGACCCCGACGACGACGGATCCGGTCAGCAGCGCTGAGCACAGCCCCGGCGGTGAGACGCCTGCGACCACATCGGTCACCCGTTTCGCCGCCGGGAGCCTGTGAGGGCTAGGCTGGATCCGGCCCACGGAACAGGTGCCTCGACTCCGAGCACTCACCGAGCGGCCGAGCCTTGAGAGAAGACGATGAACGATCAGGAAGACGGACGAATGAGCCTCACACGCATCAATGTGGACGCCGGCGGGAACTACCCCGTCCTCGTCGGCCGGGGACTGCTCGGCGAACTGCCCGAGCTGCTCGGAAACCGCGTCGAGAAGGTCCTCGTCATCCACCCCCGCGCACTGCGCACCACCGGTGAGACCGTTCGCGACGACCTCGCCGCCGCCGGTCTCGAGGCCGTGGCCGCGGAGATCCCCGACGCCGAAGAGGCCAAACACGTCCAGGTCGCCGCATTCTGCTGGCAGGTCCTCGGCCAATCCGACTTCACCCGCACCGACGCGATCATCACCGTCGGCGGGGGAGCGGTGAGCGACCTCGGCGGATTCGTCGCCGCCACCTGGCTGCGCGGAATCAAGGTCATCCACATCCCCACCACCGTGCTCGGCATGGTCGACGCCTCCGTCGGCGGCAAGACCGGGATCAACACGGCCGAAGGCAAGAACCTCGTCGGCTCCTTCCACGCACCCGCCGGTGTCCTCGTCGACCTCGACACGCTCGGAACCCTGCCGGAGAACGAACTGTTCACCGGCCTCGCCGAGGTGGTCAAGACCGGATTCATCGCCGACCCCGCGATCCTCGATCTCGTATCGAACCACTCGAAGGACGAGATCGCCGATGTGCACGGCCCTGTGCTGCGCGAACTCATCGAACGTTCCATCCGGGTCAAAGCCGAAGTCGTCTCCGGAGACTTCAAGGAGTCCGGACGCCGGGAGATACTCAACTACGGCCACACCCTCGGCCATGCGATCGAGCACAAGGAGCGCTACCAGTGGCGTCACGGTGCCGCCGTATCGGTGGGCATGGTCTTCGCCGCCGAGGTGGCGTCGATGATCAAGAGCCTGCCCTATGAAGTCGTCGACCTCCACCGTGAACTGCTCGGCAAACTCGGACTGCCGGTGGGCTACCGTTCCGATGTGTGGCCGCAGCTGCTGGACACGATGAAGAGGGACAAGAAGGCCCGCGGGGCGATGCTGCGGATGGTGCTGCTCAGTGATATCGGCGAACCGAGCACCGTCGAGATCCCCGATGCCTCCATCCTCTTCACCGCCTACCAGGAGATCGGCGAGGATTCGCCGACGGTTCCCCTCGGCATCGGCCTCGGCCTCGACTGACCCCGCCCGGATGGAAGCGTCCCGCTGGGCTTGCTAGACTTGCCCAGTGGCGCGTTCGTCGACCCCGCACCTCGGGGTCCTCCGACGCGTCGTGCCGACTGCGATCACCATTCGGTGATCAGGACTGAACCGAAGAAGGACGAATTAGTGGCGACAACGAACGACCTGAAGAACGGCCTTGTGCTCAACCTCGACAACCAGCTGTGGCAGGTGCTCGAATTCCAGCACGTCAAGCCCGGAAAAGGACCGGCCTTCGTCCGCACCAAGCTGAAGAACGTCATCTCCGGCAAGATCATCGACAAGACCTTCAACGCCGGCACCAAGGTCGAGACCGCGAATGTCGACCGCCGCGATATGCAGTACCTCTACCATGACGGCACCGACTACGTGTTCATGGATGCCAAGGACTACGACCAGGTCAACATCTCCGCAGAGCTCGTCGGCGACGCCGCGAACTACATGCTCGAGAACCAGGATCTGCAGATCTCCTTCCACGAGGGCACCCCGCTCTCTGTCGAGCTGCCGCCCTCGGTGGAACTGACCATCACCCACACGGAACCCGGACTCCAGGGCGACCGTTCGACCGGTGGTTCGAAGCCCGCGACCCTCGAGACCGGCTACGAGATCCAGGTGCCCCTGTTCCTCGAAGAAGGCGTGAAGGTCAAGGTCGACACCCGCAGCGGCGACTACCTCGGTCGCGTCAAGTAAGTGGCGTCCGCACGTACCCGAGCCCGTCGCCGGGCTCTCGAGCTGCTCTTCGAAGCCGGGCAGCGTCGACTGGCCATGGACGAACTCGTCACCATGCGGTCGAACGATCCCGACTACCCGATGAAGGAATACGCGGTCGAGATCGTCAAGGGCATCACCGAGAAGCAGGCGGAGATCGACGAGATCATCTCCACCTACTCAGAAGGCTGGACCCTGGATCGGATGCCGGCCGTCGACCGGTCGCTGCTGGAGATCGGGACCTGGGAGATGCTGTACAACGACGAGGTACCCGACAAAGTGGCCATCGACGAAGCAGTGTCCCTGGCCAGACAGTTCTCCACAGATGACTCTCCCGGCTTCGTCTCGGGGTTGCTCTCCCGCATCCTCGACGTCAAACCGACACTCATCTGAGGCGGCGGGTCCGCACTCCGGACCCGCCCGCCGGTGGGCACCCCACCGGGTTTACAATCGAATCGAACCACTCCTTTAACCACCGTCCAGAGAGGCGGAGAAGGGGAAATATGACACAGCGAACAGTGCTGGACGCCCCCGATATCTCGCGGGCGATCACCCGCATCGCGCACGAGATCATCGAATCCAACAAGGGCAGCGACGACCTCGTCCTCCTGGGCATTCCGCGCCGCGGAGTCCCGCTCGCCCACCGACTCGCCGAGGCGATCGCCTCCATCTCCGGCCGGCCCGAGACCGCAGGCGAACTCGCCGGCAGCCTCGACATCACCATGTACCGTGACGATCTGCGCGGCGGCTCCTACCGGGCGCCCGAACCCACCACCATCCCGAGTGCGGGAATCGATGCGAAGACCGTCGTCCTCGTCGACGATGTGCTCTTCTCCGGACGCACCATCCGCGCCGCCCTCGACGCCCTTGCCGATGTCGGTCGGCCCGCCAAGGTCCGCCTCGCCGTCCTCGTCGACCGCGGCCACCGGGACCTGCCGATCCGTGCCGACCATGTCGGCAAGAACCTTCCGACCTCTAGCAGTGAACGCGTCAACGTCTCCCTGACCGAAATCGACGGAGACGACTCCGTGAGCATCTCGGGAGGCCGCGAATGAAACATCTGCTCGACACCGCATCGCTGAGCCGAGACGACGCCATCGGCATCCTCGATATCGCCGAGGAGATGACTCTCGTCTCCGAACGCGAGGTCAAGAAGCTCCCCGTGCTGCGGGGACGCACAGTGGTCAACCTGTTCTTCGAGGACTCCACACGCACCCGACTGTCCTTCGAGGCCGCAGCCAAACGGCTCTCGGCCGATGTGCTCAACTTCTCCGCCAAGGGCTCCTCCGTGTCGAAGGGTGAGAGCCTCCAGGACACGATCCAGACGATCTCGGCGATGGGCGCCGATGCCATCGTCGTCCGCCATTCCGGAGCGGGCACCGCCCACCGCCTCGCCCATACCGGGTGGATCGACGTCCCCGTCGTCAACGCCGGCGACGGCACCCACGAACACCCCACCCAGGCGCTCCTCGACGCTTTCACCCTGCGTCGGGCACTCGCCGGAGTCCCCGCCTCGGGGCCGGTGCAAGGGGGACCCCGCGGTCAGGGACTCGACGGAGCGAAGGTTGCCATCGTCGGAGACATCCTGCACTCCCGAGTGGCTCGGTCGAACGTCCACCTGCTCGCCCGCCTCGGCGCGGACGTCCACCTCATCGCACCACCCACCCTGCTGCCCTGGGGAGTGTCGAACTGGCCGGTGACCATCCACTACGACTTCGATTCGGCGCTGAGCGCCGAGGACTTTGCAGCCGTGATGATGCTGCGCGTCCAACACGAGCGGATGCACGAATCCTTCTTCCCCAACGAACGCGAATACGCCCGCCTGTGGGGACTGAGCGCGGCTCGTCTGGCCAAACTGCCGGAGACGAGCTTCATCATGCACCCAGGGCCCATGAACCGCGGCTTCGAAATCTCCGCTGCCGCAGCGGACTCACCCCGCGCCCTCGTCCTCGACCAAGTCGAGAACGGAGTGAGCGTGCGCATGGCGGTCCTCTACCGTCTGCTGACCGGTCAGGAGGAGACCAATGACTGATTACCTCATCCGCGGTGCCGATGTGCTCGGACGCGGAGTCGCCGATATCGCGATCCAGGACGGTCGCATCGTCGACCCCGAACTGCTGAGCACAAGCGACTATGAAACAGTCGACGCCGCAGGACTCGTGGCCCTGCCGGGACTCGTCGACATGCACACCCACCTGCGCGAACCCGGCAAGGAAGACGCCGAGACCGTGCTCACCGGATCACGCTCAGCCGCCTCGGGAGGGTTCACCTGCGTTCACGCCATGGCGAACACCGCGCCCGTGGCCGACACCGCCGGCGTCGTCGAACAGGTTCACCGCCTCGGCCGCGCCGCCGGATTCACCGAAGTCGTACCCGTCGGCGCCGTGACCACCGGACTCGAGGGAAAGCAGCTCGCCGAGCTGGGAGCCATGGCGCGCTCCGGAGCTCGCGTGCGGATGTTCTCCGATGACGGAATCTGCGTCTCCGATCCGCTGCTCATGCGCCGCGCCCTCGAATACGTCAAGACCTTCGACGGGATCATCGCCCAGCACGCACAGGAACCACGCCTGACCGAAGGCGCACAGATGAACGAGGGAACGGTCTCGGCCGAACTCGGACTGCCCGGCTGGCCAGCCGTCGCCGAGGAGTCGATCATCGCCCGCGATGTGCTCCTGGCCGAACACGTCGGGTCCCGACTCCACATCTGCCACGTCTCCACGGCCGGCAGCGTCGACCTCATCCGCTGGGCCAAGGCACGGGGGATCGCCGTGACCGCCGAGGTCACACCGCACCATCTCATGCTCACCGACGAACTCGTGCGCACGTTCGACCCCGTCTACAAGGTCAACCCGCCGCTGCGCACCGACCGCGACGTGCAGGCACTCCGGGCTGCACTGGCAGACGGCACGATCGACGTCGTCGGCACCGACCACGCCCCGCACACCGCCGAACACAAGTGCAGCGAATGGACCGCAGCGGCCATGGGCATGGTCGGCATGGAATCCGCCCTGTCGATCGTCGTCGCCGCCATGGCCGACCACGACTTCGACTTCGGCGATGTGGCGCGCGTGATGTCCTCGGCTCCGGCCCGGATCACCGGAGCCTCCGGGCACGGCAGCCTCGAGCTCGGAGCGAGTGCGAACATCGTCCTCGTCGACCCGGCAGCACCGCACCGCATCGAACCCGCCGACCACGCCACAAAGGGACGCAACAACCCCTTCGCCGGCGTCGAAGTCACCGCGCAGGTCACCGACACTTTCTTCTACGGCCACCGGGTCTTGGCCGCAGGGGCACTCACCACACCCCACCCGGCAGGAGCAACATGGACACAACAATAGGCACACTCATCGTCGCGGCAGTCATCCTCCTCGTGATCGTCGCGATCGCCTGGGGATGGAGCCGACGCAAACGGGCCCAGTCAGAGGTCGTCACCCCGCCGAAGCCCCATATGGGCATCAAGGCCGTGGGCGAGCCGGTCGAAGGCTCCTATGTGTCGACGACGAAGGCCGGCCATCCGCTCGAACGCGTCGCCGTCCACGGCCTGGGCATCCGCACCACCGGGGAACTCGTCGTCACCGACGGGGGAGTGATCATGGACCTTGCCGGACGCGAGGACTTCCTCATCCCGCGCCGCGACATCGTCTCCGTGGACACCACGAACGGGATGATCGGGAAATTCGTCGAACGCGGAGGCATCATCCGCATCACCTGGCACCTGGGCGACACCCTCGTCGACACGGGCTTCCGCGCCCGCTACGCCGCATCCACCACCCCCACCGTCGACCGCATCCGCGAAATGATCGAAGAGGCACAATGAGCTTTTCCACCACCCCCGCCGTCCTCGTCCTCGAAGACGGCCGGACCTTCCACGGATCCGCCTACGGACACATCGGCGAAACCACCGGTGAAGCCGTGTTCGTCACCGCCATGTCCGGCTACCAGGAGACGCTGACAGACCCGTCCTACCACCGACAGATCATCATCCAGGCCGCTCCGCACATCGGCAACACCGGAGTCAACCGCACCGATGACGAATCCGCCCAGATCTGGGCCGCCGGCTACGTCGTCCGCGATGCCTCCCGGATCTCATCGAACTGGCGCTCCGAAGGCGACCTGGCCGACTGGCTGACCGAGTCCGGGATCGTCGGCATCTCCGACGTCGACACCCGAGCCCTGACCCGCCACCTGCGCGACAAGGGAGCCATGCGCGTGGGCATCTTCTCCGGACCCGCCGCCGAGGCGCCCGAATCCGAACTCCTCGCCCGTGTCCAGGCGTCTCCGCAGATGGCCGGAGCCAACCTCGTCGACGAGGTCTCGATCACCGAACCCCGACTCATCCCCGCCCGCGGGGAGAAGCGCTTCAGCGTCGCCGCCGTCGACCTCGGCATCAAATCGATGACCCCCGAACGACTGAGCGAACGCGGAATCGACGTGCACCTGCTGCCGTCGACGATCAGCTTCGACGAGATCCGGGCCCTGGGCGTCGACGGAGTCTTCTTCTCGAACGGCCCCGGCGACCCCGCCACCGCAGACGACCAGGTCGAACTGCTGCGCGCCGTGCTCGACGCCCGAATCCCGTTCTTCGGCATCTGCTTCGGCAACCAGCTGCTCGGTCGGGCCCTGGGCTTCGGCACCTATAAGCTGCCCTTCGGCCACCGCGGGATCAACGTGCCCGTGATGGACCGGACCACGGAGAAGGTCGAGATCACCTCGCAGAACCACGGCTTCGCCGTCGACGCTCCGCTGACAGGCGAGACCACCGCCCCGCACAAGGCCGACTACGGCCGGGTGACCGTCTCCCATGTGTGCCTCAACGACGACGTCGTCGAGGGACTCGCCTGCCTCGACATTCCCGCCTTCTCCGTCCAATTCCACCCCGAGGCTGCGGCCGGCCCGCACGATTCGAGCTACCTGTTCGATCGCTTCGTCGACCTCATGTCCGCTTCCCAGGCCGATTCGGCTGCCCAGGCCTAAGGAGAACCCCCAATGCCATTGAGACACGACCTCAAATCCGTCCTCGTCATCGGCTCCGGCCCCATCGTCATCGGCCAGGCCTGCGAATTCGACTACTCCGGCACCCAGGCCTGCCGCGTGCTGCGCTCCGAGGGCCTGCGCGTCATCCTCATCAATTCGAACCCGGCGACGATCATGACCGACCCGGACATCGCCGACGCCACCTACGTCGAACCGATCGATCCGGACGTCATCGAGACGATCATCGAGAAGGAACGCCCCGACGCGCTCCTGCCCACCCTGGGCGGACAGACCGCACTCAACGCGGCCATCGCCCTCCACGACGCCGGAGTGCTCGAGAAGTACGGCGTCGAACTCATCGGTGCCGACGTCGACGCCATCCAGCGCGGCGAGGACCGCCAGAAGTTCAAAGACATCGCCGAGGCCTGCGGCGCCGAAGTGGCCAGATCCGCCATCTGCCACACCCTCGACGAAGCCCTTGCCGCCGCCGAGGAGCTCAACTACCCGGTCGTCGTCCGCCCCTCGTTCACCATGGGCGGCCTCGGCTCGGGTATGGCCTATGACGAAGCCGATCTGCGCCGCATCGCCGGCGCCGGCCTGTCCGATTCCATCACCCACGAGGTGCTGCTCGAGGAATCGATCCTCGGGTGGAAGGAATACGAGCTCGAGCTCATGCGCGACAACAAGGACAACGTCGTCGTCGTGTGCTCGATCGAAAACGTCGACCCCGTCGGCGTGCACACCGGTGACTCGATCACAGTGGCCCCGGCCCTGACGCTGACCGACCGGGAATACCAGTCGATGCGCGATATCGGCATCGCCATCATCCGGGCCGTCGGCGTGGACACCGGCGGCTGCAACATCCAGTTCGCCGTCGACCCCAGGACCGGACGCATCATCACCATCGAGATGAACCCACGCGTCTCCCGGTCCTCGGCGCTGGCATCGAAGGCCACCGGCTTCCCGATCGCGAAGATGGCCGCGAAGCTCGCCGTCGGCTACTCGCTCGACGAGATCCCCAACGACATCACGAAGGTCACTCCGGCCAGCTTCGAACCGACCCTGGACTATGTGGTCGTGAAGATCCCGCGCTTCACCTTCGAGAAGTTCCCGGCCGCGGATCCGACCCTGACGACGACGATGAAATCCGTCGGTGAGGTCATGGCCCTGGGCCGCAATTTCACCACCGCGCTGCAGAAGGCGATGCGCTCACTCGAGCAGAAGGACTCCGCGTTCAGCTGGACTGACCTGCCCGACGTCTCCGACGACGACGTCCGCGAATCCGTCCTCGAAGCCATCTCGCACGCAACTGCCGACCGCATCCACTCGGTCCAGCGCGGACTCGCCGCCGGCCTGAGCGCGGCGGAGGTCTTCGACGCCTGCGAGATCGACCCCTGGTACCTCGACCAGATCCAGCTCATCAACGAGGTGGCCGCCTATGTCCGCGACGCCGACGAACTGGACGAGCAGGTCCTGCGGGTCGCGAAGAACCACGGTTTCTCCGACGAGCAGATCGCGGGACTGCGCAGCCTCGACACGAGCGTCGTCACCGGCATCCGCCATGCGCTGCGCGTGCGCCCGGTGTTCAAGACGGTCGACACCTGCGCCGGAGAATTCGAAGCGAAGACTCCCTACCACTACTCGAGCTATGACTCCGAGACCGAGGTCATGCCGCGCGAACGCCCGGCAGTGATCATCCTCGGCTCGGGACCGAACCGCATCGGCCAGGGCATCGAGTTCGACTACTCGTGCGTGCACGCGACCATGGCGATCGGGTCGGCCGACTACGAGACGATCATGGTCAACTGCAACCCGGAGACCGTGTCGACGGACTACGACACCGCCGATCGCCTGTACTTCGAACCCCTGACGTTCGAAGACGTCATGGAGGTCTACCACGCCGAACTCGCCGCCGGCGAGGTCCTCGGCGTCGTGTGCACTCTCGGTGGACAGACCCCGCTGGGCCTGGCCGACAAGCTCAAGGCCGCGGGTGTGCCGGTGCTCGGCACCCAGCCCGAAGCCATCGATCTGGCCGAGGACCGCGGAGAGTTCGGCGCCGTGCTGGAGAGGGCCGGACTCACCGCGCCCAAGCACGGCACCGCAGTGACCGCAGCGGAAGCCGCAGCGATCGCGGAGAACATCGGCTACCCGGTGCTCGTGCGGCCCTCCTACGTCCTCGGCGGACGCGGAATGCAGATCGTCTACGATCGCACCCAGCTGCTCGACTACATGGCCAGCGCCACCGAGATCTCGACCGATCGTCCGGTCCTCGTCGACCGCTTCCTCGAAGACGCCATCGAGATCGACGTCGACGCCCTCTACGACGGCAACGAGGTCTACATCGGCGGAATCATGGAGCACATCGAGGAAGCCGGAATCCACTCCGGTGACTCCGCCTGCGTACTGCCCTCGCTGACTCTGGGCGAGGACGTGCTCGAGCGCGTCCGCCAGGGCACGAAGGCCATCGCCGAAGGTGTGGGCGTACGCGGACTGCTCAATATCCAGTTCGCGATCGCCGCGGATGTCCTCCACGTCATCGAAGCCAACCCCCGTGCCTCGCGGACCGTGCCCTTCGTCTCGAAGGCGACCTCGACCCAGCTGGCCAAGGCCGCGGCTCTCATCGCCGTGGGCCGCACGATCGAGGATCTGCGCGGAGATCTGCTGGCAGCGGCCGGCGACGGCTCGACCCTGCCGCTCGACCATCCGATCGCCGTCAAGGAGGCAGTCCTGCCGTTCCGACGGTTCACCACCGTCGAAGGCAAGATCGTCGACTCGATCCTCGGCCCCGAGATGCGCTCGACCGGTGAGGTCATGGGCATCGACCACAACTTCCCGACCGCCTTCGCGAAGGGACTGCTCGGGGCATCTGTGAAGCTGCCGACCTCGGGCACCGTGTTCGTGTCGGTGGCCGATCGGGACAAGCGCGCCATGGTGCTGCCGGTCAAGGAGCTCGTCGATATGGGCTTCGACGTCGTCGCGACCACCGGCACCGCGGCCGTGCTCTCCCGCTACGGAATCAAGACCACACAGGTGCACAAGCACTTCGAGGCCGATGCCGAAGACCGCACGGTCATCGACTACCTCACCGCGGGCACCATCGACATGGTCATCAACGTGCCGTCGGGTCGGCAGGAACGCGCCGACGGCTATGAGATCCGAGCCGCGGCGACCGCGAACTCCGTGCCGCTGATCACGACGCTGGCCGAATTCGCCGCCGCCGTGACCTCCCTCGAGGTCATCCGCGACTCGAAGTTCGACGTGCGCAGCCTGCAGGATTGGAACGCCTGATGTTCGGCGCCCGACTGGCAGCCGCCATGGACGAGCACGGGCCGCTGTGTGTGGGCATCGACCCGCACGAGCATCTTCTCGCCTCCTGGGGGCTGCCCGCCAGCGCCGCAGGCGTACGGGAGTTCGCCCTCCGCACGGTTTCCGAGCTCAAGGGCTCGGTGGCCGCCGTCAAACCGCAGTCCGCGTTCTTCGAACAGTACGGCTCCGCCGGAGTCGCTGCTCTCGAAGAGACACTGGCCGCGGCCAGGGACGCCGGACTGCTCACCGTCCTCGACATCAAACGCGGTGACATCGGGTCGACCATGGGTGCCTACGCGAAGGCCTACCTCGACCCCGCCTCGGCGCTGGCCGCGGACTCGATCACGGTCTCGCCCTACCTCGGATTCGGCGCCCTGGAGCCGGCCTTCGAACTCGCTGCCGCTCACGGCAAGGGCGTGTTCGTCCTGGCACTGACCTCGAATCCGGAAGGGGCAGAAGTCCAGCATGCCGTGAGAGACCGCGAATCGGTGGCCGGATCGATCGTGTCCCGAGTCCGGCAGCGCAATGCTCAGGCACTGGGGACACCCGACGAGCTCGGTCCCTTCGGACTCGTCGTAGGCGCGACCATCGGCACCGCAGCGCGCGATCTGGGTTTCGATCCCAGTGACTGCGGGGGACCGATCCTCGCTCCGGGCGTCGGTGCACAGGGTGCGGGCCTGACCGAGCTGCGGGCGGTCTTCGGCGGCCGGGCGCTGGAATCGGGACAGGTGCTCGCCACCGCCTCCCGGGCGGTGCTCGGTGCCGGACCCGACGGTCTGGCCGAAACCGCCGCCGCGCTCAATCGTGCGCTGACGGTCACCGACTGAACAGCGGTGTTCGGATCGCGGGGGCGGTCCGAACACCGGTTTCGGTGTTCCGTCGACGGGCGGATTCCGGCTCGCCACGACACAAATTTCTGCTCATATCGCCTCTCGGCAGGGATTTTGTCTTAGACTGAGACAACTTCCCTACCTGCCCGTTCATGGTGACAGAGGAGACAAAGTGGCACTCGAACCGTTGACCCCGCAACAGCGTTCCGCTGCGTTGGACAAAGCGTTCAAGGCACGTCAGGCACGAGCCGAAGTGAAGTCGGCGCTGAAGACCGGCGATACCGATCTCGCGGCCGTGCTCAAGAAGGCAGCAGACGACGAAGCACTGGCGAAGATGCGTGTGCTCGATCTGCTCAGAGCTCTGCCCGGAGTCGGCGACCGGCGCGCCGAAGCCGCCATGGAAGAGGTCGGCATCGCCACCTCCCGTCGGATCAAAGGTCTGGGCGTCCACCAGAAGTCCGCCCTGTTGGAGAAATATTCCTGAGTGTGACAACCTCAGATCTGTGAATAATCGACTCACCGTCCTCGCGGGTCCGACCGCCGTCGGAAAAGGCACCATCAGCACCTATATTCGGCAGAACCACCCCGAGGTCTGGTTCTCCGTGTCGGCCACGACCCGACCCAGACGCCCCGGTGAGATCGATGGTGTCCATTATCACTTCCTCACCGACGACGCCTTCGACACCCTCATCGCCGAGGATCGCCTGCTCGAATACGCCGTCGTCCACGGACGCCACCGCTACGGCACGCCTTCGGCCCCGGTGGAGGAGAAGCTCGACCAGGGGATTCCCGCGCTGCTGGAGATCGATCTGCAGGGAGCCCGCCAAGTCAAAGAGAAGATGCCCGATGCCCGCTTCGTCTTCCTCGCCCCGCCCAGCTGGGACGAACTCGTCTCCCGACTGACCGGTCGAGGCACCGAAACGGAGGAGGAGCAGGAACGACGACTGGCCACCGCGAAACGCGAATTGGCCGCCGAATCGGAGTTCGACGTGACCATTGTGAACGACCACGTTCGCACTGCGGCCGAAGAACTCCTATCATTGATGGGTATATCCACTTCCGATTAGATGGGAATCTCCTTGCCCGCACAGCCTGAAGGCATCACCAACCCTCCGATCGACGATCTGCTCAACGTCACCGGTTCGAAGTACGAACTGGTCTCGATCGCGGCAAAGCGCGCCCGTCAGATCAACTCGTACTACGCCCAGCTGCAGGAGGGACTGCTCGAGAACGTCGGTCCGCTCGTCACGCCGGGCACCAACGAGAAGCCTCTGTCGATCGCTCTGCGTGAGGTCAACGAGTCGAAGATCGTCGCCCGCGAGGTCTCCGAAGCCGACTTCATCCAGGCCGCACCCGAGGCCGAAGCCACCGCTCCTGTGAGCAACGACGGCGCGATCGACTTCAGCGACCAGTGAGAATCGTACTCGGCGTCGCCGGTGGGATCGCCGCCTACAAAGCGGCACACATCATCCGGCGACTCCGGGAACTCGACCACAGCGTCAAGGTCGTTCCGACGGCCAACGCACTGAAATTCATCGGTGCCCCCACTCTCGAGGCACTGTCCGGCCAGACCGTGACCACCGATGTCTTCGACGAGATCGACACCGTCAATCACGTCCGCATCGGCCAGGAAGCCGAACTCGTCATCATCGCCCCGGCGACCGCCGATCTGATCGCGAAGATCGCCGCCGGACGAGCCGATGATCTGCTCACCGCCTCCGTGCTCACCACGACCGCCGAGGTGGTCGTGGCCCCGGCCATGCACACGGAGATGTGGCTCAACCCCGCCACAGTCGCCAACATCGCGACCCTGCGCTCCCGCGGCGTCCATGTCCTCGACCCTGCTGTCGGACGCCTCGCCGGCCCCGATTCCGGTCCCGGACGACTGCCCGAACCCGAAGCGATCGTCGACTTCGCGCTCTCGGTCAAGGACGGCACCGCCGGCGACTCGGCAGATGCGTCCACTGACCCCAGCGGTGCTCTGTCCGGTCGTCGCATCGTGATCAGCGCCGGCGGCACGCGGGAAGCACTCGACCCCGTGCGCTTCCTCGGCAACCGCTCCTCAGGCAAACAGGGCATCGCGCTGGCCAAGGCCGCCCATGCCGCGGGCGCATCAGTCGAACTCGTCGCCGCGAACATCGACACCGGTCTGCTGACGGGACTGCCTGCGGGCATCACGATCACTCCGGTCGAATCCACTCTTGAGCTGCAGTCGGCGATGCATTCGGCCCAGGTGTGGGCTGATGCCATCATCATGGCCGCTGCCGTCGCCGACTACCGGCCGGCCGAGACGACGGACTCGAAGATGAAGAAGTCCGGAGACGACGGTCTGACTCTGCGTCTCGTGCAGAACCCGGACATCCTCCGCGGACTCGTCGACGAGCGCAGCCGTCAGTCCAGCCTCCGCCATCAGATCATCGTCGGATTCGCCGCCGAGACCGGGGACGCCGCCACCGCAGCCCTCGACTACGCTCGAGCCAAGTTCCAGCGCAAGGGCGTCGACCTTCTCGTCTTTAACGACGTCTCCGACGACCGCGCCTTCGGCCACGATGAGACCATGGTCCAGATCATCTCCGCCGACCGCGGCGAGATCGTCGTCGGTGAGGAATTCCACGGGTCGAAGGACCATGTTTCACAAAAGGTCATCGCGGCCGTCTCCGACCGAATCACCCACGTAGAATCGACAACGTGACACACACAAATCTGCGTTTCTTCTCATCCGAGTCCGTCACCGAGGGACATCCCGACAAGATCTGCGACCAGATCAGCGATGCGGTGCTCGACGACCTGCTCCGGCAGGACCCCAACGCCAAAGTGGCCGTGGAGACCATGGTCACCACCGGCCTCGTCCACGTCGCCGGTGAGGTGAATACGGCCGCCTACGCCGACGTCGCCGGAATCGTGCGCAGCCTCATCACGGGCATCGGCTATGACTCCTCGGACACCGGCTTCGACGGACACTCCTGCGGAGTCTCAGTGTCCATTGGAAGCCAGTCCACGGACATCCACTCCGGTGTGACGAATCCGCTGGACTTCCGCGAGGCCGTCGAATCCTCCGACCACGGCACCAGCCTCGGCGCCGGAGATCAGGGACTGATGTTCGGCTATGCCGACAACTCCACCGATGTGCTCATGCCGCTGCCCATCCACTTGGCCTCCCGGATGGCCGAGCAGCTCTCCGCGGTGCGCAAGTCCGGTCGGCTCGACTACCTGCGCCCCGATGGGAAGACCCAGCTGACGCTGGGCTATGACGGCGATGAGGCAGTGTCGATCGAGAACGTCGTCGTCTCCACCCAGCACTCGGCGGAGACCAGCCAGTCTCAGCTGCACACGGAGATCAAGGAACTCGTCATCGATCCGGTGATCGCCGATTCCGGTCTCGACACCTCGGGCGCGAACATCCACATCAACCCTGCCGGCCCCTTCGTGACGGGCGGGCCGATGGGCGATGCCGGTCTGACCGGACGGAAGATCATCGTCGACACCTACGGCGGGTTCTCCCGTCACGGTGGCGGTGCGTTCTCCGGCAAGGACCCATCGAAGGTCGACCGTTCGGCGGCTTACGCTATGCGCTGGGTGGCGAAGAACGTCGTCGCCGCCGGTCTGGCAGACCGTGCCGAGGTGCAGGTGTCCTATGCGATCGGCCGAGTCGATCCGATGGGGCTCTACGTCGAGACCTTCGGTACGGAGAAGGCGGACCCGGCGGCCATCTCGGCTGCCATCCGCGAGGTCTTCGACCTCCGCCCTGCGATGATCATCCAGGAACTCGACCTGCTGCGCCCGATCTACTCGCAGACCTCGACCTACGGCCACTTCGGCCGTGAGCTGCCCGATTTCACCTGGGAGGTCACGGACCGCGCCGAGGATCTGCTGCGCGCCGTGTCCTCCAGCTAGTCTGCCGTCGGCGTGGACGAACCCCTCCCGATCGACACCGGCACCTCGGCCGAGGGCCAGGTTCCCCTGGCCCCGATCGAACCGGTCGCCCGAGTGCTCATCGACCATCCCGTCCCGCACCTGGCGCGGACCTTCGACTACGCGGTGCCGGAGAAGCTCGCCGAGGCTGCCCTGCCCGGAGTGCGGGTGCGGGTGAAGTTCGCTGGAAAGCTGCGCGACGGCTATCTGCTCGAACGTGTCGAGAGCTCGGACCACTTCGGTCCGCTGGCGACGATCCAACGCATCAGCGGTCCCATTCAGGTGCTGAGTGCGGATCTGCTCGCCTTGAGCGAAGCCGTCGCCCGTCGCTACGGCGGCACCCTCGCCGATGTGCTGCGCCTGGCCATCCCACCGCGTCATGCCCGTGGCGAGAAAGCAGTGCTCAAGGCGGAGAAGGCGGGTCAGTCGGCCGCACAGGCCGATGCGGACGCCGCGGACCCAGCGACCGGACCGAACGACGGGCCGGCGGATGATCCGCAGCTGCTCGGCCGCCTCGGCGAATGGGTTCTCGCGGCGGGGACGGAACCCACGGTCGACAACGTCTCGGGCCCGCCTCGGCGCAGAGCCGTGGCGTGCACACCCGGGCCGACGCCGGGTCTCAGCTGGATCCGTGCCGGACTCGATGCCGCACGGGCGAGTCTCGAAGCCGGCCGGTCCGTGCTCTGGCTCGTGCCCGATCATCGTGAACTCGCCGTGCTCCATTCGACTCTCACCCACGCTGGGGTCGCGGAGGTCTCGGTGCTCAGTGCCGACCAGTCACCGGAGCTGCGGTGGCAGGCCTGGCTGCGCGGACTGCTCGGACACACGCGGATCACGATCGGCACGCGGGCGGCGGCCTTCGCTCCCGTCGCGGACCTCGGACTCATCATCTGCACCGATGACGCGAACCTCAACTACCTCGATCAGCACGCCCCGTACCCGCACGCCCGGGAGGTCTGCCTGCTGCGGTCGACGATCGAGGACACCGAGCTGCTCTTCGTCTCCACCGACCGCAGCGCCGAAGTGCAGCGCCTCGTCGAGATCGGCTGGCTGGCCGACGTCACACCGGTCGGTCCGGCCAGGCGGCATGCCGCCCCCGTCGTCTTCGTCCCCGATGAGGACCGGGACCCCTTCGCCTGGCAGCGCATTCCCAGCCGCGCCTGGCAGATCATGCGAACGGCGCTGCGTCCGCGTCCCCGGGACGGCGGAGTGCCCGGTCCGGTGCTCGTGCAGGTGCCGCGCTCCGGCTACTATCCTGTCTTCGCCTGTGCCCGCTGCCAGGAAGTCGCCCGCTGCCCGCAATGTCAGGCGACGCTGACCACACAGTCGGAAGTCGGTCCCTTCGCCTGCCGGTCCTGCGGCTTTCACTCGGAGACGTTCAGCTGCCTGCGCTGCCATTCGAACCGTGTGCGATCGATCGTGCGCGGCCGGGCCCGCACCGTCGAAGAGCTTGCCCGGGCGCTGCCCGATATCGAGATCGTCGAATCCGGAGGCGACCACATCTCCACTGCCCTCGACGAGACCCCGCGACTCGTGGTCGCCACCACCGGAGCCGAACCCTATGTGCTCGGCGGTTACGCCGCGGCGATCCTCTTGGACTCGCTGTGGCCGGGACCCTGGATGCGCTCGATCGACGAAAGCGTGGCACGTCGACTGCGAGCCGCCTCACTCGTGCGTTCCCGCGATGACGGAGGAGCCGTCTACCTCGGCGACGAAGACGAACTCATCCGGCAGACCCTGACCGCCTTCGACCCCACGACCTTCATGTCACGACAGCTGAGCGACCGGAAGGCACTCGGCTTCCCGCCCTACCGACGGATCCTCGAACTCACGGGAGCAGGCGCCGACATCGACGAGGTGCTCGAACAGATCGGCGAGGTCGAGGAACTCCTGCGTGAGGACGCCGAGGACGGACAGCGCAGCGTCAGCGCCTACCCGTTCTCCGCCGGAGACCGCGTCGGAACGAGAGCGGCCGAGATCATCGCCTCCCGGTCCGCGAAGAAGCAACGGCAGGTGCGCGTGCGCATCGACGATCCCCGGTCGCTGTGACGGCGCGGCGAACCAGTAGAATCCAAGTCGTGGATATCGTCTTCGCCGGCACCCCTGATGTCGCAGTTCCCGCCCTCGAGGCCTTTGCCGAATCGAGCCACCGCATCCGTGCGGTGCTCACCCGACCCGATGCGCCCGTCGGACGGAAGAGAGTCCTCACCCCGTCACCGGTGAAGACCCGCGCTCTCGAACTCGGACTGCCCGTCATCGAAGCCGGTCGTCTGCGCGGCGACGTCATCTCCCAGCTGCAGGCACTCGATGTCGACGCCGTCGCCGTCGTCGCCTTCGGCGCCATCGCCGGACCCGCCGCACTGGCCATCGCCCGACTCGGCTGGTTCAACCTCCATTTCTCACTGCTGCCGGCCTACCGCGGAGCCGCCCCCGTCCAACGCGCACTCATAGGCGGCGAGACCACGAGTGGGATCAGCGTGTTCCGCATCGACGAAGGCATGGACACCGGCCCCGTGCTGCGCCGACTCGAACTGCCGCTCGACCACGCGGACGTCGCCGAGGCTCTTGAGGACTATGCACGCCGCGGGGCCCCCGAACTCGTCGCCGCCTTCGACGATCTCGCCGCCGGCACCGCCGCCCCGACCCCGCAGACCGGCGAGTCCAGCCATGCGGAGAAGATCACCGTCACCGACGCCCACCTCGACCTGTCCGCTCCGGCCGCCCGGGTCATCGACAGGGCCCGCGGAACCAGTCCCGCACCGGGACCATGGGTGGAACTCGACGGAAAGAGGACGAAGCTCTTCGGACTCTCACCCGCATCCGAAGTGACAACCCCTGGGGCCGTCGGCGAATTGACCACCTGGCAGCAGCAACCGGTGCTGCGCTGCGGTGACGGCTGGGTCCGGGTCGAGCAGATCCAGCCCTTCGGCAAGGCCCGGATGGCCACGGCCGACTTCCTGCGCGGCCGCGGAGACGTGACCTTCGACCCCTATACCGAGAGGCAAGCATAAGAGCAATGGCTGAGTCAGCAGGCAGAGACCGCCGAGGCGGCAGCCGCGGAAACGACGGCAATCACGGGCAGCGCCGAGGCGGCCCCCGAGACACCGACCGACGCGCCGGCCACGGCCGCGGACGCAGCGATCACGGACGTCAGGGTCGCGACCGCCCACGTCAGGACCGCGGAGCATCGCAGGGCGAACGAGCGGGTAAGAACCTGCCGCGGCGCATCGCCTGGGAAGTCCTCCTCGACGTGGCGACGAAAGACGCCTACGCGAACCTGCTGCTGCCGGCCAAACTCTCCCGCACCCGTATGGGCGCTCAGGACGCTGCCTTCACCACCGAGCTCACCTACGGAACCCTGCGTCGGCAGAAGTTCTACGATGCGGTCATCGAAATCTCCTCGTCCCGAGCCGTCGACAAGATCGATCCCGAACCCCTGGCCGCAATGCGGCTCGGCGCCCACCAGCTGCTGTCGATGCGGGTGCCCAACCATGCTGCACTGTCCGAAACCGTGGCCGTGGTCAAACGATCGGCGGCGAAGACCGCCGGATTCGTCAATGCCGTGCTCCGCCGTATCTCGGAAGCCGAACCCACCGAGTGGCTCGACCGCGTCACCGCCGAGGCCGACGAGACCACCCGACTGGCGATCGAACACTCCCATCCCGAATGGGTCGTCCGGGCATTGAACCAGGCGCTCAAGGGACATGGCCGCGATGCCGCCGAGCTCGAAGCTCTCCTCGAAGCCGACAACGCACCCGCAAAGGTCGGAGTGACCGCCCTGCCCGGACTCATCGACCGCGCCGAACTGCCGGGTGAACCCACCCCGCTGTCACCGATCGGCGTCACCCTGGAGACCGCGGTTCCCCGGGACGTGGCAGCTGTGGCCGACGGACGTGCCCGCGTCCAGGACGAAGGTTCCGCGCTTGTGGCCCTCGCTTTGGCCGATATCGACGCACCCACCGGAACCTGGGCCGACCTGTGCGCCGGACCCGGCGGCAAGGCCGCCGTCCTCGCAGCCAGAGCCGCCGGCGAATCGACGACATTGGAGGCCTTCGACTCCAGCGAGCACCGTGTCGACCTCGTCCGCGACTCCACCAAGGCGCTGACCAACGTCATCGCCGCCGTCCGCGACGGACGCGACGCCCGCGGACCCTACTCGAAGATCCTCGTCGACGTACCCTGCTCCGGACTCGGTGCCCTGCGCCGCCGTCCCGAAGCCCGCTACCGCAGACGGCCCGAAGACATCACCTCCCTGACCGGACTGCAGCGCGAACTGTTCGCCGCTGCCCTCGATGCCTGCGCGCCCGGGGGAGTGGTCGCCTACTCGACGTGCTCACCGCACTACGCCGAAACCGTGCTCATCGTCGACGAGGTTCTGCGCCTGCGAGCCAAGTCGGGAAGCGCGGACATCGAGGTCCTCGACACCCCGGCCGCGCTGTCGGCGATCACCGGCACCGAGGCGGAGTCGTTCGCGTCGGTGACCCGGGAAGGCGGGCGATACGCCCAGCTCTGGCCCCATGTCCACAACAGCGACGGAATGTTCCTGGCTCTCCTGCGAAAGGCGAAATGACCCATGTCGATCGACATCAACCCCTCCATCCTGTCCTCGGACTTCTCCGATCTGCGCGGTGAGCTTACGAAGATCAGCACCGCCGATATGGCCCATATCGACGTCATGGACAACCATTTCGTGCCGAACCTCACCTTCGGCCCGCCCGTCGTCGAACGCATCCAGGCGATCTCACCGATCCCGCTCGACGCCCACCTCATGATCGCCGACGCCGACCGCAACGCTCCCGTGTACGCGGAGATCGGCTGCGCCTCGGTGACCTTCCACGCCGAGGCGGCTGCCGCCCCCGTCCGTCTCGCCCGGGAACTGCGCCGTCTCGGGGCCAAGGCCAGCCTCGCCCTCAAACCGGCCACCCCGATCGAACCCTTCATCGACCTCCTCGGCGAATTCGACCAGATCCTCATCATGACTGTCGAACCCGGATTCGGCGGTCAGAAGTTCCTCGACGTGTGCCTGCCGAAGATCACGCGGACCCGCGAAGCGATCTCTGCTTCCGGACTCGAGATCAAGCTGCAGGTCGACGGGGGAGTCTCCGCGGCGACGATCGACCGTGTCGTCGACGCCGGCGCCGACGTCCTCGTCGCCGGCTCCGCCGTCTACGGAGCCGACGATGCGGCAGCCGCCATCAGCGAACTGCGCACCCTCGCCGCCGCACACACCCACTGACCGAACCGGGCCGAACTATGCTTACGGCCCACACCTGAAGAGAGCCTGCGATGGACCTGTTCGACTGGTTGAACACCCCGGCATTCGAACTGCTGGGAAAGCCTGTGCCGTACTCCGACCTGTTCGGCAACATCTGTGCGCTGGCCACGGTCGTCCTGGCGCTGCGCCGGAACATCCTGTCCTGGCCGGTGCAGATCCTCGGCTCCATCCTCCTCTTCTCCGCAAGCCTCTCCGCCGGCCTCGGCGGCAACGCCTCTCGGCAGGTCGTCATCATCGTCGCCGCGGTCTGGGGATGGACGCAATGGAAGAAGTCCAAGGCCGCCGCCGGTGAAGTCCTCGTCCGCTGGGCGAGCTGGAAGGAACGGGCGATCCTGCTCGGAGCTCTCGTCATCGGCACCGGAGTCTTCGGCTGGGTCCTCGCCCTGGGCGGATGGTCCTGGAACCCCTACCCCGACGCCTATATCTTCATCGGTTCGATCGTGGCCATGTACGCCCAGGGCCGAGCCATCGTCGAATTCTGGTTCGTCTGGCTCGCCGTCGACCTCGTCGGCATCCCGCTGGCGATCTCCGGCGGACTCGTCTTCTCCGGAGCCGTGTACCTGTTCTTCCTCGTCATGGTCATCCTCGGACTCATCGACTGGTCGAAACGGTCACGCCAGACGATCTCTGCGCCTCACCGTCCGGCCACCGACATCGGCCGCGACCCCGAGGACTGAGGTCAGCCGCCGGCAGCACCAGTGAGACCCGGCCCGCCGCGTTCTAGAACATGAGACCCCGAATGCTGCGGCCGATGCAGATGCATTAGGCTGGAGAAGTGAAGACCTTTGAGACTCTCTACGCCGAACTCCAGCAGAAATCCCTCGATCGCCCCACCGGTTCGAAGACCGTGGCCGAACTCGACGCCGGAGTCCATGCGATCGGCAAGAAGGTCGTGGAAGAGGCCGCCGAAGTATGGATGGCCGCCGAATACGAAACCAAGGAAGAGCTCGCCGAGGAGATCTCGCAGCTGCTCTACCACGTACAGGTGATGATGATCGCCAAGGGGCTGACCCTCGACGACGTCAACACCCACCTGTAAGACCCTCCCACGAACCTGACCGACCCGACGCCATCGAACTCCAAAGGGACCCCATGCTGCGTGTAGCCGTGCCCAACAAGGGCGCACTGTCCGAAGCCGCCTCCGACATGCTCAGTGAGGCCGGATACTCCACTCGACGCGGAACCAAGACCCTGGTCCATCAGGACGAGGTCAACGGAGTCGAATTCTTCTACCTGCGTCCCCGCGACATCGCCATCTACGTCGGCTCCGGAATCCTCGACGCCGGAATCACCGGCCGTGACCTGCTGCTGGAGTCACAGGCCGAAGCCGAAGAGGTGCTCGGACTCGGATTCGGTGCCTCGCGCTTCTTCTACGCCGGCACCGCCGGCTCGTTCACCTCGGCCGAGCAGCTGGCCGGTGCCCGCATCGCCACGAGCTTCCCGAACCTCGTGGATGCCGACCTGCAGCGACGCGGAATCGCGGCAGCCACGGTGCAGCTCGACGGGGCGATCGAGGTCTCCATCCAGCTCGGAGTCGCCGACGCCATCGCCGATGTCGTCGAGACCGGCTCCACGCTGCGCGCCGCGGGACTCGAAACCTTCGGCGAGCCGCTGCTCGAATCAGAAGGTGTGCTCATCCAGCGCGCCGGAGCCGAATCCCGCATCGGCGTGCTCAAACGCCGCCTCGAATCGGTCCTGGTCGCCCGCCAGTATGTGCTCGTCGACTACAACATCGAACAGCGCCTGGTTCCCGAGGCGATCTCGCTGACCCCGGGGCTCGAATCCCCGACCGTGTCCCCGCTGCAGGAGACCGGGTGGGTCGCTGTGCGCGTCATGGTCGAAGCGAAGGAAGTCAACAACGTCATGGACCGGCTCTACGGAGTCGGGGCGCGTGCGATTCTGGTGACGAACATTGGCGCCTGCCGAATCTGATCTGGCCGTGTTCCGGCCCCGACAGGTGCGCGTCGTCAGCATCGTCGGTGCCGTTGCCGTGACCGTTGGGTTCGCGGTCCTGTCCGTGGCGCTTTTCGTCGTGGACTGGGAACCGTGGACAGTGCTCGACATGATATGGATGAACCTGCTGGGCATTCTCTTCGGAGCCGCCCTGCTGCGCATCTCCGATATCCAGGCCCGGCCCACCGAGGACGGTCTGGTGGTCAAGAACATGGTGCGCACCCGTCGGCTCGACTGGGGACAGATCCTCGGTGTGACGTTCTCACCCGAGGGCGATGATCCGTGGCCCCTGTTGGACCTCACGGACGGCACCACCTGCGCGGTGATGGCGATCCAGCACGCAGACGGTCGCCGCGCCCATGCGGAGGTCGCACGATTGCGTATGCTCATCAAGAGACGCACCCACTTCAAGGAGGATTAGGAATGGCGAACGAGACACCCGAGGCAGGCCCCCTGACCGGATACACCGTCGTCGATCTCTCTCGTGCCCTGGCCGGCCCTCATGCAGGAATGATGTTCGGCGATCTCGGTGCACGGGTGATCAAGGTCGAGAACCCCGGCAAGGGCGATGATTCGCGGTCGTGGGGACCTCCCTTCGTCGGGCCTGCGGACAATCCTCAGGCCACCTACTTCTTCTCGTGCAACCGCAACAAGGAATCCATCGCCCTCGACCTCAAATCCGACACGGGCAAGGACACCCTGACCGGACTCATCGCACGCGCCGATGTTCTCATCGAGAACTTCCGCTCCGGTGTCCTCGACCGACTCGGCTTCTCCACCGCCCGCTGCATGGAGATCAACCCGCGCCTGGTCATCCTGTCCATCACCGGATTCGGCCACGACGGTCCGGAAGCCTCCCGCGCCGGCTATGACCAGATCGCCCAGGGCGAAGCCGGGCTGATGTCGCTGACCGGCTCGGGACCCGATGATATGCAGCGCGTGGGAGTGCCGATCGCTGACCTGCTGGCCGGAATCTACGGCTCATACGGCGTGCTGGCGGCCCTGCTCGAACGCGAACGCACCGGCAAGGGCAAGGTCGTGCGCACCTCGCTCATCGCGGGAATGGTCGGCGTCCACGCCTTCCAGGGCACCCGGGCCACGGTCGCCGGTCAGGAACCGCAGCCCGGCGGCAACCACCACCCTTCGCTGTCGCCCTACGGACTCTTCAACTGCCGCGACGGTGCCGTGCAGATCTCCGTGGGCAACGAGAACCTGTGGCAGAAGTTCTGCACTGCCTTCGACATCGATCCCGCCACCGAGGGCATGGCCGTCAACTCCGAGCGCGTGGACAACCGCGCCGCCGTCATCGAACTCATCGAAGACCGCTTCTCTGCCTACGCCGCAGCCGATCTGCTGAACAGGCTCACCGAGGCGGGAATCCCGTCCGGCACGGTGCGCACCCTGCCCGAGGTCTACCAGTGGGAGCAGGCACTCAGCCAGGGACTCAAGGTCTCGGTCGACCACCCCGTGCTCGGCGACATCGATCTGCCCGGACCGCCGCTGCGCTTCTTCGACGCCGATTCCTCCGGTGAGGTCGAAACCACCCGCACCGCTCACGATGCCCCGCCGCTGCTCGACGAAGACGCGGAATCCATCGTGGCGTGGCTCGCCGACGGAAACTGAACGGAATCGCCATGACGCGTCTCAACGCACTCGAGCTCGTCGACATCGTCCTCGACGAAGGATCCTATCTGTCCTGGGACACCACTCCCGTCCAGCCCGCCGGCGGGATCTCTGACGCCTACGCTGCTGAACTCGAAGCCGCGGCGCAGAAGTCCGGAGTCGACGAATCCATCATCACCGGCGAAGGCACCATCGCCGGCCGTCGCGTGGCCGTGATCGCCGGCGAATTCCGCTTCCTCGCCGGGTCGATCGGCGTGGCCGCGGCCGAACGCCTCGTCGATGCCATCGAACGTGCGACCCTCGAAGGGCTGCCCCTGCTGGCCGGTCCCGCCTCGGGCGGCACCCGCATGCAGGAGGGCACCATCGCCTTCCTGTCGATGGTGAAGATCACGAACGCCGTCATCGCCCATCGCAAGGCCGGACTGCCCTACCTCGTCTACCTGCGCCATCCCACCACCGGAGGAGTCTTCGCCTCCTGGGGATCGCTGGGGCACGTCACCGTGGCCGAACCCGGATCCCTCATCGGATTCCTGGGCCCTCGAGTATTCGAGGCCATCTACGGAGAGAAGTTTCCGGAGAACGTGCAGACCGGGGAGAACCTGCACAAGATGGGCATCGTCGACGCCGTCATCGGACCCGAACGCATCGCCGGCACGGTCTCCCGCGTCCTCGACGTGCTCATGGGCGCCAAGGAGGTTCCCAGCTCGGTGCCGGACCCGGACACGGCCCCGGACAGCGTCGACCCGAACTCCGATGCCTGGGCCGCGATCACCAGCTCGCGTCGCCCCGAACGACCCGGGGTCCGTGATCTGCTGCGCACCGCAGCGAACACCGTGCTGCCGCTCAACGGCACAGGCGAAGGGGAGAAGGACCCCGGACTGCTGCTGGCCCTGGCGAAGTTCGGTTCCGCACCGTGCATCGTCCTCGGCCAGGACCGATTCCGGCAGGACTCCCGCGACCCGATGGGCCCGGCGGCCCTGCGTGAGGCCAGACGCGGAATGCGATTGGCCGCGGAGCTGCACCTGCCGCTCGTGACCGTCATCGACACCCCCGGCGCGGCTCTGTCGAAGGAAGCCGAAGAAGGCGGCATCGCCGGCGAGATCGCCCGCAGCCTCGCCGACCTCGCCAACCTCGACGCTCCGTCCGTCTCGCTCATCCTCGGTGAGGGATCCGGGGGCGGAGCACTGGCCCTCATCCCGACCGATCGGGTGCTCAGCGCCGAACACGGCTGGCTCTCGCCCCTGCCGCCCGAAGGCGCCTCGGCGATCGTGCACCGCACGACCGAGAGAGCCGCCGAGATGGCTCAGAGCCAGGGCGTGCACGCTCCCATGCTGCAGGCCAACGGAGTCGTCGACCGAATCATCGCCGAACATTCCGACGCCAGCGACGAACCGCTCGACTTCGTCGCCAGGGTCGGTGAGACACTCGAATACGAACTCATCTCGCTCATGCGCGAACCTTCGGCCAGGCGCCTGGCCCGCCGAATGGATCGCTACCGGGGCCTGGGAATCTAGGAGGACTGCGTGGTAGCTGTCAGAGTCATCCCCTGTCTGGACGTGGACGGCGGACGCGTCGTCAAGGGAGTGAAGTTCGCCGACCTCAGGGACGCCGGCGACCCCGTCGAGCTCGCCCGCCGCTACGGCGAGTCCGGAGCCGACGAACTCACTTTCCTCGATGTCACGGCCAGCAGCGGTGACCGGGAGACCGTCCACGACGTCGTCCGCGCCTGCGCCGAAGAGGTCTTCATCCCGCTCACCGTCGGCGGAGGGATCCGCAGCGTCGCCGACGTCGACCGGCTGCTGCGCGACGGAGCCGACAAGGTCTCGGTCAACACCTCGGCGGTGAAGAACCCGGAACTCATCAGCGAGATCTCCCGACACTTCGGCAACCAGGTCCTCGTCCTCTCCCTCGACGCACGGCGCGCACAGGGCGCGAGCACGGAATCCGGCTTCGAGGTCACCACTCGAGGCGGCCGCGAAGGCACCGGCCGCTGCGCCATCGACTGGATCCGGGAAGCCGCCGACCGCGGGGTCGGCGAGATCCTGCTCAACTCCATCGACGCCGATGGCACACGTGAGGGGTTCGACCTCGAACTCATCCGCGCCGCCCGCGCCGCCGTCGACGTACCGCTCATCGCCTCGGGCGGCGCCGGAAAGGTCGAACACTTCGCTCCGGCAGTGGAAGCCGGAGCCGACGCCCTGTTGGCTGCCAGCGTCTTCCACTTCGGCACTCTGAGCATCGCCGTGGTCAAGGACGCCCTGCGCGCGGAGGGAATCGACGTCCGATGAGCAGGGACATCGACGCGACTCCGGAGAACTGGCGGGAGATCATCCGAACGAACGACGACGGGCTCATCCCTGTCATCGTCCAAGAGGCCACGAGCGCAGAGGTGCTCATGCTCGCGTGGATGGACGTCGAAGCCGTCTCCCGCACACTGGAGACGAAGCGGGCCACCTACTGGTCCCGCTCCCGGCAGGAATACTGGGTGAAGGGGGAGACCTCGGGTCATGTCCAGCACGTCCGCTCGCTCAGTCTCGACTGTGATGCCGACGCCCTGCTCATGCTCGTCGACCAGACCGGACCCGCCTGCCATACGAACACCCCGACCTGCTTCACCGGAAGGACCATCAGTGTCGACTGACCCAGCGGCGAACCCCACCGACCTGCCGATCCGACCCAGCCTCGACGAGTTCCGCGCCCTCGGCGCCGACCATCGCCTGGTGCCGGTCCACACCCAGGTGCTTGCGGACTCGGAGACCCCGCTGAGCCTCTACCGCAAACTCACCGACGGCGGACCGGGCAGCTTCCTCTTCGAATCCGCCGTCGCCGGATCCTGGGCCAGGTACTCCTTCATCGGCTCGGCGCCCGTGGCCACCCTCATCTCGACCGCAGACGGATTGCACTGGACCGGCACCCCTCCGGTCGGTGTCCCCACCGACGGCGACGTCCTCGACGCGGTCACCGCCACTCTCGACCTCCTCGCCGTGGCCGAAGCGGAATCGGAGCTGCCGCCCATGGTCTCCAGCTTCGTCGGCTACTTCGGTTGGGACATCGTCCGTCGCTTCGAGAAGCTCGGGCCGCCGCGGCCCAACGAACACCACCTGCCGACAGTGCAGCTGATGATCCCCGGCGACATCGCCGTCTTCGACCACTATTCGGGAATGGTCACCCTCGTGGCCAACGTATTCAACGTCAACGGCGCCGATACCGGCATCGACGACGCCCACGCCTCGGGAGTCGCCCGCATCGCCGCGATGTGCGAGCGTCTGCAGCAGCCCAGCCCGGCAGATGTCCTGCGCCCCCGGAAGACCGACCCCGAGGTGTCCACCCGCACCCAGCCGCAGGTGTACCTCGACGGTGTGGAGACGGCGAAGCAGAAGATCGTCGACGGTGAGATCTTCCAGGTCGTCATCGGCCAGCGCTTCGACACACCGTGCGAGGCTGATGCGCTGAGCGTGTACCGGATGCTGCGGCATGCGAACCCGAGCCCCTTCATGTATCTGCTCAACCTCCATGACGACGGAGGGGAACCGGTGAGCATCATCGGCTCCTCACCCGAAGCGCTCGTGACCGTCCGGTCGGGAGAGGTGGTCACCCACCCGATCGCCGGTTCCCGCCCCCGCGGGGCCACACCGGAAGCCGATGACTCCCTGGCCCGAGAGCTCCTGGCCGATGAGAAGGAACGAGCCGAGCACCTCATGCTCGTTGACCTCGCCCGCAACGACCTGGCGAAGGTCTGCGCGGCCGGAACCATCGACGTCAGCGAGTTCATGGACATCGTCCGCTACAGCCACATCATGCACATCAGCTCGACCGTGCGCGGCGAACTCGAACCCGGAACCACCGCCATCGATGTGCTGCGGGCGACGTTCCCCGCCGGCACGCTGTCGGGTGCGCCCAAACCCCGGGCGCTGCAGATCATCGACGAACTCGAACCCGTCGGACGTGGAATCTACGGGGGAGTGGTCGGCTATATGTCCTTCACCGGCGACCTCGACCTCGCCATCGCCATCCGCACCGGGGTGCTCCGGAACGGCACGATGAGCGTCTACGCCGGAGGCGGACTCGTCGCCGACTCCGTACCCGAGACCGAGTACCAGGAATCCGAGAACAAGGCCGCAGCAGTGCTGCGTGCCGCCGCCGCGGCCGACGCATTGGATGCGGCGGAGGGAAATCAGAGGTGAGGCCATGACGAAATCACGCGGAGTCCTCATCATCCTCGTCATCGCCGCTGCCCTGTGGGCGCTGACCATCTCCGCCTGGCAGGCCGGTGCGGGAGGCGACACGCTCGGACCCAGCGGAGTGGCGAAGGTCACCGAGGATCCGAGCTCCCAGACCTCACCCGTGGCCACCGCGTGTGTGGCGATCATCGCGGTCTCGGGACTGCTCGCCGCAATGCTCGGGCGGATCGGCCGCTTCGTCGTCCTGGGACTGGCCGGCATCGCCGGAATCGGCTACGGGATCACTGCACTGAGCGCCGCCTCGGCGCCGGGAGCCACTTCCTGGGCGATCATCGCCGCAGTGGCCGCAGGCATCGGCGTCATCGGCATCGTCTGGGTCGCCGTCACCTCGAACGGGTGGACGAACTCCAACCGCTACGCCCGCACCGCCGAATCCGCCTCCGGGGAATTCGATTCCGCCGCGACCTGGGACGCACTGTCTCGCGGAGAAGACGTCGAAGACGCACCCGACGACGAAACGTCGACCGACCCGGACACCGAGCCGGATTCGAAATGACCTTGTGACCGGGTCGGTGTCCGGTCAGCCGAAGAAGCGTGACACAATGGAGGAAAGATTCCACACGCGTGTCACGCACTCACACAAAGGAGCGCCATGTCGCAGTCCCTCGCCCGCAACGGAGCCGCAGATCTCGACAAATCCACGATCGACTACGCAGCGATCGCCGATCCCGGTCACGGCAACTCGGTGGCGGGATGGACCGGAGTCGTCATCATGCTCATCGGCGTCACGGTCGGCTGTGTGGGATTCACGATCCACAACCCCACGATCACCTACATCTCCATCGGCATCGTCGCCCTCGGCGTCGTCGTCGGCCTGATCCTGCGCGCCATCGGACTGGGCAACAAGCCGAAGAAGAAATGACAGTCCTCATCGACATCATCTCCGGCGTGCGGGAAGATCTGCAGGCACGCCGGAACGAGGTACCGCTGAGCGAGATCACCGCGCGGGCCGCGGCGGCCGAACCGGTCCGCCCCTTCGACCTGTCCGCCGACTTCGGCGTCATCGCCGAAGTCAAACGGAAGTCACCCTCCCGCGGTGACCTCGCCGAGATCCCCGACCCGGGCACGCTCGCCGGTCTGTACGCCGCCGGGGGAGCCCGGGCCATCAGCGTGCTCACGGAATCCCGCCGCTTCAACGGCAGTCTCGCCGACCTCGACTCGGTGCGCGCGGCCGTGGACATCCCGGTCCTGCGCAAGGACTTCATGGTCGACGAATATCAGTTCCACGAGGCCCGCGCTCATGGCGCGGACATCGTTCTGCTCATCGTCGCAGCACTCGATCCCGTGCAGCTGGGCGAGTTCCATGCCCTGGCCACGGAACTGGGGATGACGGCGCTCGTCGAGACCCACAATCGCGAAGAGCTGGAGACCGCGACGGAACTCGGTGCCGAACTCATCGGCGTGAACACCCGCAACCTCAAGGATCTCAGCGTCGACACCGACCGGTTCGCGCCCCTGGCCGAACTCGCTCCCGCCGGCTGCACCCTCGTGGCCGAGTCCGGCGTCGCCGGAGCCGCAGAGGTGTCGAAGTACGCGGACTCCGGAGCCGATCTCGTGCTCGTCGGCGAAGCCCTCGTCACCGGCGGCCGTCCGCAGGCCGCAGTCGAGGAGTACACCGCACTCGGCCGGGAACGCCGCTCCCTGTCCGTATCCTGAACCCTGCCCGCGTCGGCCGCTGCACGTGGCCGACGATGGGCTGACACTGCACCCATTCCGGCGTCCGGTGAGGCGGAGTCTCTCCGCCCCACAGGCCGGCGCCACGAGGAGATCGAGAAGGACCGCAATGACCGATTTGAGCGAGGAGACCGGACCGTACTTCGGCGAGTTCGGAGGCAGGTTCATCCCCGAAGCGCTGATCCCGGCACTCGACGAGATCGAAGAGACCTGGCGCAAATCCCAGGTGGATCCGGCCTTCACCGACGAACTCCTCACTCTGCAGCGCAGCTACATCGGCCGGCCCTCTCTGCTCACCGAGGCCACTCGCTTCGCCGAGCACTGCGGCGGCGCCCGAGTGTTCCTCAAACGCGAAGACCTCAACCACACGGGCAGCCACAAGATCAACAACGCCCTGGCGCAGGCTCTGCTGGCCAAGCGGATGGGCAAGACCCGTCTCATCGCCGAGACCGGAGCCGGACAGCACGGAGTCGCCACGGCGACCGCCGCGGCCCTGCTCGACATGTCCTGCGTGGTCTACATGGGCGAGGAGGACACTCAGCGCCAGGCCCTCAATGTCGCACGCATGCGTCTGCTCGGAGCCACGGTCAACGCCGTGACCAACGGCACCCGCACTCTCAAGGACGCGATGAACGAAGCCATGCGCGACTGGGTGGCCAACGTCGATGACACCCACTATGTCATCGGCACGGTCGCCGGTCCTCACCCGTTCCCGGCGATGGTCCGCTCCTTCCAGAACGTCATCGGGGTCGAAGCCCGCGAACAGATCCAGGACATGGCCGGTCGCCTGCCCGACGCCGTCTGCGCCTGCGTCGGCGGCGGATCGAACGCGATGGGACTCTTCGCCGCCTTCCTCGGCGATGCGGACGTGAAGATCTTCGGCTTCGAAGCCGGCGGCGAAGGAGTCGACTCCGGCCATCACGCCGCCCGGTTCTCCGGCGGACGCCCCGGTGTCCTCCACGGCTCCGCCACCTACATCCTCCAGGATGACGACGGTCAGACGCAGGCCTCCCACTCGGTCTCCGCCGGACTCGACTACCCATCGGTCGGCCCCGAGCACTCCCACCTCCACGACACCGGGCGCGTGACGTACGAACCCGTCGTCGATGAGGAGGCGATGGAGGCCATGCGACTGCTCTCCCGCACGGAGGGCATCATCCCCGCCATCGAATCCGCTCACGCCCTGGCCGGAGCCATGCGCATCGGCCGTGAGCTCGGACCCGACGCGGTCCTGCTGGTCAATCTCTCCGGCCGTGGCGACAAGGATATGACGACCGCCGCGAAATGGTTCGACTACATCGACGAAGGAGCGGTGCAGGTATGACGCACTCAGGTCCACGCACAGGAACCACCCTCGACGCCGTCGCCGAGGCGGGCCGCAAGGCCGCACTCATCGCCTACCTGCCCGTCGGCTTCCCGACCGTGGCCGGTTCGACAGAGGCGATGGTCGAACTCGTCCGCAACGGCGTCGACATCATCGAGGTCGGTCTGCCGTACTCCGACCCCGGAATGGACGGACCCGTCATCCAGCGCGCCGGTGAGGCGGCACTGGACAACGGTGTGCGCACCTCCGATGTCTTCACCGCAGTCGAAGCCATCGCCGAAGCCGGCGGCACCGCCGTCGTCATGAGCTACTGGAACCTCGTGCTCCAGTACGGCGTCGACAGCTTCGCCCGCGACCTGGCCTCGGCCGGAGGCGGCGGAATCGTCACTCCCGACCTCATCCCCGATGAGGCGGCACCGTGGCTGGCAGCTTCCGAGAAGTACCACCTCGACCGCATCTTCCTCGCCGCACCCTCGTCGACGCCGGAGCGCCTGGCCCGCATCGTCGAGCACAGCTCCGGATTCGTCTACGCCGCCTCGACCATGGGTGTCACCGGCGTCCGCTCCGAAGTCGACAACCATGCGCGCGATCTCGTCGCCCGGCTGAAGGAAGCCGGAGCCGAACGCGCCTGCGTCGGGCTCGGCGTGTCGAACCGCGAACAGGCGGCCGAGGTCGCCGAATATGCCGATGGCGTCATCGTCGGCTCCGCCCTCGTTCGGGCGCTGAACTCCGAAGGAGTGGCCGGAGTCGGTCGACTCGCCGCCGAGCTCGCAGAAGGGTGTGCATGAGCTTCAGCCCGGCATGGGTCGTCTTCACCGTCCTCGGCATCGGACTCGCGCTGTGGATGACAGGCATCCAATGGCGCGCCCGCGGCGGCCATAAGGGAGACCTGTGGGCCATCACGGTCGTCGGTCTGCCTGCGGCAATCATCGGCGGACGTCTCGGACATCTGCTCTCGGCGCCGGACACCTACTTCGGCCCCGACGGCAGCCCGCTGCGGGCGCTGGCGGTCTGGGACGGCGGATTCAGCTTCTGGGGAGCCACCATCCTCGGCTTCCTCTCCGTCTGGGTGCTCACCCGTATCCAAGGCATCAGGTTCCGACCGCTGCTCGACTCGGTCGCACCGGGGCTCATCCTCGGCCACGTCGCCGGAGCCTTCAGCGATTGGTTCGACGGTCGCCTCGAACTGGTCACGGTGCTCACCGAATCGGCGTGGAACCTCATCGCCTGTGTTGTGCTCATCATCGTGTCCAAACGCCTCCGGCTCGGCTACGGACAGGTCTTCGCTCTGTATCTGTGCCTGTTCGGCCTCGGCCGCATTCTGCTCGAGGCCCTGCGGATCGGCACCCCCGCGGCCGAGGACGCGCGCCTGCTGTTCGGACTGCCGTTCAACGTGTGGACGGCCATCCTCGCCCTGCTCATCGGCCTCGGCTGGCTCATCGTCTCCCGACTGCGTCACCGCACCTATGAGACCGGTGTCTACATGCACGGGTCCCGGACCCTGCTGCGCCGCCATCGCCGCGGAAAGCACACCTTTGAGATCAATGCACCCAATATCGCCGAGGCGGCCGCCGCCTCCGGAGCCCCGTTGCCTTCGGTAGCGCGGGTGGCCGATCCGGACGATCAGCACGGTCACGACGGAGGCGGGGCACCGACATCACGGCGCTCGACCGTGACAGCGTCCCCCGCCTCGGCTTCCGACTTGACTGCCGATGCTTCTGCGAGCCGTGCAGACGTCGACGATGCGGCGTCTGCGACAGGGGACAGCACCACGACTGGCGCCGACCCGGACGACTCGGAGCCCGAGGACGAATCCGGAATCGATCTCAGCGGTCGCCACAGCTTCGGATTCTTCGGGGCGGTCACCTCGGCGATCTCGATCGTGCCGGATGTGCGCGGGAAGTCAGCCCCCGCAGCGCACGACGTAGAGCCTCGAACGTCCGATACTCAAGACAAATAGGTTCGCACTTCGTTCCTTTTTCTGCTTTTTCTCAAATTGCACATGGTGTAAGTTGATACTCCGGCTGTGAGAGTCATCTCACAGCCGGGTCCGGGGACACCCTTTCCGGACTCGTCCAAACCGCAGAGGACAGCGCCGTCTTTTCGGGAAGCACTCAACACCGAGAAGGCAGTATATGAACCACAGCGCTCAGTCGACCCCCAAGACCACGGCCCCACCTGGCCGCATCGGGCTCTACGATCCGGCGCTCGAACACGACAACTGCGGTCTGGCCCTCATCGCCCGTTACAGGGGCGGAGCCGACCACACGGTCATCACCCAGGCCCTCGACGCTCTGCGCAGGCTCGAACACCGCGGCGGAATCGGTTCCGACGATGGGACCGGAGACGGTGCCGGACTGACCATCCAGATTCCGCACGACTATTTCGCCGCCGTTCTCGGCGAATCCGGAATCTCTCTTCCGGCACCGGGCAGCTATGCCATGGGCATCGGCTTCTTCGCTCAGGATTACGCCGCCGATCTCAACGCCGCCACCGCTCCGCTGACCAAGGAGACGCAGCCCGATTTCAGCGTTGACGCCGCAGGCGTCGACCAGGACGCACTCGTGTCCAGGATCGCCGCGGAAGAAGGACTGCAGGTCCTCCACGTGGAATCCGTGGCTGTCGACCCCGGAGTGCTCGGTCGGATCGCCGCCGAGACCATGCCGGCCATGCGCTACGTGTTCTTCGGCTGTGATGAGAACCATCCCGCCCGTGATGAGAACGATCTCGCTCGCCGGGCGTTCATCGTGCGGAAGCGACTCGACAACGCCGGCCTCTACTTCCCGTCGCTGTCGCCGACGACGCTGACGTTCAAAGGAATGCTCTCCACCGCCCAGCTCGACCGCTTCTTCACCGAACTCGGCGACGAACGCCTCACCTCGGCGATCGCTCTCGTCCACTCCCGGTTCTCCACGAACACCTTTCCCTCCTGGCAGCTGGCACAGCCGTTCGGCACGATCGCCCACAACGGCGAGATCAACACGGTGCGCGGCAACCGGAACTGGATGCAGGCACGCGAATCCGCCCTGGCCAGCGACCTCCTCGAATCTCCGGTCGCAGGGACGTCCAAGGGACTCGAGCGGATCTTCCCGATCATTCCCGCCGGAGCCTCGGACTCCGCCTCTTTCAACTCGGTCCTCGAACTCATGGTCGCCTCCGGCCGGTCGCTGCCGCAGGCCATGCTGATGATGATTCCCGAAGCCTGGGAGAACAACCCGGCCATGTCCGAGGAGCGGCGGGCCTTCTACGAATACCACTCGCTGCTCATGGAGCCCTGGGACGGGCCGGCCTGCGTCGCCTTCACCGACGGCCGACTCGCCGGAGCCGTGCTCGACCGCAACGGCCTGCGCCCGGCCCGGTACATCATGACCGAGGACACCGTCGTGCTCGCTAGCGAAGCCGGAGTCGTCGACCTGCCCGAAGCCGAAGTCACCGCCCGCGGACGACTGACCCCCGGCAGGATGTTCCTCGTCGATGTGGAGGCCGGACGCATCATCTCCGACACGGAGATCAAGAACAGCCTCGCCACCGAACATCCCTACCGGGAATGGGTCGACGCCTCGGCCACCCGACTGGCCGAACTGCCCACCCGCGTCCACGTCAGCCACCCCGGCGCCTCGGTTCGGAGACGACAGCGGACCTTCGGATACACGGAGGAAGAGCTGCGTGTGCTCATCGCCCCGATGGCCGAAACCGGGGCCGAGCCGCTGGGCGCGATGGGCAGCGACACCGCGATCGCGGCGCTGAGTACCCGCCCCCGGCTGCTCTTCGACCACTTCCACCAGAACTTCGCCCAAGTGACGAACCCGCCGCTGGACTCCATCCGCGAGGACATCGTCACGAGCATGTCGGCCGGAATCGGCCGCGAAGGCAACCTGCTGTGCTCCACCGGGCCGGACTCCGCACATATCCTGCTCGAGCGGCCGGTGATCGACAACGACGAGCTCACGGCGATCGCGCACCTGTCCGGCAGCCACCTCGGCGAGGGAATCACCCGCCCCTCGGTGACGCTGTCGGGTCTGTACCCTGTCGGCGCCGGTGAGGACGCGATGGCTTCTCGCCTCGCCGACCTCTGCGCGGAGGCGAGCGCCGCGGTCGCCGAGGGCGCAGTGTTCCTCATCCTCACGGACCGGGAGTCGAACTCGGAATACGCGCCGATCCCGTCGCTGCTTCTCACCTCGGCCCTGCACCACCACCTCGTCCGCGAGCGCAGCCGCACGCAGGTGAGCATCATCGTCGAGGCCGGAGACGTCCGCGAGGTCCACCATGCGGCCACGCTCGTGTCCTTCGGAGCCTCGGCGGTCAACCCGTACCTGCTCATGGAATCGGCCGAGGACCTTGTCAGGTCCGAACGGATCCGAGGCATCAGTGCCGAGGCAGCCGTGGCGAATGTGCTCACGGCGCTGAACAAGGGCCTGCTGAAGATCATGTCGAAGATGGGCATCTCCACCGTCCAGTCGTACCACGGGGCGCAGACCTTCGAGGCTCTCGGACTGGCGGATTCGGTCATCGAAAAGCACTTCACCTCGACCCCGCATCAGCTCGGCGGCAAGACGCTGGACGACATCGCGGCCGAGACGACGGCGCGGCACGCCGATGCCTATCGTGAGGACCATCCGCGTCCGGCTCACCGGAACCTGCTCGTCGGCGGAGAATTCCAGTGGCGGAGGGAAGGCCCGGGGCACCTGTTCAACCCGGAGACGATCTTCAAACTGCAGCACTCGACGGCCACCGGTCGCTTCGACATCTTCCGGCAGTACACGCGTGCCGTCGACGAACAGTCCGCCGAGCTGATGACTCTGCGCGGGCTCTTCGACCTGGTCCCGACCGAATCGGGTCCGATCGACATCTCCGAGGTCGAACCCGCCGAAGCCATCATGCGCCGGTTCTCCACCGGGGCCATGAGCTACGGCTCGCTGTCGGCCGAAGCGCACGAGACGCTGGCGATCGCGATGAACCGGATCGGCGGAAAGTCGAATACGGGCGAGGGCGGCGAGGACACCGAGCGCCTGCTCGACCCGGAGCGTCGGTCGGCGATCAAGCAGATCGCCTCCGGTCGGTTCGGTGTCACCAGCCACTACCTCACCGCCGCCGACGACCTGCAGATCAAGATGGCCCAAGGTGCCAAGCCCGGCGAAGGCGGTCAGCTGCCGGGGGAGAAGGTGTACCCGTGGATCGCGAAGACCCGCCACGCCACTCCCGGAGTCGGTCTCATCTCGCCGCCTCCGCATCACGACATCTATTCCATCGAAGACCTCGCTCAGCTCATCCACGACCTCGGTCGGGCCAATGCTGCTGCCCGCGTCCACGTCAAACTCGTCTCCGGAATCGGAGTCGGCACGGTGGCCGCCGGAGTGGCGAAGGCCGGAGCCGATGTCGTGCTCATCTCCGGCCATGACGGGGGCACGGGTGCCAGCCCGCTCAACTCGCTCAAACACGCCGGAACCCCGTGGGAGCTCGGACTGGCAGAAGCCCAGCAGACCCTTGTGCTCAACGGTCTGCGCGAGCGGATCAGCGTCCAGGTCGACGGGCAGCTGAAGACCGGCCGCGACGTCATCATCGCCGCCCTGCTCGGGGCCGAGGAATTCGGCTTCGCCACCACCGCCCTCGTCGTCTCCGGATGCATCATGATGCGGGTCTGCCACCAGGACACCTGCCCGGTCGGCGTGGCCACGCAGAACCCGAAGCTGCGCGAACGGTTCCACGGTCAGGCCGACCATGTCGTGAACTTCTTCACCTTCATCGCCGAGGAGGTCCGCGGCTATCTCGCACAGCTGGGACTGCGCAGCCTCGACGAGGCGATCGGCGCCGTCGAACGTCTGCGCATCGACGCAGATCGGGCAGCCGCCTCGGGACTGGATCTCGACCTGACCCCGATCCTGACGGTTCCGACCGATCTCGACGGCGCTCCCGCCTCGGCGAGGGTGAGCCAGGCGCGCACACCACGTGACTTCGCGGGCGAACTCGACGTTCGACTGCTGGAGCAGGCGGGAGCGGCTGTCGCTGCCGGTTCCCCGGTGCACCTGAACGCCGAGGTGGAGAATACGGACCGGTCGGTCGGCACCCTGCTGGGGCACCGAGTGACTCAGGCCCACGGCGCGGACGGGCTGCCCTCGGGAACCGTGCGGGTGTCCCTGAACGGCACGGCCGGTCAGTCCCTGGGTGCCTTCATGCCGCGCGGTGTGAGCATCGATCTGCGCGGCGACGCCAACGACTACGTCGGGAAGGGACTGTCGGGCGGTACGATCAGCGTCGCGCCTCGCCCGGAGAACTCCACCCGACCGGAACACAACGTCATCGCCGGCAACGTCATCGGCTACGGTGCGACGTCCGGGTCGATATTCCTGTCCGGAACGGTCGGCGAGAGATTCCTCGTGCGCAACTCGGGCGTCGAAGCCGTCGTCGAAGGCATCGGAGACCACGGACTCGAATACATGACCGGGGGAGTGGCGGTCATCCTCGGACCCACCGGACGCAACTTCGCGGCCGGAATGTCCGGAGGCACGGCCTTCGTCCTCGACTTCAATCCCAGTCGACTCAACCCGAAGGAACGAGCCGCGGGCGTCTTCAGATTCGGCGGCATCGGCGACTCTGATGTGCCGATCCTGCAGAGACTGCTCAGCGACCATGTTGCGGCGACCGGTTCTCCGCTGGCCGGCGAACTGCTGGCCGGACTCGACCGCGGGCAGGACATCCTGTCCCGTTTCACCAAGATCATTCCCGTCGCCTATGCGCGAATCAAAGACATCCAGGAAGAGCTCGAGAACAGCGGCGAAACCGCCGATTCCGAGAACACCTGGCAGACCATTCTGGAGGCCGCACATGGCTGATCCGCGAGGATTCCTCACCACCACCGAACGCGAACTCCCTGCCCGCAGGCCCGTGCCGATCCGGCTCATGGACTACTCCGAGGTCTACGAAAAGGGTGATCCGGCACAGCTGCGCCGACAGGCTTCTCGCTGCATGGACTGCGGAGTGCCCTTCTGCCACCAAGGATGTCCGCTGGGCAACCTCATTCCGGAGTTCAACGACGCCATGTATCGCGGGGAGCTCTCCCGCGCCGTGGAACTGCTCCACGCGACGAACAACTTCCCCGAATTCACCGGCCGGGCCTGCCCGGCACCGTGTGAGAACGCCTGCGTGCTCGGCATCAACCAACCCGCCGTGACGATCAAACAGGTCGAAGTCTCCATCGTCGACGACGGATTCGCCGCCGGACTCATCACCCCCGTCGTCCCCGACCGGATCACCGGGCACACCGTCGCCGTCATCGGCTCCGGACCGGCCGGACTCGCCGCCGCTCAGCAGCTGACCCGAGCCGGGCACACGGTCGTCGTCTTCGAACGCGAGGACCGCCTCGGCGGACTGCTGCGCTACGGCATCCCGGACTTCAAACTCGAGAAGCACCATATCGACCGCCGCCTGACCCAGATGCGTGCCGAAGGCACTCGGTTCGAAACCGGAGTCGAGATCGGCCGCGACATCGACTTCGCCGCACTGCAGACTCGCTTCGACGCGGTGCTGGTAGCGACCGGAGCCACCGTGCCGCGCGATATGGAGCTTTCCGGGCGCGGACTGGACGGAATCGAATTCGCGATGGACTACCTCGTACCGTCCAACCGGGCACAGGCGTCCGACGCGGCCTCGGCGGCAGACTCGGCACAGTTCATCGATGCGGCCGGCAAGCACGTCGTCATCATCGGCGGCGGCGACACCGGAGCGGACTGCCTGGGCACGGCTCTGCGCCAGGGAGCCGCCTCGGTGACGACCCTGGCCATCGGCGCCCAGCCGCCGGTCGACCGCGGTGCCGACTCGCCGTGGCCGACGGTGCCGCGGATCTTCGAGGTCCAATCCTCACACGAGGAGGGCGGAACCAGGCGGTATCTGGCCTCGACGACGCGGTTCGTCGGAGACGACTCGGGCAAGGTGTGCGGAATCGAGGTCGCACAGACGCAGTTCGCCGACGGCCGCCGCATCCCGACACCGGGCACCGAGCACGTCATCCCCGCCGATCTCGTGCTGCTGGCACTGGGATTCAGCGGACCGGAGACCGCGCAGATCGATCTCGAAGCCGGTGCAGGTGGGGCATTCGGTCGGGCCGAGGACTATGCGGCGCAGCCGGGAGTCTTCGTCGCCGGCGATGCCGGACGCGGACAGTCGCTCATCGTCTGGGCCATTGCGGAAGGCCGTGCCGCGGCCGCGGAAGTCGACCGGTTCCTGACCGGGTCGACGCGACTTCCGGCACCCGTGCGGCCCACCGACGAAGGGTTCAAATGCTAAGATAATGCATGTCAGGAATTGAGAAAGGGCGGTGGGGCGGCACAGCGAAGTGCCGCACTCTCACCGCCCGTGACCAGCGTAGAGCGGTGGAAACCGCCCGCTGAGACTTTAGGTAGGGTGGAGCGTATGAGGCGTGCAAAGATAGTCGCAACTTTAGGTCCGAACCAGAACTCCTATGAAGAGATCCGCGAGCTCGTCGATGAGGGCGTCGATGTCGCCCGATTCAATCTGAGCCACGGAAAGCGAGAAGAGCACGAAGAGAAGTTCGCCTGGGTCCGCCAGGCCGCCCTCGACACCGGACGCCCTGTCGCCGTCCTGTTGGACCTGCAGGGTCCGAAGATCCGCGTGGGCACCTTCGCCAACGGGAAGGAAGAGCTCGTCGAAGGGGCTACCTTCACCATCACCAGCCGCGACGTCCCCGGCACCGCAGAGCTCGTATCCACGACCCTGCCGACCCTGGCGGAAGACGTGTCCGTGGGTGATCCGCTGCTCATCGACGACGGGCGCCTGCGCCTGCGCGCCACCGAGGTGACCGACACCGACGTGGTCACCGAGATCGAGATCGGCGGAACCATCTCCAACCACAAGGGCATCAACCTCCCCGGGGTCCCGGTCTCCGTCCCCGCCCTGTCGGAGAAGGACGTCGACGATCTCAAATGGGGACTTCAGCTCGGCTTCGACTGGGTGGCCCTGTCCTTCGTCCGCAGCCCCGAGGACATGAACGATGTGCGCGCGGTCATGGACGAGGTCGGCATCACGGCTCCGGTCATCGCCAAGCTCGAGAAGCCGCAGGCCGTCGACCAGCTCGACGAGGTCATCGATGCCTTCGACGGAATCATGGTCGCCCGCGGCGACCTCGGCGTCGAACTGCCGCTCGAACAGGTGCCGATCGTGCAGAAGCGGGCCGTTGAGATCGCCCGCCAGCAGGCCAAGCCCGTCATCGTGGCCACGCAGATGCTCGAGACGATGATCGATGCGCCGCGGCCCACCCGCGCCGAGGCCAGCGACTGCGCGAACGCCGTCCTCGACGGCGCCGATGCGCTCATGCTCTCCGGTGAGACCTCGGTCGGTGCGCACTGGGTCGAGGCGATCCGGACGATGAGCCGGATCATCGGCTCCACCGAAGAGCACGGTCTCGAGCGGATCCCGGCACTGGGCACCGTCCCGCACACGAAGGGCGGAGCCGTCACCGCCGCTGCTGTGCAGATTGCTGAGCAGCTCGATATCGACCTCCTGTGCACCTTCTCACAGACCGGCGACTCCGTGCGGCGCATGTCGCGGCTGCGCCCTGCTTGGCCCATCCTCGGCTTCACGCCCGACCCGCAGGTCCGCCACCAGCTGGCGCTGACCTGGGGAGTGCGCCCGTACCTCGTGAAGACCGTGCGCCACACCGACCAGATGGCGCGTCAGGTCGACGCAGTTCTGCTCGCGGACGGCACCGCCCGCGAAGGCGATCAGAGCATCCTCGTGGCCGGTTCGCCTCCCGGGATCCCCGGTTCGACGAACGCCCTGCGCATCCATACCATCGGTGATGCCGCCAAGGGTGTGACGGCCGCTTATCAGGATGCCTCGGATTCCGAGGAGGACCCGCTGGCCGGATACGGAGTCGTGGCTGAAGCGCCCATCACCCGTGAAGTGCCGATCGTGCGCGAGGGCCACTCTCCCCGCCACTGACCGCTACGAGGCTCAAACGCCGGCGGCGCCTGCCCCATGATCACGGGGCGGGCGCCGCCGGCGTCTCTGTATCCGGGGCCGAGCGTGGACCGATTCCGAACTGCGAGACAGATCACAGGTGGCCGGGGAATTTTGCGGATTGCTCAACAGTTGTGCTCTCTGTTGCCTAATCCTCCCTGCGGATCTGCCAGGGGAGGACCCGCTAGGAGAGGAATTCAATGAGACTGCCCGCGTGGAGCAAGTCCTTCGGAGTGCAGGTGACCATCGCACTCGTCGCCGGTGTCATCCTCGGGCTCATCGCCCGCTCATGGGGACCGGTCAGCGACACCGCTGACAACTGGCTCGGCCAGACCCTGGACACCATCGGCTCGTCGTATGTCACACTGCTCAAGGCCGCCGTCGTCCCACTGGTCATCACCGCGATCATCGCGAGCATCGGCAACCTGCGCAAGGTCACCAACGCCGCCAGGCTGGCGATGTCGACCCTGCTGTGGTTCGCCCTCACCGCTCTCATCGCCGTCGTCCTCGGACTCATCATCGGCATCGTCATGCAGCCCGGCGCCCACGCCGATGCCGCTTCGCTCAACGCCGGTGCACCCGACTCCCAGGGCAGCTGGCTGGGCTTCCTCACCGGACTGATCCCGGTGAACTTCCTCGGGCTCGAGGTGGCCACCGCACCCGATGACGCCGGAGTCATGACCTCCGAGGTCAACTTCAACATCCTCCAGCTCATCATCGTCTCCGGTGCCATCGGCATCGCCGCGGTCAAGGTCGGCAAGGCCGCAGAGCCGTTCCTCCAGTTCACCGAGGCGGCCCTGGCCGTGGTCCAGAAGGTCGTCTGGTGGATCGTGCGCATCGCCCCGATCGGTACGCTCGGCCTCATCGGCAACGCCGTGAACTCCTACGGCTGGTCGACGATGGGCTCGCTGCTGTGGTTCGTCGTCGCCGTCTACATCGGCCTCGCGATCGTCTTCTTCATCGTCTATCCGGCCCTGGCTCGCGCCAATGGACTGTCGGTGCGCCAGTACTTCTCCGGAGTCTGGCCGGCCACTCAGATGGGCTTCGTCTCCCGGTCGTCGATCGGCACCATGCCCGTGACGCAGAAGGTCGCCACCGACAACTTCGGGGTGCCCCACTCCTACGCCGCCTTCGCCGTGCCCTTCGGTGCGACGACGAAGATGGACGGCTGCGCTGCGATCTATCCGGCCATTGCCGCCGTGTTCGTCGCCCAGTTCTTCGGCATCGATCTCTCCCTCATCCAGTACCTGCTCATCATCTTCGTCGCCGTCATCGGCTCGGCCGCAACGGCCGGCACGACAGGTGCGACCGTGATGCTCACCCTGACCCTGTCGACCCTGGGTCTGCCCCTCGAGGGCGTCGGACTCCTGCTGGCCATCGAGCCGATCGTGGACATGGGCCGCACCGCGCTCAACGTCTCCGGTCAGGCACTCGTCCCGGCCATCGTGGCCAAGCGGCATGAGATCCTGGACGTCGAACGCTACGATGCCCCGCGCATCAACGGCTACGTTCCGACCGAGGAGGACGCAGATGTCGACGAGACCCGCACCGAGGACGCCCGCAGTCAGAGTTGATCTCCTCCCCGCCGAGGGGGTGGCCGAGCACGATGTCCTGCAGGTGACATCGCTGCTCGGCCACCTCGTCGATGCAGGTGCCGCTCTCGGCTGGGTCTCAGCTCCGTCTGTCGAGGAGATCGCGGATCTCGTCGGCCGCCTGGCCGCCGGGACTGACGCCGGGGACTCCGCTGCGGCAATCGCTCGCACCGGAACCGAGGTCACCGGCTTCGCGTACTGGAATCGGTACACTCGCCCGACGTTCCGCCCGCATGTCGACATCGAAAAGGTGGCCGTCGCCCCGGACGCCCAAGGTCAGGGCGCGGGCAGGAAGCTGATGGAGGCGCTCATTCGGGCGGCACGTCATCACGACACGGAAGTGGTCACTCTCGACCTGCGCGGAGACAATGCGGCCGCCATCGGCCTCTATGAATCCCTCGGCTTCACCCGATACGGACGACTCCCGGACTTCGTGGCGGTGGGGGAGAAGCGTTACGACACGCTGCTGTACTCCCTCGACCTGCGCGCGGCCCGCTGAATTTCGGTCGTCCATCGCTTCCCGGGAAACACAGAAGGCACTGTCGACATCACGTTCGACAGTGCCTTCGTCGGTACCGGATGCGGGACTCGAACCCGCACGTCTTTCGACAATGCATTTTGAGTGCACCGCGTCTACCGATTCCGCCAATCCGGCGCGTTGCGAGCTGTCCTGTCAGGACCGCCTGTGCAACGGGGACGATTCTACTGCGCGCGCGGACCGATTGCCCAATCGCCACCCGCCGAGGATGCCCTCCGGTGGCCACCGTCACCGCCCGTGGCCACCCTCACAGAATAAACTTCCGGGTCCGCTGGCCATGACGCTGAGCGCCTGGTCTAGACTGGTGCCGTGCTTTCAAACAGCGAAGAATCAACTTCAGATGAGTCCGTGCCGGTCCGCCGCGTAGTCGTGGCCGAAGACGAGGCCGTGATTCGTCTCGATATCGTAGAAATGCTCCGCGAGGTCGGCTATGACGTCGTCGGTGAGGCGGCGGACGGCGAATCCGCCATCCGCCTGGCTGAGGAGCTGCGCCCGGACCTCGTCGTCATGGACATCAAGATGCCCATCCTCGACGGAATCTCCGCCGCCGAGCGCATCGCCAGGGCTCGCATCGCGCCGGTCGTGCTGCTCACCGCCTTCTCGCAGAAGGAGCTCGTCGAGCGGGCCCGCGATGCGGGTGCCATGGCCTATGTCGTCAAGCCGTTCACCTCGGCCGACCTCATCCCGGCCCTGGAGATCGCGCTCTCGCGTCATGCCGAGATCAGCTCGCTCGAGTCCGAGATCTCCGATCTCACCGAACGCTTCGAGACCCGCAAGCTCGTCGAGCGCGCCAAGAGCCTGCTGCAGACCTCCATGGGTCTGAGCGAGCCCGAAGCCTTCCGCTGGATCCAGAAGACCTCGATGGACCGTCGCCTGACGATGCGCGAGGTCGCTGAGACCGTGCTCAAGCAGATCGGCACGAAGAAGTAATCACCTCCCGGACCGGTCACGGTCCGGACCCGGAACCCGAGAGGGCCGGCGAATCCCGAGATGGATTCGCCGGCCCTCTGCTTTCGCTGTGGACTTTCGGCTTTCGCTGTGGACTTTCGCCGAAGCGGCGCTGTGCCTCAGCCCTTCGGCTCGGTCTTCAGGATCATATTCGTGATCCGCACGATCGAGAGCAGGCGCCCCGCCTCGTCGGTCATCTTGACCTCATGGGAGACGATCGTGCGTCCCTGGTGGAGCACCTCGGCGCGACCGGTCACCACGCCCTCTCGCGCGGCACGCAGGTGAGTGGCGTTGAGATCGACCCCGACGACGTTCTTACCGCCGGAGAGCAGATACGAATGCATCGACGCCAGGGATTCGGCGAGAACGACGTGGCCGCCTCCGTGGAAGAGACCCATCGGCTGCCGATTGCCGACGACCGGAGCGGTGGCCACGACATGATCGTGAGCGAGCTCGACGAACTCGATTCCCATCCTCTCGGCCAGCTCACCCCCGGACCCCGGCGTGCGCAGCTGCCCGAGCAGCGTGTCGATCTCCTCGGGGGAGGTGTGAGCGGTCAGGGACACGTCGGGACGCAGCATCGGTTCTCCTTCAAGTCAGCTTCGAACGCTAGGCTATGCCATGTGAGTCACTCAAACGAATCCCTCCTGCTCATCGACGGACACTCCCTGGCCTACCGGGCATTCCACGCCCTGCCGGTCGAGAACTTCTCCACCAGCACCGGCCAGACGACGAACGCCATCTACGGCTTCATCTCCATGCTCATCAACGTCCTCCGCGACGAAGAGCCCAGCCATGTGGCCGTGGCCTTCGACCTCGGACGCCAGACCTTCCGCCTCGAGGAATACCCCGACTACAAGGCCGGACGGGCGAAGACTCCACCCGAGTTCCACCCGCAGATCGACCTCATCAAGGACATCGTCACGGCGATGGGCATCCGGGTGGTGACGAAGGAGGGCTTCGAGGCCGATGACGCTCTGGCCACGATGGCGAAGATGGGCACGGATGCCGGCTCGTTCGTCGAGGTGATGAGCGGAGACAAAGATTCGTTCCAGCTCGCCTCCGACCGGGTGACGATCCTCTACCCGAAACGTGGAGTCAGCGATCTCAACCGGATGACGCCGGCCGCGGTCGAGGAGAAGTACGGGGTGAGCCCCGCGAACTACCGGGGGCTGGCCGCGCTCGTCGGTGAGAAGGCCGACAATCTGCCCGGTGTGCCCGGAGTCGGTGACAAGACCGCCGCGAAATGGCTCACCGCACACGGCGATCTGCCCGGGGTGTTGGACAACGCCGACAAGATCGGCGGCAAGGTCGGTGAGAAGCTGCGCGACCATATCAGCGAGGTGGAGCGGAACTACCGACTCAACCGCCTCCTCGACGACGTCGACTTGGGACTGGAGTTCGACGACCTGGCCTGGGGCGAAGGCGACCCGGCCGAGCTGTCGAGCCTGTTCGACCAACTCGAGTTCCAGGCCCTCGGCAAGCGTTTGGCCGCGATCTTCCCCGAGGCCGGAGCCGAGTCCGAGCCGGCACCGGCACGCGAGACGAACATCGAGACCGTCGACGTCGACACTCTGCTGACGAAGATCGCCGACCACGATGTGCTGGCGCTCGATTCCGACGCCTCCTTCGAGCTCGGCCACGGTCAGGCACGGACCCTGGCGGTCTCCGCCGAACCCGGCCGGGCCTGGGTCGTCGACCTCGCCGAGGCGGGGCAGAAGGCCGTCGGCGCGCTCGGTTCCGCCCTGGGCGGGCATTCGCTCATCCTCCACAGCTCGAAGCTGCAGATCAAAGCGTGGGAGTCGATGGGACTGTCCGTGACGGATATCGCCGGGGACACGGCCCTGGCTGCCTACCTCCTCGTTCCCGATGCCCGGTCCTACGAACTCGGTCAGATCGCCGCCGACCGTGCCGGAATCGATCTCAGCGAACCCGAGGCTGATTCCGGACAGCTCGCCCTCGACCTCGACTCCGATGCCGCGGTGACCACGCACGGCCAACGCGCCGCCGCCCTGCTCGAGGTCCACGAGGTGCTCGCGAAGGCCGTCGAGGACGCGAACATGACGCAGGTCTATCGCGAGATCGAACTGCCGCTCGTGCCCGTGCTCGCGCGCATGGAAGCGACCGGGATCGCGGTCGACGAGACGGGACTGTCGAACCTCATCGACGAATTCACGAAACAGGCCGAAGCCAGCGCGGGCGAGGCCTATGAGGCGATCGGCCACGAGGTGAACCTCGGTTCTCCCAAACAGCTGCAGACCGTGCTCTTCGACGAACTCGATATGCCCAAGACCAAGCGGACGAAGACCGGCTATACGACCGATGCCGACGCCCTGGCCGAACTGTTCGTCAAGACCGAACACCCCTTCCTCCAACACCTGCTGGCCTACCGGGATTCGACGAAGCTCAAGCAGACCGTCGTCGGACTGCTCAAGACTGTTGCCGACGACGGCCGCATCCACACCACCTACCAGCAGACCGTGGCCGCCACCGGACGGCTTTCGTCCCTGGACCCGAACCTGCAGAATATTCCAGTGCGGACCGAATCAGGCCGCCGCATCCGAGACATCTTCATCGCCGACCCCGAGGTGGCTGAGGGGACTCTGCTCACCGCCGACTACTCGCAGATCGAAATGCGGATCATGGCTCATCTGTCCGGCGATGCCGCGCTCATCCAGGCGTTCAAGGACGGCGAGGATCTCCACTCCTATGTCGGCTCGAAGGTCTTCGGAGTCGGCATCGACGAGGTTGACTCCGAGATGCGCTCGAAGGTCAAGGCCATGTCCTACGGGCTGGTGTACGGGCTCTCCGCCTACGGCCTCTCCCGGCAGCTTGCGATCGGCGTCGATGAAGCCAAGGGGCTGATGGACCAGTACTTCGAACGCTTCGGTGCAGTCAAGGACTACCTCGACGACATCGTCGAGCAGGCTCGCGCCAAGGGGTTCACGGAGACCATCATGGGCCGTCGTCGTTATCTGCCGGCGCTGCACAGCGACCGTCGGCAGCTGCGGGACATGGCCGAACGCGCCGCACTCAACGCTCCGATCCAGGGTTCGGCAGCCGACATCATGAAGATCGCCATGCTCAAGGTGGCCGCCCGTCTGGACGGCCTCCGCTCGCCGATGCTGCTGCAGGTCCATGACGAGATCATCGTCGACGTCCGTCCGGAAGAGATCGATGAGGTGAAGACGATCGTCACGGAGGAGATGGGGTCGGCGTTCGAACTCGATGTGCCTCTGGACGTCAACGTCGGCACCGGACGCTCCTGGCACGCCGCCGCCCACTGAGCTGCTGCCCGCTGTCCCGTCGAACTCGTTCAAGCGCAAGCGCAGAGAACGATCTCGCCCACGCTCGTTCAAGCGTCCCCGCAGTTTGCGCGCCGTGTACCACACGACGTCCGCGCTAGCGCTTGAACGAGAGCGCGACGGGTGAGTTGCGCGGTCCTGCCCCAGCCGGGAGTCGATGATGTCGTCCGCGAACGCTGCGTCGCCTCGGGGGAGGCGCACACGGACCTTCGAGCTCGTCGTCCACGGCATCGACATCGCCACGACACTCGGTGCCGAACCACTTGTTCCGGAGGCCGCGCTTCGGGAATCATTGGCGATCGCAGCGGGGCTGGCGATGCAGAGCGGAAAGGGCAGTTCAGTGCTCGCCGGGCTGACCGGGCGCGGGGGACTGGCCGAGGACTTCACAGCCCTCGGCTGAGGATCGTCCCCGTTCCGGCCCCGTCAGTCCTTGGTCAGGGTGGTGGAGAAGATCGCGGTGCCGGGCATGAGCGCACCGCGCAGCGGTGACCAGCCGCCCCAAGCGGTCCGATTCTCCTCGGGCCATTCGGGTTCGGTCACCGAATCGAGCGTGAAGCCGGCTTCGACGAGGAGACGGACCCAATCGCTCATCGTCCGGTGATGCTCGGCGTAGACCGGCTGACCGTCCGAGGACAGCTCGACGTACGGAGTGCGATCGAAGTACGAGTACTCAACCGTCAGGCCGGCCTCACCCGGAACATCGGGGAACATCCACCGCATCGGGTGAGTCGTTGAGAAGACCCACTGTCCGCCGTTGCGCAGCACTCGCGCCACCTCGGCGAAGACGACCTCGGCGTCCTTGACGAAGGGCAGGGCGCCGTAGGAGGAGAACGCGCGATCGAAGCTGTTCGATGCGAACGGCAGCTGTCGGGCATCGGCGAGGAGGAACGTCGGGGGAGTCGCCTCGGCGCTCAGGGGATGTTCGCGCTGCAGACGCGAGGCCTGCTCGAGCATTCCGGCGGAGACGTCGACACCTGTGGTGATCGCGCCCTGCTCGGCCAGCCACCGGGAGCACTGACCGGCACCGCAGCCGACCTCGAGAACCTGCTTCCGGGCGACATCGCCGAGGAGGCGCACATCGGATTCGTGAATTCCCTCCGGACACCAGATGAAATCCGAAGCCCCGAGGAACGTGCCGTGTTCGGCGAGATACTCCTCGGCCGAGTTGTCCCAATAGCTGCGATTGGCCCGGACGGAAGCCTCTTCGTCGATCGGGAGATAGCCACCGCTGATGACCTCGGCTCCGTCAGTTCCTTCGCTCATGGTTCCTCCGTGGCCCCAGGTGGTGATGATTCGTCTCTTCGGCGTGCATTCACACCCGAAAAGGTGCTAGCATTGACAACCGTATGCGCCTGTGCATACAAGTCCAAATTCGCAATCGAGACCGGATTCGGTTCTTGCGGCAACTTACACGACCTGTCGCCAGGGTACCGGATCTGGACCAATATTCCATCGGAGTCCCTACCTATATGACCACCACCACGCCGGAATCGGTGCAGCCGAAGCAGGTCGCTGTCAACGACATCGGAACCGCTGAGGATTTCCTCGCCGCCGTCGATGAGACCATCAAGTACTTCAACGATGGCGACATCGTTGAGGGCGAAGTCGTCAAGGTCGACCGTGACGAAGTCCTCGTCGACATCGGATACAAGACGGAAGGCGTCATCCTCGCACGTGAGCTTTCCATCAAGCACGATGTCGATCCCGGCGAAGTCGTCGAGGTCGGGGACGAAATCGAAGCCCTCGTTCTTCAGAAGGAAGACAAAGAGGGTCGTCTCATGCTGTCGAAGAAGCGCGCTCAGTACGAGCGTGCCTGGGGCGACATCGAGAAGATCAAGGAAGACGACGGCGTTGTCACCGGCACCGTCATCGAGGTCGTCAAGGGCGGCCTGATCGTCGACATCGGACTGCGCGGCTTCCTGCCCGCGTCCCTCGTCGAGATGCGCCGCGTCCGCGACCTCGCCCCCTACATCGGCCAGCAGGTCGAAGCCAAGATCATCGAGCTCGACAAGAACCGCAACAACGTGGTCCTGTCGCGCCGTGCCTGGCTCGAGCAGACCCAGTCGGCCGTCCGTCACGACTTCCTGCAGACCCTGCAGAAGGGCCAGGTCCGTCCTGGTGTCGTGTCCTCCATCGTCAACTTCGGTGCGTTCGTCGACCTCGGTGGTGTCGACGGACTCGTCCACGTCTCCGAACTGTCCTGGAAGCACATCGATCACCCGGGTGAGGTCGTCACCGTGGGCGACGAAGTCACCGTCGAGGTTCTCGACGTCGACATGGACCGTGAGCGCGTTTCGCTGTCGCTCAAGGCCACCCAGGAAGATCCTTGGCAGCACTTCGCTCGCACGCACGTCATCGGACAGATCGTGCCGGGCAAGGTCACCAAGCTCGTTCCGTTCGGTGCATTCGTGCGCGTCGAAGACGGCATCGAAGGCCTCGTCCACATCTCCGAGCTGGCCGTGCGGCACGTGGATCTGCCCGAGCAGGTCGTCTCGGTCGACGAGACCATCTACGTCAAGGTCATCGACATCGACCTCGAACGCCGCCGCATCTCGCTGTCGCTGAAGCAGGCGAACGAAGGCGTCGACCCCGAGGCCGAAGAGTTCCTCGACCCCGCTCTGTACGGCATGCCGCAGGAGTACGACGAGGACGGCAACTACAAGTACCCCGAGGGCTTCGACCCCGAGACCAACGAATGGGTCGAGGGCTACGAAGCTCAGCGCGAGACCTGGGAGCAGCAGTACGCCGCCGCTCAGGAACGCTGGGAAGAGCACAAGAAGCAGGTCGCCAAGGCCATCGCAGCGGATGCCGAGGCCTCCGCAGCCGATGCCGTCGGATCTGCCGAAGCCGCTCCGGCCACCGGATCGTTCTCCTCCGAAGAGGCGAGCGATGAGGGCACCCTGGCCAGCGACGAAGCTCTTGCAGCCCTGCGTGAGAAGCTTGCAGGCAGCTGATAGCAGCCACCAGAAGGGCTCCCGGTCGGAAGGCCGGGAGCCCTTTCTGTATGCCCCCACGGCTCGGGCACGCCTGCGCCCGTGGCTGTGGTACACCCTCATCCTCTGTGTCGGCAGCCTGACCGTCTTCGGCTCCGTCGCCGCGGACCCCGGCGGCAGCGTCGTCGCCTCCAACGACGACACCTCACTGTTCATCTGGTGGCTCGGGCACGGCGCGCAGGTTCTCGCAGACATCCTCGGATTCGGACCAGGAGAAACCGGCGGCCTGCTGTACACGGAATCGATGAACGCCCTCGGCGGGGGAGTCAACGGAGCCTGGAACACCTCGCTCGCAGGGTTTGCGATCCTGCTCGCTCCCGTGACGTGGGTGGCCGGCCCCATCGTGAGCTACAACCTCCTCATCCTCGCCTTCCCGGTGCTCGGCAGCCTGGCCACAGCTGTGCTCTTCCGCCGCTTCCTCGACCGCCTGCCCGCTTTCATCGCCGCTGCCGGAGTCGGCTTCTCCAGCTATGTCATCGCCCAGCTCGGCGGCCACCCGAACCTCGCCTATATCGTCACCCCGCCCCTGACCGCCTGGGCGATCCTCGCTCTCCTCGACCTCGGCCGCGCGACACAGGTGGATCCCGGCCGTTCTCTGCTGCGCAGCCGTCGCCTGTGGCTGCTCGGAGGAGGGTTCGGGCTCCTCCTCGGCTTCCAGTTCTACGTCTCCACCGAAGTTCTGGCCGGAACCTTCCTCGCCGCACTCTGCTTCCTGGCCAGCCTCGCCGTCTTCGGACGCCGCCTCTACCGCGCCCGGTCATGGGTCGCCCTCGGTCTCGGTTCCGCAGTCGCCGGCTGTATCGCCATGCTGTGTGCGATCCCGCTGCTGGTGACCATGTCCGGACCGAACGCCCCACAGGGCGCCATCCGCCCACACGGAGTATGGAACACCGACCTGCTCGACCCGATCCTGCCCGCAGCCCCGGCCTGGCTGAGTTCCGGAGTGTCTCCTCTGCCCCGAATCATGGAGATCGACCCCGCCGAACTCGGCGCCTACGTCGGCGCACCAGCTCTGGCGGCGGCTGTGCTCATCGTTCTCGGCCTCGCCCACCGGTCCGCACACGCGGTGCCGGTGCGCACCGCCGCCGCAACCGGCATCCTCGTCGGCCTGCTGGCACTCGGCTCACCGATCCTCCTCGGCGGCCGAATCGCCCTCGCGACCGGTCCGTTCGCGCTCATCGAAGCCATCCCCGTACTCAACAACATCCTGCCCATGCGGCTCGTCCTCCACTCGACGATCGCGCTCTTCGCCGTGCTCGGAATCGGCCTTCAGTGGGCGCTGAACCACCGGAAGCTGCTTCGCGCCCGCGCCCTCCTCATCCTGCTCGTCCTCGCTGCCGTGGCCATCCTTCCCGCTCCGCAGACCGCACATGAGGTGACAGTTCCAGACTTCTACGAGCACTCCATCGCCGAGGTGATCCCCGCCGGATCCGTCGTCAAGACCTTCCCCCGCCCCCTCGCATGGGCCGAGCCTCACGCCGACGAAGCTATGGTGTGGCAGTCGGTCAGCGGATTCGGCTACCGCGAGACCGGCGGCTACTTCATCGGCTCGAGCCCGGAATCAGCGGTGACCTATTCCGCCCCCGAAGATGCCCTCGACGAACTCCTGCACGGCTCCGTCTTCGACGGCGAGCCAATGCCGGGCGCGGACAGCCCGGAAGTCGCCTCGGCGATCGCCGAACTGAGGGAGACCGGGGTCGACTTCATCGTCCTCGCTCCCGAGGCTCCGCTTCTGCCGGGAGGTGAGGGAGACTATGCAGCATTCCTCGATGCCGCCGTCGGAGATCCGATCTTCGCCGATGAGGGAGTGCGGGTCTACCGACTGGATCAGTAGGATGATCCCATGCTGAGAATCGGTCTCACCGGCGGAATCGGCGCCGGAAAGTCAACGGTGTCCGCAATGCTCGTCGAACACGGGGCGGTGCTCGTCGACGCCGACAGGATCGCCCGCGAAGTCGTCGAACCCGGACAGCCGCTGCTCGAGAAACTGGCCGAGGCCTTCGGGCCGCAGGTGCTGCACTCCGACGGTTCGCTCGACCGGCCGGCGCTGGCCGCGGCAGCCTTCGTCGATTCCGAGCACACAGCACGGCTCAACGGCCTCATGCATCCGGCGATCCGGGACCGCACCGCCGAACACTTCGCCAGACACGCCGACGCCGAGATCGTCGTCCACGACGTCCCGCTGCTCGTCGAGAACGACATGACACCGGCCTACCACCTCAATCTCCTCGTCGACGTGCCCGCCGAGGTGCGCCTGCAGCGGCTCATGGACTCCCGCGGAATGGACCGCGACGATGCCGCCGCAAGGATCTCCCGCCAAGCCGATGACGACACCCGCCGAGCAGCCTGCGATGTCATCATCGACAACTCCGGTCCCGCCGAAGAGACGAAGGCCGCGGTCGCCCGGCTCATCGAATCGCGGATCCGCCCCTTCGCCGCCAATCTCGCGTCCGGGCAGCGGGCACCGAAGGCAGCCCTCGAACTCGTCGATCCCGCAGATGCCGACTGGATCGGTGACACGCAGAGAGCGATCAGGAAGCTGCGACACGGCACGGGCGAGAAGTTCGCCATCGAACATATCGGCTCCACCTCTGTGCCGGGACTGCCCGCCAAGGACGTCATCGATCTGCAGCTCCTCGTCCCCGATCTCTCCGCCGCCAGGGAGCTGGCACCCCGACTGGCCGAACTCGGCTATCCGGGAGCCGAGATGAGCGACCACCTCGGCGAAGAGTCGACCGAAGGGAAATGGTTCCACGCGAACACGGATCCCGGCCGCGCCGTCAATCTGCATGTGCGCACCGCGGAATCGGTCGGTGTGCGCTTCGCGCGCGCGTTCCGTGACCTGCTCATCGCGGACACGGGGGAGCGGGACCGTTACCTCGAGTTGAAGCGAGACCGTTTGGCCGACGCCAAGGCTGCGGGCGGGACGAACGGGCAGATGATACGAACATATGCGGAATCGAAGGAACCGTACTTCCTGCAGATGCGCCGCCGACTGGTGCCCGACAGCTTCGACTGACACGTTGACCCACGTCGGCGGACACTTCGCCGAGGCTGTCGTTCCGACTCCGGTCTGCCCAATGTCAGGGGCGGGGGCTAGGGTTGGACTATGAGCTCAGAACGCCCCCTGCCAGCGATCGGCCACCGCCCCGACGTCACCCGCGAAGTGGCGCCGTTCGAGGTCGTCTCCGAGTATTCTCCCTCCGGTGACCAGCCGACGGCGATCCGAGAGATCTCCGACCGGCTCGACGCGGGTGAGCGGGACATCGTCCTCCTCGGTGCCACCGGCACAGGCAAGTCGGCGACAACGGCATGGCTCATCGAGCAGGTGCAGAGACCGACCCTGATCATGGCGCCGAACAAGACTCTCGCCGCGCAGCTGGCGAACGAGTTCCGACAGCTGCTGCCCAACAACGCGGTCGAGTACTTCGTCTCCTACTACGACTACTACCAGCCGGAAGCCTATGTGCCGCAGACGGACACGTTCATCGAGAAGGACTCCTCGATCAACGACGAAGTCGAACGTCTCCGGCACTCGGCCACGAACTCGCTGCTCACCAGACGCGACGTCGTCGTGGTCTCGACGGTGTCGTGCATCTACGGTCTCGGCACTCCTGAGGAATACGTCGATCGGATGGTCACCCTTCACAAGGGCGACGAATGCGATCGGGACGAACTGCTCAAACGCTTCGTGTCGATGCAGTACGCCCGCAACGATATGGCTTTCACCCGCGGGACCTTTCGCGTGCGAGGAGACACCGTCGAGATCATCCCGCAGTACGAGGAGCTCGCGCTGCGGATCGAATTCTTCGGCGACGAGATCGAATCGCTGCAGACCCTCCACCCGCTGACGGGCGAGATCGTGCGCGACGAGGACACCATCCACGTGTTCCCGGCCAGCCACTACGTCGCCGGTGAGAACCGGATGGCCACCGCGATCAGCGGCATCGAGGACGAACTGCAGAAGCGGCTGAGCGAGTTCGAATCGCAGAACAAGCTGCTGGAAGCCCAACGGCTGAAGATGCGCACGACCTATGACCTCGAGATGATGGAGTCGATGGGTTTCACCTCCGGCATCGAGAACTACTCCCGGCACATCGACGGCCGCGATCCCGGTTCGGCACCGAACTGCCTGCTCGACTACTTCCCCGAGGACTTCCTGCTCGTCATCGACGAGTCCCATGTCACGGTCCCGCAGATCGGCGGAATGTACGAAGGCGATATGTCGCGCAAGCGCACCCTCGTCGAACACGGATTCCGCCTGCCCAGTGCCATGGACAACCGGCCGCTGAAGTTCGACGAGTTCCGGGAGCGCGTGGGACAGAGCGTGTATCTGTCGGCCACACCCGGCAACTTCGAACTCGGCAACGCCAACGGGTACGTCCAGCAGATCATCCGCCCCACCGGACTCGTCGACCCCGAGATCAAGGTCAAGCCGACGAAGGGGCAGATCGATGATCTCCTCGACGAGATCAAGACCCGAGTCGACGCGAACGAACGTGTGCTCGTGACGACGCTGACGAAGAAGATGGCCGAAGATCTCACCGACTACCTGCTCGAACACGATATCCGGGTCCAGTACCTCCATTCCGATGTCGACACTCTGCGACGTGTGGAGCTGCTCACAGAGCTGCGTGCGGGCGAATTCGATGTGCTGGTCGGCATCAACCTCCTGCGTGAGGGTCTCGACCTTCCCGAGGTCTCGCTGGTGGCGATCCTCGATGCCGACAAGGAAGGCTTCCTCCGGTCGTCGACATCGCTCATCCAGACGATCGGTCGTGCCGCACGTAACCTCAACGGCCAGGTGCACATGTACGCCGATACGATCACGGATTCGATGCGCACCGCCATCGACGAGACCGACCGCAGGCGCGCCATCCAGATCGCCTACAACGAAGAGCACGGAATCGATCCTGCCCCGCTGGTCAAGCGGATCGCCGACATCACCGAACGACTGCAGCGTGAGGACGAGGACACTCGAGAGCTGCTCACCGAATTCGACTACGGCAAGGGCAAGCGCGGCTACAACTCGACCCTGACCGACGAACAGAGGGAAGCCGCCGGCAAACCCGGTTCGCTGCGCCCGCCGGCGGCCGACCTCACCGAACTCATCGAATCGCTGACCTCGCAGATGCATTCGGCCGCCGCGGAGCTGCAGTTCGAACTCGCCGCACGACTGCGCGACGAGCTCGCCGACCTCAAGCAGGAGCTGCGCCAGATGAAGGAGGCCGGGCACGCCTGATCCGCACCGGTGACGCGCGAGTGATGCTCGCGTGTTTATACTGGTGTGCTGGCGAAAGGGAGTATCCCGTCCATCCGCGGTCGTCACCACGACCCCACAAGGGGTCCGGCCGCGGAGCGCACGCAGCATCACCGCGTGGGAGAGACTTTCGACCTGGATACATCCTGTTCACCACGAAAGGCATCCATGGATATTCTGTCCTCCACGCTCGCGGCCGGCGGCAACGCCGCTGCTGCGAGCGAATCTCCGATTCCCGTCTGGTTCATGATCACCTCGGGAATCATCGTCGTTGCGATCCTCGTCTTCGACCTCCTGCTGGTCGTCAAGCGACCACACACCCCGTCGATGCGGGAAGCGAGCATCTGGGTCGCCTTCTACGTCGCCCTGGCTCTGGTCTTCGCCGGCGCGCTCTTCGCCATCGGCGATGCCCAGCACGGCAGCGAGTTCCTCACCGGCTGGCTGCTCGAGTACTCGTTGAGCATCGACAACCTGTTCGTCTTCATCATCATCATGGGCAGCTTTTCGGTACCGCGGAAGTACCAGCAGGAAGTGCTCATGGTCGGCATCATCATCGCCATCATCTTCCGCGGCATCTTCATCCTCGCGGGTGCGGCGATCATCAGCGCCTTCGTCGAGGTCTTCTTCATCTTCGGCATCTTCCTCCTCATCGTCGCCTACCGGCAGGCCTTCAGCTCCGAAGACGACGGCGACGGCGAAAACGGTCTCATCCGGTTCCTGCGCAAGCGGATCAACGTCGTCGACGAATACCACGGCAACAAGCTGCGGGTGACCCTCGACGACAACAAGAAGTACTGGACCCCGATGTTCATCGTGTTCATCGCCATCGGCTCGACCGATGTGATGTTCGCGCTCGACTCGATTCCCGCGATCTTCGGCGTCACTCAGAATGCGTTCCTCGTGTTCACCGCGAACGTGTTCGCTCTCATGGGATTGCGTCAGCTGTACTTCCTGCTCGGGGGACTCGTCGACAAGCTCGTCTACCTCCACTACGGAATCGCCGCGATCCTCGGCTTCATCGGCGTCAAGCTCATCATCCACGCTCTGCATTCGAGCGATTGGGAGTTCCTCTCGTGGGGTCACTCGATCCCCGAGGTGCCGACGTGGCTGTCCCTGACCGTCATCGTCCTCGCCATGGTGGTGGCCACCGTCGCCTCACTCGTGAAGATGAAGAAGGACGGCATCTCCTTCAAGGACGTCAGCTCGAACGAATCCGAAGAGGCCTGAGCCGATCGGACCCGGTCGCGCTGACACCGCCTCGGTGTCGGCACAGAACGAGCGGGGTCCGTCTCGATCTCTCGAGACGGACCCCGCTCGTGTCTTCCCGGTCAGGGCAGAACCGGACCGGCAGTGCGACGCTCAGCCCTGGGCGAAGGGGCCGAACACGGGAGTCCATTCGCGGATGTCCGTCGACTCGATGACACCGAGCGAGGCATAGGGATCGGCGGCGAGGTGGCCTTCGACCTCCGCACGGTCGGCAGCGTTGAGGATCAGCAGCCCTCCCGGCTGCGGATCGTTGTCCAGGGGACCGGAGGCGAGGATCGTCCCGGCCTCATTCAGCTCCGCCTGCCAGCGGCGATGCGCAGGGCGGTGTTCCATCCGCGTGTCAGTAGCGGGACCATAGTGGTAGGTGACGGCGAAGACCGGCATATGTGACTCCTCGGTGTCGAGCAATAGGATGGAATCAGTCTAATCGGAAAGGTCTGTGCATCAGCGTGGCCAGATTGCAGGAGATCCCAGCGGAATTCGCTGACGACGACACGATCTACGAGTCCTTCGGCGAATACTGCCGAGAGATCGGTGTCGAGCCTTACCCGGCTCAGGACGAGGCGTTCCTCACGATCCTCGCCGGAGACAATACGATCATGGCGACCCCGACCGGCTCGGGGAAGTCACTCGTCGCTCTGTTCGCTCTCTACCAGTCCTTCACCCGCGGGATCCGGTCGTACTACACGGCCCCGCTCAAGGCCCTGGTGAGCGAGAAGTTCTTCTCCCTCATCGACGCTTTCGGCGCCGAGAACGTCGGGATGATCACCGGCGACTCCACCGTCAACCCGGAGGCGCCCGTCATCTGCGCCACGGCGGAGATCCTGGCCAACCAGGCGCTGCGCGAAGGCGGAATGCTCGACGCAGGAATGGTCGTCATGGACGAATTCCACTACGTCGCCGACCCCTCCCGCGGTTGGGCCTGGCAGGTGCCCCTCCTCGAGATGCCGCAGACCCAGTTCGTCCTCATGTCCGCCACCTTGGGCGACACCACCGACATCCGACGGACGATGACGGAGACGACCGGACGCGACTCCTCCGTGGTCACCTCGGCGACCCGGCCGGTCCCGCTCGACTACGAATATTCGACGGAGACGCTCTCGGACACTCTCCGCGGACTCGTCCGCAACGACAAGGCCCCGGTCTACGTCGTCTCCTACTCTCAGAACGGTGCCATCGACCTCGCCACCAACCTGCTCTCGGTCGACCTTGCCTCCAAGGAACAGAAGGCCGCCATCGCCGCAGCCATCAAGGGCTTCACCTTCGGCAAGGGATTCGGGACCAGTCTGCGCAAACTGCTGCTGCACGGCGTCGGCGTCCACCACGCCGGAATGCTGCCGAAGTACCGCCGCCTCATCGAACAGCTCGCGCTGAAGGGACTGCTGCTCGTCATCTCCGGCACCGACACCCTCGGTGTGGGCATCAATGTGCCCATCCGCTCCGTGCTGCTGACCGGACTGACGAAGTTCGACGGGCGGAAGATGCGCCGACTCAGCGTCCGCGAGTTCCAACAGCTCGCCGGACGTGCCGGCCGCGCCGGATTCGACACCCGCGGCTACGTCATCGCCCAAGCCCCCGAACACGTCATCGACAACCTCAAGGCGGATGCCAAAGCGGCCAACGATGACAAGAAGAAAAAGAAGAAGGTCAAGAAGAAGGCCGCCCCGGTCGGCTTCGTCGGCTGGTCCGAAGAGACCTTCGCAAAACTCATCGAAGGCGAATCCGAGACCCTGCGGCCGCGGATGAAGATCGACCATTCGACGATCCTCAACCTCGTCGCCCGCCCCGGCTCCGATGTGTCGACGATCAGCGACTTCATCGACAAGACACATGAGACAAGGGAACGCCGGCTCGACCTCAAACTCACCGCGATCAGCATCGGACGCTCCCTCATCGACGCCGGACTCATCGAGGTCCGCGGCAGCGAACTCATCGCCACCCAGGACCTCGGCCCCCAGTTCGCGCTCAACCAGCCCCTGGCTCCCTTCGTGCTCGCCGCACTGGAGCTTCTCGACGAGAACGACGACACCTACGCCCTCGACGTCGTATCCATCGTCGAGGCGACCACCTCGGTGCCGTTCCAGATACTGAAGGGCCAACTCGACCGGATCAAGGGAGAGACCCTGGCCGAACTCAAGGCCGAAGGCGTCGAATACGCCGAACGAATGGCGATCCTCGACGAGATCGAAAGTCCCGCACCCCTGGCCGAGATGCTCGACCCGGCCTTCGACCACTTCGTCGAGACTCATCCCTGGCTGCACCGAGGCGGCTTCGAACCCAAATCCGTCGTCCGCGACATGCTCGAGCAGGCCATGGGCTTCACCCAGTTCGTCGGCTACTACGGTCTCGCCCGGGCCGAGGGCAGCCTGCTGCGCTACCTCACCGACGTCTACCGCGCACTGCTCCACAACGTCCCCGCGGAGAACAGGACCGAGGAACTCGAGACCATCATCGAATGGTGTGGTGAGACCATCGCCCGGACGGATTCGTCGCTGCTCGACGAATGGCGGACCCTGCAGGGACTCGACCCCACCGAAGCCGCCGACGAGCTGCCGGCACTCGACCGCCGATTCTCCGAGAATACGAAGGTGTTCACCGCAGAGGTCCGCAATGCCCTGTTCCACCGAGTGCTGCTGGCCGAACGTGCTAACTACACGGAACTCGGCCGCCTCGACGCCGAATCCGGATTCGACTCCCGGGCCTGGGAAGACGCGATCGAGGACTTCTACGACGAATACGGGGAGCTCATCGTCGACCAGAAAGCCCGCGGTCGGGAATATATCGACATCACACCCGGTTCAGACACATGGAGCGTCCGACAGATCCTCGCCGATCCCGACGACAACAGGGACTGGGCCATCGACGCCGAGGTGGACGTGGCCGCCAGCGACGAATCCGGAGATATCGTGCTGCGCATCCTCTCCGTCGGGGAGATCGGCAGATGAGCCGGAAACCGCTGCGAATACAGCAATGTCAGTGCCGAGTAATACAGTGGTCAGGTGATGAAAACCAATAACGGTGAGCAAGTGACAGGCGTCTCCCATCTCGACACCCTGTGGGTCAAGGGAGCGCGAGCACACAATCTCAAGAACGTCGAGATCGCGCTGCCGCGCGATTCGATGGTCGTGTTCACCGGCTTGTCCGGTTCCGGCAAATCCTCGCTGGCTTTCGACACGATCTTCGCCGAGGGGCAGCGACGCTACGTCGAATCCCTGTCCTCCTATGCACGGATGTTCCTCGGGCAGATGGACAAACCCGACGTCGACTTCATCGAAGGGCTGTCTCCAGCGGTGTCGATCGACCAGAAGTCGACATCGCGCAATCCGCGTTCGACCGTCGGCACGATCACCGAGGTCTATGACTTCCTCCGCCTGCTGTGGGCGCGGATCGGCATCCCGCACTGTCCCGTCTGCGGTGAGGTCATCACGAAGCAGACCCCGCAGCAGATCGTCGACCAGCTGCTCGAACTCGAGGAGCGGACGAAGTTCCTCGTCCTCGCTCCCGTCGTCCGGTCCCGCAAGGGCGAATTCGTCGACCTCTTCACCGACCTGCAGTCCAAGGGCTTCTCCAGGGCCATCGTCGACGGCGAGCAGATCAGCCTGAGCGAACCGCCGACCTTGGAGAAGCAGTACAAGCACACGATCTCCGTGGTCGTCGACCGCCTCGTCGCCAAATCGGGAATGCGCCCGCGGCTGACCGACTCCGTCGAGACCGCCCTGGGGCTCGCCGACGGACGCATCGACATCGAACTCGTAGACGAAGGCACGACCCGCACTTTCTCCGAGCACATGTCGTGCCCGAACGAGCACCCGCTGACGATCGACGAGATCGAACCCCGCTCGTTCTCCTTCAACTCGCCCTTCGGCGCCTGCCCCACCTGCGACGGCATCGGCACCCGCCTGCAGGTCGACGAAGATCTCGTCGTCCCCGACGAGGACCTCAGCCTCGGCTCCGGGGCCATCGCCCCCTGGTCGGGAGGCAAACAGGTCTCGAAGTACTTCAACCGTCTGCTCAAGGGCCTCGGCGACGAACTCGGCTTCGATATGAAGACGCCGTGGAAGAAGCTGCCGAAGTCCGCGAAGACCGCGATTCTGACGGGCAAGGACTACAAGGTCCACGTCAAGTACAAGAACCGCTTCGGGCGTGAACGCACGTACTCGACGGGCTTCGAAGGCGTCTACCAATACATTCAGCGCAAGCACGAGGAAACAGAATCCGAGTGGTCGCGGGAACGCTACGAGTCCTATATGCGCGAGATCCCGTGTGCCAGCTGTGACGGTACGCGCCTCAAACCGGAGATCCTCGCCGTCAAGGTCGGAGACAGGTCCATCGCCGAGGTCTCCGAACTCGCCCTCGACGAAGCGGCTTCCTTCCTCGGCTCCCTCGAGCTGAGCTCCCGCGATGCCGCCGTGGCGGCGCAGGTGATGAAGGAGATCAACGCCCGCCTCGGTTTCCTCCTCGACGTCGGCCTCGACTACCTCAGCCTCAACCGGGCCGCCGGTACGCTCTCCGGCGGTGAGGCCCAGCGCATCCGCCTGGCCACGCAGATCGGCTCCGGCCTCGTCGGCGTCCTCTACGTCCTCGACGAGCCCTCGATCGGACTGCATCAGCGCGACAACCGCCGACTCATCGAAACGCTCAACAAGCTCAAGGATCTCGGCAACACCCTCATCGTCGTCGAACACGATGAAGACACCATCGAATCCGCCGACTGGATCGTCGATATCGGACCCGGTGCCGGCGAGCACGGGGGCGAGGTCGTCTACTCCGGTCCCGTCACCGGCCTCAAGGATGCCGAGAGATCGATCACCGGCGACTACCTCTCCGGCCGACGGGCGATCCAGATCCCGCCGACCCGCCGCCCCGTCGACAAGGACCGGATGGTCACCGTCGAGAAGGCCGTGGAGAACAACCTGCGAGACGTCACGGTGTCCTTCCCCCTCGGTGTGCTCACCGCCGTCACCGGCGTGTCCGGTTCGGGCAAATCGACTCTGGTCAACGAGATCCTCTACACACAGATGGCCAACGTCCTCAACGGCGCCTCCCGGGTGCCGGGACGGCACAAGCGCGTGACCGGCCTGGACAATCTCGACAAGGTCGTCCACGTCGACCAGTCTCCGATCGGTCGCACCCCGCGGTCGAATCCCGCGACCTACACCGGCGTCTTCGACCATGTGCGCCGGCTGTTCGCCGAAACCGAATCGGCGAAGGTCCGGGGCTATCTGCCCGGTCGGTTCTCCTTCAACGTCAAGGGCGGACGCTGCGAGAACTGCAGCGGCGACGGCACGATCAAGATCGAGATGAACTTCCTGCCCGACGTCTACGTCCCCTGTGAGGTCTGCCAGGGCGCTCGGTACAACCGGGAGACCCTGGAGGTCACGTTCAAGGGCAAGAACATCGCCGAGGTCCTCGACATGCCCATCGAGGAGGCCAACGACTTCTTCGCCGCGATTCCTGCGATCTCGCGACACCTCAAGACCCTCGTCGAGGTGGGGCTCGGCTATGTCCGACTCGGCCAGCCGGCCACGACTCTCTCCGGTGGCGAGGCACAGCGTGTCAAGCTCGCCGCCGAACTGCAGAAGCGCTCCCGCGGTCGCACCGTCTACGTGCTCGACGAACCGACGACCGGTCTGCACTTCGAGGACATCTCGAAGTTGCTCATGGTCCTCCAGGGACTCGTCGACAAAGGCAATACGGTCATCGTCATCGAACACAACCTCGACGTCATCGGCAATGCCGATCACATCATCGACCTCGGACCCGAGGGCGGCCGCGGCGGTGGGCAGATCATCGCCCAAGGCACTCCCGAAGAGGTCGCCGAGGTGACCGAATCGCACACCGGACGGTTCCTCAAACCGATGCTCAAGTCCTGATCCGAATGCCTGATCCATCCACCTACCGTCCGGCCACCGGGTCGATCCCCACATCGGCCGGGGTCTACAAATTCCGTGACCCCGACCGGCGGGTGATCTATGTCGGAAAGGCGAAGAACCTCCGCAACCGACTCAACTCGTACTTCGCCAACCCCGCCCAGCTGCACCCGCGCACCTCGACGATGGTCCACACCGCGAACTCGGTGGAATGGACCGTCGTCGACACCGAGGTCGAAGCCCTGCAGCTCGAATGGACGTGGATCAACGAGTTCAACCCGCGGTTCAACGTCATGTTCCGCGACGACAAGTCCTATCCTTACCTCGCGATCACGATGAATGACGAGGTGCCTCGGGCCTTCATCACCCGGGGAAAACGCCGCAAGGGCGTGAAGTACTTCGGTCCCTTCGCTCAGGTGTGGGCGATCAAGGACACCCTGGACCTGCTGCTCAAGGCCTTCCCGATGCGCACCTGCACAGCAGGGGTCTACCGTCGGGCCGAACGCAGCGGCAGGCCCTGCCTGCTCGGCTATATCGACAAATGCGCTGCTCCCTGCGTCGGTCAGATCAGCAAGGACGATCACAAGGACCTGGCCCGCAGCATCTCCGACTTCATGTCCGGAAACACCGGCCGGTTCATCAGCCACCGGCAGAAGGAGATGGCCACAGCCGCGGCCGAACTCGACTACGAACGCGCGGCCGGTCTGCGCGACGAGATCTCCGCCCTGCAGAAGGTCCTCGACAAGTCCGCCGTCGTCCTGTCGGTGAGCGCCGACTGCGATATCTTCGCCCTCGTCACCGAGGAGCTCGAAGCCTCCGTCCAGGTCTTCCACGTGCGCCAGGGTCGTATCCGCGGCCAACGCGGCTGGATCATCGAACGCTCCGATGATCACACCCCCGCGGAACTGACCACCGACTACCTGCGACAGGCATACTCCGGGCTCGATGCCGATGCCATTCCGAAGGAGATCCTCGTCGACACACTGCCGGCGGATCTGGAATCCCTGGAGGCCTGGCTGAGCGAGCAGCGCGGTTCGCGGGTGACCGTGCGGGTACCCGAACGCGGGGAGAAGAAGGCGGCCCTGGAGACCGTGGGGAAGAACGCGAAGGAAGCGCTCATCCAGCACAAGCTCAAACGCTCGTCCGACCTGACGACCCGCAGCCAGGCGCTCAAGGAGATCCAGGAGCACCTCGACCTGCCGGAAGCACCGCTGCGCATCGAATGCATCGACATCTCCCATACCCAGGGATCGAACGTCGTCGCCTCCCTCGTCGTGTTCGAAGACGGAATGGCGAAGAAACGCGACTACCGACACTTCGCCATCCACGGTGAAGCCGCGGCCGACGACACGGCTTCGATGTACGACGTCGTCTCCCGTCGCTTCAGCCGCTACCTCGAACAGATGACCTCCGAGGAGCCCGATGAGCGCTTCGGCTATCGGCCCAGCCTCCTCGTCGTCGACGGTGCCGGCCCGCAGGTTGCGGCAGCGACGCGGGCACTGACGGATCTCGGCATCGTCGACATCTCCGTCGTCGGTCTGGCCAAACGGCTCGAAGAGATCTGGATACCGGACGATCCGTTCCCGGTCATCCTCCCACGCAACTCCGAAGGGCTCTTCCTCATGCAGCGCCTGCGTGATGAGGCCCACCGCTTCGCCATCACCTATCACCGGTCGAAACGTGCGAAGGCGATGACGAGTTCCGTGCTCGACGACATTCCGGGTCTCGGAGAGTCGAAGCGCACCGCTCTGCTGCGCCATTTCGGATCCGTGAAGAAGGTCCGTGCTGCCACCGCCGAGGAGATCTGCGAGGTCAAGGGAATCGGTCCCTCCCTCGCCGCGAAGATCGTCACGGCTCTGGCCGACTGAGCTCTGCGATTCTGCCCTAGAGTAGTGCCGAGAGGTACAGTGCCCACCGACCGATCGGGCACGGACAGAGGAGGACGAGTGAGCGTGCAGGCCGAATCGAACGGATCCGACCACCCCATCGAGGTTGTGCTCGTCACCGGCATGTCCGGAGCAGGCCGCACCACCGTGGCCAATGTGCTCGAAGACATGGACTGGTATGTCGTCGACAACCTTCCGCCGCAGATGATGCGTCCGCTCGTCGAACTCGTTGCCCGTGCCGACGGCGCCCTGCCGAAGATCGCCATCGTCATCGACGCCAAAGGGCGCACCAAATACACCGAACTGCAGGAGACGATCAGCGATTTCGTCGATCAGGGTCTGTCCCTGCGCATCGTCTTCCTCGACGCCTCCGACGAAGTCCTCGTCCGACGTTTCGAATCGACCAGGCGGCCCCACCCACTGCAGGGGGAGGGGACCCTGCTCGACGGCATCGAAGCCGAACGTGCCGAACTCGAGTCCCTCAAACACCGCGCCGATATCATCGTCGACACCTCCGACCTCAACGTGCACCAGCTCTCCGCGGAGGTGCGCAAACGCTTCAGCGACGACGACACCCCGCCGCTGCGGCTGACGGTGATGAGCTTCGGCTTCAAATACGGCCTGCCCAAGGACGCCGACCACGTCGCCGACGTCCGCTTCCTGCCGAATCCGTACTGGATTCCCCATCTGCGCGGACACAACGGACTCGACTCCGATGTCGCGGCCTACGTCCTCGAGCAGAACGGCGCCGAGGAATTCATCGAACGCTATGCCGCAACCCTGTCCACCGTCGCCGAGGGATATCTGCACGAGGGCCGCGGCTACGCGATGATCGGAATCGGCTGCACGGGCGGCAAACACCGTTCCGTGGCGATCAGCGAAAGGGTCGGACGACTGCTGTCGGCCCAGACCGGGATCCCAGTGGCCGTGCGTCACCGCGATCTGGGAAGAGAATGACATGGAGACCGAAGATCTGCCCGTCATCTCCACGGGCGCACAGAAGGACGGTCCCAATATCGTCTCCTTCGGCGGAGGCCACGGACTCTACGCGGCGCTGAGGGCGTTCCGTCTGCTCACCGAAGACCTCACCGCGGTCGTCACAGTCGCCGACGACGGCGGCTCATCCGGACGACTGCGCGACGAACTCGGCGGACTGCCTCCCGGCGATCTGCGGATGGCTCTGGCCGCGCTCTGCGACGACGGCACGTGGGGCCAGACCTGGCGTGATGTCATCCAGCACCGGTTCGAATCGACAGGTGAGCTGCACGGTCACGCGGTGGGCAATCTGCTCATCGCAGCACTGTGGCAGATCCACGGCGACCATGTGGCCGGCCTGGACTGGATGGCCCGGCTGCTGCGCGCTCACGGTCGAGTGCTGCCGATGTCCTCGGTGCCGCTGACGATCGAAGCCGATGTGAAGTTCCCCGGCTCCTTCCAGGTCGTGCGCGGACAGTCCGTGCTCGCCTGCACGATCGGCCACGTCGAGACCGTGCGCCTCGACCCGGCTGCCCCACCGGCCCGCTACGAGACGATCGAAGCCGTGGAGGAGGCCGAGGTTCTCAACCTCGGCCCCGGCTCCTGGTACACCTCGGTGATGCCGCACCTGCTCGTGCCTTCGCTCGCCGAGGCGATCGTGGCCTCGACAGCGGTGAAATCCCTCACGCTCAACCTCAGTTCCACTGACGGTGAGACGAAGGACCTGAGTCTCGGCGAACACCTCGTCTCCCTCCACCGTCATGCCCGCTCACTGACCTTGGACTATGTTCTCGTCGACGAGGCGGCCACCGAACTCGAACCCGACCTGCCGCAGCGGGCCGAGGACATGTTCGGAGCGAAACTCTGGGAACGTCCCCTGCGCTCACGGAGGCAGGGACAGCATGACAGCCTCAAGCTGGCGGCATGCTACCGTGACATGTTGTTGGACGCCGGGATCGGCGTCGCCGAGCAGTGGTAGAACTTCAGGTGCAGGAGGACGAGCTATGGCACTGACCGCTCAGGTCAAGGACGAGTTGGCGCGAGTGAAGATCACTCGCACCTCCGCCCGCAAGGCCGAGGTGTCCTCGATCTTCCGCTTCTCCTCCGCCCTCCACCTCGTCAACGGCTCGATCGTTCTCGAAGCCGAACTCGACACTGCCCAGGCCGCCAAACGGCTGCGAGCGGAGATCAAGGATCTCTACGGTCAGCATGCCGACATCGTCGTCATCAATGCCGCCGGAATCCGCCGCTCCAACCGCTACCTGCTGCGCGTCACCCGTGACGGGGGAGCACTGGCCCGCCAGACCGGACTCGTCGACAACCGCGGCCGTCCCGTGCGCGGACTGCCCTCGGCCATCGTCAACGGCTCCGTCGCCGATGCCGAAGCCGCCTGGCGCGGAGCCTTCCTCGCCCACGGATCACTGACCGAGCCGGGGCGCTCCTCGGCGTTGGAAGTCACCTGCCCCGGCCCCGAGGCGGCTCTTGCCCTCGTCGGCGCAGCCCGCCGACTCGGACTGAGTGCGAAAGCCCGCGAGGTCCGGGGAGTCGACCGCGTCGTCATCCGCGACGGCGACGATATCGCCGCGCTGCTCACCCGCATGGGCTCCCACAGCGCCGTGCTGGTCTGGGAGGAACGGCGGATGCGCAGGGAGGTCCGCGCGACCGCGAACCGCCTGGCGAACTTCGACGATGCGAACCTGCGTCGCTCGGCACGGGCCGCCGTGGCCGCCGGCGCCCGGGTCGAACGCGCCCTGGAGATCCTCGGCGACGACGTCCCCGAACACCTCCGCTACGCCGGTCAGCTTCGCGTGACCCACAAACAGGCGTCCCTCGAAGAGCTCGGTCAGCTCGCCGACCCGCCGATGACGAAGGACGCGGTGGCCGGCCGGATCCGCAGGCTGCTGTCCACTGCGGACAAGCATGCGGAAGAACTGGGAATTCCCGGCACCGAAGCCAGTCTGACCCCGGAAATGCTCGAGGATCGCTAAGATCGAGGCATGAGACGAATCGCCATCAACGGCTTCGGCCGCATCGGCCGTGCCCTGTTCCGTCTGTCCCTCGAACCCGATGCTGATTTCGAGGTCGTGGCCATCAACGATCTCACCGATACGACGACCCTGGCTCATCTGCTCTCCCACGACTCCGTGTGGCCTCGCTTCGACCATGATGTCGACGCCGCCGACGAGGCGATCATCGTCGACGGACGAGAGATCGCGGTGACGAGCCAAGCCGACCCGTCCGCCATCGACTGGAGTTCGCACAAGGTCGAACTCGTCGTCGAATCCACCGGACGCTTCACCCGGCAGGACCAGGCCGAGGCCCACCTCGGCGGCACCGTGCAGACCGTCGTACTCTCCGCCCCCGGAAAGGACGTCGACGCGACCCTCGTCATGGGCGTGAACGAAGACACCTTCGATCCGTCCGCGCACTCCGTCGTCTCGAACGCCTCGTGCACGACGAACTGCATGGCCACCGTCGTCAAGGCGCTCGACGACGCCCTCGGCGTCGAATCCGGTCTGCTCAACACCGTTCACGCCTACACCGGCGACCAGATGCTCGTCGACGGACCCCACCGGGACCTGCGTCGCGCCCGAGCCGCCGCCGTCAACATCGTGCCGACCACGACCGGAGCCGCACGCACCGTCGGCCGCGTCATGCCCCACCTCGAGGGCAAGCTCGACGGACTCGCCGTGCGTGTACCCGTGCCCGCCGGATCGATCATCGACTTCACCTTCACCACCTCCACGAGCGCCGACCGCGACGAGGTCAACGCGATCCTCGCCTCCGCAGCGGACGGATCGCCCTACCTCGACTTCTCCACCGACGAACTCGTCTCCAGCGACATCGTCGGCACCACCGCCTCGGCGATCGTCGATTCCAAGCTCACGATGGTGCTGGGCGACCAGATCAAGGTCGTGGCCTGGTACGACAACGAGTGGGGGTACACGAACCGACTCAAAGACATGGTCAGCTACATTCTCAGCGAAAGGGACTCATGAGGACATTCGACGATGCGGGCATCTTCGCCGGCCACACGGTGCTCGTCCGCAGCGATCTCAACGTGCCGATGGACGACGGCACGATCACCGACCGCGGTCGCATCCTGGCCTCGGCCGGAACGATCAGGTCCCTCGCCGAGGCGGGAGCCAGGGTCATCGTGATGTCGCATCTGGGCCGGCCGAAGGGAGAACCGGATCCGCAGTTCTCACTGGCCCCGATCGTCCCCGAACTCGCCGAAGCCATCGGCCGTCCGGTCGCCTTCGCCGCCGACACCATCGGTGACGATGCGCAGACGAAGGCCGCAGCCCTGTCCGACGGTGACGTGCTGTTGCTGGAGAACCTGCGCTTCAACCCGGGCGAAACGGCGAAGGACGATGCCGAGCGCCAAGAATTCGCCACCCAGCTGGCAGCGCTGGCCGACGACTTCGTCTCCGACGGATTCGGCGTCGTCCACCGCAAGCAGGCTTCGGTCTACGACATCGCCGGCCTCCTCCCGCACTATGCCGGCTCACTCGTGCGTGCGGAAGTCGAGGTCAGCGACAGGCTGCTCAACAACCCCGAACCACCGTTCACCGTCGTTCTCGGAGGATCCAAGGTCTCGGACAAACTCGGCGTCATCGACAACCTCATCGACCGCGCCGACAATCTGCTCATCGGCGGGGGAATGGTCTTCACCTTCCTCGCCGCACTCGGCCACGACATCGGGTCGAGCCTGGTCGAGAAGGACCGCATCGACGACGTCAAGGGCTACCTCGAACGCTCCCGGTCCGGTGGTGCACGCATCGTCCTGCCCACGGACATCGTCATGGCCGCCTCCTTCGCCGCCGATGCCGAGCACTGGGTCCGGCCCGTTGCCGAACTCGAAGACACTCCGGCCGGAGGCGACGGCCTCGGCCTCGACATCGGCCCCGAATCGGCGCGCGCCTACGCCGAGATCATCGCAGGCTCGACCACTGTGTTCTGGAACGGGCCGATGGGCGTCTTCGAGTTCCCGGCCTTCGCCGCCGGCACCAAAGCCGTAGCCCAAGCTCTGGCCGACGAAGGCAGCAGCGGGGGACAGAGGCTGACCGTGGTCGGCGGCGGCGATTCCGCAGCCGCCGTGCGCAGCCTCGGCTTCGCCGATGACGCCTTCGGCCACATCTCCACCGGCGGAGGTGCCAGCCTCGAATATCTCGAAGGCAAGACCCTGCCCGGACTCGACGCACTCGGATGAGGAAGACAGACACCATGAGCGACCGCACCCTGCTGCTGGCAGGCAACTGGAAGATGAACCACGATCATCTGGAGGCGATCTCCGCTGTCCAGAAGCTCGCCTGGGCGCTCGAGGACGCCAAACTCGACGACAGCGACTGCGAAGTCGTCGTCATTCCGCCGTTCACCGACATCCGTTCGGTGCAGACACTCGTCCAGGGGGACAAGCTGTGGCTGAAGTACGGTGCCCAGGACGTCTCCCAGCACGCTCCCGGAGCGCATACCGGAGAGATCGCCGCATCGTTCCTCTCCCGCCTCGGCTGCAGCTACGTGGTCATCGGCCACAGCGAACGCCGTGCCGACAACCACGAGACCAACGAGGTCGTGGCCGCGAAGATCAAGGCCGCACTTTCGGCTGAACTCACACCGATCCTCTGCGTGGGGGAGTCGCTGGAACAGCGGCAGGAGAAGAGCCACGTCGAGTTCACCCTCGGACAGCTCGAGGAGTCGCTGGCCGGATTCGACGCAGGCGACCTCTCCGGCCTCGTCATCGCCTACGAACCCGTCTGGGCGATCGGCACCGGAGAGACAGCCACTGCCGCCGATGCCGCCGAGATGGCATCGGCGATCCGCGCACGCATCGTTGAGAACTATGGCGAGGCTCTTGCCCAGACCACCCGCATTCTCTACGGCGGGTCGGTCAAGACCGACAACGTCGCGGAAATCGTCGCCTCCGCGGACGTCGACGGCGCACTGGTCGGAGGTGCGAGCCTCAGCGGTCCGGACTTCGCCGCTTTGTGCAAGGCCGCGGTCGCGAAGTAGACTGACAGACGCATCATTCGACGAAACACTCGACGAAACATAGGTTGAATCCGACGTGGAAATCCTCAACATCATTCTCATCGCGCTGCTCGTGCTCACGAGCATCTTCCTCACCCTGCTGATCCTCATGCACAAGGGCAAGGGCGGTGGCATGTCCGACATGTTCGGCGGCGGAATGTCCTCGTCGCTGGGATCCTCGGGCGTCGCGGAGCGCAACCTCAACAGGTTCACGACGCTCATGGCAATCATCTGGGCGGCCTGCATCATCCTGCTGGGCGTCCTCACTCGGTTCAACTCCTGAGCCATCGTGGCCCGCTGATGCCGAGACCGTGAGACACCGACACCGAGGCGACGCCCCGGTGGACGAATGAGAAGGACCCCGACCGAATCGGTCGGGGTCCTTCTCTGTTCGTGCTCTGTCCGTCGTGCCGGCGGATCAGTGCCGTTTCAGACAGATCAGTCGTGGCCGAAGTGGTGGCGCGGGCTGATCGACCCGATCGCCTCCCGCAGCTGTTCGAGCCCACGAGAACGATCAAGCAGGTGCAGACGCAGCACAGGTCGGCCCTTCTCACTCAGCACCGCCGCATCGCCGGCGGCCTGGGCGCGTTGCAGCTGAGCGAAGCCGAAGTCGCGTCCCGGCACCAGCAGGTCAGTGCGAGCCTCACCGGTGATCTGGAGGAACACTCCGTTCGGATGACCGCCCTTGTGGTACTGACCGGTCGAATGCAGGTAGCGGGGGCCGAAGCCGAAGGTCGTCTGCACTCCGGCATGTGTGGACACGAGCGGACGCAGATCCGCAGCCTCGGCATCGGCGATCCGATCGAGGTAGGCCTGAATGCCGACATATCCGTACTCGTCGACCTGCGAGAACAGCTCCTCAAGGGCTCCGACGAGATCAGTGGCCTCGTCGACGACCTCGAGAACGTCGATGTCTCCCTCACGGAACCGCGGCTGCTCCGTCGAACCCGAGTCCGGTCCGTCGAGCAGGTGCCTGGCCTGTGCCTTCGCGGCCTCCACATCAGGCTGGTCGAAGGGATTGACCCCGATGCTGTATCCGGCGATGGCCGTGGCGTATTCCCAGAACAGGAACAGCTCGCCCAACCCACCCGTGATAGTCGCTTCGAATCCGGACGGCGCACCCAGCTCCGAGTCATCGGCTGCCGGCCCGAGCAGGCACAGGAGTGCGTCTGCGCGTGCATCGGAGAACCCGATGTCGGCGGGGGAGTCGACGACGACGGGAAGGATGCCCTGACCGTCCTTGCCGAGGGATTCGGCGATGAGCTGCTCGATCCAGACCCCGAGCCCGTTCAGCTGCTCTGCGGTTTCGGCGAGGACGAGCTTCTCCGTCGTCCGGGCGTGGGCGATGCTCAGCCAAGCGCCGAACCGCAGTGCAGGATTGTCCAGACCGTCGGCAGACAGGTCGGCGGCGGCCGCGGCGGCCTCTGCGACGATCCCGCGCACATCGGCACCGGCCAGACCCGCGGGGACGAGTCCGAAGGCCGAGAGAGCACTGAAGCGTCCGCCGACCGTGGGGTCGACGAGGAAGGTCGCAAGGAAGCCCTGATCGGCGGCCAACGCCTCGAGTTCGGTTCCCGGATCGGTGATCGCGATCATCCGGGACGCCGGATCGACGCCGATCGACTCGAAGGCCGCGGCGAAGCTGCGGCGGATCGAATCCGTCTCCACCGTGGTCCCGGACTTCGACGCGATGACGAGGACCGTGTGGTCGAGATCGGTGCCGATCGCCTCGGCGACCTGATTGGGATCCGTCGAGTCGATGATCTCGAGTCGGACACCGGCAGTCTGAGCCATCACCTCGGGAGCGAGCGAGGAACCGCCCATTCCGGCCAAGCTGATCGTGCGCAGACCCTGCTCCTGCAGACGCAACCGCAGGGATTCGATCTCATCGAGCAGATCTGCGGCGTTCTGCGGAAGATCCACCCAGCCCATCCGGTCCGCGGCGTCGGCGGCCCCGTCGAACAGTTCCGCATCCTTGGCGCTCAGCCGGGAAGCCAGGCCGGCCTCGATGAGACGCGCGGCCTCTGCCTCGAACTCCTCATCGACGGGAACAGAGAGTGAGAGCTTCATGAGCGGTCCAAAGCCGTACGGATCGTTTCCTGGAGTTCGGTCCAACTGTCGTCGAACTTCTCCAGCCCCTGCTCTTCGAGCACGGTCATGACCTCGGCGTAGTCGATGCCCAGTCGTGCCAGAGCGTCGAAGACTTCGTCGGCGGCACGGTAGTGCTCGGACGTGATCTGGCCGGTGACCTCACCATGGTCGGCGAACGCCTCCAGGGTGGGTTCGGGCATCGTGTTCACGGTGTTCGGTGCGATGAGCCCGGTCACGTACATCGTGTCGGCGTAGTCGGGATTCTTCACTCCGGTCGAAGCCCACAGCAGACGCTGCGGACGTGCCCCGGCGAGTTCGAGGACTCGGAAGCGTTCGGAGGTGAACAGCTGCGAGTGGATCTCGTGGGCGAGCACGCAGTTCGCGATGCCCGCCTTGCCCTTGAGCTCCAAGGCCTTCGGGTCGTCGATGGAGTCGATTCGGGAATCGATCTCGGAGTCCACCCGGGAGACGAACACCGAGGCCACCGACCGGATCGTCGAGAGGTCATGACCGGCGGCGCGGGCCTTCTCCAGTCCCTGGAGGAAGGCTTCGACGACGTGGCGGTAGCGGGTCAGGGAGAACACGAGCGTGACGTTGACGCTGATCCCGGCCGCGATCGTTTCGGAGATCGCGCGGAGTCCCTCCTCGGTGGCGGGGATCTTGATCATCGCATTCGGCTCGCCGACGCGTTCCCACAGGGCCTTCGCCGAGGCGACGGTCGCTTGCGCATCATGGGCCAGCGGGGGAGCGACCTCGATCGAAACGCGACCGTCCTCACCGTCCGTGGACTCGAAGACCGGACGGAACAGGCGGGCCGCCTCGGCGACATCCGCTGTGGTCAGCGCCTCGATGGCCTCATCCACATCGGCACCGGAGGCACCGAGCTCGGCGACCGCAGCGTCGTAGTCGTCGGCTGCCGAGATCGCGTTCGCGAAGATCGTCGGGTTCGTCGTCACACCCGTGACGGAGGATCTCTCGATGAGGCGGGCGAGATCCCCGGATTCGAGTCGGGTGCGCGAGAGGTCGTCGAGCCAGATCGAGACTCCGGCCGCGCTGAGCTGCTGGAGACGTTCACTCATGCTTCCGCCTTTGCTGCTTTGATGGATTCCTTGGCTGCGTCGACGACGGCCGAGGCCGTGATGCCGAACTTCTCGTACAGGGTCTGGTAGTCCGCGGATGCACCGAAATGTTCGATGGACACGGCACGACCGGCATCGCCGAGGTACTTGTGCCAGCTCATCGCCGAGGCGGCTTCGATGCTCACCCGTGCCTTCAGCGTTCGCGGCAGCACAGTGGCCCGGTAGTCCTCCGGCTGAGCGTCGAACCATTCCTGGCACGGCATGGAGATGACGCGAGCGGCTGTGCCCGATGACTGCAGAGCCTCGGCGGCTTCGAGGGCGATGGCGACCTCGGAACCGCTGGCGATGATGGCCACCTCGGGCTGGTCACCGGTGTCGGTGAGCACATAGCCGCCGCGTGCGGCCTCGGAGGCCGGGGCGTACTTCTCACGGTCGAGGACCGGCACGGCCTGTCGGGTGAGCACGAGTCCGCTGGGACCGTCGGTGCGTTCGAGGATCTTCCGCCACGCGACCGCGGTCTCGTTCGCATCGGCCGGTCGGACGAGGTCGAGGCCGGGGATCGCCCGCAGCGCGGAGAGGTGCTCGATCGGCTGGTGGGTCGGTCCGTCTTCGCCGAGGCCGATCGAATCGTGCGTCCACACGAACAGGTTCGGCAGCTGCTGGAGGGCTGCCAGGCGCACGGCCGGACGCTGGTAGTCGCTGAAGACGAGGAACGTGCCGTTGTACGGGCGGGTTCCGCCGTGCAGGGCGATGCCGTTGCCGATGAGACCGGCGGAGAACTCGCGGACGCCGAAGTGGATATTGCGTCCGTACTCGTGGCCGGAGAATGCACCCGTGGAGCGGTGAGCGGGCAGGAAGCTCGGCTCACCCTTGATCAGCGTGTTGTTCGAGCCCGCGAGGTCGGCGGAACCGCCCCAGAGTTCGGGCATGGTCTCGGCGATCGCATTGAGCACCTGACCGGAGGCCGCGCGAGTGGCGATGCCCTTCTCGCTGGCTTCGAAGACCGGGAAGGCCGCACCGAGGCCGGCGGGCAGCTCGCGCTTGGACAGACGGTCGAAGAGGGCGGCGTTGTCCGGGTTGGCGGTGCGCCATTCGGCGAAGGACTTGTCCCATTCGAGGTGGGCGGCACGACCGCGGTCCAGGGCCTGACGAGTGTGGGCGAGAACCTCGTCGTCGACGGCGAAGGTCGACTCCGGGTCGAAGCCGAGGACCTCCTTGGTCGCACGGATCTCGTCCTCGCCGAGGGCCGCACCGTGGGACCCGCCGGTGTTCTGCGCGTTCGGGGCGGGCCAGGCGATGATCGTGGACAGGCGGATGAACGAGGGGCGGGAATCCGCGCGAGCGGCCTCGACGGCGGCGTGGAAGGCTTCGATGTCCTCGTGGTAGTCACCACCGGCAGTGAAGTCGACGTGCTGGACGTGCCAGCCGTAGGCGGCGTACCGGGCGGCCGTGTCCTCCCCGAAGGCGATCGCGGTGTCGTCTTCGATGGAGATCTTGTTGTCGTCCCAGATCACCAGCAGGTTCGACAGCTCCTGCGTCCCGGCCAGCGATGACGCCTCACCGGACACTCCCTCTTCGAGGTCGCCGTCCGAGGCGAGCACGACGATGTTGTGGTCGAACGGTGAGCTGCCGGGAGCCGCCTCGGGGTCGAAGAGTCCGCGTTCACGGCGAGCGGCCATGGCCATGCCCACGGCCGAGGCCAGTCCGGAGCCCAGGGGCCCCGTGGTGATCTCGACGCCGGCGGTGTGGCCGACTTCCGGGTGCCCCGGGGTGAGCGAACCCCATGTGCGCAGCGCCTTGAGGTCGTCGAGCTCGAGCCCGAACCCTGCCAGGTAGAGCTGGACGTACTGGGTGAGCGAACTGTGACCGCAGGAGAGGACGAAACGATCACGGCCGACCCAAGTCGGGTCGGCCGGGTCGTGAGTGAGTCCGTGCTGATACAGGTAGTGTGCGATGGGAGCCAGGCTCATTGCGGTGCCCGGGTGCCCGTTCCCTGTCTTCTGCACCGCATCCGCGGCGAGGAGGCGGGCAGTGTCGACTGCGCGATTGTCGAGTTCAGTCCAGGACAGAGTTGTCATGTCGTCGAGCGATCCTTCGTTCGTCTTAAGAGCGTGCATTCAAACTCTACCCGTCGGATGCCTGAAGCGCCGCCCCTGTTCACCCGCCGTGCTGAGAGGGAGCGAGACATTTAGGCTACCGACGGGTAAAGTGTGGTCTCGCGCACAGCTGCGGGTTCGACATCCAATAGCTGCTGTGTGCTGCGGAGACCGAAAATGGACTGTGCCTGACTGGAGGGATGACAGGGTGAGCAAAGGTGCTGATCCCGTGATCGATGCCGCCGTCGCAGACAGCGGGGACCAGCGATCCGATCGGCCGGCGGGCAGGCGCCCCGACTTCGCCGAGGTGGCCGAACAGACGAGGGGGCTCCGTCGGCTGATCTCCCGGATCGGCACGGCGTGCCCGGTGTTCTTCGCCGTGGCTACCGTCGCCGTGTCGTCGGCGATCGCCCAGCCGCTCCGCGGCACCGTCGACATCGGGGAGCTCGGCCTGTGGACGTTGGGCACACTCCTTCTGCTCATCCCCTTCGCGGCAGCGCTGGCCGTGATGCTCAATGCACGGCGCGGCGGACTGGTGTGGACGACCGCCCTCGTCTACTCCGTCATCACCGGATTCATCGGTCTGTGCGTCGATGCGAATCTCCTCCGGACGGATCCGCAGTCGGCCTCGCTGAGCTTCATCTCAGTGCTCATCGTGCAGGTCGTCGTGCTTGCTCCGGTGTGTGCGGCGGTGGCCTTCCTCGTCCGCATCGTCAGTGACTCGACTCGCCTGCGCGCGACTGGCAAAAACTTCGACAACAGGTAGAATCTAGGGCGTGAGCAAACTTCGTCAGAACCGGGAAGAGCAGAGTGAACGACCTCTGCAGAGGGCCATCGACGAGCAGAGCCTCGCTACCCGACCGCGTTCGATCATCAGCGCCTATATCGCGCTGACCAAGCCGCGCGTCATCGAGCTGCTCCTCGTCACGACCGCGCCCGTGATGTTCCTGGCCGCTCAGGGACTGCCGAACATCTGGCTGGTCATCAACACCCTCATCGGCGGAGCCGCTGCTGCGGCGTCGGCCTCGGTCTTCAACTGCTACGTCGACCGTGACATCGACGCGAAGATGGAACGGACGAAGGACCGTCCCCTCGTCACCGGTGAGATCAGCCCCCGTTCTGCACTCATCTTCGCTTTCGTGCTCGGCATCGGTTCGATCTTCTGGCTCGGCGGATTCACGAACTGGGTCACGGCGGGACTCACCGCCTCGGCGATTCTGCTCTACGCAGTCTTCTACACCCTCGTCCTCAAGCGCCGCACCTCACAGAACATCGTCTGGGGCGGCGCTGCAGGCTGCATGCCCGTGCTCATCGGCTGGTCGGCCGTGACCGGAGGAATCGCGTGGGAGCCCGTGCTGCTCTTCCTCGTCGTCTTCTTCTGGACCCCGCCGCACTACTGGCCGCTGGCGATCAAGTACAAGGCCGACTACGACGCCGCCGACGTGCCCATGCTGCCGTCGAAGGTTCCGCCGACATCCGTCGGCCGTCAGATGATCCTCTACACCTGGGCGATGATCGCCTGCTCACTCGCGCTCATTCCCGTCGCTCCGATGGGTCCTGTCTACACGATCGTGGCCGTCGGCGCCGGAGTCTGGTTCCTGTGGTCGTGCTACTCGCTGGTCTCCCGTGCCAAGCAGGGTAAGGACGGCACCTCGCTCAAGGCGATGAAGGTCTTCCACGGTTCGATCACCTACCTGTCACTGCTCTTCCTGGCAGTGGCCATCGACCCGTTCGTGCCCACCCTGATCCCCGGTATCTGGTGATTCGCCGAAGAACCCGCTGATCCATTCGGCCCAGTTTGAGCTGGATAGCACAGATTTGAAACAGTGCTATCCAACTCAAACTGGGCCGTTGTGCGTCTGTGCCTTGCGCTTCGGGTCGGAACGCAAATTCTCAGCCGGCGTTGACGAGGTCGTCGATGACGATCTTCTTCATCTGCATGAGCGCCTGAGTCTGTGCCGGACCGGTCATCAGCTCGCCGAGATTCGCGGGAACGATCTGCCAGCTGACTCCGAAGCGGTCCTTGAGCCAACCGCACTGTTCATGCTCGGGTGACGCCGACAGATTCGACCAATAGTGGTCGATCTCGGCCTGGTCCGCACATTCGACGGTCAGCGAGATCGCCTCGTTGAATGTGAACACCGGTCCGCCGTCGAGGCAGATGAACTCTGTGCCGTCGAGGACGAACCGGCCGGTCAGGACCTTCCCGCTCATCCCCTTGAAGTGTTCGTCGAGGGATTCGTCGGGATAGCGTTCGATGGACAGGACTCGCGAATCGGGGAAGACGGAGCAGTAGAACTCCATGGCCTCCTCGGCGCAGTCAGGAAACCACAGACACGGAACGATCGGTATTGACATCGGTGCTCCTCGGGTAGGCGCTGTCGAGGACGGCAACGCTTGCCGCAATCGTAGCCGACAGGCCGACCATGTGTAAGGCCACGAGCAGTTCGGGAACACCGAGGAAGTACTGGACGTAGCCGATGATTCCCTGGGCGACCTCGACGACGAGAAGCACGGTCAGCGGGGCGACCATCGCCGTCTGCGTCTTCTTCCGGGCGACGACGAGAGCGGAGATCGTGGTGATGACGAGCAGCCACACCGGCGCGGCGTGCAAGCGGGTGACCCAGATGTTGTCGAGGTTGTTGCGGGTCGAGATCGTCGAACCCGAATGGGGCCCGGCCCCCGTGGTGAGCACGCCGAAGACGACGATGATCGCGGTGAGACCGAGGATGATCCACCCCAGAGTCGGCAGCGGAGCCGGGGCCTTGGTGCCCAGCCGCACGCCGGTGTCATAGGTGCGGCGGACGAAGTAGGCGGCGACGCCGACAGCGACGGCCGAGGGCACGAAGTGCCCGGCGACGACCCAGGGATTGAGCTTCGTCCACACGGTGATTCCGCCGACGACGGCCTGGACGGGCACGATGGCCAGCAGGCCGATATTGAGCCAGAAGAGATCCGGGCGCTGCTTCCGGTGCCTCCACAGCATGAGCGCAATGCACACGCCGAGGATCGCCAGCGCCACAGCCAGCAGGCGGTTGCCGAACTCGATGGCGCCGTGGATGCCCATCTCGCTGGTGGCCACGAGCGAATCAGGGGTGCACTTCGGCCAGTCCGAACAGCCGAGCCCAGAGCCGGTGAGCCGGACGATTCCCCCGGTCAGGATGATCCCTGCCTGGGCGATGAGCATGGCCCAAGCGGCGATGCGGATCTTCTTCGTGACCACTTCACTCCTCATTCGAAACGGAACCACCTGCGTGCCGCAAGCGTTCCCACAAGCCCCCATACCAGGAGCACGATGATTGCTTTGATGTCTGTGCCGCCGTGTCCGATGGCCGACCGCATGGCGTCGCCGAGCGCACCGGAGGGCAGGTAGCCCACAACCGTTCCCCATTCTCCCGGATGTGCGATGACGAGGCCACCGACGCCCGCCATGAGCACCCAGATGAGGTTCGTCGCCGCCAGAGTCGCCTCGGCGCGGACTGTGCCGGCCATGAGCAGACCGAGCGAGAGCAGCGCGGCGGTGCCGAACAGCGTGGCCAGGAAGAGTCCGAGGATGTCGACGGGACCTCGGAAGCCGAGAATCGCCGCCGCGGCGAAGACGAGTGCGTACTGGATGAGAACGACGACGATGACGGCGCCGAGTTTGCCGAGGATGAGTCCGTTCGTCCCCAGCGGAGTCGTCGCCAGCTGCCGCAGCACCCCGTAGCGGCGGTCGAAGGCGGTTGCGATCGCCTGCCCGGTGAATGCGCTGGAGGCCAGGCTCAGGCTCAGCGCCCCGGGGACGGCGATCGACAGCGGATCGGTACCGGCCTCGATGACCCCGAGCCCGGTGAGCAGGGGAGTCTTCGCGAGGAAGACGAGAAGTCCCAGCGGGAAGATGATTGAGAGCAGCAGTTGTTCGCCGTTGCGCAGAACGGACAGGGTCTCGAACTTCGCCTGCGAGACGATGCGTGTCGAGGTCATCGCAGCGGCCTCCCGGTCAGTTCGAAGAAGACGTCGGACAGGGACTGCCTCTGCATGCCGATGTCCGTGATCTGCAGTCCCGCCTCGGCGACGGCAGTGCACGCGGCCGCGATCTGACTCGCCGTCGGTGCTCCGTCGAGAGAGATCATCGAACCCTGCGCCGAGGCGGGACCGAGCTCGGTGAGCCGATCGACGAGGGCGGCGGGGACAGGGGAGGCGAGGCGTATCGTCAGCGACCGGGACCCGGCGGAGGCGCTGCGCAGCTCCTCGGGCGCTCCCTGAGCGATGATCCGTCCGCGATCGATGACGACGACCTCGTCGGAGAGCTCCTCGGCCTCGGCGAGGTCGTGGGTGGTGAGGACGACGGCGACTCCGCGGTCGGCGAGATCGCGGATGAAGCTGTGGACGACCTCGCGAGCCTGCGGGTCGAGACCGGCGCAGGGCTCGTCGAGGAAGACGAGGCGGGGCCGTCCGATGAGGGCCGCGGCCAGCGCCACTCGCTGCTTCTGTCCTCCGGAGAGCCTGCGCATCGTGCGTCCGGCGAAGTCGTGGAGACCCAGCGGTTCGGCGAGTTCGTCGACCGGCACGGGATTCTCATAGAGGGTGGAGAGGTGCCGCAGCACCTGCAGGGGCTTCGAGCTCATCGGCAGTCCGCCGTCCTGGAGCATGACCCCGGCCAGCTGCGACGTCGTCGCGTGTTCGGTGACGGGGTCGTGCCCGAAGATCTCGACCGTGCCCGATTCGGGACGGCGGGTGCCCACAGCCAGGGAGATGGTCGTGGATTTTCCTGCGCCGTTGGGTCCGAGAACGCCGAGGACGGATCCGGACTCGGCCGTGAGGTCGATTCCGTCGACGACACGGTGGGTGCCGTAGGAGTACTGGAGACCGCGAATGGTCAGGGCCGGAGATGACACCAGGCTATTCTACGACGCGTCGAAACGGGTGTCGAAACCGCCGGTGTCCACGCGCGACGCGGGCGGTGGTTAGGCTCACCTAGTTTTACGAAACAAATTACGCAACAATATTGTTGTGTTAGTCAAGGAGGTGGATTATGGCTGCAAACGACACGGAAGATCGCCGAACCCGGCAGAAGGTTTTCCAGTCGGTGCTCGACGAAGGGCCGATCACTGCTTCGTCTTTGGCCAAAGCCCTCGAGCTGACTCCCGCGGCGATCCGTCGTCACCTGGACGCGCTGGAGAGTGAGGGCCTTCTCGAGGTCCGTGAACTCGCCGGCAAACAGGCGGGCAGGGGCCGACCGGCCCGGCACTATGTGGTCACGACGGCCGGACACGATTCGGTCAGTCATTCCTACGACGAGTTGGCCGTGAACATCCTGCGCTTCATGGAGGACAAGCACGGCAGATCGGCAGTGGAGGGCTTCACGGAAGACCTCGTGAGCCGACTGCGGGAGCGACTCGGACCGGAACTCGAAAAGCGCGGCGGCACCACAGTGGCGTCTCGCTCACGTGCACTTGCCGCCGCACTCACACGGGAAGGGTACGCCGCCTCGGCGACCCCGGTCGCGGCCGGAACCCCGTTGGAGGCGATGCAGCTGTGCCAGGGACACTGCCCGATCCAGGCCGTGGCGGCGGAGTACCCGGAGATCTGCGAAGCAGAGCTCGCGATGTTCTCCGACTACCTCGGTGTCGACGTGCGGCGGCTGTCGTCGCTGGCCCAGGGCGACCATGTGTGCACCACCCACATTCCGACTTCGGAACTGACCAGACCACTCATCCACAGCAATGATCGACCTCAAGGAGGTTCACGATGACTGACACAGGAAATCGGATCATCGATGCGAATCCCGAGCTCAAAGACCTCGGGCAGTACGCATACGGTTGGCACGACGAGAACGATGCCGGCGCGACCGCGACCCGCGGCCTCAGCGAGGAAGTCGTCCGCAACATCTCGAAGCTCAAGGACGAACCGGAGTGGATGCTCAAGCGTCGACTCAAGGCTCTGCGTCTGTTCGACAAGAAGCCGATGCCGAACTGGGGCGCCGACCTCACCGGAATCGACTTCGCGGACATCAAGTACTTCGTTCGCTCCACCGAGGGACAGGCGACGTCCTGGGAGGACCTGCCCGAGGACATCCGCAACACCTATGACAAGCTCGGCATCCCAGAGGCCGAGAAGCAGCGCCTCGTCGCCGGTGTCGCCGCTCAGTACGAGTCCGAGGTCGTCTACCACCAGATCAACGAGGAGCTCGAGGCTCAGGGTGTCATCTTCATGGACACCGACACCGGCCTGCGCGAGCACCCGGAGATCTTCGAAGAGTACTTCGGGTCGATCATTCCGTCCGGTGACAACAAGTTCGCCGCTCTGAACACCGCTGTCTGGTCCGGCGGTTCCTTCGTCTACGTCCCCAAGGGCGTCCACGTCGAGATCCCGCTGCAGGCCTACTTCCGCATCAACACGGAGAACATGGGCCAGTTCGAGCGCACGCTCATCATCGCCGACGAGGGTTCCTCGGTCCACTACGTCGAGGGCTGCACCGCTCCGATCTACAAGACCGACTCCCTGCACTCGGCCGTCGTCGAGATCATCGCGAAGAAGGATGCGAAGGTCCGCTACACGACGATCCAGAACTGGTCGAACAACGTGTACAACCTCGTCACCAAGCGCGCCATCGCCGAAGAGGGCGCCTCCATGGAATGGGTCGACGGCAACATCGGCTCGAAGGTGACCATGAAGTACCCGGCCATCTGGCTGACCGGTGAGCACGCCCGCGGCGAGACGCTGTCCGTGGCCTTCGCCGGTGAGGGACAGCACCAGGACACCGGTGCGAAGATGGTCCACGCCGCTCCGCACACCCATTCGTCGATCGTGTCGAAGTCCGTGGCCCGCGGCGGCGGCCGCGCCGGCTACCGCGGACTCGTCCACGTCCACCCGGGCGCCGAAGGCTCGTCGAACAACGTCCTCTGCGACGCCCTGCTCGTCGACAACGTCTCCCGTTCGGACACGTACCCCTACATCGACATCCGCGAAGACGACGTCACACTCGGCCATGAGGCCACCGTGTCGAAGGTCAGTGAGGATCAGCTCTTCTACCTCATGTCCCGCGGCATGGAGGAGACCGAGGCGATGGCGATGATCGTGCGCGGCTTCGTCGAGCCGATCGCACGCGAACTCCCGATGGAGTACGCCCTCGAACTCAACCGCCTCATCGAACTGCAGATGGAAGGCGCGGTCGGCTGAGACCCGACCCGGCGCCCACTGCACTCAAAGGAGTAAATCTGTGACTGATACCACCAACCCGCTTGGCCTTTCGGAGCATTCGCACGGTTCCGAGGTCCAGGTGCCCGATTCGAAGCGCGATGCGCGCACGCGCAGCTTCGATGTCGCCGACTTCCCCGTGCCCACCGGCCGGGAGGAGGAATGGCGCTTCTCTCCCGTCCGCAAGTTCAGCGAGTTCTTCGAGGACACCGCCACCGAGGCGAAGCTGAAGTTCGAGTCGGATCTGCCCGAGGGCCTGTCCGTCGAGGAGATCTCGCTCGAGTCAGCCCAGGAACTGGGCATCCTTGAGCCCGAGGACCGCGCCGCGGCCGTCGCCGCCAACCGCGCCTCTGCGGTGACGCACTACTCGGTCCCCGCGGACACCGAACTCGAGCGGGCCGCGATCATCCACGCGGACGGCACCGGTGAGGCACTCGGCCACGGCCATGTCGTCGTCACCGTCGGCGCGAACTCGAAGGCGACCATCGTCGTCGAACACGAGGGACTGGCCCGGTACTCCGAGCTCGTCTCCCTCGTCATCGGCGATGGTGCGGACGTGACCTTCGTTTCGCTGCAGCTGTGGGACGACGGCTCCCAGCACCTCGGTCAGCACGATGCGATCGTGGGCAAGGACGCGAAGTTCAAGCACATCCACATCACCCTCGGCGGTGACGTCGTGCGCCTGAACACGAACGTGCGCTACTCGGCAGCCGGGGGAGAGGCCGAACTGCTCGGACTCTACTTCGCCGATGCCGGTCAGCACCTCGAGCACCGCACCTACATCGACCACAACACGCCGAAGGCCCAGTCGAACGTCCATTACAAGGGCGCTCTGCAAGGCAAGGACGCGCGCAGCGTGTGGATCGGCGATGTGCTCATCCGTCCCGAAGCCCTCGACATCGATACCTACGAGCTCAACCGGAACCTCATCCTCACCGATGGCGCCCGCGCCGACTCGGTGCCGAACCTCGAGATCGAGACCGGAGACATCGCCGGTGCCGGCCACGCCTCCTCGGTGGGTCGCTTCGATGAGGAGCACCTGTTCTACCTCATGAGCCGCGGCATCCCCGAGGACGTCGCTCGTCAGCTCGTGGTCCGTGGATTCTTCAACGAAGTGATCCAGAAGATCCAGGTGCCCGAGATCGAAGACGTGCTCAACGAACGCATCGAGGACGAATTGTCCCGGAGTGTTCTGTGACCATGATCGACGTGGCGGCCACCGACGAGGTGGCCCCCGGCGGCACCATGCGCGTCGAGGTCGGCGAGTACGAGATCTGCATCGCTCGCGACTCCGACGGCACGATCCACGCCATCGACGACCTGTGCAGCCATGGTGAGGTGTCGCTGGCCGAAGGCGACGTCGAGGACTGCACCATCGAATGCTGGCTGCACGGCTCGCAGTTCGATCTCAACACGGGCAAGCCGGTCAATCCGCCGGCGTTCGAACCCGTCGCGGTCTATGACTGCAAAGAGATCGCCGGCCGCATCCTCGTCGACCCGAACACCACCCTGAACTGACCTCAAGACCGAAGAAGAAGGATCATTATGTCCACTCTCAAGATCGAAGACCTGCACGTCGGTGTCAACACCGATACCGGTCTCAAGCCCATCCTCAACGGCATCGACCTCGTCATCAACACGAACGAGACCCACGCCATCATGGGCCCCAACGGCTCCGGCAAGTCGACCCTGGCCTATGCCCTGGCCGGGCACCCCAAGTACGAAGTGACCTCCGGTTCGGTCACCCTCGACGGTGAGGACGTCCTCGAGATGTCCGTCGACGAGCGTGCCAAGGCCGGACTGTTCCTGGCCATGCAGTACCCCGTCGAGGTTCCCGGCGTGACCGTGACGAACTTCCTCCGTTCGGCCAAGACCGCCATCGACGGTGAAGCTCCGAAGCTGCGCAACTGGACCAAGGACCTCAAGCAGGCCATGGAGAACCTTCGCGTGGATCCCGCCTTCGCCTCGCGCAACGTCAACGAAGGCTTCTCCGGCGGCGAGAAGAAGCGTCACGAGATCCTGCAGCTCGAGATGCTCAAGCCGAAGTTCGCCGTCCTCGACGAGACCGACTCCGGCCTCGACGTCGACGCGCTGCGCATCGTGTCCGAAGGCGTCAACCGCGTCAAGGACGCCACCGACGTCGGCATCATGCTCATCACCCACTACACGCGCATCCTCAACTACATCAAGCCCGATCACGTCCACGTGATCATCAAGGGCAAGGTGGCCGAGGAAGGCGGACCGGAACTGGCCGAACGCCTCGAGAACGAAGGCTACGACCGCTTCTTCACCGCCGGCGTCTGATGTTCTCACGTCTGAGGGGCGACTTCCCGATCCTCGATGTGAGGGTCGGGGAGTCGCCGCTGTCGTATCTCGATTCGGGAGCGACATCGCAGAAGCCGCAGTGCGTCATCGACACCTTCGTCGAGTACTTCCAGCAGCGCAACGCCGCCGTCCACCGAGGCGCGCACTCCCTGGCCGTCGAGGCCACGGACGCCTTCGAGAACGGTCGGATCGCCGCTGCCGGACTCGTCGGCGGGATACCGGAACAGGTGTGCTGGACGAAGAACGCGACCGAGGCGCTCAACATCGTGGCCCTCGGCATGGATCGGGCCAGCCATGGCTTCGGGGGAGACGACGCAGAGCGTTTCGCCCTCGCCCCCGGTGACTCGATCGTCGTCACCGAGATGGAGCACCATGCGAATCTCGTGCCGTGGCAGCAGCTGGCTGCCTCCACGGGAGCACAGCTGCGCTGGCTGCCGGTCACTGACTCCGGTGAACTCGATCTGACCGATCTCGACACGATCGTCGACGAATCGACGAAGGTGCTCGCGTTCACGCACGTCTCCAACGTCCTCGGCACGATCAACCCGGTCGACCGCCTCGTGGACCGGGCCCGCGCCGTCGGAGCCTACGTCGTGCTCGACGCATGCCAGTCCGTTCCGCATATGCCCGTGGACTTCGTCGACCTCGACGTCGACTTCGCCGCGTTCTCCGCTCATAAGGCACTCGGCCCCACCGGCCTGGGCGCGCTGTGGGGCAAGTCCGAACTGCTCGACGCTCTGCCGCCGGTGCTCACCGGCGGATCCATGATCACCACGGTGACCATGGAGAAGACCGAGTTCATGCCCGCTCCGCAGCGGTTCGAGGCCGGCACTCAGCCGGTCGCCGAGGTGGCGGCTTTCGCGACAGCGATCGGATACCTCACCGAGGTGGGGCTGGACAATGTTCTCGAGCATGAGAAGGAACTCGCCCGAGTCCTCCTCGACGGGATCGGCCAGATCCCCGGAATCCGCATCCTCGGCTCGTCCGAAGACCGGATCGGAACCGTGGCCTTCGACGTCGACGGCGTGCACGCCCACGATGTCGGACAGTATCTCGACTCGCAGGGCATCGCCGTGCGGGTGGGCCACCACTGCGCTCAGCCGCTGCACCGCCGCTTCGGGGTCACCGCCTCGACGCGGGCGAGCACGTACCTGTACAACAACGTCGAAGACTGCACCCGCTTCCTCACCGCTCTGGCGGAAGTGCGGCCCTTCTTCGGAGTCGGCTGAGGAGGGGAGCGAACCGATGAGCACACAGATGCAGCAGCTCTACCAACAGGTGATCCTCGACCAGTCGCGGGCACGCATCGGCAACACCGAACTGCTCCGTGATGCCGCATCGTCACCGCACGGATATTCGCATCAGGTGAACCCGACGTGCGGCGATGAGATCGAGCTCGAGACCGAACTGCGTGAGGACGGCACGATCGCGGTGAGGTGGACCGGCGACGGCTGTTCGATCTCGATGGCCTCGGCCTCGGTGCTGTCGGAGCTGGCCGCCGAATCCTCCGTCGCGCAGATGCTCGAGATCGAAGGCGCGTTCCACGAACTCATGCATTCACGTGGGACAATGGAGGCGGATGAGTCGATTCTCGGGGACGCCGCGGCGTTCACCGGAGTGTCGAAATTCCCGGCCAGGATCAAATGCGCTCTCCTGGCATGGATGGCGTTCAAGGACGCACTCAACCAAGCACAAGCAGCTCGTGAGGAGAAACACAATGCCTGAAGTCATTGACGCACCGCAGAATGCCAGCGTCGACGAAGTGCGCGAGGCGATGATGGACGTCGTCGATCCCGAGCTCGGTGTCAACATCGTCGATCTCGGCCTCGTGTACGGACTCTCGGTCGAAGACGACGGCACCGCCGTGATCGAGATGACCCTGACCTCGGCGGCCTGCCCTCTGACCGACGTCATCGAGGACCAGACCGCACAGTCGCTCGAGGGAATCGTGCCGGCCTACCGGATCAATTGGGTCTGGATGCCACCATGGGGCCCGGAGAAGATCACCGAGGACGGCCGCGAACAGATGCGTGCCCTCGGCTTCAATATCTGATCCGTCGTCGACTGAGTCGAATATACTGTCGTCCCCGCGGGGACGCAGATGAACACCATCGCCGAGGCGGGGCGACCTGAGAAGGTCAGCCCCGCCTCGGCGATTGTCGTCCGATCCGGCACTCGTGTCCGGGCAGAGTCGCGGAGATCACCGCCCCACGGACCGAGAACCCGAGAGCGGCGTGAAAGAATGGAATCCGACTTTCCAAGGAGAACCATTGACGATCATCGCTGCCGCCGACGGATCCGCGCTCGGCAACCCCGGACCCGCCGGGTGGGCCTGGTACATCGACGACACCTCCTGGCATGCCGGCGGGTGGAAGAACGCGACGAACAACCGCGGTGAGCTCATGGCCGTCCTCGACCTGCTCCGGTCGACCGCGGACAGCGACGACGAGCTGAAGATATACTGTGATTCGCAGTACGTCATCAACGCCCTGACCAAATGGATGCCGGGGTGGAAACGCAAAGGGTGGAAGAAGGCCGATGGAAAAGAAGTCCTCAACAAGGACCTCTTAGCGTCTCTCGATGAGGCACTGAGCGGGCGGACTGTCGAGTTCGAGTGGGTCAAAGGACACAACAACCACGAACTCAATGAGGCCGCCGATGATCGCGCACGTGCGGCTGCCACCGCCTTCCAAAAGGGCACGTCCGTGCCGGAAGGCCCAGGATACGTCCCCGCGGGGACGTCGACCGCGACGGCCGGCGATGATCCGGCAGACGACCCGACGGAACCTGTTGCTCAGGACGATGTTTCCGTCGAGCCCGTGACCGCAGCGGCCGGGCCGGACACCACTGTCGTGTCCTGTCGTGTGCCGTCCTCAGTCGCAGATGAACTCGTCGCCCGGGCACAGGCCCGCGGCATCCACCCCCAAGAATTTCTGGCCGAACTCATCGGCCGCAGTTTGGAGACAGAATGATTCAGGCCTCCGGCCTCGAAGTCGCCGTCGGCGCCCGCACCCTCATGTCCGAGGTTTCCTTCCGCGTCGACAAGGGCGACCGAGTCGGTCTCGTCGGCCGCAACGGCGCCGGCAAGACGACCCTGACCAAGGTGATCATGGGCGGACACCCGGCGCAATCCGGTTCCGTGTCGATCTCCGGCACCGTCGGCTATCTGCCGCAGGATCCGCGCAGCGGTGACCTCACCGCCACCGGAATGGAACGCATCCTCTCGGTTCGCGACCTCGACGTCCTCGTCAAGCGTCTGCGCAAGGCCGAACGGCAGATGGCCTCACCGGACGAGAAGGTGGCCACGAAGGCCATCGACCGCTACCCGCGCATCGAAGCGGAGTTCATCGCCGCCGGCGGCTATGCAGCCGAATCCGAAGCCTTCGCGATCGCCGCGAACCTCGGCCTCGACGAGGCCCTGATCAGCCAGGAGATCGGGACGCTCTCCGGCGGTCAGCGCCGCCGTGTGGAACTCGCCCGGATCCTGTTCTCGGCCCCGGACACGATGATCCTCGACGAGCCGACGAACCACCTCGACGCCGAATCCGTGCTGTGGCTGCGCGACCACCTCAAGGCCTACTCCGGTGGTCTGATCATCATCAGCCACGACCTCGATCTCATCGACGAAGTGGTCAACAAGGTCTTCTTCCTCGACGCCACCCGTCAGACCATCGACATCTACTCGATGGGCTACCGGCTCTACCTCAAACAGCGTGAGGACGATGAGCGGCGTCGCCGCCGCGAACGTGCCAATGCCGAGAAGAAGGCCGCGGCGCTCAACGCTCAGGCGAACAAGATGATGGCGAAGGCGACGAAGACCGTCGCCGCCCAGCAGATGGCCAAGCGTGCCGACCGACTGCTCGCCGGTCTCGAGGACGAACGCGCCACGGAGAAGGTCGCGAATCTGCGCTTCCCGGCCCCGGCCGACTGCGGACGTGTGCCGCTGACGGCTGAAGGACTCTCTCGCAGCTTCGGTTCGACCGAGGTGTTCACCGGTGTCGACCTCGCTATCGACAAGGGCGCACGAGTCGTCGTGCTCGGCTACAACGGTGCCGGCAAGACGACGCTGCTGCGTCTGCTCGCCGGACTCGACGAACCCGACTCCGGAGAAGTCGTGCCCGGACACGGCCTCAAGCTCGGCTACTATGCGCAGGAGCATGAGACTCTCGACCTCGAGCGCACAGTGCTGGAGAACATGTCGCGGAACTCTCCGCATCTCGATGACACCGCGGTGCGCAATGTGCTCGGTTCGTTCCTCTTCAGTGGTGACGATGTGCACAAACCCGCCGGGGTGCTCTCCGGTGGAGAGAAGACACGTCTGGCGCTAGCCACCCTTGTGGTCTCGAGCGCGAACGTGCTGCTGCTCGACGAGCCGACGAACAACCTCGATCCGGCGTCCCGCGAGGAGATCCTCTCGGCGATCCGCCGCTACGAAGGTGCGATCGTGCTCGTCACCCACGATGAGGGTGCGGTGTCCGCGCTCGACCCCGACCGCGTGCTGCTGCTGCCCGACGGTGACGAGGACCTGTGGAACGACACGTACTTCGATCTCGTCACGCTCGCCTGAGCGGGCACATCACACTCGGTTGAGCCGGTCGGCCTCACTCGGCTGATCGGCTCACCTTGAGCGGAAGCGCTCCTCGAACAGGGCATCCTCCTCGGCTTCGGCCTGCCCGCGCACGGTGGGCGAGGCCCAGCGGTTGCGGCCATAGCGGCTGCCGGGCTGGCTGATCTTCGCGCCCGCGTCGAGGGCGGCCTTATCGATGACGACCATTTCGTTCTCGACAGCGCCGTGCTCGACCGCCTCGGCGGCTGCCTTGCGCTCACGTCGGGCCGAGATGACCACGGCGATGATGATCATGATTCCGAAGGCGAACCACTGGAGCATATAGGACAGGTGGTTGCCCGGATCGAGCTCGGGCATCGGCAGCGGGGTCAGCCCCTCTTCCGGGGCACCGCCTGTCTCCGCCGGTGAGGCCTCGACGTAGACATGTGCATAGGCATCGTCCATTCCCGGAATGCGCGCGGGATCGATGGCTTTGATGAGGCCCTTCGGATTCTCATCCTCGGATCCGTCCTGAGCGGGACGCAGATGAGCGATCACGGTCTGCTCACCCCGAGGAGCGGGCGGCACGGAATCCTGTTCGGCGGTGAAGCCGCGGACGACGGCGATCGTCGATCCGCCGGTGATCTCGAACGGAGTCACCACATAGAAGCCGGGTTTGTCTTCGACCGTCCGGTTGCGTGCGAGGACGGTGTCCTCGTCGGAGAACGATCCGGTCAGCTCCACCTGGGTCCACTCATCGGTGGTCTCCAGCGTCGAATTCGGTGTCGAGAGCACCGAGGTGATGTCGACGGGTTCGGCGGAGTAGTTCGCGGTGATCGTCGCGATCTCCTGCTCCCGCTGATCGCGGCGGTCCTTCTGCCACAGGGCGAGGAACACGCAGGCGATGATGACGATGATCGCCATGGCGATGTATTTGAGCCAGCGTGCGGAGAAGAGGAAGGAATAGCGGCTCAACCTGCGTCCTCCGGAATCTCGTCGACGGAGACGTCGGTGATGAAGAAGTCGCGCAGAGTCAGGAAGTCACGCAGATAGTCGAGGTGCTCATCACAGGCCAACCACGTCTTCTTCCGCTCGGGAGTGTGGACGCGGGGATTGTTCCACAGCAGGGCGCGAGTCGCGAACGCCCGGCATTCCTTCGCGGAACACTGCAGCTGCTCGCTCAAGCCTGGTCCCTCCTGTCCTCGTCGTTGTCGTCGACGGTCTCACCTTGGAAGGTCTCGTCCGGGATGGTCTCGTCCGGGACCGTCTCGCCCCGGATCGTTTCGTGCCGGTGATCCGCGCCTGGATCGGTCTCGTCAGGGGAGCCGCCTCGGGGATCTGAGCCGCCCCGGGGATCTGGGTCGTCGACCGTCTCCCCTCCGAGGGTGTCGCCGGAGATCGTCTCACCGCGCGCCGGCGGCAGCTCTGCCAGCGGGGCCTGTTCGAGCAGGGCAGAACGATCATCTCGGGTGCGTTCGCGGCCCGCATTGGCGAAGATCACCGCAGGGTAGGGGAGGACGACCGCCCCTGCCACGCAGATCCACATGAGGATGTGCATATCTGCGACGAAAGCGAAATAGGCGGCCACGAAACAGACCGTCCTGATGCCCATGGTGATCGAATACTTGATGATCCGAGACCGCATATCGTCATCAAGGGCGGTGTCTGCCGTTGTGATCTGCTGAGCGTGCCTGACCATATCCTTCTTCGATCGATGACTGCCAAACATGATACTCGTCCTTTGTGAGAGTCGTATCCATCGGCCAAAGGACAGGATAGGTTTGTCCACGATAGATTTGAAGAACACAGTCGATCAACAGGAGACCAACGTGTCAGAACCACGCACAGTCCTCGTCACCGGCGGCAACCGTGGAATCGGTCGCACCATCGCCGAGGAATTCCTCGCCCAGGGGGACAAGGTGGCAGTCACCTCCCGCAACGGTCAGGCCCCGGAGGGAGCGCTGGCCGTGGCCGCCGATGTCACCGACAGCGAATCGATCGATCGGGCGTTCACCGAGATCGAGGAGAAGCTCGGTCCCGTCGAGGTCGTCGTGGCCAATGCCGGAATCACCGCCGACAATCTGCTCATGCGGATGAACGATGACGAATTCGAGTCCGTCATCAACACGAACCTTACCGGTGCCTTCCGCACCGTCAAGCGCGGAATCACCGGGATGATCCGCGCGAAGAAGGGCCGCATCGTCCTCATCTCCTCGGTGTCGGGTCTCTACGGCGTGCCCGGTCAGGCGAACTACTCGGCCTCGAAGGCCGGTCTCGTCGGCTTCGCCCGCTCCATCACCCGTGAGGTCGGCTCCCGCGGAATCACCGCCAATGTCGTCGCCCCGGGCTTCATCCGCACGGATATGACCGATGAGCTCAGCGAGAAGCAGCGATCAGAGTACCTCGCCACCATCCCGGCGAAGCGATTCGCCGAACCCGGTGAGGTCGCCAAGGTCGTCCGTTGGATGGCCTCCGATGAAGCCGCTTACATCTCCGGTGCCGTCATCCCCGTCGACGGCGGACTGGGCATGGGCCACTGACTCAGACGGCGCTGGGCCGGTCACAACCGGATCCTGGGCCGCAGACGATGCGGCCCCGCCGGGCCGCAGCCCGTAGACTTCGATACAGAGACACCGCCCGAAGCGGCGTCATGCACACGCAACCACCTTCCTTTCGAAAGGACCACCATGGGAATTCTTGACGGAAAGCGCATTCTCGTCACCGGCGTGCTCACCGAGGCGTCGATCGCCTTCGCAGCTGCTCGCATCGCACAGGAGCAGGGAGCCGAGGTCATTCTCTCGAGCTTCGGCCGCCAGATGAAGATCACTCAGGTGATCGCCGAACGCCTGCCCGAGACTCCGCAGGTCATCGAACTCGACGCCACGAACGAAGAGGACCTCGCGGCCCTGCCCGAGCGCCTCGGCGGCAACATCGACGGAATCGTCCACGCCATCGCCTTCGCTCCGAAGGACGCCCTCGGCGGAGTCTTCCTCGACACCCCGTGGGACTCCGTGTCCGCGGCCATCCACGTCTCCGCCTACTCGCTCAAGGCCATCGCCGTGGCCGCGAAGCCCGTGCTCAACAAGGGCGCCGGAATCGTCGGACTGACCTTCGACGCGACCATCTCCTGGCCGGTCTACGACTGGATGGGTGTGGCCAAGGCCGCCTTCGAATCGACCGCCCGCTACCTCGCCAAGTACGTCGGCGAAGACGGCGTGCGCGTCAACCTCGTCTCCGCGGGACCGCTGAAGACCACCGCCGCAACCTCCATCCCCGGCTTCGGCACGCTCGAAGACATGTGGGGCGACCGCGCACCCCTGGGCTGGGACCAGAAGGACACCACTCCTGCCGGCAAGGCCATCGTCGCCCTGCTCTCCGACTGGTTCCCCGCCACCACCGGCGAGATGATCCACGTCGACGGCGGATTCCACTCCACCGGCGCCTGAGACCACTCATGCCTGTGCTCATCCTCGCCCGCCACGCCAAGGCGGAAGCGCACGGTCCGACCGACTTCGAACGGTCACTGGATGCGAAGGGTCTGGCTCAAGCGGTCGAGGCGGGAGCCGAGATCGCCGAGCGCTGGTCACCCGATGTGGCCATCGCCTCGGCGGCCAGGCGCACCGTGCAGACCGGACAGGCCGTCGTCGAAGCCGTCAACCGCGCTCATGGAGGAACCCTCGACGAACCGGGTGACCTGACCCTGCGCGAGGATCCCTCGCTGTATTCCGGGTCCGTCGACGACTGGTTGGATGCGATCAACTCGATTCCCGCGGATGCGCAGTGCGCGTATATCGTGGGCCATCAGCCGACCGTCGCCGAGGTGGTGGGCCACCTCAATCCGGAAGGCGGGGTTCCCGATACCTTCCGTCCCTCGTCGATCGCGGTCTTCGACCTCGAGAGCTGGGACGTGGAGCCGGGACACTACCCGGCCCCGCAGATCCGGGTCTTCCACGGAGTCTGAACGCACCGTCTGACCGACGCGATCTGTCGACAAGACGCCTGTGGCGCTGACGAAACATTCGTCAGCGCCACAGGCGTCTTCGGTCAGTCAGCGTTCAATGGCGCCGGTGCCACACCCTGGGAGGGATCGCTCACACGTCTGCACGCGCAGCGACCAGGTCGATGACGGCTCGCAGGTCGCGTGTCTCCACGGACGCGTCCGCTGCGGCGACGAGCGCCGGTTTCGCACAGAAGGCGATTCCGAGACCGGCGGCTTCGACCATGCCGATGTCATTGGCGCCGTCACCGATCGCCACCGAGGCGGCACGATCGTATCCGCCGGCAGCGAGCAGATCCTCGAAGATCTCGGCCTTGGCGCTCGGGTCGATGACACGGCCGTTCGTCCGCCCGGTCAGCAGCCCGTCATGGATATCGAGTCCGTTGGCGAAGACGTCGGTGATGCCCAGCTGTGCGGCGACGGGAGCGATGATGGCGGTGAAGCCGCCCGACACCAGAGCCACCTGGCCACCCGAGGAGTGCACTGCCGCGACCAGGTCGGCGGCTCCCTCGGTGAGGGTGATCTGCTCTCGCACCTCATCGAGCACGGTCTCCGGCAGCCCGCTCAGCAGGGCGACCCGTTCGGCCAGGGATTCGGCGAAGTCGAGCTCTCCGGCCATGGCGCGTTCGGTGATGTCGGCGACCTTGTCTCCGACCCCGGCATGGGCGGCGATGAGGTCGATGACCTCTTCGTTGATGAACGTCGAGTCGACGTCCATGACGAGCAGTTGGACGGGGATCTGGGAGGCGGTGGCCTGAGGCGTCTCATTCACCCCTTCATCGTAGCCACTGCCATGATGTAGTCCGCGGCGGCGGGGTGCAGCTGAGACAGCAGCGCACCGAACTCTGGCGGGGCGACGGTCGCAGGTGCGAGCACGGTGCGCATCCGGTGGTGGATGTCGAGGGCGGCGTAGATCGCTCGGGAATCCGCCTCAGTGGGGATGAGCCGGGAGATCGGGTGCATCGTCGACAGCTCCTCTTGCCAGTCACGCCACGGCCCCTGCCGCCAGTCCTCGGGAACGTCGATGGTCTCGACGAGGCGTAAGCCCTCCATCACCAGCAGGCGCAGACGCCGCAGCGCCTCGGGGGCGGACCCGACCGTGACGGGGCGGAAGACGGTGGGCGCACAGGCGATGATCTCCACATTCGCCTCGGCGCCGATGAGGGCGATCGCCGCCTGCTCATCGCCGCGATGGAGGACGACGGGGGCGGTGTGGCGTCCGACCTTCGTCCGGGCGGTGCGATCGACCGGGGGAGTCGTATGCGGCAGAGACGGGTGGTGCAGCGCCAAGCGCGCATGGGTGATTCCCGAGGCGGCCGCCTCAGCGATGAAGAGCAGCAGACCGGTGGGAACGACCGAGTCGAAGACCTCATCGGAGACGATGAGAGGAACATCACGATCATCGTCGAGGAACGCAGAGGTCACCTCGTCAGGGGGCAGGGTCGAGCGCAGACGGTGGTTGAGGGCCAGGGTCAGCAGCAGTGAGTCGGTCGTGAGGTCCATGTCGAACCAGGATAGACGGCTCGTCTGCGATAGAGTCTGAAGATATGAGTGAAGTCCTGAATCTGGATTCTGTGTCCGTGCGCCGGGGGACGAATTTCCTCCTCGACGATTTCTCGCTGACCGTCGCCGAAGGCGAGCACTGGGCAGTGCTCGGACCCAATGGTGCGGGCAAGACGACCCTGCTCGAAATCGCGGCCGGTCGCATGCATCCGACGACGGGTACGGTCAACATCCTCGAGGAGCAGCTCGGCCGCGTCGATGTGTTCGAGCTGCGCCCGCGCATCGGTTATGCCTCGACGATTCTGGCCAACCGCATTCCGAGTTCCGAAGCGGTCCTCGACACCGTGCTCACCGCCGCCTACGGCGTCACCGGACGTTGGGTGGAGGAGTACGAGCAGGACGATATCGAGCGTGCCCGCGATCTGCTGGCCGCGTTCCACATCACTCACTTGGCCGATCGCACCTTCGGTACGCTGTCCGAGGGCGAGCGCAAGCGTGTGCAGATCGCGCGTGCGCTCATGACCGACCCGGAGCTTCTGCTGCTCGACGAGCCGGCGTCCGGACTCGACTTCGGCGGGCGTGAGGAGCTGCTCGGCGCACTCTCGGAGATCCTCTCGTCGAAGTGGGCGCCGGCCACGATCATGGTCACCCACCACGTCGAGGAGATCCCGGAGGGCATCACTCATGTGCTGCTGCTGTCCGAGGGCACCGATCTGGCCGCAGGTCCGATCGAGGAGACCCTGACGGCGGAGAACCTCGCGGCGACCTTCGGCATCGACGTCAAGCTCACCCGGGACGGTCAGCGCTACCACGCACGTTCCGCCCTCTGAGCATGGAGTTCCTGGCGAACCTGAGCCTCGAACCGTGGCAGATCGGCCTTGTCATCGTCGCCGGAATCGCGGCAGGAGGCATCAACGCCGTCGTCGGCTCCGGAACGCTCATCACCTTCCCGGCGCTCGTCGCCTTCGGAGTGCCGCCGGTGGTGTCGACGATGAGCAACGCTGTCGGTCTCATCCCCGGCAATATCGCCTCCTCGTTCGGATACCGTGAAGAGCTGCGAGGGCAGTGGAAACGGATTCTCGGATACGTTCCCGCCTCTCTGCTCGGGTCGCTGACCGGTGCGTATCTGCTGCTGCACCTGCCCGAGGATGCTTTCGAGACGATCGTGCCGGTCCTCCTCGTCGTGGCCTTGATCATGGTGGTCGGGCAGCCGTACCTCTCCCGCTACCTGAAGAACCGGTCCCTGCGCCGGGCCGAGGCCGCCGGCGTCGAGCATCGGGCCGCCAAGGCGGGGGATCGCCTGTCCACGGGCCGGTACATCGCCGTGCTCATCGTCGTCTTCCTCACCGCGATCTACGGCGGCTACTTCGCCGCCGCCCAGGGCATCATCCTCATCGCCCTGCTCGGTCTGCTGCTGCCCGATGATCTGCAGCGACTCAACGGGCTGAAGAACGTCCTCGTCCTCGTCGTCAATACGGTCTCGGCAAGCACGTACATCATCGTCGGCCACGACCGGATCAACTGGATCGCCGTTGTCTGCATCGCCATCGGCTCACTCATCGGCGGGTACTTCGGTGCCCGAATCGGGCGGAAGTTCTCGCCCGTGCTGCTGCGCGCCGTCATCGTGGCCCTCGGACTCGTCGCGATCTGGAGGATCCTCACGCTGTGAACGGAATTCCGCTGTGAACGGGAGCACGCTGTGAACGGGAGCACGCTGTGAACACTCCGGCCAAGGCACCCATGACCCGCCAGCAGGTCATCGATCGGTCCGCTGAGCTCGGGATCGCCGTCGAGCGTCTGCGCTTCTTCGACGAGGCGGACCTGACTTCTGGGAGCCAGGGCGATGATTCCGGCGATGCCCTGCACGGGCGCCTCGAGGGCATGCGCGACTACACGCAGCTGACCGATGTCGCCCTGCGCAGCGTCCGTGAACCCGCCGAGGGGCTGTTCATCGCCGAATCCTCGAAGATCATCCGCCGCGCTCATGCAGCCGGCCTCTCGCCTCGGTCGTTCCTCACCAGCCCGAAATGGCTGTTCGACCTGGCCGACATCATCGCTGAGAGCGATGTGCCGATCTTCATCGGCACGGATGCCGCTGTGGAGTCCCTGACCGGATTCCACCTCCACCGAGGAGCTCTGGCCGCCATGGGCCGCCCCGCTCCGTCTCCGGTCTCCTCCTTGATCGCCGATGCCAGGCGACTCGTCGTCATCGAAGACATCGTCGACCATACGAACGTCGGCGCCATCTTCCGTTCTGCGGCCGCATTCGGCGTCGATGCCGTGCTCGTGACCCCACGCTGTGCCGATCCGCTCTATCGCCGGTCGATCCGTGTGTCCATGGGCACGGTGTTCCAGGTGCCGTGGACGCGCATCGACCCGTGGCCTGCCGGAATCTCTGCCCTGCACGACGCCGGCTTCCACGTGGCTGCCCTGGCACTCGACGATGATTCTGTGGGGCTGCGCGACTTCGCCGCCTCGGCACCGGAGCGCACCGCAGTCGTCTTCGGCACTGAAGGCGAAGGACTCAGGCGATCGACGATCGCCGCCTGTGACTCGACCGTGATGATCCCCATGAGCGGGGGAGTGGACTCCCTCAACGTCGCGGCCGCCTCGGCGGTCACCTGCTTCGCCCTGCAGGACGAGTGAGTCGTGTCAGTGGCGCACTTTGACGTTTGATTATGAGCAATTCGATTGAGCTGTATCCGACCGCTGACGGTGACACCGCGCTCGAGGTGCGCACTGATTCCGATACCGTTTGGGTGACACGGCATCAGCTTTCGCATCTGTTCGGACGTGATGTGAAGACGATCGGCAAACATATCAACAACGCTCTGCGGGAGGAACTCGACGGTGAGCCAACTGTCGCAAAATTTGCGACAGTTCAAAAAGAGGGCGCCCGAACAGTCACACGTATGGTTGAGCACTACAGCCTCGACATGGTCCTGTCGGTGGGATTTCGAGTGAAGTCGTCGGAAGGAGTGCGATTTCGCCGTGGGGCAAACGATGAACTTCATCGCTATGCGATCGAAGGAGCCGCCGTCAACCAACGGCGGTTGTCAGAATTGGGAAAGATTGTCAGCGTGCTGACGAGGTCGCAGGACGAATTGGTTGCGGGGTTGCCGACGTACTGTCAACGTACCTGCCAAGTCTCACCATGCTCAGAGATTATGACGAAGGAAACTTGTCGTCGAAATCGAGCTCCGTGCCTGGATGGGAATTGACCCTGGAAGAAGCACGCAGGGTCATCGGCGGACTGTCATTGGCATTTCCCGACGATAAATTGCTGGGGAGGGAACGAGGCGATGCTCTAGGGGCTGTCATCGGGGCGATCTATCAGGGGTTCGGAGACCACGAACTCTATCCGACTGCCGAAGAGAAGACCACCCCCTCTCCGACGGCAACAAGCGCAGCGCCGCGGCGCTGTTCGTCACCTTCCTTGACCGCAACGGCGCGCTGATCGACCCCGATGGCAACAGGCGAGTCGACAACAATGCGCTGGCAGCGATGACGCTGCTGGTCGCGATGAGTGAACCTTCCGAGAAGGATCTGATGATCGCGCTCATCATCCGTATGATCGTCTCGGAAAGACAGTGATCATTCCCGCAGTCATGACGGAGAGGACCCCAGTGGACCGCAGCACCCTAGCCCTTGCTCTTGAAATCGGACGGATCACCGGGGAGGTCGCCACCCCGAGAGAGAACAACCTCTCGCACATCCACCGGTTCCTCGACCAGGAACGCCAATTCGACTTCGGCGTCGAACTCACCCGCGACTGGGACTACGACTCAGTGTTCGCGCTCATGGTCGAACGCTGCGGTCTGCGGCCCGATCCCGAGTTCGTCGAAGGCGTGGACACGATCTCCACCGAAGGCTGCATCGACGCTCTGGAGAAGCTCGCCGAGGCGGTCGGCGAGGTCGCGCACGCCCGAGGCCGGATCCTCTTCGCCACCGGCCACCCCGCAGGGCTTCTGCCCGTGCATATGGCAATTGCCGCCGCAGCAAAGGACGCCGGCGCCGTTATCGACACCCGTGATCACTTCATCCCAGTCCCGGAGATCGGCGGGGACGTCCGACAGATCAACAATGTGTGGACCTGGCACCAGCATGGCGGCAGCCCGCACACCCACCTGGCCGAACCGATGCATGCGCTGCTCAACGACTTCGCCGCCCGCGGCGGGTCGGCCCCGGACCTCGTTGTGGCCGATCATGGTTGGGCTGGTGCTGCCTCGAGCCGGGGACTGCGAACTATCGGCTACGCCGACTGCAACGATCCCGCCCTTTTCGTCGCCGAGGCGCAGGGGCAGATCGAAGCGACCATCCCGCTCGATGACGACGTCGTGCCGAACCTCTACGCCCCGCTCATCGACTTCGTCATCGAACGAGCGGGACTGAACTGACGAGCCGCATCTGACTGACGGACGGCGCGGGACCGAGCGCCACGGTCAGCCGATTTCGTTCGCGAGATCCTCGATCACCTCGGCGCCGGGCAGGGACGCGAGCGCGGAGCCGGAGAGGAGCAGCTTGGAGCCGCGGATACCGGAACCGATGATGAGTTCGTCGGACTCGGCGACACGGGAGTCGATGAGCACACGATAATTCTCCGGCAGGCCGATCGGTCCGATACCGCCGTACTCCATCCCGGATTCGCTCACGGCGCGCTCGAGCGGCAGGAACGAGGCCTTGCGGACATCGAGGAGCTTCTTGACCCGCTTGTTGACATCGGCGCGGGTGTTCGCCAGCACCATGCAGGCGGCGATCCGCTCCTCGCCACTCCGGGAACCGGCGACGAGAACGCAGTTCGCCGAGGTGGCCGGAGGCAGATCCGTGGCATCGAGGAGAGCAGCGGTATCGGCGATCTGCGGATCGATATCGAAGACGTCGACATCGCCGGAGACCGTGGACAAGGCGGCGGCCGTCGATTCGGCCATGAGTTCGGTGGCGGTGGCGGCGGGTCGGAGAGTGAACTGAGTGGAGAGGCGTTCCTTCGTGGTCATGGCCACAGTTTAGGAGATCCGTGTCGAATCGCTTTGTCCGGGCCCATCAGTTAGAATCGATTGTCGCTCCGTGTCCGGTTCCTACGGTTCGGAGCGTGTCCAGCAGACGAATTCGGGCACTGGCAGATGAGTTCAACTCATATCAGGCGCCTGAAAGAATTCAGCAGAGGTAAGAAAATGAAGAAGGACATCCACCCGGAATACGCGCCGATCGTGTTCAACGATCTGGCTTCCGGCACCAAGTTCCTCACCCGCTCCACCGCTAAGAGCGAGAAGACCATCGAGTGGGAAGACGGCAACACCTACCCCGTGATCGACGTCGAGATCTCGTCCGCTTCGCACCCGTTCTACACGGGCAAGCAGCGCATCCTCGACTCCGCCGGCCGCGTGGAGAAGTTCAAGGATCGCTACAAGGGCTTCGGCAAGCGCTGATCTCGGGCGTTTCCAACAGCTTCATACAGATCGCCCCGCACACCGAAATGGTGTGCGGGGCGATCTGCTGTCTGCAGGTCGACTGACTCTGATGCGATGTCCCGACCGCGACTGGCTGCGTCCCCGCGGGGACGCAGCCGAAGCGCCGATGATCAGTCGACGGTGACTGAGACCTCGGAGGAGGGGCTCACCCGTGCCGCCGGATGGTAGAGCGAGGCGACGCCGGTGGCATTGTCGAGGCAGTTCGCGATTCCGTGGGCGACCTTCTCCTTGGCGGAGACGACGGCGTCCTTGATGTCGAGACCGGTAGCGATTCCTGCCGCGATCGAGGAGGCGAAGGAGCAGCCTGCGCCGTTGACGAGCTTGTTGTTGACCTTGCGCGAGCGCAGAGTCGTCACGGTCTCACCGTCGAAGAGGATGTCGATGGCATCGTCCCCGGCGAGGCGGGCTCCGCCCTTGACGACGACGTTCTTCGCGCCCTGCCCGTGGATGATCTTCGCAGCCTCGATCATGCCCTCGACGGAGTCGATGGGCTCGACCCCGGCCAAGGTCGCGGCCTCTTCGAGGTTCGGGGTGACGACGGTGGCCAGAGGCACGAGGTTCTCGACGAAGAGATCCTTGAGATCGACCATGGTGCCCGCGCCCTTGCACACGAGCACAGGATCGAAGACGTACGGCAGATCATTGGTCTTCAGCTCTTCGGCGAGGACCAGTGCCGAGTCGACGGAGCCGAGCATTCCGGACTTGATGGCGGTGAACTCGTGCACGGCCAGCGTCGATTCGAGCTGACGGGTGACGACCTCGGGCTCGATGAACTCGAGGACGTGGGCGAATCCGTCATGGGGATCGAAGGTGACGATGCAGGTGACGACGGCAGTGCCGAAGGCCCCGTATTCGTCGAACATCTTCAGATCGGCTTCGAGTCCGGCTCCTCCGGAGACATCGGATCCGGCGACAGTGAGCACCTTTGCGGTCATAGTGGTCCTTTCAGGTAAAGCGTTCGCGAAGAAGTCTACGCGGGTTCAGGCCCCTGCGTAGCCGTGCTGACGCCAGGCTTCGTAGATGGCGATGGATGCCGAATTCGCCAAGTTGAGCGAACGGCGTGCCGGAAGCATCGGAATCCGCACGGTCATATCCACGTGCTTGTCGTTGACGACTTCGTCGGGCAGTCCCGTCGACTCGCGTCCGAAGAGGAGGACATCACCGTCTTGGTAGTCCACCTCGGCGAAGGAATTGTCCGTATGCGTGCTGAACGCGATCACCCGACGTTCGCCGAGGTGGCCCCAGAGTTCGTCGATCGAAGGATGGACGGTGACATGGGCGAGGTCGTGATAGTCGAGACCGGCTCGGCGCAGCTTCGCGTCGGAGAGGTCGAAGCCGAGGGGCTCGACGAGATGCAGATGGGCTCCGGTGACCGCGGCGAGCCGGATGGCGTTTCCGGTGTTGCCGGGGATCTCGGGAGTGTGGAAGACGATGTCGATGTTCATATCACCCTCATCTTCTCACCTCAGAGGCTGGCCTTACGAACGAGGAGGTATCCCTGCCTGGTCGTCTCCGGGAAGCGACCGGTTCGGTCGGGTTCGCGTTCGAGGCGGGTGGCAGGAATGAAGCCGTGCGGTTCGAGCGCGGTGAGCACGTCATCGATCGAGCGGCGGTGGAAGTCGAGATCGACGTCGAAGCCGGCGAGATCGGAGAAGTGATCGACCCGGTCCCCGAGCTGGAACGCCAACTGGAACCAACCGCCCGGACGCAGGGCACGGGCCGCCTCGGCGAAGGTGAGGACAAGCTCATCGTCTGGGACGTGGATCGTCGAATACCAGGCGACGAGACCGGAGAAGGACTCATCGGCATAAGGCAGGGCGGTCATCGACCCGATGTCGAACTGATGCGCCGGATAGAGGCCCTGCGCGAGTTCGATCATGGCAGGGGAGAGGTCGAGTCCACGCGGTTCGAGTCCGAGGGCGGCGAGGAATGTGGTGATGCGACCGGGCCCGCAGCCCAGGTCGAGGACCTCCGTCGAGCCGGTGCCGAGGACGAGCTCGGAGAAGGCCCCGAGGACGGCGCGGTCATGCGGTTTGGCGGTGAGCTCATCGGCGACCCATTCCGTGTAGGTCCGGGCGATCGCATCATAGGAATCACGCGTGGCCGCTTCGCGGAACGAAGTGCCGTTTGTGCCGTCGGTCATGACGCCACCCTACCCTGACGCACTGACGCGAGCGCGTCGGCGGGAGCAGGTTGCGGTGGCTTCGGCAGGTGTGCAGCCATCACCAGCAGAAACGAAAACGAATCGAAGATGACCAATGAATAATCAGTTCAGCTTGTATTAGAGGAAATTCTCGTGTCAGTGCCGAGTTCTAGAGTGGGAGCACGGTCGGTGGTCATGGGGGCTGCGGGGCCGAACGGCACGAGGAGCGAAGCCATGCACAACGAAGATCAGGTCGATCCGTGGGGCGAGGACATGGAATGGGAAAGACGTGTGAGGGAAGCGGCCGTGGCCTCGGCAAGCCAGAGCGGAATTCCGTCCGCTCAGGCATGGGCAGGCTCGGGCCCGAGGGGCAAGGGACAGCAGACCACGGCTCGGTGGGATGAGGCAGGAGCGAGTTCGGCTGCACAGGAATCGACCCGACCGCGCGCAGCCGAGACCGCGGAGCTCGAGGGGTTGAGCGTCGATCCGAAGGACTATGGAGGGGCTGACGCCGATGCGGACCCCAGCACCCTCACCTGTGAGCAGATCGTGACGGATATCCGGCGCAACATCTCATGCATCTCCTTCTGCCATGCCCGCGTCATCACCCTCATCGACGAGGTCGAGAGACGGGGATTGTGGGCGGAATGGGTCGGTGTGAAGACCCTGACCGAGTGGGTGATGCATGTGGCGTCGGTGAGCATGCACACGGCTCGCGAGTATGTGCGCGTGATGAAGGCTCTGCGGGAGATGCCGAAGGTGAAGAAGAGTCTGGCGGGCGGTGATGTCAGCTTCTCAAAGGTGAGGGAAGTGACCCGACTGGGGGAGCGGATCGGCGACGATGAGGCGCTGCGTCTGGCCACCCTCGCCACCGGCAGCCAGATCAGTCGGATCTCGCAGAACTACCAGCAGCTGGCCGACAAGATCGACAACGGCCCGTTCCCTCTGTACCTGGCTCAGGACAGTGTGAGCATGCGTCAGGTGGCACCCGATCGGACCCGGATCACGATCGAACTCGAGGAAGACGACGCCGCAGAGATCGCCGCGATGCTCGACGCCGCCCGCCAGGTTCTCGAACGTCCCGTCCATGACGGCGGTTCTGATGAGGAGGGGGCTGCGGGCGAGGGCGGCAAAGCGGACGAGGCTCCTTATGAGCCGGTCTCCCAGGTCATGTGCCTGATGGAGATCATCCACGCCTTCCCTCGTGCCGAGCCCACGGGTTCGATCGACGCCGATCGTGCCCGACTGCTCGTTCATGCCTCCGCAGAGGTGATCACCCGCAGCGGCGCCACGATGGAAGCCGCGCCCGCGTTCAAGCCCCCTCTGCTCAGCATCCCCGCAAGGCCGGCGACCGCCGTCTGCGTCCCCGCGGGGACGGAAAGCGAACCGGACCATCCGGCAGGAGTCGAGGGAAGCGTCCCCGCGGGGACGCCGAGCGGAGGCGCGGATACGACCTGCCGGATCGAAGGGTTCGGCGGCATCACTGCGGCGACGGCGGAGCGCCTGAGCTGTGAGGCGCTGATCAGCGGGGCGATCAAGGATGCCGGAGGTGACGTCCTCATGCTCGGGCGCTCGAAGCGTCTGGTGAGCAGGCGACAGCGAATGGCACTGAGCGTGCGTGATGTCTGCTGCCAATTCCCCGGCTGCCGTGCCCGCAGGCGATGTGATGCCCACCATATCCGCCCTTGGTTGCAGGGCGGGGGGACCGATATGGACAATCTCATCCTGCTCTGTCGCAGACATTACACCGTGGTACACAAATACCAGCTGCGCATCGAACGCACCGGAGCGGACTTCGCTGGAGCGATGCGCGGTCCCGCCGCCTTTGCCTTCTACTTGCCCGACGGCTCCCAGCTGCTTCCTCTGGAAAGCCGGGTGAGGGGACGGATGATGTTCAACACGGCGGTTCGCGTTGCCAAGGTCAGGCAGATCACGAAAGCGGCCGATCCCGGCACTGTCGGCGGCGGTTACGGCTTTGACCTCGGCCTCTGTATCGCATGGATGTTCGAAGCCGAATGGCGACACGCCCGGGAAAGCAAAGCTGTTGTCTGAATCTTGCCAATTTAGAACACCAGTTCGATAATGGATGTCATGTCAGCAGCACCGGTCATCGAACAGCTCAGTCGGGAGACGGGGATCTCCACGGCTGCGGCACTGTTCGACAAGATCCCACCTCATCCGGTGGATCCTGTGCTCTCTCCGCTGTTCCGTCGCGGCGGTCTGCCGCGTGGGGAACTCGTCACTGTCACCGGTGAGCTGTCGCTGAGCTGCGGCCTGGCGACGATCGCTGCGGCGACCCGGGAGCAGAAGTGGTGTGCCGGCATCGGGCTCGGCGAACCGTCCGTGTCCTCGATCGCCGACCTCGGTGTCGATCTCGACCATTTCGTCAACCTCGCGACCCCTGGTGAGGACTGGCTGCGAGTGGCTTCGATCCTCATCGAATCCTTCGACATCATCCTCGTCGACCCCGGCTTCGCCCCGAGTGCTTCGGAACGGGCCCGACTCCTGGCGAAGATCCGTGAACGACGAATGAGCCTCATCAGCCTCCGACCTCTTTCCGGCAGTACGGAGCAGATCGAGATCACCGACACCCGCTGGTCGGGTGCCGAACACGGTCACGGCCGTCTGCAGTCCTGCCTCGTCCGCGCTCGTTCACAGACGGGAACCCACCGGTTCCTGCTGCCAGGACCGTCAGGAACTCCCGCCAGCGTCCCCGCGGGGACGCTGGAAGTGGTGGCAGACGGCGGAGCGTCCAAGGCCCCGACAACGGATCTGGGCACAGATCCGGCCACGGGCACGGACGACGATCCTCGGTGGTCGACGATCACACAGCTGCGGCAGGTGATCAGCCATGTCGGATGAGTCCGGCCGCACCCTCGTGCTCACTGTTCCCGACTGGCCGGCGGTGGCCGCAGCGGTCGAACACGACATCGCACCGGGCCGCCCTGTCGCGGTCCTCCACGCCGGCAAGGTCATCGCCGCCGATGCTCCGGCCCGTGCCGCCGGAATCACCGCCGGGAACAACAAACGCGCCGTGGGATACCGCTGTCCGGAAGCCCACATCGCGGTCTGGGACGAAGAGGCCGACAACCGACATTTCAGTGCCGGCGTCGGTGCCCTCGACAACCTCGTCGCACGGTTCACCCTGCTCAGCCCGGGAACATTGGCGATCCCTCTCGACTCGCTCAGACACGGCTACGCCGACGAAGCCGATGCGGTCGAGACACTGGTCTCGGCGCTTGTCGATGACACCGGATGGGAGTTCTTCCCCGGGATCGCCGACACCGTCTTCGCCGCGGTCCTCGCCGCCGGACAGGCGCGCCGCGTCGAACCCGGACAGACCGTGGACTTCCTCTCCGCCCAGCCGATCACCACCCTGGAATACGCCGGCGCCGAGGCGACCGCGCTGATCGAGGTCTTCCTGCAGCTGGGGCTGCGCACCCTCGGTGACCTCGCCCGCCTCGCGACCAAAGACGTGAACGCACGCTTCGGCGCCTTCGGTCGGCATCTGCACGACCTGGCCTCCGGGCGGGCAGGAGCCCCGCTCGCCGATCATGTCCGCGGCGAACAGCTCGACGTCGAACTCGACCTCGATGCCCCGACGACCCGCAGCGATACCCTCGGCTTCCTCGCCCGCCAGCTCGGTGCCGACCTGCTGGGCAAGGTGCGCAGACAGGGGTTGGTCTGCACCCAGATCACGATCGAACTCGATGCCGCGGGCGGCCAGTCCTCGTCCCGGACCTGGCGGATCGAGGACATGCAGGAGAATGCGATCGCCGACCGCCTGCGGTGGCAGGCCGAAGGCTGGCTGGCGGGAGTGGGCCGGGGTTCGCCTCCGGGACAGAATCCCCGCACGGCACAGCCTGACCCGCAGGAACTCGACATCGTCGACGAGCCGGCACCCGACGCCGAGGACTTCTCCGAGGATGGCATCATCGCGCTGCGCCTCATCGCGGCCGAACTGACCACCCCGATCGGTGCCACACGCAGCCTGTTCGACGAGAACACCGGGCAGATCACCCATACGCTCGAGCGTCTGCAGGGACTGTTCGGTCCCGATGCCGTCCTGGTTCCGGGCATCCAAGGCGGGTGGGACCCGGCAGAGACGAACCTGTGGACCCCGTGGCAGCAGGCGGCCGTCCCCGAACGCAGCCCCGCCGCTCCCTGGCCCGGTGCTCTGCACGCACCCCGTCCGACGACCGTCGAACACTCCGCCGTCGACGTGCTCGCCGCGGACGGCTCACCGGTGGAAGCACGCCCCTCGGGTCTGGGTGCGGCCCCGGCGACGATCAGATTCCCCACCGGGCAGACCGAGACCATCACCGACTACTCCGGTTCCTGGCCCATCGAATCCGGATGGTGGGACCCGAACCGAGCCGTCTACCGCACCCGGCTGCAGGTGGTCACCGATGCCGGCCGAGCCCTTCTGCTGAGCAAAGAGCACGGCCAGTGGTACCTCACCGGCCGTTACCGCTGACCGGCAACCTGCCGACCAACGACCCCAACCGAGAGAACGACCCCACTTGAGAGGAGGAGATCCCGATGGGATTCTCGAACCCGCGCACACCGTGGTCGAAGCTGGCCCGCCGCCTCGAGGGCAAGGACATCCCGTCCTCCCCGGCGGACAAACAGCCTGCTGGTGAGAACCCGGCAGGAAGACAGCCTGTCGACAAGCACGCCGACGGCTCCGATGCTCCTGCGTTCTCCCGCCCCGACCGCTACCAAGTCTCGGTCGGCCCCGGCGGTTCGGACGGACGCAGCCGCTATCAGGAGCCGGCAGGCGCCGGCAGCGCTCAGGGGCCGAACCGCGGACCGGGACTGCTGCGGAAGCAGGTCGACTGGGCGGAGCTGCATGTGCACTCCCAGTTCAGCTTCCTCGACGGAGCCTCCGACCCCGAAGAACTCGTCGCCGCCGGCGCCGCCGCCGGGCTGAGCTCCCTGGCGCTGACCGACCACAACGGACTCTACGGTGCCGTCCGCTTCGCCCATGCCGCCGCCGAGGTGGGGCTGGACACCGTGTTCGGCTCCGAACTGTCCATCGGGCTGGCCGAGAAGATCCCCGGACAGACCGACCCCGATGCCACCCACCTGCTCGTCCTCGCCCGCAGCGTCGAGGGCTACCACCAGCTCTCTCAGGTCATCACCGAGGCGAACCTGCGCGGTGAGAAGAACCGTCCGCTCTTCGACCTCGAAGAACTCGCGGCAGAGGACGGAGACTGGATGATCCTCACCGGCTGCCGCAAAGGACCGCTGCGACGAGCGTTGGGCGACGACGACGGCGGACTCAGCGCTCTGCGCGAACTCACCGCACTCTTCGGACCCGACCGGGTCGCCGTCGAACTCAGCCGGGACGGAACCCCGGATGACGACGAGAGGCTGGGCCACCTCGGCGATCTGGCCCAGCGGACGGGCCTGCCGATCATCGCCAGCAATGCCGTCCACTTCGCCACCCGGGCCGAGTGGAAGTCGGCTCAGGTGCGCGCCTCGGTGCGGTCGCGGAAGTCCCTGGACGAACTGGCCGGATGGCTGCCGGCGACGGCGAGCGCACGCATCCACACCGGCCAGGAGATGCTCGCGCGATTCCCGCGGCAGGCTGTGGACAATGCGGTGCGGATCGGTCAGGACTGCTCCTTCGTCCTCTCCTCGGCCCGTCCCGACCTGCCGAAGGCGCCGATGCCCGATGAGACCGAGGGGGAGAAGTATCTGCGTGGCCTCATCGCCGAACGCGGCCGCACCCGCTACGGATCCCGAGCAGAGCACCCGCGGGCTTGGGAGCAGCTGGACCGGGAGATGGACATGATCGCCCAACTGGGCTTCTGCGGCTACTTCCTCATCGTCTTCGACATCACCGAGTTCTGCCGCAATATGGGCATCTTCTGCCAAGGCCGGGGGTCGGCGGCGAACTCCGCGGTCTGCTACGTCCTCGGCATCACCGCCGTCGACGCCGTCAAACACGGACTGCTCTTCGACCGGTTCCTGTCCCCGGACCGCAAGGGGTACCCGGACATCGACATCGACATCGAATCCGGCCGCCGCGAAGAGGTTATCCAATACGTGTACGACCATTTCGGCCGTGACCGGGCCGCCCAGGTCGCCAATGTCATCACCTACCGTGCGAAATCGGCTATCCGGGACGCCGCCTTCAGCCTCGGCTATGCCCCCGGCCAGCAGGATGCGTTCTCGAAGTCGAGCAACCGGTGGTCGAGCCTGCCCGATGCCGAGGACTCACCGGTGCCCGCACCGGTGCTCAAGGTCGCCGAGGATCTGCTCGGCTCACCGCGCCATCTGGGAATCCACTCCGGTGGGATGATCCTGGCCGACCGTGCCATCGGTGAAGTCGTGCCGATCGAGAAGGCGACGATGGGCCACCGCACCGTCGTCCAATGGGACAAGGACGACTGCGCGGCCATGGACCTGGTCAAGTTCGACCTGCTCGGTCTGGGCATGCTCACCGCCCTGCACGAGATGGTCGGACTCGTCCACCGTCATACTGGGGTCCTCATCGACCGGGCGGAGATCGATGACGACGACGAAGCCGTCTACGAGATGCTCTGCCGCGCCGACGCGATCGGGGTCTTCCAAGTCGAATCCCGCGCCCAGCTGGCCACCCTGCCCCGGCTGCGCCCGGAGAAGTTCTACGACTTGGCCGTCCAGGTCGCCCTCATCCGACCGGGGCCGATCCAAGGTGGCTCCGTCCACCCCTATATCCGCCGACGGCAGGGTCTGGATGAGGTCGAATACCTCCACCCGCTGCTCGAGAAGTCCTTGGCCAAGACCTGCGGGGTCCCTCTGTTCCAAGAGCAGCTCATGCAGATGGCCATCGACGTCGGCGGGTTCACCGGTGCCGATGCCGACCGGCTGCGGCAGGCCATGGGCTCCCGTCGGTCGGAGAAGCGGATGGCCGAACTCGCCGAGAAGTTCCGTACCGGAGCCATGGAGCGCGGAGTCGACGCGGAGACCGCCGAGACGATCTTCTCCACCATCGCGGCCTTCGCGAACTATGGGTTCCCCGAATCGCATGCCATCAGCTTCGCGAACCTCGTCTATCAGTCTGCCTGGTTCAAATACCATCACCACGCCGCCTTCACCGCAGGTCTGCTACGCAGCCAGCCGATGGGCTTCTACTCCCCGCAGTCGCTCATCGCCGATGCCCGCCGGCACGGAGTGCCGATCCTGCCCGTCGACATCCGCCGGTCGCAGGCGGCCACGGACCTCGAACGGGTCGCAGAGGCAGGGGGCGGGGGCACCGCCTCAGCGGGAGCGGACAAGGACACGACCGCCTCGGCGGGGGAGCTGGGGATCCGCTTGGGACTGGACACGGTCGCGCATGTCGGCTCCTTCGCCGAGGTGATCGTGACCGAACGCGAGATCGCTCCCTTCGCCTCGGTGGCGGACCTGGCCGAACGCACCGGCATCGGCAAGCAGGCCCTGGAATCGCTGGCCACGGCCGGGGCCCTGTCCGGATTCGACCTCGACCGACGGCAGGCCCTGTGGCTGGCCGGGGGAGTCGCCGGTGCCCATCCGGGGCTGCTGCCGGGAACGGCGAGCGTGGACTCGGCGCCGAGCCTGCCGACCATGGACGCCTTCGATACGACCTTGGCCGAACTCTTCTCCACCGGGATCACCGTCGACGGCTACCCCACGGAGATGATGCGCGAGACGCTGAGCGCCCGCGGATACTCATCGACCGCGGATGCGGCGCGTGCGGCGGACGGAACCCGGATGACGGTGGCCGCGATCGTCACCCACCGGCAGCGCCCGGCCACCGCCTCGGGGATCACCTTCATCAACCTCGAAGACGAATTCGGGATGCTCAACGTCGTAGCCACGGCCGGGCTGATGAAACGCTTCCGCACGGTCGCGACCTCCCGCAACGCCCTCGTCGTCACCGGACTCATCCAGCGCGGGGGAGACGTGGTCAGCCTCTACGCGCACAAACTCGTCCCCCTCGAGGTCCAGCTGCCGACGAAGGCGCGGAACTTCCGGTGAACGTCGGCACTGCCAGATGACAGCTGCACGGCACGGTGTGACGAAACATGACACACGATGACGCCAACATGACACACAGGCGGGTGCCAGCCGGCGAAGTCGATGACAGTAGACACATCACATCGCCTCAACCAGCGACACCGCCACCGCACTCATACAGGAGAGTCACCATGACCCAGGCATTCGAAACCCGACAGATCCATGCCGGACAGGTTCCCGATCCGACCACCGGTTCGCGCGCCCTGCCCATTCACCAGACCACCTCGTTCGTGTTCAACGACGTCGACCACGCCGCAGCGCGCTTTGCGCTGACCGACGTCGGCCCCGTCTACAGCCGCCTGACGAACCCGACGAACGAGGTCGTCGAGAACCGCATCGCCGATCTCGAAGGCGGCGTCCACGCCGTCCTCACCGCCTCGGGCCAGTCCGCGGCATTCCTCGCGATCACGAACGTCGCCGGAGCCGGTGACCACATCGTGGCCAGCTCCAGCCTCTACGGCGGAACCGTCAACCTCCTCGACGTCACCCTGCGCAAGCTCGGCATCGAGACCACCTTCGTCAATGTCGACGACCATGAGGCGTGGAAGAACGCGATCCAGGACAACACGAAGCTCCTCTTCGGCGAGGTCGTGTCGAACCCGCGCTCAGACATCCTCGACATCGAGGCGATCGCCGGAATCGCTCACGATGCCGGTGTGCCGCTGATCGTCGACAACACCCTCGCCAGCCCCTACCTCGTGCGTCCGATCGAACACGGTGCCGACGTCGTGCTCCACTCGGCCACGAAGTACCTCGGCGGCCACGGCAACTCCGTTGCCGGTGTCCTCGTCGACAGCGGCAACTTCGACTACGGAGCACAGCCGGAGAAGTTCCCCGGCTTCAATGAACCCGACGCTTCCTACAACGGACTCGTCTTCGCTCGCGACCTCGGCGCCGACGGAGCTTTCGGAGTGAACGTGTCCTTCGGACTCAAGGCTCGCGTGCAGGGCCTGCGCGACCTCGGACCCTCGCTCAGCCCGACGAACGCGTTCCTGCTGGCCCAGGGCATCGAGACCCTGAGCCTGCGCATCGAGCGCCACGTGGAGAACGCGAACAAGGTCGCCGCCTACCTCGAGGCTCACAGCCAGGTCGACCGCGTCGCCTACGCCGGACTCGAGTCGAGCCCCTGGAACGGACTGGCCAAGAAGTACCTGCCGAACGGCGTGGGTTCGGTGCTCGCCTTCGACATCGCCGGCGGATACGACGCTGCTGTGGCCTTCGTCGACGCCCTCGAACTGCACTCGCTGGTGGCGAACATCGGCGACGTCCGCTCGCTCGTCATCCACCCGGCCTCGACCACGCACGCTCAGCTCGACGAGGAAGCCCAGAAAGCGGCCGGAGTCAACCCGGCACTGGTCCGCCTGTCCGTGGGCATCGAAGGTGTCGACGACATCATCGGCGACCTCGACAAGGGCTTCGCGGCAGCTGCGGCGAAGGCGCAGACCGCGGCCTGAGATGACCACCCAGAGCACTTCCGTCGAACGGATCCTCGGCTTCGGTACGGACTCGGGACACACCTTCGGCACGGTCGAGATCGCCTATGAGACCTTCGGCGCCCTCAACGCCGACCGGTCCAATGCGATCCTCATCGAGCATGCTCTGACCGGCGACACCCGCGTCACCGAATGGTGGGCGGGTGTCGTCGGGCCCGGGGAAGCCGTCGACACCGACAAGTACTTCGTGGTGTGTGCGAACTCCCTCGGAGGCTGCTCGGGAACGACCGGGCCGCAGTCGTCCTATGATGACGGTCTGGCCTACGGCTCCCGATTCCCTCGGGTCTCGATCCGCGACATGGCACGCCTGGAGCACAATCTCGCCCAGATCCTCGGCATCGACTCCTGGGTCGCCGTCATCGGCGGATCCATGGGAGGTGCGCGAGCGCTCGAGTTCGCTCTGTTGGACAGCCGGAAGGTCCGCAAATGCGCGGTCATCGCCGCACCGGCCTTCTGCGAAGCCGACCAGATCGCCTGGGCGATGATGCAGGAACGCGCGATCGAACTCGACGCCGACTACTACTCCGGAGACTATTCGGCCGTCGGCAGCTTCCCCAGTCATGGTCTCGGACTGGCCCGGCAGATCGCGCACCTGACGTATCGCAACGATGCCGACCTCAATGAACGCTTCTCCCGCCGCCTGCGTTCGGAGGACTACTACGAGGTGACCTCGTACCTGGACCATCAGGCCAAGAAGCTCACCGCCCGGTTCGATCCGCACAGCTATATCGTGCTCACACGTGCCCTGCGCGACCACGATGTGCGCCGAGGTCGCTCCTCCGACCTCACGGTGGCACTGGCCGACGCCTGCGCCGACAACCTCGTGGTCTCCGTGTCCTCGGATCGGCTGTTCCCGCCGGAACAGGTGGGCATCCTCGCCGAGGCGCTGCCGGGGAGAGTGCGACACCACATCATCGACTCCCCGGTCGGCCACGACGGGTTCCTCACCGAGACGGAGAAGATCTCCGCGGTGCTCGCCGACTTCCTCGCCGACTGAGACCGTCGGGGCTGGCTGGCAGCGAGCACCGTCGCCAGCCGGCGACCCGAATCTCCCCAAGCACCAGAAGACCCCCGCAGACCGTTCGCTGCGGGGGTCTTCTGGTGTGCCCGGATCACGGGCCTGCGGTCACCGTGCGGCGGCCTTCGCCTTCTTCTTCGCGGCCTTGCGCAGCTGCTTCTCGTCGACCGGGAAGTCCTGACGAGCCCGCGCCCGACGGTAGTAGTCGGCGGCCTCTGCCTGACGCTCGGCTTCGACGCCGGAGGCGATGGTGGCCCGACGGTGGACATCCGAGTAGCCGAATGCTTCGACGAGGTCGAGGGCATTGGCGGCAAGCTTCTTGCACAGACGGTTCAGCGTCTCGTTGATCTGGCGTGCACGCGACATCGGCAGGCGACCGTACATGAGGTGCCAGGCCATGTGCTTCTCGATCAGTCCGAGACCGTAGGTGTCACGCAGACGACGGAAGGCCTTGGCCTGATCGGCGTCGGTCTGCTCCTTCATCTTCTCGTCCAGCGCCTTCCACTTCTCGAGCTCGACATAGGCGCGTGCCATCTCGATGAGCTCATGCTGGTGGACGTTGAACAGATCGGCCGCCTGCGCGGCCGGCATCTTCGTCGCAGGTCGCAGTGCCTGAGCGACTCCGGCGACCATGACCTCCAGTCGCGTTTCGAGCAGTGTCCGCTGCAGGCGTCCCGACCTGATCCGCTTGTCGCCGAGGTTCGGGGTCAGCGCATCCGAGATCGCCCGTCCGGCATTGGCCAGACCGGTGCGGTAGAGCGTATGTTCGGCGGCCTGGGTGCCGATGAAGCGGGCGGCTCCGCCGACGTCGAGGTTCGCGAATTCCTTGGCATAGTCGCCGAGGAGGCGCTTGGCCACGAGCTGCAGCAGCACCGTGTTGTCGCCTTCGAAGGTGACGTAGACGTCGAGGTCGGCGCGCAGCCCGACGAGGCGGTTCTCCGCCATGAATCCGGCACCGCCGCAGGCCTCACGGCATTCCTGGATGACGTCGAGCGCCATCCAGGTCGAGTCGGCCTTGAACGCAGCCGCCCGGGTCTCGAGCAGAGCCCGGTTCTCCTCGGAGTCATCGGCTCCGGCGAAGACCTCTTCGAAGGAGGTCAGCAGCTTCTCGTGCGCGAACGCCGAGGCGTAGACGGCGGCGAGGGCCGGCATGAGGCGACGCTGATGCTGGCCGTAGTCGAGCAGAGTCGTCTCGGCGAAGTCATCGCCGGCCGTGAACTGCTTGCGCTCGAGTCCGTAGCGCACGGCGATGTCGAGGGCGATCTTCGATGCGACCACTGAGGCGCCGTCGAGCGAAACACGACCCTGGACCAGGGTGCCGAGCATCGTGAAGAAGCGGCGTCCCGGCGATTCGATGGGGGAGGAGTACGTGCCGTCGGCGGTGACGTCTCCGTAGCGATTGAGCAGGTTGGTGCGTGGGATCCGCACGGAGTCGAAGGCGAGGCGACCATTGTCGACTCCCTTGAGCCCGCCCTTGTAGCCGTCGTCTTCGATCGAGACTCCCGGCATCGGCTCACCGGCCTCGTCGCGGACGGGCACGAAGAAGGCATGCACCCCGTGCTTGACACCTTTGGTGATGAGCTGAGCGAAGACGACGGCGGCCCGGGCATCGCGGGCGGCGTTGCCGATGTACTCCTTCGTTGCGGCCCGGAAAGGGGTCTCGATGACGAACTCTTCGGTCGCCTCATCGTAGGTGGCGGTGGTCGCCACGTTCGCCACATCGGAGCCGTGCCCGATCTCCGTCATCGCGAACGAACCCAGCAGACGGCCGGACTGAGCGTCGAGCAGCCACTTCTGATGCTGCTCCTTGTCTCCCAGATGGAGGATCGCTCCGCCGAAGAGTCCGAACTGGACGCCGGCTTTGATCTGCAGGCTCGGGTTGGCCGTGACGGTCTCTTCGAACCCGGCGACGTTCGTTGCGTGTTCGTTCTTTCCGCCCATCTCCGGTGACAGCCCGGTCATCGGCAGCCCGGTCTCGGCCATCATCATGACCCCGTCTAGGGTCTTCGCTCGTGCGGTGTCGAGATCATCGGCCGGATCGTCATGGGTCGACGGCTCTTCGGCCAGAGTCCGCCCGCGTCGGCGAGCTTCTGCCCAATGTCCGTCGAGGACGTCGTTGATGGCTTTCGGGTCAAGAGACAGCTTCATTGTTCTACTCCTCGTTGTTCGGGCAGGGTTGCCCAGAGCCAATGGGTGATGGTGGTGGCGAATTCCTCGGGCCGGTCCGGTCGGGACAGCCACGTCTCGGTGGCGGCGCGGACGAAACCGATCGCTCCGGCCGACCACAGCCGAGCCTGTTCGCCGCTCAGCCCGAGGCGTTCGGCCAGCTGCCCGGCAATGGAATTGAAGAAACCGCCGGTCTCCTCGGGCGCGAACCGGTTGACCGCGGTGTCGCAGAAGCGATACACGTTCGGAGAATTCGCGGCGAGCGTGACGAATGCGCGGATCATCGCGGCCAGGGACTCCTGCGCCGCGGCTGAGCCCTCGCCCTTCGCCGAGGCGGCCGCGGCCTCGTCGAGAGACCGGACGATGACGCCCATCGCCCATTCACCCATGGCCGCCTGCAGACCTGCCCGGTCGGTGAAGTATCGGTAGAGCACCGACTTCGACGTCCCGGTCGCGTCAGAGATCTGCTCCATCGACATATCGTCGCCGTACTCGTCGACGACGAGCCGCACGGAACGCAGAAGTTCGCGACGACGCTCATCGCGATGCTTCTGCCATCTCGTCGAGCGACCGTCTGTGATCGATTTCATGTAACCGACAGTATCAGGTACTGTCGGTATCGGCTAAATCAACCACTCGGAGGTGCACATGTCCGCTCCCAACAACCGCGCCGTCATCCTCGGCGGCAACCGAATTCCCTTCGCCCGCTCGAACAAGCAGTACTCGAAGGCCACGAACCTCGATATGCTCACCTCGGCCATCGACGGGCTCGTTGCCCGCTTCGGACTGGCCGGAGAGAACATCGGCGAGGTCGCCGGAGGTGCAGTCCTCAAGCATTCGAAGGACTTCAACCTCACCCGGGAAGCCGTGCTCGGCTCCGCCCTGGCACCGACGACCCCCGCCTTCGATCTCGGTCAGGCCTGCGCCACCGGCCTCGAAGCCGTGGTCAGCCTCAACAACAAGATCAATGCCGGGCAGATCGAATCCGGAATCGCCTCGGGCGTGGATTCGACGTCCGACGCTCCGATCGTCATCAACGATTCGATGCGCGAGATCCTCCTCGAGCTCACCCGTGCGAAGACGATGGTGCAGAAGGCGAAGATCGCCTCCCAGATCCGCCCCGCCTACCTCGCACCGCAGGCTCCGAGCACGGGCGAACCGCGCACGGGCTTGAGCATGGGCGAGCATCAGGCGATCACCACCGCCGCCTGGGGCATCAGCCGACAGGCCCAGGACGAACTGGCCGTGGCCTCCCACAAGAACCTCGCCGCGGCATGGGAATCCGGCTTCTTCGATGACCTCACCACCCCGTACCTCGGGGTCAGCCGCGATACGAACATGCGTGCCGACTCGACCGTGGAATCCCTGGCGAAGCTCAACCCCGTCTTCGGCAGGAAGCTCGCCACCGAGGCGACCATGACCGCCGGCAACTCGACTCCGCTGACCGACGGCGCCTCCTCGGTGCTGTTGGGCAGTGAGGATTGGGCAGACGAGCACGGCTTCACCCCGTTGGCGCGCCTCGTCGATGCCGAAGCCGCCGCCGTCGATTTCGTCGACGGCGACGAAGGTCTGCTCATGGCCCCTGCCTACGCAGTTCCGCGGCTGCTGGCCCGCAACGGGCTGACCTTCGATGACTTCGATGTCTTCGAGATCCACGAGGCATTCGCCTCCACCGTGCTCTCGCACCTGGCCGCCTGGGAATCCGAAGAGTTCTGCAAGGATAAGGTCGGTCTCGATGCGGCGCTGGGCACCATCGACCGCGACAAGCTCAACCCGCTGGGCTCGAGCTTGGCCGCCGGCCACCCCTTCGCCGCCACCGGCGGACGCATCATCGCCAGCACCGCCAAGCACCTGAAGACCACCGGCAAGAAGCGCTCCCTGGTCTCGATCTGCGCTGCAGGCGGACAGGGACTCACTGCGATTGTGGAGGCAGCATGAAAGACACCTATCTCTCCCTCGTCAACGGACCGCTGAAGCAGGTGGCCAAAACCCTCGGTCTGCCGCAGCCGGTCGAACTCAATCGCTTCGGCTCCACCCCGGCGTCCTATGAGAACAAGCCGGTCCTCGTCCTCGGCACCGGTCCCGGGGCCCAGGGGCTGGCCGATCAGCTGCTGGAGAACGGACTTGAGGTCCGCCGCAACGCACAGACCGGTGAGAAGCTGCGGGCCGTCATCGCCGTCCTCGACGATGCGCAGTCCCCGGCTGACCTGTCACCGGTCGTGCTCGAAATCGGCGCCGCCCTGCGTTCGCTTGCCACCTGCGGTCGAGTGATCACAATCTCGACGGCACCGGATGCGCAGAACCAGACACCGGAGCAGGCCGCCACCGCCCAGGGCATCACCGGCTTCACCCGGTCCGTCGCCCACGAGATGCGCGCCGGCTCGACCGCCAACGGAATCTTGCTCGACGGCGTCGACCTCACCGCACCCTCGGTGAATGCGGCCCTGTGGTTCCTGCTCTCGGGCAAGTCCGCTTATGTCTCCGGCCAGTTCCTCACGGTGTCTTCGGACGCCGGTCAGCGGCTGAGCCTGGACGAATTCATGTCCACCGGTGACGCCGGCCCGCTGGCCGGTCGCACTGCCGTGGTCACCGGTGCCGCACGTGGAATCGGAGCCGCGATCGCCGAGAACCTCGCCCGCGACGGCGCCTACGTCATCGGCGTGGACATGCCGCAGGCAGGGCAGGCGCTGGCGCAGGTGATGAACCGGATCGGCGGCAAGTCGCTGCAGCTCGACATCACCGCAGCCGATGCCCCGGACAAGATCGCCGAGGCGCTCGGGGCACCCGTGGACATCCTCGTCCACAACGCCGGCATCACCCGCGACAAGATGCTGGCGAACATGGACGCGGCCAAATGGGATTCTGTCATCGCCGTCAACATCGCCGCGCAGACGATGATCAATGCGCGCCTGGCGGAGAAAGGACTCTTCGCCGACGGCGCCCAGGTCGTCTCCCTGGCCTCGACCTCGGGAATCGCGGGCAACCGCGGCCAGACGAACTATGCGACCTCGAAGGCCGGCGTCATCGGACTCACGGCCGCCTCGGCGGAGGACTTCGCCGCCCGCGGGGGAGCGATCAACGCGGTGGCACCCGGCTTCATCGAAACGGATATGACCGCGAAGATGCCGACTCTCACACGCCAGGTCGCGCGCCGGCTCTCGAGCCTGCAGCAGGGCGGGCAGCCGGTCGATGTGGCCGAAGCGATCGGCTTCCTCGCATCCAGCGGTGCCCGCGGCATCAACGGACAGACGCTGCGTGTCTGCGGTCAGAACATGGTGGGTGCATGATGGCGGATTCGATGCTTCCCATCTATGCCCGTGCCCTGCTCAAGACCCTGCCGGTGGGCCCGCGCACCGGTCCGGAGCTGCCGGACCATGCGATCGATCGCAGCATTCCGCTCGAACCGGTCGCCTATGCGGGCTTCGCCCACGTCGTCGGTCACGGTCTGGACGATATCGTCCACCCCGGCTACCTGCACATCCTCGGCTTCCCGCTGAGCATGCAGCTGCTGGCCGACCCCGAAGTGCCGCTGCCGATGATGGGGATGGTCCACATCCACAATCGCGTCGATATGCATTCGCAGGCCCGCCTCGGCGAGGTTGTGGACTTCCACCTCGAGCTCGCCGGTCCCTTCGAGCACACGAAGGGCACCACGATCGAGGTTCGGCTCGAGGCGAAGGTCGACGGTCGTCCCGTGATGGACGAGGTCTCGACGTACTTGGCCAAGGGGCGGAAGCTCTCCGGAGCCAAGCCGAAGGCACAGGTGCCGCACCTCGAGTTCACGGCGCCGCAGCCCAGTGCCCTGTGGCGTCTGGATCCGATCATCGGTCAGCGCTATGCGAAGGTCTCCGGTGACTACAATCCGATCCACCTCAACGGTCTGGCCGCGAAGGGATTCGGATTCCCACGGCAGATCGCCCATGGGATGTACAGCGCCTCCCGGGCGTTCTCGGCAATGGATCCGCGGCTCGAGTCCTACCGCTGGGATGTGTCCTTCGCGAAGCCGATCCTGCTGCCCGGCACGGTCGGCTATGCGCTGACCTCCGGGCGTCGTCACGAGGCTGCGGAGTCGGCCGTCTTCGACCTGAAGAACGGCAAACCGCACGTCCTCTCGCGGGTGGCACACCTCGAATGATGGCGTGATAAGTGCAGTGCGTCACAAAAGCCGATTTCGATTTTGCGACACCGTTTCGCGCATGTAGAGTTATCTCTGTTGCCAGCGCGAGTGGCGGAATTGGTAGACGCGCTAGCTTGAGGTGCTAGTGCCCAACTTATCGGGCGTGGGGGTTCAAGTCCCCCTTCGCGCACAACGAGGAGATGGCCTCCGGATTTCGATCCGGAGGCCATTTTCGTATTCGGCAGTCGGAGACGTCTGCGGCATCGGGGCTTCTGCGGGTTCAATGATCATCCGCCCCGTTCCCGATCACCACGGATGAATTTCTGACCCGCTGATTCACGCCCGATCGTCTGTGAGCCGGGCTCGCGGGTGGGATACGGTGGTGACTGTCAGGCCGATCACAGCACTGCCGCGTGATCGAACCACCATCGAGGGGAGTCCCGTGTTTGATTTCAGCACCGCAGAGGACGAAGTCACCGAACTGTGCCGTCAGCTCATCCGCATCGACACACAGAACTGGGGCGGGAACAAAGCCAACCCGGAGCTGCCGGCCGCCGAACTCATCGCGTCCTGGCTCTCCGAGGTTGACCTGAAGTCCGAAATCGTCGAATCCTCCCCGGGCCGGGCCAATCTCGTCGCTCGTGTGAAAGGCTCCGATCCGGAGGCTCCGGCACTCGTCGTCCACGGCCACACCGACGTCGTTCCGGCGGCCGCGGAGGACTGGAGCGTCGACCCCTTCGAAGGAGTCGTCAAAGACGGTCTGCTGTGGGGCCGCGGAGCGGTGGACATGAAGAACATGGACGCGATGATCGTCGCGTCCGTCCGCGCCATGCTCCGCCAGGGACTCACTCCGCGTCGGGACCTCGTGATCGCGTTCTTCGCCGACGAGGAGGCCGGAGGAAACTACGGTGCCCGCCATATGGTGCGCAACCGTCCCGAGCTGTTCTCCGGGGCCACCGAGGCGATCTCGGAGGTCGGCGGCTACTCCGTCGACGTCCGCGGCCAGCGGATCTACCTCATCCAGACGGCAGAGAAGGGGCTGGCCTGGCTCAACCTCGTCGCTCACGGTACCGCCGGACACGGATCTCAGCGAAACGACGACAACCCCGTCACGCGGCTCGCCGCCGCGATCACCCGGATCGGCAACCACCCGTGGCCCCAGGAGATCCCCCTGGCCACACGGAAACTGCTCGAAGGCGTCTCGGAGCTCACGGGAATCGAGTTCACGGCAGAGACGATTCCGCAGCTGCTCGCCGAGCTGGGTTCGGTCGAGAAGTTCGTGGCACCGACCCTGCAGAACACCTCCAACCCGTCGTTCCTCGAAGCCGGATACAAACACAACGTCATTCCCGGCACCGCGACCGCCTACGTCGACTGTCGCACTCTGCCGGGACAGCACGAGGACGTCATGCTCAAGATCAAGGAACTCGCAGGGGAGGGGATCGACATCACCGCCGAAGATGAAGGCGAGGCGCTCGAGTCACCGTTCGACACTCCGCTGGTCGCGCAGATGCAGAAGAGCCTGCTCGCCGACGACCCGAGCGCGAACGTCCTGCCCTATACGCTCTCCGGAGGCACAGACAACAAGTCGATGGCCGAGCTCGGCATCACCGGCTACGGCTTCGCTCCGCTCCAGCTGACCGGCGACCTCGACTTCCCGGCCATGTTCCACGGCGTTGACGAGAGAGTGCCGATCTCGGCGCTCAAGTTCGGGACGCGGGTCCTCGGCGACTTCCTGATGAAGGCCTGACCGGTGATCTGGGCCCGACCGCTGATGATGAGGGTCTGACCGGCACCGGCAGAAGCGTCACGACGATACCGATGAGCACTCCGATGGCGCTGAGCACCGTGGTCAGCGTGACATCGGAGCCGGGAATCGGCAGCAGCACATCGAGGGCCAATGCCCCGACGAGATTGCCGAAGAGCGCGAACAGGCTGAGCAGCAGCACACCCAGCCTGGCTACGGTGACCGTCGTCAGGGCGATGAAGACCACCCCGAAGGCCCCGCCGAGGAGGATCCACCACTGATCCGGCGCGGTCGGGAGTCCGCGCCAGGGATGTCCGGTCATGAGCAGGACGAATGTGCCGACGACGAGTGCTGCGAAGCCGACCGTGAAGTTCACCGTCGTCGCGACCACCGCCGAATCGGTGGCAGCCCGGATATGGCCGTTGAACGCCTGCTGCACACTCGTCAGTGCCCCGGAGACGAGCGGGAGCAGGGGAGTCCACAGCGGAATCCCCGACTGCAGCCGGTCAGCGGCGGCGAAGGCCAGGGAAGCGAGGACGATGACCACGCCGAGGATGCGCAGGACGCTCAGACGCTGACGGCCGCCCGGCGGCAGCTCGGTGGCATCGACGATGAGCCCACCGGTGACCTGGCCGGAGACGAACGCCATCGTGAACATGGCCACGCCGATCCGCGGAATGGTCGTGGCCTGTGCGATGACGACGAGGCAGCCGCTCAAGCCCCCGAGGAGCATCCACCAGGGCAGCGTACGATCCCGCAGCAGCGCGATGAGACGTCGGCCGGCAGCACGGGATCGGGCCGAGACTGCCAAGGCGATGCCGACACAGAGGATGCCGACGAAGAACGAGACGAGCGCGGCGAAGACGGCGTGTCCGAGCACCTGCCCGAGCAGACCGTTCGCTCGTCCCTGCAGGGACATCGCCGCTCCCGCAGTGATCGTGACGAAGCCGGCAGTGAGAACAGGAACGAGGGAAGGCGATCTCACACCATCAGCTGCTCATCGTCAACGGCATGATCTTCCGGCGCAGCCACACGGTGCGGACTCCGCCGACGGAGATGCGGGTGCGGGCGAGCTCCCATTGGCCGTATTCCGCCTGGTCGTTGAGTTCCTGCAGGCTGACCGACCGCGGCACATCACGAGAGAACGAGACCTTGCGGAACTCGTATGCCATACGTGGACGCTGACGTTTCATAGACTCACCCTAGACGATCTGGGCTAATCTTGAGGGTATGCCCGTCATCGTTCTGCTGCGGCACGGCCTCTCCAGCGCCAACGTCTCCGGAATCCTGGCCGGACGCGCGCCCGGCGTGTCCCTCACCGATGAGGGAATCCGGGCGCTGCGGGCCAATCTCGAACTGCTGCCGCACCGACACTTCACCCAGCTGCTGCATTCGCCCCTGCAGCGCTGCGAACAGACCGCATCGATCGTGGCCGAAACAGCTGACTTCGATGGCATCGACGTCGACGAGGCCGTCATCGAGCTCGACTACGGCGAATGGACGGGCCGGCCACTCAAGGAACTGGGCAAGGAGCCTCTGTGGGCGACCGTAGTGAAGTCGGCGTCGCAGGCCAGGTTCCCCGGAGGGGAATCCATCACCGAGGCGGCCGAACGTTCCACAGCCCGCGTCCGTGATCTCGTGGCCCAGCTGCGTGAGGACGAACGTGCCGACGCGGAATCCCGGCCCGATGCAGTGCCCACGGACGGTACCGAGAAATCGGCGCCGCCTCGGTGGGCGATGATCGTCTCCCATGGAGACATCATCAAGGCGATCATCGCCGACGCCCTGGGGATGCCGCTGGACGATTTCCAACGGCTGAGCGTCGCTCCCGGATCGTTCACGGTCATCGACTTCTCCGGTGACAGGCCGGTGCTCGCGGCGATGTCGGTGACCGCCGCCGGACTCGCCCAATCGGCCGCCGTCGGCGGCGGCGGAACGCGCTGATCCCGGCACTCAGGAGCGAATGCCGGGATCAGATGGTGCTGGAGTGTCGGACGACAGCCCGAAATGAAACGCGCGGGCTCAGACTGCTGCGAGGACTCCGGTGCCGAGCAGGATGTAGAGGACGATGCCCAGGGCCACGCGGTACCAGACGAAGATGGCGAAGGACTTCGTCTCCACGTACTTGAGGAACCAGTGGATGACGACGAGACCGAGAGCGAACGAAATCACTGTGGCGAGGATCGTCGGTCCCCAGCCGAGAACCATGGCTTCACTGCGACCGAGCGTCTGCGCCACACCGTAGAGACCGGAACCGACGACGGCGGGAATGGCGAGCAGGAACGAGTAGCGAGCCGCCGCTGGACGATCGAAGCCCATGAAACGGCCGGCCATGATCGTGCCGCCCGAGCGTGACACGCCGGGAATGACGGCGAGGGCCTGGGCGAAGCCGAACAGAATGCCCTGACCCCAGTTCATGTCCTCGAGGGTGCGTTCGCGTTTCCCGGCCCAGTCGGCGACGCCGATGATGAGACCGAAGACGATGAGCATCGTCGCGGTGATCCACAGGCTGCGCAGAGCACCCTCGATGTAGTCCTGGAAGAGCAGGCCGATGATGACGATGGGGATCGAGCCGACGATGATGAGCCAACCGAGGCGCACCTCGGGGTCCTTGCGATCATGCTTGCCGACGAGTGCCTTGCACCATTTCGAGATGATTGTGACGATATCGCGCCAGAAATAGACGACGACGGCCGCCTCGGTGCCGATCTGGATGATGGCGGTGAAGAACGCGCCCGGATCCGAACCGGGCAGCATGAGTTCGCCGACGATGCGCACATGCGCCGAGGAGGAGATCGGGAGGAACTCGGTGAGTGCCTGCACGATTCCGAGCACGGCAGCGACCAGCCAGTCGTACATACGACTCCTTGAGAATATGAGGTGGGAACGAAACCACGGTAGTCGCAGCATCGGGTAACCTCAAGAAGCATGAAGCACCAACGCCTCGGCACTACCGGTCTGGACGTCAGCGATGTGGGTCTCGGGACCTTCGAGTGGGGGCACCGGGTCGATGACCAGGTCGCCCAGCGCCTCGTCGATGGGTATAAAGACGCAGGTGGCAACCTCATCGAGCTGCCCAGCTCGGCTACGATCTCCGCCGAGGTGCTCGGACGGCTGAGACTTCCCGAAGAGATTCTGCTGCTGGCCCGGGTGGGCGTGTCCATCAGTGAACCCGGCCACATCGAGGCCGGACTCGGGCGCTCCAGAATCCTCAGCCAAGTCGATTCCCTGCTGCGCACAGTCGGTCGCGACCACCTCGACGTGCTCGTCCTCGACGTCTTCGATGCCGAGGTCGACCGTGCCGAGACCGCATCGGCGGTCGAGACCCTGCTCACTCTCGGGAAGATCCGCTACGTGGGCGTGTCCCACCACACCGGTTGGCAGCTGGCGGAGATGCGCGGGGCCGGGATTCCGGTCGCGTGTGCCGTCGCAGAATACTCGCTGCTCAACCGCGAGGCCGAGGCGGAGCTCGTTCCGGCCGCCGACTATGCGGGAGTCTCAATCATCGCCGGAGCAGGACTGGGTCGCGGAGTGCTCACTGACAAGTACCGGAACGCGACTCCCCAGGATTCGCGGTTGGCGGGGGAGCTGAGCGATTACGCCGGTGCCTATCTCGATGAGCGGTCGAACCGTGTGCTTGCCGGCGTCCGTCGTGCCGCGACCGCTCTGGGTGTGTCGACATTGGACATCGCCCTGGCTTTCAACCGGCAGCACGGTATCGCGAGCACTCTGGTCTCGCCGCGCACTTCGGCACAGTTGGCCGAGGTCACCGCCAGCGAGGTCGAACTGGCGGATGAGATCGCCGAAGTGCTCGACCAGATCTCCTGGGGTCCGTCGGACTAGAGCGGCAGGTCCGACGCTCAGTCAGGCCCTCAGTCGTCCTCGTCGTCATCGTCGAGGAGGAACTCGTCATCGTCCTTGGCATCCTCGACGTCATCGAAGAGTTCGAATGGAGTGACTTCGTCGAACGCGGTGTAGATCGCGTCTTCGTAGATTTCGAAGGCATCGGCCAAAGCCATATAAGCGGCTTCGACTCGGGGGTCTTGGTCACCATTGCGGTGCGCGGATGCAGCGTAGTGCTCTCTCACTGCTTCGAGGAATGCGTCCAGGGCCTCACGAGGATCAGTGCTCATGACTCAAATGTATCCCAGGCCGGACCGTCATGTAAGTCTTTGAACTAGGCTGAAGACATGGCAGCTCTGTACGACCACCCCACACCCGATCGTTTCGTCGTCGGCACAATCGGACTCCCCGGTGAGAGGACGTTCCTCCTCCAGGCGAAGTCCGGCAACGCTCTGACGACCGTGGTCGTCGAGAAGGAGCAGGTCGAAATCCTCTCCGACCGGATCACCGAACTGCTCGATATGGTGATGATCAAGGATCCGGCCGCGCGGGTGCCGCAGACGGCGCTCGACGATCTCATCGACAACGCCGGTCTCAACGTCCCCATCGAACCGGAGTTCCGCGTCGGCACGATGAGCCTGGGGTGGGACACTGTCAAGCACGAACTCGTCATCGAATGCTTCGAACTCACCGAGGCGGATGCCCAGGCCGGAACCTCTGCCGACCCCGATGACGACGAGGTCGAACGCGAAGTCCTGCGGATCGTCCTCGACGCAGCCGCCGCGCGAGAATTCGCCCGCCGCGGAGAACAGGTCGTCAGCGCCGGACGCGGAGACTGCCCGTTCTGCTCCCTCCCGCTCGAACCCGACGGCCATCTGTGCCCCCGTGCCAACGGGATCCCGCGCGCCTGATCAGTGATGGACCACGGGATTCTCCTCGACGCGCTGGCTGCGGGGGAGTGGACGGAGATGGGATCGATCCCTCGAGCCAGCAATGACACCCGACTGCTCGTGCTCGAACACGAAGGCCGGGCGATCAAGGCCGTCTACAAGCCCATCTCGGGGGAGCGGCCCCTGCACGATTTCACGGCACAGACATTGGCTCTGCGCGAGGTGGCGGCGTATCGACTCTCTGCCGCACTCGACCTGGGGGTCGTTCCGCCGACGGTTCTGCGCGATGATCTGCCCGCCGGCCGCGGATCCCTGCAGGCCTATGTCGAAGCCTCCGACGATGACGAAGCTGTGACGCTGTCGACGGTCAACGCGATCCCTGTCGATCACACTCCGATCTTCGCTCTGCGCACCGAGGACGGACGTGACCTCGTGCTCTCGCACTCCGTCGACGAGAGCCTGCGTTCCATTGCCTTCTTCGACCTGCTCGCCAACAACGCCGACCGCAAAGCAGGTCATGTCATCACCGGCAGCTGTCTGCCGAGCACCGCCGCGGCCGACATCGGCGTCTTCGGCATCGACAACGGACTGACCTTCCACAATGAGGAGAAGCTGCGCACCGTTCTGTGGGGTTTCTCTCGCACCTCGTTCTGCGCCGAAGAGATCGATGCGCTTCAGGAAGTCGCCACCATGGACGAGAGGCTGCGGACGCAGCTGAGCGACTGCCTGTCGGCAGACGAGATCGAGGCTCTGAAGGGCCGGGCCGATCGGCTTCTCGCCGCCGAGTTCTTCCCAGACGCACCGGACGATCGCACCGTCATTCCCTGGCCGCCGATATGAAACCGGCATCACTTTGCTTCGGAAGTGCCGAACGCCAGCCTCTCGGTTAGGCTGGGTGCCGTGAAGTCATGGCCCGAACCTCAACTGCCCCGTCTGACCAGCACCGGCAAGGTGCCTACGGTTTTTGATACGAGCACACGCAGCCCGCGCAGGCTACGCGGATCCAAGCAGACCGCTCGACTCTACGTCTGCGGCATCACCCCCTACGATGCGACGCACCTCGGGCACGCCTCCACCTATGTGGCCTTCGACCTGCTCAACCGGATCTGGCGCGATGCGGGACTCGAAGTCGAGTACGCACAGAACACCACTGACGTCGACGATCCGCTGCTGGAGAGGGCCGACGCCACGGGAGTCGACTGGCGCGAACTCGCCTCGTCGCAGATCGATCTCTTCCGAGAGGATATGGAAGCCCTGCGGGTGATCCCGCCGGCGAACTTCATCGGCGTCGTCGAATCCGTCGACGAGATCGCCGCCGGCGTCCGCGATCTCGTGGACAAGGGGGCCGCCTACACTCTTGACAGCGGTGACGTCTACTACCGTGTGTCGACGCAGATCACCCCACCGTTCGGCACAGTCAGCCATGACGACGCCGAGACCATGGCAGCGCTCTCGGCCGAACGCGGCGGTGACCCCGAGACTCCGGGCAAGGAGAATCCCATCGATCCGCTGCTGTGGCGGGCCGAACGCGAAGGCGAACCGTCCTGGGACGGAGGCACACTGGGCCGGGGACGACCGGGCTGGCATGTCGAATGCACTGTCATCGCCGATCGGTATCTCGGCTTCCCCGTCGACGTGCAGGGAGGCGGCAGCGACCTCATCTTCCCTCACCATGAGATGAGTGCCGCCCATGCTGCTGCCTGGCGGGACACACCCATGGCGAAGACCTATATGCACACCGGAATGGTGGGCCTCGACGGCGAGAAGATGAGCAAGTCCAAGGGCAACCTCGTCCTCGTCTCGAAGCTGCGCGAGCGCGGAGTCGACCCCATGGCCATTCGCACCGTGATCCTGTCCAACCACTACCGCAGCGACTGGAGCTTCACCGAGGACCAGTTGTCCATCGCCGAAGCACGTCTGCAGGCATGGAAGCATGCGGCCAAATGCGAATCAGAATGTCGCCAGGGTCTGCGTGAGCACATCATCGGCCTGCTGCGCGAAGCACTCACCGATGACCTCGACAGCCCGCGGGCTCTGGGGATCCTCGACGAATGGGCCGAACACTACGCGGACTCCGAACCCTCGGAGACAGCAGCCATCACCGGCGACCGAGTCGCCGACGCCGTCGACGCCCTGCTGGGCATCCGCCTGCTCGACTGACATTGCTCGACCGACAGCTCTCGGCGTTCACCGCCTGACCACCGGGAGTCGGCGATTCACTTATCGCGGCCGCGTTTGCGTAGATAGCGTTCGAACTCGGCCGCGATGGCATCCCCGCTGGCTTCGGGCAGCTCCGTCGAATCGTTCTGCTTCTCTAGTGCTTGGACGAGTTCTGCCAGCCGCGGGTTGAAGGAGACGAGTTCGTCGGCGCCGAGCTCCCATGCCCGACTCTCCTCTTCGAGCACGTGGATGTCGATTTCGATGCCGGCATAGCGTTCGACGGCCTTCGCCAACGCGAGTTCGGCTTTCGGCGACGGCGACTCGGCCAGATAGTCCGGCACTCCCACCCACAGATTGATGGCGCGGACCCCGCGCCACCGGCAGGCGACGCCGAGGAGACCGAGAATGCCGATGGGACCCTCATAGCCGTTGGCGTCGATGCCGAGCTCGGACGCAATCTCTGCGTCCTCCGTGTTGGCCACCACCGGCAGCGGACGTGTGTGCGGAACCTCGGCATGGAGACCGCCGAGGAGGATGACGGTATCGTCGTCACCGACGTGAGCGAGGACGAGGGAGAGGAACTCCCGCCATTTCAATCCCGGTTCGTGACCGTGGATGACCGTGATCGGCTGCTCGCCGAGGAGACCTCGATGGACCGCGACACCCGGCCAGGCGATCGACGCCGTCCCGTCCTCGTCGCGGATGATCTCGGGTTCGGAGAAGCGGAATTCGTAGAACCCATCGGTGTCGAGGATCTCGGAGTCGTCCAGGTGCCAGACCTCGATGAGATCCTTGACCAGTGAGCTCGCCGCTTCGGAAGCATCGGCATCCTGACCTTCGAAGGCGATGAAGACGAGTGCCCCGGACCCGGATGGAAGAATACTCATAGTTCCAGACTACGCTGGGCGTATGACGAACCATGCATCAGCCGACCCAGCAGCCGTCCTGTGGGACATGGACGGAACCCTCGTCGACACCGAGCCGTATTGGATCCGCGCCGAGACCGAGCTCATGAACGCCCATGGGCTGTCCTGGTCGGAAGAGCAGGGGCTCGAATTCGTCGGCAACGAGCTCATCGTCTCCGCCCGAATGATGCGTGAGGCCGGCCTCGACCTTCCCGCCGAGGAGATCGTCGAGACCCTGATGGGCAACGTCATCGGGCAGATCCGAGAATCCGTGCCCTTCCGCCCCGGTGCGCTGGAGCTGCTGGCCGAACTCAAGACCGAAGGCATCCCGAACGTCATGGTCACGATGTCGTACCGGCCGCTGGCCGAGGCGGTCATCGCCAATTGTCCGCCCGACAGCTTCGCGGGTCTCGTCGCCGGCGATGAGGTGACCGCCGGCAAACCGGATCCCGAGCCCTATCTGCGGGGTGCTGCGCTGCTCGACCTCGACCCGGCCGACTGTGTGGCACTGGAGGATTCGAAGCCGGGTCTGGCCAGCGCCGAGGCGGCCGGCACCATTGCGATCGGAATCCCGCATTTCATCGACCTCGAACCTCGTCCGGGGCGGATCCTGTGGAACAGCCTCGAAGGTCGCAGCGTCGCCGATCTGCGACGCCTCCGTGCGCAGCAGAGCGCCTGAGCTCTACGCTCCCACGATCTTCGTGATCTCCGGAGTCGGGGGAGCAGTGTTGCCCCACGCCGGGCACAGCGGCTTGAACGTGCACCAATTGCACAGCGGTGACTTCTTCGGCCGCCACCGGTCCGACTCGGCCGAGGCGATGATGTCCTTCCAGATGGCATCGATCTCGAACTGGGTCTGTTCGACCTCCGCCATCGTCGGATGAGACTTCAGCACGCTGCGCGAACCCAGGTACATCAGCTGCAGGGTGTGGACGAGCTCGCCCGAGAGCCGGTAGACGACGAGAGCGTAGAAGCCCATCTGGAACTTGGCCTCTCGTCCGTACTGAGGTTTCGGCTGCTTGCCCGTCTTGTAGTCGACGAGGCGCCGCTCCCCACCCGGGGCGACGTCGACGCGGTCGATGAACCCGCGCAGCTCGAGACCGCTGTCCAGTGTGGTGCGGACGAACTTCTCCGTCTCCTCCGGTTCGAGATGCTCGGGATACTCGAGCACGAAGTAGGAATCGATGAGCCGACGCGCCGATGTGAAGAACGTCTCCTTCTCCGATTCGCCCTCGAAGATCTCGAGCACATCCGGGTCCTTCTCGACAAGCTCCTCCCACGCCGGCATGAGCATCGTCTGTGCGAGCTCCGCCGTGCGCTCGGCCGCCGGCGCGGTGAACAGCTTCTCGAGCACCGCATGGACCACAGTGCCGCGGAACGCCGCCTGAGAAGGCGGCTCCGGCAGCTTGTCGATGCTGCGGAAACGGAACTTCAGAGGGCATTGGATGAAGTCGTTGGCCCGGGAGGGCGACAGACTGGTGAGCTCGGCCATAACTCCACTGTAACGACCTGCACGGACACGACGTGGCGACCAGCGATGAGTGCGTCGTCGCTGTTAGGCTGAGTAACCGACCCTCAGTGGTCAGCTGACCACGACATCGACCGGAGGACCCCCTTCAATGGCCGCGAAAAACCACCACCCCGGTGCGTCATCGGGTCTGCGCTTGGGCACTGTCCTCGGCGCTCCGGTGATTCTGGCGTGGTCGTGGTTCCTCGCCGCCATCGTGATCACCATCCTCTTCACCCCGTGGCTCAACCAGGTCCGCCCGGATCTGGGGATCGGGGCGTGGTTCGTCGCCTTCGCCTATGCGGTGCTCCTCTTCGCCTCCGTGTTCCTCCACGAACTCGCGCACGGAGTCGCCGGCCAGTTCTACGGGCAGAAGGTCGCCGCGATCGAGCTGAACATCTGGGGTGGGTTCACCCGCTTCGAGCCGCAGATGGACAACCCGCGCGACAAAGCGGCGATGACGAGCTTCGTCATCTCCATCGTCGGCCCCATCGTCAACATCGTTCTCGCTCTGCTGGGATGGTGGTGTCTCAGCGCCGCCAGCCCCACCTCGGTGCCGTGGCTGCTGCTCATCGCCGTCACCTTCGCCAACGTCGCCCTCGGTGCGATCAACCTGCTGCCGGGCATTCCGCTCGACGGCGGCTGGGCGCTGCAGGCGATCATGTGGCGCATCACCGGTTCGCAGTTCCTCGGCACGATCGTGGCCAGCTGGGTCGGCCGGATCATTGCCGTCGGCTTCATCGGCTGGTCGGTCATCACCCCGCTGCTCCGCGGTGATCGGCCGGAACCGCTGACCGTGGCCTGGATGTCGCTCATTGCGATCATGCTGTGGTTCTCCGCCGGAGATGCCGCCACCCACGCCAAGCGGGCCCGGAAGATGGAGACCTACGATCTCGCCCAGGTCATCCAGCCCGCGATCGCCGCCACCTGGGATGCCGACCTGGCCGACACCCTCGACTATGCGAACACGCTCGGGAATGCGAAGGAACGCACCCTCATCGTCGTCCTCGACCAGAAGGGGCTGCCGTACGGTCTCGTCGACCGGCACGCCGCAGCCGGTCGCCTCGCCGAAACCCTCGAAGCGGTTCCCGCCGGCGAGGTCGCCCGCCCTCTGGCCGGGTGGATCGGAGTGCCGAAGGACATCACGGCCCCGCACCTGCTCGAATCGCTCACCCACCGCCCCAAGGCGCAGTTCAGCCTGGTCATGGACGGCAACACCCTGGTCGGAGTCATCGACCTGCAGGAATTCTTCGACGAACTCCTCGCAGCCTGAGCCGGTTGTGTGAGGCAATCCTCACCAGCGTAGAGTGGACTCATCATGACTCAGCCACTGCATTCCCGGCCCCCGCGCGTTCTGAGCCGCGGAGAGAAGGTCCAGCTCACCGACCCCAAGGGGCGGATGCACACCTTCGTGCTCGCCCCGGGTGAGCACTTCCACACGAACAAGGGCCTCATCAGCCACGACGACATCATCGGGCGCACAGAAGGAATCATCGTTGCGAACACCGGGGGAGTCGACTTCCAGGTCTTCCGCCCGCGCTACGAGGACTTCGTGCTCTCCATGCCCCGCGGCGCCGCAGTCGTCTACCCGAAGGATTCGGGACTCATCGTCACCCTCGGCGATATCTTCCCCGGCGCCACCGTGGTCGAAGCCGGCGTCGGATCCGGAGCCCTGTCGATGGCGCTGCTGCGCGCCGTGGGCGCGACGGGATCCGTGCACTCGTTCGAACTGCGTGAGGAATTCGCCACGATCGCGGCCGGAAACATCGCCGACTTCTTCGACGGCGAACCGGACAACTGGTCCGTCACCGTGGGCGACCTTGCCGATACTCTGCCGCAGACCTTCGGGCCCGGCAGCGTCGACCGCGTCGTCCTCGACATGCTCACCCCCTGGAACACGCTCGAGGCCGTCAGCGAAGCCCTGACACCCGGTGGAATCGTCATCGCGTATGTCGCCACCGTCCCGCAGCTCTCACGCTTCGTCGAAGCCCTGCGCGCTTCCGGCAAGTTCGCCGAACCCGAGTCCATGGAGGCCATGGTCCGCGGCTGGCACGTCGACGGACTCGCCGTCCGGCCGGACCACCGGATGATCGCCCACACCGGGTTCCTCATCATGGCCCGCCGAATGGCCGACGGCATCAGTCCGCTGGAGAAGAAGAAACGCCCCCAGGGAGCCACCGCGGCCGCGGAGGATGTGGCGGCGTGGACGGAGCCCGAAGTCACCGAGGCGGCGATCGGCACCCGCACCGCGCACGGCAAGAAGCTGCGCCGGGTGATGCGAGATGCCGGCAGACGCCTGCGCACCGAGCCCGAGGGCTCCGCAGATGCGCAGCCCACAGATGTCACAGACAGCCCGACCAGCAACAGCACAGGGCCGAAGGAGGATCGATGACAGAGACCACGACCGAAGTGAAGAAGCTGCGCGAGGACACCGCGTCCCTGCGCCAGCAGCTCTACACGGCGGGCAAACGCAATGAAGCACTGTCGAAGACTCTGCGCACGGCCCGTGATGAGCTGAACCGGATCAAGGAAGAGGCTCGGCGCCTGACCGAGCCGCCGAACAACTGGGGCACACTCATCGCGCTCGGCGAGAACGCAGTGACCGCCGATGTCATCGTCGGCGGACGACGCATGCGCGTGGCCGTCGCCCCCGAAATCGAACCCGAGACGCTGCGAGCCGGAGCCGATGTGCTCCTGTCCGAAGGCCTCGTCATCATCGGCACCGGCGAGTTCCCACCCGTGGGATCGGTCGTCAACGTCCGTGAGTTCGTCGACTCCCAGCGCATCCTCGTCGGAGCTCCCGGCGATGACGAGCAGGTCTTCACCCTCGCCGCCGGCCTCGTCGACGCAGGACTGCGCGTCGGCGATGCCGTCATCGTCGACACCCGGACCCATTACGCGCTGCAGGTCGTCGAGAAGCCCGAGGTCTCCTCGCTGCTGCTCGAAGAAGTCCCCGACATCACCTACCAGGACATCGGCGGACTGGCCGACCAGATCGAACAGATCAAGGATGCCGTCGAACTGCCCTTCGAACATCCCGAGCTCTACACCGAACACGGACTCAAACCGCCCAAGGGCATCCTGCTCTACGGCCCTCCCGGCTGCGGAAAGACGCTCATCGCAAAGGCCGTGGCGAACTCCCTGGCCGACCGCACCGGAAAGGTCCGCACGAGCAAGACCTACTTCCTCAACATCAAAGGTCCGGAGCTGCTCGACAAGTACGTCGGCGAAACCGAACGTCAGCTGCGCCTGATCTTCGCCCGGGCACGCGAGAAGGCGTCGGCCGGCTTCCCCGTCGTGGTGTTCTTCGACGAGATGGAATCACTGTTCCGCACCCGCGGCACCGGCAAGTCGTCGGACGTGGAGACGACGATCGTGCCGCAGCTGCTCACCGAGATCGACGGAGTCGAACAGCTCGACAACGTCATCGTCATCGGTGCGTCGAACCGAGAAGACCTCATCGACCCCGCGATCTTGCGCCCCGGCCGGCTGGATGTGAAGATCCGCATCGAACGCCCCGACGCCGAAGCGGCCCGAGACATCTTCGAGAAGTACCTCACCGCAGAGCTGCCCCTGCATTCGAGCGTGCTCGCCGGCCACGACACCCCCGCCGAGGCGGTCTCGGCACTCATCGACAGCTGTGTCGAACGGATGTTCGCAGAGACTCCGGAGAACGAATTCGTCGAGGTCAGCTACGCCGACGGGTCGAAGGAAATCCTCCACTTCTCGGCCTTCGCCTCCGGCGCGATGATCCACAACATCGTCGACCGCGCGAAGAAGGCGGCAATCAAATCGCTGCTCGACACCGGCGAGCGCGGCCTGCGCCCCGGCCACTTCGAGGATGCGATCGCCGAAGAGTTCAGCGAACACGAAGACCTGCCGAACACGACGAACCCCGACGAATGGGCACGGATCTCCGGGCGCAAGGGTGAACGGGTCACTCATCTGCGGATGATGCACCTCGACACGACCAGGGGAGCCCCGACAGTGCCGTACGAGACCGACATCGCCGAGGTGCGGCCCAACTCGGACCTCGTCTGAGAAGGGTCCGGTAAGAACGACGAGCCCGCCGCTTCCGTCAGCTGACGGAAGCGGCGGGCTCGTCTCGTTACCGGCCGTGCACAGTGCCGAAGGGGAAGATGCTCAACGGCTGCGCTTGCGGCGGCCCGAACCCCCGGAGACGGCCGTGGCGATGAGACGCCAACCGACCAGAGTGATGAGATTGAGCGACGTCGCGACGATCATAAAGCTCACCGGCACCGACCCCGGATCGCCGCCGGCTCCGGTGACCCCGCGCAGGACGAGTCCGACGAGGACGGTGATAGCCCAGACCCCGGTTCCCGTGGCCAACGGAGCGATCGGCCGATCCCAGACGGCCGTGAGCAGCCAGGCGATGACGAGGGCTGCGACGAACGGCCACGCTGTGGTCATCAGCCCCTGCGGATCGAAATTGTGAGAATGTGTGTAATGACCGACGATCGTGAACAGAACCACGAGGATGAGGTCGACGATCAGTGCGATGGGGAGATGAGATTTCTTCGTTGCCACGTCCCCGAGTCTAGACCTTGGAGGAGAATCAGATGCTCAGAGTCAGGCGCGTCATGGGAGCCGAGACGGAGTTCGGCCTCAGCCAGCCGGGCAATCCGCGAGCGAACCCGATGCGGGACTCGGCGCGTGTCGTCGACGCGTATGCCGGGCCGCGCGGACTGAAGTCGTCCCAGAACTTCTGGGACTTCGCCACCGAGTCTCCATTGGCCGACGCCCGCGGCTTCTTCATGAACATCGCCGACGCCGACTCCTCGCAGCTGACCCATATCCCGCAGGACGACGTCGAAGCCCAATACCTGGCGAACGTCGTCACGGAGAACGGTGCCCGCTACTACGTCGACCACGCTCATCCCGAGTACTCGTCCCCGGAAGTCCTCACTCCACGCGATATCGTCACCTTCGACCGGGCCGGCGACCTCGTCGCCCTCGAATCGGTGCGGACCCTCGAGAAGAGCGCGGAACCGGTCAATCTGTACAAGAACAACACGGACTCCAAGGGAGCCTCCTACGGAACCCATGAGAACTACCTCGTCGACCGGTCCACGGACTTCGACGACATCGTCGCGGGCCTCGTCCCGTTCTTCGTCACCCGGCAGATCCTGTGCGGATCCGGACGGGTCGGCATCGGTCGCGAAGGCGAGGGCAAGGGCTTCCAGATCTCGTCCCGCGCCGACTTCTTCGAAGCCGAAGTGGGGCTCGAGACCACCCTGCGCCGTCCCATCGTCAACACCCGGGACGAACCACATGCCGATCCCGCGAAATACCGCCGGCTGCACGTGATCATCGGCGACGCCACCCTGGCGGAGCCTGCGACGTTCGTCCGCTTCGGTTCGACCTCCCTCGTCCTCGGACTCATCGAGGCCGGGCTGGCACCGCAGATCGAACTCGCAGATGCCCTGCAGGCACTGTGGGACGTCAGCCACGACCTCACCCTCAGGGCTCCGCTGGCGCTGAGCGACGGTACGACGACAACGGCATTGGAGATTCAAGAAGCCTTCTACTCCGCGTGCCTCGAACACGCCGATGCCGAGGATGCCGAAACTGCCGAGGTGCTCGCCGAATGGCGTCGATTCCTCGATGGGCTCTCGACCGACCCGACGACCCTGGCCGACTCCATCGACTGGGTCGCCAAATGGGTGCTGCTCGAGAGCTACCGTTCTCGTGAGGGAATCGACTGGGACCATCCGAAGCTGGCTCTCATCGACGTCCAGTACCACGATGTGCGCCCGGAGAAGGGGCTGTTCCACAAGCTCGAACGAGCTGGCCGCATCCGTCGGATGACCACCGACGCCGAGGTCGAAGCCGCCGTGGTCAACGCTCCAGACGGGACCCGCGCGTTCCTGCGCTCCGTGGCGGTCAGCCGCCTCGGCGAGGATCTGGTCGCCGCCAGCTGGGATTCGCTCGTGGTCAACGCGGGAGCCCTCGGTGTGGTGCGTCTGCCCATGCACGAACCGCTCAAAGGCACCCGTGAGCTGCTTGCCGATCGGGTGGAGGGAATCGAGACCGCCGAGGGCCTGCTCAAGGCACTCGGAGTGGATAGACTGAGTTCGAAGAACGACTGAAGGAGTGTGAGATGAGCTCGCAGGAACAGGTCCAGAGAGACAAATCGTCCGGTGGGGGAGACGCCCCCGTCGATCCGCCGGAGGCCGTGCAGGGACAGATCAACACTCAGAACGTCGATTCCATCCTCGACGAGATCGACGGTGTGCTCGAGTCGAACGCGGAGGAGTTCGTCAAGAACTTCGTGCAGAAGGGCGGCCAATGAGATGGCAGGATTCCCTCCTGCATTCTTGAGTTCGACGAGCAATTCGTTCGTCGAACTCGCCCGCTCCTCGGCGCCCGAAGCGCTGCCGCACCCCGGTGTGCGGGATCTGGCCGAACAGTCCCCGGAAGGCACGACGATCATCTGCTTCCGCACCGCCTCGGGCATCCTCATGGCCGGTGACCGGAGAGCGACGATCGGCAACCTCATCGCCTCGCACTCGATGGAGAAGGTCAAAGCCGCCGACGACTACTCCGTCATCGGCATCGCCGGCACTGCCGGGGTCGCACTCGACCTCATCCGGCTCTTCCAACTCGAACTCGAACACTACGAGAAGATCGAAGGCGCCCGTCTCTCGCTCAACGGCAAAGCCAACCGCTTGGCTGCGATGCTGCGCGGAAACCTCGGGCTGGCGATGCAGGGACTCACCGTCGTCCCGCTGTTCGCCGGAGTCGACGAATCCAAACCGCAGGGTCAGATCTTCAGCTTCGACGTCACCGGCGGAAAGTACGAAGAGCACCGATTCCACTCCATCGGCTCCGGTTCCGGTTTCGCCCGCGGGGCGCTGAAGAAGCTGTGGCGGGCCGACCTCGACCACGAGCAGGCGATTGGGGTTGCCGTCGAAGCCCTCTTCGACGCCTCCGACGACGACTCGGCGACGGGCGGACCGGATTTCGTCCGGCAGATCGCCCCGACGGTCTTCACCGTCGACCTCGAGAACGGGGTCACCGAGGTCGATTCGGCCACCGTCTTGGACACCGCCACCGAGGTCGTCGCCCGCCGCACGGCCACCGCCCGGTGATGACTGCGGCACCGTTACCGCGAAAGGACCGTCGATGAGTCAGGCACCGTTCTACGTCTCACCCGAACAGCTGATGAAGGACCGGGCCGACTTCGCCCGCAAGGGCATCGCCCGCGGCCGATCCGTCGTCGTCATGCGCTTCGACACAGGCATCCTGCTGCTGGCGGAGAACCCGTCACCGACGCTGCACAAGATCGCTGAGATCTACGACCGCATCGGCTTCGCCGCCGTCGGCAAGTACAACGAATTCGAGACCCTGCGCCAAGCCGGAGTCCGCTACGCCGACCTGCGCGGATACTCCTACGACCGCACCGACGTCACCGCCCGCGGACTGACGAACGCGTACGCACAGACGCTGGCCGGCGTCTTCACCACCGAGTCGAAGCCGTTCGAGGTCGAACTCGTCGTCGCCGAACTCGGACTCACACCGGAGACCGACCAGCTCTACCGGCTCAGCTACGACGGATCCGTCATCGACGAGACCGAACATGTGGCCATCGGCGGTCAGGCCGATGCGATCACGGCATCCCTGGCCGGGGTGCGCAGCTCGCAGATGTCTCTGCGCGAAGTATTCAACCACGGTGTGACCGCACTGGGAGCCGCGACCCAGGCGATCCTGGCCACCGACGCACTCGAGGCAGCCGTCCTCGACCGCACGACGACGAAGCAGCGGACCTTCCGCCGCCTCGACGACGCGGCGATGAGCGCACTGCGGGAGGACTGAATGGCACGCATCTACGGGCTCGAAACCGAATACGGACTCGCCCACACCGCCGACCCCGACGGACGTCGCATCGGCCCCGAGGAGATCGCCCGGTATCTCTTCCGTCCTGTCGTCGAATGGGGCCGGTCGTCGAACGTGTTCCTGCCCAACGGGTCGCGCCTCTACCTCGACGTCGGATCCCATCCGGAGTATGCGACCGCCGAATGCGATGATCTCGGGGACCTGCTCTCCCAGGACCGAGCCGGCGAAGGTCTGATGATCGACCTGCTGGACAAGGCCCAAACCGCGCTAGAAGTCGATGGCATCGGCGGACGCGTGCACATGGTCAAGAACAATACGGACGCGGCAGGCAACTCCTACGGGTCCCACGAGAACTTCCTCATCCGCCGTACCCTCGACTTCAACCGGCTGACCACGGTCCTGCTGCCCTTCCTCGTCTCGCGTCAGCTGCTCGTCGGTGCCGGAGCCGTGATCCCGCGCCGTTCGGCCTTCACCCCCGATGAGGAAGCCGACCGCTCGGAGATGATGTTCGGCCTCTCAGCTCGGTCCGACGTCATGTGGGAAGGACTGTCATCGGCGACGACACGGTCGCGTCCGATCATCAACGCCCGCGACGAACCGCACGCCGATGCGGAGAAGTACCGGCGGCTGCACGTCATCGTCGGTGATTCCTCGATGTCGACGGCCACCTCGGCGCTGAAGATCGGATCCGCAGTCCTCATGCTCGACCTCATCGAACAGGGCGCACGGATCCCGGAGAACGGGCTGCGCCACCCGGTGCGCGATATCAGGCTCGTCGCCCGTGATCTCACGGGACGGGTCGTGCTCGAACGCACCGACGGAACCACGACGACTCCGCTGGGACTGCTCGGCGACTACCGGGATCGGGCACAGCGGATCGTGGAGTCCGGGGAGCACAGCCTCGGCGATGATGATCTGGCCCACTACGTCATCGACCTGTGGACGCGGATGCTCACCGCCGTCGAATCGCAGGACTTCTCGACCGTGGACACGGAGATCGACTGGGTGATGAAACGCACCCTCATCGAACGGTCGCTGCAGCGCGGAATCACGGATATCGCCGATCCGCGCATCCACCGACTCGACATCGCCTTCCACGACATCACGCCCGCGACGGGGCTGTTTCCCAAGCTCGAGGCCGCGGGAATGGCGAAGAGTCTCGTCCCCGCCGAGGCAGCCGAACGATCGAAGGACGTACCGCCAGCGAGCACACGGGCGGCGATCCGCGGCGAATTCGTCCGCGCAGCCCATGCGGCCCGTCGCGACTACACCGTCGACTGGGTGCACCTGCGCCTCAACGACGAATCCGGTCGAGCCGTCGCACTCAAGGACCCGTTCGCCACGACTCACCCGCAGGCGGAAACACTCATCGCGGGCCTGTAAGATCGCCCTGTGATTCGGTCGAGCCCCTACCCGGGCGCGGCCTCGGCGTGACGAAAGGAAACCAGTGCGCACCAAAGTGCTCAGCGCCATCGCGGCGGGCCTGTTGCTGCTCTCGGCCTGCGGGCAGGGTGATGAGTCAGAGGACTCGACCACGCCTCCGCCGTCGGTGGCCGCTCAGGACGCGAAGTCGACCAGCCTCGACGACATCACCGTCGACGGCAAGATGGGGAAGAAGCCCAAGGTCAGCTTCGAAGCACCGCTGGTCATGGACAAGACCGAGAAGAAGGTGCTCAAAGAGGGCACCGGCGACAAGGTCGCCGACGGCGAGCAGGTCACGGCACAGATGACGCTGGTCTCCGGGACGACCGGCAAGACCGTCGAATCCAGCTACGATTCGGACTCCGCCGCCGGATTCCCCATGGACAAGTCCCAGATCTCCGAAGACCTCTACAACGCACTCATCGACGTCAAGGTCGGTTCCCGCGTGATGATGTCGCTCAACGGCAGCGCCCAGCAGGGGGAGGCGTCGCAGACGCTCGTCTACGTCATCGACATCGAGGACACGAAGAAGCCGCTGACTCGCGCCGAGGGGAAGAAGGCCGATCAGTCGGACAACCCTGTGACCGTGAAGTGGGGCGACGACGGCGCCCCATCGATCTCGAAGCCGAAGGGCAAGAAGCCGACCGAGCTCGAGTCGTACACGACGATCGAAGGCAAAGGCGACGAGGTCAAGAAGGGCCAGAGCGTCGCCGTGAAGTACTCCGGCTGGCTCTGGGACGACACATCGAAGACCTTCGACTCGAACTGGAAGAAGGACGGACAGCCCTTCGTCGTCGCCCCGGTCGGCGAGGCCCAGGTCATCGACGGCTGGAACGAGGGGCTCGTCGGCAAGAAGGTCGGCGACCAGGTCGTCCTCGTCGTCCCGCCGGACAAGGGGTATGGCAAACAGGGCAGCGAACCGTCCATCCCAGGTGATGCGACCCTGATCTTCGTCGTCGACATCCTCTCGGCCCAGGGCTGAGAACGTCCGATATCTCAACAGAACCGACACCAGGAGGAACACATGAGCAAGCAGAAGCCCGAAGTCGATTTCCCCGGCGGGGACGCCCCGACCGAGCTCATCATCACCGATGATGTGATCGGCACCGGCGCCGAGGCGGGACCCGGCGACACCGTGAGCGTGCACTACGTCGGAGTCGCCCATTCCACGGGCGAGGAATTCGACGCCTCGTACAACCGCGGCACCCCGCTGGAGTTCCGCCTCGGATCCGGAATGGTCATCTCCGGCTGGGACCAGGGCATCCAGGGCATGAAGGTCGGCGGACGCCGCACCCTGCAGATCCCACCGCACCTGGCGTACGGCGATCAGGGCGCAGGCGGAGTCATCCAACCCGGAGAGTCGCTGATCTTCGTCTGCGACCTCGAGAACGTGCGCTGAGACTCAGCCGGATCATCAGCACACGCTGATCCTGACTGAGACGGCTGTGGCCGGGTTCTTCGGAACCCGGCCACATCTGTCTTCGCCGACGCGGAGGGGGATTCTGAGGAGATCAGGCGCTGACCTGTGTTCGACGCGGTCAGCGGCGCGCGAGCCCGGCGGCGCAGCGTCCAGCGGCGGCCGCTGCGAGGAACGACGCAGCATCGGCGGGCAGCTTCCTGCCCATTGTCGACAGACCCACAGGTGAGGTGCGCAGCGCTTCCCACAGCCCCATCAGATCGATGTCGACGAGATCATGCTTCCGGAGTCGATGCAGCTGCTCGGCCACAGTTTCGGCGACGACACCGGGATCCGGGTCCATCTCGGCTCGTTCCGCCTCGGTGAGGGTGGAGAAATCGGGCACCGGTACGGTCATCCCCGGTCGTGCGATCTCACTCAAGGGCGTCAGCGAATGATGGGAGATACCGAAATGGCGGCCGCGGGCATCGGCGTTCGACATCCGCAGCAGACCGATCGGATGCCCGCCGAGCAGAGCGGCGGCATTGAGGTGCTCTCCGGTGACCAGTCCCGAATAGCCGTACTTCGTGCCGGTGCCCAGGTTCCCTGGCCCCTGAGCGACGATGGTGATATCGGCACCCATCACGTGTTTGGCCGCGAGCAGTCCCGTGTGGATGGTCACCGCTTCGAGATCTCCGCCCCAGGCCTGACCTGTGCTGATCACGCCCTGAAGCCAGCCGGCGTCCTTGAGTCCGGCGACGGCCTGAGAGAACGGGGCCGGCAGAGCCGCACCATCACTGAGCACATAAGCCACCGACAACGACGGGTCGACGGCGCGAATGCCGGCAAGTACCGCGGGCAGAGCCGAATGCAGATCGGCCACGACCACCGGCATGCCACCGAGGCTGTCCGCCTCGGCGAGGGTGGAATGATGCTGCGACTCCTGATCGTCGACGCCGAGGACCATCGTCTGCAACGGCGAATAGCGGTCCTTGACCAGATGACCGGGGCCGTCCGGGGGATCTGCCGGCAGCGCATCGGGTAGGGCGACGATGAGACCGAAGCCACCGGTGCCCAGGCGCTTCGCAAGAGCCGAGACATTGACGATGACGGTGTCCCGGTTCTGCGGTTGCCCGACGGCATCGGTGTAGGCGACCGCTCGGATGGATCTCACATCGGTGCCGGGCACGGCCTCGTCCAGTTCGACCTCGACCTCTGTGTATCCTGGCCGGGTGGAGCGAATCGCTGCGACGATTCCTTTGCGCCAATGAATCATGGTCCCAAGACTATCGCCCGGCTTAGGTTACGGTGGAATCGTGAATACACCCCGCACCAGCAGACAGAGACAGCAGACCGAACGTCTGATGAATCTGCTGATCGCCCTGCGCGCTTCCCGCGGCTGGGTGTCGCGCAAGACGCTGATGAGCGCCATCGACGGCTATTCCGGACTCGACGAGGTCGCCTTCGATCGCAAATTCTCTCGCGACAAAGAGCTGCTGCGGCACATGGGCATCACCATCGCCACCCGGGCCGAACACGATGCCTATGGCGATGCGGGGGAGACGGGGTATCGGATCTCCACCGCCGACTATGCGATGGGCGACGTCGATCTCACCCCCGCCGAGGTGGCTGCCGTGACCGTGGCCGCCGCGTTCTGGGCGGAGACCGAACTCGGGGAGTCCTCGGCTCAGGCGCTGACGAAGCTGCGTGCTCTCGGCATCGACCTCGGCCAGTCCGCCGCCGGACCGGGAAGCGTCGACCCGGGCACCGCCGCGCACCGGCTGGCCAGCGCGAACTTCGCCACGGCCCTTCACCACATCAACGCCCGCGAAGCCGTCGGCTTCCGCTACCACAAACCCGGCCAGAGCGTGAGGAAAGTGCGTCTGGAACCCTATGCGCTGCTCAGCCGCGGTGACCGCGTCTACCTCTTCGGCTTCGATCTCGATCGCGAAGCTCGCCGCACCTTCCGGCTCTCCCGTGTTGAGGGAGGGATCGCGAAGCTCAGCGGCCGTGAACCCGGCGACTATGAGATTCCCGAGGACTTCTCCCCGCAGCTGGCGCTGCAGTCGAGTTCCGAGATGGCCGTCGTCGCCGAGGCGACGATGCGCATCCGTGCGCACCGGGCCGATCCGCTGCGCCGTCGACAGATCCGCAGCGACGGAGACGACGTGATCATCGGGTATTCCGATGTCGAGGGCCTCGCCGCTGAGATCGTCGGCTTCGGGGACGCCGTCGACGTGGTCGATCCGCCCGACCTCGTGCGTGCCGTCGACCGCCGACGCGAAACGATTCGGGACTCGCTCAACCGCTTGGGAGGCACCAGTGTCCTCAGCGCGTGAACGCCTCACCCGGCTGCTCAGCCTCGTGCCCTACCTCGACGCGCATCCGGGAGCGGACCTCGAAGAGACCGCCGCCTATTTCGGCATCGACTCCGACACCCTCATCGACGATCTGCAGCTGCTCTTCGTCACAGGTCGACCCGGACATATGCCCGATGATCTCATCGACGCCTCCTGGGAAGGCGGGCAGATATTCATCTCCAACGCCGAAGAGGTCTCCGTGCCCGTGCGGCTCAGCGCCGAGGAAGCCGGCGTCCTCGTGCTCGCGCTCGATATGCTCTCTTCCCTGCCCGGACTCGATTCCGAAGCCGTGGCCACAGCAGCATCCAAACTGCGTGTGGCGGCAGGAGAGAACCTGCGCACCGCCGTCGACGTCAGCCCCATCGATGCCGACGAAGAGCTGCTGACCGCACTGCGACAGGCTGTCGAAGAAGGCACGGCGATGAGCATCGACTACTACGTCGGCTCCCGCGACGAACTCACGACCCGGACCATCGCCCCGACCCGGCTCGTACCTGGTGCTGACTGGTACGTCGATGCCTGGTGCTACTCGGCCGGAGCACCCCGCCGCTTCGCCCTGGGGCGCATCCGTTCCTGGGAACCGGCAGCGCATCCGCCGATGTCGGTCAGTGAGTCGACGACGAGCTCTTACGAAGTCACCCTCGGTCTCGGGGCCGCGGGAGCATGGCTGGCAGATGAACTCGACGTGACGAATCGCGAGTACCTCGACGGCGGTGACACGAGCGTACGCATCCGCCTGCTCGTGCATTCGGTGGATTGGCTCAGCCGGTTCCTGCTCTGCCATGCCGATGTCATCACCGAGATCGACGACACCGAAGCCGTTGCGGCCGCCCTGCGCAGGCTCGGCTGAGACGAAGACCGCGCCCGGATGTGGATGAAAGGCTCAGCCGCAGCGCGTAGAATCATCCACAGCATCAACAATCCAAGGAGCTCCCCATGAGACCAAGTTTCGTGCAGATCGCGATCGTGATCCTCATCATCGTGATCATCTTCGGCGCACCCAAACTGCCGCAGCTGGCCCGAAGCCTGGGACAGTCGATGAAGATCTTCAAGTCCGAAGTCAAGGACCTGCGCGACGACGACGAATCCGGCAAGACCACCGAGCCGGGAGCGCTCAACCAGAACTCCTCGACCGATTCCACCACGGCCACCGGTGAAACCACTGGTACCGAGGAGTCGCGGCGAGAGAAGCAGGACCCGCAGTCTCACGAGAAGTGAAAGAGAACAGCCAGCGGAAGCCATCTCGATCACGGAAGAGCAATCCTGAGAAGAAGATGCCCGTCGTCGGGCACCTCGTCGAGTTGCGCAATCGCGTCATCATCTCCGCCATCGCCATCGCTCTGGGCGCGGTGGCAGGCTGGTTCCTCTACGACCCTGTCCTCGACATCCTCCAAGAGCCGATCCGGACGATCCGTGACAACGGCGGACGGATGGCCGAGATCAACTTCGCCGGAGTCGCCTCTCCCTTCGACCTGAAGATCAAACTCTCGTTCTTCATCGGTCTCTTCCTCTCCTGCCCCATCTGGCTCTATGAGGTCTGGGCCTTCATCGTCCCGGGACTGAAGCGCAAGGAGAAGCTGTACTCCCTCGGTTTCCTCGGGGCAGCGATTCCGCTGTTCCTGGCCGGGTCGACCATGGCGTTCTTCGCTCTGCCCAATGCGGTGAAGGCACTGACCTCGTTCACCCCCGAGGGCGGCACGAACATCATCCCGGCACAGGACTATCTGAGCTTCGTGATGATCATCATCGTCGTCTTCGGACTTGCGTTCGTCCTTCCCGTGCTCATGGTGGGACTCAACATGCTCGGAATCCTGTCGGCGGAGAGGATCAAGAAATCGTGGCGCATCATCGTCATGCTCGTCTTCCTGTTCGCCGCGATCGCCACCCCGACTCCGGACGCCATGTCCATGTTCTTCCTCGTCATCCCCATGATGACCTTGTTCTGTCTGGCGTGGGTGATCTGTGTCTTCAATGATCGCCGACGTAAGAAGCGCCTCATCGCGCAGGGCCTGTGGGTCGACGAGGATGAACTGACCGACGAAGAGAAGAATGACTGACCCTACGCCGCTTTCGACCGACGCTTCTGCCGATGAACCGCTGAGCCCCTCGGCCGCCTATGCCGACTTCAAGGAGCGTGCGGAATTCGCCCGCACTCCCTTGGGACAGTTCATGGAGCGCACCGAGTTCGCCCTCGATGACTTCCAGATCGAAGCCTGCAGTCATCTGCAGGACGGCGAGGACGTGCTGGTCACAGCGCCGACCGGTGCCGGCAAGACGCTCATCGCGGAGTTCGCTGTGGAATTGGCCCGCGGCGAGGGCAAACGGGTCTTCTACACGACCCCGATCAAGGCGCTGAGCAATCAGAAGTTCAATGACCTCGCAGAGGTCCACGGGGCGGAGAACGTCGGGCTGCTCACCGGCGACACATCGATCCGCCGCGATGCGCCGATCATCGTGATGACCACCGAAGTGCTGCGCAATATGCTCTACAACGACGTGTCTGGTCTCTCGGACCTCGGCTTCGTCGTCCTCGACGAAGTCCACTACCTCGCCGACCGATTCCGCGGACCGGTGTGGGAAGAGGTCATCATCCACCTGCCGGACCGAGTGCAGATGGTGTCTCTGTCGGCGACGGTGTCGAATGTGGAGGAGTTCGGGGCCTGGCTGCGTGAAGTCCGGGGACCGACGACGATCGTGTCCACGAGCCACCGGCCGGTGCCGCTGGTCAATCACGTCCTGGTCGGCCACCGGATGTACGACCTGTTCACGCACAGCGATTCCGACCGCATCGATCCGGCACTCAACCACGCCACTCGGACACACGGGGGACCGCGGTCGAAGCGCGCACGTGCCACCCGTGCCCGATTCCGCCGTCCCAGCCGCACTCAGGTGGTGGCATCTCTCGCCGAGGCGGCCATGCTCCCGGCGATCATGTTCATCTTCTCCCGCAATGGCTGCGATGAAGCCGTCGAACAGTATCTGAGCACGGGCACCGATCTGAACTCTCGGGAGGAGAAGACGATCGTCAATGCCGCCCTCGAGTCGCTGCGCGACGATCTCGCCGACGAAGACCTCGGCATCCTCGGCTATCACACCTTCCGTGAGGGTCTGCTGCTCGGAGTTGCTGCGCACCATGCGGGGATGATCCCGCAGTTCAAACAGCTCGTCGAGGAGCTGTTCTCGCAGGGAATCATCAAGGTCGTCTTCGCCACGGAGACGCTGGCGCTGGGCATCAACATGCCTGCGCGCACCGTCGTGCTCGAAAAGCTCGTGAAGTTCAACGGCGAAGCACATGTGATGATCACCCCGGGGGAATACACCCAGCTGACCGGACGAGCCGGTCGCCGCGGAATCGACCGCATCGGCCATTCGGTCGTGGTCTGGCACCCGACCATCGAGGTCAGCGAGCTGGCAGCCTTGGCCTCGAACCGTTCCTACGCACTGAATTCGGCGTTCGGGCCGACCTACAACATGACCGCGAATCTGCTGTCGCGAATGAGTTCGGACGAGGCAGCCAAGGTGCTCGAGACCTCCTTCGCCCAGTTCCAGGCCGATAAGGCCGTCGTCGGCCTGGCCCGGAAGGTGCGCAAGAACGAAGCCACGATCGAGGCGTACGAGAAGTCCATGCACTGCGACCTCGGTGACTTCTCCGAATACGCCGGACTGCGCCGGGCGATCTCGGATACGCAGAAGCAGGAGACCCGGACGAAGTCGCGGAACAGGCAGCGCGACATCGTCGAATCCCTCACCGCTCTCAAGATCGGCGATGTCGTGACGATGCCGGCCAAACGGGTCGGCGGACGCGCAGTCATCATCTCTCCGATGAGCAACAAGGACGGTGTCTCACGACTGCCCACCGTCCTCACAGAGCAGGGCAAGGTGTGGCATCTGCGACCCCACGAGGTGACCGAACCCGTCGCCTCTCAAGGGCGCGTCCGAGTACCGAAGAAGTTCAACCACCGGCAGGCAGGCGACCGCAGGCAGCTGCTGTCCATCCTCGAATCCGCCGTTGCCGACGGCAGGGTCGATGCGGAAGCCCATTGGGAATCGACCCGAGAGCATCAGGGGGAGAGCACCACTGTCGCCGAGCTCCAAGCGCAGATGCGGGCACATCCCTGTCACGACTGCCCGGACCGGGAACTCCACGCCCGGTGGGCCAACCGTGCGGACAAACTCATCCGGGAGAACGATTCGCTCATCGCCCGGATCGAAGGCCGCACCACCTCGATCGCTCTGGTGTTCGACCGAGTCCAGGATGTGCTGCGCGGGCTCGGGTTCGATCCCGAGCACTCGACTATGCTGCGTCGGATCTACGGCGAACGGGATCTCCTGGTGGCACTGACGATCCGCGCCGGATTGTGGGACAGACTCAATGAGCCGGAACTTGCGGCCTTCGCATCGATCTTCGTCTTCCAGTCGCGCAGGGACACCCTGACCGCACATCGGGCTCCGAGCCCCGACCTCAAGGCTGTCTGCGACGAATCGGAGACGATCTGGCGTCGGCTCTTCCACCTCGAAGAACAGCATGCTCTGACCACGACTGACGAACCGGACCGTGGGCTGATCAGACCGATGTACCGGTGGACAGAAGGCAGAACCCTGTCGGAATCACTGCGGGGCAGCGATATCGCCGCCGGTGACTTCGTCAGATGGGCCAAGCAGAGCCTCGATCTGCTCGGTCAGGTCGCGGAGGTCATCGACGCGGAGACCGCAGTGCGCGTTCGTCGCACCATCGAAGCCATTCGTCGCGGAGTCGTCGCCGACTCCTGAGCGTCACCGCGTCTGCGCTCTCCGCCGGGGGAGCGCAGACGCATCGTCTTCGTCTCAGCGGCGGACCTTCTTCACGATGTTCTCGATATCGGAGCCGAACGCGTTCTCCGTCGTCAGGTAGGTCCACGTCGACGACGGGCGTTTGAGTCCGTGCGACTCGAGGTCGATTCCCTCATCGGTGATCGTCGCTTCCTCGATCGTCGACTTCGAATCGTCGATGACATCGGACCAGAACGATGAGAAGACCCGAATCGACTCGGTGTTGAACGCCTCGTGCGGCTTCTCCCTGGCGAATGTGCGCAGGTGGATGCCCTCACGCAGATCGTTGAGGAAGGCGAGGTGATCAACCCAACGCGCGTCGAGGTGGAAGAGCATGACCTCTCGCAGCACCGAGTCCAGCAGCTCCTCGGAGTGGTCCTGCGCGATCTCATCGGCACGGTCGCCGAGCTCCTTGCGCAGCTGCTCGACGGGCTCGTCGTCCTTGCGGATCTCGGCTCGGCGCTCAAGGACGAGCTCGCGCTGTTTGGCCATGAGCTCGTTGAAGCGCCAGGTGTCACGATGCAGTGCGGTGTTCTGTCCCTCAGCGATGCGCTGAGCGTGTTCGACGAGGCCGAGCGCGCGCTTGGATTCGATGAGACCCGTCTCATCACCTTCGGAGACGAAGCGTTGGATCTCGGGAACCCTGGTGACCAGTTCGTCTTCGAGGCTGGTGAAGAACACGGACGTGCCGGGATCGCCCTGACGACCTGCGCGACCGCGCAGCTGGTCATCGAGTCGCGATGACGGATAGCGACCGGCGCCGATGACGAGGAGGCCCCCGGCGTCAGCGACCTCGTCGTCGGCCAGTCGGATGTCCGTCCCGCGTCCGGCCATCTGCGTCGACACCGTCACCGCGCCAGGTGCACCTGCTTTCGCGATGATCTCTGCTTCCCGGGAATCGTCCTTGGCGTTGAGGACGGCGACGTCGATTCCGCGTTCGGTCAGCCGTTCGGCCAACGACTCGCTCTCGGCCACCGAGGAGGTGCCGATGAGAACGGGACGGCTGCGGGCATGCTGGTCGGCGACCTCTTCGACGATCGCTCGTTCCTTCGACTCCTGATAGGTGAACAGGCGGTCGGGTTCGTCGACGCGGATCACGGGCAGGTGCGTATCGATGGGCACGATCTCCAGCCCATAGAATTCGCGCAGATCGTCCCCGACGGCCAGGGCGGTGCCGGTCATTCCGCAGACGGTCTGATATCCGTGGATGAGCTCTTCGACCGTCATCTGGTCGAGGATCTCACCGCTGTCGGTGGCGTCGAGGCTCTCCTTGGCTTCGACCGCGGCTTGGAGTCCGTCCGGCCAGCGCTGAAGTTCGGCGACGCGACCTCGGGACGAGGAGATGAGTTTGATCCGTCCATCGACGACGAGATAGTCGACGTCGCGTCTGACCAGCGCTCGGGCGTGGAGTGCCAGATTGACGGCGGCGAGCGTCTCGGAGTCCTCTCCGAAGAGTTCGACGTCGAGTTCCTCCTCGACCCGGTCGACTCCGGCGTCGGTGAGTGAGACGGCGTGCCTGTCGGCGCTGACCTCATAGTCGGTGTCAGGGCTGAGCCGGGACACGAGCGCTGCGATCGCGGCGTCGGTGTCCTGGACACTGGAAGAACCGGCGAGGACGAGCGGCACACGCGCCTCGTCGATGAGCACGGAGTCGGCCTCATCGACGATGACGACATCGCGTTCGGGAACCCGCTGATCGGCATCCTCGGTGAGGAACCGGTCACGGAGGACATCGAAGCCGACCTCGGTGACCGAGGCGTAGACGACCTCGGAGCGGTAGGCTTCACGGCGTTCGTCGTCGCCCTGCGCGCCGGAGATCGCGGCTGACTTCACCCCGAGGAGGTCGAACAGGGGCTTCATCCAGTTGCGGTCACGGACGGCGAGGTAGTCGTTGACGCTGACGACGTGCACGCGTCGCCCCTGCAGTGCGTAGCCGGCTGCGGCCAGCGCACCGACGAGAGTCTTGCCCTCACCGGTGGCCATCTGGACGATGCTGCCCTGCAGCAGCCCGACGAGTCCGCGAAGCTGTGTGTCATAGGCGCGTTCGTCCAGCACCCGCTCACCAGCTTCGCGCGCCAGAGCGCAGTAGCGGATGAGAGTCTGCTGCTGTGTGCCCGAGCCGAAGACCTCGCCGGCGGCCTCCGTGATTTCGGCATCGCTGAGCTCGGAGAATTCGCGCCCGGCCGCGTCCAGATCGTCGACGGCGCGCTCGAACCAACCTGTCGTCTTCTCCGCATGAGAGCCGGGGCGGTTGAGCAGGCGAGAAAAGAATCCCATTGTCGTCCTTCGTCGTTTGTACGTCGATGTCGAGTCTAGCGTTCAGGACATGGGCCACGAACCGTCGACGACGGCCTCGGCGTTGCCCTTCTTCCGCAGCCAGGCCTGCAGCCCTGCCGCCTGTGAGCGCTTCCAATCGGCTTGTGCGGCCATGATCTCATCGTTGCTCATCGCCCAGATTTCCGTCGACTTTTCGGCCAATGCTCGGGAAATGTCCAGAGCGGCCAGAGCGTCGGCGGCAGCATCATGGGCGTCGAGGAGTTCGACGCGGTAGGTCTTCGCCGTCTCGATGAGCGTCCGTTTGCCCTTGCGGTAGGGATCGATGTGCTTGTCGACGACGAAGGTGTCGACGATCGTCGGGATGATCGAGGGGAAATCGATGTCCGGGCGGTGGCGGGCCACCTCGGCGGCCATCACACTGAGGTCGTAGACGACGTTGTGTCCGACGACGACGGCGCCTTCTTCTCTCAGTGCGGCGAATTCTGCGCACAGCTCGCTGATGACCTGGGTGGCGGCGGCTCCGTTGGCCTGAGCGAATTCGGTGGTGATGCCGTGGACCGCCCGCGCCGATTCGGGGATCTCGATCCCCGGATCGGCCAGCCACGTGCGCACCTGATCCGCCGAGTCGACGAAGGCGGCGGTGACGATTCGGGCGGTGGCCGGTTCGACTCCGGTGGTCTCGAGGTCGAAGCCGACGAGCCGCGACTGAGCCCACGAACCGTCGGTCCCGTTCCGTACTGTTGACTCAGCTGACACGGCAGACTTGGATGGCAGGGACGCTGTCGCTGTGCTCCCAGGTGCCGCGGAGTGTGCGGAAGCCGCACCGGCGGTCCCCGACACGGATTCGAGAGCACTGGTGAGATTGTCGACGGAGCGGCGGATGTTCTGCCCCTCGGCCGCAGCTTCGACCCCGGCGCGGTCGAAGCTGTTCGGGACGCGGTCGAGGTCGATGCCGTGCTCGACGTCGGTCAGGCAGCGCATGACCTCCAGAGTCTTGTAGAGACTCTCCTCGACCTCGATGATCGTTGCGGCTCGCTTCGGACTGAGCCCGCCGGTCTTCACCCCGGCCTTGGCGGCCTTGACGATCGATTCGAGGGAGCCGAAGTTCTCCAGCAGCGTCGCGGCGGTCTTCTCCCCGATACCGGGTGCTCCGGGAAGCCCGTCGGACGGATCGCCGCGCAGAGCGGCGAGCTCGCGATAGCGGGCGCCGTCGGGCACTCCGTAGGCGGTCGGAAGGTCGGTCTGTGCCAGGGCTTCCCACTCGCCGCCTTTCCGGGGGCGCAGTACGCTGACTTCGGCGGACGAGTCGAGCAGAGCCAACAGATCGCGGTCGGGGGAGACGATGATCACAGGGGTTTTCGACTGGGCAGCCATCGTGGCGATGACGTCATCGGCTTCGGTCCCGGCCACCTCGGCGATGGGAATCCCCGCGGCTGTGAGGACGCGGTTCATGATCGGCAGCTGCACGGCCAGCTCAGGTGGGATCTCCGTGCCGGCTTCTTCGTCCTTGACGCGTGCCGCCTTGTACTCGGGCATGATCGCGGTGCGGAAGGCCGGACGCCAATCCGCGTCCATCGTCGCGATCACACGATCGGTGTCGAACCGGCGCACCATCTGCGCGACGGTGTCGAGCACCCCTCGAACGGCGTTGACCGGGTGACCGTCGGCATTGACGATCGAATCCGGCACCGAATAGAAGGCGCGGTAGTACAGGGCTGGAGTATCGAGCAGAACCAAGGGCTTCACATCAGGTGACGATACCCGACCCTCCTGACACAGGTGTAGCCGCAACGGCCGACGGTGTAGCCTGTCGGCTGTGACTATGTACTTTGGTGGAGATGTTTACAGCAGTGTCGATCCGTTTGCGACGGCGTTGGGATATGAGGACGGGAAGGTCTCGTTCATCGGTTCCGATGAAGCGGCCAAGGCTCTGGACCCGGAGGCGATCGACCTCGGTGAGGGCTTCCTCACCCCGGGATTCGTCCATGCCGGGCTGATCGTGGACGACTCGGCCCCGTCGGCAGCCGACCTGTACGCACAGGGTTTCACCCATGTGCACGCGATCGGCACCGCCGAGGCGGTCGCCCGGTTCGCCGCCGACACTCCTGAGGCACTGTCGATCGTCGACTACCCGCAGCTGGACTCCGGTTCCGTTGGGTCCCGTCGCGCCTCGATCACCGCCGCTGACCTGCTCGGACTCGAGGAGCTGCCGGCACTGAGCCTCTTCATCCTCGTCGCCTCGGACGCCCAGCTCACCGAGGTGCTCGAGACCCTGCGAGCCGATGCCGCTCATGCCCAACGCCACGGGTACCGTCTGCGCCTGGACTTCTCCGTTCCGGACGATCAGGTTCAAGCCCTCGGCCGCAGCGGAATCGCCATCACCCTCGACCCTGCTCGCCCGCAGCCCTTGGCTCAGCTGCTCGCCGCCGGAGCGCAGGTGTCCTTCAGCCATTCCCAGACCTCTCCCTGGGCAGGAGTGCGGGATGCCGTTGTCGGCGACGGAGGAATCGGCGCTCGTGCGGCCTTCAACGCTGCCACCCGCTTCGCCCACCGCGCGGCCGGTAATCCCGAAGGCGGAGTGCTCGCCCCCGGTGCCGATGCCGATTTCGTGCGCTGGAAGGTCGACCGGCTCGTCGTCCAGGTCGCCGACCCGCGCGTCGCAGCCTGGAGCACCGACCCGCGGTCGGGAACGCCTGGGCTGCCCGAACTGTCTCCCGATGTGGCGCTGCCCACCCGGGTGGAACTCTGATCTGAAACCGATGCTTCGGCCTGTCCAGCCGACACGCCGATGGACTGAAAATTCCGGTTTTTCAACTAAGCCTCTGACCTGCAGTTTCAGCCATCAGCCCAGGTCACAGCGATTTTGCAAAGTCTCCGGCGGCCACTAGATTCGACGTGAACATTCCGCTTGACGTGGGATGGAGTCGGCACTCCCGTCAATAGATAACTCGCTGCTGCGGCAGCGTGGTCCGAAGGCGGGGGTGTCGACTCATTGTCTGGGGCGACTTCCGCGTATCGTGGAGTCCGTGCTTTCCAAGATTCTTGTCGTCATCCCCACTTTCAACGAACGTCTCGCCCTCCCCGTGACATTGGCCGGACTGTTCGAACAGCAGCCCGAAGTCGACGTCCTCATCGTCGACGACGGCTCTCCCGATGGAACCGGCGAGTGGGCCGATGAGCAGGCTGAGAAGGACCCCCGCATCAACGTCCTCCACCGCAGCGAGAAGTCAGGGCTCGGAATGGCCTATATCGCTGGATTCGAATGGGCATTGGAACGCGACTACGAGATCATCTGCGAGTTCGATGCTGACGGTTCTCACCGTTCCCTCGACCTGGGGCAGCTGCTCGACGCCGCGGGAGAAGGACGAGGGGACCTCATCATCGGCTCACGGTGGGTGCCCGGCGGCGAGATCGTCGATTGGCCGAAGTCGAGATACTTCCTCTCCCGCGGCGCGAACGTCTACGTCAACGCTGTCATGGGTCTGGGAGTCAAAGATGCGACCGCCGGTTTCCGCGCGTACAACCGCGCTGTGCTCGAGGCACTCGATCTCTCCGGTGTGCAGTCGCAGGGATACTGCTTCCAGATCGACATGACCTACCGCACCGTCGAAGCCGGCTTCCGCGTCGCCGAGGTGCCCATCGTCTTCGTCGAACGCGAGCTCGGTGAATCGAAGATGAGCGGCTCGATCATCTCCGAGGCGTTCACGAAGGTTGCGAGTTGGGGCCTGACCCGCCGCCGCAGTCAGCTGCGCCGCCTGCTGACCCGTTCCACCCCCACCACCTAAATTCCCCCTCTTGCTACCTGACGGCGGTCCAGCAACCTCGCGCGAGGTTGCTGGACCGCCGTCAGGTAGCAATAAGGGGTGCAGGTCGGTTGACCTGCACCCCTTGTGTGCTCTTGTTGTGGTTATATCAGCTCTGGGCCGGAACCTCACCGCGACGGATTGCGAGGCGCTCGTCGAGGAGCACCTGGAGTTCGTCGAAGGATCGGCGTTCCAGGAGCATGTCCCAGTGGGAACGCACATGCTTGACGGGCTCGCCATCGGGTTCGTTGACTCCGACGCGGACGCCGATGCCGTGGATTCCCGAATCCCAGGTTGAGGGGACTTCGGCTTCGATGGAGAACGGCACCTTGAAGCGGGTTCCGTCTTCGCATTCGAATTCGACCATCTGGCGGGGTGCCGGCTCGACGCCCTCCTCGGTTTCGAGGCTGCGCGAGCCCAACTGTGTTCCGCGGAGACTGCGTTCGCTCATATCTAAGACCTTCCGACTCGACTGCACACCTTGGACGCAATGTAACAGTCTACCGTGCTCGGATATTCCTCGCCGACCGGGAGTGATCCATTCCTCGACCGGAATCTCGACTCAGCCGCGTCGGCTGGCCAGCACGTCGAGGCCGAGCTCGACATCATCGGTGACGATCCCGTCGACTCCGAGGTCGAGCAGCGACCGCATCGTCGCCTCGTCGTTGATCGTCCAGACGTGGACGAGCAGACCTGACCGGTGAGCCCGGTCGACGAAGTCGGCAGTCACCACAGGGACCCGTCTGAACGACACCGGAACCTGGAGGGCGTCGGCTCCGGGCGGGAGGGGAGCAACCCCGTGGTCGGGAATTCCCGGCAGTCGGCCGAGGGCGAAGAGGGCGGTCTCCGTCGTCCCCGTCGACGTCCGCACACCGGGCAGAGCTATGCGCAGCCGTCGGAGCGTTGCGGAATCGAAGGAAGCGAGGCGGATGCGGTCGGCGGCATGGAAATTGTGAACGAAGCGGATCATCGGGCCGATGCTGTGGGCGGCTTTGACATCGATGTTCCATCGCACGTCCGGCAGTGCTTCCACCAACGTCTCGAGGCGGGGGAGTCGACCGCCCGCGAGGAGTTCGACTCGGTCGAGCTCGGCTGCCGGCAGTTCCCGAATGGTGTGGTCCAGCCCGGCGATGCGATTGAGGTCGGCATCGTGTGCGGCGAAGAGGATTCCGTCGGCGGAGGCGTGGACGTCGGTCTCCATCCACTCGACTCCGGCCGACGCCGCAGCGGCGAAGGCCTCGAGGGTGTTTTCGCTCATCCCCGGCCAGAGGCCGCCTCGGTGCGCGATGATCTCTGGGTCCGCGATGACCTCCCGCTGGGAATTCATGGTCCAATCCTAACCAGGGTGTTGATTTCGCCGAGGCTGTGTTCAAGGATGGAGCCATGAGCTCACACCGCGAACCCATCGAACCCGACGACGTCATCGACGCGACCGCGAAGACCCCGACCGAACGCGCCCGCCGGGCCGCCGGACGCGCTTACAGCGTTGCGAGCAGCGGTGTGAAGAACGTGCGGGAGGCGGCCTCGACCTCCCGCCTCATCGAAGCCACCGAGAATGGGGTCAACCGTGCACTGGGAAGCGTTTCGCACGCGATCGATGATGCTGTGCGCAGCGGCAAGGTCGAACGCGCCTTCGACCGGGCGCAGGAGACCGTGACGACGGGAGCCGAAGGTGTCCGGAAGCTGGTGACACGCAAGTCCCGCTGACCGGGCAGACTCCACCGGCCTGGATCTGCGCAGCTCGCGCACCGCGTTCGAGAGGCGGCGGTTGACCAACTCTCACCGAAGCACTCAGTGAGCAGACTCTCATCCATGTGGCACACCATTTCGGTGTGCCACATTGCTTTTGTAACAGTTCCTTAACTAGAATCTGTGAAGATAACGATCAGATAACTTGGAGTTTCTCCTCGAGCGCACTGCTGCGAGAGGTCTTCCCATTACATCTCCGAGTTGCCGAGACACTCTCTGATGACGACGAGGAACACCACTGTGGGCAGACACTCAGCACCGAGCACCAAGAAGACCGGGTCGATCTTCTCAGCGCTGACGGCGAAGAAGAAGACCGGACGCCACGCACCGACCGACCGCCTGAACACCGCCGGGGGAGTGCTGGCAGCAGTCCGCACCCGTCCGGTGCTCTCCGCCTTCATCGTGCCGACCGCCGCAACGGCAGCCGTCGTCGCTTCGAGCCTTGCAATGGTGCCCAATGATTCTTCCACGGGCGGCCAGGTCGTGGCCGAAGCGCCGGCCGAAGCCCCCGCCGTCGCCGTCTCCGAACCGACCAAGGCCGCGGATGAATTTCTCGCTAAGGCGAAGAAGCAGGCCAAGGAGAAGCCCGCAGAAGTCACGATCGACACCCATATCGAGACACCGAGCCCCGAGCCGTCGAAGACCGCGGACAAGAAGGATGAGGGCTCGACCGGCGGCGGAGAATCCTCTGGCGACGAGGGTTCGTCCGGAGGGTCCGCGGATGAGAACGACGGACCTTCGAACTCCGGCAAGTCGGCCGGCGAATCCGGCAGCTGCCCCATGTCCTACTACGGCGGCGGTGACGGATTCGACGGGAAACAGACCGCAAACGGCGAGATCTTCGATACGAACAAGCTCACCGCGGCCCATAAGACCCTGCCGTTCGGCTCCAAGGTGAAGATCACGAACAGCGCGAACGGAAAGTCCGTGACGGTGCGGGTCAACGACCGAGGCCCCTACCACGGCAATCGGTGCTTCGACCTGTCCAAAGCCGCCATGGAGGCCGTCGGCGGCGTCGGCGCCGGGCAGATCAACGGCAAGTACGAAGTGCAGTGACCCGGGCGGTAAGCTGCTGACTGCTCACGTCACTCATTGAGCTCCGCCGCGGCCCATGCATGATCGTGCAGGACGCGGCGGAGCTGTTTTGGCGAGAGGACTTCGACCCCGGGCACGGTGACGAGCTGGCTGACGGCCACCCCGGCGGGTTCCATGGGAAGGTCGATCTCGATGGTGTCGCGATCCGTCCGCCCCGAGTCGATGGCGTCCTCGGTGAGTCGGCCCGGAATCGCGCGCTTAAGGTCGTCGATCTGGGCCACGGGCAGCCGCAGTCTCACGAGTATCCGACGAATCGAAGCATCGAATTCAGCCTGCGCCCCCGTCCAGTAGTCCGCGAGGTCGAAAGAAGGCGGGGGAGTGCAGTGGAGGAGTCGCAGCTCGGCCGAACCGATCCGTGAAACTCGATACGTTCGGGGACTGCCTCCCGGCGGCTGCGCCGCGAGATACCAGCGACCGGCCTTGACGACGAGTCCCAGAGGCAGCAGTGTGCGCGGTCGCAGACCGTTCCGTCCGCGATATGTGACCTGCAGTCCCCGCTGAGTGCGCAGTGCGGTGACGATGGTGTCGAGCTGCTCGGGATCCTCCTTGGCCATGAACCAATCCGGCCCGTCGACGAGGATGAGCTGTGAGAATGCCGATGACGATTCGGCGAGGACTTTCGCTCGGGCCGTGGCCAACGCGGACGAGAAGCCGAGATCGGCCGCGGCAGGGGAGCCGATGAGGAGGGAGTCGAGTTCGTCCCGGGTCAGACCCGCCACAGGCGAGACCCAGTCGCCGAGGAGGCTGATCCCGCCGCCGGGTCCCGCCTCGGTGATGACGGGCACGCCCATCCGCGACAGCTCACCGAGGTCACGGTAGATCGTCCGCTCGGTGACCTCGAGACGTCGCGCGAGATCGGATGCCGTGATCGGCCGAGAACGCGCACCGAGGATGACGATCTCCGAAACGAGGCGAGCAGCTTTCATAATTCCGAGAATAATGAAGGACACTGACACGAGATGTCAGTGGAAGCCGATGAGACTGTTCCCATGAATACACCGACACCGGAATCAGCTCACGCCGCCGACCCCGCCGACTTCGCTCCGTTCTCCCAACGTGCACTGAGCGGCAAGGTCGCCCTCGTCGCCGGGGCCACCCGAGGAGCCGGCCGCGCCATCGCCCGGGATCTCGCACGCGCCGGCGCCTTCGTCCACTGCACCGGCCGATCGACCCACGAGCGTCCCTCCGACTACGCACGCACAGAGACGATCGAAGACACCGCCGCCCTCATCACCGACGAAGGCGGCCAGGCCGAAGCCCACGTCTGCGATCACCTCGATCCGGCCCGGATCTCACAAGTGATTCGCCAGATCGAAGCCGACCACGGTCGTCTCGACATCCTCGTCAACGACATCGGGGGAGAAGCCTACGTCGAGTGGGGCACACCGTTCTGGGAGACCGAACTCGATACCGAGATGCGCTTGTTCCGGGCGGGACTGCTCACTCACCTGCACACCGCACATGCCGCCCTGCCCCTGCTCACACGGAACCCGGGCGGTCTCCATATCGAGATCACCGACGGCACCGCAGAGTTCAACGCGAGCCACTACCGGGAGAATATGTTCCTCGACCTCACGAAGACGGCTGTGAGCCGACTGGCCTTCGGGCTCGGCCACGAACTCGCCAAGGTGGAAGCGACAGCGGTCGCCATCACCCCCGGTTGGCTGCGATCGGAGATGATGCTCGATCACTTCGGCACCACAGAGGATGACTGGATGCGCGACTCGCTCGACGAAACCCGCACCGAACCGCCACGTGATTTTGCGATCTCCGAGACGCCTCATCTGCTCGGTCGTTCCGTTGTCGCACTGGCCGCCGATCCCGACCGGCACAGCTTCAACTCGACGACGCAGGACACCCACGGATTGGCCCTCCACTACGGATTCAATGACCTCGACGGTTCGCGACCCGATTCGTGGAGCTTCATCACCACCCTCGAGAACGACCCTGCGGCGGATCCCCGCGAGTTCCGCTGACCGCACGGGCGAGTGCGGATTCCGCACTTGCCGAATCCGTCTTGGCACGGGCCCGGGACCTCGTTAGTCTGAAGCCACCCAATCGCTTCAGGAGGAGTTCGCCGTGTCCGCAGAGACCCGTGACGTCGTCATCATCGGAGCAGGCCCATCGGGTCTCAGCGCCGCCCGTCGGCTGCGGAAGGCCGGACGCAGCGTCATCGTGCTCGAGGCCCGTGACCGCGTGGGCGGCCGCACCTGGACCGAACACATCGACGGGCAGATGTTCGAACTCGGCGGCCAGTGGATCTCCCCGGACCAGACCGCGCTGCTGGCCCTCGTCGACGAACTCGGCAAAGAGACCTACCCGCGGTACCGTTACGGAGACAGCGTCTACATCGCTCCCGACGGAACTCGTACCGTCTATTCGGGGGAGATGTTCCCGGTGGGGGAGTCGACCCAGTCCGAGATGGAGCGCCTCGTCGGCATCCTCGACGAACTCGCCGCAAGGATCGGTCCGAAGGCACCCTGGGATGCCGAAGACGCTGCCGAACTCGATTCGATCTCGTTTCACCACTGGCTGCGCCAGCAGTCCGAGGACGAACTCGCATGTGAGAACATCGGGCTGTTCGTCGCCGGCGGCATGCTGACCAAGCCCGCCACCACCTTCTCAGCACTCCAAGCCATTCTCATGGCCGCCTCGGCGGGATCGTTCACGAATCTCGTCGACGATCACTTCATCCTCGATCGTCGCGTCGTCGGCGGGATGCAGTCGGTTTCGGTGCAGATGGCCGAGGAGCTCGGTGAGGACATCGTCCGTCTGCAGCAGCCGGTGCGCCGGATCGAATGGTCGGAGACCGGCGTCAGTGTTTCCACCGACGAGCTGACAGTCAGCGCAGGCCAGGCGATCGTCGCCGTGCCACCGAACCTCTACTCGCGCATCAGCTATGACCCGCCGCTGCCGAGGCTTCAGCAGATCTTCCACCAGCACCAGTCGATGGGGCTCGTCATCAAGGTCCACGCCACCTACGACACCCCGTTCTGGCGCGAAGACGGTCTGTGCGGAACCGGTTTCGGCGCCTCACGTCTCGTCCAAGAGGTATACGACAACACGAACCACGGTGAAGAGCAAGGTACTCTCGTCGGCTTCATCTCCGATGTCAACGCCGATGCCATGTGGGCCCTCGACGAAGAGTCCCGCCGGACGAAGATCCTCGAAGCCCTCGCCGAGTTCCTCGGCCCGAAGGCACTCGACCCCCGGGTGTTCTACCTCTCCGACTTCGGCGCGGAGGAATGGACCCGCGGAGCCTATGCGACCAGTTATGACCTGGGCGGTCTGCACCGGTGGGGACCGTTCCAGAACGACCCGGTCGGGCCCATCCACTTCGCCAGCTCCGATATCGCTGCCGAAGGCTACCAGCACGTCGACGGAGCGGTGCGCATCGGCACCGCCACCGCCGAGAGGATCCTCGGCGAGAAGTCCTGAGATGAGCAGCACACAGCCGTCACCGTCGACGAACACGAGCGGACTGAGCTCCAAAGGACTCTCCGCCGGCAAGATCGGAGCCATCGGGGGAGCCGTCATCGGCATCTCCTGCATCGCTCCGGCCTATACGCTGACCTCGGGACTGGGTCCGACGATCTCCGAGGTCGGGGTGCACACCCCGGCCGTGCTGCTCATCGGCTTCGTGCCGATGCTGCTCGTCGTCTTCGGCTACCGGGAACTGAACACCGCGATGCCGGATTCGGGCACCACGTTCACGTGGGCGACCAGAGCGTTCGGACCCTGGCTGGGCTGGATGGGCGGCTGGGGACTCGTGGCCGCCACCGTCCTCGTGCTGTCCAACCTCGCGGCCGTGGCCGTCGACTTCCTCTTCCTCCTGCTGTCCCAAGTGTTCTCCGATCCGTCCATCGCCGAACTCACACGAGTGCTGTGGATCAACATCCCCGTGACGATCATCCTCACCGCCGCTGCGGCCTGGGTGTCGTATCGGGGAGTCGAAGCCACCGAGAAGCTGCAGGTGTGGCTGGTCGCCTTCCAGGTGCTGGCGCTGGGCTGGTTCGTCGTCGCCGCGATTGTGCAGGCTTCCAATGGCACCTCCTACGATCCGACCCAGGTGTCTCTCGACTGGTTCAATCCGCTGTCTGCCGGCGACTTCTCCACCGTCGCTGCGGCCGTATCGCTGTCGATCTTCCTGTTCTGGGGCTGGGACACAGTGATCACGATGAATGAGGAGGCGAAGGATCCGGAGAAGACTCCGGGTCGCGCGGCGATGCTCACGATCATCGCGATCGTCATCATCTACATCGCCTGTACGATAGCCGTCATCTCCTTCGCAGGGGTCGGCACCGAAGGGCTGGGTGCGGGCAACCCCGATAACCAGGAATCGATCTTCGCCTCACTCGCCGGCCCGGTCATGGGGCCCTTTGCAGTGCTCGTGTCCATTGCGGTGCTCTCATCTTCCCTGTCCTCGCTGCAGGCGACGATGGTCTCGCCCTCGCGGACGATCCTGGCGATGGGCCACTACGGGGCGCTTCCGGAGAAGTACGGTCGGGTCTCTCCCCGCTACAAATCCCCATCGGTCGCCACCGTCACCTCGGCGGGGGCCGCGATCATCTTCTATGTCGTCATGCGCCTGCTCTCGGAGAACGCTCTGTGGGACACGATCACCGCTCTGGGACTCATGGTCTGCTTCTACTACGGCATCACGGGTCTGGCCTGCATCTGGTATTTCCGACGCAGCCTCTTCGCCTCGACCCGCACGTTCTTCTACCGGTTCCTGTTCCCTCTCGTCGGGGGCGTGACCCTGCTGATCATCTTCGTCACCACCGCAATCGACTCTCTCGACCCCGACTACGGTTCGGGTTCCTCGGTCTTCGGCGTCGGACTCGTCTTCGTCCTCGGCATCGGGGTGCTGGCCCTGGGAGTGGTCATCATGATCTTCCAATCCGTCCGCCATCCCGACTTCTTCCGCGGACGCACCCTGAAGCAGGGAGTCGACGAGGGGTGAACGAACAGCTGGTGGCTCTGCGCCGGGTCCGGGACCGCATCGACCGCGAGTTCGACCAGCCATTGAGCGTGGAGGCCCTGGCCACAGGCGTGCACATGTCCGCCGGGCACCTCAGCCGCCAGTTCAGAGCGGCCTTCGGCGAGTCACCGTATTCGTATCTCATGACGCGCAGGATCGAACGAGCCATGGCCCTCATCCGCCGCGGCGACCTCACGATCACCGAGATCTGCTTCACCGTCGGCTTCTCGTCCCTGGGCACCTTCAGCACTCGCTTCAGCGAACTCGTCGGACTCTCACCGACCCGTTACCGCGACGGGGTCGCCGCAGGCGAGCACCGGCTGCCGACGATCGTGGTGAAGAATGCACTGCGACCGGTCAGGAATCGAGAAGTCCCACCGAGCTGAGCAGTCTACGATTGCTGACATGGACATCTCGATCAACGCCAGCTTCCTGCCGCACACCGATGCGGAAGAATCCCTGACCTTCTACCGTGACATCCTCGGCTTCGAGCTGCGCCTCGACGTCGGTGCCGGACGCATGCGCTGGCTGACGGTGGGACCGGTCGGCCAACCCGACACATCGATCGTGCTCACCCCGCCCGTGACCGACCCGACGATCAGCGACACCGAACGGGAGACCATCGAAAGACTCATCGCCAAAGGCAGCTATGCCGCGATCGTGCTCGCGACACCGAACGTCGATGAGGCCTTCGCCGAGGTGGAGGCCAAGGGCGCCGACATCGTGCAGGAGCCGATGGACCAGCCCTATGGTCTGCGAGACTGCGCCCTGCGGGACCCCGCCGGGAACATGATCCGCATCCAGCAGAGAGACTGACACCAGTGCACAGTGCAGACAGCCACGACCTCATCCGCGTCAGCGGAGCCAGGGAGAACAACCTCAAGAACGTCAGCGTCGAGATCCCCAAGCGCCGTCTCACGGTCTTCACCGGCGTCTCGGGCTCCGGAAAGAGCTCACTCGTCTTCCACACCATCGCCGCCGAGTCCCAGCGGATGATCAACGAGACGTACTCCGCCTTCGTCCAAGGCTTCATGCCGGCGATGGCCCGACCCGAGGTCGACGTCCTCGAGGGACTGACGACGGCCATCCTCGTCGACCAGGAGCGGATCGGTGCGAACCCGCGCTCCACGGTGGGCACGGTCTCTGACATCAATGCGAAGCTGCGCACCCTCTTCGCGCGTCTGGCTGAACCGAACCTCGGATCGACGAACGCGTATTCCTTCAACGTCGCCACCCTGAGCGGCAAGGGCGCGGTGACCATCGACAAGGGCGAGGGCAAACAGGTCGAACGGAAGGCATTCTCCGTCAACGGCGGCATGTGCCCGCACTGCGAGGGCATGGGCACAGCCACGGACATCTCCATCGCCGAGGTGGTCGATGAGTCGAAATCTCTCAATGACGGGGCCATCACCGTTCCCGGGTACAAACCCGGCGGCTGGTCGGTGCGCATGTTCTCCGAATCCGGGTACTTCGATCCGGACAAACCGGTCGCCGATTTCGATGAGAAGGAGCGGCACTATCTGCTCTATGCCGAAGGCGAGAAGGTCAGGATCAATGGCACCAACATGACCTTCGACGGGCTGATCCCGCGGATCCAACGGTCGTTCCTGTCCAAGGACCGGGATTCGATGCAGAAGCACATCCGCGAATTCGTCGACCGTGCCGTCGTTTTCACCACCTGCCCCGAATGCGCAGGGACACGGCTCAACGCCGCCGCCCGGTCCTCGCTGATCGCCGGCAAGTCGATTGCTGATGTCTGCGCTCTGCAGATCTCGGACATCACGGGTTGGTTGGACCAGATCGAGCCGGGAGCCGCCTCGGCGCTGCTCGATTCCCTGCGTGCGGATGTGCGCGCCTTCAACGACATCGGCCTCGGTTATCTGTCCTTGGACAGATCAGCCGGATCGCTGTCCGGGGGAGAGGCGCAGCGGATCAAACTGGTCCGCCACCTCGGGTCCTCGCTCACGGACGTCACCTACGTCTTCGACGAACCGACGATCGGCCTGCACCCACACGACATCCGATCGATGAACGAACTCCTGCTGGCGCTGCGGGACAAAGGCAACACGGTGCTCGTCGTCGAACACAAACCCGAGACGATCCTCATCGCCGATCACATCGTCGATCTCGGACCCGGAGCCGGCAGCAACGGGGGAGAGGTCACCTTCACCGGCACCGTCGACGGTCTCCGGGCATCCGATACGCTCACCGGTCGCCACCTCGGATACACGGCGTCGCTCAAGGAAACGGTGCGGGAGCCGGCGGGAGCTCTCGAGATCCGCGACGCCGGGTCGCACAATCTGCGAGATGTCGATGTCGACGTGCCCCTCGGCGTGCTCACCGTCGTCACCGGCGTCGCAGGGTCCGGTAAGAGCAGCCTCATCGAGGGATCCCTGCGTGGACGTGATGGGGTCGTGATGATCGATCAGGCGCCGATCAAGGGATCCCGGCGCAGCAACCCAGCCACGTATACAGGGATGCTCGAGCCCATTCGGAAGGCATTCGCGAGGGCCAATGGGGTCAAGCCCGCTCTCTTCAGCGCGAACTCCGAAGGTGCCTGTCCCGTGTGCAACGGGGCCGGAATCATCTATTCGGATATGGCGCTCATGGGCGGCGTGTCCGCACCCTGCGACGAGTGCGAGGGCAAGGGTTTCCAAGCCGAGGTGCTCGAGTTCGCCTTGGGCGGACTGAATATCCGTGAAGTCCTCGACCTGCCCGTTGACGAGGCGATCGAGCATTTCGGTGCGGGGGAGTCGCGTATCCCCGCGGTCGTGAAGATTCTGAAGATCCTCGCCGAGGTGGGACTCGGCTATGTCAGCCTCGGTCAGCCGCTGACGACTCTGTCCGGGGGAGAGCGGCAGAGATTGAAGTTGGCGGTCCATCTGTCGGCGAAAGCCGCTGATGCCGCGCAGGTGATCATCCTCGACGAACCGACGACCGGTCTGCACTTGGCCGATGTCGAGAATCTGCTGCAGCTCCTCGACGGGCTCGTCGATTCCGGGCGGACCGTCATCGTCATCGAACACCATCAGGCCGTGATGGCTCACGCCGATCACATCATCGACCTGGGTCCCGGCGCCGGACATGACGGAGGGTCGATCGTCTTCGAAGGCAGCCCGACTGAGCTGGTCGCAGGGGCGAAGGCGAATGGATCGCTGACCGCGGAGCATCTGGCACAGTACGTGAATTCCTGACTGGGGAGCCGCTGCTCTTCAGGCCTCACTCAGGTTCCGCGGAGGCGATTCGGATGCTGAATTCACGGTCTCGGGTTCAAATGCGGCAAGTGATTCGTTACGGTGTATAACGGCTCGGTAACGACCGGGTTACAGAACCGAAATGCAGTCGTACTTTGGAGAAGACACAGTGAACCTCTACAGCACAAGCCTCCGCAAGGTCGCCCTGCTCGTCGGCGCCGGCGCTGTCGCAGCCGCCGGACTGACCGGAATGAGCGCAGGGCAGCCGGCCCAGGCATCTGAGAAGGGCGTCTGGGACAAGGTCGCCGAATGTGAATCCGGCGGAGACTGGCACATCAACACCGGCAACGGATACTACGGCGGACTGCAGTTCTCCAAGCAGACCTGGAACGGCTTCGGCGGTTCGGGCACTGCGGATGAGCACAGCAAGAAGGAACAAATTCGGATTGCTCAGAAGGTCCTCAAGGAGCAGGGGCCGGGCGCATGGCCGACCTGCGGTGAGAAAGCCGGACTGACGAAGTCCAATGGCGCTGCCGATGACGGAGGCGGCAAGAAGGACGATGGCGGCAAGAAGGACGACGGTGGCTCTGACGACAGCGGCAAGGTCGGCCTCGGCGGCAACGTCACCGTCGGCAGCTGAGACCACACGATGATCTGACGATCAACGATCTCCAGGCATGAACACGTGCGCAGCGATCGTGATCATGGAATGGCCGTGAGTGACCCATGCGTCGCTCACGGCCATTTCTGTCGGTGAGGGTCGTCGCTGCGCATTGTGCTTTCGTGTCGGGAGCGTGATTCGTGAGTTTCGATGCTCCTCTCCGCCTTAGGATAGAACGCCGATAATATACATTATGTTAAGTAAAGATTGAGAGCCGAGCCGCTTCCCCGTGGTTTCGCCTATAGAGTTGATGCTGACGATCGATGGCCGCAGATGTGTTCTGCAATCTGATGGTCCAGGTCTTCTGCTGAGTTCTGACTGGGAGGCGAAATGGCGACGAAGCAACCAGCAATGCGACCGACAGGCGAACCCGTCGATGACGTGCTCGACCGTGCAGGCGGTCCCAGGCGCGCCGAGGCTGATCGCCTGCGCGAGATCCTCACAGAGATCTCCGGCGAAGAGCCCGTTGTCTGGGCCTCACGCATCATCGGATTCGGCGAGGTCGAGTATCGCTACGAATCAGGACATGGCGGCACGATGCCGGTTCTCGCGTACTCCCCTGCCTCGCGTCAGCATACGATCTATCTCACGAGCGACTATGAGGACCGTTGGCCCGACCTTGCCTCCAGGCTCGGCAAGTACCGCAGCGGCACGTCGTGCCTGTATCTCACGCGCTTGAATGATGCCGACGAATCGGTGCTGCGTGAACTCCTCAAGCGCACTCGTGACCACACGCTCGCCGAATGGTCCGACTGATAGCATGTGTACTGAACAGTAACTCAGATCACAGTGAAGGGCGCCTCCATGACCGCAGACACCACAGCCGTGCAGACCGCCGAATCTGCACCCACCTTCAAGCTCTGGAAGAAGATGCAGGAGATGCCTCTGGGCGGCCTCGTCGGTTCATGGCTGTTCTCTCAGGGCATCTGCTTCAAGGCACCCTATTTCCGTACTGTGCGCCCACAGATCAAAGAGCTGCGACCCGGGCTGTGCCGCGTCACTGCGCCCAACCGCCGTGGAATGCACAACCATATCGGCACCTATCACGCAATCGCGTCGTGCAATATGGCCGAAGTCGCCGCCGGTGTCATGACGGAAGCGACCGTGCCGCCCACTCACCGCTGGATCCCAGCGGGAATGACCGTGGAATACAACGCCAAGGCCAGCAAAGGGGCGGTCATGGCAGTCACCCGGCTTGAAGAGATCCCCGAATTCGGCGACGAGAAGTTCGACCTGATCGTCCCTGTGGATGTCCTCGACGCGAATGGCATCGCCTTCGTCACCGCACGCATCACCATGTACATCTCACCGAAGAAGCGCTGAAGCACCGCGGATCCACCAGGTCACCGCCTGGAACCCTTTACCGGCCCGACAGCAGCAACACGCGCTGAGCGTGCGTGACTCCCCCGCCGATCGGGCGTGGCGGCCTGTACCCGCCCTCAGGCCCTAAGTCGATGATGAGATCGCCGAGCTCGGTTGAGATGAACTCGGCAAGGCTCTCATCGATCGGCCAGTCATGTCCGGTGCCGCGTGAGAGATCAGCGGCATGGAGTGCGAGCTCGAGAATGCGCATCTGCACCAGCTGCGCTCCCGGGATGCTGCCGATCCGGTGAGCGACGGGCGCGTGGAGGTCGCATTCGTACACCAGCGCCCTGAACGACCTCTCGTGAGTCCAGAAGGAATCGAGCATGTCCTCTCCGAGGTGATCGGCTCCCCTGGTGGCTTCGACTTCCTCCGTGCTCGCCTGCTGCAGCAGCTTCGTGTAGCGGACTCCCCCGCCGATCAGGTGATTGATGAGCTCCGCATTCGACCATTCCGCCGCCCCGCTCGTCCGGTTCAGATCGGAGGTGCGGACTCGACGGAGGGCTGTGACCCAACATGCTTCTGCCTGATCGAGCTGAGTGGTCGTGACTTCATCCATGCCCTCAGCCTAAGTCCGGATGCCTGGGACCGTACCGACGATCTCGGGTGGTGTCGTTCCGCAAGGCGGGAAGGGCATCAGAAATCGCTCCGCTGAATCTCGAGTGTTGAGAACTTCTGGTCAAACCATGGTCCTGACCGTTCGGTCAGTATAAGTTGTTCCTGCGCGCTGCGTGATGGTATACCAATGTGGATCGCCGTCCTGCGCCCCTGCAACTCGACAATGAAGTGAGGAGCTGACCATGACCGTGGCCAGCGGTTCGGCCGACTACATCGGCCTCGCAAACGCACCGATTCTCTGGATACTCGCGATGGCGGTGATGGGTGTCGTCGTCGTTCAATCGCTCATCTACATGACCGCGGTGAAGAAGAACGCCGAGTCCGCGGGTATGAGCCAACAGGAAGTCCGTTCGGCCTTCCGCGCCGGCGGTGTCGCCGCCATCGGGCCATCGCTGTCGGTGGTCCTCGTCGCCATCGCTCTGCTGCCTCTGTTCGGCACTCCCCCGGTCATCGTCCGCGTCGGACTCATCGGGTCCGCCGCCACCGAGGTCGCATCTGCGTCCCTGGCGGCAGGCACCATGGGTGCCAACCTCGGTGATGAGACCTTCACTCGCGGCGTGTTTATCGTCGCCCTCATGGCGATGAGCCTCTCGGGCGCCGGCTGGATGATCTCCACCCTCATCCTCACCCCGATCTTCAAACGCAGCTCTCACAAGCTCGAGAAGGTCAATCCCGCACTCATGTCGATCATCCCGGGTGCGGCACTGCTCGCGGCCTTCGCGGCGCTGACCTTCCGTGAGCTGCCGAAGTCACCGACCCATGTCATCGCCGTCATCGTCTCGGCAGTGGTGATGAGCATCTGCCTGCTGCTCGCCAAGACGCTCAAACAGAACTGGCTGAAGGAATGGGGATTGGGAATCTCCCTGCTCATCGGCCTCGTCGCCGCCTACTTCGCCCACTATGCCGGTCTCGGCATGCCCGAAGCCTGAGGAGAGACCATGTCATCGATCATCACATCACCCTCGCACGCGGCATTCGAGCGCACCACCAGCCGGTGGGGCTCGATCACGCTGTTCATCGGATTCCTCATCGCCACCTCGGTGCCGTTCTATCTTCTGTTCGTCGCCGACGCGAACATCGATCTCGGAGAGATCCTCAAGGGATTCCTCGCCGTGTTCGCCGTCTACGGAGTCTTCTACATCGTCGAACCTCTCACCTATTTCCCGATCCTCGGACCCGCCGGGATGTACCAGGCCTTCATGATCGGCAACGTCGCGAACAAGCTGCTGCCCTCGGCGATCGTCGCCCAGGACACGATCGGGGCGAAGCCCGGCACCCGCAAGGGAGAATACGCGGCGACGATGGCCATCTGCGGAGCCGCGATCATCCACGTCGCCTCGATGGTCATCTTCGTCGGCATCCTCGGCACCTGGCTCGTCTCCCTCATTCCCGAGCCGGTGACCCTCGTCGCGAAGCTCTACATCCTCCCGGCGATCCTCGGCGGTGTCACCGTCCAGCTCATCGCTTCTCTCAAGCAGCTGAAATCGACGCTCATCGCCCTCGGCATGGCGGCGCTGGTCATCCTCGTCCTCGTCAGACTGGTTCCCGTGCTCGCGCCCGGCGACGTCGCCATCGTCGTGTTCCTGACCATCCTCATCACATGGTTCACCCGCAACAAGGCGGTCACGGACAAAAGACCCGACAGCGACGGCACCGACACCGTCGGCATCAACTGAGGGCTGACAACGTTCGGTGCTCGTCTGCCGAGACCGACCCCCGCATCCGACAATTCCTGCCAAGATGGCACCAGACCTCTGCTGAAAGGACATCATGTCACTCAACTCCGCCCTCCGCGCGTCGATCAGTGCCGATCTTGACCAGACGATCGCCGACTACAAGCACTTCCACCGCACTCCCGAGCTATCCATGCAGGAGACGAACACCGCCGCGGAGATCGCCTCCCGGCTCCAGGCCCTCGGACTGAAGACACACACCTTCGGCAGAACCGGAGTCGTCGCCGTGATCGAGAACGGCGACGGCCCGGTCATCGGCTACCGTGCCGACATCGACGGACTGCCGATCAGCGAGGACACCGGACTCGACTATGCCTCCACGGCGGACGGCACTCTTCCCGACGGCGAGACGACGAAGGTCATGCACGGCTGCGGCCACGACACTCACATCACAGTCGGCCTCTACCTCGCCAAGCACCTCGTCGCACACAGGGACCTGTGGTCGGGAACAGTCGTCATGCTCTTCCAGCCCGGTGAGGAAACCGGCCAAGGTGCGCGCGCCATGCTCGATGACGGGCTCTGGGATGAGATCGTGCGCCCCGAGGTCATCTTCGGTCAGCACGTGTGGCCCGGTGCCGCCGGTCACCTCTACGTCAGCAGCGGCACCGCCATGGCGATGTCCGACTGCCTGCGCGTGACCGTCAAGGGCAAGCAGGCACACGGATCCCAGCCGGAGAACGCGATCGACCCGATCGTCCTCGGCGCCTATATGATCACCCGCCTTCAGTCGGTCGTGTCACGCGAGATCTCCGGCCGCGACATGTCGGTCGTCACCGTCGGCACCTTCCACGGCGGACTCAAAGAGAACATCATCCCCGACTCCGCCGAATTCAAACTCAATATCCGCACCTTCACCGAGGAGGTCCGCGCGGTCGTCCTCGACCGGGTCCGCCGCATCATCGAAGCCGAGGCTCTTGCCTCCGGAGCTCCGGAACCCGAGATCGAAGAGATGTATCGGTTCCCGCGGTGCTACAACGACCCCGAGGAGACCGAGTCGTTCCTCACCCATGTCGGAGCCGAACTCGGCACCGAACAGGTCCACCTGTCCGAGCCCGCCACCGGCAGCGAGGATGTCGGAGCGTTCGGCGATGACATCGGCGTCCCATACGTGTACTGGTTCTTCGGCGGCTACTCCCCCGAGAAGTTCGCCGATGGTCAGACCCCGCCCGGGAATCACTCTCCGTTCTTCGCTCCCGACGATGTCGAGACCACTCTCGAGACGGGCATCAGAGCCGCGTTGTCCGCGGTGCTGAGCAAGGTCGGAAAGGACCGCGCATGAGCGAGGAGGTGCTGTGGTGGTCGACCCGTGAGCTGGCCGGCCGAATCGCCGCCAAAGAAGTCTCTGCTCGGGAGGCTCTGCAGGCCCATCTCGACCGCATCGATGAGGTCAACCCTGCTCTCAACGCCGTCGTCACACGAGACGACGAAGCTGCCTTCGCTCAAGCTGATGCCGCAGACGCAGCAACCGCCCGCGGTGAGAGCTTCGGTGCCCTGCACGGAGTGCCGATGACGCATAAGGACACCCACGACACGGCAGGTATGCGCACGACCTGGGGTTCACCGCTCATGGCCGATCGCGTGCCCGAAGCGGATGCGCTCATCATCGCCCGGCTCAAAGCCGCCGGCGTCACGACGACAGGCAAGACGAACGTGCCCGAGTTCGCCGCCGGCTCCCACACCTACAATGAGGTGTTCGGCACAACCGTGAACCCCTACGACCGGACGAAATCGGCATCGGGATCCTCCGGCGGTGTGGGGGCGGTGCTCGCGGCCGGGATCCAGGCGTCAGGCGACGGATCAGATATGGGCGGATCACTGCGGTCGCCCGCATCGTTCAACAACGTCGTCGGTCTGCGACCGAGCAACGGCCGTATCCCCCACGTTCGACCGGGCAACCCCTTCGCGTGGCTGTCCCAGAGCGGATTCATGGCACGCACGGTCTCCGACGTGGCGCTGCTCATGTCGGTGGCTTCGGGGCCACATCCTTCGGCGCCGGAATCGATCCTGGAATCGGGCAGTGTCTTCGACCTCCCGGAGTTCGCACTCGACGCCGACCGCTCCCCCGACCTCGCCGGACTGCGGGTCGGCTTCAACCCCGACCTGGACGGACTGCTTCCGGTCGAATCCGAGGTGCAGGAGATCGTCGCTTCCGCCGCGCCGGTGTTCGGCAGCCTCGGCGCGCATGTGGACGAAGAGATCCCGGATCTCACGGACGCCGACGAGGTATTCAACGTCCGCCGCGCCCTCGACTTCGTGGGCTCCTGGGGCGGTCTGTATGAGGCGCACCCGGACAGAATCAAGGAATCGGTCCGGTGGAACATCCGCATGGGCCTCGACCTCACCGGTGCCGAGGTGGCTTCGGCCGAATCAGCACGCACCCGCCTGCACGCGGAAGTCGACAGCTATTTCGCCGGCCATGACGTCCTCGTGCTCACCACGTGCCAGGTCCTGCCGTTCGATGCGGACATCGAGTATCCCAGGCAGATCAACGGGGTACAGCTGGAGAACTATCTCGATTGGATGCGGGCACTGTGCCTCATCTCGGCGACGGGCTGCCCAGCCATCTCGGTACCCGCCGGCTTCTCGGCTTCCGGCCTGCCGGTGGGTGTCCAGATCGTGGCGAAGCCGGGGGCGGACGTCGAGCTGCTGCGAGTCGCTCATGCCTTCGAATCCGCCACTGGACATCACCTCAGACGGCCGGACCTCTGATCGGCATTCTGCGCAGGACGCGGCGTCGGTCGAGGCAGGTATGGCATACCTGGGCAGAGTTTGCCGAGCCTTTCCACACTGGAACGGTTCTAGAAAAGGTGTCAGGATATTCTCTAAGCAGGCGGAACGGATCCGCCTCGAACCGCAAAGGAGTAAAAGATGCACCTGAGCCCCGCTATGCAGAAGGTCCTCAACGAGCAGGTCACCCTCGAACTCGAAGCCTCGTTGGTCTACCTCCAGCTCTCCATCCAGCTCGATGATCTCGATCTTCCCGGAATGACGCGCTGGATGCGCGCCCAGTCCGAAGAAGAGCAGGTTCACGCCGCCAAGTTCACCCAGCACTGCCTCGACCGCGGATTCGCCCCTCAGATCGGCGACATCGCCGCTCCGAAGGTCTCCGGTTCGCAGCCGATCGACTTCTTCAAGGCTGCACTGGCCCATGAGGAGAAGGTCTCGGAGTCCATCCGCAACATCTACCGCACCGCTCAGGACGAGGCCGACCTCGACGTCCTGCCGCTGCTCCACTGGTTCATCGACGAGCAGGTCGAGGAGGAGTCGAGCATCTCCGAGATCATCGGTCGCCTTGAGCGCGTCGGCAACGACGGTGCCGGCGTCCTGCGCATCGATTCCGAACTCGGCTCACGCCACCCTGATATCACCGCCGACAGCGAGTGAGAACTGCATGACCGCTCCGGCTCAGCGCTCCGAGCGAGCTCTATGAGTCGAGTGTGAACTCGAATCGAGTACTCAAGCGGCCGATCCCAGCACGGGATCGGCCGCTGACGTATGCAGGACCGAGGTTGCGGGGAGACCGGTCCGTCCTCAGCCGAGGACCGACTTGCCGATGAGCAGCACGACCGGCAGGGACACGAGCATGACGACGGTCTGACCGGCGATGAGTGCAGCCATGAGCTTCGCATCTCCCCCGAGCTGCCGGGCCATGACATAGCCCGAACTCGCCGTGGCGATCGACTGGAAGAGCAGCCCGACCAGCGCCGACACCGTCGGGACTGCCAAGAGAGACAGTGCGACGAGGGACAGCCCCGGCAGCACGATCAGCTTGACGATCGTTGAGACGATGATCGCCCGGGCATGGGCACGCATCGAGAACACCTGCAGACCGGCACCGACGCAGAGGAGCCCGATGGGCAGCGAGGCGGCCGCCAAGGGTTCGAGGACCGTGGCCGCCACGTCCGGCAGACCCAGACCGCTGACATTGGCCGCGGCTCCCGCGACGCAGCCGAGCACGAGAGGATTCGTCACGATCGCCTTGAACAGCGCGAGCAGCGAGCTCGGTCCGGTGCGCAGGAACTCGAAGCCGAGGCTCGAGATGACATTCACCGTGGGGACGAGGATCGCCGCGATGATCGCGGCCACGGCGCTGCCTTCGGAACCGAACAGGCTGCCCGCCAACGACAGGCCGATATAAGTGTTGAAGCGGATCCCGCCTTGGAGCACGGAGGTGAAGGCCGGAAGATCGCGGGCGATGACCCGGCGGGCGAGGACGATGCCCAGGGACACGATCACGGTGGGGATGACGAGAGCCGCTGCCAAGCGCGCGAGCGGGACATGGGCCACATCTACCTCGGCGACGGAGGTGAAGAGGAGCACCGGAAGGAGACAGTAGTACGCGAGCTTCTCCGCGCCCGACCAGAATTCCGGACTCCGAAATCCCGGCAGTCTCTTCAGCACGAGACCGAACGCGATGAGCGCCGTGACGGGAAGAAGGGCGAGGAGTATGGGAACCAGGCTCACAGACTGAGAATTTCATGAGTTTGGAATCATTTCAAAGTTGAGTGTGTTTGACTCAATGTAGGGCCCGAACGAAAGGAAGCACATGGCTACACGTTTCGACCCCATCCGTGACCTCGACCGATTCTTCTCCGAGGTGACCCGCACTCCGAACGCCACCACCTTGCCGATGGACCTCTACCGCGACGGCGAAGTCTTCATCGCGCGCATCGATATGCCCGGAGTCGATCCGAGCAGCATCGATGTCGACGTCGAAGACCGCACGCTCACGGTTCGCGCTCGCCGCGAGTCCGAGGTCGCCGACAAGGACGTGAAGTGGCTGACCCGAGAACGCACCAACGGCACCTATGCCCGCCAGCTCACGCTCGGCAACCGGGTGGCGCTGGATCGTATCCGCGCCGACTACAGCGACGGTGTCCTCACGCTGACGATCCCCGTCGCCGAGGAGGCCCGCCCCCGGAAGATCTCCGTCTCCCATGCAGCCGGACAGACCTCCCCCGAGGTGGTTGAATCGTCTTCGTCCGACGAGCCCCGCTCCCCCGGCCTCGACAGCTGACACCGGCGCCGGATTCCGACGGAATCACGGTGGCCGAGGTTCGGACGCCGAGGCGTTCCCCGGTTGCCAACAGCGGGCCGCACCCTCATCGGGTGCGGCCCGCTTCGTGCGTTTCAGGCCCGTTCGAGGAGATACGCCAGGCACATATACGGCAGATCCACTGTGCCGGACACAGGATGCTCGACACTGAAGTACTCGCGCAGGTTCGCTTCGACTCGGGCTCGTGTCCTCTCGTTCGAGCGCAGCCAATACGACCGTGTGCGAGCGAGGTCGACGATTCCGTCGACGGCGAGCTCCGTGGTGAATTCGACGAGCCTGTGGTCGGTGAGAGCCAGACCGTTGCCGGGCTGAGGTCGGTACTGCGGTCGATAGACGTCGCCCGCGTGCATGATCCGGCTCAGGCGCAGCACCCAGTCGACGCGGACATCGAGTTGGTTGATGAGGATGAGCAGCCGGCCTCCCGGGCGAAGGATGCGCGCCACTTCGGCGGCTGCTTGCGCTTCGTCGAACCAATGCCAGGCCTGCGCGACAGTGACGAGGTCGAGGCTCTCTGCTTTCAGGCCGGTGTCCTCAGCGGTGCCGATCTTCGTGGGGGCAGGATTGCGTTCGAGTGCGGCTGTGTCGGGATCGACGGCGATGAGATCAGCACCGTGTGCGAGCAGCCGGCGGCTGAGGATTCCTGTTCCCGCACCGAGGTCGCATACGCGCAGACCGGACCATTGCGGCTCCCAACCGGTCAGCGCGAGGTCGAGGGCGGAGTCGGGATATCCGGGCCGCACCTCGTCATAGACTCCGGCCTGGGTGCCGAAACTGCGTCCGTGGGCGGCCTGCGCACGTGGTCGCACCATCTGAGTCTGCCTTTCATCGAATTGCCTGCGGTCGTCCGGGTCACCGCTGCAGACCACTCTAGCGCCGTCGACATTCGCCGAGTCGATAGGATGGAGTCAACGGCCCGTTCCCAGCCCTAAGGAGCCAGCATGTCCGCACCGTCCGACCTCTCGTCCAAACTGGACGAAGCCTCCGCCGCATACGAGGAATTCGCCTCGCGCGGTCTCGCGCTCGATATCACACGGGGCAAGCCGGCCCCGGAGCAGCTCGACCTCGCTGCCGATCTGCTCACTGCGGTCAGCGGCGACGACTTCCGCACTCCCGGTGGTGTCGATACCCGCAACTACGGCGGACTCGACGGACTCATCGAACTGCGGGAGATCTTCGCTCCGCTGCTCAAGGTTCCGGCCGATCAGCTGCTGGCCGGCGGCAATGCCTCGCTGACTTTCATGACCCAGGCGCTGACCTTCGCCCTCATGCACGGCACGGCCGTCGATGATCGCCCGTGGGGGCAGGGTCCGCATAAGCTGCTGTGTCCCGTGCCCGGTTACGACCGCCATTTCACCCTGGCCGAATCCCTCGGGTTCGAGCTGTTGACCATCCCGATGGATGACGAGGGCCCGATCATCTCCGAGGCGCAGCGTCTGGCCGAAGATCCGGCGGTCAAGGGCATGTGGCTGGTGCCGATGTATTCCAACCCGACCGGAATCACGGTCACCGAAGCGCGGGCACGGGAGCTGGCTGCCATGCCGACGGCGGCGCCCGACTTCACTCTGCTGTGGGACAACGCCTACGGGGTGCACCATCTGCGAGAGGACCATCCGGACAATCTCGACATCCTCTCCCTCTGCGCAGAGGCGGGTCATCCCGAACGCGCATGGGTCTTCGCCTCGACGTCGAAGATCACTCATGCCGGGGCCGGTGTGTCGTTCTTCGCCGGAGGCCCGGCCACGGTCGATTGGATGCGAGCGAACCTCGGGAAGGTCGCGATCGGCCCTGACAAGATCAACCAGCTGCGCCATGTCCGGTTCTTCTCCGACCCGGCCGGGGTCGAAGCACATATGCGCAAGCATGCCGAGATCGTCGCACCGAAGTTCGACGCGGTGCTCAAGGCGCTCGAGGACGGACTCGGAGCGGAAGAGCTGGCGCAGTGGACCTCCCCGGACGGCGGGTACTTCATCACTCTGACGACGATGGAGGGCATCGCCGATCGCGTCGTCAAACTCGCAGGGGAAGCCGGAGTGAAGCTGACTCCTGCCGGTGCCACACACCCGTACGGTCTCGACCCTGACAACAACATCATCCGCATCGCGCCGACGATGCCGACCCTCGATGAGGTCGAACTCGCCGCTCAGGGTCTCGTGGCGTGTGTGCGCCTGGCCAGCTATGAGAAGCTGCTCGCCGGCTGACACCCGAACGCTGCCTGCAGACAAAGACAGGTCCGCCCCGAACCGAAGGGTTCGGGGCGGACCTGTCTGTACCGGAGCGTCGGATCAGTATTCGTAGAATCCGCGTCCGGACTTCACACCGAGCAGGCCGGCATCGACCATGCGCGACAGCAGGATCGGAGGCTTGTTCGCCGGGTCACCGGTCTCCTCATACATGCTCTCTGCTGCATAGAGACAGGTGTCGAGACCGACGAGGTCGGCCAGCTTGATCGGTCCCATCGGATGGGCGCAGCCGCCGACCATTCCCGCGTCGATGTCCTCCTTCGTCGCGTGTCCGGCCTCGAGCATCCGGACCGCACTGAGCAGGTACGGGATGAGCAGGGCGTTGACGATGAAACCGGGGCGGTCATCGGCCTGGATCGGATTCTTCCCGAGCACATCGGCGACGAAGGACGTCACGGTGCTGCGGACATCCTCGGTGGTGAGCACCGAGGACACGATCTCGACGAGCGGCTGGACCGGTGCGGGGTTGAAGAAATGCACACCCAGCACGCGTTCGGGGCGCGAGGTCGCCTGCGCGAATCGGATGATCGGCATCGACGAGGTGTTCGAGGCCAGGATCGCTTCCGGGTCGGTGACGACCTGGTCGAGCTCGGCGAAGATCGACTTCTTGATGTCCTCGTTCTCACTGGCCGCCTCGATGACGAGCTGACGATCGGCGAGATCGCTGATATCGGTGGTGAACCGCAGTCGGCCGAGCGCCTCGTCACGGGCAGCGGCATCGAGTTTGCCCTTGTCCACTGCGCGAGCCAGGGACTTCTCGATGCGGGCACGACCGGCGGCCGAGGCCTCCTCGTTGATCTCGCGGACGATGACGTCGAGACCGGACTTTGCCAGCACCTCGGCGATTCCGGCTCCCATGAGTCCGCTGCCGATGACGGCGGTGCGCTGGATGCTCATAAACTTCTCCTTCTTGGTCTATATGGTCGGTCGGGTGCGAATGACTCGGCTCAGGGCATTCGGGCGAGGAACCAACCGGCCGAGCGGATGGCTTTCATGGCCTCCCGCCGGCGTTCCCCGGGCAGAGTCTGGATGTAGACCTGCCCGTCGAGGTGCCCCACCTCGTGTTGGAGCATCTGGGCGAAGACTTCCGTGCCTTCGATCTCGATCGGCTGATTCTTCGCATCCACCCCGCGTACCCGAGCGAATTCGTAGCGTGGGGTGGGGAAGAACAGCCCGGGAACGGAGAGGCAGCCTTCTTCGATATCTCGCAGCTGCCCGCCGAGCTCGACGATCTCCGGGTTGATGACATATCCCGTGCGACCGTCGAGGTCGTAGCCGAAGGCTCGCAGTCCGACCCCGATCTGCGGAGCGGCGACGGCCGCACGGCCCTCGGGCCGTGCGGTGTCGACGAGGTCGGCTGCCAGAGCTTCGACGTGATCATCGAAGACCATCACCGGTTCGCACTTGCTGCGGAGCACGGGGTCTCCCCACAGTCGGATCTCACGTTCAGGCATCGATCACCACGACGAGGTCTCCGCCTTCGAGCTGCTGGACATCGGCGATGGCCACACGGGAGACGGTTCCGGCCGTCTGCGTGGTGATCGTCGCTTCCATCTTCATCGCCTCGATGGTGGCCACGGTGTCGCCGACGGAGACCTTGTCACCCTCGTGGACCTGCATGGTCACAACACCGGCGAACGGGCTGCCGACGTGTCCGCTGTTATTCGGATCGGCCTTCTCCGCAGTCTTGACTTCGCTTTCGACGGACCGGTCACGCACCTGCAGCGGACGCAGCTGCCCGTTGAGGGTGAACATGACCGAACGCATCCCGCGCTCGTCAGTGCCGCCGATGGCCTGGACGCCGATGAGCAGGTTCTTGCCCTTCGCCAGCTCGACGGCATGCTCTTCCCCACTGGTGAGGCCGTAGAGGTACTCGGAGGTCTCGACGACGGAGAGGTCGCCGTAGTTCGAGCGCATCGACTGGAATTCCTTCGTCGGCCCGGGGAACAGCAGCTCGTTGAGCTTGTCCTTCCGGTCCCGGCCCGGCGTCTGCAGTGCTTCGGCATCCGCCGGTTCGAGATGCTCGGTGAGCGGCTTGGCGGAACGGCCGGCGAGGGCCTTCGTGCGGAACGGCTCGGGCCATCCGCCCGGAGGGTCACCGAGGTCACCGTTGAGGAAGCCGATCACCGAATCGGGAATGTCGAACTTGTCGGGGTTCTCCGCGAACTCCTCCGGCGCAACTCCGGCGCCGACGAGGTGGAGCGCCAGATCGCCGACGACCTTCGAGGACGGGGTGACCTTGACGAGGTGGCCGAGAATCGAATCGGCGGCCGCATACATGTGCTCGATGTCCTCGAACCGCTCCCCCAGGCCCAGTGCGACGGCCTGCTGGCGCAGGTTCGACAGCTGTCCGCCGGGGATCTCGTGACGGTAGACGCGGCCGGTCGGTCCGGCGAGCCCGGACTCGAAGGGTGCGTAGAGTTTGCGCACCGATTCCCAGTAGGGTTCGAGGTCGCTGACGGCGTCGAGGCTGATGCCGGTGTCGCGCTCGGTGTTCTCGAATGCGGCGACGAGCGCGGAGAGACTCGGCTGGCTGGTGGTTCCGGCCATGGCCGCCGAGGCGGCATCGACGGCATCGGCACCGGCGGCGGCAGCTGCATAGAGGGTGGCCAGCTGTCCGCCCGCGGTGTCGTGGGTGTGGACGTGGACGGGCAGGTCGAAGTTCTCCCGCAGAGCAGTCACGAGCTTGACCGTGGCGGCAGGGCGCAGCAGGCCGGCCATGTCCTTGATGGCGAGCACATGAGCTCCGGCGCCAACGATCTTTTCGGCCAAGCGCAGGTAGTAGTCGAGCGTGTAGAGCTCTTCCTTCGGATCGAGGATGTCCGAGGTGTAGCACAGGGCCACCTCGGCCAGTGCCGTGTTCGTTCCGCGCACGGCCTCGATCGCCGGACGCATCTGCTCGACGTCGTTGAGAGCGTCGAAGATGCGGAAGATGTCGATGCCCGTGCGGGCCGCCTCATCGACGAATGCGTCGGTAACCTCGGTCGGGTACGGGGTGTAGCCGACGGTGTTGCGTCCGCGCAGAAGCATCTGCAGGTTGATGTTGGGCACCGCGGTGCGCAGGGCTTCGAGACGTTCCCATGGATCCTCGCCGAGGAAGCGCAGCGCCACATCATAGGTCGCACCGCCCCAGGCCTCGATGCTCAGCAGCTCGGGTGTCATCCGGGAGACGTGCCCGGCCACGGCCAGCAGGTCTCGTGTGCGCACACGGGTGGCCAGCAGGGACTGGTGGGCGTCGCGGAATGTCGTATCCGTGACGGCCAGGGAGCTCTGCTCACGCAGGGCGCGGGCGAAGCCCTCCGGTCCGAGCTCGGCGAGACGGTCGCGGCTGCCCGCAGCGGGTGCTGCGGAGAGGTCGATGCTCGGGAGCTTGTCGCCCGGACGGATGCGTAGGCCCGGTTCGCCGTGGGGGCGGTTGACCGTGACATCGGCGAGGTAGTCGAGCAGCTTCGAGCCGCGGTCGGCGCTCACTCGAGCGTCGAAGAGCTGCGGGCGGTCTTCGATGAAGGACGTGGACAAGTCTCCGGCGACGAATGCGGGATCATCGAGGACGGCCTGCAGGAAGCCGATGTTCGACGATACGCCGCGGATGCGGAACTCAGCCAGGGCGCGTTTGGCACGGCCGACGGCCTGAGCGAAGTCGCGGCCGCGGCACGAGAGCTTCACGAGCATCGAGTCGAAGTGGGGGCTGACGGCAGCACCGGCGTGGACGGTTCCGCCGTCGAGGCGCACACCTGCACCACCGGCAGAGCGGTAGGCGGTGATCGTGCCGGTGTCGGGGCGGAACGAGTTCGCGGGATCCTCGGTGGTGATGCGGCACTGGAGTGCGGCGCCCTTGATCCGCATCTCGTCCTGGCGCAGGCCGATCTCTTCGAGCGTGGCCCCGGCGGCGATGCGCATCTGCGAGGCCACGATGTCGACGTCGGTGATCTCTTCAGTCACTGTGTGTTCGACCTGGACACGCGGGTTCATTTCGATGAACACGTGCTTGCCGGCGCGCGGCCCGTCGGTTTCGAGGAGGAATTCCACGGTGCCGGCGTTCTGGTAGCCCAGCGCCTTTGCGAACTTCAGGGCATCTGCGTGCAGGGCGGCCGCGATCTCGGGATCGAGGTTCGGGGCCGGAGCGATCTCCACGACCTTCTGGTGGCGGCGCTGCACGGAGCAGTCGCGTTCGAAGAGGTGGATGGCGTTCGAGTCGTTGTCGGCCAGCACCTGGACTTCGATGTGACGGGGGCGCTGCACCGCCTGCTCGATGAAGACCGTGGGATCGCCGAAGGCGCCTTCGGCTTCGCGCATCGCGGCCTTGAGAGCGTCTTCGAGGTCGGAGGCCTGAGCCACGCGACGCATTCCGCGACCACCGCCGCCGGCGACGGCCTTGACGAAGAGGGGGTATTCCATCGATTCGGCATCGGCGAGCAGCTGCGCGATATCGGCCGACGGACGTGTCGAGTCGAGGACGGGGATGCCCGCATTGCGTGCTGCCGCCAGCGCCTGGACCTTGTTTCCTGCCAGTTCGAGCACATCGGCCTTGGGGCCGATGAAAGTGATGCCCGCTTCGGCACAGGCTCGTGCCAGATCGGGGTTCTCAGAGAGGAAGCCGTATCCGGGGTAGATGGCGTCGGCGCCGCTCTCCTTCGCCACCCGCAGCATCTCTTCGACGCTGAGGTAGGCGCGGACGGGATGACCCTCCTCACCGATCATGTAGGCTTCGTCGGCCTTCATGCGATGTTCGGAGTTGCGGTCCTCATACGGGAAGACTGCGACGGTGGAGGCTCCGAGCTCATAGGCGGCACGGAACGCACGGACGGCGATCTCTCCGCGGTTGGCCACGAGGACTTTAGAGAACATAGGTGTCTCTCACTTCTGTATCGGCCGCACTGGGCGACTGGTCGACAAGCTGTCGGGAACATACTCTACAAGTGACCTGGAACACCTCTGCGCCCGGGGGTCGACTTTGGACTGAGACGTGAGTCTCGGCGTGGTCGGCACGGCTCGGCAGCCGCCGATACGTTAACGTAGGAGGGTGCTTGTCCTAAGTATCAGCAGCCTCAAAGGCGGAGTCGGTAAGACATCCGTGACGCTCGGTCTGGCCTCGGCGGCCTACAACAGGGGGATTCCCACCCTGGTCGTCGACATGGACCCGCAGGCGGACTCGTCGACCGGCCTCGATGTGCCGACCTCGACGCGTGTCGACATCGCCGATGTGCTCGCTGCTCCGAAGTCCCAGAAGATCCTGTCCGAGGCGATCATCCCCTCCGGGTGGGTCGGTGACAGGCTCGGCCACCTCGATGTGATCTCAGGATCTCCGCGTGCCGCGGAATTCGATCGGCCTTCGCTGTCCGAGCGCTATCTGCGCCGGCTGGAAGATGCCCTGACTCGCATCGCGAAAGGCTACCGACTCGTCCTCATCGACTGTCCGCCCAGCCTCAACGGTCTCACCCGTACGGCGTGGACAGCGAGCAACCGAGTCGCGGTCGTCACCGAGCCCAGCCTGTTCTCTGTTGCGGCTGCCGACCGTGCCCTGCGGGCGACGGACGAGCTGCGGCAGCGTGGTGCCTCCGATCTGCAGCCACTCGGCCTGGTCGTCAATCGGGTACGTGCCGGTTCGACCGAACATGACTATCGCATCCAGGAGATGCGTGAGATGTTCGGTCCTCTCGTCCTCAATCCGCCCTTGGCCGAACGGGCCGTCATGCAGCAGGCTCAGGGATCGGCGCGTCCGATCCACTCCTGGCCGGGCAAACCCGCCGAAGAAGTCGCCGGCTCGTTCGACGCTCTTCTCGAACGAGCACTGCGCTCGGAGAACATCCGCGGACGACGCGGTGCCGCCCCGGCGAAGAACGGCGCTCAGCAGCCCGAGCAGAAGTGAACGACTAGCTGCCCCCGCTCCCCCACCAACACGTCGACTGCCGTCGCGAACTCAGGTTCGCGACGGCAGTTCTCTGTTCCCGGGCGCCTCGGACACATTCGAGGCGCCCGGCGCCTCACCTTTCCGTTCCATACGACGACCGAGGCGGTCCGCTCGAACTGAGCGGACCGCCTCGGTGGTGGTGTGAGTACTCTGTCGGCTGTCAGCCGGACTTGCGTGCGCGACGGGCGGCGAGCTCATCCATGGCTTCGAGGGCCGCGTCGTCTTCTGGGACTCGTTCGCTCGGGAACTCGGACAGCGAACCTTCGACTTCGTTCCAGACGCGGCCGACGGCGATGCCGAAGACGCCCTGCCCTCCCTGGAGGAGGTCGACGACCTCATCAGGTGAGGTGCATTCGAAGACGCTGGCGCCATCGGACATGAGGGTGATCTGTGAGAGATCGTCGACGCCGCGGGAACGCAGGTGCTCAACCGCGGTGCGGATCGACTGCAGTCCGACGCCGGTGTCGAGAAGTCGCTTGACGATCTTGAGGACGAGGATGTCACGGAAGCTGTAGAGCCGCTGGCTGCCGGATCCGGTCGCATTGCGGATCGACGGGGTCACCAGATCGGTGCGCGCCCAGTAATCGAGGCGACGGTAGCTGATGCCGACGACCTTGCAGACGGTGGGACCGCGGTAGCCGGCCTCTTCATCGAGTACGGGCAGATCATCATCGAACAGCAGCCCTTGGGCTGCTGACGGCATCGGCGTCATGTCGACGCTTTCATGACTTGAGCGGTTCACACCGACTCCTCCTTAAAGTCCCTGGGGGAAGCGAAGGTCGCTTGGAAGGACCGAGAACATAGTCATTCTAGCTCTCTTCCCAGCGAACCTACAGTGGGATTCAACAACTCCAAGTTATTCTGCCGTCCCCGCCAGGACAAACATCTCGAGGTAACAATTTCCGCGTGTCGCCGTTACCGCAGTATTCGAACATGTCATATGGATGTCATTCAGGCGACCCGGAGCGGAAGGAGCCGGGGCCGAAGGGCCTAGTTCGACGGGCTTTCGCCGTCTGATTTCGATTCATCCCGGTTCGGAGGATCCGTCTTCTTCGGCTTGGCGCTCGTCAGCAGCTTGGTTTTGACCGTCGACGCATAGCTGTCAACGTATTCCTGTCCGGACAGGCGCATGATCTCGTACATGATCTCGTCGGTGACCGACCGCAGCATGAAACGGTCGACAGGAAGACCCGAATACTTCGAGAAGTCCATCGGTGCGCCGAAGACGACTCCGACACGCCGGAGCTTGGGAACGAGGCGACCGGCAGGCTGCAGCTTGTCCGTGCCGATGATCGCCACTGGAACCACAGGCGCGCCGGACTCGAGGACGAGACGCGCAATGCCAGTGCGTCCGCGATAGAGCTTCCCGTCGGGCGAGCGAGTGCCTTCGGGATAGATGCCCAGCGAGTTTCCCTCACGGAGAACCTTCAGACCCGATTCGAGCGACGCCTGAGATCCCGATCCGCCGCCGCGGTCCATGGGCAGCTGATTGTTGAGCTTGAAGAACCACCGTGTCACCGCACCCTTGATTCCGCGACCGGTGAAGTAGTCCTTCTTCGCCAGATAGACGACGGGACGCGGAGCGAGCAGCGGAACGAAGATCGAGTCCATGAAGTGGTTGTGATTTCCTGCGATGATCGCCGGGCCCTCGGACGGCAGATTGTCCAGGCCCCGTACCCACGGACGGAAGAGGATCCGCAGGATGGGTCCGGCGAGGACTCGCTTGAGAAACCAGTAGAACACGCGCACCCTTCCGACTACGACTCTTTGTCGTCCTCGGCAATCATATATCGACACGAACGGTGAACAGCGAAGTCCGTCTCGGACTCATCCGTGCCATGCTGGGAGCATGGAGATCGATTTCACACTCGGAGCGGACCCGACGGCCGCCTATCGCAGCCTCGACAACGGTTCAGCCTCCGCGGTTCTCTTCCTGCACGGACTCACCGGTTCGCCCGTCTCCTGGGTCCCGATCGCCCGCGCGATCGCAGCGGAGGGCGTCGACGTCAGCGTCCCCCAGCTGCCCGGACACGGCACCTCATGGCAGGACATGGACTCCACTGGATGGTCCGACTGGCTCGGCGAGGCGCGCACCGAGCTGGGTCGGCTGCAGGCCGACCACGAGCGTGTCGTCGTCGCCGGCCTGTTGATGGGTGGAGCCCTTGCACTCGCCCTGGCGGCGGCAGAGGGTGCGCCCGACGAGATCGTCGTGGTCAATCCTGCCCTCTACATCGACTCTCCCTTCGCTCCCCTGCTGCCAGTGCTCAGGCACGTCGTGCGCACGATTCCGTCGATCGGCGGCGACATCGCCCACCCGGACCGCGACGAGTACGCCTACGAACGGACGCCGGTGGCTCCCCTGGCCACGTTCCATCGTGCGCTGCGAACCCTGCGCGACGATCTGTGGAAAGTCACCCGCCCCGTCACTGCCATGGTCTCCGGTGAGGACAACGTCGTGAGTCCGCGGACGCTGCGTGCGCTGCGATCGAACCTTCCGCACCCGCCGAGGATCGTCGCCCTGCGCCGATCTCGCCATGTGGCGACCCTCGACTTCGACGCGAACACCATCGCAGAGGCGGTCCTGCAGGCGGTCTCCACCGAAACGACCGTGCCACGGCAGTCCGAGACCGGGGAATAGCTGGGGCCACGGAATTGCTGAGTCAGGTATGAACGACGACGGCACCGCTTCGACTCCCGACGACGAGGGCCGGGAGGACTGGCGAGGGGAGGTTCCCGATCCGGAGCGGATCGGGCACGACCGATCGCGCATCAGTGACGAGGAATGGGACGACCTCGTCCGGCAGATCGCCGAACCCTCGGCGACGACGGGTGATATGCCCGCCGAGGATGTTCGCGACGCCCTCGAGGACACCGAGCATTGGGAGCGCGAACCGGCGGAGCCGATCGGGTGGCGCACCGCTTCGCCCACTCTCGTGCTGTCCTGGGCCGCGGCTCTCGGCGCGGTCGTGCTGCTGCTCATCGGCGTGATCTTCTTCCGACCGCTGCCCGGGTGGTACCTGCTCATCGGCCTGGCCGTCGGCATCGGCGGCGCGGTCGGTCTGTTCTTCCACCTGCCGAGCCATCGTTCCGCCGACGACGGCGACGGATCCTCGGTGTGAGCGATGCTGGCCGCTTCGTGTCAGCGACACCTGAGAGACTGGACATCATGACCGTCCCGTTCGACCGCGCGCCCAGCGCACTGCACAACACTCAGCTGTCATTCGACAGCCTCGGAACTCCCCTGTCCGACGTCACCTTCGTCATCGTCGACCTCGAAACGACGGGCACCCGAGCCGGGCAATCGGAGATCACCGAAATCGGCGCGGTCAAGACTCTCGGCGGCGAGGTCATCGGCGAGTTCCAGACCCTGGTCAAACCGGAACACTCCGTGATCAGCCCATTCGTCGCCCGGCTCACCGGCATCACTCATGCGATGGTCGATGACGCACCTCCGATCAGCTCGGTTCTGCCGAGCTTCCTGGAATTCTCCGTCGGTGCGGTGCTGGTCGCACACAATGCGCCCTTCGACATCGGATTCCTCCGCTCGGCCTGCGAACGTCTCGACTACCATTGGCCGGCGCCCACAGTCCTCGATACCGTCACGCTGGCCCGACGCGTCGTCGGCCGCGACGAAGTGCGCAACCACAAACTCTCGACGCTCGCCGCTCATTTCGGCACCCAGGTCGAGCCCGATCACCGTGCGCTCTCCGATGCGCGAGCGACCGGCGAGCTCCTCCACCATCTGTTCGAACGCTTCGGAGGCTACGGAGTGACGACGCTGGAGGAGCTGTCGACCGTCAGGCAGTCAGGGTGGGCGAAGCGTCAGGCCAAATCCCACCTGGCCAAGGGCGTTCCCGCGGAGCCCGGCGTCTACATGTTCCTCGACGGCACTCGCCGTGTGCTCTACATCGGCAAGTCCGGAAATATGGCCAGGCGAGTGCGCGGGTACTTCAACGCCTCGGAGAACCGTGGCCGCATGGCCGAGATGATCACTGCGGCACAAGAGGTCAGCTGCCTGCCCTGCGCCCATGCGCTGGAAGCCGAAGTCCGCGAGATCCGCCTCATCGGAGAGTTGGCGCCGCCTTACAACCGACGGTCGAAGAACCCGGAACGCAATTCCTGGATCGTCCTCAGCGATGAGCTCTTCCCCCGACTGTCGGTGGTCCGGGCGAACTCGGCTCTCGAACGCTCCCCCGCTCCACCGCTGGGACCGTTCCGTTCACGGAAGTCGGCACAGGCCGTCAAGGAACTCCTCGACACCCTCTACCCCGTCAAGAGGTGCACGGCAGCGATCACGCAGCGCAGCCTCGGCGAACATCGTCCCTGTGTGAGTGCACAGGTCGGTCAATGCGGCGGTCCCTGCGCTGGGATCACCGATGTCGATGACTACCAGAGCTCGATCCGCGAGCTCTTCGCTCTGCTCGATGGGGACCTGTCCTCACTGCAGCGCTTGGCCGCTGAACGCATGCAGCGACTGTCAGGAGAGGCCCGATTCGAAACGGCCGCCGAGGTCCGTGACTCAATGCGCTCGGCAGTGTCCATCGCGGCGCGAGCCGAACAGGTCACGGCATTACGGAGAGTTCCCGAACTGATTGCGGCGGCCCCCGGTTTCGACTCCGGCTGGGACCTGGCGATCATCCGCCACGGGAAACTCGCCGGCGCCGGCCATGTGTCGACCAGGCAAGCCATGGGAGATTCTCTGTCGGCCCTGAGTTCGACGGCCGAATGGGTCCCTGCCCCCGGAGCGCTGCCGCAGGAGACCGACTCGCTCCCGGAGGAGTCGCGTCTGCTGGCCGGCTGGCTGGAGACCGCCGAGCTCGTCTCTGTGACGCACGCAGGCGATCATGGCTGGTCGCTGCCCCGTCAGGGAGCGACCAGCCATGTACAGAGCTCAGGAGCGGTTCGACTCAGCGACTCTGTGTGAGACGTCGACGAGCTGTTGGAGCTTGTCCGCGCCGCCCCCGTTGTCGATCGTCGCCACCGCAGTTTCGAGTTTGAGGGCCAAGCGCTCCGTGAAGGTGCCCACAGCCGACTCGTCGGCGGCGACGAGCGCCGCTGCGGCGTTGATGGCCACGATGTCGCGCACGGCCGATCGTTCACCGTCGAGGACCGCGCGCGTGATGGCCGCGTTCTCATTCGGGCCGCCGCCGCGCAGATCGTCCTTCGTCGCCCGCTCGATGCCGAGGTCGAGGGCGTCGAACGTCGTGTGTTCGATCTCGCCGTGACGGACTTCCCACACATCGTTGACGTCGGTGTTGCTCAGCTCGTCGAGACCGTCGCGTGACCGGAAGACCACGGCCTGGTGCCCGCGTTTGGCCAGCGTGCCGACGACGAGCGGGGCCATCTGGGCATCGGCGACGCCGATGGCCGTATGCCTGGCTCGAGCCGGGTTCGTCAGGGGGCCGAGGATGTTGAACGCGGTGGGAACGTTGATCTGGCGCCGCACTGCAGAGACGAACTGCATCGACGGATGGAACACGTTGGCGAAGCAGAAGGCCAGTCCGACCTCTTGGGCGATCTGACCGGTCTGTTCGGGTGTGATGTCGAACCGCACGCCGAGGGCTTCGAGCACATCGGCCGATCCCGACGCCGAGGATGTCGCGCGGTTTCCGTGCTTGACGACCCGCTGTCCGGTGGCGGAGATGATCATGGCCGCGGTCGAGGAGATGTTCGCCGTCTTCGCGCGGTCGCCTCCGGTGCCGACGATGTCGACGGAATCTTCCAGTCCTGGCAGGGGAACGGCATGATCCATCATGGCCGCCACGAGGCCGGCGATCTCCTCGACCGTCTCGCCCTTCGTATGGTGTGCGGCGAGAAATGCGGCCATTGTCACATCCGGAGTCTTGCCCGACATGATCTGATCCATCGCCCAAGCCGCCTGGTCTCCATCGAGGTCCTGCTGGTGCATGAGAGCCATGAGCAAGTCGGGCCAGTTCTCAGCGGCCGCCGGAACCGTGGTGCGGGCCCCGGAAGCCTGAGCTGCCGGGGTGGTCTTGGGCGTCGAATCGGTCATCCGTCTGAACTCTCACTAGGGGCTGCCGCCGCCCCGAAGCTCAGGGCGGACCTTACCTGCGGCATACTATCGCGACTTCGACACGCGGGCGGAAGCGGCATCCGAAACGAGATTTCGGCACCAGATCGCGGTTTTTGCTACGTCGTGTAGAAATTTCTTTCTCGAAACCTGGGTAAAAGATGAAAACTCACCCCGAGACGGGTAATAATGGGGTTGTGTCAACTGCCACTGCATCTCAAACAGCGCCAGCACATCCGGTTGTCAATCGTCCGAATGTGACCACGGTGGGCTTCATCGTGTTCCTCGCGAGCGACCTGATGTTCTTTGCCGCGCTCTTCGCCATGTACTTCACCGTCCGGTCCGTTGTTCCGGAGCTGTGGGAGGCGAGGACCCAGATCCTCGACATCCCCTACGCTCTCGGCAACACGTTGATCCTGGTGTCGTCTTCGTTCACCTGCCAGATCGGTGTGTTCGCTGCCGAGCGGTTCCGTCCCCGGCGGACCGGGTCGCTGTTCAACATCGCCAAATGGGGAATGGTCGAGTGGTTCTACCTCACCTTCGCCTTGGGCGCGATCTTCGTCTCCGGTCAGGTCATGGAGTACGCGACCCTCGTCAGCGAGGGCATCTCGATCAGCTCCGACGGCTACGGTTCCGTCTTCTACCTGACCACGGGCTTCCACGGCATTCACGTGACCATCGGACTCATCTGCTTCCTGCTCGTCATCGGACGCGCCTACGGAGCGAAGAAGTTCGGTCACCATGAAGCCACATTCGCAATCTGCGTGTCCTACTACTGGCACTTCGTCGATGTCGTCTGGATCGGTCTGTTCGGCGTCATCTACCTGCTCCAGTAGCCGGCCCGAGATGCTCGGCCCCCAGGACTCACAACACTTCAAGCAAAGGACGATCAAGTGAAGCTTCTAGCAGATCGCCGCAGACATCCCATGGCGCTGGTCGCGCTTCTTCTCGTGGGACTGCTGCTGACCGGCGGAGCCTATGCACTCTTCACGCAGACTTCGAGCGCCAAGGCGGACACAGCCAGCGCCTCTGATATCGAAGAAGGCAAGAAACTCTTCGCGGCAAACTGTGCCACCTGTCACGGCATGAACGCCGAAGGCTCGAAGGCCGGTCCCGGCCTCATCGGCGTCGGCGCCGCTGCAGTGGACTTCCAGGTCGGCACCGGACGCATGCCGCTGCAGGCCAACGGCCCGCAGGCTCGCGTCAAGGAACCGCAGTTCGACGAAGAGCAGACCGCTCAGCTCGCTGCCTACGTCGCTTCGCTCGGCCCCGGGCCGGCAGTTCCCGAAGACGAGTACCTCGATGCTTCGAAGGGTGATCCCGCTGCCGGCGGCGGTCTGTTCCGCACCAACTGCGCCATGTGCCACAACGTGGTCGGCTCCGGTGGTGCGCTGACCCGCGGCAAGTACGCACCGAACCTGTCCGAAGTCTCCGAGAAGCACCTCTACGAAGCGATGCAGACCGGCCCCCAGAACATGCCGATCTTCAACGACGCGAACCTGACTCCCGAAGACAAGCGCGATGTCATCGCCTACGTCAAGGAAGTCTCGGACAACCCCTCCCCCGGCGGCTTCAAGCTCGGTTCGCTGGGCCCAGTGGCAGAGGGCCTGTTCATCTGGTTCTTCGGACTTGCTGCCGTCATCGGTCTGACAGTGTGGCTGTCATCCAGGGCCAAGTGAGTCTGACAGTGTCGTTCACCATCAATTACGAGAATAGACGGGGAATTCAATGACCTCGAAAGAGCACTCCGGCGGCGGCAGCCAGCTCGAGGAGTTGAACGGGTTCACGAACCCAGGTCTGCCCGAGCACAAACCGCGCCTGGCCGACTCGGACCCACGCGCCGAGAAGGTCGCCGAACGACAGGTAGCCGCCTGGTTCATCCTCTCGATGATCGGAACCATCTGGTTCATCGTGGCGTACTTCCTGTTCACCCCGGGCGAATCGATGCAGAGCATCCGCCTTCACAACATGTTCGTCGGCCTCGGTGCCGCTGTCGCGATGTTCTCCATCGGCTTCGGTGCAGTGCTCTGGGCCAAGAACCTCATGAGCGATCACGAGGGCATCGACGAACGCCATGACATCGGCGGCAGCGAAGAGGATCAGGCGATTGCGCTCGAGATCCTCCACCAGGCCAAGGAAGAGTCGGGCATCGCCCGTCGTCCTCTGCTGCGCAATACGCTCATCGCCGCTCTGGCGATCGCCCCGCTGCCGGCAGTTCTCGTCTTCCGCGACCTCGGTCCGCTGCCGGGCGACAAGATGTTCAACACGCTCTGGCAGAAGGGCACTCGCCTCATCCGCGACCTCGGCGGAATCCCCTCGGTGGATTCCGAACGTCCGATCAAGGCCGACGAAGTCACCATCGGCTCGGCCTACCATGTCCTGCCTTCGGGCATCGGCGACGAGGAGGCCAGCGAGCACCCGCTGAACGAGAAGGCCAAGGCGGCCGTGCTTCTCATGCGCATCGATCCCAAGGAACTCAAAGAGGATCCGGATCGCAAGGACTGGTCGCACGACGGAATCGTCGCCTACTCGAAGATCTGCACCCACGTCGGCTGCCCCGTCGCACTGTACGAGCACCAGACACACCACCTGCTGTGCCCCTGCCACCAGTCGACCTTCGACGTGACGGAACACTGCAAGGTCATCTTCGGCCCGGCCAAACGACCGCTTCCTCAGCTACCCATCACCGTGGACAGCGAAGGCTACCTGGTTGCCCAGTCGGACTTCCCTGAGCCTGTCGGACCTACGTTCTGGGAGATCAACCACCCATGAGTACTACACAGCCAACCACCACCATCGGGAAGGCGGCGAACTTCGCCGAAACCCGCGTCGGGGCATCTGTCCTCGTGCGCGAGTTCGGTCGCAAGATCTTCCCCTCCCACTGGTCGTTCATGCTCGGCGAGGTTGCTCTCTACAGCTTCATCATCGTCGTTCTGTCCGGAACGTTCCTCACGTTCTTCTTCCAGCCGGCCATGGGCGAACTGCACTACGACGGACCCTGGCTGCCGCTGCGCGGCGTCGAGATCTCCGAAGCCTATGATTCGACACTCGCGATCTCCCTGGAGATCCGCGGCGGTCTGTTCATCCGACAGATGCACCACTGGGGCGCGCTGCTCTTCGTCGCCGCATTGAGCGTCCACATGCTCCGCGTGTTCTTCACCGGTGCCTTCCGCCGTCCGCGTGAGCTCAACTGGGTCGTCGGTGTTCTGCTCGTCATCATGGGCATGGCGGCCGGCTTCACCGGCTACTCGCTCCCCGATGATCTGCTCTCGGGCAACGGACTGCGAATCATCGACGGCATCCTGAAGTCGCTGCCGCTCGTCGGAACCTATATCTCGTTCTTCCTCTTCGGTGGAGAGTTCCCGGGCATCGACATCGTGGCCCGCCTCTACACCCTGCACATCATGATCGTGCCGGCTCTGCTCATCGCACTCATCGGCATCCACCTCATGTTCGTCGTCGTGCACAAGCACACCCAGTACCCTGGTGCCGGAAACACCGAGAAGAACGTCGTCGGAGAACCTGTTCTGCCGACCTTCGCAGCCAAGGGCGGAGGATTCTTCTTCCTCATCTTCGGTCTGCTCTCGCTCATCTCGGCGCTGTTCACGATCAACCCGATCTGGAACTACGGTCCGTATGACCCCTCCCCGGTCTCGGCCGGTACCCAGCCTGACTGGTACATCGGTTGGGCCGATGGGTTCCTCCGCATCGTCCCGGGCTGGTTCGAGTTCTACATCTTCGGATGGCCGATCTCGTTCAACATCAACAGCGCCGTGATCGTCATGGGCGGCGTGTTCGCTGTCATGTTCATCTACCCGTTCTTCGAGGCGTGGCTGCAGAAGGACCATCGTGAGCACCACATCCTCGATCGTCCGCGCAACAACCCGACTCGTACCGCCATCGGCGTTGCAGGAATCATCTTCTACTGCAACATGTGGGCGGCTGCATCGGGTGACATCATCGCAGTGTTCTTCCAGATGTCGCTCAACGACATGATCTACATCTTCCGATTCCTGTTCTTCTTCGGACCGATCATCGGTTACATCATCACCAAGCGCATGTGCCTCGCGCTTCAGCGCAAGGACCGTGAAATCGCTCTGCACGGACGGGAGACGGCCCATATCATCCGTCTGCCCCACGGTGAGTTCCTCGAACGTCACGAGGCTCTTCCCCCGCACAAGCTGTGGAAGATCACCGCGTTCGAGTCGCCGGCCTACGTACCGGCCGAGCCGAATGCCGAGGGCAAGATCACGGGGATGGAGAAGCTGCGTGCACGTCTGTCTCGCTTCTTCTTCGAAGATCGTGTGGCCCCGGTGACGAAGCAGGAGCTCGAAGCTTCGCACCACGACCATGACGCTGTCGAGGGTTCGAACAACAAGGAACTCGGACACTGACAGGTCCGACACACCTGATACGAGGGGCTCAGCAGTTCAACTGCTGAGCCCCTCGCTCCATTCACAGAAGAGGCGGTCACTCGTCACTCTCCGTCGCTTACTCCGTTCTCCGCCTCCTGATGTGGATATCTGCACCTGACCCTGTCGGTCTCAGCAACTGCTGGCCAGGGGCAGTACCACCTGGATTGAGCCGCTTCCGCCTCGATCGGAATAGTCCCGTGTCGGTCCGATCTGGTTCTCCGCGAATCGGAACACCCGCCGTAGGCTATGAGAGCCACGTCCTGCGTCTCAAAATGCTCTGGCCGAGCACGAGTTCGTCTGAGACTGCCGACGGGCCGCTGACGGGCCTGCAGCAAGCTTCTGAACGTACTGCTCCGTTCGCCTCGGGGAGGCCCGAGCACGAAGACGGGCGTTCGTTCAGCGGTGCCCAGACGTGGAATCTGCCTCTCCCCTGGCCCGTTGCCTGGCGCCTCATAGCTGCTCTCAAAGTCTCGACTGCCGATCGAGGCTCATCGGCCCCGAGATTGGCAGAAAGAGAATGAGCCGAACGATACAGTGACACACTGCCGCATCTTGGCCAGCGAAAGAGTGTCACCAGGGCTCTCTTCAGCCTCCAGTCGCCTCCGGCTGCGTCTGCGTCCGCCCTAGTGGACGCTCGCCGCGATCCGTGGTGGACCCGATGTCGATCTTGGCGATTGCGTCGGCACAACGCCTCCTTCATCGCGGTGTGCTCTGTCGAATTGGTACTGAATGTTCTCAAATGCTCACCGAACAAAGTGATGAGTTCAGAACAGCCTGGACCAAACCGCAGTCCGCCTTTAGCTCCGGAAGAGCAGTCCGCCGCTTGCTCCGACTGCGAACGGCAGAAGTGCGACCCTGCGGGTGTACGTATGGGCCGCAGGGGACCACGCAAGCGTCCATCAGCCACTCCGGCGCCGACAAGGGACCGGAGGACGTGCCCACGATGATTTCTGTCCACCTGTGTCGGGTTTGTCCGCTGCCGGTGAATAGCACTGTGGCCCGGACTCGACTTGAGTCCGGGCCACAGTGGCTGGGCGATCAGATCACTGAATCAGTGGGCGAAATCGCCGCGATCGTGTTCGTAGGTGAGACCGACCAGAGCAACGATGCCGAGCACGACACCGAACGGGAAGATCCACCAACCCATGGCGATTCCGTAGAATGCGACGGCGGCGGCTCCCGCGCTGACGATCGGCCACCAGCTCCACGGGCTGAACATACCGTAGTCGGCATCGGCGTCGGAGATCTCGGCGTCGTCGTTGTCCTGAGGCTGACGACCGACGCGTCGATCCGTCAGCCAGAGGTAGACGCCGATCATCAGGGCCATCAGTCCGACGAGGAGCAACGCCGGGAATCCGACGAGCTCGGTGAAGTCGGTGAAGAAGCCGTAGAAGATCCCGACTGCGATGAAGAACAGGCCGCAGAGGTTGAAGACGTAGATCGATGACTTCATTTGGCGTTGTCTCCTGTGAGCTGGGGTTCTGCCTGACCGTGACCGCTGTATTCAAGCAGCTCGGGGTGGTTGAGGTCGAAGGCAGGACGTTCGGAGCGGATCCGCGGCAGCGAGGTGAAGTTGTGACGCGGGGGCGGGCAGGAGGTAGCCCATTCGAGCGATCCTCCGTAGCCCCATGGGTCATCGACCGTCACCTTGGGTGCATTGCGGTGGGTGATCCACACGTTCCAGAAGAACGGAACCATGGACAGACCCAGCAGCAGCGAACCGACCGTCGACACCTGGTTCATCCAGGTGAAACCGTCCTGCGGCAGGTAGTCGGCGTAACGACGCGGCATTCCGTCGACACCCAGCCAGTGCTGGACGAGGAAGGTTCCGTGGAAGCCGATGAACAGCATCCAGAAGTGGATGTGTCCGAGCTTTTCGTTGAGCATCTTGCCCGTCCACTTCGGCCACCAGAAGTAGAATCCGGCGAACATCGCGAACACGACGGTGCCGAAGACGACGTAGTGGAAGTGCGCCACGACGAAGTAGGTGTCGGACACATGCTGGTCGAGGGCCGGGCTGGCCAGGATGACTCCGGTCAGACCGCCGAAGAGGAACGTTGCGAGGAAGCCGATCGACCACACGATGGGAGTCTCGAATGTGATCGAGCCTCTCCACATCGTGCCGATCCAGTTGAAGAACTTCACACCTGTCGGAATCGCGATGAGCATCGTCATGAAGGCGAAGAACGGCAGTGCCACGACGCCCGTGACGTACATGTGGTGGGCCCACACGGTCACCGACAGCGCAGCGATGGCAACTGTCGCGAAGACGAGTTCCTTGTAGCCGAAGACCGGCTTGCGGCTGAACACCGGGAAGATCTCTGTGACGATGCCGAAGAACGGCAGCGCAATGACATAGACCTCCGGATGGCCGAAGAACCAGAACAGGTGCTGCCAGAGTATCGGTCCGCCGTTGCCCGGACTGAACACATGGGAACCGAGGACGCGGTCGGAACCGAGCACCAGCAGCGCAGCAGCCAGAGGCTGGAAGGCCATGAGCACGAGGATGCCGGTGACCAGGACGTTCCAGGTGAAGATCGGCATGCGGAACATGGTCATGCCCGGGGCGCGCATGGTGATCACAGTCGTGATGAAGTTGACGGAGCCGAGGATGGTTCCGAAGCCCTGCAGGGCGAGTCCGAGGACCCACAAGTTACCACCGGCGCCCGGTGTGAACGTCGTATTGCTCAATGGCGCGTAGGCGGTCCAGCCGAAGGATGCCGCACCCTGAGGGGTGAGGAATCCGGAGATGGCCACAAGGCTGCCGAAGAGGTACATCCAGAAGGCGAAGGCATTCAGCCGCGGGAACGCCACGTCCGGAGCGCCGATCTGCAACGGCATGATGACGTTGGCGAAGCCGGCGAACAGCGGGGTGGCGAACATCAGCAGCATCAATGTGCCGTGCATGGTGAACAGCTGGTTGTACTGTTCCTTGGTCTCAACGATCTGCATTCCGGGCTCGAAGAGCTCGAGGCGGATGATGAGCGCCATCACACCGCCGACGCAGAAGAAGAAGAACGAGCCGATGAGGTACATGTACCCGATCGTCTTATGGTCCGTCGACGTGATCCAGTCGACGATGATCTTGCCCTTGCTCCGTGGAACTACCGGAGCATCAAGAGCCGCCTGATCCATCGTGGCGGTCATTTCTCAGCACCTTCTTTCGGGTACCAGTTGCGATCGTACTCCGGTCCCAGCTGGCCTGTGTTGCCCTGATCGGCAAGCGACTGCGTGTACTCCTGGAATTCTTCCTTCGACACGACCTTGACGTTGAAAAGCATCTCCGAGTGGTACTCACCGCAAAGCTCTGCACACTTGCCGACATACTCGCCTTCCTTCTCGGCACGCAGATGCAGGCTCTGATCGTGGCCGGGGATCATATCGCGCTTCTCGAGGAAGGCGGGGACCCAGAAGGAGTGGAGGACGTCGCGGGAGTGCAGGCGGATCTCCAGGTCGGTGTCGACGGGGAGGTAGAGGACGGGAGCGGTCTTCTCGGGGGCTTCGGTGCCGTCGAGGGCAACCTGAGTGCCGGCGTAGTAGACGTCTTCGGTCTCATAGTTGAAGTCCCAGGCCCACTGCTTGGCAGCGACCTCGATGACCTGCTCGCCAGGGGTGGAGTCATCCGTCGTCTTCTCCATGACCTGGACGTTCTGGAAGAAGAAGCCGAGGACGAGGACGACCGGAGTCACCGTGAAGAGGATTTCGATCGGCATGCTGTAGCGCATCTGCACCGGCAGTCCGCGATCGTTCTTGCGGCGGCGGTAGGCGACCATGGCCCACAGGATGAGTCCCCACACGATGAGGCCCACGATGAGAAGGGCGATCCAGCCGCCGTTCCACAGCGCTGTATAGGCATCCGTGTGGTTCGTCGCGCCTTGCGATTCGACGGGAAAAAATCCTGTGGCGATCTGCTCTTTAGTGCAACCCGATAGCAACGCCGGTATCAACACGGCGCTCAGAATGCCGAGCCGCTTCGCCCAGGACCGCTGCGGTCCTGACTGATTCGGAGAATCCACGTGCAGCCTTTCACAACGTTCTGCGTCTCCAGGTCAGGCCGAGAGACGTGTACTTACTCTGTCACTCATAAGACTACCGCTACACGCGGTAGAAATTCACCTGCAGATGTTCATTTGTTGAGAATATGCTGACAGACACTGCCCCTGAGCGCGGAATCTAGGTGCGCGGAGTACTCCAGGCCGCTGATCTCCGACACGCCGAGGGTGGCGAGGTGTGATGTCTGCCACTGGGTGTCGATGAGCCACTCTCCCGGTCCCGTATCCGCATCCGCCGAGGTGGACCGGCTTTCTCCGCTGACGACGTCGGTTCCGTCGAAGAGTTCGACGAGGTGGGCCAGCGCGGCCTTCGAGGCGTCCCGCTGAGTGTGGAACATCGATTCGCCGGCGAAGAACGAACCGATGGCGACTCCGTAGAGTCCGCCGACAAGCTCATCGTCGTTCCAGACCTCGACCGAATGCGCCCACCCGTCGTCGTGGAGGCCCTGGTAGAGCTCGATCATCTCCTCGGTGATCCAGCTGCCCGTCCGCCGCGGGTCGGCACACGAGCGGATGACGTGCATGAAGGCTCGGTTGATGGTGAAGGTGAAGTGCTTCATCGATTTGCGCAGGCTCTTCGTCACGCGCAGGTCACCGGGAAACAGAACTCCACGTCGTCGTGGAGCCCACCATCCCATCCGACCGGTGCCTCCGTGGCCGACTCCCATCGGGAAGAGTCCGGCCCGATACGACAAAAGGACCTGGGGCTGCGTTGCCGTGTACGACACGGCACGCAGATCCTCCAGGTCCATGAGAAGCGCTCCTCCTCAGCCGAGGCTGATCAGTGGAACGAGTCTCCGCAGGCGCAGGATCCGCCGGCGTTGGGGTTGTCGATGGTGAAGCCCTGCTTCTCGATGGTGTCGGAGAAGTCGATGGTCGAACCGCTGAGGTAGGGAACGCTCATCCGGTCGACGATGACCTCGACGCCGTCGAAGTCGCGGACGGCGTCTCCGTCGAGGAAGCGCTCATCGAAATAGAGCTGATAGATCAGTCCGGAACATCCGCCGGGCTGGACAGCCACGCGCAGGCGCAGGTCGTCACGACCTTCCTGTTCCAGCAGGCTGCGGACCTTGTCGGCAGCGGTCGACGACAGCTCCACCTCGTGGGTGGCTTCTGCTTTTTCGGTCACAGTCATGGTTACTCCTTTTCGCGTTCCTGTCCCCAGGTTACCAGTGACAACGTCGGTGCCCGGCAAGCTATTCCCCATTCGTGTCATCCGTGGTCGCCGAGGCGCTGCAGCAGCAGGGCTTCGGCGACGATCGCGGCTTTGAAATCGGGCAGGTAGAGCGATTCGTTGGCGCTGTGGGCCCTCGCGTCGGGATCTTCGACGCCCGTGACGAGGATCGATGCGCGGGGGAACACATCGAGCAGATCGGCGATGAAGGGGATCGATCCGCCGATGCCCATCGTCACCGATTCGGTGCCCCAAGCGTCGGTGAGCGCCTGGCTGGCGGTCCGGACCACAGGGTCGTTCTCATCGGCCTGCCAGGGGCTTCCGCCCTCGGTCTCCCCGATGCTCAGCTGCGCACCGAAGGGCAGATGCGCGCGCAGATGCTCCTCGACGGCCCGGACCGCCGAGGCGGGGGTGTCCCCGGGCGCGAGTCGGATCGAGAGCTTGGCCTTCAGGGAGGACTGCAAGGTATTCGAGGAGACCGCCACATCGGGAATGTCGAGACCGATGACGGTGATCGACGGCTGTGTCCACAGACGGGAGGCCAAGGTGCCTGCGCCGATGAGCTCGGTTTCCGCGAGCACCCCGGAGTCTGTTCGCAGCGTCGCCTCGTCGAAGTCGATGGACGTCTCTGTGCTCGAGTGCAGGCCGGCGACAGCGACGGAGCCGTTGTCGTCATGGAGGGTGGCCAGCAGCTTCGTCATCGCGAGCATCGCATCCGGTGCCACTCCCCCGTACATTCCCGAATGCACGGCGTGGTCGAGGGTGGAGACCTCGAATTCGACGGCGCACATTCCGCGCAGGCTCGTCGTCAGGGCCGGAGTCCCCGCTGCCCAGTTGCCCGAATCGGCGACGACGATGACATCTGCGCGCAGGCGGTCCCGGTAGGTCTCGAGGAAATTGCGGAAGCTCGGGCTGCCGGCTTCTTCCTCACCTTCGAAGAAGAGCGTCACACCGACACCGAGGCGGTCGGCCAGCAGCCGCAGAGCCGTGAGGTGGACCATGATCCCGGCCTTGTCGTCGGCGGCTCCACGGCCGAAGAGGCGGTCGCCCTTCCGGGTGGCGACGAAGGGTTCGGTGTCCCAATCCTCGGCGCGGCCGGGCGGCTGCACATCGTGATGGGCGTAGAGGAGGACGGTCGGGGCGCCCTCCGGCGCCGGCACGGAGGCGACGACGGCCGGGTATCCGTCGGCGCCGTCCGACTGCTTCGCGGTGAGGATCTCCGTCTCGAGGCCGAGCTGACGCGCCAAGCCCGCGACAGCCTCGGCGCTGGCCGTGACATTCGCGGCGTCGAAGCTCGGCCAGGCGACGGAGGGGATGGCGACGAGATCCGTGAGATTGCCGAGAACCTCGTCGAAGATGGTGTCCAGTTCGGCATGCAATTGTGCACTGTCAAGTGCTGAAGTCGATTCGCTCATTCTCCAAAGGTAGTATTCATCTCGTGTTCGGAAACAAAAAATCTCGCGCCGAGGACGAAACCTCCGCCTCTCAGCCAGTCCATGACGACCTCTCCGCAGAAGCCGACGCCCGTCGCGAAGCGGAGGCGAAGAAGGGACGGCCCACGCCCAAGCGCAGCCAACAGGAGTCCGCGCGCCGTCAGCCCTTGGTGAACAAGGATCGCAAAGTCGCGAACAGACAAGCCAAGGAGCACCAGCGGCAGGAGCGCGACCGCGCACGCATCGGCATGATGAACGGCGAGGAGAAATACCTCACCCGCCGTGACAAGGGCCCGCAGCGCCGATACATCCGCGACTACATCGATGCCCGCTTCTCGACCGGCGAGATCTTCATACCAGCCGCGATCCTCATCCTCGTCATCGCGTTCACGCAGCCGGTGCAGATCCAGCAGTACTTCACCTACGCCGTCTGGGGTCTCATCGCACTGATCGTCCTCGACGGGTTCGTGCTCAACTACATCCTCAAGAACCGGCTGCGCAACAAGTTCGGCGAGGTCGAACGGGGCATCACCTTCTACGCAGTCATGCGCAGCATCCAGCTGCGTCCGCTGCGCATGCCCAAGCCTCAGGTCAAGCGCCGCCAGTACCCCGAGTGAGCAGCCGGCTCGACTCGAGGCCGCGTGCGATGCGGCCGGGGAAGAACGGACCGGAGTAGATCATCTCCGAATAGAATTGAACCAGATCGGCGCCCGCGGCCACTCGAGCCCGGGCGTCTTTCGCATCCGCGACGCCGCCGACGGAGATGACGGTGAGCTCGTCGCCCACGTGCCTCTTGACCAGACGCAGCACCTCGAGAGAGCGTTCGGCCACGGGGCGTCCGGAGATGCCGCCTGCCTGACCTTCGGCGAACTCCGCCTCGGCGCCGGTCAGCACACCGCGATCGATCGTCGTGTTCGTCGTGATGAGTCCGTCGACGCCGGTGCGCAGAGCGAGGTCGCAGATCTCGGCCACATCCTCGTCGGCGAGATCCGGGGCGATCTTGACCAGCAGGGGCACATGACCCAGCGTCGACCGCGGGCGCTCGACCACCTCGGCGGCGGTGTCGCGGACGGCGGTGATGATCGGCTCCAGGCTGCCCACGGACTGCAGATCGCGCAGACCGGGAGTGTTCGGTGAGCTGACATTGATGACGAGGTAGTCGGCCAAGGGAGCCAGCGCACGGGTCGAGGCGGCATAGTCGGCCACCGCGTCGGCCGCCTCGACGACCTTCGTCTTGCCGATGTTGATGCCCACGATGGGACGCAGGCGCTGCGGGAGGGATTCGATCTTCCTCCGTTCGGCGGCGATGTTGAACGATGCCTGCCGGGCTCCGTCGTTGTTGAACCCCATCCGATTGAGCAGGGCGAGATTCTTCCGCAGACGGAACAGCCGCGGACGATCATTGCCCGGCTGCGCATGGGCGGTGATCGTTCCGACCTCGATATGTCCGAAGCCCAATGACGACAGAGCACGGACCCCCACGCCGTTCTTGTCGAACCCCGCGGCCAGGCCCACTCGGTTGGGGAAGGGCAGACCCATCACCTGAGCGGGCCGGACGGTGCCGCGGGCACAGACGACGCGGAGCAGGCGACCGAGCAGAGGAATGGAGTCAAGAAGGCGCAGCGCGGAGAACGAGAGGTGATGGGCCCGTTCGGCGTCCATGGGAACGAAGAGGAGTCTGAAGATCAATGAGTACACGCACCTAAGAATATGTCAGAGTCCCTCATCGCTTCAGCAGGCGCTCGACTCACTGCTTCAGCAAGTCGGCGTGTTTGGCATTAGGATCGAAGCAACGTTCAAAGACGACTGAAAGGGAACTCATGGCTGGTGCATCCACCCTCAGCAGCTACTCCACGACCTCACCGGTGAAGGCCACCGCCTCCGTTCTGGTGCTGGCGGCAGCCGACTCGACGGTCCTCGGACTCGAAGGGGCGAAGGCGGCGAAGACCGCCCTCGACGAAGCCGCTCGCGCCATCGGGTTCAGCGGAAAGGCCGGATCCACCGCTCGTGTTCCCGCTCCGAAGGGTGTCGCCGCCGACTCCGTCCTGCTCGTGGGGCTCGGGGACTTCGATCCCGATGACTCCGATGTCGCCGCAGCTGCTGAAACGCTGCGTCGCGGCGCGGGAGCGGCGCTGCGTGCACTCGACGGTGTCGAGTCGATCGCACTGGCCCTGCCCGCCGCCACTCCGACAGAGGTCGAAGCGATCACGGTGGGCGCGGGACTCGGAACCTACCGTTTCCTCGACTACCGCAGCGAAGGCGGGACTCCGGGCGAGATCACCGTCATCGGCCCCAAGGGCAAGACCTTCGCCGCAGCCCATGACGCCGGCGCAGTGATCGCGGCCGCGACGAACAGAGCTCGCGATCTCGTCAACACTCCCCCACTGGATCTCTACCCGGAGTCCTACGCGGAGATCGTCAAGGACCAGGCCAAGGACCGCAAGCTCAAGGTCACAGTGCTCGGCGAGAAGGAGCTCAAGGCCGGAGGCTACGGCGGAATCATCGGCGTCGGCCAGGGTTCGACTCGTGGACCCCGCCTCGTCAAGGTCGAATACGCACCTCGCGGCGCCAAGCGCCATCTCAGCTTCGTCGGCAAGGGAATCACCTTCGACTCCGGCGGCATCTCACTCAAGCCGGCGAAGAGCATGGAGGACATGAAGTCCGATATGGCCGGTTCCGCGGCCGTCGTTCAGGCGCTCTTCGGCATCGCCGACCTCAAGCTCCCGGTGCGTGTCACTGCGTGGCTGCCGATGGCGGAGAACATGCCCGGGTCTTCGGCACAGCGCCCCAGCGACGTGCTGAAGATGCGCAGCGGCAAGACCGTCGAGGTCACGAACACCGATGCCGAGGGTCGCCTCGTCCTCGCGGATGCGCTCACCGATGCGGGGGCTGAGAACCCGGATCTGCTCATCGATGTGGCCACACTCACCGGTGCTCAGATCGTCGCCCTCGGCGAACGCACCTCCGGTGTCATGGGTTCCGAGGCCGCACGGGCAGAGGTCATCGCCTCGGCTTCCGTAGCCGGTGAGCAGATGTGGGCGATGCCGATCCCCGAGGAGATGCTCTCCGGGTTCGACTCCACCGCCGCCGATCTCACGAACTCAGGACCGCGCCCCGGCGGCATGCTCGCCGCTGCGGCGTTCCTGCGTGAATTCGTCGGAGAGGATGCGAACTGGGCGCATATCGACATCGCCGGACCGAGCTTCAACGGTTCAGCACCCTTCGGCTACACGCCGAAGGCCGCGACTGGAGCCGCGGTGCGCACCCTCATCGAAATCGCGAAGGCGAAGGCCTGAGCCCGGTGGTTCTACACGCTGTCGAGGTGAACGTGATGATGCCCACCTGTGTCCAATCAGACAGCGTTTTTCTTCGCCCCGCGCAAGAAAAGTGGAAAGATAAGACTGAAAGCTGCGTACTGCAGGCTTATTCACAGCTACGAGGAGAAATCCGTGAGTGACGAATTGACCTACGACCTTGTCGTTCTGGGTGGCGGAACCGGTGGCTATGCCGCTGCTCTGCGAGCCGCAGAGCTCGACATGAAGGTCGCTTTGATCGAACGCGACAAGGTGGGAGGCACCTGCCTGCACCGTGGCTGCGTGCCGACGAAGGCTCTTCTGCACGCCGCAGAAGTCGCCGACACCGCCAAGAACTCTGAGACCTTCGGCATCGAAGCCGAGTTCAAGGGGATCGACATCGCCAAGGTGCTCGAGTACAAGGACGGGGTCATCACCCGCAACTACAAGGGTCTGCAGGGTCTGGTCAAGGCTCGCGGAATCGACACCTACTTCGGCACCGGCAAGCTCGTCGGCAAAGACACTGTCGAGGTCACCGGCGAAGACGGCAACCACACCGTCAAGGGCACGAACGTTCTGCTCTCGACCGGTTCGACATCGAAGACCATCGGTCTCGAGGTCACCGACCGCGTGATCACGAGCACCGAGGCTCTCCAGCTCGACAAGGTCCCGAGCTCGGCCATCGTGCTCGGCGGCGGCGTCATCGGCGTCGAGTTCGCCAGCGTTTGGAACTCCTTCGGAGCTGACGTCACGATCGTCGAGGGCCTCAAGCACCTCGTTGCCAACGAGGACGAGACCATCTCGAAGAACCTCGAGCGCGCCTTCAAGAAGCGCAAGATCAAGTTCAAGCTCGGCGTCATGTTCAAGGGCGTCGAAGAGACTGCCGACGGGGTCAAGGTCACTCTCGAAGACGGTTCGACGCTCGAGGCGGAGTACCTCCTCGTCGCCGTCGGCCGCGGCCCAGTCACCGAGGGCTTCGGCTTCGAAGAGCAGGGTATCCCGATGGATCGCGGGTTCGTCCTCGCCAATGAACGTCTCCACACCGGCGTCGGCAACATCTACGCCTGCGGCGATATCGTCCCCGGACTCCAACTGGCCCATCGCGCCTTCGGCCAGGGCATCTTCATCGCGGAGGAGATCGCCGGCCTCAACCCGGCACCGGTCGTCGAATCGGGCATCCCGCGCGTGACGTACTGCGAACCGGAGATCTTCTCCGTCGGACTGTCCTCCGCTCAGGCGGAAGAGAAGTACGGAGCGGACCAGGTCGAATCGCTCGAGTACAACCTCGGCGGCAACGGCAAGTCCGTGATCCTGGGCACCACAGGCCTGATCAAGGTCATCCGCGAGAAGGACGGTCCGGTCGTGGGCGTGCACGGAATCGGTGCTCGCCTGTCCGAGCAGGCCGGTGAAGCGCAGCTCATCGTCAATTGGGAAGCATTCCCCGAGGAAGTCGCGCAGCTCATCCACGCGCACCCCACGCAGAACGAAGCACTCGGCGAGGCGCACTTGGCCCTGGCCGGCAAACCCCTGCACTTCCACTCATAAGATCCGAGGAGACGAATACTCATGTCGAATTCCGTTCAGATGCCGGCTCTCGGAGAGTCGGTCACCGAGGGCACTGTCACTCGCTGGCTCAAGGAAGTGGGCGAAGAAGTCGAGGTAGACGAGCCGTTGCTCGAGGTGTCGACCGACAAGGTCGACACTGAGATCCCGAGCCCCTACGCAGGCACCCTCGAGAAGATCCTGGCCGAAGAAGATGACGTGGTCGAGGTCGGCGGCGACCTCGCCTACATCGGCGACGGCAGCGGCGCTTCAACCCACGACGAGGAACCTGCGGAGGAACCCGCCGAGGAGCCTGCAGAGGCCCCGGCTGAAGAAGCACCCGCCGAAGAAGCACCGGCGGCCGAAGAGGCCCCGGCCGAGGATCCGAAACCTGCCGCTTCGGATTCAGGATCCTCCGAAGGCACCGAGATCACAATGCCCGCGCTCGGCGAATCCGTCACCGAGGGCACCGTGACCCGCTGGCTCAAGGAAGTCGGTGAAGAGGTCGAGGTCGACGAACCGCTCCTCGAGGTCTCCACCGACAAGGTCGACACCGAGGTCCCCTCCCCCGTTGCCGGAGTCGTTCAGGCTCACTTGGCGGAAGAGGACGATACCGTCGAGGTCGGCGCGCCTCTGGCTCGCATCGGTTCCGGTGCCCCGGCCGAATCCGCACCGGCTGAGGATGCGCCCAAGGAAGAGGCCCCCGCCGAGGAAGCTCCGGAGCAGGAAGCCCCCGCCGAAGAGGCTCCGAAACAGGAAGCCCCCAAGGAGGAGGCAGCGAAGCAGGAATCGGCTCCCAAGCCGGCCGCGACCGCATCCGCACAGTCCGCCTCGGCCGCTCAGGCCGAAGAGCCGGTGGAAGCAGCTGCACAGGCACCTGCCGCCGCCGACACCGTCGGTGAGAACGCTGCCTACGTCACTCCCCTCGTGCGCCGTCTGGCCCGCGAGAAGGGTGTCGACCTCTCGCAGGTCTCCGGCACCGGAGTGGGCGGTCGCATCCGCAAGCAGGATGTCGAATCGGCCGCGAAGAACGGCCCTGCTGCCGCTCCCGCGGCACAGTCCGGCGCATCGGCCGGAGCTCCGAAGGCTCCGTTCAAGGTCGAGATCCCCGAGGAGGCTGCGAAGCTGCGCGGCACCACGGAGAAGGCTTCGCGTATCCGCCAGACCATCGCCAAGCGCATGAGCGAGTCACTCGATGTCTCCGCTCAGCTCACGCAGGTCATCGAAGTGGATATGTCTCGCGTCGTCAAGCTGCGCAAGGCCAATAAGGAGGCATTCCAGGCCAAGCACGGTTCGAAGCTGACCTACCTGCCGTTCTTCGCCAAGGCCATCGTCGAAGCGCTTCAGGTGCACCCGAAGGTCAACGCTCAGTACGATCTCGAGTCGCAGCAGATCACCTACTTCGATCACGAGCACCTGGCCGTTGCGGTCGATACCCCGCGCGGACTGCTCGTGCCCGTGATCAAGGATGCCGGTGACCTCAGCGTCGCAGGTCTGTCGAAGGCCATCGACGATGTCGCCGACCGGACCCGCAACAACAAGATCATGCCGGACGAGCTTTCGGGTGGAACCTTCACGGTGACCAACATCGGTTCCGTCGGGGCACTGTTCGACACGCCGATCATCAACCAGCCGCAGATGGGCATCATCGGCACGGGCGCGATCGTCCGCCGTCCCATCGCCGTGAAGACGGCCGACGGCGATGAGGCGATCGCCATCCGCGACATGGTGTACCTGCCGTTGACCTACAACCACCAGCTGGTCGACGGTGCGGATGCAGGACGATTCCTGCAGACCATCAAGGCACGTCTGGAAGAAGGCAACTTCGAGGCCGATCTCGACCTCTGAGCCTGACTCTCCGACACACCTGATCGAGGGGCCGACCATTCGTGGTCGGCCCCTCGGGCCATTCACCGCGTCGTCGCCTCCCGGACCTCCGCTACGAGCCATGTACCCTCGACTCTGTGCAGTTCGAACTCGACGGTCTGCTCGGCGAACTCCACCAGGGCGGCCCCGGTGCCTCCGCTCGACCGCATAAGCGCCGAGGCGACCACCCGGTCATCGTCGGCGGCGACGATCTCCACGTCCTCGACATCGATCGAATAGTCGGAGTCGGCATACGCCGAGGGATCGATGAGCTCATCGGCTGCTGCGGCAGCCGAGTCGGGCACCGTCAGTGCCTTCAGAGCCGCCTCGTCGCCATTGCTGAGAGCTGCTGCGCGTGACTCGCACAGTTCCTCGAGGACGGCGGACACGTCGTCTGCGCTCGGCGTCGACGTCGCTTCGGGCGGCCGGGTCGCCCCCTCGGCGGACGGCGCCTCTTCTCCGCTCACGGCCACGGTGGACGACCATGAGGACCAGACGACGACTCCGCCCAGAACCGTCAGGCACACGGCGAGGCCGATGAGCAGGGTGCCGTGACCGAACACACGATGCAGGTCCACCGCCCGCAGGCGGGTCCACAGGGAGCCCACGGAGCCCAGCAGCGGTACCATCCACTCCTTTCGGCCGCCTGCGCGTCGGCGATCACGTCTCGAGCGTCGCGAGCTCTTCGCCTCGGCGCGCAGCGGAGTCACTCCGCCTCCGCGCAGAGGCGGGGCCGGTGCGCTGTGCGTCGAACCGCTGTCCTCCTCGGATCGCCGGTGCGGTCTGAGTCCGGTTGCCACGCGCAGACGAGCCGTGAGGGCCGATTCCGGCGACGTTCCGCTCTCGGCAGGCACCATTGGAAGCGCAGCGGGACGGTCGAGTGTACGAAGGGAATCCGCCGCCTCGGCGAGGGCGGTGCCCAACCCGATTTCGGACGCCGCATCGTCCAGGAGGCCTGCGACGAGCGACCGCAGAGCCGACGATGACTCGGACAGAGCGAGGTCGACGGGAAGCAGCACCTCGGCCCACGGCCGCCCGTGGACGGCGTGATAGATCATCTCTCCCACGGCGCGGCGCGGTGTCGTCGCAATGGGCGCCGAGACTCCGGGAATGAGGACCGGTCGACCGTGGGCGTCGAGGGAGAACGCGGACAGAGTGAGCCGATCCTCTGGTCGCGTGCACGTCGTGAGCTCCTCGATGATGCCCAGGAACAGGGTGCACAGCTCGGCCTCGGTCAGTCCCTGATAGGTGCGGATCACGTCGAGGACGAGACCACCGGGCGAAGCGGGGACGATGAGAAGGGAACGGGCGCCGGTCGGAAGAGCCACCTCGGTGAGGGCGAGAACACGGGGGTCGTCGGCATCGAAATCATTGTGCACGACGCCCCATGCACTGCGACCGTCGGAATCGACGACGCGATGGATATCATCCGCGATCGTTGCTTGGAACTCCCATGTCATGGTTCGTCATCTCCGTTGATGATGATCAGTCGCATTTAGTGTTGTTTAATGATGCTCGCCGATGTCGTTATGTGTCAAGGGCCACAGCCTCGGTGAAGGTCGCCAGATGTGATTGGAAACAAATTGAACACTGGGGTCAAGAGTCATAGTGTGGAGCCATGCCCCTGGCCACAGAAACGCTCGGGTTCGCCCCTGTCCTCTCGGACTATCGGCAGACTTGGGAATTGCAGAAGAGATACCACGACGAAGTGCTCGCCGGCGACCGTCGATCGACGATCCTGCTCCTCGAGCATTCCCCGGTCTATACGGCCGGCAAGCGCACCGAGGACTTCGAACGACCGACCGACGGCACAGATGTCATCGACGTCGACCGCGGCGGGAAGATCACCTGGCACGGTCCCGGACAGCTGGTCGCCTACTGCATCTACAAGCTCAACGACCCCAAAGAGGTCCGACTCTTCGTGTCCCAACTCGAGGACGCGATGATCCGACTGCTCTCCGAATACGAGATCGAGGCGACCACGATCGAGGGCCGGGCCGGTGTCTGGCTGCGCGGCGACGAACTCCGTCGCGACCGCAAGATCGGTGCCATCGGCATCCGCATCCACGAAGGCGTGACGATGCACGGCCTGGCCCTGAACTGCAGCAACGACCTCGGCGCCTATGAGTCCATCATCCCGTGTGGGATCACAGACGCCGACACCACGTCCATCAGTGCTGAGCTCGGTCGGACCGTCACTCCCGAAGATGTGGCGCAGCGACTCGACGAAATCCTGCACGAGACCATCACCGCTTAGGAGAACTCAGATGACGATCGCACCAGAGGGCCGCCGCATGCTCCGCGTCGAAGCCCGCAACTCCGAGACTCCCATCGAGGACAAGCCGGCCTGGATCAAAGCGAAGGCCCATATCGGCCCCGAATACACCGCACTGAAGTCGCTCGTGCGCAAGCAGGAGCTGCACACGGTCTGCGAAGAGGCAGGCTGCCCGAACATCTTCGAATGCTGGGAAGATCGCGAAGCGACCTTCCTCATCGGCGGCGAACAGTGCACCCGGCGCTGTGACTTCTGCCAGATCGACACCGGCCGACCGGCTGAATTCGACGCTGACGAACCTCGCCGCGTGGCCGCCTCGGTGGCGGAGATGGGTCTGCGCTACTCGACGATCACCGGTGTGGCACGAGACGACCTCGAAGACGGCGGCGCCTGGCTCTATGCAGAGACCGTGCGCCAGATCCACGACCTCTCGTATGTCGACGGACGCGGCACCGGCGTGGAGCTGCTCATCCCCGATTTCAATGCCAAGCCGGATCAGCTCGCCGAGGTGTTCTCCTCCCGACCTGAAGTGCTCGCGCACAATGTTGAAACGGTTCCGCGCATCTTCAAGCGCATCCGTCCCGCATTCCGCTACGAACGATCGCTGTCGGTGATCACTCAGGCCCGCGAGGCCGGCCTGGTCACGAAATCGAACCTCATCCTCGGGATGGGTGAGACGAACGACGAGATCATCTCCGCACTGCAGGACCTCCACGATGCCGGCTGCGACCTCATCACCATCACGCAGTACCTGCGTCCCTCTCCTCGGCACCATCCCGTCACCCGGTGGGTCAAGCCCGCCGACTTCGTGATGCTGCGTGACGCTGCAGAGGAGATCGGCTTCCTCGGTGTCATGTCGGGTCCGCTCGTGCGTTCGTCGTACCGTGCCGGACGCCTGTGGGCCACCGCCATGCGCCGCCGCGGAGAGGAGATCCCCTCGCATCTGGCGCACCTGGACAAGCACACCCCCGCCAAGCAGGAGGCGCAGGCCGTTGTGGATACCTTCGGCCCCGGCGAAGAGGTAGACTTGACTGCTAAGCAATGAGCGTCGGCCTCCCCCTGATTACCGGAGGCGACGCCGCAACGCCCCTCAAGAGCAAGTGAGAGAATGAGCGAAGAACCGCGTAAGGGACTCTTCCGGCGCAAGCCAAAGGATCCGAACAAGAAGCCCGGCCGACTGGCGCAGATGCGTCAGGTCTACGAGCTGTCCGCTAAACACAACAAAGCGACTCCGTGGCTGCTGGCTGCGGCGATCCTCGGATGCACGCTCATCGGTCTGCTGATCGGTCTGCTCATCGGCGGCACCACCGCGATCTTCACGACGATCCTCGGCTTCATGGTCGGTCTGCTGTTGGGCATGTTCATGCTCGGCCGCTTCGCCGAGACCGCCGCTTTCGCTCAGATGGACGGACAGCCCGGAGCCTTCGGCGCTGTTCTCAACACGGCCCGCCGCGGATACCTGATGGATGAGAAGCCCATCGCCGTCGATCCGAAGAGCCGCGACCTCGTGTTCCGATCGACCGGTCGCGCCGGCGTCGTGCTGCTGAGCGAAGGTCCGAAGGGACGCAGCGCGAAGCTGCTGGCCAAGGAGAAGAAGCGCCACGAGCGCATCCTCCCCAATGTTCCGGTCCACACCTTCCAGGGTGGCAAGGAAGAGGGCCAGCTCGCGATGAAGCAGGTCGTCCCGGCCGTGCAGAAGCTGCCGCGCAAGCTCAACCGCGCCGAGGTCCTGGCCGTGCGCAATCGTCTGGCTGCTCTCGGGACGCAGGGCACGCGCCCGCCGATCCCGAAGGGCATCGACCCGAACAAGGCCCGCCCGAACCACAAGGCGATGCGCGGACGCTGATCCGCATCCCCTCCGCCGAAATCCCACGGCCGAGGCGAAAGAAAGCGGCGCCGACTCAACGAGAGTCGGCGCCGCTTCCCATTCCCCGTGTATTCCCCTCCAATTGCTACCTGACGGCGGCCCAGCAACCTCGCGCGAGGTTGCTGGGCCGCCGTCAGGTAGCAACTGGGAGGTCAGCGGCGGAGAATGACTGTTCCTGCCGCAAGGTCGTGGACTCCGCGGTTGTCGCGGTTGAAGATGAGCGCCGGAATGACGAGCACGACGAGGACTGAGCGGATGAGCGACTTGATCAGTCCCGGCACGTGGCCGTCGAGGCGCCGGACTTCGATGCCGAAGAGACGATGGCCAACCGAATACCCGAGAGTTCCCACGAGCACGAAATTCTCGAGGGCGAAGAACGCGGGCGCGAGGATCGGATTCGCCGGATCGATGAGATTGGCGATCGCCAGACACATCAGCCAGTCGACGAGCAGGGCGAGGATTCGCTTCCACGCCGGGGCCAGAGAATGCGAGCCGTTGACAGGCAGACCCAGCCGCTTTCCGGGCCAGTCGTCTTCTTCCCTGTCGAACCGGGGTCCTTCGAGCCAGGAACCAAGGTCGTCACGATTGATCACTCCCCCAGCCTACGAAATCCGGCCTGAGTGGATCCTCAGGAAACATGCCCGAAACATGGTCGACATCACCACTTCATTCTTCGGCGACTAAGATTGACCGTGGTCAGGACAAACGGCCACCGTACACGAACTAGGAGACCTAAGTGTTCTCGTCTGCTGAAGAACTCGTCAACTACATATCGGACAATGACGTCAAATTCGTCGATGTCCGGTTCTGCGACCTGCCCGGTGTGGTCCAGCACTTCAATCTCCCCGCCGCCTCATACGGCACCGAGGAGATCACCGAAGGTCTGCTCTTCGACGGGTCCTCCATCACAGGCTTCCAGGGCATCCACGAATCCGATATGAAACTGCTGGCCGATGTCACCTCCGCGTACATCGACCCCTTCCGTGAGGCCAAGACGCTGGTCGTCACGCACTCGATCGTCGATCCGTTCACCGATGAGCCCTACTCCCGCGATCCCCGGCAGGTCGCGGCCAAGGCCGAGGCCTACCTCGAATCCACTGGGATCGCCGACACTGTCTTCTTCGGCGCCGAGGCCGAGTTCTACCTCTTCGACTCCATCCGCTACGAGAACACTCCCGGCGGCAGCTTCTACAAGATCGGCTCACAGGAAGCTGCGTGGAACACCGGCTCTGATGAGGTCGGCGGAAACCAGGGCTACAAGACCCCGTTCAAGGGCGGCTACTTCCCGGTCTCGCCGCAGGATCAGTACGCAGATGTCCGTGACAAGATGTCGCTGACGCTCGAGGAGATCGGCTTCGAGATGGAGCGGGCGCACCATGAGGTCGGCACCGCCGGTCAGCAGGAGATCAACTACAAGTTCAAGACGCTCCAGCACGCAGGCGATCAGCTGCTCGACTTCAAGTACGTGATCAAGAACACCGCTTTCGAGCTCGGCAAGTCCGCGACCTTCATGCCCAAGCCGCTCTTCGACGACAACGGCTCCGGCATGCACTGCCACCAGTCGCTGTGGAAGAACGGCGAGCCGCTGTTCTACGACGAGAACGGCTACGGCGGGCTCTCTGACCTGGCTCGCTGGTACATCGGCGGACTCATCGAGCACGCCGGCGCGGTGCTGGCGTTCACGAACCCGACTATCAACTCCTACCGCCGCCTGGTGCCCGGCTATGAGGCTCCGGTCAACCTCGTCTACTCCGCGCGCAACCGTTCTGCCGCGATCCGCATTCCGGTGACCGGATCCTCGCCGAAGGCCAAACGGCTCGAGTTCCGCGTTCCGGACCCCTCGTCGAACCCCTACCTCGCCTTCTCGGCCCAGCTCATGGCCGGGCTCGACGGTATCCGCAACCGCATCGAACCGCCGGAGCCCATCGACAAGGACCTCTACGAGCTCCCGCCCGAGGAGGCCAAGGACATCAAGCTCGTCCCCGGCACCCTCGACGAGGCGCTCAACGAGCTCGAGAAGGACCACGACTTCCTCACCGCCGGCGATGTGTTCACTCCCGACCTCATCGAGACGTGGATCCGCATCAAGCGTGAGAACGAACTCGATGTTGCTCGTCTGCGTCCGACACCGACCGAGTTCGAGCTCTACTACGCACTCTGACCTCGGTCGGCGGTCGATTCCAGGTGAACTGAGATCCCGCCGCCGGGTGGAATAGAGTGAGGGCGTCACGGGTTATCACCCGTGGCGCCCTTTCGGCTCTGCGGCCGTCGACGCGGCCGGTCGGACCACGCACCATCGGAGGGATGGACTTTGACGCATTATGACCTGCTGCTCATCGGCACCGGATCGGGAAACATGTTCCTCGACAAGCGGTTCGCCGGACTGAAGACCGCCATCGCCGAGGAATGGCACTTCGGCGGTACCTGCCTCAACGTCGGGTGCATCCCGACGAAGATGTTCGTCTACCCCGCCACCCTCGCCGAGCAGGCCGCCCAAGCCGATCGATACAACCTCACCCCGACCCACCCGAAAGTGGATTGGGCCGGACTCCAGGACCGCATCTTCTCCCGCATCGACGCGATCGAATCCGGAGGACGCGAGTACCGCAGCAGCGACCGCCAGCCCAATATCACCGTTGTCGCTGAACATGTTCACTTCACCGGGCAGAAGACCGTGCGCACCGCCTCCGGTGAGGAGATCACCGCCGAACGCATCGTCATCGCCGCCGGCGCCCACCCGATCATCCCCGACATCGCCGGGCTCGACTCAGCCCGCATCGACACCGATGACTATCCGGTGTTCACATCGAACACGGTGATGCGCCGCGCCGCACAGCCGAAGCGACTGGTCATCATCGGCTCCGGGATCATCGCCATGGAATTCGCCCACGTCTTCGCCGCCCTCGGCACCGAGGTGACCGTCCTCGCCCGCGGCCCCCGCCTCCTGGGCAATATCGACGAGGAGGCCGCCGACGAGTTCACTCGCATCTTCGACTCCTCCCACACCGTCCTCCATGGTGCTCAGTCCAAGCAGATCGACATCGCCGACGGTGAAGTCACATTGACCCTCGAACCCAGCGGCCGCCTCGCCGAGGCGGACCTGCCGGAGACGATCACCGCCGACGGAGTGCTCGTGGCCACGGGAAGGGTTCCCAACACCGCCGAGCTCGACGTCGAGGCCGCCGGTTTCGACGTCACCGACGGCAACCGCCTGTCCGTGGACGAGCACCAAAGAGTCCTCTCGGGCGGTCAGCCCGTTCCCGGAGTATTCGCTCTCGGAGACATCTCCTCACTCCATCAGCTCAAACACGTCGCCAACCACGAAGCGAAGATCGTCGGCCGCAATCTGGCCGCAGACGTTGCCGCAGGGTCGCCCGGCAGTGCTCGGGGGAACGACCTCGCCGCGGTCAATCACCATGCCGTTCCCGGTGCCGTCTTCTCCTCCCCACAGGTCGCCTATGTGGGCATGACTGAAGCAGAGGCCATAGATGCCGGACACGACGTCACGATCAAGGTGCAGAAGTTCTCCGATGTCGCCTACGGTTGGGCGATGGCCGATGATCCGGGAATCGTGAAGATCATCGCCGATCGCAGCACCAGGCGCATCCTCGGCGCTCATATCGTCGGTCACGAAGCCTCGATGCTCATTCAACCGCTCATCCAGGCCATGGCCTTCGGCCAGAAAGCCGACGAGGTGGCAACCGGCCAGTACTGGATCCACCCCGCCCTGCCCGAGGTGGTCGAAAACGCCCTGCTCGGACTCGAATTCGACGACTGAGCACATCAACTGGCAGCTGATTCGGCCGATGACCGGGAGCGGCAGATCGCACGTAGGCGGACTGCCGCACCTGGAGAATCAGAAGTCGTAGAAGCGGTGTTCCATCACTGAACGTGCGTGCCTGGTGGTGCGCAGATAGTCGTCTTCGAGGTCATGGCCCGCCCCAGCCGGATAACCGAGCAGGCGGGCTGTGGCCTCGAGCTCGGTATGATCGGCCGGCAGCGACTCGGCGGTGCGCCCACGGAAGAGCATCACGGCCGAACGCACATCAGTGGCCAGCTGCCAGGCAGCGGCCAGCTGTTCGGCATCCTCGGTCGGCAGCAGACCCCCGTCAGCGGCCACGTCGAGGGCCGTCAGCGTCGAGGTCGTGCGCAGCCCTTCCACCTGATGCCCGTGCTGGAGCTGCAGTAGCTGAACGGTCCATTCGACATCGGAGAGGCTGCCCCGGCCGAGCTTGAGATGTCGGCGCTTATCGGCATTGCGCGGCAGTCGCTCGTCTTCCATCCGCGCCTTGAGAGTGCGCACCTGCGTCAGTGCCTTCTGCGGCATCTCCGAGGGATAGCGCAGCGGATCGATAAGCGCCAGGTAGTCGGCGATGAGGCCGTCATCGCCTGCCACCGGCCTGGCCCGCAGCAGCGCCTGCGCCTCCCATGGTTGGGACCACTTTGCGTAATAGGCCTGGTAAGACGAGAAGCTGCGCACCAAGGGGCCATTCTTGCCCTCCGGACGCAGATCAGCATCGAGATCGACCCCTTGAGCGCCTTCGCTGGCCTTGAGGCGAGTCGACAGCTGGAGGGCCACCTTCGTCACGTGCTTGCTCAGTCTTCCGCGCGCCTCGGCGTCGAGGTCGTCTGACATGGGACGGTAGACGAACATCGCATCGGCGTCCGAGAAGTAGCCGATCTCCCGTCCGCCCCACCGGCCCATGGCGATGATTGCGAATTCGTAGTCCGGGGTCTCGGGCCCGTCGAGGTCTGCTCGCACCGCCTGCAGGGCACCTCTGACCGCCAGGTCCATGAGGTCGGAGAGATCACCGGGTATGGCGACTCGGTCCCCGACCCCGAGGACGTCGCGCAACGCGATCCGCAGAAGTTCACGGCTGTAGGTCTCACGGATCGGAGTCACCGCCTCGGCGCCATGGCGCTTGAGCAGTCCATCGACCTCAGCATTGAGAATCTCCAAGTCACGGGCCTCGAGGTTCTCGTGGCGGTCCAACCAGGCGACAGCGGCGGGCTGGCGCAGCAGAAGTTCCGTCGCATATCCGGACAGGGAGAGCACTTCGGCCACAGATTTGGCCGCCAGACCGGAGTCGCGGAGCATCTTGAGGAACCAGCCGGAGGAGGACAGCGATTCGCTCAGCCGGCGGAAGGCCAGCAGTGCTCGGTCGGGCTCGACTCCATCGGAGAACCAATCGAGCAGGGCCGGAAGCACCTGCTTGATGACCATGGCAGTGCGTGACATCCCAGTCGTCAGCGCCTTGATATGGCCCAAAGCTCCTTGTGGGTCCACGTATCCGAACGCCTGAAGACGGTCGGCGGCAGCCTGCAGGCTCGACCCGCGCTTCTGTGCATCGACGACGGCGCCGTGGACGCCGACAGCCGCCTCGAGGATGGGCCGATAGAAGATCTGTTCGTGGAGGCGGGTGACTTGTTTGGCATAGTCGCGGCGGGCCTCTTCGAGGCGATCCCCGGTCCGAGATCCGGACCGGAAGACGGAACGGGCCAACGACCGAAGTTTGGCTTCATCATCGGGGATGAGCGCATTGCGCATCATCCTCGGGATCTGCACTCGGTGTTCGACGACACGCATGAACCGGTATGCAGTGGAGAAGACGGAGGCGTCCTGCTGCCCGATATAGCCATGTTCTCCGAGTTCACCGAGGGCGACGAGCGTATTCGGGGTGCGGATGTCCTCATCATTGCGTCCATGGACGAGCTGGAGCATCTGTGCGGAGAACTCGACATCACGCAAACCGCCGCGACCCAGTTTGATCTGACGCGGGGCTTCGACCGCCGGGATGAGGTCGACGACGCGCCGACGCATCGCACGGATCCCGTCGATGAAGCCGGGACGGCTGGCCGCCTGCCAGACCAAGGGCAGGAGCGACTGGGAGAACGCCTCCCCCACTGCGACATCGCCGGCAACCGGTCGGGCCTTGAGGAGGGCCTGGAATTCCCAGTTCTCCGCGATATCGGCGTAATAGTGCTCGAACTCCGAGAGCGTACGCACGAGCGCACCGGCTTTGCCTTCGGGGCGCAGCGCCGTATCGACTTCCCACAGTGCAGGCTCACCACCGGCATCGGAGAGGATGCCGCGCATGCGTTGGGCGATGTCGGTGGCCAGGCTCCTGGCCCCTTCGGTCTCGGCGGACTCGAGAACGAAGACGACATCGACATCGGAGACGTAGTTGAGTTCTCGTGCTCCGGTCTTACCCAAAGCGATGACCGCCAGACGGACGTCGGCCGCCTCGTCGAGTTCGGCTCGTGCGATGGCCAGCGCCGCGTCGAGGGCAGCGGCGGCCAGGTCGGAGAGGACTGCCATGACATGGTCGACGATTTCGTCAGGAGACTCCGCCGACAGATCATCGGCGACGAGGCGAAGCACCGCATCCCGGTAGTTCCTTCGCAGCGCCTTGACCCCGTCATCTCCGGTCACAGTCGCGCGCGGAGCCGGGTCCTCGGGGTCCGCACCGAGGACCGTGAGCATCTCTGCTCGCAGGGATACCGCCGAGGCGGCAGGCGTGGAGATCAGCAGGAACGGGTCGGGAACGAGCAGCAGCGGCAGGGAGTCGGGATGCCGGACCAGATGGTCGACCATCGCCTCCGAGGTGCCGACGACCGCGAGGAGCCGGGCCAGGAGGGGGCGGTTGAGTTCGTCCTCGGCCAGCTCGCTCTTCGATCCGGTCCGCACTGCGTCCAGCAGGGCCGCGGAACCCTCCCCTGCGGCCTCGATCACGCGCAGCAGACCCAGCGCCGCTCCATGCGGATCCGGGGTTGCCATGAGGAGATCAACGAACCGCGAATCAGTGGCCAGAGGGACACCGAGGAGCTCATCGAGCTCATGGAGGAACCGAGAGGTGGCCTCCGGGACGCTGGTCGTGCGTGAGGTGATAGCGGCCATCACATCGAGGTGAAGTGCTTCGCGAGCTCATATGGAGTCACCTGCGCGCGGTAATCGGTCCATTCCTGCCGTTTGTTGCGCAGAAAGAAGTCGAACACCTCTTCGCCCAGGGTCTCGGCGACGAGATCCGATCCCTCCATCAGCTCCAGGGCATGTGACAGACTGCGCGGCAGCGCTTCGATCCCCATCGCCCGACGTTCGGTGGAAGAGAGCAGCCAGACGTTGTCCTCGGCCTCTTCGGGCAGTTCGTAGCCCTCTTCGATCCCTTTGAGTCCCGCTGCGAGCATAAGCGCATACGACAGGTACGGGTTGGCCGAGGAGTCCAGAGCACGGTACTCGACGCGGGCGGATGAGGACTTTCCGGAGTTGTACTGCGGGACCCGCACGAGAGCAGAACGGTTGCGGTGGCCCCAGGAGATGTACGACGGAGCTTCATGGCCGGTCCAGAGGCGTTTATAGGAGTTCACGTGCTGGTTGGTCACTGCCGAGATCTCGGCGGCGTGGGTGAGCAGTCCGGCGATGAACTGTCGGCCGGTCTTCGACAGCTGATATTCGGCCCCCGGTTCGAAGAAGGCATTGTTCTCGCCCTCGAACAGGGAGACGTGCGTGTGCATCCCATTGCCTGGGTGATCGGCCATCGGCTTGGGCATGAACGAAGCGTAGACGCCTTGGGAGATCGCGACCTCTTTGATGACCGACCGGAACGTCATGACGTTGTCGGCCATGGTCAGCGCGTCGGCGTAGCGCAAGTCGATCTCGTTCTGACCGGGCCCGGCCTCATGATGGGAGAACTCCACGGACAGCCCCATCGCCTCGAGCATGGTGACAGCTTCGCGCCGGAAATCATTGGCCGTTCCCCCGTTGACATGGTCGAAGTAGCCGGCTGTGTCGACGGGCATCGGGGCTGTGCCGTCGCTGATCCCGGAGACAGGATCGAGGTTGTCGGTCTTGAAGAGGTAGAACTCGATCTCAGGATGCACATAGAAGGTGAAGCCGCGTTCGGCGGCTTTGGCCAGAGTGCGTTTGAGGACGTTGCGCGGATCGGCCGGCGCCGGCTCTCCCCCGGGCACGTGGATATCGCAGAACATCCTCCCGGTGGGCTCGGTCTCCCCGCGCCAGGGCAGCAGAGAGAACGTCGAGGGGTCGGGCTTGAGCACCATATCGGCCTCGAACACGCGGGACAGTCCTTCGACTGCCGAGCCGTCGAATCCGATGCCTTCGGAGAAGGCGCCTTCGAGTTCGGCGGGGACGATGGCCACGGACTTCAGCTGTCCCAGGACATCAGTGAACCAGAGTCGGATGAATCGCACTTCACGATCCTCGACGGTCCTGAGAACGAATTCCTCCTGACGCGACATCTATTCAGCCGTTCCACTTCTCGTCGTCTTCGTCCCACTGCTGATTGCGTTCACGTGCCTTCTCCAGGGCGGCGCGGGCGACTTCCTCGGTCTCGTAGGGCCCCATGCGGTGGGTCCAGTCGCTGACCAGGCCCTTTTCCACGGTGTTCGTCTCGAGGTTGAAGTAGTACTTCGAGTTCGGGTCGTCGATATCTTCGTAGAGTCCCATGGCGAGCCTTCTCTCCTCTGCGGGGTTCTGCATTGACGCTTTCAGCTTACCGTTTCAAGTCGCGAACTGACGGCATGTGTCGCTTATGCGTTGGAAGCGCCCTATCAGCATCTTTGGTGCAGTCTGAGTCCAACTGGAATCATGTTTTCCGTGTTATCTGGCACCCAGACGCACTGATTTCGCATCATTGGTGACGAAAACAGATTTAAAGGTTTGCTCTCCAAACCTTCTAAGGAATAGAGTTGACACCATCGACGACCGACGGAGAAGTCGGTCGCCTCCGCCCCTGCGGCACACGATCAGGAGAGAAGGACACACCATGCGCATTTCAGTGCCCACCGAGGTCAAGAACAATGAGTTCCGAGTCGCCATCACCGCTGCCGGCGTCCATGAACTCGTCGCCCACGGCCACGAGGTCACCGTGCAGGCAGGAGCCGGCGAGGGCTCCTTCATCGCCGATGCCGAATACGAGGCTGCCGGAGCGAAGATCGCCCCCGACGCCGCCACCACATGGGCAGCCGGCGACCTCGTGCTCAAGGTCAAGGAGCCGATCGCCCAGGAGTACGGCTTCCTGCGCAAGGATCTCGTCCTGTTCACCTACCTCCACCTCGCCGCGGATGAGGCGCTCACCACTGCTCTCATGGAGGCCGGCACCACCGCGATCGCCTATGAGACCGTCCAGCCCGACGGCGGCGGACTTCCGCTGCTCGCTCCGATGAGCGAGATCGCCGGACGCCTGTCGACTCAGGTCGGCGCTCACAGCCTGCTCAAGGCCAACGGCGGCCGCGGGATCCTGCTGTCCGGAGTCCCCGGTGTCGAGCGCGCGAATGTCGTCGTCATCGGTGCCGGTGTGGCCGGAACGAATGCCGCCCGGATGGCTCTGGGCCTGGGAGCGACCGTCGAGGTCATCGACATCAACATTCCGCGTCTGCGGCAGATCGATGAGACCTTCGCAGGTGCCATCGGCACGAAAGTGTCAAATAAGTACGAGATCACGAAGTCTCTGGCCACAGCCGACCTCGTCATCGGTTCGGTGCTCATCCCGGGCAAGAAGGCGCCGAAGCTCGTCACCGACGAGATGGTCTCTGGGATGAAGCCGGGCTCGGTGCTCGTCGATATCGCCATCGACCAGGGCGGCTGCTTCGAGAATTCGCGTCCGACGACTCACGACGATCCGACGTTCACCGTCCATAACTCGGTCTACTACTGCGTGGCGAACATGCCGGGTGCGGTGCCGAACACAGCCACGGCGGCGCTGACGAATGCGACTCTGCCCTTTGCCGTGAAGATCGCCGACCAGGGGTGGCACAAGGCGCTGTCGAACGATTCGGCTCTGGCCCGTGGTCTCAACATCCACAACGGGCACGTCACGAACGACAACGTCGCCGAGGCATTCGGCTTCGAAGCAGTGTCCGTGGCCCACGCCCTAGCCAACTGAAGAACCCCTATTACTACCTGACGGCGGCCCAGCAACCTCGCGCGAGGTTGCTGGGCCGCCGTCAGGTAGTAATTGGGTTAGGGGCGGGGGACGATGGTCGTGTACCTGAAGTGCTCCTCGCAGAGTCTTCCCGCAGCTTCTGCGTCTCCGGCAGCGATCGCTTCGACGATCGCGGCGTGGTCGTCCACGGCGTGATCGAAGAGCTCGGCCGAGAACGGGTCGTGACGGAACCCGGCGTTGATCTTCGTATCGAGGTCGATGGCCATGCGCACGAGTTCCGGGTTGTGACCGGCACGGGCGATGGCGAAGTGGAACTGCGCGTCCGCGGTGCGCGCGGCAGCCGCTTCGGCGCGTTGGGAATAGACTTCGGCCAGTTCCCGGAGCTCGCTCAGCTCCTCCTCGGTACGTCGCAGGGCCGCGGTGGCCGCCAGCGAATTCTGGAAGACGGCGCGGGCGTCAAGCAGGTTCCGCCTCTCGGCATGGAACTCGTCGATTCTGCCGGCCATGGGAGCCAGCGCCTCGGGGCGGGCGGTCTTGACGAACGTCCCTCCCCCGCGGCCGCGGCGGCGCTCGACGACTCCCAGACGCTCTAAGCGCAGCAGGGCTGCGCGCACGCTCGAACGGGACACCTGCAGATCTGCGGCCAACGTCCGTTCGCCCGGCAGCAGGGTGCCTTCCGGCAACGCTCCGACGGCGATTCCGGAGAGGATGTGGTCGGCGATCTGCTGCGGCGCGCTCGTCAGGCTCACCACTTCGCCCAGTCCAGCGAACTCGTGGCCCGCCGATGTCGTGTCGTCGCTCAATCTGCCTCCCGCTTCCTTGGCACGGCTGCTTCCGATTCTAGACTCCACAGGTCCCGCACCGCGGCATCGACAGGCGACCGAGCAGCGGGACAAAGCCGCGTTTCCAGCATAGGATCGACACCATCATGACTGTTCACACTCGCCTGCTCACGCCCGGCACCATTTCGCCCGAACGCGGTGTGCCGAAGGACATCCCCCGCCCGGAGTACGTCGGTCGCGCCGACGCCGATGAAGGCCGGGGAAACAATTTCTACAGCCCCGAGGAAGTCGAGGTCGTCCGGGCGGCCGGTCGGATCGCAGCCAATGCCCTGGCCGCCGTCGGCGAGATGATCGTCCCCGGCATCACGACCGACGATATCGACAGGGTGGCGCACGAGTTCATGTGCGATCACGGAGCGTACCCGTCGACGCTGAGCTATCGCGGGTTCCCGAAATCCGTGTGCACCTCCGTCAACGAGGTGATCTGCCACGGCATCCCCGATTCGACCGTCATCGAGGACGGCGACATCGTCAATGTCGATATCACCGCCTACTACCAGGGCATGCACGGAGACACGAACTACACATTCACCGCCGGTGACGCCGATGAGGAGTCCCGTCTCCTCATCGAACGCACCTACGAGTCGATGATGCGAGGAATCAAGGCGGTCAAACCGGGCCGTCAGATCAACGTCATCGGACGAGTGATCGAGAAGTACGCGAAGCGCTTCGGCTACGGAGTCGTGCGCGACTACAGCGGGCATGGAGTCGGACGCGAATTCCACTCCGGGCTCATCATCCCGCACTATGACGCGGCTCCCGCCCACGCGGAGACGATGGAACCTGGAATGATCTTCACGATCGAACCGATGCTCAACCTCGGTACGATCGACTGGGACGTCTGGGATGATTCCTGGACCGTGGTGACGAAGGATCGCAAGCGCTCCGCTCAGTTCGAGCACACACTGGTGGTGACCGAGTCCGGCGCCGATATCCTGACTCTGCCCGATGCCGATACCGCGATTGCCGCCGGACCCGCACACGAGGAGAGCTGATATGAGCGCGGAGACCTCCCCACGCTTTGCGATCGGCATCGACATCGGCGGCACCGGGATCAAAGCGGCACTCGTCGACACGGTGACGGGCAAGCTGCCGTTCAAGCGGCTGCGCGAACTCACACCGAAGCCGAGCACCCCGGATGCCGTGGCTGCCATGATCGCCACGCTGCTGGATGCACTGAGCGAACATGCCGTCGAACTCGAACTCGTCGCCGACCGTGCCGCGATCGACTCCCTGCCTGTCGGCTGCGGATTCCCCGGCGTGATCCGCGAAGGACTCGTCGAGTACACGGCGAACCTCGACCAGAGTTGGATCGGTTCACCCATCGCCGACATCATCGGTGAGAGCACCGGCCGCACCGTGTACTTCCTCAACGATGCCGATGCCGCCGGCCTGGCAGAGATGACCTTCGGCGCCGGGCGCAAGCACCGCAAGAAGACGGTGCTGCTGACGACGCTGGGCACCGGAATCGGAACCGCCCTGTTCACTCACGGTCGAATGGTTCCCTACACCGAACTCGGCCATATCGAGATGAACGGCGCCGATGCCGAGACTCAGGCCGCGGAATCGGTCAGGACCCGGCTGGGACTGACCTATCCGGAGTGGGCGGCTCGGCTGCAGCAGTACTATTCGCAGATCGAACTGCTGGTCGCACCCGACGTCATCATCGTCGGCGGCGGAGTCTCGAAGTCCCATGACCAGTTCCTGCCGCTCATCGAGACGCGGGCGAAACTCAAACCGGCGAAGCTGTACAACAACGCCGGAATCGTGGGAGCTGCGATGATCGCGGTCAACGGCGGTAAGGCCAAAGTTCGTCGCAGTCCGTCCTGAATGGGACGTCGCAGCTGAGGATGAGGGTGAGGACAGGCCACCGATAAGCCGGGTTCTGTCGACGAGTCGGTTGCCCTTCTCGCCTGACGGTCATCTATCTGGGACCGATGTTGCCACCGGCCTCAAGCAATCCACCCGACGACTCGGCGAGCAGCCTCGAACGTCGTCTGTCTGATCTTGCTCCGGATGGGGTTTACCCAGCAGCGACGGTCACCCGCCGCCCTGGTGGTCTCTTACACCACCGTTTCACCCTTACCCAGTCGGAACTGGGCGGTCTGCTTTCTGTTGCACTGGCCCGCGGGTCGCCCCGGGTGGGTGTTACCCACCATCCCTGCTCTGTGGAGCCCGGACGTTCCTCAGCCCTCGTGAAGAGAGCCGCGACCGTCTGGTGACCTGTCCTCAAGCATCCCAGTGTAGTCGCTCAGTGACTCCCCCACGCGCACAGCACCCGCATGCAGCGGCGGCCGGACATCGAAAGTGATCAACCTCATCCGCCCCCGGTCCCAGCCGCGTCACTGCGTGATCATACGATGGGGTGGTGAAGATCCTCCTGCCGCCCTCCGAGGGCAAGACTCCGTCGCCGGCCGGTCCCACGCTCGATCTCGACGGTCTCTCGGCTCCGGAACTCACCACGAAGCGCAAGCGTGTGCTCGCTGCGCTGAAGAAGGTCTCGAAGCGCCGAGATGCCCTCGAGAAGCTCGGCGTCGGCGCGTCACTTTCAGCGGACGTCGAACGGAACACCGTCCTCGATGAGATCCCCAGTGCCCCCGCGCTGCTCACCTATTCCGGTGTGCTCTATGAGGCGATGGGCGCGAGCGAGCTGGTGGCGCAGTCGAACGATGACGATAAGCTGAGAGACCGCCTCCACGACGTTTACGTATTCTCGGCCCTGTTCGGCCGGGTGCACGGACTCGACGATATCCCCGCTTACCGACTGGCGATGAAGACCGATCTGGGGACCTTGGGAAAGCTGACATCCTATTGGAAGCCGGTTCTGGCGAAGTCCTGCTCCCTCGACCCCGCCGAGGTGGCCCTCGACTGCCGCTCGAGCGATTACCGGTCCGTGTGGCCGGGTCCCACCGATCAGGTCGTCACCATGGGTGCCGTGTCCGTGAGCGGCGGGAAACGTCGCGTCGTCTCCCACTGGGCGAAGTTCTACCGAGGTGAGTTCGCCGGTCGACTGCTCTCCGATGAGCGGGCCCTGCCGGAGACCGCTGAAGACCTTGTGTCTCGGGCGGAGGAGCTGTATGAGGTCGAGTTCACAGGCTCGACGAACTCGAAGCCGGCCAACCTCATGATCGTCCTCCGCGACTGAGACGCGCCTCAACAACGACCCTGTCGACCAAGGTCGACGAGATCAGTCGAGGCAGGATCAGCTGCGACGCAGCAGCACCGCCTCGCATTCTTCGCATTCATAGGTTTCGTTGACATCGGCGCCGAGCATTCCGTGCCAGACTGCTCCGCCGATCTCCTGTCCGCACGCCTGACAGTTCGGTCCGTTGAGCAGGGCGGCCCCGGGACCGCCCTGGCGGACATTGGCATCGAATGTCGTGAGCAGCTGCTCCGGCAGCTCGCTCCTCGCGCCCGACGCCGCGGACTCGTTCTCGGCGATGAGCTCCCGCAGTTCGGCCTTCCTGTCCTTCACCGCGGTCTGCACCTCTTTACCGGAGGCCGTGACCTCGGCGATTCGGTCATCGACTGCCGCGAGTTCGTCTTCAGCGGCTTCGAGCTTCTCCATCTCCTCCAGCTGCGATTCTTCGAGTTCGGCGACCCGAGCTTCGTGACCGGCGATCTCCTCTTGCAGATTCACCATGTCTCTGCTGGTCAGACCGGTGCCGTCGTTGAGCTCGGCGGTCTTCTTCTCGATCTTCGATCGCTGTGCTTCGATGAGTCCGGTGGCTTCGGTGATGGCGTCCTGATGGCCGTCGACGACAGCGGCGGCCTCGGTCCGCTTCTCGCCGAGTTCCTTGTGGCGGGAGATGAGCTCCTGCAGCTCCTCCGCCCGTTTCGGGTTGTCATGTTCGAACTGCAGGGCGCGCCCGTGGGCGATGAGTTCGATGAGGGTCTGCAGCGCGGTTCTCTGGCTGTCGGTGATGAGCATCGTCGGTCTCCTTGTCAGTACCGTTCGACCCAGGGGTCGGTGTTGACTGCCGAATGCTGCAGCGAGACAGTGAACCCGCGCCGCGCGAATTCGGTCTCGAGAGCCTCGGCCGCCGCACTCAGCCAGACTGTCTCGGACGCCCAGTGGGAGACGTCGATGAGCGAGAGTCCGCTCTCTCGACGATTCGCCGCATCGAGCGCCTCGGTGGCCGGGTGATGGCGGAGGTCAGCCGTCACGTAGACGTCGGCGCCGCTGGCCCTGACCTCGTCGAACAGCGAGTCGCCGGCGCCACCGCAGACCGCGACACGGGTCGCTGTCGCAGCGGGATCGCCGGCGATGCGCACACCGGTCGTGGTGCGCGGCAGCTGCGCAGCCAGTCGCCTGGCAAGGTCCCGGACCGGTGTGGGCCGGTCGAGGTCGCCGACGCGGCCGATTCCGGTCGGCAGCGAGCCGCGTCCCGAATCATCAGCCTCGTCATGGGGGGACAGTGGCTGCGCGCCCTCGATGCCCAGGAGTGAGATGAGCACATCGGAGACTCCGCCGCGGGCCGAATCAGCGTTCGTATGCGCATTGAACAGCGCAATATCGCTGCTGATGAGAGTATGGACGGCTCCGCCCTTCAAAGTTGCGGCGTTCACCGACTTCACGGGTTTGAGCATGAGCGGATGATGGTTGAACACCAGGTCTGCGCCGAGAACGACGGCCTCGGCGATCACGGCGTCCATTGGATCGAGAGCCAAGAGGATCGACTGGACCTCGGCGTCGGGGTCGCCGACGGCCAGGCCCACGGAGTCCCAGGACTCGGCCAAGGCCGGTGGCCACAGTGAGTCGAACACCTCTGCGCAGTCACTCACCTTCGGATGTCTCATGCCCCCACACTATTACATCCGAACCGGGGCACATCGTCGGCACCGTGGGATCGAAGACCAGCCGGCCGATGAAGCAGAGATGGGCGGACGATTTTCAGAGAGAGTGATGTGGCTCATATATTTGGGTCATGACATCTACACGCATCTCCTCCGAATCACCCGTCATCAGAAACTCGTCCACGGTCTCGGATCTCATCCGCCGCAGCGCCGGCCGATTCCCCACCGACACGGCCCTCGAATTCGGGGACCGAACCTGGACCTATGCAGAACTTGACTCTGCCGTGACCGCGGTGGCCCGCGAACTCGTCCGTCTCGGTGTGACGAAAGGCGACCGTGTCGCCGCCTATGGGAAGAACTCCGACCTCTTCGTCCTCCTCTATCTCGGCTGCGCACGTGCCGGATTCATCCACGTGCCGGTCAACTATCAGCTGAAGAACGACGAACTCGACTACATCCTCAGCAACTCCGGTGCCGAGATCGTCTTCTCCGACTCCGACCTCATGTCCGCAGTCGCCTCAACCCCGACCGGAGCCGAGGCGCAGGTGATCGACTTCGCCGATCTCGTTCCGGTCGCCACCGCGGAGGAGATCGCCCCAGCCGTCAGCACAGAGTTCTCCGTCGACGACACGGACGTGGCTCAGCTGCTCTACACCTCCGGCACCACCTCGGCGCCGAAAGGTGCGGTGATGACCCATCGCGCCCTTCTGCACGAGTACCTGTCGTCCCTCATGTCCCTCGACTTCGCTGCGACAGATCGCGCCGTCCACGCCCTGCCGCTCTATCACTCAGCGCAGATGCACGTCTTCCTGCTGCCGCTTCTGTCGATCGGCGCGCACAACATCATCGTCCCCGCTCCCGTGCCCGAGCAGCTGCTCGCCATCTTCGAGGAGCGGGAGGTCAATTCGTTCTTCGCCGCCCCCACCGTCTGGGTGGCATTGGCCAACAGCCCCGACCTCGAAACCCGCAACCTCGACAGTCTCCACAAGGCCTACTACGGTGCTTCGATCATGCCCGGGCCGATCCTCGAGCGCCTGCGCCGGCGACTTCCGCAGCTGGGTTTCTACAACTGCTTCGGCCAGTCGGAGCTCGGCCCGTTGTGCACTGTGCTGCGTCCCGAGGAGCACGACGATCACCCTGGTTCGGCCGGTCGCCCGGTGATGTTCGTCGAGACCCGCGTCGTCAACGCCGGCGGTGACGACGTCGGCCCCGGCGAGGAGGGCGAGATCCTCTACCGGTCGCCGCAGCTGTGCGAAGGCTACTGGAACCGGCCGGAGGCCACCGCCGAGGCGTTCGACAACGGCTGGTTCCATTCCGGGGACCTGGTCAAGGTCGACGAGGAGGGTTTCGTCGAGGTCGTCGACCGGGTCAAGGACGTCATCAACACGGGTGGCGTGCTGGTCGCCAGCCGCCAGGTCGAGGATGCCGTCTTCGAGCTGCCGCAGGTCGCCGAGGTGGCTGTGGTCGGGATCGCCGATGAGAAGTGGATCGAGGCGGTGGCCGCCTTCGTCGTCCTCAAGGACGGCCAGCCGCCGTTGTCGGCCGACGATGTCATCGGTCACGTCAAGTCCCGTTTGGCCGGATTCAAGGTGCCCAAGCGGGTGGAGTTCGTTGCCGAACTGCCGAAGAACTCGGCCGGGAAGATCCTCAAGCGGAGCCTGCGCCAAGCCTGACGGCATGCGGCCGCTCAGGCGTTGGCGACTTCAGCGGTGCCTGCACCGCGCCTGCGGATGACGGGATCGGTGTGGGTGGCCGCCTCGGCGGTGGTCTTCGAATCGGAACAGCAGCCGGCTGCCGCACCGCAGCACCCAACGGATTCTTCCGTCCGGGCCTCCTCGTCCTCCTGGCCGAGGATAGTGAATCCGTTGTCTCGGATCATGGCGAGGTCGTCGGCTGCGGCTTGGCCCTCGGCGGTGAGGTAGTCGCCGAGGAAGATCGAGTTGGCCAGCTGCAGCGCCATCGGCTGGAGGGATTTGAGGTGGATCTCGCGACCGCCGGCCAGCCGGATCTCCCGGTCGGGGCAGACGAAGCGGGCTGTCGCGACGATCTTCATGCACCGCATGGGTGTGAGGTTCCACTGTCCTTCGAGCGGTGTTCCGTCGAACGGGACGAGGAAGTTGATCGGGATCGACTCGGAGCCGAGGGCCTTGAGCGCGAACAGCGCTTCGACGATCTGTTCGTCGCTTTCGCCGAGCCCGACGATGAGGCCGCTGCAGGGTGAGAGTCCCGCCGCTTTGGCGTGTTCGACGGTATTCGTCCGGTCCTCGTAGGTGTGGGTCTTGACGATATTGTCGTGGAAGGATTCCGCGGTGTTGATGTTGTGGTTGTAGGCATCGGCGCCGGCTTCCTTGAGCGCCTCGGCCTGACCTTCCTTGAGGATGCCCAGACACGCACACACCTCGACTTCGGGATTCTCGTCTTTGAGGCGTTCGACGATCTCACCGACGCGGCCCACGTCGCGACGGCTCGGCCCACGACCGCTGGCGACGAGGCAGACGCGGGACGCCCCTCCGCCGATGCCCATGCTCGCCTGTTCCATGGCCTCGTCGGTGCTCAGCCACGAGTATTTGAGGATCTCGGCCTTCGACCCCAGTGACTGTGAGCAGTAGGTGCAGCTTTCCGGGCACATTCCCGATTTGAGGTTGACGAGATAGTTCAACTTGATCGTCATGCCGAAGTGCTCTCGGCGGAGTCGCGATCCGGCATGGACGAGACCGAACAGCTCCTCATCCGGCGTAGCCAGGAGCGTGAGCGCGTCGGCTTCGGTGGCCGCTCCCCCGTTGAGGATGGACTCGGCGAGTTGGCCGGGGTTCACGTTCTGGTCAGGGTTCACAGTCGTCATCGATTGGTCCTTTGTCTCCGTGCGATTGAACAAGGTCAGAATCGGTCGAGTTCAGATCCCCTGAACACTGTTCAATAGGCTATCAGAATGCTGACCCCGCCTTCCGGAGCAGGGTCCTCAGACACACCGGCCATACCGCTTCGTCAGCCGTCGAGTCGGCGTGCCGGTGAGCTGGAGCATAGAATTCTTTCGCCGGCCCGGAGCACTGCCCGACCGCCGGCCAACGACCCAGTACAGGGAAGAACGGAACGAGGAACACAATGGCGGAGTCGGCACCCACGGACACCCACAAAGGAACAGGCAATCGCCTCGGCTGGCGTCTGCACGGAAACGGGCGGACGATCGCTCCCGGTGAGAGGGTTCTGCCGGAAGAGCGTCTGAGCTGGCCGCGGACCATCAGCATCGGCGCACAGCACGTCGTGGCGATGTTCGGCGCGACGTTCCTCGTGCCCCTTCTGACCGGGTTCCCACCATCGACGACGCTGTTCTTCACCGCCATCGGCACGTTGCTGTTCCTGCTCATCACGAAGGGGATGATGCCCTCCTACCTCGGCTCGTCGTTCGGGCTGCTCGCCCCGATCGGGGCGGTCACGGGGTTCTCGGCCACGGCCGGAGAGGACCTCGAACCTCATGCCATGGCTTTGGCTCAAGGTGGAATCATCTCGGTGGGAGTCACCTTGGCGCTCGTCGGGCTCGTGGTCCATTTCGTCGGCGTCCGATGGATCGAAGTGACAATGCCCCCAGTGGTGACCGGGGCCATTGTGGCCCTCATCGGCCTCAACCTGGCCCCGGCCGCCTGGGATTGGGTCAAGGCCGCTCCCCTGACCGCCGTGATCACGATCGTCGCGATCCTGCTGACCACGGTGCTCTTCCGCGGGATGCTCGGCCGACTCTCGATCCTCATCGGCGTCCTGGTCGGCTATGGTGCGGCATGGCTGCAGGGTGAGCTCGACTTCTCCACCGTCTCGAAAGCCGACTGGGTGGGACTGCCCGCGTTCCATGCACCGGCGTTCGATCTCGGCTACCTCGGCCTGTTCCTGCCCGTCGTCCTCGTCCTCATCGCCGAGAACATCGGCCATGTGAAATCAGTCGCCGCAATGACCGGCCGCGACCTCGATCACCTGACGGGCCGGACGCTCTTCGCCGACGGGTTCTCCACCATCCTCGCCGGATCCGGCGGCGGTTCCGGAACGACGACCTATGCCGAGAACATCGGCGTCATGGCAGCCACGCGCATCTTCTCCACTGCCGCCTACCTGTGCGCGGCGGTCATCGCCCTCGTCCTCAGCATGCTGCCGAAGTTCGGCGAGATCATCGCGACGATCCCTCCCGGAGTCCTCGGCGGAGCGGCGACCGTGCTCTACGGAATGATCGGCATGCTCGGCGTGCGCATCTGGGTGGAGAACAAGGTCGACTTCTCCAACCCGATCAATCTCAACACTGCCGCGGTCTCGCTCATCGTCGCCATCGCGAACTTCACCTGGACCCCGGGCGGACTGCAGTTCGAAGGCATCGCCCTGGGCACCGCCTCGGCGATCATCATCTATCAGGTGATGAAGGCGATCGCCCGATGGCGGGGCACAGACCCTGACAACGTGACAGAGAACTTCGCCGAGGCGGCCGACCGAGCCGATGCGCCGCAGGCTCCTCGACGGGGCCGGGCGACCCACCCGTTCGCTTCCGACGCGACGGACGGCTCCTCCCAAGAGCCGGGCTAACCCGTCTGAGCACGAGTTGAGGCGATGGGGCGCACTGCGGTTTCGAGCAGTGCGCCCCATCGCCTTTGTGCATTTCAGCATCGAGTTCTGGACCAGTCATCGGGGTCAAACTCGATCATCTGGTCAGAACTCGATTGGTCCTGCGCCACGGCGAGAACGCACCGCACCACTTTCGGTGCGGCCGTGCGCTGCTTCTCGTTCTAGGCGTCTGCTCGCGTCTTGATGGTTTGGACGCAGAGTGGTCTCGCAACGGTCCGGGAATGCAGAAGTGCCGCAGCCTCGCCTGAGCGATGCTGCGGCACTTTCCCTTGGTCGGGATAGCGGGATTCGAACCCACGACCTCCTCGTCCCGAACGAGGCGCGCTACCAAGCTGCGCTATATCCCGTGACCAGGAACTACTATAGCGAGGGGAACGCGATCTGAAAAATCGGAAAGGACCTCTGCTCGAGAATGAAAGGTATGTCTCATTGGCACTGACAGCCGAAAGCATCACCACCACTGCATTGAGCATTCTTTCGCAGTACGGTCTGGGCGATCTGTCCATGCGCCGGCTCGCCCGCGAACTCGACGTTCAGCCGTCTGCACTGTACTGGCACGTCAAGGACAAGCAGTCACTGCTCATCCTCATCTCACGTTCGCTCAAAGCCGAAGTCGATGCCCTCTGTCCCGCCACTGCCGACCCGCTCGCCGCGGCGATGTCTCTGCGCGAGGTGCTGCTGAAATACCGTGATGGAGCAGAGATCGTGCTGCTGGGGTATTCGATCGCTCCGACAGACGTTGCGCCTCGGGCCCTGAGTGCTGATCGCCTGGGCGCCGAACTCTCGCACGGAATCCTCACCCTCACACTCGGTGCCGTGGCCGTTGAGCAGAATCGCAGGATCTTCGACGTCGACACCGCAGAGGCAGCTGAGAATTTCGCCGCCAATGCGGCACGCCTGCTCCGATCCTCCTGATGGCAGTCCGGACCGACGCACTGACCGGTCCCGCGACCGCCTGCGTTCCCGTTTCGCCGGTCCCCATCGGATGTGGCATACTGATCAAGCGCTGTCGGAGACATCGACGACGCAGGTGGGGCCTATAGCTCAGTTGGCTAGAGCATCTCGTTTACACCGAGAGGGTCGGGGGTTCGAGTCCCTCTGGGCCCACCGTCAAGGCATCCCGTATCACGGGGTGCCTTTTCCGTTCTCCTGTAGGACCGACCCGAGCGGTCTTTGCCCGGCGCCGCTGGCCGGCCCAGGCCGCTGTCATCACTCCGGTGATAGTTTCGAGGAGGAACTATCGAAGCGATTGAGAGGGGCAGCCGTGGCAGACGAACCCGTCATCGACGTCCGGACCTTACCGAAGTCGGAACGGCATCCGCTCGTCATCAGAGCGTATGAAGATCTTGACGTCGGCTCCAGCCTGATCCTCATCAATGACCACTCGCCTGAAGGGCTGCGCGTCGAAATGGACCGCGAGTTCGCCGAGGCGGTCGGGTGGGAGCCGCTGGAGAGCACGCAGGACGGGGTTCGGGTGCGCATCATCCGTCGTGCCGCCACCCCTGTACCCCGCGTCGTTCTCGATGTTGCCGAGCTGACCGCGACCGTCGAGGATTCCGGGTCCGTCTGGCAGCTGCCGACGCACCACCGTGACCTCGATGCGAATGTCATCGCGCTCGCCCCCGGCGGCGAGATCCGCGAACACACCGGCCCATCTCTCGACGTGCTCATCCACGTCCTCGCCGGTGCCGGCACCCTTGAGACCGCAACCGGAACGATCGAACTGTCCCCCGGTCAGATCGTGTGGCTGCCCCGCCGCTCCCGCCGGCGATTCCTAGCCGACGCCGAGGCGGGACTGCAGTACTTCTCAGTCCATCAGCGCAAATCGGGGCTGAGCATCACGGCTCGCAGATGAACACCGCGACGTTCTCGGCCACCGAGGTCATTCTGCGATCTCTCGGACAGGACCTGTCATCGACCGTCAGCGTGTGCAATCAGCTGCCCGGCTCGGGATCGTCGGGACGGGCAGCGGCGATCGCGATGAGTCGGCGCAGCACCGCCTCGTCGATGTTCTCCAGACGGCGCGCATAGACGCACCCGGCCCCCTCGGTGTACTTTCCGAGCTGCGGGAGCAGCCTCGCTCCTTCGGGAAGGTCCTTGAGTCCGTACAGAGAGAGCTGGCTCCTGCGCGGGGAGAATCCCGTGGCCGGCCACTCACCGTGGTTGCGCGGGTTCACGGGCGACCGATAGTGGTACCGGCCGTAGCCGACGATCGAGGGCCCCACATCACGGGTTCCTCACCGGTGACGTCTCGGAAGATCGCGTCAAGAGCGATTCCATCCTCGCGACGCTTCTCGGGAGTCACCGAATCGAGGTAAGCGGCGACATCGGCATCGGTCGGCTGGGTCTTGTTCTCTGCCATGAAGCCAGTATGGCAGTTCAGGCCTCCGAAGGGATCCAGGCAGAACCGTCTTCGACCCGATAGATGAGGTTCGTGCGCGTATGTGCGACAGCGGGATATCGGGTGAGGTAGTCGAGGACGAAGGACTGTACCGCAGCGGTGTCAGTGGCGACGATATGCAGCAGGTAGTCATCGGCTCCGGCCATGTGGTACATCCGCACCACCCCAGGGAACTTCGGCGCAGCCGCCGTGAACGCGTCGATCTCGGCCCGATCGTGTTTGGCCAGCCGAATCGATACGAGAGCCTGCAGACCGACCCCGAGCGCAGTCGGATCGACGTCGATATGGAAGCCGCGGATGACGCCGAGCGACTTCAGTCTCTTGAGACGCAGGGAGACCGTCGATTCGGAGATCCCGACGGCCGCAGCCAAGACCGCACCCGAGGCCCGGGCATCGGCGTTGAGCTCCTGCAGAAGGCGAAGATCGGTGTCATCGAGTGAGACGTTCTGCGACATGAGTCACAGTCTCCCATATCTGATCGCAGACTATCCCGGAAACGGCCGAATACTTGGAGGAGATTGCACGTTCATTGCACAGACTGGGAGAAGTGTATTGAATGCGCTTATGACTTCTATGCACCCTGAGACCCGTATGGTTCACGGCGGAATGGACGGTCTCGCGGCCGCAGGCGTCCATGTCCCCGCCATCGACCTCTCCACCACCAACCCGGTCAACGACGTCCGCACGGGAGGAGATTCCTATGAGAGCCTCGCCAGCGGACATCCTCTGAAGGAAGGGGACTCCCCCGTCTACCAACGTCTGTGGCAGCCCGGTGTGGCGCGATTCGAATCCGCGCTCGCCGAATTGGAGAACGCCGAATCTGCCGTCGCCTTCGCCACGGGAATGGCTGCCATGACCGCCGCGCTGCTGGCCGCAGTCGAGGCCGGGACGCCCCATATCGTCGCCGTCCGTCCCCTCTACGGCGGCAGTGACCACCTGCTCGAGTCAGGTCTTCTCGGCGCGTCGGTCACCTGGGCGGAGGAGGACCAGATCGCCGAGGCGATTCGCGAGGACACCGGGCTCGTCATCGTCGAGACACCGGCGAACCCCAGCCTCGACCTCGTCGACATCGGCTCGGTCGTCGCCGCAGCGGGAGTTGTGCCGGTGCTGGTCGACAACACCTTCTGCACCCCCGTGCTCCAACGGCCGATCGATCACGGGGCCGCCCTCGTCCTCCACAGCGCCACGAAATACCTCGGCGGTCACGGCGACGCGATGGGCGGAATCATCGCGACGAACACCGAATGGACCATGCGCCTGCGCCGGGTCCGCGCCATCACAGGGGCCCTCCTGCACCCGATGGGCGCCTATCTCCTCCATCGCGGGCTGCGGACGCTGGCCGTGCGGATGCGCGCAGCTCAGGACACCGCAGGTGAGCTCGCTCGTCGTCTCCAGACACGCCCCGAGGTCGCCCGGGTCCACTATCCCGGTCTCGCCGGGTCCGATCCGCGAGGTTTGGTCGGTTCGCAGATGCGCGGCGGAGGGGCGATGATCGCCATCGAACTCGCCGGTGGATTCGAAGCGGCCCGCACCTTCGTCGAACACTGCGACCTCATCGTGCACGCGGTCTCGCTCGGCGACGCCGATACCCTCGTCCAGCATCCGGCCTCACTCACACACCGGCCCGTAGCCGCGACGGCGAAGCCCGGCGACGGCCTCGTCCGCCTGTCGGTCGGGCTCGAACATGTCGACGACCTTGCACGCGACCTATTCACGGCGCTGGACGCGATTCGCGAAGCGGCCTGACACCGTCCACTCGTCGAAGGTCTCAAACGGCTCTTGACCTTGACGCCGCGTCAACTTCTAAGCTGTCAGGCATGGACTGGTCCATTCAGGAAATCGCACGGCTGACGGGAACGACGAGCCGAACCCTGCGTCATTATGACGCCATCGGTCTGCTGCCGCCGACCTCCATCGCCGCCAACGGCTATCGCTGCTACGACGAAGCAGCCCTGGTGCGCCTCCAGCGCATCCTGCTGCTCAAGGAGCTGGGACTGCCATTGACGACGATATCGGAGGTACTCGATCGGAGAGACGATCCGGTCGAGGCGCTGTCGCAGCATCTGGTCTCACTCGGACGCGAGAGAGACCGGCTCGACCGACAGCTCACCGCCGTCACCGTCACCATCACACGACTGAAAGCAGGTGAGCCGCTCATGGCTGAAGAGATGTTCGATGGTTTCGACCATCGCGAGTACGAAGAGGAAGTGACCAGGCGCTGGGGAGCCGACGCCTACCGACGAGGAGACGAATGGTGGTCCAGCCAGTCGCCTGAGGAGAAGAAGGAGTGGAAAGCCCTCGTTTCCGCTCTCTCCGCGGACTGGATCGCCGCCGCCGAGGCGGGGGCGCGTCCCGAATCGGACCGCTGCCAGGACCTCGCCCGACGTCATATCGAATGGCTGCGAGCAGTTCCGGGCACGCCCGCAGATGATCCCGACGGAGACCTCGGAGGATACGTGCGCGGTCTCGGGCAGATGTATGTCGACGACCCGCGATTCGGCGCGAACTACGGCGGAACCGCGGGAGCCGAGCTCGTCAGAGACTCACTCGACCACTACCTCGAGGTCAAAGGCCTCTGAGTCGATCTGAGCCGAGCAGCATCGGATCAGGACAGTGCGGAGAGCGCCTGCCGAATCTTCTCGGCGGGCGCCTCCAGCTGCTCCGGTGTCTGCATCGGAGCACGGTCGGAGATGTCGAAGTCATCCATGGAGTTCGTCGGCAGGACGTGGATGTGCAGGTGGGGCACTTCGTAGCCGACGATGAGGAGGCCGATCCGCTCGCAGTCGAAGGCCGCCTTCTGGGCTTCTCCGATCCTCTTCGCCACTGCGGTGAGGTGGGCGAGAAGCTCTGCGTCGGCGTCGATCCAGTGAGAGATCTCGTCGCGCGGGACGACCATCACATGGCCCTCGGTCATCGGAGCGACATCGAGGAATGCGACGCACTTGTCATCCTGATGGACGAAGGTGCCGGGGATCTCTCCGTTGATGATCTTCGTGAACAGCGTGGCCATGATGGGTCCTCCTCAATAGGCGCCGAAGGTGCCGTCGATCGGTTCTTCGGCGAGGCTCGATTCTCAGAGGCTGGAAAGCGCCGCGGCGAAATCCTCGGAGAAGTCCCGAGTCTCGGTGCGGGCGACATGCCTGCCACTCACGATCGTACCCGCAGGTGAGATGACGAAGACTCCTCGTTCGGCGACACCGTGGACCTCGTCGAAGACGCCGAACGCGCGAGCCGCCTCACCGTGGGGCCAGAAGTCCGATGCGAGAGTGACGTCGACCCTCGTCTGCCGTGCCCACGCCGCCAAGGTGTACTTGGAGTCGGTTGAGACGACCGCGACGTCGACGGCATGAGAGCCCTTTCGCATCCGTTCCTGCCACTGTTCGAGAGCGGCGAGTTCGTCTCCGCAGATCGGAGAGAAGGCGAACGGAACGAATGCGAGCACACGAGCGGTAAGTGGGGCCGCCTCGGTGAGGGTGATGACCGATCCGAGGTGATCGGGAAGGGTGAGATCCGGGGCCCGATCACCGGGCCGCAGGATCATGAATAGTTCTTCTTGCCCACGAGCCGGAATCCGGCCCAATCGTCGGCGGCGCTGACCGTGGAGGTCACGTGCATTCCGGCGGTGGGAGCCGCTTCGGAGATGTCGGCGGGGCTGATGTGTCCCGGACGGTTCGCCTTCGGGCTGAGCAGCCAGACGACTCCGCCCTCCTTCAGTGTGGTCTGGGCGTCGACGAGACCGTCGACGAGGTCGTCGTCGTCCGACCGCCACCACATGAGGATCACGTCGTAGACGTCATCCTCTTCGCCATCGGCGATCTTGTCTCCGATGATGTTCTCGATCGCCTCGCAGAGTGCCTGATCGACGTCGTCGTCATAGCCGACCTCTTGCACATAGTCGCCCTTTTTCAAGCCGAGGTTGTGTCCCAGCTCGTTTGCGAGGGTCGAAGTGGAGGATGTCCTTTCAGAAGCGGAGTTGCTCATGCCTGTATTCTTCCGCCAACAGTGGCCAAGGTGCAAATATCGGCGCGCCCGCGCGCGGCAAGCGCACTCAAACGGCACTCAATCAGCACACCGGACTGTGAGCCTGTCAGCACAGTGCGCAGATGCGTCAGAGAGATCACAACTTCGCGGGAGCGCGAAGTTCGGCTGGGAGTACTAGGCTGACAGGTAGATCGGGTGGCCTCTGGGCTCAGACAACCTGCGGAGCACACACCATCCGATGGTCATGATCTCTACACCAAAGAAGATCGTGGAGCTGAAGAGAGGACCACATCGTGGACAATCGGAATCAGGGCGGGCCCATCCTCAACGGGCTGCCCAGCCAGGTGCCCGACATCGACCCGGAGGAGACCGCTGAATGGCTGGCCTCCCTCGATGGCCTCATCGACGAGGGCGGTCGGACTCGAGCACGCTATGTCATGCTGCGCATGCTCGAGCGCTCTCGCCAGAAGCAGATCGGCGTGCCCAGCCTCACTGCCACCGACTACGTCAACACCATCGGTCCGGAGAACGAACCCTGGTTCCCCGGAGATGAAGAGGTCGAACGCCGCTACCGTCGCTGGAACCGCTGGAATGCCGCCATGCTCGTCCACCGGGCACAGCGTCCCGGCGTCGAGGTCGGCGGGCACATCTCCACCTACGCCTCCTCGGCGACCCTCTACGAGGTCGGTCTCAACCACTTCTTCCGCGGCAAGGACCATCCAGGCGGCGGCGACCATATCTTCTATCAGGGCCACGCCTCCCCCGGCATGTATGCGCGCGCCTACCTCGAGGGCCGGATGAGCGCAGAACAGCTCGACGGCTTCCGTCAGCAGCAGTCGCACTTCATCGACGGCAAGCCGCAGGGACTGCCGTCCTACCCCCACCCGCACCAGCTGCCCGACTTCTGGGAGCATCCGACGGTGTCGATGGGTCTGGGACCGATGAATGCGATCGCGCAGGCACAGTTCGACAAATACCTGCACAATCGTGGGATCAAGGACACCTCACAGCAGCAGACCTGGGCTTTCCTCGGTGACGGCGAGCTCGACGAGCCGGAGAGCCGCGGCATGCTCCACGTCGCTGCCTTCGAAGAGCTCGACAACCTCAACTTCGTCATCAACTGCAACCTGCAGCGTCTCGATGGGCCCGTCCGCGGCAACGGCAAGATCATGCAGGAACTCGAGTCGTACTTCCGCGGTGCCGGCTGGAACGTCATCAAGGTCGTCTGGGGACGCGAATGGGACGCGCTGCTGGCCAAGGACCGCGACGGCGCGCTCGTCAACCTCATGAATGCCACCCCCGACGGCGATTACCAGACCTACAAGGGTGAGTCCGGCGGCTTCGTGCGCGACAACTTCTTCGGCCGCGACCCGCGGACGAAGGCAATGGTCGAGGACTACAGCGACGAGCAGATCTGGAACCTCAAGCGCGGCGGGCATGACTACCGAAAGGTCTTCGCCGCCTACAAGGCCGCGATGGAGCACACCGGACAGCCCACCGTCATCCTCGTCAAGACGGTCAAGGGCTACTCGCTCGGACCGCACTTCGAGGCCCGCAACGCCACGCACCAGATGAAGAAGCTCACGGTCGACGATCTCAAGCTCGCCCGCGATCACTTCCAGATCCCGATCTCGGACAAGGAACTCGAAGACAACCCGAAGCTGCCTCCGTACTACCACCCGGGTGTCGACGCACCCGAGATCAAGTACATGCAGGAGCGCCGCGCGGAGCTCGGCGGCTACTCCCCCGAGCGTCGATCGACCCATGTCGATCTCAAGATGCCCTCGGACAAGGCCTACCAGGCCGGTCGTCGTGGATCAGGCAAACAGGAGATCGCCACCACGATGGGCTTCGTACGCGTGCTCAAGGATCTCATGCGGGAGAAGGAGTTCGGCCACCGGATCGTGCCGATCATCCCCGATGAGGCTCGCACCTTCGGCATGGACTCGTTCTTCCCGACGGCGAAGATCTACAATCCGCACGGACAGAACTACATCTCCGTCGACCGCGACCTGTTCCTCGCCTACAAGGAGGCCACGGACGGTCAGCTGCTCCACGTCGGCATCAACGAGGCCGGGGCGACCGCGGCACTGACCGCGGTCGGCACCTCGTATGCCACCCACGGTGAGCCGATGATCCCGTTCTACATCTTCTACTCGATGTTCGGCTTCCAACGCACCGGTGACTTCTTCTGGGCCGCCGGTGACCAGATGGCTCGCGGCTTCGTCCTCGGCGCCACCGCGGGACGCACCACTCTGGTGGCCGAGGGCCTCCAGCACGGCGACGGACATTCGCACGTGCTGGCGTCGACCTATCCGTCCGTGGTCTCGTACGACCCGGCCTACAGCTATGAGATCGCGCATATCGTCAAGGACGGCATCCACCGGATGTACGATCCCGCCGATGAGCGAGATCCTGACGTGCTCTACTACATCACCATGTACAACGAGCCGATGGTCCAGCCGCCCGAACCGGAGGATCTCGACGTCGAAGGCGTGCTCAAGGGTCTTTACCTCCTGAAGAAGGGACCCGACAACGGCGGACCGAAGGTTCAGCTGATGGCCTCCGGCGTCGGTGTGCCGTGGGTGCTCGAGGCTCAGGAGCTGCTTGACCAGGACTGGGGCGTCTCGGCTGATGTGTGGTCGGTGACGTCGTGGACCGAGCTGCGCCGTGACGGACTCGACGCCGAGAACGAGCGTCTGAAGAACCCCGAATCCGAACCGCGGACTCCGTATGTCACCGAGAAGATGGCCGAGACCGAGGGCCCGGTCATCGCGACCTCGGATTATATGCGCGCAGTGCCGGATCAGATCCGCCAGTACGTGCCCAGCCACTTCACCTCGCTGGGGACCGACGGATACGGAATCTCGGACACCCGTCCTGCCGCACGTCGCTATTACCTCGTCGATGGTCCTTCCGTGGTCACGCAGGCACTCATCTCGCTGGCCGATACCGGGAAGATCTCGATCGACAAGGCCGCCGAGGCGGCTGAGAAGTACCAGCTCAACGATGTCCGTGCCGGCAACTCGGGTTCCACCGAGGGGGCAGGCGCCTGATCTCGCCCGCACACTGACAGCGAATATGGCCGGAGTCTCCAAGACTCCGGCCATATTTGTCACCTTTTTCGACTCTTTGTATGTCGCTGACAACCGGATTGTTCTCATTCATCTAAACTCGTGCTCATGATGTCTGATGCCGAGACCCTGCGCCGTCGTGCCGAAACCGCCCGCAGACTGCGTGCCGGAGTCGGCGTCCTGTCATCGGTGACTCTGCAGCGGCTGGAGGCTCAGCTGCCCTGGTACCGCTCGATGTCGTCGTCCGATCGCTCTTGGGTGGGGCTGCTCGCCCAATCGGGCATCTCCTCGTTCGTCGATTGGTACCGCAAGCCCGATACGAATCTGCGTGTGGTCTCCGACATCTTCAAGACTGCGCCACGCGACCTCATCCGGGCCATCAGCCTGCAGCAGACCCTGCAGCTGCTCAAGATCGTCGTCGAAGTCGTCGAGGAACGCGTTCCGGACATCGCTCGCCCCGTCGAGCAGCCGGCGCTCCGCGAAGCGGTGCTCATCTACTCCCGGGAGATCGCGTTCGCCGCGGCCGATGTCTACGCCCGGGCCGCAGAGGCCAGAGGCAGCTGGGACGCACGACTCGAGGCGATGGTCGTCGACGCCCTCGTCCGCGGAGACTCCGTCGACGAACTCGCCAGCCGCACCGCTGCCTTCGGCTGGCAGTCAGAAGGTCCCGTGTGCGTCATCGTCGGCCGCGCACCGCAGCGCTCGGCGAAGAAGGGATTGGACGGCATCCGCCGCAAGGCCAGTCGCTGGGCCGATGATGCTCTTGTGGGCATCCACGACAACCGTCTGCTCATCGTCCTCGGCGGGGTGACGGAACTCGACGATGCCGTCGAGGACCTCTCGGACTGCTTCGGGCCTTCCGAAGTCATCGTCGGACCGGCAGTGCCGGGACTTGCCGAAGCGGCCACCTCGGCGAAGGCGGCGATCCGCGCACTCAAGGCGGCGACCGCCCGCCCCGATTCCCCGCGCCCGGTCAAAGCCGATGATCTTCTGCCCGAACGCGCCCTGTCCGGGGACCGGATCGCCTTGACCGAACTCATCGAACGCTATTACGAACCGTTGACCTCGGGAACGGGTCAGCTGCTGAAGACCGTGAGCGCCTATGTCGAATTCGGGTCCTCGCTCGAAGCCACGGCCAAGGCACTGTCCGTGCACCCGAATACCGTGCGCTACCGACTGCGGAAGATCACCGACGCCATCGGGCTCGATCCGACGACTTCGCGTGATGCCTTCGTCATCCACATCGCCTTGGTGTATGGGCGACTGTCCGAGGACGGCGTATTGTCGAACAACGACAAATCTCGCCGAGATCGGTCCAGTGTCCATTAGATTGATCAACGGAACCCAACGAAAAGAGAACTGAGTGCTTGCAATCACCTGTCCGGGCCAGGGAGCCCAGAAGACCGGTTTCCTGAGTTCGTTCCTCGAACTCGACACCTTCTCGGCACAGATCGACGAACTCTCGACCGCATCGGGAATCGATCTGCGTCTGCACGGAACCGAATCCGATGACGAGACGATCAAGGACACCGCGGTGGCACAGCCTCTGCTCGTCGCCTCCGCCGTCGCCTGCGCCGCTGAGCTCGGCGTCAGCCCTGCCGTCGTCGCCGGCCACTCCGTGGGAGAGATCGCAGCCGCACAGATCGCAGGCATCTTCACCCCGGCGGACGCCATGGCCTTCGTCAAGGTCCGTGCCGATGGAATGGCGGCCGCTGCCGCCGTCACCCCGACCGGCATGTCCGCCGTGGTCGGCGGCCAGCCCGAGGACGTTCTCGCCGCGATCGAGGCCGCCGGGGCCAGCCCCGCCAACGTCAACGGCGGAGGCCAGACCGTGGCTGCCGGCTCTCTCGAGGCGCTCGAGACCCTGGCCGAGAACCCGCCGGAACGTGCTCGGGTCATCCCGCTGGCAGTGGCCGGCGCCTTCCACACCGAGTTCATGGCTCCCGCCACCGCTGATCTCGATGCCGCCGCCTCGGCGATGGAGGTCTCCGATCCCTCCGTGTCGATCCTCAGCAACTCCGACGGCACTGCGGTCGAAGCCGGCCGAGAGTATGTCGACCGTCTGGTCAAGCAGGTCACGAACCCGGTGCGCTGGGATCTGTGCCAGGAGGCGCTGCTGAACTCCGGTGTGACCGGAATGATCGAACTCGTCCCCGGTGGCACGCTGACCGGAATCGCTCGCCGCGCCATGAAGGGCGTGGAGACATTCGCCATCAAATCGGCCGCCGACCTCGACGGCGCGCGTGAGTTCGCGGCAGCCCACGCCTGAGAATCGAAAGAAGACGCCATGCCTACACTCAAGACTGCCGAACTCGGCACTTTCTCCCGCATTGCCGGAATCGGTGCCTACCGTGCGGAGAACCTCGTCACCAATGACGATATCGCCGGACCCATCAACTCCTCCGACGAATGGATCCGGCAGCGCACGGGCATCGTCACCCGCCGTCGTGCCAGCAAGGACGTCGGCGTCCTCGACATGTCCGAGGAAGCCGCGCTCGAGGCGATCGCCTCGGCGGGGCTGAAGCCGGAGGACGTCGGCGGCATCATCATCTCGACCGTCACGTTCGAGTACTTCACACCCTCAGCGGCTGCGGCTCTGACCGCACGACTGGGGACCGGGCCGATTCCGGCTTGGGACATCAGCGCGGCGTGTGCCGGCTACTGCTACGGTATCTCGCAGGCCGATGCACTGGTGCGTGCAGGCACGCTCGACAATGTCCTCGTCATCGGAGCCGAGAAGCTCTCCGAGGTCATCGACCCCGAGGACCGTTCGATCTCGTTCATCCTCGGTGATGGCGCCGGCGCGGTCGTCGTGTCCTCCTCCGACGAACCCGGCATCTCGAAGACGGTGTGGGGCTCGAAGGGCGAGAACTGGTCGACCATCCGGATGACGGATTCCCTCTACGACATCCGTGACGACCGGGAACTGCCCTTCCCGACCCTGCGTCAGGACGGGCCGACCGTCTTCCGCTGGGCCGTGTGGGACGGCGCCGAGGTGGCAAAGGAGGCTCTCGCTGCTTCCGGCATCGAGGCCGAGGACCTCGCTGCATTCATCCCACACCAGGCGAACATGCGCATCATCGACGAGCTCGCCAAGCAGCTGAAGCTCCCCGAGTCCGTTGTCATCGCACGTGACATCGCCGACAACGGGAACACCTCGGCGGCGTCGATCCCACTGGCCACCGAACGTCTCCTGCGTGAACAGCCCGAACTCAGCGGCGGTCTCGCCCTGCAGATGGGCTTCGGTGCGGGCCTCGTCTACGGTGCTCAGGTCGTGCGCCTGCCCTGAGACACACCCATTCACGGAAAACTCTCCGTGAATGTCCTAAGATATTCGGCGGGACACTCGTCGAAAAGTTCCTCAAACGGTCGAAAAACCCTCGACCGAAATCAGAAAGTAGGAAAGAAATGGCATTCACCGAAGCTGAAGTCCTCGCTGGGCTGGCAGAGATCGTCAACGAAGAGACCGGCCTGGCTGTCGAAGCAGTCGAAGCCGACAAGTCGTTCACCGATGACCTCGACATCGACTCCATCTCGATGATGACCATCGTCGTCAACGCTGAGAAGAAGTTCGGCGTGAAGATCCCCGATGACGACGTCAAGGACCTCGTCACCGTTCAGGACGCTGTCGACTACATCAACAAGGCTCAGGAAGCCTGACACACAGCAGCCGAACACGGCCCGTCCACAGACGGGCCGTGTCCACACTATCGACGAGGTTTGTACCATGACATCTAAAGTTGTCGTCACCGGAATCGGTGCGGTAACCCCCTTGGGCGCGACTGTCGATGCCACTTGGGAAGCCATTCTGGCCGGTCAGTCCGGCGTCCACACGATGGACAACGATTGGTCAGAGAAGTACGGCCTCGCCGTGGACTTCGCAGCGCAGGTCGACCCACAGGTCGTGCCCGACAATCTCAAACGGGTCCAGGCCAAACGCCTCGATCCTTCGAGCCAGTTCGCTCTCATCTCTGCTCGTGAAGCCATGGCCGATGCCGGTCTCGAGGAGACCGATCCGGAACGCACCGCCGTCTCCTGGGCCACCGGGATCGGCGGAGTCTGGACTCTGCTCGACGCCTGGGACACCCTGCAGGAGGAAGGCCCGCGCCGGGTCATGCCCCTGACAGTTCCCATGCTCATGCCCAATGGACCTGCGGCCGCTATCGGCATGGAATTCAAGGCACGTGCCGGTGTGCAGACCCTGGTCTCCGCCTGCGCCTCATCGACCGAGAGCCTCGGCCACGCCTATGACGTTCTCGCTTCGGGCAAGGCCGACATCATCATCGCCGGCGGTTCGGAAGCAGCGATCCACCCGATCACTCTTGCCGCGTTCAATTCGATGCAGGCGCTGTCACGTCGCACCGATTCACCCGAGACCGCTTCGCGTCCCTATGACGTCGACCGCGACGGCTTCGTCATGGGCGAAGGTGCGGGCACGCTCATCCTCGAGACCGAGGAGCATGCGAAGGCTCGTGGAGCGAAGATCTACGCCGAGGTGGCCAGCTGGGGCATCTCGAACGACGCCTACCACATCACCGGTGGAGAGCCGGAGGGCAAGCACGCGCTGGCCGCCATGCAGCAGGCACTCGACGCCGGAGGTCTGACCGCCGGCGAAATCAAGCACGTCAACGCGCATGCCACGTCGACTCCGGTCGGAGACATCCCGGAATCGCTGGCCATCAGCGAACTCCTTGGTGACAACGTCTCCGATGCACTGGTCTCGGCCACGAAGTCGATGACCGGACACCTCCTCGGAGGTACGGGTGCCGTGGAGGCGATCCTCACGGTCAAGGCGCTGCAGACTCGCACCGCTCCCCCGACCATCAACATCGACGAAGTCGACCCGAAGGTCAAGGGGATCAACATCGTCCGTGACACTCCTGCTGATCTGCCTGCCGGCGATATCGCAGCGATCACGAACTCGTTCGGCTTCGGCGGTCACAACGCCGTCGTCGCGTTCCGCTCAGTCTGAGGTTCTGAGCGAACTCAGACAGCTCTACGGCCCACTCTGAGTCGGAAAGCACGGTTTTGAAACTGTGCTTTCCGACTCAGAGTGGGCCGTTTCCATGAGGGCGCAGGACGCGGTGCGTGCTTGGGAAGGTAATTTGTGCAGCGCGTCGTGCACGGGGCGTTCAGGCACGAAAGCATGCGAAATGGACACACCCGAGGTAGGAAGGTGTGCCCATCGGCATTTGTGAACGCCCGTACTCTCGCACCTGAGTGCAGTTCGGCGGTGAAGGGAGCGGCTCAGCCGACCTTCGTCAGCCAGCGCACCGGTGCGCCTTCACCTGCGTGGCGGAACGCGTCGAGCTCCTCGTCCCAGGCTTCGCCGAGGGCGATCGCCATCTCCGAGGAGAACTTCGCCGGGTCCCCGGCAGCGCGTTCCATCACGGAGCGGATGCGGTCTTCAGGGACGAGGATGTTGCCGGCTGTGTCGGTGACAGCGTGGTAGATGCCCAGATCGGGTGTGTGGCTCCATCGACCGCCGTCGACTCCGGCCGAGGGCTCCTCGGTGACTTCGTAGCGGAGTGAGTCCCAGCCGCGCAGGGCGGATGCGATGCGAGCTCCGGAGCCTGCGGGCGCGCGCCAGCAGACTTCTGCGCGCACGAGACCTGGTGCTGCCGGCTGGGGTGTCCAGTCGAAGCGTGCCTGTGCGCCGATGGCCCCGCCCGCTGCCCACTCGATGTGAGGGCACAGCGCACGAGGTGCTGAGTGGACGAAGAGCACGCCCTGAGTCATATCCATTTCTGCCTCCTACCTCGGATACGTCTTCCCCTACGATCCGAAAGGAGGTGCTGACCACATGATAGTCGATGTTCGGCGTGCAGCCAAGCATCAAAGATGCTGGTGGCGTCGGGTGTCTGGGCCGAGCGAATGATCGGCGTTAGGCTGGCGCCATGACCGAGGAGCAGATGACCGACGAACGACCGCCGCGGACCATCCGCATGTTCCCCGACTATGCAGGTACGGTGCTGTGGATCAGCACGCCCATCGACTACGAGGACACGGGGCTGTCCGGCGCACTTGTCGCGCAGCTGGAGGCATGGGAACAGTCCTACTATGACTCGCTGGATTCCGACTTCAATTGGGTGCCGGAGACTGCTGCGCGCATTTTCGCCGAGCAAGGCGTGCATCTCGCGCGACTCGTGTCTGCCGAAGTCGGCCCGCAGTTCGTCGTCGAGATCTCTTCATCCGATGACGACACCGAGGCAATGCGAATACGGGCCGAGCATTCCGCCGAGAACCCGAAGGCGGAAGCAGCTTTCACACGGCTGTTCGACGAGGCGGAGGCAGACGACCGCAGAATTGCCGAACTCGTCAGGAACGAACCGGACGGAGAGTGGACTGCCTACGCTCCGTTGTCCGGGACCGTCTTCAAACCGAATTCGAATGAGAAAGTCGAGCCGCCAACAGAAGCTGAGTGACGGGGCCTGAGGGTTCGCGTCCGAATCAGCGGAGCGCTTCGTGGTGCCCCCGGTCGGACTTGAACCGACGACCAAGGAATTATGAGTTCCCTGCTCTAACCAGCTGAGCTACGGGGGCCAGCCGAGACAACATTAGCACCATCGGAGTCCGCTTCCCCATTCGGATCACACGTGCGTTCAGCGGAGTCGAGACACCCGGACTCGCGCTGCTCAGGTCCGCAGCTTCGCCGTTGCGGTGAGAGGTGCGACGCGAGTGAGAACGCTGCGTGCGGCGTCGACGCATGTGTATCGGTCGGTCGTGATGTAGACATCGAAGACGGTCTGTCCGTCGCTGCCCGGGTCGTTGCGTTTCGACGCGGCAACCATGCCCGACCAGTCCGGCCCGACCACGACGACGCCGTGTTCGTTGCGGATGGGATCGGACGCGTCGACGAGTCCGGTGCGCACTCCGGGAATCGGCGGTCCGTCGAAGCCGCCGGAGAACATCGCCGTGAGCCCCACGGTGTCCCGGATCTTCTCGTACCGGAGTCGCGTCGCCTCGGAGAATTCGTCGTCCTCCCCGAACACGCCGAGGGTGATGGTTGCGGTACCCGATGCCAGAGCGCGTTCTTCCAATGCCGCGATCTGAGCGACGAGAAGTTCGCGGTTCATCACCAGAGGCTCGCGCCGCAGTCCCTGAGAGATCGAATACGGGGTGCCCAGCGCAGGCAGATTGCGAGAGTAGTGAGAGACGAGGGCATCCTCGCTCGGCTCGGAGAACGCCTGCGGTTGCTTCGTGGCCTCACCGAAGTAGGGCCCAGACATGAACCGTGCCCCGAGCGCACGCACACGGTCCAGGTCGTCTTCGGTCTCGACACCGTCGGCGAGGATGACCGCACCGGTGCGTTCGAGATGGGCGTGGAGAAGACGGTTGAGTTCGGCAAGATGAGAGTCGCAGTCGATGCGCAGAACGTCCGGGTGGAGTCCGACCACCGAAGGATTGACCAGCGGGACGAAAGCGGTGCTGCGCAGGTCGGCACCCACAGAAGACATGCCGACTCCCCATCCCATGGCGCGTGCGGAGCGCACCGAGCGCAGCACGGAGGCCGGGGACGAGGCGACCCGAGTGGCGTCGAGCTGGAGGATGACCGAGCGGTCGGGTTCTCCGGTGCGGTCCTCGAGGGTCGCGAAAGACTCAGCTTCGGCATGGAGGAACAGGCGGTTCGACTTCGGCAGTCCGGCACCTTCTGCCGTGCGCAGCGCAGAGTCACGCAGAGAGGCATCGATATCACCCGTGATCGTCGAGGCGCGCATGGCGTGGCGCAGGTTCTCCGACTCGGCGCGACCCAACTCCGGGGAACCCGTGGGAGCCTGCAGAATCTGGTGGCCGACTCGGTGGAAGGTCAGTGCGTCGACGACGGGGGCGAAATAGGTTTCGATCCCGCCCGAGCGCACGAGTTCCTCGAGCTCCAGCTCGTCATCGGGTACGGCCTCGACCACTGCGTTTCCTTCCATGGGCTGATGTGCGTTCACAGTCTTCCACATTCGGACACAGCGGATTGTCTAAAATCCGTAACATTATTGCGCTGACAGCTGACGATTGCCTCACTCAGCCGGGCGCGCCGCGAGCGGCACTCAAGCCCGGCGGGGGCCGCCTCGGCGAACCTCGATGAGACCGACGATTCCGGCGAGGATGACGATGACGGCGATGGCGACGAACGCCCCCATCATCCCCCAATGCCAATTGCTCACCGCGGTGATCGAGAACGCCAGCGCGGTCATGATCGCAAGCCCCATCGAAGTGCCGATGCGCTGCCCGGTCTGGAGCACTCCTCCCGATGATCCGGCGTATCTCAGGGGGACCTCCTGCAGAGTGAGAGTCTGGTTGGGGCTGATGACCATGCCCTGCGCGGTGCCGATGAACGCCAGAGTCAGCAGCAACCACCACTCGCTGCCGATGCCCTGGGACAGGAGCGCGACGACGGCGATCGTGGCCACCAGACCGACGAAGCACAGCGCGATCCCCCAGACGACGAGGCGGCGCCCGATCTGGAAGACGAACCGTCCGGACACGTCGGCTGAGACCGCCGAGCACAGCGCGGCCGGCAGACCGATCATTCCCGCGGCCAGGGCTGTATGTCCCAGTCCCTGCTGCATGTACATGGCGACGAGGACCCAGACGCTGGTGACGCCGAGGAAATAGAGGGCGATGATGATCGAACCGTTGCTGAAGCTGCGGATGCGAAAGAGATCGAGATCGACCATCGGGGGACGGCCCAGATGCGCGTACCGACGTTCCCACCGGGTCCACACCCAGATCATGCCGATGCCGATCGGCAGGGACAGCCAGATGAACCAGCCCAGCGATGATTCGACGAAGGGCAGAAGGATGAGGAGGACACCGACGCCGAGGAGGATGACTCCCACGGGGTCGAGATCCTTGCCGCCATCGGAGTTCTTCGCATCCTGGTCGACGGCGGGTCGCCATGCGCCGGCAGGCAGCCAGGCCCGGGCGAGGATGAGAGAGGCGATGGCGAAGGGCACATTGACCAGGAAAGTCGCTCTCCAGCCGAGGTCGCTGCCGAACAGTGCGATGAGGGCACCGCCGAGCACAGGGCCGATGGCCACCGACAAACCGACGGTGGTGCCCATCAGCCCGAATGCACGACCGCGCGGCGGCCCCTGGAAATACTGCTGCAGCAGGCCCACGACCTGTGGGTTGAGGAATCCCGAGCCCAGCCCCATGGTCACTCGGGAGATATTGAGCGTCAGCGGATCCGGGGCGATTCCGGCCACCAGCGAGGACAGGCCGAACAGGCCGACTCCGATGGCGAACAGCTGTCCGCGTCCGAAGACGTCTCCGGCACGTCCGGCGGCGACGAGGACCACACCGAAGGACAGCGCATAACCGGTGAGCACCCATTGCAGCGCCGAAGTGGAAGCGTCGATATCAGCAGCGATCGACGGCAGGACGACGTTGATGCTGGACACCGACAGCAGGGACATGAAGAGGGGAACGAGGCCGATGAGGAGGATGCGCTTCTGCGTCTGCGTCATCTTCGTGCTCTCGCTCACGCGGCCCCCTCAGCTACTCATCGTCTCTGCCTCGTCTCATCCTACGTTCATGCAGTTCAGTTCGGCCCCGTGTCTCAGCTCTGTCCGGCAGGAACCCAGCCCAGGGCCGGCGCGACGTGCTGGGCAAAGGACTCGAGGATATGCAGGTTGTAGTCGACGCCGAGCTGACTGGGGATGGTGAGCATGAGGGTATCGGCTGCCGCGATCGCCGCGTCGGCCTTGAGCTCTTCGATCAGCTTGTCCGGTTCACCTGCGTAGGTACGGCCGAACGTCGACCGTGTGTCGTCGATGATGCCGATCTGATCCCCTTGGCCTGCCCCACGCCGACCGAAGTAGAGGTCGTCGAGGTCAGTGGTGATCGGGAAGATGCTGCGGCTGACGGACACTCGTGGAGTCCATCCGTGCCCCGCGGCGCTCCATGCCTGACGGTACCTGGCGATCTGCTCGGCCTGCAGGTCTCCGAATGCGGCGCCTGTCGCCTCGGTGAGCAGAGTCGAACTCATCAGGTTCACACCCTGATGTGCAGCCCATTCGGCGGTGGAGGCGGACCCGGCTCCCCACCAGATGCGGCGTTCAAGGCCAGGGGAATGCGGTTCGATGCGCAGACGCTTCCCCGAACCGAACTGCTCCGGATCGGCCGGGGCAAGTTCCTCGCCGCGGACGGCCCGGAGGAACCGATCGAACTTCTCTCTGGCCATGTTCGCGGCCTTCGGCTCGGTGAGATCCTCGTAGCCGAACGCCTCCCATCCGCGCAGGGCAGGCTCCGGGGACCCGCGACTGATGCCCATCGCCACTCGCTGGTCGGAAAGCAGATCGAGGGCGGCGGCCTCCTCGGCGAGGTAGAGCGGGTTCTCATATCTCATGTCGATGACCCCGGTGCCGACCTCGATGTTGCTGGTCTTCGCGGCGATCGTCGCCAGCAGCGGAATGGGAGAGGCCGCCTGGGTCGCGAGATGGTGGACTCGGAAGTAGGCGCCGTTGACGCCGAGCTCGTCGGCACCGACGGAGATCTCCACCGCATCGCGCAGCATCCGCCCGGCGTCGAGGTCGCCGCCAAGGTCGTAGTGACCGAAACTGAGGAATCCGAAAGACTTCATGCCAGATGAACCCGCCGCGTGCAGAGCCTATTCCCCAGCCACGTCGACGACCCCGAGCGCGGTGTCGGGCAACGACGAAGGCCCCGTCCTAACGGACGGGGCCTTGGCTGCTCCCCCGGCTGGGCTCGAACCAGCGACCCTTCGATTAACAGTCGAATGCTCTGCCAACTGAGCTACGGAGGAATGCCGCAGTTTCCTGCGGACGTGTGTTCCAGCTTAGCAAACCCCCGGGCCGGCGAACAAAACCGTGACGAGTGCTTTAGCTCACAGCATTGAGGGTGCTTCGGCCACGGCGCTGAGGGTTTCCCCACCTGTCGCCGCAGGGTTGCCTTACAGTCAGGACAAACACAGTCTGCGGCCATCTTCGCCGCCGCCTCGCGCGATAGACTCGAAGCGATCCGCTCTCCACATCTACACCGTCGATACCGGAAGACTCATCGTGACCATAGTGGCAATCGCCCTCGCCGTCCTCGCGGCCGTGGCACTGGCCTATGGCGCCTTGTATCAGCACGATGCGGTCGCCGGGCAGGATGACTCCCACAACGGCCTGAGCTGGGCCCATTTCACCGAACTGCTGCGCAATCGTCGGTGGCTGCTCGGACTGATCATCCTCGGAGTGGGAACGGCGGGCAATTTCGTGGCCCTGGCGCTGGCTCCGGTGATGGTCGTGCAGCCGATCGGAGCGTTCTCACTCATCGTCTCGGTGCTGCTCGGCGTCCGCCACCGTGGGCTCAAGGTCAACAGGCGACTCGTCCAGTCAGTCGTCTGGTGTACCGCCGGGGTGACGCTCTTCGTCGCGCTATCGGCGACGACGGCACAATCGGAGGTCCACCTCGGAGCCGATGCGATGCCGCTGTTCTGGATCACTGCCGTTGCCGTGGCGGTCGGCCTGGTGATCGTGGTGGTCTTCCGCCACGCCCCTCAGCTCGTGCTCATCATCGCCGCCGGCCTGCTGTTCGCCTGTGTGGCGACGAACGCTCACCTGGTCAGCGTCCAGTTCCTCCAGGCCGGACTCGACCAGGTCACCTGGATCAACGTCGCGGCGCTGCTGGCGGCAGTTGCCCTGGGGTCCCTGTTCGTCCAGAATTCCTATGCCGCGGGCCCCCCGGAGATGGTCATCGCCGGCCTGACCGTCATCGACCCGATCGGTGCCGTGATCCTCGGCACCGTCGTCCTCGGCGAGGCGGCTCACTCCCCCGTCTGGCTCATCATCCTCATCTCTCTCACCGGATTGGTCGCCTGCGCAGCCGTCGTTGTATTGTCGCGGTATCATCCCGATGTCAGAGATCGAGAAGCTCAGCGCAGGAACGCCCGCCGTTCCGACACCATGACCGACACCGAGGAGAGCTGAATCCTGTCTGCGCACCGTCCCACCCCGAAACGCCGCATCCTCATCCCGGCGGAGACGTACGCCCCCGAAGTCAATGGTGCCGCGAAGTTCGCCGAGCGCTTGGCCGAAGGTCTCGCCGCTCGCGGGAATGATGTCCACGTGGCCTGCCCCTCGGCCACGGGCAAACCCTCGGTCAGTGTCGAGAACGGGGTCACCGTCCACCGCCTCACCGCTCACAGATGGCCTCTGCACCCGACGTGGATGATCTGCATGCCGTGGGAGACGAAGCCCGAGCTCTCGCGACTCCTCGACAGCGTCCGCCCCGATGTCGTGCATACTCAGGCGCATTTCGTCATCGGCCGCTATGCCTTCTCCGAATCGATCAGGCGCGGAATCCCTGTCGTGGCCACGAACCACTTCATGCCCGACAACGTCCGCCCCTATCTCAAGGCTCCGAAGGCCGTTCTCGACGGCGGCACCGCCATCGCCTGGTGGGATCTGCGCCGGAAGTTCCAGTCCGCCGATTTCATCACGGTTCCGACGCAGCTGGCCGCCGATCTGCTCACCGAGAACGGGTTCTCCTCGCCCATCAGGGCGGTGTCCTGCGGGATCGACCTGGAACGCTTCGCTCATCTGCGCGAACTCGACTGCGCCGCGTCGCGGGCCGTTCCCCCGCGTGTTCTCTTCGTCGGCCGACTCTCCTCGGAGAAGCACGCCGCCGACATCGTCGAGGCCGTGGCGAAGACCGATCCAGCGCTGGGGCTCGAAGCCGATATCGTCGGCGGTGGTGACCAGGAGGAGCCGCTGAAGCAGCTGGCTGTCGAACTCGGCATCGCCGATCGTGTGCATGTGCTCGGGAAGATCAGTGACGAGGCGCTCATGGAGGCCTACCAGCGCTGCACCTTCTTCTGCATGCCCTCGACCGCTGAGCTGCAGTCCATCGCTACGCTGGAGGCGCTGGCGTCGCGCAAACCCGTGGTCCTCGCCGATGCGGTGGCTCTGCCGCACCTCGTCCGCGACGAAGTCAACGGGTACCTGTTCCCGCCGCGCGACACAGATGCGCTGGCTGACCGGTTCACCCGTATCTGCCGAATGCCCGATGATGAACTCGATGCCATGTCGAAGGCGTCGCTCGACGTCGTGGCCAAACACGATATCGAATACACTCTCGACACGTTCGAAGCGATCTACGACGGAGTCATCCGAGACGCCGTCGACTCGTCAGCAGCCTGATGAAGAAGCGGCCTGACGAGGCGCCGGCATGAGCGGATTCGGCCCTAGGAACCCGCAGGCGGGATGAAGACCGTCGGCGTCGTGGACATCCGGGCGAAATCGATGCCGCTGACCATATCGTCGACGGATCTCCACGGGCCACCGTCTCCGGCGAATCCCAGCGACTGCTGCATCCAGGCGAAGAGGTCCTCGTTGGTCCATCCGAGGCCGCACAGCTGCTGATAAGTCACCGCTCCATCACGTTTGGCCAACCGCTGACCGCACTCGTTGAGCACCAGCGGAACATGCACCCAGCCCGGTTCGGCCAGACCAAGCAGCCGAGCCAGATACGCCTGCCTGGGTGCCGAAGAAGCGAGATCGTCCCCGCGCAGGATCTCGTCGATTCCGGTCGCTGCATCATCGACGACGACGGTGAGATTGTAGGCGAAGACACCGTCACCTCGCCGCAGCACGAGATCGTCGACGACCGCCTCCACCCGGCCGAGCAGCACATCGTCGATGCTGTGAACTCGATTGTCCGCGCGCAGACGCAGCGCCGGCCGCCGGTCGTTCGCTTCGAGCCTCAGCCGGGCGGACTCGCGCTCCTCTTCCCCGAGGCGGCGACAGGTCCCCGGGTAGGCTCCGGGTGGTGCGTGCGGTGCACTGGGGGCCTGAGCGATGTCTTTGCGTGAGCAATAGCATTCGTAGACGAGTCCGTCCGCCTCCAGCCTCGCAAGCGCAGCGGCGTATTCGGCAGTGCGTTCGGATTGGACCAGCGGCGCCTCGTCCGGGACGACGCCGAGATCGGCGAAGACCTGAAGCTGTGAGGCGGCCGCGCCGACCTTCACCCGATCGAGGTCTTCGATCCGCCACAGGAATCGCCGGCCCGTCTGCCGGGCACGCACATAGCTGAGCAGCCCGGAGCGGATATTGCCGATGTGGAGGTCACCGCTCGGGCTCGGAGCGAAACGGCCGGCCCCGCCGCCTCGAGGTCTCTCCGTCACTGATGGGCCACGAGATCGCCGTACTGCGGGAACCGCTCGAGGTAGTCCTGCACGTACGAACAGGTCGGCACGAGGGTCGACTCGTCGGCCCGAATGAGGTCGAGCACCCGAGTGACGAGGGTACGGGCGAAGCCTCGTCGGGAGAAGCCTTCGGAGATGATCGTGTGCTGGAGTTCCAGGGTGTGGTCATCGATGACCTGGTAGGCGAGGAACCCGATGAACTCTCCCGGTGTCTCATCGGTGAACAGCTCGTACCGTTCGCGGTCGATGTTCTTCACTACTCGAACCGGTGTGGGGCTGAGTTGAGGCTGTGGCATTGATGCACTCCTTCATGGCCGACTCCTATGTGAACGATACATGGTCGAACGAGGGCCCGGTCGCTGCCGACCGGGCCCTGTTCGCGACTGCAGAGTCAGTCGACGATCTTCGAGGTCAGGCCGTCGGCCTCGGTGTCGGCGGTGGTCTTGCGCTGGAGTCGGGACTCGAGCCAGCGGGCGAACCCGGCGACGATCATGTTGATGATGATGAACAGTGCCGCACCGACGATGAACGTCGGCAGCAGGTTGTTGTACTCACGACCGATGAGGTTCACCTGGTAGAGCAGGTCTTGATACGTGACGATGAAGCCCAGGGCCGAATCCTTCAGGAGCACGACGATCTGGGCGATGATCGTCGGCATCATCGCTCGCAGCGCCTGCGGCATGAGCACCAGGCTCATCACCTGCCCCGAGCGCAGCCCGATCGCCATGGCCGCTTCACGCTGCCCGGTGGGGACGGCGAGAATGCCTGCGCGGATGATCTCGGCCAGCACCATTCCGTTGTAGAGAGTCAGGCCGAAGACGACCGACCAGAAGGCACCGATCTCGTTGCCGAAGAGGAGGAACATCGCGAAGATGAGCAGCAGCACGGGCACGCCGCGGAAGAATTCGAGGACGATCGTTCCGGGAACCGAGATGACTTTCTTGTGTGAGAGCCGCAGGAGGGCGAAGACCACTCCGACCACCAAGGCAAGGACCGATGCCACGACCGCGACTTTGAGGGTCGCGAGCATGCCTTGGAGAAGGACGGTCTGAATCTGCGCGAAGGTGAAGGGGTACCACTTCTCGGGTTCGAGCTGACCGGCGTCGGCGAATTTCCAGATCACAAACGCCACGAGAGCCAACAGCACGATCAGCGACACGATCGAGAGGATGATGTTGTTCCGGCGGGACTTCGGCCCCGGTTCGTCGAACAGCACTTGAGTGGGTGCGCTCATCGCAGAATCACCAGCTTCTTCTCCAGGTAGTCGAAGACACGGCCGAGCAGCAGAGCCAGGATCAGATAGGCCAATGCGGTGCCGAACAGAATCGGGATGACGAGGTCACCGCGGATTTCGATGGCATTGCGCATCGCGGAGATCAGCTCTCGGTTGTTGAACGCCGAAGCGATCGAGGTGTTCTTGAGCATCGCGATGATCACACTGCCCAGGGGCGGGATGACCGTTCGGAAGGCCTGAGGCAGAACCACTTCGCTCAAGGTCTGTCCGAAACTCAGGCCTACTGCGCGGGCGGCTTCGGCCTGTCCGACGGGAATCGTCGAGATTCCCGACTTCAGCGTCTCCGCAACGAAGCACGCGGTGTAGGCGATGAGAGCGATCGTGGCGTAGACGAAGGAGTTGAAAGAACTCGTCGACCCGAATCGGATGTCGAGGAACGGCAGTCCGAATGCACAGAAGAACATCACGAGCGTCAGCGGAGTGTTCCGGACGACGTTGATGTACGTCGATGCGGCGATGCGCAGCACCGGGGTCGGTGAGACACGCATGGCGGCGAGTACCGTACCGAGGATCATCGATCCGATCAGGGCGACGGTGAAGAGTCTGATCGTTCCCCACGCGCCGGAGAGGAACATCTGGAGAAGCTCCAGGAAATCCATGGCAGATTCCTTAATCGATGCGAGGGCACCGCACGGTGCCCTCGCATCATGTCAATCTGTGGACTGGGTCAGTAGCGGTCGACCTTGGGCATGTCGACACCATCGGTGGATCCGAGTGTGTATTCGAATGCCTTCTTCCAATCGCCGTCGTCCATGCCCTTCTCCAGAGCATCGTTGACCGCGTCCCGCAGGGCCTTGTCGTCCTTGGGCAGTCCGACACCGTAGGGCTCCTCGGTGAAGGGCTTGCCGACGACTTTGAATTCGCCTTCGTACTGCTTGGCATAGCCGCGCAGGATCGCGTCATCGGTGGTCACCGCGTCGACGGATCCCGACTGCAGGTCGGTGACGCACTTCGAGTAGGCATCGTAGGTGACGAGTTCGGCCTTCTTGTACTTGTCCTTGATGTTCTGTGCCGGAGTCGAACCGTCGACGGAGCAGACCTTCTTGCCGTCGAGGTCCTCAGGGCCGGCGATATCGGAGTCCTCGGCCACGAGCAGATCCTGACCGGCGACGTAGTACGGCCCGGCGAAGTCGACGACCTTCTTGCGCTCGTCGTTGATCGTGTAGGTGGCGACGACCATGTCGACGTTGCCCTGCTGCAGGAACGGCTCACGGTTGGCCGAGACGGTCTCCGTGTACTTGATCTGGTCGGGCTTGAAACCGAGCTGTGCGGCGACCATCTTCGCGATCTCGATATCGAAGCCCTCGGGCGTCTTCGATCCGGCCGAGACGTTGCCGAGACCCGGCTGATCGTACTTCACGCCGATGGTGATCTCGCCGGCGTCCTTCGCCGCCTTCCACGTCTTCGAGTCGGCGATGTCCGCGCTCTCGTTGACCGTGTATTCGGGTGCTTCTGCCTTGGCTCCGTCTCCGTCGGCAGGTGCATCCGGGGTTCCGCCCTGGCCGCAGCCGCTGAGTGCCAGCATTCCGATGGCCACCGAGGCGACCGCCAGTCTGAGCTTCTTCATGGTCTCTCCTTGTGAGTGAGGTGGTGCTGATTGAAAGCGGTTGTGTCAGTTGGTGAGGATCTTCGATAGGAAGTCTTTGGCTCGGGCGCTCTGGGGGTTCGTGAAGAACTCCTCGGGTTCGGAGACTTCGACGATCTCCCCGTCGGCCATGAACACCACACGATGGGCGGCTTTGCGGGCGAAGCCCATCTCGTGAGTGACCACGACCATGGTCATTCCCTCCTCGGCGAGTCCGACCATGACGTCGAGGACTTCGTTGATCATCTCCGGGTCCAACGCCGAGGTGGGCTCGTCGAAGAGCATCACCTTCGGCTTCATCGCCAGAGACCGGGCAATCGCAACACGCTGCTGCTGACCACCGGAGAGCTGAGCCGGATACTTGTCGGCCTGGTGGGCGACGCCGACGCGTTCGAGCAGCGCCATCGCCTGCTTGTCCGCCTCGGACTTCGGGATCTTGCGTACCTTGATCGGTCCCAGAGTGACGTTCTCAAGGATCGTCTTGTGGGCGAAGAGGTTGAAGGCCTGGAACACCATGCCGACGTCGGAGCGCAGCTGAGCCAGGGCAGCGCCTTCGGCGGGCAGTTCCCTGCCATCGATCGTGATGCTGCCGGAGGTGATGGTCTCCAGCCGATTGATCGTCCGGCACAGGGTCGATTTGCCCGAGCCGGAGGGGCCGATGACGACGACGACCTCGCGTTCGGCGATATCGAGGTTGACGTTCTTCAGCGCATGGAAGTCGCCGTAGTGCTTCTCGACATTGCTCAAGGACACCAGTGGTGGTGATTCAGCTCTCATATGTTGTGATCCTAGTGAATATGGGCGCGCAGAAGAACGGCACGCCCCGGGCAGACAGAACTGCAACCGACTTGTGACCTCGAGCACTCATCCGGCTGCAGTTCCTGCCTGGATGTGCCCGTCGCCCTCAGGCGTCGGCCGTGTGAGCGAGCTTCTCGCCCTCTCTGCGCAGCTCGATCTTGCGGATCTTGCCCGATACGGTCATCGGAAACGACTCACGGACTTCGACATAGCGAGGGATCTTGAAATGAGCGAGTCTGCCGGAGCAGAACTCACGGACCTCGTCGGCGGTGAGCGAGTCGAATCCGTCCTTGAGGATCACCCACGCCATGAGCTCCTCGCCGTACTTCTCATCGGAGACGCCGACGACCTGGACGTCGCGGATCGCGGGATGATGGTAGAGGAATTCCTCGACCTCGCGCGGATAGATGTTCTCGCCTCCGCGGATGACCATGTCCTTGATCCGTCCGGAGATGTCGACGTACCCATCGTCGTCCATGATGGCCAGGTCGCCGGTGTGGATCCAGCGAGCCGCATCGATGGTTTCGGCCGTCTTGTCCGGCTGATTCCAGTAGCCGAGCATGACAGCGTATCCGCGAGTGCAGAATTCGCCCTTCTGGCCGCGCGGAACGGTCTGTCCGGTGACGGGGTCGACGATCTTGATCTCCAGGTGGGGCATGACTCGGCCGACCGTCTCGGTGCGCTTCTCCAGTGAGTCATCCACTCGCGTCATCATCGACACCGGCGCGGTCTCCGTCATGCCGTAGCAGATGGCGACTTCGGACATGTTCATATCGTCGATGACTCGACGCATCGTATTGACCGGGCAGGGCGAACCGGCCATGACACCGGTGCGCAGCGAGGAGAAGTCGAATTCCGCGAACTGCGGATGCTCGAGTTCCGCGATGAACATCGTCGGTACACCGTAGAGCGAGGTGGCCTGCTCTTCGGTGACCGCCCGCATCGTCGCCACCGGGTCGAAGGCGGGAGCCGGAAGCACGATCGCTGCGCCATGGCTGAGTGCGGCCAGGTTGCCGATGACCATGCCGAAGCAGTGGTAGTACGGCACGGGAACGACCACGGTGTCGGCGGGGGTGTACGAGAGCATCTCGCCGATGAAGAAGCCGTTGTTGAGGATGTTGTGGTGGCTGAGCGTCACGCCCTTGGGGAATCCGGTCGTTCCGGACGTGTATTGGATGTTGATCGGATCATCGGCCGAGAGGTCGTCGATGAGCTGCTGCAACCGCACCGCGTATTTCGCCCCTTCGTCGTCGAGCATCTCGCGACCCTGCTCGATGAGGTGGGCGAAGGATTCGCGCTCGCCCACCGTGACACCGCCGATGAGGTCCTCGGTGACAGTGTCGAGGAAGACGAGGTCGAGGCCGGGGATCTTGGCCGCCACCTCGGTGGCGATGGCATGGAAGTCCGAGTGCGGAGGTGCGACGATCTGCGAGATCATCAGGCTCATTCCGGACTGTTCGACGACGAACTCGAGTTCGTGGCTGCGGTAGGCGGGGTTGACGTTGACGAGGATCGCCCCGATCTTCGCCGTGGCGTACTGGACGAGCGCCCATTCACCGACGTTCTGCGCCCAGATGCCGACGCGGTCGCCCTTCTTCACCCCACGTTCGAGAAGACCGATGGCCAGTGCGTCGGTATCACGATCGAAGTCGGAGTACGTCCACCTCCGGTTCGAATGCCGATCGACCAATGCCAGCGCTTCGGGATTCTCGGCTGCGGTGCGTTTGATGTGCTCGGCGATGGTGATCCCGAGCAGCGGTTCCGTCGAAGTTCCCGACGAGTAAGACAATTCGGACACTGCGGTGTGCTCCCTTGCATGCCAATTTTCACTGTGACTGATTGCACACTATTCCGTCACGGTCCCGCATGCAAAAGCTGAGGAGGAATTCAGCGGCCTCACCTGCGGATTCGGGGTCGACCTGCCCGATGGGAGCCGAGTGGGCGACGCTTCCGTTCTCGACCAGAACCAGGGAGTCGGCCAAGGCGGTGACATCGTCGACGTCATGAGTGACGAGCAGTGCACTGCGCCCCTTGAGCAGTCGGGCCACCACTTGCCGGGTCTCGACTGCCACATCCACGTCGAGGGCGGCGAGAGGCTCGTCGAGCAGCAGCAGCTTCGGCTCGACGACGAGAGCACGAGCCAGGGCGATGCGGGCGGCCTGCCCGCCGGAGACGGCGTCCGGTCTGCGGTTCGCGCACTGCCCCACGCCGAGGCGGTCGAGCATCGCCTGCGCGCGTCCATGTGCGGCGCCGCGAGACGCGCCCAAAGCCCGCAGACCGAAGCTGACGTTCTCGATGACGTTGAGGTGCGGGAACAGGAGCGGGTTCTGCGCGAGATGGACGATGCCGCGATCGTGGACGGGTGGCCACAGGCCCGCGGCGATATCGAACACCGTGTCCTCCCCGATGCGGAGTCGTCCGGAGTCGGGCACGAGGGCTCCGGTGAGTACCTGGAACAGGGTGGATTTTCCGGCCCCGTTGCGACCGATGATTGCGGTGGTTTCCGGTCGAGGCGAACTGAGATCCAGTGCGATTCCACGGGCACTGAGTCGGATTTCGGCACTGATGCCCTGCCCGGGGTCAGCGGATTGCGCGTCTGTGCTCTCCGCTCCCCCACGTTCGGATACATCCGTCGGGGAGCGCGGGGCCGCCTCGGCGGGGGCGGCGGCCGGGACCGTGGCGGCGGGAGTGGGCGTCGGGGAACTGCGCGGGGACTTCAGGCGGGGAGCGTGCGGGGACCGGTAGGCGAGGATGATGATGAGCACGGCGATGGCGATGAGCAGGAGCGAGAGGCCGATGGCTGCCTGCGGGTCGGATTCGCGCACGAGATAGATCTGCAGCGGCATCGTCCTGGTGACGCCGGACAGCGACCCGGCGAAGGTCAGCGTCGCCCCGAACTCGCCGAGCGAGCGAGCGAAGCACAGCACGGCACCCGTGATGATCCCGTGTCGGAGCAGCGGCAGGGTGACGGTGAAGAAGACGCGATTGGGTTTCGCGCCGAGCTCGGCGGCGGTGAGCTCATAGCGGCGGCCGAGCCCAGCGGTGGCGGTCTCGACAGACATGACCATGAACGGCAGGGACACGAAGACCTGCGCCATAATCACCGCCGAGGTGGTGTAGGCGAGGCTGAGGCCCGCCGCCTCGAGTCCGCCGCCGAGGATGGCCGACCGGCCCCAGGTGTAGAGCAGTGCGAGTCCGCTGACCACCGGTGGCAGCACGAGGGGCAGCAGGATGAGGGTGCGGACGATGCGCTGGCCGGGGAACGTTCGGGTGGCGAGCAGGTACCCGAGGGGAAAGCCGATGAGGACGCTGATGAGGGCCGAGGTCACCGAGGTCAGCAGGGACAGCTTCATCGCCAGTCGGGATTCCTCGGCCGCGATCACGGCAAGCAGACCCTGCGGTTCAACCCGGGTGAGCAGGCCGATGATCGGCAGGAGCAGGAAGACGATGCCGATGACGGCGGGCAGCCACAGCCAGCCCGGGATGAGCGGATCCGATCTGAGCCGCCTCTCTCGGCGGGGCGGGGACGTCTCCGGTGAGTTCGGGGAGGGCGCGGGCATTGTCAGCCTGCGGCGAAACCGGCGTCGCGCAGCAGCTTCTGGGCTGTGTCGGAGCCGAGGAACTTCACGAAGGCATCGGCTTGGTCCTGGTTCTCGCTGGCCTTGACGGTGGCGGCCGGGTACTTGTTGATGACCTTGTCTGCGCCGTCGAGATCGACCTGTTCGACCTTGCCGTCGCCACGGGCGATATCAGTGACGTAGACGATTCCCGCATCGGCCTGTCCGGCGCCCACCTTGCCGAGGACATCGGTGACCGAGTTCTCTTCGCTGACCGGATCGAGTTCGACGTCATTGGTCTCGGCCCACTTCTCCGTCGCGGCTCCGCAAGGCACCTGAGGCGCGCAGACGACGAGGTCATTGCCGGAGAAGTCCTTGGAGCTCTTGATCGCCTTCGGATTGCCGTCGGCCACGGCCAGGGTGAGCGTGTTCGAAGCGAACATCTCAGGATCGCCGGCGAGCAGATCGTCGTTCTCCAGCGTGTCCATGGTCTTCTCATCAGCGGTGGCGATGACGTCGGCGGGGGCGCCTTCGGAGATCTGGGAGACCAGGTCGGACGATCCGGCGAAGGAGAACTTCACCTCGGGTGCGTTCGGGTCGGCGGCCGTGAACTCATCGGCGATGTCTTCGAAGACTTCGGTGAGCGAAGCGGCGGCGAAGACGGTGATCTCTTCCGGTTGGTCCGCTTCGGCCCCCGTGTCGGGTCCGGAGGAGCAGGCGGTCAGGGTCAGGGCTGCGACGGTGCAGAGCCCCAGCAGGGTTTTCTTCATACCCCCATTGAACCCGCAGATGCGGTTCCGTGTCGACTTCAGTTCCGATTATGAGACTCGGATAATTTGCGCAGCACGGAAGAGTCGGCTGCCCCTCACGAACCCGGGACGGTGTCGATCGACACCATCGTCGCCTTCACCGAGGCGGTCGCGAGGCTTCCCGGTTCGAGCTCGAGTTCGCGACAGGCTTCGGCCGACATCAGCGATACCACGCGGAAGGGACCGCACTGCATGCTGACCTGGGCCATCACTCCGTCGATGTTGACGTCTGTGACGAGTCCGGCGAAGCGGTTGCGCGAGGAGCTCACGACGCCGCTGGGATCGGGCAGAGCCCCGGACGATGTTTGGGCGAGGGCGGCGAGCTCACTGCCTTCGACGACCGCCCGGTTCGACGCGTCTTTGTGTTGGGAGAGGCGACCATCGGCGACCCACCGGCGAACCGTGTCATCGCTGACTCCGAGGAAGCGTGCCGCATCGCTGATACGCAGTCGTGTCATTCGAGGGCTCCTACCCATTCGTCCGTGCCATCGCTGAAGTGCTGGTGTTTCCAGATCGCGACCCGGGCCTTGACCTCGTCGATGAGCTCGGAGCAGGCACGGAAGGAATCCTGCCGGTGAGCGGAGGCGACGACCGCGGCCAGGGCCACGTCGCCGATCTCGAGGTCACCGACGCGGTGGACGACGGAGAGCCTGACCGCGGGATGACGGGCAGCGACGTCTGCCGCCACCTCGGCGATCTGTGTTGAGGCCAGGGGGTGGTATTCATAGTGCAGTCGGCTCACTCCACGGCCTTCATCGTGGTCGCGGATGACACCGGAGAAGCTGACGGCGGCACCACAGGCGTCGGTGAGGACCTCGGGTTCGAGCTCCTGGGTCGAAATCGGGGTCTCGACGACTCCTGTGGTCACGACGGTTCCGGTGCTCATGACTCTCGTGTCCAATCGCCGCTCTTTCCGCCGGTCTTCTCGATGACCTTGATGTCGCCGATCACGGCTCGACTGTCGACGGCTTTGATCATGTCGAAGATCGTCAGCGCCGCCGTGGTCACAGCCGTCAGCGCTTCCATTTCGACGCCAGTCTTCGACACAGTCTTGACCGCGGCAGTGATGGCCACCGCGTCCTCGCGGAGTTCGAACTCCACATCGATTCCCGTCAGCGGCAGCGGATGGCACAGCGGGATGAGGTCGCTGGTGCGCTTGGCGCCCATCACGGCCGCGATGCGGGCCACGGGCAGGGCATCGCCCTTGGGCAGTCCCGCCTCGGTGATGAGGTCGATGACCTCGGACCGAGTGGTGATGAGGCCGGACGCGACGGCCCGGCGCTTCGTGACGTCCTTGTCGCCGACATCGACCATCTGGGCCGTCCCCGATGCGTCGACGTGGCTGAGTTTCATGCGATCTTCCACGTCATCAGCCTATCTTCCATAGCTGAGAACGGATCGCCTGTGCCCGCCTCCTCGGGTGAGACGAAGACGAGATGGCTGGCTTCGGCATAGCTGTGCAGCAGGTGGGATCGGGAGTCGCCGACGAACTCGAGGCCTGCCTCAGTCAGTCTGGCACGGCGGACCTGCAGCTTTCCGGCTGGAGGGGCTTCGTCGAATCCGTGGGCCAGTCGGTGGTGGGCGACTTCCCGGGGTGCTTCATGATCGGCCAGCCCGAGCAGGGCGGGGCGGATGAAGAGCTCGAAGCTGATGAGTGTGCTCACCGGGTTGCCGGGAAGTGCCACCCACGCGTGGTCGGCCAGACGTCCGCAGCCCTGCGGCCCCCCGGGCTGCAGGGCGATCGGTTCGAAGGTCATCGAAGAGCCCGCATCGAGATCGGCAGCGAGTTTGACGACTTCGTGCGCTCCCTTCGAGATGCCGCCGGTCGAGATGACCAGCTGAGCGTCGCTGTCGCGGACTCGGTCGAGCAGCTGCTGCGGGTCGTCGGGGACGAACGCGACCTCGGTGTCGACACCGAGGCGGCGCAGCCCGGAGCTGAGCGTCACGGAATTCGCGTCGTTGATCCCGGCGGCCGCCTCGGCGGCGATCTCATCACCCGTGCTCACGACGAGGACACGCGGCAGGCCGAGCACGGGCAGTTCGTTCACTCCACACGCGGCGGCCACGCCGAGGTGAGCGGGCGTCAGCATGGTGCCCGCGCTCAACACGGTCTGACCGGCGCTCACGTCGGAGCCGCGGGGGCGGACGAATGCTCCCGGGCGCGGTTCCGCATGAGCGTCGAGGGTGATGGATAGGGTGATGGATTCGGCACCGAAGCGTCCCGGCGAGGTGTCTTCGATCTTGACGACCATATCGGTTCCCTGCGGCAGCGGTGCCCCGGTCATGATCTCCACCGCGGTGCCCGGCTGGACTGTCTCACCACGGGACCCCGCTGCGACGCGACCGCATACGAGAATCGGGCTTCCGCCCATCTCTTCCACGGTGGCCGCGGCCAGGGCGTAGCCGTCCATGCTCGAGTTGTCGAAGCCGGGCACATCGATCGGCGATTCCACATCGGCGGTCAGTCGCCTCGGCGCTTCCAGCAGTGAACTCAGCGGCAGGCTCACCGGACCGGTCAGCGGCGATATGATTTCGGATATGCGCTCACGATGCATCTTCGCAGTAGTCATGGGACGATGATATCGACACGCTGTTCAAGGAGGATGACGCAATGGAGAAGATCGGCCTGCCCATGCCGGTGCTGAGAACTCCGACGGTCGACCCGGGCGAGGAGTTCACCGCTCATAAGGAGGACTCACTGCTCGACACCTTCGATCGCCGCGCTCGCGACCTCCGCATCTCCCTCACGGACTTCTGCAATCTGCGCTGCACCTACTGCATGCCGGAAGAGGGCGTCGAATTCATGTCCCGCGACTCCGCGATGTCCGGTGACGAGATCGTCCGCTTCGTCCGCATCGCCGTGGAGAAGTTCGGTGTCGACCAGGTCCGATTCACCGGCGGTGAACCTCTCACCCGCAAGGACATCAACGAGATCATCGCCGGTGTCGCGGCACTGGAGCCGCGACCGAACATCGCACTGACGACGAACGCGATCGGTCTGGACAAACGCGCCGCGGGACTGAAGGAGGCGGGACTGGATCGCATCAACGTCTCTCTCGACACGATCGATCCGGAGACCTTCGCGACCATGACCCGGCGCCCGTTCCTCAAACGTGTGCTCGAGGGCATCGACGGGGCGAAAGCCGCGGGACTCAACCCCGTGAAGATCAACGCCGTGCTGCTGCCGGGAGTCAACGACGCACAGGCTCCTGATCTTCTGCAGTGGTGCCTCGAACAGGATCTGAGCCTGCGGTTCATCGAACAGATGCCCCTGGACGCCGGACATTCCTGGGAGCGGACGACGATGATCACCGCCGCCGACATCTTCGCCCTCCTCGAACCCCGATTCGTGCTCACCCCGGATTCGGCCCCGCGGAACGGCGCCCCGGCCGAGAAGTTCCTCGTCGCCGATCGACGCCGTCCCGATTCGATCCTCGGCACTGTCGGCATCATCGCTTCGGTCACGCGTCCCTTCTGCGCCGACTGCACTCGCACCCGCCTGACCGCGGAAGGACGTGTGCGCACCTGCCTGTTCTCCCGCACCGAGGTCGATCTGCTCACGGCGATGCGCGACGGCGCCTCCGACGAATCGATTGCGAACCTGTGGAAGGGTGCGCACTGGAAGAAGCTCGCCGGTCATGGGATGGACACGGATTCGTTCGAGCAGCCACAACGACCCATGAGCGCCATCGGAGGATAAGTGCCCACCATCACCGTTCGGTTCTTCGCCGCAGCCCGGGAGGCCTTCGGCGCCCGCGAATCACAGATCCGTGCCGGGTCCGTCGATGAGCTCGTCACGACACTCGCCGAGGCGGCCGACCCCCAAGCCGCGACCGTGCTGTCGCGCTCGAGCTTCCTCGTCAATTCCGTGGCCGCCACCGATCGGTCCGTGAAACTGTCCGACGGTGACACCGTCGATGTCCTCCCGCCGTTCGCCGGCGGGTAGGACCTTGAACGGCGAGATCGGTTGAAGCCTCGTCAGCTCTGCTCTGGAGCCGCCTGTGACAGATAGGCGAGATATCCGCCGTTGACCGAGGTCACCGCGATGCCGTGAGAGCGCAGCTGCGCGGCGGTCTTCGCCGAGCGCACCCCCGAGCGGCAGTAGAGGGCGATACCGTGCGGCCGTGCTGGAGCGGCATCAGAGAAGGCGGACGTGTCCGCTGTGTCGGGAGTCGGCAGGCGGCTGGGATCGGCGAGCAGCTCGTCCATCGGAATGTGAATGGCACTGGGGACCATCCCCGAGGCGACCTCATCGTCATCGCGGATGTCGACGAGGATGGAGTCGGCGTCGACGTCCGCCCAGGTGACGGTGGCCGGCCCCAGAAGGCTTTCCCCTGTGGTCGGGCCGGCTATTCTCTCTGCGGTGTCGTCGGTCTTGAGTGAGTCGAACGTGTGCTGGGCGTAGTCGCCGCGGTGCTGCCCGAGGTCTGTCACCGGAGGCCTGCCCGGAATCGGTCGCACCGGGACCGTCTCCCAACTGGTGTCGAGGCTGCTGTGGATGGCCACGCTGTTGACGAGCGGTGTGCCGATTCCGGTGAGCACCTTGATGGCCTCCATCGCCATCGCGGATCCGATGCTTCCGCACAGGGGCCCGAGGACTCCGGCGACCGAACAGTCGGGCACACTGCCCGGAGCCGGAACCTCGGGGTAGAGGTCGCGCAGTGTGGCGCCGCGTTCGGCATCGAAGACGGCGACCTGACCGTCGAAACCGAGGATCGTCCCCCAGACGAGTGGGATTCCGAGAATCTCACAGGCATCGTTGGCAAGGTAGCGGGTGGCGAAGTTGTCGCTGCCGTCGACGACGATGTCGACGCCTTCGAAGAGTTCGAGAGCGTTGTCCGGAGTGAGCAGCTGCGGAATCGTCCGGACCTCGATCGACGAATTGATCCCGTTCATCCGCTGCCGGGCGGAATCGATCTTACGAGTGCCGATGGCCGCCTCGGTGTGGATGACCTGGCGATGCAGATTGCTCAGCTCGACGACATCGGGATCGATCACGGTGATCGTGCCGATGCCGACGGCCGCGAGGTAGCTGAGTATCGGGGCGCCGAGTCCCCCGGCACCGATGACGAGAACATGCGAGTCGAGCAGTGCGGCCTGCGCGCTTTCACCGAATCCGGACAGTCGGATCTGCCGGGCGTAGCGGGTCCGGTCGGCAGGACTCAGGCGTGAAGTCGACATGGCCCCATCCTAATCCGGAAGGGAGGGAGGGAAGGCGTCAGCACTCGAGGTAGTCGATGGCCGTGCCTGCGCACAGTTCTGCTGAACCATGCGGGGTATCGGTGCCGCGCGGGATTCTGATGATCACATCGGCCGCGGCGAAGTTCGGAAGCCTGGACCGGTCGGCAGGGAGGATCTCCCCTGATTCGGTGAAGGTGCCGGGACGGAAAGTGGCGGCGTTTCCGTGTGTTCGCAGACCGGGTCCTGCGAGAAGTCCCTTCCGCCATCTCCGTCGCAGGCTCTTCTGGGTCAGCAGCGAGCCGACGAAGAGGTGGAAGGCGACGAAGGCTCCCTGTGGAGTGCCGGGCAGATGGATGAGCGGCAGAGTGCCGCGGCGTCCGAAGCCCTGAGGCGATCCGGGTCGCATATCCAATCGGCGGAACGTCGAATGGTCGGGTTCCAGGACCTGACGGACGACTTCGAAGGCACCGGCGCTGATACCTCCGGTTGTCACCACGAGGTCGGCCTCGGCGCTCATCGACGTGAGCACACCTCGCAGCTCGTCGGCGTCGTCGCTGCACGTGGCTTCGATGGGTTCGGCACCGAAGCCGCGGACTGCGGCGGCGAGCATCGGCAGGTTCGAATTGAAGATCGAGGAGGCGTCCGCCTCGGTGCGACTCTCACCTGTCTGGTCGGCACCCTGGATTTCGTCCCCGGTGACGATCAGACCGATGCGGGGTCTGCGGAGAACTTCGATCTCGGTGATGCCGAGCATCGCCAGCACGCCGACTCCGGCCGAGGTGATCCGCTCCCCGGCGGTCAGGACGATGTCGCCCCGGCACATGTCCTCACCGATCGAGCGGATGTTCCACCCGGGCGGGACAGCGGCGGGGAGGGAATCGATTCGGATGGCTTCGGGAGCCGGCCCGGTCTGTCGAGCGTCGGTCAGCTCGACAGGGACGACCGCCTCGGCGCCGGAGGGAACGGGAGCGCCGGTCATCACGCGCACGGCACATCCCGTCTGCAGCGTGACGGCGGAATGTCCGGCGGGAGTGTCGCCGACGACTCGAATGGCATTCCCGTCGCGGGCGGAGTTCAGGGCGGCGCCGTCGAGGGCGAATCCATCCATCGCTGAGGCGGCGAAGTCGGGCACCGATCGCGGAGCTCTGATGTCCGAGGCCGTGGTGCGCCCGACGGCGCTGCGTACCGGCGTCGTCTCGGTGTGGAGATTCGGTGCCAATTCGGCGATGAGCTCGGAGTAGTCCTCTGGGTCCAATGATGTCCTTCCCTCGCTCCGATCCTACTTGTGAATCGGCGGAGCCAGACGCGATGATTCGGTGCGGCACTGGTCGAAGTTCCGGTGCGGCTCGGGCCGGGTTCGTCTACAGTGTGGAGCGTGGACACTGACCGAGCAGTAACCATCGAATCCTCACAGTTGAAACCGCTCAGCTGGGAGGCCGCTGCGGCTGCCTCGCTGGCGGTCTCGGCGGTTGTGCTCTTCGGCCTGGGAACGACGTTTCCGCAGGTCCGCGCCTTCGGATACGCACCGATGCTCGCGGCCCTGATCATCGCGTGGAGTGTCAATCGGAGTTTCGCCAGAGACCTCAGCATCATCGCCGCGTGTCTCGCTCTCATCTCGGCGATATCGGTCGAAGCCGATATCTCGTGGTCGAACATCGCACGCATGGGCGTTGTGCTCTCGGCCGTCGTCATCGGCCCTTGGCTCGTGACTCGTTATGTGTTCGAAGACAAGACGATCCAGTTTCCGCTGCGTCGCGGCCAGCCCTGGTCGCGGCTGGAGTGGGCCTGGCTGGTCTTCGTCGTTGTGGTCGCCTGGGCAGTGCTGCCGCAGTACTTCATGCGCACCGGGGTCTACCTCAACTGGCCTCCGCTGACGAACTGGTCGGAGATCATCCGACTGTTCTTCGGGGTCAACGCCGTGGGCATCTGGGACGAGCTGTTCTTCATCTGCACGGTATTCGCCCTCTTGCGCAAACACTTCTCGTTCTGGACCGCGAACGTATTCACCACGATCATCTTCGTCTCGTTCCTCTGGGAGCTCGGCTACCGGTCGATCGGTCCGCTGCTGACGATCCCCTTCGCACTCGTGCAGGCCTTCATCTTCACTCGCACGAAATCGCTGCCGTATACGGTCACGGTGCATCTGCTCTTCGACGCGCTCGTGTTCCTCACGATCGTCCACGCCCACCATCCTGACGCGCTGCCCATCTTCATCGGCGTCTGACTGTTGCAGGCAGCCTCTCGATGCCCGGCATCTGTCACCCGAACTCGTATAACCTGCCGGTGGCACCGCACCCCTCACCCGTCCGGCCACACCCTCGTGCTGCAACGCTCTGAAGCGACACTGCGGGTGAGGGATGCCCGCCCGGAAACGACGAAGGCTCCTGTGAGGCGGTGACCCACAGGAGCCTTCGGACTGCGCTGGCTATGCGCGAAGCTACTGAATCAGCGGATTCCGCGCAGCAGCCCCAGCATCGGCTTCGTCAGCGTCAGCGCGAGCAGGCCGAGCACGACCGACGATCCGCCGACCGACAGCCAGTAGGGTGCCTGGTTGCCGGCGTCGAAGTACCCGCCGAGCACACCGGACAGTGCCGTACCGACACCCGAGGCAAGGAAGAACACGGCGATCATCTGCGACTGGAAGACCTTCGGAGCGACCTTCGTCGAGAACGACAGGCCCACCGGCGAGATGAGCAGCTCACCGAAGACGAACACGGCCAGGGTGAGAACCACCCACAGCAGCGGAGTCTCATTGGGACCGGCCTCAGCGAAGGGCAGGAACATGAGGAAGCCGATGCCGATGAGCACGAGAGACAGTCCGGCCTTGACCGGTGTCGAGATCTGCTTGGGTCCGAGCTTCATCCACATCGTCGCGAACAGCGGGGCGAAGACGATGACGAAGAACGCAGGGATCAGCTGGATCCAGTTGATCGGCATCTCCCACCCGAAGATCGAACGGTTGAGCTGTGTATCCGAGTAGACGGTCAGAACGCCGAAGATCTGCTGGTACATCGACCAGAACACCACAACCGTCAGGAAGAACGGGATGAAGGCGAGGACACGAGAGCGTTCGTCGGAGTTCGTCTGCGGCGAGGTGTACATGACGATGAAGTAGCAGGCGGCCGCTCCGGCAGAGATCCCGGCGATCCACCAATCGAGGTTCTCCGGGTTGACGATCTTCGTCATCCACAGAATGACGGCGAGGAGAATGACGACCACGACGGCCACGATGAAGAGGTAGAGCTTGTTCTTCGGCAGCGGATTGACTGCAACACGAGACTCCGGCGGCAGGCTCTTGCGACCGGTGAGGTAGATGATCAGGCCGAGTGCCATACCGACCGCGGCGGCCCCGAATCCATAGTGGAATCCGATGTTCTTCTGCAGGAGTCCGGTGAGCAGCGGGCCGAGGAGGGCACCGATATTCACGCCCATGTAGAAGATGGTGAAGCCGGCGTCACGACGCGGGTCCTTCTCTTCGTAGAGTTCACCGACCAGTGCCGAGGCGTTCGCCTTGAGACCGCCCGAGCCGAGCGCGACAAGGATGAGGCCGACGGCCACTCCCCCGAAGCCGGGGATGAAAGCCAGGCAGATGTGACCGACCATGATGATGATCGCGGAGTAGAAGAGGACCTTCTCCGCTCCGGCGAGGCGGTCGGCGATCCAGGCGCCGAGGATCGTGGCGAGGAAGACCGCACCGCCGTACGCACCGACGATGCCCACGGCCGTACCCTGCTCCATCCCCATGCCGCCGTCGGTGACGCTGAAGTAGAGGTAGATCGCGAGGATGCCGTTCATCCCGTAGTAGGAGAATCGCTCCCACAGTTCCAGGCTGAACAGCTGCATGAGCGGCAGAGGGTGTCCAAAGAAGCGGGTATCGCTGCGGACGGCCTCGGTCGTCGAGGTGCTTGAAGACATTGTGTGCTTTCCGTAGTGGTGTGAGAGGCCACGATCCGTGGCGCATTTCACGATGGACCAGCGGACATCCTACTCCTCGGTTATGTCCCGGTCACACCTGGCAATGCCTGGGACACGCCGTCCCAAAACGCGGAAAGTCGAAGTGATTCAGATCTCTTCCTCGGCTCCGTTGACGCGCTGCCGTGACGGCTTGTCAGAGCCCAGATCGCGGTGCCTCCCGACGAACAGATTGAGGACACCGGCACACAGGACGATCGCCGAGGCGGCCACCGGGACGGCCATCGCCACGGCCGTTCCCCGATCCTCGGCGAGGATTCCGTTGATCGCCGAGGACACCGATTGGCCGACGATGATCGCCGACCCCGCCATCGACATCACGGTCGCCGACCGTCCGAGCGGCGCACGTTCGGCGGCGAGGCTGAAGAGGGTGACGAGGCTCGGGCCGATTCCCGTGCCCATGAGCAGCAGAGCCATGACGATGATCGGCATCGATTCCGTCGACGCGAGGATGACCGATCCCGTGACCAGAATGGGCGCGAAGCACAGCAGTCGCGCCCACAGAGCGAACGCAGAGGGGAACAGCGCCACCGAGATCGCCAGCACCGCAGAGCCGATGCCCATCACTCCGTAGATGAGACCGGCCTCCTCCGGCCGGCCGATGTCGTTGGTCAGCGCGGTGAGAGCGGTGAGGGTGGAGCCGAACACCATTCCGACGCCGAAGACACCGAGGATGATGACGAAGACACCGGCGGTGAACATGTCCTTGGCGGGGGCACGCTCGCCGAGGCTGCTCGACGTTCCAGTCGAACGCGCCCGCCCGGTCGGGTGGAGTGCGAAGGCGGAGACGAAGACGAGCGTCATCACGACCGCCCCGATGATGGGCGCGACCGGGGTGAAGAAGGTCGCCAAGAGTCCGACGAGGAAGGGTCCGAAGACGAAGATGACCTCATCGGCTGCGGATTCATAGGCCATCGTGGCATTGAGCACCTTCGGCCGCCTCGACAAGGGCAGCACAGACATGACGATGTCGACGAGGCGAGACCGCGACATCGGCGCGACCTGAGGTGAGGTGGCACCGATCGCGAAGGCGGCGATGAACACGACGAAATCCGGCAGCGGGCTGAAGACGACCCACGCCATGAAGGTCAGCGCCAGGCAGTTGAGGATCCCGGCGATGAGCAGAACATAGCGCTGACCCCACCGGTCGGCGGCCGCCCCGATGAAGGAACCGAACAGAGCCGTGCCCAATCCGACCACAGCTGAGTTGATCCCGCCCAAGCTCAGCGATCCGCGGCCGGCCACAACGAGGGTGAGCACACCGACGACGATCATGGCGAAAGGCATGCGGGCGACGAAGGCGATCGGGAAATAGCTGCGTCCGACGGCCGAGAACAGTGTCGGTGAGGACTGCTGCGCGGTGGTGCGCCGAGCCGAGGCGGGCATGTCGCTGTCTGTCATATCAATCCAGTTTCTGCTCCCGCTCGTCCGGGAGGTCGTGCCGCCGTGGTGACCTGGATCAAATCACTCGGTAGGTGCACGCTGTTGGTCTGAGAAAGTCGAACCGAAGGGTTCACCTTCAGGCTACTGTGTTTGGCGATCCGATTCGAGTGCCAATGCACCAAGCGACGTTGAGTTTGATCACCATGGCACGGACCTCATTCCCATCCGCGACTCAGAAAGAACGCAGATCGGTCTGCGAGGATGACGGCTATGAACTTCTTGTCTCGCGTCATCGTCAACGCCTGTGCGATCTGGGTGGCGGCCTGGATCCTGCCGGGTGTGACGATCACAGGGAACCGGGTCGTCGAGGAGCAGGCCGGCGCCATTCCGGCGATGATCATCTCCTACCTCGTCATCGGCCTCATCTTCGGATTGGCGAATGCCTTCATCAAACCGATCCTCAGCTTCGTCTCGGCTCCGATCACGTGTCTGACCCTGGGACTGTTCTCCATCGTCATCAACGCGATCATGTTGGCGCTGACGAGTTGGCTCAGCGGGTTCACCCCGTTCGAGTTCACCATCGATTCGTTCTTCTTCTCCGCCATCTTCGCCGCGATCATCGTCTCGATCGTCTCGGCTCTGCTCGGTTGGCTGGTCCCGGAGCGAAGCGCCGAACACGACCGGAGATGAGCAAAGTCCTCTACGCGATGTAGACTGTTGCTGAGAGTCAGCTGACCACCAGAAACATCGCCGGAGGAGACCATGTCCGATATCGCCGCCCCGAAGAGAACCCGCAATTCAGCATCGTTCGCCGATGTCATCGTCTTCGTCTTCGCCTTCGCTCTGTTCGTGTTCGGACTCTACCTCTTCGGAGCCTCATTCTCCTCACCTGAGGGAACCGAGTTCTGGGTGTTCTGGGGTGGTCTGCTCGCGTCGTGCTTCGCATTCCTCGTGCCGATTCTCTACCGCTGGGCGCGCGACTCCCGCCGCTGATCTCCAACACGGCTTGAGAAGGGCCGCTGCGCTGATGCGCAGCGGCCCTTCGTCGATTCACCGGCTTTCCTTGCGCCTTGTCACACGCCGAATCACCCGTCGATTCGCCGGTGGCAGAAATCCATGATCGCCGAGGCGGCCTCCTCCGACCGTTCATAGTGCACGAGGTGGCCCACCCCGCCCAATTCCACGAATTCGACGTCGGGGAGCTTCTCCACGAATGCCCGGGTCGGGCCGATCAGGGCAATGGCGTCCTGATCGCCGGCGATGACGAGCGTGGGCATACTCAGCTGGTCGGCCACCTCGGTGACGGTGTGCGCGACGGACGTCGCGAAGGCCTCTGACAGGGACGCGCGGTCAGCGAACGACGAGAAGTGCCGCGAATGCTGATCATGGATGTACGAACGCAGGCCAGGATCGCGGGTCGTGGCCATGGCCACGCTCATGGCGCGGACGATCACGGGGTTGCTCAGCAGGGAGCGACCGACTCGCTCGGGCAGCCGCGCGCCGAGGGCGTAATAGGCTCGGGTGACCGCGGTGAGGAAACGTGCGGGCCCTTCGAGGGCGGGGCTGGTGATCGGATTGATGAGCACGAGCTCGTCGACGACGTCCCGGTGGGAGGCCGCCAGGTGGCTGACCAGGATCGAACCGAAGGAGTGCCCCACCAGGATCGGTGTCACGCCCCGCTGCCTGCCCACCTCGGCGCGCAAAGCGAGGAGATGATCGACGAAGGCAGAGAGCGACGAACCCGAATCCAGCGGGGCAGTGAGACCGAACCCGGGCAGGTCGGGCACGATCACCTCGCGGTCGGTGATGCTGCCGGCGATGAGGTCCATTCCATGATGATCCCCACGGAAGCCATGCACCATCAGCAGCGGACGCCGACGCCGCTCACCCGGATAGATCCACGCGGCCGTGCTGTGGGAGCCCAGCCGGATGTCGGTCCGCCGTGATTCTCGTATCCGCACCTCAGTCGGTTTCGGCAGTGTGCAGTCGACTCACGGCACGTCGGGGCACGACCACCACCGGAACGGGCAGGACACGCAGCAGACGGCGAGCCTTCGCACCGATCGCGACCTTGCCTCCGTGGCCCAAGCGGCTCGATCCGATGAAGGCGAGGTCGCCGGGCTGCCAGTCGATGGTCTCGGCGGCCTCTTCGATATCGGCTCCGGCCTTGGTTCTCACCGTCGCACGGCCAGAGGCCAGCATCTCCGAAGCGTCGTCCGCCAGCACCGCTCCCCCGTACTGTTCGGCGAATTCGGTGATCTCGGCGACCTCGTCGTCATAGAGTCCGTCGTTCTCGATCAGGGACAGCAGTCTGAGATCGACTCCGAGGCCGACAGCCGATTCGATGGCCGCTCCGATGAGTGACGAAGCACCTGGGCGAGCCCCGTAGAGTGCGGTCACCCGCGAGATCGGCCCGATGTCGGACCTGCCCGACGGGGCGAGCACGACGGGCACCGTCGACGAGTGCAGCAGCGACGAAGCGACCGTGCCGATGCGCAGTTGGCGCATCAGTGTGGTGGCCCGTGCACCGATGATAATGCCCAGTGCGCCTTCCTGCTCGGCGACCTCCATGAGGCCCTTGGATTCGTTCGAGGCGATGTGGATGCAGCCTCTGGCGCGGATGTCATCGGGGATGAGTGCCAGGGCTTCGTCCAGCCAATCGTCGATCTGCTGGGCCACGATCCCGGCCCCGTCCTTGGGCACGGCGCTGCCGGCGAGAATCGTCGATGATTCCGGACGGACGATGGTGACCACGAGTTCGACGTCGATGGAACGCGCGATCGAAATGGCCAGCGAGATCGCATCCCGACCCCGATCCGTGGCGATGTATCCAACGACCAGACGTCTGGTGGTGGCGGTCTCTGACATCCTCAACTCCTCAAGCTGCGTGTCCGACTGATGCACGTCTCTTCCGATTCTACGTCGGCCCAAACAGCGCTTCGACCAACAGTTTTCACGAACCGTCTTTCTCACCCGAACAGACGAAGTGAAAATATTTGAGAAAATAATGAACAAAACTCCCACACGCAATGAAAGCTGTGCTAAATTCGACAGTGCAATTACGGATTCGCAGACACCACCCTGATTGCACCTTGACAATAGCGGACGTTGACGCCGTCCCCACGAGATCCACGACCATGAAAGGAGAGCAGTTACGATGATGAATTTTCTTGCAGGCCCTGACCTTCGAACGCCTTGGCATGAATACGCTGCCTGCCCGATTGGCGGACAAGGACTCGTCGGCTGACACAGCCGTCTCCCACGTCTTTTCCACCGGTTGGCTTCCGGCCACCGCTGTCCTCTGAGCCACCGGTTGCCTGATATCCGGCATTCTTCACGCCCGGCTTGTGTCCAGATCACTTTCGGCATCCCTGCTGTGCCTGGCACCGCCAGTTGCCGCACCTGATCCGGCCACTTCACGCCGACATCATTGAGTTCGGTCCGATCTGCTGCATTCGCGAGTGAGCGCCGTACCACCTGGCGCCTTCCGCTGTGCGGCCGACCAGTTCGGATTCATTGCCTATCGTATTCCGTTGCCATATCAGTGAATCTGTCATTTCAATGACCTATTGCCATATTGGCAATTAACTGCCTTTGTCATATGCACCCTTGCGCAGGCGATTCATTGTCAATGTCACGACTCTTTCGGCAATTGTTTATCTGACCGTCATTCCGGGATATCTCGTGCCCATTTGCGGATATCCCCTGCCCGAAAACCACGAGGAATAATTGTGTCCACCACATTCCCATTCACCTATCCACGACACTGGGCCCTGAGCACCGGAATGAAGCTCATCCGGTGGGCGCGCCGCCCAGCCCCGACACCCGAGTCGCGCCGCCTAAAGGTTGCCCTTCGTCAGCAGGCTCGCCTGCGCGAACACGCTCGCGAGCAGCGCGTACGTGAACTGCGCGAGCGGGATATCGTGCGCTACCTCAGCCAGGTCCGGCCGTTCATCTGATCCACCGCGGAGAATCCTCGGCGGATAGCTGACTCGCCGCGGCCCGAGTTCATCGGACTCGGGCCGCGGGGTTGGCCCCGATCAGTGCCTGAACACGGGGTTCCAGTATTCCCGCCCTTGTGGCGAGCGTCACTCTCCGCCGATTTGGTCTCTCACCCACACGTGGGTAATATTGATCAGGCAAGCGGGGGTATGGCGCAGTTGGTAGCGCGTCTCCATGGCATGGAGAAGGTCAGGGGTTCGAATCCCCTTACCTCCACCGCTGAAGGGCGGGGATCCGAACAAGGATCCCCGCCCTTCTTGCTACCTGACGGCGGCCCAGCAACCTGGCGCGAGGTTGCTGGGCCGCCGTCAGGTAGTAATTAGGGGCGGGTTTCCAGGGTGAGCAAGGTGCGTTTCTTTCCCTCTCCCCATGCGTAGCCGGTCAGGGATCCGTCCGCTCCGATGACTCGGTGGCAGGGCACGATGATGCTGATGGGGTTCTTTCCGTTGGCGGCCCCCACAGCACGCGCCGCACCGGGTCTTCCCAGCATCTCGGCCAGCTCAACGTAACCTGCTGTGCTGCCAAACGGAATCTGCGTCAGCGCCTGCCACACCGAGCGTTGGAATTCCGTTCCCTTCGCCGCCAAGGGCAGATCGAACTGTGTGCGCTGGCCTGAAAGGTACTCCCCCAGCTGTGCCTCGGCGCGGTGGAAGATCTCCAGGTCGTCTTCCGGAGTCGGTTCGACTCCGAACATTCTGTCGAGTCGAGCATCGATCGCCTCGGAGACCTCGAGATAGAGCCCGGTGAGGTGGGTCCCATCCGAGGTGAGCAGGAGAGGTCCCAGGTCCGTATCGAGGATCGTCGTATATACCGGCGCCGAGGCGGTCGGCAGCTCCATGGCAGCGGTGAACTTCCGTGCGGTGTCGGGTTGGGTCGTTGTCGGCGTGGTCATGTCTGCGTGTCCTTCGTGTGGGTGAGTCATGGGCAGAATCATTCGTTGCTCGGTCTCGGTCGGTCAGGCTGCTGGGCTGCGGGCGTGATGTGCCCACAGCAGGTGGGTGAGGTAGGAGCACCAGGGGCTGCAGTTCATGGCGACCTGCTTCCAATCGGCAGGTGCCGCTGAGTTCTCATCGAGTTCGGCGAGGGCCTTCTTCACGCCGAGGTCGGAGTCCATGAAGACATCGGGATCTCCGAGGGCGCGCATCCGGATATAGCCGTTGCTCCACGGACCGACTCCGGGCAGTGCCAGCAGATTCCGGCTCGCTTCCTCGCGGTCGCTGCCCGCGCCGAGGTTCACACTGCCCTCGGCCAACGCCTGCGACAGTGTCTGAATCGTCCTGATCCGACTCGAAGGCAACGCCCATTCGGATGCGGGGACAGCGGCGATCGCCTCGGCGGTGGGAAAGACCCTGTCGACTCCGCCGAAGCTCAGCTCCTCCGGCAGTGATTCTCCAACACCCGCGACGAGGCGTTCCAGATGGGTGCGGGCGGCGGCCAAGGAGATCTGCTGTCCGAGGACTGTCCGCAGAGCCAGTTCGACAGGGTCGCTGTGGCCCGGTGAACGAAGTCCTGGATGGTCGTCGACGAGACTGCGCAGGCCCGCCGACCGCAGTGTATGGGCGATCGCCTCGGGGTCGGCATCGAGGTCGAGGAGGCGCCGGACTCGTGCGACGGCGCTGCCGAGGTCGCGGGTGTCGGCCATGCGGATACGGCAGTCAACGAAGTCCCCGTGCCCTTGCCGCACCGTGATCACGGCGGGACCGTGAGCCAGCCGCATCGACCGGGTATAGGCGCCGTCCGACACGTTTTCGATCCCGGCAACGGCTCGTGCCTCGAGATACCCGAGCAGATGCGCGAAGTCGAACGGCGGGCGATACGCCAATCGGAGTACGACTTCGTCGGTCACCGAATGTTCGGCACCGTCTCTGCGCAGCTGTCGTGGGCAGATCGAATACATCGTTCGGAAGGTGTCGTTGAACTGTCGGATGCTGGAGAAGCCGGCGGCGAAGGCGATCTCGCTCATCGGCATCGCGGTGGACTCGATGAGTGTCCTGGCAGTGCGCACCCGTTCGGTGCGAGCCAGCGCCAGAGGTCCCGCACCGAGCTCGGCATGGATGAGGCGCCCGAGTTGGCGAGTGCTGTACCCGAGTTCGGCGGCGAGAGTTTCGACTCCCCCGCGGTCGACGGCACCGTCGCGGATGAGGCGCATGGCTCGGGCCACGACGTCTCCGCGGGTGTCCCACTGCGGCGAATTCGGACTGGCATCCGGGCGGCACCGTCGGCAAGCCCGGAAACCGGCGTCTGCCGCGGCCGCGGCCGTGACGAAGAAGTCCACGTTCTCCCGCCGCGGAGTCCTCGCCGGACACGACGGACGGCAGAAGATCCCGGTGGTGCGCACCGCGGTGAAGAACATTCCATCGAAGCGTCGGTCACGGGAAGTGACTGCCTGATAACACTGATCGGAGGTGAACATAGTTCCATTGTCCGCCCCGAGGAGAACGATTGCTAGCGGTTTTCGGTCACGGCAGTGGCCGGCACCAGACGAGGCAGGACGCGCACGAGGACGATCAGAACAAGAAGCTCGATGAGGGTCTGCGTCACGACCCCCGCTGGACCGATGCCCTCCCCGGTGATCGCACGAACGATCGGAAGCATGACCAGGGAATTGCGCGTGACGGCGGAGAGGATCACAGCACGTGACAGCCGCGGACCGACGTGCAGAGCCCGCGTGACGCCCCACCCGATCGTGGTCATCACGACAGCGAAGACTGCGAAGACGACGGCCACGGTCCCCAACTGTCCGGCGGAATGGGCGATCCTCGGGGTGACCGAGGCAGTGATGACGAGCAGCGTCAGCGTCATGACCGGATCCATCAGACGTGCGCTCGCGGCGAGGGGCCGGCCCAATCGTGGCCTCCGGCGGGCAAGTCGACGAACGACGACGGCGGCCGTAAGAGGAATGATGATGAACAGCACCAGCGCGCCGACGAGCGGACGAACAGGCAGATCGATGCTCAGCCGCCCTCCGGTGACCGCCCACAGCATCACGGGCAGCAACAGCAGCTGAGCGATCATGAGCATGGGAGTGAGCATCAACAGGCGATCGGCGGCGCCTCCGGTCGCGCGTGTGAATGCGATGACGTAGTCGATGCAGGGACACAGCAGCACGATGAGCACAGCCGGCAGCAGCGGATCAGCGATGTCGAAGACCGTGATGAGACCGGCGACCACCAGCGGGACGATGAGGAAATTCAACCCCGCCGTCACGGCAAGAAGAGGCAGATCGCGAACCGCACGCAATCCCGTTTCGAAGGGGATGTCGAGGAACGTGAGGAAGAGCAGAGCGATGAGGCACGGCGTCAGAGCGGTTTCGACCAGAGCGGCGAATCCGGAGATTCCCGCCCCGAGGATGACGCCGAGCACGGCACCGCCGAACCACCAGAGCATCTGCGTCGAGGGGCTGCGAACGGCGTCCGAGCTCGTCTGAGCCGATGGCTTGTCACGTCCGGACTCCGGGTGGGAAGGAGGCACAGCCGGTCGGCCGTTCAGTCGGCTTCGGGCCAGTAGTGGGAGTCTGGCAGCGCTCGTCGACCGAAGATGGCCTGCCCCACACGGACGCAGTCTGCGCCCTCTTCGATGGCCACTTCGAAGTCACCGGACATGCCCATCGACAGCCGCCCCAGGCCGAGAAGGTCAGGATCGGTTTCGCGAACCTGGTCGCGCAGACCGCGCAGAAGCTGGAAGCAGGGACGGACACGGTCGATATCCGAAGAGAAGACTGCCAAAGTCATCAGTCCCTGGACCTTGAGAGTCTCGAAGGCTCGCACCTCCTTGAGGAAGTCGAGGAGCTCTTCCGGCGGCATGCCGAATTTGGAGTCCTCAGAGGAGGTGTTGACCTGGACATACACGTCGAGGCTGCGTCCTTCCGCTTCGAGTCGACGGTCGAGGGCTCTGGCGACCTTGAGTCGGTCGAGCGCCTGGAATTCGCTGGCGAACTTCGCCACGTCCTTGGCTTTGTTCGACTGGAGGTGCCCGATCACTGCCCAATGAATGTCGAGGTCGGCCATCTCCTCGGATTTGCGGTGGGCTTCCTGAACCTTGTTCTCACCCAACTTCGCACAACCGGCGGCAACGGCGAGGCGGATGCCCTCCTGGGGTACGGTCTTGCTCACTGGAAGCAGCTCGATGTCGGCGCGGTCCCGGCCGGCGCGCTCGGCGGCAGCGGCGATCCGGCGCTTCACCTCGGCGATATTGGCTCGGAACTCCCCGACGGTCGTCGCCGTCGAGTACTGCCCATCGTGACTGAGTCCGCTGTCGTCTCCCATACGGTCATCGTACTCAGATTTTCCCTGCGTGCCCGCGATGTTCACGCCACGATGCGGGCCCGGTCGGTCGGTCCACGTCCGGTCATCGATTTGGCTTCCTCCCAGGCTGCGGCCAGTCGCGGCCCCACCTGCTGCAGTTCGCTCTCCGTCACCGTATAGGGCAGGCGCACCCACCGATCGAGTCCACCGGCGGGGGCGAAGTTCGGTCCTGCGACGAGGCGGAGACCATGGTTTCTCGCGGCGATCGAGAGTACCCCGGAACGTGCCTCCGGCAGTTCGGCCCACAGCGCCATTCCACCGGAGGGGACGATGAGCTTCCACTCTGGCAGCCATGACCTCACCTGTGCGGCGAGCAGGTCTCGGGCGGCTCTGAGCCGGGAGCGGCAGTCGGCGACAACGGCATCGTGATTGCTCATGAGTTCGACCGTGACGAGCTGTTCGAGGACCGGTGCTCCCAGGTCGAGTCCGAGCCGGGAGGACGCGAAATGACCGATCCGGTGGCGGGGAATGCGCATCCATCCGATGCGCAGGCCTCCCCAATAGATCTTGCTCACACTGCCCACTGTCACCGAGTCCGTGATCAGCGCGGACATCGGGGTGGCCATCCTGCCGTCCTCGAGTTCCAGTTCGACGAGGGATTCGTCGAAGACGGGGACGACTCGATGCCGACGAAGAGCCTCCGCGAGCTCACTGCGCTGGGCTTCGGGCAGCAGTGCGCCGGTCGGATTGTGGAAGTCGGGGATGAGATAGGCGCTGCGCGGACGTGTCTGTCCCATCAGCTGCTCCATGGCGTCGATGTCCCAATGATGCCCCTGAGTTCCGAACTCGAGGGGGTAGGTCACGAGAGCGGCGCCCGCGCCTTCGAGTGTGGCGATCGCATTCGGATAGGTGGGGCTTTCGATGAGCACCCGCGAGGTCGACCGTGCCCCGCCGAGGCGCGCGGACTCATGCGGTTCGACGTCGAGGAGGGCGCGGACGGCGATGGCCGCACCGCCGAGTGCCCCAGAGGTGATGAGGATCTGATCAGGGTCGGTCGGGGCGCCGCGCCGGGTATAGCGATCGGCGATGATCTCCCGCAGCACCGGCAACCCGGAAGGATAGTACCCGGTGCCGGGCAGGTAGGCACCCAAACGTGACAGTGCCCGATCGTAGGCGTCGAGGATATCCGGAGGTGCGACCGGAGCGGTGCACGTGAGATCGACCTCCGACTCGTCGCCGCCGGCAGGTGAGAGCAGGTGGTCGATACGGCCGCCCGGGACGCTGGGCAGCTGAACGATGCTGCCGGAGCCTCGGCGAGTGAGAATGTATTCCTGTTCCCGCAGCTGAGCGTACGCCCGTCCCGTCGTCGTCCGCGAGAGACCGGAGGCGGCTGCGAGTTCGCGTTCGCTCGGCAGCCTCGTGCCGACCGGGAGTCGTCCGTCGGTGATCGCCGCGGCCACTGCGGCGGCCAGCGATTCGTATGCGGGCGCCTTCCACGGTCCGTCTCCGATGATGCCGATGAGTCGTTTGGCTCCCAGGACCGGTGTGCTCATGGTTCTGACCTCATGGGACCACTTTCCACGAAGTGGCTATATCGCACAAGACCAATTTCGGTCATGATGGAAATGTCCCTCTGATCGCACCCTCAGAAAGCCACCACATGACGAAGATGAGAGCCCCGAGGCGTCAACTGGCCAACGTCGGTCCCATCGCTCAGCTGCGCGGCGGACGGCTGTGGCGGCGTCTCCCCCAGCTGATCCTCGGCCTCTACCTCTTCGGTGCCTCGATGGCGATGATGGTCAACGCGGGCTTGGGCATGATGCCGTGGGACGTCCTCCACTCCGGCATTCAGAAGCACGTGCCGCTGACCTTCGGCACCATCATCACAATTCTCGCGTTCCTCGTGCTCCTCATCTGGATCCCGCTGCGCCAGCAGCCGGGGATCGGCACGATTCTCAATGCCCTCCTCGTCGGGCCGGCGCTCGACCTCACCCGCCTGTTCCTGCCCCGGCCCGAAGAACTCGGGTGGAACATCGCGCTCATGGTCACGGGCGTCGTCCTCAACGGGGCCGCCTCGGCGATGTACATCGGCTCCCAATTCGGGCCGGGCCCCCGCGATGGGCTGATGACCGGGCTCTCCCGCGTGACCGGACGCTCGATCCGACTGGTGCGCACCCTCATCGAAGTCAGCGTCGTCGCCGTGGGCTGGCTTCTCGGCGGAGTCGTCGGGGTCGGCACAGTCCTCTATGCCTTGGGGATCGGCCCGATCACCCAGGCTCTGCTTCCCGCCTTCACCGTCGAACTCCGTCCCCGGTCGAAGCCGACGACCGCCGCCGAGGATGCACCCGAAGACTGAGCGACCGTCACCTCTGCGGGGCCCTCAGAAGATCGAGGACCTCAGTGAAGGACGGATCGAACGCATCCATTCACTCCATCGAATCGAGGATGTCGGTGAGATCGTCGAACGTCGTCAGCGGATTGACGATCGCGAACCTGGCATTCGGCCGCCCCTGGTGCGAGCTCGGGACGACGAAAGCGCGCTGGTCCTCGAGCAGACGATCCGACCATGCATCATAATCCGACCGCTGCCAACCGTCGCGTTCGAACACGACGACCGAGAGTTCGGGTTCGCGCACGAGCCGCAGATGCTCTCGATGCTTGATCTCCGTGGCGATCTCACGCGCCAGATCGATCGAATGGCCGATCGCCTCCCGATACGTTTCGGCACCATAGCTGGCCAGCGAATACCACAGCGGCAGCCCACGCGGTCGCCGCGTCAGCTGGATGGCGAAGTCTGAGGGGCTCCAATCCTGAGCGTCGGTGAGCGTATCGAGATATTCGGCCTTCTGCGTGTGCGCTCGCCTCCCCGAATTCGGATCGCGGTAGATGAGCACACAGGCGTCGAAGGGAGCGAAGAGCCATTTGTGAGGGTCGACGATGAGCGAATCGGCCTTCTCCACTCCGGCGAACTTGTGGCGTGCCTGCGGCGAGAGCATCGCGGCCAGACCGTAGGCGCCGTCGATGTGGAGCCAGAAGTCGAACTCGTCCTTGAGAGCGGCGATGCCGGCGATGTCATCGATGGTGCCGAAGTTCGTCGTCCCCGAGGTGGCGACCACCGCGATCACGGCGTCCCCGTGTTCGAGCAGGGCCTCACGCACGCCGTCGGGACGCAGGATCCCGTCCTCGCCGGTGGCCACCGGGGCGACATCGACATCCATGACCTCGGCAGCGGAGGCGACCGAGGAGTGGGCTTCGGCGCTGCACACGATCACCCAGCGTCCCGGCCGAGTCTCACCGAGCTTCTCCTTCTGTGCGTTGCGGGCGGCGACGAGAGCTGAGAGGTTGCCGATCGTACCTCCTTGGACGAAGACTCCCCCGGCTCCAGCGGGCAGCCCGAACTCTCCCGCCAGCCAGCGCAGGACTTCGTTCTCTGCATGGACGACTCCGGCACCTTCGAGCCACGAACCGCCGTAGAGAGCGCTGGCGGAGACGACCAGGTCGAAGGCGACAGCCGCCTTCGTGGGAGCGCTGGGGATGAACGACAGGTACTTCGGATGGTCGGTGGAGATACAGGCCGGAGCAAAGATGTGCTCGAAGATCGCCAGCGCCCGAGCTGATCCCAGCCCCTCCTCGGTGACGGTGGGACCGGCCAGTCGACGCAGCTCGGCTTCCGAGGTCGGATGGTCGAGCGGGGTGTCCTCGGCCAGAGTCCGACGACGCGAGTACTCGAGCACGAGATTCACGAGGTTTCGGGTCTCATCGGAGACGACGTGCATGCGGGAATGAAGACTGTCGGTCATTGGGGCTCCTCGGCGCGGTCGATGGTGATGGGGATCGCCCACCGATAACGAGACTAACCGCATAGAACCGATTTGTGGTGCCTCGGACGGTTCGGATCGACACGAATTCTTCTCCATGGCCACGGATCGCAAGTTCTGACTCTTATTCATATTTACTTGCGAGCGGACTTGTTGCTGAGGTAGGTTCGGCACCATGACAGGAGGGCAGACGACCGAAGCCGGGGATCATTCCCGCGGCACGATCGACAGGGGCTCCGAGGCCACCGGACTCCGCGTCCGGGACGCCATCCGGCGGTCCGGATTGAAGCAGCGCAAGATCGCCTCTGTGATCGGCATCGACGAGACGAAGCTGTCCAAGGCGCTGTCAGGTCGCCGCCGCTTCACTGCCGATGAGCTCCTCGGCGTGGCCACCGCCACAGGTGTGACCGTCCGGTGGCTGCTCGGCGACGAGTCCCAGGTCTCCGCGCTTCCGCCGAACCCAGCAGCCGCGGCAGTCAGCGACGACGACGCCAACCCGAGACGCACGATCGCCGAGACGGCGTGGACGCTGTTCGGCCGGTACGGCTTCGACGCGGTGCGCATCGCCGATATCGCGGCGGCGTCCGGGGTCTCGGCGCCGAGCATCCATTACTACTTCGCCAACAAATCCGAGCTCTTCGATGCCGCTCTCGACTATTCGGTCAAACTCGCCTTCGACCGTCAGATCGCGTGGCTCGACGACATCGCGGACCCCGCGCAGAGACTCGAAAGTCTGCTGAAGCTGCAGTCCCCACTGGGACGCACGGAACGCGGCGAATGGTCGATCTGGCTGCAGACGTGGACTCGAATGGCCCTCGAAGGTTCGGCCCTGTCGAACTATCCGCTCAGCTACGAACGCTGGTCGCGCACCGTCCAGACGACGCTCGAGGACGGTCAGCGCACCGGCTGCTTCCGAGCCGGCGATCCACGTGCCATGGCCGACGAGCTCACCTCCCTCCTCGACGGACTCGGCATCAAGGTGCTCACCGGGGTGATGGACACCGAGACTTTCTCCCGGCGTCTGCGCTCCTACCTCGATCGCGCCATCATGCATCCGTCGCAGGAAGCGACCGCTGCGAGTACAGCAGCCGCGCCGTCCGCCGCAGAACAACCCACGACCGACACAAAATCCGCAACCGCAACAACCGCCGATCGACTGAAGGAGTCATCATGAACCGCAAGGTCATCCTCACCTGTGCCGTCACAGGAGCCGGGGACACCACCGGCAAGAGCGAACACGTTCCCGTCAGCCCCGAAGAGATCGCGAACGATGCCATTGCCGCGGCCCGCGCCGGGGCGTCGGTCGTCCATGTCCATGTCCGCGACCTCGAGACGAAACAGGGTTCACGGGAGGTCGCGTACTATCGTGAGGTCGTTCGTCGCGTCCGCGCCGCCGATGTCGACCCGGTCATCAACCTCACCGCCGGAATGGGCGGCGACCTCGTCATCGATCCGCAGGATCCGCTGACCACGATGCCGGGCACCGATCTCATCAACGCCCTGGACCGACTCCCCCACGTCGAGGAGCTGCTGCCCGAGATCTGCACGATCGACTGCGGCAGCCTCAACTTCGGCGAAGGTTCGAACCTCTACGTCTCAACTCCTGACATGCTCCGCGAAGGGTCGAAGCGCATCCAGACCCTGGGGGTGCGCCCGGAAATGGAGATCTTCGACACCGGCAACCTGTGGTTCGCCAATGTACTGGTCGAGGAGGGACTCATCGACGCTCCGCCCCTGTACCAGCTGTGCATGGGCATCCCCTACGGTGCTCCGGCCGACCCTGGCCTATTGGCTGCAATGGTGAACATGCTGCCCAAAGGTGCGCAGTTCACGTCATTCGCCATCGGTGCCAACCAGCTGCCGTGGGTGGCCCACTCCGTGCTCGCCGGTGGTCATGCCCGCGTCGGACTCGAGGACAACCTCTACATGTCCAAGGGCGTCAAGGCCACGAACGCCGATCTCACCGCTCGTGCCGTCGACATCATCACCGGCCTCGGCGCATCCGTGGCCACTCCTGACGAGGCCCGCGAGATCCTCGATCTGCGCGTGCAGACACCGACCATCACCGGAGGCGATCTGTGAACGATTCCACCCCCGCCGCGCCCCTTCCCGACACGCCGGAGTTCCTCGGCTTCGACGCGATCGACACCATCACCTGCGTCGGCGCTGGAACGATCGGCGGCGGCTGGGCCGCATACTTCCTCGCACAGGGCTACCGGGTGAAGATCTGGGACCCGGCTCCGGACGCCGGCGAGAAATTCGGGCGCCTCCTCGATGCGGCTTGGCCGGCCCTGGCCGAACTCGACATGGCCGAGTCAGCCGACCGCACCGCCTGGTCGATCCACACCGACCTCGCCGAGGCGGTCGCCGGCACCGGATTCGTCCAGGAGTCCGCACCCGAGGACCTCGCCCTCAAGCGCGGACTGCTCGCCCAGATCGACGACGTGTGCCCACTGAATATCGTGATCAGCTCGTCGACCTCGGGATACAGCATGACCGAAATGGCCACCGAGGCGGCCCACCCCGAACGACTCGTCGTCGGCCACCCGTTCAACCCGCCCTACCTCATCCCCTTGGTCGAGGTCGTCGGCGGCCGGTCCACATCTGCTGCCGCCGTCGACTGGGCCGCCGGCTTCTTCAGCCATATCGGCAAGTCCGTCATCCGCATGGACCGCGAAGTCCCCGGCTTCATCGCCAACCGATTGCAGGAAGCTCAGTGGCGCGAGGCCCTGTACATGGTCGAGCAGGGCGAGGCCACGGTCGAGCAGATCGACCGCTCGATCACCGATGGCCCCGGTCTGCGGTGGCCGTTCCAGGGACCGATGCTCACGTTCCACCTCGCCGGCGGCGAGGGCGGAATGGCGCATATGCTCGACCATTTCGGCCCCTCGCTGAAGTCTCCGTGGACGCGGCTGACCGCCCCGGAGCTCAGTCAACAGCTGCGTGACGATGTCGTCGCCGGCTGCGATATCGAGGCCGGTGACCGCTCCATCGCCGACCTCGTGGCGCATCGTGATGCCGGAATCATCGCCCTGCGTCGGCTCACCGACCAGTTGGCCACCACCACGGCAGGCTCCGTCGGCGGTGAGTCTGCGGACGGCGCGGCAGGCGCTCCCCCCTCCTCTGCTGCGACCCCGACGTCCGCACCGATGTCAAGGGTCGCCTCGGCGACAACACTCGGGTCATACAGCACCGAAGTCGTTTCCGAGTGGATCGACTACAACGGGCACATGTCCGAAGCCTTCTACGTCCTCGTGTTCGGTTTCGCCACCGATCAGGTGATGGATCAGCTCGGCCTCGATGCCGCCTACCGGGTAAGCGCGAAGGCGTCCCTGTACACCGTCGAATCCCATATCCGCTACCTCGACGAGGCGGCCCTCGGCGATAGGCTCACCGTCGTCCCGCACCTCGTGAGTGCCGCTGAGAAGAAGCTGCACCTGGCCTATGAGATGTACGTCGGTGACCGGCTCGTATCGACCGAAGAGATCATGGCCCTCCACGTCGACCAGGCGGAGGACCGAGTCGTGTCCTTCCCGGACACCGTGGCGGAACGGATCTCACAGATCGACATGGAGCGCCCGGATTGGGTGGGTCGGGCGATCGGCTGAAGTACGTCAGGAATCAAGAAGCCGGCACCGCCTCGTGCCGCTATTCTGAAAATCATTGGTTCAACAGAAGCCGAGTGTCCCGACCCGAGCATCCGTACTTTGAGGAGTCACCATGACCGCCACGACTGCCGACGTCACTTTCACTGCGAACGCCGAGCTGCTCTTCGACCGGCCGATTCTGCGCCTGCCTCAGGACGCCAGCGATCAGCTGCCCTCACGCGGCCAGGTCGCAGTCACGGGCACCCTCGATGGCACCGATTTCAGCACTGTCATCGAACCCGACGGACGCCGTGGTCATTGGATCAGTCTCGATGACGACCAGTGGGAGAAGCTTGGGAAGAGAGAAGGAGCGGGGATCGAGGTCGGCCTGACGCCGACGAAGAACTGGCCGGAGGTGACGGTTCCCTCGGACCTCCGTGCGGCTCTCGACGGCGCCGGTGATCTCGACGATGTCTGGGCCGGACTCACGCCGATGGCCCGGTGGGAATGGGTGCGCTGGATCAAGTCGACGAAGAACGCCGATACACGGGCACGCCGTGTCGACGTCGCAATCTCGAAGCTCGAGTCCGGCAAACGTCGTCCCTGCTGCTTCGATCTGTCCTCATGTACGGACCCGGAACTGTCGAAGAGCGGAAAGCTGCTCGGGCTGGCCTGAGCTAGAGCTCATCCGACCGACGAGTCGGATGAGCTTCAGTCCGGCTGCGGAGCCCGCAGCACGGCACGTGCCGGGTGCACAGTCAGCGTCAGTCCTGCTCCAAGCACGGAGACGACCGCGGCGGCCGCGAAGAGCAGCCAGAACCCACCGACCAAGGCAACGAGCCCGGCGCCCAGGAGCGGACCGATCAGCTGTCCGAGGTTCGCGGAGCTGTTGACGAGACTGAGGTCGCGAGCATGGTCGTCCGGCTCGAGCAGAAGGTCCGTGGCCAGGGCGAGGCTGACCGCCATGTAGGCTCCGTATCCGGCCCCCATGACTCCGGCCGCCACTGCTGTCATGGTGAAGTTCGGGCTGATGAGGATGATGATTCCCGAACAGGCCTGGACGAGTGCGGCGATGACTGTCCAGAAGCGTCGGCTGCCTCGTCTGTCCGTGACCATGCCGACGAGGATCGAGGCCGCCACCACGAAGACCGTGTAGATGACGATGAGGATGAGCAGGCGGTTCTCGGCGTCGGCGGCGGGGATCATGATCCCGTAGAGCAGGAAGAACAGCAGCAGCGACGTTCCGAACGAATTGCCGACGTTGACGATGAAGCGGCTGAGGAGCAGCCGGGTGAAGCTCGGGTCGACAAGTGAGGATACCCGCGGCCGAATGAGATCACGACGGGCATGGAACTCGAGCACGGCGGCATGCGGCAGCGGCGGATCGGGCAGCAGCAGCGCAGTGACCGTGCCGATGACGAGGATGAAGCAGGCCAGCACCGCATAGGATGCGCCGGCGCTCAGGCCGAGCAGCACGATCACGGCCACGCCGACGACGACGCCGACCGCTTGAGCCGAGCTGGCTGCAGCGGAGGCTGCACCGCGCTGCTCATCGAGCTGATCGGCGATGAGTGCAGTCAGCGCCGAAGAAGCCACGGATACGCCGACCGAGGTGACCACCCACGCCGCCCCGACCAGCAGGGGTCCTTCCGCGCTGCCGGTGAGGACGAGACCGAGTGCGGCGACCACCGATCCTCCGATCGCCCAAGGACGTCTCCGGCCGTACCGCAACCGGGTGCGGTCGGAGAGCCGACCGGCCACGGGGGCGGCAGCGATACCTGCCAGGCCGCCGGCCGAGAGGACGAGTCCGGACCAGACGACTCCGTCGATCCAGTGTCCGCTCTGAGTGTCGAGCTGAAGTGGCAGGAGGAGTTGGATCGGTGTCAGCTGAACCGTCCAGATCGCCAACCAGGCGAGTGTGAACCACACCATCCACCCAACCGATACACGTACTCGCGAAACGGAGCCGCCTGGGTGAGGCGGAGGGCTGACCGCGCTCATGGCCGAACCGCGGAGATGAGATCCCGATACCAGCGAAAGGACGCCTTCGGTGTCCGCGTTCCGGTGTTCATATCGACGTGGACGAGGCCGAAGCGCTGGCTCCATCCTTCGGCCCATTCGAAATTGTCCAACAGCGACCAGACGGTGTACCCGTCGATGCGCACACCTGCTGCATTCGCTTCGATCACCGCGCCGAGGTGGTCACGCAGATAGTCGATCCGCTCGGAATCAATGATCTCCGTATCGGTGGTGTCGGGTTCGGGGAACGACGCTCCGTTCTCGGTGATGATGATCGGCGGCAGTGCGGTCCCGTAGCGTCGACCCATGTCGATGAGGAAGTCGCGCATCGTGTCCGGTCGGATCGGCCACATGGGACCGAACCCGGTCACGGGCGCCCCGGGTGTGAGCACCATCTCGAACGGCACCGGTCCTGCCGAGGCACGGACCGTGGTCGGATTGTAGTAGTTGAAGCCGTAGACCTCGTTCGGTGCGGAGATGAGGTCCATATCGCCGTCGGCCACCGGCAGCTCGACGCCGAAGGGGCTGAGGTCGGGATATCGTCCCGTGAGCAGCGGGTCAGTGAAGAGGCGGTTGTGAATCGCATCGAGCAGGTCGGCAGCGGTCTGGTCGTCGGCAGTCGACGGAGAGATGCGTGGAGCTAAGGGGAATCGAACCCCTGACCTTCTCATTGCGAACGAGACGCTCTACCAACTGAGCTATAGCCCCTTTTCGACTTCAGCTTACGCCTGCCCCCTGCCCTTGATCAAAATCGCACGAGCGGTATGGGACCTCGTGAGGCACAGTGTGTCACCTGGGGCGGGCCCGGTGGAGCCACTTGAACTCGGCGAGTACAGTCGAACGAGAGTCCCCTCTACGAAAGGACCGACAATGGCAGAAGAATTCGGAACAGTCGTCATCGGCGCAGGCCTGGCAGGAGGCACCGTGGTCGAATCGCTGCGGGATGCCGGTTACACCGCTCGGATCGCGCTCGTCGGCACCGATCCCGCGGCTCCGTACTACCGCCCGGATCTGTCGAAGAAGGTGATGATCGAGGGTTCGGATCCCGCCGACTCGGCCCTCCGAGGAGAAGACTGGTACTCGGCCCACGACGTCGAGACGTTCTTCGGCACCTCGGTGACCGCGGTCGACACAGATGCTCAGACCCTCACTCTCGACGACGGCGGTGACCTGTCCTATGGTCAGGTGATCCTCGCGACCGGATCGGTGCCCCGAACTCTTGATGTCCCCGGCGCTCAACTGGGCAATATCCACACTCTCCGCGACGCCGGGGATGCCGTGGCCATCCGGTCCCAGTTCGGTGAGGGCAAGAAAGTCGCGATCATCGGCGGCGGCTGGATCGGCCTCGAAGTTGCGGCCGCAGCGAAGTCTCACGGCTGCGATGTCACGGTCATCCTCCACACCGATGCTCCCCCGCTCTCCGGTGTCCTCGGGCAGGAGCTCGGAGAGTACTTCGAAGACCTGCACCGAAAGAACGGAGTGAACTTCCTCAAGAACGCGGACACGACAGCCTTCACCGGTGACTCCGCTGTCGAGGCCGTCGAAACGTCTGCCGTAAGTGTACCCGCCGATCTCGTCGTCATCGGAATTGGCGCGGATCCCGCCCTCGATCTGGCCACCTCGGCGGGTTTGACGACCGAGAACGGCGTAATCGTCGACGAACAGATGCGCACCTCTGATGGCAGCATCTTTGCCATCGGCGATATCGCGAATGCGAAGAACGTTCTGCGCGGTGAACGTCTGCGCGTCGAGCACTGGGACAATGCAGTTCGCCAGGCCGAGGTCGCAGCCTCGACGATCAGCGGCGGGGCCAAGACCTACGACTGGCAGCCGTATTTCTACACCGACCAGTTCGACCTCGGCATGGAATACGTCGGTCAAGGCGAATCCGAGGACGACGTCGTCATCCGCGGCGACAAGTCCAGCGGCGAATTCATCGTGTTCTGGCACCGAGCCGGCAAGGTCACCGCGGCCATGAACGTCAATGTCTGGGACTACGGCGACGAGCTCCGCGCCCTCATCGGCAAGGAAGTCAGCGCCGACCGTCTCGCCGACGAACAGGTGCCGGTCGGCGAACTCTGAGTCCGAGAACGTCCGAGTCGGACCGATCGCCGATCCATCGTCGACGCCGCGGGGCCGGTGACCGAATGTCACCGGCCCCGCGGCGTGCGTACCGACGTGGCAGAGAGGAATTCGCGCAGATGCGCTGCGAACGCCGCTGGATGACTGCGGTGCCAGTAATGGCCCATCCCGGGGACGAACCGGAGTTCGGCCCCGTCGATGCCTTCCGCCAACTCCCTGGCCGCAGGCCTGTTCGCGATGTCCCGCGTTCCGCACCACACCGCAGTCGGCACCCTCACCTCGCCGAGGCGGTCCCGCAGATCGGCGGCTTCGACCGCCGCGTACATAGCCAAGGTCTCGGACTTCGTCGATCCGTATGCGGCGAATGCCCGTTCCGGCAGTCGGATGGAGATCTGCCATTGCAGGCGCATCATCCACTTCGGCGGCCTCACCTGTCCACCGGAGAGAATCAGCGCGTCGAGTGCGCCGGGGTCGGCCCGGGCCGCGACCACCGTCGCCACCATCGCACCGAGGGAGAGTCCGCAGACCACTGTCGACTGCTCCGCTTCGATTGTCTGCAGTACTCGATCCGCGGCGTCGGACAAGTCGAACATTCCATCGTCGATGACGCCGAGTTCGCCGAGGTCGATGGCTTTGCACGACCAATCGGCCGGCAGTTCGGCGATGACGTCGTCCCAGACGTCGGCGCGCTCACCGGCGCCGTGGAGGAAGATCAATTGCGGATTGGCGGCGTTCATCGCGACTCCTCGGGTCTCGTGATCATTCTAGATCCCGCTCTGGCATCCTGGTAGACATGGATTCGCTCTTCGCCGATGAGGCCTTCGACCGCCGACCGAAAATAGTCGCCCCCGGCGCGGTCTGGGTACCGGGTTTCCTCAGCGCCGAGGCGCAGCAGTGGATCATCGCCCGCTATGCCGATTGGCAGTCCGGTCCGGTTCCTCCCCATGCGACGACGATCGCAGGGCATCCGATGAGTGTCACGACGATCGGGCTGGGCTGGCATTGGCAGCCCGGGCGCTACAACCGCCGCGCCGTCGACGTCAACGACAAGGTGGTGCTGCCCTTCCCCGATTGGATGACCCGTCTGGGCCGCCAGGTTCTGCAGTCCACAGCAGCGGTCGTCGAGGCCACACCGGATCTCGCCCCGGGTACAGCCGCCGCGTGGGGATTCGACCCCGCCGACTACCACCCGGATGTGGCCCTCGTGAACTACTACGACGAGCACGCGAAGATGGGTATGCACCAAGACAAGGACGAATTCGATCCTGCTCCTGTCGTCTCCTTGTCATTGGGCGATACTTGCCTCTTCCGGTTCGGGAACACGGAGACCCGCAACCGTCCCTTCGAGGATCTGCGGTTGGCCTCGGGTGACGCCTTCGTCTTCGGCGGCCCTGCCCGCTTCGCCTTCCACGGGGTCAGGTCGATCCAGCCGGGAACTGCACCGGATGCGGGACGACTGAACCACCTCGGCGGGGGCAGGATCAACATCACGATGCGCACGACCGGACGGAACTGAGCTCACGTGATCAATGGCCGGGCAGACCCGACTGACTGAGTCGGCTCAGGAGTCCTTCGCGTCGGGGTCGATGTCGACAACCCCTTCGGGCGGCGCTGCAAGCCGATTCGGTGACGTCTTCCGGAACACCGGCTGTCCGGACAGCACCGCCGACCTGGCCAGGGTGTTGCTCGCAACCGAGGACACGATGATCAGGCACAGCACGGCGATGACCGCCATGATCAGCGAACTCCAGGAGAACCCGGACGCGTAGAGGTCGTAGATGAAGGCCGCGATGACGATGAACGGCATACCCAGTCCGGTGGCCGGAGAGAACACATTGATCCGAGACAGGGCATCACGAACCCTGAACATCGCCAGAGCGGAGCCGAGCAGCAGCAGGGAGCCGGTGATCCCGAAGATCCCGACGAGGGTCGTGGCGAGTGCTTCATTCATCAGCGGTGCCCCCTCGTGAGGATTCGGGACAGAGCGATCGTGGCGAGGATGCCCACCATGGACGACAGGAAGATCACATCGAGGACGATCGACGAGGACACGGTGATGCCGAGCATGGTGACGATGGCGATCGCCGAGAAGTAGATGAGGTCCGAGACCACCGCGCGTGAGCCCTGATCGCGAGCAGTGAGCACGCGGATGAGGCCGATGATGATGGCGGCGGCGAGGATGACCGCACAGATGCTTGCGATGACGATCACGGACGGCCTCCCTGCGGATCGGCGTGTGGCCCCGGTGCTCGTCCGCGGGTCATGGACAGCAGTCGGGATTCCATATCGATGAGTCCGTCGAGAGCGGATTCCTCCGACTCCTCGAACAGAGCATGGACGAAGATCACCGGCGGGGTCGTCGACGTGCCGGCGGCGATCGCTGTCACCAGGGTGCCGGGAGTGATGGTGATCGACGATGCGAAGAGCGTGACTTCGAGGTCGGTGGCGCAGCGCATCGGCAGTTCGACGATCATCGGCTGGGCGTAGTCGCTGCGGAAGAGTCGGGAGATGATGGTCGCCGAGCCCGTGATGATCGCCCAGACGATGAAGCCGACGTATGAGATGCCGTGGATGACTCGCATCACGGTGCCATCACCGCCTCGATGTAGTCACTGTGATCGAGCAGACCTTCGGCTGCCCGATGCGTGAGGGCGAGCAGAGGCTCCGGGAAGCAGAAGAGCGCAACGGACAGCCCGATCATGATCGTGGCGGGCACCAGTAGTCGGCCCGGGATGCGCACGCTGCGCGTGATCGGTTCGGCCGGAGCACGCCCGGTCTCAGCCGAGTCCGGACGGAACGTCTGCATCGGCGGTCCCCAGAAAGTGTTGCGCCAGGTGCGCTGAAGCGCCAGCAGACTGATCAGTGCGCCCGCGACGATGACGGCGACCAGGACCCATCCGAAGCCGCCGCCGGTGTCCGTGGAGGCCCTGACGAGTCCGACCTTGCCCCACAGTCCCGAGGTCGGCGGCAGACCGACGAGTGAGAAGAGTCCGAGGATCATGAGGACGGTCGCCCACCGCTCTCGTGAGGCGAGCCCCGAGAGCTTGCGGAAGGAACCGGTGCCGTAGGTCTGTTCGACGGCACCCATGATGAGCAGGAGGCCTGCCATCGTGATCATGTGGTGCATCATGTAGAAAGCACCGGCACCGAGAGCCGCCGAAGTCAGCAGTGTGACGCCGATGAGGATATGGCCCACACCGGCCGTCATCTGGAATCCGAGCACGTTGCGCACCCGCACCTGCCCGAATCCGGAGACCGCACCGATGAGGATGCTGGCCACCGCGACGATGAGGATGACGGTCGCCCACGGGGCAGGTTCACCGTAGACGGTGGTGTAGATGCGATAGATCGCATAGAGCCCGACCTTCGAATGCAGACCGGAGAACAGCGACATCATTCCCGCCGAGGTGTTCGGATAGGAGCGGACGAGCCACCCGTGGAAGGGCGCGCCGCCGGCCTTGACGAACAGGGAGAGCAGCACCACGCCCAGAGCGATTGCGGCCTGTCCGGTCGGGCGGCCCTGATCTGCCAGGACAGCGAGGTTGACGGTTCCGGTGGCTCCGTAGACGAACCCGACACCGATGAGCAGCATCGTCGAGGTCAGCAGGTTGACCATGACGTAGAGACGTCCGATGCCGAGCCTGCGCCAGGTACCGGTGACGGCGATGAGAGCGTAAGCGGGCAGCATCATCACTTCGACGAAGACGAAGAAGTTGAACAGATCACCGGTCAGCAGCGCACCGTAGACGCCGGTGAGCATCATCAGGATGAGGGCCGGGACGAATCTGTACTGGTCCTCTCCGGTGGAGATGAGGAACAGGCTGCTGACGAGCGCTACGAGCGAGGTGAGCACGAGCATGAGCGCGGTGAACGTGTCCGAGACGAACACGATCGCCAGGCCGGGCACATAGTCACCGACCGAATGGGCGATCACCGAGGTCGAGGCGTGCACCCCGAGCAGGACGATGCCACTGCCGCCGACGAGCACAGGAACGGCGAGCAGGAGCAGCCGGTCGAAGGTGCGTGAGGTGATGAGCACGCTCAGGGCCGAGGCCAGGAGCGGGATGCCGATGAGCAGGAGGAGCAGTGCGGAGTTCATGAGTCGCGCTCCTCCCCTGTCTCGGGATTGCGTTTCTGATCGTCATCGTGGCCGAGCACGGCCAGCGCGAGCATGAAGATGGTCACCGCCAAGGTGATGACGATGGCGGTGAGGACGAAGGCCTGAGGCAGCGGATCGGCCGCCTCGGCGAGGTCACCGCGCCCGGCCAGAGGTTCCCCTCTCCACGCGCCGACGCCAGCCGAGAGCAGGATGAAGTTCGCGGCATGGGAGATGAGGGTGAGACCGAAGACTCCCCGGACCATGGAGCGCTGCATCATGAGGTAGACGCCGCCTGTGGTGAGGACGCCGATCGTCAGTGCCAGGATCATGCTTCCTCCTCATCTCCGTCGGCTGGTGGATCCCCGTGGAGGATATGCGTCGAATTCGCGCGCACCTTCGCCTCCCCGGACGCTTCGACGCCGCGGCGGCGGCTGCGTTCGGGGCGTTCCCCGCGGATGGCCTCCATCGGACCGCTCAGCTCACCGTAGAGCAGTTCATCGGCACGTTCGCGGGTGCGTTCGACGTCGCGGCGGATGATGCCGTTGGTGAGCACATCGTCTCCGGCCGGCGTGGCCGCGGAGTCCGAGACACCGAGGAGGTTGAACGAGAGCAGCATGAGGCCGAGTACCGCCAAGTAGACGCCGACGTCGAAGAGCATCGATGTCGTCCAATGCTGACCGGCGAATTCCGTGTGCATGGGCTGGAGGAACGAACCGGCGAGCAGGAGACCGATGATTCCTGTGACCACCGCCGTGGCGACTCCGGAGCCGATGAGATAGAGCGGCGCGCGCGGCGGACCGAGTGCCCGGTCCTTCGGCGTGGACAGGTAGGCCAGACCGATGACGGCGGAACCGACGAGGGCGGCGATGAATCCGCCTCCCGGAGAATTGTGACCGCGCCAGAAGATGAGCAGGGAGCTCAGCGCCAGCAGCGGCCCGAGAACCTTCAGAGTCAGCTGCAGAGGGATGACGTTCGGCCACGCCTCGTGGACAGCTCGATATGCGGTGGTGCCTTTGGGGCGGATCGACACCCACGGGGGCCTGGGCGGTTCCGGGATGTTCTCGGCCGGCGGGTCGATGAACTTGTCCTTGACCGTCGACATCACCGCGACGATCGCGATTCCGGCCATGCCGAGGACGGTCAGCTCACCGAGGGTGTCGAGTGCACGGAATTCGACGAGGATGGTATTGACGATGTTGTCTCCGCCGCTGATCTCCGGAGCCTTGTCGAGATAGTACTGGCCGAGGGCGGAGCGTTCCCGACGGCCGTTGAGCGCCAGAGTCAGTCCGGCGACGCTCGCGCCGACGATGATCGCCAGGAGCAGACGCGGTGTCTGCTTGCGCTTCGGGTACTTCCAGAACGAGCGCGGCAGCTTCTGCAGCACGAGCATGATGACGATGATCGTCATCGCTTCGACGAGCAGCTGTGTCAGGGTGACGTCGGGGGCGCCGAGAGCGAGGATCTGCACGGTGGCGAGGATGCCGATGGCCGAGAGCGCCACAACGGTGGTCAGTCGTGAGTGCGAGGTGCAGAGGACGAGCACAGCCACGGTGATGAGGATGAGCAGAATGATGTCCACCGGACGGCTGAGGTTCTCCTGCAGCGGCGGCAGTTCGGCGAAGACGACAGGCAGGGCCCCGATGGCGAGCACACTCAGCCCACCTAAGGACAGAGCGAGATAGGGCCCTGAGTTCATGGGACGGACGAAGGCGGAGAGCCCGTATCCCAGCCGTTTGAGAGTCTTCGTCAGTGAGTCGATGACATCGGCTCCGTCGAAGGGCAGCGTGGCTTTGTGGAAGAAGACGAAGACTCGTGATCGGCGGAGGATGATGAACACGCCGATGACGATGATGAGCCCGGAGGCGAGCAGTTCGATGTTGAACCCGTGCCACAGCGCCAGGTGCACATGTTCCGAGGCTGTCGGCACCGCTGCCCGCACCACCTGGTCGAGCGGGGTGTCGAGGAGGAACAGGACGAAGCTCAGGGGCACCGAGGCCAGGATCGGCAGGGCCGCTGCGATGAGCATGACGGGTGAACCGCGGTGGATGCGGCGCTCCTCGGGTTCGCGGCCGTCGATGAAGCTGCCCCAGACCGTCTTCGCGCAGTAGGCGAAGGTGAGCACCGAGGCACCCACGGCGACGAGCAGAGCCACCCAGCCGGCCCAGGGTCCGCCCGGGGTCTCCCCCAGCGCTGCGAACAGTGCCTCCTTTGACACGAATCCCAACAGCGGCGGAATCCCGGCCATGGACGCACAGCCGATGATCATCACGGTGAATGCCGCCGGGGCGGTGCGCATGAGCTTCGGAATCCGTGCGAGGTCTCTGGTGCCGGCGAGGTGGTCGACGACGCCGACCATCATGAACAGGCCGGACTTGAAGAGTGCATGCGCGATGACGTGGAGGGTGGCGGCGGCGATCGCAGCCTCGGTGCCGACCCCGATGACCGCGGTGATGAGACCGAGTTGGGACACGGTCGAATAGGCCATGAGCTTCTTCACGTCATGTTGGTTGAGCGCGAACCAGCCGCCCAGGCAGGCAGTGAGGAGTCCTGCCGTCACGAGCAGGACGTTCCATGCCGGCGTGGCGTGGAAGGTCGGTGAGAACCGGAGCATGAGGAAGATGCCGGCCTTGACGACGGCTGCGGCATGCAGATAGGCCGAAACAGGGGTGGCGGCGGCCATCGCATCGGGCAGCCATGGGTGGAACGGGAACTGAGCCGACTTCGTCATGGCTGCAACGCCGACGAGCAGGGCCACGAGCGTCGTGACTTCGGGCTGGCCCGCCCACACCGGGGAGCTGATCGCCTCGGCGAGGTTCGTCGTCCCCGTCACGGCGATGATCACTCCGGTGGCCACCAGCAGACTGAGGCCGCCGATGAAGGTGAAGAACATCGTCCGCAGGGCCGGTGCCTGCCCGGGGGATCCGGACCGGGCGATGAGGAAGAACGATGCCAGGGACGTCAGCTCCCAGCACACGAACAGCACGAGCACATCGTTGGTGAGCACAAGGGCGACCATGGAGAAGGTGAAGATCACCATCAGCCAATAGAAGCTCGTATTGCGTCCAGGGCTGAGATAGCGCGTCGAATAGATGAACACGACCGCACCGATGATCAGTGCGATATAGGTGAACACGACACCGATTCCGTCGGCGCGCAGCGCCAGGTCCACCCCGAGGCTGGGAATCCAGGGGTAGGACACTTCCGGATTCCTCCCGGCCATCACCTCGGCGGCGGTGGGAGTGAACAGGGCTGCCACGCCGAGATAGGCGATCGCCAACGGCCAGCCGCTCTCCCGACCCGCAGAACGGGTGAGAACGGGGGTGAGTGCGACGAGTGCGGCCAGAGCGATTAGCGTTAGGATCATGACCGGGCCTCAACGGCCGCGGGCACAGGTGATCGTTCCTTCACTCACTGATCCTTCGTGCGCAAACTGATAGACACAGGCTTTCGAAGATTCAGACTATCGACTCGGAGTTCCATGAGCAAAAGCACAAAGAGCCTCCAACCGTCACCGAGGCTGTCGGTCTTCTTCGACGCACGCTTCACCCGCACGACTCATCACGACGGGATCTCCCGGTACGGTTCGTGTCTGCTCTCGGCCCTGCTGACGGCCGTCGAGGGCACGGAGATCGACGTGACCATGATTATCAGCGATGAGGCTCAGTTGGCTCTGCTTCCCGAATGTTCGTGGGTGCAGCTGAGCGATCCCACCTCCCCCGCCGAGGTGGCCATCGCCGGGAAGCTCAATGCACTGGGCGCCGATGTCGTGTTCTCGACGATGCAGACGATGGGCTCGTTCGGACGTCGCTACGGACTCATCCTGACCATCCACGACCTCATCTACTACTCCCACCCCGAACCGCCGGGTGACCTGCCGCTGCCAGTGAGGCTGCTGTGGCGGGCGTATCACTTGAGCTTCTTCCCGCAGCGGTTGCTGCTCAATCGTGCCGATGCCGTGGCTGCTGTCTCCGAGACGACGAAAGAGCTCATCGCCGCAAACCGGTTGACGGATCGTCCGGTGCAGGTGGTGTCCAATGCCGCCGAGGCGGTCGCCGCGCCGGCGCGGACAGTGAACCGTCACGATGCGAAGACGCTCATCTACATGGGTGCGTTCCTGCCGTACAAGAACGTCGAATCCCTCATCCGCGCGCTCGAGCACCTGCCGGGGTGGACCCTGCACATCGCCAGCCGCATCGATGGCCGGAGGGAAGCTCAGCTGCGAGCCCTCATTCCCGACCGGGCGAGGGTCGTCTTCCATCGGGGAATCAGCGATGAGGAGTATGCCCGTCTGCTCGACGAGTCGACTGCCCTGGTCACGGCTTCGCGGGAGGAGGGCTTCGGTCTGCCCGTGATCGAAGCGATGGCCAAGGGAGTGCCCGTGGCCGTGTCGGATATTCCGATCTTCCGGGAGATCGCCGCCGAGGCGGCCGAATACTTCGACCCGGAGGATCCGCAGTCGATCGCGAACGCGGTCGACCGGCTCACCGATGCCGGCAGGTGGGCGGAGCAGTCCGCGGCCGGCAGGCGTCAGTCACAGGTCTTCGATTGGGCGAAGTCGGCAGACTCGCTGGTCGGCCTTATCAGATCAGTCGCGGCCAACCGCAAGACAGAGGGCTGAGTCCGAGCGGGCACCGATGCACGGATGTCCGCTTGCGGCTCGGCAGTGGCGCAGCGGCCTGTGACCGATCCCGCAGCGGTGCGACCGATCGACTCAGTGGGAGAGCGTGCCCCAACTGCGCAGGACCCATCGGTCGCCGGTGTACCCGAACTCTCCGTGACCGCAGTTTCCAAGGACCCCGAGCCGGCCGGTCCCGTTCATCTCCAGGAGGATTTCGGCGGCGGCGCGCAGCACCGCACCGTGGGCGACGATGGCGATCGTCGAGGCTTCAGCGGACTGCACGATATCGGTGATGGCGTCGGCGACGCGGCGACCCGACTGGGTACGCGATTCTCCTCCGGGAGGTGCGATATCGGCTCCGGAGGCCCATTCGGCGAGTTCGTCCGGCCAGGTCTCCGCCACCTCGGCGCGGGTGGAGCCTTCCCATTCGCCGAAGGCGGTCTCGCGCAGCCGCTCATCGCGAACGGGTTCGAGAGCGACGTGTGTCGCCAAGCTGTCGGCGGTCGCAGCGGCGCGCGAGAGGTCGGAGGAGACGATGAGTTCCGGTCCGAGTTCAGCGAGCCTCCTGGCGACCTGATCGGCCTGCGCGCGGCCGGTGTCGTTGAGAGGGACATCGGACTGTCCCTGGAACCGACCGGCGACGTTGAAGTCCGTCTGTCCGTGACGCCAGAACAGAACGGTCTTCGTCATGTGTCCGAGCCGGGTTCCGGCAGCTGCAGATCAATGACCGGGACGTCCTTCCACAACCGCTCGAGCGCGTAGTATTCGCGCTGTTCGGCGGAGAAGACATGGACGACGATCTCGCCGAAGTCGAGCAGCACCCAGTCCCCTCCCCGGCCCTCGCGGCGCAGCGGGGTGCGGTCGTGGACGAGCTGCACTTCCTGTTCGATCGCGTCGATGACCGCGCCGATCTGGCGTTCGTTGTCGGCGGAGACGATGAGGAACGCGTCGGTGATGTAGAGCGTGGAGCTCACATCGAGGCCGATGATGTCGGTTCCGAGCTTCTCGTCCGCGGCTTTGGCCGCGGTTCGAAGCAGCTGGGTGGATTCGGCGATCTCGCTCACAAGATCCTTTCGCATGGATGCGGTTATCGAGGTGGTGTGTCCCGGGTGCTGCTCAGAGGAACATGACAAGGGCGATGACAATGAGGGCCAAGGCGAAGAACGCGGCCACGCCGAGGACGATATAGGGCATCTTCGAAGGCTCTTCGCCCATGAGGATCTGACCGTCCTGCCCGGTCACCGAGCTGGCACGGATGCGTGAGCCGGGAGGGTTGACGGTCTCTTCGTCTTCGTAGTCGGCATTCGGCAGCGACCAGGCTTCGGGCACAGCGTCCATCGGCCGGGTCTCCGGATTGGCGGCCAGGGCGCGTGCCGCGTCGTCGGAGCCTGCGTCGCCGCCCGAATCATCGGTCCTGCCGGAGTCTGAGCCGGACTGCGGCTCGTCGGCACGATCGGACAGCGGCGTCTGCGGTCCGCGAGCATCGCTCTTGCGGGGTTCATCGACCTCGGGGATCTGCGCCGAGGCGGCCGTGACGACGCGGACTCCGGATGTCGAAGGCGGCTGCACGATCGGCATCCGCCGCGACCGGGACGAAGGCTCGGACTCGTCCTCGGCATATGCCTCAGGCTTCGCAGCCGGCTTGTCTTCCGGTGCAGATTCATCCGCGGGGGCTGCTGCAGCGGCAGCACTCGTGGTCGGCTTGTCGGTTGAGGTGTTCTGATCCTCTGGGTCCGGCTCGTCCGGGGTCTCGGCAGGCTTCTTGTGCTCGTCCTCGGTGCCCAGTGCAGGAGCGTCGCCGTCGAGAGCCGAGTACGGCATCGACAGTGCGTCATAGGGTTCGCTCTCCACGGTCGTCGGCCGCGGAGCCGAGGCAGGCGTGACAGGGGCCTCGAAGTCACGGGCGGCGACCTCGTCGGAGGCTCCCCCGAAACCGGCGGTGTCATAGGATTCGTGCTCCGTCGCAGCGGACTTCGCGTCGGGTTGCGAATCGGCTGCCGATTCCTTTGCAGCGGCTGCCGAAGCTTGAGTTTCGGCGGAGTCTGCTGTCGGCGTCGCAGATTCCGAGCTCGAGTCGGCGGATTCGGAATCCGAGACTTCCGGGATCGGTCCTGTCAGTCGGCCTTCGGCTGCGGCCTGGCGTTCGGCCAGTTCCTTCTCGTCGGCCACAACGGGCATCGCGCCGGTGGACAGATCGCCGTACTGCGAAAGTCCGTGTTCGCGCAGGTATCGCTTCTTCTCGGCACGCGATTGGAAGTGCGGCAACGGGGTTCGTGTCGGGTCGAGACGGTCTTCGGCATGTACCGGCGGCCGGGACTCCTGCGGGTGGTCCGAGGCCAGGGCGCCGCGTTCGTGGCTGGTCCGCGGCGAGGGCTCGGGGTCGATGCGCGAGACGGTGTCGTCACTGGTCTCGGCGGCGGGTTTCGCGCCGGGCTTCTTCGGGGGCAGCGGACTGAGGAGTCCGGCGCGAGAGTTCGGAGCCTCCTTCGGCTGCTCAGGAACCTCTCGTGCTTCGAACGCCTGTTCCGCCGCCAGCCTTTCGGCTTCCCGCCGTGCTCGACGTGACGTGAACTGCTCCTCAGCCATTCTCACTCCTGTACAACTCGTATTTCGCGATGTACTGCACTACGCCGTCCGGTACGAGGTACCAGACGGGTGCACCATCCATCACCCGTTGTCTGCAATCCGTGGACGATATCGCCAGCGCAGGGATCTGCACGAGACTCAGTCGGTCGACCGGCAGTCCCTCACCGCGGAGTTCGTGCCCGGGCCGGCTGACCCCGACGAAATGGGCCAGGGAAAACAGCTCATCCACATTCTTCCACGTCAAGATCTGAGCCAAAGCGTCCGCGCCGGTGATGAAGAACAACTCGGTATCGGGACCGTAGCTGCTGGCAAGGTCGCGCAGCGTGTCGATCGTGTAGGTCGGACCCGGTCTGTCGACGTCGGCTCGGGAGACGGTGAACCGCGGATTCGATGCCGTGGCGATGACGGTCATCAGGTACCGGTGCTCGGCGCTGCTGACCTCTTCGACGTCCTTCTGATACGGCCGTCCCGTGGGGACGAAAACCACCTCGTCGAGGTCGAAGGTCGCCTGGACCTCACTTGCCGCGACGAGGTGGCCGTTGTGGACGGGGTCGAAGGTGCCGCCCATCACACCGACTCTGCGTCTGTGCTCTGCCATATCAGTGGCGGTGCGAGATGCCCTTCCACGACCGAGACACAATGCCCATCGTGATGAAGATCGCCAAGGTGATGAGTCCGTACCAGATCGGATCCATCGGCAGCTCCACGTGGGCTGCGTGCTCCCCACCTTCGGCCGCGGCGGCCATAATGGCTGCGTTCACGTCATTTCTCCTTACTCAGTGATCCGTCGCGCGCAGAGCGCTTCGGGGTCGTTACCTTCTCAGTTTCTCATGAACCATCCGGGAATCCGGCATCGACATGAATTCTTCCCTCTCCGATGTCTCCCCTGGTCGGGCGGTGAGTACCCTGATCGCGGAGTGTCGGAGTCGATTCGGGCTCAGGAACGGACCTGGCCGTTGCCCATCATCACCCATTTCGTGGTCGTCAGCTGTTCGAGTCCCATGGGGCCGCGAGCATGCAGCTTCTGGGTGGAGATGCCCACCTCCGCACCGAAGCCGAGCTCTCCCCCGTCAGTGAATCGCGTGGAGACGTTGACTCCCACCGCCGCTGCATCGATGGCGGTGACGAAGGTGTCCGCGTTGTCGAGGTCCTTCGTCACGATCACCTCGGTGTGGCCGGAGCTGTAGGCACGAATATGATCGATGGCCTCTTCGATACCGGAGACGAGTTTGATGGCGATCTCCAGTCCCAGATACTCCTTGGCCCAGTCCCGTCTCGACACCCGTCGGACCTTCATCCCTGCCGGTGCCAGTGCCGAGACGTCCGAGTCGGCGTGGACGATGACCCCGGCGCCGTCGAGGCGTTCGAGGATCTTCGGCAGCACTCGTTTCGCGGCTTTCTCATGGACGAGGAGGGTCTCCAGCGAGTTGCACACACTGGGTCGATGTGTCTTCGAATTGAGGACGAGGTCGACGGAGGCCTTCACCGTGGCTGTGGAGTCGATGAACATGTGCACATTGCCCACACCGGTTTCGATGACGGGCACGATCGATTCCTGCACGACCATGTTGATGAGGTCGGCGCCGCCTCGGGGAATGAGCAGATCGACGTAGTCGCGGGCGTGCATGAGCACGTTCGCGCCTTCGCGTCCGTACTGGTCGATGCCGTTGATCGAGTCGGCAGGCAGTCCCGCCGATTCGACGGCGCGGCGGAGGATGGAGATGATCTCAGTGTTCGAGTTCTGTGCAGCCGATCCTCCGCGCAGGACCGAGGCGTTTCCGGATTTGAGTGCGAGGACGGCGATGTCGACTGTGACGTTCGGACGGGCTTCGTAGATCGCTCCGATCACGCCCATCGGCACACGGTTCTGGGTGAGTCGGATGCCGTTGGGCAGGGTGCGTCCGACGACGACGTCGCCGACGGGATCCGCGAGATCGATGACGTCCTCGACGGAGTCCGCGATCGCCGCGATGCGATCGGCGTCGAGGCGCAGACGGTCGAGCAGAGACTCGCTCATTCCGTTCTCGGTGCCGGCGGCGATGTCGGCGTCGTTGGCTTTGACGATGCGGTCGGTGCTGCTGCGCAGCGCCTCGGCGATGGCGCCGAGAGCGGCATTCTTCTCGGCGGTAGAGGTCGTTGCCAACAGGCTCGAGGCGGATTTGGCGTTGCGGACGATGCGGGTCACTCCGCGCACGGTCTTCGGGTGGATCTCGGCTGCTGCTGTCATGTGCTATCTCCCCCCGCTCACCTGTGTGAGAACGAGATCGTTTCGATGGATGACCTCTTTACGGTAATCATTTCCCAGACGGGTGCCAAGTTCCTCGGTCGTGGAACGGAACATCAGCGGCAGCTCGTCCGAGGAGAAGTTCGACATACCGCGGGCGATGACCTCGTCGTCGAGATTGCGGATCTCGACCGGGTCTCCAGCTTCGAAGTCTCCGCTGCAGGAGGTGACTCCCGCGGCGAGCAGGGACGTCCCCCGGGAGAGCACAGCTGTTTCGGCTCCTCTGTCGATCGTGACCGAGCCGAAGGTCCGGGCGAGATGGCGCAGCCACAGCAGGCGGGTGCCCCGTCGTCTGTGGGTGACAGCGAAGTATGTGCCCACGGCCTCCCCCGCCAGCGCCGAGGCGGCCTGCGGTGCCGAGGTCAGCACCGCCGGGATCCCCGAATCGGCGACCATGATGGCGGCGTCGACCTTCGTGGCCATTCCGCCCGTGCCGGTTCCGGCCGTCCCGACACCGCCGATGGCGAGGTCGTCGAGGTCGCTGGGTCCGTGCACACGGCTGATCAGGCGGGAGCCGGGCTGATCCGGGGGTCCCGAGTAGAGCGCATCGACATCGGAGAGCAGCACGAGCGCATCGGCGTGAGCCAGGTGAGCGACGAGGGCTGCGAGCCGGTCGTTGTCTCCGAAGCGGATCTCCTCGGTGGCCACGGCGTCGTTCTCGTTGACGATGGGCAGCGTGCCCAGGGCCAGGAGTTTGTCGATGGCGCGCTGCGCGTTCTTGTACTGGGTGCGTCGGATCAGGTCATCGGCGGTGAGCAGAACCTGGCCGGGAACGAGGTCGTAACGTCCCAACGCCCGCGTGTATGCGGCCATGAGCAGTCCCTGACCGACCCCGGCCGCCGCCTGCTGGCTGGCGAGGTCTCGAGGGCGCTTCTTCAGCCCCATCGGCTCCAGCCCGGCTGCGATCGCGCCGGAGGACACGAGGATGACCTCGTGACCGGCAGACCGGTGAGCGCCGATGACATCGGTGAGCGCGATGAGTTTGGCTTCGTCGAGTCCGCCGTCGATTGTCGTCAGCGAGGACGATCCGACCTTGACGACGATGCGACGGGCTCGGGCGATGTCGTCACGGAACGATCCTGCGGAAGAGTCCGCCTGAGCTGCGACGCTCACTCCTCGCCGGCTCCCTCACCAGACTCCGTCGCAGGTGCACCGAGGCGGCTCTCGCGGTGTGCTCGTTCGGCCAACCGCTCTTGTTCGAACTCGGCCCGGGTGGCGGCCTTCGCGTCCATCTTCTCGTGATAAGCGGCCTTGCGTTCCTTGCGTGTGGAGCGCGTTTCCTCGTCGAGTCGGGCGTCCGATCCGCGGGAGCCGAGCAGTTCGGCTCCGCCGACGGTTGTGGGATCCCAGTCGAAGACGACGCCGTCGTCTCCGCCGACGACGATGGTGTCGCCGGGTTTCGCTCCGGCCTTGAAAAGAGCCTCTTCGACGCCGAGGTGCTCGAGGCGGTCGGCGAGGTAGCCGACGGCTTCGTCGTTTCCGAAGTCCGTCTGCTGCACCCACCGACGAGGCTTGTCGCCGAGGACGCGGAACAGCGGGCCATCGGAGGTGCGTTCGGAACGGACTTCGAATCCGCGATCGTCGACGGCCTTCGGACGGATGACCACGCGCTGCGGTGTCGCTTCGATCTCGGCGCGACGTTCCCGTTCGGCGAGCACGAGCTCGGCCATGGCGAACGAGAGTTCCCGCAGACCGGCATGGCTGACTGCCGAGATCTCGAAGACCCGGTATCCGGCGGCCTCGAGATCGGGCCGGACGATATCGGCAAGGTCGCGACCGTCGGGGATGTCGATCTTGTTCAGCGCCACGAGCTTCGGGCGCTGCGAGAGCGGCAGGAGTCCGCTCCCGTCGTCGAGGTCGACGGCATAGGCGGCGAGTTCGGATTCGATGATCGTGAGGTCGGAGACGGGATCACGTCCGGGCTCCCACGTGGCCATGTCGATGACATGGACGAGGCCGGCACAGCGTTCGACGTGGCGGAGGAACTCGAGGCCGAGTCCCTTGCCCTCAGATGCGCCGGGGATGAGTCCGGGAACGTCGGCGACGGTGTAGCGCGTGTCGCCGGCCTGAACGACCCCGAGGTTGGGCACGAGTGTCGTGAATGGGTAGTCGGCGATCTTCGGCTTGGCGGCCGACAGCGCAGCGATGAGGCTCGACTTGCCCGCCGATGGGTATCCCACGAGGGCGATATCGGCGATCGTCTTGAGTTCGAGCACGAGGCTGAGGGTCTGCCCGGGCTCTCCGAGGAGCGCGAAGCCGGGGGCCTTGCGCTTCGTCGAAGCCAGCGCGGCATTGCCGAGACCGCCGCGGCCACCGGCGGCTGCTGTGAATTCGGTTCCTTCTTCGACGAGGTCGGCGATGACGTCACCGTTGGTGTTCTTCACCACGGTGCCCTCGGGGACGTCGACGATGAGGTCTCTGCCGTCGGCGCCGTGGCGCAGATCGCCCTTGCCGATCCCGCCGTCGTCGGCACGCACGTGCGGACGGTGGTGCAGTGGAAGCAGGGTGGTGGTCTGACGGTCGACGCGGAAGATGATGTTGCCGCCGTTGCCGCCGTCGGCGCCGTCGGGCCCGCCGAGCGGTTTGAATTTCTCGCGCCTGATCGAGGCACACCCGTTCCCACCTGCGCCTGCGGCGAGGTGAACGGTGACACGGTCTACGAACTCGGTGGCCATAATGTCCTTATATCAGATGAAGGGTGAGTCGTTCGACTCACCCTTCATGCTCCCTTTTCAGGGAGAGATCATATTGACGACGGAGCGGATCCGGGAAGGATCAGGCTCCGACGATGTTGACGATCTTGCGACCGTTGCGGGTTCCGAATTCCACGGCACCGGCGGTCAGAGCGAAGAGGGTATCGTCTCCTCCACGGCCGACATTGGCTCCGGGGTGGAACTTGGTTCCGCGCTGGCGGACGATGATCTCGCCGGCCTTGACGGCCTGGCCGCCGAAGCGCTTCACGCCGAGGTACTGTGGGTTCGAGTCGCGACCGTTGCGGGTCGAGCTGACTCCCTTTTTGCTTGCCATGTGAGAAGTCTCCTCTTACTTGATGTTCGTGATCTTCAGACGGGTGAGGTCCTGGCGGTGGCCCTGACGCTTCTTGTACCCGGTCTTGTTCTTGTACTTCTGGATCACAATCTTGGGACCGCGGAGTTCACCGGCGACCTCAGCGCTGACCGAGACCTTCGCCAGTGCGTCGGGATCGGTCGTGACCGTCTCACCGTCGACAAGAAGTACGGCATCGAGTTCGACGCTGTCTCCAGCCTTCGCCTTCATTCGGTTGACTGTGATGATATCGCCGACGCTCACCTTTTCCTGGTGGCCTCCGGCGCGGACGATGGCATAGACCATGGTCGAACCCTCTTTCTGTTGAAAACAAACGAACGGCGGTTGTCCCTTGGCTGCCGCAGAACGAGTCCCGCAGACATCCCATTGAGAGGAATCACCAGCCGTGGTGCGTCACGCGCACCGACGATCAATTCTAGTCGAGAGTGCACAGCAACGGCAAACCCGCCGCTCATGCTCGAGGGGAAGACCTGCCCATTGTGAGCCATCTCTCGTTCACTCCCGGAGGCAGGCGGCTCCCCGGGCACTTCCACTCAGCTTTCGCGCGTCTCCGCGATGCGCTCGTGCCGGCGGATGACCTCGGCGACGATGAACGCCAGGAACTTCTCTGCGAACTCCGGATCGAGATGGGACTCCTCGGCGAGTTCTCGCAGTCGGGCGACCTGCCTGGCTTCCCGCGACTCGTCGGCCGGGGGCAGACCGTGGTCGGCCTTGAGTTCACCGACGCGTTCGGTGAGTTTGAAGCGCTCGGCCAGCAGGTGAACGAGGGAGGCATCGATGTTGTCGATGCTGCCTCGCAGCTCCTGCAGCCGTTCGACTGCGCGTGTTCTGTCGTCTCTGTTCTCATCCACGCTCCCAGTCTATCGATGCCCGGACATGCCCGTGCGCCGCATCCGTTTGGGCGCGGCGCACAGGCATCCTTGATCGAGCTGATGCTCCTCCGATGCCGACGGAGGTCGGGATTCAGGCGGGCTGGTCGACAGGGACGGCGTCGGCGGTGTCCGGGTCGTTGAGCGTTCCGGCCCTCCGGTCGGCGAGGTATTTCTTCATCTCCTTCTTGACCACCGGCATGAGCATGTAGAGGCCGAGGATATTGATGAACGCGCACATGAACAGGGCCGCATCGGCGAATTCGACGACCTTGGAGAAGCTGGCGATGCAGCCGACGACGACGAAGAGGCAGACGAGCGTGCGGAAGATCATGATCGTGGCTTTCGAGCGACCGAACAGATAGCTCCACGCCCGCTCCCCGTAGTACGCCCATGTGATGAGGGTCGAGAAGGCGAACAGTGCGACGGCGATGGCCAGCAGGATCGGGTACCACGAGGCGACGGTGGAGAATGCATCCGAGGCGAGAGCAACTCCGCCGATCTCGCCCTCACCGAGGTCGTTTCGATACGAAGCCTGGTTGGCAACGATGATGGTCAGCGCGGTCATGGTGCAGATGATCACCGTATCGATGAAAGGCTCGAGCAGTGCGACGAATCCTTCGGAGATGGGGCGACGGGTCTTGACAGCGGAGTGGGCGATGGCTGCCGAACCGATGCCGGCTTCGTTCGAGAAGGCCGAACGCTGGAAGCCGATGATCATGACTCCGACGATGCCGCCGGCCACTCCCTGAGGGTTGAACGCTCCGGCGAAGATCTCGCCGATGGCGTTCGGGATGTTCGCGTAGTTGAGACCGAGCACGAGGAGGCATGAGACGACGTAGAAGATGGCCATTCCAGGGACGAGCTTGTCGGTCACCTTTGCGATCGAGCGGATGCCGCCGAGGATCACCAGGGCCACGAGCCCCGCAAAGATGAGTCCGAACACGAGCGATGCGAAGGGGCCAGCCAGGAAGCCGTCATCGCCGCCGGTGGCGGTGCGGACCTGGGCGAAGGTCTGATTGGCCTGGAACATGCCGCCGCCGACGACACCGAAGATGAGGATGGCGACGGCGAAGAGTCCGGTCAGAGCGGTCGCCACGGGCTTCGAGAAGCGTCGGAACGCAACGGGGAGGTATTTGAACGGACCGCCGTGGACGACGCCGTTCTCGTCGATCTCACGGTACTTCACCCCGAGGGTGCATTCGACGAACTTCGTGCACATGCCGAGGAGGCCGGCGACGATCATCCAGAAGGTCGCTCCGGGGCCGCCGAGAGCGATGGCCACGCCGACACCTGCGATGTTGCCGAGGCCCACGGTGCCCGACAGGGCAGAGGCAAGGGCTTGGAAATGAGTGACCTCACCCGGGTCGGACTTCGACGAGAACTTTCCGCGGATGATCTCTAGAGACAGCTTCGCCCCTCGAGCCTGGATGAAGCCGAAGTAGACGGTGAAGACCGCTGCGGCGAAGATCAGCCACAGGACGACGAAGGGGAATGAGAAGTCTCCGAAGGTGAGCGGAAAGAAGATGATGCTGCCGAACCATGTGGCGATCGGGTCGAACCAAGAGTTGATGGCATCGTCGACCGGTGAGACCGGCGCTGCTGAGATATGAAGATTGTCCATAGTGCGACAACCTACTGAGACTTGCGTCACATTCAAGCGTTCCATGTTGTGGGACCGTTTCAGTTATCGAACCGTTACCAAATGGGGCGTTCGCGGGACTTTTGAGATCCGCGTCTCATTACCTGACTTAGACTGGGGGCATGACTCAGAATCCTCAGCAGCCCGGTCAACGACCGAATCGATCCTCGGACCCGAACCCCGATCGCGGCCCCGTCCCCAGCGGTGATCAGAGCACACATATCCAGGCCGGACACAGTCAGCCCGCGGCCTATCCCGGGGCCGAAGCAGTGACGAATCCCAATGGCCACTATGGTTCGCAAGGTGCTCAGTCCGGGTCGATCGGCGGCTCGGGGGCGACGGCACCGTATGGTCCGCCCGCCGGCGCCCAAGCGAACACCGGTGCGCCGCCGCACCACCGTGAAGGCACACCGCTGCCACCGGCACCGCAGAGTCGTCGCACGGACGGACAGTCTGCCGGTTCAGGTCCGGTCCCGGCCACCGGGTCCGGACCTGTCTCATCGCAGGCACCGCCCCCTGGGACCCGACGGTCCGCTGCGCAGACGCCGAATTCCCACCGCGGCCCGTCCGCCTCGGGGCAGGGGAATTCTGCCCCCACGCGAATCGTCTCCCCCGATGGCGAACGCGTCCGAGAGAAGCCGGCAGGCGGGGTCTCAGGCTATTTCGCCATCGTCGGCGCCATCGTTCTGCTGCTCCTCGCCGTGCTCCTGGGCATCATCGGGTTCGTCATGACCTTCGCCCAGGTCGTCGTCGGTGTCGTCCTCTTCATCGTGGCCGTCCTCAGCTTCGTCGTTTCGATGTTCCTGTTCAAGGGCTGCACTTCGGTGGCGCCCGGACATGCCGTCGTCCTCCAGCTCTACGGCAAGTACGTCGGAACGGTCAGGCAGTCGGGTCTGCGATTCGTCAATCCCTTCTACACGAAGGATCAGATCTCGACGCGCATCCGCAACCATGAGACCTCGACGCTGAAGGTCAATGACCTCGACGGCAATCCGATCGAGATCGGCGCCGTGGTGGTCTGGCAGGTCCGCGATACCGCACAGGCGATGTTCGAGGTCGATGATTTCGAAGAGTTCGTCGCCATCCAGGCGGAGACCGCGGTTCGTCACATCGCCAACTCCTATGCCTACGATTCGTCGGATCCCGGCCGTATGTCGCTGCGTGACAACGCTGACGAGATCACCTCGCGGCTCTCCGATGAGGTCGCTGCCCGGGTCATGGCTGCGGGAGTCACGATCATCGAGTCGCGCATCACCCAACTGGCGTACGCCCCGGAGATCGCCCGTGCCATGCTCCAGCGCCAACAGGCCACGGCCGTCGTCGCTGCCCGTCAGCTCATCGTCGAAGGAGCTGTGGGCATGGTGGAGACGGCGATCGAGGAGATCGAAGGACGGCAGATCGTCAGGCTCGGGCAGACCGAACGCAGCGACCTCGTATCGAACCTGATGATCGTCCTCTGCGGTGACCAGGCCGCACAGCCGACGATCAGCACCACCCGCAATCAGCAGTCGCCAGGCTGACCTCCCGGAGCTGGGTCCACCGCACACGGCAGCGCCCCGCCGACGTCATCCGTCGGCGGGGCGCTGTCTTCTGTCTCAGCTCAGGAGAGGCGTTCAGTCCTCACCGATGATGACGAACGAGGTGGGCAGCTGCTCCTGCTTGGGGGCAGGGGCCCTCTTCGCCGGTTCGCGCTTCTTCGCCGGAGTGCTCTTGACCGGTTCAGCGGCGGCGACCTTCGTCTCGCTGTCCGCGCCGATCATCAACGGCAGATCCTTCGGCTCTTCGACGACCGGCTTCTGCTCGGCTGCCGGCTTCTGTTCAGCGGACTGTGTCTGCTCGTTCGCAGGCGTCGCTTCCGCCGGTGTGTGCTCAGCGCCGTTCGACTTCTCGCTGCCGGTGGGCTTCTCGTCGGGCGTCTCAGCCTGCGAGTCGTCGCTCCGGTTCGAGCGCGAACGTCGCCGGCCGTTCCGTGAACGCGATCGGGACTTGCCGTTCTCGCCGTTGTTCGCCGAATCATCGGACTGCGTCTGAGCGTCGGACGTCGATTCGGGCGAATCGGCATCATCCTTCTTCAGCGTGGCCTTCGCGATCGCGGCGACGGCTGACCGAGAAGCGTCCGATGACACTGTCTCATCTGCCGATTCGGACTCATTGTGCTTGGACTTCGAGCCTGAGTCTCCCCGGCGCTTGCGGTCACGGCGGTTGTCGTGGTTCGACGAGCGGCCGCCGCGATGCGCCTTCGATCCATCTTCTTCCGAACCCGGCAGAAGCAGTCCACGGCCGGTGAGGTCTTCACCGGCGCTGACAAGGGATTCGGCTAGTCCGGTGCCGATGCGCTTGCGCGTCATCTGCACGAGTCCCAGCGATGTCACTTCGGCCACCTGATGCTTCGTCCGGTCGCGACCGAGGCACTCGACGAGGCGGCGCACCACAAGGTCGCGGTTGGACTCGAGCACCATGTCGATGAAGTCGACGACGATGATTCCGCCGATGTCGCGCAGGCGGATCTGCCGAATGACCTCCTCTGCGGCTTCGAGGTTGTTGCGGGTCACCGTCTCCTCGAGGTTGCCCCCGGAGCCGGTGAATTTGCCGGTGTTGACGTCGACGACCGTCATCGCTTCGGTGCGGTCGATGACGAGTGAACCTCCCGAGGGCAGGTTGACCGTACGCTGCAGCGCCTTCTGGACCTGCTCTTCGATCCGGTAGTGGTCGAAGATGTCCTCGTCCTCGTTGTAACTGTGGACACGATCGAGCAGGTCCGGTGCAACGGATTCGACATACTCGTGGATGGTGTTCCATGCGCCGTCGCCGTCGATGACGAGCGAGCTGAAGTCCTCGTTGAAGACATCACGGATGATGCGCACGATCATGTCCGGCTCGCTGTAGAGCAGCTGTGGGGCCAGCACCTTCGTCGACTTCGACTTCTTCTCGATCGTCTCCCACCGTTTGGCGAGACGTTCGACATCACGCGAGAGATCGGAGTCGGTGGCACCCTCGGCAGCGGTGCGCACGATGACGCCGTTCGAATCGCCGACGAGCTGTTTGAGCAGCTTCTTCAGACGTGCGCGTTCGTTGTCGGGCAGCTTCCGCGAGATTCCGGTCATCGAATTGCCCGGAACGTAGACGAGGAACCGCCCGGGCAAGGAGATCTGGCTGGTCAGGCGGGCGCCCTTGTGCCCGATCGGGTCCTTCGTCACCTGCACGAGCACGGCGTCGCCGGGACTCAGCGCGGTTTCGATGCGGCGCGCCTTGCCGTCCATGCCGAGGGCGTCCCAATTGACTTCACCGGCGTAGAGCACGGCGTTGCGGCCCTTGCCGATGTCGATGAATGCCGCCTCCATGCTCGGCAACACGTTCTGGACCTTGCCCAAGTAGACGTTGCCGATGAGCGAGGACTGCTGACGGTTCTCCTTGAGGTAGTGCTCGACAGCGATCCCGTCTTCGACGACGACGAGCTGAGTCTGGTCACCGCTCTCCCGCACCAGCATGGTCCGGTCGACGGATTCACGTCGAGCGAGGAATTCGGCTTCGGTGATGATGGGGCGGCGGCGTCCGGCCTCGCGGCCCTCCTTACGACGCTGGCGCTTTGCCTCGAGGCGGGTCGAACCCTTGAGCGAGGTGACTTCGTCGCGGTCGGTGCTGCGGGTGCGAGACCGGCGACGGCGGCGACGGCGCGAGCCGCCGTCGGAGTCGTCATCACCATCGTCCGAATCCGAATCGTCGGAGTCCCTGTGGTCGGACTCCTTGTGATCGGAGTCTTGATGATCCGACTTCGAATGTGAGTCCTCGGCATCCGCATCGGAACGCTTCGAACCGCGATTACTCGACCGAGATCCCCGCTTCGACGACTTCGCGTCCTGGTTGCCGGCAGAGTCCGAGGAGTCGTCCTCGGAGTCCTTCGAGTCGTCTTCGGAGTCCGAGGAATCGTCGTGGGAGTCATCGCGACCCCGCGATCGGCGCCCGCGGCCGCCTCGCCGCCGACGCGGACCGCTGGAGGAATCGTCCTCACCACGGTCGTTCTGACGGTTCTCCTGTGAGGACGACGTGTCCTCATCGGAGTCGTGGGAATCTTCCCAGTCGTCGTCGGAGTCATCGTCGTCGACCGTGATGACCTCGGCGTGTTCGGCCTTCGGCACCTGGAAGATCAGGCCGCCGTCATAGGGCACGGCTGGAGTGGTGCGGGGTTCGGGTGCGGCAGCCGGAGCGGCCGGGGCCGCGAAGGGATTGCGCGGGTCGAAGCTCGGCGATGCCTGCGACGCAGCATCGGACTCACCGTCCTCTTCGTCGCCATCGGCATTGTCAGCGTCGTCGTGATCGTCGTCATCGTCGTCCGAGTCTCCGCGGACGAATTCCTCGAAGACGAGTCCCCGATTGGCCACGGCATCGCGTGCGGACTTCTGCCCGCCTCGGCGAGGGGTCGGTTCTTCGTCCTCTTCGTCGTCGCTGTCATCGGCATCACCGATGCGCAGCGACTCGGCCGCCTCGGCGATGTCATCGAGGCGCGCACGCACGCTGTCGTCGACATCCTCGTGTTCGGCGTTCTTGGCACCCGCCGACTGCTGCAGATTCGCGAGGTCCGCGAGAATGCCTTCGGTCGGATCTGTCGACTCTGTGCCGTCGTTCGACGTATCGTTCATCGTATCTCCCAGTCCGAAGACGCCGTCCACACCGTACGGATCTTCGGATCCTTGCATGGTCCGCAATGGACCGAAACCTGTGGATGGCACATCTGGCTCGCGCTCAGCGCGTAGGCCTTCCGTGCTGCCTCATCTTGTTGTCGACCTGCGAGGTCATACCCTCGACTCGGTGGAGGCACATCTCCTGCTCGGTGTGAGAACAGGTATCCGTCCGACCATTATGTCACAGAAGTGCCTCTGCGCTGAGGTTTCGATAGGGCCGGGGTTTGCCGCACGGGACATGGCCAGGCATTCTTGAGGAGTGAACACCACTCTGACTCATTCCGATGATCTCGAGTCCGCCGACACCACCTCGTCGTGGGTGCTCAGATCGGTGCCTTTCGGGATCTTCCTCATCATCGCCTCTGCCATCGGCTTCCTCGCCTCGTTCTCCCTGTCGGCGGAGAAGTACGAGAAACTGGCGAACCCGGACGTCGTGCTCTCGTGCGACCTCAACCCGTTCTTCTCGTGCGGCTCGGTCATGGAACATGCCGAAGCCGAGCTCCTGGGCTTTCCCAATCAGCTCATGGGCGTGGCAGCCTTCATCATCCCGTTGCTGCTCGGTGTGCTCATCCTGTCCGGCACCCGGCTGCCCAGCTGGGTGATGGTGGGACTGAATATCGGACTGGGCTGCGGCGTGGCGCTGGTGATGTTCCTGTTCTACGTCTCGATCTACAAGATCGGAGTCGGCTGCCCGTGGTGCATCATCGTGTGGACCGTGACGATTCCGATGTTCGTGGCCGTCACCGCCCGCAATCTGCTCACCGGCGCCTTCGGTCGGCGCGCCGCCGACAACGCCGTGCTGAGGGTCCTGGCGAAGGAGAACATCGCCCTGTCGGTGCTGTGGATGCTCATCATCTTCGCCTGCATCGTCGTGCAGTTCTGGGCATTCTTCTCCAATCTGCTCTGAACATGAATCACATGCAGTGAGGGTGCCTCACCAAACGGTGGGGCACCCTCACTTATTCGACCGGCTCGGCTCAGACGTCGGCCGCATTCGGTCTTCTGCCTGTCATCAGCCTTCGGCCGGGTACCAGATTCCGATCTCGCGTTCGGCCGATTCGGTGGAATCGGATCCGTGAACGAGGTTCTTCTGCACCTTCTCACCCCAGTCGCGACCGAGATCGCCGCGGATCGTGCCGGGGGCTGCTGCCGTCGGGTCGGTGGCGCCGGCCAGGGACCGGAAGCCGGGGATGACGCCCTGTCCGGAGGCGATGATCGAGACGATCGGCCCTTCGGACATGAAGTCGACCAGCGGCTGGTAGAAGGGCTTGCCTTCGTGCTCGGCGTAATGGGCTGCCAGTTCGGCGGCGGTGGCCGAGCGGAGATCCAAGGCGTCGATCGCATAGCCCTTGGCTTCGATTCGGGCCACGATCTGTCCGACGAGGCCGCGAGCGACTCCGTCGGGCTTGATGAGGATGAGCGTACGTTCCATTCCGGTCCTTCCAATGTCGTGTGGACGTCGGTCCACAGTCTACCCGGGCACCGGGGCGCTCCCGCCTCGGCGTTCTCACGGTTCAGCCGCGCGCGGCGACCTCACGATCGATGCGGGCCGACCAGTACACGGCCACGGCCCATAGGGCGATGAACAGCGCTGCGACGAAGAACATCGAGGTGAGCACGAAGCCGGAGGCCAGCAGCAGCCCCTGCACGACCCACCCGATGATCACACCGGGACGCTTCTCACCGATCCGCCGCGGCAGCAGGATCACGGCAATGATCGCCAAAACGGCGACGACCGAGGCGCCGATGAGCAGCTGTGCCAGGGTCAGGGTCTGCGCTGACTTCACCGACAGGCCGAAGGTCGTGAGCACGGCGAAGTAGACGACGACGAGCTCGCAGATGAGTATCGATCCGCAGAGCACGGGGTACTTCGATTTCATCCTTCCTCCCCTCGTCCGAGCAGCAGGCGCGCTTCGGCCACGGTGTAGATGGAGCCGGTGACGACGATCCCCGGACTCTTCGCATCGACGCTGTTGGCCATGTCGATGGCTTTCATCAGAGCGGCGTTGAGATCGGAGGCGACGATGACGGAATCCTCGTCGACCCATTCCCGCGCCGCATCGGCGAGGTCGCCTGCCGGCAGCGCACGGGAGTTGAGATTCTCGCTGACGACGAACACATCTGCGCTGCGATGAAGCTCTTCGATGACACCGTCGCTGTCCTTGTCCGCCAGCATCGCCAGCACGATGACGACATAGTCGAAGTCGAACGCCTCGTCGAGGGTCTCGGCCAGCACATGCGCAGCATCCGGGTTATGGGCGCCGTCGACGACGACGCTCGGTCCCGTGCGCAGGAGTTCCGCGCGGCCCGGTGACGTCACGCGGGCCAGCCCTTCGGCCACCGTCTCCTGATTGAGCGGCTTGTCTTCGGCTCCCAGGAAGGCCTCGGCTGCGACGATCGCGACCGCGGCATTGTGGGCCTGGTGAATTCCGTGCAGCGGCAGGAACAGGTCGGAGTAGACGTCTCTGCGGCCCTGGACCGTGATGAGCTGACCGTCGACGGCCCGCTGCCGTTCGAGGAGACGGAAGTCCCGCTCTTCGGCGGCCAGCGGAATCTCACGGCGGGCGGCTTCCTCGTCGAGGACCGCCTGGGCGGCCTCGTCCTGGACAGCAGACACGGCAACAGGTTCGGGAGCCGGGCTGTCCTCGACGCTGCGATCGAGGATCCCAGCCTTGGTCGCGGCGATCTCCTCGATGGTGTCGCCGAGGAACGCCTGATGATCGAGACCGATCTTCGTGAACACGCACACCTGGGCATCGGCGACGTTCGTCGAATCCCATTGTCCGCCCATGCCGACCTCGGTGACGACGACATCGACCGGAGCATCGGCGAACACGGCGAAGGCCAGCACGGTCAGCGCTTCGAAGTAGGTGAGCTTCGCGCGTCCTTCGGTCTCGAGCTGGGCATCGACGATCTCGAGGTACGGGGCGATCTCGTCATAGATGCGCACGAAGGTGTGAGCGGACACGGGGGCGCCGTCCACGGAGATCCGTTCGGTCACCGAATGCAGGTGCGGACTGGTGAACCGGCCGACCCGGAGCTCATGAGCGGAGATGAGCGAATCGATCATCCGTGCCGTCGAGGTCTTCCCATTCGTGCCCGTGATCGTGATCGTCGGGGCCGCAGTGTGGATATCGCCGAGGATCTCACACGCCCTCCGAGTCGCATCGAGGCGCAGCTCGACCTGCGTCTCCCCCGCCCGGGCCAGCAGCAGGGCATAGACGCGGGCGAGCTCGGCCCGAGTGGCCTCATCGACGACCGGTTCGGGCAGAGGTTCCGAATCCGCGTCTTGTTCTGCGGTCTGCGGATCTTCGACAGCGGCCAACAGCTCCTCGGCTGCTGCCACCGGATCCTCGGCTGGGGTGTTGTGCTCGCTCATGCCCGCTTCACCGCCAGACGGGTGCCGCCGGGGAGCTCTTCGGGGCTGAAGACCTCGGCATCGGCGTCGACCGAGCCGAAGTCCAGAGTGGTCGCCAGGGTCTCACCGGCGATGAGGTCGACGTGAGGCTCGAGCGCGGCGACCACCTCGGTGCCGGCTTCGATGGTGACGGCGATCCGGTCGGAGATGTCGAGATCGAGCTGCTTGCGGATGCCCTGGATGGCACGCACGGCATCACGTGCCATGCCTTCGGCCTCGAGCTCGGGTGTGACCCGCGTGTCGAGGGCGAGGAAGCCGGAGTCGAGTGCCGCGAGCTCCATGCCCTCGGTACCGGATTCGGCCACGGATTCGAGGGTGTACTCGCCGTCGACGAGTTCGATTCCGCCGCTGACGACGGTGCCGTCGGTGACGGACCAGTCGCCGGACTTCGAAGCCTTGATGACCTGCTGGACCTGTTTGCCCAGACGGGGTCCGGCGGCACGGGCGTTGACGACGAGATTCTGTGACAGGGAGAAGCCGGCGGCCTCCGCCTCGGCGACGTCGAGGACCTCGACGGTACGCACATTGAGCTCATCGGCGATGATCTCGGTGAAGTCGGAGCTCAGGTCCGTGTCGGTGGCGACGGTCAGCTGCGACAGCGGCAGGCGCACCCGCAGTTGGTTGGCCTTGCGCACCGAGGAGGCCGTTGAGCAGATATCGCGGGTGAGGTCCATCGCCGCGACGAGGTCTGCGTCGGCAGGGAATTCCTCGGCGTCCGGGTAGTCGGCCAGGTGCACCGACCGCTGCCCGGTCAGTCCGCGATAGATCTCTTCGACCGTGAACGGCAGCAGGGGTGCGGCCACACGGCAGAATGCCTCCAGGCAGGTATAGAACACGTCGAAGGACTCATGCGTGTCGGTGCCGCCGTCCCAGAACCGGCGACGCGAACGACGCACATACCAGTTCGTGAGCATGTCGAGGTAGTTGCGCACGAGTTCGCATGCCGCCCAGATGTCGAGTCCCTCCATCGCCTCGGCGAACTCGGTGATGAGGTCGTGCGTCTTGGCCAGGAGGTACCGGTCGAGGACCTGGGACGAGTCGTAGCGGGACTGTGCCTGGTAGCCTGTCTTCTCCCCCGCCGGACCGTCGGCCGCGTTGGAATAGGTGGCGAAGAACTGCCATGTGTTCCACAGTGGGAGCACGACCTGGCGGACACCGTCGCGGATGCCCTGTTCGGTGACGACGAGGTTGCCGCCGCGCAGGATGGACGAAGCCATGAGGAACCAGCGCATGGCATCCGAGCCGTCGCGGTTGAAGACCTCGTTGACGTCGGGGTAGTTGCGCAGGGACTTCGACATCTTCTGCCCGTCGGAACCGAGCACGATGCCGTGGGAGATGCAGTTCGTGAATGCGGGTCGGTCGAAGATCGCTGTGGCCAGGACGTGCAGCAGGTAGAACCAGCCGCGGGTCTGTCCCACATATTCGACGATGAAGTCGGCCGGGAAGTGGTTGTCGAACCATTCTGAGTTCTCGAACGGATAGTGCACCTGGGCGTAGCTCATCGAACCGGAGTCGAACCAGACGTCGAAGATCTCCGGGATGCGCTGCATCACCGACTTTCCGGTGGGGTCGTCCGGGTTCGGACGGGTGAGGTCATCGACCCACGGCCGGTGGAGGTCGACGTCTCCGGAGTCGTTGCGCGGCAGACGTCCGAAGTCGGCTTCGATCTCGGCCAGGGAACCGTAGACGTCCGTGCGCGGGTAGGCCGGGTCGGAGGAGATCCACACGGGGATCGGCGAGCCCCAGAAGCGGTTGCGCGAGATCGACCAGTCGCGGGCGTTTTCGAGCCATTTGCCGAACTGTCCGTGCTTGACGTTGTCGGGCACCCAGTTGATCTGCTCGTTGAGTTCGACCATGCGGTCCTTGAACTCGGTGACGCGGACGAACCAGGAGGACACCGCACGGTAGATCAGCGGGTTCCGGCAGCGCCAGCAGTGCGGGTAGGAGTGCTCGTAGGATTCGTGGCGGACCAGCAGAGCACCCCGCGATTCCATCGGACCCGTGTGGTTGCGCAGGTCTTTGATGATCGCCTTGTTGGCGTCGAAGACCTGCTGGCCGGCGTAGTCGGGCACGGTCGTATCGAAGCGACCGGCGTCGTCGACGGGACGGGCGGCGGTGATTCCGTAGGAGTCGGTGAGTTCCTTGTCCTCTTCACCGAAGGCGGGTGACTGGTGGACGATTCCGGTGCCGTCTTCGACAGTGACGAAGTCCGCGGCCAGGATCGTGTGCATGTTCTCGCCGAACTCCTCCTGACGGCCCTCGAAGTACGGGAACGGAGGTTCGTAGGAGGCGCCGACGAGTTCGCTGCCGGGGAAGGTGCGCACAACCTGCGGTTCGGCACCGAGTTCACGAGAGTAGGCTCCCAAGCGCGCCTCGGCAAGGATGAGAGTCTTGCCCTGAAGTTCTTCGGCACCGTCTTCACCGGGGATCACTGCGACGAGCGGGATCTCCGGGTTGACGGCCACGGCCTGGTTCGACGGAACCGTCCACGGTGTCGTCGTCCAGATGAGGACCCACTCGTCTGAGTCCTTGAGTCTGTATCCGAGGGTCACGGCCGGATCCTGACGCATCTTGTACACGTCGTCGTCCATGCGCAGCTCATGGTTCGACAGCGGTGTCTCGTCCTTCCAGCAGTACGGAAGCACGCGGTAGCCCTCGTAGACGAGGCCTTTGTCCCAGAGCTGCTTGAACGCCCAGATGACGCTTTCCATGTATTCGACGTTGAGAGTCTTGTAGTCGTTGTCGAAGTCGACCCACCGGCCCTGACGGGTCACATATTCTTCCCATTCCTGGGTGTAGCGCAGCACCGAGGAGCGGCAGGCGTCGTTGAATGCGGCCAGTCCCATGCGGCCGATCTCGGACTTGTCGGTGATGCCCAGCTGACGTTCGGCCTCGAGCTCGGCCGGCAGGCCGTGGGTGTCCCAGCCGAAGCGGCGGTCGACCTTCTTGCCGCGCATCGTCTGGAAGCGCGGGACGACGTCCTTGACGTAGCCGGTGAGCAGGTGACCGTAGTGGGGCAGGCCGTTGGCGAAGGGAGGTCCGTCGTAGAAGACGAATTCGTTCTCGCCGTTCTCGCCGGCATCGCGCTGGGCGATCGATGCCTTGAAGGTGTCGTCCTCCTGCCAGTAGCGCAGCACAGCGTCTTCGATGGCAGGGAAGTTCGGGGACGACGAGAGTCCGAAGGTCGAGGTCGAAACCTTGGGATAGAGAGGCTGAGTCATGAGCGTCCTTCTGGGTCACTGCGGTCACTGTCACGAGGACGACAGTCTGCCGCGGTACCACCTCGCTTATCCGCAGTCCGACCGGTTCAGGTCGGTCAGCGGATCGCTCATTCACTCAGACGATGACGGGTCCACCCGTCCGGGTCTACTGAGAACGCGGCGTTTCGAACGCTGGTTCCGTTCTTCCGGATGCTCCCCGGTGATAGCCGGATCGACGCAAGACAATCGTATACCGTCGACTCCGCCCGAGACCACTCGGCGGCGCGGGGATCTCCCTTGCCGAGGCGGCCCCGGGCTGGAGCCGTGGGTGCTCACAGCCCCCGGTTGCGTGCGACCTTATGCTGAGCGGCCTGGGCGATCGGTCGGATGACCATGAGATCGACGTTGAAGTGGTGGGGCCGGGTGAGGGTGTAGACGACGGCGTCGGCGACGTCGTCCGCGGTCAGCGGGTTCTCGACGCCTTCGTAGACCTTCGCGGCCTTCGTCTCATCACCGCCGACGCGTTTGAAGGTGAACTCGTCGGTGGCGACCATTCCTGGTGCGATCTCGATGACGCGCACGGGTTCGCCGGCGAGCTCGAGGCGCAGGGTCGCTGCCATCGAGTGGGTGCCGTGCTTCGCAGCGACGTAGCCACCGCCGCCTTCATAGGCCTGATGGCCGGCGGTTGAGGACATGACGACGATGTCTCCGCGGCCGGAATCGATGAGAGCCGGCAGCAGTGCTTTGACGACGCGCAGGACGCCGAGGACGTTGATGTCGAACATGTCCCGCCACCCGTCGACCGATGCTTCGGCGACGGTGTCGGTTCCGAATGCGGCGCCGGCATTGGCCACGAGGGAATGGACGGCTCCCCCGGCGACCACCTGTTCGGCCATGGACACCACGGCGGCGTCATCGGTGAGGTCGGCGACGATGTAGTCGGCTCCGGTCTCCTCGGCGAGGGCCTTGAGCTTGTCCTCACGGCGGGCCACGGCGACGACGTCCCAGCCCTGCTCGCGCAGCTGTCGGACCGTGGCCGCACCGATTCCGGAACTGGCTCCTGTGACTACTGCTCTGAGCTTTTCCATCTGTGTTCTCCTCTGTCGGGTCTGTCGGCGGGTTTGAGTCTGGATCCCGGAAGCGGGGTTTCCTGTTCGGATCTCAGTCTACGGAGTCGGCTCTCGGCCCCGTGCGATGTCTTCTGAGCCGAGATCGGTCTCGAAAGGGCCGCTCCCGGCCGGCTCGGGTGGCGTCGTTTCTTCCGGGGTCGTCGTGACGGTCGGGGATCCCTTCGCGCCCGGTCGGAGTTTCTTCACGTTTGGTCGGGTGTGCGGGTTACGGGGCCCGCCTTCGCCGAAGACGGCACGGAAGCCGGGGATCTTCACCGCCACCCAGGTAACTGCGGCGCAGATGATCGCATAGGCGATCGGCATGATCACGGCGTGGAGGAGGACGCCTGGCACGGTGTCCGGAAGGCCCATGGCATTTCGGACAGGGTAGAGCAGGAGCGGATGGAGGAGGAACACACCGAAGGAATACGGGTAGAACCGGTGCAGCAGTCCGAAGCCTTCGCGCAGATGGAAATGCAGGAGGAGGTAGGCGGCCATGGAGGCGAGGACGACTCCGGGGGCGAGGTATTCGTACGGGAACATCCACGGCTTCTCACCGGGACCCAGACCTGCCCAGACCGCGGTTCCGGCGACCGCGATGATGAGGCTGCCCCACGCCAGGACTGCACCCCTGACCGAGAGCATGATATCGCGCAGCACCCAGCCGAGGATGTAGAAACCGGCCATCGGCAGGAACCGGGTGGCGATATTGGCTTCGCCGACGTCGAAGACCATCGACACCCACTGGTCGGCCATGCCGATGCCGAGGAAGATCAGACCGGTCCCCCACTGCAGACGGCGGGAGCCGTGCACGCTCAGCAGGCGGAAGAACGGGGTGAGCAGGGTCAGACCGGCAAGGACGTAGAGGAAGTAGAGCTGGACGAAGGGCGATCCGGTGAGGATCGCAATGCCCGGATTCCAGGTGTCGTCGTCGGGCTGCAGGTAGTAGCGGCGGAACAGAACGTACACGACTGTCCAGAACACGAGGGGGATGCCGATTCGCCAGACACGTTTGGACAGGAACCTGCGCGGTTTGCTGCCCCGGTCGGGGTCGAGGGCCAAGGCCCCGGAGATCATGATGAATACGGGCACCGACCACCGGCAGGCGGAGTCGATGGTGTTGGCCAGCCACCAGCCGGGCCCCATACTTGCGAAGTTCTCTTCGACGACGGTGCCCAGGGAATGGATGGCCACGACGGCGATGATCGCGATCGAACGTGCCGGATTCATCCACGCGGTCGACGTGGGCGGCGGATTCTCTGTCGGAATTCGGTCCAAGGGCGCCATGTGTCCATGATGTCATTGCCCGCGGCGCAGGCGACTCACTGCGCCTTCAGGGTGTGAGCCGTCCCACGCCGTCGAGCTGGGGCGGCCGAGGCTGGAGTGCTGCGCTCGAGCTCCGGTGGGGCTTCGCGCGGCCACGGGCGCGAACCGGTTTGGCCGATCGCGAACCGGGTGAGAAAATCAGCAACTATGAACACACCTGCCTTTTCGGACTCGACGCACGAGTCAGTGAACCTTCCTGACAAGCCGGCCCTCGAGGGGCTGCGGGACAAATGGGACGCCGCGTGGAGCGAGCAGAACGTCTACGCGTTCGACGTCGACACCGATCGCGAGCAGGTCTACTCGATCGACACTCCCCCGCCGACCGCCTCGGGGTCGCTGCATGTCGGACACGTGTTCTCCTACACCCAGACCGACATCATCGCCCGCTATCAGCGGATGACCGGCAAGAACGTGTTCTATCCCCTCGGCTGGGACGACAACGGCCTGCCGACCGAACGTCGCGTGCAGAACTACTACGGAGTCACCTGCGATCCCGGCCAGCCCTACGACCCGGACTTCCAGCCGCCGGAGAAGGCGCCGAAGAATTCGCGCGACTTCGTCAAGGTCTCTCGCCAGAACTTCATCGAACTGTGCGAGAAGCTCTCCGCCGAGGACGAGAAGGTGTTCGAAGACCTCTTCCGCTCCACCGGACTGTCCGTGGATTGGAAGTACACATACCGCACGATCGATGACGATTCGCGTGCGGTGAGCCAGCGGGCCTTCCTCACCGACCTGAAGAACGGGCATGCCTATTCGCAGGACGCACCAACCATGTGGGACGTCACCTTCGGCACTGCTGTGGCTCAGGCCGAACTCGAGGATCGTGAGCGCGAAGGCGCGTACCATAAGGTGAAGTTCTTCCCCGAGGGCGCTGATGGCCTGGCCGACACCTCGGCGGAACCGATCATCATCCTCACCTCGCGTCCGGAGCTGATTCCTTCGGTCGTGGCGCTCGTCGCCCATCCCGATGACGAACGCTACGCCTCCCTGTTCGGCACGAACGTCGTTTCGCCGCTCTTCGGTGTCAGCGTCGAGATCCGCGCCCATGAGCTTGCGAAGTCCGATAAGGGCACCGGCATCGCCATGGTCTGCACCTTCGGCGACCTCACCGACGTCACGTGGTGGCGTGAACTCGATCTGCCGACCCGCGCGGTGATCAACCGAGGCGGCCGCCTCAACCTCGAGGTGCCCGAGTGGATCGCGAACTCACCGAAGTCCGATGCTGTGGCCAACTATGAGGCGCTGGCAGGAAAGACGACGTTCTCTGCGCGCAAGGACATTGCGCAGATGCTCATCGACTCCGGTGACCTCATCGGTGAGATCGAGCCGATCACGCATCCGGTCCCGTTCTACGAAAAGGGCGACAAACCGCTCGAGGTCGTCACCAGCCGTCAGTGGTACATCCGCAACGGCGGGCGGTCGGCCGAACTGCGGGATGCGCTCATCGCCCGCGGTCGCGAGATCGAGTGGCATCCGGCGTACATGCGCTCCCGCTACGAGAACTGGGTGGAGAACCTCAACGGCGACTGGCTGGTCTCCCGGCAGCGGTTCTTCGGTGTCCCGATTCCGCTGTGGTACCGCCTCGACGCTGATGGCCAGCCCGATTACGATGATCCGATCGTTCCCGAGTCGCTTCCGTGCGACCCCATCGCCGAGGCTCCTGCCGGCTTCACCGACGACCAGCGTGATGTGCCCGGCGGGTTCACCGCAGACCCGGATGTCCTCGACACCTGGGCGACGTCGTCGCTGACGCCGCAGCTGCTCGGCGGCTGGTCGCGTGACGAGGAGTTCTTCGACAAGGTCTTCCCCTTCGACCTGCGTCCGCAGGGACACGACATCATCCGCACTTGGCTGTTCTCCACCGTGGTCCGGGCGAACTCGCTCAACGATGCGGCACCGTGGAAGCACGCCGGCCTGTCGGGGTGGATCCTCGATCCGGACCGGAAGAAGATGTCGAAGTCCAAGGGCAATGTCGTGGTTCCGTCGGACATCCTCGGCGAGGCGAAGCCGGGATTCGGTCCTGACGCGGTCCGCTACTGGGCGGCCAGCGCGAAACTCGGTGCGGACACCGCTTACGACGTCACGCAGATGCAGATCGGCCGCCGGCTGGCGATGAAGCTGCTCAACGCCTCGAAGTTCGCTCTGGCACAGGGTGTGCATGCCGGTCTCATCGGTCAGCTCGGTGCCGTCACCCACGATCTCGATCGGGCCCTGCTGGCGAAGCTTGCCGAGGTCGTCGAGCAGGCCGGGAAGCATATGGCCGCTTACGACTATGCTCATGCACTGCGTGTGACCGAGAGCTTCTTCTGGGAGTTCACCGATGACTATGTCGAGCTCGTCAAGGACCGTTCCTACGGCTCATCGGGATCTGACGATCAGCTGTCGGCTCACGTCACCTTGGCTGCTGCTCTGGATGTCCTGCTGCGTCTGTTCGCTCCGTTCACTCCGTTCGTCACCGAAGAGGTCTGGTCCTGGTGGCGCACCGGTTCGGTCCACCGTGCGCCGTGGCCGGCAGATGAGGTGCTGAGCCACCCGGAATCGTCCGTCGATCCCGAGCTGCTGGCCTCGGTGGCAGCCGCACTGACCGAGATCCGCCGCACGAAGACCGAGGCCAAGGTGTCGCAGAAGACCGAGGTCGCTTCCGTGACCATTCAGGCGCCGGCCACCGTCGTCTCCGCGATCACGGCGGCAGAAGGCGACCTCACGGCGGCGGGCCGTATCAAGTCCCTGAGCACCGAGGAAGCCGGAGATGAGATCACCATTGCCTCGATCGACTTCGTCGACCAGGACTGAGCCGAACACCAGCCGGCCCTGACTGCCAGAAGAAGCAGCCTCCGGCCCCACCGGCTGAACTGAGACCCGAACTGGTCCCGCAGAGCCCCGCGACATTCGTTCCTCCGCAGCGTCGGAGCAGTGGATGCCGTGGGGCTCTGTTCATGTTCCGGAACGGATACACGAAATGACCGGGGTCTGCGTTCTCTCCGCCGTACTATGGTTATCGACCACTGAAGAAACACCGAAGTCCTCCCTGAACGAAAGGTCCCCAGAACCGTGAGAAGCGAACTCTTTTCCAAGCGCAACGCCGAGGTACAGAATCAAGAGCGGTGGACGCTACAGTCGAACAAGATGCTGCGTTCGGTGGTCACGCCGAACGCGCCGATGATCGCCACCAAGGGCGCGATGGTCGCCTATCAGGGCGATGTCCGCTTCACCCACCAGGGGTCGAAGTCGGTCGGCCAGTTCATGAAGAAGGCAGCCACCGGCGAGGGCGGAAACGTCATGCGCGTCGAGGGACACGGAGAGGTGTTCTTCGCCAGGGAGGCCTCGAACATCTTCATGATGGCGCTCGAAGGTCCGCAGGACGCACTGACCGTCAACACCGCGAATCTGCTCGCCTTCGACGACGCGCTCAGCTGGGAGATCAAACGCATCAAGGGCGGTGTCGGTGCGATGGTCAGCGGTTCGGGACTATTCAACCTCGAACTTGCCGGCCAGGGCACTGCCGCCATCTGCTGCAAGGGTGAGCCCATGGTCCTCGACTGCTCGCAGCAGCCGACCTTCGTCGATCCGCAGGCCGCCGTCTGCTGGTCGTCGGCGCTGGCCCCGCAGATCAAGACCGACGTCAGCGTCGGCACATTCTTCGGTCGCGGCTCCGGTGAGTCCGTGCAGCTGGCATTCCACGGCCCCGGCTTCGTCGTCGTCCAGCCCGCAGAGAACGCCGTCTACTCGGCCACCACCAGCTGACGCACCTGGCGGCCGTCCGCAGCATCACCACGCTGACGCACCCCCGACCTGCTGCTTCGGCAGCGAGTCGGGGGTGTCGTCGTCTCCCCCGCGCATCTCCCCATGTTCTCGCATCGGGCGCCCCTCACCCGTCGTGACTCAACGCCTTGGTGCACAACGGTGTTTCGACAGGACGGGTGAGGGATGCGCCAGCACCGGGGCGTTAAGACACCAACGCGGTAGAGCGAGAGCAGCACTGAGAGATGCGAAAGTACTTGAGCGTCATGGCTCTTGCAATCCGGTGTGAGTGGTACGCGGCAAGCTGCGCGACAATACCCGAAAGCGCAGAAGAGTCGGGCTATCCTGGCATGTCGGAGAAACCGAGTCCGCTTGGCCCATTCGGGACTCGACGTCGACTCTCCGCTGGGGCGTCAGGCATTCAAGGGCATGGGATCGGGGTGGCCGGGAATACTGGCCGGAATGGAGCAGGCCCTCCGGGACGACGACTCGCGCTGATTCGGGGACGACTCGTAGCAGGAGCACGGTCGAACGTCAGGTCTGCTCGATTGATCAGGCAGTGGGGACAGTGTGCTCGTGCCCGCCGCGTTCGACCCGGTATTTCCGGAAGGTCGGAAAGGCCACCGCACAGGCGAGCACGAGAACGATGACGGCGATGCCGCCACCCGCCGAGGCGACCGTGGTGTCTGTGACTGCAGCAACGGAGCCGTGGAGGACGTCCGCGATACGAGGTCCGCCGGCGACGACGACGATGAACACTCCCTGCATCCGACCGCGCATCGCATCGGTTGCGGCTTCCTGGAGCATCGTCTGCCGAAAAGCGCCGGAGACGATATCGGCTCCTCCGCCGACCGCCATCGCAGCCAATGCGACGACGAGTGCGGTCAGCCAGAACCCAGCCGCCAGCTCAAGGGACAGTCCGAACACCGTCATTGCCGCACCCCAGACGACGATGGCGACGATGACGGCCAGTCCCTGGCGCTCCACGCGTGAGACCCACCCGGAGAAGATCCCGGCCAATGCACTTCCGCCGGCCAGCGCAGCGAAGAGCAGCGAGAAGACGATGCCGCCCTCGGGCGGACCGTCGAAGGTCTCCGCGGCGATCTGCGGGAACAGGGCCCGCGGCATTCCGAAGACCATCGCAATGATGTCCACCAGCAGAGAGACCATGACGACGGTGTTCGTCCGCAGATACCGGAACCCGTCGACGATGCCTTTGAATCCCGACCGAGTATCGGGCTGTTTCTGCGGCGGCAGCGACGGCAGTCGGATCACTGCGTAGAGCGTAGCGAACAGGAACACGGCGTCGATGACGTAGAGCAGCTGGTACCCGAACAGAGGGATCAGCGCTCCGCCGACGACAGGGCCGACGACGGCGCCCAATGTCATCACAGTCATGTTCAGAGAGTTCGCCGCGGGCAGCAGGCCGAGCGGGATGATCGACGGCAGCAGAGCTCCCCGAGCCGGCTGGTTGAGTGCGAAGAATGCCTGCTGCATCGAAAATACAGACAGCAGCAACCAGACATTGTCGATGCTGAGCACCGCGATGAGGGCAAGTATCGCGCTCGTGACGATCAGACCGACCGTCGAGATCACGAGCAGTCTGCGTCGATCGATGACATCGGCCAACGACCCGCCCCACAGTCCGAAGACGATGAGAGGAATCAGCCCGAACGCACCGGCGAGCCCGACATACCCGGACGACCCGGTGATATGGAAGATCTGTGCGGGGATCGCCACAACAGTCATCTGCGCACCGATGACGGTGACGATATTGGCAACCCACAGTCGTCGGAACGACGCGTAGCGCAGTGGGCGTGTGTCGGCCAGGAGTCTCATGCGAAAAGAGACTCAGGCAGACTTCTTATTCGTCCTGTTCCGTGACTTCGGCACGAGGGTCGGGGCGACATTGGATTCGACGACGTCCTTAGTCACGACCACCTCGGCGATGTCTTCGCGTGAAGGCACATCGAACATGACCGGCTGCAGGACCTCTTCCATGATCGAGCGCAGGCCTCGAGCGCCCGTGCCGCGCAGCAGAGCGAGATCGGCGATGGCCTCAAGTGCCTCGGTCTCGAATGTCAGGGAGACATTGTCGAACTCGAACATCCGCTCGTACTGCTTGACCAAGGCGTTCTTCGGTTCTGTGAGGATCGACATCAGCGCGGCCCGGTCGAGGTTGGACACGGTGGCCAGCACCGGCAGGCGGCCGATGAACTCCGGGATGAGGCCGAACTTGAGCAGATCTTCGGGAAGGATGTCTGCGTACAGGTCCTCTTCGTCGTTCTTCGATTGCAGCAGGGCGCCGAAGCCGATGCCGTGCTTGCCCTTGCGGCCGGCGACGATCTCCTCCATCCCGGCGAATGCGCCGGCGACGATGAAGAGCACATTGGTCGTGTCGATCTGCAGGAAGTCCTGGTGCGGGTGTTTGCGCCCGCCCTGCGGCGGCACCGACGCCTGAGTGCCTTCGAGGATCTTCAGCAGTGCCTGCTGCACGCCCTCACCGGACACGTCACGGGTGATCGACGGGTTCTCCGACTTGCGAGCGATCTTATCGATCTCGTCGATATAGATGATTCCGTGCTCGGCACGCTGGATATCGAAGTCTGCGGCCTGAATGAGTTTGAGCAGGATGTTCTCGACGTCTTCGCCGACGTAGCCGGCTTCGGTCAGCGCGGTGGCATCGGCGACCGCGAATGGGACATTGAGACGTTTGGCCAGCGACTGGGCGAGGTAGGTCTTTCCCGAGCCGGTGGGACCGACGAGCAGGATGTTCGACTTCGCGATCTCAACTTCGGAGTCGTTGGAGCCGAGGGTCTTCTCGTCACCGGACTGCAGCGATCGGATGCGCTTGTAGTGGTTGTAGACGGCTACCGACAGTGCCTTCTTCGCCGGTTCCTGACCGACGACGTACTCCTGGAGGAAGTCGAAGATCTCACGAGGTTTGGGCAGCTCGAGTTCGGCCTGCTCCGGACTGGATTCGCTGAGCTCCTCTTCGATGATCTCATTGCACAATCCGATGCATTCATCGCAGATGTAAACACCAGGTCCGGCGATGAGTTTCCGAACCTGCTTCTGAGACTTCCCACAGAAGTTGCATTTGAGCAGGTCTGCTCCGTCCGCACTGCGAGCCACTGTCACAACCTTTCGCCAGGACGCTTGGCCCCAACTCTACCGCTCGTGTTTCCTGTACCTCAATAGCTTCCCATACGTGGCTGACACGAGCCCCCAGCCACGACTCGGTGTGTCGGCGGAAGGAACCGAGAACGGGTCCGTCCGATCACAATCGCACGAACCCGTTCTCAGTGTTTCCCTGTCCTCCGACAGGTGATCAGCTCGCGTTCTTGCGCGAAGAGAGCACCTGGTCGACGAGACCGTAGTCCTTGGCCTGCTCGGCCGTGAGGAAGAGGTCGCGTTCGATGTCGTTCGAGACCTGTGCGGCCTCCTTGTTCGAGTGCTTGGCCAGAGTTCCCTCGAGCCATTCGCGCATCCGCAGCACTTCAGCGGCCTGGATCTCGAGGTCAGAGGCCTGACCCTGTCCCTGCCCCTGCATCGCGGGCTGGTGGATGAGCACTCGCGCGTTCGGCAGGGCCAGACGCTTGCCGGGAGTGCCGGCGGCCAGCAGCACGGCGGCTGCGGAGGCGGCCTGACCGAGGCAGACGGTCTGAATCTCCGGCTTGATGTACTGCATCGTGTCGTAGATGGCCGTCATCGCCGTGAACGACCCACCCGGCGAGTTGATGTACAGAGTGATGTCACGGTCAGGATCCTGCGATTCCAGGACGAGCAGCTGAGCCATGACATCGTCGGCGGAGGTGTCATCGACCTGTGCGCCGAGGAATACGACGCGGTCGTCGAAGAGCTTGGTGTAGGGATCCTGGCGCTTGAAGCCATAGGGTGTGCGCTCTTCGAACTGCGGCATGACATAACGCGACTGCGGCATGTTCGACGCCGTCGAACCCGGCATAAAGTTCATTGAATTCATTCTTCCCTCACTCCTGCTCAGTTGTTCTCGACGTCGGACGCGCGGGTGACCATCTTGTCGATGAAGCCGTATTCGAGCGCCTCTTCGGCGGTGAACCAGTGGTCGCGGTCGTTGTCCTGGAGGATCTGCTCGAGCGACTTCCCGGTCTGCTGAGCGGTCAGTTCGGCCATCTGCTTCTTCATGTGCAGGATCAGTTCGGCCTGGATCTTGATGTCGGTGGCCGTTCCGCCGATGCCGCCCAGCGGCTGGTGCATGAGGATGCGAGCGTGCGGGGTGGCGTAGCGCTTGCCCGGGGTGCCCGAGGAGAGCAGGAACTGTCCCATCGACGCGGCCATGCCCATGGCCACGGTCGAGACATCGGGCTTGATGTACTGCATCGTGTCGTAGATGGCCATACCGGCGGTGACGGAGCCGCCGGGCGAGTTGATGTAGAGCGAGATGTCCGCTTCGGGATCTTCGGCGGCCAGCAGCATCATCTGCGCGCAGATGGCGTTGGCGTTGTCGTCACGCACTTCCGAACCGAGCCAGATGATGCGCTCTTTGAGAAGACGATTGAAGATGTGGTCGTCCAGACCCATTCCCCCACCGGCGTCGAGGCCGACGGGAGCTGTCATGTCGTATGCGCTCACGTTTCACTCCTGTGTTCTGTGGATGGCTTGTTATGGACTCTAACCGCTCTCCCCCGGGTTTTAGTCCGCGGCGAGGCCCGTGTTCGCCCTCAGCGTGATCGGACCTGCGCAGATGCGAAGACGGTGGGTGCGGATCGTGATCCGTACCCACCGTCTCATCAGGATTCCACCGCCGAGGCGGCTCGTCCTCAGTTCTCTTCGGCGGCCTCTGCAGGTGCTTCGTCCGCGGCTTCCGCGCTCTGCGCAGTCGCGTCGGCATCCTCGGCGCCGGCTTCCTCGGCGTCGTCACCGGCGGAGGTGAAGGCCTCCATGTCGACGACGTTTCCGGCGGTGTCCTTGACCGTGGCACCGGCGAGGACGGCGGCCAGGGCCTTGCGGCGCGAGACCTCGCCGACGAGGGCGTTGACCTGGCCGGAGCTGTCGAGCATCTGAGCGAACTCGTTGGGGTTCATTCCGTACTGCTGCGAAGCGGAGATCAGGTACTCGATGAGTTCGGGCTGGCTGACCTCGACGTTCTCGGCTTCGGAGACCGCATCGAGGATGAACTGCGTGCGCAGGTTGCGCTCGGTCTCCTCGGTGACCTCCTTGCGGTGCTCGTCGTCGTCCGAACGGTTCTCGGACTCGAGGTGACGCTCGACCTCGTCGGTGACGATCTTGGCCGGGACCGGGACGTCGAGGGTCTCGATGAGGTGTTCGAGGACCTTGTCCCGTGCCTGGACGCCCTGTTCGGTCTCCTTGGCCTTGCCGGCCTGGACGCGCAGGTCCTCCCGCAGTTCGTCGATCGTGTCGAACTCGCTGGCCAGCTGAGCGAAGTCGTCGTCGGCCTCGGGCAGTTCACGTTCCTTCACAGCGCCCAGGGTGATCTTCACAGTGCCCTGTTCGCCGGCGTGCTCGCCACCTGCGAAGGTGGTCTCGAAGGTCGTGGTCTCTCCGGCGGAGAGGCCGTCGAGCGCTTCGTCCATGCCTTCGAGCATCGTTCCGGCGCCGACCTGGTAGGAGATGTCGGAGGCGGTGTCGATCTCTTCGTCACCGATGGTGGCGACGAGGTCGAGGGTGACGAAGTCGTCCTTGGCCGCGGGGCGCTCAACGGCGACGAGAGTTCCGAAACGGGTACGCAGCTGCTCGAGCTCTTCGTCCACATCGGCGTCGGTGACCTCGATGGGGTCGACCTCGATGTTGATCGTGTCGTAGGCAGGCAGCGTGACCTCGGGGCGCACGTCGACCTCGACGGTGAAGCCGAGTTCGCCGTCTTCGGTTCCGTCGAGTCCGGGAACCTCGGAGATCTCGACCTCGGGCTGGCCCATCGGTTTGAGGTCGTGCTCTTCGACCGCGTTGCGGTAGAAGTCGTCAAGACCGTTGTTGATGGCTTCCTGGATCACAGCAGGACGGCCGATGCGCTGATCGATGATGCGCGCGGGGACCTTGCCCTTACGGAACCCGGGGACGGTGACCTGGGCCCCGATGGTCTTGTATGCCTCGTCGACGCTCGGTTTGAGTTCGGCGTATGGGACTTCCACGCTGATCTTGACCCGGGTGGGGTCGAGTTGCTCGACGGAGCTCTTCACAGTGTGACCTTTCAAATTCGACAGTCATGCATTTTCGGTCATCTCCGACCTGATCATCCGGGTTCGTGACCGCGAACGGCCATCTCACAGCCTGATCGGTCATCTCGTGACCTTAGAGGGAGCGAAAGTCCACGAATAGTTCGCGCACGTCCGCAAGACGCAATCCCCTATGTTACGCGAAACCCCGCCCGATACGCGAAACCGGGGTGATTTCACGAGCTCGCTCCACCTCGGCGTCCGTAGAGTTCGTCGAGGGTGATGATGACGTTGGCCGCCGTCCACGACAGCGGCGCCACGGAGACCGGATCGCCGTCCCCGCTGATCTTCTCCGGCAGGGACCCTGCGCTCGTGCGGTGCTCTGCCAGCCAGTCGAGGATCGATTCGGCTCGGTCGGTGAGTCCGAGGCGCGCGAAGCCGAGCCCCATGAGCGACGTCGACGGCGTCCAGCTGGAGCGGTCGATGATCCAGCCGTGTCCGGGCTTGATCCCTCCGGCCGGCTGTTCGAGGTGGTCCCAGACTCCGGCGAGAAGCTCGGGTTCGAGCGCGTAGATCCCCTCTGGCCGCTCCGGGACGAGTCCGGCCGCAGGCAGGTAGGCGATGGCCGAATCGGATCCGCCCGAGGTGGGGTACCGCTGCATCCCATTGGCGCCGAAGGTTCGCGTGAAGGTCGCTCGAAAATCGTCCGCTGCGAGCAGGACGGCTGCCGCGTCCTCGCCGAGGCGCCTCCACAGATCCCCATCAGCCTTGGTCAGTGCGGTGAGTGAGTTCATCCCGACCAGAGTCGGTCCGGCCAAGCCGAGGGTGACCTGGGATTCTCCGACTTCCCAATAGTCCGGGCCGACCGGAGGCAGGCTGCGACCGTGGGCGGTGAGGTCGAAGAGACGCCGGGTGGTCCGTCGCAGAAGGTCATCGAACTCGCCGAGGTCGAACTGAGCGGCCGCCGCAGTGGAGACCGAATGCACTTCGGAGATCGCCCATAGGACGAGGCCGAGGGAGTCGAACTGCGACTCGCGATCGTCCGGAGGCAGTCCGGACTCCGGGTCGACGCGGGCGGCGAACGACCCGTCGACCGCTTGTACGGACTGCAGGCAGCGCAGATGGCTCCATGACAGTTCCGACAACCCGACCCGCGCCAGAGCCACTGCAGAGAAGGCCGTGTCCCGCGGCCAGACATAGCGCCAGGCATCGGCCCATCCGGCGACCGGCGCGGGCAGCTCGTCGCTGAGAACCCATAGGTCGAGCAGGGCGGAGACAGCGAGGTCGCGGCGATGGGCAGGCAGAGTTCCCAGCCACGATTCGCAGCTGTCGAGGAATTCCCGCTGCCTCCGGGCCGGGCCCGGATCGGACAGATCCGGCATGACTCGTGACTGTGCGGGCAGGCGTCGCGCGGCGACGGCGTCGAGGGCCTCACGCCGGCCCAATCCGGTGTAGGCGGCGGTGACCGAGCGGACGGGATCCGGTTGGGCCGCCTCGGCGAGGGCTGCGGTGATCGTCGAACCGAGACCGATCGCACCGATCCCGGCGACCGCTCCGGTGAGCATCGCTCGCCGGCTGGGCCGGGCGATAGCCGACGCAGTGTCCCGCTCATCGCGCAAGGGCGTGCTCTGCGGCGGCTGATCGACTGTGGTCATCTGAGGATCTTACCCGTCCGAGAACGAAGAAGCCGGCCTGACCATCAGGTCAGACCGGCTTGTGGAGGGGATGACGGGAATCGAACCCGCACCATCAGTTTGGAAGACTGAGGCTCTACCATTGAGCTACATCCCCGTGTTGCGAGTTCGACTATAGTCGAGAACTTCTTCTAGCGCCAAATCGACATTCGGTGACCTGCGTCACTCCTGCGATCTCACTGTGAGGTGTGTCGCATTGACGGGTTTGCGCGATTCGCAAGGTGCACGTCGCGACCCGCCTGTGGTTAGATAGGAGCCGTCGCGGGATGTGGCGCAGCTTGGTAGCGCATCTGTTTTGGGAACAGAGGGTCGCAGGTTCAAATCCTGTCATCCCGACAGATTTCAGCCGCCCGGACCGATCGGTCCGATCGGTCCGGGCGGCTTTCTCGTGCCCAAATACGCTGGCCCCCAATTACTACCTGAGGGCGGCCCAGATACTTGGCGCTAGGTTGCTCAGCCGCCGTCAGGTAGTACCAAAGGAGACATCTCAGGTGAGGCTCACGCCTCGAAGTCGATGACCTGCCTGACGACCGTCCCGTCGGAGAGCGCGTCGAAGGCCTCGTTGAGGTCGTTCAGCTTGATCGTGTCGGAGATGAGCTCCTCGACGGGCAGCTTGCCTTCTCTCCACAGCTGGGCATAGACGGGGATATCCCGACTCGGCACTGCCGACCCCAGATAGGAGCCGATCACGGTCCGGGCCTCGGCTGTCAGGGTCACCGGGGTGATGTGAGACTGCGCATCCGGGGCGGGCAACCCCACCGTCACAGTCGTCCCGCCGACGGCTGTGGCCGTGAACGCGGTCTCGAAGGCCCGAGCATGCCCGACGCATTCGATGACGATCGGCGCTGTCCTCTGGCCAAGCTGCTCGGGGGTGTAGACCTCGACGGCACCGAGTTCCTTCGCCCGCACCAGCTTGTCGGGGTTCGCGTCGACGCCGATGACTCCGGCGGTCTCGATCGACAGAGCCGTGATGAGCGCGGCCATTCCGACTCCGCCGAGGCCGACGATCATCACCTCGTCATCCGGTCCCGGCCGTCCCGCGTTGAGCACCGCTCCCCCGCCGGTGAGCACGGCGCAGCCGAGCACCGCAGCGATGGAGGCGGGAACGTCGTCGTCGACGGGAACCACGGATGCCCGGTTGACCACTGCGTGAGTGGCGAACACGGACGCGCCGAGGTGGTGGAGCACCTCGGCGCCGGTGTCGTCGTGGAGACGCACCTTGTGTCCGTCGAACGGCAGGGTCCCGGCTCCGTTCGTCGCACTGCCGGGCGTGCACGGAAGTTTTCCGTCGGTGCGGCAGTTCGCGCACTCCCCGCAGCGAGGCAGGAACACTGTGACGACCTGTTGGCCGATCTCGAGATCATCGACGCCGTCGCCGAGCTTCTCAACGACTCCCGCGCCTTCGTGCCCGAGCACCATCGGCAGCGGGCGGGGACGGTTGCCGTCGACGACAGAGAGATCCGAGTGGCAGACCCCGGCCGCCGTCATCCGAATAAGCACCTCACCGGGACCCGGCTCATCGAGTTCGAGGGTCTCAACCGACATCGGCTGCGACTGAGCAAATGGCCGAGGCCGCTGCATCTCGCGCAGCACAGCGCCGTGGATCTTCACAGTGTTCTCCCTCTTACAGAGCCTGCCGGCCCTGCTCCTCATACTTCGCCATGATGTCGATGCGGCGTTCGTGGCGCTCATCGCCGGAGAACGGCTCGGCCAAGAATGCATCGACGATCGCGATCGCTTCGGCTTCCGGGTGCTGGCGGGCACCGACGGCGACGATCTGCGCGTTGTTGTGCTGACGGGCCAACTTTGAGATCTCCGGGTTCCAAGCCAGAGCGGTGCGTGCACCCTTGACGAGGTTGGCGGCCATCTGCTCGCCGTTGCCCGATCCGCCGATCACGACTCCGAGTGCTTCTTGACCGGCGGCTTGATCGTCGACGACGGCCTGTGCCGCGGCGATGCAGAAGGCCGGGTAGTCATCGAGCGCGTCATATTCAAGGGCGCCGTGGTCGACGACGTCGTGCCCGGCCGACTCGAGGTGCGCCTTGAGCACCTCCTTGAATTCGAATCCGGCGTGGTCGGTGCCGAGGTGAACCTTCATATGTCTGCCTTTCGGTGGGATCTGTTGATCGATCGAGTCCGCTGATTGTGCGGACCGTTGAGTCTCAGTCGAAGTTCGGGCCCTGGTCACGGGTGCGCTTGAGTTCGAAGAATCCCGGCGTCGAGGCGACCGCGAGGACTCCGTCGAAGAGGCGTCCGGCGTCCTCTCCCTTCGGAGCGGGGGTGACGACAGGACCGAAGAACGCGGTTCCGGCGACGCGGCAGATCGGTGTGCCGACATCGTCGCCGACCAAGCTCAGAGCCTCGTCGTGGGAGGCCTGGAGCTGCGCGTCGTAGTCATCGGTCTCGCCGTACTTCATGAGGTCGGCGGGCAGCTGAAGTTCGGCCAGAGCCTCGGACACCGCCTTCTCGAAGTCCTTCTCTCCGCCCGGGTGGATCCTTGTGCCGATCGCTGTGTAGAGAGGTTCGGCGATCTCCTCACCGTGCTCGGCGATCGCGGCGGTGACGATGCGCATCGGGGCCAGGGCCCGGTTCATCAGTGCCCGGTAGTCCTCGGGAATGTCCTTGTCCCGGTTGAGGAAGTTCAGGCTCATCGGGTGGAACTTCACCTCGACGTCGCGGACCTTCGCCACTTCGAGTCCCCAGCGTGAGGTCATCCATGCCCACGGGCAGGCCGTGTCGAACCACAGATCGAGTGTTTCCTTGCTCACTGTCTCTCCTCCGTCAAACGCTCGCGGGTCCCGTGCCGGGCACCCATCGTGTCAGTGCTCAATCTATCAAGACCGGCCATCCTCGGTGACGGTGGCCGAATCGCGATCCGTCGCACCGACACCGCCGCAGCGGAGCCTGTCCATGAAAGAATGACCGAGTACACCCGGTTCCCGAAGCGAAGGTCACCTCACTGTGCCGCAACACAATCTCACACGCGACGAAGCACGCGAACGTTCAGCCATCGTGGACGTCTCGAGCTACGAGCACACTCTGATCCTCACAGGAGTCGGTGAGAGTTTCCGCGTCCGTTCACGTATCCGGTTCACTGCGACAGCGGACTCGACGACGTTCATCGACGCCATCACCGCGAGTGTCGAGCGCGTCCGACTCAACGGCACCGACCTCGACCTCGCCGAGGTGGTCGCACCGGCCCGCATCACCCTTCCCGGCCTCGCCGCTGAGAACGAACTCATCGTCGATGCCCATTTCGCCTATATGAACACCGGAGAAGGTCTGCACCGATTCGTCGACCCGATCGATGACGAGGTCTACCTCTACTCTCAGTTCGAGGTCCCTGACGCCCGCCGTGTCTTCCCCGTGTTCGAGCAGCCCGATATCAAGTCTCCGTACTCCTTCACCGTCGTCGCGCCGGAGAAGTGGACCGTCGTCTCGAACTCCCCCACTCCGACTCCGAGCGATGCGAAGGAGACCTTCGCCGAGCTCGGAGAGGAACCGCAGGAGGGCATGGCGGTGTGGCAGTTCGCCCCGACCACGCCGATTTCGTCGTATATCACCGCGATCATCGCCGGCCCGTATGAGTCCGTGCATTCGCAGCTGACTTCCTCCGACGGTTCGATTGTTCCTCTGGGCCTCTACTGCCGCGCGTCTCTGCTCGAACACCTCGATGCGACGAAGCTGTTCCGGATCACGAAGGCCGGTTTCGAGTTCTTCGAACGCGAATTCGGTGTCTCCTACCCGTTCGAGAAGTACGATCAGCTCTTCGTGCCCGAGTTCAATGCCGGAGCGATGGAGAATGCCGGCGCCGTGACGATCCTCGAGAACTATGTGTTCCGGTCACGTCCCACCGAGGCTCTTGTCGAACGCCGGACCGTCACGATCCTCCACGAGCTCGCCCATATGTGGTTCGGCGACCTCGTCACCATGCGCTGGTGGAACGATCTGTGGCTCAACGAGTCCTTCGCCGAGTTCATGTCGACGCTGGCGACGGCCGAGGCCACCGAATTCGCCGATGCGTGGACGACCTTCGCCACGATCGAGAAGTCCTGGGCCTACCGACAGGATCAGCTGCCGAGCACGCACCCGATCGTCGCCCCGATCGAGGACCTTGCCGACGTCGAAGTCAACTTCGACGGAATCACCTACGCCAAGGGCGCTTCCGTGCTCAAACAGCTCGTGGCCTGGGTCGGTCGCGAGGAGTTCTTCTCCGGCCTCAAGAGCTACTTCGACAAGCACGCGTGGTCGAACACCGAGCTCTCCGATCTGCTCACGGAGCTCGAGGCCACCTCGGGCAGGGATCTGGAGAGCTGGTCGAAGCTGTGGCTGGAAGAATCCGGAGTCAACCTCCTCGAGGCCGTCGTCACCACTGAAGCCGGTGATGGCACGGCCGAGGCATCGGGAACGGACGAGCAGACGATCTCGAGCCTGCGCGTGACTCAGCAGCCCTGGTCGATTCCGGGTCAGCCGACCCCGTCGCTGCGTCCGCACCGGCTGGCCGTCGGCTTCTATTCGGACAACGGGCAGGGACGTCTGCAACGCACTCATTCCTTCCCCCTCGACATCGACGGAGAATCTGCAGAGGTGGACGAGGCTCGAGGCCTGGCCCTGCCCGATGTCATCGTCGTCAACGACGCCGATCTCAGCTATGCGAAGGTCCGCTTCGACGCCCGCAGCATGGACACTGCGGCGAACAGACTGGGTGACTTCGACGATTCGCTCACCCAGCTCCTCGTGCTGGCAACGCTGTGGGATGAAGTCCGTGACGGAGAACGGCCCGTCCACGACTACATCAACACCGTGCTCACGCACCTGAGCGCCATCACCCATTCCTCCGGACTGCTCACACAGATGCGCCAGCTCGATACCGCGGTCGGCTCCTACCTGCCGCCGCAGGAGCGCGAGGCGATGCACGCCGAGGTGGCTGACCGTTTCCTCGAGGTCCTCGAGGCGACCGAGGAAGGATCGGACCAGGCCTTCCAGTTCGTGCGCGGATTCATCCGTCACGCGACCACACCCGTTCAGCTGGATCGGCTGAAGTCCTGGCTGCGACCGGAGACCGAACGCGTCTATGGGATCGCCCTGGACACCGATCTCACATGGGAGATCATCATCGGCCTGTGCTCGAACGACGCCGTCGATGATTCGACAGTCGAGGAGATGAGCCGCAGAGACCCCAGCGCCACCGGTGTCCGCCACGCCGCGACAGCACGGGCCAGCCGCCCCACCTCGGCGTCGAAATCGCAGACCTTCACACGGATGGTCGACGATGCAGATCTGCCGAACTCGGAACTCGGGGCGCTCGCTCTCGGCTTCGGTACCGGGCTGCAGACGAACTCCGGGGATTCCATCGCCGCCGAGGCGCCGCTGCGGTCCTTCGCCGACGAATACTTCGCACGGGTGGCAGGCTGGTGGGAGACGCGGACCCTGGAGATGGCGCAGACGATGACTCTGCGGCTGTACCCACCGGTGAGTTCTGCCACAGTCGACGCCACGTCACAGTGGCTCGACGATCACCCCTCAGCGCCGAAGGGCCTGGTGCGGCTGATGCGGGAGAACCTCGCCGATGCGAAGCGGGCGCTGCAGGTTCAGCGTGTGTCCAGCGCTTCCAAGGGATCATTGAACCTTCACAGTTAGTCTCGAAAGATCATGACAACCGATGCAATAGATTCCACTGTTCAGAACGCAAGTGACTTCGATTGGGCAACGTTCCTCCTCGGCGCTCCGCTGAAGATCACCGTGATCATCATCGGCGCCATCGTCGTCAACCTCATCATCCGGCTCTTCATCCGCCGGTTCACCACTGCGGTGGCCAAGGGCACGGTGGGCAGCGAGAAGGCCGAAAGCGCGGGCCGAGCGAAGTTCTCCGCCACGGCGCTTGAGGCTCAGCGGACCGGGATCGATGAGCAGACGATCAAGCAGCGCCGAGCCCAGCGGGCGAAGACCGTGGGGCGCATGCTTTCGTCGGTGACGACGATCCTCGTCAGTGTCATCGCGGTCCTCATGATCCTCGATGCGCTCAGCTTCAACATCGCCCCGATCCTCGCTTCTGCCGGTATCGCCGGTGTTGCCATCGCCTTCGGTGCTCAGGAGCTCGTCCGCGACTACCTGTCGGGATTCTTCATCGTCATCGAAGACCAGTATGGAATCGGTGACACCGTCGACCTGGGCGAAGCCGTCGGCGAAGTCGAGGACGTCGGCCTGCGCCGCACCCAGATCCGTGACCTCACCGGCACCCTGTGGCATGTGCGCAACGGCGAGATCCTGCGTGTGGGCAATCTGTCCCAGGGTTGGGCTCGTGCCGTGCTCGACATCCCGCTCGACTACCGGACCTCGATGGATGAGTACCGCGAGATGACCGCGGACATCACGCGCACTCTGCGGAAGGATCCCGAGCTGGCCAGTGCGATGTTGGAGGATCCCGAGATCGCCGGTGTCCAGTCGCTGTCGGGCTCCCACCGGGTCATCCGCACGATGGTCAAGACCAAGCCGAACCTGCAGTGGATGGTCGAGCGTGCCTTCCGTGCCGAACTGATGACCCAGCTGGCAAAGCGCGGCGGACAGATCGGTATGGTGCAGGAGACGGTTCTGCGTACCCTGCCCGCTCAGGAGAAGGCGATGGCTCCGGCAGTCGCCGAGGATTCCGAGAATCCCTCGCCTCTGCCCAGTGACCAGGAGATCCGCAGCACCGTGCAGGAGGACTCCCCCAGTGAAGGATCGAGCGATGTCGCAGACAACTGACGGTTCCATCTTCGAGGCCGTCGGCGGGCATGACACGTTCACCCGCCTCGTCGACGTGTTCTACCAGCATGTCGATGCGGATGCTCAGCTCATTGCGATGTATCCCGACGGCCATGAGCTGGAGGGGGCGAAGCACCGTCTGCAGATGTTCCTCGAGCAGTATTTCGGGGGTCCGTCGACCTACCAGGAGCAGCGAGGTCACCCGCGACTGCGGATGCGGCATTTCGACTATCCGATCGATTTCGATGCCCGGGACCGCTGGCTGCGCTGCATGCGCGCGGCGCTCGACGATGTGAGCCTGCCGCCGCTGTACGACGAGATGTTCTGGGACTACTTCCAGCGGGCAGCGACCGCGATGGTGAATACGAACCCGAACATCCGGTGATCACTCTCCGGTGACCACAGACCGCTGATCACAGTCCGCGGGCACGCGTGAGCAGGTGACCGCCTGGGGCGACGAGACGCAGCCAGCCTCCGGATTCCATGATGCGCAGCTGACGGTCGTCATCGCGCCCCGCCGGTGGAATGAAGCGCAGCGCAGCGGCTGCGAAGGCCAATCCTCCTGGCATCCCGGTTCCCTGCTCACCCGTCATCGGACGTGACCACACGCGTGAACGCAGAGCTTTGACCGCGTGTCCCCCGGAACCCTCGGGCGCACCGGTGCTGATCTCTGCGATCCCTGACTCCGCAGTCTCGTGGAGCCGTCCGACGCTGATCGTGTCGTATTCGGACCAGCCCCCGCGCGGAGGCGCGATCCCGGTCCACGACACGAGCACCGAGTTCGGCGGCACCGGCAGAGTGGTTCCGTTCTCGTCTCTGGCGAAGCGGTCGAGCAGATTCGACAGCGGCACCGCCTCGTCGAATCCGTCTTGTTCGTGGTCGTCCAGGCGCAGCATCCGCATGGCCAGCACCAGCGGTGTCGAATCGCCGAGCCCGTGCGGGAACAGCGGTGCCACGGTGGCGGCCAGGACGTCGGAGGCGACCTGCAGTCGCATCGCTCCGTCAGCATCTGCCCTGTGGGCCAGAGAAGCGAAGGCGGAGAGATCCCGCATCGCCAGCGGGTCACTGATATGCAGATCCGTCATCGTCGGGCCCTCCGCAGCGGAACGGGCGTGCCGAGCACCGATTCCATGGCGACGGTCTCGGCTTCGCTGAGGCGTCGCGGCCGGCCGCTGGCGATGTCGATGAAGACGATGACGGTCTCGGCGACCGTGTAGGTGCGCGAACCGTCCGGTTCGCAGATGACATAGCCCACCGTCACCGAGGCGGGTCGCACATCGCTGATGACGAGATCGACGGCGATGGGTCCGGCCCGATAGGGAATCGGGGCACGGTATTCGATGGCGTGGGAGGCCACGAGCAGCTCGGTGGTGGCAGAGGCGTCGGCGAAGATCGTCGGTATCTCGACCCCGCTGACCGTCTCGGACACCCCATGCTCTCCCGGCGTGGTCGGTGCATCGGAGCTGTGGGTGGGAGAGCCGAGAGCACGGACGCGAGCCTCTTCCAGCAGTTTGAGCTGGGTGACGTTGTTCACGTGGCCGTAGGCGTCCATATCACCCCATCTCAGTTCCAACAGTACGCGGGTGAATTCGTCGAGAAGGGGGTTGGTGGCGCCAGAGTGCATGCCTCCCATCATGCCACCTTCCTCACGACGGTGCCGCACGCGATAGGATCGTGACTCGTACGCACGATTGGCCCAGTCATCCGAGGGAGAAGCCCATGACCGACGAAGCATCCTCCGAAGCGGAGGCGAACGTAGCTCGGCTGCACGAGATCCTCGATCTGCGCCGGCTCGAGTTCACTGCGGCGTCCAGCGAAACGGACTTCTTCATCGGGCACAGTCAGTACAAACCCGACGGTCGAGTCTTCGGCGGGCAGGTGCTCGCACAGTGTGTCGTCGCAGCAGCTGCCACACTTCCCAGTGACCGCCTGATCCATTCGCTCCACGGATATTTCCTGCGCGCCGGCGATGTCAGTGAGCCCATCGAATTCGGCGTCGAGCGGCTGCGCGACGGCCGTTCGTTCTCTGCCCGCCGCGTCCACGCATATCAGAAGGGCGCGCCGATCCTGTCATTGAGCGCTTCGTTCCAGGACGACCAGCCGGGTCTCAGCCATGCCGAGCAGATGCCGACCGGTCTGCCGGCTCCCGAGGACTGCCCGGAACTGCTTGACTATATCGGTGACGAGGATTCTCCGCTCGTCAGCGACTGGCTGCGGAAGCGTCCCTTCGAAGTCCGTCCTGTCGAGCCGTCTCTGCACACCTCGGGCGTCTCGGATCCCTCGATCACCGAACAGCATTCCTGGTTCCGAGCCAGTTCGAGCTTCGGCGACGATCCAGTGCTCAATGCTGCGGCTCTGGCCTATGCCAGTGACTTCAACCTGCTCGAACCTGTCCTTCGTCATCACGAGCTGACGTGGCGAACCCCGGGGCTGCGGGTGGCCAGCCTCGACCACGCGATGTGGTGGCACCACCGGGTGCGCGTCGACGACTGGATGCTCTATGTGCAGGAGTCTCCTGCCGCACAGGGTGGGCGCGGTCTCGGCTACGGCCGCATCTTCGCTCAGGACGGAACCCTGCTGGCTACTGTGGCCCAGGAAGGCATGGTCCGGGTCAAGGAGGTTCAGTGACGAGTAAGGACCCGACGATGATGGATATCATCGGCACCATCCTCAGCCGACTGGTCAACGTGGCGCTTTTCCTCGTCATCGGGCTGCTCAGCCTCGTGGCGTTCATGGGACGCACGGATCTGCATGTGGCGGTCTGCGGGCTGTTGGCAGTCGTATGTGGAGTCATAGGCACGATTCTCGTCCGTCTGTTGTTCAGAGGGATCGCGAACCTCGGCGGACTCACCCGCCGGTCAGAGGACTGACTCTTCTCCTCATTCGGTCGAGGCTTCGGGCTGGCTCGTTTTGGACGGTCCACCAGCGGACGCAGCGCACGTCTCCCACCGATTCTGTGCGGGCGCGTTCATCGTCCACCGGTTCCGCAAGGATACAGTGATGCCCCGGTCTCTATGACCGGGGCATCACTGTGTTCGCAAGAAGAGTCGGAACCGTTTCGGCTCAGACCGAACTGAGCTCAGTCTCGGGTGAGACGACGGTGGGTGACTCGGTGCGGTCGGGCCGCATCTTCGCCGAGTCGCTCGACCTTGTTCTTCTCATAGGCTTCGAAGTTGCCTTCGAACCAGTACCAGTTCGCCGGGTTCTCCTCTGTGCCCTCCCACGCGAGGATGTGCGTGGCCACACGGTCGAGGAACCAGCGATCGTGCGAGACGACCACTGCGCAGCCGGGGAACTCGAGCAGAGCGTTCTCCAGCGAGCCGAGGGTCTCGACATCGAGGTCGTTCGTCGGCTCATCGAGCAGTAGCAGGTTTCCACCCTGTTTGAGGGTGAGAGCGAGGTTAAGGCGGTTGCGCTCACCGCCGGAGAGGACTCCGGCTTTCTTCTGCTGGTCCGGGCCTTTGAATCCGAACGCGGAGACATAGGCACGGGAGGGCATCTCCACCTTGCCGACCTGGATGAAGTCGAGTCCGTCGGAGACGACCTCCCACAGGTTCTTGTCCGGATCGATTCCGCCGCGGGACTGATCGACATAGGAGATCTTCACGGTCTCTCCGACCTTGAGATCTCCGCCGTCGAGCTCTTCCATACCGACGATCGTCTTGAACAGCGTCGACTTTCCGACGCCGTTGGGGCCGATGACGCCGACGATGCCGTTGCGCGGCAGGGAGAAGCTCAGGCCGTCGATGAGTTTGCGCCCATCGAAGCCCTTTTCGATCTTGTCCGCTTCGATGACGACATCACCGAGGCGGGGGCCGGCCGGAATCTGAATCTCTTCGAAGTCGAGCTTCTGCGTCTTCTCCGCCTCGGCCGCCATCTCTTCGTAGCGGGCCAGACGCGCCTTCGACTTCGTCTGCTTCGCCTTGGGGTTCGAACGCACCCATTCGAGTTCGTCTTTCAGCCGCTTGGCGAGTTTCGCATCCTTCTTGCCCTGGACCTGAAGGCGCTCCTGCTTCTTCTCGAGGTAAGTCGAGTAGTTGCCCTCATAGGGGTAGAGATGCCCACGGTCGACTTCGGCGATCCATTCTGCAACGTGGTCGAGGAAGTACCTATCGTGGGTGATCGCGATGACAGCGCCCGGGTAGGTCTTCAGGTGCTGCTCGAGCCACAGCACCGATTCCGCATCGAGGTGGTTCGTCGGCTCGTCGAGGAGCAGCAGATCGGGCTTCTCGAGCAGAAGCTTGCACAGTGCCACACGACGACGTTCACCCCCGGAGAGTACAGAGACGTCCGCGTCCGGCGGCGGGCACCGCAGAGCGTCCATCGCCTGTTCGAGCTGAGAGTCGAGATCCCAAGCGTCAGCGGCGTCGATGGCCTCCTGCAGCTTGCCCATCTCTTCCATGAGGGCGTCGAAGTCCGCATCGGGTTCGGCCATCTCCTCGGAGATGGCATTGAAACGATCGACCTTTGCCTTGATCTCGCCGACGCCTTCTTCGACGTTGCCGAGGACGGTCTTCTCTTCATTCAGGGGCGGCTCCTGCATGAGGATGCCCACCGAGTACCCGGGGCTGAGTCGAGCTTCACCGTTGGAGGGCTGCTCGATACCCGCCATGATCTTCAGAATGGTTGATTTGCCGGCGCCGTTGGGGCCGACCATACCGATCTTCGCTCCGGGGTAGAACGACATCGATACATCGTCGAGGATGACTTTGTCACCGTGCGCTTTGCGCGCCTTGTGCATGGTGTAGATGAATTCGGCCATAGTGCACTCAGGCTATCGGTTCGGCGCACCCCAGCGCTACTTGACGCTCGGCATCCGCCGAGGATGACCGAACTTCCGCCGAGGCGGCCAGACCTGCGTTGACGAGCGCTCAGCCTCCGCCGAGAGACGGGGCTTCACCCGAAGTGCCACCCTCGCTCGAAGTCTCCTCGGACCCGCCCTCACCGGAGGACCCATCGGTACCCTGAGAGCCGTCGGTGCCTTCGGAGCCCGCAGTCCCTTCCGCTCCCCCGGTGCTTGCCGTCGAGGATTCGTCTTCACTCGGCGCGGGGCTCTCGGTTTCACCGTCCTTGCCGTTGATGTCCTCGCCGGGCAGGTGGCCGGCACCGTTCGAGTCGCCGTCTTCGTCGCGCTTCTCGCCCTTCGGCGCTTTGACACCTTTCGGCCGTTCGACTTCGCCGAACAGGCAGGAGCCCGTCGATTCCGTGGGCTGGACGAGGTCGGCGGTGGCTTTGCCCTTCCGGATCTCGCCGACGACGCACCCCTTGTCGGTCTTGACTCCGAACATCTTCGAAGGAACTTCATTGCCGAGTGGCGATTCGTCGATCGTCGCCTCGAGCTGTTCGGGCTCATATCCGGCGTCGAGCATCGTGGAGAAGAACTTCTTCGTCGACGGCACCGATTCCTTGTCACCGGTCAGCGGTTTGAGTGCCTTGAGCACCTTGTCGACTTCGGCAACGGGCTTAGCCTGGGTCTGCTTCGGCTGCGGCTGCGAATCATCGGCACCGAAGCCGAGAAGCGAGCAGCCCGACAATGCCAGAGTCAGTGCCGCAGCACTCAGCACAGGAACAAGACGCATCTGCAACCTCGACGAGAGGGGACGATTGACAGTCTCACTCTAGCGGATGACTTGGTCCGCGAGGCGCATCGATTCGACAGGATGCCAAGTAATTCACGCGATCAGAAGGGCGCCGCGACTTTTGCGGTCTGCTGGGCGATCGGATCATCTTCGGCACCGGTGTCGATATCGGCATCGTCGCCGCTCGAGGTATCGACGATGTCGCCATGATCGGTGTCACCGTCGGATTCGGACTCCGGCGGCGTTTCGGCTGGGCCCAAGGCGCTCCAACCCGAATCGTTCGATCCGGGTGACTCAGAGTTCGACTCTCCGGCAGTCGACTGTGAGCGGTCGGCTGCTTTAGCGCGCTTGTAATGAGCGGTTCCGTACCTCAAGTCGGGGCCGATATGCTCCGCGACCACCGTCGGCGAGATTCCGCTGCGCTCCTCGGTGGCCCATTCTCGATTCCTCAGGCTGCCCGATACGATCACCGCGGCGCCGGTGTTGAGCGACATCGCGGTATTGCTCGCCAGGTCGCCGTAGCAGTCGACTCCGAACCACGAGGTGCCGTCTGGGACGAACTCACCGGTGTTCTTGTCGACTCTCCAGTGGTTGACGGCCAACCTGAACGAGGCGCAGGCTCGCCCGGACGGCAGCGTTCGTGCGCTCGGCTCGGTGGCGATGGTGCCGGTGACGGTGATCGGGATTGCGGACATCGGTGTCTCCAAATCGGTGTGATGAAACCATACGGTCGTCTGCGTCCGCATGGATCTCCAGTGAGCCCGGTCCTTCGCTCGGGTGTCCAGAAACATGAAATGCCCTGTGGACAGAGGTTCTCCGTCCACAGGGCTTCACAGTCCGAGTCGCCCACGGGGTGTGTTCGAGTCGGAGATGCGCGTCTGCGTCTCAGCGGAGCATCTCGTATGCCCGTCGGTGCTCTCCGATGACGCTCTTCACCGAGTTGAGATACGAGCTCTGGGCGACGCGGCCGACCGCGTCTCGCAGCTTGCCGTCGACCTCGGATGCCGCCTCCTTCGCGCCTCTGGCCCGCGCCGACTTCGCCATCAGAGAGGTCACGAACGAGCCGATGCAACCGATCACGAACAGCCCGATGCTGACGATCCAACACCACGTCGGCAGGGCTCCCGAACCGATTGCGGCGACGAGGGCGGAGACGATGATGCCGAGGAGACCGATGATCGAGGCGACGAAGAAGATGATCTGCAGGGTGTGTGCCAGCGACCACCAACCGGGGCTCTGGCGAGTGATATCCACAGCCGTGACGGCCGAGTCGAGATTCTCCGACAGCTCGTCGGTGCTCTTCTTCTCTGCTTCCGCGGCCTCGTTCTGCCATGCCTGCGGCATGGTCGACACGGATTCTGCGATGAGTTCGTGCGCCATGAGCCGGACGTGGGAGCTCTGCGCCTTCGTCGTCGCCGGCACCGAAGCGCGGACGAGCTCGTCTCTGTCCTGACCGTGCTTGGCGCCCAGCGGATCGGGCGCATTGCGCTGGGCCCACGCGAGGATGGGATACCCGGTCTTGCGGTAGGAACGGCGGATGTAATCATCGTGCACGGTCTGTGCCACGGCTTCGACACCGGCGGCTTCCGACATCGTCTCGACCAGTCGGGATGCGCCGGCCAATTCGTCCGGCGAGGAGACCGGTTCCCCGAGCTCCTTCCGGATCCGATTGGCCATCGCCTGCATATCAGCCAACAGCCTCTCGGCCGCTGCGTCGTTCGAGTCGACGGTGTCGGCGAGGATGCTGCGGATCTCCGGGATGCCCTCTCGGGTCACGGCCGAGGAGATGCGCACATTCGTCTCGCTCAGCCCATCCTCGTTGAGCAGCTGGCGCAGATGGTCGGTTGCGGCCTTCTGCTCCTCCGGACTGAGTTTGTCGATCTGGTTGAGGACGACGACCATGTTCGCACTGTTCTCGGCGAGTTTGGTCAGGTACTCGGAGTGCAGCGAGAAGTCGGCGTACTTCTGTGGGTCGACGACCCAGAACACGACGTCGACGAGTCCCACCAGACGATCCGACTCGACACGGTGTTCCACTGCCGTGGAGTCGTGGTCGGGCAGGTCGAGCAGGATCAGTCCGTGCAGGCGTCTCTGATCGTCGCCGTCGAGCGCGGACTCGCGCCAGGTGCGGCTGCGTTCGGGCACGTGCAGCCAGTCGAGGACATCGTTTCCGCCCTCGCCCCAGACGCATGCGGTCGGTCGTGAAGTCGTCGGCCTGCGCACACCGACACGGGCGATCTCGAGACCGGCCACTGCGTTGAACAGTGAGGATTTGCCGGAGCCCGTCGACCCTGCGAAGGCCACGACGGTGAAGTCCTCACCCAGGCCCAGGCGGTCTTCCGCCCGGTCGAGCAGATTCTGAGCATCGGTGCGAACTTCTCCGCCGAGCTTGTCCTCACTCAGCGACAGGGCGTGTGAGATGCCTTCGGCGAGACGCCGGATCTCGGTCTGTGCGGAACTGTTCACAATGCCACCTCAAGTCGTTCACCGGAGGCGCGCAGGGCGCCCGCTTGCCGCGCCGGTACCGCGGATAGTCTCAGTGCGTTGTCGAAAGGAGTACGGCAGCCCGCCACGATGCCCACAGCCGCGTCGAGGAAGCGCTGTCGGATCGATGCGATGAGACCGGCCGCCTCGTCGGCTCCGAAGATCGTCTCCGCAAGATTGAGTGCGACTCCTGCCCCTTGTCGGGTGCTCTGCCCGCCATCGCTGGCGCTCCGCGGATCCCAGAAGGCCGCGTATTCGACGACGGCGCAGACGCCTGCAACGCCGAAGGACAGGATTCGGGCCTTGGACTTCTTGCCCTGACCGATATCGCGCACGAGCGCGTTGACTTCGTCCGACCACGTGCTCACCGCCGATTTCACTGAGTCCTCGAGCCCCGCGGCCACCGTGCGCAGTTCGGGTTGATCTTCGATGAGCGCTGCACCTGCAGCGGTGTTTCGCCATTCGGCATTGACTTCATCGACCACGTCGATGGCCTGTTCGCGCAGCGACACAGCCGCGCTGCGCAGGATGGCGACATGCAATGGAGTGGCCGCGTCATGTTTGCCGGTCACTGCGGCGGAGATGCGATCGCGCATTCGAGCCATCGTCGGCTCCAGTCCGCGGAAGAGCTGGCCTGTGCCCACGAAGTCCTGCCAGCGAGCATTGACCTCTCCGTGGAGGACCCGTCCGTCGGAGAAGACTTCGGCGAGTCCGGATTGAGCCGATCGGAAGCTCTTCTCCACTGAGCCGACCAGGGCGATGTGGGCCTGTTCCTGAGTTTCGGCGAAGTCGGCGAGCTCCCTGACCCGTGCGGGCAGGGCAGCGATCGCACCCGTCAGCGTGCGATTGCGGATGCGTTCGAGTGAGGTGCCCTCCGTGCCGACTTGAGAGATCCAGGAGCGAATAGTGTAGATCGCCGCATGAGGCAGCAGACCGTCTTCCAGCTCGAGCTCGGCGACGGAGAAGATCGGTGAGTTCGCCAGTCCTGCATCGGCGAGAAGACTCGACAGGTGATGCCTGACTTCGCGGTTGGCTTCGGGCGGAACCCGATCGAGAACGATGGCCACCGAAGTGCTTCGCGCAGCGGCCGTCTTCAACAGGGCCCACGGGGCGGCATCGGCGTACCGGTTCGCCGTTGTCACGAAGAGCCACAGGTCGGCGCTGAGCAGAACCCTGCGCGAGAGCGCACGGTTCGTCTCCGAGATGGAGTCGATGTCCGGACAGTCGAGGATGGCAGTGCCCGCTTCGATGTTCTCATCTGCGATGAGCACGACTCCGGGCATGGCCGACTGAGGATCGGAGCTGCGCGGCAGGTCAGGCAGGTAATGCTCTGATTCGAAGAACTTCGCATCGGCGGGGTTGAAGATGACGACCGGGTTGCCCGTCGTCGGTCGACGCACGCCGGCAGGACTGACATTGCGCCCTACGAGGGAGTTGACCAGTGTCGATTTGCCGGCACCTGTCGACCCGCCCACGGCGATGAGGAACGGAGTCCGCGAACGATTGATCCGCGGCAGCACGTAGTCGTTGAGTTCCGCAGTCAGTGTCGAGTGTGCTGTGCGAGCGTCGGCGAAGTCTTCGCTGCGCAGGGTGAAGCGCGTCTCCGAAACTCGCTTGACGATATCGTTCAACGCTTGGCCGACCGGCGGCGTCACGGCGCTCTTGCTCTCAGTCATCACGCCTCCACTCTCTATGTTTTCCCAGCTCGGCACCAACTGCCACGCCGTATCGGCGCGGAATTGCTCGGCACCGACGCCGATCGACCGGACCTGCGGGATCGGCGGATGCGAGCATGAGAAGCGCCCCCGGCGGGGCTCGAACCCGCGACCTACCGCTTAGAAGGCGGTTGCTCTATCCGACTGAGCTACGGAGGCTCAAATATCGTAACCGATGCCCGGATGAGAACAGAAAGCGGCCCCGGTTCGGTGCGGACTGTCTCGTCCGTCGCCTCGAACCGGGGCCGACGCTGCCGTGAAAGCTCGGCAGGAACATCTCAGTAGTGACGGGCTGCGTTCTCCATCGACTTCCTCACCGTCACGAATGACACGGCCACCACTCCCGTCATCGCAAGAATGACTGCCACGGCCTCGATCCCGAATGCGAAGTCGACGATGATCGGGAAGAATCCTGCGAGCATGAAGCCCAGCAACGCGACAAGCGTGAGTGCCGTGGCAACAGAGAAGAGCTTTGCACCATTCATTGTCTGTCTCCTTCGATCGATGCATCCGATGGAGAAAGACTAACGCCAGATGAGACTCACGTCACTGAGAATTTCAGAAGAATTCGTCTCAGGCTTCGCTTCGAGCGTCGATCGCCTTCTCCAGGCGTTCGAGTTTGCCGTCGATCTCGCCGGTGTAGCCGGGACGGATATCGGCCTTGACCACCAGTGATACCCGAGTGCCGAACTGGCCGACAGCCTCGGTGGCCTCTTTGATGACCGCGAAGACCTCGTCCCATTCGCCTTCGATGGTCGTGAACATCGAGTCCGTCCGGTGCGGCAGACCGGAATTGCGAACGATCTCGACAGCCGCTGCCACGGCATCGTGGACCGAGGCGTCGGCCCCTTCTCCCCCACTGGGAGCGACTGAGAAAGCTGCGAGCATGATGGTGGTCCCTTCTGTCCGGTCCGGTGGGGAGCCGATCGGCTCCCCACCGGTTCATCTGTCTGGATTGCGGTCGAACGACTCGGCTCAGGCCTGAGCGGGCACTGTCACGATGAGCGAGTCACCCTGCCCGCCGCCTCCGCAGAGTGCGGCGATACCCGTGCCGCCGCCTCGGCGCTGGAGTTCGAGGGCAAGGGTGAGGACGACCCGGGCTCCCGAGGCACCGATCGGGTGGCCCAGTGCGACGGCGCCGCCGTTGACGTTGACCTTGTCCTCGTCGATGCCGAGGTCCTTGGCGCTGGCCAGGCCGACGGCGGCGAAGGCTTCGTTGATCTCATAGAGGTCGAAGGAATCGGCTGCGACGCCTTCGCGTTCGGCAGCGACCTTGATCGCCTGTGAGGGCTGGTGCTGGAGAGTCGAGTCCGGACCGGCGGTCCAGGCATGCGAACGGATCTCGGCGAGGATCGGAGCGCCGAGCTCTTCGGCCTTCTCACGCGACATGACGACGACAGCGCAGGCTCCGTCGGAGATCTGTGAAGCGTTGCCCGCGGTGATCGTTCCGTCCTTCTGGAAGGACGGCCGCAGCTTGGACAGGGACTCGGCCGTCGTGTCAGGACGCACACCCTCGTCTGCGGAGATGGTGACAGCGCCCTTGCGCGAGCTGATGGTCACTGGCACGATCTCATTCTCGAAGGCACCGGCCTTCTGTGCCGCCGCCGCGCGCTGGTGCGAACGAGCGGAGAACTCATCCTGCTCAGCGCGCGAGAACTCGCGGTCACCGGCATTGGCCTCTTCGGTCAGTCCGCCCATGGCCTGATCGGTGAATGCGTCCCAGAGTCCGTCGTAGTCCATATGGTCCTTGGCGACGACATCACCGTACTTGTACCCCGAACGCGATTTCATCAGCATGTGCGGGGCCTGGCTCATCGATTCCTGCCCGCCCGCCACGACGACGTCGTACTCGCCGGCTCGGATCAGCTGAGCCGCTTGGGTGATCGTGTTGATTCCCGACAAACACAGCTTGTTGACCGACACAGCCGGAACGGACATCGGAATGCCGGCTTTGACTGCCGCCTGTCGACCGGGGCCCTGACTGTTGCCGGCCTGCAGAACCTGGCCCATGATCACGTAGTCGACGTCGGAGCCCTGAATGCCGGCACGATCGAGTGCCCCGGCGATGGCTTCGGCGCCGAGCTCGACGGCACTGAGTTTCGACAGCTCTCCCTGCAGTCGCCCGAACGGTGTGCGCGCTCCGGCGACGATCACTGCATCAGCCATATTTCCTCCTCGGATATCCGCGCTGCGGACGCGTGTCCGCAACACGTATGCATTTCGACATCCACCAGCCTAGTCGAGGCCCATGTGGCCTGCATCACGGGGTCCGCGCGGCCATGGATCAAGCCCTCGTCCACATTCTCGCATTCGCACCCAACACTCATGGAGTCTCCGTTAGAGTAGGACGAGGACAGCCTAAGAACACCCCCTTTCCAAGATGACAGGAGTTCGCTTCAGTGACGCCCACCGAAGAATTCCGCACAGCGATGCGCGGCTACGAGAAGAGTGAAGTCGATTCGCGACTGCAGCAGCTGCGCACCGAGGTCGAGTCGGTCCGCAAGGCCCTGGCCGATGCGCGCAGTCAGGTCATCAATGCAGATCGGGCGAAGTTGCAGATCGCCGGTGAGCTCTCCGAAGCCAAAGCACAGCTGAAGAAGGCTGCCAACGACAATGCAGAGGCGGCAGGGCCTCCCGGAAGCCGCATCGACCATCTTCTCAAGATCGCCGAGTCGCAGGCCCGCGAGACCCTGGCTCAGGCCAATTCCGATGCCGAGACGATTCGGAACAAGGCCCGCGCCGAGGCGGCGTCCGCTCGCGCTCGGATGCACACCGAGAGCAACGACACACTGTCCAATGCGCGCTCGGAAGCCGATGCAATCATCTCCTCGGCCGAGCTGCGCGCCGAAGAGACGATCAAAGCCGCTGAGAAACGCGCAGCCGAGCTCAGCGCAACCACCGAACGCGAGACCAACCAGGCCAAGGAAGCGAATGCCGCTTCCGCCAAGGAGGCTCGCGAGAGCCTTGATCTCGAGCTCTCCGAACTGCGGGCGACCGCTGAGAAGGAAGCTGCGGATCTGCGTGCCGAGGCCAAGACCGAGGCAGAGGAGACAGTGGCGGCTGCTCAGGCGCAGGCCGATGAGCTGCTCAAGTCCGCGAAGGCACGCGACGAGGCATCGAAGAAGGCCGGAAACGCCTTCGACGTCGAGCTCGCGAACAAGCGCAAGGAAGCCGAGACCGAACGCAAGAAGCGCTACGAAGAGGCTCAGGTCGAGAACAAGAAGCTCGTCGAAGAGGCTCAGGCACGCGCAGCGAAGGCCGACACCGAGGCCAAGGAAGCTGCCGAGCGTGCGGAGCAGACTCGCACCGACGCAGTGAAGAAGGCCGACGAGATCATCGCCGACGGAAAGTCCCGCGCACAGACGCTCATTGCGGAAGCTCGCGCCACCGCCGAGGCGACCATTGAGGAATCCGCGGCAGAGGCCAAACGCAATGTCGCCTCCGCACAGTCGCAGGTCGATCTGCTCACGAAGCAGCGCAAGACGATCACTGCTCAGCTCGATCAGCTCCGTTCGCTGTTCGCTATGCCCGGAGTCATGGGCGGCGACTCAGTGGATCCGGCGAAGGCCGAATCGGCGTCTCACGCCACCGAGCAGATCGCCGACGGTCAGGAGCTCGAAGACCTGCTGGCCGACGATGACTCGTCGGATGCGCCCAAGACCGATGACTCCGCGAAGTCGACCGATGACGCAGCATCGCACGACGCCGAAACCTCGAAGTCCGGATCCGCCTCGGGCGGGGGTTCGAAGTCGACCGGTCCTGCGAAGAACGATGGTGCCAGAGCCGAGGGCAACGGCCCTGCGAAGGCTTCCGACGAGTCGGCCGAAAGCTCGAAGTCGACTCCTGCTTCGAAGAACGCTGCGGAGTCGAACGCTGACTCTGCCGCTGATGAGAAGGACACGGCAGGCGAAGATCTGCCCAACGGCGCCACCGACGAGGACACGATCTCGATCAACGCTCAGGTCTCCGGCTCGAAGGACAACTCGAAGACCTCGCGCTCGCGCAACTCGCTGCGCTGAGATCGATTGAGTCGAGACCGACCGGGTCCAGCACGATTGATCTGAGACCGACCGAATCGATGATGACGATGGGACCCGCTGATGCGGGTCCCATCGTCATTGTGAGGCACGTTGGCTGACTGAGGTCTCAGTCGACTCCAGCCCTGTTGACGACAGCCCGGAGATCATCTGACCTCACCGGAAGCGGTCGAAGCAGTGCTGGTGCCAGTGCCGTCTGCTTTCGACCCCGATCTCGATTCCGTGGGGAGCATCCTGACGCCACGCAACGACATGGCTCGAGGCGGCACTGACATCCCGGCCACATCCAGGACAGACATAGACCTTTCCGGATTCGTTTCCCTTCACGGTCTGCACGGACCAGGTTCCGTCCGGCAGTGAACGGCTTGTCCTCATGCCTGCCACAGAGTCGGACAGATCGCGGGGAGACTGCTGCCATTTGTTCTTGCGACGCGAGGATGAAGATCGTGGCATTGAGTCATTGTCTCACGTAGGCTGAAGCGCGTGCGTCTAGTCATTGCCCAATGCTCCGTTGATTATGCCGGTCGTCTGACCGCCCACCTTCCGATGGCCACCCGCCTCATCATGCTCAAGTCCGACGGCTCGGTGCTCATCCATTCCGACGGCGGTTCCTATAAGCCGCTGAACTGGATGACTCCCCCGTGTACGGTTCGGCATATCGAGCCCGACGCCGAGCAGGCCGAGGCCGGCCTGACGGAGCTGTGGGAGGTTTCCCAGACGAAGACCGGTGACCGTCTCGTCATCTCCATCGCCGAGGTCCTCGCTGACGACTCCTATGAGTTCGGGGTCGATCCCGGGCTGGTCAAGGACGGGGTCGAAGCGCATCTGCAGGAACTGCTCGCCGAACATATCGAGACCCTCGGCGAGGGCTACAGTCTGGTGCGCCGCGAGTACATGACCGCGATCGGTCCGGTGGACATCTTGGCTCGTGACGACGGACAGAAGTCTGTGGCGGTGGAGATCAAGCGCCGCGGCGATATCGACGGTGTCGAACAGCTCACCCGCTATCTCGAGCTGATGAATCGCGATCCACTGCTGAGCCCAGTCAACGGAGTCTTCGCTGCTCAGGAGATCAAACCGCAGGCACGCACTCTCGCTGAGGACCGGGGCATCCGCTGCGTCGTTCTCGACTACGATGCCCTCCGCGGAATGGACGACCCCGAGACCCGCCTCTTCTGATCACCCACGATCAGCCGGCGGATCAGCCCACGGTCAACCTGCGGGATGGCCGGCCACCAACTCCAGCGTCGCCGATCAACCCGCGGGAAAGCCGGCCACTCACTTCATCCGCGCCGATCAAGCCGAGCCGTGTCGCTCCCTTCGTGCAGCGTCCGTAGCTCCTCAGCGCGGGCCCACACCGTCGATCAAGGCGGACAGCGTCTATCGCCCCGTCTACGGAACGACTTGCGCTGTCCGCCTTGATCGAGCGTCAGGATCACGCTTCGCGACGGCTGTCGTCCATGACTAGTCGTCGTCGCACTGACTCTCCGATCCGCAGGAAGAGGTCGGCGGAGAAGAGATCGCTCCACCGGACACGGAAGACCAACCAGCCCTCGTTGCGCAGCGCATACTCGCGGCGCCGTTCACGTTCGAAAGTCACTTGCGGATCCGCTCCGTCGAGGTGGTACTTTCCTGCACCATCGAACTCTGCGATGACCTTCGCCCGTCTATTGGCGAAATCGGTACGGCCCAAGTGTTTGCCGGCTCCATCGCGAATGTCGACCTGCGGCTCGAACCCCGGAATCGAATGCTCGACTAACCGCACCGCGCAGATCGACTCAGCGACGCTCTCGCGGCGTGCATCGACATTCTCCAATACCTTGACGATCTTCCGTGTGCCTGTGCGAACAGGATGCGCTTCACTGAAGGAACGCATCTGTTCGACGGTCACGACCGAGCTGCGCACCGCTGCATCGAGCGCCGCGACAGAGAATGCGAGCGGACAGTCCCGAGCAATGTCGAGCAGCGTCTGCAGGACCGTCGTCACCGGGATCCCATCGACGAACTCGTACCCTGCACGATCTGAGACGCGTCGCCGCACAAGCATCTTCGCCAGACGAACTCCGCTGCGCGGACTCACCGATTCGGCGAAGACATCGTCCCGCTCGACGTATGGAATCGGAAGGCCGTGAACGATGAGTGCACTGCGGTGAGAGAATACTGCGTCCGGAGGCAGGCGATCGACGTACGACCGGACGAGGATTCTCAGATCCTCCACGCGTTTGCGCAGGCCCGTCGACTCTATCGGCAGTGTGGTTGTGGGAGCCGCGGCTATCGCACTGACGAAACTGTGCGCCGGATCAGAACATTCTGCGGTGACAACATATCGCCCTCGTTCCAATCGTCGCAGACAGCATCGCTCGGCAGCTCTGATCCGATGACAGTCCCACCCGGCCTCGAGCAGTGCGGCAGTCGACAGACATCTATACATGCCTTCAAGCATGCGTGACGAGACGCGGGAGAACCAGGATGAGAAGTCGGGCTGTGGACAACCCTCGACTCTTCCACACAGACCGCATCGTCACGAGGAACGGCCGACGTGCAGGACCGCGGAACCACCGCGCAGGCCCTCGAACGGCGGTCGGCCGCAGTCGCCGTTCAAGGCGAAGCGCGAATTCCGCGCCGTTTACCTATCGACAGACGAGGGCGACCTTGAACGAGAGAGCGAACCTCGGACAGACGGGGGCCGGCTTAAACGAGCGCGACGACTACCGAAAACCGACGACCGACTTGCACGAACGAGGCAAATCCTGACTGCCAGGGTCCGCGGGGTTCGTCGAGTGAGAGAACTAGTCGAAGCTGAGGACGTCGCGCTTCTCGACGCGTTCGATGTCGACACCGAGGGCGCGAAGATTGTCGACGAAATTCTCGTAGCCGCGTTCGATGTGATCGATTCCCGATACCTCGGTGACTCCCCCGGCCCGGAGGGCGGCCATGACCAAGCCCGCTCCCGCGCGAATGTCGGAAGCTTCGACTTCGGCACCGGAAAGACTCTCGCTGCCGGTCACGAGCGCATGGTTGCCATCGATGCGGACCTTCGCACCGAGGCGGGCGATCTCCTGCACGAAGCGCCAGCGCGCTTCGAACAGATTCTCAGACAGCAGACCGATACCGTCGGACACCGAGTTCAAAGCGATGACGAACGGCTGCAGATCCGTCGGGAAGCCCGGGAACGGCATGGTGGCCACCCGGATGGCATGAGGACGCGAGGCGCCGAGGACGCGGAATCCCTTGCCCTGCGCTCCGTCACCGAGGATGATCTCGCCGAGGTCTTCGACCGTGGCGCCCGAATCCCGAAGCTTCATTCCGATATTGGGCATGATGTCGAGCCCGACTCCGCGTACGGTCACATCGCCCGCGCTCAATGCGGCGCCGAAGGCGAAGGTTCCGGCGACGATGCGGTCGCCGACGGTGCGGTGGGTGACCGGCTGCAGCGATTCGACACCGGTGATGGTGAGGTCAGAGGTGCCGATCCCCTCGATCTGCGCCCCCATCTCGACGAGCATCGTACAGATGTCGACGATCTCGGGTTCGCGCGCGGCGTTGGCGATGGTCGTGGTGCCGTGGGCGAGAGTCGCTGCCATAACGAGGTTTTCGGTGGCTCCCACGGAGGGGAACTCGAGGACGATCTCGGTACCGCGCAGACCCGTCGGAGCCTCTGCGACGAAATAGCCGTGGTCGAGGTGGACGACAGCGCCCAGGGCTTCGAGACCGGCCTGATGCATGTCGAGTCCCCGAGATCCGATGGCGTCACCGCCGGGAAGAGCCACATGTGCGGCTCGCATCCGTGCGGTCAGCGGGCCGAGGACGGAGATCGAAGCCCGCATTGCGCGGACGAGTTCGTAGTCGGCTTGGATGCCGACTTCGGCGGGGACGTCGATGCTCACGACGCCGTCTTCAGCGACATAGTCGACCTCGCAGCCGAGGCGGACGAGCAGCTCGACCATGATCCGCACGTCGAGGATGGCCGGGACGTTGGTGATGGTTGTGCGTCCCACGGCGAGGAGGCTCGCGGCCATCAGTTTGAGGACGCTGTTCTTGGCGCCTCTGACATCGATGGTTCCCGCCAACTGTGCGGGCCCGGTCAAGCGGAAGACATCCATTAAGTGAAACGTCCCATCGTCGGATTGAAGCCAGGAGGTGATGATTCGAGCCACGAAGCCATCGTGGACAGGGATTCGGTGTCCATTGCCAGAGACACGGAACGTGGACGACCGTCCGCCTTGCCATATGAGCAGTCGACGACGACCGCTTCGGGCAGAACCGAATACTGCTCACCGGAGGTGGGCTTGCGCCGGACGAGGATGTCGAGATCCGCGCGCGGCAATCGGAACGCGGCTCGCCGCGTCAGTGCAAAGACCGGATACCAGTCCAGTGAAGTGACCGAGAACACGGCCACGCCCAAACGCCAACGTGGGCGAGAAGAATACTCCTCGCCCACGTTGATGGAACAGTCAAAGGCACCCGAGAGCTTCGAGATCGACCTGCGTCGGATCGTGACGACCACGATCAGAGCAAGCGCGAGTCCTACCAACGAGAGCAGAACGATCAGCAGGACAGAAGGGTTCACGGTTGCCAGTGTAACCTGCGGATCAGAGAAGTTCGGCCTGATCAGCGGCAATGATCACACGGTTGTTCTCCACCGAGAGGAATCCGCCATCGGCTTTGACCCTGATGGTGTCCTCTCCCGGGGTGAGAATCCGTGCTTCGCCGTCGGCGACGACACCCAGCACGGGCTCGTGGCCCGGCAGGATGCCGATCTCGCCGTCGAGGGTACGGGCGATGACGCGTTTGGCCTCACCGACCCATACCTCGCGATCAGCGGCCACGACATTCACTTCGAGCGTCGCCATGGCTTACTTCTGCATCTCTTCGTAGTTGCGCATAACGTCGTCGAGGCCGCCGACGTTGAAGAATGCCTGCTCCGGGATGTGGTCGACTTCGCCGGAGCAGATCTTCGAGAAGCCTTCGATCGTGTCGGCCAGCGGCACAGTCGAACCGGGAACCTGAGTGAACTTCTCCGCGGTGTAGGTGTTCTGCGAGAGGAACTGTTCAATGCGACGTGCACGGTGAACGACGAGCTTGTCCTCTTCACCCAGTTCGTCGACACCGAGGATGGCGATGATGTCCTGCAGCTCCTTGTTCTTCTGCAGAATCGCCTTGACCTCGTTGGCCACGCGGTAGTGCTCGTCACCGACGATCAGCGGATCGAGGATGCGCGAGGACGATGCGAGCGGGTCGATCGCCGGGTACAGACCGCGCGAAGCGATGTCACGGCTGAGCTCCGTGGTCGCGTCGAGGTGGGCGAATGTCGTCGCAGGCGCCGGGTCGGTGTAGTCATCGGCGGGAACGTAGATCGCCTGCATCGACGTGATCGAGTGACCACGCGTCGAGGTGATGCGCTCCTGCAGCAGACCCATCTCGTCAGCCAGGTTGGGCTGGTAGCCCACGGCCGAGGGCATGCGACCCAGCAGGGTCGAGACCTCGGAACCGGCCTGGGTGAAACGGAAGATGTTGTCGATGAACAGCAGCACGTCCTGGTTCTGCACATCGCGGAAGTACTCCGCCATGGTCAGCGCCGACAGCGCCACGCGCAGACGGGTGCCTGGCGGCTCGTCCATCTGGCCGAACACCAGCGCGGTGTCCTTGAAGACTCCGGCCTCATCCATTTCCATGATGAGGTCGTTGCCCTCACGGGTACGCTCGCCCACACCCGCGAACACCGAGGTGCCCGAGTGGTTGTGCGCGATACGGAAGATCATCTCCTGGATGAGGACGGTCTTGCCGACGCCGGCGCCGCCGAACAGACCGATCTTTCCACCCTGGACATAGGGGGTCAGGAGGTCGATGCTCTTGATGCCGACTTCGAGGATCTCGGTCTTGGACTCGAGTTCGTCGAAAGCCGGAGCCTGACGGTGGATGGGCCACCGCTCGGAGATCTCCAGCTCCTCGCCGTCGGCGAGGTTGAGGCAGTCACCGGTGGTGTTCCACACGTGGTGTTTGGTCACGTCTCCGACGGGAACGGAGATCGGTGCGCCGGTGTCGACGACTTCCTGGCCGCGGACGAGTCCGTCGGTCGGCTGCAGCGACACTGCGCGGACCAGTCCGTTGCCCAGGTGAAGTGCGACCTCGAAGGTCAGCTTCCTGGTTCCCTCTGACAGGTCCACTGACGTGGTCAGTGCGTTGTAGATCTGGGGCACGGAGTCGAGCGGGAACTCGATGTCGACAACCGGGCCGATGACTCGGGAAATCCGGCCGAGGGCAGTGCCCTGTGCCGGAGAGGTTTCCGTTGCTGTGGCAGTCATGGTCTCTTTCTCTCTGCTCTCGCCGGTCAGTCGCCGGCTGCCGATGCCGCGAGGGCATCCGCCCCACCGACGATCTCGGTGAGTTCCTGGGTGATTTCCGCCTGGCGAGCCGTATTGGCCAACCGGGTGTAGGTCTTGATGAGATCATCCGCATTGTCCGTGGCCGTCTTCATCGCTGCCTGACGTGATGCCTGTTCCGAGGCCGAAGCGCTCAGGAGGGCCGACAGAATGCGCGAATCGATGTACCGCGGTAGCAGTGCGTCCAGGACGGCCTCTGCACTCGGTTCGAACTCATAGAGAGGGAACGCGGGCGCATCGGTCGGACCTGCGGACTGTCCGCCCGTCGTCGCCTCATCGGCGTCGACAACCTCCAGCGGCAGCAGTCTCCGATATTCCGGATCATGCGTGACGCTGGAGACGAACTTCGTGAACACGATGTAGATCTCATCGACACCCGAGTCCTCGGACTCCGGATCAAAGTTCTCCAACAGAGCTTCGCCGATCTCCCGGGCGACCTCAGCCGTCGGATTCTCGGAGATTCCTGTCCAGGACTTCTCGATCTTGCGATCACGGAAGGTGTAGTAGTTCTTGGCCTTGCTGCCGATCGTGAACAGGTCGACGCTCTTGCCCTCGTTGCGCAGCAGCCGAATGAGCTCCTCGGCTTCGCGCAGCAGGTTCGCCGAATAGGCACCGGCGAATCCGCGGTCGGGTCCGATCACGAGGACGGCCGCGTGCTTGACGTTGTCCGACTCCGTGGTGAGAACGTGGTCCACGTTCGACTCGCTGGCCACTGCCGACACGGCCCGGGTCAGGGCGTTCGCGTACGGGCCTGCGGCCTGCGAGCGGGCAATGGCCTTCTGAATCCGCGAAGCAGCGATGAGTTCCATCGCCTTGAAGATCTTCCTCAAGGACTGAGTCGAGCGGATCTTCTGTTTGAAGACCCTCTGCTGGGCTCCCATCAGTTCTTCCTTTCGCCGTTACGGAACAGGTTCAACGCTTCTGCCGAACGATCTGCTCCTGCTCGACCTCGTCGGAGGACGCGGCTGCGGTGTCTTCGCTGCCGGCCTTCGAACCGCTCTGGTCCGAGCTGGCGAAGTTCTGGGTGAACTCGGCCAGGACGCTCTTCAGCTCTTCGGTCGTGTCGTCGTCGAGCTTCAGCGTCTCACGGATGGTCGTGAAGATACCGGTCTTGCGCTCGATGTGATCGTGCAGTTCGGACTCGAAGCGGAGCACGTCGTCGACAGGGATCTCGTCGAGGTAGCCGTTGGTTCCGGCGAAGATCGACACGGTCTGCTTCTCGAACGGCATCGGGGCGTACTGACCCTGCTTGAGCAGTTCGGTCAGACGCGCGCCACGGGCCAGATCGCGCTTGGTCGCGTCGTCGAGATCGGATGCGAACATCGCGAAGGCTTCGAGCGAACGGTACTGGGCCAGCGAGATCTTCAGCGTGCCCGAAACTCCCTTGAGAGCCTTCGTCTGAGCGGCACCACCGACTCGAGACACGGACACACCGACGTCGACAGCGGGACGCTGACCGGCGTTGAACAGATCGGACTGCAGGAAGATCTGGCCGTCGGTGATCGAGATGACGTTGGTCGGAATGAACGCACCGACGTCATTGGCCTTCGTCTCGATGATCGGCAGACCGGTCATCGAACCGCCGCCGAGCTCATCAGAGAGCTTCGCACAGCGTTCCAGCAGACGCGAGTGCAGGTAGAAGACGTCGCCGGGGTAGGCTTCACGGCCCGGCGGACGACGCAGAAGCAGGGACACGGCGCGGTAGGCCTCAGCCTGCTTCGACAGGTCGTCGAACACGATGAGGACGTGCTTGCCGTCGTACATCCAGTGCTGGCCGATAGCGGATCCGGAGTAAGGAGCCAGGTACTTGAAGCCTGCAGGGTCCGAGGCAGGCGAAGAAACGATGGTCGTGTACTCGAGCGCTCCGGCCTCTTCCAGCGAACGGCGAACGCCGGCGATGGTCGAGCCCTTCTGACCGACGGCCACGTAGATGCAGCGGACCTGCTTCTTCGGGTCTCCGGTCTCCCAGTTGGCCTTCTGGTTGATGATCGTGTCGATCGCCAGAGCGGTCTTACCGGTCTTGCGGTCACCGATGACCAGCTGACGCTGGCCACGGCCAACGGGGATCATCGCGTCGATGCTCTTGTAACCGGTCTGGAGAGGCTCACGCACTTCCTGGCGGTCCATGACGCCGGCGGCCTGGAGCTCGAGCTCACGGCGGCCGACGGTCTCGATATCGCCGAGTCCGTCGACGGGACGACCCAACGGATCGACGACACGGCCGAGGTAGCCGTCGCCGACCGGAATCGAGAGGACCTCGCCGGTGCGGTACACGTTCTGCTCTTCGGCGATTCCGGAGAACTCACCGAGGATGACGACGCCGATCTCGCGTTCGTCAAGGTTCTGTGCCAGGCCCAGCGTGCCGTCTTCGAACCGCAGGAGTTCGTTGGCCATGGTGCCGGGCAGGCCCGAAACGTGAGCGATACCGTCACCAGCGGTGACGACCTTGCCGACCTCGGTCTTTTCCGAGCTCTCCGGGTTGTACGAATCAACGAACTTCCCGAGAGCGTCCCGGATCTCTTCCGGGCGAATTGTCAGTTCCGCCATCTGGTTTCCCTGCTTCCTTTACTCAAATCTTGCGTCCGACGACCGGTGGGCCGCCGATGCCGGAGAAGCCGGCCACTAGTGTCAACCTGCGAGCTTGCGCTGCACATCGGCCAGTCGATCGGCCACGGTCGAGTTCATCATCTCGTCGCCGACCTGCACCCGGACTCCCCCGAGAACATCGGGGTCGACCTGGACATTGAGGACGAGTTCGCGACCATAGCTGGCCGACAATGCCGCCTGCAGCCTATCGGTCTGCGACTCGCTCAGAGGTCTGGCGACGGTGACGTCCGCAACCGACCGCTGCTGGCGGGCGGCGAGGATATCGCTGTACTGGTCGAGCGCCTTCGCCACGCGGAGTCCGCGCGGGTGCAGAGCTGCCTGTTCGACCAGCTTGATGGTGTCTGGCTGTGCCTTGCCGGTAAGCAGGTCGGAGACGAGAGCACGCTTGCTCTCATCGGTGGCCTGCGAGTCAAGCGCGCGGGACAGCTCGTGGTTGGATTCAAGCAGACGCGCGAAGCGGAAGATCTCCTCTTCGACCTGTCCCAGCTTCCCGTCGGCCTGTGCGGCAGCGGCGATCGCTGTCACACCGGCGACTTCGAGGCTGGTGACGAGGTCCTGGGTCCGCGCCCAACGATGACCGACGGCCTTGTCGCTGATACGCAGAACCGCATCCGTGATCCGAGTCGAGAACAGAGTCCGCAGCAGCTGCTGCTTCCTCTCGGCCGACTCGGAGGAGTCTGCCAGAGCCTTGCGCAGTCCGACATTCTCGGCGAGGACGCCGACGAGTGCCAGAGTCTCCTCACCGATCTGTCGGGGGTCTCCCCCGGAGATCTCGGAATTCGCGGTCTCGAGGACGGCCTGCAGGGACAATCTGCTCGACTGGAGCATCACGCCCCCTTGACCGGCTGCGCGGACGAGTTGGACTCGAGATCGGAGATGAAGCGATCAACCACATTGGCCGAACGCTGGTCATCGGTGAGTGATTCACCGACGATGCGCGATGCCAGGTCCGTGGCAAGAGTGCCGACCTCGGAACGCAGCTGCACCATGGCGGACTGACGTTCGGCGTCGATCTGGGTCTGTGCCTGAGCGATGATGCGATCAGCCTCGGAGTGAGCCTGGGCCTTCATGTCGGCGATGATCTGGGCGCCTTCTTCCTGAGCCTCGGCGCGCAGTCGTGCAGCTTCGGCACGACCGTCGGCGAGCTGCTTCTGATACTCGGCCAGAGCCTGATCGGCTTCGGCCTGCACCTTCTCGGCCTTCTCAATTCCACCCTGGATGCGCTCAGCGCGCTCGTCGAGGGTCTTGTTGAAGGCGGGAAGGACGTACTTCCAGACAACCAGGAAGACGATCAGCAGACAGACGGCACTCCAGACGATGTCGTACAGCGCCGGGAGAAGCGGGTTCTCCGCGGAGGCGACGATGTTTACCGGAGTCATCTTTCAGTCCTCTTCGAGATCAGGGCAGGAAGAACGGGGTGGCGATACCGATGAGGGCCAGGGCCTCGATCAGAGCGATACCGAGGAACATGTTTCCGCGCAGGGCGCCGGCCATTTCGGGCTGACGGGCGGTTCCCTCGATGGTCTTGCCGATGACGATGCCGACACCGACACCGGGGCCGATTGCGGCGAGGCCGTAGCCGATGGTGCTGAGGCTACCGGTGATCTCAACTGCAGCGAGCGTATCCATAGGATGCTTTTCCTTTCATATGGCAGCCGGGTGGTTGGCCCGGCTTTGTAACACTAGGGGGTTACAGACTGGGTGCGATCTCAGTGTTCGTCCGAGATCGCGGCATTGATGTACACACAGGACAGAAGAGCGAAGATGTAGGCCTGCAGCACGACGATGAGCATCTCGAGAATGAAGACGAACATGCCGCCGGCGAAGGTGACGATGCCGAAGAACTGGAATCCGTTGGCGGCGTCGAAGAGGAAGAAGCTCGTAGCGGAGAAGCAGAGGACGAGCAGGAGGTGGCCGACCATCATGTTCGCGAAGAGTCGGATCGCCAGAGTGAACGGCTGGGTGACGAACTTGGTGATGAACTCGATCGGGATGAGCAGGATGTGCATCGCCGGCGGGACGCCGGGCAGGATGAGCGAATCCTTCAGGTAGCGGCCGAGGCCCTTCTCCGCGATGCCGGCCCAGTGGTAGGTCACATAGACCACGAGGGTCAGCACGATCGGCATACCGATGACGCCGGTTCCCGGCATATTGAGGAACGGAATGAGCTTCGTGACGTTCCAGAAGAGGATACCGAAGAAGATCGCCACAATGAGCGGCATGAACTTCTTGGCTTTCTCCTTGCCCATCGTGTCTTCGGCGATGCCGACGGTCACGAATTCCATGGCGAGCTCCATGCTCGACTGGAAGCGGGACGGGATGAGCTTCATGCGCTTGGCCCAGACGGCCAGCAGCACAACGACGGCGACGGTGGCGATGATGCGGATGAGCATCACGCGGTTCATTTCGAACGGTGTGCCCTCAAAGAGGAACGAGGCTGGAAAGAATTCAGCCATCGACGGTGCGTGGAAGCCGCCTTCTGCAGCACTGACTGTTGTGTTCGCGGCGTTGAGTGTTCCCACGTTTTTACTACTCTCCCATGGTCAAGGGCCCTGATGGCCTGGCCTTGGCCCCGCACTGAAGGCGAGGCTTGAGGTTCAGGAGCGACAAAGGGCGAAGATCCGCCCAAGCACCGGGTCTACTCTACCAACTGTAGAGAGTGACCGACAAATTCATCAGGCTTCTCTGTGCAATTTCTGTCAACGATTTTATACGACACGTCATTCGTCTTGCGCCTCGCCCTACGACGCGTCTCAAATGGGAGCGAGGATTGGTCTCCCCGACTAATTCGCCTCTGGATCGACATAGGGAACGCGTCCCTTGACCACGGTGATCGCTTCGACGAGGGAGGAGCCGATGACCGCGACGACGATCGTGAAGAAGGCGACCGTGCCGTCGAGCCAGGCCGCATCCTTGATGCGCCAGATGACGATCATGAAGATGAAGGCCTTGAAGAGGAACCCGATGCCGAGGAACCCGGCGATCGCGGTCAGTCCCATGTTCCGTCCGACGTACATGACGACGAGTGTGATGATGATGAAGACCGCAGCCAGTCCCCCGCCGACGGCCCCACCGACGAGTCCCGTCATCCCCGAGACCAGCCAGCCGATGCCCATGCCGAGGGCCGCGACGACGAGAACGAGGATGATGCCCCGGATGAGCAGCGTCCTCCAGACGCGGGTCCAGGCTGCTTCGACTTCGGTCTCTCGGCGCGGTATCGGATCGGTCACGAGATTTCCTCTCTGGCTTTCTGACGCATGCGAAGGGGATAGAAGGTGAAGATCAGGGTGATGGCAGCGAGGCCGCCGATGACGCAGGCCGAGAACAGCCAGCCCTTGAACAGGAGCAGCACCGATCCGAAGGCGATGAGCGCCGTCCAGGTGTAGAGGATGAGCACCGCACGCGCATGGGAATGTCCCAGACGCAGCATCCGGTGGTGGAGGTGTTTGGCATCGGCGGAGAACGGAGACTGTCCGGCACGCAGCCTACGCACCACGGCCAGTCCGAGGTCGAGCAGCGGCAGGAACATCACGGCCACCGGCAGGATGATCGGCATGAATGTGGCGAACGCTCGCTCTTGGCCGATCAGCGCCGGGTCGACCTGGCCGGTGACCCTGATCGTCGAGGCGGCGAGCAGCAGGCCGATGAGCATCGACCCGGAGTCGCCCATGAAGATCCTCGCCGGATTGAAATTGTGCGGGAGGAAACCGAGGCAGGCACCGACGAGGATCGCGATGATGAGCGAGGCGAGGTTCGCATACGACTCCGGTGAAGCGTCACGAGCGAGCCAGTAGGAGTAGATGAAGAAGGCGCTGCCGCCGATGGCGACGACGCCCGCGGCGAGACCGTCGAGTCCGTCGACGAAGTTCACCGCGTTGATGGTCACGAGGACGACGAGGACAGTGACGATGATCGACATCCGCGGGGAGCCGATGATGACTCCGCCGAAGGGGATCGACAGCAGCGCCACTCCCTTGATCGCCATGAAGCCTGCGGCGAGAGCCTGGCCCGCGAGTTTCGCCATCCAGTGGAGGTCCCAGATGTCGTCGATGACTCCGAGCAGACACAGCAGGCCGGCGGCTCCGGCGATTCCGATGATCGGGCCCAATTCGACGAAGATCCGATTGAGGAACGGCATCTGGGAGGCGAAGATGAGGCCGGCCAGAAGCCCGCCGAACATCGCGACTCCGCCCAGCCTCGGTGTCGGAATGGAATGGACGTCGCGGTCACGCAGCGGTGAGAAGATCTTTCCTCGTTCGGCCACCCGCTTGACCATTGGAGTCAGCAGGTACGCCACGAGGGCGGAGACGACGAGGATGAAGAGGTAGGCGCGCACTCAGCCGTCCAGGTCGATGAGTTCGGGGACGATTTCGCGCAGGTCCTCGGCGGTGATCGGACCGCGGCGCAGGATGCGGGGCACGTCGCCGCTGAGGTCGATGATCGTCGAGGACAGCCCCGACTCCCGCACTCCCCCGTCGACGTAGATGTCGACATCGTCGCCGAGCATCTCCTGCGCTTCGTCGGCGGTCCTGGCGGCGGGCTGTCCGGAGATGTTCGCACTCGACACGGCCAGAGGCCCGGTGCGGCCGAGCAGGGCCAGCGCCGACTCGTCGTCGGGCATGCGCACGGCCACGGTTCCGTGGGTATCGCCGAGGTCCCAGTCGAGGGAGGGCTGAGCGTTCGCGATGATCGTCAGCGGTCCGGGCCAGAATTTCGCGGTCAGTGCCAGCACGGTCTCATCGACCCCGTCGACGAGCCCGAAGATGGTCTCCGCGCGTGGGACGAGAACCGGAGGCGGCATGTCCCGTCCCCGGCCCTTGGCCGCCAGCAGAGCCGCAACGGCCGATGCGCTGAAGGCATCGGCGGCGATCCCGTAGACCGTATCGGTGGGGATGACGAGCAGGTTGCCTGTGTCGACGACTCGCGCGCACTCGTCGAAGACGAGTTCACGGATCTCTTCTTGGCTGACGTCGAATCGTCTCGACACGAGTTCTCCGTTTCGAATGTTCGGGTTGTGGTTTCGGTACTGGGCAGTACGCGGCGGGAATTCGTCTCCGAGATCCCCTACGCCTCACGGCGCGCCACTGTATAGCGGTCGCGTCCAGTGTAGTCATGGAATGTGGCGGCATGTCTCAGACTGGCCGTGGCCTCCAGGAGTTCCCGTGCCCCTTCGCCCTGTTCCTCGCTGTGTTCCATGAGGAAGAGTCCGCCTGATCTCAGCAGCTGCTCGGCTTGACTGATGATGAGTCCCGGAATCTCCAAACCCGAATCCCCGCCGTAGAGCGCGGCCGCGGGATCGTGTTCGGCGACCTCCGGGTCCCGCGGCACGGCGGAATCGGGAACATAGGGCGGGTTCGTCACCACGATGTCGGCACGCCCGCACAGATCCGGCCGAGCCTTCGTGATCGTCGTCGCATCACCGGAGATGAACTCGACCGTCGACTCGCCGAGGCGGCACTGCTCGAGGTTCTTCAGTGACCATTCCAGGGCCGCGGATTCGCGTTCGACGCCGAGGACGTCGACGCAGTCGAATTCGGTGGCAACGGAGAGGGAGATCGCTCCCGAACCGGAGCACAGGTCGATGACGAAGGGACGCCGAGCCTTGTCGTTCTCCGTCGTCGAGTCAGTTTCGGCGAGTTCGGACAGTTCGCTCAGAACGGCTCCGGCGAGCAGCTCCGTCTCCGGTCGGGGCACGAAGACTCCGGGGCCCACCTGCAGCTGCAGATGCCGGAAGTGGGCGATGCCGGTGAGATGCTGCAGCGGCGTCCGCCGCCTCCGCTGGTCACAGAGTTCGGCGAATCGAGTGCTCACCGACTCCGGCACGGGTTCGTCGAAGAGACGGCGGCGGCTCAGCGATGCCCTGTCGATCGACCATGCGTGGGCGAGCAGTTCGAGCGCATCGGCTTCGGGACTCGCTATGCCTGCTTCGGTGAGGAGCGTGGTCGCCCCGCGAAGGAGGTCGGAGACGAGAGTCGGCCTGACAGTGTCCAGGTCAGTCCCCCAGTGCGTCGAGGCGTGCGGCCTTGTCGGCGTCTCGGCAGGATCCGATGACCGGGTCGAGATCGCCGGCGAGCACCTGATCGAGATTGTAGGCCTTGTATCCGGTGCGGTGATCGGTGATCCGGTTCTCCGGAAAATTGTAGGTGCGGATGCGTTCCGAGCGATCAACGGTGCGCACCTGCGAACGACGGATGTCGGCAGCTTCCGCTGCCGCCTCTTCGGCCTGCTTGGCCAAGATCCGAGCACGGAGCATGCGCATCGCTGCGTCTTTGTTCTGCAGCTGGGACTTCTCGTTCTGGCAGCTCGCTGTGATTCCGGTCGGCAGGTGCGTGATGCGCACAGCGGAGTCCGTGGTGTTCACGGACTGGCCGCCGGGTCCGGACGAGCGGTAGACGTCGATGCGCAGATCGTGTTCGTCCAACTGGATCTCTTCGGGTTCATCGACCTCGGGGAAGACGAGCACACCGGCCGCGGAGGTGTGGATGCGTCCCTGCGATTCGGTGACCGGCACCCTTTGGACACGGTGCACTCCGCCTTCGAACTTCACCCAGCCGTAGGCGCCGTCGTTCTTCGCCTTGACGGCCATGGTGACGTCCTTGTATCCGCCGAGATCCGAGTGGGTGGCGTCGAGGATCTGGCTCGACCAGCCGCGCGAGTCGATCCACCGCTGGTACATCCGCAGCAGGTCACCGGCGAACAGTGCGGATTCGTCCCCGCCTTCGCCGGCTTTGATCTCGATGATGGCGTCTCGGGAGTCATCCGGGTCGCTGGGTACCAGGAGATCTTTGAGCTCACCCTCGGCCGTCTCCATCTCTGCGGACAGACGCTTGGCCTCCGCAGCGAAGTCGGCGTCGTCCTCGGCCAGCTCCACGGCGGCTGCGTGGTCGGCTTCGAGTTGGGCGAAGTGCCGGGCGGCCGCGGCGACCTTGTCGAGTTCCGCGTACCGCCTGGTCAGCTTCTTGGCCCGGCCGGCGTCAGCGTGGACCGCGGGGTCGGAGAGTTCCTCCTGCACCCGGGCGTGCTCATCGAGCAGTGCGCTGACGCTGGCCGTGAGGGTGTCGTCGACCATCTCAGCTGTTGTCGGTCGACGACTTCGGCAGCGGGGTCGTCTTCTGCACCTGCATGAGGAACTCGACGTTCGAGCCGGTCTCCTTGAGCTTCGACATGAGCAGCTCGACAGCCTGCTGCTGCTCGAGGCCCGAGAGCAGTCGGCGCAGCTGCCACATGACCTTCGTCTCTTCCTTGGTCATGAGCATCTCTTCGCGGCGGGTGCTCGAGGAGTTGACGTCGATGGCCGGGAAGATGCGCTTGTCGGCAAGCTGACGGCTCAGACGCAGCTCCATGTTGCCGGTGCCCTTGAACTCTTCGAAGATGACTTCGTCCATCTTGGAGCCGGTCTCGACGAGAGCCGTGGCGAGGATGGTCAGCGAGCCGCCGCCTTCGATGTTGCGTGCAGCACCGAAGAACTTCTTCGGCGGGTAGAGCGCATTGGCGTCGACACCGCCGGAGAGGATCCGACCGGATGCAGGCTGAGCGATGTTGTAGGCACGTCCCAGGCGCGTGATGTTGTCGAGCAGCACGACGACATCGGAACCCATCTCGACGAGACGCTTGGCGCGTTCGATGGCGAGTTCGGCGATCGTGGTGTGGTCGTCGGCCGGACGGTCGAAGGTCGAGGCGATGACTTCGCCCTTGACCGCACGCTGCATGTCCGTGACTTCCTCGGGACGTTCGTCGACGAGGACGACCATGAGGTGCGCTTCGGGGTTGTTCTCCGTGATCGCGTTGGCGATCTGCTGCATGATCGTCGTCTTGCCGGCCTTCGGAGGCGCAACGATGAGTCCGCGCTGGCCCTTGCCGATGGGGGTGATGAGATCGATGAGACGAGTCGAGTGCAGCTTCGAGGTGGTCTCGAGGCGCAGTCGATCCTGGGGGTAGAGCGGAGTCAGCTTCGAGAACTCGACACGGCTGCGGGCATCGTCGACGGTGAGCCCGTTGACGGAATCGAGGCGGACGAGAGCATCGAACTTCTCGCGCTTGTTGTTCCGCTGTTCGTTCTCACGCGGCTGACGGATCGCACCGGCGACAGCGTCGCCCTTGCGCAGACCGTTCTTGCGCACCATGGACGCCGAAAGGTACACGTCGTTCGGTCCCGGCAGGTAGCCGGAGGTGCGGAGGAAGGCGTAGTTGTCGTGGACGTCGAGGATGCCGCCGACAGGGATGAGCACATCGTCGTTGCGGATGTCCGGCTCGTCGTTGCCGCGGCCGCGGCGCTTCCGGTCACGACCCCGTCCGCGGCGGTTGTTGCCGCGATCGTCATCGTCGTTGCTGCGGTTGCGACGATCGTTGCGATCGTTGTTGCCGCCCCGGTCGTTGCGGTGGCCGCGATCGTTGCCGCCGTCCCGGTCGTTGTTGCCCCGGCCGTTGCCGCCGCCCCGGTCATTGCCGCCTCGGTTGTCGTCGGAACGGTCGTTGTTCCGGCTGCGACGGTCGTTGTCGCGCCCGCCGCGGTGGTCACGGTCGGAGCGGTCCTGGTCGCCGGAGCGATCCTGGCCGCCGTGGTCGGCCGCTTCCTCACCGCTGCTGTCGCGGCCCTCGGTCTGGGACTCGGAGCCCCGGGAGCGAGAACGGCTGCGGCGGGAACGCTGACGATCCTGGTCGCCGCTGTTCTCCTCGGAGGGTGCTCCTCCCGATTGATCCGCACCGGACTCGTTCGCCGTCGAAGACGACGAGGACTCGGAGTTCGGCTCGATGATGAGCGCCGGAGCGTCCTCGGACGCGGAAGCGACAGAGCGACGCGAGGAGCGACGATTCGTCGACTCCTGCTTCTTCTCGTCCTGCTTCTCCGCGGGCTTCTCGGTCTTGGCGGCCGGTTCTGCGGCGGGCTTCTTCTCGGTGGGGGCGGATTTCTTCTCAGCGGATCCGCCCGAGTGGCTGTTGATGGCGTCGATCAGTTCGCTCTTGCGAAGGCGACGGTAACCCTTGATTCCCAGCCCGGCAGCCATTTCCTGGAGCTGAGGCAGCCGCAGCGCTGTGAGGCTGCCTGTGCGCGGGGTGGAATCCTGAGTGGTGGTTTCAGACACGAAGGTCCTTCTCCCTCTTTCGGCCGTGCGGCATGTGCCGTTTGCTCACGGCGACGGAAACACCATTGACGGTGCGTTGTGAAAGAAAACCTGCTAAAGAATGAGCAGGAGATGTTCCAGAATGTATGACATCGGCGACGGACCTGTGAAGAACAGCGGGAAGCCGTGCCCTGTCGGAACACCCACAGTCTACTTGTTCGGAGACGATCTGGCGAATCGTTTCCTCAGATTTCTCGGCTCACCCGGTAACCACCCAGGTCAATCGCGGTGCGCTGAGCGACGAAGCCTTCCGGCACGAGGGCGTCGGGAACCGCCTCGGCGAGGACGAGCACCGTCGGTCCGGCGCCGGAGACGACGGCCGGGAGACCCTCGGCGCGCAGTGCGTCGACCAGCGCCATCGACTCCGGATAGGCGCCGCGACGGAATTCCTGATGGAGCTGGTCGCGGGTGGCTTCGAAGAGCACCTGGGAGTCATTGCTCATCCCGTGGACGAGCAGGCCCGCCCGAGCCGAATTATCGGCCGCGATCGCGTGATCGATGCCGGCGGGAATGAGTCCACGGGCGACCTCGGTGTCAAGGCGGAACGAGGGCACGAGCACGGTGACCGCCTCGACGGTGCGCACCGGCACCTGCCACGACTTCACTGGCTCCGACAGAGAGACGGTGAGTCCGCCGAAGATCGCGGGGGCGGCGTTGTCCGGATGCCCCTCGACGGCGGTGGCGATCTCGAGGATCCGGTCCCGGCTCAGCTCGACTCCGGTCGACCAGGCTCCGAGCTCCGCTGCGAGGGCGATGCCGGCCACGACGGCCGCGGCCGAGGAGCCCAATCCACGCGAATGAGGGATCCGGTTGTCGCACTCCAGCGACAGACGCTGCCTCAACTCCGCCGCGACGGCGGGAAACTCCGAGTCGAGCACCTCACCGATGATGCGCATGATCAGGTGCGAGCCGTCCCGGGGCAGCACCTCGGCGCCCTCCCCCGTGACCTCGACGCATCGGTGAGGATCGACCGCTGCGTCGTGGACGGTGACGATGAGGGTGTCGACGATGTCGAGGGCCAGCCCGTACGAGTCGTAGCCGGGCCCCAGATTCGCCGAGGTGGCCGGGACCTCGAGTCGGACGCGCACCCTCAGCTGTCCTCGAGTCCCAGGGCGCGTGCGGCGCTGACGGCGTCGACGGAGACCCGCTTGGTCTCGATATCGGACCCGTCGGCGGTGTGCAGGGCCCAGCTGGGGTCCTTGAGTCCGTGACCGGTCACGGTGACCGCGATCGTCGCATCGGCAGGGACCCGACCGGCGTCGGCCATCTTCAGCAGACCCGCCACCGAGGCGGCCGAACCGGGTTCGACGAAGATGCCCTCTTCGCTGGACAGGATCTTATGGGCGGCGAGGATCTCGTCGTCGGTGACCGAATCGATGAGACCGCCCGAGTCGTCACGCGCCGCTTCGGCCTGCGTCCAGCTGGCGGGGTTGCCGATGCGGATGGCGGTCGCCACCGTGTCCGGTTCGTCGACGGGGTGGCCGAGCACCAGCGGTGCGGCACCGGCGGCCTGGAAGCCCCACATCTGCGGCAGCTGCTTGGAGATCCCGTGTTCGCGGTATTCGTTGTAGCCCTTCCAGTACGCCGTGATGTTGCCGGCGTTGCCGACGGGCAGAACATGGATGTCGGGAGCGTCGCCGAGGACGTCGACGACTTCGAAAGCCGCGGTCTTCTGACCTTCGATGCGATCGGGATTGACCGAGTTGACGAGGTGGACCGGGTAGGACTCCGAGAGCTTACGGCACAACGTCAGGCAGTCGTCGAAGTTTCCGTCGACTTCGAGCAGGGTCGCTCCGTGGGCGATGGCCTGGCTCATCTTCCCCGGCGCGATCTTGCCGGTGGGCACGAGCACAGCGCAGGTCAGTCCGGCCTTCGTGGCATAGGCGGCGGCAGAGGCCGAGGTGTTGCCCGTCGAGGCGCAGATGACGGCCTTGGCACCGTGGGCCACAGCCTTGGTGATCGCCATTGTCATACCGCGGTCTTTGAACGACGCAGTCGGATTGAGGCCCTCGTACTTCACCCACACCTGGGCACCGGTGCGTGCGCTGAGCTTCTCCGCCCTGATCAGCGGGGTCCCGCCCTCACCGAGTGTGACGGCAGGAGTGTCAGCGGAGATGTCGAGGAGGCTGCGGTATTCCTCGACGACGCCCTGCCACTGGTGTCTGGGGTAGTTCATAGTCACTGTCCTTCTACGCGGATCACGGATTTGACGGTGTGGACGACAGGCAGATCGACGAGTCGATCGACCGTCTTCTGCAGAGTCGAGTCGGTGTTCGAGTGGGTGGCCAGCACGAGCTTCGCGTGCTGGACGCCGTTGTCGTCGATGTCCCCGATCGTCTGTCGCATCAGTTCGATGGATGCCCCTTCATCGGCAAAGACCTCGGAGACCGCGGCGAGCACACCGGGACGGTCGACCACGTCGAGGGTGATGTGGTACCTGGTCGTGATCGCCGAGATCGGCAGGATCGGGTAGTCCTCGTGGAAGGGGCGTTCGTACTGTCCGCGTCCGCCGAGCACCTTGCGCCTGGCCACGGACACGAGGTCGCCGAGCACGGCGGATGCGGTCGGTGCTCCCCCGGCCCCCTGTCCGTAGAACATCAGCTCGCCGGCGGCTTCGGCCTCGATGAACACGGCGTTGAAGGCACCGCGAACGGATGCCAGTGCGTGTCCTTGGTCGAGAAGCGCCGGATAGACGCGCGCCGAGAGTCCGGCGCCCGCCGGTGATGAGGCCACACGTTCGCACACGGCGAGGAGTTTGATGACGAAGCCCTGGTCCCGGGCGGTCTCGACCATCTCGGCGGTGACGTCTTCGATGCCTTCGACGTGGACGTCGTCGATCGACACGGGTGCGTGGAATGCCAGAGATGACAGGATCGCAGCCTTCGCCGCCGCATCGTGTCCGCCGATGTCAGCGGTCGGATCGGCCTCTGCGTATCCGAGCCCTTGGGCGGCGGTGAGCGCCTGGTCGAAATCCCAGCCCTCGGAGTCCATCTGGTCGAGGATGTAGTTCGTCGTGCCGTTGACGATGCCCATGATGCGTTCGATCCGGTCGCCGGCCAGCGAATCGCCGACGGGTCGGATGATCGGGATGGCCCCTGCCACCGCTGCTTCGTGCTCGAGGCGCACACCAGCGGCGTCGGCAGCGGACATGAGCTCGCCGTAGCTGGCGGCCAGCAGAGCCTTGTTCGCGGTCACGACCGATGAACCCTGGCGCAGCGCTGCGGTGATGAGCGAGCGGGCGGGTTCGATTCCGCCCATCAGCTCGACGACGATATCGGCTCCGGCGATGGCCGCCTCGGCGTCGGTCGTCAGCAGCTTCTCGTCAATTCCCGGGCGGGCCTTCGAGGCATCGCGGACGACGATGGCGCTCAGCTCCAACGGAGCGCCGATGCGCTCGGCCAGGCCCTCCGCCCGATTCTGGATTCGGGCGGCGACCTCCGTGCCGACGACTCCGCATCCGAGCATGGCAACCTTCAGTGCCTGCATTTCCTCACCTTTTCCGCTCTTGTCTCTCACACTCATCAGTTCGACGCCTCTCCCCCGGCCATTCCCGGGTCGGTGGCGAACATCTGCGTGTGGTCTTCGGGGGTCACGATCCACTCAACTCTATCGGCCTCGACGGCCAGCACGCCCGGCCGGGGCAGATGGTTGTAGTTGTTGGCCAGCGAGCGACAGTACGCCCCGGTGGTCGGGACCGCGACGAGATCGCCTGCGGTGACGTCTGCACCCATGTATTCGTCGCGGACGATGATGTCACCGGATTCGCAGTGCTTGCCGACGACCCGCACGATCGCAGGCTCGGCGTTCGAGTTCCGGTTGGCCAGGGTGCACGAATAGTCCGCGTCGTAGAGTGCCGTGCGGATGTTGTCGCTCATTCCCCCGTTGACGGCGACATATGTGCGAGTGCCGCTGTCCGTGCTCACCTGTTTGACGGTGCCGACCTCGTAGAGAGTGAACACCGCCGGGGAGACGATGGCGCGACCGGGTTCGATGGAGATCCTGGGGACGCTCGTGCCCAGGCCCCGGCATTCCTTGGCCACGACGGCAGCGAGCTCTGCGGCCATCTCCGCGACTGGGATCGGCGTGTCCTGGGAGGTGTAGCGGATGCCGAAGCCGCCGCCGAGGTCGACATCGGGCAGGTCGATGCCGTGTTCGCCCATGATCTCGGCTCGGAAGGCGAGTACGCGGGAGGCGGCGACCTGGAATCCGGAGATGTCGAAGATCTGCGAACCGATGTGGGAGTGGAGACCGTCGAGACGCAGATGTTCGGATTCGGCGACCAGACGAGCGGCCCGGGCGGCGATACCGTCGGCGAGGGAGAGCCCGAACTTCTGGTCTTCGTGAGCCGTGGCGATGAAGTCGTGGGTGTGCGCTTCGACGCCGACCGTGACTCGCAGCATGACCGGGGCGACCGTTCCTCTGGCCGCAGCGATGGATTCCAGACGTGCGACCTCATCGAGGCTGTCGACGAAGATCCTGGCCACGCCGTAGTCGAGGGCGTATTCGAGCTCCGCCGCCGATTTGTTGTTTCCGTGCAGCCCGACGCGGTCGCCGGGGACACCGGCGGCGCGGGCGATCATCATCTCGCCCAGGGAGCAGGTGTCGAGGCCGAGCCCGGCCTCATGCACCCAGCGGGCTACAGCTGTGCACAAGAATGCCTTCCCGGCGTAGAACACATCGGCGCCGGCCAGTCCCTTCTCCACGGAGAAGGCGTTGGAGAATGTGCTCAGGTAGGCCTCGGCACGGCTGCGGAAGTCAGCGACGTCCATGACGAGAGTAGGGGTCCCGTATCGTTCGGCCAGGTCCGTCACGGAATGACCGGCGATCGTGAGCACCCCGTCGTCGGTCTTCGTGACGTTGTCCGACCACAGACTCGGCAACAGGGCATTGACGTCATCGGGATAGGGCAGCCACACCGGGGCCGGTGTCGCGTGCAGAGTCCCTGCGATATGTGCGGGCATCAGATCCTCTCCGGGGCCGAAGCGCCCAATTGTCGTAGTCCTGCGGCGAGGACGATGATGACGGCTCTCAGAGCGAAGAGCCGGGAGGCATGGGTGACGGTGATGTCCTCATCGACCGTCGGAGTGACCGGACAGCGGCGGATCCAGTCCTCGACGGCATCGCCGAGGTCGATAAGAGCGTTGACGAACAGATCGTTCTCGCCGAGGCGGCGCGAGCGTTCCAGCGCTGACGGCAGTCCCGCCACGGCATTGAGCATTCGCGTCTCGCTCGGATCCTCGAGTCCCGCCGCGTCGACGGCCTCGGACGGGATTCCCGCCCGGTGCGCCCGCCGCTGCTCCCGGCAGGCGGCGGCATGGCCGCGCTGCAGGCTGTTCACCGCGACCGGGTCGACGTCACGGTCGTGGTCGCCGGTGACAGGCGCCTGTGCCGATTCCCGGTCCGCAGCGACGAGCAGCGTGCGCAGCGGCGACCCGTCCTGTTCCGCTCCCTCGATCGAATCGGTCTCCCCCGCTGCAGTGATGATGTCGCTGAGCACATGTGCTCGGCCAGCGGGAGTGAGGGTCACGTTGACGAAGCCGGGCCCGGCGATGACGGCATCCGCCACCCCGGTCAGGACACGCAGTTCGGTGCACAGATGTGCGGCGAGCTCGGTCCGCTGCTCGGGTGCAGCGGCGGCGCGCAGCGCCACGGGCGTCGTCCAGTCACCGAGTTCGGAACGGTTCGGAGCCAGGACGTCGATCTGCATGGCGAACCCCGGTGCGACGAGGCCTGCCTCGGCCGTCGCCAAGGCGCGCGCGAGTGCAGTCTGCAAGTCTTCCGGGGTCACTCGAACAGAGTACTCGGGCCCGGACGGCGAGGACGAATCCGATGTCGTCTTCGCTCTCATGACGAGACGGAAGCCCGCCAGGCCTCAGATGGCGCCGGGTCGGCAGGCGGCGTGGCTGACGAAGAATTTGACGGCCACCGAGGCGAGCACCACGACGAATGCCGGCCACATGCTGTCGAAGCTCTGGAGGAGAAAGGCGAAGATCAACGGGCCGGTGGCCGCGAGGAGATACCCGCCGCCCTGGACGAAGCCGGACAGGGAAGCCGCCGCCTCGGCGTTTCGCGCCCGGAGGGTGATGAGTGTCAGAGCGAGTGGGAACGTGGAGATGCCGATGCCCAGCAGCACTGTCCACAGCACGGGAGCCGCTGTCGGCAGCAGCCACAGACCCAGGTACCCCACGGCCAGGCTGAGGCAGAAGCCGACGACGATGGGATAGGCCGAGGTCATCTTCTGAGCCAGGGTCGGCAGGACGAATCCGAGGACGAGAGGGATGGCGGTGACCAGCGCGAGCATCGCCCCGCCGAAGGCAGCATCGAACCCGGAGCGGGTGAGCAGACCCGGCAGCCAGGTGAAGAGGATGAAGTTGTTGAACGACGTCAGACCCGTCATCGTCATCAGCGCCCAGGCCCGAGGGCTGCGCAGAAGGCGAGAGAGCTCACTGCCGCCGACGACGGCGACGGCCACCTCGGCGGCGGGTGCGGGCATGACGATGCGGATGGCGATCCACACGACCGCACCCAGAGCCGCGAAACCGGCCCAGACGAGCAGTGAGCCTCTCCAACCGACACCGGAGGCGAGGGGAACCGCCACGAGCGGCGGAATGAACGTCCCGAACTGGAGGAGCCCGACGTGCACGGTCGACATGAGGGCCACCCTGTCGGGGAAATACGATTTCACCAGGGGCGGGAGGATGACGTTGCCGATGCCCATTCCCAGCAGGGCCAGCACGCTCAGCGCCAGGAACAGCGATGGCGAATCGATGACCGCGCGGACACCCAGTCCGATCATGACCATCACCATGGCGGCCAAGGTCAGGCCGAGTCCGGAGAAGCGGGCATAGAGCCGCGGGGTGATGAAGCCGCTGATGCCGTAGAGCAGCGGCGGCAGCATGCCGATGACGGCCAGGAACACCGCGCTCAGTTCGATCTCTTCGCCCATGGTGTCGTGCAGAGGCGAGAGCCCGGTGACTCCGGGGCGCAGATTGAAGGCAGCGAAGACGATTCCGAGGACGATCAGAATGCGGATGCGCGCGGAGTTCATGAGCTCTTTCCTATCAGACACCGACGTCCGGTTCGGTGGCCGGGGCCCATCAGAAGTCGAGTTTGAGACCTTCGACCGGTGAGAGTCGGGACGCTCGCCTGGCCGGTGCCAGAGCGGAGAGGATGCCGGCGACGACCGCCACGCCGAGGATGCCGAGGAAGGACGGGGCAGAGAAGTCGACGATGAGGTCGGTGGAGTAGTCGTGGGTGACCAACCGTGTGCCGACGATGCCCAGGGCACCGCCGAGCACGAGTCCCAGCAGTGCGGCCACCGATGAGATGAGCACCGCCTCGAGCGCCAGCAGAGTCCGCAGCTGCGCAAGGCTCAGCCCCAGCGCCCGCATCAGCGCGTTCTCCCGGCGGCGCTCGATGACGGAGAGGCTGACCGTGTTCGAGACGCCGATGAGCGCGATGACCACGGAGACGAAGAGCAGAGCCACGGCCCCGGCGAGCATGACATCGATGAGTTCGGAATAGGCGCCCCGGGCGACGGCCGAGCCGCCGACCTCGTCGCTGGAGACGTCGAGCGTCTCGGCCACGGACTGTCGGATGCGGGTGATCTCGTCGACGTCGACATCCTCGTCGAGGCGGACGAGCACGGCCGTCGTCGTCGCCGAGATGCCGAGATCGTTGCCGACGTCGGGGGTGGTGAAGAAGGCGAGACTGGAGAGGCCGTCCCTGTGCACGGGCACGCTCATCTCGTTGAGCCCTTTCACCCGCACTGTCGGTGAAGGATAGTCTTCGGGGACTGTGACCCGTCCGGACACGATGTTCGCGGCCGCGTCTCCGAGTACGGTCTCGGCGCTGTCCGGGTCGATGACGAAGATCTCGGGACGGGAGCCTTTGAAGTCTTCGACCGCCTCGGCGCGGTGGGCGATGACCGCGGTGGACACGCCGGGGATCTCGCGCACATCGTCGAGTTGGTCATCATCGACGAGGCCCGACAGCGGCACGGAGATGTCAACGGGATAACGCTGGTCGAGGCCGTGGCTGAGCGTCGCTTTCGTCGACATGCCGCCCACGAGGATCGTCGCCACCAAGGTCACGCCGATGATGAGCGCCGTGGCTGTGGCCGCGGTGCGACGCGGATTGCGCAATGTGTTCAGGGTCGCCAGCTGACCGGGAACGCCCCAAGGGCTGAACAGCACCTCCCCCGTCCATGCGACGACGGGCGGGATGATCTTCGCCGCGCTGATGACCAGCCCCGTGACCACGAGTCCCCCACCCAGCGCTCCGCCGAGGATCCAGAGCTGCGAAGCCGACACCGCATAGACCGAGACGATGACGAGAACCACACCCAGCCCGATGCAGCCGAAACCCACGAGGTGGCGCGGACGAGCGCGGGTGCTCGGCGAGATGGATGCGTCGAAGGGCTGGAGTGCTTCGAGCGGTGTCACAGCGATGGCACTGCGAGCCGGTCGGATGGTGGCCACAATCGTCAGCAGGGCACCGACGACGACACCGCTGACCAGGGCGGAGACAGGAACGGTGAGAGTGTCGTAGGGGAACTCCTGCGGCCAGTAGCGCACCGCTACAGCCATCAGTCCGCGACTGCCGACGACCCCGGTGAGCACACCGAAGATCGACCCGAGCAATCCGACGAAGAGCCCTTCGGCCACGACCGAGCCGTACATCTGCAGGCGGGTGGCGCCGAGGCAGCGCAGCAGAGCGAATTCCCGACGGCGTCCGGCGACGATGACGGAGAAGGTGTTGGAGACGACGAGGATGGCGACGATGACGGAGATTCCGGCGAAGACGAGCAGGAGACCGGTCACGACAGCGTTGCCGCCGGAGAGGCGGTCGGTCTTCGCTTTCACGGCATCGTCCACGGAGAGCGCTTCGAGGCTGCCGCTCAGTTCCGAACCGTCGATGACCCTCTGCAGCTGTGTACGCACAGCCTCTGGGTCCGCGCCGCTCTCGAGGGCGATCTGAATGGCGATGACATCGCCCTGCTGGGCGAAATACTCCTGATAGCCCGATGCTGTCGTCAGCGCTCGAGTGGCGCCGGGCAGGGCCGGATCCTGCCCCATTTCGGCGATGCCCACGACGGAGAAGGTGACGCTGCTCTGACTCGGACCCCGGTAGATCGGCATGTCATCGTTTCCGCTCTCCACTGGCACAGCATCGACGGTGAAGCGAATCTCATCGCCGACTCCGACGTTGAGATCGCTGGCCGTGCGAGTGTCGAGCACGAGGTCCGTCGTCGCTTCCGGTCGCTGACCGGAGACCATATCGAACGTGTCGAGCCGTTCATCGGCGGGCACCGGAGACAGCGCAAAAGAGCTTTCGGAGAATGCGGCACCTCGGCCCGTGGTCACTGTGCGGGCCGACAACGACGCGGTAGCCACCCCGTCGACTTCGGCCAAGGGGCGCAGCAGCGGAGAGGCCTCGTCTCCCCCGACGAAGACGTCTCTGTCCGGGACGACGGTGAGGTCGGCTTTCTCGAAAGAACGGCCGACGGCGTGTTCGAGGCTGTCCTGCAGCGAGGAATTGATGATCAGGGTGGTTGCGACGAATCCGGAAGCCAATGCGATGCCGAGGCCGATTGCGAGGAATCGGGCCCAGTGGATCCGAATCTGCGCGAGGGCGACTGCGATCACAGAGAGCTCAGTTCACTCAGCGCCGTGACCACGCTCTCGCGCGTCGGCTGACGAACTTCACCCGTGGCTCTCCCGTCCTTGAGCAGAACGACCCGGCCGGCGTGCGATGCCGCGACGGGGTCGTGGGTGACCATGATGATCGTCTGCCCGTACAGGGTCGTGGCCCGACCGAGCAGGGACAGGACCTCCGCTCCGGCATGGGAGTCGAGGTTTCCCGTGGGCTCATCGGCGAAGATGACATCCGGTCGCGTCAGCAGAGCCCGGGCCACGGCGACTCTCTGCTGCTGACCGCCGGAGAGCTCGTGCGGACGATGCTGCAGCCGATCGCCGAGTTCGAGGCGTTCGACCACTTCGGCCTTCCACTCGCGATCGATCTTCTTCCGGGCCAGCGAGACCGGCAGTTCGATGTTCTGTTCAGCGCTCAGCGTCGGGACGAGGTTGAAGGCCTGGAAGATGAAGCCGACGCGGTCACGCCGCAGCTGAGTCAGCTGCCGGTCGTTGAGACGGGTGATGTCCTGGCCGCGCATGATGATCGAACCCGAATCGACACGGTCGAGCCCGGCAAGCACATGCATGAACGTCGATTTTCCGGACCCGGAGGGTCCCATGATGGCGGTGAAGCGTCCCGATTCGAAGTCGACGCTGATGTCGTCGAGAGCGTCGACTGCCGTATCACCGCGGCCGAAGCTCTTGCGCAGACCCTGCGCTCGGAGGACGATCTCATCGTCCCCCGCGCCGGTCTGGACGGGCTCTTCAGCAGATTCCGACATCGTATGCCTCACATCGCGGTCCGGGTCTCGTCTCCGACTACCTTAGATCCTGTCTGCACCATCGACCACTCGGACCGCGAATGCAGAACCGCCCACCTCAGAAGTTGAGATGGGCGGTGTCGTGGTGCCCGCGACAGGATTCGAACCTACGACCTTCTGCTCCGGAGGCAGACGCTCTATCCACTGAGCTACGCGGGCAACGGATGCAACTCTATCACCGTTGGGCACCACCTCCCAAAACGGCACCGCGGGCAGTCCTCGAGGACTGCCCGCGGTGCCGTAGGGCTGTGATCAGCGATGTTCGAGCAGATCAGGCACCCTTCATAGCCTTGCGGCCGGGCACGTATTCCCAGTGCCAGAGCTCATAGGAATTGCGCTTGGCCCAGTCCGGATTCTCCCACCCGAACTTCTCGGCGTTGGCGACGAGCCATTCGTACTGCTGGCCGGTTCCGTTCTGCGTTCCCGCGCCGAGGTCCAGTGCCAGGCCCCAACCGTGGTTGGAGGTTCCGGGACGAGCCGCGAAGCCGGGTTTGCGTGCGGCGACGGAGACCTGTGATTCCAGCGAACGGTAGGAGTCGGTGACTGCGAGGTCTTTGCCGGTGTCCTTCTTGAAGGCAGCGTTCATCTTCGCGAACGACACGGCCGCATCGGAGCGCAGCTTGTGATTGCCCACGCCGATCTCGCACAGCCATCCGTCGGGCAGCTCGCCGTTGCTCGCCTCACCCTTCGGGGCTGCTTCGTCACAGCCGGGCAGAACGGTCTTCGTGATCGCGCGAGACGCCGCGTCGACCTTGGTCTGCTTGGCGCTCGGGGCGCCGATGGTCATCGAGGTCTTGTCATCGTCGTCGACCTTGATGTCGGCGGAGACCGATTCGGCGTTGATCGCACGCGGCTGGGACTGTGCAGCCGTGTCGTCGACCTTGACTTCCTGGTTGCCGCTCATGTTGCCGGCGACCATCACGGCAGCGATGGCGGTACCGGTGACCGAGACGGTGGCCAGAGCGGAGAAGGTGGTGACTTGACGGCGGCGGACCGAGCGCAGCAGCGAACCGTCGGAACCGCGGTTGCCGAGCTGAGCCGCGGCCAGCGTCGACGTATGACCCGCAGGGGTCATCGGTCGAGAAGCCTCTTTGGCCATCGCTGCCCGTCGCGGTGAGCCCACTGTTGCGCGGGCCTCGGCGGCCATCGCCGCGCGACGAGGTGAGAGGGCTGCGGATGCGCTGTTCCGCGACTGCGATGTCACGGGATGCGAAGAGTTGATCGTCGAAACCTGCGAAGAGGCGTTCTGCTTCCGCAGATCACGTCGGCGGACCGGCGGCGCCTCGACGGTCGAGAGCTCACTCGACATAGTGCTCCATACTGTTGGTGAAGATTGTGCGGTGGAAGCCCTCTGCCGGGCGCCCGAAAGCTTATGTCACAACACTATAACGACATCGTTACAGAATGTCACCTTCAGTTCATACACAGCGTGTGACCTGGTCATTTCCTGACGATGCATGGTCACAGATCACTACAGGCGCCCTACTCCAGCTGTCCTGAATCACTGTTTCGTTACGAACCGTTACACAGTCGGTCACGTCTGGGACTCCGCGCCGAACGGCACTTCCCACGAGCACAGGCATGGGCTCACGGCCGAACACATGGCCCCGCGCACCGGCACAGCGCCGGGAGCGGACGCGACGCCTCGACGGCGGCCTCCCCGCAATCAGGAGGCCGCCGTCTAGGCGAATGGGTGAGCCGGGCGGATCGGCCGGCGCAGAACGCTCAGCGGCGGAAGTCGAATCGTCCCCGCTGCATCGCGTCCTGGACTTCGCCGACGAGCTCTTCGAGCACGTCTTCGAGGAACAGCAGGCCGAGGACCTGCGCCTGAGAGTCGATGACGCGGGCGACATGGATTCCCGCCTTCTGCATCTGCGCCAGCGCCTCTTCGACCTCGTCATCGGCGGTGACCGTGAACAGGGGGCGGAAGCGCTTGCTCTGCACTGGAGCGTCGAAGGCCTCTTCGGTGTCCGCGTAGAGGACATCCTTGATGTGGAGGTAGTCCTGCGGATACCCGTCGTCACCGACGACGAAGTATCGGGAGAAGCCTGTCTTGCCGACCAAGGTCACAAGCTCGTTCGGGGTCACCTTGTCCGAGATCGTGATGAGTTCGGACATCGGGACCATGATGTCGGACGCAGTCTTGTCGCTGAACTCGATGGCGCCCTTGAGCAGCCCAGTATCATCACTGAGCAGTCCCTCGCGCTTCGACTCGGCCACGATCGATTCGACCTGCTCGATCGTATAGGCCTCATTGACCTCGTCACGGGCCTCGATCTTGAACAGGTGGAGGACCCCATTGGCCAGGCCGTTGAGGGGGCGGATGACGAAACCGAAGACCCGCGCCAGGAACACCAGCGGTGTCGCCAGCAGCATCACGGCCTGGCCGGAGGCGGCAAGCGCCAGGTTCTTCGGCACCATCTCACCGATGACCACGTGCAGGTAGGTGACGACGCCGAGCGCCAGGACGAAGGAGATCGTCGAGGACAGTCCGGCGGGAATGCCCAGGCCCTCGAGGGGACCGGCGAGCAGGTGGTGGATGGCCGGTTCGGCCACATTGCCCAAAAGCAGGGAGCACACGGTGATGCCGAGCTGGCAGATCGCCAGCATCAGTGATACGTGCTCCATCGCATAGAGAGCGGTCTTGGCCGCCGCGGAGCCTTCGGCCGCTCGCGGTTCGATCTGTGATCGCTTGGCAGCGACAATCGCGAATTCGGCGGCGACGAAGAAGGAGTTGCCCAGCAGGAGAACGACCAGCCAGACCAGTCCGAACCAATCGGCGCTCATCGAGTCTCACCTCCGGTTTCGAAAGCCCCTGCGTCGGCGGCGCGCAGCACCACCCGGAGGCGTTCGATGCGTCGTCCGTGCATCCGTTCGACCACGATGCGGGCATCGTCCATGCGGACCTCGTCACCCGGTTCGGGAATCCGCCCGAGCTCCTTGAGGACGAATCCGGCCAGAGTCTCGTAGTCCGAGTCCTCCGGGATCGTGACCCCTATCGTCGACGAGATCTCATCGGGCCGCAGCTGACCGGGCACGATCCAGGAGCCGTCGCGAGCCGGTCGTGCCGCGACGCGCATCCGATCGTGCTCATCGGCGACCTCGCCCACGAGCTCCTCGACGACATCCTCGAGCGTGACCACTCCAGCTGTGCCGCCGAACTCATCGACGACCACAGCCATCTGCAGACCGGTGGCGCGCAGCTCCAAGAGCAGCGGGTCGAGGCGCTGCGTCTCCGGGATCTCACGGACCTCGGTCATCAGCCCTCCTGCGTAGGCGTCGTCGCGGTTGCTCGGAGGCACGGCGAAGGCCTGTTTGACGTGAACGACTCCGACGATGTGGTCCTTGTCCTCGTCAGCCACGGGGAACCGGGAGAATCCGGTGTCCCGAGCCTGTTCGATGATCTGTCGAGCCGTGGTGTCCTTGTCCACCGTGGACATGCGCGTGCGCGGAGTCATCACGTCTTCCGCGGTGCGCTCGGAGAAGCTCAGAGTCCTCTCCAGCAGACCTGCTGTCTGCTCATCGAGCACGCCCTCTTCGGCGGAGTGCCGCACGAGTGAGGTCAGCTCCTCCGGGGAACGCCCCACCGAGCCTTCTTCCTGCGGCTCGATGCCCATCGACATGAGGATCTTGTTCGCCGTACCGTTGAGGACGGCGATGACGGGCTTGAAGACGATCGAGAAGACGTACTGCATCGGTGCGGCGATGCGACCGGTCGCCAGCGGAACAGCGATGGCGAGGTTCTTCGGCACTAGCTCTCCGAAGATCATCGATCCCACGGTGGAGACGATGAGGGCGATGGTCAGCGCCAGCGGGGCCGCGAGGCCGGGGCCGACGCCCCAGGCCTCGAACAGCGGCGCCAGCAGCCTGCCCAAGGACGGTTCCATGAGGTAACCGGTGAGCAGAGTGGTGATCGTGATGCCCACCTGCGCTGCCGAGAGCTGGGTGGACAGGTGGGTCATCGAACGCCGCAGCGTCTTCGCGCCGACGACACCTTCTTCAACCGCTTTATCGGCTGTATGGCGGTCGAGCGTCAGCAGCGAAAATTCGGCTGCGACGAAGACTCCGGTGCCGAGGATGAGCAGCAGCGCGAGGGCGAGGAGTATCCATTCCATCAGTGACTGTCCCCGCCGATCGCTATCTGCTCAGCAGAGCAGTTGAGGTGTGAGACCCTCGCGGGGTGAGGGTCGTCATCTGGGGCGCCGGCTTCCCGCCGGCCGGGACTGTCACTGTGCATGAGGAGATCTTACCAACTTCCCGACAGCGGTCGGCCCTCTTCGTAGCCGGCGGCGCTCTGAACACCGACCGCGGCCATACGCGCGAATTCTCCGAGATCACCGGCCCCGGCATAGGTGCAGGAGCTGCGGACGCCCGAAGTGATGCCGTCGAGCAGGTCCTCGACCCCAGGAGATTCAGGGTCGATGTACATAGTTGACGAAGAGATGCCCTCTTCGAACAGTCCCTTCCGAGCGCGCGCAAAGGCCGATTCCGCTCTGGTCCGGTTGGCCACGGCCCGAGCCGAAGCCATGCCGAAGCTCTCCTTGTACTTCCGACCCTCTCCGTCGACGAGCAGGTCGCCGGGCGATTCGTGGGTCCCGGCGAACCAGGATCCGACCATCACCTGAGAGGCCCCGGCCGCCAGGGCCAGAGCGACATCGCGGGGGTAGCGGACTCCGCCGTCGGCCCACACGTGGGCACCCAGCTCGCGAGCCGCCTCGGCGCATTCGAGCACTGCGGAGAACTGGGGACGACCGACCGCGGTCATCATCCTGGTCGTGCACATGGCTCCCGGGCCGACTCCGACCTTGACGATGTCGGCGCCGGCAGCGACGAGGTCGCGGACCCCTTCGGCCGTGACGACGTTTCCGGCCACGATCGGCACCCCGAGCTCGGCATCCGCGATCGCCGACAGTGTGTCGAGCATCTTCACCTGGTGGCCATGGGCGGTGTCGACGACGAGGACGTCCGCGCCGGCTTCGACCAACGCAGCGGCACGTTCGACCGCGGCACCGTTGACGCCGATGGCCACGGCGATCTTCAGCCGTCCTCGATCGTCGACATTGGGCGTGTAGATGGACGAGCGCAGCAGCGACTTCGGAGTCAGGCTGCCGAGCACCGTGTTCTCATCGTCGACGACAGCGGCGAACTCGGCTCGCGACTCCGTCATCGACTCGAAGAGGGACTCCAGCTGTGCAGCGTCCTCCCAGTCTACCTCGGAAGCGCGGATGACATGCGGTGAGGAGTCCAACAGCTCCGCCACCGAGGTGAAGCGATCGACTCCGCGCAGATCTGCAGCATTGATGATGCCTTCGAGCCTTCCCCCGTCGTCGACGACGACGCCGAAGCCGTGCGAACGCTTGGCCAGCACGTGCAGAGCGTTGAGCACTGTGTCATCAGGCGAGAAGCGCAGCGCGGATTCGAAGATCCGGTCGCGGCTCTTGACCCAGGCGATGGTCTCCTGCGCGGCGGTCAGCGGAATGTCCTGGGGCAGCACCGCCAGTCCCCCGCGACGTGCCATCGTCTCCGCCATCCGTCGACCGGACACAGCAGTCATATTCGCTGCGACGAGCGGCGTCGTCGACCCGGTCGGATCGGTCGCCGTGAGGTCGACTTCGAAGCGCGAAGTCAGTGCCGACGAGTTCGGCACGAGGAAGACATCGGAGTAGGTGAGATCGGTGTTCGGGTCATTTGAGATGAAACGCATAACACTATTGTCCCTTAACTGCACATTCGATGGCACATCACGTTAGGCTTGGAGATGTCGTTAAGCAGCAAGTCTTGAATCAGGAAGTAGGCGATCAACGCCGTGTCCGTCAATACTCCGAACCGCACCGTTGAAGACTTCGGGTCGAATGAGTGGCTGGTCGAGGAATTGTATGAGCAGTACAAGTCAGATAAGAATTCGGTCGACCAGTCCTGGTGGCCCTTCTTCGACAAGTACGAGAAGAACGGCGGAGGCGCTCAGTCCGCTGCCGAGCCCGCCGCCAAGCAGGAGGCGAAGCCGGCCGCGAATAAGTCGGATGCCAAGGCCCCTGCTTCAGCTGCAGCCCCGGCGACCTCCCGTGAGACCTCTCGCGGCGTCTCCCCGTCTTCGGCTGAGTCCGAGACGCTGAAGGCAGAGACCAAGTCCGTGCCGAAGGTCACCGCGAAGGAAGCCGCACCGAAGCCCGCACCGGAGGAGACGATTACTCCCCTGCGCGGCCCCGCGAAGCTCATCGCCAAGAACATGGATGAGTCGCTCGAAGTCCCGACCGCCACCTCGGTCCGGGCCCTGCCTGCCAAGGCGCTCATCGACAACCGGATCGTCATCAACTCGCACCTCAAGCGCACCCGAGGCGGGAAGGTCTCCTTCACCCACCTCATCGGATTCGCCGTGATCCGCGCCCTGCAGAACTTCCCCTCGCAGAACGTCTCCTACGACGTCCGCGACGGCAAGCCCGTGATGGTCTCCCCCGCCCACATCAACTTCGGCCTCGCCATCGACGTGCCGAAGAAGGACGGATCACGCACCCTGCTGGTGCCCAACGTCAAGAAGGCCGAGACGCTGACCTTCCGCCAGTTCGTCGACGCCTACGACGGCCTCGTCGACAAGGCACGGCAGGGCAAGCTCACCGCCGACGACTTCGCCGGCACCACGGTCTCGCTGACGAACCCCGGCGGAATCGGCACGGTCCACTCCGTTCCGCGTCTGACCAAGGGCCAAGGCTGCATCATCGGTGTCGGCGCGCTCGACTACCCCGCCGAGTTCCAGGGTGCCAGCCAGCAGACCATCAACTCTCTGGCCGTGTCCAAGGTGCTGACCCTGACCTCGACCTACGATCACCGCGTGATCCAGGGAGCCGGTTCGGGCGAGTTCCTCAAGCTCGTCCACAGCTACCTGCTCGGCGAAGACGGCTTCTACGACGATGTCTTCGAATCCCTGCGCCTGCCCTACGAGCCGGTGCGCTGGGTTCCCGACGTCTCGGCCGAAGACCAGGACGACGTCAACAAGACCGCACGCGTCATCGAACTCATCGATGCCTACCGCACGCGCGGTCACCTCATGGCCAATATCGATCCTCTCGTCTATCGTCAGCGGTCCCACCCGGATCTCGACATCAATCAGCACGGTCTGACCCTGTGGGATCTCGAACGCGAGTTCCCCACCGGCGGGTTCGGATCGAAGCCGATGATGCCCTTCCGCAACATCCTCGGACTGTTGCGTGAGAGCTACTGCCGGACCACCGGCTTCGAATACATGCACATCGCCGACCCGGTCCAGCGCCGTTGGTTCCAGTCGAAGATCGAGGTCCCGCATCAGGAACTCACCCGTTCGGAGCAGGGACACATCCTCGGTCGTCTCAACGCCGCCGAGGCCTTCGAGACCTTCCTCCAGACGAAGTACATCGGACAGAAGCGCTTCAGCCTCGAAGGCGGAGAATCTGCGATCGTCCTGCTCGACGAGATCCTCAACCAGTCCGCCGACACCGGCCTCGACGAGGTCGCCATCGGCATGGCCCACCGTGGTCGCCTCAACGTGCTGACGAACATCGCCGGCAAGTCCTATGCGCAGATCTTCCGTGAGTTCGACGGAACCATGTCCCCGGACAGCGTCCAGGGCTCCGGCGATGTGAAGTACCACCTGGGCACCAAGGGTTCGTTCACCTCGCCGGCAGGCAACACCACCGGCGTCTACGTCGCGGCCAACCCCAGCCACCTCGAGACCGTCGATCCGGTCCTCGAGGGCATCGTGCGCGCCAAGCAGGATCTCGTCGACCAGGGCGAGTCCGGCTTCACCGTACTGCCGGTCCTCGTCCACGGCGATGCCGCATTCGCCGGACAGGGTGTGGTCACCGAGACGCTCAACCTCTCCGAGCTGCGCGGCTACCGCACCGGCGGAACGGTCCACGTCATCATCAACAACCAGGTCGGGTTCACCACTCCCCCCGCCTCGGCGCGGTCCTCGTTCTACTGCACGGACGTCGCCAAGTCGATCAACGCCCCGATCTTCCACGTCAACGGCGATGACCCCGAAGCCGTCGTCCGGGCGGCCCGCCTGGCCTTCGAATACCGCCAGGAATTCAACCGGGACGTCGTCATCGACCTCGTGTGCTACCGCCGCCGCGGCCACAACGAGGGCGACGATCCGTCGATGACCCAGCCGACGATGTACTCCCTCATCGAGAAGAAGGGCTCGGTGCGCAAGCTCTACACCGAATCCCTCGTCGGCAGGAAGTGCATCACCGACGAAGAGGCCGCCGAGGCGCTCAAGGACTACCAGTCCAAGCTGGAATCGGCTTTCGCCGAGACCAAGGAAGCCGAGACCGGCTCCTACGACGGAGAAGCGTTCAACGCTCCCTACGAGCCCAGCGACATCGAGACCTTCAACGATGCCGAGACGGCCATCAGTCCCGAGACGCTGCAGCGCATCGGCGAGGCCTTCACCGAGATCCCCGAGGGCTTCACGGTTCACAAGAAGCTGCGGGCGCTGCTCGAGAAGCGCAAGGAGATGTCGCTGTCGGGCGGAATCGACTGGGGCTTCGCCGAGCTGCTGGCCTTCGGTTCGCTGCTCATGGACGGCGTGCCGGTGCGGCTGGCAGGTCAGGACTCCCGTCGCGGGACCTTCGTCCAGCGCCACTCGGTGCTCATCGACTCGGTCAACGGCAACGAATGGACGCCGCTGCAGAACCTCACCGAGGAGCAGGCTCGATTCTGGGTCTACGACTCCCTGCTCAGCGAGTACGCCGCTGTCGGCTTCGAATACGGCTACTCCGTCGAACGCAAGGACGCCCTCGTGGCGTGGGAGGCTCAGTTCGGTGACTTCGCACAGGGTGCGCAGACCGTCATCGACGAGTTCATCTCCTCCTCCGAGCAGAAGTGGCAGCAGAACTCCGGTGTCGTCATGCTCCTGCCCCACGGCTATGAGGGACAGGGACCCGACCATTCCTCGGGTCGCATCGAGCGTTACCTCCAGCTGTGCGCGGAGAACAATATGACGGTGGCCTACCCGTCCTCGGGCGCCTCGTACTTCCACCTGCTGCGTCGCCACGCCTCGACGACGAACAAGCGTCCGCTCATCGTCTTCACCCCGAAGTCGATGCTGCGCCTCAAGGCTGCCGCGAACTCGCCGGAGGACTTCACCTCGGGCAGGTTCCAGGCCGTCATCGACGATACGGACGTCGATGCCTCGCAGGTCGAGCGCGTCGTCCTCGTCTCCGGCAAGCTCTACTGGGAGCTCAAAGCCAAGCGGGAGAAGGACAACGACACGAAGATGGCGCTCGTCCGCCTCGAGCAGCTCTACCCGCTCGACGAGGCGGCCATCACCGCTGTGCTCGACCGCTTCCCGGCCGATGCCGAGATCGTCTGGGCCCAGGAAGAGCCGGAGAACCAGGGTGCATGGCCGTTCATGGCACTGCACCTGCCCGAGCTCCTCGGCGGCCGTGAGGTCAAGGTCATCTCCCGTGCCGCTTCTGCCGCCACCTCGACCGGGCTCAAGCACTTCCACGAAGCTCAGCAGAAGGAACTCGTCGACCGGATCTTCAGCCGGTGAGCAGCGACGTCACCACAACCATCGCCGTGGTCGGAGGCCCTTTGGTCGCCGGCCACGGCGATGGCCGTGGCCTCGGGTGGGTCGGTCGGGTGACGGCGAGGACTCTGCCGAGTCTGCCTGAACTCAAGGTGTATCCCCTGGCCGTGCCGGCCGAGGATTCCGCTGGTCTTCACGGTCGGACCATCGCCGAGGCGTCCCTGCGGTTCACTCGGGAAGGGGACAATCGTCTGGTGCTGGCTCTGGGGTCCGGGGATCTCGATTCGGGGCGTTCGGTGGCCAGGGCCCGGCTCGATGTGGCCAACATCCTCGACGAGGCGTTGGCTCGGAAGGTCTCGACGTTCGTGCTGGGCCCTCCGCCTGAACACGACGGTGACCGCAACCGTCGCATCGCCGAGCTCAATGCCAGCTTCTCCGATGTGGCCAAGCGGCGCGGCATCACCTATGTCGACACCTTCACGCCCCTCCTCGGCCATCCCGTGTGGCAGCGCGAGGTCGCATCGTCGCGGGACCATATGCCGGCGCAGGAAGGATACGGTCTGTTGGCCTGGCTGGTTCTCCATCGCGGCTGGTTCAACTGGCTGGGAGTCCAGGACGTCCTCGGCGACAGCTGAGCCGTCGATGAGGTGCCCGACCGAAGATCTCTGCGGGTGCCCGGCCGACGAAGAGCTCAGCCGTGACAGTCGCATCATCTTGTCAGACGAATTCGGCAAGGCGGGTGACCTGGTCCGACTTTGCTCTGCTCGGGTGATCATGAGACAATTGAGCGTCTATCAAAGGAGGGCACAATGAGCAAGCGTGGCCGTAAGCGTCGCGATCGCCGCCGTAAGAAAGCAAACCACGGCAAGCGTCCAAACGCATGATTCGCTGATACGTTCGGTGAATGACGAAGGCGGGAAGAGATTCGAATCTCTTCCCGCCTTCGTTGTGTCCGTGGACTCCCCTGTGCTTGGGCGCCGGTCAGGAGTTCTGTTCGAGCGCGATCCGCTGCCGGATCTTCTCTCGCAGTCCCATCGGGGCACGGTCGTGGCTGCACGAACGACGCACGAGCTCTTTGAGCAGCGCTTCGATCTCGTACTCGTCATGACACGACGGGCACTGTTCGAGGTGGATCGAGATCTCGCGGATCTCCGTCGTCGTCAGTTCTCCGTCCAGGTAGTGGTAGATGCGCATCAGTGACTCGGTCCTGACGCTTTCGCAGCATCCTTCGTCGCTCATTTCGCACCTCCCTCTGGACTCACGAAACCGCGCTCGGCGGCATAGTCGGCCAGCATCTCTCGCAGCTGTCGGCGACCGCGGTGCAGTCGGGACATCACAGTGCCGATCGGCGTCTCCATGATCTCGGCGATCTCCTTGTACGGCAGTCCTTCGACATCGGCATAGTAGACGACCATGCGGAAGTCTTCGGGCAGTGCCGAGAGTGCTTCCTTGACGTCGGAGTCGGGAAGGTGGTCGAGGGCTTCGAGTTCGGCGGAACGACCGCCGGAGGACGAGTGGCTGTTCGCCTGTGCGATCTGCCAGTCCTCGATGTCTTCGCTGCCGTGTTCCTGCGGCTGACGCTGCTTCTTGCGGTAGTTGTTGATGAAGGTGTTCGTCAGGATCCGGTACAGCCAGGCTTTGAGGTTGGTTCCGGGCTTGTACTGGTGGAAGGCGGCATACGCCTTCGCGTAGGCTTCCTGGACGAGGTCTTCGGCGTCGGCCGGATTCCGGGTCATACGCAGAGCAGCTGCGTAGAGCTGATTGACATATTCCAGAGCATCCCGTTCGAAACGCGCCGACCTCTCGGCGTCGGTTTCGGGGGCTTCTTTGACTGATTCGGTCATCGCAGTCAATGGTACGCCCGTTCTCTCCAGGACGGCAGTGGCGCTCATAGACTTCTCCTTCTGCCTGTCGACTTCCCGACGGGTGCACCCGTCGAATGGCTTCACCCCGTACAACATCGGACCGACGCCCCACTATTCCCACCTCAGCAGTTATGCTTGCCAGTGAGATGACCGCCACGTAGGAAGGACCACTGTGTCTCCCATTCGTCTTATCGCACGGCCCATGCTGGCCGCCGGCTACATCCTCAACGGCGTCGAACGACTGCGCAAGCCGGAGGCAGCGGCCGCATCGGTCGGCCCGCTCCTCAACCAGGCTCGCAAGCAGGTCGACGTCCCCGTCGACGCAGTGACTCTCGCCCGAGCCACCGGTGTTGCACAGGTCGCTGCCGGTTCGATGCTCGCCATCGGACGCTTCCCCCGCCTCAGCGCATCGATCCTCGTCGGCACCTACCTGCTCGACACCGTCGGTGAGCGTCTGTCTGCTGACAAGACGACGTCGAAGGAGGAGAAGAAGGCTCGCAACGAACGCACTCTTCTGCGGACCTCGATGCTCGGCGGTGCCCTGCTCGCCGCCGTCGACACTGCTGGACGCCCCGGCCTGTGGTGGCGGACCCAGCACGCGGCCGAAGACCTGTGGTCGAGCGTGGAAGACACCTCGAAGCAGGCTCTGAGCGCACTCGGAGTTGACTGACATCTCCACGCACACTCCCCCGGCGACCGGCGACTGGCAGCCGCCGGTCGCCGGTTCCGCCGTCTCTGCCACTGTGACCGTTCCCGGTTCCAAGTCTCTGACGAACCGCTATCTCATCCTTGCGGCTCTCGCCCGTTCCGGATCCGATCTCAGGGGATGGCTTCGCAGCCGCGACACCCTGCTCATGGTCGACGCCCTGCGTCGTCTCGGCGCCGTGATCGACGAAGACGGCGATGAGCTCCACATCGAGCCGATCCCCTTCCCGGACGGACACGTACCCACAGACGCAGCTGCACAGGACTCCGCACCGATCACCATCGACTGCGGTCTCGCCGGAACCGTGATGCGCTTCATCCCCCCACTTGCCGCGCTCACCGGTCGTGAGGTCGTCCTCGACGGCGACGAACAGGCCCGCGTGCGGCCGATGTCGGTGACGATCGAGTCGCTGCGGGAGCTCGGTGCGTCGATCACCTCCGCAGCGAGCACATTGCCGATGACGATCCACGCCGACTCTCAGCTGCGCGGAGGCCACCTCGGCATCGATGCCAGCGCCTCCAGCCAATTCGTCTCTGGTCTGCTCCTCGCCGCTCCCGTCATGCCTTTGGGACTCGAACTCACCAACACTGCGGACTCGGTGCCCAGCCGAACGCATGTGGATATGACGATCGAAGTCCTCCGCGACGCGGGCGTCGACATCAGCGAGCCCGAACCCGAGCGCTGGATCGTCGAACCAGGACTTCCGCGCGGTCTCGACGTGCAGGTCGAACCCGACCTGTCCAATGCCGCAGCCTTCGCAGCGGCGGCCGTGGCCACCGCCGGATCCGTGACCATCGCCGACTGGCCCGTGCACACCACGCAGGCAGGTGACGGCTTCCGCGAGATCGCCGAGGCGTTCGGAGCCACGGTGCGCCTCGATAGGGAAGGACTGCACGTGCAGGGCCCGGACCGGCTCACCGCTGTCGATCTCGACCTGTCGGCCGTCGGCGAGCTCACCCCAGTGGTCTCGGCTCTCGCAGCTATGGCAGAAGGAACGTCGCAGCTGCGCGGAATCGGGCATCTGCGTGGGCACGAGACCGACCGTCTGGCGGCTCTGACCAGAGAGTACGGTGCCATCGGCGTCGATGTCGTCGAGCACGCCGAGGCACTGACGATCACCGGCACCACACACCTGCGCCCGGCGCTGTGGCATACCTACCACGACCACCGCATGGTCATGGCCGGTGCCGTCCTCGCCCTGCGCAATGACGGAATGGTCATCGAGAACGCCGGCACCGTGGCCAAGACTCTGCCTGCCTTCACCCAGCTGTGGGAAGCCATGCTCACCCCCGGAGCCTGATATGGCGAAGATCTTTCGCGATGAGGACTACCGCCCCCGGCCGAACCGACGCGGTTCACGACCGCGGACGAAGAACCGCCCTGACCACAAAGACGCTGTATCGGGCCTGGTCACCGCGGTCGATCGGGGCCGGTACCGGGTCATCCTCGCTGACGACGACGGGAACTTCCCGTCGAGTCCCCCGATTCGGAAGAAGGGGAAGCGGTCACGGGGGGCCACCTCGGTGACGGCGGTGCGCGCCTCGCACCTGCGCAAGCAGGCGATCGTTCCCGGAGACGTCGTCCGCCTCGTCGGCGACACCTCGGGGGCCGAGGGGACCCTGGCCAGGCTCGTGGAGATCACCGAACGGCAGACCCTGCTGCGCCGCAGCGCCGATGACACCGACCCGACCGAGCGCGTCCTCGTCGCCAACGTCGACGTCATGGGCATCGTCACGGCCACCGTGGACCCGGATCCCTCTTTCGGTCTCATCGATCGCGCACTCGTCGCGGCCTTCGATGCCGGGATCACTCCCCTGCTCATCGTGACGAAGACCGATCTGCGCCCGGCGACGGAGCTGAAGGAACGCTTCTCCGCGTCCGGGATCGACATCGTCGAATCCTCCATCGATCCCGACGCCGAGCCGACCGATACGACAATCGCCGCGAACGATGCGGCCCGCGACGAGACAGAACCTCACGCCGAGGTGGCCGAGCGTCTCCGTGGACGCATCAGCGTCCTCGTCGGCCATTCCGGGGTGGGCAAATCCACGCTGACCAACGTTCTCGTTCCCGCCGCCGAGCGCGCGACGGGCCATGTCAACGACGTGACCGGACGCGGACGTCACACCTCGTCCTCGGCCGTGTGCCTGCCGTTGGAACGCGGCGGATGGCTCATCGACACCCCGGGAGTGCGTAGCTTCGGCCTGGCCCATGTGGACCGGGAGACCCTGCTCTCCGCCTTCCCCGAACTCGTCGAGGCCACGGCCGATTGCCCCCGCGGATGCACTCACCTCGCGGACTCTCCCGGCTGCCGACTCGATGAATGGGTGGCCGACGGCAAGGCCGGACCGGGAGGAGTCTCACGGCTGGAGTCCCTGCGCCGGCTGCTGCCCTCGACTGGATAGGCTGGAGGCATGAACGACCTCGACTTGGCGATCGAACTCGCCGATCTCGCCGATGCCATCAGCCACCCGCACTTCCGGGCACAGGACTTCGCCGTCGAAACCAAACCCGATCTCACCCCGGTCACCGAATGCGACCGTGCGGTGGAGAAGGCGATCATGGATCGCCTCACAGAGGTTCGACCCGATGACAGCGTGCTCGGTGAGGAATTCGGTGCACACGGGCAGTCATCGCGACGGTGGATCATCGATCCCATCGACGGAACGAAGAACTTCGTGCGCGGGGTGCCGGTGTGGGCGACGCTGATCTCCCTCTACGACGGTGACCAGCCGCTGCTGGGAGTCGTCTCCGCTCCCGCGCTCGGTCGCCGATGGTGGGCAGTAACGGGCCAGGGCGCCTACGCGACCGAGCTCGGGTCCCCGGCCGAACGCATCGCTGTGTCATCCGTCGATTCTCTCGCCGATGCGTCCCTGTCGTATTCGTCGCTGTCGGGCTGGAAGGAACTCGGCATCCTCGATGAGTTCCTCGATCTCTGCGATTCGCTGTGGCGCACTCGCGGATACGGCGACTTCTACTCCTATATGCTGCTCGCCGAGGGTGCTGTCGACCTCGCCTGCGAGCCCGAGCTCGCGCTCTACGATATGGGAGCGCTCGTACCCATCGTCCTCGAAGCCGGAGGCACCTTCACGAACACGGCCGGACTTCCGGGGCCCTTCGGCGGCAATGCCCTGGCCAGCAATTCTCGCCTCCATGAAGCCGCACTCGACCGACTCGGTCGGGTCGCTCCCGCGGAGGTCTCCTGATGCCGGACATCATGGGAGCCCCGCTGTGGCATGAGATGGCCGAGGCCGCAGGGCTCACGAATCCGGACGGGTCGATCGGTGAGACGATCTACGGGCAGATGACGAAGTTCGCCGCCGAGGTCGGAGCCGTCAACCTCGGACAGGGCGCTCCGGGCACGGAGCCTCCGGACGAGCTCATCGCCGCAACGGAAGAGGCGATGCGGGCCGGTTTCAATCAGTACGCCCCCGGTCAGGGATACCCGCAGCTGCTCGAAGCTGTGGGCGCTCAACGCGGACGCGATTTCGGACAGCACGTCGATCCGGACGAGGTGCTCTACACTGCGGGCGCCACGGAGGGCCTGACCGCCGCGATCCTCGCACTGCTGCCGCCGGGCGGCTCTCTCGTCGCCTTCGAACCGTTCTACGACTCCTATCCGGCGGCGATCGCCGCCGCCGGCGGAACACTGCACACGGTGCCGATCCTGCCCGATGGCCGTGGTGACTTCGCCCCGGACTGGGAGACTTTCGACCGAGTGATCGCCGAGGTCGATCCGGCGATCATCCTCGTCAACACTCCGCACAATCCCACCGGGTTCATCTTCTCTGCCGCTGATCTCGCCCGCATCGGACGAGCCGCCGAGGCGGTCGACGCCTGGGTACTCTCCGATGAAGTCTACGAGCAGCTCGTCCTCACTGATCTGGGGCATGTGCCTCCCGCAGTTGCCATCGAGGATTCTGCACGCGTCGTCACGGTCTCCTCGGCGGGCAAATCATGGAACACGACAGGATGGAAGATCGGCTGGGTCATCGCCTCTCCCGAGGTTCGCCAGGCCATTCAGACCGTCAAGCAGTTCCTGTCGTTCACGGCCGGCGGTCCGATGCAGATCGGAATGGCCGATATGCTGGACGGCGATTCGCAGTTCGTCGCCGAGAACCGAGCTTCGCTGCGGGCACGCGCCGATGTCCTCGTGCCCGCCTGTCGCTCGGTGCCGGGCGCTGAAGTGTCCACTCCGCGCGCCGGCTATTTCACAGTGGTTGACTTCTCTGCGCTGACGGATCGCGATGCCTTCGAGCTCAATGAGCTGCTGGCCAGAGAATTCTCCTTGGTCGGAATTCCCGTACCCGCTCTGTGCAGGCAGGGCAGCCCGGCGTATGAGGCCTATAGGTCCTCGATCCGATATTCGTTCTGTAAGTCCGTTGCCGATGTCGACAAGGGCGCACAGCTATTCAACGCACTCGGAGGGCACCTGCGGGAGCACCCGGACGCGCTGCGTCGGAGGAACTGAGTATCGCTGGCTTTCGTGGCCGAGGCACAATGAGTTCCTGATACGCGGGACGGCACGGGCATCGCCGCGCCGAGGGACAGGAGTCGCGGCGCCCAAAGACGCCAGAAGGGGCGAACCGCATAGACGGTTCGCCCCTTCTGTCTCGGGCAGCGACGCTGCCCGCTGAGTCTGGCTCCGTGTCGGCGCACGCGCCGATCAGCAGCCCAGCTCAGGGCATATCAGGCTTTGACGAGCTCCAGTTCGAGTTCGATCTTGATCTTGTCGGAGACGAGAAGCTCTCCTCCGCCGAGGACGGCTTCGAAGGACATTCCGAAGTCCTTGCGGTTGACCGTGGCGGTGGCCGAGAGGCCGGCGACCTGGTTGCCGTTCGGATCGGTGGCAACTCCTGCGAATTCGGTGGCGAAGGCGACTTCCTTGGTCACGCCGCGCATCGTCAGTTCGCCGACGGTCTCGAACTCATCGGCTCCGTCGGCCTTGATCGCGGTCGACTTGAAGCTCAGCTTCGGGTGTTCCTCCGCGAGGAAGAAGTCACCGCTCTTGAGGTGACCGTCGCGCTGTTCGTTGCGGGTGTTGATCGAGTTCGCTGAGGCCTCGGCGGACACGGCGCTGTCTTCGAGGGTCTCACCGACGTTCACGCTGCCGGCGATCTCTTCGAAGTGGCCGCGGACCTTCGAGACGCCCGCGTGGCGAGCGGTGAAGGTGAACTCCGAGTGGATGGGGTCGATGTTCCAGGTTCCGGCGGTGAGTCCCTGAGGCAGAGCAGTCATGATTTCTCCTTTTGGTTGAAATTTGAAGTACAAGAATGACTATAGTTCAACTTTCAACCAGCTGCAACCGCTGCAGATGAACGGCAAGTGACCATGTGGCGGAGGTCACCTGTATTCGGTTTGGCCGCCAGGTGACCCCTCGTGTAAAGTTAAGAACACGCCGCGGGGTGGAGCAGTTCGGTAGCTCGCCGGGCTCATAACCCGGAGGTCGGGGGTTCAAATCCCTCCCCCGCCACGATAGCGGCAGAACCCCCAGTCAGTTCTCTGACTGGGGGTTCTTCTCATTCACACCCCTTGCCGACCGACTTTGCAGAGCCGATTCCCTGCCGACCGCTCGACTCAGCGTCGACCGCTCGCCGCATAACTCGATACAGTGACGGCAACTCGAGCGCTCGGCACGTCGAACGCCATCAAGCACCCAGGCAGATGTCGATCTGCAGAGCGCACGGCCTGTTTCACCGCACCGCCTTCATCTCGCATCAAGCCGATGCCGAATCTCGGACTGACGCAGCGCCTCAGACAGGTGCGTTGCCCTCAGCTGACGCAGCACCTCAGACAGATACCGCGCACCTAGGCTGACGCAGCGCTGCGAGTGCGTCCAGAGAAGCGAGCGACGCCGGTCTCACCTCCGGCGAATCCATTGCGAACGACGAACGCCCCTGGGATGTCCCAGGGGCGTTCGTCGCGGAAAGTCCGAACTCGGTCGGCACGGCCTCTCAGCGCCGTACCGGTTCGCCTCTGACTCAGTTGCCCGAGTCGCCGCCTTCGTCAGCCGGCTCCGAGGCAGGAGCGGAGGATTCCTTGCCCGCCGCGTCCTCTGCCAGCGACGGGTCAGCCGCGACGGCATCCTCAAGCGCCTTCTTCAGGCGGTCCTGGGCCTTTCCGTACTCCGCGAAATCGCCGTCCTTCAGCGCGGCATCGGAGTCCTCCATGGCCTTCTTCGCCTCTTGGAGAGCATCGTTGAGAGCCTTGTCCGGCGAGCCGGACTTCGAATCCGCGTCCTCTCCGCCGGAGGTCGATCCCGACTCGCCATCTCCGCTGTCCTCGGTTCCGGCGTCACCGGCCGAGGCTCCGGAATCTCCGCCGAACACCTGGTCGAGCGCCTCGTCGAGGGTCGGAGCGAACCCGATGTCCTCACCGAACGCCACGAGCACGTGCTGCAGCAGCGGATAGGAGGTCTCACCGGCAGACCGGACATAGACCGGCTGGACGTAGAGCAGACCCCCGCCGATCGGCAGAGTCAGCAGATTGCCGTTCTCGACTTCGGACTCACCCTGACGCAGCAGGTTCAGACTGCGCTGCACATCGGGCGCGGTGTTGAAGTTGTTCTGAGCCTGACCAGGTCCGGGCACAGTGGTGTTGCGCGGAAGCTGCAACAGGCGCAGCTTGCCGTAGCCCTCGGCTGTCTCGCCCTTCTTGTTGCCGGCATCGGCATCGGCGGAGAGGAACCCGGTGAGGTTGTTTCGCGACTGCCCCTCGGACGATCGAGCCGGGATATACGAGCTCGTCAGCGAGAACGACGGCGACTGCTGGCCCGGCATCTGCAGGGTCATGTAGAACGGCGGCTGCGTCAGCCCGCTGCTCGCCTTCGTCGTCGGATCGGTCGGCAGAGTCCAGAAGTCCTGACCGGAGTAGAACTCACTGGCGGAGGTGACATGGTACTTCGTGAGCAGGTCGCGCTGGACCTTGAACATGTCTTCCGGGTACCGGACGTGGCTCATCAGATCACCGGACATCTCCGAGGACGACTTGATGATTCCGGGGAACACCTTCATCCAGGTCTTGAGAACCGGATCGTCCTTGTCCCACTGGTACATGTCGACGGAACCGTCGTAGGCATCAACGGTGATCTTCACCGAGTTCCTGATGTAGTTGACTTCATCGTCCGGCAGAGTCGCCACCGAGTTCGGAGCCGACGCCGTGGTCGAATCCTCAGTGGCCTGCTGGAGCGGCTGAGGTGTCGAATACGGGTAGTCCTCGGCGGTGGTGTAGCCGTCGAGGATCCACTTGATCTTCCCGTCCACGACTGCCGGGTACGGATCGCCGTCGACCTTGAGGAAGGGAGCGAGCTTCTCCACACGCTCACGCGGGTGACGATCGTAGAGGATCTGGGACTCCTCGTTGAGCGCGTCCGAGAGAAGGATCTGCTCGTCCTGGAACTTCAGGGCGTAGGCGAGACGATTGAACACATTGCCCACCGACGGTCCGCCGTCACCGGAGAACGTGCTGTTGACCTGACCGGAGCCGCTCTTCTCATCGGAGGGGTAGTCGAGCTCACGCGGAGTCGCACCCTTCGGGGCGCCGACGATCGAATAGTCCGGAGATGACTCTCCGAAGTACACACGCGGCTCGTATTCGGGGAACTCGCCCTTCGGCGGAATATCCGACTCCATGAACAGCGGTTCGCCGTCCGGGTTGCGCTGGTTGCCGTTGGCTGCGACCACACCGAATCCGTGAGTGTAGACGATCGCCCGGTTGAACCAGCTCTGGTTGTTTACCGAGCTCGGGGCGAGTTCGCGCACCGAGATGACAGTGTCGCGCATGTCCCCGTCGATGTTGTAGCGGTCGACGTCGAGCTTCTGCGGGAACGAATAATACGGTCGCACCTGCTGCAGCTGCCGGAAGGTGTCCGAGACGAGGTTCGGATCCAGCAGACGGATCGACGCCGCGGTCTCTGCGTCCTTGCGCAGGTCACCCTTCTTGCCGGTGGTGCTGGGCGAGTAGGGAGTCACCTCGATGTCATCGAAGTCGAACGCATCGCGTGTGGCATCGATGTTGTGCTGGATGTAATCGGATTCCTTGCTCTGCTGCGACGGATTGACCTGGAACTGCTGGAGCAGGGCCGGGTACGCGATGATCGAAACTCCGCCGAGCACGATGAGGGTGAGCGTGGCGATGATCGAGATCCGCCAATTGCCCTTCCACGCGGTGTAGACGAACAGCAGTGCGACCAGGACGGCGGCGATGGCGACGATCGCCATGGCCGGCAGGGCGGCATGATCGTCGACGTAGGTGACGCCGGGGACGATCCCGCCGGCAGCGGTCATCCGGTCGTAGCGGGAGAGCCACAGCCGACCGGCCTGAACGATGACGAGAACCGCCACGGTGATGCCCAGCTGCCACTGGGCGGCCTTCGTCAGGATGACGCCCTTCTGCTCCCCCGGACGGATTCCGCCGAAGAGGTAATGGGCGACGAGGGCGGCGATGAGCGCCAAGAGCAGCGCCATGCCCAGCTGATTGCCGATGAGGCGCAGACCGGGCAGGACGAAGACGAAGAACGATTTGTCGAGACCGAACTGAGGGTCCTTCGAGCCGAAGGACGTCGAGTTGATCCATTCGAGGATCGTGTTCCAGTGCGCCGAGGCGGTGATGCCGGCGAGGACACCCATGACCGCGGGAATCGCGATCGTCGCGACCCGCCGCAGAGGCTCGATGGCCTCACGATAGCGGTCGAGGTTCTCCTGTCGCGGGGTCGTCGGCGCGTAGACCGGACGATGGCGGTAGGCCAGATGAAGGCTCAGCCAGACCGGGACGGCCATGAGGATGAAGCCGCCGAGGAATGTCAGCCCGCGGGTGAGCCACATGGTTCGGAAGACGTTCGCCGCGTCGATCTGGCGGAACCACAGCACCTCGGTGTAGACCTGGGTGAAGGCGATGAAGGCGATCAGCAGGATCGCCACAGACACGAGGGTGAGCAGCAGCGGCGAACGTCTTGGCCGATTCGCCGGCATGCGTGCGGAGGTGGGTGAGGACGAGGTGCTCACTACTGCCCTTTCTCATTGTTGTCGGCACCATCGGCGGGACATTTCGGCAGGTCCGAAGTGTTGCCGGCGGCGTACTGCTCCACGGTGGTCTGCGCGTCATCGAGCGTGTCGATGCGCGCCACCGTGATCTTGGATTGGTCCGCGGCGGCCATGACCTCCGCGCAGTTGTCGGCGGGAGAGAGGAACAGCGTCGCTCCCTTCTCGGTGGCGGCGGCCACCTTCTGGCGAGCACCGCCGATCGGGCCGACCGTTCCGTCAGGGGTGATCTCTCCCGTGCCAGCCACATGCTTGCCGCCTGTCATCGCACCGGGAGTGAGTTCATCGATGATGGCCAGCGCGAACATCGTCCCGGCTGAGGGACCGCCGACGCCGTCGACGTTGAACTTCACGTCGACGGGGAACTCGAAGTCCTGCTTCATCGTGATGCCGATCGCCTTGCGGTCGTCGACCTTCGCGGGAGTCAGGGAGATCGTCTTCGATTTCCCGTCGCGTTCGATGCCGAGCTCGACGGAGTCCGTCCCCTGCACTGTCCTGCTCATGATCTGCGCGGCCTGGGGATCGGAATCGAGCTTCTTGCCGTTGACCGACATGAGTCGGTCTCCCTTGCGCAGCTTGCCCTGAGCCGGAGCATCGGCGACGACGTCATCGACCGACAGATGCACGGAGTACGACTTGTCCATCTGGCCCATGGCGGCGGCGATGGCGACATCCTGGCTCGAGGACATCTCGACCGCATTCGATTCGGTCACGTCCTCGCGAGTGGTGTCCAGCGGGTAGTACGCCTCCGTGGGGACGACGGTCTGTTCGCCGTTGATGAGTGCGCCGAGTGCCTGAGAGGCAAAGATGTCGCGACCGGGTCCGCCGCTGACGGCGACGGTGAGCATGTCGATGCGGCCTGCAGTCGGATAGGTCTTGGCTCCGGAGACGCTGATCATGGGGTCGCCCTGGTAGTCGCCGAGGGTGTTGAAAACCGGTCCCGGCAGCTGAAGCATGTACGGAACCGGCAGAAGCACGGCCAGCGCGATGAAGACGTAGGTGAGGACGCCCGAGGTCGTGGCCAGACGTGGAGTCCGTCGTCGTTTGGTGCCGCGTGTCGGTGCCGGTGACGCCGGCACGGCCCGAGGGGCGTTCTCTGTCATGTAATCCTTTCGCTGCACCGCCCCACCAGTCTAGTTGAAACCTCAGCGTCCGTTTCACAGACTCCTTTCGCCCGGTGCGAACATCCTGCGAAACCTCCCGGAATTGGGAAGCTTCGCACATTCGGAACCGTTAACGTTGATGTCAAACCGATTCTTGGGGGCTGTAGAACAATGACCGATGACAACAACAACGAACAGAATCCGTTCGAGCAGATCTTCGGAATGCTCTTCGGCGCCAATGGTCCCGGATCCGGTCAGGGAGATGACAAGAACAGTTCGGGCATGCCGCAGGGCTTCTCGATCGATCCGGCGATGATGTCCACGATCATGAATCAGATGCAGGGGCTCTTCGGGCAGGGTGCCGATTCGCAGGCCCAGGCAGTGTCGATCGCTCAGAAGGCGGTTCCGACTCCCGACCCCTCTGTATCCGAGGACGCTGAGCGGGCGACGACCGATGCGTTCCGTCTGGCCGAGCTCTGGCTCGCCGAGGCCACCGACTTCTCCGTCGCCAACCGCTCCGCCCGTCCGCTGCGCCGAGCCGACTGGGTCAAGGAGACGATGCCCGGTTGGCAGAAGTTCGTGCTGCCCATCAAGGAGAACATGTCCTCGGCCCTGACGGACACGCTCGAGTCCCAGGTCCCGGCCGAGATGAAGGGCATCCTCGCAGGCGCATCGTCGATGTTCGGATCGATGAGCGATTCGATGTTCGCCATGCAGATCGGACAGGCCGTCGGCGCGCTGTCCGAAAGCGTCCTCACCGGCACCGAGGTGGGACTCCCGCTGCTGCCCCACGACACTGCCGTGGTCATCGAGAAGAACGTCGAGACGTTCGCTTCCGAGATCGACGTCGACGTCTCCGAGGTCCGCATCTACCTCGCGGCTCAGGAGCTCGCCCACCTCGCTCTGTTCGAGCGCGCCCCGTGGCTGAGCGCCCAGGTCGAGACCGCTCTGACTCGTTATGCGCAGGGACTGAAGGTCGACACCTCGCAGATCGAGGACATGGCGTCGAACATCGATCCGTCGAACATCTCCGACCTCAGCGACAATATTCGCCAGGGACTGTTCAACCCGCCGACGACAGACGATCAGAGGAAGGCGCTGACGTCTTTGGAGAACCTCCTCGCCGTCATCGCCGGGTGGGTCGACGTTGTCGTCTATGAGGCGTGCAAGCATCTGCCAGGTCGCGATCAGATCCGCGAAGCGCTGCGCCGTCGGCGGGCAACCGCGGGACCGGCGGAGAAGACCTTCTCAACCCTTGTGGGTCTCGAGTTCAACCCCCGTCGCCTCCGCGATGCCGCCGCGCTCTTCGCGTATCTCGAGACGCAGGGCGGCGCCGAAGCCCGCGATCGCGTGTTCTCCCATCCGGATCTGCTGCCGACCACGCAGGATCTGGACGACCCGCTGGGCTATTCCGAGCGACGTCAGGCCGAATGGACCAACGAATCGAGCATCGATGAGGCCCTGTCCCGCATTCTCGCCGAGGGACTTGAGGGAGCCGGCGGCAGCGATGCGAAAACAGAGTCCGAAGAGACGGATCGCAACGACTCTGCGCCGACCGATGACAGCAGCTCCGACGACGACAGCTCCGACGATCGCGACGATCGCTGAATGATCGATCTCGATACCGCCCGGCAGGAAGTCGAGCGCGGACCGCGGAACTCATTCTCCGCGTCCTTCGCGGAGCTATTCGACCGGCAGGGTGCCGATGCCCTGCACCGCTCCGGCGGTGAGCACCATCTCACAGCCAGCTGTCTGGTCATCGATCCGGTCACCGAGGCGGTTCTGCTCAACCACCACCGGAAGGCCGGGCTGTGGGGTCAGTTCGGAGGACACCTCGAATCTGTCGACACCTCGCTGCATGATGCCGCTCGCAGAGAGGCCGAAGAGGAAAGCGGTCTGCGCCCGCTCGCACGAGTCACTGCCGATCCCATCGACGTGCATGTGCATGACCTCTCGGCCGCGTTCGGGACCTGCACCCGACACTTCGACGTCGTCTTCGCAGCCCAGGCTTCGACTGACGATTCGCCGAATGTGTCGGAGGAGTCCTTCGACGTCGCCTGGTTCACTCTGGACCGACTGCCCGCTGACCTCATGCCCGACCTGCCGGACCGGCTGCCGGGCCTCTTCCGCTCCGCTGTGTCAGCGCTCAGCTCCCACGCCTGAAACGCTCCCCATCGCTGAATCCTTCGAGATAGATCTTTGCGTCGGTCTGCCGCGGATGGCGATCGGCCAATGCATGGAATTCCTTCGAGTGGGGACCGATCTGGAGATGGACGAGTTCATGGACGACGACCGTCTCCAGCACCCAGCGCGGCACGGCCTGCAGGCGATGGGAGACGCGGATGTCACCCGTCGACGTCGTCGTTGACGCCCATCTGCTGACATTCTGATTCGTCACCCAGCGGATCGACGTCGGTCGCAGCCTGCCGCCGAAGAAACGACGGCTCATCTCCTCAGCCAGCTCGGCGAGGTCGGCATCCGACGAGTGATCACGGGCGGAGAGGCGATTGAACAGATCCGTCAGCGAACGGATGTTGCGCTCCACGCTGTAGCGCTCAGGAGTGCGCAGCACGTAGGTCTCGACCTCCTTCGAGACGGCGACGGTCTTCTTCCGCCGTACCGATCGACGCACTTCGATCTCACCCCGGGCGATCGCCCGCAGCACCTCTTCTTCACTCCACCGCTGTGCTCTGCTCACCGGACCATCATAGGAAACCGCACTGACACGGTGACAGTGCCACCGGCACCGTGGCGGCGTCTCTGCAGCGGTTCTGAAGACGAACAGCCTTCGGAGTTTGTGAGTTTCCTGAGTCTGCCGAAAAGTTGAGGTCGAATCCCCCGTCCACAGCCGCCTCCGAGAACGCAGTCCCCGCAGAACGGGAGCTGATCCGACCCGGGAGCGTGTTTATCAACAGTCATATCGACACTCAAGGCGCCTTTCCTCCACAGACTCCACGGCGATTCCCACAGGTTATCCACAGGCTGTTGACGTGTCTGTGCATGACGGTGCATTGACGCGGAGGCTTTTGCGGAATAAGTTCTATGCTTGACCCCGGAAAACCCGAGGATGCGTGCGGAAGGGGAAGCCGCACGAGTCCTCGCGAGCGCCTGGGGCACTATGCGGCTGAGGGCATGCCGGGACGCGCTTCCCGGCCTGTCCTCAGCCGTTTTTCCACAGGATTATCCACAACTTCTCTCCTGCCGTGGCCATTCCGGCTCTCGTTCACTACTGTGGAAGTCTCCACGATGGCGAGGCGAAGGGGCCGAGATGTTCAGAATCTTTCCGAGTGTTCCCATCACATGGCGTTCGTCCTCGTGCATCCAGTTCGGCGCAGATGATCCTGTGCTCATCGATGGGCTGCTGCTCGGTGACGCCAGTCTCATCGAAGATCTCCGTCTCGGCATCGGCTCGGCTCAGTTCTATTCACGCGCTCAGGAACTCGGGGTCGACCTCAGCAGGGCGAGCTCCCTCATCACCCTCCTCGGCGAGGCAGGTGTCCTCATCCCGGCCGACGCGGACGGCGGCGCCGTACCGAAGGGGTCCCCGGTCTTCGCCGCGGCGCGCATATTCAATCTGTCGCCGGATCGGGTCTCCCAGGTCCTCAGGTCCCGGCCCGTGCTGGTCACGGGTCCATTGCGCTCCCATGTCGAAGGGCAGCTGGCGGCTCTCGGATTCGCCGTCGCCGCGGCTCGCCGTGTCGAGGAGCTCGATCTCATGGCTTCACCGGTGGTGGTCACGAGTTCTCACCTGGTTCCGGACCTCAATTCCGCCATGTGGCTCAGTGATCGCGAAGTCGACCACTGTCAGGTCGTCCTCGGTGAGCAGTCTGTGGAGATCACGGGACTCATCCGGCCCGGTTCGACACCGTGCTCTGTGTGTTCCTGCCTGCACCGGAAGGACAGCGATGCCGGTTGGCTCGATCAGCATCCGCGTCTGCGTGCCCTGCCGGAGCGTGAGAGCCTCAGCGATCCCGCCGCACGCATCCTCGGTTCGGCGCATGTTGTTCAGATGCTTCGTCAGGCGCTGCTGCGCCCCGAAACAGCACCGATCCGACGCGTGGTCACCTTGGATGCCGGCGAGGTCACGGATAGTGGAATGACCTTCCACGATCGCTGCCAGTGTCGCACGCCGGTCCCGGATTTCGGGTCAGTCGCCGAGCAGACCCAGTAGGTGAGTTCCGTAGAGTTCGAGCTTCGTCGCACCGATGCCGGGGACCCGCGCAAGTTCGTCGAGGGTGCGGGGACGGACCTCCGCGATGACTGACAGCGAGGTGTCCGTGAGAACGAGGTACGGCGGCAGTCCCTGCTCCATTCCGATGCGCACCCGCCAGCGTCGCAGACGGTCCAGCAGCTCGAGATCGATGTCGGCAGGACAGTCCGCACATCGTCCGAGTGCACGGTCGAGGTGCGAGACCAATGCCCTCCCGCAGCCGCGGCAGCGGTTGAGCGCCGCAGAGTTCGACGCTGTGCGGCCATCTCCCATCGTCGGTCCCGACTGCCCGAGTTCGGCGAGGAAGCGTGATGACCTCCGCGGTCTCTGTTTGGAGTCGAACCGGGCCAGCGACCAGCTCATCCGCAGGTCTGTGCCTGCACGCGTCAGCGCCACGTAGAACAGGCGACGTTCCTCAGCGATGGCTCGAGGCGTCTGGGCATAGCTGATGGGCAGCAGACCTTCGCTGAGACCCACCAGGTGCACACTGTCCCATTCCAGGCCCTTCGCCGCGTGGAAGGAAGCCAGAGTGACGCCTTCGATGTCCGGGGCGAACTGGTGCTCGGCACGATCCGACAGGTCGCTGAGGAAGACCTCCATCGGCACAGGGAGTTCCTGACCGTGCTGATGCTCCTCGGCGAGGTCGACGAGGGCATTGAGCGATTCCCAACGCTGTCTGCCGGCTCCGGCGGCCGGCGGCTCTCGGGTGAATCCGAGAGAGCCGAGAACCTCTGTCACGGCTTCGGTCAGACGCTGTCCGCTCGAGGTCGCGCGTGCGGCCTTGAGCATGAGAACGGCCTCCTTGACCTCTTTGCGCGCGAAGAAGCGCTCTCCGCCGCGCAGCACATAGGGAATCCCGGCTGCGGCCAGAGCCTGTTCGTAGGAGGGACTCTGTCCGTTCGTGCGGAAGAGGACTGCGATGTTGCGCGGACGACGTCCGGCCTGGATCTCTGCCGAGATAGCCTGGACGACCCCGGTGGCCTCGGCCTCGTCGGTCGGATACTCCACCATGCGCGGCAGGCGGCCCATCGGGTTGTCGGTCCGCAAGGTCAGCGCGGTCCGAGAGGTGTGTCGCAGCAGATTGTTCGCGGTGGACACGATGGCCTGGGACGACCGGTAGTTGCGCACCAGGCGGATCGTTCTGGCCTCGGGCATCGACGTGCTGAGCGAACCGAGCAGGCTCGCATCGGCTCCCGCGAAGGTATAGATGGTCTGAGCGGGATCGCCGACGACGCAGAGATTGTCACGGGGGCCCAGCCACCGGGAGAGAACATCGTATTGGAGCGGCGAGACGTCTTGGAACTCGTCGACGACGAAGTGCCTGTACTGTTCGCGGATCTCGGCTGCGATCGCCGGATACTCGGCCAGAACTCCCGAGAGCACGAGGAGCACATCATCGAAATCGAGCAGCCGTCCCCGTGTCTTCGCCTCCCCGTAGGCTTCGAAGATCCGCACCATATCGTCGACGCTCAGCTGACCGGGGAGGTCCCGGGCCGCTGCCTTCGTCGCATAGTCGTCGACGCCGAGCAGGGACGAGGCCGCGAACTCGATCTCCGACGCGACGTCTCTGGTCAGTTCCCGACTGGTCTCCAACCCGAGGCTCTGCATGACCGAGCCGATGATGCCCGCCTTGTTCTCGATGATCCGCGGAAAGTCTCCTTCGGCGAACCGGTCCCAGAAGAACCGCAGCTGACGCAGCGCTGCGGAGTGGAACGTACGGGCTTGGACCGCGGGGACTCCGAGTCCGCGCAGGCGTGAGCGCATCTCCCCCGCCGCCTTGGCGGTGAATGTCAGCGCGAGGACATGGTTGGCAGGGAACACATCCGACGCAATTCCAAAGGCGATCCGGTGCGTCATGGCGCGGGTCTTACCGGTGCCGGCACCCGCGAGGACGATCACCGGTGAGTCGAAATGGGTGGCGACGGCGCGCTGTTCCTCGTCCAAGGCCTCGAGCAGGGCCGTGGCCGAAGCATTCATGCGTTGTCCAACCAGCTGTACAGGAGCTGACCGGCGATGGAGATCGTCGATGGAGCGCGCACCTCGCCGTTCGCAATGGCAGCGCGCAGCTCCGCCCGGGTGAACCAGCGCAGCGAGGCGATCTCAGCCTCGTCGGCGGCGAAGTCTCGGCTGGGAGCGACGGCCGAGAAGCCGAGCATGAGCGAACAGGGAAACGGCCACGGCTGAGAGCCCAGATACCGAGGTTCGGTGACTTCGAGATGAGCTTCTTCCCAGATCTCGCGGATCACCGCGTGTTCGAGTGTCTCACCCGGTTCGACGAATCCGGCCAGGAGCGAATACCGGTCGGATTCCCAGGCGGCGTTGTTGCCCAACAGGACACGTTCGACTCCGTCGTCATCGGTGTTGACGATGACGACGATGACTGCCGGATCGGTGCGGGGAAAGTGTTCGCTTCCGGTCACCGGATCGCGGCGGACCCATCCGCCCATGATCGGAGTGGTCGGTGCGCCGGTGCGCGGGGAGAACAGGTGTGCACGATGCCAGTTTCCCAAACCGACGATCTCGCAGGCCAGGGATACCTGCACATCGTCAAGGGCTTCGGCGAGATGACGCAGGGTCAGCCAGACGGGTTCGGAACTGTCGATCCCCTCTCCCGGAGCGGTCAGCAGATCGGTGGCGTCCCGGGCGCGAGAGGCGTCCAATCGGGAATCGACGTGGCTGCGACCGTCGTCGTCCAAGGACACTCCGATATAGCGGGTGCCCTGTGGGTCTCGGCCGAGGTAGACCTCCGTCTGGCCCTCCGGCACAGCTTCGCGGTCGGTCAGGAAGAGCCCGCCGCCGGCGACGAGCAGCGATCCGCGATGTTCGAGGACGGCGAGGGCCCCTGAGGCCCAGATCTCGCTGAGGTCTCCGTCGTGGCCCCGAGTCAGATGGTCCCGATCGATTCCGTGTCGGGCGAGGCTGATCGGCTGCACTGGAGGCAATGGCTTCATGCCCTCCACGATATCTCAGCGTCCTGACACTCAGACCGTGGCCGTGAATGCCTGACCGGACCCGAATGTCCCCTCGGCAGACACGCTCGACGGCGAGTCCCGTGTCTCAGTCGAACCCAGACGGTAGATTGGGGAAGGTGGATACCAAGGCGCTCAAGTTGACTGCGATCGCGGCGACGATGCTCGACGGCTTCGTCCCGACGACATGGACACCCCTGCCGCCGCTGGATGCCGGAGTCAGAGTCCTGCTCGGCGATGACGATCAGCAGCTCGTCGCAACGGCTCAGACCCAGCTCGATCGGACCGCGGACATCGGCTCAGCAGCCGAGGCGGGACGAATCTACGAGTCCATGTATCCACACGCTGACTTCGTATGGCCGCGCCTGCGGGCCATCACCGAGGTGGACGCCGACTACTTCGACACGTCGTCCCCGACGACTGTGACACTAGCCGATCCGCTGCCGGGTGCGCCGCTGGGCGATGTGCCCATCTCCGACACTGCGCGGGCCAGTTCGCTGGCCCAGGCTCTGGCGACTCTGCATTCGGCTGCGCCCGAGCCCGTCGCCGATGCCGGTTTCCCGGTGGAGGATCCCTCTCGATCACAGTTCCTCATCCTTGAGCGCCTCGACCAGGCGGCGAGCACCGGACGAGTCCCGTCGTCTCTGCTGCAGCATTGGGAGGAGGAATTCGAGAAGGTGGCGCTCTGGCATTTCCTTGCCACGCCCATCCACGGTTCTCTCGATGAGACGAGCGTCTATACCGATCAGGAGCGAGTGCTCGCACTCGCCGAGATCGGTCGTCTGCGCGTCGCCGATCCGGCCATCGATCTGGCGGCGGCCTCCGCGCTGATCGATCCTGCCGCCCTGCCGACCTTCTACGAGGAGTACCGCAATTCCCGGCCCCGCGCCGACGAGCATGTCATTGCCCGCGCCGAGCTGTTGGCCGAATTCGCAGTGCTCGACTGGCTGCTCGAGGCGGTCGACTCCGGGGATGAAACCGCCGTCGAGGATGCCGCCGGGCTCCTCAGCTCGTTCAATGAGGTCCTGTTCGGTTCCTCCGCCGATGCAGCCGCCTCCACTGAGGAACCGACTTCTGAGTCCGCGATCGAACCTGCAGACGGTGGAGACACTCGCGGAGCGGCCCCGAATTCCTCTGCCCCGGCAGCGGCCGATGCTCCCGACGTGGAAGCCGCGATCACGGAGACCGCAGCCCCCGATGTGTTCATTCCCGGAGCTCAGCCTCCGTCGGCGCCCTCGGAAGACGATTCGGAGTTCGACTCCGAGCCGGGATCGCAGGTGCGGACCGAGCCGACTCGGGACGCCGACGAAACTGATGACGGGGAAGAGACCGGCCGGATCCGCTGATCTCAGCCCATGTCGTTGTCTTCCAGCCATTCGACGACTTCGGCCTCATCAGGCAGATCTGTGAACTGCACGATGTCGTCACTGCCGACGAAGTAGAACGTCCCCGTCACCTCGGCGATCTCCGGATGCACCCTGAGAATCGCGAACCGGTAGAGCGCCAGCTGCCATTTCATCACTTCGAGCACTGCCGCATCGGGTTTCTTCGAGGTCTTCCAATCCACAACTTCGGCATGATCCCCGGTGATGAAGACCGCATCGATCTTCCCCGGCACCCGGAATCTGCCGAGGACGAGTTCGAAGGACATCTCCACATGGTCGGCCCGACGCGTCGCGAACTCGGAGGCTGAGAATGTCTCCTGCAGCCGTTGGACCGTCGCGGCGTCGATCGGTCTCACTGATTCGTCTTCGCCGATTTCGATGCTCGACTGGCCGAAGTGCTGTTCCACCCAGGAATGGAAGGTCGTTCCGATCTCGGCCGCCCGGCTGGGCGGAGCCGGGATCGGACGCAGGGTCTGCGTACGGAAACCCTGCGGGTCCCTCCTCCATGCGACCAGCGCCGTTGCCGACAGACGGTCGGGCATGGCCGCAGCGGACACCGCTTCGGGCCGGTCACCGATGCGCAGGGCCTGAGCGGCGAAGCGCCCGATCGTTCCCGGATTATCGGCCAAGGACTCCAAGCTGACGTCCGGGCTCGCTTCGACCCAACCGGCGGCTCGCTGTGCGGCGGCGACCTGCTTCGTGCGCGGCACCGGCCATGGAGTGGTCTCGATGCGGTCCTCCGCCGTGTCGTCGGCAGGTTCCGGAATCTCCACTTCGAGGCCCAAGGCTTCGATCGCTTCGGTGAGGAAGGGCGAGGGGTCGTCGGGAACCGCGCGCGAACCCATCAGTTCCGCCCCGAGCCACAGATGCCTCTTCGCACGAGTGAACGCCACGTAGGCGAGGCGTCGCTCCTCCCCCTCGTGCGCGTCGGCGATCCGTGGACGGATGAAGTCTCCGATCCACTCATCCAGGGCCTTCTTCGTCTCGAATTCGGCCTCCCGCAGGTCGAAGTCGACGAGGTGTGCGCGGTCACCGCGCAACGGGTACGGCAGAGCCGTGCGATCCATCCACCCTTCCTTGTCCCGCGGCTCGGTGGGAAAGTCCTTGACCACCAGAGACGGAACGGCGACGGCGTCGAACTCCAGACCCTTCGAGGCATGGACGGTCATGATGTTGATCGCATCGGCTGCCGTCGTCGGCTCGGCGACGCTCAGCGCATCATGAGCTTCCATGAGACTGAGCCAGGAAAGGAAGCCTGTAATCGAGGGTTTGTCATCGGTGGCCGAGTACTGGCTGGCCGCGGAGAGGAAAGCGTCGACGGAGGCTCTGTGCAGATTGCGCAGCGAATCGCCGAGGCCCCAGATATCCGAATCGATTCCGGTCTCGGACATCGCGGTGCGGATGATCGAAGCCACGGTGCCGGTTCCCGACCGGGTGGCCCGCAGCGCGCGAGCCAACCGGACCAGACGATGCAGCGCCTCCGAGCTCAGACCGGACCGCTGATAGTCGGCGATGAGTCCCCTGTCAGCAGCTGTCCGCGCTCCTTGGTCGAGGACGCGCCGCACTTCGATGAGCTCATCGATGCCTTCGACGATCGTCGCCTGGTCGATAGCTTCGGCGATCACCTCCTCGGCGGCCGGTTCGGTTCGCTCGGACGCTCGCCGCTCGGTCTGACGGCGAGTGAAGGCCTGCAGCCCCGCGATGTCGCCTGCGCCGAGGCCGAGCATGCGTCCGCTGACGAGCCTCATGATCTCGTCGCCGGCCATAGGATCGACCGCAGCGGTGAGCACCGCGCGCAGATCTGCGACGAAGGGATCGGTCAGCAGCCCGGAGGAACCGTGCACGTGTACAGCGAATCCGGCGGCTTCCAGCGCCGCCGCGACCGGCGCGAAGTGGGCACGTTTGCGGCACAGCACGGCCTTCGACGAACCTGCGGGGATCGTGTGGAACCAATCCGTGAGTGCGCGCAGGCCCGTGGTGAGGAAATCGGGATCGTGGGCACCCGAGCTGATTTCGACACAGACTTCGCCCTCACCGGCATCATCGCGGGCCGACAGCGGAGACTCGCTGCTGTCAGCGAGTCCGGCGGCGATGCGGTTGGCCACCTGCAGGATCGAGCGGTCGTTGCGCCAGCTTGTGCTCAGCGACAGTGATTCGACGTCCCGGAAGTCCGATGAGAAACGCACCATGTTGTCGGCGCTGGCGCCGCGCCAACCGTAGATGGCCTGGCGGGGATCACCGACTGCGGTCACTGCGGTGGAGTGGAAGAGGTCGCGCAAGAGCTTCAGCTGAGCCACCGAGGTGTCTTGGAACTCGTCGAGGAGGACGATCTTCCACCTGGCTCTCTCGGCCTCGGCCGCGGCGGGCACCTCGTCGAGGATGCGTTGGGCGAATCGCACCTGGTCGGAGAAGTCCATGGCCAGATTGCGCCGTTTCGCGCGCATATAGGCATCAGCCAGTCGGGCCGTTCGGATCTTCGCTTCGAGCTTTGCCCGTCGTCCACTGGGATCGACGGGCTTGCCCTTGCTGGACACCAGGGCAGCCAGGCACTGCTCAAGATAGTCCGTGACGTCGTCGACATCACGACCGTGATCATTCATCTGCCCTGCCAGGGCGATGACATCGGCGATCATCGTCTCGCGGGAGAAATCGCCGGGGATCTCGTCGGGTGGCGTCGAATCGATGAGAGTCCCGGCGATGGTGTGTGCCGCGGCGTCATCGAGGAGGACAGTTTCGGGTTCGATGCCGATGCTCACCCCGTGTTCGCTGACGATGGACGCGGCATAGGAGTTGTATGTGGACACGGTCGGATTGTCGAGACCGGGCAGTGAAAGGTCCTGACCCCGGCCGAGGTTGTGCCGCAGACGCGACAGAAGCACTCGGATGCGTCCGCCGAGTTCTCCGACTGCTTTGCGGGTGAAGGTCAGGCCGAGGATCTCTTCGGGAGAGACGAATTCGTTGGCGACCAGCCACACCACACGCTGGGAGATGACTGTGGTCTTTCCCGATCCGGCCCCGGCGGTGACTTTCATCGACTGTGCCGGGTCGGCCTCGATGATCACCTTCTGCTCCGGGCTCGGAGGGAAGGCCTGGGCAGGGTCGGCAGCCGTGAGCTCGGCAAGCCGCTCGGCGGTGAAGCGCATCAGTTCTCCTCCAACATCTTCGGGCCGATCGCCGGGCACGATGATCGGACGGGGCACGACTTGCACTTCTGCGGGTCGACCCGTGCAGGGAAGCTCGCGGCACGCATCCTGCCGGACACGTCGTCGATGAGTTCACGAGCCCAGTCGGGGTTCTCATCGACGTCGAGCGCCGACTGCTCCCGAACAGTGCGAGCCGACTTGCGCAGGAAGACGAGTTCAGCGCCGAAAGCGTGTGCATCGAGCTCCTGGTCCTCACCGATCCTGATGGTCCCGGAATTGATGGCTTCCTGATACACACCCAGCTGTGCATGCCGGTCCATCTCCTTGCCGGCGACGACGTTCCTGCCGGTCTTGAAGTCGACGATGCGCAGTCCGCCCTCGACCTCCTCGACTCGGTCGAGGCGTCCGGTGACCTTCCACTCACGTCCGTTCGAGTCGACACCGACCGCATAGACCTGTGCTTCGACTCCGACGAGGCGGCCCGGAGTCTTCTTGATGTAGTCGCCGAGCCGGTCGGCCATGGTCATCGCCACATCGAATTCCCGTTCCCGTTCCCATTCTGCGTCGAATTCCAAGGACGCGAACTCAGTTTCCACGAAGCTGCGGATCGCGGAGGTGGGGCCCTCCGGATAGTTCTCGGCGGCGGCGTGGATGATGGTTCCGAGACTTTGGGCTGTCGACATCGGGCGGTCACCACCGTTGTGGGTGAGGAACCACCGCAGAGAGCAGTCGGTGAATGCTTCGACCTGGGAGGGTGAGACGCGAACCGTATCGGAGTCGGTGAAGAGCGGCTCATTCGTGGTGATGTCCTCAGCCTCGCGCCACTGCGTCGGTGACCCCACCGCCCCGCCACCAGCTGAGAGCGCCCGCATCAGCGCCGCCCATGACCGCGTGTCCGCGTCCGGAATCGCAGAGCTTTCGGCGCTTTCGGTCGTGGTGGCGTCCACAAGCGTCGACGATGGCCCCGCAGCTTCGACATCGGCCGCGGCAGCCGTCAGCAGCAGATGAGCGCGGGCATGTGCTGCCATCTCCGGTACCGTCAGCGGAGGCAGCTCATCCTCGTGGGTGATCGCATAGCCGTCGGCCGCCTCGGTGCCCTTGGCGGAGCCAGCGGCGAGCACATCGAAGAACGGAGACGGCTCGGTCTCCGCATCGGTGACGGCGGTGACGATCACGCGTTCCTGCGCACGGCTGAGCGCGGTGAAGAACAGCTCGCCCTCTTCACGCAGATTCGTCCGTTTCGCATGCGCGTGGTAACCGGGGTCGCCGGTGACCGTCTCACCCGTGGCGAGCACCGCCGTGAGGTCGGTGAGGCCGAGGATTCCGCCGCGCAGCTTCGGGTTCGGCCAGACGCCTTCGTTGACTTCGGCGATGATCACCAGAGGCACACGCACATGGGCCAGTGAGGACGGGGTGCCCACCAGCACGTGGTCGGCGAATCCTGCGGTATCGGCCAGGGAATCCTGGGCGATGTCCTGTTCGGCGACGATGCCGGCGAACGAGCGAGCGGTGAAACCGCCGCGGTCGGCGATCTTCTCGGCCAGCGCGAACAGCCGGAGCACCGAATCGAGATAGCCGTTGGTCACCGATTCCGGGTCGCGCAGGGCTTCGATCTGCCATTTCTCAGCGACTCCGGCCGCGTCCCAGATGCTCCAGAGCGCTTGGTGGGGGTCGGTGGTGCCGACCTCAGCAGCGGCGTGGAGCATCCGTGAGATCGTGGCCAGTCCCTGTGGGGACGAATCGTCGATCGGGCTGCGCAGTGCCTGAGCCAGCGACGCCGTGCTGCTGGACGCCGGGAACTGTCTGCGCACTGCTCGCCGGAATCGGCGGATCTGCACGGGGTCGAGGCGGACGTAGATGCTGCCGGCCAGGGACAGAGCGAGGTCGGCGATCGACTCGTCATCGTCGAAATCAGGGGCGGCCGAAAGCAGGTCCAACAACGGTGCGGTCGCGGGGTCGACATTGAGCGGCTGCATGAGAGTGGCGATCGAGACCCCTGAGGCTCTCAGCTCATTGGCGATCGCGCGAGCACTCGACGAATTGCGGCAGATGAGTGCGACATCGGACCAGCTGTGCCCCTGTTCGACGAAGTTCGTGATCCGACGGGCCAGATATCGGTGTCCGGACGCACTGCCCTCGAATACGTGCGTCTCCACGGCAGGCTCGGACGACACGGGAGACAGCTCTTCAACCGGTGACGCTGTCGGAGCTGATTGCGGCACGGTCACCGACGCCTCAGCGGAAGCCGCAGAATCAACAGCATCCTCGAGGGGACGTGGGCGCGGCATATGACCGGTCGACCAGCGCGTGGTGATCCTGGCTCCGAATCCGTCGATGGTCGTCGCCAATGCAGGGTCGACATCCCACTGACGATCGAGCACGACCGTTTCGAAGCCGGCCTCGGCCGTCGCCCGATCGATGATCGACGCGTCGGCTCCGTGGAAACGTCCGGTCACCGTCTCGGGCGAGCCGAACAGAGCGATGGCACTCCCCCTGGCCCGCAGCTGTTCGAGGATTCCCCAACTGGCGGCAGGGAAGTCCTGGACCCCGTCGGCCAGAACCACTGTGGGCAATCGGTCGGGGGCGAACGTCCACGAACGTCCAGCCGTCACCTCGGCAGGTTCGCGGAGGATCTCGAAAGCGGCAAGGGCGAGAACGGTCGCGGAATCGACGCCCCCGTAGCCGGGCATGGACATGATGCCCAGATATTCGTCGAGGATCTCAGCCACGGCCTGCCACCGAGGGTCGGGGTTGTCGGCAAGGGCACGATCCAGGGCGCTGCGACCGAAGTCGAACACGTGTTCTGCGTTCTCCGGCGACGTGTCGGGCGTGCGCATTCCGAAATCGAACTCCATCACTCGGTTGAGCGCGTCGCGGACCTCGGTTCGGAAGGCCGAGGTCGAGCGCACCTCGGCGGTGATCTCCGACGGCCACGCCGGGCCACGGGAACGACCGAGTTCGTGTCCGGCGAGGAGATCGGCGAGGAACACATCCTGATCGGCACCGGAGATGAATTCGAGATCCTCCCCGGTCCGCGTCGTATGTGCGGCACGGGCGATCCCGTACGCGAACGACGCCAGACTGCGGGCCGGGGCGGAGGAGAGAACCGCGTCAGCGGGCAGCTCGAGACGATTGCGCAGCACATCGGCGTGATCACGGTCGGGTGTGAGAACGAGGACCGAGGCGGGGTCGATCGTCGACACCAGCTGTGCATAGAGCGACTCGAGCAGAGTCGTCTTCCCTGTTCCCGGCCGCCCGATGATATTCAGGCAGCCGCCCGAGAGCAGGGTGCTGCCCATCCGCTGCGTCATCTCATCCATACTCGTATTCCATCACGGCCCGCTGACATGAGACTTCCGAGCCCCTGACCGGCGCGTCGTCAAAGTGACAGCGCGGATGCCCGGTGCACAGCCTGACTTCGCGTAGCATTGAAGAATGTCGAGTCCACAACAGAGATTGCCCCGTGACCAGCGCCGCGACCAATTAGTGGGAGTCGCACGCTCCGTTTTCGCCACCCGTGGATATCGGACGACCTCAATGGACATGATCGCCGAGGCAGCCGGTGTGTCCAAGCCTGTTCTCTATCAGCACTTCGATTCGAAGCAGGACCTCTACCTGGCACTCATCGATTCCTCGGCGGCGCTGCTCGACTCTCGGCTCGCCGAAGCTCTGGGATCGACGACAGATCCGCATGAGCAGGTCCACGCGACCTATCGCGCGTATTTCGACTTCGTGGTCTCACACCGCGAAGAGTTCGTCATCATCTTCAATTCGGACGTCTACGAGCCGAAAGCCGAACAGAAGCTGCGCGCGCTGCGGGAGAGTTCGGCGACACGGGTCGTGTCGGCGCTGAAGAACTTCGCCCGCCTCAGCGACGATGAGGCACAGCTGCTGTGCCGGGCTCTCATCGGCACCGCCGAGGTCGTCGTCAAGCAGATCGACTCTCAACGCGGTGTCGACGTCGACACAGCTGTCGAACTGCTCACCCAGATGAGCTGGGGCGGACTGCGGTCGTTCGCAGATCGCTGACGTTCCACCGGCCGCTCAGCCTTCAGCAGAATCCATGGGGAAGAAACCCAAGTCTGCGGACGTTAAGCTGAACACAGTCCAATCCGTCATCGATCACCGAGCATCGGCACAAGGAGCACCATGGAAATCAAGATCGGCGTCAAGCAGACTCAGCGCGAGATCACCCTCGAAACGGACGAGGATGCGAAGGCTCTCGCCGCCCGCATCGAAGAGAAGATCCAGTCCGATGGGCTGCTGACCTTCACCGATACGAAGGGCCGTCAGGTCTACGTCCCCTCCGCTTCGCTCGGCTACCTCGAAATCGGTGCCGAGACTTCACGTCGCGTAGGCTTCAGCGCCTGAGCTGCGCCTGAGCGGAAGGGCCCCGGTCGCAACGACTGGGGCCCTTTTCGCGTTCGCGGCGGAACCGTGCGTCCCTCGCAGGATCGCGAGTCCGTCGCAGGTTCGTGCTGCAGACGCGGAATCGTGCTCCGCTGCCGGTGCAAGCGCCTATAGTGTGATCAGGCGACGAGACCGAGCGCCGACATCCGCTTCGAGTGATTCGACGTCACCGCCGGGATCAGCTCGACGACGAGATCTTCGTCGAGGCCGAGGAACGGATCGGTGAGCAGACTGCGTGCCCGTCCCAGGGTCTCGGCGACGAGCTTGCGGCCCCACAGGGCCAGCCGCGAGGCCAGCTGTGTGTCGACAGCCACTTCGGAGGTCAGACGATTGCGCGCATATTCGCTGGCACGTGTATCATCGAGAATTGCAATAGCCAGGCTGTATCCGGGCTCCGCGAGTTCGTCCACCGCCGTGCGGTAGAAATCATTCATGATTCCGTCGAAGACGAATCCCTTCATGAGGCTTTCGTACCAGTCGCGAGGACGAGTCCTTTCAGCCAGAGTGCTGAAGGTCGGTTCGAAATGCTGACAGAGCTCGATCACATCCTGGCCCATCTGATCGATGTGCTGTGAGAGCTGTTCGAAGTTCGCGAATGACTGAGAGGCCAGCCGCGCCAGGATGACCTTGTCATCCAGATCCGCTGCGGTCGTCGCGTTTGTGGCCATACGTTCGAAACCGGTCAGCTCGCCGAACGCCAGAAGTGCGAGCGTTGCAGCATCATTACCGGCCAATGGGACAGAATCGGGCATAGTTCAAGACTACCGGTTCGCACCATGACAAGCGCGTACGCGCTAAAAGGAGTTTGGAATATGGCGGAGACAGAAGCGGATTTCGCGGAGCTGGGAGTCGCCGGACCGATCGTGGCCTCACTGGCCTCGGCAGGAATCACCCACCCCTTCCCCATTCAGGCACTGACACTGCCCGTGGCACTGTCGGGAGCCGACATCATCGGGCAGGCGAAGACGGGCACCGGAAAGACCCTGGGATTCGGAATCCCCCTGCTCCAGCGTGTCGTCGGCAAAACCGAGGACTCGTCGGTCACCTCCGACCCCGATTCGACTCCCGACAGCGTGGGCGATGCCAAGGAGCCGCGGCTGCCGCAGGCCCTCGTGGTCGTTCCCACCCGTGAGCTGGCCAAGCAGGTCGCGGCCGATCTCGTCACCGCCTCGGTGCAGCGTGACATCGACATCATGACCATCTACGGCGGCATGGACTTCGATCCGCAGATCAACCGGCTCAAATCCGGCGTCGACGTCGTCGTCGGCACCCCCGGCCGCCTCCTCGATCTCTATGGTCGCAAGATCCTCAAGCTCCACCGCGTCCGCACCGTCGTCCTTGACGAAGCCGATGAGATGCTCGACCTCGGCTTCCTGCCCGACGTCGAGAAGATCATCAACGCGGTGCCCGCCCACCGCCAGACGATGCTGTTCTCCGCCACCATGCCGGGTGCGGTCATCACCCTCGCCCGCCGCTACATGAACCAGCCCACCCACATCCGCGCCCAGGACCATGAGGACCTGTCGCTGACGGGCAAGAACACCACGCAGTTCGTCTACCGCGCCCATTCGATGGACAAATCCGAGCTCGTCGCCCGCATGCTCCAGGCCGAGGGCCGTGGTCGCACGATCATCTTCACCCGCACCAAGCGCACCGCCGACAAGCTCGCAGCCGAACTCGAGGATCGCGGTTTCGCAGTCAAGGCGCTCCACGGCGATCTCGGTCAGTCACAGCGTGAGAAGGCTCTGAAGTCCTTCCGCGGCGGAAAGGTCGACGTGCTCGTGGCCACGGATGTCGCGGCCCGCGGAATCGACATCGACGATGTCACCCATGTCGTGAACTACCAGTGCCCCGAGGACGAGAAGACCTACGTCCATCGCATCGGACGCACCGGTCGAGCCGGCAACTCCGGTGTCGCCATGACCCTGGTCGACTGGGATGACATGCCCCGCTGGCGTCTCATCAACAAGGCCCTCGGCCTCGACTTCGATGAACCCGCCGAAACCTATTCGACCTCGCCCCACTTCTTCTCCGAGCTCGGCATCCCGAAGGGCACCAAGGGCCGACTGCCGCGCCAGCACCCCGAAAGCGAGGACGAGAAGTCCTCCGGTGAGCGCCAGGCCCGTGAGTCTGATCGTCGCGGTTCCGGCCGTGGCCGTTCGGATTCTCGCCAAGGCGGCTCATCCGACCGTCGTGACGCCACGTCCGCATCCGGCGAGGAGAGCCGCAAACCGCGCCGCCAGCGCAGCCGTCGCCGCACCCGCGGCGGCAAGCCGGTCAACCGCGCGCAGGGCGGCCAGGCGGGTCAGGGCGGTCACCCGGCCACCGACTCCAGCGAGGACTGACCTCTCCGCTGGCGAGACCTATTCTCCGTACCGTCTGCACGAAGGGCCCCGACCACTCGGCGGGGCCCTTCGTGCATCCTGCATTCGATTCGAGCCCTGATCCCGTTCGATTCTGTGACCGATGATGTTCGCACGCTTCATCATCCATCACGCGCATGCGCTGCGTCCGCCGAATCCTCGGCCGATCTCAACCGCCGGATGAAGGCTGGCGCAGATCGGAGCCGGGCTCAGCCCTGGATGTAGTCGACGCCCCCCGGCCGTGATGCCGCACGCTCGAGCAGCTTCGCGAGCATATGGTCGGAGGTGACGTGCTCGCCGAGGCGGTTGGGTTTGCCCGTGCCGTGATAGTCGCTGGAGCCGGTGACGATGAGGTCGTGCTCATGCGCCAGACGTCGCATCGCCTCTCGCTCCTGCGGAGGGTTGTCCCTATGGTCGACCTCGAGTCCGTCGAGACCGGCGGCGATGAATTCGGTCATCGCCGAATCGGGCACGACCCGACCGCGCATGGCCGCGCGCGGATGGGCGAAGACCGAGACTCCCCCGGCCTCCCGAATCAGCCCGATCGCGGTGATCGGATCGATCGTCGGCAGGGACACATGATATTTTCCCTGGCTGGACAGAATCGACGAGAACGCTTCGGTGCGGGACTCGACGACGCCGGCCGCGACCAGCGCATCGGCGATATGCGGACGTCCGATCGTGGCGTCCTCTCCCGAGACGGAGAGCACCGCATCCATGTCGATCGGATAGTCTTCGGCCAATCGTTCGATGATGAGGTGGGTGCGATCGAGTCTCGCCCGCCTGGTCTCCTGCACGACCTCGGCCAGCCCCGTATCGTACGGGTCGTGGAGGTAGGAGAGCAGGTGCACGCTGATCCCCTCGTAGCGGCAGGAGATCTCCATTCCCCTCACCAGGCCGAGCCCGTAGACGCGGGCGGCATCTTCGGCAAGGGTCCAACCTGCAGTGGTGTCGTGATCGGTGAGTCCGACGACGTCGATGCCCTCCATCGAGGCTTCTGAGATGAGTTCGGACGGGGTCTGGGTCCCGTCCGAAAATGCGGTGTGCACGTGGAGATCGATGACCATGGTCACAGTCTATCTGCATCTGTCGTTCCGACTTCCACGTGTACACACCATGTCACTCCGCCCGTCTAGACTGGCGGCATGACAGAGCACAACTCAGATACCCCAGACTCGACTCAGGACCTCGCAGACCGCGTCAACAACCGCTCGCATCGCCCGAATTCCGCCGCCTTCCGCGACTTCGTCGCCTCCGGTTGGGATCGCACTCCCCTCAACGCCGAGGCTCTCGCCGCCGCCGGTTTCACCCCTGCCCGTCGGGACGCGGTCTCGGCGGCATTCCCCGGCGAACGGCTGGTCGTTCCCGCCGGCGGACTCAAGGTCCGCTCGAACGACACCGATTATCGCTTCCGCGCTCATTCCGCGTTCATCCACCTCACGGGTCTGGAAACCGACTCCGAACCCGACGCCGTGCTCGTCTTCGAACCCGAGGGCGACGGCCACGATGTGACGCTGTACTTCCGTCCCCGCGCCGGAGCCGATACGGAGGAGTTCTTCTCCGATTCCCGCTACGGAGAGTACTGGGTCGGACCGCGTGCCGATCTCGAAGCGATGTCCACCATGACCGGCATCGCAACTGAGAGCTCCGCCACTGTCGATGACGCCATCACGAAGGATCTCGGGGCCATCTCCGTGCGCCTCGTCCGACAGGCCGACGCCCGCATCGACGGAGTCATCGACCTGGCTCGCAGCCAGGTCCAGGCCGATCTCGAGACATCCGAGGCAGGCGACGCCGAACTGGCCCAGCTGCTCTCCGAGCTGCGCCTGATCAAGGACGACCACGAGATCGCGCAGCTGCGCGAAGCCGTCGCCATCACCCGCGCCGGTTTCGACAACGTGGTGGCAGCGCTGCCGAAGGCACTCGGACACCGTCGTGGTGAGCGTGTCGTCGAGACCGCGTTCGAGACCGCCGCTCGCTCCGACGGCAACGGGGTCGGCTACGACACGATCGCCGCCTCGGGCAACAATGCCTGCACCCTGCACTGGATCCGCAATGACGGTCAGGTCCGGGACGGTGACCTCATCCTCGTCGATGCCGGAGCCGAAGCCGATTCGCTCTACACCGCGGACATCACCCGCACCCTGCCCGTTTCGGGCACCTTCACTCCGGTGCAGGCGAAGATCTACGATGCCGTGCTCGATGCCTCCGATGCCGCGTTCGCTGTGGCCGCAGATCACCCCAACCGTCCTGTGAAGTTCCGTGAGGTCCACGAGGCGGCCATGGAGGTCATCGCGAAGCGTCTCGAAGAGTTCGGTGTGCTGCCGGTCTCCGCTGCCGTTTCGCTGTCACCGGAAGGACAGCAGCACCGTCGGTGGATGGTCCACGGCACCAGTCATCACCTCGGCCTCGACGTCCATGATTGTGCGCAGGCGAGAGCGGAGATGTACTTGGACGCGACCATCGAACCGGGAATGGTCTTCACCATCGAACCCGGACTGTACTTCAAGTCAGACGACCTGCTCCTGCCCGAGGAGTTCCGCGGTAACGGTGTCCGCATCGAGGACGACGTCCTCGTCACCGCCGACGGAGTGGAGAATCTCTCGGCCGACTTCCCCCGCACCCGCGCCGAGATCGAGGCCTGGGTGCAGAGCCGAGCCCAGGACCGCTGATGACCTCGGATACCGCACGCGGTTCGGGCTCCGAGGCACGACCCGGCCCGTTCCGCGGGCGCGGAGTCCTCGAGATCCCCGGTATCCGCCTCGGCCATGCCGGTGAGTTCACCGACAGCCGGCTGACCGGGATCACCACCGTGCTGCCACCGATCGGTTCGACCATCGGCGTCGATGTCCGCGGGGGCGGTCCCGCCACCCGTGAGACCGATGTCATCGCAACGGGAACACATTCCTATGGTGCCGATGCCATCGTCCTCACCGGCGGATCCGCATTCGGGCTGGGTGCCGTCTCCGGAGTCGTCGATACCCTCGCCGAGGCGGGGCTCGGATTCCCTGCTCCCGGACTTGCCGATGCGGTCATTCCGCTCGTTCCCGCCGCCGCGATCTTCGACCTCGGCCGCGGAAACGGTTCCGTGGCACCGCCGAGACCGGATGAAGGCGCCGAGGCGACACGAGCGGCGCTGTCCGGACGGACGGACGACGTCCGAGGCAGCATCGGGGCAGGCATCGGAGCCCGGTCCGGATTCCAGAGTGTGCGCGGAGGGCTCGGATCCTATGCCGTCCGGCTGCCCAGCGGAACCATGGTCGCGGCGCTCGTCGTGGCGAATTCGCTGGGAACGATCGGCACACCGTCGGGCGGTCTGTGGTTGGACCCGCTGCTGCGCTCGATCGGCCTCGATCTGCCGAAGGTGCTGAGTCTCCCCGACTCGGCAGCGCCGGTCCCGGGGACTGCTGCGAAGAACACGACGATTGCGATCGTCGCAACCGATGCACGCCTCGACTCGGCGCAAACCACGCGGATGGCATCGGGTGCGCACGCGGGCATCTCCCGAGCTGTGCGGCCCTCGCACACCCTCTTCGACGGCGACACGGTCTTCGGCATCGCCACCGGAGCGCAGGATCTGCCCTCCGATCGTGACGCCGCCACCCGAGAGCTCGTGATGATCTCCGCGGCGGCGGCCGATGCGCTGAGCTTGGCGATCCTCGACGCCCACGCTTCGGCGACACCCGTCGACAGCTCGTGGGGGCAGCCGCCGACGCTGAGCGAGATCGCACCGGATTTCACCTCGGAGTTCAACGCTCTCTGATCACGGAGACGGGGCCCGCCGTTCGGCGGGCCCCGCTCCTCTCAGTTCTCCGCAGCTTCCAAGCGCCATCATCCGACAGCCGCACGAAGCTGCAGCTCCTTCTTCAGCTGTCAGTCGTTGCGAGCCGACTGAGCCTCTTCGGAGTCGAGACCCTTCGGGTCTCGGACTTCCTTCTTCTGCTGAGCATCGAAGCCATCCTGACGCAGCAGCTTCTGCGATTCGGTCTTCGCGGCGGCCTCATCCTCGACCACGGTGAACCGGACCGACTCGGTGAAGTCACGACCGTAGCGGTCGGTTCCGGTCACCTCGGCGGTGTGGGTGCCCAGGTCGAGGTTCGAGGGGATCTCGGTCCGCCACAGGTGCGAGCTCGACTGGCCCACATTGCCGGAGGTGCGCAGATTCTGAGATGCCGTGTACGGATCGGTGTACTCCCAGCCCTTGGCCAGAGCTTCGCCCTTGCCCGGCTGAGTGTGCTCAGACCGCTTCGGTGCTTTGCCGTCGAAGCTGACCTCCACTCGTGCGTCCGAGGTGCCGGCGAGGAAGCTCGAGGTCAGCCAGGTCTCGCCCTGCTTGAGGTCCTCGCGGGTGACGACGCGTTCGGAGATCTCCTTCGGAGCGGTGCCCTTCTTGTCCGCGTCCTGCCAGTCCTGGGCTTTCTGCGCCCAGTCGCGCCACTCGGGCGAGTTCACGCCGAGCAGCAGCTGGTGGTCGTCGGATTCGTTGCGCACGGTGTAGCGTTCGCTGCGCGAAGCACCGTCGTATTCGAGGGTGAGCACGCCCGGTTCCGAAGCGTCCTGAGTGAATGAGTACGGCAGCCCGTCGGCGTTGAGGCCGCCGGAGTACCAGTCGCCGGAGACGGCACCGGCGACGATCTGCGTGTTCGGCAGCTTCTCGATCCCGGCTGCAGCCCATTCCTTCCTCGTCTCGCCTGCGACGAGGTTCTCCTGAGTGTGAGTGTGTCCGCCGACGGTCACGGCGTTCGGGTAGTCGGAGATGACGTCGTAGAAGTCCTTCGCGTTGTCGACGACGACCTCTTTGTGCGTGAGAATGGGCGCGTGGGTGGCGACGACGACCTGTGCGTTCTTCGGCACGTTCTTCAGATCGTTCTCCAGCCAAGTCAGTTGATCCTGACTGATCTTCTCCTTGTACTTCTTCTTGTTCGCCTTGCCCTCGTATTCGATGCTGTCGAGGACGACGAAGTGGGTTTTGCCGACGTCGTAGGAGAAGTAAGAGGGTCCGAACTGGTCACGGAAGGTGTCGAGGGCGTGAGCGTCGTCGACCGCGTCGTAGTCCTGGTCATGGTTGCCCGGGGCCACGCGCACGGGTCCGTTCATCTGGGAGTAGATATCGCGCAGTTCATCGTTGAGACTGAGGTCGTCACCGACGTTGTCCCCGAGCAGCAGCACTCCGCAGGCCCCATAATCACTGCGATCGGCAAGGTCACCGACGGCTCCGTCGCGGGCGTAGCCCATCTCTGTCTTGTCATAGGCCTGGGTGTCGGAGGCGATCGGGCAGTTCTGCTCGCCCTTTGCCGAGGCCTTCGACTCAACCATCGGGAAGTTCACGGCCTTCGGCGTGTCCCCTGTCGGTTCGATGCCGCCGTATTCGAGATCACCGGACCCTTCGGGCAGATGGTTGTAGCTGAACTGTGCGACCTTGTCCTCATCGACGGGAACCTGCCAGCCGGACGGCTGAGTGATGGAAACGGTCATGTTGTCCCGCACGGGCAGCTCGTAGCGGCCCTCGCCGTCGGTCTGGACGACGTCGACGCCGTTGGACACCGCGACTCCGGCCACTCCCTTCTCGTCGCCGTCGAGCTTCGAGTTCTCGTTCACGTCATCGAAGACCTGACCGGTGAACTTCTTCGGGTCGGCGGCCTTGCCGCGGTCGACCTGGACGTGGCCCTCGTAGAGTTCAGCCGGTGCGTCCGCGGCCGTCGCCGAGGTCGGCGAGAGAAGCGGAGCGAAGAGCGAGAGCGCGGCACAGGCTCCCAGGCCTGCGGCAGCGGTGCGCGGGCGGATTCGTCGTGTCTGCATGGATTTCTCCTGTATTCGACTATGGCGGGTTCTGCCGAGAAATGACCCTAGGGAGACGGGGCGACATCGAGATGAAGCAGACAGGACGGCTTGATGAATAGGAAAAGTGGGCGAGTGGAACCCGACGCCCACTGCGTTCACCGCCCGCGAATGTGATCTCGATTCAATTCGTGGAGGCGATCACTGAAAACTCCATGCACCACGTAGTCTGAGAACATGAGTGGTCCACCGAAAAGAGTTTTCGTCGCCCGACTCGTCTCCGCCCCCGTGTTCGACCCTCTCGGCGATCAGGTCGGCCGTGTCCGTGACGCCGTCGTCGTCTATCGTGCGACGATGCGGCAGTTCCCGCGAGTCATCGGCCTCGTCGTCGAAGTGCCGGGCCGTCGCCGCGTATTCGTGCCGATGGGCCGGGTCACCGCGATCGACTCCGGCCAGGTCATCACGACCGGCCTGGTGAATATGCGCCGCTTCGAACAGCGCGAATCCGAGACCCTGGTGATGAATGACCTGCTCGACCGACGGCTGCGTCTGCGCGAGGACAACTCACCGGTGCTCGTCGAGGACGTCGGCATCGAACAGCAGGTGAACAAGGACTGGGAGGTCACCAGGCTGTTCGTGCGTCGTGTGCCCGAACGCAGCGCCTTCGCCGCGTTCCGCCGCCGCGGCGAGACCAAGCAGATCGACTGGACGGATGCCGACCATCCTGTGGATTCCGAGGTCGATCAGGAAGCCACTCAGCTCATCGCCGCCTATCAGGACACGAAGCCTGCCGACCTCGCCGATGTGCTCTTCGAGATGAACGCCGCTCGCCGCCTCCAGGTGGCCCGTGCCCTCGATGACGAACGCCTTGCCGATGTCGTCGAGGAGCTGCCGGCCGAGACCCAGATCGAGATCCTCACCGGACTCGAAACCGAACGAGCCGTGACCGTGCTCGAAGAGATGGCTCCAGACGATGCGGCAGACCTCCTCGGCGAGCTCAGCGATGAACAGGCCGAACGATTCCTGACTCTGATGGAACCGGATGAGGCCGAAGATGTGCGTACGCTTCTGGCGTACGACGATGACACAGCCGGCGGTCTGATGACGACCGAACCGGTCATCCTCACCCCGGAAGCCACTGTCGCCGAGGCGCTGGCCCATGTCCGGCGGGAAGACCTGCCTGCGGCGCTGGCTGCCGCGGTCTTCGTCTGCAGGCAGCCGGTAGAGACCCCGACTGGCAAGTATCTGGGTCTCGTCCACATCCAGGAGATGCTGCGCCATCCGCCGCACGAGGCCGTGGGCATCATGCTCGACACCGAGGTCGAACCGCTGTCGCCGGAGACTCCGCTCGGCGAGGTGGCGAAGCTGCTGGCCGCGTACAATCTGGTGTCGGTGCCGATCACCGACGACAACGATCGCCTCGTCGGTGTGGTCACCGTCGATGACGTCCTCGACGAGCTGTTGCCCGAGGACTGGCGAACCACCGGTCGAGACGATCGCAGCAGGGGGTAGATATGGCCGTCGATGATTTCGAGATCCCGCGGTCGAGCAAGCGCCGACTGCCGAGCTTCACCGTCTCCCCCGAGACCTTCGGACGCGGAGCCGAGGCCTTCGCTCGGTTCATGGGCACTCCCGCGTTCCTCGTCGGGATGACGGTGTTCTGTGCGGTGTGGCTGCTGTGGAATACCCTGCTGCCGGAATCGTGGCAGTTCGACCCGCGATCGCTCAACTTCACCCTGTTGACCCTCATCCTGTCCCTTCAGGCCTCCTATGCCGCGCCGTTGATCCTGCTCGCGGAGAACCGCAGCACCGACCGGGACCGCGTCGAGTTCGAACACGATCGGCAGCGCGCCGAACGCAACCTGGCCGACACCGAGTACCTCGCACGAGAGGTGGCGGCGCTGCGCATCGCCATGCGCGAGGTCGCCACTCGTGACTTCATCCGCTCCGAGCTCAAGGATCTGCTCAAGGAGCTCGAGGAGGAGAGACAGGACGAAAACGGGACCGACAAGGTCGATCCCCGGGCCTCCGAAAAGCGCCGAGGCGGCCCTCGAGGCGGATGACGAGACGACCGCCGAAGCGGTAGTGTTGAGGGCCCGGGAGCACTGTTCCGGGAAGGAAAGGACGTGGGCATGACTGGTCCCTCTGAGGACGCCGTGAGAGAGGCGCTGACCGGGGTCATCGACCCTGAGATCCGCCGCAGCATCGTCGAACTCGATATGGTCGAGTCGATCGTGATCGAAGGCGGCAAGGTCACCGTCACAGTTCTCCTCACGATCGCCGGGTGCCCGCTGAAGGACACGATCACCAAAGACACCAAGGCTGCGGTGGCCGGTGTCGACGGGGTCGCCGAGGTGGCTGTCGTTCTGGGCACGATGACCCCCGAACAGCGCAAGGAGATGAAGGAGAAGCTGCAGGGCTCCGGCACCCGCGATATCCCCTTCAATCGCCCGGAATCGCTGACGAAGGTCTATGCCATCGCGTCCGGAAAAGGCGGAGTCGGAAAGTCGTCGGTGACCGCGAACCTCGCCGTGTCCCTGGCGGACAAGGGCCTGCGTGTCGGCATCGTCGATGCCGATATCTACGGCTTCTCCATCCCCGGTATGCTCGGTCTCTCCGGCAAGCCGACCCGAGTCGATGAGATGATCCTGCCCCAGGTCGCCCATGACGTGAAGGTGATGAGCATCGGCATGTTCGTCCCGCCGAGCCAGGCCGTCGTCTGGCGCGGTCCCATGCTCCATCGCGCTCTGCAGCAGTTTCTCACCGATGTGTTCTGGGGCGACCTCGACGTGCTGCTGCTGGATCTGCCTCCCGGCACAGGTGATATTGCGATCTCCGTGGCTCAGCTGCTGCCCGGATCCGAGCTCCTCGTCGTCACCACACCGCAGTCGGCGGCCGCCCAAGTCGCCGAACGTGCGGGATCCATCGCCACACAGACGAAGCAGACGTTGGCAGGAGTCATCGAGAACATGTCATGGATGGAGATGCCCGACGGCACTCGGATGGAGGTGTTCGGCTCCGGCGGAGGTGCCAGCGTGGCCGAGAACCTCGCCGCCGCCCTCGACCAGGAGGTTCCACTGCTCGCCCAGATCCCCTTGGACACTCGTCTGCGGGAAGGTTCGGACGCGGGTACCCCGGTCGTGCTCGGCGGTCCAGATTCGCCTGCGGCGAGGGCTTTCGACACCCTTGCGGAGTCGCTGCGGCGACGCAGTCGCGGCCTGTCCGGCAGGTCCTTGGGACTGAGCCCGGTCTGAGTCGGTGTCTCCTCTCTCCCCTCGCGATACCCTCGTCTACTCTGCCTTCGTCGGCCTCAGCGCTCTGACCACTCTCGTCCTCTTGGCCGGAGCTGTCGTCACTGCTCTTCGAGATGACCCCACCCCCGGACGGCCGGTGGAATCCGCGCAGCGAACGATCGCCGCCGAGAACCGGGACGCTCTCTCCGCAGTGCTGCGCAGCTACGCGCTCGTCTCAGACGAACGCACGCCGCGACTGGACGTCCACACCTTCGGTCTGCCCACGGCCGCCTCGTTGAATGCGGCGATCGAAGAACATGTGCTGTCTCTCATCGACGGTTCCGGAGGCTTCGCCGACCGCGCTGCCTTCGACCCCGTTCAGACAGCCCCTGTCCACAGGTGGCCGGCGACGGCTTTCACACCAGCCCAGACCAGCATCGATGACGCTCCTGCGTCTCGAGTCGACCCGCGTGCTGTGGACATCAGCACTCGGGTGTTGGCAAGCGGCGGGAAATTCGTCGTGACCGCAATCGATGTTCAGTCGCCGCATCCGCAGACAAGGCTGCTGCTGACCGATCTCGCCCACGACAGCACAGTCAATGCCCGCCGGCTCTTCGCCGCACCGGTCGACCCGGCCGCCGTCGGAGCCGATGACACCGGCACGCTGACGATCAATGACGATGCCGTCTCCGACACCGATCTGTCCTCCATCGGCGTCCGTGTCCAGAAGGCGCTGCACAGCAGTCTCGAACTGCCGCAGCCGTTTGATCTGCGCTCCCCCGACTTCTCCTGCGCGCTGCTGCCCTGTGTGGCGCTGACCTATGACGACGGTCCCGGAGAGGCGAAGACCGAACAGACGATCCTCGACGCAGCCGATGAGGCGAACATCCGTCTGACCTACTTCTTCCTCGGGAAGAACACGGTTGCCTTCCCCGAAGTGGCCGAGCGCATCATCTCCGCCGGCCATGAAGTCGACGATCACACGTTTTCGCATGTCCAGATGGACAAGACCTCCTCGGCGACGATCCGCAGAGAGCTCGACCGGACGGACAGATCACTGCGATCGGTCGGAGTGAAGGACGAACCTCTCGTCCGTCCCCCGTACGGTGCCCTCGACAAACGCGCAGCACATGCTCTGGGTGGCCCTGCGATCATATGGGACGTCGATACCGGAGATTGGCAGCACAGAGATGCGAAGAAGACGGTCCGACGTGTGCAGTCTCTGACCAGGCCCGGATCAATCGTGCTCATGCATTCCATTCATCCGTCGACCGCGAAGGCGGCTCGGGAGGTGTTCTCGGCCGTGGCGGACAAGGGCCTCTACGCAGTGACCGTGCGCGAGCTCTTCTCCGGGATCGAATGGAAGAAGGGCGGGTCGTACTTCTGCCGCGGCTACGGCGATGAGCTGTGCTCGAATCCCGAACATCCCGCGGTGATGAAGAACTGAGCCACTGACGCTTGCACGGAGGTGGGAATGCAACATTCCCAACAGACGCCGTCGGCCCCAACCCCAGGTGGGTTCCGGGGGCGGCTCAGGTGGCTTCGGGGTCGAACGGTGCCGCAGCGGAACGGTCGCGCTGGTCGATCTGAGCTTGGAACCGTTCGATGGGTGATTTCTCCCGGGTAGGGGTCGCCCCGGTGTCGGTCTCAGTGGACAGGGCAGCACCGGAGGACTCAGCGGATGACAATTCTTCAGAGGCCCGTTCCTGACGTTTGGACTCGCGGATGGCTGCATCCTCTTCGACGAGTGCCTCACGTACGATGCGGCGGGGATCGTACTGGCGCGGATCGAGCTTCTGCCAGTCCACGTCCTTGAAGTCGTCGCCGAAATCGCGTCGGACGCTGTCTTTCGCGCCTTCGGCCATGCGACGCATCTGCCGCACGAAGTCCCGCAGCTTCTGAGCGTATTCGGGTAGGCGTTTGGGTCCGATGACGACCAACGCCACAACGACCAGAATCACCATTTCGGTGCCGTTGATACCGAACATGGTCTCAAGTCTACCGTGGACGGCGGTAGCATCGACTCATGGTCAGCTCAGGTTCGACATCCCGCTTCCGGGAGGTGCAGTGGACGAGATAGCAGTCGAACGGGTGCTGCGCATCATCGAACTCGTACCCGCCGCACGCGTCGTCGCCTACGGGACAGTCGGCGCCGTTGCCGACTGCTCACCCCGCTATGTCGGACGGGTGATGAGGGAATTCGGATCGAACGTCACTTGGTGGCGAGTCGTCAACGCGGCCGGGATCCTGCCGCCCGAGATCTTCGCCCGCGCCCGCATCCACTGGGAAGAGGAGGGCACACCGCATTCACATGAGCGGGTCGAACGCGCGGCATTCCTCGAAGTCGATGAACTCGATCGACTGTGGCGCAACCAAGGAATCGACCCCGATTGCAGTTAGACTTGGGAGAACTCAGCACCAGAAGGGAGGGGCCGGTTGGCACGCGAAAATGCAGGTGATCTCACCTTCTCGGAACAGTACAACGGTCCCGATCCGCTGCTCGACGCCGCTCGCACCCACTCTCATGAGTTCGGGATCGCACCGGTGTCGCAGACCACGGCGAGGACGCTGACGCTGCTGGCCCGACTGCTCACACCGGTCGCGGCCGTCGAGGTCGGCACCGGTGTGGGAACGTCGACGCTGTCACTTCTGCGCGGGATGCCGACCGCCGGGATACTGACGTCGATCGACACGAATTCGACGACCCAGAGCGCAGCTCGTGACCTCGCCGACATGGCAGGAATCCGGCCGGGGCGATTGCGTCTGATGAGCGGTCGAGCCGAAGAGGTGCTCAAACGTCTCGCGCCTTCGGCCTATGACATGGTCTTCATCGACGTGGAGCCGGGCAGCCTTGAGAGGATGATCCAACCCTCTCTCCGCCTGCTCGATGCCCAGGGCCTGCTGGTCATCCACAAGACTCTGCTCAAGGGCGCCGTCGCCGATCCCGTCGATCGCAGTCCCCGGACTCAGGCGGCACGGAGCATGCTCAACCGCATCGCCGAACAGGAGCACCTCGAACGGGTTCTGCTGCCCATCGGAGAAGGGCTGCTGCTGCTGCAGAAGACCCGGTGAATGCAACAACAGCAGAGACTTACAGGTAAGTCTCTGCTGTTCGTGCGTCTCCGTCCGGCCGTGTTCTGCGGCCGTCGGCTCAGAGCCCCAGCGTCTGGGCGAGAGTGTCGTGGAGTCCGGTGGCTTCATCTCTGCTGAGTTCGATCACCAGACGGCCTCCGCCTTCGACTGGAAGCCGCATCACCATGCTTCGGCCTTCTTCGGTCACTTCCAGAGGTCCGTCGCCGGTGCGGGGTTTCTGGGCTGCCATATGGGCTCTTCCTTCCGTTGTCATTCAAAGACGGTTCACACCAGGTGGACCGAATGATGTACCTACGATTATTCCATGATCCGCGCGTTCCCGGTAACTCTCCCGCCCAACGGACGGTGACGGGGGCAGATCAGCAGGCGATCACGGCGGCAGATCGGCCGGCGGAGTGAAGTGCCACAGGTAGGCGACCCATACGATCTGAAGCAGGATATAGGCCACCAGCATCGCGGCCCGATAGCCTCGTGAGCGCACCAGCGACAACGTCAGGGCCAGCGGGAACAACGGCAGCAGCAGACGCAGGGTGGAGGTCTGCGGATTGAAGAAGATGAGCAGATACAGGCCGTACCCGAGGCAGAACAGCTGCAGTGTCCGTCCCATATGCGCTCCCGCCGGGGAGAAGATCAACGCGAGCATTCCGGCGACGACGATGACGAGCAGCACCGGACCGAGCGGACCGATGAGGCTGATCGACCGAGCCACCCACTGGACGACGAACGTGGTCTCGCCGGTGTGCCAGGCCGCCTCGGTGTCGGTATAGGCCGTCAGCGATCCGGTTGCCCACCAGGCATGGACCGGGTGGATGAGGGCCGCTGCGCAGGAGAGCACACCCAGGGCCCAGGACCGGATCACCTCGCCGGTCGGATACGGATCGCTGCGGCGGCGGAGGAAGCGGTCGATGAGGTGGAAGAGCATGAAGAACGAGAACGCCACGCCGATCGGCCGCGACAGATCCATGAAGACGACGACCGGGATCGCCGTGAGATAGCGGCGTTCGACGACGAGGAACAGCGCCGACGCCTGCAGCAGGAGGGTCAGTGATTCGGCATAGCCGGTGGAGAAGATCGCGGCCGGTGGGAAGAACATCACGAGCGCTAGGCCCATCAGCGCCTGACCGGCATCGACGTACTTCCGGAAGAGGTGGAGGATGACGATCGAGGCCAGACCGGCCGCGATCGTGGACACGATCGGCGAGATGACTTCGTAGCTCAGCCCCGTGAGGTCGGCCAGAGTGGACACGATCGAGGGGTGCAGCGGATAAAACGCCCACTGGTTCTCCGCGACCGCTCCGGATTCGTCGACGGGCAGGATGCGGGGATAGCCCTCATCGGCGACGCGCCCGTACCAGCCGCCGTCCCAGAAGTTGAGGAAGTCATTGAGCGTCGTCGTCACAGGCGACGACGACCAGTTCGCCGGGTCCTGCCGTTTGAGGACTGCGGCGAAGATCGACATGCTCACGACGCGGGAGGCGAAGTACACTGCCACGGCCTGCAGCCACACGGGCAGAGCCATGAACAGTGCGCCGAGGCGGCTGAAACGGGAGGAGTCGAAGACTTCGGGGGCGAGGGTGATTCCGGGGAGGTCTGCGGGGCGGCTCATCGTGGTCCGGCAGCCGTTTCCGGTCCGTCAGGTGAGGTTGTCGGTCTGGTGGGCGATGCCGCCTCGGCGGGGGCGGCTGCGGTTTCGAGTTCGCTCAGGCGTGCCCGCAGCATCGCCATGGCCGCGTCGACGTCTTCCATCCGGTAGCCGCGCAGCGCGGGCCGGAACCGCACCGATTCCAGGTCCTTGACGGTGAACTCCGCCGGCAGCCCGGTCCAGCTCTCTTCGGCCTCGTCGACGGTTTCGGAGGAGAAGACGTTGAAGGTCGCTGCGACGACGAATACGAGGACGAAGACCGCAGCTGCGACACCGATGACAATCCACAGAGGCATGCCCCCATTTTCGCATAGGCGCCTGCACGGAAGGCTCAGCGCAGTCCGCGCACGGTGTGTCTCGGCGCCGCTTCGCCGGTGATCGCCACGGTCACGTCGATGGCGTCGGCAGTGGCCCTGACATCGTGGGTGCGGATCATCGCCGCTCCCTTCTCGACGGCCAGCGCGGTCGCGGCGATCGTTCCGTACAGCCGGTCCGACGGGGCGACCTCACCGATGGCCTCACCGACGAAATCCTTGCGTGAGATCGCCAGCAGCACCGGATAGCCGGTGGCGGCGAATCGGTCGAGTTCACGCAGCAGACGAAGCGAGTGGTACGTGTTCTTCCCGAAGTCGGGAGTGGGATCGATGATGATCCGGTCTTCGCGCACCCCTGCTGCACGCGCCGCCTCGGCGAGGTCGATGACGCCTGCCAAGGTGGAATCGACGACGTCACCGGCCTTTAGGCCATAGCGGTTGCGGTGGGCGTCGGTGCGCGGATCCACCCCCCCTGTGTGGGAGCAGACGATGCCGACATCATGTCGGGCGGCCACCTCGGCGAGCTTCGGGTCGATCCCGGCCCAGGTGTCGTTGAGCAGTCCCGCACCGGCCCTGCAGGCAGCCTCGGCCACTTCATGGCGCCAGGTGTCGACGCTGATGAGCACGTGCGGGTGGGACCTTGCGACTGCTTCGATGGTCGGGCACACGCGGTCGATCTCCTCGGCCACGGAGATCTCCCGTCCGCGGCCGGCGCGCACTCCCCCGATATCGACGATCTGAGCACCCGCCGAGGCGGCCGCCTCCACCGCCGTGATCGCCTCGTCGAGGGTGGCGGCGGATTCGTAGAACGAATCTGTGGTGCGGTTGATCACGGCCATGATCGCCGGGGTTCCGGGCCGAGCCCGGGCCAGATCGAACCGTTCGCCCTCCGGCACTGATGAGATGTCGCCCCTCATGGTCGACCGTTCGCAGGATTCGCCGCGGCCGAGTCCTGGCCGTGTCCCGGTCCGATCGCGGCGACGACTTCGTCGATGTCATCGGTGAGGGTGAACATGTTCAGGTCTGTTTCGCTGATCGTCCCTGCGGCCAGCAGGGTGTTCTGCATCCAGTCGACGAGCCCGCGCCAGTAGTCGGTCCCGAAAAGCACGATCGGGAATGAGGTGATCTTGCCGGTCTGGACCATGGTGAAGGCTTCGAACAGCTCGTCCAGAGTGCCCAGGCCTCCGGGCATGACGACGAATCCGCGCGAGTATTTGAGGAACATGGTCTTGCGGACGAAGAAGTAGCGGAAGTTCACGCCGAGTTCGACATGCTGGTTGAGTCCGGTCTCGAAGGGCAGCTCGATGCCCAGCCCGATGGACACTCCCCCGCCCTCGCAGGCACCGAGGTTGCCGGCCTCCATGATTCCGGGTCCCCCGCCGGTGATGATCGCATTACCGTTCTCGGCGATGCGGCGAGCGATCTCGCGGGTGTCCGCATAGGCCTGGGTGCCGGCTTTCAGACGGGCTGAGCCGAAGATGGACACTGCCGGTCCGATCTCGGCCAGCGAGCCGAATCCTTCGACGAACTCGGCTTGGATGCGCATGACACGCCACGGGTCCTCATGCACCCAGTCGGTGCCCGACTTCGATTCGAGGAGGCGCTGGTCCGTCGTCGTCGCCGGCACCTGGTCACCGCTCAGCCTCAGCGGGCCCTTGCTGTAGAAGCCCGGGTCACCTGTTGGGTCGTCTCCCCGGTCGCCTGTCTGATCGTCGGCGGAAAGGCGCCCGGGAGCACTCGAAAGCTCGCCATCGACGTCGTCTGTCGCTCTGGTCATCTCGTTCACCGGCCCTGAAGGTAGCTGCGCAGAGTTGCGGTGGCCTGTTCCACCTCGGTGACTCTCACATGCTCGTCCGACTTATGGGCGTACAGAGGGTTGCCGGGACCGAAATTCACCGCCGGAACGCCGAGGGCGCTGAACCTGGACACATCCGTCCAGCCGAGCTTCGGTGCCGGGGACAGACCGAGGGTGTCGATGAAGTCCTGGGCGATCGCCCGGTCGAGTCCGGGGCGGGCCCCCTCGGCGGCATCGGTGACGACGACGTCGAATCCGGTGAAGAGCTCGCGCAGGAAGGATTCCGCCTCGGCGGCCGACTTGCTCGGAGCGAAGCGGTAGTTCACGGACACCACGCACTCGTCGGGCACGACGTTGCCGGCGACTCCCCCGCGGATGTTCACGGCGGACAGGGATTCGCGGTAGTCGAGCCCATCGACCGTGACGGTGCCCGTCTCGAATTCGGCGAGCCGGGTGAGGATCTCGGCGGCAGCATGGATGGCGTTGACACCCATGAAAGCACGGGCCGAGTGGGCCCGGACTCCGGTGGTGGTGACGTCGACGCGGATGGTTCCGTTGCAGCCGCCTTCGACGGAGGCGTTCGAGGGTTCGCCGAGGATCGCGAAGTCACCGGCCAGCCAATCGGGATGGTTGCGGGAGACGCGGCCGAGTCCGTTGAGTGAGGCATCGACCTCCTCATGGTCGTAGAAGACCCAAGTGACATCGCGGTTCGGACTGGTCAGCGCGGCCGCGGTGGACAGCTGCATCGCCACTCCGGCCTTCATATCGCAGGCACCCCGCCCCCAGATGACCTCATCATCGGGGTAGTCGTCTCCGGACATGTGGGTGCGTACGGGCGGAAGGTTGTCTTCGACGGGAACGGTGTCGAGGTGGCCGGCGACGACGATGCGCTCGGCCAGCCCCAGGTTCGTGCGAGCGATGACGGTGTCTCCGTCGCGGAGGATCTCCAGGTCCGGTCCCGGACCCGCGCTGATCCTCTCCAGCACAGCGACGACGGCATCGGCGAGGACGGTTTCGTTCCCGGACACGGATTCGATGGCGCACAGTCGGCCGGTGAGTTCGGCCGGGTCACCCACCGCGGCGAACAGGTACTCGCCGAGGTCGCCGACGGGCGCGAATATGGCATCAGTCTCAGCAGATGGATCGACAGTCATGTCTCTTAGCCTAGTACGGCGCCACCGTCTAGGCTTGAGGCATGACAGAACGCATCGTTTCCGCACGTGGACTCGCCACGATCCATTCCGACACCGTCCTCTCCGTCTGGTACCCGGTACTGAGCACCGGCGATACCCACGACACCGCCGAGGCGGCCGCCACCGCTCGCGCCGCCGACGACGGTCTCGACGCCCTGGAGGGCACCGATGAGGCTCGCGGCACCCGCTCAGAGGTCGTCACCACCACGATCGATCTCGACGCCGGTCCCGCCTCGGCGGCCGACGCCTACCTGCGTCTGCACGCACTGTCCCACCGCGTCGTGACCCCCAACGACGTCAACCTCGACGGAATCTTCGGCCATATCGCCAATGTCGTGTGGACCTCCTTCGGCGCCTGCTCCCCCGAGGACTTCGAGGCCACTCGCGCCAAGCTCCTCGCCCGCGGCCCTGTTGCCGTGTACGGGCTCGACAAGTTCCCGCGGATGACGGACTTCGTCATCCCCTCCGGCGTGCGCATCGCCGACGCCGACCGTGTCCGCCTCGGCGCTCACCTTGCTCCCGGCACCACCGTCATGCACGAAGGCTTCGTGAACTTCAATGCCGGGACGCTCGGTTCGGCCATGGTCGAAGGCCGCATCTCCCAGGGCGTCGTCGTCGGAGACGGCTCGGATATCGGCGGCGGAGCCTCAATCATGGGTACGCTCTCCGGCGGCGGCACGCACCGCATCTCCATCGGCTCGGGCAGCCTCCTCGGCGCGAACGCCGGTGTCGGCATCTCCATCGGCGATGACTGCATCGTCGAAGCCGGTCTCTACATCACTGCAGGCACTCGCGTGACGGTCCCTGGCGAAGACGATGCCGTGGTCAAGGCCGCCGAGCTCAGCGGGAAGAACAACATCCTTTTCCGCCGCAATTCGGTCACCGGCACCGTCGAGGCGATCGCTCGCGACTCAAAGGGCATCGAGCTCAACCCCGACCTCCACTGAGTCAGCCTCCGGCGACCGGCGAAACGGGTCTCATCGACCGACCTGCCGTTCGCTGGAAAGATGAGGGCACCTTGTTGACGGTGAGGCGGAAGCCGAATCGCCTGCGAAGAGCAGCCAAGGGCGCGTTCACATCATGTGGACGCGCCCTCAGCGCATTCACTCCTCCGATAACGCGCCCCATCGCTGCAGTCCTAGCGAACACGCACGCATCTGCCTCGCCTGCGAGCATGCATCCACCATGGCTCGTCGCAAATCACTCCGCTTGAGGCAAAACATCTCGCGCGTGCCATAACGCCCCGTTCCTGCAGGAGGTTGTGGCACCAACGGTGACGCATGCCCAAGCACGTGTAGGAGAAGCCACCACCGGCGCATAGTGGCACTACCGGTGCGGGATGGCGAACGAAGGCCCACGCTGAGGACATGTTGGCGACGGGAGGCCTGCCGGAGAAATGCACCTGTGAAAAGGGCAGCGCGGAACAGCGCAGCCGGTGCGGGGGAAAGGGCAGCGGCGCGGGACGGACCTGGGCAGTTACGACTGTGCCGGGCAGGTGAATGCACAACGGCGCCGGGCAGACGAATCTGCTCCGACGCCGTTGCGTCCGCTGGGACTCAGCGTTCGCTGATGTCCTTGTAGTTCCGGTTGTATTCGCCCGTGTAGATCTGTCGGGGACGGCCGATCTTCGTCTCGGGGTCCTTGATCATCTCGCGCCACTGGGCGATCCAGCCGGGCAGGCGACCGACCGAGAAGAGCACGGTGAACATATTCGTCGGGAATCCGAGAGCCTTGTAGATGAGGCCCGTGTAGAAGTCGACGTTCGGGTAGAGCTTGCGCTCGACGAAGTAGTCGTCGGCCAGCGCGATCTCTTCGAGCTGCTGAGCCAGTTCGAGCAGCGGGTCGCCGCCGGACCGCGCGAGAACCTCGTCAGCCGTCTTCTTGATGATCTTCGCGCGCGGATCGTAGTTCTTGTACACGCGGTGACCGAAGCCCATGAGACGGACGCCGTCTTCCTTGTTCTTCACGCGTTCCATGAACTTCTTCGGTCCGTCCTCGGAGGCCGCGATCTGCTCGAGCATCTCGAGCACTGCGGAGTTCGCGCCGCCGTGCAGCGGTCCGGCCAGGGCGTTGACGCCGGCCGAGATCGACTGGAACACGTTGGCCTGCGACGAGCCGACGAGGCGAACCGTCGAGGTCGAGCAGTTCTGCTCGTGATCGGCGTGGAGGATGAACAGCTGATCCATGGCCTTGACCGCCAGCGGATCCGGTTCGTATTCCTCAGCGGGAACGCCGAAGTTCACTCGCAGGAAGTTCTCCACGAGGCTCAGCGAGTTATCCGGGTGGATGACCGGCAGGCCCATGTTCTTCCGATGCGCAAGTGCCGCGATGGTCGGCATCTTCGCGAGCAGACGGAACGACGAGGTGTCGATCTGGTCTTCGTCAAAGACATCGAGGTCATCTTGGTAGAACGTCGACAAAGCCGCGACGGCAGCTGCAACCATAGGCATCGGATGAGCGTCGTACGGGAACGCTCGGAAGAAGCGCCGCAGGTCCTCGTGGACGATGGTGTGTCCGCGCAGGCGAGCGTCGAAGGCATCGTACTGTTCCTGAGTCGGCAGCTCACCGTAGATGAGGAGGTAGCAGACTTCGACGAAGTTCGACTGTTCCGCGAGCTGTTCGATCGGGTAACCGCGGTACTGCAGCTCACCGTTGTCACCATCGATGTAGGTGATGGACGACGAGGTGGTTGCAGTGTTGGCAAACCCTGGATCGTATGTGACCGCGCCGGTCTCTTTGAGCAGAGAACCGATACGGTATCCGTTGTTGCCCGCTGTTGCTGACACCTCGGGCAGTGTCAGCTCCGTATCAGCGATCCTGAGGTTCGCCTCCGAAGTCATTCGATCTCCTCACCGTTGACCGACCCCAAGAACTTCCTGAGGTGTTTTGCACAGTTCTTTCAAAGACTACCGACAACTGCGGGAATCAGAAAATCACTGCACGCTTCATTTACTGGCTGGTAATACGTCTGACCAGGGCAGATAACAGTTTTTCGCCCTGCATGAAGTCTTAGCAGGAACTTAGCGGACGCTCGGAAACCGTCGACTTCCTCGCACCGTGCCCCGCCCTCGTAATCATCTCGCGGCGGCCCGAAGACGCTCGGCCGCGGCTCGAATGCGTTCGTCGGTGGCGGTCAGCGCAATCCGCACATGGTCGGCAGCCGCCGCTCCGTAGAACTCTCCGGGACCCGCCACGATGCCGAGTTCGGCAAGGTCAGCCAGGGACTCCCAGCAGTTCTTGTCCGCGGTCGACCACAGGTAGAGACCAGCAGTCGAATGGTCGATGCGGAATCCGTACTCTTCGAGACCAGTTCGCAGCTGCTCGCGTCGTGACCGGTAGGTCTCCTTCTGCGCCAGCACGTGTTCGGTGTCGCGGAGTCCGGCGACCATGGCTTCCTGAATCGGGAACGGCACGATCATTCCCGCGTGCTTGCGTGAGCGGGTGAGATCGGAGATGAGCTCGGCGTCACCGGCGACGAACGCCGCGCGGTAGCCGGCGAGGTTCGACTGCTTCGACATCGAGTACACACTCAGCACACCGGCATTCGACTCCCCCGCGGCTGCAAGTACGCTCGGCGCCGGCTCATCGGATTCCCAATTGAGCAGTCCGTAGCATTCGTCCGATGCGACGACGACTCCGGCGGCACGAGCACGGCGAACCACCTCGGCGATGTTGTCGACGTCGAGGACCTCACCGGTCGGGTTGCTCGGCGTGTTGATCCACAGCAGACCGACACCGTCCAATGCCTCCCCGTCGACGATCTGCGCGGCGTCGAGACGGCGGCATTCGACACCAGCGATCGTCGCACCCATCTCGTAGGTCGGGTAGGCAGCGGAGGGACAGGCGACGGCCAGTCCTCGCTCGCGCAGCCCCAACAGGGTCGGCAGCCAGGCTACGAGCTCCTTCGAGCCCACAGTCGGCAGGATCTCCGTGGCGGGATCGAGCTGAACCGAATGCCAGTTCTCGTACCACCAGGCGACGGCTTCCCGAAGCTGTGCTGTTCCGGCGGTCGTCGGGTAGCCGTGCGCATCCCCTGCGTCCGACAGCGCACGCCGGATCACCTCGGGGGTGGGGTCGACCGGAGTGCCGATGGAGAGGTCACACACTCCGTCGGGATGCTCGGCGGCCCGGTGGCGGTATTCCGTGAGCCGGTCCCAAGGGTAGTCCGGGAGGTTGAGTCCGAAGGCGTTCGTCATCGGTCAGTCGTCGTGGTTCTGCGGCGGCAGGGCGGAGATGATCGGATGGTCCTTGCCGGTGTTGCCGAGCTTCGCGGCACCGCCGGGCGAACCGAGGTCATCGAAGAATTCGACGTTGGCCTTGTAGTACTCTTCCCACTCATCGGGCACATCGTCCTCATAGAAGATGGCCTCGACGGGGCACACCGGTTCGCACGCACCGCAGTCGACGCATTCGTCTGGGTGGATGTACAGGCTGCGTTCGCCCTCGTAGATGCAGTCGACGGGGCATTCGTCGATGCAGGCCTTGTCCTTGAGGTCGACACAGGGCTGGGCAATGATGTACGTCACTGGGCTGACTCCTCGAAAGACTCACAGATGGTGCGCATATACATCCCACAATACGCCTTCGCCCGATTCCCGTGACCACCGGTCTCAAGTGATTCGCATTGCATCTGACATCCCCGCCCACGCCTGCACCCGACCGGAACGTGCGTGTCATAGGGTGGGAGGGCATCAATTTCGCGGAGGAAGGCCAGAAGTGGACGATCTGCAGCCCGGCAGACGAGTGGTCGTGCGGTATTCGCTCGCACCCGGTGACACCCATTCGACGTCGGATGCCCTCGGCGTCGTCACAGCCGTCGACGAGGCGGGGCTCGAGATCGATACGAAGCGCGGCCCCCTGCGCATCGCTCGCGACCAGATCCTCCTCGTCCACGAGGTGCCCCCGGCTCCGACGAAGGCCGGGCGCACGCATGAGATCGTCTCCGCCGTGGATCTGCGGCGCATCTCCGCCGCCGCCTGGCTTCCCCACGACGTGTCCTGGCTGCACGTGGAGAATCTACGTAACGAAGGCACCGAGGCGGCCGCCGAGGTCAGTCTGCTGCAGAAGGGCTGGCTGCTGCGGCATTCGGAATCCGCGACCCGGCGCGCCAATTCCTGCCTGCCCGTGACCGACACCGGCCTCGGGTGGGAACAGGGCCTCGATGCCGTCGAGGAATGGTATCGGACCCGAGGCAGGCCGAGCCGCGTCCAGATCTATTCCGCTGACGATTCCTCGACGCTGGCACCCGAATGTGAGGGGCTCGCTCCCCTGCTCTCGGTTCGCGGCTACACCCCTTCCGGGGCCACACTTCTGCTCACCGGCGCCACCGCGGAGGCAGCCGGCGGTGCGTCCTCCCCCGCCGAGGCGGCCGCCGCCGGTCTGATCATCGACGTCTCCGATGCGCCGACCACCGAGCATTTCGCCGCATGGACGTCACAGCGCAGCCCCGGTGAGGAACCGGGTTCGGCCGAGGCGTTCAAGACACTCATCGAAGCCGATCAGCCGTGTGAGTTCGTCACCGCCTATGCCGAGCATCCCGATGGATCCCGGACCATGGTGGCGGCCTGCAGGGTGGTCGAGCGCAGCAAATGGGGTGTCATCACCAACCTCATCACTCGTCCCGATCTGCGACGACGCGGTGCCGGGCGTTCGGTGGCCGCTGCCTCGGCGGCACTGCTCGCTCAGCGCGGGGTCAGGTCCTACCTCGTCGACGTCGAGTCGAGCAATGAGGCGTCGCTGGGCCTCTTCGCCTCTCTCGGTGCGACAGTGCGTCACCGGTCCTGGTACGCCGAAGCACGCTGAACGGTCAGCTGAACGGTCAGCCGGACGGAATCCTGTGAGGAGGGTTCAGCCCTTGCACTCGACCTTGTTCACGGGCCGGTAGACCGTGGTGAAGCCGTCCTTCGTTGTCTTGCCCGAAGCGATGTCCTTCATGGTCCGGGTGATCCGGATCGACCAGCCGCCCTTCGGCGACTGCGGGGAGCAAGAAGGCCCGCTTTCGGTGACCGACCCCGGTGAGGTGTGGTTGAACCGATCCGAGGCGTCGGCCGACACATCGTACTTCTTGACGCCGAAGACCTTCGCATGGACCTCTCCGTCTTTGAGGTACATGTCGAGGACGACCGGAGTCTTCGAGTTGTTCGTGAACTTCATATCGATCGACGACCAGTCGAGGGTCGACTCGCGGCCCTCCGGATAGCGGGAGATATAACGCGAATGCGCCTGGTGTTCGTCGAGTTCGAAGCCGGCGAAGAACGCCGCATTGAACAGAGTCGTCGACACCTGTGAGACGCCGCCGCCGTAGTCTTCCTTCATCTGCCCTTCGGAGATCACGCCGGCAGGTTTGTAGCCGTTTGCGGCGGTGCGCTGGCCCAGAGCTTCATTGAGGGAGAACTGCTCACCGGGTTTGAGAACGGTGCCGGAGACCCTCTTCGCAGCCACCCGCAGGTTCGTATCGCGGTTGGGTTCGGAGCTGTAGCCGGTGGAGAAGTGTGACACGGTGTCGGAGACATCGGCCTTCTTCGCGTCCTTCGTCGTGAACTCGGGTTTGACCGAGGCCAGTGTCACCGTGGGCTTGTCCTCCTTGCCGTTGATGGCATCGGTGACCGCGCCAGTCAGCTCCTTGGCCTTGATCCCGATTCCATCGCGGGAGGGCACGACCTCGGGCTTGCCGTCCTTGATCTCGAAACTCGCGTCTTCGGCCGGTCGCCCGATGTCCTTGTTCGCGGCCAGCACGGACTTCTGCAGGGCCTCCTGATCGAAGACAGGCTTGAGCTTCGAGTCCTCGGCCTTGAACGTCAGAGTCTTCGCGACGGTCTTCGGAGACACGGTGAGGTCACCGCCCTTGACCTTCGAATCCGCATCCTTCCCAGGCTTCGCCGTGATCGTGAGGTCCTTGCTCACCGCGTCTTTCGCGAATCCGTCGGCCATGTCCTCGGCTTCGGACGTGGTGATATCGGGGTCGACGTTCGTCGGACTGACCGGGAGAGCATCCTCGGTGCGCAGCCAATGATCGTCGACGGCGGTGCGCACGGCGGCGGTCTCGACGGTCTGGCCCTTCTTGCCGTCCTTGACCTTCGGTGTGGTCTTGTCGAACTCGAGTTCGGCGTCCTTGGGATCCACGGCCAGGGATTCCGTGACCTTCGCAGTCTCCTTGTCGAACTTCTCCTCGTCGACCTCGATGACGGGATCCACTTCGTCCTCGCCGAACAGGCGGTCCCAGATGACGGTGGGGTCGAGGCTGAAGCCGGTGATGCGCTCGACTGTCGCTTCCGCGTCGAAGGTGATTCCGGCCTTCTCCGGGTCGAGCTTCGCCGTCGGTTCTCCGGCCTTCAAGACGATGTCCTTCTCCGCGTCATCGCGCAGGTCGTTGCGCAGTGTGTTCTCGGCGTCTGTCGCGGACTTGCCGCCGATGTCGATTCCCGCCACGGTCGTCCCCGGCGCGAGCATGCGACCGCTGAAGAAGCCGATCACCACATAGATGGCGGCCAGCACAACGACGGCCACGAGGATGAAGGGCCAGACCGACTTCTTCCGGGCAGCGCTGCCGGACGGGTCGGGCCCGCCTGCGTTCGAGGTTCCATCGGACAGGGTATTGGTCGGCATCATTCTCCCGAGGGTGTCGATAACGACTGATTCGGTGCGGTTCGCACGAGTCTAGCGAGTGCGATCGTGCCCGCGCACGTTGATGAAGGAGAAGACGGCAGTTAGGACCATCGGTCCGAGCAGCCATACAACGGAACGCAGCAGTCCGGTGACGATCATATCTGCGCCGGGCAGCCACTTCGGCTGGCCGAAGACGAAGGACAGTACGGCGATGATCACGGCGGCGACCAGCATCGGGGCGCTGCTGCGATACATCGTCTTCAGATGCCACAGCCCCGCAGCGGCCAGAGCCAGGGCCAGCACGAGTCCCCACGGCAGGATGATCGGGGTCTCGCCGAGGTCGACCACCGTGACGTTGAGATGCTGCATTGTGCCGAGGAAGGCGATGAGCAGTCCGAGCACAGCGGAGTGGAGGTAGGCGAAGATTCCGGGCTTCCGCGGTGCGCGACTCCGACGCAGGGGCTGAGCCGCTGTATTCTCCTGAGCTTCGACCGCTGCGACATCGAGGCCGGCGAGCACGTGCGGGGCGAATCCGGCGTTGAGGATCTCCGTCGGGATCGGCGCCCCGGCTCCGATAGAGAAGTATTCACGGTCGCCGATCTTCTGGCCGACTCCGTTGGACAAGGCGAAGAAGCCGCCGGCGACACTCACTTGGGTGCGGTGGGCTTCCAGCGCTGCCCGTTTCGCCGGCAGCACCGCGCTGACGTCCTGGTCGATGACGATCTGACCGACCGGCGGTTTGGCCGGGATCGTGTCGGCGGGGGCGAATCCGGTGTCTGCGAAGCCTGCCTGGTGCGGGTCGAACGAACGGCGGGCCACCTCGGCGGGGGTGTCGACGTAGAGCAGTCGACCGGTCCGCCATTCGGCGAAGTCGATTGCCGCGGTCGTGGCCTCGTGCACCCGCACGTGGTCGGGGTGACCGTAGCCCCCGTTGGCGGCGTAGGTGATGATCGCGTGCGGTTCGAAGGCGTCGATGACGGCGGCGATGTGTCTGGCCACGGTCGTGATGTCGGCTGCGCACAGAGCGTTGTCGGTCATCGATGCCGCGGGTCGAGCGTGACCGTCCGGTCCCCATTCCATTCCCGAATCCTCGAAGGTGCGCGTGGTCCCGCCGAGGAAGGTGTGCATACGCACACCGAGAGCAAGCATCGCCTCGGCGATCTCCTGCTCCCGGACCCGGGCGAGACCGGCCCGGTCGCCCTCGAGCTGCTTCAGCTCTGCGGGGATGACCTCGCCGCCCTCACCGCGGGTGGCGGTGAGCACCATGACCTCGGCACCCTCGGAGACCAATTCGGCGATCGTGCCGCCCGTCGTGATCGTCTCATCGTCGGGATGAGCGTGCACGAGGAGGACGCGTGGCGTAACAGTCATTGGTTCCTGGGTGCTCGAGGTCATTCGGTGCTGCCGGATCAAGGAATCCGGCTCAGGCGTTCTGGCGGCGCATCTTCGCGTAGAGCTTTGCGCGTTCCTTCTGATCGAGTTCGACCTTGCGGATGCGGATGGCACCCGGGGTGACCTCGACGCACTCGTCCTCACGAGCGAACTCGAGGCTCTCCTCGAGGGTCAGCTTGCGCGGCGGAGTGAGGTTCTCGAAGCTGTCGGCAGAAGCCGAACGCATGTTCGTCAGCTTCTTCTCCTTCGTGATGTTGACGTCCATATCGTCGGCGCGCGAGTTCTCGCCCACGATCTGGCCTTCGTAGACCTCGGAGGTCGGTTCGACGAAGAAGGTACCGCGGTCCTGCAGGTTGATCATCGCGTACGGGGTCACTGTTCCCGCGCGGTCGGCCACGAGAGATCCGTTGATGCGGAACTCGATGTTGCCGGCCCACGGTCCGTATCCGGCCGAGATCGTGTTCGCGATACCGGTGCCGCGGGTCTCGGTGAGGAACCGAGTGCGGAATCCGATGAGGCCGCGAGCGGGGACCTTGAACTCCATCCGCACCCAGCCGGTGCCGTGGTTCGTCATGGTCGACATGACACCCTTGCGGGCAGCCAGCAGCTGGGTCACGGCGCCGAGGTAGTCCTCCGGCACATCGACCGTGAGCTCTTCGAAGGGCTCATGGACCTTGCCGTCGACCTGTTTGGTCACAACCTGAGGCTTGCCGACCGTGAGTTCGAATCCTTCACGGCGCATCTGCTCGACGAGGATGGCCAGAGCCAGCTCACCGCGACCCTGGACCTCCCAGGCGTCGGGGCGTTCGGTCGGGACGACTTTGAGCGAGACGTTGCCGACGAGCTCCTGGTCGAGGCGGTCCTTGACCATGCGGGCGGTGACCTTCGTGTTCTTCTCACGGCCGGCCAACGGGGAGGTGTTGATACCCACGGTCATCGAGATCGCCGGATCGTCGATGACGATCGCCGGCATCGGCTTCGGATTGTTGATGTCGGTGAGCGTGTCACCGATCATGATGTCGGGAATGCCGGCGACGGCGACGATGTCACCGGCCGAGGCCTCCGTGGCGGGCACCCGGTCGAGACCCTGGGTCTCGAGCAGTTCGGTGATCTTCACCGAGCTGATCTCGTCACCGCGGGCCCAGGCGACCTGCTGGCCCTTCTTCAACGTGCCGCCGAAGATGCGCAGCAGAGCCAGACGGCCGAGGAACGGCGAGGCGTCGAGGTTCGTGACATGTGCCTGGAGGATGCCGTCGGAGTTGATCTCCGGTGCCGGGATCGTCTCGAGAATGGTCTTGAACAGCGGTTCGAGGTCGGGGTTGTCCGGGACCGCTCCATCGGCGGGCTGTTCGAGGGAGGCGGCACCTGCCTTCGCGGCGGCGAAGACGACGGGCACATCGAGGACGGAGTCGACGTCGAGGTCGGGGACTTCGTCGGCGAGGTCGGAGGCCAGACCCAGGAGCAGGTCCTGAGCTTCCTCGACGACTCCGTCGATGCGGGCATCGGCACGGTCGGTCTTGTTGATCACGAGGATGACGGGCAGCTTCGCGGCCAGCGTCTTGCGCAGGACGAAGCGGGTCTGCGGCAGCGGACCTTCCGATGCGTCGACGAGGAGGACGACGCCGTCGACCATGGACAGTCCGCGCTCGACCTCACCACCGAAGTCGGCGTGCCCGGGGGTGTCGATGACGTTGATGACGATGGGGTCCTCGCCGGCCGAGGGACCGTTGTAGAGGACGGAGGTGTTCTTCGCGAGAATGGTGATGCCCTTCTCACGTTCGAGGTCGCCTGAATCCATGACGCGTTCGGCGAAGTCGCCGTGTTCGCTGAACACACCGGTCTGCCGGAGCATGGCGTCGACCAGCGTGGTCTTGCCGTGGTCGACGTGTGCGACGATTGCTACGTTTCGGCGGTTTTCCCGTCGTGTGATGGCTTCAGTCATCAAGAACCTTTTTGAGATAGAGAGATCGGTCCAGCCCGGACCCAACAGACAATTATACGGCCACCCGCACGCTCTCGCGTGCAGGTGGCCGTCAGCTTGGGCGGACTCAGGCGTTCATCGTGGCCTCGAGAACCGCGTCCCTGGCCTCCCGACGCTTGCGCTGCTCCTGCGGATCCGGAACGGGAACCGCAGACAGCAGACGCTGTGTGTACGGGTGGACGGGGTTCGACACGACCTGTGAGGACTTGCCGATCTCGACGAGGTAGCCGTGGCGCATCACCGCGATGCGCTCGGCGATGCGCTCGACCACGGCCAGGTCGTGGCTGATGAACAGACACGCGAAGCCGTATTCCTTCTGCAGACCTTCGAACAGGTCGAGGACCTTCGCCTGCACGGACACGTCGAGGGCCGAGGTCGGCTCATCGGCGATGAGCAGCTTCGGGCGCAGGGTCAGGGCACGGGCGATGCCGATGCGCTGACGCTGACCTCCGGAGAGCTCATGCGGATAGCGGTTGCGCATAGAAGTCGGCAGTTCGACCGCGGTCAGCAGCTCCTCGACCCGCTTGCTCAGCTCCGGCCCTTTCATCCCCTCGTGGAGGTAGAGCGGCTCACCGATCGACTCTCCGACCGGCAGTCGCGGGTTGAGCGAGGAACCGGGATCCTGGAACACGATCCCGACTTCCTTGCGCAGGGGCCTCATCTGCTTATTGCTCAGGCCCTTGATGCTCGTGCCGTTGACGACCATGTCGCCTTCAACGGTGGGCAGCAGCCCGAGAGCGGCGCGCCCGATCGTGGTCTTGCCCGACCCCGACTCCCCCACCAGGCCCACGACTTCGCCGGGGGCGATCATTAGATTGATGTGATGAGCGGCGCGGAAGGCCTTCTTCCTTCCGATTGCGGGGTACTCGATCGCGGCGTCACGCAGCTGCAGGGCAGAGGGCTTCGAGAAGTCCGCCTGCGAACCTGGATGGTAGTACGTCTCCGTGGAGTCCATCTCGATATCGGGACGGTCCTGCGCGGTCACCTGAGCGCGAGCCTCGGCCACGGCCATATCGGCAGCCCCGGCCTCGGAGAGACCGTCGCCACCTACGGCGGAGTCCGGTGCGCCGACCGGGTCATCGGCGTGCGAGGCCTGATCGGAAGTGATATCGGACAGCGAGGCCTCGACATCGTCGATGCTGCCGCCGAATGCTTCGCTGTCGGTACCCTCACCGAGGTGGGGAACAGCCTCGAGGAGCTGCTTCGTATACGGATGCTGCGGGTTGTAGAAGATCTCCTCCGCGGTACCCGATTCGACCACCTTGCCGGCGCGCATGACGATGATGCGATCGGCCATATCCGCCACCACGCCCATATCGTGCGTGATGAGGATGATGCCCGCATCGAGCTTCGACTTCAGTTCGCGCATGAGCTTGAGGATCTCGGCCTGCACCGTGACGTCGAGCGCCGTGGTCGGCTCATCGGCGATGAGCAGCTTCGGCTGACAGGCCAGAGCCTGCGCGATCATGATGCGCTGACGCTGACCGCCGGAGAGCTGATGCGGGAACGAATGGAACCGATCCTCCGGATCAGGGATCTCCACCAGCCGCATGAGCTCGAGCGCCCGTTGCTTCGCCTCACTGGGACCGATGTCGAGGTGGACGCGCAGCGTCTCCACGATCTGGTACCCCGCGGTGTAGACCGGGTTGAGCGCAGTCATCGGCTCCTGGAAGATCACGGAGATGTCGTTGCCGCGCACGGCCTGCATCTTCTCCGGAGGCATGCCGATGAGTTCGCGCCCATTGAGCTTCGCTGAGCCGGTCGCACGGCCGTTGCTCGGCAGGAGGCCGAGCAGTGACATGCTCGACTGCGACTTTCCGGAGCCGGACTCGCCGACGATCGCAAGAACCTCGCCGGCATTGACCGTGTAGTCGAGGTGTTCGGCGGCCATCCACCATTCGTCGCTGACCCAGAACTGGACTCCGAGGTCATTGACCTCGAGGATCGGGGAGCCCGTCTTCGGCTGGGCCTCTGCTTTCTTCTCAGCCATCACTTCGCCTCTTTCTGTGCCATGCGCTCGGCCTTCTTCATCTTCCTCCAACTCGGGATGGTCTTCATCCGCGGGTCGAACGCGTCGCGCAGACCGTCGCCGATGAAGTTCACACACAGAGCGATGACGATGATGAACAAGCCGGGCCACCAGAACAGCCACGGACGAGTGGCGAAGGAGGTCTGGTATTCGCTGATGAGCTGTCCCAACGAGATGCCGGGCGGTTTGATGCCGAAGCCGAGGTAGCTCAGCGAGGCTTCGAGCACGATCGCCTGACTCATGATCAGCGTCGTGTTGACGATGATGACGCCCATGGCATTGGGCAGCATGTGCTTGAACATGATCCGGAAATCGCTGGCCCCGGCCACGCGGGCCGAATCGACGAACTCCCGTTCGCGCAGCGACATGAAGTCACCGCGGACGAGACGTGCAAGACCCACCCAGAGGATGCAGCCCAGCGCCACACCGAGCAGCGGGCCGTTCGCTCCGCCGACGAGCACACCGAGGATCGATCCGACCACGATGACCGGCAGGATGACGAAACCGTCGGTGATGCGCATGAGCACCGAATCGACCCAACCGCGGTAGTAGCCCGCAACAGCACCGACGACCGTGCCGATGATCAGGCAGACGATGCCGATGATGAACATGACGACGAGAGAGATCTGTGTCCCTTTCATCACTCGGGAGAAGTTGTCACGACCGATCTCATCCTGACCGAAGGGATGATCACCGAGTGAGAAGAAGTTCGCAAACGACCAGGTCGGGGCTCCGCCGGGGTTGACCACGGGCCCGGACGCCGTATGACTGAACTTCCACCAACCGGGGATTCCCGCAAATCCCTGTGCGCTGAAGGCGAAGATGGCCACGAGCACAAGGACGACGATGGAGATCATCGCGCCTTTGTGACGGAGGAATTTGCGCAGGACGATCTTGCCCTGGGAAAGACCTTCGGTTTCCTTCGACTCGATCGCATTGTCCCCGACTTCGTCGAGGGCGAGAGCGTTCTGTTTGTCGTTGTCAGTACTCATGCGTTCACTCGGATTCTCGGGTCGAGGACGGCATAGAGGAAGTCCGCGACCAGGTTGGCGATGATAGCGAGCAGGCCTGTGATCAGGATGTAGGCCATGACCGGGTCGAGCTCTGCCTGTCTCAGCGAATCGATGAAGAGCTTGCCCATGCCGTTCCAGCCGAAGATCGTCTCCGTGATGACGGCACCGCCGATCATTGTGATGATGTCGACGGGAACGACCGAGGCCAATGGCAGCAGCGCATTGCGCATAGCGTGCCGCATGATCACCGTACGTTCGTTGAGACCTTTGGCTCGTGCCGTGCGGATGTAGTCCTGGCCCAGGACCTCGAGCATCGAACCGCGGGTATAGCGGGTGTACGAGGCGAAGGAGATGAGGACGAGAGCGATCGACGGCAGCAGCAGGTGAGTGAACGAGTCGAGGTTCGTGATCCAGAAGTCGCCGTCGATATTCGGCGCCGATGCACCGATCGTCGCGATCGGACGATTGTTGATGGCCGGGTCGTCCGAATACTCCTGCCAGCCCTGCAGCACACGGTCGGCGAAGATGAGCACTGCCACGATGATGGCCGTGAAGCTCGTCGTGCGCGCGGTATCCCAGGGATCCGGGCCTCGGAATGCCAGACCGATGCCGACGGCGACGGCGATCGCAACGATGAAGAGCCCGAACATCCACAGCCAGTTCATGTCGACGTAGTAGAAGAGGTTCATCAGCGGCCAGTAGAGCAGCGCGCCGACGGCCACCGTGATGAGTGTGGCATAGAGCACGCGGCGGTTCTTCAGGCCCGTCGACAGGTACGTCATGACGATGGCCGCACCGGCGCCGATGACGACCACGCCGAGGAGGCCGATCGTCGGGTGCTGCATCCAGCCGCTGGCGAGGATGTAGTAGATGGTGCCGAAGGTGATGACCGCTGCGGCGACGAAGGTGATCACGCGACGCTTCGCGCTGCCGCCGAGCGCACCCATCCAGAACAGCCCCATGGCCACACAGCCGATGATGATCGGCCACCAGGATTCCAAGGTCGGATCGTTGATGAAGTTGTTGATGTCGATCGCTCCGTACTGCTTGAGCAGCACCGCCACCCAGAAGACGGGCAGCGAGTAGAGGAGGAACGAGACGAAGGTGATGAAGTAGTCGAAGCCCGAGTACTGGCGGATGGCCGAGATCATGCCGACGGCGATGCCGAGGATGATGGCCACGATCGTCGAGGCGGTGATGAGCTTGATCGTGTTGACGATCGCGCCCTGCAGCTGTTCGGTGACTTCCTGACCCGACTTCCAGGCGATGCCGAAGTCACATTGGCCGATGGCGCAGCCGCCGACTCCTGCCAACCACTTGAAATACCGGACGATGGCCGGAGTGTCGAGGTCGAGGAGACGTCGACGCGACTCGTAGAGAGCTTCGATGTTCGGTGATGTGCTCGCGCGCAGGTCCCAGAAGAAGTCGAGCGCGACGTTGAGGAGCAGGTAGAGGACGAAGGTGACGACGAGGAGCACGAGCGCTGTCGACAGCAATCGTCGGAGGATGAATCTGATCATGATGGGAGTTCCGTTTCAATCTTCCGAAAACGCCGCTGTGGGGACCACACAGTGATCCCCACAGAGGGCTTGAGTGGAGAAGAACCGATCGCGTCAGTCGCGGATCAGTTGACTTCCCACTCCCAGTAGTTCCAGAACATCGTCGGCGACACAGCGGTCGACTTCACGTTCTTCACGCTGTCACGGTAGATCGTCAGTTCGGGGAACTGGAAGATCGGCGCACCGAAGGCATCTTCGGTCAGCTGCTTCTCCATGTCGATGAGGAGATCCTGCTGCTCCTCTTCCTTGGACACGAGAAGCTTGTCGAGGATCTTGTTCATCTTCTCGCTCTTGTAGCCGCCGTAGTTGTTCTGCGCACCGTAGCGGAAGTTCGCATCGTTCTCGGACACGCCGGTGCCCTCGGACTGCCAACCGAACAGCGAAACATCGTAGGTGCCGTCACCGAGGCGGGTGCCCCAGTTGACATCTCCGACGTCCTTGATCTTGAAGCCGGCTTTCTCAGCCGATTCCTTGATCAGCTGGAATTCCTGCTGACGACGCGAGTTCGTGTTGTCGTACATGACACGCACGGTCGGGGAGTCCACTCCGGCTTCCTTGAGCAGCTTCTTCGCGGCCTCGACGTCACCATCTGCGGCATCGGCGACGCCGTTGACCTTGGTGATCGCGTCGTACATCGGCGAGCCCGGCACCTGCGAGTACGAATCACGGGTGACGGCTTTGTCGTTGAGGGGCTTGATGATCTTCTCGACGATGTCCTCACGCGGCAGAGCCTTGAGGAACGCCTGACGGACCTTCTTCGCCTTCTCCTCGTCGCCGCCGTTGGCAGCAGGATCGAAGGGACCCTTGTTGTCGAAGGTGAAGTCGACGTGCTCATACGTCGCACCATCGGCGGCATCGACATTGACTCCGTCGATCTTCTCGGCGGCGGAGAGGACGTCAGCGGTCGCCTGCGGCTGAGTCATATCGACCTCACCGTTCTCGATCGCCTGGATCATCGCCATCGGGTCGCCGTTGTAGCGGACCGTGACTGTCTTGACCTTCGGCTTCACCGGACCGGTGTACTTGTCGTCGAGCTCGAGGGTGACATACTGTCCCTCCTCGAACTTCGTCATCTTGTACGGACCGTTGTGGACCAGCAGGTCCTCGTCCTTCGGCATCGAAGTGAAGTCGAACCCGGTGTTCCAGGTGTTCGAGATCTTCGACAGCTTCTCGGTGTCCTTGTCCTTGATGGCCTTGAGGATGGCCTCCTTGCCCTTCTCGGCATCGTCGATCCCGAGAGCCTTCTTCGCCACGATATGAGCGGGCACACCGACGCCGTCGGCACCAGTGCCGAATTCGGTCTGCCAGTCGGCGAAGGGCTTGGAGTATTCGAGGGTGATCTCCTTGCCGTCGTCGGAGATCTCGGGGAACTTCTTGATCAGAGCCGAACCGGCGGTCGAGGAATCGAAGTAGACGGTCTTCGCGTCGTTCTTCTTCACCGTTCCGTCGTCGTTGTTGTTGGCTTCGACGGTGTTGAAGTTCGCCGAGGTGCCGGCCCAGGTCAGCGCCAGGTCGGCGGCGTCGACGGGGGTGCCGTCGGACCACTTGGCATCATCATTGAATGTGTACTTGACCTTGAGCGGGTCTTCGGAAACCTGTTCGACCTTGCCGAGGGCTCCGTCCTGAACTTCGAGGTCACCATCGTAGTACCCGAAGTTGTCATTCATCATGTAGGTGAGAATGGCGTTCGAGGTTGCATTGCCGTTGGCGGTCAACGTATTCATCGACCGGAACGATTCGTTCCAACCGATATTGATGGCGGTGTCCTTCGATGCTTCGTCGTCATCGCCTCCGCCAGGGGGTGTGCAGGCGGTGAGCACCATTGCAGCGGCAGCCACAGAGGCACCAGCCGCGAGGAAGCGCTTGTTCACGTTCTCTCCTTGTTGTTCTAGGGCGAGTCACCCTCGTTCTTGCACCCCAAAGCCGGAGTGCATTCCGGTCACGTGAAGCATTTCGGCAGAGACCGAAGCGCATGTGACCGCGTTCATGTTTTTCACATGGATTGCAACAAAGTTAATTCACCGGCGACTGTGACGGAGTCCACATAATGAGCAAATTTCGGAATCGTTACCGTTTCGAAACCAAGGGAACAGACAACTTTTGTTCAGTCTCAATGGATAGGATGATCAGGTGGCTGACAGTGAGATAGATCGCAATGAGACCGAGCCGACCGTCGTGCGGACGACGAGTTCGACGGCCCTGTTCTTCATCGTCGGCGGGCTCTGCGCCTTGGGCGTGCTCTCAATCCTCTTCGGCGATTTCACGCTGCGCGGTCTGGCCGCCGCAGGCATCCCTCTGGCCGTCGGCACCTTGGTCTTCGTCTTCTACCGGTTCCCCCGCGTCGAGCTGCACAGACAGCAGCTCATCTTGGTCAATCCGCTGCAGACCGTGACGATCCCGTGGAACCTCGTCGACGGCTTCGAGACCCACTTCGGTCTGAGCGTGCGCACCCATGAGAAGAAGTTCGCCTCATGGCCGCTGGCCGGCAAGGGCAAGAAGTGGGAGAAGGACGAGCACGATATGCGCCGGCTCGTCGAGAATCCGAGCCCGGCCGTCGACACAGTGCTCGAGCGCTATTCGTCGCTCAGCGACGCAGAACTCGCCAACCCCGGTGGGCAGCGTGTCATCGAGACGAGATGGAACATCGGCATCATCGCCGTGGGTCTCCTCGCCATCGTCTGGGCGCTCTTCGGCTTCGCGGCACTGCCGAGCTGAGGTCACCAGCCGCGTTCGCGCCACTCCCCCAGTTTCGGACGTTCCTCGCCCAGGGTGGTCGAGTCCCCGTGTCCGGGCAGGACGAGAGTCTCGTCCGGAAGTTCGCCGAATACCCGCTCCTCGAGGTCGTCCATGAGTGAGGTGAAGTCCTCCGCCGACCAGGTCTTGCCCGGCCCGCCCGGAAACAGCGAGTCACCGGAGAACAGGATCGTCTGACCGCCGTCGCGCAGAAGCAGTGCGATCGAGCCGGGAGTGTGCCCGCGCAGTGCGATGGCTTGGAGGACGAATCCGCCGAAGTCCCCGACATCGAGGTGATCGACAGAGTGCGCGATCTCCACGCCTTCCGCCTCGGTGATGGCGGCCGCGTCCGCGGCACCGGCGATCGTCATCGCCTCGGGATAGTTCGCCGAGGTGGCCGGCAGTGCCCGAATATGATCCCAGTGCTGGTGTGTGGTGATGATCGCTCGCAGCATGGGTTCCGCGTCGGTGTCCTGGGCTCCCGAGTCGATGAGCTCGGTGATCGCCTCGGCGTCGTCGGCGGCGTCGATGAGCACCTGGGAGCCGGTCTCTTTGGCGGTGAGCAGATAGACGTTGTTCGCCATCTCGGAGACCGCGATAGAGCGGATGATGACGTGCTCGGTTTCGATCGTGTGCATTTCCAAACTCCTCAATCTGTGCTGATGCTTCCGAGGTTCAGGGACAGGTCACCAGGCTCCGCGGGTGTACTGCGGAGGGTAGGGTCCGGGTTCGGCTCCGAGGACATGGGCGGCCCGCTGCGGCCAGGAAGGTTCGCGCAGGGCTGCTCGGGCCATGAAGATCGCATCGGCCTGTCCCGTGCTGAGGATGGTCTCGGCCTGCTTCGGATCGGTGATGAGTCCGACGGCTCCGGTCGGCACGCCCTCGGCGCGGATCGCCGCGGCCAGCGACACCTGGTAACCGGGACCGATGGGGATCCGCACCGGATAGTTGCCGCCCGAGGAGACGTCGATGAGGTCGACTCCAGCCTCCGACAGCGCACGGCTGACATCGGCGGCTTCGGCGATGTCGAATCCGCCGTCGGTCCATTCGCTGGCCGAGATGCGTACGAACACCGGCACATCCTCACCGACCTCGGCGCGGACGGCCGCATAGACCTCGTGGAGCAGTCGGGACCGACCGGCGAGATCGCCGCCGTATTCGTCGCTGCGCTGGTTCGACAGCGGGGACAGGAAGGAATGGAGCAGATAGCCGTGGGCTGCGTGGAGCTCGACGAGGTCGAACCCGGCATCGATCGAACGTCGGGCAGCGGCCGCGAAGGCGGCGACCACCTCGGCGATGTCGTCCTTCGTCATCTCCACGGGCTCGGCCAGCTGCGGATAGGCGATGGAGCTGGCGCCGAACGTCGGCCATCCGCCCTCGGACTCGGGGACGCTGCCCTTCGGTTCACCGGTGAAAGGACGATAGGTGCTGGCCTTGCGGCCGGCATGGGCGAGCTGAATGCCGATGATGCTGCCCTGGGAGTGGACGAAGTCGACGACGGCCGACCATGACTCTGCCTGGTCGTCGTTCCAGATTCCGGCGTCCTGTGGTGAGATTCGACCTTCGGGGACGACTGCGGAGGCTTCGGTGAGGATGAGCCCGAATCCGCCCTGCGCCCGGGCACCGAGGTGGACGAGATGCCAGGGGCCGGGCATTCCGTCTTCGGCTTCGCAGGAATACTGGCACATCGGTGCCAGCCAGATGCGATTGGGGATCTCGGTTCCGCGCAGTGTCAGCGGTTCGAACAGCTCAGTCATGACATCAGTCTGCCAGTTCCGCTCGGACTCAGACACCGGTCCCGAATACCGGAACGGCGAAGATGCCGCGGTCCGCTCCACTCTAGAGCTGGCCGCAGAACTCCTGGATGTGATCGACGACGATCTCAGGGTGTTCGACCATCGGCAGGTGAGCGGAGTCCGGGATCGTGGCGAAGTGCGAACCTTCGATCTGTTCGGCCATCTCCGACATCGCTTCGGGAGTGCAGCCGGAATCCTGGGCGCCGGCGATGACGAGCGTCGGGGTGGCGATCGAGCCGAGCTTCCCACTCAGATCGTAGGTCTTCAGCGCCGAGGCGGCCGCGATGTACGCCTCGTCATCGACCAGGGCGAGGTCGGACAGGATGAGGTGGCCGGTGGCGATGTCCTCGCCGAGGAACCCGGCGGCGAACCACCGATCGGCGGTGTCATCGACAAGTCCCTTGGTGCCGTCGGCGCGGACTTCGCCGATGCGTTCGTCCCAGGATTCGGGAGTGCCGAACTTCTCGGCCGTCGCACAGGCGACGAGTCCGGTCAGCGAATCGGGGTGGTTGAGCGCCAGGGTCAGACCGACGCCGCCGGAGATCGAGACTCCGCAGTAGATGAAGGACTCCACCCCGAGCTCGGCGAGGGACTCGACGACACCGGAAGCCAGCGCTTCGACTGTCAGCGGGGCGGCCGCCTCGGCGAGGGAATCGCCGGCGGGAAGGGTATGTCCGGGAAGGTCGGTGAGATAGATCTGGAAATCGTCGGCCAGACGCGCGGCCACGGAGGTCCACAAAGGCATCCGAGTGCCCAAAGCGTTGCCGAAGACGAGGACGGGAGAACCGGGATTGTCGTTGAAGGCACGAACGGCGATGCGCATGGAGGCTCCTTGAGAACTGAAAGTGCGAACGGATTTCGACTGGATACGACGGTCGTCGATGAGCTGGATTCGACGGGGAAGCTGTGTCGGGATCGGTCAGGAGTCTGTCGTTGACAGCCTACCGCCGGAGTACTCGAGATAACAGCTCGGGCACAGTGACTCATAGGTCACGGAATTGCCGTCGATGGCGACCTGATCGCCGTCGAAGATGAACTGTCCGTCGACGAGGCGGCCGTTGAACATCGCCTTGCGGCCGCAGCGGCAGATCGTCTTGAGTTCTTCGAGGGTGTGAGCGATCTCGAGCAGTCGCGCTGAACCGGGGAATGCCTTCGTCTGGAAGTCTGTGCGGATTCCGTAGCACATCACCGGCACCGAGGCGGTGGTGGCGATCCGCATGAGCGAATCCACTTGGACGGGGCTGAGGAACTGCGCTTCGTCGATGAGCAGGCACGCGACCGGGATCTTCGGGGCGTCGATGGATTCGATGAGGGCATCGTGGTCGACGTAGTCGGCATGTTCGGCATAGATCCGCTCCACGTCACCGTCGGCGGGGATGACGAAGTCGACCTCACGGGTGACGCCCAATCGGGACACGATCTGCGATGCGCCTTTGGTGTCGATCAGCGGCTTGGCCAGCAGAACGCGCTGGCCGCGTTCCTCGTAGTTGAAGGCCGCCTGCAGAAGAGCGGTCGACTTGCCGGAATTCATCGCCCCGTACCGGAAGTAGAGTTTGGCCACTGTCGTCCTCTTTCTGTTGTCCGTGCCGACACAGAAGACTACCGGGTGCCACCTGGGGATGTGAGCACCATCATCGGCCGGGGCCGCCTACCGAAATGGCCCAGAAGGTAGGATGGAGGGCGATAAACCCCAAGAAGATGCGGAGTGGTCCTTAACTATGGCTAAAATCATTTACACGCGCACGGATGAAGCGCCGCTTCTGGCGACGTATTCGCTCAAGCCGATCATCGAAGCCTTCGCCACGTCGGCCGGTGTCGAGGTTGAGACCAGGGACATCTCTCTCGCCGCACGCGTGCTGGCCCAGTTCAACGACCGTCTGCCTGAGGAACAGCAGGTCGGCGACGCACTCGCGGAGCTGGGCGATCTCGCCAAGACCCCCGATGCCAACATCATCAAGCTGCCCAACATCTCGGCGTCCGTCCCGCAGCTGAAGGCGACGATCACCGAACTGCAGTCCCAGGGCTACGACCTGCCCGCCTACCCGGAAGAGCCTTCGACCGATGAGGAGAAGGACGTTCGGGCACGCTACGACAAGGTCAAGGGTTCGGCCGTCAACCCGGTGCTGCGTGAGGGCAACTCCGACCGTCGCGCTCCGCAGGCAGTGAAGAACTTCGCCAAGGCCCACCCGCATTCGATGGGCGAATGGTCCAAGGACTCGAAGACCCGCGTCGCCACCATGGGCTCGGACGACTTCCGCGACAACGAGAAGTCCGTGATCATCGAGGCCGATGACACCCTGTCGATCCGCCTGCGCACCGCTGCGGGAGAGACGAAGGTCCTCAAGGAGTCCCTGCCCGTCCTGGCCGGCGAGATCGTCGATTCGACGAAGATGAACGCCGCCGCCCTCGACGAATTCGTCAAGGACCAGATCGCCGCGGCCAAGGCCGACGACGTCCTCTTCTCCGTCCACCTCAAGGCCACGATGATGAAGGTCTCCGACCCCATCCTCTTCGGCAAGGTCATCGAAGCTTTCTTCCCCGACGTCTTCGCCGAGTACGGTGACGTCCTCGCCGAGGCGGGACTGACCTCCGACAACGGACTGGCCGCCATCCTCGCCGGGCTCGACACCCTGCCTGCCGAGGCGGCTGCCGGAGTCAAAGCCGGAATCGAGAAGGGTCTGGCCGACGGGCCCGACCTGGCCATGGTCAACTCGCACAAGGGCATCACGAACCTCCACGTGCCCTCCGATGTCATCGTCGATGCCTCTATGCCGGCGATGATCCGCGTCGGCGGCAAGATGTGGAACAAGGACGACCAGACCCAGGACACCCTGGCCGTCATCCCCGACTCCTCCTATGCCGGCGTCTACCAGACCGTCATCGAGGACTGCCAGGCCAAGGGCGCCTTCGACCCGCGGACCATGGGCACCGTTCCCAACGTCGGTCTCATGGCGCAGAAGGCCGAAGAGTACGGCAGCCACGACAAGACCTTCGAGATCCCGGAGGCCGGAACCGTCGAGGTCGTCAACTCCGCCGGCGATGTGCTGATGAGCCACGAGGTTGCTGCCGGTGACATCTGGCGTGCCTGCCAGACGAAGGACATCCCCGTCCGCGACTGGGTCAAGCTTGCCGTCACCCGTGCCCGCCTGTCCGAGACTCCGGCCGTGTTCTGGCTCGACGAGACCCGCGCCCACGACCGCAACATCACGTCGAAGGTCGAGGAATACCTCAAGGACCATGACACCGAGGGCCTGGACATCCGCATCATGAACCCGGTGGAGGCCACTCAGTTCTCCATCGACCGCATACGCGAGGGCAAGGACACCATCTCGGTGACCGGCAACGTCCTCCGTGACTACAACACCGACCTGTTCCCGATACTCGAGCTCGGCACCTCGGCGAAGATGCTCTCCGTCGTTCCGCTCATCGCGGGCGGCGGGCTGTTCGAGACCGGTGCCGGCGGCTCGGCTCCGAAGCACGTTCAGCAGCTCGTCGAGGAGAACCACCTGCGCTGGGACTCCCTCGGTGAGTTCCTTGCCCTGGCAGAGTCCTTCCGCCACGAGTTCAACGTCCACGGAAACGAGCGGGCCGGCGTCCTGGCCGACACCCTCGACGCCGCGACCGGCAAGTTCCTCGAGGAGAACAAGTCGCCGTCGCGCAAGGTCGGCGAGATCGACAACCGCGGCAGCCACTTCTACCTCACCCTGTACTGGGCGCAGCAGCTGGCCGAGCAGACCTCGGACGAAGCTCTGGCCGAGGCCATCTCCCCCGTGGCGAAGGCACTGGCTGAGAAGGAGGACGCCATCGTGGCCGAGCTCCTCGAGGTTCAGGGCAGCCCGGTCGACCTGGGTGGCTACTACTACCCGAACGATGCGAAGACCGAAGCCGCCATGCGGCCTTCGGCCACGCTCAATGAGATCATCTCCTCGCTGAGCAAGACCGTCTGATCAACTGATCGACTCCCCTTAGGAAAGAGTCCCGGCAGCGGTTGCCGGGACTCTTTCTGCAAACCTGACTTATGCGCCCTATCAGCAGTTATGATGGGGCGCATGAGTACTCAAGACCCGCGTGGCGATTCGCAGACGCCCGAAGAGCTCCTGGCCGAAACCGATTCAGTCCTCGGCAGCGATACTCCCGCGACGGGCGAGACCGCTGCGGTGGACAAGACCCGAGAGATGTCCCCGCAGGAGCGGCATGAGCAGACCCAGCCTCCGACGGGACACACCGGTGAACTGCCGTCGACGAAGGCCGGATCCGGAATGTCCGCGGGAATGTGGGTCTCCCTCATCCTCGGCGCCCTCATCGTCGTCCTGCTGCTCATCTTCATTCTGCAGAACAATGTCCCGGCCGAGTTCAAGTACTTCGGCTGGCAGTTCGAACTGCCCCTGGGCGTGGCGATGCTCTTCGCTGCGATCGGCGGCATCCTCATCGCCGGAATCATCGGTTCGGTGCGGATCTTCGTGCTCAACCGCAAGCTGAAGAAGATCAACAAGGCCCTGGGCCGCTGATCGATGGCGCACCACCCCAGCTTCACCGAACTGCCCACCGAGCTGCCCGTCACCCTCATCCTCGCCGATACCTCGGCCGAAGCGGCCTGGGCGCGGGATGACGATTCCGTGCTCACCGAGCAGGAACGCAACTATGCGAAGGAATTCGACGCCGAGGCGGCCGCCACCTGGTCTGCCGGCCGAGTCGTCCTCCGCCATGTGCTCGGAGCGCATCTGGGTCAGGACCCCGCCGCGATCGAGATCCGCCTCGACTCGGCGGGCAAACCACGTCACGACGAGTGTGAATTCTCCGTGTCGAGGTCTCGTCGTCTCGTCCTCGTCGCCGTCGCCGACGACCCGGTCGGACTCGACATCGAAGCGATCCCCGAGCGAGATGTCGCACTGGAGGCGATGCAGCTGCTCCATGAGAGAGAACGGGCAGAACTCGAAGCGCTTCCCGATGACGACTTCGCCGCCGGCTTCGTCCGTGTGTGGGCACGCACCGAAGCTTTCCTCAAGGCGCTGAGCACGGGCCTGGCTCGCGATCCGGGTCTCGACTACATCGGCGCCGGACCGGAACCGAACTCACCGCATCCCGATGTCGACATCCACGATCTCGAGGCCGGTATTCCCGACGGACATATCGCGGCCATCGCCTTCAACCGCTGAGCGCACCGTCGCACCAAAGCGAGAATTCTCCGCCGATCAAGGCCTACAGCAGATATGTGCCGGTAGACGGGCGCACAAGTGCGCCAACGCTTGATCGACGGAGAGCGGCGCGCGGGAACGCTTGATCGACGGAAAGCACCGTGCGGGAACGCTTCATCGGCGTAGGGCGGCGTGCGACAGCGGTCAGGGGTTCTGCGGCTCGTCTTCGCTGAACGACGGGCCGTTCTCGCCGGTCGTGAAGACCACGGCGATGCCCAACGAGCCCACTCCGACCAATCCGAAGAGGACCCAGGCGCCGGCAGGGTTGCTCGCAGCGGCGAGGATGAGGCCGACGACGACCGCGACGATGAGAAGCGCGTCGAAGACCATCGGGAACTTCAGGTAGCGTTTCTCCCCCTTGGTCACGGCATAGGAGATCTGGGTGGCAGCGCTGAGGAAGAGCAGCACCAGCGCGGTGACGACCAACCAGCGTGGGGCGAGGAAGAAATCCTCGAGCCCGCCGATGAAGATGAAGCCGAGCACGGCCAGCAGCAGCTTGATGATGCCGTCGACTGCAAATCCGGAATTCCTCATGACTGAATCCTACTCAACAGGGACTTCACCGCCCCCAAGGCCTCCCGCAGCGCAGGGGCCTCGACGTTCGAATGGGCGATGACCAGACCGTGTCGAATCTCGTCGCCACCGGTCCAGCCGCGAGCCAACGAGGCGACGAGGATGCCGCGCTCGGCTAGCTCCCTCAGGAGGCTTTCGGCCTGGGCCTGAGACGTTTCGATGACGAGGGTGCGTCCCTCGTGGACGAGACCGGGGATCGGGCCGATCTCGGATACGACATCCTCGGCGGCCCGGAGTCGCCGCCGTCCCCGGGAGATGCGGCGACGCAGCCCACCGGAGCCGAGGTAGGAGGCGATGGCCATCTGCAGAATCGGCGAGTAGGCCGGCCCGAGTGCCGCGCGCAGGCTCATGAGCTCCTCCGAGATCGGTCCGCGAGCGATGACGTATCCGGTCGATACGGCCGAGGTCAGCAGGGCAGAGAAGGTGCCGATGTGGACGACCTGCGCGCTGCTGCCGGTCGATGATGCGAGGTCGAAGAGGGTCGGCAGCACTGTGCGGGTGAAGCGGGCCTCACTGTCGTAGTCGTCCTCGACGATGAGGACGTTTCCTCGAGCTGCCCAGTCCAGCAGGCGGGCACGCTGGTCGACCGGCATCGGTGTTCCGTGCGGGAACTGGTGATTCGGTGTCACGACGGCCGCAGCCACATCGGCCCGTGCCGGCGAGGAGCCGACCAAGTCCAGAGGCACAAGCTGCTGGTCGGTCATCGCCTGGCGCAGACCCGGGAAACCGGGATTCTCCACGGCGATGGATCCGGAGACGCCGAGGCTCAGCAGCAGGCGCAGACCATCGCGAGACCCGCTGGTGAGGATGATCTCGTCGGGGTCGACGGCCATCCCACGAGTCAGCCGCAGATAGTCGGCGATCGCCCACCGGGCACGGGGCTGGCCCAAGGGGTCGATCGGGCCCGGGTCGAGGTCGAGTGATTCCCTCCAGGCCCGACGAAAGGCCGGTTCGCGCAGAGGATCGTCACCGCCGAACCCCGGGCGCAGGTCGACATAGTTGCGCAGGCGCCGCCTCGGCGAGTCCGGAACTCGGCGCTTGGGACGCACCGTCGTCGAGGCGGCGGGCAGGTCGGGATTGATCCGCGTGGCCGAACGCTCGGCGGCGATGAGGAATCCTTCCACGGCAAGCTGCGCATAGGCGGTCTCCACACTGCCGCGAGAGATTCCGAGATGCTTGGCCAACCGACGGCTCGAAGGCACAGCATCCCCCGGCCGCAGAGTCCCCTCCGAAATCAGACGACGCAGCTCCTGAGTGAGCTGATCCGGCAGCGGAGTCGACAGACCTTTGTCGACGTTCACCGGCAGAGCGATGCCCTCGGCCTGAGTGCCGTTCGGTGACTTCGTGACCATGAGTCGATCATAGAGCGATCACGTCTATCTGGCCTAAAATACTTGCATATTACTGGCTCTCTCAATGAGCCACTCATCGGTTTAGGCTGGTCGAGAACGGCCGTTCACCCCGAAGAACCACGATCCCTCCGACCTCCGGCAGCAGACAGAGATCCCTCTGTTCTGTTCCCCGTGGCGACCCGGATCGACTCCGCGACAGTGAATGGATCTACACCACAATGACCGAAACACAGACCCTGCTCAACACCGGACTGGCTCAGATGCTCAAGGGCGGCGTCATCATGGACGTCGTCAACGAAGAGCAGGCACGCATCGCCGAGGCGGCCGGCGCTTCCGCAGTCATGGCCCTCGAACGCGTCCCTGCCGACATCCGCGCACAGGGTGGAGTCGCCCGGATGAGCGACCCCGACCTCATCGACTCGATCATCAGCGCCGTGTCTATCCCGGTGATGGCCAAGGCCCGCATCGGCCATTTCGTCGAGGCCCAGATCCTCGAGACCCTCGGTGTCGACTACATCGACGAATCGGAGGTCCTCTCCCCCGCCGACTACGTCAACCACATCGACAAGTCCGTCTTCAAGGTGCCGTTCGTCTGTGGTGCGACCAACCTCGGTGAGGCTCTGCGCCGTATCCAAGAGGGCGCATCGATGATCCGCTCGAAAGGCGAGGCAGGAACCGGCGACGTCTCCGAGGCGATGCGCCACCTGCGGACCATCAACTCCGAGATCCGTGCACTGGGAGCGAAGAGCGAAGACGAGCTCTACGTCGCGGCCAAGGAGATCGCCGCCCCGTACCACCTGGTCAAGCAGGTCGCCAGCCTCGGCCGTCTGCCCGTCGTGACCTTCGTCGCCGGCGGCATCGCCACCCCGGCAGACGCAGCGATGATGATGCAGCTCGGTGCCGACGGCGTCTTCGTCGGCTCCGGCATCTTCAAGTCCGGCAACCCGGAGGCCCGTGCGAAAGCCATCGTCGAGGCGACCACGCACTTCGATGACCCGCAGGCCGTGGCCGAGGCATCCCGCGGACTCGGCGATGCGATGGTCGGCATCAACGTCGCCGACGTCCCCGCACCGCACCGCCTGGCCGAGCGCGGCTGGTGAGAGTCGGCGTCCTCGCCCTCCAGGGAGCCTTCCGTGAGCACCTGCTCATGCTCGGCTCCCTGGGGGTCGACACCCTCAAAGTCACCAGGTCCGAACACCTTACGGGCCTCGATGCGCTCGTTCTGCCCGGCGGTGAGTCCACTGCCATGGTGCGCATCGCCGCCGGCACGGATCTCTTCGCGACTCTGCGCGAACACATGGCCGGCGGTCTGCCGGTCTTCGGCACCTGTGCCGGACTCATTCTCTTGGCCGACCGGCTCAGCGACGATTCGCTGGGTGGGTATGACCGCCTCGGCGGGCTCGATATCATCGTTGCCCGCAACGCCTACGGTCGACAGCGCGAGTCCTTCACCGCCCCGCTGACCGTACGCGGACTGGACGAACCGGTCGAGGGCACATTCATTCGTGCCCCGCAGATCCTCGAGCTCGGGCCTGACACCGAGGTGCTCTCCCGTCACGACGACGTGCCCGTCCTCGTCCGGCAGGGCTCGGTCTGGGGTGCCAGCTTCCACCCGGAATTGGGCACCGACGGACGAATCCATGCAGAATTCCTCCACCACCTCGGTGCCGCTGTGTAAAGATTGACTCATGACTGAGCAGGCGTTGCAGACACTCAAAGACGGATACACCTTCGACGGCGAGACACTCGATCTTGGGGTCGCCCTGAACGGTGAAGAACCCTCGAAGGAGACCCCGATCTCCATCCCGTTGTCCATGCTCAATCGGCACGGCCTCGTCGCCGGTGCCACGGGAACCGGTAAGACCGTGACCCTGCAGGTGCTCGCCGAGCAGCTGTCACGGGCCGGAGTGCCGGTGTTCGCCTCTGACATCAAGGGCGATCTCTCGGGCATCGGCGCTGCCGGCGTCGAATCCGACAAGCTGCGCAAGCGCCTCGATGCCGCCGGTCAGGACTGGCAGTCGCGGTCCAATCCGACCGAGTTCTACACTCTCGGTGATTCGGGGCTCGGCACTCCCCTGCGAGCGACGGTGACCTCGTTCGGGCCGATTCTGCTGGCAAAGGTGCTCGAACTCAACGACACTCAGGAATCCGTCCTCTCTCTGGTCTTCCACTATGCCGATCAGGCAGGGTTGGCGCTGCTCGACCTCTCCGACCTCAAGGCCGTCCTCACCTTCCTCACTTCTGACGAGGGAAAGGCCGATCTCGAAGGCATCGGCGGGGCGTCGAAGGCCACCGTCGGCGTCATCCTGCGCAAGATCTCCGAACTCGCTGCCCAAGGCGGCGACGTGTTCTTCGGCGAACCGGAATTCGACACCGCTGATCTGCTGCGCACCGACGACAACGGTGCCGGAATCGTCTCTGTGCTCGAACTGCAGAAACTCAGTCAGTCGCCGGCCCTGTTCTCCACGTTCCTCATGTGGCTGCTGGCCGACCTGTTCCAGGACCTGCCGGAGGTCGGCGACCCGGACAAGCCCTCGCTTGTGTTCTTCTTCGACGAAGCCCACCTGCTCTTCGCCGGCGCGTCGAAGGCCTTCCTCCAGTCGGTGACGCAGACCGTGCGACTGATCCGCTCGAAGGGCGTCGGCATCTTCTTCGTCACTCAGACGCCGAAGGATGTTCCCGAAGATGTGCTCGCACAGTTGGGTTCGCGCATTCAGCACCAGCTGCGGGCACATACACCCAACGACGCGAAGGCTCTCAAAGCGACCGTGCAGACCTTCCCGAAGTCCGACTACGACCTCGAAGAGCTGCTCACCTCGCTCGGCATCGGCGAAGCCGTGGTCACCGTCATGGACCCCGATGGTGCTCCGACCCCGGTGGCACCGACGCGAATGCGAGCCCCGGAGTCGAAGATGGGGCCGATGAGCGAGGACGAGATCAAAGCGGCTGTGGCGGAGTCGCCCCAGCATGAGAAGTACGGGACCGCGATCGACAACGAATCTGCCCGCGAGATCCTCACCAAGCGCCTCGAAGGCGGGTCAGAAGCTCACGCCGAGGAACGGAAGTCAGCTCCTGCCGATGCGCCCGCCGAGAGTCAGGGTCGCGACGCTTCAGCGGACAAGATCGACTTCCCGGAGGAGTCAGGCGGTTCTGGGAAGAAGTCGGCGAAGAAGGACGACGAGAACCTGTTTTCCCAGGTCGTGAAGTCCTCGGCGTTCAAACAGTTCACAAGGACCGCGGCACGCGAGATCGCACGCGGAATCTTCGGCACCTCACGACGCCGGCGCTGATACCCGCAGTGTCTTCTCACCGGCGCTCACCCGCAGTTCCAGGCAGTCGCCGATGAGGTCTCCGTCGAGTTGTGCCGGTACCGGATATTCGACGGTGACCGTCGTCTCGGTTGTGCGCCGATAGTTCATGAGCGGGTGGGCCTCCGGTCTGCCCTGCAGGCATGCCGCGGCGATTCCTGCCCAGGCTCGGCACCGCGCCATGGGTGAGTGCGGAAACGGGCCGACGGTGAGCATGGAGAAGGTCGGAGCATCAATGCGCGCTTCGGGGAACACGGCGATGGGACCGGCAGGACGGGCGACCTTCGACGCCATCACCGACCACACCAGCCCCGAGTCGGTTCCCTCCCCTGTGCTTGCGGTGTCTTCCGCTCTTGCGGCGTCCCTCATGCTTGCGGTGTCTCCCGTGCTCGCGGTGAAATCTGCGGCGACGAGGGTCTGCGCGGCTCCCCAGGCGTAGCCGAGCAGCCCGAGCGAGACATGGTGGTGGGCGACGGCCCGGGCGTCTCCCCCGATTCCTGCGAGACTGATGAACTCGGTGCGATGTCGAGCGCCGTCGGCCGTCTGGTACTCCGCAGTATTGATCGGAACGTTCCGGAGGTTCGGCGGATAGCCGTCACGGATGATCGAGGCGATCGTGCGCTTGCAATGGTCAATGGCGTGCCGGGAGGATCGGAGGCCGATATGGCGGCTGAGCACGTTCGCGGTCCCGGTCGGGACGAGGAACGTCAGGATGTCCGCCTCGGCGAGTACCGGCGCTGTCGCTCGGATGGTGCCGTCGCCACCGAGGATGATGACGATGTCAGCGCCCCATTTGACGAGCTGTTCGGCTTGCCAACGACCGGAACGGTCGACGCTGGTGGTCATGCTTCGGTAGTGCGCGCCGGTATTGCGCAGTTCCGGCACGAGCTCGGCATACGCCCGCAGGGTCGCCGGGTGTTTGGGATTGAGGATGATCCCGACGGCAGTTCGGCCCGCAGGCGATGCCGGTCGGTCGCCTTCACCCACACGGCTGGCCCACTGTGTGCGTGTCATGTGGCGATCGTCCACCGTCGGTCGTCTCTGCGTGCTCAGACGAAGGCCGGGTGGGTTGCACTCACCGATTCGACGGCCTCGAGGTCAACCTTCTCCCCTGGGAAGGTGTCGACGCGGACCCGCGGACCGGTCTTGAGGGGTGATCGTTTCCAGGTCGCGCGTGCGCGGGTGCCGGTCACCACCGTGTTCTTGAACATTCCGTTGCCTCCGGGCACAACGAGTCTCTCATTCGCAGGGTCGAGTGTGGCGCTGCGGTCCTTGTACCCGAGGATGATCTCGTCGAATCCCGGCAGCAGCATGGTCTCCTGCGCCGCCGTCTCCCATTCGGCCAGTCGGTCCTCCAGATCCGGTGCGTGAGCGTAGTCGGTGCCGTCGATGTCGGTGCTCACGATCTCTCCGGCATCGATTCCGGCGCGGATGGCCTTTCTCATTCTCGTCTTCGGCAGTCCCGTCCACCGTGTCGCGTCATCGACTGTGACCGGTCCGTGACTGGTGACGAAGCGTCTCATCCATTCGTGGTCGGCCGCCTCGGTGTCCAGCTCTGTAGGTGTGGGCACCCAATCGGCGGTGAGCACGTATTTCATGTCATCTTTGCCCTCGATCACGGGGGCTTGGACGATGATGTTCTGCAGCGCCAAGGAAGTGATGAGGTAACGGGCGTGGCCGTATTCGTCTCCGGCACCGATGGGAGCGAACGCTTCGAGCAGCTCTTCGCGCGTCAGCGGTCCCCGGTCCCGGATGGCCGCTGTGGCGAGTTCCGCTGCAGTATCGAGCATCGCGTCGGTGATGCCGAAATACTCGCGCCGCTTGGCCGTGGATTTCATGATCCGTGCCCCGGTGAGGCCGAGGATCCACCCGATGTCCTTGGCCGTGGTCAGATGGATGGTGCCGCGCTGGGTCCAGGAACGCACGATCTCTCCGGAATCGATGGCGGCACGGACCGCGGCCACACCGTCAGTGACATCCGGTCCTAGGCGCAGGGCGATGGAGATCAGTGCACCGCCGAGAGCTTGGGCTTGGACACAGCCGAGATGCTCGACGACTGCGCCGGCGGTTGAGAGGTCGGTTCCTGTCGGTGACTCGGGTGGAGGTCCGATGAGTCCCTGCGAGATCAGACGGGCTGCCGAGATCTGATGTGCGTCCATGGTCCAACGGTAGTGCACGCCGGTGACATGGCGGTTGTGAAAAGACGACAGAGCTGGGATCGCAGACGGCGATCGTACAGTTGACCGTTCAGCCCATGATGTCGATGAGTCCGGGCACCCGCACCCGCGGCAGTGTGCCCGAGGAGGCGAATTCGCCCCAGGTCCGGCGCAGCTCGGGACCGGCGATATCGGTGGTCGCACCGTAGTCGAGGAAGGAATCGTGCCAGATATCGCCGGGGAAGATCAGCGGCAGATCTCCGGAGTGGGCCGCGTCGAAGAAGCTGCCGTCTCCGCGGGAGACGATGAGCAGGCGGGCGCCTTGACCGCCGGACATCCGGTGGCGGTCGTAGAATTCGCGTCCGGCCCGGGTATAGACCGCCGAGGTGATTCCGGAGATGAGGGATTCGAGCATCGGCGAGGTCAGGGTGCGATCGTAGAGGCGACGCAGTGCGGGAACGAAACCGGCGAAGAACGCGATCTCCCGTTCCGTGCGGGTCATGAGGACGTCGAATTTCGGGGCGACTTCGGCCCAGGCCTCGGCTGCCTTCGAGCGTGATGGCAAAGGGTACTGGCCGTAACGGACTCCGAAGCACATTCCGGCATGCAGACCCCCGACGAGGGCGGCTTTGTGCACTTCTTCCTGCGCTCGGAGGATGCCGTCGACGCCGGCTTCAGGGTCGATCTTCTGGGCGACTTTCCCCATTGCCCAGTTCATTGCGTCGGTGCCGCCGGCGAGTCCCAAGGGTGCTGAGGCCATGAGCACACGATGGAAGAGTCCTGCGGTGCCTTCGGCGATCATGAGGTGGGCGCAGGCGTCTGCTCCGGCGCTTTGCCCGGCGATCGTGACGTTGTCCGGGTTGCCGCCGAAGGCGGAGATGTTCGTCTGCACCCAGCGCAGGGCGGAGATCTGGTCGAGCACTCCGAGGTTGAGGTGTTCGTCTCGGCCGGTTCCGAGGTATCCGAGGACTCCGAGGCGGTAGGTCACGGAGACGACGATGATGTTCTGCTCGGCGGCCAGGGCGTGCGGATCGTAGATCTCCGCGTCCCCGGCCCCGGCGACGTAGGCTCCGCCGTGGATCCAGACGAGGACGGGAAGCCCCGCCTCGGTGATGGTGTCCTTCGGCATAGTCACGCTCACGCGCAGACAGTCTTCGCTGATGGGCAGCCCGCCGAGCTGATCGAAGGTCATTCCGGCATTCGGGTCGCGGCGCAGCTGCGGGCTTGCCGGGCCCGGTCGACCGCCGTCGATGAAGTCCACCGGAGGTTCATCGACGGGAGGGAGGAAACGACCTGCACGGGCGTAGCGGATGCCCCGTGCGCGGATCACGTCGTCGTTGACGTAGGCGCGCACGCGTCCGCACGGGGCGGCGATGTCCCGTGTCTCCTCCACTTGGTCAGCTTACTTGCTGGGTTCGACCGGGGGTTCGGCCGACCAGGGGAAGACGATCCACTGATCGGTGCGCTTCCACACGAAGTCCGGGTCGATGATCGATGCGGACTTCGCGTAGATGACGGCCGACTGGGCTTCCGCACCGTGTTTGCGCAGCAGTTCGAGGACGAGGGCGAGGGTGCGGCCGGAGTCGGCGACGTCATCTACGACGAGCAGCTTCTTGCCCTTGATCGCTTCGATGTCGAGCATCGGGGCGAGCAGGATGGGGTCGGGCAGGGTCTCGTGGACGTCGGTGTAGAACTCGACGTTGATGGCGTCGGAAAGCTTGAGTCCGAGCGCGTAGGCGAGTGCTCCGGCGGGCAGCAGTCCACCGCGGGCTACGGCGATGACGATCTCGGGATCGTAGTCGGAATCCGCGATGGTCTGCGCCATCTCACGCGCCGATCGGCCGAACATGTCCCAGCTGAGAATCTCTTTTTCGTCGAGATCGGTCGAATCGGCGTGATAGGCCATGGATGCTCCTCGTGTCTGCCCGTTTGTGGTTCGAGCTTCAAGGATACGCTGTCGCCGGTTCAGCGCAGAAATACCTCGAGTCCGGCTATCTCCTGCGCCTGCGAACCGGTATGGGTCGGCGGGTTCGGGTTGACCCAGTACTCCCCCGTGTGGGCATTGCGTTCGAGCAGGCGGTAGTCGATGAGTTCGCGACGCAGCAGGGCGAAGTCCGGATGGAAATCCCCGAGGATGCCGTTGAGTCGTTTCTCGGCGTAGACCTGGTCCGGGTCGAGGGCGGCGAGGACTTCGATGAGGACGAGCACGAGGGCGCGTCGTTTCGTCGGAATGGCGACGATGTGGCCGTCCGGCATGAACGTTTTCAGTGTCTTCGCCCGAAACCGTGCGATCTCCGGGGCGATGACGGATTCGCTGCGGGAATCACTGTTGGATCCTGAACCCTGTTTCGCGGCGACCAGCGCGGTGCGGGCCGTGGTGTAGTTCTCACCGGTTTCGGTCATCCGCGTGCGAACGAGCTTCTTGAAATCCTTGTCCTTGGTCATGGTGTCACTTCCTCAAACGACCAAGTCTCCCCCAGCACGAAACCTGGTCAGGAAATCACCGTGCCGGTTTCGTCCGAGGATTCTCTCCCCTTCGCCATGCGGTCGGTGTGCTGGGAACACGACCTCGGCTGGGCGTTGGATGCGCCGAACACCAGTATAGACACAGTGGTCGGCGTTCGAAGCCGTTGCCGGTTGTCAGCTCTCGAGCGCTTCGAGGTACATCCACCGCCCGGCACGGCGGACGAAGGAGGAGTTCTCTTCGAGGACATGATCGCCGAGGTGGTCCCGGAATCGCGCACGGAAGTGCACGGTGCCGGTGACATCGTCGAATCCCCCGCCCGTGGTGGACACGATTTCGAGGCCGAGCCACGTGGTGGCGTCATCGACGCCGACATCGTCGGGTCGGGTCTTGGCATGCCAGGTGCGGAAGAGGTGGTCTTCGTTGCCGCGGACGAAGGCGGTGTAGCGGGAGCGCATCAGCGCCTCGGCGGTGGTGGGCCAGGATTCACCGTCGAGGGCGGGGCGGCAGCAGTCGTCGTAGGCGGTGCCGGGAGGCATTCCGGAGCAGGGGCAGATCATCAGTCGATGATATCGGCAGTGGACAGCCGTAGGCGGCGTGCGAAGATGGAGTCATGACTTCACTGTTCCTGTCTGGAGATCCGAAGGCCGATGCACTCTTGGCCGAAGACCGCTTCGCTCTGCTTGTCGGGATGCTGCTCGACCAGCAGGTGACCATGGAGAGCGCCTTCGCTGGGCCGGCCAAGCTGGCAGATCGACTAGGCAAGCTCGATATCGACGAGATCGCCGAGATGAACCCGGACGATTTCCTCGACATCTTCGCCCAGACTCCCGCAGTCCACCGGTTCCCGAAGTCGATGGCTGGACGGGTGCAGAAGCTGGCCGCAGCCATTGTCGACGAATACGACGGCAACCCCGAGGCTATCTGGACTGAGGGCGACCCCAGCGGTGCTGAGGTCCTCAAACGGCTGAAGAAGCTGCCCGGATTCGGCGATCAGAAGGCCAAGATCTTCCTGGCCTTGCTCGGTAAGCAGTTCGAACTCCAGGCCGACGGTTGGCAGGAGGCTGCCGGTGATTACGGAGACGCAGACGCCCGCCGATCGATCGCCGACGTCGTCGATGACGTCACTCTGCAAGAGGTGCGTGCTTTCAAGAAGCAGCAGAAGGCCGCGGCCAAGACGGCGAAGGCCGCGAACAAGTAGCCGCAGTTGCCGAAAGATCGTTGTTCCCACGCACTCGGGCGTGAGTTATCCACAGATTTCACTTCGCCTGTTCTAAAAAGCATGCCGGTCGAATAATGTAGGGAATCCGGGTGCCGGCCGATGGGGTCGCGCCGCAGTTGCAGACCACAGAGGCGTGGAATGAGAACTGGATCGTCCCGACCGTATCGTCGACCTTCCCAAATATTCGTTGCCGTTTTCTCCGCGCTGAGTATGGTCTCGGTTGTCGGCTGTGCCGACAACTCGCCGGTAGCCGCACCGACGTCGACCCTGCCCGCCCAGCAGCCCGACGGAGGGTCGACCGATAATCCCCCCGAGGTGGCCATCCCCGACTACGAAACCGACCTTGACCTCGACAAAGAGGAAAAGAAGGCCGTCGAGGGCGCGCTGGTGGCATTCGACGACTTCATTCAAGCCATTAATGAAGCGTATTCCGGGAAGTTCGAGGTAGCTGATGAGTTTCCGAAATTCGCATCCGGTGATGCGCTTAAGTCAATTCAGGCCGAAGCCAAATCAGTAGCCTCCAACGAGGCTACCTTTAAGGGCCAAATCGAACCGTTGAAGGTCGAAGTATTTGAAGTCACGAGAGTCGACGAAACAGCGAAATCTGGCTCGGTCCTAGTGAACTTTTGTGTTGACACCTCTAGGTGGACAATGACCCCGGCAGGTCAAACTCCAACTTTGAATCCTGATGGAAAAGTGACGATGCAACACACCATTCAGTTAGATGATGAAAGCTGGAAAGTCGACCAGCAAACCCTCTGGGAACGACGTTGTTAGGAAATAGGTCTTCCCACAGCATTCTTTGTTTTGCAATCGTCGCCATTTGCCTGTTCATGTTTCCTCCGCCGGCGGAGGCAGCACCAGGCTGCACGATTGGCGACACTAGCGGGTGTAAAGCGGTAAAACCCCCGGTTCCCCAACCGCCTCCGGGCGGAGGGGGATCTGACGGCGGCGGAGGCTCCGGAGGTGGCGGCTCTGGTGGAGGAGGCAACGGCGGCGGTGGTTCCGGAGGCGGAGGTGGCGCCGGCGGCGGCGGTCAGCCTGACTGCCCGACTGAAGACGTCGGCTATCTGTGCGTAAGTGAACCCGGCCCCGGTGGCGGAGGGGGCGGTGGCGGCGGCGCTCCGGCTCGGCCCGATCCCCCGACCCACATCCCGGAATCGCAGTTCCAGAATTTCGACATACCGGCTCCCACAATCTATGCCTGGCCGAAGGATTGGGCTGTCGTCGGCAAACCGGCGGCCTTCTGGACGGACATCGACGTCAGTTATATCGACATGACCCTGCTGACCTATGCAGTCAAGGTCAAAGTCACCCCAGAGCGCTTCAATTGGGACTTCGGAGACGGCTCGGGCACGACCACTACTGCGAAGGGGGCGAAGCCCCTGCCCGGCGGCACACCCCAGATCGGACACGAATACCAAGAATCCGGCAAGGTATCGGCATCGATGACTGCGACATTCAGCGGAGAATTCTCGGTCGACGGCGGACCCTGGCTCCCTATCGACGGATTCGCTCACGTCGCCAGCAACGACATCGGCATTGAGGTCTACCGCTACCACCGCTACCTTGTCGACGAAGACTGCTATTCGAATCCCCGCGGGCCGGACTGTGCCCAATCTGCCCGATGACGCCGTGACATTCTCAGTCGGAAAGGCTCGGCCCATCGCCCCGCCATGATCGGTGAACCCGTGACGAGAGAAACCTGAAACAATGGCCCCATGGTGTGCCGAATCAACGAGCTCCTGATCGACTCTCATTGGCCTATCGTCATCATCGGCGCGGGCCAAGCCGGACTGTCCGCAGCACATTACCTGTGGCGCGACGGCCTCGCACCGGGCAAAGACTTCATCATCCTCGATGCCGGAGACGGCCCCGGTGGTGCCTGGCGAGAACGGTGGGACTCATTGACCCTGGGCACCACCAACCACATCTCCGACCTGCCTGGGTTTCCTCTCGGACGTCCCGACCCGAACGTCCCTGCCTCCGAGATCGTCTCCGACTACTACTCCCGGTTCGAACGCGAACTCGAACTCTGCGTCATCCGGCCGGCTGAAGTGGACACCGTCCGGTCCGAAGAACCCGGACAGGGACGATTCACCATCACAGCCACCGTCGACGGTGAACACGTGACGCTCTCCAGCGACTACCTCATCAACGCAACCGGCACGTGGACCCAGCCTTACGTCCCCTTCGTCCCCGGCATCGCGGAGTTCGAGGGCCACCAGCTGCATACCGTGAACTTCCGTGACGTCGAAGACTTCCGGGGACTGCGCACGCTCGTGGTCGGCGGCGGAATCTCCGCCACGCAGTTTCTCCTCGAACTCGCCGAAGTGACCGACACTCTTTGGGCCACACGCCGTCCCCCGAACTTCACGTCCAGGGACTTCGACGGCCAATGGGGACTTGAGGTCGAACGAGCCGTTCGCGAACGAACTCTGTCCGGTCTGGCCCCAGCCAGCGTCGTCCGCACGACTGGCCTGCCGATCCGCAGAGAGTTCCGGGAAGGAATCGACTCGGGAGTTCTGGTGTCTCGAGGCATGTTCGACCGCATCCTTCCCCACGGCGTCCACTTCCCCGGACTCGGCGACACCGAGCTTCCGACCACGTCGGAAGGCTTGGGTCCTTCGGCCAGCGACTACCTGGCGGTGCCCGAATCATGGGCGCCGTTCGACGAACCCCATGTCGAAGAGGTCGACGTGATCTTCTGGAACACCGGGTTCCGAGCAGCACTCAAACACCTTGCACCGCTGCGCCTGCGCACACCTGATGGCGGAATCTCCATGGAAACCGAGGTCGCGGTCAAAGACGATCCACGGCTGTTCCTCGTCGGCTACGGATCAGCCAGTTCCACGGTCGGCGCGACCAGGGCCGGGAGGATAGCGGCTCGAGAACTGCTCAAACGCATGTCTGGCAGTCGGCAGCCTCAGCGCAGGTCTGGGGCTTTGAGCACCTGATCGCCAAAGCGAACCGTCGGCAGCATCTGTCGGAACTGGTCTTGAGCCTCTGTGTCATCGGCTTGCGCAAGCATGTCGACGCTGACCTTGAAGAGTCGACCGTCGACAGATATTCCGGCAACTGCACCGAACATCACGGAGTCCTCTTTGTCGACAGCTCGCATGTCATCGGGTGCCAAGGTGCCGTGGAAGACCCAGTACTCTCCACCGCTGAGTGATCCGGTGGCCTCACTGGTCATGGACGATCCCGACGTGCTGAACATCCTCTCCCGCGCCTTGTCCACCAATTCTTGAGGTGACGACTCGTCGTCATCAATGCAGTTGACAGTGATGATCGCGCCAGAATCAGCTTCGTAGAGCCGATAGCCGTCGTAGCCGGACCCATCTGCCCAGTCGGCGCCCAAGGCCAAACTGACTTCGACGGGACATTGTCCGCCCAGGTCGACAGTGGTCTCGCTCATCCCGTCGGGAATCGTCGGGCCGGTTGCGGTCGGCGAAGGCGACTGTCCGTCGCCGATTCCCACATTCGCCGGTTTGGATCCCGCATCTTCGGAGCTGCTGACCTTGAACGCCGAACATCCGCTGAGAGTCAGGCCCAGGGCCAGCGTCACCGCTACGAGTGGTCTGTTCATCATTGTCTGCCTTCACTCGATCGGCGTGGTCCTCCACATCGTACCCAATCATCTGGTCGTCCCTGGTCTCTGGCGCAAGCGTCAACTGCCGCCTAGCCTGGACTCATGACTGAGATCCCGCTTTTCGATGACTCCGATATCAACCGTGTGCTCTGCGTGGTCGCCCACCCTGACGATATGGAGTACGGCGGTTCGGCAGCCGTGTCGAAATGGACCGATGAGGGCAAAGAAGTCGCCTATCTTCTGCTCACCCGAGGCGAAGCAGGAATCCGGGACATGAGCCCGGAGGAAGTGGCACCGCTGCGCGCCGAGGAACAGCGTCGGGCGTGCAATATTGTCGGCGTCGACGATCTGGAGATCCTCGACTTCCCGGATGGTCTGCTGGAACCCACGCACGAGTTGCGTCGGGCAATCGCGCGGAAGATCCGCGAGTTCCGCCCGAATGCGGTAGTCGTGACGACTTTCGACCTCCAAGTGCAGTGGGGACTCAATCATGTCGACCACCGCCATGCCGGAGTTGCCACCGTCGATGCTATTCGCGATGCGGACAATCCTTGGGTCTTCACCGATCTCAAGGATGAGGGACTTGAAGCGTGGAAGGCTGATCGGCTGCTCATCAATGGTGCCCAGCCCACTCACGCCGTGGCGCTCACTGCTGCGCACGTCGACCGTGGTGTGCGATCGCTTGAGGCGCACAAGGTCTATTTGGACGCCCTCAGCGATCATCCGGCGCCGAAGGATATGATCCCCGGCATCACCACGAGCGGTGGAGAACTCGCCGGCGTCGACTACGCCCTGCCGATCACAGTCGTCGATATGTGAGCACTTCGCCAATTGCTCCTTGTCAGCAGCCGGTGCTCCGAACCACTTCGACCGGCACGCTGCTGATAGAGAACAACCGGGTGGGACGCGTGTGCGTCCCACCCGGTTCGTATTTCACTAGTCAAACTTTCGACTCGCGGGAGAAGATCAGGCTTCCAGAGCTGCGATTGCCGAGTCGTAGTCGGGTTCGGTGGTGATCTCGTCAACGAGCTGCGTGTACGTCACGGTGCCCTTCTCGTCGAGGACGACAACGGATCGGGCGAGCAGACCAGCGAGCGGACCGTCGACCATGGTCACACCGAAATCCTTGCCGAACGAGCTGCGGAATCCCGACGCCGTCACGACGTTCTCGATGCCTTCAGCGCCGCAGAAGCGAGCCTGGGCGAACGGAAGGTCGTTGGACACGCAGAGAACAGTGGTGTTCTCCAGGCCGGAGGCGAGTTCGTTGAACTTGCGCACCGAGGCGGCGCACACTCCCGTATCGAGGCTGGGGAAGATGTTGAGCACGACACGCTTGCCCGAGTTGTCCTGTGAGTTCACATCACCGAGGTCGGCGCCGACGAGGCTGAATGCCGGGGCTTGTTCGCCCTTGGCGGGCAGTTCGCCGACGGTCTTGACCGGAGATCCCTGAAATGCTGTGTTGGCCATGCTTGACTCTCTCCTTCTTCAGAGCTGACTGCTGTCACCCTCACTCTACGTGAGACGGCTCCGAGGGGAACACGACGAACATGGACCGGACTTTCGCCGGCCCTCGGATTGATGAATCCCACAGATGGCCGACAGCCGCTCAGCGACGACGGCGACGTGAGATGACCACGAGTGCCGAACCGAGTGCGATGATCGCAGCTGCGATGCCGATGCTTGTGGCAAGCTCGAGGCCGGTCCGCGGCAGGTCGGCCCCGCCACCTGCACCGGCTGCCGAACCGTCAGCTTCACGGCCGTCGGCGTCGCGGCCGTCAGCATTGCCGTCCGATGCACTGTTCGTCGAGCCGTCGTTCTCGGATGTTGCCTCTCCAGCATTGTCCTCCCCGTCAGCGCTTCCGGAGCTCCCGGAACCCGCGCCGTCGGAGGACCCACCGGCATCGGACTCGGCTCCAGCGGACGCCTTCGAGCCTGCCTCGGCAGTGGCTTCGCCGGAGCTGTCGGAATCCTCGCTGTCGCCGGAATCGTCATCGTCTCCGCCCGGTGCACGGCTGCTGGTGACGACCTGCCAGTTCTCGTCGAAGAAATCGGCGGGGTCGACGATCTGCTTCTCTTCCGCCCAGTCGATGAGTGCCTGACGAACCTCGACCTGTTCGTTGTAGACCTCTTTGAGTCCGTCGACCGGGTAGCCGCCGCCACCGGACTGACGATAGTTGTTGATGGCGAGGATGAACCGGTCATCGTCTCCGATTTCGCTGCCGTCAGCCTGCGTGAGGTTTTCGATCCTCTTCCCGGTCGGTTTGGAGACATTGATGTCGTAGTCGATTCCGGCCAGAGCATCGTAGTTGTAGTCCGGAATCGGAGAGTCCGAGACTTCGTCGATCGCGTTCGTGCCGTCGACCGGGTCGAATTCAGCGCCTTCCTCGGTCTGTTTGAAATAGCGTGCCGAGAATTCGAGGTAGTCGCGCAGCTGAGCGCCGTTGGTCTCGACTCCGGCAAGAGTGTTGTCGTAGACGTAGAGTCCGGCCACATCTCGGATCGTGATGTCGCCGGCGGGGAATTCTGCGGTGCGGCTGAAGGGTGATGCCTGCGAGATCACGGGAAGATCGGCATAGTCCGTTCCCTTCAGTCCTTCTTCAATCGTCTCGGTTTGGACGTGGGAGATGAAGTCGAGGATGGCCGTGTCTTCATAGTAGGAGGTCTTCGCCGACAGTGTTTCGGTGACCGATCCGATCTTCGTGTTCACGTAGTCGATCGTGGTCTGGTGCTGCTCATCGACAAGGTCTTTGATCTCCTGGTCCTCAGCGACCTCCCCCTGGGTGGCAAGAGCGTCTGCGTGCGGCGCGGCCTCGTCCCAGTCCACGTGGTGGGTGTCAAGATTGATCGGCAGTCCCACCTCGGATACCGACCGTGCCCAATAGTTCGGTTGGGTGATGAGCACCTCGGTGCCGTCGTCACGGGTCACGACCTGACTGGGTTCGTTCTGATGAGTATGGCCGGCGACGAGGACATCAACTCCTGGCACTTTCGCTACCGAGGTGCTGACGTTCTCCTGCAGCTGGTCCGGATCCCAGCTCTGTCCCTTCGGATCTTTGCCAGAGTGGGACAGTACGACGATGACGTCTGCGCCTTTCTGTTTCATCTCGGGCACATACTTCTGTGCCGTCTCGACCGGATCGTCGAAGTGCACCTTCCCGGACAGGTTGTTCTTGTCCCAGATGCGGCTGCCGGGAGTGGTCACTCCGAGAACACCGACGGTGATCGTCTCACCATCGACCTGCTTCTCCACCATCGCATAAGGGTCCAAATGGGACTGTCCGTCGGCGTCGTCGATGACGTTGGCCCCGAGCAGTGGAAAGTCGACCTGGTCACGGTAGGTGGCCAGCAGATCGAGGCCGTAGTTGAATTCGTGGTTGCCGACGACCTGTGCGTCGTATCCCAGGTGGTTGTAGGTCTTGGCCAGTGGGTGGGTTTGGCCGCTCGTCGTGATCGGCTCCTGTTTGGCGAAGTAGTATGCCAATGGATTGCCTTGGATCGTGTCACCGTTGTCGACGAGGAGCACGGAATCGGCACCTTTGTCCTCACGCACTCCCTTGATGAGAGTCGAGGCTCGGGACATGCCCAGCTCCTCCCCTGCCGGGTAGGGCTTGTTCGCGAAGTAGTCCCAGTTGAGTACGTTGCCGTGAACGTCAGTCGTCGCCAACAGGGTCAGTTCTCCGGTTGTCGCCGCCTGAGAGTCGGCGGGGGCATCGGCACTGCCGAGTCCGGTCGCGGAGGCGGCCGCGGGACCGGTGACGATGAGAGCGAGGGCGAGTGTGGACGAGGTCAGGGTGCGCAGACGCATGAGTCTCCAGAGAACTGGTCAGAGAGGATGAAAGTGATCCAACTCTCTTACCCTAGTGGGCGCTGATCGTTTTCTGAATGGATCTTGAGAGAAATTTGCACAAACTCGCTTGCGTTCACGCTGTGGTGGAATCGGCTCTATCAGCCTCATCCTTCGCAGACGCAGATTTAGCCTCGACGATGATGAGGATGACGACGACGGCCGCGCCGAGGACCGCAAGCAGGATCGGACCGAGTACCGGGTCGACGGGGGCCAGCAGGCCGCCCGCTCCGTGTTCTTCGCCGTCGGCGCCCACCTCTGCAGATGACTGCCACGGCCAGAGCGCGCGGAGGGAACCGAACATCAGTCCTGCCATGACGATGAGGGTCCACCACCGGTGGTTGTGCAGGAAGTATTTGAGAATGTTGACGAAGACCGCCAGGCCGAGGATCGCGCCGAGCATGAAAATTCCGAGGTACCCGAAATCGCGGGAGTCGACGGCCCGCAGAGTGGTCGAGTACATACCCACTGCCAGCAGGAAGAACGATCCGGACACTCCGGGCACGACGAGAGCGCAGATGGCGATAGAGGCGACGAAGAAGACGGCGATGAGCGGTGGATTCTCCACGTCTGCCCCACCTGCCAGACTCGTCATCCAGAACGCGAGAGCGGCGGCGAGGATGAACGCCAGAACGCCGAGGAGCACGGGCTGCCGTGAGGAGCGGGCCGGCAACATCCTCAACGGCACCGCGATGCTGGCGGCGACAAGACCGAAGAACAGACCCCGGGAGAGTTCGGGGTTGCTGGTGACGAAGCCTTCCATGACACCGGCGATGGTGAACACTGCCGCGGCCATGCCCAACAGCACCGGAATGACGAGGAACCAGTCGGTGCGCCGCAGTTCCGCCAGAGCCCCCGCGGCACGGTTCGGTCCTGTCACGAGGGTCTTCGCGGCCGAAACGACGTGGGCTGCGGAGTCGATGAGCTGGTCGTAGACGCCGGTGACCAAGGCGATGGTTCCGCCGGAGACCCCGGGGACGAGTTCCGCGCTGCCGATGAGAAAGCCCCGGATCAGGTCGAGCGGGAGGAGTGCTTTGGATCTCTTCGGCGCAGCGGCGGTATCGGTCGGCGGGGTGTTCGTCATACTTTCCAGCCTATTAGATCCACCGGGCGCCGATGAGGTGCGACTCAGTCGCCGATCTCACCATCGATGTCTTCGCGGAGGATGTCCGCATGACCTGCGTGACGAGCGTACTCTTCGATGAGATGAATGAGGATCCATCGGACGTTGAACTTCTCTCCGTCACGGTCTCCTCGTTCGGTGAGCGTGTCGAGGTCGGCCACCTCGGTGAGGATTTCACGGGACTTCTCACAGGCCTGCTCGTGGTCCGCCAGGAGCTCGTCCGCGGTCATCCCTGACGCAGACTCGAAGTCCCAATCACGGTCGCTGTTCCAGTCGACGCTCGACCACGGCTCCCCCAGCTCTCGGCCCTGCAGCACTTCGACGAACCAGCTCTCCTCGACGAGCGTGAGATGGCGGAGGATGCCGCCGATCGTCAGAGACGATGAGGCCACGGTGTGGTCGAGCTGCTCGGGCGTCAGCCCATCGACCTTGCGTCTGACCACCTGTCGGAAGTACTCGACGAATTCTTCGAGCCCACGACGTTCGTTCGGGGAGTTGCTCGGATCGGTCAATGGCAGGGTCATGCTGAGCCTCTCTGACCATGCAGACGGCCTGAAGTTCGAACCAGGTGTATGAGGCTCAGTCTAGTTTTCGCCGACCGATGTCGAAGAGATTTCCTTCGGGATCTTTCAGAGTCGTCCATTCGATCCCATATTCGTCGAAAGACGCGAGCTTATGTGCACCCAAGGAGACCGCGCGGTCGACGTCCGCCGGATAGTGCGGATCGTCGAGGTCGATGTGCAGCGGGTTCTTCCCCTCTGCCCGTTCGTCGACCTTGAGGAAAAGCATTCCCGGGGTCGGTGACTCGCTGTTGTGGACTCCCCCGATGCTCGCAACGAACTCGTTGGCGCCGGGATCGATGTCGGCACCGAGGAGGTCTGCCCAGAAGATCGATTGTGCTTCCACATCGAGGCAGTCGAAGGTGATGCTCAAAGATGCCAGCGACGCCATGAGCGCGGTCCTTTCGCAGTCGGATAGGTGTTGACCCGACTCTAGAGCACCCCACAGACATGACAAGTCGAAGGCGTCATCGTCGGTTATCCGCCGTCATCGTCGCGTCACCCGCGGGGCTGGCGCGCCAACTGCCGCGACTGAGCGACGAGGCGACCGGCCGAGTCCCACAGTTCGCAGTCCTCTTCGAACATTCCGCCGGCGATGTTCCGAGTGGACAGTCGCGCGCTGATCCAGCCGGGAGCGGGCAGGGCGCGGACGTGTGCGGTCAGTTCCATCGTCGGCGCCCAGTTGAAGCGACCGAGGTCGAACATCACCGGCGGAAACGAGTCGAGGAAAGTCAGCAATGACAGCGGGTCCGGGTCGGTCCCGTCGATGAGCCGAATCCAACCTTGCAGCACTCCACGACCACTGGGTTTGCCGACCGCGAATCCTGCGGTGGCCGGGTCGAGGCGCATATCGAACCGTTCGATGAGCGGCGCCGCCTTCTTGAAGTCCTCGCTGGCTTCGGCGACACCGACGCATTCTTCCGGTGGGGGCAGCTGGGGCGGCGTGGCTGTCGTGCCGACATCGTCGGGAAGGTCGCCGAGGTTGCCCATCGTCGCCATCGCCGAGATCGTCGGTGCCCCGTTCTGGGAGAGTTCGATGCCGTAGCTCGCCGTCGATCGGCCTTCGCGCAGTGTGCGCGTGGAGATGTCGACCGGACCTTCTCTGCTCGGTCCGAGATAGAAGGTGGAGATGACGAGGGGGTCCGGGGTGCTCGGGTTGACGGCCCGCAGGGCTTGTCCGGCGACTCCGAGGAGGTAGCCTCCATTCACGGCTCCGGCGACTTTCCAGCCGGCGTCGAGGTCGGCGGTAAAGCTGTGGTCGCCTTGGCGGGTGACTGCGGTGGCCTGTGAAAACTCACTGACGGTCGATTGACTCATATCACATACAGTACCAACAACTGAACGAACGTCCAGCCAGATTCAATGCCGACCGGACTGTCGTTCGTTGCCGTGACGATAGTGACCTGTTGCCCGTGCCAACAGCTGCTGGTCGGTGTCGTCATCTCGGCCGAGTTTGGGAATGAGCGCGGCAACCTTCTTTCCGCCGAGCTCCATGACGGTGCGGCCGCCTCGGCGAATGAAGAGGATTCCGGATTTGGTGATTTGGTAGTCGAATGGATCGTCTTCAAGGCTCATGTCTGGACTCCTTCGTCGGGCGCACCTTGTCGCTTTCATCTCTGCGTTGAGTTGCTGTGAGCGCTCACCGATTAGTCTAAGCGCATGAGTGTGAAGCTGACCCGGGTCGATCCACATGGCTGCGACGATCATGATCTGACTGAGTTCTACACCACGGAAGAGTTCCCTTTCCACGCCAGGCTGTCTCGCTGGTCGGCAGAAGAAGTCCGCCAACGGATTGCGGACGGCTATTTCATCAGCGAGGAGACCGAGACGTTCTGGCTCGTTCACAGCGAGCTGGGCCGGATCGGCATCGTCCGTCTGGAGGATCTTCGTGACGAGACGCCGATGTTCGACCTCCGATTAGCTTCGCGATTTCGAGGTCGGGGCCTCGGCGTTGAGGCATTGACCGCCATTACCGCTCATGTCTTTTCCACCACGGGAGCGATTCGACTCGAGGGTCAGACGCGCGAAGACAATCACGCCATGAGGGCGGTCTTCGACCGGGCAGGCTGGACGAAAGAAGCTCACTATCGCCGCTCGTGGCCTGTAATCGGCAGCGATCCGCTGGATTCGGTCGGCTATGCGATCCTGCGCGAGGAATGGGAGACAGGCGTCGTCCATGAGCTGCACTGGCATGATCGACGTCATTTCCGTGAGCAGACTCGTGCCGGGATCACGTATTCGTCGAATACTCCGCCATCGTGCAGTGAGATGCTCGCGCTCTACAACTCAGTCGGATGGTCGGCGTACACGAACGCCCCGGAACGACTGGTCCGCAGTGTCCTCAATTCTTCGCACGTGGTTTGTGCTCACCAGGCAGAGCTGCTCGTCGGATTGGCGCGCGTGGTCAGCGACTTCGGAACACTTGTCTACCTCCAAGATGTCCTGGTCGCTCCAGGAATGCAGCGGCGCGGCATCGGGGCTGAACTCGTCGCTCGCGTCCTCGAACCTTTCGCCGATGTCCGACAGACCGTCCTGCTCACCGACGCCGATCCCGGACTGGCTGAGTTCTACACGTCGCTCGGCTTCAGCGAAGCCGCCCGGTCTGCAGGGGCGGCGGTCCGTGCTTTCGTCCGATGACGTGAAAGTGCCCCTGGCCAGAAGGCCAGGGGCACTTTCTCTCAGTCGGTCAACGAGTGACCGTCAGAGTGTGTTTCAGTTGTTCTTCTTGCGACGCATGGTCAGAACAACAGCGGCTCCACCGACGAGGAGCAGTCCGGCTCCGGCGGCCAGGCCGGTCAGCTCGGCACCGGTGCGAGGCAGATCAGATCCGCCGCCGTCACCGTTTCCATCATCGTTGCCGTTGTCGTCACCATCGTTGCCGCCGCCGTTGCCGTCTTCGTCGGCAACAACCTGGAAGGAGCCGGTGAGGGCCTCTTCGTCTTCGGTGTCGTTGGCGCCGGTGACCTGAACGTCGTACTTACCGAGGTAGGCCTCGGGGTTCGAAGCGCTGGTGCCGTAGATCGAGAATCCGACGACTCCCTCAGCGTTGGCAGTCTGCGTCATCTCGTAGTCCTTGACGCCTTCAGGCCCGTCGACAACCTTGAGGGTCACTTTCTCTCCCTCTTCGAAGCCTTCAGCCGTGATCTGCACGCCCTTGTCTTCCTTCACGAAGTCCGAAGCAGCGATCTCCTTCGGCTCGACAGTCAGCTTGCGCTCGGCCTCTGCAGCCCGAACAGTCACCGTGAAGTTAGTGGCTTCCGAGGTCTGTCCGTTAGCTGTGACCGTAGCGGAGTAGGCGTATTCGCCAGCTTCAGCAGGAGCCTCGGTGGAGAAGTTTCCATCAGCATCGGTCTTGACCGTGACGCTGCCCTCAGCCGGTGCGGCCTGGGCCTGAGCGGAACCTGCCTGGGCATCGCCAGCGGGCTTCCAGGTCAGCTTGACGTCAGCGTTCGGAGCAGCCTTGCCGGTGATCTTTCCGCCTTCAACGACTGTCTGGTCTCCGACCTTGGGAGCTTCAGGCTTCTCGTCACCGTCGGCGTCGGAATCGGCCTTGTCATCCTTGCCATCGGCTGAGGAGGAAGCATCGGCATTGTCGCCATCGGCGGCAGCGGAAGCGTCAGCCTCTGCTCCGTCTGCGTCGGCCGAAGCTTCAGCGTCGTCGCCTTCCGCAGCGGACGAAGCATCAGCTTCCTTGGCGTCGGCGTCAGCGTTGTCGGAAGCGTTTGCGTCGTCTCCCTCGGCAGCGGCCGAAGCATCTGCATCTTCACCGTCGGCAGCAGCGGAAGCGTCAGCTTCTGCCTCATCATCACCCGGAGGCTCTTCGTTAGGATCAGTGAACGAGATCGACTGTCCGGACTTCTCGAGCGAGTAGTCGAGGTCGGCTACCCAGCTGAAGTCGATCTCCTGACCGTTCTCGTCCTCTGCAGGACCGCCGCCGGAGATGACGCCGACTGCAGTGTCTCCCTGGAAGACGCCGCCACCGGAATCGCCGGGCGCGGAGAACGGCTTGCCGGACGGTGCCTTAACACCGAAACCATGGACGAAGCGTCCGCTGACGTTGACGAAGTCGAACTGCTCGTTGTAGGCAGTCCATGTCTCGTTCTCGGTCAGTCCGGTCGTCCGGCCGGCCTTCTGAACGGTACCTTCGCTGTGAGCGCCGACCTTGGTGATATCAGTGGCGAGCTTCGCAGCCAGATCGTCGTCTCCGGCGGTCGACCAGTCAGTCACACCTGTCTTGACGTTGTACTTCGAAGCATCGACATTGATGACCGCGAAGTCGATATCGTCGTCATTGGGCTGAGCGTCTGAACCCGGAGGAACCAGTTCGCCGCCGAACTTGTTGTAACCCCAGCTGCCGATGACGCCGAGTCCGGTCTGCTTGAATCCCTCTCCACCGACCGCAGGAGCAGTGGAAGGCTGTTCGGTCTCGTCGACCGTCGTGTCGCCCTCAAATTCCCCGCTCTGCTCGTTGATGATCTTCGCGCAGTGACCAGCGGTGAGCACGATCGGCTTTCCATCAGCATCCCAACCGGAGAATCCGGTTGAACAGGCTCCGCCGCCCTCGCCTGCCTTGACGAGGTAACCTGCGCCGCCAACCAAGTCGTTGCCGGCATAGGCCTTCAGCTCTTTGACTCCCTCAACGACCTTGACGTTCGAGAAATCCTGCTCAAGCTTCTTTGTTGTCTTGTCGGCCTTTTCAACACCGATGGTGAGCTTGCCGTTCTTGGCGCCGTATGCGTTGACACCGGACGCCTTGTCCAGAGTCTTCTGCACAGCCGCATCGCTCTGCACATTCAGCTTCTGCGGACCGTTGTCAGCGACGGCCGGAGAAGCAGCGAACGCTCCGCCCAGGCCGAGCGCCGTTGCCGCTGTGAGCGCCAGCGAACTCTGTACGAGTTTCTTCTGCATAAGTTGTTGTCTCTCTGTTCTGAGGGATCAATGTCACAAGTTGATGACCTAAGTCACGATAAGGTTACGGGGCGCACTCAGTGACTACCAAAAAAGTAGGCCGAAGACTGTGAACTTAATGTACGAAACTTCAGTAGATGTATACAAAGAGACTTGCTGTTATCGCCTCTAGGCAGTCGCCATGAATAGACGATGCCCCCGGTCAGAAGACCGGGGGCATCGTCAGTGTCAGTTCGCCAGACCGTCAGACGGCCGGCATCACAGCACTCAGTTGTTGTTCTTGCGACGCATGGTCAGAACGACCGCGGTTCCGCCCACGAGGAGCAGTCCGGCTCCGGCGGCCAGGCCGGTCAGCTCGGCACCGGTGCGCGGCAGGTCAGAACCGCCGTCACCGTTTCCGTCATCGTCGTTTCCGTCGCCGGCTCCGCCGTCGGCATTGCCGTCGTCGTTGTTGCCGTCATCGTCTCCGCCGGATCCGCCGCCGGAACCGTCTTCGTCAGCGACTACCTCGAACGTACCGGTCAGTGCCGACTCGTCCTCGGTATCGTTGGCGCCGGTAACCTCGACGTCGTACTTACCGAGGTAGGCCTCGGCGTTCTCGGCGCTGGTGCCGTAGATCGAGAATGCGGCGGCACCGTTCTCATTGGCGGTCTCGTCCAGCTTGATGCCCTCGACGCCTTCAGGCCCGTTGGCAACTTCGAGGTTGACCTTCTCGCCCTCGTCGAAGCCCTTAACCGTGATCGTCACGCCCTTGTCTTCCTTCACGAAGTCGGACGCGACGATCTCTTTGGGGTCGACGCTGATCTCACGCTCGGCAGGAGCGGGAGTCTCGGACTCGTCCTTCTCAACGGTCACATCGAATTCGGTCGTCTTGGATTCCTGTCCGTCAACGATCGCCGTCGCAGTGAAGTTGTAGTCGCCTTCGGCCTTGGGGCCCTCGACGGAGAAGTTTCCGTCCTTGTCAGCCGTGACGGTCTCAGAACCGTTCTCGGCTGCCTGAGCACCTTCAGCGGGTTCCCACTTGACCTCGACCTTGGCGCCAGCCTCGGCCTTGCCCTTGACCTTGCCCTCAGGCTCGATGGTCTGGTCTTCGGCCTTCGGAGCAGCAGGTGCCTCAGGGGTCTCCTCACCCGGCTTCTTGAGGTTGAAGTCCGTGCCGGACTCCTCGAGCGAGTGGTCCAGGTCGGCAACCCAGGTGAACGAGGTGTTCGCATCGAGGTCGCCGCCGCCGGAGATGACACCCACGGCGGTGCTGCCCTGGTAGACGCCGCCGCCGGAGTCGCCCGGCTGGGAGAAGGGCTTGTCGATCGGCGCGGTCACGCCGAATCCGTGGACCCAACGACCGCCGACATTCTGGTAGTCGAAGTCGTACTCCGAGCGGGGCAGAACTTCGCCGTCGGTCTTACCGGTGGTGCGACCGGACTTGCTGATGGCGCCGTCCTTGTGCGCACCGACCTCGGTGATCTCGGTGGTCGACTTGGCCAGATCGTCCGAATCGGCGGTCGACCAGTCGGTGATGCCGTTCTTGACGTTGTACTTCGACTCGTCGACGTTGATGACGGCGAAGTCGATGTCGGACTCGCTGGGCTCAGGCCACTTGTTCTGGTCGGCGCCCTCGAGGAGGTCGCCGCCGAAGTTGTGGAAGCCCCACTTGCCGATGACGCCGCTGCCGGAGGCCTGGAAGCCTTCGCCGCCGTTGGCCTCGGAGATCGAGGGCTTCTCGGTCTGATCGACAGTGGTGTCGCCGTCGAACTCGTTGGTCTGCTCGTTGATGATCTTCGAGCAGTGACCGGCGGTCAGGACGACGGGCTTGCCGTCTCCGTCCCAGCCGGAGAAACCGGTCGAGCAGGCCCCGCCGCTCTCGCCGGCCTTGACCAGGTAGCCGGCACCGCCGACGAGATCATTCTTCGCATAGGGCTTCAGTTCCTTGACGCCCTCGGTGACCTTGATGTTCTGGTACTTCTTTTCGAGCTTCTTGATCTCGTCGGTCTTCTTGGCAACGCCGATGCTGAGCTCGCCGCCGTCGGTGCCGTAGGCGTTGACGCCTTCGATACCGGAAAGTGCCTTCTGGACGTGAGCTTCACTCTGAAGGTCCAGCTTCTGCGGGGCGTTGTCAGCCATCGCCGGTGAGGCGACGAGCGCGCCGCTCAGGCTCAGCGCCGCAGCGGCGCTGATCGCCAGTGAACTCTGCACGAGTTTCTTCTGCATAAGGTTGATTCCCTTGATCGTTGTCGATGCTTCGATTGCCCGACCCCGTCAACAGGCTTCGCCGCGACTCGGCGGTTCATGCTTCCGGTGTCAGATTTCCAACCGTGTGAAAGGTTACGGTTTGATCACGACGCAATGCAAGAACCATCAATGTCCCAGGTGAACACAACTTACAGAAGTCGGACTACACAAGCTGTCCTGTGTTCTTCCAGGTCGCTCGAAAACGGTGCCGTTATGATCAGGGGCATGCCGAACCACACAAAGCTTCGCCCCCTGGCCTCCGTAAGACCCGCCTCGAGGCTCGCGCTCGGACTCGCGGCCTTTGCTCTCACTCTGCCGCTGGCAGCCTGTGACACCGGCAACGACCCCCGAAACCCCAGCTCCCCCTCCCCCACCGAGTCCAGCGAAACCACGTCTCCCAGCGACGACGCCTCCAAGCTCGATCCCACCGGTAAATGGACCTCACCGGAGAAGGGCGACCCGTTCCTCGAATTCTCTGACGACGGCTCGCTCGAAGGCTCTGACGGCTGCAACGCGATCGTCACGAGCTGGAAGGTCAAAGGCGACGAGATCACCATCGACTCCTTCATGTCGACCCAGAAAGCCTGCGCCGGCGTCGACACCTGGCTGAGCAAAGCCTCAACGGCGACTATCGAAGGCGATGTCATGAAGGTCAAAGACAGCAACGGGAAAGTCATCGGCGGACTGGAAAAGGACGACAAATGACACAGGAACTCATCGGCCGCTGGACGGCCGAGACGAACGAGCGGGCCTTCCTCGAGTTCACCGAGGACGGCTCACTGCGCGGCAGCGACGGCGCCAACAACCTTATGACCTCATGGTCGGCCGAGCCCGAGGGTTTGATGATCAAGTCCTCGATGATGACGCTCAAAGCCGCTCCCGGAATGGTCACCTGGGTTCCCAAAGCCAGGAGAGTCGAACCCGACGGCGACCGTCTGCACCTCTTCGACGCTGCCGAGAACCACCTCGGCGACCTTCATCGTCAGCCGTCCGGCCCAACTCACAAGCTCGGCGGTCGTTAGATGGCCGGAGGTCTGATCGCACTCCTCGACGATGTGGCCGCACTCGTCAAACTCTCGGCTGCCAGCCTCGACGATGTCGCCGCAGGTGCGTCACGAGCCGGTGCGAAGGCGGCTGGGGTCGTCATCGACGATGCCGCGGTGACGCCGAAGTTCGTCGAAGGAGTGGACCCCAAACGCGAGCTTCCGATCATCCAGCGCATCGCGTTGGGCTCCCTATTCAACAAGCTCGTCATCATCCTCCCGATCATTCTCCTGCTCAGCCAGTTTCTGCCCTGGCTCCTCACTCCGCTGCTCATGATCGGCGGCACCTACCTCTGCTATGAGGGTGCCGAGAAGGTCTTCGAGAAGCTCGGCTGGATCGCCCACCACGAGAAGGACACCCCGGCCGCCGAACAGTCGACCGATGGCAAGGCGGCAGAGAAGAAGGTCGTGCGATCGGCCATCACCACCGATTTCGTCCTCAGCTGCGAGATCATGGTCATCGCCCTCAACGAGGTGGCCGCCGAATCCCTGACCAGCCGTGCCGTCATCCTCGCCGTCGTCGGCGTTGCGATCACCGTCGGCGTCTACGGTGTCGTCGCACTCATTGTGAAGATGGATGACATCGGTCTGCATATGGCGAAGAAGGACTCACCCGGGCAGCAGAAGTTCGGTCGGTTCCTCGTCGGAGCGATGCCGAAGCTGCTCGCTCTGCTCTCCGTCGTGGGCACCTTCGCCATGCTGTGGGTCGGAGGACACATCATCCTCGTCGGCACCGACGAGCTCGGCTTCCACGCCCTCTACGGCTTCGTCCACCACTTCGAAGAGCCCGTCGCCGCGATCGCGGTCCTCGGCGGCTTCCTGGGTTGGCTGGTCAACACGTTCTTCTCCCTCATCCTCGGTGCGATCTGGGGAGGCATCGTCGTCGGCGTGATCTTCGGAGTCAAGGCACTCTTGAAGAAGGACGGCAAGAAGGACACTGCTACCGCCTGAGCTGCGGCGGCGTCCCTCGTCGCTCGGGTTCCGGGCTCCGTGAGTTGGGTTGGGCCGGTGAGAGAAGGGCTGGCCCGGTCGCCTACTTCCTGAGCATGTCCTCGATGCCGCTGTCGGTCACCAGCCAGTCGAGGCTGGCCGGGCTGGCGGCATTGACGGCGGTCGCGAATTCGGCGTCGATGAAGGCTGCGGTGCCGTTCTTCACCGACGGCAGCGAGTCATAGCTCGGATTGTCAACGACCTGCTTCTTCCCGTCGTCGTCCATGGCCCACACGAAGAGGTAGTCTGCGTCGAGCTCGTCGAGATTCTCGGCCGAGAGAGTGAACTTGTTGATCTCTTCAGGCGTCTGGTGCTGCCCGGGTTTGAGGCCGAAGAGTTCCAGCGGTGCGGCGTTACCGAAATAGATCCCTTCGGCCCGCGGCGAGATCAGCTGATATGACTTCCCGTTGACCCCGAGGTCGGCACCGCCGGCTTCGAGCTTGTCTTTCGTCGTGTCGATCAGTTTCTCTGCCTCATCAGACTTCCCCAGAGCTTCGCCGACCTGTTCGGTCATCTCATCCCAGTCGGGATTCGCCGACTCCGTGTCCGGAATGATCACCGGAGCGATGTCGGAGAGCTGCTCGTAGGTGGAGTCGTCGGCGATATTCCAGGGTGCTGCGAAGATGACATCCGGTTCGTATTCCGCGATCTTCTCGAGGTTCGGCGCATATTCGGCGTTGATGAGCGAATCGTCCGCGACATCGTCGGTGACGCCCTTCTGCCACGGCATGATCTGGTCTTTCGTGGATGCAACGGCGACCGGTGTCACGCCCATTCCCGCAGCCGCGTCAGCGGCAGGCGAATTGAGGACGACGACGTTCTTCGCACCAGCCGGGACTTCGACCTCCCCCTTGAGAGTGTCGACCGTGACCGAGTCGGCGTTGTCCGCCGCCTCATCGGTTCCGCCGCATCCTGCCAGCAGCAGCGTCGAGGCCGCCAGCACCGAGATGACTCCGAGAGCGGTCCTTGTCATTAGGGTTCTCATTTCCGGGATACGTGCGCTCAGCGCTGAGCGAATGCCTTCTTCGGTGCTCCCGCCACGATCATCGGCGCACCCGTGACCGGATCGTCGATGACTGTGCAGTCGATGCCGAAGACCTCGTTGACGAGTTCCGAGGTGATGATCGTCTCCGGAGCCCCCTGAGCGACGATCGAACCGTTCTTCATGGCGATGATCTCGTCGGCGTAGCGGCAGGCTTGGTTGAGGTCGTGGAGGACGGCGACCAGCGTGTGCCCGTATTCGTGATTGAGCTGCGAGAACAGGTCGAGCAGCTCGATCTGATAGGCGACGTCGAGAAAGGTCGTCGGTTCGTCGAGCAGCAGGAGGGAAGTCTCCTGAGCGAGCACCATGGCCACCCAGACGCGCTGACGCTGACCGCCGGAGAGCTCGTCGACGAGCCGTGAGGACAGCTCTTCGGTGTTCGTCGCCCGCAGCGCCGACAGCACAGCTGCTTCATCGGCGTCGGTCCACTGGCGCAGGAACGACTGATGCGGGTGCCGCCCGCGGGAGACGAGCTCGGCGACCGTGATCCCGTCCGGGGCGATGGACGACTGCGGGAGAAGACCCAACCGCTGGGCGATCTTCTTCGTCTTCATCTTCTCGATGTTGTTCCCATCGAGAAGCACAGTGCCCTTCGCCGGCGGCAGCAGTCGCGCGAGAGCACGCAGCAGAGTTGATTTGCCGCACGCGTTGGGGCCGACGATGATCGAGAACTTACCGTCGGGAATGCTCACGTCGAGATCGCTGACGATCTGGCGCTGGTCATAGGCCAGGTCGAGGTTCTCGGCGATCAGCGGGGAGGCTGCGCCTGCGGGGTTGGGAATGCTCATGATGCCTTCCGAGCTTCTTGGATGAGGAGCCAGATGAGGTAGATGCCGCCGATGCTCACGGTGATGACGCCGACGGGCAGTTGGATATCGCCGAACGCATGTTGGGCGATGAGGTCGGCGGCGACGAGGAGCAGTGCTCCGACAGCCGCGGAGGTCAGCAGGCTGGTGCCCTGCGCCCGCGCGATCCGCCGCCCGATCTGCGGTGCGGCCAAGGCGACGAAGGCAATCGGACCGGCCGCGGCCGTGACCACGGCGACGAGGGCGACGGCGATGACGATGAGAACGGCACGGATGGGCTCGTTGCGTACGCCCAGCGCTTTCGCCGTATCGTCGCCGAGTTCCAGAGTGCCGAGATCTCGGGAGAAGAGTCCGCAGACCAGACCGAGGACGATGGTGGCCACAGCCGCCGGTGCGATCGTCGACCAGCCCATTCCATTCAGGGTTCCGGCACCCCATGTGGCAGCGGCCATGGCGAGCTCGAGATCGGCGCGCATGATCAGCCAGGTGTTGAAGGCGTTGAGCATCGCCGTCAGTGCGATACCCACGATGATGAGCCGGAAGCCCTGGACCCCGCCTTTCCAGGTGAGCAGGTAGACGACCACGGCGGTCAGGAGTCCGCCGATGATCGCGCCCGCCGCGGTGGAGACGAAGCTCGTGCCGAAGACGATGATCGTGACGATGCCGCCGGTGTAGGCACCGGTGGAGAAGCCGATGATGTCCGGGGAGCCGAGAGGATTGCGTGTCAGCGATTGGAAGACGGCTCCGGAGACTCCGAGTCCGGCGCCGAGGACGATGCCGGCGATGATGCGCGGTGCCCGCCACTCCCCGACGACGGTATTGACGATGCGCTTCTCAGCGGCCCCGAACAGGCCCTGGAACACTTCGGTCGGAGTCAGCGAGAACTTGCCGAGCATGAGACCGGCGAAGCCGCAGGCCAGCGCGATCAGCGTGATGATTCCGGCGGTGATGACAACCCGCAGGTCGATGCGGAATCCGAAGACTCGCAGCATGGGCCGGCCGAAGTCGACTTTCTCCCCCGGTAGTGCATGCGGGTGCGCGGTGAGGCTGCGGTCGGGCACCGCGAGGTTGGTGGTCTTCACAGGCCGCTCGCCTTCTTTCGACGGACAAGGGCGATGAGCACCGGAGCACCGACGAACGCGGTGACGACTCCGACTTGGAGTTCGCCGGGTTTCATCACGACTCTGCCGATGACGTCCGAGGCCAGGAGCAGAATGGGAGACAGGACGAGTGAGTAGCCGAGGATCCAGCGCTGGTCGGGACCGACGATCCAACGGGCGATGTGCGGAATCATCAGGCCGATGAATCCGATCGGTCCGGCGGCGGCCGTAGCCGCTCCGGCAAGGAGGGTCACCGCGAGGATGGAGAGCACTCGGGTGCGGTTGACCGAGGTGCCGAGGCTGGCGGCCAGATCGTCGCCGAGGGCCACGGCGTTGAGTGAGTGGGACAGTGCCAGTGCGAGCACGGTGCCGATGACCATGAACGGCAGGATCGCGGTGATCGTATCGAAATCGCGGCCGGCGATCGCGCCGACGTCCCAGGATCGGAAGGCGTCGAAGGCGCGTTCGTTGGTCAGCAGGATGGCTTTGGTCAGTCCGGTGAGCACAGCGGCGACGGCGACTCCGGCCAGAGTCAGGCGGATCGGATCGACCGTGCGGCTGCGGCCCGCGGACCCGATGACATAGACGCCGACAGTGGCGACGAGGGCGCCGGCGAACGCGAACCAGATGTAACCGGTGATCGAGGAGATCCCGAAGAATGCGACGCCGATCGTGATCGCCAGGGACGCACCCGCGTTGACGCCGAGGATGCCCGGATCGGCCAGGGGGTTGCGCGTCAGGGCTTGGATGAGACCGCCGGCCAGGCCCAATCCCATGCCGACGAGGATGCCGAGCACGGTCCGCGGCAGGCGCAGTTCGAGGACGACGAGCTGATCGTCGCTGCCGGTGGGCGCGAAGAAGGCTCGGAGGACCTCCGAGATCGGCATGTCCCTGGCGCCGATCGCCAAGGAGGCTGCGATCACGACGATGAGCGCAATGATCGCTGCGACCAGTCCCAGTACTCTTCTGATCCGCAGGCTCCCACCGGTCGGATGACTGGTGTCGGTATGCGGTTTCGCCTCGGCGGAGGTGGCGGAACCGGTCATCGAGGTGGTCCTTTGAGTGAGGTGGCGGTCAGGTGACTAAGGGCAGGCTAACCACACTGTAACTCACCGGACCACATCAGCCAAGCGAGAGAGGTCTCACTCGGCTGTGATCTTGCCGATCCTCTCGGACACCTGCCGCTGGATCCGCGACAGCATTCCGCTCATTCCGCGCAGCCTCAGCGGGCTGACGATCTCCGACATCGACAGCCGCAGGGGCAGGTCGGCTGGAACCGACAGGATCGCCTCGGCGGTGGCTCCGTCGAGCCCTTCGTGCAGGATCCCGGCGAAGCCCCGCGTGGTCGGCGCCTCCGGGGGCGCGGAGAAGTGCAGGCGCACTTCCGCCCGCTCCCCCGCCTCGGGGTCGGTCACCTCGGTGACGAGGAAGATCGGCGACTGGCATTCGGGTACCGGCTCGAGCAGCTCCGGGTGGTCCGTGTACTTCTCCGGCAGGTCGGGAAGGTCCGTCGCGAACTCCAGCAGCACCTGGAGACGGTCGTCGGACGGGGTTTCGGCGAAGTCCGTGACGATCTCCGCCAGAGCCTCCGGCAGATCGTCGGTCTTAGGCGTCGTCGTCTCGCTCATCAGCGTCCGGGCACCTCTCCCGGCTCCGCTCCGGTGACGATCGGCACGCCGACGACATTGCCCCATTCGGTCCAGGAGCCGTCGTAGTTGCGCACGTTCTCATATCCGAGGAGGTGCTTGAGGACGAACCAGGTGTGGCTGGAGCGTTCGCCGATCCGGCAGTAAGCGATGACCTCGTCGCTGGCGCCCAGCCCTGCCTGCTCGGTGTAGAGCTCCTTGAGTTCGGCGGCGGACTTGAAGGTGCCGTCTTCGTTGGCCGCCTTGCCCCAGGGCATCGACTTCGCGCCGGGGATATGGCCGCCGCGCAGTGCCCCTTCCTCCGGGTAGGCGGGCATGTGGGTGCGTTCGCCGGTGTATTCCTCCGGGCTGCGCACATCGATGAGCGGCAGGTCGCCGAGGCTGTCTCGAACCTCGGGAAGGAAGGCGCGGATGACCGAATCGTCACGTTCGACGACGGGGTATTCGGAGGGTACGGGCTGCGGCTTGTCCGTGGTCATCTCGCGGCCCTCGGCCTGCCATTTCGCGCGACCGCCGTCCATGAGGCGGACGTCTTCGTGGCCGAAGAGAGTGAAGACCCACAGCGCGTAGGCGGCCCACCAGTTGGACTTGTCGCCGTAGACGACGATGGTGTCATCGCGGGAGATGCCCTTGGCGGACATGAGTGCGGCGAATCCTTCGCCGTCGACGTAGTCACGGGTGACCGGGTCGTTGAGTTCCGTGTGCCAATCGACCTTGACCGCTCCGGGAATATGCCCCGTTTCGTAGAGCAGCACGTCTTCGTCGCTTTCGACGATGACGAGTCCGGGATCGCCTGCATGCTCAGCCACCCAATCGGTGCTGACCAGTCGGGTTCCGTCCGCGTATTCGGCGAACTTCTCTGCGGGATCGGCCGGGATCGAAGTGCTCACGCATTCCTCCTGAGGGTTTGAGTCCAATTGTGCTCGCTGTGGCAACGTCGAGCGCGTTCAGCATATTCCTTTTCAGGGGCGGCTGAGGAATGCCGACAGTGCTGAGACGAACTCACGCGGTTTCTCCGAGTGCACCCAATGCCCCGACCCTTTGACGGTGAGAAGGGTGGTGCGGGGGAACAGACTGCGCATCTGCGGCAGGTCGTCACGGTCGACATAGTCCGATTTCTCACCGGCGACCCAGAGGACCCGATGGTCGAAGACGGCACCGCCCATGTCCGGGAAGCCTCCGATGATGTCGAGGCTCGAGTGCAGCAGCGGCAGATTGGGCTGCCAGGAATACCCCGCCGAGGTGGGGCGCAGGTTCTGCAGCAGGAATCCCCTGATCGCGGCCTCGGGGATCGGCTCCCGAAGCGCCTCATCCGCGTCGGTGCGCGATTCGATCCGGTCGAGGTCGAGGGAGGCGAGACTGGAGAGCAGATGGTCGAAGACTCCGGTGGACCCGCCGGCGTTGGGGCCGATGTCGACGACGACGAGGCGGTCGATGAGTTCGGGGTGGCGCAGGGCGAGCACCATGGCGACCTTTCCACCCAGGGAATGTCCGACCAGGTGCACGGGCTGATCGCCGGGATCGACCGCCTCGGCGATATGGGCCGCCACGGCATCGGCGAGCTCGACATAGTCGAAGGTCTCTGTCCATTCGGATTCACCGTGGTTGGGCAGGTCGACGAGGAGACTGGAGAATTCGGGCTCGATGTCCTTGGCGATGCGGGCGAAGTTCTTGCCTCGGCCGAACAGGCCGTGGAGGAAGACGACCAGGCGCCCGGACCCGCCGATTCGAGTGCTGTTGATGGTGGTCACGATCCCAGCCTAGCCCGTGCCGTTCTGCATATCAGCAACCCTGTTGAGTTCCTCACCCGGCGGTCACTGCTGACGCGGGTAGGGTGAGGTCATGCACTTCTCCGAATATGACACCCGACTTGCCGGTTATGCGGTCATCGTCAATGACGACGACGAAATCCTCCTCAGCTGGTTCAACGGCGGAAAGGACCGCCTGCACGCGATCTGGACGCTGCCCGGAGGCGGAATCGAGTTCGACGAGAGCATCGAAGCCGGCACGGTCCGTGAGATCAAAGAGGAGACCGGGTTCGACGCTGAGGTCGTCCGCCCGCTGACCACTCATTCCTTCACGGAAGCACGTCGCAATCCGATCTTCAGCGATTCGACGGATCGTCCTTTCAAAGGCGTACGGGTTGTCTACGAGGCGCGGATCACCGGAGGCACCTTGGGCACACTCGAGGTCGACGGGACGACGGATCGGGCGGAATGGCTGCCGATCGATTCGCTTCAAAATGTGCGGCACGCCCGCATCATCGACCTCGGCCTGGATGCGTGGCGTGCCGCTGTGTGAGTTCTGCGCAGGGGCGCGCAGCAGCGCTCGTCAGTCGGTTACTTCACCTTGTCGGCGATGAGTCCCGGGAGCTCCTCCGCGGTGTACTTGGCCGAGAGGATCGAGTTGAGTGAGAATGCCTTGCGGATGTCGTCATTGTCGTTGGTCAGAACGAGGTCGTGCCCGTCCTTGACGGCAGGAATGCGCTTGTAGGCAGCATCCTCGGTGACATCCTTGTCCTCGATGTAGATCGGGAACGTCAGGAGCAGGTCCGCGTCGAGCTGATCGAGGTTCTCCTCGGAGATCGGCACGGAGAAGCCGTCCGCCTTCATTCCGGCAATCGTCTCGGACTGTTTGAAGCCGAGCTGCTTCATGACCTGCACGCGACCTGATTCCTCGACGTAGGCGCCCCAGCCCTCGGAGGTCTTCGCTGCCACGGTCACGGACTTGTCCTTGAACTCCGGATGGGCTTCGCGCGCATCGGCATAGGTCTTGTCGAGCTCGTCGAGCAGCTTCTTCCCGTCGTCTTCCTTGCCGAGCGCCTGGGAGACGAGGTCGACCTGCTGGTCCATCGTCGTCAGGTAGTTGTCGCCGCCTTCCGGCACTCCGACCGTCGGAGCGATCTCGGAGAGGCGGTCGTAGCGCTCCTTCTCTCCGGAGCTGTTCGTGTCGAGGATGACGTCGGGCTCGAGTGCGGCAATGGCCTCGTAGTCGGGTTCCATCGTCGCGATGATCTCCGGGGCTTCGTCGTAGAGATCTTCGGCCCAGGGGCCGACGCCCTTGCCGCCGAACTCGACCCAGTCAGAGGCGCCGACGGGCTGGACTCCGACCGCCAGAGCGGTCTCGGCATCGCCCCATCCCAGCGCCACGACCTTCTGCGGGTCGGCGGGCACCTCGACGGCGCCGAACTTCGTGTCGACGGTGGGCCCCGAGGCCTCGTCGGCTGAATCTGCTCCTCCGCCGCAGCCGGCGAGGACGAGAACGGAGGCAATCACTGGGGCGAGAATACGGCGCATGGAATCCTTCTTGACTAGTTAGGCGAGCCTAGCTTAACCCATTTCTCCGGCGGTTCGAATCCGACCGCACGGCCGCCTCGGCGAGGAATCGACCAAGGGATCAGGGAGCCTTGATCTCGAGCCCTTCGACGTCCATGTCGTCGAGGGCGACCATGCGTGAGCGGCGGCCCGTGACGATGCGGTGGATGACCCACAGAAGCAGGAACGCAGGAAGCCCTGCATAGGCGCTGGCGACCTGGAGCAGCTGCCCGTTGACGATCGCCTGCACGTTCTGCCCGATGATGACGACGATGAGCATGATGAGCGCGATGACCGGGCCGATCGGGAACAGCGGCGCCCGGTACGGCAGGTCCGCTACAGCGCGCCCCTGCCGCACATAGGCGCGGCGGAACCGGAAGTGGCACCAGGCGATGCCGACCCAGACGATGAAGCCGGAGAGTCCGGAGACATTCATCAGCCAGGTATAGGCTCCACCGTCACCCATGATCTCGGTGAGGAATCCGAACAGTCCGATCATGGCGGTGGCCAGCAGCGCCATGACGGGGACTCCGCGTTCGTTGAGTCGGGCGAACAGCCTCGGCGCGGTTCCCTCTTTCGCCATGGCGTAGAGCATGCGGGTGGAGGCGTAGAGGCCGGAGTTGCCGGCGGAGAGGATGGCGGTGAGGATGACGGCGTTCATCATTCCGGCGGCCACGGCGATTCCGGCGCGTTCAAAGACGAGGGTGAACGGTGAGGCCGTGATGTCCTCATTGTTCGCCGAGGCCAGCAGGGAGGGGTCGGTGTAGGGCAGGAGGAAGCCGATGACGGCGATGGCGCCGATGTAGAAGAGCATGATGCGCCAGAACACGGTGCGGATGGCGCGCGGCATGTCCTTGCGCGGGTTCTCCGACTCCCCCGCGGTGACGCCGACGAGCTCGGTGCCCTGGAATGAGAATCCGGCGATCATGAAGACGCTGATGATGGACATCCAGCCGCCGACGAAAGGAGCTTCTCCCGTCGTCCAATTGCTCACCCCGGGTGCAGTCCCGCCGAGGATGCCGGCGATCATGAGCACACCGAGGACGAGGAACGCCAGCACGGCCGTGACCTTGATGGCGGCGAACCAGAATTCACCTTCGCCGAAGGCCTTCGCCGACAGGAAGTTCAGCCCGGCCAGCAGGATGAGGAAGACCGCCGCCCAGATCCACGAGGGCACGTCGGGGAACCAGAAGGACATGATGACGCCCGCGGCGACGAGTTCGGCAGCCAGGGTGATCGCCCAGTTGAACCAGTAGTTCCAGCCCATGGCGAATCCGAACGAGGGACTGACGTATTTGGTCCCGTAGGTGTGGAACGATCCGGCCACGGGCAGGTGGGTCGACATCTCGCCGAGGGACTGCATGACGAAGAGGACCATGATGCCGATCGCGGCATAGGCCAGCAGGGCGCCGCCGGGGCCGGCTTGTGAGATCGTGCCGCCGGAGCCGAGGAAGAGCCCGGTGCCGATGGCACCGCCGATGGCGATCATCTGCAGGTGGCGGGACTTCAGTCCCCGTCGGAGTCGGCGTTCTTCGTTCGCCGAGGCGGCTGGCATTCCCATGGTCATCCTCGTTCGTGGTTCGGCAGGTCCGCGCACGAGGACCCTGGCCATTCCTACCACAAACGGAGGCATCCACGGCCGACGAAGATGCAGGGTGGGAGGAGGGTCACACCCTCTTCGGCGGGGATTCGAGCAGATGCAGTATCGGCTTGAGCGCGGTGCGGATGCTGATGAAGCGGAACGCCTGGTCGCGGGCGAACGCGAAGAGCCGGGACCGGTCGAACATCAGTCGGGCCAGGGACCGCGAGTTGTCATGAGCGGCCTCGACTCGCGACCGCTGGCGGGCCTCGAAGCGTTCGAGCGCTGCGAATGCACCTGGCCCGGTCGTCAGGGAGGAGAGTTCGTCGGCGAGCACTCCGGCCGATTCCATCGCCATTCCGGCCCCGATTCCGGCGGTGGGAAGGAACCCGGCGGCGGCATCGCCGAGCAGAACGGTGCGACCACGGCTCCAGCGCTGCGCTCGCGAATCCCGCAGCGGCCAGAAGAACGGTGCTTCGGCCTTTTCGACCGCGGTGAGGCAGGCGTCGATCCGCGGAGTCATCACCGTGAGTCGACTGCGGACCTCGGCGGCGAACCGCCGGGAGCCGAGCGGCTGCCGGGCGTCGGGACAGCCGAGAAAGACTCCGAGGGCGCCCTTGACCGGATAAATGCCGAGGAAGAATCCATCGCCCCATATCTCATCGACGGCGTCCTGATCGTCATCCGCCTCTGCCCAGCAGACCCATCCGCCCCATGTCGTGTCCACAGCGGACTCTGACGAGGGCTTATCAGAACCGTCAGCGGAAGTCTTGCCGGAGCCGGACATGGCGGTCGCGGCAGGCCCACCTGTCACGAGCCTGCGGGTTCGGGAATTCATTCCGTCTGCGATGACGACGGCATCGAATTCGAGCACTTCTTCCTGGCCACGGCTCTGTTCCTGCTCTCCAAAGCGCTGTCGGCCGACGCTCGCCTGGGCCAGTGTTACGGTGCCGCCGTCGTCGGACAGACCGGTCACTGTGGTGCCGAAGGCGATCGGGCAGTCGCTGCCGGTGAGCACGTCGAGCAGCGCTGAGCGGGAGATCCCGCGATAGTCGCCGAAGTCGGCCAGAAGATCACCGAGGTGGTCCTGCCGGAGGACTTTCACGGTGTGCGCATGGGCGATATAGCGGTCGATGCCGACGCTGGCTTCGAGGTAGGCCACCCGGCACTCGAGTTCTTCGATGATGGGATCGACCATAGGCATGAGGGCGAGCATATATCCGGCACGATTGTCACCGATCATCCGACCGGAATCGGCCGACCGATCGATGAGGGTCGGGTGCATCCCGCGACCCCGGAGCAGCTGCGCCAGGGTGATCCCGGCGATTCCGGCTCCGACGATGAGAATGCGCGGCTCGTCCGAGTCCACGTGCTTCAGCTGCTCGTTGACCGTTGCCGCGATGATCATGCGTGGTCTCCTTCGTCGGGCCGAGGCTCACACAGCGTCGGTCCGCAACTCCCCGTCAGCGGCCGGTGCCTGAGGCAGCCCGCGGACGAGCTCGGGACCCAAATCAGAGATGCTCCGGGCACCCATGAGTCCCATGGCGGTGAGGATTTCCTGTCCGATGAGCTCGATTGCCCGCTCGACTCCGCGCTGGCCTCCGGCCATGAGCCCGTACAGGTACGCCCGGCCGATGAGCACGAAGTCGGCTCCGGCGCACAGCGCGGCGACGACATCGGTGCCGGACATGATCCCGGAATCGAAGATCAGCTCCATCTCCGGTCCGACCTCCGCACGGACTTCGGCCAGTGAGGTCAGCGAGTCCGGAGCCCGATCAAGCTGCCGGCCGCCGTGATTGGAGACGACGAGTCCATCGGCTCCGATCGACTGAGCGCGGCGGGCATCCTCGGCGGTGAGAATTCCCTTGACGAACAGGCGTCCGTTCCACTGTTCGCGGATCCACCGCAGGTCATCGAGGTCGAGGGTCGGGTCGAACATCGTCTTCGTCATCTCCGCGAGGGACTGGGAGGTGTTCGACAGCGACGCGTATTTCGGCGGTTCGGTGGTGAGGAAGTTGAACCACCAGCCAGGTCGATAGGAGGCGTCGAGGATGGTTCCCAGCGTCAGTCGGGGCGGGATCGTCAGACCGTTGCGGTGATCGCGCAGACGCTGACCGGTGATCGGAGTGTCGACGGTGACCAGCAGGGTCTCGTAACCGCTGGCGGCGGCCCGCTGGATCAGATCGAGGCTGCGCTGCCGATCCTTCCACAGGTAGAGCTGGAACCACCGGGTGGAATCCGGCGCCGCCTGCGCGACGTCTTCGACCGAGGTCGTGCCCATCGTCGACAGTGAGAACGGGATTCCGGCCTTCGTCGCCGCACGCACTCCGGCGACCTCACCTTCGGAGTGCATCATGCGGGTGTAACCGGTCGGGGCGATGCCGAAGGGCAGCCGGGTTCGGGCACCGGCGATTGTCGTCGACGTATCCGGCGCATCGACTCCGTGGAGGATGCGCGGAAGGAGCTCAACGTTGCCGAGCGCTTCACGGTTCTTCGCCAAGGTCCGCTCGTCCAGAGCGGCACCGTCGACATAGTCGAACGGCGCGGTCGGCGTCACGCGCTTGGCGATGCGGCGGAGGTCCCAGATGTCTGCGGCCGACTCCAATCTGGCTGCGACCCGGTCGAGTCGGGGCAGGTCGAACTGCAGCAAGGGGGCGAGTTCTCTCAGATCGGGCAGTCGGCGCTTCATCTCTCTCCTCGTTCTCGGTTGAGGTAGGCGAGCACTGCCGCGACACGGCGGCTCGTGGTCTCCCCTGCCTGGAGGCCGAGTTTATCGAAGATGGAGCTGATCGCCTTTTCGACGGAACTGACCGAGACGAAGAGCCGTTCGCCGATTCCCCGGTTCGACAGTCCTTCGGCCATCGCCTCGAGCACTTCGCTCTCACGTGGAGTCAGCGTCGACAACGTATTCTGCCTTTCCGAGGTGGTGAGCAGCTGCCGGACGACGTCGGGGTCGATGACCGTTCCTCCCTCTGCGATCCGCTGTACGGACTCGAGGAACCGGTCGATGTCGGTCACCCGGTTCTTCAGGAGGTAGCCGACGCCCACCGATTCGGTGCTCAGCAGCTCCGTCGCATACTCCCGCAGCACATACTGGCTGAGGACGAGGACTCCGATATCCGGGAAGCGACGTTTGATCGCCAACGCCGCTTCGAGTCCTTCGGTGGTGTGAGTCGGAGGCATCCGCACATCGACGATCGCCAGGGTCGGGCGCAGCTCGGCGACCGCCCGCAGCAGCTCCCCTCCGTCTCCGACGGACGCGACGACGCTGATCCCTTCGTCTTCGAGCAGACTGCGGACGCCCTCTCGCAGCAACACCGCGTCATCGGCGAGGACGACGCGCATCCGGTTCTCTGTCTGGACCTCTGTCGTGTTCACTTCTGTCTCTTCTCCTTCGTCGTGCTGCCGTCCTGTGCGTCGGTCCCGAACGGGATCCGAGTTCGAACTGTGGTGCCTGCGCCCTCAAGGGAGTCGACCTCGAGATTCCCGTCGAGCGCTCCGACCCGCCGTGTGAGCCCTTGGAGCCCTCCCCCGCGCGGATCGGCTCCACCGACACCGTCATCGGAGACGGTCACGGTCAACGCGGTCCGGGGCTCGGCGACGATGCTCACCGTGATCGCGGACGCCTCGGCGTGTTTGACGACATTCGTGACGGCTTCACGGACGACGAAGTAGGCGGCAGATTCCACTGCGGGCGGAAATCTGCCTTCCGGCACGGTCACGAGGGTCAGCGGAATAGGACTGCGACCGGCGATCCTCTCGAGCACGGTTCGAAGACCATGGTCGTCCAGCGCGGTGGGATAGACCCGCCAGGCGACTTCCCGCATCTCGTCGATGAGGTCCTGGGATTGGACCAGCGCATCGTCGAGCAGCGCTTGGGACTTCGCCGGGTCAGAGGCACGCCTGGCTCGGGCGATGAGCACGGATAGGGAGACGACGTTCTGCTGCACGCCGTCGTGCAGGTCTCGTTCGATCCGGCGTCGTTCCTCGTCGATGGCGAGCACGACTCCACGGCGGGTCGTCAGCAGCTCGCTGATGCGGGTGTACACGGCGAAGGGGCGCTCCACTTCGACAAAATGAGCGTCGATGCGACCATGCGCCCAGCTTGCCGCCTCGGCCAGAGCGACGGCGCCGATGAGGTTCGCCGCCCCGTAGAGGACACCGACGAAGAGCGTGGGTTGCGAGATCGACCACATGTCGAACCCGATGTTGACCGCTCCCCCGATGAAGAATCCTTGGAAGAGCGATCCGAGAGTCACGACGAAGAATCCGCCGAGGAGGTTCGCGGTGGGAATGATGGCGAGTGCTGCGACCAGGCCGTTGCCGAGCAGGAACCGACGTTTGGTCGGCTCGTCGGCGAGGACGAGTCCGAACCCGCGAGAGTGCCGAGCGAGTTCCCAGCTCCGCACCTTCGCGGCCATGCGTGAGGTGGGCGGAAGCACGGAGGCCATGAGCAGCGGCAGACACAGCAGACCGCCCCACGCGACGGCGAGTACGGACCGCGCCCACCGCGCGGTGAACATCCGTACTTCGGGAGGAAGGCGGGTGGACAGCGCGCTCGGCCATGGCATGAGTCGATCGTAGCAACGCCTGACGCCGCCTCCCAGGGGTTCGGCCGCAGTCTCGGATTCCGGTTTTCCGCAATGGCGGTTGTTGTTCGACCGCACTGACCGTGTGCCCGACCGCGTACCGGCCCTGCCGTCTTGTGCCTAGCGTGGATGAGTATGGATCTCGCACTCGAGCTGCTCACTGCCACCCTCACATCTCCATGGGTGTACCTGCTCATCGCCGTGGCCGCGGCACTGGACTCGCTCATGCCGATTGTGCCGTCGGAGACTCTGCTCATCACCGCTGCGACCTTCGCCGCGACGGGGCACCCTCACCCGGCAGGACTCATCCTCGCCGCTGCCGGAGGGGCTCTCCTCGGGGATCTGGCGGCTCACCTCGTCGGCCGATTCGCTGCGACCGGGGTCGGCCGATGGCGACGGTGGGCTCGCATCGCGAACCTGCTCGACTCCGCCCACACGGTCTTCTCTCGCCGAGGCGGGACCGTGCTCATCGCCGGCCGATTCGTTCCCGGGGGCCGCAGCTTGGCCACCGTCGGCTCCGGTCTGCTCGGGTTCCCGATCCGCACTTTCCTCCTCTGGGACGGGATCGGCAGTCTCGCTTGGGCGCTCTATTCGACGGTGATCGGACTCATCGGGGGAATGATCTTCGAGGACCGGCCGCTGCTCGGAGTCGCCGTGGGCATCGGCATCGCCCTGGCCATCACCGGCAGCGCCGAACTCATCCGCCGATTATGCCGGCGCCGCAGAGGACACACTCGGCACCGATTCACCGAATTCCAAGACCGAGATGTCACGATGGCAGGGATGTCTCAAACATATGTGTGGTACGTCAGCTACGGATCGAATATGGCTCGCGATCGGCTCGCCTGCTATCTGCAGGGCGGGCGACCGCCCGGGGCGATGGTCACCTATCCAGGTGCCAGGGACGCAACACTGCCCCGCGCAGAAGCCGGGATCGAACTGCCCGGAACGATCTATTTCGCCGGCGAGTCCAAGGTGTGGGGCGGCGGCATGGCCTTCTACGATCATTTCCTCCCCGGACCGACCCCCGCCAAGGCCTACCTCATCACTGCCGAACAGTTCGCCGATGTGGCGGCACAGGAGATGCACCGACCGCCCGAACCGGACAGTCCGCTGGAACGCCTCGTCTTCGATCTGGCAGCCGGCAGCTCCCACTCTCTGGGTCCGGGCGGGTACGAGACGCTGCTCGTCCTCGATGATGTCGACGGTGTCCCGATGGTCACGTTCACCGCCGCGCATCGTTCGTCAGACGTCGAACACGCTCAGCCGCAGGAGCCGTATCTGGCGATGCTGCGCACCGGCATTGCCGAAGTCAGAGCCGCTTCTGGGCTTCCCCTGCCCGCAGCTGCACAAGTGTGAGGTCGAGCAGCGGAGTCGCCACTCCCAGATCCTCCGCCTTGATCGACAGGTCGCCGAGGATGTGCTCCGTTTCGCTCGGCAGCCCTGCCGTCACATCCCGGTAGAGGGATGAGGTGAAGGCGGAACCGTCCTCGGTGAGCATCTTGATAGTCATGGCGTGGGAGGCTTCCGACACCGGGTGTCCTGCCGCAGCCGCCACGGCTTCGAGTTCATCGATGATGGCATACACGTGCGATCTGCCGCCGGCTTCCATGATCGCTCCGACCGGGGCGCGGAACAGGCAGGTGACGACTCCTGCCGCGGCGATGAAGATCCATTTCTCCCACAGCCCGTCGATGATTCCATCGACGGTCTGGAGTTTGAATCCGGGCACATCGAGCGCCTCGGAGATGCGTGTGGGCACTTCGGCGCCGCGGAGATCTCCGATGGTCATCACGGCCAGGTCGGTGAGCTGGACGACGGCTCCGTCCCTGATGGTGCCGACGATCTTGACGAACCCTCCGAGCACCTGTCCGGGGTATCTGCTCTGCAGCTTCTCGATCTGAGCCATGCCGTTGAGGAACGGAATGATCGTCGTCTGCTCGCCCACAGCCGGTCCGATATCGGCGATGACCGAGTCGAGTCCACCCGCTTTGACCGCGACGATAACGAGGTCGAAGGTTCGTGGTGCGGCTGTGAGTTCCTCAGCGGTGATGACATCGACCTGATTCGTCCGATCATCACCGGGTGCAGTGAAGCGCAGCCCCTCAGCGCGGACCGTCTCCGCCCGTGCCTGCCGGAGCAGGAAAGTGACATCGCGTCCGGCCTCCTGCAGATAGGTGCCGAACGCTCCGCCGGTCGCCCCCGCCCCGGCGATGAGAATCGACAGGTCAGCGCCAGCACCCATTCCGTCGGATGCGCTGTCAGCTGCTTGGGTCATTCCAACTCCTCCTTGAGCTCCCGCGCGGCCGCAGCGGGATCCTCAGCCGAGGCTATCGCACGGACGACGACGGCACGCCTCGCGCCCGCCTGCCGGATCGCATCCAGCCTCTCCCCCATCGCGATACCGCCGATCGCGAACCACGGTTTGGCCGCCTCGGCGGCGGTTGCGGTCAGCAGCGCCGTCCCCACAGAGGCGCGGCCTGGCTTCGTCGGGGTCTCCCAGACCGGCCCGACACAGAAATAGTCGGTCTCCGGGTCCGCCTCGGCGGCGAGCGCCTGCTCGAGGGAATGGGTCGAGCGGCCGAGGATGACATCGGGTCCGAGCACAGCCCTGGCCTGAGCACTGGTGAGGTCGCCCTGACCGACGTGGAAGACGTCGGCGTCGGTCAGCAGCGCAACGTCGGCACGGTCATTGACTGAGAAGAGCTTGTCGTGACGGGCGGCGATATCTTTGAGGACCTCCAATGCCGCGATCTCGGCGCGGGCCTCGAGGCTCTTGTCCCTCAGTTGGATGATGTCGACACCTCCACGGTAGGCGGCGTCGAGGAACTCGGCGAGGTCGCCCTGACCGGTCCGGGCATCGGTGCACAGGTAGAGCTTCGCCTCTGCCAGTCGCGCCTCTCTCCAGGCTCTCTTCGTCTGCCGCGCTGCGGTGCGCGGTGGCATCTGTGTGGTCATGGTCATAGAGTAGAGGAGTTCGCGGGAGCCTCCCAACGAGGCTGAGAGGGCGTAAGAGCCGACCGTCAGACCTGATGCGGATCATGCCGCCGGAGGGAGAAGCTGTGAGAGTCATTGTCGTCGGCGCCGGGATCATCGGCCTGTCCACGGCCTGGTATCTGCGCCGCCTCGGTACCGAAGTCACCATCATCGATCCTGCGCCCGCTCAGGGTGCGAGCCATGCTGCCGCAGGGATGCTCGCTCCCGCCGCCGAGGTGGTCTGGGGGCAGACTCCCCTGTACCCGCTGATGCGAGCCTCCGCACAGATGTATCCTCAGTTCTCCGCCGAGGTGGCGAGCGCCGCTGGCAGCGATCTCGGTTTTTCGGATGCCGGAACATTGGTGTGCGCCGGTGACCGAGCTGATCTGCAGGCTCTGCGGGAGCTGCGCGATGCACAGTCGCGGTCCGGTTTCGCCACCGAGCTCATCACCGGCAGTGCTGCCCGCCGGGTTGAGCCGTCGTTGTCGCCTGCCGTCGCCGGGGCAGTCCACATTCCAGGCGATCACTCGATCGACCCCCGTCGGCTCACTGCCGCATTGCTGACTGTCCTGTCCTCTCACTCAGGAGGCTTCATTCGCCAGCGGGCGGCCAGCCTGATCAAGGACGGCGATACGACTGTGGGAGTCGCACTGGGCGATGGCCGCCGGTTGGAGGCCGATCAGGTGATCATCTGCGCCGGCAGCGCTGTGTCCGCGATCGTCGGTGCCCCGCAGCTGCCTCTGCGTGAGGTCTGGGGTGATGTTCTGCGACTGCGCGCCTCCGCGAAGGCGACTCCGCTGCTGAGCCGCACCATCCGCGGGCTGGTCAATGGTCGCCCCGTCTACCTGGTTCCTCGCCCGGACGGCGAGATCGTGCTCGGTGCCAGTTCGCGTGAGGACGGACTCTCCGGCACTCCGGCCGGGGCGATTCACCGGCTCCTCGCCGACGGGCAGCGACTGGTCCCGGGCATCCTCGACGCGGAGATCACCGATATCACCACCCGTGCCCGGCCCGGTTCTCCGGACGACCTGCCGATGATCGGCCGCATCGATCCCGGCTGCATCGTGAGCACCGGGTATTTCCGCCACGGCATCCTCTTGGCCCCGTTCGGCGGCAGGCTCGGTGCCGAGCTCGCCCTGGGCGTCGCCTCCGACTGGCCTCCTGACGGGACGCTCGAGTCCGTGTCCCCACACCGCTTCACCACAGACCACACCAGTGCCTACCCGATGAGGAGCATCTCATGACCGACCACGAACACTCACCGACCATCGTCCTCAACGGCGCTCGCCATGAGCTGCCGGGTGCCACCTCGGCGCTCGACCTCATCGCCGACGTCACCGGACGGGAACTGAACCCCGATGGGACACCAGCCGACGGCGGCCGCCTGGGCATCGCCCTGGCCGTCGACGGTGAAGTCATCCGTCGCGGTGCCTGGTCCGATTGCACCCTGGCCGACGGGCACACCGTCGACATCGTCACCGCTGTGCAGGGAGGTTGAGATGACCTGGACGATCGATGATGTGGAGATGTCGTCTCGCCTCGTGATGGGCACGGGTGGGGCGAGTTCCCTGAGCATTCTCGAAGACGCACTCGTGGCTTCGGGAACCGAGCTGACCACTGTGGCGATGCGCCGTTTCGATGCCGAGTCCCGCGACTCAGTGTTCACCATGCTCCAGCGTCTGGGTATTCGGGTGCTGCCGAACACCGCCGGCTGCTATACGGCCCGGGATGCCGTGCTCACCGCCCGACTGGCCCGAGAGGCGCTGGAGACGAATTGGGTGAAGCTCGAGGTCATCGCGGATGAGGACACCCTGCTGCCGGATCCCATCGAGCTCTTCGCCGCAGCCGAGGAGCTCGTCCTCGATGGGTTCACGGTCTTCGCCTACACGAACGACGATCCGGCCCTGGCGAAGCGTCTGGAGGACGCTGGCGTGGCTGTGGTGATGCCGGCCGGTGCTCCGATCGGCAGTGGGCTGGGCATCCTCAACCCTCACAACATCGAGACCATCGTCTCCCGTGCACAGGTGCCCGTCATCCTCGACGCCGGTGTCGGCACCGCCTCCGATGCCGCTCTGGCGATGGAGCTCGGGTGCACCGCGGTGCTGCTGGCCTCGGCGGTCACCCGCGCCCACGATGCTCACGCCATGGCCCGGGCGATGGCTTTGGCCGTCGAGGCCGGGCATCTGGCGGCCGGAGCCGGGAGGATTCCCAAACGACCGTTGGCATTGGCATCATCGCCGTTCGATGGAATGGTCGCAGCACGATGACCACCGTTGCCGCCACTCCTCCGTCGCTGCCTCCTCTCGTCGACCCCGTGGAGTCTCTGTCCCGGACGGAGCTGGAACGCTACTCCCGGCACCTGAGCCTGCCGGGATTCGGACTCGAGGGACAACGGCGTCTGCGGGCCGCCTCGGTGCTGGTCATCGGCGCCGGCGGGCTCGGGGCTCCAGTCCTCAACTATCTCGCGGCCGCAGGAGTCGGGTCGATCACGATCATCGACGATGACGTGGTGGAGGCCTCGAACCTGCAGCGCCAGATCATCCACCGGAATGCGGATGTGGGCCGACCGAAGGTCTCATCTGCCGCCGATGCCGTGCACCGGCTCGATCCGAACTTCGAGGTGCGCACGATCGCGGAACGGCTGAGCCCGGAGAATGTGCTCGGTCTCTTCGCTGAACACGATGTCGTCGTTGACGGGGCGGACAACTTCGCCACTCGGTACTTATCCAATGATGCCGCCGAACTCACCGGCACCCCGTTGGTGTGGGGCACGATCTTCCGCTTCGCCGGTCAGGTGAGCACGTTCGTTCCCGGTCACGGGCCGATGCTGCGCGATCTGTTCCCGGATATCCCGGAACCCGATTCGGTGCCCAACTGCGCCGAGGGCGGAGTCCTCGGTGTGCTGTGCGGAACCGTGGGCTCGGCGATGGCAACCGAGGCGATCAAGCTCATCTGCGGCATCGGTGCCCCATTCATCGGTCGGCTGCTGCGCTATGAGGCGCTGACCGGGGAGTACTCGACCCTGCGGTTCTCCCTCGATCCCGACCGTCCCCCGGTCACCGACCTCACCGAGGTGGCTGCCGCCTGTGCTGTGGACCTCGACGGCGGCGGCGTGGCAGAGCCTGCGGCGGATGAGATCGACGTCGCCGAATTCCTGTCCGTCGAAGACGATGTGCTCGTCGTCGATGTGCGGGAGGACTGGGAACGTGAGCTGGCGGCCATCCCCGGCTCGATGCATCTGCCGCTCGGCGCCCTCCGAGACGGCGGGTGGCCGGCGCTTGAGTCGTTGGTCGGTGCCTCCGGCCGGTCGGAGGCACCCGTCGATATCGTCATCCACTGCAAGTCCGGGGCCCGATCGGCCGAGGCCGCCCAGATTCTGTCCGGATCGGTCCCGACCGGAGTACGTCTGCGCTCGCTTGCCGGGGGCATCGAGGCGTGGGAGGCCGCCGCTCGCGCCTCGGCAGACCAGAGAGACCAGCGATCGGCAGATTCGAGGACCTGGGTACCGGTTCGCTCAGGAGCCGGGCCGGTCGGCCAGTCGTGATCGCAGTCCCCGTTCGCCGGCTCTCATCACTGCCCCATGCATGAGTCCGGACAGCGGTCGCATCGCACTGATGATCGTTCTGCTCGTCGTCACACACCACAGAGAATCGATTGTCGTCACCCCCTCGGTGGCGGTCAGAGTCCATCGGCCTTCGCCGCGCAGATCACCACTCGCCCGGAACCGGATGTGATGGGGTGCATCGACCTCCTCGACTTCGATGGAGAACCGCAGAGACCACCCGACCGGTGCGTGGACCAGAAGGCGGGCTCGGCTGCCTGGGGTCACCGGCAGATCGGCGGCATCAACGTCAGCCTGTGCAGCCCCGACCCTTTCGGCTGCTGTCAGTCCCGGCCACCACCCAGGCCACTCGTCGACCTGTTCCAGAACCGCCCACACCGATTCGATTCCGGCGTCGGTGATCCAGCGGTCGTTGAAATGAAAGGGTGCGGACTCTCCGGGCTGTGGGGTCACATGATCGTGGCTCATGGTACGACGGTAGTGTGAAAGATGTGAGTGAGGACAACTTCGTCAGCAATCGTCGGCTATCCCCTCTGGGCGGTCGCAAACCGACCAAGGACGATCTCGCGGCTTTCGCCACGGACGACCCGAATGCGATCGACGATATTCTGCCGACCGGTTCCTCCGGGCTGAAGATGCTCATCGTCGGCATCAATCCGGGGCTGTGGACGGCCGCGGTGAATGCGCCGTTCGCACGTCCCGGCAACCGTTTCTGGCCGTCTCTGCATCAGGCGGGTCTCACCGATCACCAAGTCGATGCCTCGTGTGGGCTCGAGCCTGCGGATGAGCTGCAGCTGCTCAGTCGTGGAATCGGTCTGACCAACCTCGTGGGGCGAGCCACTGTCCGCGCCGACGAACTCTCCCGGCAGGAGCTGCGTGAAGGTGCGGCTCACCTCATCGAGCGTCTTGCCGATATCCGACCCCGGGCGGTCGCGATCGCCGGGATCACAGCGTTCCGCACCGGCTTTCAGGTGCCGAAAGCTCAGCTCGGCCGGCAGGATACGACGCTGATCGACGGGTGGCCGGCTGATGTGGCGCTGCATGTGGTTCCGCAGCCGAGCGGCCTCAACGCCCACTATCAGATCCCAGACCTCGCGCGGATCTGGCGAGAGGTCTGGGCCAGCATCGACGGCTAGGACCGTTGGACAGGTCCGGTGAAGCTACCCGGCCCCGGTGAAGTGCTGCCGACAGCGAGCGACATAGGTATCCAAGCCACCGATGTGGCTGGCGTCGATCTCAGTCGCGGCCAGAGTCGCCTCGGGTGGCTGAACTGTCCGTGCTGCGTCTGGTCCGTTCGGGCTCTCCGTCTGTTCCAAACGCTGGTGGAACACAGCGTCCTTCCCACAGACTGTGCACACCGCCGTGAGTCTCAGGACCTCCTCAGCGACGGCCATGAAGCTGGGCAGCGGTTCGAACGGCTGCCCGTCGAAGGTCACGCACAGTCCTTCGACGATGACGTCGAGTCCACGGCTGAGGAGGTCCTCGACGGCGGGGACGAGCTCCGGGCCGAAGAACTGCGCCTCATCGATGGCGATGAGGTCATAGTCCTTCTGTAGGGCCGCCCCTGCAAGGGACGCGACGTCTCCGAGCGGCACTGCGGGGATATTCACCCCGGTGTGCGAGGTGATCGTGGAGATGTCCGATCGGGTGTCGAGCGAGTGGGACACGACGAGGACATCGATTCCGGCAATCGTAGCCCGCCGGACCCTGCGCATAAGCTCTTCGGATTTTCCGGAGAACATAGGTCCGGCGATGACCGTGAGACGACCGGTGTCAGTCATCGACGCTGACTCTCTTGGAGTCGGTATCAACGGTGACTTCCACGTCTCCGCTGCCCTTCTCGAAATCGAACTGGTATTCCTGCTTGCCGTCGTCGAATTCGAGTTTCCAGCTCACGAGCTTTCCGTCGGCTTTCTTCTGGGCAAGTTTGAGAGCGTCGTCGAAGGCCATCGGATCGTTGAGGTCGATGGCCTTCTCTTTGTCATCGGTCGAGTCCTGCTCGTGTTCGGCGATCTTCCCGGTCTCCGCGTCGATCTCGACGTCATGGTCGGTGTTTCCGTCGAGGATGGACACCTCGTACTGCCAGGCCTCGTCTTTGTCGTCCCAGTCGAGCTCGATGCCATGAACGATTCCGTTCCCGACTTCCTCCTCGACAGTCTTGATCGCGTCTTCGGCACTGATGGCCGGCGATTCTTTGCTCAGGTCGGCACCGGCGCTCAGGCCTTTCCCGGACGATTCCTCCGCCGGCCTGGTTTCATCGCCGTCATCGTTTTGGCCATCGTCGCTCTGATCCTCGCCTCCGGCAGGGCTGGCCTCGGCCGATTCGCTTGCCGCGGACGAGTCCTGCGCCTCATCGCCTCCGTTTCCGGAATCACTTCCGCCACACCCGGCCAGGCCGAGAGTGAGTGCTGCAAGTCCGGCCACTGTACTCATTGCCATGCGATTCGTCTTCATGGCTGCCACGCTAGCAAGCGAACACCTTTCACAAGTCGTTTCTGAGAACAATCTCATCTGAAGGGGTTCGAGACTGCTGGTCAGTCAAGGCAGAATTCGTTGCCTTCGGGATCGGCCATGACGATGAAGCCGTGTTCCAACGGCGGGTCCGGATCGACTCGGCGCAACCGAGTGCCTCCGAGTCCCGTGAGTCGGGTGCATTCTGCTTCGAGTGCATCCATCCGCTCATCGCCGTCGAGTCCCGGAGCGGCACGGACGTCGAGGTGCACGCGGTTCTTCACCGTTTTGGGCTCCGGCACCGTTTGGAAGAAGACCCGAGGACCGACCTGTTCAGGGTCTTCGATGGCGGCACGCATGTTCTCGGGACCGAGTTCGATGCCGAGTCCGGCGATGAATTCCTTCCAAGCGACGAGGGGGTCGTCGTCAGCACCGAGTCGCACCCCCGGAGGTCCTGGAATGATGTAGCCGAGTGCTTCGGCCCAGAAGCGGGCGAGCCTTTCGGGGTCGTGGCAGTCGACGGTCACCTGGATTGTTCGGCTCATGGTCGGTGGCTCCCTATTGTCCGGTTCTGCCGTCGATGCATTCACGCAGCAGGTCAGCGTGACCACAGTGGCGGGCATATTCTTCGATGCGGTGGACTAAGAATTCCCGAACCGCGATGTCTTCTCGGCCCACGTGTGTGCCGAGGTCGTCGTGTCTGCTGACTTCAGCGTCGGTGGCGGCCTGCTCCTGTTGCAGTCGGGCGAAGGCATCGGTGAGGACGGTTTCCTCGGGGTGAGACGGGACATCACTGAGGTCGAATGCGTCATCCAAGCTCCCATAGATCGGGGGTTCGGGTTCGCCGTCGGTGATCCAATTCCTCCAGTCTCGCTCCACTTCGGTCATGTGACGGACCAACCCGAACAGCGACATCGTCGACGGTGGGACGGAGAGCTTCATCATCTGCTCAAGCGTGAGTCCCTGGCATTTCAGATCCAGGGTCAGCCGGTAGTCGCGCAGGTAGCTCAGCAGTGTGGCGAGTTCTCCGTCGGGACTGTGTCTGTCGGAGCTGCGGGGGTCGTCGTCGGGATCGACCCACATATCGGGGTAGACGGTGGCAATGCTCCAGCGCTGTGGTGAGGTGGACATGATGGTCATTCTGCTCCGGTGGACGGCTGAGCACCAGGGTCGAAGGCGCTTTGCCAGGGTTCAGACAGCCAAGCTGTCATCGAGTTCGAACAGGCTCGGCATCTCCTCTCGGATCATGATCCCGAAGGCGAGCGCACCTCCGAAGAGTCCCTCGATCGTGTCGACGGTCTGCAGCACCCGGTCCCGGGAGAACTCGGGCATGAGCTCTCCGTATTTGAGGTAGCCCTTGAGTGATCCGGTCGCGGCGGCCCTCACACCGAGTCGCCCGGTGATGAGCCAGATGATGCATTCGGTTTCGAACCGCGCCTGGACTCCCTCAGCCTTCGGCTCGACCGACGCCGCACCGAGGTCGCGCCCTGGCCTGCGGTGGTCGGAGAGGCTGAGCGCGAGTTCGCTGAGGAGATGGATGAGCATGACGGAGGGGCTGCGTGTGTGCGGAAGGTCGTCCGGCAGCAGGTTCTTCCGGTGCAGCGTATTGATGACTGCGTGCAGTCCATCCCAGGTGGGTGGGCTCGCCGCGGGCAGAGACCTGAGACCGTCGGTCGTGCGATCGGGCCTCTGCTTCGCACCGCGGGCCGCTTCGACGGCGGAGAGCTGCGGGGACCGACGAACAGCGGCGAGCAACTCATCCCATGACATCGGCAAGTGACGGTCGAGCAACTCGGCAACGTGGGAATCGAATGGTTTCGACTTCTGATCCATGTTCTCACGGTAGGCGCAGCCCCTGACACGAGATTCGGCGCCGGTCGGAGTCCGTGCCCGGGCGGCGGCGGTAGGCTCGCTGTGAAACAGATTCAGCGGGAAAGGAGAGAGTGTTGACCGAGCACAATCCGGATCTTCATCTGCGGATCGGGCGGGAGGAACTCGTCGTCCGGCAGCGCTACCAGGTGATCAGCATCGCCAATGATGTGCTCATCGGCCTGTGGTTCCTCATCGGCAGCTTCATGTTCTTCTCCGAATCACTGACCTATTCGGGAACCTGGCTGTTCGTCATCGGCAGTGTCGAGATGCTCATTCGCCCGGTCATCCGCCTCATCAGGCATCTGCACCTGCAGAGGCTGCGCAGCCCCGCAGCCGCCGGAGACGATTCCTTCGACTACTGACCGCTGTCATCCGCTCTCAAATATCCGCCCGCCATTCCATCATGACCGGGCTCGCCCGTCGATAAGCCGCAGTCTGCGGTGCGCGAACTCGTTCGCCCAGCGCTGGTCGTGTGTTGTTGCCAGGACAGCGCCTCCACTGTTGAGGAACGACTCGATAATCGCGTTCAGTCGGGTCATTGCCGCGAGGTCGCGCCCGATCGTCGGTTCGTCAAGCAGCAGCACCGTGGTCTCGGTCATCAGAGCCGAGGCGATGACGATGTCTTTGCGCCTGGCCACATCGAGGTCGAAGGGATGGTCGTCGGCGACCTCGGTCAGGTCCGCCTCGGCGAGGACGCTGTCTGCGGCTGCCAGGCGATGGTCGCGCACTCGCTTTCGGTCTCGCCGTCGATGCGGCGGCAGCGGAGCGGCGTGAAGCAGTTCGCGTGCCACTGTGGCTGCGGAGAGCTGCAGTCCTGCATCCTGTCCCACCCATCCGAGGTGAGCACTGCGCGCGTGGGCGGGCAGGGTGTCCAATCGGATCATCTCGCCGAGGCGGCTGACTGTGATCGTGCCCGTCACGGACGCCGACCGGTCGAGCAGGCCGAGGAGGGCCCGCAGAAGCGTGGACTTGCCGGCCCCGTTGGCACCGGTGACTGAGGTGAGTTCGCCGGGCCGCAGATCGAGGTCGAGGCCGTCGAGGATTCGGCTGCTCCCCCGATCCACGGTGAGGTCGCGAACGGTGAGCAGCGGATCTGCCTGTGACCTCAGCATCGTCGAGAGAGTCGCATCATCGTTCGGGCGGCTGTCCCAGATTCCGACGGATCGAACCGTGGGAGTCGCCGTCTGCAGCCGACCGGCGTCAAGGAAGCGGACCTCTTCGCAGATCCGGGTCAGTTCGTCAGTCTGATGACCGGTGATGAGCACAGCCCCTCCCCGATCACAGAATTCCTGCAGCACTGTCACCAGGCGCACACGCATCTGCGGATCCAAGGACTGTGCTGGTTGGTCGAGAACGAGCAGGTCGGGCCCGGGTGCGAGGATCCGTGCCACCGCGACCAGTTGCCTCTGCCCTCCGGAGAGCGTGTCCAGCCGTCGGTTCCATAGGTCTCCGATGCCGAGGAGCTCGAGCAGGTTCCGGGCTCGGCGGTGGGCATCGGCCGGATCATGCCCGTACAGTCGACACGCCAGCTGGGACTCGTCACCGACGTGGCTGGTCATTCCGCTCAGTTGCGCTTCCGGGTCATCGCCGAGCAGCGCCACGGTTCCGTTCCGGTCGATGGTGCCGGTCAGGGCTCCCCGAGAGACGAGCTGTCCGGCGAACAGGCGGCAGAGAGTCGACGTTCCCGATCCGAGCGGTCCGAGCACTGCGGTCATGGTGCCGCTGACAACGTCGAAAGTGATTCCGCTCAGCGCGGCAGTGTCCTCTCCACGATAGGTGAACCACGCGTCCGTGATCGAAACGGTCATCTCAGGCACCGCCGATCAGCTGCGCGGCGCCCGGCAGCGGGAGGGATCCCGTCACCGAGGCGACGATGAGTCCGATGCTCACGAGCGGAGTCAGGATCCGCAGGAGGCTCTGCCCTGTCCCGTCCGTGTGGTCCTGGAGCGCAGTCGCGGTCGCGTTCGAATTGAGTCCGCTGGATTCGAGCACGTCGTGACGTTGGTCGACGGTCAGCAGGATCGCGGTGACGAGTCCTGTGACGATTCCCGGCAGCAGTCGGATGCGCACCCGCCAGGAGTCGGTGGCCCAGCCGCGGGCCTGTCTGGCTTCGATGATGTGTCGGGTGCGTGCGCCGATCATTGGGATGAGACCGATGGCAGAGGCGCACATATAGGCGACTGCCGAGGGCAGACGAAGTCGACGCAGACCGTCGAAGAGGCGAGCGGAGTCGGCACCCAGACCGAACATCGCGCACAGCCCGATCAGGGCGCTCACCCGCAGCCAGATCTGAACGGCGATGCTCAGTCCTTCGACGCTGAGGCGAGCGGGTCCGACCTGCCAGAGCACATGCACATCGGTTCCGGGGTAGAACAGCCCCTGCACGACGATCAGCACAACCAGAGTCGGCAGGCACAGGAGACCTACTGTCATCGCCCATTCCCGCAGTCGCACGGCGGGTGAGACTGTCACGGTCACGACCGTGCCGGTCAGGATGATGACCGGCACGATCGGAGAGGGGATTCCGAAGACGAGCAGCAGGCTGCAGGCAAGGATGATCAATTCCGTGGCAGGGTGCAGACGACGCTTCGGGCGGTGAGCCTCAGCCGCGTCAACGGCGGCGTGCATGTCGGAAGAGGCGTGACTCATTCCGCCGGCTGTGCCGATTCGGCCTGTTTGGTCAGATCGGGGCCGTCGGACTTCTTCGCCCGGGGGCGACTATGAGCGGCGAACTCGTAGCGACCGACGATGCGTTTGGGCAGCGACTGGATGACGACATAGGCGAGGGCGAAGATGAGCGCCTTGTCGACGATGTCGGAGACCATGCTCTGAGCGAAGGTGGCATTGAACATCTCGAGGCCCGTCGCTTGGAGGATCGCGACGACTCCCCCGGTGCCGGCCCCCAGCCCGCCGCCGAAGACATAAGCGGCGACGGGTGCTCCGATGGCGCCGGCGGGAACACCGGCGACGGCGCCGACGATGATCGCGGTCCAGGGTGTGCGGAAGACTCCGAGCCTTGCTGCCCAGCCGGCGGCGGCGCCGATGAAGGCGGCCCCGGAGCTGAAGGCGATGACGCTGGGGCTCAGGGTCACGCCCCAGATGAGGTTCGAGATGATTCCCGTGAAGGCACCTGCTGCGGGGCCTGCCAGGACGCCGATGAGCACGGTTCCGATGGAGTCGAGGTAGAGGGGCACAGGCGTGTAGTTGCCGATGATCTGCCCGATGACGACGTTGAGGGCGATGGCGACCGGGATGAGCGCGAGAACGCTGCGGGGAATGAGCGGGAGAGTGCCTGCGGCGAGCAGAACTCCTCCGCCGAGATAGCCGAGCATGACCCACAGAGTGGTGTATCCGAGGTCAACGCCGAGGTTGGCAGGTTGGGTGAGGAGTACGGCGACGTAGGTGCCGATGACGATGAGGGTGCCGAGCAGTGTGAGGATGAGGGGAAGAGTGCGGTTGCGGTTTTGTCCGGGACCGACCGTGGTGGTCGGCCCCTGCCCAGACTGTCTGGAGTGTGCGGTCATGCGGGTGGTCCTTTCATCAGGGTGGCGCTCAGGTGGTCGAGGAAGGCAGGAGCGTCGATGGCGCGGATGATCTCTGCGTTCACGGGGCGGCCCCACCGCCCCAGCCAGTCGGCGACGGTTTCGCCTCGTGTGAGTGTACCCGTGAGTTCGACATCGACAGGTGCCCACAGCGTCGACGCCCATGGCAGGTCCCCCGCACTTCCCCTCACGGGCACCGGGGCGGACGGCTCCCGGGAGTCGGAGTCCGATCCCTCGAGCTCTGTTCCGGTCGACGTTGTGGTGTCTTGCCGAGCCCAGGACAGAGCGCAGGCGAGGACGAACGGGTCGTGGATGTGGGCGAGGTAGCCGAGCCCGTCGGTTTCGTGGAATTCGAAGTAGAACCGAAGCGCCTCGGCCAGTTGTGCGAGTACTGATTGCCAGCGGTCATCGGCACCACCGGCAGAGGATCCGTCGAGGATGGTGGCGAGACGCTCGGGTGTCATCTCAACGGCTTCGGTCGCTTCGATCGGGGCGATGACCGGAAGGTGGGCCAGCCTCTCCTCCTGTCTGGTGCGGTCGAAAGCGGCAAGCACCTGGGCGGTGGACTCAGGGTCGAAGGTGACATTCCATTCCGTCGTCGGGTGGGTGTTGCCCCGGTAGTTGAACGCTCCTCCCATGATGAAGAGACGTTTGAACAGACTCGGGAGTTCCGGGTCGATTTCGAGGGCCAGGGCAAGATTCGTGGCTGGACCGATGACGACACCGAGGAGCTGTCCGGGATGGGCGTGGGCAGCATCGACCCAGGCCTGAGCCGCCGTCACCGAACTCACCGGCGTGCTCGGGGTCGGCAGCCGCGCATATCCCCGCCCGGACTCCCCATGGGTGAGGTCGGCATATTCCAGGGCTTCGCCCGTTGCCGTCTCCGCTGCCTGCGGATCCATCTGCAGGACCCGCCATGCCAGCGGAAGGCTGTGGCCGGCGTGGACGGGAATGTCGCTGCGTCCGGCCAGCGACAGCCATCCGCGGGTGTTCTCGACGACTTGTGCGGTGGCGACGTTGCCTCCGGATGCGGCGATGCCGACAACGTCGACGTCGTCTTGGCAGCACAGGTAGGCCAGTGCAATAGCATCGTCGATTCCGGGGTCGCAGTCGAGGAAGAGCGGCAGAGCGGCAGGCATGGTTCTATTCTGCCGGATCCGGCTGTGTCACCACCGTCGGATGCGGGCCCAGTTTCCGCAGGCTTGGGTTGATCCCCGTCTCACCAGTCGGCAGCAGAGGTAGAGCTTCGCCGAGGGAGGTTCGTCGATTCCGAACCTTTCTCTCATGTCGATGGCTTCCTCGCTGCCGAAGGGAGTGCCGATGACTTCACCGAACGGCATGCTGGTGATCCACGGTTTGGCGGCGAAGGTGAAGGCGTTGAGGAACATTTCACAGTCACAGCAGCAGGCACCCATGCTGCTCAGCCGCGCGAGAAGAGCCGTGGCGCGTGGAGCCGTACGGTCGCGGAAGCCTTCCGCGAACCGGTGGGTGCCGTTGCAGCCGAATTCGCCGAGTTGTCGGAACACGTAGCAGGCCAGGCATTCGCCGGGGCGCGGAGCGAAGACACGGGCGGTCTCCTCGTCGATGATCGTTCTGACGTCGTTGTCAATGGTGTTCTTGTCCATGGCCACACAATCCCAGACGGCACTGACATGACATGAGGAGAATTAATATCATTCATCGATTTCCGTCCTATTTATGCAGGTCTCAACTGGAGAAGACTTTTCACCTTAGAATCGTGCCCATGAGCATTCTCGTCATCGGTGAGGCCCTCATCGACATCGTCAGCACGCCCGGGAGTCCAGACCGATATGCACCGGGTGGAGCTCCAGCCAATGTCGCTCTCGGCCTGGGCCGCCTCGGCGACGATGTCGAGTTCCTCACCGATGTCGGCGATGATTTCCACGGCGGGTTCCTTCTCGCTCATCTTCAGGAGTCTCAGGTCGCCGTGCTCGCTTCACCACGTGGCGCCACGTCGACGGCGCTGGCTCGCCTCGCCGATGACGGCTCGGCCGAGTACGAGTTCCACCTGCGGTGGGATCCTGACTCTTCCCTGCTCAAGGACGCGTCTCGCTCTGTTGTGCATGTCGGTTCGATTGCGGCATTCCTTTCGCCCGGCGCCGCAGCCATCGATGATGTCCTCGCCTCTGCGACCGGCGCTTCCGGTACGCATCTTCGTCCGCTCATCTCCTTCGACCCGAATATCCGACCGTCGATCATCGGCGCCCGCGAGGATGTGCTGCCGCGATTCGAGGAGTTGGCTCGTCGAGTCGACGTTCTCAAACTCAGCGACGTCGATGCGAACTGGCTCTATCCCGATCTCGACGAGTCCGCACAGGTCGACCGTCTTCTCAGCCTCGGGGCGAATCTGGTCGCCATGACTCGCGGTGGTGAGGGTGCGATCGTGGCGACGGCCTCGGCGCGGGCATCGGTGACCTCAAGGAAGGTGGAAGTCAAAGACACGATCGGGGCCGGGGATACGTTCATGGTCTCGCTCATCCACGACCTGAATGCACAGGAGAACGCTGTGTCCGATCTCAGCACGGCAGAACTCACAGCCCTAGGAGATCGTGCATCGGCGCTTGCGGCGATCACGGTCAGCCGTGAGGGTGCGGATCTGCCGTGGGCCGCGGACCTCACGAACTGAGGAATTCGCCGAGCTGTCGCAGGCAGATGTCATGGCCGTTGCGGTGTCCGTCGATCATTCCCTGACCGACGAAGGACACGACCTGGTCGACGAGCTCGACCCGGGTGCCTGTCGGGATGGCGGTCAGGGTCCAGGTGATGATGGCCGTCGAGAGGATCTCATCGTCTTTGGTGAGAGTCTCTGTTGTGACGATGTGACGTCCCGGCTCAAGTGAGCAGTACTGCCCGGTGGAGACGAACTCGAGTTCTCCCGATGACCCACAGCGGGCCCGGATCGCACCGCCCGGACGGAATTCGTCGATGTCGCACACCATCTCCTCTCCCTCGGGGACTCCCCACTGCACGCGCTGATCCGTATCGGCGAAGGCGTTCCACACCTTCGAGGCCGGATGCTCGAAGTCAGCGCTGAGGCTGATCGTCGCGGTCACCGGCGCCCTCTGGTCGGATGCCGCCTCACTCACCGAAGAACACCACCTGGTTTCCGTCCGGATCGGTGACCGGCAGGATGCGCTGTCCGCCTCCTGGGGATGGTTCGTCGTGGTCGATTCCGGCCGCTCGCAGATGCGCGGTCATCTTGTCGAGGTCGTCCATGTCGAGAACCACGTTGGAGCGTCCGGGTCGCTGCGGGTCCTCCCAGATCTGGATTCCGATCCTCTCGTCGAAGAGCCATTGGGCCAGCCCCGCCATCGGCTTGTCATCCGGCTGTCTTTCGAAGAGTCGGGAATACCATTCGGTCGCTTCCTTCTCGCTGGTGACAACGATATTGGCCATGAGTCCGGTGATCATGATCGCTCCTTCGGGATCAGTCTTGAGATTGAGTGATTGCATTCTGCAATCACTTATTCCATAGAAGCACACATCGGCCCCGGGAACAAGAGCGACGCTCAGCTCAGCCCCCGAACGGGGCCAACGCAAACCGGCCCCATGCGAGGAACGCAAATACCAGCAGGTATGCGGTGTCCCCCGCCATCAGGCCCCATTCGCTGCGTCGAAATCGTGTCGTCGCCGCCCCAGCCATCACCAGCATGAGTCCACACGCCGCGATCGGCGAGAGAACCGGAAGGATTCCCGCCAGCGGGGGCACGATCAGTCCGATCACGCCGAGGAGCTTGATGGTTCCGATGACTTTGATGTGCCCCGGACTGAAATCGTCCACCCAGTGCTGGCTGCGAGCCAGCGCCCGATACTTCTCCTTGGACAGGATCACCTGCGAGGCTCCGCCGATGCCGAAGGCCACTGCCATTGCGGCGGCGACGACCCATAGTACGATGTCCATCATTGCGATTCTCCTTTGCCGAAAGAGCCCGGTCGGACTCTCACTCTGTTGACGCACCGCCGCCAGGAAAGGTAACAACCATCGCGCAGTCATCTGCGACCTCAGAGTTCGAAGCTCATCGCCCTCGCCTGACTGCGTTGGCCACGAGAGTGCTCGGCTCGCATTCGGACGCCGAGGATGCCGTTCAGGAAACATGGCTCCGCTGGGAGCGGAACGGACCGGAGTCCATAGACAATCTCGGCGGGTGGCTGACCCGGGTCGTCGGACGCATCTGTCTCGATGTGCTCCGCCGACGCACCGCTCGGGGAGAATCGTCGCTTGACGCCTGGGTCAGCGAAGCCATCGTCGACGAGGATGACCCGACGCCCGAGCAGAACGCAACGTTGTCGGATTCGCTCGGACCGGCCATGCTCATCGTGCTCGACTCGCTGCGCCCGGAGGAGCGAGTCGCGTTCGTCCTCCACGACATGTTCTCAGTGCCCTTTGCCGAAATCGCGGCCGTCATCGGATCTTCGGAAGCCGCCGCGAAGATGGCCGCCAGTCGAGCCCGGCGCAAGGTCAAGGACACACCACCACCGTCCGGAGAACTTTCACAGCGCCGTGCTGTCGTCGACGCATTCCTCACTGCCGCACGGCTTGGAGACTTCGACGCTCTGCTGCACTTTCTCGACCCGGGACTGACGTGGCACCGCAGCAACGCCCGCGGCCACATGGTCCGGATGGGTGCGAACGAGGTGCTCGCAGCGATTCGGCGCGGCGATCCGGACAGGATCGAAGTTCGAAAGGTCAACGTCAACGGCGAGCCGGGTCTGCTCGTTCTGACCGCAAGCGGTCACCGTTTGGGACTCATGGCATGCACCGTGGCAGACGGCAGATTGGTCGGCATCGTCTCGATCACCTCAAGGAAGCTGCTGGAGCGACTGAGACTGCCCGGGCAGTAGGCCCACCCGAATCAGCTTCCCGAGATCTCGGCCTCGTAGGCGGCCTGCAGTCGCTCCGAGGAACGCGGTTCGTCAGGATTCGGGCGCGGCACCCCGAGGTGGGTCTCCCGAAGCTCATCCACGAGACCTGCGACGAGTCGGGAGTCATCGGCCATGATTCTGGATCGGATCGTCAGCTCCGGCGAGGTCTCCCGGTGGGTCATTCCCCACGTTCCGAGGGCGACCATGACCGGCAGAGTCTGGATTCCAGCCTCGGTGAGGGTGTACTGGGCTCGCTGCCCGCGTGCGGCTTCCGCTTTTGTCAGCAGCCCTTCGTCGATGAGCTTCCTCAGACGACTGGCGAGCATGTTCGAGGCTATGCCCTCATCATTGTGGGTGAGCAGCTCGCGGAAGTGCCGACGATTGCCGAAGATGATGTCCCGCAGGACGATGAGCGACCAGTTGTCGCCGAGGACCTCGACGGCGGCATTGATCGCACATCCTGAACGCGGCTGTGCAGGCATCGCCCCACCTCCAGTGATTGCATTCTGAAACTACTTAATCTTACACTGGGTCCACTTCCCCGGAACCCACGCCATCCGTCGGACTGAAGACATCAGCCGAACCATCACATTGGAGTGCACATGGCCAAAGCGTGTGTCAACAACCTCTTCGTCTCCCTCGACGGATTCGCTGCCGGCGAGTTCGTCACCTTCGATCAGCCGATCGGCGAAGCCCAAGCACTGTTCTCCTACTTCGACGGCCGCGGCATCGAGGGCGTGGACAAGGTCGACGCCCCGGTGACCGCAGACCGCGCTCTGTTCGCCATGTGGGGGCAGGGCATCGGAGCCGAGATCATGGGCCGGAAGAAGTTCGGTCCCCAGACGGGGCCGTGGCCCGACGACGGCTGGCGTGGCTGGTGGGGTGAGGAGCCGCCGTTCAAGACCCCGTGCTTCGTTCTCACTCATCATCCACGGGAGCCGATGGAGTTCGACAACGGCACGAGTTTCCACTTCATCGACGCGTCGCCCGCGGAGGCACTCGCCGAGGCGAGCGCTGCCGCTGACGGCGGCAATGTCCGCATCGGCGGCGGTCCTTCGATGGTCAGACAGTTCCTTGCGGACGGCCTCGTCGACTTCATGCACCTCGTCATCGTCCCGGTCACCCTCGGCCGCGGGGTCTGGCTCTGGGAAGGACTCGAGGGGTTGGAGAAGGACTTCACGATCGAGAGTCTCACCACGGCCAGCGGCCTGACCCATCAATTGTGGAATCGCCGAGGCTGATCTGCCCGAGGACTCCGGGGTCCGGTCCCTGCCGGTGCGACAATGCCGATGGCCCGCCGTTCCCTATCGGAACGGCGGGCCATCGGGTCAGTGGGCCGCTCGGACCCGGGTGACGGCTCGGAGCGGTCGGACTCAGGTCAGCGGATCGCCTCGGCGATGGGGGTCTGACCGTCATAGAAGTTCACGGTCTCGCGCACCGCAGCGGACTCGGCGATGACGTGGGTGATGACGTCGGCGACGAGGTCGCGTGAGGTCACTCGCACATCGTCGGCCGGCTTCTGGCCATCGAGGTCGCCGGCCGCATCGGCGATGAGGACGCTGCCGTTCGAGGGTTCGAGGGTGAGTCCGCCGGGCCCGAGGATCGTGAAGTCCAACGAGCTGGCTCGCAGGTGCTCATCGGCACCGCTCTTGGCCTGCACGTAGGGGTAGAAGGAGCTCTCCGGGTCGACGCGGTCCGAGTCGACGGAGGCGCTGGCGTAGGAGACCATGACGAAGCGCTTGACCCCGGCCTGTTCGGCGGCGTCGATGGATCGCTTGGCTGCTTCGAGGTCGACGGCCTTCGTCCGCTCCGGGCTGCCGCCGCCGGCGCCTGCGGAGAAGACGACAGCCTGGGCTCCGGCGAACAGGTCGGCGAGCGCCTGGGTGTCGGCGGTTTCGATGTCGAGGACGACCGGGTTGGCCTCAGCGGCTTCGACGTCGGAGGACTGGTCGGGATTGCGGATCACGGCATCGACCGAGTATCCGGCGGCCTTGAGTTTGGGCGCGGCCAGGAGCGCGATCTTTCCGTGGCCGCCGAGAATGACGACACGAGCTGAATCAGACATATCTACCTCCGTTGTCGGTGCTGCTTGGCAATCGGTACAGCGATGCCTCTTGCGCGATTATTCCCAGTCCGCCGGTATTCTGAGGACCATGACCGACGACTTCTCCCCGACCGCCGTCGTGCGCCGGCTCGAGAGTGGACAGCAGGTCGTCATCCCTTCCTCGAAACGCAACGTCTTCACTGCTTTGACCATCGTGGTCCCGCTCGGCATCGGCCTGCTCGCCTTCCTCGTCTACATTGTCACTGCAACTCTCGGTGACGGAGGCAGCCCATGGGTCATCGTTGCGAACCTGCGCATGTGGGCAATTGTCGCTGGCATCGTCGGTTGCCTCGTCGTCGCACCGATCGGGGTGTTCGTGCGGATGTCCAGGCGAGAGTCCCTCGTCGTCTCCCCCACCGGCGTCGCGTTGGCCCGGCGCGGTGAGGTTCTGCCCGGGACTCTGCTGCCCTGGCACGATATCGAGGTGATTGTGTTCGAAAAGGCGGCACGCCGTGGTCCGAGGGTCGCGACGTATATCCTCACTCAGGAGGCGACTCGGCGGCGACGCGGGCGCAGGCATAATCCGCGGTTGCTCGTCAGAAGCGGATTCGTCCTCTCCCACCGCCGGCTCTTCCCGGTACTGAGAGCCGCTCATGCCCGTTTCGCACCACACGTCCATGGACACCGATAGGCCCACACATCCTCTTGCCTTACCGTTGAGTTCATGATCCGACGCCTCCTCGCTCGCGCTTTCTGGTCCTTCAGCAAGTGGAACCTCGTGACCGAGCCCGCTCCGAACCGTCCGACCATCCTCGTCGGCGCTCCGCACACTTCGAACTGGGACTTCGTCGTCATGCTCGCGATCGCGTGGCGCATGCGCGTCGACGTCCATTGGCTGGGTAAGCATTCCCTGTTCACCGGCTGGCGGGGGCCGATCATGCGGGGACTCGGTGGGATTCCCGTCGATCGGTCTGATCCGAGCAAGATCGTCACCGAGGTGGTCGACCGCATGCGAGACGGCGAGGTCTTCGCGCTCGTCATCACCCCGGACGGCACCCGCGGCGGACACACTCATTGGAAATCCGGGTTCCATCGCATCGCGATGGCAACGGGAATGCCCGTAACGTTGGGCTACCTGGATACCGCGACCCGGACGACGGGGCTGGGCCCGACCCTGGAGATGACCGGCGACATCGCCGCGGACATGGATCGGATCCGCGAATTCTACGCCGACAAGCGTGGAATCCGCCCGCACCTGCAGATCACGCCGAGGCTGCGCGAAGAAGACTCCGCCGGTGACGATCGCGAAGGCGAAGCGGAGCCGAACTGAGATGGACGGTGATCTGCGCGTCCCCGCCGGGCCGGGTATCCCCGCCGGGCTGGTCATCCCCGCGTCCGACCTGTCCGAACAGTTCTCCCGGTCATCCGGCCCGGGCGGCCAGCACGTCAATACCTCCGATTCACGGGTGCAACTGAGCCTCGACCTGGCCTCAGCGAGATTCCTCACCGAGGTTCAACGCGAGCGAGTGCTCAGTCGATTGGCACCACGACTGTCGGGCACCGTGGTGACCGTGACTTCGGAGAAGCAGCGGTCACAGCTGAAGAACCGTCAGGACGCACGCATGCGTCTGGCGCAGCTGCTGCGTGAGGCGTTGGCTCCGCCGGTGCAGAGGCGAGCGACGAAGCCGTCACGCAATTCCCGTCGTCGCCGAGTCCGGACCGAACAGCGGCGGTCGGAGATCAAACGCAACCGTCGCAAGCCCCGTCTCGATTGAGCCCCGGTGGTGACAGCGGTTGACGTGAAGAGCAGAATGGGCGACATGAACAGCATCGACATTCTCACCGACCTGTCCCAGCGCCCTCTCCAGGCAGCACAAGCTCTGCCCGACCTCTCCCCCGAACAGCTCAACAGCCGTCTGGGTGGTCATCCGAATTCCGTCGCCTGGCTGCTGTGGCACAGCGGCCGTGAGATCGATGTGCAGCTTTCGGACCTCACTGGCCGTCCTCAGCAGTGGGAGGACTTCCGGAACCGGTTCGATCTCGGCGAGATCGGCGAGACCTTCGGCTACGGACACAGTCCCGAACAGGCGGCAGAGATCAAGGTCGACGATCAACAGCTGCTCGTCGACTACCTCGCCGCTACTCTGAACGCGTTCACCGACTATGCAAAGACGCTCTCCGAGGATGACTTCGACGAAGTCATCGACAGGAACTGGACTCTCGCAGTCACTCGTGGCGTTCGGATGGTCTCGATCATCGACGATTCGATCCAGCATGTCGCGCAGGCGGCGTTCATAGCAGGTGCGTCTGTTTGATTCGGTTCAGGGTCGACAGAAATCCCTGACTTCGCCGAGGATGCTCATCCCAGCCGCACGGTAAGTGGCGACGGCGACTGTGTTCGATGTCGGCGTGGCAACGGTGACGCTCGACGCCCCCATCTCCCTCAGCGCCGCGGCCGCGGCCAGTGTCATCTCGACTCCGAATCCGTGACCCCGGTGGTCGCCGTGGACGCCGAGTGGTTCGATGACACCGGGGCGCCTAGGACCGGCCGACCAAACGGTTGTGGCACCGGCTGGAGCGCCGTCGGCGGTAAATCCGACGAGACATTTGGCCTGCTTGTAAGCGTGACCGTCGGCCATGGACCGCCAACGGTCCGCAGTCAATGAGGACCCGGGAAAAGCCGAGGATTCGACCGCGATACGGTCGGCGATACGGTTATCTGCTCTGTCGGGGTCGACCGTTTCGATCCGCTGGGTAACGGATGGGATCGGTTCGCTCAGATCTCGGTGGAGCGTGGTCCACGCTTCATCAGATCCCCATCCCGCCTCGGTGAGGGTATGTTGCAGGGCGGATCCGAATCGAGCTTCGACGATGCCCTTCCCTGCAGGCAGCAGTTCGGTGAGATCTCCGGTGAAATCGGCCAAGATCGCCTCAGCGAGCGCTTGGTCATCGGAGTGATCGGGTGAGATGGCCATTCGGATGAGTTCGGATTCGTCGAGGAATCCGACGGCCGCAGCTTCGTCGCCGACAGTCCACACCCGCAGTGCCGAGGCGAGCGCATCGGCCCCGAAACGCTGATACCAACCGAGGTCTCCGGGATGTACCTGGACGGGCAGTCCTTCGCGTTGCCAGGACGCGACAGTGTCGATGATGTCCGGCAGGTCCGTCGTAGTCGGTGTCAACATGGTCATTCCTCTGTCCTCGCCTCTGCGCGCCAGATGACTTCACCGTCGTCGATCTCGTCGGTCGGTTGCAGTCCGAGACAGACAGCGATTCGGGCGGAAGCGGCGTTGTCAGGATGGATGGCCGCTTGCACCACAGTCACGAGATGATCCGCCAGCCAATCGACCATGGCTCGGGCCGCCTCGGTGCCGAATCCCTGCCCCTGGCTGTCGACGCCGATGACCCAAGCGATGTCGGCTTGATAACCGGTTTCGGCTCTTGTCACTGTGGCCTGAACATATCCGACTGCAGCGGACTCAGCCGTTTCGCGAACGATCCAGTTCAGCCAGCCGGCGTCACCGGTCGGTGAGGCACCTGCGGATTGGAGTGCATAGAGTCGTTCGAGTTCGGACCGGCTCGGGCTCGTCCCACCGATATGGGTGTATAGGTCGGGTGAGGACAGTGTCTCCACCATCTCCGACGCATGGTGGACTGCGAGCGGCTCAAGCTGCAGCCTGTCGGTGACGATGGGTGTCGCCTGTGGCCAATTCACACTGCGGTTTGAGCTTTCTGCCGGGTTCACGGATTCAGCTCTCGTTCGTTTGAACGGGCCTCGTCCGATTGCTGACGCGGGAAGCGAAGTCGACGATCTCCGCCTCGACCTCGAGGCGGGTGGTCGGTTCGTTGTGGACTTCGTGGCGGACTCCGGCGAAGACGCGGGTGCGCACATCGTCGTGTCCGGTCGCGCGGAGGCGGTTCGCGACGTGATAGGCGCCTTCGCCGTAGTTCGCGACAGGATCCTGGTCACCTGCGAGGATGAGCACCGGCAGACCGCTGGGGATCGTCGCGTACCAGGAATCGGCATTGGCACCGTCATAGAGTTCGACGAAGCCCTGCAGGAATCGGGAGCTCATCGGGGCGCCGAAGTTGTTGAAGGGGTCGCGCCCATGATCGGCGACGACAGCCTCGTCGAGGGCGACCCAGGCGGTGGGGCCGGCATCCGGACCGAAACGTTCGACGAATCCGTCGAAGAGCTGGCCCACCAATTGATCGGATGCAGGTTCGGCTCGTCGGTTGCCGGTGGCCGCCTCGGCGAGTTCGACACGGTCGATGGTCTGATCGATACCGCGCATCTGCGCAGCGATTCCACACAGAGCCAGCCCCGCGAGGCCAGCCGTCGGATCGGAGGCCATGACCCGTGCAATCATCGATCCCCAACTGTGACCGAACACGATGTACGGCAGATTCGGGAGGATCTCGCGAGCCTTGCGCTGCAGCGTCAGTTCGTCGGCGACGACCACTCGAGCTGCGTCGTCGCCTGTATCGACCCAGATTCCCGACTGCATGGCCGTCCGACCGTGACCGGAATGGTCATCGGCGACGACGGCGAATCCGGAGTCGACGAGGGTGGCGATGAGGTGGTGGTAGCGCCGGGAATGCTCGCCGAGTCCGTGGATGATGTGGATGATGGCTCGAGGTTCAGTGGTCGGTGTGTAGAGCCAGCCGAAGACCGTGTCACGATCGTTGTGAGAGGTGAACTCGATTTCGTGCAGGGCCAAGGTGGGACTCCTCTGTCGTCACGTGTGTCCGCACCGCCGTGGTGCAGTTCGCAAAACCTGTGGAATGCAGATCACCCTACCGCACCGATTCGACCTGGGTGCGGGGACGGAGGCTTTCACCTGCTCAATGGCCTTCGGCCCGGCTCGCGGCCACCTCATGCCAGGTGAGTCGCACCTCTCCAGACGTCTGACGAATCGCCTCGACGAGGTCGTCAGTCGCTCCGATGACAGAGCTGATACCGTCCTGACCCGACGATTTGAGCACGATCTGCCATCCAATTCTGCCAGTCGACGGAGACGTCTCCGCCGTATAGCCTCCCCAAAAGTGAACTTCTGTGCCTTCGGCGACATCAGCATCGGGGTCGGGCCTGAGAGCAGCCTGAAACGTGCGCACCGCGCGCTCGGCGGCAGCACCTGTGATCGAGGCCCGGACTTGAACTACGGTCCACACGTCGAACGGCCAGTCGTTGAGCCAGTGGTCTGACGGTGTGAACGGTTTGACGTCGGTTCCGCTGTGCATGCATTCCTCCTCAGAGGTTCATTGACAGATGTTCATCGGCCCTCGGCGACATGCGGATTCGCTGCCTCATGAGCGAGTCTCTCACCCTTCCTGACGACCGTGGGCCCGGTCGTGGGCGGATATCCAGGATCAGGCATATCCATGACCCATGCCGTTCGAAGCCGTTTCATTCACCGATGTCTCCACCGCGGGACTCGAATCCTCCCCCATCGCCGAGGCGCTGGCTGGTCTGCGCGCCAACGAGGCACGGTACTTCTCCAACAAATACAAACACACATTCGCCGTGGCCCCGGCCGCCGAGGTACAGGAGGCCCTGAACTGGGTGGAGGAGATCCTTGACTCCGAGCGTGAGATCGTACCGACCTCGCCTGCCCTCGAAGTCAGCATCAATGACGTCGATGGCATCTATTGGGTGCACGTCTTCTACGAGTCCGGGCTCGCAGTCAATGTCCTATGGACACGAGCAGACGATGGCAAGCGGGCCGTCGGCTTCAAACTTTCGGAGGGGATGGACGTGCCTCCCGAGCTGTCGGCGTTCAAGTTCGCCCGTCAGAAGTCGAAGCTCGCCGGGGAGATCCGTGGATCCTTCTTCAAGATCAAGGGTGATCATCCCCTGCCGTAGCGTCACGACGCGCAGGTCCTGAGGCCGCGACCGGCCGTTTTCACTCCTCGGTCGTTCGCGGTCTCAACTCATCGAGTTCAGTCTCTGAGAACATACTTCAGGGTTTCGACCACTTGATCCGTCGTCTGGCACCAGGCCTTGGCTTCGGCATCGACTTCTTTGAGCGGATGCACGATGTCGGCATCGTGGAGGGTCACATAGGGTGTGCCGAGTGCCGCGCAATAGCCGGCATCGAAGGCGGCGTTCCATTGCTTGTACTTGTCTCCGAAGCGCACGACGACCATATCGGCCTTTTCGATCAGGGTCCGGGTGCGGATGGCGTTGACCTTCGCCGACTGGTGATCACGCCAGAAGGCGCTGTCGTTCTCGCCGAGGTGGTCACCGGCAGCATCGCTGGCAGGATGGTCGGTCACGGGTGCGGTGAAATCGATATCCAGACCGGCCGCCTCGGCACCGCGCTTGATCTCATCGCGCCACTCGGTGTGGATCTCACCGGACAGATAGACAGAGAAACTCAAGTCGATCACTCCTCATTCTTATGGCAGAAGGGACCGGTTCGTCCCTCAGGCACCACCATAGCCAATCGGAGGTCAGACGCTCAGCGCCGACCGCGCGGCCGAGCCCCAGACACAAATGTCGCAGGCAGTGTCGTCTGCGGGCTCAGCCCCGGCGGTCGTCACCGTCAGGAGGTTGCCGTCCAGACGATCTCGGCAATGCGTTTCTCGGCGACCTCATCGATAGTGTCGAAGTACCATGCGGCGGGCATCAGCGTTCCATCGGAACCACCGGCTGGGGTGAGGTCGACCTTTTCGGTGAGGGCCAGGTTGACCCGCTCGTCATTGCGCAGTGTCACCAGTGCAGGAGTGCTCGCTGACAGAGCATAGGCAGGCATGCCGTACCAGATCCGCGGCTTGAGACTGGGGGCGACGGTCACGATGATCTCGTGCGCTCGCTGCATGAGCGATCGTTCCGGTTCGTCCATCTTCGCGATCTTGTCGATCACCTGGGACAGGTTCTTCTCGTCTTTGGTCGTCATGTCATGTCCTTACGTCAGCCGGTGTGTCGCACCGGCGGTTGAAGACGGCGCAGAAATGCGCCGCACCCCATCTGGACATGTTCCGGGCCGACCGGAGCTCTCCGCAATGATTCAGGCTTAGGTACCTGGAAGTGCTGGCAACCGTACGTGCTGCCAGTTTCCACGATACTTGCATCGACGCCTCCCCGCCAGGACAGCCGAGATCCACAACGGACGTGTGGCTAGCGAAGTTGTTCGGATAAGTAGGCCTCTGCGATGCTCAGGTGTCCCTGGCTGCCGATTGAGTTCTTCGCCTTCTGCGGGTACGCATGATTGGCGAGGGGAACTTTCACGGTTGTGACGTCGACTCCGCGGCTTCGGGCCGATTCGGCCCATGAAAGCTGGTCGGTTGGGGTGATCACGTCATCGCGCATCGCTGTCATCATGAGCACCGGCGGCGCGGGTGCTTTCAGATGCGTGACGGAATCGGCCACTGAGTAGCGTTCCGGATATTCCTCCGGTGTGCCACCCGTGTAGCTGGTTGCGAACAGGCGCGTGCCGGATCCCGCGCCGGGCCCGGTGGGGGCGTTCTCGTAGAGGCCCGTCACGTCGAACGCGGGGTAGTCGGCAATGACCGCCGCCGGAACCGGAACCTTCCCACCGCAGGACGATTCGGCGTCGCCCTGCGCTGCGGCACCGGCGGTATTGGCGACCATGTTGCTGCCCGAACTCTCGCCCCAGAACGCAAGACGATCGGTGTCTGCACCGATCGTGTCTGCGTGGGTCTGAATCCAGCTTGCCGCACAGGCGACCTGCGACGGTGCGCTCTGCCAAGTGGCGTTATCCAGGGTGGCGAGTTCGTATTCGACCGATACGACCAGGTAGCCGTGATCGGCGAGTTCACGGAGCTCTGAACTCGCCGCGTTCGGTTCGCCTGCGATCCAACCGCCTCCGTGGACGTACATGATCGTCGGAGCTGAACCCTTCGCTCTCTCAGGTTCGTAGATCGATACGGAGAGGTCATCGCCTGAGCTGGATTTGTCGTACACTTCCTTGCGATTAGGCGATGCCGAGTCGATCGCCGAGAGTCCGAACGTCGCAGTGAACAGGTTCACCGAACCACCGGCCGAGGTGATGGCGACGAGGAGCACAATGACGACAGCCAGATTCGCGATCGTGCTCACCACTCCGAATCCTGTCACCACAGCTCCGGTCCTTCGCCGGCCTCGGCGCAGGCAGACGATTCCCAACCCAAGCACAATCGCTCCGATCACAGTCGCCATCGGCGCAATCGTCGGCGCAAACCGGGCCGCAGCGGAACTGAACGGGCCAAGCCCGGGAATGAGCGATGCCAGGCCGATGACCGCAGCGATCGCACCGAACACGAGCGCGAGGATGAGACCCGTTGCCCGAACTGTATTGGCCGCGCGCTGGGGCACCGCGGGCTGTGACGAACTCTTGCTGGCTGTCATCTTCGGTCCTCGCCTTCCGATCTGTCGGGTTGAGATTCCCGCTGCAGCAGATCTCATCGTGGCGGTCACCTCCTGACGCCAGGGGCCACTCTAACGCAGTCCGATTCTCACAACCCAGATGAATCGGCCTGCGTCCACGGCCATGGGAGCGCAGCCGAGGTCAGCAGAGAATCCCTGCACTGAGTCAGCCTCATCGATGTCGCGAGGCTAGTCGGGCATATTGGACGATCTGCAGATCCCACTGATCTGGAATGCGGTTCGGCGGTCATAGTCGGCTCGAGGCGGTCGGCCCCCGTGCTTGAGGACGAGAGCATTGTCGCGGGCAAGTGATTGGAAGTCTTCTGCTGTGAAGGCGGGGACCAATACGCCGGCGGCGTGCCCCTGAGCGACAAGGCTGTCGTGGAATTCCGTTCCGGCATGGCACAGGGCCAGCAACGGCTCGGAGTCGCGATACTCCTGGAGGAGAACATCATTGACCGCAGGAACTCGATACTGCAGGTCACGCAACGCATAGATATACGAGCAGATACGTTCTCGGACCTCGCCGATGGACCGCATCTCCTCGATGACCGTCTGCAGCTCCACCGCAACAACCTCGTCGATGACGGCATCGATGAGCCCGATTCTCCCGCCGAGTCGATTGAAGATCGTCGCCTTGCTCACATCTGCGACTGCGGCGACCTCCTCGAGGGGCGCAGAGAACCCCCGCTCCCGGAACACCTGGACCGCCGCACGTCGTATCCGGTCGACATTCCGGCGAGCATCCGAGCGAAGAGACTGCACACCACTTGGATCAGACACGATGACGCTCCCTCCCACAGCGACAAATAACTTGATCATAGCAGTCAACTTGGTGCAGAATGGGGCCACGCAAGTTGACCTTATGAGTCAATTTCAATCATGACAGCAGCTCTGACGTGCGCACTGAGCACGACGTCAGTTCATATTTCGCACGAACGGGAATTCAGATGATCATCGTCACCGGAGCGACAGGCACTCTCAACGGAGCCACAGTCGACCACCTTCTGAAGCGGATTCCGCCAGAGCAGATCGGCGTCAGCGTACGCGATCCCTCGCGTGCGACCCATTTGGCCGATCACGGAGTCCGCGTACGGCAGGGGAGCTATGACAATCCAGCGGCTCTGCGCCAATCGTTCGCGGACGCCGAACAGGTTCTCCTGGTGTCCTCCAGCGACCTTACTGCCGACGTCGTCGCACAACACCGCAGGGCGATCGATGCAGCCGTCGGTGCAGGGGCTCAGCGGATCCTGTACACAAGCACCCACGGAGCAGGCTTTGACACTCCCTACCCGCCGCTCGGAATCCATGCGGCCACGGAACAGTATTTATCAGAATCGGGAGCAGCCTGGACCTCGTTGCGAAACGGCTTCTACGGAGACCCGGCTCAGCTGCTCGGTGCGTGGGAAGAAACCGGCGAGATCGCTATGCCCGCCGATGGACCATTTTCCTGGATTGATCGCCGCGACGCGGCGGAGGCCGCTGCTGCGGTTCTGACTGCGGATGAACCGTTCGAGGGCCCGATCGACCTGACGCTGCCCAAGCCGGTCACCCTCGCGGATTTCGCCGCTTCCGCGTCCGAGATCGCCGGACGCCGAATCGAGCGCGTCGTCGTGGACGACAAGAAGTGGGTGGCCGACGCCATCTCCCGCGGTACGCCCGAGGAGGTCGCGCGTTTCACCCTGTCGATGTTCCAGGCAACAAGGAGCGGGCATTTCTCGGATTCGGACCCCACGCTCACGCGACTCCTGGGACGCAGCCCACGCAGCATCACCGATCAATTGAAAGATCTCGATACTCGGTGACACGGTCGCCGTCCACTAGATGTACTTCCCCGACACGTTGTGAACGGTAGTTGAAACACAACGAAGACCTCCGATACCGATATGGGTAACCACACTCATGATCGAGTCCCGGAGGTCTTCATGACACACCGTAACGCACCACTGACCATCGAGGGCAGACGCCGCCTTGTCGCTCTCGTCATCGATGATGGATGGTCCCAGCGCCGAGTCGCCGAACGCTTCCAAGTCTCATCGGCAACAGTGTCCAGATGGGTGCGTCGACACCGTGCAGGCGATGGTCTCGACGACCGCTCGAGCCGACCACACCACAGCCCTGCACGACTGTCGACCAAACGGGAACGACGTATCCTCGCGTTGCGGATCACTCGGCGGTGGGGTCCGCACCGGATCAGCTACCACCTTCACATCCCACGCTCGACTGTCGGTCGAGTCCTGAACCGGTACCAGATGCCGTTGTTGGCTCATGTCGACCAGATGACCGGGCTGCCGGTGCGTAAGCCGGCCCCGATCCGTTACGAGGTCGAGGCTCCCGGGCGCCTGGTCCATGTCGATATCAAGAAGCAGGGCCGGATCCCCGACGGGGGCGGGTGGCGTGCTCATGGGCGTGGGTCAGCTCAGGACAGGAAAGTCGGCTCCCATCGAGGTCGTGCCGCCCGGGCCGGAGCTGCGGGCTCGCGTGGGTACCGGTTCCTTCACCACGCTGTCGATGACTACTCGCGAGTCGCGTACTCCGAGATCCTCGATGATGAGCGCAAGGATACTGCGTCCGGGTTCTGGCGGCGTGCGGACGAGTTCTTCGCGAGTATCGGTGTTCAGGTCACGGCAGTGATGACCGATAACGGATCCTGCTACCGTTCTCGGGCCTTCGCGGAGGCTCTTGGTGAGGGTGTGAAACACCGCAAAACGAAACCCTACCGACCACAGACGAATGGGAAGGTCGAGCGATTCAACCGGACTCTCGATGCCGAGTGGGCTTATACGAGGGTGTATGCCAGCGAAGCCGAGCGTGCAGCGGCCTACGAGGCGTGGGTCCATGACTATAATTTCCATCGACCCCATACCGGTATTGGCGGACTCACACCATCAGCTCGTGTTCACAACCTCACGGGGAAGTACAACTAGACGTCGAATCTGAGTTCCACCCATGAGACGTCCAACGAGGCTGCCACTTCAACGTCGGAGTGAAGTCCCACCGCTTCCAGCTCTCGAATCCCGACGCATTCGGCCAGGGCCTGAGTCAGACGTGGCCTCACTGCCTCGAATAGGTCGGCGGCAGCTGAGGCCACAGGACTCATCTCCTCGCGGATTCCGCGATCTGCAACCCCAGAGCGCACGGCCCCTGCACCGAGGTGGTCTTCAAGCGAGGGGCGCAGCGAGTCGTACGGCTATTCGAGACCGCCTCGGCGCTGTCCTCGGTCACGGCTGATCGAGCAGCGCAATGCCGAAACCGCCGACGACGGCCCGTACTTCGTCGAGGTAGCGTTGCGCCTGTTCGGTCAGCGGGATCCCGGAATGATCGATCCAGCCGATCTCGATGCGCTCCTCGACCTCGAGTGGAATCGCGACAATGGCCGGATCGAGATCGTCGCTGATGATGCCCGTCGAGATGGTGTAGCCGTCGAGCCCGATCATCAGGTTGAAGATGGTCGCACGGTCAGAAACCCGGATCTCCTGCTTGCTCGACAGGGTGGAGAGAATCTCCTCGGCGAAGGAGAACGAGTTGTTCGCCCCCTGGTCGAAGGTGAGCCGAGGCAGGGCGGCGAGATCGTCGAGGGTGACGCGGCGGCGGGAGGCAAGCGGGTTCGTACGAGAGATGAAGATGTGCGGGGAGGCGAGGAAGAGCGGGTGGAACGCAAGCCCGGAATCTCGCAGCAGCTTATCGATGACCTTCCTGTTGAAGTCGTTGCGGTAGAGGATGCCGAGCTCACTGCGGAGCGTGCGAACGTCTTCGATGATGTCCCAGGTACGCGTCTCTCGCAGTGAGAACTCGTACTCGGCAGCATCGCTGGCCTTGACCATCCGAACGAAAGCATCGACGACGAACGAGTAGTGCTGCGCCGAGACTCCGAGCAGACGCCGGGACGGTGGGCGCCCTAGGTAGTGCTGCTCGAGGAGTTCCACCTGTTCGACGACCTGCCGGGCATAGCCGAGGAACTCCACACCGTCGTCAGTCAACGTCACCCCGCGGGCGGATCGGACGAGCAGAGCGCGATCCACACGGGTCTCCAGGTCTTTCATCGCGGCAGACATGGTCGGCTGAGAGACATAGAGGAGATCGGCGGCGGCGGTGATCGATCCCTCCGACGCGACCTCGATGAAGTACTGGAGTTGCAGCAGCGTGATGTTCTTCAGACCTCGAGACATAGATCAAGGCTATAGGAATCCATAGTTCCCCCGAGTTACCCGATGACCACAGGGGACGGGCAGGATGGATCACAGACATGCCAGCGACCACAACCGGCCGAACACCCACCGAATTGGACGTCCATGACACCTGAGTTCTCATTCAGCATCACCACGACTCGATTCGACGAGGACTACTCGCCGTCGGAGAGCACCCGAGCGACGACGAACTTCGCCAACCTCGCCAGGGGCGAGGACCGCCAGCAGAACCTCCGCACTGCTCTGAGCATCATCAATCGCCGCTTCAACGAACTCGCGTCCTGGGACAATCCCGACCGGGATCGCTATGTCCTCGAACTCGACATCGTCTCCGGAGGACTTCACTTCACCTCGGGCGGCCGGGAACAGGAGTTCCCGCTGCTCGAAGTCCTGGATATCCAGATCATCGACAGACTGACTGGAAAACGTTACCCCGGGATCGTGGGGAACAATTTCTCGTCCTTTGTCCGCGATTTCGATTTCAGCGTGCGGCTGCCGGCTGCCAATGAGGCCGCAACCGAGTTCACGGTCCCCGATGACTTCGGTGATCTGCATGGCAAACTATTCCAACACTTCCTCGATTCTGCTGCCTATCGGGAACGGTTCCAGACGGCACCCGTGATCTGCATCAGCGTGTCCACGAGCAAGTCGTACCGTCGGACCGAGAATCACCACCCGATTCTCGGGTTCGAATACCAGCAGGACGACTACTCGCTGACCGATGACTACTTCGCAAAGATGGGACTCCAGGTGAGGTATTTCATGCCACCGGGCAGCGTCGCACCGCTGGCCTTCTACCATCGCGGCGACCTCCTCGGCGACTATTCCGATCTGGCGCTCATCGGCACGATCAGCACGATGGAGACTTTCCAGAAGATCTATCGGCCCGAGATCTACAACGCGAATACCGCCGCCGGAGAGGTCTACCGGCCGACGCTGGACCGGCACGACTTCTCGGAGATGCCGGTCACCTATGATCGCGTCGAACGCAACCAGCTCGGCACCAGACAGGGAAAGTTCACGGAGGAGTTTTTCGTCAACCCGCACCGAGAGATGCTCGAGCAGTGGGCGTCCGACCGCCCCGTCCCAGTCGCATGACCGCAGGAGAAGAAACGATGACCCAGCCGCTGCTGCCCACCTCAATCGTCGGCAGTCTGCCGAAGCCGTCCTGGCTCGCGCAGCCCGAAACCCTCTGGTCCCCCTGGAACCTCCAAGGCGAAGCCTTGGTCGAGGGCAGGCACGATGCCCTGCGCATCTCGACTCATGAGCAGACCAACCGCGGCATCGACATCGTCAGCGACGGAGAGCAGACCCGCCAACACTTCGTGACGACGTTCATCGAGCATCTCAGCGGAGTCGATTTCGAAAAGCGCGAGACAGTTCGGATCCGCGATCGCTACGACGCAAGCGTGCCCACAGTCGTCAGCGCCGTGAGCCGTGAGAAACCGGTCTTCGTCGACGATGCGAAGTTCCTCCGCCAGCAGACCGATCAGCCGATCAAGTGGGCGCTGCCGGGACCGATGACGATGATCGACACACTCTATGACGACCACTACAAGAGCCGCGAGAAGCTGGCCTGGGAATTCGCCACGGTCCTCAATCAGGAGGCAAAGGATCTGGAGGCGGCGGGAGTGGACATCATCCAGTTCGACGAGCCGGCATTCAATGTCTTCTTCGAGGAGATGAAGGACTGGGGAGTCGCCGCGCTCGAACGAGCAGCGGAAGGTCTGCGGGCCGAAACCGCAGTGCATATCTGCTACGGCTATGGGATCAAGGCGAACAACGACTGGAAAACGACCCTCGGGTCCGAGTGGCGCCAATACGAGGAATCCTTCCCCCTCCTGCAGCGCTCGAGCCTCGACATCGTCTCGCTCGAATGCCACAACTCCCATGTCCCGATGGACCTCATCGAACTGATCCGCGGCAAGAAGGTCATGCTCGGTGCCATCGACGTGGCAAACGAGACCATTGAGACACCGGAGGAGGTCGCCGCGACTCTGCGCAAGGCTCTGAAGTTCGTCGACGCCGACAAGCTCATTCCAAGCACGAACTGCGGCATGGCCCCCTTCGCGCGCGACGTCGCCCTCGCGAAGATGAGCGCCTTGAGTGCGGGAACAGCGATCGTCCGCGAGGAGCTGTCTAGGGGCTGATCGCCGCCGCACTCCATCCGCACACGTCCAGAGCCGTCCGGCCTCTCCGCAACTATTCGGGCGTTCTGAGCCGGGGAAGTGCAGTGACAGCTCAAGCTGTCGTTGCCACAGTGCCCCAGCCTCTGCCGCAGACGTTGAAGCGGAACCTTCGGCAGACCGGATTCCGCGAAGAGTCGAACGGCTGCGCGACTACGAGAGGTGTGATCGCAGAGATCCTGTCGCGCAGCACCCGACGTTCACGACGCAGCCCGCAGCTCGACTTCAGATTCATCCAGAACTCTTCCGCCGTGTTGAAGCCGATGCGAGCTACTAACTGCACCCAAATTCGTCGACTACCCGTCGCGACGCACGTACTCGGCACAGACATCGACGATCCGAACGGCCGCGGTGATCGCTTCAGCCACGTCTTGGTTCGTCGCTGTCGGTCGATCGTCGTCGGGATACTCAGTCGCGTTGCGCACCTGACGCACCCATTCAAACTCGCCCAACGCACTGTCGTTGACGAAGCCCGCTGCCGCGATCCCGGTCTTGCGATGAGCTCCGCCGACGGGTCGGGCACGGAGTCCTTCGGCAGCAAGAGCCGCGACGAGCGATTTACGCACAATCGTGCGCGGCTGTGAACGCCATCGCGTGATCGTCGGTATCAGCAAGCAGCTCCGCCGTACGGATATGGCGTTCTGCGGTCACGACCACAGCCAGCGCATGCTCGCGATTCCGCTCCACACGCTCCAGTCTTCGGTTCACGAGCATCTGATTGACGATCTCAGGCAAGGATCTCACCGGACCTCACATCGACTAAGGGGCGTGACCGAATCGTCGAGACGAACGGCGACGGGTCCTCAGAGTTCCAGTCAACCGGTACGATACGCGTGATGTTCACGGGCAAGTCGAGCTTGTCACCTGCTTCGGCCGCAATCCCCGAGAGCGTCCTCCGCGGCGTCTCCCCCACGACGAGGACGTCTAAGTCGTTGGGAAACTCACCGCTTTCCCCGGACCGGCGCGCGGCCCAAGATCCGTAGATCAGCAGCTCCTCCACCCCGTCGATCCCGTCGAAGAGCTCACGCAAGACCGGCACCGGCCCGTAGGTCGCCGCGATCAGATCTCGCATCAGAGCGAACAATGGGTGGTCGGCATTCGCACTCACGAGACGGTTTCGCCCCTCATACCGGTCACGAAGCACGGCGGAGTCGACCAGTCGCCCCACTTCGCGGTGCACGACCGGGCCACTCGTGTCCGTGCGCCGCCCAAGCTCTGCCAGCGTAAACTCCCGCTCAGGGTGCCCGAGAGTCTCGGCCAGAATCGCCCCAACGGCATCCGAGCGCACGAAAGGCGTCAGCTGCGGTGCGATATTCTTCATAGAACACGAGGATATCTTCCACTTATAGGAAGAGTCAAGAGTGTGGGCACCACTCGATGAACCGGAACTCCACCGAGTTCCGGCACGGAACAACGTCTCAAACCACACGCTCGGCAAGCACGGGAGACCTCAGCGGAGGAACCGTGTCTCGATCACGCCCTGAATCTCTGGCGTACATGACGCACCAATAACATCCCTTGCGGTGATCCATCGAGCCGCGACGTGCTCGTCCGAGAGCTTCACAATACGATCGGCCAACGGCACTGACACTGTGAGCTGTCGCGTCAGTCTCCCCGAAGCGGATCTATAGTCGAAGTGTTCAAGGAAGTCGCCATCGATCACCACAGACTCGAATCCGACTTCTTCGAGCAGTTCACGATCAAGCGCCGCTGTGAGCGACTCCCCGACCTCAACGCCACCAGAGGGCAGTTCATCGATCCCAGGCAGGAAGTCGTCCAGTTCGCTACGAGTGACGACCAGCACAGACCCATCTGAATGTATCACCGCGCCGACCACGAACTTCTCCACGCCGTCACGTTGTGCAGAATCGCGGAGCTCTTACACGAGGACAGTCACGCAACCTCCAACGGCGTGATCGCGGCAACCTTGTCGTGAAGGACACGGCGCTCAAGCCGAAGCTCGTAGTTCGACTGCAGATTCATCCAGAGCTCCTCGGACGTTCCGAAGTAGCGCGCCAGACGGATCGCCGTATCAGCGGTGATCCCCCGCTTGCCGTGCACGATCTCGTTGATCCGGCGCGGCGGCACGCCGATGGACACCGCGAGCTTGTTCTGAGTGATCCCGAAGCCCTCGATGAAGTCCTCCATCAGGATCTCTCCCGGGTGGATCGGCTCGATCAGGTCGGCCTCAGTGGTAGTCGACGAGTTCGACATCGTCCGCACCTCCCTCTCTCCAGACGAAGCAGATACGCCATTGCGCGTTGACGCGGATGCTGTGCTGCCCGCGTCGGTCGCCGACCAGACGCTCCAGGCGGTTGCCCGGCGGGACCCGGAGGTCCTCGACATCCTTCGCCGCATGGATCAGCTCGAGCTTCCGCATGGCCGCCCGCTGCACCGTCCGGTCGACGCGCTTGACGTACTGCTCATGCCAGATGCGCTCGGCGTCCTTGCTGCCGAACGATCTGATCACGAGAGCATTCTATAACGGAAACCGTCAATAACGCTAGACGTTAAACCTGAACTCAACCGAGTTCCGGTACGGAACAACCTCTGGGTTCTACAGGTCTTCCAGTCTCGGTGGGCGGTCATGCGGTATGTGGGGGCCGTCAAGTACGCCATCACCCCTTCCGGAACCCAGACCCGAGATGGCGTCAACGATGCCGGACCGAATCCGTTGTCCCCGGCAACGAATTACCGGTCAGTCCACTGCCCCCGACGCCGTCTCTTCGACGACGAGGACAACCTTGCCGTGCACCCCGCCGGCCTCAAGCCTGGCGTGAGCGTCACCTATGCGGTCGAGAGGATAGACCTCATCGACGATCGGCTGCAGGTGCCCGTCTTCCGCCAACCGAGCCACCTCACCGATGAGTGCAGCGGTCGGGTGCCCGAGGAAGAAGCGTATGCGGCGGCCACCGAAGATGCTCGACGCGGCGATACCGGCCAGGCTCCGCGCCTTGCGATCGACGTCGAATGACACTGCGACCATCCGTCCGCGGGGCGCGAGGTGTTTCCGCAGTTCCCACAGATCAGTTCCACGCGTATCGAACACCACGTCGAAGGTCCCGATGGCGTCGAGGGAGGTGCGATAGTCGATCACCTCATCTGCGCCGAGTCCTCGGACGAACTGTTCACTCGACTGGCTGGACAGCGCGGTGACGTGCGCACCGTACAGTCGGCCGAGCTGCACGGCGACACTGCCCACGCCGCCGGAGGCGCCGCGCACCAGCAGTCGTTCGCCGGCCCGCAGCCGGGCCTTGTCCCGGAGCCCGACGACTGCGGTCGCAGCCCCGGCCAGCACGCTGACCGCGTCTGTTGCGCTCCACCCCTCGGGCATCCGGGAAACTCGGCCTGAATCGATCGCCACCGCCTCTGCGGCCGCACCCACCGAGCCGCGCTCGTCGACGGTTCCCCACACCCGGTCCCCGATCGAGAACTCGGTGACGCCGGGCCCCAGCGCCAGAATCTCACCTGCAAAGTCGATGCCAACATACCTCGGCAGGCTTACCCGGGCGAGTGCACGCAATTTGCCCCGCCGCTGAGCGAGCTCGCCGCCGTTGACAGAACTGGCTTCCACCTTGACGAGAACCTGCCCTGCGCCCGCCGCCGGCATCGCGACCCGCATGACCTCCAGGACCTCGGGTCCGCCATAGCGGCGGAAGCCCGCTGCTGCCATCGTCATCGTGATCTCACACTCCCTGAGTCGTTCCTACCTTCCCGGGCAACGGTACCGCGGAAGTGGGCAGGCCTATCCGTTTTCCGGTAAAGTGGGAGTGTACTCCTGTTCGGTCTCTCACATCGGAGGTGAGGTCGTGGCCGAGTCGATGAATCGAGCGGATGCGCGTCGAAACCGCGTTCGCATCATTAACGCAGCACGTGCGGCGTTCTCCGACCATGGGCTCGAGGTGTCGGCCGCCGCAGTCGCGCGCCACGCCGGTGTCGGAACGGCCACGCTGTACCGGCATTTTCCCACCCGCTCCGACCTGATCGACGCCGTGTTCGGCCACGAGATCGAACACTGCCTGGCCTTCCTCGCGGACGCCGCCAGAACCTCGGACCCGTGGCAAGGGCTCGGTAAGGCGCTCGACGCAGTCGTCGATCTGGAGCTGGCTGCGCCAGGCCTAGCGAGCATCATCACGACGAGCGACCGGTCCGCGCCGCTCCTCGAGCAATTTAACCGGCACGTGCTCCAGGATCTCGAACGCCTAGCCGAGCGGGTGCGCGGCACCAGCGAGGCTCGCCCCGATCTGACCAGCGGGGACATCGGCTTGCTTCTCACCGGCGTACGTGCCATCGCGGCAGGCGGTGGCCCTCAAATCCGCACCCGCTGCCGCAGGTTCATCACGCTCATCACCGAAGGCGTACGCCGTCACCGGTAGCCCATGCGCGGGCAGGCGCGACAGCCCACCGTCGGCCGCTCCCGGATCTCCCGGGTTCCCAACCAGGGACCTCTTCTACGATCCTCCCGGATCGCCTGGTGCACGGCATGATGGAGCGCGTTCGACATCCCTCGCGAGCGGGAATACGCCCATGGGTTCAGTTCGAGAAACGGAACTCGACTGCGTGCCCGTCCCGGCTCTCGACATCATCGACACATGACTGGATCAGGTCCAAATCCTCCCGTTGGCCCTCTGCGACCCGCCCGCTCCAACGGAGTCCATCAGCACTCGCTGCGGCGAAGAGGTTGAAGCCTGGTCCCTGACCGCCGTGACCAACGAGTGTCACCGGCTCGCCTTTGCTCATGATCCCGAGGCCGTATCCGGCATGGGGTGACAGTGGGTGCCGGGCCGGAGCGTTGACCGGGACCGATTGCATCATCAAGTGGGGAATATCGTCGCCAAGTTCGCCGCGCATGACCGCCGCGATTCCCCGGGCCGCTTCGTCAGGCTCAGCAGCGAACGTACCTGTGAATACCCATCCGGGATCGTAAGCACGAAGCTCTTCCCCGATTGACTCGTGCGTGCAGGCGCGCCAGTCGCCACGGGACGCGAAGGGGAAGGCCACAACACCGAGCGGCTGGAGTACTCGACGGGAGATTGCGGTGAAGAAGTCTGCGGATTCGTCGTACTCAAGAGCAAGTCGCAGCAGGGAGAAACCGATATTGGAGTACCGGAACCGGCCAGCACGATCAACGACTGCGCCTGCGATAACACGGTCGATCTCCCACGCATCGTCACGCGCTTCTACTGCTACGCGGTAATCCGCCCACCCGAAGTAGTCGTTGAGGCCCGAGGTGTGGCTCAGCAGGGCACGCACAGTCACCGGGCGAAGGGACTCCGGCAAAGCGGGAACCAGCTCACCAAGCTGCCCATCGACATCGAAGGAGCGAAGCACCGCGACAGCCGTGTAAGCCTTGGCAATGCTGTACACCGGAACAACGCTCACTTCTTTCCACCAGAGGTTAATCCGCTACGAAACTCCACCACGTCCCCATCGACCATGATGTAGTCCTTGCCTTCCATCCGGACCTTGCCGGCGGACTTCGCGGCAGCCATCGAACCGTTCGCATCGAGATCATCGAAGGACACGATTTCGGCCTTGATGAAGCCCTTCTGGAAGTCTGTATGGATGACTCCGGCCGCTTCGGGGGCGGTGGCACCCTTCGGAATCGTCCACGCACGGGATTCCTTGGGCCCGGCCGTCAGATAGGTCTGCAGACCCAGGGTGTCGAAGCCGACTCGGGCGAGCTGATCGAGTCCGCTCTCTTCCTGGCCGGTCGATTCGAGCATCTCCCGGGCTTCCTCCTCGTCGAGTTCGGCGAGTTCGGACTCGAACTTCGCGTCGAGGAAGATCGCCTCGACGGGAGCCACCAGTGCCCGCATCTCATTCTTCTTGTCCTCATCGGCGAGCACCTCGTCGTCGACGTTGAACACGTAGAGGAAGGGCTTGACCGTCATCAGCTGCAGCTCGCGCAGTGCACTGACATCGAACTTCTCGGCCTGCATCGCCTGGTAGAGCGTCCGCCCGCCTTCGAGGATCTCGGTGGCGGCATCGATCGCAGTCAGCTGCTCAGCAGGAGCGCGCTTGCCCTTGACTTCCTTCTCGATCCGGGGCCGAGCCTTCTCCAATGTCTGGAGGTCGGCGAGGATGAGCTCGGTATTGATCGTATCGATGTCGTCTGCGGGGCTGATCTTGCCGTCGACGTGGACGACGTCGTCGTCGACGAATCCGCGGATGACCTGGCAGATCGCATCGGCTTCGCGGATGTTGGCGAGGAACTGGTTGCCCAGGCCTTCCCCTTCGGAAGCGCCGCGCACGATTCCAGCGATATCGACGAAGTCGACGGTGGCATTGAGGATGCGTTCGGAGCCGAAGATCTCAGCCAGTCGTGTGAGTCGCTCGTCCGGCAGCGGGACCACGCCCACGTTCGGTTCGATCGTGGCGAACGGGTAGTTCGCCGCGAGAACTTGGTTCTTGGTCAGTGCGTTAAACATGGTCGACTTGCCGACATTGGGCAGTCCCACGATTCCAATAGTCAAAGCCACGGTATCCAAGTCTAGCCGTCGCCGAGGTGGTCCTCGAATTCTAGTGTCAGTGCCCTCTGTCACCCTGGGATCATGAATGCTTTCCCCGCATCCGCAGTCATCATCGTCTTCATCGTGGCGATCGTCCTCGCCGCCGTGCTCGGATTCCTCCTCGGCCGCAGTCTCACCCGTTCCCGCTATCTCGAGAGACTCACTCGCGCCGAGACCACGTCACGCATCCTGTCCGAGCGCACCGAAGATCTCGAGGCCGATGCGCAGATGGCCGGTGAGATCACCGCCGCCATCGGGCCGTTGGCGGCAAGCGTGAAGAATCTGCAGGAGAACCTGCACTCCCAGGACCGCACTCAGATCGAACAGATCACCCGACTGAACTCCCAGATCGGGCACCTCAGCCAACAGAACCTCCGCCTCCAGGAATCGACCGGGTCACTGGCCAACGCTTTGAATTCGACGACCCACCGTGGAGACTGGGGCGAAGTCCAGCTCAAACGCATCGTCGAATATGCCGGCCTCCTCCCCCACGTCGACTTCGACACGCAGGTCAGCGCCGACCGGGACGGCAAGCGCCACCGCCCCGATATGGTCGTCCATCTGCCCGGTGGCGGCACGATCGTCATTGATGCGAAGACACCGTTGTCGGCACGGATGAACGAGGACTCCGTCGAGGCGGCCGACTCCGGCACGGGCGGTCAGGACCATGCCCGCGCCCTGTTGCGCCATGTTGATGCCCTGGCGTCGAAGGAGTACTGGAAGGCGTTCGATGCCTCCCCCGACTTCGTCGTCTGCTTCGTGCCCACCGACGGTCTGCTCTCCGCGGCCGCGGCAAGCTACCCGAAGATGATCGATCATGCACTGGGCAAGAACGTCGTCCTCGCCTCACCAGCGACTCTGCTGGTGCTGTTGAAGACCGTGGCGCTCAACTGGCGGCAGGCGGACATGTCCACCTCGGCGGCCGAGGTGCTCCGACTCGGCACGGAACTCTACGAACGTATCGGCACCCTTGTCACCCACGTGTCACGGATGGGTGCCAGCCTGGACCGCTCGGTCGAGGACTACAACCGGTTCGTCTCCTCGCTGGAGTCGCGCTTCCTCGTCACCGCGCGAAAGTTCCCCTCGACGGGAATCGTCGCCGACGAGCTCGACGCCGTGGCCGAACTCGATACTCGCACTCGCGGCATCAGCGCCGAGGAACTCAGTCGGCCGCGGGCCATAGACTTCGATGATCGTGGTCCGACTCATCTGCGCGGTCGGCAGACGGGGACAAGTTGAGAATCGACAGCGATTGTCGACCCCGTTGAGTCGTGGAAGTCCCCGTCGCGTCACGTAGCGGAACTGCTCAGCTCAGCCGAGCTTGCGCAGTTCCTTCGGCAGCGAGAAGATGAGGTCCTCTTCGGCGGTGACGACCTCTTCGACGGTGTCGAATCCGTATTCGGCCAGCAGCTGCAGCACGTCCTGGACGAGGTTCTCCGGAACGCTCGCACCTGAGGTGACACCGACCGTGGCCACGTCGTGGAACCATGTCTCGTCGATCTCGCGGGCGAAGTCGACACGGTAGGCAGCCTTCGCCCCGTGTTCGAGAGCGACTTCGACGAGGCGAACGGAGTTCGAGGAGTTCGCCGACCCGACGACGATGACGAGATCCGCGTCGGGCCCGACCTTCTTCACCGCGACCTGCCGGTTCTGTGTCGCGTAGCAGATGTCATCGCTGGGTGGATTCTGCAGGTGCGGGAAGCGCTCACGCAGGATCTCAACCGTTTCCATGGTCTCGTCCACGCTCAAGGTCGTCTGTGAGATCCACACCAGCTTCTCGGCATCGGGAACCTCGATGGTGCGGGCCTCTTCCGGACTCTGCACCAGTGTGATGTGTTCCGGCGCCTCGCCCATGGTGCCCTCGACCTCTTCGTGTCCGGCATGGCCGACGAGGAGGATGCGGAAGCCGTCCCGGGCGAACCGGATGGCCTCCTTGTGGACCTTCGTCACCAACGGGCATGTCGCATCGATCGTCGACAGCGAACGCTGGGCAGCCTCGGTGTGCACGGCCGGTGAGACTCCGTGAGCGGAGAACACGACCCGAGCGCCTTCCGGGACTTCATCGGTGTCTTTGACGAAGACGGCCCCGCGTTCGGACAAGGTCTCGACGACATGCCGGTTGTGCACGATCTCCTTGCGGACATAGATCGGTGCACCAAAGTGCTCGAGGGCGCGCTCGACGGCGATGACAGCACGATCGACGCCGGCACAGTAGCCGCGCGGTGCGGCCAGCAGCACCCTCTTGTCAGCATTGACCGGAGTGCGGATCTCGCCGGGTGCCAGACGCCGGCGCGGAATAGTCGGGGCAGGTACTGAAACGACGCTCACCCGTTCAGTCTAAGCCGGAGCCATCGACTGCGGCCAGGAATGGGCTGCGTCAGTGCCGTTCGTTAGGCTTGGGATTCGGAAGGGGACTTAAATGGCGCAAAGAATTTCCGGCACTCCCGGCACGCTCGGTGAAACAGCCGAGCCGAAGGAGCTCGCCGCCACCGCAGCCGAGACCACGGCGGAGAATCCGTGGCCGCTGAGTCTGCTGTCTTCGAAGATGAAATCCTATATCGACCGCATGTCGAGCGTGTGGATCGAAGGGCAGGTCGTCGAGCTCAACCATCGCGGCAAGGCCAGCTACCTGACCCTGCGCGACACCGATGTCGAGATGTCCTTGCCGGTCCAGATCTGGAAGAACGTCCTCGACCGCACCGGGGCTCCTCTGACCGAGGGCAGCCACGTCGTCGCCAATCTCAAAGCCGATTTCTGGACGAAGACCGGTCGGCTGACGATGCGCGCAAACGATATCCGCGCCGTCGGCCTCGGCGAACTCCTCGCCCGCCTCGAACGATTGAAGAAACAGCTGGGCGCCGAGGGGCTCTTCGATCCCAACCGGAAGCTGCGCCTGCCGTTCCTGCCGAACCGGATCGGGCTGATCACCGGACGGGATTCGGATGCGCAGAAGGACGTCATCCGCAATGTGCACCTTCGCTGGCCTGCCGCCGAATTCGAAGTCCGCAACTGTGCAGTGCAAGGCCCGGATGCCGTGCCGGGAGTGATGAAGAACCTCGCCGAACTCGACGCCGACCCGCAGATCGATGTCATCGTCATCGCCCGCGGCGGCGGCAGCATGGAAGACCTCCTGCCGTTCTCCAACGAAGCCCTCGTCCGTGCCGTCTCCGCCGCGCAGACACCGGTCGTCTCGGCGATCGGGCACGAGGCGGACCGGCCCATCCTCGATGAGGTCGCTGACATGCGGGCGTCAACACCAACAGATGCCGCAAAGAGGATTGTTCCGGATGTCGCCGAGGAAGGCATGAATCTGCTGCGTGCCCGCGCCGAGCTCGAAGCTGCCGTCAATCGCATCCTCGACCGCGAACAGGAGATGCTCACCGCCGTGCGATCACGGCCGGTGCTCGCCGAACCGCAGACGATGATCACCGCGCATGAGAACGAGCTGACAACGATCCGCCGCCGCAGCCTGCAGGCGACGAACGGACGGCTCATCCAAGCTCAGAACGAGATCCAGCATCTTCGTTCCCAAGCCAGGTCCCTCTCTCCCCTGCGGACGTTGGAGCGCGGCTACGCCGTGGTGCAGACCGACGAAGGCCAGGCCGTCCGCAATGCCGCCGAAGTCGCCGCCGGCGACACCATCCATGTCCGGGTCGCTCGTGGTCGTTTCGACGCAGATATCACCGAGGTCACTCCGGAGACCGACGATTCGACGACCGACGATTGACTACAACTCCACACTCTGTCCACGTTTCACACACTCTGCGAAGGAGACACCGATGACCGAACCGACGACCCAACAGGACCAGCCCGATATCAGCACGCTCAGCTACGAGCAGGCGCGCGAAGAACTCGTCATGACCGTCAAGCGTCTGGAGACCGGCAACCTGCCGCTCGAAGAGTCACTGCGGCTGTGGGAGCGCGGCGAGGCTCTGGCCGACCGGTGCCAGGCGTGGCTCGACGGAGCACGGGAACGCCTCGACAAGGCCCGTGAGGAAACCTCGGACGACACCGAATAGAACTTCGGGTCAGCCTGGGATCACTTCAGTTCGGCGGCGACCTGATCGGCGAAGCTGTTGACGGTGTCCGGCGCAGCGGTGGCAGTCAGAACGACATACATATCGCCCTTGTGCGTGACCCAGTATTCCTTAGCTTCCTCGGTGCGGTAGACCTGGAAGTCGGCGCCGCCGACGGTCACCTTCTCGGCGGCGACAGCCTCATCGGTCTTCCGCTTCGCCCAGTTCGCACTCGCTTCGGCCTGTTCGATGCTCACCCATTGGTCGTCGGGGCCGATGAACGACATGTACCACGAGGTGTATTCTGAGTCGCCCACGCGGTCGAGGCTGGCTTCGTTCGACGTCCATCCGCGCGGGATCTGCGGAACGATGAGGTCGAAATCGGCGTTGCCCTGGGACTGCTCGGCGATCCCCTGATAGTCGACGACACGTTCTGAGTCGACTTCGGGCTGCGGGGCGAGGAACAGGATCCCGACGGCGACCGCCAGACAGGCGAGGATCGCGATGACCATATTGACCCAGTTCGAGTTCTTGCGCAGGAAGCGCATCTCTTCCCGGGACCCCGGCAGCATCACTCCGGACTCATCAGCCATGGACTCTCCCCTAGGACTCGGCGTCGCCTCGTCGACGACCGTTCGAGTACCCGTCTCGTCGGCAGCATTTCGGACATTCACACCGCCATTGTCCTCGGCTCGCGCGCGAAGGGCCAATTCCGGCCCGAGGACGTGACTGCGGCCACAAGCGGACACCGCTGTCGCGACCTCGATCACAGGGGTGGCACAATTGGAGGCATGAGTGACTCCAAAGAGCCTGTTGACGTGAAATCTCACCATGACCGAGGACGAGTTGATGAGGAGGCTCCGCCTGTCGCAGTGACCGACTCATGGTCACAGAAGGCTCAGGTCGAGTCGGATGCTCCCGACCGCAACTTGGCTCTGGAGCTCGTCCGAGTCACCGAGGCCGCAGCCATCGCCGCCGCCCCCTGGGTCGGCCGCGGCGACAAGAACGCAGCCGACGGAGCAGCCGTGGCCGCGATGCGCAATGTCATCTCCACCGTCCGCATGGCCGGCACCGTCGTCATCGGCGAAGGTGAGAAGGACGAAGCTCCGATGCTCTTCAACGGCGAGCAGGTCGGCGACGGCGGAGGACCGCACTGCGATGTTGCTGTCGACCCGATCGACGGCACTCGCCTGACCGCTCTGGGCATGCCCAATGCGATCTCGGTCATGGCTGTGACCGAAGACGGTGCGATGTATGACCCCTCTGCCGTGTTCTACATGGAGAAGCTCGTCACCGGCCCCGATGCCGCTGACGCCGTCGACATGCGTCTGCCGATCGCTGAGAACATCCGCCGCGTCGCCAAGGCGAAGGGAACGAAGGATCCCGCCTCGGTGACGGTGATGATCCTCGACCGCCCCCGCCACCAGCAGATGATCGATGAGATCCGCGCCGCCGGAGCCCGCATCCAGCTCATCACCGATGGCGACGTCGCCGGAGCCATCGCCGCCTGCCGTCCGGGAACCGGCGTCGACATGCTCATGGGCATCGGGGGTACCCCCGAAGGCATCATCACCGCCTGCGCCATCAAAGCACTCGGCGGAGTCATCCAGGGCCGTCTGTGGCCGCAGGACGACACAGAGCGCGAGGCCGCGGCCAAGGCCGGCCTCGACATCAATCAGGTGCTCAACACCGATGACCTCGTCACCGGTGACAACAGCTACTTCGTCGCCACGGGCATCACGAACGGCGACCTGCTCGACGGAGTGAAGTTCCAGGGTGGCCACGTCACCACGCATTCCCTGGTGATGAGGTCGAAGTCGGGGACCGTCCGGCAGGTCTTCGCCGAGCACCAGGCCGCGAAGACCCACTCCTACGTGGAGGCCGCCGAAGAAGCCGCACGCCGCGGATTGGTCTGACCTCCAATCGCACCCGGTCCCGGGCGCGATGCACACAACTCGGAAGCAGGTGCGAAAGCAATGCCCAATCAGGCGTGGAAGCGACTCCTCGAGGGAAACCAGCGTTTCGTCGACGATGTCCCTCAGCACCCCAACCAGGACACGGCGCGACGTGAGTCACTGTCGGGCAGCCAGACCCCGTTCGTCACTCTCTTCGGCTGCTCGGATTCCCGAGTCGCCGCTGAGATGATCTTCGATGTCGGCCTCGGTGACATGTTCGTCGTGCGCAATGCCGGACAGGTCGTCGATCCTGTCACCTTGGGCTCGCTCGAATACGGAGTCGAGATGCTCGGCACTCCCCTGCTCGTCGTGCTCGGCCACGACAGCTGCGGGGCCGTGACCGCGGCATACAACGCCTACGACTCGGGTGAGACTCCCCCGGGATTCATCTCCGACGTCGTCGCCCGCATCCTGCCGACAGTGGCCCGGGCCCGAAAGAACGGGCGCACCACGATCAACGAGACCGTCGGTCAGAACACCATGGACACGGTCGACAAGATCATGCAGCTGTCCACGATCATCAAGACCGCCGTCGACGACGGCCGACTCATCATCGTCGGGCTCACCTACCAGCTCCACGACGGCCACACTACGGTCGTCGCCCAATACGGAGGCGACGAGGCCGCGGTCTCCACCTATGCTTCTTGAGCGACCGGCCGCCTCGGTGGTCAGCCGTTCAGTCTCCCAACGAGCCTGAGCTCCGCAATCATTTCCCAGGCACCCAACGGAAAGGACAACAATGACCGAAGAATTTCGCATCGAACACGACACCATGGGTGAGGTCAAAGTCCCCAAGGACGCCCTCTACAGCGCACAGACCCAGCGTGCCGTCGAGAACTTCCCGATCTCGGGCAAGACCCTCGAATCCGCTCACATCGCCGCACTGGCTCAGGTGAAGAAGGCCGCTGCGAAGGCTAACGCCGAACTCGGCGTGCTTGACGAGGCCCGCGCCACAGCCATCCAGAACGCCGCCGACCGGGTCATCGCAGGCGAATTCGACGCCCACTTCCCGATCGACGTGTTCCAGACCGGCTCGGGAACCTCGTCGAACATGAACACCAACGAGGTCCTTGCCTCGTTGGCGACCAAGGCGCTCGAAGCCGACGGAATCAACGTCCACCCGAACGACCACGTCAACGCTTCGCAGTCGTCGAACGACGTCTTCCCCACCTCGGTGCACCTGGCAGTGACCAAGGCCCTGGTCAACACCCTCATCCCGGCCATGGACACCCTGGCGACTTCGCTGGAGAAGAAGGCGAAGGAGTTCTCCTCGATCGTCAAGTCCGGACGCACCCACCTCATGGATGCCACTCCAGTGACTCTCGGTCAGGAGTTCGGCGGCTACGCAGCTCAGGTCCGTTACGGGATCGAGCGCATCGAGGCTTCCCTGCCGCGCGTGGCAGAGGTCCCGCAGGGCGGAACCGCTGTGGGCACCGGCATCAACACTCCCGACGGCTTCTCCTCCCGCGTGGTCGAGATCCTCGCCGAGGAAACCGGACTGCCGATCACCGAGGCTCGCAACCACTTCGAGGCCCAGGCCAACCGCGACGGACTCGTCGAGGCCTCCGGTCAGCTGCGGACCATCGCCTACGGCTATATGAAGATCTGCAACGACCTGCGCTGGATGGGTTCGGGACCGAACACCGGCCTCGGCGAGATCGCCATCCCCGACCTGCAGCCCGGTTCGTCGATCATGCCCGGCAAGGTCAACCCAGTCATCTGCGAGGCCACCATTCAGGTCGCCGCACAGGTCATCGGCAATGACACCTCCGTGTCGCTGTCGTCGACCAACGGCGCGTTCGAGCTCAACGTCGGCATCCCCGTCATGGCCTCGAACCTGCTCGAGTCGATCCGCCTGCTCGCGAACGCCTCGACCGTCATGGCCGAGAAGATGGTCGACGGACTCACCGCCAACGAGGAGCGTGCCCGCTTCCTCGCCGAGGCGAGCCCCTCCATCGTCACCCCGCTGAACAAGGTCATCGGCTACGAGGCGGCCGCGAAGATCGCCAAGCACGCCGTGGCTGAGAAGATGACCGTCAAGGAAGCGACGATCGCGCTCGGCTTCGTCGAGAACGGCTCCATCACCGAGGCGGACCTCGACAAGGCCCTCGACGTCACCACCATGATCGGCAGCTACAAGTAAGCCTCCGATCTGACAGAACGAAACGGCGCCCGGACGGATACCGTCCGGGCGCCGTTTCGTGTTGGCGGCCCATTTCGAGTCCCGTCGACCGCCCACCCCAGCGTCGACCGCTCACCGAACAGCACGCGACATCGGCGGTAACGTGAGCGGTCGGCGACCGGAGCAGAGGCTCAGGACCGGAACGGGTCGAATTCCTCGAGCACATCGGTGACCAGGGCGGCGATCTCCGACCGCTCCGACCGCGTCAACGTGACATGCGCGAACAGTTCGTGGCCCTTGAGCTTCTCGATCACGGCGGCGACTCCGTCGTGCCTGCCCACTCGCAGGTTGTCGCGCTGGGCGACATCGTGGGTGAGCACCACCTTCGAGTTCATTCCGATGCGTGAGAGCACGGTCAGCAGAACATTGCGCTCCAACGACTGTGCTTCATCGACGATGACGAATGCATCGTGGAGGGACCGTCCCCGGATGTGGGTGAGCGGAAGCACCTCGAGGATCCCCCTGTTGACCACCTCGTCGATGACGTTCTTGCTCACCAGCGCACTGAGGGTGTCGAACACGGCCTCCGCCCAGGGGTTCATCTTCTCACCTTCGCTGCCGGGCAGGTAGCCGAGGTTCTGCCCGCCCACGGCGTAGAGGGGACGGAAGACCATGATCTTCGAGTGCTTGTTCTCCTCGAGCACCTTCTGCAGACCTGCCATGAGGGCCAGCGCGGACTTCCCCGTTCCGGCTCGCCCTCCCATCGACACGATCCCCAGGGCGTCGTCGAGCAGCATGTCGATGGCGATCCGCTGTTCTGCCGACCGTCCGTGGACGCCGAAGATGTCACGATCCCCGCGCACCATCGACACTCGGTTGCCGCTGCGCACACGTCCCAGTCCGGATCCGCGCGGTGAGGTGATGACGACCCCGGTGTTGACCACCTCGTCGGAGACATCCTCGGTGACGACCGACCCCGAATCGTAGAACTCGTTCATCTGCTCGTCGTCGAGGCCGAGCTCGCTCATCCCGGTGAACCCGGAGTCGACGGCCAGCTCCGCCAGATACTCCTCCGCGTGCAGACCCAGGGCCGAAGCTTTCACTCGCATCGGCACGTCCTTGGTCACGACAACCACGTCACAGCCTTCGGCAGAGAGGTTGCGGGCCACGGCCAGGATGCGGGTGTCGTTCTCCGTCCGGTCGAAGCCGACCGGCATCGTGGAGGCGTCGATGTGGTTGAGCTCGACCCGCAGCGTTCCGCCTGCGTCACCGACGGGAATGGGCTGATCCAACCGGTCGTAGTCGGAACGGAAGTCGTCGAGGATGTGGAGGGCTTTGCGTGCGGTGAATCCGAGTTCGGGATGATTGCGTTTGCCCTCGAGTTCGGAGACGACGATGAGCGGGATGACGACGTGGTGTTCGGCGAAGCGCAGAAGCGCTCCGGGATCCGACAGCAGCACCGAGGTGTCGAGAACGTAGGTGTGGACTTTTTCAGCCATGAGGACCTCTGAGGCGTGAGTTCCGCCGAGATCCGGTTCTGACATCCCCCGATCTCGGGTTGGTGTCGACCAACTACAGCCAACCTAACCCGGTTCGCCCCCGCAGGCGGTAGCGGCACGCGTGCTCGGTCAAGTCAGGGTCATGAACTTCGAGTGAATGCGGGATTCCCCCGTCAGACGGCCGGCAGGTCTCGCCGGAGGCGGGCACGACCTATTTGCCGAAGCGCCGCTGCCGCAGACCGTAGTCGCGCACGGCTCGGAGGAAGTCCGTACGGCGGAAGTCCGGCCAATAGGCTTCGCAGAAATAGAACTCCGAATAGGCGCTCTGCCACATGAGGAAGCCGGAGAGTCGCTGCTCTCCCGAGGAGCGGATGATGAGGTCGGGATCGGGCTGGCCCTTGGTGTAGAGGTGTTCGCCGATCTGCTCCGGCGACAGTTCGGAGATGATCGACTCCAGGTCCATGCCGTCGTCAGTCCGTGTGCGCAGCAGGGACTTCACAGCATTGACGATCTCCTGCCGACCGCCGTAGCCGACGGCGACGTTGACGCGCATTCCACAGTTCTCGGTCGTCGACACCGCTTCGAGGCGGGCACGCAGATCCGGGGGAACGATGTCGAGATCACCGACGAGCTGAACGCCGACGCCGTCGAGTGCCGCGATCTTCTCCACCAGGTCCGAGATGATCTCGATGAGGATCGACACCTCTTCTGCCGAGCGGGCGAGGTTCTCTTTGGACAGAACGTAGAGAGTGACGATCTCCACATCGATCTCGTGGCACCAGCCGAGGAACTCGACGATCTTCGCCGCTCCGGCGCGGTGACCGTCAGCGGTCGTCGCACCGAACTCCTTGGCCCACCTGCGGTTGCCGTCGGTGATGACTCCGACGTGACGTGGAACCGGAACCGACTTGTCGAGCTCACGTTTGAGCCGTCGCTCGTACAGCCGATAGAGCAGGTTCACGGGTCGCGCCACAGCTGTCCTCTTCCACATGGGTCGTCGATCGGTTCGAATACTGTACAGACTACTAGCCGATGATGCTGAATGAGGCCTCAGGTCCGCTGGCTACCATGGAGCTATGAATGCTTCGCTCACCGATTCCTCTCCGGTCGTTCCCGACGGCGCCGGGCCGGTCGGTTCAGCGGGCGCGGATGACGTTCCGCCCGCCGATGACCACCGCATCGCCCGTCGCCGCTCAGCACTGCGCGCCGAACTGACGAAGTTGGCGGGTCAGGTCAAGCCGAAGCTGCGCGGTTGGTTCCACGCCGGGGCGTTCCCTCTGGCGATGATCGGCGGCCTGGCTTTGGTGATCATCTCCCCGACCATCGAGTCGCGCATCGCCGCCGCGATCTTCGCCGTCACCGGCATGCTGCTCTTCGGCACCTCCGCCGTCTATCACCGAGGCCGCTGGCGCACCCGCGTCCGCCTCGTCCTGCGGCGGCTCGACCACGCGAATATCTTCCTCATCACCGCCGGTACGTACACACCGCTGGCAGTGCTGATGCTCCGCACCGACCAGGCAGTCCTCCTGCTGTCCGTGCTGTGGGGTGCCGCCGCACTCGGCGCTGCCTTCCGTACGATCTTCACCACCGCACCGAGGTGGCTCTTCGTCCCGATCTACGTCGGGTTCGGCGTCGCCGGAGTCGGGTACATTCCCCAGATCTGGGCCACGAACTTCCCCGTCGGACTCCTCGTCGTCATCGGCGGCGTGTGCTACATCGCCGGCGCGGTGATCTACGGGATCAAGCGCCCGAACCCCTCACCGAAGTGGCTCGGCTTCCATGAGATCTTCCACATCTTCACGATCCTCGGCTACGGCTGCCACCTCGCCGCACTCATCATCGCCGCCGTCGCAGCCTACTGAACTCCAATCGACTGAGTCCGCACGGACGCACACGGCGCGATCACCGATCGGTGATCGCGCCGTTGTCTGTGTGCGCAGGACCTCAAAGCCTCAGAGCTCAGGCTCGTTCATTGCGTTCGTCGGTGGATTCGGAGGAATCGATCGGCTCCTCCGCCAAGCCGCCTCGGCGATCTGCATCGGATGGTCCGGTATCGGCGGACGCGTCGGAGTCGCTGTCAGCGGTCTCCGGTTCGGGTGCCTCCGGCCCTGAGAGCTTCGACTGGTTGGGCACCACATGCCTGCGCAGCGGGATCGGATAGGCATCGCTGGCGCCCGAGTGCGCCCGCACCCGACGGACACGGCGCAGGGCGTCCCTGATGAGGAAGATCGTCAGGACGACGATGGCGAGGGTGGCCAGGAAGCCGACGGTTCCGGGCGTCACCAGATCCGGGTCCGGTGTGCCTCCGTCCGGAGTCGGGGCTGGAGAGGACGCGAAGATCATGCGCGAGTGTCGCTTTCGGTCGGGACGGCGGAATCAGCGTCGAGGTCGTCGGCAGCCGGCGAGTCCGGGAGCATCCCCTCGGCGGGAACGCGACGACCGTCATCGAAGGTCACGGCAGCGAACAGGTCGGTCTCCTGGAAGTCCAGCTCCCGGTCCAGTGGCTCACGCCCGGTGAGGTCGAGAGCCAGCTCGAACTCTTCGGTCGGCCAGTAAGTGCGAGCGGCCTTGCGCGATGCGGAGAAGAAACCGCCTTCGGGATCGATCTGAGTGGCGTGGGAGAGCAGCGCACGATCGCGGGCAGAGAAGAACTCGGAGCAGGAGATGCGGGTGCTCAGCCAGTTGTGGCGCTGGTTGTCACGCTTCTTGAAATCCTCGAGGTGGTCGGCGAACGGGGACTTGAGTCCCGCCTCGAGCATCTTCTCGTGGATCGTGATCCACTTCTTCGCCGACAGGTCCTGGTTGAAGTAGATCTTCTGCACCTGCCACGGTTCGCCGAGCTCGGGATGCGAGGTCGCATCTGCGGCGGCTTCGACAGCGGCCATGGTCACAGCGTGGTTCTTGATGTGGTCGGGGTGAGGATATCCGCCGAGCTCGTCGTAGGTGGTCACCACCTGAGGACGGAAGGTGCGGATGATGTGCACGAGGGGAAGCATCGCCACCTCGTCGGGAACCCGATAGAAGCATCCGGGAGGAGTCTGGTTGTCGAAATCGCCGTCGGGCAGTCCCGAGTCGACGTGACCGACCCAGACATGTTCGGCGCCGAGGGCTGCGGCAGCGGTCGCCATCTCCTCCCGACGGAGACCGGCGATGTCGCGGCTGGCCTTCGGACTCTGCAGGAGAGCGGGATTGAGGATATCGCCGGCCTCGCCACCGGTCATGGTGGCGATGAGCACCCGGGCACCCAGTGAAGCGTACTTCGCGCTCGTTGCCGCACCCTTGGAGGATTCGTCGTCGGGGTGGGCATGGACGGCCAACAGGCGCAGTCCATGGTACGGAAGCGAAGTCATATCCTAAATGTCCCTTTCGATTCAGCCTGGTGGCTACCTGCTGCCGGCGCTGCGGCTGACATGATCGCCGGCAGAGGATCGACTACTCTAGATTAGTGCGCGAAGTACTTAAAGAGGAATTCAATGACTGAGGTAACAGTGGCACCACCACTGCATGATGATCGCTACGGCCGGACCAGCAGACCCAAGCGAGAGCTGAGTCGTCGGGCGAAGATCATCGCCGTCATCGTCCTCGCCGTGGTGGTCGCCGTCATCGCTGTCTGGGCATTCCGCCCGCAGACGAATCCCACAACACCGCGCACTCTTGACTATTCGGTTGTCGACGATTCTTCAACGCGCGTCAGCGTCGGAATATTTCCTGATCAGAAACGCGACGTGCACTGCATCGTCCAGGCCACGAATGAGCAGGAAGCGATCGTCGGATTCACCGAGGTGACCGTTCCCGCCGATCCGAACGCCGATCCGAATTCGCCGAAGCGCATCGACGTGGACCTGGCCACAACTCAGCTGGCCGCCTCCGGCCACGTGGACTCCTGCTGGTTCGAATAGGCCGAACCCTCGACCGCTTCGACCGCCTGGTGGAAGCACAGGAACCCGGTCGCACGAGTCTCTTCGAATAGTTCTCGCACGGGAACGCATCTTGCGGTCGCGAACCTCCGCCTCACGGCCGGGGACGTGATCGAACTCATCGTTTTTCTCCGCAGATGCGTTACACTGTAGTTTCATTCAACTTCCGGGCGTGCCCATACGCCCGGCTTTTTCGTTGCCTGACACGCCCGTCAGTGCACCGACCGAAGAAGGAGAAGTCATGACCGAGGAAGTCACCCAGGAAGAGACATGGTTGACCCAGGAAGCCTTTGACCGCCTGTCGAAGGAACTCGAGCATCTCTCCGGACCGGGTCGTGCAGAGATTGCTGAGAAGATCGAAGCCGCCCGCGACGAGGGTGACTTGAAGGAGAACAGCGGTTATCACGCTGCGCGTGATGAGCAGGGCAAACAGGAAGCACGCATCCGCCAGCTCGAAGTGCTGCTGCGGAACGCGAAGGTCGGCTCCAGCGACAGCGACGGCAAGACCGTGGCACCCGGAACCGTCGTGACCGCCAGCGTTGCCGGCAACTCCATGCGATTCCTGCTGGGCAACCGCGAGATCGCCGGAGACTCCGATATCGACGTCTTCTCGGAGAAGTCGCCGCTCGGAGCGGCTGTCCTCGGCGTCAAGGCCGGTGACAAGACCTCATACGAGGCTCCGAACGGCAAGACCATCGAGGTCAAGGTCGATTCCGTCGAAGCCTTCACCGGCTGATCGAGACCGAAAAGAGAAGTGGGCGGGTGCGATCGCACCCGCCCACTTCTCTATTCATTCCGGTTCAGGCGCGTCCTTCCGGGTCGTCTGGTCCGAGCCTCAGGCATCGGGGCCCTTCTTCGGCCGTCCGGGTTCGGCCGAACCGGTCTCACCCGACGTGGTCGGACCGGTTGATCCGGTTTCCGTCGAATCGGTCTGTCCGGAACCTGATGCATGTTCGTCTTCCGCGGACTCGTGGACGGCATCGGTGAGCCGTTCCTTCGCCGTCTCGAGGACTGCCGTGGCCTCGCGTTCGTCCGGGTCACGCTCGGCGTCGTCCTCCGCTTCGTCTTCGTCCGAATCACCGGCGTTCGTACGCACGATATAGCTGACGACGCTGTTGAGCACGGCAACCAAGGGAACGGCGAAGAGAGCGCCGACGATGCCGAAGAGGAAGCCGCCTCCGGTGACTGCGAGGATCACAGCCAGCGGATGGACCGACACTGCCTTGCCCATGAGGAACGGCTGCAGCACCTGGCTTTCGATCTGCTGGACGGCAATGACAACCGCGAGCATGATGACGGCACTGACCAGACCGTTCGATACCAATGCCACGAGCACGGCGACCGCACCGGAGGCGATGGCTCCGACGACGGGGACGAACGAGGTGAGGAAGACGAGCACGGTCATGGGGATGACCAGCGGGATGCCGAGGAACGCAGCGCCGATGCCGATGCCGATCGCATCGACGGCGGCGACGAGGATCTGGACCCTCACGTACTGCACGAGGGTCGTCCACCCCTTCAGAGCGGCACCCGTGGCGACGGGACGGGCCGGGACCGGCAGCAGGTTCATCACCCACCTGAAGATGTTCTGCCCGTCGTAGAGGAAGAAGAACGTCGCGAACAGACAGACGGCCATACCGGTGAGGAAGGTGCCCACCGAGGAGGTGGCCTCCAGGGCGCCGCCGAGAAGCTGGCTGCTGTTGTTCTGGAAGAAGTTCGTCGCGGTATCGATCGCATCGTTCATATAGCTCGAGATCGTCGAAGCATCGATGCCGAAGGGACTTGAAGCCAGCCATCCGCTGATCCCGGACACACCGGCGATGACCTGTTTGACGAGGTCGGGCATGCCGGAATAGATCTGCTGACCGACGAGGCCGAAGAGTCCGAGCACGACGACGATGAACCCGATGAAGGAGATCGCGGCGGCCCCTCCTCGAGGCACGCCCTTCTTCTTCAGCCATCCGGTCAGGGGCGCGAGCAGCGCTGCCAACAGCAGAGCAATGAGCACGGGCAGCACGACGCTGGAGATCTTCGACAGGAGCCACAGCGCCACACCGATCGCCACGAGCACGACGATCGACCGCCACGACCACGCGGCAGCTAGCTTAAGACCGGGAGCCACATACGGTTTGGCCTCGGCTTCGATTCGGCTGAGTGCGATCTCCTCGGGACTGACTGCCTGCGATGGGGTTGCTTCGGGTTCGGACGAGGAGTGAGACGAGCCGCGTCCGCGCCGGAACGCCTCCCATGCCCCTCGGAATCGGTTCGGAGGATGCTGCTGATCGTTTTCGCTCATGACTCAACAATAGTTGTTGATGCAGTGACAAAGGTGCAATGATGACGCCGGAGGAGGGAAATCAGTGGGAAGACGCTTGATCTACACGCTGGCGACCATGGGGGCGACCGTCGTCGGCGCCGGCGCCTCGGCGGCGGGACTGCTCCGCCACCAGGCCGGATCGCTGCGCCGTTCCTTCGACGACGACAAGAACCGTCGCTTCTCCACCTTCACCGAGGCGATCGCCGCCCCACGTGACAACGACGATGACGACTCCGCCGCTCTTGCCATCATCGGCGACTCCTGGCTGTGCGGGGTCGACGTCGACCCGGAGCAGGCGCCCCCGACCCTCATCGGGAGGGGCCTGGCGCGGATGCTCGGCACCACCGTCCGGGTCCAGACAACCGCACGCCCCTCGGCACTGTCGGATGATCTGCACCGACAGGTCGACGAAGTCCTGCGCTCGCCGTGGCTCTCCCGCCAGCTCTCGGACCGCTGGACCGACGACCGCCGGTTCGCGATCATCTCGATCGGCACCGGCGACATCATCCACCCGATCCAGGCGACCATCGGCGTACCCGTGCTCAACCAGGCCATCAACCGGCTCCAACGCGAGGGCCGCTACACCGTGTTCGTTCTCGTCTGCCCCAATCTCGGCGGTCTGCCGGGGCTGCGCGATCCGCTCAAGACGTCGCTGCGCCGAACCTCGCGGGTCCTCGCCGGCTCTCAATGGCTGGCCGCCCTGGCCGCGCGTGCGGTTCCGCTGCGGTCGACGGGATCGCTGAGCGGAACGACACGCCGGTCTCTGCTCAACGACTCGGGCCGATTCCCCAGCGAACTCGGCTATGCGCAGCTGTCCTCGACGCTGCTGGCCGCAATCGCCGAACGCATCGATGCACCGGTCGTCGTCGACCGCAGCCTCGACATCCCCGAGAAGGGCGAAACCGCCCGCCGACACGAACTGGTCCCCGGCGCCGAGGCGCAGTCTGCTGCTCAGAACGATTCGGATGTCGCCGCGCAGACCGGTGCCGAGGCGCAGCCAGATGCCGAAGATCCAGCAGTGAAAGAAGACGCCAGCCCCGAACCGGTCCCGAATCGTTCGGAAGCAGCCTCGTGATCCCCGTCGTCCTCGCCTCCCAGTCTCCTTCACGTCGCCAGATCCTCCGGGACGGCGGGATCGAACCGGTCATCATCGTCTCCGAGGTCGACGAACGTGCCATCGAGGACGATTTCACCGGCTCCGTCGGCGAACTCACCACAGCGTTGTCTGAGGCGAAGGCGCGTGCGGTCATCGACCGGATCATCGCGTCCGCTCCCCCGACACTTGACGGCGCGGACACCGTGGTCGTCATCGCCGGGGATTCCCTGCTCGAATTCGACGGACAGGCCATCGGCAAACCGGGAACGGCCGATCGCACTCGCAACGTGTGGTCGGCGATCGCCGGTCAGTGGACACAGCTGCATTCGGGCCATACGGTCGCAGTGCTCACGCGGGCGCAGCAGTCGAACGGCGCAGTCGGGCGAGCGGGAGACGATGTCCGCAGTGACGGCCCCGACAGTGCTGATCGAACCGGCTCGGCGCCCTTCGAACTCGGCGCTCTGCGCTCGCAGGGGTCGGCCACCTCGGTGCTCATCGGCTCACCCAGCACGGAGGAGCTCGAGGCGTACATCGCCACCGAAGAGCCCTTCCACGTGGCCGGGGCGCTGACGATCGACGGCTATGGTGGGGCCTTCGTCGACCGGCTCGACGGCGACCACCTCACCGTGCTCGGCCTCAGCCTGCCCGTCGTGCGCGAATTGGTCACCGACATGGGGCTGTTCTGGCCCGATCTGTGGACTCTCAAGCGGTAGACTCGACCCTGGTCCGGTAACACGCCCGAGGACATTGAAGTTCTCGTCCCAGTTTTTTATCGCTGTCCTACAAACCCTTGGTGCTGTTCTCTAAATTGTTCTGTGATCGTACAAAGGAGCACCATGACCACAGTCCTCTCCGACTCCACGGCCTCGGTACTGAGCACCACTGTTCCGACCGGGGCCGTCCGCCGAGTCCTCATCGCCAACCGCGGTGAGATCGCTCTGCGCATCATCCGGGCCGCCCACGACCTCGGTATCAAGGCCGTCGCCGTGTACACTCGCGCCGATTCCGATGCCGACTTCGTCGAACTCGCCGACGACGCGTGGCTGCTGGACGGTTCCGGAGCCGGGGAGACGTATCTCGACATCGAGAAGATCCTCGCCTTGGCAAAGCGCTCCGGCGCCGATGCCGTCCACCCCGGCTACGGCTACATGGCCGAGAACGCGCAGTTCGCGCAGGCCGTCATCGATGCCGGGCTGATCTGGGTCGGTCCTCCCCCGGCGGCGATCGAGCTCCTCGGTGACAAGTCCGGAGCCCGTGCCGTCGCCGAAGCCGTCGACGCTCCGGTTGCGCCCGGTTCCGACGGTGCCGTGGCCAATCTGACAGAAGCCGCCGAGGTGGCCGACCGGATCGGGTTCCCCGTCGTCGTCAAGGCCGTCCACGGCGGAGGCGGGCGTGGCTTCCGCGCCTGCGCCGCTGCCGAAGACCTCGAAGCCGCCTATACTGCAGCGACCCGCGAGGCACAGAGTGCCTTCGGGCGCGGTGAGTGCCTCATCGAGAAGCAGATCGTGCGCCCCCGTCACCTCGAGACCCAGTGCCTGGCCGATGCCCACGGCAACGTGCGGATCGTGTCCACGCGTGACTGCACTCTGCAGCGCCGCAACCAGAAGATCATCGAGGAAGCACCCGCTCCGTTCCTCACCGCCGAACAGGAGCGCATCGTCTCCGAAGCCTCGTCTCGCCTGCTCGCCCACGTCGGCTACGTCGGCGCCGCGACGTGTGAGTTCCTCCTCGGCGAGGACGGCACGATCATCTTCATGGAAGCCAACGCGCGCATCCAGGTCGAGCACACCGTCACCGAGGAGGTCACCGGGGTCGACCTCGTCGGTTGGCAGGTGCGCATCGCTTCGGGCAAGGCGCTGCCCGACGAATTCCCCGCCGTGCGCGGACACTCCTTCCAATTCCGCATCAACGCCGAAGACCCCACGACGTTCTTCCCCGCCACCGGCGCAGTGAAGAACCACCGTGCACCTTCGGGTCCCGGAGTGCGTCTGGATTCCGGCATCGGCGAAGGCAGCGTCGTCGGCACGGACTTCGACCCGATGCTGGCCAAGCTCGTCGTCACCGGCGCCACCCGTGACGAGGCCCTGGCACGAGCACGCCGGGCCCTGTCCGAATACCGCATCGAGGGCGTCTCGACGCTGCTGCCGCTGCATCGGGTGCTCGTGAACGAACAGGCCTTCGCGACCGATTTCAAGGTCTGGACCAACTGGCTCGAAACCGCTTTCGTCAATCCGCTTGTCGATCCACAGCTAGGAGAACAGATGAGTACTGCAACCGACAGCTTCAGCGTTGTGGTCGAGGTCGATGGCCGCCGCATGACCGTTTCGGTCCCCAAGGACGTCATCTCGGACCTCGGTCATGTTCCCAGCCCCAGCGTGCCGCGGCGCAAGCGCGGGCTGAGCAGCCGCAAGGGTGCGAAGATCGCCGACGACTCGAATGCGCTCAACGCTCCCATGCAGGGCACCATCGTCTCCGTCTCCGTCAACCCCGGTGACACCGTCGAAGCCGGTGACACCCTCGCCGTCATCGAGGCCATGAAGATGGAACAGCCGCTCAAGGCCGGCCACTCCGGCACCGTCTCCGAGGTGCTCGTCGGCGCAGGCGCCTCGGTGAAGTCCGGTGAGGCGATCATCCGCTTCGCCGCCTGAGCCGCTCCCGCTCCTGCCTCCGTTCGCTCCGGCCTGAGGTCAGGAGTCACGAACACAGAAGTCCCTGCCCGGATCACCGTCGAAGATCGGTGATCCGGGCAGTGATGTATTCGGATTCGGCATCGTTGCCGGGACATTCCAGACCCGCGGCATAGGCGTCCTCGGCCTCCGCCGTACGACCGAGTTCGTCGAGGGTGATCGCCCGTGCGATGTGGAAGGGCCGGTAACGCAGCAGCTGCGGATCGTGGGCCAGTTCATCGAGTGCGCTCATGGCCGCTTCTGGACCCGAGACCTGCCCGAGGGCGATCGCGGTGTTGAGAGCGACGACCGGCGACGGATCGAGGCCGGACAGCATCCGATAGAGCACGAGGATCTGCTTCCAATCCGTGTCGGCGAATCGCGCGGCGTCGGCGTGAAGGGCGGCGATCGCCGCCTGGATGGTGAATGCCCCGGCTCCCGGTTCGCCGGCGGCCACGTCGACGAGTCCGGTCCCTTCGGCGATGAGGCGTGAGTCCCACAGGCTGCGGTCCTGCTCGGCCAGCGGCACCGGCCGGCCATCCGGCGTCACACGGGCGGTCTCACGTGCCCGTGTGAGCAGAAGCAGAGCCAGCAGGCCACGGGCTTCGGTCTGCTCGGGCAGGTATCCGACGAGCAGTCGGGTCAGCCGGATGGCTTCGTGCTGCAGATCGACTCGAGTATGTTCGGGTCCTGCAGTGGCGTTGATGCCCTGAGTGAAGATGAGATAGAGGACGCGCACCACTCCGGGCAGCCGGTTGCCGAGTTCATCGGGCGCTGGGCGGCCGAAGGGAATCCCGGTCTTGAGGATCCGCTGTTTGGCACGGACGATCCGCTGTTGCATCGTCGCGGTCTCGATGAGGAACCCGGCGGCCACCTCGGCGGTGGTCAGCCCCGAGAGGAAGCGCAGGATGAGCACGATGCGTTCGTCCTCGCGCAGGGTCGGGTGGGAGCAGGTGAAGAACAAGCCGAGGCGCTCGTCGGGCAGATCCGCGGCATCCATCTCCTCGCCGAGGCGCTCCGCGTGATCGTCGTGGTCACCTGGTCGCAGCTCGTCCTCGATGCGCAGGCGGGCGAGATGCCGGGTGCGCGCCTCATCGGAGCGGATGAGATCGATGGCGCGGTTCTTCGCCGTGGCCATCAGCCACGCCTGAGGGCGTTCGGGCACTCCCCTGCCCGACCACGTCTCGACCGCGCGCAGCACGGCATCGTGGAGGGCCTCCTCGGCGAGGTCGAAGTCACGGAACCGGGTGACCAGCGCCGCGAGCAGCCGCCCGTAGTCCTCCTCGCCGATGGCGCTGAGGACGCGGGCGGCCGCATCGGGGTCGGGGTCCATCAGTAGTCGGCCACCGGACGGATCTCGATGTGTCCGGCCTTGGCCGCGGGGCTCTTCTTCGCCCAGGCGATCGCCTCGTCGATATCGGCGACGTCGATGACGTAGCTGCCGCCGACGAACTCGTTCGATTCGGCGAACGGGCCCGAGGTGACAAGCGATTCGCCTCCGGATCCGCTCACCCGGACCCCGAGGTCGGGTCCTTCGAGGGCGAAGCCGCCGACGACGATCCCCGCCTCGCTGATCTCCTTGTCGAATGCCATGAATTCTTCAGGGTCCGCTCCGCCGTCCTCACCGCAGTCAGGATCCTGTGTGCGTCCCATGAGCAGAAGTGCGTATTTCATGTCGTTCTCCTTCGTCGTTCCTCATGTCATGCCGGGCGGCCTGACACCATGATGACGGTCGAGGAGCGACCGGATCGACAGCTGTGGAGAAAAACTTTCCTGCGATCGTCGGATCGACGATTCAGAGGTGACGGTGGAGCTTCCGTGCCGCTTCGGTCAGCGAACCGCTCACCGAGGGGTAGACGACGAAGGAGGCGGAGAGCTGATCGACGGTCAGCCGGTTCTCCACTGCCATGGTGATCGGCAGAATGAGCTCACTGGCTCGGGGACCGACGACGACTCCGCCGAGGATGGAGCCGGATCCGCGCCGAGCGAAGATCTTGACGAAGCCGTCCTCGATGCCGAGCATCTTGGCGCGCGGGTTCGTGTCCAGCGGCAGCATCACGGTGTCGATGTCCGTCGGGTTCTCGCGGTAGTTCTGCTGAGTGAAGCCGACGGTGGCGATCTCGGGTGCGGTGAACACGTTCGATGCTACATTGCGCAATTTGAGAGGCTGCACGGCGTCGCCGAGCGCGTGGTTCATGGCGATCCGCCCCTGCATCGCGGCCACCGAGGCCAGCGGCAGCACACCGGTGCAGTCACCGGCCGCGTAGATTCCGGCCCGCGAGGTCCGCGAAACGCCGTCGACGACGATGTGTCCGGATTCGCTGACCCGGACACCGGCCTTCTCCAGGCCGAGACCTTCGGTGTTCGGAATCGAACCGACGGCCATGAGGCAGTGGGATCCTTCGACACGGCGACCATCGGCGAGCACGACTTCGACTCCGTCGTCGGTGCGAGTCACCGAGGCGGCGCGGGAGCGGGAGAGGACATTCATGCCCTTGTTGCGGAAGACGAATTCGAGCACATCGGCTGCGTCCTCGTCCTGGCCGGGCAGGACCTTCTCACGCGAGGACACGAGGGTCACCTCGGTGCCCAGTGCCCGATAAGCCGAAGCGAACTCGGCACCGGTGACACCGGAACCGACGACGATGAGGTGCTCGGGCAGTTCGTCGAGGTCGTACAGCTGAGTCCAGGTGAGGATGCGCTCACCGTCAGGCTGCGCAGTGGGCAGCTCACGCGGGTGGGCGCCGACCGAGAGCAGGATCGTCGAGGCCTCGAGGGTGTACTCGGTGCCGCCGGATTCGACGACATGGACCTGGTCGCGACCGGCCAGAGTCGCCTTGCCCTGGATGGCTTTGACACCGGCCCGAATGAGGCCCTCGTAGATGTCGTTGGCCTGAGCGTCGGCGAGGGAGAGGATGCGCTTGTTGACCGCTTCGAGGTCGGCGGTGACTCGGCGCGCAACGGCCTCGGTGTCCTCGGAGTTCTCGATCCGGATTCCGAGCCCGTCGGAGCGCTCGATCTCGTCCATCATCTCGGCGGTGGCGATGAGCGACTTCGACGGCACGACGTCGGTGAGCACGGCGGAACCACCGCACCGATTCTGCTCGATGAGCATGACATCGGCACCGAGCTGAGCCGCGACGAGCGCGGCTTCGTAGCCGCCGGGGCCGCCGCCGATGATGACGACGCGATCTGCAGTGGAATCAAATTCAGTGTTCACATACTGATTGTCTCAAATCGCCACGATGCTGGCGAACGGCCCCCTGGGGATCGACCGAATGGTTCCTTTGGGATCTGGTGGAGATCGGGCCTGGGCCGGTCCGCAATCGGTCCGGTTACGGTCCGATCAGTTCGGGTCGACCACCTCGGCGGTGTCCTTGTGCAGGGTCGACAGACGCACATAGGACTGGGCGTTCTGCCGGACCTTCTCCACTCCTTCATCGGTCATCTCCCGGCGCACCTTCGCGGGCACACCGGCGACGAGCGACCGTGCGGGGATCTGCGTGCCTTCGAGGACGACGGCGCCCGCGGCGACGAGGGACTCGCTGCCGATATGGGCGTCGTTGAGCACTGTGGAGTGCATTCCGATGAGCACATCGTCATCGACCACGGCACCGTGGACGAGCGCTTGGTGGCCGATGGAGACGCGGGCGCCGATGACGACGGGTTTGCCGGCGTCGGTGTGCATGACGGTGTTGTCCTGTACGTTCGAGTCCTCACCGATCGTGATCGGGGCGGCTTCGGCGCGCAGAACACAGCCGTAGAAGACGCTGGCGCCCTTCTTCACGTGCACGTCGCCGACGAGAGTGGCACCGGCTGCGACGAACGCCTCCGGATCGATCTGAGGTGTGTGTCCGCCGACGGAGACGATGCGTGGGCTGGCGAGATCGTTGGTCATGAGTCCTCCATTGGTTCACGTGATGTCTATGTGCATTCACCTGCTGTCTGCATGTGCCTGACAGTCTAGGCGGAGACGCTCAGACAGGCCCGAAAAGACGAATCGCGGACCGATTTGCGCGATCGCCCTCATAGCAGGACAATGGGGAAAATTCTTGTCAGAAATTTCACACTGCCGGACCCTTGTGCGCCCAATTGCGTTATGTGAACCTTGACTGTGAGAGTTGCACGCCCGGAATTCGGGCGTAGCCAACCGCGTTCACTGAATTCGTCGAAAGGTCACCATGGATTGGCGACACCGTGCAGCATGCCTCAATGAGGATCCGGAGCTCTTCTTCCCGATCGGCAACACCGGACCCGCGCTGCTCCAGATTGAGGAAGCAAAGACTGTCTGTCGCCGTTGTGAAGTCGCAGAGACCTGCCTGCAGTGGGCCCTCGAATCCGGTCAGGATGCCGGAGTCTGGGGCGGTCTGAGCGAGGACGAGCGCCGCGCGCTCAAGCGTCGTGCCGCTCGCGCCCGCCGCGCCGGCTGAGTCGCCGGCCATTGAGAAGGCGGTTCCCCCGGACTGCCGAAGCCATAACTGAATCACCAGCCACACCTGCACCGAAGACTGAGTCCCTTGTCCCGACGGCGAAAGATCGCCGTCGGAACAAGGGACTCAGTCGTGTGCGCGCACGAGCGTCCGGCCGAATGTCGACCGACACCGGAGCGTGGCAGCTCTGCGGGTCGGTCCGACGGGCCTCGCTCAGTCGTAGGAGTCCGGGCGCAGCGGAACGTCGAGGACGGCAACTGTTCCGCCGCCTTCGCGCGCCTGCCATTGGATCGAACCTGCCAGGTCGGCCGAGACCAGCGTGCGCACAATCTGCGTGCCCAGACCATTGCCCGGATTCTGCGTCTCTCCCAACCCGATGCCGTCATCGGCGATCGTCACGCTCAGGTGATCGCCGTTGCGTTCCGGGGTCACCCACACATGGCCGTTGAGCGTCTCCCCCGGTTCCAGATTCTCGAGGTTCTCGGTGGGGAATCCGTGTTCGATCGCGTTCGTGATCAGCTCCGTGATGGCCAGGGCCAGAGAGGTGGCATCGGCGGAGGAGATGGTTCCGAAGCTTCCGCACCGTTTGAGTTCGATATGCACCAGCGGGCTGGTCAGCTCGGGAGTCAGACGCAGTCCCTTGTCGACGACTTCGTCGAAGTCCACTTCGGATTCGACGCCTTGACTGAGCACATCGTGGACCACGGCTATGATCGAGACCCGGCGCATCGCCTCGGTCAGCGCCCCCTTGGCCTCGGGGCTGTCGATGCGGCGGGTCTGCAGCCGCAGCAGGGCGGACACGGTCTGCAGATTGTTCTTCACCCTGTGGTGCATCTCCTTGATCATCGCGTCGCGGGAGAGCAGCTCGCGTTTGCGGCGACGGATCTCTGAGACGTCACGGGCGAGGACGATCGCACCGACCCGCTCACCCTCGTCCGTCAGCGGAATCGCGCGCAGGGACACACTCGTTCGCCCGACTTCGAGTTCGGTCCGCCACGGGGCACGCCCGGTGAGCACCAGTGGGAGGGTCTCATCGACCTGACGCAGCTCTGCACTGAGGTTCGAGACCACCTCGGAGAGATAGCTGCCTTCGATCTCTCCTCCGTAGCCGAGCCGGTGCATGAGCGATACGGCGTTCGGGGAGGCATACTGCACATGCGAATCGCGGTCGAGGATGAAGATGCCGTCGCCGACTCGCGGTTCGCCGTGCCGGGCCCCGGACGGGGCATCGCGATCGGGGAACGTTCCCTGCACGACCATCCGCATCAGAGCCATCGCCGTTTCCCGGTAGTACTTCTCCAGGCGAGACGAACCTCTGCGTCGGACCTCCTCCGAATACCGGACGACGAGCGCGATGGCCTCGCCGCTGCGGATGATCGGCACCGCCTCGGCGAGGATGTCGACGTCAGAGGATCCGGCGCTGATTCCCATCTCTCGGGCCGCGGCAACGTGGGAGACAGAGCTGCGGGTGCTGCTGGCCCGGTCAAGCAGCTCTTTCTCCAGACCGGTCGCACGCGCTCCGATCAGATCCCGGTTGAACAATGTCGCCCCGGTCGTCGATCGGGCATGAGCCAGGACCGTGTAGGCACCGTTGGGCGACGGCACCCACAGCACGAGATCGGCGAAGGAGAGATCGGCCAACAGCTGCCAGTCGCCGACGAGCAGATGGATGTGTTCGACGTCTGACTCATCCGTGATGCCCTCGGCCGCCAGCAGTTCGTTGAGCACCATACGTTCCTCCAAGGTGAGATCAGCAGACCCGCGTTGCGCGGATCTGCTGAGATGTCGATGTTCAGACGCTACCACTTAATCGGTCGGTGTTCGGACCCACCGAGGCGACTGTGTCCGCACGATCCCAACTGACCTGCCGATCGTGGTCGCCCTGCCGGTCACCGCTGTCGAACCGATCAGGAGTGTCCGGCCGGTCGCGGACGCACTGCCGATCGCGGCCGACCATGGTGTCGACCGCGACCGCAATCGGCCTCAGCCGTTGTGTTCGCTCTCCCAGGCCGAGGAGCGGACCATCGACCGCAGTGAGCGCAGCAGCACAGACAGCGGCGCCTGGGTGACGGAATCGAGACCGAGGATCGTCTCCGTCGTCTCCAGCACCCGCCCCACGACAGTCTCGTTGCGTTCGAGCCATTCGGCCAGGCGCTGCTTCGCCCGTTCGTCCGGGGTTCCGGAGATCGGCGAATCCGTGGCGGCCAGAACCGTGCCGGTCACCGACAGGATCGCGGCGTAGTAGTCGTCACGCATGGATCCGCGGGCCAGCGCAGACCACCGGTCGCTGCGATCGAGCTCTCCGATGAGGGTGAGGATCTGCGAACCGGAGAAGCGTTCGTTCACGGCGTAGTAGACCTCTGCGACATCCTCGGCGGATTCGTTCGCCCGAGCTGCCAGCTGGGTGATGTCGAGCAGCACGAACTCGTCGAGCAGGGCGGCGGAGCGCCACGCGAGTTCGCTCGGCACGCCTTCGTCGATGTAGCTCTGCGCCTTCGCCTGCATGGTCTCGGCATCGTAGCCGTCGACGAGGTCCGGGACCCGGGAGCGCAGTGCTTCGACGACCTTGCCGTACATCTCGATGCCGGAATCGACGTCGAGGCTGTCCGGCGCCTGCTGCACGAGCCAGCGCGAGGAACGATCGAGGACACGCACATAGTCGTGCTGGAGTTTCACCTGCACCTCGGTCGGCACCTGGTTGTCGAGTGCGCACACTGCGTCGAAGAAGTCATCGAGTCCGAAGATCTCCGAGACCACGACGAACACGCGTGCGATCTGCGGCACCGACGCCGGCGTCTCTTCCAACATCCGGTAGATGTAGGTCAGTCCGCCGCGGTCGACGAGCCGGTTGACGAGCTTCGCCGTCGCGATCTCCCGGTGCAGCGGGTGTACGGGGATGAGTTCGCCGTATTTCTCCTGCAGAGCATCCGGGAAGTAGGACACGAGTTCGCGCCGCATCCACGTCTCATCCGGCACGGTGCTGGCAAGGACCTCATCGGCGGCGTGCATCTTCACATAGGCCAGCAGCACGGCCAGTTCAGGCGACACGTAGTAGCTGAACTCGCGTTTGGCGAGCTCATCGGCGTTGGGCAGGAATTCGACCGCCCGGTCGAGATCGGCGTTCTTCTCCAGATAGCCCAGCAGCCGGCCATAGGTGCCCGACATCGATTCGGTCTGGGCCCGAGCCTCGCCGAGGACGACGTTCTGCGAGTAGTTGTTCGCCAGCACCCGGTCGGCGACCTGGTCTGTGAACGAGTGCAGGACCGCCTCCCGTTCTTCCGCGGCGAAGGCTCCCTTGTGCAAGAGCGTACGCAGGAGCAGCTTGATGTTGACCTCGTGGTCGGAGCTGTCGACGCCGGCCGAGTTGTCGACGGCGTCGGTGTTGACCTCGACGCCGCCCAGGGCGGCCTCGACACGTCCCAGCTGTGTCACACCGAGATTGCCGCCCTCGCCGATCACCCGCGCCCGCACATCGGCGCCGTCGATGCGGATGGCATCGTTGGACTTATCGCCGACGTCGGCGTGGCTCTCGCTCGAGGCCTTGATATAGGTGCCGATACCGCCGTTGTAGACGAGGTCGACCGGTGCCTTGAGGATCTCCGACATGAGGTCGGCGGGGCTGCGCTTTCCGGGTTCGACTCCGAGCACCGAGGCGGCTTCGGGGCTGAGGTCGATCGACTTCGCCGACCGGGAGAAGACTCCGCCTCCTGAGGAGATGAGGTCCCTGTCGTAGTCCTGCCAGCTCGAACGCGGCAGGTCGAAGAGGCGTTGGCGTTCGACGAAGCTGCGGGCGGCGTCGGGGTTCGGATCGAGGAAGATGTCCCGGTGGTCGAATGCCGCGACGAGGCGGATGTGCTCGCTGCGCAGCATGCCGTTGCCGAAGACGTCACCGCTCATATCGCCGATGCCCACGACGGTGAAGTCCTCGGCGGCGGTGTTGAGTCCGAGTTCGCGGAAGTGGCGTTCGACGGATTTCCACGCGCCCCGGGAGGTGATGGCCATCGCCTTGTGGTCGTAGCCGACCGATCCGCCCGATGCGAAGGCGTCGCCGAGCCAGAATCCGCGGCGTTCGGCGATCGCGTTGGCCACATCGGAGAACCGTGCCGTGCCCTTGTCGGCGGCGACGACGAGATAGTAGTCGTCTCCATCGTGGCGGACGACACGGTCGGGGTGGACGACGACGCTGGAGTCGTCGCTGCCGTAGGTGAGGTTGTCCGCAACCTCGAGCATGCTTTCGATGAACACCTCGTAGGCGACCTGACCGGCGGCCATCCACGCGTCCCGATCGCTCATCGGCGGCAGCTGCTTGGGGAAGAAGCCGCCCTTCGCCCCGGTGGGCACGATGAGCGCGTTCTTGACCATCTGGGCCTTGACGAGACCGAGGACCTCGGTGCGGAAGTCATCGCGACGATCCGACCACCGTAGCCCTCCGCGGGCGACGGTGCCGAAACGCAGGTGCACGCCCTCGACCTGCGGGGAATACACCCACATCTCCAGAGCCGGCTTCGGCTTCGGCACGAAGCTGAGCTCGTCGGGCCGGATCTTGAGCACCAGGGCGGTGGGCAGAGCACCGGATTCGTCGATGTAGTAGTTCGTGCGCAGGGTCGCCCGCAGCAGTTCCAGCGAGGAGCGCAGCACACGGTCGGCGTCGAGGCTGGCCACTTCGCTGAGGGCGGCTTCGATCGCGTCGTCGATCTCGGTCATCGTCGCTTCGCGTCCGGCGTCGTCGACGTCGGGATCGAACTTGGCGGAGAAGTAGTCGACGAGCAGCTTCGAGATCTGCGGGTTGTCGCTGTAGACCTCACCGACATAGGCGTCGGAATAGGTGAATCCCGCCTGGCGCAGGTACTTGCCCAGTGCGCGGATGATCGTCACATGCTGCCAGGAGAGTCCGGCGACGACGAGGCGGTCGAAGACCCCAGCTTCCTTCTTGCCGTCCCAGCCGGCCATGAAGGCCTCGGCGATGCGGTCGTAGTCGTCATCGGCCAGCTCTTCGGAGAAGCTGAGTCCGAAGTCGTAGATGTAACGATGGGAACCGTCGGCGAGGTCGAGTTCGTGGGGTCGTTCGTCGACGACGTCGGCGCCGAAGGCCGTGAGGAAGGGCAGGACCTCGGACAGGCTGACCCGGTCACGACGATAGAGGACGAGGCGCACAGAGGCATCGGTGTTCTGTTCGGGACGGTAGAGGCGCACCGCCGGACCGTGACCGGCGTCGAGGGCTTCGAACCGACCGACATCGGCGACCGCCTCGGCGGGGGTGTGGTGCTCGCCGTAGCTGGGAGGGAACGCCTTCGACCACAGGTCGGCCCGGGCATGCGAGGCGCCGGAATCGCCGGTCTCGGCGGGGACGAGGAACGCGTGGACGTCTTCGGACCAGGAGCGAACGGCCCCGACGATGCGTGCCTCGACCTCGTCGGCGCCGATCTGCGGCAGTTCGCAGTCACGGGCGACGCGGGCCACGAAGTGGATGCGGGCCAGCGCGGATTCACTCAGCAGCACATCGAAGTCGACGCTGTCGGCGTTGTAGAACTTGCGCAGCACTTCCTGCACGCGCACTCGAGCGTCGGTGTTGTAGAGGTCGCGCGGGAGGTAGAGGATGACGGAGACGAAGCGCTGGTAGGGGTCGGTGCGGACGAACACGCGGGACTCACGACGCTCCTGCATGTCGACGATCTCCATGACGACGTCATAGATCTCCTCGGTGCCCTCGTGGAGCAGGTCCTCGCGGGGATAGTTCTCAAGGACGCCGAGAAGTTCATTGGCCGAGTGGGATCCGGTGGGGAATCCGCTGGCCGAGAGGATATTCGCGACCTTCCTGTCGATGACCGGGATGTTGAGGACGCTGTCGTTGTAGAACTCGGGTTTGAACACTCCGACGAAGCGCCGCTCGCCGACGATCTCACCGTCGGCATCGAAGGTCTTCACGCCGATGTAGTCCATGAATGAGGATCGGATGACGCGGGAGCGGGAGTTCGCCTTCGTCAGCACCAGCACATGCGGTTCGAGCGCTTTGTCGGCGACCGCCCGGCTGAGCGGTGACTTCACGAGGGGGCGCAGGGCCGAGATGCCCATCGAGGTGTCCTCGATCGGTTCGAGGCTGCTGTGCTCGGCGTCGTGGGTGTAGTCGTATTCGCGGTAGCCGAGGAAGGTGAAGTGTCCGTCGAGCCAGGTGAGCAGGGCGGCGGCGGATTCGGCTTCGGAGGCCAGCTCCGGGCGCGGCGCGTGTGCGCTCAGCTCGGCGGCGATGTCCTTGGCCTTCGCGGCCATCGCCTGGGCATCGCGCGCTGCCGCAGCCACGTAGTCGAGGACCCCGCGCAGCCGCTCTTCGAGTGCATCGAAGTCGCTTTCGGAGATGCGGTCGATCTCGAGGCGGATCCAGGACTGCTGCTGTGGGGCGCCGTCCTCGCTGTCGGCAGGATCCTCGGAGACCGTCGGAATGCTCGCCGTGTCCGCACTGAGTGCGGGGGCTTCTGCCGGGGAGAGGATCTTCTCGTCCGGGCCGTTGCCGGTGACACTGATGATCGGGTGGTGCACGCGGCGGATCGCCCTGCCGTTGGCAGCGAGGTCGCTGACGATCGAGGACACGAGATGGGGCATGTCGGCGAGCACGATGGCGATGACCGTGTGGTTGTCGCTGAATTCCGGCGAGTCGACGTTCGGATTGTAGATCGCGATCGCCGGTCTCTGCCCGTCGTATTCGGTGCCGAGCGCGAAGTGACGGGCCGCCGCGGCCGCGTAGGCCTCGGGATCGGTCGCCCCTGTTTCGAACCGCGGATAGTACGCATCGAGGAAGTTGTCGGGAGCCGATTGCCCCCTCTGCTTTCTCCACTCTTCTGCAACGTTCGAAATTGAGACCTGAGTCACTGTTTCACCTCTATGATCAACGAGCATTCGTCACGCGATTCGACGCCGAATCGTCATTCCCCACACTATGCCCAAATATCGAGAAAGGCACGCCGAGCGGCCTACGGTGAAGTACCGTTCATTCGCTGGCAAACTGGAGCTATGCGATCTCTGACTCTCAATCATGAATATTCGGTTGATCTGTCGACATTCTTGGCCAAACTCGCCGACCCCGGCGTGTGGGAGAAGCTCGGTTCCGAGGCCAGTGCCGAATACATCGACCCCGACACGGAGATGACCGTGCGGACCCCGATGCCCAAGGCTGAGCTTCCATCGGCTCTGGCCTCTCGGCTTCCCGACAACACCGTGCTGGTCGAGGTGTACATGATTCCCGGGGATGTCCTCGGTGATGATGCCGAGATCCGCATGTCCGCACGCGCCGCAGGCGTCCCCGTCGAGATCGATGCGGTCCTCGAACTGCGCGAGGCCGAGTCAGTGACGAAGCTGGCCGCTCATGCCGAGATCAGCTCGTCGATCCCGATGTTCGGCGCAATGATCGAACAGGCTGTGGTCCCGATCCTGGAGAAGCGCCTGAGCGACCGGCTGCGCCGCTTCGAATCCGCCTGATCCCGGGGCCGGCGTCGGTTCAGGCCTGGTCGCCGAGCAGCTGTTCCAGTTCGGAAGAGTCGTACCACAGCAGATCGGAAGCGCCGAGGTGGTCCTCGGCTGCACTGGAGTCCGTGTCCTCGGCCAGCTGCACCGCCTCATCCCAGACGGCGTCCTCGTCGAGGTGGAAGCTCGCAATCCGGACCATGTCGACATCGGCAAGGGTGATGAGCTCGAAGCCTTCGGTCAGCGGCGCGGCCGGGCTGGACTCTGGGGCGTCATAGGCCACGATGACACGCCGCTCGGGAGCCGCCTCGGTGCCGGTCTCGGCTTCAGCAGGAGCGAACACTGCGTTCGCGGCCAGTGCCGCGGCGATGCACATGGCGTCGAATTCAGCGGATTCGAACTCCTCACCGCGCAGACGGCGCCCCTGAGCGTCGGGGGCGACGGCGCGGACGTCGGTCAGCGTCGAACGCAACGCGGTCAGGGTGGTGGGAATGTAGCAGCGAATGGCCATGCCCCTCATCCTAGTCCTGTAGTCCGCTCCCCTGGCTCACCCTGACTTTCTGCGGGCGTCCCCGGCGGCCGGCGCCGCGACGGTCACGGCCTCCGACGGATCTGCGGGAACGGCGGCGACCCGGCAGCAGCTCGTCGATCATCGCCGCGAGGTCCCCGACGAGGACGGACCGGGGATTCTGCTCGTGCAGGGTGTGGCCGGCGAGCATCGCCGCATCGGCCGTGGGCCGGTCATCTCTGAGAATGAAGTCCGGAGTGATCCGGACGAATCGGTCGAGGACTTCACTGATCCGCGTCTCAGCTGGATGGCCGACCGCGCTCGGGCGCACCTTCGTGATCACCAGCCGCATCTTCTCGCGCACCGCCTCGGCCCGTGGTGTGCCGAGGAGTTTGACCAGTCGCTGCAGGCCGATCGGCTCCCCTGCTGCGAGGACGAGCACGATATCGGCGGCCTCGAGCGCGGCACGGGTGGCGCAGTGTCGATCGTAGAAGGGGTCGGCGAGGTCGTCATCGGGATCGATGCGGTCGCTGACGTCGACGATGACGACATCGTAGACCTTGGCCACGCGTTTGAGCACAGACTCGAGGACGGAGGCACGGATCTCCGGCCACCTCTCGGGCCGAGTCAGCCCGGTCACCGCATGGAAGCTCTCACGGATCGATGCATGCGGCACCGCATGCGCGCCGAAGCGCCCGACCGGGTCCGACTGCGACCGGCAGAGGCTGGCCAGATGCGAAGATTCCTCTGTCAGCCCGAGGGTGGACGCGACCATGCCGGAGACCGTGTCAGCGTCGACGACGACGCTGCGCTTGCCCTGACGGGAGGCCTGATCAGCGAGGTTGACGGCAGTGAGAGTGCGTCCGGGCGACGAACCGGTCCCCCAGACCGTGATGACCATTCCCGTTCCTCCGACCGGCCCCGGCGGCGATATCGGGCGCGGCGGGACCACAGTGGAGGCACGGAGGTCGTCGATCGCCGCGGCCATCGTCGTCGCGTCGGCGTCCGTTGCGACGACGGCGCTGATGCCGACTGCTTCGAGGGCGTGCGCGTCGTCGCCGAATCCGAGCACCTTCGCACCGGAGGCCGTGATCGCGGCAACCACCTCCGCGTCGAGGCCGGGAAAGTAGCGGCCGATGATGACGACATCGGCTCCGCCGGTGCGGCAGTGTGCCAGCAGCTCCACCTCGTCGGCGGGGCGGGCGACGATCGTGACGTCGTCGATCTCGCTGAGCAGCTCGAAGAGGATGAGGTCGTATTCGAAGTCGACCGCCAGCAGGACCTGCGTCATCACTGCTCGCTTTCATCGGCAGGAACGGACGGGGCACCGACCACGGAGAGCACACTGCGTCCGTCGAGTGCGGCAAGCACGCCGGGCAGGTCCACCGAGCCGACGAACACTTCGATGCGGGCGCCGTCACCTGCCCCGAAGCTGCCGACGTCTCGATTGATATGAGCGACCGGGGCCGAATCGACGATCTGCTCCGGCGGTGTGCCGTCATCGTCGAGCCCGTTCTGCTCCGGCTGGGCCCAGACGTCGACGAGGCTGCCCGAGTCGACGACGCTCGGGACTGAGCCGGCGATGTCGATGGCTACGACTCGCCCCTCGAGTTCTGACACTGGCGCCACCGCCGAGGCAGCCAGCAGTTCGCCTGCCGCCACGACGCTGCGCACGCTCGTGTTCGTCGGCAGCTCGGAATCGGCAGAGAGATACTTCTTGCCGAGATCGGCGAGATTGACCTCGGCCACTGTGAGGTCGGCCGGTTCGAGGATCTCACCGGGGACGAGTGCGCGTGCGCTCGCCCAGACCCGGGTGGTCGAGTTCGCCGAGGTGACGAGCAGGTAGGTTCCGACGACCGCGAGGACGACGAGCATCGCACCGACGAGGAGGCGCGCATCGGTCCAGCGGGGTCGTCGGATTCTTTTCGAGAGCTCCATTGCATCTCCAGATTCGCAGAAGTTTCGCTGACAGAAACTGCTTCTCAGTGATAATATTGGGCATCAAATGATGCCAAAGCAAGGTTTTTGGCCGAATGGACTAACAAGCAGATGGACATCTGGTGGCAGATGGACATTTGGAATGGGAGAAGACACCTCATGGCCGTCGAAAGTCGCTTCCTGCCGCTGACCGATGTGGCCGAGCTGCTCAATGTCTCGATCGCACAGGCTCGGGCCCTGGTCCGCTCCGGCGATCTCCGCGCCATCAAGGTCGGAGGGCGCGGCCAGTGGCGGGTCGAGAAGTCCGAGATCGAAGCGTATATCCAGCGCATGTACGAGCGCACCGAGTACCAGATCAAGACCGGTTCTATCGAGGACTGACCCACTCGCTTCGGCTCTGATCTCCAACATGAACGAGTCATCCGAAGGGATTCGTCCGGGCGTGGACGGCGTTGATCGCCGCGAAGGGAATGATCCTGCCAGCGATTTCGACATAGTCGGAAGCAACGAGCGCGCATCGCCCCCGAATGTTGCCCGCACGGTCCGCGACATCGATCGACACCTCTTCATAGGCGGCTGACCAGCGGCGCAGCGCCGATCCCAGGCCCAATCTCTCCAGCCCGCCAGCGTCGAATCGATGCACTCTCGTGGTCAGCCTGAATCCGCGGACAGCCCTGATTGCAATGACGGAGACTTCGACTCCGGCGAGGACGATGATGTTCCGACCGAGGAAGCACGCCGTCCCCGTGATATCCCGATCCGGCATCGTCACCTGCACCGTCGATCCCAGCGCCCCGCGCATCCGTTCGAGCAGAGTCCTCTCGGCCGCCTGACCGGCCACCTCGTCACCGAATTCGCCTCTCCTGACGTGCGCCTGCGCTGCCGCGTCGGCGGCTTCGATATCCGCCAGTAGTGCATCGATCCGATCGTCCATAATCGCCAAGCCTGCCCCAGCTGTAGTCCACTTTCAAGACTTGAAATGAAGACGCACCGAACTACAGTCATGTAGTTAGATCTGACCCATTGACACCAAATAACATCTAACGGCATCATTATGTTCAATATCCAATGGAGGATGTCTAGATGTATCTCTTGATCGCATGTGCGAGTTCGTGGCTGGTCCTGCTCGGTTCGTTCGCCGCTGCGTGGGAGCGGCTTCCTCAGCCGTGGACGACCAGCGACGTCGTTGTCATCGCCATCATCGGCACCGGATCGCTCCTGTTCGCACGGATCGGACTCATCTCTCTGCTGGCCCTGCTGCTGCAGGTCCTTCCCACCGGCCGTTTCCGATCGGCGCTTGCCGGATTGGTCGTCAAGGCAATGCCCCGGATACTCGCGTCGAGTGTTCTTGCCATCGTCTCTGCCGGCCTCGTGGTCCACTCCGCTCAAGCAGCACCGCTCGCTGGTCCCGGCCCTGACCCCGCATCGTCCGCACAGGCTCCTTCCGTCTCTGCGCCGTCTGCGCATACTCCGTCCGCCCCTGCCGACCCCGGCTGGCCGACGATCGACGATGATCAGAGCTCTGCGGACCCATCCGACGATGCGGGACGGTCTCAGGATGAGCAGCCGCCAGACGGTTCCAAGCCGCGTAAGGAATCCGAGCCACCCGACCGAGTCCGCCCGCCCGATCCCGGCTGGCCCACAGAACCGCCCGTAGACAGAGCGCCTTCAGCACCACCGACCGACCGGCCGTCGAACGGGCCGATGGAGGGGCCCGGCGAATCCGACCGGTCAGGCGAATCCGACCACAGCAGGGAGCCGAATGAGCCAGGCGACAGTGACTCTGCCGCCGAGCCTACGGATCCTGGAACCGCCACACATGTTGTGGCTCAAGGGGAGAGCCTGTGGTCGATAGCTGCCGATCTGGCCGAGACCCCAGAAGAGATCCCCCAGCTCGTCGCGCACGTCTATGCCGCCAATGAGGACACCATCGGACCCGATCCGAGCCTCATCATCGCAGGTCAGAGATTGGAGATTCAGAAATGACCGCCCCACTCACCCTCACTCGGCCGCAGGCGTCGGCACCGCCTCGGCGAGAGGTCGCAGCGTCGTCCACGGAATCGCAGAATCGCCGGGTCAGCGGGCAGGTCCGGGGCCTGGAAATCGCGGACGACCGGGCACGGATCGCGGCCACGGCCACCTCGTTGGCGGTAGCCTGCCTCGAAGTCCTCTCCGGCGTCAGACGCAGCGAGACGATCGCCCGATGGGTCCAACCGGAGCTGCTGGCGAAGATCGACCACCGCTGTCAGCTGCGCGCCGAGGTGGCACCCCACAGGGCGACCGTGCCAGGAACACGGACGGTGAGGCCGGGAACGGCGCACGTCTGCCAGATCAGCCCTGAGATCGCCGAGGTCACAGTCATCGTCGCCGCCGCAAATCGCGTCCGGGCGGTGGCAGTCCGCTTGGAACTGCTCACTACCCGGTGGACGCTGACTGCGCTGCAGACGATGTGAGCCGCTGTCGGCTCGGAGTCAGCTCTTGGCCTTCTTCTTCGCGCGACGTTCGGCGCGATTGACCGGAGCCGGCTCGTCTTCGTCTTCGGATTCGGAAACCGAGGCGGAACCACCCTCGGACGGCGCCGACAGCTGCATCTTGGGAGTCTTGTGACGCAGCTCCTCAGCGTCGACCTCGACCTCGGGTTCGTCACCATCGGAACCGGCCGATGAGGTCACCTGAACCTGCAGAGTATTGGTCAGGCGAACGACGTCCTCCTTGATCCCGTCCTGCATGGTAGTGAACATCTCGAAGCCCTCACGCTGGTATTCCACCAGCGGATCGCGCTGGGCCATCGCCCGCAGTCCGATGCCGTTCTTGAGGTAGTCCATCTCGTAGAGGTGCTCACGCCAGCGCTTGTCGATGACAGAGAGCACCACGCGGCGTTCGAGTTCGCGGGTGGCATCCTCTCCGAGTTCCTCTTCGCGCTGGGAGTAGAACAGTGCGATGTCGGACTGGATCTCCTGATTGAGGCGGTTCTTCGTCAGGTTGCCGAGGCCACCGAGTTCCTCGGCGAGGTCGTCGGGGGTGATCGACGGTGAGTAGATCTTTCCGAGAGCCTCGAAGAGCTCGTCGACCTGCCATTCCTCGACCGGTCCCGTCGTCGCCTGGGCGACATAGGCGTCGATGACCTCTTCACGGAAGTTCGCGACCTGATCTTCGAGGTCGGCGCCGTCGAGCACACGGCGGCGCTCATCGTAGATCACAGTGCGCTGACGGTTGAGCACATCATCGTATTTGAGCACGTTCTTGCGCTGCTCGGCATTGCGCTGCTCGATCTGCGACTGGGCCGAGAGGATGGCGCGGGAGACCATCTTCGATTCCAGCGGCACATCATCGGGCACGTTCGCTGTGGCCATGATCCGTTCGGCAGCCCCCGAACCGAAGAGCCGCATGAGATCATCGGTCAAAGACAGGTAGAACCGGGATTCGCCGGGGTCTCCCTGGCGGCCGGAGCGTCCGCGCAGCTGATTGTCGATGCGACGGGATTCGTGGCGTTCGGTGCCGAGCACATAGAGTCCTCCGAGCTCGACGACCTCTTCGGCCTCTTCCTTGACCTTGTCTTCGGCGGCCTTGAGCACCTCCGGCCATTCGGACTCGTACTGGTCCTCGTTCTCGGCGGGGTCGAGGCCTCGACGTTCCATTTCCGCGACCGCGAGGAACTCGGCGTTTCCGCCGAGCATGATGTCGGTACCGCGTCCGGCCATGTTCGTGGCCACAGTGACGGCGTTCTTGCGTCCGGCCATCGCCACGATCGACGCCTCACGGGCGTGGTTCTTCGCGTTGAGGACTTCATGCTTGACGCCGCGTTTGGCCAGGTGCTTCGACAGGTATTCGCTCTTCTCGACGCTCGTCGTGCCGACGAGGACGGGCTGTCCGGTCTCGTGGCGTTCGACGATATCGTCGACGACGGCGTCGAACTTCGCGACCTCGTTCTTATAGACGAAGTCGGACTGGTCGACACGTTGCATCGGCTTGTTCGTCGGAATCGGGACGACACCGAGCTTGTAGGTCGACATGAATTCCGCGGCTTCGGTCTCGGCCGTACCGGTCATTCCCGAGAGCTTTTCGTAGAGGCGGAAGAAGTTCTGCAGAGTGATCGTCGCCAGGGTCTGGTTCTCTGCCTGAACCTTCACCCCTTCCTTCGCCTCGATGGCCTGGTGCAGGCCCTCGTTGTAGCGGCGGCCCTTGAGCACACGCCCCGTGTGCTCGTCGACGATGAGGACTTCGCCGTCGAGGACGACGTAGTCCTTGTCCTTCTTGAACAGCTCCTTGGCGCGGATGGCGTTGTTGAGGAAGCTGATGAGCGGGGTATTCTCCGCATCGTACAGGTTGCCGATGCCCAGGTAGTCCTCGACGCGTTCGATTCCGGGTTCGAGGACGCCGACGGTGCGCTTCTTCTCATCGACTTCGTAGTCGCGATCGGTCTTCAGACGCTTGACGACCTTGGCGAATTCGCCGTACCAGCGGTTCGCATCGCCTTCGGCAGGACCCGAGATGATGAGCGGGGTGCGCGCCTCGTCGATGAGGATCGAGTCGACCTCGTCGACGATGGCGAAGGCATGACCGCGCTGGACGAGCTCGTCCGCGGACCAGGCCATGTTGTCGCGCAGGTAGTCGAAGCCGAACTCGTTGTTCGTGCCGTATGTGATGTCTGCGGCGTACTGCTTGCGGCGCAGGTCCGAGGGCATATTCGCCTGGATGCAGCCGGTCTCCATGCCGAGGAAACGGAATACGCGGCCCATCAGTTCGGACTGGTAGGTAGCCAGGTAGTCGTTGACCGTGATGATGTGGACCGGATCGCCGGTGAGCGCGTTGAGGTAGGCCGGGGCCGTGGCGACGAGAGTCTTGCCCTCACCGGTCTTCATCTCGGCGATGTTGCCCAGATGCAGGGCGGCGCCGCCCATGAGCTGGACGTCGAAGTGCCGCAGACCCAGGGTCCGGCTCGATGCCTCGCGAACGGTGGCGAAGGCTTCGGGAAGCAGGGAGTCGAGGCTCTCGCCGTCCTTGTAGCGCTCCTTGAACCGGCCGGTTTCCTCCCGCAGTTCGGTGTCCGTCATCTCGCTGAACTCATCGGACAGCTGATTGATGGCATCCGTGTATCGGCGGAGCTTCTTCAGAGTTCTGCCTTCACCTGTGCGCAGAAGCTTCTCGAGGAAATTAGCCACTTTTCTCCTAATCGGCATGTCTGCCGGACAACGACTCGAACGACTGTATAGCCCCTAGCTTAATGGCAGGTGAGTACCTTCGAGGTCCACGGCGGTCAGGCCCAGCCACGCAGCCATCGTCATGAGCTCGTCCGTCAGCTCGGTGATGTGCTCCTCCCCCGGCTCCCATGTCACCTGGTGAGCACGCAGGATGCCCGCCGCCCGATCCCTGTGCAGGTCGACTCGCCCGACGAGGCGATCACCGAGGAGGAACGGAGTGACGTAGTAGCCGTGCACACGCTTGGCCGCCGGGGTGTAGATCTCGATGCGGTAGTGGAAGTCGAAGAGCCATTCGATGCGCGGCCGGTAGAAGACCAAAGGGTCGAACGGCGCCAGCAGCGCTCGGGCATTCACGGTGCGCGGGGTCCGAGCCTCATGCCATTTCAAGGCGGGGACACCTTCGACGTCGACTTCGCGCAGCTCTCCTGAAGCGACGAGTTCGATGATGGCGGCGTCGGTCGGTGCCCGCCGCTGCCGAAAGTAGTCGGCGATGTCCTCGGACCGGGAGATCCCCAGGGCACGTGCCGCGATACGGGTGAGTTCGTAGACATTGTTTTCGACCCCGGATATTCCGCGTGGAAGCTCCGCATTCGGGTCCAGCCCCAGCCGAGGATCCTCCGGCGGCCCGTAATTCAATGGCAGCTGCGGCAGCTGGGGTGAGACGTCACGGGCCAGGGCATAGATGCGTTCGAAGTGGTCGTTGCGTCCCGAGGCGCTGATGACTCCACCGGCGAACAGCGCTTCGAGAGCGACTTTCACCTGGCTGGGATTCCAGCCCCAATGTCCGCGGTGGATCTCCGGCAGATCGTGGTCGACCACCTCGGCGACTTCACGTGCCGTCATCGGCCGGGTGGACAGGGCGGTGAGGACGCGAGTCTGGAGGTTTCGGAACTCCTCCCCGGTCTCCGGGTGGCGCTGTCCGAAGTCGTTGCGCCACCATTCGCTGTGGGCGCGGGCGAAGTGCTTCCATGTCTGCGGCGGCACGAAGGCCGCGGCGTGTGCCCAGTACTCGACGCCCATGCGCGGAGAAGAGTAGAAGAGGCGGTCGAGGGTCTCCCGCGGGTAGGGACCCAGACGAGAGTAGAAGGGCAGATAGTGGGATCGGACGACTCGGGCGACTGAGTCGATCTGGGTCAGTCCCAGGGTGGCGAAGACCTTCTTGAGGTGTCGGGCGGTGACCTTCACCGGTCGCGGTCGGTCCAGTCCCGTTGCCGCGATCGCCGTCCTGCGGGCCGCGGCACGTGTCATCCTCTGCATACCCCAACGCTATACCCCAATTGCTACCTGACGGCGGCCCAGCAACCTCGCGCGAGGTTGCTGGGCCGCCGTCAGGTAGTAATTGGTCAGTCGATGGCTTCTTCGAGGTCGTGGTCGAGGGCGATGACTCCGTAGCTCCAGCCCTTACGGCGATAGACGACGGACGGCTTGCTCGACTCTTCGTCGATGAACAGGTAGAAGTCGTGTCCGACGAGTTCCATTCTGTTCAACGCCTCTTCGATGCCGATGGGTGAGGCGGTGAAGGTCTTCTCTCGCAGAACCACCGGCGAATCGCCTTCGGCCTTGATGCGGCCGTTCGTCTGGTCGACGCTGTGGTCCGCTGCAGACTTCGCGTCGTCGGCGTTCGCATCGGGAACCATCGGTTCGGCCACCGGCATCTTCGCCAGCACCTCGGCGGTGGATTCCTTGCGGTGATGTCCCGACCGGGGCACCTTGTGCCGGTCTCTCGCTCGCCTCAGCCGTTCGACGAGCTTCGCCCATGCCAGATCGAGTGCCGCATATTTGTCGCTTGCCATGGCCTCTGCCCGAATTGCCGGTCCCTTCGCCACAACCGTGAGCTCGACCCGCTCACTCGTCTCGGGCTGGCGGGAGTTCTTCTCGTGAGTGACATGCACTTCGACACGCTGAGCGCGAGGGGCAAGCTGCTCGACCTTGGCGATCTTGTCCTCGATGTGGGCTCGAAAGCTGTCGGAGATGGTCAGTTGACGGCCGTTGACAACAATGTCCATGATGTGTCCTTAGCGACTCGCTCGTCGGATTCATCCGATCCCATGCCCTTGGATGGGTAAACACCGTTATACAGTAAAGGGAGAGACAAATCGAGTGCCCCCGCGACCGAGACCGAGAACAGCTCCTACAGCGGGCCTGATCTGCACCGATGCTAGCAGACGTGCGCTTTCTGCCAAGGTTGCGCCGGTGGTGGAGAAGTCATCGATGAGCAGGTCCGTCGGCGCGGATTCGGTGCCCGACACGGGACGGACTTCCGCGATCTCAGCGATTCTCCTCCGGTCGAGATATTGGGTCCGCTGAGCATTCTGAGCCCGCTCGATCGCCCCGAGTCCGACCTGGTCACGCGATCGTTTCGCCGCGAGCACATCGTGGACTTCCAGGGGCAGCTCCGGCGACAGCTCCTTCGCCCGATTCGCCAGGGCGGCCGTATGCGATCCGCCTCGACGACGTCTGGCCCGATCCGAACTGGGCGCCGGAAACAGTCGGATCGCCCCACCCGAGTAGCCGATGAGCTCGAGGGCCGCGACGATCGAACGGGTCAGAGCCAGGGCCAAGGGATCGAGGATGTCCCGGCGTCCGTCGTCCTTGAAACCGACGACCATCTTCGAGATCTGCGAGTTGTATTCGCAGACCCCGACGACCGGAATCGTGCCGTAGCGCGGTTCCATCGCCCGTGGGATCCCACCGAGCAGCTGCAGGCAGCGGGTGCACAGGGACACGTTCTCCCGCCCGCAGCCGGCACACCGGCGAGGCAGGAGCAGTTCGCCGAACTCCCCGAGCAGCCCCATGGGAGAAATCTACTGCATGCCCCGATCGGGGGGGGGCGGCGATGAGCCGCTTTCCAGAACAGCCGCGCACCGCCGCCCGACGGCCCAGCCGGGAGGGGAAAGGCTCCGTGGGTCAGCTGGGACAGGCAATGCTGTGCGGGTCAACCGGGATAGGAGGGATCCTTCGCTTCGACGTCGACAAGTTTCTGCCAGGCGTTCGAGTTGTAGCTGTACAGCGCGCCATCGGCACCGGTGACCAGGATCGAGCGTCCGTCCACTCCACCGGCGATGCGGCTTCCGTCCGAGACCTCACCGAGCTGTTCAGCAGGGCCGGTGACTCCGATGCGGAATGGCTGCGCTGATTCGCCTTCCTCTGCGGCCAGAGCCACGAGAGACGTCGCCCCTGCCCATGAGACATCCTTGATCTCGTGGAAGTTCGCACCCACTTCGATCGGCGTTTCAGAGACATGACCGGCCGGATTGCCCGCCTTGTCCCTGGGGATGCCGACCACATCGACGCGATCCGGTTCCCCTTTGTGGCGACTGAGCAGCGCGATACGAGTGCCGTCTTGGGAGACCTCGATATCGATGAGCTGTCGACCGTTGAGGAAGTCGGCGGCGACGGTGGAGGATTTGCCGTCACGACCGACGGCCTTGAGCTCGCCCTTGTTCTCAGCCTCACCCGTCCATGTCGTGTTGAAGCGATCGATGCTGGGGCGCACGAGCTTCTTGCCCTTGAGGATCGGAGTAGCGTCGACGGCGTCGGACTTCAACCGCATGAGCTGCTTGCCGTCGTCGGCCAGATAGACGTAGAGAGAGTCGTCCAATGACACCGCGGGATCGCTCGCCTTCGCCTTCTTCAGATTCGGACTGTTCTCGACCTTGGCCACGGTGGTGCCCGAGACCCGAGAGAGGTGGTCGTCGGCGAGAACCACGGGTGGCCCGTCCACCTGGACCGACGTATCGGTCTTCGGCTGCAGACTGGCCGGAACCGTCTGCCCGCCGATGCTCAGATCGATTGCCGAGATCGAGGGAATGACCTGCAGGGTGGTGGCGATCTGCTGACGGATAAGTCCCTTTTCGCGGTCGGACGGGGCCGGGTTCTGCGGTCCCAGGGCCACATTGGCGACGCCGTTCTCGATCGTCACCACGTTCGAATCCGAATCGCTGAGCTTGGCACCATCGGGAATCGACGTGATCACCGCTCCCGAGAGGTAGGGAGCGGGTCCGCTGAGCAGCTCGTTCATCAGCACCGTCGGGGTCGAGGAAGACCGGAGGAACCAGCGGGAGTCAGGGACGAGATACGAATAGTCGGAGGTGAAGAACTGCAGCGAATAGTTGAGGAAGATCGTCTGGAAGTCGGTCTGGCTGATGAGAAGCCCGTCCGGCGCCGAGGAGATCCTCCACTCCCCGTTCTCCTGCCGCAGCGAGAATTCCATCGTGGACCGAGTGCCCGGTTCGGTGGAGTTGTACACTCCGGAGGAGTCGACGAGACCGACGACCGGGGGCGAGATGCTCATCGTCTTCTGGTCGGAGGTGGTTCCGACGTTCAAGGAGTCGAGATCTGTGCCGTTGGGCAGCACCGACACCGATTCCTGTGGGCTCCATTTCTGCGCCTCACCCTCGGTGAGGAATGACCGGGCCACGGAGAAGTTGTTGCCGGCGCCCGCTCCTGCACGGAGGAACCCGCGCACGATGTCCGATGGGCTGTCCCCGGGTTCGGGACCGTCGGGGATCCGCGCGTTGTTCGCACCTGCATCGCCCGAGTCGTCTTCGATATGGCCGACAGGCGATGACGTCGGGATCGACGAGCAGCCGACGAGGGTCAAGGCGGTGAACACGGAGACCAACACGGTCTTCACTCGCAGCCCTCTGGGCTTCGTGCGCATCATGACCGTCCTCCTTCTCCGTCGTCCATGCCGTCACCGTCCAGGTCCGGATCGCCGACGTCCGTGGACCGCGGCCCAGTCTCGGCGGTGCCTGTCTCAGAGCCGTCGGCAGCCGCGCTGTCCGACTCGTCGGCGGCGGCCCCATCGTCCGAGACCGCCTCAAAGGAAGTCGTGGTCGTCTCCGGCGATGATGACTGAGGGGCCGCCTCGGCGACGGGTTCGTGGTCATCTTCGAGCATCTCCGGCTCGGTTTCGACGACGATCGGGATCGATCCGGTCTGGATGCGGACTGAGCCGTCCGAGGACAGCGGTCCCGCCACGAGCGCGGAACCGCGGATCTGCGCATCGCGAGGCGGCAGAGGCAGAGGTGAGGAGGTGATCTCCTGATCGGGGCGCCGGGGAATCGTCAGCCGGAAGCAGGATCCTTCGCCGAGTTTGCCCCAGACCTGCAGCCAGCCGTTGTGCAGGTGCGCGTCCTCGAGCGAGATCGCCAAGCCCAGACCCGACCCGCCGAGGGTGCGCTTGCGTGCCGGATCGGCACGCCAGAACCGGTCGAAGACGTGCTCGACCTGCTCTTCGTTCATGCCCACTCCGTGGTCGCGCACGCTCACAGCCACCGCCTCGGCGTTGGAGGCGACATAGACGTCGACGGGGTTGTTCTCACCGTGTTCGATGGCGTTGACGACGAGGTTGCGCACGATCCGGGTGATCCGCACCCGGTCGACCTCCGCCATGACCGGTGAGGAAGGAGCGTGGACGACGATGGCGGTGTCCATCTGTTCGGCCACCATCGACACGGTCTCGATCACCGAGGTCACGATCGCGCCGATATCGACGGGCTTGGGCACCAGCGCCGCGGCACCGGCATCGTAGCGGGAGATCTCCAGCAGGTCGGAGAGCAGGTTGTCGAACCGTTCTGCCTGCGAGTTGAGCAGTTCCGCGCTGCGCGCGGTGACGGGGTCGAGGTCGTCACGGGAATCGTAGATGAGGTCCGCTGCGGCACGGATCGTCGTCAGGGGTGTCCGCAGTTCGTGGGAGACGTCGGAGACGAACTGCCTCTGCAGCACCGACAGCCGTTCCATCTGCTCGATCTGGTGCTGGAGGGTGTCGGCCATATCGTTGAAGCTCTCACCGAGGACGGCGATCTCATCGTTGCCGTGGACGGGCATGCGTTCGTCGAGGTCACCATCGGCGATGAGCCGGGCCACCTCGGCCCCGGTGCGCACCGGTGTGACGACGAGTCGGGTGACGATCCAGGCGACGGCACCGACGAGGACGACGAGGACGAGGGCGGCGACGAACATCGAACGCTGCACGAAGTTGAGCGTGTCCTGCTGTTCGCTGAGGTCGCCGAGGTAGTAGAGCTGGAACTGGCCGGCGCCCGGGATCTGCAGCTCCTGGGTGATGAGCAGACCCGGTCCGGTCCCGTCGGGCAAGCTCACCGACTGGTAGAGCTTGTCGTCGGTCGGGGCCTTGCGGATGGCCTCGCGGAGTTCATCGGAGACGGGCACCTGCGTGGCCTCACCGTCCTCATTCGACCCACCGGCGGTGATCGTCGAGAAGGAGGAGTTCGGGTCCTTCGGCTGCAGGGTCAGCGAGTACACCGACCCGGCCGAACGGTTGTAGATCGAGGACAGCTGCGAACTCAGCGTGTCCTGGGTGACCGCCTGCCCGTCGACGGGTGCCAGGGAGCGCAGCTCGGCCAGGATCGACCGAGTCTGAGAGGACAGGGAATCCAGGCGGGTGTCGAAGAGACCGCGGGCGATCTGCTGGGACATATAGGTTCCGACGCCGAAGATCGCCACCGAAGTGAGCACGATCGTGAGCACGACGATGCGGACCTGCAGGGAGTGGCTGAACGATCGGAGGATGAAGTTCCAGAACGTCTTCAGTGCCGAGGCCGCGGTGCGAACGGGTCCGTCCGCGGCTGACTCGGAAGTCACGCGGCTCGGCCGGCCTTATAGCCGACGCCGCGGACGGTGACGATGATATCCGGCTTCTCCGGATCGCGTTCGATCTTCGACCGCAGACGCTGCACATGGACATTGACCAGTCGGGTGTCGGCGGCATGACGGTAGCCCCACACCTCTTCGAGCAGGGTCTCGCGGGAGAACACCTGCCACGGTTTGCGAGCCAGGGCGACGAGGAGGTCGAATTCGAGAGGGGTCAGCGACACCGGTGATCCGCCCTTGGTCACCGTGTGGCCGGCGACGTCGACGACGACGTCGCCGACGGTCAGCAGCTCGGGAGCCTGCGGTTCGGAGATCCGCAGCCGAGCGCGGACACGGGCGATGAGCTCCTTGGGCTTGAATGGCTTCGGCACATAGTCGTCGGCACCGGATTCGAGGCCGAGGACGACATCGACGGTGTCGGACTTCGCCGTGAGCATGATGATCGGCACCGAGGAGATCTCACGGATCTCCCGGCAGACTTCGAGTCCGTCCTTGCCGGGCAGCATGAGGTCGAGGAGCACGAGGTCCGGATTGACCTTCTGGAATTCTTCGAAGGCCTGGTCTCCGGTGGCGCAGAAGAAGGGCTCGAAGCCTTCGCTTTTGAGCACAATTCCGATCATTTCGGCCAAAGCCGTGTCATCATCAACTACGAGGATTCGAGCGTTCATGCTCCCATTGTCCCTTATGTTCGCGTGTTCTTCGGTTCCCGACACTCCTAGCCTATCGGGCGTTGTCGACTGCCTCATGCACCGGATCCGCCGACAGCGGAGACCGACGGTTCAGCTGCCGCGCCGCACGGCCCCCTGCAGCGGGCCATTCACTCCCCGAAGCCGACCGTCGGAACGGCCGCCCGACCTCCCTCCCGATCGCCTTTCCCGATCGCCCCTCAGACCAACCCCGAACCGTCCCCGGGCCGTTCCCCGACGGCCGGGATCGACACGGCCGACGCGCACCGAATCCGACAGGGAGGCCTCTCGGCACTTGCCGGCGAATCATGGCAGGATTGGCGTGATGGGACAGACGAATGCATGGACCTCGGAGGTCGACTGGCACACCGGCCGCTGGCAGCGGCGTTCGCCGTCCCCGCCCTCGCGCGGATGGCAGCCGCCTCCCCCACGCGGGCTCCTGCCCAAACGTCCGCTGACTTTCATCGAGGCGCTGGATTCGGGATTCCGCCTGCTGCGTTTCGTCCCGACTCTGTCCATCGGCTCCTCTCTCATCGTCTTCTCCCTCTGGAGCCTGCTGCTCGCCGCGATCGGTGCCCTCATCGCAGTGCAGTTCCTGCCGTTCTTCAACGACCTCAGCGGCAATGAGGATGCCGCCTCCGGTTTCATCGCCCTGGCCCAGCTGGGTTCGGTGGCACTCAGCCTGCTCAGCCTCGGTTTGGCCCATCTGCTCTCCGGCATCATCGCCACCGGAACCCGCGCCTCCTTCGGCGCCCGCAGGACCACTCTGTCGATGGCGTGGAAGTCCCTGTCCGGTCGCCGCCTGCGCCTCATCCTGGCCACACTGCTGATGAGTGGAATCAACCTCGGCCTGCTGCTGGCCCTCACCGCCCCGACGCTGCTGTTCCTCGGCGCCGATTCGGCGATCCTCGCCTTCGTCTGGGCCGCATTGGCCGCGCTGCTGTGGTTCGTCGCGCTCATCTGGGTCAACCTGCGCCTGGCGTTCCTGGGTTCGGCGATCGCGGTCGAGGACCTGAGCGTCCGTGCCGGAATCCGCCGGTCTTGGAAACTGACCGGGCGCGGCTTCTGGCGAATGCTCGGCCAGCTGGCGCTCGGTTATTTCCTGTCCAATCAGCTCGTCCAACTCATCATCACACCGATCGTCTTCATCATCTCGGTTCTCCTGGGCCTCGGCATGACGACGACAACCGAGTCGACGACGGCGCAGGCGGCCATCGCCATCGTCTCCGTGGGTCTGCTGCTCGCACTCACGCTCATCTCCTCCGCCGTCCTCTTCGCCTATTTCGCCTGCCTGGTCACGGTCTGCTTCTTCGATCAGCAGATGCGCTCGGAGGGGCTCGACCTCGTCCTAATCCGCGCCGAGGAGGACCGATGATCCTCTCCCCCATCACCGAGGCGGCCCGCCACCTCCACACCGCCGCGTCCTCCCAGCCGGGCGCGGCACAGCTTCGCGCCGCCTCGGCGAATATCGACCGGGACACCGGCCGCGAATGGGTAGAGCACGAACTCTCGAAACCGGAATACGCCGCCAACGACCTCACTCCCTTGGAACGGATCGGCCGGTGGCTGTCCTCCCTGTGGGATTCGCTCGTCAGCGCCGCCCTGGGCGCGAACTCCCCGTGGCTGCTCATCGTCGTCGTCCTCGGCCTCGCCGCGATCGTCGTCTTCATCGTCTGGCGCGTGCGTCGGGCCGGATTCCGCCGTGTCGGCGTCCCGCTGTCCGCATTCGACCCCGTCGTCTCCCAGCCAGAACCGGGCCCGTGGCGCGAGAGCGCGGCCCGCGCCGCGCAGGCCGGGGACTTCGAAACCGCGGTCATCGACGAATCCCGAGCGATCTTCGCGGTCCTGTCCGTCAAGCAGATCGTCTCGCTCGAGTCCTCGGCCACAGCGAGTGAGATCGCCCGTTCCGCCGAGGCGACCCTGCCCGAGCACGGACCCGCCGTCCACGGGGTGGCCGAGGTCTTCAACGACCTCCGCTACGGGGAGGAGACCGCGGCGAAGACACGCGCCGACCGCAGCCTCGGCGAGGTCTATGCGGATCTGTGCGCTCTCGACCGGGCGCTGAGCGCACTTCCGGTCCGCCGGGAGGCAGCTGTATGAGCGCACAGTTGGATGTCGCCGCCCGCGGCACCCGGTCGACCTCACGGGTTCCGCTGCGCGCTCGGCTGCGCTCGGCTGCCGTGTGGATCGTCGCGGCCTTCGTCATCCTCGTCACCGTGATCGTGCTCGTGCTGCTGACCGGCGACGAGGAGTCCGCAGAACCCCTGCACTATGACTCGACGGAGCGCACCGGCACGAAGGCCCTCGTCGAGACCCTGGGCGACCATGACGTCGATGTCACCACCACCGAGGATCAGGAGCAGGCCCGCTCGGCCGCCGCCCGACCCGACACCACCCTGCTCATTCCCGCGAATACCGCGGCTCTGTCCCCCGGGGACATCGCCGGCCTCGAGTACGCTCTGCGCACCCACGGCAACCGACTCGTCCTCGTCGATCCCGGTCCGACGGTGTCGGAGTTCACCGACCGGATCACCGTCAACGACAACCTCAGCCCGTTGGCCGATCCGGAGGCCACGTCCGCACCGTCCTGCGACTCACCGATCGCCCACAGCGCCGGTGCCGTGACCACCGGCGAGGTCGAATACGCGGAGGCGAAGAAGGGCACCGAGGGGATCACTGCCTGCTACCCGTTCACCGGCCCCGGGGTCGCTGAGATCGACGGCACCGAGGTGGCCCCCGGGTCTGCGCGCGGACAGTTCCTCACCGATTCGGGCGGTTCCGTCCCGCTGACCGTGCTCGGCAACCCCGACTGGGTGACCAATGAGAACATCGACGAAGAGGGCAATGCCTCTCTCGTGCTCTCGCAGCTGTCCCAGACGCAGAACCTCGTCGTCTACTATCCGACCTTCGACGGTTCGGGACAGGGGCAGTCGCCTCCGTCGACGATCGATTTCGTGCCCGGCTGGTTCCTCGCAGGAGTCCTGTGGCTGGTCCCCTGCCTCCTCGTCCTGCTGCTCGTCATCGGGCGCCGGTTCGGGCCGCTGGCTCTCGAACGTCTGCCGGTCATCGTGCCTGCCGTGGAGACCGTGCACGGTCGGGCAGCCCTGAGCTCGCGCAGCCACGATCGCGACGGGGCGCTGCACACGCTGCGGGCCGGAGCCCTGCTGCGCATCGCCAAACGACTTGGTCTCAGCCCCGATGCCCGGACACCCGACATCATCGCTCGCATCGCGACCGTCACCGGGGCCGATCCGGGCCGTCTCCACTATGTCTTCGTCTCCGCGTCGGCTCACACCGATGCGGAACTCACCGAACTCGTCCATCAGCTCACCCAGATTGAAAGTGAGATCCCATGACCCAGCCGCCCCAGGGCCCCACGAATCCTCAGGAACCGGTTGCCTCTCACCCTCCGGCCGCACCTCGGCCCCAGGAGCCGGCCGCACCTCGGCCCCAGGAGCCGGTCGCGCCGCAGACCCCTGCTGCGGACAGCGCGCAGGCTCCGCAGGCTGAGCCGGACCCGCTCCGGGAGGCGTTCACCGGTGTGCGCACCGAGATCGCCAAGGCCGTCGTCGGCCAGGACCAGGCAGTGACGGGAATGCTCATCGCACTGCTGTGCCAGGGTCACGTGCTTCTCGAAGGGGTTCCCGGAGTGGCGAAGACTCTGCTCGTGCGCAGCTTCGCCGCCGCGGTCAGCCTGGACAGCTCGCGTGTGCAGTTCACTCCCGACCTCATGCCCAGCGATGTCACCGGTTCGCTGGTCTACGACGCGTCCGCCTCGGACTTCTCATTCCGTCCCGGCCCGGTGTTCACGAACATCCTCATCGCCGATGAGATCAACCGCACCCCGCCGAAGACCCAGTCGGCCCTGCTCGAGGCGATGGAGGAGCATCAGGTGTCCGTCGGGGGACGCTCACGGAAGCTGCCCGAACCGTTCCTCGTCGCAGCCACACAGAACCCCGTCGAATACGAAGGCACCTATCCGCTCCCGGAGGCTCAGCTCGACCGGTTCCTCTTCAAGCTCGTCCTCAACCTGCCCGAACGGGATCACGAATTCGAGATTCTCGACCGTCACGCCCGAGGCTTCGACGCCGGATCCCTGGCCGCGGCAGGTCTGCGTCCGGTCGCCGATGCCGAACTCATCGGCCGGGCCCGCGAAGCCATCGCCAAGATCTACATCGCCCCGCAGATCATCACCTATATCGTCGACCTCGCCCGAGCCACCCGCCAGACCCCGTCCCTGGCCTTGGGCGTCTCACCTCGCGGAGCGACGAGGATGCTCGGAGCCGCCCGCGCTCATGCGTGGCTGAGCGGTCGGCACTATGTCACCCCCGATGACGTCAAGGCTCTGGCCCATATGTCGCTGTCGCACCGGGTCATCCTGCGCCCCGAGGCGCAGATGGACGGTCTGGACGTCGGTCAGGTCCTCGACTCGATCATCGCCACGACCGAAGTGCCCCGCTGAATGACCACCCGACTGTTCCTGCTCACTCTTCTCGGCCTAGTGCCCGTCATGCTGGTGCCCACATGGCCGACGGCCTTGATCGTGGCCGGTATGATCGTCCTGGCAGCGGTCCTCGACTTCTTCTTCGTTCCCCGGATCCACGGTTTGGAAGTCCAGCGCACACCGGGACCGATGGTCCGCCTCGGCGACAGCACCCACAGCACGCTAACTCTCATCAATGGGACCAGCCGCCGGCTGCGCCTCCACGTCCGCGACGCCTGGGCACCGAGCGCCGGGGCGGTCGAGACCCGTTCTCGTCACGTGCTGGAACCGGGCGAGCAGACAGAGGTGATCACCGAGCTGGAGCCGACGCGACGCGGCGCGCTGCCCGGCGATCTGGTGACCGTGCGCAGTCGCAGCAGGCTCGGGCTGATCCATCGGCAGAAGAGCATCGATGTTCCCGCCTCTGTGCGTGTTCTGCCACCTTTCGTGTCCCGGAGGGAGCTGCCGTCGAAGACGCAGAAGCTGCGGGAGCTCGAGGGGCGGTCCGCGGTGATGATCCGCGGAATGGGCACGGAATTCGATTCGCTGCGCGACTACGTCGACGGTGACGATGTCCGGTCGATCGACTGGCGAGCCAGCGCCCGCGCGCAGAATCTCGTGGTCAAAACCTGGCGACCGGAGAAGGATCGTCGCGTCGTCATCGTCGTCGATTCCTCCCGGTTCGCCGCCCGTCGCTGTGGTGAGGGAACGGTCTTCGACGCCGCGCTCGAGGCGTCGCTGCTGTTGACGGCTCTGGCCACGGGTGCCGGCGATCGAGTCGATGTCATCGTCGCCGATGCCCGGGTGCGGGCAGTCGCGTCGAGCCATCGGGCTCATGATCCGGTCCATGAACTGTCGGTGGCGCTGACGCCTGTGTACCCGGAGCTCTACGAGGCGAACTGGGAGTCGATCGCCGCTGCGGTTCTGCAGACCTCCCGGCAGCAGGCGCTCGTCGTCTTGGTCACTCAGCTCGATGAGGCGACCATCGGAGAGGACGTCCTGCCAGTGTTGCCGACTCTCACGGCACACCACCGGGTCGTCGTCGCCGGAGTCGAAGATCCCGCACTTGCGGACCTGGCTGCCCGGCGCGGCGACGCCGACGACGTATATACGGCGGCGGCCGCCGAGGCCGAGATGCTCGCGACGGCGTCGCTGCAGTCTCGGCTGCGCGGACTCGGCATCTCCTCCGTCCAGGCTCTGCCGGAGAAGCTTCCCGGAGCGTTGGCCGATCTCTACATCCGGCTCAAGGTCTCCGGCGGGCTGTGACCACGACCCCGCTCAGCGGCGAACTGTCAGCGACAATCTGATCAGCGGTCGGTGGAGATGACCGAGTATCCGGCCTGATGCTCGTCGAGATCGGCGCTGAGTCCGGCTGCGGCGGCACGCTTGCCGAAGTACCACGCGTAGACGACGACAGCCGCGGTATACGCCACTCCGATGGCGATCTTGACCGCCGGCGGAATCGGGTTCGGGGTCACGAAGCCCTCGATGAGTCCCGAACCGAACAGCAGCAGCACGAGACCGCCGGCGACGACGAGCAGCGACCGAGCCTCGGAGGCGAGCTTGTCGCGGCGCAGCCTGGGACCCGGCACCACCCAGGCGAAGAAGAGACGCAGACCCGCGGCAGCGGCGAGGATGATGCAGCTGATCTCCGGGATCCCATGGGGCAGGATGTAGAGGAAGAAGTCGGAGGCCCGGTCGAACTCGAACATCATCGCTCCGGAGAAGCCGACGTTGACGGCATTCGAGAACAGTCCGACGATGACATAGCCGCCCGTGATGCCGAGGAGGACGAACTGAACGGCGATCCACGCGTTGTTCGTCCACACGCCGACGGCGAAGAAGCCGTTCGGGTTCTCTTTGTAGTAGTCGACGAAATCATGTTCGGCGAACTGCCGTCGGAACTCTCGATCCCCGAAGGTCTCGAGCACTTCCGGATGCGATCCCGCCCAGATGCCCGACAGGACGGCGACGGCGAGGAATCCGGCGGCCACGATGACGAAGTCCCATCGCAGCCGGTACAGCGACAACGGCAGACCGATGACGAAGAACCGTCCGAGCCCGGACAGTCCTCCGCTGGGCACGGACGAGAGATGATTGCGGGAGCGGTGGACGATCGCCGAGAGCCGAGCGGCTTCGAGAGAGTCGGGAGCCACCGTCGTGATCCGCGACAGATCCTTCGACGCGGTCCGGTAGAGCTCGAGGAAGCGGGTCGTCTGCTCGGGTGTCAGCGTGTTCTTCTTCGCCAATGCCGAGAGCTCCAGCCAGTCATCGCCGTGCAGCTGGGCCAGCAGGTTCGGATCCATCCCTCCACCCTATCGGAGACGACGCCTCGGCACCTCCGATGCAGAGAGAGGCACACGGCAAGCTCTCGGCGAAACGACCGCCTCGGAACGCGGCAGTATGACACGATGGTCGGGTGAGTACTCTGATCACCGGTGAAGCCGTCGAACTCAACGTCCAACCGGCCGCTCTCGCTGCGCGGGCATTGAGCTGTCTCATCGACTACATCGTCTATTCGCTGGTGAATGTCGGTCTGCTCATCGCCATGTTCTGGCTCATGCTCAAGGTGCTCGATCTCAACGGACTGCTTCTCGGCTCACTCATGACCGTGATGACGATCTTCGTGTTCGTGCTGCTGCCGATGCTCGTCGAAGTGCTCAGTCACGGTCGTTCGCTGGGCAAGCTCATCCTCGGGCTGCGCGTTGTTCGCGACGACGGCGGTGCGGTGCGGCTGCGCCATTCCTTCATCCGCGCTCTGCTGTGGCCGTTCGAGATCGTGTCCAGCGGCGGCGGCATCGCGGCTCTGTCCGGTCTGCTCTCACCGCAGGCCAAGCGCCTCGGCGACTATCTGGCCGGGACCATCGCCGTCAGCGAACGCAGCCGACCTCTGCCGCCCATGCACACCCATGTGGCCCCTCATCTGCACGAATGGCTGAACCGCACAGACGTGACAGCGATCCCCGATGGTCTGCATCGGCGCATCGTCGCGTTCCTCGCCATGGCGCCCCAGCTCGGTGCGGAGTCGAGGTGGCAACGAGCGATCGAGCTCGCCACCGAGCTCAATCCCTATGTGGCTCCGGCCCCGCCGGAGGGAACGTTTCCCGAACAGTTCCTATCCGCAGTCATCCATCGGCAGCGCATCGCCGAAGTCGAGAAACAGCGCCGTCGGAGCGACCGTGCGAACGCTTTCCGGTCCGGAGTCGAGACGCTCCCCCACGGCCTCAGCCTCACCCGCCGCTGACGACGCAGTCTGACTGTCCGCCGCTGACACCGCGGCTCGACTGCTCTCGGTCGACGGAGCGGTCCCGGACTGCGACCGGGTTCGCCCGCTCCGCCGCCGGACCGAACCGGCAGTGCTCGATCAGTACCGGTAGTGCTCGGGTTTGAACGGTCCTGCCACGTCGACGCCGATGTACTCGGCCTGTTCCTTGCTCAGTTCGGACAGCTTCGCCCCGAGCGCCGGCAGATGGAGGCGTGCCACCTTCTCGTCGAGTTCCTTCGCCAGCCGATGCACCGAGTTGCCGTAGTCATCGTGGGCGTGCCACAGCTCGATCTGGGCGAGCACTTGATTGCTGAATGACGCACTCATCACGAACGACGGATGACCGGTGGCGTTGCCCAGGTTGAGCAGGCGCCCTTCGGAGAGGACGAGGAAGTCCGTGCGGTCGCGACCGAGTCCCGCCTCGGCGGGCACGGGCACGCTCCACTCGTGGACCTGCGGTTTGATCTCGATCTTCTCCACTCCGGGCAGGCGGGACAGCCCTGCCAGATCGATCTCCTCGTCGAAGTGACCGACGTTGCCGACGATTGCGCCGGGTTTGAGCGTCTGCAGCACATCGACGTCGAGGACCCGGGTGTTTCCGGTCGTGGTGATGATGATGTCGGCCTGGGGAGCCACCTCGGCGAGGAGGTCGACCTGGTAGCCGTCCATCGTGGCCTGCAGCGCACAGATCGGATCGATCTCGGTCACGATGACGCGCGCACCCTGTCCGCGCAGCGCTTCGGCGGCACCCTTGCCGACGTCGCCGTAGCCGATGACGACGGCGATCTTTCCACCGATGAGGACATCGGTGGCGCGGTTGAGTCCGTCGGGCAGCGAATGGCGGATGCCGTAGCGATTGTCGAACTTCGACTTCGTCACCGAGTCGTTGACGTTGATGGCAGGGAACGGCAGAGTCCCCTGTTCGGCGAGGCGGTAGAGGCGGTTGACTCCGGTCGTCGTCTCCTCGCTCACGCCCTTGATTCCGGCGGCCAGACGGGCGAAGCGTCCGGGGGCCGATTCGATGGACGCGGCGATCTGCTTGAGCAGGACCTTGAACTCCTCCGAGTCCTCGGCGCCGGCGGTGGGCACTCCCCCGGCGGCTTCGAATTCGGTGCCCTTGAGCACGTACATGGTGGCGTCGCCGCCGTCGTCGAGGATGAGGTTCGGTCCGTCCGCGAAGTCGAAGATCTTGTCAGCGGCCCACCAGTACTCTTCGAGGGTCTCGCCCTTCCATGCGAAGACGGGGACGCCGGCCGGGGCTTCGGGAGTGCCGGAGCCGACGACGACGGCCGCTGCGGCCTCGTCCTGCGTGGAGAAGATATTGCAGCTGGCCCACCGGACGTCTGCACCGAGGGCGACGAGGGTTTCGATGAGGACAGCGGTCTGCACGGTCATGTGCAGGCTGCCGGCGATGCGGGCCCCGGCCAGCGGAGCCGTCGAGGCGTATTCCTCCCGCAGCGCCATGAGGCCCGGCATCTCCCTTTCGGCGAGCCGGATCTGGTGTCGGCCGGCCTCGGCCAAGCTGAGATCGGCGACCTTGAAGTCAGTGGAATCGAGCACGGTACCTCCATACGGCGGGCTGTCTGATCGGCTTCGAGTCTATTGCCGGGCAGGCGGCTTGTCGCGTCATGCTCGTTCTGCGGACAGCGAAGACTGTCAGCAAGCGGTCATATCCTGACTGCCCTAATTCCGAGAAACGGAAGCAGAGGACCGGTTGCCGTCGATCCGGCTTCAGGCGTGAGCGTTGACGAAGTCCGTGACTCGGCGGGTGAGCGCGTCCACCTGCGCCGAATCCGCGGCTTCGACGTTGAGTCGGACGAGGGGTTCGGTATTGGACTTGCGCAGGTTCACCCACCAGTCCGCACCCTGCAGGCCGATTCCGTCGAGGTCGTCGACGGTGTTCTCTGGGAAGTCTCCGGCATGTGCGGCGAAGTCGGCGAGCACAGCGTCGGGGTCGGCGACGGTGAAGTTGATCTCCCCCGACTGCACGAACCGGTCATAGTCGGCAACCAGACGGGAGGCGGGGGCGCGTGATTCGGCGAGGGCGGCGATGAGGTGACAGGCGGCGAGCATTCCCGAGTCCGCCCCGAAGAACTCGTCGAAATAGAAGTGCGCGGAGTGTTCGCAGGCGAAGACGGCTCCGGTTTCGCGCATGAGCGTCTTGATTCCCGAATGGCCGACCTTCGACCGCAGTGCGTGTCCGCCGGCGGCGGTGATCGTCTCGGCTACGCTGCGGGAGGTGATGAGGTTGTGGATGACGGTGGGTCGGTCGTCGCCGAGTGCCCGGGCCCGTGCGATCTCGCGTTCGGCGACGAGTGCGCCGACGGCCGAGGCCGACATCGTCGCGCCTGTCTCGTCGATGAAGAAGCAGCGGTCGGCGTCCCCGTCGAAGACGAGCCCGAGATCGGCGCCGTTGTCGACGACAGCGCGTGCCGCGTCGACGAGGTTCTCGGGTTTGAGCGGGTTCGCCTCGTGGTTGGGGAACGTCCCATCGAGTTCGGTGAAGAGGCCGATGACGTCGAAGGGCACCGAGGCGGCTCCCGCATCCGTGCCGAAGACCTCCCCGAGGAGGCGCCCGGCCATGCCGTTTCCGGCGTCGAGCACGATCGACAGTCCCGTGACCTCATCGACGTGGGTGAGCTCGCGGATCCGTGCCGCGTACTGCTCCCGCATCCGGGATGCGGCAGTCTCATCTTCGGCGATGGTCCGACCGTCGGTCTGCGGTGCGGTGATCGCGAGTTCTCTGACTCGCGAGAGCCCGGAGGCCAGGCTGACTCCGGCGGCGCGAGGTCCGCAGATCTTGATCCCGTTGTAGTCGGCGGGATTGTGGCTGGCCGTGATCATGGCGCCGGGCAGTTCGAAGATGCCCGAGGCGAAATAGAGCTGATCGGTCGAGCACAGGCCGAGCAGGACGGCTGTCGAGCCGGCCGCGTCGACTCCCGCGGCGAAGGAGTGGGCGAAACCGGGAGAGCTCGGGCGCATATCGTGGCCGATGACCACCTCGGAGGCGGTGTGGATCTCTGCCATGGCTCGGGCCGTGGCCCAACCGAGGGCGAACAGGATGTCGTCGTCGAGCTGGTCGGGAATGCGACCGCGGATGTCGTAGGCTCCGACGGCGGCGTCGAGGGCAGCCGTCCGGGCTCGTCCGAGTTCGGAGTCGGTCGGAATCTGCTGTGCGGGTTCGATTCGGGTCGAGTCCGGCTCGCGGTGGCTCATGAGTCGCCGATGATGCGCAGGTGACCGTGTCGACGTCCCGAAGCGGCCGGATCGTCGGCCGGTCCCGGTGCGTTCCGGGCCGGGGTCTGATCGGCGCGATCGGCGGCCTCGCGGACGGCGTCGGCGATCGCCAGCAGGTCGTCATGGCTGCGTTCGGGCGGGGCCTGCCCGGAGTCGATCCGGATGAGCTGCCAATCCACGGGCGGGGTCAGCTTCGCCGCATGTTCGGCGCACAGGTCATGAGCGCCCGGTTCGGCGCGCCTGCCCAGAGGTCCGATGACCACGGTCGCATCGGCGTGCACGTACGTCATGGTGGCGGCGGCGGGGCGCGAACAGCTGACTTTTGAACACATTCTCACGGCTGACACAGTCCCACACTCTACACGCCGCATCCCGCCGATTCGCTCAGGCACGGCGGCACCGCACGTAGAATGAAGTGCTATGAGACCAAGGCGACATCGCGACCGACATGGGCGGGGTCTGCGGTCTCCGCTGCACCGGGCCGAGGTGCCCGCGCGGCTGAGTCGGGCGGAGAGTTTTGCGAAGGTCGCGGCCGCCGAGTTCGCCCGCATGCGCAGGCACGAGCCCGTCCTCCTCGCCGAGGTGGTGCTGGCGGTCGATTCCGTCCCACCGGCGAGTTCGACAGAACCGAGCTTCGGCCGTGTGTTCCCGGCGGCCGGGGACCGTCCCACCCATATCGTCCTCTATCGGCGGGTGATCGAAGATCATGCCGGCAGTGACGTCCGGGATGCGCTCATCGCCGAGGTGGTGGCGGACCAGGTCGATATCCTCCGTCGCACCTGAGATCCGCAGTCACCGCAGGGTCCTGGTTCGTGAGACCTCAGCCGAGCCGGATATCCCGGTAGGCCACACCTGCTGGAGCGGGCGCCGGGACGACCGTGGAGATTCCGTCCTCGGTGGTCACGACGAGGGTCGCATGCACCCCATCGGCCTGTGAGCCCGAGGCTTGGGATCCTTTGAGGACGAGTGCGCGCACCGACTCCTCGGAGACGTCGCTCGGATTGAGCACGGTGGTTCCCGTCGGGTTGAGGTCGATCGATTGAGGATCGGTCAGCGTTCCGTCGTCGAGCATTCCCTGCACCTGCACATGTCCCTGACCGGGCGAGAGGTTCAGGGAGGACTCACCGGTGCGAGGAAGCGCCAGAATCTGGGTCTCGGCGAGGGAGTCGGTCGACGGGATGCTGCCGAAGTCGGCGGCACCCTTCTCAACGTCTTTGCCGATGAAGGCTCCGGCCTGGACGCGCTGAGAGGATTCGACGACGAGGCTCGTGGCGTCGAGATCCCCGAGATCGGCCTCGGCGACACCGCGGCCGACAACGGTCATCGAGGAACGGGGAATGTCGATCTCTCCAGCCGGCCCGTACGCCTTCAGGGATACCTCGGCGAGGTCACTGCTCGGGTTCGCGACCCGGACTCGCACATCCTTGCCGCTGAGCCCGGTGAGCACCTGCTGGCGATCGGCCCCTGCCCCACCGGCCGCGAGGTCGATGCCCTGCGGTTTGAGTCCGTCGAGGACGGTCTCCTGGACGGAACCGGCCAGGACTCCGCCGTCGACAGTGACGTCGACGGCAAGGGCCTCTGCCCCTCCAGCCAGCCCGCCCAGCGGGACGGCACGCTGCTGACCGGCCTTGATGCTGAGTTCGGTCGGTTCGGCGGATTCGCCGCCCGGGGTCATGAGCGCAACCTTCGCCTGGACGGGAACGTCTCCAGGATTGCTCAGCAGCAACTGCGAGTTCGAGCCGGTGGCTCCTGATCCGGCGACGATCCGGAAGCTGCTCGATGCCTGGGCGCAGGTGAGGGTGGCGAGGCCTGTGAGGTCACCTGAGCTGCCTTCGACGGTTTCGAGGCCGGTTGTCAGGGCTGGAGCCCCAGGACGGGCGAAACCGGTGACGAGCTTCGTCGAGTCGATGCTGTCGTCTCCGGAGACGAAGCCCTGGCCGGAGGGATTGTCGAAGTCGATCGAACCGCCGAGATCGGCGACCTGGAGACGGGCCGAGGAGGTCGATCCGTCTGCGGCTCCGATCGGTGCGGAGGCGGAGACGACACGGGTCGAGACCTTCGAGTCGTCGACGAATTCGGCATCGGTGCCTTCGGCTTCTCCGGCAGTGAGCAGGGGGCCGGGACAGACGACGCGGGTGTCCGCGGTGGGCATGCGCACCTGTTCCGGACTGCGGTCCAGCGTGCCGGGCGTCAGCGGGGTGAGGAACGAGGTCATGGCCACGAGCACCCCGGGCACGGCGATGGCCGTGAAGGTGACGATGCTTCGCTGGTGCTTCATGCCTGTTGCTCCTCACGACCGGTCTTCCGCGTCACGTTCCCCGCCCGGCCGAAGGGGATGGCGACGATGAGGCTGAGCAGTCCGAGCACCCATCCGACGATGACGCCGATCGGGTAGAGGGGTGAGTTCAGCGAGATCTCGACCGTTCCCCCGGCTGCGGGGAGGTCGAATTCGCTTGCCCACGCCTCTTCGCCGGGCTTCGGCTGCGGCAGCGGCTCACCGTCGATGCTCGCGGTGATGCCGTGCGCTGCATCGGCGATGGTCAAAGTGCGCCCCTCCTGACCGGCCGGCACCGTCGCGGTGGTGCCTTTCATCGCCGCCGTTGACACCTTCCCTTCGGCGTCGCGAATGAGGAAACGGCCGCTGTAGGGTTTGTCGACGCGCCACAGCTGTCCGGACGAGGTGGGTCCGACCGGCAGGAGGCCCTCGGAGACGGATACCGAGTTGGTCAGGCTGCCGGCATCGGGGCCGACGAGGACGAAATCGACGCCGAGTTCGCCGAGGATGCTGCCGAGGTCACCGGCGTCATCGGCCGAGAGCGCGGACGCGGCCTGAGCCACGAGCACCTGGTCGGAGGTGATCGGCAGCGGGCGGCGCTGCCACGGCCACCCTCCGACGGTTTCCGCCGAGGTCACCGTCGATGTGCCCAGCACCGTGCCGTCGGCAGAGGCGATGAGGGTGGCCAGAACCTCTCCGTCGACATTGTCCAGGCGGAGAGTGCGCGCTTGGGTCTCCCCCGCTGCGCGGTCAGCTGCCAGTGCGGGGACGTTGCTGTCGGAGGTCGCTGTGACCGCTTCGAGCGAGGACGTGGCCCGTCCTGCGCCGATGGCGATGAGCCCGATGGCCGCTACGGTCACGAGCCCGACAAGGCCGCGCATCGGCAGCCGGCCGGATGCCGCGGAGACTCCCTTGGCCGCACTCTTCGCAGAGGACGAACCGGTGTCTCGGCTGCGCCCGGAGCGGCGACCGACGGTGCGGTCGGCGCCGAGGGACAGCAGCAGGATCGACCCCAGGCTGACCAGGGTCAGTCCCGCTGCGGGGTATGAGGCGATGAGGTGGAACGGTCCCGTCTCCGCGGGCAGATGCACCTGGATCGCGGCGAGGATGAGACCGCCGACGTAGAGTCCGACCGCCCAGGTCAGGCGAGAGAGTTCGAGCCGGGCTTCGATGAGGGTGAAGAAGGCCAGGATGAGCATCGGCAGCATCAGGACCGGCGCCCAGAGTTCGAGGGCGCCGGCAGAGACCCCGCCGAAGCCGAGATCGGAGATCAGCTTCGTCAGCCAGGACATGTCGAGCGGAGCAGGGAACCCGACGGCAAGCAGATAAGTCGGCACGGACTCGGTGGCCGTGGTCTGTCCGGGCATCGTGAGAAGAGTTCCCGGCTCGCGGACGACGGCCCACAGCCACGGCCAGCCCAGGAACACGGTCGGGGCGAGCAGCCACAGATGGCGCAGGCCGCGTCCTGCCACGAGAAGCACCGCGGTACCGAGGACCGTGACCAATAGGAGCAGTGGAATGCCTGCGGTGATGACGAACAGCAGCAGGCCGCTGCCCGCTGCTGCGGCGATCGATCCGTCCCTCAGGCTGCGGCGCAGAGTCAGCACCGCCAGCGGGGCACAGATCCAGACGAGGATCACGCCGAGGCGACCGTCCGACAGTGCGGCCGTGAACAGCGGAGACGCGATCCACAGCAGGGCGGCGAAGCCGCGCACCCATCGCCGTGCCAGTACGCTCCCCGCTCCCGCGTAGGCGGTGATGGCGGCCAGGATCGGCGCGGCCAACAGCAGGGAGCGGACCATGACATCGACATGGCCGAAGAAGAGGAGGGAGAGCACACCGAGGACAAGGTGGTAGGGGTCGGCCGGCACCGCCGCACCGGTCGAGACGTCGAGGTGACGTCCGAGGAGACGGTCGACGATCTCGCCGAAGCCGATGTCGGTCGAACCCAGGGCGCCGCCGTTGAGGTGGCCGGGACCGAAGAGTCGGAAGCTGATGACCCCGCTCATCACCACGGCGGCAAGGATCACATAGGTCAGGGGTGCACGCAGCAGACTGGAACCGCCGGAGATCTCCAGTCGGGAGAAGGAGTCGATGGCCTCTTCGGTGTCGCCGACCGGGTTGAGTTCGGCATCGGCGTCGGGGCCGCCGGTGGGAACCTCCGCCGGACGAGAGTCATCGCTCTCACCGCTCATCGTCCGGCGTTGAACGGCGAGTTCTTCGTCATCGGCGTAGAGCGCGGCGACATGTCCGGTGTTCGATCGTCTGGCCACACGGTTGCGACGGGCGTTGGCACGTCTCAGCGGGGCGGTGGTCGACACATCTGTGGGAAGGCCGATGAGCGCACCGAGGTGCCACCCGGCAGGACGGAAGTTATTCGACAGCAGCCCGCCGATGACTCGGCCGAGGTGGCCGAGAGCAAGGAGACAGAACAGCGAGACCAGCCCCTGACCGGCGAGGCTGAGACGGTAGCGCTGCTCCGTCCGGATCTGGGACTTCGACCTCGGCGGGTGGGGCGAGGAGCCGAGCCGGGCAGCGGACGCAGAGGAGATCTCCATCCGCGCTCGCGGGGCCAGCAGCACGCGGGCGCCGAGGTCGCGAAGACGACGGGAGTATTCGAGACCGGAATAGGCGGGACCGAGCACACGGGAGGGTGCCCCGATGCGCTCGAGTTCGGTGGTGGCCATGAGCAGGCCCGGCAGGTCGAGACCCAGTGTTTCGATCTGACTGTCGCGCTGGCCCTGGTCGATCTCCCCGGAGCCGACGGGGTTGAAACGCTCCCCCGCCGAGGTGGTGCTCACTCCGGCGGAGACGATGCGGCCGGAGCAGATGAGCTTCGGTCCGACGGCGGCGATGGATTCCGTCTCCCCGATGGCGTCGAGCAGCTCATCGAGGCAGTCTGGTTCGGGACGGGAGTCAGGGGTGAGGAACCACAGGAAATCCGACTCCGCGATCTCCGGCATCTCACCGGCTTCGCGGACCGTCCGCCCCCCGAGATCCACCACGGGGATCTCGGGGTAGTGCGGACGAAGAGCTGTTTCGAGCTCGACCTTGCTGGCATCGTCGCCGGAGACGACGACGATGGTGACGGCTTGACTCACACGACCTTTTTCTTGAGCCGGCGGCGTTCGCGTTCGGACATTCCGCCCCAGATGCCGAAGCGCTCATCGTTGGCGAGAGCATATTCGAGGCATTCGGAACGGACGTCGCAGGAGGCGCAGACCCGCTTGGCTTCACGAGTCGATCCGCCCTTCTCCGGGAAGAACGCCTCGGGGTCGGTCTGAGCGCAGAGGGCCTGGTCCTGCCAGGACAGTTCACCGTCGTCTGCGGCTCCCAGCAGCAGGGACAGCGGAGAGACGGCGGAATTGTCCGGCGGCAGCGGCGTCAGATCACTCGGATCGACGGCCAGCGGATCCGGCAGCGTCTCGGGTGTACGTGCTCCCGGTTCGATGAACCAGTCTTCGGCACGGCGGGAGGTGACTCCCGGTGCGGCGGTGAAGTCTTCTCTCTCCCGCCATTCTCTCTGTGCACTTTGCACGGTTTTCCCCTTTCTCACGCTCGAGCAGGTCCAGTACCGTGACTGAGGCGATCAGTCCGATGTACGGTCGAATCCTGAAGGATCCCTGCTCGGCGCGTTCCCCTTAGGTATAAATTACACGTGTGTCATTACCGCCCCGTCAAGCCCTTATGGAGTATCGAGACACCCCGTGAGACGCTATTCGAACATGCGTTCACATGCACACGCGCCCAGAACCCCATATATAGGTCACGGCCCGGCCATAGGGCACAACCTGTGGGATTCGCCTGAGCAAACCTGGAGAATTTAGAAAGTGGGCACCCACAATGGGATTATGGAGAGATGAGAGTGGAATCACCGGTGGCCTGGCATGAATGACCGTCTGCTCACCGTCTACGCGCCTCCCGTCGAGGAAGAGATCGCGTCGGGCTCCGACCTCTCCGCGATCCTCATCAACGCCCTCCGGCGCAACCGCATCGACCTCAAGGACGGCGATATCCTCGTCGTCGCCTCGAAAGTCGTCTCCAAGGCCGAGGGACGCCTGCGTACGGTCTCAGATCGTGCCGAGTTCGAAGAACTCGTCGCGGAGACGGGCACCCACTTGGTCGCTGAACGCTCCTATCGCTCCGGCACCACCGTGCAGATCGTGCGCACCCCGGCGGGCACTGTTCAGGCAGCAGCGGGTCTCGACCAGTCGAACTCCGGCGGTGCCGTCATCCTCCATCCACTCGACAGCGACCGGTCCGCCGACGGCCTGCGCCGACGGGTCGAGCAGGCCTTCGAGGTGCGTATCGGTCTGGTCATCTCGGATACGAGTTCACGGCCGTGGCGGGTCGGGGTCGGCGATATCGCCATCGGCCTGTCCGGCTTCTCCGGTCTCGACGACCAGCGCGGTCGCCCCGACGACGACGGGCGCGTCCAGACCGTGACGGTACGCGCGATCGCCGATGAGATCGCAGCGGCCGCCGACTTGGTCAAGGGCTCCTCCCGCGGACTGCCCATGGCGTTGGTCCGCGGAGCCGGCGGATACCTCGACAACGGCCGCGAAGGTGCCCGTGCACTCTCCCGCGACCTCGGCGAGGACTGGTTCCGACACGGCCATGTCGAAGCCATTCAGCGCGGCCTGGGAGTCACCGACCTGCCCGGCAGCGCCCCTGCCGGCGACAACAGCGACGACATCCTCGAAAGGGTGTCTCGAGCGATCCGCGTCGTCCGCGCCGGGCAGTCGCGGACTCCCGGCCATGCAGCCTGGCGGATGCGGATCGAGGGGTCGGGATCGCGGATCTCGCTCAGCCCCTCTGACTCACCGGCGACCGCCCAATCGGGCGGCCCGCCCCTGCTCGAGGCGATGGTCGGGCTCGGATCTCTCGTCGAACGCCTCCATACAGCCCTCTTCGCCGAGGATCTCAGCGCCTCCACGCGCTATCACTGGGTCGATGGTGAGCTCGGGGCCTTCCCCCGCGGGGTGACGATCGACATCGGCCTCATCGTTCACTGACCCTCCCGACAGACTGCATTCGGAACACAATCATGGAAGCGGATATGGATCTCTCAGTCATCGCGCGCACCGGCGGGCCCGTCCTCATCTGGCGCGGGCCCGATTTCGATCGACTCGACCTCACCGGCCCGGTCGTCTCGAACTGGGTGAATAAGGGAGTCGGCCTCTTCGGCGACTACGACCTCGGACCGGACTTCACTCTCTTTGCTCCTCTGCCGGAGGGGCTGCACTGGCGCGAACTCGTCGCTGTCCTCAGTGTCCTGCTGGCAGGGGGCCGCGTCGTCATCGCGCACGAGGCACCGGACGAGGACTTCATAGCCTTCGTCCCCTTCGGCCGCGAGGATGATGACCAGGTGGCCGACGCCGACGAGGTCTTCGTCTTCAATCCCCCGGCCCTGGCGCTGAGCACCCCGGTCGATACCGACTTCATCGACGTCAATTCCGCCATCCGCGCCTACCCCGATGTCACAGCGCGTCGCCTCGACGCTTCGGGAATCCTCGAAGTGGACGGTCAGATCATCGACTGGACGAGTTCCGAATCGACCGACGCTGCCCGCCCGCAGGGACTGCTCGCCTCGAACTCGACCCCGCTGCCGAGCGAGTGGCCGCGCTTTCTGCAGCACCTCCTCGGCGGTGGTGAGGTCCTGCTCACCAGCAGAGTCGACGATGCTCGCATCACGGACCTGGCCGCCGGGCTGGGAGTGGTCCATGGCACACTGGGCACATGGACAAAGTAGTTGATACCCCCGCAGCAGCGGTGGCCGACATTGCAGATGGATCATCGATCGCCGTGGGCGGCTTCGGTGTCGTGGGCGTGCCCGAATTCCTCATTCGGGCCGTCCAAGACCAGGGAGCCAAAGACCTCGAGGTGATCTCCAACAACGCCGGCGTCGACGGCCGCGGACTGGGCATTCTACTCGCCGACGGACGACTCCGCCGCATCATCGCCTCGTATGTCGGCGAGAACAAGGAATTCGCCCGTCAGTACCTCTCCGGTGAACTCGAGGTCGAACTCACCCCGCAGGGCACCCTGGCGGAGAAGCTGCGTGCAGGAGGAGCCGGCATCCCTGGTTTCTACACCATCACCGGCGCCGGGACGCAGGTCGCCGAGGGCGGCATGCCCTGGAAGTACGACGCGGACGGCAACGTCGTCAAGGAATCTCCGGCCAAGGAGACGAAGGTCTTCGACACCTTCGGAGAAGAGAAGGAATACGTCCTCGAGAAGTCCCTGGCTCCCGACTACGCACTTGTGCGTGCCGCGATCGGTGACCGGCACGGCAACCTCGTCTTCCACTCCTCGGCGCGGAACTTCAATCCCCCGGCCGCACAGTCGGCTCGCATCACCATCGCCGAGGTCGAAAAGCTCGTCGAACCCGGCGAGATCGATCCGGACATGGTCCACGTGCCAGGCGTCTTCGTCCACCGCGTGGTGCCGCTGACGCCCGAACAGGTGGCGGACAAGCCCATCGAGAAGCGCACCGTACGAGAAGCCTGAGGAGACACAGAAATGTCATTGACACGCAATCAGATGGCGGCCCGTGCCGCCCAGGAACTCGAAGACGGCAGCTACGTCAACCTCGGCATCGGCATGCCGACCCTGGTGCCCAATTTTCTGCCCGAGGGTGTCCACCTCGTGCTCCAGTCGGAGAACGGCCTGCTCGGCGTCGGCCCGTACCCGACAGAGGATGAGATCGACCCCGACCTCATCAACGCGGGCAAAGAGATCGTCACGATGAACCCGGGCGCCGCGTACTTCGACTCTGCGGCGAGCTTCGGGATGATCCGCGGCGGCAAGATCAACGCCGCGATCCTCGGCGCCATGCAGGTAGCCACGAACGGAGACATCGCGAACTGGATGATCCCGGGCAAGATGGTCAAGGGCATGGGCGGCGCGATGGACCTCGTGCACGGTGCCCAGCGCGTCATCGTCATCATGGACCACGTCGCCAAGGACGGTTCGCACAAGCTGTTGAAGTCGTGCGAGCTGCCGCTGACAGGAAAGGGCGTCGTCGAGCGCATCATCACCGATATCGCCGTACTCGACGTCAGCGGTGACACGTTCACCCTCGTCGAACTCGCCCCGGGCGTGACCGTCGACGAAGTCAAGGACAAGACAGGCGCCGAGGTGATCGTCCCCGAGGACGTCCCCACCATCGAGGTCGCCGCCTGAGTTCCAGGTGACCGGCCCGGGCCTCACGCGTGCAGTGTCCGAACGAGGACACTTGGTGATCGAACAGTGGTCACGTTCGGATGCTCTCTCTGATCGCTCAGAAGCATCCGAACGTGACCACTGTTCTGTGTTCTGCTGCCGGCGCACCGCAGTCTTGACCACCCACGCGCTGGCGTCGACCGCCGCCGAACACCGGATTCGTCCGTCAGGACCGTCGGACGTTGCTCGACACCGTAGGAAACGCAGATTGTTGGGTCGACCCACGGTGGTTACGTTGAAGAAATCACCGCGGATCGACCCAACAATTCTGCAGGGGCCCTGCACACCGATCAGCAGGGGTGAGTAAGCATTCGCTGGGGCGAGTTGAGCAGACGAGCTCAGCCGCCGGTGGTGGCGGACAGCGCGCGCTCAGCGGCCGGCAGCACCGGAATTCAGTCCGGTGGTCGCTACGAACACATCGCCGTGGCCATCGGCCGTCACCGTCGGTTCGTTGGCCGCGATGAAGGCGCTCTGCCCACGTTCGAGGGTGAGCGTCGAGCCGAGCGAGCTGAGTGTGACAGTTCCCGCGGTGCACAGCACGATCGCCGCACCGCGCCGTTCCACCGTCGTCGTGCGCGGGCACCGCAGTGCCTGCAGAGCGAAGTCATCGGTGGGTCCCAGCAGCATTCCCGAGTGATCGGGTTCGACCATCCGGGGTGCACCGGCGTGGAAGTCCGTGATCTTCGACAGCTGTTCGATGTCGACGTGCTTCGAGGTCAGCCCGCCGCGCACGACGTTGTCGCTCGAGGCCATGATCTCGATGCCTGTGCCGAAGAGGTAGGCATGCAGCACTCCGGCGTCCATGGTCAGCGCTTCTCCCGGCTGCAGGTGAACTCGGTTGAGCATGAGTCCGACCAGCGCGCCAGGGTCATGGGGATAGTCGGTGACCAGCTCGCAGAATGTCTGCGCCGGGTCGACCGCGCTGCCTGACCGGCTGATGTGTCCGACCGGCAGTTCGTCGATCCCGTGGGCGGCGACCTCGTCGACGAGCCCGGGCGTCCGCGGATCGCTGAGGATGATTTCAACGGCGCGTGACAGCGCCTTGGATTCGCTGAAGGACTTCAGCGCTGCGATGATCGCTCCGAGCACGTCCAAGGACGGCGGAGTCAGCGGCTGGGAGAGCATCCGTTCGAACGTGGCTCGCACGGCCTTGCGCGGGCGGAACCCTGTGAGCGCGTGGAAGTCGGTGAGCGCGTAGATGAGCTCCGGTTTCGCCGAGGCGTCCTTGAAGTTCCGGTCGGGAGCGTCCAGCGCCGGTCCGGCCGCTTCCTCGGCGGCAAATCCGGCCCGGGCCTGTTCGCGATTCGGGTGCACCTGGATCGACAGGGCCTTGCTCGCCGAGAGCACCTTGAGCAGGAACGGCAGTCGCGCTCCGAAGGACTCGAGGGAGTCGTGGCCGAGCAGACCTTCAGGGTCCCCCGCCAGGTACTCGATGAGGTTGGGTCCGAGCCGAGGCTCGGCCTCCGTCGCCACGCCGCCCGTCGGCTGCTGCCCGCCGAGGCGGTTCTGCCGTTCCAGCGGAGCCTGGGACGGCGTGTGCCCGACGTCGAGTCGAGAGGGGCTGACCGGGTGGGCTCCGAGCCAGAGTTCCGCCCAGGGGGTGCCGTCCGGGACTGTGCCGAGGATCGCGGGAATCGCGTCGGTGCTGCCCCATTCGAACTTCTTGACCGTATTGTGCAGACGATGCACTGCGGGCCCCCTTTTGACAGGATCGATTTGGATTCACATCCGGTGATTTCCGGTTGTGCTCAGTCCAGCCTAGCCCCGCTGTCGTGGCCGGGGTCGGCACTTCACTGACTGTTCAGCCGAAGTCACAATCTATTCACCGCTTGTCACCTGCGCAGATACATATCGACCGGTCACTGCCGCAACCGGAATCGTCCGGGAAACCAGACAGTGCCCCGAGGGAGATCCACAATGGGTTCGTCCTCGGGGCACTGGCCGGCAGGCGCTGTACGCCCTGTCCTCGATGCCTGGTGTCAGCCGACTACGCGGATGACCTTGGCTCCACGGTTCAGCATCCAGCTGTAGCTGCGCTTCGTGGTGTTCGTCCGCGTCGAGCCGGCATCGTACATCTGGCCCTTGGTCTCGGAGATGATTCCGATATGACCGGGGATCCAGATCAGGTCGCCGGCCTTGGCGTCCTTGAGCGAGATCTCCTTGCCGGCGTAACGCTGCTGACTGGTTGTGCGCGGCAGCTTGATGCCGTTCTTGCCATAGACGTACTGGGTGTAACCCGAGCAGTCCCAACCGGACTTCGGCGAGGTCCCGCCCCAGACGTACTTGACGCCGAGGTTGGCCTTCGCATCCTTGATGATGGACGCACGCTGGGCCGCGATCTTCTCGGCCTTGGACGGCTTGTCCTTCTTCTTGTCGTCGTCCTTCTTCTTGTCGTCCTTGGACTTGTCGTCCTTGGACTTGTCGTCCTTCTTGGAATCATCCTTGGACTTATCGTCCTTCGAGTCCTTGTCGTCTGCAGAACCTTCCCCGGAGTCTGCAGGCGACTTGTCATCGGTGGAATCGTCTCCCGGCGGCGTCGCGCCGCCCGGAGCATTGTCGTCGCTGACTCCGCCGGCGATCGAACCCTTGGGAGAGAACTCGGTGGTTCCGTAGCCTTCGGCCCAGACCAGACGTGCGCCTTCGAAGAGCTGCTCACCGCGGCCCTTCTTGTAGACCACGTCCGACTTGGGGTAACCGAGGTGACCCTTGACGGTCCCCTTGTCACCCCAGTACTTCATGATGGTGCCGGAGGTGTAGTGGGCGCCGGTGTTCTTCGACCAGTAGAACGAGCCCTTTTCGAAGCGCTGTGCGACGCCCCCGCCCTTGAGGCCGCCCTTCTCCGCAGAGGTGGGCAGCCCCAAGTCGGTGACTGCATTGCCCTTGTACGCCGAAGCGATCGCTCCGGACAGGTGGTAGGCACCGGTCTTCTTGGACCAGTAGACAGTGCCCTTCTCGAACTTCTGTGCCTTGGCGCCAGAAACGCCCTTGACGTCGTATTCCTTGCCGAGAGCCTTGCCGAGCTTGTTCTTCTCGGCGTACTTCTCGATCGAGGTCTTCGCCTTCGGCTTCTCGGTCTTCTTGTCGTCGTCCTTGGACTTGTCGTCGTCCTTGCTGTCGCTGGGCTGTTCGCCGGTCTTCAGGATCGAATTGACCGTCGAACGCATCTCACCCAGCTTGCCGTAGAAGGCGTCACCCGGGCAGTCGGTCTGCCCCAGATCGCGGTGGCCGACCAGGTTCGACTTCGTCGCTTTGGAGATTCCGTTGATCGAGAACTTCCAGGCGATCGCCGAGGCGACGGCATCGCGTGTCTTCTTCGGCGGGGCCGCGCTGTTGTAGGTACCCAGCACGGAGATGCCGAAGGTTCCGGTGTTGTGTCCGGCGACGTGAGCGCCGATGACGGCCTTCGAGACGTCACCGCCGCGAGCGTGCCAGAGGCGGCCGTACTTGTCTGCGACGACGTTGTATCCGATGTCGTTCCAGCCGCGGCCCTGCTGGTGGTAGGCCTGGATACCGCGGATGATTCCGGGAACATCGGCAGCCGAGTAGCTGTTCGAACCGGAGGTGTGGTGAACGACGGCCTGCTTGATGCCGCTGGCGTAATCGGGGCTGCCGCGGTAGGCCTTGGCACCCCACGAGCTGCGCGAGCCGATCTTCGGCTTCGACACCTTCTTCGCCACGGTGTCCACCGTCGACGATCCGGGTACGTAGTTCTGGTTGGTCACCGTCGCGCCGGCGGCCGCATCGACGTTCTCTGCGGATGCCGCCTCGGCGTCGGTCGAGTCCTCGGTCGACTGCTCCGGCGCGGTTTCAGCACCGGCAGAGTCGCCGCTGACCTGATCGTCGAGCTCGACGGGATCGTTCTCGGCGACGGCCTGAGCGTCGCCGGCGTCCCTCTTCGGATCGACGAGGACGAGTTCGGCCTCGCTCGGCGCGGAGTCACCGAGGATGCGCATCTGCACAGCGGAAGCGTTCGACACCGTCATCGGCTCCGAACCCTTGTTCTGGGCTTCTTCCTGCTGCTCTTCGTCCAGGGTGTCCCAATTGCCCCATTCCGAACCCTGCTTGGTGCGGACCTGGATGCGGATATTGGACTTCGACTCGGAGAAGGTGAAGCCGACAAGGCTCGGGTTGTTCGCGGGAACGTCGAGGACATCGGAGATGAGCGCGATGTTCACTCCGTCTTCGGTCTTCTGACGGACCGAACCGGAGATGTCGTCTTCGCCCTCGGCCTTCGACTCGTCGGACGAATCCTTCGCGTCCTCGTCCTCGGACTTCGGGGTCTCGGTCTCTGCGCCCTCGGCAGGAGCCTGCTCGGTCTCGGACGGCGCCGATCCCTCGGACGGCACGGCGTCGTCGCCCCCGGAGGTCAGTCCGGCGGAGACGTTGTTGACCGAAGCCGCAGATGCCGACGCCGAAGCGTTGACGATATCGGGCACCTTGGCCGAGGCCAGTGCAGTCTGCGACTTGAAGATATTCGGCAGATTGCTCGTGGCGCTCTGGTTGGCGGCAGTGGCGGTGGAATCACTGGAATCGCGGGCACCGGGGACGTTGAGTCCCTCTTTGCTGACGTTCAGCGCCTCTTTGGACACATCAGGCGTCGTCGTGGCTGCGGAAGCCGACGGTGCCGTGACCGCTAAGGTGCCGACCAGCGCAATAGAAGCGCAGCCCGCAACAGTGGGCAATAGATATTTCATCGTTACAGCCTTTTCGAGGAAGACAGGGAAGTTCAGGCCTCGAGGTCCCCTTCACCGTTGGCAGAACGGTGGGCAACCCCAACATCTCAAAATTGTTACACATTTTCGGCGTGTCAGACTAGCCACAGAGCAGAATATTCTAATTACACGAGTGTGGTTCCCAGTATTGACAAGGGACACACCGAGCAAAAGATTTTCCCGGAATCGTCATGGGATCGACCGATTCGGTCATTGGTCTCATCACGACCGACCTCACAGCAGCGCCTCACGGCACGTAGCAGATCGCCTTTGCGTCGGCTTCTTCGCCGTTGTCAGCAGAGGTGTCGCCGGCACCCTGTGCCAGCAGCTGCGGCCCTGAACCGGGGTTCGGATCGAGTCCCGCATCGACTCCGGCAGCGGCTGACAGGTCGCTTCCGGGAACCGAGAACGCGCCTTTGTCCTCTTCGGAGGACTTCGACGACTCCTCGATCTTATCGGCTACCAGCTGATGTGCCACATCGAAGTCGGGCTGTGACGGAGTGATGCGCGGCGGGGTGAGGTCGACGGATTCGATCTTCTGCGACTTCACCTTGAGCGCGAGGTCGACGAACGAGTCCACCTGAGACGAGGGGATATCCGTCGACACGGCCCCCGGAGTGGCTTTCGCAATCGACTGGTAGCGGGTGAGCACGGTGGCCGGGTCGAGCTGTTTGACCATCGCCGTCTGCACGCAGCGCTGGCGGACCATCCGCTCGTAGTCGCTGGAGAACTCTCGGGAGCGGGCGAACCACAGCGCATGGAAGCCGTCGAGCTTCTGTTTGCCCGGTTCGATCCATCCCTTGACCGGCCCATGCTCGCCCGTGGTCGGATCGACCTTCGACGAGATCGGCACTCGCTTGCCGGAGACGAGGGTGATTCCGCCGAGGGAGTCGATGAGGTTTTCGAATCCCTTGAGATTGATCATCGCGTAGTACTGGACCTCGAGTCCGGTGGCGCCCGAAACGGCGTCCATCGTCGCCTGCTCGCCGGCAGTCTTCGGGTCCTCGAACTCATCCTTGTGCTGTTCGCCCTGCTGGAAGACGGCATTGAGCAGACATTCGTCCCCGCAGTTGTATCCCTGCGGGTAGTGCTTGTGCAACGGCGAGTCGTCCGGGAACGGCACGTTCTCCATATTGCGAGGCAGGCCGATGATGACGGTTTTGCCGGTCTTCGCATCGATCGAGACCAGCGACAGCGAGTCCGGTCGGATTCCTGTCCGCCCTTTTCCGGCGTCCGAACCCAGCAGCAGGATGTTGTATCGGCCGTCGACGGGTTTGAGTGCCTTGCCCGAGGCGAACAGGTCGCTCATCAGTCCGCGCTGCGAGTTGAGAATCGTCGTCCCCCAAGCCAAGGGGCCCACGACGATGAGCAGGAGGGCACAGAAGGCCGCCACGAAGCGTTTGCGGGCCCTTCGGGAGATCGTGACGATCCGGATGCGCCGCAGGGTGTCGAACAGGCACACCGCCCAGTTGATGGCGATGACGGGCACCCAAATGGTCAGAAAGGTGAGGATGAAGGGGTTCGTGCCGATGGTGAAGAGGAACGTCCGGCTGATGAGGACGATCACACCGGCGATCAGAGCAAGGATCCAGCTGATGGCGGTGATCGACAGAGAGATCTTCGCCCAGCGGCGGTGGCCGAAGAGCAGCTGCACTCCCCCGGGCACGAGAGCCGTGACGAGCAGCAGAAGCCACGCCCGCACATCACGCGTCGGCTGCGAAGCATACGACGGGTGGCGGATCGGGTCCACATATCTCGTCTCAGCCACTGACTTCCCTTCGCTTCAGGCTCTGCTCACGGACTGCTTCCGGCATCGACATCCGCGGGTGGCCACACAGGCCGTATCGCCCCATCGGGTGTCCACAGCAGACAACTGTGCCAAAGACACTTCAGAGTCCACTGTGTTCACCTATTGTGTCGCGTGAGAACCATCGATTCCGGCACATCCGCGCCGCGCATGTCGGATTCGTCGCGTGTGCGATTCTTCACAGACAGAAGAACGGGCGCCGCAGACTCCCGTCTGGGGAATCCGCGGCGCCCGTTCGATACAGACCGGACGGCACCGTGCAGCCTTGACCAGGTGCGGCCTGCCGCAGAGCGTCCGAACCCGGTTCAGGCCAGGAGTTTGCGTCCCATCACCATCCGCTGGATCTGATTGGTGCCTTCGTAGATCTGCGTGATTTTCGCATCGCGCATCATCCGCTCGACCGGGTGGTCCACGACGTAGCCGGCACCGCCGAGCAGCTGCACGGCGTCAGTGGTGATCTCCATCGCAGCATCGGAGGCGAAGGCCTTCGCCGCGGCGCCGAAGTACGTGAGGTCCTCATCGCCGCGTTCGCTCTTGGCGGCAGCGGTGTAGGTCAGCTGGCGTGCCGCCTCGAGCTTCATGCCCATATCGGCGAGCATGAACTGGATCGCCTGATTATCGGCGATCGACTTGCCGAACTGCTGCCGATCCTTGACGTAGGCCAGGGCGTAGTCGAGCGCGCCCTGGGCGACGCCGACGGCCTGCGCGGCGATCGTGACTCGAGTGTGGTCGAGGGTGCGCAGGGCGATCTTCAGGCCTTCCCCGGGCTCACCGACGATGCGGTCGCCGGGCAGGCGGACATTGTCGAAGAGGAGCTCGCGGGTGGGCGAGCCCTTGATGCCGAGCTTGCGCTCCTTCTCACCGAAGGTGAAGCCCTCATCGGACTTCTCGACGACGAAGGCGGAGATGTTGCGTCCGCGGGCTCCGTCGGGGTCGGTCACGGCCATGACCGTGTAGTACTCGGATTCTCCGGCGTTGGTGATCCAGGTCTTGACACCATTGAGGATCCAGTCGTCGCCGTCGCGTTCGGCGCGGGTCTTCATCGATGCGGTGTCGGATCCGGCTTCGCGCTCGGACAGTCCGTAGGAGAATCCTGCTTCTCCGGCGGCCACGGACGGGAAGTACTTCTTCTTGATCTCTTCGCTGCCTCCGAGCTGGACGGGCATGCTGCCGAGCTTGTTCACAGCCGGAATGAGCGAGGACGAGACGCAGCCGCGTGCGACCTCTTCGATGATGATCGCCACTGCCAGCGCATCAGCGCCCATGCCCCCGTACTCTTCGGGGATGTGCGCGGCGAAGAAGTCCGTCTCGACGAGGGCGTCGTGCGCCTCCTGCGGGTAGCGGGAGTCCGCATCGACCTCGGCCGCGAACGGCGCGATCTTCTTCTCGACGACATTGCGGACCGCGGCGCGGATCTCTTCGTGCTCTTCGCTGGGCTGGTACAGGTCGAACATCATTCTCCTCAGACTTATCAAACGTTCAGCAAGCCCTATTATTCCTGCAGTGCCCGGCCTTTGTCGAGAGCGACCTGCCGCAGCTGGCTCCGATAGTCGTCGAGACGCGTGCGCACAACCTCGGCTTCGGCGCCCTGACCGGCCCCGAGGATGCGCGCCGCCAGCAGGCCGGCGTTCTTGGCGCCGCCGATCGAAACGGTGGCCACGGGAACTCCTCCGGGCATCTGCACGATGGACAGCAGCGAGTCCATTCCGTCGAGGTACTTCAGGGGCACGGGGACTCCGATGACCGGAAGCGAGGTCATCGAAGCGATCATTCCGGGCAGATGGGCCGCTCCCCCGGCTCCGGCGATGATCACCCGGACGCCTCGCGCGGCCGCGGACTTCGCCCAGTCGACCATGTCCTCGGGCATGCGGTGGGCGGAGACCACCTCGGCGCTCGATTCGATGCCAAGTTCGTCGAGGGCGTCGGCGGCTGCTTTCATCGTCGGCCAGTCCGAGTCCGAGCCCATGACGATGCCGACCGGAGCCGCCGTGTCAGTGGAGTCTTCATTCGCTGTGGTCATCTGTGCTTCCTTCGTTGCGGGCGGTTGACACCGCGGATGGGCGTCGGATGGGGCCGGGGTGCAGTCGGCGCCGGGACTCAGCGTGTACCGGGTTCGCTCTCGGCCCGGAGATTCTCCGGAGCGGGCATCTGAGGATGCGGATCGACGTCGACGCCGGCGATGAAATCGGCGGCATGCCGCGCTCGAGCGAGCACGAGCTGCCGATCCTCGCCGTAGGCGTTCACGTGGCCGACCTTCCGACCCGGGCGCACCCCCTTGCCGTAGAGGTGAACCTTGACCGCCGGGTCGTGAGCCATGACGTGCAGGTACGGCTGATAGAGGTCCTCATGATCGGCGCCGAGGATGTTGACCATCACGGACACGTCCTCCCGTGCCGCGGGGCTGCCGAGGGGAAGGTCGAGAACCGCGCGGAGGTGCTGTTCGAATTGGCTCGTCACCGCTCCGTCCTGGGTCCAGTGCCCGGTATTGTGCGGGCGCATTGCGAATTCGTTGATGAGGAACCCCTCGGCAGTCTCGAACATCTCCATCGCCATGACGCCGGTGACCTCGAGGGTGCCGGCGACAGTGAGGATCGCTTCGGTGATGGCCCGCGCCTTCTCATCACGCAGATCGGGAGCCGGGGCGATGGCCTCCTTGCACACACCGTTCTGCTGCCAGGTCTCGACGACCGGCCACACTGCGGTCTGCCCCATCGGGGACCTCCCGACCATGACGGCGAGCTCCCGGGTGAAGTCGACCTTCTCCTCGGCGAGCAGCTGGGGAACCTCGTTCAGCCATTCGACGGCCTCGTCGAGGCTGTCGATGACGCGCACACCCTTGCCGTCATAGCCTCCGCGGGGCGTCTTGAGGATGAAGGGGTATCCGACACGAGCGGCGAACGCTTCGACATCGGCGGCCGAGGTGATCTCCGCCCATGCGGGGTTGGGCAGACCGAGCTCGTCCATCTTCGTGCGCATCCGGATCTTGTCCTGGGCGAAGATGAGGGCATCGGGCCCGGGGCGCACTGCGTGTCCGGCCTCGACGAGGGCCTGCAGATGCTCCGGTGGGACGTGTTCGTGGTCGAAGGTGATGACGTCGACGGTCTCGGCGAAGGCCTTGAGCGTCGGATAGTCCGTATAGTCACCGACGGTCACCTCGTTGATGACCTGTGTGGCGGGGGCGTCGGCGGTCTCCGCAAGAACGGAGAAACGGACGCCGAGGGCTTCTGCGGCGGGGGCGAGCATGCGTGCCAGTTGTCCGCCGCCAATGACACCGATTCGAGGAAAAGTCACGTGTTCCATCCTATCTTCCGCGCCAGTCGCGGATCGACTGCGGTCAAATTGTGGATCGGCCGAGCGGTCGGCAGCTCATCTCCGTCCCAGTCGCCACAGTGAGGTAACTTCGGCGCTGCGGGCAGCGTGGAGCGCGTCGGCGGTATCAGCGGCGCGGGGATGGCGGGGCACCGTGTCGATGCGTTCGAGCACGCGCAGTCCTGCCGCCTCGATGCGTTCGCGGAGCTCACCTGAGGGCCTGAGGCCCAATCGTTCGGCGAGGTCGGAGATGATCAGCCATCCCTCCCCAGCCGGTGTGAGGTGGTCGGTCAGCCTCTCGACGAAGCGATGGAGGACAGCGGAGTCCGGATCGTAGATGCCGATCTCGAGTGCCGAGGTCGGCTGGGCCGGCAGCCACGGCGGATTGCACACGATGAGGTCGGCACGACCGGGCGGAAACAGGTCGGTCTCGATCACGCTCACATCGGCACCAGGACAGAGACGGTCGAGGTTCTCACTGGCGCAGGCGACGGCGCGCGGGTTGATGTCGGTGGCCACCACTGTCGCAGCGCCGCGCCGCAGCAGGATCGCGGCGAGGACTCCGGTCCCCGTTCCGAGGTCGAATGCGGTGCCGGTCGTCTGCGCGGAATCCGTGTCGGTCGAAACCGGACCGACGTTCCTTCCCCACGGCAGGGGCGTCTGCGCGACGAGATCGAGGTACTCTCCCCGCACAGGCGAGAAGACGCCGTAGCGCGGATGGACGGAATCGCCCAGAGCCGGGATCTCGACTCCTCGCAGCTGCCATTCATAAGCGCTGAGCACTCCGCCGAGTTCGGTGAGCGACACGCAGACCGGTCCGTCGGCCGGGCCGTAGGCGGCGCGGCAGGCGGCGGCGACGTCGGGGGCACGGCGCAGGGCGAGGTCGAAGTCCGGGCCGAGCTCGACGACGACTCTGCCGAGCAGCCGGGCCCGCTGCTCGATGGCGTCACGTTCCGCGAAGAATGACAGCGCGGGATCGAGAGCAGGGCCATCGCTGTCCCCGGGTCCCACGAATCGGTCTCTGCCCCGTCTGTCGCGGGATCGACCCCGGCCGCCGCGACGGCCGCCGGAACGTCGCCCCCCTGTGCCTTCACGGTTTCCGCCTCGGTCGCCTCTGAGCCGACGGTTCATCGCCTGGACGAGTTGACGGCCGTTGTGGAAGTCTCCGCGCCACAGCAGTCCCACTCCGGCGCGTGTCAATCGGCAGGCTTCGTCGGCGGTTGTCTCGTCTCCGATGATCTGCACAGTGGCGGGAGGCGTCGCCCCGTTCTCAGAATGCCAGTGGGCTGTGCGGCCGATGCCGTCTTCGGTCCAGCGGATCGTCGTCAACGGGTGCTCCCAGAAGGTCGGTGGTGAGTCATCTCGGCTGCAGTCGGCACCGCTCACACGACGAGCAGCGGGATCTCCAGCTCCTGCTCCGTGGTGGAACCATGGTGACCGATGAGGGCCAGCGCGGAGGCGGATTCCACTTCCGAATCGACCACGGCGAAGCCATCGGTGCAGATGACGAGGAAATCCCCGATCCGCGGATAGACGTGCGGGGCGACTGGACCGAAATAGCCGCGGTCGATCGCCGAGGCCTTCGGCAGGATGAGCCCGCGGTCGTCGAGCGTCTCCTGCCAGACCGAGAGCACGTCCGCCTCCGCGCCCTCAGCAGCGTAGAGATGCAGTGCGCGCGGCTCTCCGCCGACGTGGCGCAGGCCGGCCTTGAGCTCAGGGAGTTCAGCGAGGTCGAAACGACGTTCCTGGTCGACGTCGACCATGCCGTGGTCGGCGGTGATGAGCATGGTCGCGTCGTGCGGCAGGTCGGAGGCGAGTCGGGACAGGGCGAGATCGACGCGTTCGAGTTCTTCTGTCCAAGCGGCGGAGTCCGCACCGTGCACATGACCGGTCTTGTCGAGATTGCCCCAATAGAGGTAGACGAGGCGGCGGCCCGGAGCCCTCGCCTCGGCGAGAGCCTGGGCACAGCGCTCCTCCAGGCTCTTCGAGTCCCGGAATCTGCCTCCGCGCAGCGAGGCCCGGTTGAGGCCGCGTCCGGCGAACTTCTTCTCTCCGAGGCTGACCACATCGATTCCGGCATCGGTGAGGCGTTCGAAGAGCGTCGCATCGGGGACCCAGGCGACGGGGTCGACGTCGAGGTTCCACGTCAGCTGATTGAACACCGCGTCCTTCTCCGGGTCGAGGACGCGGTAGCCGACCACGCCGTGGGCGCCGGGCAGGCGGCCCGTGGCCAACGACGACAGAGAGTTCGCCGTCGTCGACGGGAATCCGGCGGACAGGGTACGGCGTGTTCCGGCCTGCGACCGGAAGAAGGGAGTGTATCCGCTGTAGCGGCGCAGCTGCTGCTCCCCGAGACCGTCGATGAGCACAACGATCGTCGCCCGGGACTCCCGGTCGAGTCCGAGCGTTCGTGCACGATCGGACATCGGCGCATCGAGGGCGTCGGCCGCACCGAGGCTCAGCGCCGCGGCGGGAACGACATCGGAGAGCATGGGACCCGCATAGTCCGGGGGCCCCAGGTGCTCAGCACCGGATGGGTCCTGCTGCCTTTGACTCGTCGAGTCCTCGCTCATCAGCGGCGCGACCGCAGCCGGGCGTGGAAGACTGCGGCGCGCAGCTTCCCGGCGAAGTCGGCCATTCGGTCGACGGCGGCCTGCCCTTCGGCCTCGGCCGAGACCCGGAGCATGACATCCTCGGCGAAGATCGATCCGCCGTATCCGTGATCGCCCATGCAGTTGGGATCTCCGCAGGTCTCGGGGAAGGCCTCGATGCGCTTCGACGCACCCCAGGACATGGTCAGCGAAACCTCGACGGGCTTGTCACCGGGCTTGTAGGCGGCCGGATCGGCGAAGGTGCGGCCGACCATCACGGTACCCAGGCGATCGAGTTCGATGTCCTCGCTGCTCGTGACGGCGCGGGGTTTGGCGCCGGGTTCCGCGTTCGGATCGTCATCGACGTGAGCCAGTAGGAGGCGGGTCTCGGTGAGGACGAAGGCGGTGACATGCCGGTGGATGGATTCGATGTCGACATGTGTGTCGATGTGGACGAAGTGGGCCAAGACCGGTTCGTCGTAGAGCGAGTCGGCGAGGATGCCCTGAGTGAGCTGGGGATAGTAGCCGGCCGACTGCAGATCGTGAACGAGAACTTCGGGTAATGCCATGCCCACTATTGTGCCCCACTCCTCTGACTTGTCCCAGCGAGGTCGGCCATATCAGGACGCCCGACGCATATGCTGGGACCATGGAAGACTATCCTGCCGGGTGGGAAGCCGATGTCGTCCTCCGCGACGGCGGCACCGCCCACCTTCGCCCGATCACCCCTGACGATTCCGCTGCTCTGGCCCGCATGCACGAGGCCCAATCGCCGGAGTCCGTCTATCTGCGCTTCTTCGCTCCGCTGCCCCGGCTTCCCAAACGCGACCTCGACCGCTTCGTCAACGTCGACCACCACGACCGAGTGGCGCTGATCATGCTCATCGGCGACGACATCATCGGTGTCGGCCGCTTCGATCGGATCACCGACACCGACGCCGAGGTGGCGTTCAACATCGCCGACGCCCACCAGGGTCGCGGGGTCGGTTCGATCCTGCTGGAGCATCTGGCCGCGGCCGCGCGCGAATCGGGGATCCAGCGATTCACCGCCGAGGTGCTTCCCCAGAACCGGTCGATGCTGCAGGTCTTCCAGGCCGCCGGCTACGAGGTCTCCCGCGGTTTCGATGACGGTGTCGTGGCCGTGAAGTTCGACATCGATCCCACGGCACGGTCCATCGAAGTGCAGGCCTCCAGGGAACACAGGGCCGAGGCCCTGAGCGTGCGCACGGTCCTCCACCCCGCCTCGGTGGCGGTGATCGGCGCCAGCCGCAAACGCAACTCCACCGGACATCTGCTCATCCGCAACATCACGGCCGCGAAGTTCACCGGCGACCTGTGGGTCGTCCACCCCGAAGCCGATCAGATCGCCGGCGTCCAGGCCTATCCGAGCCTCGCCGATCTGCCGGGCAAGGCCGACCTCGCGGTCATCGCCGTGCCCGCCGAGTCCGTCACCGAGGTGGTCAAGGACTGTGCCGTGCACGGGGTCAAAGCCGTGCTCGTCATCTCCTCCGGTTTCGCCGAGACCGGTCCCGAGGGGGCCGAACTCCAGCGCCGCATGGTCGCAACCTCCCGCGCCTACGGAATGCGCGTGGTCGGGCCGAACTCCTTCGGATTGGTCAACGAGGCCGCCGACATCTCGCTCAACGCCTCTCTGGCCCCGTTCCTCCCGGCTTCCGGAACGCTCGGGCTCTTCAGTCAGTCCGGGGCGCTGGGCACCGCCCTGCTCGCGGCGGCGAAGACCCGCGGACTGGGCATCTCCACCTTCGTCTCCGCAGGCAACCGCGCCGACCTCTCCGGCAATGACCTCCTCCAGTATTGGGAGGAGGATCCGGCCACGCAGACCGTCGGTCTCTACCTCGAATCCATCGGCAACCCGCGCAAGTTCTCGCGCATCGCCCGTCGAGTCTCGCGCGTCAAACCCGTCGTCGTCATCAAGTCCGACCTCACGGGCCGGGAGCTGCCGCCCGGGCATATCGTGCGTACCTCTTCCCTGGCGCCGAACACCCTCGACCAGGTGCTCGAGCAGGCGGGAGTGATCCGCGCGGATACGATCCACCAGCTCTTCGACCTCACCCAGGTGTTCTCGACCCAGAAGCTGCCGGCGGGCCGCCGGGTCGGGGTCATCGGCAACTCCGCGGCGATGAGCACCCTGATCATGCAGCGCGCCCGTTCCGAAGGTCTGCGCGTCGACACCGAGCCCGTGTCCCTGCACCCCGAGGTCGATGCGGAGACCTTCCGGACCGAACTCGATGCGATGTATGCCCGCGACGACGTCGACTCGGTCATCGTCACCTTCACCCCGTCGGCCGGTGCGGAGGAGACGGAGATCGCCGGCCTGCTGTCCGAGTCGGCCGCACGCTCGGGGAAGACCACGGTCGCCTGCTTCCTCGGCATCCACGGTGTCCAAGACGAACTGACCACGTACCTCACCGATGAGGCCGGCAGCCGGGTCTCCCACACCGTCCCCAGCTATATCGGTCCCGAAGATGCTGTGTGGGCTCTGGCCAGGGCCACGGACTATGCCCGGTGGAGGGCCGCCGACCACGGGCGCTACACCGAGCTCGACGACATCGATGACAAGAAGGTGCGGACGATCATCGACGCAGCCCTGGAGGGGGCACAGCCGGGCTCCCCCGTCAGGCTCGAACGCGACGACGTCCGCGACCTGCTCAGCGCCTACGGAATCGAGGTGCTTCCCTACGTCACGGCCTCCTCGGTGGACGAAGGAATCGCCGCGGCTGAGAAGATCGGGTATCCGGTCGCCCTCAAGGCCGTGACCACGGTGCTGCGGCACCGGATGGAGCTCGGCGGTGTGCGCCTGAACATCGACACCCCAGAGGAGCTCGCCGAGGATTTCACCGCGATCCAGGAGACCATCCGGCAGCTGGCCGGTGAGGATGAGCCGCTCGTCGACGTCCAAGCTATGGCCCCGCATGGTGTCCCCTGCGTCCTCCGCGCCGGTGAGGATCCGCTGCTCGGTCCGCTGCTGGCGTTCTCTTTGGCCGGGGACACCACGGAGCTGCTCGGCGATGTCGCTCATCGGGTCGCCCCGATCACCGACAAGGAGGCCGGGGACATGATCCGGTCGATCAAGGCCTCCCCGCGGCTGTTCGGCTATCGCGGTCTGCCGCCGATGAACATCGAACCGCTGCGCAATGTGCTGGAGAGGCTCGCTGTGCTGGTGGAGAACCATCCGCAGATCCTCGAGCTCGTCATCCACCCGATGGTCGCCACAGAGACCGAGTCGCATGTGCTCAGCGCCCACGTCGACCTCCTGCCCGACCCGACTCGGATCGACAGCACCCGTCGACTGCTGAGCTGAGACGGATTGGAGCAGACGCCCGCCCAGCTGAAAGGAGAAACCACACCCGCCGCAGGCCGTCTTCGAATTTCACTGTCACAACGGCATATTGGCGCGTCCTATACCAATTCGCAGACTTGACGGGTAGTGTCTGTATCCGTTCACCACGAAATGTTATGAATTCGTGTTTTAATGAATGGCCGCTCCGGCGGCCATTGTCTGTGGCCAGTCACTGGTCATCCACCGTCCCAGGCGCCCGCGTTCAGCAGGTGTCCCATGAGAGCGAGGCCTCACAGTCATGATTTCGCGCAGAGACGTCGTCACCGACTCCGCGATCGCCGTAGTCGCCGAACAAGGAGTCCGCGGACTCACCCATCGGGCAGTCGATGCACTGGCCGAACTGCCGGTGGGGTCGACTTCGAATGTCTACCGCACCCGCGATGCCCTGATCACCGGAATCATGGAACGCATCGGAGAGCTCAACTCCCAGCAGCTCGAACGCCTGCCGGAGCTGGTACGTGCTCCTGGCGCTGACCCGATCGAGGTCGCCATCGACTTCTGCATGAACTGGCTGACCACGGACCGCAACCGGTTCTACACGATGATGATGCTCAGCCTGGATCCGGCTCTGCCGCCTGAGGCAGTGATCGCCAAGGAGAAGAACCTCCGCGCGATCAGGGAATTCATCATGCGCTTCGCCGGCATCGACGCCGAATACGCGCAACGGGTCAACAGCTCGGTCGCGGGCATGATGGTCAGCGAACTCGTCGCCGGCACGGCTGAGCGCTCGCATGTCGAGGCATACCTCAAGGAGTTCTTCCAGTGGCTGCGCAGCGGCCGCGACGATGCCTGAGCTCCGACACGAACCCTCCGGGAACGCCCGATTGAGCAGGAGTTCGCAAATCGAACGCTAGAATCGACGGGTGCCCTCCCCCGCTGAGGTCTAGCCTCGGCGCGGGCGGGTGTTCGAATCGAACAGTTCGTGCGTCAAAGGAGTTCCATGCCCGAAGGCAGAGTCATCGAAGTCGACGTCTCCTCAGAGATGGAGAGTTCGTTCCTCGAATATGCGGTCTCGGTCATCCACTCCCGCGCACTGCCCGACGCCAGGGACGGCCTCAAACCCGTCCAGCGGCGCATCGTCTACCAGATGGGCGATATGGGGCTGCGCCCTGACCGCGGACATGTGAAGTCCTCGCGCATCGTCGGCGATGTCATGGGCAAGCTCCACCCGCACGGCGACACCGCGATCTACGACGCCCTCGTGCGCCTCAGCCAGGGCTTCATCATGCGTGTGCCCCTGGTCGACGGCCACGGCAACTTCGGCTCCCTCGACGATGGTCCCGCTGCCCCGCGCTACACCGAGGCTCGACTCACGACCGCGTCGATGCACATGATCGCCGGGCTCGACGAAGACGTCGTCGACTTCGTGCCGAACTACGACAACACACTCACCCAGCCCGAGGTCCTGCCCAGCGCTTTCCCGAATCTGCTCATCAACGGCGCCTCGGGCATCGCCGTCGGCATGGCCACGAACATGGCCCCGCACAATCCCGGCGAGGTCATCGCCGCCTGCGCCCACCTCATCCGCAATCCCGATGCCGGACTCTCGGAGCTCATGCGCTTCATCCCCGGCCCGGATCTGCCCACCGGCGGACGGATCATCGGCCTCGACGGAGTGCGCGAGGCCTATGAGACCGGTCGCGGCACCTTCCGCACCCGCGCCACCGTGTCCATCGAGAACATCAGTGCCCGCCGCAAGGGAATCGTCGTCACCGAACTGCCCTACCTCGTGGGACCGGAGAAGGTCGTGTCGAAGGTCAAGGACGCGGTCGGGGCGAAGAAGCTGTCCGGAATCGCCTCGATCGATGACTATTCGGATCGCAAGAACGGCATGCGTCTGGTCATCGGCGTGAAGAACGGCTTCAACCCCGAGGCGGTGCTGGCCGAGCTCTACCGCCAGACTCCCCTCGAGGAATCGTTCAGCATCAACAACGTCTGCCTCGTCGAGGGACAGCCGCGGACCCTGGGACTGCGCGAGCTGCTCATGGTCTACCTCTCCCATCGCATCGACGTGGTGCGCAGGCGCACGGTCTTCCAGCTGCGCAAGGCCAAGGACCGGCTCCACCTCGTCGAAGGTCTGCTCATTGCGATCCTCGACATCGATGAGGTCATCCAGCTCATCCGCTCCTCGGACGATGCGGCCACGGCCCGCACCCGCCTCATGGACGTCTTCGAGCTCTCCGAGCTGCAGGCGACCTACATCCTCGATCTGCAGCTGCGTCGGCTCACGAAGTTCTCGCGTCTCGAACTCGAGGCCGAACGCGACGAGCTGAAGAAGACGATCGACTACCTCGAATCGCTGCTCGCCGATGAGGCGAAGCTGCGGGAACTCGTCGCCTCGGAACTGGAGTCCACGGCCGAGGTCATCGGCTCTCCGCGACGCACCGTCCTCATCGAAGGCTCGATGAAGGAGCTGACGGCCAAGGGCAAAAAGGCTCCGACGAACCTCAAGATCGCCGATTCTCCCTGCCGGGTGCTGCTGTCGACCTCCGGACGCATTGCGCGCACCTCGGATGCCGCTCCGCTGGCACGTGAGGGTCGCCGCTCCAGCCATGATGCGCTGGTCTCGGAGATCGTCACCACCACTCAGGGCAAGGTCGGCGCCATCACCACCACCGGTCGACTGCACATGGTCGACGTCGTCGATCTGCCCGCCCTGCCGCCGGCCGCGGCACGGCCCAATGTCGCCGGCGGTGTGAAGATCGCCGAATATGCGGCGCTGGAGAAGAACGAGAAGATCATCGGTCTGATCGACCTCGACCGGGAATTCGTCCTCGGCACCGCCGACGGCGTCGTCAAACGCGTGTCGGTGGCCGGTCGGCCGAACAAGAACGAGTGGGAAGCCATCACCCTCAAGGGAAAGGACTCCGTCGTCGGGGTCGCCCAACCCGAGGACATCGACGATTCCCTCTCCGTATTCGTGACCTCGAATGCTCAGCTGCTCGCCTTCGACGCCTCCGGTCTGCGTGCACAGGGCTGGAACGCCTCGGGTGTGGCCGGAATCAAGGTGGCCGCCGAGGCGAAGGTGATCTTCTTCGGAATGACTCCGAAGGCGGCGAAGACCGACGAGGACGGTACCGCGGATGCCGAGCTCGGCAGCTTCGCGGTCGTCACGATCGCCAGCGGTGAGAACTTCTACGGCGCCCCATCGTCGTCGATCAAGGTCAGCGAATTCTCCGAGTTCCCGACCAAAGGGCGAGCCACCTCCGGGGTGCGCGCCCACAAGTTCCTCAAGGGCGAGACCGAACTGTCACTGGCCTGGGTCGGCGACTCTCCGCAGGCTGCTGCCACCGCCGGCGGTGCACGCACGCTTCCGGCCGAACTGTCCCGTCGCGATGGGACGGGATCGCCGTTGGAATCGAAGGTCGATGTCATCGGCACCCTGCCCCGCCTCGGCGGTGCCGAATCCGCCGACCGTTCCCCAACGGCCGACGGCGACGAATCGGCTGAGGCATCAGCCGAAGCTGACGCTGATTCTGCATCCGGCACCGGCGAAGAGAAGCCGAAGTCCGGCGGAAAGCGATCAGCACGCAAGGAGCAGCAGGGGCAGCAAGGACTGGCGACCAGTTTCGATGAGCTCGATCTCGACCTCGATGAGGCCAAGGACGAGATCGCGCGGTCGAAGTTCGACATCGAAGGCGCCGTGATCGTCTCCCATGACGATGACGACGAGGACGACGACTCCGCCCTGTTCTGAGCTCGGACCGGCCCTGACGGAGGGCCCTGCTCTGGCGAACCACTCGGCCCGTCGGCCGTTTCAGCAGCTGAGCCCAGCACCTCGGTGCTGGGCTCAGCTGTCTGCCGCCTGTGCTGTCAGCGGCCGCTGCAGCCGCTCACTGGTCTGAGTTCTCGGGATCGTCGTCGAGGTCGAGGCGCATCTTGGCGGCGGTGCCGCGCTTCATCTCGCCGATGGCGGTCTCGCCGAGTCCGTGCAGCGAAATCGAATCGCGCGGTTCGAAGACGTAGTCGTCCGATGCCGAGAGCACTCGTGCGGTCTCCTCGTCGGTGAAGATCGTCCCTGGGTCGGCCACGGCCGTCAGGCGGGCGGCGAGGTTGACGCTGGAGCCGAAGATATCGCCGAGGCGGGAGAGCACCCGTCCCCAGACGAAGCCGACGCGCGCCTGGGGCAGGTCCTCGGCGGCAGTCACGCGCTCCATCAGCGTCATGGCGATCTCGGCCCCGGCCAGAGGGGTCGACGCGGCGAAGAACACTTCATCGCCGACGGTCTTGATGACCCGTCCGCCGCCGGTGGCGACAATGTTGTAGGCCATGCCCTGGAACTCCTGGACCATGTCCGCCAGCTGCCGTGGCTCCATCTTCTGCGACAGGCGGGTGAAGGAGACGAGATCGATGAATCCGACGGCGCGGGCCAACGGCATCGAGGAGTCGTACCAGCCCTGCCTGTTGTCCATGGCCAGCCCGTCGGAGACATTGACGTTGAGACGGCCCATGACGTCGGCGAGGTTGCGCCGCCAGGAGTAGGTGAGCATCTTCTGCAGCGGGTCGATCATCTCTTCGACGACGGCCAGGGCATCCCGGCGTGCTTCCGGGTCGGTCAGTCCCTTCTCCTCGGTGAGGAATTCGACAAGGGTCTCCATCTGCCAGACGACGAGGCGGTCCGTCGTCTGGCCGATCGCCCGGGCCAGGGACAGCGCGGTGGTCTGGTCGATGAGACCGTCGGCGACGGGCTTGGCCCAGATCCGCAGGGCGTGCGCATCGCTGACGGTGTAGGCCTTATCCGTCGGCTTCGCCTGGGACATGCCGAGGGCCCGCCACATCTTCCGGGCCGAGACCGTGGAGATCCCGCCGAGTTTCGCGGCCTCCCGTCGGTCGAGGACGCGCTTGCCGTCGAGCAGGATCTCTTCGAGTCGTTCGGCCGCGGTTCGGGTCTCATAGATCGTGCCGTCGAAGTCGGGACCGTCCGCGTCGAGAGCTCCGTCGGCGTCGTCCTCGTCGATGATCGGCAGCGCTGTGGTGCGCGGATCCTCACGCAGTCCGCTGAAGAAGTCCTCATCGACGTCGATGTCCGGGTCGGCCGCATCCGCATCCGCATCCGCATCGGCAGCATCCGCGGGGGGTGCGCCAGGATCAGCCGTGACCTCGTCGGCGAGCTGCGCGCCGACCTCTCCTGCCTGAGGCGCGGACCCCGTCAGGCCGCCGACAGGCTCGTCATCGCCGTCGACGTCATCATAGGGATCGCCCGCGCTCGACTCGGCCGCCTCCTCGAGGAGGGTGTCCGGGGAACGATCGTCCGCCTCGGCGGTCGACGAGGTCTCACCGTCGTCCTTCGGCTCCGGGCTCGGCGAAGAATCAGGGGCGGACCGGCTATCCGACTCCGTCCGGGGTACGGCATCGGACTGGGACTGAGCGGTCGGCTGCGATGCGTCGGCGGACCGGGGCGCGTCTCTGTGCGACTGGGTGCCGGCGTCGGCCGGCCGAGTCTCTGCGGAGGTGCCTGCGGCTTCTCCGACCTCGGGTGTGCCCAGCCGTTCCGGTTCGACGATGTCGAATCCGGCGGTGAAGTCCGAAACCGCCATCAGTCTTGGCTCCTCTCCGCAGCGGTCGGGGCCGCGGCCGGACGCAGATGGTGGACGTCTCCGGCGCTTAAGCACACCTGATCGTCGATGATGAGGTCGGCTCCTGCGTCCAGCCCCGTGGCGGTGCCGATGATGTCGGAACCGTCAGGCTTCTCCACCCGAACCCGCGACCCGAGTGTCACCATATGATCACGCACTCTCCGCGCTGTGCGGCTGTCGCGGAAATCCTCATCTCCATAGTCGATCAGCTCTCTGTAGCAGGGGATCAGTGTGCCGAGAATCGAGACTAGCAATGCTTCATGATCAATTTCTGAACCGTCGATTCCGGTTTCGATCGCTATTGAGCTCGCGTCTTCGCGCGGCAGATCAGCAGGCTCCAACCGGGTGTTCAGCCCCATCCCCAACACGATCTGCGGTCCGCCGGCCAGGGGTTCGACGCGTGCGAGGATCCCGCACAGCTTCCTGCCCTCGGCGGTGAGCACGTCGTTGGGCCATTTGATCGCGGCGGGCACTCCCGCCTCGGTGACGGCGGAGTGCACGGCCTCACCGGCGATGAGCGGGATCCATCCCCATTGGGAGAACCCGGCCGGGGGTGTGAGCAGAATCGACCACGTCAGCGACCGGCGGGCGGGCACCGTCCAGGTCCGGCCCAGTCGGCCGTGTCCGGCGTTCTGGAAGTCGGTGCCGCGGATGGTGAATTCGGCCACGGGCGAACCGGCGTCGGCTCCTTCTCGGACCACTCGCGCAAGTTCGTCATTCGTCGAGGTGCAGCTATCGTCCCAGATCAGCGGGGGGAGCGAAAAACCACGATCCGCAGCGGTGCGGCGCACTGAGTCGACGTCGACGAGAAGGGAATTGTGTTGGCTGTTCACCAGTCCACTCTAGATTCTTTTGGTGAGAGTGCACAACGAAGTCTCACGTCATCGTTATTGTGGAGTCATGACGGATACTCCACGGACCACAGCCGAGCGCATCGACGCTTTCACCCAGCGCCGAGAAGCAGCCCACACGGGCAATCAGCGCTCGGTGGACAACCAGCACAAGCGCGGCAAACAGACCGCCCGTGAACGCATCGACGCTCTCCTCGACGCCGACTCCTTCCAGGAGATCGACGAATTCGCCCGCCATCACAATCACCAGTTCGGGATGCAGGACAACCGCCCCGACGGTGACGGAGTCGTCTGCGGATTGGGCACGATCGAAGGCAAGACCGTCGCGGTTTTCGCTCACGACTTCACCGTCCTCGGCGGATCCCTCGCCGAAGCCAACGGCCGCAAGATCGTCAAGGTGCAGAAGCTCGCTCTCAAGCTCGGCTGCCCGATCATCGGCATCAACGACTCGGGAGGCGCCCGGATCCAGGAGGGCGTCGGATCGATTGCGCTGTTCGCCGAGATCTTCCGCCTCAATGTCGCCTCGTCGGGAGTGATCCCCCAGATCTCGCTCATCATGGGTCCTTCGGCCGGCGGCGCCGTGTACTCCCCCGCACTGACCGACGTCACGATCATGGTCGATCAGATCAGCCACATGTACATCACCGGCCCCGACGTCATCAAGACCGTCACGGGAGAGTCCGTCGGCCATGAGGAGCTCGGCGGCGGACGGACGAACAACACCGTGTCCGGAAACGCGCACTACCTGGCCTCGGATGAGGACGATGCGCTCAACTATGTGCGCGATCTGCTTTCGTTCCTGCCGCAGAACAACCTCGACCCGGCCGATGCCGACGAGTTCGAGTCCGATCTGTCGGTGACTCCCGAGGACGAGGCGCTGGATACGCTCATGCCGGATTCGCCTTCGCAGCCCTACGACATCCTCGACGTCGTCACCACGATCCTCGACGACGGCGATTTCCTGCAGGTCTCCGAGCTCTTCGCTCCGAACGTCGTCACCGGCTTCGGCCGCGTCGAAGGTGTGAGCGTCGGCGTCATCGCCAACCAGCCCATGCAGCTGGCCGGCACCCTCGACATCGACGCCTCGGAGAAGGCCGCACGCTTCGTGCGCCTCTGCGATGCCTTCAACCTGCCGATCCTCACCTTCGTCGATGTGCCCGGGTTCCTGCCGGGCACCGACCAGGAGTACGGCGGCATCATCCGCCGCGGCGCCAAGCTCATCTACGCCTACGGCGAGGCCACCGTTCCGCTCGTCACCCTCATCACCCGCAAGGCCTACGGCGGCGCGTACTGCGTGATGGGGTCGAAGCAGCTCGGTGCCGATATCAATCTCGCCTGGCCGAGCGCGCAGATCGCGGTCATGGGCGCCCAGGGTGCGGCGAACATCGTCTATCGCCGTAAGCTCAAGGCCGTCGAAGAGGCCGGAGAGGACGTCGAAGCGGCGCGTGCCGAACTCATCCAGGACTACGAGGATGCGCTGCTCAACCCGTACCTGGCCGCCGAGGAAGGCTACATCGACGCCGTCATCAAGCCGAGCGAGACCCGCAGCCGGATCGTGCGTTCCCTGCGTGCGCTGAAGAACAAGCACGTCGACGCTCCCGCGCGCAAGCACGGTAACATCCCCCTATGAGCGATGATCTGCAGACCGACGCCGAGGCGGACCTGCCCGGCGAAGTCGACGCCGAGGTGACCGGCCCCGGCGAGGACGCGGCCGCCGAGGAGGGCGCGGCCACAGCCTCAGACGGGGCGCTGCGGGTGCCCTCCGTGGAGGGACGCTCACAGGTGCGCGCCGATGACGGCGAACCGATCAGCGACGAGATGGCCAGTGCGGCGGCTGTGGCCGCGGTCGTGGCGATCCGTCAGGTGGCGATCGCCTATGCGGCCCAGCAGGCCAGCGCGGAGGCCGAGTCCGAAACCCGCAAGGGCGATCGGGCGGGTTTCCGGGCTCCACGCCGCAATGTGCGCAAGCGCCTCCCCCAGACCTGGGACCAGCACCTGGGTCGCTGAGGCCCCGCCGGCCCCGGCCCTCGACGGACTCCCGTCTGCTGTTTCTCTAGTCGGCTTCTTCGCGGAAGAGCGCACGCAGTTCGTCGAAGAGTCTGTCGATCACTGGTCCCGGATCTCCGTCGACTCGTCGCATCCGGGTGAACGTCGCCTTGAGCGCCATCATCGCCAAGGCGGCGACGGCTTCGGCTCGCGGGGAGACTTCGATATCGTCGTCGGCATAGTCACCGGAGTGAGCCCCCATGACGTCCACCGGCGCCGAGGAGGTCCCGTCGAGTCGGCGTTGGATGATCTGCCGGAAGAGCCGTTCGTTGTTGCCCATCCGCGACATCTGCAGCGGTATCAGCGACGGGTCCTTTTTCAGCATGAGATGGTACTGGTGCATATCATCGCGCTTCTCCATCCGAGTGGCGACGATGAATGCGAGCAGATGTTCGAGGTCGGCGACGAGACGCCCGTGGGGTCCCCCGGCTTCGAATTCCTCGATGGCCGGTTGGTCCTCTTCGTCGAAGACGGTGTCCGCGCGACCGAGCAGCGCCTCGTCCTTCGATGAGTAGTAGTTGAAGAAGGTTCGTCGGGAGACTCCGCAGCGCTCACAGATGTCTTCGACGGTGACGTTGTGATAGCCCTTCTCCAGGGCCAGGTCGATGGCGGCACGGCGAAGAGCCTGCCCGCGTTCACGCTTCTTGCGTTCGCGCAGTCCCTCGACCGGCGGTGACGTTTGGACCTCTGAACCAGAACTCATGGGAACAGTATTGCAGTCGCTGCATTTTCACCGGAAATGCGTTGAGCGCCCGTCTCAAGCTCAGTACCCGAGTTTCGCGTTCGTGAGCACCGGAACCGTCTCCGCTGCGGTATCGGCGGCGCTGAGGTCGATCTCGACGATCTCGAGTCGTTCGGCACCGTCGAGTGAGTTCAGCACCTTCCCGAGGGGGTCGGAGACCAGACTGTGGCCGACCCCGGTCGGCCCCTTCTTCGGAACCGGGACGCCGGTCACTTCGGGATCGGCTTGGCCGAGGGCGGCGATGAACATATTCGAGTCCAGGGCACGGGCGCGGGCGAGGATCTCCCACTGTTCGGCCTTGCGCGGTCCCGCACCCCAGGAGGCGGCGACGACGGTCAGGCGTGCGCCCCGCCGACTGAGTTCGGCGAAGAGCTTCGGGAACCGGATGTCGTAGCACAGAGCCAGGCCGATGTCCTCGCCGTCGATGGTGAAGAGCACCGGCGCCTCTCCCGCCTCGACGGTGTCGGACTCCTTGAATCCGAAGGCGTCGTAGAGGTGGATCTTCGCATAGTCGCTGCGCCGGCCGTCAGGGGAATAGACGGCGAGCAGGTTGATGACCTTGTCGTCCGTGGCCGCGAATTCGCCGACGACGACGGTGATTCCGGTCTCGGCGGCGAGCTCGCTCAGCGCGGCCCGCCACGTCTCGGAGTGCTCCTCGGCGATGGTGCGCAGGCCGGATCCGAACGCCGACATCGTCGCTTCGGGGAAGACGACGAACTGTGCGCCTGCCGCGGCGGCCCGGCGGGAATAGGAACGGACCTTCTCAAGGTTGTCGGCCACCTCGGTGGTGGTGTTGATCTGAGCGAGCGCGAACTTCATTCTCATCCTCCAGTCGTTCCCTCCACCCTATCTCCCCAATTGCTACCTGACGGGGGCCCAGCAACCTGGCGCGAGGTTGCTGGGCCCCCGTCAGGTAGCAATTAGCGGGATCAGGTGAGGTATTCGCGGCCGGGGCGACCGCCTCGGCGACGTCCGTGCACCCACACGTACACGCCGATGGCGACCACGACGAGCCCGGCACAGACCAAGAACATTCCGTTTCCGCCGGTGAACGGGTAGAGGAATCCGAGGACGACCGGGCCGATGCCGGACCCTGCGTCGAGGAGGAGGAAGAACGACGCCGTGGCCACGGGAACGCGGCTCATCGGCACGGATTTGACGGTGATTGCCTGCATGCACGGCATGAGGGAGCCGAAGCCGAGGCCGATGAGCACTCCGGCGAGGACGATCCCCGTCATCGTCGGCCACAGCGCCAGCAGGACATTGCCGGCGATATCGGCGATGAAGACGGGGAAGATCACCGCATTGTCGCCGAAGGTGTCCTGCAGCCGTCCCACGAACAGACGGGCGAACAGGGAGGCCACAGCGAAGGCCACGAAGAACAGGGACGCGGCGGAGGCGACGCCGTACTCGGTCGCATAGCCGGCGAGGAACACCAGCGCCGCCGCGTAGGCGATGCCGGCCAGAAGCATGACCGAGCCGATCCGCAGCCCGTCCCGATCGACGAGGGTGCCGAGTTTGAGATGCCATTTCGTGCGCCGCTGATAGTCGCTGATCTCCTGCACGGGCAGCCGGATGAGGAAACAGCAGATGAGGGCGAGGACGGACATGAACGCCGAGGCGACGAAGAGCATGACGAAGTCGAACTCGCGGGGCAGAATGACGCCGAGGTACGGTCCGAGCGCCGTCGACAGAGTCGTCGCCGTGCCGAAGTATCCGGTGCCCTCTCCCCGGCGGGAGGCCGGGATGATGCTCTGGATGGCCGTCATGATCGCCGTGTTTCCGGCGCCGAAGGCGATTCCGTGGACGATGCGCAGCGTCAGGAGCAGAGTGAGGTCGCCGGCGAAGATATAGGCCAGTGAGGCGAGCACGGAGACCGCCATGGTGATGATGAGCAGTTTGCGCCGCCCGATGAAGTCGAGATACTTCCCGGTGAGCACGCGAGCGACCACGGCACCGACGACGAACGATGAGGAGGCGAAGCCGGCTGCGGCCTCGCCGGCGGAGAACCGCGCCACCGCGTACCCGGCCATCGACGTCATGAGCAGGTAGAAGACCATCGACATCGAGAGGTTGAGCCCGATTCCGACGATGAAGTCCTTCGTCCACAGCTTCGCTCGTGCCACTGGAGATCGGTCTCACTTTCTGCTGCCTGCGGGGAACAGTGACACATTAGCGGGTTCGCGACGATTGCGTGGTCCGGTCCACCGCGGATGTGACCCAGCTCGCGATAGGGTGGTCATCATGACTGTGAAGAGAACCTCCTCCGCCGTCGATGCGGTCGCTGAAGACTACGTCGATGACATGCTCGCCCTCTCCCCCTCTCTCGCCCTCTACCTCGGACTCGACGGTGCACAGGGCTTCGACGACTTCTCGCCGGCCGGACTCTCCGCGCTCAATGATGTCACCGTGCGGACGCTGGCTCGCCTCGATGATGTCGCGGACTCTTCCGACCTCGACGATGTCGACCTCGTGACCATCGATGCGATGCGTGATCGCCTCGGCGTCGACCGGGACTACTTCGCCGCCGGAATCAAGCACGCCAGCCTCAATGTCATCGAATCGCCGCTGCAGCAGGTCCGCGACGCCTTCGACCTCATGCCCACGGATACCGTGGCCGATTGGGAGACGATTTCGACCACCCTGGCTGCCGTGCCCGGCTCGCTGGCCGGATACCAGGAGTCCCTGGCGATGGCGCGTGACAACGGTCGCGTCGCCGCCCGTATCCAGGTCGAGAAGGTCATCGAACAGGCCCGCGCCCTGGCCGAGCCCGGCAGCAACTTCGATCGTCTCGTCGCCGGTGCCGATGTTCCCGACGCTCTGCGTTCGGATCTCGACACCCACGCCGAGGCGGCCCGCAAGTCCGCCTCGGACCTGGCCGAATTCCTCGGCGAACAGGTGCTGCCCGCCGCCGGTGACGACGAAGCGTGCGGTCGCGAAGCATACGCGCTGTATTCCCGCGACTTCCTCGGCGCCGAAGTGGACTTCGATGAAACCTATGCATGGGGCCTCGAAGAACTCGAGCGCATCGACGCCGAACAGCGAGAAGTGGCAGAGAAAATCATGCCCGGCGCCGACCTGTTCGAGGTCATGGACGCTCTCAACAACGCCCCGCAGCGGACCCTGCACGGCACCGAGGCGCTGCGGGACTGGATGCAGGGTGTGGCCGATGAGGCGATCCGCGAACTCGGCAAGTCCCATTTCGACATTCCCGAACCCGTGCGCACGATCGAGTGCATGATCGCGCCTTCGGCCACCGGCGGCATCTACTACACCGGCCCGACCGACGATTTCTCCCGACCCGGCCGCATGTGGTGGTCGGTGCCCGAAGGCGTCACGGACTTCGCCACCTGGCAGGAGAAGACCACCGTCTACCACGAGGGTGTGCCCGGCCACCATCTCCAAGTCGGTCAGGCCACCTACGTCTCCGACACCCTCAACCGCTGGCGCCGCCTCATGTGCTGGGTATCCGGCCACGGTGAGGGGTGGGCGCTGTACGCGGAGAAGCTCATGGCCGATCTCGGGTTCCTCGACGATCCCGGCGACTATCTCGGCATGCTCGATTCGCAGCGGCTGCGTGCCGCCCGTGTCGTCCTCGACATCGGCTTCCACCTCGGCCTCGAGGCACCTGAGAGCCTCGGCGGCGGGATCTGGAACCGGGAGAAGGCGTGGCAGTTCCTCACCGACAATGTGGCCATGGACCGGTCGTTCCTGGCCTTCGAGCTCGACCGCTACCTCGGCTGGCCCGGGCAGGCACCGAGCTACAAGATCGGTCAGAGACTGTGGGAGCAGTACCGTGACGAGGCGAAGGCTGCGGCGGGTGCCGATTTCGATCTCAAGGACTTCCACACCCGGGCGCTGGGTCTCGGCTCGGTCGGGCTCGATACTCTGGGCCGTGCCATGAAGCGCTCACAGTGAGGTGAGGGACCGGATGAAGTCTGCCGAGAGTCCCCAGTCGGAGACCATGCGGGTCACCGAGGCGCTGCGCAATGAGATCATCGAAGGCCACCGTCGACCGGGTTCACGGCTCGTCGAACGCAACCTCGCCACCGAGCTCGGCGTCTCACGGGTGCCCATCCGCGAGGCGCTGAAGAAGCTCGCCTCGGAAGGGCTGGTGACGAACCGGCCCAACACCTGGTCGACGGTCAGGGAGTTCTCCCCCAGCGACATCGCCGACCTCAACGAGGTGCGCACGGTCTTCGACGTCCTCTCGTTCGAACTCGCCGCTCAGCGCCATACCCGCGAGGGCCTGGCCCGACTGGAGGCCACGATGCTCAAGGGCCGAGAGCTCGCCGATGCCGGGGACGTCGCCGGTGCCCATCGCTGTGCCGCGGAATTCCACGCCATCGTCACCGAGCTCTCGGGCAATGAGCTCCTCGGCGAGATCGGTGCCCTGCTGGATTCACGGATGCGGTGGCAGCTGAGTCAGCATGATGACCTTGCCGTCGTCGCCACCGAGCATGCCGAGCTCTTCGACGCCATCGCCCGCCGGGATCAGACGCTGGCCGGGTCGCTGGCCGGTCGTCATCTGGGAACGAGTCAGGAGCAGCACGACAAGCATTCGAAGCGGTTGGCCGAGACCGGACCCGAAGAAGCTCAGGCCGAACCTGCCGCCGCCGATCCCGCCGAACCTGCTGCGGCCGAGTCCGTCGCGGTCCCGGCCGCAGAGGATGCAGAGCCTGCCGCAGCGGATCCGGCCGACGTCGACTGACCGAGCGGCCAGCCGCTGAGCTTCTTCTCACGGGCGGGCGCATAGGTGCGCACCTTCGACGTGCTCAGCCCCAGTCCGACGAGTGATTCGGCCACGCGCACGGCGGCAGCGACCCCGTCGACGACGGGCACGGCACAGCGTTCCGTGATCGTCGCCCCGAGCTCGGCCATCCCACCGCAGCCGAGCACGATGACCTCGGCACGGTCACGGTCGACCGCCTCGGCGGCCTGATCGGTGATCGCCTCGATCGCAGCCTGCGGATTCTCTTCGAGCTCGAGCACGGCCATTCCCGATGCCCGCACGGACACGCAGTGGGAGTCGAGACCGGCCAGCAGCAGTCTGTCCTCGATGAGCGGGAGGGTCCGGTCGAGCGTGGTGACGACGGAATAGCGGCGGCCGAGGAACATCGCCAGGGCCGCCCCCGCCTCGGTGATGTCGACGACGGGCACATCCAACAGCTCCTGCAGGCCCTCGCGGCCGTGCTCTCCGTACCCGGCCTGGATCACGGCGTCGAATTCGCCGGGATATTTCAGGACGGCGTCCATGACGCCGAGCGCCGCGAGATGGCTTTCGACGTTGCCTTCGCAGGATTCGGCTCCGAATTCGGGGGTCAGACCGATGATCTCGGTTCCCGCCGAGGCGGCCTGCCGTGCCACGCGGGCGATGCCCTCGGTCATGGACTCGGTCGTATTGACGTTGACGACGAGGATTCTCACGATTCGGCTCCGATCAGTGATGGGTCGGGACGGCGATCTCCTCACCGTCGACCTCACGGAAGGTGAAGTCGCGGCGGGCGATGACGAAGTAGATGAGCGCGGCGATCGCGGCCCCGGAGAACCAGGAGAACTCGGAGATGCCGGAGAACGCGGGCACGAGTGCGAAGACCAGTGAGATCGCCGAGGCGGGGATGAAGGCTCCGATGGCTCGCCAGTTGACTCCGCGGTGGTAGAAGTACTCACCGTCGCCGGCTTCGGTGTAGAGCTGAGGCACATTGACCTTCGTTCTGCGCACCACCCAGTAGTCGACCATGATCACGCCGAACAGGGGTCCGAGCAGGGCGCCGAGTCCACCGAGGAAGTAGACGATGACCACTGGTGAGTCATACAGGTTCCAGGGCAGGATGACGAAGCCGATGACGGCGGAGATGATGGCGGCGCTGCGGAAGTTCAGGTGGCGCGGGAACAAGTTCGTCAGCGCATAGGTCGGGGCGACGAAGTTCGCCATGAGGTTGACTGCGACGGTGAGCAGGAGAAGAGACAGGGAAGCCAGCACGAGCAGGACAGGACTGCCGATCGACTGGACGATATCGGCCGGTGAGGTGATGACGGTGCCGTCGATCTTGTACTGGGCGCCGGCCAGCGAGATGACGACGAGTCCGAAGACGAGCATGTTCACCGGGATGCCCCAGAAGTTGCCGACGACGATCGAGCCGCGCTTCTTCGCGGCCCTCGTGAAGTCGGAGAAGTTGAGCACGAAGGTGCCGTAGATGGACACCCATAATGCGCCTCCGCCGAAGATGTGCGCCCACATCTCCCAGCCGCTGAGCGCGTCGTCGGTCGACCACGCGATGGAGAAGTCGACGCGGATGAGCATCCAGACGGCCAGGGCGAGGAAGGTCACGAGGATGATCGGTCCGGCGATGGCTTCGTAGCGGCGGATCATCTCCATCCCGTAGCTGACGATGATGACTTGGATGACCCACAGCAGGGTGAAGGAGAACCAGCCGAGCCCGGAGAGTCCGAGGAATTCGGCATCGGCCCATGACTGCAGTCCGGGGAACATCGTCAGCAGCATGACGTTGAGGACGCTCGAGGCCAGGTAGGTCTGGATGCCGAACCAGGCGATGGCGACGATGCCCCGCACCGAGGCGGCCAGCTGGGCCCCGTGGATGCCGAAGGAGATCCGGCTCATCACGGGATAGGGCACGCCTGTCTTGTAGCCCATGAAACCGGAGAGGGTGAGCAGGAAGAACAGCAGGGCTGCACCGACGAGGAGGGCGACGAGGATCTGCCAGGCCCCGAGGCCGAGTGCGAAGAGTCCGAGTGCGAAGCCGTAGTTGCCCAGAGAGTGCACGTCGTTGGCCCACAGGGTGAAGACGCTGTAGGCCGTCCAACTGCGCCCCTCCTTGCGGGATGGGGCGAGATCGGCGTTGTAGAAGCGCGGACTGATGCGATGAGCCGCCAACTGTTCGGGGCTGGGCCCCAGGCGTGTGGGCACTGGTGCCTCCGCCGATTCGGTCTTCCTCATGCAGTCCACTCCTTGGATCCGGTCAGCGCCCAAACTGGGATACCAAAAAAGTAAACACAGCTCTGTGACACCGTTCATCTGACCGATTCAGAGTAACCCAGCTCACACCCCACTGGCAATGAGTCAGGCCGGGCGATTTCGCTGCAGCCTTAGATATGCGACTCGCAACCGCATCCGGGTCGCTCGGGGACGCGGCCGGGGAACAGCCGAACGAGCATTTCACTCGATGGCATACCATTCATTCTCAATGTGACCGTTCCCGCTGGTCATGGCCGCTCGGGCACGTCCCATCTGAAGTGCACTGCTCTGGGCAGTCACCGCCGGTCGCGGGCCTCAGTCTTCGTGCTCGACGTCCTTGGCCGTCGGATCCCAGGCGACGATGCCGACGGCGATCGCACCCGCCAACGGTGCGCAGGCGACGATCCAGAACACACCGGTGCCCAGGGAGGCCGCAAGGATCGGGAACATGATGAGTGAGACGATCGAGAAGGCACGCAGGACCGACTGGTTGAAACCGATGCCGATACCGCGCAGACGGGTCGGATACGACAGGGTCGCATAGTTCATGAGGTTCGCTCCCGGTCCCCCGGCTTGAGCGAAGACGAACGCAGCGAGCATGGCCACCGCGACGAGGACGAGAGCCCCGTTCGGGATGCCCACGATCGCCAGCGTTCCCAGCGCCAGGGCTTGGATCACGAATCCGAACAGGGTGATCCTCCGGGTCCCGAAGCGGTTGACGATGCTCATGCCCAGGAGTCCCCCGAGCGTGCCGAAGCCCAGATTGATGACCAGTGAGGCGATGATCGTGATCAGCGGAGTCTGGTGGAAGAGCGTGGTGATGATGAGCGGGGTGCCGTAGGCGACGGCGTTGTAGCCGAACGTCGAGAACACGGAGACGCAGAGAGCGACGATCGTACGGACCCGGTAGCGCGGGGAGAAGAGTTCGGCGAACCCGGCCCACCGTCCGCCCTTGGCCGAACTGTCCGAGGCGTTCGCGGTCTCGCGTTCCCCCTCGGGAGCGAGTTCGACATTGAGGTTGTGATGGCTGCGCATGACTTCGACGGCGCCGCGCAGATCGCCCTGGTTGGCCAGCCATTCGGGTGATTCGGCAAGGTAGCGGCGACGAACGAGGAGGACGATGAGGGCGGGCACGGCACCGAAGCCGACGACGATGCGCCACAGAATGGCATGTTGGTCGTAGGGCAGGGTGATGAAGATGATGAGCACGATGACGTAGCCCATACCGGTGGCGAAGTACCAGGCCGGCGACCAGGCGTTGACCCGCTGCGAGCGGTTCCCCTTGCCTTTGAGCTTGGAGAATTCGGCGAGGAAGGCCATCGCCACCGGCAGGTCGAGACCGACGCCGATGCCCATGACGAAGCGGAAGGCGATGAGGACCCATTCGTTCGGTGCCACGGCGCAGCCGATGGCTGCGACGACGAAGAAGACCATATCGGCCATGAAGAGTCGGTACCGCCCGAACCGGTCGACGAGGTATCCGCCGAAGAGAGCGCCGATGACGGCACCGACCATGATCGAGGCGTTGACGAGTCCGGTCATGAAGCCGTTGAGGCCGAACTGCTCCTGGATGGCGGTGATGCCGAAGGCCAGGGACGAGAAGTCGTAGGCGTCCATGAAGATCCCGCCGAGCGCGAGGATGATCACCGCCGTCGTCTTCGTACCCTGAGAGCCGAATTCAGCGAGGATCGAATGGATATCGGCCGCCGAGGAGACGATGCGCGGAGTCTGCGTTCCGGCCTGCCTGTTCTGAGCGGCCGCAGAGGGTGTCTGTGCCGCGTTCGCGGCGGGATCTGTCGAAGTCACAGTCGACAAGTATGGTGTCGCGGCGGCCGCGCGCTGTCACCTGCCGTCACAGTTCGTCACGAACGCCGGTGCAGGCACAGCGCACCCGGAAACGCTGCAACCGCACTCACAGCTCAGTCGAGGCGGTGGCCGCGGCGCTCCGGAATGAGGAACATAGCGAGGAATTGGATGAGGTAGATGATCGGCAGCAGCGCCAGAGCGAAGCCGAAGCCGAGATGCCCCGCAAGAAGGGCGATGACGACCGGTGCCAGCCCCCCGAGGGCACGGCCGATGTTGAAGATGACGTTCTGCGCCGTCGCCCTGATCGCCGTGGGATAGAGCTCGGCAAGCAGCGCCCCATGGCCTCCCAGCATTCCGTTGGCGAAGGCGCCCATGAAGAATCCGCCGGCCAGCAGAGCACTCGGATCGGTGAGCTGGCTGTAGGCGAGGATGGTGACGATGGCTCCGGCCTGGAAGATCCAGAAGGCGGGACGTCGACCGAGGCGGTCGGCGACCTGGCCGAAGATGAGGATCCCGGCGAGCATTCCCATGACCGTCACCGCTGTCCACAGCGAACCCTTGGTGACTCCCAGATCCATCTGCTCGGACAGGTAGTTCGGCAGCCAGGTGATGATGCCGAAGTAGCCGAAGTTCTGCACGCTGGTGAGAATCGTCAGGGCCAGGGTGATCTTCACCGTCTCCCGATCCTTGAACAGCGCGGCGATCTTCGCACCGAAGGAGGTCGGCACTCCGTCCGTATCGAGGTTCCCACGGGCGACTTCGGCCTCCGTCTCCTTGTGCTCCCGGGCCCGGATGAAAGTCTCCGGCTCCTCGACTCCGCGACGGATGACGAAAGCGAAGACAGCGGGGACGAGTCCGATGACGAACAGTGCCCGCCAACCCCACAGGGCGATGACGGGAGCCGAGACGACGGCTGCGGCGAATACGCCGAGTTGGAACCCCACTCCCACCCATGATGTGGCCCGCGCTCGCTGGTCGGCACGCACCGCCTCGGCGGCCAGGGCCATGCCGATGCCGAACTCACCGCCGATTCCGATTCCGGCGATGAACCGGTAGGCCGCGAGATCCCAATACCCCTGTGCCAGCGCCGACAGTCCGGTGAACACCGCGAAGATGAGGACCGTCCAGGTGAGCACCCGTACCCGGCCGTGACGGTCAGCGAGGGCACCGAAGACGATTCCGCCGACCACTGCGCCAAGCAGAGTGATCGTCGACAGGGACCCGGCTGCGATGTCGCTGAGCCCGAATGAGGCGATGATGCCCGATAGGGCGAAGCTGAGAATGAGGAGGTCGAAGCCGTCGAGTCCGTAGCCGACAGCCGCGGCGACGAGAGCTCTGCGCCGGTATCCGCGATCGCCCGAATCATCAGTGGTGGTCAGCGGAGTCGATGCACTCATTCGCGGTCTCAGTTCGGTTCACGGATCGGAAAACGGCCGCAGACCATTATGCCCCACGGCCGTTCCCCGATTCGTCGGACCCCGTGTGATCAGACGCGGGCACCCTCGCCGAGGCGGAACCGGGCACCCGTGTGGTCCTCGGCCAGGCGGGGGCCGGCCCCGGTGAGCTGCTCGCGCACCGTGGCACCTGCGGTCGGTTCGGGCAGGAGTCCGCGGCGGCGCAGTTCGGGCGAGACGTACTTCGTGAAGCGTTCGGCATCGGCCGGGCGCACGGCCGCGGCGATGTTGAATCCGTCGATATCGGCTTCGGTCATCCACCGTTCGAACTCGTCGACGATGGTCTCCGGCGATCCAGTGATGACCGGTCCGCGTCCGCCGAGGGCGACGAACTCCGCGAGGTCCCGAATCGTCCAGGGTTTGTCTCCGGCCATGGTGGTGAAGGAGGCGAGCGCGGATTGGTTGGCTTCGGTCGAGACGTATTCGAGGGTGTCTTCGGGGTCAGCTCCCGAGAGGTCGACTCCGGTCCATCCGCCGAACAGGGACAGCGCGGATTCGGTGTCGACGTAGCGGCGATAGTCGGCCAGGCGAGCCTCGGCGGCTTCGTCAGTGTCGTCGACGATGACGGTGGCCAGAGCGAAGATCTTCACCGCGTCACGGGCGCGTCCGCGCTCTTCGAGTCCGTCACGGACCTTGTCGACCCAGCTGCGCAGGATCTCCGGGGTCGGTCCGGAGAAGAAGATCGCCTCGGCGTGGTCGAGCGCGAATTCCTGGCCGCGTTTGGATGCGCCGGCCTGGAAGAGCAGCGGGGTGCCCTGCGGTCCGGGGACGGCGAGCGCCTGACCGGGGACGGTGAAGAACTTGCCGTCGTGGCCGATGTCGTGGACCTCGTTCGGGTCGACGAAGACGTTGGCGTCGGCATCGGCTTTGAGTGCGTCCGGAGTGATCGAGCCCTCGAACAGCTTGTACATGACCTCCATGAACTCATCGGCCCGGTCGTAGCGCTCATCGTGCGGGATCTGGCCCTTGAGCCCGAGGTTGCGGGCAGCGGAGTCGACATAGCTGGTGACGATGTTCCAGGCCACACGTCCGTTCGTGAAGTGATCGAGGGTGGTCAGGGTGCGGGCGAGCAGGTAGGGCTTCTCATAGGTCACCGAGGCGGTCACGCCGAATCCCAGCGTCGTCGTGGCTGCGGCCATGGCGGGGACGGCGACGAGGGGGTCGAGCAGTGGGAACTGCACTCCCCCACGGTTCGTGACATCCGCGTTGCCGCCGTACACGTCATAGACGCCGAGGATGTCGGCGAGGAAGAGGGAGGAGAATCCGCCGTCCTCGAGGGTCTTGGCCAGGTCCGTCCAGAAGGACAGTTGGGTGAGTTCGTCGACTCTCGATTCCGGGTGGCGCCACAGTCCGGGTGACTGGTGGACCGGGGTCATCATGTCGAAGGCGTTGAGCAGAATCGGTTTCGTCATAGGAGTCTCCTAATCATGGTGGTGCGATGGGTGCGGGCCGACGTACCGGCGGGTGTGTTCAGGCCGCGGTGCGCGCGAGCGCTCGGGCAGGATCTTTGGCGCCGATGGCGGCGATGAGCGAGAGGACGCACAGCAGGGTGAGGTAGCCGCAGATGAGCCACGGCGAGTGGCCGCCGGCGACGTAGAGCAGGGCCGCGACCATCGGCATGATTCCGCCGCCGATGACGGTGCCCAGCTGGTAGCCCATGTTCACACCCGAGTAGCGGACTTCGATGGGGAACTGTTCGGCGAACCAGGCCGCCTGGGGACCATAGACGGCATCGTGGGCGAGATTCATGCCGAGGATGACGACCAGGGGCAGCAGTCCCAGCGGACCTGCGTCGAGGAAGGCGAAGAAGAACCAGCCGAATACTGCGATGCCGATGAGTCCGAAGATCGTCACGGGCTTGCGACCGATCCGGTCCGAGGCCCACCCCCAAGCCGGTCCGGTCACCAGTCCGACCGCCGAGGCGATCATGACGGCTGTGACTCCCGAGGTCGAATCGCCGCGATTCTCCGCCAGGTAGCTGAGCATGTAGACGGTGATGAGGTAGAAGACGCTGTTCTGTGCCAGGCGCAGTCCGATGGTGACGAGCAGGACCCGCGGATGAGCGGTCAGCACCTCCCGCAGCGGTGCTTTGGCGACCTTTCCGGAATCCTTGAGCTCCTGGAACTCAGGCGCATCGGAGACGCCGAGGCGGATCCACAGTCCCAGTGCCACGAGCAGCGCGGAGGCGAGGAAGGGGATGCGCCAGCCGAAGGCCTCGAACGCTTCATCACTCATCAGGTTCTGGACGAGGAAGAAGGAGCTGGTCGCCAACAGCATTCCCGCCGCAGATCCGATCTGGGTGAAGGATCCGAAGAGACCGCGTTTGCGGGCGGGTGCATGTTCGACGGACAGCAGAGCCGATCCGCCCCATTCGGCACCTGCCGACAGGCCCTGGACGATACGCAGAACGACGAGGGAGACAGCGGCCCACCAGCCGATGGCGTCGAAGTTCGGGACCAGGCCGATGAGCGTCGACGCCGTCCCCATGGACAGAAGGGAGACGACGAGCAGAGCCTTGCGACCTACACGGTCGCCGAGGTGGCCGGCGACGATTCCGCCCAAGGGCCGAGCGAAGAATCCGACGGCGAGAGTAGCGAAGGACGCGAGTCGGCTGCCGAGCTCACTGTCGGAGGGGAAGAACTGGACGTTGAAGATCAGGGCCGCGGCGGTGCCGTAGAGGTAGAAGTCGTACCACTCGATCGTCGTCCCGGCGAAGGCCGAGGCCAGCACCCGCTTCTTTCCGGACAGGAACCGCTGCGGCGGGTCCTGGGTGCTCGGTGCGGTGACCGGCGTCTGCGTCATAGGGTTCTCCTCTGCGGCGGGGTTCGGGAGGCTCGCTGCCTGACGAGCGCATGATTCGCTGAGCAATCTATGCCCGAACCCCGTCACCGGCCGCACGTTTCCGTCACGCCCCGACTCTCAGCGTCATATGCGGTCATAAGTCGTCTTCATATGACCTCGGCCACGACACCGGCGCCTCCGCTTTGCAATGATCAACCTCAACAATTCCGACAGACGAACCCACACTCTTGGATTGCTCAACGGATCAGCGAGCGTCATCGCATCAGCCGGCATCTGAGACACCGACGACCACACGAACGCAGAGGTGAAGGAATGACACTCTTGGCAGACCGCACCGCACAGTCACCGGCCCCGGTGACCCCCGCAACACCCGAGGCTCTCCGCGAGGCCTTCTCCCATTTCCCCCAGGGGGTCGCCTTCATCGGCGCCGAAATCGATGCGGCGCCCCTGGGTCTCGTCGCCTCCACCCTCACCGTCGGCGTCTCCCTCGACCCACCCTTGGTCAGCGTCGCCGTCCAGAACACATCGACCACCTGGCCCACCCTGCGTCGAGCTCCCGAGCTGGGGATCTCCCTGCTGGGCACCGACCAAGAGCACCTGGCCAGGCAGTTGGCGGCGAAGGATCGCAGTCGACGATTCACCGGCGTCAGCCCTGAGGTCACTGCCGGAGGCGCACTGACGATCCCCGGCAGCTCAGCGTTCCTCTGGACCCGGCTCTACGATGAGGTCGCGGCCGGCGACCACACCGTGGCCCTGCTCGAGATCCTCGGCACTCGCAATGACGACGGACCCGAGGCCCTGGTCTTCCACCGCAGCGAGTTCAAGGGACTGCGCGTTTCCTGACCCCGTCTGAACGCAATGCCCCACCCTTGACCCACATTCGAACTCGTGTTCGACTGATGTCATGCGGTGGAACGAAGCGAGCGCCAGCACCGACCCCAGCACACCTGTCCTCTTCGGGACGAAGGGACTGGTCCGGTCGGTGCAGACGCCGGAATTCTCAGGAATCACCTTCCACGAGGTGCTGGCGAAGTCGGCGCTGAACAGGGTTCCCCAGTCCAGCTCGATGCCCTTCTCCTGGACCGTCAACCCCTACCGCGGCTGCTCACACGCCTGCGTGTACTGCTTCGCCAGGAACACTCACCGTTACCTCGATCTCGATTCCGGGACCGACTTCGATCGCCAGGTCGTCGTCAAGATCAATATCGCCGACGTCCTCGCCGCCGAGGTGGCGCGTCCGACATGGAAGCGAGACCATGTCGCACTCGGCACGAACACCGACCCCTATCAGCGCGCCGAAGGCCGCTACTCCCTCATGCCGGGCATCATCAGCGCACTGGCCGAACAGTCGACTCCGATGTCGATTCTGACCAAGGGCACGCTGCTGCGACGGGATCTGCCTCTGCTGGCCCGCGTCGCCGAAGACGCTCCTGTTGAGATCAGCATGTCGATCGCCGTTCACGACGACGCTCTGCAGCAGAGCCTCGAGCCCGGCACGCCGACGACGAAGGCCAGACTGGCCACCGTGCGCGCGGCCGCCGAACTCGGGTTCGCTGTCACCGTGTTCATGATGCCGATCATGCCGAAGCTCACCGACTCCCGTGACCACCTCGAATCCGCTCTTCGGGCGATCAGGGACGCCGGAGCCGCGCGAGTCGTCTACGGGGCGCTGCACCTGCGCCCTGGCGCCCGCGAATGGTTCTTCGAATGGCTCGAACACAACCGCCCCGAGCTGCTCCCCCGCTATCGCAGGATGTACGCCGGCTCATCCTACGCATCGAAGGAGTATCGTCGGTGGCTCAGTGAGCGCATCAACCCCCTTATCGACCGATATGACCTGCGCGGACGCAGCGATGACGACTACCCTGCGACCTCGCGGATGCGCGGTCGCCCAGAGTCGGGCCGAAACCGGCAGACGGTGGGCGTGCCAGCGGCTCCGACGCAGCAGCTCGCCGCCCCATCGCAGCAGGCTCTGTTCTGAGCCGGACCTGCGGAATAACCATGAGATGGGCACGGTTAGCATTGATATGAAGATTGAGATCTGGTCGGACATCGCCTGCCCCTGGTGCTATATCGGAAAACGTCGCTTCGAGGATGCCCTCGACGGCTTCGCTCACAAGGATGACGTCGACGTCCAATGGCGCAGCTTCCAGCTCGACCCGAGCCTGCCCGATCACTTCGACGGCACCGAGACCGAATACCTCAGTCAGATGAAGGGCATGCCCGCCGCTCAGGTGCGACAGATGTTCGATCATGTCACACAGCAGGCTGCCGGAGTCGGCCTGAACTACGACTTCGACTCGATCGTCGTGGCCAACAGCTTCACCGCGCACCGCTTCCTCCACTTCGCCAAGACTCACGGACTCATGTCCGAGGCCAAGGAGGTGCTGCTCTCGGGCCATTTCGAGAAGGGTCGCGACATCGGTGACGTCGACTACCTCGCCGAGGTGGGACGTGAGATCGGCCTCGATCCCGTCGAGGTCCGCCGGATCCTCGCAACCGATGAATTCTCGGATGAGGTACGGGCCGATATCAGTGAGGCCCGCTCGCTCGGCGCCAATGGAGTCCCGTTCTTCGTCATCGACCGCAAGTACGGGATCTCCGGAGCCCAACCGGCGGAGGTCTTCTCTCAGGCACTCGAGACGGCCTGGGACGAGGGACAGAAGCTCACGGTGCTCGCCGGGACTCCGCAGTCAGCAGGCAAGGACGCGGCCGAGGACTTCGCCGACGGCGCGGTCTGCGGCCCCGACGGCTGCAACTGACCAAAACACCCCTATTGCTACCTGACGGCGGCCCAGCAACCTCGCGCTGTGAGTATTGACAGTGGCTGGTCTGGGACTGGCTGGCAGAGTAGGTGTTGGCCTCTCCGTCCAGTGATCGTGACTCCACCTCGCGCTGACTCACACCGTGGTGTCTTGCCCTCGATTTGTCCGATCACATGGATGGTGCGGCCGGCACCAGCTCGGCCCACATCGGTAACTTGATCAGAAGGCTGTCCACCCCCGAAAATCCGGGGGTGTGACTCATCACAGTGTTGTTCCGAAGTGATCTCTAACCCGGACCGGTACCGGCCGCAAGCGGCCACGCAACCCATCGGTCAAACAGGGAGCTTCGAACCGCTATGTCTATTGTCGCGCACTTATACAGTTTCTTCATCGGTGTTGATACACACGCCAGAAACCACGTGTATTCCATCGTCACCAACACCGGAATTCTCGTCGAAACCCGTTCCTTCCCCACCACGTCAGCAGGAATCAAACGAGCCCTCACCTGGGCCGGCAGGCGCACCAGCGGTGACCTCGACACCCTCTGGGTCGTTGAAGGTGCGGCCTCGTACGGTGCGGTGCTGACCGGACACATCGCCGCAGCCGGGTACCCGGTAGTCGAAGCCGGGCGTATGGATGCCAAAGCCCGCCACGGTGTCGGTAAGAGCGACGAGCTTGATTCCCGCCGGATCGCGGCATCTGTATTGCCTCTCGACGCCGATCAACTGCGGTGGCCGCGTCACGGTGAAGGTGTCCGGCAGGCGCTGCGTGTCCTGCTGTCAGCCCGGGACGCGATGAGTACGGAACGGACTCGTGCGATCAACTCTCTGACCGCGCTGGTGCGCACCATCGATCTTGGCATCGATGCCCGCAAGTCATTGAACAGTGACCAGGTCGACGAGATCGCGAAATGGCGAACCCGCAACGAAGACGTCGACTTGTCCACCGCCCGGGAAGAAGCGATCCGTCTGGCCAAACGCGTCCTCGCTTTGAACGATGATCTGCAGACCAACCATGACAGGCTCACCGAGCTTGTTGAAGCCAGTCCGGCCGCACCCTTGCTGGATGAGCCCGGGATCGGCCCATTCAGCGCCGCTGTGTGCTTCACCGCGTGGTCCCACCCGGGGCGGGTGCGGAACGAGGCCGCGTTCGCAGCTCTGGCGGGAGTGAACCCGATACCTGCGTCGTCGGGCAACACGCGCCGGCACCGGTTGAACCGGGGCGGGGATCGGCAGTTGAACCGGGCCCTACACACGGTGATCATGAACCGGATGGTCCATGACGAACGGACCAGGAACTACGTGGCCCGCCACTACGGTGAAGAACCGACGAAGAAATCCAAGAGGGAGATCAAGCGCAACCTCAAACGATATCTAGCGCGCCGGGTCTACAAGATCCTCAACGCGCTAGATACCGTTCCTCAACCCGCTTGACAAGACATAGAAGGATCGAGGTTGCTGGGCCGCCGTCAGGTAGTAATAACAGGAGATTCGGGCGGGGCTGTCAGCTGATCAGAGCAGGGGAACGCTCGGGTAGCGCACGGCACCGTCCGGGTCGGTCACCGGTGCCCCGAGCATTCCCGCCGCCGCATCGATGAGGAAGCGGCCGACCTGTTCCCAGCTGCCCTTATTGGCGTCTTCATTCATCTTCGCCTCCTGGTCGGCGCAGACGCCGACGACCATGCTCCCCAGCAGATAGGCGCGACCGCGCAGAACCCCTTCGGGGATCCCGTCGACCGCTCCGTTGATGAATCGCAGGTCATCGGGCAGGTCCGCGTCCCCGATCACCTCTTTGGCCACCTCGACGGCGGAGGGGACAGCCGAGATCTGAGACATGAACTGCGCCCGCCAGCTCGGCTTCGGAAGACTGTCGAGCAGCTCGATGAGCGGGCGCAGACGAGTCGTGACGAGCTCGTGGATGTTCGGCGTCTCGCCCAGCTGCTCCGTCAGCTCACGCCTGCGCCGAGCCATTTCGTCATGGTGGCGCTCGACGAGTGCGCGCAGCAGCCCCTCGCGGCCGCCGAAATGGTAAGCGATCGCCGAGTGATTCGCAGCCCCCGCGTGTTCGACGATGCGCCTGTTCGATACCGCATCGATCCCATTGCGCGCGAACAGCTCTTCGGCGGCGTCGAGCAGGGCATCCCGCGCCCGGTCACTCTGGATGGTCATTCCCTCATCTTTCCATTCGCTCTCGAAATCACAAGTTCTCGATTTCACAGTTTTAAGTCACGTGTCTTAAACTGGCGAAGTTCACCGTGGTCGACGAGGATCACACGATTTCCGATCCTTGAAGGGGACGACAATGTCCGATAGCCAACCGCGAACGAGAAAAGAGGCCCTCGAGTCCGAGCACCCGACATCGCACCCGGCTTCCGACTCCGAGGCCGGCTCGACTGCGACCACCGAGGACCAAGCAGCGGCCAAACGCGCGAAGGCCGAATTCATCGGCCGCACCGTTGCGATCTTCCTCATGCCGCTCATCTTCGTGGGCATGATGATCACGAGCTACCTGGGGACGATGCACTCCCCCGAAGCCAACGACATGCCCATCGTGGTGGCGGGGTCATCGGCCAAGGCCGATGATGTGGCATTTGCGATCAACGGCGCCGAACCCGACGCCTTCGAAATCGAGACGACCGATGATGTCTACGACGCCCGCCAGGACGTCTATGACAGGGAGGCCTCGGCGGCGATCATCGTCAAGGGCGATACCGCGACGATCGTCACCGCCAGCGGAGCCGGGATCCAACAGTCGACCACCGTCGAGCAGCTCGTGCGTCCCGCGCTCGCTGAAGACGGTTTCACGGTCAACACCGACGACATCGTCCCGTTGCCGGACAACGATCCGTCCGGGATGGCGGCGATGTTCCTCATGACTTCCATCGTCATGGCCGGCTACATGCCCTTCAGCGTTCTGCGGTCGAATTCGCCTGAACTGCTGAAGTTCAAACGCATCGTGCCGATCCTCGCCGGGTGGTCGGCTGCCATCGCCGGCCTCGTGTGGACCGTGGCCTGCCCGATCCTCGATGTCGTCGATGTCAAGGACACGGCGGCCGTCCTCGGCATCGCCTGGCTGGGCGTTTTCGCCATCTCCTCCGTCCAGCTCTTCATCACCCGCCTCGTCGGGGCACTGGGTGTGATTCTCGGGATCCTCTTCCTCATGGTCCTCGGCATGCCGTCGTCGAATATGGCGATGCCGGTGTACAGCATGCCGAAGTTCTTCCGCTTCACCCACGAGTTCCTGCCGATGCCGGCGATCGGCGAGTCCCTGCGCTCCGTGCTCTACTTCGACGGCAACGGAGTCACCGGACACCTGTTCGTCCTCGCCCTCGGCGCGGTGGCCGGTCTGCTGCTGACGAAGGTCTACGACCACTTCTACGCCAAGCGCAATGAACACCCTGTGCCGCTGGATGTCAATGTGGCAGCGATCCACGGCGGCCGGAGGCCGGATACGAAGCTCATGCGCTACATCTCGCTGACCCTCTTCCCGCTGGCGATGGTGACCATGATGATCACGTTCATGCTCGGAGCGATGCATTCGCCGACGCCGAAGGACATGCCGGTCGCGGTCGTCGGGTCCTCGGTCGAACAGGCCGAAGACACGATCAAGCAGCTCGATGAGCAGATGGACGGAAAGTTCGAGTTCACCGCGCTCGATGACAAGGGCGAAGCCCGTCGGCTCGTGGAGAACCGCGATGAGGTCGCCGCGCTCGTCCTACCCAGCGAGAAGAATCCGGATTTCGAGCTCTTGGCCAACCAGGCCGGCAACAACGCTTCCTACCGTGTGGCCGTACAGGTCTTCGAACAGGTGGCTCAGGCGCAGGACTCCGATCTCACGGTCGACGACCTGAAGCCCTTGCCCGATCGGGACAAGAACGGCGTGGTTGTGATGTACGTGGCGATGGGATGGATCCTCGCCGGCTTCATGGTCGTCATCGTTGCCGCTAACGCCAACCCGTGGACCAGGCCGCTGAAGCGGATGCTGCCGATCATCGTCGTCTACGCACCGTTTATGTCGCTGATCGTCGCGACCATCGCCGGTCCGATCACAGGAGCCGTCGACGGGCATTTCGCGGCGCTGTGGGGTGCCGGCATCATCGCCATCGCCTGCATCTCCATGTTCGCCATGGTCTTCGAAAGGCTCTTGGGCATGTTCGCGATCATCCCGGTCATCGGCACGCTCATGTTCGCCGGCGTGCCGTCGTCGAACGGAGCCCTCTCGCAGTATATGGTGCCGAAGTTCTTCGCCACATTGCACGATTTTCTGCCGATGGCCGCCTCGGTCGAGACCATCCGCTCGATCCTGTATTTCGACGGCGATGTCGTGACCGAACATCTGCAGGTCCTCGGCCTGTGGGGACTGGTGTCGCTGGCTCTCGTCTTCCTCATCGATGGCATCAAACCGCCGCGCACGGCCCATGATTTCGGCAATCTCCACCTCGAACGCGAGCGAGAGATCGCCAAGGAACAACGGAAGCAGGCATTGGCGTTGGGCATGTCCCCGGATCATGCGAAGTCCGACGCCGAGGCGGCCGATCAGGACTCCGCGCCCAGCCAGGAGTCGTACCAGACCGTTCAAGGCTCCATCGTCGACGACGGCACCGACGCGCAGGAGTCGGATCGCCGAGCCCCGACAGCCGGCGACGGTCAGGCCCGCAGCCGCAGACCTCACGAGTAGTCAATCCCCTCCACAGTCTGACCTGCTACCTGACGGCGGCCCAGCAACCTCGCGCGAGGTTGCCGGGCCGCCGTCAGGTAGTAATTGGGGGTTGTTCGTTGGGTGTGGGGCTATGGTGAAGGCACTATGGTCAACTCCGCGTCGCTTGAGAACATCATGAGCAGCACCGGCCTGCTGGAAGCCGGCCTGCTGCTGGCCAGCTTCGTCCTGTGTTCCCTCATCGGCTTCGAGCGGCAGTTCAGGCAGAAGGCCGCCGGGTACCGCACCCACGTGCTCGTGGGCATCGGCACCTGCGCTTTCACTCTGATCTCCGCGTATGGATTCGCCGGAGTGCTCGAGAACGACGTCCGCCTCGACCCTTCACGGATCTCCGCGCAGATCGTCTCCGGAATCGGCTTTCTCGGCGCCGGAGTCATCTTCAAAGGACGCAACATGGTCCGCGGACTCACCACCGCCGCAACGATCTGGGTCACCGCGGCCGTCGGAATGGCCTGCGGTGCGGGAATGCTGCCCTTGGCCGCGATGCTCACTGCTCTGCACCTGTTCACGCTGTTCGTCATCGCGCCTCTCATCCGCAAGATCCCCAACAGCGACCATCGAAAACTCCTGCGCATCACCTACCACGACGGGGCCGGTGTCCTCCGCGAGATCCTCGCTCTGGCCGGTCGAATTGGTTTTGCGAATACCATCGTCGATTCGCGCCGCTTCGAGTCCCCCGACGAGACGCGGATGGTGCAGGTCGATGTGAGGTTCGACGGAAAGCGGCCTCTGCACCTGCTCGTCGCCCCGCTCATGGAACTGAGCGGCGTCGATACGGTGAGCATGCGCGAAGACCGCGTCCACTCGGTCGATGACGACGGCGATTCCGTCTGAGCAGCCGACGAACTCAGAAATCGACGCTGACTCAGAACTCGATGCTGGAGAGCACGGCTTCGATTCCAGCACGGACCCGCACCCTGGAGGATTCGCCGAAGACGGTCGACTGGACGACGGCGCCCTGGATCATGGCCAGCAGGCCGGGCACCAGAACCGCGGCCCGAGCCCGCGCGGTCTCTGCATCCACTCCCCGTTGGTCCTGCAGGTAGAGAGCGAGGTAGTCGGTGAACTCTGCGATGAGCGTTTCGAAGGTACCCCTGGCGAAATTCGCGAACTCCATGTCGTAGGAGGACTCACCCCACACCTGAACCATCACCGGTGAGAACGGGTTGTCGATGAGCAGTGAATCGATGATCTCGACGAACACCTCCGCAGGAGCCGTCACCTCACCTCCGGACTTGGCCGCCTCGAGCACCGCCATGCGCGGCGCCATCACCCGGCGGGCGACGTCGATCATCAGGTCTGCCTTCGACGCGTAGTAGACGTAGACCGCTCCGGCCGACAGGCCCGCTTCCCTGACGATGTCGGCCATCGACGCACCGGCGAACCCTCTGCGCGCGAAGCAGGCCAGCGCCGCATCCTGAATCCTGGCACGCATCGCACTCTTATGCTCCTCGGTGACCTTCGGCACATCTCCCCCAAAAAACGAATGACCATTCTTGATATATCCTACCGGATCGATTCATAATGAACGAGTATTCGTTTTCGATGATTGGACAGACATGCCGACCCAGATACTCAGCAGAGAAGACAAGGCCGACCACTCGGCGGTGAGCGAGACACCGGAGAAGGCGGCGCAGGCCGCTCCCCCACAGTTCGGACGCGCGATCCTCGTCGCCGTCCTCGCCGCCGCCGTCGTCAGCCTCGTCATGCTCGCCTTCAGCTGGCCGACCGTGACCTCGGACCCCAAAGACCTGCCGATCGCAGCGGTCGGAGACGAAGAGCAGATCGACCAGATCGCTGAGAACGCCCCGGACGGCATGCTCGATCTCAAGACCGTCGACTCACGCGCCGAGGCGGTGAACCTCATCGAACAGCGAGAGGTCTACGGCGCCTTCGTCCTCGAGGACGAACCGGAGATCCTCATCGCCAAGGCCGCCTCCCCTGCTGTCGCGCAGCAGCTCAGCGGAATCGGCACCCAGATGCAGCACAACATCGACCAACAGGCGATCTCGGGCCTCCAGGAAGGCACGAAGAAGATGCAGGAGCAGATGCAGAAGGCTCTCGAGGCCGCTGCCTCCGGTCAGGCCCCGCCGCAGGGCAACCCGGCCGGAGACGGCGCCGATCCGGCCGCCTTGGCGACGGAGGTTCCGCAGGTGAAGATCACCGACGTCGTGCCGCTCTCCGACGACGATCCCTCCGGTGCGGGACTGGCCATCGCGGGTCTGCCGTTGACCCTTGGCGGCATCGTCGGCGGTGTGCTCACCAGCATGGGCATCCGTTCACGGCGGATGCGCCTGGTCGGCACCATCGTCTACGGAGTCGTCGGAGGACTGGCACTGGCCCTGATCATGCAGACCTGGTTCGGGATCCTGCAGGGGAACTTCGCGATCAATGCCCTGGCGATCGGCTTGTCGATCGCGGCCACGGTCGGCCTGATCAACGGCTTCGTCTCCCTCATCGGACCTGCCGGCATCGCGTTCGGTGCAGTGCTCACCATGCTCATCGGCAATCCGATCGCCTCGCTCAATCAGCCGAAGGAGTTCCTCGCCGGCTCCTGGGGCGATATCGGTCAGTTCTTCGTGCCCGGAGCGGCGGGCACGCTGCTGCGCGATCTCTCCTACTTCCCTGACGCGCCGTCGGCTCTCCAGTGGTGGGTGCTCAGCGCCTGGCTCGTCGTCGGCATCGCGCTCATCCTCGTCGGCCACGTCCTCGCCCACAGGAAGGCGCACACGGCCGCCCACTGACAAGCTGCCGCGTCGTTGGACTCCCATCGATCCTGGTCTTCACTTCATGTGAGGACTAGGCTCGGTGGGAGTCTGTGGTTTCCTCTGTGGAACCGAGAGGATGACATGGTGGCATTTTCCGATGTGACGATCTGCCGCACCTGCGGGGTGGAGACGACGACGCCTCCACCACAGCTGTGTCCGATCTGCGAGGACGATCGGCAATGGGTTCCTGCCTCCGGCCAACAGTGGACGACTCGGGCAGACCTCGAATCCGAGGGCCACCGCATCGCCACCGCGGAGCGGGAACCTGGTCTCTTCGCCATCCGCGTCGAACCGAAGCTCGGGATCGGGCAGACCTGCTATCTCGTGTGCACCGATTCCGGCAATGTGCTCTTCGATGTTCCCGCCTATATCGACGCCGAGGCGGTCGCGGCGATCCGGGACCTCGGCGGAGTTGCGGCGATCGCCGCCAGCCACCCGCACATGTTCGGCACCCAGTTGGAATGGAGTGCCGCATTCGATGGAGCTCCCGTCTTCGTGTGCCGGGCCGACCTCGAATGGGTGCAGCGGACCGGCCGGGCCGTCTGCCCCTATTTCCACGAGGCGGAGCCGGTGCCTGGGGTGAGGCTCCGGAGGACGGGAGGTCATTTCCCCGGCAGTGCGGTGGCAGTCTGGACGGGCGCCGACGGCGCCGGGGTCATGCTCAGCGGCGATTCGATCGGTCCGGTGGCGCGATCGGGGTGGGTGACGTTCATGCGCAGCTTCCCGAACTATCTGCCGTTGTCGGCCACGGTCGTCAGGCGCATCGCCGCTTCGGTGATCGATCTCGACTTCGACCGCATGTACGGCAACTTCGGTCAGTCGATCGGTTCCGGGGCACACTCTGCAGTGCAGACCTCATCAGAACGCTATGCCGAATGGGTCTCCGGCGACCACGATCACCTCACCTGAGTTTCCCCCGACGGTCCCTCGGTGCGAACCGAATAAGGCCCGCCGGTCAGCGCGACCGGAACTGCGCGGTGACGGGGCAGTCGAAGGGGTCTGCTTCGCCGAGGCCCACCCGGTTGAGGTAGGCGATGATGATCTTGTAGGACTCGAGCAGAGTCGTCTCGGTGTAGGTGATGTCCTTCTGGCGGCAGTATTCGCGGACCATCGGCTGCACCCGGTGCAGGTTGACGCTCGGCATGCTGGGGAACAGGTGGTGTTCGATCTGATAGTTCAGACCGCCCATGAGGAATCCCATGAAGCGACCGCCGGAGATATTGCGTGACATCAGCGTCTGACGGCGCAGGAAGTCGATCTTCACATCTTTGGGAACGATCGGCTGTCCTTTGTGGTTGGGGGCGAATGATCCGCCCATATGCACGCCGAAGACGGCGAGCTGGACGAGGAAGAAGACGCTGCCGATGAGAGGACCTGCCGCCCAGATGGCGAGCGCGGGGAACCCGATGAGGCGGATTCCGATGAAGACGCCTTCGATCCAACGGCGTTTGATCGACGACTGTCCCCGGACGATGGCTTTGACGGATTCGACGTGCAGCTGGAGGCCGGCCAGGGTCAGCAGCGGCAGGAAGAACCAGCCCTGACGTGCGGCGAACCATTTGGCCAGGCCTGTGCGTTCACGTGCATCCTCGGGAGTGAAGACGAGGGCGCCAGGAGCGATGTCTCCGTCGACTCCGGCCTTGTTCGGATTGGCGTGGTGAAGCGCATTGTGCTTCTTCAGCCACCATCCGTAGCTCAGTCCGATGAAGAGGTTGCCGATGATCGTCGACACCCACTCCCCCACTTTTCCGCTGGTGAAGATCTGCCGGTGTGCTGCGTCATGGGCGACATAGGCGGTCTGGGTGAACAGTGCACCGAAGACGACTGCGGTCGCCATCTGCCACCAGCTCTCACCGATGAGGAAGAGCATGGCGAAGGATGCGACGTAGCCGAGTCCGAGGAGGACGAAGCGCAGGGTGTTCCAGCCCGGCCGTCTGGCCAGCAGGCCCGCTTCTTTGACCTGCGCCATCAGCGCGCTGAAGTCGCTGGTGAATTCCTGTTCGGCGGTTCCCCTCTTCGCTCGCCTGCGTTCGAGCACTGCGGCCCGCGTGGCCCGATCCGGTGCCGGAGTCGACAGTTCGGTCGCAGTTGAGGAAGACGGTTCGGAAGTCATGAGGTCAGACGGGTTCATGGTTCCCACCGTATGGATGCCCGCGCCGTTTTTCGTCACCCCTGGGAGCCGTTCTTCACCCCCTACTCGGGTAGGGGGTCCGAGGTGAGGACAGGTGCAGAACTCAGCTGTTGGGGACGATGAGACCTGATTCGTAGGCGGCGATGACTGCTTGGGCGCGATCTCGGGCATCGAGTTTGTATAGGATCCGGGAGACGTGGGTCTTCACGGTCTGCACTGCGATGTGCAGACTCGCCGCGATCTCCGTGTTGGACGCTCCGCGGGCGACTTGGATGAGGATCTCGCGTTCTCGGTCGGTGAGTTCGGGCAGCGCTGTGCGGTTGGGCTTCTGTCCTCCGGTGGCGAAGTGTTCGATGACCCGTTTCGTCACGCTCGGCGCCAGGAGCGCTTCGCCTCCGGCGACGATGCGGACCGCCTCGGCGAGTTCACTGGGCGGGGCATCCTTGAGGAGGAAACCGCTGGCCCCGGCGCGGATGGCATCGAAGACATAGTCGTCGATGTCGAAGGTGGTGAGCATGATGATCCGGGTCTCGGCATTCGCGGCGACGATCGTGCGGGTTGCTTCGATTCCGTCCATCAGCGGCATTCGGACGTCCATGAGGACGATATCGGGGCCAAGGTCGGCGACGAGCTCGACGCAGTGTGCACCGTCTTCGGCCTGTCCGATGACCTCGATATCTGCATGAGCGCTCAGCAGCGCGGCGAAGCCGGCGCGGACCATCGCTTGGTCATCGGCGATGACGATCCTGATCATGGGGTCTCCTTGTCCGTGGCCGAAGTGTCCGTGACCGGTGTGTCGGCGCTCGGTTCACCGTCGTCGGTCGAGCGTTCGCGGGGCGAAAGCGGCAGCACTGCTTCGACTTCGAAGCCTCCGTCGGCAGTGGCTCCGCTGCGGATCTCCCCACCGACGGAGGCTGCCCGTTCGCGCATGCCGATCAGTCCCTGCCGGCTGTGCTTCTCGTGTTTCGCGGCCTCGCCGGGACCGTCGCCGTGGTCATTGGTGACGCTGATCCAGACGGCTGAGCTGCCACCGCGGATACGGATGGCGATGGCGGAGTTGCGGGCGTGGCGGATCGCGTTGCTCAGGGCTTCTTGGATGATGCGGTAGCCGGCGAGTCCGGTGCTGTCGCGCATGAGGTGGTCGATCGGTTCGCCGCTGCGTTCGACGGTGACCTGCACTCCGGCCTGTCGGGCCTTCTCGATGAGCGGGTCGATCTCGGAGAACTTCGGCTGCGGCGCCAGTTCGCCTCCGCCTTCATCGTTGCGCAGGACGCTGAGCAGTCCGCGCATCTCGGTCAGCGCTGTGCGGGCTGAGGTGGAGATGTCTTCGAACTCTTTGGCCACTTCTGAGTCGATCCCGGCATGGCGGAACGGTGCGCTGGAGGCTTGGATGTTGATGATCGACATGCTGTGGGCGACGATGTCGTGGAGTTCCCTGGCGATGCGGGCCTTCTCCTCGATGGTCACGCGTTTGGAGTGCTCCTCCGCGGTGTTCTCCTTCTCCTGGACCAGTTGGGAGCGGATGAGCTGCCATTGCTGGATGATGACCGCGGCGAGGTAGACGCCTCCGGCGATGCAGGAGTAGATGAGGATGTTGACGATGGCACCGTCAGTACGGGTGTCTGCGACGAGCAGATGAGTGATGAGCACCGCGGCCGCCGAACCTGCGATGCTGCCGAGCAGTGCGGCCAGGGCCACTCCCCAGTGGGCGCGGAGGCCGATGATGAGGATGATGACGATCTGAGTGATCATCATCGGAACCATCCACGGCCACGGCACACCCGACACGAGCGGCCCCAGCAGCGGCAGCACAGTGCAGGCGGCGATCGACATGATCGTTCCGAAGAGCGGTCGCAGCATGGACAGCGGCATGGACCCGACATGGACGATGGTGACCACGAAGGCCAATGCGACGGGGGCCTCGTTGACCGAGACGGCGATCGACGATTCCACCGCGAGCATGACGATGGCAAGCACGATCACCGCGACCCAGGCCAGCGCCTCGGGGTTGAGTCGACGGTTCGGGGGCATGAACCTGTCGAAGACTACCATCACAGACACCCGGTTCCCTTCTGTGATTCCGGCCGACCGTTGCGATCATAGCGCCTGTGCTGCTTCATCAACTGTGAACGGCACATAGTGGTCAGTTCCCGGCCCGGAACCGAGAACTCCCCGTTCAGCTTCCGCGGATCCCGTCGGCCAGGTGCGCATGCCGAGTTCCCGCGAACTTCGCTCGGCTGCCCCAGGACAGCACGAGGTAGAGCACGAAGGAGATGGCGAAGGACGGGATCGTCGCTCCGATCGGGCTGGGATAGGCGTAGGTGAGCACATAGGACGCCAACGCCCCGAGGACCCACACCCCGACGGCCACCCAGTTGACTCCGCGGGTGTAGGAGTAGAGGCCGCCGGAGTCCTTGAGGATGTCGGGTGAGTAGGCACCGCGTTTGATGATGTAGTAGTCGACGATGAGGATGGCGAAGACGGGGACGAAGAACGCCCCGATCATCGTGAGGAAGTCGGTGTACTGATCGAGCAGGGCCAGCCAGGTCGATCCGATGATCGAGATCGCGCCGAGGATGAGGGCCGTCGGCAGGAACTTCAGCTTCGTCCTGCTCTGTGCGCCGACGACGGAGTTGACCATTCCGTAGACAACCATCGTGTTCGTGGCCATGACGGAGAGGAAGATGACGATGGCCAGCGCCCATCCGAATTCCGCGGCTAGGGCCGTCGGGTCGAATTCGGCCGGGTCTCCCCCGTCGAGCAGGATGAAGCTGAACGCGGTGAGACCCAGCAGCATCGCCAGCACGGTCGAGGTCAGGTAGCCCAGACCCGATCCGACGATTCCGGCCTTCTGAGTCCCGGCCAAACGGTTGAGGTCGCCGGAGAGCACGGTCCAGGAGACGGCTGTGGAGATGACGATATCGAGTGCGAGGACCGGAGTGAACTCGAGCTCCGGCAGGCTCTCGATTCCTGCGTATTCTCCGGGTGAGTGTCCCGTGAACGCGATGACGAAGACATAGGCCATGACCAGCAGGATGAGAAGAGCGAACCAGGGTTCGGCCTTCTCGATCCCTTCGTGGCCGAGGATCGCCAGTCCGACGACGAGCGCCTGGCAGAGCACGGAGAAGAGTATCGGGTTGGAGAATCCCGTCGTCTGGGCGACGACGTAGTTGACGCTGATTCCCGCCAACATGGCCTGCACCCAGCTCCATCCCATGAGGATGATGACGTTGGCGGCGACCGGCAGGAAGCTGCCCTTGGCGCCGAAGGCACCGCGGGTGATGGCCATGGTCGCCAGGCCCGTGCGGGTGCCGATGTTGCCGATGAGCGTGAGCACGATGGTGCCGATGAGCGTGCCGACGATGATGACGATGACCGCTGTGGTGAAGTCGACGCCGGGGACGAACAGGGTTCCGGTCAACAGGGTCGTGACGACTAGGTTCGCGGCCAGCCAGATCATGAACATCCGTCCCCCGCTCAGGGTTCCGCGGATGACTCCGGAATCGTGGCCGGATTCCAATCGCTGTTCCAAACGGCGGTACCAGTTCACTGCGCGCCCTCCTCGGCGCCGGGCTTGTTTTCGGCGGCACTGGGACCAGCCGCCGACGAGCCGTCGGCAGGGTCCGGGACCGTGGAGAGGTGTTCGTGGATGGCGATGAGTTCACCGTCACCGAGGCGGCGGAAGACGATCGATTCGCGTTCCCGGTATGATTCCCGCCCGTCTGCGGTGTTCACGGTCGTATCAACGGTGTGGGAGAACACGGCTCCGCCGGGGAAGGTCTGGACGAGCTGGTCCGATGAGGCGTAGGCGGCCACTGACAAGCCGTCGGCCAACCACGAAGCCCACTCCCTTTCATATTCCGCACGAGTGTTCAGGCGTCGCGCTTCGGGGTGGAAGACGAACGAGGCGTCCTCGGCGAATCGGGAGAAATACGACTGAGTGTCCGTGGCGGCGAAGGCATCGACGATCGCCGAGGCGGCCGTGAGCACATCGGATTCGCTGGGCTCCGGTGTGGATTCGTTCATGATCGACGGCGACCTTTCGCAGACTGAGAAACGGAGGATGCCGCGCTGAGTCCAGACGACTCTCGTGCGGCCCGATGAAGCTGAATGACACACTAACGAGTCTGTGATCGTCCGCACTATCCGCGATGGACGAATTCTGCCCTCTGTTATACGAAGCGGCGAATCGGCAACTGAGTCCTTCCGCTGAACGTCGCTGTGAGTTCATATGCCGAATGGACCTGATCGCACCAGGTGACATGCATTAATTTGAGTCGCATGCCCATGTGCCGCCGGACATTCCGCGGCTGACGTTCGAAGGAGAAGCTGAACCCATGAGTGCAGAACTGATCTGCGTAATCGTCCTCGGACTGATGTTCGTCATCGGAACCTGGCGGGACATCAATATGGGCCTGCTCGGCTTCATCGCGGCCGCGGGCGTCGGCAGCCTCGTCCTGCACCAGATGCCCGAAGAGTTCCTCGCAGGATTTCCCGTCGACCTCTTCCTTACGCTCGTCGGCCTGACCTACCTCTTCGGCTTCGCCCAGAACAACGGCGCGATCGAAGTGATCGTCCGCTGGTGCGTGAAGCTCGTCGGCGGGCGCATCGGACTCATGCCCTGGATCTTCTTCGCGCTGACAGCTGTCCTCATCTCGCTCGGGGCGCTCTTCGCCGTGGCCATCATCGCGCCGCTGGCACTGTCGTTCGCGCGGCGTCATGGGATCAATCAGTTCATGGTCGGTCTGCTCGTCGTCCACGGCGCCCTGGCCGGCGCGTTCTCGCCCATCAGCGTCTACGGCATCTTCATCAACGACTATCTGACGAAGAACGGCCTCACCCCTGCGCCGCTGACCTTGTTCCTCGCCCCGTTCATCTTCAATACCGTCTTCGCGGTCGTTGTCTGGTTCGTCCTCCGTCGCCGGCCAGGACTGCGCGCGGAGGCAGATGGGGCTCACCCCCACCCAGGGTCCGAATCCGACGGCGGAACGACCATCCGTCTCACACGCTCTCAGATCCCGACCCTGATCGGGCTCATCGCAATGGCGCTGTCCGTGATCATCTTCAGCTGGGATGTGGGCCTGGTGACCATCACGATCTCGGTAGTGCTCGCCGCCATCGACCCGGCCGCAGGCAAGGCCGCGCTGTCGAAGGTCTCATGGTCGATCGTCATCCTCATCTGCGGAGTGCTCACCTACATCGCCGTGCTGCAGGAGGCCGGAACCGTCGAATGGGTCTCGGCCGGCATCTCAGCGATCGGCGTCCCCCTGCTGGCGGCGCTGCTGCTGTTCTACATGTCCGGCCTGATCTCCGCGCTGGCGTCGTCCTTAGCGATCATCGGTGTCGTCATCGCCCTGGCGGTGCCGTTCCTCGAGTCGGGCGACGTGCATGTCGGAGGGTTCGTCGCGGCGCTGGCGATCGCCGCGACCATCGTCGACATCAGTCCGTTCTCGACCAACGGCGCGATGCTCCTGGCCAATGTCCATCCGAGCATCCGCGACCGCTACTACAGACAGATGATCGGCTACGCCGGCCTCATGTGCCTCATCGGGCCAGGACTCGCCTGGGTGGTCGCCGCGGTGCCGACCGTGATAAGCGGCTGAACCGGCGGGGTCGGGGCCCCGCTGCCGCTCACATGTGCCCGGTCGTGATGAACTTCTCGTGCCAGGACAGAGCCTCGGCGAGGATGTGCGGGGTATGCCGACCGGTCGGGTTCGCCGCGATCGCACGTTCGAGGTAGTCGGTGAGACGGTCCCGGTAGTCCGGGTGGGCGCAGTTGTCGATGATCTTCCGTGCCCTGGCCACCGGCGGCAGTCCGCGCAGATCGGCCAGGCCCCGTTCGGTGACCAAGATCTGAGTGTCGTGTTCGGTGTGGTCGATATGGCTGGCGAACGGCACGATCGCAGAGATCGCTCCCGCTTTGGCCTGCGAATTCGACACGAAGAAGTTGAGGTAGGCGTTGCGGGCGAAGTCACCGGAGCCGCCGATGCCGTTGATGATCGACGAACCGGTCACATGCGTGGAGTTGACGTTGCCGTAGATATCGGCCTCGACCATTCCGTTGATGGCGATGATGCCGAGTCGGCGGATGGCTTCTGGGTGGTTCGACATCTCCTGGGTGCGCAGCAGGATCCTGCCCTTGTACGACTCGATCCGGTCATTGAAGTCCGCTGCCCGTTCGGCCGAGAGTGAGAACGCCGTCGCCGACACCGAGGTGAGCTTTCCGCTGTCGATGAGGTCGAGCATTCCGTCCTGGATGACTTCCGTATAGGCGGTCAGTCCCGCGAACTCGCTGTCGGCGAGATTGCCCATCACCGCATTGGCGACATTGCCGACGCCTGACTGCAGCGGCAGCAGCTCCGGCGGCAGCCGATCTGCGGCGATCTCATGGCGGAGGAAATCAACGAGGTGGCCGGCAATCTCCTTCGAGTCCTCGTCGGCAGGTTTGAACGGCAGGTTCCGGTCCGGAGCGTTCGTCTCCACCACGGCGACGACCTTCGCCGGGTCGACACGCAGATAGGGGTCACCGATGCGCTGCATCGGCTCGAACAGTTGGATCGGCAGCCGCTCGGGCGGACGCCGGGTTCCGTAGTAGACATCGTGGAAGCCTTCGTAGCCGCGCGGATGCCAGTCGTTGACCTCGAGGATGACCTTGTCGGCCAGGTCGAGCCATGTCTTCGAGTTCCCGACGGAACTGCCGGGAACCAGCAGACCGTTGGGCAGGATCGCCGCGACTTCGACGACGGCGACGTCGAGGTTGCCGTAGAAGCCGAACCACGCCTGCTGAGCCGAATGGCTGAGGTGAGTGTCGACATACGCGGTGTCACCGGAATTGATCGAGGCCCGCATCGCCGGATCGGATTGGAACGGCAGCCGTTTGCTCACCGCGTTCGCTTCGGCGAGTACCCCGTCGAGTTCCGGCGCGGTCGATGCTCCCGTCCACAGTTCGATCCGGAAGTCCTCACCACGGTCGTGGGCGGCCTGAGCACGTGTGGCCACCGCCCCCGGCACTGCCTTCGGGTACCCGGAACCGGTGAAGCCGCTCATCGCCACACGTTGGCCATTGTCGATATGGCGGGCCGCCTCCTCAGCGGTGACGGTCTTCGTGCTCAGTTCGGGGCAGGTGATTCTCGACATGACTCGCAGTCTATCGGGCGGCCGAGTGCCCGGCCGAGGCGGTCCCGCTGTCGCGGCCGGAGCCGCCGTATCCGCTGTCGAAACGTTCGGCGTCGACGTCGCCGAGAGCAGATGCGGGTTCGGCATCCGGTACCGCAACCGCAGCCTTCGACTGCCGAATCACCGTCTGGGAGAGACTCGGAACCGGAATCGTGACGATCGTCGCCAGCAGCAGGGCCAAGGTGAAGATCATCGTGCCGATGACCAGCGGCATACTCAGCGCCAGCACTCCGACGACGACAGCCGGAGCACCGGCCCCGGCATAGAAGGCGAGATAGAGTGCCGCGGAGATGCCGGCTCGGTTCTTCGGCGGAGTGAGCACGTCGATCTCCCGATTGGCTCCCCAGTAACTCAGCCCGTGCCCGATGCCAGTGGCCACGGCCGCGAACACCATGATGACCTTCACCGCCGCGGGACTGATCTCGGGCAGATTCGATGACAGCAGGAGTGCTGCCCCGAGCCCCATGAGCGTCAGCCCCAGGGTCTGAGCCGCCCGCGGTTGGAACTTCGGGGCTATCAGTTGGCTCGCGGCCGAGACGACGAGAACCGAGCCGACGATGAGGCCGGAGGTCAGGGTGCCCGAGCTCGGAATGATCGACTGCGCCATCGAAGGCAGCAGAGCAAGGAAGAGGCCGAGCGCCGTCCAGCCGATGAATCCGGTCAGAGCGGCGATGTTGAAGCTAGTGCGCATGGCGCCGGGCACTGACGGCCAGGTCGGCCTCCACCGCTGCCGAGTGATCGGCCGCTGCAGCGGCATCATCGCGATGAGAACCATGACGATGACGATCAGGAACACCATGACGAGGAACGGCAGAGCGAGCGGCGCCGTCGACAGCGATGACACGACGCCTGCAAGTATCGGGCCGAGTCCGGACCCCAAGACGAACGAGATCGTCGCCAGAGTCGACCCCAACCAGACTCGCCGCGCCGGTGAGGCCTCGACCATGAGAGCGATTCCGGCGCCGGTGCCCAGCCCGAGTCCGATGCCGACCAGGGCCCTACCTATGAACAGACCGGCGATTCCCGCCGTCTCGATCCCGAAGACCGCAGTGCCGAAGCCGACCAGGGCGATCGCCGCCAGCAGCACCGGCTTGCGGCCGAACGCATCAGCAGCCGAGCCGAACAGCAGCAGCGACGGCAGACAGCTGAAGACATAGGTCGCATAGAGCGAAGTCATCATGGACTCCGACATCCCGTGGGCCTCTTGCAGCAGCGGATACAGAGGGCTGGCCATGTTCGCGGCTGCCGAGAGAATGAGCAGAACCAACGCGCCGAACCACAGCTGTCGCCTCGTCCCTCTGATACGTGCGTTCTCGGCCAAACGGAACCTCCGTCTCTTCGCGTCGTCATCTGTTCCCTCGGTGACTGCGGCTGCGTCTCCGAGTCTGCTCTGCGACCTCCTGGTGATTATTCGCATCGCCCTGTCGATTCCATGATGGAGCCACGAGAGTATTGTTGTCTATCGTAAGAAACCCCACGAAACCATTCGATAGGAGCACATGATCGACAGTCGGCTCACCATGTTGAGCATGATCCAGCGACACGGCACGGTCACTGCCGCGGCACACTCACTGCGCTACTCGCCGTCGACGGTGTCCCACCAGGTCAAACAGCTCGCTGCCGAGCTCGGAGTGACACTGCTCGAACAGCACGGGCGCAATGTCAGGCTCACCCCGGCTGCCGAGGCGCTGCTGCGCCATGTCGATGTGATGTCGGCGGAGTGGGAGATGGCGCTGGCCGATCTCGGTCGCTACTCCGAGACTGTGTCCGGCTCGTTGGGACTGTGCGGTTTCTCCACCGCCGCCAGTCTGCTGCTGCCGCCGACGATGCGGGCTCTCAACCGGCAGTTCCCGCATATGCAGACTCAGACGATCGAAGCCGAACCCGGCGAATGCTACGACTACCTGCTCTCCGGAGATGCCGATATCGGCATCGTCGTAGCGGCTCCCGACATCCCCGCCGGCGGTGATGATCGGTTCAGCCACCACTTCCTCATCGACGACCCGTTCGACCTCATGGTTCCCCTTGACCACCCGTTAGCGGACCGCGCACAGGTCACGATCGCCGACACCGTCGATGAGATATGGATTCTGGGCAGGCCGGGCACGGGCTACCACCAGCTCGTCATGGCCAGCTGTGCGGCGGCCGGGTTCGCACCCCGCATCGGGCATTTCGCCGATGACTGGAACACGGGAACCGCCCTCGTCCACGGCGGCTTCGGAGTATGTGTGGCGTCTAGGATGTCGCGCTCGCAGGATCTTCATCCGGTGCGCCGAATCCCCATCAGCGGTGACAATGCCCCGTCACGGCACATCACGGCCGTGACCCGGACCGGAGCGGATGCCCGTGAGACTGTGGCGTTCGCTCTCAAGACGCTGTCGGTCGAGACGGAGTGTCTGATGAGCCGCCTCGGTGCGGAGCTCCGGGACTGAGCTCAGTGTGCTTTTCGGACGACTCGGAATCCGATGTTCGACGCCGATGAGTCCGGAGTGTTCGAGGAGCGGGCGGCCACCCGGTAGCGATTGCAGTAGGAGTCGTGGCACAGGAACGATCCTCCGCGCATGATCCGCTTGTCTCCGATGTCGGGGCCCTGGGGATCGGACTGCGGGGAATGCTGGTAGTAGTCGCGGGTGAACCAGTCGGCGCACCATTCCCATACATTGCCGACGGTGTTGAACAGGCCAAGCCCATTGGGCGCGAAGTGTCGGGCCGGTGCGGTGCCGATGAAGCCGTCGTCGAGGGTGTTCGTACGCGGGAACTCGCCCTGCCAGATATTGCAGTTCCATTCCCCGTCGGTCAGCAGCCGATTGCCCCACGGATAGCGGCGGCCCTTGAGGCCCCCGCGAGCGGCGAGCTCCCATTCGGCTTCGCTCGGCAGCCGTGTCCCGGACCACGCACAATAGGCCTGGGCGTCGTCCCAGCTGATGTGGACGACAGGATGGTCTCTTCGGTTGTCGATGGTCGATCCCGGACCTTCGGGTGCGGCCCAGTTCGCCCCGGAGACTTCGACCCACCAGGGCACGCCTGGAGCCTGACCGAGGATGTGAGCTTCTGCTCCCGGATTGGTCTCCAAGAGCATGGCGAAGACCGCTGAGGTCCCCAGACGCTCCGCGGTGGTGACGAACCCCGTGTCAGCGACGAACCGGGCGAAATCATCATTCGTCACGCTTGTCGTCGCGATCTCGAATTCGGTGAGGTTCACGCGGTGACGTGGCCCCTCACCGTCGGCGGGATGCCCGTCGCCGAAGGGATCGCCCATGTCGAAGGTGCCGCCGGCGGTGACGAAGTCGAAGCTGAACTCGGGCTCCGACTCCGAATTCACGGCAGGATCAGCACCAGGGTGCGAAACATGACTGTCCACCGCCTCGGCGCGGCTGGTCGCCGGGGCGCAGCACGAATGGCCGTTCTGCGCCCCGGCAGTACTCAGGTCTCCGGTCTCTGTCACGCGTGGGCGCCCCTTTTCTCTCCGGGTCTGTCTCGATGCTGGGCAGACTCTGGGATCACCCTATGACCTCAGCCAGGGCAGGGGACAGTCCGTGACCTGACGGTCAGGTGAAGAGGCTGACTCCGCCCGGCCCCACGAGGCAGCCGACGACGATGAGGACGATTCCCCACAGCAGCTGTTTGCGGAAGATCGCAAAGATGCCGGAGATGACGAGGATCGCTGCGATGATCCAGAGGACGAAAGCCATTTGAGCTCCTATTACCATGTGAGACACCTCGGTCGAGGATGGTTCATCCTTGCACGACATCTGCCGTCATTCGGGCTCATTCCGAACAACACGCCGCACCGAACCCCATCATGATCGGGGCGTGCCCGCGCGGTGTCTTCGCAGTGATTCGAGGCTGACTTCTCACGGTCTTGCAGAAGGGACCTGTACTCGCCGTCACGAATGCGAGACAGTGGACAGATGAACGGATCAGCTTCGCACGAACCGCTGCTGCATGCCGCCCTCAACGGTGATCGCGACCACCCGGCGACTCCGCGGACACCGCAGTCCATCGCCGCCGAGGCGGCCGCCGCCGTGGCAGCAGGTGCTCAGGTCATCCACCTCCACCCCTTCGATGCGACCGGCCGGCAGACCTTTCATGCCGAACCGGTCTCGGCCACGATTCGTGAGGTGCGTGCCGCGTGCCCGGGCATTCCGATCTCTTTGAGCACCGCGGCCGAAATCGAACCCGATCCGCAGGTCCGTCTCACGCTCATCTCCGAATGGGCCGAGCTGCCTGACTTCGTCAGTGCCAATCAAGGTGAGTCGGGAATTCGCGAAGTGTGCGAACTGCTCATCGAGCGCGGTGTTCGAGTCGAGGCAGGTCTGCTCAGCCTCGACGATGCAGCGGCATTCGTCGATTCCGGGCTGGCCGACCGATGCGCACGTGTGCTCGTCGAACCCACTGTGACCGATCCGGATCATGCCTTGGCTGAGGCCGCCGCGATCGAGCGGGTCCTTGCCGATGCGGGCATCGAACTGCCGCAGGTCCACCATGGGGAGGGCATCGCCTCCTGGGTCGTCAATGCCCGAGCCATCAGGCGCGGCCACGGCATCCGCACCGGTTTGGAGGACACTCCGGTCCTCATCGACGGCACTCGGGCAACCGGCAATGGCGACCTCGTTTCGGTTGCCGCCGGTCTCCTCGCCGAGCTCGGGAACTGACCCGAGGTCTGACGTACAACGGTTCCCCCGGCTAACCTGTGGCCATGACTGATTTCCTCAAACTGCGGAAGTCCGCCCCGGACGGCTTCTTCGCCGCCGAGGCCGCCGGGCTGAGGTGGCTGGCCGAACCAGATGTGGTCCCGGTCGTCGAAGTGCTCGAACACGGGCCGGATTTTCTGCGGCTGCACCGTCTCCGGGAGACCGGTCCCGACGCCGAGGCGGCCGCTGCCTTCGGTCGTGCCCTCGCCGGGCTCCACGATGCGGGTGCTCCCGGTTTCGGTTGGTCACCGGCCCCGCAGTCATTCTTCGGCCCCCTCGACAGTCCCTTCGAGGTGCCTGCCGAGCCCGTCGACGATTTCACCGACTATTGGGTCGGGCAGCGCTTACGACCCCTGACCTCTGCGGTTGCCGGGGATCTCAGAGGTGAGGACCGGGCGACGGTCGCCTCGGCGATCGATGCCATCGCGTCTGGCGCCTTCGCCGGCATCTGCGGTGAGGGTGCAGAGACGCCGGCCCGCGTCCACGGCGATCTGTGGGCGGGGAATCTTATGTGGACACCGACTGGGGTGACGCTCATCGATCCGGCCGCCCACGGCGGTCACCGACTGGAAGACCTCGCGTTGCTCGCCCTTTTCGGTGCCCCGTTTCTCGAGGAGATCTTCTCCGGCTACGAACAGGCCCACCCGATGCCGGACGGTTGGCAGGAGGACCTGCCGGCGCACAGCTTCTTCGCTCTGCTCGCTCATATCCGTCTGTTCGGGCGCGGATTCCTCGGGCAGACGGTCAGCGCCGCCCGGTCGATCATCGCCCGGGCGGAACAGCTGCACCGGTGAGGTCACTTCAAGGAGATCTCCACCGGGTCGGAGAACAGTCCGCCGGCGAAGGTCAGCTTGTTCGGGTCGGCGTCTTCGGGCACGTCGAAGACGAGGACACCCTCGGCGGTGTTTCCGGGGTTGATCTCTTCGAGGAAGAGGATGTTGTTCTCGGCCGCATAGATACCGGCTTCTGAGTCCGCAGAGTAGGTGTTGCCGGACTCATCACCGAGTTTGATGTCGTCTTCGAAGAAGAAGTTCGGATCCGATCCGGTGTTCTTCACCGACAGTTCGATCTGGACGAACTGTCCCTGTGCCTTGGCGTTGAGGAATTCGTCGCCGACCTGTGAGACACCGTCCTCGACCTCTGCGACGGTGATCTCCCAGTCATCGGCGGCCACGGTGTCTCCGATACCGTACGAAGCCTCCTCGGCGGGTTTGTCGGCGGCCTCCTTCTTCTTCGTGGACTCCCCCGACTGCTGAGCGTCGGACGTGCCGCCCTTCGCAGTGTTGGTGTCGTCTCCCCCGCCTCCGATCGCGCTGGCAACGGCGATGATGACGATGACGACGAGCAGCCAGAACCACCAGCGCTTCAGCAACGGCTTCTTCCGCTTCGGCGGCTTCTGGCCGTAGGGCTGCTGCGGGTAGCCGCCGGCTCCGTAGGCAGGTGCGTTCTGTGCTGGTGCCCACTGTTGGGGGTCGAAGTTATGAGCTGGCTGCTGCTGCTGGTGGTTGCTGTGAGGGGGCTGGTGCTGCGGGGACCATTGGTGCTGAGGCTGTGGTGACTGCGGCTGCTGCGGGGTGTTCTGGGGATTCCGCGAATGGGACATGACGCTCCTTCGAAGCTGGTTCTGGCTGACTGCTCCAGCTTCGTCCCGTCCGCGCCCCGGCGCGTCCGCAATCGGGCTGGACCGCACCAGCCGATCGGTTGATCCCGTCCAGCTGAAAGGTGGACTACGTGTGTCAGCCCCCGCGGTTACGATTCTCTTGTGTCAGTACAATCCGCCCCTCGCCGCAGAATCCCGCGCGGCGTGCGCATCGCCGGCAGCATCCTCGTCGGCGTCATTCTCTACCTCTTCGGGTTCTTCACCTCGTCAATGGCGGTGACGGCGAATGCCTGGGCATTCTCCGACGGGGAACTCAACGACACCGGACTCGTCGCCGTCCTGCTGCTGTTCCTCGTATGGGGACTCGTCTTCCTCCGTCACCGATGGCCGTGGGTGCCCTTCGTCGCCGGAGGACTGCTCACCGCGGGTTGGGGCGATGCGCTGATGCTGCTCATTGCGGTCTTCCACCTCGTCGTCCGAGCACCCCGGCGGCAGGCGATCACCGCCTCGGCGGTGGGCACCGGACTGATCGCGTTCTCCACGGTGAGGATGTGTCTGGCACCGGCTGAGCACAATCCCTTCAGCATCTTCTTCCTGCCCGATCCGGCTCAGGTCACCGGGCTCGAGGCGACCATTCCGCCGGAGGATGCGCACCTGGCGATCAGAATCATCACGGTCGCTGCCGGAGTCATCGGACTGTGTACGGCGCTGGGAGTCGGTGCGCTTCTGCGTCGGACTCGGAAGATGAGGGCGGTCGAGTCGATCGCCGAACGCGAAGCTCTGCGCAATGAGTCGCTCACGGCCGAGATCGCGCGGCAGTCGGAGCGAGAGCTCTTGGCACGCGAGCTTCACGACACGCTCTCCCACCGACTGTCGGTGATATCTCTGCATACCGGTGCCCTTGAGGTCGGGGCACGCACCGACCCCGAGGTCGCTGCGACGGCGTCTGCCCTGCGGGAGGAGGCCCGTGCGTCCATGGAGGATCTGCGTCATCTGGTGGGTGGTGTGAGGCGCGGAGATCTGGCCCGTCCGCGGCCTGGCCATGGCATCTCGTCGCCTCCGAGCCGTGCGACGATGTCAGCGATTCCCGAGCTCATCTCCTCTGTGGCCTCCACCGGTACGGTCATCCGCCCCCTCGTCGTCATCCAGGACGTGGACTCGTGCCCGCCTGCGCTCGACCGTGCGGCCTTTCGCATTGTTCAGGAGGCTCTGACCAACGCGATGAAGCATGCACCGAACGTGCCCGTGACGGTGGACGTCGCCGTCTCGGCAGCTCGCGGAATCCAGATCTCGGTGAGCAATCCGCTTCCGCGTGGTTCAGCCCCGGTCGATGTTCCGCCTCGCCCCCGATACGCACCGGGTTCGGCGCGAGAACCCGGCGCCGGTGCGCCCGCTCAGAAGTGGGGGCCGCCCGGGACGAGTCCGGTGCCGCACGGAGCGCACTTGGCGTCGACCGGGTCGGGATCCGGGATTGTCGGCATCCGGGAGCGCGCCGAGATGTTCGGCGGAGACGCGTCGATCGGGGTGATCGGCAATGAGTTCCACGTCCAGGTGAGCTTCCGGTCCTTCTCTCCTCCGAACTGATTCGCAGCCTGTCCGGACTGTTTCCGATCCTGTCCGGACTGTTTCCGATCCTGTCCGGACTGTTTCGCATTCTGCCGGAACGTCTGCCGACAACGGCCGAAAGAGCCATGTGGAACAGCGACTTCAGCGCTGCGACAAGTTGTGACAGCAGCCTCGGGTATTGTGACATTCATGAACCAAGCCGCCCCGATCCGAGTCATGGTCGTCGATGACGATCCCATGGTCATCACCGGGATCAGGGGGATACTCCAGGCGGCCGACGGCATCGACGTCGTCGCCTCGGCGTTGAGCGGGGAAGAGTCCGTCGAGCAGGCAGGTCTGCATTTTCCCGATGTCGTGCTCATGGACATACGGATGCCCGGAATCGGCGGGATCGAAGCTACTCAGCGTCTGCTCAACAGTGTACGACCGCCGAAGGTGGTGTCTCTGACGAGCATGAGCAGCGACGATCACCTCTTCAGGGCGCTCGAGGCGGGGGCCGCCGGATACCTCCTCAAGGACATCGGCCCTGTGGATCTCGCTGCTGCGGTCCGCAAGGTCCACGCAGGTGAGCCCATTCTCGCCCCGCAGTCGATGCGGCAGGTCATCGCCAAGGTCAGGTCGAACTCCGACCATCGGCTACAGAGGGAGGCCGTTGAGTTGCTGGCCGGACTCACCGATCGCGAGCGGCAGATCGCCGAGTTCGTGGCCGACGGTCTGTCGAATCAGGAGATCGCCGAGGAGACGTTCATGAGCCTGGCTACGGTCAAGACTCACCTCAATCGAATCAACGTCAAGCTGGACACGAACAATCGCGTGCGCATCGCCACGATGGTCGTTCGCGCCCGCGGGCACTGATTCCGATAGATCGACCGGCGCGACTTTCAGAGAATCCTCGCAAGAATTCACCGTTTCTTTATCCCCCACAGCAGAAGTGATTGTCGACTCCGTCTAAAATCGACTCTGATGGTTGCTGAACCCTATGTCGAATCCGAGAAGCTGATCAGCAACCCCTCAGATCGCAGTCAGTGGACAGAACGAGCACAGGGGTTGCTGTCCTGGGCAACCTCAATCTGGGTCTTGGCGATCGCTTTCATCGTCGTCACATTCGCCGCAGCCGGCCCGCTGCGAGTCTGGGACTACAAGCTCAATCGACGGTGGCTCTATCTCTTCGAACCCGATCTCGTCTGGTTCGTTCAGCACATCCTCGACCCCATCGCAGGCCAGGCAGTCTGTCTTCCCGTCTTGGCGATCACCGCGATCGTGCTGTCGCGCAAACGTCGGTCCTGGCGACCGATCGTCTTCGCGATCGCTGTCGAAGCGGCCTTCTACCTCGGCATCGGTTCACTCAAGGTCCTCCTCGCTCGACCGGCGACCACCCTGCACGATCCGCGGTTCTTCCAAGGCGGTCTCATCGAAATCGGCGGCCGCGGAATCAGCTATCCGTCCGGGCACGCGGCCGAAGCCGTGCTCATCTACGGCGCGGTCGCCTACCTCATTGCCACTTACGGCAAGGTCTCCACCAGAACCGTGCGCCTATTGTGCTGGGGCGTCGCAGCGGTCAGCGTGAATTCCGTGGTCGTGTCCTTCGCTCTCGGCTGGCATTGGGCCACTGACCTGATCGGCGGCCTGCTCATCGGCGGAGTGTTCCTCCGGCTGCTCATCATCGCCGACAGACGAAGACCCGACTGCAGCGTCTGAGCCTCAACAGACAGATACCCGCCATCCGCATGTGAAGACAGATGACGGGTATCCAACTGTCAGTTCTTGAACGAACTCACAGCCAGGAGTCGTCGAGGTCTGTGAATGTCGTCGCCCTGCTCTCCACAAGATCGAACCATGGTCCGGTCTGCGGCAGTTCGTGAGCAAAGAAATATCGCGCCGCGGCGATCTTTCCCCAGAGGAAAGCAGAGTCGCCACGTTCACCGACGGTCGCCTCGGCAGCCATTCCCTGCTGCAGCCACAGCCACGCCACCACCGTATGGCCCACTGCTTCCAAATAGGTCCACGCATTGTCGAGGGCCACCGCTGGATCCCCGCTCGACCACACTGCGGCGGTGACGGATTCGATGCGATCGACGGCTGACGTCAGCGCCGCGGTCTCAGCGGACCATTCGGAGCGGTCGGCCGCCTCGGCGAGGGTCTCCCGCATCTGCTCCAGCAGCACCTGCAGACCGGCCCCACCCTTCATGATGACCTTACGGCCGAGCAGATCCTTGGCCTGGATGCCGTGCGTGCCCTCGTGGATCGGGTTGAGCCGATTGTCGCGGTAGAGCTGCTCCACATCATGATCGCGAGTGTATCCCGCTCCGCCGAGCACCTGAATGGCGTGGTCGTTGGCTTTCAGGCACCACACGCTCGGCCAGGTCTTGACGATCGGGGTGAGCACATCGAGCAGCAGTGCCGCACGGTCACGCTCGGCCTCGGAATCAGCAGTTTCGGATTCGTCGAGCAGACGCGCGGCATAGAGGATGAGTCCGAGCCCGCCCTCGACGTAGCTCTTCGACGACAGCAGCATGCGCCGGACATCGGAGTGTTCCGCGATCGGGATCGGCTCACCAGCGGATCCCTTCGCACCGTCGGGACGACCCTGGCGGCGGTCGCGGGCATAGCGGAGGGCATCGAGGTACCCGTGGTACCCCAGTCCGACCGCACCTGCTCCGACACCGATTCGAGCCTCGTTCATCATGTGGAACATACAGGCCAGACCCTTGCCCCGCTCCCCCACGAGGTAGCCCACAGCACCAGCGGAACCGGCCGGAGTGTGCGTGCCCTCACCGAAGTTGAGCAGAGTGTTCGTCGTTCCGCGCCACCCCATCTTGTGATTGAGCCCGGACAGAACGACATCATTGCGTTCTCCGAGGCTGCCATCGTCGTTGACGAGGTACTTCGGAACGAGGAACAGACTCAGACCTTTGACACCTGGCTGGTCACCCTCGGCACGGGCCAGGACGAGGTGGACGATGTTCTCCGAGAGTTCGTGGTCGCCGCCGGAGATCCACATCTTCGTGCCGTGGACGCGGAACGCATCGTCGCCGCCCCGGGGATCCGGAACGACTTTCGTGGTGACATCTCCCAGGGAGGATCCGACCTCGGGTTCGGACAGACACATGGTGCCGAAGAAGCGGCCGTCGAGCTCAGGCACTACGTACTTCTCGATCAGTTCTTCAGTGCCGTACTCGAGCAGCAGATTGGCGTTGGCCATGGTCAGCATCGGGTAGCTGGCGGTGCCGATATTAGCCGCCTGGAACCAGGCGAAGCAGGCCTTCGCGACCGTCTGCGGCAGCTGAATTCCGCCGACGCTCTCATCCATCGTCGCCGACAGCAGGCCGATGCCGGCGAACTGGTCGAGCGCAGACTTGATCTCAGGAATCAGCGTCACCGCAGTGCCGTCGAAAGTCGGTTCATTGAGGTCGGACTTCCGTGCATGGGTCGCGAACCGCTCCTTGGCAAGCTCCTCGCTGGCTTCGAGCACGGAGTCGAAGACTTCACGCGAATGGTCGGAGAAGCGAGGTCGGTCGCAGAGTTCGTCGACCTTGAGCCAGTCGTAGAGTTGGAACTCGATGTCCTTGGCGGAGAGGATGGATTCTGTCGCAGTCGTCAAGACGCCATTGCCTTTGCTCTGTTCAGTCACGAGACCAAACTAGAGCTAAACGTTCGTTAAGTAAAGCGATTCGCCCTCTCACAGTGCAAAGGTTTGGCTATTGATCAGTTGTGAGGTCCGCCAAACGCTCCTCATCCCTGGGTTCAGGCCCCCGCGAGAGCTATAATTCTCCCTACAATCTGCGTGGGAATGGGGCGAAGGATCATGACCGCAGAAACGCATCGATCATCGAAGTTGGCCGAGACGATCGAAAGGTTCTCGAAGGCGTTCAAGAGCGCCAACATCGGCCAGGGGCAGAAGGTCGGCTACCGAGAGGACAGCTCCGAAGAACGGCTGCAAGCCACGGCTGAACACGAAGGAGTGAAGCTCTACCGCAATCCCGACGGTTCTCATCTCGCTGTCGACGAATCCCACTCGAGTTACGACGACTGATCATCGATCAGCCTGAGAGCTGATTCGTCGGCTCGAGCGAACATCAGCAGCCCGGTACACGGCCATCCGCGTGCCGGGTTCTGCTGTGCCCCAGGTAGGATCGCCAGGGCCCTGATGCCACGCCGACAAGTCGGCGGAACAACGATGCTGAAATGAAAGGCAGAGCCTATGCCCTCCCCCACTGCCTCGCCGGCGCAGACGTCTGATTCGAAGCCGCAGCCATCGGGTTTCCTGCGGATCCTCCGCAACTACCGCTTTCCGCTCTTCATCCTCACAGGGGTGGTCATCGGCGCGATCATCGGCCTCGTCTTCGGGGAACGTGCCACCGTCATCAAACCGTTCGGCACGCTGTTCATCAACATGATGTTCACTCTCGTCGTGCCGCTCGTGTTCTTCTCCATCGCCTCCGCGGTCGCGGGAATGTCCTCGGCAGCGCGACTGGGCAAGATCATGGGCAGCATGCTCGGAGTCTTCGCCGTCACCGGCATCATCGCCTCCATCGTCATGGTCGCCGCGCTGCGCATCTTCAACGCCACGGACGACGTCCAGGTGGAGATGCAGGAGCCGGAGAACGTCGAGGACGTCGGGTCCATCGGCGACCAGCTCGTCCAGACCGTCGTCGTCGACGACTTCTCGAAGATCCTCTCCGCCGAGCACATGCTCGCACTCATCGTCTTCGCCGTCATCGTCGGCTTCGCCACCAGCAGGATCGGCGACGCGGGCAAGCCGTTCGCCCAGTTCCTCAACTCCGGCACCGAGGTGTTCCTCAAGTTCACCTCGATCGTGATGTACTACGCCCCGATCGGCCTCGGTGCCTACTTCGCCGCTCTCATCGGTGACCTCGGCTCCCAGCTCGTCGGGGACTATGTTCGCGCTTTCCTCGTTTACTACCCGGTGGCGATCGCCTACTTCATCCTCGCGTTCACGTTCTACTCCTTCCTCGCCGGTGGCCGCCGAGGCGTGTCTCGGTTCTGGGGCAATATCCTCGAGCCCACGGCGATCTCCTTGGGCACATCCTCCTCGGTGGCGGCGATCCCGGCGAACCTGCGTGCCGGAGAGAAGATCGGAGTCCCCCGCGACATCCGGGAGACGATCATGCCGATCGGTGCCACGATCCACATGGAAGGATCGAGCCTGTCCGCGATCCTCAAGATCGCCTTCCTCTTTGCCGTGTTCCAGCGCGACTTCTTCACCCTGGAGAACATCCTCATTGCTATCGCCGTGGCGCTGCTGGCCGGAATGGTCATGGCAGGAATCCCCTCCGGCGGCTTCATCGGCGAGCTCATGATCATCACCCTCTACGGCTTCCCGGCCGCAGCACTGCCGATCATCCAGATCATCGGAACCGTCATCGATCCCCCGGCCACCACCGTCAACTCCGTCGGCGATCAGGCGAGTTCGATGATGGTCGCCCGTATCCTCGACGGTAAGGACTGGATGGACAAGGCCGACGAGGATGATCACGATTCGGTTCCGTAAGCTCAGTGAATCTGTCACACTCCCGAGCTCGCAGATTCGGTCAAGGCTCCTTCTGGCCGAATGTCTCGGAGATGTCATAGGAACGCAATAGAACTTCCGCATTTGCGACTCAGCGTCTCAGCTTCTGTTCAGATTCAGGCAAACGGCTCTCACCTGGGCTGACGATACTCAATTCCAGCAATGTTCCTGATCTGCAAGAGGAGATGTCACCATGCCCGCCTTCATCAGCACTCACGCCGCAAAGTGGGGCGTCGCCGCATTAGCCGGCCTCGCTTCCCTGGGTCTCGCAGTCGGTCCGGCAGCCGCCTCCGCCGATTCCGCGCCCGCATCCAGTGCCGCTCAGGCACCCCAGAGTTCGGGACACCCGAAGGGTGCTGTCAAGTACGCGGACAGACTGATCACCGCCTACGGCATCGGTTATGCAGTGGTCGTGGATCAGCTCGCCACGAAGAACGTCGTCGCTGCCCTCGCCGAGCACAACGACGGGCACGCCAAACGTTGGCATCGCACGTCAGCCGATTCCGGCAAGGGATACACCTGGGTGTCCTACACGAACCTGGACACATATGAGGTCATGAATCTGACAGTGAGAAACGCGATCGCCGCGGACAAGGGCGGCGACGCCGTCCGAGAGGTCGAGTTCGTCGGCTGAGGACGACCTGATGACATCCCGTTGACCAGATTCTGGTCGGCGTCTTGCCAGCAGGACTGAGCAGCTCGGTAGACTCGGGAACCATGGTCGCCCTGAATGAAGTCCAACGCCGCCGCTACACCGCGGGGCCGACGCCTCTCCAACATCTGCGGAGCCTGTCCGCCGAACTCGGCGGACCGCAGATCTGGATCAAACGCGATGACCAGCTGGGACTGACTCAGGGCGGGAATAAGACGCGCAAACTCGAGTTCCTCATCGCCGACGCCCGGAATCAGGGCGCGGACACGCTCATCACCGTCGGCGGGGTGCAGTCCAATCACTGTCGACTGACCTTGTCCGCTGCACGAGTCGAGGGCCTCGACTGTCACCTCATCGTCGAAGAGGATCTCGGACCCGACGGCACCTCGCTCGGCCCGGCAGGGTCGAACCCGCCGGAGTACACGGGAAACTTCCTGCTCTTCGATCTTCTCGGCGCGGATTCGGTCACGGTGCTCGGCCACGGGGCCGACCTCCTCGGCGAGGCTGAGGTTCTGGCTGAGAAGCTGCGCGGCGAGGGCAGGAAGCCTTACGTCATCCCGGTGGGCGGGTCGAATCCGATCGGTGCGCTCGGGTACGTCGACTGTGCCGTTGAGATGCTCGACCAATTCGCCGAGGCGGGGCTGGATTCGCCCACGATCGTCACGCCCAGCGGTTCGGCCGGAATGCAGGCCGGACTCGTCGTCGGCCTCCACAGTGCAGGAAGCGATGTACCGGTCATCGGCATCAACGTCAGCCGGACACAGGCGGAGCAGGAACCGAAGATCGTCGACCTCGTCGACTCCACGGCGCACTTCCTCGACCTGCCCCCGGCCCCTCGCGCAGCCACAGTGGGACTCGGTGATTATGTCGGGACGGGATACGCTCTGCCGACTCCCGGGATGGTCGAGGCTGTGCGTCTCTTCGCCCGCACCGAGGGCATCGTCCTCGACCCGGTGTATACCGGCAAGGCAGCCGCAGGTCTCATCGACCTCATCAGATCCGGCCGTTTCTCTTCCGAGGACGAGGTCATCGTCATCCACTCCGGCGGAGTCCCCGGACTCTACGCCCGTGCCCAGGCGTTTGCCTGAGCACCACTCAGCTCCCACCACCAACGGAAGGCACACAGATGACAGTTTCGACAGCAGACCTGTGGGACGAACGCGGCGACGAGCTCTATTCGATCGCCCTGAACTTCGGCGATTTCGGAGCCAAAACGTCATTCTCCGGACCGGCCCGCACCATCCGCTGCTACCAGGACAACGGACTGGTCAAGCAGACCCTCAACCAGCCCGGCGACGGCGCCGTGCTCGTCATCGACGGTGACGGATCGATCGCCACCGCCCTCATGGGTGACATGATCGCCGAGGCAGGAGTTCGAAACGGCTGGAACGGCGTCGTCATCAACGGTGCCGTCCGTGACCGTGAGGTGCTGGCCGAGATGGAATTCGGCATCAAGGCTCTGGCCAGCAACCCGCGCAAGAGCGCGAAAGACGGTGCCGGTGAGATCGACGTGACCGTGGAGATCGGCGGCGCGACGATCCGCCCGGGAGCGATGGTCTTCGCCGACGCCGACGGCGTTGCAGTCGAGAAGTAGGGCGGCAGAGACTCAGCGGTGAATGGTGTCGAAGCTCTGTTCGGCTGAGTCCCAGATAGCGGCAACAGCGATCTGACCATCAGCGGTGAGCTCTTCGACAGTCGACCGGTCGTAGAGGTACGCCCACTCCGCTGCCGACACGACTCCGGTGACCACGAGGATGTCATAGTCGAAACTTGCCCGTGACGTCGCCTGGACGATGAACGCCGTGGCTTCCAAGTCTTTGACTCTGTCCTCGGTCGAGGCGAAGTGGACATGAAGGCGTTCGGGTTCGGTCTCCTGGTTGAAGTCGGGGTTCGTCTCGGATTCGAGACTCACCTCGACGCCGTCCAAGGACTGCGCCACATAATCCGAGAGCTCGTCGAGGGAATCGAAGCCCTGCTCCACGACATCCAGAGTCGCCGTCGGCGTCGTTTCGGATTCCGACGATGAGCCGGAATCGGAGCCGCAGCCGCTGAGAGAGATGAGTGCGGCGGTCAGGAGCCCAGCGACGGCGAGAGCAGGGGCGGACCTCGATTCGAACCTCATGGCACCAGCCTATCGGCGGACACGCGTTGGTACCGCATCGCCTCGGTCGCACCGTGGGCGCTCCGGTGGGATCCGGGGCGCCTCGGTGCAGATCGGGAATAGATCCATCTCCCATTTAGTTGAATCTTCAATCATATTGACCTACACTGGCAACAACAGCCGATCCGCTCAGGAGAACAGCATGCCCACCACTCCCATTCAGGCGCCAAAGCCCACCGATCTGCAGACGCCCGTCGTCGATGAGAAGCGACTCAGCGCTGCCACCGGTATGGACGCCGTGACCCTGCGCGTCGGCGATCTCGAGAAGATGTCGAACTACTACTCGAACGCCCTCGCCATGGAGCCCCTCGAGGAGACCTCCCGCGACGGTGAGGTCCACCGCGTGCTCGGCCGCGGCACTACTCCCCTGGTCAAGCTCGTCGCAACCCCGGGCCTGCCCGGCGTCGACCCCAAGCAGGCCGGCTTGTTCCACACCGCGTTCCTGTTCGACACCAAGGAAGCCCTGGCGGCCACGGTTGCCCACGCCGCGCAGAACACCAACAGCACCTTCGTCGGTTCCAGCGATCACCTGGTCAGTCAGGCCTTCTACTTCACCGACCCCGAAGGCAACGGCATCGAGCTCTACATCGACCGCGCCCGCTCGGAATGGACTCACTCCATCGACGGTGAAGTCCAGATGGATACGCTCTACCTCGATCCGAACCGCTTCCTCGAGCGCCACCTCAACCAGGACGTCCTCGCGAACACTGCCGCCGAACCCGGCATCGTCGGCCACGTCCACCTGCAGGTCGGCAACATCCCGCAGGCCCGCGAGTTCTACGTCGACGCCCTCGGCTTCGAACCGTCACTGTCGTCGATGCCCGGAGTCCTCTTCGCAGCGGCCGGCGGTTACCACCACCACGTGGCCATGAACACCTGGAACAGTCGCGGCGCAGGCCCCCGGGCGGCCAGCCTCGGCCTCGGGGATGTGGCGATCACCGTTCCCGGTCGTGAGGATCTCGACGCACTGGTCGCGCGTCTGCGTGCGCACAACCTCGATTTCGCCGATGACGGACGTTCGGTGCGAGTCGTCGACCCGTGGGGCACGCAGGTCACTCTGGCCACCGGAACCAGCTCCATCGACGAGACGCTGGCGCGCTGACACTCCGCCGGTGCGAAGAGCTCCGCCGGTCAGAACACGCTGAGGCGGGTGATGCTCAACGGCATCACCCGCCTCAGTCGTCTCCGCCGAGATCAGCTCTTGGAATGCACTCGCTCGACAGCCGCCTGCGGATGAAGGTCGAGTCGACGCAGCAGCTGAGCGTTGAGGGCGACGACGATCGTCGAGATCGACATCAGGATCGCGCCCACGCTCATCGGCAGAACGAACCCGATGGGAGCGAGGATTCCTGCCGCCAACGGCACCGACAGCAGGTTGTATCCGGCCGCCCACCACAGGTTCTGCTTCATTTTCCGGTAGGTCGTGCGAGAGAGCTCGACGATCGAGAGCACTGAACGCGGATCGTCGGAGGCGAGGATGACTCCGGCAGAGCCGATGGCCACGTCGGTTCCGGCACCGATGGCGATGCCGACATCGGCCTGCGCCAAAGCCGGCGCATCGTTGACCCCGTCACCAACCATCGCCACACGACGGCTTTCCCCCTGCAGCTCGGAGACCTTCGCAGCCTTGTCAGCGGGGTGGACACCGGCGTAGACACGGTCGATGCCGAGCTCGGAGGCAACGGACTGCGCGACCGCCTCGGCGTCTCCGGTGATCATCACGACCTGCGCACCGATGGCATGAAGCGCATCGACGGCATCACGCGATTCCGGGCGGATCTCATCGGCCAGCCGCAGGGCACCGACAACGGCTCCATCGACGAGCACATGGAGGATGATGGCGCCTTCGGCCCTCCACGCTTCCGCGGCCTTCGCCTCGGGGGCATCGTGCGCCTCGAGCAGCCTGGGTCCACCGACCTCGACCGTTTCGCCTGCGATGACGGCTCTGACACCGACCGCAGGTGACGAGGAGAAGTCGGATGCACTCGGCACGTCGATCCCTCGATCAGCGGCTGCCTTGACGATGGCGGTGGCCAACGGGTGTTCACTGTCGGCTTCGGCCGCGGCGGCCAGACCGAGCAACTCATCCTCGGTCCGCGCGGTCCCGTCGCTCGGTACGGCCTCGATGCCGGTGACCGTCGGCTCACCTTTCGTCAGGGTGCCGGTCTTGTCGAAGAGCACGGAATCGACCGTGCGCATCGTCTCGAGTGCGAGCCGGTCCTTGACGAGGACACCGGCACGGGCCGCGCGCTCGGTGGCGATGGAGACGACCAGCGGAATGGCCAGGCCCAGGGCGTGAGGACAGGCGATGACGAGCACGGTGATCGTGCGCACGACCGCCGAGTTAGGCATACCGATGAGCGACCAGACGACCGCGGTGATCACGGCAGCGCCGAGAGCGAACCAGAACAGCCAAGCCGAGGCCTTGTCGGCGATGCGCTGCGCACGCGACGAAGAGTTCTGAGCATCGGAGACCAGCTTCTGGATTCCCGCCAGCGTTGTGTCATCACCGATCGCGGTGATCTCGACCCGGAGCCCGGAATCCGTGGCGACGGTGCCAGCCACAACGGCAGCGCCTTCGCCCCGTCGGACCGTGGCGGACTCTCCGGTGACCATGGACTCGTCCATATGGGCCGAACCGTCGATGATCCGACCGTCGGCGGGAACCGAGGAGCCGGGACGGACGAGGACGATGTCACCGACGACAAGCTCGCCCGGAGCGATGGCCACCGTCTCCCCACCGACGATCTTCTCCGCCTCATCGGGCAGCAGTGCGGCGAGACTGTCCAGCGCCGAGGTGGTCTGTGCCAGTGAGCGCATCTCCATCCAGTGACCGGCGAGCATGATCACGACCAACAGGGCCAGCTCCCACCAGAAGTCGAGCTGCGGGTCGAGCAGACCCAACGACGAGCCCCAGGAGGAGATGAACGCGACCGTGATTGCCAGTGCGATGAGCAGCATCATGCCGGGGCTGCGCCCCTTGATCTCGTCGAGCCCGCCGGTCAGGAAGGGTTTGCCGCCCCAGACGTACATGACGGTGCCGAGGATCGGCGCGAGCCATCGGAGTGCACCGAGGACGCCGGTTTCGGGAACCTCATAGCCGACGAGGTGGCCGAACATCGGGCTGAACGCGACGACAGGCACGGCGATGACGAGCATGATCCAGAACAGGCGACGGAACTGCGCGACGTGATCGCCGTGACCCGCATGCCCTGCGTGCCCGCCGTGGCCCGAATGTCCGGAATGTCCCTCGTGACCAGAATGTCCCGGTTCATCGGGCCGCATATGCCGATGATTCTGCTGGTTGTCCATACCCCGAAGATATACCCCCTAGGGGTATAAATCAACGGTGAGTCCCCTCACGTGCAATCCCATGCAACCCTGGCTCTCATGTCGCAGGCGCTCTAGCGTCGAAGAACGCCGAACGGCCCATATAGGCCTCACGAAAGGACTCAACATGAGAGCAGCACGGTTCCACGCACGCAAAGACATCCGGATCGACGATATTCCAGAGCCCGAACTGCAACCGGGCACAGTCGCCATCGACGTGGCATGGTGCGGGATCTGCGGAACTGACCTCCACGAATACCTCGAAGGGCCGATCTTCGTCCCACCGGCGGGCCACCCCCACCCGATCTCCGGCGAATCCGCGCCGGTGACTATGGGACATGAGTTCTCCGGCACGATCACCGAACTCGGTGAAGGTGTCACCGATCTGGAGGTCGGCCAGAACGTCGTCGTCGAGCCCTACATCATCGCCGACGATGTCGACACCAGCCCCGGTCAGAGCTATCAGCTGTCCGAGAATATGAACTTCATCGGCCTCGGCGGTCGCGGTGGCGGGCTATCGGAGAAGATCGTCGTCCAGCGTCGCTGGGTCCACCCCATCGGCGACATTCCACTCGATCAAGCTGCACTGATCGAACCGTTGTCAGTCGCGCACCACGCAGTTGTGCGATCTGATGCTGGAGCAGGCCAGATCGCCGTCGTCGGCGGCGCGGGCCCGATCGGCCTCCTCACCGCCGCCGTCCTCAAGGCCAAGGGGCTGACCGTCTACATTTCCGAACTCTCTGAGGCGCGGAAGGAGATGGCACTGTCGACTGGCGTTGCCGATGAAGTTCTCGATCCGCGAGATTCCGATGTCGCAGAGACCGTTCGCGAGCGCACGGATGGGCGAGGAGCCGACGTGGGATTCGAATGCTCGTCCGTTCCCGCGGTTCTGGACATGCTCATCGACGCCACTCGCCCCGGAGGCGTCATAGTCAACGTCTCCATCTGGGGGCATAAGCCCGAAGTCGATATGCCGAAGCTGGTCCTCAAAGAGATCGATCTCAGAGGAACGATCGGCTACTCCGGTGACCACCCCGAGACGATCCGACTAGCCGCCGACGGAACCATCGATCTCTCCGCATTCATCACCGCACGCATCGGCCTGGACGAACTCGTCTCAGGCGGGTTCGACGAACTCATCAACAACAACGAGCAACACGTGAAGATCATCGTCGATCCGCGCGCCTGAACTCCCAGCCTAGAGAGCACCAGCCCAACATCAGAAGGAGGCCGTTAAGGATCCTCCGCCTACACCCGGCCCCTGCCGGACTCTCGAGTCCGGCAGGGGCACCGCCTTCGTAGCGACACTCCTTCAGCCCAGGAAAGCGGCAAGAACAACGGGAACGAACGCCGCGCAGGCATTGTTGAAGCCATGAGAGACGACTCCCGGCCAGACCGATCCGGTCCGGTGGAACAGAATCCCATTGATGATTCCGACGATGAACGCAACGGGAAGGACGGGGTTGATTCCGTGAGCGAGGGCGAAGATCGCCGCGCTGACGATGATTCCGACCCACGGCCCGAAACGCAGCAGCCCCGATGTGAGCACACCACGGAAGAAGAACTCCTCCCCGAGCGGCGTCAGTATCGAGCCCATGATCACGGTGCCGATGACCGCGAGCACTCCCCCGGCGGCAGCAGCTTGATAGTCGCCCTGCACGTTCTCAATTCCGCCGTTGACCGAATAGGCGATCAGCGAGACGATCGCGCCGAGGATCCAGCAGACCACGCCGAGTCCGGCGCCGAGGAGAAGCGACTTCCAGGATGCCTTGCGCAGCCCGAAGGCGGCGAGTCCGCGGCGCTTGATCACATAGGCGGCGGCGAAAGCGGCCAGTCCCATGACCCCGGACAGCGCAAGCTGAATGACGCCGCCCAGCTCGGAGAGACCATCCGGAATCATCTTGAGGATGAGGAAGACCGCACCGAATGCGAGCACATAGGCGATGAGGCCGACGATCATCTCCGACCAGCCGGGGCGGTCGGCCCGGTTGGGCGATTGAACTGAGGTGTCGATCTGGAGTTGCATGACTCGGTCCTTCCGTAGAGCTCCGAACTGCTTGACACCCTCAGCAAAAACTGTGCCCTAAGGGCAGGGTCAAGGGTTCAGCCAGAAGTTTCTTCGGATTCGGCCGGTGCTCGATCCTCACCCGCCGTCCCATTGATCTCCTCGACCCGCACCAGCACCTCGATCTGGGCGCGATTGTAGAGCCGCACCATGGCCTCACCGATCGTCTGCTGCATCCTTCTGCGCTTCCTACGCGGAACGTCGTCGAGGAGATCCGCCCAACCGTACTTCTCGCCGATGGCCTTGACCTGCGGAGCATATCGTCGAGCCAGGTTGTCTCTCACTTCTGCAGAGGCATTCGGGGAGATCGATTGAAACTCCCGCGATGCCTCGGTCGAGTTCACCTCGGCGAGCATCGCGCGCAGGGACGCCACAGACTTCGCGTCGAGGACCTGGGAATAGACGAGGAGCAGTCCTCGATCCGCTTCTGTGAGGGTGCCCCGCACCTCTCCGAATCCGCTCGGCAGATCCATGGCAGTGCCGTGATCGAGAATGGCCGCGATGTCCTCGCGCATCTGCTCCCGACGAGAGATGTCAGCTGCCAGCTCCGCATCCAGCGCCCTCAACGCCGAGTGCATCTCTCCCACCTCTTCGGCCCGCCCGCCGTCGCGAACGACCGCACCGTCGCCCTGACCACTTCGACCCCGAGCGTCGACCATGAGACCGGGCTCGAAGTCGCGGATCTGGCTGAGCGAGAAGCCGAGTTCGATCAGCCGCCTGATCTGCAGCAGCCGCACAAGGTGCTCGGCACGGTACTGCTTGTAGCCGTTCGCGGCGCGTTCCGGCTCGGCCAGCAGCCCGCGATCGTGATAGTGCCTCACCGTCTTGACCGTCGTACCGGCCAGATCCGCCAAATCACGAGTACTCCATGCCATCGGCGACGGTCTCCTCCCGACTACTCGACTGCGCGGAGCCCGAACGGTTCGATGCCAGAGCGCCGCGACGCAGTCCCGCACCCTCGTGACGAAGCCTATCCGGACCGTACCCCTCAGCGCATTCACCGAGCCGAGACGAACGCACCGAGATTCAACATTGCATAAATGCGCAGTTAGGACACATACTTGCTCATACTGTTCAACTTCGATACTGATCGTCGACTGCCCCACAGGCACCACACGTCAGGTCGAAGCCATTGAGAATCACACACCCTGGCTCCCTGAGCCGGCCTCACTGCGGAGGACCTAATGGACCTGCAACTCATCCTGGCGCTGGTCGCCGGAATCGCGACGATCGTCGTCATCGTGCTCGCGACCCGGCTCGACGCCTTCATCGCCCTGCTCCTGGCAGCGGTCGTCACCGGCATCGTCGCCGGTCAGGACCTGCTCTCGATCGTCGACTCCATCACCACGGGCTTCGGCGACACCCTGGCCAGCATCGGCATCGTCATCGGACTCGGTGTCGGCATCGGCAAGATCCTCGAAGTCTCCGGTGCCGCCGACTCCCTGGCCCGTGCCTTCCTGCGCGCCTTCGGCAAAGGCCGCGAGCCCTGGGCGATGGGCACCGTCGGCTCCCTCGTCTCCATCCCGGTCTTCTGCGACTCCGGATACGTCATCATGAACCCGCTGGCCCGCTCGATCGCCCGCGTGAAGAAGGGCGGCTATGTGACCCTCGCCCTGGCTCTCGGCTGCGGTATGACGCTGACCCACCACATGGTGCCGCCGACGCCCGGCCCGCTGGCAGCCACCGGCATCCTCGGCGCCGATATCGGTGCAGTCATCCTCGCCGGTCTCGTCTTCACCGTCATCCTGCTGCCCGTAGTCGTCGTCTACGCTCGCTGGATCGGACCGAAGCTCGAACCCGTCCTCAACGCCCAGGTCAAGCATGACGTCTACGCCGAGGCGGTCGCCGAAACCGCGTCCGGTTCCGCCGGAGGCACCGTCCTCACCGCCGAAGGCGGAGACGCGGCGGGACCCGATTCCGCTCCCGATTCATCGAAGAAGCCGGGCGCCTTCCTCGGCTTCCTTCCGCTCATCGTCCCGCTCCTGCTCATCGTCGCCAACACCGTGAGCACCGCGATCGACAAGAACGCGCAGGGCGAACTCGCCGGAGACGCCTACGAGCCCTCCGCCTGGGTTGCACCTCTGGCCTTCCTCGGCAACCCAGTCGTCGCTCTGATCATCGGCCTCGTCCTCGCCGTCTACACGTTGCTGCCCCGCGTGACCCCACGCAACCAGGTGCAGAGCTGGCTGGCCGACGGTGCCGCCTCGGCCGGACTCATCCTGCTCATCACCGGTGCCGGGGGAAGCTTCGGACTGGTGCTGCGCGAATCGGGCGTCGGTGATGCCCTCGCCGAGGCGATCGCCTCGATCAGCCTGCCGGCCCTCCTCGTCCCGTTCCTCATCGCCTCGCTCGTGCGTCTGGCTCAGGGATCGGGCACGGTCGCGATGATCACCGCCGCCTCGGTGACGGCTCCGCTCATCGCCCCGCTGGGACTAGACCCGCTCGTGGCCGTGATGGCCTGCACCGCCGGTTCGATGGTCTTCTCCTACTTCAACGACTCCTACTTCTGGGTCGTCACCCGGTTCACCGGCCTCGACGGAATCAATGCCATCAAGGGCTGGTCGGGAATCACCACCGCCGTGTGGATCTGTTCCCTTCCGCTGCTGTTCGTGCTCGACTTGGTCGTATGAGCGCCTCCCGAATGTCCGACTCCGAAACGACCGCAGCCGCCTCGGCCCAGGCGAGTCCGCGCATCCTCATCGTCGCCGACGACCTCACCGGCGGAAATGCGTGCGGAGCCCTGTTCGCCGAGGCGGGGCTGCGGACGATCACCGTCACCGATACCAGGCCGGCCGGCAACCTCGACATCAGCGGACTGCTCGATGACTTCGACGCGGTCGTCGTCAACACCGACTCCCGGCACCTGCCCGCGCAGCAGGCAAGCGAGCTCTACACCGAACTCATCGAAACCGCCGGGGCCGTCGACCTCGTGGCGTGCCGAATCGACACCACCCTGCGCGGCAATGTCGGGCCCGCCGCGGCCGCCGCCATCTCGGCCCGCAGACGAGTTCTCGCCGCGACCGACTGTCCGCAGCATCGCGTACTGGGCCTGTGCGTGCCGGCGTTCCCTGCCGCGGGCAGAACCACCGTGCAGGGTCGACAGCTGCTGGGCGGCCGACTGCTCGAACACACCGAGCTCGCCTATGACGTCCGCTCCCCCATGCGCACCTCAGTCATCGAGGACATCCTTGCCGCCGGCACGGATCTCAACAGCCGCCTTATCGATATCGCCACGGTGCTGGCCGGTCGGGATGCCGTGCGCACCGCCGTAATCGACGCCATCGGCGACGGAACGGACGTGCTCATCGCCGATGCCCTGACCACCGACCACATCGACCTCGTCGGGTCCGTCATTGCTGAGATCAGCCACGAACTCGCCGAGGCGGCTTCCCCCGACATCCGTGATCGGGCAGGTCTGGCCGACGGTGAGCGGTTGGACTGGGTGACCATCGACCCGGGGCCCGGCAGTCTCGCTCTGGCCCAGTCTCGGCTGCCGGCTCGCGCCGATGGCATTCTGCTCGGCATTTCGGGATCGGCCACTGAGGTCACCCGTGCACAGCTTGCAGCAGTGGCCGAGGACCCCACGATCACGGTTCTGCGCGCACCTTTGGACGATACGGGCCTGCCCGATGTCGAGGCCGCACTCGGCCTCATCGATCGGACCGACTCGGCGCGGGCGATCATCATCGCCACCGTCCTCGAGACCAGCGACCTGTGCGAACTCACCGATGCCGAATCCGAGGAGACGACACGGCGCCTGGCACTGATCGCCTCGGCGGTCATGTCCGCCATCCCGGTCTCCGGCCTCTACACCACCGGCGGGGACGTCACCGCCACGGTGATGCGCGAGCTCGGTGCGATGGGGATGGAAATCGACAAGGAGATCGTGCCTCTGGCCGTGGGAGGTCGCCTCGTCGGCGGAAGCGCTGACGGACTGCCGATCGTCACGAAGGGCGGGCTCATCGGTGACACCGGCACCGCCGTCGAATGCCTCGAATTCCTGTCGACGACTGCTCGCGTCAGGCGAGACTGAATCGTGCACGACGACCCCAACGCCCCACCCACCGACATTCATCCGAACCACCTGAGGAGACAGAAATGACAGCACCAGCACTCGCCGTGACCGTGGGTGACCCGGTCGGAATCGGACCGGAGATCACCGCCACGGTGCTTGCGGAGTTCGCCGGCAGAGACGATCAGCATGGAATCGCTGTGGCGGATCTGGCCGTGATGAAACGTGCCGTCGACGTCCTCGGACTCGACGTCGAACTGCGTTCCATCTCCGACTGGTCGACCCCGTCGGCCGGTGAAGGCGTCATCGACGTCTTCGATATCGGCGTCCTCGACGATGACCTTCCCGACTGGGGAGTCGTCGATGCCCGCGCCGGCAAGGCTTCGGTGGCCGCGATCGAGCTCGCCACCAAGGCAGCCATGGGTCAGCAGATCGCCGGGATCGTCACCGGCCCCATCAACAAGGAAGCCGTGTGGAAGTCCGGTTCGCAGCACCTCGGGCACACCGAGATGCTCGGTGAGCTGACCGGAGTGACGAAGCAGGACACGATGTTCGTCGTGGAGAACACGAAGGTCCCCGACCACAAACTCCAGATCTTCTTCGCCACCCGCCACATGTCCCTGCGCAAGGCTCTCGACGCCCTGACCGTGGACACACAGGTCGACTCCATCGAACGCGCCCACCGTGCCCTCCAGCTCTACGGCGTGGCCTCGCCGAGGCTGGCCGTCGCCGCGCTCAACCCCCACGGTGGCGAGAACGGTGCCTTCGGCGACGAGGAGATCGAAATCCTCCGCCCGGCCGTGGAGAAGGTCAACGCAGGTGGCGCCTTCGAAGTCGCCGGACCGATCCCGGCCGATTCCGTCTTCCACCAGGGGCTGACCGGCCGCTATGACGGCATCCTCTCTCAGTACCACGATCAGGGGCACATCGCATCGAAGACCTTCGACTTCGACGGCACCATCTCGGTCACCGTCGGATTGCCGATCCTGCGCACGTCCGTCGATCACGGAACAGCCTTCGACATCGCCGGTCAAGGTATCGCCGATGCGGGCACCATGCGCTCGGCCTACCGCGCGGCCATCGGATACGCTCCGTTCGTCGACGGCATCCGCGCGGAATACCTGCCGCAGTAGGCTGAGTCGTACCTCCGGCCGCGGCGTCGCTGCGGCCGGATCATCGCCGAAGGAGAGGGAGAACAGATGGCGATCCGATCGGGGACCCAGCGCCGCCGCGAAGCCATTCTCGGCCTGCTCAAGACCGGTTCGTGGAGCATCCCTCGCCTGGCCGATGCACTCGAGACCTCGGAATCGACGATCCGCCGCGACCTGCGTGAGTTGGCCGCAGACGGCGAGATCATCCGCACCATCGGCGGAGCCGCAGCCGCAGGCTATGTCGAACCGCCTTTGGGCGAGCGCATGGAGCAGCAGGCGGAGGCGAAGGACACGATCGCCGCACGAGCGCTCGAACGACTCGACGACGCCCGAGTGCGCACCGTCTTCCTCGACGCCGGTTCGACGACCGTGCGTTTGGCCGAGCGGATCAGGGACCGCAAAGAGCTCACCGTGATCACTCGCGGTCTCGAGATCGCGCTGGCCTTGGCTCATCCCGCCGGCCCCACAGTGATCATGGTCGGCGGCGAGGTCTCGACCCTTTCGCACGGCACCACCGGCGCGCTGTCCGATCATGCGCTGTCGCGCATCCATGTCGACATTGCATTCCTCGGTGCCGATGCCGTGGATCCGGCACAGGGCCTCGGCGAACCGAGTCTCGACGAAGCACGCACGAAAGAGCTCATCGCCGAGCGGGCCGGAGCAGTCGTCGTCCTCGCCGACAGTTCGAAAGCCGGCCGCGACGTCGCCGCATGGGCACCGATGCCGTCCGGCTGGACGTGGATCGACGAGCACGCGTCCCACCGGCACGATTGACAATACTGCGCTGACGACTCCATTCGCCGACCACCGTGTGATCGACGACATCTGATTATCGCGACTTCTGTGTAGAATCCCGGAGGCAGTTTCAACAGTGACTGCCTGGAGGCTCGGCATTCCTGCGAAATCCGAGCCCTGGTCTCACAAGGAGAAAGCTCTATGAGCGAACCCCACAACTCGGGTGCTGACACTGACAACGCCGCTGGGGGCGGCAAGCTGCGCAACCGGCACATCACCATGATCACGCTCGGCGGCATCATCGGTGCAAGCCTCTTCGTCGGATCCGGAAACGTCATCCGCTCGACAGGACCGGCTGCGATCCTCTCCTATCTCATCGGCGGACTTCTCGTCTTCCTCGCCATGCGGATGCTCGGTGAGATGTCGGCACGCCGACCTGCCGTCGGTTCCTTCATGGAGTACGCGAACGAGTCCTTGGGCGGGTGGGCCGCCTACCTCGTCGGCTGGCTGTATTGGTACTTCTGGGTCGGCGTCATCGCCTATGAAGCGGTCGTCGGCGGCGGAATCATGTCAGGCTGGTTCCCTGCGATTCCCACCTGGCTCTGGTCCCTCCTCCTCGTCATCGTCTTCATCGGCACGAACATCCTCTCGGTCCGCGTCTTCGGTGAGGTCGAGTTCTGGCTCGCGAGCATCAAGGTCATCACGATCGTCGTCTTCCTCATCGTCGGTGCACTCTTCGTGCTCGGCGCCTGGCCCAACGCGACGAACTCCGTGTCTAACCTGTGGGACCACGGCGGTTTCATGCCCATGGGCTTCAGCGCCGTGATGATCGGCGTGGCCACCGTCATCTTCAGCTACTTCGGCACCGAGATCGCCGTCATGGCATCGGCCGAGTCAGTCGATCCGGCTCGCGGCATCAACCAGGCCACCCGGACCGTCATCTGGCGGATCATGCTGTTCTTCGTCGGCGGCGTGCTCATCATCGTCACCGCGGTTCCCTGGGATGAGCTGCCCGATCCCGATACGATCGCTCCGTTCGCTCATGTCTACGGTCTCTTCGGTCTGCCGGGTGCCTCGGCAATCATGACGATCGTCCTGTTCACCGCTGTCATCTCGGTGCTCAACTCCGGCCTCTATTCGGCCTCCCGCATGTTCGCCTCCCTGGCCGACAAAGGGTATGCGCCGGCGCTCATCCGCAAGCGCTCGAAGACGAACGTCCCGGTGGCAGCTCTCATCGCTTCGAGCCTCGGTGCGCTGGCGGCCGTTGTCGCCAACTTCACCGTCCCGGCGTCGGGGATCTTCGACTTCATCATGAACTCCGGCGGTCTCGTAGCCCTCTTCGTCTATGTCTTCATTGCCCTCGCCCAGTGGCGCATGCGACTCAAACTCAGCCCGGCCGAGCGAGAAGCTCTGACCTTGAAATCGTGGCTGACGCCGATCCTCAACATCTTCCTCATCATCGTCGTCATCGGCGTCGTCGTCATCATGCTCCTCAGCGAGGACGGCCGGGCACAGGTGTGGACGAGCCTAGTCGCCACTGCGGTGCTCTTCGCCGTGTGGCCGCTGGTCAAGCGTCGCCTCAACGCTCGCGGGATCGATACGTCTCCGGCGATGGATCAGCGTGCAGCAGCCGCGGCGAAGGAATCTGCGGCGTCCTGATCCAGCGCCACCGTTCTGACACCTGAGCCATTCGGCCTGAGTCGATTGAGTGGAGGGATCGTGCATATGCGCGGTCCCTCCGCTCATTCATCTGATCTCGACGTTTTCGATCCGATCTACGGCGCTCGGCGCAAGAACGAGGGTATCGTCCACCGGATGAGCCGGTGCAGGCGCCGTCGGTCGTCGGCTATGGGCACCGGCATCGGCGGAGGTGGGAACTGCCATGCGGATGAGATCGGTCGCCTTCCTGACCGCAGATAGACTAACCCGTCTCCCCGATGCATCGAGCTAGACTCTAATCACGCACGATCCTGCGAACCGACGCGCCCGCCTCACCTAGGACATCGAAGTCATGCAGTTCACAAGCAAATTCGCTCCCACCATCGCTGGAGTCTGTGCGATCTCTCTTGCACTTGCCGGGTGTACGTCAACCGGCGATTCCGATCAGAATGTTGCCGAAGGTCCGAAGCCGACAGAGTCGCACGGATCTTCCTCGACATTGAGCCGCATTGAATCGTCCGGAGTCGTGAAGATCTGTACTACCGGGGACTACCGTCCTTTCACCTATTTCGACCCGAAGGCGAAGGAATGGTCGGGCATTGACGTCGACATGGGTCGCACTTTCGCCGACGACCTCGACGCGAAACCAGAATTCGTCAGAATCGACTGGGACGAATTCCCATCTAAGATTCGAAAAGGCGCGTGCGACATAGGCATGGGAGGGCTCTCTATCACCACAGAGCGGGCCGCACAACTGTATATGTCGGATCCGACCACGCAGGACGGTAAGACTCCCATCACCCAGTGTGGGAAGGTGGACAAGTACGACTCGATTGACAAGATCAACGATGACGATGTTGAAGTCATCACGCCAAAAGGTGGCACCAACGAAGAGTTCGCCGCGGAGCACTTTCCCGAGGCCAAGGTCATCAAATGGGACGACAACAATACGATCTTCGACCAGATCGTCAAAGGCAAGGCCGATGTCATGGTGACCGACGCACCAGAGACCAAGTGGGTAGCCCATGAAGAACCGGAACTCTGCGCCGTCAACCCGGACAAACCCTTGAACTTCAGCGAACAGGGCTATGCAATACGTTCAGGCGACGACCAGATGCTTGAATACCTCAACACTTGGCTGCGCATCACCCAGCACGACGGCACCTATGCCGGGGCCGAGAAGAAATGGTTCGGGTAGCTCGAAAGAGAAGACTACTCTTTTCGCTTGCACAGACAAATTCGGTCATTGATTGAATTTTCTGTCAACCCGATTGCCATAACGATAACTTCACTGTTCCCTGTGAAGAATCCTTGCCGCTCCGATATTGACGGCGCAGAACGTTCCTCCAGGTCAGATACGCTAGAACCGAATATTCTCCTAATGACACGCCGATGATTTGACAGGATTTTTCGATTGAGAAGCTGAGCACAGGCTCGTAACGTGGCTTCGGTTCGAAAGAAGGATCACTTCGACTGTGATCCGAATGACTGGAGGAATTCATGAGCATCCCCGATACCTCAGGATCCGCATCACCTGCTTCCCCGCCCGAACCCGATCTCAAGACGGTCCGCAAGGCCGTCGCCGCCTCCGCCCTGGGCAATGCGACGGAGTGGTTCGACTACGGTCTTTACGCCGTCTCAGTCACCTATCTCGCTCAGCACTTCTTCCCCGGCGAGCATGCTCAGCTGATGGCGCTGCTGACATTCGCCGTGTCCTTCATCTTCCGCCCCCTCGGCGGAATCGTCTGGGGTCCGATGGGTGATCGCCTCGGCCGCAAGAAAGTCCTGGCACTGACGATCCTGCTCATGGCCGGCTCCACCTTCTGCATCGCGCTGCTGCCGTCCTACGCCACGATCGGCGTTGCCGCACCCATCATCCTCGTCCTGCTCCGCGTCATCCAGGGCTTCTCCTCCGGCGGTGAGTATGGTGGTGCGGCCACCTTCATGGCCGAATACGCCCCGGACAAGCGGCGCGGTTTCTTCGGCAGCTTCCTCGAATTCGGCACTCTGGCCGGAATGGCGGCCGGTTCGCTGTTCGTCCTCCTCCTGCAGCTCGGGCTCGGCGAACAGACGATGACGGACTGGGCATGGCGGATTCCGTTCGTCTTCGCCGGTGTGCTCGGCGTCGTCGGCCTGTACCTGCGCTCACAGCTCGACGAATCCCCTGTCTATGAAGAGTTGGACAACAGCGATCAAGGCAAGTCCGTCAAGGAGGTCTTCGCGACCCTGTTTGCGAACTACAAGAAGCAGCTCCTCGTCCTCGGCGGCATGGTCGTCGCGGTCAACGTGGTCAACTACACGCTGCTGTCCTACATGCCGACCTACCTGCAGAACCCGGTCGGCATGAGCGCGAACGCCTCACTGACCGTGATGTTCCTCGCCCAGGCATTCATGATGATCCTCATCCCGTTCGGCGGAATGCTTTCGGACAAGGTAGGACGCAAGCCCGTCTGGTACTTCTCGCTCATCAGCCTCTTCGTCGCGGCGATTCCGATGTTCATGCTCATGGCCAATGGCTTCGTGTGGGCACTCATCGGACTGGCCGTCCTCGGTGTCCTCTACATCCCGCAGATCTCGACCATCTCGGCGACGTTCCCGGCGATGTTCCCCGGACCTGTGCGCTTCGCAGGCTTCGCTATCTCTTACAACGTCTCCACCGCACTGTTCGGCGGCACCGCCCCCTCGATCAGCGATGGACTCATCGGCGCAACGGGAAACACCATCATTCCCGCCTACCTCGTCATGGCTGCATGCGCGATCGGTCTGATTGCCACGATCTTCATGAAGGAGACGAACGGTGCCTCGCTGCGCGGCTGCGGCCTCCCCGAGACCGGCGCGGACGTCATCCTCGACGAATCGGAGCTCGTCAACGACGCGAAATGATCGTCCCGGCCTCTCGTGACCGGGGCTGAGTGACGCGTCACCTCCGACGGAGCAGACCGGCGACACCGCATCGGAACTTCCGTTGCAGTGTCGCCGGTCTTCTGCGACCGAGTCTGGGTTAGTCTCGGATCATGGTCACGTTGATTCCCGAACAGCCAGATTTCAATGGGTCCACGGCCGAGGAGCTCGTGTGGAATGCGCTGTGCCGTCAGCTGCCCGATGAAGCGGCGATCATCCATGGTCAACGACTGACCGGCGATGACAAGGATGTCGAGATCGATTTCCTCATCCTGTGGCCGGGCGCCGGCATCGCCGTCGTCGAGGTCAAAGGCGGACGCGTCGACGTCATCGACGGCGCCTGGTTCACCTCCGGTTCCCAGGGAAAGCGAAACCGACTGCCCACCCCTCCCCTCGAGCAGGCGATGATCGCCAAGCACACCCTCGTGGACTATCTGCGCCCGCGGCTCTCCCGCCTCCCCGGACCGATCAGCCACCTTGCGGTCCTCCCCTACACGGAACTGCCGAGCGGCTGGGACCAGCCGGACGCGCCAAGACGCCAACTCGTCGACGGCACCGAGATCGATTCCCTAGCATCGAAGATCGCCACTCAGCTGCGCTTCGACTTCGACCCCGACCGCCACGACCTCACCGCCGGCCACGAGTTCGTGCTGAAGAACCTCCGCAGAACCAACCAGGCGGTGGAGAATCTCAAGCTCAGAGCCTCCGAAATCTCGGACCGAGCCGATGCCCTCAGCCGTGAACAGGCGAAGCTCATCCGCATCCTCCGCCACCAGAATCGTGCCGAGATCAGCGGCGGTGCAGGATCAGGCAAGACCTATCTGGCACTGCTCAAAGCCAGAGCGCTGACGCAGGAGGGGAAGAAGGTCGCCCTCATGTGCTATTCCCGCGGGCTCGGCCGCTTCCTCCAGCTCTTCACCGCACAATGGCCCGAAGTCGACCGGCCCGCGTTCGTCGGGCTCTTCCACGACCTGCCCATCAGCTGGGGTGCGCCCACCGGCAGCGACGACGACTCGGAGTACTGGGAACAGCGACTGCCCACGATGCTCAAGGAACTCGCCGACGAGCGTCCGCGCAAGAGACTCTTCGACGCCATCGTCATCGACGAAGGCCAGGACTTCAGCCTGCTGTGGTGGGAAGCCGTCCAATCCTGCCTGCGCAATCAGCTTGCCGACACCCTCTACGTCTTCACCGATGAGCGCCAACGGATCTTCGACCGTCACGGCGAATCACCGATCACGATGAACCCCATCCAGCTCGACGAGAATCTCCGCAACTCATCGCAGATCGTCGCCGGAATCGCCGACCTCGCGTTGGAACCGCCGATCGCACGCAACGGGCCCGGCGACGAAATCGAGTGGATCGACGTCGGCCTCGAGGATGCCGTAGCCGAAGCAGATGGGCAGGTCGAAGCACTCATGGATGCCGGGTGGAACGCCGGCCAGGTCGCACTGCTGACCACCGGGTCCAGGCATCCGGAGCAGAAGAACATCGTGGAGAGTGAAGGGATCGCAGCCTACTGGGATCAGTTCTTTGCTGAAGAGGACGTCTTCTACGGGCATGTGCTCGGTTTCAAAGGACTCGAAAGGCCCGCCGTGGTGCTCTGCCTCAACGGGTTCAGAGACCCCCAGCGGGCCATCGACATGCTCTACGTCGGTATGTCGAGAGCGACGACGAAGCTCATCGTCGTCGGTGACCTGACCATCTTCGACGAGATCTACGGCCGCTGATCGCTCAGCTTCTCACCGGCTCTCGTCGGTGGGTCTGCGATGTCAGTCCGGTGCCGCACCCAAGAGCAGGGTTCGCGCGGTCCGCTGCCAGGTGGTGAGCATCGGCTCCCGGTGTGGGTCACGTCGGGAGAAGGTGTAGGTCACGGCCATTCCGCGCATGCTCGCGAAGATCATCGTGAAGACCTCATCGAACTCCGGGTTCCGCGTGACCGCCGATCCGAAGAGCTCACGGGCATTGTCCCTGACGCGGTCGAGGACGATCTTCTCGTGCTCACGGACGTTTCCGGCCAGTTCATCGTCGGTGCGCGAAGCCGTCCACAGTTCGAGGGCAGAGAAGAAGCTGCCGTGCATCAGCCCCGTCCACAGGGTCCGAATCGCCCAATCGCTTCTGGCGTCGGCGGCGTCGGGTCGTTCCGTTTCCAGTATCCGACCGAATTCGTCGTCCTGGTCCTCCAGCCGTAGGCTGAGTCTCTGTTCGCCGAGGCGGCTGACTGCAGCCGTGAGCAGATCCTGCTTTGAGGGAAAGTGGTGGAGCAGACGCCCCCTAGTCACCCCCGCGATCGATTGGACTCTCACCGTCGTCGTCGCCGCATATCCTTCGCGCAGCAGGCATTCGATCGTGGCATCGAGGATGAGGTCGCGTGAGCGCGCAGTGCGTTCGGCCTGGTTGCCGGCATCCATCGCATCCCCTTCTGCCGTGTTCCGTTCCGGAGCTGTTCGACACCGCAGAACTGCGGTCGAAACGGGCTGCTTCCGACTATCTCACAGATCCAGTCTGTATTGACTGTTTTTCAGGCGGATGCCAGACTGAACGCACGCTCAGTGACCGGGCACACATCATCGCCTCGGCCCGAAGACCGGCCTGTCTGCCCGCCCAGCGACAACCACTGCTTGAGAAGAGGACGCAATCGATGAAGAGGAATCTGTACAACGAGGATCACGAGGCATTCCGAGGATCGGTCGCTGCGTTCCTCGATCGCGAAGTCGTCCCCCACTTCGAGGATTGGGAGGAGAACCACCTCGTCGATCGGGAAATGTGGCGCAAGGCAGCGCAGTCGGGCATCATCGGCCTGGCCATCCCCGAGGAGTTCGGCGGTGGCGGCGTCTCCGACTTCCGGTTCGAGATGGTGCGAGCCGAAGAGATCGCCCGCCGTGGCGTCGGTGCGGCCACGAGCGGCTGGGGCGTCTCAGACGGAATCGTCCCCGGCTATCTCATGGAGTTGGGCACTCGGGCGCAGAAACAGAAGTATCTGACTGGACTGACCTCGGGCGCGATGATCGGGGCGATCGCCATGACCGAACCGGATGCCGGTTCGGATCTGCAGGGCATCACCACGAAGGCTGTCCGCGACGGCGACGATTGGATCATCAACGGCGCCAAGACCTTCATCACCAACGGCATCCACTGTGATTTCGTCATCGTCGTCGCCCGCACGAACCCGGAGGCGAAGGCGTCTCAAGGCACTTCGCTGTTCATCGTCGAGGCAGGCACACCTGGGTTCGAGAAGGGCCGCAAACTGAAAAAGCTCGGCCTGGACGCCCAGGACACTGCCGAACTCTCGTTCACCGATGTCCGGGTACCGGCCGATGCCCTCCTCGGCGAACTCGATCAGGGGTTCATCCACCTCATGGTCAACCTCCCCACCGAACGCCTCCTCATCGGATCGGGAACCCTGGCATCGGCGCGGGCAGCGCTGGCATGGACGGCCGAATACGTCTTCGACCGCCCCGCTTTCGGTCAGACCATCGGCGACTTCCAGAACACTCGTTTCGAACTCGCCGAGCTCGAAACCCGAGTAGACGCCCTGGAGGCGTTCGTCGACCGCTGTGCCCTGGCTCTCAACGAAGGCGAGCTCACCGCGGTCGACGCCGCCAAGGCGAAGTACTTGGGCTCGGACCTCGAGAGCGAGGTCGTCAATCGCTGCCTGCAGCTCTTCGGCGGCTACGGCTATATGCTCGAGTTCCCCATCGCTCGCGCCTACAAGGACAACCGCATCCAGGCAATCTTCGGCGGAGCGAACGAGGTGATGAAGGAACTCATCGGACGCGATATCGCCAAGCGCAACCGCAAGAGGTGATAACGCCCGCGGCTACTCTCCCGCGACTTCGAGAACGACCTTGCCCATCACGGAACGGCCGTCGAGTTCCCTGATCGCCGAGGAGGCCTCGGCGAGCGGGAAGTTCGCGTGGATGCGCGGGTTGAGGTCACCTGCGGCAACGTGCCCGAGGACGGCGTCCCACTGCTCGTGGATGAAGTTCGGGTGACCCCAGGCCGCCGCGCCCCAAGCGACGCCGTCGACAGAGATGTTCTTCAGCAACAGGCGATTGACCTTGATCGAGGGGATTTCACCGGCAGTGAAGCCGAGAACGAGAAGCCGACCGAACGGAGCGAGCACTCGTGTCGAATCGGTGAATCGGTCGCCGCCGACGGGGTCGAAGACGAAATCGACGCCGCCCGGACAGATCTCCTTCGCCGCGTCCTTGAAGCCGTCGGCGAGGACGACATGCGTGGCGCCGATCTCGCGAACCGCTTCAGCCTTCGCCTGGGTCGAGACGACGGCGATGACTTCGAGGCCCATCGCCAGACCCAGCTGCACTGCGGCCGAACCGAGACCGCCTGCGGCTCCGTGGACGAGGAGGCTCTGGCCAGGCTGGGCATTCGCGCGCACCCGCAGTGCGAAGTCAGCGGTGAGCACGTTCATCGGCATGCCTGCGGCATCGGCCAAGGAAACCGAATCCGGGACCTTCACGGTGGCCTCGTCACCGGCGACGAGGTATTCGGCGAAGGTATCCTTTCCGGTGATCGCAGCAACGCGGTCCCCGACGGAGTAGCGGGAGTCCGGACCCACCTCGGCGACGACGCCCGAGGCCTCGGAACCCAGAGTGAAGGGCAGGTCGTGCTTGACCTGGTACATTCCGCGAGTCTGCAGGACTTCGGGGAACGTCACGCCGGCATATGCGACCTTGATGAGCACCTGGCCCGGCCCCGGCGACGGGCGCTCCACATCGAGATGCTCCACATCATCGGGGCCGGTCAGAGCGGTGACGCGAATGGCTTTCATAGTTTCCTCGCTATCGTTGTGACGCACACGGAACACTCGAGCTCCGGTGTCGGCGGTCTTCTCACCTCTATCACACCGAGCGGCTATGACCGTGATCACTTTCACGGCTTGACTCCCCCGCTCGGGATGAATACTGTGAACTCTACTGAACGACTGTTCACTCGGGAAGGTCAAGGATGACACAATCACCGGCAGGGTTCGATGCGGACAGCATCGGCAGATGGATCGAGCGGAGATTCGGGATCAGCGATTTCGACGTCGAAGTGATGTCGGTCGGTCGGTCGAATCTGACGTTCACCATCCTCGTCGACGGCAACCCACGCTGGGTCCTGCGCCGCCCTCCCCTGGGCCACGAGGGCGGCAGCGCTCACAATGTCGCCCGCGAGGGCCGGATCATGGCAGCGCTCAATGACAGTGACGTTCCGGTGCCGACCGTCCTCGACATCGTCGACGACCCCGAGGTCCTCGACGTGCCCTTCGTGTTCATGGACCACTGCCCGGGATTCCCGATCAACACTCCCACCGAGTGGGAGTCCATCCCACCTGAGAACCGCAGCGACTGTGCATTCGGCATGGTCGACGCGCTGGCGGCGATCCATTCCGTCGACGTCGATGCTGTCGGATTGTCCGATCTGCGTCGACCCGGCGGACTCATCGACCGGCAGCTGCGTCGTTGGATCGGGCAGGTCGAGAAGATCGCGATGCGCGAGACTCCGACAATCCACGAAGTCCACGATGTCCTCCGCGAGGCCATGCCCGACCCTGCGGGCTCGCCCGTGGGAATCGCACACGGGGACTTCAAACCGAACAATATGATCTTCGCGCCGTCGGGGTCGGTCAACGCCGTCGTCGACTGGGAGCTGACAGCCATCGGCGAGGTGCTCACCGACCTCGGCTATTTCGTCGCCATGCTCACGGTGCCCGAACAGTACACCAGCATCTGGGTGCCCCGATCCGACGACGGTTTCCCCACCACAGACGAACTCATCGACCGCTATCAGGAAGTCAGCGGGCACGAAGTCCACGATGTCAGCTACTACTCGGCGTTCGCGATGTGGAAACTGGCCTGCATCCGTGAAGGCGTCTACACACGACTGGCGACAGGCAAGATGGGCGACCTCGATCTCGACCCGGAAGAGGCCGGAGCCGGGGTCGAAGACCTCGCTCGCCAAGCCCTCGACCTGTTGGAGAGATCATGACCTCATCCCTGGTCGGCAAGCGTGCGGTCGTCACCGGGGCCGCCGGTGGAATCGGCGCCGCTTTGGCCGCCGAGCTCATCGAACGCGGTGCGTCAGTCGTTCTCGCGGACCTCTCCCCCACGGTCGGCGACACCGCCGCCGTACTCGGCACCTCGGCATTCGCGTGGACAGGCGACGTGTCATCGGTCGAAGGAATCGGTGCGCTCATCGAATCTGCCGACGACAGCCTCGGCGGGATCGATCTGTACTTCGCCAATGCCGGAATCATCGGTCCGGCGATGCTCGGAGAATCCGACGCCGACTGGGACACGATCATCGACGTCAACACGCGGGCCCATGTCCGCGCCGCGCAGGCACTCGTCCCCCGTTGGCAAGAGGCCGGTTCCGGGTATTTCGTCGCCACTGCCTCGGCGGCAGGGCTGCTCACGCAGATCGGCTCGGCCGCATATTCGGTGACCAAGCATGCGTCAGTCGGATTCGCGGAATGGTTGGCCATGACCTATCGCGACGACGGAATCCGCGCCTCGGTGGTCTGCCCGATGGGAGTGAACACGAATCTGCTCGACGACGCCGGATCCGCCGGCGGCGCCGCCCAGAAGGCCGTGACCTCAGCCGGAACCGTCCTGGAACCCGCCGAAGTGGCCGCCATCGTCCTCGACGCCGTCGAGAACGAGCAGTTCCTCATCCTGCCGCACCCCGAAGTCCTCGAGATGTACCGGATGAAAGGCAGCGACTACGACCGCTGGCTGCGCGGAATGTCCCGATACCAAGCCCGACTCAGCGAACAGTGACACCGAGCCCACCACCGAGTGAGACTCACCCGAGACCAGACCTCACAGCAGTGTGAGACCCACCGAGAAGCAAGGAGCCCACGTGTTGGAAATCAGCGAACGCGGACGCGAGTATCAGGAGCGTCTGAACGCCTTCATGGACGAATTCGTCTACCCGGCCGAGCCGGTCTACGCCGAGCAGATGGCCGCGGCGGCCAGCCCCCACACACAGCCGCAGATCCTCGAAGACCTCAAAGCCGAAGCGAAGAAGCAGGGCCTGTGGAACCTCTTCCACCCGCACCCGGAATGGGGACCCGGGCTGACGAACCTCGAATACGCTCCATCGGCCGAGATCACCGGGCGCAGCCTGGATATCGCCCCCGAAGCGATCAACTGCAATGCACCGGACACCGGCAATATGGAGGTCTTCACGGTCTTCGGCACGGATGAGCACAAGGAGAAGTACCTGGGGCCCCTGCTCGAGGGTGAGATCGCTTCGGCCTTCGCCATGACCGAGCCGGCCGTGGCCAGCTCCGATGCGACGAACGTCGAGATGAGCATGGAGCGCACCGACGACGGATTCGTGCTCAACGGCCGCAAGTGGTTTGCGTCGAACGCGATGCACCCGAACTGCCGGGTGCTCATCGTCATGGGCAAGACCGATCCCACCGCCGAGGTGCACCGTCAGCAGTCGATGCTCGTCGTGCCGATCGATGCCGCCGGAGTCACCGTGGTGCGCAACCTGCCCGTGTACGGCTACGCCGACCGGGAGGGCCATGCAGAGATCATCTTCGAGAACGTGCTCGTGCCGTTCAAGGACATTCTCAAGGGCGAGGGCGAAGGCTTCGCCATCAGTCAGGCGCGCCTGGGTCCGGGCCGGATCCACCACTGCATGCGTGCCATCGGAGCCGCCGAGCGGGCGCTCGAACTCATGGTCAAGCGCGCAGAATCTCGCGTGACTTTCGGTGAGAAGCTGTCGAACCGGGCGAACATCCAAGACTGGATCGCCGAGTCCCGGATCGAGATCGATCAGGCTCGGTTGCTGACCCTGCACGCCGCGGACATGATGGACAAGTACGGCAACAAGGTGGCGAAGAACGAGATCGCTGAGATCAAGGTCGTCGCACCGACGATGGCGCTGAAGGTCATCGATCGGGCGGTTCAGGTCCACGGCGGCGGCGGAGTCACCGAGGACTTCCCACTGGCCCGGATGTGGGCGCATATGCGCACCCTGCGTCTGGCCGATGGACCGGACGAAGTGCACAAGCGCTCCATCGCCCGCAATGAGATCAGGAAATACCGCGGCTGAGGTCGGCTCTTCCGCGATACAGTGAGACCCCACCGGGCCCGCAGCAGTGTGCACGGGCCCGGCACCGCCTGCGAAAGGATGTTCAATGACGAACAATTGGTTTGAGGATCGCCCATGGATCACCACTTTGGGCGATCTCGCTCAGGAGCCCTATGTGCTGCCGGATTCCACGCCCTTGGCCGACCTGGCTGCAACAGTCGACGCCCGTGGCGACGAGGAAGGCATCAACTACTACGGATTCACCCTGACCTGGGCGGAGTTCGACCGGTGGTCGACAGCTTTCGCTGCCTTCCTCTCGGCCCACGAGATCAAGCCCGGCGACCGTGTCGGCATCTATGATCAGAACACCCCCGCGTTCGTGATCTCCACCTATGGGGTCTGGAAAGCCGGAGGCACCGTCGTCCCCCTCAACCCCATGTACCGCGGCGAGCTCGAGCACATCTTCGCCGACTCCGAGGTCAAGGGACTCATCGTCTCTCAGGCTGCCTATCTCGACCGCGTCAAGGACTATACCTCGGACCTGCCGCTGGTTGTGCTCAGTGATGACCGGAGCTTCCAGACGGATGGCCCTGATGCGATCTATGCGATGTTCGACAAGCTGCCGCGCTTCGAGGACCTGCCGCCGGCCGAAGGACGTTTTGCGTTCGCAGAGGCGGTGGAGGACAACCTCGATACCGACTTCACCCCGTACTCCCCTGCTCCGTCGGACCTCGGTCTCATCGCCTACACATCCGGCACCTCGGGACGGTCGAAGGGAGCGGCAGCGACTCATGCGAATATCTCGAGCAACTCGCGCTACTGCCTGCGCAACCCGATCCTGGGTCCCGGCGACGGCTACGTCTCACTGGCTCCCTTGTTCCACATCACCGGATTCATCTGCCAGTTCCTTGCGGCCGTGGCCGGCGGTGCCCGGCTCATCCTCAACTATCGTTTCGAACCCGGTTCGCTCATCGCTCTGTGTGATCGGGAGAAGCCTGCGTACATGGCCGGCCCGGCCACGATATATACGGCGATGATGGCGCACCCCGACTTCAGCGCCGAGAAGTTCGCATCCTTCAAATCCCTCATGTCCGGCGGTGCACCGCTGCCCGAAGGACTAGTCAACAAGTTCGAAGAGCGTGCCGAGATCTATGTCGGTCAGGGCTACGGCCTGTCGGAGACCTGCGCCCAGGTCGCCACCGTGCCGCATGGATTCCAAGCCCCGGTCGACCCGGACAGTGGGAACCTCGCCTGCGGTCTGCCGCAGCCGGATGTGATGATCCGCATCCTCGATGACGACGGTCAGCCCGTGGGCCCCGGGGAGGTCGGAGAGGTTGCGATCTCCGGACCGCAGGTGGTCTCCAGTTACCTCAACAACCCGCAGGCCACCGCGGAGCAGATCCCCAACGGCGAGCTGCACACCGGCGATGTCGGGTTCATGAATGAAGACGGGTGGCTGTTCATCGTCGACCGGAAGAAGGACATGATCAATGCCTCCGGCTTCAAGGTCTGGCCGCGGGAAGTCGAGGATGTGCTCTACATGCACCCGGCCATCCAGGAGGCAGCTGTCGTGGGCATCCCCGATGACTACCGCGGCGAGGATGTGTCGGCCTTCGTCACCCTGCAGCCCGGCGCCGAGGCGACCGCTGAGGAGATCATGTCATTCTGCCGGCAGAAGCTCGCTTCCTATAAGGCTCCGCACCAGGTGACGTTCATCGATCAGCTGCCGAAGACGAGTTCCGGTAAGATCCTGCGACGGACCATCCGCGCCGATGCCGTCGAAGCCGCCCGGGCGGCCAAGGCAGCAGCGGGCACTGCCGACTGAGGCTGAGGCCAGGGCGGTCTTGCGCGAATCCGGCTTCCGCGGCGTCGGTGTCGTTCAGGGGACGCGGGATGCCGGATACTTGTCTGCCTCGCTGATAATCTCCGGAGTCTGTTCGTCGTCCTCGACAATGCCTGCCATCTCCCATCGGCCGTGGACCGGGCAATATTGGAAGCGATACGCACCGAAGCGGATGGATTTGAATGACATCAGCGGAATCCAGCGAGTGCGGTAGTACCCGCCGCCGGAGCAGCGGACGATGACTTCATCGGCATAGGTCTTCTCGCTCATGACCCCCAGGTTAACGCAAGGCCCCTTAACGACGTCGAGACTGGACGCCGAGATTCAGCCCAGGCTGACGGTTTCGGCGCCGCCGATGGAGGCGAAGCGGTCGGGCTGACAGGTGAGCAGAATGACCTGAGCCGTGCGGCCGACATTGCCGAGGATGACGTTGAGGGCGGCCAGGCGCTGCTCATCGGAGAAGCCGAAGGCATCGTCGAGGATGACCGGTGCTCCGGCTTCCGCATCGACGAGGGTGGCAACGGCGAGTCGGCCGATGAGCGCCAACTGTTCCTTCGTCCCGCCCGAAAGCGCGTCGAAGGCCACGGTGCGTCCGTCGAGCGTGCGGGAGACGATTTCGAGGTTCTCGGAGATCTCCACCGACAGTCCCTGACCGAAGATCACCCGACCCAGCTTCTCGATCGCCTCCTTGAACGGGGCGACGTACCTCCGCTGAGCCTCTTCCTTGTGTGCGAGCACGGTGTCGCGCAATAGTCGGATCGCATTTGCCTGCCGCTGCATGCGAGCCTGCTTCGACCGAATGGACTCCACGTTCTGCTCTGCAGCTTTGAGCTTGTCGTAGATGCCCTCGGCCGCACGGTCATCGATGAGAGCCGCGAGCTGATCGACCTCCTGCCGGTCCTTCTCCTGCTGCTTCTGTTTGCTGTCGACGAGCTGGAGAGCGTTCTGCAGTCGCATCTCAAGAGTCTCGGGGTCGGCGGCCTCGTATGCGGAGCGTGCGGCAGCGGCTTCGTCCTCAGCCTGTGTCAGTGTCGCCGTGGCAGCGGTCAGTGCTTCGTCGAGGGACTCATCGGAGTTCGCTTCCCTGTCCATGCTCAGGCGGGTGCTGAGGTTCTGCAGCGTCGTCGCCGCCTGTTCGCGCGTCGACTGTGCACGCACGGCAGCCACACGTGCCTCATCCCGGTCGGTGCGAATGCGTTCGAGCGCGGTCCTAGCCGTCTCGACCTGCGCGGTCGCATCGTCGACGGCTGCTGACGTCGATTCGACCAGTGCTTCGAGGTCGTCGATCGATGCGGCGGTTCCGCTCGTATCAGCGGGGTCCCCCGCCACGTGTTCGGCTCGGGTGAGCGCGGCATCGAGTCCGTCGCGGTCGTCGTCGCCGATGAGCACCCGCAGAGTCGATGAGGCTTCGGCCAGCACGGACTCGGCATCGGTGCGCACCTCGCTGCGTTCGCGTGCCTGTTCTAGGGAGGTCACGCCGAGCCGGTCGAGTTCCGCGTCGAGAAGGGTCTGCGCGGAGTCGACGGCTCGGTCGAGTTCGGCTGGTGACTGTCCCGGTCGCACGGTGATGTCGACGACGGAGTCGATGAGGATCTGCAGGTCCGAGGTGACGGCGAATTCCTCGGCGGACCCCTTGGGCACATCGGTTCCGTCGATGCTCACGGCGGTATCGCCGAGGCGGCGGGCGACGATCTGTGCGGCGGCCGCGGTCTTCGCGTTCTGCGCAATGCGCAGCTCGGTGAACAGTCCTCCGAGTTTCTCCACGTCTTTCGCGGTCACGGTGATCGACCCGATCGTCGCTTTCGCCTCAGCTGCTCTGCGTTCCTGGTCGCGGATGTCGGCCAGCCTCTTCCGCAGAGTGTCGACCTCTCTGCGTGCGCGGGCCCGAGCGAGATCGGCGGCTGCGGTCTTCGCTTCAACCTGAGCGGTGAGGAGTGCGGCCTGTTTGGCCTCGAGGCCCTTCTGCGCCTCGGCGAGAGACGAGTCCTCTTCCTGCTGTGCGGTCGTGACCGTCTTGAGTGCATCGTCGGCAGTCTTCACCGACTCTTCGGCCGCAGTGACCTCGGTGATGAGTGCCTGACGTCGGTCTCGCGCCTCCTCGGCACGCTGACGTTCTCTCTGTGCGACGCCCGCGCGTTCGAGAGCTCGATCGAGTTCGGTCTTGAGCCCGGACACGGACTGCACAGCCTGTTCAGCCTCTTCGCGTTCGGTCACGGCCGATGCCAGCTGAGTACGCCCATTCGTCAGCCGCTCGGCTGCTCGAGCATGCCGGTCGACGAGCCCGTCCATATCGGCGCTGCGAGCCTTCAGTTCACGATGCTGCTCTTCGGCGCCGGGGAGTTCTTCGGTGAGCCTTCGCAGCTCACCCGTCTCCTTGCCCTTTGCCGTGAAGAACCTCAGGTATTCGGTTTCGACTCTGTCGAGGAAGGCATCGTGGTCAGCCGGTTCCTCCCCGGCCTCGCCCAGAGCACCGTGCAGTGCCTTGATCTCGGCCAGGGAAGCCTGGTCGAGGCTCCGGCCCTGAGCGACGTCGAGAGCGTCGAGCAGGTCGACATCGACGGTTTCGTCGAGGATCGCCAAGAACCGCTCATGTGCTTCGCTGCCGCTGAGCTGTTGGGGGACGGGGTTGAGAATGCTCAGCTCGGTGAAGGGCTGTTTGATCCAGCGTTTGCTGTATCGGAGTTCGTAGTCCCCGGTGCTCAGGTGCAGTTCGACCTGCGGACCGACGTCGGAACCGACCGGTTGGGTGTCTTTGACGCTGGCCTTGCGGGAGCTGTCCTTGTCCTCGCGCAGCTGCGTGATGGCCTGATGGATCGAGGACTTCCCGACCTCGTTCGGGCCTTCGACGATCGTCACCCCGGAGCTGAAGTCGACGGTGGCGTCGCTGATGGCGCGGTAGTCGATGAGGCGGATGGAATGGAGTCTCATGAGCCGCTCCTGGCGAATCGGTAGAGCAGACCGAGTGCGTCTTGGGCCGTGACTGCTGAGTCGTCGTCTGCGGTGGCACGTGCGGAGAGTTCGTCAAGAGTCTCCTGCAGGTATCCGCTCAGTCCGAGATCGGCGAAGTCGTCGTCCGCAGCGACGACGGCCAGGTCCATGTGACGCTCCCAGAGTGAGACGAGCGCGAACAGGTCGGAGAAGTGGTCGAGCTGTTCGTCGAGTCGGGCCTTCGCCGCCGTCGGCAGAGTGCCGCGCAGGATCAGCCACACCGCCGTGCGGTCCTTGTCGGGAACGGCATTCATCCGCTCTTCGAAATCGGCGACATCCTCGGCGGAGTTGAGGTCGGCTTCGATGACGGTGAATGCCCATGTGCCGACGTGGACCTTCTCGACCTCGGCCCGGTGGGTGTCGGCATCGATGTCGACGAGGAGCACGTTGCCCGGATCGGTCTCCCGCCGAGAGGTCACTTCCGGTGCTCCCGGATACCAGATGCGGTCGGCGACCTCGAAGGTCGCGTGCCGGTCGCCGAGCGCGACGAACTGGGCCCGGTCGTCGCGCAGCAGTGCCTGCAGATGGTCGGTGTCGATGGTGGCCAGCGATTCCCGATCCGGGTCGAGGACGCTCACGGCTCCGTGGCCGGCGATGATCCGGATATCACCGGCAGCCACCTCGGCGAGGTCTTTCGTCGCTGCGGCGACGAGATCCCCTTGAGGATGTTTGGAAGACCAGGGGGCGCCGATGATCTCGACCCCGGAAACGACGGTGAACGGGTCGCTGCCGCGCAGGACATGCACATGCGAGGGCACCCGTGAGGAGAAGGCCGGGGAGTCATAGATCGATGCGGCGTCCAAGGGGTCATGGTTGCCGGGAAGCAGCACGACCGGCACGGTGAAAGCGTTGAGGACTTCGAAAGTCCGGGCGATGATCGCGCGGTCGAGCTGGTTGGTTTCGAACACGTCCCCGCAGACGAGGACGAACTCCGCGCCTGTCTCGGCGGCGAGCGCTCCGATGCGGGCAACGGCGTCGAGGCGGGCGCGATGGTACCTGGGCCGGGCCTCGTCGCTGAGGTAGTGCGCGGTCATACCGAGCTGCCAGTCCCCCGTGGCGATGAATCTCATCTGCTCCTCCTCAATCGGTCCCATCCTACGGTCGCAGGCCCACACTATCGGCAGGCACTGACGCGGGTGTTCTGCACCACACAGATACCCTCAAACGCTGACTTAGGTTAGGCTAAACATTTGTGAATGCGATTGCACTGACTGCCACCGGCCTCAATCTGGGCTACGACCGCGCCGAGGTCGTCCATGACGTGAGCCTGACGATCGTCCCCGGACGGGTCACCGCCCTGCTCGGACCCAATGGGTCGGGCAAGTCCACCGTCCTGCGCTCATTGGCCCGGCTGCATCCGATCACCTCGGGCGACGTCGCCATCACCGAGGCTGACGCAGACACTCCATCAAGCACTCTGACGGCCAGAGAGTTCGCCCGGTTCGTCACCCTGCTGTCCCAGTCGCGCCCACACCCGTCGGGCCTCAGCGTCCGTGAGATCGTCACCTTCGGCCGCCACCCGCATCGTAAGCGCTTCGCCGGGCTCACCGACGTCGATCGCGCTGCCGTCGATCGCGCACTCTCCCTCACCGGCACCATGGTGATGGCCGACCGTCCGGTCGACCAGCTCTCCGGCGGCGAACTCCAACGCGTCTGGTTGGCGACCTGTCTGGCCCAGGACACCGGAGTCCTCCTGCTCGACGAACCGACGAACCATCTCGACCTGCGCTACCAGGCGGAGATCCTCGACCTCATGCGCGAACTCGCCGACGACCACTCCATCGCCGTCGGCGTCGTCCTCCATGACCTCGAACATGCCGCCACCGTCGCCGATCACGTGGTCCTGCTCGAACAGGGGCGCATCCGCTCGGTCGGCACCTGCGAAGACGTCTTCACCGCCGAGACGCTGAGCGAGGTCTACGGGCTGCCCATCTCGACCCGGATCGATGCCGACACCGGCCTGGTCCGGGTCGAAGCCCTCCACCGACGGACTCGTCGCCCGGCCGCAGCGCTCTAAGCGCACCACCCCACCTTCTGACAGTCACACCCAGAAATCGCACCACCTCATCTCCGATCGTCGATCGGTTCACAGAAAGAACACCATGACCAGAACACCTCTGTCGCGCACCTCGTTCGCCGCCTTCGCCTCGGCAACGGCGGTCTGCGCACTGGCCCTGACCGGGTGCGGCACTACCGATACCGACGCACCTGCTGATGCGAAGGGACAGACCTCCGCATCGTGTGCGGACGACTCGAGCACCACCTCGGCGGATCCGGTCACCGTCACCGACGACACCGGCCACGAGATCGAACTGGACAAGCCGGCGGCGAAGGTCGTATCCCTCGAATGGCAGTACACCGAGGATCTTCTCTCCCTCTGCGTCGATCCCGCCGCCGTCGCCGATGCGAAGGGCTTCACCACCTGGGACACGGCAGAGAAGCTGCCCGACTCCACCACCGACGTCGGCACTCGCCAGGAACCCAACGTCGAATCGATCCTGTCGGCCGATCCGGATCTCGTCATCATCGAAACGACGAATCGCAAGGACAAGATCGTCAGTCAGCTCGAGAAGCAGGGAATCCCCGTGATGGCGATGGCCGGCGCCGACGGCAAGGACCCCGTCAAGTACATGAAGGACACGTTCACCACCGTCGCCGTGGCGACCGGTCGCACCGAGCGCGCCGACACCGTCCTCGGCGATTTCGATGCGAAGCTCGAAGAATCGAAGAAGGCCATCGCCGAGGCGGACCCGGCCACCACCGAATTCGTCTACTTCGACGGCTGGGTCAACGGTTCGAACGTGGCGCTGCGTCCCTTCGGCCAGGGTTCGCTCATCGGCGAACTCGGCGAGGAGCTGGGCCTGAAGAACGCGTGGACCGGTGACGTCGACCCCGCGTACGGCCTCGGACAGACCGATATCGAAGGCATCTCGAAGGTCGGTGAGGCGAACTTCTTCTACACCGGGACCGAGGACCCTGAGTCCGAGGACTATGTGGAGCTGCTGAAGAAGAACGACATCTGGGCGAACATCCCCGCAGTGAAGGACGACCGCACCACGGCCTTCCCGGCAGGCATTTGGACCTTCGGCGGACCCAAGTCGTCCGAGCAGGCCCTCGACGCCTACGTCGACGCACTGACCAAGTAGACCGTGGCCTCTCCCCTGACCCGCCCGAACACCTCCCAGCGGACGGCTGCGGCACCGGAATCGACCATGGTTCCGGTCCGCGGCCGCGGAGTCGTCGGTGCCCTGTCGACCGCCTCCGCTCTGCTCGGTCTCGTTGCCGTCCTCGTCATCGCTTCAGCCTGGCATATCACGCAGGGCACCTCGGGCATCGGCATCAGGGAACTGTTCACGACCGTGACCGGCACGCTCTCCCCCGCCGAGGATGGCCCCAGTGCCCGTGACATCCTCGTCGGGTCCCGGCTGCCGCGCGTGGGGGCGGGCATCCTCGTCGGCCTCGCCTTGGGTGTGGCCGGTGCCCTGTTCCAATCACTGGCGCGCAACCCCTTGGCGTCGCCGGACACGCTGGCGGTCACCGGCGGCGCGTACTTCGCCGTCACCGTGGTCACTGCCTTCGGCATTGCGATTCCGATCTGGGCCTCGGGAGGGGTCGCCTTCCTCGGCGGCCTGCTTGCCGCAGCCCTGGTCCTCGGCCTGGCCGGAGGCGCAGGAGCCTCGACGACTCGGCTCGTGCTGGCGGGCACGGCCACGGCGATGGCGCTGCAGGCGGCGACGTCGACCCTGCTCATCCTCTTCGCCGAAGAGACGACGAGTCTCTTCTCCTGGGGTTCGGGCACTCTCAATCAGCTCGACGGGACCGCGGCCCTGCGCAGCATTCCCGTCATCGCTGTCATCGCCGGCGGTGCGATCCTGCTGTCGAGGCGTCTGGACCTGCTCGGTCTCGGCGACGACGCCGCCTCGGTGCTCGGGGTTCCGGTCAGGTCGACGCGGGCCATCGGGATCCTCCTCGCCGTCATGCTCACCGCCACTGCGGTGACCCTGGCCGGTCCGATCGGCTTCGTCGGCCTCTGCGCCCCGGTCATCGCCCGGCTCCTCGCCCGCGTCGTTCCGAGCCTCGGCCGTCATGCCGTGCTCTTTCCGACCGCCGGTCTCATCGGTGCGATCATCGTCATCGTCGCCGATGCCCTGCTGCGCGCGATCGTCGGCGCCACCGAGGCGATCACCCTCCCGTCGGGAGTGACGACGACTGTGCTCGGGGCGATCGTGCTCGTTCTTCTGGCGCGATCGATGCGCACGGCATCACCGGCCGCGGCCACCTCGGCGGCGAACTCGGCTGTGGTAGGTCCGCGACGGGCCGGCTTCGTCATCGGCGTCGGCGTCGTGGTCCTCATCCTCGTCGCCGTGATCGGTCTGCTCACCGGGGAACGGTTCTACCTCCTCGGCGATGTGCTGCTGTGGTTCCAAGACCGGGCGGCACCCGTCATCGACTTCGCCTTCGACTCACGAGCGCCCAGGGTCACCGCTGCCCTGGCCGCCGGTGCCGCGCTGGGACTCTCCGGCACCCTTGTCCAGGCCAGTGCACGCAACCCCCTGGCCGAACCCGGCCTGCTCGGCATCACGGGTGGAGCCGGGCTGGGTGCCGTCATCGTCGTCACCCTCATCCCCGGCGCCGGGGTCGGTCTCGTCTCCGGGGTCGGCATCGTGGGGGCCCTGGTCGCCTTCGCCACCGTCTACGGGCTCTCGTGGCGGGGTGGGATGAATACCGATCGTCTCGTCCTCATCGGCATCGGTCTGTGGTTCGGGTTCACCGCGCTGACCACACTGTTCCTCGTCCGCGCGAATCCCTGGGACACGCCTGCCCTCTTCACGTGGCTGTCCGGATCGACGTACGGAAGGGCGTGGGCGGATATCGCACCGGTCGCCCTCGCCCTGCTCGTCGCCGTACCGCTGGCGTTCGTGTGGACGCGCGAGCTCGACCTGCTCGCCCTTGATGATGACACCCCACGGCTGGTCGGGGTTCCGCGTGAACCGGTGCGCCTGGCGGTGCTCATCACGGCGGCCGTACTTGCGGCGGTGAGTGTGTCGGCCGTCGGCGTCGTCGGATTCATCGGTCTCGTCGCCCCGCACGCTGCGCGCGCTCTGGTCGGCGCCCGTCATATCCGGGTCGTGCCCACGGCGATGCTGCTCGGAGCCGTGGGCCTCGCCGTCGCCGACGCCGTGGGGCGCACGGTGATCGCTCCGGCGCAGATACCGGCCGGGCTCATCGTCGCCCTCATCGGCGCCCCGTATTTCGTCTACCTGCTGGCACGCACCCGCGCCTGACATTGCGTGAGAATCGCAAAGTCCCGCGCTGCTCCTCGCCTGCCCGGTTGCCTTGCAATTCGATGTGCACTCTCCAGCCGATCCGAGTAACGATCAGCAGATGAAAGGTCGCCGCCGAGTCACGATGGCATTCGGCGGCGACCTGTGTATCGTTCGGTTGTCAGATGATTCCCGTCGGCACCAGCAGAGCCCACGCAAGAAGCGGGGCGATGAGGACGACGAACCCGGCGTAGATCATGAGGTCGCGCCAGATTGTTTTGGCTTCGCCGCCCTGTGTGTTGGCAATGATGAGCGCACCGTCTGTCGAGAACGGAGAGACATCGACGATCGTCGCCGATACCGCGAGCGCCGACATGACGGCTGTCGCGCTGAGGGCACTCTGCTCGAGCAGAGGGATGGACATCGGAATCAGGGCGGTGAGCAGCGCAGTCGAGGATGCGAAGGCAGAACTCACTCCGATGACGTAGCAGAGGACGATCGCGACGATGAGTGGAGCACCAATTGCCACCGCCATCTTCGAGAGCGAATCGATGACGCCGGCGTGGGTGAGCAGGCTGACATAGACGATCATGCCCGACACCAGAAGGACGGTCGACCACGAGATTCCTGAGACGAGGTTCTCGGAGCTCTTCAAGGAGGTGAACGCCAGCACGAGTCCGCACGCCAGTCCGAGGAAGCCGATCGGCAGCTCGAATCCGACCGCGCCGACAACCATGACGACGATGAGGCCTATGGTCAGCCACACCTGACGAGTCATCGGCGATGTCGCTGTGCGCACCTCGGTCTCTACTGCGACTGCCGTTCCAGAACCGCTTCCCTGCCGAGGCATCCTACCGTCAGAGTCGGGCCCTTTGCTTCCCACACCGGAGTCTCCATGAGCTCCCCAACTCTCAAGGTTGTCCGGGTCGGGCACTGTACGCAGTCGCCCGAGGGCCTTCATCACGACGACAGTGAGAATAGTGACCAACAAGTTGATGACATAGGCTGCGAGGAAGAGAGCCCCGCCGTTGATCTCGAAGCCATTGGCCTCGGCAATGTCACGAACAATGTTTCCGGACACGGAGATCGGTGAGAACCCACCGGCGTGTGCGCCGTTGATGACCATCGCTCCCATGACTACTCCGCTGTAGCCGGTCGAGGCACAGAAGCCCATGGCTGCCGGTGCCAGCAGAGCAACTGCGGCGGGAGAGAATGTGCCCATCGCTGTCAGCAGCGAGGAGACGACGAAGAAGATCCACGGCACGATATTGATACGACCCCGGACTGCGCGGATAGCCAGATCCACGAGGACCCTGATGGTCCCGTTCTTCTGGGCGATGCTGAAGAAGAAAGTCACGCCGACGATCGTCAGCACGATGCTCGCGGGAAACTCCTCAAGGATCTCCTTGTCATCCATGCCGAAGACGAAGGTGCCGAAGACGAAAGCCCCGACGAGGCCCATGATCCCGATATTGATGGGCCATTTGGTGGCGACGATGAACATCACCACCAGCACCACGAGCATGAGTATCTGAACTAGGGACATGGGTGTTCCTCCAACTTCATTGTCAGCTGATCTTCCTTGAAAAGATTCAGGTATTCCTAGGGACGGTCGTTCATGAGACCAGGGGCAGATCTATGTCTGCGTGGGCAATCCGCCGCGCCACCCGTCTGACTCCGAGACGAGCGACTTGCCCCGACCCGGTGAGCTGAACTCGACAGACGATGACTCCGACGGGGGTGCCGATTCGAATAGCCACCTCGTCGTCGGCGTCGGTGTGCTGAAGAGCCCGCTTGTCGATGGCGTCATTGACAAGACTTCCTTCCACGAATGAAGCCCGTGCCAGGGCGATCGCCGAAGTGATTCCGATGGCGGGATGCAGATCGAACATCGAAACCATCCGCGCAGAAATGTCGTAGTCTCCGGCGGAGATCCTCTCTCCGGAGATGCTGGTGTAGTCGGACGGCGGCGCGATGAGGCCCACCTTGGGTACGGCGGGGCTCGGCTCCTCGCCTTCGGCGCTCAGTCCCATTGACCTCGATGCGGCCGATCGAATCTCGACGAGCTCATTGAGTCTCAGACGGATCTCCGCGGTCGGCTCGGTCCCGGACAGTCCGAGCTCAGCGGCACTGACGAAGCAAGCCGGAGCACCGGCGTCGATGCAGCTGACGGTGATCGAAGCACCGTCGCAACTCACCTCGGTGGCTGCCTCTCCGGTCGGCAGCAGCTCGCCGGTTGAAGCACCGTCGACGTTTTCGAAGAAGACGTTGACCGGAATGCCCGGCATCGAGCTTCCCGGTATCGTTTCGGAGCCGTTCGATGGAATCTTCTTTCCGGGTGTAGCTACATGAGCGACCACGACGGAACGAGTATTCTCATTCACCATCCTCACCGGAGTGACTTCGCCGCCAGGTCGGACCAATCCGTTCTGAACCGCGTAGAGCGCGACAGCCGAAGCGCAATTGCCGCAGTTCGACGTGAACTCGACCGCCGACCGGCCGATTCCGACCTGCGCGAACAGGTAGCTGACGTCGATGCCTGGGATCGCCGACGGCGAAATGACGGCAGCCTTGGAGGTCGTCGAGGAAGCCCCACCGACTCCGTTGAGCTGACGGTCATCTCCCGACCCGAAGGCCGCAGACAAGGCTTGCGCGATCCCAGCTCTGTCCGCCGGCATCTCGTCATTGGCGAACAACCAGCACTTGGACGTTCCGCCTCTGTACCACTGTCCGTGGAGCTGACTTTCCACTCGCTTCTCCTTGGTCCATCGCCGCTGTCTGCGACGACGAACATCAAGTTTTCACATCGTTTAGTTAAGTTCAATCAACACTTAGTAACCTCTCTATAAGCTACGCTTAAACTATGAGTTCAGCGCCCTACAACGTCGACCGCCTCCTCCTGCTGCTTCTCGTCTTTCGGACAGGCAGCCTCTCCGCCGCCGCCGATGAACTCGCGTTATCGACCTCGGCTGTGTCGCAGCAGATCAGCAAACTGGAACGCGAAGTCGGCCTTCCGCTTGTCGTCCGTCACCCGAAGGGCATGCGCCTGACAGATGCCGGAGTCAAGCTCTCGTCTTATGCGGCGACCATCGACAATGCGCTCACGGCCGCAAGGAACGACATGTCCGCGTTTGCTCAGCTCGACCGAGGCGAAGTTCGGATTGCCACATTTCCGACCTTCGCCGCGTCGGTGATGCCGAAGATCCTTCAGCATTTCCATGAACTGCATCCAGACCTCGATGTGACGGTCAAGAGTTACCGTCTCGACCGCATCCAAGAGGCGCTCGAACGCCGCGAAGTCGATCTCGCGACAGTGTGGGACTACCCCTGGGCGCCGATCGACGACCAGATCCCCGTGACGACGACGCTGCTCAAAGAGCCCACGATGCTGCTTCTGCCATCAACTCACGCCTTGGCACGACGCAGAGTCGTGGAGCTCAAAGAGGTGGCGGACAATCCATGGATCACTCGCTCTTCCCACCCCGTGGCCTCGGTGCTCGGACGGATATGCAGTGATGCCGGGTTCGCGCCGCGCATCGTCTTCGAGGCCAATGACTACCAAGAGCTTCTGGGCATGGTCGCCGCCGGGCTGGGGGTGGCCATCGCCCCTCGCCTTGCAGTCCATTTTCATAGCCCCGACGTGAAGGTCGTCTCCATCAGAGGAAATCCAGCGCCGAGACGAATCGTCCTTTCCCAACTGCCCGAACGAGTGCCATCACCGGCCGTGCTGTCTCTGGTTCGCGCATTCCGCAAGATCGCCAGCGCGAAGGAATGGCGGACCTAGCAGCTCCCTCCGACTCCAGGACCGAGCTTCCTCACAAGCGACGGTCTCAACGATGTACGCACTTTCGCTTCAGCCCTCGATTGCCCACGCGGCCGCGTGCTCGCGGATGAAGTCGCGGAGGCGCTCGACGACGCGGCCGGGCCGGCGCACGGCCGAACACAGCGCGATCTCACGCACGTATTCGGATCCGTCCAGAGCCACCTCGGTGATTCCGTCGACCGGACGCACCGCGGGCGGGATCAATGCCACGCCCATTCCACGGCCGACGAATTCGCGGATCGTCGAGAACTCGGTGACCTCGATCTTCACCTCCGGATCGAATCCGCTGGTCTGACACCAGCGGTCGGTCAGCACCCGGAGGTTGTAACTCGCAGGGGTGGCAATGAATTCCTCGTTCGCCAGCCGATCCAGGGTGATGCTGCGGACGCCTGCCAGCGGGTGCACATCGGGCAGAGCCGCGATGATCGTCTGACGTGCGAGCACCTCGTGGCTGACCTCGGGCGGCGGCGGGATGATGATCGCCAGATCGAGGGTGCCCCGCTGCAGATCAGCGACGAGCTCGGCACCGTGGGCCTGTTTGAGATCGAGGCGGATGCCGGGATGAGCCCGGTTGAAAGCCGCGAGCAGGTCGGGCACCTCACCGGCGCCCATCGTCAGCGGAAATCCGAACCGAATCGTGCCGTGCTCGGGATCGGCCGCCTCGGCGAGATCGGCCAGCGCCGCGTCGATCTCCGTCAGCGGGGCACGCACCGCAGCCACGAGGTCCAGTGCTGCCGTCGTCAGACCGATGGCGCGTCCGCGCGGAACGGTCAATGGCACCCCGAGGTGGCTTTCGAGGGCGCGGATACGTCGGCTCATTGTGGATTGGGGTATTCCGAGGGCGGCGGCGGCCTCGGTCAGATGCCCGTCCTGATCGGCAAGCTCGACGAGTTCCCACAGCGCCGTCAGCGGCGCCGCGCGGGACTCGGATGATCGTTCCATATTCTGATCATACAGTTCCGATCACTCATTGGACGGATGATTCATGGGGGCGCATGGTGAGAATATGACTGCGAACCCCAAGCACACCGACCAGTTGCCCGACGCCGATGTCGTCCTCATCGGCGCGGGCATCATGTCCGCGACTCTCGGTTCGATGCTGACTCTGCTCGATCCCGATCTGCGGATCCTCGTTCTGGAGAAGGCCGAAGACATCGCCGGAGAGAGCAGCGACCCGTGGAACAATGCCGGCACCGGGCATTCGGGGTACTGCGAGCTCAACTACATGCCTGACCCCGCCGATGGCGCGAAACCGGCAGAGATCGCCGGACAGTTCCACCTCACCCGCCAATGGTGGGCCCATCTCGTCCGACTCGGGCTCCTCGACCCAGCGGACTTCATCCGCTCGGCCCCACATATGAACCTCGTCTTCGGGGACACGGACGTCACCTACCTGCGTCGACGCGTCGACACCCTGAAAGCCGACCCGCTGTTCTCCGCAATGGAGTACACAGAGGATCCGGACACCATCGCCCGGTGGGCTCCCCTGACGATGGAGGGACGAGCCGACAGCGACGAGCCCATGGCGGCGGCCCGTCACCCACGCGGCACCGATGTCGATTTCGGCGCTCTGACGTCGGCGCTGCTGAGCATCGGGTCCACCGAGGTGCGAGCGGGTCACACAGTGACCCGGCTCGAATCGCGCGCATCGGGCTGGACGGTCAGCGGATCGACGCCGGCGGGACCGTTCGCCGTGCACGCGAAGACCGTGTTCGTCGGGGCCGGCGGCTTCGCGCTGCGACTCCTGCAGAAAGCCAGGATCCCCGAAGTCCGCGGCTACGCCGTCCTGCCGGTCGGGGCCGCTTTCTACCGGTGCTCGACTCCGGCGGTCGTCGCCCGCCATGATGCGAAGGTCTACGGTCAGGCCGATGTGGGCGCCCCGCCGATGTCGGTGCCGCATCTGGACCGCAGAGTCGTCGACGGCAAGGAGCATCTGCTGTTCGGCCCCTATGCGACCTTCAGCACGAAGCTGCTCAAGCACGGTCGCCTCTCCGACTTCTTCACGACGGTGCGGCCTGACAACCTGCATGTCATCGCGGCCGCCGGTCTGCAGAACCTCAGCCTCGTGTCGTTCCTCGTCAAGGAGCTCGCTGCCAGCCCGTCCCGGAAGTTCGCGCAGCTGCGGCGCTATCTGCCGCTGGCCCGACGCAATGAGTGGACCCTGGTGCCGGCTGGGCAGAGGGCACAGCTGGTCAAACCGGATCGGCAGAAGATCGGCGTCCTCCAGCAGGGCACCGAACTCGTCGTCTCCGCCGACGGCTCGATCGCGGGTCTGCTCGGGGCCTCCCCCGGAGCATCGACGGCGGTGCCGATCATGGTCGATCTGCTCAAGCAGGCCTTCCCCGCCCAATGGCACGACAGCTGGGGGTCCCAGATCGCCGAGGCGGTCCCCGACCTCGATCGCACCGACTGGACCGCCGAGGCGGTCGCTCGTTCCCACGCCACGACCGATGAGGCGCTCGGCCTGTCCCCGGTCAGCCTCGCGTGACCTGCGCGGACTTCCGCTGCGCGTACTCGGCCAGCGGACGGCGAGGCAATCGCCTGTCGACATAAGCCGCAGATCAGAGACCTCATTCCACTGCTTGTGCCGTTGGCGGAAGCGCACAGTGGAAATCCTCCAGCTTTGTGGCAGGTTGAATTGCATGGGAGGGCTTTCGACTCTAATGTGACTCACAACACTTACTGTTAGGGAGATCACACATGAGGCGTCTGACCCGCAATTTCGTCGCAATCTGCTCCACTCTCGCACTGACCGCCGGACTCGCCGCCTGCGGCAGCGGCTCCGACGAAGCCGGCGGCGCCGGCGACACGATCGTGGCCGAGACCGCCTTCAACCTCAAGACGATCGACCCGCATCGACAATTCGAGTTCACCGGTTCGACGATCGACAGCGCCATCTACCAGACGGCGCTCGAATTCGAGGACGGTGACCTCACCAAGCCCACCGATGGCCTCTGCTCATTCGAAATGTCCGAGGACAGCAAGGAGATGACGCTGACCCTCAAAGACGAGGATGCGAAATTCTCCAACGGCGATCCCGTCACCGCCGACGACATCGTCTTCTCCTTCGAACGCCTTCAGGGCATCAAGGGCAACCCCTCGTTCTTCCTCGACGGGGTCAAGGTGAAGAAGGTCGACGACAAGACGGTCACGCTCACCAGCGCAGAGCCCAACCCTGCACTGCCCTACATCCTCCCCAACTCCTCGATCGGCATCGTCAATTCGAAGGTGGTCAAGGAGAACGAGGGAACCACAGATGAGAAGGACGGCGCCGAACAGTTCCTCAATGAGAACTCACAGGGCTCGGGACCGTACAAGGTGGAGAAGTACGACGCCGACAGCCAGGTCGTGCTGACCGCGAACGAGCATTACAACGGTCCGGAACCGAAGTACAAGCGAGTGGTCCTGCGCAATGTCTCCGCAGAGACGCAGCTGACCGACATCCAGTCGGGTCAGGCGCAGGTCGCCTACGACCTCAACGCCGATCAGGCGAAGCAGATCGATGAGTCGATGGGCAAGATCTCCAGCCTGCCCTCGACTCGCAGCCTCTACATCTTCAACAACGCCGATGAGAAGATCGGCGGCCCCGCAGCGGACCCGAACTTCCGCAAGGCCGTCATGGCGGCGATCGACTACGACAAACTCATCGACCTCGCAGGGAAGGGATCCCAGCGCATGGCCAGTCTCGTGCCGAACGAGTTCGTCGGTGCCGTCCCGAAGGACGAGGCTCCTGAACGCGACCTCGAGAAGGCGAAGAAGCTGCTGAAGGAGGCTGGCTACGACGGAGAGAAGGTCCCCTTCCACTATTCGAGTGATCAGGCCGTCAATGGAGTCGACCTCGCACAGCTCGCCGAAACCCTGCAGGCGCAGCTGAAGGAGGCCGGCATCAACCTCGATCTCAAACCTGCTCCGAGCTCGACTCAGCTCGACGGCTTCCGCTCTGCCAAACAGCCGATGGGCATCGGAACCTGGGGCGCGGACTTCCCCGATCCGACGAACTACAACGTCTTCATTCCCGGCGGCGACGTTGCCGATCGCGTGAACTGGAGCGAGGACCCGAAGCTGAAGAAGCTTGCGGACGAAGCTGCCAAGGCGAAGGGTGATGCGCGCGATGCCGCCTACGCGAAGCTGTTCAAGGCGACCACCGACACCGCGGTGTGGATCCCGCTCGTCCAGCCGGTCAGCACCGTCGCCGTCGGTTCGAGCATTGAGAAGTTCGTCTCCAACGCCGACATCTCGTTCGACTTCGCAAAGGCAGAGTGAGGATGGCGGAAGCCACCACAGCGCCGCACGATACTGATGTCGCGTCCGCTTCTGGTGAGGCGGACGCGGCGCAGCGAGTCAGACCACCGAAGCTCCACCCACTGCTCCGGTTCATCCTCATTCGGATCGGGATTTCGCTCATTCTGATCTGGGGCGTGACCGTGGTGACGTTCCTGCTCACCAACCTCGTGCCCACCGATCCGGTCGCCGCCATCCTCGGTGACCGGGCCGCGGCAGATCCCGAGATCGTCGCGCAGACACGGGAGAAGCTCGGACTCGACCAACCGCTCCTCGTCCAGTACTTCACGTATCTGGGAAATCTGCTGCAGGGAGATCTGGGTGTCTCCAATCAGACCCGCACACCCGTGCTCGCCTCGATCGGACAGGTCTTCCCCGCATCGATCGAGCTTGGCATCGGAGCGATTCTCATCTCAGTGATCCTCGGACTGCTGCTCGGTCTGCTCAGTGCTCTCAAACAGAACAGTCTCGTCGACCACGCCATCCGCACCCTCAGCCTCATCGGCATCTCGGCACCGACTTTCTGGATCGCCACCGTCGCCTACTTCGTCTTCTTCTTCAGACTTCGAGTCGTCCCCGGCGCCGGTCGGCTCGACCCCTGGATCACCCCACCGCCGAAAGTGACCGGCCTCTACACGCTCGACTCGCTCTTGGCGGGTCAGATGGCGACTTTCGCCAATGCGCTGGGCCACCTCATTCTGCCGTCGTGCGTTCTCGCCCTCTTCACCATCGGCCTGCTCACACGTTTCAGCCGTTCGAGCGTCCTCGACATCATCAGGCTCGACTACGTCACCGCCGCCAAGGCGAAAGGGCTGCCGGCTCGGACAGTGGTCTTCAAATACATCTTCCGCGGCGCGCTGGTCCCGATTATCACCGTCGTCGGTCTGGCCTTCGGCTCCCTGCTCTCCGGAGCTGTGCTGACTGAGACCGTCTTCGCCTGGAACGGACTCGGCCAATATGCCTACCGGGGAGCGACAACGCTCGACCTGCCCGTCATCATGGGCGTCGGCCTCGTCATCGGCATCGTCTATATCCTCGTGAACTTCATCGTCGACCTGATCTACGGCTTCGTGGATCCGAGAGTGAGGGTGAGATGAGCATCGGCACCCCGAAACAGCCCGCCAATGCCCCCATCACCGAGGCGGCCCGCCGCGATCCCGTCGACCCCGGACTCAAAAGGTGGCAGATCCGCTTCCCGAAAGCCCTGCGCACTCCGCTGGGGATCGTGGGCGCTGGAATCCTCGTGCTCTGGCTGATCGCAGCGATCTTCGCACCGCTGCTGGCGCCGTTCGATGCTCTGGCGCAGAACTTCCCGAGGCTCTCGGCTCCCAACGGGGAGAATCTGCTCGGTACCGACACACTGGGCCGAGACGTGCTTTCCCGCATCCTCGTTGCTGCCCGCACCACCTTGCCCGCCGCGGTGTTCGTCGTCATCTGCTCTGCGCTGCTCGGCTCGGTCCTCGGGGCCATTGCCGGATACTTCGGTCGAGCCGTCGACGAGATCATCATGCGCATCGCCGATCTGGTGTTCGCCTTCCCCACGATCATCCTCGCGATGGTCATCGCAGCCGCCCTCGGTCCGGGCTTGAAGAACGCGATAATCGCGATCCTGCTCGTCTCCTGGCCGTCCTACGCGCGTGTCACCAGATCGCTGGTGATGACAGCGCGGGGCAGTGAGTACGTCATCGCCGGACGCCTGCTCGGATTCAGCGCGGGCAGATCACTGGCCCGCGAAATCGCACCGAACGTCATCTCTCCCGTCGTCGTGCTCGCCACCCTCGATGTCGGTTCGGCGATCCTCACCATGGCAGGACTGTCGTTTCTGTCTCTCGGTGCCGTTCCGCCGACCCCCGATTGGGGCGCAATGATCAGCGAAGGCGTCTCTCAGTTCGCTGCCTGGTGGATCGCCTTCTTCCCCGGCCTCTGCATCCTCACCATCGTCATGGCGTTCAACTTCATCGGCGACAGTCTGCGCGACACCCTCGATCCCCATACCGCCCAGGAAGTCGGTGAGACGACCTCATGAGCACGATCAGCATCAGAGACCTCAACCTGTCGGTCACTGCAGGCAAGAAGACCACTCATATCCTCAAAGACGTCTCGTTCGACCTCGAAGCAGGTCGCATCACCGGTGTCGCAGGTGCGTCTGGATCCGGCAAGACCCAGACCGGTCTGGCCGTCATGGGGCTCTCGCCCGCGGGCGCGGAACTGAGCGGAAGCATCGATTTCGACGGAGTCGAACTGGTGGGAATGCCCGCCAAGCAGCACAACCGCCTGCGCGGAGTGCAGCTGTCGATGGTCTTTCAGGATCCGGCCTCGGCGTTCCATCCCATGCTCACGGTCGGCGACCAGATCACCGACCACCTTCGACACCACCAGAAAGTGTCGAAGAAAGACGCCCTGGCCAAAGCCGTCGAGATCCTCGGCCGAACCAGGGTGCCGCACCCGAAGGAGGCGGTGAAGAAGTACCCGCACCAGTTCTCCGGCGGACAGCTGCAGCGAATCGCTTTCGCCTCGGCGATCATCTGCGATCCGAAGGTGCTCATCGCCGACGAACCGACCACAGCACTCGATGTCACCGTGCAGGCAGGCATCCTTCGGCTGCTGCGTGAACTCTGCGACGATCTCGACCTCGCCGTGCTGCTGGTCACCCACGACTTCGGAGTGCTCTCCTCGGTCGCGGACACCATCGTGGTTATGAAGAACGGCGTCGTCGTCGAAACCGGTGAACGGGAGGCGGTCATCACTGCTCCTCAACACGAATACACGCGTTCGCTCATCGAATCGCTGCCAGGAGCGGAGGTCTCCCCATGACATCGATCGACCAGGCCCCGGCCGCCGCCACCGCTCACTCCCCCGCAGCAGGGGCTCCGCTCCTGGAACTCGATTCCGTGGCATGCGAATACAAACTCGACGGCGGCGGCCGCTTCCGAGCCGTCAACGGAGTGTCTCTGCAACTGGGTCGTTCGGAGGTGCTCGGGCTCGTCGGCGAATCCGGCTGCGGCAAATCGACGCTGGCCAAACTCATCTGCGGGTTAGAGAAGCCGGCAGACGGCACCGTCACCTTCGACGGTCATCCGGTCAGAGCGCTCGGGCTGAAGAAGAGAGCGAAGGAACTACTCGGCATTCAGATGGTCTTCCAGAACCCCTACGCGTCGCTCAATCCGCGCAGGCGGATCCGCGACCAGCTCGACGATGCGCTGGCCCTCAATCCTGACGGCGGTTGGACCGTGGAATCGCTGTTGGACGCCGTCGACCTGCCTGCCGACTCCGCACAGCGCTATTCGCATTCGTTCTCCGGCGGACAGAGGCAGCGCATCGCCATCGCTCGTGCCCTGGCGGCGGGTCCGAAAGTGCTCGTCGGTGATGAACCCATCGCCTCTCTCGATGCGTTCCTCCAAACGCGGATCGCTCGGATGATGCGCGACCTCGCCATCGACTCCGGTGCCTCGATGATCTTCATCAGCCACGATCTCTCAGTCGTTCGCGATATCGCAGACAGGGTCGCAGTGATGGAAGCCGGACGCATCGTCGAAGTCGCCCCGACCGACCAGATCTGGAACGATCCGCAGCACCCGTATACGAAGAAGCTCCTGGCCGCGATTCCCAAGGTCGACGGCAAGGGAATCATCCCCGGCAGCGACTGATCTGCCAAGCAGCCGGCGGTCCCGAGCGACATCGAAAGGACACGAGAGTCATGGTCATCCTGATTCGCGGGGCGGAGATCTGTGCCCCCGAGCCGCTCGGAGTGCGCGACATCCTCGTGGAGGGCTCACGTATCGCCCACCTCGGCCAGGTGGATCGCGACATAGTCGCGCAGCTGCCGGATTCGGCAGTCATCGATGCCGACGGCCTGACTGCTGTGCCCGGTTTCATCGACCCCCATGTGCACATCATCGGAGGCGGAGGCGAAGGCGGATACGCGACCCGCACTCCCGAGATCGACATCGGCGACATCATCCGCGCAGGAGTGACCACTGTCGTCGGCTGCCTCGGCACCGACTCCATCACCCGCTCTCACCGCGGCCTCCTTGCCAAAGCACGAGGGCTCGAGGAAGAGGGCATCACGACATTCGTCTACACCGGCAGCTACCAGCTTCCGGCACGAACTGTCACCGGTTCCGTCGCCGACGACATCGTCCTCATCGACAAAGTGATCGGGGCCGGCGAGATCGCCATCTCCGAAAGGCGGTCGTTCCAACCGACGATCGAAGAACTCGCCGACATCGTCAGCCAATGCCATGTCGGCGGGCTGCTCAGCGGAAAGGCCGGTGTCACTCACTTCCACGTCGGATCGCATTCGACTCGGCTCGCACCCCTGCATCGTCTCCTCGACGATTATCCGATTGCCCCGCCCGCCGTGTATGCCACCCACATCACCCGTGATGACAAGCTCATCGCCGAGGCGGTCGACCTCGCGGCCAAAGGCGCCTTCGTCGACATGACCGCCGGAGCGTCCACCGTCGAAGCGGTGAAGAAGTTCGTTGAATTCGGCGGCCATCTCGACCGACTCACCCTGTCCTCGGACGCCAACGGCAGCCTGCCGAAGTTCGATGCTCACGGACGTCTGACGGAACTCCAGGTGGCAAACCAGACGACCCTGTACGACCAGGTGTGGGCGTGCGCTGATTCCAGCGGCCTGCCCCTGTCGCAGGTTCTTTCGTTCGTCACCGCCAACACTGCAGACGCCCTGAAGCTCCCACGCAAGGGACGAATCCGTCCGGGCGGTGACGCCGATCTGCTGCTCGTCGACGCAGAGCACTCAATCGAGCACGGATTCGCACTGGGCCGGCCGACCATCAGCAGGGGCGAGCTGCTGGTCAGAAGCACATTCGATCAGAGGCCACGCTGAACCCGGTCAGCCTCGCGTGACCCGCGCGGACTTCCGCTGCGCGTACTCGGCAGGGCTGAAACCGGTGACGCGAACGAAATCCGTGCTGAAGTGCGATTGATCGAACCATCCGAAGTGCGCGCCGAGGTCGGCCAGAGTTCCGTCCCACCCGCGGTCGATCACTGCGACCGCGTCGATGATCCGTGCCCTGGCCAAGACCTTCTTCACCCCGACTCCGCAGAAGCTGCTGAATATCCGCTGCAGCGTACGCTCACCGATATCGGCTCTCTCCGAGAGAACCTTCAGGCTCACGACTTCGGGGTCGGACAGGATGTCGAGCACCCGCTTCAGCCGTTCGAACGACGGGGTCATCTGCGGCCGCCAGGACAGCAGCCAGCTTTCCACCGATGCGGCCAATTCGCTGAAGTCGGGCGCCCCGGCACTCTGCGACTGCGCAAACATCTCGGAGAGTCCGAGGTCGGCATCCAACCTCGGAAACCACAGTTCGGCAGGGACGGTTGAATCACGGATGCTCGCCGGCTGCTCCTCGGAGAACGCCAGTGTCGCACCCGGCTGAAAGTTCACGCCGAAGACTCCGCCGCGCCCGAAGATTCCCACATCGAAGCGCCGTTTGGTGACCGGACCGGTCACCCATGCTCCAGGCCCGTCCACGTGCGCCCGCCGGCTGTCGCCGAACTCGAAGGTCAGGTGGATGGTCGGTTCGGACAAGGTAGCCGTCTGATAGCTCTCGCCCTCCGGCAGATCCCATTCGACGGCCCAATAGCGTTTGACGAAGGGGCGCAGGCGCTCGGCGACGACACGAACGGACGAATAACGCGCATGCTCGAGCATCTCCCCCGGCTTGAGCACACGTCCGAAGAAGTGCTGCGGCATTGACGCATTTTTCCTAGTGACGTCGTCGTCCATGGCACAAGAATGTCAGACATGATCGAAACACAGAAGACCGACACCGCCGCGACCACCGCCGACAACTCCGCCCCATCACCCGTCGCCACACTGGCGATGGTCACTCTTGACGCCCCGAACGCTGCCGTTCTCGGAGAGTTCTACTCTTCCGTCCTCGGCTGGCCCATCGCCTATTCGGACGAGAACTATGCCATGCTCACCGGTCCCAGCCATGCACTGGGCATCGGCACGATCCCGGACTACCAGAGACCGAGCTGGCCCGACGACGGACACAAGCAGTTCCACCTCGACCTCGCCGCCGACGACATCCATGCGGCAGCCGATCGCTGCGTCGAACTCGGAGCCACCCGGGCCGAACCGCAGCCCGGTGAGACCTGGGTCGTGCTCCTCGATCCCGCCGGTCATCCGTTCTGCATCTCGGACGCGAAGAACTGGGGCTGAGCATCCCCGCAGACCTGACAGCCGAGCCCTCAGCTCCGCCCGACCTTGTCCACCCGCACAATGTAGTGAGACCCATCGAGACCATCGACGAGGATCGTGGCCTCATGCTTCGCATTCCCTCCGGAGACGATCCAGTTGGGTTTGAGCACTCCGCGCAGACCGCCCGCCGGAGCGATCTCGATGCCCATTCCGAGCTTCACCGTCTTGACGACTTTCGCACGCGCCAATGATCGCGCGGTCCGCTCCGCCTCGTCCCGAGTCGGCAGCGGTCCCGACTGCTCGCCGATCAGACGAGGCCACTCCGATGATCCCACCGTGGTGCCACGAGGGGTGAAGTCGGCGATCATGCCCCTACCCGACACTGCATTGACGAGCACATCCATGCGCTGCTCCGGCCCGGCTGCGCTCCGCCGGAGGAGTCCGCGAGTACGCACGTCGAGGGCAGCCCACCAGAACGGATGATGCACCGCTTGGACCTCGGCGAGCGCGTCAGGGAGTTTGCGCTGGAAGACGGCGAGCGCCTCGGCGGCGGTGACGTGCGGGTCCATCCGCACCGGACCCTCAGTCTGCAGATCCGGGCCGACCGGGCGCCCGGTTCCGATCTCGGCACTCATCTCAGACGTCCTTCGGAACCTGACCGGCCAGGGAATCGTTCTGACCGGTGAGCATGTGTGCTGGGATCGCGCCGATCTTGTCGGTTTCCTTCATCGCTTCAAGGACGTCGGCAGGCACCGGATGCGAACGTTGAGTGGCCAGGGAGACGAGGATGAGGGCCAGGGTCGAGCACACGATGCCGACTCCCATCGGGTCGACTCCTGTGACGTCGACGAGTCCCGTCAGCTGCCAGACGACGGACGACACGGTGCCGGCGATCATCGACCAGATCGCTCCGGGCACGTTCGCCTTCTTCCACCAGGCGGCGGCGATGTAGACGGGGACGAACGCGGCACCGAGCACCGTGGTCGAGAAGATGACCACCTCGGCGACGGCCGGCGGATCGTTCACGGCGACGAAGTAGCCGATGATCGCCAGCACGAGAACGGTGAACCGGGAGACCCAGACGGACTGCTGGTCGGACATGTCCTTCTTGAAGAAGCGTTGGAACAGATCCTGGCTGGCGATTGTGCCCGACTGCAGCAGCAGAGCGTCGGCTGTGGACATGATCGCAGCCATGATTCCGGCCATGACGATGCCTACGGCGAAGTTCGGCAGCACAGTGTCTGCGACTTCGAAGACCGCGAGCTCGGGATTGTCCAGAGTCGGCAGCAGGACGAGCGCCATGATACCGACGATGTAGGGAGCGGGGATGAACAGCAGGTTGAAGCCGGTGGCGTAGAGGCTGGCGCGCCTGGCCACCGAGGGCCGCTTCATCGCCATGTGGCTGACGTTAACATGCGGCCAGCCCATATAGCCGATGGAGAAGACGAGGACGGCGCCGACGATGACTCCCCATTGGACGGATTCGATCCCGTCCGGTCCCCACATGGTCAGCAGGTTCGGGTTGATCTGTCCGACCGCCTCGTTGCCGGCTGTCCACCCGCCCACGGCCTGCAGACATCCGATGAGGATCCAGACCATGCCGATGAGCATGATGATCGCCTGCACGAAGTCGGTGTAGGCCACGGCGAGGTAGCCGCCGAGGAAGGTGTAGAAGACGATGACGCCGACGGCGATGAGCAGCGCCCAGGCATATGGAATGCCGGTGACCATCTCGAGTCCGCGCCCGCCGGCGATGAACTGACTCATCACGTAGAAGAAGATGCAGAATAGGGCGACCGGCGCGGCAATCGCGCGGATCCACTTCGACGGATACCGATGTTCGAGGTATTCGATCGAGGTGAGTGACCCGAGGATCTGGGAGAGCTTGCGCATCCGCCGACCCAGGATCGAGAGGTTGAGGACACCGCCGCCGATGTCGCCCATCGCGTACCACAGAGAGAAGTATCCCTTCGTATACGCCAGCGATCCCGCGCCGAGGAACATGTACCCCGACATCGACGACGACTGCAGGCGCAGAGCCGTGACCGCAGCGCCCAGGCTACGACCGCCGAGCAGATATCCCTCGCTGCCCTTCGACCCGATCTTGAGCGTCCACACGCCGATCCCGGCCATGGCGACGAAGTAGATGACGAGGAACCAGGTTTCGATGTTCATGCCGCTCCCCCGTTTCCATTCGCCGAGGCGGCCCCGCCGTCTCGTCCGTCGGCTCCGTTCGCGGTTCTCGCCAGGGCCTGATCCTCAGCCATGTCCTCGGCCTTCCAACCTCGGGAGAGGAAGACGAAGACGAGGGTGTAGATCACCCAGATCGCGGGGATGCCGACGATGATGACGACCGTTGCCGTCGGAAGACCGAACACGTTGACCACCTCGTTGTGATGCGGGAATACAGATGATGTGAGTGAGATTACAAGTTATCGCGAGAAGCCTGAGACTGCCGCGCCAAGTTCGCATCGTGGGAACGCGGGGCACGACTGTCTGACCGACCTGTCGGTCCGATGCGCATGTCCGTTCCGCAGCGCGGGCTCACTCCACGGTGAACTGGCGCTCGTGGAGTCCCGTCGCGGCACCCGGAATGGAGGGCCGGCGTTCCGAGGTCTGCACGTTTCCGTCCTGATCGACCGCGCGCACGCTGACCGTGTGCGTGCCGGTGCTCAGTCCCGTGTGCTCGCACCGCCACTGGCGCCAGGTGTCGGCGGTGAGTTCCTCGCTGAGTTCCGCTTCCGCCCAGTCGCCGTTGTCGATGCGCACCTGCACCTTCTCGATGCCTGTGTGCTGTGCCCAGGCCATGCCCGCGGTGACGACCCGGTCGCCGCTTTTGGGCGTGACAGTGGCACCGGGGCGGGGCACATCGATGCGCGAAGCCACCAACACGGGTCCGTGTGTGGCCCAGCCGCGCGTCGTCCAATAGGCCTCTTTGTCCGCGAACCGGGTGACTTCGAGATCGGTCACCCATTTCGTGGCCGAGACGTACCCGTAGAGTCCGGGGACGACCAGGCGTGCCGGGTATCCGTGATCGCGTGGCAGAGCATGACCGTTCATGGCTACGGCCAGCAGCGCCGCCCGATCGTCGGTGAGCACTTCGAGCGGGGTGGAGGCGGTGAATCCGTCATCGGAGCCCGAGAGCACCATGTCCGCGCCGGAGTGCGGTTTCGCTCGTGCCAGCAGGTCCCGGATCGGATAGCCCAGCCATTTCGCATTGCCCACCAGCTCGCCGCCGACCTCGTTCGAGACGCACGCCAGGGTCACATAGTGCTCCTGGAGCGGGAGGTCGAGGAGTTCGGCCATCGTGATCGTGTACTCGTGCTCGACCATGCCGTGGACGCGCAGCATCCACGTTCCTGCGTCGATCGACGGCGGGAAGAGCGCTGTGTCGATGCGGTAGAAATCCTGGGTCTCGGTGACCAGCGGGGTCAGTCCGGGAACGTCGAGTTCCGCTCCGGTGGGAATCTCCGGCACCGAGACGGCCGGCCGTGGGAGGACGAGCTTCGTCACCGTGCCTGCCGCACTGCGGGCCAGTGTGGCCGCGGACTGCCCGGCCGCGATGGCGGCGATGCCGACCGCGCTCAGTCCCGCGGCCAACCCGAAGAAGGCCCGTCGACCCGGCCTGGCCGGAGTTCGATGCTGCTTGTCGGCTCCTGCATCCTCGGTATCGGCGCGAGCTTCAGTGCTTCCACCGGTGCGAGCCGGAACTGTCGCGAGGTGAAGGAGGACGAGGAAGGCTGCGGCCCCGGCGGCGATTCCGCCGAGACTCGGCAGGGTGGCCACAAGCCCGGCACCGGAGCTGAAGCCGACGACGGCAGGCAGCAGGCCGAAACCGATGAGCAGGACGAGCGCCAGACCGCGACGGCGAGCGCCGATCCACCCGATGGTCGCACCGCACCCCGCCCCTCCTGCCACGATGGTGATGACGAGGGCGAGTTTGTCGTGAGTGCCGAAGACCGCGATCGCGGACTTGATGAGCACGGTCGGCATCAGCGGGATGAGTGCCTGGCCGATGAGCAGAGCAGGAGCCGACGCCACGTCCAGGCTGCGGGCGATGAGTTCGGCCGTGCCGAAATAGATGAGTGTCGCAACGACCCCGGCGAGCACAGAGGGCCACGTGCGCTGAGTGCTCCCCACCAGGCCCTCCTTCTCCCTCATGCTCAGGCCAGGTTTCGACGCAGGCGCACGGCCGCCTCGGTGAGGGCACTGATGCGGTTCTCGCGAGCGGGTTCGGGCAGTGCCTGAGCAGAACGCAGTCCGTGTTCGAGGAGCACGACGACCTGGTCGGCGAGGGTCTGATCTCCGAGTTCGGAGACCGGCCGGGCCTCGGAGCCGATCCATGAGAACTCGGCCAGGGCTTCACGGATGACTGCACGTCTGCTCGGCGCCGGTGGGGCCGCCTCGTCGAGTTGGGCAGTGGTCAGGGAGATGATACGGATGCGCAGTCGGCGCACCTCGGTCTCGAGTTCCGCCGCTGCCGTGGTCATGGACTCATGATAGTCCTCGTCGATGGGAACAGCGGCGGAACCTCAGACGATGATCAGGTGTCGGCCACCCAGACGGTCATGGTCTCCTGATAGGTGTCCAGGGCTTCCGGGCCGTTGTCGCGGCCCCAGAATCCGGACTGTCGCAGTCCGCCGAACGGCGTGGCTTCGGTGCCTTCGCTGTAGCCGTTGATCGCGAGGGTGCCCACGCGGATCCGGCTCGCCCACCACCGCACTTGGGCGATATCCTCGCACCACACGCTCGACGCCAGCTCATAGGGTTCGCCGTTGATGAGGTCCACAGCGTCGTCGCGATTGGTGCGTCGCAGCAGCTGGGTCACGGGGCCGAAGATCTCTCCACGGCCGAGTTCGCTGGCATCGGGCACGCCTTCGATGACGGTCGGCGGATACCAGGTGCCGATGTCGGGGACGTCGGCACGGGTGTTGAGGATCCGCGCTCCCTTCTCCACGGCTTCGTCGACCCAGGCGGTGATGCGATCGCGGGCGCGAGCATTGATCACCGGGCCGACGTCCGTATCGGCGTCGAACGGATCGCCGACGGTGAGTGCCTCGGTCGTGGTGATGAGTGCGGTGCGGAACTCGGCGAACCTCTCGTCATCGTCGCCGACGTAGATCACCCGAGAGGCGGCGGTGCAGTTCTGGCCGCTGGTGCCGAAGGACGCACCGGCGATGTCGGCGGCGATCGCCTCGAAATCCGTGGCGTGTGCGGAGTCGACGATATAACCGGCCCGTCCGCCGAGTTCGAGGGACACCTTCTTGAGGTTCGAACGGGCCGAGGACTCGAGGAAGGACCTGCCGACGGGTCCCGAACCGGTGAAGGTGAGCACGTCGATGTCGTTGTGCAGACCCATCGCGGCGCCGATCGCTGAGCCGGTGCCGGTGAGGACGTTGAGAATGCCGTCGGGCACCCCTGCCTCGGTGGCGAGCCTGGCGAGGTGGAGGGCGCTGAGCGTCGAATCCTCAGAGGTCTTGACGACCATCGCATTGCCGGCGGCCAGCGCCGGGGCGATCTTCCAGCCGAGCATGGCCACGGGATAGTTCCACGGCAGGATCGCTCCGACGACCCCGCTGGGCACCTTCGTCACCCAGCCCCAACCGTCAGGATTCTGCAGGTAGCGTCCGTCGTCGCGCGAGATGAGGTCGGCGCTCAGTCTGAGGTTCGCGGCGACATCGGGGACGTCTTCCTCGACGCCGCCGAGGGCGACCTTTCCGGCTTCGATGCCGTCGAGGTAGGCGATCTCTGCGGCATCGGCTTCGACGAGGTCGGCGAGGCGACGCAGCACCCGCGCCCGCAGCTTCGCGTCTCCTGCCCAGTCGGCCTCGTTGAAGGCGGTGCGCGCTGTGGAGACGGTGTCATCGAGCTGCTGAACGCTGGCCGCGGACAGGCTTCCGATCACTGTTCCGTCGCTCGGTGAGATGAGACCGATCTCGTCGCCGGTGCCGGTGACGGCGCGGCCGCCGATCCACTGTCCGAAATTGCCGTCGATGATGGCCCGAAGCGTGGTTCGACCGCGGTCGACGAGGGTGCTGTCAGTTGAAGACGTAGGACTCATGCTGCGTGTTTCCTCTCCAGTTCGGCGATCGCGTCGAGCAGCGATGCCAATGAGTCGGGACCGGCTGTCGGCAGGGGTGGACGCACCGGTCCCTGTTCGTGACCGGTTCGGCCGAGCGCCTGTTTGATGAGTGAGATGAAGGCGGAGTCACCCTCGATGAGTCCGAGGGCATGCCCGAGGCTTCTCCATAGGTCGACGGCGCCGGCCCAATCACCGCTGTCGGCCAGCTCCCACAGTCTCTGGCAGTGATCGGGCAGCAGCCACGCCGAGGCCGCCACCCAGCCGCTGGCGCCCTGGGCGAAGCCCTCGAGGGCGATTCCGTCGGCCCCGACGAAGATCTCGGTGTCCTCGCCGAGGCGGTCGCGCAGCTCCCGGATCCTTGTGGCTTCGCCGGAGGTCTCTTTGACGCTCCAGAGTCGGCCGGTTTGCTGGAGCGCGGCGAGGTGGTCCGGGAGCAGGTCGGTGCCGGTGGAGTGGGGATTGTTGTAGACCATGACCGGCAGTTCGGACGCGGTCAGCACCGGGTGCAAGGCGGCGATGACGGCGTCTGGTTCGAGTCCGCCGTAGAAGGGAGGGGTGACCATGACGGCGTCGGCGCCCCAGCCGGCGGCATCCGAGATCTGGGCCGACATCTGCGCCGGAGTGTAGGCCATACAGCCGATGACCACGTGCGCCCGACCGTCGACGGCGGAGACGATGGTCTTGATCTGTGCTTCCCGCTCGGCGGCGCTGAGTGCCAGCGCCTCCCCCGTGGCGCCGAGGCCGAGAAGCCCGGTCACTCCTGAGGCGAGCACCTCCTCGATACGACCGCCCAGGGCGTCGAGGTTCTGGTCTCCGTCGTCGGTATAGGGGGTCGTCGGAACGGCGAACACACCGCGCATCGGATTCGTCATCGAATCGTCCTCTCAGGCCATGAGGTCTTTGGTCCGCCTTGCAACGATGGAGACGGTCCGCCGACGCTTCTCGTCGGTATCTCAGACGATAGGCAGAAAAGTGATCACAAGCAATGGGCAGCTCGCAACGGACGGTGAAGGGCGGACCCCCTTCTTGGGGATCCGCCCTTCGTTCAGCGTTCGGCCGCGACCCACAGTTGTGGGGCGGTCACGTCTCTCAGTCTCTGAAGTAGGAGATGAGGCGCAGGATTTCGACGTAGAGCCAGATGAGGGTGACCATGAGCGAGAACGCGCACACCCAGGAGTACTTCTCCGGGATCTTGTGCTTGACGCCCTCTTCGATCATCTGGAAGTCCATGATCAGTGTCATCGCAGCGAGCACTGTGGCGACGAGGCCGATGACGATGCCCAGCGGAATTCCGAAGATCTCCATGCTGCGGACCCCTCCGGTTCCGAAGGCCAGTCCGAAGACGAGGTTGACGATCGAGAAGATCGCGTAGCCGCCGACGGCGATCACCATGAACTTCATCATCTTCGAGCCGTAGCGCACGCCCTTGAACTTGAAGAGGGCGAGCATGATCGCGAAGACGCTGAGAGTGGCGAGCACGGCCTGGACGACGATGCCGGAGTACATGGACTCGAAGATCGCGGAGATGCCGCCGAGGAACACACCCTCGAACGCGGCATAGCTGATGATCAGGGCCTTGTTCGGTTCCTTCTTGAAGGCGTTGACGAGGCCGAGGACGAGGCCGATGAGCATCGCCGGGAGGGCGAGGACAGGCACGAGCCAGCCGACGACGGCACCGGCGAGGAGGATGGCGAAGAGCACACCGGTCTTCATCATCACATCGTCATAGGTCATCGCACGGTCGGCGACCTGGGGCCCGGCGTTGCGGTTCTCCGCGGCAGGCTGGTTGAAGAGGTTGTTGAGCTCCTGATCGGACATGACCGGCTGATTGCGTCCAGCCTGGGCGCCCTGGTTGATAGCCCGGTTCATCATGGGGTTACTCACGGTCGAGATCCTTTCGATCTGAGTAGAATATGCGCAGCCGGCAGGCTACACAGATGATCGTTCACGGTCACAGTCTAACCGGACGGTCTGGACGGGAACTGAGGATTCCCGCCTGCAGCGTCCGTCGTTGCACGATCGTGATGCTGTGGTGGACAACACCCGATCATGCGCGAGAATTCCCGGATCGGCCCATCGGGTGACCGACTCAGCCCATCTGATAGTGAGTGGCCGCACCCGGTCCCCACGGAATTCCGGTGGCCCACCAGATGAAGAACAGCAGTCCCCACAGGATGAACATGGCGAAGGACAGTGGGATCGTGAAGGAGAGCACCGTGCCGATGCCGGCATCCTTCTTGTATCGCTGGATGAAGCCGAGGACGACGACGAAGTACGGGCTCATCGGGGAGATGATGTTCGTCGTCGAGTCACCGATGCGGTAGAGAGCCTGTGTGGTCTCCGGGGAGATCGACAGCAGCATGAACATCGGGACGAGCACCGGTGCCATGAGCGTCCACAGTCCCGAGCCGGAGGTGAGGAACAGTGCACCCACTGCGACGAGCAGCCATCCACCGAGGAGGATGACGAACGGTCCGGTGTTGAGCGCCCCGAAGACCTCGGCACCCTTGATCGCCATGATCTCGCCGAGGTTGGACATCTTGAACAGCGCGAGGAACTGGCTGGCGGCGAAGAACAGGACGATGACCGGTACGAACGGCAGCAGCCCCTTGCCCATCATCTCCGGGATATCGGCGGTGTGCTTGATCGATCCGGTGGCGTAGCCGTAGACAATGCCGACGATGAAGAAGCCGAAGCCGATGATCGCGGCGATTCCGGCCATCAGACCCGAATCGGGACCGAAGCCTCCGGCTTCATCGCGGAGGAATGACCCGGCGGGCCAGGCGAGGGCGAACAGCACCGCCGCGCAGATGACGATGGCGACAACGGCGATGATGATTCCGCGCTTCTCGTTGGCGTCGAGGGCCATTTTGACGTCGAAGTTGTCAGGATCGTCGTCGGTCTCCTCGTCGAGTTCGATCTGGTCGGCTCGCTTGGACAGAACCAGCTCGGTCACCAGGGTCACCGCGGCAGCGACGACGAACATGGAGATGAAGTTGAAGTAGAAGTTCGCGACCGGGCTGACGGAGTAGTCGGCGTCGATGATCTGGGCGGCCGAGGTGGACAGGCCGCCGAGGATCGTGTCGAGCGAGTTGACCATCGGAGCCGCCGAATAGCCTCCCGAGGTCGCGGCATAGGCGACGAGGCAGCCGAGCAGCGGATTGCGGCCGACGGCTTTGAACGCGAGTCCGCCGAGGGGAATCATGATCATGTAGGACGCGTCCGAGGCGATCGATGAGGCGGTTCCGGCCAGGGCCACGATGAACGTGATCCACTTCGGCGAGGCTCCGGCGATGGTTCCGCGCAGCATCGCCGGGATGAGTCCGGACTGCTCGGCCACGGCTACGCCGATGAGCACGATGAGGACGAGTCCCAAAGGCGGGAAGGTGACGAAGTTGTTCGTGGCTCCCGCGACGATCTCACGCAGCGACTCGGTGGAGAAGAGATTCGTCACCGTCACTTTCTCGTCCGTTGCCGGGTTGACGGCGTTGAGCCCGGTGGACGCGAAGATCGCCGAGAGGATCATGACGATGACTGCCAGCGAGAGGAACAGCCAGAACGGGTGAGGCAGCTTGTTGCCGGCCTTCTCGATGATGACGAGGACCCGCATCAGCCAGCTCAGCTCGGAGCTGTCTTTCCTCGTCTCTGCGGTCGCAGGTGTGGTGCTCGACATCGGTTCTCCTCGGTCAGGGCGGCGCAGTCGAATGCGTTGAGCCAGGTGCAGCTCATGTGAGAGCGATCACCTCAAGGTGCAAGTCTCATGGACAATCGGCGTTGTGTCACGGGAATCTCAAATACCGGATGCACATTCGCTCCGCACCTCGCCGAGGCGGTCGTGCGGTTCCGTTCACATCGACGTCGATGAATAGACCGGGGCGCCGACCGCAGGTATCTGCGATCGGCGCCCTCTCAGCCGGCAGGCGACTCAGCACCTCAGATAAGGGTGGGCCGCCTCGGCGATATCAGCGCTCGAGGTCGCCGCGGATGAACGCTTCGACGGCTTCGTGGGCGGCGTCGTCGTCCTGCTGCTCCGGGGGCGACTTCATGAAGTACGAGGAGGCGGAGATGAGGGCTCCGCCGATTCCGCGGTCGAGGCCGATCTTCGCCGCACGTACGGCGTCGATGATGACGCCGGCGGAGTTCGGCGAGTCCCACACCTCGAGCTTGTATTCCAGGGACACGGGGGCGTCGCCGAAGTTGCGGCCTTCGAGGCGGACGAAGGCCCACTTGCGGTCGTCGAGCCATTCGACGTAGTCACTGGGTCCGATGTGGACGTCGCGGTCGGACAGCTGGGCGGAGGTGTTCGAGGTCACGGCCTGAGTCTTCGAGATCTTCTTCGATTCGAGGCGCTGCCGCTCGAGCATGTTCTTGAAGTCCATGTTGCCGCCGACGTTGAGCTGGTAGGTCCGGTCGAGGACGACGCCGCGGTCTTCGAACAGCTTCGCCATCACACGGTGGGTGATGGTCGCACCGATCTGGGACTTGATGTCGTCGCCGACGATCGGGACACCGGCGGCACGGAACTTCTCGTCCCATTCCTTGGTGCCGGCGATGAACACGGGCAGGGCGTTGACGAAGGCGACCTTCGCGTCGATCGCAGCCTGAGCATAGAACTCGACGGCCTTCTGCGAACCGACGGGCAGATAGCACACGAGCACATCCGCCTCGGCGTCCTTGAGAGCCTTGACCACGTCGACGGCCTCGCGATCGGATTCGACGATCGTGTCGCGGTAGTACTCGCCGAGCCCGTCGAGGGTGGGTCCGCGCAGGACCTCGATGCCGGTCGGCTCCACATCGGCGAGCTTGATGGTGTTGTTCTCGCTGGCAGTGATCGCCTCGGCGATGTCGACGCCGACCTTCTTGCCGTCGACGTCGAAGGCGGCAACGAAATCGATGTCACCGACGTGATAGTCCCCGAACTCCACGTGCATAAGGCCGGGAACCTTCGTCCCGGGCGACGCGTTCCGGTAGTACTCCACGCCTTGGATCAGGGACGAGGCGCAGTTGCCCAGTCCGGCAATCGCGACTCGAATCGATTTCGTTCCCACAATTCTCCTTTGTCTGTTTGGGTTTCACCGAGCGGCGGGAATGTCCCACGCGGGCGGTTCGCCCTGCGGGGCTTCGCTTCGGCCCCAACTATCCATAATAATCTCCGCGTCAAAATGCCGGACACCGGCATCCGATCGCGGCAGAGCTCGTCTCAGCTGACGACCAGAGGTTCGAGGACCAGGTCGGGGTGGTTCTTCTGCACGCCCTGCAGCCGCCACCGGTCGGAGAACAGCGCCAGCAGCTCTCCGTCGGAGCGGTGGAGGACCTCGACCGAGCGTTCCCGGGCCAGGGTCGGCACGCATTCGGGAGTGGTGCGTCGGGCGAGGGAGAAGTTGAGGCGCTCCAGGGTGCAGGGAGCGTTGAATTCGTTGGTCATCCGGTCTTCGGCGACTTCGAACTGCATGGGTCCGACGGCGCCGAGCACGGGTGCCTGATCACCGCGCAGATCCGAGCGCAGCACCTGGATGACGCCTTCGTGGTCGAGCTGTTCGATGCCGCGTCGGAACTGTTTGTACTTCGAGGAGTCCTTGGCGCGGATGACCATGAAGTGTTCGGGTGAGAACGTCGGGATGCCGGGGAACTCGACCTTTTTGTCGAGGTAGAGGGAGTCACCGACGCGCAGGGCGGAGGCGTTGACCAATCCGACGACATCTCCCGGGAACGCTTCGTCGACGACATCGCGGTCGCGACCGAAGACCTGCTGAGCGTATTTCGTGGCGAAGGGCTTGCCGGTGCTGGCGTGAGTGAGCACGGTTCCGCGTTCGAAGACTCCCGAACAGACTCGGATGTAGGCGAGTCGGTCGCGATGGTGGGAGTCCATTCCGGCCTGTACCTTGAAGACGAATCCGGAGAAGGGATCGTCGACGGGGCGGGGCTGGTCGTCCTTGTCCAGGCGGGCCTCGGCGGGCGGGGCGAGGTCGACGAGGAGGTCGAGGAGTTTGTGGATGCCGAAGTTGAGCACGGCCGAGGCGAACATCACCGGGGTCGACTTGCCGGCGAGGAAGGTCTCCTGGTCGTGGTTCTGGTCTTCCATCTCCAGCAGATCGGACTCGTCGACAGCGGTCGTCCACGCATCGCCTTCGAGGTCAGCGGCCGCTTCGGACGTGTAGGTGTCCTCACCGGCGATCGTGGCGCCTCCGTCGGTGCGGGTGTATTTCGTGTACTCGCCACTGGTGCGGTCGAGGACTCCGCGGAAGTCTCCGGACTGGCCGACGGGCCAGGTGATCGGGGTGGGCAGTAGGCCGGTGCGCTGCTGAACCTCGTCCATGAGTTCGAGCGCGTCGAGGCCGGGACGGTCCCACTTGTTGACGACCGTGATGATCGGGATGTTGCGATGGGCACAGACTTCGAAGAGCTTCATCGTCTGCGCCTCGAGGCCTTTGGCGGCATCGATGAGCATGACGGCGCAGTCGACGGCGGAGAGCACACGGTAGGTGTCCTCGGAGAAGTCGGCGTGGCCAGGGGTGTCGACGAGGTTGAACACGGCGTCGCGGTACTCGAACTGCAGGGCGGCGGAGGAGATCGAGATTCCGCGGTCCTGCTCCATCTGCATCCAGTCGGAGACGGTGGCGCGGCGACCGGCCTTGCCGTGGGTGGCTCCGGCCTGGCCGATGGCGCGAGCGTGGAGGGCGAGCGCCTCGGTGGTCGTCGATTTGCCCGCGTCGGGGTGGGAGATGACAGCGAACGTGCGGCGGCGGGACGCCTCGTGTCGGATGTCCTTGACGGAATACTGGCCAGAAGTCACCGCAATATCCTATCGTTCTTCGCGCCCTTCCGGCGTGTCCGTTCAGTCACAGTGTGGGGCCAGCTTGTGCCGGGCGTCCGGCGCCCGGAACCGTATGTGCGAGGAGGCCCGTGGGCGTTGTATCCAGCGTCCTGTCGGAATCGGCCCATATGCTGGGGGCGATGTCTGAGGAATTCGTCGAATACGCCGGCCGTTCGGAGCCGAAGGAACGCTGGCTCAAAGCCTTGCCGCTCATCGTCGCGGGGGTCCTGGGTGTCCCGCTGCTGTGCGCGGCGATCTGGTTCTCCTGGCAGATAGCGCAGACGACGAAGTACCTCTTCGATCTCGGCACCTCCGGCAGCGAGGCGGCCGGGATGGTGCTGCTCAGCCTGTCCGGGGCCTTCTGCCTCATCTTCTATCTCGCGTTCCTCTTCATCGGCACTCGCCGTCGCACGTGGAAGTGGCGCATCTGGTGGAGTGTCGCCACCCTTCTTGCCGCCGGAGCTCTGCCGTTGTGGTGGCTCTGCAGCGGCTTCTTCGCCGACGTCTGACCCTCACCCGCTGCCGAGACGGCCGCTGACCCACACAGGTCCTCGCAATTCCTACGTTTGGCGGCAACACCTCCCGCTGGCGACTTCTCCTACAGGTACTCGCGCGTCACTCACTCTTCGTGACACAACGCCCCTCTGCAACCAGGTGTTGTGCCGCTGCCGGTGAGGGATGCTCGGGTCAGAGCTGGGCGAGAGCCTTCGCGATGCGCTTCTCCGACACCGGATGTGCCGTGCCCAGCGAATTCGCGAACAGCGACACCCGCAGCTCTTCGAGCATCACAACGACTTCGACCCATTCGGCAGGCAGCGACACGATCAGCTGCGGCCACTCGGCCTTCGCCAGTGCCGGGAATCGATTGCCGATCTTCTTGACCACATCGCTGCTGCAGCCGGTGACTCGATCCATGAGCTGCTTGTCACGGATCGGCGAGTCCTGCATTCCGCCGATGCGCACCACTTCGGCCTGCACCCAGCGGGGCAGCTCGCGCAGCATCTGCGGAGTCATCGCCGCAATGGCGGCTGCGGTCGTCCGGGAGGCTCGCCACGCCTGCACATCGGCGAGGTTGGACAGGATCGCCAACGAGGATGCCTTCGAAACGAGTTTGTAGAGCTCGGTCGCCGCCTGCAGAGCCTTCATCAGATGCGGCAGCAGCGATGAACAGGTCAGCGGCAGCTCGGCGTCGACGTCCTTGCGCAGCTGCGCGAACTCATCGGCGTTGGCCACCCATGACGTCTCGGCCGGCCCCAACCGTTCGACGACGAGACCGCGGATCCCGACTCGAATCAGCCCGCCCAGGAGCTCGTCGGCGGTCTTCTGATGACCGGCGAGGATGAGCTTCTCCTGAGTGGTCAGCCCGTCCTGCAGGTACTTCAGCGCATCAGACGTGTGCTGGCCCAGCAGGGTGATGATCGCTTCTCGCGTGGCCAAGCGTGCCTGCGCTGCTGTGTCGAAGGCGACGAGGTCGACCGAGCTCGCACGGTCCGCGAGCCCCGGAACGACACCGACTGCGGCCTGATCGGGATCGGCCAGCTCACCGAACGACCAGTCCGTCAGGCCGGTCTTCGGGGTGAACGCGCTCTGCTTCTGGCGGGCCTTGCGCACCTGGGGTGTGGCTTTCGTTCTCAGAGCAGACAGATCCTCGCCGAGACCGACGGTCTTCTTCCCATCGACGACCCGAAAGGTCAGCCGCAGATGGGCGGGGATCCGCGATCGGTCGAAATCGTCGGCGGTGACCGTGATCGGCACGAGGTCGTTCAGCCCTCCCCCGCCGGCGCGTTCACTCAAGTACGCGGCGAGCACCTCCGGCAGGCTTCCCTGGTATGGGGTGAGCGCCGGCAGAATCTCGCGGGCGACGTCGGGAGCGGGAACGAAGTAGCGGCGTTTGCTCTTCGGCAATGACCGGATATAGGCGGCGACGAGTTCTTCGCGCAGGCCGGGGACCTGCCAGCTGAATTCGTCCGCGTCGACCGCGGGCACCGCCTCGGCGGGGATCTCCACGGTCACCCCGTCCTCGGTGCTGCCGGGGTCGAAGGAATAGCGCAGCTTCGCCCGCGTACCGTCGGTCAGTTCCCATTCCATCGGGAAATCCGAGGCCACCGAGGCGGTCAGCTCCTCACTGTCGTCGCTGAGCAGCACCGAGGTGGTGAGGTCGAGCAGGTGCGCGTCCCGTCGCTTCTGCTTCTTCCACCACCCCCGGAAATCCGCCGCCGAGGTGATCCCCTCCGGAATCCGTTCGTCGAAGAATTCGTAGAGGGCATCGTCCTGGTCGAGCACGCGACGGTTCCGTGTCCGCGAAGCCAGTTCCTCGGCCTCGTCGATGACGGCCGCGTTGTGTTCGAGGAAGCCGAAGCGTTCGTGCCAGTCGCCTTCGATGAGACCCTTGCGGATGAACGCGTCCCGGGCGGCCTCGGCGTCGATGGTGCCGTAGCCGACGCGACGGTCGCTGACAAGAGTGACCCCGTAGAGGGAGATCTTCTCGTACACCATCGATGCGCCGGCCTTCGTCGACCAGTGCGGATCCGAATGTTGGCGGGTGACCAGGTCACCGGCGGCTCCGACGACCCAGTCCGGGTCGATCGCGGCCACGGTGCGAGCCCACAGGCGGGAGGTCTCGACGAGTTCGGCAGCCATGACGAAGTCGGGGTTGACCTTGAAGAGTCCGGATCCGGGGAAGATCGCGAATCGGGTGCCGCGAGCTCCCTGATAGTCCTTGTGCCGCTCCGACCGTGAGCCGATCATCGTCAGCAGACCGGTGAGCAGGGACCGGTGGATGGCGGCGGCATGCGGGTCGAGTTTGGCAGCCGCCACCTGCTTCCCGGTGTCCCCGGCCGGACCGGTCGCGCCCTGCTTCTTCGCGCTGCGTTTGGCGGCGCTGAGCTCGGCGAATCCGATCTTGCCGTTCGCACCTCGTCCGCCCTGAGCGCTTCCTTCGCCCCGACCGCCACGGGTGCCCTGACCGCCAGGAGCATTCTGCCCCTCACGACCACGACCACTGCGACCGCCTTGTCCACGGTCGGAGCCGTCACCGGGCCCGGCAGCATTCGTCTTGCCCCCGTCGCCATCGAGAGCGGATCCGGCCGTGTCGGCATCGTCGCCCGGCTGCCAGACGGATCTCTCGATGCGAATGCCGGCCGAGCCGAGCAGAGAGCGCAGCTGACCGACGAGGTCCTGCCATTCGCGGATGCGCACGAAGTTGAGGAACTCGTCCTTGCAGCGGCGCCGGAACTTCGAGGATCCCATGTCCGCCTGCAGACTCTGCAGGTAGTTCCAGAGGTTGAGGTAGGACAGGAAGTCACTGCCTCGGTGGGTGAATCGGGCGTGCTTCTCATCGGCGGCGGCTCGGACCTCGGCCGGACGTTCCCGGGGGTCCTGGATGGACAGCGCGGCGACGATGACGGTGACCTCTCCCCCGCAGCCGGCCTCCGCCCCGGCGATGACCATCCGAGCCAGGCGGGGGTCGATCGGCAGCACGGTGAGTTTCCGACCGATCTCGGTGACGTGGATCTTCCCTGCCGAGTCGCTGGTCAGCGCCCCGAGTTCGGTGAGCATCGTCCGTCCGTCATGGACGGCCCTGGCCTCTGGCGGGGTGAGGAACGGGAAGTCGAGGATCTCCTGATCGCTTGCGGCGAATCCCAGTGAGGCCATCTGCAGGATGACGCTGGCGAGGTTCGTGCGCAGGATCTCCGGATCGGTGAATTCGGGACGCGAGTCGAAGTCGTCTTCCGAGTACAGGCGGATGCAGATGCCGTCACTGGTGCGTCCGGAGCGGCCTTTGCGCTGGTTCGCACTGGCTTGGGAGATCCGCTCGATCGGCAGTCGCTGCACCCGTGTGCGGTTGGAGTAGCGGGAGATGCGGGCGGTGCCGACGTCGATGACGTATTTGATTCCGGGCACCGTCAGCGAGGTCTCGGCGACGTTCGTGGCCAGGACGATGCGAGGTCGTGAATGGGGTTGGAAGACCTTCTGCTGCTCCCCCGCCGAGAGTCGGGCGAACAGCGGCACGACCTCCCAGCTGCTCATCCGCGGACGTCTGCGCAGGTGGTCACTCAAGGCGTCGGCGGTGTCGCGGATCTCCCGTTCGCCGGAGAGGAAGACGAGGATGTCGCCGGGTGCCTCGGCTGCGAGTTCATCGACGGCGGCGATGATTCCGTCGGTCTGCTCCTCGACTCCGGTTTCGTAGTTCCCGGATTCGCCGGGTCCGTCGACATCGTCATCGGCAGGATCGTCCCCGAGTGGCCGGTACCGGACCTCGACGGGGAAGGTGCGGCCTTCGACGGAGATGATCGGAGCGTCGGCGAAGTGAGCGGAGAATGATTCGGGGTCGATCGTCGCCGAAGTGATGATGACCTTGAGGTCGGGACGTCGGTCGAGCACTTCCTTGAGATAGCCGAGGAGGAAGTCGATGTTGAGGCTGCGTTCGTGCGCCTCGTCGATGATGATGACTTCATAGTCGCGCAGCAGTTTGTCGCGTGAGAGTTCGGACAGCAGAATGCCGTCGGTCATCACCTTCACCCGGGTGGAATCGGCGACCTGCGCGGTGAACCGCACCTGGTAGCCGATGGTGCTGCCGAGCTCCTCGTCGAGTTCGTCGGCGATGCGCTCGGCCACAGTCCGGGCGGCGATGCGCCGAGGCTGGGTGTGGCCGATGAGTCCGTCGACCCCGAGGCCGAGGTCGAGGCAGATCTTCGGCAGCTGGGTGGTCTTTCCCGATCCCGTCTCGCCGGCGATGATGACGACCTGGTTGTCCCGGATCGCCTCGGCGATCTCGTCCTTCGCCGCGGTGACCGGCAGATCCTCGGGGTAGGTGACGGTGACCGGATGGGCAGCGCGGGCGTCCTTGAGCCGGGCTCGGCGCTGCTGATGGTGCGCTGCCGTGGTTCTGCGTCGCTGCTGCGAACGCCCACGTCCGTTCTTCCCGCGCCGAGGCGGCCGTCCTGGATTCGTGTTCGCTGGGGTGGTCGACGGGGTCGGGTTCTCTTCTGCCATTGCGTCTCCCAGCTTAGCGGCAATGCCCAGACTCGGCCCCGCCCAGGCGGGTTACTCCCCGCCGCCCCAGAGTGGGGCGAGCGCCGAGTAGAGCTGCTGGATGCCGAGGATGATGAACAGCAGTGCTGTGATCGCCAGAGCGATGTTCGTGTGCAGCTTGTTGGCCCATTCCTTGGGGATCTTCTTGCCGTTGAGGAGGCCGAGCAGAGTGACTGCGAGGAACGGCATGAACAGCGAGCCGAGGACGCCGTAGGCGAGGATGAGTCCGATCGGTTTGCCGAGGATGAACAGCAGCATCGGCGGGAACGTCAGCCACAGCACATAGAACTTGAAGTACTTGCCGCCGGTCAGGGTGTCGGGATGTCCGCCCGGCTTCTTGCGCATATGGCCCCAGAAGTCGGCGAACATCAGGGACACTCCGTTCCAGACTCCGATGATCGAGGAGAAGGAAGCGGCCCAGAATCCGACGAGGAAGCCTATGCCCACGACCTCGCCGTAACGGGCTTTGAGGACGTCGGCGAGGTCGAGCAGTCCCTTGTCCTCGGCAGAGATCGAGACTCCCGCGGCACGGACGACCTCGGCACCGACGATGAGCATAGCGATGACGAAGATGCCGGTCATCACGTAGGCCATCGAGTTGTCGATGCGCATCACCCGCATCCACTTCGGAGTGTGCCAGCCCTTCTCGCGCAGCCAGTAGCCGTAGGCGGCCAGGGTGATGGTGCCGCCGACTCCTCCGGCGAGCGCGAGCGTGTAGATCACTCCGCCCTCGGGGATGATGGGGATCAGCCCGGTGAGCATATCGGGAATGTTCGGCGCGGCGATGATCGCCAGCCCCACGACGGTGATGAACATGATCCCGACGAGAACGGCGGTGATCTTCTCGAACACGCCGTAGCGGCCGAACCACACCATGACGAAGCCGGCCAGGCCCATGAGCACCGACCACACTGTGAGGTTGAGGCCGGGGAAGAGCGCGGCCAGCGGCAGCGCCGCCGAACTCATCGCCGTGGCTCCGTAGACGAAGCCCCAGATGATGATGTACGGCCCGAAGTACCACGTAGTCCAGCGGCCGAGCGATCGCCACCCCTCGAAGATCGTCTTTCCGGTCGCGAGGCTGAACCTGCCGGCTCCTTCGACGAGGACGATCTTGAGGATGACGCCGACGATCACTGCCCACAGCAGTCCGTAGCCGAACTGGCTGCCGGCCACCAGGGTCGCCACCATATCCGCGGCACCGACGCCGGTGGCCGCGACGACGAGGCCGGGACCGATGACCTTCCATTTGGCCGGGCCGGAGGCCTCTTCGATTCCGGAAACGGTCTCTGCGTCGCCCCCGTAGCCGGGGCCGGAACCGTTCGACTGCTCACTCATGGAGTTTTTCGCTTTCATCTTCGGCCGCGCACAGACTCACCGAGCGGTCGGGGATCCTCCATCGGGTTCTCCCGCATTTCGGCGGCGCAGCGGTCTCAGCATGTCCACAGTCATGATAGGTGACAACGGCGCTGTCGTGTCATCGGTCACCATCCCTCGCGACGGTCGGCCCCGTCCCGCCGCGCCTCAGAAACGGTCGGCGATGGTTCGCAGACGTTCGAGATACGTGTCGTGGTCGAAGTCCTCCGGCAGGTTCGGAGCTGCCTCGGAGAGTCCGGCGGCGCCGTCGATGCCTTCCCGGACAATGTCGATCTGGCCCACATGCCGGGTGAGGTCGACGAGGACGTGAACCATGATCTGTCCCAAGGTGGTCTCGTCGCGGCCCGTGGGCCAATGCGGCACCCGTCCCGGCGAATCCAGGCTGAGCGAGTCGATGGTCTCGTCGGCGAAGTCTGAGACGCGAGTGTAGAAGTCGAGCAGATACGCGGTCGTCTCGGACTCGGTCGCGCACCAGTCGGCCTGCGGATCGAGGTCGATGTCCGCGTCGCTGACGACCTCTTCCCGGTTCGGCCAGGTTCGGCCGAAAGTGTCGCCGAAGTAGACGATCTCGACCTGTGCCATGTGTTTGAGTGCGCCGAGGAGGTTGAATCCGGTCGGGGTGCGCGGCCACCTCAGGGACCTCTCATCGAGTCCGGACAGCTTCCATCGCAGGTTCGTCCGACCCCGGCGCAGGGACTCCTGCAGGAAGGACTTCATCGTCTCGTCGTCGCTCATGAGCATAGGCTTCCACACCATCTCTGCGCCGTCTACGGTTATCCTCGAAGGGTGAGTGAGAACAATTCGTCGCAGGACTCCCGCAGCCGCATCGCCCGACGGGTCTTCCCCGACGGAGTCGACCCCGATCCTCGCTTCACCCTGGCCAACGAGCGGACCTTCCTGTCCTGGATCCGCACCGCGTTGGCGTTCATCGGCGGCGGAATCGCCGTCGAGGCCTTCACCTCGGAGATCTTCGGCACCGGTCTGCGGGCGACCCTGTCGATCGTGCTCATGGTCATCGGCTTCATCCTCGCCGCCGGTGCCGCCGTCCGCTGGCATCGCATCGAATCGGCGATGCGTCGCAAGACCTCGCTGCCGCTGCCGCTCATCATCCCCATCGTCAGCCTCGCCTCGGCGCTGGGAGCCGGTCTCCTCGTCCTGGTGTTCGCCGGCCTACTGTGATGCCGACCCGCTCACCGCGACCGCAGCCGCATGACGATCCGGCTCTGCAGCCGGAACGGACCGTCCAATCATGGCTGCGCACGAGTCTGACGATGACGGTCGTCAGCCTCATCTTCATGCGCTTCATCCACGTCTTCCAAGGCTGGTCGGTGGCGCTCTTCGTCGTGTGCATGGGCATGGCCATCGTCGCCATCGCCATGCAGGTCAGACGCTACCGGCTAGGTTCGGTCTCGATTCGGGCCGAACGCGGTCGGCCGTCGCCGTGGGCGGTCATCTTCCTCACCACCTCGGTGTGCCTCATTTCGGTGCTGAGCATCGCCTCGGTCATCAAGATCAGCCTGCTCTGAGGCTCTCCAGCCGCTCAACCTCCCGGACCTCCTGACCGGTTCCGCCTGCGCTCCCGATCGACACCGCGCACGCCCACCGCGCATGCCGCGTTATGAGACCGCCGTCCGGTCCGCTGACCTGCACGCCTAAACTGGTGCGTATGAAGGATGCACGCGAAGTCTCCACCGCCCCACTCGTCGCCGTCGGCCTCATCGGCGGCTTCCTCACCGCCCGCGAGACCGGAATCCGCCCCCTCGGTGGAGTCGTCCTCGCCGCGGCAGGTGCCTACGCCGCCCGCTCCTGGTATGTGAAGAAGGGCTGGCCCGCCGCCACCGGACTGAGCTTGGCCTACCTCGGCGGGTTCGGCGCCTCCCATCCCCTGGCGAAGAAGATCGGCGCATGGCCGGCCGTGTTCGCCGTCAGTGCGGTCAGCGCCGCAGCCTCCTATGTCGTCTCCGATATCGCCGAGGCGGACTGACCCCACCGCCGAGGAGGCCCGACCTCCGCACCCCGCCGCGGATTCCGCCCGGCGACGATCCCGACCGTCCCGAACTGATACCCGCTCTACGGGACTGACACCAGCCGCACCAGACTGACCGCGGCACTCCCAGACGCAGGAAGCGAGGAGCCGAGCAGCCCATGCTGGCCGTATTCGAAGGTTTCGCCGTCATCGCCGGAGTCATTCTGGTCGGGTTCGTCCTCGGCCGCTCCGGCGTTCTCGGTCCGCACGGTCAGCAGGTCATCGCGAAGCTCGTCTTCTACGCCGGCACCCCGACGCTGCTCTATGTCACAGTCTCCGAGACCGACCTCGGGCTGATCTTCAACACCGCGCTCTTCGCCACCGGCGGCTCGGCGCTCATCGTCGGTGCCGCTCTCTTCGTCCTCACTAAGTGGATCAGAAAGCGCAGCACCGGAGAGGCGATGTTCTCCGCGTGGGCGACCAGCTACGTCAACATCGGCAATCTCGGCATTCCGATCGCCGCCTATGTCCTCCGCGACATCGGCTATGTCGCCCCGGTCCTGCTCTTCCAGCTGCTCGTCCTCGCCCCCATCGGCATGGCCGTGCTCGACGGAGCGGGCAAGAAGCAGCATGATTCGCACTGGTACTCCGCGATCCTCCAAGTCCTCAAGAACCCCATCGTCCTCGGTGCTGCAGCCGGTGTGGCCGCATCGGCGACGAGCTTCGAGCTGCCGCGCTTCGTCTTCGAGCCCATCGACATGATCGGCGCCACCGCGGTCCCGGGTGCCCTGTTGGCGTTCGGCATCTCGCTTAAGGACGGGTGGGGAATCCCCGTCAAGGGCAGCCGCGCACAGCTGAGCTACATCACCGGCGCCAAACTCATCGCTCAGCCGGTCATCGCCTGGGCCATCGGCGGCCCTCTGCTCGGCTACGACGGGGTCGACCTCTTCGCCATCGTCGTCACCTCCGCGCTGCCGACCGCGCAGAACGTATACATCTACTCGATGCAGTACCGACAATCCGAGGCGCTCATGCGCGATGCCGTCTTCATCACCACCGTGCTCTCCGTTCCGGCTCTCGTCATCATCGCCGCCCTCCTCGGCTGACTCCGCGAAATCGGCCGCCGTGGCGTGTCCTCCCGGGCTAGGACCCTGTGGTCACTGACAATGGGGATGTGTCCAGAGACGAGAAGAACGAGACCGAAGACCTCCTGAGCAGGCGGATGAGTTCAGGGTCTGCCAATGCTGCCGATAAGCAGTCGCAGGCCCCTCTGGAGGCGGCCAATGATCCCTCGACCGACACCGAGGCGTTCGATCCGATCACGGATCCCATCGCCGAGGATGCCCCCAAGCATTCCGCGGATGCGAAGCCCTCGACGGGCCCGGTGAGGGTGACTCCCGCCCACTCGACGAATCCGGCCTCTCAGCCCGCGAGCACGCGTACCGCCGATCACACCGCCGCGCAGAAGTCCGCCGGCACGGATTCGGCCGCCGTTGCATCGACAGCCGGGGCATCATCCTCGACCGATACCGGGACCACACGCGAGGTGCCGCAGAATGCGCGCACCGCAGTGATGAGCGAAGCCGATTGGGCCGCCGTGTCGAAGGCGGCGACGTCGACCGATGCCCGCGATCCCGAGGTGCCCGAACGACGTCGGTCCGTGCTCGATGTCATCGGCACGATCTGGATCATGCTCGCCACCCCCTTCGTCCTGTTGGCTCTGGCAGTGCGCTTCGTCGCCTCGGGGATCTTCCTCAAGTTCGAGTACTTCCGGCCCGGCTTCCCGGCCGATCGGTTCGGCTTCAGTGCCGCCGACCGTGAGCACTACGGGACCTATGTCATCGACTACCTGCACAACTTCGATTCCCGGCGCTACCTCGCCGATATCGTCATGCCCAACGGAGAGCCGATCTTCATCTCCGACGAGCTCAGCCATATGGCTGACGTCAAGGGTCTGATCTCGCTGCTCTACCTCGTGGCTCTCGTCGGCATCATCGGATCTGTGCTGTTCGGCATCTACATGTGCCGCAAGAACGGATCGGGCATCCATGCAGGCGTGCGTCTGGGGTCGATCTTCAGCATCATCTTCATGGCCGCTGTCGCCGTTGTCGCCGTCCTCGGCTGGGACAGCTTCTTCCGCGGGTTCCACAAGGTGTTCTTCGCCGATGGGACCTGGGAGTTCTACGCCGATGATTCGCTCATCCGCCTCTTCCCGCCTCAGTTCTGGGTCGATGCGGGCATCGCCGGCGGCGGGCTCTTCGTGCTCCTGGCGATCATCCTCTTCCTGCTCAGCTTCACCGGGCACAAGAAGCGCCGGGCGCTGCGCAAGGCACGAAAGGACGCCGCCGCAGAGATCTGATTCGGTTTCGCCGCAGTCCGGAGCATCGGCCTCCGGCGGCACAGCGGCGCGTCATTGCACAGCGGGTTCGAGTCCCGCTCCACGGTTCCGGCCGGGTGGTCTTTCCCCTTCCACCCGGCCGAATTTCTGTCCGAAATCATCCGCGTATGAGACCAACGATCTCCGATCCCCCGCCTCGGTGACGGTGGACGACTGCTGACTAGTCGTCGACGGCGTCGCGGCCGCGGCGGACGAGCAACGGGTCGGCTTCGTAGACGACCGAGGGGTCTTTGTCCTCATAGTCGAACTGGTTGAGGAAGTAGCGCATCGCGTTGAGGCGGGCGCGTTTCTTGTCGTTGCTCTTGATCGTGATCCACGGAGCGTGGTCGGTGTCCGTGCGGCGGAACGTCTCTTCCTTCGCCTCCGTGTAGTCGTCCCAGCGGTCGAGGGACTCGAGATCCATCGGTGAGAGCTTCCACCGCCGCACCGGGTCGATCTGACGGATCGCAAACCGGGTCCGCTGCTCTCTCTGGGTCACGGAGAACCAGAACTTCGTGACGTGGACTCCGGAGTCGATGAGCATCTTCTCGAACACCGGAGCCTGTTCCATGAAGGTCTCGTATTCGTCGTCGGTGCAGAATCCCATGACCCTCTCGACGTTGCCCCGGTTGTACCAGGAGCGGTCGAACATGACGATCTCCCCGCTCGTGGGCAGGTGGGAGATGTAGCGCTGGAAGTACCACTGTCCGGCTTCGCGGTCGGAGGGTTTGTTGAGTGCGACGACGCGGGCGGCACGCGGGTTGAGGTGTTCGGTGAAGCGTTTGATCGTTCCGCCCTTGCCGGCAGCGTCACGACCTTCGAAGACGATGACGTGTTTGGCGCCCGTGTCCTGACCCCAGTACTGGAATTTCAGCAGTTCGACCTGCAGTCTGTACTTCTCGAGTTCGTACTCTTCGCGGTCCATCTGTTCGTCGTACGGGTATCCTTCCCGCCACGTTTCGACGGCCCGGCCCATGGGGTCGATGAGGTGCGGATCCGTGGTCTGACTGTCCTCGACGGTGTACCCTTCGAGGCGGAGTTTGTCGATGTACTCCCGCAGATTCTCTTGGAACAGATTGTTCACGAGATCCTTCCCTTTCGCTGTCGACACCGGGGTGTGCCTCGTGCACGATAATGTGCCGAGATGAATATCAGGTTATGCGATCGACGTCGCGTCGCGGGATGATTCCGACGCTCAACAGTGGGGCGATGGCGATGAGTCCGAAGGACAGCGGATAGCCGAACGCCGTCACCAGAGCACCGAATCCGGGGCCGAGCAGGGCCGACATGACGAACTGTCCCGTATTCTGGGCTCCCAGCGCTTTGCCCGACCAGCGCGGTCCGGCGGCTTCGGCGACCGAGGCGAAGGCCAGTCCGTTGTCGGCCACGGAGACGGCTGAGGCGAGGATGAAGACGACTGCGGCGACGGCGGGCAGCTCCGTGAGCGACAGGATGGCGATGGCCACGACGACGATCACGGCAGCGACGGCGACGATGCGCATGAGGCCGACGCGGGATCCCGTGCGATCGGAGAGCGCGCCGACGACCATGCGACCGACTGCTCCGACGATCTGCGCGATCGCGACGATCGCTCCGGCGGCGCCCGCGCCGATCCCCTGGACGACGATGAGCCAGACGAGTCCGTAGGTGGAGAACGCGAACTGCGGGACGACGAGGAGCGCGGAGACCGCGTGGATGCGCCACAGGAAGGAATCGCTGCGGTAGGGATTGATCGTCGAGGCGGCGCTGGGCTTCCCCTCCCCCACCGAGTCGGTGCCCGGTTCGTTCCGTCCGTGGCGTTCCGCCTCCGGTAGGGTGTCGCGGTCGGGGTCGGCCACCTCGGCGCGGGTGGGGGTCGGGGTCGGTGGGTTGCGGATGAGGGCGAAGCAGATGAGGGCGAGGACGCCGGTCACGGCGGCGACGAACCAGAGGTAGGCGGGGAATCCGCCGGCCGCGGCGATCGGTGGGATGGTCACAGCGGCCACGCTCGTGCCCAGGGGTTGGGACATCTGGCGAATGCCCATGGCCAGTCCTCGGCGGTGGCGGGGGAACCAGCCCATGACGACGCGGCCGGATGCAGAGTTGACCGAGGCGGCCGCGGCACCGGAGGCGGCGATGACAATGACCATCCAGATCGGCGAGTCGACGACGAGCACGGCGGCGGCCGAGAAGGCAGCCGTCAGTCCGATGCCCAATGTCATCGCCAGACGTTCGCCGAATCGGTCGGCGAATGCGCCCCAGGCGATGAGGGTGAGGATGAGTCCGAAGCTCGGTGCGGCCGCGACGGTGCCGGCCTGGGTGAGTGTGAACCCGAGGTCGGAGTGCATATAGGGGATGAGGAAGGCGGGTCCGGCGATCGCGATGGTCGCCGCCATCTGCGTGAGGACGCCGACGACGAGGATCACCCAGGCCTGCCGGGTGGGTCCGTTCGTCGTCATCGTTCAAGGTTAGCCGTGTGCCCGGATCGCCCGCGGAATGTCTCAGATCGCGGTGGCCGGGCTTTGCCGATAAAGTGTGTTCTGAGCATTCCCCCTATAGCCCAATCGGCAGAGGCAGTCGACTTAAAATCGATTCAGTGTGGGTTCGAGTCCCACTGGGGGGACCATTCTTCGTCGTCGTCGAGTACCGACCGAGATCGCCGAATCGCGTCGAGTGCGGCATGATCATCCTATGCCGTTCCTTCTTCTCAGCCCAGGTCAGGCACCGTTGCCGATCGCCTCCGTCGACGATGATCTCGCCCGCAGCCAGCACGGTCCCGCCGTTATCATTACCGCCACCGAGGCGGCCTCCCCCACCGCGACAGACGACTCCACCGCAGCCGATTTCCCTCCGCTGGGTCGCCCGGTCGCCTTCCGTGAAGCTGGAGGCGACTGGACGGGGATCGGCTTCGAGGCAGCCGATCATTGGGTGCAGATGGGTTCGGACCTGCGCAGCCGCCTCGTCGAGGATCATCTTGCGACGCTCAACGTCGCCGAGTTCAAACAGGCGACGAACGGCGGCAGCGCCTCGATCATCACGAACAACTGGGTCTACTCCGGTTCACCTCGGGTCTATCGCGTCGCCGGAGAGCTGCGTGATTTCGTCACCGTGCTCGGACAGCTCTCCCGCGGCTGATCCCTATTGCTGCTCCTCCGCAGTACGAGTGTGACAGCATCCGCCACACTCGACTGGTCGACATGCGACCCATCGTCTCTGCCGAAACGCCCGCACCAGCCGCCGGTTGACCGTTAGGCTCCGGTCACCGGAACGCTCGCAATCCCGCGGACGCATGTGCCTCGTCATGGCGGTCCCGGTTCTCGACGATCTCCGCGACGTTGGCCTCCGCCCACTTCCGAAGCGCGGCCACAGGATCCTGCAGCGATCGCCCGAGATCGGTGAGCGAGTATTCCACCCGCGGTGGCACCTCGCCGAAGACCGCGCGCTCGATGAGGCCATCGGCGACAAGCGATCGCAGGGTCGAGGTCAGCACCTTCGGGGTGATCCCGCCGATGGCCAGCCGGATCTCGTTGAAACGCTTCGGACCGGAATCGAGAATGTCGACGATAAGCACCGTCCACTTGTCTCCGACGCGATCGAGAACCACTCGGGTCGGACATTCAGGGTCGAAGGCATCGCCTTCCCAGCGAACTTTCATACTCATAGCCCAATAGTATCCTTGAGGTACTCGATATCCAAAAGATACCTTAGGAGAGTCAGACTACGACATCCACCGTGCACCGCAGTCGCGCCGCACGAAGAACGAAGGGACTCTTATGAAGATCGCACTCTTTGGAGCATCGGGAATGATCGGCTCTCGCGTCGTCGCCGAGGCGGCCTCTCGCGGGATCGAGGTCACCGCCATCACCCGCTCCGGCACCGAGGTGGCCGGAGCGACCCGCTCAGTCGCCGGCGACATGGCCGATGCGGAGCTCGGAGCACGCATGGCCGCCGATCACGATGTCATCGTCTCCACCACCGGACCCAGCCGCACGGGCGGGGACCACCAGGAATGGCTCGAAGCTCTGTCGGCCCTGGCGAAGGCCAGCGGCGATACGCGACTGTTCGTCGTCGGCGGTGCCGGTTCCCTGTTCGCCGGGGACACGATGCTCAAGGACACCGAGGGCTTTCCTCCCGCGTACAAGGCTGAGGCAGAGACCGGCACGAAGGCCCTCGAGCTTCTTCGTGCCGCGAACCCGTCCCCGTGGACGCTCATCTCCCCCGCCCCGGAGATCGCTCCGGGTGAGCGCACCGGTTCCTACAATGTCGAGCTCGAGGTGCCCGCGGGCGACTCGATCTCGGCCGAGGACTTCGCCGTAGCCATGGTCGATGAGATCGCCGAGCCTGCGCACATCGACGCCCGCTTCACCGTGGCGAACTGAGCAGGACGCACTCGCAGCAGGGCCTGCAGATATGACTGACGCCGGGGATGCATCTGCATCCCCGGCGTCAGTCGTCTCATCAGGGCTTGTCGCCGGATGGCACCGGCTGCCTCAAGTCAGGCCTTGGCAGGCTCCTTCTTCGGCGCCGGCTTCGAGTTGGCGGCCTCGACGAAGTTCTTGCGCGGAACATCGAGGTCTGCCAGCGGCATGGCGTCGCGGCCGAGGACGGCGCTGACGAACCAGTTGCCGAAGACCCTGACCTTGCGGTCCATGGTCGGGATCGCGTAGCCGTGGTAGGCGCGGTGCATGAGCCAGGCGAGGAGTCCGCGGGCTTCGAAGTCACCCATCTGCGAAACACCCTTGTACAGGCCCAGGCCTGCGACCGTACCGATGGTCTTGTGGAAGTACTGCTTGAACTCGGTCTCTCCGCGCAGTGCGGCGAGCACGTTGGCAGCCAGCACCGGAGCCTGACGCACAGCATGCTGAGCGTTGGGCACGCAGAAGCCTGCCACTCCGCCGCCGGACAGGTCGGGAACCGCGGCGTTGTCGCCGGCAGCCCAAGCGCCCTCGACGACACCGTCATCGCCCTCGACCCGCAGGTCGGCGCGTACGGTGACGTTGCCGCGTTCGTTGATCGGCAGGTCGGAGTCGATGAGCATCGGGTTGGCCTTGACACCGGCGGACCACACAATAGTGTCGGCGTCGAACTCTTCGCCGTTCGAAAGCTTGACGTGCTTGTCGGTGCAGTCCTGGAGGAAGGTCTCGAGGTAGACGTCGATTCCGCGTTCGCGCATGTGCTCGACGACCCAACGGGCCTGAGCTTCGCCGACCTCGGGCATGACGCGGCCGAGGGCCTCGACGAGGACGAAGCGGACATCGGCTTCGGTCAGCGTCTCGTACTGGGCGATGGCCGAGCGGACCATGTCCTCGAGTTCGGTCAGCAGCTCGATGCCGGCGAATCCGCCGCCGACGAAGACGAAGGTCAGAGCCTTGCGACGCTCCTCGTCGTCCTCCATGAGTGCGGCGTCGGCGAGGCGGGAGAGGAGGTGGTCGCGCAGGGCGACGGCTTCCTCGATGCGCTTGAGCGCGATCGCATTCTCCTTCAGGCCCGGGATCGGCAGCGCACGGGCAACCGAACCGGAGGCGAGGATGATGTGGTCGTAGTCGAGTTCGAACGCTTCATCGTTCTCGGGTTCGATGGTGGCGAACTTCTCGGCGTGGTTGATCGAGGTGACCTTCGCGGTGATGACCTCGGCACCCGGCAGGTTGCGGCGCAGCGGCACCACAGCGTGACGAGGCTCGATCGACCCGGCTGCCACCTCGGGGAGGAACGGCAGGTAGGTCATGTACGGGTTGGGATCGACCACGGTGACGGTGGCTTCGCCCCGACCGAGGTTCTTCAGCAGATTCTGAGCGGCGAGCAGGCCGACCGAGCCGCCACCGACAACGAGGATTCGTGGACGCAGTTTTGAGTTTCTGATGAGTGCCATAATCCCATGCTAGACCCTTGTGAAAACTTTCACTAATTGTTTGTCCCACGGACTCGAACGCCCCAGATCAGAGCAGTTTCTGCACCTGGCCTCAGTGGCGACGGCGGGCGAAGGAGTCGATCGAGATGATCATGAGGACCACGGCGATCAGGGCTCCGGCCCCGAGGACGGCGAAGCCGAGTGTCGGTGTCGACTGCGTGGCGACGATATCGGTCGGCGCGAGAGCCTTCGGGCTCTCGGTCTCATCCGGTGCCGCGGTTTGGGTCTCTTCTGACTTCGCATCCCCGCGACGATGCATCTTCACCCAATCCGCCAGCTCATCCTCGGCGGAGGAGACGTTCTTGGGCGCTTTCGCCTTGATGGCGCTCTGCGGGTCGACGCGCCCCCAGCCGACGATCGGGTCGGGCTTGCCCTTCTTGCTCACGCCCTTGTGACCGTCCACCGGTTTGGCACTCGACTGCAGTATGGCTCGCACCTCGTCGGCGCTGAGGTCGGGGTTCTCGGAGCGGATGAGCGCTGCCACACCGGACACGACGGGTGAGGCGAAGGAGCATCCCTGGCCTTCGGCGTAGCCGCCGCTGTAGTACGGAATGGGAATGTCCTTGGCCGGACCCATGAGGTCGACGGCGGTGCCGGGGGCGGTGGAGTCGTCGAGGACCTTCCCGTTCTGGTCGAGTCCGCCCACCCCGATGACGCCCGGAACCGTCGACGGCGACCATGCCTGGGTCGCTCCCTGTGAGGCGTTGCCGACGCAGGCGACGACGAGCACGTCCTTTTTGTACGCGTAGGCGAAGGATTCGTCCCAGCTCTCCGGCCAGCCCGGATCGTCCCATCCCAAGGACATGTTGATGACCTTCGCTCCGGAGTCGACAGCCCATCGGATGGCTTCATCGGCCTGTTCTCGAGTCGATCCGGATTCCTTGGGGCGGTCGGGGCCCAGCCACATCGATGCCGACAGGATCTCTGCGTCCGGGGCGACGCCGGTCGGCCCGGCACCGACTCCTCGGCCGGCGATGACTCCGGCGACGGCGGTGCCGTGGTGGATCGTGGTCTTCCCGCCGAGCGGGGTCTTTCCGTCCTTGCCCAGTCCGCTGAAGTCCTTGGACTTCTTCACGACGCCCTTGAGGTCTTCGTGGTCGGTGTTGACGCCGGAGTCGATCACTGCGACTTTGACGCCCTTGCCCGTGGATTTCTTCCAGACCTTGTCGATTCCGTAGTCTTTGATGAACCACTGGCCGGGTCCGGCCTTCGGCGCGGCCATGACGGGTTGGGTGGTACCGACGACGAGTCCGAGGACGACGGTCGTGACGGCGAGGAGTCGCGCGGCGGCTCTCACGAGCTCGTCAGCGCGAGGTCGAGCGCGGTCCTGTCGAGGATGTCGGTTTCGGAGATCCGAATATCCAGCGATCCTCCGGCGGCTGTCACTGCTTGGTCGAAGCGGGCGACGATCCTGGCGAAGAGCAGCGATCCGGCGCCGATGACGTCGACGCGTCCGGGATGCATATACGGCAGGTCCGTGCGTGCCTGGCGGTCCATGGCCAGAAGCTTTCGGGATTCGTCAGCGACGTCGGCGACGCTGATATGTGCTCCGTGGATGCGCTCTCGCTGGTAGCTTTCGAGTCCGAGGATGCCCGCGGTGATGGTGGTGACGGTGCCGGCGACTCCGATGAGAGTGCGCGGGGCCGCGAAGTCGACGATCTGCGCGGCCTGGTCGAGCTGGCCGTCTATATCGGCCAAAGCTTCCTGGATCTGGTCCTGGCTGGGAGTTTCGACCGGCATGTGCCGTTCGGTCAGACGCACCGACCCGATGTCCATACTCACGGCCGCTTGGACATCGTCTCGGCCGAGGACGAGCTCGGTCGAGCCGCCGCCGAGGTCCATGACGACATAGGGTCCGTCAGCATCCGTGAGGCCGACAGTGGCGCCGAGGAAGGACAGCCGGGCCTCTTCTTCACCGGCGATGACATCGGGGACGACGCCGAGGATCGAGAAGATCCCGGCGAAGAACTCATCGCGATTCTTCACGTCGCGGCTGGCCGAGGTCGCGACGAACCTCAGCTTCTCCGGCTGGTACTCGGCGGCCACCTCGGCGAATTCCTTCGCCACGGCGAAGGTGCGCTCGAGCGCCTCAGGTGCGAACTCGCCGGTGGCGTCGACGCCTTGGCCGAGGCGGACGATCCGGGTTTCGCGGCGCAGGTCGGTGAGGGTGCCGTCGGCGGCGACATCGGCGATGAGCAGGCGCAGGGAGTTCGTCCCGCAGTCGAAGGCAGCAACACGCATGGCAGGTCCTAGTCGGTGGATTCGGTGGGGGCAGCGGTCTCGGCCAGCGGAGGCACATCGTTCATGAACGACAGTGCGCGGTCGCCGATGGGGTTGATGCCGAGCCCGGCGGACAGCGAGTGGCCGACGAGGGCGTGGAGGCATTTGACCCGGTTCGGCATTCCGCCTGCGGAGTAATCCTTGATCTCTTCAACTTCCGCCAAGCCCGCTGCGGAGCCGATCTCAGAGCGGACGTCGAGGTAGGCCCGGTGTGCGGCGGCGTAGGCGGCGGCGAGCTCTTCGTCGTCGCCGATCTCCGTGGTCCATTCGGCCATGATTCCCGAGGCTTCCAGCCGCGAGCATTCGGCCACGTAGGCAGGATGGGTGAGGTAGAAGGTCGTCGGGAACGGCGTGCCGTCCTCGAGGCGCGGAGCGGTGGCGACGACGAGAGGTTCACCGGATGCGCTGCGGGCGGCGATGCCGACGACGCCTCGGGGAATGCGCCCGAGTTGGTCTTGGAGGACAGCGAAATCCGCCTCGGTGCACTCTGTGATCATCAGCTCTTCTCCACGGTGTTGCCGGTCTCCTGAATGGACTCCAGCAACTCAAGGTACCAGGCCTGCTTGCGAACCGGCCGTTCGGGCTCGGATTCCTCGTCGACGGCCTCTTGATTCGTGACGATGACCGCGTTCTTGCCCTTTTCCACGTAGTACTGGTCTTCGCGGGCTTTGCGCTTGATGTAGGCGGGGTCTCTGAGGTTCTCGTTCTTCTCTTCGAGGCTCTTGACCTCGGCTTTCGTCGTCTCGATCTCGTTATTCAGGGCCGCGATCTGCTGGGCCTGTTTGAGTGCGGAGTTCAGGGGCGAGAGGAACGCGAGGAGGACGGCTGCGACGACGAGGAGGAAGATGCCCGTGCGCACCGACATGCGGCGGCCACGCGCCTCGGCGTCCGTGCCGGCATCAGCCTCGATGACCGGTTTCGGGCGTCGACGAGGGGTGGCTTTGCCAGGAGCCGATTTCGGGGCACTTCGTCTGGGCTTGCTCGGGACCATGCTTCTTTCCTCTGCGACTGGGGATCGGGGAAGAGTGTCGCAACATCTCCAAGTGTGCCGTGTCCGCATTCCCTGCGCGAGGATTTCGAGCTCGTGGCGTGTTCGATTCTCACGTATCCTCCGTCACGTCTCGTCCCGCCCACTCCTCCCCGCGAGCATCTCTCACCTTCACCCCATGCCCCGCCCCACGAGCCATCTCAGTCTCGCCGCCCGCTGGCGTCTCTCACCTCTGCCGCTTCCCCCCCCCCTCCCCGCAGTCCCAGCTCCTACACCCACGACGGCACCCCTCACCCTTGGCAGCAAACCACCTCGCTCCTGCGGTGCGTTATGCGCCTCCGGGTGACGGATGCCCGCAAATTGCCGCCGACGATCACCTGACCTGCGACCAGTCATCTCGCGAGAGCTCCGCCCAATCAACGCTCTATCCACAGAGTTATCCACAGACAAGAGAGTGCTCATTGCCGCTTGGTTACGTTTAATGCATTTTAGATGCATCTACAAACTATTGAGCACCGATGACATTCTTCGGCTCGGATTCAACCATGGGGACATCAGGCGCGCCCGCAGATGTTGCCTCCGACGGCTGTCGCGGGGCACATATCTGGTCCGCCGTGTCTGCGAGCTGGACTTCCATCGCCCGCTCTGGGCGAGCATCGACGAGCAGATCCACCAGGTCTTCATCGAACACGGAGACATTCGGGACGAGATCAACGATCTCAGCGCCTCGGTGATGGCTCACTTCGTTCAACGTTCCGATAGGAGAACCGACGATGCGAAAGCGAACCCACCGGCGGAGATCTTCTCGCACATCTCCGCGGCCCTCATCCACAATCTGCCCATCTCCCACCCTGTCACTCATCAGGTCGAGGTCGTCCGGCCCGGCACCAACCGCAAGTTCAAGACCATCCACGTCCGCGGCAGTCGCATTCCGAAGAACCATCGCACTGCGATCGACGGCGCCGAGGTGACCACGCTCGAACGCACACTGATAGACGTCGCCCGCAGCTACAATCTCGACGTCTCCGTGCCGATGATCGATGATGCGCTGCACCGAAAGCTGACAACCAGAGAGAAGATCCTCACGACATTCGCCCAATGCTTGGAGAAGCGCAGCTCCGCGAAAGTGCGATTGGCCATCGATCTGTCCGATTCCCGTCGAGAATCCCCCGCCGAGGCGGTCGCCGCGGTGCGATTCTACGAACACGGGATCACAGGGCTGGAACCTCAAGTCACGTTCCGGGCCGATTCATTGAGGCGCGATTTCCGCGTCGACTTCTGTCACCGCCGGGCTCGACTCATCATCGAGATCGACGGCATCGGCAAGCTCTATCTCGGCTCAGGTGTCCCCCGTGAGGAGCTCGAACAGGAACTCCGTCGCGAGCAGTGGCTGCGCGACCAGGGGTGGCAGGTGATTCGGATCAGTTGGAAGGAACTGTTCGAGGAGGCGAAATTCTATGACATTCTCCGGTTCATCCGCCGTACGCAGAACGCCACCGCCTGATCCCCACCGCGGGCATCTGTGCCGCAGATGCATCGCGGACCGCAGCGCACCGCCGCGGACCGCCGCACCAGGCGGCACATCGCTGCATAGGGCGAGGCATCCCGCACCGCGGCTGTCATTCACCCCTATTTCGTCGAGCACACCGTCTCCCATGGTGCGATTGGCAGAGTTTCATCCCGCACCGTTGCCGGCAACTCCTACAGGTGCTCGACCATCCCTCACCCATAGAGACTCGTCAGAGTGGTGCACCGGTGCAAATTACGAGGAACGCGAGGGATAGTCGCCGGTGGGCGGATATGAGACCACCGGTGACAGATGGTGACGCAGTGAACCGGGCCCGGCAACGGAGAATCGTCGCGACGAGGAGACTTCGCGGTGAGAAATGCGGCCCCGGATGGAGGAAGGCCCGAAGGCGGGAAGACTCGAAGCAAGAAGCCTCGGATGAGGGTGGGCCGAAGCTGGAAACACCGAGGCGGGGCCGGGCGATCGTTGTAGTCGTCCGGCCCCGCCTCGGGGAGTTCAGAGCCCTGCTCGCCTCAGGCTTCGAAGCGCGGGAAGGCGCTGCGGCCCGCGTAGCGTGCGGCATCTCCGAGCTGCTCTTCGATGCGCAGCAGCTGGTTGTACTTCGCGACGCGCTCCGATCGTGCCGGGGCGCCGGCCTTGATCTGACCGGCGTTGGTCGCCACGGCCAAGTCGGCGATGGTCGTGTCCTCGGTTTCGCCGGAACGGTGCGAGATCATCGTGGTGTAGCCGTTCGTCTGCGCCAGAGACACAGCGTCGAGGGTCTCGGTCAGGGTACCGATCTGGTTGACCTTGACCAGCAGCGAGTTCGCCGTGGCGTTGTCGATACCGCGCTGCAGGCGCTCGGGGTTGGTCACGAACAGGTCGTCGCCGACGAGCTGCACCTTCGAGCCGATCGTCTCGGTCAGGGTCGCCCAGCCGTCCCAGTCGTTCTCATCGAGGGGGTCCTCGATCGACACGAGTGGGTACTTCGCCAGCAGCTCTTCGTAGTAGGCGGCCATCTCCTCGGCGGTCTTCTTGCTGCCTTCGAACTCGTAGGCACCGTCGGTGTAGAACTCCGAGGACGCCACGTCGAGGGCGACGGCGATATCGCGTCCGGGACGGTGCCCGGCGATGTCGATGGCCTCGATGATGAGGTCGAGCGCCGCGGCGTTCGAGTCGAGGTTCGGAGCGAATCCGCCCTCATCGCCGAGTCCGGTCGAGAGTCCGCGCTCCTTGAGCACTCCCTTGAGCGCGTGGTAGACCTCGACGCTCCACTGCAGCGCTTCGTGGAAGCTGGCGGCGCCGATCGGGGCGATCATGAATTCCTGGATGTCGACGTTCGAGTCGGCATGGGATCCGCCGTTGAGGATGTTCATCATCGGCACGGGCATGACGTGCGCATTCGGTCCGCCGAGGTAGCGGTAGAGGGGCAGATCGGCCGAGACCGCTGCCGCGCGGGCCACGGCCAGCGAGGTGCCGAGCATCGCGTTCGCGCCGATGCGGGACTTGTTGTCGGTGCCGTCGAGTTCGATGAGCGCCTGGTCGACGAGACGCTGGTCGTCGCTTTCGAGTCCGACGATGACTTCGTGGATCTCGTCGACGACTGCGTCGACGGCCTGGGTGACGCCCTTGCCCAGGTAGCGCTCGGGATCTCCGTCGCGCAGCTCCACGGCTTCGAATTCTCCGGTGGAGGCACCGGAGGGAACGCCGGCGCGACCGACGGACTCATCGGCCAACAGCACTTCCACCTCGACGGTGGGATTTCCCCGGGAATCCAGGATTTCACGGGCGTTTGCGGCAACGATCTCGGCCACTGAGTACTCCTTAGCGTTTGGTTTCACATGGGGAACATGTGCCTGGAGGACAGCTTAATGCACCGCGCGTCCAGGCTCACCCTCGGTCCGGGCCCCGGTTGGGCTCGGATTCGAGCAGCCATTGCCGCAGTCGCTCGGGCGTCGCCGGGTCCATCCCGTGTGCGAGCAGGTAGGATTCGACTCCCCTTGGCTGTCCCTCGTCCTTCGCCGAGGCGGTCCCGTGCTCGGCCTCGATCCGGTCGAGGACCTCGTGCATGAGTTCGGGAGGAGCAGCGGTGGCGGTCTGGGCGAGGTTGCCGGAGATCCCGGCATCGGAGAAGTTCCTGGTGATCGCCTCGAGGAAACCCCCGGACAGGTGGGTGGAGGTGATCGCATATTCGTCGACGATATCTTGCCGTCCCACACCGAGGAGGTCGAGCAGGAATGCTCCGATCACGCCGGTGCGATCCTTCCCGGCAGAGCAGTGGAACACCACACCATCAGCGCAGTGTTCGGCGATCAGGTCGACGGCGGCGGCCAGCCGGTGACCGAAGTGCGTGATCATGAGTTCGTAGATGCGGCCGAGGCTCCGGTCGCTGAGATCCATTCCCGTCGCCTCGGCGGCGGCTTTCATCTCTTCCCTGCTCAATGGTCGGCTGGGGAAGAAGTGGTCGTCGAAGACGGGCAGCTCGATATGTCGGATGTCGAGGCCGTCGAGCGCATCGGGCAGTTTCGCCCTCTCGCCGATATCGCGCAGATCGATGACGGTGCCGATGCCGAGTTCGCCGATATCGGCGCGCGCTCGATCGCTCAGCTGCGCCAGACCGTCGGCGCGGAACACCTTCCCGGATCGCACTCGGCTCTCCCCGGCCTCGGTGGCGGGCCCTCCGAGGTCACGGAAGTTGAAGGTGCCTTCGATCTCGAGCCTCTCCAGACTCATCGGCTTCCGTCCTCTCCTCGCGCTGCGGCCTTCTCTTCCGCTTTGATCCGGCGGTACTCGCGTTCGACGTCTTCCAACGATGCCATCTCATCTCCGGGATCGTCGGTGAAAGCCAGGGGGTGACGACGGATGAGCTTGGCCTCGAGACCATCGATGATGGCGCCGAGGCTGTGACCGTAGTCTCGCCCGCTGCTTTCATCGAGCAGGGCGGAGTGGAAGAGCACTTGGTAGAACACGTCGCCGAGCTCGTCGACGACGGCCGCCCGATTCTCCGCAGTGGGTTCTGTCGCGAAGTCTTCAAGAGCGGCGATGAGTTCGTCGGTCTCTTCCCGTGCGTACTTCTCGAGGCTCTGATGATCTTGTCGGCTCGACCAGGGGCACCGTCGCCGCAGAGTCGCCATGGCTTCGATCACCGCTTGGAGTCCCGGTTCGTCACGTTCACCCACGAAATATCCTCCTGCCGGCACGAAAGACCCCCACCGCAGAAGCGGTGAGGGCCGATTCGTCGGTCACTTCGAGAATTTGTCCTTGACCGAGGCACCGAGGTCCTTGACCGACTCGCCGACGTCCTTGGCCTTGGCCTTGAGCTGATCGGTGGCACCTTCGGCCTTGAGCTGGTCGTCACCGGTCACATCACCGACGGTCTCCTTGGCACGGCCGCCGAGGTCTTCGGCCTTGTTCTCGAACTTGTCGTCAACACCCATGGGGATTCTCCTTAGTAGACAGCTGCGTGATTTGCACTTGCTGCGGATGTCTCCGCGTTTCGCACTCTACGCCACTGCCCTGGCTCGTGGGCCGAACAGCTGTGAACAGTCGGAGAGTTCTCAACCGTCCTTCGCAGCTCCGGCCTCCGTGACTTCCGTGGCATCCGACTCGACGACAGGCAGGATGGCGTCGAGGAACTGGTGCGCCCACCGCAGGATGTCCGAATCGGTCATCTCCTTGGAATCGAATCCGGTGCCCGCCATCGGCTTTGGGACGAGGATCGAACGCAGCGCCGGTTTGAGCAGAGACTTCGGGTACAGACGCTTGAGCCTGACCACCTGGGAGTCGGAGAGTTCGACGGGTCCGAAGCGGATGAAGTTGCCCTGCATGACGATGTCGTTGACCCCGGAAGCGCGGGCGCGGATGCGCAGCCTGGCGACATCGGCAAGGACACCGACGGGTTCCGGGTAGGGGCCGTAGCGGTCGATGAGCTCGTCGAGGACTTCCTGCAGCTGTGCTTCGTCGGTCGCCGCGGCCAACTTTCGGTAGGCCTCGAGACGCAGTCGTTCGTGATCGACATAGTCGGCCGGCAGGTGGGCATCGACGGGCAGTTCGATGCGCATGTCCGCCTCGGGTTCGGTCTCCTCGCCGCGGAACTTCGCCACGGCCTCTCCGACGAGTCGGACGTAGAGGTCGAAGCCGACGCCTTCGATATGGCCGGACTGCTGGCCGCCGAGCAGATTGCCGGCCCCGCGGATCTCGAGGTCTTTCATCGCCACCTGCATTCCGGCACCCAGTTCGGTATGCGCGGCCAGAGTCGTCAGACGATCGTGTGCGGTCTCGGTCAGCTGAGTGTCCGGCGGGTAGAGGAAGTAGGCGTAGGCGCGTTCACGTCCACGTCCCACGCGTCCGCGCAGCTGATGCAGCTGGGAGAGCCCGTACTTGTCGGCGTTGTCGATGATCAGCGTGTTCGCATTCGCGATGTCGATTCCTGTTTCGACGATCGTCGTGCACACGAGCACATCGTATTTCTTCTCCCAGAAGTCGACGATGACCTGTTCGAGTCGGGTCTCGTTCATTTTGCCGTGGGCGATGGCGATTCGCGCCTCTGGCACCATTTCGGCGATGTGTCCGGCGACTGCTTCGATATCGCGGACCCTGTTGTGGATGTAGAAGACCTGTCCTTCGCGCATGAGCTCGCGTCGGATCGCAGCCTTGATCTGCTTGTCTTCGCGTTTGCCGACATAGGTCAGCACCGGGTGCCGCTCTTCCGGAGGTGTGGCCAGGGTCGACATCTCGCGGATGCCGGTCACCGCCATCTCCAGGGTGCGCGGGATCGGGGTCGCCGACATGGCGAGGACGTCGACGTTCGTCCGCAGCGCCTTGAGAGTCTCCTTGTGTTCGACGCCGAAACGCTGCTCCTCGTCGATGATGACGAGTCCGAGTTCTTTGAACCGCACCTCGCCGCTGAGCAGTCGGTGGGTGCCGATGACGAGGTCGAGCTTGCCGGCGGCGAGATCCTCCTTGACCTTCTCCGATTCCTGTTTGGTCTGGAACCGGGAGAGGGCGCCGATGGTGACGGGGAATCCCGAGTAGCGTTCGGCGAAGGTCTCATAGTGCTGTTGGACGAGCAGAGTGGTCGGCACGAGCACGGCGACCTGCTTGCCGTCCTGGATCGCCTTGAACGCGGCACGAACCGCGATCTCCGTCTTCCCATAGCCCACATCGCCGCAGATCAGACGGTCCATCGGCACGGTCTTCTCCATGTCCGATTTGACCTCGTCGATGGTGGTCAGCTGATCGGCGGTCTCGACATAGTGGAAGGCGTCTTCGAGTTCGCGCTGCCAGGGAGTGTCCGGCCCGTAGGCGTGGCCGACGGTGGCCTGGCGGGCCGAATACAGTCGGATGAGTTCCCCGGCGATCTCCTTGACGGCCTTGCGGGCTCTCGCCTTCGTCGTCTGCCAGTCGGCGCCGCCCATCTTGTTGAGGTTCGGGCTCTCCCCGCCGACATAGCGGGTGACCTGGTCGAGAGCATCGCTGGGAACGTAGAGACGGTCGCCGGGCTGTCCGCGCTTGGCAGGCGCGTATTCGATGATGAGGTATTCGCGAGTGTGCTTGTTCGCACCTCGGCCCGTGGTCCGCTGCGTCATTTCGACGAAACGTCCGACGCCGTGCTGATCGTGGACGACGTAGTCGCCGGGGGCCAGATTGAGCGGGTCGACCTGGTTGCGTCGACGGCGGGTGGGCAGCTTGCGCATATCCCGCGTCGAGGTGGCCGCCGCCCGACCGAGCACATCGGCCTCGGTGAGCACGGCGAGTTTGAGATCGTCGAAGACGAAGCCGCCGAAGGACGCGGCCGTCGTCACGGTAACCAGGGCTTCGGGCAGATCGGTCGGGTCGTCGACGAACGAGGCGGGCACTCCGGCTTCGGAGAACACCTCGACCATGCGTCGGCCCGGGCCGTGGCCTTCGGTGAGCACGAGGATGCGCCACTTGTCGTGGATGAGTCCCTTGACGTCGGCGAGGATCGCTTCGACGTCTCCGGCATAGCCCTTCGGGATGCGGGCAGGAACGGAGAAGATGTTCTCCTCGGGACCGGCGAGCTCCTCGTCGGTGGCGAATCCGCCGATCTCCCACCAGGCCAGGCCGATGAGGCGAGCGCCTTCGGCCATCTCGGCCACGGTGCGGAAGCTGGCGGCCGACAGGTCGATCGGGGTCTCTCCCCCGCCGGCGGCTCCGGTCCAGGCGGCTTCGAGGAATTCGTTCGTCGTCTGCAAGAGGTCCGCGGCGCGGGCGTCGACGCGTTCGGGTTCGGTGATGATGATCTTCGATCCGGCCGGCAGCAGAGCGATCATCGGCTCCATTCCGTCGGCGAGGACGGCGGAGAGCGATTCCATCCCTTCGACGGCGACTCCGCCGGCGATCTTGTCGAGCATATCGGCGGCGCTGGGCACCTCCTCGGCGAGATCCGCGGCCCGCTTCCGCACCGAATCGGTCAGGAGCAGCTCCCGGCACGGCGGTGCCGACAGGCGCAGGGGTTCGTCACCGTCGTCGGTGGGGATGGAGCGTTGGTCGCTGACGGAGAATTCGCGGATCTCGTCGACCTCGTCCCCGAAGAACTCCACGCGAAGCGCTCGATCCGAGGTGGCCGGGAAGATATCGACGATTCCGCCGCGCACAGCGAATTCGCCGCGTCGGGAGACCATGTCGACTCGGGAGTATGCGAGTTCGGTGAGCCGTTCGGCGAGGTCATCGATCTCGTATTCGTCGCCGACGGCGAGCTCGACCGGCTCGATGTCGCCGAGCCCCTTGGCCAGGGGCTGGAGGAAGGCGCGCACGGGCGCGATGATGAAGGTCAGTTCCCGGCCGGGAGTGGGGTGGGCGAGGCGGCGCAGCACCTCGAGGCGCTGGCCGACGGTGTCCGACCGCGGCGACAGCTTCTCGTGCGGCAGGGTCTCCCAGCTGGGGAAGATCGCGATCGATGCCGACGGCACCCAGTCGGCCAGCGCCTGGGCGAGGTCTTCTGCCTCACGTGTCGTGGCGGTGACGATGAGCTGCGGCGCCGAGGCGGCCCCGTCGGTGGTGACGGTGCGGCGCAGGATCGACGGCCACAGTCCCTTGATCGCATCGATCGTGCCACCGTCGGTGTTCGCGTCGTTGAAGGCCGCGACGAGTTCGGTGATGGTGGGATTCCGGCGGGTGAGATCGAGTCCGTTGAGCACCCGAACAGTCTAGGCCACGCGGCTGACACGACCCATTCGGCGCCCTCTCGGCAAGGCCCGAGGACCACGGGAGTCGAAAACGTGTGAGGATGAGCATATGGCCATGAAGAGAACCGTCCTTGCAGGTTTGGCTGCGGCGACGCTCCTGCTCGCAGGGTGCACGGCCGATGCCGATGACGACATCGCTGTCGCCGAACGGTGGGACTTCCATTCCCGCCCCGAACTCGCCCCGCCGAAGGTCGATATCGACTCCGGGGCCTTCCCCGACGACAACGGAGACCTGGAGACCTTCCTCGCCCCGAAGGGACAGACGCAGACCGATGACACGTCCTGGGTGGGCGGGCTCATCCTCGACTCCGCCGGTGACCCGGTGTGGATCAGAGACGACTCCGAAGCGCTGTGGGATCTGCGCGTCCAGGAATATCAGGGGAAGCCGGTGCTCACCTGGTGGGAGGGACTGGCCGAGACCCCGCACACCGCCGGCGAGGTCGTCATCCTCGACGACTCGTATCAGGAGATCGCCCGTGTCGGCATGGGCGGCGAGCTTCCCAAGGACACGTCCGACCTGCACGAGACGACGATCACCGCCGATGTCACCATGTTCCTCATCTCCTATGTGAAGACGCAGACGGATCTCAGCTCAGTCGGCGGAGCCGAGGACGGCTGGGCCTGGGAGGGCATCGTCCAGGAGGTCGACATCGCAAGCGGTGATCCCCTGTTCGAATGGCGCTCCCTCGATGCCGTACCCATCGATGAGACCGAGACGGAGCTCAAGGAGGGTGAGGGCACGAAGGACGAACCCTTCGACTACATCCACCTCAACTCCGTGTCCGAGGACGACGACGGCAGGGCTCTCCTCGTCTCGGCGCGCAATACCCACGCTGTCTACCAGCTCGACCGGAAGAGTGCCGATCTCAACTGGGTCCTCGGCGGCAAGGCCTCGGACTTCGAGATGGGCGAGAGCGCACAGTTCGCCTGGCAGCACGATGCCCAGCGCCGCTCCGATGGGACGCTGACCCTGTTCGACAACCACGCCGCGCCTCGGCTCGGCGACACCCGCGGCCTGCGCCTCGACGTCGATGAGAAGAAGAAGCGCGCCGAGGTGGTCACGGAGTATCCCGCTCCTGACGACCGTTCTTCGGGCAGTCAGGGCAACTTCCAGGAGCTGCCGGGCGGCAACGTCGTCCTCGGCTGGGGTTCGGAGCCCTACATCTCCGAGTTCTCCAAGGACGGAAAGCTGCTCGCCGACCTCACCTTCACCGGCGGATCGAACTACCGCGCCTACCGCTTCGACTGGCATGCCCAGCCGACTGCTCCCCCGACGGCCACGAAGTCACAGCCGCAGTCCGACATCACTCGGGTGCACATGAGCTGGAACGGTGCCACCGAGGTGGCTTCGTGGAGGGTGCTCAGCGGTGACGACGAGGAGCACCTCGTCGAGAACACCGAGGTCGAGCGCACCGGTTTCGAGACGGCGGCGGACATCACCCCGAACGGTTCGACGATCATCGTCGAAGCTCTCGACGCGGACGGCAAGTCCCTCGGGTCGACCAGAGCGGAGCCTCAGAACAGATAGTTTCGGGAGTTGGACCGGTCGTGAATATTTCGAGGCGATAACGGGCCTAACGGAACGATCACGATTGCCCGGAAGGCCCGGATGTTCGGGGTTCTCCAATCTTCATCACCCACAATTGGAACATGACCGACCACTCCCCCCGTTTCTCCGCCGAGGAATCCCGACTCCTCTTCGGCCCTGACTCCACCGACTCCGGATCTCCCCACTCCGGCCGTTCCGCGAATCCCCCGGTTGCGCACCTGAACACCACCGTCGACCGGCCGCATCTGCTTTCCCGGTTCGCTCCGGTGCTGATCGTCCTGGCCGTCATGTGGGTCATCGAGATCGTCGATGCGATCCTCCCCGTCGACCTCGACGTCTTCAGTCTGGAGTCATGGAATCCGCTCTCGCTCTACGGCCTGGTCACCTCGCCGCTGCTGCATTCGGGATTCGGCCATCTGCTGGCCAATACTTTCCCGTTCCTCGTCCTCGGCATCGTCATCGCCTTCGAAGGCAAGCGTCGTTTCTGGACGGTCACGGGCATCACCGCGCTGAGCTCCGGGCTCGGGGCGTGGCTGACCACGCTGCCCGGCCAGCACATCGTCGGTGCGTCCGGCATCGTCTTCGGATTCTTCGGCTACCTCGCGTTGCGCACCTGGTTCACCGACGACCTGCTGCGCAAGATCATCTACTTCACCATCGGCCTGTTCATCTTCGTCACCTACGGCGCATCGATGATCTTCGGCATGCTGCCGCAGACGAACGACATCTCCTGGCAGGGCCACCTGTTCGGATTCGCCGGCGGCATCTTCGCCGCATGGTGGCTGCACCGTCGCCCGGAGAAGCAGAAGACGGCCTGAGTCCCGGGCAGCGCCCGCTGCTTGGTCAGCACCCGAGGTGCGATCAGCGGGAGTGGAACTTCTGCTGCATGTCGGTGAGCCCGTTGACGATGACCTCTTCGACGGCATCGGCGAGGTCGGAGACGAACATCGGCAGGGTCGTGCGCTCGTCCTTCGAGAACGGGCGCAGCACATAATCGGCGGTGTCCTGTCGCCCCGGAGGGCGTCCGACTCCCGCTCGCACCCGCAGATAGTCCTTCGTCCCCAGCACCGAGGTCATCGAACGCAGACCGTTGTGCCCGCCCTCTCCCCCGCCGAGCTTGGCTTTGATGGCATCGAAGGGGATGTCCACATCGTCATGGACGGCGATGATCCGGTCGGTGGCGATTCCGTAGAAGTCAGCCAGCGCGCGCACCGGTCCGCCGGATTCGTTCATATATCCCGTCGAGGTGGCCAACACCACCCGCGGACCGGGCAGTCCCGGGACGCTGCCGCCGGGCAGCCGCCCGGTGCCGACGTTCGCACGCAGCTTCGTCCGCGTCAGCGTGGTTCCGATGCGGGAGGCGAGTTCGGCGATGACCATCTGTCCGATGTTGTGCCGTGTCGTTTCGTACTTGGGGCCGGGATTGCCCAGTCCGAAGACCAACCATGCTTCGTTCGACATTGCCGTCCTTGTCCGTCCTGTCCGCGCCCGCTGACCGAGTGGTGGGGCTTCTGCTCGCCGCGGGGCGAGAGGTGCGCCGGGTTCGCTCTTGAGAAACGCATTCGGTGGGCCGCCCAACAGGCGGCCCACCGAACAGCGTAGTCAGTCAGTGCTCCTCACGGCACGTTGAGTGCCGGGAGGAGAGAAGATCACTCCTCTTCGGAGGTCTCTTCCTCACCGGACTCCTCAGCGGCCTCTTCCTCGGTCGACTCTTCAGCAGTCTCTTCCTCGGCGTCGGACTCGGTGTCCATCTCGATCTCTTCGGAGACGTTGACGATGAGCTGCTCTTCGTCGGCGATCAGCTCGACGCCTGCAGGCAGTTCGACCTGACCGGCCAGAACGTGCTCGCCGGCGGGACGGCCTTCGATGGAGACCTCGATGAGCTCGGGCAGCTTGGTCGCATCGGCCTTGACGGCGATGGTCGACTCTTCCTGCGAGACCATGGTGCCGGGGGCGGCTTCACCGATGACGTGGACGGGCACGTCGACCTCGATCTTCTCGCCGCGCTTGACGATGATGAGGTCGAGGTGCTCGATATCACGACGGACGGGCTCGATCTGGACGTCGCGCGCAATGGCGAGGACGTTCTTCGATCCGTCGGTGCTTTCGATCTCGAGCAGCGCGTTGGCGTGCTTGAGAGCCAGCATGGTGGCGTGGCCCTCGAGGGACACGTGCACGGGGTCTCCGCCGTGGCCGTAGATGACAGCGGGGATGCGTCCTGCGCGGCGGATGCGGCGCGCTGCGCCCTTGCCGAACTCGTTGCGAGCTTCGGCCAGAAGTTTGAAGTCAGCCATTTTCTCTCCTTCGTGGTGAACTTACCTTCGAGCACCACGGCGAAACAGCCTGAGCACCCACGCGAATCACGAACCCGATGGGTTCGTTTCGTGGGGCAGGACCGCGTCGATCACGGAGACATCAGTCTCCCTCGCCGAGGCAACCCGACTATTCTACGGCACCGTCCGTTTCGGCACCAATCCGAGAGGTCACCGCTGCAGCGCACGCATCGATTCCGGTTTCGGTGAGGAGGATGTCGTAATGGTTCGTCCCCTGCACATCGACGATGTCCATCTGCGGCCATTGCCGAGCGAAGTCGTTGGTCGTCTCCGGCGGATACAGGCCCGGTTCGGCGGCGACGAGGTCGCGCTCGGCGAAGAGGAAGACCACTTCGGACTGGGTTCCGTCACTGCCCATGATCGTCTCCAGGGCATCACGGTAGGCGGAGCCGGTGTACATGTCGGCCGAATCGGCCTGCATCGCCTCCACCGACGTCGACGGCTGGAACGAATGGTCGTCCTTGGCCGCCAGATCGTAGACGAAGCTCTCGGTCGCCACGGTGTCGAGGCCGTCGACGAAAGCGGGGTGAGCGGCGAAGAACGCCAAGTACTCCTCGACGCTGCCGAAGGTCATCGACAGCCGCTCGGCGGCCGGGCCGAGGACGGCGGCGATGAGATCATCGGTGTCGAGGTCCTCATCGTTGAGGTCGTCGACGGGGCCGTCTCCATGGGGCTGCCCCACTGGCAGGGGAAGTCCCCCGTCGATGAGGACGGGGCCGCGGAAACGGCGAACCGCCTCGGCGCCGGTGTCGACGTTCGGCTCAGCCGACATTCCGGCCAGGGTCATGGCGACGAAACCGCCCATGGAATGACCGACCAGGGTGACCGGCCCCTCCGGGGCGAAGGCATCGAGCACGGCGGTGACATCCTCGGCGTGGGCGGCCATCCCGAACGGGCCGGGCAGGGTACGCGAGTCGGCTCGTCCGCGCAGGTCGGGCCCGATGATGCGGACGCCGGGCAGTGCGGAGACGAGGCCCGCGAAGAACAGGTGGTTGGAAGTGATGCCGTGGATGACGCACACGGTGGGCACGCGCCCGGGGCCGCTCGCCACCGGCTCCCACACTCCCACGGACAGCTGCCCGCCGGGGACGTCCACGCGGTACCGGTTGTAATCGTGTGAGGACATCGTCCCTGATCCCTTCGCCGAAGTCTTGCCTCCAGTGTAGGACCTCACGGCAGTCCAGACGATGCGAACCCCGAGCCGCATCGACTCGGGGTTCGCATCAGATCCGGCGCAATTGCGCGGATCACGGGGCCTCAGCCTTCGGGATCAGACCTCGAAGAGACTCGTGACCGATCCGTCTTCGAAGACCTCGTGCACGGCACGAGCGATGAGCGGGGCGATCGAGAGCACGGTGAGCTTGTCGAAGATCTTGTCTTCGCTCAGCGGCAGAGTGTTCGTGACGATGACCTCTTCGGCCACGGAGTTCGACAGGCGTTCGACGGCCGGGCCGGAAAACACGGCGTGGGTGGACACGACGATGACGCCCTTCGCGCCGGCGGCCATGCAGGCATCGGCGGCCTGGACGATGGTGCCGCCGGTGTCGATCATGTCGTCGACGAGCACGCAGGTGCGGCCCTCGACCTCACCGACGACGCGGTTGGCCTTGGTCTCGTTCGGTCGGGTGATGTCGCGGGTCTTGTGGATGAAGGCCAGCGGCACTCCGCCCAGCGAGTTCGACCAGTTCTCCGCGACCTTGATGCGGCCGGCGTCGGGCGAAACCACGGCGAGGTCGCCGGGGTACTTGTCCTTGACGTAGCCGGCGAGGATCGGCATCGCGATCAGGTGGTCGACGGGACCGTCGAAGTAGCCCTGGATCTGCGCGGTGTGCAGGTCCACGGTGATGATGCGGTCGGCACCGGCCGTCTTGTACAGATCGGCGACGAGCCGAGCGGAGATGGGCTCGCGTCCGCGGTGTTTCTTGTCCTGCCTGGCGTACGGGAAGAACGGTGCGATGACGGTGATGCGCTTGGCCGATGCACGCTTGAGGGCGTCGACCATGATCAGCTGCTCCATCAGCCATTCGTTGATGGGAGCGCAGTGGGACTGGAGGACGAAGACGTCGCTGCCGCGCACAGACTCGGAGTAGCGGACGTAGATCTCGCCGTTCGCGAAGTTGTAGATGTCGGTGGGGAGGAGTTCGGTCCCCAGATTCTCCGCGACTTGCTCGGCGAGTTCGGGATTTGCCCGACCGCTCACCAGGACGAGCTTCTTATCGCCCGCCGTCGTTATCTCATTCACTGATCCGTTCCCCTTCGGATGCGTTTTCGGCCGCCTGCGCTGCAGGCGTGCCCGGACGGTTTGTCTGAACCCAGCCCTCCAGGTTGCGCTGTGGGGCCACCGAGATGGCCAGCGCTCCTGCAGGGACATCCTTGCGCACCGTCGTGCTCGCACCCGAATAGGCGCCGTCGCCCACGGTGACAGGGGCGACATACATATTGTCCGAGCCCATGCGTGCATGCTTGCCGATGACGGTGCGGTGCTTGTTGACGCCGTCGTAGTTGACGAACACCGAGGCGGCTCCGATGTTCGAGCCCTCCCCGATCTCCGCATCGCCGACGTAGGAGAGGTGGGGCACCTTCGCACCCTTGCCGATATCGGCGTTCTTCGTCTCCACGAAGGTGCCGATCTTTCCGGACTCGCCGAGCTTGGTGCCCGGACGCAGGTAGGCGAACGGTCCGACGTTGGCTTCCGGACCGACGACGGCGAGTTCACCGTGGGTGCGCACGACCTTGGCGTTCTCCCCCACCTCGGTGTCCTTCAGCGTGGTGTCGGGGCCGACGACGGCTCCGGCGCCGATGTCGGTGGCGCCCAACAGCTGGGTGCCGGGCAGGATCGTCGCATCGGCGGCGATGGACACGTCGACGTCGATCCACGTGGTGTCGGGGTCGATGATGGAGACACCGGCACGCATGAACTTCTCGCACTGCCGGCGGTTGAGCTCCTTGCCGAGGTTCGCCAGCTGCACGCGATCATTGGCTCCCTCGACCTGCCACAGGTCGTCGGTGGCCGTGGCGGCGACGGGGCGGCCCGCCTCACGGGAATGTCCGATGACGTCGGTGAGGTACTTCTCACCCTGCGCGTTGTCGGTCGTCAGCGCGGCCAGGCCCTCCTTGAGCGCCGCGGCGTCGAAGGCGTAGATACCGGAGTTGATCTCACGGATGGCCCGTTCGGTCTCGCCGGCGTCCTTCTGCTCGACGATGCGCAGCAGGGATCCGTTCGCGTCGCGGACGATGCGGCCGTACCCGGTCGGGTCGTCCACCTCGGCGGACAGGACGGTCACGGCGTTGGCGTTGGATTCGTGGATCTCGACGAGGCCGTTGATGGTCTCCGTCGTCAGCAGCGGCACATCGCCGTAGGTGACGACGACGGTTCCGCTGAGGTCCTCGGGCAGCTGGGTGAGCGCACATTCGGTGGCGCGGCCGGTGCCCGGAACCTCATCCTGATCGGCGATGAGCAGGGTTCGCTGGGAGGACACGGGAAGGGAGTCGAGGTGGGCGACGAGCTGATCGCGCTCATGGCGGACGACGACGATGAGGTGCTCGGGAGAGGTTCCGGCCGCTGCGGCGACGGAGTGATGGAGCAGGGAGCGTCCGCCGATGGGATGCATCACCTTGGGAAGAGCCGACTTCATTCGAGTGCCTTGGCCCGCTGCCAGAACGATGACGGCGGTCGGATGAGTCTGCGACATAGTTGAATCCTTCGCATGTCGGGTTGGGCCAGCTCCGCCCATAGGATTCGAACCTATACTGCACGGCTCCAAAGGCCGGCGTGCTGCCATTACACCAGGGCGGAACAGCGTGCACCAGTAGAGGGGCCCGCGCTCACGAGACACCATCATGCCACTACGATTAACTGTATGGAAATTCTACGCGAGATTCTTCTGACCCTGCATCTGCTGGGTATGGCCATCATCGTCGGTGGCTATTTCACCGTCATCCGCTCCCCCAAAGTGATGCCCGGAATGCTCCACGGCGCCTATCTGCAGCTGGTCACCGGCCTGCTGCTCATGGGGCTGGCCGAGATGGGCGATGGCGACGTCAACCATATGAAGCTCGGCATCAAACTGGTCGTGGCGATCCTCGTCACTGTCTTCGCGTTCATCGGCAACAAGAAGCAGAAGGCCTTCGCCGCCTCTGCGCCTGCAGAGGGCGGGGCAGGCGTGAAGGTGGCGAACCCGTCGGCGACCATGGCACACCTGGTGGTGGCCTTCGCGGTCATCAACGTCATCGTGGCCGTCTTCATCCACTGACCCTCCCCAATTACTACCTGACGGCGGCTCAGCAACCTCGCGCGAGGTTGCTGAGCCGCCGTCAGGTAGTTCTGAGGGGTGTGAGCTCGTGTCCGAGGCTGACGGTATCGTTGGGGGCGACATGACTGCTGCAGCTGAACACACCGACCATGCCGCCGGCGCCGACTCCCGAGCGGCCGAACTCCTCACCGGACTCAACCCCAGGCAGCGCGAGGCCGTAATCCATACGGGATCCCCGCTGCTCATCGTCGCCGGAGCCGGATCGGGCAAGACGACCGTGCTCACCCGACGCATCGCCTACGCCTTGGCCACCGGTCGCGCCCACCCCGGCGAAGTCCTGGCGATCACGTTCACGAACAAGGCCGCGAAAGAGATGGCCGAACGCGTGTCCTCGATCGTCGGCCCTGCCTCCCGCGCCATGTGGGTCTCGACCTTCCACTCCTCGTGTGTGCGCATCCTCCGCCGCGAGGCGAAGGTGCTGGGCATGAAGTCGAATTTCACGATCTACGACGCCCAGGACGCCCAGCGCCTCGTCGCCCAGATCCTCAAGGAGCTCGGCCTCGACACGAAGAAGTACGCCCCGCGGGCCATCCTGCACCGAATCTCGAACCTCAAGAACGACCTGCAGACCCCCGACGACTTCATCCCGCGGCCCAACAATCCCGCCGACGAGGTGCTCGCCGACGTCTTCAAGCGCTACACCTCCCGTCTGCGCCTGGCCAATGCCTTCGACTTCGACGACCTCATCGCAGAGACCGTCCACCTCTTCGGCGCCTTCCCCGAGGTGGCCGATTCCTACCGTCGCCGGTTCCGCCATATCCTCGTCGACGAGTACCAGGACACGAACCCAGCACAGTACGCCCTGATCAAAGCCCTGGCCGGTGACGGCGCAGGAGGGCCGACGGGTGCCGAACTCACCGTCGTCGGCGACGCCGACCAGTCGATCTATGCCTTCCGCGGCGCCACGGTGCGCAACATCGTCGAGTTCGAGAAGGACTTCCCGAACGCGGACACCATTCTGTTGGAACAGAACTATCGGTCGACGCAGAACATCCTCGACGCCGCCAATGCCGTGATCGCGAACAACGACGACCGCCGCGAGAAGAAGCTGTGGACCTCGGAGGGTTCCGGCGAGCAGATCGTCGGCTGGGTGGCCGAGAACGAACAAGGTGAAGCCCGGTTCATCGTCGACCGCATCGATGACCTCATCGACGAGGAGAAGTACACCTATGGTGACTTCGCCGTGTTCTACCGCACGAACGCTCAGTCGCGCGCCATCGAAGATGCGCTGGTCCGGTCCGGAATCCCGTACAAGGTCGTCGGCGGCACCCGCTTCTACGAGCGCAAGGAGATCAAGGACGCCCTCGCCTACCTGCGCGTCGTCGCCAACCCCGATGACGACGTCAATCTGCGCCGCATCCTCAATGTGCCCAAACGCTCCATCGGCGACCGCACCGAGGGCATCATCGCCGACTTCGCCGACCGGGAGAACATCAGCTTCTTCACCGCCCTGGGCCGCCTCGACGAGATCCCTCACCTGAGTTCGCGCGCCCTGACCTCGGTGCAGAAGTTCTACGACCTCATGCAGGACCTGCGCTCGACCGCCGAATCCTCCCCGCTCTCCCGGGTCATCGAGGCGATCCTCGAACAGTCCGGGTACCTCGAATCGCTGCAGAAGAGCACCGATCCGCAGGACGAGTCCCGTGTCGACAACCTCGCCGAACTCGTCGCCGTGGCCGAGGATTTCGTCGCCACTCGGGAGGCTGCCGCAGTTGCGGAACCGGACACCCCGGATGACACCGACACAGATGACGGCACCGACACCGAGGCGACCGCCGCCGCGGAGCCCAGAGGCACAGAGACTGAAACCGCCGCCGAGGCGGTCGACCCCGACGTCGATGACGTCGGTTCCGCAGACGCCTCCGCTGCGCCGGGCGTCGGCGCGGCGGCCATCGATCAGTTCCTCGAGCAGGTGGCTCTGGCCTCGGACACTGATCAGATCCCCGATGCCGAACTCGGTCAGGTCACACTGATGACTCTGCACACGGCTAAGGGACTCGAGTTCCCGGTGGTCTTCCTCACCGGGCTCGAAGACGGAGGATTCCCGCATTCGCGTTCCTTCGAGAATCCGCAGGAGCTGTCGGAGGAGCGGCGTCTGGCGTATGTCGGGCTCACGCGTGCACGGCAGCGTCTGCTCGTCACTCGCGCCGAGACCCGGAGCATGTGGGGTCAGCCTCAATACAATCCGCCGAGCCGGTTCCTGTCCGAGATCCCGGAGAACCTCATCAATTGGGAGAACACGGGCAGCTTCTCCGGCGGGTTCGCTTCGGGCGGCTTCGGTTCCGGAGGTTTCGGCTCCGGCGGCTATTCGTCCGGATACTCGGGAGGATCACGCGGCTTCGGGTCATCACGGTCGTCCGGTGGCGGCTCCCGCTCAAGCTCGAGTGCGAGTTCGTCGACACCGGTTGCCGGATTCCCCAATCGGATCCGACCCAATCGTGAGGTCATCTCCGTCGAGGTCGGCGAGAAGGTCTCGCACGAGTCCTTCGGGCTCGGCACCGTCACCGAAGTCAACGGTGTCGGAGACAAGACCGTGGCCGTCGTCGACTTCGGTTCGGCCGGATCGAAGCGGCTGCTGCTGCGCTACGCCCCGATCGAAAAACTCAGCTGAGGCAATGGTGCAGGTGGATGCACGGCCAAGCCGTGCATCCACTGCACTGAGCCGTTCTCTCGCGCAGCGAAGCCACTCGTGCCCCGATAGTTGGTATCGACTGACGCTAGCCAGAACACAAGAAAGCGCCGAGGAGAATCACATTCTCCTCGGCGCTCATCCATGCCGGACGCGGCTATGGATTAAAGATCATTCGTTGCCGAGCTTGTCATCGGCTCCGTCGCGACCCTGATTGATCTGGTCTTCGAACTTTCCACCGGTGACATTGTTGGCTGCGTCCGAGGCCTTGTCCAGGCCCTGGTCGCTGATCTCTTCACCCTTATCGCTATTCAAGGCGTCCTTGGCTTTGTTAGTAAGATCGTCGAGCCCCATGCTGTCTCCTTTCATCGGAAAAGGTTCGAAGCGAACCTCTGACGCCACTCACCTTGCCACTATTGTCGACGTGACGACACCTGCGCGTCCCATTTCTCAGCGAATGCACATAAAGAACGTCGCCGAGACCGACTCCTCAGCGGGTCAGCGGTACGAGGAACGCAAGCCCGACCAGCAGTCCGGCGAACACCAGACAGGTCGTGATGTCGACGACCTTCGACCGATTCGCCCACACTTCGGTCCACGGCGGCGGCATCGCTCGGAACCCGGCGAGACCGGCAGGAACGACCGCGAGGACGACAGCACCGAGGCGGAAATCGATGACGGAGCACGCCGCGGCGGCGGCGACGCCCAGGAGACAGCCGAGCAGCACCCAGTCACGCCGAGTGGGATGCGCGTATCGCCGTTTCCAGTAGATCCATCGCTTCGCGATCGGCCCTCTCCCCCGCCGTGCGTGGCGGGGGTGAGGCCGCTTCATCTCAGTGGAAGAAATGGCGGCTCCCGGTCAGGTACATCGTGATCCCTGCCGCCTCCGCGGCCGCGATGACCTCATCATCGCGGATCGATCCGCCGGGCTGCACCACGGCGGTGACTCCTGCGTCGATGAGGATCTGCAGACCGTCGGGGAACGGGAAGAAGGCGTCGGAGGCTGCGACCGCACCGGTGGCGCGTTCGGCTCCGGCACGTTCGACAGCGAGTTTGGCCGAGTCGACGCGGTTGACCTGACCCATGCCCACACCCACCGAGGCTCCCCCCTTGGCGAGCAGGATCGCGTTGGACTTCACAGCCCGTCCGGCCTTCCACGCGAATTCGAGATCCGCGAGGACCTCGGGTGCAGCTGCCGGACCAGCGGCCAGGGTCCAGTTCTCGACGGAGTCGCCGTCCGCCTGGAAGGCGTCGCGGTCCTGTACGAGGAACCCACCGCTGATCGGCTTGACCTCGTCTGTGGGCACATCGATGTCGCCGAGCTCGAGCAGTCGCAGGTTCTTCTTCGTCGTGAGGATCTCAAGTGCCTCGGCGCTGAACGACGGAGCGGCCAGGCATTCTGTGAAGATCGGCTTGATCGATGCTGCGAGCTCTGCGTCGACCTCGCGGTTCGTGGCGATGACACCGCCGTAGGCCGACAGCGGATCGCATTCGTGGGAGGACTTGTGCGCAGCGGCAGCGGTCTCACCGACGGCGATTCCGCAGGGGTTCGCATGCTTGATGATGGCGACGGCCGGCTGCTCGAAGTCGAATGCCGCGCGGATCGCGGCATCGGTGTCCATGTAGTTGTTGTACGACATCGCTTTGCCGCCGAGCAGTTTCGCACCGGCGATTCCGGCGGTGCCGTCGGAGTACACGGCAGCAGCCTGGTGCGGATTCTCTCCATAGCGCAGGTCGGCGATCTTCTCTCCGATGAGGCCGGCGAATGCGGCCTTCTCATCGGTGGCGAGTTCCGCGGCGAACCAGGAGGCGACGGCCGCGTCGTAGGCGGCAGTGTGGGCGAAGGCGCGGGCGGCGAAGGTGCGGCGGGCATCGATATCGAAGCCGTCTCCGGCGGCTGCGTCGAGCACGGCCGAGTAGTCGGCCGGATCGGTCACGACGGTGACCGTGGGGTGGTTCTTCGCCGCCGCACGCACCATCGAGGGTCCGCCGATGTCGATCTGTTCGATGCAGTCGTCGAAGCCGGCTCCGCTCGCGACGGTGTCGGCGAATGGATAGAGGTTGACGACGACGAGGTCGAAGGGCTCGATCTCGAGTTCGGACAGCTGTTCCAGGTGCTCAGGCTTGCGGGAATCGGCGAGGATGCCGGCGTGGACGCGCGGATGAAGGGTCTTGACCCGCCCTTCGAGGCACTCGGGGAACCCGGTGAGGTCTTCGACCTTCGTCACCGCGGCTCCCGCCTCGGCGATCTTCGCTGCCGTTGATCCTGTCGACACGATCTGGACTCCGGCGGCGTGGAGGCCGCGAGCCAGCTCCTCCAGCCCGGTCTTGTCGTAGACGCTGATCAGCGCTCTCTTGATCGCGCGGGTTCCTGTCACAGATCCTCCTCGAGGTTCGGTTGCCGGTCGGTTCTTCTCACGGCGGGGTCAGTGGGCGGTCATCGCCGAGGCGACATATCCGCGGACATGTCGCCCTTCGACGACGAGGTCGGTGTGGGCCAGATGTGCCAGCAGACGCACGAGCTCTTCGCGTTCCCGGGCTTTGATGTTCTCGTGCACGGTCTCCTCGGTGTCGTCATCGCCGATGGGCACCGCGTACTGAGTGATGATCGGTCCGGTGTCGACTCCGGTGTCGACGAGGTGAATGGTTCCGCCGGTCAGCTTCACCCCATGGGCGAGCGCGTCGCGGACCCCGTGTGCACCCGGGAACGACGGCAGCAGCGCCGGATGGGTGTTGATGATCCGGGACGGGAAGGCCTCGACGAAGCTGGGACCGAGGATGCGCATGAAACCGGCAGAGACAACCCAGTCCGGGGCGAGCTCGGCCACCGTGTCCTTCAGCGCCAGGTTCCACTCGTCGCGGTCGGCGAAGTCCTTGGGCCGGACGACGAAGGAGGGAATCTCATGCTGTTCGGCTCGGGTCAGGACCCCTGCGGTGTCCGAGTCGGCCCCGATGGCGACGATGTCGACTCCACGGGTCCCGTCGGCGAAAGCGTCGATGACGGACTGCGTGAGGGTACCGGATCCTGATGCCAGAAGAACGATGCGCACCCGCACAGTCTAACGTCTGCAGCACATGGACGATGCCCTGCTGTCATCGTGCGGACACGGCCCGCCGAGGCATTTGTCAGTCGACTGTGAGAAACTGATCCAGTGACGTCACCGCAGAATACCGAAGAGAAGAAGGCGCCGACTCCCGAAGAGGAGGCACAGGCCGCACCGGCACGACACGGGCTCGTCCTGATACTGCTGATCCTCGCCTCGGTGCTGACGTTCACGTATCAGCTGCCGTTCAAGCTCGCCGCCATCGGCTTTGCCATCGCCGCAGTCGTCTGGTCGGTGAAGTACATCGTCGCCGTCGTCAAGACCAAGCAGCGCCGGAACATGTCCTTGGGCATCCTCGGCGGTCTGCTCAGCATCTACCTCATCTTCTCCACGATGTCCTCGGTCATCCTCTGGCCGGTGCAGTCGAAGTACGAGGAATGCCTGCGCGACGCGATCACGCAACAGGCGCAGCTCTCATGCTCGAGTGAGTATCAGTCGGGTCTGGGTGACTGGTTCAAGCAGGTCACCGGCCAGGATCTCGACCTGCCCGGCACCAAGTGATCCACGGGGCCACGGTCCAGGTCATTCAGCGCTGATCCCCTCACCGAGGATGTCCTCGGTTCACGCCTGACCCGTCACCGAGGCGGACTTCCGTTCGCGCCACAGCCGCGGTGAGTACGCTGCCTCACCGAGGCAGCCCAATCCGTCACCGAGGCGGCGCCCTCGTCTAACGCGGTTCGTCTTCGTCGACGATGTCGTCGGCGAGCGATTCCGGTTCGTCCTCATCGAACGCATCCGTTGTGCGGTCCTCTTCGAAAGCGCCCGCTGTGGCATCCTCGTCGTCGGGGTACTCTTCGTCATCCTCGGCGAATTCGGAATACTCGGCGTGCAGACCGGAGAGTCTGATCAGCAGAAGGCCGGCGGCCATCATTCCCACACCAATCCACCCAGTGATCGCCAGCGCCGACGTCAGGGCCGAGGGTCCGAACCCGGAGAGACCCAGCGGGCCCAAGGCCCCACCGGCGAACAGTGCGAGCACCTCGAGGGCGACGAACAGTATCCCGATTGCAAGCCCCAGTCCCATCCACGACTGTGCGGCGATGTCGCGGGCTCGGTCGCGGCCGAGGATGACGCACAGCAGACCGAGCAGCACGAGAAGCGCCGGTGCGGCCGCCGTCCAGGCGGGATAGTCACCGTCCAACAGCTGCAGCACGTGCACATCGGGCACGGGCGCTGAGGTCGAAGTGAATGCAGAGCTCGTCCCGGCCCCGCCGATGCTCACTCCCGTCCCGGCGGTCCACGACAGGGCTGAGAAGAGGATGCTCGGGGCGAAGAGCGCCTGAACGACGATGAGACCGATGCCTGCGGCGACCGGTGAGCTGTAGACCTGCACAGTGTCGGCGACATCGCTCCAGCGGATCACGATTCCGACGACGAGCACGATCGCACCGAGTGCCGCAGCGGCCCACAGCAGACGGCGTGCGAGTCCGACGGAGACAGTCCAGGTGTCATCGGCGATCACGGCCAGTCCGGGGATGTCACCGATTCCTCGCACCCGAATGAAGGCCCACGCCACAGCCGTGACGAGGAAGAGGAAGAGCCGAAGGAATCCGAGCGGAGTCACCGTGGCCTGGCCGACCAGGACCGCCGCGACGAGCAGAGGAGCGGCGTAGGCCACGACGAAGGTGCCCAGAGCTGTACCCATGAGCGCCCACCATCCGCCGGGATCGTCGTCGCTCTCGGCCGGGCTGTCCGCTGCCGTGCTGCGGGCGACTCGTTTGGCCCCCGTTGCCACCAGCAGCCACAGGCCGACAGTCACGAGGCTCGGCGCCAGCGAGAAGTCGAATCCGAGGGACGAGACACTCAGTCCTGACACCGTCCCCCACAGTGCGAACGCCCATTCGGGAATCGCCGAGTACGGCAGCTGCGAGCCGAGCCCGATGATCCAGAAGACGATGGCGACGACGAATCCCGCGGGAACGACGATGAGGTCGATCTTCACGACTTCCATGAGGGCTGCGAAGATCGTCCGACGGTAGGGCTGAGGGTGAGGAGAAGTGTGCATCAGGACCATTTTCGCCTAACCCGGCTCGGCTTCCCGGTATTGACCACGCGATTCCCTGCTCCGGGAAGTACAATTGCGCCAGGACAGGCTTGTACACGCAAAGGATGACCCCACGATGAGCAACGGGAACGATCACCCCAATTTCCCGCCACCACCCAGCGAGCCTCCGGAGAACAGCGGGTCGAAGCCCGAGTCGGAGTTGCCGACGGATGAGGGCCTTCCGGGTTCGGTCTCCGATGACGCCCCCACCGCAACCGGCGGTTCGGCTCAGTCCGGAAGCGGTTCCTCGGTGCCCGATGACCAGGCACCACCCTTGGGAGCTCCGGGCAACGATGCGCCGGAACGACCGACGGTCGCTCCGGCTGCTTCTCAGCAGAACCAACCGCCTCAGTATTCGGGCCCCGGCGCCCAGAACGATCAGTCCTTCAACTCCGGCCAGCAAGGCGGAGCCAACGTTCAGGGCGGCCCACAGGCGGGTCCCTATCCCGGTGCCCCGTCTCCGAGTGACCAGCCTCAGAACGGGCAGTATCCGAACAACCAGTACCAGAGCCCGCAGCAGCCGAACGGCGGCTACCCCGGGGCTCAATCGCAAGGCGCTCAGCCGCAGGGCGGCCAACAGCCAGGCGGTCAGTATTCGAATGCGGCATATCCGGGGGCGTCTAATCAGCCGTACCCCGGCGCTCAGGACCAGCCGGGCCAGTACAACTCCGCCCAGAACCAGTCCGGGCAGTATCAGACGGGGTCGGGTCCGAACGCCCAACAGACCGGTTCCGGTCCGTCCCAGGCGATTCCGCAGCCTGCACCGGCTCCGGGTTTCGCCGGCGGTCAGAGCACCGCGACGCGTGCCGACAATCGCCCCGATAAGAAGAAGAGCAAACTTCCGCTCTTCATCACCCTCGGTGCGGTCGCGCTGGTCATCATCCTCGTCCTCGTCGGGTTCTTCGTCATCGGCAGCGTGAACAAGAACAAGTACGGACCCGACAAGGTCGCAGAGGACTACGTCGAAGCCCTGAACAAGGGTGATTTCGCAGCCGCGGAGAAGATCGCCCCCTCGACACGGCCTGAGGGCACGAACCTCGATCTGCTGCAGAAGGAATTCACCGATTCCTCATCGGCGAAGATCGAGAAGGCCAAGGTCGAATCGTCGAAGACCGACGGGGACAAGGGCACCGTCGTCGTGTCCTACGAGCTCGACGGCAGCCCCTACAATGTGGAGCTCTCTGCGACGAAGGACGGCAAACAGGACCTGTTCTTCGACAAGTGGACGATGAAGGGCCCCGACCTCAACGTCATCTCCCTCGATATCCCCGCTGCCGACGGTCTCGCCGTCAACGGCAAGGACTACAAGGCGAAGTCGGGCACCACGTCGTTCGCTGTCTACCCCGGCAGCTACGACTTCACGATTCCGAAGAGCAAGTGGATCTCCGAAGCTTCCGATACGGCCAAGGTGAACTTCCCGAAGGCCTTCGCCCCCGGCGGACAGCCGAACAAGGGCCAGGTGTCCCCCACCACCCTCAACCTCGATCTGTCCCCGACCGGCGCCTTCGACAAGGAAGTTCAGAAACAGGTCGAGAAGGAGCTCAAGAAGTGCTTCGACAACAAGAGCATCGAGCCGAAGTGCGACTTCATCAAGTACGACCCGACCGAGATCCCAGTCGGCGGTTCGGACAAGAAGCTCGATGATCTGGCGAAGAAGAACACCGCCAAATGGGACATGAAGGAGATGCCGAAGGTGAAGGCCAGCTTCGGCGCCGGAGACACGAACACCGGCTCGTTCTTCACCGAGAAGCCAGGCAAGTTCAACTTCTCCGTCGACGGCAAGAGGGCCGGCTCCTCGTACTTCTCCAACGGCAACTCCCTGTCGGTGTCCGGAAGCGTGAAGATCGACGGAGACAAGCTCTCGGTCGAATTCTTCGACTTCTGACCTCAGGGTCCACCGCCGACACGGTGCACCTCACCTCCCCGAGGTGAGACACCCACCGTCACCGAGGCGACGTCCAAGTCACAGCGGGCCTGTGACGACCGATTCCCGGTCGTCGCAGGCCCGCTGTCGTCGTTCTCTCAGACTCCGACCGACCGAGTCGGCAGCTCGAGGTCGGCCGCGGCTTCGAACCAGGCACCGGCGGCCATGACGAGTTCGTCGGCGAACCGTCGTCCGGCGATCTGCACTCCGATGGTCCGACCGTCGTCCATGGATCCGGCCAGCACCGTCGCCGCAGGCTGTTCTGACATGTTGAACGGCATGGTGAACCCTATATGCCCCATCGGTTCGTGCACCTGCGGGTACGGCATCGGCTGCTCGGCCGGGAATGCCGCGTCCGGAGCTGTCGGCGAGATGACCAGGTCGAACTCGGCAGTTGCTTCGACCGTCCGCCGCCGGATCTCCTGAACACTGTGATAGCAGCGCATCAGGTCGACTCCGCTGGTATCGGCTCCGTCCTGTGCCCACTGCTGGATATAAGGCAGAATGAGCGCCTGTTCGTCGACAGGCAGCGCCTTGAGGTCGGCCCACGACCGGACCCGCCAGAACAGATCCATGTCGCGGAGGTGATCATCGTCGATGAAAGGATCGACCGTGACGATTTCTGCACCGGCCGCAGAGAACCTCTCTGCCGCCTCGGTGACGGCCGAGCGCACCTGCGCCGCTGCGGCGACCCCGCACCCGGCGTCGAGCTGCACGCCGATGCGCAGTCCCCGCGGGTCGAAGGCTCCAGCCGAGTCGCTGCCCGGCAGAGACTGCGCATCATCGGCGGCGAAGCGCGGCAGCCGCGAATAGTCGCGATCGTCCGGGGCGGAGATGATGTCCATGGCGGCTTTGACGTCGGCCATCGTCCGCGCCAGCGGTCCCGCACATCTGCCCAGGTAGGGGGCGTCGAGAGGCACGCGGCCGAAGCTGGGCTTGAGTCCGGCCAGACCGAGCCACGTGCATGGCAGGCGGATGGATCCGCCGATGTCGGAGCCGATGTGGATGGGTCCGTATCCGGCGGCTGCCGCGGCTCCGGCTCCGGCGCTCGACCCTCCGGTCGTCAGGCTCGGGTCCAGCGGTGAACGGGTGATTCCGTGCAGAGAGGACACTCCTGAGGAGAGCATTCCCCAGTCGGGCATCGTCGTCGAACCGAGGATGACGGCTCCGGCTTCTTCGAGACGCTCGGTGATCGGGGCATCGTGGCCGGCCACCGGCATCTCCACCCAGGCGTGGCCGCTGGGCAGCGGAACTCCGCGGCGGGCGATGTTCTCCTTGATCGTCACGGGCACCCCGTCGAGGTCGCTCAACGGTCGTCCCTCTCGCCAGCGTGCTGCGCTGGCAGCGGCGGCGTCCCGGGAGCGTTCGTCGTCGCGGTGGAACAGGGCGTTGATGGTCGGTTCGCAGTCGTCCATGCGGTCGACGACCGCGGAGTGCACCTCGACCGGGTCGAAGTCCCCGCCGGCGAATCCGGCTGCCATTTCGGCCGCACTGCGGTCGGCAAGCGATGTGGTCATATGCTGCCCTTTCTCTCGATGGTTCGTCGCATCCCGCGCGCGAGCCGGTCTATCCGGCCGCGAGTGCTTCGGCCAGGCTCGGGGTGGCGGCGATGAGGCGCCGCGTGTACTCGTCCTGCGGGTTCGCGTAGATGTCCTCCGTCGCACCCGATTCGACGATCTGTCCGGCTCTCATGACGATGACCTCGGAGCACAGGTGTTTGACGACGCCGAGGTCGTGGGAGACGAAGAGGAGAGTCAGCGCGTACTCGTCGACGAGGTCGGTGAGCAGGTTGAGGACCTGCGCACGCACCGAGACGTCGAGGGCGGAGACCGGTTCGTCGGCGACGAGGATCTGCGGCCTGGTCACGAGGGCCCGGGCGATCGAGATGCGCTGTCGCTGCCCGCCGGAGAACTGGTGCGGGTACCGGCGCAGGGAGTCCTGGTCGAGGTCGACGGCGGCGATCATCTCCTCGACCCGTGCTGCGCGTTCGTCCTTGTCGACTCCGGCGGCGATGAGCGGTTCGGCGACGATGTCGGCGATGCGCATCCGCGGGTCGAGCGAGGCGAACGGATCCTGGAACACGATCTGCAGGTTCTCGCGCAGGCGGCGCAGAGCCTGTGAGCTCGCGGCTTCGACCCGGATGTCGCCGACGCGCACATGCCCGGTGGTCGGTCGGTCGAGGCCGGAGAGGATGTTCAGCAGCGTTGACTTCCCCGATCCCGACTCCCCCACGATGCCCAGGCGGGCTCCGGCCGCGACGCTGAAGTCGATCCCGCCCAGGGCGGTGACGTCCGATCGTCTGCGACCGAAGAGTCCGCGTCCGCGAAAGATCCGGGTGACGTCCGAGACCTCGATGAGCGGTGCCGATTCCCTCACCGAGGGGGTTCGGTGGTCATCCCTCACCGAGGCGGCTCCGGCCCCTTCCCTCGCCGAGGTGGTCCTGACGCTGTCTTCGTCCGTCGACCCCGCGACGGACATGCCGGTGTGATCCGGTCGGGTCGAGATCTGCGGTTCGTCGCGAAGATCCCCCGGCTCCCCCACATCGACCGAAGCCTCTCCTTCGCCGATCTGCGGCCCCGAGTAGGCGAGCGCGGTCTTGAGTGTGAAGAGTCGGCCGCGGTCATCTGTGGCTTCGAGATCCGAGGATGCCAGGAGCCCTCGCGTGTACTCGTGCTTGGGCGCGGTGAAGATCTCGTCGACGCTGCCGGACTCGACGATGCGGCCGCGGTACATGACGATGACCCGATCGCAGACTCCGGCGACGACAGCGAGGTCGTGAGTGATGAACAGCAGTCCAGCCTCCACCGCCGAGACCCTCTCGACGATGAGGTCGAGCATATGCTTCTGCACGGTGACGTCGAGGGCGGTGGTGGGCTCGTCGCAGATGAGCAGCCTCGGCGAATTGGCCAGGGCGATCGCGAGCATGACCCGCTGCCGCTGCCCGCCCGACAGCTGGTGCGGGTAGGCGAACCGGGCGCTGTCGGGGTCGGGCATGTGGACGTCGCGGAGCAGTTCGAGCACACGCGTCGGAATCTGCCCCCGCGGCGCCTTGCCATGGAGGCGCAGCACTTCGGCGATCTGGTCGCCGATGCGCATGAGCGGATTGAGGGCGCTCATGGGTTCCTGGAACACCATGGACACGATGTCCGAGCGCAGCCCGGCCAGGGTCTTCTCGTTCGCTTCGAGAAGGTTCCCGGAATGCCCCTGCAGGTGCACCTGGCCACGGGCGTGCAGCTCTTCTGGCAGCAGACCCATCACGGACTGGGCGGTCAGCGATTTCCCCGACCCGGATTCGCCGATGAGTCCGACCCGCTCGCCCGGCGCCAGACTGAGGCTGACATCGTGGAGCACCGGAGCGTCCGCTCCGGCAGGGGTGATGGTGAGGTCACGAACCTCGAGCAGGTTCTCAGGCACCTCGCGCCTCCATCTTCGGGTCGAACCGGTCGCGCAGCCCATCGCCCAAGAGATTGAATCCGAGCACCGCGAGTGCAATGAACACTCCCGGCCACAGAGCGAGCTCGGGGTGGGTGGACAGGTACTGCTGGGACTCCTGCAGCATCCGGCCCCACGACGGGGTCGGGGCCTGGGTGCCGAGTCCGAGGAAGGACAGCCCCGCCTCGGCGAGGACGGAGATCGCGAAGGCCACGGACGCCTGGACGATGACCATTCCGGCGATGTTCGGCAGCACGTGGACGACGGCGATGGCCGGGATCCGACGGTTCGAAGCTCGCGCGGCGCGGACGTATTCGGAGCCCAGCACCTGCAGCGTGCCGGAGCGTGCGACGCGCGCGAAGCCGGGGATCGCGGCGATGCCGACGGCGACCATGGCCGGTCCCGTCCCCGGCGAGTAGACGGCAGCGAAGATGATCGCCAGCAGCAGCGCGGGGAAGGCCAACAGGATGTCGTTGGCCCGCATGATCACCGCGTCGAGCCACATTCCCCACGGCTGTTTCGCGAAGAAGGCGGAGACGATTCCGATCGGGGTGCCGATGAGCAGGGCGATGCCGACGGCGACGACCCCGACGAGCAGCGTGATCCGCGCCCCGACCATCACCCAGGTCAACGTGTCCCGTCCGAAGGTGTCGGTGCCGAACGGGTGGGTGAGGCTGCCGCTCTGCAATCGGGCGGCGGGGTCGATCGTGGTCGGGTCGTACGGGGTCCACACGAAGGAGATGAGAGCGAGTCCGACGATGAGCACGACGAGGCCCGCGCCGATGATCATCGATGCGTTCGCCCGCCGTCCGCTCCTGCGGGACCGACCCGGCCGGATCTTCGCCGAGGCGGTCGTGTCTGTCGCGTCGTGAGCGACGGGATCGACGTGGTCGCTGGGGCTCTGGGCACCGGTCGGGGTCGGGTTCATGCGGCGTTCCTGATCCGGGGGTCGACGATGGGCACGAGGATGTCGACGATGAGGTTGATGACGAGCACGAGCAGGACGAGGACCATGACGATGCCCTGCACCGCTACGAGGTCACGATTGGCGACGGCGCGGACGAGCTCGGAGCCGATTCCGGGCAGAACGAAGATCTGTTCGATGATCACGGCCCCGACCAGCAGGGTGGCCAGTTGGACTCCGGCGACGGTGATGACAGGAATCGCCGCATTGCGCAGTCCGTGCGCGAACAGCGCCTTCGTCTTGGTCAGTCCCTTGGCGCGGGCGGTGCGGATATAGTCTTCCCGCATCACATCGAGCACGGCCGAACGAACGTAGCGGGTGAGGATCGCCGCCTGCACGAGAGCAAGCGACACGACCGGCAGGACGAGACGGACAAGGAAGCCGCCGAGGCCCTCGATCGGAGCCATCCAGCCTTGGGACGGGAACCATCCGAGGGTCAGAGAGAATATGATGACGAGGATGATCGCGGCCAGGAAGTTCGGTATCGCGATGCCGACCTGGCTGATCGCCGAGATCGTCACGCCGATCCAGTTGCGCTGCTCGAGGGCGGCGAAGGTGCCCAGGGGCACGGCGATGAGGATGGACACGGCGATGGCCGCGATGACGAGGATCGCCGTGACCTGGACGCTGTCGACGATGACGGGAGTGATCTCGGCACCGGTGACGTAGGAGGTGCCGAAGTCTCCGGTGAGCATTCCTCCCAACCAGTCGAAGTACCGGATGAGTGGCGGCCGATCAAGCCCGTATTGAGCTTCGAGCGACGCTACTGCCTCCGGGGTGGCGTTCGTTCCCAGCGCCACCTGTGCCGCATTGCCCGGCAGCAGGCTCATCAGGGCGAAGATCACCACCGAGGCGACGAGGAGGGACAGCGCGAACTGGATCGCGCGGTTGATTGCGTAGGTGAGCATCGACGTGCGCGGTCAGGACCAGCTGAGGTCGGCGATCTTGAATGCGTCGGAGACGCGGTTGGCGGGTATCCCCTCGACTCCGGACTTGGCGATGACGAGATTCGGGAACAGGAACAGGAAGTCCGAGGCGGCATCCTCGGTGATCGTCCGCGCGATCTTCTTCATTCCCGAGATGTACTCGTCTTCGGTTCCGGTATCGGCTTTGTCTGCCAGCTTCTTGATCGACGAATCGTCGTAGCCGATGTAGTAGTCCTTCGAGAACACGGTGAGGATGTCGCGCGGTTCGGCATGGTTGATCACCGACATGTCGTAATCGTGTTCGGTGAAGGTCTTGTCCAACCACACGGCTGGGAACTCCTGAGTCGAGATCTTCGCCTTCAGTCCGACCTCTTCGAGCTGCGCGGAGACGATTTCGGAGATCGCCTTCGCGTACGGCAGGTTCGGCACGGTGAAGGCGAATTCCTCGCCCTTGATCCCGGCTTCGTCGACGAGCTGCTTGGCCTTCTTCGGATCGTACTTCCACACCCCGGTGAGGTCTTCGTAGTACGGGTCGGTCGGGGGAACCATCGAGCCGATGAGCTCGCCGTAGCCCGCCCAGGCCGTGTCGAGGACGGCCTTGCGGTCGATCGCATGCATCACGGCTTCACGGGCCTTCTTGTCTTTGAAGATGCCCTCGGCGTTGTTCATCGACAGCACGACTTCGCCGTTCGTAGTGCCGGAGACGATCTGATAGTCGTCGCTTTGGAACTCTCCGGCCAGTTCGGGGGCCTGGAGGTTGGAGACGAGGTCGATTTCCCCGGACTTCAGGGCGTTCGAGGCCGAAACCGCGTCTTTGAAGTATTTGAACTGGACCGAGTTCAGGGACGGCTTCTCGCCCCAGTAGTCGTCGCGGGCGGCGAAGTCGATGGACTGTCCGCGTGTGAATTTCTCGATCGCGAAGGGACCGGTGCCGACGGCTTCGTTCGCCAGGTCGTCGGTGCCTTCGGTGTCGAAGACGGCTCCGACGAGGCTGGTGAGGTTGAACAGCCAGGTGTTCGACGGTTTCTTCAGTTCGATCGTGACGGTGGAGTCGTCCGGGGTCTCGATGGACTCGACGATGTCCATCTTCGACTTCAGCGCGTTCTTCCAGTCCTTCTGCACTCGTTCATAGGAGTACTTGACGTCTTCGCTGGTGAAGTCCGCACCGTTGGAGAACTTCACACCATCCTGGAGTTCGAAGGTGTAGGTCTTGCGGTCATCGGACAGTGTCCAGTCCTTGGCCAGTGCGGGCTGGATCTCCCCCTCGCCGTCCAACCGGACGAGCGATTCGTAGACGTTCTCCATCAGCGCTTCGGGAATGGCGACTCCCGAGGTGGAGGTGAAGTCGAGGTTGACCGGTTCGGCGGTGAAGGCAATCGTCATCGAGTCCTTCTTCTGCGCATCGCCTCCGGTGTCGGAGGCTCCGGCCGAACAGCCTGTGATCAGCAGGCTCGTGGCGGCCGCTGCCGCCACCCACGTCATGATGCGCGGAGTCTTCATTGTTCTCCTCGATTTCGCCGACCACGAAGAGGGTCGTTCGCCAACACTCAAGCATCGTCAGTGTATCCGAAGTTCTCAGCTGGTGAGGCGGCTGTGTTCAGATGCTGAGCGTTTCGAGGAGGAGGTTCAGAGATTCGATTCGTCGGCGAGAATCGCGGCCAGTGCGTCGAAGGCGAATCGGCGGTGGGAGCGTGAGTTCTTCTCCTCAGGCGTCATCTCGGCGGCACTGAGTTCGGAACCCTCGGGGACGAAGATCGGGTCATATCCGAAGCCGTTCTCGCCCTTGGGTTCGGTGGCCAGGCGCCCGGGCATGACTCCTTCGGCGGTGAACTCACGTCCGTCGGCGGTCACAGCGGCCGCCGCGCAACGGAACTGCGCTCCGCGGTGTTCGGCCGCGATGTCGCCCAGCTGAGCGAGCAGGAGTTCGAGGTTCGCACGATCGTCTCCGTGCCGGCCGGACCAGCGAGCGGAGAAGATGCCCGGTGCACCGCCGAGCACGTCGACGCTGATTCCCGAGTCGTCGGCGATGGCGGTGTGCCCTGTCGCAGCGGCCGCGGCACGCGCCTTGATCAGCGCGTTCTCGGTGAACGTGACTCCGGTTTCGGCGACATCGCCGAGTCCCGCCTCGGCGGCGGTGAGCACCTGGGTGTCAGCACCGAGGACGGGCCCGAGGATGGTCAGCAGCTCGCGCTTCTTGCCCTCGTTGTGAGTGGCCAGGACGAAGGTCGTCATCCGGCGAGCACTTCGGACTGGATGCGGGTGAGTTCGGTGCACCCGTGGCCGGCGAGGTCGAGCAGCTTGCCGAGTTCGTCGCGGTCGAACGGTGCGCCCTCCGCGGTGCCCTGGACTTCGATGAACTTTCCGGACCCGGTCATGACGACGTTCATGTCCGTCTCGGCGCGGGAGTCTTCGACGTACGGCAGGTCGAGGAGGGGCTCTCCGTCGATGATGCCGACGCTGACGGCCGCCACTGAGTCGATGAGCGGCTGGTGGGCGGCGGGGATCAGCCCGGTCGAGCGCCCCTTGTCGATGGCCTTCGCCAGCGCAACGTAGGCACCGGTGATCGAGGCGGTGCGGGTGCCGCCGTCGGCCTGGAGGACGTCGCAGTCGAGGACGAGGGTGTTCTCTCCGAGCTTGTCCATGTCGATGACGGCGCGCAGGCTGCGACCGATGAGACGGGAGATCTCGTGAGTGCGTCCGCCCTGTTTGCCCTTGACCGATTCGCGGGTGCTGCGGGAATCGGTGGCGCGCGGGAGCATGGCGTATTCGGCGGTGACCCAGCCGCGGCCCTGGCCCTTGAGCCAACGGGGCACGCCTTCGGTCAGTGAGGCCGCGCAGAGGACGCGGGTGTTGCCGAATTCCACCAGCGCGGACCCTTCGGCTGTATTGATCCAGTCCGGAGTGATCCGGACTTCACGGAGTTCGTCTGCTGCACGGCCGTCTGCTCGCACTGTCTGCCTCTTTCGTCTCGGTGGTGGTGTCTGCTGGTCGCCGGCGATCGTCGCCGGCTCACACTGTCCAGGTGGCTCCGGGCTTCGCCAGCTCGATGGGTCCACGGTACTCCCCGGCCGCCTCACCGCGAACGATGGAGCAGTCTGTCCAGACCGGGATGTGGGTGAGCACGAGCGCGGACGCCGCGGCGTTCTGCGCCACTCGCCCGGCGCGCTTGCCGGTGAGGTGGATGCCGCGCGCAGTGTCGCGGTCTTCCTGGAAAGCGGCTTCGCAGAGGAAGAGGTCGGCGTCTTTCGCCGCTGCGACGAGGTTGTCGCACTCATCGCTGTCGCCCGAATACGTGATGACCTTGCCGGCCGCATCCGTGATCCGCAGAGCATAGGCCTCGACGGGGTGGTCGACGAGGAAGGATTCGATGGTCAGGGAGCCGATCTGGTGACGACTGCCGTGGTCGATGTCGGTGAATTCGAAGGCGTGGTCGAAGTCCGAGTCGTCTCCCCCGTTGGCCACCGGGGACTTTCCGGGATCCGTGTAATAGGCCCTGGACAGGCGTTCCTTCGCACCGGCCGGCGCGAACACCGGAGTGCGCGTGCGGATCGTTCCCGTGTCGGAGATGTCGCCGTTGAAGAACTTCGGGTCGAAGCAGTGTTTGACGTAGAGGCCGGTCATATCCATGCAGTGATCCGGATGGAGGTGGCTGAGCACGATTCCGGAGAGACGATCGGTGTCGACCGTCTCCTGCAGGGGGCTGAGCGCACCGGACCCGAGATCGAGGATGATGCGAGTGGGTGTGTCCTCATCGGTTTCGATGAGGTAGCAGCTGGCGAGGGCGCCGCGTCCTGGGAAGGAGCCTGCGGTGCCGATTGCGGTGAGTCTCATATCTCGTCATCCCCTTGCGTCTGGCCGAGCAAGGTCGTCGTCAGTCGGTCCTGAATCCACGTCAGGAAGTCGTACAGGGTCAGGGTGAGGTCTTCGGATTCGGAGAGGTCCTCACGGTGGGCGTACTTCTCCTCCTGCGCCTCCTCGGTGTCGATCCCGAGGCGGACAGCGAGGACGAGTCGCAGATCGTTGAGGCCCTTCATCCAGGCGAGCACCTCGTCCCGTGTCAGGGAGATGTCATTGCCCTTGCTCAGTCCCAGCAGCACGATGCGCACATTGTGCGCTTTGGCCTGTTTGAGATCGAACTCGGTGAGGCGGCGGAACTCCGCTGAACGCTCATCGTCCTCGGGATCGACGTCGGGCAGCAGCCGCAGCAGCGCCGGGTCCTCCGGACGGGGACGGTCGACAAGTCCGAGCCGGGCTTCCCAGTTCTCCGAGTCCGGACGGTCGTCATCGCTGTCGCTGTCTTCGGCCAGCAGAGCCGCAAGATCGGTGAACACCGTGAGCATGAGCGAGCGTTCGTTGTCTTGCAGGGTGAGGACGACATCGTCCCCTCGTGCGTCGATAGCGGCCATGTGTCAGTCGGATCCTGAATCGGGTTGGCACGCGGCCCACAGGCCGTATTCGTGCATCGCTTGGGTGTCTCGTTCCATGGCTTCGCGGCCTCCGGTGGCAACGACGGAGCGCCCGTTCTCATGGACTTCGAGCATAAGTGAGTGGGCTTTCTCCTCGGAGTAGCCGAAGTAGGTCTGGAACACGAAACTGACATAGCTCATGAGGTTGACCGGGTCGTTGAAGACCACGGTCCGCCAGGGCTTGGCCAGGTTCTCGGAGGGTCGGACGTCGACCTCCGGCTCCAGGACTGGTGTCGTTGGGTTGCTCACGTTTCCACCATACGGCAGAACACTGACGCTGTCGTGACGTAAGATCGCGCCTATGAGTGATCTCACACGGACCGATTCGACGGCTTTCTTCACGGATCAGTACGAATTGACGATGGTGCAGGCGGCCCTGGAATCCGGTGCCGCTCACCGGAAGAGCCTCTTCGAGGTATTCGGCCGCAGCCTTCCCGCAGGTCGCCGCTACGGTGTCGTCGCCGGCACCGGTCGGATCCTCGAGATGATCCGCGACTTCCGCTTCGACGATGCCGAGCTCTCGTTCCTCAGCAGGGAGAACATCGTCGACAAGCGCACCATCGACTGGTTGGCCGACTATCGGTTCTCCGGCAATATCCGCGGCTATGCAGAAGGGGAGATCTACTTCCCCGGCTCACCGCTGCTGACGATCGAATCGACGTTCGCCGAGGGCGTCATCTTGGAGACGCTCATCCTGTCGGCGATGAACTATGACTGTGCGGTCGCCTCGGCAGCGTCCCGAATGGCTCAGGCGGCCGGCGATCGCCCCTGCGCGGAGATGGGCGGGCGACGCACGAACGAGCATGCGGCCGTGGCTGCGGCTCGGGCAGCGGTCATCGGCGGCTTCGCCTCGACGTCGAACCTGGCCGCCGGCCTGCAGTACGGTCTGCGCACGATCGGCACCTCGGCCCACTCGTTCACCCTGCTCCACGATTCCGAGCGGGAGGCCTTCGCCGCTCAGCTGAAGTCGCTCGGCACCGATACGACTCTGCTCCTGGACACCTATGACGTCGAGGAGGCGCTGACCACGGCGATCGAGCTGGCCGGGCCGAACCTCGGCGGAGTGCGCATCGATTCCGGCGATCTCATCGAACAGGCCAGTGAGGTGCGCGAGAGCCTTGACCGCCTCGGCGCCCGCGACACGACGATCACCGTCACGAGCGATCTCGACGAGTATGCGATCGCCGCATTGGCCGCCTCGCCCGTCGACTCCTACGGTGTCGGCACGCGGGTGGTCACCGGTTCAGGTGCCCCGGCCGCCGGCCTGGTGTACAAGCTCGTGGCTCGTGCCGATGAGGCCGGCGAGTGGACCTCGGTGGCCAAGAACTCCTCCGGCAAGCCCTCACGCGGCGGACACAAGGAAGCGCTGCGCCTCATCGACGGTCCGATCGCCGTGGAGGAAGCCGTCGGCATTCCGAGCCTGCCCGATGATCTCGGCGAAGGCCGTCGGCTCAGCGTCGATCTCGTCGTCGACGGTGAGGTCGATGAGTCGTTCATCGGCGCGGCAGGAGTGAAGAAGGCCTGCGCCCGACATGACGAGTCTTTGGCGGAGCTGCCGCGTTCGGCCAGGCGCCTGCAGGACGGCGAGCCCGCCATTCCCACCGTGTTCTACTCCGCCTAATCCACACCCGGCCCACCGCGAATCGACGAAGCCGCCGAGGCAGACAGTGCGTCTGCCTCGGCGGCTTCGTCAGCCTCATGCCGACAGGGTCTCCCCTGCCGACATCCGGTGCTCACTTCTTGCCGACGAACCAGCCCTGCAGCTTCTTGATCCGAGCCTGGATCTGCTCCCGCGTGGCTTGAGCGACGGCCGGTCCCCCACATGCCTTGCGCAGTTCGACGTGAACGTTCTGGTGCGGCGTTCCGGTACGTCTGGACCAAGCGCCCACGAGGCTCTGGAGCTGGTTGCGCTCTTCCTTCATCGCTCGGTGCTCGAGCTCGCTCGTCTCCGTCTCAGGGGCCGGAGGAGCCGCCGCGGTCTTGCGCTTCGCCTGCCGGGCCTGCTGAGTGCTCAGCAGCTCACGCACCTGATCGGGTTCGAGCAGGCCGGGGATGCCGATGAAGTCGAGTTCATCCTCGGAGCCGATGGCTCCGCCGGTGCCGAATTCACCGCCGTCGTAGAGGACACGGTCGAACAGGGCTTCGGCGCCGAGCGCTTCGAAGGAGCCGAGCTGGTCCGACGAGGCGCCCTCGTTGCGGTTCGCCTGCTCCATTGCCTGATCGTCGAAGACGACGACATCGTTCTCGTCCTCGTTCTTCGGGCGATCGAGGGCATGATCGCGTTCGGCTTCCATCGAGTTCGCCAGGGCCAGCAGCACGGGCACTGAGGGCAGGAACACCGAGGCGGTCTCGCCGCGTTTGCGGGCACGCACGAAGCGCCCGATGGCCTGCGCGAAGAACAGCGGCGTCGACGAGGAGGTCGCGTAGACGCCGACACACAATCGGGGAACGTCGACGCCTTCGGAGACCATCCGCACGGCGACCATCCACCGGTCGGTCGAGTTCTGGAACTGTTCGATCCGCTCCGAGGCTCCCGCCTCGTCGGAGAGCACAACGGTCGGCTTCTCACCGGTGATCTCGTGCAGTCGTTTGGCGTAGGCTCGGGCCGCCTCTTGGTCGGTGGCGATGACGAGGCCGCCGGCGTCGTGGACGGTGCGTCGGACCTCGGTCAATCGCATATCTGCGGCTTTGAGGACCGCCGGGATCCAGTCGCCCTTCGGGTCGAGGGCCGTGCGCCAGGCCTGCGAGTTGATGTCCTTCGTCGTCTCCTCGCCCAGGACGTGCGACATCTCGTCGCCGGCCTTGGTCCGCCAGGTCATGGCGCCGGCGTAGGCGAGGAAGAGGACCGGGCGGACGACGGAGTCCTTGAGCGCTCGACCGTAGCCGTAGGAATAGTCCGCCACCGAGGTGCGGATGCCGTTCTCGTCGGGTGCGTAGGTGACGAATGGGATCGGTGAGGTGTCGGAACGGAACGGTGTTCCGGTCAGGGACAGCCGACGGACCGCAGGGCCGAAGGCCTCTCGCACGGCATCGCCCCACGACAGGGCGTCACCTCCGTGGTGGACCTCGTCGAGGATGACCAGAGTGCGGCCGGCGGCCGTCCGGTTGTGGTGGAGAACGGGTTTGGCAGCGACCTGCGCGTAGGTCAGAGCCACTCCGTGGTAGCCGGGTGCGTGTTTGCCCTGGGAGTTCTTGAAGTGCGGGTCGAGCTTGATGCCCACGCGTGCTGCCGAGTCGGCCCACTGCACCTTGAGGTGTTCGGTGGGAGCGACGACTGTGACACGGTTGACGACTCGCTGTGCCAGCAGTTCGGCCGCCAGCCGCAGAGCGAAGGTGGTCTTACCTGCTCCTGGGGTCGCGACCGCGAGGAAGTCCTTGGGCTGCTTCTGGAAGTAGAGTTCGAGAGCCTCAGCCTGCCAGGCACGCAGCTTTCCCGCCGTTCCCCATGCTGCGCGCTCGGGGAATGCCGGTGGAAGCTGTTCTGCCGCGGAGGTCCCTGGTGCTGTTGGGAGACGATCCGCGGACATCTACTCCTGCGGTCCTTCGGACATTGTCTCGTAGATCTCTTTGCACTTGGGGCAGATCGGGAACCGCTCGGGGTCGCGCGTGGGGACCCACACCTTTCCGCACAAGGCGATCAGCGGAGTCCCGGTCACCATGGACTCCATGATCTTGTCCTTGGGCGCGTAGTGGCTGAAGCGCTCGTGATCGCCGGGCTCGACTAGCTGCTCGGACTGCTCGCGCTCGATCGTTGCTGAACCGCCTGAAGCTGGAATGGTCATGGCTCCATTGTAGTTCCCTAGAATGAGAGTCATGGACCAGGCCTACGACGATTCCCTCACAGAACGCTACCGCGAGCTCAGCGACGACATCGCTGCGGCGGTCGCCGTGGTCTCCGCTACCCGTGGCAGTGCCCTGCATGCGATCACCGTCGATTCCTTTCTCGACGTGTCGTACGATCCCCCGACGATGGCCGTCAGCGTCTATTCCGGCTCTCGGATGATGGAGACTCTGGAGACGAGTTCCCACTTTGCGATCTCGCTGCTCAACTCCGACCAGCGCGACATCTCCGAACGCCTCGGCGCTTCGGGCCAACCACTGTACGGATCGCTCAAAGGCATCGACACTTTTCCCGCCCCTCATGCCGGACAGCCGGTGCTCACCGAGGCAATCGCCTGGTTCGAGCTCAAGCTCACCGAGGTGCTCGAGGTTGCGACCCACAATCTCGTCGTCGGGGAGGTGGTGTCCATGGGCGCGGGCGCCGATGCGGGAACGAGTCGTCCCCTGCTGCGTTGGCGAAAAGGCTACGGAACCATCGGAAAGCGCTGACCTTCTCGTCTGGCTCTGACCGGTCCCTGATCACGAACCCACCCAGCACGGTCGACACGGACCGACAGGCAGGACACAGCTATCGGGGTCGATCGCGGGCTCACAGCGTACGACAGAGGCTCTGCTCAGGACCGACGGCTTCGTGGAGAAGTTCACGGGTTCTGAGCAGAGCCTGTCTTGTCGTTTGGGTTGTCAGCCTCGGCTGTCAGCGCTGATCGCGGCCGTCCTGTCGGCTGTGCACAGGCGCTTTGGTCGCCCGGCCGCCGATGGACCAGACGATCAGACGACTCCCTGGGCGAGCATTGCCTCGGAAACGCGGATGAAACCTGCGATGTTGGCACCGGCGACGTAGTCTCCGGGCTGGCCGAACTCGTCGGCCGCAGCCGCGCAGCTGTCGTGGACATCGCCCATGATCTCGGCCAGGCGCGCCTCGGTGAAGTCGAAGTCCCACGAGTCGCGGCTGGCGTTCTGCTGCATTTCGAGCGCACTGGTCGCGACACCGCCGGCGTTTGCGGCCTTGCCGGGGGCGAAGAGGACGCCAGCCTCGGAGAAGATCTTCACGGCTTCCGGCGTGCAGGGCATGTTCGCGCCTTCGGCGAGGGCGATAACTCCGTTCTTGACCAGAGTCGCAGCCGAGTCCCCGTCGAGCTCGTTCTGAGTCGCACATGGCAGTGCGACGTCGACCTCGACGTCCCAGACGTTTCCACCCTCGTGGTAGGTCGCGCGTCCCCCGCGCTGCTCCACGTATTCGGAGATGCGTCCCCGCTCTTCGAACTTGATGCGCTTGACGAGTTCGGTGTCGATTCCGTCCGGGTCATGGATGAAGCCGGCCGAGTCGGACATCGTGATGACGGTGCCGCCGAAGGCCGTGACCTTCTCTGCGGCGAATACTGCGACATTTCCCGAACCGGAGATCGAGACAGTGCGACCGTCGATGTTCTTCTTCGCGGCGGCGAGCATGTCCTTGAGGAAGTACACGACGCCGAAGCCGGTGGCTTCGGTACGGACCATGGAACCGCCGTAGGACAGTCCCTTGCCGGTGAGCACACCTGCTTCATAGGAGTTCGTCATGCGCTTGTACTGGCCGAAGAGGTAGCCGATCTCCCGACCACCGACGCCGATGTCGCCCGCGGGCACATCGCGATACTCACCGATGTGACGGTACAGCTCGGTCATGAACGACTGGCAGAACCGCATGACTTCGCGGTCGCTGCGGCCCTTCGGGTCGAAGTCAGATCCGCCTTTGCCGCCGCCGATGGGCAGGCCGGTGATGGCGTTCTTGAAGATCTGCTCGAAACCGAGGAACTTGACGATGCCGAGGTTCACCGAGGGGTGGAACCGCAGACCGCCCTTGTAGGGGCCGAGAGCCGAGTTGAACTGCACGCGGAAGGCGCGGTTGATCTGCACGACTCCGGAGTCATCGATCCAGGGAACCCGGAAGATGATCTGGCGTTCGGGCTCGCAGAGCCGCTCGAGCGCGGAGAGTTCCAGGTATTCGGGGTGCTTGTCCACGACGGGGCCCAGGGAATAGAGAACTTCCTGTACCGCTTGGTGAAACTCCGACTCTCCAGGGTTACGTTGGAGCACTGTGTCGAAGATTGGCTGCAGTGATGGATGTAGACTCATGCGCACAAACATACCGTGACCCGTATAACAACAATCCGAGCGACCAGATAATGGACAGCGCTGTCCGGTCACTTCAAGTGGGATATAAGTCTTCCGCGCAGTTCCAGGGCCACTGAACACGAAAGAATGGACACAAGGCACATGGACATCTCGGAGATCTGGCCGCCGTTCGCACTTCATCTGCGATCAGGTGATATGGAACTCTCGCCCGTAAGAGAGGCCGATATTCCGGAACTCGCACAGATCGCGCGAGGCGGAGTGAGACGTGATGGAATCGAAGCCTTCCTCGTCAATTGGGACTCGGGCACCGATGAGCAGGTAGCACGAAGCCTCGCTCAATACCACTGGTCCACTAGAGGGAACTTCACCGTAGATGAGTGGACGATCGAGTTCACGGTCAGGGTCAATGGCCGCGCCATCGGAGTTCAGGGTGTGACCGGACGTCGGTTTCCACTCACGAGGACAGTCTCGACAGGATCATGGTTGGCGCTGCCTGAACAGGGCTGCGGATACGGCACCAGAATGCGAAGGATGATCATCGAAGCCTTCACCAGATACTTCGGTGCCGCACGATTCGACACAGCGTACTTCGACGGCAATGACGCCAGCCGGCGGGTATCGGAGAAGCTCGGCTACTCCCCCAATGGTGATCGAAGCGCTGTCGGTCAGAACGGCACGGTCCTGACCGAACACCGCATGGTGCTCCGCGCCGAGGACTACGTCCACACAGACAGTGACCTACAAGTCACCGGCGCCGAAGCCTTCCGAACCTTCCTCACTATTGCTACCTGATGGCGGCCCAGCAACCCCGCGCCAGGTAGCAGTACCCCCGTCAGGTAGTAATAAGCACCGGCAGCACACCCGTTCGTGAATACAGTAATGGCCCCGCCCAACACAGTCGGACGAGGCCATCACCACTAAAAAATATTGCGGCAGTCACTTACTCTCCCACAACCACCAAGTTGCAGTACCATCAGCGCGAATGGGCTTAGCTACCGGGATCGGAACGGTTAACCGGGCGTTTCCCCACCACTATCACCACCGCAAAACCAACAAACCACCACCACAACCCCACAAAAACAGAGTTGTCAGCGGTAGTGGTCCAAGAACCGCACAGCGAACGCGAACACCAAAACTTATGCAACATGCACACCCGAGAGTGTGAACTCTTCAAGCCATCCTAGAAAAAACAAAACATCTTTCCGCACACACCAACCCCACTAAAGGGAAAAAGTTGATGAGTGATCGGTGTATTAGTACCAGTCAACTCCACACCTTACAGTGCTTCCATACCCGGCCTATCAACCCCATCATCTATAGGACACCTCCCCTGACAAAAGTCAGTTGGAAATCTCATCTCGGAGCCGGCTTCCCGCTTAGATGCTTTCAGCGGTTATCCATCCCGAACGTAGCCAACCAGCCATGCTCCTGGCGGAACAACTGGCACACCAGAGGTTCGTCCGTCCCGGTCCTCTCGTACTAAGGACAGACCTCCACAAATTTCCTACGCACGCAGCGGATAGGGACCGAACTGTCTCACGACGTTCTAAACCCAGCTCGCGTACCGCTTTAATGGGCGAACAGCCCAACCCTTGGGACCGACTCCAGCCCCAGGATGCGACGAGCCGACATCGAGGTGCCAAACCATGCCGTCGATATGGACTCTTGGGCAAGATCAGCCTGTTATCCCCGAGGTACCTTTTATCCGTTGAGCGACCACGCTTCCACAAGCCATGGCCGGGTCACTAGTCCCAGCTTTCGCTCCTGCTCGACACGTCCGTCTCACAGTCAAGCTCCCTTGTGCACTTACACTCGACACCTGATTGCCAACCAGGCTGAGGGAACCTTTGGGCGCCTCCGTTACTCTTTAGGAGGCAACCGCCCCAGTTAAACTACCCATCAGGCACTGTCCCTGAACCCGATCAGGGTCCGAAGTTAAGGAATCCACTATGGTCAGAGTGGTATTTCACCGATCGACTCCACCCCAACTAGCGTCAGGGCTTCCCAGTCTTCCACCTATCCTACACAAACCACACCGAATCCCAATACCAAACTATAGTGAAGGTCTCGGGGTCTTTCCGTCCTGCTGCGCGTAACGAGCATCTTTACTCGTAATGCAATTTCGCCGAGTTCGTGGTTGAGACAGCAGAGAAGTCGTTACGCCATTCGTGCAGGTCGGAACTTACCCGACAAGGAATTTCGCTACCTTAGGATGGTTATAGTTACCACCGCCGTTTACTGGGGCTTAAATTCTCCGCTTCACCCTTACGGGTTAACAGGTCCTCTTAACCTTCCAGCACCGGGCAGGCGTCAGTCCGTATACATCGACTTACATCTTCGCACGGACCTGTGTTTTTAATAAACAGTCGCTTCTCTCTGGCCTCTGCGACCACCACCAGCACATCCCCACGCATGGTGGGTTCACCGGGATGGTCCCCCTTCTCCCGAAGTTACGGGGGCATTTTGCCGAGTTCCTTAACCACGATTCTCTCGATCACCTTAGTATTCTCTACTCGACCACCTGTGTCGGTTATAGGGTACGGGCAACACACACCCTCACGTCGATGCTTTTCTCGGCAGCAGAGGATCACCAGATCACCCCACCAATGTGGGGCGCCCATCAGCTCTCACACTCTATGCGGGGACGGATTTACCTACCCCCACGTGCTACAACCTTAGACCGTGACTACCATCGCACGGCCTGGCTACCTTTCTGCGTCACACCTCACGCTTACCGACTCCACACTCAGGTCCCACCCGCAACCCCAACATCAAGTCCGAAGACTCAAAGGAGGAATTGGATGGTTAGTATCGTGTGTTTTGGTACTGTCGGTTGTGTGTCGGTACCAGAATATCAACTGGTTGTCCATCGACTACGCCTGTCGGCCTCGCCTTAGGTCCCGACTTACCCAGGGCGGATTAGCCTAGCCCTGGAACCCTTGGTCATCCGGTGGACGGGTTTCTCACCCGTCTTTCGCTACTCATGCCTGCATTCTCACTCGAATCGCCTCCACCACTCGTTCACACGGCAGCTTCTCCGGCAACTCGACGCTCCCCTACCCAACACCACACCATTACGGCGATTGTGGTGCTGCCACAACTTCGGCGGTGTACTTAGCCCCGCTACATTATCGGCGCTCAATCACTTGACCAGTGAGCTATTACGCACTCTTTCAAGGGTGGCTGCTTCTAAGCCAACCTCCTGGTTGTCTTCGCAACTGAACATCCTTTCCCACTGAGCACACGCTTAGGGGCCTTAGTTGATGGTCTGGGCTGTTTCCCTCTCGACAATGAAGCTTATCCCCCACTGTCTCACTGCCACGCTGAACCTTGACTGGCATTCGGAGTTTAGTTGACGTCAGTAACCCGGTAGGGCCCATCAGCCATCCAGTAGCTCTACCTCCAGCAAGAACCACGCAACGCTGCACCTAAATGCATTTCGGGGAGAACCAGCTATCACAGAGTTTGATTGGCCTTTCACCCCTAACCACAGGTCATCCCCTCCATTTTCAACTGAAGTGGGTGCGGGCCTCCACGCGCTCTTACACACGCTTCACCCTGCCCATGGCTAGATCACTCCGCTTCGGGTCTAGGATACGCGACTAGGATCGCCCTATTCGGACTCGCTTTCGCTACGGCTACCCCACACGGGTTAACCTCGCCACGCACCGCTAACTCGCAGGCTCATTCTTCAAAAGGCACGCCATCACAGTCATCTAGATACTGCTCTGACGGATTGTAAGCACATGGTTTCAGGTACTCTTTCACTCCCCTCCCGGGGTACTTTTCACCATTCCCTCACGGTACTTATCCGCTATCGGTCATCAGGAAGTATTTAGCCTTACCAGGTGGTCCTGGCAGATTCACACGAAATTCCACGAGTTCCGTGCTACTCGGGCATGCACACACTGCGAACAGTTGACGTTTCGTCTACGGGACTCTCACCCACTCCGGTCCTGTTTCCCACCAGGTTCGACTACACCAACAACACTCACAGACCGGCCATGCTGGACCGGACCACGTACACCCCACAACACCCCTGCAGCAACACCAGCACGCTTGACACTGCACAGGTTTAGGCTCATCCAGTTTCGCTCGCCACTACTCCCGGAATCATTGTTATTTTCTCTTCCTGCGGGTACTGAGATGTTTCACTTCCCCGCGTTCCCTCCACATGCCCTATATATTCAGACACGGGTCACCACCCTCACGAGTGGCGGGGTTTCCCCATTCGGAGACCCTCGGATCAACGCCTGTTTATCGGCTCCCCGAGGCTTATCGCAGATTTCCACGTCCTTCATCGGCTCCTGATGCCAAGGCATCCACCATGCGCTCTTACACACTCACCCAACCCCCAAAAAGGGACCAGCTTCATGTGCGCGAAAAATAAGTGTTTCATTCACCTTAACTAGATGATGACAAGAAAAATCACATTACATAAACACCACACAAAAATGGTGTTTGATGCTCGCGTCCACTATACGATTCTCAAACCACTACCAAACACCCACCACCACACACCCACACTGTGGCTGCCTGTTGGTCGGGTTGGTCCTGTTGGTTGAAACCACACCCACACAATCGTGTGGGGTTTGTGATTCCAGGACCCAATAACGTGTTCGTTCTAGCCCACCCGATCACTCACCGCACCCGGGGCATTGACCCCAGCCGGGCTGTGTGGGCGAGCGGAAGAAGTGATGTTCCACCCTTGAGCTCTCATGATGACCACATACGGGTCATACCATGAGGATCTTAATGTGTGCTCCTTAGAAAGGAGGTGATCCAGCCGCACCTTCCGGTACGGCTACCTTGTTACGACTTAGTCCCAATCACCAGTCCCACCTTAGACGGCCCCCTCCCACAAGTGGGTTGGGACACCGGCTTCGGGTGTTACCGACTTTCGTGACTTGACGGGCGGTGTGTACAAGGCCCGGGAACGTATTCACCGCAGCGTTGCTGATCTGCGATTACTAGCGACTCCGACTTCACGTAGTCGAATTGCAGACTACGATCCGAACTGAGACTGGCTTTAAGGGATTCGCTTACCCTCACGGGTTCGCCTCTCTCTGTACCAGCCATTGTAGCATGCGTGAAGCCCAAGACATAAAGGGCATGATGATTTGACGTCATCCCCACCTTCCTCCGAGTTGACCCCGGCAGTCTCCTATGAGTTCCCACCATCACGTGCTGGCAACATAGAACGAGGGTTGCGCTCGTTGCGGGACTTAACCCAACATCTCACGACACGAGCTGACGACAACCATGCACCACCTGTACACCAGCTCCAAAGAGAAGAACTGTTTCCAGAACGGTCCAGTGTATGTCAAGCCTTGGTAAGGTTCTTCGCGTTGCATCGAATTAATCCGCATGCTCCGCCGCTTGTGCGGGCCCCCGTCAATTCCTTTGAGTTTTAGCCTTGCGACCGTACTCCCCAGGCGGGGCACTTAATGCGTTAGCTACGGCGCGGAGAACGTGGAATGTCCCCCACACCTAGTGCCCAACGTTTACGGCATGGACTACCAGGGTATCTAATCCTGTTCGCTCCCCATGCTTTCGCTCCTCAGTGTCAGTTACAGCCCAGAGTCCCGCCTTCGCCACCGGTGTTCCTCCTGATATCTGCGCATTTCACCGCTACACCAGGAATTCCAGACTCCCCTACTGCACTCTAGTCAGCCCGTACCCACTGCACGCGCAACGTTAAGCGTTGCGTTTCCACAGCAGACGTGACCAACCACCTACGAGCTCTTTACGCCCAATAATTCCGGACAACGCTCGTACCCTACGTATTACCGCGGCTGCTGGCACGTAGTTAGCCGGTACTTCTTCTGCAGGTACCGTCACTCTCGCTTCTTCCCTGCTGAAAGCGGTTTACAACCCGAAGGCCGTCATCCCGCACGCTGCGTCGCTGCATCAGGGTTTCCCCCATTGTGCAATATTCCCCACTGCTGCCTCCCGTAGGAGTCTGGGCCGTGTCTCAGTCCCAGTGTGGCCGGTCGCCCTCTCAGGCCGGCTACCCGTCGTCGCCTTGGTAGGCCATTACCCCACCAACAAGCTGATAGGCCGCGAGCCCATCCCCGATCGAAAAACTTTCCACCAACCCTCATGCAAGGATTGGTCGTATCCGGTATTAGACCCAGTTTCCCAGGCTTATCCCGAAATCAGGGGCAGGTTACTCACGTGTTACTCACCCGTTCGCCACTCATCCACCAACAGCAAGCTGTCGGCTTCAGCGTTCGACTTGCATGTGTTAAGCACGCAGCCAGCGTTCGTCCTGAGCCAGGATCAAACTCTCCATAAAAAACTTTATGTTACGAATGAATCCCAGCAAGACAGCCAACCCCTCACGGGGTGAGAAGGTTGACCAAAAAATACTGACCAAACACACCATCCACCCATGTGATGCGAGAGGTTCGGCGAAGAACCACCCACCACAGGTGAACCACTGTTTGGCCAGGTGATTGTCTTACCAGAAATATTAAATGTTCTGGCATCACAACTTGTTCAAACAAACACGCTATTGGATTCTCAAACCACAAACACACACCCATCACCACCACCCGAAAACCGAGCGTGTTCACTGGGGGTATCAGTTTCTGTTTGCACTTTTCGTCTTGCGACTCGCTGTGCCAGCGGGTGTCTACTCTACATGGTTGTTCCGATCCGCGCAACTCGAAGTTCATCTTCGGTTTGCCCGTATCGTTCCCGATCAGAGCGACTGTTGCCGTTCCTTGCGGCTTGGCAACCTGGACAACAATACACACATCTTCGGCCACCTGCAAAACCGCTCCGCACGTGCCCACTCCCGCACTCCGAAAGACCCCGAGATCTCGGGCGAACGTCTCCGCCGCACAGCGTTAAGAGAGACCTACGCCACGGGTTCGGCGAGTTCGGGAGAATCGTTGCGGACGTTTCCGACCGCTTTGCCGACCTTGTGCCGAGTGACGCTGGCGGGGTCAACCTGATCAAGTGTCGCCGCCAACAGGTCCGGCACATCATTCGTCAGGACTCCAGGGTCGATCCAGTCACTGATCTGGTCGCGCCCGAGGAACACGGGCATCCGATGGTGGACATCGCTGAGGTGCCCCGCGGACTCCATCGTCAGGATCGTCGTGGAGACCAACCAGGTCTCATCCGGCTGTTTCCAGAACTCGAAGAGTCCCGCCATGAAGAGGGGGTCCTCGCCGGCAGCGGTCATCATCCATGGCTGCTTGCCGTCTTCTGTGTTCTCCCATTCGTAATAGCCCGGAATCGGCAGCGCACAGCGACGACGTCGGATGGCCTGCCGGAACATCGGCTTCTCGAGCACTGTCTCGGATCGGGCATTGAATGCCTTGAAGCCGATTTTGGGATCTTTCGCCCATGCCGGCACCAGTCCCCAAGACGCGGTTTCGAGACGGCGATGAAGCTGACCGTCCTCGTCGAGTCGTTCGACGACGATCGGCACGAATGACCCCGGGGGCACATTGAAGCGCGGCGCGTAGTCATAGGAGACGACATCCAACCGCAGCTCATCAGCGAGATCCGCCGGATCGAGAGACATATTGAGTCGACCGCACATGCGCCCATCTTCTCACTTCACTACACTGTCGACAATGGCGGCAGAAGAGAATACAAGTACGGGGTTCGACCCGATCGAAGAGTCCCGTCGACAATGGCTGGCCCACGGATGGGACGATGCAGCCGATGGAATGACGACAGTGATCTCAGTGATGAGGATCCACCAGCTGTTCCTGGCCCGAGTCGATGCCGCCCTCAAGCCCTTCGCGCTGACGTTCTCGCGCTATGAGGTGCTCACTCTCCTATCCTTCACACGAGCCGGGACCCTGCCGATGTCGAAGATCTCCGCTCGACTGCAGGTGCATGCGACCTCGACGACGAACTCTGTCGACCGCCTCGAGAAGGCTGGCCTCGTCGCCAGACGCAGCCACCCCGATGATCGCCGGACGACGCTCGTCGACCTCACTGATGCCGGTCGCGAGCTCGCCGCTCAAGCAACGAAGGCGCTCAACGCCGAGGTCTTCTCCTCCCCCGATTTCTCCGGTATCGACCTCGACTCTCTGCTCCCCCATCTCGAAACACTGCGCTCGGGACTCGAAGCCGGCGCCTGAGCCGACCGAAGCCGGCCGCCGAACAGACCATCGGCCATCGGGGCCGCCTCGGCGAGAAATTAGTTGGATGTCCAAGTAATATGGACGTATCGTGGTGTCGATCACCGAATAAGCGTCCGATTCTTGGAGGAATCATGTCCCGCAGTACAGCCGCTGCCCTACCTTTCGGTCTCACCGACGAACAGCAGACCGTCGCCGGGATGGTGCGTGAGTTCGCCGATACCGAAGTCGCCCCACACGCCCTCCAATGGGATGCCGAACACTTCTTCCCCGTCGACGTCATCAGGAAGTCTGCCGAACTCGGAATGGGAGGCATCTACGTCAGCGAGGAGTCCGGCGGAACCGGAATGGGCCGGATGGACGCAGCGCTGATCTTCGAAGCGATGTCGACCGGATGCCCCTCCGTCGCCGCCTATATCTCCATCCACAACATGGTCGCGTGGATGATCGACAAGTTCGGCAACGACGAGCAGAAGACGACTTACCTCGAGAAGCTCGTCTCCATGGAGCACCTCGGCAGCTACTGCCTGACCGAGCCCAATGCCGGCTCCGATGCGGCCGCCCTGCGCACCTCCGCCCGTGAGGACGGCGACCACTATGTGCTCAACGGAGTCAAGCAGTTCATCTCCGGCGCCGGCACCTCGGATACCTACCTCGTCATGGCCCGCACAGGCCAGGACGGAGCGCGTGGAATCTCCGCCTTCATCCTCGAGAAGGGTATGGAGGGTCTGAGCTTCGGCCCCAATGAGCAGAAGATGGGCTGGCGCTCACAGCCGACCCGACAGGTGATCATGGAGAACGTGCGGGTTCCGAAGGAGAACATGCTCGGCGCGCCCGGCCAAGGCTTCAAGATCGCGATGTCCGGACTTGACGGCGGACGTCTCAACATCGGCGCCTGCTCGCTCGGCGGCGGTCAGGCCGCGCTCGAGAAGGCCATCGCCTATATGGGTGAGCGCCAGGCCTTCGGCACCGAGCTCTCCGGATTCCAGGCTCTGCGCTTCGAGGTCGCGCAGATGCAGGCCGACCTCGAGGGTGCTCGCTCCCTGCTGTGGCGGGCCGCAGGAGCCTATGACGCAGGCGATCCGAACACCTCTCTGCTCTCGGCCATGGCCAAGCTCAAGGCCACCGACACCGGTTTCGATGTCGCGAACAGGGCACTCCAGTTGCACGGCGGCTACGGCTATCTGACAGAGTATGGAATTGAGAAGCTGGTGCGTGACCTGCGAGTCCACCAGATTCTGGAAGGCACCAACGAAATCATGCGCGTGATCATCTCGCGCAAGAGCACAGGAGTGGGCTGATATGACAGAACCTTCGGCAGAGCAGGCGGACGCCTCCGTCATCACCTCGGTAAACAACGGGGTCGGCCGAATCGAACTCAACCGACCGAAGCTGATCAATGCGCTCAGCCAGGACATGGTGGGTGCCATCGATGACGCCCTCAACGCATGGCGCGACGACGAAGCGGTCAACCTCGTCCTCGTCACCGGTCGCGGGGAACGCGGTCTGTGTGCGGGCGGCGACATCAAGGCCGTGTACAACGACATCGTGGCCGGCAGCGATGAGAACGCGAGATTCTGGAACCGCGAATACAAGATGAACTTCGCAATCTCTGAGTTCCCCAAGCCCTACGTCGTCATCATGAACGGCATCACGATGGGCGGCGGAGTCGGCATCTCCGGACACGGATCGCACCGCATCGTCACCGATTCGACGAAGGTCGGAATGCCGGAGACCGGAATCGGGCTCTTCCCAGACGTCGGCGGCACCCACCTGCTGGCCAACGCCCCCGGAGAGCTCGGCACCCACCTTGCGCTGACCGGGCAGCCCGTCGGGGCCGGCGCTGCGATCGCACTGGGCCTCGCCGACTACTTCGTCCCTGACGCGCAGATCCCCGATCTCATCGCCGAGCTCACCGATGGCGAGGACCTCGACGCGGTCATCGGCCGATATTCGTCCGATGTTCCGGACAACGAACTCGCCGAGGCGGCCGACTGGATCAACGCCTGCTACGCCGGCGACGACGCCGAAGCCATCGTCGCGGCTCTCGCCGCGTACGAGAACCCCGATGCCCAGGCCACCGCTGAGCTCATCGGCACGAAGGCCCCCACCTCGGTGAAGGTGACCCTGGCTGCGATCAGGAACGCCGGATCGATGAACCTGGCCGACGTCCTCGAACAGGACTACCGGGTCGCCGTCACGCTCACCGGCCTGCCGGACCTCAAGGAGGGTATCCGCGCGCAGGTCATCGACAAGGACCGCAGCCCGCAGTGGAGTCCCGCCTCGCTGGCCGAGGTCTCCGACGAACAGGTCCAGTCCATCCTCACCACCGACCACGAAGACAAGGTGTTCTCATGAGCGAATTCGAAACCATCCTGACCGACGTCGCCGACGGCGTCGCCACCATCACGATCAACCGACCGAAAGCGCTCAACGCGCTCAATCTGCAGGTGCTCACCGACATCACAGATGCCGCGACGGCCTACGACGCAGACGATTCGATCAAAGCGATCATCATCACCGGCAGCGAGAAGGCCTTCGCCGCCGGCGCAGATATCAAGGAGATGTCGAGCCTCGACTTCTCGACCGCATACAAGGCTGACTGGTTCGCCGGTTGGACCCGGCTGACCGATGTGCGCAAGCCCGTCATCACCGCCGTCGGCGGCTACGCCCTGGGCGGCGGCTGCGAACTGGCGATGATGGGCGACATCCTCATCGCGTCGACGAAGGCGAAGTTCGGACAGCCCGAGATCAACCTCGGCGTGCTCCCGGGCATGGGCGGATCGCAGCGACTGACCCGCGCCATCGGCAAGGCAAAGGCCATGGACATGTGCCTGACAGGCCGGATGATGGGCGCCGAGGAGGCCGAACGTTCCGGACTCGTCGCCCGCATCGTCGAACCCGAAGCGCTCCTGGACACGGCGAACGAGATCGCGCAGACGATCGCGTCGAAGTCCCGCATCGCCTCGGCGATGGTCAAGGAAGCGGTGAACACCGCATTCGAGACGACCCTGGAGCAGGGACTGCGCTACGAGCGCCGACTCTTCCATTCGTCCCTGGCCACGAATGATCAGTCCGAGGGCATGGCCGCCTTCGTCGAGAAGCGGGACCCGAACTTCACGGATTCCTGATCCAGCTTCTTATCACTGCCGAAGGCGCAGACTCCTCAGAGAGTCTGCGCTTTCGTCGTCTGATCAGCCGAAATGCGGACCAGGAGACGAAAGAGAATGTGTTCCGTATCGCATTTAACAATCGTTCAGTTAGAGTGAGTGTATGCATTCATCTTCGCAAGGAGGCACCGTGACAAGCTTCACCGATCTGCGCTCCCAACTCCGTCTGCCCGTCGTCGGCTCCCCCATGTTCATCGCCTCGGGCCCCGAATTGGTCAAGGCCCAGTGCCAGGCCGGAATCGTCGGATCCTTCCCATCGCTGAACGCCCGTCCCGCCTCGCAGCTGACCGACTGGCTCGATGAGATCTCCGAGTCGAACGCCGCCCACTCTGCGGCGAATCCGCAGCAGCCCGCCGCTCCGTTCGCAGTCAACCTCATCGTCCACCGGTCGAACAATCGCCTCGAGGAGGACCTCGCCGAGGTGGTCCGCCACCAAGTGCCGATCGTCATCACCTCGCTCGGTGCCCGTGAGGAGGTCAACGAAGCCGTCCACTCCTACGGCGGTGTCGTCCTCCACGACGTCATCAACAACCGCTTCGCCAACAAGGCCGTCGAGAAAGGCGCCGACGGCGTCATCGCCGTGGCCGCCGGTGCCGGCGGGCACGCCGGGGCGCAGTCGCCGTTCGCCCTGGTCCAGGAGATCCGCTCCTGGTTCGATGGTCCCCTGCTGCTGTCGGGCGCCATCGCCCACGGCCGGTCGATCCTTGCGGCTCTGGCCGCCGGTGCCGACTTCGCCTACATCGGCTCGGCTTTCCTATCCACGCCCGAGGCGAATGTTGTCGACGACTACCGGACGATGATCGTCGAATCCGGCGCCGACGACGTCGTGTACTCGAACTACTTCACCGGTGTGAAGGGCAACTACCTGCGCGGATCCATCGTCGCCTCGGGCCTCGACCCGGACAATCTGCCCGACGCCGATCCCACGAAGATGGACTTCAGCTCGTCTTCGGGTTCGGACTCGAAGGCCTGGAAGGACATCTGGGGCTCGGGACAGGGCATCGGTGCGCTCGGCCAGCAGCGGACGACCGCCGAGCTCGTCGAGACCTTCGCTGCTCAGTTCGACGAGGCGAAGCAGCAGCTGCAGGCGCAGCTGGGCTGATCCGACCGAGCGCCTCAAAGACCACCTCAGCACCAATTGCTACCTGACGGCGGCCCAGCAACCTCGATCCTTCTATGTCTTGTCAAGCGGGTTGAGGAACGGTATCTAGCGCGTTGAGGATCTTGTAGACCCGGCGCGCTAGATACCGTTTGAGGTTGCGCTTGATCTCCCTCTTGGATTTCTTCGTCGGTTCTTCACCGTAGTGGCGGGCCACGTAGTTCCTGGTCCGTTCGTCATGGACCATCCGGTTCATGATCACCGTGTGTAGGGCCCGGTTCAACTGCCGATCCCCGCCCCGGTTCAACCGGTGCCGGCGCGTGTTGCCCGACGACGCAGGTATCGGGTTCACTCCCGCCAGAGCTGCGAACGCGGCCTCGTTCCGCACCCGCCCCGGGTGGGACCACGCGGTGAAGCACACAGCGGCGCTGAATGGGCCGATCCCGGGCTCATCCAGCAAGGGTGCGGCCGGACTGGCTTCAACAAGCTCGGTGAGCCTGTCATGGTTGGTCTGCAGATCATCGTTCAAAGCGAGGACGCGTTTGGCCAGACGGATCGCTTCTTCCCGGGCGGTGGACAAGTCGACGTCTTCGTTGCGGGTTCGCCATTTCGCGATCTCGTCGACCTGGTCACTGTTCAATGACTTGCGGGCATCGATGCCAAGATCGATGGTGCGCACCAGCGCGGTCAGAGAGTTGATCGCACGAGTCCGTTCCGTACTCATCGCGTCCCGGGCTGACAGCAGGACACGCAGCGCCTGCCGGACACCTTCACCGTGACGCGGCCACCGCAGTTGATCGGCGTCGAGAGGCAATACAGATGCCGCGATCCGGCGGGAATCAAGCTCGTCGCTCTTACCGACACCGTGGCGGGCTTTGGCATCCATACGCCCGGCTTCGACTACCGGGTACCCGGCTGCGGCGATGTGTCCGGTCAGCACCGCACCGTACGAGGCCGCACCTTCAACGACCCAGAGGGTGTCGAGGTCACCGCTGGTGCGCCTGCCGGCCCAGGTGAGGGCTCGTTTGATTCCTGCTGACGTGGTGGGGAAGGAACGGGTTTCGACGAGAATTCCGGTGTTGGTGACGATGGAATACACGTGGTTTCTGGCGTGTGTATCAACACCGATGAAGAAACTGTATAAGTGCGCGACAATAGACATAGCGGTTCGAAGCTCCCTGTTTGACCGATGGGTTGCGTGGCCGCTTGCGGCCGGTACCGGTCCGGGTTAGAGATCACTTCGGAACAACACTGTGATGAGTCACACCCCCGGATTTTCGGGGGTGGACAGCCTTCTGATCAAGTTACCGATGTGGGCCGAGCTGGTGCCGGCCGCACCATCCATGTGATCGGACAAATCGAGGGCAAGACACCACGGTGTGAGTCAGCGCGAGGTGGAGTCACGATCACTGGACGGAGAGGCCAACACCTACTCTGCCAGCCAGTCCCAGACCAGCCACTGTCAATACTCACAGCGCGAGGTTGCTGGGCCGCCGTCAGGTAGCGGTGAGGTTCCGTTCAGATCGTCGAGATGATTCCTCGTTCCGTCAGACGAGAGGCCAGACCAGCACCGTCAGGGGCGTAGATCCACGGCACGCCTTGGCCGCGACCGTGGCGCTTCGACCGTCCACCGGCCCACACGGCCTCACCGACGGTGAGCTGTCGGATTGCCACGGCGGCGACATTCTTCGGATGATTCTCGACGAACTCCCCGTAGATCTCCTCGTCGTTCTGCCCGTCGTCACCGATGAGCAGCCACTTCATCCACGGGAACTCCCTGGCCAGACGTTCCAGCGAATTGCGTTTGTGCTCCTTGCCTGACCGGAACACCCGAGTCGTCGTCGGACCCCAGTCGGTGAGCAGCAGCGGGCCCATCGGATAGAGGTTGCGGGACAGGAAGCGCTTGAGCGTCAAGGCAGAGTTCCACGCCCCCGTCGACAGATAGACCATCGGAGTGTCCGGGCGCATGAAGGTGATCCGGTCATAGAGCACGGCCATTCCCGCCACCGGGGACCTCGCATGCTCGCTGAGGACGAAGGTGTTCCACGCGGCGAGGAAGGGACGCGGCAGCGAAGTGACCATGACCGTATCGTCGATATCGGAGATGATGCCGAAGGTCGAGTCCTCGCCGATGATGCGCACAGCGGCAGAGTCGACGAGCGAGCCGTCGGTCCACAGTTCGATCTCCGTCTCCCCCGGCTCGAAGTCTCCGGGGATCACGGTGTCGATGATTCCTCCGCGATCGGAGGTGACCATATGCTCTTCGTCGTTCACGCGCACCCATGCGGTGTCATTGGGCAGAGGCACACTGACGAAGGACTTCCACCCGCGGATGCTCGCGTGGACATCGGCGGCCGGCTGACCGTTCGGGGTGAGCACCAGGCGTCCGAGCACCCGCACCCAACCGGTCCCGCCGTAGGTGTCGTAGGCGATGACGGTGCGATGATAGGCGTGGTCTGTGGCCCGATTCTGGATCCAGCCGTTGAACCGGTCCTCCACCCGCGCAGCAGTGTGGAGCATATCCGGTGTGAGGTTGAGCGGCCCCTCTTCGGGTTTCTTCTTCGCCACGATCAGATGAAGCCGATCTTGTCATAGACCTCGCGCAGGGTCGCCTCGGCGATGGCGCTGGCCTTCTCCGCCCCGCGATCGAGGATCGCCTGCAGCTGGGTCCGGTCCTCGAGGAGCTCCAGCGTCCGCTCCCGCACCGGTGTCAGGGTCTCCACAGCCACCTCGGCGAGGTCGACCTTGAGGTGACCGTACATCTTCCCTTCGTACTCGGCGACGATTTCGTCGACCGAACGTGAGGTCAGGGAGGAATAGATCGTCAGCAGATTCGACACTCCCGGCTTGTTCTCCGGGTCGAAGGCGATCTCGGTTCCGTCGTCGGTCACGGCGGACTTGATCTTCTTCGTCAGGGCCTTCGCATCGTCGAGGATGTCGATGCGTCCCTGCGGGCTGGGCTGGGACTTCGACATCTTCGCGCCCGGATTCTGCAGGTCATAGATCTTCGCGGTCGCCTTGAGGATCTGCGCCTCGGGGACGGTGAAGGTCTTGCCGAACCGATAGTTGAAGCGTTCGGCGAGGTTGCGGGTCAGCTCGAGGTGCTGGCGCTGGTCCTCACCGACGGGAACGAGCTGCGGGTTGTACAGGAGGATGTCGGCGGCCATCAGCGCCGGGTAGGTGAGCAGCCCCAGGGACACATGCTCCTGCTTCGCGGACTTGTCCTTGAACTGGGTCATCCGGCTGGCCTCACCCATCGAGGTGGTGCATTCGAGGACCCAGGACAGCTGCGGATGGGCGGGCACCTGGGACTGGACGAAGATCGTCGACTTCTCCGGATCGAGACCGGCGGCGATGAACTGCGCGGCCGTGCGCAGGGTGCGTTCCCGCAGTTCGGCCGGGTCCTGCTCGACGGTGATCGCGTGCATGTTCGCGATGAAGTAGAAGGCATCGTGCGACTCCTGGTGAGTCACGAACTGCTGCAGGGCTCCGATGTAGTTGCCGAGATGAAGGGAATCGGAGGTGGCTTGGATACCTGAGACAGTGCGTGGCTGTGAAGAGTTCGTCATAGTCCTATGATGCCATCTCCCCTCTCGGGTCTGTTCAGGCGTCCGGTCTGGTGTCGGAGATCACGCTCGGCCGCGGACCAGCGGTATAGTTCGTACCAGATCACATGATTCGCCAAGGTGTCTCCCAGTTCTCGAACATCTGTCGAGCAGCGGCCAGCGAAGGTCTGATCATGCTGAGAACTCAACAATCCCGACGCGTCATCTCCTACGGACCTGATGCGTCGTCTCTCAAGGAGGAGGACTATGTCGGTCGAATACATCAAGACCGAGGGCGACCTTCCGCCGGTCGCCGTGGTCGAGAAGCCACGCTGGACACCGGCGAAGATCGTGCTGTGGGTGGCCATCGCCCTCATCGCCGGCGCGGGCTGGTCGATGATCGCGTTCGTGCGCGGTGAAGAGCTGTCGGCCAGCTGGTTCGTCGCCGCAGCCGTCGGCAGCTACCTCATCGGCTTCCGCTTCTACGCGAAGCTCATCGAATGGAAGATCTGCCGCCCGAACCCGAAGCGAGCCACCCCGGCAGAACTCAACGACAACGGCCGCGATTTCGCGCCGACCGACCGCCGGGTCCTGTTCGGCCATCACTTCGCCGCGATCTCCGGTGCCGGCCCCCTCGTGGGACCGATCCTCGCAGCCCAGATGGGCTACCTGCCCGGAACCCTGTGGATCGTCTTCGGCGTCGTGCTCGCCGGCGGTGTCCAGGACTATATGGTGCTGTTCTTCTCCATGCGCCGCAACGGCCGATCGCTGGGACAGATGACTCGCGATGAGCTCGGTCGAACGGGCGGAATCATCGCCTCCATCGGCATCATCCTCATCATGGTCATCCTCATCGCGGTCCTCGGCGTCGTCATCATCAACGCGCTGGCCGAAAGTCCCTGGGGCGTCTTCTCCATTGCGATGACCATCCCGATCGCTGTGTTCATGGGCATCTACATGCGCTACCTGCGCCCCGGCAAGGTCGTCGAGACCTCGGTCATCGGCATCGTGCTGCTCGTCATCGCGATCATCGCCGGCGGTTGGGTCCACAACTCGCCGTTCTGGTCCGAGATCTTCCACCTCGACAAGGTGACTCTGGCCTGGTGCCTGATGATCTACGGATTCCTCGCCGCCGTGCTTCCGGTGTGGGTGCTGCTGGCACCGCGCGACTACCTGTCGACATTCATGAAGATCGGCACCATCGTGCTGCTGGCTGTGGGCATCCTCATCGTCAACCCGACCGTGCAGATGCCTGCGCTGACCGAATTCGCGTTCAACTCGGCCGGTCCGGCGTTCGCCGGCGCCCTGTTCCCGTTCCTGTTCATCACCATCGCCTGTGGAGCTTTGTCGGGCTTCCACGCTCTCATCTCCTCAGGCACGACTCCGAAGCTCATCGAGAAGGAGACGCAGGCTCGCCTCATCGGCTACGGCGGCATGCTCATGGAGTCCTTCGTCGCCATCATGGCGCTGGTCGCCGCGATCTGCCTCGACAAGGGCCTCTACTTCGCGATGAATGCCGCCGAACCGCTCACCGGCGGAACAGTGCAGGGCGCAGCGGACTTCATCAACAACTCCTTGGGCATGTCCGGGGTGGAGACGAGCCCGGAGATCCTCGATCAGGCGGCCAAGGACGTCGGTGAGGAGAGCATCGTCTCTCGCACCGGCGGCGCCCCGACGCTGGCGATGGGAATGGCGCACATCCTCCACAACGTCTTCGGCGGGCCCGCCTGGATGTCTTTCTGGTACCACTTCGCCGTGATGTTCGAGGCCCTGTTCATCCTCACCACGATCGATGCGGGTACCCGCGTGGCCCGTTTCATGCTCTCGGATGCGCTCGGCAACTTCTCGAAGAAGTTCCGGGACCCCTCGTGGACTCCAGGTGCGTGGCTGACGACGGCCATCATGGTGGCCGCCTGGGGATCGATCCTGCTTATGGGAGTCACCGACCCCCTCGGCGGAATCAATACGCTGTTCCCGCTCTTCGGCATCTCGAACCAGCTGTTGGCCGCGATTGCCCTGGCCGTCGTCTTCGCCATCGTGTGCAAGATGGGTCTGGCCAAGTGGGCGTGGATCCCCGGCATCCCGCTGGTCTGGGATCTGGTGGTCACGATGGTCGCCTCGTGGCAGAAGATCTTCTCCTCCGACCCGAAGCTCGGCTACTGGGCTCAGCACTTCGCATACAAGGACGCGCTGGCCGCCGGAGAGACCTCGATGGGCAATACCGAGGGCGTCGCGGCGATGAGCGCAGTCGTGCGCAACACGTTCGTCCAGGGCACCCTGTCGATCGTCTTCGCACTTCTTGTCGCGATGGTCGTCGTCATGGCAGTCTGGAAGTCCATCGAGGCCATCAGGAAGGGGTCCCTGCCGACGACGGAGGAGCCCTTCGTCGAGACGAAGATGTTCGCTCCGGCCGGTCTCATCGCTCGCAAGCCCGAGCGTGAGCTGCAGGCGCAGTGGGACGAGCATGCAGCAGGAAGGCAGAAGGAATGAGCACCGCACATCCGCTCGCCCGCATCGCCAGCGATCCGTGGGGATCCCTGCGCCGAGGCGGGGCCTGGCTCCACTGGTACATCAAGGAGATCATGGGCGAGAACGCCTATATCCACTACCTCGAATCCTACGAGCGCCGCCACGGCACCCGGGAGGGGGCGATGGAGGAGAAGGCCTTCTGGCGAGATCTCACCGATGAGCAGGACCGCAATCCCAAGGCCCGCTGCTGTTGAGACTCTGAAGCTGCCTGCGTCTCTGAACGCAGAGAGGACAGCAAAGAGCCCGGGGCTCAGGACATTTCGTCCTGAGCCCCGGGCTCTTCGTCTGTCGTTCGGTCTGCGGTCAGGCCTGGACGGACGGGAGGTCGTAGTCGATGACCAGCGGAGCGTGGTCCGACCAGCGTTCGGCCCAGCTGTCGGCTTTGTCCACGGTGGCCTTGACCGCGGTTTCGGCCAGGGCCGGAGTGGCCATCTGATAGTCGATGCGCCATCCTGTGTCGTTGTCAAAGGCCTGACCGCGCATCGACCACCAGGTGTAGGGCCCGTCGATATCGCCGCTGAGTTCGCGGTGGACGTCAACATAGCCGATCTCACCGAAGAACTTGTCGAAGTAGGCTCGTTCCTCCGGGAGGAATCCGGACTTCTTCCGGTTGGCTTTCCAGTTCTTCAGGTCGCGTTCGGTGTGGCAGACGTTGAGGTCGCCGGTGATGAGCACATGGTCGGCGGTCTTCGCCAGCTGCGGCATCCGTTCGATCATGCGGTCGAGGAACCGGTACTTGTCGTCCTGTTTGGGGGTGTCGGCCTCACCGGAATGGACGTACGCGGACACAAGGGTCAGAAGCGATCCGTCGCCGAGGCGGAAGTCCGTCTCCACCCAGCGTCCGGCCCGGTCGAAGTAACCGTCGTCGCCGAGTCCTTCGCGCACCGCCTCGGGTTCGGTGCGGGCCATCACGGCGACGCCGGCGCGGCCCTTCGCCTCGGCATCATGGCTGATCGTGGTGTATCCGGTGTCGGCAAGGACACCGTGCGCGATATCGTTCGCGGCGCGCACTTCTTGGAGGGTGATGAAGTCCGGTTTCGCTGCATCGACCCAGGTGGGCATCCCCTTTCGCCATGCTGCGCGGACTCCGTTGACGTTGACTGAAGCAATCCGAATCATGTGATCTATGATGACATGGAGCGCACTATTCTTCCGGGACGGGGCGTTATAGAGTGAGGGTAAGTACGAACACATCAGGAGGCGCAATGGCCGTTGACGAAACTATCGACACCGAGCAGCTGAGCATCAGTCCGCTCGATGAGGTCGACGCCCGCGAGATGCGCGAATTCCTGCTCGACGCCCAAGCCAACTTCTGGGGAGACCGCGATCTCAGCGGTGACCATGATGCCTACTGGTTCCGTCAGTTCGTCACCTCGGGGCTCGTCGCCCGCTACCGTTCGGAGATCGTCGGATACCTGCTCGGCGTCATTCCCCATGATGGTCCTGCCTACATCCACCTGGTGGCAGCGCGGTCGGATTTCCGTCACCAGGGAATCGGCCGTCATCTCTACCAGCACTTCATCGACCATTCCCGTCAGCTCGGTGCCTCCTCGGTTCAGGCGACGACGATGCCGGAGTCCTCGGGTGCGATCTCGTTCCACTCCTCCATGGGCTTCAGCGGAGAGCTCATCGAGGACTATGCCGGCCCGGGCAACCCGCGCGTCTTCTTCGAGCTCAAGTTCCCCGAGGACTGAGCACCCGGCACCGCCCACCCTCCCAGAACTACCTGACGGCGGCCCAGCAACCTCGCGCGAGGTTGCTGGGCCGCCGTCAGGTAGTAATAGGGGTCAGTTGGCTGAGCGTTGGGCGGTGTCGACGACATTCTTGAGCAGCAGGGCTCGAGTCATCGGTCCGACGCCTCCGGGGTTCGGTGAGACCCAGGACGCCACCTCGGCGACCGCCGGATCCACGTCTCCGACGATCTTCGACTTCCCCGTCTCCGGGTCCGTCTCACGCGAGACTCCCACGTCGAGGACGATCGCTCCGGGTTTGACCGCCTCCGCCTTCACGATGCGAGCCGCCCCGGCGGCCGCGACGATGACATCGGCCTGAGCCAACAGCTCATCAAGATTGCGCGTACCGGTGTGCGTCAGAGTCACGGTCGCATTGTGCTCACGCCGAGTCAGCAGTGCACCGATGGACCGGCCCACGGTGACCCCGCGACCGATGACCACGACATGCTTGCCGGCCAGATCGATGCCGTTGCGGGTGATCAGCTCGATGACACCGCGCGGAGTGCACGGCAGCGGAGTGGTGATCTCCGAGTTCACGTTGAGCACGAGTCGGCCGAGGTTGGTCGGATGCAGACCGTCGGCGTCCTTAGCCGGATCGATGGCTTCGAGGATCGTGTCCGTGTCGATATGGTCCGGCAGCGGAAGCTGCACGATGTAGCCAGTGCAGGCGTCATCTTTGTTGAGCTCGTCGATGACCGCCAGCAGCTCTTCCTGGCTTACCGACTCGGGCAAGTCGCGGCGGATCGAACTGATTCCGACCTCGGCACAGTCACGGTGCTTGCCCGCGACGTACCATTTCGAACCGGGGTCCTCCCCCACCAGCACTGTGCCGAGGCCCGGAACGATTCCGGATTCTGCCAGGGTCGCCACCGCCTCGGTGAGTTCGGCCTTGATCTGCTTCGCGCAGGCTCTGCCGTCGAGGATCTGTGCACCCATCAGTACTGCTCCAGTCCTTCGTAGAGGGGGAAGTCGTCGCTCAGCTTCTTCACGCGTGAGGCGAGTGCCTCGACGTCGGCACCGGGCTTGAGCGCCTCGGCGATGACGTCAGCGACCTCGGTGAATTCGTTGTCGCCGAATCCGCGGGTGGCCAGTGCCGGGGTGCCGATGCGCAGCCCCGAGGTGACCATCGGCGGACGCGGGTCGAAGGGCACGGCATTGCGGTTGACGGTGATGCCGACCGAGTGCAGAAGATCTTCGGCCTGCTGTCCGTCGAGGGCGGAGTTGCGCAGGTCGACGAGCACGAGGTGGACATCGGTGCCGCCGGTGAGCACGGTGGCTCCGGCGTCAGCGACGTCGGAGGCCAGCAGGCGCTCAGCCAGGATCTGAGCACCGCGCACGGTGCGTTCCTGACGTTCCTTGAACTCGGCAGAGGCCGCGAGCTTGAACGCCACGGCTTTCGCGGCGATGACATGCATGAGCGGTCCACCCTGCTGTCCCGGGAACACGGCGGAGTTGAGCTTCTTCGCGTACTCCTCCTTGCCGAGGATGAAACCGGACCGGGGCCCGCCGATGGTCTTGTGCACCGTCGAGGACACCACATCGGCGAACGGCACCGGGTTCGGGTGCAGACCGGCGGCGACGAGTCCGGCGAAGTGGGCCATATCGACCCACAGCTTCGCACCGACTTCGTCGGCGATATCGCGGAAGGCCTGGAAGTCCAGCTGACGAGGGTAGGCCGACCAGCCGGCGACGATGACCTCGGGGCGGTGTTCGAGAGCCTTCTCGCGCACCTTGTCCATATCGATGCGGTAGGTATCGGGGTCGACCTCGTAGGAGGCGACATCGTAGAGGCGTCCGGAGAAGTTGATCTTCATACCGTGGGTGAGGTGCCCGCCATGGGCCAGGGACAGCCCGAGCATCTTGTCACCCTGACGGGCCAGAGCGTGCATGACAGCGGCGTTGGCCGAGGCACCGGAATGGGGCTGGACGTTCGCGTAGTCGGCGCCGAAGAGGCTCTTGGCGCGGTCGATGGCGAGGTTCTCCGCGACGTCGACGTATTCGCAGCCGCCGTAGTAGCGCTTGCCGGGATACCCCTCGGCGTACTTGTTCGTCAGCACCGACCCCTGTGCTTCCAGCACGGCGCGCGGGACGAAATTCTCCGAGGCGATCATCTCGAGCGTCGACCGCTGGCGGCCCAGCTCGAGGTCGAGGACTTCGGCAATCTGCGGGTCGATGTCGGCAAGCGAAGCCTGCATCGAGTTTTCGGTCATGAGTACTCTCCTGTGGCATCCGATGATGGGAGCGAGGCAGCGCGCAAACTGCGGCCGTCACCCGGCACCATGCTAACAGCGACGCCGCCTGCTTCCGGGGCCGCGACCGCCATCCGGATGCCGACTCGGAGTGGGCGTTGAGCGCAGCCACCGATTAGGATCGAGTCCATGAGCTGCGAATGGATCCTGAGAGTCACCTGCCCCGATTCGACCGGCATCGTCCACGCCGTGACCGGGGTGCTCGCGGGCCTGGGCGGCAACATCACCGAATCCCAGCAGTTCTCCTCCCCCGATTCTCGTCAGTTCTTCCTGCGCCTGCAGTTCTCGACGCCTGCAGAGACCACGGCCCAGACCGTGGAAGAGGCACTCGCCGAGGTGGCTCCCAGGTTCGCGATGACTGTGAGCCTGCAACCGGTGGAGAAGAAGACCCGCACCCTGATCATGGTGTCCAAGGCCGCGCACTGCCTCAACACTCTGCTGTTCCGGCATTCGGCCGGTCAGCTGCCCATCGACATCGTCGGCGTCGCCGGCAACCATGCCGATCTGCGTCCGCTCGCCGAATTCCACGGCCACGATTTCCACCATATTCCGATCACCCGGGAGACGAAGGCCGACGCCGAGGTGAGGCTCTCGACTCTCGTCGATGACCTCGAGGTCGAACTCATCGTCTTGGCCCGATACATGCAGATCCTCTCCCCCGACCTCTGCGCCCGCCTCGAGGGCCGGGTCATCAATATCCACCATTCGTTCCTGCCGAGCTTCAAGGGCGCGAAGCCCTACCATCAGGCGCATGCCCGAGGCGTGAAGATCATCGGCGCGACTGCCCACTACGTCACCAGCGACCTCGACGAGGGGCCGATCATCGAACAGGATGTGGCCCGCGTCGATCACAATCAGGCGATCACCGATTTCGTCCGGCACGGTCAGGACGTCGAAGCGGCCGTGCTCGCTCGGGCCGTCGCTTGGCATGCCGAAGGCCGCGTGCTCATGGACGGCCATCGCACCGTCGTCTTCGACTGAGCCTGCCGCTCCAACAGTGTCGCTGTGTACTCTCGCAACAAGGAGGTGCACAGGAAATTCACGCCTGCGACCTCTTGTCCTGTAAGGTCGGCTCGGCCTATCGAAGGAGCTGAGCTCAAATGTCGGAAACCACTTTCCGCACGATCGCGATCGTCCTCTACTTCATCGGCATGCTGGCCATCGGCTGGTTTGCCTACCGCAAGACGAAGAACAACCTCGACGACTACATGCTCGCGGGACGTGGACTGCGACCCAGCGTTGCCGCGCTGAGCGCCGGCGCCTCCGATATGTCGGGGTGGCTGCTCATGGGTCTGCCCGGCGCCATCTACGTCTCCGGGCTCATCGAAGCCTGGATCGCTATCGGCCTGACCGTCGGCGCCTGGGTCAACTGGAAGATCGTCGCGCCTCGGCTGCGTGCGTTCACGGAGAAGGCCGGCGACTCGATCACGATCCCCAGCTTCTTCGAACAGCGGCTCAAAGACCGGACACGACTGCTGCGCATCGTCTGCGGCATCATCATTCTGGTCTTCTTCACCTTCTACGTCTCGTCGGGCATGGTGGCGGCCGGCAAATTCTTCGAGTCGAGCTTCGGACTCAACTACCTCGGCGGAATGCTCCTCGTCGCCGCGATCACGATGATCTACACCCTCTTCGGCGGATTCCTCGGCGCGACTCTCACGGATGTCGCCCAGGGTCTGCTGATGTTCGCTGCTCTGGTGGCTGTGCCGATCGTCGCCGTCATCAACGCCGGCGGGCCGACGACGGTAGTCAACAACGTCACCGAAATCGATCCCGGTCTGCTCAGCCTCTTCGGATCAGACGAATTCTGGACCTTCGCGACGATCGCGTCGATCGTGTCCGCCCTGGCCTGGGGACTGGGCTACTTCGGCCAGCCGCACATCATCGTGCGCTTCATGGCCCTGCGCACTCCCGCCGATGCCACCGTCGCTCGGCGCATCGGCGTCGGCTGGATGGCGATCTCGGCGCTGGGTGCCGTCGCCACCGCCATCGTCGGCATCTCCTACTTCTCTCAGCACGCGGATATGGAACCCGCAGACGCCGAAACCGTCTTCCTCGACCTCGCGCAGATCCTCTTCCACCCGTTCATCGCCGGCCTCGTCTTGGCTGCGGTGCTGGCAGCCATCATGTCGACGATCTCCTCGCAGCTCGTCGTCACGTCGTCAGCGCTCATCGAGGATCTGTTCAAGATCGTCGCCCTGCGCACCGGATCCACGAGAACGCTGCAGGACAAGACCTACGTACTGCTCGGCCGCCTCGGCGTGCTCGTCGTCGCCGTCATCGCAGTCGTCCTCGCGATCTCACCATCGAACAGCATCCTCGACCTCGTCGCCTTTGCGTGGGCAGGCTTCGGCGCCTCCTTCGGGCCGATCGTCCTGCTCACTCTGTTCTGGAAGCGTCTGAGCAACTGGGGCGCCCTGTTCGGTCTGCTCTCCGGCGCGGTCGTGGCCTTCGTCTGGGGCCAGGTGAGCACCCCGATGACGGATGCGATCTACGAGATCATTCCCGGCTTCATCGTCAACCTCATCGTCGCCGTGGTCGTCAGTCGCTTCACCTACAAGCACGATGAGGCCTCTGACATCGAATTCGACGAATCCGTGGAACTCTCCCGTGTGAGGTGAGAACCGACGCGTGAAGCGAGAGCCGACGCGAACTGATCGAGGGCCGGGACACGACGGTGTTCTGGCCTTCGTCATATCGAGACGTCAGTTTGGCCCATGGCTTACTTACCGTCGGCGCACTGAACGGATCGCGGTACGTCTGCAGATGCCTGCCCGATCAGACGGGGCGCCGGTCACTCATGCGGTGACATCACATTGCGTTGAGAACCTCAGGTTGCGTACCGGAGTAATCGCTCTTCGTTCCAATCATCTGAATCGAAACCGATGATTGGAACGAAGAGCAATCATTCACGCCGAGGTGGTCGGACAGGTGCGTGAAAACTGACCCCACCGAGGCGGCCTGCACGTGCTTGTCGATCCCCGCGCCAGCGGTGAATACACTTCAGGCGGGCACCTGTGTCGGTGCCCGCCTGAAGTGTGTGACTCACGGCTGCGGAGATCCGAGCCGTAAGTCGGTCGAGGAGCTTACTTCTCCTCGGCAGCCTCGGAGGACTCTTCAGCGGTCTCGGCGTCAGCCTCGGCTGATTCTGCCTCGACTGCGGCGTCTTCGGCCGGAGCCTCGTCGACGACCTCAGCCTCAGCCGGTGCCTCTTCTGCCGGAGCGGCAGCGGCGGTGGCCTGTTCGGCTTCCTTCACGGTTGCCTGCTTCGGCGAGTAGGGCTCGAGGACCAGCTCGATGACGGCCATCGGGGCGTTGTCGCCGGGACGGGGGCCGATCTTGGTGATACGGGTGTATCCACCGGGACGCTCGGCCATCGTTTCGGCGATCGAGGTGAAGAGCTCGTGCACGATCGACTTGTCGGAGATCTGGCCGAGCACGCGACGACGTGCGGCCAGGTCACCCTTCTTGGCGTTCGTGATCATGCGCTCGGCAACCGGACGCAGGCGCTTGGCCTTCGTCACAGTCGTCTTGATCTGCTTGTGCTCGAACAGCTGGGCTGCCAGGTTGTTGAGCATCATGCGCTCGTGTGTGGGCGAACCGCCGAGGCGGGGACCCTTGGTTGGGGTTGGCATTGTCAGTTACTCCTAGGTCTTAATCAGTACTGTTCGTCTTCGACGTAGGACTGGTCCTCATCAACGAGACCGGCTTCGAACCCGGCAGGACTGTCCTTGAGGCTCAGGCCGAGCTCGTTGAGCTTCGCCTTGACCTCGTCGATCGACTTCGAACCAAAGTTGCGGATATCCATCAGGTCGGCTTCGCTGCGAGCAACGAGCTCGCCGACGGTGTGGATGCCTTCGCGCTTGAGGCAGTTGTAGGAGCGCACGGTCAGGTCGAGATCTTCGATCGCCAGCGCCAGGTCGGCGGCGAGTGCCGCGTCCACAGGCGAGGGTCCGATCTCGATGCCTTCAGCTTCGACGTTGAGCTCTCGAGCCAGGCCGAAGAGTTCGACCAGGGTCTTGCCCGCAGATGCGATGGCATCGCGCGGGGTCATCGAGGGCTTGGTTTCGACGTCGAGGACCAGACGATCGAAGTCGGTGCGCTGTTCGACACGCGTAGCTTCGACCTTGTAGGTGACCTTGAGAACCGGGGAGTAGATCGAATCGACCGGAATCCGGCCGATCTCTGCATCCGCGTTCTTGTTCTGAGCGCTCGAAACGTATCCGCGTCCACGTTCGATGGTCAGTTCCATGTCCAGACGACCCTCACCATTCAGTGTGGCGATGTGCAGGTCCGGATTGTGGATCTCGACCCCGGCAGGAGCAGAGACATCGGCAGCGGTCACGGTGCCAGGTCCCTGCTTGCGCAGGTAGGCGACGACCGGTTCGTCGAATTCGGACGATACGACCAGGGACTTCAGGTTGAGGATGAACTCGGTGACATCCTCTTTGACTCCCGGCACGGTGCTGAACTCGTGGAGCACTCCGTCGATCCGAATGGACGTGACGGCGGCACCAGGGATCGAGGACAGCAGGGTCCGGCGAAGCGAGTTGCCGAGGGTGTAGCCGAATCCGGGCTCGAGCGGTTCGATGGCGAACCGTGAGCGGTTATCGGAGACGACTTCTTCCGTGAGCGTTGGGCGCTGTGCAATGAGCACGTGGGCTTCCTTTCAGCGAACATCCGCTATATGACGTTCGCACTGCACGTCATGGCCTCAAAGACCATGAAGAACGGTTCGGGTTATCTGGGAATCCGTTCTGCGACCGATGTCGGGCTCTCACCCGTCATCCGTTGCAGTTCCACGGAAGGATCAGCCGCGGCGGCGCTTGGGGGGACGGCAGCCGTTGAACGGAACGGGAGTGACATCCTGGATGGTTCCCAGTTCCAGGCCGGCGGCCTGCAGCGAACGGATGGCGGTCTCGCGGCCCGAGCCCGGTCCCTTGACGAACACGTCGACCTTCTTCAGGCCGTGTTCCTGCGCCCGGCGAGCAGCCGATTCAGCAGCCATCTGAGCGGCGTACGGGGTCGACTTGCGCGAACCCTTGAAGCCGATCTCACCTGAGGAGGCCCAGGAGATGACAGCACCGGTCGGATCGGTGATCGACACGATGGTGTTGTTGAAGGTTGATTTGATGTGAGCCTGGCCGGCAACGATATTCTTCTTCAGCTTGCGGCGAGGCTTGCGCACTGTAGCGGCGCGTGACTTGGGAGGCATATGTCCTACTCCTGATCGAGGTGGTTGGCCTCAGCCAACCGAGTGAGCGTGTTACTTCTTCTTACCGGCCACGGTGCGCTTCGGCCCCTTGCGGGTACGCGCATTCGTCTTGGTCCGCTGACCGCGAACCGGCAGACCGCGGCGGTGACGCAGGCCTTCATAGCTTCCGATTTCGACCTTGCGGCGGATATCGGCGGCCACCTCACGACGGAGGTCACCCTCAACCTGGAATGTGCCCTCGATGTAGTCACGCAGCTGGACGAGCTCTGCGTCGCTCAAGTCCTTCACACGGGTATCAGGGCTGATTCCCGTTTCGGTCAGGGTCTGGCGCGCACGGGTGCGGCCCACACCATAGATGTAAGTCAAGGCGACTTCCACGCGCTTTTCACGCGGGATGTCGACTCCGGCAAGTCGTGCCATGGGTACTGTCTCCTGTTGTTGTTTCGGAGGTGCTGATGCAAACCTGTCCTCGGTCTCCCAAGGTCTCCGGCCCCCGACCGGAGGTATCGTCCTGTGTCCGTTCCCCGGAAGCTCTCACTTCTCATGGCTCCGAACGCAGATGGCGAGGTTTGCGCGGGTGTGGTGCTGCTGAGGCTCCGCTGTGGAGCCTCGATCTGCTCGAAACGAGCTGCTCAGCCCTGGCGCTGCTTGTGGCGCGGGTTGGAGCAGATGACGATGACCCGGCCGTGACGGCGGGTAATCTGGCAGTTCTCGCAGATCTTCTTGACGCTGGGCTTAACCTTCATCGTTTTTCCTTCTTTCGGTCCCTGCCCGGCCGGACAGGACGCGAATGATCGAAGATCCTTACTTGTAGCGGTAAACGATTCGTCCGCGCGAGAGATCGTATGGAGACAGCTCCACAATGACCCGGTCCTCGGGAAGGATGCGGATATAGTGCTGACGCATCTTTCCGGAGATATGTGCGAGCACCTTGTGCCCGTTGCTCAGCTCAACCCGAAACGATGCGTTCGGCAGTGCCTCGACAACGGTGCCTTCGATCTCAATGACCCCTTCTTTTTTGGCCATATCGTTCGCTAACCTCGTATTCCCGCGAAACCTTCGCGTTCGACGTAATCGTGTATCACCGACTCAATACCGGTGACCCCTCGGTCTGCAGTCCTCGTCACCACATAAAAGAAGTGGATGGCAGAAGCCGCCCACAACTGGAAAAGGGTGAGTTGAATGAGAACAGACCAATCATCAACCCTACACTACGGAGAAAGAATCTTCCACACGGTGTTCGCTTCTGAGCGTGAAGTCCCTTACAATCCCATCTTCGCCGAGGCGGCGCACCGTTCCCATGTCCCCTGACGACGAATGGAGCGCACCGCGGCCGCCCCGACTGCTAGCGTGAGAACCGCACCCGACGCAGTCCCCAAAGAGGAGCACAGAGATGTCCGATTTCGATGCCATCACCGAGGAGTCCCTCGTCGCGAAGGGCGGCCGCAAGTGGTCGTCCTTCCCCGGCTCCATCGGCGCCTTCATCGCCGAGATGGACTTCGGGGTGGCTCCCGCGGTACGGCAGTCGCTGCAGACCATCGACGATCGCGACCTCTACGGCTACGCTCCCGCCGACCTGACCGCCGACCTGAGAACAGCGACCTCGAGCTTCTGCTCCGAGCACTACGGCTGGCGGATCCCCGTCGGTCACATCGAACCGGCCAGTGATGTGCTGGCTGCGTTCCTCGGCGTCCTCACCCACCTCACACCACCCGACACTCCGATCGTGCTGCCGACACCGGCCTATATGCCGTTCTTCGATGTCGCGCGAGTGACAGGCCGCGAGCTCATCGAAGTCCCGATGCTGCGATCGGAATCCGGCTGGTCATTCGACCTCGATGCCATCGCCTCCGCTCTGACCCCCGGAGCCACGTTCGTCCTGTGCAATCCGCACAATCCGATCGGCAAGGTCTGCACCGAGGCCGAGCTGCTGGCCCTCGCCGACGTCGTGGAGAAGGCCGGTGCCCGGGTGTTCTCCGATGAGATCCATGCACCGGTCGTCTATGCCCCCGCGCGGCACATTCCCTATGCCACTCTCACCGAGGCCACCGCCGCCCACACCGCCACAGCGACAGCCGCGTCGAAGGCCTTCAACATCCCCGGCCTCAAATGCGCCCAGCTCATCCTCACCTCCCCCAGCGACCGCGAGGTCTGGGCGAAGAGGGGACAGTTCGTCTCGGGAGCCGCGTCGAACCCGGGGATACTCGCCACCACCGCCGCGTACACGCGTGGGAATGACTGGCTGAGCGAAGTCAGCGGCTACCTCAAAGGCAACCGCGACCACTTCACCGATCTCGTCGGGTCACTGCTGCCGGGTGCCGCCTATATCGAACCGGAAGGCACTTATCTGGCCTGGCTGGATCTGCGCGGCTATGGACTGGAGTCGAACCTGTCCGATCACATCCGATCCCGCGCCGAGGTGGCCGTGACCGAAGGTCAACTCTGCGGACAGGTCGGGGCCGGACATATCCGCTTCAACTTCGCACTCCCCCGACCTCTGCTCACCGAAGCGGTCAAGAGGATCGCCCGGATACTCTGACCACCATGCCCTGGGCCCTCTGACCGACATGTCCAATGGCCTCCACACCCGACACTGATCAGTCTTCGGGCAGCCATTCGATGAGTTCGAAGGATGAGCTTGCTCCCGCGCACTCGCGGATCAGCTGATCGAAGCGCAGATAGTATTCGAGATTGCACTGCCGCATCAGCGCACGGAACCGCAAAGCCGGCTGAGTCCCGTCGACGAGAGTTTCCGGCAGCAGCGGGTGGGTCATCACTGCACGGGCGACGTCGTAGTACAGATCGAAGAAGCTTCCCAGGCTCAGCCCTGCGCAACCCGTGCCGGGTGCCGAACCCCCCGAACTCAATGCGTTCATGCGCTCTTCCAGAGGCGGCAGCTGGGCGAGAGCAGCGTCGAGTTCGAATGCCCGAGTCGTCATCCTGCGTGCCGCCGCGAGGGACTCGGGGGTCAGCACTCCTGCCTCCGACCAGCCGGGAACAGGGATGTGGGGCAGTCTCTTCGAGAGCAGTCTGGACTGGTCTGCGAAGCCGATGAGGATTCCCGGTCTCAGCTGTCTGTATCCCAAGCTCCGCGCAATGTACTGCAGTCGGTCGCGCAGTCCGCGTTCAGCTTCCGGAACCGAATACACGATGGTGTGGAAGCGCCCCGCATAGTCGGGGAAGACGTGATCGCCTGCGATGTCACCGAAATCTGAGAGGATCTGTTCGCTCAGACGGTAGATGGAGACCCGCCCGATTCGTTCGCTGCTGATGATGCCACGTTGGACCATCCGTACGAGCTGATTGTGAACGCTCGAGGAGGAATACCCGTGTTCACGCAGCACGCTGACGATGACGGGTCCCGGCAGTCCACTGGCTTGCAGGCACCCGAAAACGGAGACTACGTCGAAGGCGATCCGCGTCATCCGATACCGATCACCCACATCTGTCCGACGTTTCGGGACATTGTGGACACTCGTCATGGCCGGATTCTACCGTGAAGACACAAGGATCGGTGCCGACAGGACCGAGATCGCAGCCAAGCGACGAGGAGCCACGACATGCATGACGAGAAGCACACACTGGATCAGCGCGCCTACCAGACGGCCCGCACCTCCGGACTGCTGGCGGGAGCGATCACGGCTTTCATCGCCTTCTGCGCATTCCAGATCTTCGGATTCACCATCGCCGAGACGGCCACGTGGATGTTCGCACTCGCACTGATGGCGGCGTCCGGAACCTTCGCCGCAGTCTACTTCGTCGGCAGGTCTGCCCTGAGAAAGCAGATGCCGGCCGCCTGAGTTCTCCCCTCAGGCGTCTTTCGGAGCCACGGGAGTGATTCCGAACGGCGCCAGCCCGGCCGCTCCCCCGTCGGCGGCTGTGAGTACCCAGACTCCCCCGTCATGGCGGGCCACGCTGTGTTCCCAGTGGCTCGCCCGTGACCCATCCGCCGTCACGACAGTCCAGTCGTCGGCGAGAGTGCGCGTGTCCGCACCTCCCGTGGTGAGCATCGGCTCGATCGCCAAGCACATTCCGGGCTTGATCTTCGGGCCGTTCGAGCGTGCACGGTAGTTGAGGACCTCAGGCGCCATATGCATGGAGGTGCCGATTCCGTGTCCGGTGAATTCCTCGACGAGGCCCAGGTGGGGGAACGATTCGGAGACGAAGTCATCGATGGCGTCGCCGATGTCGCTGACCTTCGTACCGGTCGCGAATGCCGCGATGCCTGCCCACATAGCCGCCTCGGTGGCAGAGGACAGCTCACGGTCGGATGCAGTGCCTGCTTCGTCGCCGCCGACGATCATCGTCAACGCTGAGTCCCCGTGGAAGCCGTCGACGACGGCGCCGCCGTCGATCGACACGATGTCCCCGGCGTTGAGGACACGGGATCCCGGGATGCCGTGGACGATCTGCTCGTTCACGGATATGCACACGACTGCAGGGAATCCCTGATAGCCCTTGAAGTTCGAGCGGGCGCCGGCGGCGTCGATGACGGCTTCCGCAGCGGCGTCCACCTCGGCGGTGGTGGCTCCGGGAACGGCCGCGGACCGGGCCGCTGAGAGCACTTCTGCTGTCAGCTGCCCGGCCCGATGCATGAGCTCAAGCTCTGCGGGAGTCTTCAGCTCGATACGTGGTCCGAAGATCATCGAATGGTCGAGAGGATGCGCTCGGTGATGTCGTTGACTTCGCCGAGTCCGTCGACCTGGCGAAGCAGACCGCGGCTGCGGTAGATATCGGTCAGCGGTTGGGTCTGCTCTTCGTAGACGTCGAGGCGATGGCGGATGACGTCTTCGCTGTCGTCGCTGCGGCCCTCGGTCTGAGCACGCGCGAGGAGACGAGCGACGACCTCGTCGGTGTCGGCGGTGAGCTCGACCACGTGCTCGATCGCCTTATCCTCTGCAGCGAGGATCCTGTCGAGTTCGTCGACCTGGGCGCTGGTGCGAGGATATCCATCGAGGAGGAAGCCTTCGGCTGCGTCATCCTGTGCCAGTCGATCTGCGACCATCGAGTTCGTGACCTCGTCGGGCACGTACTCGCCGGCATCCATGTAGCGCTTGGCCAGCTTGCCCAGTTCGGTCTCACCCTTCACATTCGCCCGGAAGATGTCTCCGGTCGAGATGGCCGGGACGCCGAGCGCCTCGGACAGGCGTGCGGCCTGGGTGCCCTTGCCGGCTCCGGGAGGGCCGATCAGGATGATGCGTGAACTCATAAGGTGTCCTTCCAATGGAATGTCCGCTGAACGTCAGCGTCCGGTCGAATCAGCGCAGCAGACCCTCGTAGTGACGCTGCTGCATCTGCGCGTCGATCTGCTTGACCGTTTCGAGGCCGACGCCGACGACGATCAGCAGTGAGGTGCCGCCGAACGGGAAGTTCTGGTTGGCGTTGATGAGAACCAGAGCGATCAGCGGAATGAGGGCGACGAAAGCCAGGTAGAGCGAGCCGGGGAAGTTGATGCGGCTGAGTACGTAGCTGAGGTACTCGGCGGTCGGACGACCGGCACGGATACCCGGGATGAAGCCGCCGTACTTCTTCATATTGTCCGCAACCTCTTCAGGGTTGAAGGTGATCGCTACGTAGAAGTAGGCGAAGAAGATCGTCAGCAGCGCATACACGGTGATGTAGAGAGGATGGTCACCGCGGGTGAAGTAGGTGTTGATCCATTCGACTGCCTTGGATTCGGGGTCGAAGAACTGCGAGATCAGACTCGGCAGGTAGAGCACCGAGGAGGCGAAGATGACGGGGATGACACCGGCCATATTCACCTTGATCGGGATGTAGGTCGACGTTCCGCCGAACATCCGACGTCCCACCATGCGCTTGGCGTACTGGACGGGGATCCTGCGCTGCGACTGCTCGACGAAGACGACGAGGGCGATGAGGACGAGTCCGACGGCCATGACGATGATGAAGATGTCGACACCCTGCTCGCGGAAGATCGCACCGAGCGAGGACGGGAAGGCAGAAGCGACGGACGTGAAGATGAGCAGCGACATTCCATTGCCCACACCGTGTTCGGTGATCTGCTCGCCCAGCCACATGATGAGGCCGGTTCCCGCGGTCAGTGTGAGGACGAGGACGGCAATGCCCCACCAAGTGTCGTTGGCGATGAGATCCTGGCAGTTCTGGACGTCGCCGAACAGTGCACCGGAGCGCACGGTCGCCACGAGGGTCGTCGAGTTGAGGATCGCGAGGCCGATGGTGAGGTAGCGAGTGTACTGAGTCAGCTTCGCCTGGCCAGAGGCGCCTTCCTTATGGAGGGCTTCGAAGCGAGGAATGACCACTCGCAGCAGCTGGACGATGATGCTCGCGGTGATATAAGGCATGATGCCCAGGGCGAAGATCGACAGCTGCAGCAGCGCGCCGCCGCTGAAGAGGTTGATCATGGCGAATCCGCCCTCGTTGAGCTGAGGCGAAGCCACGCACTCCTGCACCTTGGTGTAGTCGATTCCAGGCGAAGGAATGAACGAGCCGAGTCGGAAGATGACAAGAATGCCCAGGGTGAAGAGGAGTTTCTTCCTCAGGTCGGGCGTTCTGAAGGCCCTCCGGATTGCGCCGATCAAGCGTCCTCCTCGTTGGGGGATGAAAAGTCAGAGTCGTGGTCGCGACCTGGCGATTGAGACAAATACCTGCAAAAGACTACCAGGGTATGCCCTCCAGGCCGAAACCGGCGAAGCCCCGCGGCGACTCGGCGCAACCTGTGTTCGAGGCGGTCACAGAGCGGTTTCAGACAGGGGTTGAGATGGCATCGGAGCGGTTTCACGGGGTGTTCGAGAGGGCGTCTGGCCGGTCTCGGCCTGGTATGCGGGCCACCGCCGCCGGCGTTCAGGGATGCAGAAGGGGGCGGCCACCGAAGTGACCGCCCCCTTTGACCAGCGTTGAAGCCGGGAATCCGTCCCGAGTGGAACGGATCAGGCCTCGTTGGTGCTTCCGCCTGCAGCCTTGATCTTCTCGGCTGCGGAGCCGGAGAACTTGTCTGCAGTGATGTTCAGGGCAACGGTGATCTCACCGGTGCCGAGAACCTTGACGGGCTGCTTTGCACGCACAGCGCCCTTCTCCACGAGATCGGCGACGGTGACGTCTCCGCCCTCGGGGAACAGGCTGGACAGCTTGTCGAGGTTGACAACCTGGAACTCCACCTTGGCGGGGTTCTTGAATCCACGCAGCTTGGGCAGACGCATGTGCATCGGGGTCTGGCCGCCCTCGAAGCCGTGCGGAACCTGGTAGCGGGCCTTCGTGCCCTTGGTTCCGCGTCCGGCGGTCTTACCCTTCGAAGCCTCACCACGACCGACACGGGTCTTGGCGGTCTTGGCACCGGGAGCAGGGCGCAGATCGTGCAGCTTCAGCGAGTCGTTGTTCGACATATCAATCGACCTCTTCCACAGTCACGATGTGGCGGACAGCGTTGATCATTCCCCGGATCTCGGGGCGATCTTCCTGCACCACAACGTCGTTGGTCCGCTTGAGACCGAGCGAACGCAGCGTGTCACGCTGGCTCTGACGGTATCCGATTGCGGACTTGCGCTGAGTAATCTTGAGCTTTGCCATCAGGACTTCGCCCCACTTTCAGCAGCTGCTCGCAGCAGTGCGTGCGGAGCAACTTCGTCGACGGGCAGGCCACGGCGAGCCGCGACCTCTTCCGGACGCTCAAGGCCCTTCAGCGCGGCGATCGCAGCGTGCACGATGTTGATCGCGTTCGCCGAGCCCAGCGACTTGGACAGGACGTCCTGGACGCCTGCCGCATCGAGGACCGCACGAACGGGTCCACCGGCGATGACACCGGTACCCGGAGCGGCCGGACGCAGCAGGACGACGCCTGCGGCTTCCTCGCCCTGAATAGGGTGCGGAATGGTCTTCTGGATGCGGGGAACGCGGAAGAAGTTCTTCTTCGCTTCCTCGACACCCTTGGCGATGGCGGCAGGAACTTCCTTCGCCTTGCCGTAGCCCATGCCGACCATGCCGTCGCCGTCACCGACCACGACGAGAGCCGTGAAGGAGAACCGACGTCCACCCTTGACGACCTTCGACACGCGGTTGATCGTGATGACGTGTTCGATGAACTGGTTCTTGTCTTCACGGTCGTTGCGACCACCGCGTCCACGGCCTTCGCCGCGTCCGCGACCCTGACCGCCCTGTCCACCCTGGCCGCGGCCACGGGAGGAACGGTCACCGCTGTTGTCGGTGCGGGTCTCAGCAGTTGCCTGCTGTTCCTTGTTCTCTTCAGTGCTCATAGGGCCAATCCTCCTTCACGGGCACCTTCGGCGATTGCCTGCACACGGCCGTGGTAGGCATTGCCTCCACGGTCGAAGACGACGGAGTCGATTCCGGCGTCCTTGGCGCGCTGAGCAACCAGCTCGCCCACCTTGCGGGCTTTGCCGGTCTTATCGCCTTCGAATGTCCGCAGGTCGGCTTCCATGGTGGAGGCCGAGACCAGGGTCTTGCCGACGGTGTCGTCGATGACCTGGACGAAGACGTGGCGCGTGGAGCGAGTCACTGAGAGGCGAGGGCGCTCGGTCGTGCCGCTGACATGCTTGCGCAGTCGAGCGTGACGACGCTTGCGAGCAGCTGCCCTGCCTTTGCCGTAGCTTTCCTTCTTGCCAAAGGCCATCGTTACTTACCAGCCTTTCCGACCTTGCGACGGACGATTTCGCCGGCGTAGCGCACACCCTTGCCCTTATAAGGCTCGGGCTTGCGCAGCTTCCGGATGTTGGCAGCGGTCTCACCGACGAGCTGCTTGTCGATTCCGTGGACAGCAACCTTGGTCTGACCGTCGACGCTGAAGGAGATTCCCTCCGGCGGTTCGACGACGATCGGGTGGCTGTAGCCGAGGGCGAACTCGAGGTTCGATCCCTTGGCCAGGACACGGTAACCGGTTCCGACGATCTCGAGGGCCTTGGAGTAGCCATCGGTCACACCGACGATCATGTTGTTGATGAGCGTGCGGGACAGTCCGTGCAGAGAACGCGATTCGCGCTCTTCGTCCGGACGGGCAACCGTGATGACACCGTCTTCGAGCGATACGGTGATCGGCTCGGCGATGGTGACGGACAGCTCGCCCTTAGGTCCCTTGACGGCGACATCCTGGCCGTCGACCTTGACCTCGACGCCGCTGGGAACGGAGATCGGGTTCTTGCCAATACGTGACATGTTCTTCTCTCCTTCCTTTACCAGACGTAGGCGAGGACTTCCCCACCCACACCCTTCTTGGCGGCCTGACGGTCCGTCAGGAGGCCTGACGAGGTCGACAGGATGGCGATGCCGAGGCCGCCGAGAACCTTGGGCAGGTTCGTGGACTTCGCGTAGACGCGCAGTCCCGGCTTCGACACACGACGCAGGCCGGCGATCGAACGTTCCCGGTTGGGTCCGAACTTCAGGTCCAGGAGCAGAGTCTTGCCGACTTCGGCGTCTTCGACGCTCCAGCCGGTGATGTAGCCCTCGGTCTTGAGGATCTCGGCGATGTTCGACTTGAGCTTCGAGAACGGCATACTGACGTCCTCGTGATAAGCCGAGTTGGCGTTGCGCAGACGCGTAAGCATGTCTGCGACTGGATCAGTCATTGTCATTTGGGCACTTGCCCTTCCTCGTTACGGTTTCCGCCCACGTACTGTGCTTGGACCTGCAACGTAGCGATTATTTTTGTTTGAACGGGAACCCGAGGTGACGCAGCAGTGCACGTCCCTCGTCGTCGGTTGCCGCGGTGGTGACGACGGTGATATCCATACCGCGGACGCGGTCGATCCGGTCCTGATCGATCTCGTGGAACATGGACTGTTCGGTGAGGCCGAAGGTGTAGTTACCGTTTCCGTCGAACTGACGATCCGAGAGTCCGCGGAAGTCGCGGATACGCGGCAGTGCCAGAGTGATGACGCGGTCGATGAACTCCCACATCCGGGCTCCACGCATGGTGACGTGGGCGCCGATGGGCTGACCTTCGCGCAGCTTGAACTGTGCGATGGACTTGCGGGCACGTGTCACGACAGGCTTCTGACCGGTGATCAGAGTCAGGTCGTTGATCGCGCCTTCGATCATCTTGGAATCGCGTGCTGCGTCACCCACACCCATGTTCACGACGACCTTGGTCAGTCCGGGAACCTGCATGGGGTTGGCGTAGTTGAACTCTTCCTGCAGCTTCGCAACGATCTCTTCGCGGTAAATCTGCTTGAGACGCGGTGCGGGACGGCTGGTGGTTGTTTCCGTCATCAGATCTCCTCCCCGGTGCGACGCGAGATGCGAACTCGAACGGTCTTGGTGCGACCGTCGCGCTCGACGCTCTCTTCGCGGTATCCGACGCGGGTGGGCTTGTTGTCCTTGGGATCAACGAGCGCCACGTTGGACACGTGGATGGGGGCTTCGTGGGTCTCACGGCCACCAGCGGTGCCGCCGGCCTGAGTCTGCGTAGCCTTCTTGTGCTTGATCACGCGGTTGACGCCCTCAACGAGGACGCGGTTGCGTTCGGGGTAGACGGCAAGAACCTTGCCCTGCTTGCCACGATCGCCACCACGGGACTGCCGAGCGCCGGCGATGACCTGGACGAGGTCGCCCTTCTTGATCTTGAGCTTGTTCGCCATGCTCACAACACCTCCGGTGCCAGGGAGACGATCTTCATGAACTTCTTGTCGCGGAGTTCGCGTCCCACGGGCCCGAAGATACGGGTTCCGCGTGGTTCCTCATCGTTCTTGAGGATGACAGCTGCATTCTCATCGAACTTGATGTAGGAGCCGTCGGGACGACGACGTTCCTTGGCAGTGCGAACGATGACGGCCTTGACGACGTCACCCTTCTTCACATTGCCGCCAGGGATTGCATCCTTGACGGTTGCCACGATGGTGTCACCGATCGAGGCGTAGCGCCGACCGGAGCCACCCAGGATCCTGATTGCCAGGATCTGCTTGGCGCCAGTGTTGTCGGCGACTTTGAGTCGCGACTCTTGCTGAATCACTATTTTCTCCTGTCGTCGCGCTGGTTCTCACGCCTGAGCGCGAGCCTTGCGGAACGGATTCATTGACATTTCACCCCGTTCCCGGTAGCCGCCCACGGCCTGCAGGAGGCCGCGGGCGGGACCGGGTGGGTGGGGTGGCGTTGACTACTTGGCGCGTTCGACGATTTCGACGAGCCGCCAACGCTTCGCGGCCGAAAGGGGCCGCGTCTCGGCCACGAGGACGAGGTCGCCGATGCCGGCGGTGTTCTCTTCGTCGTGAACCTTGTACTTGACCGACTTGCGCATGACCTTGCCGTAGAGGCGGTGCTTCATGCGCTCCTCAACCTCGACGACGATGGTCTTGTCCATCTTGTCGGATACGACGTAGCCACGTGCGGTCTTGCGGGAGTTGCGTTCCGCAGCAGTGGACTCGGTGTTCGTGGTCTCCGCCATCACTTGCTCTCTTCCTTGGCATCAGCGGGGTTCGGACGGATGTCCAGCTCCCGTTCGTTGAGCACGGTGTAGATACGAGCGATGTCGCGACGCACGGCCTTGAGGCGACCGTGGCTCTCCAGCTGGCCGGTGGCCGACTGGAAACGCAGGTTGAACAGCTCGGCCTTGGCCTTCTTGAGCTCTTCCTGCAGACGCTCGTTGTCGTAACCGTCAAGCGCGTCGATGGAAAGGTTCTTCGAACCGATAGCCATTCTCACTCACCACCTTCGCGGGCCACGATACGGGCCTTCAGCGGAAGCTTATGGATCGCCAGGCGCAGAGCCTCGCGAGCAACTTCCTCGGACACACCGCCGAGTTCGAACATGACTCGACCGGGTTTGACATTGGCGATCCACCACTCCGGCGAACCCTTACCGGAACCCATGCGGGTTTCGGCCGGCTTCTTCGTCAGCGGGTGATCAGGGTAGATGTTGATCCACACCTTGCCGCCGCGCTTGATGTAGCGGGTCATGGCAATACGTGCGGCCTCGATCTGACGGTTGGTGACATAAGCCGGCTCGAGAGCCTGGATGCCGTAGTCACCGAAGGACACCGTCGTACCTCCCTTGGCGGCGCCGCCCCGGTTGGGGTGGTGCTGCTTGCGGAATTTCACTCGACGAGGGATCAGCATTTCTCAGCCCTCCGATCCGGCCTCAGCCGCGGGGGCTTCGGCGCTGTTCTCAGTATTACGGGCCTGGTCGCCACGGCGCGGTGCGCCTTCCTGACCACGTCCGCGGCCTCCACGACCGCGCCCACGGCCACGCGGGCCACGAGCAGCAGGAGCCTTGGCCTGCTCGGCGGCAAGCTCCTTGTCGGTCATGTCGCCCTTGTAGATCCACACCTTGACGCCGATGCGTCCGAAAGTGGTGTGGGCTTCGTGAACGCCGAAGTCGATGTTCGCGCGCAGGGTGTGCAGCGGCACACGACCTTCGCGGTAGAACTCGGACCGGCTCATCTCAGCACCGCCGAGGCGGCCCGAGCACTGCACGCGGATGCCCTTGGCACCTGCGCGCTGGGCGCTCTGGATCGCCTTGCGCATCGCGCGGCGGAAGGCCACGCGGCTGGCGAGCTGCTCGGCAACACCCTGGGCGACGAGCTGAGCGTCGACCTCGGGGTTCTTCACCTCAAGGATGTTGAGCTGAATCTGCTTGCCGGTGAGCTTTTCGAGCTGACCGCGGATGCGGTCTGCTTCGGCTCCGCGACGGCCGATGACGATGCCCGGGCGTGCGGTGTGGATGTCGACGCGGACACGGTCACGCGTGCGCTCGATGTTGACCTTCGAGATGCCGGCCCGTTCGAGGCCGGTGTTCATCATCTGGCGGATCTTGACATCTTCGAGCACGTAGTCGCGGTAGCGCTGCCCCGGCTTGGTCGAGTCAGCGAACCACTTCGACTTGTGATCCGTGGTGATTCCGAGTCGGAATCCATTCGGATTGATCTTCTGGCCCATTAACGGTTCCCCTTCCGGCTCTTGCGCTGAGGCAGGTCGTCACCGCTGGCCAGGACCACTGTCACGTGGCTGGTGCGCTTCTCAATGCGAAAAGCGCGACCCTGGGCACGCGGACGGAACCGCTTCATGGTCGGCCCCTCGTCCACGAAGGCTTCGGAGATGACCAGTTCGTTCTCGTCGAACGCAACGCCTTCCTCGTCGGCCCGGACACGCGCATTGGCGATGCCGGAGGCCACGAGCTTGTAAATCGGATCTGATGCCGACTGTTCTGCAAACTTCAACACTGCAAGTGCTTCGGTCGCCTGCTGACCACGAATGAGGTCGATGACGCGCCGAGCCTTGCGAGGCGTAACGCGCAGGTACCGCGCCTTAGCCTTGGCTTCCATCGCTTCCTTCTCTCTTCTCTAGGATCGAAAGAGTGCCCCGCCTCAGCGGCGGCGACCCTTGCGATCGTCCTTTTCGTGGCCACGGAACGTCCGTGTCGGTGCGAACTCGCCGAGCTTGTGTCCGACCATCGACTCAGTGATGAAGACGGGGACATGCTTGCGTCCGTCATGTACTGCGATGGTGTGTCCCAGGAAGTCCGGGATGATCATCGAGCGACGAGACCATGTTTTGATGACATTTTTGGTGTTCTTCTCGTTCTGACGAGCCACCTTCTGGAAGAGGTGTTCGTCGACGAAAGGACCCTTTTTGAGGCTACGAGGCATAAGTCAGTACTCCAATCAGCGCTTCTTGCCGGTCCGGCGACGGCGCACGATGTACTTGTCGCTCTCTTTGTTCGGCCGGCGTGTGCGGCCCTCCAACTGACCCCACGGGCTGACTGGGTGACGACCACCCGAAGTACGGCCCTCGCCACCACCATGCGGGTGGTCGATCGGGTTCATCACGACACCGCGGACGGTCGGGCGCTTGCCCTTCCAACGCATGCGGCCTGCTTTGCCCCAGCTGATGTTCGACTGCTCGGCATTGCCGACCTCGCCGATCGTCGCACGGCAGCGCGCATCGACGTTGCGGATCTCGCCCGAAGGCATCCGCAGCTGTGCGAAACGGCCGTACTTCGCCACGAGCTGCACGGACGAACCGGCAGAGCGAGCGATCTTGGCACCGCCACCGGGACGCATTTCAACTGCGTGCACCACGGTGCCGACTGGGATATTGCGCAGGGCAAGGTTGTTGCCCGGCTTGATGTCTGCACCCGGACCGGCTTCCACCTGTGCGCCCTGCTTGAGGTTCTGCGGGGCGATGATGTAGCGCTTCTCTCCGTCTGCATAGTGCAGCAGAGCGATGCGAGCCGTACGGTTCGGGTCATATTCGATGTGTGCGACCTTCGCCGGAACGCCATCTTTGTCATGGCGGCGGAAGTCGATGACACGGTACTGACGCTTGTGACCGCCGCCCTGATGGCGGGTGGTCACGCGTCCCTGGCTGTTGCGGCCGCCGCGCTTGGGCAGCGGGCGCAGAAGCGACTTCTCCGGTGTAGACCGGGTCACTTCGACGAAGTCGGCGACCGACGAGCCACGGCGGCCCGGGGTCGTCGGCTTGTGCTTACGGATTCCCATGAGTCTTGTCCTTCTTTGACGAAGGATCGCTTAGAGCGATCCACCGAAGATGTCGATCGATCCGTCCTTGAGGGCGACAATGGCACGCTTGGTGTCCTTGCGCTTTCCCCAACCGGTGCGGGTGCGGCGGCGCTTGCCCTGACGGTTCAGGGTGTTGACCTTGGCGACCTGCACATCGAAGATCGTTTCAATGGCTTGCTTGATCTCGGTTTTGTTCGAGTCCTGGTCGACGAGGAAGGTGTACTTGCCTTCGTCCATCAGGCTGTAGGTCTTCTCCGAGACGACCGGTGCGACGATGATGTCGCGCGGGTCCTTGAAGTTCAGACTCATGATGCGTCCTCCGATTTGCGGTTTCCGCTCAGGAACGCGGCAAGAGCTGCCTCGGTGAACACGATGTCGTCGGCGAGCAGCACATCATAGGTGTTGAGCTGATCGGCGGTGAGCACGTGGACGTGGGGCAGATTGCGCACGCTCAGGTAGGTGAGCTCGTCGTCACGATCGAGCACCACGAGGGTGTTCTTGCGTTCGGACAGACCGGCCAGTGCGGCCTTCGCCTGCTTGGTCGACGGGGCGTCGCCGGTGACCAGGTTCTTCATCACGAAGACCTGATCGAGGCGTGCACGATCCGACAGGGCTCCGCGCAGAGCGGCGGCCTTCATCTTCTTGGGGGTCCGCTGCGAGTAGTCGCGCGGGACCGGTCCGTGCACGATTCCACCGCCGTTGTACTGGGGAGCGCGGATCGAACCCTGACGGGCGTTGCCGGTTCCCTTCTGACGGTAGGGCTTGCGACCGCCACCGCGAACTTCGGAGCGGGTCTTCGTCTTGTGCGTACCCTGACGGGCCGCAGCCAGCTGTGCAACGACGACCTGGTGGATCAGGGGCACATTGGTCGGCACACCGAAGACCTCGGCGGGCAGATCAACGGAGCCGGCCTTGGCACCAGCGGCATCGATGACGTCGACTGTCTTGACATCAGTCATGACGTTCAGGCCTCCTTCGCGGCCGAGCGAACGAGGACGACTCCACCCTTGGGGCCGGGAACGGCGCCCTTGATGAGCAGGAAGTTGTTCTCGTTGTCCACGGCGTGGATCGTGAGGTTCTGGGTGGTGTGCTTGACAGCGCCCATACGGCCGGCCATGCGCATACCCTTGAACACGCGACCAGGTGTCGCGGCTCCGCCGATCGAACCTGGCTTGCGGTGGTTGCGGTGCTGACCGTGGGAGGCACCGACACCGGAGAAGCCGTGACGCTTCATGACACCGGCGGTTCCCTTGCCCTTGGTCTTCGCGGTCACATCAACCTTGAGTCCGGCTTCGAACGTGTCGACGCCGAGTTCCTGGCCGAGCGCGTAGTCAGCAGCATCTGCAGTGCGCAGCTCGACGAGGTGACGGCGTGGGGTCACACCGGCCTTCTCGAAGTGGCCTGCAGTCGGCTTGTTGACCTTGCGAGGATCGATCTCGCCGAACGCGATCTGCACAGCGGGGTAACCATCGGTTTCCTCGTTGCGGACCTGGGTTACGACGTTGTTACCGGTGGCCACCACGGTCACCGGCACGAGGTTGTTCTGCTCATCCCAGACCTGGGTCATGCCCAGCTTGGTTCCCAGAAGGCCCTTGACCTTGCGGGTGGTCGGGAGAGCGGATGAACGAGTGTTCGCCATTGCTGCCTCCCTTAGAGCTTGATCTCGATGTTGACGTCGTCAGCGAGGTCGAGACGCATCAGCGAATCGACTGCCTTCGGCGTCGGGTCGACGATGTCGATCAGACGCTTGTGCGTGCGCATCTCGAAATGCTCACGGCTGTCCTTGTATTTGTGCGGCGAACGGATGACGCAGTAAACGTTCTTCTCCGTTGGCAACGGCACGGGGCCCACAACAGTCGCACCTGCGCGAGTGACGGTGTCCACGATCTTGCGTGCAGCACTGTCAATCACAGCGTGGTCGTACGACTTGAGCCGAATGCGGATCTTCTGTCCCGCCATGGCGTCGTCTCTTTCTTTAGTTGCTTCCGGCCATCAACTCGCAGAGTGTCGGAGACTCTCTGCCGTCTGTGCCGGCTGACCATGACCGACCCCCGAGGTCGGGCGTGTCGGCTGATCCTGGCGGAGAAATTCTCACTTCTCCCCCAAGCGCCGACGGCACTTCTACTCATTGGCTGCTCGGTCCGAACCCGCATCATGCAGATTCATCGATCCGATAGTGTTTCAGGCTGTTCGCGGTATCACTACCGCAGTGCAGGGGTCAACGCCCAAAACGCAACTTCACTATCTTGTCATAGAGCACTTCACCCGCGCAATTCCGGGGACGGTGGCTGTGAGGGAACTCTCAAGGACGGCGCGAACCCGAATCATGCCGGTCCCCATTCTGACGGCGCTGCGGAACTTCCCCAAACTGCATCATCCTACCGGTGCTCGGCTGTTACGGTCCGAACATGCGGAAGGGCCGCAGTTCCGAAGAACTGCGGCCCTAGCCGGTGGTACTCAGTGAGTCAGATCAGGCGTTGATCTTGGTGACTCGACCGGCGCCGACGGTGCGTCCACCCTCGCGGATAGCGAAGCGGAGGCCGTCCTCCATAGCGATCGGCTGGATGAGCTCGACCGACATGTCGGTGTTGTCGCCGGGCATGACCATCTCGGTGCCCTCAGGCAGCGTGATGACGCCGGTGACGTCCGTGGTACGGAAGTAGAACTGCGGACGGTAGTTCGAGTAGAACGGGTTGTGACGTCCGCCCTCGTCCTTGCTCAGGATGTAGACCTGAGCTTCGAACTTGGTGTGCGGGGTGATCGAACCCGGCTTCACGATGACCTGACCGCGCTCCACGTCTTCGCGCTTGGTGCCGCGCAGAAGCAGACCGACGTTCTCACCTGCACGGGCATCCGGCAGGGTCTTGCGGAACATCTCGATGGCGGTGACGGTCGTCTTGGACGACTTCTCCTTGATGCCGACGATTTCGATTTCGTCGTTCGGCAGGAGGACGCCACGCTCGACACGACCGGTGACGACGGTTCCACGACCGGTGATCGTGAAGACGTCTTCAACAGGCATGAGGAACGGCTTGTCGACATCGCGCTCCGGCTCGGGAACGTTCTCGTCGACGGCTGCCATGAGTTCCTGAACGCTCTTGACCCACTTCTCGTCGCCTTCCAGCGCCTTGAGAGCGGACACCGGGACGACAGGAGCGTTGTCTCCGTCGAATTCCTGGCTGGAGAGCAGATCGCGAACCTCGAATTCGACGAGCTCGAGGAGCTCTTCGTCATCGACCATGTCGGACTTGTTCAGAGCCACGACGATGTAGGGAACGCCGACCTGACGAGCGAGCAGCACGTGCTCACGGGTCTGGGGCATCGGGCCGTCGGTGGCGGCAACGACGAGGATCGCACCGTCCATCTGAGCGGCACCGGTGATCATGTTCTTCACGTAGTCGGCGTGACCCGGGGCATCGACGTGAGCGTAGTGACGCTTCTCCGTCTGGTACTCAACGTGCGAGACGTTGATGGTGATGCCGCGCTCCTTCTCCTCAGGTGCGTTGTCGACCTGGTCGAAGGCGCGAGCCTCGTTGAGATCCGGGTACTGATCCGCCAGGACCTTGGTGATCGCAGCGGTCAGGGTGGTCTTTCCGTGGTCAACGTGGCCGATGGTGCCGATGTTGACGTGCGGCTTAGTCCGTTCGAAACTAGCCTTTGCCACTGGGTTCCTCCTCGTGGTTGTCAAAAGATATGCGGTTCATATCTTAGACCTTTTGTTGGTTATCTTTCATTCCGGCGACCATGTTCTTGATCACCGGGGCGACCGGAATTCGGAGATTACTCTCCGCCGCGCACCTTCTGGATGATCTCCTCGGCAACAGCCTTCGGGACCTCCGCATAGCTGGAGAACGTCATCGAGTACACCGCACGGCCCTGGGTCTTCGACCGCAGATCACCGATGTAACCGAACATCTCCGAGAGCGGGACCACAGCCTTGACGACCTTCACACCGGAAGCATCGTCCATCGACTGAATCTGTCCACGCCGGGAATTCAGGTCGCCGATGACGTCACCCATGTATTCCTCAGGGGTACGCACCTCGACGTCCATGACCGGTTCGAGAAGAACCGGGTTCGCCCGCTGGACAGCCTCCTTGAAGACCATCGAGCCGGCGATCTTGAATGCCATCTCCGAAGAGTCGACATCGTGGTAGGCGCCGTCGACCAGAGTGGCCTTGACTCCCACCATGGGGTAACCGGCGAGGGCACCGAACTGCATGGCGTCCTGGATGCCGGCGTCGACGCTCGGAATGTACTCGCGCGGAACGCGTCCGCCCGTGATGGCATTCTCGAACTCGTAAATCGTATCGCCTTCGACCTCGAGGGGCTCGAAGGTGACCTGGACCTTCGCGAACTGTCCCGATCCACCCGTCTGCTTCTTGTGGGTGTAATCGTACTTCTCGACAGTGCGACGGATGGTCTCACGGTAGGCGACCTGCGGCTTGCCGACGTTCGCCTCGACCTTGAACTCGCGACGCATGCGGTCGACGAGGATGTCGAGGTGCAGCTCGCCCATTCCGCGGATGACGGTCTGGCCAGTCTCGTCGTCAAGCTCGACCTGGTATGTCGGGTCTTCCTTGACGAACTTCTGGATGGCCGAGGACAGCTTCTCCTGGTCGCCCTTGGTCTTCGGCTCGATGGCCACGGAGATCACAGGCTCCGGGAAGGTCATCGATTCGAGAGCGATCGGGTTCGCCGGGTCGCTCAGGGTATCGCCCGTCGTGGTCTCCTTGAGACCGATGAAGGCGTAGATGTGACCTGCGAATGCCTCTTCGACAGGGTTCTCCTTGTTGGAGTGCATCTGGAAGAGCTTCCCGATGCGCTCCTTCTTGCCCGACGAGGTGTTGAGCACCTGATCGCCGGACTTGACGTGACCGGAGTACACGCGCACGTAGGTCAGCGATCCGAAGAACGGGTGCGAGGCGACCTTGAAGGCCAGAGCCGAGAACGGCTCGTCCGTCGAAGGCTTGCGGGTCAGTTCCTCTTCATCGTTGTTCGGGTTGTGTCCGATCATCGGAGGCACGTCGAGCGGCGACGGGAGGTAGTCGATGACCGCGTCGAGCATGGGCTGCACGCCCTTGTTCTTGTACGCGGAACCGCACATGACCGGGAAGGCCTCGGACTTGATGACGAGTTCGCGGATACCGGCCTTGACGTCAGCCGTCGTGAGCTCTTCGCCCTCGAGGTACTTCTCCATGAGCTCCTCCGAGCTCTCGGCGACGTCCTCGACGAGCTGCGCACGGTACTGAACAGCCTTGTCCTTGAGATCCTCGGGGATCTCGATCTCGGTGATGTCCTGACCCATCTTGGTCTCATCGGGCCAGATATAGGCCTTCATCTCAAGCAGGTCGACGATACCGGCGAAGTCGCTTTCGGCACCGATCGGCAGCTGAATGACCAGCGGCTTCGCGCCGAGACGTTCCTTGATGGTGTCGACGGTGAAGTAGAAGTCAGCACCGAGCTTGTCCATCTTGTTGACGAAGCAGACGCGCGGAACGTCGTACTTGTCGGCCTGACGCCACACGGTCTCGGACTGGGGCTCAACGCCCTCCTTGCCGTCGAACACAGCGACAGCGCCGTCGAGGACGCGCAGCGAACGCTCGACCTCGACCGTGAAGTCAACGTGACCGGGGGTGTCGATGATGTTGATCTGGTTGTTGTCCCAGTAGCAGGTCGTCGCGGCCGACGTGATCGTGATGCCGCGTTCCTTCTCCTGGTCCATCCAGTCCATGGTGCCGGCGCCGTCGTGGGTCTCGCCCATCTTGTAGTTCACGCCGGTGTAGAAGAGGATGCGTTCGGTCGTAGTTGTCTTACCGGCATCGATGTGGGCCATGATGCCGATATTACGGACCTTGTTCAGGTCGCTGAGCACGTCAAGTGCCACGGTGTCTCTCTCTCAATCGATGATTTGCTCGACTCCCCTGCGCTGCCGGCCGACAGAACTCGCGGACGAGGTCCGCCGACCGGCGCACAGGGCAGGCGATTACCAGCGGTAGTGGGCGAAGGCCTTGTTGGACTCGGCCATCTTGTGAGTGTCCTCGCGGCGCTTGACTGCTGCGCCGAGGCCGTTGCCGGCGTCCAGGATCTCATTCATGAGTCGTTCGGTCATGGTCTTCTCACGGCGCTGGCGGGAGTATCCCACGAGCCACCGCAGAGCCAGGGTGGTCGAACGAGCCGGACGAACATCAATCGGCACCTGGTAGGTCGCGCCGCCGACACGGCGGGAGCGGACCTCGAGGGACGGACGGATGTTGTCGAGAGCCTTCTTCAGGTTGACAACGGGGTCGTTGCCGTTCTTCTCGCGGGTGCCTTCGAGGGCACCGTAGACGATCCGCTCTGCGGTCGAGCGCTTGCCGTCGAGCAGGATCTTGTTGATCAGCTGCGTGACGAGCGGTGAGCTGAAGACCGGGTCAACGACGATCGGTCGCTTGGGTGCAGGACCTTTACGTGGCATTACTTCTTCTCCCTCTTCGCACCGTACTTGCTGCGGGCCTGCTGGCGACCCTTGACACCCTGGGTGTCGAGCGAACCGCGGACGATCCGGTAGCGAACACCGGGCAGATCCTTGACGCGGCCACCGCGCACGAGCACGATCGAGTGCTCCTGCAGGTTGTGTCCCTCGCCCGGGATGTATGCGGTCACTTCGATCTGGCTCGAAAGCTTGACACGAGCGACCTTGCGAAGAGCCGAGTTCGGCTTCTTGGGGGTAGTGGTGTACACACGGGTGCACACTCCACGACGCTGCGGGCTGCCCTTGAGGGCAGGAGCGTCCGATCCTGCTGTATTGACATGCCGTCCCTTGCGGACGAGCTGTTGGATAGTCGGCACTAAGCGTTCTCCATTTGCTTCTCGATAGACCTAATTCCCAATTCCGGCCACGACCGCAGTCGTCTCTGTGAACCGTGGGACATATCCGACCGGACACCGGGTGAAGCTTGGCTCCCGATGCCAGTAACCACGCGAGTCATCGACCCCTGCGCCCGGGTGTGTCGCAAGGACACGGAAGCGCAGCGACGACTTCTCGGCGGCCTGCAGCGACGACTTCTCTCAAGGATTCCGGGCCTCACAGAACACCCGGCAGGATCGATCGACGACGCAGATAACACAATCAGTCGCCTACCAGAATATCTCTCTCGAGCACGTCTGGTCAAAATGGCGATCATGCATCCTACCCCGCCCTGCCGCGGAAATCACGCTCCAGATGGTTCACCCCGAGGATCACGCCTCTCACCTCGGACGACTCAGAACCACGTCATGTTCCTCAACTGCCGTCGAACCGCACCACCCGGACACCGGCACCCGCAGCGCGACCCGACGGCCGCCTCGGCGAGAACCTGTCATCACTTTCCTTGACTCGTTCAAGAGAAGCAGGCATTCTGGTGCTGTGAACGGGACGAAGCATGAACACGACGAAGACGCCGCCGCAGCTCTGCGGCAGACGTCGCTACGTGTGACGAAACAGCGGGTCGCAGTCCTCGATGCCGTGCGGGATCACCCGCATGCGGATACCGAGACTGTGATCCGCTCGGTGCGGGAATCGCTGCCGGCGGTCTCCCACCAGGCCGTCTATGACTCGCTCCACACTCTCACCGAGGTAGGGCTCCTCCGCTGCATCAAGCCTTCGGGCTCGGTGGCTCGGTACGAGCGCCGGATCGGGGACAATCACCATCATCTGGTGTGCCGGTCATGCAGTCTCATCGTCGATGTCGACTGCACGATCGGTCAGGCTCCGTGCCTGACGCCGTCCCACGATGCCGGCTTCGTCATCGATCAGGCCGAAGTGACATTCTGGGGCCTGTGCCCCGACTGCACGGCCGCCGGTGCTCAGCTGACCGGCGACGATCAGTTCTCGGCCGTGTGACCCCGGCTTCCGTTCACCACCACCCGTCCTCTTTCGAGGACACGACTATGCCCTTTCTGCGAGGGTTGCCCATCCCGTCATCCGAGTCGTCGAACGCGACTCGACTGTGAAAGGAACACGATGACCCAGACGACCACCGGCGGCTGCCCGGTCGCCCACACTTCCACGGAGCCGGCCGCGGCGCCGGATTCCGACCAGCTGGTCAACCCCGTCCAGGGTGATGCCAACGCTCAGTGGTGGCCGAACCGCCTCAACCTCAAGATCCTCGCCAAGGGTCAGCCGGCACGCGACCCCATGGACCCTGACTTCGACTACGACGCGGAGTTCAACAGCCTCGACTACTTCCAGCTTAAGGCCGACATCGAAGCCCTGCAGAAGGACAACCAGGACTGGTGGTCCGCTGATTTCGGACACTACGGTCCGTTCATGATCCGCATGGCCTGGCACTCGGCCGGCACCTACCGCGTGCAGGACGGCCGCGGAGGCGGCGGCGAGGGTCAGCAGCGCTTCGCACCTCTGAACTCCTGGCCCGACAATGTCTCGCTCGACAAGGCTCGCCGTCTGCTGTGGCCGGTGAAGAAGAAGTACGGCAAGAAGATCTCCTGGGCCGACCTCTTCATCCTCGCCGGCAACGTCGCGCTCGAGTCGATGGGCTTCAAGACCTTCGGCTTCGCCGGCGGACGCAAGGACGTCTGGGAACCCGACAATGATGTGTACTGGGGCTCCGAGACCGAATGGCTGGGCACCGACAAACGCTACGTGGGCAACCGTGAGCTGCAGAAGCCCCTGGCGGCGACGACCATGGGCCTCATCTACGTCAACCCCGAGGGCCCGGAGGGCGAACCCGATCCGGTCAAGGCCGCGATCGACATCCGCGAGACCTTCGGACGCATGGCCATGAACGACGAGGAGACCGTCGCCCTCATCGCCGGCGGACACACCTTCGGCAAGACGCACGGCGCCGGTCCCGAATCGCACAAGGGAGCCGACCCGGAAGCCGCTCCGCTCGAAGAGCAGGGCCTGGGCTGGAAGTCCGATTTCGGCACGGGGCAGGGCAACGACTCCATCGGCTCGGGCATCGAGGTCACGTGGACCTACCACCCGACCCGCTGGGACAACGAGTTCTTCCACATTCTCTTCGCCTACGAGTGGGAGGTCTTCGAGAACGAAGGCGGACACCTGCAGTGGCGTCCCAAAGACGGCAGCGGGGACGATATGGTCCCCATGGCCCAGGGCGACGGACGTCGCGAGCCCCGTATGCTCACGACCGACCTGTCGCTGCGCTTCGACCCGGCGTACGAGAAGATCTCGCGCCGCTTCAAGGACGACCAGAAAGCGTTCGAAGATGCTTTCGCTCGCGCCTGGTTCAAGCTCACCCACCGCGATATGGGCCCGGCGACCCGTTACCTCGGCCCCGAAGCTCCGAGCGAAGAGCTCATCTGGCAGGACCCGGTTCCGGCCGGCACCCCGCTCGATGACGCCGGCCTCGAAGCCGTCAAGTCCGCCGTCCGCGAGTCCGGGTTGACCGTCTCGCAGCTCGTGTCGACGACATGGGCCGCGGCCTCGTCGCACCGCGTCTCGGACATGCGCGGCGGCGTCAACGGAGGTCGTCTCCGTCTCGAACCGCAGCGCAGCTGGGAGGCCAATGAGCCTGCCAAGCTCGCCGAGGTGCTTCCCGTGCTCGAGGGCATCGCCGAGTCCACCGGCGCATCGTTTGCCGATGTGCTGGCGATCGCCGGTGCTGTCGGCGTCGAGACCGCTGCCGCGGCGGCCGGTCACTCGATCACGGTTCCGGTCTCCACCGGACGCGGCGACGCCACCCAGGAACAGACCGATGTCGACTCGTTCGGCTACCTCGAGCCGACCCACGACGGTTTCCGCAACTACCTCACCGAGGGACTTCCGCTCAAGGCCGAGTACCTCCTGCTCGACAAGGCCAGCCTGCTGGGTCTCACCCCGCCGGAGCTCACGGTCCTCATCGGCGGGCTCCGCGTCCTCGGTGCGAACTACGAAGATTCCGAGCTCGGTGTCTTCACCGATCGCCCCGGCGAGCTGACGAACGACTTCTTCGTCAATCTGCTCGACCTCGGTAACGTCTGGAAGCCCGTCGGACCGTCAGAGACGGCCAATGTCTACGAGTGCTTCTCCCCCGAGGGCGAGAAGCTGTGGACCGGCAGCCGGATCGACCTCCTGTTCGGAGCGAACTCCGAACTGCGTGCGATCGCCGAGGTCTACGGCTCGGATGACGCGAACGAGAAGTTCGTCGCCGACTTCGTCAAGGCCTGGACGAAGCTCGTCGAAGCCGACCGCTTCGACCTCAAGCGCTGATCCGGCGACGGTCACCGAGGTGACCGACGCGTCAGCATGACGATGCCCCCACCGATCGGTGGGGGCATCGTCTTTGCTGCGCCGATATCAGACAGCGTTCACTCCTCCCGGTTGAGGACGGCGAATCCGGTGAAGATCCGGTCGAAGTGCGTGACGGCTGCGTTCTCGATCGTCGTCTCGTCGGTGTCCGCCGACGTGGTGCCAGCGCCTGCGTCCGATCCGTCGGAGTCAGAGGCGCTGCCGTCCGAGCTGGATCCGTCAGAGCTGGATCCGTCAGAGGAGCTCCCGGAGTCGGCGCTGCCGCTCTGATTACCCTGCATTCCGTTGGCCTGTCCGCCGGGCATGCCTCCGCCGTTCGATTGTCCTCCGGGCATTCCGCCGCCATTCGACTGTCCGCCGCCATCCTGAGCACCGCCCTGTTGGCCGCCCATTCCACCGGGTCCGTTCTGGCCTCCCGGGCCCTGACTCGTCCCCGAATCGTTCGTCGCCATGGCCGCCGATGCACCGATCGCTCCTCCGGCGAGACCGCCGACGACGAAGAGAGCCGATCCGGCGAGCACTGCGGGGATGAGCGGGACGCGTCGCTTCTGCTTACGTGGTCCCTCGGAACCGCCGGACTGGGCGATCGGAGCGGACCGGTCATAGGGGTTCACCCACGGCCGCTGTCCCTCCGGGCTCCCGGCCCGCGGATCGGGTGCCGAGCGGGTCGTCTGCTCGCCCCATTCGTTCGCTCTGCCCTGGACCCCCGGATCCGATTGCATCGCCCAGTTGGGTCCGGCATGAGGTCCTGCCGTGCCCTCCTGAGCTTCGACCCTACGGGTGCTGTCTGCGGCGTTCGGGCCCGACGCTGTGTTCTCCGCGTGGTTGCGGTCCGGACCGGGGTTCTGGTCGGGGTTCTGGTTCTCGGTCATGGAATCTCCTCTGGTTGTCGGTGATTCCACTCTCCGCCGACTCGCTGTAGCCCCTCCCAGTCGTGCCTGTGGCCAACCTGTGCGACTCGCCTCAGGCGGCAGGCAGGCGCAGCTCGAAGCTCGTACCAGCGTCCGTGGTCGACATCGAGATGCCGCCGCGCATGAGTTCGACGAGTCCGGCGGCGATCGACAGTCCCAGCCCCGAGGAACCTCCCTTGGCTCCGTCCTGCCGTGCCCGCGAGGGGTCTCCACGCACGAAGCGGTCGAAGACCCGGTCCCGGATTTCGGGCGGAATGCCCCCACCGTCGTCGCTGATGCGGATCGCCACGACATCGCTGGGCAGCTGCCCGGAGACCGGCTTCCGGGCCGCCAGTGCCTCGACGTGCACGCTGGTGCCCGGGGGCGTGTGCACACAGGCGTTGGTGAGCACGATCGACACGACCCGACGGACCTGATCGGCTGCTCCGCGCACCTCGAGGGCCTCCGGGGGAACATCGAGGGAGATCGAATGGTCGGGATTGACCACATGGGCGTCCTCGACGAGTTCGACGAGCAGGGAGGAGACGTCGACGGTGTCCTCCCTCGTCGGCTGGTGGCCGGCTTCGAGTCGGGCGAGGAGGAGGAGATCATCGACGAGGGAGGACATCCGCATCGCTCCTGAATCGATCTTGCCCAAGGAGGTGGCCACCTCGGCGGGCAGATCATCACGGTACGGGCGGGTGAGGTCGGCCCAGCCGCGGATCGTCGCGATCGGAGTGCGCAGCTCATGGGAGGCGTCGGCGACGAAGCGGCGCATCTGCTCCGTGCCGCGGTAGCGCTCTTCGAGGGCGGAGCCGACGTGGTCGAGCATCCGATTGACCGAGGCTCCCACATCGCCGACCTCCGTGCCCGGCACCGCCAGCTCGGCGGGAACCCGCAGCGCGAGCTCGGGTTTGCCGGCGCTCAGCTCCAGGTCGGCGACCTCCCTGGCAGTGCGGGCGACGTCGCGCAGGTCCCGCAGCTGGCGGTGGATGATCACCGCCATGAGCGCAGCCGTGGCGATGACGCCGATGAGGACGACGAACGCGGTCGTCCAGGCGGTGCGTTCGAGCGCGGAGTCCACGCTGCCCTGCGGGACACCGTAGACGGTGGTGGTTGCGCCGTCATCGAAGGCCACGACCCGGTAGGCGCCGAACCCGGGCACCCGCACGGACTCATGGGCGGATTCGCCGCCGTGAGCATCGACGTCGAGCAGGGCATCGATCGCTTCGGCGGACAAAGAGCGCGGACGGGTCAGCCCCGCCTCGGCGATGAGCCCCTCTCCCCCGTCGCCGGAATCGACGACGACGAGAGCTCCGTCGCCGACCCCCGGCTGGAAGAGATAGCGCAGAGCCGAATCGACCGCCGCCACCGAGTCGTCGCCCCCACCGGAGGCGCCCGGATTGCCGCTCGTCCCGGGGCCCGCACCGGGGCCGTCACCCGAGCGTGCATGCGAGGTCATCGACGTCAGCTGGGCGTCGAGGTCGGTCATCAGAGATCCGCGCACGCTCAGCCAGGAGGCGGTGCCGATTCCGGCGCCGACGAGGAGGAGGACGAGACCGGCGAGGACGATGAGCCTCGTCTGCAGCCGCCAGCGACGCAGAGTCACTGTTCCGCCCGCATGATGTAGCCGGCCCCGCGCTTCGTGTGGAACAGGTTCGGCAGGTCCGGGAACGGCGCGTCGATCTTCTTCCGCAGATAGGAGACGTAGAGTTCGACGATGTTGCCGTTGCCGCCGAAGTCGTAGTCCCACACGCGGTCGAGGATCTGGGCCTTCGACAGCACCACCCGCGGGTTGCGCATGAACAGCAGCAGCACCTCGTATTCGCGAGCCGTCAGCTCGATCGGATGGCCGGCGCGGGTGACCTCGTGGGAGCGTTCGTCGAGTTCGAGGTCACCCACGCGCAGCACATCATCCTCATCGACCGGACCGTTCGAGGCCCCCCGGCGCAGACGCACCTCGATCCGGGCGATGACCTCATCGAGGTTGAACGGCTTCGTCACGTAGTCGTCCCCGCCCAGCCGCAGACCCGTCAGCCGGTCATCGACCTCGTCTCTGGCAGAGAGGAAGACCACCGGAGTGTCGATGCCCTCGGCTCGGATCTTCTCGATCACGGCGAACCCGTCGAGGTCGGGCAGCATGACGTCGAGGACGATCGCGTCGAAGCGTTCGCTCCTGGCCAGCGCCACGGCCTCGCGGCCGGTGCCGACTCCCTCGGCTTCCCAACCTCTGACGTGGCAGGCCATGACGAGGAGCTCGGAGAGGTTCGCCTCGTCGTCGACGATGAGGATGCGCGCCGGCGGATTCGCTGTCGGGTTCATAGCTCGATTATCCCCTCAACCCGCACTGAGATCGTAGAGCGAAACGGAGTCGACGGTCGTCACCTCATAGTTCGCCTCCACCCAGGCCGCGATCTGGGACGAGGCGGAGTCCTCGTTCCCGCCGCCTGGACCCTGACCGCCGCCGGAGCCCGATCCGATGTAGTAGTGGATCTTGCCGTCGGTCACGAGCTGTTTGAACTCGGCGAGGGTGGGCGATGGATCGGTGCCGTTGAACCCGCCGATCGCCATCACGGGCTCTTCGAGCGCGAGTTGGTATCCCGCCGCCTGATTCGCCCCCGTCGTCGCAGCCACCCACGTGTAGTCCGCGGCATCCTCTTCGAGCAGCTGCGTGAGTTCGTCGGAGGGTTCGGAGGCGCCCAGCAGACCGCCCATCCCGCCTCCTCCGCCGGGCATCCCCCCGGTACTGCCCGTGCCGGCTTCGGAATTGCGTGTCCCACCGGGCGTGCCACCGGTCGTGCCATCCGTGCCGCCGGCGCCTCCGCCGGGTCTGACGCCGCCGCCGGGCATTCCGCCACCGCCGGGTCCACTGCCCATGCCCGAGCTCGTGCCGGCGATCGTGACGATCGATCCCTGCGTCGTCCCGGCGATCGTGCGCACGGCCAGCTGAGCCGGAATCGCAGCGCTGCCGAGGATGGCCAGCGCGACGAGCACCGAGGCGAGCGCCGTGCCGATCCGCCGGTGCGCGGTGACGATGAGGACCAGAGCGCCGAGGATCGAGACGATGAGCACGCACCAGCGCAGGACGCCCGGGACCCCGGTCATCTGCGAGCTGATGATGAACTGCCACGCTCCGGTCAGGGCCCAGGCCACCGCCAGCAGCAGACGTGGGAGGAATCCATCACGGGCGAGCAGCACCGCGACGCCGAGGCCGATGACGGCGGCGATCGCGGGAATGAGCGCAACCGTGTAGTACTCGTGGACGATCCCGTTCATATTCGACAGCACGAGCCACGTGACGATCAGCCATGCACCCCACATCAGCAGTCCCGCGCCGAGGCTGACTCCGCCGATTGCGCCGGACGCGCGCACCGCGAGGCCGGCGTCCTTCTCACCGTCCGTGACGGTGTCCGGGATGGTGTCCGTCGAACGTGTTCCGGTCGGAACGGTTCCGTCCGTGACGGTGGGGACACGGCGACGGCGGGCCGCCTCGGCGAGGATGAGGAGAACGATCGTCACGATCAGGAGGAACAGTGCGGTGGGCAGGAACCACGACACCTGCTGGCCGAAGCTGCCGGTGAACAGGCGGGTGACGCCCGTCTCGCCCCATCCGCCGCCCTGGCCGCCGCCTCCTCCGCCGACCGACCCGGTCTCGTTGCCGGTCAGCCGTCCGAAGCCGTTGTAGCCGAAGGTGAGCTCGAGGAAGGAGTTCGACTGCGAGCCGCCGACGTAGGGTCGGGAGCCTGCAGGGGTGAGCTCGACGAGGGCGATCCACCAGCCGGCGCTGACGATCATCGACCCGAGCGGGACGAGCAGCCACAGCAGACGGCGTGGCCAGGAGGTGCGGGCGAAGAGCACCCAGGACACAGCGAGGCCGGGGACGATGAGGAGGACCTGGAACTGTTTGGTCAGGAACCCCAGGCCGAGGCAGACTCCGGCGAGGATGAGCCAGCCGGCGATGCGGCGGGACGGGCGTCGCCGGTGGGCCTCGGTGAGCGTGCGCAGGGCGTGCTGGGTCGCGACGACCGCACCGATCATCAGGGTCACGAGCAGCGCGTCCGGGTTGTTGAACCGGAACATCAGCGCCACGACCGGGGAGACGGTGAAGATCACGCCGGCCCCCAGAGCGGCTGCCTTCTCAAGCCCTGGTCCGACATGGGACCGCAGGCTCAGCCGCACCGAATGGACGATGAGGAGCACACTCACCCCGGCCAGGAGGACCTGGGGCAGGAGCATCGAGAACGAAGAGAAGCCGAAGACCCGGGCGCTCAGGGCCATCAGCCACAGGGAGGCCGGGGGTTTGTCGACGGTGATCGCGTTCGCCGAGTCGAGGGAGCCGAAGAGGAACGCCTCCCAGTTCTCCGATCCGGCCTGCACAGCCGCCGCATAGAAGGAGTTCGCCCACCCGTTGGCCGTGAGGTTGGCGAGGAACGCCGCGATCGTGCCGAGTGTGAGCACGGTGAGTGTGATCGGGTACCAGTGCCGTCGCAGTCCGCGGGTGCGGGCATATCGGGTGGGGGTCTCAGACATGGTCGATGTCCTTGTCGTTCGGGAGCGCCGTTCCGGCTGCAGCAGTCGTAGTGGCGGGGTGGACGCTCTGGTGGGAACCGCGGGCGAAGACCCATGTGCGCATGAGCACGAACCGGACCACGGTGGCGGCGAGGTTCGCCGCCGTCAGCACGGCGAGCGTGCCGACAGTTGCCCAGGGTCCGGAGAATCCATCTGCGACAGCCAGACCTGCCGAGGTGAAGGCCAGGCACAGGCCGAAGGCCGCCAGACCCTTCAATTGGGAGGTCAGTCGGCGGTGCGGGGATCTCACCCCGAAGGTGTGGCCCCGGTTGAGGGCGGTGTTCGCGATCGTCGAAAGGAGCAGCGCAATGATGTTCGCCGTGGGTTCCGAGACGAATTGGATGCCGAGGAGGAACAGCACGGCGTAGAGCACGGTGCTGATGATCCCCACGTCGATGAAGTGGAGGATCTGCGCCCCGGTGTTCGGTGCCGGGACTTCGTGACTGGTCCGGATGCGTCCGCCCGTGCGCAGCCGGACGATGCCCTTGATGTCCTTCCACGCCGTGCTGACCACGTCGACGGAGGAGTCGGGGTCATCCGTCCAGTCCGTGCCGAACTCGTGGATGCGGTACCCGGCCCACTCGGCGATAGCGAGCAGCTCCGTGTCGAAGAACCACTCGCTGTCCTCGACCTGCGGGAGCAGGTCTCTCGCCGCACGCTGCGACAGCGCTTTGAAACCGCATTGAGCGTCGCTGAAGCCGACTCCGAGGCTGAGCTTGAGCAGTCGGTTGTAGCAGCGGGAGATGATCTCGCGTCTGATGCCGCGTTCGATCTCGAGACCCGGCTGCAGGCGCGAGGCGATGGCCACATCGGCCAGTCCCGAGCGGATCACCTCGACCATCGGCTCGAGGACTCGGATGTCGGTGGCGAGATCGACATCCGTATAGGCGACGATATCCGCCGTCGAGGACTGCCACACCCGGGACAGTGCGCGCCCGCGGCCTTTCTGCTCGAGCCGCACGTATTCGACGTTCGGGTGTTCGGCCGCTAGCGCTGCGGCGATTCTCGGGGTCGAATCGGTGCTCGCATTGTCGGCGATGATGATCGTGACCTCGATTCCGCGACCGGTATCGGCGGCGAGGAGAGTCTCGATCGAGACGGCCAGCGAAGCCTCCTCGTTGTAGACCGGGACGACGAGGTCGACGGTCGTGGGCGTTCGCAGGGACGGGGCTGCTGGGTGCGCTGCGGGCTGGTTCCCGGCGCTGCTCTCGTATCTCATGGAGACCACATTCGCGTCCCTGCTTAGGCCCACCATCGGTCGCAGCTGTGGCCCGGCTGTGGACGGGACGACACGACACAGCGCCCTGTCCGACCGCCTCGGCGGAAGGCCCGGTCCGTGCGGGTGATTCCCGCTACACTGGTGGCCATGGCCGAAGATGACTCCCCTGCCCCGAAGCGCCGGATCCGTGCCTCCGACAAGGACCGGGACGAGGTCCTCTCCGTGATCACGGAGGCGGTGACGAACGGACGCCTCGACCCCGAGGAGACCGCGCAGCGGCAGGATGATGCCATCTCCGCGAAGTTCCTCGACGACCTCATGCCGCTGATCGACGATCTGCCGGAGGGCCACCGACTCCACCAGAGGCTCGCCCGCCAGACCGGTCATGATCAGGAATCGGGCCCGGGGTCGGCTCTGCAGCGACGGGGACCGGCCGAGCTCAGCCCGGCCGTCGATCCTGGTTCCGCCCCACCCACGAACTCGGTGGCCATCATGTCCGGTCGTGAGATCGACGTGGCACCCGGCACCGGACAGGTCACCACATATGCGCTCATGGGCGGGGACAATATCGATCTGTGCGCCGTCATGGGACCGGGTGTGACTGTCGAGCTGGTCTCCTACTCTATGTGGGGCGGCAACGACATCTACGTCCCGCCGGGTGTGCGCATCCGCGACGAGACGATCAACATCATGGCGGGCAATGAGGTCCGTCAGTCCGCGCGGGGCGACGGATCGAACGGCACCGTCGTGCTCAAGGGCTTCTCACTCATGGCCGGACACGATGTCCATCTGGCCAAAGGCTACCGAGCAAAGGATCAGGGTCAACTGGAATGAAGATCGGCGTACTCACATCGGGCGGAGACTGCCCGGGCCTCAACGCTGTCATCCGCGGCATCGTCCGCAAGGGAATCCGCACCCACAATGCCTCATTCGTCGGCATCCGCGACGGCTGGCGTGGCCTGCTCCACGACGACATGTTCGATATGACCATGCTCGATGTCCGAGGCCTCTCCGGGCGCGGCGGCACCATCCTCGGCACCTCACGCACCCACCCGTATGAGGACGGCGGTCCCGAGCGCATGCGCGAGGTCATGGCCGCCCACGGCATCGATTCGCTCATCGCCATCGGCGGCGAAGGCACACTCGCAGGGGCCTCGCGTCTGGTCAACGAGGAGGGTCTGCACATCGTGGGCGTGCCTAAGACCATCGACAACGATCTCGGCAACACCGACTACACCTTCGGCTTCGACACCGCTCAGTCCATCGCCACGGAGGCGATCGACCGGCTGCGCACCACCGCCGAATCGCACCACCGCTGCATGGTCATCGAGGTCATGGGACGCAACGTCGGTTGGATCGCCCTGCACGCGGGCATGGCTGCGGGTGCCCATGCGATCCTCATGCCCGAGTTCCCCGTCGACTTCGACCAGATTGCCGAATGGGTGACCTCGGCCAAAGATCGCGGACGCGCACCGATCGTCGTCGTCGCAGAAGGGTTCGTTCCCGAGGGGTTCGATTCCCAGGTCGCCGACCACGGCGTGGACAACAAGGGCCGCGTCCGCCTCGGCGGGATCGCGAACTACCTCGCTCCGAAGATCGAAGAGATCACCGGAATCGAATCCCGGGCCACGATCTTGGGACACCTGCAGCGAGGCGGCTCCCCCACTGCGTACGACCGCGTACTGTCCACGCGGCTGGGCATGGCGGCGGTCGATCTCGCCCAGCATGGCCACTGGGGGAAGATGGCCAGCCTCAAAGGCACGGACATCGTCTCCGTGGAGATGTCCTCGGCCGTGCACAGCCTCAAATCGGTGCCGCTGCATCGCTGGGAAGAGGCGCAGGTGCTCTTCGGCTGAACGCTCGCGACATCTTCATCGAGAAACGGGTGGAGTGTCGAGATACGGGCACACGCCCGTGTTTCGACACTCCACCCGTTTCTCGATGCCGCAGACATGAATAGCGGGAGGGGCACCCACCGAATGGTGGATGCCCCTCCTGTCTGCCTTACGGCCGGGAGATCAGCTGATCAGCTGAATGCTCCGTAGTCGTAGTCCTCCAGCGGGATGGCGGAACCGGAATCGGCTCCGATGCCTGCGTAGAAGTCGCCGTAGCTGTTGGTGAACATCTCGGCCTTGGCCTCTTCGGTCGGCTCCACCACGAGGTTGCGGTGGGTCTGCAGGCCGGTGCCGGCAGGGATGAGCTTACCGAGGATCACGTTCTCCTTCAGCCCCATGAGCGTATCGGACTTGCCTTCCATGGCCGCCTCGGTGAGGACGCGGGTGGTCTCCTGGAAGGACGCGGCCGACAGCCACGACTCGGTGGCCAGCGACGCCTTCGTGATGCCCATCAGCTCGTCACGAGCCGATGCCGGCTGGCCGCCTTCGGCGACCACACGACGGTTCTCCGCCTGGTAGCGGCCGCGGTCGACGAGCTCACCGGGCAGCAGGTTCGTATCGCCCGACTCGATCACGGTCACGCGACGCAGCATCTGCCGCACGATGACCTCGATGTGCTTGTCGTGGATGCCCACGCCCTGCGAACGGTAGACCTTCTGAACTTCCTCGACGAGGAAGCGCTCGGCCTCACGGCGACCGCGGATGCGCAGCACCTGCTTCGGATCGACGGCACCGACGATGAGCTGCTCTCCGGCCTTGACGTGCTGACCGTCCTCGACCATGAGACGGGCACGCTTGGACACTGCGTGCTCGATCTCTTCGCTGCCGTCATCAGGGGTGATGATGACGAAGCGGGTCTTGCGGCTGTCGTCGATCTTCGCCCGTCCGGTCGCCTCGGCGATGGGGGCGAAGCCCTTCGGTGTGCGAGCTTCGAAGAGCTCGGTCACACGCGGCAGACCCTGCGTGATATCACCTGTCGAAGCGGCGGCACCACCGGTGTGGAACGTACGCATCGTCAGCTGGGTACCGGGCTCACCGATCGACTGTGCTGCGACGGTGCCGATGGCCTCGCCGATGTCGACGAGCTGGCCGGTCGCCATCGAGCGTCCGTAGTGCTCGGCGGAGATCTGCGCATCGGAATCGGCAGTCAGCACGGAGTGGACCTTGAGCTCCTCGACGCCGTTGGCCACGAGCATGTCCACCACTGCACCGGTGACATCGGACTTGGCCGGAAGGAGCACATTGCCCTCGGCGTCGGTGACATCGGAGACGGTGAGACGACCGTAGACGCTGGTCTCGGCGTACTCGTGCGGAACCAGATTGCCCTCGTGATCGCGTTCGGCGATCGGCAGGGTGATGCCCTTGTTCGACTCGGCCTCTGCCGCGCGGATGATGACATCCTGCGAGACGTCGACGAGACGACGGGTCAGGTAACCGGAGTCAGCGGTACGCAGAGCGGTATCGGCCAGACCCTTACGAGCACCGTGCGAGGCGATGAAGTACTCAAGCACTGCGAGTCCCTCACGGTAGTTCGAGACGATCGGTCGCGGGATGATCTCACCCTGCGGGTTCGTCACCAGTCCGCGCATACCGGCCAGCTGACGAACCTGCATCCAGTTACCGGAAGCACCGGACTCGACCAGACGCAGCACCGAGTTCTCCTCAGGGAAGTTCGTACGCATGATCTGGTCGACCTTCTCGGTCGTCTCCGTCCACAGCTTGACGAGCTCGTTGCGGCGCTCGTCGTCGGTGAGTGCACCGAGTTCGTACTGCTGCTGGACCTTCGTGTCGATGACCTCGGCATCGTTGATGATCTCGGTCTTCGCCTCGGGTGAGACGACGTCCGACATCGCGATGGTGATGCCCGAGCGGGTGGCCCAGTGGAAGCCGCCGGCCTTGAAGTTGTCCAGCGTGTGGGCGACCTCGACCTTCGGATACTCCTCGGCGAGGTGGTTGACGATCCGGCTCAGAGCCTTCTTGTCGATCGTGGAGTTCACGAACGCGTAGTCGGCAGGCAGGTACTCGTTGAACGTCGCGCGGCCCAGGGTGGTCGCCACGTCCAGCGGGTCGCCGGCCTCCCAGCCCTCGGGAAGCTCCATGTCCGCGTTGGGAACGACGTCTTCCAGGCGGATGGTGATCGGCGAACCGAGGTCGAGCTCTCCGCGGTCGAAGGCCATGATGGCTTCGCCCATGCCGGAGAACGCACGGCCCTCGCCGGCCAGTCCCTTGCGCTCGGAGGTGAGGTGGAACAGACCGATGATCATATCCTGCGAAGGCATGGTCACGGGCTTGCCGTCCGAGGGCTTGAGGATGTTGTTGGCCGAGAGCATGAGGATGCGGGCCTCGGCCTGCGCCTCGGGGCTCAGCGGCAGGTGCACAGCCATCTGGTCACCGTCGAAGTCAGCGTTGAACGCCGAGCAGACGAGCGGGTGCAGCTGGATGGCCTTACCCTCGATGAGCTGCGGCTCGAACGCCTGGATGCCCAGACGGTGCAGGGTCGGTGCACGGTTGAGCAGCACGGGGTGTTCGGTGATGACCTCTTCGAGGACGTCCCACACCTGCGGATGCTGGCGCTCCACCATGCGCTTGGCCGACTTGATGTTCTGAGCGTGGTTGAGATCGACCAGGCGCTTCATCACGAAGGGCTTGAACAGCTCGAGAGCCATGGTCTTCGGCAGACCGCACTGGTGCAGGTGCAGCTGCGGACCGACGACGATGACCGAACGGCCCGAGTAGTCCACACGCTTACCGAGCAGGTTCTGACGGAAGCGTCCCTGCTTGCCCTTGAGCATGTCCGACAGCGACTTGAGCGGGCGGTTGCCCGGTCCGGTCACCGGACGTCCGCGACGTCCGTTGTCGAACAGCGAGTCCACGGCCTCCTGCAGCATCCGCTTCTCGTTGTTGACGATGATCTCGGGAGCACCGAGGTCGAGCAGACGCTTGAGGCGGTTGTTGCGGTTGATGACGCGACGGTAGAGGTCATTGAGGTCCGAGGTCGCGAAGCGTCCACCATCGAGCTGCACCATCGGGCGCAGCTCCGGCGGGATCACCGGAACGACGTCGAGGACCATGCCCTCGGGGTTGTTGTCGGTGGTCAGGAACGCGTTGACGACCTTGAGGCGCTTGAGCGCACGGGTCTTGCGCTGTCCCTTGCCGGTGGCGATGAGCTCACGCAGCTTCTCGGCTTCGCCTTCGAGATCGAAGTCGATGAGGCGCTTCTGGATGGCTTCGGCGCCCATGGCACCGGTGAAGTACAGGCCGAAGCGGTGGAACATCTCGCGGTACAGGCTCTCGTCACCTTCGAGGTCGTTGACCTTGAGGTTCTTGAACCGGTCCCACACCTGCTCGATACGGTCGACCTCGCGGTCGGCGTTCTTGCGCAGCTTGTCCATTTCCTTCTCAGCGGTGTCGCGCAGCTTCTTCTTGGCCTGGGCGGTTCCGCCTTCGGCCTCGAGCGCGGCGAGATCCTCTTCGAGCTTCTTGGCACGACGGTCGATGTCGGCGTCACGGCGGGTGCCGATCTGCTGCTTCTCGACGTCGATCTTGTTCTGCAGGCTGGGCAGATCACGGTGACGGGAATCCTCGTCGACCGAGGTGATCATGTAGGCCGCGAAGTAGATGACCTTCTCGAGGTCCTTCGGAGCCAGGTCCAGCAGGTAGCCCAGACGCGAGGGCACACCCTTGAAGTACCAGATGTGGGTGACGGGAGCGGCGAGCTCGAGGTGGCCCATCCGCTCACGACGCACCTTGGCACGGGTCACCTCGACGCCGCAGCGTTCGCAGATGATGCCCTTGAAGCGGACTCGCTTGTACTTTCCGCAGGCGCACTCCCAGTCACGGGTGGGGCCGAAGATCTTCTCGCAGAAGAGTCCGTCCTTCTCCGGCTTCAGGGTGCGGTAGTTGATGGTCTCAGGCTTTTTCACCTCACCGTGTGACCAGCCGCGGATGTTCTCCGTGGTAGCAAGACCGATGCGCAGTTCATCAAAGAAATTGACGTCAGGCACGTAAATCCTCTTTCCTTGCGATGAACGAATCGTTCATCAAAAAGTTGTGTCGGTTGAAGTGGAAGTACTCAGACTTCTTCTACGGTCTGTGCTTCGCGGCGGGAGAGGTCGATGCCGAGCTCTTCGGCGGCGCGGTAGACCTCGTCCTCCGACTCGCCCATCTCGACATGGCCTCCGTCGGAAGACAGGACTTCGACGTTGAGGCACAGGGACTGCATCTCCTTGATGAGGACCTTGAACGACTCCGGGATTCCCGGGTCGGGCAGGTTCTCACCCTTGACGATGGCTTCGTAGACCTTCACACGGCCTGGGATGTCATCGGACTTGATCGTCAGAAGCTCCTGCAGGGTGTAGGCGGCGCCGTAGGCCTCGAGGGCCCAGACTTCCATCTCACCGAAGCGCTGACCACCGAACTGCGCCTTTCCACCGAGCGGCTGCTGGGTGATCATCGAGTACGGTCCGGTCGAACGCGCGTGGATCTTGTCGTCGACGAGGTGGTGGAGCTTGAGCATGTACATGTAACCGACCGAGATCGGGTACGGGAACGGCTCACCGGAGCGTCCGTCGAACAGCTGGGCCTTGCCCGATGAGTCGATGAGGCGGTCCCCATCGCGGTTCGGGGTCGTCGAATCCAGCAGTCCGCGCAGCTCCTGCTCGTGCGCACCGTCGAAGACCGGGGTGGCCAGGTTGGTGCCGGCCTCGGCTTCGCGAGCGGCCTCGGGCAGCTCGGCAGCCCATTCGGGGTTGCCCTCGATCTTCCAGCCCTGCTTCGAGATCCATCCGAGGTGAACCTCGAAGACCTGTCCGATGTTCATACGACGGGGAACACCGTGCGGGTTGAGGATGACGTCGACAGGGGTGCCGTCGGCGAGGAACGGCATGTCCTCGACCGGCAGAATCGTCGAGATGACGCCCTTGTTTCCGTGACGGCCGGCCATCTTGTCACCGATGGTGATCTTGCGGCGCTGAGCCACGTAGACGCGGACCATCTGGTTGACGCCGGGCGAGAGCTCGTCGTCGTCCTCGCGGTCGAAGACGCGCACACCGATGACGGTGCCGATCTCGCCGTGGGGAACGCGCAGCGAGGTATCGCGGACCTCACGGGACTTCTCACCGAAGATCGCGCGCAGCAGGCGCTCTTCCGGGGTCAGCTCGGTCTCACCCTTCGGTGTGACCTTGCCGACGAGGATGTCACCGTCGGTGACCTCGGCGCCGATGCGGATGATTCCGCGATCGTCGAGGTCGGCCAGGGCATCGGGCGAGATGTTCGGGATGTCCCGAGTGATCTCTTCGGCACCGAGCTTGGTGTCGCGCGCATCGACTTCGTGCTCTTCGATGTGGATCGAGGAGAGCACATCGTCCTGGACGAGACGCTGCGAGAGGATGATCGCATCCTCGTAGTTGTAGCCTTCCCAGGACATGAACGCCACGAGGAGGTTCTTGCCCAGAGCCATCTCACCGTTCTCGGTGGACGGTCCGTCGGCGAGGACGGTGCCGGCCTCGACGCGGTCGCCTTCGTCGACGAGGATGCGCTGGTTGTACGAGGTGCCGTGGTTCGAACGCTTGAACTTCGCCGCCTTGTAGGTCAGCTGGGTTCCGTCGTCGGCGAGCACAGTGACGTAATCGGCCGAGACCTCGGTGATGACACCGGACTTCTCAGCGGTGATGACATCGCCGGCGTCGACGGCGGCACGGTATTCCATGCCGGTGCCCACGACCGGGGATTCGGCCATCACCAGCGGCACGGCCTGACGCTGCATGTTCGCACCCATGAGGGCGCGGTTGGCGTCGTCGTGCTCGAGGAACGGAATCAGAGCCGAAGCCACAGACACCATCTGACGTGCGGAGACGTCCATGAAGTCGATCTGGTCGTGCTGGACCAGTTCGGCCTCACCGCCGCCGCCCTTCGGACGGGCCAGGACCTCGACCTCTGCGAAGCGCTGGTCGTCGGTCAGCGGTGCGTTGGCCTGGGCGATGTTGAACTCGAGTTCGTCATCGGCGGTCAGGTACTGCGTCTCATCTGTCACGACACCGTCGACGACCTTGCGGTAAGGCGTTTCGATGAAGCCGAAGGGGTTGATGCGGGCGTAGGACGCCAGCGAACCGATCAGACCGATGTTCGGACCTTCGGGGGTCTCGATCGGGCACATGCGGCCGTAGTGCGAGGGGTGCACGTCACGGACTTCCATGGCGGCACGGTCACGCGAGAGACCGCCGGGTCCCAGTGCTGAGAGACGGCGCTTGTGGGTCAGACCCGCGAGCGGGTTGTTCTGATCCATGAACTGCGAGAGCTGCGAGGTGCCGAAGAACTCCTTGATCGCAGCCACCACGGGGCGGATGTTGATCAGGGTCTGCGGGGTGATCGCCTCGACGTCCTGAGTGGTCATGCGCTCACGCACGACGCGCTCCATCCGGGACAGACCGGTGCGGATCTGGTTCTCGATGAGCTCACCGACGGCACGGATGCGGCGGTTGCCGAAGTGATCGATGTCGTCGAGCTTGACGCTGATCTCGACCTCTTCACCGTCACGGGTGCCCTTGGCCGTGTCCACTCCGGCGTGCAGAGACACGAGGTAGCGGATGGTGGCGACGACGTCCTCGGTGGAGAGCACCGAGTCCGACAGCGGGGCTTCGACGCCGAGCTTGCGGTTGACCTTGTAGCGGCCGACCTTGGCCAGGTCGTAGCGCTTCGGGTTGAAGTACAGGTTGTTGAGCAGGTTGCGAGCGGCCTCGGCGGTCGCGGGCTCTGCCGGGCGCAGCTTCTTGTAGATGTCGAGCAGCGCTTCGTCCTGCGTGGTGACGGTGTCCTTGGCCATCGTCTCGCGGATCGATTCGAACTCGCCGAACTCTTCGAGGATCTTCGCTTCGGACCAGCCGAGGGCCTTGAGCAGAACAGTCACGGACTGCTTGCGCTTGCGGTCGAGACGAACACCGACCTGGTCGCGCTTGTCGACCTCGAACTCCAGCCAGGCACCGCGGGACGGGATGATCTTCGCGGTGAAGATGTCCTTGTCCGTGGTCTTGTCGACGCTGGATTCGAAGTAGGCGCCGGGCGAACGCACGAGCTGGGAGACGACGACGCGCTCGGTGCCGTTGACGATGAACGTGCCCTTGTCGGTCATGAGGGGGAAGTCACCCATGAACACGGTCTGGCTCTTGATCTCGCCTGTGTTGTTGTTCATGAACTCGGCGGTGACGTACAGCGGCGCCGAGTAGGTCATATCGCGTTCCTTGCACTCATCGATCGAGTACTTGGGAGCTTCAAACCGGTGCTCGCGGAACGACAGCGACATGGATCCGCCGAAGTCTTCGATCGGCGAGATCTCTTCGAAGATGTCTTCGAGTCCCGAGGTGGTTGCGACGGAGTCGTCCCCGATCTCGATGGCCTCGGCGACGCGGTCCTGCCACGCCTCCGATCCGATCAGCCAGTCGAAGCTGTCCGTCTGCAGACCGAGCAGATCGGGAACCTCGAGGGGCTCGCGAATCTTCGCGAAGGAAATTCTCTTGGGGGGATTAGCGGTCCTGGTGTTGTCGTTGGCGGCGGCCAATTGGTTCCTTCCGAGTGCTTCACCATCTGATACTTCGTCTGCCCACTCGCTCCGGCGACGTCCGGACATCTCCGACATACACGGGGTGTGTCAGATTTCGACTCCCGGCGTCGGCATGGTTCACTTGAGTGGAAATGCTGTGCCCACCGCTATATGAAGGCACACCACAGGCAGAACGATGCAAATATCAAGCTTATAGCATCTGGTCAAGTCTGGCAAGACGGTTTCAGTGCAGATTCTTCGTCCACATCCCCACCCAGGCCCACGTGGCGAATCCCGCCTGATCGTTGATCGCCAGCATCCACGAATTCTCCACGGCGTTCCACGTGTACACCCGGTCGACCGCCGTGTTCTCGGCGAGACTGCGATGATTGGCGATCTTGAGCCTGGCACCGAGGCGGTGGCCACGATGCTCGCTCAGCACCAGAGTTCCGCCCTGCCACCCGACGGTCGGCCGATCGGCCGAGTGTCCGACCTGCGTGTATCCCGCCGGCTCCCCGTCGAGGAGGGCGAGCGCCGTGGCCATGGTTTCGCCTTTTGCTTCCTTCTCTGCGTCGAGGGCCCTCACCCGCTCACCGTCCCAGGTCTCCTCTCCCCCGAATTTCGCTGCTCCCGGCACGTCGGTGCTCAGCCGGCGCTTGCACAGTGCGATGTGCTCGAGCCGCTGTTCCGGGACGGGCCCCAACCACGTCTCGATGACGTAGTCGTCGGCCTTGGCACCGAGGTCGAGCTCGGCCGCAGTTGCGGTCGGAGCGACGGAGCACCGTTCGATCTGAGCGAGCCCGTATCCGCGAGCGCTGAGGAACGACACTTCCGGCAGAGCGACCGGCAGCGTCCCGGCACCGGTATCGGCGGCAAGATGGGCCCCGCGCAGATCGGCAGTTCTGACAGACTCCGGGATCTCACAATAGGTCGACAGCGCGGTCCGTCCGTCTGCCGCCAGATCGGACTCCATCTGCTCGAGCAGGGCCGCGCCCAGTCCTCGTCGGCGCAGATCGGGTCGGACCGCGCACCAGAGCTCTGCGGTGTCGGTGTTGCTCGTCAGACGCAAGTCGGCAGTGCCCCTGGCGACGATGTCTCCGTGGTTGCGACCGATCCAGGTGAGCGTGGCCCGGTACTCGCTCCTGCTGGTCAGCGAGTGCCGCAGGTCTTCGGGAATCGGGTCGAAGTCCTCCCCCAGCCCGGATGCTCGATTGATGACAGTGTCGAAAGCCAGCAGCTCGGGTATCAATGCCTCGATTGCCGCCGGGTTGCCGTGTCCGGACCTGATCCGAGTGATCTCCATCTGTGGCCTCTGTCGTCGCTGATGGCCGCCTCGCATTGCAATGTCTCTTTCGCGCATCGTCGCGCTGACAGCCGGTGGGAGACATTCTAGACTGCGACCATGACACGAGTGAGTATCCTCAGCTTCGATCCGGCCGCAGTCAACTGCGGAATCATCGTCGGCACCGATCGCTCTCTGCTCGTCGACGCGGGCCCCGGCCCCGCGGCCGCCGCACATCTGGTGGAGCGGGCGGGCCGCCTCGGCGAGGAGATCGGAGGCAGCCATCCCCGCGCGATCGAGCTCGCGATCACCCATGATCATTGGGATCACTTCTTCGGCGCCGCCGCAGCCGTCTCAGCCGGGGTCACCGCCGTGTACGCATCGTCATCGTTCGCCGCCGATCAAGAGGCCACGGCCTGGATCGCTCTCGACGGAGTCGCGGTCGGTGACTTCCCGGCTGAATATCGGTCGAGCCTACCCACGGATCCCGGTGAGCTCATCGTCGACGTCTCGCCCGTCGATTCGACACCCGGTGATGTGTGGCACCTCGACCTCGGTGGCTGTCCGGTCGAGTTCCATGTGCTCGGAGGACATTCGACGGCCGACCTCGTCGTCCGACTGCCCGAGCTCGGCATCGTCTTCACCGGCGACCTCGTCGAAGAGGCGGATGCACCTCAGGCCGGGGCCGATGCTTCCTTGAGCGAATGGGCATCGAGCCTGCACACCCTGCTGGCGTTTCCTGAGGCGAGGACCTTCGTTCCCGGTCACGGGACCCCGGTCGACCGTGATTTCGTTTCCCGTCAGCTCGCCGATATCGAGGGGATGAGGGTCGATCAGGGAGACGCCGAGGTGGCTCTGCCCGCCCGCTCCATGCCGGGTGACCATGATCGGACGATTCCCCGGGAGCACCGCCTGGTCTGATTCCGGACCCGCCTGAGCAACGGTCGGACGTGCACTGACTGAGTGGACTCAGCCGGCCGGTTCCCTAGGAGCCGTGCCGGTGCAGGGCGGTAACGAGATCGCCGCCGATCGCTCCGAACAGCGTCTGTGCCCAAACGCTGCGGCCCTCGACGTAGGGTCGGTCGCCGTCGAAGATCCACTGCAGTTCGCGGCCGGAGTGCAGATCGGACAGGCAGCTGCTGCAGACGGGGACGCGAACGCTCTTTCCCGCCAAGTGTCCCTTGCGCTCGGTGCTCACCAGCTGATTCGATCGCGCCTCTCCGTGGAGAGGGTTGACCGTGCACAGACTCTGCGGGAGTCCCCGCGTCTTTGCTGACTTCGTCGAGCCAGCAGAACGGGCAGAATCGGATTTTCCGGTCCTCGCCCCGCGCTTGGTCGATCTGTGCAGCTTCACCTCGGCGATCTCGCGTCCGGCCTGACGCAGCAGCACCATGGCCCCGGCGAGGTCGATGCGTTCGGCCTCGGTGTCGTCGACGATGGATCTGGCCATCTGGTAGGCGTCGAGCGCTCTTTCCACTCCCTCGGCATCTGTGGTGCTGAGGTCCTGGGTCTGCAGCTGCGTGATCTCGTCGGCCAGCTCTGTCGTGTCCTCGTTCAGTCCTTCTCGCAGGGTCTTCCGCTGCAGGTCATCGACTCGGTCGAGCAGTCGTGCCGGCAATTCGAAGCGGCGGCGGGTGCGGGCGGCTTTCGCCCGCTCTCGCCGTGACCTGGCGAACCAGATGACGGCGATGACCAGCGCCAGCACCAGAACCGCTCCCCCGAGGAACAGAGTGGCTGTCGAGTTCGAACCGTCGACCGTCTGCACCTCGCTGCCCGAGGCCTCCTGTCCGGTTTCGTACTCGGGTGCCTCCTGCGGATCGGCGTAGAGGTCGAGGAGCATGTTCAGCTTCGTCTGCGACGGAGTGCTGTGGCTCCATTGTTCGCGCCCGACGGACATCTGCTCCATCACCTGCATCTGCAGATCGTGCTGGTCCTCGAAGGTGTAGTCGACGGCGAGGTCGGTGTTCGTATCGATCATGATGAACGCACCCTCATCGCCGTTGAAGACCTTGACCTGCTCGAGCAGATCCCTATCGGCACCCTCGCCTCCGGTGATGATGACGTAGACATCGAAGTCGAGGCTGTCGATCTTCGTCTCCGCCTTCTGCAGCAGCGTTTCGTTGATCTCCCCCTTCGCGGCATTCGTCACGTAGACGGGATCGGTGTTGAGCGCCTCGGCGATCGTCTGGGCCTGTTGGGTCACTGCTTCGCTGTCCGTTTCTTCAGTGCGCGGCGGATGAAGTATGTTCCGACGCCGATTCCCGCGCCGACGAGGATGCCGAAGACGGCTCCGGCCACAGCGCCGCCGGTGCTGTACGACAGCGTGTGCGGGTCCTTCGTCGTGTCCTCGGAGGTCACCTCCGGGTTCCCGTCGTCATCATGACGGTGCGAGTAGCGCGATTCGACGTTCTCGGTCTCGGCAGCACTGATCTTACGCACTCCCGCGAGCGCGGCATCGGAGTCGCTGTCGTCGAAGTCCCCCGACAGAGTCAGCAGCGAAGGTCGGATGAGGCCCTTCTCCGCCAGTCCCATGCGCCCGGTGGCATCGACCGTGAGCACTGCAGCCTCGGGGTCATCCATCTCGGTGACGATCCGAGCCGCCAACAGATCGAGGTCTCCATCGGCGTCGTCAAGATCCGAGACGTTGAGGAACGCCACATAGATCGGGCTGTCGGCCTCGGCGATCTCCGCGCGGATGGAGTCGACATCGCCCTCGTCGATCTCGAACTCCGGGTAGCCGTCGAAGTAGACGGGATCTGCTGCGAAGGACGTCGCGATCGCCTGGTAGCGGTCTGTTGCGTAGTTCGGATCATGGGCGCCTTCGATGCGGTCGTCGTAGATCGAGTCGACGACGATCGCGTCACTGTCGGCTGCGGTGATCCTCTCGGCCTTCGCCTGATCGAACAGATGTGTGCTCAGCAGAGTGGCGCCGATCGACACTGCAGCGACCGCGACGACGGCGATGAGCCAGTCGAGTGGGGTCTTCGAACGCACGCTTCTGGCGGCCATCATCGGCTCCTTCCGACAGCGGCGGAGCGCTGAGGGCTCATTTCATCCAGCACCGCCTCGTCGAGAGGTTGGAAGCTGCCGAAACCAGAGAGTGCGTAGGCGTCATCGCGTTGGAAGTACGGAACTGCACGGGTGGAGCCGGGACGTTTGGGCACCATCAGTCGTTCCGGGTCGTGGCCGGTCGCCAGCTCCTGACGACAGTCGGCGCACAGCCCTACGGTGAGGCTGCGGCCCGACTGTTTGAGCACATGGTCCTCAATGTCCTTGCGATGATGCGGGAAGAGGAAGCAGAAGCGCGGTTCGTCTTCGACTCGGCTGGAGCGCCTGCGCAGCTGTCGGCGCAGCCAACGGTCGAGGGCGACGAGGACGAACACGCCGTTGCGGTGGGCGAAGTCGACCGATTCTGCCCAATCCGGGTGGGCCGCAGTCAGAGCCGCCAGCGCATCCTGGATTCGTCTGCCTCGGTCATGCAGGGCCCACGTGTCGTCATCGGGATGGTCGGGTTCGGGGATCGGGGCGGCCGCCTCGGTGACGGCCTTCTTCAGCTTGTGCGACGTGACCAGTTCGGGTTTCGTGGTCAGCTCAGACCGCCAGGAATAGCGATGACGGCGATGCAGCAGCCACAGGGTCGCACCGAGGGCTGCGACGGCCGTGGCACCGAAGACGAGCGCATCGGGGTCGGAGTTGTCGAGGCCGAAGCGTTCGATGTAGTCCTCATCGCGGTCACCGACGTCGCGGGTGTCGAAATCCGGTGCCTGGGGAGGTTCGGTGCCCTTGGCGGCGGCGACGAGGACCTGCAGATAGTAGGGCACGGCGAGTTCGACAGGGATGAAGTCGTCGCTGCTGGACTTCATGAGTTCCGGGGCACCCGTGGGGACGACGGGTCCGTTGTCGGTGACGAGGTAGGCGAACGAGCGGGCGGAGGTCTCGCCTTCACTGAAGAGGACGAGGGTCTGCTTCTCCTCCGATTCCTGATGCATGTCGAAGGCGAAGTCGGAGGTGAACTTCGCCCAATCGCCGTAGCCCATGGTCAGGAGTCCGGGGACGATCGCGAGATAGTGGGTGAGGCCGGTGTCCTCGGTCTGCTGTGAGGCTTGCCGAATGGCCTTGATCTGGCTCTCGGTCAGTCCGGGCCTGATGATCTCGTCGATGTAGAGGGGATGCTGCGCCCAAGTTCCGCGGATGCGTTCGCGCAGCTGCTGCTGTGCGCGGGCGTAGCTCGTCGTCTCAGTCACCAGTCAAGAATAGTTCAGCTTCTGCCCGGCCCCTGTCGATCGGTGTTCCGAATCGGTCACATCGACATGGGACGGGCGAACATCCTCGGCGAATGAGGGCATTCCTAGGGCATTCCTGCTGGAGTGGGCATTCCCGGTGGGGTGGGCATTCCCGGTGGGGTGGGCATTCCCGGTGGGGATGCAGAGAACCCCCACGGCGGACCGTGGGGGTTCGAAGCCTATGCAGCAGTCAGGCTGCTGCGCAGAAGATCACTTGAGGGTGACGGTGGCGCCGGCAGCCTCGAGGGTCTCCTTGGCCTTCTCGGCGTCTTCCTTCGAAGCGCCTTCGAGGACGGCCTTGGGAGCTCCGTCGACGAGGTCCTTGGCTTCCTTGAGTCCGAGGGAGGTGAGTCCACGGACTTCCTTGATGACGGGAACCTTCTTCTCGCCGGCCGATTCGAGGATGACGTCGAATTCGGTCTGCTCTTCAGCAGCGGCTTCGCCGGCTCCGCCAGCGGCAGGAGCAGCGGCGACGGCGGCCGGAGCGGCAGCCTCGACGTCGAACTCTTCTTCGAACTTCTTGACGAACTCGGACAGTTCGATGAGGGTGAGCTCCTTGAAAGCCTCGAGGAGCTCGTCGGTGGTGAGCTTAGCCATGGTGGCTAGTCCTTCCTGTTTTGGTCACGATCAGCGACCGGTTCGGTTTGTGGTGATGCTCAGGCGTCGGAGGCAGGAGCGTCGTCCTGCTTCTCGCGGAGGGCATCGACAGTGCGCACGGCCTTGACCAGCGGAGCGGTGAAGAGGTAAGCCGCCTGGTGGAGGCTTGCCTTCATGGCACCGGCTGCCTTTGCAAGCAGCACTTCGCGGGATTCGAGGTCGGCGAGCTGGTTGACCTGTTCGGGGCTGAGCGCGGCTCCATCGAAGTAGCCGCCCTTCACCACGAGCTTGTCGTTCGCCTTGGCAAAGTTACGCAGAGCCTTGGCAGCCTCAGGTGGTTCGCCGTTGACGAACGCGATCGCGGTGGGCCCATTGAGGTGCTCATCGAGACCGGTGACTCCGGCTTCCTTGGCTGCAATCTTGGTCAGCGTGTTCTTTACCACGGCGTAGCTGACGTTCTCACCGAGAGAGACGCGCAGTTCTTTCATCTGCGCGACGGTGAGACCGCGGTACTCGGTCAGCAACACAGCGTCGGAGTTTTCAAACTGCTGTTTGATCTCCTCGACTGCGGCTGCCTTGTCTGGCCTCGCCATGGTGTTCCTTTCATAAGTCGTCCGGTCTGTCCCGACAACAGAAAAAGCGCTCCACGCAGGAAGGCGTGAAACGCTTGGCCGTCGATTCCAGAAGAATCCGACGGAAGGATTTCGGCTCACCTGCGCGGGTCACTCACTAGGAGTCTTCGTCTGCGGGCACCGGGATTCGATGGCGAATTCCGATGATTCCACAGAGACCGACGGTCTTGGGTGGTTCAAGTCTAACGAAGTCCGTCCCGGCAAGTCCAATCCGACCACCGAGACCCCTCCCACACTACCTGACGGCGGCGCAGCAACCTGGCGCGAGGTTGCTGCGCCGCCGTCAGGTAGTTCTGGGGCGCGGGTGGACAGGTTCGTCAGTATTCGATGACGACGCGGCCGTCGATCTTGCCGTGTTCCATCTCGTCGAAGATCGCGTTGATGTCCTCGAGCGGTCGCTTCGTGAACGTCGGGTGGATCTTGCCGGCGGCATAGAATTCCAACGCCTCGACCATGTCCTGTCGGGTGCCGACGATCGAACCTCGGATCGTCAGGCCCTTGAGCACGATGTCGAAGATCGGTGCCGGGAAGTCACCGGGCGGCAGTCCGTTGAAGACGATGGTGCCGCCTCGGCGAGTCATTCCGATCGCCTGACCGAACGCCGCGGGGTGGACGGCGGTGACGAGGACTCCGTGTGAGCCGCCGATCTTGTCCTGGATGATCTCGGCCGGATCCTCGGCGAAGGCGTTGACAGTGATTTCGGCACCGTGCTTCTTCGCCAGCGCCAGCTTGTCGTCGGCGACATCGACGGCGACGACGCGCATGCCCATAGCGACGGCGTACTGGACGGCGATGTGTCCGAGTCCGCCGATTCCGGAGATGACGACCCATTGGCCCGGCTGAACCTCGGTGCGTTTGAGTCCCTTGTACACAGTGACGCCGGCGCAGAGGACCGGGGCGATCTCATAGGGATCGGCACCGTCGGGGATGATGGCGGCGAACTTCGTGTCGACGAGCATGTACTCGCCGAAGGAGCCGTCGACGCCGTAGCCGCCGTTGACCTGGGATTCGCAGAGGGTCTCCCATCCCTGACGGCAGTGCTCACAGGTCCCGCATGCGGTCCACAGCCAAGCGTTGCCGACCATCTGTCCGACCTCGACATCGGTGACGCCCTCGCCGACCTTTTCGACGATGCCGACTCCTTCGTGTCCCGGGATGAGCGGCACCTTCGGTTTGACCGGCCAATCACCATGGGCGGCGTGGAGATCGGTGTGACAGACGCCGGAGGCGACGAGCTTGACCAACGCCTGCCCCGGGCCGGGGTCGGGAATCGCATTGTCCCCGACGACGAGTTCCTGGCCGAAACCCTCGACTACTGCAGCTTTCATTGCGGACATCATTCTCTCCTTTGTGATGATGGTTCACGAAGCGATGCGGGGTTTGAATTTGAGGTGGAAGAACTACCCGACGGCGGCCCAGCTACCTGGCGCGAGGTTGCTGCGCCGCCGTCGGGTAGCAACTCGGGTCAGAAGAAGCCTTGGGCGTTCTCCGAGTAGCTGACCAGCAGGTTCTTCGTCTGCTGGTAGTGGTCGAGCATCATCTTGTGGTTCTCGCGTCCGATGCCCGAAGCCTTGTACCCACCGAAGGCCGCATGGGCCGGGTAGGCGTGGTAATTGTTCACCCACACACGCCCGGCCTGGATCTCACGACCGGCCCGGTAGGCGGTGTTGCCGTCGCGCGACCAGACTCCGGCACCGAGGCCGTAGAGCGTGTCATTGGCCGTGGCCAACGCGTCGCCGTAGTCGGAGAACGTCGCGACCGAGACGACGGGCCCGAAGATCTCCTCCTGGAAGATGCGCATCTTGTTCGTGCCTTTGAAGATCGTCGGCTGCACGTAGAAACCGCCGGCCAGATCCCCGTCGAGCTCGGCCCTGCCGCCACCGGTGAGCACCTCGGCGCCTTCCTGACGGCCGATGTCGAGGTAGGACATGATCTTCTCGAACTGGTCGTTCGAGGCCTGGGCGCCCATCATCGTGTCCGTGTCGAGGGGGTTGCCCTGGACGATCTTCTTCGTCCTGGCCACGACCTTCTCGAGGAAGGGATCGGCGATCGATTCCTGGATGAGCGCACGCGACGGGCAGGTGCAGACCTCACCCTGGTTGAGGGCGAACATCGTGAAGCCCTCCTGGGCCTTGTCCGCGTACGAGTCGTCCTTGGCCAAAACATCCTCGAAGAAGATGTTCGGCGACTTTCCGCCGAGTTCAAGGGTGACCGGGATGATGTTCTGCGAGGCGTACTGCATGATCAGGCGACCGGTCGTCGTCTCCCCGGTGAACGCGATCTTCGAGATCCGCTTGTTCGACGCCAGCGGCTTGCCGGCTTCGAGACCGAAGCCGTTGACGACGTTGAGCACGCCCTCGGGCAGCAGGTCGGCGATGAGTTCGACGAGGACGAGGATCGACGCCGGAGTCTGCTCGGCGGGCTTGAGCACGATCGCATTGCCCGCGGCCAGCGCCGGAGCGATCTTCCACACGCCCATGAGGATCGGGAAGTTCCAGGGAATGATCTGACCGACCACGCCGAGCGGCTCGTGGAAGTGATACGCCACCGTGTCCTCGTCGATCTGCGAGAGTCCGCCCTCCTGCGCCCTGATCGCTCCGGCGAAGTAGCGGAAGTGGTCGACTGCCAGCGGCAGGTCGGCGTTGAGGGGTTCGCGGATCGCCTTGCCGTTGTCCCAGGTCTCGGCGACGGCGAGCGTCTCGAGGTTCTCCTCGATGCGATCGGCGATCCGATTGAGGATGTTGGCCCGTTCGGCCACCGCCGTTTTGCCCCATGCCGGAGCCGCCTTGTGCGCGGCGTCGAGAGCGAGTTCGATATCCTCGGCGGTGCTGGCCGGGACCTCCGTGAAGGTCTTGCCGGTGACCGGACTGGGATTCTCGAAATAGTTGCCCTTGACCGGCGGCACCCACTGACCGCCGATGAAGTTCTCGTAGCGGGACTTGAACGTGACGAGCGACCCGTTCTGACCAGGCTGTGCGTAGACAGTCATTGCAACTCCTTTGATGCGTCTGATTCCACCGGATTGTCTCCGTGTGACGACGACGCTACCGAGCGCAACGTTGCATGTGGGTTGCATCATATCGCCGAGGCGGTCGAACCGTCCCGCACGCCGAACCGCGATGGGTTCGCCGAGTTCAGAGACCCAACGCCTCCAGACGCACGACCGCGGCGTTGCGTTCGGCAGCCTCGGGCGGGGCCAGACGCAGCACGGTCATGAGGACTTCGACGTCGTCACGGAAGTCCGGGAGATCTGCAAACCGCCACAGCTGCTGCCAGGTTCCGTCCTGCAGCAGGGTCTCGCGCATGAGTGCGTTGACTTCCGCTCCGATCTCCCGCACTCCCGGAGCATCGGAGTCCGGCAGGACGGTTCCGATGAACTGTTCGAGGGCCGAATCCGCGTCACCGTTGGCCAGTGCCTGAACGGTTCGCTCAAGATCCGAATCGACGTCCCCGCGAAGTCGATAGGGGCGCGCGTCGATGCGCAGATCGCCGAGGCTGTCGATCGTTCTGCGCAGACGATTGATCTCCGCCCGGACCGTGACTTCGCTGCCGCCGACCGTCCACAGCCGCTCCACCAGCCCGGCTCCGCTGATGCCGTCGGGAAACCGGTGCAGCAGAAGCAGGATCTCGGCGTGCCTGCGGGTCAGCGGAATCCGGGTGCCGTTCGGGCCTTCCAGGGCGGGGCTGGGACCGAGCACGGTGAGTCTGGTTCCGGCCGCCTCGGTGTCGGTGTGCATCTGCTGCGGGGTGAAGAGCTGGGACAGCTGGGCACCTGCGGCTTTGGCTGTCGAGGACAGCAGCGGCAGCACGATGGAGGACACGGCGTCGTCTCCCCCAGTGACATCGATGATGCCGATGACCTGCCCGGTCAGAGGGTGGGTGACGGGGACCGCGCTGCAGCTCCAGGAATGGACGTCGGGGGCGAAATGCTCGGCGCGGCTGACCTGCACCGGACGGCCCGAGTGCAGGGCCAGCGCCGGGGCGGAAGTGCCCATGACCTCTTCGGACCAGTCCGAGCCGGAGACGAATCCCATGGCTTCGGCGCGGTTCCGGACGCCTCGCTCCCCCTCGACCCAGAGCAATCGCCCCTGTTCGTCGCCGAGGGCGGCGAGCAGACCGGCATCCTTGGCGGGTTCGATGAGGTGGGATCGCAGCAGCGGCATGATCGCGTGGAAAGGATGGCGCCGGCGCACCTCGGCGAGGCGATCGGCTTCGAACGGGACTTGGACCTCCACGCTGTCGGGGTCGCGCAACCGGGCAAGAGACCGGTCCCAGGATTCCAACACCGAGGCGCGCACACCAGGCCCCGACGATGTTGCAGGGAGGAGAGGATCCGGTGGCCCGGCCAGACGCTCATGTGCGCGGCGAACGGCACGCTGATAGGTGTCTTCGAGCAGCAGCGTCGAATCCATGGCGGACGGTCCACCTCCATCGGCGGGTGTCGGAAGAGAGCCTCAACTGCTCATAATCTAATCGCGAACCCGTCCGTGGACAAGAGCCCGTCCACTCCCCGAACTACCTGACGGCGGCCCAGCAACCTCGCGCGAGGTTGCTGGGCCGCCGTCAGGTAGTAATTGGGAAAGAGAGAGGGCGGGAAGCGAACGAATCGCTTCCCGCCCTCTGCCGGTGCATCGATCAGATCAGATGCGCAGACCCGAGTGGTCGACCGGAACGGCTGGGCCGTTCGAGGTCGTGATCGTGGCCTTGCTGATGTAGCGGCCCTTCGAGGAGGACGGCTTCAGACGCAGGATCTCTTCGATCGCAGCATCGAAGTTCTCCTGCAGAGCTTCCTCGGAGAAGGAGACCTTTCCGATGATGAAGTGCAGGTTCGAGTGCTTGTCGACGCGGAATTCGATCTTTCCGCCCTTGATGTCGTTGACGGCCTTGGCGACATCCATGGTCACGGTGCCGGTCTTCGGGTTCGGCATCAGGCCACGGGGACCCAGCACCTTACCGAGACGACCGACCTTGCCCATCATGTCGGGGGTCGCAACAGCGGCATCGAAGTCGGTGAACCCTCCGGCCACCTTCTCCAGCAGGTCATCGGAGCCGACGTAGTCAGCACCTGCTTCACGGGCAGCTTCTGCACGGTCGCCGGCAGCGAACACCAGGACCCGAGCGGTCTTACCGGTACCATGCGGAAGGTTGACGGTGCCGCGCACCATCTGATCCGCCTTGCGGGGGTCAACACCCAGGCGGAGAGCGACCTCGACCGTGGCGTCGTACTTCGCCACGTTGGTCTCTTTGGCCAGGGCGATCGCCTGAGCCGGTTCGTAGTTCACATCTGCGGCGATCTTCTCAGCCGCGGCCTGATAGGCCTTCGAACGCTTTGCCATCTGCTTTACTCCTTGCAGTCGTGGTGTGGGCTGCGTGGGCCCTGCCACTGTGTGGGGTGAGGTCTCAGACCTCGATGTCGGTGGTGATGCCCATGGAACGCGCGGTTCCGGCGACGATGCGGTCGGCCTGATCCAGGGTGTTGGCGTTCAGGTCGGGCATCTTCGTGGTGGCGATCTCGCGCACCTGGTCGGCGCTCAGGTGAGCGACCTTGACGGTGTGCGGAGTAGCCGAACCCGACTTCACTCCGGCGGCCTTCTTGATCAGCTCGGCAGCCGGCGGGGTCTTGAGCACGAAGTCGAACGAACGATCTTCGTACACGGTGATCTCGACGGGAACGATGTTTCCGCGCTGGGATTCTGTGGCGGCGTTGTAGGCCTTGCAGAATTCCATGATGTTGACGCCGTGCTGGGCAAGCGCCGGACCGATCGGAGGAGCCGGGTTAGCGGCACCTGCCTGAATCTGGAGCTTGACGAGGCCGGCTACCTTTTTCTTGGGAGGCATGTACGGTCCTTAATCTTGAGGTTTCGATGTGCCAGACATATACAGCACATTGTTCGACAGCGGCCTTCCGATAAGGGCCGCAATCAAACCACACCAGTATTCCATGCGCGCCCACCTGCGGGCAAATGCTCGTGAGGGGCATCACCCGATCATTCCCTCGCCGAGGCGGGACAGCGTCGCCGGCTGATGTGACCGCCTCGGTGCGACCGCCTCGGCGCCGTCGTTCAAGCGCGGGCCCGGATATCGCCCCGTAGACGGTTCGACAACTGCGCTCAGCCTTGATCGACACAATCCCTTCCCCAACGACACAATCCCCTCGCCGAGGCGGCCGAGCCAGTGAACGCGGGAACGCCGAAGGGGCCCGGAGAATTCCGGGCCCCTTCGGTCACGATCGCGTCGAGGCGATCAGTGAAACTATGCGGCGATCAGAGCTTCGAGACCTGGTCGAAGCCGAGTTCGACGGGAACATCGCGTTCGAAGATCGACAGCAGCACGGTGAGCTTCTGCGATTCCGGACGGATTTCCTGGATCGTCGCGGGGTGGCCCTCGAAGGAGCCCTCCTTGACGAGCACGGACTCGCCGACCTCGAACTCCACCTCGGTGATGGGCGCGGACTTCGCAGCGGCTTCGGCGGCGGGGCCTTCGGCAGCGGCGGCTTCGGCCTGGCGCTCTTCGAAGATCGGGGCGAGCATCGAGAAGACCTCGTCGATCGACAGCGGAGTCGGGTCGTATGCGTTGCCCACGAATCCGGTGACACCCGGAGTGTGGCGCACGGCGCCCCACGACTCGTCGGTCAGTTCCATGCGCACGAGCACGTAGCCGGGGATGCGCACACGACGGACCTGCTTGCGCTGTCCGTTCTTGATCTCGACGACGTCTTCCATCGGCACCTGCGACTCGAAGATGAACTCTTCGAGGTTGAGGCTGACGGTGCGGTTCTCGAGGTTCTGCTTCACGCGGTTCTCGTAGCCTGCATAGGAGTGGATGACGTACCAGTCACCCTCCTGCATGCGCAGCTCGGCCTTGAATTCTTCGGCCGGGTCGACCTCGTCGGCGGCGGCGACGTCTTCGGCAGCATCGTCCTGCTCGCCGTCGGCTTCGTCAGCGGAATCGGCTTCGTCAGCGGAGTCGGCAGCTTCTGCGGAGTCAGCGTCAGCGGACTCGACGGGGGCGGTCGCCTCGGCGTCGATGGCCGCCTCTTCGGTTTCGGGCACCACAGCGGCACCCGACTCCTCGGGAGTGACGTCCTGGGTCTCAGGGGTCTCCTGCTCAGGTGAGTTGGTATCCGACACCGATCAATTCCTCGCTTCGCGTTTTGTGATTCCCGGTAGGGAGTGAAGTTTGAGCTTGGGGTGGTTCACGGCTGAGGCCGTATCACCACAGGGGCCACAGCGGAGTTCCGCCGAACACCCAGCCGACGAGCTTGCCGAAGACCAGGTCGAGGCCCGTGACGAGAAGCATCATGAACAGAATGAAGCCCAGCACGACGAGCGTGTAGTTGAGCAGCTGCTTCCGGGTCGGAGTGACGACCTTCTTGAGCTCTGCCACCACTTCGCGGAAGAACTGCAGGATTCGTCCGAAGAATCCGAGCTTCTTTGGACCGGAGGCACTGTTGGGTGCGCTGCCAGTCTGCTTTGCCGGTGTGTCGCTCACACATCCTCACTCGGTCGGTTTCGTTTGGCTTCACAATTGTTCGTGCCGGTCGAGGACGGCGCCTGGCCGATGAGACTTCGGCAGAGTCAACTGCGCAGGGGTGACAGGACTCGAACCTGCAACCTACGGTTTTGGAGACCGTTGCGCTACCAATTGCGCCACACCCCTCTGATCGGACTTGAGCGATCGTGTCGATCCCTGTGGTGTCCGACCACGAGAAACGAGCATACCGTGCTCGACCGTTATTCGTCGAACCGAGTGCCGAAGCAATGTCTCGAACGTGTCGACGCTCACTCACCCATCGACTCATCGACAGGCGGCTGGCCCACGAGGGGCCTGGGTTCGGGGAATCTCACCCAGGGGTCGATCTGCACCTGTCTGTCGGGTGTGACGGTGATGATCTGCACGTCGATGGGGCGCTTCGTCCCATTGTCGACGCGGATGATGCTCAGTTCCGCGTTCATCTTCAGCGGTCCCGGTGTCAGGGCGTTCGCCAGTGCGCCCCCGGTCGTCGAGCTGACGTAGCGGGTTCCCGAACCGAAGTTCTCCGGTCCGACCCGTCGGTGCCAGTGTCCGCTGAGAGCGTAGTCGGCGCAGCCCGAGCGCAGGCTCGGTCCGCCGACGGCGGGATCGTGGATGAGCATGATGTCGAAATCGGCCCGGCAGGCTTCGTCTCGCAGCCGCTGCGCGTACTGGTCGGCGGTGAGGTCGGTCTCCAGCTGCGGACCGGACCCGAACACGGTCCGGCGCGGGTCGGCGGCACCGAAGAAGGTCACCCCTGCCATCTCTGCGCTGGAGTCCTCGAGCACGTTCCACCCGCGCGCCCTCGCGTGCCGCGTCGTTTCCATGGAATCGTGGTTGCCTTTGACGATCATGCGCGGCAGCTTCTCCGGCAATTCGTCGTCGACGACGTCGAGGCAGTAGTTCTCGGCCGAGGTGCCCGTCATGGAGATGTCTCCGCCGTCGATATAGGCATCGGCCCGACTCATCTCCGCCACCGCACCGACGACGCGGGCCATTCCGATATTGCAGTGTATATCGGAGCCGTAGACGAACGTGGACACACCCTTCTGCCCTTCGCCCTCGCCGCCGTCGGCAGCGGGTGCGCCGACTCCGGCAGTCGGGACGAGTCCCCGATCGGTCCAGTTCCCGGTGATCGGGCGGTCGTTCCATTGCGCCCGCAGGGCTGCGAGTACCTCGTCGTAGAAGGCGTCGTTGTCGTCGGCGAAGTCCTGCACCGCACCGAATGCGGTGTCGATGATGCCGCCGAGGCGGCCCGTGACCTGGGATCCGGCCAGTGGCGTGCCCTCGAATGCCGGATCGGCCGCGATCGGCTTCGGACGATTGAGAACGACGGCGCCCAGTCCGGTGAGCACGAGCACGAGCACCAGTCCGATGGCGAGGAGTTCCTTGCCGACGAAGGCGCGGATGATGGTGTCGACCCGGGCGGGCCCGAGGAAGAGGGCCAGACCGACGAGTCCCCCGGTGATGATGCACACTGCCAGCGCCCATCGCGTGAGGATCTCCTGGCTGAGTCCGTAGATGACCTGGTCGATCTGCGCCTGCGGGGCCGAGAACAGCGACGCGTAGGAGGCGATGTCGCCGCCGAGGGCGTCGATGGTTCCCCCGCCGGGGTCCGCCACCTCCGCGGGATCGGCCGCAGGTCGCTCGTCGTCACCGGAATCACCCGATACGGGGATCTCTCCGATGTCGACGTGCAGTCCCAGGCCGAGAGGGATGACATCCTCGGTGGGGACGAGCAGTCTGCCCAGGGGGCCGAAGTCGACGGTGAGTCGGGAATCCGCGGTGATCCGGTACTGCGCCTCATGCGGGCCGAAGGTGAGATCGGCGCGCGAGGTGAACAGCGCCCAGGGCAGGGTCACAAGCGCAACCGCAGTCAGGGTGATGACGAGTGCGGTGATTCTCCGTCGTGATGACACGGCCACCAGTCTAAGGACGTTTCCCGTCGTCGATGGAGCAGCCGATGAAGGTCGGTTCGGGTTCGAGGGTGATGCCGAAGGCGTCCTCGACGCCGGCGACGACGGTCGACGCGAGATCGATCACATCGGCCGTGCTCGCGTGTCCCCGATTCGTCAGCGCCAGGGTGTGCTTGGTCGACAGCGACGCCAGTCCCGCACCGAGGCTGAAGCCCTTGGAGAACCCCGCATGCTCGATCAGCCAGGCCGCTGAGGTCTTCGTCTTCCCTTCGATCTTCGCTCCGCTGAGCGGGTCGGTCACCGGGTAGCGAGGAGCTTCGGCGGGCAGGATCTCGGCGTTCTCGACGATGGGGTTGGTGAAGAAGGATCCCGCCGACCAGGAGTCGTGATCGGCTGGGTCGAGGACCATGCCCTTCGACCTGCGCAGCGCAATGACGTTCTCGCGCACTCGTGCGGCCGGGACGCGGCTGCCGATCTCGACGTCGAGGGACGATGCGAGCTGGGCGTAGCGCACGGGCAGCGACTCGTCGCTGCGCTGGAGGTCGAAGGTCACCGAGAGCACGACGTACTGCGGGGTTCCGGCCGCGATCTGGGCGCGCTTGAGCGCCGAGGTGCGGTAGCCGAATTCGAGTTCGACTGCGGTGAGGTGGCGGATCTGACCGGACACCCGGTCGAAGACCTCGACGGAGGAGATGAGCTCGCCGACCTCCGTGCCGTAGGCGCCGACGTTCTGGATCGGGGTCGCACCGACCGACCCGGGGATCCCGGACAGTGCTTCGAGCCCGGACAGCCCCAGGTCGAGGGTGTGGGCGACGAAGGCGTCCCAGTCCTCCCCCGCCTCGGCGGTGACCCGGGTGTCGGTCGTCGTGGTCTGGGTCGTCTCCACTCCGGTGGTTCGGACCACGCAGACGGCACCGTCGAATCCGGCATCGGCGATGAGCAGATTCGATCCGCCGCCGATGAACAAGACGCGGGACCGTTCCTGACCGTTGAGTTCGAGCGGGTGGGCGGCGCAGAAATCGAGCAGTTCGTCTCGGGTGTTCGCAACCGTGACCTGCGGGGCCGGTCCGCCGAGGCGGAAGGTGGTGAAGCCGGAGAGTTCCTGCGGGTGGGCTTCGGTCACGCCGAGATCCGAACCTGCGTGCGGCTGAGGACATCTGCCTCGCCGGACTTCACGGAGATGTCGATGCGGGCCGTGCCGACGGCAGGGTCGACGGCGCCGACGGTGGCGGTGAGCTTGAGCGAGGTCGTCGGGGTGGCCGGTGATCCGGAATCGGCATCGGGGACGACGACGGGGGCGGAGAAGCGGGTCCGGTAGTCGACGATCGCACCCGGGTCGCCGAGCCATTCGGCCACCGGAGCGATGACCGCCGCCATCGAGAGCATCCCGTGGGCGATGACATCGTCGAGGCCGACTTCGCGGGCAAAACGTTCGTTCCAGTGGATCGGATTGTGATCGCCCGAGGCTGCGGCATAGTCGACGAGGGAGGCACGCGACAGTGGGATCTCCGATTCCACGACGGTGTCTCCGATGGTCAGTGTGGAGAAGTCGATGGCGCTCATTCTCCGTCTCCTCTCACGACGATGGTCGAGGTCACGGTGACGACGGGCTGCTCCGCGACATCGGTGATCTCGGTGCGGGTGGTGATCATGGCGTTGCTGCCGGCGGCCCGGACTCCGTCGACGTGAGTGACGGCGGACAGGGAGTCACCTGCGACGATGGGACGGTTGAACGAGAACTGTTCGGAGCCGTGGACGACCTTCGAGAAGTCGATGCCCGATTCCGGGTCGGAGATATAGGCGGCTTCCGATTTCTGCGCGATGATCACGGCGAAGGTGGTCGGGGCGACGACGTCGCGGTAGCCCAGCGCGGTGGCCGCCTCGGCGTCGAAATGGTAATCGGCCTTCGCTCCGGTGGCGAGCGCGAAATCCGCGATCGCCTCCCTGGAGACCTCATAGGGCTGAGGCAGGGAGAACGTGGCCCCCTGCTTCTCCGTATTCACCGGCATATGCGCTCTCTCTTCCACTGGGGTCGGTATCGACACCAGCCTAAAGCACGGCCTCAGGATGAGGCTCACCGGCGAAGAGATGAGGCTCACCGGCGAAGAATTGATCGCGCGTTCGTATCCGGTTCACACAATTCCTGCACCATCGGGCTCATGGCTTCGAAACTGGTATATGTTGTCCACATCACATTTGGTAAGGAGTAGTGCGATGACGAACGAATCCCCCAGCGCTGACCCGAAGAGTCCCGAGGCACAGACGGTGACGCCCGGCGCACGAGTCAAAGACGCAGTCGCGGTCCCCTCACCGCACACACCTGGCCCCGGCGCCCCCGCTGCGCCTGCACCAGCAGCCGGCGGTTCTGATCCGGCACCGGCACCCGCCGACGTCGACCCGCCGCAGGTCGAAGTGGCGGTGGCCACCGACGCCGCCTACGCCGGCAAAGAAGCCGACAGAGTTCAGCTGCGTCGACCGCTGCGCAACGTCTCCGAGGTCCGGCACTTCTTCCGCACGAATCAGACCCCGATCTTCTTCGTCGGAGCCACTCCGTTCAACCTGCTCGGTCTCGACCGGTGGGTGCGCAACTTCTCGTACATCACCTACTACGACGGCTGGGACGGCGGACATCCGCGTGTCTTCTCCCCGCGCTACAAGCCCTATGTCGAGTTCGAATCAGGTGAGGCGATCAACAACTGGCTGCTGCTCAACGCCGAGGTGCGCGCCCATATGACGCGCAACGTCCCCCATGGTGAGCGGGTCAAGGTCGCGATGGTCTTCTTCGACGAGGAGACCGAGCGGATCTGCCGAGAGCTCGGCTACGACCTCATCCTGCCGTCGGCAGCCCTGCGCAATCAGCTCGATTCGAAGATCGAGACGACGAAACTCGGCAATGAGGCCGGTGCGTTCTCCGTCCCGAACGTGCTGACCACTGCCGACACCTATGAAGAGCTCAATGAGCGGGCCGCCGAGGCGGGGCTGGGCACGGATCTCGTCGTGCAGACTCCGTATGGCGATTCCGGGAAGACGACGTTCTTCATCTCCGATGCCTCGGGCTGGGAGGCGCACAAGGACGACATCATCGGCGAGCAGCTAAAAGTGATGAAGCGGATCAACAACACTCCGGTCGCCGTCGAGGCGGTCATCACCTCCAGCGGTGTCGTCGTCGGTCCGTATCTGACAGAGCTGGCCGGCTTCGCCGAGCTCACCCCGCACAAGGGCGGCTGGTGCGGCAACGAGATGAAACCCGATGTCCTCAACGCAGAGCAGCGGGCGCAGACCCGTGAGCTCGTGCGCAAGATGGGCGAAGGCCTGCGCAAACGCGGCTATCGCGGGTTCTTCGAAGTCGATGTCCTCGTCGATCTCGACAACGACGACTGCTACCTCGGTGAGCTCAATCCGCGCATCTCCGGGGCCTCGGCGATCACGAACGTCACGGCAGGCGCCTATGCCGATGTGCCCCTGTTCCTGTTCCACCTGCTCGAATATCTCGACGTCGAATTCGATCTCGATGTCACCGAGATCAATGAGCGGTGGGAGGAACTCTCCGGCGCCGACGAGTGGAGCCAGATGATCATCAAGGAGACGGCTCCGATCACCGAGTACATCACGCATTCCCCGCTGACCGGTCAGTACTATCTCGACCAGTACGGGACGCTGACGTACAAACGTGCGGCACTCGACTGGCACCCCCTGCAGAACGGCAGCGAGGTGTTCTTCCTGCGTATCTTCGGGGCCGGGGACTACCGGTGGAAGGGCGCGGACCTCGGAGTCCTGGTGACGAAGAATCCGCTGCAGACGAACGTCGGCGGACCCGATGCGCTGAGCATCCGGGCCAAGCACTTCATCGATTCGATCAGGGCGATGTACGCCGGAGTTCCGGTCGTCGCCGACGATCCGTCGCCGGCCCTCGGCGGACCCGGAGCCAAAGGCGACTGAGCCCGGCGCCGCTCCCTTGGACGCGAAGGGCAGATATACGCGAAGCGCGGAGCCGCCTCGGTGATAATCTCAACACGACCCGAGGCGGCTCCCAGCTGCCGTCCGCGGAGCCGTTCCGCGGACAGACCAATGCGAGAATCAGAGGTGAAGAGTGATCGAACCGTCACCGGACCAGACCGCGGCCACTCCCCCGGCGGACCAGCCCGTGGCCCCATCGGCTCCCGTCGATCCGGCGGCCGGAATCGACCGGGACAACTGGCAGGATCCCGACAATGTGCGCTGGTCGTTCCAGAACGTCGCATGGGTCCTTCCCACGACGCCGATCTCCCGGGGCACCGGTCCTGTGGCCGAGCTGCCCGCCGATCCACAGGATCTCGGCGAGGTCGAGGTTCCCGCGACGGAGTACTCGGAGGCCCGCAGCGTCCGCAGCGTCATCGAATCCACCGACACGGATGCCTGGATGCTCATGCACAACGGGACCGTGCTCACCGAGGAGTACTTCGGGGAGATGACCGCGTCGACCGAGCATCTGCTCATGTCGGTGTCCAAATCGCTCGTCGGCACTGTCGCCGGGGTGCTCGCCGGTTCGGGTGACCTCGACCCTAACCGCCTCGTCACCGATTATGTGCCCGAACTCGCCGAGTCCGGCTATGCGGGGGCGACCGTGCGCCATGTCCTCGATATGCGGTCGGGCATCCGCTTCTCCGAGGACTACCTCGACCCGAAGTCCGAGGTCCGGCAGATCGAAGAGTCGATCGGCTGGTCCGAGGCGAAGCGGGAGAACCCGGGCATCGGCATGTACGAGTTCCTCACCACCCTGGAGGCGAAGTCCGAGCACGGCGGGGTCTTCGAATACCGGTCGTGCGAGACCGATGTGCTCGGATGGGTGTGCGAGAAGATCGCCGGTGAGAGTATGCAGTCGCTCATGTCGCGGGTGCTGTGGTCTCGGATCGGCGCCGAACAGGACGCGATCATCGCCACCGACCAGTACGGGGTCGGGATGTTCGACGGCGGAATCAACACCACTCTGCGCGATCTCGCCCGATTCGGCTACGTCTACACCAACCGCGGGCAGTCGCTGACCGGACAGCAGGTGGCGCCGACGACGTGGATCGGCGATACGCTGACCACCTCCGAGGATGTGCGTCAGGCGTTTGCCGATGGGCCCGGGGACAATCGGATGCCGGGCGGGGCGTATCACAACCAGTTCTGGTTCCCGTTCCCCGATTCTCATGCGTTCCTCGCCCTCGGCATCCACGGGCAGATGATCTATGTGAACCCGGGTGCCAATGTCCTCGGCGTCAAGCTCTCGAGCTGGGGGCTGCCGCAGGACGCTACGAAGCTGTTCCCGACGATCCGCGCATTCGAGGCTCTCGCGAAGGCCGTCAACTCCCCCGCCGCGGAATAGCCGGAGCCGGTCGCCGTGGAGCGGGCCGGATCCGGCTCCCTCCCGCCACCGGACCCGGGGCCATCTCCCGGTGCGGATGTGCCCGAATCGCCACAGGTGTCGCCGGATCCGCACACCGACCCCGGGTTCGCGGCAACCGGCCGTGGCAGAATCGTGGTGTATCGACAACGCTTGTGATCGCCTGAGTGCGAAGGAGAAACACGATGACCCCGATTCGCCGGTCCACCTGGATGCCCCGCCTGCTGACGGCCACCGCTGGAACCGTTCTCGCCTTGTCCCTGACCGCCTGCGGAGGCTCCGGAGGGGACAAGCCCGCCGAGGATCAGAAGTCCGAGGCCTCGCAGACCGAAGAAGGCGGATTCGGCGGAGGTGCTGTCGAATCGAAAGAGGCCGAGGCCCCGGGATCCGAGCCCGCCGAGGCGGAGCCGACCGACACGAAATCGACCGATCCGTTCGCCGATGCCGCGAAGACGACGAACTGGGCCAGCGACGACGGGATGAAGATCGACAAGAAGGGCAACGGCATCGTGCCCGCTTCGTCGATCGAGGCCGACCTCATCGACCTGTTCGAGAACAAGCTCGATTGGAAGGTCAAAGAAGCCAAGTGCGATTCCGATATGGAGCTCCGCGAGTGGTACGGCTTCAAATCGTGCCAGGTCACCGTCAAGGACAAGGACGCGTACAAAGGCAGGAAGAAGTACTTCGGCACCGTGAAGATCGTCGATCACAAGGATCAGATGATCAAGTACGAACTCATGTTCCCCGGCATCGACAAGGAAGACTTCGACTTCAAGGACTGATCACCGGGGCGGCCCCTCCCCTGGTCATCGATCGGTTCCTGAGGTTGCGACTGCACGCTCATCGTCGCCCGTACGACCTTCGGCCGTGCGGGCGACGAATCGTCTCCGCGGATGTCCGGACGAACCGGTGATGACAACGCTGCCGGCCGCCTCGGCGAGGGATCGAGTGTTCCCGCCCGGGGCAAGTTCGGAATGCTCAGTCGAACCCGGGGCAGCAGTCTCCGAGCTCCGGGCGCTGCCCGGTTCGTCCAGCGCCTCTCGGATGATCCGGCGCGGATCGTACTGTCGCGGATCAAGAGTTCTCCAGTCCTCGGCGCCCATCGATTCGGCGGCCCGAGTCCGCGCCGTATCGACCTGGGCACGGAGCAGGCGGGCGAACTCGCCGAGCTTCTGCGCGTAGTGGGGGCAGCCGCTGTGGGCCGATGACGATCACAGCGAAGATCCCGACGATGATCAGTTTCTCGAAACTCAGGCCGAACATGTCCGAGTCCTTTCCGTTGGCGTGATCGGCACTCGCCCGGACCGTTCCTCCTCCACGTGCGGATCACCGACCATCCGGCCGTAGCCTCGGGTCCGGTCGTGGATACTCGCGATGGCGAGCGCGGCGAGGAAGAGCAGCGCCATCGGGCCCGCGACGACGAACATGGAGAGCACGTCGGCGGCCGGGGTGATCAGTGCGGCGAAGATCACGATGGCCACGATGGCGGCTCGCCAGGCCCTCGCGATCGACCGCGCAGAGAGCAAGCCGATGAAGTTGAGGACGACGAGGAAGACCGGGAGGACGAAGGCGACTCCGGTGGCGATGACGATCTTGAACACGAAGTCGAAGTAGTAGGACGCCTGCAGAATGGTGCTGTCCTCGCTCGCGGCGAACGAAGTGAGCACTTCGACCATCCGGGGGAAGACGTAGAGGCCGGTGAGGCAGCCGGCGACGAAGAGGGGCACTGCGGCACCGAGGAAGCCGAACGTCACCTTCTTCTCCTTCGCCGTCAGTCCCGGGGTGAGGAGTCCGAAGATCTCTCCCAGCCACACCGGGCTGGAGAGGACGATCCCGGAGTACACGGCGATGCGCAGCTGAAGGTCGAAGGCGCCGGTGCCGCTGTCGTAGTTGAGCGAAGCGCTGCGGGACTCGGCGAGCTCGGTGATCGGGGCCCGGAGGACGTCCATCACGAAATCCGAGGTGAGATATCCGATGACCGTGCCGATGAGCGGCGCCACCGCCGCGCGCACCGCCCGTGTCCGCGCCTCCCGCAGGTGCGCGGACAGCGGCATCTTCTCCGCGGCGGTGCTCATGAGTGGGGTTCCGTCTCATCACCCGCCCGTAAGTCGGATGATTCGTCCTTGAGGATGCGCACAGACTGCCCGAGGCTCTTGGCGAGTGCAGGCAGCTTGGCTGCGCCGAAGACGAGGATGATGATGGCGAGGATGACGAGGGCGTGCCAGCCCGTGAGGTTGTGCAGCATAATGGTGAGCCTTTCTCGGAGTTGTCAGGGCTTTTCGGGGGCGCCGTCGGGTGGAGCTTGTCCTTCACCGCCGCCTCCCGGGGCTGTGCCGCCGGTCGGTTCGGTGTCGGTGTCGACGGGAACATCGAGCGTGGCGGTGTATCCGGAGTCCGTGTCGCCGCTGATCGTGGCGAGCTGGTGCTCTCCTCCGTCGTCACCGAAGACGTTGTCGTCGTCGAGGGAGATGGCAGAGAGGTTCTTCGCCGATCCGTCGTAGGTCTCGAGGGCGAAGACTGCGTTGCAGGCGTCTTCGGGCAGGGCCATCTGCGAGGTGGTGATGGCGTTCTCGGCATCGGTGATCGAATCGACGTCCGGGTAGACCTCGAAGTGGATGTGGGTCCAACGACCGGAGTAGCAGCCGGGGAAGACGGAGGCGAAGGTGACTTCTCCTGCCGCATCGGCGACCTGGACGCCGCGCAGCCAGGTCGCGTCTTCGACGCCGTCGGAGTACATCGAGTAACGGCCCTGAGCGTCGCAGTGCCAGGCGTAGACGGCTGCGCCTTCGAATGGAGCATTGTCACCGGCCATATCGGTGACCTTGAGGGTGAATGTCAGGGGCACACCGTCGACGGTGTCGGTCCCGTCGATGTTCGAGCGGAGGTCCGAACGCACGATTCCGGAGTCTTCGAGGATGTCCGGTCCGTTCGATCCGTCCGCCGGATACGGACCGGCCGTTTCGTCGGGGATCTCGGTGACCGATCCGCTGCCGCTCGAACTCGATTTCGTCGATCCCGCGGCCCCGGAGGTGCAAGCGGCCAGGGCCATGGTGCCGACACCGGCGCCGACGAGCCCGAGAACTCCTCGTCGGCTGAAGAGGGTGCGGATGTCGAAGGAGGCGCCTTGGTCGACGACCTCCTCGTCGGGACGGTCGAGGAGCCTGCCTTCATAGGCGGGTCCGTTGGGGGTCTGGTCCGGTTCGGGTACGCGAGCCATGAGCTGTCCTTCCTTCGATGATGTGTGATGACACCATCGTGGTGACCGGCTCTGGCGTGGGACTGTGGCGTTTCTGGGCCGCGGCTGTGGATGCTCAGTCGGTTTGTGTTCCGTCCCACCAGTCGAGGACTCGCTGGGCTTGCAGGGTCACCCATTTCGAGGGTTCGCCGACCGGAGCGTCGACGTGGAACCAGACGTCGCCGTCAAGGCGGTGGTCCTGAGTCCAGGTGCCGTCGTCGGAGCGTCTGGCTCGGATCATCCCGACCGCTTCTTCCATCCGCGGGTCCGGGCCGGTTCCGTCCGCGCTCGTCGCTTCGCGGAAGTAGTCGAGTGCGGGCAGGATTCCGTAGAACCAGCGTCGGGGGTGGAAGAGAGCGAGGGCACGGCCATCGAAAGGATCACCGGTGCTGCGCGTGCGGAACAGGTCCCGCGACAGCAGGTACTCCTCTCCCCTGGCTCGGGCCTCCTGCACACGCGCGGCGTCGCCCGTAGCCAGCTGATAATCGAGCAGCGCGACGAGGGCGTTGAGGGTGGAGTGGAACGACGAGACCTTCGAGCCTTCGACCCATTCGCAGTTCCATCCGCAGTCGGGCTGCTGGTGGCCCAGGAACCAGTCGACGATGCCGTCGACATCGGCGCCGAGCCACAGGCCGTTCGACAGCGTCCAGGAATTGATGCAGACGTCGACTTCCCCGCCCCAGTACGGCAGATTCTCGTATTCCCAGCGTGCGGATTCGAGTTTCTCTGCCGTTCCCTCCAACGCCGAGGCGGTCAGTCCCCACTCGCGCAGGTCCTTCAGAGCCCACGTCGTCGCAGTCCACGGCTGTGATCCGTCGTCATCGAATGCGAAGTCGGAGGGGAAGAAGGCCCCGCCTGCCCATTGTCCGTCCGGGTCTTGCTGGGCCAGCAGCTCTGCGCCGAAGCCTTCGTGTTCCACGCGTGCGCGGGTCTCCTGCCAGGTCGTCTCCTCTGCTCCGTGCAGGTCGCGTTCGACCTGCCAGCGCAGGGCCGGGTCCGAGTCGAGGAGCCAGTCGGACAGTTCTGTGCTGATCATCGTTGATCTCCCAATTCGGTCGAACAGTCACTTCGAGAGTAGGCGCCGAATCGCGCGAAGACCATACCCCTGTCCGTCGAAGTGGGATTCACCAGCTGTCGTCGGCCTTGCGGTGCTCATCCGCGCAGTGACCGCTCCCAGGCCAGGGTTGCAAGCGCCGCAGCCTGGTCGGGCAGGTGCGCATCGTCGAACTGAACTTCTGGCGAGTGATTCGTCGCCGCCGAGGCCGGATCGATGCCTTCGGGCGTCACGAAGAAGAACATGAAAGCACCGGGCACCTGCTCGAGCACGAAGGAGAAGTCCTCGGAACCCATGAGCGGGTCCGGCACCTGCACGGCCAGCTCGGCCCCGAAACGATCGGCCAGAACTCTCAGGGCGAAGTCGGCTTCGCCGCAGTCGTTGACCGTGACGGGATACTGCTCGGTCCACACCACCTCGGCCGTGCATCCGTGTGCGGCCGCAATCGACTCCGCCAACTGTGTGGCGCGCTCGGGGAACCTACGCGTCGACTCGTGGGAGAGCGTGCGCACAGAAGCTCCGAGCTTCGCCGAGGCGGGGATGACATTGACGGCCTCCCCCGCTTCCAACTGCGTCACCTGGGCGACGATGGGGTCGAAGACGCTGAATGATCCGGTGACCATCGATTGCAGCGCCTGTCCGAGTTCGAGAATCGGACGCACCGGGTCGACCGCATCTTCCGGTCGCGAGCTGTGACCTCCGCTGCCGTGCATCGTCACGTGCAGAGTATTCGCTCCGGCCATGATCGTGCCCGGTCTGGTGACGAAGGTTCCCGGCACCCCCGGTGCCACATGGATCGCGTAAGCCGCATCGGGCTTCTGGCCGATGGTGTCGAACATTCCTTCTTCGAGCATGATCTTCGCACCGCCCATCCCCTCCTCGCCGGGCTGGAACATGAAGGCCACCGTGCCCTTCAGCTCGGACTGATGAGCGGACAGCAGCTTCGCGGCTCCGACGAGTCCGGAAACGTGGAGATCATGCCCGCAGGCATGCATGTTCCCATTCGTCGACGCGAAGTCGAGTCCGGTCGCCTCGTCGACGGGCAGAGCGTCCATGTCCCCGCGCAGGAGCACCGTCGGGCCGGGGTGCGCTCCGCGCAGGACGGCGATGATCGAGCTGAGCTCCTGACCGAGCGTGATCTCAAGCGGCAGACCTTCCAGGGCGTCGAGGATCCGACGTTGGGTCTTCGGCAGATCGAGTCCTATTTCGGGGTCCCGGTGCAGGTCGCGGCGCAGTTCGCGCAGATCATCGGCAAGTGCGTGGGCTTCGCTGGTGAAATCGAGAGTCATTGTGTGCTTCACTCGGCAAGACTGGCACGGCCGGAATGAGTCGCGCAATACCGTCTCGAGGAGTTCGCGAATACAGAAACTTTCCCATCGGATTCGTCATCCTGATGAGGGAGTTGATCGGTAGCGGGAGGGGGACTCGATCCCCCGACCTCACGATTCCAATCTGGTCGAAACCAGAGCGGACATGAAAGACCATGAAAGCATATGAAATGACCGCTTGACCAGGAACGATGCACGAGAAAAGCACGAGTCCCCCGACAATGCGAGTCTCGCCGACTTCCACCCAAAGCGCATCGTAAACGCATCTTCCTCCTCATCAGCAGGCACTTCCGAACCTATCGTCGCAACCGTCTAATCCTGCACCATGAACTCGTCCCGCCATGCCTGAATGCGCTCCTCGAGCTCGTCGAGCCCCGGCCCACCGGGCGTGTAGGCGAGTTCAGCTGCTTCCCGCGCTGTGCCCTCTTGGATGCGGAAGAACGCCTCCGCGAGTGGCTTTGCTGCCCGCTTGATTGCTTCTTCGTAGGTGGTCATGTTTGCCTCCTTCGGCGCTCGTGAATAGAGTCCAAGGACGCCTCTGGGTCTCGGCTAGGAGTGCGCTCGGACAGTCGTGCTCGTGAACAGGGTCTACCGTCACCCCTTGATTGCCGAGAACATCGTTGCCTGAGACGCTAGGACGCTCAGCCGACCGAATTCAGTCCTGAGTCGTCAAGAGCAAAACGACTTCGACCAGGGCAAATGCTAGTCTCAAACCGAGCTTTGCTTACCGTGTAATCATGACAGCGACGGACCTGCAACGGAGCGACCTTGCCAACTCCAACGAAGAAGATCACTGAACTACTCCAACGCCCAGAAGTCACGACCGATCTCCTCCAGATCGTCAAATCTGTCGTCGCGGCAACGGCAGCATGGTGGCTGTCAATCGCAATACTCGACTCGGCGATGCCTTTCCTCGCGCCATGGACTGCACTGCTCACCGTCCACGCGACGGTCTACCGATCACTTTCGCGAGGCGCCCAGTCAACAGTGGCCTCTGCAATCGGCGTGGGCTTGTCCTTCCTGATTGGCAACTACCTCGGAGTCAGCCTGTGGACGTTCGCCCTGGCGCTCTTTGTTGGTCTTCTCGGAGCCAGGGTGACATGGATCCGAGACGAGGGGATCGCCATCGCCACCACCGCGATTTTCATCCTCGGAAGCGGATTCGACAGTCAGCAGCCCCTCCTTCTAGAACGAATCATTGAGATCGCGCTGGGCGTCGCTGTCGGGCTCGCCGTCAACTTGATCATCATTCCCCCGATCCGGGACCGGCAGGCCTCTCGCTACGTCGACAGTATCAATCGGCGCATGGGCGACGTCCTGACCAGCATGTCCGACGAGTTCAGCGACTCCTGGGACACAGACCGCGCCGATGAGTGGTTCCGCGAGACCGAGTCCATGAGCGACGAGCTCAACACAGCATGGCAGTCCGTTCGCTTCGCAAGGGAAAGCAGGCGAGCAAACCCGAGAGGCGATTTGAGGAAGTCGCTTAGTCCTCGGGTTCGCAACCAAGCACAGTCTCAGGCGGAGGAAACGAGCTACGAGAATATCCTGCAGCGGGTCGATGAAGGGATCTCGCATCTGAGGAATCTGACGCGCACGCTCCGCGACGCGACGTACGCCGAGGGCGAGTGGGATGACAGCTTTCGCCGCGAGTGGGGAAACATTGTCAAAGATGCCGGGCGCTCGATCAGCGATCCCGATTCTGACGTTGAACCCGTGCATGAACGCCTCGACTCACTGGCGAGAGCCCTCTCCGATGACCAGCATCTCCCGACTGCTTCGTGGCCCCTCTACGGGGCGTTGATCACGAGCATGCGTCATATTGCTGTTGTCGTCGATGACGTTGCCTCTGCCAGAGAAGCTCGAGAGCCGAACAAGGGTTGAAGATGTGCCTGTTGCGAAGATCGTCGGAAGACTCTAAACCCCTCTTGCAGCAGTCTGACCAGCAGTTTAGAGTCTTTTTCATTCAGTGCTTTGACAATTCCACAGAAGGAGTGTGTCTCGTGTACACCATGCTCAACAACCAGGAACAGTCGAAATTCGACCTGTACCTGCCCGGGAAACTCGTTGCATCGCTGCATTACAAGATCGACGACGAAGTCAACGAAGTCATGTTCGTCTACTGCGAGGCGATCGAGGACACCGACAAGGACGCTCACTGCCAGGAGATTATGAAACGAGCTCTGGAAGATGCTCGCGGCCGGTGGCTAAAGGTGAACGTGACATGCCCGATCGCGCTCAAGTTTATGGAGCAGAACGCAACTGAGAACTGACAGGCTTCCCCTCCCACCACACATCATCCGGCGGCAACCACGCCCCGATCGCCTGGACTCGTCGATCTTTGATCTCAACGAATATCGCACCATCGAAACCGAGTCGCGTCGCGGTGCCGTCGAGCCATACTTCACCGTCGCGCTCGAACATGACATGAGCACGCACCGGCACGGGCGGACGGCTCTGGAAGGAACCGCGGGCGCCGGCGTCGTTGCGGATCTTCTGCCAGTACCGCCAGGTAGCTGTGCCGTAGTCCTCATATTCGATCATGTGTTCTATTATGCATCCGCCATACTCCACCCACAGCCAAATGCCGAACCGGACACGAGCGCACGCGACCCGAGCTAGCACCGACTTCCCACCGAAAGCATCGACGCCAGTAGTACGCAACAGAACCATGTTGAACCAGTGACGCGGACTTGGATATAGTCAAACTCGGAAACTATCGCCGAACCACCTGAAATCTCAGGAAGAAAGGAATGGTGGCCCTCGTGGCCTGCTTCTAGTCCTGCTGCCCTAGAATCACCCGAACTCCGCGTTCACAGCCGGTCGGGTGATAGGTGACCTGTGCCTAAACACAGTCGACCTAGCCTCTACCCATTCCCTGTTGCCGTAGCTGATAGCCAAGCTAACCATTCTCAGTTAGCCACTCGCGTTCACCGGTCATGCTTGGTGCGAACAAAGCCCGCCAGCACCCCCAAAGAGCTGCCCGCAAGAATGCGCGAAGGCTAAACTGCACCGGCTTCACGGCTATTCAACTTCAGGCAACTACTGAAATCAGAGAAAGCCAGTCATGCAGCAACTCAATGCCACCCAGATTAAGAAGTCCTTTATCAACACCTCTCGCCGCGAAGTGGAAAAGATCACACTGCCACCCAATCTCGCTGAGATCGAGTGGGCCGAGCTCGACTACTTTGGTTGGGCTGATGCGAAAATTCCTCAACGGGCCTATATAGTCGTCCCCGTAGACGACGTCCCACGCGGACTGATGCTCAGGGCAGTGCCCATGGCGAAGTCCCAAGCGATGTGCAGTTGGTGCGAGGACTTGCACGAGACCACCGGCGTACGGATGTTCACAGCGAAGAAGGCCGGGCCTTCGGGACGAAACGGCAATTCGCTCGGGACGCTCATACACGGCAATTTCGAGTGCTCCGAGATCGTCAGGAATCCTCCACGCGCAGTCGAAGGTCACAATGACTTCGAAGCCCATGTGTCAATGCGCGTCGACAAACTGAACGAGCGTGCCACCAGCTTCGTCAAGAGAGTGCTAGGCGAAAAGTAGCCCCCACTCGGGCCCGTCAAACCACGGCGATCCCACCATGAAACAACGTAGGCCCCCGCCGTAACCACGGTGGGGGCCTACATTGCATCCGCTACCCTATTGCCATGCCCTCAACGATGAGCCCAGCATGAGCACCTGTGCCGCAGTGTGGTGTGACCGGGATGAGTCGCCCCGGGGATAATAGAGGCAGGGAGATTGGAAGAGGGAGATTCTCTCTTGCCATTGAAATATACCGACGAACTCAAGGCTCGCGCCGTCGAACTCGTCATTCATGCTCAGGCCGATCCGGAGACGGCGGACGGGGCAATCACCCGTGTCGCCGGCGAGCTCGGTCTGAGCAAAGAGACCCTGCGAGTCTGGGTCCGTAAGCACAAAGACTCCGGCAAGGCCACACCGACTGAGTCAGTCGATTTGGAAGCGGAGAACCGTCGGCTGCGGGCGGAGTTGGCTGAAGCGAAGCGGGCCAACGAGATCTTGAAGAGAGCGTCGGCTTTCTTCGCGGCGGAGCTCGACCGCCCATCGAAGTGATTGTCGTCTTCATCGACGACAATCGTCACGAGTTCGGAGTCGAGCCAATCGTACGCGCCCTGTCCGGGAATGCGGCACGGATTGCTGTGAGCTCGTATTACGCGTTCAAGAAACGCGAACCATCGGCCAGGGCCAGCCGAGACCAGGCGCTGATGGTCGTCATCCAGGATGTCTATGAGGCGAACTACTCGTGTTACGGGGTGCGGAAGATGTGGAAGGCGATCAACCGCGAGTACGCCGATCAGTTCGGCCCGGTGGCCCGCTGCACGGTGGAGCGGTTGATGCGCCAGTTAGGCATCGACGGTATTCGACGCTGGAGGAAGCGCCCGAAGACGGCTTCGGCTAGGGCTGAGGAGTGTCCGGATGATCTTGTCGAGCGTGAGTTCGCAGCACCGGCACCCAATTGTCTATGGGTCGCGGACATCACCTATGTTCCGACGACTGCTGGGTGGGTATACACGACGTTCATCCTCGATGTCTTCCACAGGGAGATCGTCGGCTGGCAGGTGACGAACCACATGCGGGAGTCCCTGGCCAGGGACGCTCTGACGATGGCTCTCGCTGCGAAATATCGGGCCGGTGAAGACGTTTCCGGGCTGGTGCACCACTCGGATCGCGGAGCGCAATTCCGATCGATTCGCTATGGCGAGACCCTGGCGGAATCCGAGGTCGTGGCGTCGGTGGGGTCGCGTGGGATTCGTACGACAACGCCATGGCCGAGGCGCTGAACTCGGTCTACAAGGCCGAACTCATCGACCGGAAGGGGTGGTCGGGGTTGATCGAGGTGATGGCGGAGACGTCGAAGTGGGTGGCTTGGTACAACCAGTCCAGGTTGCATTCAGCGATTAACTACCGACCGCCCGTCGAGGTCCATTCCGAATGGATCAACCAGTCCGGGACAGAACCCGCGGCTGCTTAGGAAACCAAGAATAGGAGCCTCTACGAAACCCGGGGCTTGACATCTCCCCAATTAAGCCGAAGGCGGGGCAGGTGCGAGCCATGACTCAAGCTGAGGTGGTAGCGCTGCGCAATGCGGGGCCGTCTCAGGGTTCTAGTGCAACATTGGGCTGGTCTCAGGCTACCTGCTCATGCAACAGATCAGCCAGGACCTCGGCCGGGGTCGCGAACCCGAGGACCTTCCGCGGCCTGCGGTTGAGCTGGTCCTGCATCGACTGAATCTGATCGTCGGTGATCGACTCATCGAAGACTGTGCCTTTCGGGTAGTAGTCCCGGATGAGTCCGTTGGAGTTCTCATTCGTCGGCCGTTGCCAGGGTGAGTGCGGGTCACAGAAGTACACCTGGCAGTCGGTGGCGACGGTGATACGCAGATGCTCGGCCATCTCCTGGCCCTGGTCCCACGTCAGCGTTGAGAACAACGCTTCGGGCAGGGACGCGATCATGTCCTGGACCAGCCCGGTGACCGTGGCTGATTCGCGGTTGTTCGGCAACTTCCGGATCAGCGAGAACCGGGATCGGCGTTCGAAGACGGTGACCAGGCCACCGGTGTGGGAATCGACGACGAGATCACCCTCCCAGTGGCCGGGAACGCTGCGATCAGCAGCCTGCGGGGGACGGTCGACCAACAGGGCACCATCGAGCCAGGGACGACTGGACCGACGCGGCAACTTCGACTGCGGCTTCCTCGTCGTCCGACCCGATCGGAGGGCTTTGACCACGGCCAGCTCTTGACGCAGAGATCCGCGTCCTTGGACGTAGAGAGCTTGGTAGACCGTTTCATGGCTCACGTGCAGGTCCTTCCGGTCGGGGTAGTCACGCCGAAGCCTACCGGCGACCTGTTCCGGCGAGCACTTGTCGTTGAGTCCGTTGATCACGTGAGCCCGCAGCCACGGGTTATCGAGACGTTTGCTGCGGTGCTCCTTGCGTGCCTGGCGGGCATAGGTGCGGCCGTGGGCGCCGGCAGCACTATAGACCGGGTGTGGGCTGGATTTGTCGTACTCGATGATGCGGTTGCGGCGGATCTCTCGGGAGACCGTTGACGGGGCGACACCGAGCTGGGTCGCGATGGTTCTCATCGACAAGGGTGGGGTTGATTGCAGGCCGGCTTGGATCGTCATCCGATCAGCGACCGTCAGGCGATGGTAAGCACGGTGGCGTGGTGCCGGGGCAGCAACGATGGTGGTCGGCATAGTCGGTATTCTGCCGGGCGGGCGGTCAGGCAACCCGAGTCGCCGCGCCCACAGGGCGACGGTTTTGATGTTGATGCCGAGGCGGTCAGCAATCGATGATCGTGGTATGTCTTCGAGGAGGAGCCAGAAGAGTTCGTCGAGGACGTCGAAGGGCAATCGTGGACGTCTGGGTTGCGAGGTCATTGGGGGTGTTCCTTCGTTCAGTGGAAACACCCGGTCTGATAGTGCTGGTCAGACCGGGTGTTGCACTAGAACTTAGAAACCGCCCGGCCCGACAGTGGGAGGCGACCCCACATAAGTCATTCAGGCCGTACCGGCGCGACATCCTCGACAGTATCGACGTCATGCTCGGCACCGGCGTTTGCACCGGCGAACTGCTCGGCATTCGATGGCAGGACATCGACCTCGACGCGGAAGTGCCGACAGTGTCAGTCATGGGCACCGTAACACAGGCGAATGGCCAAGGCGTGGTTTGGAAACCGGCGCCGAAGTCGGAGACCTCGAAACGGACCCTCTACCTCCCGTCGATTGCGGCGGAGGCGTTGCGGAGGAAGGCCGCGGAGCGCGAGTTCCTTCCCGAATCGGAGGCAGTGTTCGCGTCCGAGGTGGGGACGTGGCGGAACCCGTCGGCGTACCGTGTTCACTTCCGGCAAGTGCGGAAGATCGCGGAACTAGATTGGGTGACGCCGAAGACGATCCGCAAGACCGTCGCGACGACGATATACAGTTCGGACGGCCTCGACAATGCGTCTCAGCAGCTCGGGCATTCGGAGGTGGGAGTGACTGCGAAGCACTATGTGCAGAAGCTCAGTATTGGGCCGCAGGGCGTGGTTGGGGTGCTCGACGAATGGTTTCAAAGCGCATCGTAACCGCATAGATGTCGGGAATCGGGCAGAAAAATAGCCCCTCACCGGGACTCAATCCCTGGTGAGGGGCTTATCGGTAGCGGGAGGGGGACTCGATCCCCCGACCTCACGATTATGAGTCGTGCGCTCTAACCAGCTGAGCTACCCCGCCCCAGCACCGCATTCTAGGCGGCACGAGAGCCCCGAAAGGGAATCGAACCCTTGACCTTCTCCTTACCATGGAGATGCTCTGCCGACTGAGCTATCGGGGCAACAGGTAAGAATTTACACGGGTTCGCTCGCTCTGGGCAAATCGGATTTCAGTGACGTCACTCACACGCCCTGGAATCGGAGGCGAAAACGTCCACCGATCCCTACCCCGCATCGGTGCCATTAGCGAAAGCATCTATTTCACCGGGTCGAATCGCCCGGCCAGGAATCCCTGCAGTCGACCCGGATGGTTCGTGATGATCCCATCGACCTCGGCACCGAGGAGTTCCCGCCATTCGTTCATCTCATCGGCAGTCCAGACGAAAACGCCGAGGTCGTTGTCCATGATCTCTGTGACGACCGATTTGCGCATCGAGAATCCCTTGTACGAAGGATTGATCGCCACCGCCCCGAGTTCGCGAGCGACCTCGATGTCCTCGGGCTTGGGAACCATGCGCAGAAGGAAGCGAGCGACCATCGGCAGCAAGTCCCGACAGGTCTCCAGCGTCTCGATGTTGAACGACTGGACGATCATCCGGTCGGCAATCCCGGTTTCGACCACCAGTTCGGAGATCCTCGCCACCGCACCCGATGACCACTCCCCTTTGAGCTCAAGGAGGAGTTCCCCGCCTCGGTGCTGGATATCCCTCATCACGGCCGACAGGGTCGGGATGCGCACTCCGTTGAATCCGGGGCCCATCCACGAACCGGCGTCGACGAACGACAGCTCTTCGGCGGTGAGATTGACGACGGGACCTCTGCGATTCGTGGTTCGGTCCAGATCCGGATCGTGGAGGATCACGGGAACACCGTCGGCGCTGGTCGAGGTGTCGACCTCGATGAAGTCGACCCCCAGGGCGCGCGCCGCGTCGACCGCGGCGAGGCTGTTCTCGGGCACAACAGCCGAATAGCCGCGGTGCGCGATCACCAGTGGGCGACTTCCGGATCCGGGGCGCTCGACGATGCCCCGTTCGTGGAGGAACTGCAGAAAACTCATGGCTTCAGCCTATGCCCTGAGCCCTCATTCCACTGCCTGCACGACGTCAGAAGTCCCAACTATCGGAAACTCCGGTCGAATCCCCCACAGACCGATTCTGAACGGATAGGTTGTGGGAAGCATCACACTCCCAACTCGAAGGGCACACCATGGAAGCTATCTACGCTGCCGCTATCGTCCTCGCCTTCATCGCGCTCGGTGAGCTGGTCTCGATCTGGTCGAAGGCGCGTGTCCCCAGCCTTCTGGTTGCGATGCTCGGGATCTTCATCTTCGCCAAGATCGGCGTAGTCCCAGAAACCGTCATCGATGACTCCCTGCTGCTTCAGGCCTACTCGTTCCTCGTCGCGCCGCTGCTCTTCCATATGGGGTCACTCATCCCCCTGCGTGTGATGCTCAAGCAATGGCGTTCGGTCATCATCGCAGTCTCGGGCATGCTCGTGGCGGTGCTGCTCATCCTGGCTGTCGTGGCCCCGCTCTTCGGTTTCGAGACCTTCGTGGCCGGTTCCGGCCCCTTGGCCGGCGGCATCGTCGCCACCAGCTTGACGACGGAAGGGCTGACGGCGCACGGTGCCGCCTCGTCGATCATCGTTCTTCCCGCGCTTGTTCTGATGCTCCAGTCACTGCCCTCGATGCCGTTGACGAACTACTTTCTGCGTCGTTATGCAAAGAAGCTGCGCGACAGCGGAGAACTTCAGGAACTCGCTCGCGCCCACAAGGAAGAGGAAGAGGAGGCAGCCAAGAAGAAGAAACTCGTCAACCTTCCCGACTTCCTCGTCGACAATCAGCTGTTCATGCTCTTCCTCATTCTCGTCGGCGGATCGGCAGCGACACTTCTGGCGGTCCCCACCCATATTCCGTCGTCGATCCTCGCCCTGATCCTCGGCATTCTCGCCACTGCGGTGGGATTGTCCCCCGATAAGGCCATGGAACGGTCGAACTCATTCGGCATCGCCATGGCCGGCGTCATCGCCATCGTCATGGCCCCGCTTGTGACCGCCTCGGTGCAGGACGTCATCAACGCATTCGTCCCCACCATCACGATCCTCATCGTCGGCGGCGCCGGCATCGTCCTCGGCGGATTCGTCGCCACAAAGCTTCTGCGCTGGAAGTCTGGACTGGGAGTGTCAGTGGCACTGACGGCGATGTACGGCTTCCCTGCCGACTATCTGCTCACCAACGAGGTAGCACGCTCCATTGCCCGTGACGACGACGAAAAGGAAGCGCTGCTCAATGTCATGCTCCCGCCGATGCTCGTCGGCGGATTCACCTCGGTCAGCGCCGGGTCCGTCGTCATTGCCAGTGTCCTCGTCAGTATGCTCTGACCCCGACCGGCCCCAATCCCCGCCAGTTCCAGGCCCTCGGCACACCCCGGGCTCTCATACGAAAGGACCCCATGCACGATCTCATCGCACAAGGACAGACCCTGCTCCCTGAGCTCCAGAACTTGCGGCGTTCCCTCCACGCGGACCCGGAGATCGGTCTCGACCTGCCCCGCACGCAGGCGGTGGTCCTGGCCGCCCTGTCCGGCCTCGACCTCGAGGTGACCACGGGTGAGGGCGCCACCTCGGTGATCGCCGTTCTGCGCGGAACCCATCCGAACAGACCGGCCGACGCTCCAGCGGTGCTGCTGCGCGGAGACATGGACGCCCTGCCAGTGACAGAGGAGACGGATGAGCCCTTCGCCTCGACGAACGGATGCATGCACGCCTGCGGCCACGACCTGCACACAGCCGGACTCGTCGGAGCCGCGCAACTCCTTCACGCTCTGCGCGACCGGCTTGCCGGGGACATCGTCTTCATGTTCCAGCCCGGGGAAGAGGGCTGGAACGGAGCGTCGGTGATGATCGACGAAGGCGTGCTCGACGCAGCCGGGACGCGGGTGATCGCTGCATTCGGGGCGCATGTGCTCCCCGGTCCGCGCGGCGTGGTCGCCACCCGGCCGGGCACCCTCCAAGCGGGTTCGAACACACTGCGGGTGACGATCCACGGACGCGGCGGTCACGGTTCCCAACCGCAGACCGCCGTCGATCCGGTGCCGGCGCTGGCCGAACTAGTCACGGCCCTGCAGAATATGGTCAGCCGCCGCATCGACGCCTTCGACCCCATCGCGCTGTCAGTGACCCAGTTGAGCGCCTCGGACGCGATCAACGTCATCCCCGCCTCGGCCACCTTGGGTGCGACTGTGCGCACACTGTCGGACTCATCACTCGACATCGTCCGCACCCGCTCGAAGCAGCTTGCCGACGGCATCGCCGCCGCCCATGGATGCAGCGCCGAAGTGGACTTCGATGTCCAGTACCCGGTCACGGTCAACGACGATGACGAGACCGCATGGGCCATGGAAGAACTCCGAGTCCTTCTCGGCGAGGATCGGGTGAAGCTCCTCGAACAGCCGATCATGCCGAGTGAGGACTTCTCCTTCGTCTTAGCCGCGGTGCCGGGCACGTATCTCATGCTCGGCGCCGAGCGCACGGACGTTCCAGCAGAGCGCCAGGGCAACAACCACTCCCCCTTCGTCATCTTCGACGATTCGGTTCTCGGCGATCAAGCGGCGCTTCTTGCTCACCTCGCGATCGAACGACTGGCGAAGGCGACGCGAATGTCATAGCCGCGCGGGGGGAAGCACGACGCTGTGCGGCTGCCGGCGAACAACACGCTTGCGGGCCCGCACTCCCCCGCCGCAGCGATGCAACTGATCTGACACATCGTCGCCACCCGCCAAGGCGCGAACCCACCTACCGTAGACACTGTGAACACTTCGATCCCCCGCCACCGTGATCTCACCCTCGACCTCGCCCGCGTCGTCTGTGTGCTCGTCGTCGTGTTCGTCCACCTCCTGCTCGTCGGGGTCGGCCGCAACCCGGACGGCTCACCTTTCATCATCAACCCGGTCTCCGGCGAGCGCTGGTTCGCCCCGGCCACCTGGATCGCCGAGATCATGCCGATGTTCTTCGTCGTCGGTGGATTCGCAGCCAAGGTCGGCTGGGAATCTGCACAACGTCGCGGCGAATCGGCTTCGACCTTCGTCCGCACCCGCTTGCGACGCCTCGCGCTTCCGGCGCTGCCGCTATTCATCGTCCTCACCGCCGCTCTCACCGCCGTCCTAGTCCTCGGCGTCGACCCGGACTTGGCCGATGCCATCGCCGTCCCCGTCGGTTCCGTCCTGTGGTTCCTCGCCGCGTACGCTCTCGCCCAGGCCTTGGCACCCTGGATGATTCGCTGGCACGAACGCAATCCGTGGCTGGCCCTCGTCGTCCTCTTCGCCGGAGCGTTCTTCGTCGACGTCGTCCGCCTCGTCGTCGGCATCCAAAGCCTCGGACTCGATCGGATCCCCGCCGACGGCTACGGCATCGGCGACGAACTCTTCGGACTGCCCAACGTTGGCTTCGTCTGGCTCTTCGCCCAGCAGATCGGCTTCTGCCTGCGCGACGGCTGGTTCTCCCGTCTCCGCTGGTGGAACCTCGTCATGATCGTCGCCGGATTCGCCTGCCTGGGACTGCTCGTCATCCTCGGTGAGTACTCGGCGTCCATGCTCACGAACCAATGGCCGCCGACTCTGCCGCTGGCCGTCCTCGCCGTCATCCAAGCCGCCCTGCTGACCCTGTTCCACCGACCGCTGACAGCGATCATGGACCGTCGCTTCGCCCAGGCCATCGTGTTCTTCCTCGGCAGCCGACTCATGTCCGTCTACCTATGGCACGTGCCGGCGATCGTCCTGCTCACCGGAGTCCAGCTGCTGTGGCTGCCGATGCCCGATCCCGGCACCGGAGCCTGGTGGCTGACCCGTCCGGTCTTCGTCATCGCCGTCCTGCTCGTCGTGTGGGCGATCTCGACGATCACGAAACGTTGGGAGAGCCCCCGCCCGGTTCTCTCCCCGAGGTGGCCCTCCGATGCCGTCACCGTCACCGCCGTTGCCCTCTTCGTCGTCCAATCCCTGGCGATCTCGAGCTACGGACTCGACCTGCCACTGGCCATCCTCGGCCTGGTGTGCACCACGATCGCAGTCAACCTCACTGAAGACAGCGCCACCGCTCGTTCCCGCATCAGCGACGGAAACGATGCCACCATCGCCGAGGTGAACCCACCGATTCCGGAGCGGCGGGCTGGTCCCCCGGTTCCGCCTCGGTGACGGTGTCGTTCTTCTTCGCATTCCGACGCCGCCGCCATGCGGTTATCTCCTTCTCCACATCGCGGGGCGGAGTGAACACGGGCGGGCCGTCGCGCAGATCCATCACGGCCTCGCGCACCCGGGCGTTGAAGCCGGCGAGGTAGTCGCGGACCTCGGACTCGGTGGAGAAAACGTCGACCGTGTCTTCGAGGACGGCGTTCTCCTTGCGCAGCTGAAACGCCGCCGGAGCGACGCCGTTGATGCCTTCGGTATCCATCTTCTGCTTGATCCACCAATCAGGATCAGATGAGCTGTGCAACCCGGACAACGGCTTGCCCAGACCCGGCAGATCATCGAAATCACCGCGCTTGATGGCTCGGTCGAGAGCGGATTCGACGACAGCGTTTCGGTCCTCGAGCGAATTCAGACGCCGAGGCGACTGCGTGTCATCCGTTTCATCGCTCATCGGTTCGCCCTCCTCGGCGGAGCATTTCCACCCTGTCCTCACACGGTAGGCGTCGGCCGGGCGCCGGGCAAGGGAAAGCGCGGAAAACGAGAAAAGCTCCGTGACCTCTCGGTCACGGAGCTTCTCCGTTCTGCGTGGCAGATATAGGATTCGAACCTATGAAGGCAATGCCGGCTGATTTACAGTCAGCTCCCTTTGGCCGCTCGGGCAATCTGCCGCAGGTGGCGCTCGATGAGCACCTGAAAAGAATACAAGGCTCGGACCCGAATCTCCAACTCGGTAGACGCAGATCACAGTTCGGGGCCTCGACTAGACTCGGGGGCAACAGCCACGCCCGTTTCCGACGGGCATCAACGATCGCAGACAAAGGAGCATTCATGGCCAGCGAATCCTCATTCGACATCGTCAGCAAGGTCGACCGCCAGGAAGCCGACAACGCACTCAACCAGGCCGCGAAGGAGATCAACTCCCGCTATGACTTCCGCGGCACCGATGCGTCGATCGCCTGGAGCGGCGAAGCCGTGCAGCTGAAAGCCAACAGCGAGGACCGGGTCAAGGCCATTCTCGACGTCTTCCAGTCGAAGCTGGTCAAGCGCGGAATCTCGCTGAAGTCCCTGGAAGACGGCGAACCGTACCCCTCCGGCAAGGAGTACCGCATCGATGCGTCCCTCAAGGAGGGCATCGACAAGGACAATGCGAAGAAGATCTCGAAGATCATCCGCGACGAGGGCCCCAAGGGCGTCAAAGCCCAGATCCAGGGCGACGAGCTGCGCGTGAGCTCGAAGAAGCGTGACGACCTGCAGGAAGTCATCGCTCTGCTCAAGGGACAGGACCTCGACGTCGACCTGCAGTTCACGAACTACCGCTGATCGCCAGCGCACCACGCCGGCCCGGTCCGCACTGCTGAGTGCGGACCGGGCCGGTATCGTATTCGCCCGTAACGCTGTGACCCGAAAGAGGCCGGTCAGTGTTCGGGGAGCTCGAGCGGGATGTAGTACAGACCTTTCGAGTCCTCTTCAACGCTGGCCCGGAGGCGATCGTCGAGGTGGATGAAATCGTTGACCTTGATGGTGCCCTTCTGGCCGCTGAGGCGACGGATGGCGAAGGCTGGGATGAGCCCCTGCCGTCCCGAACCGTCGACGGCGAGCGCGTATTTCGGGCCGGTCGCGCGGACCCGGACGTCGATGCCCGTGTCCTGTTCCCGCAGTTCGTCGAGTTCGACGACGGGTTCCGGGTTCGTCAGCGCGGTGAGCTCGACGGCCAGGGTATCGGCCATGTCATCGACGGTCGCGAGCATGTTCGCCATGGCACGGGCGAATTCGCCGTGCAGCTTGCTCGGCTTCATCGCCGCGCCGGGTTTGTACATGTCCTCGTGTGTCAGTTCGCTCCAGGCGTCCTGGAGCCGGGTCTTGACCTGGATCTCGGCGAAGACAGGAGGCCCCTGGTCGGAAGGAATGCGCAGTATGACGTGGCAGGCGCGGTACCCGCTGGCCTTCGGCGGGTCCGTATAGTCTTTCCACTCGATGAGTTCGAAGGCGCCCAACTGATCGGGGTCGCGCAGCGCGGCGAACATCATCGACTGATCGCGCGGTGATTTGCACAGCACCTTGACGCCGACGATGTCGCGGATCTGGTCTTCGACATCCTCGGTGGAGGTGATCGTCAGATCCGGATCGTCGTCGGTCTTCTCCGTCAGCTTCGCCAGGGTCCGTGCCGCGTCCTTAATCCGATGGCCATCGACGTCGAGGCGGGAGATGTCCTTGTCCTTGAGCAGGCCCTTCTGCTGTTCGGTCAGCCAGTGTTTGATCCGCACCGCCGCCGTCTGCCAGGCGTTGAGCCGTTCGACATAGGCACGTTCGACGATCGTCTTGAGCTGCGATTCGTTTCTCACGCGGTCTCCCCTGCCGGCCTTCGGTGCAATGGTTCACGCTCGCTGGTGCGATCTGCTGCACGCGGGCATGACTTGGTGTGCGCTGGCGTGATCTGGACGTCTCCGACTCTACGCGGTGGAAGCATCAGACACCGGCAACGACTCGTCTCCCCGTTGCAACGGAAAGAGAAGTCACTGCCGGTGCCAGATGACCCAGGAGTGGAGGAAATGTCGCGAAATGCTCCGCAGGCTCAGCTGCCTGCGGACGGCTGGCCGACGGATTCGGCGGTGACGTGTCCGCGCGCCTCGGCGAGCATGGCTTCACGGGTGGCGAGCTTGATGCGCTCACGGCCCTCGACCTCGCCGGCCGCCTTCTCGGCGGCCTCGACACGGTGGTAGCCCTCCCAATCGGCGAAGTCGACGCCCTTGGATTCGAGGAGCTCGATGATGGCCGATTCGTCCGGGTACACCGGCTCGGCGAGCACACCGGCGGCACGGTCGTCGAGGATGTGGCCGATGGTCTCGAGCGCATCGCCCTTTGTGTGGCCGATGAGTCCGACGGGTCCGCGCTTGATCCACCCGGTGGTGTACACGCCCTGAACGACATCGGCTTCGGCGGCCTTGGTCTGATCATCGGAGTCGACGACGCGACCCTCGTGGTTCGGGATCACACGCTTGCGATCGTCGAAGGGCAGCTGCGGCAGCTGAGTGCCCGCATAGCCGACGGCACGGTAGACGGCATCGAGCTCCCAATCGTGGAAGCTGCCGGTGCCGTTGACTCCGCCGGAGCCGTCGAGTTCCATGCGTTCGGTGCGCAGCCCCGTCACCTTGTCCTCGCCGAGGATGGCGACCGGTGAGTGCAGGAAGTGCAGGTGGAGACGCCGCTTCGCTCCGGTGGGTTCGCGCATGGTGAAGTCTGTGAGCGTCTTCGCGACCTGCTTGGTCTGGTTGCTCGACTCGATCGCCTGCATCGACCCTTCGTCGAACTCGAAGTCCTCCGGGTAGACGATGAGGTCGACGTCCTTGACGGCGCCGAGTTCGCGCAGCTCCAGCGGCGTGAACTTCGCCTGAGCCGGTCCGCGACGGCCGAAGATGTGGACATCGGTGACCTTCGAGGACTTCAGCCCCTCGTACACGTGATCGGGGATCTCCGTGGTGTGCATATCGTCGGCCTGCTTCGCCAGCACGCGGGCGACGTCGAGAGCGACATTGCCGTTGCCGATGACGGCGACGCGTTCGGCGTCCAACGGCCAGGACTGCGGGACGTCGGGATGCGAGTCGTACCAGTTGACGAAGTCCGCGGCGCCGTAGGATCCGGGCAGATCGATGCCGGGCAGGTCGAGGGCGGCGTCGACGAAGCAGCCGGTGGAGAAGATCACCGCATCATAGCGGTCGGTGAGCTCTTCGAGGTGGAGGTCGACTCCGTACTCGACATTGGAGAACAGGCGGATGTCGCCTCGGTCGAGGACCTTGATCAGGGCGTTGATGATGCCCTTGATCCGCGGGTGGTCGGGAGCGACGCCGTAGCGGACGAGCCCGAAGGGAGTCGGCAGACGATCGAAGAGATCGATGCTCAGATCGAAATCACGTTCCGCCTTTGTCATGAGATCGGCCGCGTAGATCCCAGCAGGACCGGCGCCGACGATGGCCACCCGGAAGGGACGAGTCATTCTCACACCTCTCTGTTCTTTCCCATCGAGTCTATCGTCAATGTAGGTCATCCTTACAATGACGTGACGAAACTCGCATCACCGCCGCCCGGTCGGCAGACTGCACCCCTCACCGCCCTGCCATCTCACCGGCGATCCCGCCGGCTCCCCCGAACCCAGCCCTCACTAGACTGAAGCATGTGATCCAGAACCCTGCCCCCGATGAGAGCGCAATTCGCCGTGCCGGCCTGATCAACGGTTTCTCCGCCTACCTGCTGTGGGGTGTGATGCCGCTGCTCTTCGCCGCCGCGGCCCCCACCGGCGCCCTCGAACTCGTCTCCCATCGGGTCATCTGGTCGCTGGTCTTCTGCGCCATCCTCCTCGTCTTCACCGGCGGGTTCCTGCGCACCTGGCAGATTCTGCGCTCACCACGCCTCTTCGGCCTGCTGCTTCTGGCCTCGGTGCTCATCGCCATCAACTGGACGACGTTCATCTATGGGGTCGAAACCAACCAGCTCGTCGAGATCTCACTCGGCTACTACCTCAATCCGCTCATCTCCATCGGCCTGGGCGTGATCTTCCTCGGCGAGAAGCTGCGCCCATTGCAGTGGACGGCCGTGGGCTTCGGTCTGCTCGCGGTCATCATCGTCGGCATCGGACTCGGTCGAGTCCCCTACCTCGCGTTCACCGTCGCCCTGTCCTTCGGCCTCTACGGGCTGGTGAAGAACAAGGTCGGCAGCCGAGTCGGCGCACTCGAAGGCATGACTGTCGAAAGCCTCGTCCTCGCCGTTCCCTCGGCGATCTACCTCATCGTCCTCGGCTCGCTGGGGCTGCAGACGTTCTCCGGATTCGGCGGCTGGCACGTCTTCGTCATCATCATCACCGGGCCCGCCACCGCGATCCCGCTCATCCTCTTCAGCGCCGCCGCCCGCCGCATCCCGCTGTCCTGGGTGGGCATGCTCCAATATCTCACCCCGACCATCCAATTCACCCTCGGCGTCACGGTGCTCGGCGAGATGATGTCGACGACCCGCTGGATCGGGTTCTTCGTCATCTGGATCGCCGTGATCCTGTTGTGCACGGACATGATCCGCCACAGCCGGCGCCGCTGACCCCCGACACATCTCTATTGCTACCTGACGGCGGCTCAGCAACCTCGCGCGAGGTTGCTGAGCCGCCGTCAGGTAGTAATTGGGGCGGGTTCCAGGATTACCCGATCGAATCGTCTCCGGCCCTTGACACCACCATTGGCACCATGGTTCATTAGTTAAGTAACTAACCAACCTACATGGAGGCGAATGTGATCGACGACGCCAAACCCCTGTTCACACAGATCGCCGAGAAAGTCGAGGACTCGATCCTCAACGGCACCCTGCCTGAACTCTCCCGAGCACCATCGACGAACGAGCTCGCAACCTTCTACTCCATCAATCCGGCCACCGCCGCCAAAGGCGTCAACCGACTCGTCGACAAAGGCGTGCTCGAGAAGCGCCGCGGCATCGGAATGTTCGTCACCGAGGGGGCCCGCGCTCTGCTCATCAACGAACACCGGACCACCTTCTCCGAGAACTTCATCAGCCCCCTGCTGAACGAGGCCAATCGCCTCGGGCTGGGGTCGAAGGACGTGATCGCGCTCATCGAAGAGCGCTCCCGAGAACTCCACCTGACCACCGCACTCGATCCGACCGCAGCGAAGGGATGACCCATGAACGCCGTCGTCGAGGTCCGCCGCCTCACCAAGACGTATAAGACCACCACCGCCCTCGACGATGTCAGCCTGAGCATCGACGAGGACTCGATCTACGGCCTGCTCGGACGCAACGGCGCCGGCAAGACCACCCTCATGTCCATCCTCACGGCCCAGAACTTCGCGACCAGCGGCGACGTCGAGGTCTTCGGGGAGGACCCGTACGAGAACGCCCGCGTACTCAATCGCATGTGCTTCGTCCGTGAGAGCCAGAAGTATCCGGACGACTCGAACGCCCGGCATGCTCTGACCAACGCCCGCCTGTTCTTCCCCCACTGGGATCAGGACTTCGCCGACCAACTCGTCTCGGACTTCGATCTGCCGCTGAAGACGCCGATCAAGAAGCTCTCCCGCGGTCAGCAGTCGGCCGTCGGAGTCATCATCGGCCTCGCCTCCCGGGCCGAGATCACGTTCTTCGATGAGCCCTACCTCGGCTTCGACGCCGTTGCCCGGCAGACTTTCTACGACCGTCTCATCGCCGACTACGCCGAGCACCCGCGCACCATCGTGCTCTCGAGCCATCTCATCGACGAGGTCGCCGATCTCATCGAGAAGGTCATCGTCATCGACCGCGGCCGGATCATCATGGATGAGACCACCGAGGAGGTCCGCAGTCGCGCGGTCAACGTCGTCGGGGATGCCGACTCGATCAATCGGCTCGTCGCCGGTCGCGAAGTCATCCACCGCGAATCACTCGGCCGAGTCGCCTCGGTGACGATGCTCGGCCACCTCAGCAATGCCGATCGCGAACTCATCGCCGACGCCAACCTCGACCTCACTCCCGTCTCGCTGCAACAGCTCGTCGTCCGCAGCACCCAGGCAGATCTCGCCGAGACAGCGGCAGCGGAGACCGACTCAAGGAGCCTGCAATCATGACCGCCGTCATCGACCATCCGCCCGGATCCCGCACATCGCGACCGAAGAACCGGATCCTCGGCGTCGTCCGTCTGCAGTTCACGAACACGCAGACCTTCGTCTGGGTGCCTCTGCTCATTCTTGTCGCCGCGTGGCTCATCACGCTCATCATCCACTGGATCATCGCCTCCGCAGGCGTGGACTCCCCCAAATACAGCGGTGGTTCGCAAGCGCCGCTGTGGTACTTCGCCGTCGTCGGTGCACAGGCGGTGAACCTCACGTTCTACTTCTCCCAGGCGATGAGCCTCACCCGACGGGAATTCTGCCTCGGCTCCCTCACCGCCGCGGCGATCAGCGCCGCGGGCGTCTCATCCGTGTTCGTCCTCCTGGGACTCATCGAACAGGCCACCGACGGCTATGGCATAGGCGGCTACTTCGCCTACCTGTCGTGGGTGTGGGAACACGGCCCGCTCGGTGCCGGGTTCGTCTACTTCGTGCTCACGATGCTGTGCTTCGTCCTCGGCTTCTGGTTTGCGATCTTCTACAAACGCGCCGGCGCCCTCATCCTTACGATCTCTCTCACCGGCATCGCCTTGGCTCTGTTGGCCGGGGCTGCGTGGATCAACGTCAATCGGGCCTGGCCCGAAGTGTGGGCAGCGATCGTGGGTGCGCAGGCGATCGGCCTGGCCCTGTGGGCGCTGGGGCTGACAGTGATCTTCGCCCTGGGCTCGTACCTCACCCTGCGCCGCCTGACGACATAGTCCGCTATCGCCCTCACCGAGGCGGCGCCGCGGTCGGCAGCTCAGCTGAGCAGGGCCAGTGCTCCCCCGGCCAGTATCGCGGCAACCGCCACGGCCGCACCCATCGCTGCTGTCGTCTTCCACCCCATGGCCCGTCCGACCATGACCATCGACGGGATGCTCAGCGCCGGCAGGGCGATGAGCAGAGCACCCGTGACACCGGCCCCGACCCCAAGGGGAACGAGGGTGAGGATGATCGGGATCTCTCCGCCGGTGGGGATGACCAATAGGGTCGCCACAACCGCCACGATGAGGACGGCACCGGCACCCAATTGGGCTTCGAGCCCGAAGACACCGGTCAGCCACGGTGCGATGAGTCCGATGACGAAGACGAGCGCGAGGTGTTCGGGCACGAGGATGAGGGTGAACCTGGCCAAGGACCGCAGATAGCGCGTGGGCAGAGACAGCAGATTCGCCGAGGCGGGTGCGGGCTCGGGTGCCGCCTCGGCGGGGCCGTTCACCCACCGTCCGATGAGCGCGGCGGCACCGACCGCGACGAGGAGCGCGAAGACGATGCGCACCGCCATGTACTGCCACGGCAGGACGAGGGCCAAGAAGATGATGACCGCGGGGTTGAGCAGCGGATTGCCCACCCAATAGGCAAGAGCTGCCGAACGGCGCACACCCGAGTCCCGCAGGCCTGCGGCCACCGGTGCCGCGCAGCAGGTGCACATCATCGACGGCATCGACAAGGCGGCACCCACGAGGGATTGACCTGTGTGGCTGCGGCGGTTGAGCAGCCTCAGCAGCCAGTCACGCGGCACCAGTGCGTCGATTGCCGCCGCGACGAGCAGTGCCACCAGCAGCGCTTTCCACACGGCGGTGAAGTACACGAGCGTGAAGTCCCACGCGCCCGACAGCGACACCGTGTCTCCGGCGGCGTCGAACAGCGGGGTACCGTCCCACAGGGACGTCCGGCTCATCGTCCAGGCCTTGTCCCAGTACGGCAGCCATTTCGACCAGCTCAGGCCGACGACGAGCAGCACCGCGAGTATGCCGAGTCCGATCCAGTCGGCGGCGCTGAGCCTCTGCGGAGTCCGAATCGGTACCGAAGCCGAGGTATGCGTCATCGCGGTATGTCCTTTGTGCCTGTGCCGAAACGGCTGAGAGACAGTAGAGAAACGGTGAGGGGTGGGAGCTCAGGAGGTGCGGGCGACGACGGAGTCGGCGAAGGCGAACAGCGATTCCTTGATCTGGCCCTCCGGCAGCGGCGCCAGAGCCGCCTTGGCTTCATCGGCCCAGCGTGCAGCCTCTGCTCGGGCCTTCTCCGTCACCGGATGCGCTGCCAGCGCCGCACGGGCGGTCTCCAAAGCGTCATCGGAGGTCAGATCCGCGTCGAGGAGGTCGACCACCTCGGCGGCGGCGGCATCCCCGTCGGCGGCGGCCGCCCGAACGTAGAGCACGGGCAGGGTGGGAACGCGTTCGCGCAGATCCGTGCCCGGGGTCTTCCCCGACTCAGAGGATGTGGTGGTGAGGTCGATGATGTCATCGGCGAGCTGGAAGGCCACACCGACGCGTTCGCCGAAGACCCGGACCGGTTCGGCCAGGGCCGAATCGGCTCCGGAGAACATGACGCCGAAGCGCGCCGAGGTCGCGATGAGCGATCCGGTCTTGTCGGCGAGTACCTGGATGTAATGCTCGATCTCGTCGGCGCCTTCGGGCGGGCCGGCGAATTCGTTGAGCTGACCGAGGACGAGACGCTCGAACGTCTCGGCCTGGATGCGCACGGCTTCGGGACCGAGCTTCGCGGTGACGCCGGAGGCCTTGGAGAACAGCAGATCGCCGGTGAGGATCGCCACCGAATTGCCCCACACCTCATGGGCGGCCTTCGCACCGCGGCGCACGGGAGCATCGTCCATGACGTCGTCGTGGTACAGCGAGGCGAGGTGGATGAGTTCGACGGCGACGGCCGCATCGATGATGTCGTCGTTCTCCGCATCGCCGAGGCGGGCGGTGAGCAGCACGAGGTTCGGGCGGGCGCGTTTTCCGCCGGCGGCCAGCAGATGCTTCGATGTCTCGTCCGGCAGTCTCCGCGTCTGTTCGGTGACCTCGTAGAGACGGGCCTCCACGGTTTCCAACTGAGTCGAGAGCTCTGCCGCGAGCTGGGCGTCGTCACCGGTGAAGGTGGCCGGAGAGGCTGGGTGGCTCATGTCCTCGTCATTCGTCGTAGTCGGTGTCGGCATGGTGTTGTCGCAGCCCTTGCGCTCAGAGTTCTTCACTGTGGTCTCACCGTGGTCCTTGCGCTCAGACATTGCTGGTGGCCGGGACGATTCGGGTCAGGGCCGAGATGATCCTGTCGATGAGATCGGCCTCGGAGACCTTCGGGTCGCGGTAGAGGTTCGCCAACAATTTGACGACGAACTCCATCACAACGTCAACACCCATACCGTACTTGATTCCGAACTGCATGAGCGCAGGATGGCCGATGATCGAGGCGAAAACGCGTCCCAGGGTGAAGTAGCCGCCCAGCGAATCTCCGAGCAGAGCCGGGTACTCCTCCAACCGACGACGCATCACGGACTGCGGGTAGCGCGAATAGGTGGAGATCACCTCGGCGGCGATGCGTGCGGATTCCAGGGCGTAGTCGATGCCTTCGCCGTTGAACGGGTTGACCACTCCTCCGGAGTCGCCGACGAGCAGCAGTCCACGGTGGAAGTGCGGTGTGCGGTTGAAGGCCATCGGCAGGGCCGCGGATTTGATCGGACCCAGTGAGGTGGTTTCGTCGATGCCCCACTCGTGGCCCATGTCGGCGATCCACTGGTTCATCATTCCGCGCAGATCCACGGATTTGAACTGGGGTGAGGAGTCGAGCAGTCCGGCACCGATGTTCACGGTGCCGTCGCCGAGGGGGAAGATCCACCCGTATCCGGGCAGGGTCTCGGATTCCCCGGCCGCGTTCGTCGACCGCATCTCCACCCAGGATTCGATGTAGTCATCGGCATGCCGTGGCGTCGTGTGATAGGCGCGGGCGGCGATTCCCATCGGACGGTCGTCGCGCTTCTCCAACCCCATCGACACGGCCAGGCGGGAGGAGACTCCGTCGGCGGCGATGACGATCGGTGCCCGGAAATGGGCTTCGGGGCCCACTCGGCGACCTCGGTGGTCTGTCCCGGAGGCGTGGACTCCGCGGATCCACCCGTCGTCGCCCACGTCCGGAGACATGGCGCGAACCTGTTCGAAGAGCCGGGCCCCGCTGCGCTGGGCATGACGAGCGAAGGCTTCGTCCATACTCATCCGTGGGCGGGTCACCCCGTAGTTCGGGGTTCCGTCGATCTCGGGCCAGTCGAGTTCGAGCCGGTGGCCGCCGCCGATGAGGCGCAGCCCTCTGTTGCGGTGCCAGCCGTCGGATTCCGGCAGGTCCATTCCGAGATAGCCAGCCTCCTTCACCGCGCGCGGGGTCAGAGCGTCGCCGCAGATCTTGTCGCGCGGGAATCCGGACTTCTCCAGGATGATGACCTCGTGCCCGGCCTGGGCGAGGTAGGCGCCGATCGCCGAGCCGGCCGGGCCGGCACCGACGACGACGACTTCGGCATCGAACTCATTCATCGTCAAGGCTGGGCCGGCTCCGTGGCGCCTGCCGCCTCGGTGGGTTTGAGGGCATGGTGGACTGCGACGATTCCGCCGGTGAGGTTACGGTATTTCACCTGGTCGAAGCCGGCGTCGAGGATCTGATGGGCGAAGGCGTCCTGGTTCGGCCAGGCACGGATCGACTCGGCCAGGTAGACGTAGGCTTCGGGGTTCGACGACACGGCACGGGCCAGCGGCGGCAGGGCTCTCATCAGGTACTCCTTGTACACGAGGCTGAAGGCATCGAGCGTCGGAGTGGAGAATTCGCAGATCACGAGACGTCCGCCGGGCTTGAGCACGCGCAGCATCTCGGTGAGCGCCAGGTCGACATCGTGGACGTTGCGGATGCCGAAGGAGATCGTGACGACGTCGAAGCTCGAATCGGCGAAAGGCAGGTCCATCGCATCGGCGTAGATGAAGTCGATCTGCGGGTGCCGACGGCGTCCCTCGGCGAGCATTCCCGTGGAGATGTCCCCGGCCACCACCTCGGCGCCGTGGTGGGTGAACGTCATCGAGGAGGTGCCGGTGCCGGCAGCCAGGTCGAGCACGCGCTCACCGGGCCCGGCGGCCACGGAATGGGCCACGGTGCGCCTCCAGGCACGGGCGAAGCCCAAGGAGAGGACGTCGTTCGTGAGGTCGTAGCGGGAGGCGACATCGTCGAACATCGACGCGACGTCTGCGGGCTGTTTGTCCAGCTTGGCACGGTTCATGACCATATTCTCTCAACACCCGAACCGGGAGGGCGAATCCGGCTCCCTGGTACTCGCGATCCTCAACTAGAATCGAGGCGACATGACTACGACTTTCGGCACTTCCGACATCCTCTCCGCCCCTCCGCGCCTGCATGTGCGGTCCCGTTTCGTCGACGATGTCGATCCGGGGCCCGGCTTCCCCTTCGAATCGGGACTGCCCACGACCGTGGAGCAGACGCTCGAACTGCTGCCCACCGACGGCTTCTCCTGCTGGGTCCGTGACACCTCCGGCCTCATCGGCTTCGGCCGCACTCTGCGCATACGGGCCCGCGGCCCCGAGAGGTTCACCGAACTCTCGGATGCGTGGAAGGCCATCACCGAGGCGGCTGAGATCGAGGATGAGGTCGATCTGCTCGGTTCCGGACTCATGTGCTTTGCCACGGTCGCCTATTCGGGGGAATCCGCGGTCGATTCGATCATCCATGTCCCCGAATTCGTCCTCGGCCGCCGCGGCGGCCGCGTGTGGCTGACCTCGATCTCGACGGCCGAGGTACCTCCCCTGCCGCCGATCCTCCATGCCGAACCGTTGCAGCGCGTGCACTCGGCCCATGCCGAGGCCGGGGAGCTCGATCCCGACAAGTGGTCCCGGCTCGTCGAGCAGGTCGCCGCCATGCTCACTCCGATCGACAATTCGGCGGAGGTGGACGCATTCTCGGATGATCCGACTCTGCGCAAGATCGTCCTCGCCCGCGACGAGGTCGTCACCACCGGAGAGGACATCGACGTGCGTGCGGTGCTCGGTGCGCTCAACCGCAGCTACCCGAGCTGTTGGACCTTCGATATCGCCGGTCTCATCGGGTCGACCCCGGAGCTGCTCATCGGGGTCGAGAACAACAGAGTGACCTCACGAGTGTTGGCCGGAACCTACCGGGTGGAGAAGAACCCGATGGAGGAGATGCCGGCGGCTCGGAAGCTGCTGAGCGCGCACAAGGACAGCACCGAACATGCGTTCGCCATCGCCTCGCTGCAGCGCAGTCTGGGGTCGGTCGCCGAGGATGTCACCGTCGATGAGCGCCCCCACCTGCTGCCTTTGGCCAATGTCATCCATTCGGCCTCCGATGCGCAGGCGAATCTCTCCCCCGATTCCGGGCTCACCGCCCTCGACGTCGCCGCAGCGGTCCACCCCACTGCCGCCGTCGGCGGCTACCCGCAGGCGAGCGCCGTGGCTCGCGTCGACGAGCTCGAGCCCCTCGACCGCGGCCGCTACTCCGGTCCCGTGGGATGGATGGACGGGCGCGGCAACGGCCAGTTCGGCATCGCCCTGCGCTGCGGCCAGCTCGAGGACCGCAACCGCATCCGACTGTATGCCGGTGCCGGGATCATGCCGGATTCGGATCCCGCCACCGAGGTGGCCGAGACGAACGCGAAGCTGGCCCCGATGCGCCGGGCGCTCGGTCTCGACCGAGACTGACTTCTCGCGCTCACCGCACCGCCCCTGCTGTCGGAAGACCGGTGACAGTTCCGTCGCCTAGTGCGGTGCCGTCACCTCGATGATGCGACGGGCACCGGCGGCTCGCTGTCCGTCGATGCGGCCGAGAGCCGCTTCGAATTCGTCAGCGCTGGTCACCTTTTCGTGATCCCATCCGTACCCTGCAGCGAGGTCGGCGAAACCGCGACCGTGGGGGACGGTGAAATATCGTTCCAGGAAACCTTCGAGGTGGGGCTGGGAATGTTCGAGTCCGGAGAAGATCGCTCCCCCGTCGTCGTTGAACACGACGATCGTCACGTCACCGGCGTCCTCGGCGCTCGGGGTGAGCAGTCCACCGATGTCGTGGAGCATGGCGATATCACCGATGAGCAGGACGACCGGCTCCCCCAGACCCAGCGACAGTCCTGTCGCCGTCGAGATGAGTCCGTCGATTCCGGCGAGTCCGCGTGAGGCGTGGATGCGTGCGCGGATGTCGGTGGCGTCGCTGAGATAGCGCACCGAGTTCGAGCTGGCGACGAAGAGAGTGATGTCCTGGGCGGCCAAATGCTCAGTGACCCTCCGCGCCGTCGCCTGGAATTCCTTCGCCGAGGCGGCACCCGGGTTCTCTCCCTTGTCCGGTTCCGGGGATCGTTCCGCAGACCGCTCTGTTCGTGCGGCTGCGACCAGCGACGTCCCGGCGTCGACCCAGTCGCGCACCCAGGTCTGCTCCGAGGCGGCGGCGCCCTGCGTCTCGCCCGCAGCCGTCTCGTCGTCCGCGACGGTTCTCTCATCGCGGACGGTCAGGTCGAATGCATCGACGGCGTCGGGAATTCGCTGCACGGTCACGGTTTCGTCGGCGAGCAGCGCGGCGACGGGCCTGGTCAGGGTCGGTTTTCCGTGGACGATGACGGTGCGGATCGCCTCGCACAGATCGGAGCGATCGCTGAGCACGCGGGCATGGGCGGGCACGAGGGTCGACGCTTCGGCGGCTCCTGCGGCCGACGAGTTCGAATGATCGGCAGAGGTGCGGGCCAGCGGGCTCGAGGGTTCGGCCAGCACCGGCAGATGATGATCGGCGGCGAGCGCGCGCAGGGACTCGGCCGAATGCCCGCCTGCGTCTCCGGCAACGATGACGGTTCCTTCGGTCACGATGACACTGAGGTTCGAATGAGACTCCGACCCGGTTGTGGCCGAACGCTGCCCGGCGGCGTTCCCGACCAGCTCGCCGATCTCGTCCTTCCACGTGTCCAACTCCTCCGGGGTGGGAACCAAGGGGGTGTCGAACTGCACATTGAATTGGACGGGGCCGGCCGCCTCGGTGGCGGTGTCCGAGCGTGATCCCAACGCTGCGGCCACGGCGTCTGACATCGCTCGGTGGACCGCCTCCGCGGTCTCACCGGCGGATATATCGAACCGGGCGCGGACATCGCTGAGCACCTGCGACTGGTCATCGATGGTCTGGTTGGCTCCGGTGCCGCGCAGCCGAGCGGGACGATCCGCGGTGAGCGCCAGCAGCGGCACGTGCCCGTACGAGGCCTCGAGGACGGCGGGATGGAGATTGGCCACGGCCGAGCCGGACGTCGTCACGACCGCCACGGCGGACTCACAGCCGCGCGCACGCAGACCGCGGGCCAGGCCGAGGGCGAGGAAGGCGGCATCACGCTCATCGACGCGCACGTGAGTGCGGATGAGCCCCGCCTCGGCGAGCGGAGCCAGAGCATAGACCAAGGGGGCGGACCGTGAACCGGGGGCGAAGACGACATCACTGACCCCGGCATGGACCAGGCTTCGGGCAATCTGCTGCGCCACCGCGCTCGAATTCGACATCACCTGTTATTCAACCACCTGACCACCTGTGGTTCACCTCCGCCCTCTAACCTCGAAAAATGCGCCGCTCGTTGATCATTGCGATGGGAGCACGAGCCATCCGCACTCTGACCGCGGCCCGCTCCCATCGCGGACGCTATCCCGCTCGCGACCAGACCACCTCCTTCCTCGGCCCCGAACCCCGCGGGAAGGACGCCCGGACCTGGCATATCCGGGACAAACGGAAGCTCTCGCCGAGGCTGCGCGAATTCTTCCTCTACTCCCCCGCGCTCGGTCGCACCGTCGGCGTGCGTGTACTGTTGCCGGGGATTCCCGCCGAGGTCAGCCCCGTCATCCACCTCTTCCACGGAGGCGGCGATGATTTCCGGTCGTGGACGGATTTCGGATCCGCCGAGGAGCTCACCCTCGACTCCCCGTACCTCGTCGTCATGCCCGACGGCGGGGCAGGAACCTATTCGCGTTTGGCTGTCGGAAGCGAAGTCCACGACTGGCCGCGCTTCCACACCGAGGAGATCCCGGCGTTCCTCAAAGCAAATTTCTCCGTCGACTGGGCGCCTGCCAGCCAGTTGGCGGCGGGGCTGTCGATGGGCGGGTACGGGGCGATGAAGTACGCGGCCTGGCATCCCGACAGGTACGGATCGGCCGCCGCGTTCTCGTCTCCTCTGGATCCCCTGTCGACCGTGCCCGCCTTCGACATCATCGCGATGCGCGAAGGCGCGCGATCACTGAGCCTGTTCGGCGATCCCGCTCTCGACCGCAGCGAATGGCTGGCGAATTCCCCGTACGCTCTGGCCGAGAACCTCCGCGGCCTCGATCTGTGGTTCAGCGCCGGTTCTGGCAGCCTCGAGGGGGCGAAGGATCGCGACCTTCTGGAATCGATGATCAGCTCGCAGGGCGAGCGCTTCTCCGCCCGTCTCAATTCCCTCGGAATCCGCCATTCCTGGTTTCCGCGCACCAGCGGCCTGCACAACTGGACGAGCTGGGAACGGGAACTCGGGGCCTGGCTGAAGACCCTCGCCAAGCGGCGCAACTATGCGAGTTCGGATCGCCGTCGGACCGATCGCGTGGCCGACGGCGGACAGTTCACCTTCCTCACCGGCCATGCCCTCTTCGACATCCATGGGTGGCGGGTGGAGATCTCCCGTCGTCGCGCGCAGGTAGTGCGCTTCGACGCAGTCAGCGCCGCCGGATTCTCTCTGACCGGGACCGGCAGCTTCCGCGTGCGCACTCCAGGTCTCTTCGATCCCGGCCGCCGCTACGACATCAGCGTGTCCGGTCCCAGCGGGGACAATGCCTATCAGCAGAAAGCCGACAAGAAAGGGCGGCTGACATTCACCGGCCGCCTGGCCGCGGCCATGCACGATCCGATCATCCCCGGAAAACGCACCGCTCACTTCGCCACGCTGGGACAGGACGAGGTGACCACGGTGAGGATCGCCTCGGCGCGGGTTGACACGGCAGGCGACCGTCGCCACGGTGCGGCAGCGGACGACGGTGCGGCAGCGATCGATGGCGCACGATCCACAGCCGATGTTCCAGATCCGTCACAGACTGAAACCACGGACGATCCCACTGGCGTTTATATTGAGAGCGGTCGCGAATCGACGGCCGCTCAATCTTCAGAACGCTGACTCGAGAGGTCAACCATGAAACGCATACTCCCAGCCATCGCTCTTTTCGCCGGACTCTCCCTCGTCGGCTGCACGGGTGGAGGAGACAAGCCGGACCAGGCTGACAGCGGCGGTGACTCCTCGCAGGCGTCAGCCGAAGAGACCCCGCAGGCAAGCAAACTCGATGAGGCGAAACTCAAGGAGATCCTTGAGTCGACCAAGGCCGAGGGTCAGTCGTTCAAGGCCGTCGACGGTGCCGGCAATTCCTCCAGCGAGGCCGTCAAGGCCCTGGAGAGTTCTGAGTTCGAACCGGCCAAGTGCAAAGACATCACCATGAACCTCCTCAACGCCAACCTCGCCTCCAAAGGCACCACGGTCGCTGGAACCTCCACCGACAACATCCTCTCCGCGGCACTGTCGAGCTATGACGATCTGGACGGCGCACAGACTCAGATCGAGGGCGCCTCGAAGATCGCAGAAGAATGCAGCGATGTGAAGATCAAGACCGCCGGCGTCGAGATGTCGATGAAGTACAAGACCTTCGACGCCAAAGTCGACGGGGCAGACGAGACCAATGGAATCGTCGCCTCCGTCGAGGCCGGCGGACAGACAGCAATGAACCTGCGCATGGTCTACGCCCTCGTCGGCAACAATGTCGTGGCCGTTTCCAATATCGCCGATGTCGAAGAGGCCACCGTGACGAAGACCGCCGGTGCCTTCGTCGACGCGGTGAAAAACGCAGGCTGAGCCGGTTCGCCCGCGAGTCGATTCAGGCGGTATCAGTTCAATCAGAATCGGCTCAGCCTCGCAGGGCGCTCCAGCAATCCTGGAGCCGGTCAGCCCACCACGCGAATCGTCCCGGATCCACCGCCAGCTGCTCCAGGCGGTCAGGGTCCGGGACGATTCGCGTGACCGGGATGGCGCCGTCGACCGGAGTCAGGGCCGCCTCCTCCGCGACGACATCGGCGGTGAAGAGGCGCCCGGTGCCCAGCCCGCAGGCCACCCGATCACCGAGGATGTCCCGGCTGCGATCGGTGCGAGGCAGTCTGGCGGCGAGTTCGGCTCCGGCGGCCAGGCCGACGGATGACTCGAGAGCCGAGGACACGACAGTAGGCAGGCCCGAAGCGCCGATGACTTCGAGGGCGGCGCCGATCCCGCCCAGCGGCTGGACCTTGACGATGATGACCTCGGCCGCTCCGAGTTCGGCCACGCGCAGCGGGTCCTCGGCTTTGCGGATGGATTCGTCGGCGGCGATGACGATCGGCAGTCCTCGCCGGGCAAGCTCCTCGCGCAGTTCGGCCAGCTGCTCGACCTCGGGCACCGGCTGTTCGAAGTATTGGAGGTCGAACTCGGCAAATGTCTCACAGGCATCAAGGGCTTCGCTGATCGTGTATCCGGCATTCGCATCCAGGCGCAGCGTCGTCTCGGGGTAGAGCCTGCGGAATTCCCGTAGGCGTGTCAGATCCTCCTCGAGGGAGGCGAATCCGTGCTCGGCGACCTTCGCCTTGACGGTGCCGACCCGGTCATAGCGCGACAGGATCGGTGCGACCTGATCAGGTGGACAGGCGGGCAGGGTGCCGTTGACGTCGACGGTCTCACCGCCCGTCCCCGCCTCAACCTGCGCCGGAAAGGAATCGCGCACGGGAACGGTGGAGGGGGCCGCCTCGGCGAGGCCGGTCTTCTGCGGGATCAGCCCGGAGAATTCGAGGGAGGCACGCAGCCACCGGCTGGCCTCCTCGGTGCCGTATTCGACGAACGGGGAGAACTCCGCCCACCCGGAGGGGCCGGTGAAGAGCGCCACTTCCCGCTCCGTGATCCCCCGGAACCGGGTGACCATCGGCAGCCGCACCACATGCAGGTCCTCGATGACCTCCTCGAAGCGCTGCGGCAGATCAAGAAGTGCGGCAGCCGGAGCCTCTGAGTCCAGTGTGCCAGGGTGCGAACGTGCGAAATCGGCCATGAGCCCAGACTAACCTCCGCCGACCCTGCCACTCCTGTCTGCCGTTCGGAACCTCACCGTCCGCCGCCCGGCCCCGAACCTGACCTCAACGACCAAGCGCTAGGCTGGGGTCATGACGGTTTCTGAAATCTTCGACCCTTCTGCTTGGCGCGAAGTCTCCGGCTTCGACTTCACCGATATCACTTACCATCGGGCCATCGACCCCGCCACCGGCAACGACATCGGCTGTGTGCGCATCGCCTTCGACCGCCCAGAAGTCCGCAATGCCTTCCGTCCGCACACCGTCGACGAGCTCTACCGCGCCCTCGACCATGCCCGCCAGACCTCCGACGTCGGCGCCGTGCTGCTCACCGGCAACGGCCCGAGCGAGAAGGACGGCGGTTGGGCCTTCTGCTCCGGCGGCGACCAGCGCATCCGCGGCCGCTCCGGCTACCAGTACGCCTCCGGTGAGACCCGTGAAAGCGTCGATCCGGCTCGTGCCGGCCGCCTCCACATCCTCGAGGTCCAGCGCCTCATCCGCACCATGCCGAAGGTCGTCATCGCCGTCGTCCCCGGCTGGGCAGCCGGCGGAGGCCACAGCCTCCACGTCGTCTGCGATATGACGATCGCCTCACGCGAACACGCGAAGTTCAAGCAGACCGATGCCGATGTCGGCTCCTACGACGCCGGCTATGGTTCCGCCTACCTGGCGAAGATGGTCGGGCAGAAGAAAGCCCGCGAGATCTTCTTCCTCGGCCGCACCTACTCTGCGCAGGAGATGGCCGATATGGGTGCCGTCAACGAAGTCGTCGACCACGCCGATCTCGAGACCGCAGCCCTGCAGATGGCGCGGGAGATCCTGGGCAAGTCGCCGAACGCGCAGCGCATGCTCAAGTTCGCATTCAACCTCGTCGACGACGGGCTCGTCGGCCAGCAGGTCTTCGCCGGAGAAGCCACCCGACTGGGCTATATGACCGACGAGGCGGTCGAGGGCCGCGACGCCTTCCTCGAAAAGCGCGATCCCGACTGGTCGCCGTTCCCCTGGTACTACTGAGCGGCCGGTTCCCATAACTGTGTCCATGCGCGAACTCAGCCCTCACGAGCTGCCCGAGGCGATTGATCGGGCACTGACCAGGACCTCGATCCTCATCCTCCCCTCGGATCGGGACGGTGCCGTCACCGAGGCGTCCCCGGGCAAGTGGGCAGGACCTGGTCCCGCTCCGGCCCTCATCCTCTTCACCTCCGGGTCGACAGGGAAAGCGAAAGCGGTGGCGTTGTCAGCAGACGCGCTGACAACCTCGGCCCAGGCGACCGAACGGTTCCTCTCGGGGCCGGGTGACTGGCATCTGTGCCTGCCGGTCAACCACATCGCCGGGTTCCAAGTTGAACTGCGCGCCCGTCTGGCGGGCCGCGCCCCGGTCAGGGCCGCCTCAGCGAGGTTCACCGCCCAGTCATTCGCCGCCGAGGTCGCGACTCTGCTGGAACGGGCGGGCGACCGACCGACGTACACCTCGCTCGTGCCCACCCAGCTCCACCGCATCCTCGAGGACGACGCGGCGACCGCTGCAGCCGCACGGATCACGCACATCCTCCTCGGCGGGGCGGCGATCTCACCGTCCCTGCTCGAGCGCGCCGAGGCCGCGGGCCTGGCGACCGTACGGACCTACGGGATGAGCGAGACGGCGGGCGGCTGCGTCTATGACGGGGTTCCATTCGACGGCGTCGACGTCACCATCACCGAGGCGGGAACGATCGATCTGAGCGGCCCCGTCGTCGCCGACGGCTACGTCGAAATCGGCACCGATGGAACCATCAGACCGGTCGAGTCCCCCGCCTTCACCGTCGACGAGGCGGGACGGCGCATCATGCACACCAGCGATCTGGGTCGGATCGATTCCGGTGTGCTCAGCGTGCTCGGTCGAGCCGACGACATCATCGTCTCCGGGGGCACGAACGTCTCCCCGCACGCCCTGGAGACCGGCCTGCTGCCGAGCTGGCAGAAGGCGGGAATCGAGGAGATGCTCGTGACCTGGGTGCCCGACGAGGAATGGGGCAGACGGATCGTCGCGCTCGTTCGCCTCGCCGACGGCGGAGGTGGTGTCGGAGCCGAGGATCCGCAAGAATCGGCACAGAGACTCAACGCCCTCGATCACGGGATGACGGGGCAGCTGCTGCCGCAGCTCGTCTTCTCGGTCGCCGAGATTCCGAACCGGTCGATCGGCAAACCCGATCGCCAGGCGGCGGCCCGCGTCGCCGCCGATCTCATCGCGCGTGATGCGAATACCCATACCGGTGAACTACCGGTAACATAAGACGGCTCCACAATTCGACAGGAAGGTGAGCGAGGACTATGGCTGATGCCGCCCAGTGGATTTCTGGAGCTCGACTGCGAACTCTGCCCCTGGCTCTCGCACCCGTCCTCATCGGAACCGGCGCCGCGATCGGATCGCTCGGCGGATTCACCGCCTTCATCCTCGACGACATCTCGGGCAAGGACGACCACGTCAGCTTCGGACAGATCCTGCTGCGCGGATTCCTCGCTCTCCTCGTCTCCCTGTGCCTGCAGATCGGCTCGAACTACGCCAACGACTACTCCGACGGCATCCGCGGCACCGATGACGAACGTGTCGGACCAGTCCGTCTCACCGCGACCGGACTGGCCGAACCTCACGAGGTCAAACGGGCCGCCTTCATCTTCTTCGGCCTGGCCGGAGTCGCGGGCATCGTGCTCATCCTCATTTCACAGGCCTGGTGGTTCCTCGTCGTAGGAGCCGCAGCCGTCGCCGCCGCCTGGTTCTATACCGGGGGCAAACGACCATATGGCTATATGGGCCTCGGCGAGGTCTTCGTGTTCGTGTTCTTCGGGCTCGTGGCGACCTTGGGCACGATGTGGATGCAGGTCGGTCATCTCAGCCTCAGCGGCTGGGCCGGTGCCGTGGCAATCGGGTCTCTGGCCTCGGCTGTGCTCATGGTCAACAACCTCCGCGATATCCCGACAGACATCGAGGCAGACAAGACCACCCTGGCCGTGCGGATGGGCGACAATGCCGCACGCATCGCCTATGCGGTGCTCGTGCTGCTGCCATTCGCGCTGCTGGCGCTGGCGATCCTCGACGGACATCCCGCCGTGGCCTTGGCGATCCTTGCCCTCGTCCCAGCACTCAACCCACTCAAGACGGTGCTCAGCGGCACAACGGGCCCTGGCCTGATTCCGCCGATCAAATCCACTGGATTGACCGGTTTGGCCTTCTCCGCACTGATGGGTCTCGGCCTGGCACTCTGAGGCATTTCAGTGCTGACGCCTGGCGTTCCAAGGCTCAGCCGCCTGGTGTTCCAAGGATCAGCGCGCTGGAAGGCCCCAGCTCATTCGGATCTGAGCCGGCTCAGCCGAGCCGCAGCTCATTCGGCTGAGCCACAGCTCATTTGGACTGGTCGCCGTCTTCTCCAAGGCGCTCCTCGACGATCTCATCCTCTGCCGCTTCGTCGGCGCCGACGCGCTTGGGCTTGGAGGCTCGCTTGGCGACCTTCGCTTCGATCTCGGTCGCTGCTTGGGCGCGCATCTTGCCGAGCAAGAGGTAGCTCAGCAGCGCGCCGATGATGATGGCGGCGATCGCCATGACGAGATTGAAGCCGAGGAACGGGAACAGAACGAGGCCGGCGGCGATGATGAGGCCGAAGCGAGCGAGTGTGTAGAGCCAGAAGGTGCGCATTGAACTCATTTTAGCCTCCGATCGTGACAGTCTTGTCACCGCCCGCTGGAGGCCGCGCTCAGGTTGGTGGACTATCCTTGTTGCATGGCTCGACTACTCATTGCCGCGATCGTCCTGGCGGCAGCGGTGACACTGTACGGACTCTTCGATTGCCTGTTGCGCGATCGGGGTCTGATTCGAGTCCTGCCCAAACCCGTATGGGCACTCATCATCCTCTTTATTCCCGTCCTCGGGTTCATCCTCTGGTACCTGTTCGGACGCGGTTCGGAAGACAAGCCCACCCGCGGCACCCGCCCTCGCGGTCAGGTCGCCCCGGATGATGATCCGGACTATCTGCGACAGGTCGATCGCGAACTCAAGCTCGGCAAGCATGCGCCTCCGGCTCAGGACAACGACGAGAAGGAATCTCCGCGCGATGATTCTGGCAAGCCGGAAGATGACGGCGATCCCGCTGATTCCTCCGCTGATACGTCAGCCGATTCCGATGACCGGGGCACCAAGGGCGACGGCCGCGGCCGCTCGAACTGAGCACATCCTCGGCGCACTATCGCCGCAGCGGTGCGAGACCATGGTCGCGTGCTGACCCATCTGGTGTGCGAGACCATCCTCGCGTGGTGACGCCCCTGGCGTGTGAGACCATCCCCGCGTGGTGACGCCCCTGGCGTGTGAGACCATCCCCGCGTGAAGACGTCTCCGCGGTAAGAGACCCCCGCGGGCCAACTCCTGCTGTGAAGCAGACAAGTCTTCGCGGACAAGCAGCTTTCCCACCCTCGCCCCCTGCCGCAGCCGCGCCGCACTGCCGCTGTTCGACAACGGCATCGATATTGCAGGCGCGTTGCCATGCTGCGATTCAACGAATAGTCATTGCTTTCTCTGAATTACACACTGAGGAACGTCGTGATTTCAGAGCAGCCCGAGCCGAAACGGTCGTCCGCCGCCAGATCACGGCATCGAATCAGCACGCAAACGGCCCAGTCTGAGGCGGACAGCCCTGTTTCAAACATGGGCTGTTCGCCTCAGACTGGGCCGTCAGCAGAATTCGGCTACGTCAGAGCGGCCTTGAGAGCGACCCCGCGCCTCAGTCGAGCCCGGAGTACGAGTGCAGGCCGTTGAAGTACATGTTGACGACGGTGAAGTTGAAGATCACCGAGGCGATGCCGATGAGGTTGAGCACAGCCACCTTCGTCGGGCCCCAACCGCGGGTCGCACGAGCGTGCAGGTACGCGGCGTAGATGACCCAGACGACGAACGTCCAGATCTCTTTGGAGTCCCAGCCCCAGTAACGGCTCCAGGCCACTTCGGCCCAGATGGCACCGGCGATGAGTGTGAACGTCCAGGTGATGAAGCCGACTGCCGCGATCCGGTAGGAGATCCGCTCGAGGTCGGTGCTCGAGGGCAGACGGTGGAGGAACCGCAGCCACTTCGGATCCTTGGTCTCGTGCACGCTCTTCAGGATCTGGAAGACCGCCAGGATCGCAGAGATGTAGAGGAGGGAGGTCGAGAGGATCGCGATCGGCACGTGGATGGCGATCCAGTACGAATCCAGCGCCGGGATGAGCTTCGCGGCAGGCGTGTAGAAGACGGTGATCGCCAGTCCCAGGCACAGCAGCACTCCCCCGGAGACGAATGTTCCCAGGTAGCGCACGTCCTTCTTCGTCAGCACGACGAGGAAGACGATGACGGTGATCGCGGTGGCGGTGAGGACGTACTCCATCATGTTGCCCCACGGCACGCGGGAGACAGACAGGGCACGAGTGAGCACGCCGCCGACGTGCAGCAGCATGGCGAGCACGAGCAGCGAGGTGCCGATGCGGGCGCCCCGGTGCTTGTTCTTCCGGGACGACTTCACCGTCGCGGAGTCGTCATCACCGGGCCGGTCGAGGACGGCAGTCGTCGCCGTCTTCCGGTTCGTCCGCCGCACCGTGGTGGCCTTGGCCGAGGTGGCGACCTCGGCTTCGGAGGTCTTGAGCTCACGCGCGCCGAAGAGATCGAAGGCGTAGAAGATCATGGCGACGGCGTAGACGATCATCGCCGAGATGATCAGCTGGTTCGACCACATTGCGAGGTCAGTGTTGACGTCCATTCATCCTCCGCACCGCTGAAGTGCTCTTCAGTCGCAGGTTGCTGCTGCCAGACTCTCTGTCTGACCATATGTCGGTGCGCGCGCTGCCGACTCCGTGACGAAGCCACCGGCGACGCGCACTCCGCGGCTATTCTACTCCGCGTAGTACTTCGGGTTCATCTTTCGTCGTCGTCACCGTGCTCACCCTCATCGGGTTCCGGATCGCGCAGGTCCTTGACCAGGTCATCGACGGCACGCTCGACCATCGGATCCTCACCGCGGGCCAGGGCGGCCACCTCGGCGTCGCCGTTCTTGATCCGCACCCATACGCGTCGGCGGGGAATGAACAGGGACAGGCCGAGCCCAGCCAGGACGAGGATCGCGCTGATGAGCATGAGCGCCTGTGTCGGGTCCTGGGAGATGTCGACGGCGATGTACTTCTTGACTCCGTCGAAGGTCACCGAACCGCCGTTCGGCAGCTTCTGCGTCTCCCCCTCGGCGAGCTGGATGACGAGCGGGTTGCCCGATTCATCGGTCATCTCCGTCATGTTCTCCGCGTCGAGAGAGTACACGGACTGCGGGACTCCGGAATCGAGGCCGAGGTCGCCGGTGTAACCGCTCATCACGAGGTAGGGGTTGCGCAGCTCGGCGAAGCTCGAGATCAGCTCACCGTTCTCGTTCTGTGCTGCCGTCGGCAGGAACACCCCGACGAACCCCATCTGCGTGCCGGCCGAGTCCGGGACCTTGATGACACCCTCGGAGGTGTATCCGGGGTCCCCTCCGTCCGGGATGAACACCTGCGGACCGGACTGGACGATATCGCCCTTCGCATCACGCACGGTCACCTCGGGGGCGTAGCCGTTGCCGGTGAGATAGACGCCGACGCCGCCCACGCGCACCGGTTCGTTGACCTTGAGGACGTGCGATTCGGTCGTCCCGTCCGCCGTCGTCGTCACCTTCGCATCGAAGGTGCGCGGCTGACCGAATTGGTTGCCCGCCGCCTGATCGTCGAAGGTGGAGGTGAAGGAGTCGAGCTTGAGCCGGAAATCCGGCAGGTTGTCGGCATCGTAGTAGGAGCCGGGTTCGAAGGAATCGTAGGAGACCAGCGAATTCGAGAACGTCTCGCCCTCGACGAGGATGCGCTGACCTTCGTAGCCGAACAGCGATCCGATCGCCATCGTCAGGGTTGCCATGAGCAGCGCGATGTGGAAGACGAGGTTGCCGGTCTCGCGGAGATAGCCGCGTTCGGCGGCGATGTGATCGGACTGGCGGTTGATGCGGTACCCGGACTTCTTCAGCCGGGCCTCCGCTGCGTCGAGGAACGCCTCATCCGCATCCTCACGGGTCTCTGCTTCTGCCTGCGCCGAGGTGAAGGCGGCGTATCCGGGCATCCGGGACAGCCGCCTCGGTGCTTTGGGCGGGGACGAGCGCATCGCCTTCCAGTGCTGCTTCGTCCGCGGGATGATGCAGCCGATGAGGGAGATCATCAGCAGCAGGTAGATCGCGGAGAACCACACCGAGGAGTAGACGTCGAACATCTGGATGGTGTCGAGGAACTGTCCCCAGGCACCGTTGTTCTCCAGGAAGGTGTTCACCCGGCCCGGGTCCTGGATCCGCTGCGGCAGCAGAGATCCGGGAATCGAGGCGAGGGCGAGGATGAGCAGGAGGATCAGTGCCACCCGCATCGTCGTCAGCTGGGTCCAGGCCCACCGGCACATGCCGATGAACCCGAGCTGCGGCTGCGTCACGGTCGACTTCGCGGCAGGCTTGTCTCCCTGCTTCGCCGTCGTCTTCGCACCCGATTTCGGCTGTGTCTTCTCCGAGCCTTCGGTTGAGCCCGCCACTAGATCACCACTTCGAATCCATTGATGAGACCTTGCAGAGAGGTCATCCACATGTTCCATACGCCGCTGGCCATGAGCACACCGAGGATGATGAGCATGATGCCCCCGGCCCGCACGATCGCGGTCTGATGCTTCCGCACCCAAACGAGTCGCCCCGCGCCCTTGTGGATCGCCAGCGCCAGGAGGATGAACGGGATGCCCAGGCCCAGACAGTAGACGAAGGCCAACATTGCTCCGCGCCAGATCATCCCGTCACCGCCGAAGCTCACCGACATGCTCAGCACCGCCGACAGGGTCGGTCCCACGCAGGGTGCCCACCCGAGGGCGAAGGTCGCTCCGAGCACCGGTGCGCCCCAGAGTCCGGCCTTCGGTCTGGCACGGATGCGACGTTCGTTCTGCAGCAGACCGAATCCGCCCATGAATACGAAACCGGCGAGGATGACGATGACGCCGAGGACGCGGAGGATGACCGACTGCCATTGGGAGAACAGCGCTCCCAGCGCGGAGAAGCTGGTCCCCAGCAGCACGAAGACGACGGTGAAGCCGAGGACGAACAGGCTGATGCCCACGACCACTCGCCACGTCTGCTTGTCCCTCAGCGATGATCCGGACAGCCCGGTGACGTACCCGACATAGCCGGGGACCAGGGGCAGCACGCACGGGGAGGCGAACGAGACGAGTCCGGCCAGGGCCGCTGCGCCGGCAGCCAGCAGCAGCGGTCCGGAGAGGACGGTCTGGGCGAAGTCCGCCCCGAGTCCACTCACTCGGCCAGCACGTCCTCGATGAGTCCCTTGAGAGTCGAGGCATCGATCTCACCGACGACTCTGGCCGCGGCGCGGCCCTTCGCGTCGAGGACCACCGTCGACGGGGTGGCCTGCGGGGGCAGGACTCCGGAGAGCAGAGACACCATCTCACCGTTCGAATCGAGCATGTTCGGGTACGGCACCTGGTAGTTCTGGATGAACGCGTTGGCCGCAGCCTCTTGGTCGCGGACGTTGACGCCGATGAACTGGGCCTTGTCCCCGAATTCCTCGGACACGGACTTCAGGTCCGGGGCTTCCTTCCGGCACGGCGGGCACGCCGCGTACCAGAGGTTGACGACGACCGGGGTGGGACGCAGATCGGCCAGGGACATCGACTTCCCGTCGAGGGTCTCGAAGCTCAGGTCGAGGGGGTCGCCGCGGTCCTCGGCCGCCACCTGCGAGACGACTCCCGAGCCGGAGACGTACCCCTGGTCGGATCCGGCCTGATCGGCCAGCTCATCGTTCTCGCTGCAGGCGCTGAGCGCCAGGGCCGTTCCGGCGGCGAGCGCCGAGGTGAAGAGGGCCCGACGGTTGAGGGAATGGCGTCCGAAGCTCATGCTCCCGCCACCGCGGTGCCCGGCTGCAGATCCGCGCAGATGCTCTCATAACTCACGGACACCAGTGTGGAGGAATCGAATGTGAAACTGGTGATAGAAGCCAGGTCACATTCGCGTCTGCGCGGGTCGTGGACGAGCGATCGTCCCTCCCCCGACAGACGCGTCATCCAGATCGGCAGCTGGTGGGAGACGATGACTCCTTCGGCGTCCGGACCGTGGAGGTCGAGTTTGGCTCTCAGACTGGCCATCGCGGCCCGCATGCGCAGCACGATCTGCTTGTACGGCTCTCCCCAGGACGGGATGAGCGGGTTGTAGAGGCGCACCAGGTTCTTCGGCTCGGCCAGCCGACGAGCGTCCAGCTTCTGTCCCTCGAAGGAATTCGCCGCCTCGATGACCCGGTCGTCGTCGAACACCGGCAGGTCGAGGGACTTCGACAGGGGACGAATCGTCTGCTGTGCCCGCAGCAGCGGGGAGGCGACGAGTTCGACCGGACGAGTGGGCGCGGTGTGGAAGTGCTCGGCCACGCGCACGGCCATCTCGTGTCCGCGCTCGGTGAGACCGAAATGCGGCAGACGCCCGTAGAGGATGCCGTCGGGGTTGTCGACTTCGCCATGGCGGACGAGGTGGATGGTCGTCATGACTGCGCCTTCCCGGCCTCCGGAACCGCGGCCGCTGCCTTGGCCGCCGCCGGCAGGGCGCTGATGATCCGGTCGAGGATCTCATCGGTGTGGGCGTAGGACAGGAACCAGGCTTCGAACGCGCTCGGGGGCATATGGATGCCCTGATCGAGCATGGCGTTGAAGAAGGCGGTGTAGCGGTCGACGTTCTGAGCCCGTGCCTGGTCGTAGTTCGTCACGTCGGTGTCGGTGAAGAACGCGGAGAACATCGAGTTCGCCGACTGGATGACGTGGGCGACGCCTTCGGCTTCCAGGCTTGCAGCGACGGCCGGGCGCAGAATGTCCGCGGCGCGACCGATGTGCGAGTACACGTCGAGTTCGGTCGTCAGCTTGAGCGTGGCCAGACCGGCAGCGGTGGCCACCGGATTGCCCGAGAGCGTTCCGGCCTGGTAGACGGGGCCGGAGGGGGCGAGGTGGGCCATGATCTCGGCGCGACCGCCGAAGGCCGCTGCCGGGAAGCCGCCGCCCATGACCTTGCCGAAGGTGAACAGGTCGGCCGGGCCCTCCGGGTAGCCGAGAGTCTCGGACTCATAGCCGTACCAGCCGGCGGCGGAGACGCGGAAACCGGTCATCACTTCGTCGCTGATCATCAGCGCACCGTGGGCCTTAGTCAGCCGGCGGATGGTGTTCGTGAAACCGTCGCGGGGAGGCACGACGCCCATATTGCCGGGACTGGCCTCGGTGATGACGCAGGCGATGTCCTCACCGTGTTCGGCGAATACGGCTTCGAGACCGGCGGCGTCGTTATAGTCGACGACGATCGTGTCCTGTGCCTGGGCTCCGGTGACTCCGGGTGTGTCGGGCAGAGAGAAGGTGGCCAGCCCGGAGCCGGCCTGGGCCAGCAGCGAGTCGACGTGACCGTGGTAGCAGCCGGCGAACTTCACGACCTTGGACCGTCCCGTGTAACCGCGGGCCAGACGGATCGCCGACATCGTCGCCTCGGTGCCCGAGGACACGAGGCGCACCTGGTCGACGGGATCGACGCGGCGCACGATCTCCTCGGCGAGTTCGACCTCACCGGTCGACGGGGTGCCGAAGGAGAATCCCTTGACGGCGGCTTCCTGGACGGCGGCGACGACCTCGGGGCGGGAGTGGCCCATGATCATCGGACCCCACGAGCCGATGAGGTCGATGTAGTCGTTGCCGTCGGCGTCGCGCAGCCACGCACCGGTCGCCTCGGTGATGAAACGGGGGGTTCCGCCGACGGCCTTGAACGCGCGGACCGGGGAGTTCACTCCGCCGGGGATGACCGCCTCGGCGCGGGTGAAGAGGGCGGCGGACCGATCGGTGGTGTGACCGTTCGTCTCTGCTGTCGTCATGGTTCTCCTCTGATTCTTCGCAGGTCGGGTTTCGTCCCGGGATCGTTCTCAGTGATGCGTGGGGACGGCTCAGGAGCCGTCGATGTCTGTCATATGGTCGAAGACTTTGGTGAAGATCCGCCCCAGGGTCTCCATCTCCTCGGGGTCGAGGAGATCGACGAGGTGGCTGCGGACTCCAGCGACATGGTCGGGGGCCGCAGCCCGCAGCAGCTGCCATCCGGCCTCGGTCATCACGCAGTTGACCCCTCGGCCGTCCTCGGGGATGGCGGAGCGCTCGAGCAGTCCGCGCTTCTCCATTCGGGCGACGCTGTGGGTCAGTCGTGATCGGGACATCGTCGTATCGGTGGCCAGCAGCGCCATCCGCATCGTCCGGTCGTCGTGTTCGGACAGACGCACTAGGATCTCGTATTCGGGCAGACCGATGCCGTGCTTCTCACGCAGCTCCTTGTCCAGCTGTGTGCTGAGCAGCTGAGAGCCGTTGAGGTAGCTGCGCCAGGCCCTCTGGTCAATTGCCGACAGCCAGCGAGGCTCGGTCATCACCGGCCTCCGTCGGCACTGCGCTTGGTCAGATGGCCTGCGGCCTCGGACTGGAGGCGCTGGGCGACCTCGGTTGCCCAATAGGTGAGGATCGCATCGGAACCGGCACGTTTGAAAGCGATGAGGGACTCCTCGATCGCCTTCTCCCGGTCGATGGCTCCGGCGGCGGCCGCGAATTCGATCATCGCGTACTCTCCGGACACCTGGTAGGTCCATACGGGCACGATGGATTCCTGGGCCACCTCGGCGAGCACGTCGAGATACGGCAGACCCGGCTTGACCATGACGATGTCGGCGCCTTCGGCCAGGTCGAGGCCGAGTTCGCGCAGCGCCTCGCGACCGTTCGCGGGATCCTGCTGGTAGGTCTTGCGGTCGCCCTTGAGCTCGGAGTCGACGGCTTCGCGGAAGGGACCGTAGAAGGCGGAGGCGTACTTCGCGGTGTAGCCCATGACGACGGTGTCGGTGAATCCGGCGGCGTCGAGGGCTTCCCGGCAGTAAGCGACCTGGCCGTCCATCATGCCTGACAGCCCGAGCACCTCGGCCCCGGCGCGAGCTTGGGCCAGCGCCATCGAGGCGTAGCGGTCGAGGGTGGCGTCGTTGTCGACCGCACCGGCCTCGTCGAGGACTCCGCAGTGGCCGTGGGAGGTGTATTCGTCGAGGCACAGGTCCGCCATGATCACGGTGTCATCGCCGAATTCGCCGGCCAGCAGCGACAGCGCCCGGTTGAGGATGCCGTCGGGGTCATCGGCCTGTGAGCCGATCTCATCCTTGTGTTCGGGGATGCCGAAGAGCATGAGTCCGCCGACTCCGGCCGCCACCGCTTCTCGGGCTGCCTCGACCAGTGAGTCCATCGTGTGCTGGACGACTCCGGGCATTCCGCCCAGCGGCAGAGGTTCGCTCAGGCCCTCCTTGACGAACATCGGCAGGATGAGCTCGGTCGGGTGGAGTCGCACCTCGGAGACGAGGCGACGCAGTGCCGGGGTCGACCGCAGCCGACGGGGACGGACGGTTCCGGGAACCAATGACATGTCAGGCCTTCCTTCTGCGGCGCTTCTGGCTGGGACGCTGCGGGGAGATCCCGGCTTCCACGTCATCGGCGCGCTGGGTGAGTGCGAATTCGACGAGACCGTCGATGAGAGAGGTGAGGTTGGCTTCCTCGGCAAGGACGTCGACGCGCAGTCCGTGTTCGGCTGCAGTGTTCGCCGTTGCCGGGCCGATGCAGCAGATCACCGAGGTGGGGGCGGGTTTGCCGGCGATGCCGACGAGGTTGCGCACCGTCGATGAGGAGGTGAAGAGGAAGGCGTCGAAGTCTCCGGCCTTGATCGACTCGCGGATCGGAGCCGGCGGCGGAGAGGCGCGCACGGTGCGGTAGGCGGTGACGTCGTCGGGGTCCCACCCCTTCTCCAGCAGTCCGGCCACAAGCACCTCGGTGGCGATATCGGCACGAGGCAGGAGGACCGTGTTCATCGGGTCGATGTCATCGACGAAGTCCGGCCAGGCCGCGGCCAGCCCGCGTGCGGAGTGCTCCCCGTCGGGGACGAGGTCGGGGGTGATCCCCCAGTCGACCAGCGCTGCCGCGGTGCGACCGCCCACGGCGGCGACCTTGACGCCGGCCATCGAACGGGAATCGAGTCCGAAGTCTTCGAACCACATGCGCACGGCACGCACGGCGTTCACCGAGGTGAAGCCGACCCATTCGTAGGATCCGTCGACGAGGCCGCGGATCGCCTTCTCCATCTGGGTCGGGGTGCGCGGCGGCTGCACGGCGATGGTCGGCACCACAGTGCCGACGGCGCCGAGCTCGGCCAGGGCTTCGGCGGTGGATGTGCCCTGTTCCTTCGTCCGCGGGATGAGCACCTGCCAGCCGAAGAGCGGTTTGGATTCGAACCAGCTGAGCTCTCCTCTGGATTCCACTCCCTGCCCCATGATCACCACCATACGATCCGAACCTGTCTGCGCCATGGACAGCGCCTGCTGCAAAGTCGTCTCCACGCTCGTCTGCTCGATGGTGGAGATCCCCCACCCGAGGAGGACTTTCGTGTCCTCGTCCCAGCCGTCGGCGAGCAGGGCCTCGACGGCCTGTTCGTGGGCAGCTGCGCTGCCGGTGAGCACGTGGGTCGTGTTCCGGTGGCGAGAGACGTCGACATGGGTCTGCGGTCCTGCTTCGATGAAGCGCACCGACCGGACGCGGTTGGTCGTCAGAGCCGTTCCGGTGTAGGCAGCCGTCGAGGCGGAGAGTCCCACTCCGGGCACGATTTCGACCTCGACCTGTTCCTTGCGGCAGACTCCGGCTTCCGCTGTCGTGGTGGTGAAGATGATTCCGTCGTCCGAGCTCAGCCGCACCACGGTCTTGTCCGGGCGGGCGAGTTCGGCCATGCGGCGACCTCGGGTCGAGGCGGCGACTCCGAGGTCGGCGGCATCGATGAGCGTTGCGGCCTGCGGCACATAGGCGGTGACGATCTCCGAGTGCACATCGGCGTCATAGACGACGGTTTCGGCGGTGGCGAGGATCTCGGCGCCGCGCATCGTCATCAGACCCGATTCGCCGGGCCCGCTGCCGATGAAGACGACGCGCGGAGCAGCCGGCAGGAGTCGGCGCGGCTGCACCTGGCCCGTTGTCGGTTCGCTGTTCATCCCTGCTCCTGAGCCTTGACGGGGGTGAGGTGTTCGGCGCTGGCGGCCGGGTCGATGCCGAGGCGTCCCAGCAGATCCTCGGCCGCTGCGGTGCCGAGTTCGTCGGCGATACGGGCGAGTTCCTTCGCGGTCACCGACAGCTGCTGCTCGCCGGTGCTGCTCCAGTCGACGTCGAGCAGGGCGGGCAGCTCGGTGCTCTGACGCGTGCGGGCGAGCTTTCCGTCATCATCGGCCATCACGGCGTCGACGATGAACTCGGTGCCCTCGATCTTCGCCAGCGCGCCGATCGGAGCCGAGCAGCCGGCTTCGGCACGGGAGAGGATCGCGCGCTCGCAGGTCACGGCGAGGTCGGTCGTCTGGTCGTGGATCCGGCGCAGAGCCGCCCGCACCTCGGCGTCGCTGTCGAGGATGTCCGCAGTGGTGGCGAAGGCGCTGTCGGCGCTGCGAGTCTCGACCGCCAAGGCTCCCTGGCCCGGGGCCGGGAGCATGACATCGAAGTTGAGCGAATCGGTGGCCTCGGCCAGCCGCCCGATGCGACGCACTCCGGCGGCGGCGAGGACGACTGCATCGAGGCGCCCGTCGCGGACATGGGCGATTCGGGTGTCGACGTTTCCGCGCACTCCGCGGACCTCGATATCGGGACGTGCGGCACGAAGCTGAACGGCACGTCGCGGCGAACCGGTGCCGATGACGGACCCGGAGGGCAGGTCGTTCAGGCTCAGTCCGTCGCGGCCGATGAGGACGTCGGCCGGGTCGACGCGCGGTGGGATGGCTGCCATCTGGATTCCCACCTCGGGGGTGGTGGGCAGGTCCTTGAGCGAGTGCACGGCCAGATCGATCTTGCCCTGGTGGAGGGCCTGTCGGACGGCGGAGACGAAGACTCCGGTGCCGCCGAAACCGGCCAGGGGCGACATATTGACATCGCCCTCGGTGACGACCTCGACGATCTCGACGCGCCAGCCGGTCAGAGCCGCGATCTGGTGGGCGATCGCCGTGGACTGGGACCGAGCCAGCTGTGACCGGCGGGTGCCCAGACGCACGGTGCGGCCGGTGAAGTGTTCGGGTTCGACGATGTCGAGGGTGTGATCGGCGACTGGGCGGATGCCGTCGGCCTCGACATGATGCGCGCTGGCGGCCTTCGCGACCTTCGTCTCCGGAGCGGTCTTGGCGTGGGCGACTTTGTTGACCGGCAGGTCGAAGAGCTGCATGAGAGCCTGGGCGTAGTCGACCTCGGATTCGGTCACCGCGAGTTCCTTGACCTTCACGGTCGGGGTGTGGATGAGCTTCTCCGCCACCCGGTGCAGGGATTTGCGGATCTCTGCGAACGCCTTCTCGTCGACGGAGTCGCCGAGCTTCTTCTCCAGGCGCTGTGTCTCGGAGGCGAGCACATCTTTGGCATGGGAGCGCAGAGCGGTCACGGTCGGAGCGACCGAGCGCTCCTTGTTGCCGGTGGCGATGTTCTCCAGCTCGGCGGCGATGATGGCGCGGACTTCGTCGATGGTGCCGGCGACCTTCGCATCGCTTTCCTTATCGGAGCCGCGCAGCAGTTCGCGGATCTCGCCGAGGCCGAAGAGGGCGACATGTTCGAACTCGCGGACGCTGGGGTCGATGTCGTGCGGCAGGGCGAGGTCGATGAACGCCTTGTTCGCCGCGCCCTTGGGGTTCTGCGAGAGTCCGGCGACGATGTCGTCGCGGCTGACGACGACTCCGCGGGCACCGGTGCAGGAGACGATGAGGTCGGCGTCGGCGATCTCCTCGGCCATGATGCGCGGGGTGAGTTCGCGGGCACGTCCGCCCACCTCGGCGACGAGGCGTTCGGCCTTGTCGAGCGTCCGGTTGAGCACGGTGATGTGGGCGACGCCTTCCTTGTGCAGCCCGGACACGACGAGCCCCGACATGGCTCCGGCGCCGATGACGAGTGCATTCGCTGCACGCAGGGACCCGATGTGCGCGGCCGATGCCTCGATGCCTGCACCGAACAGGGATCGTGCGACGTCTCCGAGGTCGGTCTCCGAATGGGCGCGCTTGCCCACACGCAGCGCCTGCTGCAGCGCCTGGGAGAGTTCGGAGGTCAGTGCCTTGTCCGACTGCGATTCCGTGAACGCCGTCCGGAGCTGACCGAGGATCTGGGCTTCGCCGATGGCCATGGAGTCGAGTCCACAGGCGACCTTGAGCAGGTGCTCCATGGCCTGGTGGTCGTAGTGGGCGTAGAAGTGCCCGGCGATATCTGACCATTCTTTGTCGATCGACGACACGAGCGCGTTGCCGAGGTCGGCCAGTCCCCCGTGGAAGGCGGAGACGTCGGCGATGAGTTCGAGGCGATTGCACGTCGAGAGCACGGCGAGTCCCTCGATGTTCTCTCCGGCCAGGGCGTCCCGTCGCAGAGTGCCGACCTCACCGGCGCCGAAGGCCATTCGATCGAGCATGTCGATCGGAGCCGACTGATGTGAAATGCCGAGAACCAAGAGAGTCAATTCCTGTGCTCCTCAAAACCAGGGTTGAGCGGTGCCGTGTCCAGCGCCGAATAGTATGCGAGTACTTGCAGCTCACTGGCCAAGTCGACTTGATGGACACGCACGGTATCCGGTGCGTCGAGCACGGTGGGTGAGAAGTTGAGAATGCCGCGCACACCTGCTTCGACGGCCTTCTGGGCCGCCGCGGGTGCCGCGGCTGCGGGGACGGCCATGACCACCAGGTCGATGTGTTCGGACCAGGAGGGAAGGTCGTCCAGGGAAGAGACGGTCAGGGCACCGATGGAGGTGCCGATCTTCTCCTCGTCGATGTCGAAGACGGCGGTCAGACGCAGGCCGCGCCGACGGAATCCGGCGTAGTCGGCCAGTGCCGAGCCGAGACGTCCGGCGCCGATGATGGCGACGCGGCGGTCGCGGTCGAGGCCGAGGAAAGTCCGCAGCGTCGCGGCCAGCTCCGGACAGGAGTAGCCGACCCCACGGGTTCCCGATCGTCCCAGCTGGGACAGGTCTTTGCGCAGAATCGACGGGGACACACCGCTGCGGGCGGCAAGGTCCTCCGACGAAACTGTGTCCTGGCCGGTGGCGGCAATCGTCTCGACGGTCTGCAGATAGATCGGGAGTCGGGATATCACGCGCTCGGGTACGTCCTTGCGAACGACACCCTCAATCCTGTTGGCGGACAGAATCTCGCCCACGAATCCGCCTCACTCCTTCAATCGATCTCATGCGCCCAAGGCGTCAAGCGCCTTGGACAGCCGATCCCTATCGACTCGATGAAAACTGTGTTGTCGCCCGTTGAGGAGAACGACCGGAACGTCCCAGCCGTACTGCGCGGCCAGATCGTCATCCGTATCGATGTCGATCTCGGTCACGGTCACATCTCTGCCTGCAGCCACCTCGGTGACGGTCTGCAGCGCATCAGCGCACAGATGGCAGTCGACACGTGTGAGAAAGGTCAGATCGACCATGGCTCACTCCTCATCGGGTGCAACAAACCCCGCCGAGAAATCACTCGAGCGGGGGCGTAGGACCGTTGGGTCTTACTTCTTGTTGCGACGCTGGTGACGTGTCTTGCGAAGCTGCTTGCGGTGCTTCTTCTTCGACATACGCTTGCGGCGCTTCTTGATGACTGAGCCCACTCGGGTACCCCTTGTGCTTGTCGGTGGAGGGTGAACATCAGGTGCCCACCCATTGAACTAACCGTGCAATTCTATCGCTTGGCCGCCTGCTTTCCCAAAACTGTGTCCAGATCCACAACGGCGGTGCCAGGCGATCCGCGCGGACGCGGGGATCGGGTTCGGCCCGGGTGGCGTGCACGGCAGGGCCGGACTCGCGTTCGGCTGGGTCGACGGGCGTCGACCGATCTCGCTCAGTCGAAGCAGCCCCCGCTCAGTCGAAGTAGGGGTCGAGTGCGAAGAAAGGGAAGATGTTCTTCCGAGTGCCCATCACGGCGCGGTCGAGTTCGACTTCGGGGTCGAACCCCTTCGACCATGGTTCGAACGCCCCGTCGAAGCCGTCGGTCATCGACAGCGGCGCCTCGCGCCCGGTCTTCGTCTGCGCGTAGGAGGCCCAGCGTCCGGGGATCCGGGCTCCGGGATCGATATCGCGGCCGGCGGCGACGGCCAGCAGGTTCGTCCATGCGCGGGGCACGACGTCGATGATCGCGTAGCCCCCTCCCCCGACGGACAGCCAGCGTCCATCGGCATGGTCGACGGCGAGGTCGCGGATGCGTTCGGCGGCGATGCGCATCGCGTCGACGCTCAGGCGCATATGGGTCAGCGGGTCTGCCCGGTGACCGTCGCACCCGTGCTGGGAGACGACGACCTGAGGTTCGAAGGCGGCGACGACCTGCGGGACGGTGGCGTCGAAGGCGCGCAGCCAGTCCGCGTCGCCCGTGCGCGGGGGCAGGGCGATATTCACCGCCGAGGCGGCCGCCTTGAGTCCCCCGATATCGGCGGGGAATCCGGTGCCGGGGAAGAGGAACTTCCCCGATTCGTGGATCGAGATCGTGAGCACTCGCGGGTCGTCCCAGAAGAACGTCTCGACACCGTCACCGTGGTGGGCGTCGATGTCGACGTAGACGATGCGCTCGTATCCGGCGTCGAGGAATTCGGTGATCGCTCCGGCCACGTCGTTGTAGACGCAGAACCCGCTGGCCTTGCCGGGCATCGCGTGGTGCATTCCGCCGCAGAAGTTCACCGCGCGCCGAAAGTCCCCGGAGATGATCGCGTTCGCGGCGTTGACGCTGCCTTGGAACAGCAGCGCCGAGGCGGTGTGCATATTCTCGAACCCGGGAACATCCTCGGTGCCGATTCCGTATCTGTTCGCGTCCTGCTCCTCGAGGCCCTCCTCGGTGCCGGCCTGCTTGACCGCGGCGATGTAGTCGGGGTCGTGGAGGCGGGCGAGCTTCGCCTCGTCGATCTCACCGATGGGATTGATGTGGACGTTGTCTGCGTCGAAGAGTCCGAAGTCCTCGGCGAGCTTCGCTGTCAGGTCGAGCCTGAGAGGGTGCATGGGGTGGCTGGGACCGAAGTTGTAACCGGTCACTTCGTCGTCCCAAACGACATACACATCATTTTCGGCCATGCCCACCATGCTATATGGCACAGCTCACTTGCGCCGATTCCGGGGCCAACGGCTCTACCATGGTGCTTGTGTCCAAGAATTCCTCGCCGCGCTTCGATCGGCTGCTGAAGCCGGGCCGGTGGGTCCGTGACTTCGTCGACGACCTCGCCGTGGCCTCACCGGCACGATTGGCGATCGGGTCCTTCGTCGCCGTCGTCGCGGTGTTCGCGATCCTGCTGATGCTGCCGGCGAGCATGCGCGACCCCGGTTCGGTCGATCAGGCCACGCACATCGCGAACTCGGTGTTCGTGGCGGTCTCGGCCGTGTGTGTGACCGGACTGACCCCGGTCGTCACGGAGGAGTACTGGTCGGACTTCGGGATCTCGGTCATCACCGCCGGCATCCAGGTCGGCGGTCTCGGAATCCTCACCCTCGCCTCGGTGCTGGGCATGGCGGTCTCCAGGAGGCTGGGAGTCCGGCAGCGCCTGATCGCTCAGCAGGCCACCTCGGCGCTCAATCTGGGTCAGGTCGGCTCGCTGCTCAAGACAGTGGTCATCACCATCTTCACCGCCGAGTCGATCCTCGCGGTGCTGCTGTTCCCACGGTTCCTCATCCGCGGGGAATCGCTCGGCGACTCCATCTGGTACTCGGTGTTCTACTCGATCTCGGCGTTCAACAACGCCGGTTTCACCATCCACGAAGGCGGGGCGGCGTACTTCGCCTCGGATCCGTGGATTCTGTCCCTGCTCATGGCGGGGGTGTTCGTCGGGTCGCTGGGGTTCCCCGTCGTGCTCATGGTCGCGATGTTCTGGAACCGGCCCAGCCGCTGGGATCTCCATACGAAGCTGACATTGACGACCACGACGACGGTGCTGGCGATCGGTCTGCTCCTGTTGGCGCTGTTCGAGTCGGCGAACCCGGCGACCCTGGGCGATAAGAATGCCGGCCATACCTTCGTCGAAGTGCTGTTCATGGCGGTCATGCCCCGGTCCGGCGGCTTCGCGACGATGGAGGTCGCGGACATGAGCCAGGCGTCGCATCTGCTCATGGACCTCATGATGTTCATCGGCGGCGGTTCGTCGTCGACAGCAGGCGGAATCAAGGTGACGACGGTGGCCGTGCTTGTCCTCGCTGCGTATGCCGAGGCCAGGGGTCTGCAGGACGTGCACGTGTTCGGTCGGCGGCTGACGTCGTCGACGATCAAACTGTCGATCTCGATTCTGCTCACCGGTGCGATGATCGTCTTCATCGGCACCCTGACGATGCTGCAGATCAGTGCGGAACCGCTCGATCGGGTGCTGTTCGAGGTGATCTCCGCCTTCGGCACCGTGGGTCTGAGCTCCGGGGTGTCGGCGACCTCGCCGGATTCGGGACTCTATGTTCTGTCGGTGATCATGCTCATCGGTCGACTCGGTACGATTACACTGGCGGCTGCACTGTCTATGCAGGATTCGGTGCGCCTGTACCGCTACCCCGAGGAAAGGCCGGTCGTTGGCTAACGAACACACTTCAATCCTGGTCATCGGACTGGGGCGTTTCGGGTCCTCGACCGCGGCGACTCTTGCCCGCCTGGGGCGCGAGGTCATGGCCATCGAGCACAACCCCGAGCTCGTCAAGGATTGGAGCGGCAAACTCACGCACGTCGTCGAAGCCGATTCGACGAACATCGACGCACTGCGGCAGGTCGGTGCCGGTGACTTCTCGACTGCCGTCGTCGGGATCGGAACCTCGATCGAAGACAGCGTGCTCACGACCGCCAACCTCGTCGACCTGGGCGTTTCGCAGGTGTGGGCGAAGGCGATCTCGCCGTCGCACGGCAAGATCCTCCACCGCATCGGCGCCCACCATGTGCTCTACCCGGAGTCGGACGCAGGTCGCCGCGTCGCCCACCTGGTCAGCTCCAGGATGATGGAGTACATCGAGTTCGATGAGGGCCATTTCGCCGTGGTGAAGATGCGGCCGCCGCGGGAGATCCAGGGCTTCACTCTCAGCGAGTCCGGTGTCCGCGACAAGTACGGAGTGACGATCGTGGGCATCAAGAGCCCCGGCCGCGACTTCACCTACGCCGATCCGACGACCCGCGTGGGCAAACAGGATCTGCTCATCGTCGCCGGTCACGTCGAGCTGCTCGGCCGCTTCGCCGGCCGCCCGTAGGCTGCGAAGCGGTGCCAGAGGTAACCGCGGGTTCAAAGCGTGAATGCAGTGACTTCGATCGGGGCATCTGCATTTCGAAGCAGTTGGCGCACCGGTCAGGTCCGACACCACCGCGGCGGCACACGCTGCGAGCGGCGATCACCCCGCATCGTGGGTCTCGGATCGCTGGCATAGCCAGTGTGGGTGCGCGGTATGAGAGCGGGCGACGGGAATCGAACCCGCGTCGTCGGCTTGGGAAGCCGAAGCTTTACCATTAAGCTACGCCCGCGCGTCGCCACCGAATTCGAACTGTTCGCCCAGGCAGGGCCCGGTGCGATCATGCCGTGGTCAGCGACTCGGACCAGTCTACAGCGTCTGGCCCGAGGTGCATCCGACATTCGCGGGTTCAAAGTGTAAAAGCAGTGACTTCGGTCGGGGCATCTGCATTTTCAAGCAGTTGGTGCCGTGGTTGGGTGCGAGCTCAGGAACGCACCCGTGGGGCGATGAACTCCCTCAGGTGCGGTGCCTGCCCGAAGAGTTTGGTCGCGCATTCTTCAAGGTGAGTCACCTCGGTGAAGTTGAGACGAACGATTCGGTAGCCCAGCTCCAGCAACCGGTTGTACTGACGAACCTCTTTGCGCATCAGCCGCACTCCGTTGTCGGCATATTTGGAGAAGCCGTCAACGAGAACGATCGTCCGCGATTCTCTGTGCAGAAAGTCCACACGAGCGATGACTGCGCGCCCATCCCAGATCCTGGCCTGCTGACTGAATCCGGTCAGCCTCAGCTGCGTGAGGTTGTACGCGAAGCGACTCTCTCCGTAACTCTCCGACAGCGGACCGATCGCCGACAGCAAGCGCTGCGCTCTCACCTGGCCTTTCGACAGTCGGCCCAGCACGGGCAGGAAATCCTCGGCGATTCGGCGCTCGGCCAATGCCAGCGTGTCCGGTGGGTAACCGAACCTGGCCGCTGCGTCCGCTCCTGCGTCGGAACCGAATACCGATCTGCGCAAACACGACTCCAGCACGGCGAAGCCCTCCGGTTCACCGAGTTGGCCGATGAGGTCGAACGCGGTGCGGATGGGCGAGGTGAGCGCCATCTTGCCGATACGGACGACGTCCTCATCAGGAATGGTCTTGGAGGTCCTCGACACATCGGCACTGCTGTGCCGCCTCGTCGGATGAGCGATGAAGACCTTCCCCCGAGGCGGTCGATGCAGCGGAAGGTCATGGACGAATGCGGCGGAGACTCCCCAGATCACGTCGTCAAATCGGTAGTGCGGGTACGAAGCCACTCGCAGCTTCTCGAACATGTCGAGGAGTTCGAAACGAGGCCTCCCCGACTCCGGGTCGGTCTGCTCGACGACTCTGTGCATCCACGCTTCGTCCGTGATGAACTCCGCTATCGCACCATGTCTGGGATTCGAGCAGCGGGCGATGACAGAATACATCCCTTGAGTGAGTGCCAAAAGGCAGCAGTCTTTGGCGCCACGGATGCATCTGCTCTGCACCCCACGCGCCCTGAGTTCACTGGTGCGGACCACGTTGTACATGCGGCAAGACTGTCGCTGCGAATGAGACTCCGACAAGGCCTCCTCAACCGCCTGTGGAATCGCCCTCGGCATCCACACCCATAAGACGTCCGAGTCCGCATGCTGTCAACAGTCCACGGCGTTTGAGTCAGCGGCGCCTCCGCACCCGCGTGGTACTCGATTGCAGCCGAGTTCTCAGCGCAAGCGTGCGTGCGCCGAGATGGTCACGACGCGGCCATAACGCTGCGGTATCCACAACCGCGTGTTCGAAGTGCATGCGTGCTGATCGGAATCGGGTCGTCTGCACTTCGAACACGCGGATGGCGGAATGGGTCAGTGCTCGACAGCCTCCTCGGCGCCGAATCCGGTATGGGCACGGACGTCCATTTCGGCGGCCAGCTCGGGACTCTCCACCGTTCGATCCGTCACCGAGGCGATCCACCCGAGGATGAAGCCGAGCGGGATCGAGATGATGCCGGGGTTCGACAGCGGGAAGATCGCGAAGTCGGCACCGGGGATCATCGCGGTCTCGGAGCCGGAGACGACCGGCGAGAAGGCGATGAGCACCATCGCCGAGATCAGTCCGCCGTAGATCGACCACACCGCACCGCGAGTGGTGAAGCGCTTCCAGAACAGCGAGTACACGATCGTGGGCAGGTTCGCGCTGGCGGCGACGGCGAAGGCCAGCGCCACAAGAAATGCGATGTTCTGCCCCTGCACTCCGATGCCGCCGATGATCGCGACCGCACCGATGACGACGACGGTGCGACGGGCGATCTTGACCTCCGCCTCGGAGTCTTCGACCTTGCCCTTCTTGATGACGTTTGCGTAGATATCGTGAGCGAACGAGGCCGCCGCGGTGATCGCCAGGCCCGCCACCACCGCGAGGATCGTGGCGAACGCGACCGCGGAGATGAAGCCCATGAGCAGCGGCCCGCCAAGCTGAAGCGCCAGGAGCGGAGCCGCGGAGTTCACGCCGCCAGGAGCGTTCTTGATCGCGTCGGCGCCGACGAGTGCGGCCGCACCATAGCCGAGCACGAGGGTGAAGAGGTAGAACGCACCGATGAGCCAGATCGCCCACACCACGGATCGGCGAGCTTCCTTAGCCGTGGGGACGGTGTAGAAGCGCATGAGCACGTGGGGCAGACCCGCCGTGCCCAGCACGAGCGCCAGTGCCAGGGAGATGAAGTCGAGCGGATTCTCGCCGTACTGCAGACCCGGGTTGAGGACGCCTTCCCCGACTCCTTCGGCTGCGTTGTCCACGGCCGAGGCCAGCAGGGTCGAGAGGTTGAAGCCGTTGAGTGCGAGCACCCAGATGGTCATGGCGAAAGCACCGGCGATGAGCAGAATCGCCTTGACGATCTGCACCCAGGTGGTGCCCTTCATTCCGCCGACGAGAACGTAGATGATCATCAGCGCGCCGACGACGGCGATGACCAGCGACTGGCCGACCTTGCCGTCGATCCCCATGAGCAGAGACACGAGCCCGCCGGCACCGGCCATCTGCGCGAGCAGGTAGAAGAAGCAGACCGCCAGGGTCGACAGGGCTGCTGCCATGCGTACGGGGCGCTGTTTGAGGCGGAAGGACAGCACGTCGGCCATGGTGAATTTGCCGGTGTTGCGCATGAGTTCGGCGACGATGAGCAGAGCGACGAGCCAGGCGACGAGGAAGCCGATCGAGTAGAGGAATCCGTCGTAGCCGTTGACGGCGATCGCACCGCAGATGCCGAGGAAGGATGCGGCAGAGAGGTAGTCACCGGCGATGGCGAAGCCGTTCTGCGGTCCGGTGAACGACCGGCCACCCGCATAGTAGTCCGAGGCGGATCTGTTGTTGCGGCTGGCCCGCAGAACGATGAACATCGTGACCGCGACGAATGCGGCGAAGATCGTGATGTTGAGGACCGGGTTGTTCTCCACCTCGGTGGTCGCTGCGCTGAGGAGGTCGACTCCCGAAGCGACGAAGTCTCCGATTGCCAGAGTGCTCATGAGCGGTGTCCTTCCGATTCGGCCTGCAGTCGTTCACGGATCGCCTCCGCGGGAGGGTCGAGCTTCTTGTTGGCGAACGAGACGTAGAACATCGTGATCGCGAAGGTCGTCACGAACTGCAGCAGCCCGAATACGAGTCCGATGTTGATCTCCCCCACGACCTTCGTCGACATGAAGTCGTGGGCGTACGTGCTGAGGATGACGTAGAGGAAGTACCAGACGAGGAACGCGATCGACAGCGGGATCACCACCGAGAAGCGCTTGCGTTTGAGGGCCTTGAACTCCGGCTTCTCCTCCTCTGCGAGGAAGTCAACACCGGTGTTGACAGGGTCAGTCATTCTTTCTCCTTTGAATGGGCAGAACATCAGTGTCCTGAATCACATGACCCAAAGGTAACGTTCAGCATGCGCTAGGGAATACCACCGAAAGTTGGTAGCTTGTTCACATGAATGCGCACGCCAAGGAAACGCGGGCACTCAAGGTCGAGACCCGTCGCCTATTCGTCGAAGCCGTCGATTCCCTGCACCAGAGCGGCACCGGTGACGTCGTCTTCGGAGGCATGGTCGAAGAGGATTCGGTCGCGGTCGAAGCCGTCGCCGGCGCCGACAAGGACCTGCTCTCGACCCTCATCGTCAGCACAGGGCGCGGCCTAGGCGGTCGGGCCATGACCGAAGGCACTCCGCAACTGACCCGCGACTATGAGATCGACCCGCTCATCACCCACCATTACGACGAGGAGGTGCTCGGCGAGGGCATCCGCGTCCTCGTCGCCGTGCCGACTCTGCACGGCGGTGAGGTCACCGGTATGGTCTACTGCGGCCACCGCGCGGACTACAACGCCGCCGCCCCGCAGACGGGAGACCTCGTCAGACGGGTACGACAGCTTTCGGTCGATCTCGCTCGACTCGGATACCGGCAGGAACCGCGCGGCCCTGTCAAGGAGGAACCGCTCTACCCGGATCTGGATCCCTCGGGACGCGAAGCTCTCCGGCACACCTATGCCGAGCTTAGGGCGATCCGCTCCGGGATCGTCGATGAGGAGACCAGGGAGAAGCTCACCGGCATCGAGGCGCGCCTGGCCGATATTCTCTCCGGACACAATCCGGAGAGCTTCCAGACGCCGGTACCCGCAGTCAGGCTGTCGCCGAGGGAGACCGACATCCTCTCGCATGTTGCCTTGGGATGGCCGAATGCCCGCATCGCCGAGGCGCTGTCGCTGCGCGAGTCGACGGTGAAGTCCTATCTCAATACGGCGATGGTCAAGCTCTCGGCACGGACCCGGCATGAGGCCGTGTCGATCGCCCGCTCGTCCCACGTCCTCCCCTGAACAGGGAGATCCGGCTCAGCCGTTGATGACCTCGGAGTTCTCCTGTTCCATCTCCAGGGAACGGTCCGCTGCCGCCTGCGCGGCCGCCTCGGCGATATCGAAGATCCCGGAGTCGAGAAACTGCTGGAGACCGGCCAAGGTCGTTCCGCCCTTGCTGCTCACGGCCTGACGTTGAGCGGCGGGATCGGGTTTCTCGGTCAGGAGTCGGCCGGCACCGTCGGCGGTGGCCACGACCATCTGGCGGGCGACGTCCTCGCTGAGACCCTGCTTGACGCCCGCGGCGATCATGGCTTCGGCGAGGAGGAAGAAGTACGCCACTCCGGACCCGGAGATGCCGGTCATGGCCGGGATCTGGGATTCGTCGAGATCGACGACGAGGCCGGCGCCCGACAGCAGGGACTTCAGTGTGTCCACACTGGCGGCGGTCACCTCGGCGGTGGGGGCCAGTGCGATGACGCCGTGGCCGATGGCGCTCGGCGTGTTCGGCATGATCCGCACGATCGGATTCTCGGGGGCGAGCTTCGCAAGGTCGGCCGCGGCGACGCCGGCTGCCATGGACACGAGCACGGAGTCCCGGTCAAGGTCGTCGGCGAGTTCGCGCAGGGTATCGGCCATCATCCACGGCTTCACACCGAGGAAGACGAAATCGGCACCGGACACGGCTTTCCGATTCGCGTCGGCGTCATCCTCCAGCGAGGTGACCGTGGCGGTGGGCAGATCACTGCGGAGCCGCTGCGCCGAGTCGGTCGAGTTCGTCGTCGCGCGGACGGTGATGCTCGCGTCGGCGGTGAGGATTCCCTGGATGAGGGCCGTGCCCATGTTGCCGGTTCCGATGGAGGCGATGGTGGTCAAAGTGCGTCAGCCTTTCGATATCTGATGTGCGGTGGTCGGTGGGTGTCCATGCGCTGAAGCGTGCCGATACGTGACCGAGCGAAGCGAGGCGAAGACGGGCAGGGTGATGTGCGAGGTCGCGGTCGCTCGCAGGGTCAGCTCTCGGCGCCGGCCCTTCCGGACCGCGAGGGCTTGTGCTCGGAGGTGCGGGTGTGGCTGTGGGCGTTGCGTCGTCGAGTATCTGCGTCGAGGCCGAGGTGCTCACGGGCGAAGGCAATGGAGTCGGCGAGCATCTTCTCGCGCGCGGCCTGTCTGCGGACGAATCGGGTGTTGACCTCCACGACGACGTCGCCCTGCCAATTGTGTTTGGCGAGGTACTGCAGGGTCTCGGCGACAGGCATGGTGCCTTCGCCCGGAACGAGATGTTCGTCCTTGAGCGAGCCGGCCCCATCGGTGAGGTGGACGTGACGGAGCTGGTCGAAGATCTCGCCCACCGTCTCCAATGCGTTCATGCCGGCGGTGGAGGCGTGGGAGAAGTCGAAGGTGAGGTCGTCGTAGTCCTCGTCCAGGGGGTTCCAGTCGGGGTAGTAGACCTGGATCTCGCGCAGGCCGGCCCGCCAGGGGTACATGTTTTCCACGGCCAGTCTCACACCGGTCTCCTGGGCGACCTGGCGGACGCCGTCGACGAAGCCGAGGGCGTATTCGCCCTGCCAGCGGAACGGCGGGTGGAGGACGACCGTGTCGGCGCCCACTGCCTTGGCGAGGTTCGCGGTGATCCGCAGCTTCTCCCAATGGTCTTTGTGCAGCACTCGGGGCAGGAACAGCAGGGTCGGGGCGTGCAGGGAGATGACGTCGAGTCCGGTGTCGCCGGCGAGTCCGTTGATGAGGTCGACGTCGCGGGTCTCGGTGTTATGGGTGACCATGATCTCGACGCCGTCGTAGCCGTGTTTGGCTGCCTGGGTGAAGGTCTCTTCGACGGTCATGGGTGAGACGGAGGAGCTGGAGAGGCCGAGCCTGATCCGGTTATCGGAGACGTGATGGGCGTCTTTCTCATAGACGTCGTGTTTGTCGAAGTACTCCTTATGGCGCTTCGAATTCGAGCGCGCAGAATTCTTGGTGGTCAACACCTTCCGCTGGGACTTCGACTTCTTGCTCATCTCTTCCAGTCTAACGCGGCTCCCCCTCCCCAGAACTACCTGACGGCGGCCCAGCAACCTCGCGCGAGGTTGCTGGGCCGCCGTCAGGTAGTAATTCAGGCGTAGAGGGCTTCGGTGTCGTCGTCGACCCATTTCTTCGACTTCTCCACCGCCTTGTTCCAGAGGCGGTAGAGGCGGTCGACCGTCTCGTCGTCCATCGACGGATTCCAGCGCTTGTCCTCGCGCCAGTTGCCCTTCACGTCGTCCTCGCCGTTCCAGAACTTCACGGCGATGCCCGCCGCATAGGCCGCACCCAGCGCCGTGGTCTCGATGACCTCGGGACGGATGACGGGCACGCCGAGGAGGTCGGCCTGGAACTGCATGAGCGTCTCGTTGGCGACCATGCCTCCATCGACCTTGAGCTCGGTGAGTTCGACACCGGAGTCGAGGTTCATCGAGTCGAGGACCTCGCGCGACTGGAAAGCCACGGATTCCAGGGCGGCACGGGCGATGTGGTTCTTGTTCACATACCGGGTCAGACCCACCATCACGCCGCGAGCATCAGACTCCCAGTGCGGGGCGAAGAGTCCGGAGAACGCCGGCACGATATAGCAGCCGCCGTTGTCCTCGACCTGTTTGGCCAGGGTCTCGACCTCGGGGGCGTCCTTGATGATGCCGAAGTTGTCGCGCAGCCACTGCACGAGCGAACCGGTCACCGCCACCGACCCCTCGAGCGCGTAGACGGCATCGTCCTCGCCGATCTTGTACGCGACTGTGGTGAGCAGACCGTTCTTGCTGGCCACCGGCTCATTGCCGGTGTTGATGAGCATGAAGTTGCCGGTGCCGTAGGTGTTCTTCGCCTGCCCCTTCTCGAAACAGGCCTGACCGAACGTCGCAGCCTGCTGATCGCCGAGGATGCCGCAGATCGGGGTGTCGATGATGAGTCCGTTCTTCGCCCCGTAGCCGTAGATCTCCGAGCAGGACTTGATCTCGGGCAGCATCTCGACGGGAATGCCCATATCTGCCGCGATGTCAGGGTTCCAGTCGAGGGTGTCGATGTTCATCAGCATCGTCCGCGAGGCATTCGTCACATCGGTGACGTGGATTCCGCCGTTGACCCCGCCGGTGAGGTTCCAGATCACCCAGGTGTCCATGGTGCCGAAGAGCAGGTCCCCGGCCGCGGCGGTTTCCTTGACCCCGTCGACGTTGTCGAAGATCCATTTGGCCTTCGGGCCGGCGAAGTAGGTCGCCAGGGGCAGACCCACCCGGTCCTTGTACTTATCCGGTCCTTCGTCCCCGGCGAGTTCATCGCAGACCTTCTGGGTGCGTGCGTCCTGCCACACGATGGCGTTGTAGACGGGTTCGCCGGTGTTCTTGTTCCAGATGACGGTGGTCTCACGCTGGTTCGTGATGCCCACGCCTTCGAGCTGGTGGCGGTTGATGTTCGCCCGAGCCAGGGCCTGACCGATCGCCTCGTTGGTGTTCTTGATGATTTCGATCGGGTCATGTTCGACCCAGCCGGCGCGTGGGAAGATCTGCTCGTGCTCGAGCTGGCCGGACGACACGATCTGCCCGTCATGGTTGAAGACGATCGCCCGCGACGAGGTGGTGCCCTGGTCGATGGCGAGGATGAACTTTTCCTGACTCATTCTGACTCCTGTGTCGAAGTGGTTTGTCTGTGAGCGTGCTCAGTTGTCTGTGATCGTACTCAGACGAATGCCTGGGAGGCCAGACCGGCGACGACGCCGCCGACCAGCGGTCCGGCGATCGGCACCCACGAGTACGCCCAGTCGGAGCCGCCTTTGTTCGGGATCGGCAGCAGTGCGTGGACGATGCGCGGACCGAGGTCACGCGCCGGGTTGATGGCGTAGCCGGTGGGCCCGCCCAGCGAAGCGCCGATGACGACGACGAGGAGGCCGACGGCCAAGGGTCCAAGCTCGTGTGGGGTCTTGCCGAAGAGGAGGATGACGAACACGAGGACGAATGTCGCGATCACCTCGGTGACGAAGTTCCAGCCGTAGGAGCGGAGCTCCGGACCGGTGGAGAAGGTGCCGAGGATGTTGCCAGCGTCCTTCTCCTCGTCGTAGTGCTTCTTGTAGACGGCCCACGCGAGGACCGCGCCGAGCATCGCTCCGATCATCTCGGCCGCGAGATAGGCGATGGTGTTGCCGAAAGTCACGGCGATGCCGGGTGCATATTCGTCGGCTCCGCTGGCGAGGATGCCGAAGGTCACGGCGGGGTTGAGGTGTGCGCCGGTCTTATAAGCGACGAAGACACCGGCGAAGACCGCGAGGCCCCAGCCGAAGGAGATCAGCAGCCAGCCTCCGCCGTTGCCTTTGGTCTTGCCGAGGACGACATTGGCGACGACGCCGACGCCGAGCAGCATGAGCATCGCCGTACCGGCGATCTCGAAGAGGAAGATGGTGCCCATATCTCACAAACTCCTATTGTTTGTCTTTCCGGAGGGTGTCCCGGTCGATGGTCGACCCGGAGGGTGCTCCGAGGTCTGTCGATATTCGATTGTCGGTATTCCGTTGTGGTCCCGCACTTCTCTGTGAACGGTTCAGTGGAGAGTCGCACCGACCAGGGCCGCCGCCGAGGCGTCATCGTCGGTGGACTCGGCCGCGACCTGGGCGTCGACGTGGGCGTTGAACGCCTCGACCTCGGCCGTCTGCCGGTCGTCGTCCCACCCGAGGACGGGTGCGACGATGGCCGCGACCGCCTCGGCGGCGTTCTTCCCCCGGTCGCGAGTCTCGTAGTTCAGCCGCATCCGCCGCTCCAGGATGTCGCCGAGGTGGACGGCCCCCTCCGCGGCGGCCGCGTAATGGGCTTCGACGCGCAGGTAGCGTTCGGCGCCGTCCAAAGGCTGACCGAGTTCGGGATCCTCATCGACGAGGTCGAGCAGATCCTCGATGAGGGTGCCATAGCGGCGGATGAGTCGTTTGACGCGGTCCTCGTCCCATCCGAACTTCTCCGCGATTCCGGATTGGCCGCGCCTCAGTGCACCGACGCCCTGGGCACCGAGCAGCGGCACGGATTCGGTGAGTGACCTGCGGTCCTTCGCATCGTCGCCGAGGACGAAATCGACGGCGTCTTCGGCCATCACTCGGTAGGTGGTGAACTTGCCGCCGGCGATCGCGGCGAGGGCCGGCTCGACCTCCATCACGGTGTGTTCGCGGGAGACCTTCGTCGAGGCCTGTCCTTCCTTGACGACCGGCTGGAGCAGCGGACGCAGTCCCGAGTAGACGCCGATGACATCCTCGCGGGTGAGTTTGTCGGCGAGGATGGCGTTGGCATGTTCGAGCAGGTAGTCGATGTCCTGCGAGGTCGCCACCGGTGCGTCGACGTCTTCGTTCCACGGAGTGTCGGTGGTGCCGATGACCCAGTAGCCTTCCCACGGGATGACGAAGAGGACGGACTTCTCCGTCTTCGAGATGATTCCGGTGTTCGGGTCGGCCTTGATCTTGTCCTCGGCCACGGTGATGTGCACGCCCTTCGAGGCGAGCACCTTGAGCCCGGCATCGGCCTTCGCCAGATCCTGCTGCTCTTCGGTCCAGACTCCCCCGGCGAGGATGGTGCGGCGAGCGTGGATGTCGAACTCCTCACCGGTGATCTCGTCCCGGGCGTGGACGCCGGTGACCTGATCGCCGTCGTGGAGGTAGCCGATGACGGAGACGTGGTTGGCGGCAGCGGCTCCGTAGCTCACGGCCGAACGGACCAGGTTCATGACGAAGCGGGCGTCGTCGACCTTCGCGTCATAGTATTCGAGGGCTCCGACGGCGGCGTCGTCGGCCAAGCCCGGGAAGTGGGCGCTCAGTGCCTTCTTCCCGAGGTGGCGGTGCATCGGCACAGCCCGTTTGCGGCCCGGCCGGGTGGCCATCGTGTCGTAGAGGAGCACGCCGGAGCCGATGAAGGCCCGGTCGATGAGGCGGTGCTCGAAGGGGAACACGAAGGCGACAGGTTCGACGAGGTGCGGTGCGGTGTGCTGGAGCAGCAGGTCGCGTTCCTTGAGCGCCTCGGCGACGAGCTTGAAGTCGAGCATCTCGAGGTAGCGCAGTCCGCCGTGCATGAGCTTCGAGGACCGGGACGAGGTGCCCGCGGCCCAGTCCTTGGCATCGACAACGCCGACCTTGAGTCCGCGGGTGGCTGCGTCGAAGGCCGATCCTGCTCCGGTCACTCCCCCGCCGACGACGAAGACGTCGAGCGGGTCGGCCGCGCTCGTCTTCTTCAGAGTCTCCAGCGCCTGGTCGCGGAAGTTCGGGGACAGCTCACCATTTCGCATCAGCAGATTCGTGCTTTCCGTCAGAAGATTCGGGCTTTCACCGATGTCGGCACGGGCAGATCAGTGCGGGTGCCGCCTCGGCGACTAATCAAAAACTAGCAGGCGAACCTGAATTCCGGTAGCAATCCGACAGAAGCGAAAGCGGCTCAACCGTGTCCGGAAACGCCGGCATGCGACCCGCCGAAGACTCAGTCGAGGGCGGCGACGGGCTCGACGCGCATCGCCGATGACTGTTCGGCCGAGTCGAGGAGGTCGAGTTTGCGCATGATGATGCCTTCACGCAGCGCCCATGGGGAGATGTTCATGACGCCGATGTCGAAGATCGTGAAGGCCGCCTCGGCGACGATCGCTCCGGCCAGCACCTGTCCGGCTCGGGCTTCGGAGACGCCGGGCAGGGTCGCACGTTCCGCTGGGGTGCGGGAGGCGAGGGTGTCGATGATGCCTTCGAGGTCGCGGCGGAAGAGCTTCCGCGGAGCATAGATTCCGTCTCCGCTCGGGGCTGCGCCGGCGATGCGGGCCAGCGAGCGGAAGGTCTTCGACGACCCGACGACCTGGTCGGGCACTCCGACCCTGTTGATGTCGCCGGCGATGCGTCCGATCTGCGCCCGGGCATGTTTGCGCAGGCGGTGGATGTCCTCTTCAGTGGGCATCGGGTCCGGGAGGAACTCGGAATAGGTGCGTCCGGCGCCGAGCGGAACCGACACGGCCGCCTGCGGGTATTCGTCCTGACCCGCCGCGATCTCGAGCGAGCCGCCGCCGATGTCGAGCAACAGGATCTTCCCGGCCGACCACCCGAACCAGCGGCGGGCGGCGAGGAAGGTCACGCGGGCCTCGTCCCGACCCGACATCACGTTGAGGGTGACCCCGAGCTGAGCGTTGATCGATTCGATGAGTCCGATCCCGTTCGGAGCTTCCCTGACCGCCGAGGTGGCGAAGGCGAGGATCTGCTCCGCGCCTTGGTCTTCGGCGATCTCGACGGCATCGGCGATGAAGGAGCGCAGCCGTTCCTGCCCTTCGGAGTCGATCGTTCCGTCGTCGCTGAGGAATTCGGCGAGTCTGAGCACCTCCTTGTGCGAGGTGGCCGGCAGGGGCGGTGCTCCGACGTGGGCGTCGACGACCAGGAGGTGGACGCTGTTGGAGCCGATATCGAGGACTGCTAGGCGCATTCGCTCAGTTTATCCTCTCCGCGGGACTCCGTGAGAACGAACCTGGGGACCGTTCTGCCATGCGGATTTGGCGAAGCCGAATTCCGGCGGCTCCTTGGCGAAGAAGGCTTCCTGACCGCGGATGATCTCGTCCCGGAAGGCGTCATCGAGCCACCGAGGCGGCTCCGTGTCCTCCGTCAGTTCACCGTCGAGGATCGCCTTGGCACCGACCTGGCTGAGCCGGGACAGTCCCACGATCCGCTCCCCCAGGGCCTGTGCCGTCTCGAGCGGGGTGTCGGAGACTTCGTGGAAGAACCCGAGTTCGGCCATCTTCTCGAACTTCACGATCGAGGCCGTGATGAGCAGGTACCGTGCCCAGGCGTCGCCGAGGATCTCAGCCAGCCGCTTCGTGGGTCCGGCCGGGTACACGAGTCCGAGTTTGGCTGCGGTGACGCCGAAGATCGTTCCGGGGGCGGCGATGCGGATGTCGCAGGCCGCGGCGATCTCCGTCCCTCCGCCCACGCAGTTGCCGGTGATGGCGGCGATCGTCGGTGTCCGCGAGCTCGCAAGGGCCGCCTCGGCGGTGGAGTTGAGTTCCCAGAAGTCCGCGAGTGCGACGTTGAGGTCGGCGATGTCCGAACCGGCGGAGAAGTGCCCGCCGGCCCCGGTGATCACCAGCGCGCCGATCGAATCGTCGGCATCGACGTTCGCGATGATCTGCGGCAGCGCCCGCCACATGGGCCGGGAGATCGCATTGCGTTTTTCGGTCCGATCAATGACGAGAGTTCCGACCCCACCGGAGACGGTGAAGTCGAAACCCTCGAGATCGACCGGACGGTAGGAGCCGTCTGGTCTCATATGTGTGTTCTGCCTTTCGAGAGGTCAGCCCCGGTTGTCGGGAACCTCGCGCTGGTCCTCACCGTCGTAGGCGCTCAGGGGACGGATGAGGGCGTTGTTCGCCTGCTGCTCGAAGATATGAGCGGTCCAGCCGGTGATGCGGGCCATCACGAAGATCGGGGTGAACTGCTCGGTGTCGAAGCCCATGAGGTGGTAGGCCGGGCCCGAGGGGTAGTCGAGGTTCGGGTAGATGCCCTTGCGCCCGACGAAGTCCTCTTCGAAGGTGTTGTACAGATCCAGCAGATCGTTCGCACCCTTGACGGCGACCATGTCCTCGAAGGCCTTGCGCATGGTGGGAACGCGCGAATCGCCGTTCTTGTACACGCGGTGGCCGAAGCCCATGATCTTCGCCTTCTTCGCCAGTGCCTCGTCGATCCAGGCCGAAGCCTTGTCGGCGGTGCCGACCTCTTCGAGCATCGCCATGACGGCTTCGTTCGCTCCGCCGTGCAGGGGTCCCTTGAGCGCCCCGACGGCACCGGCGACTGCCGAGTACAGGTCCGATGTGGTCGAGGTGATGACTCGACCGGTGAAGGTCGAGGCGTTGAACGAGTGCTCGGCGTATAGGATCATCGACACGTCGAAGCAGCGTACGACCTCCTCGGCAGGAACTTCGTCGAAGACCATCTTGAAGAAGTTCGCGGCGTAGCCGAGGTCCTTCGTCGGGGCGACGGGGTCGAGGCCGTGACGGCGACGGTGGTCGATGGCCACGATCGTCGGCAGCTGGGCGTAGAGACGCTCGGCCTTCGCGAGGTTCGCCTCGGCACCCTCGGTGTCGGCCTCGGGGTCGACGGCGCCCAGGTAGGCCACAGCCGTCTGCACGACGTGCATCGGGTGGCAGTCCTTGGGCAGGCCGAGGATGAGGTCGACGAGCTTGCCATCGATCTCACGCTGGGAGCGTTCGCGTTCCTGGAATTCCGCCAGCTGCGCCTCGGTGGGCAGTTCGCCGTTCCAGATGAGGTAGGCGACGTCCTCGAAGCTGCGCTTGGCGGCGAGCTCCTGCACGGGGTAGCCGCGGTAGGTCAGCGAGTTGGTCTCCTGGACCACTTTGGACACTGCGGTGGTGTCGACCACGACACCGGCGAGGCCCTTCTTGATTTCTTCGGTCACTGGTGACCCTCCTGTGAGAAGTTGAAGACTGCGGCATCGAACTCGTTGTACGCCGCGTAGTCGATCGTGTCATACAGGTCCGCGCGGGTCTGCATGCCCTCGAGCAGGTCCACCTGAGTGCCCTTGTCCCGAATGGTCTGCAGGCCCGATTTGATCGCACCCATGGCGATGCGCAGAGTCGTGACCGGGTAGATCACAAGTTTGACTCCGACATTCGCCAACTGTTCGGTGGTGAACAGTTCGCTCTTTCCGAATTCCGTCATGTTCGCCAGGATCGGCACATCGACGCTGGAGGCGAATCTCTCGAACTCTCCGAGATCTCGCATCGCCTCTGGGAAGATCATGTCCGCTCCCGCATCGGCGTAGGCCTTCGCCCGGTCGATGGCGGCGTCGAGGCCTTCCCCGGCGCGGGAGTCGGTGCGGGCGCAGATGACGAAGTTCTCGTCTCGGCGCCCCTTGACGGCGGCCTTGATGCGCTTGGACATCTCGGCCGCGGTCACGACCTCCTTGCCGTCGAGGTGGCCGCAGCGCTTCGGGTTGACCTGGTCCTCCAGGTGCATGCCCGAGATTCCGGCGTCCTCGAACTCCTGGACGGTGCGGGCCACGTTCATGGCTTCGCCCCATCCGGTGTCGGCGTCGATGAAGGTCGGCAGGTTCGTCACTCGGGCGATATTGCGTCCGTGGTCGGCCACCTCGGTGAGAGTGGTCAGCCCGATATCGGGCAGACCCATGGCCGCGGAGAACGCGCCACCGGAGATGTAGACGCCTTCGAAGCCGGTCTGCTCGATGATCTGAGCGTTGATCGGGTTGATGGCGCCGGGGAACTGAACGATCTCGTCGCCTGCGAGCAGCTCGCGGAACTTGGCGCGGCGCTCGGCGGGGGTTGCCTGTGCGCCGAGCATCAGAAGATGCCCTTCGATCCGCTGTGCTCGAGTCCGTCGACCGTGAAGCTCAGTTCCGCAACGCCCTTGGCGTCGAGGCTCTCGAGGTTCTCGGCGAGATCGAGGAACCGGGTCTGCTCCGAATCGGAGACGATGCCCTCGGCCAGGGTCTTGAACTTCTCGATGTAGTTCGCACGGGCGAAGGGACGAGCACCGAAGGGGTGGGCGTCGGCGACGGCGATCTCGTCGGTCAGCGTCGAGCCGTCCTCGAATTCGATCTCCACGCGTCCGCCGAAGGCCTTCTCGTTCGGGTCGATCGAGTGGTAGCGGCGGGTCCACTCGGGATCCTCGGTGGTCTCGATCTTGTGCCACAGCTCGACGGTGTCGGGACGGCCGGCGCGTTCGGGAGCATACGAGTGCTCGTGGTGCCAGCCCTGGTCCTGCATGGCCACGGCGAAGATGTACATGATCGAGTGATCGAGGGTCTCACGGCTGGCCTTCGGATCCATCTTCTGCGGATCGTTCGCACCGGTGCCGATGACGTTGTGGGTGTGGTGCGAGGTGTGGATGACGATGCGCTTGATCTTCGTCAGGTCCTCGATCTGCCCGCCGAGCTTGCGGGCGAGGTCGATGAGCGCCTGAGCCTGGTACTCGGCCGAGTGCTCCTTGGTGTAGGTGTCGAGGATCGCACGCTTCGATTCGCCCTTGCCCGGCAGCGGGATGGTGTAGCGGGCTTCGGGGCCGGAGAGGATCCAGGCGATGAAGCCGTCCTCACCTTCGTAGATCGGGTTCGGGGCTCCCTCGCCGCGCATCGCACGGTCGACGGATTCGACGGCCATCTTGCCGGCGAACGCCGGAGCGTGGGCCTTCCAGGACGAGATCTCGCCCTTACGCGACTGACGGGTCGCGGTGGTCACATGCAGGGCCTGCTGGACGGCCTGGAAGGTGATCTCGGTGGGCAGGTGGAGCAGGGCGCCGATGCCGGCTGCGGCCGAGGGGCCCAGGTGGGCGACGTGGTCGATCTTGTGCTCGTGCAGGCACATTCCCTTTACGAGGTCGACCTGGATCTCGTAGCCGGTGGCGATGCCGTTGATGAGGTCCTTGCCGCCGATGCCCTTGTGCTGGGCGACTGCGAGCACTGCCGGGATGTTGTCACCGGGGTGTGAGTACTCTGCGGCGAGGAAGGTGTCGTGGAAATCGAGTTCGCGCACGGCCACACCGTTGGCCCAAGCGGCCCATTCCGGTGAGAAGCGGTCGGTCACCGGCAGGCCGAAGATGTTGGCACCGGGATTGAACGGGTGAGCCTGAGCCTGCTCGCGAGCGTGGGTGGGAGCGGAGCGGCGCACGGATGCGGCAGCGACGGAAGCGTTGTCGATGACGCGGTTGATGACCATTTCGGTGACTTCGGAATCGACCGGCGTCGGGTCGGATGCGACCTCGGCGATCTTCCATGCGAGCTGATCTTCGCGAGCCAGGTTCTCTGAGCTCTTGTAGGTGCGGACTTCATGATTGATCATGGATACCCCTTCATAGTCCTTGACCGGAAATGGTCACATAGTGCTGACACAACTGTAGGCCACGTCACTCGACAGGTCCCTGCCGGTCGGAAATTTATCTCGACATCAAGATATTTTACCCGAAGCGTGTCCCAGTTCACCAACGGGGTCCCCATGCTCTTCTGCCGCGAGGGATGGTTGTGGGAATATTGGGTCATGACTCGGACTGCCCTGGACTTCGACGAGAACTGGTTCGACGACGCGGAATACGCGCGCCTGCGCAGACGCATGCCGATCCCCTATGTCAACGCCATCCCAGTGCGGGTGGGCGAGACCGGCAATGTCGAACGCATCGGCCTGCTGCTGCGCAGCCTCGAGGACGGCACCCTCGGACGCGAGGTCGTAGGCGGGCGGATCCGCTTCCACGAGACGATCCGAACCGCATTGGTGCGTCATGCCGAGAACGACCTCGGCCCGATGGCGCTGCCGGTCATTCCGCCTGCGATCAGCCCGTTCCACATCGCCGAGTACTTCCCCACCGAGGGTTCGGCCCTCCTCCACGATCCGCGCCAGCATGCGATCGCCATGTGCTTCATCATGGAGGTCCGCGGCGAATGCACCCCGCGGGCCGATGCCCTCAGCCTCGATTGGCTGACCCCCGAGGAGACCATGCGTCCCGATATCGTCGGCGAGCTCTGCTACGGCCAGGACCATATCCTGCGCATCGCACTGGCCCATCTGGGCTTCCGCGTCTGAGCCGGATGCACGCCCAGGTGAGACGGACCTTCTCGCCCCACGTTTTTTCTACAAGTTGTAGAACCGTCTTGGTAGACTGAAAGCGACGCGGACGATACCGCCAGTCGGGGCCGTCGTCGGCGTCTGGGTTGGACAGGCCCCGATCGAGAGGTGCGAGATGTCTGCTCAAACCAGTTCGTCCGAATCCGGCCTCAACCTCGAACTCGGCGTCCTCGTCGGCTTCGACGGCTCGGAACTCGCCGCCCAAGCCGTCCGCTACGGCGCAGTCGAGGCCGAACGCCGCAGAACCGTTCTCACCGTCGTCACCGCCTATGAGCTGCCGACGATGATCTATCCGAATATGGCCTCCATCCCCAGTGAACCCGAGGATGACAAGGCGAAGAAGGAAGCAGAGAAGACCCTCGCCGAGGCGGTCGAACTTCTGCGCGATTACTCCGGTGAGAAGTCCTTCCGCACGGCACCCGGCAATTCCGCCGGTGCGCTCGTCACGCTCAGCGCCGATGCCGAGGTCGCCATCGTCGGCGCCCGCGGCCGCGGCGGTTTCATGGGTCGAGTCCTCGGATCCGTGTCCACGGCGCTGCCTGCCCACGCTCACTGCCCGACGATCGTCGTTTCCGAACGGTCGGCCTCGGCAACGGCCGGCAACGGCCCAGTCGTCGTCGCGGTCGACGGTTCCGACACCGGTCGGGTCGCCATGTTCACGGCAGCCGCCGAGGCCGCCTTACGCGGCACGGAACTCGAACTCGTCGTGGTGCTGCCGGCCGGTGAGGAATGGCTCTACTGGTACCCCGACCTCGAACTCAGCTCCGAGGTCACCGCGCGTCGACAGAGGCAGCTGACCGAATCACTCGAGAAGGAAGCCGCGACGCTGTCGGAGCAGTTCCCGGATCTGACGGTGACCACCTCGGTGCCGGTCGGCGATCCGACTGAGACTCTTGTCGAGATCAGCTCCCGCGCACAGCTGACGGTGATGGGCACCCGTGGGCGCGGACGGATCCGCAGCGCACTGCTGGGATCCGTCTCGCGCGGAGTCCTCAACCACGCCGAGGGTCCGGTCATGGTGGTTCCGAGCTAATCGACAGCGCCGGGTTGATCAGCACGGCTGTGCCGATCAGCTGAGCCCGGCACCTCGGCGGCGACGGCTCACCACGAGAAGTGTCGCACCGAGTGCCAGCGCTCCCGCGCCGACGGCCAAGGGCAGTGCGAGCCCACCGCCGGTGCGGGGCAGGTCTCCATCCCCACTCGCCGATGCGGTCCCGGATGAATCCGAATCATCGCCCGTTCCTGCGGCGTTCGCCTCGGTCGCATCTGCCTCGGAGCCGGAGTCGGCAGTGCCGGCATCTGCTGTCCCCGAGTCTGTTCCGTTCTCGTCGTCGGTACCGTCAGACCCGACACCACCCGAGGCAGCACCGTCGGAGGCGGCGCTGTCGGAGGCGGTGCCACCCGTACCAGCGTCGTCGCTGGTTCCGGCATCCTCGGCACCTGCGTCCGCGTCGTCGCTGGTTCCGGCATCATCGGCACCTGCGTCCGCGTCGTCGCTCGTTCCTGCACTGTCGGCGTCATCATTCGCACCTGCATCATCAGCACCTGCCGCGGAGTCGGCACCCGCGCTGGCGCCGGAACCGGCGTCTGCACCGGCGTCGTCATCCGGGGCGGGTTCTTCCGCCTCGGCGCGCCTGAGTTCGACATCGTCGATCTGCTCGGCTGCGGCCTGCGCTTCCGCGCGCTCACCATCGGCCGGTGGCCCACCTGCCGGCACCTCATAGGTCGTCGCCCGCAGCGCCTCGTCGCTGACCCGGACCCGCGTGAAGGCGGGCACGTCGTTGTGGACGCTCTTGCCTTCCCAGTCGAGGCCGGGAACGTAGTCATAGAACTTCGACCCTGATGACGAGGTCAGCGTGAGGTAGAGCGTCTGCCCGTCTTCCTTCTCTTCCTCGGCTCCCGCTTCGGAGCCCTCAACAGGCTTGCCTTCGCCGTCCATGAGGAAGGTGCGGTTATAGATGTGGTCGTGGCCGGAGACGACGAGGTCGATGTCATTGCGGGCCGCGACCGGAGGGATCGCCTTCCGCAGCCGTTTGACGTCGAGGTCGTCCCAATGGGTTGCCGTCGAATAGATCGAGTGGTGGAACCCGAGAACAGTCCAGCGTGCCTGGTCTCCGTGCTCGGCGACGACCTCGTCGATGAACTCGGCGTGGGCATCCATGTCCGGGCTGTTCGAGTTGATGTTGAGGAACAGGACCCCGTCCTCGATGAACCAGTAGTCGCCGCCGGAGGTGATGACGCCGCCACCGCCGTGATCCTGGCTGACATTGGGTCGGTTGAAGTGCTGCTCGTAGGCTTTCGAAGACACATCGTGGTTGCCGATCGTCGTCGCCTGCGGGATCGTGCGGGTCGCTTCCGGTGCCAGGTACTGCGCGTACTGCTCCTGGTTGCCGGCGGAGTTGACCTGGTCTCCCAGCGAGTAGAAGAAGCTCGGGTCGTCAGCAGTGGCCGCCGCCGAGGACAGGGTCCGGTCCCAACCGGCAGCGTCGTCTGGATCCCCGCCTCCGGCACCGACCTGGGGGTCGCCGAAGACGAGGAATTCGTCGTCTCCTCCAGCAGACCCTGTGGTGAACTGCTGCACCTCGGTGTACCCGTCCTCTTCGCTGCCGACCTGGTAGGCGTAGTCAATGCCAGGTTTCAGGTCGGTCATGCTCGCATGGTTGAAGTGACGCTTGAGGTCGGCGGCAAGGCCCGAGTCCGTGGTCTCAGCCTTGTCAGCATCGGCGGGGAGCTTTCCGCCAACGAGCTCACTCGCCGGCGCCCACCGGATCTCTCCCCCACCGGCACTCTCACTCATCCACGAGAGGTTGCGCGCCGTGGAGTCGGCCCCGACCTGCAACACGGTATCGGTGATCGCCTCGCTCCCAGCATCCGCCTCGGCGGGCGAATCCGACCGGTCCGGGCTGCGGGTCTGAACAGAGTCGGCATTCGCACCCTGGGTCGCGGTCGGCCCTCCGGAGCCGAGAGATGGTTCGGCACGCACGGGCACCGGGGCCGCCACCAGAGCGGCGAGCAGGGTGGCGGCGGACAGGGCACTGAGCGGTCTCTTAAGTCGATGCGTATTCACCCGCCCATTCCTACTGACCAGTAGTGTCCGATTGTTCGAGGCCCATCGACGGGAATGGGAACGGGAAGTGAATCCTCGATGACCGCCCCCGGCCTCCGCGTCGCCACGGATCCCGGTCGCTGCCCCGCTCCCCTGTTGTACAGTGGTGGCTACGACAGGGGAGCGCCGTCAGGGGCGCTGAGAGTGCAGAAAAAGCTGCAGACCCTCGAACCTGATGCGGTTAGCACCGTCGAAGGAAGTCGAGACTCTTCACCCCTCCTTGAAATGAGGAGGCACAATGCCGAAAACCACCACGCCGAACACCACACCCACCCCTTCACGCGCCTTCACCGCGGCGCCGAAATCCAAACAGTGGCGGGTGGTCGACTATGTCACCACCGCCGTTCTCGGCATCGCCGTGGGACTCGTGTTCTGGGTGTTGGCGCTGAGTTGGAAGGTCCTCGAACTCGCCTTCCAGGCATTCCCGCCGTCGATCGGCCTCATCGCCGGGCTCTGGGTGCTGGCCGGTCCGCTCGCCGGTGCGATCATCCGCAAACCCGGTGCCGCGCTCCTGTGCGAACTCATCGCGGCCATCGTCGAAGCCGTCCTCGGCTCCCACTTCGGAGCAACCGTTCTGCTCTCGGGTCTGCTGCAGGGCCTCGGTGCCGAACTCGTCTTCGCCGCCTTCGGCTACAAGCGCTTCACCCTGTGGGTCACCGCCGCATCGGGCATGCTGGCGGCTGCGTTCATGGCCGTGAGCGAGAACATCATGTACAACGCAGAATGGCAGTTCGGCTTCCAGGCGATTTACGCCGTCTGCGCGATCGTCTCCGGCCTCGTCATCTCCGGGATCGGCGCCTGGTTCGCCTATCGGGCGATCGCGGCCACGGGTGCTCTGAGCTCCTTCGCCTCCGGCCGTCTGCGCTGATGGCGCTGCCGATCACGGCCGCCGGCTTCTCATGGTCGCACACCGACCGTGACCAGCCGGCTGTCGGTCCACTCGACCTTCAGATCGCGGCCGGAGAGAAAGTGCTGCTGCTCGGCGCCTCCGGGGCCGGCAAATCGACGTTCCTCCACGCCGTCGCCGGTGTCCTGCCCGAGGAATCGGGTGAGGCCACCGGTGAACTCCTCGTCGGCGGTGAGAAACCGGATCCCCGCCGAGGCAGCACCGGGCTGGTCCTCCAAGATCCCGATTCTCAGGTGATCTTCTCCCGCATCGGTGATGATGTGGCGTTCGGGATGGAGAACCTCGGACTCCCGTCCGAGACAATCGACGCTCAGGTCCCCGAGTCCCTGCAGGCGCTGGGACTCGATCTGCCGCCGGAGCATCCGAGTGCCGCTCTGTCCGGCGGGCAGAAGCAGCGGCTGGCTCTGGCCGGGATCCATGCGATGGCCCCGGAGGTCATCGTCCTCGACGAACCGACGGCCAATATCGATCCCGCCTCGGCCGCCGAGGTCCGCGATGCCGTGCTCACCGTGCAGGCCGAGACACAGGCGACCATGCTCGTCGTCGAACACCGGGTCGAGCTGTGGATCGATCACGTCGACCGGGTCATCGTGCTCGGCCGCGACGGCATTGCTGCCCAAGGTCCGCCCGCGCAGATCTTCTCCGATCCGGACCTGACCGACACACTCGTCGACTGCGGAATCTGGATGCCGCGGCACTCCCCCGACTCGCGCCGAGGCGGAACCGCAGAAATCAATAGGACGACGGGCCGCCTCGGCGAGGTTCTGCTGCGCACCCATCGGCTCAGCGTTGCTCGACCGCGCATGGCCGCCCCCACCGCGGCCGGCCTGGAGCTGAGCCTGCGTGCCGGTCAGGCGCTCGGAATCGTCGGTGCGAACGGGGCAGGCAAATCGACGACGGCCCTGACCTTGGCGGGTCTGCTGCCCGAATTCTCCGGGCAGGTCCTCGCCGAGGCGGCCCTGCGGGAAGGAGCCAAACGGGCCCGGCCTTTCGCCTGGCCGTCGAAGCAGTTGGCGGCGCGCATCGGCATGGTCTTCCAGGAACCGGCGCACCAGTTCCTCACCTCGAGCGTGGCGACCGAACTCGAGCTTGGCCCCCGACTGGCCGGATGGTCTGCCGCCGAGTCGCAGGCACGGGTGGATGAGCTTCTTGAGGGACTCGGTCTCACCGGGTTGGCGCAGGCTCATCCGCAGAGTCTCTCAGGTGGGGAGAAGCGTCGCCTGTCGGTGGCGGCGATGCTGGCTCCCCGGCCCCGGGTACTCATCGTCGATGAGCCGACCTTCGGTCAGGATGCGCTGACGTGGGCGCGGTTGGTGGAGATGTTCCTCGATGTCTTGGAACACGGTTCCGCGGTGGTCGCGGTTAGCCACGATCAGGCGTTCCTCGAGGCCATAGGGGCCGATCTCCTCCAGCTCGGCGACCGCAGCAGCGCAGAACAAGCCGACATCAGTGGGTCGGATTCGCATGTCAGGGCGGGTGATCGCGGTGAGTGACAGTCTCGATATGAATTCTCGCCCCGCCTCCGAGGTCGCCGCAGAGGATCCGGGGCAGCTCATCCCCGTGGTGCGTTCCACCGCTTTGGCTCGGTGCAATCCGCTGACGAAGATCGCAGTCGCGCTCATCCTCATGGTCGGGGCGCTGCTGAGCATCGATCTCGTCTCTGCCGGAGTGGTGCTGCTGGCAGCATTGCTGGCTCTGCCGGCGACGGGACTCGATCTGATGGCCGCGGCCAAGCGGCTGTGGTTCCTCCCCGCCGGAGCCCTGCTTGCGGCCTGGGGCACAGCGCTGCTGGCGGAGAAGACCGGGGATGTGGTCGTCGACTTCGGTCCGATTCTGTTCACCACGGAGTCACTGGCCGCGGCCGCGGCGATCTTCGTCCGTGCCCTGGCGTTGGCGATCCCACTCATCGTTCTCGCGTCGACGATCGATCCGCGTGACCTCGCCGATGCGCTCATTCAGCGCCTGCGACTGCCGGAGGTCGTCGTGGTCTCGGTTCTCGCGGCCTCACGTCTGCTCGGACTGCTCGTCAGCGAGTGGCAGGTGCTGGCGATGGCCAGGCGGGCCAGAGGCGTCGCGGGCGGTTCGCTTCTGCGGCGCACGGGCAGCCTCTTCAGCGGGGTATTCGTTCTGCTCGTGGTCTCGATTCGCCGGGCAACGACCTTGGCGATGGCGATGGAGGGGAGGGCATTCGGTCGTCCCGGACGCACGTGGCGCAGGCGGTCGAAGTTCGCGGTCCGAGATCTCGTGGCGGTGCTTCTCAGTCTGGCCGTCTGCGCGGTCGCGATCGGTGCAGCTCGCGTGCTCGGAGTCTGGAACCCGATCATCGGCTGAGGCGGATCGGGTGTCTCGGAGCTGCCGTGCTCACAAGAGGTCGGAGCCGTTCCACCGGCGGTCGATCAGAGCTGCCGGACGGTCAGAGCTCAGAGCTGCTTGAGGAAGTCCTTGCCGAAGGCCCGCCATTCCTCCAGGGTTTCGGGGCTGGGAAGCTTCGACGTGGTGAGGACGAAGAGTGTCTTGTCTTCGCTCTTCGTCTCAGCGGCGGCTTCGACCTTGGCGCCGCCCTCGAGGTTGGCTCGCCAGAAGGAGCGCTTCGCTGTCTCCGAGGTGCGGGGATCACCGTCGAGGGCTACCTCGTTGAGGGTGTCGCCGACGAGGGACGCGAATTTTTCGATGAGTGCGGAACGATCGCCGGGAATGGTGCGGGAGACGGTGACGTCGAAGGTGCCGTCGGCGCGCTGGCCGGGGACTCGACGTCCGATCTCCTGCTCGTAGGCGACGACGGCGCCCTGGACCCACCAGCCGTGGTTGTCGACTCTGCCGTCGAATTGGGGATAGAGAGCGTCGGCGAGTTCCTTGTGACTCGCCGACGCTCCCCCGGCCGCCTCCAAGCGAGCACGGGTGTCGGCCCATGGTTCGCCCAGGGCCTTTTCGATCGATGCGATGTTCTGCGCTTTGATCGCCATGGGTCCGAGTGTAGACAGTTCTCCGACCTGCCAACACACCTATTTCGCTGTCAGCCCCCCGTCGATGGTGATTTCCGTGCCCGTGATGAATCGGGAATCGTCGGAGAGGAGGAATGCCACGGTTCCCGAGATCTCGTCGACCTCCGCGCGGCGACCGAACGGGGTGTCATCGGAGACGCCGCCTTCAGGCTCGTCTTCATTCATCTTCGTGGACACCCCGCCGGGACAAATGGCGTTGACCCTGATCCGCCGTTCGGCCAGCTCGAGCGCGGCGACCTTGGTCAACCCGATGATGCCCGCCTTCGTCGAGCAGTACGCCGCGTAGCCCCTGGCGCCGATCGGGCCGAACACAGATGCAACATTGACCACTGACGACCCGACCTCCAGCAGCGGGGACGCCGCCTTCAGTCCGAGGAAGCTGCCGGTGAGGTTGACGGAGACGATTCTGTTCCACACCTCCAGTGACTCCTCGACGATGTCGGCGACGTGGATGATTCCGGCGTTGTTGACTAGTCCGTGCAGACTGCCATGCTCATCGCGCACGAATTCCATCACCGAATCCCAGCTGTCCGGATCGGAGACATCGAGGTGACGATAATCGACACTGTGCCCGAGGTCGGAAAGCTCCTTCGCCGAGGCTGTGCCGTCCTCGTCGAGGACATCGCCGATGACGACAGCCCACCCGGCTGCCGCCAGCCGTTTGGCGTGCGAGAGCCCCTGCCCTCTTGCTCCTCCGGTGATCAGTGCGGTCCTCATGCTCGCGCTCCTGTCGCCGTCGTCGACTTCTCGGCGAAGAGGAGGGCATCGACTGCCGTCTCGACTTCAGAGAGTTCCTTCAGCCATGGTGCACGAACGATATCGATGCCGTGCTCCGGTGGGAATCGCTCCGAGAGGAACCCTGCGACGGAGACCGTCCCTGATTCCTGAATTTGCAACATCTTCGCCACGAGCGCTGCCTGCATTCCGTAGATGGGAATCTGCGGCCCTCGCGGTGCAGTCAGTCCGATGTAGTACAGGTTGTCGAGACCGGCGGGGATGATTCCGGCCGCGTGTTTGACGGGCATCGTCCCGTTCTTCGCAACGAGCCGATCGTCGAGGAACGGAAGGCTCGGATTGAACCCTGTCGCGTAGAGAATCGTGTCATAGTCCCTTTGTGTGCCGTCGTCGAAGGTCACTGTCCGTCCGTCGAACCGTTCGATTGCGGGGCGGACGCTGATCCGCCCGTGATGGATCCAGTAGAGGAGAAGGTCGTTGACCACCGCGTAGCCTTCAGCCAGGGTACGTTCGGCTGGCGCCGGCAGTCCGGGATATTCCGTGTTGTCGCCGAGTGAGACCTTTGCGAGCAGGCGTGCGATGAAGTCCTGTTCCTCGGCGGAGAACTGGTTCATCCACTCAAGCATCTGTCGGGGCCTGCCGAAGTAGGTCTTGGGCTGGAAGAAGACGCCTTTGCGGACCACGATGTCGACCTCGAAGCGATTCTGTGCTGCATCCACTGCAAGATCGCAACCGGAGTTGCCTGCTCCGACGACGAGCACCCGGTCACCGTCGATGTCGCCGGTGTTCGCATACTCGGAGGAATGAATCTGCTTGCCGGTGAATGTCCCGGGCACGTTCGGGATCTTCGCATCACGCAGGTGCCCGTTGGCGACCAGCACCGCGTCGTAGTCGCGTTCGGAAACTGTGCCGTCGCTGCTCCGCGTGCGTACGGTCCATCCTCTTGTGCCGGCCGAGTCCGCTCCGCCAATCGGTTCGACCGCTTCGACTGCGGTGGAGAAGCGGATGTGATCGGTCAGTGCGAACTCTTCAGCGAAGGAGACGATGTAGTCCCTGACCTGGTCTCGGCGCGGAAAATGCGGATAGTCCGCCGGCATCGGGAAGTCTTCGAAGAACGTCTGATCCCGGGCGGTGATGAGGTGGAGCGCATCATAGTCGGTGTTCCAGTGTCCGGCGACGCAGTCGTCCTTCTCGAAGCAGTCCGCGTCGATCCCGGCCTTGCGCAGCTGGGCGAGCGCGGAGAGACCGGCGGCTCCGGCACCGATGACGGCGTACTTCGGTGTGGTCATAGCGGTGGTTCCTTCCCGACGGGATTGGGGTGGGCAGATATGCGGGGGTATCGCAGGGAGGCATCAGCGGATCACGTCCCCGCCGGAGAGGACGACGGTCTCCCCTGTCATGAATCCGGCATCGGCCGACGCGAGGATAGCGACCCAGCGTGCGATCTCCTCTGGCTGGGCAACTCGCCCCAGAGGCACGGAGACGGCGGCAGCTTCCATCCGTCCGGTGGCCTTGTTGCCCGGAGTGTCGACCCAGCCGGGGGCGATGGCATTGACGCGGATCCCTCGGTGGGCGAGCTCGAGGGCGAGGCTCTTTGTCACCATGACGACTGCGGCCTTTGACGCCCCGTAGACGAGCTGGCCGGGAGAGACGGTGAACGCATCGACGGAGGCGAAATTGACGATCGCTGAGCCTTGCGACATCCACGGCAGGGATTCGGCGGAGACGTTGAGAGTGCCGAGTACGTTGACATCGAAGATCGCTCGCACGGTGTCGGAGGTGTAGGTTTCGATCGTCGTCGGCGGGAAGATGCCGGCGATGTTCGCGACGAGGTCGATTGACTGTTCGTCTCCCGGTTCCCCGAGGTAGTCGCCGAGGACCCGGCCAAGACTGTCTCTGTCGGTGATGTCGCAGGTGAGGAAGGTGGTGTTGTCCACCTCTTCCACCGCCTCGGCGATGTCGATGCCCACCACCGTCCAGCCGTCGGCGGCCAAGGTGCGCACGGTGGCCAGCCCCATTCCGCTGGCAGCACCGGTGACGACTGCTGTGCTCATTCCGGACTTCTCCTCTCCTGTGCTGGTGTCGAAGGAACGTCGTCGAAGCTGTCATCGCCGTCGTTCGCGGCCTCGCGTTCGATGCTCTCCTGTTCCAGAGCTTTCAGCTCCGGAGTTGCGAATCCGGTCTTGTCGGCCCCGAGGTAGGCGATGTAGCCGATGATGACGGCGATGAGCGAGTCCCACGGGAAGATGACTGCCGGGGTCGGCAAAGGTCCGTACTCGCTGAACGCGGAGAGGATGAGTTCGGCGAGGAGTAGGAACACCAGCCAGTAGCCTGCACGCAGGTGGCGCACTCCCTCTCGCTTGGTCATCAGCCGCAGCACGAAGAGGAAGGCGACGGTGAGCACGGTGATGCCGATGAGGAACTCATAGACCTTCCCGGGGTCATCGACCGCCATGTCCGACGGGGCGAGGATGAACCCTCCGCGGACACACACGATCACCCAAGCGATGATGAAGACGATGGAGAGGACGATCGAGGGGGCCCGCTTCGTCCACCCGTTCTTGACGCTGAAGAAGATCGCGTAGCAGACCATTGAACCGAGCAGGATGGCGTCGAGGTTGGCCAGGGTGATGAACCCGCACCAGAAGATGGTGATCGTCGAGGCGATGAAGCCGATCGGGGCGAGCACCTTCGACCACGGCAGACGATAGGGCCGGTGCAGCTGCGGAGCGTGGTGTCGCATGACTCGGATCGCCGCCGGTGCGGTGAGTGTGGAGAGGACGAGGGCGGAGGAGATGAATCCGACGAGGCGGTACCAGCTCGGGGCCGGGAGGAAGAAGGCCAGCCCGATGGCGAAGTTGACGATGATCGCCCAGGCCGGGACGCCGTGCCGGTTCATCCGGGTGAGGATGGACGGGAAGAACTTGTTCGTCGCCAGGCCGTAGGCGACTCGGGAGGCGCTGCCGAGGTAGAGGTACCCGGCGGCTCCGGGAGAGATGACTGCGTCGAGGAGGAGCAGGGACACGAATGCTCCGAGGAGGGCGATCCCGGAAGCCTTGAGCGCGGCGCCGAGCGGCCCATCGGCCCAAGAACTCGACATCAGTGCCGCCCAGTCGCCGGGGTTGACTCCGGCGTCGGCCCAGTTGATGGCGCCGATGAAAGCGATCTGCAGTCCGGTGTAGATGCCCAGAGGGATGAGGATGGACCCGATGGTGCCCAAGGGGATATTGCGTTTGGGGTTCTTCACTTCGCCGGCGAAGTCGATGACACCGCGGAAGCCCATCATGGCGAAGGCGATGCCGGAGATCGCCACAGCTTGGAAGGTCGCACCGAAGCCTTCCTTCGTGCCACCTGCGTTGCCGAAGAATGCGTGGTCGGTGTAGTTGCCGGCGTTGAAGACGAGAAAGAGGAGGGCGAAGGTGGCAGTCGGGATGATGATCTTCCACCAGGTGATCCATCGGTTGGCTTCGCTGAGCAGCTTGACCCCGAAGATGTTGATGAGCATGAATACGAACATCACGACGATGCCGGTGATGATGCCGTTGGGCCAGGCGAGCATCGAGATTCCCTGTCGCGTCTCGAGGAGCCCGAGATTGGGAAACAGACCGCCGACGTAGGTGATTGCGGCGACCGCTTCGATCGGCGGCAGAGCGAGATTGGCCAGCCAGTACGACATGCCCATCAGCCAACCGGTGAGCCCGCCGTGTGAGAGATAGGGGTAGCGCACAATCGCTCCGGAGAACGGCAGTGCTGCGCCGACCTCCATCCAGGACAGGGCGATGAGGGTGACGAGTGCGCCACCGATGAGCCAGGAGATCACGGCCGAAGGACCGGCCATTCCGGCAGCCGAGAGTACTGCGAAGAGCCATCCCGAGCCGATCTGCCCGCCGATGGCGATGAACATCGCGGACTGCAGCGTCATGCTGCGTTTGAAACGTGCGTCACTGCGATAGGTGACTGCGGCCATGAGGTCCCCCTTTGGATCCGTCGTACTGACCAGGTGGCAACAGTCTGCCGAGAACTCGACACAGGCGGAAGACGGCAAATCAGAGCATCCGCCCAAGGTTGAGCCTTGAGCGCGTTATGCTGTCGACATGAGTGAGGGTCCGACGCTGAGGCAGCTGGAATACTTCATCCGCACCGTCGACGAGGGGTCGTTCGCGGCCGCTGCGACGAAGGAGCATATGGCTCAGCCGAGTCTGTCCGAGCAGATCAGGCGGCTCGAGCGACGCCTGGGGACGACGTTGTTCGTGCGCACGAACTCGCGTCTGCGGCTGACCGACGTGGGCCGGCAGCTCGTGCCGAAGGCGAAGGCGGCGATCGAGGCCGCGGCCGAGGTCTCACGGGTCGCGAAGGTGACCACCGATCTGTCGGGAGGAGAGGTCTCCTTCGGTTCGTTCCGCAGCGCCCAGCATTACCTGCTTGCTCCGTTGATCCTCGCCTTCAATGAGCGGTTCCCGAACGTGCAGGTCAGGGTCGTCGGCCTCAATTCGTCCGACGTCGCAGATGCAGTGCGCCGCGGCGACCTCGAAGCCGGTCTCGTCGAGCTGCCTGTCGATCCGCACGGACTGCAGGTTTCGGCGCCGGTGCTCTCGGACGACGTTGTCTATATCAGTGCTCATCGCGAGAGGACCAGACGCCCGGTCTCTCTCGATCAGGTTGTGCCCAGTCGCCTGGTCCTCGCCGAGGCGAGCTGGGGTACTCGAGATCCGATGCGCCGGCTCCTTGCTGAGAGAGCACAGTCGGAGCAGATCGACCTCGATCCGTTCATCCAGGTCGAATACGGCGATGCGGCCCTGGAGATAGTCTCACGAGGGACGTTCGACACGATCCTGCCGCTCGTAGAACTGCAGCGCCATCCGCTGCGGGACCAGTTGTCCTGGGCCCATCTCTCCCCCGCTTTCCCGGTCGATTTCGCTTTCATTTCGCGCAGCGATGCCGAACTCTCACCGGCGACCGAGGCTTTCATCGCGATGTCGAAAGGGCCCCTGGAAGAGTTCCAGGGGCCCTGGTGAAGGGTGCGGACTCGGCTGCTCCGAGACGAATCAGCCGATCTTGAGCTCGCCCATCTCGTCCCAGCCTTCACCGTCGATCTTGCGGGAGATGATCTTCGGCGTCGTGGCCAGGTGCGGGCGCATCGATTCGAGACCGGCGGCGAAATGGTCGCTCTTGACATGAGGTTCGGCACCTTCGTCGGTGAACGCTTCGACGAGCACGAACTCGTTCGGGTTCTCCAAGCTCTTCGACCATTCGAACCACAGGTTGCCGGGCTCTTCCCGCACGGCCTCGGTGAAGGCGCGCACCGCCTCGGGGAACTTCTCGACGCTTTCGGGTTTCACGTCATATTTCACGACGATGAAGATCATGATCATTCTCCTTCAGTTGATCAGCAGTATGGGTCGATCCCAGCCTAATTCTGCCGCCCTTGCGAATCGACCGGCTCACAGCCTTTCGGCGATGAGGACGAGGAAGTCGCTGTCAGCTTCGAAGGGGCGGAGTTCCCAGGTGGAGAACTTCTGGTCGACGAACATCCCCGTGGCCTTGACGTCCTCGATGAAATCGTCGAAATCATACCCGCGTCCGGCACCGAAGCCGGACACGAACCGGCCGCCGTGTTTGAGCGTCGATTTGATATTGCCCAAGGTCTGCCGGCGCGAGGCGGGATCGAGGAAGGACGGGACGTTTCCGGCGCAGAAGGCCACATCGATCTCGGTGATCCCGGCGCCGGCGAAATCGAAGTCGGCGAGGTCGCCGGTGTGCCATTCACCGCTGGGGAAGTCCTCCTCGGCGACGGAGATGAGGAATTCGTCGAGATCCACGCCGAAGACGGTGTGCCCTTCGTCGATGAGCAGTCCGCCGGCCCGGCCGGTTCCGCAGCCGGCATCGAGGATGCGCGATCCCCGCGGAGCCATGGCGTTGACGAACCTGGCCTCACCGCCGATGTCATGCCCGGCGGCCGCAAGATCTCGCCACCGCTGCGCGTAGTTCGCCGAATGGTCGGGGTTGGCCCTGCGTACCTTATTCCACTGATGGTCGAAGCTCATGTCCTTATCCTAGGCCGGAATCTCAGGCGAAGACTTCGGTGACCACCTTAGCGACCGCCCGGACCGGATCGCTGGGGTCCGGGGAAGTCAGCACGATGATCTCGCGTCCACCCGCCTCGACGACGGGGTGGAGGTCGACCTCGGACCCACCCAACGACATCATGATCGGCGTCGCCAGGGTCAGGCCGAGCCCGGTTCCGGCGAGCGCCAGCGCGACCGCGGTGTCCGTGACGATATGGGTCTCCTTCGCATTGATTCCCAGCGCCGAGGTGGCCAACCGCATCGCGCGGCCGAAGAGCTCCTCAGCCGGCGGTAGGATCCAGTCGGCCTCGGCCAGATCGTCATCGCTCGGCCGGGACGTCCCCGCGGGGACGACGATGCCGAAGTCTTCCTCGGCCACAGCTTCCCAACTCAGCCCGCGCATCGGCGGCAGCGGCGCGGCCGGGTAGTTGATCCCGATCCCCAGGTCGATGATCCCGTCGATGACGGCGGCCGACATGGTCTCGACATTGATCTCCCGCGCCCGGACTTCGATATGCGGATGGCGCTCGGCCAGCGCCCGCACCACCTTCGGCAGCGCCGTCGTCGATGCCGATCCGAAGACGCCGAGGGTGACGATGGCCTCGCTGCGGAAGTCCCGGCCGAGCATCGCCATCTCCGCCTGCTGCTGAGCGGCGAGGATGTTCCGCGCCCTGGGCAGCAGGGTGCGCCCGGCTTCGGCGAGGACGAGCCCACGGCCGCGCCGTCGGAACAGGTCGGAATCGACGACCCTGCGCAGGGCTGAGATGTGCTGGGACACGGCCCCGACGCTGTAGCCGAGGTGGTCGGCCGCCCGCGTCATCGATCCGAGTTCGGCCACAGCGACGAAAGTGCGCAGCTGTCCGAGCGTCCATGTCATGGCAGCGCTCTCCTGTCTTTAGGTTTCTTGAACACAGTGTTCACAAACTCTCGCTTGTTCTTAAGTGTGATGGCAACCACAATGAAGTCAAGACACAAACGCCGACATCGCCGTCGGCACTCTCCGTTTCCGGGGCGACCAACGACGGTCGCCCCGGCAGCAGACAGCGAGGTGAACCGTGGAATCCCCCACCGCATCAACCACCGCCCCTCACACCGACGGGGTCCCCGACACGTCCAAAGCCCTGCCCGCCGAAGCCTCCGTCGTCATCATCGGCGCCGGCGTCATGGGAGCGGCCATCGCCTACCACCTGGCCGAACGCGGAGTCCGCGACATCGTCATCGTCGAACGCGACACCCCCGGAGCCGGATCGACGTCGAAGGCCGCTGGAGGTGTGCGCTGCCAATTCTCCGACGAGGTCAACATCGCCTTGGCCGCCCGCGGGCTCGAAGTGCTGCGGAACTTCGAAACCGATTTCGGCGTCGACATCGACCTGGTCAGCAACGGCTATCTGTTCCTCCTCGACAACGATGACGACGTGCGCGCGTTCACCGACAACGTGGCCCTGCAACAGCGGATGGGGCTGGATTCGCGGATGCTCACCATCGCCGAGGTGGCCGAGCTGGCCCCGTTCGTCAACACCGAAGGGCTGATCGCCGGAGCGTTCAATCCCGGCGACGGTCACTGCACCCCCGAGGCCGTCGTCGCAGGCTTCGTCACCGCCGCCCGCGAGCGCGGGGTCACGGTGGTCAAGAACTGCGAGGTCACCGGATTCGACACCGACGGCGGAACGGATCGCATGGCCACCTCGGTGATCACGAATCAGGGCACGATCAGCTGCGAACAGGTCGTCGTCGCGGCGGGAGCCTGGTCCGGCCCCATCGGGGACATGGCCGGGGTCGACCTGCCCGTGAAGCCGCTGCGGCGGGAGATCATGGTCTCCGAGCCCGTCGATTTCGACACCTCGCGGATGCCCTTCACGATTGACTTCTCCACCAGCTACTACGTCCACCCGGAAGGAGCCGGGCTGCTGTTCGGCTGCCCCGATGAGGTCGATGACTGGTCCTTCAACGACAAACGCGACCCGAACTGGCTGGCCACCCTGGCCGAGCACATCGAAGCCCGCACCCCGGAGCTCGGCGATGTCGAAGCGAAACGCGGGTGGGCGGGACTGTATGAGATGACGCCCGACCACAATGCCCTCATCGGCGAGGCCGAGGAGAGGCCGGGATTCTTCTACGCCTGCGGGTTCTCCGGTCACGGCTTCCTCATGGGCCCGGCCGTCGGAGAGGTCGTCGCCGACCTCATGACCGGCCGCACTCCCCTCGTCGATGTGACTCCCATGGACAAACGACGCTTCTCCACCACCGGACTGCGTAAGGAGCTCAATGTGATCTGAGTCCTCGCGCACCCGCCCCTCATCTCCCACCTCCCCGCAACGACCGAACTCCACCGACCGGCGCAGCAGCCGATCGACACAGCAGACGACGAAAGGACAGCAATGACCGCACTGCCCACCGATCAGACCATCACCGACCTCCTCACCACAGGGCTGAGCGCCTGCGGAGTAGACGCATCCGTGCTTGAGGGATCGGCCGCCTCGGCGAGCCTTCCGGCCCGCTCCCCCATCACGGGACAAGGCCTCGGCACGATCGCCGCGGACACCGCGCAGACAGCGGCGGACAAGATCGCCGCAGCCCAGACCGCGTTCGAGACCTGGCGGGACGTGCCAGCTCCCGTCCGCGGTCAGCTGGTGCAGCGGTGGGGACAGCTGCTCGGCGAGCACAAGGAGGATCTGGCCAAGATCATCACCGTCGAAGCCGGCAAGACCCCCTCCGAGGCGGCCGGCGAAGTCCAGGAGATGATCGACATCTGCGAGTTCGCACTCGGTCAGTCCCGGCAGCTGTGGGGCAAGACCATGCCCAGCGAACGGCCGGGTCACCGGCTCATGGAGACGTGGCATCCCCTCGGCGTCGTCGGTGTCATCTCCGCATTCAACTTCCCCGTGGCCGTGTATTCCTGGAACACCGCCCTGGCCCTGGTCGCCGGTGACGCGGTCGTGTGGAAGCCCTCAGAGAACGCCGTGCTTGCAGCCCTCGGGGCGCAGTCCCTGTTGGCCAGGGCCGCCACCGAGGTGGGGGCACCGGAGAATCTCGCACCTGTCCTCGTCGGTGGGCGGGACATCGGTGATGTGATGGTCAGGGATTCTCGGGTGGCACTGGTCTCGGCGACCGGATCGGTGCGGATGGGACGTGAGGTCGGACCCGTCGTGGCCGAGCGCTTCGGCAAGATCCTGCTCGAGCTCGGCGGCAACAACGCGGCGATCGTCGCCCCGAGCGCCGATATCGATCTGGCGCTGCGCGGAGTGGTCTTCGCGGCCGCCGGAACGGCCGGTCAGCGGTGCACGACGCTGCGGCGGCTCATCGTGCACGAATCCATCGCCGACGAGTTCGTCGACAAGGTCGTCGCCGCATACAAGACGCTGAGCATCGGATCGCCGACCGATGACGGAGTGCTCGTGGGACCGCTCATCAATTCAGGTTCGTTCGATGCGATGCAGGCGGCCCTCAAGCAGGCAGAGGCAGAGGGCGGCGAGATCCTCTGCGGAGGCGGCAGGGTGCTCGCCGATGAACGCCCCGAAGCCCACTATGTCGAGCCGGCAGTGGTGCGGATGCCCAATCAGAGCGCAGTGGTCACGGAAGAGACGTTCGCCCCGATCCTCTACGTCGTCACATATTCGGATCTCGATGAGGCGCTCGAGATCCACAATGGGGTGCCGCAGGGTCTGTCCTCGGCGATCTTCACAGCCGAACTCGCCGAATCCGAGAAGTTCCTGTCCCGCTCCGACTGCGGAATCGCCAACGTCAACATCGGCACCTCCGGTGCGGAGATCGGCGGTGCTTTCGGCGGTGAGAAGGAGACCGGCGGCGGACGCGAGTCGGGTTCGGATTCGTGGAAGGCCTATATGCGCCCGGCCACGAACACGATCAACTACTCCGGCGAGCTGCCGCTGGCGCAGGGAGTCGAGTTCCTCTGAGAGAGCTGAGTCCTCTGGGGCGAAGTGAGGTCCTCGACCGGTGGGCCGGTGGGCTGATCGAAGCGCAGACCGGCCCACCGACGACCCTTCACGTCGTTCAAGTGCCAGCGCGCATATCACGTGGTACACGACGCGATATCCGCGCTGGCCCCTGAACGAGCGACTTTCGTACAAAAGTCAAGGTAGATTGATGCCATGAGCAAAGATCCGCTGCTGCCCGCCGCCTATGACGTGATCTGGTCCGGAGTCGTCGTACTGCTCGTCGTCCTGCTCATCTGGGCAATGGTGAGCATCGCCCGATCAGGACTCGACCCTCGGGTGAGACTCGTCTGGGCGATCATCGTCCTGCTGCTGCCCGTCGTCGGGCCGATCTGCTGGCTCATTGCACGACCGCAGAAGCCGGACACCCGCCTCAGCTGAACGAGACCTTGGGGCTCGCGTTCGCTGACTCTCGCCTTCTGTGCTCCTGCTTTCTGTACTCCCACAGGAGAGATCCCAGGCCGACGAGGGCAATGGCCGGGAAAATGATCAGCCACAGCGCCCAGAGTCCATCGCCCTCTTCCAACGCGTAGGCACCTGTGAGCAATGAATTCGCGAAGACCGTTCCGAAGATGAACGCAGTGATGATGTACCGCATGTATCTGAACCTACCGGACGACAAGGTTGCTTTCACTAAGGTGCAGGCTCCGGGTCACCGGACGCGGATGAGCTCCTGGATCACCTGCCGTCGTCGGGCAAGATCAGCGGACTCGGCTTCGATATTCTCGACATTCTCACGGATCTGGGCCGCCACCTTAGGACACATGTCGATGGGCCGAGCGGGGTCGTCTCCGAGGCACGGCAACATCACCGCAATCGCGTCGAGATTGAACCCCGCATCGAGCAGCCGCCGAATGCGTGCAATCGTTCTCACGGCCTCTGGACAGTACTCACGATATCCCGCAGGCGAGCGCGAAACGTCCAACAAGCCCTTCTCCTCGTAATACCGAATCGAGCGCCTGCTCGCGCCCGTCGCCGCAGCAAGCTCGCCGATAAGCAGAGAGCCGGTCTTGACCTTGACATCCATGTCAATGCATAACGTCATCGGCATGAACGACTATTCCACTCGTACCTCGTCACTGCCCTATCTCCACACCCTCGGCTCCGGCGCACCGCTCGCCCTCGCCCACGGTGCCGGCGGATCCGTGCTCGAGAACTTCAGCGACCTCGCCGGGCACCTTCAGCACCGGCAGCTCTTCGGTATCGACTATCCTGGCAGCGGCCTGCGCGAATCCAGATCAGCGCCGCTCAGCCTCGATGCCCTCGCTGACGAGCTTGTCTCAGGGATCGACGCGAAGGGTCAGGACCACGTACCTGTCCTGGGCCTCTCTCTAGGCTCGGCAGTCGCCATCACCGCTGCGTTTCGCCATCCCGACCGCGTCTCCGGACTCATCCTCACCGTAGGATTTGCTGGCCCTGATACACAACTGGCCGCGTTCAGCTCGCTGTATGAGAGCCTGGCAGCCGCCGGTCGCGTGGACGACCTTGCCGCCATGCTCCGCCTTGCGAATTCCCCTGCTACACTCGCCGCTCTCAGCCCTCAAACCTCGATCACCGCCGAAGCGAACGTCCGTGCCGGACTCTCCGCCCAGGGAAGCGCCCGAGCTCCGCAGATGAGCCTTGCCCGATCGGTCGACATCCGCCGCCGTCTTACCGAGGTCAGTGTGCCCACACTCGTCATCGCCGCTGGTCAAGACCGTATCGTCCTCCCGGATTCGACGCGTGCCCTAGCGGCGGGCATCCCCGGGTCCGAACTCGTCGAACTCGACGATGCGGGGCATATCTTCACCCCCGCAGAGGCGGAACTGTGGGCCGGCGCCATCGACGAGTTCCTCACTCGGAGGAACTTGTGAGAACACCTGCAGAACCGCGTTCGACCGCGCATTCGGCTTCGACAGATCGACTTCCCACTCTCGTCCTGGCAGCAGCGGTCTTCGTCTTCCTCGTCGCCGAGATGCTGCCGACGGGACTGATGCCTGAGATCGCCACCGACTTCGGCGTCCCTCCTACTGAGGTCGGCGGGCTTATCGGCTGGTATGCGCTCATCGCCGGAGTCTCCGGCCTCCCATTCACCGCTGCCACCCGACGCCTGCCGCGCCGATCCGTCCTGGTGGGTGCGCTGGCAGTTCTCGCGCTCGCACAGACAGTTGTCGCCATCGCCCCGGACCTCATCGTCGTCATCATCGCCCGCGCGTTCATTGCCTCCACCCACGTCACGCTCTGGAGCATCGCCCCGCTCATAGCCGCCGAACTCGCGCCCGCCGATCGACAATCGCGCTCTGCAGGACGGGTTTTCCTCGGCAGCAGTGCCGCGATGCTGGCCGGAGTACCCGGAGTCACGCTGTTCGGACAGACCTTCGGCTGGAGGGCAAGCTCTCTCGCCATCGCCACCGTCGCCGCAATCGTCGCGTTCGCTGCACTCGCAGCCATCCCGTCTCTTCCGCCTCGATCGGACAGCCACTCTGCCAAGGATCGCTCCGCCTCGGCGAGGACCTTCGTCTTCGTCACCGCGCCAACGCTCCTCCTCGTGACCGGCATCTACGTCCTCTACCCCTATCTCAGCCAATATGCGGCGGCGGACCGCATCGTCGGGGGCGGGTATTCGGTGTTCCTCGTCGCTTTCGGAACGATCGGAGTCGTGGGCGTGTGGCTCGCTTCGTCGTTCCTCGACGCCCGCCCCAGACTGGTCAGCTCGGCTGTCGTCGTCTTCGCCGGACTGCTGCCGCTGGGAGTGTCTATTCACCAGAGCGTCTCCGTGCCCGCGATCATCCTCTGGGGTCTTCCCGTCGCGGCGGCACCGGCCATCTTGCAGTCGACTGTGGTCAGACTCGGAGGTGTAGGAGCCTCGGTGCTTTCGGCCACCTACGTCGTGGGTTTCCAGGTCGGAATCGTCTCCGGCACGTGGATCGGCGGACTCGCCCTCGGAGTCGACGGAGCCGCGCCTCTGTGGTGTTTGGGGTTTGCGGCACTCGCGCTGCCTTTCGTTCTCGCTTCCACACGATCGAAACGGACAGTCCGCGGCTCCGCCCTCCGGTGACTTGACGCCGCAACTGTCTCCTTGCCCACAGATCCGGGTGCGGCCGCGACTTCACAACCGCCGAGGACTAAAATCGATTCTGGACCGGTGAACGCCGTCGAAACCCTGCACCCCGCCGAAGGAGACCCCTGTGATTGAGCTGAAGACGCCCGCCGAGATCGACAAGATGGCGGTGACCGGCCGTTTCGTCGCGAAGACCTTGGCCGAGCTGACCTCGATCGCAGAACCGGGCATGGACATCATGCACCTGGAGAAGACCGCGCGGAAGATGATCGAGGATGCCGGAGCGAAGTCCTGCTACTGGGACTACGCCCCCTCCTTCGGCTCAGGCCCCTTCCGCAACGTCATCTGCCTGTCCGTCAATGACGGCGTCCTCCACGGCAAACCGCACAGCTACGTCCTCAAGGACGGCGACCTGCTCACCCTCGACTTCGCCGTCTCCATCGACGGCTGGGTTGCCGACGCTGCCCGCTCCGTCGTCGTCGGCGACGGCAGCGACGAGGACCAGCGCCTCATCGACACCACGTGGGCCGGCCTCGAAGCCGGAATCAGCGCCGCCCAAGCAGGCAATCGCCTCGGCGATATCTCGAAGGCCATCGGTGACGTCGCCGATGCCCACCGCATCCCCGTCAATCTCGACTTCGGCGGGCACGGTCTCGGCCACACGATGCACGAGGATCCGCACGTGCCCAACCGCGGAAAGGGAGGTCGCGGCTTGGTGCTCAAACCGGGTCTGACCTTGGCGATCGAACCCTGGTGGTCGTTCACCTCGAAGAAGTTGTCCGTCGACAAGGACGGTTGGACCCTGCGCCTGGCCGACGGTTCGAATGGTGCCCATTCGGAGAACACGATCGCCATCACCGAGGATGGTCCCCGAATCCTCACCACGCTCGACTGACCTGGCTGCCGCACTCTGCCGGCAGGGGCGTCCGACGAACTCATCGTCGGGCGCCCTTCTGCATTCACCGAGCTCCCCCACTGCAGTGCGCACCGGCCAGCTCTCCTTGTCACTGAGGCCGGACTCTCGAGCAAGGACTCTCGTGTCAGCGGCCCGTGCCAGAATTGCGGTATGTCTTTCACATGCTCGGAATGCGGCTATTCGACGGTCAAATGGTTGGGACGCTGCCCCGAATGCCAGGCCTGGGGCACCCTTGAGGAAAAGGGCGCGAACTCGTCGAAGGTGAAGACGAAGGTCAAGAAATCCAATGCGGCGAAGCCGATCAGCGAGATCGACTCGACGCTCGCGCAGGCGAGATCGACGTTCGTCCCCGAGTTCGATCGGGTGCTCGGCGGTGGCATCGTGCCTGGCGCCGTTGTCCTGCTCTCCGGCGAGCCGGGGGTCGGCAAGTCGACGCTGCTGCTCGACGTCGCCGCGAAGATCGCCATGTTCGGGGTCAAGGTTCTGTATGTCACCGGTGAGGAATCCGCCGGTCAGGTGCGGCTGCGCGCCGAACGGATCAATGCCCTGGCCGACTCGCTGCTCCTCGCCGCCGAGACCGATCTGGGGTCGGTACTGGGAATGATCGAATCCGAACAGCCGGAGCTGCTCGTCGTCGACTCGATCCAAACTTTGGCATCCTCCGAGGTCGAAGGCATCCCCGGCGGAGTCACCCAGGTCCGCGAAGTCGCCTCCGCCCTCATCAGGGAAGCCAAGGCCCGATCTTTGCCGACTGTGCTCGTCGGCCACATCACGAAGGACGGCACGATCGCCGGTCCTCGCCTTCTCGAGCACCTCGTCGACGTCGTATGCACCTTCGAAGGTGAGAGGCATTCGCGTCTGCGTATGCTGCGCGCGGTGAAGAATCGCTTCGGCCCCACCGACGACGTGGGCTGTTTCGATATGGAGGAGAACGGGATCAAGAGTCTCGAGGACCCGTCGGGACTGTTCCTCTCGCGCAGCGGTGCGAATCCGCCCGGCACTTGCCTAACGGTGACGCAGGAGGGCAAGCGACCGCTGCTCGTCGAAGTCCAATCGCTCATCACAGAATCCGCCGGCGGCCAGTCCCGTCGCTCGGTCTCCGGAGTCGATTCCTCCCGAGTGGCGATGATGCTGGCTGTGCTCAGCCAGAATGTCGCGCAGGCGAACCTCGCCAAGAGCGATGTCTTCACCGCCACAGTCGGCGGAGCGAAGCTCTCCGAGCCGGCCAGCGACCTCGCGATCTGCATGTCCCTGGCCTCGGCGCTGCTCGGCAAGCCGCTGGCTCGCCACCTCGTCGCGATCGGCGAAGTCAGCCTGTCAGGGGAGATCCGCAATGTCCCCAATCTCGGCCAACGCCTCAACGAAGCCAAACGACTGGGCATCACCCATGCCGTCGTCGCCAAGGGAGCCATGACCAATGTGGCGGCACCGGACAAGATGGAGGTCGAGGAGTGCGAACACATCGCCGGGGCGGTCGAACTGATGCTGACGAAGCAGGGTCTTCGGGAGCAGAAGTAAGAAAGTTCGGGACTTTCGCTTGGTTTTGGAGCATCCTGGTGTCATGACCACGACAGTTTTTCCCGCCTTCCGGACCACCGATGCCGCAGCGACGATCGAACTGCTGGTCACGCTCGGGTTCACCGAAAGACTGCTCGTGCGCAATGAGCAGGACCCGGCCCTCGTCGAGCATGCCGAATTCGCGCTCGGTGACAACGGCGGGATCATGTTCGGTTCGGTCCGCAACGACGGATCGGCACTCGATGCAGTGGGCGGAAGCTCGATCTACGTCGTCGTCGACACCGAACGAGAAGTGGACCGGCTCTACCAGGAGATCGTCGACCTGGGGCATGCGATCGTGCGACCGGTAGCGACTCAAGACTACGGCGGCCGCGAATTCGACTTCCGCGACCACGACGGGAACTCTTGGGGAGTCGGCTCCTACCGTGGTGCCTGAGGACTCAGTCCTGCGGTTCCTCTGACTGCTTCTCATCCGAGGAGTCCTTCTCGCCGGATTCCTTTTCCGACTTCTTCTCCTCGTCGGCTTTCTTCTTCTTCTCCGCGGCTTTCTTCTCTTTGGCCTTATCGGCGGCGCTCTTCTCGAGCTCGAACGGCGTCGGTTCGCTCTTCTTGTCATCGAGCTTCACGATGAGCTCGTAGTCGCCGGGGGCGAAGTCAGCGTCTTCGCGGTTGCAGTTCTTGTCGACCTTGATCCGGTTCCATTTGAGCTTCGCAGTCTTCTCCGACTGCGGTGCGAACTCCGTGGAAGCTTCGGCATTCTCGTCTTTCGCCGCCGCGCAGTACTCCGACGACCACACGACATCACCGTTCTTTTCGACGATGAATTCCTGCTTATCGGTACCGACCTCGATGAGGCACGTGGCGGTGTGGCCGTTCTCGATGACCATGCCGAATTCGGGTTCTTTCCCGTCCTTCACGGATTTCGGATCGACCTTGGCCTTCAGCGAGACTTTGTCCTCCGGGCACTTTCCGCTCGCTGCCTTCTTATCCGGCACGGGTGCCGCCGTCGTCGATTCGGCCGGGGTAGTCTCCTCGGCTGCAACCTTGTCCGATCCGTCGCTGCGGCCGCCGATGGCTTTGACGATACCGACGATTCCGAGCACGAGAAGCCCCAGGACGAGGAGGCTGGCCACAGCAAGCGTGATGCGGCGTCGGCGGTACACGTGAGCAGGCAGCTTCCCGCTAGACTGGCGAGGCTGCCCGGCAGCTCTGTTCGGCTGCGAACCACGATTGGAAGGAGTCATCGCTTTGAGCCTAGGCCGAAGCGATTGAGCATCCAAATGACACACCGAGCCGGTCCCGAATCGAATCCCTCCGGGTCGACCTCCGCCTTCCCCGAGGTGTCCGAACCTGTGCTCAGACGAGTCCAGGACACCATCATCACCTGGTTCGAGGACACCGCCCGGGACCTGCCGTGGAGGCACCCGAACACGAGCGCCTGGGCAATCCTCGTCAGTGAGATCATGTCCCAACAGACCCCTGTCGCCCGAGTCGAACCGCGGTGGCGTGCGTGGATGGACAAGTGGCCGACACCGGCCGACCTCGCCGCCGCCCCGACCGCCGAAGTCCTCCATGCATGGGACCGCTTGGGCTATCCGCGCAGAGCGCTGCGACTGCAGGAAGCCGCCGAAGTCATCGCTGCGGACCTGGACAACCGGGTTCCCGAAACGACCGAAGAGCTCGAACGACTGCCGGGCATCGGGTCCTATACCGCCGCCGCGGTCTCCTCCTTCGCTTTCGGCAGAAAGACGACCGTGCTCGACACGAACGTGCGTCGGGTCCTCATCCGCCTCTTCGCGGGCCGGGAACGCCCCACCAGCTCACCTGGCCGGAAGGAGACTGCCTGGGCGGCCGCCCTGGTGCCCGAGGAAAAGCACGTTGAGTGGAACGCCGGAGTCATGGAGTTCGGAGCCCTCGTCTGCACGGCACGCAATCCCGACTGCCCCGCTTGCCCGCTCCAGGACATCTGCACATGGAACCAGTTGGGCAGACCCGCCTCGGCGACGAAACCGAAGACTCAGAAGTGGGCAGGCACCGATCGACAGCTGCGCGGTGCGATCATGGATGTCCTCAAGGCAGCGCACGTCGCCGGGGACGACCGACGCGGTGTCCGGCTCGACGTCTTCACCGCCTCGGTGACCGACTTCGACCCGGTGTTTCTCGACTCACTGGCCGAATCGACGGCCACGGCGGTGGCGCGAGTGCGTGAACTCAGTGCGGACCAGGACAGGATCAATCGGCTCATCTCCGACCTCGTCGACGACGGTCTGGCACAACAGGTCGATGGCCGATTGGCATTGCCGAACAGCTGAATCAGGTCCCGAACGTGGCAGACGTCGCCACTGGACGGTGCGTGTGCGGCAGTCGCCTACACCGGCCGGTGAGAGCGTGGCCAAGACCGACGCCCGCCGGTGACGGGCAGGATCAGGGTCTGCCTCAGAGGTATTTGATCATCCGTGAGTTGCCCAGGGTATTCGGTTTGACCCTGGCCAGGTCGAGAAACTCTGCGACGCCCTCATCGGTGGAGTGAAGCAGCTCGACGTAGACCTCGGGTGAGACGGGGATGCCCTTGATCGGTTCGAAGCCGAGCGAACCGAAGAATCCGGTCTCGAAGGTCAGGCAGAACACCCGGTCGACTCCGATCTCACGAGCATCGGCGAGCAGCTGCTTGATGATCGCCTTGCCCACTCCCCTGCCCCGATAGTCCGGTGACGTGGCGACCGTGCGCGCCTCGGCGAGATCCGCCCAGATGATGTGCAGGGCGCCGCAGCCGGCGAGGATCTCGGAACCATCGGGCTGCGGGTCGACGACCAGCCAGAACTCCTGCAGCGACTCGAAGTAGGTCACCGTGTCCTTGGCGAGCAGGATCCGCTCACCGGCCAGTGGGGCGACCAGGGCTTCGATGCCTTTGACGTCGCCGGTCCTCGCTCGTCGCAGGTACAGACCTCCTGGGAGTTCGTGCTTTGAATGATGGTCCTCGGAGATCAGTCCGTGATCGAAGTCGCCTGCGTGTGAGCTCATACCGACATTCAACACCATCACCGGAGGCGAACACGAAAGAGTCCGGGGAGCCGGCTGCTGCCGACTCCCCGGACTCTTAGGCGTCATCCGAGAAGGTGATGAACGGTCAGACCGAGGTCTCCGAGGATCCGCTCGAACCGGACGAACCCAAACCTGCGAGTTCGCTGTCATCATCCTCAGCGGGCTTCAGGCTCTCGGTCTCGATGCCTTCGAAGGTGAACTCAGCGTCCTTTCCTTCGCCCTTGACGTCGACCTTGATGGTCTGGCCGCGTCCGATCTCCTTGAACAGGATCTTCTCCGACAGAGTGTCCTCGATCTCGAGCTGGATGGTCCGACGCAGAGGACGGGCACCCAGAACGGGATCGTAGCCGCGCTCGGCGAGCAGATCCTTCGCCTTGGCCGTGACGTCGACCTTCATGCCCTGATCTGCCAGACGGACGTCGAGACGCTCGAGGAAGAGATCGACGATCCTGATGATCTCGACCATGCTCAGCTGCGGGAACACGATCGTGTCATCGACACGGTTGAGGAACTCGGGACGGAAGTGCTGCTTGAGCTCTTCGTTGACCCGCTGCTTCATCCGGTCGTAGTTGGTCTTCGTGTCACCCTCGACCTGGAATCCGAGCTGGAGTCCGCTCGAAACATCACGCGTACCGAGGTTGGTCGTCATGATGATGATGGTGTTCTTGAAGTCCACCTCACGACCCTGCGAGTCGGTCAGGCGACCATCCTCGAGGATCTGCAGCAGCGAGTTGAAGATGTCCGAGTGGGCCTTCTCCACCTCGTCGAAGAGGACGACCGAGAACGGCTTCCGGCGGACCTTCTCCGTGAGCTGACCGCCCTCTTCGTATCCGACATATCCCGGAGGCGAACCGAACAGTCGCGAAACTGTGTGCTTCTCCGAGTATTCGGACATGTCGAGGCTGATGAGCGAGTCCTCATCGCCGAAGAGGAACTCCGAGAGAGCCTTGGCCAGCTCGGTCTTGCCGACGCCGGTGGGGCCCGCGAAGATGAACGAGCCGGAGGGGCGCTTCGGATCCTTCAGCCCGGCGCGGGTACGACGGATCGCCCGCGAGATCGCCTTGACCGCATCGTCCTGACCGATGACGCGCTTGTGCAGCTCGTCTTCCATCCGCAGCAGACGCGAGGACTCTTCCTCGGTGAGCTTGAAGATCGGAATGCCGGTGGCAGAGGCGAGCACTTCGGCGATGAGATCGGCGTCGACGACCTTCGAGGTGTCGGTGCCGGACTTGCGCCACGCCTCGGTCTGCTCTTCCTTCTCCTTCTGCAGCTTCATCTCGGAATCGCGCTCCGAAGCTGCCAGTTCGAAGTCCTGAGCATCGATGGCGGCTTCCTTGCGGTGGCGGGCCTCGAGGATCTTCTCCTCCAGGTCACGCACCTCCTGGGGAACCGACAGACGCGAGATGCGCAGCTTGGCACCGGCTTCGTCGATGAGGTCGATCGCCTTATCCGGCAGGTACCGGTCGTTGATGTAGCGATCGGACATGTTGACAGCGGCTGCCAGGGCTCCGTCGGTGACGGTGACCTTGTGGTGCGCTTCGTACTTGTCCCGCAGACCCTTGAGGATCTCGATCGAATGCGCCAGCGACGGTTCGGGAACCTGGATCGGCTGGAACCGGCGCTCGAGAGCGGCATCCTTCTCGATGTGCTTGCGGTACTCGTCCAGCGTGGTCGCACCGATGGTCTGCAGCTCTCCGCGAGCCAGCATGGGCTTGAGGATCGAAGCGGCATCGATCGCACCTTCGGCGGCTCCGGCACCCACCAGGGTGTGGATCTCGTCGATGAAGAGGATGATGTCGCCGCGGGTGCGGATCTCCTTGAGGACCTTCTTCAGACGCTCTTCGAAGTCACCGCGGTAGCGGGAGCCTGCGACCAGCGAACCGAGGTCGAGGGTGTAGAGCTGCTTGTCGGCGAGGATCTCGGGGACATCGCCGTTGACGATGGCCTGTGCGAGTCCTTCGACGACAGCCGTCTTGCCGACACCGGGTTCACCGATGAGGACCGGGTTGTTCTTCGTGCGACGCGAGAGGATCTGCATCACGCGCTGCATCTGCTCGTGCCGGCCGATGACCGGGTCGAGCTTGGCCTCGCGGGCCGCAGCGGTGAGGTTGGTGCCGAACTGGTCGAGCACGAGCGATCCCGAGGGAGTTCCCTCTTCGCGGCCGCCGGCGGACACGGGCTCCTTGCCCTGGTAGCCCGACAGCAGCTTGATGACTTCCTGGCGGACGCGTCCGAGGTCCGCGCCGAGCTTGACGAGCACCTGCGCGGCAACGCCCTCGCCCTCACGGATGAGGCCGAGCAGAATGTGCTCGGTGCCGATGTAGCTGTGACCCAGCTGCAGTGCTTCACGGAGGCTGAGCTCGAGGACCTTCTTCGCCCGTGGGGTGAAGGGAATATGGCCGCTCGGAGCCTGCTGTCCCTGACCGATGATCTCCTGGACCTGGTCGCGCACCTGCTCGAGGGAGATGTCCATACCCTCGAGTGCCTTCGCTGCCAGACCTTCACCCTCATGGATGAGGCCGAGCAGAATGTGCTCGGTGCCGATGTAGTTGTGTTTGAGAAGTTTCGCTTCTTCCTGCGCAAGCACCACGACGCGTCGTGCTCGGTCGGTGAACCGCTCGAACATATTCATCCTCCTCGGTCTTCTGATTCTCCTGAGCCTAACCACCACGACCGCGGTTCTATTGCAGGTTTCGCCATCAGCCGAAACCGTTTGGCTGTGGGCGAAATTCTCTAGACTCGAGACCCACACAGCAACGTCAGAGAGGATGCAGACATGCCCACAGATCCCACGATCATCCGGGACCTGGCCCGGGCCCACGGTCTCGACATCATCACCGATTCCATCGTCATCAACGAGCTCGGTCTCGACTTCCAGGTCGCCATCGCCGAGGCGGTCGACGGTCGATCCTGGGTGCTCCGGATACCTCGGCGTCCGGATGCCTCCGCCCGCGCCGCCGTCGAGGGCCGCTTCCTCAAGGCCATCGCACCGCGCATGAGTGTCGCGGTCCCGAATTGGCAGATCCACTCCACGGACCTCATCGCCTATCCGCTGCTGCCGGGCACTCCCGGGCTGACGATCGATGACAGTGGTCAGCCGCAGTGGCATTTCGATGTCGAATCCCCCGAGTATGCCGCATCGCTCGGATCGGTCCTCGCCGAACTTCACACCGTCGACCCGGCTGCCGTTCGGGACACAGGCATTCCGGAGTTCTCCCCCACGGAGATCCGGCAGCGCAAGCGCGAAGACATCGAGAACGTCGCCGCTGAGTTCGAAGTAGCGCAGAACCTCCTCCGGCGGTGGACCGCGTGGCTCGACGATGACAGCTATTGGCCGTCATTCTCAACCGTGACTCATGGCGAGGTGTACCCGGCGCATCAGCTCATGGACGGACCGGTCAATCTGAGCATCCTCGACTGGACGACCGCTGCAATCGGCGATCCGGCCAGAGATTTCATGTTCCATCACGCCAGTGTCTCGGCCTCGGCGTTCGAGAACACGATCGCGCGATACGTGGAAGCCGGCGGACGGATCTGGCCCAGGTTTGCAGAGCACTGCGGCGAGCTCTACTCGACGTCGCCCGTCGATTTGGGGCTGTTCGCTCTGCAGACCGGAGACCCGGAGCATATGAGTGCGGCACGAACTCAATTGAACCCGGAGAACTGAACCGACTTCAACAGCCGTGCGATGAGCACAGGCATTTCCTCAGCCGCAGTGCAGGCTCCCTTGATTCATGTGCAACTTCATCGAATCATTTGGCTGCGCCATCAATCGATATGATTTTCAACTACTCTCCACCTGGCAATTGTCTGTGATGTTTCATCACTGCTGTGTTGCCGCATCGCCGGAAGAGGGCAATTGACAATACCGAGGCCGAGCACAAAATGCCCGAGGGGCCAGCGAATCAATTCGCTGGCCCCTCGGGCCTAATCGGAAGTTATCGGCTTTCGAATGAGCCTCTTACTTCTCCGCTGCTTCGTATGCTTCGACGATCTCCAGCGGGATCCGTCCACGATCACCGAGCTGGTACCCGTTGTTCTGAGCCCACTCGCGGATCTTCGCCGTGTCCCGCTTGGGGCCCGACGAACCCGCACGGCGGCCACGGCCACCGGTGTTGGCTACACGACGTGCTTTGGCGATGAATGGGGCGAACGTCTCACGGAGCTTGTCGGCATTCTCGGTTGAGAGCTCGAGTTCGTACGTTGCCTGGTCGAGGCTGAAACGAACGGTTTCCGCCGCTTCGCTTCCGTCGAAATCATCCGTGAGAACGAGGCGCATTTCCCTTGCCATGTTCACTCTTTTCGTAATCAGAGGATTTTGTCGCTGTCATCTTAACATCCGTTCGGGGATTATCGTCGACTTCGCTAACTTCAATCTCTGAATAGTATTTATCTACCTGTTCGCGTTCATTGCGATCTGCGCGGACGATATTCCGGAACACATACCAGAACAGCAATCCCACACAGATCGACGGGAGCAGAGCTTTGAGGATATCCAACATAATCAGATCAGCCTTCCTGAGCCGAGTCCTCCTGCGAAGAAGCCAAAGGCTTGGTGAATGGGAACAGAATGGTTTCACGAATTCCCAAACCGGTCAGCGCCATGAGCAGACGGTCGAGTCCCATGCCCATTCCGCCGGTCGGCGGCATTCCGTGCTCCATCGCCATGAGGAAGTCCTCATCGAGGCCCATCGCCTCATCGTCACCGCGAGCGGCGTCCGCTGCCTGAGCCTCGAAACGCTGACGCTGGATGATCGGGTCGACGAGCTCCGAATAGCCGGTTGCCAGCTCGAAGCCGCGCACATACAGATCCCACTTCTCCACGACGCCCTTCTTCGTCCGGTGCTCACGCACCAGAGGTGAGGTGTCGACCGGGAAGTCGGTGACGAAGGTCGGAGCCCAGAGCTTGTCCTGGTAGAAGTGCTCCCACAGCTCTTCGACGTACTTTCCGTGTGAGCGGAAGACTCCGCCCATGTCGACGCCGTTGTCGGCGGCGATCTTATCGAGGACGTCCAGTCCGGTCTCCGGGGTCACCTCGACGCCGGACAGCTCGGACAGGGAGTCGTACATGCTCACGACCGGCCAGTCTCCGCCGAAGTCGTAGTCCGTGCCGTCGTCGAGAGTGACGACGAGCGATCCGGTGGCTTCCTGGGCGGCGTTCTGGATGAGGGTCTTCGTGAGATCGGCGATCGAATGGTAATCGCCGAAGGACTGATAGGCCTCGAGCATCGCGAATTCCGGGGAGTGAGTGGAGTCAGCACCCTCGTTGCGGAAGTTGCGGTTGATCTCGAAGACGTTCTCGATTCCGCCGACGACCGCCCGCTTGAGGAACAGCTCCGGGGCGATGCGCAGGTACATGTCGATGTCGTAGGCGTTCATATGCGTCTTGAACGGGCGTGCCGAGGCACCGCCGTGCATGGTCTGCAGCATCGGCGTCTCGATCTCGACGAAGTCCTGGTCCGCGAAGGTCTTCCGGAGCGACGACATCACCTTGGCACGGGTGAGCATCGTCTCCCGAGCCTGCTCGCGGGTGATGAGGTCGAGGTAGCGCTGGCGGACGCGGGTGTCCTCGGCGAGTTCGGTGTGCAGTCCGGGCAGCGGGCGGAGGGCCTTCGACGCCATGGTCCAGGAGTCCGCGAGGACGGAGAGCTCACCGCGCTTGGACTTGATGACCTTTCCGTGCAGGAACAGGAAGTCGCCGAGGTCGACGTCGGTCTTGAAGTCATCAAGGCGCTCCTGGCCGACTTCGCGCAGCGAGAGCATGCCCTGCAGGCGGGTGCCGTCACCGGACTGCAGTGTGACGAAGCAGAGTTTGCCGGTGGTGCGGACGAAGACGACTCGGCCGATGACGCCGACGACAGCCTCGGTCTCCTCCCCCGCATCGAGTCCATCGTGGGTGGCGTGGACCTCGGCGAGGCTGTGGGTGCGGGGCACCGTCACCGGGTAGGCATCGGTTCCGTCGTCGAGGAGACGCTGGCGCTTGTCCTTTCGAATCCGGATCTGTTCCGGATCGAGGTGTTCGGGTGAAAGGTCTGCGTTCTCAGGTGTCTTCGAGTCGGTATTCGCCATGCTTCAAGGCTACCGTGGACGGGCCGTACGGGGGAATTCGACTGTCAGTCCAGAGCGCTCAGGATCTGCTGTGCCTGGGCTTCTGTGATCCGTCCCATCGCCAGTGCTTTCGCGGCCGTCGATCGGGCGAGTGCGATGTAGCTGTTGCGCACGGCAGGATTCGATCGGCTGAGGCTGAACTCGCTCAGTGCCGCCAGGTGCGCTTCGATTGTTCCGACGTCACCGCGGCTGATCGGACCGGTCAGTGCCTTCGGTCCGTTCTGCATGGTGTTGGCGACGCTGGCGTCGACGAGGGTGCGGAGGACGGCCGACGGATCGGCGACCCCTGCTTCGGTGAGCAGCTCCATGGCCTCGGCGAGGATCGTGATCGAATGGTTCGACGCGTGGGTGATGGCCGCGTGGTAGAGGGGACGGTCCGCCTCGGCGATGTCGATCGGTTCGGCACCGAGTTCGACGACGAGCGCCTCGCCTACCGGACGGATCGGCGCGGGCGCGGTGACCGCGATCGTCGCCTGCCGCAGACGGCTGAGATCGACCTCGGTGCCGGTGAATGTCAGGGATGGGTGCAGAGCGATGGGCAGAGCGCCGAGGCGGGTCCCGGCCTCGAGGACCTCCGTTCCGTATCGGCCGGAGCAGTGTACGAGGATCTGCCCGGCATGGATGCGGCCGAGGCTGGCCAGGCCCGTGACCAAGGGAGCGATCTCGTCATCGGGAACGGCGATGAGCACGAGTTCGGCGCGTTCGGCGATCGCATCGGGGTCGAGGACCGGCACTCCGGGCAACATGTCCTCCGCGCGTTCGAGGCTGGCCGTCGAGGTGGCGCTGACTCCGACGATCGCGTGACCGGCCTGCCGCCAGGACGCTCCGATGCTGGCTCCGACTCGGCCGCAGCCGATGATTCCGATGCCCAGCCGTGGTGCCTCGTCCTGGTTCATCCGTTGTCTTCCTCGTGGGTCTCGATGGGGGCGGTGTGCGCCGACTTCGCGGCGGCGTCGAAGCGTTGGCGGGCGATCCGAGTACGTTCGGCATGTTCGGTGAAGAAGCGTTTGGCGTCTTCGGCGTCCTGATGCTTCACGAGCGGGGTGATGGGTCCGGCGGTCGAGTGCACGGCCACGCTGCCCAGTTTCAGCGCCCTCATCAGCGGCCCTTGGTAGTAGCGCAGGGACTGGACCCTGACGTGGGGCACGAAGTCGACCCGGCGATCGAGAACTCCCAGGCGCAGCACGAGCAGAGATTCGGTGAGGGCATAGGCCCGTCGTCTCCAGACGAGGGGGTCGAGGATCCGCGAGGAGCGCGGCTGCGCGTGGAACAGCGCCTCCGCTGACGCAGCGTCCGGGTGGGTGGACTTCCTGTCATACATGGCCGACCGGACGAGACCGTCGGCCGAGATGCCTTCGGGCAGCTGCGGATCGGGCAGAGCGAGACCCACCATGAGCAGTGCCTGGTCGATATCGCCGACCGGCAGGAGCAGGTTTTCGTCGCTCTTTCCGCCGTCGCTGGCGATGTTGTATTCGGCCCTCCACCAGCCGGCCCAGCGCCACAGCAGCGGCTGGTGGAGGCAGACGGCCTGGAGCCGGTCGAGCGGGATGACTTTGCGGGAGGTGGAGAAGAGTCCGTGGCTGACGGCCAATCCGTCTTCGCTGATGCGGACGACGAAGTTGGCATTGTCGAGGTTCTTCTTGAACCCGGCGAACGCGGCGAAGATGCCGGGCAATCCACCGATGAGGATCGGGAGGAAGGCTTCCTCGATTCCGACGAGGAGGAACACGACGGCAATGGCGACGAGGACGATGATGACGCCGACGGAGATCAGCGTTCCGGTGTTGAGCAGGGAGGACACGATGACCCGATGGGCGGGCACTCGGATGATCTCTCCCTCCTCGCCGACATCGGCCGAGAGGTTGTACGGAGCCAGCAGGTCGTTGAGGCTCCGTTCCGCTTCGTGGGAGACATCGTCGGCCAGGACGCCCAGGCGCTTGCTCAGTCGCACTCCGATGCTGTCGGCGCTGCGTTCGGGCACTGAGCGGTCGATGCCCGGCTGTTCTCCGTCCGCACCTGGGTCCGGGCTGCCGTGGCCACCGGCGCCGAAGCGTGCAGTGTCGCCCGCAGATGCATTGGCTCCTGTCGCAGTACCTGTGCCTGAATGGGGCTCGGCACTACCGTGGCCGGCTTCCGCTCCAGACTCTGCAGTAGCAGACGTCGCGGATGCATTCTTCTTCGCTTTCACCGCGGCGAGAAGTTCATCGCGCAGCTCTTCGGCACGTTTCTTCGACAGGTATTTCAGGGAGATGTTCGAGTCAGTGCCGCCGGCGACATCGAAGACGAGTTCGGCCATGCCGAGCATGCGCGGCAGCAGCTTCTGCTGCAGGTCGATCGACTGGACGCGGTCCAGACGGGCCTTGCGCAGCTTCTTCGACAGCAGCCCCCGACGGTAGTAGATCGCCTCGGCGTCGACCCGGTACCCCATGACTCGCCACGCCAGCCAGCTGAAGAAGGCGGTGAGGACCAGGATCAGAATGATTCCGCCGACGACGGCGAGGATCACCAGCGGGTGGGCGCCCAGCCATTCGGCGAAGGTGAGGTTGACGGACCGGCCGGAGGCGAGGTCTTCGACGGCGCTCTGGAAGAAGTTCTGCAGACCGTAGGCCGCGGCGATGAAGATACCGACGAGGACAGCGAGGCTCTCGAGGATCGGCGTCAGCGGATGGACGCGGTGCCAGACCTCCGGTGCGGCCGCCTCGGTGCCGGGGTTCGGGATTCCGGGTGAAGATGCGTCGCTCATGGTCACAGCCCGGCGAGATTGGCCTGGCCGAGGCCGGCGAGGCTGTCGCGCAGGCGATCGGCTTCGGCGCGGGGCAGTCCGGGGATCGTCGCGTCGGTGGCTGCCGACGCGGTGTGGAGTTTGACGGTGGCCAGACCGAACATGCGGTCGATGGGGCCGGCGTCGACGTCGACGAACTGGAGTCGGCCGTAGGGCACGACGGTGGCGCGGTGGAACATGATGCCGCGACGGACGAGCAGGTCGTCCTCCCGTTCGGCATAGCCGATGGCACGAGCCTGACGGAGGATGATGATCGTCGAGATGATGCCGTAGACGAGGACGGCGATCCAGGTCAGGTGCAGCCAGGGCACCTCGGAGTTGAAGATGATCGCGAAGACCAGCCCGGCGATGAGCAGCGGGACGAGCAGCGTCAGTGACGCCAGAACCTCTTTCAGCCCGTACTTCGGACTCACCCTGTTGAAGGGCACATCGGCTCCGATGGAGAAGGAGAGGTCGCGGTTCATGCTGTTTCAGCTCCCGGCGGGTCTTGGGGTGGGATCTCGCAGAATCCCTCGACGATCATACCGACGACCATGAGCACTGCGGCAGAGATCATTGCGACAAGCATACCTGCGGCCAGATCATTGCGGATCCCGGCCGCCGACAGGAAGTAGTACCCTGCGTTGCCGAGATACCAGCCGGAGAGTCCGGCCCCGGTCAGGGCGCTGGCCTTGGCCATGATCGCCACTCTCGCCGCTTGGATCGGGTCGATCTCCTTCGTCCGGTCCCCGTCATTCCATTTCTTGATGGGCCAGCCGAGCAGGAACAGGATGGCTGAGAGGACGAGCATGCCGACGACGGCGAACCACGGCAGTCCCGGCAGTGAGAACCCCTGGCTTTCGAGCACCACGTCGACCACGATCGCGAGAACCGTGCCGATCACGGCCCAGACGGCGAGGGTGGACGAGGAGGTTCTCTGCATGGTTCCCAGTCTCTCAGATCGCGGGCGGTTATCCAGAGGTGATCCGGGCGATGTCCTGGTCGTCGAGTTCGGCCAGGACCGCGCTGATGGGGCGGCGCCCCTGTGGGGTGTCGATGAGTGTGTCTCCGACGAGTTCCGCCCATGGCGCGAGGACGAAGGCGCGTTCGTGAGCGTGCGGGTGCGGCAGCGTCAGTCGCGGGGTCCGGCTGTGCTGTTCCCCGTCCTCGTCTCCGAAGCGGATGAGGTCGATGTCGAGGGTGCGGGGTCCCCACCTGAGTTCGCGCGTCCGCCCGCAGGCGACTTCGATGCCCTGTGCCACGGAGAGCAGTTCGAGAGCCGACAATGTGGTCGTCACGAGCACTCCGAGGTTGAGGAAGTCGGCTTGGTCGACTCCGCCCCACGGTGCGGTGCGGAAGAGTGAGGACCGGCGGGTGACGGTGATGTCCGGATGCCGGTCGAGGGCGGCAACCGCTTGGTCGAGGGTGTCCGCGGCATCGCCGAGGTTCGCCCCGAGATTGAGATACGCTTCGGCTCCGTCCTCGTCCTCGCCGCCTGAACCGGGCGTGGCGTCCGCGGCCGTTGCAGGCTCCCCCACCGAGGAGGCGGCAGAGTCGGCGCGTCTGCGTTCGACTCGGATGCGCACATCGTCGAAGGTCCGTTGGATCGGTGCCGAGGGTTTGTGGACGACGACCTCGACGTGCTCGCACAGGCTCAGGCAGTGGTCGGCGATGCGTTCGGCCAGCGTTTCGATGAGGTCGAAGGTGTTGTTCTCGACGATTCCGGCGACGTCTTCGGCGAGTTCGCCGTAGTGGATAGTCTCGGCGAGGTCGTCGGTGGCCGCGGCGCGTGCGACGGAGGTGTGGAGGGTGACGTCGATGACGAAGTCCTGGCCGTCTCGTTTCTCGAAGTCGAAGACGCCGTGGTTTCCGCGCACCGTCAGTCCGCGCAGTTCGATGCGGTCGGGAGTCGCCTCTGCGCCGGTCATCGCCCGGCTCCCTCAATCCCGGAGTCCGCTGCCGGGTGTGCCGCTGCTGCGGAGTGTTCCCTGACCGCGGCGATGACCTTGCAGGCGACCGCCGAGGTGGCCGGATCGTGGACGCGGACCGCCCAGGCACCGGCCTGTGCGGAGATCGCGGAGATCGTGGCCGTGGCCTGATCCTTCGCCGCCTGTTCGGCCTGTTTCGGGTCGTCGGGGCTGAGCAGGGAGGCGATGAAGCGCTTCCGGCTGGCGGCGACGAGGAGTCGGTGGTCGAGGGCGGCGAATTCGTCGAGCGCGGAGAGCAGCTGCCAGTTGTGTTCGGCGTTCTTCGAGAACCCGAGGCCGGGGTCGACGATGATATTCGCAGGTTCGACGCCGACGTCGATGGCTTCGTCGATGCGGGTGCGCAGCTCGGAGATCACCTCGGCGACGACATCGTCGTAGTGGAACGTTGCGGAAGCCTGATCGAGGTAGCCGCGCCAGTGCATGAGCACGATGGGAGCTCCGGACTCGGCGGCGACGCTGAGCATGGTGGGGTCCGACTGTCCGGCGGAGACGTCGTTGATGATATGAGCTCCGGCTGCCAGGGATTCTGCAGCGACGCGGGCACGCATCGTGTCGACGCTGATGACAGCTCCGGCTGCGGCGAGCTCACGGACGACCGGGACGACTCGGCGCAGCTCTTCGGCTTCGTCGACGCGGGCCGATCCCGGACGAGTCGATTCGCCACCGACGTCGATGATGTCGGCACCGGCTGCCATGAGTTCGAGTCCGTGGGCGACTGCTCGGTCATGGTCGAACCACAGCCCGCCGTCGGAGAAGGAGTCGGGGGTGACATTGAGGACGCCCATGATCTGCGTCGTCTGAGCGGCTGTTTCGTCCATCGCTGTGTGATCCGTGTTCTGCCTCAGCGACCGAGGATGAGACTCATCGCTTCTGCTCGAGAGGCGCTTTCGCGCAGCTGCCCGCGCACGGCCGAGGTGATGGTCGAGGCTCCGGGCTTGCGCACTCCGCGCATGGTCATGCACAGGTGTTCGGCTTCGACGACGACGATGACGCCCTGCGGTTCGAGATGATCGACGAGCGCGTCGGCGATCTGTGAGGTCAGGCGTTCCTGCACCTGGGGGCGCCGCGCATAGATCTCGACGAGGCGGGCCAGTTTCGACAGTCCCGTGACCTTGCCGTTCTTGCTCGGAATGTAGCCGATGTGGGCGACTCCGTGGAAGGGCACGAGGTGGTGTTCGCAGGTCGAGTAGAGGTCGATATCGCGGACGAGGACGAGTTCCTCGTGGCTGATGTCGAAGGTGACGCCGAGGACTTCGGCCGGGTCGCGGTGGAGTCCCGCGAAGATCTCCTCATAGGCTCGAGCCACCCGGCCGGGAGTCTCGACGAGACCTTCCCGGTCGGGGTCTTCGCCGACGGCGATGAGGATCTCACGCACGGCAGCGGCGATGCGCTCCTGGTCGACCTTGTTGTCCTGCCCTGCGGGGGCGGGGCCGAGACCGGCGGAGACCTCTTCGATATCGGCCATCAGTCGTTGTTCCCTCTGTCTTCGTTCGTGTCATTCGTCGCCGGTCCCCCGGTTCCCGGACCGCTTGTGCCTGGTCCTCCGGTCGGTCCCCCGGTGGGGCCGCCCGTCGGGCCGGTCGGGCCGTTCGGGTTCTCGGGTCCGGGCGGGTTGTGCGGGACGTGGGGTCCGCTGACGCCCGTGGGTCCGGCTCCGGGGATGTCGGTGGTGTCCACCTCGGCGCCGGTCGATCCTTCACCGTCGCTGCGTTCGCTCTGCGGTGCGGGCGGAACGATGGGGCCGCGTTCGGACACGGGGCGATCGTCGTGGGCCAGCCACACTTCGCGGGTGGCGCGTTTGACGACGGGGGCGAAGATCTCCTCGAGGGCGGCCTGGTCCAGCGTTTCGCGTTCGAGCAGCTGGTAGGCGAGGTTGTCGAGCACATCGCGGTTGTGCGTCAGCGCCCAGTAGGCGTCGGCGTGCGCGGAGTCGATGAGACCGCGGACCTCGCGATCGATCGAGGACAGGGTCGAATCCCCGTATTCGTCGCCGCCGCCGTAACCGCGGCCGGCGAAGGGTTCGGACTGGTCGTCGCCGATCTTGACCATGCCCAGTTTCTCGCTCATTCCGTACTGGGTGACCATCTTCCGGGCGATGTTCGTCGCCTTCTCGATGTCATTGCTGGCACCTGTGGTCGGGTCGTGGAAGACGATCTCCTCGGCCACACGCCCGCCCATGGCGTAGGCGAGCTGGTCGAGCAGCTCGTTGCGGGTCGTCGAGTATTTGTCCTCGCTGGGCAGCACCATCGTGTAGCCGAGTGCGCGTCCGCGCGGGAGGATCGTCACCTTCGTCACCGGGTCGGTCTGGTTCATGGCCGCGGCGACCAGTGCGTGCCCGCCCTCGTGGTAGGCGGTGACGAGGCGTTCCTTGTCGTTCATCAGTCGCGTCCGCTTCTGCGGGCCGGCGATGACACGGTCGATGGCCTCATCCAGGATCCGGTTGTCGATGACCTTCGCATTCTCACGTGCGGTGAGCAGGGCCGCCTCGTTGAGGACATTGGCCAGGTCCGCACCGGAGAATCCGGGGGTCCGCTTCGCCACCTGCCCGAGGTCGACCTCGTCGGCCAGCGGCTTGTCGGCGGCGTGGACCTCGAGGATGTGCTTGCGGCCCTTCATATCAGGGGCTTCGACGGGGATCTGCCGGTCGAAGCGACCGGGACGCAGCAGCGCCGGATCGAGGACGTCGGGACGGTTGGTCGCGGCGATGAGGATGACGTTCGTCTTGACGTCGAATCCGTCCATCTCGACGAGCAGCTGGTTGAGAGTCTGTTCGCGCTCGTCGTGTCCGCCGCCCATTCCGGCGCCGCGCTGGCGGCCGACGGCGTCGATCTCGTCGATGAAGATGATGCAGGGGGCGTTCGACTTCGCCTGTTCGAACAGGTCACGAACTCGGGAGGCACCGACGCCGACGTACATCTCGACGAAGTCGGAACCGGAGATCGAGTAGAACGGGACTCCGGCCTCACCGGCGACGGCTTTGGCCAGCAGGGTCTTGCCCGTGCCGGGCTGTCCGTAGAGGAGCACGCCCTTGGGGATCTTCGCTCCCACGGCCTTGAACTTCTCCGGCTCGGCGAGGAACTCCTTGATCTCTTCGAGCTCTTCAAGCGCCTCGTCGACTCCGGCGACGTCCTTGAAGGTGACGTCCGGGTTCTCCTTGTTGACGAGCTTCGCCTTCGACTTGCCGAAGTTCATCATCTTCCCGCCCGACATCTGCGAGATGAGGAACCAGAAGACGACGAAGATGATGACGAACGGGATGAGCGTGCCCAGCAGCGACATCAGCCAGCTCTGCTTGGGCACCTCGTCGGTGAAGCCCTTGTCCGGGCCGGCGGAGTCGACGGCCTTGACGACCTGCTCTCCGCGCTGTTCGACGTAGAAGAACTGGACCTTCTTGCCGAAGTCCTTGCCGTCGACCTTGTAGTCGTCCTTGAGAGTGAGGTCGACGCGCTGGTCCTTGTCGACGATCTTGGCCTGTTCGACCTTGTCGTCCTTGAGTAACTGCAGACCCTGTTCGGTGTCGATCTGGCTGAACCCGGACTGACTGAACAGCAGAGCACCGATCGATACGACGAGCAGCGCCAGGACGATCCAGACCAATGGGCCCTTCGTCGCCTTGTTCAGCAGGGGGCGACGTTTGTTCGACTCGGCCATAAGTCCTCTCAGGAAAAAGATGTGGGCAACCGTTTCAGGCTACCGAGGCTGCCTGGGAACATCCCCCACAGCCTAGTACTTCGCACCCCTATAGCCCGAATGCGTGCCGAATCTATTCCGTCACAGACCCCGGACTCGGCCCGGGTTCGCCGCGGGCGTAAAAAGCGGTGCCAGCGGACTCAGCTGTAGACGTGCTGGGCCAGGGTCGCCACGAACGGCACATTGCGGTACTTCTCCGCATAGTCGAGGCCGTAGCCGATGACGAATTCATTGGGCACGTCGAAGCCGACGTACTTGACGTCGATGTCGACCTTGACGGCTTCGGGTTTGCGCAGCATAGTGCAGATCTCGACGGTGGCAGCTCCGCGGGTGCGCAGGTTCTGGACCAGCCAGGACAGAGTGAGGCCGGAGTCGATGATGTCTTCGACGATGAGGACGTGCCGATCGGTGAGGTCGGTGTCGAGGTCCTTGAGGATCCGCACAACGCCGGAGGACTTGGTGCCCGAACCGTAGGAGGACACGGCCATCCAGTCCATCGTCACAGGAGAGTGCAGGGCGCGGGCGAGGTCGGCCATGACCATGACGGCGCCTTTGAGGACGCCGACGAGGAGGATGTCCTTGTCTTTGTAGTCTGCATCGATGGCGGCGGCCAGTTCAACGAGTCGTGCGGCTATCTGCTCTTCCGAGACGAGTACTTTTTCGATGTCATTGCCGAGATCGTTGATGTCCACGAGTGTCGATTCTCCTCAGATGCGGGTCCTGGAGATTCCATTATGGGTCACTTTGCCTCACCGGTGCCAGTGGGCCCGGATGTCGGTGCCAGTTCGTCGTCGACGGTCCCCGGACCGGCCGACAGCCAACCGGTGATCGCCATGAGTGCGGAGATGATGACCATGAACCACAGCGGCACCTGCCAGCCGCCGCTGACCCCGAGCAGTCCGCCCACGGCCAGGGGGCACAGTGCGGCGAGCACATAGCCCGAGGACTGGACGAACGCCGAAGTCGAGGCGGTGACGGAGACCTCGCGAGTGCGGGAGGTGATGAGCGCCAGCGCGGCGGGGAACGCGAATCCGCCGTATCCGAGCAGAGCCGCCCACAGCCAGGGGAGGCTGACCGGGCTGAGCAGCAGTCCGGTATAGCCGGCGACGGCGCTGGCCCCGAAGGAGACGAGGAAGGCGCGCGGGGCGATGCCCCGGACGATGATCTGCGGGGCGAGGAAACCGCCGGGCAGACCGCCGAAGGTGACGATCGTGAGCATGATCCCGGCGAGGAAGGGGTCGAGTCCGGCGTCGCGGTAGATCTGCGGCAGCCATCCGAACTGGAGATAGGCATTAGCCGATTGGAGGCCGAAGAACATGGCCATATACCGCGCCTTGGGCGAGGTGAAAACCGCTCGCCGAGGCGGCGCCTCCTCCTGCTGCCCACCGGGCTCCGCGGCCTGTCCGGAAAGGACGGGCACGGACTTCAGTGTCCGCAGCACAGTCCAGGTGATGAGCGCGGACAAGGGCAGGACCAGCCAGAAGCCGAGACCGAAGCGCCACCCGCCGAACTGTTCGGCCAGGGGCGCAGTCAGCAGCGAGGGCAGCATCGAACCGAGGCCGAGCGAGACCGTGAATGTCGTCGCGCCCAGGGTGGGCCGGTGCGGGAAGCGGGACTTGACGTAGACCGGCAGGATGACGTTGCCGATCGACATTCCGGCCAGGGCGAGGACCGTGAGCAGAGCGAAGGCCACCCATTCGGTGACGATGGCGCGCAGACCGATGCCTGCCACGATGAGGGCGGAGCTCAAGGCCAGAGCTGAGAACAGACCGAGGCGCTTGAGCAGGGGTACGGCGATGGTGCCGCAGATGGCGAACACGAGTCCCGGCAGAGCCGTGAGCAGACCGGTCTGCCATTCGGCCAGGGAGAATCCGTCGCTGACTTCGGAGAGAACGGGCCCCAGGGAGGAGGCGGCTGGGCGCAGCGAGGCGGCGATGAGGACGAGGCAGGCCAGGGCCAGAACGTCGAGGCCGCGGTTGCGTCGGAATCCCTGCACGGGCGAAGTCGTCATGGCCTCATCCTTTCAGACCGCTGTAGTCGTCGTGCGCGCGGGCCGCGGCCCCATAGAGGCACGCAGACAGGCACAGCTTCCGATGGTATACCGTCTGACGGTCGTAGGCTGAGCACATGATCGTTGTGAAGAATGTGCGCCTGTTCCCTCGCACCCCCGATGCTCCCGCCGTCGATGTCGAGATCACCGAGGGACGGTTCTCTCGCCTCTCCCCCGCCGAGGATGCCGCCCCCGATTCCGCGCCACCGGCGACCGGGACGACATCGACCGGGGCCGAGGTCATCGATGGAGCGGGGCGGATCCTGCTGCCTGGCCTCGGCGATGTCCACGCTCATCTGGATTCGAATCGGATGGGCCAGACGTTCCGTCCGCACACCGCCGACGGCACTCTGCACGGGTACATCATGAACGATCGCGAGAACTGGCGGCAGGGCGAACGCAGCGTCGCCGATCAGGCCGCGTACGCAATTGCGAAGATCATCGCGTCCGGAGGCACGCGCATCCGCTCACACGCACAGGTCGATGCCGACTGCGGTCTCGAGCGCTTCCGCGGGGTCAGGGCCGCGCTCGAGGCTCATGCCGATGTCCTCGACTTCCAGATCGTTGCCTTCCCGCAGGCCGGAATCGTGCACGAGCAGGGCGTCGAAGAGCTGCTCGATGCGGCTCTGAGCGAGGGCGCGGACCTCGTCGGCGGACTCGATCCGCTGCTCTACGACCGGGATCCGGTCTCCCACCTCGATGTCGTCTTCGGCCTGGCTGAGAAGCATGGCAAGGGCATCGACATCCACCTCCACGAGGCGGGCACCGCGGGACTCTTCACGCTCGAGGAGATCGCTGCGCGTACTCGAGCCGCGGGCATGGCCGGGCAGGTCACGGTCTCCCATGCCTTCGCGCTCAACACGAACCCGGAACCCGAGGTCGCTCGGATCCTCGATGTCCTCGCCGAGGCGGGAGTGGCCCTGACGACGGTTGCCCCGGCCAAGGGTGCGCTGCCGCAGAGTCTCATCCGTGAGCGCCGAATGGCTCTGGGACTCGGCGAGGACGGTCAGCGGGACTACTGGAGTCCCTATGGTGACGGCGATCTGCTGCGCCGGACCTGGCAGCTGGCGTTCACGAACGGATTCCGTGCAGACGCAGACATCGAAGGCTGTCTCGACATCGCCTCACGCGGAGGAGCGCAGGTCCTGGCCGGTGCTCGTTCCGACGGTTCGGCTCTGGTCGACGATTCCCGGTTCGGTCTGGCGGTGGGCGCTCCCGCGGACTTCGTGCTCGTCGACGCCAACACGGTCACCTCGGCGATCATGGACTGCCCGAGGGACAGGGATGTGTTCAAGGGCGGTCGACTCATCGCCTCCGGCGGCGAACTGGCGGGCGGGCCGCGGCTGAGCTGAGTCTCAGCGGGCCTTCGCGGCCGGTTGGAACACGGCCCGCCCGTCGGAGACGACGACTTCCGTGTCCCCGGGCAGGGACAGTCGACCGCGTCTGCGGTCACAGATGAGGGCACAGAGTTCGGCGACCCGCACCGCTCCGAGGTTCTGTCCGGGAACTCCGAGTGAGATCACCCAGTCGCGCACGACGCGGCTGAGCACGGCATCGTCGAGCGCAGTGAAGACCTCCACCGGCACCGAGGCGGCTCCGCGGATCGTCTGCCCTGCTGCTTCGGCGTGGGCGTCGATGAAATCGGCGTCGGCTCGGCAGAGGTCGGCGGTGCGGGCGAGGTTCGCGGTGATCGGTTGGCCGAGTTGGGCTTCGAGTCCGGCCAGCAGCTGCCGAGCCCGGACTCGGGTGAACGCGGTGTCGGCGTTCATCGGATCGTTCCAGATCTCGATGCCCTGTGCCTGACAGGACGCTTCGGTCCGGTCTCGGTCGAGGCCGAGCAGCGGACGCATGAGGCGACCGGCCAGCGGGCTCATCCCGGCCAGGGACCGGGTGCCCGATCCGCGCATGAGGCCGAGCAGAACGGTCTCTGCCTGGTCGCTGCGCGTATGGGCCGTGAGAATCCAGTCGGCTCCGGCCGCGGCCCGAGCGGTTTCGAGGGCCGCGTAGCGGGCGGTGCGCGCCGCGGCCTCGAGGCCTTCCTCGCCGGCATCGATGCTCACCCTCATCACCTCGGCGGGTACGCCCCAGGATTCGGCGGTGACAGCAACCCGGTCGGCCACCTCGGCGGTGACGGTCTGCAGGCCGTGGTCGACGGTGACGGCACGGGCCCGGATCTCACCGCGTCGATGGAGAAATGCGGTCGCGTGGAGCAGCGCCATCGAATCCGCTCCCCCGGACACTGCGACGATGAGGCCCGGGACAGACGATTCTGCGACGGCGAGCGCTGCGCGCACGGCATTGCGGATGGCTGCGCTGGCCGGGTCGAGGGTCGGCCGCCTCGGCGACGATGCGCTGCGCGGCCCCTCAGCCGTGGACACGGTCGAGCCAGAGCTGCGGTTCGTGGATTTCGGCCGTGCACGGCAGGTTCGCGGGTTCGGCATAGATGCGGGAGAAGCCCTTCTGTCCGACCTCGCGGCGGACGGCACGGACGAACTTCGCTCCGTCGCGATATTGGGCGAGTTTGAGGTCCATTCCGAGCAGATTCGTCAGGAACCCGCCTTGGGCGGCATCGCGGCGGGCCTCGAATTTGCGGCGCAGCCGGCGCACGCTCGGGATCACACCGGCTCCGACTTCGTCCATGACGACATCGGCGTGGCCTTCGAGCAGGGACAGGATCGCGGTGGCCTCGTCGAGTGCGGTGCGCATGTTCTCGTCACGGATGAGGTCGATGATGCTGGCCTCGCCCTTGACGATGCGGCCGAGGGTGGCGAAGAGGTCGACGATCCCGCCGATCCCCGGCATCGTCAGTCGGGTCGACACGGCTCCGGAGAGCAGGGTGCGCATATGTTCGCGCAGCCAGGGCGCGGTCGCGAACTGCACTTGGTGGGTGGCTTCGTGGAGGGCCACCCACATGCGGAAGTCACGCGGATCGACGTCCATGGCCCTCTCGGCGATGAGCACGGCGGCGGCGACGAACATCAGCCGTCCCGTCTCCACGGCGAAGGGGTCGAACTGGCCGAGCACGCGAGTCGACAGGAGTGAGAGCACCCCGGCGACCTCGACGGCGCCGGCCTTCGCGGTGGCGGGGCTGACCGGGGCGGGCAGGGCCGCCTCGTCGAGCATTCCATTGACGGACTGCGCGTTGGCTTTGACCCAGCTGACCTGGTCGAGGACGAGCACGGAACCGGCGGCGAGCCGTCCGCGCACATCATCGGCGTGCTCCGGCGGCAGCAGAAACGAGTCGAGCACGAGGTCCTGGGCGGTCAGCGCATTGTCCTTCATCCCCTCGACGAGTCCGTCGAGCACACCCGGTTCGGGGACCTTCGCCGCGGAGACGAGCTCACGGGCGGTGCGGGCGGCGAAGTGCTCGTCGATGATCATCGGCAGCCGCAGTTCGCGAGGGCTGTGACGATATCGTCCACGGTCTTTCTGGCTTCCAAGATCTTGTCCTTATCAACGTCGTCGATCTGGATGGAGAATACGAGGTAGCGGCCTTCCGCGTCGAGCACTCCCCCGGCCAGGGAGGTCACGGTCGACAGCGTTCCGGTCTTCGCGTGCACCACCCCTGAGGCGTTCCTCTCGTCGAGGAATCGGTCGTGCAGGGTGCCGGTCAGTCCGCCGACGGGGAAGTAGCTGACGAGCCCGGCCAGCGAGTCATCGGCGACGACCGAGGCCTGCAGGACGGTCGTGAGATCGTGCGGGGCGATCCGGTTGTCATAGGACAGCCCCGAGGTGTCGACGAGGTGGGTGCGCCCGAGGTCGACGGATTCGCCGAGGGCCTCGAGGACCGCTTTCGGACCGTTCTCGAGGCTGCCGTCCTGCCCCTGGGCGATGGCGACCTCGTTGCCGAGCATCTCGGCGACGACGTTGTCGCTGTGCACGAGGGCGTATTCGACGATCTCGGAGATCGTCGCCGATTCCACCCGGGCGAGCTCCTGCGGGTTCTCGGACGGCGCCTCGGATTCGGACCGGTCGGTCGCCTCGGTGACGGTGATCCCGGTCTTCTTCAGCTCTTCTTCGAAGATCGAGAACGCGTCCTTGGCCGGGTGTTCGCTGCGCCCCCGCCATTCGGCGTTCTTCGACCCGACGTAGGCGGTGTCGACCATGATCGGCTGGATCGGAGTGATCACGCCCTTGGCGATATCGGACCGGGACCAGCCGGAGTCGAAGTCCTCGCCGACGTAGCGGCTCGTATCCAGGTTGAGGGCCACCTCGGTGACGTTCTGGTCTTCGAGCGCTGCTGCGGTGTCTTCGGCCAGGGTCCGCAGTCCCCCGTGCCCGTTGACCGAACCGGGATCGGAGTCTCCGGCCGACAGGAGCACATCGCCGCCGCCGGTCAGCGTCAGGGTGTTCGTGTCCGCGTCGAAGTCCGTCGTCGTCGCCAGGCGCGTCTCCCCGCCGATCGCGGACAGTGAGGCGGCCGCTGTGAGCACCTTCGTCACGGAGGCGGGAGTGCGCGGCTTCGTCTCGTCCTTCGCGTAGAGGACGTCGTCGCTGATCCCGTCGCGAACCTCGAGGCCGAAGCCCTTGACCTTCGAATCCTTGAGCACGGCGTCGATCGTCTTCGGGATCTGTGTGGGCACAGGAGCGGAATCGTCGACCGCCGAGGCGGGGGCGGGCACCTGCTGGGCGTGGGCCTGCGGAGTGGGCACGGTCTGGACCTCGACCTGGGGTTCGGTGGTCAGCACGCCGGGCAGGCCGGGCACGAGGTCGTAGGCGTCGACGGCGGCATAGGCACCGAGCGCGAGGACGATGATCCCTGCGGTGATCGCACCGCCCTTCTTCCGCCGCGAGGTCGCCTCTCTGCGGTCGCGGCGCGGGGAGCCGGAGTCCGACGGGTTCTGCGGCGCATCGGTGTCGTTCAAACGCAGGCTCTCATTCCTCGACGACCGTGAGGCGGTCGCCGTCGGTGGGCGGTGACGGGGACTTGTACCATCTATTCTAGTGATGCACCCCTAACGTGAAGGAGCACTATGGAACTGCTGGCCACAATCGAGATCCCCCAGGGGTCCCGCAACAAGTACGAAGTCGATCATGAGACCGGTCGGGTCAAGCTCGATCGCTACCTCTACACTTCGATGCAGTACCCCGCTGATTACGGCTATATCGAGGACACGCTCGGAAACGACGGCGACCCTCTCGATGTGCTCGTGCTGCTGCCCGAGCCGCTGTTCCCCGGTGTGCTCATCGACATCCGTCCCATCGGCATGTTCCAGATGGAAGACGAGGCCGGAGGCGACGACAAGGTCCTCGCCGTGCCCGCCGGAGATCCTCGCTGGGACTCCTACACCGACATCTCGGACGTGGACAAGTTCATGCTCGACTCGATCGAACACTTCTTCTCCCGGTACAAGGACCTCGAGCCCGGCAAGTACGTCAAGGGTTCGAGCTGGGCCGGCCGCGAAGCCGCCGAGGCCGAGATCAACGCCTCGATCGAGCGTTTCAAGGCCGAGGGCCACTGAGTCCCTCCCCTCTCACCGCGCTGAGAACTCAGCGCTGGTCTGCGACCGCCCGGATGATGACATCCGGGCGGTTTCGTTTTGGCCCCGGCCGGGGCCGCAGCGTGATGACCATCACGATTTCTTAGGTAAGCCTAAGGGGCAGTGTGAGCCAGGTTATGCGATTGTCGAGTCATGAAACTCGATCATGTGTCATACGCCAGTGAACCTGACGGCTATCGTGCGACCGCCGAGCGGATCGCGGAGAAGCTCGGAGTGGCTCCCTACGACGGCGGTGTGCATCCTCGATTCGGCACCAGAAACCTCATCTTCCCCCTAGCGAACGGCCATTACCTCGAAGTCGTGGAAGCCTTGGAGCATCCGGCCGCTCTCTCGACGCCCTTCGGTCAGGCGGTCCGGGCTCGTTCCGAGCTCGGCGGTGGCTGGATGGGCTGGTGCGTCTCGGTCGACGATCTCACCGCAGTCGAAACTCGCCTCGAGCGCAAGGCTGTCGATGGAAACCGCACGCCGGAGTCCGGTTTGGAACTTCGGTGGCTGCAGATCGGTGTCAAGGGGCTCATCGCCGATCCCCAGCTGCCGTTCTTCATCAAGTGGTCCGCCGACTCCTCGCAGCACCCGTCGACGTACAAGACGAATGAGGGCGTCGACATCGACACCCTGCAGATCGCCGGGGACCGCGATCGTCTCCGCGATTGGCTGGGCACTCAGGATGCCAAGCCGATCTCTGAGATCAACATCGACTGGTCCGCACCACACGGGACGCCGGGCATCATGTCGGTGAGCTTCAACACGGAGAACGGCCCCGTCACCATCTGAGCACATCAGCGTCCGCATACTCTGCGGAGTCGAAGAAGGCCAGAGGCAGTGTCGCCTCTGGCCTTCTTCAGCTTATGGTCCTGGAGTCATAAGTCGCCCTGGAACTCCGTCGGCGAGTCCTGCTCGCTTTCCGTCCCGTCTGCGTTCTTCCGACGCAGATGAGCGGCTGTGGCCATCGCACCGCCGACGGCGAGGAGACCTGCTCCGCCGCCGAGCAGCGGCAGAGTGCTGTCAGTACCGGTCCACGGCAGTTCACCGCCGTCCGACCCGGACCCGCCTGAACCGGACCCGCCTGAACCCGAGCCGCCGTTCGAAGAACCGCCGCCCGAGCCGGATCCGCCGGAGCCGCCTGAACCTGAGCCGCCGTCGCTTCCGGCGCTCGCGGCCGCACCAGCTGCCGCGGCATCCTTCGCACCGTCCTGCGACCCGGCAGTCGATCCGGAGCTGTCGGCGTCCGTTCCGGTCCTGTCGCCCTTGGCATCGGTGTCCTCACCCGTTCCGGCACCATCTGAGCTGCCGTTCTCGTCCGAGTCCTTCGCCCCTTCATCTGTGCCGTCGGCGTCGGAGTCCTGGTCCTTCGGCGGTTCAGTCGGGTCCGGTGCCGATCCGCCGTCGCCCTTGATGACCTGCACGACCGTGGGCCGCGGCATCGCGGCCACTCCCTTGTCGACATCGGTCGCGTCGACATAATCGGGGAACTGCGAGTGCTGATCGGCATAGGAGCCGTCCTCACCTGGGTGCTGGACCGCAACGAAAGCTGACTCATATTCATCGTGGACGAGTGGTCCGCAGACCTCGGCTTCGCGAGGCACGGACAGGAACTGTTCGACCCGGCCGCGCTGGTCACCGTCGATCGTGACCTTGAACAGCCCGTCGCAATAGCCGATGCCGTCGGGAGCACCGTCGGTGGAGATCCACAGGTTTCCGGCGGTGTCGAAGGCGACATTGTCCGGGCAGGAGATCGGTGAGACCTGATCGGCGGGGAAGCCGGAGAAGTAGGTGGCGTCGCCCTGCTTCGGGTCTCCGCAGACCAACAGCAGCGTCCAATCGAATTCGGTGCCCGTATGGTCGCCGGAGCGCTCGGTGATCTCGACGATGTGCCCGTCGCGGTTCTCCGTGCGCGGATTGGCCTCATCTGCGGCGGCCTTCCCGTCGGTGCCGCGGTCAGAGTTGTTCGTGCAGGCGACGTAGATGCGGCCGTTGACCGGGTTCGGTTCGACGTCTTCGCAGCGGTCCATCTTCGTCGGTCCGACCTTGTCGGCGGCCAGGCGGGTGTTGACGAGGACCTCTTCGACGGAGAATCCGGACACCTGCGACTTGCCGTCCTTGACCAGCGGAAGCCACTGTCCGCTGCCGTCGAACTCGCCGTCGGCGGGCACCTCACCGCTGCCGTCGATCTCGGACTTCGGTGAGTTACCGGTGAACTTCGCGACGTAGAGGTCGCCGTCGGTCAGCAGCGTCTTGTTGTGTTCGCGATCGCCCTCGACGTAAGTGTCCTTCGAGACGAACTTGTAGAGGTAGTCGAACTTCTCATCGTCTCCCATATAGGCCACGGCGTGGCCCGAATCGGAGATCGTGATGTTCGCCCCTTCGTGTTTGAAGCGGCCCATGTTCGTGTGCTTATGAGGGGTGGATTTCGGGTCCCAGGGGTCGACTTCGACGATCCAGCCGAAGCGATTCGCTTCGTTCGCGTAGCCCGGGTTGTTCGTATCGAATCGGTCGACATCGGCTTCCCACCCGTTGGCCGAGTCTTCGCTGTCGAGACCGTAGCGCTTATCGGCCGCCGAGGTGCCCTGCGCCTTGAAGTACGAGTTGAAGTTCTCCTCACCGGACACCAGAGTGCCCCAGGGCGTGAGCCCGCCCGAGCAGTTGCCGAGAGTGCCCTGCGCCTTGTCACCGTTCGGGTAGTCCTTCGTCCGCAGCAGATCGGAACCGGCGGCGGGACCGGTGAACTCGTATTCGGTGTCGATGAGGAACCGGCGGTTCTTCTTTCCGTTGACATCGATCGTCCACGTCGACTTCTCGTCCGTGCGGATGAGTTCGGCAACGGTCAGTCCGTGGGCTTCGCGGCTGATCGCCCGCTGATCGGCTCCGTCCATGTCCTCGGGGTACATGATGGCGTCGTTCGTGTATTCCTGGTTGGCGAAGAGCACGGCCCGGTTGGAGTCATCGGGGTCGATCTGGATGGACAGGAAGTCGTTGTTGTAGCCGAACTGGCGGCGCTGCGCCTCTGGGCTCTGATTCTCCGGGTCGAATTTCGGAGAGTCGGGGAACAAGGGGTCTCCCCAGCGGACGATCGGATGCCAGGAGTAGCCTTCGGGGACGACGAATTCGTCGACCTCATGCTGGACCGGGTCGATGGCGGTGAAGGCCAGACTGCCTGCGGTGGCTGCGGCGGCAGAGCGTGCGGTCGGACTCGGTGCGGTGGTCACTGCGATGGCCAAGGCACCTGCAGCCGAGGCACCGAGAACCGCGCGACGGCTGAGCTTCGCATTGACGATATCGCGGAAATACCCATTTGCCGATGTGTTGCAGGTGGCCTTGAGGCAGGCGTTGTCGCACTTCAGTGCGCACGTGACGGGGCTGCGCTTGCCACGCACATGGTCGGCCATCGGCAGAAAGGTTCGCATCGATTCTCTCCTTGTATCGGGTATCTTCCCAGTCCGGGGCCCACCCGGTACAGAGGGCGGAACCGGAAGGACTCACCCGATCGAGACTGTCACCGGCAAGCGGCCCTGGAACTACCCGTCGGTGAATCGGAGGTGAACCCGGAGGGAGGAATGAGTGTCCCGTTCGCCTGTCCCGACCTCGCCTGCAGCACTCAGCCGAAGTCGACGAGGGCGAGCACTCCCGGGGCGAGGAATCCGACGGCGTCGATGATGACATGCGCCCACACCAACGGCATGAGTCTGCCCTTGCGCAGGAAGTACCAGCCGAAGATGATGCCCATGACGACGTTGCCGATGAACGGGCCGATGCCCTGGTAGAGGTGGTAGCTGGCGCGGAACATCGCCAGGGAGATGATGATCGGCCAGGGCCCGAAGCCCAGCTGCCGCAGTCGCAGCGCCCCGAAGCCGAAGATGAGCACCTCTTCGAGGATTCCGTTCTTCGCGGCCGAGAGCAGCAGCACGGGAATCGTCCACCAATGGTCGCCGAGGTTGGACGGCTGGATCTCGGCAGTGATCCCCAGTGCCCTGCCGCCCGCGTACACCCCGAGGGTGCCGATGCCGATCACGAGGAAGATGAGTACACCGTGACCGAGGTCGCGCAGTCGGTGCCCGTCGACTCCGAGCCTGATCGGCAGCGGCAGGGCCGGTCGGTCTCGACTGAGCAGGTAGATCGCGAGGGCGACGGGCACGAGGGTGAAGCCGATGTCGAGAAGCTGGTAGATCAGGTCGAAGGCCGGCCGGGGCGAGATCGAGGTGTTGAGCTTGGCCTGGGCGTCGCTGATCGGTCCGCGCGTGGCGATGTCTGCCAGACGGACGATCGCATAGACGGATGCCTGCCCCAGGGACAGGGCCGCAATGAGACCGAGCTCGAACCACAGGCGCTTTCTCTCCTGTGGTTCGAGCTCGGTCGTCATGGACTCAACTCTAGCCGGGACGGGTCAGTGTTTGGGTTCGCCGTCCCCGTCATCACGACGCGGCTGCTGGCTGCGCAGGGTGAAGTCCGTTCCCGGCCCATCGCCCCGGATCCCGTCGTAGTCGCGTCCGTAGCTGCCGGTCGGTTCGTCGTCGCGGCGGTCACCGAGGCGGTCGGCGTCCGTCGACCCACCCGACGTCGAGGCGGCTCTGCCCGAATCCGCGGACGTCGAGTCCGCGGTCGGTGCGGTCGCCACGGTGGGGACCTCCCCTTCTGCCTGCGCCAGGGTGTCGTCGGAACCGACGGCAGCGGCCCCGGCACCGGCTGGCACAGCGGCGGTCTCCCGCTCATGTGCCCGTGCCTCGGCGGCATCGAGGACCTCGCCGCGAGCCATGTTCTTCACGTACTTCTTCTCGGCTCGGCGTTCCTTGACCCCTTCGAGCAGCAGGTAGAGCACGGGCACGAGGATGAGCGTGAGCAGCGTCGAGCTGACCAGTCCGCCGATGACGACGATCGCCAGCGGCTTCGAGATGAACACTCCCCCGCCGGTGAGCCCGAGGGCCATCGGCAGCAGAGCGAAGATCGTGGCGGCCGCAGTCATGAGGATCGGACGGTAACGCAACCTGGCACCGTGGACGATGGCCGTACGCAGATCGACCCCGCGGATTCGGAAGTGGTTGATGAGGTCGATGAGCACGATCGCATTCGTCACCACGATGCCGATGAGCATGAGCAGACCGATCATCGACGTCAGCCCCAGCGGGGTGTCGGTGATGAGCGAGAGCGCAACCGAACCGGTGGCTGCGAACGGGATCGAGACCAGCAGGATCAGCGGCTGCAGCAGCGACTTGAACGTGGCGACCATGATGACGAACACGATGAGGATCGCCGCGAGCATCGCCAGCCCCAACTGCGAGAACGCTTCGTTCTGCTCCTGGGTGGCACCGCCGGTGTCGACGGACACCGTATCCGGCAGGTCCACCTCGTCGAGGGCGGACTGGACCTCGGTCGACACGGCTCCGAGGTCATCGCCTTCCGGAGTCACGGACACGGTGGTCGAACGCTGCGAATCCGTGTGGCGGATCGTCGGTGCGGTCTTGACCTCCGTGACGTCGGCGACCTCATCGAGTTCGATGAAGCGCGGCTCCGAGGTCACAGGAGCACCAGCATTCGGATCGCCGCCTGTCGCACCGGCACCACCGGCCGCACCACCAGCACCGCCTGCGCCGCCGGCACCGCCAGCGCCTCCGGCACCACCAGCGTCACCCGAACCTCCGGCACCACCGGCCGCGCCGGCGTCACCTGAGCCACCGGCACCTCCGGCCGCACCACCGGCGCCGCCTGCCGCACCTGCGCCGGCTCCTCCGGCGGGAGCCGTCTCTTCCGGCTTGCCCGGGATCTTGAGTTCGCGCAGCTTCTCCACGGTGTCGGCATTGCGATCGAAGAGCAGCACCGAATGGGAGACATCGTCGATGACGACCTCACCGATCTGCTGGCCATGCATGGCACGCTGCACATACTGGCCGATGGCCGCCTCGGTGAGGTTCTCCTCTGCGGCCTTCTCATGATCGACCTTGACTTCGATCACGGGCTGGACCGCGGCGGTATCGCTCGTCACCGACTGCGCCGACGATACGCCCTCGAGCTTGTCGCTGACCTTGTTCGTCGCGTCCTCGAGTTCTTCGGGATCGGTGGCCGTGAGTGTGACGTCGATGGTCTGCGCACCCGGGGTCGAGCTCTGGCTTGCCACCTCGACGTCGCCGGCGCCCTTGAGGCCGTCGAACTGCTTCTGCAGATCTGCGGAGATCGACTGCGCCGAGACTCCGGACTTCGTGTTGACGATATAGGTGCCCGTCAGCGACGAATCGTCGGTGAAGCCGAACGACGTGCCGCCGAGCGACAACTGGTAGTTGTCGACATCGGATTCGTCGGCGAGGATGTCCTCGACCTTCTTCGCCTGTTCCGAGGCCTCATCGAGGTCGGTGCCCGGGTCGAAGGTCTGCGAGATCTGCAGTGAGTCCTGCCCGGTGTCGCCGAAGAGCTCTGTCTTCAGCTGTGGGATCATCGCTCCGGTGCCTGCGAGCACGAGCACGGCGATGAGGATCATGATGATCGGGTGCTTCGTCGAGAACCCGATGGCCGGCATATATGTCTTCTGCAGTCGCGTCACCGGCGAATGCATTCCGGCGAGCTCGTCGACCGCTTCCGTTCCGTCATCAGTTTCGCCGTAGCGCGGTCCGCCCGCTGCCACTCCGGTCGCATCGGTTCGAGTCGTGGCACCGGCCTGTGCGGAGGCATCAGCGCGCGGGAACGATTCAACACTGTCTCGAGGACCGGTGTCCTCGGCTTCGGCACCGGCAGCGACGAGGTCGCGCTTCCTGTCGGCCTTCTTCGCTTCCTTCTTCTCTGCCCGCCACTGCGACAGCATCGACTTGCGGCTGCGACGGATCTCCGCCTTCTCCGCACGGGTGAGCTTGACCTTCGCTTCACGCTGACGCAGGAACCAGTACGCGAGGACGGGCACGATCGTCAGTGCCACGAACAGGGACGAGAGCAGGGCGATGGTCGCAGTCAGGGCGAAGGGCCGGAACATCTCTCCGGTCTGCCCGGTCACGAATGCCAGCGGTAGGAACACGGCCACCGTGGTCAGCGTCGATGCGGTGATGGCACCGGCCACTTCGGAGACGGCGGCGAGGATGTTCGAGAACTTGTCGCCGCCGGAGGCGTGGCGTCTGCGGATCGCCTCGATGACGACGATGGAGTCGTCGACGACGCGGCCGACGGAGATCGTCAGCGCACCGAGGGTGAGCATGTTGAGGGTCTCCCCGCCCATCCACAGCCCGATCATGGCGATGAGGAGGGAGAGCGGGATGGAGATGGCGGTGATGATCGTCGCCCGCACCGAGAGCAGGAAGACGAGGATGACGAGGACCGCGAAGATCAGGCCCAGCCCACCCTCGTTGAGCAGGTCGTGTATGGACTGTTCGATGAACGGGGCCTGGTCGAACGCGGAGACGAACTCCGTGTTGTCACCCATCATCTTCTCGAGTTCGGGCAGCTTGTCGGCCACCGCGTGAGAGACGTCGACGGTGTTCGCGTCGGATTCCTTCATCACCGACACGGACAGCGAGGGTTCGCCGTTGGTGCGCGAGATCGACTCGATCGGCTCGTCGACGAGTTTGACGTCGGCGACGTCGGAGATCTGGATCGGTCCGTCCTTGCCGGAGATGACGAGGTCTTTGATCGCATCGATCGAGCGGATGCGGGTGCCGACCTCGACCGGGGCCGCGCCGTCGTCGCCCTTGAGCTCACCGGCCGAGGTGGGCACACCGTTGGACTGGAGGATTCCGGCCACCTCGTCGAGGTTGGCTCCTTCGTCCTCGAGGTCGTCGCGGCGGATGCTGATCTCGACCTGTTTGGTCTTCGCTCCGGCGATCTGGACCTGGGAGACGCCGTCGACCTTCTTCAGCTCCGGTTCGACGATGTCTTCGAGATTCGCCGCCAGCTGGTCTTCATCGGCATCCGAGGTCACGGACAGGGCGAGCACCGGAATATCATCGGTGCCCATCATCATGACGTTCGGTTCGACCCCGTCGGGCAGGGTCGGCTGCACCTGGGAGACGGCGCGCTGCAGGGCACGGACGACGTCATCGGAGTCGTCGCCGTACTTCGTGCTCACGGTGATCTGCGAACTGCCCGCTGAGGAGGTCGAGGTCATGTCCTCGACCTCGGGCAGTGCGGTCAGCGCCCCTTCGAGTGGGTCGGTGACTTCGGATTCGACGGCCTCGGGGGTGGCTCCCTCGTAGGAGGCGGTGACCGTGGCCTGTGGGTTGTCGAGGGACGGGAAGAGCTCTTGCTTGAGAGCACCGGCACCGATGACGCCGAAGATGATGGCGACAACGGAGATGAGCGCGATGAGCGCCCGGTTCTTCAGACTCAGCCGGGTCAGGAAACTCACGAGGGGGACTTTCTTTGTCGTAGACAGGGCGACGACGCAGAACGCCGACTCAACCAACCATCCTAGTGAGTGTCCCCTGAACCGCACATGAGGAAAACCTGACTTTTCGGAATCAGAATCCCGACGCGTCGCGTTTCGTGCGACAGCTCGGTGAACCGGCAACAGCTCGGTCCGTGCACCGAGCTGTTGCCGGTGCGCCGAGCTGTCGGCAGGCTATTGAACGCCGGCCGGTCGGCGGGGACGGGTCTCACGGCCGAAGAACCACAGGCCTGCGGCAATGATGCCGAGGACACCGGTGAGCAGGAACGCCCACGAGTAGTCGAAGTGATCGACGACGGCTCCGGCGATGATCGGGCCGAGGATGGCTCCGCCGTCGAGGGCCATCTGGTAGCGGGCGAGCACTCGGCCGCCCTTGCGGTCGCGGCCGATGACGTCGGCGACGGTGGCCTGCTGAGCGGGGTTGGCCAGGCCGGAGCCGATCCCGGCGATGATGGAGAAGACGAAGAACAGCCAGATCGAATCGATGAAGGCCAGCGCCGCGGTGGTCACGCCGAGGACGAACAGGCCCCATTGGATGAAGGGTTTGCGCCCGACGGTGTCGGCAAAGCGTCCGACCACCGTCACGGCCGAGGCATTGCCGATGGCGAACATGGTCAGCGCCAGTCCGGCCACTGCGGTATCGGCCTTAAGGGCCTGGATGGCGAAGAGCGGGTAGATGGCCACGCGGATGCCCATCGCCGACCAGCCTTGGACAAAGGCGGAGATGAGCGCCGACCGGTAGGCCGAATCCTTCCAGGCTTCCCGGAAGGACATGACTTCCTGCTGCTGCTTGTCCTTCTCCGCTTCCAGCCGGGCACGCCCGGATTTCGTCGAGGAGCCGAAGGATGCGGTGGAGGCGAGGAAGACGCGGACGACGATGGCGGCGATGAGCAGACCGACAGCATAGATGATGAACGGAATGCGCATCCCCCATCCGGCCATGGCACCGCCGAGGACGGGTCCGGCGATATTGCCGACGAGGAATGCGGTCGCATACGTCGACGATGCCTTCGCGCGGGCGTCGATCGGGGCGAGGCGGACGATGAGCGCCATCGCGGAGACGCTGAACATCGTCGAGCCGATGCCGCCGAGTCCGCGGAAGATCAGCAGCTGCCAGTAGTTCTGAGCGAAGGCGACGGCCGCGGTGGAGGCTGCGACGATGAGGAGACCGGTGATGTAGATGCGGCGTTCGCCGAAGGCATCGACGAGGCGCCCGGATGAGGGTGAGAACACGAACCGGAAGAATGCGAACGAGGAGACGACGATGGTTGCGGCGGTGACCCCGAAGTCGAAGCTCGCCGCGAACTGCGGCAGGACGGGTGCGATGATTCCGTAGCCCAGGGCAACGATGAAGGCCGCTGCCACGAGGACATAGATCTCCTTGGGCAGGCGGCGCGTTTCCGGAGTGTCGGTGCCGGGAGTGCTCACAGGGTATCGAGGAACTGTTCGGGCTTCGGCAGGGGGCGAGTGCTCGTGGTCAGGCGCTGTCGGTAGCGTTCGGGGACGGCTCCGATGTAGAACCAGCCCATGAGCAGTTCATGATCGTTCAGGCGGTGGAGGCGGCGGACCGGTTCGGTGTTCGTCAGGGTTCCCGAGCGCCACATGACTCCCCAGCCGGCTTGCCACAGGGCGAGTTCGAGCAGGTGGCCGGCACCAGCGGCGGTCGCGTGCTGCTCCCATTCGGGAACCTTGTCATGTTCGACCGGTGAGGAGACGAGGGCGAGCAGAAGTTCGGCCCGCAGCGGCTTCGTATTGGTCTCGCCGGGTTTGCGGACGACGCCGGCGGCTTCGTCGAGGGCGTCGCCGAGGCGGTGCCGGTCGTCTCCGCGGATGATGAGGAAGCGCCAGGGGCGCAGTGACTTGTGGTCAGCGACCGAGGAGATCGATCGGATGATCTCGAGCAGGTCGGAGTCGTTCGGGGTCTCCGGGTCGACCTTTGAGATCGACCGTCGGGTGCTCAGGGCGTGGAGGACGGGATCGGCGACGATGTCGATCGACGCGGGCGCTGAGTAGTCGGGACCGCGTCGGGTGGGCGTCACGGCTGAGGTGCGGTCCGTCGCTGAGGCGGCAGTTGCCTCGGCGGGGTGAGCCCCGTCCCACGGCGACGGTTCGGCCTGTGCACCCTGGAGGTTCTGGGCTTCCTGCGCGGCCAAGCTCTTCGCCCATGGCCCGGTGTTGCCGTCGAGGAAGTGGGCACGGACGCGATCTTTCGTCACCTCGCATGCCTTGCTCGCGTCCCCCGACCGTTTGCGGTCCTTGTGTTTGGACTTCTTGCATCTGTCCTTTTTGTGACTGCCCATCAGCTCACCCATTCGGCGAAGGCGGTGCGGGCCTTGTGCAGTTTCGGGTCGATGATGACACGGCAGTAGCCGTTGTCCGGGTTCGCGGTGTAGAAGTCCTGGTGGACCGCCTCGGCGGGATAGAAGGTACCGAGAGGTTCGAGGGTGGTGACGATCGGATCGTCGAACAGGTTCTGCGCGGATTCGATGGCCTCGGCGAAGTGCTGCTTCTCGGTCTCGTCGCGATAGAACATGGCCGACCGGTACTGGGTGCCGACGTCGTAGCCCTGGCGGTTCAGGCTCGTGGGGTCGTGGCCGGTGAAGAACAGGCCGAGGATGACGTCTTCGGGAACGATGTCGGCGTCGAAGGTCACCTGCAGGGCTTCGGCATGGCCGGTCATCCCGGAGCAGACCTCACGGTATCCGGGGTTGTCGGTGTGTCCGCCGGTGTAGCCGGAGATCACTTCTCTCACGCCGGTGGTCCGCTGGTAGACGGCGTCGAGGCACCAGAAGCAGCCGGCGCCGAGGGTGAGGGTACGAAGATCGCTCATGCAACGTATAACGATGACGCGAGCAGGTTATTCCCGGCCCCAGCGGTACGATCAGCTGCCATCGGCGCGGAAGGTCAGCTGATCGGGGGCAGGCCACGTCGCCAGCACGGTCACATGTTCGTCCTCGTCGAGGATCTCGAAGCTGTTCGAGTAGCCCGCATAGTCTGACTCCTGTTCGAGGCCCTCGGGATGCAGCGTTCCCGGCACAGAGTCCTCGGGAAGATCCTCGGAGACCCTGAAATCTGAATCAGGCGAGCTGAACGAGATGGCGTCGAGATAGCCGTTGACGATGCTCAGACTCAGTTCCCTCTCAGCCGTCTCTCCCCCATCTTGGTCCGCGCTGTGCCTGATCCCAACGACCGGGTATGTCTGCGTTGCCGGGACCACCCGCGGGGATGATGCTGCGGGGTAGACGTGGATGCTCTCGATGTCTTCGTTCCTGATGATCTCGGCCAGCCGGTCGGGGTCCAGAATGATCGGCTCGTTTCCCGGATACTCAGCTCTCGGGTAGGTGACCCAGACGAAGAAGCGCGCGGTGTCGAGCTGCTCGGACACTGCCTCGGCGGTGGCTTGTGCGACGGGATGCGGCTGTGACAACAGGAGGTTCACCGACTCCCGGATGCGGGTGGGCAGTTCGATCTCGACCGGCGCGTAGTCGAAGTCCTCGACGTCGTCGGTCCATTTCTCGACCTTGTCGATGAGGACCGCTGTCACCGCGACGAGCCCGCCGTTGACGACGGCATTGAGACCTCGGCCGACGCCCGTCGGCAGTTTCGCATCGATAGCCTCCGCCAGCCGCTCCGTCAGCGGCCAGAGCGCCCATGAGGCCGCTCCCGCTGCTGCCGCGGTGACCGCATTGAGGAACGCCGGGGAAGTCACGCTCGCCTGTTCGTCCCACCAAGTATCCGCGGCGGCATCGCCGTCGAGTACTCCGACGTCAGAGATGTGCGCAGGAGAGGAAGCATATCGGACGGGACCGCTCCCTCTGGTGGAGAAGGCTCCGAGGAATTCGTCGATGCCGCTCGATCCGCCCACCTTGCCGAGGAAGGCCCGGGACCCGGTGAGCCAGGTCAGGCCCGCATTGGCCAGGGCGGTTCCCGCTCTCAGGCCGGTCTGGCGTTCGGCGGAGACGTCGCGGCGGCGCACCAGCGCGAGGGCGCCGGTGCCGAGTGCGGCAGCGGTACGGACGGTTCGGTGATGACGAAGGGGGATGTCGGGAAGTCGCATGTCCTTATCGAAACATGCCCGCCTGTGACGCAGATGAGAGCGGTCAACAGTCTCGGCGGTATCCGGACCGGCGACCGCGGCGGAGGTTCACATCACCATGCCCGAAGGCAAGGAGAAGCCGAGTTCTGCGGCGGCCTTCTGTGTCGAGGGCTGGTGCCAGAACTTCGCCACGGATTCGTTCGTCGCCAGGGATCGCATCTCGGCTTTGTCGAGGAAGAGGATCCCGGATAGGTGGTCGGTCTCGTGGGCGACGATGCGCGCCGACCAGCCGGAGACCTCCTCGGCGATGGGGTCGCCCTGCAGGTCGATGCCCGTCAATGCGATGTTGCGGGGGCGGGCCACGACGGCTTGGTAGCCGGGGATCGACAGACATCCTTCATAGAAGGCGACGTCCTCACCTCCGGCGCGTTCGCAGCCCGCGTTGAGGACCACCCTCAGCGGCATCGGCTCCCGTTGCCGGACCTTCGCGACCTCGGGATCACGGGCACCAGGATCTTCGGCGACGAACATCGACAGGCCGATGCCCACCTGCGGGGCGGCAAGGCCGACTCCCGGGGCGGCGAGCATGGTCGCTCGCATCACCTCGGCGAGCTGCTCGAGCTCGGCGTCGTCGACCTGCCCGTCGAAAGGGCGGGTCTGGGACCGGAGGACCGGGTTCCCTGCCTCGACGATGGGCGCGGTCCCGTCCCCCGTCTCTGCGGCGGTGAGGACGGCACGGATCTGGTCGGCGATGAGCGCATCGGAGACGTTCACGAGGTGGTGTCCCTCAGTTCGCGCGGGCGACGATGAGTTCGGCGTGCTTGAGCAGCGGGGCGTCGATCATCTTGCCCTCGAAGGAGAATGCGCCCTTCTCCGTCTTCGCCAGGTCGAGCACGGACCGCGCCCAGGTCAGCTGTTCGTCGCTGGGGCGGAAGGCGTCGCGGACGACGGGCACGTGGTTGGGGTGGATGGAGACCTTGCCGGAGAACCCCGACTGTACGGCGTCTTCGGCCTCGGCTGCCAGTCCTTCGAGGTTCGGGATGTCCGCCCAGATCGAGTCGAGCGCGAACTTGCGATGGGCCCGAGCGGCGAGGAGGGTCTGACTGCGCACATGCTTGGCCACCTCCCGGTAGCCGCCATCGGCCCTGCGGGAGGAGCCTCCGCCGAGGTCGGCGATGAGATCCTCCGAACCCCACATCAGCGCATAGACATTCGGCGCAGCGGCGATCTCGGCGACGTTGACGGCTCCGAGCGCGGTTTCGATGAGCGCGATGACCTGGAACCCGGACAGGATCGACACATCAGATGCAAGCTCCGCCTTCGGCAGCATCACGGCCGTGTACTCGGTGCGCGCGAGCATCTTCAGATCTTCGCCGAGGTGGCCCGAATCGTGGGAGTTCACCCGCACGACCGTGCGGGTCGGGTCGAGCGGGAAGTCGACGATGGACTCCCGTGCGGCAGCTTTGTCGGCCTCGTTGACGGCGTCTTCGAGGTCGAGGATGACGATATCCGAGCGTTCGGCTGCTTTCGTGTACCGATCGGGACGATCGCCGGGGACGAAGAGCCAGGCGGGTTTGAACTCGAGGGACATATGGGGGCTCACTTTCCGGTGTCGGACTGATCGGCGGTGTCGGCGGCGGACTTCGCCGCCGTGGACTCGTGGCTGGAGTCGAACATCATCGCCTGGCGCACGGCCTTCGCGACGAGTTTGCCGTGCTGGTTGTAGCCGCGGTGTTCGAAGGTGACGATGCCCTGGCCCGGACGGGACTTCGAATCGCGTTTGTCGAGGATCGTCGTCTCTGCGTAGAGAGTGTCGCCGTGGAACATCGGTGCCGGGAAGCTGACCTCGGAGAAACCGAGGTTTCCGACTGTCGTTCCCTGCGTCAGCTGGGACACGGACAGACCGATGAGGGTGGCCAGGGTGAACATCGAGTTGACGAGGCGCTCGCCGAAGGGTTCGGTAGCCGACCAGGCCGCGTCGAGGTGCAGGGCCTGGGTATTCATCGTCACGGCCGTGAACAGGGTGTTGTCCGCTTCGGTGACTGTGCGGCCCGGTGCGTGCTTATAGGTGGCGCCGACTTCCATCTCGTCCAGCCACAGACCTCGTTGTGCAATGACCTTGTCACTCATGTAACGCTCCTCACTCGTCGTGATTTGAGTTTATCGCCATTCACCGGACCCCTGCGACCCGGGGGTCGGTAGGATCGAGCACACCATGGCCATCACACGATCCCTCTTCGTCGTCACCCACCCGGAGGCCCGACACCATCTCGAGGCCCGGGTCGGCGGGTGGCACGATTCCGAGCTCACCGTCCGCGGCGAACTCCAAGCCGATCGCATCGCCGCCGAACTGCGGTCGCGGATCCCGACGGCCGCCTCCGCGCCGGTATTCACCTCTGATCTCAAACGGACGCGCAGGACCGCCGAAGTGATCGCCGATCGACTCGGCACGCGCGCAATCGACCACCCGGGTCTGCGCGAGAAGTCGTACGGAGTCGCGGAGGGACGGGAGCAGTCCTGGCTGGACGCGCGCTTCATCTTCCCACCCGTGCCCGACGACGCCTTCGACCACACGATGCGCCTCGATCATGCCGAAGGCATCGACGGCGCGGAGACGCGACGCGAGGCCGGTGCTCGAATCTACGCCGCGGTCGGCGAGATCCTCACGCAGCGAGCCTCGCACCAGGTGGTCGTCACCCACGGCTTCGCCCACACGTTCGTCATCGGTCGGTGGCTCGAACTGCCTCTCGAGGCGATGGGGCGGGCGACGTTCGCCGCGCATTCCGGGTGCATCACCGAACTGACCGAGGACGATCGGTTCGGCAATCGGACCCTGCGGTCGCTCGCTGCGGTGGACCACCTCGGCGATGCCTGAGGCGGTCCACCGCCGTGATCAGTCGGCACCGGTCAGGACCCGAGCTCTGTACCGAGTTCGTTGAAGGCCGATGACCATCCGTCGTAGGCACTGGCGTCTTCACCCGAGTCATTGGGCAGGCCGGTCAGCGTGAACGTCATGCGAGTGCGGTCGGCGCCGATCTCCTCAAGTGCGACGCTGACGCGCGGGGCATCGTCGACCTCGCCGGGACTTCCCCAAGTGAAGTCGAGGCGGACGGGCTCGTCGATGTGAAGGTACTTCCCGGCGGTCGGGAACTCCTGCCCCGTATCGGGTATGCGCATCGTATAGGTGTATTCGCCGCCGACCCGCAGGTCGACGGATACGGATTCGCGTGGAGTGACCAGCGTTTCGGGGTGGAACCAGCGGGCCATGACGTCCGGGTTCGTCCAGGCTTCCCAGACGCGGGCGCGCGGGGCGGCGAATTCGCGGACGATGGTGAATCCGGGTTCTCCCGCCTGTGCGCTGTTGGGATCGGTCGCGGTGTTGGCTGTGGTGTCTGTGGTGGCTGTGTTCTCGGCGTTCATCGCTGTTCTCCTCCTTGAGTCTTGCATGATGTCTGCGTCATACGTGATGTCTGCGTCATTCGGTACGTCGTTGATGTCGATAGTCAGTCCGCAGTTCGATCTGTGGTCGACGGGTCGGTCGTCGATGTATCGGTGGGCACCTCCTCGGCGAGGATGCGGTCGAGGCTGTCGAAGCGCTGCTGCCATTCGTCGTGGGCCGCCTGCAGCCAGCCGGCGGCCTCGGTGAGGGCATCGGCGTTGAGTGCGACGATGCGCTGCTGCGCGGATTTCGATCGGGTGATCAGCCCCGCCGTCTCGAGCACCTTGAGGTGCTGGGAGACCGCGGAACGACTGATCGGCAGCGGCTCCGCGAGCTCACCGGCGGTCTTGTCTCCCCCGCGCAGACGATCGATGATCGCCCGACGCGTCGGATCGGCAAGCGCCGCGAAGACGTGATCCATACTCATTTAAGCATCCCCTTAATTAAGTGATTACTACAATACACTTTTCGACCGCTCCGTCAAGGGGGCTCTGGGACGATCCGCAAAGGGGTACGGCACCACCCCGGATCGGACTTCTCAGCACACTTGCGCCCAACCCGACTAGGCTGGAAGCAGCCGCTTCGGCCCACCCCGAGCTCGAGGAGAGACATGGATCGCGATTCGATCGACTGCTGGCTGACCGATATGGACGGTGTCCTGGTCAAGGAGAACAATCCTCTGCCGGGAGCCGCAGAGCTGCTCGCCCAGTGGCGTCAGGCCGATATCCCCTACCTGGTGCTGACGAACAACTCCATCTACACCGCTCGTGATCTCTCCGCCCGGCTGCGCTCGAACGGGCTCGACGTCCCCGAGTCGAACATCTGGACCTCTGCGATGGCCACTGCGGATTTCCTGTCCAATCAGGTCGAGCACGGCACGGCCTATGTCGTCGGCGAGGCGGGGCTGACCACGGCGATCCACGAGGCCGGGTTCGTCATGACCGAGCACGACCCGGACTTCGTCGTCGTCGGCGAGACCCATTCATATTCGTTCGAGGCGATCACGAAGGCGATCCGCCTCATCGACGCCGGCTCCCGCTTCATCGTCACGAACCCCGACGCCACCGGTCCCTCCCCCGAGGGCGTCCTGCCTGCCACCGGCGCCATCGCCGCTCTCATCACGAAGGCGACGAACCGCGAACCCTACGTCGTGGGCAAGCCCAACCCGATGATGTTCCGCTCGGCCCTGAATAGGATCGGCGCCCATTCGATGAGCACCGCAATGATCGGCGACCGCATGGACACCGACATCATCGCGGGCATGGAAGCGGGCATGCACACGGTCCTCGTGCTGTCGGGAATCTCCACCGCCGAGGATGTCCGCCGCTTTCCGTTCCGACCCAACGAGATCGTCGACGGCGTCCACAATCTGCTGGACGTGCCGCTGGAGAGCCGCGGCGACCTCGGCCCCGACCCCACGGGTTCCGCCTGAGGCACGCACTCCTTCGCCGAGAGACAGGGGGCATGCACCCCGGGCCGCCCAGAAACGGGCTGAGTGTCGAAACACGGGTGTACGCACCCGTGTTTCGGCACTCAGCCCGTTTTTCGATGGAGCCGGCGACCTTGCAACCCAGCACAGGCCCGTGCTGCATCAATCCCTTCACCTTCGCCGTCGCCGAAGCTGCACCATCTGACCACACAAATAAACCACGTTTAATAGTATTTGCTTGCATTTGGAATATTTTAAGATCATCCTTGATAGATGTTCCAAGTGCTGACAGCGCAACAGCTCCGTGGACTCGGCATGTCCCGCAGACAGTTGGCCGACGCCAAACGATGCTGCCTGCGCCTAGTCAGGAAGGGTCACTACGTGATCCGCAAGTCGTGTGATGATAGCCATCACGGACCCATCCGCGGTCTTTCCACGGATCACGACACTTCGTTTCCAAAAACCTTCGGAGATCTGCGGGACGAAGCCGAGGAGCTGCGGGTCCAGATCGCATGCCGCCTCGGTGAGCTTCTGCCGGGAGATGTGTTCTCTCATGTTTCGGCCGCGCTCATCCACTGTCTTGACCCCGCTGTGCTCGAATCGTCGAAAGTCGAGATCTCCAGGAACTCCCCTACCCGCAACTACGACGGCGTGTTCATCTACTCGCGCAGACTTCCACCGGAACAGGTCTCATCCGAGTTCGCCTATCCGGTCACCACTCTGCCCAGGACTCTGGCTGACGTTGCTCTTGACCGTTCGCTCGAAGTTTCTGTACCGCTCATCTCTCAAGCACTCCGTTCGGGAGAGGTGGACCGGGCAGACATCACCGATCTGTTGGCGAAAGGGCAACGCGGACGCCGAAGAGCCCTCTTGGCCGTTGATCTCTCGAGCGCCGAATATGAATCTCCAGCCGAGGCGGTCTGCGCAGTGAAGTTCCATCGCTTCGGAGTAACCGGAATGGTCCCGCAGGTCGACACGTTCACAGAGTCGGGCAAGTTCATCGGACGCAATGACTTTCGGCACAAGTCCGCTGCTGTCGCAGTGGAAGTCCACGGTCTCGGCAAGTTCTATCTCAACCCTCACGGCCCTGATGAGGCGGCCAAATTGAGTCATCAGCGCAATATGGATCTTCTCAACGCCGGCTTCAAGGTCTTCAACCTGAGCTTCGGCGACCTCTTCAGACCTCGCATCTTCGCTGCGATCGAGCGGGCCATCGAGACGACTGATCAGCGAAAAACGGGCTGAGTGTCGAGACACGGGCGCGCACGTGCGTTTCTCGACACTCAGCCCGTTTCTCGGCGAAGCAGCCGTGCCGCTGCCCGTTTCTCGGCGAAGCAGCCTGCCCCTAGCCCGCCTACTGCAGCGAAGACGTCAGGCGCATGACGGACTCCATATAGCGGCGGGGCCATGGCCGCTTCTCCCATTCCTCCAGGGTGAGTTCGTCGCTGACGCCCTGGTAGTCGGCGACGACATCGATGATGTCGTCGACCAGGTCGCCGCCGGTGGTCAGCAGGCTGATCTCGTAGTTGAGGCCGAACGAGCGCATGTCCATGTTCGATGAGCCCATCACGGCATAGAGGTCGTCGACGATGAAGCACTTCGTGTGCAGCACGGCGGGTTTCGGGTACAGGAAGATCCGCACCCCAGCTTCGAGCAGCGACCGGTAGTAGGACGACTGTGCCCGGTCGACCATGTACTGGTCCGCCTGCTCGCTGACGTAGAGTTCGACGTCGACCCCACGCCTGGCCGCGGTCTCCACGGCGGCCAGCAGCGATTCGTCGGGCACGAAGTAGGGGCTGACGATGGCCAGACGCTTCTGCGCCATGTACATCATCGAGGTGAAGACCTTGAGGTTCGGAGCGGTCGTGAACCCGGGCCCAGAAGGAACCAGCTGCATCGCGCTCGTCGCCCCGCCTACTTCGGGCTCGTTGCCGTCGCGCTCGTACGGGCGGATACCCAGAGCCTGTCCCGATTCGGAATACCAGTCGGTGGAGAACACCGCCTCGATTCCGGCGACGATGGGCCCGGAAAGCTCGACCATGATGTCGTGCCAGTTCCGGCCGATCTGTGAGTTCTTCCTGTTGAGGTAGCTCGAATCGATCATGTTCTGCGAACCCATCATCGCCCGCTTGCCGTCGATGACGAGCAGCTTGCGGTGGTTGCGCAGGTCGATGCGCCGAGCCTTGCCTCGCCATGGAATGAACGGCAGCATCAGGTGCCATTCGATGCCGGCCGCGTTCAGTCGTTTGCCGAGCCGGTGGAATCCCGGATACTTCCGGGATCCGATGTGGTCGAAGAGGACACGGACTTCGACCCCGCGCGCAGATGCTCGCTCGAGCGCCTGGAAGAAGACGTCGGTCGTCGAATCCCACGCCATGATGTAGATCTCGACGTGGACGTATTCGTGTGCTTCGTCGACGAGTTCGGCCATCCGCGCTATCGACGCTTCGTAATCGGAGATCACCCCATGGCTGTCGCCGGTGACCATCGGCAACGCGGTCAGTGCCCGCCCCAGCTGGGCGACGGAGACGAATTCGGGCTCGGCGACCAGAGACGGCGGCACATCGGGCAGGTCGTCGGCGCCTTCGTGCATGAGTTCGTTCGCTTCAGCCTGGATCCGCGCCCGGCGCTGGTTGATATAAGGGCTGCCAAGCAGCAGGAATGCGGGAATTCCGACGATCGGCACGAACAGGATGAGCAGCAGCCATGCCGATGACGATGACGGGCGGCGGTTCTCCGGCACCACACCGACCGCGATGATCTTCACGATGTATTCGATGACGATCCACGTCGTCGTCGCCACCGATGCCACCATGCTGAGATCCATGTGCTCCCACTTCCCTTTCGGTCGCCGTCTCACCTCACGGTGTTATCGGATAAGAATATCGCCCGCCGAGGCGGACCTGCACGTCCGTACGGATGTGCGGCGCCGCCTCGGCGGGCGATTTGGCATGGGTGGCCGACGGAAGGTCGGCACCTGCTCTCAGATCAGGAGCGGGAGCTCAGAGTCCGAGTTCGCGGGCGATGAGCATGAGCTGGACCTCGGTGGTGCCTTCGCCGACTTCGAGGATCTTCGAGTCGCGGTAGTGGCGAGCCACGAGGTATTCGTTCATGAAGCCGTAGCCGCCGTGGATCTGGGTGGCGTCGCGCGCATTGTCCATGGCTGCTTCGCCGGCGATCATCTTCGCAATAGCCGCTTCCTTCTTGAACGGGAGTCCGGCGAGCATCCGCGAAGCCGCGAGGTAGTACGCCGACCGGGCTGCGACGACGCGTGCTTCCATGCGGGCGATCTTGAAGGAGATGCCCTGGAAGTCGGCGATCGGCTTGCCGAAGGCCTGGCGTTCCTTCGCGTACTTCACTGATTCGTCGACGCAGCCCTGGGCGGCGCCGACGGACAGGGCGCCCACGGCGATGCGGCCCTCGTCGAGGATGCGTAGGAAGTTCGCGTAGCCACGTCCGCGTTCGCCGAGCAGGTTCTCTTCGGGCACCTGCACATTGTCGAAGGTGAGCGGGTGCGTGTCCGAGGAGTTCCAGCCGACCTTGTCATAGGCCGGTTCGGCGGTGAAGCCGGGGGTGCCGGTCGGGATCATGATCGTCGAGATCTCAGGCACTTCGCGGCCCGACTTCGAGGTTCGGGTTCCGGTCACGGCGGTGGCGGTGACCAGGCGGGTGATGTCGGTGCCGGAGTTCGTGATGAAGCACTTGCTGCCGTTGATCGTCCAGGTCCCGTTGTCCAAAGTGGCCTTGGTCCGGGTGCCGCCGGCATCGGATCCGGCCTCGGGTTCGGTCAGGCCGAAGGCGGCCAGGCCCGAGGCGTCGGTGAGCTTCGGCAGCCATTCCTTCTTCTGCTCTTCGGTGCCGAAGCGGTAGATCGGCATCGCTCCGAGCGAGACCCCGGCTTCGAGCGTGATGGCCAGGGACTGGTTGACCCGGCCGAGTTCTTCGATGGCCAGGCACAGAGCGAAGTAGTCGCCGCCCATTCCGCCGTACTCTTCGTCGAAAGGCAGACCGAACAGCCCCATCTCGCCCATCTTCGCAACGAGGTCGTAGGGGAACTCGTGCTTGGCGTCGAGTTCGGCTGAGACGGGTGCGACCTCTTCGTCGGCGAATTTCGCGACACCTTGACGCAGGTCTTCGTATTCTTCGGGCAGCATTCCCGGAACAAAGGTTTCCATTGTTTCCTCCCCGCTTGTGGCGTGGTTGTGGTGTGAGTGGCTGGTGACTATTCGGTGGCGTCTGCGACGGCCTCGGCGGCGGCTTCGTCGACGACTGTGGCGAGCACTTCGTCGAGAGCGACTTGGGCGCCTTCGACAGCGGTGACGGTGACGATTCCGGCTGCGGGTGCGGTGAGCACGTGCTCCATCTTCATTGCCTCGACGACGACGATCGGATCGCCCTGTTCGACGTGGTCGCCGGTTTCGACCTTGATATCGACGACGGAGCCGGGCATCGGTGCGAGCACCTCGGCGCCTTCGAGTCCAGGGGTCAGCGAGGTGTCGGCCCGCGGCCGGGTGAAGACGTGGATTCCGGTGTCGGTGCTCACCCAGATGCTGCGGTCACGGGCATCGGAGAAGATCCGCGCCGTGTGCTGAATCCCGTCGAGGGTGACATGCCACAGTCCGTCGGCATCGACCTCGACGGCTCCCGCTCGAGTCTCGACGTCGACCGTCTCTCCGCCCGTGGCCAGGGTGACCGTGGGGTGGAAGTCCGGACGTGAGGTGCGCCAGGCGCTGGGTCCTGCCCACGCCGAGGCGGCCGACCGATTCGCGGTCAGTTCGGCGTCCGTGACCGGTCCAGTCAGGGTCGTGCCTGCCGCTCCCCCGGTGACCGTGACAGCGGCGGCCGCCAGCTGCGCGTGGGTCTCACCGGCGCTGTGCGCCAGCTGATCCTCGCCGAGGTTGTCGATGAGTGAGGTGTCGAGGTCCCCGGAGATCACCTCGGGCAGTGCGAGAAGGGTGCGCAGGAAGTCGATGTTCGTCACGATTCCCGGCACCGCCGAGGCGGCGAGCGCGGCATCGAGCCGCTTGAGCGCCGTTGCCCGATCGTCGGCACGGACGATGAGTTTCGCGATCATCGGGTCGTAGTCCGAGGCGATGGTCTGGCCAGCGTCGAGGCCGGCATCGACGCGGATGCCCTCACCGGTTGGGAAGACGACGTCGAGGGCACGCCCACCGGTGGGCAGGAACCCGCGCGAGGGATCCTCGGCGTAGATTCTCGCTTCGATCGAATGCCCGGTCAGTGTGATGTCATCCTGCGTCAGCGGCAGCTCTTCGCCCGCGCCGACGCGCAGTTGGAGTTCGACGAGGTCCACTCCGGTGACCTCCTCGGTGACGGGGTGTTCGACCTGCAGTCGGGTGTTCATCTCCATGAAGAAGAACTCATCGGGACGGTCGGCCCCGACGATGAACTCGACAGTGCCGGCTCCGACGTAGCCGACGGACTTCGCGGTCTCGCAGGCGGCCTGGCCGATTCGGGCGCGGGTCTCTTCGTCCAGCAGCGCAGAGGGTGCTTCCTCGATGACCTTCTGGTGACGGCGCTGCAGGGAGCATTCGCGTTCGCCGAGGTGGATGACGTTGCCGTGCGCGTCGGCCATGATCTGGACTTCGATATGGCGCGGGGTGGCGACGAGGCGTTCGAGGAACAGCGTGTCGTCGCCGAAGGAGCTCGCGGCTTCGCGGCGGGCGGTCCGCAGCGCCTCGGCGAGTTTGTCGGCTTCGAACACCGCGTGCATTCCTTTGCCGCCGCCGCCGGCGGAGGGCTTGATGAGCACGGGGAAGCCGATGTCCGTCGAAGCCGCAATGAGGGCCTCGTCGCTCATCGCGGCGTCCTTCGTGCCGGGCACGAGCGGCACCCCGCGGGAGGAGACAGCCTGCTTCGCGGTGATCTTGTCGCCCATCGTCCGGATCGCGTCGGCTCCGGGGCCGAGGAAGACGATTCCGGCGTCGGCGCAGGCAGCGGAGAATTCGGCGTTCTCCGACAGGAATCCGTAGCCGGGGTGGATGGCTTCGGCTCCCGTGGCCTGTGCTGCGGCGATGACCTTGTCGATGCGCAGATAGGACTCGGAGGCGGCGGCCGGCCCCAGGCGGACCGCGGTGTCGGCGGCCTTGACGTGGGCCGCACGGGCGTCGGCGTCGGAGTAGACGGCGACGGTGCGGATGCCGAGTCGGCGGCAGGTGCGGATGACGCGCAGGGCGATCTCGCCGCGGTTGGCGATGAGGACTGTTGTGAACATTTTCGTCATGGTGGGGCTCACATTCTGAAGACGCCGTAGCCGCTGGCATTCAGCGGGCGTTCCATCGGTCCGAAGCGGGCGAGTTCGAGGGCCAGTGCCAGTACCTGGCGGGTGTCACCGGGTTCGATGATTCCGTCATCCCACAGGCGAGCCGTCGAGTAGTACGGGTTTCCCTGGGCTTCGTACTGGTCGCGGATGGGCTGTTTGAACGTGTCTTCGGCCTCGGCGCTCCACTCCTCGCCGCGGGCCTCGAGCTGGTCGCGCCTGACGGTCGAGAGCACGCTGGCGGCCTGTTCGCCGCCCATCACGGAGATGCGGGCATTGGGCCACATCCACAGGAAACGCGGGGAATACGCGCGGCCGCACATCGAGTAGTTGCCGGCGCCGAAGGAGCCGCCGATGACGACGGTGAACTTCGGGACGCGGGCGGTGGCGACGGCGTTGACCATCTTCGCACCGTGTTTGGCGATGCCGCCGGCTTCGTAGTCGCGGCCGACCATGAATCCGGAGATGTTCTGCAGGAACACCAACGGCACGCTGCGCTGGTCGCAGAGCTCGATGAAGTGGGCGCCCTTCTGCGCGGATTCGCCGAACAGGATTCCGTTGTTGGCGATGATGCCGACGGGGTGTCCGTCGAGGTGAGCGAATCCGGTGACGAGGCTCGTGCCGTATTCGGCTTTGAACTCGTGGAACTCGGATCCGTCTACGAGGCGGGCGATGACCTCGCGGACGTCATACGGTGTGCGCGAGTCCACCGGCACCACCGAGGTCAGCTCCTCCGGCGAGTGTGCCGGCATGCGGGATTCGATGACGTCCCAGTTCGGAGTGCTCTTCGGCCCGAGAGTCGAGACGATGTCGCGCATGATCTCCAGTGCATGGGGGTCATTGGCCGCGAGGTGGTCGGTGACGCCGGAGACCCGGGAGTGCAGGGCTCCGCCGCCGAGCTCTTCGGCGGTGACTTCCTCGCCGGTGGCGGCCTTGACCAGCGGTGGGCCTCCGAGGAAGATCGTGCCCTGCTCGGAGACGATGATCGATTCGTCGGCCATCGCGGGGACGTAGGCGCCGCCGGCGGTGCAGGAGCCCATGACGGCGGCCAGCTGCGGGATTCCGGCAGCGGAGAGTGTGGCCTGGTTGAAGAAGATGCGACCGAAGTGCTCTCGGTCGGGGAAGACGTCGTCCTGATTCGGCAGGTTCGCGCCACCGGAGTCGACGAGGTAGATGCACGGAAGGCTGTTCTCTTTGGCGATTTCCTGGGCCCGGAGGTGCTTCTTCACGGTCACCGGGTAGTAGGTTCCGCCCTTGACGGTGGCGTCATTGGCCACGATCACGCATTCGCGGCCGGCGACCCGCCCGATTCCGGTGATGATTCCGGCGCCCGGGCTGGCGTCGTCATACATGCCGTTGGCGGCCAGCGGAGAGAGTTCGAGGAAGGGAGTGCCGGGGTCGAGGAGATGCTCGACGCGCTCACGCGGCAGCAGCTTTCCGCGATCGATATGGCGCTGTCTGGACTTCTCGGAACCGCCGCGGGCTGTGGCCGCAATGCGCTCCCGGAGTTCAGCGATGAGTTCGGCGTGGGCCTCGGAGTTGACCTGCCCCGTCGCCGGACTGACCGCAGTTCCCACTGCTCTCATTCCATCCTCATTTCAGTTAATGATTCTTAACTGACTGCTATGATACTGCTCACAGGCAGAACTGACAACGCACGAGCCAGCCCGCACCGACGTCGTCCCAGGCGGTGGGCATCAGGCTCAGGGAAGGAGGCCGGATGTCGATCTCGGACGAGGCCAAGCCGACGGCGCGGGCAGCGGCGAAGGCAGCCAGGCGCGAGCAGCTGCTCAAGGTCGCGAAGACGCTCTATGCCCGGCACGGCTTCCATGGGGTGCGCCTCGACGACCTGGGCAAAGGTGCGGGGATCTCGGCGCCGGCGGTCTACCGGCATTTCTCGTCGAAGGAGGCCGTGCTCGAGGAGCTCCTCGTCGGCATCTCTGCGTATCTCCAGTCCGGAGGCGAGGAGATCGTCTCCGCGGCATGGGACACCGCCTCGGGGATCTTCCCCACCGAGGCGGTCCCGACCCTGCGGCGTCTCATCGACTTCCATGTCGACTTCGCCATGAGCGAGCCCGAGCTCATCCGCATCCAGGACCGTGACCTCGAGGCGCTGCCGGACGAATCGCGACGGACCGTGCGCCGTCTCCAGCGTGCCTATGTCAGTCGGTGGGCGGAGGTCGTCGAGGCCGCCCATCCGGCGTGGACGCTGGAGTCGGCCACTGTGCGCGTGCATGCGGCGTTCGGGATGATGAATTCGACCCCGCACCAGGCTCGTCGCTCCAGCGCCGAGGTGGTCGGGGTCGAATTGCGCGCCGCAGCGGCCGCGGCGCTGGGACTCAGCTGATCACCGGATCAGCCGAGTCCCGCCTCGGCGATATTTCGATCACCGAGGACGGTATAGCCGATATTCAGGGCACGATGACGAGTTTGCCGCGGACGTGACCGGTGGCGCTGTCCTTGAAGGCCCGGGGAACATCGTCGAGGCCGTAGGTGCCTGCGATGTCGACGGTGAGTTTTCCTTCGTCGACGAGGAGACCGAGGCGAGCAGTCTCGGAGCCGTCGGGACGCACCCAGATGTAGCGTCCGCCGTGCTCGGCGACACTGGGATCGGCCACCGAGGCGTGCGCTCCGCCCTCGGCGAGCACGGCCAGGGTGTCGTCGAGGACTCCCCCGACGAAGTCCGCGACCCCGTCGACCTCGCCGCCGGCAGCCTCGAGAACGCGCTCGACCAGGCCGTCGCCGTAGGTCACGGGCTCGGCGCCGAGTCCGCGCAGGTATTCATGATTGGCTTCGGACGCGGTGCCGATGACGCGTGCTCCGGCGGCCCGGGCGATCTGCACGGCGAAGCCGCCCACTCCCCCGGAGGCTCCGTGGATGAGCACGGTCTTGCCCTCCAGGTCGCCGAGGGACTCGAGGGTCCGCAGAGCGGTGCCGCCGGCCAACGGCAGTCCGCCTGCCTGTTCCCAGCTCAGACTCTTCGGCTTCGGGGCGACCGCACGCACGGGGACGGCGACCTTCTCGGCGAAGGTCCCGCCGCCGAGCACGTCCTTGCGTGCATAGGCGACGACTTCATCGCCGATGGAGAATTCCGGGGTGTCGAAGCCGAGTCCGACGACGACACCGGCGACATCCCAGCCCGGGATGACGGGGAACTGCGTGGGCATGACCGGGTCGAGGTGCCCGCCGACGAGCTTCCAGTCGACCGGGTTGACTCCGGCAGCCTTGACTTCGATGAGCACCGAGGCGGGCGGCAGCTTCGGATCGGGCAGCTCGCGGACGGTGATGTCGTCGAAGTTCTCGGTGTAGGCGTCATAGACGGCGGCGCGCATGGCAATGGCCTTCCGGTAGATGTCAGTGACACTGAAGTCTCAGTGTGACAGGACAACACCGGAAGGCCATCATGCTATTCCAGGGGTCTCCTCTTACTCGTAGGTTTCCCCGGTCTTCGCGCGTTCGACCAGCGAGGCCGGCGGTGTGAAGTGCTCGCCGTACTTCGCAGCCAGATCATTCGCCCGGTCGACGAAGCCGGCCAGACCGCCTTCGTACTGGTTGACGTACTGGAGCACGCCGCCGGTCCACGCGGGGAATCCGATGCCGAAGATCGAACCGATGTTCGCGTCCGGCACCGAGGTGAGCACACCCTCGTCGAGGCACTTGATCGTCTCGATCGCCTCGGCGAAGAGCATCCGCTCCTGCAGATCGGCGAAGGGCTGATCATTCGATCCCGATTCGTACTTGTCGCGCACCCCCTGCCACAGCGTGGTGCGTTTGCCGTTCTCGTCGTAGTCGTAGAAGCCGGCGCCGTCCTTGCGTCCAGTCCGTCCCTGCTCGACCATCCAGTCGAAGACGGCTTCGGAGGGGTGGGCTATCCAGGTGCCGCCAGCGGCCTCGACCGCGTCGCGGGTCTCCTTGTTGATCTTCTGCGACAGGGTCAGCGTCAGTTCGTCGAGCAGCTGCAGGGCACCGGTGGGGTACCCGGCCTGCAGTGCCGCCTGTTCCACGCTGGCCGGCTCCACGCCTTCGCCGACGGCGGCGACCGCCTCGGCGATGAAGGTGCCGATGACGCGGGAGGTGAAGAATCCGCGCGAGTCGTTGACGACGATCGGAGTCTTCCGGATCTGCTGCACGAGGTCGAAGGTGCGGGCGAGGACCTCGTCGGAGGTGTTCTCACCGCAGATGATCTCGACCAGCGGCATCTTGTCGGCCGGTGAGAAGAAGTGGACACCGATGAAGTCCTTGTCCCGGGTGACGCCCTTGGCCAGGTCGGTGATCGGCAGGGTCGAGGTGTTCGAACCGAGGACCGCATCAGGCTCGACGATGTCCTGGATCTCCTGGAACACCTTCTGCTTGAGATCGACGGACTCGAAGACCGCCTCGATGACGAAGTCGACACCGGCGAAATCCTCGGCCGAGGCACTCGGGGTGATCCGGTCGAGGACAGCTTGCGACTTCGCCTCGGTGGTCTTGCCCTTGGCCAAGGCCGATTCCTCACGCTTGGCGGCGTAGGCCTTGCCCTTCTCCGCATTGGCGAGCTCGACGTCCTTGAGGACGACCTCGATACCGGACTTCGCTGCGCTGTAGGCGATCGCCGCCCCCATCATTCCGGCACCGATCACGCCGAGCTTCTTCACCTGACGAGGTGTGACACCGTCAGGGCGCGAGCCGCCGGAGTTGATGTGGCCGAGGTCGAAGAAGAACGCCTTGATCATGTTCTTCGCCACCGGAGTATGGGTGACGTTGACGAAGTAGCGGGACTCGACCGTTAGCGCGGTGTCGATGTCGACCAGTGCGCCTTCGACCGCAGCGGCGACCACAGCTCGCGGAGCCGGCATCGGCGCACCCTTGCCCTGCTTGCGCAGCAAGGACGGCAGCGCGGGAAGCATCGCGCCGATCTTCGGCGAGGACGGGGAGCCGCCGGGGATCTTGAAGCCCTTGACGTCCCACGGCTGCACAGCCTCGGGGTTGGCCTTGATCCAGGCCTTGGCCTTGGATTCGAGTTCGGCCGCGGGGGCGAGTTCGTCGATGAGGCCGAGCGCCTGGGCGTCGGCGGCCTTGAACTTCGTCGACGGCAGGATGGCCTTCTGCAGTGCGGTCTGGATGCCGAGCATGCGCACCGACCGGGCGACTCCGCCGCCGCCGGGCAGCAGGCCGAGTGAGACCTCGGGGAAGCCGAAGCGGGCGCTCGGGTTGTCATCGGCGGCGATCCGGTGGTGAGCAGCCAGGGCGAGTTCGAGTCCGCCGCCCAGTGCCGCACCACCGAGGGCGGCGACGACCGGCTTGCCGAAGGTCTCGAGGCGACGCAGCACCTTCTTGAGGTGTTCGACGGTCGCGAACTCCTCTTCGGCATTGGCCGGATCGGCCGCACGCAGCTTGTTGAGGTTTCCGCCGGCGAAGAAGGTCTTCTTCGGAGAGGTCAGCACGACGCCGGTGATGTCATCGACATTGGCTTCGAGCCACTCCACGGTCGCCTCCAGGGCAGCCGCGAAGTAGTCGTTCATGGTGTTGACCTTGGCACCGGGTTCGTCGATGACGACGGTGACGATGCCTTCGGCATCGGTGTTGCGCTGGTAGTCGGCAGCTGTGGTTTGAGTGTTCGTCATGTCAGACCCTTTCGATGATCGTCGCGATGCCCATGCCTGCGCCGATGCACAGGGTGACGAGTCCACGCTTGAGGTCGCGGCGCTCGAGTTCGTCGAGGACAGTGCCCAGAATCATGGCCCCGGTGGCTCCCAGCGGGTGGCCCATGGCGATGGCTCCGCCGTTGACGTTGACCTTCTCGTGGGGGATGTTGAGATCCTTCATCCACTTGAGCACCACGGCTGCGAATGCCTCGTTGAGTTCGAACAGATCGATGTCATCGACGGTCATGCCGGCTTTGTCGAGGGCCTTCTTCGTCGCCGGAGTCGGACCGGTGAGCATAATCGTGGGTTCCGAGCCGGTGACCGCGGTGGAGACGATGCGGGCACGGGGTTTCATCCCCATCTTCTGGCCGACTTCCTCGTCGCCGAGGATGACCAGCGAGGCGCCGTCGACGATTCCCGAGGAGTTCGCGGCGGTGTGGACGTGGTCGATGGCTTCGATCCAGTGGTACTTCTGCAGAGCCACCTCGTCGAATCCGGTCTGTGCGGCGAGCTTGGAGAATGCCGGTGGCAGCTGCGACAGCGATTCGACGGTCGAGCCGGGACGCATGTGCTCATCGCGGTCGAGCACGGTGATGCCGTTGATGTCCTTGACCGGGATGATCGAGTTTTCGAAGAGGTTGTTCTCCCAGGCAGCAGCGGCACGCTTCTGCGATTCGGCGGCGAAGGCATCCACGTCTGCCCGGCTGAAGCCCTCTGTGGTGGCGATGAGGTCGGCACCGATGCCCTGCGGCACGAAGTACGTGTCATAGTTCGTCGTCGGATCCTGTGCCCAGGCTCCGCCGTCGGATCCCAGCGGCACACGGGACATCGATTCGACGCCTCCGGCGAGGACGAGGTTCTCGAAGCCGGAGCCGACCTTCTGGGCGGCGATGTTGACGGCTTCGAGCCCGGAGGCGCAGAAGCGGTTGACCTGAACGCCGGCGACGGACTCGTCGAGGCCAGCAACGATGGCGGCGACGCGGGCGATATCCGACCCCTGCTCGCCGACCGGGGACACAACGCCGAGGACGATGTCGTCGATGGCTTTGTCGTCGAGATCGGGGTTGCGCTCGCGAATGGCGTCGATGAGTCCGGTCACGAGATCGATGGGTTTGACGCTGTGCAGCGCTCCGCCGCGGTTCTTGCCGCGTGGGGTGCGCACTGCGTCATAGATGAACGCTTCGCTCATGTGTTCCTCACAGTCTGAGGGCCTCGCACGGGATCTCGGTAGTGACCCCAGCGGACGACCCGATGTTGGGTTCCTGTGTCTGCTTCACGATTGCCGCCGGCCCGATTCCGTGCTCGAACGCGCGTGGTGTCTGGCGGAAATCGAGCTGACTGATCAATCGTTCAGTAGTGTGCCCTTCTATTGTCTACCAGTTTCCAGTGATGATCAACACATGGCATTCGAGCGGTTCGACGGGCCTTCCAACCCGAACTCAGCCCCTCTTCCAGGCCCTCATAGGACTGCTTTCGAGAGGCCCACCCGGAATGCCGATTAGCTTTGACGACAGAAGTGGTTATGATGAATCGACTTATCAGTTCTGATCCCCATGGAGAATCATGTCCTTGACCACCCTTGCCCGCACGAAGACGGGTTCGAAGCTCATGGCACTGACCCTTGCTGTCGGCCTGCTCGCCGGCCCCATCGCCGTCGACGCGGCACCCGCCGAAGCTGCGACGAAGAAATGCGCAGTGAAGATGTCGAATTCGAAGCCCCGCCAGTACTCGAACACCTGGGTCAATGTCTCGAAGGTCGGCTCGAAGGCCAAGGTCGAGACCCTTGCCCACTACAAGACGACGAAGACGAAGAAGAAGGCCACTGCGTCGAAGAAGGGCAAGGCCTCTCTGAAGTACTACATCTCCGGCGCTACCCCAGGTAAGGCTGTCAAGGTGACCGTGATGGCAAAGAAGGGCAAGACGACGTGGAAGTGCTCGACGTCGTTCAAACCGGTGAAGAAGCGCTGAGCGCCTGACGATTCGCCTACAGGCCGAGGACGCAAGTAGAGATGCATAAGCCCCTCTCGATCCAGCATGTGCGTTGGATCGAGAGGGGCTGTCGCCTGTCCGCCCGCGATGGGCGCTCCGGCAATCAGCCGGCTGAAGACCTCCTTTCAAATGCTTTCGACGCGAATGTCCTTCTCCAGACGCGAGTTATTGAGAACGGGCAGTGAAGCGCGGATGTCCGTGATTCTGTCCGGATCGATGTCGGCGAAGATGATCTCTTCACCGCGCCCCGCCTCGGCGAGCAATTCACCGTTCGGAGCAGCCACATACGAATGGCCGATCCCCGTCGGATTTCCTTCCTTCGCCGGTGCTTCCGTAACCGCGGGATCCGCCTGGTCACAGGCGAGCACATAAGCTGTGGAGTCCAATGCCCTGGCTGGTCCCAAGAGCTTCCACTGTTCAACCTTGCCCGGACCGGCGCCCCACGAGGTCGCGAGGATGATCGCATCCGCTCCCGCTCGCGCTTGAGCGGTGAACAATGCGGGGAATCGCACGTCGTAGCAGATCGCCAGGCCGAAGGTCAGATCGCCGAGGCGGAATGTGCGAACCGACTCCCCTGCGGTCACCGAGTCCGATTCGCGGTGGCCGAAGGCATCGTAGAGATGGACCTTGTCGTAGTCGGCGCTGACCTCTCGACCGTCATCGATACCGCGGACCACGAGACTATTGGTCACGGTCCCGTTGTCACCCGGGCGGAAGACGCCCACGGCGATCACAGTTTCGTTCTTCCGTGCGATCTCGGTAATCGACTGAATCCACCCACCCTTGTCGTCCGCCGCCGCGCGCGCCAAATCGTGCCCGAAAGCGATCTGTGTGGCCTCGGGGAAGACCACGAGCTGCGCCCCTTCAACCGCTGCAGCCGCAGTGTGGTCTGCGACCTTGTCGAGGTTCGCCTGCGGGTCTCCCGTCGAGTTCATCTGAACCAACGCGATCTTCATGTCTCTCTCCTCTGTATCCATGGTTGAATCGGATGTCTTCTGTGCGACGAATGCTGGTTGTCCAGCAAACGACTAAGGTGGGTTGTATGCAAACTTCGTCAGGTCCAGCCGCACGCCGGACAGCCTATGAGCGCCTGCGTGACCTCGTCCTGACGGATCCTGCGATTCAGGGAACCTTCCTGACCGAGGGGGATCTGGTCAAACGTTTCGGCCTGTCCCGGACTCCGATCCGCGAAGCGCTCATCATGCTTGCTTCCGACGGGCTCGTCGATCTCATTCCGCATCGTGGAGCCTATATTCGCCCCAGTGACGATCGTGAGATCCGCGAGACGATGGAAGTACGACAGATGATCGAGCTCGACACAGCTCGACAGATCCTGGATTCCGGTGAAACTCCGGTTGCGGTCATGGACGACCTCTATCGCCAACAGGTGGAGCTTCCCGTTTCTCCTGATACGATTCCCGATTTCATCAGTCTCGATCAGCGCTTTCACGCATCAATGGTCGACGCGGCAGGAAATCGTGTGCTCAGCGACATCTATACCCGCCTGCGAGTCAAGCACGTCCGCTTCGGAATCTCTGCGACGTGGACGAGCGCCGACCGACCAACGCAGGTACTCGATGAGCATTCTCGGATACTCGAGGCCCTCAAATCCGGCGACTACGATGCCACCGCCGCGGCGATCCGCGAACACATCGCACAAACTCAGAACCTGCTGCTCTCCCGCTGAGAACCTCAGACCTCGACGAGCAGGCTCTCTTCTCGGGCCGCCTACTCGAAGTCTGGCTTCGCAGTCGTCGATGACTCTGCACCCCCGTCTGACTCACAGTGCCCCGGCAGCCGCGGGCCGCCGGAGCACATGGCTCATCGAACTCAACGACTCGCAGCCACCTCGTCGACGGAGTCCGCCGAGCGCTGCGCGACTGCAAGCCTCTCAAGATGGTCGACGTCCTCCTGCACGTTGTTGTTGCGTCCCATGATCAGACCGATCAGCGTGAGAGTCACGGCTCCGGCCAAGTACACGGCTACCCAGACCCAGGTTCCGGTGTTGTCGAGCAGCAGCGTGAACATCATCGGAGCGATCGCCCCGCCGAGCACACCGGCGATGGTGTATGCCAGTGACGAACCTGTGTACCTCAGTCGAGGTGTGAACTGCTCGACGACAAACGCCGCCTGCGGCCCGTACATGAGCGAGTGGAAGAACAGGCCGACGGGGATGCCGATGTACATCCAGGTGGCGTCTCCCGCTTCGAGCTTGGTGAAGAAGACGAAGGTCCACGCCACTGCGCCCACCGCAGCGACACCATAGACAAGACGTCGGTTGATGATGTCCGAGAGGTAGCCGGCCAGCGGGATGCAGATGACCTGGAAAGCTGAGCCGAGCATGACCGCACCCAGCACCGTGGTCCGGTCGAGGTCGAGCACAATCGTGCCGTAGGCGAGGGTGAAGACTGTGAAGAGTGCGTAGGTGACATCGGGCCCGATGCGGGCGAGGATCGCCGAGAACAGCGGGCGCGACTCGGTCTGCAGAAGTTCGGTGATCGGCTTCTCGGGACGCTCACCCGACTGTTCGACTGCCTTGAAGACCGGGGTGTCTTCGAGCTTGAGACGGATCCACAGACCGAAGAGCACAAGCACCGCCGACACGAGGAACGCCACGCGCCAGCCCCAAGCGAAGAACTGCTCTTCGCTGAGGGCGAGAGTCAGACCCGCAAAGGCACCATTGGCCATGAGGTTGCCGGCCGGAGGTCCGATCTGAGCAGCTGACGACCAGAAGCCGCGATAGCGCGGATCTCCGTATTCGCTAGACAGGAGGACAGCGCCGCCCCATTCACCGCCGACACCGATGCCCTGGGCGAAGCGCAGGAGCACCAGGAAGAGCGGAGCCCACAGGGAGATGTTCTGGTAGGTCGGAAGGATGCCGATGAGACACGTCGAGACTCCGATGAGCACAAGAGTCCAGACCAGGACCTTCTTTCGGCCGACTTTGTCGCCGAGGCGGCCGAAGACGATTCCACCCAACGGCCGCGAGACGTAGCCGACTGCATAGGTCGAGAAAGCCAACAGCACGCCGACCATCGGGTCGCCCGAAGGGAAGAAGAGCACGGGGAAGACGATGGCCGCCGCTGCCGAATAGATAGCGAAGTCGTACCACTCGAGCGTGGTGCCGCTCAGGCTGGCGGCGAATGCCTTGATGAGATCCTTCCGCGCCACCGGCGGACGGGTTGTTGATGCACTCTGCATAGCAATCCTTTTCATCTGTCTGGACAGCCCTCGCCTGCGACTCTGCGGCAAGAACTGTGATTGCGCTAACAGTATACAGACTGTATACAATGAGACAACATCACGTGAAAACTCATCGACGACAAGGAAGAACACACGATGCTCACCTTCGAACTCCCGGACAAGACCACCGTTGACGTACACGTCGACAGGCTTCTCAACGCGGGCTATGCCGGTCGAAACCAAGAAGCGGTTCAGCATCACATTGACGAGTTGGCCGCTCTCGGAGTACCTGGCCCCAGCCAGGTGCCCGCCCTATATCCCGTGTCTCCTTACCTTGCTCAGCAGGCTGAGACCGTGACGGTACAGCACGGAAAATCCTCTGGAGAGGCGGAATGGGCGCTGGTCGTATCGGACCGCGGCGTACTCATCACCGCAGCCAGCGATCAGACCGATCGCGACCTCGAAGTGTATGGAGTGGCATGGAGCAAGAACGCTGCACCGAACATTCTGGCCAAGCGTGCATGGGTCTATGAGGAAATTGCCGATCACATCGACGAGATCCACATCGAGTCCTTCGTCACTGATGCGGGTGGCGTCGAATCACAGCTTCAGGATGGAAGCTTCGCCGATCTGCTGCCTCCGAGCTATTGGCTGGACGAACTCAAGGCCAAGGAGGTCGCGCAGCCGGGCACCGTCCTCATCTCTGGCACCATCCCCATGGCCGAAGGTGTTGACCAGTTCGCCTCACGCTGGCGAGTGCGCCTGTTCGACCCGCGCACCGAGGACAGCATCGAAATGTCCTACACCGTGGAAAAGATGCCTGAGCCGGTCGGGTGAAGTGAACCATGAAGCCTCCTTCTCGCTCTCACGTGAGCTTGGGCCGGCGCGAGAACTCCGACCTCGCGGAGGACGGAATGCTTGAGCTGACGCCGGAAGCCTTCGCGCCATTCGGCAGGGTGATGGATTTCCACGCCCAGCAGGTGCCCGGTTCGTCAGCATTCCTGTCAGCAGCGACGTCGTTCTTCCGTGCTTCCCTTTTCGAACCAGGTGTCGGCGGAACGACCGATCTGCTGTGGGTATCTTACGACCGCGCAGAGCCACCGGAGGATTTCGAAGCGCATCTGCTCACGGAGCAGGCGCTCATTCCGATCACCGGTACGATCGTCCAGCACTTGTTCCGCGACGATGTCGACAACGGTACGGTCACTCGGTTTCTGGTCCGCCCGGGGCAGGGAATCGTCATGTCTCCAGGCAGCTTTCACACGACGACGTCCGTCGATGGCGAAGCGCTGTGTCTGATGGTCAGCCGAGTGAGCACCTCTGACGACCTCAGCCGCAGCTTGCAGACGGGTTGCCAAGCAAGTGAGACCGCCTTCGCTCGGCCTCCTGGCTGAGAGGGTCTGCGCCCAACAGGCGTTGCGGCCACGAGAAAGCCCCTCCCGCACCAGAGTCTGTCCTGGTGGGAGGGGCTGTTGCCGAGCCGCCTGCGGGAATCGAACCCGCGACCTATTCATTACGAGTGAATCGCTCTGCCGACTGAGCTAAGGCGGCAACCGAACCAACTTTAGCCAACTTCTCTGCCAGCGGTCAAAACGACGATCACCCTCCAGGGCGGTTCCGGCAGAGAGCTTCGTCACCCCCTCGCCGGAAGGCGACAAATGACCACCTGGCCCGCCTTTACGCGGGTGCCGCCGGGCCGCATCTCGGCACCCGTTAACCTTGAAAGGAGAGTTGGCTGACAAGCGAGAAGGTGAGACATCCATGGCAGAGTTCGACTCCGACGACTTCATGAGTGATTTCCAGGCGCTCATCGAATGCGAGTCGTTCTCCAACGACCTCTCTTCCCTGGCCCGCAGTGCCCGGCTCGTCTCGCGAATCGGCACCGGAATGCTCGGTGCCGCACCTCAGATCATCGAGACCGACGGCCACCCGCATGTGCTGTGGCGCTTCGGAAACGGACCGCGCAAGGTCGTGCTCATCGGCCACCACGACACCGTCTGGCCGACGGGAACGCTCGCTGATTTTCCGTATTCGGTCAAGGACGGAGTTGTTCGCGGACCCGGCGCCGATGACATGAAGGGCGGACTGCTCATCGCCATCTACGCGTTGGCGAAGGTCCGCGCCGAGCTCGGCCATCTCGATGGCGTCAGCCTCCTCATCACTGCCGACGAAGAACTCGGTTCCCCTGGTTCCCGGCAGATCATCGAAGACGAAGCGCGCGGGGCGAAGGCCGCCCTCTTGTTCGAAAGCGGTGCCGCCGACGGTGCCGTCAAGATCGCTCGCAAAGGCGTGGCGATCTACCAGCTCGAAGTCACCGGTCTGGCATCGCATGCCGGAGTAGAACCGGAGAAGGGCATCAACGCCACCATCGAAGTGGCCAACCAGGTCATCGAGATCGCTGCACTGCACAAACCCTCTGTCGGGACCTCTGTAGTCCCGACCGTGATGACCAGCGGATCGACCACGAACACCGTACCGGCCAAAGCCGTCGTCGGCATCGACTCCAGGGCAGCCTCGGCGGATGAACAGGTGCGCATCGATGAGGCTCTGCGCGCCCTGACGCCCAGCGTGGCCGGTGCGAAGATCGAACTCAAAGGCGGAATCAACCGCGCCCCGCTCGAAGAGGACATGGCGATGGGCCTGTATGCCCGTGCCCAACGACTGGCAGGACGACTCGGGCATCCCCCGCTGCGGTCAGTCGCAGTCGGCGGCGGGTCGGACGGCAACTTCACCGCCGGAGTCGGGACGCCGACCCTCGACGGCCTCGGCACCGTCGGCGGAGGTTCCCACGCCCGGACCGAACACGCTCTGCAGATCTGGATTCCCCGCCGCATCGAACTCACCGCAGCACTCATTGCAGAACTCCTCGGCGACGACTGAGCGTCTTCGGCCATTCCCCCGGCGCGCCCAACCGTCGGCGATCAGAGTGCGCCCGTGCGGTCCTCTTGCAGCCAGGGGTTCGACAGCAGCACGAAGGCTGCTTCGACGATGAGCACGGGCGACATGTTCGTCTGCAGGCGCTGCCGGGCCTCGGTGATCGCATCGATGCGCAGCAGAGTGGTGTCGGGGCCGTCCCGGTTCGCCTGTTCGGCGATGAGATCGACTTCGCCGGCGTTGATCCACCCGTCTCGGATCCCCAGCTGGTACATGAGGATGTCACGGTAGAGGCTCATGAGCTCGAGGAAGATCCGGTCGAGCTCATCGTTGCGGGCCCGCACCGAACGGCGCTTCTGCTCTTCCTCGAGCTTTCTGATCTGCGCTCTGGCCGCGGGCGGAATCGTCTTCTCCCCTTCGACCCCCAATGTGGTCAGAAGCTGAGTCCGCTCGGCGGCATTGCGCTCTTCGACTCGTGACTTCGCGGTCTCTGCCGCTGCGTCGACGATGCGACCGGCCAAACGTATCGTCGCCCCCACCGAGGTGAGTTTGCCCGGGATGGCGAGGATCTGTTTGCGTTCGGCGTCGGCCGACTCGTTGAGCGCCAGGTATTTCGCGCGCCCGATGTGGTTCTGAGCCACGGCCGCAGCCCAATGGGCACGATCCTCCGAGACACTGTCTCGCTGCATCAACAGCTGTGCCACGGCCTCCCGAGAAGGAATACGCAGGCGTACCGGGCGACACCGCGATCGGATGGTGGTCAGCACATCGATCGGGCTCGGTGCACACAGCAGCCACACAGTTCCCGGAGGAGGTTCTTCGATGGCTTTGAGCAGCACGTTCGCCGTCCGCTCCATCATCCGATCGGCATCTTCGATGATGACGACACGCCATTTCGAGTTCACCGGCGACGACTGAGCCTTGGATACGAGTTCGCGGACCTCTTCGATCGAGATGACCGACTTCTGCGTCGACATGATCGTCAGCGACTCGTGATGTCCCGACAGCACCCTGGCGGTCACGTCGTTCGATTCGGTGCCACCGGAGATCAGGGCCGCGGCGAAGGCCCGAGCCGCATTGGATCGTCCTGAGCCGGGAGGACCGGTGAACAGCCACGCATGGGTCATCGCCGCCGGGTTGTCCAGGGCATAGCCGAGCTGGGTGATGACGTCATCCTGGCCGACGAGTTCGTCGAAGACGCTCACTTCAGGAATCCTCCGGGTTGGTGAAGCGGCGGTTGCTGCGTTCACGCTGCCTGCGCAGACGTTCCCGAGCCTGCCGTTCGATCTCGGCTTGCGCCTGCAGCCGTTCACGGCTCATCTCCCGGGCACTGCGGACCGGCAGCACGGTAGTCTCCGCATCCCCGGCATCGGCCGAGTCCTCGTCTGCGTCAACCGCACCTGCCTCGGCACTCGAATCGGCCCGGTGAACGACACGGGTTTCGGCGTCTTCGGGATCGACACGGTTGACGATGCGGGTTTCCGCGTCTTCATCCGTGGCGATTCGGTCCGTCGGCACACCATCGGCATCGTCGCTGTCATCAATGATCGCGTCGGAGTTGGTTCCATGGGTCGGCAGCACCGTGGTGGCATCATCCTCGTCGGATCGGCGCGCACCCTTCTGCTCGAGGAACGACAGGAGCTCCTCCTCGTCATTCTCCGAATCCCGGTCCGCGGCCTCACCGGCGACCCCCGGAGCACTGGTAGCACCGGATGGTTCCTCACTCGCCGAGGCGGTCGGATCCTCTCGCAGATCCGCTCCGAGGTCGACGCGTTTGGTGGGAACAGCACCCGAGATCTCGGCCTCGGCGTCGGTGACCGCAGAGGGAACGAAGCGATCGCCGGAGGCGGGGACGAAACGCGGTCCGCGTTCGTGCATCTCGTCTTCGCCGCGCGTATCGCGTTCGTCGGTGTCGTCCGCATTGGTGTCATCCTCGGCGGAGCCATCTGCCGTATCCCGGCTGTCGACAGAGTCGTCTGCAGTCTCAGGTGCACCGTCCACTTCTGCGGAGGAGTCGGGAGAGGATGTTTCGTCTTTGTCGTCGTCAGGCACGGTTCCGGCGGCCACGGCAGCGATCGGCACGGAGCTGCGTTCCGGGCCGCTGTCGGGCTCAGCATTCGATGTTGAGGCGGGGGCCGCCTCGGTGCCGGTGTCGCGCTTGACCAGGGTCTGCGGAAGCCGAGCGCGGATGGCCGCGAGGATCTGCTCGGTGAGTTCATCGGCGTCGACCGAGGCGTCGAGGACGACATACCGGTCGAGTTCCTTGTGTGCGCGGGACAGGTAGGTCTGGCGCACGCGCTGGTGGAACTGCTGGTTCTCGTCGTCGAGGTAGTTGCTGTCGCCACGCTTGCCCATCCGCTCGGCCGCGACCTCGGGTTCGATGTCGAGGACGATCGTCAGGTTCGGCACGAGCCCCTGGGTGGCCCACCGACTCAGCGCGAGGATCGTCTTCTCGTCGAAGCTGCGACCGGCTGCCTGGTAGGCGATCGTCGAATCGATGTACCGGTCGGTGATGACGATGTTTCCGGCGTCGAGGCTGGGGTCGACCAGGGATGCCACATGGTGGGCACGGTCAGCGGCGAAGAGCAGGGCTTCGGTGCGCGAGCTCGGCGGGTCGGAGTCGAAGAGAACAGAACGGATCTTCGTGCCCAGTTCGGTGCCGCCGGGTTCGCGAGTGGCCTCCACGTGATAGCCGTCATCGGCCAGAGCCGCGGAGATGCGTTTGATCTGTGTGGTCTTGCCGGAACCATCTCCGCCTTCGATGGCGATGAAGAATCCGGCGCCGAGGCGTTCGGCCGAGTTCCCGAGTCCGCCGGCCGCAGTCTCCGGCTGGCTGGGCGGGCGGAATCCGTGGACGATGTCGACGGACAGCCCCTGCAGTCTGTGCGGGTCGAAGGTGAAGAGTCCGATGACTCCGGCGACCAGGGCGGCGATGCCGAAGATGAGGAACGCGACGTCGCTGGGAGCCAGGATCCAGTCAGGACTTGAACCGACTTCGACCGTGCCGCCGAGATCGAGGGCGTTGATCACCAAGGCCAGACCGGCGCCCGCGACGGCACCGTAGCGGCGGGAGAAGTCATAGGGCTGAGCGCGCACGCCGATGCCGACGAGGAACGCGATCGCGGCCGAGAGCACGACCTTGCCGGAGAGTTCGTTGATGGCGCCGGTGGCGAGCAGCAGCACACCGGAGACGAGCAGAGCGAAAGTGGACACACGCGGACGGGACATTCCGGGGGCGAAGGTCGGCCCCATCTCGAATCCGACGGCCCACCCGACGAGGCAGCAGGCGATGATGAGCGCGAAACCGGCCTGACCATAGCCGTGGCCGATCGCCGTCGGCTGGGCAAGCATGAAGGTCGCGCCGAGGACGGCGAAGAGGCCGATGCACACCCACGGATTCGCGATCGCCTCGGCGGGGCGGGCGACCCGGGCCTTGAGTTCGGGGAACTGCCCGGTCGTCGCAGACTCTGCGTGCAGGGCACGTTCGGGGGTGAGGAAGATGATAACGGAACCGGCGGCCATGCCGATGCCCACCAGCAGGGACACCCAGCCGAGCGCTTGAGTTCCCGCTGCAGAGCCGCCGAGGATCTGGAAGGCACAGGAGACGAAGACGAGGACGGCCGCGGGAATGCCGACACGGCGCCACGGCTTCTCGTGTCTGAAGGGGTTGATGCTCATGAGCAGACCGACCACGGCGCCGAGGAACAGGGCCGCGACCCAGGTCAGCCACGCGCTGGGAGCCAGGCTGAGGACGACGAGAAGTGCGGCTTCGACGATCGCTGAGATACTCAGAGCTGTCTTGCGCACCGCCGGCGGTCGGGAGGCGAAGACCTTGGCCGGGATGAAGAGACCTGCGCAGGAGAGGGCGAAGACGATGAGCAGCGACAGACTGCCCATCTGATTGTCGAATCCTCCGGCGCTGAGAGACTCTCCCATGGCGGTGTAGGCGCGTCCGCCCACCGTCGCGACGAGTCCGCTGGTTCCTGCCACGACGTAGCTGATCGCGACAAGAACGATCAGGGCACCCCAGGCGGCGGTCTCGGTGACCAGGCGGCCGGGGGCTCCGGGCAGTCGGTGTCCTGTAGTCGTCAACATGCTCACAGCCCTACACTATCTGGCCGAACTGACATATCTCTTGGAAACGAGTGCGATCTGCGACAACCCGAACCCGACCGGGGCCTGCCGATCCTCTACCCTTGAACTCGTGCACACAGACTCACTGGCGATGACTACGGTGGCGGCGGAAGGCTTTGGCCCCGTGGAGGAACTCGCATTCGCCCGCGTCCTCCTCGATTCGGTCAAGGCCGGACGCCGCGGAGCGACTCTGCGGATGTACCGACCGGCCCCGACCTTGGCGTTCGGTGCCAGGGATCGTTTCCTGCCCGGCTTCGCCGCCGCCATCGAAGCGGCCCGGGATCACGGTTTCACGCCTGCCCTGCGCAGCCTCGGCGGGCGCGCGGCCGCATACCATCCGGGTTCGCTGGTCATCGATCACATCGAACCGAGTGATTCATTCATCACGAACACCAACGCACGGTTCACCGGTTTCGGCCAGGACTATGTCGAGGTGCTGCGCGGGCTGGGCATCGATGCCCGCCTCGGCGAGATTCCCGGCGAATACTGTCCCGGTGAACACAGCGTCAACGTGGCCGGGCGGATCAAGGCGATCGGCACCGCCCAACGTGTGGTCTCCGGTGCCTGGCTGTTCTCGTCGTCCGTCGTCGTCGAGGACCCGGATCCGATCCGCGCGGTACTCACCGATGTCGAAGCCGCTCTCGGAATCGACTGGGATCCGTCCACGGGCGGATCGATCAGCGAGGTCCATCCGGAGGTGACGATCGATTCCGTCGCCGAGGCGTTCGCCGCTTTCTACGCCGACGCGAATCCGGATTCGCCCCTGTCCCCCACCGCCGAGGAGCTGGCCGAGGTGGCCGCCCACGCGGACAAGCACCGGCTGTGAGGTCGGCGAAAGCTGTGGTCGGCACAGGCCGGGACAGCGCGCGAACCGCGGAGACTGAATTCCTTTGACCGAACGACTTTGGGAGCACACACCATGACCGTCACCATTCGTGAAGCAGAACGCTCTGATCTGCCCGAGATCCTGCGGCTCGTCCGCGCGCTGGCCGTCTACGAGAAGGAACCGGATGCGGTCGAGGCCACCGAGGCGGATTTCGCGGCAGTGATGTTCCCCGACGGTGGTCATGCGAACACGTTCGGTCTCGTGGCCGAGTCGGGCGGCGAGGTCATCGGCATCGCGATCTGGTTCCATTCGTTCTCGACCTGGACGGGCAGGAACGGCATCTGGCTCGAGGACCTCTTCGTCTTGCCCGAACATCGCGGCTCGGGAGCCGGAAAGGCGCTGCTCGGCCGGCTGGCGCAGATCTGCCAGGAGCGCGGACTGACGCGGCTCGAATGGTGCGTGCTCAAATGGAACACCCCGTCCATCGGGTTCTACGAATCGCTGGGTGCGAAGCCGCAGGTCGAGTGGGAGACCTACCGACTCGACGGCCAGGCACTCACGGACTTCGCAGATTCGTCGCGCGGCTGATCGCGCCCCTGAGGCACTGCTGTCCACGTCCCAGAAGCACTGGAGTACGTGGCCGGCGCCGGCAAACGGCGATTGTTGGGTCGATCCACGGTGTTTTCGACGTCGGAAACACCGTGGATCGACCCAACAATCACGGGCCACGGGGTGTCACAGCCGACGGGAGAAGAAACGACTTTCGCCACCTGCCGGACCATCAGGCAGGTGGCGAAAGCAGTGACAGGTGAACGCCGCGGGCTCGGCGGACGTCGACTCAGGGAGTCTTCGGCTTGGCCGTGCTCGTCTTCTTCGCAGCCGTAGTTCTCGCCGCCGTGGACTTCGACGCAGTCGACTTGGAAGCCGTCGTCTTCTTCGCGGCGGTGGTCTTCGACGCGGTGGTCTTCGACGTAGTCGTCTTGGCGGCCGTAGTCTTCTTCGCAGTCGATTTCTTGGCGGGGGCCTTCTTTGCCGGAGCCTTCTTCTTCGCCGGCCCCTTCGCGCGCTTCTCAGCGAGCAGAGTCGCGGCGCGTTCGAGCGTCACGGCTTCGACGGAGTCGTCCTTGCGCAGGGTCGCATTCGTCTCACCGTCGGTGACATACGGTCCGAAGCGACCGTCCTTGACGACGACGGGCTTCTTCGTCTCCGGGTCCTCGCCGAGTTCCTTCAGCGGTGCCGCGGCCCGACGACCGCCGCGCTGCTTCGGCTCGGAGTAGATCTTCAGCGCCTCTTCGAGGGTGATGTTGAAGATCTGCTCCTCATCGGTCAGGGAGCGGGAGTCGGTTCCCTTCTTCAGGTACGGTCCGTATCGGCCGTTCTGCGCGGTGATGTCCGTGCCCTCTTCGTCCTGTCCGACCACGCGCGGCAGGCTGAGCAGCTTGAGCGCGGTCTCGAGGTCGATCGAGTTCAGATCCATCGACTTGAACAGGGAACCTGTGCGCGGCTTCGGCTTCTTCGCGCCGCGCTTCGGCTTCTCCTCGGGTTCGGGCAGCACCTCGGAGACATAGGGTCCGAAACGACCGTTCTTCGCCACGATGGTGTGTCCGGTCTCCGGGTCGACGCCGAGCTCGCGGTCGCCGTCGCCTTGGGATTCGATGAGTTCGGCTGCTTTCGCCGCTGTCAGCTCATCGGGTGCCAGATCGTCGGGGACGGAGACCCGCTTCGGGTCCTCTCCATCCTTCTCCGAGGCGACTTCGAGGTAGGGACCGTAGCGGCCCACACGCAGGTTCACGCCCTCGCTGATGGCGACGGTGTTGACCTCGCGGGCATCGATATCGCCGAGGTCGTCGACGATGGCTTTGAGTCCTTCACGGTCCTGGGTCTTGTCACCGAAATAGAATCCGGCCAACCAGTCGTTGCGATCCTCCTCGCCCATCGCGATCCGGTCGAGTTCGGATTCGAGGTCAGCGGTGAACGCATAGTCGACCAGACCGGTGAAGTGCTCTTCGAGCAGGCGGACGACAGAGAACGCCAACCAGCTGGGCACCAATGCATTGCCGCGAGTGGTCACATAGCCGCGGTCCTGGATGACGGAGATCGTCGCAGCATAGGTCGAGGGTCGGCCGATGCCGAGCTCTTCGAGCTGCTTGACCAGGCTGGCTTCGGTGAAGCGCGGCGGCGGAGCGGTGGTGTGGCCGTCGGCTTCGGCCTTGACGACCGACAGCGATTGGCCCTCTTCGACCTGCGGCAGCCGCGATTCTCCGGACTTCGTGTCGTAGCGGGACGCGTCCTGGCCCTCTTCATAGGCGGCAAGGAACCCGCGGAAGGTGATGACGGTGCCGCTGGCGCTGAAACCGGCCTCGTGGCCGTCGGCGAGAGCAGCGCTGACCTTGATCGTCGCGGTCTTGCCCTTCGCGTCGGCCATCTGGCTGGCGACGGTGCGCTTCCAGATGAGGTCGTAGAGACGGAACTCGTCGCCGTTGAGCTGCTTGGACACCTGTGCCGGGGTGCGGAAGGAGTCACCGGCGGGACGGATCGCCTCGTGGGCCTCCTGCGCCGATTTCTGCTTGCTCGCGTACTGGCGCGGCGACTGCGGAACGAATTCGGGACCGTAGAGTTCGGTCACCTGCTTGCGGGCGGCAGCGATGGCCTGACCCGACAGCGCCGAGGAGTCGGTACGCATATAGGTGATGTAGCCGTGCTCGTACAGCGACTGAGCGGTGCGCATGGCCTGACGAGCGCTCATGCGCAGTTTGCGTCCGGCTTCCTGCTGCAGGGTCGAGGTCGTGAAGGGTGCGGCCGGGCGCCGGGAGTACGGCTTCGACTCCACCGCGGTCACCGTCAGCGCATCCTTGGCGCTGCCGTTCAGCTCCGTGGCCAACGACTCCGCTCGCGCCTGGTCGACGATCGTCGCCGAGGTGTTCTTCAGCTCGCCCTTGTCGTTGAAGTCACGGCCGCTGGCCACTCGCGATCCGTCGAGTGTGGTGAGATTCGCAGCGAACGGGTTCGTCCCGTCCGGCAGACCGAGATCGATATCGAGGTCCCAGTAGTCAGCGGGCACGAAGGCCATGCGTTCGCGTTCGCGTTCGACGACGAGGCGGGTGGCCACGGACTGCACACGTCCGGCCGAGAGCCCCGCACGGATCTTGCGCCACAGCACGGGTGAGACCTCGTAGCCGTAGAGACGGTCGAGGATGCGGCGGGTCTCCTGCGCGTCGACGAGCGAGGAATCGATATCGCGGGTGTTCTCCAGGGCCCGTTCGATCGCCTCAGGCGTGATCTCGTGGAAGACCATGCGCTTGACCGGAATCTTCGGTTTGAGGACTTCGAGCAGATGCCAGGCGATGGCCTCTCCCTCGCGGTCCTCATCCGTTGCCAGATAGAGTTCGTCGGCGTCCTTGAGCAGACGCTTGAGTTCGGTGACCTTCTTCTTCTTGCCCGGATCGATCCGATAATAGGGATCGAAGTTGTTGTCGACGTCGACAGCGAACTTTCCGTACGGCCCCTTCTTCATATCGGCGGGCAGCTCCGAAGGGGTGGGCAGGTCGCGGATATGACCGACGGAGGCCTCGACGTCATAACCGTCGCCGAGGTATCCCACAATCGTTCGCGCCTTCGTCGGAGACTCGACGATGACGAGGCGACGGGGCTTCTTCTCGGTTGTGGTCACGCTTTCACATTCCTCTCACGGCATCAGCTGCCCGCTGCAACGGACGATCCGGCCCAATGTAACACTGTTGAACGGACACGTTCCTCATCGGCACTTGCGGCCCGGATGCTGCCCGGACCTCGTCCGATCTCGGCTCGGACACGGGGTCAACGGTTTCCGATCCTATCCCTATTCCGCCGACGTCCCAGTCGTCGAGGTCCCGATCGAACCGCCGTCGGGCAGCAGTGCACCCGCCGCGCACAGGGCTCTGACCTGCGCCACGAGCTGATCTTCCAGAGCCGTGGGATCGACCTCGAGAAGCTGGGCCAAGGCCCCGGCCGTCTGTCGCAGGGTCAGCGTCCCATCCGCGACGGACACGAATCCGGCCAGTGCCGTGTCGAGGTCGAAGACCTGCCCGAAGCCGATCCCCTGTTCCAAGGTGATCGAGTTGGGTTCCGGCGCCCCGGGAAGGAAATGGCGATGTTCGACGAGGTCCGGAGAGCGTGTGAAAGCAGTCGCGGCGATCTCCTCCGGTCCGGCCGCTGCCAGCCACGACCGGATCGCGATGATCGTGGTGAGGAACTCTGCGAGTCCGTGCGGATTGTTCGCCGGCGCCGAGGTGACTCTGACCCGGGTCTTGAACACTCCCTCGGCCGTCTCCAACGGTCCGCGGTCGACGTCCGAGGTGACGTCGCCGATCGCGGGATCTTCGGTACCAATCGTTGGCACATCGTTATCGGACTTCGCGATCAGCACGTACCCGAAGACGACTTCGTCCACAGCTCTGGTGGCGAAGTCGTCGAGCCATGCGGCGACTGCGTCGTTCCAGGCGGTGCTGGCGCGAGGGATCCCGCTGTCGCGGATCCAGGTCTCGGCGTAGGCGATGGGGTCCAGGGCTTCGCGTTCGATGACGAACACCGACGTGTCGTCATCGCTGACCCAGGACTCCGGTCCTTCGTCCTTCCCCGAGGCGGCTTCCCAGTTTCCGAGGCAGACGCTGCGTCCGCCCGGGGTGAGGTTCTCAGGGATCCGGGTGAAGAGCTCCCGAACGAGTCGGTCCCCAGTCATTCCGCCATCTCGGTATTCGAAGGTGGTGTCCGTGCTGCGCGGGGTGATCACGAACGGCGGATTCGACACGAGCAGATCCACGGGTTCCTGCAATGGTTCGAGAAGCGAGCCGTGCCGGAATTCGATCGTCGTCACACCGTTGAGTCCGGCCGAGAGTTCGGCCAGACGCAGGGCCCGGTGGGAGATGTCGGTGGCGATGACTCGGTCGCTGTGGCGGGTCAGCAGCAGAGCTTGGATTCCGCAGCCGGTGCCGATGTCGGCGGCCACCCCGACGTGGTCGCGCGGGGTGATCGACACCAGTGTCCGGCCGGCTCCGCCGAGTCCGAGTACGAACTCGCTGTCGAGGACATCCGGTGTGGTCAGGGTGCCGTGGTCGGCCACGAGGTAGAGGTTCTCGTCCCCGGGACGGAAGCCGCGGGGAACACCCACGGGAAGTTCATAGGGGGTCAGGGCGAAGGGGGCGGTCACCTCGTCGTCGTCCACGGTGATCAGCCCCGCCTCGGCGGCGGTGTCGAAGGACTCCCCCAGCAGGGCGCGGACCTGGGCGACCGGGACTGTGCGGTGGAAGTGGAAGAGCAGCGCCGCGCTGGCCATGGCACGGTCGGCGGCCGTCGACGACTGGTCCGCCAGCGTCCGGGCGCAGTGGTGGATGGCGGGTGCGGCGTTGTTGCGCAGCAGCGCCTCCGAGGTCGGACCACCCCAGAACTGGCGCAGCCGTGGTTCGGTGTATCCGGAACGGTAGAGGGTCTCGCCCAGGTGGGCCAACGGCAGATCAGTCACAGAAGAATCCTAGCGACTGCGCCATAATTGACTCATGGCCTCCTCTGCTCTTCTCGACATCGTCACCGGTTTCGGTGCCCGGGATGAGCGGATCGTCCATGTCCGCGATATCCCGCAGCGTTTCGAACGGGATGCCGAGTGGCCGGACTGGATCGACGAGGAACTCAAGCACGCATGTCATTCCATCGGCGTCGACGCTCTGTGGCAGCACCAGCTCGAGGCGGCGCAGACGGCCAGGGACGGTTCCGACGTCGTCATCGCCACCCCCACCGCGTCGGGCAAGTCGTTGGGATTCTGGCTGCCGGTGCTCGAAGCGATCCAATCGACTCGCGGGAAGCTGCGCACCGCCTCGGCGATCTACATCGCTCCGACAAAGGCTCTGGCCGCCGATCAGTTGGCCAAACTCGAACGATTCGTCATCCAGGGCATGCGTCCCGCCAGCTACGACGGGGACACCTCACAGGTCTCGAAGGACTGGGCGAGACGGCATGCGAACATCATCTTCACCAACCCGGACATGCTCCACCGCAGCATTCTGCCCCAGCACGAACGCTTCGCCCGGATGTTCAAAAACCTGCGCTTCATAGTCATCGATGAAGCCCACCGCTACCGTGGAGTGTTCGGGTCCCACGTCGCACTCATCCTCCGCCGCCTGCTGCGCATCGCCGCCCACTACGGGGCTGCCCCGGTCGTCATCGGAGCCTCGGCGACGATGGCGGACCCGGACGCAGCCTTTGCGAAGCTGACCGGGCGGCCCGCAAACGCGGTGACCGAGGATTCTTCACCCCGGGCAGCAGGCAGCTTCGCACTGTGGGAGCCTCCTGTGTCACCGGGCGGGGACCGGCGCAGCGGCCTCGTCGAGGCCGCCGATGTCATCACCGATTCCATGTGCGCCGGATATCGATCGATCACGTTCATCGCCTCCCGCCGAGGCACCGAAGCCCTTGCGCAGACGGTCCGTGACCAGGTGGGTGAGGTGGACGAGACCCTGACCGGCAAGGTCGCGGCATACCGGGGCGGGTATCTGGCCGAAGAGCGCAGGATGCTCGAGACGGCTCTGCGTTCGGGTCAGCTGCTGGCCGTGGCGTCGACGAATGCTCTGGAGCTGGGCATCGACATCTCCGGACTCGACCTGGTCATCATCTCCGGCTGGCCGGGGACCTTGGCGTCCCTATGGCAGCAGGCGGGACGCGCGGGCCGAGCCGGGCAACGGTGGATGGCTGTGTTCATCGCCCGCGATGATCCGCTCGATACCTTCGTCGTCCACCACCCCGAAGTCATCTTCGACTCCCCCGTCGACGCCGGCGTCATCCATCCGGGCAATCCGCACGTGCTTTCCGGTCACCTGTGTGCGGCCGCCGCCGAGGTGCCTCTGAAGGCGGCCGATCTCGTGCACTTCCCGGACGATTCGTCCGAGGTCATCGACGATCTCGTGGAGCGGAAGATGCTGCGAGCACGGCCGACCGGATGGTTCTGGGCAAAAGACCAACCGGCGACCGACCTGTCCGATATCCGCGGTTCCGGCGGCGGACAATTCAGCCTGGTCGAAGCGAGCACCGGCACTCTGCTGGGCACGGTCGACGAATCGGGTGCACATACGGGAGCCCATCCGGGCGCGGTGTACACGCATCAGGGCATCGACTTCACCGTCCTCGATCTCGACCTCGAGGACCGGATCGTCGCCGTCGAACGTGCCGAGGTCGACTACACGACTCAGCCGCGCTCGCAGACGGAGATCTCGATCGTCGACACCGATGCGCAGCGGGTTCTGCCCTCCGGGGTGGCTGTGTGCAGCGGCACCGTCGACGTCAAGGATCAGGTCGTCGCCTACCGGATGCGGGCCAAGCGAGGTGGAGCGATCATCGCCGAACACGAGCTCGACCTGCCGGAGCGCACGCTGCGGACGAAGGCCGTGTGGTGGACGATTCCGCAGAGCGTCCTCGACGAGGCCGAAGTCGTCTCCGGAGACCTGCCCGGAGCCGTCCATGCCGCCGAGCATGCTTCGATCGGTCTGCTGCCGCTCTTCGCCGGCTGCGACCGGTGGGATATCGGCGGAGTGTCGACGGCTCTGCATGCCGACACCGGACTGGCGACAGTGTTCGTCTATGACGGTCTGGCCGGTGGTGCCGGTTTCGCCGAACGCGGCAGCGAGGTCATCGAAGAATGGTTGGGTGCGACAAGGGATGCCATCGCCGCATGTGAGTGCATCGACGGCTGCCCGTCGTGTGTGCAGTCGCCGAAGTGCGGCAACGGCAACGAACCGTTGGAGAAGGACGCTGCGCTGCGGCTGCTGCGCACCGTGCTCAGGTAGCGATCCCCCTCATTTCCCGGCGACGGCCTCCTCTCTGACCTTCGGCAGAGGTCCCGGGATGTCGACTTCGATGACGACATAGGCGGATTGCTCACTCAATGAGGCACGGCAGTCCTTGAGGTGTCCGCCGTTGCGAATCGCGACCTCCTTCGCCGTCTCACACGGTTCCCCGGTGGCCAGTCCGCGCACGGCGTCCGCGGCGGCGAGCGCCGCCAGATCCGCGGCACTCTGTGCCCGACTGTGGGCGACGAACGCCTGGCCGAGGCTGCCGATGGCGGTGACGAGGACGAGCACGATCGAGCAGAGACCCACGACGATGTTCGTCATGACGGTCCTCCTCTGTCCCCTTCGAACCGTGCGGTGGCATCCGCGTCGACGGTGTCGAGGAAGAAGATCGCGGCCGGCAGCTCGATCGTGACCGTGACGACCGAGTATCCGCCGTCGGCTCGGACACGGACCGAGGATGAGTCACCGGCGTGCTTCTTCGCTTCGGACACGACGGCGGCCTGTGGTTCGCCGCGGGCGATCTCACGGGCCGCGGACCGTGCCGCGTCGAAGGCTCGCAGCTGGGAGAACCCGACAGCGGCGGCTCCCGCGAGCAGCACGATGAGAAGAACGACAGCCGGCATGACGACGGCGAATTCCGCCGTCGCCGTTCCCGCATCGCGATCCCATCCTCGCTGCCGCTGACGGGAGCTTCCGCGTGCCATGACGGTTCAGCTTCCCAGACCGAGCGCCGAGGAGATGACCCCCGTGATGAGTTCCTTGATCGGTTCGGATTTGAGGACCACGACGAGAAGTGCGGCGAATCCGCACGCGGCCAGAGTGGTGATCGCATATTCGGCTGTGGTCGCTCCGGCGTCGGGTTCCCAGAACTGTTCGATCTCGCTGTGGTCCTCGACCGGTTCCACGTGCCCGGTCGGCGGGTCCTCGATCTGCGGGGACGGTGATGTGGTGGCCATGCTCTCCTCCTTGGCTGAAACCCCGTTCGCACTCTGCGAGCGGACCTTCAGCCTGGGAGTCGGCATGCTGCCGTGTCCAGGGCCGGATTCGCACCTGTGGAAACGTGTTCTGCATCCACAGGCTCACCGTGTGTGAGTGGAGGCGCCGTCCACAGGAAACGGCGTGCGAGTCAGCGCAGCCCGAGCATCAGCTGTTGCCGGCCCAGTCGTCTCTGAGGATGGCCATGATGACTTCGTCGTGGCGCCGGCCGTTGAAGAACACGGCTTCGCGTCGACGGCCTTCTTCGACGAATCCGGCTTTCGTATAGGAGGCGATTCCACGGGTGTTGAACGCCCAGGTCTGCAGCTCGATGCGATTGAGTCCCAATTGGAGGAACCCGTATTTCACGGCCAGTCGCACGGCATCCGAGCCGTATCCGCGACCGTGGAATTCAGGGCCGAGGACGATCGCCAGAGTGGCGGACTGGTTGATGGGATTGCGTCCGTAGAGGGTGACATGGCCGACGAACTCCTCGGTTTCGGTCAGCTCGATGCTGAAGCCGACTGCCTCGCTCGAGGTGTTCGCACTCCACTGCGAGAACTGCTCGGACACACCCCCTTCGGGCCGCGGCAGAACCGTGTGATTCTGCAGGACGACGATCGAGGGATCGAACCACCACTGTTCGAGGTACGGCAGATCATCCTCCCTCAGCGGCCGCAGGCGCACGGATCGACCGACGAAGAGATTCTCGGCGTAGTCCTCGGCTTGTTCGACATTGGACAGCTGATTGAAAGGTGTGACCGGTGCCATGTCCCGAGCCTATCGGTCGAGTCTGAAAACCCGGTCACCACTTCAGAAGAACACGGTCGTGAGGTCGGTCAGCAGTGAGATGACGACCGGAACGACAGACAGCAGCAGGAACGCCGGCAGAATGCACACACCCAAGGGCAGCACCAGCTGCACACCCAGCGAGGCAGCCGCCTCCTGCCGACGCCGACGGGACGAAGCCCGCAGCTCCTCGGCCACTGACTCGATGAGAGGTGCCGGGCCGACGCCGGTGTGTTCGGAGAACTCGAAGACCTTGAGCACCGGCAGCAGGCGATCGTCGTCGGCGAGCCTGCGCCCTCCGATCGTCATTGCACGGGCGATCCTCTGCAGACCCGACCGGTCGTCTGTGGCCTCGGCGGTCAGGGTCAGCGCCACGGGAATCGGCAGACCGGAGGTCAGGCAGATCGCCACAAGGTCGAGGTCGAACGCCAGCTGATCATCGGCCACTGCTCCTGCCGTCCCCGACTCCGGCGTTCCCGCCTCCCCGGCAGCCGCCTCGGTGTCGGTGGGAACGGATCGGCCCTCGCCGAGGAGGCTCTGCAGTCTCCCGCGGGTCGGTCCGGACCACAGCAGCACGCCGAGTCCGACGCAGACACCGATGAGCACAATCAGCATGGTCATCTCTGTGCTCTGAGCATCATCGTCCGCATCCACCACCGGCCGGCCCCGTACAGGAGGAGACCGGCACCGATGCTCAGCTGTCCCGGCAGTCCGGTGATGAGTTCCAGAGGGCGGACGCCGATGAGCAGGCCCAGACCGACACCGATGAGCGGCAGCCAGCTGAGCACCCGCACCGTCGACCTCGGTCCGGCCATGGCGATGCGGCGTTCGCGTTCGGCGTCGAGGGCGTCTCTCTGGGCTGCCGCATACCTGAGGATCATCTCCGCTGCCGGTGCTCCGGAGCGTTCGGACACCGTCCACACAGCGGCCATTCCCGACAGCACGTGAGCGGCGGTTTCCGACAGTCCGGAGCTGCGGGTGGCGATGGCACGTCCGGGTTCCTCACCCAGGGAGATGGCTCGTGAGATCGGGGTCAGGACGTCGTTGCGGCGGCTCAGCGTGCTCATCACCGCCTGCGGGGTCATCCCCACCTTGAGCAGGTGGGCGCAGTTCTCCACGGCGGCGATCGCCCACAGACGCTCGGCCTGATCATCGGCGGTATGACCGCCTCGGCGAAAGAAGGCACGCACCCGTTTCCGCACCGATTCTCCGCCCTCGCCACGGGGCAAGAGCTCGCGCAGCCTGGAGCCCGGATCCGGGGGCGCGGCGAGGACGATCCCCGCCGCGATGAGGATGGCGGTGACGACGATCATTGCACGGACTTCTGTTCGAGCACGGCTTCGAACCGGGCCAGGGCACGCCGATTGACTGTGCCGGCCGTCGACGGCGAGGGGCGACCCCACACCGGTTCCATCACCACTCCCTCGGATCCGGTCCTCGTCGGGATCGCCAATTCCGTGACTCCCCGCTCGGAACCCGTGCGACGCAGATGGATGACGAGGTCGATGGCGGTGGAGAACTGCGAATACACGGCGTCCGGACTCATCTGCGCCAGCGCACCGAGCGCAGCCACCCGGCTGGGCACGGCCTCGGCGGTGTTCGCGTGGATCGTCGCACACCCACCTTCGTGCCCGGTATTGAGGGCCGTGAGCATGTCCCGGACCTCGGCACCGCGGCATTCCCCGACGACGAGGCGATCGGGCCGCATCCGCAGGGCATTGCGCACGAGGTCGGTCAGGGTCACTTCGCCTCCGCCTTCGACGTTGGCCTGACGCGCAGCGAGCTGCACGGTATGCGGGTGGGTGACGATGAGCTCGCGGGAGTCCTCGACGATGACGATGCGTTGGATCGGTTCGACCAGCGACAGCAGAGCGCCGAGGAGGACGGTCTTTCCCGTGCCCGTTCCGCCGGAGACGAGGATGTTCGCCCGCGAGGTGACCGCCTCGGCGACGAGGGGGCTGATCTCAGCGGGGACGAACCCTTCGGCGCAGAGCTGGGAATAGGGGAATCCGGCCCGTTTGGGTACGCGGAAGCTGATCGTCGTCGTCTCCCCGGAAATCGGTGGGACGATCGCGTTCATCCGCACCCCGTCGGGCAGACGAACGTCGACATAGGGGGAAGAATCGTCGAGGCGGCGCCCGCCGAGGGCGGCCAAACGCACCGCCAAGGACCGCACGTCCTCTTCGGATCCCAGCGTCAGGTCGAGCAGCTGGGGACCGTCACCGGTGTCGGCGAAGACCTCCCGCGGCCCGTTGACGAACACGTCCGTGGTGCCGGGCACCTCGAGCACGGACTGCAGGGGTCCGGCCCCGGACAGCTGCGCGGACAGCCGGGTGACGAGTTCGAGCAGGGCGGAGGAACCGAGCACGCGTCCGGTGCGCTGGACCGCCTCGGCGACGGCGGCCGTGGTCACCGGTCCCGGATTGTCGAGCAGCGTTTTGCGGACATCGGCGACGAGCGAGGCGTCGAGCCATTCGCTCATTCCACCCACTCCCCCAGCAATCGGTCGACGAGGCGGCCGAGGTGCGCCCCACCTGGGATTCCCTCGCCGCGGTCGACGGCAGCGGACAGGCCCCGATCGTCGCGGATGCTTCCAGCCAGGCTCAGCCCGATGGAATCGGCGAGGAGGTCGGCGTCGAGCCCGCCGGCCCCGGTTTCACGGACGACGAGGCGCACATCCGGGTGGGCTTGGGAGAGCCGCTTGGCCACTTGGGAGGAGGCGACGGCGGATCTGACCCGGGCCGGGGAGACGAGGAGGACATGATGGCAGCGCCGGGTCCACTGGGGTGGGGCGTGGCGGGGCAGATCGACGATGACGAGGTCGAAGGCCTGGCCGGCCGCGGCGAGGAAGTCGTCGAAGACGTCCGGGTCGAGGTCGACGGTGTCGTCTCGCCCCCAGGACAGAAGGGCGAGCCCGTCGTGGCGGGGCAGCGCTTCGGCCAGGGTGGAGGGGCGCAGCTGTCCGCGGGAGGCACTGAGGTCGGTCCACCGGGGACCGGGGGCCTGTTCGGCACCGAGGACGAGGTCGAGTCCCCCGCCGAGCGGGTCGGCGTCGACGAGGACGGTGCTGTGATCGGCTCCGGCCCGCCGGGCGAGTGCGCAGGCGAGCACGGAGGCTCCGGCTCCCCCGCATCCGGCGACGACGCCGACCGTGGTCCCGGGTGCCGTCGGCGGTTCGACAGCGGCGATCATCCGCCCGCTCAGCCATTCCGCAGCAGCAGGCAGCACGGCGAGCTGGTCGACGCCGAGGTGCGCGGCCCTCGCCCAGGTCGAGGAGGGTTCGTCATCGTCGAGGACGACGAGGATCGTGTCTGCCCGGTCGGTGGCGGGGGCTTCGCGGACGTCTTCTCCGAGGAGGATGAGCGACGCGGACTGCCAGCCTCCGGAGTCGGGAGGCAGGACGGTCAGCGAGATGCCGATGCTTTCGGCCACTCGTGCGCATTCTTCGGTGATCGCACCGAGGTCGGTGATGAGGGCTACCTGCATGCACCGAGCCTGGATCCGCCCGGCTGCCACCGGCCAGGCCGGAGTGCCGCCCTGTGGATGGAACGACGAAGGGGCGCCTCCTGTGAGGTTGAGTCACAGGAAGCGCCCCCAGCGGCAGTCGGCGGCCTCCGTCCACGTCAGCCGCGGTGGGCCGACCGGCCGGTCACATCATGTGGTGCCGGTGGGCACCGGTTCGACCGAGGTCTGTCCACAGCGTTGACGCGTGAGTGGATTCCAGTCGGCTCAGCCTCGCTGGATTCCTTCGATATTGCGCAGGATGCCAGTGGTGCTGCCGTCGGAGTCGCGGACCTTGAACCAGGATCCGTTGTCTTCGAGGCTGAGGTACCAGTCGCCGGGATAGATCGTGAACACCGGCATTCCGGTGGTCTCGTCCACGGCTTCGCGCGGTTCGGGAACGGCGAACCAGAAGGCCTGGATGATGGGGCGTCCACCGTCCTGGTTCTCGGCCTGACCATTGTCCTGATCGGCGTTCCGTCCGTCGTTCGGCGCATCACCGGACCGGTTCTGCCCCACATCGGCGGGCACCGGCTGGTTGTCGACGGCCGTCTGTGCCATGGTCTCGTCATTCGACCTCTCCGCGCCCCCGTCGGTCTCCGGCCGGTTGGCGTAGTCGGCCACGGGAACGTACTGAGTCGGCTCTTCGCTTTCGGGAGCGGTGGTCCGCTCCGAGTTGACTGCCGGCTCCATCACAGCGGTCGCCTGTTCGTCGTCGTCCGCGCCCGTCTTGCCAACTGAGGTGGGTTCATCATCTGACGCGACCTTGTCGTCGGCCGGGGTGCTGACGACGGTGGCATCGGTGGAGCGGATGTTGGCGTCGTCGTCCGGGTCCTGCGCCGTGGTCCCGTCGGTCGATGCCGGGGAATCCGATGGCGAATCGTTCGACGCCGCATCTGCCGAGGCCGCATCTTCCGATGCATTTCCTGTCGAGGCCTGACCGGCATCGGTCGAGGACTGCGCAGCCGAATTCGCGCCGGCGACGTTCGCACCTTCGGCGGCGTTCGTGTCGGACGATTTGGCGTTGACCTTGGAGACCAGGTCGCTGCTCTCGGACGGTGACACCACCGTGGGGGTCTCGTCTGACTCCGACGAGGCTGCCGTGGACCGGTCCGCGGACGTGTCGTCGTTCGCTTCATCCTTCCGAGCAGCCGACCCGGTGTCGGTCGATTCCGCACCGGACGTCGGTTCCGCACCAGGCGTCGATTCCGCGTCGGACTCCGTTTCGGGAGCGGCGTGGCGGCCACGGCGACGTTCGGAATCCGAATGCGCGGCAGCGACGCCGGCAGCACCGGCACCGATCACTCCGGCGCCTGCGGCAGCGGCCGCGGCGCCCGAGTGTGACTTGTCATCGGACTGCCTGGACTGTGCGTCAGACGCTGCAGGCTGGCTGCCCGACTCAGCGGCCTGGCTTCCCGCAGCGGCGGTCTGCTCTCCGGTCGCATCGGTCTGCGGCTGTCCGGCTCCGACACCGAATGCCTGAGTCGGTTCGCTCTGCGAATGCTGTGGGGCTTCCGAATCGTGACGACCCAGGTAGGTCTGTCCGTCACCGGTGCTGTGCACCGGTCCGTCGGCCGAGGCGTGGTCGGATGCCACGTCCGCGGATTCGGGCGCAGCGCCCGCGCCCGAGGTGCCGGAAGCGGCGGGTGCGGCGAAGGAGCTAGCCGAACGCTCGGAGTCCTGCTCCTGCGGCGGAGCGTAGGGGCTGGGCTGGTTCTGCTGGTCGGAAGGCTGGGCCCGCTGTTCCGGAGCGGCGAACTGGTTCTGCTGTTCCGGACCGCCGAACTGTCCTGGTCCGCCGAACTGGTCCTGCTGTCCGGGCGCACCGAACTGAGTCGGCTGGGCGGACTGTCCCGGGCCGCTCGGCTGACCGAACTGATCCGGCTGACCGGGCGCCGCCTGTCCCACACCGGCCGGAGCCGCTCCGTAAGGCGCGAATCCGGGTGCACCGGTGCCCGGGCCGGCAGCACCGGGCACATTGGCCACTGGTGCCGGATGCTGGGTGTGCTTGGTGACAGGGCGAGCCTTCGGATGGGTTTCGATGTCCTCGCGGCCGGCGAATTCCTTGGCGAAGAACGGCAGCATCGTGAATACTCCGGCGAAGAACGCGATGAGGCCGGCGAAGAACGTCAGGTACGAACCCACATGCCAGTAGACCGCCGAAGTGAGCAGATCGACGAACACATAGGTGAAGGCGATCGCCGAGAGCACGGAGATGAACTGGTCGAGGCTGAGCGATCCGACTCGCAGTCGGCTGTTGCCGAGCTTGTTGACGAGCACGGCCGCCACGATGAGCAGAATTGTGAGCACTCCGAACACGAGCGCGCCCATATCGGCGACATTCCAGTGCCACAGAGTGGTCGTCTCACTGCCGAGGCCGTAGTCGTAACCCCGGTAAGGCACGAACAATGCGATGAAGGCGAGCAGTCCGGCGAACAGGAGGAAGAGATCGCGCAGAGTCAGCGGGCCGAGGATTCCCGGGCCGGTCTTCTGCTTCGGCGCAGGCGCCTGACCGAACTGGCCCTGTCCCGGAGCCGAACCATAGGGTCCCGGCGCCGATCCGTACTGACCGGGAGCAGAACCGTACGGGCCAGGTCCCGAACCGTACTGGGCCGGGGCCGAACCGTAGGGCCCTTGTGCGGCGGGCTGTCCCGGTGCGGAACCATAGCCCGGCCCGGGAGCCGAACCGAACTGCCCTGGTCCCGAACCGTAGGCCGGCGGCTGACCACCGGGCTGCTGCGCGTTCTGGCCCGGGTACTGCGGGGGCTGATCCTGCCACGGCTGTGGCCCGGACCCGGTTGGATGCTGCGGCGAACTCATCGCTGACTCCAGTCGATCTCGGGGAAAAGCTAACAGTGTTTCCGTGTCCGCGCGGGACGGATCCCGACAGACTCTGACCCCATCCTTGCAGAACACAGGCCTCCTGTGCACTCATATGCGCATTCTCAGGCACGTCGAAGACTCCTCAGTCCCCCGCCGAGGCGGCCCTTCCGTCGCCGCGTAACCGTCGAAATCACGTGAGCTATACCACGATAAAAGCACGGTGGCTACCCCCGATTTGCCCGTTCATCGAGTGAAACTGCTCTCCCCACCCCCCGACCACAGGTATACAGTGCAACTAGAATTTTCGATCCACCAAGGAAGTCGGAGGGAAAGCATGACCGAAACCGCTGCCGAGCAGACCGAGACATTTGCCCCACCTGAGCAGTTCGCGGCCGCCGCCAACGTCAAGGCCGATGAATACGAACGCGCCGAGGCGGACTACCTGGGTTTCTGGGCCGAACAGTCCCGTGAGCTCGTCGACTGGCACGAAGACTTCGACGAGATCCTCGACTGGACGAACCCGCCGTTCGCGAAGTGGTTCGTCGGCGGAAAGCTCAACGTCGCTTATAACTGCCTCGACCGTCACGTCCTCGCCGGCAACGGCGACCGAGTGGCCATCAACTTCGAAGGCGAACCGGGCGACTCCCGCACCTTCACCTATGCCGAACTCCTCGCTGAGGTGTCGAAGGCGGCGAACACGCTGATCGACCTCGGCGTGAAGACCGGCGACCGGGTGGCCATCTATCTGCCGATGATCCCCGAAGCGGTGATCTCGATGCTCGCCTGTGCCCGCCTCGGTGCGGCGCATTCCGTCGTCTTCGGCGGATTCTCCGCCGATGCTCTGCACTCGCGCATCATCGACGCCGAGGCCCGCGTCGTCATCACCGCCGACGGCAGCTACCGGCGCGCCAAACCCACGAGTCTCAAGCCGGCCGTCGACGAAGCGATCGCCCAGGGCGACACTCCCGTCGAGCACGTCCTCGTCGTCAAGCGCACCGGTCAGGACGTCGACTGGGTCGAAGGCCGTGACCAGTGGTGGGAGGACTCCGTCGGCCAGGCCGGCGACACACACGAGTGCGAATTCTTCGACTCGGAGCACCCGCTGTTCATCCTCTACACCTCCGGTACGACAGGAAAGCCCAAGGGCATCCTCCACACCACCGGCGGCTACCTCACTCAGGTGCTCTACTCGATGAAGGCCGTCTTCGACATCAAGCCCGAATCCGATGTCTTCTGGTGCACCGCCGACGTCGGCTGGATCACCGGTCACTCCTATGTCACCTACGGCCCACTGGCCGCCGGCACCACTCAGATCATCTACGAAGGCACTCCGGACACCCCGCATCAGGGTCGTTGGTGGGAGATCATCGAGAAGTACAGAGCCACGATCCTCTACGCCGCACCGACGGCGATCCGCACCTGCATGAAGTGGGGCGAGGAGATCCCCGCGAAGTACGATCTATCCAGTCTGCGCCTGCTCGGCAGCGTCGGCGAACCGATCAACCCCGAGGCCTGGCGCTGGTACCACCGCGTCATCGGCGGTGAGCGCTGCCCGATCGTGGACACATGGTGGCAGACCGAGACCGGGGCCCACATGATCGCGCCTCTGCCCGGCGTGCTCTCAACCAAGCCCGGCTCCTCACAGCGTCCGATTCCCGGCATCTCCGTCGATGTCGTCGATGATTCGGGTGAGAACCCGGCCGGCCCCGAAGGCGGACTGCTCGTCATCCGCCGCCCATGGCCGTCGATGCTGCGCGGAATCTGGAAAGACCCGGAGCGCTTCAAGGAGACCTACTGGTCGCGGTTCGAAGACACGTACTTCGCCGGCGACGGCGCCCGCCGTGATGAGGACGGGGACATCTGGTTCCTCGGGCGTGTCGACGACGTGATGAATGTGTCCGGTCACCGCCTGTCCACCGCGGAGATCGAGTCCTCGCTCGTCGCGCATCCCAAGGTCGCCGAGGCGGCGGTGGTCGGCGCCGCCGACGACACGTCCGGTCAGGCCGTCGTCGCGTTCGTCATCGTCTCCAACGGCGTCGAGGACTCCCCCGAGACCTCTGAGGAGCTGCGTCAGCATGTGGGCAAGGACATCGGCCCCATCGCGAAGCCGAAGAAGGTGCACATCGTCACGGACCTGCCCAAGACTCGCTCGGGCAAGATCATGCGTCGCCTGCTCAAGGACGTTGCCGAGAACCGCGAGGTCGGCAACACGTCGACCCTCGCCGATGCCTCGGTGATGGATCAGATCGAAAAGTCCGTCACAGGAGCCTGAGCCCCTCGCTCTGAGGCCGAAATCGGATGACCCGTCGGTGACAGACGACCCTGCCGCATAACGGCGGTCGTCCGGATCCGACGGGTTTTCCCGATTCCCCGCCGATTCGCCTTTGGCCGCAGAGCCCGTTCAGACTACTCTTAAGTTAGATTGTCCTCGTTCTCGATTTAGGAGCTCTCATGGCCGAACGGTCCATCAGCGAACTGATCAAAGGCATCAGCGACGATTCCAAAGCGATCGCCGAAGAAGAGATTGCCCTCGCCAAGGCCGAGGCCACTGCCGGTGCGAAGAACCTGGGCATCGGGGCCGGACTGGCCATCGTCGCTCTCTTCCTGCTCTTCCTGTCCTCGTTCATGGTGATCTTCGCCGGTGCGGCAGCATTCCATGAGGGTCTGGGCTGGCCATGGTGGGGCAGCTTCCTCATCGTCTTCGGCATCCTCGCCGTCATTGCGATCATCCTCGTCCTTGTGGCCCTCCCGCTGTTCAAGAAGGGCAACCCGGTTCCCGGCACCGCGATCGGTTCGGCCAAGTCGCTGGTGGCCTCTGTCAAGCGCGCAGTGAAGAATCCCTCGGGACCCAGGTACTGACACCTCTCCCAATCTGAGAACCGCGGCAGATGCGAGAAGCGGCGCCGGACATTTCGTCCGGCGCCGCTTCTCGCATTCACGCTCAGCGTCGCTTCGCGACTCGCTCCTTGGCTTCCCGCAGAACCTGACGTTCCCGTTTCCGTGCCTCGGCCAGCACCTTCTGCGCCTGCCGGACCGCTTTCTGCGCCTCTCGCAGCTTCTTATCGGCCGCTACCGCGGGGTCATCATCGGCGATCGCGGCATGCCCTGCAGCCGCTGCCTCCGTCGCATCATCGGGCGCGGCGACTGAGGTCGCTGCGCTCGAGCCGTCGTTCGCCACGTCGGACACGGCACCTGCCCGCGCGTTCACGATCGCCTCGATGAAGGCCTCCACCCCGTCCAAACCCCGTTCGAGCCCGAAGTCGAAGGGATCGAATTCCGAGGCGAAGACCCCCGCATCGATCGCCTTCCTGAGGAAGGGATATCCATCCTCGGTGATGACGGCGTCGAAGAGACGCTGCTCCCGCGCCGCCACCTCGGCGGCGTCCAAACCGGTCGCTCTGCTCTGCTCCTCGTAGCCTGCCGCAATCAGCCCTTTCCAACGAGCCGCACCGGTGACGAGAAGAGAGACAGCGATCCCCTCCTCTTCGGTCAGACCGGTATCGCGGAGCGCCTCGAGATCGGCTTCCAGCCAGGCCGAACTGTTCGGGGTGATCGGACTGCCGGTGATCGGCATCGACAGCAGCCAGGACTGACGCGAATAGATCTGTGACTGCGCCTCATAGAGTTCACCGAGTCGTGCCCGCCAGCCGAGATCCTCCTCGCCTGGCTCCGGAGGCAGGCCGGTCGCCTCCTCCTGCATGAGCAGCAGCAGATCGTCCTTCGAGCTGACATAGCGGTAGAGCGACATCGGCGTGTACCCGAGTCGTTTCGCGACCGCCGACATCGACACCGCCTGAATGCCGTCGCTGTCGGCGATCTCAATCGCAGCGTCGACGATCTTCTCGACGCTCATCTCCCTCTTCGGCCCCCGCTGGGGAGTCGCCGCGACACCCCAGGCCAGTGCGATTCCACTGGGAAGCTGCTCGATCAGATCATCCGTGCTCATGCCGCCAGTCTATATTGTGTATGGCATATATTGCGTGTTATTGTCATACACAGTTTCTGTCATATACAGAAACTTGCTCCGGGAACCACGACTCGTGAGAGGACTCCCATCATGACCACGGACAGTTCAACCAGCACCGCACAGGACTCAACGGCACCGTCACCGAAACCGACAGGGCACATCGACACGGGTGACCTCCGTTCTCCCGCTATCTCTTTCACACAGGTGGGCAAGCGCTTCGGAACGAAGACCGTCCTCGACGGACTCGACTTCCACGTGCACAGAGGCGAGGTCTTCGCACTTCTCGGCTCCAACGGCGCCGGGAAGACCACATGCATCAATATCCTCACCACGCTCGTCCGCCCTGATGCCGGATCAGTTCGAGTCATGGACGTCGATGTGCGTGAGTCACCCGCCGAGGCGAAGCGGCGATTCGCCGTCACCGGCCAGTCAGCTGCCGTCGATGCCCACCTCTCGACCGAAGAGAACCTCGTCCTCCTCGGTCGGCTCTCCGGGCTGAGCCGGAGTGCCGCGAAAGCGAGAAGCCGCGACCTCGCCGAGAGGCTCAGCCTCACAGCCTTCATGTCCACCCGGGTCGCCGCACTCTCCGGCGGTATGCGTCGCCGCCTCGACCTGGCTCTCAGCCTCGTCGTCCCCGTCGAGGTGCTCATTCTCGACGAACCCACCACCGGGCTGGACACCCGCTCCCGGCAGGAGCTGTGGACTGAAGTCAGCGAGCTCTCCCGAGGCGGCGCGACGGTGTTCCTCACCACCCAGTACCTCGACGAGGCCGATGCACTGGCCGACCGGATCGGCCTGCTCGACAGCGGCCGAATGGCGGGTCTGGGCACACCGGCAGAACTCAAGGCACGCATCGGCGAGGACACCGTGTCGATCCGCGGAACAGACGGAACTCAACTGGATGAGATCGCGACCGACGGCACTGTCGCCGGCCTCGCCACGGCTCTCGAGCCGTGGACTTCCCGATCGCCTCGGGCCTCGGTTTCCCTGCACAGTCCCAGCCTCGACGACGTCTTCCTCGCTTTCACCTCGGCCGGCTCACCTCACTGAGCGCTCGATATCCGATCCCACGTCTCCGATCTCCACACCGTCCAGAGAGGACAGACCAATGTCACACAGTCACCCGATCACCGATACCCCGACGACAGCAGCGACCACCGCCTCTCCCCTCCCCCGAGGGGTCTCCCGTACACGCCCTCGCGGGTTCTCCACCGAGGTCGCCTTCATCGGCAGGAGCCTGCGTCACGCTGTTCGCGACGTCGAATCGCTGCTCATGGCCGTCGCTCTGCCAGTGATGCTCATGCTCATGTTCACCTTCGTCTTCGGCGGCGCTCTCGATCCCGACGGCGGCTACGTCGACTACGTCGTCCCCGGAATCATCCTCACCTGCGCCGGATTCGGTGCCGCCTCGACCTCGCTGTCGGTGGCTTCGGACATGACCTCCGGGTTCGTCGACCGACTGCGGACGATGCCGGTGCGAGCGTCTGCCGTCATCACCGGGCACGTGGCGGCGAGCCTCGCAAGGAATCTGTTCGCCACTTCCATCGTCCTCCTCGTCGCCGTCGCCATCGGATTCCGCCCCTCCGCCGGAGTGGCCGAATGGCTGGCGACCGTCGGACTCGTCGCCCTCTACATTCTGGCGATCACGTATCTCTTCGCCGCTATCGGCCTCGCCGCGAAGTCTCCCGAATCCGCCAATGGATACGGTTTCATCCTGCTCTTCCTCCCGTACGTCTCCAGCGCGTTCGTGCCGGTCGAGACCATGCCGAAGTGGCTGGAGGTGTTCGCCGACAATCAGCCGATCACCCCGATCATCGACGCTCTGCGCGCACTGCTCATCGGCACCGAGATGGGCGCTTCCGGCTATCTCGCTGTCGGCTGGTGTCTGCTCATCCTCGCTGTGGCGGCGGTGTGGGCCGCGGTGCTGTTCAGAGCGAAGGCCGGGCAGCGCTGACCGTCACCGGAATCCGCAGTGGCCGAATTCAGAAGTCGATGGCGATGGGAACCTTCTTGTCCCATTCACCGGCCCAGCCGAGATGGTCGAGGGCGAAGTCGAGGATGCCGGCAGTGAAGCCCCATACCTTGAGGACTCCGACGTCGAAGGCCGGGGTCGAGATCTTCAGATCGGGACGGGCGAAGGTTCCGCGGTTGGCGGGGGCGACGAGGTCGGCGATGGCCACCCGATAGACGGAGTAGGACTCCCGCTGATCCATCACCTGGACTTGGCCCGGCTGACGCCAATAGCCGATAACCGGAGTGACCTCGAACTTCGAGACGGGGATATAAAGCGGGTCCATCTCTCCGAGAACTTCGACGGTGTCCGGGGAGATTCCGGCTTCTTCCTCCGCTTCACGCAGCGCGGCGGCCGCCATGGAATCGTCTTCGGGGTCACGACCGCCACCGGGGAAGGCGACCTGTCCGGGATGATGGCGCAGGGTCGCGGCCCGCTGGAGAAGAACGATGTCGACATCGGCGACGCCGAGTTCGGCCAGGCGCGATGCTTCTGCGCCTCCCGCCTCGGTACGAGGCTCTCCCCCGCGCCCGAAGAGCATGAGAACGGCGGCGTCACGGGCGGACTGCTCGGCGGCGTCCTTCTGTCGGCGCAGCCACAGCGGGGACCCGTGCGAGGCAGCGAGATCTTCGAGCTGCCCGCGCAGGGCCCCATCGGCGATCGTCGCCGATTCGGGTGGAAGGTCGGGGATTCGGGCGCTCATCGTCCCTCCTCGGGGACAGCCTCCTCGGCGGGAGTGGCCAAAGGCGCCATTTCGAACCGAAGCATGGCACGTGCCTTGTCCGGGTCGAGTTCCCCGATCCCGAACGATGGGCACAGCGCCGTCAGGGGGCAGGCTCCACAGGCGGGCTTGCGGGAATGGCAGATGCGGCGGCCGTGGAAGATCACCCGATGCGAAAGCATGGTGAGGTCCTTCTTCGGGAACAGGGCCGCGATCTCGTGCTCGGCCTTGACCGGATCGGTCTCCTCGGTCCAACCGAAGCGGCGGGCCAGCCGGCCCATATGTGTATCGACGGTCAGCCCAGGGGTGTCGAAAGCGTTTCCGAGGACGACGTTCGCGGTCTTTCGTCCGACTCCGGCGAGCTTGACGAGCTTGTCCAGCTTGTTCGGCACCACGCCGTCGTATTCATCGACGAGTTCGTTCGCGAGCTTGACGATGTTGCGGGCCTTGGCCCGGTAGAACCCAGTGGAGCGGATGTGCTCCTCGACCTCGATGAGATTGGCCACAGCCAGGGCGTGGGCGTCGGGGAAGGCGGCGAAGAGGCTCGGGGTGACCGAGTTGACGCGGATATCGGTGGTCTGGGCGGAGAGGACGGTGGCGATGAGCAGCTGGAACGGAGTCTCGAAGTCGAGCTCGCACTTCGCGTTCGGATACACCTCGGCGAGGATGCGATGGATCTTCCGCGCCCGGCGGGTCCGGCCCAGCGGGGTCTCCTTCGCGAACTTCCGCGCGCTCTTCTCTGCCACAGTCAACACGACTCACCATCCTAATCCGTGCCCTGTCATTCCGCAGTCATGCCGGTCACACCCGTGAATCATGTTCGCGCCCGGATCTGCGCACCTTGTTCTGGCCGGCTGCGGGAATGGTGTGGACGGGAGTCGTGTTGGGCGGTGCGGGAGAGGTTTTCATACTGATGGGCCACACTCCCGCGTCTTTGCTGGTATCGATGCAGATGACCAGGTAGATTTGTGTGTGATTATCACGACAAGGAGGAACCAGTGGATATTGAAGTGGTGCGGGGCGCGACGCTCTTCGCAGGTCTGGACGATGAAGCCACCAGTGCATTGATGAAGTTCATGAACCCGCGGAGTCTCCGTCGGGGAACCGTGCTCTTCCATGAGGGCGATGCCGGTGACGAGCTCTACATCGTCTCCTCGGGCAAGCTCAAGATCGGCCGTGAGTCCTCCGACGGCCGTGAGAACCTGCTGTCCGTGGTCGGCCCCGGCGAGATCATCGGTGAGCTCAGCCTCTTCGATCCGGGCCCGCGTTCGACCTCGGTCACTGCCGTCTCCCAGTCGGAGCTGCTCAGCCTCAAGCACGAAGACCTCACCACTTGGCTCAACGAGCGTCCGCAGGCCGCGATGAACCTGCTCAAGGCCCTCGCCCAGCGTCTGCGTCGCACCAATGAGACCGTCGGCGACCTTGTCTTCTCCGATGTGCCCGGCCGTGTCGCCAAGGCTCTGCTCGATCTCGCCGCTCGCTTCTCGAAGCCGGCTCCCGACGGTGTGCTCGTCGCTCACGACCTCACTCAGGAAGAGCTGGCTCAGCTCGTCGGTGCCTCGCGTGAGACCGTGAACAAGGCACTGGCCGACTTCGCCGCCCGCGGCTTCATCCGTCTCGAGGCCCGCTCCGTCGTCATCCTCGACATGGACCGCATGCGCAACCGCGCCCGCTGATCCTCCCAGCGACCTCCGGCCGCTGTGGCCGCGTGGACGCCGCGACAAATGGACGCCCCAGCCGATTCGGCTGGGGCGTTCGTTCTGGTCGGGACAGGTGTGCGTCGTGCCCGGCGCTCGCCGTCTCAGGGGCTGTCGCGTGAGGTGTGGGAAGTTTCGTGATCGCGTTCTGATCCAGTCATCGAGTTCAAACTCGATGACTGGATCAGAACCCGAGTTGTGAGTGGTGTGGCATCCAGCTAGACCGAAGACGTCGCGCGCCAGGCGCCGCGGCAGGACTCAGGCGTCGGCGCCTCCGACGTCAGCAGCGGGACTCAGGCGTCGTCGGCGGCGGGCAAGGCGTCGAGGTAGGCCAGCTGAGCCTTGACGATCTGCTCGGCCGCCGACCGTACGCTGGAGTCGACGTCGTGGTAGACGATGTCGCATACCTCTGAGGCCGTCTTCGCCCCCTGCTCCAATGCCGCTTTGACCTGCTCGATGCGTTCGAGTCGGTGGGAACGGTAGTAGTCGATCACCTCGGCGGGGGCGTCGATGCGCTCACCGTGGGCCGGTTCGATGATGGCGAACTCCCCGTCGTCGAGCAGCTCCTTCAAACGGTCGAGGGAGTTGAGATAGTCGCCCAGGGAGCCTTCCGGATGGGTGACGATCGTCGTCCCCTCCCCCAGGATCGTATCGCCGCTGTAGAGGGCTCCGGAGTGGATGAGGCTGATGCTGTCGCTCGTGTGTCCGGGGGTGGCGACGACGCGCAGCACGTCGGCCGGAGTGTCACCGAAGGCGATCTCGTCGCCGTCGCTGACCGGGTCCGTGTGCCGGGCGAAACGCTCGAGCACGGCATAGACGGGCACGTCGGGGGCCCATTGCTCGATGCTTCCGAGCATCTCGGAGTGGTCGGCGTGCTGGTGGGTGAGAACGACCGCCGCCAGGTCACGGTCGGCCACCTCAGCGAGGAAGGCTTCACGATGATCGGCCATCTCCGGTCCGGGATCGATGACGACTGCGGAGGTGTCATCCTGGCTGGTGAGCACGTAGGTGTTCGTACCGGTCAGGGTCATTGGGCCGGGGTTGTTCGCACGGATTCTCATGAGTCGTCGTTCTCCTCGTCTGTCGTTTCGTCATCGTCACCGCTGAATGTCAGGAAGCCGGGGTTCTGGTCGGTGTCGGTCTCGCCGACGGCCACGGCCCGGTCGCGCAGGCTTCCCTTGCTGTGGGGGTCCTTACCCGTGTGGATGACGAACTTCCAGTCGCCGTCGTCATCGACGATCTCCGGACGCAGCGGGTGGAGGTTGCGGATCTGCGCCATGGCCGCGCCCACGGTTGGGACCTCGGCGAGGCTTTCGACGATGATGCGGGCGGCCGCGCCGATGCGGTCGGGGTCTCCTCCCACCTCGGCGATGATCTGGTCGGGGCGTTTCCATCCGGCAGAGGTCTCGTTCGGTGACAGGAAGTCGACGTCCTGGCCGAAGGGCACGGTGGCGATGAAGTAGGTGGTGTCGAACCGGTGCAGCTGGGTGGGGGTGTTGATCCAACGCAGCCACGGTTTGCACAGATCGGGACGCAACCGCAGGTCTCGGTCTCGTAAGACCTGTGACCAGGACACTTCGTTCGAGAACAGCCTCGATCGGGTGGTGTTCCAGTCCGTCTGCGGTGTGGCCACGATCTCCCGGTCGACATCCTCGGCGAGCAGGATTCCGGTGGCAGCGAAGGTGATGCGGGCGGCCGCGGAGAAGTGGTGGAGGGCGCGGGATTTGTTTTCGATGCTCAGCGCACGGGCGCACCGGGCCGAATTCCATCCGGCCAGAGGCAGCTTCCGCACATCACCCGGGCGCAGGCTGCTGGTGGGAAATGCCCACCGGTTGCGGTCTTCGACGCCGCGGGCGTCGAGTTGCCGGGTGATGAAGAGTTCCAGCCCGTCCGCGGAATCCCGGATCAGCACGATCGCCGAGGTGGGGCGCGGGGCCTCCGGGACGGGCCACCGTCCGTCGGACTGCCAGTGGTCAAGCAGCCACCGCAGCTCCGACGAGACGGGAAGAGTGCGTCCGCTAAGCGGCATCGCCTGAGACCTCGACGATGACTTCGACCTCGACGGGGGTGCCCAGAGGCAGAGTGTTCACGCCGACCGCGCTGCGGGCGTGCTGCCCACGGTCTCCGAAGATCTCGCCATAGAGCTCGGACACGCCGTTGATGACGGCTGGCTGCTGGGTGAAGTCGTCGGCGGAGTTGACGAAGCCGGTGACCTTGACGACGCGCACGATCTTGTCGAGATCGCCGATGACTCCGGCGATGGCGGCCAGAGCGTTGAGCCCGGCGGTGCGTGCAAGTTGGTAGCCGGTGTCGAGGTCGACGTCCGTGCCGAGGTGACCGGTCGCAGGCAGTTTGCCGTCGACGACGGGCAGCTGGCCCGAGGTATAGACGTAGTTCCCGGTGCGCAGGGCGGGGACGTAGGCGCCGGCTGGTGTGGCGATCTCGGGCAGTTCGAGGCCGAGTTCGGAAAGGCGCTCAAGGGTCTTCGACATTGTTCTTCTTTCGGTGAGGGTGGGGTGTCAACGGTCCGGCCGGTTCAGCTCATTCTTTGGGGCGTTTGAGGTAAGCCACGAGTCCGTTGTTGTCGGGACCCGGGACGACCTGCACGAGTTCGTATCCGTCCTCGCCCCATTGGTCGAGGATCTGCTTGGTCGCGTGGACGATGAGCGGCACGGTGACGTATTCCCACTTGGTCATGGTTCTCCTCAGTTGTTGGTGCGGCGCCGAGGCGGTCCGAGTGATCCGGTATGACCAGGCTTTCCTGGTGCGGTCGACGACGCAGGTCCGTTCCCCACACTAGCCCAGACTGGGCACGCTGGGCACCCGTGTTCAGCGGGCGGCGGTCACAGCTGTTTCGCTGCGGCGACACCCGTGAAAGTCAGACAGCGAAGGCGGGGAGGCCCTGGTCCTCCCCGCCTTCACCGGGACGTTCTCCGCCGGGTTCTATCGGCCGGTCACGACCGGCATCTCATCGGCTCAGTTGCCGCCGAGGCCGGGAGCCTCGCCGCCGCCGTCACCGCCATCACCGCCGCCATCACCGCCGTCACTGCCGCCGTTGTTGCCGCCGCCGTTTCCGCCGCCGCCTCCGTTGTTTCCGGAGTTGCTGCCTCCACCGCCGCCGTTTCCGCCGCCACCGGTGCCGCCACCGCCGTTCCCGTGGCTTCCGCCACCGCCACCGCCACCGGTGCCGCCACCTCCACCGCGGCCGCCGCTGGACGAACCGCCACCACCGCCGGAGCCGCCGCCGGAGAAGTACTTGCTGCTGGGCTTCGGGAACCCGGTATTGCCCTTGGTCTCCTTCACCGCCTGGCTCATGTATGCCTGCCAGGTCTTACCGGAGATGGTCGCACCGTAGATGTGGCCTCTGACGGCGCCGGCGCCGTTGGTGCGCCAGTCCCGAGTGCCCCCCGGATCACCGGTCCAGACCGCAGTCGACAGCGTCTTGGTGAACCCGAGCAGCCAGGTGTGACCGACCTCGAAGTTCGTCGTACCGGTCTTGGCGCCTGCCGGAACTCCGATCTTCAGCGAGCTCGTCGTACCGCCGTTGAACGTCTGAGTCAGCGCGTAGGCGACGCCCTTGGCCACTTCCTTGTCGAGCACTCGCTTGCAGCCTTCGCCAGGCAGGTCGAGCTTCTCGCCTTTGCGGTCCTTGATCTCAATGATCGGCTTCGGCCCACAGAATTCGCCTTCGTTCGCGAAGGTGGCGAACGCCGCGGCCATGGCGATCGGCGTGGTCTCCGTCGTACCGAGAATCGACGACGGTGACAGGGCTTGGATGAAGCCGGACTTGTCCTTGAAGTCGAGCGCCTCTCCGCTGCCATAGCGGATGCCGAGGTCCATAGCGGTGTCCATGACGTCACACATGTTCAGTTGGTTGCCCATCGCCGCGTAGCCCGTGTTGACGGACTTCTTCGTGGCCTCCAGCGCGGTCATCGAACCCTTGCCTTCACCGTCGCCGGCGTTGTTCGGGTCCCAGTCTCCGCCCATATTCGGACAGCCCTCGTACTTCCAGGAGCTGGCCGGGAAATTGCGCTTCGTCGCATTGACGGTGGTGTTGAGGCTCTTTCCTTCCTTCAGCCATGCCGTCAGGACGAAAGGCTTCCACGTCGAACCGACCTGGAAGCCGCCGCCTCCGTTGTGCTTCTTGTCGACGGTGTAGTTGATCGAGGTCTTCTTGTTCTTGTCCTTCTTCTTGACCTCTCCCGCGGTGTATTCGCGGTTCTCGGCCATGGCGATGACTTCACCGGTTCCAGGTTCGATCGTCACCAGGGCGTGACCGGCGCCGGAGGGGTCGCCGACGGGGACGCGCTTCTTGATCTCTTTGTCCGCGATCTTCTGGATATCGGGATTGAGGCTGGTCTTGATCTTCAGACCGCCACGTTGGAGGAAGGCCAGGCGTTCGTCAGCCGTGTCGCCGAAGGTGTCATCATTCATAATGACGTTCTGAACATAGTTGCAGAAGAATTCTGCCTTGCTCTTGGCTGCCGAACAGCCGTTCGGAGTCTCATGCAGGTCGAGGTCGAGGTCGGTCTTGACCGCCTTGTCGTATTCCTTCTGCGTGATGTGGTCGTACTTGAGCATCTGCCCGAGCACGGTGTTGCGACGCTTGAGCACCTGGTCGGGGAACCGCTGCGGGTTGAACGCCGAGGGGTTCTGCACGATTCCGGCGAGCATCGCCGACTGCTGGATGTTGAGATCTTTCGCGTGGATGCCCCAGTACCGGTAGGCGGCGGCTTCGACACCGTAGACGTTCGGGGAACCCGAATAGTTGTTGATGTTCATGTAGCGATTGAGGATTTCCTTCTTGTCGTACTTCTTCTCAACCGCGACAGCGAGTTTGGCTTCGCGCAGCTTACGCGCATAGCCGGCGGTGCCTTCGGACTCCTTCGCCGCAGCCACACCTTCGGAGTCCTCCTCGGCATGCGCGTTCTCTGCCAGCACGTTCTTCACGTACTGCTGGGTCAGCGTCGATCCGCCCTGAGTCGTCGAGGACACCATATTGTGCACCGCTGCACGAGCAATGCCCTCGATGTCGACGCCGCCGTGTTCGAAGTACCGGTAGTCCTCGACGGCGATCGTCGCATTCTGCATATCCTTCGAAATCTTATCCAGCGGGACCTCCTGGCGGTTCTGCCAGTAGAACTCCGCAAGCTCGGACCCGTCGGAGGCAAGCATCGTCGACTTCTCACCGAGGTCCTTGATCTCCAAGGTCGCGGGGAGTGAATCGAAGATCTCGACAGCGCTGTTCGCACTGGCTGTTGCGACACCGACTCCGGGAATGGCCAGACCGGCAGCGACGATTCCCGCCACTGCGCTGACGGCCACGAACTGCATGAACGCGCCCATTTTTGTGGGTGGGGCGTTTGACTCAGGAGACACCATGGTAGCCAGTTTAACGAATTTGCCTTGTGCAAATCTTCAGAAACCGCTGAACGGGTTAGGCCATTGCGACGAGTTCCAAGACGCTGACTTCGGGTCGGCAGGCGAAACGCACTGGTGAGTACGGTGAGAATCCGAGACCGGCGGAGATGGCGACGAGGCTCTTCCTGTACGGAAAGACTCCGCGTGCGCGTGTCCGATCGAGGTCGCAGTTCGTCACCGGCGCACCCCAGAAGGGCACGCGGATCTGTCCACCGTGAGTGTGTCCGGCCATGATGAGGTCCGCCCCCGCCGAGGCGAACGCCTCCAAGGTCCGCGAATACGGGGCGTGTGTCACGCCCACCTTGAGCCCGGCCTCGGAATCGAACCGCGGATGCTCAAGCACGCCCTTGCCGGGTGCTCCCCCACTCCAACGGATCCGGTCGCGGTCGATATGGGCGTCGCCGAGCCCGGTGAAGTGGATCCGGGTGCCCTTGATCGTCAGGGTCGCCTCGGTGTTGTCGAGGAAATGCCATCCCTGACTACCGGCCGACGAGTCCGACGGGGATGTCGGTTCTTCGAATCCGCGGACGAGGGCCTCGACATCGAGATCGGGGTTCACTCGGTGTTTGACCTGGGACGGCGATCGCAGATACTTCGCGGGATTCTTCGCCTGCGGCGAGAAGAAGTCATTTGACCCCAGGACGAAGACTCCGGGTGTGTCGAGCAGACCGGAGAAGACGTCGAGGACGTCGGGCACGATATCGGCCGAGAGGTTGTCACCGGTGTTGACGACGACGTCCGGTTCGAGCCGGGTGAGCGCTTTGACCCAGGAGGCACGGTGCTTCTGCCAGGGCGCCAGGTGCAGGTCGGCGACGTGGAGGATCCGGATGGATTCGGCTCCGGCAGGCAGGATCGGCAGGGTGTGGCGGCGGATGGCGAAGAGGTGCGGTTCGACGACCGCACCCCAGATTCCGGCGGCCGTGGGGGCGGCCAGAGCACCGGCGAGGAGAGCGCGCTTCTTCATTCCCCCAACTCTATCCGCTCCCAGAACTACCTGACGGCGGCCCAGCAACCTCGCGCGAGGTTGCTGGGCCGCCGTCAGGTAGCAACTAGGGGGTGGGGATGGGGGTGTTGTGTTCTCTTGCGGCGCGGTGGGCGCGGCGGCGGTGCAGGGATTTCATCCGGCGACCGCCGACGAGACGGCAGACGACGTAGATGAGGAACGAGATCGTCGTGACGAACGGGCTGATCGGGACCACCGGTGAACCGAGCGCAATGAGGATTCCACCGACCGAGGCGGTCACGGCGAAGATCACGCTGAGCACCGGAACCCACACCGGCGAGGCCGAGAGCTGGGTTGCTGCGGCGGCCGGGGTGATGAGGAGAGCGAGGACGAGGAGGACACCGACGACCTGCACGCTCAGCGCCACCGCGAGTCCGAGGGTGAGCATGAAGACGATGGTGAGCACACTGACCGGCACACCTTTGGCCCGTGCCACCTCGGGGTCGAGGCTGGAGAACATGAGCGGACGCCAGACGATCGCCAACACCACGAGTACGGCCAGCGCACAGATGATGAGGGTGAGGATCTGGCCGGGTGTGATCGCGACGATCTGGCCGGTGAGCAGCCCGAACTTGCTCGCCGCTCGCCCGTCGTAGAGGGCGAGGAAGAGGATCGCCAGCCCCAGACCGAAGGGCATGAGGACGCCGATGATCGCGTTCTTCTCCGAATCCTTGGCCCCGCCGATGCCGATGATGAGAGCGGCGACGACGGACCCGACGATCGACCCGGTCACGACGTCGAAGCCGACGAGCAGGGCGAAGGCAGCACCGGCGAAGGAGAGCTCGGAGACCCCGTGGACTGCGAAGGGGATGTCCCGAGCCATGACGAAGACACTGATGAGGCCTCCGACAACGCCGAGCAGCGCCGCGGCGATGAGAGAATTGGCCAGCAGCGCCACGAGCTCGCCGTAATCCTCGAAGGTGAAGAGGTTGGCAAAGATCTCAGGAATGCTCATCGGTTCACCACCGTCCCGTCGAGGTGGAAGGAGTCATCGGGCAGGTTGTGGTGGTCGACGCATTCCTCTTCACCGCCGACGACGACGAGGCGGCCGCCGACGCGTACCACTTCGACCGGAGCACCGTAGAGGCGGGACAGCGATTCGGTGGTCATCACCTCGGCGGGGGTGCCGATGAGGAATTGCCCGCCGACGATATAGAGCACCCGGTCGACATACGGCAGGATCGGGTTGATCTCGTGGGTGACGAAGACGACGGCGGCATCGCGTTCGACCCGCTGTTCGTGCAGCAGCGCGGCCACCACCTGCTGGTGGTGCAGATCGAGGGACAGCAGCGGTTCGTCGCAGAGCAGCACCGTGGGATCGTTGGCCAGGGCCTGGGCCACGCGCAGTCGCTGCAGCTCACCGCCGGAGACCGTGCCGGCGGGGGCGTCGGCATAGTCGGTGGCGCCGACGGAGGCCAAGAGGTCTTCGACCTTCTTCTTTCGTCCCCGGGACAGCAGGCCCATCCCCCACCGGTGACCGTCGATGCCCATGCGCACCAGATCGCGGCCGCGCATCGGAGTGTGCGGATCGATTCCGCGCTGCTGCGGAATGTAGCCGATGGCGGGATTGCCCTTGTGCACTTCCCGACCGCCGACCTCAGCGGTGCCGGCCGACAGCGCATTCTGTCCCAGCAGCACCTTGAGCAGGGAGGTCTTGCCGGTGCCGTTGGGGCCGAGCACGGCGAGGAACTCCCCGGGCGCGACGTCGAGGTCGAGATCGTGCCAGAGTACTCGCGGGCCGAACCGCAGTTCGGCGTCGCGCAGTCGAATCACCGGCTCCCGTCGTATTGCCGGTGCGGAAGCGTCGGATTCCTTGGCCATGTTCAGTGCTTGTGCCCTTCGAGTGCGGTTGAGATTTCGGTGATGTAGCCACCCATCCAGTCGGCGTAGTGCGTTCCCGAAGGCATGGTCTCGGCGAGGTCGACGACCGGGACGTCGGAGTCCTCAGCGGTGGACTTCAAGGCCTCTGCCTGCGGACCTGCCGCTTGAGTATTGTATCCAAGCAGCACGGCATCTCCATCGGAGATCTGCTTCTCCGCGGCCTTGAGCACCAGCGGCGGCACATCGTTGCCCTCTTCGACGGCGGCGAGGAACTCCATCGAGGTGACGTTCTCGAGCCCCATATCGTCGAACAGCCACAGCGGAATCGGTTCGGTCGCAGCGACCTTCTCGCCGCCGTGTTCCTTCTTCACCGCATCGATATCGTCCTGCAGGGCGGTCAGCTGCGCCTTGTACTCCTTCGCGTTCTCCTCGAACTCGCCCTGATGTTCCGGCAGGGCCTCGCCGAGGTGGGTCGCCGCCTCGTCGACGAGCTTCGTCATCGTCGGGACCGAGTACCACAGGTGTTCGTTGAATGATCCGTGATCGTGGCCTTCGTGGCCCGCATCATCGTGGCCCTCTTCGGCATGTTCATGGTCATGTGCCTCCTCACCCTCGTGAGCGTGCCCGCCGCCGTGGGCCTCCTCGTCGTCATGGCCCTCACCGTGTTCATGGTCGTGGGGCTCGTTGCCGAGGCCTTCCGAGCCGGGCAGGGCCGAGATCGAAACGGTATCGATGATGTCGACGTCGGTACCGGAGGCATCGAGCATTCCGGTCATGAATGCGTCGTAGCCGCCGCCGTTCTGTACTACGAGGTCGGCCTTCGACAGTTTGAGTCGATCCTGCGTGGTCGCCTCGTAGGAGTGAGGATCCTGGTTCGGATCATCGATGATCGGGCTCACCTCGGCGAAATCGCCGGCGACTTGGGAGACGATGTCGGCGTAGACGTTGGTCGAGGTCACCACGCGCAGTGCCCCGGCGTCGGCTTCGGAGGCCTGTCCCCCGCAGCCGCTGAGGACAAGCGTCGCCGAGGAGGCGATGGCAGCGGAAGTGAGAAGAATGCGCGAGGAGGTCATGAGGAGCCTTTCTAAGGCATCGAGGATGAAGCAACATCGTCGACGATACTCAGATCAGAGGCCCGCCACTAATATAAATATTTATATATAGCAACGCTTTTATATGTTCTGGCCACTTTCGACACTTGGCACCCATACCGTCACCCGAGGTCCGCTCGTTCAAGGCGGAGCGCACTCTTCGCTCCGTGTACCGCGTGCAATCTGCGGTTGCGCTTGAACAAGTTCGACCGGCGTGCGGGAACTCTGGATAAACGAGCGTGGCCTTGAACGAGACTGCCGCTGACGGGCAGTCGAGTGCGACTGTGGGAAACAACGAACCGCCCGAAAGCGTGTGCTTCCGGGCGGTTCATCACCTGACTGTCGTTGCCTTGCCGGCTCAGGCGGCCTTCGCCTCGAGCTTCTTGGCCAGCAGGGCGGCGATCTGGACAGTGTTCAGTGCCGCGCCCTTGCGCAGGTTGTCGTTGGAGACGAAGAGGACGAGTCCCTTGCCTGCTGGTGCCGACTGGTCGGCGCGGATGCGGCCGACGTAGCTGTCGTTCCGACCTGCAGCCTTGAGCGGGGTCGGGACCTCGTCGAGGGAGACTCCGGGTGCCTGCGACAGGATTTCGGTGGCCTGCTCGGGGCTGATGTCGGAGTCGAATTCGGCGTGGATGCTCAAGCTGTGTCCTGTGAAGACTGGCACGCGCACGCAGGTGCCGGCGACCAGCAGGTCGGGCAGGCCGAGGATCTTCCGGCTCTCGTTGCGCAGCTTCTTCTCTTCATCGGTTTCGTTCTGCCCGTCGTCGACGACCGATCCGGCCATCGGCAGGACGTTGAACGCAATCGGTTCGACGTAGTTGTCAGGCTCCGGCAGGCTCACCGCGTTTCCGTCGGTGGTGAGCTTGCGCGCATCGGGCAGACCGGCTTCGAGCTGACCGGCGAGCTCCTCGACCCCGGACAGACCCGAACCGGACACTGCCTGGTAGGTGGCCACGATGAGACGGCTCAGTCCGGCCTTGTCATGGAGAGCCTTGAGCACGGGCATGGCGGCCATGGTCGTGCAGTTCGGGTTCGCGATGATGCCCTTGGGCGGCTCATCAAGGGCATCCGGGTTGACCTCACTGACGACAAGCGGAACCTCCGGGTCCGAACGCCACGCCGAGGAGTTGTCGACGACGATGGCACCAGCCGCGGCGAAACGCTCGGCCTGTGCCTTCGACGTCGCCCCACCAGCGGAGAACAGGGCGATATCGAGTCCGCTCGGATCCGCCTCGGCGGCATCTTCGACGGTGATCGGCTGACCCTTGAAGTCGATCGTCTTCCCGGCCGAACGGGCCGAGGCGAAGAGCCTCAGGGCCCCGATCTCGAACCCGGGATCGTCGGCCAGCAGGTCGAGCATGACTCCGCCGACCTGGCCGGTCGCACCGACTACTCCGATATTGACGCTCATCGTCCGGTACCTCCGTACACCACTGCTTCGTTGTCTTCACTGTCGAGTCCGTAGGCGGCATGAGCGGCACGGACCGCGTCGTCGAGCAGGTCTGCTCGGGTGACGACGCTGATGCGGATCTCCGAGGTGGAGATCATGTCGATATTGACCTGGGCTTCGCTGAGCGCTTCGAACAGGGTCGCGGTCACGCCCGGGTGGGAGCGCATTCCGGCGCCGACGACGGAGAGCTTGCCGATCTGGTCGTCGTAGCGGACCTGGTCGAAGCCGATCTCTGCCTTCACACCGTCGAGGGCCTCGAGCGCCTTGGCTCCGTCGTCCATGGGCAGGGTGAAGGAGATGTCCGTCTTCCCCGGCTCGCGGGTGGAGATGTTCTGGACGATCATGTCGATATTGGCTTCCTGCTTGGCCAGAGTCTTGAAGATCTCAGCGGCCTTGCCGGGGACATCGGGAACACCGACGATCGTGACCTTGGCTTCCGAGCGGTCGTGGGCGACGCCGGAGATGATTGCCTGTTCCATGGTGGACTCCGTTTCTGGTTCCGCTGCCGGGGTCGATGATCCCCGGCCCTGGCGGAAGGCTTCGGGGATGGGTGAATCGGTCACCCAGGTTCCTTGGTTGCGAGAGAATGAGGACCGCACGTGCACCGGCACGTTGTAACGGCGGGCGTATTCGACGCAGCGGAGCATGAGGACCTTGGCGCCCGAGGCGGCCATCTCCATCATCTCTTCGTAGCCGATCTCATCGATCTTGCGCGCCGTGGGCACGATCCGCGGATCGGCGGTGAAGACGCCGTCGACGTCGGTGTAGATCTCACACACATCGGCGTCGAGCGACGCGGCCAGTGCCACAGCGGTGGTGTCGGAGCCGCCGCGGCCGAGTGTGGTGATGTTCTTCGCGGTCTGGCTGACGCCCTGGAATCCTGCGACGATGGCGACGTATCCCTCGTCGAGGGAGGACCGGATGCGGCCGGGAGTGACGTCGATGATTCGGGCCTTGCCGAACTGCTCATCGGTGATGACTCCGGCCTGGGAGCCGGTGAAGGACTGGGCTTCGAAGCCGAGGTTGGCGATCGCCATGGCCAGCACCGCCATCGAGATGCGCTCACCGGCGGTCAGCAGCATATCGAGTTCGCGGGCGGGGGGCATGGGGGAAACCTGTTGGGCCAAGTCGATGAGATCATCGGTACTGTCACCCATGGCCGACACCACGACAACTACTTCGTGACCGGCTTGACGGTACTCGACAATTCGTTTGGCCACTCGCTTGACCGATTCCGCATCGGCTACCGAGGACCCACCGAACTTCTGGACGACTATGCTCACTGCAGTATCTTCCTTATCGCTGATAAGTTCCGTGCCAGGCGATCGATTCCATGGTTCCAAACATGGACGTCTCGTACTGCATCGATCAGGATTTCAGCCGTGTCGGGCTCCCGGCACCTGAACCATTGTATGAGGTGCGTCATTCCGCTTCACCTTCGCCCGTCATTCAGACACTGCCTGACCGGGCCGAACGTCCGCCCCTGCAGACCCGAGCGTTGACTGTGCACATAGGCGAGGCGGCGGTTGGTCACCGGGCGTTCAGCCCCTGCTCAGAAATCGTTATAAACGAGGCATCGCGGAACGCCGGATTCACTCGCCGAGGCGGCCCGCCGGCTTCGTGCCGACGGGCGCTGCCCTTGACGGTCAGTCCGACCGTCGTTCCACGGTGAAGAGGTCACCGGGCTGACAGTCGAGGACCTCGCACAGAGCAATGAGAGTGGAGTAGCGCACGGCCTTCGCTCTGTTGTTCTTAAGCACGGAGAGGTTTGCGAGCGAGACCCCGACGCGCTTGGACAGTTCGGTCAGGCTCATGTCTCGCCGGGTCAGCAGACTGTCGAGGTGGCAGATGACTCGGGAAGAGCCGAATTCCTCGACCATCACACGAGCCCTTCGAGATCTTCTTGAGCTTCGCGCCCTGATCTGAAGCACCTCCGCAGCAATTCGGCGCCGCCGACGGCCCCGAGAACGAAGAATGCGTGGACGACGGTGATTCCCGGCCCCACTTCATCAGCGATGCCGATATCGGCGGAGATCCAATTGCCGCCGGGAACCTTGGTGATGAAGTGGAGAATCCACCCGATCGCCACAATCCACTCGAACGCCGCAAAGGCGCGGGACGCCCGGAGCGTGAAGGGTGTTCCCGCCGCGATGTCACGGATGACAGGCACCAGGGAGATCGCGGCCGCCAACACGGTGAGGATAAGAGTGACTTCGGCAATGGTCACCAGCACGACTGCCCCGGCCGAGACGTCGGCCGTCGGAACGACGATCTCGGTGAGTCCGGACAGGGATGCCGTTCCGTTCCCGGCATCGAGCGAGGAGGGTGCGCCTTCGGAGAAGTCCACCGTCACCGCCACTTCGGAGCGGATCATTCGCGTGACGAGATCAGTGACGGCATAGATGACGTAGAAGCCGACCGCCAAACCGATCCATAGTTCGTAACCTGTTCCGAACGCCTTGCGCTTCTGAGGTTCGCCGTCCGGCCTCTGTTCCTCTGTCGGTGACATGACAACGCCTTCCCGTCCCGGCGAGCAGCAGACGAGCTTTCCGCCGACCTTCGCCGCATCCGATGATTTATCGTTTGTCGATATATCGATAAACAATATGTTTCACGATTATCGATATGGTGTCAAGAGGGCGAAACCGAGGCGGTCAGTCGATTTCGCGACGACCGGAGAATGCCCGACCGAGGGTGACTTCGTCGGCGTATTCGAGGTCGCCGCCGACGGGCAGCCCCGAGGCCAGGCGGGTGACGGTCACGCCGAGTGATCCGAGCAGGCGGACGAGGTAGGTGGCGGTGGCTTCGCCTTCGAGGTTCGGGTCGGTGGCGATGACGGTCTCCTTGACCTCACCGTCCTGCAGACGCGTCATGAGCTCTTTGATCCGCAGGTTGTCGGGCCCGACTCCGGCCATCGGGTCGATGGCTCCGCCGAGGACGTGGTAGAGGCCCCGGTATTCTCGGGTCCGTTCGATTGCGACGACGTCCTTGGGCTCTTCGACCACGCAGATCATCGACCGATCGCGGCGCGGGTCCTGGCAGACCGTGCATTCGGCCTCCTCGGAGACGTTTCCGCAGATCTCGCAGAACCGCACTCGCTTCTTCACGTCGGTGAGCGCCTGGGCCAGCGCATTGACGTCCTGCGAGTCCGTCTGCAGGATGTGGAACGCCAGACGCTGGGCCGATTTCGGCCCGATGCCCGGAAGCTTGCCGAACTCTTCGACCAAGTCCTGAAGGGCACCTTCGTATACAGCGCTCATACTTCTCTTTCGTCAATGATTTCGCCGCCGAGGACCCGTGCGATCACATCGACGCCCATCTGCGGCGCTTCGGAGACGTCGAGGTCCGTTTCCGGATCATACTCGTCCTCGTCCGATCCCGACCCTTGCGGGTAGGGGTTCGATCCCGGCGCCGAGGCAGCCCCCGGTGCTGTCCCGCCTGCCGGGTTGGCCTGCGGAGCAGATCCGTAGCCGGGTCCGGCAGGCGGAGTGGTGGTGGCACCGTGCTTTTCGGCAAGTGCGGCGAAGCGCGATTTGAACGGTTTCGCCTCTCCCCCATGGGTCGGTGGCGGCGACTGCACGGCAGGTGCCGACTGGTCGAAGGCACCTCCTCCGAAGTCGCTCGTGGTGTCGCCGAGATCGGGATAGTCGAGATCGTCGTCGGGCGGCGGAACTACGACGGCGCCGACGTCGACAGCTCCGCTGCCGGCGCTCGTCTCGTCGACGTCGGTCGAGGCTGTGCCTGTCGATGCCGCATCGACCGGTGAGGAGTCGATCGGGGAGGGACCGTCGTTCCAATTCGGTTCCTCCCACCGCGGTTCGACATATTCCATCGGCGAATCGTCGGCGAAGCCGGACGACCTTGCTGGAGCTGGTTCCTGCTCGCGCGAGTGGTCAGACCGTCCGAAGTCGTCGGTCGGTGCGTTACCGGAGTCGGTCGACTCGGTTCCGGTGTCTGTCGGCGCACCGAAGAAGTCGTCGTCGGACAGGTCGGGCACAACAACATCCGGGACCGCTGGTTCGGAAGAATCGTGGTCAGGATCTCTCGGCTCAGGAGCAGTCCAGTCTGATCCTTCAGAGTCGGCCGAGTCCACAGCGGGAACCTGAGCGACCGAGGATTTCGGCTCAGACTCGGCCGATCCCTCTTCGGTAGTTTCGGCCGGTTCACCGGAGTTGTCCTGAGGTGTGGGTTCAGTCGGAGGGCCCGGCTGTTCCCCCTCCTCGTCGTCGGAGGACCAGGGCCCCTGCGTCGGGCCGCTGGGTTCCCAGAACTTCTCGTGGTCAACCTGTGGTTTGTCGACTTCACGAGTACCGACGACTGCGGCGACCTCCTGCGGACTCGGGCGTCGCAGGCTAGGCGCCGGTCCGTGATTGCCGCCGGAGTCATTCATGGGCGGAGCCGAGGATCCTTTGCCCTGGCTGCCTCCGCCGGCAGTTCCTCCGCCGATCCGACCGACATCACCGACGTCGATACGAGCCTGGATGCCGAGAACGTCGTTGATCGCCGCCGCGAGTTTGGCCGCATGGTCACGCTGCTGGAATCCCTGCACGGATCCGGCGTTGTTGAAGCCGAGGTAGACGACCCCGTCGGAGAACGACTGCGGGATCGCATTGGCCGCGATGATCGCTCGTGTCAGTCGGCTGCGCTTCTCCACCGAGGCGAGGATGCTCGGCCATGCTCGGCGGATCGCTTCGATCTCACCGCCGATGTCGCCGGATCCCGCCACCGAGGTCGCCTCCGGCGCCGCTGCCTGCTCGGACTGTCGCGAGCCATCGCCAGGTCCGGCTGGTGACGCAGACGCGGGAGCCGACTGACGCTGAGACTGGTTCGCCGGCGCGGAGTCCGGTGCAGAGCTGTGTGCGGAGGCACCGGCAGAGCCCTGTCTCTGCTGGTTATCCTGCACAGATTGCGACTCATTCTGCGGCGCGCCCGACGCTTCGGCCGCAGGCTCGGGCGGCGGCTGCTGTTCCTGCGCTGGCCGGCCCCTTTCTGCGTTCCGAGGGTTCTCAGCAGACTGCTGCTGCGGACCCGCGTGCGCGGTCTGAGATTGAGGCCCGGACGGCGATGCCTGCTCCGGCTCGGTCTGGCTATCGTGCTGAGACGACTGAGCCTGCTGATCCGACTGTTCTTGTTGCTCGGCCTGCTCTTGCGACCCCTGCCGATCAGATTGACGCTGCTGCCCCTGCTCAGGCTGCTGCCCTGGCTGCGCTACCGGTTCGTTGAGCATCGACTCGGCGGCCGCGGCCATGGCCGCGATGTCGTCGAAGTCGTCGTGAGCTGCGCTCTGAGGCTGACCGGCGGTCGCATCCGCATCCGGTGCTCCGGCCCCGCGGCCCGGCGCACCAGGCGACGCATCACCTGCCGGCGGTCGACCGCCCGACTGTCCCTGATCGACAGCAGGTGCCTGCCCCTGCACAGGGGCTTGCGCCGCACCCTGATCCGGGACTGCCTGCGGCGGCGGCACGTTCGCTGCCACACCGGTGGCCGACATGCCGATGCGACGTTCCATCCGCTCCATACGACTGAGCACAGCATCCCGGCTGCGGCCGGAACCGGGCAGCAGAATGCGGGCACAGATGAGTTCGAGCTGCAGCCTCGGCGAGGTGGCACCCGACATCTCCGTCAGTCCCACGTTGAGCAGGTCTGCGGCGCGGGAGAGTTCGCCTTGTCCGAAACCATTGGCCTGCAGGGTCAGCCTCTCCAGGCGGTCCGGCGGCACTTCGGGCAGGAAGGCATGGGCCGCCTCGGGGGCGGCGTTGATGACGATGAGATCCCGGAAGCGCTCGAGCAGATCTTCGACGAAGCGCCTCGGATCCTGACCGGATTCGATGACCCGCTCCACCGCGCGGTACACCCCGGCACCGTCGCCGGCGGAGAACGCATCGACGATGTCGGACAACAGCGAATCAGGAGTGTATCCGAGCAGCGCGACGGCTCGACCGTAGTCGACTCCATCGGGCCCAGCCCCGGCGATGAGCTGGTCGAGGACCGACAGCGTGTCACGCACCGATCCCCCTCCGGCCCGCACGACCAGCGGCAGCACGCCCTTGGCCACCTGCACACCCTCACTAGCGCACAGCTCCTCGAGGTAGTTGCCCAGGGCCTCCGGCGGCACCAGTCGGAACGGATAGTGGTGAGTCCGCGACCGGATCGTGCCGATGACCTTCTCGGGTTCGGTCGTGGCGAAGATGAACTTGATATGCGGCGGCGGCTCTTCGACGATCTTGAGCAGAGCGTTGAAGCCCTGCGAGGTGACCATGTGCGCCTCATCGAGGATGAACACTTTGTACCGATCGCGCGCGGGCGCATAGACGGCACGTTCACGCAGGTCACGGGCATCATCGACGCCGTTGTGGCTGGCCGCGTCGATCTCGACGACATCGAGCGAGCCGGGTCCGCCGTTGGCCAGATCCCGACAGCTCGGGCATTCCCCACACGGCACCGGGGTCGGTCCCTGCTCGCAGTTGAGGCACCGGGCCAGGATCCGCGCCGAGGTGGTCTTACCGCACCCGCGCGGGCCGGAGAACAGGTAGGCATGGTTGATGCGGCCACGTTCGATGGCGGCCTTCAGCGGATCGGTCACATGCTCTTGACCGATGACCTCGTCGAAGGTCTCTGGGCGGTATCTTCTGTACAGTGCGGTGGACACGTCCCCTAGCCTAATGCCAACGGCTGACACGAGACACGGCCCCGGACTCCCCGCCGTTGTCGCCGACTTCCCGATCAGGCACGATAGAGATCATGAGCTCAGCCACCCCCTCCCCCGACGAGAACGACCCCGCAAAGACCTTCCGCATCGGCCACAAAGAGCGCGACGAGGCGATCGAGCTGCTCCGCGAAGCCGCCGGCGACGGTCGGATCACGGTCGACGAGCTCGACGAACGGATGGAGAAGGTCCAGTCCGCGAAGTTCCCCATCGACCTCGACGCAGTGCTCGCCGACCTCACCACCGAGCTGCCCTCCGATCGCTTCCGCCCCGCCTCGGCGATCGCCCCTGCCCCTGGCCGCGCGATGGCGATCACGGGGCATGACCGCTTCGATCCGCTCGTCATCAAGGCCGGCTGGGAGTCCGCGGTCCGCCGCGCCAGGTGGGCGGTCCCGCCGTATATCCGCTGCGAACCGTCGATGTCGAACATCGAGCTGAACTTCCTCGAGGTCGAGACCGATCTCGAGGTCATCGAGATCGAGATCGTCGCCGGTATGGGCTCGGTCACCGTCGTCATCCCCGACGACTGGGCGGTCAACGTCGACCAGCTCTCAAAGTCCTGGGGAAGCGTGAAATCCGTGGTCGACGCCGTTCCGACCGGCCGCCGGCCTCTCGTGCGCGTGGGCGGATCGATCGGCATGGGCTCGTTCAAGGCCCGCTTCGCGAACTACTTCGACCGTCGGCGAATGGCGAAATGATGCAGCCCGGACTCGGTGCTGTCATCTTCCTCACCCTGTGCATCATCGTCGTCTTCAGCGTCGGTGCCTTCCTCGTGTACCGGGTGATGAACACTCCCGGTTCTCATATCGGCTCCCGCCTGCCCAAACACGATCCCCACGCCGAGGCGGCCCCCACCGACCCACCCGAGCGCGGATCCGCTGCGGACCAGTCCGACCCCGAGGGGACGAACAGCACCGACGGCCCTGACCGTCCTGAGGACCCCGAACCGCGGCGTCCTTGAAAACCGACACCTGCCGTGATCGACTTTCACTATGTCTGAGATTCAGATCACGCGCATCGCCGCCGACGATGAATCTGCGCTGCTGAAGTGGAACGACGTCATGCGCACCGCTTACACCGAGGGTCGCACCGCCGCCTGGTGGCGCAGCGCCGAGACGACGCTGACCCAATTCGCCCACCCGCGTCCGGGAGGGCAGGACATCGCCCTGGTGGGCCGCCTCGGCGAGGAGATCATCGGCGGCGTCGAGATCAGTCTCTCCCCCGAAACTCCGACCGATATCGAACTCGGTGTCCTCTCGGCTCACCGTCGGCAGGGTTTCGGCACTGCCCTCGCCGAGGCGGCCGCACAGTTCCTCGATGATGGTGACGATTTCTCGGAGATCGTGCAGACCGAAACCTACTGTCCGGCCGGGGTCGCCTTCGCGCAGGCGCACGGGATGAGCATCGGCAACGAAGAGCACCGACTGCTGCTCGACCTGCCCGCTTACCTGGACGCCGATGCGAATCGGTACAAGGATTCGGGGGCGTCGACGGTTGTGCCGGTGATCAGGGAGGACCCGGACTTCTCGGTCACCTCATGGATCGGAGCCTGCCCCGAGGAGGTGTTGGAATCCTGGACCCAACTGCGTGTGCAGATGGATGAGGACGTGCCCGTCGGTTTCCTCACCCGCTCCGCTACCCATGCCAGCACTGCGGCGATCCGCAGCCATGAGGAGCGGATGGAAGAGCAGGGCTGGACCTTGGTCAGCTCGATGGCGCACGTGGGCGAACTCGCCGTCGGCTACACGGAGATCATGGTCTCGGCCCACGATCCGCAGATCGTCATCCAGGAGGACACGCTCGTCGACCGAGCCTATCGAGGCCGCGGGATCGGTCGGGCCCTCAAGGTCGCGAACCTGCGTCAGCTGCCCGCGGTCGCGGCGACCGCCTCGGCGAAATGGGTGCAGACGTACACGGCGACGGACAACGAACCGATGCTCGCACTCAACCGCGACCTCGGGTTCTTCATCTCCGACACGATGACCGCTCTGGAGAAGAAGTCCGATCACAGCCGCGCGTGACATTCCGGTCGACTAGAGTGGGCGGTGACCCGTCCGGCCATCGAACCGAAGCAGACCGCCGTGCCCACAGAACTCCTCATCGCCGTCCTCGTCTTCATCATCGTCGTCCTCGTGACCGTGCTCGTCATCCGAACACGTGCCAACAAGGCCCGCAAGCAGGAGCAGACACAGCAGCCGACCACCCCGCGCGATCCCTTCGCCGCCGACCAGAACACCGGCGGTGATCCCGAGACCATCAAGGCCGGGGACCTCCTCGAATTCGGCAACGAGAAGTTCTTCGTCCGCGGCACCCTGCGCATCTCCGAAGGCGGCTACGACTGGGCCGAGCACTTCTTCCAGGCCGACGCCTCGGCGACCCGCATGTGGCTGAGCGTCGAACGCGACCCCGACGTGCAGATCGCCCGCTGGCGCGACCGCCCCGACCTCGACATCGAACCGAAGGCCCGGACCATCACCATCGACGGCACCGACTACGACCTCGTCGAGCACGGCACCGCATCCTACCGGTCCGAAGGCACCACGGGACTGAATGAGAAGGGCGGGGTCGACTATGTCGACTACGAATCCGGCGACGGCCGCCTGCTCGCCTTCGAACGCTTCGACCACGGACGCTGGGAAGTGAGCACGGGAGAGACCATCCCGACCGGCTCCTTCACCATCTACTCCGGCAGCTGATGCTCACCCTCCCCCGCCCGCTCGACGTCCCCTTCACCGACACCAGTGCCGAGGCGCTGCGGCTGAGCCTCGACCACGACCGGATCGCCCCGTTGGCTGCCCACCGCATCGATGTGCCCACAGCAGCCGCACCCACTGACACAGAGTCCACCCCCGCCGAGGAAGCACCGCACCTCACCCTGACACTGACCGTCATCGGCTCCTCCCACCAGGCGGTCCTGAGCACCGGGCCCACCGATGTGTTCATCGAGACCTTCGCCTGCCTCGGCGAGGGTGGGGACGATTCGTCTCCGAAACGACCGCGGTGGGACCGCGAGGACATCCGCCACGGCAGGTGGGCCGGATTCACCGAACACCGGTTCACCGCGACCCGCACCCACGTGTCCGGGGACTTCCCGACGGCCGCCGCCGAGGTGCTCGCCGTCGGTGCCGACCGTGCCCTCACCGCAGACGACCACCTCTCAGTCGCGTTCCCCGGACAGCCCGGCGCACTGACGGCACTGTCGCTGACCGCAGCAGGTCCCGAACGGATCGCCTGGCTGTCGTGGCACTGCTACCCGCAGCATGGAGAGATCGTGCACAGCAGCAGCGAGCTGAGGAGGTCGACATGAGCCAGGGACCGAACGTCTCGATGGGCGGAGGCTCTTTCGATTTCGACCGCGAAAACTCCGGCCCTTCCGGCCCCCAGCGCCCCTCCGGACCGCAGCGGCCCGGCGGCGGATCGGGGCGGAAGCCGCGCCGCATCGGCTGCGGAACGATCATCTTCTTCGTCGTCATCCTCATCGTCATCGGCAATATGTTCCGAGGTTGCGGTTCGTCCGGGTCGTCGGCGAACTGCGGTGACTACGACCTCAGCAACGGCCAATACGTCTCGAACCCCGGCGAGGGCGATTACGAGAAGAACGGCAGCAGCTATGACTACGTCGGCTGCGACTCGTCCCGCTCCGGAGGCGGCGGCTTCTTCTTCCTCCCGTTCTTCACCGGCGGCGGATCGAACTACGGCGACGGCTCAGGCTTCCGCGGCGGCGGACCGGGCACCGGAAAATAGGCACGATCAGGCACAGCGAAAGGCAGACATGCTCCTGAATTACCTCATCTACGAGACCGGAGTCGTCCTCTCCTATGCGGGCTGCGGACTCCTCCTCATGGTCATCGGCTACTTCGTCGTCGACCTGCTCACCCCGGGCAAGCTCCACGTCATCCTGTGGGAGCAGAAGTCGCGCAATGCCGCGGTCCTCGTCGCCTCCGACCTGGCCGGAGTCGCGATCATCGTCATCGCAGCCATCCGCGCCAGCTCAGATGACCTGGCCGCGGGCATCCTGTCCACTCTCGTCTTCGGCATCCTCGGCATCATCCTCATGGGAGTGAGTTTCGTGCTCATCGGCCTGCTCACCCCGGGCAAGACCGGCGACATCATCAACTCCCCACAGATGCACCCCGAGGTCTGGGTCAACGCCACCGCCCACCTGGGCATCGCGGGCATCATGGCCGCAGCCCTCCTTTGAACACCGCTGACGACGGCTCCGGCACCACCACCGAGGCGGCCCGACCGATCACCCTCCCGATGCGTCCGGGGCCGGCCCGATTCTTCGTCCTGCTCGCCGTGTTCATCTGCGCGAGCTGCGGAATGGTCTACGAGCTCGCGCTCGTGGCCTTGGGGTCCTATCTGCTCGGCGACACCATCGTCCAGGCCTCCATCGTCCTGGCCGTCATGGTCTTCGCCATGGGTGTGGGCTCGCTGGCGACCAAGCGGCTGACCGGGTTCGCCGCGGTCTCCTTCGCCCTCATCGAGGCGGCCCTGGGCATCATCGGCGGGCTCTCCGTCATCCTGCTCTACCTCGCCTTCGCGTTCGCCGACGTCTACACGGTGGCCATGGTGGCCCTCGCGTTCGTCATCGGCGCGCTCATCGGCGCGGAGATCCCGCTGCTCATGGAGCTCGTCCAACGCATCCGCGCGCAGAAGGCCTCGAGCGCAGTGGCCGACCTCTTCGCCGCCGACTATGTGGGCGGACTCATCGGCGGGCTCGCCTTCCCGTTCCTCCTGCTGCCGCTGCTCGGTCTGCCGCGCGGAGCACTGGCCGTGGGGATGACGAACGCGCTGGTGGGCATCCTCATCGTCCTCTGGCTCTTCCGCTCCGAACTCAGCCGCGCCGCCCAACTCATGTTGGCAGCGCTGCTTGTGCTCATCCTCGGCGGGCTCACCGTGGTGTGGGTGTATACCGACGACATCGAAGTCACCACCCGGCAGCGTCTCTACCGGGATCCGATCGTGTATTCGCAGCGGTCGGACTACCAGGAGATCGTGCTCACCGAGGCGAAGAGGACCGGTGATACGCGGCTGTTCCTCAACGGGGATCTGCAGTTCGCCTCGGCCGATGAGTACCGCTATCACGAAAGCCTCGTCCATCCGCTGCTGAACGGTCCGCGGCGCAACGTCCTCGTCCTCGGCGGCGGCGATGGATTGGCCGTGCGCGAGATCCTCAAGTATCCCGACGTCGAGTCAGTCACGCTCGTCGACCTCGACCCCGCGGTCCTCGAACTGGCGAAGAACTCGGAGCACTTCACCGCGTTCAACGACGACTCGCTCGACGATCCGCGGGTGACAACGATCGCCGCCGATGCCTTCACGTGGCTGCGCGAGGCGAAGCATTCGGCCTATGACGCGGTCATCGCCGATCTTCCCGACCCCGATGATGTGGCGACTTCGAAGCTCTACAGCATCGAGTTCTACGGGCTCATCCGCCAGGTGATGTCCCCGGAGGCGCGCCTCGTCGTCCAGGCCGGCTCCCCCTATTTCGCCCCAGAGGCCTTTTGGGGCATCGGAGAGGCCGTCGCCGAGGCGGGACTGTCGACCACTGCCTATCACGTCGATGTCCCCAGCTTCGGTGATTGGGGATACTTCCTCGCCGATCTCGACGGAGAGGGCCCCGAAGTGACCGTGGCCGATGATGCTCCGGACGGATTGAAATTCGTCACCGCCGAGGTGCTCGCCGCCTCGACAACGTTCCCACCGGACCGTGATCGCGCGGCTGTGGGCAAGGTCGAAGCCTCGACGCTGCTGCACCCGCGTGTCCTCGACCAGGAACGCGGAGCCTGGGTCGGATACTGAATTCGTCTGACACGGGCTTCTCAAATCGGCAGAGGGCCGACCCACACGGGTCGGCCCTCTGCGGTTTCTCTGTCGGTGTTGCCTTCTTGTCGCGGTCAGCCGGCCATGAGGCTGGCCAGGCCGCCGACGATGCCGAAGGAGATTCCGAGTGCCCATCCGAGGACAAGGAGACCGAGGAAGACGAGGCCCAAGATGAAGCCCCATTTGCCCATCTCGTTGTCTCCGAAACCTGCTTCCTGTGAGCGCTTGCGCGCCATGTGACCGGTGATGATGCCGACGACGGGTCCGATGAAGTTGAATCCGAGGAAGGTCGACAAGGTCGCCACGAGCGAGACGATGCCGAGCACCTTGCCCGGATCCTCCTCGGCGCGCTGGCCATTGCGGTACTGCGTCGGGTAGCTCTGCGGTGCTTCGTACTGCCCGGCGGACGGGCGTGGGTACTGTCCCGCGGAGGTCTGGTCGAACTGATCGGGAGTCGGGGTGGGTGTTGCGTTCATGGTGCTGGTCTCCTTGGTATCGGCTGTTGATACCAGCCTAGGAAGACGTCACCGGACGCCGACAGGGACCAATCCCCCGACCTGGATAGGGTTTTCCCGAAGTTCAGCGCACGTCGACGAGTGCGTGGCCTTCTCGTCCCATGAGATAGAGAAGCAGCTCGAGAGGTGCCCCGGTGATCGTCGTGGCCTCACCGCTGCCCTTCTTCCCTGCTGTGCGGGTACCGAAGCCCGGGGCTTCGATCGTCACGGGCCCCTTCGCCTTCGCCGCGTAGGGCAGGAGGGCCACTTTCGTCTGTGCCCACACGGTCGCGGTCTCCGCCTTCGACAGCCGACGCGGAATCCATTCGATCGCGGCGCGGCGGATGTCTTCGTGGTGGACGAGGAACTCGGTCGTGTTCATCACCGTCTCCACTCCCGGCAGGGCGCCCGGGGTCCACTTCGGCGGTGCGGCGACGAGTCCGAGCAGCCGGCTGAACGGCATCTCGGCGTACTCGTCTTCCTTCGCCTGCAGGCGGTCGGAGAACTTCGGCATGAAGATGCCCGCGGCAGCGCGGGGATGACGTTCGCGGATGACGAGGTGGGTGGCAAGGTCCCTGACCGTCCACCCTTCACACAGGGTGGGTGCGTCGTCCCCGGCACGGCGGGCTGTGTCGACAAGGCGCAGTCGTTCGGCGCGAGCCAGATTGTCTCTCATGACTCTCAGTCTTCCATTCCCGGCTTGGACTCCCCTGGATGCCTGGCCGAATCGCAGCCTGATCTCCTCACCGGCTTGCCCACGCGGTGACGAAGTCGGCGACGCGGGAGATCGACCGGAAGTCGGCGAATTCGTCTCCGCGGGTCGGCCCGTCGGTGACGATGACGACGGGTTTGCCTTCCTTCGCAGCCATCCTGACGAACCGCAGTCCGGAGAGCACCGCGAGCGAGGAACCGAGCACCACGAGTCCGGCAGCCTCGTCGGCGATCCGATTGGCTGCCTGGACCCTGGCGGCCGGGACGGAATCGCCGAAATAGACGACATCGGGTTTGAGCAGTCCACCGCATTCGGGGCAGTCGAGGACTGCGAATCCGGCGGTGTCCTCGAGTTCGACGTCGCCGTCGGGTGCGGTTTCGACGTCGATGGGGTCGATGCCGACCTCCTCGGCGAAGTCCGGGTTGAGTTCGCTCAGTCTCCGCTGTACCCAGTCGCGGTCGAACAGGTGCCCGTTGCTCAGGCAGATCACCCGGTCGAGGCTGCCGTGGAGGTCGATGACGGGACTCGGCGCCGGCGCTCCGGCCTCTGTCGCACGGTCGGCGGCGACCGCCTCGGCGGCGGCCTGATGGAGTCCATCGACGTTCTGGGTGATGATCCCGGCCACGGACAGCTCGGCCAGGGCGAGGTGAGCTTGGTTCGGGCGAGTGCCGCGCATCCGCGGCCAGCCCATCCATGACCGCGCCCAGTACCTGGCTCGCTGATCGGGGTGGGAGAGGAAGGTCTGGATCGTCATCGGCTTCCGCGGCGGGGAATCCGGTCCACGGTAGTCGGGCACGCCTGAATCCGTGCTCATTCCCGCCCCGGTGAGCACCGCCCAGTCCGCATCGGAATAGGTCTTCGTGAGCACGTCGATGATCGCGGCATCGGGGTGGCTGGCTTCCGGACGCACACGTCCGCGCAGGGGGTCGAAGATGACTGCCATGGCTCCACTGTAGACATGGCAGCTGACGGAGGGCACCGGCCGGGGCTAGGGTGGGGCCATGGTCAACGTTCTGCTCGTTCATCATTCCCCGTCCGCTGCGACGGTACGGATCGCCGAGGCGGCCGAGTCCGGGCTGCGTATGCCCGAGCTCGGCGACATCGACGTCACCATCCGCCCGGCGCTGGAGGCAAGTCTTGCTGATGTGCTCGCCGCGGATGCCTATGTGCTCGGCACGACCGCGAACTTCGGCTATATCTCCGGTGCCCTCAAGCACTTCTTCGACACCACCTATGACGCGGTGCGCGAGCCGACCGCCGGCAGGCCGTTCTCCTACTGGATCCACGGCGGCTACGACACGACCGGTGCCGAAACCGCGATGAAGCAGATCACGACCGGCCTGGGTTGGAAGCTCGCCTTCGACCCCCTCATCTTCACCGGCGAAGTCACCGAGGAGCATTTGGAGCGGGCCACGGAGCTGGCCGCCACAGTCGCCGCCTCCACCCCCTAATTACTACCTGACGGCGGCTCAGCAACCTCGCGCGAGGTTGCTGATCCGCCGTCAGGTAGTAATGGGGAGTTTTTGGTGAAAGTACTTTCCAATATGGAAAGTAGTTGGTACTGTGGAATCACTTCCACAGAGCAATCCCAATCAGAGGAATCGACATGAACGCGAACCCCACCCCGCAGCAGGCTGCAGATCTTCTCAGCCAGGTCGAAGCGAACCACTCCCGGGCGCGCAGCGGAGATGCGTGGCCGCTGGTCACACTGCTCTTCGTCCTCTCCGCCGGACTCTCCGTCGGGCTCACGGCCTTCGGCATCATCGACGACAACACGACTCAGCTCATGATCGCCGGAGCCGGACTGAGCTGGATCATTCCTGCCCTGATCGTCTACCTCGTCAAGGCCCTGTCCTGGAGCCGCCGCTCCACCGCCCTGCTGCTGACATGGCTGGGCGTCATCATCGTCGCCTTCGTCGCCGGCGTCATGGCCGATTCGTTCGCAGCCGGCGGTCCGATCCCGTTCATCGCCGCAGGACTGCTGTGGGTCGCCGCCCCGGTCTTCTCCCTGTTGGCCCTGCGCCGCTGAGGAGGGACCGACGATGACTGCGAAACAGAACTCCGCGACCGAACCAGAGGACGCGCACACCGAAGACGAGACGATCCCCCACCTCGGCGACTCTCTGTCCCGGCTCGAACCGGAGCTCAACAACCCCACGAGACTCGGCATCGTGTCGAGCCTGAAGAGCCGGGACAGGGCCGAGTTCAAACTGCTGCGCGACAGTCTCGGCGTCTCCGATTCCGTGCTCTCCCGGCACATCACCGCACTCGAGAAGGCCGGAATGATCGAGGTGAAGAAAGGGTACGTGGGCAAACGCCCGCGCACCTGGGTCTCGATCAGCAAAGACGGGAGCAGACGTCTCGAGGCACACATCCAAGCACTGCGGGAACTGGCCGGAGAATAGCCCCGTAGATGACTGTTCACCCTGGTGAGAAGATCGGCTAGGGTGATGGAAACCGATGCAGGGAGGCATGATGACCACACCGACGAGCACCGAGATCCCGTTCCTCGAGCTCCACGAAGTCTCGACACTCATCCGAACCAGGCAGCTGTCCTCGCGTGAGGTCACCGAAGCGATGCTCGAACGCATCGATAGCCTCGAGCCCCGACTGCAGGCCTTCGCCACGGTCATGGCCGAATCGGCCCTCGCCGAGGCCGACCGCGCCGATTCCCTCCTGTCCCGCGGCAACTGGCTCGGCGATCTGCACGGTGTCCCCGTGGCGGCGAAGGATCTTGCGAACACTCACGATGCACCGACCGGTGCGGGCACCACGATCCATGCGGACTTCCGCCCAGATTTCGATGCCACCGTCGTCGCTCGACTGCGAACCGCCGGAGCCGTCGTCCTCGGCAAACTGCGGCTGACCGAGGGAGCGTTCACCGGTCACCATCCCGACCTGCCGACCCCGGTCAACCCGTGGGATGCCGACACCTGGTCGGGAGTCTCCTCCTCAGGGTCAGGTGTGGCCACTGCGGCCGGACTCTGCTTCGCCTCGCTCGGCTCGGACACCGGCGGATCGATCCGCCTTCCGTCCTCGGCCAATGGCGTCACGGGACTCAAACCGACCTGGGGCCGAGTCTCCCGCCACGGCATCTTCGCACTCGCTCCCAGCCTCGACCACATCGGGCCGATGACCCGCAGCTCCCGTGATGCCGCGATCGTGCTGCGGGCCATCGCCGGCCACGATCCGGCCGATCCCACCTCGTCGCTCGAATCGGTACCGGACTACCCCAATACGCTGCGCGTCGACGAAGCCCCGGTCGTCGGTTTCGACCGCAAGCTGGCCGAAGAGCACTTCGACGCCGCGACGAATGCGATGCTCGAAGACACCATCGAAACGGTGACCGGCCTGGGCTGGCGGGTGCTCGAGGTCGAAACTCCCGGTTTTGAGGCCGCGGCCAAGGAATGGACGGCTCTGTGCGGGATCGAGACCGCCGGTGTCCACGCGGCGACGTATCCGGCCCGGGCGGACGAATACGGCCCCGACCTGTCCGGCCTCATCGAGATCGGGCGCGGACTCTCCGCCATCGACTATCACCGGCTGCTCGAATCGCGGAGAGACTTCACCGGCCGTATGCGCACTCTCATGGCCGATATCGATCTGCTCCTGCTGCCGGGAATCGGCGTCGGCTCACCGACGATCGCGCAGATGGCGAACCTGGGTTCCGACCAGAAGCTGTTCGCTGCGGTGACCATACCGACGGCACCGATCGACAACTGCGGAATGCCCTCGATCACTCTGCCCGCAGGGTTCACCGAACGGGGCACTCCCCTGGCAGCCCAGTTCGTCGGCGGTGACTTCACCGAACCCCTGGTTCTCGCCGCCGGTCACGCCTTCCAGCAGGTCACGGACTTCCACACCCGCCACCCGGAGATCACCGGATGAGGAGTCCGCGTATCCTGAATCAGTGACCTCCACGATCAAACAGTTTGACTCCCGAACCACGGCCTCGGGCCGCGTGGCCGAACGCCACCTGCCCAGCTATTCAGCGGGACAGGTGTGTCTGCCGATGCAGATCCTCGGTTCCGCGGAGACCATGGAGCACGAAACCTACTGGTCCGAACACTCCCACCCCACACATGAGCTCCTGTGGCGAGACGATGGCGTGGGGACGGTGACGATCGGCACCCGAACCTGGACGATCACGCCGCCTCTGGGGATGTGGATCCCTGCCGGGATTCCGCACTCCGGGTGGACTCCCGCCGGAGTGGTCGTCAAAGCAGCACAATTCGATGTCGACGAGCCACCGCTGGGCAATGCGCCGACCACCGTGAGCATCCACCCGCTGCTGCGCCTTCTGCTCTCACGGCTGCAGACCCTCGAACCCCGAACCGATTCCTATGCGCTGACCGAGGCGATGATCCTCGATGTCCTGTCCCCCGCAGAGCACGAGGTCCTCGTCCACCGACCGACCGCCGAGCTGCTGACCCCGATCGTCGAGACCGTGTTCAATGACCCCAGCGATCCGACGACTCTTCAGGAATGGGCGACGCGCCTGGGAGCCAGTCCGCGCACCATCACCCGCGCCTTCACCGCGGAGACCGGCTTGGGTTTCAACCGATGGGTGACGACGGCCCGCATCCACTGCGCGATCACCCTGATCGGACTCGGCTGCGAGATCCCTGATGCCGCTGCCGACGTGGGTTATGCCTCGGCGAGCGCATTCACCACAGCGTGCCGACGGATCACAGGGACGACACCGGCGAATCTCCGAGCAGAGACTTCATCGTCACATTTGTCCGTTTGACGCAACCGAGTGTCACAATTGCTCGATTGCGCCGAACCGCCTCCTCGGATACTTTGATTAGGCACACCTATGTATTGATTAGGCAAACCTACTTCCCGGCCTTTCCGGGTGTGCCCCACACACCTTTCGAAAGGAAGAAATGAACCGCCCATCCCGTGCCTTCGCTCTGCCTGTGGCCATTTCGGCAGCACTCGTGCTCTCCGCCTGTTCATCCTCCGGGACCTCCGCTGATGCCGAAGCCGGTGACGGTGACTGGGCGCCTGTGACCATCGAACACGCCCTCGGCACGACGAAGATCGAGTCGAAGCCCGAACGGGTCGCCACCGTCAACTGGGCCAACCATGAAGTGCCCCTGGCACTCGGCGTCGTGCCTGTCGGTATGGCCAGCGCCGACTTCGGTGATGATGACGGCAACGGCGTTCTCCCCTGGGTCGAAGACAAGCTCGACGAGCTCGACGCGGAGACGCCGACCCTGTTCGACGAGACCGACGGCATCGACTTCGAAGCCGTCGCGGACACCCAGCCCGACGTCATCCTCGCCGGATATTCCGGTCTGAGCCAGGAAGACTACGACACGTTGTCAGAGATCGCACCGGTCGTCGCCTACCCGGAGACCGCATGGGGCACACCATGGCGAGAGATGATCGAGATCAACAGTGAAGCGATCGGTATGAAGAACGAGGGTGAGGAACTCATCGCCGACCTCGAGTCGGAGATCGACTCAGCAGTCTCCGAGCATCCGGCGATCAAGGACAAATCGACGATGTTCCTCACTCACGTCGATCCATCCGATCTGTCAGAGGTCAACTTCTACACCACGCACGACACCCGTGCGATGTTCTTCGAGGATCTAGGCATGAAGGCTCCCGCCAGCATCGCGAAGGCCTCGGAGGAGACCGACCAGTTCTCCTCGCAGGTCAGCGCCGAACAAGCCGATGTCTTCGATGACGTCGACATCATCGTCACCTACGGCGACGACAAGCTCGTCAAGACCTTGGAAGATGATGAGCTTCTGTCCCAGATGCCTGCGGTGAAGAACGATGCGATCGTCAACCTGCCCGGCGACCAGCCCTTGGGCACCGCCGCCAACCCGACTCCGCTGTCGATCTCGTACATCCTCGACGACTACCTCGACGAGCTCGACGAGGCCGCCTCGAATCAGAAATAGGCCGCCATCTCGATGACAGCCACGTCGACTGCAGTGTCGACCGCCGCCAGGCTGCGGCGGTCGACTCGCGTCCGCTTCCTGTGGATGCTCACCGCGCTCGCACTCGTCGTCGTCCTCATGATCGCCTCGACGATGATCGGCTCCCGCAATGTCGGCCTCGAAGACGTGTGGGCCGCCTACGGCGGATCGGCGACCGGCTTCGACCAGGCTGCGGTGGCCAAGCGCATACCTCGCACCCTGCTCGCCGTCTGCGTCGGCGCGGCTCTCGGCGTCTCCGGAGCCGTCATGCAGGGTGTGACACGCAATCCTCTGGCCGACCCTGGCATCCTCGGCGTCAATACCGGGGCGTCCTTGGCCGTGGTCATCGGCATCGCCTTCTTCGGCCTATCCAGTGCTGAGGGCTATATCTGGTTCGCCATCGCCGGTGCGGCGGTCACCGCTGTGTTCGTCTACGCCATCGGGTCCCTCGGTCGGCAGGGGGCGACACCGCTCAAGCTCGCTCTGGCCGGAGCCGCCACCGCAGCGGCCCTGTCCTCTTTCATCTCCGCAGTAGTCCTCCCTCGCGGTGACATCTCCGATCTCGCACGGGATTGGCAGATCGGTGGGGTCGGCGGAGTCACCATGGATTCCGTCCTGCTCATCGTGCCCTTCCTCATCGGCGGCTTCTTCGTCAGCGTCTGGTGTGGTCCGGGGCTCAACGCTCTCGCCCTCGGCGACGAGCTCGCGGCGGGTCTCGGTCAGCATGTGGGACTCACCCGAGCCCTGTCCGCGGCCGGGGCCGTCGTCCTCTGCGGAGCCGCCACCGCCGTGGCCGGACCCATCGGCTTCCTCGGACTCGTCATCCCCCATGCCTGCCGACTGCTCATCGGCCTCGACCACCGGTGGCTGCTCCCGTTCTCGGCAGTCACCGGCGCCGGGCTGCTGACTGCCTCCGACATCCTCGGACGCATCGTCGCCCGACCGGCCGAACTTGACGTCGGCATCCTCACCGCGCTCATCGGCGCTCCGTTCTTCATCGCCATCGTCCGCCGGCAGAAGGTCCGATCCCTGTGAGTATCACACCACTGACCCCCACTGCCGAGGCGGTCGTCAGCCTGCGCAGGGCGCGGTCGAGGCACTGGACGAGCATCGTCGTGATCCTTTCCGTGCTCATCGTCGCGACCTTCCTGGCCAGCCTCATGGTCGGGCAGACTTTCTATTCCTTCGACACGGTCGTCCGTGTCATCGCCGGCGAACAGGTCCCCGGGGCGTCTTTCACCGTCGGCCGTCTCCGTCTGCCCCGTGCCGTGATGGCGCTGGCCGTGGGGCTGAGCTTCGGACTCGGCGGGGTCACGTTCCAGACGATGCTGCGCAATCCCCTGGCCAGTCCCGACATCATCGGCATCAGCTCGGGAGCATCGGCGGCCGCGGTGTTCGCAATCATCACCCTCGGCCTCGGCACCACCGGCGTCTCGATCTTCGCCATCGTCGCCGGCCTCGCGGTGGCGCTGCTCATCTATCTGCTCGCATATAAGAACGGGGCCGCGGGAATCCGCCTCATACTCGTCGGCATCGGCATCTCCTCGATGCTGACGGCCCTGATCAATTGGGAGCTGACGCGGGCGTCCCAATGGGACCTCCAAGAGGCGCTGCGCTGGTTGGCCGGCAGCCTCAACGGTGCGAACTGGGAGTCCGTGATTCCGGTGCTCATCGCGCTCGTCATCCTGGCCCCGCTGCTCCTCGGCCAGTCGAAGAACCTCTCGATCACGCAGCTCGGCGACGACACCGCCGAGGCTCTCGGCGTGCGTGTGTCCCGCACCCGTCTCCTCGTCATCGTCACCGCCGTCGGACTCATCGCCTTCGCCACCGCTGCGGCCGGCCCGGTGGCCTTCGTCGCCTTCCTCTCCGGACCGATCGCCGCCCGACTCATCGGGCCGGGTTCCTCACTCCTCATACCGGCGGGACTCGTCGGGGCACTCCTCGTTCTCGTCGCCGATCTCATCGGTCAGTTCGCCCTCGGCACTCGGTACCCGGTCGGTGTCATCACCGGTGTTCTCGGCGCCCCGTACCTCATCTACCTCATCATCAGAATCAATCGTTCGGGAGGTTCCCTGTGACCACGGACCATTCGCTTGCGGCCGAGGGTCTGCATCTGTCCTACGGGGACGCCGATATCATCTCCGGCCTCAGCCTCGCCCTGCCGTCCGGGGGCATCACGGGCATCGTCGGGGCCAATGCCTGCGGCAAGTCCACGCTGCTGAAATCGATGTCTCGGCTGCTGACCCCGCGTGCGGGGCAGGTTGTCCTCGACGGTCGGCAGGTGCATGCGATGCCGGCGAAGCAGCTCGCCCGCATCCTCGGCCTGCTCCCTCAGACTCCGATCGCCCCGGAGGGCATCACGGTTGCCGACCTCGTCGGACGAGGTCGCCATCCGCATCAGGGAGCTTTCTCCCGCTGGAGTGCCGCCGACGACCTCGCTGTCGCCGAGGCCCTGGACACCACCGGCACCGCGGAGCTCGCCGACCGGCCCGTGGACGAGCTCTCCGGAGGTCAGCGACAGCGTGTGTGGATCGCGATGGCCCTTGCCCAGCAGACCGACATCCTGCTCCTCGACGAACCGACGACTTTCCTCGACGTCAACCATCAGGTCGAAGTCCTCGATCTGCTCACCGAGCTCAATCAGCGCTCCGGAGTGACGATCGTCATGGTCCTCCACGACCTCAACCTCGCCGCCCGCTACTGCGATCGGCTCGTCATGCTCTCGGGCGGCACCATCCATGCCCAGGGCACGCCTGCCGAGGTTCTCACCGAGGACAACGTCCATCATGTCTTCGGACTGGAGAACCGGATCATCGAGGACCCCGTGTCCGGTCAGCCGCTCATGCTCCCGATCGGGCGTCACCGCACGCTGGGCTGACTCGCCGACGGCTCAGTCCGCTGACTTCCGAGCCACCATCTCCGTGATCCAGGTCGGGGCGAAGGGCGAGGTGCAGCCGGGCGAGGTCGGGTAGTCGCGGAGCACGCCGAGGCGCTCACCGATGTCGATGGCACGTTTCCGCAGGTCCGGGTTCTCGATGCCGATATAGGACAACGTCTCGTTCATCGCCCACTGCAGACGTTCTGGGGCATCGGACATCTCGGCCTCGATCACATCGAGCAGACCGGTCAGGTCGAGGCCTTCGGGTTTCCGGTTCACCCGTTCGCTCGTGAGCGCCCACCCGGCGGAGGCGACCACGGGATCCGGATCGTCCATCCACGACCGGCGCAGCGCCTCGGCGTGGGGTGATTTCTTGACGATATAGCTGACCAGCCAACCGTGGACCTTCGGGACACGGGAGTCACGCAGCATCTCATCGAGCTGTGCTTCGCTCCAGGCCTTCGGACGCATGATGAGGATCGCGACGAGGCGGGCCGCAGTGTCACCGGAGTCCCACAGTTCGGAGGCGAGTTCATCGTTCTTCTTCAGGTCCTTCGCCACGGCGCGCAGCTTCGTCAGGTTGACCGCGTGGTCGTCGCCGTGGCGGGCGTTGACGGCGCGGATCTTCTCGTCCTCGAGCGAGGCCAGGGTGGCGAGCACCTCGGTGCTGGTGGTCATCATGTGCTCCCGGTTCGGTTGAGCATGAGGGCAGTATGGATGAGTCGGGGTGAGCCGATGATATCCGACGCACAGGCGGCGTGGCAGAAGTTCTGGCAGCCGAGGACCAGGTCAGTCATCATCATCGGCATGCGGGGAGGCATCGATTTCAGCGCGCGTCCTCTTCGCACTGCTGAAGCCGACGATGACGACGACCATGCCGACGACGGCGCCGATGACGGTTTCGATGGCACGCGAGGCCAACAGCTCCGGAACCGGGTGGGGGCTGCCGATCTGGGTCATGAGCAGGGCCAACGGGGTGATGAAGAGCAGAGCCACCGAGTAGTTGCGCAGGACGAAGATCTCGGCGAGGAACTGCAGCAGGATCACCCACACCACCAGCTGCCACGCCTCGGTGGGGAACGACAGCAGGAACGCTGTGACGATCACGCCCAGCAGGGTTCCGACCACCCGGTGGACGCCGCGCTTGAGACGAGCCGAACGACCGGGCGGAGTGATCGGTGCGACCGCTGCGACCATCGCCCAATAGCTGTGTGACAGAAGCGGGAGCACATCGATGAGCAGGGTGCCGAGAACTCCGGCGATGAACGGGGCGATCGTGAATCGGGCGGCGTGGGCTGCCAGATCAGCCTTGCCCACCGGCGACAGCCCGACCCGCACATAGGTCTCCTTCTCCGGAGGCATGCGTTCGCCGGCATAGTGGGCGAACGCTCCGAGACCGATGCACACCAGCGCCGAGGCGGCCGCCACACCCATTGCCACCGGCACCGATGCGCCGCCCGGAATGGATCCGACGGCTCCCGTGGCGAAGATGAAGAAGATCGACCCGCCGGGTTTGAGCCGGAAGCGCAGGGCGATGGCCGCACCCGCACCGGACACGAGTGAGGTGATGACGACGAGCGCCCAGACCGAAGCTCCGAGGCTGCTGAGCAGGGCGCCGATGCCCACGCAGACGACGAGGACGGCGGCAGCGATCGACTGGCGTCTGGTCCGCGATCGTGGGGACTCGAAGCGCGCGTAGATGCCGGTGAAGGCGCCGAAGGCGGCATAGACGGCGAGGTCGAGGCGGTCGATTCCGAGCAGCACGAGAAGCGGGATGGCGACTCCCAGGGCGATGCGGAACGCGGGAATATGGTCGCGTTCGCCCGGTGGGATGCGGAAGAACTCCTGCAGGTGGCTCAAACGGGTTCGGCCTCTTTCGACATCGGGAACGGACCCCGGTGACGGGATCGCTGACATGGGTTGGTGAGCTGAGTGCTCCCTTCGATCGTAGTCCGCCATCGGTGCTGGCGAATGTCTTCTGCCGACAGGAGTGATCAACCTCGCTCGCCGAGGCGGCCGAGCGAGACCGTGATCACCGCCGTCACGGTCACCTCGGTCACGGTCGGTGGCCCTGCCCCGACCGTGCGCGTGCCGCCTGCCGGTTGAGATGGTCGCGTTCGGCGAGGTTGCCGGCCCGTTCGGCGGCCCGCGCGTAGAGCTCGGCGGCCCGCTGTGACTCCCCTGCGCGTTCGCGCAGGTGCGCTTCGACGGCGAAGTAGCGCGGCAGGCTCTCGTCCAGTCCCCGCAGTTCGGTCAGGCCCGCCCCTGGGCCGTCGGCTTCCCCGACGGCCACGGCACGGTTGAGTCGCACGATCGGGGTATCTCGCAGGGCCAGCAGCTCGTCGTACCACTGAACGATCTGCACCCAGTCGGTGTCCTCGACGTTCTGCGCGTCGGCGTGGAGTGCCGCGATGGCAGCCTGTGCCTGATATTGGCCGAGTTCATCCCGACCAAGGGCTGCCTGCAGGATCTCGATGCCCTCGATGATGAGCCGTCGATCCCACAGGGTGCGGTCCTGATCGGTCAGGGCGATGAGTCGTCCGTCGGGACCGAAACGGGCCTCGCGGCGGGCGTGGTGGAGGAGCATGAGGGCGAGCAGTCCGTCCACCTCGGCGGAGTCGATCATCGCCCGCAGGCTGCGGGTCAGTCGGATCGCCTCGGCGACGAGGTCGACCTTGCCCGAGTGGCCTTCGTTGAACACGAGGTAGAGGGTGGTGAGCACCGAGGACAGGTCGCCGGGTCGGTTGAGTCGGGAGCCTGCGATCGTCGATTTGGCGCGGCTGATGCGCTGGGCCATCGTCGACTCGGGCACCATATAGGCTTCGGCGATCTGCTTCGTCGTCAGTCCGCCCACCGCCCGCAGGGTCAGTGCCACCGCCGAGGCGGGGCTGAGGTCGGGATGGGCGCAGAGGATGTAGAGGTCGAGGGTGTCATCGGCGTTCGGGACGCCGTCGGCCCCGGGTTCGGCCGAGGTTTCGGGCTCGGCGAGGGTGGCGGCCATGACCCGTTCCTCGCGTTTCATCCGCGATCCCTCAGATCGCACGATGTCGAGGAACTTCCGCCACGCCACCGTCACGAGCCAGCCCCGCCGGTCACGGGGCAGGTCGGCCGGCCACGATCGCAGGGCTTCGATGAGCGCGTCCTGAACGGCGTCCTCGGCGGTCGCGAAGTCTGCTCCACGACTGACGAGGATGCCGATCGCGGCGGGGACGAGCTCACGCAGCTCCGCCTCGGCGAGGGGATCCGGATCGATCATCGCGGACTCCGTTCGCGTCCCTGATCATTCGTCCACGCTGGGTGCGTGGTCGAGGAAGGGACGCAGTTCGAGCCATTCGTTGATCGGCTCTCCGCCCTTGCCCGGTGCGGCGGACAGCTCACCGGCGAGTTCGAGAGCTCGGTCGTAGTTCTCGACGTCGATGACCATCCACCCGGCGATGAGGTCCTTCGTCTCGGGGAAGGGACCGTCGGTGACCGGAGGCTTGCCCGGTCCGCCGGATCGGACGAAGGTGCCCTCGGGCGAGAGTGCCTGGGAGTCGACGAATTCACCGGAGTCCTTGAGTCTGTCGGCGAAGGCGTTCATGTACGCCATATGTGCGTCGACCTCGTCGGGACTCCACTGATCCATCGGGGTGTAGTTCATGAGGTCGCTCGACATCCGATAGTGCTTGAGCATGAGGTACTTGGCCATGATGGTCTCCTTGTCTCGTGTCGCTCGCACGGGTTGTGCTCGCTGACATGTCTGGGACGCAGCCGGACGAGTGTTCTCGACATCGCCGGCGAAGTTTTCTCGAATCTCTTCGGCTCCGATCATCGAACACAGTCCCAGAATAGGCCGATGTGTCCGTCCTGGAACATGCGTCACCGGATCCGAACACGAATCGGCCCAGGTCACGGCTCCTCGCTGAGAGGCTTGTCTTGTACGAAACACCGACAGCTTTTTGCACACGAGACCAGGAGCAGACCATGAAGGCACAGACACTTCTCAAGACCATCACCGTTGCCGGAGCTCTCGCCGCGACCCTGACTCTCTCGGCCTGCGATATGAACATCACCTTCGGTCCGGAAGGTCAGGGCCAGGAACAGGGCCAGGAGCAGGACGGTCAGCAGGACCAGCAGACCGAGAGCACCGAGACGACCGCCGAAGAACCGGCATCGGATTCGGGCTCCGCCTCGGACTCCACCGGTTCGGGTTCGACCGGAACGACCGATAACGGCACGACGGACAACGGCACCACCGGCAGCGGCGGATCCACGGATTCGTCCAGCGCCTCCTCGGCGAGTGGCTCCTCCACCTCGAACGGCTCGTCGTCCACCGGATCGTCGTCCTCGAGCGACTCCACCTCGAGCGGATCATCGTCGTCGAGCGGCACGACCGACAACGGCTACCAGGGTCCGCGGATCGGCGAAGACGGAGTCGAACTCGACGCCGACGGCAACGGCAAGATCCCCGCCGACGTTCTCGAGGCGGACATCAAGAACGCCTACGCCAAGCAGGGCACCACGGTCGACAACGTCGACTGCTACTCCGACCTGCGGATCTTCTCCCACAGCGGCTCACAGAACTGCACCGTCACCGCTGCCGGCAAGAATCACTACGGCACTGTGAAGATCACCTCGGCGTCGCAGTCCGGCATCGGCTACAGCCTCGAGTTCCCGAACATCTGAGCCGACAATGCCCGGTCGCCTCATCGACGCGGCCACCCTGATCCGCTCCCCTCGAGCAGCCGCGATTCGCCTGACGAATTCCGCGCATCCCCAACTGCACTCCCCTGGCCCGCTGCGGCCCGGGGAGTGCGGTCATTCGTGTCGTGGAACAAGTCGGCTTCCTGTGGTGTTGTCGCTGATGTGGGCCACGGAACAGGTCGGGCCCCCAACCGATTCGTCAGTCGGACTGATTCGCCCACCGATGAGGAGCAGAGCATGACCAGACGCGTCCAGTACACCTCCAACGGAGACATCGATCAGCTTCACCTCGCCGAGGTGGCCTTCCCCGAGGTCGGCGAGGGCCAGGTCCTCGTCACCGTCCTCTATGCCGGGCTCAATCCCCTGGATTGGAAGATGCTCCAGGGCGGTCGCTTCGGTTCCGTCGAAACTGCCTCCGGCAACGGCGTGGACTTCTCCGGCGTCGTCGCCTCGGTCGGCGAAGGCGTTACGGACTTCACGCCCGGAGACCTCGTCTACGGCGGGCTGCCGAAGCAGGCGCAGACCGAACAGCTTCTCATCACCGATCCTGCCGACAGGCTCGACAGGATCCCGCGCGGACTCGGCGTCGACACCGCCGGAGGTCTCTACGTCGCAGGGCGCACCGCCGTCGCCGGAATCCGCGCCCTGCGCCTCAGCGAAGGCGACACTCTCTTCGTCTCCGGGGCCTCCGGCGGCGTCGGCATCATCGTCGCCCAGCTCGCCCGCAACCTCGGGGCGAGGGTCATCGGCAGCGCCAGCCAGGGCAATCATGCTCTCTTGGAAAGCCTCGGGATCGAACCCGTCACCTATGGTGAGGGCCTGTGGGACCGAGTCAGTGAACTCGCCACCGACGGGATCCAGGCCGCGTACTCGACGCAGGGTGAGGACGAGATCACCGGCATGATCGACCTCGGCATCCCAGCCGACCGCATCGTCTCGATCGGTGCGGGCCCCACGGTCGCGGAGAAGTACGGGGTGAGCATCGACGGCGAAGCCAGGGCCCGCCGTGATGACATGGTCTGGCTGGGCCAGGCCATCGCCTACGGCCATGTCCACGTCCCGATCGCCCGGGTCTTCGACGCCGAAGAGGTCCACGACGCCTACCGGCATCTGCTCACCGCCCACCCGGCAGGCAAGGTGCTGCTGCGCTTCCCCGCGAAGCCGCTGACCGACCAGCAGCGAGCCCATCTGACCTGAGGCGCCGGCCCAAGTTCCGCGGCGGCTCAATTCCCACGACAGACAGATTTCACGACAGACAGCATTTCCGGAACACAGAGAAAAGGAGCACCATCATGGCCATCACCGAAAAGAAGGTCGCATTCCTCCTCACCCGCGGCGTCGAGCAGATCGAACTCACCAGTCCCCGCGCGGCACTCGACGAGGCCGGGGCGACGACCGTCATCGTCTCCCCGTCCGAGGGAACACTGCAGGCGATGGAAGGCGATTGGGAGCACGCCGAGACCTTCGACGTCGACGTTCCCGTCGCCGAAGCCTCGGTCGATGACTTCGACGCCCTCGTCCTGCCCGGCGGCACCCTCAACGCCGACGCTCTGCGTCTGGACGAGGACGCCGTCAACCTCGTCAAAGCGTTCTTCGCTGCCGACAAACCTGTCGCGGCCATCTGCCATGCCCCGTGGATCCTCGCCGAGGCGGGAGTGGCCAAGGGACGGAAGCTGACGTCCTTCATCTCGACGAAGACCGACCTCATCAACGCCGGCGCCGACTGGACCGACACCGAGGTGGTCGTCGACGGCAACCTCATCACCTCCCGCAACCCCGGCGACCTCGACGCATTCAACCAGGCGATCGCTGACAAGCTGAGCTGAGCAGGAACGATGCCTCTTTCGCCGAGGTCGAACGCCTCGGCGACGAACTCCCCGTAACGATCGTTTCGGGGAGTTCGTCTGTTCGTCACCCGGGGTCTTGACAGCCGCGCTTATGATCTACTCATGCCAGCTTCCCCGTTCGTCAAGGCGACGACTCCTGCCCTCGCGTCACTGCTCATCGGGTTCCTTCTCCTTCTCTGCTCCACACCGCCTCCGGCACATGCCGCCTATTCGACCTCGGGCGCGATCGGGACGATGCACAGATCGCTCGGCGGGAATTCCGGCAAGCTCGGCCCAGCGGTCGGCCCGCAGCGGTGCACGCTGATCCAGAAGGGCTGCTATCAGTCGTTCAAGCACGGCAGCATCCATTGGACGAAGGCCACCGGTGCCCATGCGACTCTGGGTGCGATCCGCACGGCGTGGAAGAAGTCCGGGTGGGAACGCGGTCCGCTCGGCTATCCGACGAGCAACGAGTACCGGTCCGGGTCCGAGACCCGGCAGAAGTTCCAGAAAGGCATGATCGTGTGGACGGCGAAGTCCGGGGCGAAAGTGACGCTGACGAAGGCGCCGTCGTCGTTCACGATCAAGGGGTCGGGGTTCGGCCATGGAGTCGGGATGAGCCAGTACGGAGCGCGCGGAATGGCGGCAGCCGGAAAGTCATCGACGCAGATCTTGCAGCACTACTACACCGGGGCCAAGGTCACGACGATGTCGAAGGACGCCGACGCCAGTCTCAGGGTGCAGCTGCTGACCGGGAAGAAGTCCGTGACGGTCTCTCCGCGGTCCGGCCGTCTGCGGGTCAAGGTCGGGTCGAAGACCATCGAATCGGCCTCGAAGGTCACGATCGAACGGACCTCGTCCGGTTCGGTCAAGGCGATCATCGGGTCGAAGAGCTATTCGGGATCGAAGCTCACCCTCGAATGGCAGGGCACCCGATATTGGAAGAGTTCGTCGGCGACGACGGTGTCGGTCAGCGGTGCCCAGAACGGGGCGACCGGCACCTACCGGCACGGACGGCTCGAGATCGGTCAGCTGAAGAGCTCGCTCAACGTCATCAACGTGGTGGGCCTCAACAAGGAATATCTGCCGGGCATCGCCGAGATGCCGGCATCGTGGCAGTCCGAAGCCCTGCGCTCTCAGGCCATCGCTTCGCGCACCTATGCCTACCGCAATCTCGGTGCGGTGAAGCCGGCCTGCGGGTGCAACGTCTATGACGAGGTGGCCTCGCAGCGTTTCCTCGGGTGGACTCATGAGAATGCAGGCGATTCCGGTCCGTGGCGCAAGGCGGTGGCCGCAACACAGACCACGAGCGGGTCGACGGTGAAGTCGGCGCGCCTCATCACCTACAAGGGCGGGCTCATCGATGCTGTCTACTCGTCGTCGGCGGGGTCGAAGACGCATTCGGCTGCCGAGGTGTGGGGGTCGGCTGTGCCGTACCTGGTCTCGGTCGATGACTCTCCGTCGAAGTATGCCTCTGCGCAGAACCCGAACGCCTCGTGGTCGGTGACGGCCAAGCAGGCCGACATGGCACGGGCGTTCGGGCTGGCAGACGTCCGGTCTGTGACGGTGGCGAAGACCGGCTCAGGTCTGGTGAAGACGGTGAAAGCCACCTCGGTGAAGGGGAAGACCGCGAGCCTCACCGGCGATCAGCTGCGAACGAAGCTGAAGCTCAAGTCCGCGTCATTCAGCGTGGCCTGAGGGAAACTCGCCTCCAGGGTCAGACTCCGGCAGGGGTGAGCAGTCCCCTGTTGACGAGTTCGGCTTCCTTCTCGCGAACGATCGGGATGACGGTCTTGCCGAACGCTTCGAGTTCCTCCTGGAAGTGCAGGAAGCCGGTGAGGATGAGGTCGACGCCGATCTTCTTGTACTCGATGATGCGGTCGGCGACCTGTTCGGGAGTGCCGATGAGTTGGGTGCGGAAGCCGTCGTTGTACTGGACGAGGTCTTCGAAGCTCGAATCCGCCCACATGCCCTTCTTATCGTGAGTCGAGGCTCCGGCCTGCTGGACGGATTTGCGGAATCCTTCGACGGCGCCTTCATCGGCTTTGGCGATGATCTCGCGCAGCTGTTCGCGGGCTTCGGCCTCGGTGTCGCGGACGATGGCGAACCCGTTGAGCCCGAAACGGACCTTCCGATTGTGCGCTCGGGCCACCTCGGTGACGTCGTCGTACTGTTCGCGGAAGCCGTCGAAGTCCTTGCCGTTGGAGAAGTACCAGTCGGCGTGTTTGCCGCCGTTGATGCGAGCGGCCGAGGAGTTTCCGCCTTGGAAGATCTCCGGGTGGGGGCGGCCCTCGACTGGGTAGGGGCCGGGGCGGAGGGTGAAGTCGTCGACGGTGTAGAAATTGCCGCGGTACTCGACGTTCTCCTCGGTGAAGAGCTTGCGGACGACATCCATGAACTCGGCGGACCGGCGGTACCGTTCGCCGTGTTCGAGCCACGGCAGGCCGAGGCGGGTGTATTCGTCCTTGAACCAGCCGGAGACGACGTTGATGGCGGCCCGGCCCTTCGTGAACTGGTCGGCGGTGAGGATGAACTTCGCGAGCACGGCCGGTTCCCAGATGCCCGGATGAATGGCGGCGATGACCTTGAGCTTCTCAGTGGCAAGGGCGAGCGCGAGTGACGTGGAGGTCGATTCGTGCTGCTGGGCCGCGCCGTAGCTGGAGAGGTAGCGGACCTGGCTGAGCGCGTATTCGTAGCCGACCGCCTCGGCGGTCTGAGCGAGCTTGACGTTGTAGTCGTAGCCCCAGTCGGTGCGCTGTTCGATGTTCGACACAACCAGGCCGCCGGAGACGTTGGGCACCCAGTAGGCGAACTTCAGGTCTTCGGGTTCACCGGTATAGATCGGGTTGGCGTGGAGGTTCGTCATTGTGTGTCCCTTCCCATCGAAACTGGCATGAGCACCGTGCCCGCGGGTCGTGCGCTGCGCGAGGCGTCCGCGCCGGACCGGTTGCTGCGACGTCATCGGGCCAGTTCCCTTCAGTCGCTCGTGATGTGTGCAGGTGTGCAATATCATGTGTGCGGGTGTGCCGTGCCAGACTACTGAGACGCAGACCACACACGGCGGGCAGACTTCGCGGGCCGACGCATGCCGTCACAATGACGCATTCCGCCACGAACCGTCATGCGATTTGCCTTCCGGCAGCTGCGCTCCGCTGCACCCAGCTCCGCATCCCTCACCCTTGGCGGCACACCACCTCTTTGCACCGGTGCGTTGAGCCAGGACCGCCGAGGGACGCGAAAGCACCGGTAGTAGGTGGCACGAATGGTGCGAACTGTCACAATCGGTGTGGGATGTCCGAATACGAGCCTCCCGCGACCGGCATGGAGGTCCGCCGCCGGTGAATCGACGAAGTCCCGGCCCGCAGCAACTGCGAGACCGGGACTTCCGTGGCGGAGGATAGGGGATTCGAACCCCTGAGGGCGTTAACCCAACCCGCGTTCCAGGCGAGCGCCATAGGCCACTAGGCGAATCCTCCGCGAATCAGCTTATCCGAGTCATGACGACAATGCGAAATCGCGGTGGCCGAGTGTGAAGCATCCCACTTCCCGCAGGTGAACACGCGACCTCGTCACCCGACGGCACACGGTTCAGTCCGCGACGGCGCGGAGATGCCGTTCTGCCGACGGCTGCGCCCCGTCCTCCCGTCTGCGTTCGATGCTGCCGTCGTTGATCCAGCCGTGCAGCGTCTCCAATCGGGACCGCGTCACCGTGTCCACCGGCTGATAGACCGAGAGCGTCAGCCTCTGGTTCTCCTGCGCGATGAGCGTCGTCATCGTCAGCTTGAGCGTGCCCACATACGGGTTCTCAATGGTCTTGACCCGCCCGACGGATCGACCGACCGTTCCCGAATCCCACAGGCGGCAGAATTCCGGATTCCTGCGCAGCCGCGACAGCAGCGGCGACCACTCGGGATCGTCGATCGACTCCGCGTACGAGGCACGCAGCTTCGCCACGACCTGCGCCCGATGGCCGTCGTCGGAGTGGAAGGTCCGCGCCCATTCCGGGCTCTCGAAGGACTGGATCGCGCAGTTCCTGTCGGCCGGAGCGAGTGCTTCGAGGTCGGAGGCGAGATACCGTTCGACGGAGTTGAAGGCGAGGATCGTATACCGCGGATCAGTGACCATCGCCGGCAGCGGCAGCAGTTCGTCGAGCAAGGTGCGCATCTGCTCTCCCACCGCCGAGTCCCCCGGGTTCGCGACTCGATCCGGGTATCCGCCCAGCAGGAAGAGATGGGCACGCTCCTCACGGTCGAGCAGGAGCGCCTCGGCGATGGATTCGAGCACCGACTCCGAGGGGTGGACCTCGCGCCCCTGCTCAAGCCAGGTGTACCAACTGGTGCCGATGTTCGCGAGCACAGCGACCTCTTCGCGCCGCAGTCCCGGCACCCTCCGCCGGGCGCCGGCCGCAAGACCGACCTCGCAGGGTCGCACCCGGTTGCGTCGCGAACGCAGGAATCGTCCGAGCTCCTCGGTTCTCACTTGTGCCATGCCTCCATTGTCCGCCCGACGCTCACGCCATTCCACCCCGTCACCACTCTCAACCTGGTGGTGTGACCAACACCATCAACACGCCCTCCCACTCCCCCGCGGCCCATCGCAGACTGGATCCATGAGAGATTCCCACACACAGACATCATCGACCTCCGCCGAGGCGGTTCCGACCTCGGCCCTCGCCGAGGCTGCTCCCGATCACACACCCGACGTCGACCCCGCCCCCACCGCAGGCCATCCCGCCCCGGTGCTCTGGCCGCTCCACCTCGGTGCGTTCCTCGCGACATTCATGTTCTCCGTCTCAAACGTCGCGATCCCCGCGGTGCATGCCGACATCGGTACGAGTGATGCGACCTCGGCCCTCATCGTCGGTCTGTTCTCCGCCGCCTTCGCCTCCGGCCTCATCCTCTGCGGTCGCATCGGGGACCGCTTCGGGCGTCGCCGCCTGTTCATGATCGGCACGGGCGCGCTCGTCATCACCTCGATCGCCGTCGGAATGGCACCCGATCCGCTCTTCCTGCTCGTGGCTCGCGCGACCCAGGGTGCGGCAGCGGCGGTGATGATGCCGCAGATCCTCGCGAGCTTCCAGCATTCGCTGTCCGGGGCCGCACGGTTGAAGGCGATCAGCCTCTTCGGCGCATTCTCCGGAGTCGGCACCGTCGGCGGTCAGGTCCTCGGCGGCGGACTCATCTCCCTCTTCGGCCAGACCTGGGGGTGGCGGGCGGCGTTCCTCAGCTGCGCGCTCGCCGCCGCAGCCGCCTATCTCGGTTCCCTGCGTCTGACCGAATCACGCAGCATCGACCCGGCACCCCTCGACGTCCCCGGCGCAATCCTCCTCGGCGTGGGCATGATGAGCCTCGTCACCGGACTGGCGCTGGGACCGGTCACCGGCTGGCTTCCGCTGCCCGCAACCCTCTTGGCAGCCTGCGCTGCAGCTCTCACCGCGTTCGCACTCTGGCAGAACCGCGGCGAGGCGGCCGGACGTGACCCCCTCATTCCGCCGCAGGTGGTTCGCATCCCTGCCGCATGGATCGGGATGCTCATGGCCTTCGTGTTCTTCGCCGGCTTCGGCACGTTCCTCTACAACTTCGCGCTCACATCGCAGACCGGCCATGGTGACCCCGCCGCCGTCTCCGGACTCACGCTCGGCCTCTTCGCCGCAGCTTTCCTCATCACCTCTCTCCTCGTCCCCCGGGCCGTCGGTCGACTCGGCGGGCCCGGCACGATGGTCCTCGGCACGACCCTGCAGGCGATCAGCCTTCTCGGGGTGGCTTGGGCGTCGGCGACGGCCCCAGCCACAGAATGGAATCTGTGGTTCCAGCTTCCGGGAGTCGTCCTCGGCGCGGCTCAGGCTCTCCAGTTCGGTCCTCTAGTCGGCACCGTGGTCGGAGCGGTCCCCGACCGAGTGGCCGGGCTGAGCGGCGGTCTCATCGCAACGATGCAGCAGGCAGGCATCGCCGTGGGCGTGGCGCTGCTCGGAGCGCTCTTCCATGTCTTCACGCTCAGCCTCGGCTATGACAATGCCTTCGCCGTGGCATGCCTCGTTCAGGTCGGGCTGTGCCTGGCCTTCGGAACGGGCGCTCTGGCACTCCTCAGGCTCGGATCGCGTCGATGATCCGCACCCGAGTGGCGACGACAGCAGGCACCGATCCTGCCAGCGCTCCGGCTCCGACCGAGACGAGCATGCCCACAATCGCGGCAGAGATCGGGACCTGCGGAGTACTCGCACCGTCGAACATGAACTCAGCGACGAGCGGCGCCTTGAGCACGAGCACGGCGATGAGAACGCCGACAGCGCCTGCGATGGTCGTCGCGACGACGCTCTCCATCATCACGGAGAAGAAGATGCGCCGACTCGTCGCCCCGAAGGATCTGCGGATGCCGATCTCCCTGATCCGCTGTTGGATCGTCACAAGAGAGATGTTGAGCAGGCCGAGCATACCCATGAAGAGAATGAGGATGCTGATGACCAACAGCACGTTCTTCACCGGACCCAGTGTTTCATCGATGTCCGAGGCGAAATCGGTTCTGTCCGCACTGACGTCGAAGCCGGGCAGCTGCCGTCTGAGATCACTCGTCACCTGTTTGCTCAGCTCCTCACCGACCTCGGGCGGCACCCACATCTCGAATTCGGTGACGGCGTAGGCGTCTGCGGCGAACTGCTTCTCCTGCCCGTTGAGGACGTAGATCTCCCCGTACTCCTGGAATTCGGAGGAGGGCACCGAACCGATGACCGTGGCCGTCTTCCTCGGGGAACCGGACAGCTCGATCGTGGCCGGCAGGGAAGTCGGGTCGATGCCGTATTCGCTGAGGAAAGTCTCATCGGCGACGACGGCCGGCGACAGGTTCGCGGCGTCACCGGCGGTGAACCACCTGCCGTGATCGACGGAGAGTCGGCGCATGACGTCGAAATCCGGGTCGACGATGTACATCGAGGCGCTGATGGTGCCAGCCGGTCCCGGCACCGTGGTTTCGGCCTGACCGTAGGCGGAGATGTGGCTGATTCCGAAACGGTCGGCGGTCTCGTCGAGTGCTGACCGGACCTTCTCGACCTCGGATTCGCCCATCTCGGACTCGGTCGGATTGAGGCTCAGGGTGTAGGTCGCGGCGCGACCACCCTGCTGCTCGTAGGAGTCGGCGAGGCCCTTCTGCATCATGTTCCCGAACCCGACGACGAGCGTCAGTGCACACACTGCCACGCCGACGCCGATCAGGGACATCAGCACGCGCACCTTGTGCACCCTCAGTTCCTGCCAGGCTTCGACGAGCGATGCGGCGAATCCTGTGATCATCGGCTCTCACCCGCCAGCGCCTCGGCGGTGGCCCCGTCGAGGACCGGATGGAGACACCCCTGACTGAGCGAGAACTGTCGAGTGGCCATGTTCGCCACCCCGAGATCATGGGTGATCGTGATGAGCGCAGCCCCCGAGTCCTTGGTGATGCCGTCGAGGATCTCCATGACCTGACGCCCCGTCTCAACGTCCAGGGCGCCCGTCGGCTCGTCGGCGAGCACGAGCTTCGGCTCACGCACCAGCGCGCGTGCGATCGCGACTCTCTGCTGCTCACCTCCGGAGAGACGGTTCGGCTTCGCCTCGATCCGGTCGCCGAGGCCGAGACGCTCGAGCATGGCTTCGGCCGATCTCCGCCGATTGCGGAACTCCCGTCCGGTGGCGTACATCAGCGGGGCTTCGACGTTTTCCACCGCAGTGCGTCCGGGCAGGAGGTTGAACTGCTGGAAGACGAATCCGATGTCACGTCCTCTGATCGCTGCGGCCCTGTTCCGGGAGATCTTCTGCACGGGTTCACCGGCGAACTCCATATCCCCGGTCGTCGGCGCGTCGAGGAGTCCGAGGATGTTGAGCAGCGTCGATTTGCCGGTGCCGGAGCGACCGACGATGCCGATGTGCTCCCCCACCCCCACCTCGAGGTCGATATCGGCAAGGATCGTGAGCAGCTGATCGTCAGCGATCGGCACCGAACGCGACACATGCCGCAGCGAGAGCAGAGTCTCTGCCGCCGTCGGCTCCGGGCGGCTCACCAGTCCTCTCCCTCGCCGAACTCGCCATCCATGCCGCCCTCGGAACTCTCATCTTCAGGTTCGGTGCCGGGAACGAATTCATCGATCTCCTCACCTTCTTCCAGGCCCGACTTCACTTCGACCATGGACCCGTCGTTGAGGCCGATCTCGACCTCGCGCTCCTCGGACTTGCCGTCGTCTCCGGTCACCCAGACTGATCCCTTCTCGGTGAGTCCGCGCACCGCGGTCACCGGAACGACGATGACGTCCTTCGCCTCTCCCGCATCGATGGTCATAGTGAGATCGAGGCTGTTGTAGACGGTGACATCGTCGGGGATGGCACAGATCAGCTGCGGACCGTCTCCGGAACCTCCTTCCGAGCCTTCGGCGGCAGAACCGTCGTCACCTGCGCTTTCAGCCCCTGGGTCCTCGGACTCCTCCTCGCTCGTCGACGACGATGCCGAGGCTGTACCCGGCCCCTGGTCGAGTCTGAGACCCGTGCAGTCGAAGGGCTTCGGGCCCTCGTCGATCGCGATGTTCGCGGTGTCCGGAAGCTCCTGCACCCGGTAGAGATCGGTCGCCTTGATCGGTGCCTTGGCGGTGAAGGTCTTCTTCAGCAGCTCGGTCACCTGGGTGTCGGCAGAGACTGTGTCACCCTGCTCGACGGAGAAATCACCCACCGTGCCGTCTTCCGCAGCGATCACCGAATGATACTTCGGCTTGGCCGGGGTCGACGGGTCACCTCCCGATGCCTCATCCCCGCCATCCGAGTCTGCTGTCTCGGCACCGTCGCTGCCGCCGTCCGGCTCTTCGGGCGCCTCCTGCTCACCCTCGCTTCTGACCTGGAACAGCTCCGCGCCTTTGAATACCTCATCACCGGGCTTGACGAAGAGATGGTTGACCACGCCGTCGTGGTCGGCTTTGACCGCAGTCGGGGAGTCGACGTTGATGCGTCCCTTGACCTCGATTGTGTTGGAGATGTCGCCGCGTTCGGCGGTGATGGTGGATTCCGCCGGCTCCCCACTGGCACCGACATCGTCGAATTCGTCGTCGGCAGCCGGTTTGAAGGCGATCCAGCCGAGGAATACAGCGATGAGGATGAGGACGAGGAGGAAGGCCAGCGGCAGAACCGCTCTGCGGAAAATGTGCATGATTCCTTAGGGATGGGAAACGAGGATGCGTCCACACTATCCAGTGAATGTCCCGGTCAGATGATGTTTTTGTCACGAGTGGATAACAGTGTCCTTGTCGTAATCCTGTGGCCCCGCCCACTCGTTTTGTCCACCGAGGCCGCTCTCGACTAGACTGATTCACGGCTCCCCGTGCGGCGTCATCTTGTGAACTCCCCCAGGGCCGGAAGGCAGCAAGGGTAAGCGAGCTCTGTCGGGTGCACGGGGAGTCCTCTATTCCCCAACATCACAATTCCACAACTCCCCCTCTCCCCCATCTGCCCAGGTCAGCTCTGCCTACACGGCCCTCCGAGCGCCGGAATCGGGGCGAAGAAGCGAAAGCGTTAATACTTTCGTGATTTTGCTTCATTACCATTATTCTCAGTTCTCATCCCTGTGTTCAAACGAGGTTTCCCTGTTGTCCACGAAGATCCAAGGGGCCGTTGCCGCCCTTTCGGCACTGGCCCTGCTCACGGCGTGCACACCGTCGAGCGACGATCCCGACGCGACCCGCAATGGCGCGAACAAGACCGCCGAGGCGGCCGCGGATCCCGTGTTCCGCGTCGGAGCCATCACCTCCGAGGCAGCAGAATCCGCGTCCGAATCGACGCCGTCTTCGCAGCCCAGCGATGCGACCTCCTCAGCTGAGCCGAGTGAGTCCGTCGATGCGGCGACCGCGATGCCCGGCGCCGGGGACTTCGGCGAGGTGACCGAATCCGGTGACGACATCGACCTCGAGGCCGGCCAGCGGATCGGCATCTCAGTCGAGAACGCAGACCTCAGTGACATCTCCGTCACCGAGGAGGCCCACCCCCGGATCGCGCACGATCCCGGCACGTTCTTCGACGCTTCGGGCACCGCGCTCGAGGCAGATGACGACGCCCAGGCCGGTTCGTCGACGCCGAGCTCCACCGAGTCCGGGACCGCCGACGATGGTTCGAAGGACGCCGAAACAGACACCAAGGACACCGCCGAGGTGGTCGCCGCCCCGGACGAATCCGCCGCCTGGATCTCGACCTACGGCCTCGTCGCCGACAGCGAATACACCGTGAAAGTCACCGCCACCACTGCCAACGGAGACGAAGTCGACCTCGACGCAACGATCACCGTCGGTGACAGCGACGGCGCCCCGATGTCGGTGCGCACAACGCTCGCCGACGATCAGACGGTCGGCGTCGCCGCCCCCATCATGCTCAACTTCGGTTCCACCGTATCCAAGGACTTCCGCGACGATGTCGAACGCCGCCTCTCGGTCAAGGTCACCGATGAAGACGGCAAGGAGCGGGAGGTCGAGGGCTCCTGGGGTTGGCTCTACGACGATCCGCAGTCCCGACTGCATTTCCGCCCGAAGGAATTCTGGCCCGCTCATTCGAAGGTCTCCGTCGACGTCCCGCTCAAGGATGTGCCGACGGGCGAGAACAGCGTGGGTCAGAACGACCTCACCCTCGATTTCGAGATCGGACGCAAACAGGTCGTCAAGGCCGATGCGAAGTCCCATCGTATGACCGTCACTCGTGACGGCAAGACCGTCATGGACTTCCCTGCCTCGCTCGGCGCACCGAAGTCCCCGTCCTACAACGGCACGCATGTGGTCATGTCGAAGGCCGCCGACTATACGATGACCTCCGAACAATGGGACTACGAGACAGATGTGCAGTGGGCTGTGCGCATCCACAACAACGGAGAATTCATCCACGCCGCCCCGTGGTCGGCAGGCGTCCAAGGCTCGCAGAACGTCTCCCACGGCTGCATCAATCTCACCACCGAACGGGCCAAGGAGTACTACGACTCCGCGATCTTCGGTGATCCCGTCGAGGTCACCGGTTCCCAAGTGAGCCTGTCGACCAATGACAGCGACATCTCGGACTGGGTGTACTCCTGGGATGAATGGAAGAAGCTGAGCGCCCTCGATTGAGAGCGCCCAGCTTGCTTGCCTGACTGATGCGGCAGGCTCCTCGCCGACGACTTACTTGTCGAGCTTCTTCACCGCTTTGTCGATCATCGGCACATAGCGCTCGAGCGTCCAGGGGACGGTGAGCGGGTTGATGATCGAGGATCCGGTGACGAAGGGCTGATCATCCGGAGCCACGACAGCCCCGGCCTTGATCGCCGGAATATTCGCATACAGTCCCTGCGATTCGATCTCTTTCCTGTTCTTCTCATCGGAGTAGAAGGTGAAGATGAGGTCCGAATCGTTGAGCTTGTCCGCATTCTCCAGACCGATGAGCGCTGAATCCGTTCCGGGCTCGTCGTAGTCTTTCTTCAGCTCGTCGATGATCGGATCCGGGGTCAGCCCGAGCGCCGAGACCATCGCCACCCGCTGCTCGTTGGGGTAGAAGACGCCGAGGGTGCCGGGGCCCGAGTTGTAGATGAAGGAGAATGTGAGGTCCTTGTATTCCTCTCGCTTCGCCTCTTTCAGCTGCGTCTTGATGTCGTCGACGAGGCCTTCTGATTCCTCTTCCTGACCGAGCGCCTTGCCGATCGTGGTGATCTGCTCATCCCACTTGATCGTCCACGGCTGCTTCGGGTACGCCACGGTCGGGGCGATGGCATCGAGCTGTTTGTACTGCTCGGCCGTGATTCCCGACCAGGGGGCGAGGATGACATCCGGTTCGAGTTCGGCGATGGCTTCGACGTCGAGTTCCGTATCCCCCTGGAACTGTTCGGGCAGCTTCTCACCCTTGTCCTTCACGGCCTCGTAGATCCACGGCATGTAGCCGGTGTCATCGGATCCCCAGGCATATTCCTCCATGCCGACCGGCGTCTTGCCCAAAGCGATCGCAGTTTCCGTCGATCCCTGGCCGAGGGTGACGACGCGTTCGGGCTCGGATTCGATGACCGCTTCACCGAGTGCGTGCTTGATCGTCGCGGTCTCGAAATTCGCGGACCCGGATTCCTCCGCGGCCTGCGATCCCTGCCCGCAGGCGGTGGCGGTGAGCGAGAGCGCGACGAGCGCTCCGGCGATGACGGCCCGGCGGCTGTGAGGAACTGACATTCCTGTCCTTTCGACAGTGGTCGGAGCCTGATAGGACCCCTCGACATTAACGTAGGCCAGCCTAACTTAACCTACTGCCGTTGCCGCAACACCTGTGAGCCACTTCACGTCAGTCATCCTCATCTGCTGACAGCAGAAACCCTCGCCGAGGCGGCCCTACCGACCGTAGGCTCACCCCATGACCGACATGCTCCCGCACAGCCCGACCCCGCCGCCGCTGTGGCGTGAGGCGCTCGGCCGCGCTCTCCGACTGCGCCGCACCGATATGGGTCTCACCCTGGCTCAGGTCTCCCACCGGTCCGGGGTCTCGACCCAGTTCCTCTCCGAGATCGAACGCGGGCTCAAGGACCCGTCGTCGGAGGTCATCGAGGCAGTGGCCGAGGTGCTCGAGCTCCAGCTGCCGCAGGTCCTCGTGCTCGCGGCCTTCGGCCTGACTTCCGGGGTCCCTGCGACCGCGCTGCTGTCGGCGACCGATATGACGCGAGCCGCACCTGCTCCGCCGGCAGCGGGTCAGGTACGGCTCGCCCTCGCAGCCTGAACGGCTCAGCCGTTCCCGGCCTCGAGCCGGTTCGCCCGCAGCACCTCGAGTCGGGCACGATATTCGGCCTCCTCGATATCCCCCTGGGCGAAGCGCTGGGCCAGAGTCGCCTCGGCGCTCCTTGTTCCCTCTCGTGCCGCAGCCGCCCACGGCGGTCCCCCGGCCTGCCGCCACCGGCGACGGTTGAGGGTCACGATGAGGGTGACGATGAGTCCAATGACGAGGACCCAGAAGATCGGAATGAGGAAGAAGAACGGCCAGGCCAGCGGTCCGTGTTCCATGTGCATGATGCCTCCTTGGCGGGTGTCCACGCCGTTCGTGGACCTGACATCAATGACACACCGCAAGCCGGTCGCTGCGAATCCGCCGAAGGGAGTCACCTGCGCTGCTCCGCACGGAGCAGAACTCAGTGCTCGTTCAGCCAACCGGGCGACACCAGCCCCGATTCGTAGGCGAGGACGACGAGGTGGACGCGGTCTCTGGCCCCGACCTTCGTCATGATGCGCGAGACATGGGTCTTCGCGGTCAGCGGGGAGAGCACGAGCGATTCGGCGATCTCGTCGTTCGACTGACCGCGGCCGACGAGCGCGAGAACTTCGCGTTCGCGGTCGGTGAGAACGTCGAGCCCGGAGTCGGGTTCTGCCTTCAGCCCCAAGGACATGCGGGAGAGCAGGTATTTCGTGACTTCGGGCGAGAGCAGGGCCTCACCGGCGGCCACGACGCGCACGGCGCGGATGAGGTCGGTCGGGTCGGTGTCCTTCAGCAGAAAGCCGCTGGCCCCGGCGCGCACGGCGCGGACGATGTATTCGTCGAGTCCGAAGGTCGTCACGAGCACCACGCGGACGGCATCGAACCGCGGATCGGCGGCGATCTCCTCCGTCGCCCACAGTCCGTCTCCGTCGGGCATGCGGATGTCCATGAGGACGACGTCGGCGGGTGCTGTGCGCAGTGCTTCGAGCAGGGCGTTCCCGCCGGAGGCTTGGATCGTGACCTCGATATCGTCTTCGGAATCGAGCAGTGAGGCGAAGCCGGCGCGCACGAGCTGATGGTCATCGGCGATGGCGACTCGGATCGGTGTCATCGATGCGGCTCCTCGTCTGGCAGCTCTGCATGGTCGGCGTTCCAGGGGAGGTCGACGTCGACGACGGTGCCCTGCCGACCCTTCGAGGTCAGGGTGAGTGACCCTTTCAGCAGCTTCGCCCGCTCGCGCATGCCCATGATTCCCGTCCCTTCGACTCCTTCTGGGAGTCCTGTCCCGTCATCGCTGATGCTCACCTGCAGCCGATCCAAGTTCCGTGCGATGACGACTCGTGCGCTGCCGGCGCCGGCATGTCTGAGCACGTTCGTCAGTGCTTCCTGGATGATCCGATAGGCGGCTGCGTCCGTTGACTGGCCGGGTGTCTCTCTCACTCCCTCGGCGTCCGTATCCCGCCGATCGTCCACCCTGATGTCAGTGGAGCCGACGAGGCGGGAGACCAGCGCCGGAACGGCGTCGAGTCCGAGGACCGGAGCCAAGGGCGCCGGTTCTGAGGCTTCCGCAGCACCCGTGTCGGAGCGCATCGTATGCAGCACGGTGCGCACTTCGTTGAGCCCGGTGCGGCTGAGTTCTCTGATGGCCGCGAGTGCGGACCGTGCCTGTTCCGGATCGCGGTCGATGAGGTGTTCGCCGACTCCGGCTTGGACGTTGATCTGGGACAGAGCATGGCCGAGGACGTCGTGGAGATCCCGGGCGATGCGCAGTCGCTCGGCCTGAACGACCTCGGCGTGGCGTGCGCTCTGCTGGGCTGCCTCCTGCCGACGGAGCTCGCTGCGGCGGCGGACGAATGCGCCGATGCCCACGGCGATGGCGAGCCCCATCGTCGCCGAGACCACCCGTCCTACCGACCAGTCGATCCCCAGCAGGGGACCCAGCAGCAGGCAGCCCGCCCAGACTCCCGCCGCCGAGGCGATCGCCCAGACTGCACTTCCGCGGACGATCGCGGCGACGACGGCGAAGAGGAAGGCGGCGTAGAACGGCGTCGTCCCGGGCCCGGCCTCCGCGGGCGTCCAGGGACCGCGGTCGCTCCACGCACCCGGTCCCATGCCGAAACTGCCGGGGCCCGGATCAGGAGTCGCCGCCGCCCACACCAGGACGTCGAGGAGGACGAGCCCTGCCAGTACGGCCACGCGCGGTCCGGGCCACCGTGCTGAGACGAAGAAGATCGCCGGTGAGAGGACCGCGGTGCCGATGCGGATGATCATCGCGGCCGCAGACGTCTCGGTCGCCGCGGCGAGGACGATGGAGAACGGCAGCTGCAGCACCGCTGCGGCGACGGTGAGCAGGACGACTCGTCGGCGTGCGCGGCGGTCTGGACGGTCCGGTCTCATTCTCCGATCGTAGCGACCCGGACCGGACGCCGTAGTCATCCTCGGGGAGTATCTCCGCCCACCTCGGTGAGAGTACGCGGTCAGAGGATGACGTCGACGAGTCCGAAGTCCCGCGCCGCCTTCGCGTCGAGGACGAGGTCGCGATCGAAGTCACGGTGGATCTGCTCCGGGGTCCGACCGGTGCTGTCGGCGAGCATCTCTTCGACGTCCCGCCGTTGCCGGACGATCTCGTCTGCGGCGACGATGAGGTCGGGGATCGTGCCGCGCGCTCCTTCGGCATGCGGCTGTCGCAGCACGGCGCGGGCGTGGGCGAGCATGGCCCGCTGGCCGGGTTCTCCGGCGGCCAGGAGCACGGCCGCATCGGCGACGGCCTGCCCGACGCAGGTGGTGGCCACGGGCGCGCCGATGTGGTGCATTGCGTCGAAGATCGCCGTCATCGCGGTCAGGGAGCCGCCCGGGGAATTGATGTACATGCTGATCGGCAGGTCCCGGCTGCTCGAATCGAGGTGGAGCAGCTGCGCGATGATCGTGTTCGCCACCCCGTCGTCGATGGGCACGCCGAGGTAGACGATGCGATTGCCGAGCAGATGCGAGTAGACGTCGACGATCTTCTCGCTGCCACCGGTTCGGTCGACGACATTGGGGATCGTGTACTGGCTCATCGGCTTCCTCCGATCTGAGCTCGCAGGTCGGACAGGGAGTCGATGACGCGATCGATGAGTCCGTACTCGATCGCCTCCTCTGCGGTGAACCACCGGTCGCGCAGGGAGTCTTCGAAGATGCGGTCGTAGGTCTTTCCGGTCGCCTCGGCGATCCGGTGCAGGACGGTGTCTCTGACCGATCGGAGGTCATCGCCCTGGAGTTCGATGTCGGCGGCGGCTCCGCCGATTCCGCTCGATCCTTGGTGGAGGAGGATGCGAGCGTGGGGCAGGGCGAGGCGTCGTCCGGGCGTTCCCATGCTGAGAACGAATTGTCCCGCCGAGGCGGCCCACCCGAAGGCGATCGTGACCACGTCGTTGGGCAGAGCGGCGATGGTGTCGGCGATCGCGTGCATCATCGGCACGGAGCCTCCGGGAGAGTTGATCCACAGGTGGATATCGGAGCGCGGGTCCTCGGCGGAGAGGAGGACGAGTCGGGAGATGATCTCCATTCCGTTCTCGTCGCGCAGTTCGCCGTTGAAGACGACGGACCGGTAGGCGTAGAGCATTCGCTGGGATTCGGGGATCGCGGTGGCCGCGTCGGCCTCGTCGGAGTCGGAGAACATGGACGGTGTGGTTGCGGGGCGTGTATGCATGTCTCAACTGTGCGACCCGGCGGCAGCGAACCGGGCGCGGATCCGCTGGAAGCGGGACCGTGCCGCTGTGAGCGGACGGCACCGGCGGCTGAGGCTCCGGTGGCCCTTGACTCTTCGACCGGGCCCGGACATAGGATCGGCCGCATGAGCACACAGCGAGAGCACGCCGCTCGACTCATCGATGCGCACGGCCGCACCTTCGCCGCGGAGGCTGCGATCACTCTCCGGGACAAGCCGGCCCCGCTGTGGCAGCTGCTCGTCCTCAGCCTGCTCCTGTCCACGCGCATCAGCTCCGACATCGCCCTCGCGAGCGCGCGCGAGCTGTTCTCGGCGAAGTGGAGGACGCCGCAGCGTCTGCGCGCGAGCACGTGGCAGCAACGGGTCGATGCGCTCGGTCGAGGCGGATATCGGCGCTACGACGAGAGCACTGCCACCCGTCTGGCCGAGGCCGCCGATCTGCTCATCGACCGCTGGGACGGGGACCTGCGGAAGCTGCGCGATGAGGCCGAGGGGCAGCCTGGTCGGATTGCGAGGCTGCTGCAGGAATTCACCGGCATCGGTCCGACCGGAGCGTCGATCTTCCTCCGAGAGGTCCAGCAGGTTTGGCCCTCGGTGAGACCCGCCTTCGACCCGCTCGTCCGCAGGGGCGCAAAGACGGCCGGGCTGCCGGAGCAGGACGAGAAGCTGACCGCATTGGTCGGTGACGACGACCTCGCCGGCCTCGCGGCCGCGCTCGTGCGTCTCGCCCGAGATCCGGACCTCGCCGCCGACGCAGAGGACTGAGACCTCCGCACAGGCCCGCGTGTTAGCATCGACGCACTGGTTAGGGGGCGAGATGATGGCGAATATGTGGCTGACTCTGCAGCTGCTCGTCGTCGTGCTCTCTTCCGACCTCGACTCGGTCGTGCCCCAGTCCCCCACTCATCTCATCGTCCTGGCTCTCCTCGGTGCGGCCCTGCTGACGCCGATCGCCGCATGGGCGAGCATGGCTCTGCTGCGTGTGCTCTCGCTGTCGTCGCGTCCGCCGGCTCTGCCGAGCACGCGCCGAAGCATCCGCGAATTCCGCATGCCGGAAGAGCCCGGAACTCCAGGTACGGCCCTGCCCAGAGCCCCCTCTTCCGTCGTTCACGCCATCGCCTGAACGACCTGTTCCGTCCGGAACGCCTCCCCCGCCTCGGCGCGGGCAATTGTCACGGTGATGGCCTGCAACGGCCCAATCAACCGCGCCTCAGTGCGCCCTGTCCGAAGGACACTCACCCGTGAACATCTACGAATTCCTGCCCATCCGCCTGCTCGTCGAGGCCGCCTACACGGTGGTCACGGGGATCAGCGACATTCTCGAACCGCTCGCCGGCGGCTTCAGTGCCGCCCTGGCCGTCATCGTGCTCACCGTCCTGGTCCGCGCCGTGCTCATCCCCGTCGGGGTGTCCCAGGTCAGGGCAGGCATCACTCGGAAACGACTGGCCCCGAAGATCAAAGAGCTGCAGACGAAGTACAAGAAGCAGCCCGAACTCATGCAGCAGAAGCTCATGGAGCTGTACAAAGAGGAGAATGCCTCCCCCTTCGCCGGATGCCTGCCGGTGCTGGCACAGACCCCAGTGCTCATGGCCGTCTATGGCCTCTTCATCAATGCGACGATCGGCGGGCACGCCAATGAGCTGCTCGGGCATACGCTCTTCGGCCTGCCTCTCAACACGAGCTTCGTCAGACTGCTCGGCGCCGGCGATCTGACCGGCACCGCGATCACGGTCTACCTCATCCTCGTCGTCCTCATCGCCGTCGTCGCCGGGTTCTCCCGACACCTGCTCACCCCGGCCACACCCGAGACCCCGACCGCTCCCCCGACGAAGACCGGGGCAGATGCTCCGGCGATGCCGGATCTGTCAGGAGTGATGAAGACCCTGAGCTTCATGCCCTTCCTCACCGCGATCTTCGCGCTCTTCGTCCCCTTGGCCGCCGCTCTCTACCTGGCGACGACGACCACGTGGACGCTCGGCGAACGGCTCGTCCTCAACCGCCTTCTCGGCGCGAACGATCCCCAGCCCGAGCAGTCCTCTGCCACCCGCGGCTGACCCGGGACGCGACGCTGCCCGCAGCAACGACAGAGCCCGGGACGAAAGAACGGAATCTTTCGTCCCGGGCTCATTCCGGTTCGAACGCGTCACTCAGGGGCGACGGCCGGTACAGGGCCGCCTCGGTGATCAGGCGATGATCGGCTCCGGGCGGGTACCGGCCACGACCTTGAGTGCGCCGTCAACGACCGTGGCACGCACGGTGCCGCCCTCATCGACCGCCTCGGTGACGAGGAGATCGGCGATGCGGTCGTCGAGCTCGCGCTGGATCGTGCGACGCAGCGGACGGGCACCGAACTCGGGTTCGTAGCCTTCATCGGCCAGCCAGTCGAGAGCCTCTGCCGAGACGTCGAGGGCGATGCCCTGAGCCTCGAGGCGCTGCTTCGACGCGGCCAGCTGGTGATCGACGATGGACCGCAGCTGCTCGCGATCGAGCCGCGAGAACATCACGGTGTCATCGATGCGGTTGATGAACTCCGGCCGCATGAACTCCTTGAGGCGACCCATGACCTTGGCCTTGAGATCCTTCTCCGCGTCTCCCGCAGCCCCGGAAGCGAAGCCCAGCGGAGTGCCGGACATGAACTCGGAACCGAGGTTCGAGGTCATGATGACCACGGTGTTGCGGAAGTCGACCGTGCGGCCCTGACCGTCGGTGAGTCGTCCGTCGTCGAGGACCTGCAGCAGCAGGTTGAACGCATCCGGGTGGGCCTTCTCGACCTCGTCGAGGAGGATGACCGAATACGGGCGACGGCGGACCTTCTCCGTCAGCTGCCCTGCCTCGTCGTAGCCGACGTAGCCGGGAGGAGCACCGACGAGGCGGGACACCGTGTGGCGTTCGCCGAACTCGCTCATATCGAAACGGATCATGGCCGACTCGTCGTCGAACAGGGTCTGCGCCAGAGCCTTCGCCAGCTCAGTCTTGCCGACACCGGTGGGGCCGAGGAAGAGGAAGCTGCCGATGGGACGGTTGGGATCGGCCATACCGGTCTGGCTGCGGCGGATGGCGCGCGACACGGCGGTCACGGCTTCGTCCTGTCCGACCACGCGGTCGTGGAGGACCTCTTCCATGTTCGCCAGTCGTGCCTTCTGGCTCTGCGTCATCCGCGCTGCCGGGATTCCGGTGGCCCGGGAGACCACATGCGCGATCTCCTGCTCACCGATGATCGCCTCGGCGGCAGCGGTCTTCACGGCCTCCGCGTCCGGGTTCTCGGCGGATTCGATCCGAGCGGTCACCTCGTTGATCTCATCGCGGACACGGCCGGCACGCTCGTAGTCCTCGACCTCGATAGCGGACTTCTTCTCCGCTTCGAGTTCGGAGAGATTGAGCTTGAGCGCGTCGATATCGACCGCGGGTCCGCGCCTGAGCGACATCCGGGCGCCCGCCTGGTCGATGAGGTCGATGGCCTTGTCCGGCAGGAACCGGTCGGTGATGTAGCGGTTCGACAGCTCCACGGCCGCGCGGACCGCCTCTGCGGTGTAGGTGACCTCGTGGAACTCCGCGTACCGATCCTTCAGCCCGTCGATGATCGTCACCGCGTCCTCGACGCTCGGCTCGCCCACGGTCACCGGCTGGAAGCGACGTTCGAGAGCCGAATCCTTCTCGATGGTGCGGTACTCCTTGAGCGTGGTCGCGCCGATCATGTGCAGATCGCCGCGGGCCAGTCGCGGTTTGAGGATGTTGCCGGCGTCCATCGAGTTCGCCTCGCCGTTGCCGCCGGCGCCGACGAGGGTGTGGAGTTCATCGACGAAGACGATCATGTCCCCGTCGTCGGCGATCTCGTTGAGCGCTCCGGTCAGGCGCTCTTCGAAGTCACCGCGGTAGCGCGTGCCGGCGAGCATTCCGGGCATATCGAGCGCGATGATGCGCTTGCCCTGCAGCTGCTTGGGAACTTCGCCCGAGTGGATGGCCTGAGCGAGGCCTTCGGCGACCGCGGTCTTGCCGACACCGGCCTCGCCGAGGAGAACCGGGTTGTTCTTCGTCCGGCGGGCGAGGATCTCGATCGTCTGTTCGATCTCCTCCGAGCGGCCGATGACGGGATCGAGTTTGCCTTCGGCTGCGAGCTCGGTGAGGTCCGTGCCGAACTTCTCCAGCACGGATTCCTGACCGTCCTCACCTTCGGCCTCCTGGCCGGGGTGCATGCCTGCGGCTTCGGCCGCCTCGGCACCGGCCTGCAGTGCAGCCTGGGTGACGCCTGCCTGGGCGAGGATCCGACCGGCGGGCATCTCCTGGTTGAGCACGAAGGCGAAGAACATGTGTTCGGGATCGATGTAGGTCGACCCGAAGGCTCGCGCCACCTGGTAGGCGTCGAGCAGGGCGCGCTGGGCCGAACCGGTCAGCGTGGGCGTGGAATCCGCCTCGGTGTCGGTGCTGGCCGGAAGGCGCTCTTCGATCGCATGGGCGATGGCCTCGGGATCGGCGCCGGCCTGGCGCACGGCGGAGATTCCGGGTTCGGAATCGACCATGGTGCGCAGGATGTGGAGCGCGTCGACCTCGGACTGACCGTGTCGTCCTGCGAACTCCGCGGCCGCTTCGATGGCCTCGTGGCTGCGCTTGCTCAGCAGTCGGTTGATGTCGACGGAACGGCCTCGGCGGGCTCCGGTCTGCCCCTGGAGGAAACGAGCGAGGAACTCGTCGAACGAGTCTCCGCCCGAGCCTGCGGGTCCGAAGAATGTGGCCAAAGCTGACCTCCTCTTTCAAAGTTGAGCGTATACGACTCAATCAACAGGTGCATGCAGGCATATATTCCCACCTGTCGACCGCCCGACGACGGAGTGTGAACAACATCACCGTCGAGAAATGCATTGAATGCATTTCTGCATTTGGTGCAAATTTGCAAGAGGTGCATAATTTTCTGGTGAGTTCCGAACCGACCGAATCCCTGCGCGAGCGCCAGACCCGTGAGCGCCGTGCGTCCATCCACGCCGCGGCCGTCGATCTCGTCTTCGATCATGGACTCGACGAGGTGACTGTGGCTCGGATCGCGGAAGCTGCAGTGGTCTCGACGCGCACGTTCTTCAACTATTTCCCTACCAAGGAGATGGCGATCGTCGGACTGACGACCTCTGACGATATCGCCGCCGCTCTGCAGCGATTCATCGAGGACTTCGAGCCCCGGCGCGAGCGTCTGGTGGAGGATCTCTCCTTCACCATCCGCGCCGCGTTCGAATTCCTGCTGCCGCGGTCGGCGAACAAGCAGAAGCTGCGCGCGATCCAGGCTCGGCATCCGCACCTCGGCATGCTCAGCATGGAGACGAAACGGCACTACTCCGAGCAGATCATCACCGGCATCCGCCGGCGGATCGAACGTCGCGGAATCACCTTTGCCGATGACGACACCGCCGCACGGGCCACGCGGATGCTCGCGCAGCTGTGCAGCATCCCGCTCGAGCACGCTTTCGCCTCCGCGCGATTCGACACCGAACACGAATTGGACGACGAACGGGTGGACCAGGCGTTCACCTCCTCGATCGAACTGTTCCTGACCCTCTTAGAAAGGCTGAAATGACCACTACCGCCACCGAGCCCGCTGCCGAGAAGCAGCACGGCGCCGAGGAGGAGCCGGAGATCGAGACCTCGTCGGTCATCCTGCTATTCACCGGCCTGATGCTGGCAATGTTCATGTTCTCGCTCAACCAGACCATGCTGGCCACGGCCCTGCCGACCATCGTCGGTGACCTCAACGGCGTCGACCAGATGCTGTGGGTCTCGACGGCGTTCATGTTGGCGTCGACGATCATGATGCCGATCTACGGCAAGTTGGGCGATTCGTTCAACCGGAAGAAGATCTTCATCTTCGCCATCTGCATGTTCATCCTCGGTTCGATCGTCGGCTTCCTGGCCCACAACATGGCCGTCCTCATCACCGCACGCGTCATTCAGGGCCTCGGCGGCGGCGGTCTCATCATCCTCTCGCAGGCTCTCATCGCCGCGGTTGTGCCGGCGCGCAAACGCGGCCCGTATATGGGCATCATGGGGGCGAACTTCGCGGTCACCTCGGTGGCGGGACCGCTGATCGGAGGCTGGATCACCGAGGGTCCGGGCTGGCGCTGGACATTCGCTCTCAATCTTCCGTTCGGCGTGCTCGCGCTCATCGCCGCCATCCTCTTCCTCAAGGTCCCCAAGTCGGATCGGTCGGTCAAACGCCATGTCGATGTCGCGGGCATGATCCTCATCGCCGAATTCACCTCGGCACTCATCCTCACGACTTCGTGGGGCGGGCATCAGTACGACTGGGACGATCCGATCATCATCGGACTCATCGCCATCGCCGTCATCAGCGCCGTCGTCTTCGTCTTCGTCGAACAGGCTGTGCCCGAACCCGTCATCCCGATGTTCGTGTTCAAGGACACGAACTTCGTCCTCTGCACGATCGCCGGCATGTGCATCGCCATCGGCATGTTCGGCGTACTTTCGTACATGCCCACGTTCCTGCAGATGGCCCACGGGATCGAAGCGACCAAGGCCGGGCTCCTCATGGTGCCCATGATGGCCGTGATGCTGCCGAGCTCGGTCATCATCGGCTTCGTCGTCTCGAAGACGGGACGGTACAAGTGGTACCCGGTGCTCGGCAGCGCGATCGTCGGCGTCGCCCTCTTCCTCATGGGGACCTTCGTCACGGCCGATCAGAACGTTCTCGTCGTCATCGGCTGCCTGTGTGTGCTGGGCCTCGGCCTGGGACTGTCGATGCAGATGCTCGTGCTCATCGTCCAGAACTCGTTCCCGGTGGCGATGGTCGGCACGGCCACGGCGTCGAACAACTTCTTCCGGCAGATCGGCGGCACGCTGGGCATGTCGCTGATCGGTTCGCTCTTCACCTCGCGGCTGGCATCCAACCTCGAGGACGGCATCAAGTCCCTGGGACCCCAGGGCGCCCAGGCGATGAAGGGCACGGGGTCGAACTCACTGACCCCCGAAGTGGTCAAGTCGCTGCCCGATCCGATCCACTCGATCATCGTCAATGCGTACAGCGATGCGCTGGTGCCGATCTTCCTGTGGGTCTGCCCGCTGGGAATCATCGCGGCAGTCATCCTCATGTTCGTTCGTGAGAAGGCTCTGGCCACGAAGATCGATGCGGGCGCCCCGACGGACCATCAGCGTGAGGTCGTCGCGACCGACAGCATCGCTGTCGTCGAACAGCCTGGTTCGCTGGCCCCCTCGGGCACGAGCTCCGTCAGCGATGAGATCGAGTACGAGACGGCAACGCGAGGTGCCGAAGACTACTCTCTGCGGCCCCGCTCGCCCAAGCACTGATACGCACGTCTACACAATGACAGCGCAGGCCCCGCAATTGCGGGGCCTGCGCTGTATCGCGGCCGGAGTCTGTCCGCGACTGCCGCGGAACTAGCCTTTCGAAGGCCATCCGTTCGGCTCACACCCCTGCAGGCCCTTCGTCTGCTGCTGCATGAGCGGTGCGGTCTTGCCCGGTCCGGGGCAGGATTCGTGGCCGTGGCCGAGAGCGTGACCGACCTCGTGGTTGATGAGGTACTGCCGGTACTGGACGATATCGTCGAACTCCTCCGTGGCGGAGACCCAGCGCTTGGCGTTGAGGATGACGTTGGGTCCATTGCGGCATGAGAGCTTGCCCAGGGTCCGCAACGGCAGGCACATCTCGTCGACGGTATCGGGGCTGGCGATGGAGATCATCGTGTCCTGGCCTTCATCGACGAGCTCGATGGAGACGTCGTCCATGTCCTGCCAGCCGCGCTCGTCCTGGAGGGTCTTGATGATGAAGTCGCCGGCCTCATCGACGTCGATGGGCAGGTTGTCTTCGACGCGCAGGGCGACCTTGAACGTCTTGCCCTCGTCGCGGTTGGGTCCGGTCTCCTCTTTCGGCCGGTCCCATTTTCCGCTGCCATGATCGTCGATATCGCCTTCGCTCACCCCGGCGGCTCCCGCGTCGTCGATGCTCGAGGTCTCGGTGGGCTCGCTGGTTTCGGTGGCTGAGCCGCTCGGGCCCGGCGAGGCGGCCTGCGTTTCGACTGCCTTCGGAGTCGGCCGGGTCTCTTCGTCGGCGGCGGGCGCGCAGGCGCTCAGCCCGACGATCAGCGAGACAGCGGCAAGCGAGGTCAGGGTGCGGAGGCGTGGACGGGAGACAAGACGGGTTCGACTGAGCACGCCTGTGAGTCTATCTCCTGCCGATTCATCGAGAAACGGGCTGCTTGTCGAGAAACGTGCGCACACACCCGTGTCTCGACACTCAGCCCGTTTCTCGGCGAGTGATCAGAACTCGAGGATGCCGCCGGGCCCGCGCAACCTGGCACGCAGACGACAGTCCGGTCCCTCGACCACCGCGGTGTCACCGGCCCCGAGTACCTCGAGCACCTGTCGCGCCGCCTCGGGCTCCGGCGATTCCACACGGAAATCGAGCAGTTCGAGGGCGGGCAGGGCCGCCTCGGCGGGATGGACGGATTCGCCCCAGTCGATGAGGAACGGCTGCGCACCATCATGCGGCAATGGAGATCGGGTGGTCAGTCGCCATTCGAGGCGGTCGCCCTCGGCGGTGTCCCGAGCCATGTCCTGGACCTCGCCGAAGTCGATGCCCGCGGTGTTCGCGGCCGCGATCTTCGCGAGGAACGCCGGCGGATGGATGGCCCAGGTCTGCAAGGTCGGCTCGGCGGCCAGATGAGCGTCGAGCGGCAGGGTGCCGTCGGCGGGCGGCTCCTGCTGCGGGTCGGGGCCGAGGATCTCGAGGTAGGTGTGGGCTCCCTCCGGCCAACCATTCGGGGTGAGTCCGAGCAGATAGTTCGCGGTCCCTCGCCCCGGGTGCGAACCGCCGGGAACCGCGCGCAGCCCGGTGGCCTCTTCCACGGCGGCGACCCCGGCGTCGAGGTCGGGCACCGTGATGATGAGGTGGTCGAGCTGCGCAGGAATAGTGTTCAGAGAGTCCATGATCCACCCGGACCTTTCAGATGAGCGTGTAGGCCCTCAGTCTCCCCTTCTTCGACATCGAGGGCAATGATGTCGAGTCCGATGCCGAAGAAGTCAAGGATCGAACCTACCGCATCCGGGTCGTCGCTCGTGGCCCACAGGCGCTCGAGTCGGACCGACGGCATCTCCTGCATCGCGGGATGCTCGGAGTCCTTCCAGTCGATGAGGAACGGCTGGATCCCCGACCACGGCAGCGGGGTGTGCCTGGTCAGGCGCCAGTCGAGAACGGCTCCGTCCGGTCTGCGGCGGGTCATGTCATGGACCTCGCCGAGGCGGACGCGCGGTTCCCGTGACCGCGCAGCGGCCGTGACGAAGCCGTCGAAATCGTCCGGACGGATCGCCCACCTCTGCACGGTCGGCGCGGTGACCCCGGCCAACCGCGTGGCCGCCAGCGCCGGGTCCTGCTCGGGGTCGGGACCGAGGATCTCGAGGTACGTCAGCGGTTTCGGACCGCTCTGACGTGTGAGTCCCAGCGAATCGGAGAGTTCATCGCTGAGCTCGAGTCCGAGCAGCGCGTTGGCCGTGCCCAAGCCCGGATGCGCACCGCCGTCGACCGCACTCACCCCCAGACGGCCCTCACATTGCTCAACATATTTCTGCAGATCCGGGACGGCAATGACGAGATGATCGAATTCCGCACTGTTCAACATGTCTCTATATTAAGCCCCGGATTGACGGCGATTGCACGGATGCGCTTTACTCATGGCATGCGCATCCACTTCGGGCTCCACGCCGGACACCGCCTCTGTCTGCCGTCAACGGCACGTGCGCTGTCCGCATATTGTTGAACTATCACTCTCAGCTCCCTCTGTACCATCCCACTTGCCCGAAGGACCTCTTCCATGCCGGACCGTCTCTCCGCCTCCGCGAGTCTGACTCAGCGCCGCCTCGACCGCCGCTCGGTCCTCAGCCTCGGTCTCGGTTTCGGCACTCTGCTCACCCTCAGCGCCTGCACACCTCACGACTCCGGTTCGCTGGCCGAGGGCGAACCCGTCCGCGGTGGAGTGCTCACCTACTTCGAACCCCAGACCTGGACTCTGCTCTACCCGCCGTCGGTCGGCTTCTACCCCAACGGCGGGATCATGAACAACATCTCCGCACGCCTGCTGTGGCAGGATCCGAAGACACTCGAGCTCTATCCGTGGTTGGCGACCGAACTGCCGGAGACGAACGCCGATGCCACGACTTACACATTCACCATCCGTGAAGGCGTGACCTATTCGGACGGTTCACCGCTGACTCCTGAGAATGTGGCGAAGAACTTCGACCTGTTCGGTCTCGGCGACGAAGCACGCACGCTGCCTGTGTCCGAGCAGATCTCGAACTACGAGCGCAGCGAAGTCCTCGACGAGCATCGGGTGCGGTTCCACTTCTCCGCCCCCTCCCCCGGTTTCGCGCAGGCGACGTCGACGATGAACGCAGGACTGCTCGCCGATTCCACTCTCGACCTCGACGCCGAAGGCTTCGGCCCGGGCGGAGCCACGCAGATCCACACCTGCGGGCCCTTCCACATCACGGCCGAGACCATCGGCACGAAGCTCTCCGTCCGTGCCCGCGAAGACTACGACTGGGCTCCCCCGCATCTGAAGCACCAGGGCCGACCTCACCTCGACGGCATCGACTATCTGACCAACAACGAATACTCCGTGCGCATCGGAGCTGTGCTCTCCGGACAGGCAGACGGCGTCCGCGACGTCCAGGCTCCGGACGAGTCCCGTGTGACCGAGCAGGGGCTGCGCCTCTATGCGAAGGCGACGAACGGAATCAACAACAGCATCAACTTCCGGTTCCGCCACGACCTGCTTGCCGATATCGACGTCCGGCGAGCGCTCATCGCCGCCATCGATCGCCAGGAGATCGTCGACAAGCTCTTCACCCCGAACTACCCGCTGGCCACCGGTCTGCTGGCCAAGGGCGCCATGGGGTATGTCGACCAGTCGGGGTCGTGGGACTTCGACCCGGACAAGGCGAATCGCCTCCTCGATGAGGCCGGGTGGAGTGAGCGCAACGAGCAGGGCTACCGGGTCAAAGATGGGCAGCCGTTGGCGCTGACGGTGAATATCGCTCTGCCGCAGCCGCGGTCGAACGAGGTCCAGACCCTCATCCAACAGCAGCTGCGCCGCGTGGGCGTACGCCTGTCGATCAATCCCGGGGACCAATCGAAGCAGACCCTCGACGCCCTCGAACTCGACACCGTGCAGATCTACCATTCCATGGTCGCCCGCGCCGACTTCGACAACCTGCGCTCGAACTACTCGTCTGTCAACCGCGATGTCTTCCTCAACGGAGCCGACCGCCCCGACGCCGACGACGATTCGCTCGATGCGAAGGTCGACGAACTCCTCGAAACGCTGGCGTCCGAACCGAACCAGGAGAAGCGCCAGCAGGCCGCCGAGGCGGTCCAGAACTACCTCGTCGACCAGGCCTATGTGCTGCCGTTCTTCGAAGAGCCGCAGGTCTTCGCCTTCCGCCGCCGCGTCCACGGCTTCGCCACCGAACCCGTGGGACGGCCCGACTTCTACAGCACCTGGCTGGCAGGAGAGAAATGATCCTCGACACCCGTTACCTCTTCCTGCGCCTGGGCCAAGCGATCCTCGTGCTGCTGCTCGCGTTCACAGCGGCGTTCATCCTGCTCAGCCTCATCCCCGGCGACGGCGTCACTGCCCGCTTCGCCGATCCGGCGCTGGGTCTGTCCAATGACCAGATCGCTGAGATCCGTGAGGCCACCGGTGCCGACGACTCCTGGTGGTCGCGTTACGTCCTCAGCCTCACCGGGTTCCTCACCGGCGACTTCGGCTATTCGGTCCAGACCGGTGCGGCCGTGTCGACGATCATCGCTGCGGCTCTGCCGTCGACCGCAGTCCTCGCGGCCTCCGGGTTCGTCACCGCCCTCGTCCTCGCCGTGATCATCGCCGTCTTCGCCACCTTCGGACCGTCCACCGGGCCGACGGCTCGGGTGCGCCGGGTCCTCGACTCGGTGCCCAGCCTCTTCATCTCGATCCCGGTGTTCTGGCTCGGAATCCTGCTCATCCAGGTCTTCTCCTTCCAACTCGGCGTCGTCTCAGTCGTCGATCCCGGCCCCGCCGAGGCGCTCGCACTGCCGACCCTGACCGTGGCGGTTCCGCTCTCGGCCCCGATCGCCCAGGTGCTCATCCGCTCCATCACCGAGGCGCAGGCCTCCGGCTTCGTCAAGGTCACCACCGCGAAGGGCGCCTCCGAACTGTGGATCCTCGTCCACACCGTCGCCCGCAATGCGGTGCTGCCGGGGCTGACGATCATCGGCCTCGTCTTCGGCGAACTCGTCGCCGGCGCCGTGGTCACCGAGACCGTGTTCGGCCGCAACGGCATCGGACTCATCACCGCCCAAGCGGTCACTCACCGAGACAATCCGATCCTCCTGGCCGTCGTGGTCATCGCCACCTTCGGCTACGTCATCATCAACCTCGCAGTCGACCTCCTCTACCCCGTCATCGACGTCCGGCTGCGCACGAAACGCAGCTCCGCCTCGGCGGGCGGGGCCCTGCGCAGCCACGACGAACCGACACGTCGCGCTCTCACGGCATCCGCTGCCAGCGTCGGCGTCGACCTCGAATGGGATGACGAGACGAAGGAGAAGAACTCGTGAGCATCGTCTTCACCCGCGGCCAGGGCACCGAGACCCGGCGCGCACGCGGCGGCCGGGCACGCGCCGCGCTCTCCCCGGCGACCATCGTCTCCGCTCTGGTTCTGCTCATCGCCGTCGCCTGGGCGCTGGCTCCCGGGCTCTTCACCCACTTCGACCCCAACGACGGCGGAGACACCCCTGCCCTGCTGGCACCGAGTCTCGAGCATTGGTTCGGCACCGACCAGACCGGCAGGGATGCCTTCACCCGAGTCGTCTACGGCGCCTCCCAGTCCCTGTTGGCCGCGCTCGTGGCCGTCGGCGTCGGGCTGATCGTCGGCACCACGATCGGGCTCATCGCCGGCACCCGGCGCGGACTCATCGACGATGTGCTCATGCGCCTGATCGATGTGCTGCTGTCCATCCCCGCGATCCTGCTCAGCCTTTCGATCGTCGTGGTCCTCGGCTTCGGCACGATCAACGCGGCCATCGCCGTCGGCGTCACCGCCATCGCGCAGTTCGCGCGTCTCGCCAGGTCACAGGCGGTGCAGATCAATACGAGCGACTTCGTGGCCGCGGCCTACGGTTCCGGCGGCACCTTCTTCTCCGTCCTCACTCGCCATATCCTCCCGAATTCGATCTCTCCCGTGCTCTCGCTGGCGGTCCTCCAGGTCGGGTCGGCGATCCTCCAGATCTCCACGCTCGGGTTCCTCGGCTACGGCACCCCGCCGCCCACCCCGGAATGGGGACTCATCATCGCTGAAGGCCGCAATTTCGTCGCCACCGCCTGGTGGCTGACAGTGCTGCCCGGCCTCGTGGTCATGGCCATCGTGCTCGCCACCCACCAGATCGGCAACACCCTGCGAAAGGTGACATCATGACCGACTCCTCACTGCTGCGCATCGACGGCCTGTCCGTCGAATACTCCCACCGAGGCGGCTCCGCGGCACCGGCCGTGAGCGAGCTCGATCTCGCGGTCCGTCCCGGTTCGATGACCGCCGTGGTCGGGGAATCGGGTTCGGGGAAGTCGACGACGGCGAACGCCGTCATCGGTCTCCTTCCCTCCTCGGCCAGGGTCGCGGCCGGGCGGATCCGCCTCGGCGAGGTTGATCTGCTCAGCCTGGGCAACTCCGGTTGGCGCGGTGTGCGCGGATCTCAGATCGGCTACGTCCCACAGGATCCGGGGTCCTCGCTCAATCCGCTGCAGACGGTCGGCAATTCCGTCGCCGAGGCGCTGCGCATCCACCGTCGCGCGGGCCGCGCCGAGGCTCGTGCCCAGGTCGTCGAGCTCCTGGACCGGGTCGGCATCGACCAGCCGGAGAAGCGGGCCGACCAGTTCCCGCATGAGCTCTCCGGTGGGATGCGGCAGCGTGTGCTCATCGCCGCTGCCATCGCGCTGCGCCCGCGCCTGCTCATCGCCGACGAACCCACCTCCGCCCTCGACGTCACCGTCCAGAAGCAGGTCCTCGACCTTCTCGATGAACTGCGCGCCGAGACCGCGATGGGCATCCTCTTCATCACCCACGATCTCGCCGTCGCCGGCGAACGCGCCGACGAGGTCGTGGTCATGCAGGGCGGACGCATCGTCGAATCGGGGCCGGCCGGACGGGTCTTCTCCGACCCGGCCACCGATTACACCACCCGTCTCATCGCCGATGCTCCCGCACTGCAGACAAAGGCACGAACTGCCCGCGCCGAGGCGACCAGGGAGTCCACAGACCCGTTCGTCTCCGTCGAATCGCTCACCCATGTCTTCGACCGTACGGATGATCGGATCACCGGCATCGAGGGTGTGGACTTCACCGTGGCGCGCGGGACCACGCACGGTCTCGTCGGCGAGTCCGGCTCGGGCAAGACCACCACGGGCAAAGCGCTGACCGGGTTCCTCACCCCGCAGTCCGGGCATGTGCGCATCGGTGACTTCGATGCTGCGGAGCTCGGACGTGGTCGTCCCTCACGGCAGCGGCTGCGGGAGTTCCGGCGCACCGTGCAGCTCGTCCATCAGAACCCGTTCTCCGCTCTCGATCCCAAGCATTCGATCCGGTCGACGCTGACGGAGCCGCTGCGCAACTTCCGCCTCGGCGATCGCGCCTCCCGACCGCGGCTCGTGACCGAAGCGATGGACCGGGTGGCGCTGCCTGCCGACTTCCTCGATCGGCGTCCCGCCGAACTCTCCGGCGGACAGCTGCAGCGAGTGGCGATCGCCCGCGCCCTCATCGTCGAACCCGAACTCGTCGTCTTCGACGAGGCTGTCTCGGCTCTCGACGTGACCGTGCAGGCGCAGATCCTCACCCTGCTCGACGAGCTGCAGAGGGAGCTCGGTCTGACCTACGTCTTCATCACCCATGATCTCGCTGTCGTCCGCCAGATCGCTGATACGGTGTCCGTGATGTCGCACGGACACATCGTCGACGACGGCGCGACCGAAGAGATCTTCACTCGCCCGCGCTCCGCCTATACCCGCACTCTGCTCGAGGCGATCCCCCGTCCCGCGACGCTGTCGGCCGTTGCAGCGCCTGCGAACAATCGACCGGCGACCCCGACCCTGCTCACTGCAGCAGCAGAAAGCTGAGAACCATGACCCCGCAACCCACCGACACTCAGGCGACCGACACTCAGGTAGGCGGACCGAAGCTCGGATTCTTCACCCGCCTGCTCGAAGACGCCCCCGCCGCAGACCGCTATCGCTTCGCCCTCGAACAGATCGAGGCGGCCGAGGACTTCGGCTTCCATTCGGCCTGGGTCGCCCAGCATCACTTCTCCGCGGCCGAGGGCGGGCTGCCGTCCCCGCTCGTCTTCCTCTCCCACGCCGCCGCCCGTAGCACCCGAATCTCTCTGGGCACCGCGATCATCACCCTGCCGATGGAGAATGCCGTGCGCGTGGCCGAAGACGCCGCCGTCCTCGACGAGCTCTCCGGCGGTCGCCTCAAGATCGGTCTGGGCTCGGGCGGGAACCCGAAGTCGTTCCCCGCCTTCGGCACGAGCTTCGATGAGCGTCGTGAGGTCTTCGCCGACAATCTCGCGACCCTGCGCACACTGTTCTCAGGCGACCGGCTGCCCACCGACCATGGTCTCTACCCCGCTCCCGATGGGCAGCGTCCGAGCCTCGAGCGACGACTGTGGCAGGCGACGTTCTCCGCCGGCGGAGCCGGTGCGGCAGGCGCTGCCGGTGACGGTCTCATGCTCTCGCGGACTCAGCCGCGTCCCAAGGACAATCCGGCAGCACGCCTCGACGAGGTGCAGCTGCCGGTCATCGATACCTATCTCTCCCAGCTGCCCGAGGGGGCCGAACCGCGTATCCTCGCCTCTCGTACCGCCGTGGTCGCCGACGCCGAGGATCTGCCCCGGCTGCGCGAGATCACCGAACCGGCGCTGCGGGCCGAGGCCGACCGCCTCGTCGGCTATGACACCTCCGGACTGAGCCTCGATGAGCTCCTCGTCGCCACCGACACCTACCTCGGCACGCCCGAGCAGGTGAGCGAACGTCTGCAGCATGACCGCGTCCTCGATCGTGCCACCGACGTCAGCTTCCAGGTGCACTCGGTTCCGGCGACGAACGAGACCGCTCTGCGGTCCATCGAACTGCTGGCCACCGAGGTGGCACCCGCCCTCGGGTTCTCCGTGACCAAGGAGAAGGTGCACTGAGATGGCAGATATCATCAACCTCCTCGCCGGAATCGCGGCGAACGATCCTCTCGATGAGCTGCGCGGCCACCGGGCGCAGGCGAAGGAGAACGCGCAGCTGAGTTTCGAGGCTCTGCTCGAACCCGCTGATCCGAAGAGCGTGAGCTTCCGCGACCGTTATGCGGTCGCCGCGTTCACCGCGGGTCTGCTCGGTTCGACTCGGGCCGAGGAGTTCTACCGTGATCTCCTGCGTGACGAAGACGAGTCCGTGTCCTGGGCGGTCGCCGAACTCCTCGACGAGGCGACCTCGCCTGCCGGCACAGCTGGTCCCTACGGAATCTTCGAATCCGCGGCGTTGGCCGAAGAGAACGTTCCCGGGCCGTGGCTGACTGCCGCCGAGGCGACGGCGGAGAGACTCGGTGAGAAGCTGACGGCAGGACTCGAATTCGCTCATCTTCTCGTCCTCCATCCGCGCGACAGCCGCCCGGGCCACCTCGCGCTTCTGCTCGAGGCGGGATGGGACGAGGACGGCATCGTCACTCTCGCTCAGCTCGTGTCGTTCCTCAACTTCCAGATCCGCATCAGCACCGGACTCGCCGCGCTCACCGATGCGGCCTCAGCGACCGCGGATCCTCAACCGCACCAGGTGGACCGGTCGGAAGGCGAATCCGCGAACGAGACGGACGATGCCGACGACGGCCCCGCCTCGGCGAGAGTGGACGAAGCTCTGCAGGCCGTCGGCGACAGGGTGAAGACGTATCCGAATCTCCACCGCCCGAAGCTGTTCCAGCAAGGTGGGCTCGGGTGGGTGCCGTGGATCGCTCCCGTCGCCGAGGCGGACCTCAGCGATGACCAACGGGATGCCCTCATCGAGGCCGGACGGGCGAAGAACCCGTACTTCCGGCTGCTGGCGAGGGATCCTGCCGCACTCAAGGCACGGACCCTGACCGACTTCGACATCTTCTTCAACACCACCGACGGGCTCGGCCGGGCCGAACGCGAACTCGCCGCGACAGCGGCCTCGCGGCTCAACGGGTGCCTGTTCTGTGCGTCGGTCCACGCCGATCGGGCCACCGAGGAATCCGGGCGTCGTGACGTCGTCCAGCGCCTCCTCGACGAGGGAATCGGCCTGAAGAGCCACCTCGGTGATCGGGTGTGGGATGCCGTCGTCGATGCCTCGGTGGCGCTGACCCTGACCCCGCAGTCCTTCGGCGTCGCACACGTCGAGCAGCTGCGTGCGGCGGGTCTGGATAACGGCGACATCATCGATGCCCTCAGCTGTGCCGCCTTCTTCAACTGGGCGAACCGACTGATGCTCTCCCTCGGCGAACCCGAGGTGCTGAACGCCGGGAAGTGACCTCTTCTCGCAGGCGCGGTGGCTGCATGCGTCCTACGGCGTCGATTGTGTGGTCGATCCGCGTCGATTTCCTCGCGGGAACGCCGTGGATCGACCACACAATCGAGAATCAGCTGCGCCAGCTACTCGGCCGCGACTCGTCTCAGCCGACGACCATGAGCGTCGAGCGGATGATGAAGCGGTTTCCCGTCGGTGATTCGACGCTGAAGCCGCTCCCCCGTCCCGGCACCACATCGATCGTCAGATGCGTGTGCTTCCAGTACTCGAACTGCTCCGTCGACATCCAGAAGTCCAGTCCGGCCTTCTCGGCATCGTCGATGGGCAGGTCGAAGTGGCCGAGCAGCACATCGGCTTCCGAGGTGAGGAAGTCGCCTTCGGGGAAGCACATGGGCGACGAGCCGTCACAGCAGCCACCGGACTGGTGGAACATGAGCTGTCCGTGTTTGTCGACGAGGTCGGCGAGCAGGTCGATGGCGGCCTGAGTCATCGCCACTCGCGATTTCTCTTCGCCCTCGATCGTCGGTGTCGATTCGAGAGCGGCTGTTTCGGCTGTTTCACTCATCAGAAGAATCCTTGTGCATTTTCGGAGTAGCTGACCAGCAGGTTCTTCGTCTGCTGGTAGTGGTCGAGCATCATCTTGTGGTTCTCTCGTCCGATGCCCGAGGACTTGTATCCGCCGAACGCGGCGTGGGCCGGGTAGGCGTGGTAGTTGTTCACCCAGACGCGCCCGGCCTGGATGTCGCGTCCGGCTCGGTAGGCGGTGTTGCCGGTGCGGGCCCAGACTCCGGCGCCGAGGCCGTAGAGCGTGTCATTGGCTGAGGCGATCGCGTCGGCGTAGTCGGAGAACGAGGTCAGGGCCACGACGGGTCCGAAGATCTCCTCCTGGAAGATGCGCATCTTGTTCGTGCCCTTGAAGATCGTCGGCTGGATGTAGAAGCCGCCGGCGAGGTCACCGTCGAGTTCGGCTTTGTCGCCGCCGATGAGCACCTCGGCGCCTTCATCCTTGCCGATCTTCAGATAGGACATGATCTTCTCGAACTGGTCGTTCGAGGCCTGTGCGCCGACCTGGGTGTCGGTGTCGAGCGGGTTGCCCTGCTTGATGGAGCGGACGCGTTCGACGCCAGCGGCGACGAAGTCGTCGAAGATCGAGTCCTGGACGAGTGCACGCGACGGGCAGGTGCAGACCTCGCCCTGGTTGAGAGCGAACATCGCGAAGCCTTCGAGCGCCTTGTCTCTGAAGCTGTCGTCGGCGGCCATGACGTCGTCGAAGAAGATGTTCGGTGACTTGCCGCCGAGCTCGAGGGTGACCGGGATGATGTTCTGCGAGGCGTACTGCATGATCAGGCGACCGGTCGTCGTCTCTCCGGTGAAGGCGATCTTGCGGATGCGTTTGTTCGACGCCAGCGGTTTGCCGGCTTCGACGCCGAATCCGTTGATGATGTTGAGGACGCCGGGAGGCAGCAGGTCGCCGATGAGTTCGGCGAGGACGAGGATCGATGCCGGAGTCTGCTCGGCAGGTTTGAGGACGACGCAGTTGCCGGCGGCGAGCGCCGGTGCGAGCTTCCATGTGGCCATGAGCAGGGGGAAGTTCCAGGGAATGATCTGTCCGACCACACCGAGGGGCTCGTGGAAGTGGTAGGCGACGGTGTCGTCGTCGATCTGTGAGATGCCGCCTTCCTGCGCCCGGATGGCTGAGGCGAAGTAGCGGAAGTGGTCGACGGCCAGCGGGAGGTCTGCTGCCAGGGGTTCGCGAATTCCCTTTCCGTTGTCCCAGGTTTCGGCGACGGCGAGCATCTCGAGGTTGGATTCGATGCGATCGGCGATCTTGAGCAGAATGTTCGACCGTTCGGCGACCGAGGTCTTGCCCCAGCCCGGGGCCGCTGCCCATGCTGCATCGAGTGCGGTCTCGACATCATCTGCGGTGGAGCTGGGGATCTCGGTGAAGGCCTGCCCGGTGACGGGGGTGATGTTCTCGAAGTAGTTGCCGTCCTTCGGCGGCACCCACTCTCCTCCGATGTAGTTCTCATAACGGGGCTTGAACGTGACGAGCGCGCCGTCGGTACCGGGTGCTGAGTAGACTGCCATGACACTCCTTCGTGTGAGTCCATCCACCCCGCGACACGTGCCTCGTCCGATGGCGGTCGGAGGCGCGGAGCGGATGTGTCCGTGTCCTCTCACCTTAGGTCGGAACCCAGGCGCGGACAATAGCCGTTGAGGGAGTTCGCAGGTGACATTCGCCCGGAATCTGAGAGACTGTCGGCGTGGACATCAGGCCCTGCGCTCCGGAAGATCGCGACGCACTCGAGGCGCTCTTCGCACGCGCAGGAGAGGGCTCGCCCACGGGCACGCTGTGGGGAGATCCGGAGTCCGAAGCCTTGATCTACCTGACTCCTTATCTCCGCCACGATCCTCAGTCGGTTCTGCTCGCATGGACGCAGTCGGGACCGGTCGGATATCTGGCCGGATGTCTCGACACCGCAGAGTTTCCCCGCGAGGACAAGCTCTTCAGCGACGCCATCTCGGCTCGATTGATCATGCGTCGGCCATCCTCAGTTGCTTTCTTCGCCCGCAGCGCGGCGGACGCGATCCGCGACCGTCTGCGCAAACGGCCCGCGTCCGGCGAGCTCCTCGATCCTCGGTGGCCGGCGCATCTGCACATCAACGTCGCGACAGAGGCACGCGGTACGGGTGCCGGGGCAGCGCTGATGGCGGCGTGGATCGATCGGCTACGGGAGCATGGTGTTCCCGGCTGTCACCTCCAGACCATCGTCGAGAACCATGGTGCGGTGCGCTTCTTCGAACGCTCGGGCTTCCGCGTGCATGGACCGACCCCGCCGGTTCCGGGCATCCGCTGGCAGGGCGGCCGAGTTCATCAGCAGACGATGGTGCAGGAATTCCAGCGAGCGCGGACAGTCGTCCGCAGTCTCACCCCACCGGCTTCACCATGATCAGGCAGGGCGTGTCCGATCCCCACAGGGCGGTCTCCTCGAGAGGCAGGAAGCCCATCTTCTCGCAGAAGTGACGGGTCCGCGCATAGTTCGGATCGTCCTTCGACGGACCGAGGGACTTCACTTCGAGTAGCCGCGCCCCTCGGGCCCGCACATCCTTAGGCACGGCATCGTCGCGCTGAGCTCTCCAGTCGGCTTCAGTCATGGGCTCCACCCTAGACTCCGCATCGATGCTCCGGTACCCCGTTGCTAGACTCAGCCCCATGAGCGAGCCCGAGTCCCCCGTCCTCCGACTGATCCCGTATCTCGCGGCGATCACCGTCACGGTGTTCGCCACGCTGTCGGTGGTCGGCACCGGGGAGTCCAACCTGCTCGTCACGCTCGTCGTCGCAGCAGTCGGCTATTTCGGCACATATTTCATCGTCAAGCTCATCATCCACGCCCTCGTCACCCGGATCGGTTCCGACCACCACGACGACCACGACTGACAGTCGACTCGCCGCTCCTACTTCTTCGCCTGCGCCGGGACGACGACCTTGCGGATGATGATGAGCGCCGAGGCGGCCACTGGCACCGCGACCACTGCACCGAGCACCCCGCCGAGGGTTCCGCCGGCGATCGCGGCGATGATGACGAGTGCGCCGGGCACGTCGACGGCCTTATTCATGATCCGCGGGCTGAGCAGATACGCCTCGACCTGCATGTACACGAGGTAGTAGATGCCAGCGGTAATGCCCAGCCCGGGCGAGACCATCAGGCAGGACGCGGTGATGATGATCGCGCCGGTGATCGGACCGACCAGGGGAATGAGCGAGGCGAGGAACGCCACGAACGCCAACAGCGCCGGCAGCGGGGCGCCGATGATGGTGAGGAAGATCGCCGAGCATACGCCGTTGATGACACCCAGCGACACCTGACCGAGTACGTAACGTCCGATGGATCGGGTGACCTCCTCGGTGACGGACTCGACCGTCGGCCGCGATGAGGCCGCGACCAGGGAGAACATCGCGGATTTGATCGTCGGCATGGACACGGCGAAGTAGATGGTGAGGATGACGACGATGATCACCCCGGTGAGGAAGCTGAGGATTCCCGCCCCGATCGACACGACGCCGCCGCCGAGGGAGAGCACATTCTTCGGATCCGAGGCCCACTCCGAGATGTTGGCGAACACCGCATCGATGTCGATCGCGCCGGTGAATTGCTCTTCGAGCTCCGTCACCCACCCGGTCGTGGCAAGGTTCGCCACGATCCCGGGCAGATCCGCGACGAACGTCTGGATCTGACTGATCACGGCCGGCGCGATGAGCAGTGCGACGCCTACGACGATGAGGATGAATGCCACGACGACGATGAGCACCGACAGCGACCGCGGAACCTTGCGGTCGACGAGCCACTGCACGACCGGCTCGAGCCCGAGAGCGAGGAACAGTGCCAGACCGATATAGATGATCACGGTCGCCAAGGACTGCAGCGCCGTCATCACCACGATCGCCAGCCCGACGCCCAGGGCGCCGGTGAAACCGAGCCGGAACGCGCTGTTGAGTGTGAGGGACTTGCCCTGCCCAGTGCCCATGGAACCCAGTGTAACCAGCGATCATGCACTGGCCGGTCGACTCACGTTAGGATCGGAGCGAACCCCCACCCGCTTCAGAAAGTGAATCGTCGAGAAAATGAGCGCAGATCCGAACAGCATCGATGTCTGGGAAGCGTTCCTCGACCCGCAGACCGACTATTCGCTGCCCGACTTCGCCGCAGTCACCCCGGAGACGCTGCTGACCGCGGTTCACACGGCGACCGATTTCGCCCGCGCCGAGGTGGCCGCCATCATCGCCGACGACGCCGAGTCCACGTTCTTCTCCACCACCGTGAGATTCGAATCCGCGTCCGTGCCGATGACCCGCATCGCCTCCGTGGCGGCAGCCATCGAGTCGAATCATCTGCGTCCCGAACTCACCGACGCCATCTCCGAGACCTGGGAACTCCTGTCGGCCACCGAGACCGAGATCCTGCTGAACGTCGACCTCTTCCACCGCATCGAGCAGGTTTCGGTCTCCGACCTCAACCCCGAGGACAAGCGTCAGCAGGAACTGACTATCGATCAGTTCGTGCGTGCGGGCGCCCGCCTCGGCGAGGACGAACGCGAGCAGATGGCCACGATCGCGGCCGAACTGACCACTTTGGAGAACTCCTTCTCCCGCGCGCTGCAGCTCGATACGCGCGAGTTGGCCGTCCACCTCAGTGAGGCCGATTCCCTGGTCGGGATGAACGACGATCAGATTGCGGCAGCGGCGAATCGTGCCGCCGAGCGCGGCGTCGACGGCTACCTGCTGCCGCTGAACAACTTCACCCAGCAGGGTGTGCTCGAATCCCTGAGCACAGCACAGACGCGCCGGCACGTGCTGAACAATTCGATGGCGCGCGGATCTCGCGGAGGCGACGGCGACACCCGCACCCAGGTCGCCGACACCACGGCGCTGCGTGCGCTGAAGGCGCATCTGCTCGGATACCCCTCCTATTCGTCCTTCGCCATCGACACTCAGACAGCCGGCAACCCCGATGCCGCCGCCGATATCGTCTCCTCCCTCATCAATCCCGCGAATGCCCAACTCGATGAGGAACTTGCGCAGGTCAAGGAGCGCTACGGCCTCGAGACGGTCGCGTCCGAAGACGTCAAGTACTACCTTGCGAAATTCCGCGCCGACGAATTCGGCATCGACCCTGACGAGGTGGCCAAGTACTTCGAATTCGACACAGTCCTCACCGAAGGCGTCTTCCGGGCCGCCACCGGACTGTACGGAATCACGTTCGCCCCGTACGAGGGTGTCACCGCCTGGCATGAGGACGTCCGCGTCTATGAGGTCACCGACGTCAACGAACGTCACCTGGGGCTCGTCCTCATCGACCCGTACTCGAGGGATACGAAGCGCGGCGGGGCCTGGATGGACCAGCTGGTTCCGGCCTCCCGGCTGACCGGGCTGCTGCCGGTCGTCACCCTCTCGCTCAACCTCGCCAAGCCCGGTCCGGGCCGGCCCACGCTGCTCAATCCGACCGAGCTGACGACGTTCTTCCACGAATTCGGCCACGTCCTCCACGGGCTCTTCGCGAACTCCACCTACCCATCGACGGCCGGTACCGCCGTCCCCCGCGACTACGTCGAATTCCCGTCCCAGCTCAATGAGATGTGGCGCTTCCACCCGCAGGTCCTCCCCCACTTCGCCAAGCACGTCGACACGGGCGAGCCGATGCCGGCCGAACTCGTCGACGCGCTCATCGCCTCAGAGAAGTTCGGGCAGGGCTTCGACACGATCGAATACCTCGCCGCTGCCATGCTCGACCTGTCCTGGCATTCGCTCGAGGCCGGTGAGCACATCACCGAAGTCCTGTCCTTCGAATCGGAGGTCCTCGCCGCGGCCGGCTTCTCGCCGCTCGTTCCGCCGCGTTACCGGTCGACGTACTTCGGGCACATATTCGCCTCCGGCTATGCTGCCGGCTACTACTCCTACCTCTACTCCGAGGTCATCGCCGCCTGGGTGAGCGAATGGTTCGAGTCCCAGGGCGGACTCAACCGAGAAGCCGGAGATGCCTTCCGCGAGGCGATCCTCGCCCCCGGCTATTCGGTCGACCCGATGGCGGCGATCGAACGCTTCTTCGGCACCCGCCCGGATGTCGCCCCGCTGCTGCGCCGTCGCGGCCTCGCGGAACCCGTGACCGAGGTCGACGGGGAGGAAACGACCGAGACCGAGTCCGGAGCCGCCTCGGCGATGTGGGATCACCCCAACCACGAGGCGGTCGCCGCCGATCTCGCGGCTGCGGGCATCGATCCGCGCATCGAGATCTTCGACGGCTCGACGCCGACGGCGGCCGCAGCGGCCGAAGCGCTGGGCATCGAGGTCGGAGCGATCGCGAACAGCCTCATCTTCTCCTCCGACGGCGAACCCGTGCTCATCATGGCCTCGGGCGCCCACCGGGTCGACACCGCACATGTCGCCGAACTCATCGGCGTCGACTCCCTCGACCGGGCGTCGAAGGAACTCGTCCGCGAGGCCACGGGGCAGGTCATCGGCGGGGTCGCTCCCTGCGGTCATCCGGGGCCGATTCCGACCTATGTCGATGTGTCGCTGAAGGACTATCCTGTTCTCTGGGCCGGCGCGGGGACACCGAATTCGATGGTGCCTCTGACGTACGAGCAGCTGCTCACGGTCACCGGAGGAAAGGAAATCACCGTTGTCGCAGAAGAGTCCTGAGTCTGGGCGTTCCGAGTCCGAGTCTGGGCAGCCGGATCGCAACACCGATCCGGCGCACTCCACCACCTCGGCTGCACGATTCGCAGCTTTCGCTTCCTCCCGGGGCCGCTATTATGCGGTCTTCCTCGCCGTGTTCTGCGCGGTGCTCATCATCTCGAACATCTCGGCCACGAAGGTCATCGGCTTCGGTCCGATCGTCACCGACGGCGGCGCGTTCCTCTTCCCGATCGCCTACATCCTCGGTGATGTGATCAGCGAGGTGTACGGCTTCAAAGCCGCTCGCAAAGCCGTGATCACCGGATTCGCCCTGCAGATCCTGGCCACCTTCGTCTTCTGGCTCGTGCTCATCTCGCCTCCGGGGCCCGGGTACGAGAACCAGGACGCGTTCGCCGCCGTGCTCGGCTTCTACCCGCGCATCGTCGCGGCTTCCCTCGTCGGCTACTTCGTCGGCCAGCTGCTCAACTCGTGGGTGCTCGTGGCGGTGAAGAAGCGCATGGGCGAGTCGAAGCTGTGGGTGCGGCTGCTCACGTCGACCGGTGTCGGCGAGTTCGTCGACACGCTGCTGTTCTGCATCATCGCCTTCGCCGGTGTCATCCCGGGGCTCGACTTCCTCAACTACATCATCGTCGGCTTCGTCTACAAGGTCGCCGTCGAGATCATCTTCCTGCCCGTGACCTACCGGGTCATCAAGCTCGTCAAACGCCACGAACCCAGCTACGAACTCGACGCGGCTGAAGCGTAGATTTCAATGACGCCTTAGCCGACCGGCGCGCGTTCGCGAACTGATGCACCGGACGCACAACGGCTGGCCCCGAACGGAAAGCGGTTGTCGGCGAGTGTCATCGAGTTTTGTCCCCGGCCGACATCGACTTCTGATCAGGTCATCGAGATAGAACTCGATGTGCTGATCAGAAGTCGATGACTCACCTGCGGCCGGAAGCGTGTGGGGCCGGCTGGCGACCGCAGCGACCGCCGGAAGCGCGGCTACTTCTTCGCGTAGTAGCGGCCGAGGACCTCGGTTTCGAGCTCGTCGAAGCGGCCGTCGATCATCGCCTGGCGGATCTCGGCGACGAGCGAGACGACGAAGTGCTCGTTGTGGATGGTGCACAGGGTGGAGAAGAGCATCTCCTTCGCCTTGTACAGGTGCCGCAGGTACGCACGCGAGTAGTTCTGGCACGTATAGCACGTGCAGTCGGGATCGAGCGGGCCGAAATCGCGGCGGTACTTCGCGCCGGTGAGGTTGTACCGGCCGTCGCGGGTGTAGATCGCGGCGTTGCGGGCCACGCGGGAGGGCGAGACGCAGTCGAAGGTGTCCGCGCCGGTCTTGATCGCTTCGAACAGGTCGTCGGGTTCGGAGATGCCGAGCAGGTGCCGCGGCTTGTTCTCCGGCAGCTCCTCGCACACCCAGCGGATGATGATGCCGAGGTTCTCCTTCTCCAGTGCCCCGCCGATGCCGAAGCCGTCGAAGTCCATCGCGCCCAGGTCGCGGGCGGCCTTGCGCCGCAGATCTTCGTACTGCGCACCCTGCAGCACCCCGAACAGTGCCTGGTAGGGCCGATGCGACCGCTCCTCGGTGAGGCGGAAATGCTCTTCGATGCAGCGGATCGCCCACAGCCGGGTCCGCTCGAGCGATTCCTCCTGGTAGCCGCGGGTGTTCACCAGCGTGGTCAGCTCATCGAAGGCGAACATGATGTCGGCGCCGAGTTCGTGCTGCACCCGCATCGAGATCTCCGGCGTGAACCGGTGCATCGATCCGTCGAGGTGGGACTTGAACGTGACCCCGTCATCGTCGACGTTCGACAGCCGTTCCTTGCCGACGGCGACGAGCTCGTCGTTCTGCTCCCCGGTCGATTCCATCGAGATGACCTTCTTGAACCCCGAGCCGAGACTCATCACCTGGAATCCGCCGGAGTCGGTGAAGGTGGGTCCGGGCCAGTTCATGAATTTCCCCAGCCCGCCGGCCTCGTCGATGAGGTCCGATCCCGGCTGCAGGTAGAGGTGGTAGGCGTTCGAGAGCACCGCCTGACCGCCGAGTTCGGCGACCTCGTCGGGGCGCACGGCCTTGACCGTGGCCTTCGTGCCGACGGGTATGAACGCGGGGGTCTGGATGTCGCCGTGCGGGGTGCGGATGACTCCGGTGCGTCCGCCCGTGTCCATGCGGGTGCCCACCTCGAAGCCGAACTGCGATCGGTCGTTGATGGGGGCGGTCTCGGATGCTGCCGGAGTTTCGTCTGTAGTCACCAGACAAGCTTAACTAAGTCCATGACGTTCACCCAGATGCTCACCCTCACCGAGGCGGCCGCCCCCATCGTCATCGACGGCGGGCTGGGCAGTGCCGCCGAGGACCGCGGCATCGACCTCGACCACGCACTGTGGTCGGCCGAGCTCATCCGCCGTGAACCCGACACCCTGCGCGCCGTGCACACCGCCTTCGCGAACGCCGGAGCCCGGATACTCACGACCGCGAGCTACCAGGCGACGCCGCTCGGGTTCGCCGCGGCGGGAATCAGCGCCGAGGAGGGCAGCCGGATCATCGGCGACAGCGTGCGCATCGCGCGCACTGCGGCAGATCGCAGCGCCGCACCAGGCACAAGTATCCTCATCGCCGGGTCCGTCGGACCGTATGGGGCGGCGCTCGGCGACGGCGCCGAGTACACGGGAAGCTATCACCGGAGTCCTGAGGATTACACCGCCTTCCATCGTCCGCGCATCGAAGCCCTCGCCGAGGCGGGTGCGGACCTGCTCGCCATCGAAACCCAACCGCGCCTCGAGGAGATCGGCGCACTCATCGCTCTGACCGAGGACATCGGCCTTCCGGCTTGGGTGACCGTGACTCTACAGGGCACCACGGACACGACCGCCCCGACTCTTCCCGACGGCAGCACCCTGGCGGACCTCGCCGAGGCGGTGGCCGCCTCGGCGAGCGTGAATGCGATCGGGGTCAACTGCGTCCGCCCGTCCCTCGTGACTCCGGCGCTGAGAGAATTGTCAAAGCACACAGACCTGCCGCTCATCGCCTACCCGAACTCTGGTGCGACCTACGACGCGGACACTCTGACCTGGCACGACGGGGCGGAACCCGGCGTCGGGTCGTGGCCGGCGGCGGAGTGGACCCGCCTCGGCGCACGGATCATCGGCGGCTGCTGCCGGGTCCGCCCCGACGACATCGCGGTGCTCGCAGAACAGTTTCGCCGCTGACGCGATCCCTCAGCCCTGGGCCTCCACGAGCTCCGGGTAGAACTTCTCGGCGACGTTCGGGTGGGAGCGCAGCCGGGAGGCGAACGCGTTCTCCCCATAGACGGCGTGGAGGGCGTCGCGTTCGTCGTCGGTGACCCCGCGGGCCTCGGCGGCGAGTTCGTCGGGCAGTGCGACCTCGGGCAGGCGGGCGCTCAGTGCCGGGTTGAAGAAGAACGGGATGGAGATCCGGTCCTGGCCGGGACCGGTCGGCAGGACCCGGTGGACGGTGGCCTTGAGGTAGCCGTTCGTGGCGACTTCGAGGAGTTTGCCGATGTTGACGACGAAGGTGTTCTCGATCGGATCCGCATCGATCCAACCGTCGTCGGTGAGCACCTGCAGACCGGTCGTGCCCGGCTGCGGGTAGAGCAGGGTGAGGGTGCCGCCGTCGCGGTGCTCGCCCACACCCTGGGTCACGGACTCGGACTCGGCTTCGGGATAGCGGACGATCTTGATGAAGGATTCGGCATCCTCGGCGAAGGCGGAGGCGAAATGCTCGCCGGGCTGGCCGAGGCTGAGAGCCCACTGTTCGAGGAGGCGGGTGCCGACCTCACTCAGCTGCGCATGCCAGGATTCCGTGGCCTCCCGCAGCTCGGGCAGCGATTCCGGGTACTGGTTGGGTCCGGTGAGCTGGTCGAAGTCGTTGACCGGTTCGGCCACGGGTGCGCGTTCGGGGCCGATGTCGATCTGCTCGCGCCAGTCGACGCGGCCCTGGGTGCGTTCGCCCCCGGTGCGGGTGTAGCCGCGGAAATGCGGGGAATTCGTATTCTCGATCGCAAGCTTCTCGTCCTCCGGCAATGCGAAGAAGCTCTGGGCGACATCGATGATGCGGCTGAATTCGGCGTCGGGGATGCCGTGGCCGGTGAGGTAGAAGAAGCCGATCTCGTGGGTGACGCGACGCAGGTCCTCGCGGAACTGTTCGGCAGTCGCGGGGTCATCGGCGAGGCTGAGGTCGAGAACGGGCAGCTGGGTGAGCGTCATGGGGAATCCTCTCTTTTCCCAGCACCTTAGGCCGCGCCCTGACGGGGCCGGCCGCGACCGGTCACAGTCGGTCGCGAACCGTCACAATCCGAGACATGAAGAGGAGAATCAGCCGAGCATCTTGCCCGGGTTGAGGATCCCCAACGGATCCACCGCCGCCTTGATCGCAGTCTGCAGCGCCCGCGCACCCGCATCGAGTTCGCGCACCAGCCAGTCCTTCTTCAGATACCCGACCCCGTGCTCACCCGTGATCGTCCCACCCAAATCGAGACCCAGCTGCATGATCTCAGCGAACGTCTCCTTCGCCTCGGCCACACTCGCCTCATCCTGGGCATCGAAGAGCACACTCGGATGCATATTCCCATCCCCGGCATGCCCGGCCGTGGACACCTCCACCGAATGCCGGGCCGCGATCTCGTCCAACCTGGCGAAGAACTCGCCGAGGCGGGACCGAGGAACGCACACATCATCGATGAGCTCTCCCCCACCGAGCCCCGACACGTACTTCTCCATCGCCGGAGACACAGCCCGACGAGCCGCGACCAGCATCTCCGAATCCGCCGGATCATCGGAGAAGAACACCTCATCGGCACCCTGCGCTCTGGCGATCGCCTCGAATGATTCCAGCTCGGTCACACCGGCCTGCCCCGGAGCATCCGACTGCACCAACAACAGCGCACCGGCCCCGTCGGGCAGCCCGAAATCACCATAGGCATTGATCATGCCCACGGTGCCTCCGTCCATGAGCTCGAGCATCGACGGGGCCGCCCCGGAGGCCATGAACTCAGAGACCGTATGCCCGGCCGATTCCAAGTCCGGGAAGATCCCGACACCGGTCACCGGCGGAGTCAACAGAGGTCTGAGCCCGAGGGTGATCTCGACGATGACACCCAGAGTCCCCTCGGACCCGACGAACAGCCCCGCCAGATCGAGACCGGCCACACCCTTCGCCGTCTGCCGACCCAACCGGGTCACTGTCCCGTCGGCGAGGACCACGGTCAGACCGCGCACGTAGTCTCGCGTCACCCCGTATTTCACACAGCACATGCCGCCGGCGTTCGTCGCGACGTTCCCGCCGATCGTGGAGATCGCCACCGACCCCGGATCCGGCGGATACGACAGACCATGTTCCGCCAGCGCGGTCTTGAGGTCTTGGTTGATGACACCGGGCTGGACACGGCAGGTCTGGTTCACCCCGTCGATGTCGACGATCGCGTTCAGCTTCGCGACGTTGAGCAGGAGCGCCCCGTCGGTGGCGTTCGCCGCCCCCGACAAACCCGTCCTGGCACCCTGAGTGACCACCGGGATCCGATGCGCGGTGGCGAAGCGCATCACCGCGACCACATCATCGACGTCGGCAGCTCGCACGAGCGCCGAGGCGGTCCCCACCGGACAGAACAGGGCCTTGTCCGCCGAATAGGAGTCGATGACATCCCGATCGGTGACCAGGGCGCCTGCGCTCAGCTCGGCCGCAAGTCCGTCCAGGTCCGTGCCCACCGTCGTCTCCGCACTCATCGTCACAGCGACGCGGCGACCTTGAGCACGCGCTCGAGAGCCTCATCGGGTCCGATGCTCACACGCACACCGCCCTGCAGACGACGCACGGCCACGGCCTGCTTCGCGCACTCGCCTTCGAAGGCGACGGCCGCCTCGGGGTCGAGCGCGATCCACACATAGTTGCCCTGAGCATCGGGCACGGACAGACCCAGCTCCCGCAGATCGTGAGCGAACCGGTCGCGCACCGCGGCGACTTCCTTGGCGCGCACGGCCACCTCGTCGACGCGTGCCAGGGATTCCCGGGCGGCGGCCTGGGCACCGGCGGTGACGGAGAACGGGGCGATGACCTGGCGCATCGCCGAGGCGATCTCGGCGTCGGCGATGCCGTAGCCCACGCGCAGACCTGCCAGGCCGTGCGCCTTCGAGAAGGTGCGGGCGAGCACGAGATTCGGGTGCTTGGCGCGAGCGGCGAGGGAGTCGGCCGCCTCGGTGGCGAATTCGAGGTACGCCTCGTCGAGGACGACGATGACGGACTCGGGCACCTCGGCGAGGAATCCCTCGAGTTCGGCATCGGTGATCGTCGGACCGGTCGGATTGTTCGGCGAGCACAGCAGCACGAGGCGGGTCGTGTCATCGATCGCCGCGGCCAGCCCGGCGAAGTCGTGCCGACCGTCTTCCAGGAGGTCGACGGGGCGCTTCTCCGCGTCCCGCGCCGAGGCGAGGATCGGGTACATCTCGAACGACGGCCACGGATAGACCACGGACGTGCCCGCTTCGAGGGTGATGTTCGTCAGCGCCGTGAGGACCTCGGAGGCCCCGGCGCCGGGGACCACCTCGGCGGGTTCGACATCGAGGTGGGAGGCGATATCGGCCACGAGCGCGGCTGCGGTGGGATCGGGGTAGTTCCCCGGAATCGCCGAGGCGGATGCCACCGATTCGACGACACCCGGCAGCGGCGGCAGGTGGTTCTCGTTCGACGACAGTTTGTACGGGGTCAGGCCGGGGGATGCGACGGGAGGCTTGCCGGGAACGTAGGGAGGGAATTCGGCGAGTGCGTCACGGAGCTGGAAACGTTTGGACATGTGCCCATAGTTGCACATCTTGTGGCGGGCAACACAGACTGTCTTGCCAAAGCGTCCGAATGGTCGGATAAAGGCGAGCAGGGCGGACGTCCATCCGCTGTGAGAATGCTCTCGCGACGCTTCGTTCCCTCCTCCCGGGTTACAGGTGGGCCGATGCCGGAGAGTACCCTGAGAGACGAATACATGTAGTCAGAGACGAGGAATGAGAGTCCAAATGCCCTCACCGCAGGAAAAAGTCGACGTCGTCTTGATCGGCGGCGGCATCATGAGCGCCACTCTGGGCGCCATGCTGACCGAACTTCAGCCCGATTGGGACATCCGTGTCTACGAGAAGCTCGACTATGTGGCAACGGAGAGCTCCGACCCCTGGAACAACGCCGGGACCGGCCACGCCGCACTCTGCGAACTCAACTACACCCCCGAGGACTCCAACGGTCAGATCGACCTGGAGAAGGCCTCGAACATCAACCAGCAGTTCCACCACTCGCGCCAGTACTGGTCGCACCTCGTCGACACCGGTGTCATCACCGATCCGACGACCTTCATCAATCCCATCGCCCACGTCAGCTACGGACGCGGCGACAAGGGACGTGACTACATCAAGAACCGCTACGAGACGATGGTGCGCAATCCGCTGTTCGCGGACATGGAATACACCGAGGACGCGGACACTCAGGCCGAATGGCTGCCGCTGATGTTCTCCGGCCGTGGTCCCGGTCAGGTCAACGGCATCTCGCGCATCAAGCAGGGCACCGACGTCGACTTCGGCTCTCTGTCGTCTCAGCTGCTCAGCTACGTCGCCGCCAAGGGCGCGACCGTGCGCACCAGCCACCAGGTCACCGACCTCGACCGTTCCTCGGACGGCTGGACTCTCACCGTGAAGGATCTGCTCTCGCACGAGACCCACCAGGTGGGCGCGAAGTTCGTCTTCGTCGGCGCCGGCGGCGGTGCACTGCCGCTGCTGCAGAAGTCCGGCATCCCGGAGGGACGCGGCTACGGCGGCTTCCCGGTCTCCGGCTACTTCCTGCGCACCGCGAACCAGGATCTCGTCGCCCGCCACCAGGCGAAGGTGTACGGCCAGGCCGCTCAGGATGCTCCCCCGATGTCGGTGCCGCACCTCGACACCCGTGTCGTCGACGGCCAAGACTATCTGATGTTCGGCCCCTACGCCGGCTTCTCGCCGAAGTTCCTCAAGAAGGGCCGCTTCACCGATCTGCCGCTGTCCGTGCGCGGAAACAACATCGGCACGATGCTCAATGTCGCCAAGGACAACACGGATCTTGTCACGTACCTCCTCGGTGAGCTCGCCGCAACGAAGAAGGCACGCTTCGAGGCCCTGCAGACCTTCATCCCCTCCGTCGACCCCGCCGACTGGGAACTCATCCAGGCCGGTCAGCGCGTGCAGGTGATGAAGAAGGATCCGAAGAAGGGCGGCGTCCTCCAGTTCGGCACCGAACTCATCTCGTCCGCCGACGGTTCGCTGGCGACCCTGCTCGGTGCTTCACCGGGTGCCTCGACCGCGGTGCCGATCATGATCGAACTGCTCAAGACCTGCTTCCCGCGCGAGTTCGCGGGCTGGGAGAAGAGCTTCAAGGACATGATCCCGTCGCTCGGCCGCGACCTCGTCGATGACGAGACGCTGCTCAAGGAGGTCTCCGAGTACACCTCGCGGACCCTGCAGCTCATCTGAGTGGACTGACGCACTCAGCCGACTGACATACAGGAGAAGCGGCTGGCCGGAATCCTTTCCGGCCAGCCGCTTCTTACGTTCCCTCAGGAGTTCGGAGCGTCGAGAAGCTCAGAGCTCGACCTGGCGGTTGACGTCCTTGTACAGCAGGTAGCGGAAGCGTCCGGGCCCTCCGGCATAGCAGGCCTGCGGGCAGAAGGCGCGCATGGAGATGAAGTCGCCCTCCTGCACCTCGACCCAGTCGCCGTTGAGACGGTAGACAGCCTTGCCCTCGAGCACGTAGAGGCCGTGCTCCATCTCATGCGTCTCCGCGAACGGGATGACCGCTCCGGCTTCGAAGGTGACGATGTTGACGTGCATGTCGTAGGCGAGGTCGTCCGGGTCGAGCGGGCGGGTCGTGCGCCAGCGTCCGTCGGTTCCGGGCATCGGCGACGGTTCGACATCGGCTTCGTTGCCGAACTTCGCCTCAGGGGTCAGTCCCGCCACGGGCTGGTAGCGTTTGCGCACCCAGTGGAAGCGGGCCGCCTCGGTGCCGGTGGACGTCGCCGACCACGTCGATCCGGCGGGCAGGAACGCGAACCCACCCGGAGTCAGCGTGTGCGCGGTGCCCTCATGGGTGACCTCGAGCGTTCCGGCCATGACGAAGAGGAACCCTTCGACCTCGGGCTGCGGTTCCGGCGCCTGCGAGCCGCCGCCGGGCGCGACTTCGAGGATCGTCTGCGAGAACGTCACCGCTCCCCCGGCCACGGGCTTGCTCAGCACCCACGACCGGGTCCCGGTCCACTCGGGCAGATTCGAAGTGACGATATCGCGCATCACTCCGCGCGGGATGACCGTATAGGCCTCGGTGACGAGTGCACGGTCGGTGAGCAGATCGGACTGCGGCGGGTGGCCGCCGGTCGGGGCCCAGTAGGTGTACGGGTCGGTCGTCGTCATGGGCAGGGTCTCCTTCGGTCGGTGGTCGGTGGGCTCAGTCGAGCGAGCCGGTGCGGGCGAGCTGCCCGAGCTGGGTGAGGCTGAGATTCGTCCGCGAGGTCACGAACTCCTTGGTGTGGGCTCCGCAGACGAGTCCCCTGTCGAGGTAGCGGGCGAGCGCCTTCGCGGTCGCGGGTTCGTCGAGGACCGTCGAATCCGCCTTGAACACGTAGTCGTGCAGGCGCTGCGCCGCCCGTGGCCCGCCTTCGCGGTAGAAGGCGAAGGTCGCCAGGAACCTGGTCGGCAGCTGGTGCGGGTGCAGATCCCAGCCCTGGTAGATCCCTCGTTTGAGATGGCGGCGGACGAGGCCGGCGTGCAGAGCCCACGCGTGGTGGACCTCCGCCGGCTCGCCGAGCGGGAGAATGTTCGTCGACCCGTCGGAGAGGTGGACTCCAGTGCCCGCGACGGCGAGCATCATCTGGTTCTTCGCGAAGTCCGCGACCGGATGGTCCATCGCCTGGTAGGCCGCGGCCACTCCCATCGACGCCGAATAGTCATAGGTTCCATAGTGCAGCGAGGTCACGCGCCCGGCCCCGGCCTGCAGCGCCGTCGCCAGCGGCACGGTGCCATCGGCGGCGAGGACGAGCTGCGGGGTCTCGACCTGGATCTCGAAGGTGATAGTCCCTTCACCGAGGCTGTGCTCGGCTTCCAGCGCTCGCGCGGCGACCACCATCGCCCGGACCTGATCGACGGTGCTGACCTTCGGGAGGGTGAGCACGAGATTCTCCGGCAGTCTGCCGCCTGCCTTGATGAGTTCGGAGAGGAACAGGTCGAGAGTGCGCAGACCGCGTTCCCGGGTCGCTGACTCCATGCATTTGAACCGGATGCCGACGAAGCCGGGGGCTGCCTTCTCCGCGCGGCCGGCCACCGCATCGCGGGCGGCCTGGACGACCCACCGATCCTCGGTCTCATCCCCCTGGTCGCCGAATCCGTCTTCGAAGTCCAGACGCAGGTCCTCGATCGGCTCACGTTCGAGCTTCGCGGTGACCGCCTCGGCGAGGAGTTCGGCCTCCCGCGCCACCTGGTGGATGCTGGGCACCTGGCCAGGGATCGCGGGACCGGATTCCTTCCGGGCTGCGGTGATGACGCGTTCGGCCAGCTGCAGCATTCCGCCGTGGGCCTCGACGCATTCGAGCGCCTGCTGCCCCCACTGGTACGGCAGGTCGGCACTCGTGCGGTGTCCGGGCACGTACACGGTGTGCACTGGCTGGCGGACGTCGCGATCACCGGGGTACGCGGTCGCCAGAAGCTCGTCCGTGTCTCCCAGCAGTGAGTCGATATCGGCGAGTGTTGATCGTTCCACTTTCACATTCTCTTTCTCTGCACGGGGTTCGACGGCGAGGCGGCGGCGCCTGACCTGGCCTCATTGTCTCTCATTCTCCGTCCCCAGGCACGCAAGGCTCTCTGGGGTTTCAGGACGAGACCCGGGCGACCGCCTCGGCGACCTTCTTCGCGACTTCGGGATCGAACACGGAGGGGATCACGTAGCCGGGGTGGAGTTCGTCCTCGGGGATGCACGAGGCGATGGCATCGGCGGCGGCGACCATGATGTTCTCATCCACGTCGCGGGCTTCGGCGTCGAGGAGTCCGCGGAAGATTCCCGGGAACGCGAGCACATTGTTGATCTGGTTCGGGAAGTCGCTGCGGCCGGTGGCCACGACGGCTGCGTGTTTCGCCGCCTCGGCGGGGTCCACCTCGGGGTCGGGATTGGCCATGGCGAAGACCAGCGCGTCCTTGTTCATCGCCTCGATATCGTCACCGTCGAGCACATTCGGGGCGGAGACGCCGATGAACGCGTCGGCGCCGACGACGGCTTCCTTGAGGGTGCCGGAGAAGCCCTCGGGGTTCGTATTCGCCTGCAGCCACTTCTTGTGGTCGGTGTCGACCGTCGAGTCCGGGCCGATCGCCCCGTCGCGGCCGCAGGCGATGATGTTCGCGGCACCGGCGACCTGGAGGAGGCGGATGATGGCGTTGCCGGCCGCGCCGACTCCGGAGACGACGATGCGCAGGTCCTCGATCTTCTTGTCGACGACCTTGAGCGCGTTCTTCAGCGCGGCTAGGGTGACGACACCGGTGCCGTGCTGGTCATCGTGGAAGACGGGGATGTCGAGTTCCTCGCGCAGCCGGGCCTCGATCTCGAAGCAGCGCGGGGCAGCGATGTCTTCGAGGTTGATTCCGCCGTAGGCCGGTGCGATGGCCTTGCAGATGGAGATGATCTCCTCGGTGTCCTTCGTGTCGAGGGCCACCGGCCAGGCGTCGACATCGGCGAACTGCTTGAACAGCACGGCCTTGCCCTCCATCACCGGCATGGCCGCTTCGGGGCCGATATCGCCGAGGCCGAGCACCGCGGTCCCGTCGGTGACCACGGCGACGGTGTTGCGTTTGATCGTCAGCCGACGTGCATCCTCTTTGTTCTCAGCGATCGCCTTGCACACACGGGCCACACCCGGGGTGTAGGCACGGGAGAGGTCGTCGCGGTTGCGCAGGGGCACCTTCGGGGTGGATTCGAGCTTGCCGCCGAGGTGGAGCAGGAAGGTCCGGTCCGACACCTTGTGGACGTCGACTCCGGGCAGGGCACCCAGCGCATCGGAGACTTCGTCGGCATGGGCGACGTCGCGGGTATCGGCGCTGACGTCGATGATGACCGAGTGCGGAGTGGACTCGACGACGTCGAGGGCGGTGACTGACGCGCCGGTGGCGGCGGCCGCGGCGACGAGGTCGGAGGTCGAGGCCTGACCGACCTGGGTGCCGACGCGCAGAGTGATGGAGTATCCGGGGCTGGTGGCGACCATGGGCAATATCCTCCTTGATATCGAGTTTCCGTATTATGGATAATAACTTCTGCCTAGTGGAAATACTAGACGGTGTCAGTGGATTCGGAAAGTTTCTTCCATTTCGGGACTAGACTGAACGGAGTTTCACTGCCGAGACTCACCACAGATTAAGGAACATCGATGAGCAGCAAGGACACCCCGGCGATCCGCCAGTCCAAGGGCGGCGTGCAGTCCGTCGAACGCGCGTTCGGACTGCTTGAGTGCATCGCGAACTCCGCAGGATCGGCGACGCTGAGCCATATCGCCGCGGACGTCAATCTGCCCCTGCCGACGATCCATCGTCTGCTCAACACCCTGGTCAACCTCGGCGTGGTCCGACAGCTTCCCGACCGCGGCTATGCGCTCGGGCCCGGGCTGGTGCGACTCGGCGATATCGCCGGCTCCCAGCTCGGCGCCGTCGCCCGCCCTTATCTGCGCGAACTCGTCGCCGAGCTCGGGGAGTCGGCAAACGTGGCAACGATGGACGGAGACATGGTCGTCTACGTCGATCAGGTCGCCTCCGAACGCCAGATGAGGATGTTCACCGAGGTGGGACGCCGTGCCCATATGCACGCCACCGGGGTCGGCAAGGCCATTCTCGCGGGGCTCGAGTCCGAGCAGGTCCGGCATATCGCAGCCACCGCCGGAATGCCCACCCCCACGGAATACAGCATCGGGACGATCGAGGATCTCGAGGCCGAGCTGAGCCGCATCCGTGAGCGCGGCTATGCCATCGACGAGCAGGAGCAGGAGCTCGGGGTGCGCTGCTTCGCCATGGCCATCCCGGACTCCCCCGCGCCTTTGGCGATCTCCGTGTCGGGTCCGATCAGCCGCGTCGACCAGTCGTTCGCCGATCGCGCCGTGCCCCTGCTCAAAGACGCGGCCGCCCGCATCTCCGCAGAGATGCAGAGCGGCCGCTGACTCTGGCTTCAGCTCCCGGACCGGGTCAGGAGTCTCCGCCGGCCGTTCCCGAGGTGCCGGCGTTGACGTCGTTCAGACGATAACGTCGAGCCGCCTCGGCGGGAATGGATCCGTCGATCTCACCGCGCTTGGCAAGCAGCTGCAGGGTGCGCACGACCATCGAGTGCGCGTCGATCTTGAAGTGCCTGCGCGCGGCGGCGCGGGTGTCGGAGAAACCGAACCCGTCGGCGCCGAGCGTCGCGAAATCGTGGTCCAGGTACGGCCGGATGAGATCCGGCTGGGTGGAGTCGAAGTCGCTCGTGGCCACGATCGGGCCAGGCTGCCCCTCCAGCTTCTGACGCACGTACGGCACGCGGTCGGCCGCCTCGGTGCCGTCGGCGGCGCTGAGTTCCGCAGCTTCGCATTCGAGGCCGTCGCGGCGCAGCTGCGCCCATGAGGTCACTGACCACACGGCGGCATCGACGCCCCAGTCGGCGGCGAGCAGGTCCCGGGCCTCGAGAGCCCAGGGCACGGCCACACCGGAGGCGAGCAGCTGCGCTTGCGGACGGTCGCCGGGGGCCGCCTCGGCGACGCGGTGGATGCCCTTGAGGATGCCCTCGACGTCGACGTCCTCCGGTTCGGCCGGCTGGAGCATCGGCTCGTTGTACACGGTGAGGTAGTACATGACATTGCGCTCGTCCTCGCCGAGGTCGTGCTCTCCGTACATGCGATGCAGACCGTCGCGGACGATATGCCCGATCTCGTAGCCGAAGGCCGGATCAAAGACGCGCACGGCCGGGTTCGTGGCCGCGAGCACCGGGGAATGTCCGTCGGCGTGCTGCAGGCCCTCACCGGTCAGGGTCGTCCGTCCGGCGGTGGCGCCGATGATGAACCCGCGGGTCATCTGGTCGCCGGCAGCCCAGAAGGCGTCACCGGTGCGCTGGAACCCGAACATCGAGTAGAACACGTAGATCGGGATCATCGGTTCGCCGTGGGTGGAGTACGCGGTTCCCGCGGCGGTGAATCCGGCCGCGGCACCGGCCTCGTTGATGCCCACGTGGAGGAGCTGGCCGCTCGTGGCCTCCTTGTACGAGAGGAACATCTCGCGGTCGACGGCGAGGTAGTTCTGCCCGTTCGGGTTGTAGATCTTCGCGGTCGGGAAGAACGCGTCGATGCCGAAGGTGCGGGCCTCATCGGGGATGATGGGCACGATCCGCTCGCCCAGCCCCTTCTCTCGCATGAGGTCCTTGAGCAGCCGGACGAAGGCCATAGTCGAGGCGGCCATCTGCTGCCCCGAGCCCTTCTTCGTCTGTGCGAACGCCTTGTCGCTGGGCGCGGGCAGGGTGATCTTGTTGTGCTCGGGTTTGCGTGCCGGCAGGAATCCGCCGAGCTGACGCCGACGGTCGAGCATGTACTGGATCTCTTCGGAATCCTTGCCCGGGTGGTAGTAGGGCACCGCGTACGGGTCCTCGTCGATGACCTTGTCGCTGATCGGGATGTCCATCCGATCGCGGAAGGCCTTGACGTCGTCGGCGGTGAACTTCTTCATCTGGTGCGTGGCATTGCGGGACTCGAACGTCGTGCCCAAGCCGTAGCCCTTGACGGTCTGCACGAGGATGACGGTCGGCTTGCCCTTGGTGTTCACGGCCTTCTGGTAGGCGGCGAAGACCTTGTGATAGTCGTGGCCGCCGCGTTTGAGGTTCCAGATGTCGTCGTCGGACAGGTGGTCGACGAGCCCCTTCGTCGCAGGTGTCCGGCCGAAGAAGTTGTCGCGGATGAATCCGCCGGATTCGGCCTTGAAGGTCTGGTAGTCACCGTCGAGGGTCTCGTTCATGATCTTCACGAGGTCGCCGGTGCGGTCCTTGGCCAGCAGGTCGTCCCATTCGCGGCCCCACAGCACCTTGATGACATCCCAGCCGGCGCCGGTGAAGGTCGCTTCGAGCTCCTGGACGATCTTGCCGTTTCCGCGCACGGGGCCGTCGAGGCGCTGGAGGTTGCAGTTGATGACGAAGGTGAGGTTGTCCAGCCCTTCGTTCGCGGCCAGCTGCAGGGCGCCGCGCGATTCGGGTTCGTCCATCTCGCCGTCGCCGAGGAACGCCCACACCCGCTGATCCGAGGTGTCGGAGATGCCGCGGTTGTGGAGGTAGCGGTTCATCTGCGCCTGGTAGATCGCGTTGATCGGGCCCAGACCCATCGACACGGTCGGGAACTGCCAGAACTCCGGCATCAGCCGCGGGTGCGGATACGAGCTCAGTCCGTGCGGGGCACGTGAGACCTCCTGCCGGAACCCGTCGAGGTCGGCCTCGGTCAGGCGGCCCTCGAGGAACGCCCTGGCGTACATTCCCGGTGAGGCATGGCCCTGGAAGAAGACCTGATCGCCGCCGCCGGGGTGGTCCTGACCGCGGAAGAAGTTGTTGAATCCGATTTCGTAGAGCGTGGCGGCGCCGGCGTAGGTGGAGATGTGCCCGCCCACGGAGATCTCGGGCCGCTGCGCCCGATGGACGAGCATGGCGGCGTTCCACCGCAGCCATCTGCGGAAGCGGCGCTCGACCTTCTCCTCGCCGGGATAGAACGGTTCCTGGTCAACGGGGATGGTGTTGACGTAGTCAGTGGTGGTGACCTTGGGCTGGGCGACGGAGTTCGTGGCCGCGCGTGCACGCAGCGCCTCCATGATCTCGCCCGCGCGCTGGGTTCCGCGCGCGCCGACGAGCCCTTCCCAGGACTCGATCCATTCATCGACCTCTTCGTCGACGTGTCCCCTCGGACTCGCCGAGGTTGTGTCCTGTGTCATATCGGGGTTTCCTTCTCACGGGGTCCGGGCTCCCGGAACAGTACCCCGGGAGCCCGGAGATGGAAAGTCCTGTCTCAGCAGGTAATGTTCAGATCTCAGCAGAAGCCGGCGACCTGTGCCCATGCGTCCTTGTTCTCGTCGACGCCTTCACGGGTGAAGGTGGCTTCGATGAGGCCGTAGGGGCGGTCGGCAACGATGAAGACCTCGTTCGGGTTCTCGAGCCCGAAACGTTCGATGTCATAGAGGAAGTGGTGCTTGTTCGGGCAGGAGAAGCGGATCTCGTCGATCTCCGGCACAGCCTCTATGACCTTCTCGCCCATCTGGTACAGCGTGTGCTGCAGGGCGTGGGAGAAGTGATCGGTGAAGGAGTCGAGGATGATCTCCTTGACCTTGGTGTACACGGCTTCGAAGTCGAGGTCGGTGGTGTTGTAGATCCACCGGGTGGCGATATCGGTCGCGAGGATCCGGTCCTGGGTCTCCGGCAAGGTCGTGTACTTGTCCTTCGGGTAGCCGACGAAGCCCGACTCCGTGGTCTTGAGCACGGTGAGTCCGTTGAAGCCGGAGATCAGCGTGTCCTTGTCGCCGTCTCGGGTGAAGACGACGGTGCGGACCTCGGGAGCGGACTTGAAGAACGAGTGCTTGTGGTCGTTGATCCGGTCCCAGCCGTATTCTTCGGCTTCCCAGCGTCCGCCGGTGACCCAGTCGAAGCTTGAGGTGAAATGGTCGGCCAGGCCCATGAGGAACTGTTCGGGCGAGCTCACGCCCAGCTCCTTGGCCTTCGCGAAGACCGTGTTCTTCTGGGTGTCGGTGGCGACGACGTGCTCGTTGTTGCCTTCGGTGTGAGCGGTCTCGAAGTCGCCCCACAGCTGTGAGGTGACATTGAGATCGCGGATCTCGTGGCGGTCGGTGTCGCGGTAGACCCGCATGAGTCGGTTCTCCGCCTTGCCGTACTGGTTCGATGTCAGTCGGACCTTGCTCATTTTCTTCCTCCAGTTCGTCGGCGTGCACCCCTGCACACGCCGTGACCATTCGTTTGGCGAGGCCTGCCGGCAGTTCCCGGACGGCTTCGGCGGTTTGTTGAGGATGGAGATCCTGCAGGGGGCCTGCTTCCCCTGTGAGCGATTGTGGGCGCGGCTCAGCTGCCGCGGTAGGTGCTGTAGGCGAAGGGGCTGAGCAGCAGCGGAATGTGATAGTGCTCCTGCCCGGCCTGGACGGTGAAGTCGATGGTGACCACGGGGTGGAAGTGATCGATCTCGCGGGCAGCGAAGTAGTCGCCGGTGCCGAAGACGATTCGGTAGTCCCCCGGCTCGAGGTGGTCGGGGCCGAAGTCGGAGACTCGCCCGTTGTCGTCGGTGCGGGCCGAGACGATGGTCTCGGCCCCGGAGTAGAGAGTGACCTCGAGGTCGGCGGCGGGGGTGCCGACCATGGAGTCGAGCGCGTGGGCGGTGATGAAGCTCATGAGAGGATCCCTTCGAGTCTCAGTTCGGCGATCTGGATGAGCTGCTGCCCGACCTCGGCGGTCTCATCCTCGTCGGTGTTGTCCATGCGGCGCTGCAGTTCGGAGAGGATCTCCTCAGGGGTGCGACCGGCGGCGCGGATGAGGAAGACGCGGTCGAAGCGGTCTTCGTAGGCGGCGTTGCCCGCGGCCAGCTGGGACTGCACGTCTGCTTCCAAGGTGCCGAGTCCGGCCTGCTCACGGCTCGAATGGGCCGCCTCGGCGCTGTCGCCCTTCGCCTTCTCACCGATGCGCGGATGATGGGACATCGCCGCGTCGATCTCGGCGGTGGTCAGCGGTGCGGCGGCGCGGGACGCCGCCTCGGCGGAGTCGAGGTCGGCCAGGGGGCGGGCGTCGACGATCGCGTCGATCCACCGGTCGACGTCGAGGCAGGGACGCAGAATTCCGCGGGCATCATCGGCTGGGAGTCGGTTGAACTCGGCCAGGTCCACGGTGACCTCCTTGGCAGGCGCTGAATGACTTTCACCGTTCGGAATACCATTTCCGAACAACTGCTCCGAGTCTGCTGGGCGTCATCGGCAATGTCAAATTGCTCACACATTTTTGTGGAAACTTTCTTCCGTATAGTGGATACTGTTCGTGTGGCAACCGCCGCACACCCGGCCATCGACGATGAGGTTGAATGAGTGCATGAGCCTGACAACGACAGATCAGACCCCGTCAATCGTCTGCGCCCCTGACTCATTCAAGGGTTCGGCCTCCGCTCCGGCCGCCGCAGCCGCCATGGCCCGCGGAGCTCGAGCAGTCTTCCCCAGCGCACGAGTCACCGAACTGCCCTTCGCCGACGGCGGGGAGGGCACGCTCGACGCCCTGCTCGCCGTCTGGGGAACCCGGCCGCGCACCGTCGACACGGTCGATGCCCTGGGCAGGACCGCCTCGGCGGACTTCGGCCTCTCCCCCGACGGAAAGACCGCGGTCATCGAGGCGGCCCAAGCCAATGGCCTGCCGCAGGTCTCGGACGTGGAGCTGCGGCCCGAACGCGCCGACACCTATGGTGTCGGGCTCATCGCGACCGCGGCGCTCGACCTCGGCGTCGAGGAGATCCTGCTGTGCATCGGCGGCTCGGCGAGCACGGACGGCGGGACCGGAATACTGGCCGCCCTCGGCGCCCGCTTCACCGATGTCGCAGGTCAGCCGGTCGCCCCGGGCGGAGGCGGCCTGGCCGCGATCGCTGCGGTCGACACCTCGGGGCTGGACCAGAGGGCGACGGCCGTGCGGTGGCGCATCGCCGTCGACGTCGACAATCCGCTCACCGGGCCCCGCGGGGCCGCTGCGGTCTTCGGTCCGCAGAAAGGGGCGGACGCGGACTCGGTGGCCGTGCTCGATTCCGCGCTCGGCCACTTGGCCGAGGTGCTCACCGGCACCTCTGCCGAGGCGAAAGACCTGGCGGCGACTCCGGGATTCGGGGCTGCCGGCGGGATTCCGCTGGCGCTGACGACGATGCTCGGCGCCGAGGTGGTTCCCGGATCGACGATGGTCGCCGAGGCCGTGGGACTGTCCGAGGCCCTGGCCGACGCCGATTTCGTACTCACCGGAGAGGGATCCTTCGATTCCCAATCCCTGGGTGGGAAGGTCGTCGCGGCCGTGCGGGACCATGCCCCCGCCTCGGCGAGGGTGATCGTCATCGCCGGTCGGGTCGGCCTGACCGCCGCGGAATGCCGGGAAGCCGGGATCACGGCGGCGCTGTCGATCGCACCGGGACCGGCGGACCTCACCACCCTGTCCGAGCGCGCCGAAGCGCTCATCGAGGACACGGCCGCACAGGCGTGCGCACTCAGCGCACCGCCGGACGCACCATTTCAACGACGAAAGGACGCACCATGACCACGACCACTCAGACTCAGCTCACCGTCGGAGACATCGCTCCCGACTTCACGCTCACCGACGCCGAGGGGCGGACGGTGTCGAAGGCCGACTATGCCGGCCGCAGCGTCATCCTCTACTTCTACCCGAAGGCCGCATCGCCGGGGTGCACGACGGAGGCCCGCGACTTCCGGGACAACCTCTCGGCGCTGGCGGCCGCCGGCTTCGAGGTCCTCGGGGTCTCCCCCGATGACACCGAATCGCTCAAGGAGTTCGCCGCCGAGGAGGGGCTGACCTTCTCGCTGCTCTCCGACCCTGGCGCTGCAGTGGCGAAGGCCTACGGCAGCTATGGACAGAAGACGGTCGGCGAGCACACGTTCCAGGGCACCCAGCGCTCGACCTTCGTCATCGGCGCCGACGGCACGCTCACCCACGCCGAGTACAACGTCGACGCCCGCGGCCACGTGGCCCGCCTCCGCACCCAGCTCCTCCCCTAATTGCTACCTGGCGGCGGCGGTGCCACCTCGCGCGAGGTGGCACCGCCGCCGCCACCTGCGTCTGGGAGCGTTTCCGGGCACTCAGTTCGTGCGCAGACGGGTGGCGAGCTCTCCGAGGATCCGCTCGAACGGAGCCGCGCGGAAGAGATCGCCGTATGTGAGCCGGATGATCGTGTACCCCCTGGCTTCGAGTGCGGCCTGACGCGCCTTCTCCGCGGCGATGCTCTCTTCCGGCGAACGTCCATTCATCGTGTACTTCTCCACGCCGTCGATCTCGATGATCAGACGGGCATCGTGATTGCAGAAGTCGACTCGGGCGACAACGCCTCCGGAGTGGTCGAAGAATTCGACTTGCGGTTCGAAGCCGATGATTCCGTGTTCGAAGAAGCGCACTGCTGCGATCGACTCCGACGGGGCTTCGCGCCTGCCATCAGTGAGGTCGAGGGCGCGCAGCACCGCCGCGTCCCCGCGTAGTTCGGGGCATTCGGCCAGCACAGCCTCGATGCGGAATCGCGCGGTGCGGCGTCGGCGGATCACCTCGTCAAGCATCGGCACCGACATATCGGGTCCGTAGTCGCGGGCGACGTCGATGAGCGTCCGTTCCATCGTCGTCACCGCATAGATGCCGACCATCTGGCGATGTGGTGACGGAACCTCTCTGTCCCGGACATAGAGGTGCTTGTACTTGCGGCTGATGTTGGGACGCAGCACCTCCACCCTGGACTCGGCCGGATAGGCGATCGGGAGGCCGTGGATGAGCGCCGCCGACAGATGCGAGAAGACCTCACGCCCCTTCGACACTCGCCACCGTCCAGAAGCGGTGTGGATCTTCTCAGCACGAGTCCGGATGAGTACGCGAAGACGCTCGATCTCATCACGCATGTCGCCGTGGTGGCCGAACTCCTCGAAGTCCTCTTCACTCAGTGCCGACCAGATCGGCTCATGTCGCGCGTCCGTGCAGGAGCCGGTGGCCACATACCGTCCTCGCGCTACGCGTTCGAGGCAGCACTTCTCCCCGCGCCGAATCTCGTCTTTGGTGAACCCGAGCCGATAGAGCTTCTGCGTCGTCATACTTAAGTACATGACACCAAACTGCACTCTTGACCTTCAAAAGACAATAACCGAGAGCAATCTGTGGATAACTTCTCCCCACAACTACCTGACGGCGGCCGTGCCACCTCGCGCGAGGTGGCACGGCCGCCGTCAGGTAGTAAATCAGCGGGCTTTGAGGAGGCGGCCTCCCGGGGTCTCGAAGTCGACCGGGGCCCCGCGCAGCACCGTCTGCGTGACCCGACCGCGGACGGTGCGGGTGTCGTACGCGCTGATCTGGTTGCGATGCCAGAGCTCCGTCGCCCGCACGGTCCACTCGTCGTCGGGGGCGAAGACGGCGAAGTCCGCGTCATTGCCTTCGGCGATCGAACCCTTGCCTTCGACCCGAGCCACGGCCGCCGGTGCCGCGGACATCCAGCGGACCACCTCGGCGAGCTCGATTCCGCGCTTCGCTGCTTCGGTCCACACGAGCGAGAGTCCCAGCTGCAGCGACGAGATCCCACCCCACGCCGCACCGAAGTCGCCCGTGTCGAGCAGCTTGAGCTCGGCCGTCGAGGGCGAATGGTCGGAGACGATGCAGTCGATCGTGCCGTCGATGAGGCCCTGCCACAGCGCCTCCCGGTTCGATTCCTCGCGGATCGGCGGGCAGCACTTGTGCGTGGTCGCCCCGTCCGGGATCTCCTCGGCAGTGAAGACGAGGTAGTGCGGGCAGGTCTCGACGGTGAGCTTGACCCCTTCAGCCTTGGCCGCAGCGATCTGATCGAGCGCATCCGCCGAGGACAGGTGCAGGATGTGCGCCCGGGCACCGGTCTCCCGAGCAGCGTCGATGACGCGGGCGATCGCGACGTTCTCGGCCTCGCGGGGGCGCGTGGCGAGGAAGTCAGCGAACCTCGGACCCGAGTTCTTCGGTGCCGAGGTCATCACCTCGTGATCCTCGGCATGGACGATGAGCATTCCGTCGAAGGAGGCGATCTCGGCCATGTCCGCCGTCATCTCCGCCGGTTCCAGCGGCGGGAACTCCTCGACGCCGGAGTCCTCGAGGAAGCATTTGAACCCGTAGACGCCGGCCTCATGCAGGGGGCGCAGATCCGCGGTGTTGCCGGGGATCGCCCCGCCCCAGAAGCCGACGTCGACGAAGGCCTTGGGCTCGGCGACCGCCCGTTTCGTCTCCAGAGCTGCGACGTCGACCGTCGGTGGCAGCGAGTTCAGCGGCATGTCGACGATCGTCGTCACTCCCCCGGCCGCGGCCGCGCGGGTGGCGCTGGCGAAGCCCTCCCATTCGGCGCGACCGGGATCGTTGACGTGGACGTGGGAGTCGACGAGACCGGGCAGCAGCACCTGATCATCCGCGATCTCGATGACTTTCACCTCCGCCGAGGCGGCTGTGCCCAGATCCTGTCCACCGCGGGCGATCTCGGCGATCCTCCCGTCCCTGACCCCGATCGTCACCAGTTCGATGCCCTCCGGCAGCAGAGCCTTCTCGGCATGGATGATCAGGTCGAAGTCGGCGTCGTTGCTCATGTTCCTCCTCGGTCGCCCGCCCCTGGGGGCCGGTGGATTCAGTTTCGGTATACCGTTCTAGCCTACTCGGCTCGGGCGGTTCGGCCCAGCCCCCCGGCGGGTTGGACCCTGCCTATTTCGCTGCAGCCAGTTCGCCCATCGGGCTCAGCGCCGTCGGAGCGTCGGCCGGGGTCTGGGCGAGCGTCTCGAACTCGTTGATCTGATCGAGGGCGGTTCCCATCGAGATGTTCGTGACGCGCTCGAGGATGACCTCGACGACCACGGGCACCTGGTGTTCGTCCATGAGCTCCTTGGCCACGCGCAGGCCTTCGCCGATGAGTTCGGGGTCCTCGACCCGCAGCGCCTTGCACCCGAGCCCCTGGGCGACGGCCACATGGTCGACTCCGTAACCGGACGATGCGGAACCGGCGGTGTTGATGTTCTCGAATGCCAGCGACACCTCATAGTCCATCTCGAATCCGCGCTGGGACTGGCGGATGAGACCGAGGTAGGAGTTGTTGACGACGACGTGGACATAGGGGATCTGGTGCTGCGCACCGACGGCGAGCTCTTCGATCATGAACTGGAAGTCGTAGTCGCCCGACAGCGCCACGACGGTCTCGCCGGGCTTGCCCTTGGCCACACCGAGCGCGGCCGGTCCGGTCCAGCCCAGGGGTCCGGCCTGTCCCGCGTTGATCCAGTGCCGAGGTCGGTAGACGTGCAGCATCTGGGCGCCGGCGATCTGGCTGAGCCCGATCGTCGAGACGTAGGTGACGTCGCGGCCGAAGGCCTGGTTCATCTCCTGGTAGACACGCTGGGGTTTGATCGGCACCTCGGTGAAGTTCGTCTTCCGGTGCTCGGTCGACTTCCGTGCCGTGCATTCGCCGGCCCAACCGGTGAAGTCCGGCAGCCCGCCCGACCGAGAGCGTGCGGCAGCCAGCAGTGCGTCGAGGGCGGCTCCGGCGTCGGAAGCGACCCCGTAGTCGGGGGCGAAGACGCGTCCGATCTGGGTGGGTTCGATGTCGATGTGGACGAACTTCCGACCCTTGCGGTACACGTCCAGATTCCCGGTGTGGCGATTGGCCCAGCGGTTGCCGATGCCGATGACGAGATCGGATTCGAGGAAGGACGCATTGCCGTAGCGCACATGCGTCTGGATTCCGACCATGCCCGCGGCCAACGGGTGGTCATCGGGGATCGCACCCCAGCCCATGAGGGTCGGCGAGACCGGGATGGAGGTGAGTTCGGCGAATTCGACGAGCCTGGCGGCGGCGTCGGCGTTGATGATTCCACCGCCGGCGATGATGATCGGGTGCTCCGCCTCGGCGATGAGGTCGAGGATCTTCTCCGCCTGCGTCGCGGTGGCCGCGGGCTTCGCCGGGGCCAGCGGTTCGTAGGTGTCGATGTCGAATTCGATCTCGGTCTGCTGCACGTCGATGGGCAGGTCGATGAGCACGGGTCCGGGACGGGCAGAGCGCATGAGCTGGAACGCGGTCTGGAAGACACCGGGCACCTGCCCGGCTTCGAGCACCGTCTTGGCCATCTTCGTCACGGGCTTCGCGATCGAGGCGATGTCGACGGCCTGGAAGTCCTCCTTGTCGAGCACGGCGACGGGTGCCTGGCCGGTGATGCACAGGATCGGCTGGGAGTCTGCGGCCGCGGCGTAGAGGCCGGTGATCATGTCGGTGCCTGCCGGGCCCGAGGTGCCCAGGCAGACTCCGATGTTGCCCGGTGCCGAACGGGTGTATCCGTCGGCCATGTGGGAGGCTCCCTCGACGTGCCGGGCGAGGGTGTGGCGGATTCCGCCGTGGGCCTTCATCGCCGAGTAGAGCGGGTTGATCGCCGCCCCCGGCAGCCCGAAGGTCTCGGTGGCACCTTCCTTCTCGAGGATGAGCACAACGGCGTCGACTGCGCGCATGCGTGTCATTGTTCGTCCTTTGTTCGTGAGCCGGCGACGACGCTGTCGCCGGCTCGGTTCATGGTTGGGCGGGACCGTTGGTGTCGTTGGGCCGACGACCCCGCCCGGCTGGTGTGGCCTCGCCGAGGCGGTCGTTCAGTTCTCGTTCTTGCCTGAGAGGGCTTCGATGACGGTGAAGAGGCCCGAGTGATCGAGTCCTCCGTTGCCCTGCTGCACTGTTGCGGCGACGAGCTGGGCGACCGTGGCGCCGAGCGGGATCGCGACTCCGGCCTCGCGGGCGGCGGCGGTGACGATGCCCATGTCCTTGTGGTGGAGTTCGAGCCGGAATCCGGGGTCGAAGGAGCGGTCGAGCATCTTCTGCCCCTTCTGGTCGAGCACCTTGGATCCGGCCAGACCGCCGCCGAGGACCTGCAGGGCCGCACCTGTTTCGACTCCATAGGCTTCGAGGAAGACGACGGCCTCGGCGAGGAGTCCGATATTGCCGGCGACCATGAGCTGGTTCGCGGCCTTGACGGTCTGGCCGGCTCCCGAGGGGCCGACGAGGACGATGGTCTTGCCGACGGCGTCGAAGACATCGGATACGGCGTCGAAGTCGGCCTGGTCGCCGCCGATCATGACGGAGAGGACACCGTCGATGGCTCCGGGCTCCCCTCCGGAGACGGGGGCATCGAGCGGTTTGAGGCCGGCGGTCTTGGCCTGTTCGGCCAGGTCCTTCGCGACGTCGGGGCGGATGGTGGAGAAGTCGATCCAGGTGGCCCCGGCGGACGCGTGGGCGAGGATTCCGTCGTCGCCGGTGAGCACGGCTTCGACGTCGGGTGAGTCGGGAACCATGGTGATGATGACGTCGGCCCCGTCCACCGCCTCAGCGATGGTGGCGGCGGCACTGCCTCCCGCCTCGGCGAGGGCGTCGGCCTTGGCCGGGGTGCGGTTGAAGCCGCGGACGTCGAATCCGGCGTTGACGAGGTTCTTGGCCATGGGCAGGCCCATGATGCCGAGTCCGATGAAAGCGATGGTCTTGGACATGGTGGGGGTTTCCTTCGAGTCGTCGGTGGTGATGTTCAGGCGGTCTGGGCGGCGCGGTCGAGCCAGTCGAAGGCGGTCGCGCGGTCCTGTTTGTATTCGAGCGCCACGGCTCCGGTGTAGCCGAGCTCGTAGGCGCGGTCGATCCACTGGCGCAGCGGCAGCGACCCGGTTCCCGGTGCCCCGCGGCCGTCGGCGTCGGCGATCTGGATGTGGCCGAAGTTCGCGGCTTCGGCTTCGATGACGACCGCGACGTCGTCGCCGTTGACGTGCATGTGGTAGAAGTCGGCGAGCACGGCGATGTTCTCGGGTCCGTCGGCGCGGACCTGGGCGACCACCTCGGCGGCGTCGGCGTAGCGCTTGAGCGGGTAGGCCTCGGCTCCGGAGACGGGTTCGACGAGGACGGATCCGCCGATTTCGGCGACCTTGCCGGCGGCCAGCGCCAGGTTGGCGGCGGCGGTGGCGTCCTGAGCGGCCGGGTCCTGTCCGTCGGTGCGCAGACCGTAGAGCGCGTTGAAGGCGCGGCAGCCGGTGCGGCGGCCGATGTCGACGACGATGTCGACGTTCTTCGCGAAGTCCTCTTCGGCGCCGATGATCGAGACCATTCCGCGATCGCCTGCTGCCATGTTTCCGGCCCAGAAGTTCAGGCCTTTGAAGGCGACGCCTGCGGATTCGAGGGAGGCGATGAACTCATCGACCTCCGCCGAGGTGGGGCTCGGGTTCCCGTCGAAGGGCCACCAGAATTCGACGTCGTCGAAACCGGCGTCCTTCGCGGCCTGCGCGCGCTCGAGAACGGGCAGTTCGGTGAGCAGGGTCGAGCAGTTGAGGACGTAGCTGCCAGGTGAGGTGAAGTTCTGGGACATGGAGCTCTCCTTTGAGTTGCCGCTGTTTTCCGTATTGTGGAAGTGTGTTTCCATTCCGTGAAATCAGCATAAGTCGCCCTTGGAGCTCCCGTCAAGACCTGTCCCCCAGAACTACCTGACGGCGGCCCAGCAACCTCGCGCGAGGTTGCTGGGCCGCCGTCAGGTAGCAATTAGGGGTGGAGGGAGACGCCGTCGACCCAGACGTCCGCGATGTCGCCCGGGGTGCCCATGGCGAAGATCTTCGCCAAGGCGTCGCCGTCGTCGGCGGCGTGGCGGATGCCGACGTTCAAGGGCTGGCCCTCGGCCGGGCGGATGAGCACGGCGTCGAAGCGCTTGCCCGGACTCAGCACCCCGACCTCATCGAGTTCGAGCGCTTCGGCCCCGGCAGAGGTCGCCAGGTGCAGCAGATGCGCAGAGGTCAACGCCACTCCCCTGGACGGGTCGAGCTGCTGCATGAAGTACGACTGCACGCCCTCCTTGAGCAGGTTGAACCCGGTGCCCGCTCCGACGTCCGAACCCAGGGCCACCCGGACGCCGGCCTCGATGTGCCGGCGCAGCGGGAAGAAGCCGCTGGCCAGAGCCGAGTTCGAGGTCGGGCAGTGTGCGACCACCGACCCGGCTTCGGCCATCCGCGCCAGTTCCCGATCCTGCGGGTGGACGTTGTGCGCGAGCACGGTGCGCCGACCGACGAGTCCAGCCCGGTCGTACGTATCGAGATAATCACGGGCATCCGGGTGGATCTGCGCGACCCCGGAGATCTCATCGACGTTCTCGTTCAGGTGGGAGGTCACCCAGATGCCCGGGTTCTCCTCCACGAGGCGGCCGCCGGCGGCCAGAAGCTCCGGTCCCGCGGAGAACGAGAATCGCGGGGTCACCGCGTAGCGCAGTCGTCCCTTGCCGTGCCACCGGTCGATGAGCGCTTGGCTCTCCTCGGTCGAACGCTCCACTTCGGTGAGCAGCGCATCGGGCAGGTTCCGGTCGCTCGTCACCAGCCCGGAGGTGATCCGCAGCCCCGATGCTGAAGCGGCGGCGAAGAAGGTGTCCATGGCGCCCGCGAAGTGCGAACCGAAGACCATCGCCGAGGTGGTCCCCGCCGAGATCAGTCCCGTGAGGAATTCGCCGGCCACCGCCTTCGCGTAGGCGGGCTCGCCGAGCTTCGCCTCTTCGGGCAGGGCGCACTGATCGAGCCAGTCGAGCAGCGGCCGCCCGAGATGGCCGATGGCCCTGACCTGCGGCAGATGGACGTGGGTGTCGATGAGTCCGGGGATGAGCACACCGTCGCGGAGGTCGACGACTTGCGCCTCGGGGTGTGCTGCCCGGGCGGAGTCGAAGTCGGTGCGGGAGGTGATGAGTCCGTCGTCGACGACGAGGGCGACATCGGCCGCCGAACGCAGCCGGCCGCCGGTGAATGGGTTGTCCGGCGTATCGAAGACGCGGGCACGGTAGATGACCACAGTGGTTCTCCTTGAGTCAGTGGTGGTGAAAGTCAGTGGTGGTGAAGAGTCAGGCCATGCGGCCGAGCAGATCCGCGGCGACGCTCACGGCGATCGTCGCGGGTGCTTTGCCGGGCAGGTCGGGCAGTCCAATGGGGCACCGGATGGTGTCGATGACCTCGGGCGCGAAGCCTTCGGAGGCGAGGTTCTTGCGGAAGCGCTGCCATTTCGCGTTCGAGCCGATGAGCCCGACCGATCCGAGGTCGCCGCGGGTCAGCGCCGCGGAGCACAAGTGCAGGTCCTCGGCATGGTCATGGGTCATGATGACCACGTGCGCTCCGGCCGGCAGCTCAGTGATCACCTCTTCCCCGACGACAGCGAATTCGCGGCGGATCCGCGCCACCGGCTCCTCCAACTCATCGAGAGCCTCGAGCTGTTCCGGCCGTGAATCGGACACGGTCAGGTCGAGATCATGGCGGGCGAGGATCCGGGTGAGCTCGAGTCCGATGTTGCCGATCCCGAAGATCGCCACCGAGGCGGGCACGGGCAGGGGCTCGAAGAGCATGGTGACCTCTCCGCCGCAGCATTGGCGACCGTATTTGGCCGGAGCCTTGTCGTTGAGCCGCAAGGTGAGCATCTCCGGAGCCGTCTGCCCCTCGGAGAGCAGCTCCCGGGCACGGGTGAGGGCCGTCATCTCGAGATTGCCCCCGCCGATGGTCCCGAACAGGTCATCAGCGGTGGCGATCATCTTCGCTCCCGCCTCGCGTGGGGCATGCCCGCGCACCGCGGCGAGAGTGACGAGGACAGCCGGCACCCGAGCTGCGCGAAGCTCGGCTGCGGTGTCCATCCAGGTCATGACGGAACTCGTTGTCCTTCCCTCGCCGAGGCTGCCGCCCCCGAGTCCTGCCCGCGGGCTTCTTCGATCGCCCAGAACACCGCTTCGGGTGTGGCCGGGGACGCGAGGTCGACGCTGTGGCCGGGTCGCGCGAAGGCACCGACGGCCTCGCGCAGGGCTTCGCGGACGGAGAAGGCGAGCATGAGCGGGGGTTCGCCCACGGCCTTCGACCCGTACACGGCTCCCTCTTCATGCGCTTTGTCGAGGAAGGTGACATTGAAGATCTCAGGGACTTCGGAGAAGCTCGGAATCTTGTACGTGCTCGCCGCCTGAGTGGCCAGTCGACCGCGGCTCGGCTTGTCCGATTCGTCCCAGCGCAGGTCCTCGAGCGTCAGCCAACCGGCGCCCTGGATGAAGCCGCCCTCGATCTGTCCGAGGTCGAGCAGCGGTGACAGGGAGTCACCCACGTCGTGGACGATGTCGACGCGGCGCAGGGTGTAGGAACCGTCGAAGCGGTTGACTTCGACTTCGGACACTGCGGCCCCGTAGGCGAAGTACTTGAACGGTTCGCCGCGCATCTGCGAGAGGTTCCAGTGCAGTCCCTCGGTGCGGTAGAAACCTGAGGCCGAGAGCTGGATGCGCTGGAAGTACGCGGTGTTGATGAGCTCTTCCCAGGTCACCGTCTTCGGAGAGGACAGCGCGGAGACGATTCCCCGCGAGATCTCCACCTCATGAGCGGGTGCCCCGAGGATGCCCGCGGCCACCTGCCGCAGCCGATCGAGGATCTGGTCGCAGGCGTTCTTCACCGCTCCGCCGTTGAGGTCGGATCCGGAGCTCGCCGCCGTCGCCGAGGTGTTCGGCACCTTGTCCGTGCGCGTCGGTGCCAGACGCACCGTCGACAGTGGCACACCGAGGGTGGTGGCCGCGACCTGCAGCATCTTCTGATGCAGCCCCTGCCCCATTTCGGTGCCGCCGTGGGTGACGAGGACGGATCCGTCCTTGTACACGAGCACGAGCGCCCCGCCCTGGTTGAAGGCGGTGAGGTTGAACGAGATCCCGAACTTCACCGGGGTGATCGCCAGACCGCGTTTGATGTGCTCGCTGCCCGAGTTGAACGCCTCGATCTCAGCCTCGCGGGCTTCCAGATCGGATTGGGAGATGAGCTGGTCCCAGCACGCCCCGATCCGCTCGGGATGACGCACCGGCTGATAGTAGGGAGTGTCCTGACCTTGCGCGTAGAAGTTCCGGCGGCGCAGCTCGCGGGCGCTGAGTCCCAGCTGCGGGGCGACGCGTCCGATGATGTCTTCCATGACGAGCATGCCCTGTGGGCCGCCGAATCCGCGGAACGCCGTCTGCGAGGTCTTGTTGCATTTGGCGATGCGGCCGGTGACCCGGATGTTGGGCACCCAGTAGGCGTTGTCGATATGGCACATGGCGCGGGTGAGCACCGGTTCGGAGAGGTCGAGGCTCCACCCGCCGTCCGCGGTCAGCGTCGCATCGAGGGCGAGGATCTTCCCCTCCTCGGTGAATCCGATCTTCCAGGACGAATGGAAGCCATGCCGCTTGCCGGTCATGGTGATATCGCGGGTGCGGTCGAGACGCAGCCGCACCGGCCTGCCCGTGAGCTTCGCACCGAGCGCGGCCAGGGCCGCGTAGCCGTGGGGCTGCATCTCCTTGCCGCCGAAGCCGCCGCCCATGCGCAGGCACTGCACGGTCACCTCGTGGGCGGGAACCCCGAGGACGTGGGAGACGATGTCCTGAGTCTCGGTGGGATGCTGGGTCGAGGACTGGATGAAGACCTGTTCGTTCTCGTCCACGTGTGCCAGGCACGCCTGAGTCTCGAGGTAGAAGTGCTCCTGGCCGGCGAACTCGAATTCGCCTTCGAAGACATGAGCGGCATCGGCGAACGCGGAGTCGACTTCGCCCTTGTCGATCGACAGGGGCTTGCCGTGGTAGCTGTCGGCGGCGATCGCATCGCGCACTGTCACCAGTGACGGCAGTTCCTCGACCTCGGCGGTGACGGCGGCCGCGCCTTCCTTCGCGGCTTCGAGATCCTCGGCGAGCACCCAGGCCAGGGGCTGGCCGAAGAACATGATCTCGTCGACCGGCAGCATCGGCTCATCGTGCTTGACGCCCTGATCGTTGACGCCGGGGATATCGGCGGCGGTGATGACCTTGACGACTCCGGGCACCGCATAGGCGGGTTCGATATCGATGGCGCCGAGGCGGCCGTGCGCGGTCGTCGACTGCACGGGGAAGGCGTGGAGGACCCCGGTGAGACGTCCGACGAGGTCATCGGTGTAGAGCGCGGTACCGGTGACGTGACCGAAGGCGCTTTCGTGGTGGTGGCGTTCGCCGACGACCGGGTCGGCGGGGCGCTGGGAGAGCTGGCTCATCACTGGACCTCCTTGCTGGTCACGGCCGGGTGGCCGAGCTGCTCGGCGTAGAAGCGTTCGAGGGAGGACCGCAGCATCGCGGTCCGGTATTTCGCACTCGCCCGGTGGTCGTCCATCGGGGTGCCTTCGGCGGCGAGGGTCTCGGCCGCCTGGTGCACGGTCTCCAATGTCCATGGCCGGCCTTCGAGGAGGGCTTCGGTGGCGGTGGCGCGCAGCGGGGTGGCGGCGACTCCGCCGAGGCCGATCCGAGCCTTGGCGATCAATCCGTCCTGGATGTCGACGGCGTAGCCGATCGCCACCGAGGAGATGTCGTCGAAACGGCGCTTGGCGATCTTCTGGAACGACGTCAGCGGGGACAGCGGCAGCGGGATGCGGATGGCGGTGATGAGTTCATCGGACTCCCGCACCGTCTGCCGGTATCCGGTGAAATAGTCGGCCAGCGCCACGGTTCGGGATCCGCGCACCGAGGTGAGCACGAGCTCGGCCTCCAGCGCCAACAGAGCCGGCGGTGTGTCGCCGATGGGCGAACCGGTGCCGAGGTTGCCGCCGATGGTCGCCCCGTTGCGGATGAGGCGGGAGGCGAACTGTGGGAACAGCTTGCCCAGCAGCGGAATGTCTCCGGCGAGCTCACGCTCGAGTTCGGACAGGGTGCGGGAGGCGCCGAGTTCGACGAACGACTCGGTCCGGCGGATTCCGCGCATCTCCTCGAGCCGGTCGACGGCGAGGATGTTCTTACCGCGTGCTCCCTTGATGTTGACCTCGACGCCCCAGTCGGTGGCCCCGGCCACGACGGTGGCCTCGGGATCCTGGCTGAGGATGGAGGTCGCCTCGGCGAGGGTGGCGGGACGACGGTAGCGCCCGATCTTTCCCGTGGCGGTGTCGGCGCGCTGATAATCGGTGGCTCGAGCCGACGGGGCCGGGCGGTCACGGCGGGCGGCCAGAGCATCGTCGGCGGCGGGCTCTCCCAGCGCATTCGCGGCGTCGCGGATGGGACGGTAGCCGGTGCAGCGGCACAGATTGCCCGACAGGGAGTGGAGGTCGAAGCCGTCCTCGCAGCGGTCGGGCCGGTAGTATTCGGCGGCCATCGAGGAGATGAAGCCGGGGGTGCAGTATCCGCATTGGGATCCGCCGCGCACGGCCATCTCTTCCTGGACGGGGTGGACGGTGTCTCCGTCGGCCAGACCTTCGGAGGTCACGACCTCTCCCCCGTCGAGGGCTGCTGCCGGCAGCAGGCAGGAGTTCACCGAGGTCCAGCGGGTTCCACCGGATTCGTCGGGGCGGGCGACCATGATCGCGCAGGCCCCGCATTCGCCTTCGGCGCAGCCTTCCTTCGCTCCGGTCAGACCCTGACCGCGCAGGAAGTCCAGCGCATTCGTATGGGGTGGGCCGTCGAACTCACGAACGGTCCCGTTGATTGTCACTTCGGCAGTTGACTGGTCCGTTGTCGCTGCGGACATCGCACTTCACACCTCCCGCGCCTCTCCACTGAGGCGCACAGTGCATGGTTGGAACAATTTGCTTCGTTCTTCGAGCCTCTGGTTATCCATGCGAACAGCGCAGAAGAACGCGGAAGAGGGGACTGGACGTCCCCGCAGGTCAAGCCCCGTGGGCGATCTGACCCTTTCCCCAAGCTGAGTGTCCAACCATTGTTCTCATGCCCCCAAGATAGCCGAAATCGGGCCGCGAACGAAGTACAGGACGAATCCGGCCGAGACGACCCACAGCAGCCAGTGGACCTGGCGGGCACGGTTGCTCATGGCGTGGATGAGCGCCCAGGAGATGAATCCGACGCCGATTCCGTTGGCGATCGAATAGGTCAGCGGCATCGTCACCATGGTGAGGAAGACCGGCAGCGAGGTGCGGAAGTCGGTCATGTCGATCTCGCGGATCTGCGTGACCATCATGGCGCCGACGACGACGAGCGCAGCGGCTCCGGCTTCCATCGGGATGACGGCGATGAGCGGTGAGAAGAACATCGACAGCAGGAACAGCACACCGGTGATGCAGGCGGCCAGACCCGTGCGTGCGCCTTCGGCGATTCCGGCTGCGGAGTCGACGAAGACCGTGTTCGACGATGCGGAGGCACCGCCGCCGAAGACCGCGCCGAGGCCTTCGACGATGAAGGCTCCGCGGATGCGCGGGAACATTCCGTCCTCGGTCTGCAGTCCGGCGCTGCGGGCCAGTCCGGTCATCGAGCCCATGGCGTCGAAGAAGTTCGTGAACACGAGGGTGAACACGAGCATCGTGGCCGCGAGGACTCCGATGTGCTGGAAGCCGCCGACGAGGTCGAAGGCGCCGATGAGACCGAAGTCGGGAAGGGCGATGACCTGTTTCGGGAATTCCGGAGCTGAGAGGTTCCAGCCCAGCGGGTCCGGATTGACCGGGTCGCCGACGGTGCCGAGCTTCGCGAACGCCTGGATGATGATCGCGGCGATCGTGGCCACGATGATGCCGATGAGGATGCCGCCGGGAATCCTCCGCGCCACGAGGATGCCGATGAGGACGAGCGCGAAGACGAAGACCAGCGTCGGCAGGGAGCCGATCGATCCGTCCTGACCCAACTGGACGGGCGGACCGGCCGGGGTGCGGGTGACGAACCCGGCGTTGACGAAGCCGATGAAGGCGATGAAGAGTCCGATGCCCACAGTGATGGCGATCTTCAGCGCGTGTGGGACGGCGTTGAAGATCGCGGTGCGGATGCCCGTGGCACCGAGGACGACGATGATGACGCCGTTGATGACCACCAGTCCCATCGCATCGGCCCAGGTGACCTCCTGAACGACGGACACGGCGAGGAAGCTGTTCATGCCCAGGCCCGCGGCCAGGCCGAAGGGCAGTCGGGCGACGACGCCGAAGAGAATCGTGATGACGCCGGCGACGAGCCCGGTGACCGCGGTCAGCTGAGCGAAGTCGAGGCTGTCACCGGCGACGTCCTGGGAACCGCCGAGGATGAGCGGGTTGAGGACGACGATATAGGCCATCGCGACGAAGGCGACGATGCCTCCGCGGATCTCCTGTCTGATCGTCGAGCCTCGATGGGTGATTTCGAAGAATTTGTCGAGAAGCCCCGGTCTCGAAGATGCGGTCTGCACCGCTTGGTCGTTGTCAGCCATTTTCATGGACCACCTCAGGTTGTTCGATTTGGTCAGCCGGCGACATCATCGTCGTCGGCCCTGCGCCTTGAACATGCGCAATGAGACAGTCGAGTCTTCAACCCCGGATACCGGACCGGGATACCGAAAAGTAATTCCATATCCCGGAAAACTCTTTCTGTTTCACCGAGCAAGTCTCGCCGCTCGACCCTGGTGTGTCAATCATCACACCTCTGCCCGCGCCGATGCCATCCTTCGACGAGACAGACGAAACCCCTGACCAGAAGCGTCTGATCAGGGGTTTCCCTTGGCGGTGGCGGTGGGATTTGAACCCACGGTAGGGGGTTGCCCTACACAACATTTCGAGTGTTGCACCTTCGGCCGCTCGGACACGCCACCGCCGACAACTGTACAGCGGCGGACTTTCTGCGTCCAAATCGGTTCGCCGTGAGCTGGGACACGTCAGCGTTTGGCCGCGAAGAACTCCCTCAGCAGGGCCCGGCTCTCCTCCGCCCGGACGCCCGAGGTGACCTCCGGATGGTGGAGTGCGGCGCGGTCGCGCAGCAGATCCCAGACCGAGCCGACCGCCCCGGCCTTGTCGTCATAGGCCCCGAAGACGACCCTGTCGATGCGGGAGCCGACGAGGGCTCCGGCGCACATCGCGCACGGTTCCAGCGTGACGACGAGGATGCAGCCGTCCAAGCGCCATTCGCCCCTCGCCGAGGCGGCGGCTGAGATAGCCATGAGTTCGGCGTGGCCGAGCGGGTCGGCATCGATCTCGCGTCGATTGTGACCGCGCCCGATGATCTCACCGGCACCGTCGATGACTACGGCCCCGACGGGAACGTCGTCATGAGCGGGCGCCAGGGCCGCCTCGGCGAGGGCATGACCCATCCATTCATCGAGCCGGGTCACGGACGCAGCGGTCAGCGTGCGGCCTCGAGCTGATCGGCGAAGCCGACGGTCTCACCGACATGGGCGACGACGCGGGCCGGGTCGGACCGATAGCTTTCGACCTGGTCGATGAGGGTGGCGGCGGGGACTCCGCAGTCGGAGTAGATATCGGCGTCTCCGCCCCATTCGGCATCGGCGTCGAACTCGAGCATTTCGACCTCGTCTTCGTCGTCCTCCTCGTCGACGGCGGCCTCATCCTCTTCGGCCCCGAAGTCCTCTTCGGGTTCGGCGTCATAGGCATCGGGGCGGGAGTCGAGGAAGTCGGCGAAGATCTCCGCGAACGGGCTCGCCTCTGCCGCGGCGAGATCGGACAGGAAGACCTTGACCTCATTGTTCCGGCACAGGCGCACGAGCCCGAACCATTCGTCTTCGTGTTCGATGACGGCCACGGCCTCTCCGTCATCGCCGGCTGCCGAACGCATCATATCGACGAGGTCATCGAGGTCGTTCGCGTCACGGACGTCGACATCGAGGGCGCGGAAGCCATCGCCGGAATCGGCCAGGATCTCAGTGAAGTACGACATGCCTCCATTGTGAACGCTTCGCCCCGCGTTGACCACTGCCTTAAGCCCGAAGTTCTCCCGTACCATTTGGGGTATGCATCTTCACGTAGCCGACCACCCGCTCATCGCCCACAAACTCACCGCTCTGCGCGATGTGAATACGGATTCCGCTCGTTTCCGACAGCTCACCGAAGAGCTCGTCATGCTGCTCGCCTATGAGGCGACCCGCTCGGTGGCCGTCGAAGACAAGGAGATTTCGACTCCGGTGACGACGACCGTCGGCACCCGCATCGCCGAGCCCCGCCCCGTCGTGGTCCCCATCCTGCGCGCCGGGCTCGGCATGCTCGACGGAATGCTGCGCATCCTCCCCACCGCCGAGGTGGGCTTCCTCGGAATGGTCCGCGACGAGACCACTTTCGAACCCAGCGCCTATGCCGATCGCCTGCCCGATGACCTCACCGGCAGGCAGATCTTCGTCGTCGATCCGATGCTCGCCACCGGCGGCACCCTGGCCATGGCCATCGACTTCCTGCTCGCTCGCGGAGCCCGCGACGTCACCGCCGTGTGCCTCGTCTCCGCACCCGAGGGCGTCCAGCGCATCGAGCGCGACTACAGCGATTCCGCCGAGGTGAAGGTGTACACCGCGGCACTCGATGAGAAGCTCAACGAGAAGGGCTACATCGTGCCCGGACTCGGCGATGCCGGGGACCGGATGTACGGAATCGTCGACTGACGGCACCTGCGGATGACGATTTCGGTCGTCGACCCCGGCGACTGTGACGTCATATTTCGTCACAGTCGTCTCATTTTCGGGTTTTCCTTTGCGCGGCCGAAGTTTTGTGACAAATAATGAAGTCATGACTTCGACGATCCATCAGATGCGAATGCCGGGCGCACATATGTGTATGCCCTGCGTTCGTGGTCGGTGATCGTACTCCCGCTGTCCGGCCTCGAACGAGTTCACTCAAGCAGCGGACTCTTCCAGTCATATCGACCTCATGGTCGGAGCAAAGGACAGCCATGCCGAATCCAGAACCCGCCTACGTCCACCCCCGCAGTGCAGTGGCCACTCGACGTGCAGGAGCCAGGTTGAGCGCAGTCGACCCGCAGAACCCACCGCACACCTACGGGCCCGCCGGAGTCGTCCCCTCGCCGAAGGCCGCCCGCGGAATCATCGTCTACATCGGACTCGACGAGACCAAGGCCGCCGCCGACGGCACGAACCTCTCCGCAATCGCCGCTGAGCTGCAGGCCTACGCCAAGGAACTCGCCAGCCAGGCCGAGACCCAGGCCGTCATCGCCTTGGCACCGGAGGGCCGCGGCAGCGATATCGACGCCGTGCGAGCCGTGGCCAACGGCTCCCCCGCCGCGACCGGTGCACCGGCGGCGACACACGGCCCCGTGCGTTCGCGCATTCCCAACCGCATCCACCCGCCGGCCCTGCGCGAGGAGGCTGCTCCGGCGGCTCTCGCACCCCGCGGTTTCGGCGGACGGGCCGGCGACGCCTACACCCAGGCCACCGGCGAACGTCTGCGCATCGACATCCCTCGCCGCGAGGTCCGCATCGATGGCGACCTCGTCGATGTCACGACGAAGGAATTCGACCTGCTCGCCACCCTCGTCTCCCATGCCGATGAGACCCTGCCCCGTGAGGACCTCATCACCGCGGTATGGTCCGGCGGTGAGGTTCCCGACGAACGCACCGTGGACGTCCACATCCGCCGACTGCGGCGCCGCCTCGGCGAATATGCCTCCGTGGTGCGCACGATGAGGGGTTCGGGGTATCGCTACGACACCCACCCCGATGTGACTGTGTGGAGCGCGACAGCGCGTCGCTGACGTCGTGCGGCTGTGAGCCGCGTCGCAAGTCGCTTCCAGCGTGGGGCCAGACTTCCCGGTTAAGATCGTTGATCGATGAACCAGGCATATTCCTCACCGCGCAGAAGGCACAGCCCCGCGAAGGGCATCACCGCATTGATCTTCGGGATCCTCTATGCGGCATTCCTGCTTCTCCACGATCTGCTGCCGACGCGGATGGGCATCGCGCTCATCCTCGAATCGGTGCTGCCGTGGACGGGAATCTTCCTCGCGCTCGTGCTGCTCATGTTCCTCATCCGCTTCTCGTGGCTCTCGGCCATCGGGTTCCTCGTGCCTGCTCTCGTGTGGACGGGGATGTTCGGCCCTGCCCTGCTGCCGAATGAGGATTCCGGTGATCCGGACCTGACGGTGGCCACCCACAATGTGGGGGCGAGGATGCCACAGCCCACGGCTGCCGCGCAGAACATCGTCGGACGTGATCCGGACATCGTCACGATCCAGGAACTCGAATCCCTGTCCGGCAAGATCATCCACAAGGAGCTCGACTCCTCGTTCGAGCATTCGCAGGTCGTCGACACCATCGGCGTGTGGTCGAAATGGCCGATGTCGGAGCCCGAGGAGGTCGACCTCGGTCTGCAGTGGCCGCGCGCATTCGCGACCACGATCTCGAGCGATCACGGTGACATCCGCTTCTATGCCGTGCATATGCCTTCGGTGCGCCCCGGGCACGAATCGATGCGCAACGCAGCTCTGCGCCGCCTGGCCACGACAGTGGAGACCGATGGTGCCGAGCATGTCATCATCGCCGGCGACTTCAACACGGCGACCACGGACAACAATATGGAGACCTTGGTGCCGCCGCTGCAGGATACCCGGGAAGAGGCCCGAGGCGGCTTCGGCTTCACTTGGCCCTCCCAGTTCCCCGTCACCCGGCTCGACCATGTCCTCTACCGTGGTTTCGACGCCACCTCCGACGAGGTGCTCGAACGCGGATCGAGCGACCACCGCGCCGTCCTCGCCGGACTCGACCTCAAGTAGTCAGGGTCAGTTCGTGCACTGGTTTCAGTTCGTGCACTGCCCCGTCGGCTGCGGTGTGCGCTCGGCGGCACCGGCGTCGAGTTCGTCGGCGATCTCGGCTCGGGTGAGGGCATAGCCGGTTTCGTCATCGGTGGCGGAGCGGGCGAAGACCATGCCGACGACGTTTCCGTCGGCGTCGATGAGCGGTCCGCCCGAATTGCCTTCCCTCACGATTCCACGCAGTGCATAGACTTCGCGGACGACCGACTGCGAATCGTAGATGTCGAGTCCGCGGGCGTTGATCTTCTCCCGCACTCGGGTCGGTGAGATCGTATAGGGACCGTTCGCGGGGAATCCGACGACGACGGAGTCGTCTCCCGGTCCGAGCCCGTTGCCGAAGTCGAGAGCGGGAGCATCGAGACCCTGGACCCGGAGCACGGCCACATCGGCTTCGGCGTCGAATTCGACCACCTCGGCGCGGTAGGGCCTGCCCTTGCCCCCGACCTGTACGGCCAACTCCGTGGATCCGGCCACGACGTGGGCGTTGGTGGCGACGAGTCCGTCTTCATAGACGAAGCCGGAGCCTTCCGAACCGGCGGCGCAGCTGGTGGCCGTCGTCGTGATCTTGACGACCGAGTCCTCGACGCTGCGTCCGACGTCGACCATGCCTTCGTCGGGTTCTCCGACTCCGCGGATCTGTTCGGGCTGCCCGGAGAACACCTGAGGGAATCCGGAGGCGCTCAGTCCTTTCGCCAGTCCGCCCAGGGCGTTCTGGGAGGAGTAGGGAATGGTGCGGTCGATCGCGGCGATGACGGAGGAGTCGGCGACCCAGCGGTTGGGTTCGACGAGCGGGGTGGTGCGGATGAATCCGGCGGCGAGCCAGATGACGAGGACATAGACGATTCCGGCGGTGACGGTGCCGCCGACGGCGTCGATGCCCTGGCCGAGGTCGGAGTCCATATTGTTCTTGATCCACGCCCCGATGCCGCTGCCGGCGAAGGCGAAGAGGACGCTGAGGACCAACGGCATCGAGGCCAGCAGCATGAGCACGCCCTGGTTGTCCATGACGTCGGTGCCGGCGCTCAGCGATTCGACGAGCGGGGAGAGCAATCGGCCGAGGATCCAGCCGACGATGAAGCCCGCCGCCGTTCCGAGGGCGGTGATGATGCCCTGGCGGAACCCGGCGAAGAGCGCCCCGATGCCGAGGACGATGAGGAGAATGTCGAAGATCGTCACCGCTGGAACTTACCGCACAGTCTGTTGGGAGGCGGTCTGTTTGGAGGCCGCGAGCAGACGTTCACGGGCGTCGGCGAACTGCTGGAGTTCGGCCCGTTCGATCTTGCGTTCCTGTTCTCCGCCGATTCCGGCGAGCACGCGCATCCGCGTCGTCGACAGCTTGCCGGAGGTGCGGATCATGGTCTTCATCTCCTCCTTGCCGCCCGGGAACGACTTCGCCCAGTCGCGTCCGTTCTTCCGGCCCTTCCAGGTGCCGAGCATGTCGACCTCGGCATGAGTGAGCCAACCGGAGTTCGCATAGTCACCGAGCATGTTCTGAGTGTGCATGCGTTCGCTGCGGCGCAGGATGAGACCGAGCGTCACCCAGGCGGCGGAGAGGATGACGCTGAGGACGACGAGGCCGATGATCTGCGGAAGCATTCCGCCCATCACGTCACTGGTCGCTTGGCCGAGGACACCGAGGAACGTCATCGAGGCGTTCCAGAAACCGTGCAGGATCATGCCGAGTGCAAGTCCGGGCAGCCACATGAGGATGAGTGACCACCACGGCCATTTGCGGGCGGCGAGTCCGATCGACACACCAGCGCAGGTTGAGAACGCCGTGTGGAGCAGCGGCGATCCGAGGCAGCGCATGGCGAACGTCATGGCGAGGCCCAGAAACTCGCCGTCGTTCCACGACTGGCCGAGGTAGAGGATGTTCTCTGTGAAGGCGAAGCCCGCACCGATGAGCGAACCGTAGACGAGCCCGTCGAGGGGCCCTTCGAAATAGCGGCGAGCGGCAAGGACGATGACGAGGAGGAGGACGGTCTTCGTCGATTCCTCGAGGATCGGAGCTTGAATCACCGCACCGATGACGTCGGGCACACCATTGATGCCGATCATATAGAGCGCGACCTCACCGACGAGTGAGAAGCCGAGGGTGAGGATAACCGAGGCGACAGCACCCCAGAGGAGACAGATGCCCAGGAGGAGCTTCGGCTGCGGTCTCCAGCGGTCGAGCCAGAGGACGTAGGCGATTATGCCGAGAAGAGGGATCGCCGCGAGTCCGATGAGACCGAAGAGGCGGACGCCGAAGCTCAGTCCGCCGAGCAGGGCAAGTAATGCCAATCCGATGACAAGCCCGACGAGAACGAGGATTGCAGCGACGAGCCGGATGATGTTTCCGGTCGAGTCGGGTTCGGTCTCCGGTTGTGTTTTCCGCACGGCGCCGGTCCAGGGAGTGTCGGTGACGACCTGCTGGGGTGCCTGCATGCCTGCACGGATACGCATCTCCTGCGTCACCGTCGGAGCAAACCGCGGCTGAGCATAGACGCGGGCCTGCGCAGGCGGGTGCGCGTACATCACCGGTTGACCAGGCATGGGTTGACCAGGCATGGGTTGACCGGGCATGGGTTGGCCGGGGACAGGCTGCATCTGAGGCTGCATGGGTCGGCCGGGCGCCGGCATCGGCTGTCCCTGATGCGGCATCGGCTGCCACTGCCTAGGCGGCTGGTTCTGCTGCGGCATGGATCGGCCGGGTGCCTGCTGGGGGACTTGTGGCTGCTGCGACCCCTGTGGTCGCGGCCGGAACCGATCATGATTCTGCGACTGACCCTGCTGCGGATTGTGTGGCTGCGGCGGAGGGACCTGGCCCTGAGGCGGCATCTGTCCCTGTGCCGGGGGCACGTTCGGGTTCGGTGGGCCCTGCACCTGGGGCGGCTGCGGTCTCTGCGAACCGGGACCGTTCTGTGCCGACATAGTCTGTCCTTCTGCGATGGGGGAATTTCCGCTCACCTCAGTCTAGAGTCCCAGCCCGCCGTGAACGGCCCCGCCGTGTATCCGTCCAGCAACACTTCAGCCGACTGCCACGTTCTTCAAACGACGTCCCCCGCCCCACTCAAGCATTTTCGACTGTGGATGGACGCAGTTTCGTCGACTCTGTGTCGGCCGGGGAACCAGACCGCCCCTGCACCCACGACCGTCGCCCGACGGTCGGCATCGCCCACCACACGCACCCGACGCGGCCGTTCCTCCCCGGGGCCACTCCCCTCCCTGCAGCGACCAGCACCTCCCCCACTCACACGTCAGAACCTGTGGACGCTCAAAGCGGTATCCACAGCCCCTCAATCAGCCCTAGATGACCAGCCAGCGCCCAATGTCGAATCGGTCCATGACTACTCTCAGAATCGCATCGCTGCGCACCGCGCTGCTGCTCACCGTCCTCACAATCGCTTCGCTCATCGGGCTGGGACCGGCCATGGCCGCGGGACCGCCGGTCGGCCTCGGCGAGGTTCCGGTGCACACCGCACCCAACGCCTACGGTCCGGGCATCTGGCACCATGCGAAACAGGGCAAGACCTGGTACGGCTCCTACCGGACCTTCCCTGACACCTCCGCCTACTGCATCGATGCGGGCAAAAAGTCTCCGCTGCCGAAGTACTTCAAGAATGCGAAGGCCGACACGGTCACCTCGGCTCGCACAGCGTGGGCACTGCACGAATATGCCGGCTCGACGTCGAAAGATGTGCAGGCCGCGTTGAGCGCGATGGCCCGACTCGACAAGGCGCTCCCCCACGATCACAAGGTGCCGCCGCAGAAGCCGGCCGATCTGGGCAAGAAGTTCGCGGCGGCCGCGAAGAAGCACTCGACGATCCTCGCCGAGGCCAAGAAGTTGGCCGGTCCCTACACCCTCGACATCAGCCTCGAGCCGGTCATGCGCATGCCCGTGCTCGAACCCTATGCCGCCCCGGAATCCACCACTTCTCCTGACTCCTGGGCCTCCGACAAAACTGACAAGCCGAAGGTCCTCGGTACTCCCACCGATGAGGCGACGCTGACGGTCTCCCTGCTCAGCGCCTCAGGTGCACAGGTCCCCGACGTTCCTGTCACGCTCAAGACCACCGGCACTGCGAAAGCCCCGACGACTGTGACCACGGGGAAGGAACCCGTGACCACGACACTGCGGGCGAGCGCCCCCGGCACTCTGTCCGTGACCGCCTCGGCGAAGGTCGCCCCGCAGACCGTGCGCGTCTTCGAACCGACGTCCGGCACTCGGGTACAGCGAGTCATCACCCCGGACACCCCCGATTCCGTCACGGACAAGGCGTCACTGGAGCTGAGTTCCCAGCCGAAGGTGACCACCGAGATCTCCGACCAGACACCGACACCGGGTGAGACGGTCACCGACGAATTCACCGTCTCCGGCCTCATCGGCGACCACACCGTCACCGTCGAACACACCCTGTGGCAGACCGCGACGGCACCGAGGCAGGGCATCAAGAACGATGACGCTCGCGAAATCGGATCCGTGACCTCGAAGAATGTCGGCAACGGCACCCACACATCCGACGAGATCACCGTGCCCGAGGACTTCCGCGGCTGGCTGTACTTCACCGAGACGATCGCCGGGGACAAGGCAACGAAGGAATGGAAGGGAATCCACGGCCAACCCCGTGAGACGGGGTTCGCCCCGTGGACTCCGACCGCCGACACCGAGGCAGTGCTCGAGGGGACATCTACCCACGACGAGGTGGCCGTGACCGGACTGCGGCCGGGTTCCGAAGCCGTCCTCACCATCACCGCCTACCACGTGGAGACCGAGCCCGCGCAGTCGAAGAAGCCCGACGGCACCGAGCTGTCCGTGCAGGACTTCACCGTCAACGCCGACGAGGATGGCCGCGTCGAGATCGACACGGAGCCGATCGACATGTCCGTCGGCTGGGTCACCTATGTGACGGCGATCGAGGGCAGCGACGTCAACAAGGCGTGGACGAGCGACTGGGGCGTTCCCGCCGAGACCGTGCACCGCCCACCCGAGGAGAAGCCGTCGACTCCCCCGGAAGAACCCAGCACGCCGCCGGAGGAGCCAAGCATGCCGCCGGCTCCCCCGGAACAGCCGGAACAGCCCGAAAGGCCTGAAGCGCCCGAACGACCTGAGGAGCCAGACACCCCACCGGTCGAACCGGTCGCGGAAACTCCCGAGACCCCCGCATCTCCGGCGGCCCCGGCACCATCCGGTGAGCTGCCCCGCACCGGCACGACAGGCAACGGGATGCTCATCGGCTTGGGCATCGTCCTCGTCGGACTCGGCTCGACGATCCTGCTGATCTCCGGCAGCCGCCGCGAGAAGGACTGAGAAGTGAGCTCAGGGGTGTCCTCCGCCGATCGTCCCGGCGAGAACACCCCCGGCTCGCAAGACCGCCGCCCCACGCAACGCCAGATCGTCCAGTCTGTCGTCGAGTGCGGCGAGCATCGAGCTCGTATCACCGAGCCCTCGCACCACTGCCAAAGCTTCGCGGATCTCGTGAATGCCGTACCCTCCGGACCGCAGCGCGGCAGTGATCCTTGCATCTCTGATCGCTCCGAACCGATAGAGACGCGCGGTTCGAGCTCCGGAGCCCACCCGGAGCGGGGTAGTCAGTCCCTCCGATTCCCAGTATCGCAACGTGGATGCACGCACGCCCACCGCCTCAGCAAGTTCGGTGATCGTCATCGATTCGTCGGTCGTCTCGCGCCCATGCTCGCCGGCAGTTTCAGCTTCTGACTGGATCGAGAGCAGCATCGAGCGTGCTGCAACGACCTGACGTCGATGCTCGTCCACTTCAGTCACTTTGCCGGTGAGAAGGGCGATCGCCTCACGGGGATCGAGCCGCGGAAGTTCGGTCATCACCGATCGGGCCGCAACAGGACCGACGGCGAAAGCAAGATCACGGTATGCGGACAATGCACTGACATGCACGTCTGAATACCGCCGGTAGCCATTGTCCTCCCGAGCGGCTGCGGGAATGACACCGCGGGATTCGAGCTGACGGATCTGCTGCACCGAATACCCGCTGAGCGAAGCCACGTCCGCAGTGCGCAGAGTGATCACCTCCCGACAAAAACCCGACATGAACACTTCAAGTGCACACTTGAACCATGAGTATGCACGAGATCATCGACCGTTTCCACACTCTCGACGGACTGCTCCACATCGCTCCCGAGGCCGGCGGCCCGTACCCCGAGCTGACCTGGGGAGACCACTTCTTCTATTTCGCTCCCGACGGAGAAGTGCTTGCGAACACTCAGCCGTTCGCCACCATCATCACCAAGGACTACCCCGACGACACGGCCTCCGAGCTCTCGGCTCCCGATCGCTGGAGGCTCAATCTCCACATCGGGCGTGCCCGGTTCTCCGCACTCTTCGGCGAGCCCGGCCCCGATGTCGACGCGAACGCGGACACCCCGGGTCAGCAGTCCGTCACAGACGCAATCCACCCTCACCCGCTGTATCGCAGGCAGGGGTGGGTAGCGGTCGTGAATCCAGGCTCACGCACTGAGAAGCAGGTCGACGAACTCCTCATCGCCGCCCACGATGATGCCCGGCACCGCTGGGAGCGAGCTCAGTCCTGAACCCAAGTGTCGGCCCAGGCGCGGGCGCCGTTCATCATCAGACCGACGTCGGCTCCGACGAGGACGAAGGACGCTCCGGCTTCCAGGTACTTCCGTGCCTGCTCGGGGTCGAAGGCGTTGACACCGACGGGTTTGCCGGCGGCCTTCACTGCTTCGAAGGTCCGGGCCACCGCATCGGTGACGTCCGGATGGGTCTGCTGGCCGAGCAGACCCATCGACGCAGCCAGGTCGGAGGGCCCGACGAAGATCTGGTCGATTCCGTCGACCGCGGCGATCTCAGCGGCGTTGTCCACCGCGGTCGCCGATTCGATCTGCACCGTCAGGGACACGAACTCATCGGCGCGCCCCAGGTACCCGTCCACGGCGTTCCACCGGGAGGCCCTGGCCAGGGCCGAACCGACCCCGCGCACACCCTTCGGCGGATAATGGACGGCCGCCACAGCCGCCTCGGCGTCGGATTTCGTATCGACCATCGGCACGAGCAGATTCTGCGCGCCGAGGTCGAGGTGCTGCTTGATGAGCACCGTGTCGTTGACCGGCACCCGCACGACGGGGGTCGCCGGGTAGCCGTTCATCGCGCGCAGCAGACTCGTCGTCGTCTCGAGTCCGATCGGGGAATGCTCGGCGTCGATGAGCACCCACTGCATTCCCGAGGCGGCGGCGATCTCGGCGGCCACGGGCGAACCCGAGCACACCCACATCCCGGCCAGGTACTCCCCGTCGCCGAGGCCGGCCACCCGGTCGGCGAAGGTCTGCGGAAGCTCTACTCGAAACGGCATGTGATGACTCCCAGCTCTCCGTAGTCGGCGTGCACGGTGTCGCCGGGATGCACCCACATGGGGCGGGTGAACGACCCGGCGAGCACGGTCTCTCCGGCTTGCAACACATCTCCGTGCTCGGCGAGTTTGTTTGCCAACCACACGATTCCGCGGGCCGGATGGTCGAGGACGGCGGCGGCGACTCCGGAGTCCTCGATCGTCTCATTGCGGTAGAGCAGGGCGTTCACGCGACGCAGGTCGACGGCATCGACGGCAACGGGACGGCCGCCGAGGACCATCGCCCCCAGTGCCGCATTGTCCGAGATGGTGTCGACGATCGTGCGGCCCTCCATCTCGATGCGCGAGGACAGCACCTCGAGTGCGGGGACGACGTATTCGGTGGCCCGGAGGACGTCGAAGAGACTGACGTCGGGTCCGCGCAGTTCGTCGCGCAGCACGAAGGCGAGTTCGACCTCGATGCGTACGCCCGAATACTGCGAATGGTCGATCACGGACCCGGTGTCATAGACCTGATCGGCGAAGATCGCTCCGTAGTCGGGTTCGGTGATGCCGGTGGCCTGCTGCATCGGCTTCGAGGTCAGTCCGATCTTGTGACCATAGAGTCGACGACCGGCGGCTTCACCGCGACGGCGCCATTCGTTCTGCACCGCATACGAGTCCTCGACCGTCATGTCCGGATACTTCGCGGTGAGCAGACCGATCTTCGACCGAGTCTGCTCCGCCTGAGCGAGATCGTCGGCGATGACCGCGATCGTTGCCTCATCGAGCATGTGGATTCCTTTCAGAGCTGGTTGCCCAGCTTGCCCTCATTCTCATCCGCGCGGGTGTAGGAGAACCCGTCGGCACCGATCGTCACGGCCATCTCCGAATCGTCCGTGCGGGCGTGCACGGGCTGCGGGTTGCCGTCGAGATCGAGGACGAGCGAGGCGTCCGTGTACCAGGACGGCACGACGGGGTTGCCCCACCAGTCGCGGCGCTGATTGTCGTGGACGTCCCACGTGATGACCGGGTTGTCCGGGTCGCCGGTGTAGTAGTCCTGCGTGTACACCTCGACGCGGTGACCATCGGGGTCGCGCAGGTAGAGGTAGAACGCGTTCGAGACACCGTGGCGGCCGGGTCCGCGTTCAATCGAGTCGGATCGGCGCAGGGCCCCGAGCTTGTCGCAGATGGAGAGGATGTTGTGCTTCTCATGCGTGGCGAAGCAGACATGGTGCATGCGCGGTCCGTCTCCGCCGGTCATCGCTGTGTCGTGGACGGTGGACTTGCGGCGCATCCACGCGGCATAGACCGTGCCCTCCTCGTCCTGGATGTCCTCCGTGACACGGAAGCCGAGATCCTGCATGTACTTCACCGCACGCGGCACATCCGGGGTGACCTGGTTGAAGTGGTCGAGGCGGACGAGTTCGCCGGGGATGTGCAGGTCGTAGCGCCACGACATGCGTTCGACGTGATCGGACTGGTAGAAGAACTCGTACGGGAAGCCGAGCGGGTCGACCACCCGCACGGAGTCACCCACGCCCTTGACGAAGCCGTCGGGGTTGCGACGGACATCGCAGCCGAGTTCCGTGTAGAAGGCCACGGCCTTGTCGAGCTCTTCCGGGCTGCGCACCCGGTAGGAGAACGCAGCCACGGCAGCGACCTCGCCCTTGCGCAGGACGAGGTTATGGTGGATGAACTCCTCCGTCGAGCGCAGGTAGAGCGTGTTCTCATCCTCTTCGGTGACATAGAGTCCGAGCACGTCGACGTAGAACTCCCGCGAGGCGGCGAGGTCGGTGACGACGAGTTCCATATAGGCGCAGCGGAGGATGTTGGGCGGGCTCGACTGCGGTGTGGCGATGGGGTTGTCGGTGGCGATGCCCGTCTCCTGGCTGACGAAATAGCCGGCCGAGGTCCGGGTCATATCAGTGCGTTTGGTCATGGCTGCTTCACTGCTTTCCGAAGACGGGGTTATGGACCTCGCCGAGGTTGATGTGCACGGACTGCTGTTCCGTGTAGAAGTCGATCGACCGGTAGCCGCCTTCGTGGCCGAGTCCTGAGGCCTTGACGCCGCCGAAGGGGGTGCGCAGGTCACGGACGTTGTTCGAGTTCAGCCACACCATTCCCGACTCCACGGCCTGGGAGAAGTTGTGGGCGCGCTTGAGATCCGAGGTCCAGATATAGGCGGCCAGACCGTACTTCGTATTGTTCGCCAACTCCAAGGCCTCCTCGTCGGAGGAGAACGGGGTGATCGCAACGACGGGGCCGAAGATCTCCTCCTGGAAGATCCGGGCGTCGGGCTTCACATCGGCGAACACGGTCGGCTGGACGAAGTTTCCGGTCTCGAATCCTTCGGGGCGTCCGCCGCCGGCGACGAGGCGGGCCTCGGACTTGCCGATCTCGACGTAGGACATGACCTTCTCATAGTGCTCGGGGTGGACGAGCGCAGCCACCTCGGTGGCGGGATCCGACGGCAGACCGACCTTCACGCGCTTGGCCTGGGCGGCGTAGCGCTCGACGAATTCGTCGTAGATCGACTGCTCGACGAGGATGCGCGAACCGGCGGTGCAGCGCTCCCCGTTGAGGGAGAAGACACCGAAGATCGTGGCGTTGACGGCAGCCTCGATGTCCGCATCGGCGAAGACCACAGCCGGGGACTTTCCGCCGAGCTCCATCGACAGGCCCTTGAGCCAGGGGGCGGCATTGGCGAAGATCGTCTGGCCGGTCTTCGACTCACCGGTGAAGGAGATGAGCGGCACGTCGGGGTGCTTGACGAGCGAATCGCCGGCAAAGCCCTCCTCGCCGAAGCCGTTGACCATGTTGAACACACCGGTGGGCAGGCCGGCCTCTTCGAAGATGCCCGGCCACAGGGAGGCCGAGAGCGGGGTGAACTCTGCGGGCTTGAGCACGACGGTGTTGCCGGTCGCGATCGCCGGTCCCAGCTTCCAGGACTCGAGCATGAACGGGGTGTTCCACGGGGTGATGAGTCCGGCCACGCCGATGGGCTTGCGGTTGACGTAGTTCGCCTGGCGGCCGGGGACCTTGAAGGCGTCATCGACCTGGGCGACGATGAGGTCGGCGAAGAAACGGAAGTTCTCCGCCGCGCGCGCCGCCTGGCCCTTGGCCTGGGTGATCGGCAGTCCGGAGTCGAAGGACTCCATGGCGGCGAGTTCGTCCTTGCGGGATTCGACGATATCGGCGATCTTGTTGAGGATGCGGGCACGCTCACGCGGGAGCATCCGCGGCCATGGGCCCTCATCGAAGGCCGTCTTCGCCGCTGCGACGGCGGCTTCGATATCGGCCTTCTTGCCCGAGGCGGCCTTGATGTAGGGCTCGTTCGTCACCGGGTTGAGGACATCGAATTCGTCTCCGTCGATGGAGTCGACGAATTCTCCGCCGATGTAGTGGCGGATCTTCTCCGGCAAATCGGCCGGCGGGGTGGTGGACTGTGTCATGACTTGTCCTTTCCTGTATCTGTCTGCAAATCCGTGGTTGGGGCTGTGGTCGTCTGGGAGTTCTGGAAGCTGTGCAGAGTGGCCGAGCGGTGCTCGCGCACGGCCCGTTCGACCTCCTGCGCCGAGGCGCGAGCTCGAATGAGGGCGACGATGCGGGAGTGTTCCTCCACCGACTCGAGCGCTCGTTCGGGGACGAAGGAGAACGTCGAGTCCCGCAGGTGGTTGAGCCGGTCCCATTCGAGTTCGACGAGGGTGCACAGCCGCTCGTTCGGGCAGCGCCGGTAGAGCATTTCGTGGAACTCGTGGTTGAGCCGGGTGAACTCGGCCGGCTCGAAATCATCGAGCAGAGCCCGCATCCGATCGTTGATCTGCTCCGCGGCATCGAGATCATCGACGCCGAGGTGGCCCTGTGCTTGGGCGACGGCCGCGGCCTCGAGGATCGCGACCGTTTCCATCGACTGGGTGTAGGACCCTTGGTCGACCATGGCCACGCGGGCCCCGACGTTGCGTTCGAAGGTCACGAGCCCGTCGGCTTCCAGCCGGCGGATGGCCTCACGCACCGGCACCACTGAGGTGTCGAGTTCGAGTGCGATCTGCGCGAGCACGAGCTTGTGCCCGGGCTGATAGGTCTGGTCGGCGACGCGTTCGCGGATCCACCGGTAGGCGGTCTCGGCCTTGCTCAGGGACGCAGTCGCAGTCACCGTGAGGCCTTCCACTCGTCGAATTTCGCCTTCCATTCGCCCTTGGGCGGGAAGAGCTCTTCGATCGGGTTGCCGGCGGCGACCTGTTCGGCCACCCAGCCGTCCTCGATCTCCTTCGCCAGTGCCGCGTCGACGACTTCTTCAACGAGGTCACGAGGGATGACGATGGCTCCGTCGTCATCGGCGACGATCACATCGCCGGGCAGGACGGTGGCGTTTCCGCAGGCCACGGCCACGTCCGATTCCCACGGCACGTGCTTGCGGCCGAGCACGGCGGGGTGCTTCGCGGTGGAGAACACGGGCAGGATCTCGGCCACCTCGGCGGAGTCGCGGACTCCCCCGTCGGTGACGACGCCGGCGGCGCCGAGTGATTTCGCGCGCAGGGCGAGGATGTCGCCGAGGGTGCCAGAGCCGGATTCGCCTCGGGCCTCGATGACGACGACCTCGCCGGGGCGGATCGAGTCGAAGGCCTGTTTCTGTGCGTTGTAACCGCCGCCGTGGGACTTGAACAGGTCTTCGCGGTTGGGCACGAAGCGCAGCGTCTTCGCGGTGCCGACGATCTTCGCGCCCGGCTTCAGCGGGGCCACGCCTTCGATGACGACATTGTTGAGTCCGCGCGACCGCAGCTGAGCCGACAGACCCGCGGTCGGAGCCTCGGCGAGTTTGGCGATGAGGTCATCGCCGAGTGCCGTCGCGGCAGTGTCATCGGCATCGCCCTCCGGGGCGAGTAGGGCGGCTTCGCGTGAGCCCCAGGCATCGACGGTGAGTGCTTCGTTCACTGCGGGCAGGCTGCCGAGGTTCTCGTCGAAGTCTCCGGGGCCGTCGACGACCGTGGTGGTCAGTCGTCCTGAGCTCAGCTCTTCCCCGTTCGCCGAGGCGGCCGTGACCTCGACCTCGACCGTGTCACCGGGGGCGACGACGGAGGATCCGGCAGGGGTGCCGGTGAGGATGACGTCGCCGGGCTCGAGGGTGAGGTGCTGGCTGAGGTCCGCGACGATGCGCGGGAGGGTGAAGATGAGCTGATCGGCTCGCGTGCCGTCGTCCTGGACGACCTCGCCGTTGACCCAGGTGCGCAGGCGCAGGGAGTCGGGGGCCGCCTCGGCGGCGGGGATGAGTTCGGGGCCCAGCGGGGTGTATCCGTCGCGGCTCTTCGAGCGCACGTTCGATCCCTTGTCCGGGGTCTTCATGTCGTAGAGGCCGAAGTCGTTCGACGCGGTCACGCCGGCGACATACGACCAGGCCTCGGCCTCGGTGACGTTGCGGGCGGAGGCGCCGATGACGATGGCGACCTCACCTTCGAAGGCGAGCAGCGAGGTGCCGGCGGGGCGTTCGATGGTCTGGCCGGTGGCGGCGACGGAGCTGGCCGCCTTGAGGAAGTACGACGGCTGGGCGGGGCGCTTTCCTCGTTGTGCCGCACGGGACTCATAGGCCACATGAACGGCAATGATCTTGCCCGGACGGGTCGGAACACCTGCTGGAGTCGACATCGATCTCACACCTCATTTCGATTGGCTTCACTACAGATCGTATATGATACGGTTCCCGGGAACAAGTAATCCAGGCCACAGAGAACGTGGTTGGGACGCACGACAGGACACAGGAGTCATGGCAGCACAGAAGCACACTCAGACCCGGGTGGCATTCGCGACGATCGTCGGCACGAGCATCGAGTGGTACGACTATTTCCTCTACGCGGCGGCCTCGGGGCTGATCTTCAACGAGCTCTTCTTCGGCCCGCTCGGATCGACGCTCTCGACCATGGTCGCCTTCGCGACGGTCGGGATCAGCTTCCTCTTCCGCCCTTTGGGCGCATTCCTCGCCGGACATTTCGGTGACAAGCTCGGCCGCCGGGTGGTCCTCATCATCACCCTCATCGCCATGGGTGCCGCGACCGCGCTCATCGGCTTCCTGCCGACCTTCGAAACCGCGGGCGTCCTGGCTCCGATCCTGCTCATCGCACTGCGCATCGTCCAGGGAATCTCGGCCGGCGGAGAATGGGGCGGAGCCGTTCTGCTCGCCGTCGAACACGCTGATGAGAAGTCACGCGGACTGCGCGGTTCCTTCCCGCAGATCGGGGTGTCCATCGGCCTTCTGCTGTCCTCGGGCGTGCTCGCCCTGATGACCTCGATCGCCCCGGGCGATGCCTTCCTCGAATGGGGCTGGCGGGTGCCGTTCTTCCTCTCCATCGTGCTCGTCTTCGTCGGCTACTGGATCCGCCGCGGAGTCGAGGAATCCCCGGTCTTCCACGAGATCGCCGAGCGCAAGGAACAGGTCACGAACCCGCTGGGCAAGCTCATCAAGAGCCATTGGCTGCTCGTCATCCTCGCCTCCCTCGTGTTCATGGGCAACAACGCCGCCGGGTACATGACCACCGGCGGATACATCCAGAACTACGCCACGGATCCGACCGGACCCATCGGCCTCGAACGCGGTCCCGTGCTCTGGGCCGTCGCCGCCTCGGCGGTGTCCTGGCTGGTCTTCACGATCATCGCGGGAGCCGTCTCGGACAGGATCGGACGCCGGAACACCTACATCCTCGGCTGGATCCTCCTGTTCGCGGGTATCTTCTCTCTGTTCCCGCTGGTCAACACCGGCTCGGTGGGCATGCTCCTGCTCGGTCTCGTCGTCCTCACGATCGGTCTGGGCTTCACCTACGGTCAGCAGCCGGCGATGTACGCCGAGCTGTTCCCCTCCAGCGTCCGCTTCTCCGGGGTCTCGGTGTCCTATGCGATCGGGTCGATCCTCGGCGGCGCCTTTGCTCCGACGATCGCGAAGGGGCTCGTGTCATCGACGGGAACGACCGCCTCGGTGGCGGTGTACCTGGGCGTCGTCGCCGTGCTCGCCCTCGCCGCGACTCTGCTGCTGCGTGATCGCACCGGCATTCCGCTCGGTCCAGACCACGAGGACGAGCAGTCAGTGAGCCCGATCATCGGAATCGGGTCGCCGCAGCTGACCAGCGATGACGGTGATCGGCACCACCCCGCCGACACCAGATCGTATATGAACTGATAGCATTCAAACATCACGACGACGTGTCACGAACCGGAGGTTGACATGCATTTCCATCAGAACGGCTACGTGTCCGCGGACCCGCGGATCGAGGAAGCCGCTGGCTACGGGATCGAGCGCGCAGATGATCTGCCCGATGAAGTCGATGTCCTCATCGTCGGCAGCGGCCCTGCGGGGATGATCGCGGCGGCACAGCTGTCGCAGTACCCGCACGTGAACACTCGGATGATCGAGAAGCGCGATTCGCGGCTGGTCATCGGTCAGGCCGACGGCATCCAGGCCCGTTCTGTCGAGACCTTCCAGGCGTTCGGCTTCGCCGAGGAGATCATGCGCGAGGGCTATCACATCACCGAGATGGCGTTCTGGAATCCGGATCCGGAGAACCCCGAGAACATCATCCGCACCGGTCGGCCCAAGGATGACGAGCACGGCATCAGCGAATTCCCCCACCTCATCGTCAACCAGGCACGCGTGCTCGACTACTTCGCCCAGTTCGCCGCCCAGTCCCCCGGCAAGATCACACCCGACTATGGGATCGAATTCGTCGACCTCGCGGTCGACCAGGACGCCGCGGCCGCCTCGGCGAAGGATCATCCGGTATCCGTCACCGTCCGCTACACGGCCGGCGAGCGCGCCGGGGAGGAACGCACCATCCGCGCCGGCTACGTCGTCGGCTGCGACGGTGCCCGGTCGAAAGTCCGATCGTCGATCGGACGGACGATGTCCGGTGACCAGGCCAATCACGCCTGGGGCGTGATGGATGTGCTCGCGAATTCCGATTTCCCCGATATCCGCACCAAGTGCGCGATCTCGTCGAAGCACGGAAACATCCTCCACATCCCCCGCGAGGGCGGGCATCTGTTCCGGATGTACGTCGATCTCGGCGAGGTGCCCGAGGATGATGCGCGCAAGGTGCGGGCGACGAGCATCGACGAGATCATCCGCCGGGCGAATGCGATCATCTCGCCCTACAGCATCGATGTGAAGAACGTGGCCTGGCATTCGGTCTACGAGGTCGGGCACCGGCTCACCGATGCCTTCGACGACACCGACGAGACCGTGCCCGATTCTCAGTGTCCGCGCGTGTTCATCACTGGCGATGCCTGCCACACTCACTCGGCGAAAGCCGGTCAGGGAATGAACGTATCGATGCAGGACGGCTTCAACATCGCGTGGAAGCTCGGCCAGGTCATCTCCGGTCGGTCGTCGACGGAACTGCTGCGCACCTACTCGGCCGAACGTCAGGTGGCGGCGAAGAACCTCATCGAGTTCGACAAGGAATGGTCGACGCTCATGGCGACTCCGCAGGAGGAGCTGCCGGACAAGACCTACCTCGAGGACTTCTACGTCAAGACCGCGGAGTTCCCGGCAGGGTTCATGACCGAGTACACGGAGTCGATGATCACGACGCCGACGACTCATCAGGAGCTCGCGGCCGGATTCCCGATCGGCAAGCGGTTCAAGTCGGCTCGGGTCAAGCGCAGCTGCGATGCGAACTTCATCCACCTCGGACATGAGGCCCGCGCCGACGGTCGTTGGAGGGTCTATGTCTTCGCCGATCGGGCCGCTCCTGTCGTCGACGGCAGTGCTGGCAACTCGGGCGGTGAGTCGAAGGTGGCAGCTCTGGCTGCGTGGCTCGAATCGGATCAGGCCTCTCCCCTGGTCGCTTACCGCAGGGAGGGTGAGGACCTCGATGCCCTCGTCGAGCTCAGCGTCATCTACCAGCAGGAGCACAAGGAATTCGCGTTCCCCGATGTGCCGAAGGTCTTCCGTCCGCATATCGGTGCCTTTGACCTCGAATACGTGGAGAAGATCTACGCGACCCTGCCCGACGAGGACATCTTCGAAGCCCGTGAGATCAGCCGCGATGGTGCCGTCGTCGTGGTCCGACCCGACCAGTATGTCTCTGGCGTCTTCCCCTTGGACGCACATACCGAGATCGGCGACTATTTCGCGGGAGTCTTCGAACCCGTGAAGTGATTTCGGAACGATTCTGTTCTCAAACGCCTCCGGCTGGTGGTCCCTGGACTGCTGGCCGGACGCATTTGGTCTGCGTGAGGAGTCCGCAGATCCCAGCTGCGACGAGGGCTGCGGCGCCGATGAGCCACAGCCCGAAGCCGAACGACGGGCGATCGACTTCCATCCCTCCGGTCGGTGTTCCGTCAGGCAGCTGCCCGTCCCACATCAGCACCGGAGGACTGACGAGGTAGCTGAAGAGGACCAGGACGATGAGTGCTGCGATGATCACAGCTGTCACGTCCCACCAGCGGGCAGGGGCGAAGGCGGCCCCGAGCGCGGCGATGGCGACCACGAGTGCCCAGATGATCAGGAAGAACAGATCGACGTCACCGCCGTCATCAATCGTCCATTCTCCCAGTGAAGTCACTCGAATGCGCGGACCGTCGTCGTTGAAGCTGTCGACGACGGGGACGAAGACAGTCACGGTCCACACTCCGACCGCGGTGAACGGAAGCAGCCGGGCCCACTGCTGCAGCTTGCGTTGGCGTCTGCGGTTGATCTTTTTCGTCGGACGCTGTGCCTGCCTCTGCATCTGCCGGTCGATCCGCCGTCGATCGCTGAGGAGTCCGCAGATGCCTGCGGCGATGAGTGCCCAGCAGCCGATCGTCCAGAGATAATGACCTGCTGACGGATACCCGACGATAATGGCACTGAGCGTTTCACCGGTGGCGTCGGTGCTTTCGACGCGCTCTCGCGGAAGATCGATGACCATAGTCGCCTGCTGGATGAACAGACCGACTCCGACTGCCACCGACAAAAGAGGCCAGTGGGCAAAGGTGTCGAACCGTTTCGCGGTCGCTGCGCAGGCGAGAACGACCACCCAGGGCAGGATGACCCCCGGGGTGCGGTCGGCGAGATCGAAGGGTACCCGTCCGAACGATGTCACCGTCAATCGATCATCACCATGGTCGCCGCTGTCGAAGAGCGGCACCCAGATCATCAGCACCCAGCAGGCGAGCGCGACCCACGGCAGCCGCTGTGCGAGACGATGTGTTCGGTTCCCTCGGGGCCACGGGGTGATTCTGGCGTTTGCGCAGTGAGCGGGTGCTGCCTTCCTCCGCCTGACCTCGCCGAGGAGGCCGCAGACTCCCGCGGCCAGCAGACTGAGGCCCCCGATAGCCCAAAGGACTGCGCCCAGCGCCGGTTCGGCGACGACTATCCCGAAGACCGGGCGTCCGCGATCATCGACGGCGTCCCACATGAACGTCGGCATATTGGCCAACATGTCGGCCGATACGAGGAAGACGCAGACGCTCAGAAAGAGATTTCCCACCGACCATAGGCGCCCGACGACGTCCGGCCACGGGTGCGAATCGGGCCGAGACCTGACGGTGAGCAGGGGCGAAGCAGCCGCACATATGAGAACGCCGGCGGCGACCAGGACCATCGAGCCCCGAGCCTCATCGAGGTCGAACGGCGGTCCGCCGAGAGCAGTGACGATGATGCGCGGCGGCTGCGGCTCTTCCGACGTGTCCTCAGGGCTGGCAGCCACTGGAACCCACAGCATGACGATCCACAGACAGAGAGCTGACAGTGACAGCGCTTGCGCGAATCGCACAAGCAGTCGGCCGGATCGAGCCTCACCCGGCGGGACCATGACGCTTCGACATGCAGCGTTTGATCCGTTCACGACGGTGATGGTCCTGTTGGGCGGCTGCGACCAGACCACAGATACCAGCGGCGAAGAACAGCAGGCTGCCGAGCACCCAGAGGCCGAACCCTGCCGCCGGGTAGGCGACCTCCATGCCTCCTGTGGGCATGCCGTCGGCCGTCTGCCCGTCCCACATCATGATCGGCGGATCGGCGACCATCTGCAGGAGTCGCAGTCCCAGAACCGTGCCCAGAACGATGGCCGCGATCGACCACCACTTCGACGCTGACAGCAGCCAAGCAGTGAACGCGCCGGTGAGGATGACGATCCAGAGCACGAGGTAGACCTCGTCAAGGTCGTTCATATCGATCGGCGAGAAACCGAGAGACGTCACGCGGATCTGCATCGATCCGGGGCCTCCGCTGTCGAGGACCGGCACGAAGATCGTGATCACCCAGCAGGCCACCGCCCCGAATGGGAGCACACGCGCCACGAGGTTGAGACTTCGCCCCCGCGCCGTCGTCAGTCGTGTGCTTCCGCTCTTACCCGCCCTGTCCATAACTACGATTCTCTGCAGTGTCCGTGTGACAGGTGTTCCCGCGATGTTCCAGATCCGACACGCGGCTCAGTCGGGCCCGAACACCATCCGAACCAATTGCCTTTCGACCGGGCTGCCGTTGCAGTCCTGTGCACTCGGTCGTCGGTGCGCATTGCGGCTACGCCAACCGGCGATCTTCTCGGCACGAGTGCAGTAGCGGGGTGGCAGCTGCTCGGGCAGCACGCACTTCGGTTCGATCGTCTGGTATTCGACCGGCTGGTCCGGCTGAGCCGCCTCTTGCGGTTGGTCTTTCCCGACCACTCTCCTGGCCTCATCCCTATCGGGTTCGAGGAAACGGGAGAAGGTCTGCCGCCAATCCGGCCCCGGCGGCGAACCACCCGGTTCGGACACCGCTTCGGGACGCGGGAACCGCATGCGGCGGACCACCGCGGGCGTGGTCACCTCGTACGATCGTCCGCTCGGCGTGGTGACGCGCAGCCCGTCCGCTGTGGCCTCATGCTTCCACCCGGGATGTTCCTTCGCGTAATTGCAGGATGCACACAGACCTGAACCGTTCTCCCAGGTGGTAGCTCCGCCAGCGGCAACGGGAAGGGCATGATCGGCATGCCGGATCGGGGCGTCGCACCACGGTGTCCGGCACACATCGTCGCGGAAGGTGATCATCTGCCGCAGTCGGCCGGTGAACTCCCGACTCTTCGCATCCATCCCCACCAGCTGCCCGTCGTCGGGACGAGTGAAGATCCGGCTGATGAACATCTTCGCTTCGTTCGCGACGATGAACTTCCGTGCCGTCTGCGCCGGCAGCGGTCCGAACCCGGGCAGCCAGGCGGGTACGAGCCCGTCCGAGAGCAGAGATTCGGCCTCGACGAGCACATGGATCTCCGCAGGCACCGCCGTCGCACTCGTTTGGCCGCTCAATCGTTCGACGAAGGTGTCGGCGAGCACCTGCTGGCGATTCCGCCCGCCCGCGTCACCGGCGGCAGTGATCGACTCGGCGCCGGCACGGAGACTCTCATAGGCGGCGACGGCCTGAGCCAGCGGCAGGATCGCAGAGATCCTGGCCATCCCGTCATCGATCACGGTCAGATTCACACGACGATTGGACTCAGCTCTCGCCGCCCGCTTCGCGGCCGCCTCGGCGTCCATCTCCGCACTGAGCGCACGCACTTCGGCGCGCAGGCTGCGCAACCCGGACGGTTCCAGACTGCGCTTCATCCGCGTGTCCACCTTGCGCCGATCGGCGGCGGCAAGGACCGCGGTCTCATCGACCATGATGCGCGCCTTGTCCTCGGAGATCTCCCCCTTGGACAGGGCTTTGAAGGTATTGGGCATCCCGATGACGATCGAGCGGGCGGTGCTGAGGAACTTCCGCCCCGATCCGGGCGAGACCTTCTTCGCCAGCCCGACCTCGTCTCCGGCACGTTTTCCGCAGTCGATCGCGGGCACCCTGTTGTGCCGGTCCCGCTCGATGCGCAGCGCTTCGAACGCCACTGCCTCCCGCGACTGTGCGGCGACGACGGCAGACTTGAGCTCCTCGAGCGCAGTGATCCGCTCGAGTGTCTCAGCCTCGGTGCCACCCGGGTCAAGACCGCGCAGGAGCTCACCGAACCGAGTGATCTCGGTCAGCGGATCCGGAACCGGCGCTGGTTCCCGTGCGGGGTCGACGTCCATATAGAAACGGTACCCGTCGGCACTGACACGACTTCGCGAACGGCCCCGAATGACCCAATACGGCCAGGTCAGACCCTATTTCAGCCTCAGCCGACTCCGCGCTGGATGCGGTTGAGAATCATGTCCATGGCGACGATGTTGTGGCCGCCGTCGGGGATAATGAGGTCGGCATTGCGCTTCGACGGCTCGACGTAGAGTTCGTGCATCGGCTTGACCGTGCCCAAGTACTGGTCCTCCACCGACTGCAGCGTCCGCCCACGGTCGACGACATCGCGTTTGATCCGGCGCAGCAGACGCACATCGGCGTCGGTGTCGACGAAGAGCTTGATGTCGAGCAGCCGGCAGATGCGCGGTTCGGCGAAGATGAGGATGCCTTCGACGATGATGACCGGCGCGGGTTCGACGCGCGTCGTCTCGTCGCTGCGGTTGTGGATCGAGAAGTCGTAGACGGGGCTGTCGACCGCCTCGGAGTTCCGCAATGCGGTGAGATGGTCGACGAAGAGGTCATTGTCGAAGGCATCGAGATCGTCGTAGTTGACCTTTTCGCGCTCCTCGTAGGTAAGCTCGTCGCGCCGCTTGTAGTAGTTGTCGTGGAAGAGCACGGACGGCGGTCCTTCGCACTTGTCCAACAGCGCCTGAGTCAGCGTCGTCTTTCCGCTGCCGGTTCCGCCGGCCACGCCCACAACCAAAGTCTCCACGGCACAAATATAGACCACGACCCCCGCCGAGGCGGGTCCCGGCTTCCGTACTCACCCGAGGCTGCGGGTCAGCTGGGTCCACAGCTCCTGGTCGAAGCGCCGCCTGCCCAGCAGACCGGCCATATGTCTCACCGCATTGTCGACCTTGCCGCGCCAGACCTCGATCGCCGTCTTCGCATCCGCTCGGCTGAGCGCACGGAACATGGCCCGATCATCGCTGACGATACGGTCGCTGGCCGGAGAATAGTCGAGCTGCAAGATGGAGATGAACAGACGCAGCCGCAGAGTCAGGGCTTCGAAGGCACGCGCCGATTCCCGCAGACCCGAAGCACGGGCCAGTTCCTGCTGGAAATGGAGGTCGGCGTCCTCGACATCGATTCCGCTGCGCGTCGGCGCCGAGGCTTCGACCTGTCGCAGGGCCAGCTGCACGGGCACGAGGTAGCGCTGCGGACGCAGGGCCAGGGACCTGAGCACAACCTCCCCGATGGCCATGCGCGCGGCGTAGAGGTCGAGCACGTCGACGGTCGTGATTAGAGGAATCCGCGCGCCGCCGCGGGATCCGTCGAGCAGTTTGTCATCGACCATCCTTCGCAGCGCCGCATCGACCGAGGCCCTGGGCACCTGCATTCGGCGGGAGAGCAGGCGCGGATTGATCCGGTCCCCCGGCTCATATCCGGAGTCGATGATCTCCTCGCGCAGCGCGATCGCCAGATGCTCGGTGATCGATCGGGTCTCCTTCGGCAGCCACGACGATATCTCCATTGAGTCAGAAGTAATAGAACTTCTCTGAGGCTCGTACGGAGCCGATTCCCACCACAGCACACCTTCGAGTCCGTTCCGGACGCGGTCGGCGAGCAGATCGAGCAGAGACCCGGGAATGTCCTGACACTCGCCGAGGCGGCTCTTGAGTACGGTGACGAAATCGTCGAATTCCGCGCACGCCCTCACCCGGGCTCCCGCCCCGTCGGAGAGGTCGTCAGGAACCTCGCCGAGGGGGTCGAACACGAGGAAGTCACCATCACCGTCGAGCAGGGCGAGCAGTTCGGCGGTTGGCACCTGCCGATGCTCGCTGTCGAAGCGCTGCGCCCACCGCCCGACGCCCGCGGTGCGCAGGGCCGCGGTGATTCCCGCGATGCGCCGCTGAATTCGCCGAGGCGGCACGATCGTCGCGGACTCTCCACGATCTCCGCCCCCACCTGCATCGTTCCTGCGAACGCCGACGATGACGAGGGGAAACCCGCTGGCCGCGAGGATGAGCTCCGAGGCACCGGCCACCTCGGCGACGGGGACCGTCAGCGCCCGCACCGACCGGGAGACGATGCTCTGACTCAACCCCGTCGCCTCGGCCAGGGCACGAGTCGAATAGTCCCGTCCGGAGATCCTGGCCCCCGCGGTGGCGACGAGTGCTTCGACGACCCGGTCAGCGGTCTCCTGGATCGGCGGGCGGCCGCTGCGGGGACGATCCGCGAGGTCGGATCGGCTCGCCCAACGACGCAGGGTCGACGGCGATGCTCCCGTGCGCGCGGCCGCCTCGGCGAGGGTCGACGTCGTCAGCAGCGCCACGGCGTCACGACGGAACTCAGCGGAATACATCACTCTATCTTAGGACTTCTGACTCAAACATTCACGGCGGTCGACTCCATCTCTTCACCCCCGGATTTCGGCGGCGCATACTGATCTCACACCCAGGTTCCACGGTCAGCGCCGACGCGTGAGAGCACCGAATCCGAGCACCGAAGGAGCACAGTTGCTGCACACCGAAACCGACCTCGCCACGCTCACTGCCCAGTCGATCGACACCGTCCGCCGGTGGCTGCGAGTGTCGACGTCGATGACCACGGCGAAGAACCCCGCGGCCGAACGCCTCTCCGCCGTCCTCTCCGACGACAACGGCCTCGACTTCACCGTCGGGTTCGTCGATCGGGTCGTGCGCACCGATGATGTCCACGCCGCCGCCGACGCCTTGACCGAGGTCGGCAAGCTAGCCCCTGAGACGATGTCGTACCTCGACCGTGCACAGATCAAGGCCGGTGCCGCACTGGCCAAGATCGCCCCGCAGGTCGTCGTGCCCGCCGCCCGCACTCGCCTGCGTCAGATGGTCGGCCACATGGTCGTCGACGCCCGGGACAAGCAGTTCGGCAAGACCGTCGCCGCCCTCACCGCCGACGGTCACAGGCTCAACATCAACCTCCTCGGCGAGGCCGTGCTCGGTGACGGCGAAGCCGACAATCACCTGGAGCAGACCCACCGGCTGCTCGCCCGCGACGATGTCGACTACGTGTCGGTGAAGGTCTCCTCCGTGGCCTCGCAGATCTCGATGTGGGCCTTCGACGAGACCGTCGACTATGTCGTCGACCGCCTCCGTCCGCTCTACCAGCAGGCCGCGAAAGCCCCGACCGGCGCGAAGTTCGTCAACCTCGACATGGAGGAGTACCAGGACCTCGAGTTGACGATCGCGGTGTTCACGCGACTGCTCTCCGAACCGGAATTCAAGGATCTCGAGGCCGGAATCGTCATCCAGGCCTACCAGCCCGATGCGCTCGGAGCGGTGCAGCGGCTGAGCGAATTCGCTTCCCGCCGTGTCGAGAACGGCGGAGTCGGGATCAAGGTCCGCCTCGTCAAGGGCGCGAACCTGGCGATGGAGACCGTGCACGCCAAAATCGCGGGCTGGCCTGCAACGACGTGCGATTCGAAGCAGTCCACGGACGCGAACTACAAGCGAGTCCTGCACTGGCTGTTCACCCCGGAGCGGATGAAGGGGCTGCGCATCGGCGTGGCCGGGCACAACCTCTTCGACATCGCCTTCGCCCACCACCTCTCCGTCGAACGCTCCGTGACCGACCGCGTCGAGTTCGAGATGCTCCAGGGTATGGCCAGCGAACAGGCCGCCGCCGTGACCGAGGACGTCGGAGACCTCCTCCTCTACGTTCCGGCCGTTCATCCGAAGGAGTTCGACGTCGCGATCTCCTACCTCGTGCGCAGGCTTGAAGAGAACTCTGCGTCCGAGAACTTCATGTCCGGCATCTTCGACCTCGCCAACGGCAACGACGTATTCAAGCGCGAAGCCGACCGGTTCACCGCGTCGGTCGACCAGCTCGAATCGATCCTCGACACCGAGGGCGAGACCGCACCGGCCCCGAACCGCCACCAGAACCGGTCGACCGAAACACTCGGCGAGACCGTGGTGCCGACCCAGTTCTTCAATGAGCCCGACACCGACCCGTCCCTTCCTGCCAACCAGGAGTGGGTGCGCAGCATCATCGCCGAGGCGACCGCCCCCGGCTACCTCGACGATCGTCCGAACGCGCCCAAGGTCGAGTCCACGGACGAGCTCGATGAGATGATCGCCCGCGGTCGCGCCGCGGCTGCCGACTGGCGGGCCCTCGGCGCCGCCGGTCGCGCCGAGATCCTCCACCGCGCCGCGGACATCTTCGCTGCCCGTCGCGGCGAGTTCATCGCCGTCGAGGCCGCGGAGGTCGGCAAGATGCCGTCGCAGTCCGATCCCGAGGTGTCCGAGGCCATCGACTTCATCCGCTACTACGCGCTGAATTCGCTCGAGCTCGAGAACATTGAGGGCGCGACCTTCACTCCCGATGAGATGGTCGTCGTCACTCCCCCGTGGAACTTCCCGGTGGCCATTCCCACCGGCGGAACCGTGGCGGCGCTGGCGGCGGGATCTGCTGTCATCCACAAGCCGTCGAAGCCGACCCCGCACTGTTCGGCGCTCATCATCGACTGCCTGTGGCAGGCCGGCGTGCCCAAGGACGTGCTGCAGCTGTGCGCTCCGGTCGAGCGGGACCTCGGCCAGCACCTCGTCTCGCATCCCGACGTCGACCGGGTCATCCTCACGGGTGCCTCGGAGACCGCAGCGATGTTCAAGTCCTTCCGACCCGAACTCCACGTCAATGCAGAGACCTCGGGCAAGAACGCCCTGGTCATCACCCCGGCGGCGGACCGAGACCTCGCCATGGCCGACCTCGTGTATTCGGCCTTCGGACATGCCGGACAGAAGTGCTCGGCCGCCTCGTTGGGCATCATGGTCGGTTCGACCTACGATTCCGAGCGCTACCGTCGCCAGCTCATCGATGCCGCCTCGTCGATGGTCGTCGACTGGCCGTCGAATCTCGCATCGACCATGGGTCCGCTGACCGAGGATCCCTCGGACAAGCTGCGTCGGGCGCTGACGTCGCTCGAACCTGGAGAATCCTGGCTGCTCGAGCCCAAGCAGCTCGACGATTCGGGTCGTCTGTGGAGCCCGGGTATCAAGGACGGGGTCAAGCCCGGTTCCTTCTTCCACCTCACCGAGGTCTTCGGTCCGGTGCTCGGTCTCATGCATGCCAAGGACCTCGATGAGGCCATCGAGTTCCAGAACGCCGTGGACTTCGGCCTCACCGGCGGCATCCATTCCCTCGACCCCGAGGAGGTCACCACCTGGCTCGACCGCGTCGAGGTCGGCAATGCCTACGTCAACCGCGGAATCACCGGTGCGATCGTGCGTCGGCAGTCGTTCGGCGGCTGGAAGCAGTCCTCGGTCGGCCTGGGTTCGAAGGCCGGCGGGCCGAACTATCTCATGCTCTTCGGCCACTTCGCCGATGCCGGCAGCCAGAATCTCGAGGCGGCCAAGGCCGATGACAAGCGCTGGTTCGAGGCCGAATTCGGTGCGGCGAAGGACCATACGGGACTGCGCGCGGAGGCGAACATCTTCCGCTACCGTCCTCGGCCGGTCACCTTGCGCGTCACTGCCCAGGCGAGCCTGTTCGATCTCGAACGCTCCCTCCACGCCGCCACCACGGTGGGGTCGACGGTGCAGCTGTCCGTCGCCGAGGATGTGCCCGCCGAGGTGAAGATCGCCGTGACGAACGCCGGTGTCCCCGCCCGCACGGAGTCGGCGGATCTGTTCGCCGAGATGGTCGGACAGGGTCGCTACGACGACACGGTGGGTGCCCGCATCCGCGTCCTCGGTCGGTTCGAGGACGAACTGTTGGCTGCGGCCGCGCCTCGCCCGGAGGTCGCGATCATCGATGAGCCGGTGACCACCTCGGGGCGGGTGGAGCTGCGGTACTACGTGCAGGAGCAGGCGGTGTCGATGACCCTGCACCGCTTCGGCAACCCGAGCCGCGACTTCCACGAGCTCGCCGCCACCCTCACCTCCTAATTGCTACCTGACGGCGGCCCAGCAACCTCGCGCGAGGTTGCTGGGCCGCCGTCAGGTAGTTCTGGGGCAGGGCGGGTTGTGTAGGATGAGTGCCACCCGTGGCACTCAGTGGACTGTTCGACTGTTCACAAGTTGTTCACATCTTCGCCGCTGTCGTCGATGAGTGAGCCGCTAGGGTGCAAGGGACTGCGTACGTGATCATCACGGTGCGCACAGCCGCTCATCCGCCCGAAAGGCTCCCATGAAAGTCACGACCACCCTCTCTTCCGCCGCGGCGCTCAGTCTCGTCGCGGGCCTGGCCCTCCCCCTCGCACCGGCAGCCGCAGCAGATGCCGCCGCAGACAGCGACATCCACATCTCCGAAATCGCCTACACCCTCGCGACCGACTTCATCGAAGTCGCCGCCGACCCCGGCACCGACATCTCCGGGTGGACCTTCGGTTCGGTGACACGCGGCGGCAGCGTCCAGGCGCAGGAGAACACCGTCACCGTGCCCGAGGACACGACGGTCGGCGATTCCGGTGCCGTCGCGATCGACGTGTCGATCACGAACTCCGTCAAGGCCGGTTCGGCCGCCGACGGCGAGTACGGCTCGAGCGCCTTCGTCATCGACGATGACGGCGAGCTGGTCGACTTCCAGCAGATCGGCGGCGTCGTCGACGGCAAGGGCGTTACCGGCACGAAGAACACCTTCACCCCCGCGCCCGTCATCGGCCAGGAAGCCGAACCGACCGGTGCGACTGCCGCCGGCGGCCAGTCGATCCAGCTCACAGGCGACGCATGGAAGTCGGCAGCCCCCACCCCGAACGCCCTGCCCGACAGCAGCGACGGCGGAGAAGGCAACGACGACGATGGCGACGACGGCGAAACTCCCGAAGGCGTCACGCCGATCGCCGACATCCAGGGCACGGGCGACGCCAGCCCCATCCAAGGCAAGACCGTGACCACCCGCGGTGTCGTCACCGCCGCCTACCCCGAGGGAGGGCTGAACGGCTACTACATCCAGACCCCGGGCACCGGCGGAGCCGACCGTGCCGACGGTGCAGCATCCGACGGCATCTTCGTCTACTCCCCCGACACCGTCGCCGATATCAGCATCGACGACCACGTCGAGGTCACCGGCACCGTATCCGAACACTACGGTCAGACCCAGATCTCCGTATCCGCGTCCGGTCTCAAAACGGTCGACGAACCCGCCGAGGCGGTCAAACCCGTCGAAGACGCCTTTCCTGCAGGAGATGAGAAGCGCGAATCCCTCGAAGGCATGCTCCTGCAGCCGAGCGAATCGCTGACCGTGGCCGACAACTACAACACGAATACGTACGGCGAGGTCGTCCTCGCCACCGGTGAGGGCACGCTCGACCAACCCACCGACGTCCACCGCCCCGGCACCCCCGAGGCGAAGGCTCTGGAAGCCGAGAACCTCGACCGTGAGGTCGTCCTCGACGACGGCGCCACCGTGAACTTCCTCAAGGCCGACAAGGACATCCCCCTGCCCTACCTCAGCAAGGAGGACCCGGTCCGCGTCGGTGCGCAGGCGAACTTCACCTCCCCGGTCGTGCTCGGCTTCGATCACGAGAAGTGGCGATTCCAGCCGACGACCCGTCTGACCGGGGACAACGCCGAGGCGGTCCAGCCGACCACTTTCACCGACACTCGCACCGAGGCCCCCGAGGCCGTCGGCGGGCAGGTCAGCCTCGCCAGCTTCAATGTCCTCAACTACTTCACCACCACCGGTGACCAGCTCTCTGGCTGCCAGTACTACGACGACCGCGAGGGCAACCACATCACCGTCCGCGGCGGCTGCGATGCCCGCGGTGCCGCGAATGCGGAGAGTCTCAAGCGTCAGGAGACGAAGATCGTCACCGCGATCAACAAGCTCGACGCCTCGGTGGTCTCGCTCATGGAGATCGAGAATTCCGCCGCGTTCGGCAAGGACCGCGACGACGCGCTGGCGACCCTGGTCAAGCGCCTCAACGAGGCCGCCGGAACCGAGAAATGGGACTTCGTCGACTCCCCTGCCGCCGTTCCGTCCGATGAGGATGTCATCCGCACGGCGTTGATCTACCAACCCGCCGAGGTGGCCCCGCAGGACGAATCCACGATCCTTGATGACCAGGATGCGTTCTCCAATGCCCGCGAACCCCTGTCCCAGGCGTTCGCGCCGAAGGACGGTACCGGTGAGGTCGAAAAGGACAAGACCTTCGTGACGATCTCCAACCACTTCAAGTCCAAGGGATCCGGTTCAGGTCCGGGCAACGAGGACTCCGGTGACGGTCAGGGCGCGTCGAACGCCGACCGCGTGAAGCAGGCCGAAGCGCTCGTCGGGTTTGCCGGTGACCAACAGGAGGCAACGAACAGCGACCTGGTCTACCTCCTCGGCGATTTCAACTCCTACACTCAGGAGGACCCGATGCAGGTCTTCTACGAGGCCGGATACAAGGACATCGCGGCGGAGAAGACGGACGAATCCACGTATGTCTTCGGTTCGCGCACAGGCAGCCTCGACCATGTCCTCGCCCTCGACGCCTCGGACGAAGCCGACGGTGCAGGCACGGAGGCAACGGCCTTCGGCTCCGTCACCGGGGCCGATGTCTGGAACATCAACTCGGTCGAGTCCCTGGCGCTCGAATACAGCCGCTTCAACTACAACGTCAGCGACCTCTTCGCTCCGGACCAGTTCCGGGCTTCCGACCATGATCCGGTCGTCGTCGGCCTCTTCGACTCCTCAGATGAAGGCGGGGACGACGACGCCGGAGCAGACGCTGCGGAAAACGCCGACGCCGACGGTTCGAGCGACCACCCCGGCGGAAAGAACGCGGGGAAGAACGGTGGCAAGAACGGCAACCATTGGGGCAGCCGCGACGGTGATCACCCTGGAGGCAAGAACGCCGGGAAGAACGGTCGCCACAACGGTTGGTGACGCTTAGTCGGTGACGGCCACCTGCCCCCGCATGAGCACTCGTGCCGTGCGAAAGAGGGAGGCGGCCGTCACCGTGTCCGCGTCGAAGACGGCACCGGCCGTGACGACGCCCGAAGGGGTGGCCAGCCGCACTTCCGGCCCGACATTTTTGTCTTCGTCCCCGGTGTCGGACCCGGGCCTGGAGCGTCGGATGATGCGGTTGATGATCGTGTCCGGGATCTGCGCGGCCGCGGCCAGGCACATGGCTCCGGTTCCGGGCACGGCTTTGTGCGTCTGCCCCATGGAGATCATTCGCACGAGCAGGTCGGCCTCCTCGGCGGCCAGGGTCGTTCCGTCGAGCAGTCGGGTGGGCTGTGGGGCGGTGACCACGGCGACCTTCGGCACGACGTCCGGCGCTTCCTCCGGTGACTCACACAGCCCCATCCGCACAGCGGCGTTGCGGCGCAGCTCCGCGATCATGCCCATCGCGTGCTTGTTCGCGTCGATCTCCTCCGGAGATTCGGTGCCCTTGAGTCCGATCGCAGCACCCGGGACGATGACGACGGGCAGGGTGGCGTCGACGAGGCTGACCTCGAACATCGCCCCACCGGCAGTGATGGACTCGGCTGCCTTCCCCGTCGGTAGGAGTCCGGCGGTGCGGCTGCCGGCCGGGTCGGGGTAGATGAGTTCGAGCGGTGCGCCCGTTCCGCTGACTCCGGGCAGCACCAGATCTCCCGTAACGTCGGCCTGCCCATCGACGACGCCGAGGCCGACGTCGACGAGTTTCTGCGTGTTCGTATTGAACAGCCGGAAGACATGCCATCCATCGGCTGCGGAGATCAGCCCGGCCGACAAGGCGAAGGGCACGACCCCGGACGACAGATTTCCGCAGTTGCCGGAATAGTCGACGGCCGCCTCGGTGACGGAGACCTGACCGAACGTGTAGTCGAGGTCGACCCCATCCCTCGCCGAGGCGGCCACGACGACGATCTTCGACAGCGAGGAGATTCCCCCGCCCATTCCATCGAGCTGACGGCCGAACGGATCGGGCGAGCCCATCGCCTGGCAGAAGATCGTGTCCCACTCCGCCGTGTCCCCGTCGGGACTCAGCGACGGCAGCGCGGATTCGCTGAAGAACAGTCCCTTGCTTGTGCCGCCGCGAACGAACGTGGCATCGATCCACCGAGTCATGCTTTCAGCGTAGCGACTTCGGCACGATCGCCATGGCAGCGAACCCGAGGACTGCCACGACGGCGAAGAGGTAGAAGCCCCACGGATAGGCGATGCCCGCGGTGACGAGGGCGCCGGTGATGAACGGACCGACGATGGCACCGATCCGCCCGATTCCCGAAGCCATGCCCAGCGCGGTGCCGCGGGCCTGAGCCGGATAGACGGCCGAGACGAAAGCGTAGACGAGCACCTGGGCGGAGAAGACGAAGACTCCGGTGATGAACACGGCGATGTTGAGCAGCACCTGGCTGGTCATCGGAATCGACAGTGCGGCGAGGAAGATGGCTGCGAGGACGAACCACATGAGCACGATCTTCTTCGTTCCGTGCTTGTCGGCCAACCAGCCGGCCAGGACGAGCCCGACGACGGCGCCGATATTCATGACGAAGAGCATGACCAGCGAGTCCGAGACCTCGTAGCCGGCGTCGGCCATGATCTTCGGCAGCCAGGTGTTAAGTCCGTAGACCAACAGGAGTCCCATGAAGCTCGCTGCCCACACGCCGATGGTCACCAGTGCCAGCTTGCCCTCGAAGAGTCCCGCCATTCCTGTCTTCGCCTGTGCGTCGACGGTGCCGGACGGATCGGCGGCGTCGGCGTCCACCGTCTGCGCGGCTGCGGGGTTGCGTTTGAGTTCCTGAGCGATGAGGAAGACCTCGGATTCGGGCAGCTTGAAGATCAGGAGGGGCACCATGACGAGGCCGGCGATTCCGCCGGCGAGGAAGAGCAGGTGCCAGTTGTGGGAGTAGGCGACGGCGAGCAGGGAGATCGCGACGGCGCCGGCATGGTAGCCGGTCATCGTCAGCGTCGTGGCCTTTCCGGTCTTACCCGACTTGTTGTACTCGCTGATGTAGGCGAGAGCGCTGGGCATCACGGCACCGAGGAACAGCCCGGCGATGAACCGGTAGATGGTGAACAGTGCAACGTTCGGAGCGAACGCGACGAGCAGAGTGAAGACGCTGAAGCCGATGACGCAGCCGATGATCGCCCACCGTCGTCCGATCCGGTCGACGACGGGGCCGACGGATACGGCGCCGAGGCCAACGCCCACGAGGCTGAGCGTCGCCACCATCGTGGCCGCCTCGGGGGTGAATCCGAGGGCCTCGGTGGCCAGCAACTCAGGGATGACCGCGCCGAGGACGACGAGGTCGAAGCCCTCCAAAGCGACAGCCAGCCAGCACAGGACGGCCGGCCAGCGGCCCGCCGAGGCGGAACCGGTCGTGGATGCGGATGGGGTGGTTGCGGACATCGGTGTCTCCGGGGTGTTGTCGTGCAGGTCAGAACGGGTAAGGCGCGATGGACGAGCGCATCGTCACCCATTGGGTTTCGGTGAAGGCTTCGATGTTGGCTTCGGCTCCACCGAAACGGGATCCGTTGCCGGAGTCCTTCATGCCACCGAAGGGGACGTTGGCCTCATCGGAGACGGTCTGTTCGTTGATGTGGACCTTCCCTGTGTCGACGAGGTCGGCGAGGTCCATGGCCAGACCCACATCGCCGAGGATGCCCAAGGAGAGTCCGTATTCGCTGGCATTGACCATCTCGGCGGCTTCGTCGAGGGTGGAGAAGCGGGCCACCGGGGCGATGGGTCCGAAGATCTCCTGCGCCCAGGCGGGGTTCGAGGGGCTGAGATCGGTGAGCACCGTGGGCGGGACGAAGGCCCCTTCGCCCGGCCCGCCGGCGACGAGCGAGGCGCCGTCGGCGGTAGCTTTGTCGAGGATGTCGCGAACGTGGGTGCGCTGTTTCTCGTCGATGATCGGTCCGATCGCAACCTCCTCGGTGGCGGGGTTGCCCACCGGCAGATTGCGGGCGCGTTCGGCCAGCTGTTCGACGTATTCGTCGTAGATGGATTCGTGGACGAGGTGGCGGCCGGTGGTCATGCAGATCTGGCCTTGGTGCATCCACGATCCGAAGGCCCCCGCCGAGGTGGCGGGACCGACCTCGGCTCCGGGAAGGACGACGAGCGCATTGTTGCCCCCGAGCTCGAGGTGGCAGCGCTTGAGGAGGCGACCGGCGGCTTCGCCGACCTTGCGTCCGGCCGCGGTGGAGCCGGTGAACGAGATGACGGAGACCTCGGGTGCGGCGACGACGGCTTCACCGGCGTCGAGGCCGCCGGGCAGGACCTGGAGCAGTCCTTCGGGCAGTCCCGCCTCGGCGAAGACCTTCGCGATCGTCACTCCGGCGCACACGGCGGTGCGCGGATCCGGCTTGAGCAGGACCGCGTTGCCCAGGGCCAGGGCCGGGGCGACGGAGCGCATGGCGAGGATGAGGGGGAAGTTGAACGGGGCGATGACGGAGACGACTCCGGCGGGCACTCGGCGGGCGAAGGACCAGCGGGGTTCGTTCGATGTGAGCACCTGCCCCTTGGGGTGGCTGGGCAGGGCGGAGGATTCGAAGCAGATGGCTTCGGCCGAGGAGAGTTCGAGTGCGGCCTTCGGCGGGATGGAGCCGGCTTCGCGGATGATCCATCCGGAGAGCTCTTCGGCGTGTTCGGCCCACAGAGCACCGGCGCGGCGCAGCACTGCAGCCCGTTCGGCCGGGGTGGTCTGCGCCCATTCCTTCTGTGCAGCGGCGGCTCGCGTGGCGGCGGCGGTGACGTCGTCGGCGCTGGCGGCACCGAGGCGGCCGAGGGTCTCACCGGTGGCCGGTTCGATGACGTCGTAGGTCTCTCCTGAGCCGGCGGCCCAGGTGCCGGTGAAGATCTTCTCGTGCCAGTCGGTTCCCAGGAAATCAGTCATTGTCTGTCCTCACTTCTTTGTCGGGGCGGGACTGTGGTGCACCTCTCGTCAGAGTAGTGACCGAGACCACCCGAAGCCACATTGCTCCCATTCATTGAGAATTTTGCTTGAGAACCGCTAGAATCCGAGGCATGGCGAACTCTCCTTCCGGCGACTCGATGATCGATCGGCTCGTGCGCGTGCTCGCATCCTTCGACCCGGACCATCAGACCCTGAGCACCGACGAGATCGCCGAGCGTGCCGAACTGCCGAAGTCGACGGCCTACCGACTCATCGGTGAGATGATGCGTCACGATCTGCTCCAGCGCGACCCCAACGGCCGCATCCGGATCGGCGTCGGGATGTGGGAGCTGTCGAACCGCGCCTCCGATGCCGTCGATCTGGCTTCGGTGGCCAGGCCGCACATGATGGGTGTACACGAGTTCGTCGGTGAGAACACCCAGTTGGGCATTCTGCGGGAGCGGGAGGTGCTCATCATCGAGCGCATGTCGGCGCCGAATGCGGTCATCCACCGGTCGAAGACCGCCGGTCGACTGCCGGCTCATGCGTCGTCCTGTGGACTCGTGCTCTTGGCTTATGCGCCCAAACATGTGCGTGAGGCGTATCTGCGGGGGCCGCTGTCTGCCATCACGGAGAAGACGACAACGGATCCTGCAGCTCTGCGCAAGATGTTCACTTCCATCCGGTCTCACCATTTCGCCGAACTCTCCGGCCATATCGATGAGGGCACGACAGGAATCACGGTTCCTGTCTTCGACGCCGGCGGGGCGGCGATCGCCGGGCTCGGCGTCGTCATCGATTCGGAGCACCGTAAAGGCGTGCCCGCGATCATGCGGGTCCTGCGGACCGCCTCGGCGAGGATCACGCAGGACCTTACCGCCGATCATCGATTCGCCGGCTGAGTCAGATCGCTGCGACTCAGACCAGCACACCGACGAGCAGGCAGACCACACCGAACAACGGCAGCGTGCCCTGTTTGAGCGCGGAGGCGAGCAGCTCACGGCTTGAGAGTGCGAGCACCAGCGCTGCGGCGAGCATCGATCCTGCCCCGACGAAGACGAGGGTGAGACCGACCGCGGCAGAGCCTGCGCCGAAGACGATGAGGCCGATGAACACAGCGAGGGCCAAGAAGAGGTTGTAGAAGCCCTGGTTGAAGGCCAGGGACTTCGTCGCCGCAGCCTCGGCTTCGGTCGTGCCGAACGTGGCGCGGGCACGTGGACTCGTCCAGGCGATGGACTCCAAGTAGAAGATGAAGACGTGCAGGGCGGCGGCGAGGCCGGCGAGGACAAGTCCGGCGATCGTCATGCGCGAGCCGCGAATCTGGCTCGCCGCTTCTCCGCTTCCTCCTCTCGATTCTTCGGCGGCGCGTTCGTCACCAGCGCATCGAGGAGGTGCTGGGTGGTGTGGGCGATCTCCTCGACAGCAGCGTCGAAGGCCTCAGCATTGGCCTGCGAGGGCTTCGTCGTGCCGGCGATCTTGCGCACATACTGCAGTGCGGCGGCGTGGACTTCGTCGGAGGTGGCGGCAGGTTCGAAATTATGGAGGGTCCTGATGTTTCTGCACATGCCAAAACGGTACTCCTCGCCACTGACACAGAACAGATGTTCCGCCGATACACTGAGGCCACAATGGAGATCGGGAAAGAGATGACGCCAGCAGAGACCGCACTGACACCACAGCAGATCGAAAGCATCCGTCAGCTGCGCCTGGATTTCTCGCAGCTGATCATGCACCACCGCTTCGTCATCGACGAGGTGCTCACGAAGATCTCGATCCTGCGCGAGGAGTCCGTCCACACGCGCAGCTACAACCCGATCGAGCACATCTCCTCTCGCGTGAAGTCGCCACGGAGCCTGCTGGAGAAGGTCCACCGTCGGGGCCTGCCGCTCGACACCGCGATCATCCGCCGCGAGATCACCGACATCGCAGGCATCCGCATCACCTGCAGCTTCATCGCCGACACCTACCACGTCCTCGAGCTGCTCACCGCGCAGAACGACGTCCGCCTCGTCGAGGTCAAGGACTACATCGCAGAGCCGAAGCCCAACGGCTACCGCAGCCTGCACGCGATCCTCGAGGTACCGGTGTTCCTCCGCAGCGGGCCGACCCCGGTCATCTGCGAGGTGCAGATCCGCACGATCGCGATGGACTTCTGGGCGAGCCTCGAACATAAGATCCACTACAAGTTCGACGGCGACGTTCCCGAACGTCTCGTCGGCGAACTCACCGAGGCGGCCGACGCGGCCAGCGAACTCGACCGGAAGATGGAACGCCTCCACGCCGAGGTCAGGAGCGGTTCACCGGATGTCGATTCCGGTGAGGAGTTCGACCAGGAGGCTCTGCGGATCCTTTGGGACCTCAGTCGGCGGGAGGGCTAGACCTCTTGGGTCGGTACGTGCGACCGAAGCTGCGGGCGTTCGCCGTATCGATCGTCTCGAGCTCCCAGTCGACCCGCCGTCCGCCGGGAACATCGAAGATCCGCACTCCGTCGCCGAGGAAGACCGGCGCGACGTAGACCTGGAGTTCGTCGATGAGGTCGACCTCGAGTGCCTGCCGGGCAATATCGGCGCTGATGATCTGGATGTCACGGTCACCGGCGATCTGCTGGGCCTTCTCGACTGCCTCGGTGATGGTGCAGTTCATCGCGGTCACCGAGGCGTCCCCGGCCAATTCCTCGGGACGATGGGTGAGGATGATCTCCGTCCCCGACCAGGCTCCCCCGTAGGCCTCGGACGTCAGCTCATCGCGTTCGTCGGCCTGATCCTTGGCCGCGTCGTAGCCGCGGCGGCCGGAGATGATGACGGCGACCTTCGACGCCATGCCCTCGGTGGTGCCTTCGGCGTTCGGCTCGGAGGCCGAGAGCCACGACATGTCATGGCCTGGCCCGGCGATGAATCCGTCGATCGAACAGGTGAAACCCCATGCCACTTTTCCCATCGCTCCCCCTCGAGCCGCAGCGATCATCAATCTAGTTGCAGATTGCAACCAGTTAACCATTGTTGCCGGCCTCGATCAATGCCCCGTGTGACCGAACAGGCCGACTTACAGCGGAATGTTCTCCGACTCTTCCTCGTTACGCCTGGTGAGGGCCACATCAGCTGGGCCCGAGGATTTTCGAGAAAGAGAGTCACCACCATGGCAGATTTCACGAACAAGGTCGCACTCGTCACCGGAGGCGGATCGGGCCTCGGAGAGGCGATTTCCAAGGACCTCGCCTCCAAGGGCGCGAAGGTCGTCATCACCGACATCAACCTCGAGGCAGCCGAGCGTGTCGCCGGTGAGGTCACCGAGGCCGGAGGCACCGCCTCGGCAATCCAGCAGGACACGTCCTCGAAGGAGGACTCGGAGAAGGTCGTCAAGTTCGCCGTCGACACCTACGGCGGACTCAACTTCGCCGTGAACAACGCGGGCATCGGCGGCAAGCAGGTGCCCGTCGGCGAGACTGACCTCGATTCGTGGGACAAGGTCATCGACGTCAACCTCAACGGCGTCCTCTACGGAATGCGCTTCCAGATCCCGGCCATGCTCGAGAACGGCGCAGCGGAGTCGGCGATCGTCAATATGGCTTCGGTTCACGGAACCGTCGCCGCGATCAACAACGGCGCTTACACCGCAGCCAAGCACGGCGTCGTCGGCATCACGAAGAATGCCGCCGCCGAGTACGGCGCCGAAGGCTTGCGCATCAACGCAGTCGGCCCCGGCTACATCACAACTCCCCTGCTCGAATCGAGCCTGGACGCCGAAACGCTTGAAGGACTCAAGGCCAAGCACCCTCTCGGCCGCCTGGGCACCGCCGATGAAGTTGCAAAGGTCGTATCGTTCCTGCTCTCCGACGATGCCTCGTTCGTCACCGGCGCCTATTACCTCATTGACGGCGGCTACACCGCGGTGTGATCGCTCTGTCGATGACGCACGAGCACTGTCACCGCCTCAGTGCTCGTGCCCGGCCCCGTCATGCCCGGACGGCACCCCGACTTCTGCCTCCTGACCTCGCTCGATGACGACGAACTGGCCCATCATGCCCTCATCCTCGTGCAGCAGCATGTGGCAGTGATACATGTACGGCATCGTCGGGTCGGCGAAATCCTCGAATCGCATGAGCAGTCGGTAGTCGCGATTCGGTTCGAGGTAGATCGTGTCCTTCCTTCCGCTCATCTCCACCGGCGGCGCCTCCCCATCGACCGAGAGCACCTCGAACTGCACATCGTGGATATGGAAGCTGTGCGGGATCGGCTGCCTGCTGCGCACCTCCCACACCTCGGTGTCGCCGACGTAGGCCACCTCGTCGATGCGGTTCATGTCCATCCGCTCGCCGTTGATCTCACGTTCCTCGAGTTCGAACTTGCGGGTCTTGGCCGCCTCAGCCTCAATTAGAGCATCCTCCTCGGCATGCGACGACGGCGACCACGCTGGCTCGGGAGCAGGTGTCAGGGTCTCGGCCGCACGAAACTCGAGAACGTCGAAGGAATCGTGTCCGCCCATCGTCGCCGGCACCGCCACCCCGCCGAGGTCGACCTCGGCCGAGCGCATCCGCACCGTCTCACCTGCGGTGAAGTCGACGACCACCTCGGCGCGCTCACCCGGTGCCAACCTCAGCCGATCGACCTCGGCAGGTTCGTCGAGGAGTCCGCCGTCACCGGCGATGAGATCCATCGACCGATCGGGGAATTCGAAGGCGTACGTCCTCGCCGTCGATCCGTTGAGCAGACGCAGCCGCACCTTCTCCGATGTCACCTCCTGCACCCCGCCGATGGTGCCGTTGACCATGACGGTGTCGCCGAGCATCCCCGGTTCGGCCCCGTCGTCGCTGAGCTCGAGCTCACCATCGTCGAAAGACTTGTCCTGGACGATGAGCGGGAGATCGTCGACGCCGTACTCGTCCGGCAGATCCGCGTCGGCGCTAGCATCGTCGTCGAGGATGACCATCCCAGCCAACCCCTTGTACACGTGATCTTCGGTCTTCCCGTGGGGATGCGGGTGGTACCACAGGGTCGACGCCTGCTGGTCGATCGTCCAGTGCGGCTTCCACGTCTGACCAGGATCGATCATCTGGTGCGGACCGCCGTCCATCGTCGCCGGCAGATGCATCCCGTGCCAGTGCACGCTCGTCGGTTCGTCGAGGTCGTTCGCAACGTCGACGGCGACTTTCTCCCCGCGTTCGGCCCGCAGGGTGGGTCCGAGAAATGACCCATTGAATCCCCAGGTCTCCGTCGGTCCGTCCTGACCGGGAAACTCCGTCGACCCTTTCTCAGCGGTGAGGTCGAAGGTGCGCACTCCGCCGTTGACCGTCGATTCCGCCAACGGCGGGATGGCCAGTTCATTCGTGAACTCGGCCTCCGTCACCGAGGTGGTCGACACTCCGCAGGCAGCCAGCCCGACCGCGACGACCACCGCGACAGCGGCCCCGGCAGCGACCGAGGCGTGCGGGCGCCGTCTCATCGCTGCTCCCGCTTCCCGAGCATCGCCTGGATTCCGTAGGCTGCCAGTCCGGTGAGGGCGCCGATCCCGGCGCCCATTCCGAGGCTCGGGATGAGTGCCATGAACACCGCCGGCCCGCTGCTGATCAGCCCGGTCCCGGCGAGCAGTCCGCCGAATGCGAGGGTGAGGAAGCCGTGCGCCGCGCCGCAGATCGTCAGGGTGAGTACGGGCCGAGCGACGCGGGCGAAGCCGACGGTCCCGATCCACACCGCTCCGGTGAGACCGAGCAGAGTGAGGGCGCGGACGGCACCGTCACCGAGGATGGGCCACAGTCCGGTCAGCGGCCACAGCAGTGCCAGAGAGGACAGACCGACGATGAGCGGCCAGGACAGGGGACGTTTCGAATGTGTTGTCGTATTCATGTCCTCTACTCTTCCGGTCGGCCGGATCTGCCACATCGACGCTGAGGCGTCAGTTCCTCCCGCCCCGAGGCGAGGCTCGAGTCGCCTGGAGGCGATTGCCCGACCGACGCCGAACGACTGCGGCGGACGCGTTTGCTCCGTAGTCTTGGACTATGGGTTCGGCAGATGTGAGTGAGACGGGTGAGGAGCGCGAGCGCCTCGAACCGTGGCTGACCGATACCTCCCTGGCTGTTGCGGTGACCCTGGTGATCTCGCTGGTCATCGCCGCCGATGCCGAGTCCTCCCCGCTGCCCGGCGTCGCCTGGGCGATCGGTTTCGGTGCCCTGATGCTCCTGCGTCGCCGTCTGCCGCTGACCGTTCTGGCCGTGACCGTGTTCGGGATCTTCGCCTACTACGCTCTGAATCTGCCGCCGATCGGCATGGTCCTGCCCGCGGTCGGTGCCCTCTACTCGACTGCCGAGGTGCGGCGCACCTCATGGGCGGTGCTCGGTGCTGCGGTCTTGATTGCCGTGTCGACGTTCTACCGGTTCGATGACCTCGATCCGCGCGCCCAACTGACCGGGTACGGCTTCGTCACTGAACTTGCCCTGGCAGCCGCCGCGATCGCCCTGGGGTCGGTGGTCCGTTTGGTCCGGGAGACCCGTACGCAGTCGGCGCGCATCGCCGCCCTCACCACTGCCGAGGAGTCCCGAGCCGCCGAGGCGCGGATGCACTCCGAACGAGTGCGCATCGCCCGCGACCTCCACGACACGATCGGCCATACCCTGTCCGTGGCTTCCCTGCACACCTCAGTGGCGGCCGAGGCCGTGGACCCGGACGACCGCGCGGCCGCACTCGAACGGGTGCGCGGTGCCACCTCGGAGGCACTGCGGGAACTGCGTCGCACGGTCAAGGTCCTCCGCGAGGAGTCCGCAGGTGTGACCGACCCGGGACCTGCCTCGGCGCTGGGGTTGGCTTCGATCTCCACCGTCATCGAGGCGGCCCGAGCCGCCGGCCTCGACGTCACGGTCGACCTCGGTGTCGATCCGGCACGGCTGCCGCGGGCCGTCGATGCGGCGGCATTTCGGATCGTCCAGGAGTCGGTGACGAATGTGCTCCGCCATTCCGGGGCGAGCGCGGCCCGCGTCTCCGGGCAGGTGCACGGCGACGAGCTCATCGTGCGCATCCACGATGACGGTCACGGCGGGCCCGCGGACACGGCCGCCGGTGCCGGCATCCGCGGGATGTCGGAACGGGCGGGGCTGCTCGGGGGTCGCCTCGCTGCTGGACCGAACGGTGAAGGATTTGAAGTGATCGCGCATCTGCCGATCGAGGTTGAGGAGGACGAATGACCGAGACGATTCGCGTCGTCATCGTCGACGATCAGGAGCTGGTCCGAGCGGGTCTGCGGCCTCTGGCCGAACGCGACGGAGACATTTCGGTCATCGCCGAGGCGGCGGACGGGAGGTCAGGGCTGTCGCATGTGCGGGAGCTGCGCCCCGATGTCGTGCTCATGGACATCCGCATGCCCGTGATGGACGGGATCGAGGCGACGCGGGCCATCGTCGACGATGGCGCGTTGGACGGGGTCAGGGTGCTCGTGCTCACCACTTTCGACGAGGACGAGAACGTCTTCGCCGCCATCCGTGCCGGTGCTGCAGGCTACCTGCTCAAGGACGTCTCACCCGACGATCTGCGCGCTGCGATCCGCACGGTCGCAGCAGGTGATGCCCTGTTGTCTCCATCTGTCACCGCCGCGGTCATGCGGGTCGTCGCGGAGGGGCATTCACCCGATCCGGACGGGCATGGGCTCGATGAGCTGACTGAACGGGAGGTCGAGGTCCTCAGCGGAATCGGGCGTGGGCTGACCAATGACGAGATCGCTGCCGAACTCTTCCTCAGCCCCGCCACTGCTCGCACCTATGTCAGTCGTCTGCTCACTCGTCTCGATGCCCGGGACCGCGCTGCCCTGATCGTGCTCGCCTATGAGACGGGGCTGGTTCGGCCGGGCGGTGCTTCACGCGGGTGATCGTCGGCTGCTCCCATCGAACGTCCTCAGATCCCCCAGTGCACACTCTGCTTGCAGGCGTAGCGTGGCAGGCACAGCCCAAATGGTTTGGACCGTGGACGAAAACATCAGGTGATCGACCATGAGCACGACACAGACCTATCAGTATCCGAAGCCCCTGGCGGTGGTTCTCGGCAAGAGGGCGGCGCTGTTCCTCTTCATCGGCGTCCTCGGTTTCCTCCTCGTCAAGATCGTCGGTCCGGTTCTGCAGACCGGCCCCGAATATGTCGTCGAGGCCGCCGTCTCCGGAATTCCGCTGCTCATCGCCGCCGGGTGTGCCGTCAGCGCACTGGCGCTGGCGGTCGTACACAGAGTGCGGCACAGGGCAGCGTGAAAACTGCCCCGCGTGGGTTCACTCCGGATGCGCGACGATATTGAACACGTTGCCGTCGGGTGCGCGGACGAAGAACCGCCGTACTCCCCATTCCTCGTGGGTGAGCGGGTGGACGATCTCGATGCCCTGTTGCTGGGCTTCGGCAAAGGCAATGTCGACGTCCTCGACGAGCACCGAAGCCACGGGATTCGTCTGCCCGGTCTCATCGTCGGTGAGCACCTGCACGCTGGCGCCGGTGCCCGGTGAGGTGAAGCGTGCGACCCAGCCGAGATTGAATTCCTCGCTGCTCAGCCCGAGGAAGCCCGCATAGAACTCCCGCGCCGCGTCGAGGTCGTCGACCGCGATGTCAGGAATGACTCTGTTGACCTTCATGACATCACCACTGATCGTGGTCGAAGACCTGGCAGAACACGCTGGTCATCTGATCGCTGAAGAGAACGAACTGGACGTCGTCGATCGATTCCCAGCGGCCGCGCGATCGTCCGTCGACGATGACGGAGTGAGCCGCCTCGGCGACGTCCCTGGGCGACCAGCCGTAGACTCCGCCGCCGATGGCCGGGAACGCGATCGAAGAGGCTCCGAGTTCCTCGGCGAGGTTGAGGCTTGATTCGAAACAGGACTCGAGGATCTCAGGATCAGCCTCGCCCGCGTTCCGATTCGGTCCGACCGTGTGGATGACCCAGCGGACGGGCAGATCCCCCGCCGAGGTGGCCACGGCCTGACCCGGCGGCAGACCGCGCACATGGGTGGTCTGCCTGACCTCGCGGCAGGCTTCGAGGAGCGCGGGACCGGCCGCGCGGTGGATGGCTCCGTCGACTCCGCCGCCACCGAGCAGCGAAGAATTCGCGGCGTTGACGATCGCGTCGACGGCCACCTCGGTGATATCGCCTTCGAGAACCGTGATCTTCATGTCTTGAGTCTATGCATCGACACTGACATTGCACATCGGCCGGCGCAGCTTTGCAGCTGCGCCGGCCGATGTGGTTGGCATCTCCTGCGATTCAGGCCTTCTGGACGGTGATGGTCCAGCTCGCGTCGGTGACTCGGTCGAAGTGGGTGACGGGGTAGCCGTTCTCGGCGGCCCACTGCGGGATCGCCTCGGTGGCCTGGGTGCAGTCGAAGTTGATGACGAGTTCGTCACCGGCTTCCAGACCGGTCATCGCGTCCTTGGCTTCCACGAGGGGGAAGGGGCAGACCTGGCCGTCGGTTTCGAGTACTTGCTTCATACTGTCCTGCTTTCCGCCGCGGGCGCTGCGGCCTGCGACTTCTTCGGTTTGATGGAGACCTTCGCTGCGATTCCGGAGCCGACGATCATGAAGACCATCGACACCCAGCCCTGGTATTCGAACTGTGCGGTCGAGACCATCGCGTTGCCGACGGTGCAGCCGCCGGCGATGGCTGCGCCGACGCCCATGCCGATACCGCCGATGATCGACTTGATGATCACGCTCTTGTCCGGCACGCGGACCCGGAACTCGCCGGAGGCCTTTGCTGCGATGAAGGAGCCGACAAGGATGCCGATGACGAGCATGACGCCCCAGTCGATGAGCTGCGTGTCACCCGTGGTGAGGTATCCGACGAGGTTCGCCGAGGGGGTGGTGATGCCCAGACCCGAGTTGCGGCCCGTGGCGGCGGAGAGCGGCCAGGCGATCGTGGCGATGATGCCGATGACCACGGCTGTGGCGAAGGGGTTCCAGCGCTTCTCGGTGAGCAGGTGCGCCAGGCCTGTCTTGCGCGGAGGCAGGGTGGCCATCGGAGTCTTGAGTTTGCGGGCATGGTGGACGGTCAGCCAGATCGCCACTGCAGAGATGATGGCGACGAAGACCCAGGGGCTCATGCCGGTGCTCGCCTGCAGGCTGCCGTTGTCCAGGGTGATCGCGCGGATGCCCTCGGTGAAGCCGGCGAGCGGGCCGAGCTTCATCACCGCGGAGAAGAGGGCGTAGAAGATGAGGGCGAACCAGCTGCCGACGAGTCCTTCACCGGCCCGGTAGTAGGTGCCAGTCGCGCAGCCTCCGGCGTAGACCATGGCCCAACCGAAGATCAGTCCGCCGACGATCGAGGCCAGCCATGGGAACGGCGTCGCCTCGAGGGTGATGACTCCGAAGCTGTTGAGCAGGAACAGGCCGATGGAATGCACGGCGATGAGCACGATGAGGGCGGAGAACCAGCGCGTGTTCCCCGTCAGCGTGAGGTCACGGAAGGCGCCGGTCACGCAGAAACGTCCTCGCTGGAAGACGAATCCGAGGACGAGGCCGACGATGAGTCCGGTGATGATCATTGAGCTGCTTTCTGTTCACGGCAGGTTCGCGGACGAACACAACAACCGTCCATTTTGCTCAACAATCAATGATCAGTCAACCACGGCCGGGCACAGCGCCTCCCACTCAGCCCGATGTGACTCAGGTCTCACCAAAAGTATCTTGACGTCAAGATACTTATGGAGTCATTATTTAGGTACGCCTTACCTAATAAGGAGGGGTCACAATGAAGGTCACAATGGACCAGCACCACGCACCGACAGAGGTGCAATCACTCGCTCAGTTCGTCGCCGATGCCTCGCTGGACACGCTCAGCGATACCGCCCTCGAACAGCTCAAGATCCGCGTCCTCGACACCATCGGCGTCGCCATCGGCGCCCTGGACGCTGCCCCACTGCAGGAAATCAGAACCCTCATCGACGGCCTCGGGGACGGACGCGGAGCCACGCTCATCGGCGGTGGCCAGGCCAGCCCCGATCACGCCGCGTTCTTCAATTCCGCCCTGAGCCGATATCTCGACTTCATGGATGCCTACCTGGCCAAGGGCGAAACCAACCACCCGTCGGACAATATGGGCGCGGTCCTCGCGGCCGCGGAACTGGCCGACGCCTCGGGCGCGGACTTTCTCACGGCCTTCGCCGTGGCTTATCAGATCCACACCCGGCTCTCGGATGTCGCACCGGTGAGAGACCTCGGCTTCGACCACACGACACAGGGCGCTTTCGCTGCGGCGGCCGCCTCGGCGAAGGCGTTGGGTCTGGGTGTCGAACAGATCGCGAATGCTGCCGCCATGGCCGGCACCGCGAACGTCGCACTGCGGGTCACCCGGACCGGAGACCTCAGCCACTGGAAGGGCCTGGCCTATCCCCACGTGTCGAAGGAGGGTGTCTTCGACGCACTCCTTGCCTCACGCGGAATCACAGGCCCGGCCGAGGTCTTCGAAGGCAACAAGGGCTTCAAGGCCCTGGCCGGAGACTTCGAGCTCGACTGGTCTGCAGAGGATCTCGAGAAGGTCACGGACACGATCATCAAGAAGCACAATGCGGAGATCCATTCGCAGTCGGCCCTCGACGCCGCACAGGACGTCCGCTCCCAGGAGGGATTCCGTGCCGATGCCATCGCCAGCGTCGAGCTGACGACCTTCGATGTCGCATACTCGATCATCGGCGGCGGCGAAGAAGGCGACAAGCGCTCCATCCGCACGAAGGAGGAGGCCGATCATTCGCTGCCGTGGATGCTCGCGGTCGTCCTCCTCGACGGTGAGCTCAATCCGGCGCAGTACGAGACTGAACGGATCGTCGCCGACGATGTCCAAGACCTCATGCACAAGGTCACGATCACTCCCTCCACGGAGTTCAGCGATCGGTTCCCCGAGCAGATGTGCGCCGACCTCGTCGTCACTCTCGGCGATGGGACCCAGTTCCGTGCGAACACCGACGACTATGAGGGTTTCACCACGCATCCTCTCGACTGGACGGGAGCCCGGAAGAAGTTCGATGCACTGACGTCCCCCTTCGCCGAGGCGGAGCTGCGTGACGAAATCGCCGACCTTGTCCACGACCTCGAGAACCATCAGATCCGAGAGCTGACCGCGGTCCTCGCGCACGTCCCCCAGGCTCGCAGCTGAAGCTGAGTCACCCGCCGGAGAACCCGGCACCCAGTCGGCGACCGCCGACACCCGAAGAAAGGAAAGACCATGTCGAACGCCATCGATTTCGATGTGTCCATGAACTTCGTTCCCCGCGCCCACCGCTCGGCCAAACCCCGCACCATCGGGATGACCGAGATTCGCGCCCCGTACTACTCAACCTTCGGCACACGACATCTGCAGGACGTCTTCGATGTCGCCGGTCAGTGGGTCGACGGCATCAAGTGGGCGGGCGGATCGTTCTCCCTCGTCCCGGCCGAGCAGGTGAAGGCCTTCAGCGACATCGCTCATGAGAACGGGGCGTACGTGTCCTCGGGCGGATGGATCGAGACGGTCCTGCGCTACGGAGATGACGCAGTCGATCAGTATCTCAAGGAGGCCAAGGAGGTCGGCTTCGACGTCATCGAGATCTCGACCGGATTCATCATGCTCCCGACCTCAGGCCTTGAGCGTCTCGTCGAGAAGGTCGTCAAGGCCGGGCTGAAGGCGAAGCCGGAGCTGGGCATCCAGATCGGCTCCGGCGGAGACTCCGGTGAGGCCGAACTGGCGGCGGAGTCTGCAAAGGACATCGGCGATCTCGTCGACCGCGGCAAGCGGGCGCTCGATGCCGGAGCCGCGATCATCATGATCGAGTCCGAGGGCATCACGGAGAACGTCGACGAGTGGAACACCGCCGCGGCCGCCTCGATCATCAACGGTCTGGGCCTCGAGAACGTCATGTTCGAAGCCGCCGACGGGCCGGTCTTCGAGTGGTACATCAAGAACTACGGCAACGAATGCAACCTATTCGTCGACCACTCGCAGATCCTCCAGCTCGAGGGGCTGCGCCAGAACATCTGGGGCAATAAGTCAACCTGGGGTCGGGTGATCAACCCGGCGCCGTGATCTGAAGTCGCGTCGAAATGTGCGAGGGTGTCCGTCCTTTCGGACACCCGCGCATCCGCCTGCAAGAAGGAGTGTCGGTTCCCGAAATCACGTCAGATTGCGGCAGCTTCCGCCAACTCCGGCCAGTAGACCAGCGCTACTCTCGACTAATGCTGAGGTAGATCGCCAACCGCTGACCTGCTCGACATAGAGTCCGATCTCCACTTTAGTTCCCAGCCCCAATAGCCCACCAAGGAGGTTGGTGCGCACTTCCGTGGTGTAAGTCCCATCTCCGTTGGGGATTGTGTTCGACGCCAGATTGAATCCAGTTAGCGGAGCGAGAACGGAGCCTAGGCCATTTGTGGACGTTTCTACGACTACGTCACCGAGTTGATAGCCTGCCGGAAGCCGCCAGAAGATCTCCACTCGCCCATAACCCAGGAGTGGATATCGATATTGACACTGAGCTGTCAAGACAGGTGCCGGGACCTTGCCCGCAGTGAACGCTCCCTGGCTCATCTTCGAATCAGTCCACCCGGCCAGCGTGCCATTCACTGCAGCTGGACCCGCGACGAGGGCGAGCAAGGCGACGACCGCGAGCAGCAGACGAGCTCGTCTCCAAGATTGTCGCGGCGAGTTCCTGCCCGTCATGACGTCCTCGCCTTCCTGGTTCGCGACACGATCGCTGAGCCGGTGACAACGAGCAAGAATGCTGCGAGCAGAATCCACTGCCAGCCGTCGATTCCGGTCCACGGCAGCTCGCCGGAACTGCCGCCATCGGCCGCGCCCTCGACAGTGCCGTCAGAGTCAGTGCCAGAATCGCCCGGCGCGCCAGGATCACCTGGGTCCCCAGGATCTCCTGGACCTGTCGAAACCTTGTCGCCGAGTCCTTCCACCAGCACGCGCACACCCGCGGTGGCACCAGCTACCGCGCGAACATCAGCGTCGCCAGCGAGAGTCGCCGTTATCTCGATTCGGCGAGAGTCATAACTGTCCATTTCCAGCAGGTTGAGACCGTCGTCAACAGCTGGCTCCAATTCGCTGAGCAGCATTCCGCGAATCAACATTTTCGAACCACTTGGACACGGGGCCTCCGCTTCAGTCATCGCGCATTCCCGCACATCGATCGACAGCGAATCCGCCAGCGCCTCCGCCCCTGCCCCCGACGCGATTGAGACCGTTATGTCTCCAGGTTCGGGCGCGTCGGCCCAGACGTCAACCGACCATGTGGCCGAGCTTCCGGGACTGAGGTTGCGCATCTTCTCGGCATCACCGAAGTCGCGCATACGCAGGATGTCATCTGCCGCTCCTGACGACGCGGACAGGGAATGATCCGCGTCTACGGACAGAGCATCCTCGGCGAACCATGGCCCAGGAATAACCTGCCCTCCAACGGCCATGGCCAACACCATTGGCAGTGCAATCGCATGCCGCGGTGACCGTGCCCGGGGGCGAGCCACCTCAGCGAGATTGTCTTCGTCATCCTCATCTCGCCGTGGCCAGAATGCCCACACGACGAGGAGGCTCGCCACGATCGTGATGCCGCCGAGCAGGAACGGGTTGCGCCACTGCTGGAGGATCGGAGCAACCCCGGGAACGGAGAACATCACCGTTCGGACCGTCTCGGCGGTGTAGGGGTCAGGGTCTTTCTCGGCGTTCGCGTCACCCTTCATCTCGAAAGTCACGGCACCGGTGGACTCATCAATGTGCTGGATCTCGGTGATGCGGTGGGTCACCGGTAGGACCTTATCCCCGCGATCGACGGTGACGATGTCGCCGATCTTCATGTCCTTTGCGGGGATCTCACGGACGAGCGAGGCCGATCCGGCCGGGATCGTCGGACTCATCGACCCGGTTTTGAACATGATGATCGACACGTTGAACACGAAGCTGAGGACGACAAGCACGATGCAGACTACGCCGAGGACGGCGAGGATGTTGAGCACGGCTCCTCCGAGCCATGCACCCACGTTCCTCTTGCGTGTCATAGAGCCTGGCATGGTCAATTCCCCGGCGCGGTGGACTCGGCTGTGAACGTCCAGGTGTGGCCCGCCTGCAGACCCTGAGCAGAGCTCGGAGCGTTGCTTGCCAGTGTCACCTCGAAGCAATAGTCCTGGACCGACGCTGAGGCGGCTTTGAGGGTCTGGGTGGAGTCGGCTGTGGTCGTGGAGCTCAGCGGGATTGCAGCAGCAGCGCTGCCGAAGACGAAGGCGCCCGGACCAGGAAAATTGCCCGCGTTACAGGCGACACCCGACGTCGATCGGGCCACGACTCGGTATGAGAGTGCAGAGGCGAAGCTATTCGGATTGGAGATTCCGCGTGCTGAGACCGTGAGCTTGCCGTCAATCGACGTATTCGACGTGGTGCGCACTGACACTGGCGCGTAGACCTTCTGCCCCGGGTACATGTTGCCCGCATTGAAGGTCATCTCATTCGTGCCGTTCCATTCGCCGCCGACCCGGAGCTCGATGTTGAACCGTCCGGCTTCGAAAGAGCCGGAGGCCTCTTCCGAGTCCGTCCACGCGGCGACCGTGGCCGTTGCGCCCACGCCGAGTACGAGGCCGCCAGCGAGAATCGCCTTGATGCGGCGGCCTCGCAGCTGCTGTCGCTGACGCAGCTGCCGTCGACTGACCGGGCGGGCGTCATCAGGCGCCCGCCGGGACGAGAAGAATCTATGCAGCGTCGGCAGAAGCGACCTCATCGATCAGCTCAGAGTCGTCATTCGGCCGAGGTGGCGGTGAACTGCCACTGAGCGGTTGTGTTCTGCCCCTGCTCCAGCGAGTCACCGGCAGTGACCTGGAAGCACAGCGTGACCGGGTCGCCGGTCGCAGTGTCTGCGCCCGCGGTGAGATTGAATTCCGCAGCGCCCGTAGTCGAGTCCAGCGCCGTCCCCTCGGGCACAATCGAAGTGCCCTCTGCGGTGGCCGAGCAGTCACCCGCCGAGGCGACCTGAACGATCGCGTAGGTCAGCGCCGCAGCGTTGTCCCCGCCTCCTGCCGCCGACTCGAGAGAGACAGTCGCGTCGTAGCTCGTCGGTCCGTCGAGGCGCAGCACGAAAGGCGCCGCCACGGTATCGCCGGGCGACATATTGTCCCCACCGTCGAGGTCGAAAGTCAGCGCCGCGGCACCGTCACTGCTCTCATGGTCAGCGAATGTCGTTCCGTCGGTGCTGCCCTGGACGTTGAATGAACCTGCGCCGAAGACGCCTTCGGCCCATTCGTCGTCGGTCCAGGCCGCCAGCGTCACGGCAGCGCCGACGCCGAGGACGATGCCGCCGGCGAGGATGGCTTTGAATTTGCGCGAACGCGTGGTCTTTGTGGTCACTGGGGACTCCTCATTGTCGGGCGCTCCAGCGCCTTGTCACGATGAAATATTGTGGGGAATGACTTCATGATGACTTATGAATTACTTTCGTAGAACTTTTTTCCATCACTTCTGTAATCTGTTATCGAAAAGTGACTTTGGGAAGTAATGCCCAAAAGCGCCACACCGATAATCCCGTTGGCCCCTCCGCCCACCCCAACCCCCTCCTCCCATTCATTGAGAACATCATCGCCTCGTGTCCGTGACTGGGCGCACACTGTTGAGAAGAGACAGGCAAGGAGGCCAAGGTGGCACAACTTCAGACAGACGTCGCGATCGTCGGAGCCGGACCCGCGGGACTCATGCTCGCGCACCTGCTGCACAATGCAGGAATCGAATCCGTCGTTATCGACAACCGCAGCCGCGACGACATCGCACACACCCACCGTGCCGGCATCCTCGAAGCAGGATCCGTGCGCATGCTCGAGGCCGCAGGCGTCGAATCCCGCGTCCACACCGACGGGCACCGACACGACGGAATCGACATCCGAGTCAACGGCTCCTCGAACCACTTCGACTTCCCCGAGCTCGTCGGCGAATCCGTTTGGCTCTACCCCCAGAACGAAATCTTCGTCGACCTCTCCGCCGCCCGCGAACGGACCGGCCGCCCCACTTATTACTCGGTCGCGGACACCCGCCTCGGCGATATCGAAACCGAGCGCCCCTGGGTCACCGCCACGACTGAGGGCGGCGACGAGCTGCGCATCGATGCCCGCTACGTCGTCGGCGCCGACGGCTCCCGCGGACCATGCCGCTCGATGATCCCCGACGGCACCCGGCAGCGTTTCTTCCACGAGTACCCGTTCGCCTGGTTCGGCATCCTCTGCGAAGCCCCACCCAGCCACGAAGTCCTCATCTACTCCCGCTCCGAACGCGGCTTCGCACTCATCTCCCAGCGCTCAGACAATGTCCAGCGCATGTACTTCCAGGCCTCCCCCGACACCGATGTGGCCGAATGGTCCGACGATCGGATCTGGACCGAACTCCAGGCCCGCGTCTACGGCCCCGACGGGTTCGAACTCAAGACCGGGCCGATCTTCGACAAGACCGTGCTCCCCTTCCGCTCGGCCGTGACCGAGCCGATGCAGCACGGTTCGATGTTCCTCGCCGGCGACAGCGCCCACACCGTCCCGCCGACCGGAGCGAAGGGCCTCAACCTCGCCTTCGCCGACGTCGCCGTGCTCGCGCCCGCCCTGATCTCGGCACTCAAGGACTCCGACGCCGAGGCGCTGGCCGGCTACTCGCATACCGCGACCAAACGCGTGTGGAAGGCCCAGAACTTCTCCTACCAGATGACACGGATGCTCCACACCGACCCGACTCAGGATGCCTTCGAAACGAAGCGCAGCCTCGGCGAACTCCGGTCCATCCTCGAATCCGACCACGGTCGCCGCTACCTGGCCGAGTGCTACACCGGCTGGCCCCACGGCTGAGCCGCTCCCCCACCGACCCCACCACGATGTCAACCGACGAAGAGACGAAGAAAGGTTCGACGATGAGTCAGCACCAGTCCTCGGAGAACGATGTTCAGACTGTGAAAGGCCCCGACGACGCAGCCGAGTCCCAGGCGACGCTGTCCGCCGAAATCGACGGAATCGAAGCGCAGTACAAGCAGAACGTCACCGGCGGCAAGAAGCCCGAGACCCAGCCGCGCCTGGACTACCGGCCCTACCGGTCATCGATCCTGCGTCACCCGACGAAGGATCCCCGCCACACCGACCCCGAGACGATCGAGCTCTTCTCCCCCGCCTTCGGGCACAGGGACATCGGCACCCTCGAATCCGACCTGACGATCCAGGCCGACGGCGAACCCATCGGCGAGCGCATCCGCGTCACCGGTCGGGTCCTCGACGGCGAAGGACGCCCCGTGCGCAACCAGCTTGTCGAAATCTGGCAGGCGAACTCGGCCGGACGCTATATCCACAAACGCGACCAGCACCCGGCCCCGATCGACCCGAACTTCACCGGCGTCGGTCGCACCCTGACCGGCGACGACGGCTCCTACTCGTTCACGACGATCAAACCGGGTCCCTACCCGTGGAAGAACCACCACAACGCCTGGCGGCCGGCCCATATCCACTTCTCGCTCTTCGGGTCCGAGTTCACCCAGCGGATGATCACCCAGATGTACTTCCCCGGGGATCCGCTCTTCGCCCTCGACCCGATCTACCAGTCGATCACCGACCAGAAGGCGCGCGACCGCCTCGTGGCGACCTATGACCACAACATCACCGAGCACGAATTCCTCATGGGCTTTAACTGGGACATCGTGCTCACCGGCGCCAACCGGACCTGGATGGAAGAAGAGGACGATGACTGACACCCCCACGACCCCTGATCTCACACCGACCCCGGGCCAGACCGTCGGCCCGTTCTACGGCTACGCGCTGCCGTTCGAGCACGATAATGAGCTCGTCCCGCCCGGTTCGGCTCGCGCAGTGCAGCTGACGGGAACCGTCTTCGATGGGGCAGGTGACCCGGTCCCCGATGCCATCCTCGAGATCTGGCAGCCCGACGAGCACGGCGCTGTCCCCCGGGAGACGGGATCGCTGCGCCGCAATGGCTTCACCTTCACCGGCTTCGGCCGCGCCGCCGTCGACCCGGAAGGCGAGTTCAGCTTCTCCACGGTCGATCCCGGGCCCACCGAGGCGGGCAAGGCACCCTTCATCAGCGTCGTCATCTTCGCCCGCGGGCTGCTCAACCGGCTGTTCACCCGCATCTATCTGCCTGAGGACACCGCGGCACTGGCCGCCGACCCGCTCCTGTCCTCACTCGACGAAGACGAGCGATCCCGCCTCATCGCCACTCGAGGGGCTGACGGATCGCTGCACTTCGACATACGGTTGCAGGGTGAGGAGGAAACCCCCTTCCTCCGATTCCCCAGCCACGAGGACTGACGCGATATGACCGACACCGCCCACACCCGGTTTCTCTTCGCCCCCGGCGATCTGCGCGGATCCGAAGCCATCGACGACGCCGCGTTCATCACCGCGATCGGCCAGGTCGAGACCGCATGGATCGTCGCGCAGGCACGGGTGGGGCTGGTGTCGTCGGAGATCCGCGCCGAGGTGGCCGCCGCCAACGATGCCACGATCCGCACGCTCACGGACGATCACACCGAACTCGAGTCCTTGGGCGAGGCCGCCGAATCCGGCGGCAACCCACTCATCCCGTTTCTTGCCCTCGTCCGCTCCCGACTCTCCCCCGAGGCCTCACGATGCCTGCACCGGGGACTGACCAGCCAAGACGTCATCGATACGGCCATCGGCCTGCTCGTCTCCCGCGTCGTGCGGCAGATGCAGGCGCGCCTCGAAGTCATCGGCACCTCCCTCGTCGAACTCTCCGACGCTCACGCGAAGACCCTGTGCCTGGCCCGCACCCTCACCCAGCCGGCCCTGCCGACGACCTTCGGCCTCAAGGCCGCCGCCTGGGCCGCCGAGGTCAATGAGGTCCAAGGCCAGGCGCCCTACGTCGACTATGTGCAGGTCGGCGGGGCCGCCGGCACCCGTGCCGCGATCCGTTGGTTCGCCGGCGACTCCACCGAATCCCTGCTCCGCGAATTCCACGTGCAGATGGTCGGTCCCGACGCGGCGCTCACCCAGATCCCCGTCCCCTGGCACACCGATCGCGTTCGCATCCTGTCTTGGGGCTCCCACCTCGCCCAATGCGTCACCGTCGGGGCCTCCATCGCCCGCGACATCCTCATCGGCGTGCGCCCCGAGATCGGTGAGCTGTCCCTGGCCTCCACCGGCGGATCCTCGACGATGCCGCACAAGTCGAACCCCACCTCGGCGGTGCTGCTCCACCGCAACGGAATGCGCGTCCCCGGATCACTGTCCACCCTGACCACGGCCGCCGCCGAAGCCATCGAAGAACGCTCCGACGGTGCCTGGCATGCCGAATGGCCTGCCCTCTCCGAGCTCATGACCCTGGCGATCTCCTCGCTCATCATCCTCGACGAGATGATCGCGGGCCTGCAGGTCAACGCCGAGGCCATGCGCGCGAACCTCGACGCCGCCTCCCCCGGGATCTATGGGGAGAAGCTCGGCATCGTCTTCGGCGACCGGATCGACAAAGACACCCGCGCAGCCATCATCGCCCCCGGCTCCGACCCTGTCGCAGCACTGCGCGCCGAGATCGGCGACGAGGATGGAATCAAGGAATTCTTCACCCCCGAGTCCTACCTCGGTGAGGCCGAGGACATCCGCCGCACCATCCTGGCGACCATCGACAGCTCCGGACCGCAGGAGATCGACCTGCCGTCCTTCGACTGAGACCCGTATTCCGACTTGAGAACCGACCGAAGAAAGTGACACCCATGGACCTCACCGCATCCGTTCTTTCCGCACCCGCCTCCCCCGCTGCCGATGCCCGAGTGCTCGTCGTCCTGCCTTCGCTGGGTACCTCCGTGGCAGCCCTATGGCAGCAGGCCGCCACCGAACTGACCGCGCTCAGTCCGGAGACGACGGTCATCGGCATCGACCTGCCCGGTCACGGTCGTTCGGTTCCGATCGACGTCCCCGCGGGGACCTCGGTGGCCCCGCGAATCACGATGTTCGACCTCGCCGAGGCGGTCCTGGGCACCCTCGATCGGGTCCTTCCCGATGTGGCCGCCCCCGGCGCTCCCGTCGACCTCGCCGGAGATTCGATCGGCGGAGCTACGGCCCTGCAGCTGGCGCTCGACCACGGGGATCGCTTCGGTCGCATCGCGGTGTTCTGCACGGGCGCGAAGATCGGTGAGGCTTCGGCCTGGGAGGAACGCGCCCAAACCGTGGCGACCTCGGGCACCCCGACTCAGGTCATCGGTTCGGCCCAGCGCTGGTTCGGGGAAGGGTTCATGGACCGGGAACCGGAGGCCTCGGCCGCGCTTCTTCATTCGCTGCAGGACGCCGACCGCTTCTCCTATGCCGCTCTCTGCTATGCGCTGGCCGACTTCGATGTCCGCGCGCGACTGCCCGAGATCACGCGTCCCCTGCTCGCAGTCGCGGGTTCTCAGGACCAGCCGACTCCGGCGGCGAAGCTCGCCGAGATCGCCAACGGAGTTCCCGGGGCGCTGCTCGAGGTCATCGACGGCGCCGCTCATCTCGTGCCGGCCGAGGCTCCGGTCGTGACCGCGGGTCTGCTCGCTGACTTCCTGCAGGGCAAGGGACTCGGCGCAGGGGCCGGCGGAGCCGCTTCCCCGGATGCCGGTCCCGAGCTGCCGACCGCATCGGGTCCGCGGGAGGCCAGCCGCGACGATGTGCGCGAGGCCGGAATGACCGTGCGGCGGCAGGTGCTCTCCGACGCCCATGTCGACCGCGCAAATGCGAAGGTCGACGACTTCACGAGCGACTTCCAGGACCTCATCACCCGCTACGCCTGGGGAGAGATCTGGACCCGTCCAGGGCTCGAGCGGCGGATGCGCTCGGCGATCACGCTCACTGCGATGATCGCAGGTGGCCACGAGGCGGAGCTGGCGATGCACGTCAAGGCTGCGCTGCGCAACGGGCTCACCCGCGATGAGATCAAGGAGGTCCTCCTCCAGTCGGCCATCTACTGCTCCGTGCCGAGCGCCAACACCGCCTTCTCCGTCGCCTCGCAGGCTCTGGCCGAATACGACGCCGAGGAAGCGAACGTCGACTGAGGCTGTTCGAATCGTCACATTGGGCGCCCGAGGGGTTCCGAGGAACCGCTGCGGGCAATAGGCTGGTGCGGTTGCCTCCCCGATCCCGCGTTTCCTTGAAGGAGCCCCATGAGTGATGCCCCGGTCTCCCGCGGAGTCTACAAGTTCGCCGTCTTCGCCTTGGCGATCGGCGCCTTCGCCATCGGAGTGACCGAATTCGCGACCATGGGCCTGCTGCCGATGATCGCCGAGGAGCTGGGCATCACGGTCCCCCAGGCCGGGCATGCGGTGTCGTTCTATGCGATCGGCGTCGTCGTCGGCGCACCCCTGATCACGACCATCGCCGCGCATATGGATCGCAAGCTGCTGCTCCTGTGCATGATGGGTCTCTTCGCTCTGGGAAATCTCGCCTCGATGCTCGCCCCGACAGCCGGGCTGTTCAACATCGCGCGCTTCGTCTCCGGTCTGCCGCACGGAGCCTACCTGGGCATCGGAGCCGTCGTCGCCGCCTCCCTCGTCCCGGCCAACCGCCGCGGCCGAGCCATGTCACGAGTGATGCTCGGCCTGACGATCGCGAACATCTTCGGCGTTCCCTTCGCTGCGGCACTCGGCAATATGTTCGGATGGCGCAGCGCCTACGCCCTCGTCGCCGCGCTCGGAGTGCTCACCGTCATCATGGTCGCAGTCGGCGTTCCGCGCGTGAAGCTCGGCGCGGTGCCCTCGGCCCGCGGTGAGATCAAGGCGCTCGGACGCGTGCAGATCATCCTCACCCTCGTTGCCGGATCAGTCGGCTTCGGCGGAATGTTCGCCGTCTACACCTACATCACCCCGACGATGACCGATGTCGCCGGCGTCCCCAGCGTCGCGATCCCGTGGGTGCTCGCCGTCTACGGCCTGGGCATGACCGCCGGATCGCTGATTGCAGGACCCCTGGTCGACAAGTCCATCGAGCGCTCAGCCACCGGCGGCATGATCCTCTCGGCTCTCGTGCTCGCCGCATTCGGCGCCTTCACCCACATCGCGGCCATCGCCATCATCGCCCTCTTCCTCATCGGCATCTCCGGGTCGATGATCACCACGGCCCTGCAGATGCGTCTGTTCCGCGAATCCCATGACGCCCCGAGCCTGTCCGCGGCCATGAACCATGCCGCCTTCAACCTCGCCAATGCGCTCGGCGCGTGGCTCGGCGGAATCGTCATCACCGCCGGCCTCGGCTACCGCGCACCGGCCTGGGTGGGCGTCGGCCTGTGCGTGTCCGGGCTCATCGTCATCTCCGTTGCGATCTTCCTTCGCCGAGGCGGCTCCCCCGACCCGAGCACCCGCACCTCCGTCGAGACCTGAGTTCCGCCGAGAAACGGGCTGCGTGTCGAGAAACGGGTGTGCACCCTCTGTGTCAGGCTGTAGTGAGACAGCCTGACACAGTAGGCGGGGAATAGGTGACCACCATGCCCAAGCAACGACGCCCACGCTTAACCATCAATGAGAAACTGGCCATCCTCGACGAATACAACCTTGTTCCACGCGGGCAGCGAGCACTGTTCTGCCGTGAACGAGGACTCTCGATATCTGCAGTCCAGGACTGGCAGAAGAAGCGCCGCGACGGACTCCTGACGCCGACGGACAAGAAGGAGTCGCGAATCGCGCTGACCCGAGCAGAACGCGTCGACTATGAACAACAACGCCAGAAGATCGCTGACTTAGAAGCTCGACTCGAGCAGTCAGAAAACGCGGTCGAGATCCTGGGAAAAGCATCCGCGCTCTTGGAAACATTGACCAAGAGCGCCGCGACCAAACAATCCCGGCCAGCACCAGTCGAGGAACCGGACCCCAACGAGCCGGACCCCGTCTGGGGCAAGCGATTCAACAGGTCCTAGCAGCAAGTATCGACGCACTCGTCGATATCGGGTGGTCGATTCGCACCGGGTGTGAGTGTGTGGGGTATCCGCGTGCCTCGTTTTACCGTCATCACCGCACCACGGCGAAGCCGGCATCTCCACCGATCCCGCAGGCGCTGCGTTTCCAACCGAGTGCGTTGACTGATGACGAACGGGGTCAGATCCTTCACGAGCTGTCCAGGGACGAGTATGCCAATCTCTCCGTCGGACAGGTCTTCTACCGTGCCTGGGACGCTGGGTGTTATATCGCGTCACGCTCATCGTGGTACCGGGTCGCGGCCGACCACGGGCTCGTCGGCGACCGGCGCCGGACGTCGCAGTCACGATCACGGCCGGGCCGGAAGGAGAAACCCGAACTCGTCGCGAATGCTCCCGGCCAGGTCTGGTCGTGGGACATCACGAAACTATCGACCCCGGTCAGGGGTGTGTACTGGCACCTGTATGTCATCGTCGATGTGTATTCCCGATACGTCGTCGCGTGGGAACTCCACGCGTACGAAGACGGTCGGATCGCGACAACGATGATCGAGACGGCGTCGAAGAAGTACGGTCGGCCCGACTATCTGCATTCGGACAACGGGGCCGCGATGGTGTCGAAGCCGGTATCGCGGTTGTCGTCACTGTTGGGCATCGAGTTATCGTTTTCGCGTCCGAGCGTGTCGAATGACAACCCGTATTCGGAAGCACTCTTCAAAACGTGTAAGTACGTGTTGGAGTTTCCCGAGCGGTTCGATGACTTCAGTGATGCTCACACATATTGTGTGTGGTTCTTCGCCATGTATAACACTGAGCACCGTCATTCAGGGATCGGTTACCACACGCCAGTCAATGTTCATTTCCGTCAGACCAGTGCTGTCCTCCGAGGCGGAGGAGACTGTTGGATCAGGCGTATCGGCGTCATCCCGACCGATACGGGCGACGTCCCAGGCCACCGCGTCTGCCGGGACGCGCCCATATCAACCATCCCATCAAGAAACCCACGGAACTGTCTCAAACAAGTTGACACATACCGTGCACCCCCGTTTCTCGACACGCAGCCCGTTTCTCGGTGAAAGTGCCGATACGATGAACGCATGGATCACCCCGCGCCCAGTCGCTCTCATGCCCTGACCCGCCACTCTGATGAACCGACCCGTCGCCCGAAGTCGGCCCTCGTGCTGACCCTCGCGGCCTTTGCCGTCCTCGCCCTTCTGCTGCTGAGCGGATGCGGATCGTCTGATTCCGAAGGGGACTCCGGCGAGTCCTCCGGAAGCTCGGACTCCTCGGCCTCTGCGAGAACCTGCTCCTACCCTGCTGACTCGCAGCCGGGCGCGAAGGAAGTCGACGCTCCTGAAGAGAAGCCGCAGGCAAAAGGCAGCGTCGACGCAACCGTCGCGACGAGCGCCGGGGACCTCGCGGTGACTCTTGATGCCGACCGCGCCCCGTGCACCGTCAACAGCTTCCTGTCGCTGGCCGCGCAGAAGTACTTCGACGACACCGAATGCCACCGCCTGACCACCGAGGGCATCTTCGTCCTCCAGTGCGGCGATCCCACGGGCACCGGGTCGGGCGGCCCAGGCTACTCGTTCGCCGATGAGCTCGACGGCTCCGAGACCTACCCGGCCGGCACTCTGGCCATGGCGAACTCCGGTCCGGATACGAACGGCTCCCAGTTCTTCGTCGTCTACGACGACAGCTCGCTGCCGCCCGACTACACCGTTTTCGGACAGTTGGATGAGAAGAGCACGAAGACTGTCGCGGATCTCGCTGCCAAGGGCACGGACTCCGGCGCCGGCGACGGCGCACCCAAGGAGAAGGTGACGATCACCGAGGTCACCACCGCGGACTGATCGCCCGTCCGAGTTGTCCAGAACACTTCGACCACCCAATAATCCCAATTGGTGAGACTCGGAAATCACGTTTTGTGAGACGAGCGTAATCTCGGTTCGTCGCCGTCGACGCTGTGCCAGACACAGCACCGACGGCCTTTTCCATTGGCACGGACCACCCGCCCGTGCCTGCACTCACGAAACAGCGGAGCACCACCACCATGTCCACCGAAACACAGCCGGAGAATTCCTCCTCGGCGCCCGGGGTCGACGACGCGATCGCAGCGACTCGGAAGAACAACACCCGCGGCAAGGTCCTGACCGCCTCGATGGTCGGCACCACGATCGAATTCTTCGATTTCTACGCCTACGCCACGGCCTCCTCGCTGGTCTTCCCGGCCCTCTTCTTCCCCAACCAGACGTCGACGACTCAGCTGCTGAGCTCGTTCGCGATCTTCGGCGTCGCCTTCGTCGCCCGCCCCCTCGGCTCGATCATCTTCGGCCACTTCGGTGACCGCATCGGCCGGAAGAAGACGCTCATCGCCTCCCTGCTCATCATGGGCATCGGCACCTTCCTCATCGGCCTGCTGCCGACAGCCAGCACGCCGGGCTGGGTCGTCCTCGCCCCGCTGTTCCTCGTTCTTCTGCGCTTCTGCCAGGGCGTCGGCCTCGGCGGCGAATGGTCGGGCGCGGCGCTGCTGGCCACCGAGAATGCCCCGAAGGGCAAACGCGCCATCTGGGGCACTTTCCCACAGCTCGGCGCGCCCGTCGGCTTCATCATCGCGAACCTGCTCTTCGTCGCCCTCGGCACCTGGACCTCCCCCGAGGCGTTCCTCGCCTGGGGCTGGCGCATTCCGTTCCTGCTCTCGGCCCTGCTCGTCGCCGTCGGCCTCTATGTCCGCATGTCGCTCATGGAGACCCCGGCGTTCCAGCTCGTCGCTCAGAAGCAGCAGATCTCGAAAGCCCCGCTCGGGCGGGTCTTCGCCACGAGCTGGAAGCCGCTCATCCTGGGCACGTTCATCATGCTCGCGACCTACGTGATCTTCTACTTCATGACCGCGTTCACCCTCACCTACGGCACGTCCCCGGCCACCCCGGAGCAGGCCCAAACCGCCGCCGGGGCGGCAGGGAAGTCCTTCGATCCCGCAGGCTTCGTCGCGGGGCTGGGGTACACGAAGAACGAATTCCTCACCTACCTCATCATCGGAGTCGTCTTCTTCGGCATCTTCACCGTCGTCTCCGGCCCCCTGGCAGAGAAGCTGGGACGCCGGAAGATGCTGCTGGGCGTGACCGTGCTCATCGCCGCCTACGGACTCGTCGTCAACGCCCTGTTCAACGCCGGCACCCCGGGAGTCATCATCGGCCTCATCGTCGGCTTCATCCTCATGGGGCTGACCTTCGGTCCGATGGCCGCATACCTGCCCGAGCTCTTCCCCGCCAATGTCCGCTACACCGGTTCGGCGATCTCCTACAACATGTCCAGCGTCATCGGGGCCGGTCCCGCACCATTCGCCATGGTCGCTCTGTGGCAGCACGAAGGAGGGTCGATCTTCTACTGCGGTCTCTACATCATCGCCGCGGCCATCGTCACGATCATCGCCCTGTGGCTGGCCAAGGACACCTCTGACCTCGATATGGAGGATCAGCTGAGCTGAGCCTCCGTCCGAACCTGGTCACTCATCCGAGGCCCGATCGCCGTTTTCGGCGGTCGGGCCTCGGCTCTGTGACCACAACTCACCGGCATCGCAGGTCAGCCAACCGCGAAGGCGGCAAGACTACGATTTCGTCACAACCGCCTCGGCGATCATCAAAGCGTCATAGGTGTGACCCAGTTCACGGTAGGATTCCTCTCAGACATTGCCCAGACACGGATGTCCGGGCAATCCGTTTGCGTGACGAGACCGTCACCGATCCCCTGGAGGAACCATGAAACGACGCTCGAGCCTGGCCATTGTGGCAGCCGGCGCCATGCTCGCCCTGTCCGCCTGCGGCGGCGGAGGCGATTCCGAACCTGCAGCGACCGCCGAAGGCGGAGTCCCCCTGGTCAAGGAAGGCAAACTGACCACCTGCACCCATCTGTCCTACCAGCCGTTCCAGTTCGAGAAGGACGGCGAGGTCGTCGGCTTCGACGTCGACATCGTCGATGCCGTGGCGAAGAAGCTCGGCGTCGAGCAGGAGATCATCAACACCTCGTTCGAGACGATCACTTCGGGCGCGGAGTTCAACCAAAGCAAGTGCGATGTCGCGGCAGCGGCAACGACGATCACTCCTGAACGCGAAGAGGCCACGGACTTCTCCGAACCGTACTTCGATGCAAACCAGGCGATCCTGACAAAGGCCGACAAGACCGCGAAGGACGAAAAGGCGCTCAAGGGCTTCAAGATCGCAGCTCAGGCCGGAACCACGGGCCTCGACTACGCGACCGAGCACTTCAAGGACTCCGAGGTCATCACCTATGAGGATCTGCCGCTCTCACTTGAAGCGCTCAAGACCGGTCAGGTCGACGCCGTGATCAATGACAACGGGGTGCTCTACAACTACAACACCGAGAACAAGGGCTTCGCGGTCGGCTTCGACATCAAGACCGACGAGCACTACGGCATCTCGATGAAGAAGGGCAACACCGAGATGAAGAAGGCCGTGGACGACACGATCAAAGAGATCAAGGGCAACGGCGAGTACGACAAGATCTACAAGAAGTGGTTCGGCGACGCACCGAAGTGACCACTTGCGAATGGGCGGCCGGCTGCGATCTGTCATTGCAGCGGGCCGCCCGTTCGGCTGAGTTCTACCAACCTGCCTGAGTCCCAACCGACACTCACGGCACGCACCCCGGCGGACACCCCCGCCACAGCTTTTCGAAGGACAACCATGTCAGTTCCCACAGCGAGCGAGGACGGCCGCCAGACCGGCCCTGCCGTCCCGGCCGCCACCGCCACTCCGAAGGCCAAGATGAGCAAACGCCAGAAGGCGAAGCTCTCCCGTGGCATCCAATACGCCATCCTCGTCGTCATCGCGGTCCTCGTCGCGGTCTTCGCCGACTGGCCGACGCTCATCGATTCCTTCGGCCGCATCGACATCGCCACGGGCATGTTCCCTGACGTCATCACGATGGCCTTGAAGAACACCGTGGTCTACACGTTCCTCGGCTTCGCCCTCGGCCTTGTCATCGCGTTGTTCGTCGCGCTCATGCGCCTGTCCTCCGTTGGTGTCTATCGCTGGCTGGCGACGATCTACATCGAGTTCTTCCGCGGACTGCCGGCCCTCGTCGTCTTCCTCGTTTTGGGATTCGGCATGCCTGTGGCCTTTCCCGGTTTCAATCTGCCGCAGCTCATCATCATCATGATCGCCCTCGGCCTCGTCTCCTCGGCGTATATGGCCGAGACGATCCGCGCCGGCATCCAGGCGGTGCCGAAAGGTCAGATCGAAGCCGCCCGGTCACTCGGCATGTCCTCGTCACGTGCGATGTTCACGATCGTCCTGCCGCAGGCGATGCGCATCATCCTCCCGCCGCTGACGAACGAGCTCATCCTGCTCGCGAAGGACTCGTCCCTGGCCTACATCCTCGGCTCCTCGGTCGACGGCCGTGAGCTCGCGGCACTCGGCCGCGCCGAGATCGTCAACACCGCGAACCTCACCCCGTTCATCGTCATCGCGCTGTGCTACCTCATCATCACGATCCCGCTGTCGTATCTGTCGCGGGTGCTCGAGCGCAAATACGGTTCCGCCGATTCAGGAGTGAAATGATGACCACCACCTCGCACGCGTCGACAATGACGCCGATCATCGCGATCCGCAACCTCCAGAAGAGCTTCGGCACGAACCAGGTCCTCACCGACATCAACCTCGACGTCGACAAAGGTGAGGTCGTCTGCGTCATCGGCCCCTCGGGCTCGGGCAAGTCGACGATGCTCCGATGCATCAACACGCTCGAGACTCCCACCGGAGGGTCCATCGTCGTCGATGGCATGGACATGACCGACCTCGATCTCGACATCGATGCCGCCCGCACCCGCATCGGCATGGTCTTCCAGTCTTTCAACCTCTTCGCCCACCTCACCGTGCGCGAGAACCTCACGATCGCACAGACGAAGGTGCTCAAGCGATCGAAGGCCGAGGCCAACAAGGTCGCCGAGGCGAACCTCGCGAAGGTCGGGCTGTCCGAGAAGATGGAGGCCAAGCCCGGTTCGCTCTCCGGCGGTCAGCAGCAGCGTGTGGCGATCGCCCGTGCACTGAGCATGGACCCCGACGTCATGCTCTTCGACGAGCCGACTTCGGCGCTGGACCCGGAGACCGTCGGTGACGTCCTCCAGGTCATGCGCAACCTCGCCGAGGCCGGAATGACGATGGTCGTCGTCACCCACGAGATGGAGTTCGCCCGGCAGGTCGCTGACCGCGTGGTCTTCATGGACGGCGGAGTCGTCGTGGAGGCTGGACCGGCCAAGGACGTCATCGGCAATCCGCAGGAGCAGCGGACGAAGGACTTCCTCTCCCGCGTCCTCCACCCCGGCCAGCTGGGCTAGGCGCGGGCCGCAGGCTCAGAGCGTCAAGCCGGCGGGGAATGGGTCGCTGGGGTCGAGCATGAACTGCGAGGTCGCGGTCAGCCAGGCGCTGCCGGTGATCGTCGGCACCACAGCCACATGTTCGCCGACTCTCGTCTCCTCGATCAGCCGTCCGGTGAACGAGGTGCCGATGAAGCACTGATTGACGAAATCCGTGTTCAGGCCCAACTGCCCACGGGCATGCCGGACGGCCATGAGCGCGCTCGTGCCTGTGCCGCCGGGCGACCGATCGAGCCAGCCGGGATAATTGATGAGCACATGGCGGGCATCCGGGATTTCGCCGTCGGGCCCGGGCCCCGTCGGCGGCGTCAGGAACACGACGTGCTCGCAGCCGCGGAATCCGGTCACCGGATGCACGGGGTCGAGCTGTTCGTTGACCGCAGCCATGATCTCGCGACCAGCGGAGATGAAGTCCTCAGCCCGGTCGCGCTCGAACGGGATGTCGACGTCGGCGGCGGAGACGAAGGCGTAGAAGTTCCCGCCGAAGCCGATATCGCAGGCGATCGTCCCTCGCCCGGGCACCTCGACGGTCTGGTCGAGGACATGCGCATACGAGGGAACGTTGACGATGGTCACCGACTCGGCGCGACCTTCCCGGACGACCACCTCGGCGGTGATGAGCCCGATCGGGGCGTCGAGACGCACGGTCGTGACGGGTTCGACGACGGGCACCATGCCCGTCTCGACGAGGATGGTCGCCACTGCGATCGTGCCGGCGCCGCACATCGGGAGCACGCCGGTGACCTCGATGAAGAGCACTCCCCAGTCCGCGTCGGCACGAGTCGGCGGCTGCAGGATCGCTCCCGAGAGCCACCCGTGGCCGCGGGGTTCACACATGAGAAAGGTCCGCAGATCGTCGGAGTTCTCGATGAACCACTCCCGGCGTTCGGCCATGGACTCACCGGGGAATGGTCCCACTCCCCCGGTGACGACGCGGACAGGCAGCCCCTCGGTGTGGGCTTCGACGGTCTGGATGAGACGGATGGTCTGCACGGCCGATCTCGCTCAGCTCTCCAGGACCTCTTTGAGGATGACGCGGTAGCCCTGACGGGTGTCATAGCCGTGGATCTCACGGGTGTCGAGCGCGGACATGAAGTCGAGCACCTCGGCGGTGATGACCTGTCCGGGCACGAGCACCGGGAATCCGGGCGGATACGGAGTGACGAATCCGGCCGAGACCGGCTGTTCCCCGTTCTCGACGCGGCGTCGCAGCTCATGCGGCAGCACGTGTTCGATGTTCTGGCGACGCAGACCCGCATAGTAGGCGGTGCGCAGGTCGCCGTCGGGCAGCTGCTTCGACGGGTCGTCGGCGGGCACCTCGGCCGCGTAGTCGGGGGCGAAGGCCGAGAAGTCCGGCAGCGGGGGCATCACCGCGGCGGGTTCGGTCAGCGCATCCTGTTCCTGGAGTTCGTGCGGGTCGTTGAACTTCCCGGCCAGTTTGACCAGCACCTCGATGAGGTAGGCGACGGCCGAGCGTGAGGTGCCGATGTTCGTCATGAACAGCACCGTATTCCGGCTCGTCTTATTCACCTGGATGCCGTAGCGGTCCATGAGGTGTTCGTGCTTGAACGTGTCCCCGTCGACTCCCGTGCCCGAAATCTCGACGGTGATGCGGCTGGGATCGACGACGAATTCGTCGCGGACCCAGGCATCCCACATCGTCGACAGCCCATCGCGCAGCGGCATCGTCCGTTCGGTGACCCGGTACTCCTCGGGGATGAGATCGGCGGCGGTGAGCACCTTGAACGTCTTCTTCAGCAGCGGGTGACGCGCGATCGCCGAGGACAGGCTCATCGCCAGGTCGAGCTGCTTCTGCACGAGTGCGAACCCTTCCATCTCCACCTGCCTGCGACCGAGGTCGAGGGACGCGAGGATCTGGTAGTTCGGCGACGTCGAGGTGTGGGTCATATACGCCTCGTGGAAGGCCTCCTCGGCGCCGGTGGAGAATTCCTGATCGTAGACGTGGATCATCGACCCCTGGCGCAGCGCGGTCAGCGTCTTGTGCGTTGATTGGGTCGCGTACACGCGGATCGTGGCGTCCGGCGGCGGCAGCAGGTCTTCCTCCAGCCACACCGAATCGGGGGCGGGGGCACCGGTCTCGGGATCGAACAGGCGCTTCTGCTGATCCCGGTACGCCGCGGCATGGGCGTTGGTGGCGAGGTTCTCCTCGAGGGTCTCCGCGGCGACCATTGCGGTGCGCTTGCGGGTGACCGGGTGGAACCGGGCGAAGGCGAACCAGGCTTCGTCCCAGAGGAAGACGAGGTCGGGCTTGATCGCCAAGCATTCTGACATGACCTTGTAGGGGTCGTAGACGATTCCGTCGAAGGTGCAGTTGGTCAGGGTGATCATCCGCACCTCGTCGAGGCGGCCGGCGGCCCGGTAGTCGAGCAGCAGCTGCTTGATCCTGTTCAGCGGTACCGCCCCGTAGAAGGCGACGTCGTTGAGCGGGTACGCCTCGAGGTAGGCGGTGCGGGCGCCCGTGAGCATGAGCGCATGATGGTGAGACTTGTGGCAGTTGCGGTCGACCATGACGACCTCGTCGGGTGAGACGACTGCCTGGTGGACGATCTTGTTCGCCGTCGACGTGCCGTTCGTGACGAAGTACGTGCGCTTGGCGCCGTACGCGCGGGCCGCCAGCGACTGCGCCTTCTTCAGCGTGTGCACCGGCGCGAGCAGGGAATCGAGCTCACCGGAGGTGGCGCTGGATTCGGCGAGCAGCAGGTTGAGCCCGTAGAAGTCGACGAAGTCGCCGATCCACTTCGACCCGACGACGGAGCCGCCGCGGGAGACGGGCAGTGCGTGGAAGACACCGGCGGGACGGCGAGCGTGCTCACGGATCGCGTCGAAGAACGGAGTGTCGTAGAGGTGCTGGATGCGGCGCAGCAGGGACAGGTGGAGTTCGAACTGGTCCTCGCGGCGGAAGACGCGACGGAACCGGTGGGTCAGAGCACCTGCGAGGCTTTCGATATGGGCGCCGGCCATGAGGTAGAGGTCGAGCTCGGGGCGCAGATTCGCCAGGGTGTCTGCCAGCCGCAGCACCCGGCGCACCGAATTGAGCGGGCTCATCGGCGCCGTCGGCGACTCCTTCGTCGAGGTGTGCGCGAACTCGATGGAGTCGCGCAGGTCACGACTGAGCACCTCGCGGGTGTTGTCGGTGAAACCGGGGCGGATGACGCAGGCGAGCAGGTTCGGGTTCGTCAGGGCCGCCGCCACCGCATCGTCGGCGGTGGGCACGATCACGTAGTCATAGATGAACTGGTCGGAGGCGTTGCGGAGTTTGAGCAGGTCCGTGTGCAGCTCATCGCGGCCGCCCTCGGTGGTCTCATCGACGATGAGGACCTCGAAGCGAGGACGGGTGTCCTGGCGGTCCTTGAGCTCGGCGCGCTCGTCCTCGGTGAGGTCGTCTTCACCGGTGTCGGGCACGGTGGTGCCCCGGAGCCGATTGACCGCACGCGTGATCATGTCGTGCGCGCGGTCGAATTCGCCGTTCGAGAGCAGGTCGGTGATCTCCTCGACATAGCGCTGACCGAAACCTGCCCAATAGAGCTCGATCGTCTTCAGCGAACGCAGCGAGCGCCACACCTCGCCGTCTTCGGCGATCATCGAGAAGTCCCCGCCGCTGACAGCCAGGCGTTTGATCGCGAACTTCAGGTACTCCCACGCATCCGAACGCAGCCGCCACGTGCTCGCCGGCATTCCCGGATCACGTTCGAGCTGCGCCCGGCGCGGCGTCGAGGGGGCTCCGACGCGACCGTGCCTGCGGCCGCCGCCGAGGTCGGTGGGCTCAAACTCCTGCGCCGTTGCCTGGTCGGAGTCGATTCCGGTCATGCGAGAGCCTCCTGGCTGTCCGTCTCAGTCCCCACCCCGGTCCGGTGTGGAATTCCTGCTCACGGGCTCAGTCGGCGGACCGTACTGATTCCGTTGTTGCACGATCATACGACCTCACAGTTTCGAATGGGCAGGGTGGTGGGCAGTTGAGACAACCACAGGAGGAGAAATGATGATAAGCATGGGGTATGGACACCTCCGCGTCTCTTTCTGCAGGTCATCTCATCGTCGAGGAACTCGAAGCACACGGAGTCACTCGCACTTATCTGGTTCCCGGCGAGTCGTATCTCGACGTCATCGACGGACTCCGCGATTCGGCTATCAGCCCGATCGTCTGCCGCCAAGAGGGCGGGGCCGCATACATGGCCGTCGCCGAGGGGCGGATGACCGGAGTGCCTGGAATCGCCATGGTCACGCGTGGTCCCGGTGCGGCGAACGTCAAGGTCGGCGTCCACACCGCGTACCAGGATGCGACCCCGCTCGTCGTCTTCGTCGGCCTCATCCCCACCGATCATCGCGGCCGCGAATCCTTCCAGGAGTTCGACCTGGACGGCTGGTTCTCTTCGACCGCGAAGAAGGTGCTCACCCTCGATGATCCCGATAAGGCCGCCGAGGTGGTCGTCGACGCCATGCACACCGCCGTGACCGGGCGGCCCGGTCCCGTCATCGTCGGTCTGCCCGAAGAGGTCCTCGTCCGCCCGAGTTCGGGAACGGTGCTGCCCCCACGCGTGCACGGATCGGCCTCACCGTATGCCGGGGACGTCACGGAGCTGCGTGCCCGCATCACCGCCGCCGACCGTCCCGTGCTCATCATCGGCGGCGAGGACTGGTCGCCGTCGACCTCGCGGCGCATCGCCCAATGGTCACGCGACCGCGGCCTCGGGGTGCTCGGCACCTTCCGCGCCTATGACGGCATCGACCACGACAGTCCGAACTTCCTCGGCATCTTGGGCTACGGTGCGTCCCCCGTCGCGAAGAGGGTCCTCGCCGAGGCGGACCTGCACATCTTCTTGGGCTGTGTCCGTACCGATGTGGCCACCGACGGGTTCAGCAACGGCGTCGACCAGCGCACCGTCGTCATCGGCCCCGACGCCGATGCGCACGGCCACTTCGGTCGCCTCGACCAGCACATCGTCACCTCGGTCGGCCGGTTCGCCCAATCCCTGTTCACCGAGGAGGGCACCCGCACGTATTCGGTGTCCTCCGACGGCTCGATCGACGAACCGCCGCTCGGCGATGCCCTGTCCGAAGCGGCGGGGGACGCCGTGCCGCTGCCGGGTTGGGTCGCCGAGGCCAGGACCGAACTCGAGGCGTGGCGGAAACCGCAGGTGGCAGGTTCGGGGTCGGCAGCCTCGGCGGGGTTCGTCGACATGGACGAAGCATTCGTCCACGTGCAGGACCTGCTGCCGGACGACGCGATCATCACCTACGGGGCGGGGAACTTCTCCGGGTGGGCGACCAGGTTCCTGCCCACGCACGGGTTCCCCTCGGCGCTGGGCCCGCGCAACGGATCGATGGGATTCGGTCTGCCTGCCGCGGTCGCCGCCGCCCTCGTCCATCCGAAACGGGCGGTGTTCTGCATCGCCGGCGACGGGGATTTCCTCATGAACGGGCAGGAGATGGCCACGGCCGTACAGTACGGCGCGGACATCACCGTCGTGCTCAACGACAATTCGGTCTACGGCACGATCCGCGGTCATCAGGACCGCGAATATCCGGGCCGGGCCACGGCCACGGCCCTGCAGAACCCGGACTTCGCAGCCATGGCCACGGCATTCGGCGGGCTCGGCATCCGCGTCGAGCGGACCGAGGACTTCCGCGACGCGTTCGAGCGGGCGCTGGCACACAAGGGGCTCTCGCTCGTCCACTGCATCACGGATCCGTCCGTGCGGGGCGCGCGGCTGCCGTGAACTCTCGCGGCGACGGCGGGCGAATCTGGCTAAGGTGACCGTATGAGAATCGACGCGATCTTCACCGACCTCGACGCATTCACCCTTGATCCGACGCGCCCGCGGGCGCAGAGGATCGGGGTGTGGGGCAACCGGATCATCGGCTTCGACGAGGAGCTCGACGGCATCGATGCCGATCGTGTCGAGTCCCTGGGCGGGGCGACGGTGCTGCCGGGCTTCAACGACGTCCACTGCCACACGACCTGGTTCGGTCTCACCCTGGCCTCGGTCGATGTCACGGCGCTGCCCGGCGGTCTGCCCGATGTGTATGCCGCACTCGAGAAAGCCGCGGCGACGACTCCGTCCGGGGAATGGATCGAAGCCACGGGGTATGCCCACCGTGACTACGACGGGCAGTATCCGGACCTGAACCGTCTTGACGAGATCACCGGGGACCGCCCCCTGTTCATGCGGCAGACGTCCGGTCATGCCGCGATCGCCAACACCGAGGCGATGCGTCGGGCGGGGATTCTGGACCCCGGCTTCGAGGAACCGGTCGGCGGCAAGGTCGTGCGTGACGCGGCCGGACATCCGACGGGGCTGATCGAAGAGACCGCGCAGACTCTGGTGCAGGATCTCATCCGCCCGTATTCGCTCGACACCGTCGTCGACGCCCTCGATCTGGCGACGGCGTACTACGCGAAGGAAGGAATCACGTCCTTCGGCGAATGCGGTATCGCCTACGGCTGGATCGGCCACTCCCCCATTGAGATCAGCGGCTATCTGCGGGCTCGGGAGGAGGGGAAGCTGCGGGCGCGAGCGCAGCTCATGCCCCAGGCCGACGGGCTGCACCCGATCGCGGCGAACTCCGCCGACGGGTTCGGCATCGGTCTGGATGCGGGACTGCGGACCGGCCTCGGCGATGATCTCATCTCGATCGGGCCCGTGAAGTTCTTCATGGACGGTGCCCTGTCCGGCGAGACCGCGGCGCTGCGGGAGAACTACGCGGGCAAGGACCACCCCGGCTATCTGCAGGACGACGCCGAGGTGCTGCGTCAGCAGATCCTCGACACCTATGCCTCCGGCTGGTCGTTGGCCGTGCACGCCATCGGTGATGCCGCCGTGGATGCTGCGATCGCCAACATCGTCGAGGCGCAGAAGCGCTATGGCCGTCGGGCGGTGCCGAACCGGATCGAGCATGCCGCATTGGTCCATGACGAGCACCTGGTGACGCTGGCCGAGCACGGTATCGTCGTCACCCCGCAGGCGGCGTTCGCTGACGGCATCGGGGACGGGATGAACGCTTCGCTCGGGCCGGACCGCCGGCACCTGATCTACCGGGCGAAGTCGTTCGTCGATGCGGGTGTGCCGATGGCCGGCAGCTCGGATCGACCGTGTGCCGACGGGAATGTGCTGCGTGGAATCGAAGCCTATGTCACCCGGAAGACCCGCGACGGGGACGTCATGGGTTCGGCGGCCGAAGCCCTAAGCGTCGATGAGGCGATCGCGGCCTACACGGTCGAGGCGGCGAAGGCCTCGGGCCAGGGCGCGGACAAGGGAACGCTGAGCCGAGGCAAGCTCGCCGACTTCGTCGCCCTGGAAACCCACCCGCGGGACGTGGCCCCCGACGAGATCGCAGCAATCCCGGTCCGCGCGACAATCCTCGGCGGCAACTACACCCACCAAACCCTCTAGTTACTACCTGACGGCGGCCCAGCAACCTCGCGCGAGGTTGCTGGGCCGATCCTTCTATGTCTGTCAAGCCGGCGTGGGAATTGTTTCTAGCCCGTTGAGAATCTTGAAAACTCGACGCGCTAGATACCATTTGAGCTTGCGCTTGAGTTCCCTCTTCGACTTCTTCGTCGGGTCCTCACCAAAGCGCTGGGCAACATAATCCCTGGTCCGCTCATCGTGGATCATCCGGTTCGTGATCACCGTGTGCAAGGCCCGGTTCAACTGCCGATCCCCACCCCTGTTCAACCGGTGTCGTTGCGTGTTGCCCGACGAAGCAGGGATCGGATTCGCCCCTGCCAGGGCTGCGAACGCAGCCGCGTTACGGACTCGTCCCGGATGCGACCAGGCGGTGAAGAACACCGCGGCAGTGAACGTACCGATCCCGGGTTCGGCCAGCAAGACTGACGCCGGACTGGCCTCAACAAGTTCAGCGAGCTTGTCATGGTTGTCCTGCAGATCGTCGTCAAGATCGAGGACGCGTTTAGCTAAACGGACCGCTTCGTCCCGGGACGTGGCCAGGCCGATGTCTTCCTTCCTGTCCCGCCATTTCGCGATCTCGACGAACTGGGTATCGGTCAACGAGTTACGGGCATCAATTCCCAGATCGACAGTGCGCACCAACGCGGTCAGGGAGTTGATCATCCGGGTACGTTCGGTGGTCATCGCGTCCCGGGCTGCCAACAGCACGCGCAGGCCCTGGCGGACGCCTTCGCCTTGGCGTGGCCACCGCAGCTGGTCGGCGTGTAGCGCCAGCACGGATTTCGCGATCCGGTAGGAGTCGAGCTCATCGCTCTTACCCACGCCGTACCGGGCTTTGGCATCCATACGTCCAGCTTCGACCACGGGGTATTCGGTAGCGGCGATATGACCGGTCAGCACCGCACCATAGGAGGCTGTTCCTTCCACGACCCACAGGGTGTCGAGGTCACCTTTCGTCCACCGGCCGGCCCATGCCAGGGCCCGTTTGATGCCGGCCCTCGACGTCGGGAAGCTGCCGGTAGCCACGAGGATGCCGGTGTTGGTGATGATCGTGTAGACGTGTTTTCTGGCGTGTGTATCGACGCCGATGAAGAAGTTGTATAAGTGCGCGACAATGGACATAGCGGTTCGAAGCTCCCTGTTTGACCGATAGGTTGTGCGGCCGCTTGCGGCCGGTACCGGTCCGGGATGAGGTCACTTCGGAACAACACTGTGATGAGTCACGCCCCCGGCAAGGGGCGGACAACCTTCTGATCAAGTTACCGAGGTGGGCCGAGTCGGTGCCGGCCGCACCACCCATGTGATCGGACAAATCGGCCCGAAGACACCACCAAAAGGGGGTGGGTCACCGCCAGGTTGAGTCACGACCACGGGATGGAGAGGCCAGCACCTACTCTGCCAGCCGGTCCCAGACCAGCCACTACCAAGACTCACAGCCGTCAGGTAGTAACTAGAGGGGGAAGTCTAAGTCGGAGAGGACCTTCTCGAAGACTCCGAGGCCGCGCTCGAGGTCCTCTTCGCTGATGTTGATCGGCGGGACCACGTGCAGCCGGTGGTAGTTGTTGAACGGGATGACGCCGTGTTCCTTCAGCGCCGCCACCACCGAGGCGACCTCGGGTGAGCCGCCACCGTAAGGGGCCAGCGGCTCCTTGGACTCCTTGTCCCAGACGAGTTCGATCGCCCAGAACGCTCCGGTGCCGCGGACCTCGCCGACGTGCTTCGAGTTCTCCGCGATCTGCCGCAGTCGGGGTCCGATGATCGTCTCTCCGATATGAGAGGCGTGTTCGATCATGCCTTCGTCGGCCATCGCGTTGATCGTCGCGACCGCCGCCGCGCACGCCAGCGGATGCCCGGAGTAGGTCAGCCCGCCGGGGTAGACGCGTTCGGCGAAGGTCTCGAAGATCGCCTCGCTGATGACGACTCCGCCCAACGGCACGTACCCGGAGTTCACGCCCTTGGCGAAGGTGATGAGATCGGGGACGATGTCGAAGTGCTCGAAGGCGAACCACTTGCCCGACCGTCCGAACCCGGCCATCACCTCGTCGGCGATGAGCACGATCCCGTGCTCGTCGCACAGCGCCCGCACACCCTGCATGTACTCCGGACTGGGCACCATGATGCCGGCGGTTCCGGGAATGGATTCGAGGATGATCGCGGCGATCGTCGCCGGTCCCTCCAGCTCAATGGTCCGACGCAGGTGCTGCAGCGCCCGTTCGGTCTCTTCAGCCTCCGTGGTGGCGTGGAACTCCGAACGGTAGAGGAAGGGTCCGAAGAAGTGGACGACGCCCGATTCTCCGGTCTCGTTCTCCCACCGGCGCGGGTCACCGGTGACGTTGACGGCAGTCTGGGTTCCACCATGGTAGGACCGGTAGCGGGAGAGCACCTTCGTCCGGCCGGTGTGCAGACGTGACATGCGGATGGCGTGTTCGTTCGCATCCGCGCCGCCGTTGGTGAAGAACACGTGGTCGAGCCCGGCCGGGGTGCGGTCGGTGATGAGGCGAGCCGCCTCGGAGCGGGCGGCGTTGACGGTGGCCGGGCTGATCGTGCACAGCACATCGGCTTGGTCCTTGATCGCCTGTACGACGGCAGGATGCTGGTGCCCGATGTTCGTGTTCACCAGCTGCGAGGAGAAGTCGAGGAACTCCCGACCCTCACCATCGATGACTGTCGACCCGTGGGCGCGGGCGACGGTCGGCGGGTCGATGAGTCGCTGTGCCGACCACGAGTGGAAGACGTGCGCGCGGTCGAGTTCACGGGCTCGGGCGGATTCGTCCTTGAGCGCTGCGAGGTCGATCTCGCCTGGTTGGTGCACCATTGTCACCCTTTCACTGAAGTACCGAGGATGAGCGCGGAATCCGCGCCCGTGGGCTCATCGTAGAACACATTCGACTACAGTGACGAGCATGTCTTACCGGACCATCGTCAGCCCCGTCGAGGCCGAGATCGAGATCAAGAGATCCCGTTTCCTCGCCCGCCTCTCCCCCGCCGCGGATGAGGCCGAGGCCAGGTCCGTCATCGCCGAGGCGCGCGCCGAGCATCCGAAGGCCCGCCACCATTGTTCGGCGTTCGTCCTCGACACCGATTCGCGCACTCAGCGCTTCAGCGATGACGGGGAACCGGCCGGCACTGCGGGCGCTCCGATCCTCGATGTCGTCACCGGTCATGATCTGACCTTCGTCGTCGCCGTCGTCACCCGGTATTTCGGGGGCACCCTGTTGGGCGCGGGCGGGCTCGTGCGCGCTTACGGTCAGGCCACCTCGGCGGCCGTGGATGAGGCGAGGATCGTCACCCGTCGTGAGCGTGTCCCTGTGTCCGCACACGTCGACTATGCCCAGGCCAACGCCCTGGAGCGGGCGGCCGGGAACCGGGGGTGGACGACGCGGGCCGACTACGGCGGTGAGGTCGGACTCGATGTCCTGGTTCCCCTCGCCGAGGTGGCCGACGCCGTGGCGATGTACGCCGACCTCACCGCCGGTCGGGCAGAGCCCGAGATCGGTGAGGTCGAATGGGTGTGAGGCCGGGGATCGACGTTCCGATCAGCGAGAGCTGATCAGTCGAGCGCGGCGATCTTCGCGACCTGGGCGTTCGTGAGCATGACGAGATCCTCGGGGCGGATCTCGATCTCGAGACCGCGACGGCCGGCCGAGACGAACACTGTCGAATGGTCGAGAGCTGTGCGGTCGACGACGACCGGCACGGCATGGCGCTGTCCGAACGGAGAGACTCCGCCGACGGGGTAGCCGGTACGACGTTCGGTTTCGGCTACGCCGGACAGCTGGGCCTTCTTCGCTCCGCGCGCGGAGGCCAGGGCCTTGAGGTCGAGCTGACCAGAGACGGGGACGAGCGCGGTCACGGGCTGCCCGTCGACCTGGATCATCAGGGTCTTGAACACCTGGTCGGAGCTGACGCCGAGTTTGTCGGCGGCCTCCGAACCGTAACGGCGGGTGGCGGGGTCGTGGTCGAAGCTGCGCAGGCTGTAGTCGATGCCTGCCAGATTGAGTACTCGCACGGCCGGGGTCGCCGCGCTGGAAGTCTTGGATGCAACTGTCATAAGGGGGTAGTGCCTCCTGCCCGCAGGTCAGCGGGGCCAGGAGGCGCAGCTTTCACGGCTCCGTGTCCCCGCATCGATACGGACGGAATGTTGTATCGGTGCTGATAGGTACCCGCCCACAATAGGCGAAGTAGGCTTGCGGACGCCAATTCCCGTGACGTCAAGTGACTCGTCGGTAAGCCCGTCAACCCCTTCGGCCGGAGACGCTCACCCCCACCCGAGTTCGTGGAGCCGATCGTCATCGAGCCCATAGAAATGGGCGATCTCATGAACGATGGTGACGACGATCTCCTCGCGCAGGTGATCGACATCCTCGGCGAAGTCGATGAGGTTGTCACGATAGATGAAGATATTGTCGGGCACCTCGAACCCGGCGACTCCCCGCTCCCCGATCGGCGTGCCCTCATAGAGGCCGAGCAGGTGTCGATCACCGTTCTCCGGCCGATCCTCGACGAACAGGGCGACATTGTCCAGCTGTTCGGTCACCCCGGCGGGCAGCAGATCCAGGGCTTCGCCGAGGATCGCGTCGAACTCCTCATCACTCAGGGCCTCCATGCCTCCCACTCTAGCGACTCCGATCCCCTCGCCAAGGCGGCCCTGCGAAACGTCGACAAGCACCGTTTCCGTCGTGTGACCGAGGACACTCCTTTTCGTTTTGCATTCCTCGAATCGGGTGGGATAAGCTTAACGTCGTTGCCCACGGGGAATCCGAGGACAACCTGGGCCCCCATCGTCTAGAGGCCTAGGACACCGCCCTTTCACGGCGGCGACACGGGTTCGAATCCCGTTGGGGGTACGGTGTAAGATCGTAAGGTCTTCCATCACAACAGCAAGGCCCTGTGGCGCAGTTGGTTAGCGCGCCGCCCTGTCACGGCGGAGGTCGCGGGTTCGAGTCCCGTCAGGGTCGCGGAGCATAAGGCTCTTCTTCGGAAGAGCCTTTGTTTCTCTCGACATACTTCTTCAGTATGTCGGCGACTCGGCTCTGTAGCTCAGTTGGTAGAGCGTTCGACTGAAAATCGAAAGGTCACCGGATCGACGCCGGTCGGAGCCACCACGCGGAAGCCCCGCTTCCCAGTCCTGGACTGGGAAGCGGGGCTTCTTCGCATCTGCGGGCACCTCTTGAAATCCGAATCAACTGGAGTAGGTTGAAGGTGAGTTCGATGACCCGCCCACGTCGTGGTGGTGCGGGGTGAAAGGAGAGCACGATGACGAACGATCCGACGATTCAGGAACTCAGCCACGAGGACAGGGCTTTCCCACCCCCAGCGGACTTCGCCGCCGCAGCCAATGCCCAGGCTGTCGAATACGAGAAGGCGGCCGCCGACCGCATCGGCTATTGGGAGGAGCAGGCACAGCGCATCAGCTGGGAGACTCCCTTCAACACGGTCCTCGACTGGTCGGACAGGCCCTTTGCGAAGTGGTTCGTGGGCGGACGGCTCAATGCCGCATACAACTGCGTCGACCGCCATGTCGAGAACGGCCTCGGCGATCGCGTGGCCTACTACTTCGAAGGCGAATCCGGAGACACCCGCACCATCACGTACTCCGATCTTCTGCGCGAGGTCTCGAAGGCCGCGAATGCCCTCGCCGAACTCGGGGTCAAGACCGGCGACCGCGTCGCCATCTACATGCCGATGATCCCGGAGACGGTGTTCGCCATGCTCGCCTGCGCCCGCCTCGGTGCCCCGCACACCGTCATCTTCGGCGGCTTCTCCGCCTCGGCGATCGCCGACCGCGTCAAGGACTGCGGAGTCGAGTTCGTCATCACCGCAGACGGCGGCTATCGCAAGGGCAAGCCCTCGGGTCTCAAATCCGTCGTCGATGAGGCGATGGAGGACTGCCCCGAGGTGCGCAATGTCCTCGTCGTCCGCCGTACCGGCCAGGACGTGGACTGGAACGGCGACCGTGATCTGTGGTGGCACGAGGTCGTCGATCGGCAGCCGGAGACGCACACTCCAGACGCCTTCGATTCCGAACATCCGCTCTACATCATGTACTCCTCGGGAACGACCGGAAAGCCCAAGGGCATCATGCACACCACCGGCGGCTACCTCGTCGGCGCTTCCTTCACCCATTGGGCGGTCTTCGACATCAAACCCGAGACGGACGTCTACTGGACGGCCGCAGACATCGGCTGGGTGACCGGCCATTCGTACATCGTCTACGGTCCGCTGGCCAATGGGGCCACCTCGGTGCTCTATGAGGGAACACCGGACACCCCGCACCGGGGCCGGTGGTGGGAGGTCGTGCAGAAGTACAAGGTCTCCATCCTCTACTGCGCACCCACGGCGATCCGGTCGTTCATGAAATGGGGCCGCGACATCCCCGCTCAGTACGACCTGTCCAGCCTGCGTCTGCTCGGCAGCGTCGGTGAGCCGATCAATCCCGAAGCGTGGATGTGGTACCGCGAGCACATCGGCGGGAACCGCTGCCCTGTCGTCGACACCTGGTGGCAGACGGAGAACGGCAGCATCCTCATCAGCCCTCTGCCGGGCGTGACCGAGACGAAGCCGGGTTCGGCGATGCGTCCGCTGCCCGGCATCGTCGCCGACGTCTACGACGATGAGGGCAATTCCGTCGAACCCGGAAACGGCGGCTACCTCGTCATCAAGGAGCCGTGGCCGTCGATGCTGCGCACCCTATGGGGCGATGAGGAACGGTTCAAGAAGACCTACTGGTCGCAGTACCCGGAGGTGTACTTCGCCGGGGACGGTGCGAAGATCGACCGCGACGGTGATTTCTGGGTCCTCGGCCGCGTCGACGACGTCCTCAACGTCTCCGGGCACCGGATGTCGACCGCGGAGATCGAGTCCGCCCTCGTCGCTCATCCGAAGGTCGCCGAGGCGGCCGTGGTCGGTGCGAAAGACGAGATGACTGGCCAGGCGATCGAGGCATTCGTCATCCTGAGGGAGAGTGCAGACGACGGCGGGGACGATGTCGTGAACGATCTGCGGTCTCATGTGCGCTCCTCGATCGGTCCGATCGCGACTCCCCGTTCGATCATGATCGTGCCCGATCTGCCGAAGACCCGGTCGGGCAAGATCATGCGGCGGCTGCTCAAGGACGTGGCCGAGAATCGCGAGGTCGGCGATGTCACGACTCTCGCGGACTCCTCGGTGATGGACCTCATCCAGAAGGGCATGAAGGAGAGCTGATCCCCCGGCCGACGGGCGATTTTCGAACCCGCCCTTGCGTGACCCACGGCACACTGATGTACTGTTGAGTAACATCTCGTGAGGTCCGCTTGGGCGGTTTCTGCTCGCGAGGAACAGCACTGAAGCCTAACTGCAAGGACGCATAGACATGACGCGTGGAACGAAGATCGCCGGCAACCGCATCCTCATCACAGGGGCCGGAAGCGGAATCGGCAGACTCATGGCTCTGGACGCGGCGGCCCGCGGCGCAGCCGAGGTCATCATCTGGGACCTCTCGGACGAACGCGGGGACGCGGTGCGCGCCGAGGTGGAGGCCGCTGGAACCAGGGCCCGATCCTTCACCCTCAATGTCGGTGATGCCGACCAGGTTGCCGCCATGGCCGAGCAGACCGGTCAGATCGACATCCTCGTCAACTGCGCCGGCATCGTCTCCGGCAAGAAGCTTCTCGACATGGAGGAAGCGGCGATCCGTCGCCTCTACGACGTCAACACCTTCGCCCTGTACTGGACGACCCAGGCCTTCCTACCCGGAATGATCGAACGCGACCGCGGTTCGGTGGTCACCATCGCCAGCGCTGCCGGCCTGACCGGAGTCGCTCGACAGACCGACTACTCGGCGAGCAAATGGGCGGCGGTGGGCTTCACCGAGTCACTGCGCGGAGAGCTGCGCGCCGACGGCAGCCGGGTCAATACGCTTGCCGTGTGCCCCTTCTATATCAATACGGGCATGTTCAAGGGAGTGCAGACGAAATTCCCCCGCCTGCTCCCGATCCTCGAAGAGAACGATGTGGCCACGCGGGTCCTCGACTCCGTCGAATCCGGTCGTGAGCAGCTGGTCATGCCCTCACTCGTCCGCCTGGTTCCGGGTGCCCGCCTCCTGCCGACCCGCGCTTTCGACAAGGTCATGGACTTCCTCGGCGTCAACCAGACGATGGACCACTTCACCGGTCGCACCGGTCCGAACCGGACGCACCGGTCACCAGAGGGAGACGTGCCGGTCACCGTCGCACGTCACTAGGCGGCACATCCTCGGCGCTGGTCCACAATGGAATCGGGGTGCGAAGGAAAGGAGCCGCCATGACGACGACCGATCTCGTTCTCGAGGGCGGCGGTGCAAAGCTGCCGGGCCTGGTCGGCGCGGTCGAAGCTCTCGCCGACAGCGGCTTCGACTTCCACCGGATCGCCGGCACCTCGGCCGGGGCCATCGTCGGTGCGCTCACCGCGGCGGGCATCGGCCCGCAGACTCTGCGGCAGAAGGTCCTCGAACAGGATTTCACCGAGTTCGAGGACCTTTCTGCTGCCTTCCGCCTCGTCCCCTGGTTGGGGCGGGTGCAGGGACTGCTGCTGCACAAGGGGATGTATGTGGGACAGACGCTCCACGATTTCCTCGCCACGGCTTTGGCTGATCAGGGGGTGCGCACATGGGGTGACCTCAAGCTCGACGATCCCGGAAGCGCAATTCCGCCGGAGCGATCGTATCGTCTCGTCGTCATCGTCTCCGACGTCTCCCGCGGCCGCATGCTCCGCCTCCCCTGGGACTACGAAGAGGCCCTCGGCGTCGATGCGGACAGTCAGTCCGTCGCCGAGGCGGTGTGCGCCTCGGCGGCCAGCCCGTTCTTCTTCCGTCCGCGGGCTCTGCCCGCCCGGCCGAATGTGGCCGGTGGAGACTCCGTGCTCGGTGCCGACGGCGGACTGCTCTCGAACTTCCCCGTCGACGTCTTCGACCGCAAGGATGCGCTGCCAGCACGGTGGCCGACCTTCGGCGTCATGCTCTCGGCCCGGCGGACGGCGGCCGCGGAATGGCGGCCCAACGCGACGACCTTCCAATACGCGAAGTCCCTGTTGTCAACGATGATCAACGCGCACGACCGGCGGCACATCGACGACCCTTCGGTGACCGAAAGGACGGTGTTCGTCGACACGACCGGCCACAGCAGTACGGACTTCGCTTTGACGACGGCCGACAAACTCGATCTCATCTCGTCGGGCCGAATGGCCGGAGAGAAGTTTCTGGCGCACTGGGATTGGCAGGAGTGGAAGGACCGCTTTGACCGGAAATGATTCTGTCCCCCATGGCCTGCGACGGATCGACGTGTAAGAATGAGGGCCCGAACCTGATTGCGAGCGAAGGAGAGATCATGAGCGAGTTCGATTCGGATGCGGCCGACCGGCTGGAAGACGACCCCATCCTCGACGATCCCGAACTCGACGATCCGACGGCCGAAGAGTTGGATGATCCCGAACTCACCGCCGCCGAAGCAGAGGCCGACCAGGTCGACGTCGACTCCGGCATCGACGATGAGCCCGCCGAGCCGACCGTCGAGCCCGGTGCCGAAGGGCCGGAAGGCACGGGCATCGAAGGGGCCGACGATGCTCTCATCGACGACGCCGGCTGGGACGACGAGAACGAGGCTCCCGGTCTCTCCGACGAGTTCAACACCGATCAGTCACCTGCCGCGGAACAGGGCAATCGTGTCGGCGACGAGATGGTCTCCGACGATGATGACGAATTCGAAGTCGCCGAGCTGGATGGCGACGACCTCGATGTCGATGCCCTGGCCGACGACGGAACCGAAGAGGTCTCGGTCATCGACGGGATGCCCGAAGTCATCGACGACTCGTATCAGGAGGACTGAGCTCCACCCCCTCCGCTTGCGGCAGGCTCCCATGTGTTAGGACTGAAGGGGAAAGGAGCCGCCCATGCCACCCGGATCCCCGCGTCGCCGATCGACGTCCACCGCCAGCACGAACTTCGAACTCCCCCACGTCGGCACGGGTCGCCCCGTCCACCGCCTCGGCATCATCGCCACGGTCGCCACCTTCGGCGGGCTGCTCTTCGGCTATGACACCGGAGTCGTCAACGGAGCCCTCGAACCCCTAAGCGAGGACTTCGGCCTGACCGCGCTGAGCGAAGGCCTCGTCGTCGCCTCTCTCATGGTCGGCGCCGCCTTCGGTGCGGTCTTCGGCGGTCGAGTCGCCGATGCCTGGGGCCGTCGCAAGACGATCCTGCTCCTGGCCGGAGTCTTCATCATCGGCACCCTCGGCTGCGTGCTCGCGCCCGGGGCGGAGTTCCTCATCGGCGCCCGCTTCGTCCTCGGACTCGCAGTCGGCGGTGCCTCGGCGACGGTGCCCGTCTATCTCGGTGAGATCGCCCCGTCGGAGAAGCGCGGCAGCTACGTCACCCGCAATGAGCTCATGATCGTCGGCGGTCAGCTTGCGGCGTTCGTCATCAACGCCGTGATCTTCAACTTCTTCGGGCATGTCGACTCGATCTGGCGGTGGATGCTGCTCGTTGCCCTGGTGCCAGCGATCGCCCTCCTCGTGGGCATGATCTTCCAACCCGAGAGCCCGCGCTGGCTGATCTCGCAGGGACGCACCGAGGAAGCTCTGGCCGTGCTCAAGCAGGTCCGCTCCCCCGAACGTGCCGAGGCCGAGATCGACGAGGTCACCCACCTCGCAGCCGAGGATGCGAAGGAGGCCACGGGCGGGCTCTCCGACCTCGGCACCCGGTGGGTGCTGCGACTGGTGATCATCGGTGCCGGACTCGGCTTCTTCCAGCAGCTGACCGGAATCAACTCGGTCATGTACTACGGAACTCAGCTGCTCACGAGCGCGGGCCTGGATTCCGGTGTCGCCATCATCGGCAACATCGCCAACGGCGTGTTCTCCCTGGCCGGCATCTCCTTGGGCATGTATCTGCTGAATAAGCTGCCGCGCCGGGTCATGTTCCTCACCGGCTACGCCCTCATCGCGGTCTTCCACACGCTCATCGCCCTGACCGCGGTCATCGTTCCTCCCGGACCGGCACAGGCGTGGACGGTGCTCGCGTTCCTCGTCCTCTTCGTCTTCTCCATGCAGGGAACGGTCGGCCCGCTGACCTGGCTGATGCTCTCGGAGATCTTCCCGATGAAGATCCGCAGCTTCGCAATGGGCATCTGCGTGTTCGTGCTGTGGATCATGAACGCCATCGTCGCCCAGTTCTTCCCGCCGCTCATCGAGGCTTTGGGCATGACGGCGACCTTCGGCATGTTCGCCGGCCTCGCCGTGATCGCCTTCGTCTTCCTGGCACTGATGCTGCCGGAGACGAAGGACAAGGACCTCGCGGAGTTCGAACGCGAATTCAAAGCCGAGTACGGACGCAGATAAGGAGCCTCCATGTCAGTCGCCGTCGCCGTCACCGACAGTCCCGAGGGTCGGCTTGCCCTCCAATCGGCCGTCGCCGAGGCGCAGAACCTCGGCACCGGGCTGCTGCTCATCAACCTCACCCTCCATGACTTCACCGAGGATGAGATTCCCTCCGGGCTCGAGGTCACCGTCATCAATCGGTCCGGCCGCGGCGATCGCGACCCGGTCACCGCCGTCATCGACGAACTGAGCGATCACGCGGAGGTCGATCGCCTCGTCCTCGGTGTCCGTGCCCGATCGCGCGTGGGCAAGATGATCCTCGGGTCGGTCGCGCAGCGGCTCATCCTCCGCTCCCCCGTGCCCGTGCTCACCGTCCGGCAGGACGGGCGCTGACGCTGACTCAGCCCAGTTCGGTGAAAGCCCGGTACGAGAGCACGTTCTCAGTCTCCGCCGGGGAGTCGTCGGCAAGGACGGCGAGGGAGCGCAGCGCTTCCGACATCGCCGCACGGTAGAGCAGGGACCCGGTGCTGATCCGGGCCACCCCCGCCTCGGCGAGCGTCGTCCGCGAGTATCGCGGACTGGCCAGCACGTTCACCGGAACCCGACTGCGGGCGGTGATCGTCTCGATCGTCGACAGGTCGAGGTCGCCGGGGACGAAGATGCCATCGGCTCCCGCGTCCGCATAGGCGTCGATGCGTTCGAGAACCTCGCCGAGGCTGTCCTGGCCGAGCCAGAATGTGTCGATCCGTGCGTTGACGAACAGATCCGGACACGCTTCCTTGACGGCCGCCATCTTCGCGGCCAAGACCACGGGTTCGCTCATCAGTGCGTGCCGCGAGTCCTGGATGTTGATGCCGTCGATGATGAGTCGGCCGGCGGGGTCGGCGGGGTCGGCAGCGAAAGCCTCGCGCACGCTCGCGAAGACGGATTCGGGACTGTCACCGTACCCGTCTTCGAAGTCGCAGGTCAGCGGCTGTTCCGGCAGCGCCCGACGCAGAGCGGCGACGAGGTCCGCGGTGGCGGTCAGCGTCTCACGGTCCTCATCGGCGGCGCCGATGGCGGCCGCGACGCCCAGACTCGTCGTGCCCACGGCCCGGTGCCCCGCCTCGGCGAAGAACTGGGCACTGGCCACGTCCCAGGCGCAGGGCAGGATGAATGGGTCGCCGGGAACGTGCAGTTCGCGGAAGGCTCGCGTGGTGTCGGTGGGTGAGGTCATCGTCGGTTTCCTTTGTTCGCTGTCGGATTGTTCGTTGGGGGTCAGAGATGATCTCTCTGTGCGCTGAACACCCAGTCGAGGCGGTCGCGCCCGTCCGCGGTGATCGTCAGAGCTCGCGAGTGCGGGCGGCGCAGGATCCACCCGCGGTCGAAGAACGTGCTGCAGATGTCGTCGCCGAGGCGACCGCCGAGGTGGGAACGACGTTCCGTCCAATCGAGGCACCGGCGCACAAGGGGGCGCGACGAGGCGGTCGGTTGACCGACTTCGAGCCCGAATGCCTCTGCGAGCCCGGCCCTCCCGGATTCGGTGATGGTGAGAGACGGATCGATCCATTCTCGCTGCATCAGTGCGGAGAAGAGCTGAGTGCCGAACCGGCCTGCGATGTGCCGGTAGCAGGTGCGGGCTTCGATGAGCTGACGGTCACGGGTCTTCGCAGCCAGCGTCGGTGCTGAGGTCATCGCTCCGCCGGCCAGAGCTCCGGTGTGCTCCAGCCAGTCGGCCACGTCGGTCGAGGCGATCTGAACATAGCGGTGTCGGCCTTCTCGTCGCTCGACGAGGACGCCGTGGTCGATGAGGACGTCGGCGTGTTCGGACATCGACGACATCGGAATCGACAGAGCGCGGGAGAGCTCAGTGAGCGTCCAGGCACGGCCGTCGAGGAGGATGGCACAGATCATCACGCGCCTCGGGTCGGCGATGGCCGACGCCAGGGCGGCGATGTTCGGTGCGGACTCCGGGAATCTCCTCGTCATGCCACCATCGTAGGGCTGTGTTGTTTCGGTGGTGCCCGAAATGTCGCGGCTGCGCGCTGTCGAGGCGAGCCCGGCGCCGCCTCGTAGATGGCCTAAGGTTGAGGGCGGAAGTTTCCGTCCGAGGTGAGGGGGCATGCGTGGCCGATACGACAGAGGGCACCGAGGCGGCCGACCGACTCGAATCCGCACTCACCGGCAGAATCGATCCCGGTACGCTCGATGAGATCGCTGGTCTGGCCCAACAAGTCCCGCGTGCCGAGATCGGACGCCTCGTCCACACCTCGACCCCGCTGCAGTCTGCGATGCTCTTCCGCGTGCTGACGAAGGAGGAGGCTCTCGACGTCTTCGAGGACCTCCCTCCGGCGTACCAGGCCGAGCTCATCGGCAATCTCCGCGAACCCGAGGTCGCCGATATCGTCGAGGGCCTCGACCCCGATGACCGTGCCGAGCTGTTCGGCGAGCTGCCCGCCGGCGTGGCCAGCCGCCTGATGAAGGGGCTGACCCCGGACGAGCGGGAGATGACGTCCGCGGTGCTCGGATACCCGAAGTCCGCGATCGGACGGTACATGTCTCCGGAGGTCCTCGGCATCCACGAGGATTGGACGGCGGCCCAGGCCATGGAGGTCGTGCGCGCCCGCATCGACGGACCCGAGACCGTCTACCTGCTGCCCGTCGTCGGTCCCGGCCGGGTGCTGCGGGGAGTGGTGTCGCTGCGCAATCTGCTTGCGGCCGATGAGGACACGATCATCGAGGACATCGTTCGTGATTCGCTGAGCACTCATGCGCTGACGGACCGTGAGGAAGCCTCGCGTGAGTTCCTCTCCCACCGACTCATCGCGATGCCGGTGACCGATCAGGAGGAGCGGCTTGTCGGCATCCTCACCATGGACGACGTCCTCGATATCGTTGACGAGGAGGACGCGGAGGACCTCGCCCGCGGGTCCGGTACGGAACCGCTGGATCGCTCCTACCTGTCCTCGACGATCATGCGTCTGGTCAAGAGCCGCATCGTCTGGCTGCTCGTCCTCGCCGTATCGGCGATCCTCACCGTCCAGGTCCTCGAAGTCTATGAGGACCGGCTCGATCAGGTCGTCGTCCTCGCGCTTTTCATTCCGCTGCTCACCGGCACCGGCGGAAACACCGGCAACCAGGCGGCCACCACCGTCACCAGAGCCCTGGCCGTCGGTGAGGTGCGCGTCCGCGATCTCGGCCGAGTCATCTGGAGAGAGCTGCGCGTGGGCGCGGTACTCGGTTCCGTGCTCGGCACATTGGGCTTCGTCGTCGCCGGACTCGTCTACGGTTGGGCGATCGGCCTGGTCATCGGACTCACGCTGCTGTCGGTGTGCATCATGGCCGCGACGGTGGGAGGGCTGATGCCGATCATCGCGAAGAAGGTCGGGGCGGATCCGGCAGTGTTCTCCAACCCGTTCATCTCCACGTTCTGCGACGCCACGGGCCTCATCCTCTACTTCACGATCGCCACGACGGTGCTCGGCCTGAGCTGATGCCCCCTGTCCGACGGTCTCAGCCCGACCATGCCTCCCACAGCTCGGCGTAGCGGCCGCCCGCACCGACGAGTTCGGCGTGGGTGCCTTCCTCGATGACCTGCCCGTGCTCCATGACGAGGACCCGGTCGGCTTTCTCCGCTTGGCTGAGCCGGTGGGCGACGATGAGCGCACCACGGCCGGAAAGGGCCGCCGCGGCGGAGGATTCGAGGACATGGGCTCCGGCCGATCCCGCCTCGGCGGTGGCTTCGTCGAGGATCGCGAAGTCCGGGTCGGCGAGGACGAGGCGGGCGAGCGCGATCGTCTGCTCTTGCACCGCGGACAGGCGGACCCCACCCTCCCCGATCTGCGTGTCGAGGCCGTTCGGCAGGGATGCCGCCCACCCGGCGCCGACCATGTCCACGGCATTGCGCACATCGTCGTCGCTTGCGTCCGGACGCGGCAGGGTGATGTTGTCGCGCAGGCTGCCGGAGAAGGTGTGCACCTCCTGCGCGACCATGGCGATATGCCGGCGCAGCGCGGATTCGTCCATCGATCCCACGTCCACCCCGTTCGCCGAGGCGGCCCCGCCATCCGTCAGCCGTGCCCGTCCGTGACCGGGTGCGGACAGTCCCGCGGCGATCTTCGCCAGCGTCGTCTTCCCGGCACCGGTGGTGCCGACGACGGCGATGTGCTCACCCGGCGCGATGCTCAGGTTCACCCCACGCAGCACGTGATTGTCCGTATCCGGGTCGGTGTCGTAGGAGAACCACAGGTCCTCGAGCACGAGGCACGGGGCGGCAGGTGCGGCCCGGGTCGGTCGCTTCGGCGCGGTTCCGGCTTCGTCGATGACTCCGACCATCCGGGTCAGGGAGGCACCGGCCGATTGGATCTGATCGAAGAGTCCGACGAGGGCGCCGATGGGGTTGAAGAGGCGGTGGAAGACCAGGGCCGCCGTGGTCACGGCGCCGGCGGTGGACTCCCCGAACCAGACGAGGACGAAGCCGGCGACCAGGAGCAGGGAGAGCACGACCGCCTCGGCGCGGTTGTTGCGGCCGAAGGCGCGGGTGACGAACCGGAAGACGTCGATCGACAGGTCGCGGGCATGCGCAGAGGCGGAGTCGATGCGTCGCATCTCCCCGGCCTCGGCACGATAGGCGCGCAGGGTCGCGCTGCCTGTGAGTCCGCCGAGCAGGCGCCCGGCACGCCTGCCGAAAGCGGCGCGTTCTTCTTTGTAGATGGGTTCTGATCTGGGCAGATACCAGCGCAGAGTGAGCCAGTACATCGGCAAGGCGACGAGCCCGGTGAGGCCAAGACGCCAATCGATGGCGGCCAGACCGAAGGCAGAGACCACGACGACGAGGAGGGATTCGACGACGAGCGGCAGCACTTGGCCGGCGGCCTCGCCGATCTTGCGGGAGTCGTCGGCGACGCGGGAGACGAGGTCGCCGGTGCCGGTGCGTTCGATCCGCTGGGACTCGAGTGTCAGGGCTGAGTCGACGACTTCGGTACGCAGTTCGGCGACGACGGGCATCGCGATGCGGGCGAGCGCCCAGGCGCCGATCCATGTGCCGGCGGCCATGACGATGCCGGCGATCGCGACGGCGATGGCGCAGACCCACACGAGTTCGGGGTCTGCTCCGGCGGGGAGTTCGTCGACGAGACGGCCGATCGCCCACGGCCCGACGAGGCCTGCCCCGGCATTGGCCAGTCCCGCGATGACGAGGAGGACGATCCAGCCGGCGCGGCGCCGCAGCAGCGGGGCCAGGTGGGCGAAGGAGCGACGCCGCGAGGCGATCGTCAGGGTGGTCTGCGGCGTCATCGGGTCACCGCGTCTCTGTAGGCCTCGGCACTGTCGGTGTCCGTCTCGAGGAGATCGGCATGGCGGCCGATGAGCAGCGGGCCCGACGTGGGGCGATAGACGACGGTGTCGGCGGCGGCGAGGAAGGCCGGGGATGATGTGAGAATGATCGTGGCCTGGTCTCCTCTCCTGCGGCGCAGTCGGCTGAGCCCGTGGGCGATCTTCGCTTCGGTGACCGCGTCGACGGCGGTGGTGGGTTCGGCGAGGACGAGGATCTGCGGGTCGGCGTTCAGGGCTCGAGCCAGGGCGACGCGCTGCCGCTGGCCGCCGGAGAGGTTCCCGCCGAGTTCCTGGATCCGGTAGCCGAGTCCCCCATCGACGAGGTCGAGCAGCTCGTCGACTCCCGAGGCGGCGAGCACCTCGGCCGAGATCGGTGGGTGACCGGCAGCGTCAGTGCGGTCGTCGGTGTCTGTACTGTCGTCGGCGACGACCATCGTGATGTTCGATCCGATGGTGCCTTCGAACAGATCGACGTCGTGGGGTGCGACGAGCATCCGGGCGGGGCCGAGGCTCCTGGCGTGGGAGGTCAGCTCAGCCAGCAGCATGGCTGCATCCTCGGCGTCGTCGGAGACGATGCAGGTCAGCGCTCCCCCGGCGGTGGTGAGTGCCCGGGACTCGGCGGTCGTCGGCCATCCGGTGATGGTGATTCCGGATTCGGTGGTGGTCACTCTCGGGCGGATATCGGCGGCATCACGGGTGGTGGGGGCCGCCTCGGCGCTGGTGTCTGTCGCATCGCCGGTGCCTGATTCAGCATCGATGCTGGTCAGCAGGCGGGCGATCCGTTCGGCGGCGCCGTGGGATTGGGCGAAGAGGCCGACGATGTCGGCGAGTGCGCGCATGGGCTCGGTGAGGAAGGCGGTCATGCCAAGGATGCCGATGAGCGCGCCGACGCTCATCTGGCCGTCGATGAGGCGCAGGCCCGCGACGATGAGGACGATCGCCAGCACCGCGGACATGACGAGTGCCCCGAGCCCGGCCAGGCGTCCGGTTTTCTCACCTGTGGCGACGCCGGCGTCGGCGGCCGCATCGGAGGTGGCGCGGTAGCGACGGACCGCCCACGGCTCTCCTCCCATCGCTTTGATCACGCGCAGTCCGTGCATGAGGTCAGACGCCGAGCGTCCCGCGGAGGCGACGGCTTCGAGCTGCGCGGTCGCGCGCGCGGAGACGGACCGGCCGGGCAGGGCGACGATGATCAGGCCGACGGGTACGGCGATGAGGACAACGAGTCCGGTCACGGGGTCGGCGATGAGGAGGAAGACCGCGGCGGTGATCATGCCCAGCACCGAGGCGATGCCGCGTCCGGCCTGTTGAAATGCGGTGGCCGCGGTGTCGGCATCCGCAGACGCGATCGACAGAACCTCGCCCGAGGTGCGGTCGGCTGGAAGGCTCGGGGCGGTCAGCGCCGCGTGTGTGATCTCGACACGCAGGGCGTGGGCTTCGTGCTCGCGGGCGGAGTTGCACAGACGTGCACCGAAACGGTAGCCGAGGCTGAGCACTGTGAAGAGGAGGCCGAGGCCCATGATGGAGATGATGAGGGCTGGGATCGACAGCGGGATGATCGCCCGGTCGACGATGATGCCGATCGCCACCGGCACGAGCGCTTCGCAGACCTGCCAGATCGACAAGGCCCCTGCTCCACCGAACAGGGGACGGATGCGCCGACGGGCGGCTCGGCGCAGCATCTGCGCACCGGTTTCAGGGGTCTTCGGCACGAAGGCTACCCTAACAAATTCGGTGGTGCGGTGGCGGCTCGGGTGGACAGCTGACTGCCAGGGCGGAAATCTAGGATGGCTTCATGACTTCTCCGATGGACTTCGGCATTCCCGATCTCACAGGGCGCACGGCCCTCATCACCGGCGCGAACAGCGGACTCGGCCGGGTGACTGCCCGGGTTCTCGCGGGCCGCGGTGCCCATGTCATCTTGGCCGTCCGCAACCGCGCGAAGGGTGAAGCCGCCGCGAAGACGATGTCCGGGAGCACGGAGGTGCGCGACCTCGACCTCGCCGATCTGTCCTCGGTGCGCGACTTCGCTGCGGACTTCACCGATCCGGTCGATCTCCTCATCAACAATGCGGGGATCATGATCCCGCCCCTGTACCGGACCGTCGACGGATTCGAATCGCAGTTCGGGACGAATCACCTCGGCCATTTCGCCCTGACGAATCTGCTGCTCCCGCAGGTGCGCGAGCGCATCGTCACCGTCGCCTCCATCGCCCACCGGTTCGGCACGATCGACTTCGACGATCTCCAGTGGACCGGCCGATCGTATCGGCCGATGGCCGCCTATGGTCAGTCGAAGCTGGCGAACCTGCTCTTCACCGATGAACTCCAGCGCCGGCTGTCCGAACGGTCATCCTCGGTGATCGCGACGGCCGCCCATCCGGGGATGGCGGCGACGAATCTCTTCGGCTCCAGCGACGACAACTCTTTGGACGCGCGAGTCAGCCGTGCGTTCACCCGGGTGGTCGCTCAGAGCGAGCAGAACGGGGCACGGCCGATCCTCTGCGCCGCCGTCGCCGATCTGCCCGGTGGCAGTTACATCGGCCCGACCGGCCTGTTCGAGATCCGCGGAAAGCCGGGGTTCGCATCCCGTTCGGCGAAGTCCACCGACACCGAGGTGGCCCGCCGACTGTGGGCGGTGTCCGAAGAGCTGACCGGGGTCGGCTTCCCGGAACTGTGAGGATTGCAGATGCCTGCGGTGACTAAGGTGGATTCATGACGACTCTGCGCAATGTGCACATCATCGATGTCGACACCGCGGCCATCGGCGATGCCGTCGACATCGACTTCGCCGATACGATCACGACGATCAGTCCTGCCGAGGCCCCGTCTGCGGAGTCGAACGGCTTCGTCCTGCCCGGGCTCATCGACACCCATGTGCACCTGAAATCACGGGAGCCGCTCGTCGGTGCTCTTCGCACGGGGCTGACGACGCTCGTCGATCTCGGGACGCATCCGGACTCGCTTGTCGACGATTTCCGGTCCGACCGCGGAATCCCGGGGATCGTCAGCGCCGGATCGGCCGCCTCGGCACCGGGGAGCTCACAGATCGAGCTGATGGGATTCCCCGTCGGATCCGGTGTCACCGGGCCCGACGATGCCGAGCGGTTCCTCGACTGGCGGGAGGCCGGCGGAGCCGATCTCATCAAGATCATCATCGAGGATCCGGACGCCACCGAGGTGCCCGCGCTCGATATTCCGACGCTGCGGGCGCTCGTCGACGGAGCCCGCGGCCGGGGGCTGCTCACCGTCGCCCATGCGGTCACTCCGGGGGCGTTCGATCGCGGCCTCGAGGCTGGTGTCGATGTGCTCACCCATGTCCCTTTCGGGGCACGGCTGAGCGAGGCGACGATCTCTCGGATCGTCGAGACGGGCACCATCGTCTCCCCCACCTTGGTGATGATGCGTGCGATTGCCGACGCCCGCCTCCGCGAGCATGCCGATTCCGCGTTCGCTCTCGCCCTGTCGAATGTGCGCGCCCTGCACGCTGCGGGAGTGCGGATCATTGCGGGCACCGATGCGAACGAGACGCCGTTCGCGCCCGTGCCCCACGGGGCGTCGCTGCACGGTGAGCTCGGCTACCTGATCGACGCCGGGATGACTGCCGCCGAGGCGATCCGGTCGGCCACCTCGGGCGCAGCCGATGCGCTCGGGCTGAGTGACCGGGGGCGGATCGTCGAAGGCGACCGTGCGGATCTGCTGGTCCTCGGGACCGATCCGCTGGCTGATCTGGAAGGTCTGCGCACCCCCGCCGAGGTGTGGGTCGGCGGGGCGCAGGTCAGCAGCTGACCTGGGGTACCGGCCGACTGCGGAACCGATCAGCTCAGCGGAAGGCCTGCTGGCCGGTGATGTGGCGGCCGAGGATGAGGGTGTGGACCTCGTCGGTGCCTTCGTAGGTGCGCACGGATTCGAGGTTGTTCGCGTGCCGCAGCGGTGAGTATTCGAGGGTGATGCCGTTGCCGCCGAGCATCGTCCGGGCCTCCCGGCAGATGGCGATGGCTTCGCGGCAGTTGTTCAGCTTGCCGACGGAGATCTGCACGGGGTCGAGGGTCCCGGTGTCTTTGAGTCGTCCTGTCTGGATGGCCAGGAGCGTGCCCTTCTGGATCTCGAGTGCCATGTTCACCAGCTTCTCCTGAGTGATCTGGTAGGCGGTGAGCGGCTTGTCGAACTGGAGGCGGTTCTGTGCGTAGTCGAGGGCGACTTCGAAGGAGTCGCGGGCGGCCCCCATGGCGCCCCACATGATTCCGTACCGGGCCTCATTGAGGCAGGAGAACGGCCCCTTCAGTCCCGTGACCTCGGGCAGGACCGCCTCGGCGGGCAATTTCACGTCCGCAAGGTTGATATCGCACTGGATGGAGGCCCGCATCGACAGCTTCTGCGTGATCGGGGTGGCGGTGAATCCGGGGGTGTCGGTGGGCACGAGGAAGCCGCGGATGCCGTCGTCGGTGGCGGCCCAGATGACGGCGATATCGGCGATCGAGGCCAGACCGATCCAACGTTTGGCACCGTTGAGCGTCCAGGATCCGTCGGCGCCCTGGGTGGCGGTGGTGGCCATGGACGCCGGGTCGGACCCGGCGGTGGGTTCGGTCAGTCCGAAGCAGCCGATGATCTCACCTTTGGCCATTCCGGGAAGGTAGCGGTTCTTCTGCGCCTCGGAGCCGAACTTGTGGATGGCCGACATCGCCAGCGATCCCTGGACGGAGACGAAGGTGCGCAGTCCGGAGTCGCCGGCTTCGAGTTCGAGGGCGGCGAGACCGTATTCGACGGCGGAACGCCCCGGGCAGCCGTACCCCTGCAGATGCATGCCGAGGAGGCCGAGCTCGCCCATCTCACGCACGATCTCGGTCGGAAAGATCGCGCCTTCGTACCATTCGGCGATGTTCGGGCGGATCCGCTCGTCGACGAAGCTGCGGACCTTTTCGCGCAGCGCCAGCTCGTCGTCGGTGAGGAGTCCGGCGAGGTCGAGCAGGTCGGAGGGGTCGGCGGTGGTGGTGTCTGTGGTTTCGGCAGTCATGGGCGTCTCCTTGGGCATTGAGTTCGTCTTCAACAGTGCCATCGGAATTACTCAGAGTCCAAGAGGTAATATCATGGTGATTAAGCGTATATTCTTATCAATCGGCGCAGTGGGGACATGACATGGAGTTCAGGCAGGTCACTGCGTTTCTCGCCGTCGCCGAGGAGCTGCATTTCGGGCGAGCTGCGGAACGTCTGCACATCGCGCAGCCCGCGCTCAGCCAGATGATCCGCGCGCTCGAACGAGACCTCGACGTCGATCTGTTCGAGCGGACGACGCGGCGGGTCCGACTGACGCCGGCGGGTGAGGCGCTGCTCGAACCCGCTGCGGCAATCGGGACTCAGGTCGACGGTGCCCGGCGCATGGCCCGGGCCGCTCAACAGGGCCTGGCGGGCCGGGTGCGCATCGGATTCGGCGGCACGAGCGGCTACTCCATCCTCTCCAGACTGGCCCGCGAGGTCGGCGAACGGCACCCTGGCATCAGCCTCGACCTGCAGCCGCAGATGTACTGCGGGGAGGCCGCGATCGCGCTGCGCGACGGGGAGACGGATCTCGCGATCATCAGCCCGCCGGTGCCGGCCGGTGTCGAGGTCCACGACATCCGGCAGGAGAGCGTGATGATCGCTATGCCCTCGGGGCATGAGCTGGCGGAGCGTGAGTCGGTGAGCATGGGTGAGCTCGCCGGTCAGCCGTTCATCTCCTATGCCCCGTCGCACGGATCTCAGGTCAGAGAGGTGATGATGCGGCTGGCCGATGACGCCGGTTTCCTGCCGCAGGTCGTCCAGGAGGCACCGGATCCCTACAGTCTTCTGGCGCTCGTCGGCGCGCAGGTCGGCATGGCCGTCGTCGTCGAGTCCTCGGATCACATCCGCATCGACGGAGTGCGCTATGTCCGCCTCGCCGAGGGCGGGGATTCGTTCACTCTCGCCCTCGGCTGGCGCCGGAACAACCCGTCCGAGGCGCTGGCGAGGGTGCTCGACATCGTACGCGAGCTCTTCCCCTCCCCTATTACTACCTGACGGCGGCCCAGCAACCTGGCGCGAGGTTGCTGGGACCCCGTCGGGTGCCCGGGAGTGCGAGGTCTTGGCGGAAACGGTGAGAGACTGTGGACATGGCTGACCCAACCCGAATCGCCGTGATCGGAGACGTCGGCGGACACTTCGCGCCGCTCGTCCACCTTCTCGGGGAGCTCGGAGTGCGGTTCGGCACCGATATCGACTGGCCGGATGACCTTCACGTCGTCCAGGTCGGCGACCTGGTCCATCGTGGTCCGGCATCCGCTGAGGTCGTCGGCCTCGTCGCCGATCTTCTGGACCGTGGCGTGTGGACTCAGATCGTGGGCAATCACGAGCAGCTCTACGTCGATCGACCGGTTTTCGGATGGAGTGAGAGCATCGACGAGACCGCTCAGACGCAGCTGCGGGATTGGTGGGCGCATGGTCGCCTCCGGGCGGCAGCGGCAGTCACCGACAACTCAGGTGAGGAGTGGCTGATCACTCACGCTGGCCTGACCGCAGGATTCTGGCGCCATGGGCTCGAAGCCCCCGACGATGCCGGGGCGACGGTGGAGGCGCTGAAGGAGGCCGCCGACGGCGGGGCACTCTGGCACCCCGGGACGATGCTGCTCGGCATCGACGACGACAATGCCGGCCCGGCATGGGCGGCCGCCGGGACAGAGGTCTACCCGTCCTGGCCGCGCCTCGAGGCCGAGCTGCCGTTCAATCAGATACACGGCCATTCGAGTGCCTTCGATTGGAACCGCAACCGCTGGTCGGCCGAATCCTGGATCCGGCCGCAGATCAGACTCGACCTCAATCGCCGACATGCCGCGTTCGAACACTCGGGACGCCGAATCGTCGGAATCGACCCTTGCCACCTCGCCGAGGCGGCCCCGGTCTTCGAGCCGCTCGTCCTCCGCGGGGCAGTGATCGGCTAAGTTTCCAGGGCTGGAGAAACCCTCCGTGCTACCTGACGGCGGCCCAGCAACCTCGCGCGAGGTTGCTGGGCCGCCGTCAGGTAGTAATTACCAGGAGATGACTTGGGGGATGCTCACGTGCTTGAGGCCCTCGAGACCGAATTCGAGACCGAAGCCGGACTTCTTGACCCCACCGAACGGCACGCGGGGGTCGACCGCGCCGTGTTTGTTGATCCACGTGGTTCCCGCCTCGAGACGGGCCGCGACCTGTCGGCAGGCGTCGAGGTCTGTGCCCCACACCGAGGATCCGAGGCCGACTTCGAGCTCGTTGGCCCATTCGACGGCCTGGTCGAGGTCGGTGTACTTGATGATCGGCAGGACCGGCCCGAACTGCTCCTCGGCCACCAGCGGGTTGTCGTTGTCGATGTCGGCGACGAGGGTCGTCGGGTAGAAGTAGCCGGGCTGCTCGGCGACGGGATCGCCGCCCATGAGCACGCGCGCTCCCCCGTCCTTGGCTGCGTCGACGAGCCGAGCGACGATGTCGTACTGCTGCTTGTTCTGCAACGGCCCCAGCACGTTCTCCTCTTCCAGCCCCACACCCATCGGGGACTGTCCGGCCACCTCGACGAGGGCCTGGCAGACCTGATCGTAGAGCGATTCGGGGACATAGAGCCGCTTCATCGCAGCACACGTCTGTCCGGTATTGATGAACGCGCCCCAAAACAGGTCTCCCGCGATCTGGGCCGGATCGGCGTCTTCGAGGATGATGCCTGCGTCGTTGCCGCCGAGCTCGAGGGTGATGCGGGCGATGTTGTCCGCGGCGGTGCGCATGATCGCCTGTCCGGTCTTCGTCGACCCGGTGAACATGATCTTGTCGACATCCTCGTGGCTGGTCAATGCAGCGCCCACAGAACCATCACCGGGAACGACGGAGAGCACATCGGCCGGCAGCACCTGGTTGACCACAGCCACAAGCGCCTGCACGGACAGCGGCGTGTACTCCGAGGGTTTGAGGACGACGGTGTTTCCCATCTTCAGAGACGGCGCGAACTGCCAGACGGAGATCATCATCGGCCAATTCCAGGGACCGACCGCACCGACGACGCCGACGGGCTTGTAATGGAGTTCAGCATGCGTTTCGCCGTCGTCGACGAGGACCTCGGGTTCGAGTTCGAAGGACGCGTTCGCACGCAGCCAGGCCGCGCAGGCACCGACTTCGAAGCGGGCGTTGGGTCCGTTGAGGGGTTTGCCCTGTTCGCGTGAGAGCAGCTCAGCCAGCGCCTCGGCGGAGGCTTCGATGGCGTCGGCGGCTCGGTTGAGCAGGTCGTTGCGCTCCTGGGAGCTGCGCGCTGCCCAAGCAGGCTGAGCCCGGCGCGCTGCTGTCACCGCAGCGTCGATCTCTGCCGGTGTGCCTTCGTGGGTGCGGCCGACGACCTCACCGGTGGCGGGGTCGTGGATCTCGCGTCCGGAGGGGTCGACGATGGCGGCGAGAATTCCAGCGGTGGTGGTCATTTCGGTGGCGGTTGCCTCGGCGGTCATGGTGCTCCTTTGATCGGCGACCGGGTAGGTCGGCGGCGGTTGGTGTGGTCATTTTCTGGCGGTGTGTACGGCTGTTTCAGGCGGTCGGGACGCCTACGTCATCCCAGGGAACCACCCGAACCGATTCCTGCATAGAGATTCGGTGACGACGAGCGGAGGACGATGGCCCAGATCGTGCCGATGAGCCCGGGGACGAGAACGATGGCCGGCAGCAGCCAGGACAGGACCGTGGTGCCCTCTGCGCCGATGAGAACGTTGAAGTTGATGACGATGGCGACGAAGAGGACGAGGAGTCCGATGGCTGACAGGCCCGGGGCGATCGCGCGGGTCCACAGCGAATACTCCCCCGACTTCGTGCGCAGGAATCCGACGACGGCGAGCGCAGTCAGCGCCATGAGCAGGACGAGTCCGAAGGCCCCCATGTTCGTCAGCCAGGTGAAGAGCGTGACGACAGGGAACAGCGGGTCATCGCTGCCGGAGCCGACCACGGCGAAGACGAGGATGATGACAAGCGCCAGTCCCGACTGGGTGAGGGAGCCGGCCACGGGAGCACCGGTGCGCCGCGAGGTCCTGGCCAGCGACGACGGCAGAACCCGGTCTCGACCGAGCGCGAAGACGTAACGGGCGACGATGTTGTGGAAAGCCACGAGCGCGGCCAGCAGCGAGGTGAGGAACAGCAGGTTGCCGAGGTCGACGAACCACACCGGGGCGTGTTCGCCGAGGAAGACGAACATGAGGTCGGGCCCGAATTCCTGGGACCGGCCGATGACCTTCGAGACCCCTTCGCCGACGACCATCGCCCAAGCTGAAAACGCGTAGAACACCGCGATGATGCTCACGGCGATGACGGTGGCCCGGCCTGCCGTGCGACGAGGATCTTTGACCTCCTCGTTATAGATGGCCCCGGATTCGAAGCCCATGAAAGCCGCGATCGAGAATGCCAGGGCCGCGCCGACTCCAGGGGCGAAGAGCTGATCGAAAGCGAGCCCGTCGCCGGTGATGCCCTCGGGGCTGTGCGCGAGTCCGATGATGTCGAAGACGATGACGACGAGGAACTCCGCGCCGACGATGATGCCGAGCACCTTCGCGGAGAAGTCGACGCGCAGCACTCCCATGATGCCGACGATGACCCAGGCGATGAGGGCGCAGACCCACCAGGACCAGGAGATGCCGAAGAGGGTGTCGAGGAACGAGGAGAAGACGAAGCCGAACATTCCGGCGATGCCGATCTGCATGGCGTTATAGGCGACGAGCGCGGTCATCGCCGCCCCCATCCCGGCGGGCTTGCCCAGACCTTTCGAGATGTAGGCGAAGAAGGCCCCGGCGTTGTGGACGTGGCGGCTCATCGCCGCATAGCCGATGGCGAAGAGGATGAGAATGATCCCGAGGACGACGAATGACAGCGGAATCCCCACCAGACCGGTGACGGCGAAATTGCTGGGGACTCCGCCCGCGACGACGGTCAACGGCGCCGAGGCGGCGATGATCATGAAGACGAGCGCGGGGATTCCGATGCGGCGGGCATCGAGTGAGGCCGTGGCCGCGGGTGCCTGTCCAACGTCCGTGGAGGCCCGATCGGCGGCATTGCCGATCGGGGAACCCAGGCCGCCTTTGGCCGGGTCCGAGCTGAGAGTGCTCATGTGATCCACCTAACAGTCAAAGTGATTACTGCCAGTGTGGGGGCCGCCTGCCGATCGCGTCTTGGCTTTGCAGGCAGAGTTCTTGACGATTCGCGCATCCGCGTCGGGGCGCTTCGGTTCAACCGGTGCGAAGACTGGTTCAGTCGGCGTGGATGCTGCGGCGGTATCCGGCGGGCGGCTGTCCGACTGCACTGCGGAACAGCCGGGAGAAGTGTGCGGGATCGCTCAGTCCCCAACGGGCGCCGATGGCGGCCACCGGGGTCTGGCGCTGCCCGGGGTCGGCGAGGTCGACTCGACATTTCTCGATGCGGCGTCGTCGGATCTCTCCGGCAACGGTCTCCCCGGTGCCTTCGAAGATCTGGTGCAGGGTGCGCACCGAGATGAAATGGGCGGCGGCGATGGTCGATGGGCTGAGCTGCGGGTCGGAGAGGTGGACATCGATGTAGTCGGTAATCTCGGCCCACAGTCGCTGCCGTTCGTCGATCTCGCCGCCCGCGGCAGAGAGCTCGTCGGCCATCACGGTGGTGAGCAGATCGACGACGTTGCCGGCCAGCCGCACACCGGTCGTCCGGCTGAGGGTCGGCAGCATGGCCCCGGCCTGGGAGATGACCTGGGCGACGACCGCGCCGAGTTGGTGGTCGGCTCCGATCGGGGTGGCGGTGAGTTGGCCGACGGTTCCGGCGGGAAGGTTGACCCGTGACTGCGGGAACATCATGACGTAGGACGAGAAGTCCGAATCGAAGCTGAGCGTATACGGTCGGGACGTGTCGTAGATGGCCAGCGATCCGGGCGCCAGAGTCATCTCTCGCCCGTCCTGGATGAGCAGTCCGTGCCCGTCGAGCTGCAGAGAGACCTTGAAGTAGTTCGTTCCGACCGCGCAGCCGTGCGCCTCCGATCGGGCGCGGGCGATCAGCTCGGGGGTGCGCAGGACGGCATGGGGATTGGCGTTGATCTGCGACATCACCACGGAGTCGTAGTCGCGCGCGCTGATGCGACCTTGGAATCCGCCTCGGCGCTGGGGTTCCGTATCGAGCGGGACGAACGAGTCCGAGACCAGGCTCTGCCAGCCATCGAAGTCGTTCGCGGTGTCTTCAAGCAACATCGTCGTCCTCAGTTCACTCGGCCCCGACCGCTTCGCCGAAGGCCCGTTGTCTGGTCACTCTATCCCCAACCGTCGCGCCAGTCACGACCCCGAGCACGATTACCGACCATTTGGTCACCCCGCTCCGACAAGGCTCCCTCCGCCCAAGGTTCGGCCCGGCCTACCGGTTCAGTTCGACCGGTCGAGTCGGGCGATGACGTAGTCGAGCTGGGCCCGAAAGCCGGCGAAGTCGAATCCGCGCCCGCCGATGATCGCCGAGGTCTGCGCCCCGAGCAGATACGTCAGGAGCACTTCGGTCTCGGATTCGATATCGACCTCGGCACGCAGACGACCGTCGGCGTCGGCCTCGCCGAGCCAGGAGACGATCCACGCCCTCCACAGCTCCATGGTCTCAGCGGTCGCGCGGGCGTGTTCGGGGTTCTGGGCCACCTCGGCGAGATAGGACAGGACGACGCGGGCTTCGTCATGCAGCGCCGGGGTCACCGGGAGCACCTCGTGCGCGAAAGCGCGCAGAGCGTCGAGCCCGCGCAGGCCCATCGTCGAGGTCGCGACCCGGGCGTTCGTGGCCTCGAAGACGTAGAGGTAGGTGGCCGCGAGCAGGTCCGCCTTCGAACCGAAGTACGTTTTGACGACCCCATTGGCGAACCCGGCCTCGGTCGCGATATCGCGCATCGTCGCCCCGTTGAGGCCCTGGCGGACGATCAGGCGCAGCGTCGCCTGCACGAGGTCCAGTCGTCGCTGGTCATGGTCGACGATCTTGGGCATGGTTCCTCCACAGCGGTGCAGATCGGGTCTTGACTTTATTTCCTACGAGTGTAGATTTTAGCGTGACTCAGCCCACAGGCCCAGATTGCAAAGGTGCACAATGTCCTGCCATTCCTCCCCCTCCGTCGCCGAGGCGACCACCGCCACCCCCTTCACACTGCCGACCGAGGCCGAGATCTCGACCGTCACCGCGGTGCTGCGCGCGGCCGGGCACTTCCCCGATACCGCGCGCATGGCCTACGTCGGCCTGCTCGATCCCGTGCGCGGTACGGAGCGGGCCATCGCCGAGGTGGATCGCCGTTTCCGTGCCTTCATCCTCGACAAGTCCGCAGGCACTGCCCGCGATATCGTCGTCTCGGCCACCCGTGAGACGGTCGAATCCGTCGCCGAGGTGGACTCCACCGAAGAGGGCGAGTTCCCTGTCATGGAAGAGGAGTTCGAGGTCGTCGAAGAGGTCCTCGCCGCCGATCCGACGTGGCTGGCGAGCCTCGAGAGGCGCGGGCTGTCCGTCGCAGAGGTCCGGGTGGCGCCGCTGTCGGCCGGGGTCTTCGAATACCCGGAGGAGAAGGGACGGAGGATCCTGCGCGGGCTGGCATTCCATCAGCAGCATGAGTCGGACTCGGCGTGGGCGCACCCGATCGACGGACTCGTCGCCTATGTCGATGTCACGAACAAAACCGTCGACCAGGTCCTCGACCTCGAGAACGTTCCGGTGCCGGCCGAGCACGGGAACTACACGGATCCGGAGCTCACCGGACCTGTGCGGACCACGCAGAAGCCGATCTCGATCACGCAGCCGGAGGGGCCGAGCTTCACCGTCACCGAGGGCAACCACATCGAGTGGGAGAAGTGGTCGTTCGATGTCGGCTTCGATATGCGCGAAGGCCTCGTCCTGCACAACATCGCCTTCGACGACGGTGAGCGCCGTCGAACGATCCTCGATCGGGCGGCGATCGCCGAGATGGTCGTTCCCTATGGTGACCCCTCACCGGTGCGGTCGTGGCAGAACTATTTCGACACCGGCGAATACCTCGTCGGGCAATGGGCGAACTCGCTCGAGCTCGGGTGTGACTGCCTCGGCGACATCACCTATCTGTCACCGTGGGTGGCGAACAACCTCGGCGAACCTCGGCAGATCAAGAACGGCATCTGCATGCATGAGGAGGATGCGTCGATTCTGGCCAAGCATTCGGACCTGTGGTCGGGTGTCGCCTATACCCGGCGCAACCGTCGCTTCGTCGTCTCGTTCTTCACCACGGTCGGCAACTACGACTACGGGTTCTACTGGTATCTCTACCTCGACGGCACGATCGAGTTCGAGGCCAAGGCCACCGGTGTCGTCTTCACCTCGGCGCTGCCGAACGGGTCGACGGATTTCGCCTCGGAGATCGCGCCCGGACTCGGTGCCCCGTTCCACCAGCATCTCTTCGGGGCTCGACTCGACTTCGCCCTCGACGGCGGCAAATGCCGGGTCGAGGAGGAGGACGTGGTGCGTCTGCCGGTCTCGCAGGACAACCCGCGCGGCAATGCCTTCAGCCGGTCCCGGACCGTTCTGGCCACCGAACTGACTGCGCAGCGGGATGCGGATCAGTCGAAGGCGCGGACGTGGGTGGTGACGAACCCGGAGTCGACCAACCGCCTCGGCGAACCGGTCGGGTACAAACTGCACCCGACGGGCCTGCCCACGTTGCTCGCGGCCGAGGATTCGTCGATTCATCGCCGTGCCACGTTCGCGTCGAAGTCGCTGTGGGTCTCGCAGTATCAGGAGGACGAGCGGTACCCGACCGGGGATTTCCCGAACCAGCATCCCGGCCATGCAGGGCTGCCGGCGTGGACGGCGGCCGATCGCAGCGTCGACGGGGAGGACATCGTGGTCTGGCACAGCTTCGGCCTCACCCACTTCCCGCGGGTCGAGGACTGGCCGATCATGCCCGTCGACACCGTCGGCTTCAAGCTGCGACCCGAGGGATTCTTCGACCGCTCCCCCGTCCTCGACGTCCCCGCCCCGGAGTCCGGTTCCCCCTGTTGCGACTCCTAACCTCCCCAATTGCTACCCGACGGCGGCCCAGCAACCTGGCGCCAGGTTGCTGGGCCGCCGTCGGGTAGCACGGAGAGGTCGGGTGGGACCGGAATTGACGATGCGCGCACGACCGTCGCCGACGGCTTGCCGAATCGTGCACACCTCGTCCGCAGGCATTCCTCACCGGTGACCGACATCACTAGCCTGAGGCCATGACAACCGAGCATGAATCAGGCACCGTGGCCTCGAACACCTCAGACCACCCGGACACGTTCCCCACAGAGATCCCGAACGAGCGATTCGACTACATCGTCGTCGGTGCGGGATCGGCCGGGTGCGTCCTCACCCGCCGGCTGCTCGATGCCGGAAAGAAAGTCTGCCTCGTCGAAGCCGGCGGAGACGAGACCAATCCGAACATCGACCATCTCAACAACCTCGGCCTGATCTGGCATTCGCAGCAGGACTGGGACTACTACACTCCCCCGCAGCCGGCGGCGATGAACCGCCGCATCCACCTCCCCCGCGGCAAGGTCCTCGGCGGGTCGAATGCCCTCAACGCCGTCATCTGGGTCCGCGGCGATGTCTGGGACTACGAACAGTGGGTCGAATCCGGGTGTCCGGGATGGTCCTGGGACGAGGTCTGGCCGGTCTTCGCCGCAATCGAGAACTTCGACGGCGACATCGCTGAGAATCGAGGCGCCGACGGTCCGATGGATGTGCGCGTCGACTATGCGCGCAATCCGCTGCAGGAGGACATGTTCACGGCCGCCGCACAGACCGGCATACCCGTCAATGACGACTACAACTCCGGATCCGTCGAAGGCATCGGAAAGATCCAGCTCAACGTCCGCGACGGCAAACGACTCAACACATGGCGCGCCTACCTCAAGCCCCGCCTCGGCGATGAGAACCTCACGATTCTCACCTCCGCGCACGCCCGTCGGCTTCTCCTCGACGGGACCGCGATCACCGGTCTCGAGATCGATTTCCGCGGCCGCGTCGGCACCGTGTCCGCCGACGAGGTCGTCCTCTCCGCGGGTGCTCTGGCCTCCCCCGAGCTGCTACTGCGGTCGGGCATCGGTCCCGCCGAGGAGCTTGCCGAGGTCGGCATCGACTCCGTGGTCGATCTGCCGGGCGTCGGCAAGAATCTCCAGGATCATTGGCTCTCACCGGTCATCTTCTCCACCGGAGATCGGGAGGTGCCGATGGGAGAGGTGGCGCCCGCCGAGGTGCACTTCTTTGCGAAGTCCCGACCGGATCTGCCGGTCCCCGACACTCAGCCGTTGTTCTTCTCCGTGCCGATGTATGCCCAGGATGCGGCGCCGGCCGGGCAGACCGGACCAGGACCCGGCGGAGCATTCACTCTGCAGGGCGGCCTGGTTCGCCCCGAAAGTCGCGGAGAGGTGCGGCTCAGCGGGCCGAATCCACAGGATCCGCTCGTCGTCGATCCGCAGGTGCTCTCGGCACAGGCCGATGTCGATGCTCTCGTCGCCTCGGTGAGGCAATGCCGTGAGATCGGGCGAGCCGAGGCCCTGTCATCGTGGCAGCCCACCGAGATTCACCCGGGCCCCGAGGTGGCCGACGAGGACCTCGAGGACTACGTCCGCGGGTCGGTTGTGACTTATCATCACCAAGCCGGGACCTGCCGGATGGGGACGGACGCCGAGGCGGTCGTCGACCCGGCCACGTTCGAGGTCCGGGGCGTGAGCCGGCTGCGGTTGGCCGATGCGTCGATCATGCCGCTCGTGCCGACCGGGAACACGAACGCTCCGACGATCATGATCGCCGAACGCGCCGCGGCCGCTCTCGTCGGCTCCCCCGCCGAAGGAATCACCGCACCCGCCGCCCACTGATTCCCCTTATTGCTACCCGACGGGGGCTCAGCAACCTGGCGCCAGGTTGCTGGGCCCCCGGCAGGTAGTAAGAGGCTGGTATCTTCTACTTCGTCGGCCGATCTGCAGACGAGAGGGATTGGGAGTGCACGAGGCAAGCGAAAAGACCGTCCCCGCACAGGAGCTGCTGGTGACGATCGGGACGGGGCTGCTCGCCGGTGGGATCTCCTCGGTCGATGTCGAAGACGCTCTGACCGGGCTGGCACCTGCGGTCGGCCGGAAGTCCATCAACGTCGCAGCTCTTCCCAAGGGCCTGTTCCTCACCATCGGCCCCGGAAGTCCCACCCGATTCGAACGCATCGGTCCTGACCTGCGGTTCGACCAGACAGCGAAGCTGCTCGACATCGTCGACGCCGTGCGGTCGCGTCGGCTCGGCATCGACGCCGCTCGCCACATGATCGAGGCCGAGGTCTACGGCATTCCCCCGCGCTGGCCCGGATGGGTGACCTGCCTCGGCGCGGTGCCCGTCGGCGTCGGGCTGTGCCTGCTGCTCGAACCGGGACTGGTCAACCTCGCCTTCGCCGCTCTCGGTTCGCTCATCGTCGCGGGTGTCCTCGCCGTCAATGCCCGCCACCCCAGCCTCGGACCGCTGCTGCCGGTCGCCTCGTCGTTCATCGTCGCGGTGCTCATCCTCATCGGCTTCCGCCTCGACTGGCTGGACAGTCCCCTGCGCACGATCGTCGCCACCCTGGCGCTTCTGCTGCCCGGCAGCGCCGTGGTCACCGGACTGACCGAGATCTCCGCCGGTGCCCTCTCGGCAGGCAGTTCCCGGCTCGTCTCGGCCACCGTCCAGTTGGCGATGTTCATCGCCGGAGTCGCCGGTGCCGCCGTCGTCACTGGCACCGGCGCCGAGGCGCTTGCGAACTCCCAGCTCACCTCCTCGACATGGTGGCTCTCCGCCCTGGGCGTGGCCGCCGCGACGCTGGGCCTCATCATCTATCTGCACACCCCTCTCGAGCACACCGTGCCGATCGTCCTCACAATCGCTGCGGCCGCGCTGGCGCAGCTGGGCATCGGTGCCGAATTCGGTGCGGCCATCGGCGGTCTGGCCGGCGCTTTGACCGCATCGGTGGTGGCCGTCGTGCTCTCGCGCCTGCCGAAAGGCCCGATCTGGCGGATCAGCTTCGTGCCCGCGTTCCTCGTCGTCGCTCCCGGGTCGTTCGGGCTCCTCAATGCCTCGCAGATCGAATTCGGTGACGGCGCTGGGGTTGCCGGCAGCATGCTGGCGGCTGCGACCACGTTCTTCACGATCGCCATCGGCACGGTCATCGGCGCCGCCATTGCCCACACCGTCGAGCCCAAGGACGAAATCGTCGCCTGAGACACCCCTAAAATTACCTGACGGCGGCTCAGCTACCTCGCGCGAGGTTGCTGAGCCGCCGTCAGGTAGTAATTGGGAGGGAAGTCAGGACGGTTCTTCTACAGCGAACGGTGTCGAGGCCCGGTCGAGACGGTCGACCTCGTCGGTGCTGAGTTCGAGCCCGGGCGCGGCCATGACCGCCTCGAGCTGCTCAGGTGTGCGGGCCGAGGCGATCGGCGCCGTCACGCCCTTCGCCAACAGCCAGGACAGCGCCACAGTCGTCGGAGCGACATCGTGCGAATCAGCGATCGCGACGAGATCGTCGACGACCTTGAGCCCCTCGGCATTGAAATATCCCTGCACCATGCCACCCCGATCGGCCCCCTCGAGGTCGGCTTCGGTGCGGTATTTGCCGGTGAGGAAGCCGGCGGCAAGGCTGAAGTACGAGAACACCGCAAGATCCCGCCGCTCGGCGATTGGGCGCAGATCGGTCTCGAACTCCCGCCGATAGACGAGGCTGTACTGCGGTTGGATCGCGACCGGCTTGACCAGCCCTTCGTCTTCAGCCGCTGCGAACCACCCGGCCAGACGCGCCGGCGAATAGTTCGACACCGCGATGTGCTTGGCCTTACCGGAACGGACGATCTCATCGAAGACTCGGGCCACCTCGGCGATGGGGGTCACCTCATCGTCACGGTGGGCGTAGTAGAGGTCGACGTGATCGGTTTGCAGGCGCTCCAGGGAGGCGTCGATGGCGGTGCGGATGTATTCGGGGTCCTGCGTCTTGTGCTCGGGATGGTCGCCGACCTTCGTGGCGATGACGACGCCATCGCGGTTGCCCCGCGAGGCCAACCAGGTGCCGATGATGGCCTCGGATTCGCGGCCGGTGTTGCCGGGCACCCACGCAGGGTAGGACTCGGCGGTGTCGAGGAAATTGCCGCCGCCGGCGACGAAGGCGTCGAGGACGGCATGGGACTGCGCCTCATCGGCCGTCCACCCGAAGGTGTTCGTGCCGAGATTGATCGGGAAGACGGACAGGTCGGTGCCGGGGATCTGCTTCCGTGACGTCAAATTTTCCTCCATTCGCAGAATGTCCGGGCCTCAGATGGCCCGCACCTCTGCACAACGGATAGATCTGGAGGACTATTCCGCCGAGGCGGCCCGCCCCTGACCGCGCCCCGCGCGGGAGGTCGTGAACGCCGCGACCTCGTAATCGGCGCGGGCGTCGGCCCTCACCTGCGCGACCTGGTCGGGCACCATGGCCCCGAAGATGCGGTCCCTGACCGGCTGCGGCAGGAGATCGGCCAGGCGGGTCACGGGACCGATGAAGCCGGGTACGGTGATCTCGAAACGGGGCCGGGCGACCGCACGGACGACGGCGGCCGCGACATCGTCGGGACGCAGCAGCGGACCCGCACCGGTGCCGGTCCCCGCGGCCAGGACGGTGTCGACGACGGCGGGCATGACGGCGGTGAAGTGCACCCCGGTACCGCGCATCTCCGTGCGCACAGCCTTGAGGTAGCCGAGCACTCCGTGTTTGGTCGCCGCGTATGTCGCCTCGCCCGGGGTAGGCAGGATCGATGCCGCCGAGGCGACCGTGATGAGGTGACCGTGCCCGGCCTCGCGCATGGCAGGTGCTGCGGTCTTGATTCCGTTGATGACGCCGAGGAGGTTGACCTCGAGCTGAGCGCGAGCCGCTCCGTTCGGTTCCTCATCGAAGGAACCGACCCACATGATGCCGGCATTGTTGACGAGCACATCGACGGGGCCGAGATCGCGGCGGACGAATTCGAGGAAATCGGCGAAGGAGTCCGGATCGGTGACGTCGAGGCCGAAGGCGCGCACCCCCAGTTCCGCGGCGGTATCCTCGGCCGCTTCGAGGTCGCGATCGCCGATGGCGACTCGAGCGCCGGCCGCGGTGAGCTGCGCGGCGATCGCCTTGCCGATTCCGCGTGCCCCTCCGGTGACGGCGACGATCTTCCCGCAGGTTGTGCCGAAGCGTTTCATGCGGCGATAGCTCCCTTCTTCATCTCCCGGTCGATCTCCCACAGATAGTGGTCGAAGTCGACCTCCATCGTGTGCCGGGGCGAATCGTAGAACTGCTTCTTGTTCCGGCGGTCATCGCGAGCCATCTGTCTGACCAAGTCCCGGCGGCTCGGCAGTTCGCAGGATCCCGTGAGGATCTTCGCCACCAGCTTCGACTGGGCTTCGGACAGCGGCATGACCGCACCCACCGGCTGGAGCAGGCCGATGAAGAACAGCCCCGGCAGGTCGGGGTGGACCATCCGCTTCCACAGCGGCAGGTCGTTGTTCGCGACATCGACGACGTCGGAGGACAGGAACGGAAACGACACTCGGTACCCGGTGGCCCAGACGATGAGGTCGGCCGGGGCTGAGGTTCCGTCGGTGAAGACGACGCGGTCGCGCTCGAGGCGTTCGATCCCGGGACGCACCGTCACGGTACCGGCCTTGAGGCGATCCCGGATGGCATCCGACTGCACGGGGTGGGACTGGCCCGGCGTGTGGCCCGGCACCGGCAGTCCGTATTTCTTCAACCCACCGGAGAGGATCGCGCCGAGGCGCAGCCGGGCCGAGGTCATCCACCACGGGGCCCACCCGGGCAGGACGATCTGGTCGGCCGCCATGCCCATGATCGTCTTCTTCATCACCCATTGGCCGCGTCTGATCGAGAGGGTGACGTTGTTCGCCCGGCGCGAGCCTTCGACGGCGATGTCCATGGCCGAGTTGCCGGCACCGACGACGACCACATCACGTCCCTCGAGCTGGTCACCGCTGCGGTAGTCGTGGGCGTGGATCTGTTCGCCGGCGAAGTCCCCCGGGTAGGCAGGGTCGGGCCAGCGGGCATCCCAGTGGTGGCCGTTGGCGACCATCACGGCATCGTAGTGCCGGGTCTCCGACACGGCATCTTGACCTATTCCGGATCTGATGTCGACATCCCAACCGCCACGGCCGCCTCGGCGAACATCGGTGACTTCGGTGTTGAAGGTGATCGTGTGACCGAATCCGAAGTGGTCGACGTAGTCGCGGAAATAGTCGAAGACCTGATCGTGGCTGGCGTAGTGCGGGTAGTGCTCGGGCATCGGGAAGTCGGAGAAGGCCATGCGCGGGCACGAGGTGTTGATCTGCAGGGTCTCGTAGCAGGCGCTCTGACCATTGGGGTTGTCGAAGAGCCATGTGCCGCCGATTTCGCTGCCCTTTTCGAAGCAGTCGAAGGGGATGGCCGAGGTGTAGAGCGTCTTCGCGGCGGCGATGCCGGAGGATCCCGCTCCGATGATGCAGACCTTCGGCAGAGAAGGGTCCGGGGCGACCGGGGCGGTGGGGGCCGGTGCGCGACGACCTTGTCGAATCATGTAAGCCATGTCACAGAGTATGCCAGTGAAAATATGAATTTTCACTATTATGGGAGGATGGATTCTTCTCCGGCCCAGCCTTCGTCCCCACGTCGCTGGCACGGCACCCTGCGGTCGGAACGGGATTCGGCGCGTCGTACGCGCCTGCTCGACGCGGCGCTCGAGCTCTACGGAACGATCGGGTTCCGCAAGACCTCGGTGCAAGCCCTGTGCCAGGAGTCGGGGGTCTCCAGCCGGTCCTTCTACGAGCTCTTCCCGACTCAGGAGAGTCTCCTCGAAGACCTCTACATCGAACTCAACGAGGAGATCACCACGGTCCTCGACGAGGCGCAGATCCCCTCTGACGCCACTTTGGCCGAAGCTGCCAGGCTGATCGTCGGCGCGGCCCTGTCGCCGATGCTCGATGACGAGCGCAAGGCTCGCGTCCTCGAGGTAGAAGCCGTCGGCATCTGCGACTCACTCGAGGAACGGCGTCATCAGACGATGCGACTGCTGGCCGCCTCGGTGCAGGGAGCCTTCGACGAACTCGATCACGCCTACGGCCTGACCGCGCCGGCGGCGTCGAATGACCTCACAAGCATCGTCCTCGTCGGCGGAATCACCGAGACGCTCGTGCAGCGCATCCACACTCCCGCCGATGAGCGATCATCCCGGGATGAGTTCCTCACCGACATCACCGAGGTGGCCCTGCGTGCCCATGGCATCGCCGACCGCCATTTTCGCCTCCGCCCAGCGTGAGAGTGCGGTGAGCGCGGTACAGATCCTGTCGATGGTGCCGTCCATGCCGGTGGTCGGACCTCACTTGAGGAGGCGCATCACTTGAGGAGGCGGTCCATTCGACGGTCGGAGAGCTTCCTTCCGCCGGTCTGACAGCCGGGGCAGTACTGGAGGGATTTGTCGGCAAAGGACACCTCGGCGATGGTCTCCCCGCAGACATGACAGGTCTCACCTGTGCGGCCGTGAACGGAGAATCCGCGTTTCTTCGCGGTTTTGATCTTGCCCGGCGGCAGGCCGACGAGGGCTGTGCGGGCGGCATCGAGCACCTCATGGATGGCGGTGTGCAGCGTCTGCGGGTCGACGGTCTTCGCGGTTGCGAACGGGGAGAGCTTCGCAGCGTGGAGGATCTCATCGGTATAGGCATTGCCGAGGCCCGAGATGATTCTCTGATCTTCGAGGACCGTTTTGATCCGGGAGGTCGACTCGGACAGTGCCGCGGCGAGTTCGTCGACGGTGAGACTCAGGGCGTCGGGACCCAGCGAGGCGAGGGCGGGCACCTCGGAGGGGTCACGGACGAGGGACACGGCGGCGTTCTTCTTCGATCCGGGTTCGATGAGGTCGAAGGCGGCTCCCGAGGCCAGGGTTACGCGCATTCCCAACGGCCCCTTGCCCATCCGGACCGGACCATTCGGTGCGGTGTCGTGCCAGTTCAGCCAGCCCATTCGGGCGAACCGGCAGACCAGGTTAAGTCCGTCGAAACCGATGACGAGGGCTCGCCCACGGCGGGCCACCTCGGTGATTGCAAGTCCGGCGAGCGCATCGATGCTCGGGTCGACGGTCTTGAGCAGGCTGAGCTCGGCGATGTCCGCGCGGGTGACGAAGTCCCCGACCAGCCGAGGACGCAGGAAGTCGACCAGCGCGTCGACCTCGGGCAGCTCCGGCATAGTCCCAGTATCCTCCTCACCTCCCAATCCCAACACCCCCAATTGCTACCTGACGGCGGCTCAGCAACCTCGCGCGAGGTTGCTGAGCCGCCGTCGGGTAGTTCTGAGACGCGCAAACCCGGTCGCAGGAGGTGACCGACCTTGAGAACCCGTCGGTCGAGGACTAGCGTGGATTGACCACCGCAAACCGAGTGGCTTCGGTGGATCGCTGACTGCCGAAGGAGGCGGACAATGGCTGAGAACGTTGCTCAGAAGCTCATCCGGTCACATCTGGAGTCCGGGGAGCTCGCTCCCGGAAACGAACTCGGGATCCGGATCGACCAGACTCTCACCCAGGATGCGACGGGCACCCTGGTCATGCTCGAGCTCGAGGCGCTCGGCCTCGACCGCATCCGCACGGAACTGTCCGTGCAGTACGTCGATCACAACCTGCTGCAGACCGATGAGAAGAACCCGGAGGACCACGAGTTCCTCCGCTCTGCCGCGGCACGGTTCGGTCTGTGGTTCTCCCCTGCCGGCAACGGCGTCTCCCACCCCGTTCACCAGTCGCGATTCGGAAAGCCCGGAGCCACTCTCATCGGTTCCGACTCACACACCTGCGCTGCCGGCGCCCTGGGAATGCTCGCGATCGGCGTCGGCGGGCTCGAGATCGCCATGGCCATGGCCGGTGAACCCCTCTTCATCAGCGCGCCGCAGATCATGGGCGTCGAACTCACGGGCACTTTGCCCGACTGGGTCTCGGCCAAGGACGTCATCCTCGAGATGCTGCGTCGCCACGGCGTCAAAGGCGGAGTCGGAAAGATCATCGAATATCACGGGGACGGACTGAAGAGCCTCACGGCCATGGACCGTCACGTGATTGCGAATATGGGTGCCGAGCTCGGCGCCACCGCCACGGTCTTCCCCGCCGACGATGCCGTCCGCGACTACCTTGAAGCCGTCGACCGCGGTGAGGATTTCACGCGCATCGAGGCCGATGAGGGCGCCGAATACGACCTCACCGACGCCATCGACCTCTCCCAGCTCGAGCCGCTCATCGCCGCACCTTCGTCGCCGGGCAATGTCACTCCGGTGCGCGAGGTCGCCGGCGAAGACGTCTTCCAGGTCGTCGTCGGCTCCTCGGCGAACCCGGGTCTGAGGGATTTCGCCGTCGTCGCCGAAACACTTGCCGACCGCCAGATCCACCAGCAGATCTCACTTGACATCAACCCCACCTCACGAGAGGTCCTTGCCGACCTCATCGCCGGCGGATGGCTGACCTCTCTGGTGGGATCCGGGGCCAGGATCCACCAGTCCGGCTGCATGGGCTGCATCGGCATGGGCCAGGCTCCGGCGGTCGGGCGCAACAGTCTGCGCACCATGCCGAGGAACTTCCCCGGCCGGTCCGGCACCGACGAGGACGCCGTGTGGCTGTGCTCGCCGGAGACCGCAGCCGCTGCCGCGCTGACCGGGAAGATCACCGATCCTCGCGATCTCGACATGGACTATCCCGAGGTGCGGCTACCCGAGAAGTACTCCGCGAACCGCAAGATGCTCGTCCCACCGCTGGGACCGGAGGAAGCCCGGTCGGTCGAGCTCGTGAAGGGAACGAACATCTCGACCCTGCCGGACTTCGAACCGCTGCCCGATGACATCGATCTGGAGATCCTGCTCAAGGTCGGCGACAACGTCTCCACCGACGAGATCATGCCCGCCGGATCCCGCGTTCTGCCGTATCGGTCGAACATCCCGAAGATCTCCGAGTTCGTCTATATCCAGATCGATGACACCTATGCCACCCGCGCCGCCGACCACGACGGAGGGCACGCGATCGTTGGTGGGGACAACTACGGTCAGGGGTCCTCACGCGAGCATGCGGTCATCGCTCCGCGCTATCTCGGACTGCGGGTCGTGGTGGCGAAATCGTTGGCGCGGATCCATTGGCAGAACCTCGCGAACTTCGGCGTCCTCGCTCTCGAGTTCACGAACGAGGCCGACTACGAATCCCTGTCCCAGGGTGATGTGCTTGAGTTCCGTGGTCTGCGCGATGAGCTCGGCGAAGGGACGACGATCACCGCCGAGGCGGCCGGCCGAAAGTTCGAATTCCGCCATGGCCTGTCGCCGCGTCAGGTCGAGATGGTCCTCGCCGGCGGTCGCATCGCCCAACGCGCCGCCCACCTCAATTGACTCCACGAACTACCTGACGGCGGCCCAGCAACCTGGCGCCAGGTTGCTGCGCCGCCGTCAGGTAGTAATTGGAAAAGAGAAAAAGAGAAGGCGGCCCGGACACTCCCGCGGTGGGGAGGTTCCGGGCCGCCGTCTCGTGCCGAATTCCGAGCGGTCAGACGCTCACAGTCTCAGAGCTTGTCAGCCCTTGACTTTGGCCTCGATGGCTGCGCCGACCTCGGCGTCGATGTTCTTCCAGTACTGGATCGCGTTCGACAGCACCGGCTCCTCGACTCCGTCGGAGAGTGCGCCGGCCACAGTCTCGATGAGCCCCTGGCGCTCCTCCTCGGAGTAGACCTCGCGAACCAGGGTGTGTGCCTGGCCGAAGTCGTCGTCCTCGGCGTGCAGGCTGTAGGCGCTGCGGACCAGCTCGCCATCGGCCTCCCAGCCGTTGTCGACCGGTCCCTGCTCGTCCTGGAAGGAACGTCCGTACGAGTTCGGGGCGTAGACCGGTGCATTACCCGAGTGGTGGTACTGCATCTGGCCTTCCTTGTCATACGAATTCGTCTTCGTGACAGGGGCGTTGACCGGCAGCTGGTTGAAGTTCGTGCCGATGCGGTTGCGCTGTGCATCCGGGTAGGAGAACACGCGTCCCAACAGCATCTTGTCCGGCGAGAGCCCGGTTCCCGGCACGGTGTTCGAGGGGCTGAAGGCAGCCTGCTCGATCTGCGCGAAGTGGTTCGAGGGGTTCTCGTTGAGGGTGAACTTGCCGACCTTGATGAGCGGGTAGTCCTTCTTCGACCAGGTCTTGGTCAGGTCGAAGGGGTTGAAGCGGTAGTCCTTGGCTTCTTCGTACGGCATGATCTGCACGCTGAAGGTCCAGGACGGGTAGTCCCCGCGCTCGATGGCATCGAACAGATCGCGACGGTGCATGTCCGCGTCCTCGCCAGCCATCCGACCGGCTTCCTCGTTGCTCATGTTCTCCACGCCCTGGTCGGTGTGGAAGTGGTACTTGACCCAGAACTTCTCACCTTCGGCGTTGATCCACATGTAGGTGTGCGAGGAGTAGCCGTTCATGTTCCGCCAGCTCCTGGGCAGACCGCGCGGTCCCATGAGGTAGGAGACCTGGTGGGCCGACTCGGGCGAGAGCGACCAGAAGTCCCACTGCATGTTGTTGCTGCGCAGACCCGAATCGGGGGTGCGCTTCTGCGAGTGGATGAAGTCGGGGAACTTCATGGGATCGCGGACGAAGAACACGGGGGTGTTGTTGCCCACCATGTCGAAGTTGCCCTCTTCGGTGTAGAACTTCAGCGCGAATCCGCGCACGTCGCGCCATGAGTCGGGCGAGCCGAGTTCACCGGCGACGGTGGAGAAGCGGGCCAGCATCGGGGTCTTCTTGCCCGGCTGCAGGAAGTCGGCCTTCGTGTACTTGGAGACGTCTTCGGTGACTTCGAGCTCACCGAATGCGCCGGATCCCTTGGCGTGGGGGCTGCGCTCGGGAACACGCTCACGGTCGAAGCGAGCAAGCTTCTCAACCAGAGCCACATCGTGGAGCAGCAGCGGCCCGTTCGCGCCCACACTCAGCGAGTGAGCATCGGATTCCCGCGGCGCACCGGACTCGGTCGTCGATGCCTTCGTATTGTCGTGACCGGCATATTCATGATCTGTATGTTGCGTCATAACATCTCCTTCAACCGTTTGATTTCAGGCGTCGTCGCCCAGCCCGCGATCACGGCCACCGGTGAGATGCGGTTCCCGCCGGTGCAGCTGATCGATCGGCTGAGCGCCGTTCGCCCAGTCTCGTTATCCCGACTTCGGCAGAACACTGTCGGAGTTGGTTTCAACCTAGCGATGTTCTCTACTTCATACAACCAAGGGTGGGCTGTCTAAATTCCCGTCCTCGACGTTGTCCGGCTCACCCCTCCGCCGAGGCGGCCGACCCACCACCGGAACCGCCGGTCGAGCCGCCGGTTCCGGATCCGCCCGAACCCGACGAGCCGCTGCCGGAACCGCTGCCCGAACCGTCCGAGCCGGATCCGGAGCCTGTGCTGCTGTTTGTGCCGCCGCTGGTGTCCCCGGTGCTGCCGGTGCCATCGGTCGAGGTGGAACCGCTGCTCGTTTCGGTGCCGTCGGTGCTCGTCGAACCGCCGGTGGAATCGCTCGTGCCCGTCGTCGTGTCCGTACCCTGAGAGTCCTGGCCCTCGGCCGCACCTTCGGTGCCGGTCTCCCCCGCCGAGGTGGACTGACCGTTCTGCGTGTTCGAGCCGCTGTTCGATGAGCTCTGACCGCCGTCGGCGCTCGACCCGGATCCGCTCGACGATTCGTCTCCTGCGCTCCCGGAGTTCGAGGTTCCGTCGTCGGTGACGGATTCGTCGTTCGTCGACTGTCCGGTCACTGATCGTGAGATCTGCGAGGTGCCCGGTGAGATATCGGCTTCGGTGAAGTTCTCGGCCACGACGACCGCGCCGAGTCCGATTCCGAAGGCGGCGACGCCGATCGTCAACGGGTAGAGGACTCGTTTGCGTCGCAGCTTCTGCCACCAGGAGCGGGGCTCGCTCTCGGTTTCACTGCTGTCGCCGTCTTCGGCTGTTCTGTCGTGCGGCACCGAGGCGGCTGACGCAGTCGCATGGCCACTGGTGGGCTCCGGCGGGGCGAAGGCCGAATCCTCGGCAAGTGTCTGATCGACAGCTGCGGTCTTCGCGGTGGGGTTCTTTGCGATCTTCGCCTTGACGGCCGGGGCCAGCTTGGAGCCGACCTCTTGGATCTTCTCCTTGCCTTTGTCGAGGCTGCGGCCGTAGAGGGTGACGGCGAGACCGGTGACGATGCTCGCGATGCCCGCGCCGACGACGGTGCCGGCGACGCCGAGCTGACCGCCGATGACCGAGGAGGTCGCCGCGGCACCGGCACCCGCGATCAGCTGGGTGGCTGAAATTCGCCCTTCGGACTTCTTCTCGTCGGCACCGCCAGCCGCTTCTTCCGCCTGGCTTCCGTCCCTCGACGGCACCGAGGCGGTCCGCTGCCCGCCCTCGGTGCCCACGGTCTCCGTCGACACGCTCTTCGCCGGACTTGCTCCGGTCCGATCGTCACGGCGGATCGGATTGGGCGGCATCACCGGAGTAGTGACATGCTCGGTCGGCGCCGTCTCGGTCCGAGGCCTCTCCGCGATCTCCTCGGTGATGAGCGGCAGAGTCTGAGAGTGCCGCGGCGCGCTCGGCGGAGCCTCACTGCCGGGAGTCGTCCGCTGCTTGTCCGTCTGGTCGGTTTCGCCGTGATTCGATGCCAATGGTCCTCCATAAACACGTACTTCTCACCAGTATCGGACTCGAGTGTGCGGGCATCCTGACCCACCCCCTCGCAGTCTGGGAGATCGCTGACCCAGCCGACCGCGGGTAGGCGTGGTGACCTGCGAGAACGACGACCGGTGTGATGCGGCAGACACGCGCTTCACACCATTTCCCCAGCCGTGTGGACCCCGTCTTCCCTCAGTGCAGGAGGACTCCGCCGAGGCGGTCCGCCGGACCGTCGGAACCGGTGAGTTCGAACAGCTGGAAACGCGGGCGGTCCGGGCTCGACGCGAGGGTGAGGAGGAAGGCGGCGCCGTCGTCCGCTCTCACTGCGTGTTCCTCGTCGGGGCCGATCATCACCAGCCCTCGCCGAGGCGGGTCGACCGAATCCGCCTGAGCGACCATGAGATTGACTGCGAAGCACGGCTCATCCAGTTCAGTGAGCACGACGGCTCGGTCCCCGCGGAAGCGCAGCGGAGTCAGCCGGGGAATGCGGTGTGTTCGACCGTCGACGGACAGCACCACCTCGGCGGTGGGCAGGAAGGTGCGCGCCATCCCGGGCAGGGCGGAGAACTCGGCGGTGCGATCGAGCCGTGCGATGCTCAGTCGCCACGGCCGCGCAAGCGGGGTCAGGTTCTCGGAGTCGGCGAGGGAGACGAGCTCGGTCGTCTCCCCGGCACCGTTGGCCCAGGGAACGGGATCACGATCATCAAAGCTGGTGAGAACGCGCATGGAACCACTTTAGACGGACCTGCGACGGGCTGTTCACAACCTTGAGATCGGGGGTTCCCGCGCAATCGGGGTTGCCATGAGAGCTGAGAGGACTAGCCTTGAGTGGTGTTTTTCGTCGGGGCGACCTGGCTGAGAGCAACGACATCAACCAGAACGATGAGGGGCTCGCGGAGACGACTGCGCGTGATTCTCAGACTCTGTGGATTCGCGCCCGGGTCGCGTTCCCGCAAGCCTCTCACCGGCAATCGGAGGGAGGGACATGTTCGGACCGGATAATGTCCGCCGGCGGTGGCGGCCGGAAGAGATCACAGTGACCAAGCCCGATGTGACGAAGCGGGCCATCGGCGCCGCGGCCATCGGCAACATCACCGAGTGGTACGACTTCGGTGTCTACGGCTACCTCGCCGTCGTGATTGAGGGAATCTTTCTGCCGGAGGACTCAGGACCGATCGGGACCGTCATCGTCGCCGGACTCTTCGCCGTCGCCTTCCTTGTCCGTCCGCTCGGCGGTCTGGTGTTCGGCCCTTTGGCCGACAAGATCGGGCGCAACAAGGTGCTGGCGATGACGATGATCATGATGGCTGCCGGCACCTTCCTCATCGGTGTCATCCCCGACTATGCGACCGTCGGCCTGTGGGCACCGTTCCTGTTGCTGGCCTGCCGTCTGCTCCAGGGGTTCTCCACCGGCGGCGAGTACTCGAATGCGATGACCTTCATCGCCGAATACGCACCCGACCGGCGCCGCGGCTTCCTCGGCAGCCTGCTCGAGGTCGGAACGTTCACCGGCTACGTCCTCGGTGCACTCGTCGCCACGATCATGCAGGCTGTTTCGACTCCCGAGTTCCTCGAGTCGTGGGGCTGGAGGATCCCGTTCTTCGTCGCTCTGCCTCTCGGCTTCATCGGCGTCTACCTGCGCACGAAGCTCGCGGATACTCCTGCCTACAAGGAGATGGAGAAGCTCTCCGAACAGGAGGAGCAGAAGAACCACGCCAAGGGCGAGTTCAAGAAGATCTTCAAGCTGTGGCCGAACCTGCTGGCCTGCTGTGGTCTGGTGCTGGCGTGGAACGTGACGAACTACATGCTCACCTCCTTCATTCCCGTGTACTTCCCGATGGTCGAGGACCTCCAGGGCAGCGGCGGAGTCTCAGAACTGACCTCGCAGGTCCTGCAGATCATCGTCATGGCCTGCTGTCTGGCGCTCATCCCGGTCATCGGCAAGCTCTCGGACAGGCTGGGCCGCAAGGCCGTTGTGCGCGCGGGAGCGCTCTCGCTCATCGTGCTCTCGTTCCCGTCACTGTGGCTCATCCGCGGGCACAACGACTTCGTGGTCTTCCTCGGGCTGCTCATCATGGGGCTCAGCCTCATCTGCTTCAGCGCTACGATGCCCTCGACTCTGCCGTCGCTGTTCCCGACGATGGTCCGCGCCGGTGCACTGGCGATCGCGTTCAACGTCTCGATCTCGCTGTTCGGCGGCACGACGTCGTTCGTCATGACCTCGCTCATCAACGCCACCGGATTCCTCATGTGGCCGGCGATCTACCTCATGGCCGCTGGAGTCATCGGGCTCGTCACGATCCACTTCGTGCCTGAGAGCAATCGTCGTCCGCTGTGGGGTTCGACTCCGTCGGCGGCGTCGAAGGAAGAGGCGAAGGACCTCGCCCAGGAGCTCAACGAGGAGGCCGACCTGGTCTGAGCCGGCGCGTATCAGCGCCGTCGGTCTCTCCGGATCAGCTCTGGGCGGGGCCGGTCATCCCTTGCACAGGCAGAACGGGTGGCCGGCCGGGTCGAGGAACACTCGGAACGTCTCTCCCGGCTGCTCTGGGGCCTTGCCTGCGCCGATCTCGAGCACGGCTTCCTCGGCGACGTCGAGGTCATCGACCATGACGTCGAGGTGCATCTGCTGCGGGTGGGCCTGCCCGGGCCAGCTGGGTGCGTGGTAGTCCTCGACCTGCTGGATGCAGATCGGCGGCCACGAATTGGAGACGACTTCTGCCCAGGTGCCGTCTTCTTCGACGGTGACCGACCAGTCCAGGAGTTTGCCGTAGAACTCTGCGAGTTCACCGGCGTCAGGGGCGTCGAGCACGACAACGGGCTGCTTTGCGATAGCCATGCCCCGAGTCTACGCCGCCGCACTGACACAGCGAAGGGCTGGACACCAGGGCGTAGGATTGTTGAGCAGATCCGCCGATGTTTCCGCGTACTCTCGGCCGCACCGGCTCCACACGATGAAGGTTCGCGATGAGTTCTCATGCCCTGCCCGTCGGCGGCACTCCGACGGTGCACATCATCCACGACAATCCGGAATGGATCGCACCATTCACGGATGCGCTCGACCGCCTCGGCGTCGCACACGTCGAATGGCTGCTGCCCGAGACCACGATCGATCTCGACGCCGAGCCCCCACAGGGGGTGTTCTGGTCGCGGCTGTCGGCGTCGGCGCACACCCGGACCGATCCGCATGTGAAGGAGTACGGGCGTGCGGTCCTCGACTGGCTCGCCGCCGCCGGCCGCCGAGTCATCAACGGACGCGATGTCTACGAGCTCGAGGTGAGCAAGGTCCGTCAGCATCGCGAGCTGGCCGGCCGGGGCTTCGATGTTCCGCGCACCGCCGCCGCGTTCGGACCGGGGGCGCTCGTCGACGCCGCGGCCGGCTTCACTCCCCCATTCATCACGAAGCACAATCAGGGCGGCAAGGGCCTCGGTGTGCGTCGCTTCGACTCCCACGCCGAGCTCGAGGCGGTCGCCGATGAGTTCGCGCCCGGTGGAGCGAATGCGCCGATCGACGGCATCACCCTCATCCAGGAATATGTGCAGCCTGCCCAGCCGTTCATCACCCGTGCCGAAGTCATCGGCGGACGCTTCCACTATGCGGTGCGCGTCGACATCTCAGGTGGGTCGTTCGAGCTGTGCCCGGCCGATGCCTGCACGATTCCGAGTGCCGGGGCCGATCCCGACGTCGAGGCGGTCCCCCAGTTCGCCCGCCGTGAGGAGATCACGGCCGGAACACCGCTCATCGCTCGGCTCGAGACGTTGTTGGCCGACCTCGGCATCGAGATCGCCGGCGTCGAGTTCATCGAGACCGCCGACGGCCGTCAGGTCGTCTACGACATCAACACGAACACGAACTACAACCCGTCCGTCGAGTCCGCCGAACAGTCGGCAGGTCGTCAGCCTGCCGCGGACCGTATCGCCGATTTCATCGCCGACACCCTCGCCGAGGCGGCCCCACCGTCCGTGCCACTCGCCGGGTCCGCATCCAGGTGAGGTCCCGGGACACGGTCCTACGTCACCTGCTCGCCGATCTCCGCGCAGTCCGGCCTAGGCAACGCGCTCTCGTGGCCCTCGATGGGGTCGACGGTGTGGGGAAGACGATGCTCGCTCACGAGCTCGTGAATTTGGCCAAGACCGCTGCGGACGTTCCTGGACAAGATTCCGACCGCCGGGTCACCGCCATCAGCATCGACGGGTTCCACCACCCTCGGGCGATCCGCTACGCCCAAGGCAAGGGGCCAGACACCTTCTATCGCCGTTCCTATGATTACGGAGCCTTCGTCGAATCCGTCGTCGAACCACTTCGACGAGGCGACTCGGTCGTTCCAGCCGTGTGGGACGTCGACAAGGATCGGCCGATAGCGCCCGAACCTCGGAGCCTGCCGAACGACTGCGTCCTCCTGGTCGAGGGAATCTTCCTCCATCGTCCCGAGCTTGTGGATCTCTGGGATGCGAGCATCTGGGTCGATGTTCCGTTTGAAGTCTCGGTCCCACGAGGAAACGAGCGATTTGCCGGAGCCTTCGATGCCGATCCCGAGGATGAGTCGAATCGCCGCTACGTCGGTGGTCAGCGACTCTACTTCGCCGAGGCTGCTCCGTGGGAAAACGCCACATGGGTGCTCGACAATCGCGATCTGGAACGGCCGACCCTGATCCGCCGGTCCGGGCCCGACCGGCCCTGATCTGCCGGCCCTGGCCCGTTCGCTCTGACAGCACACCTTATCCCGATGATAGTGTCGATGTGCTACAGGGGAGCGCCGAAAGGACCGGCGCTGAGAGTGCGCATGCAGACCCTTTGAACCTGATCCGGTGAGCACCGGCGGAGGGAGTGGACAAGCAATGACCACCACAGATTTCGACACATCGATCACCGTGGACGCCGACGGAGCGGTATCAGCACTGGTGAGTTCGACCAGCCGGCAGTGGGCGGGAGCCGTCGAACACAGATTCGTCCAGGATCTCTTCGCCGGCAGCATCGACGACGCAGTGATGCGCGACTATCTGGTGCAGGACTATCAGTTCTTCGAGTCGTTTCTGTCGATGCTCGGCGCGTGCGTGGCCCACGCCGATGAACTCGAGGCGAAGCTGCGGTTCGCCCGACAGCTGGGAATGCTCGTCGCCGATGAGGACACCTATTTCGTCGACTCCTTCGCCGAATTGGGAGTCGATACAGCCGATTATCTCCACCCGGAACTGACCGCCCCGACGGTTGGGTTCCGCAATCTCATGGACTCGTCAGTCGCTTCGGCGTCGTATCCGCAGCTGCTCGTCGTCCTCGTTGTCGCCGAATGGCTCTATCTCGACTGGGCCGAGTCCCGGAAGGACATGCCGCCGCGACATATTCACCGAGGCTGGATCGATCTCCACCGAGGCGAGGCCTTTCACGGGTGGGTGCAGTTCCTCGTCGACGAACTCGAACGCGTCTTCCCCTCCGGCGACGCCGAAGCCGCCGAGTCCCTGACCCGCGTGTGGCGGCACGCCGTCGACCTCGAATGCGCTTTCTTCGACAACGTGTACGACAACTGAGCCGCCAGGGAACGCACACCGCAGCCGTCCATCTCACTGACCTAGACTGGCCCCATGAGCACAGGTGTAGATGCAGTCGTCATCGGATCCGGCCCGAACGGCATGGCCGCCGCCGTCACCATGGCCCGTGCCGGGCTGAGCGTCGAAGTCTACGAGGCTCAGCCGACGATCGGCGGCGGCGCCCGCACCCTCGACCTCGGTCTGGCCCCCGGCGTCACTCATGACATCTGCTCGGCCGTCCACCCACTGGCCATCGCCAGCCCCTTCTTCGTCGACTTCGACCTGCGTGCCCGCGGCCTCGAGTTCACCACCCCCGAGATCTCCTACGCCCAGCCCCTCGACGGCAAACCCGCCGCGCTGGCCTTCCACGATCTCGAAAAGACGGTCGACCACCTCGGCGCGGCAGGACCGGAATGGCGGCGTTTCTTCGCTCCGCTGCTCGACCGGGTCGATGACGCGATCTGGCTCTCCCTCGGTGACAAACGTTCTGTGCCAGAGACCCTGCGCGATCTTCCCGGCATCGCGAACGTCGTGAAGTTCGGCCTGCGGCTCCTGTCCCAGGCCAGTCCCGCGTGGAACATTCCGCTCTCCCACGAATCCTCCCAGGCCCTGTTCACCGGCGTCGCCGCGCACGCCATCGGTGGGCTGCCGGCGATGGGCACCGCGGCCACGGCCACGATGCTCTCTACCGTCGCCCACGCGGGCGGCTGGCCCTCCCCCATCGGCGGATCGCAGTCGATCATCGACTACCTCGTCGCCGACCTCGAAGCCCACGGCGGAACCGTGCACACGGATGCGCGCATCGACCACGTATCGGACATGCCCGCTGCCCGCGCCTACCTGCTCGACACCTCGGCGCTGAACGCCGCGCAGATCTTCTCCGGCCTCATCCCGAGCCACGTCGACAAAGCCCTGCGCAGCTTCAAACACGGCAACGCCGCTGCCAAGGTCGACTTCGTCCTCAATGGACCGGTCCCCTGGTCCGACCCCGAGGTCGGCCGTGCCGGCACTATCCACATCGGCGGATCCCGGACGCAGATGGCCGCCGCCGAGGCACAGGTGATGTCCGGTCGCATGCCCGCCGATCCCGTGTGCCTCGTCTCGGATCCGACCGTCTTCGACCCATCCCGCGAGGTGAACGGCCTGCGACCGCTGTGGACGTATGCGCACGTGCCCTTCGACTGCCCGCTCGACCCGACCGAGTACATCACCCGCCAGCTCGAACGCTTCGCCCCGGGCTTCCGCGACCGCATCGTCGCGCACAACGCGATCCCCGCCTCCGAGATGGCCGGGCACAACCAGAACTACATCGGCGGGGACATCGCCACCGGCATCGTCTCCTTCTACCGGATGATGGCCCGCCCGCGCACCAGCTGGGACAACTACAGCCTCGGCGTCCCCGGTGCCTACCTGTGCTCGGCAGCGACCCCGCCGGCACCGGGCGTGCACGGGATGAACGGCTGGTTCGCCGCCCGCCGGGCTCTCAAGTCCCGGTTCGGGATCACGGAGGCCCCGAGCCTGGCCCCGGGCGACTGATCCCTCCCTGCCGGCCCCGACCGTCTGAGCGCGTCTCCACAGGGACGCGCGGCCGGCTCAGCCCCGCACCCACCGATCAGCGTCGCTGTCATAGTGCCATTCGGCCACCTCGGTGACGGCCTCGATGACGTTGTTCAGCCAGTACGTAGTATCCGGGTGCCAGCCCGCCACGAGACTCGCGGTCCGATCGTCCGTGTTACCTGCCGTGGGGATGGTCTCCGATTCCTCGCCGAGGTGGCCCTCCGCCACATCGATGACCGCACCTGCCGCCCGCAGATAGCCGGCGAGACCGACGTGGACACCGTCGTATTCCTCGGCCACGCGTGTCCAGTCGGGGATGACCCAGCGTCCCCTGCGACCGGTGGTCTCGAACCACACCTGACGGCGCTGGGCGGTGACGTCGAGTGGGTAGCGGCGGCACAGATCCGCCCAGTCCTCCGGACGGCGGATCTCGGCGATGCGGGCGTCCGGGCGCAGGCGCAGACGGCAGGTTCGGGCGCGTTCGAGACCGAGGTCATCCTCAACGAGTTCGAGGCCGATCGGGGTTCCATCCGGCCACGTTCCCGTCGACGACCAGAGGCCATGGGGTGGGGTCGACCACCATTCGCCGGTGAGCTCGTCGTAGGGGTCCTTGGCGAAGTTGTGACGGTAACGGGTTTCCGTGGTGAGGACAGAGGCGAGCCACTCGTCGAATCCCCAGGGGAGCCTCGTTCCGTCTTCGTCAAGAGGCGGGTATAGATCGGTCAGAGTGATTTCTATGCGCTCATCCGTCGGGCCTGTCTCGAGGTCGAAGACCGCGGGCAGTCCTGTGTGGCGTCCATTGACTTCATTGAGTTCTTTGTCGTCCCAGCCCAGCGCCCACTGATCATCGGGATCGAGTGGCTTCGACCAGGCATCTAGCAAGCCCGTGGAAACGAGCATCTCGGCGAAAGGACGCAGAGCCTCGCGCACCTCGCCGATTTCCGCGGTCCCCCAATCGTCATCATCAGGAGGCTGCCAATACACTGCAGCGTCGACTACGTCGGACATGGCTTCCTTAACTGCACTCCAAGTCGGCGCAATCGGGCACAGGCACCTCAGATTGCGCACCACCGCCTCCGCGCCTGGGGCTTCTTCATCGCCAGTCCACGGAAAACTCTCGACCTGCTCGAGGGCCAGCCCGAACACGAGCGAGCGTCCCCGCGGGGACGCGAGCAGATCCTCGGCGGACAGGCGGTCGTCATGAAGGGTCGGAGGCGCATCATCGGCGGTCATGACCTCAGGCTACGCGAACACCTGTCAACTGGCCCTGATGGAATCGCCCGCGTCGAATCCTCCGTTGGCGCGCTCACCGGCACGACCGCCTCAGCGGCGGCGAGAATCCGCGCCCCTTTCGCGGCCTTCAAACCCGCGCCGAGGACCCCGATGATGACAAGGACGGCCCCGCACAGCTCGCCGACGGTGACCCGCTCGCCGAGGAAGACGAACGCCGCGCTCATTCCGACGACGGGCACGAGCATCGAGAAGGGGGCGACGACTCCGGCGGGGTTGCGCGACATCAGCCACGACCACACGCCCGAACCGAGGATCGTCGCGATGACCACTGTATAGATCAGCCCAGCGATGGCAAGAAGTCCGGTTGGGGTGGTCAGTCCCGAAAACGACGCCCCGACCCGGTCGGGTCCTTCGACCGCAAGGGAGAGGGCGAGCATCGGCACGGGCGGGACGAGCGACATCCACATCGTCAGCTTGATCGGCTCAGTGGTGTGAGCCTGCCGGTTGCAGATATTGCCGATCGCCCAGCCGAAGGCGCCGGCGAGGGTGAGGAGGAAGGGCAGGAAGCTCGCGTTCGAGTCGAAGCGCTGCCAGCCGACGACGGCGAGCCCTGCCATCGCGATGAGGAGGAAGGCCATCTGCGAGCCGCGGACCCTCTCGCGCAGGAATGTCATGCCCAGCAGCACCGTGAAGGGGCCCGAGGCTTGGAGGACGAGGGACGCGAGGCCCGCGGGCATGCCGGCGGCCATCGCCCAGTAGAGGAAGAGGAACTGCAGCAGTCCGAAGCCGAGTCCGTAGCCGATGATCCACCGCGCTTTGACGTCGGGCTTCGGTACGAAGAGCAGCGCGGGAACCGCGAGCAGGGCGAAGCGCAGAGCCACGAGGAAGAAGGGTGGGAACTGGGCCAGGGAGAGATCGATGGCGAGGAAATTCAGTCCCCACATGACCGCCACCGAGGCGGCGAGAAGGCAGTGCTTGAATGACATGGCCCCATTCTCAACTTCGAGAACAATGAAGCACAATCGCAGAGTGCTTCATCGACTCTGTAGCATGGCTTCATGGTCATCGATCCGAAGCATCTTGAGCTGCTGCGCCTGTTCGACGAATACGGCAGCGTCACCGCCGTCGCCGATGTCACCCATCGCTCCCCGTCGGCCGTCTCTCAGCAGCTGAGGCAGGCCGGGAGCGAGATCGGCCACGCTCTCGTCGAACCCGCCGGTCGCGGACTCACGCTCACAGCCGCGGGACGACTGCTCGCCGACGGTGGTCGGGACGTGGCCCGCACGCTTGCCCGGGTGCAGGCCCGATGGGAGGGCCACCTCGGCGAAGCTGCCGGAGAGATCGCCCTGGCCGGGCTGCCGAGCGCGCTCACCCACCTCCTCCCCGATGCGCTGCGCAGGCTGCGGGAGGACCACCCGCACATCGATCTGCGCATGGACGATGTCGACCTCGCCGAGCACGAATTCGCGGGGCTGACCCGAGATGTCGATATCGTCGTCGCACACAGCCTCGTCGCCGAACGCCCCCTGGGTACCGACGGACTCACCGTCGTCCCGCTCGCCCGCGAACCGATCGACGTGGCCCTCGCCATCGGCCATCGGCTTGCCGATCGCGCCGAGCTGACCCCGGACGATGTCGTCGATTGTCGCTGGGTGGGAGTGCCCCGCGGATACCCCTTCGACACGATCCTCACCTCGATCGAGCATCTCACCGGTCGCGACCTCGACGTCGTCCAACGCATCCGGGACAACCGGCTCATCGAAGCGATCGTCGCCTCCTCGGACCAGGTCGCGCTCCTCCCCCGGTTCACGACGCCGCGCGATGCGGGACTGTCACTGGTGCCACTGACGGGGGTGACGACGACACGCTGGATCGTAGCCGTGATGCGTCCGGACACGGCCGAACGTGTCGCGGTGCGCGCTGTGATCAGCGCGCTCAGCCGGGTCGACGACGCCGCGGATTAGGCGGTGCCCGTGCTGGTGAAGCGCTTGGGCACGAGCTTCTCCAGGGGCAGGAACGCCGCCCAGCAGATGACGGTCGGCAGGAAGTGGATGCCCAGCGCCAGGTAGGTCATGAGGTGGAAGAGGAAGAAGAAGGCTACGGCCCCGTACAGCCACCCGCGCTTGAGGAACAGCACAACCGGCGAAAGGAACTCGAAGACGAGTGTCGCCCATTGCGCGGCGATGAGGAGGCCGGGCATCTCGAGGAACGGTTTCGACCATTCGGCGCCGCGGCGCATGAGCGCCCAAATGATGACCGCACCGTTGGCCCAGTGGGTGATGTTGCCCGAGGCGATCCACTTCATCACCACCGAGTAGAAGTAGGTGAGGACGACGGAGATCTGCACCATCCGCAGCGCCCAGCCGGCCCGCGCCGAGGCGGTGCCGACGTCCCGGAAGCGCGCCGTTCCGATCGTCGGCAGGACGAAGGCGGCGATGACGAGCGCCATATGATCGTGGGCGACGTAACCGTAGCCCTGGGTGTAGAACATCCACGCGCCGAAGCTGAGCGCCACCGCCCAGCCGCTGAGGCGCTGAAGGATTCCGGCGGCGGCGAGCAGCGAGAAGACGATGATGAGGGTGAGCAGGATCTGCGCACCGAGGACGCTGACAGCAGGGATGTGGAGGAACCGGGCCAGCCACAGCGGCTGGTAGAACTCGGGCGTCCAGCCGTGGGCGATGACATCACCGGAGATCGTGAGCACATCGATGATGATGAACAGGTAGATGAAGACACGGAACACGGCCACCCGAGCGAGGGGGACCTCGGGCATGAACCAGCGGAGGAGCGGAATCGTGGGGGCCGCCTCGGTGGGGGTGGATCTCAAGGTCGGGATGCTGCTCATCGGACCTCCCACTTCGCCAGCGTCGTCTGTTCGGGTTCGCCGACGGCCAGGCCGTTCTTCAGCTGTGTGGTGGTGCGGCAGAGGATCATCGTTTCGGGCTTCGGTTCGTCCGGGTGCAGCCGGATGTACGAGTCGGCCATCGACTGCAGGAGTTCGGGGTGGGCGATGACTCTGTCGAGCTGGGATTCGACGTCACCGCGTTCGATGCCGACGGTCGCGGCATTGAACCCGAGGCGGCGCGGTTCGTCCTCGCCGGGGAACTGAGCTTCGATGCACGTGGAGTTCACGGTTCCGTTGAGGTCTTTGGCGGTGGCGTACTGGGTGAGCGATCCGAGCGGGAAGAAGTCGTTCGTGTTGAGGAACTGTCCGCAGGTGAGGATGACGAAGGCGATGGCGGGAACGACGATGCGCCAGCCGACGGAGACCTTCGACAGCGGTTTCACCCGGGTCGCGGGGTTCGGGGTACCGGTGGACGTGGCAACGTCGGTCGCGGACTCATCGGAGGCGGACTGATCCGAGCCGGGCTCGCCTGTGCGTGAGGCGGACGATGCGGCGGGGTCAGGCCCCTGAGCAGCGGGGTCCTGGCTCGTCAGGAGACGGCGCTTCTTCTCTTCCATACGCTTGCGGGACTCGTCCTCTCGGGTGCGGCTCGTTCGCAGACAATCCTATCCGCCCTTCTTACTACCTGACGGGGGCTGAGCAACCTGGCGCCAGGTTGCTCAGCCCCCGTCAGGTAGTAATTGGGGTCAGGAGCTGCGGGCGTAGAGGTTGAGCTGCTCCCAGCCGGCCGCATACTTCTGGAAGGCGGCGACCGCTGACTCGGAATCGTTGTTGCTCAGCGCCGTGACCCACGAGTCGACGAGTTCCGCGGCTTCGCTCGGCCACAGCACATCGGACATCCCGCCGAGGTCGAGTTCGAGGACCGAGTTCATGTCGAAGGTGTCGATCCACTCGGCCAGAACCGAGGTCTGCTCGACCATATCGACGACCTTCGAGGTGTCCGCGATCGTCTCCGAGGCCCATTCCATGCGCGCCGAGGCGGCCAGGATATCCGTATGGATGAGCACCCGGAGGCCCTCGTCGGTCTCCTCGGTGATGATCTGATCCTCGGTCAGAGAGAAGAACAGCCACCACGACGGGGGCACGTCCCAGGCAGAGACGCGGGTGAAGATCCGCGTGTCCTTGGCGTCCTGCAGCCACTCCGCACGACGGCTGGCGGCACGTCGGCGAGCGGACTTCGGAGCGACGATGTCCAAGGTCGCCTTCGAGGTGTGCTCGGCCAGCGAATCGAGCGCCTCCCATCCACGAATGTCTTCCTGAGCAGGACAGAAACGGTCCACCCCGTCCGCGGTCTGAGACGCTGGAAGGTAGATCGGAGTGCGCCGAAAGGAATCAGCCACGGGCGAAGGCGGCAGGGAGATCAAGCGCTTGTCAGCGTCGTGGGAGATCTGCTCCTCGATGCGTGACCTGTTGTCCTCTACCTGCCTGTCTTGCAATTCGGAATGCACCACAAGGGGTTCGAAGATCCGCAGGGTGACGACATAATCGCGACGGTAGGCCATGGGTTCAGCCTATCCAAGGTCCACTCACAAAATGGAACTTCCCAGTATGAACAGGTAGGATTTAAGCGCATAGCAGAGATCTAGTCCGGGGCCATTCGCCCCATTGACGACGGAGGGGGTCACGCCAGTGGGTCGCGGCCGCGCAAAGGCAAAGCAGATCAAGGTAGCTCGGAAGCTGAAGTACTACAGCCCGGATACCGACCTTAATAGACTCCAGCAGGAGCTGGGCGCCGACGCGAGCAAGTCCGGTCCGTCCGATCCGTACGACGATGAACCCGACTACTCGGCTTACGCCGACAAGTACAATGTCGACGATGACGACGAGTACGAGAACTGAGCTCGGATGAGTCCAGCCGCACACGGCTGATCTGACACGCACTGAGGGCGGGGACTTCGGTCCCCGCCCTCAGTCGTGCGCGCAGACGGTCGTGGGCCCGCCGCTCCCTCCGCTCGTGGGCATTCCCCCGCCGAGGCGGCACTCGCCATGCGCAACCGCGCCGAATGACCGAGAACTCGAGTTCCATCCCCTCGTCGAGGCGGCTGTGACCGAGGAGCATCACGCACCGTTGAGTGCAATTCCTCCACTCCCGCGGCCATCACGCACCGCAAGCAGCACACCCCCGTGCAGGAACACGAGGGTGTGAGACTAACGGTGTGCGAAGCCTCTGCGCCGAGAGGGCGAGACTAACGGTGAGGGATGCCCCGCGACCAGGCCAGCCGGCTGCGCGAGGCACGCGACCCATTACTGCAGGATCGCGGCGCCGCCGTCGACGCCCTTGGCGCCCTGCACATAGTAGGGATCGGTCGCCAGCGAACCGTCATCGGCGGCGACTTCGCCGAGCACCCAGGCTCCGGGGCTCGCCTTGAGCACACCATCGACCGACGCTGCGTCGACGACGAGGACCATGCCGACGCCGAGGTTCCAGGTGCGTTCCCGGTCGTCCTGCGGCACTCCGCCGAGGTCGCCGAGCACGGAGAACACGGCCGGGATCTCCCACGAGGCACGCGACATCTTCGCGACCAGACCCTGCGGAAGCACCCTGGCCACATTGGCCGACAGTCCCCCGCCGGTGACGTGCGAGACCGAATGCACCGCGTCGGGCAGTGCGTCGAAGAGAGCGGCGAGCTCGCCAGTGTAGACATGAGTGGGAACGAGCAGCTCCTCACCGAGGGTGCGCCCGAATTCCGACACATGCGTATCCAGGCCCCATCCCGCCTCGGCGATGATGTGGCGGACCAGCGAGTATCCGTTGGAGTGGATGCCCGAGGACGGCAGACCGATGAGCACGTCCCCGGCACGGACCTTCTCCGGGCCGAGCAGTTTCGAAGCCTCGACGACTCCGGTGGCGGCACCGGCGACATCGTACTCATCGACCCCGAGCAGACCCGGGTGTTCGGCGGTCTCCCCGCCGACCAGTGCGACTCCGGCCGAGGCGCAGGCGTCGGCGATTCCGCGCACGATATCAGCGATGCGTTCGGCCACGACCTTGCCGCAGGCGATGTAGTCGGTCATGAAAAGAGGCCGGGCACCGCAGACGATGATGTCGTCGACGACCATACCGACGAGGTCGTAGCCGATGGTGTCGTGCTTGTCCATGGCCTGAGCGATGGCGACCTTCGTACCCACACCGTCGGTCGACGAGGCGAGCAGCGGACGCTCGAAGTCCTTGAGCACGGAGACGTCGAAGAGTCCGGCGAATCCGCCCATCCCACCGACGACCGAGGAGTTGTGGGTGGCCGAGACCGCGGCCTTCATGAGTTCGACGGCGCGGTCTCCGGCCTCGACGTCGACGCCTGCGGCGGCATAGGTGGTGGACTTCGGGTTCGCGTCGGAACTCAACTCAGCATCCTTTGTCGGCGGGGGTGTTGTTGACGGGAATCGGGTATTCGCCCGAGAAGCAGGCGGTGCACAGCTGGCTGCGCTCCTGCTGGGTGGCGGCGATCATGCCGTCCAGAGAGATATAGCCCAGAGAGTCCGCACCGAGGTTCTCGCAGATCTCGTTCGTCGTCAGCCCGTTGGCGATGAGCTCGGCACGGGTGGCGAAGTCGATTCCGTAGAAGCACGGCCACTTCACCGGCGGGGACGAGATGCGCACATGGACCTCTGCCGCTCCGGCTTCCCGCAGCATGCGCACCAGCGCCCGCTGGGTGTTTCCGCGCACGATCGAATCGTCGACGACGACGAGGCGTCGGCCTTCGATGTTCTCCCGGATCGGGTTGAGCTTGAGGCGGATGCCCAGCTGCCGCAGGGTCTGTGAGGGCTGGATGAACGTGCGTCCGACATAGGCGTTCTTCATCAGCCCCTGGCCGAACGGGATGCCCGAGGCCTCGGCATAGCCGACGGCCGCAGGGGTTCCGGATTCGGGAGTGGCGATGACGAGGTCGGCGTCGACCGGGTATTCCTCGGCGAGCTGCCGGCCCATCTGGGTGCGCGCGGCGTGGACGTTCTTGCCGGCGAGCATGCTGTCGGGACGGGCGAGGTAGACGTATTCGAAGACGCAGCGGGCCTGGTCCGGTTCGGCGAAGCGGTGCGAACGCAGACCGTCCTCGTCGATGGCGATGAGCTCTCCGGGTTCGATGTCGCGGACGAACTTCGCGCCGACGATGTCGAGCGCCGCGGTCTCCGAGGCGACGACCCAGCCGTTCTCCAGCCGTCCCAGCGACAGGGGCCTCACCCCGTGCCGGTCCCGGGCGGCGTAGAGGGTGTGCTCGTCCATGTAGACCAGCGAGAACGCACCTTCGACATGGGGCAGCAGGGTCAGGGCCGCCTCGGTGAGGTTCTCACCCTCTTCGGTCGCGAACAGCTCGGTGACCAGGGAGGTGTCGTTCGACGAATCACGGAAGGGCCGGGTGCGGGACGTCTTCTTCGTGGCCTCCTCGACGACCTTCGTCGCGTGGTCGCGACGGGAATCGGCCATGGCCTCGAGGGCGTCGAAGTTCGTCAGATTGCCGTTGTGCGCCAATGCCACGGTGCCGAACGGAGTCGGCCCCAGGGTGGGCTGAGCGTTCTCGAACGACGGTGATCCGGTCGTCGAATACCGTGTGTGCCCGACGGCGATATGGCCCTGCAGAAGCTCGAGATCGCGCTCATGGAAGACCTGGGAGACCAGGCCCATGTCGCGGTAGATGAGGATCTGCTTGCCGTTGCTGGCAGCGATTCCCGCGGACTCCTGTCCGCGGTGCTGCAGGGCGTAGAGCCCGAAGTATGTGAGTTTGGCGGTTTCCTCGCCGGGGGCCCAGACTCCGAACACACCGCATTCGTCCTGCGGTCCGCGGTCCTGGGGGTCGATTTCGTGCGTCAGCTGCCCGTCTCCTCTTGCCACGAGTGAAATTGTCTCATACCCGCAACGGCGCTCTGACCCGGTGATCAGACTGTGGAACCGGGGGCCGTATCCCGGCCCGTTCCCGCCTCGTCCGCATCGTCGGCAGTGGGCTCAACATCGTCTGCCGCTGGTGCGGAGTCATCCGCCTCAGGTGCGGCGTCCAGGCTCGCCGAGGCGGCTCCGCCCTCGGCGGCGCCGGCATCCGGGTCCTCCCCGCGGGCTTCGGCGATGCGACGGCGCGCGATCTCCTTCGGGTCGTCGACCACGTCGATCTGCGCACCGACCCGGAACTCCTTCGACTTCTTCCGCCCCCGCCAATCGAGGATGAGCGCGACGAGTCCGCCGAGGAACAGTCCGCCGATCCCGAGGACGAGCAGCAGCAGGCCCAGTCCCTTGGCCACCGTGTAGCCCATCGGCATATCGGCCGGGTCGACGAAGACCGCGAGGATTCCAGCAAGCACGATGCCGAGCACCGCGCCGATGCCCATGAACACCGAGTACTTGGGGCTGCGACGGACGGAGACGTCGATCTGGTCCTTCATGATCTCCTTGGACACGTGGCCTTGAGGCCGATGAAACGCCGGGATCGCCCCGGAACAACAGGTCGCGAACAGTCTAGTCGAGTCAGCCTGAGGTTCCTCCCAGGCAGTCTCATGCCAGTTCCCATAAACTGGACACAACTATGCTGGACTCAACCAGATTGACGGTCACTGAAGACAGAGGTTCCGATATGTCCCACACGATCATCGTCGGCATCGACGGTTCCGACAACGCCGAATGCGCCCTGCAGTGGGCGATCACGCATGCGCAGAAGACCTCCTCCGAGATCCGCATCGTCTCCGCCTACACCGTCCCCGGCGTCAATATGAGCCAGGCCGACATCGTCTACCCCGCCGACTTCGACAGCGCCGTGAAGAAGACCGTCGAAGACATCGCCGAGGCGGCCGCCGCCACCGTCACCAAGGCCGGCGTTCCCGTATCGACGACGATCGCGCCCGGTGACGCCTCCGGGGTCATGGTCGAGCATTCGAAGAACGCCGCCCTCGCCGTCGTCGGCGCCCGCGGTCGCGGCGGGTTCGCCGGTCGTCTCCTCGGATCCGTGGCCCTGGCGATGCCCGCGCACTCGCAGTGCCCCACTGTCGTCGTCCCGAGCACGTGGCCGACCCGGGTCATGCCGACGACTCCCCTGCCCGTCGACGATCCCGTCCGCACGACGCATGACCCCACCGCCGAGGCGGACCGACGAACCCGACCCGATTTCTCAGGGGAGGTCGTCGCCGCCGTCGATCCCTTCGAGACCGACACCCCGGTGCTGCGTGCCGCAGCCTCTCAGGCCGCGATCTACGGTGTTCCGCTGCGCCTCGTCGGAGTCACCGCCACGCACATCCTCTCGCCCGAGTGGATGCCCAGCGAGGAGCACCTCATCCGGATGTACGACGAAGCGGCGAAGTCCTTCACCGCCGCTGCCGACTCGCTGAAGGGCGACTTCCCCGATCTCGAGGTGCGGTACTCGGTCTTCGATGCTCCCGCCACCGAGGTCCTCGTATCCGCCACGTACACCGCCGAGCTCATGGTCATCGGCTCCCGCGGCCGTGGCGGGTTCGTCGCCACCGTCCTCGGGTCGACGTCGCAGGGTGTGCTCTCGCACGCCGTGTGCCCGGTGCGGGTGGTGCGGGTCAACCGCCGTCAGCCCGGGCGCCGCCGCTGAATCGCGTCTCTCTCACCCGAGGGCGATGAGCCCGATACCCAAGACCACGATGAGGGCACCGGCGAGTTTGAGCACCACGTTCCTCTCTCCGAAGAACCACCAGGCCAGCAGGGTGCCGACGATGATCGAGGTCTCCCGCACGGGGGCCACGAGCGCCACCGGTGCCTGCTGCATCGCATAGAGGACGAGCACATACGCCAGGGGTGAGAGGATCGCCACGGTCACCAGCGCGCGCTTGTGGCTCGTCAGGATCTCCCGGAAGTCCGCCCGCTTCTCCCGCCCGCCGGGAAGCGCGAAGGCTCCCGCGGTCATGATCAGCCCGACGCAGGCTTCGGAGACGGCGAAGTAGAGCAGCGGAGAGTCGCTGACATGGTTGACGGCGAAGTCGTCCCACAGCGTGTACGAGGCGATGAACGCCCCGATCAGCCCGCCCCAGGCGAGCCCGCGGCGCAAGCCGTCACTGCTGGTGGGGCCGACCCCGCCGCGGGGACGGATCGTGACGACAGCGATCCCGGCGATGACGGTGAAGGCTCCGGCCGCCTCGGCGAGGGTGGGACGCTCACCGAGGAAGGCCACGGCGATGATGATCGTGACCACGGGCCCGGTGCCGCGCGCCGTCGGATAGACGACGCCGAGCGGGGCGTGGTCGTAGCCGGACTGCAGGGCCACGGAGTAGGCGATGTGGAAGACCGCGCTCAGCGCCGCCGCACCGACCAGACCCCAGTTCAGCGACTGGCCTCCGGAGGCGATGATGACGATTGCTATCGGAGCGAGCAGGATCGCCGAGAGCCCGTGGTAGGCGAGCACGAAGGCAAAGCCCTTGCCGGTGACGGACTTCGCGGCGAGGTTCCATACGGCGTGGGCGACGGAAGCGATGAGGACGAGCCCGAGGACTGGAAAGGTCACCTCGGCACCGCCCTCTTCGGCACAGTCACAGTTTGATGGCGACGGTCTTCGTCTGCGTGTATTCGTCGAGAGCTTCGATGGACTTCTCGCGTCCGTAGCCGGACTTCTTGAACCCGCCGAAGGGCAGTTCGACTCCCCCGCCGGCACCGTAGGTGTTGACGAAGATCTGACCGGCGTCGACCTCGGCGGCCAGTCGGTGGGCACGGGAGATGTTCTGCGTCCACAGGGCCGAGACCAGACCGTAGTCGGTGCCGTTGGCCAGCGCCACGGCCTCATCGTCGTCGGCGAACGGCAGGGTCACGACGACGGGACCGAAGACTTCCTCCTGGGCGATCCGGGACGCCGGGTCGACGGAGTCGACGATGGTCGGGGTGATGAACGCCCCTGCCGCAAGGTCGTCGGCCAGCCCGTCGGGCCGTATTCCGCCGGTGACGATCTGCCCGGAGTCGACCTCGGAGAGGAACCCGTCCACCCGCTCATGCTGCTTGGCCGAGATCAGGGGCCCGAGCATCGGGTCGTCGAGACCGTAGCCGATGGTCACCTGCGCCATGGCGGCGGCCATCTTCTCGACGACCTCGGCGTGGATGTCACGGTGGACGATGAGCCGGGACCCGGCCGAGCAGGTCTGCCCGGCGTTCTGGATGATCGAGCGCACCAGCGACGGGATCGCCACATCGATATCGGCGTCGGAGAAGACGATGTTCGCGGACTTCCCACCGAGTTCGAGGACCGTGGGCACGACCCGATCGGCAGCGGCGTGGGCGATGGCCGAACCGGTCTGCGTCGATCCGACGAAGCCAAGATGTGCGACTCCGGGGTGGGCGCTCAGTGCCGCTCCCGCCTCGGCGCCGAGGCCGGTGACGACGTTGAAGGCTCCGGCCGGGAAGCCGACGGAGTGGATGAGTTCGGCCAGCCGTACGGTCGACCGCGGGGTCTCGTCCGCGGGTTTGGCGACGGCGCAGTTGCCGGTGGCCAGCGAGGTGGCGGCGGCACGGCCGATGAGCTGGAGCGGATAGTTCCAGGCCACGATGTGCCCCGTGACGCCGAAGGGTTCTCGGCGCGTGTAGACGTGCATGTCCTCGGCCAGCGGGATCGCGTGACCGTAATAGGACTCGATGGTGTGCCCGTAGAACTCGAAGTAACGGGCGCATACATCGACGTCGGCATAGGCCTGGGTGAGAGGTTTGCCCGTGTCCTCGGATTCGATGCGGGCCAGATCGTCGCGGTTGGCGATGATGACGGCCGCGGTGGCGATGAGCAGACGGGAGCGCTGCTCGGGGCTCGAGCGCTTCCATTCCTGCTGCGCTTTCGCCGCAGCCTGCACCGCCCGGTCGACTTCATCGGCCCCGGCGCGGGCGATATCGCCGAGCTGGCCGCCGGTGGCCGGGTCGATATTGGCGTAGGTGAGCAGTGACGGCACATGCCGCCCGCCGATGAACGACGTCGTCTGCGTGATCTGTGCGCTCATGCTCAGGCCTCGAGTTCTGCAGGAGTGAAGAGTGGCAGGAAATCGCCGAGGTCGGCTCGGGTTCCCGATGCGTCGATGTCCCCGGCGGCGAGCGCGGTCGCGAAGTCGGTGCGTCCGGTGACCAGACCCAGCCACACCTCGGCAGAGGTTTCGACGACGTTCGGCGGGGTACCGCGGGTGTGCCGGGGACCGGCGATGCACTGGGTGACGCCGAACGGCGGAACCCGGACTTCGACGCTGTTGCCTTCGGCGCGGGAGGCGAGCTCCTCGAGGGTGAAGCGCACTGCGGTGGCGGTGGTCGATCGGTCGGCCGGGGCCGCGTCGAGCCTCGCCTGCGTCAGCCACAGCTCGAGTGCGCTGCGTCCCTGATCGGGGTCGATCCTTCTGCGAATCGCCATCAGTCCCTCTTCCTCTCACCGATATCGGCAATATCTTCCCCGAGCTCCAGGCGCCCGACAACGTTCGTCCGCCCCTCGGAATCCGTGCCCCCGGTGACCGGGTCCGTGATCGCTGCGATCACGGCGTCCACCGTGTCGTTCTCCGGCGCCGAGGCGGCTCCCGGCTCGGCGTCGAACGCTCCCGCCCGCTGGAGCAGCGTGAGGGCGACGAGCCCTGAGGCCCGGGAACTTCCGTCGAGGCATTTCACGGCGACGGCGAACCCGGTCCGAGTGGCCATGACGATGACGCCCTCGGCCCCGCCCTTGGCGAAGACGCCGAGTCGGTCGATGACGGTCGAATTCGGTCGGCCGTGCCCCTCGATCGTCCATGGGTCGGCGAAGACCGCCTCGGTGAGGGTGCGGGCCTCACGCTCATAGGCAGTCCATGGTCCGGCCGTCTCCTCAACCGCGCCGTCGGCGCTGCCCATCCGGATGACACGGCCGACCGCGCGGGCCAGGCCGGTGAGGCTGAGCGCGAACACGGGTGCCCCGCAGCCGTCGATGCCGACCGCGGACGGGGACTCACCGGCGAGGGTCTCGACCACCTCGGCGACCTTCTGCTGCACGGGGTGGTCCGGGGACAGATAAGTGGAGGTGTCGGCGCCGATGGCGCGGGCGGCGGCGAGGAACGCCGCGTGCTTGCCGGAGCAGTTGAAATACAGGGGCGAGCGCGGGTCGGTGTTCTCGTCCCCCTGTGCCCGTGCGCGTTCCTGCAGTTCGCGGCGGAAGGCTCCGTCGGCGGGATGGGCGGACGGGCACTGCAGGTCATCAACGCTCAACCCAGCAGCGTCGAGCATCGACGCCACCACCTTGACGTGCCCGGCTTCGGACTTGTGCGAGGCAGCGGCCAGGGCCGCGGACTGTCCGTCGAGCTGCGCCCCAAGGCTCATCGCCGAGATCGCCTGCAGCGGTTTGAGACTCGAGCGTGTGAACACGGCAGCATCGGGGGCGCCCAGACTGATCAGCGGTGATCCGTCCGGGTCGAGGACGACGGCGGACCCGATGTGCCGGGATTCGATGAAGCCGGAGCGCTCGACGACTGCGAGCTCGGCAGCCTGCGCGGGGGTGAAAGTCGAGAAGGTCACGCACTCAAGCCTACGACCCTTTAGGCTGGTGGCGTGAAGGTTCTTGTCATCGGTTCGGGCGCCCGTGAACACGCCCTTGTCCTCGCTCTCTCGCGCGACCCGCAGGTCGACGCCGTCATCGCTGCTCCCGGCAATCCCGGTATCGCGCAGATCGCCCACACCGAGGCGGTCGATGCCTCGGATGCCGCCGCCGTGACCGCGCTGGCTGAGACCCTCGACGTCGATCTCGTCGTCATCGGGCCCGAAGCCCCGCTGGTCGCCGGAGTTGCGGATGCTCTGCGCGAAGCTTCCTTCCCCGTCTTCGGCCCCAGCGCGGAAGCGGCGCACCTCGAAGGCTCGAAGGCGTTCGCAAAGGAGGTCATGGAGTCCGCGAACGTGCCGACTGCACGTACGGTGGTCGCCTATTCGACCGACGAGGCGGCGGCCGCACTGCGCGAATTCGGCGCCCCGCACGTGGTCAAGGCCGACGGCCTGGCCGCCGGCAAGGGAGTCGTCGTCACCGATGACCTCGATGCCGCGCTGACGCATGCGAGCTCCTGCCTCGAGGTCTCCGACCGGGTCGTCATCGAAGACTATCTCGACGGCCCCGAGGTCTCCCTGTTCGTCCTCTGCGACGGCACGACCACCGTTCCCCTGGCCCCGGCTCAGGACTTCAAACGCATCGGAGACGGTGACACCGGCCCGAACACGGGCGGGATGGGCGCGTATTCGCCGCTGCCGTGGCTGCCTGCCGGCACCGTTGACGAGATCATCGACACCGTCGCCCAGCCCGTCGTCGATGAGATGGCCCGCCGCGGCACCCCGTTCACCGGGCTCCTCTACTGCGGCCTCGCGCTGACGTCGAAGGGTCTGCGCGTCATCGAGTTCAACGTCCGCTTCGGCGATCCGGAGACCCAGTCGGTGCTCGCCCGCCTGTCCAGCCCCCTGGGCCAGACGCTGCTCGCCGCTGCCGAAGGACGCCTGAACGAGACCGCGCCCCTCGAATGGGATCCGCGCTCATCGGTGACAGTGGTCATGGCCGCCGAGAACTACCCGGGGACTCCGAGCACCGGAGACATCATCCGCGGACTCGACACCGTCGCGACACTGCCCGACGTCAGCGCCCTTCACGCGGGTACGAAACTCGCGACCGGTCCCAGCGGCGGATTCGCCCCCGAAGATGCCGTGATCACGAAGGACATCGCCGAGACCGGTGACATCGTCACCTCCGGCGGCCGCGTGCTCTCCGTCGTCTCCCTCGGCGACGACCTCGACGATGCGCGGGCGAAGGCCTATGCCGCGGTCGGCCAGATCAAGTGGGACGGTGAGCAGCACCGCACCGATATCGCCGAGGCGGCCGCCGCCGGACGTATCGATCTCGCCTCCGGATACGCCGCCCCCGCACCGGTCGCCCCGGTGCTGCCGGGCTGGAAGCACGTGTATTCGGGGAAGGTCCGCGACCTCTACATTCCCGCCGACGCCGCCGATGCCGCGAGTGCGCAGCAGCTGCTCATGGTCGCCTCGGACCGCATCTCCGCCTATGACTGGGTACTCGACTCGGAGATCCCGGACAAGGGCAAGGTGCTCACCGGACTCAGCCTGTGGTGGTTCGATCAGCTCGCCGATGTCATCGGCAACCATGTCATCAGCTCAGACGTGCCCGAGGCCGTGGCCGGCCGCGGCCTCATCGTGCAGAACCTCTCCATGTTCCCCGTCGAGTGCGTGGCCCGCGGCTACCTCACCGGATCGGGAATGTCGGACTACCGGGCCACCGGGTCCGTGTGCGGCATCCAGCTGCCGGCCGGACTCGTCGAGGCCGATCGCTTCGAGCCTCCGATCTTCACTCCGGCGACGAAGGCCGAGCTCGGCGAACACGATGAGAACGTCAGCTTCGAGGCCGTCGCCGAGACCGTCGGGACCGAGACCGCAGAGAGGCTGCGCGACCTGACCGTGGAGATCTACCAGCGTGCCGAGCAGATCGCCCGGGAACGCGGGATCATCCTCGCCGACACGAAGTTCGAGTTCGGGACCCTGCCCGACGGCACGATTGTCCTCGGCGACGAAGTGCTCACCCCGGACTCCTCCCGCTTCTGGGACGCCGAGGGCTATGAGGCAGGCAAGGCTCAGTCGAGCTTCGACAAGCAGTTCGTCCGCGATTGGCTGACCGAAGAATCCGGCTGGGACAAGGCGTCGGACACTCCTCCCCCGGCCCTGCCCGCCGAGGTGGTCGAGAAGACCCGTGCCCGCTATATCGAGGCTTTCGAGAAGCTCACCGGAGAGACCTTCCCCGGCTGAAGCGCTCAGTTCACAACCCCACAGAAGCCGCGGGGCATCGACGACAAGTCGGTGCCTCGCGGCTTCACCATTGCCGCCAACGGCTCCTGTGCGAATATCGCAGTGTGAGACGCTGAATCAGCGCTACCGGCAATCCGTGTTGCAGTTTCCCTCACTTGACCCATATTTCCGCAACGGAATCAGTGGAATCACGGGGGAAGTTCCGCTAAGGTGACTTCACAGTGATCCACAACACACTCAGAGAGCGGGCTCGGCAATCCGCCTCTGCCACGACACTGCAGTCGGGAGGCAGCATTGGACCTCGATATCCTCGATGTCACGATCTTCGACGGTGAGGCTCTGCGCGCCGAGAATCGTGTGAGCATCCGCGACGGGATCATCACCGAGATCGGCACCGGACCCGCAGCTGTGCCCGCGTCGCGCACGATCAACGCCGCCGGGAAGCTGCTCACTCCCGGCTTCGTCGATGCGCACGTGCACACGACCTTCGGCGGCCAGGAGGCCCTGGCCTGCGACATCAGCGGAGCGGACAGCCTCGAGGCGGCACTGCAGATGATCCGCGACTATGTCGCCGAGACGACCCGTGATGACGGCGCGACCGACCCCGCGAACGATTGGGTCATCGGCGGCGGCTGGTCCATGGCCCACTTCCCCGGAGGAGACCCGACTGCCGACATCCTCGACGAGGCCTGCCCCGATCGGCCGGCGATCCTCCTCAGCGCCGACCACCATTCGGCATGGGTGAACACGCAGGCGATGACCGCAGCCGGACTCGACGAGACGTCCACGGCACCTGCCGGCGGCGTCATCGTCGCCGATTCCGCGGGCCGTCCCACCGGGTGCCTGCACGAATCGGCCATCGACCTCGTCTCAGCCCACGTTCCCTCCGCCTCCGAGGAGGAGGTCCTTGCCGGTCTGCGCGAAGGTCAGCGCTACCTCAACTCCCTCGGCGTGACCGCATGGATGGACGCCATCGTCGGCGACTACGGCGGCCACCGCGACCCGTACGACACCTACGTCGGGGCGGCGGAATCGGGCGCGCTCCGGTCCGAGGTCGTCGGCAGCCTGTGGTGGCCGCGCGGAGTCGAGGACATCGACGCCGAGGTGGCCCGACTGACCGATCTCGCACGTTCCGACGGACGCTTCCGCGCCACCTCGGTGAAGTTCATGCTCGACGGAATCGTCGAGTCCCGGACTGCGGCGATGACGACCGAATACACATGCACCTGCGGCGGCTTCGGAACGAGCTATTTCACTCGCGCCCACCTCGAGGCCTCGTTCGCGGCTCTCGATGCGGCCGGTTTCGACATCCACTGCCATGCGATCGGCGATGCCGCGGTCAAGGCCGCCCTCGACGCCTTCGAGGCCGTCCGCAGCCAGGGCACGGCCGGCACCGGGACGACCGGCTTAACTGACACCGGCGAACGCCGTCACCATATCGCCCATGTCCAGGTCGTCGATCCCGCCGATGTCCCGCGCTTCGCCGAACTCGGAGTCACCGCGAACCTGCAGGCACTATGGGCCTGCTATGACGAGCAGATGATCGACCTCAACCTGCCCTTCCTCGGTGCCGAGCGCAGCGGCTGGCTCTATCCCTTCGGGTCTCTCAACCGTACCGGTGCCCATCTGGCGATGGGTTCGGACTGGCCGGTGTCGACGGCGAACCCGTGGGACGCGATCCATGTCGCGCTCAACCGCTCGCACCCGACCGCCGCGGATGAGTCGCCGCTGCTGCCCGACGAGGCGATCGACCTGATGACGGCGCTGCGTGCCTACACCGCAGGTTCGGCACACCTGCTGCGCTCGGCCGACAACGGCCACATCCGCCCCGGTCGGCCGGCCAACCTCGCCTTGGCCAGCGCCAACCCCTTCACACTGCCGCCGACCGATATCGCGGAGATCACGAACGAACTGACGATCTGTGACGGGCGCATCGTCCACGACGCCCTGCCGCCTCACACACCGGCACCGACCACGCCGTCCGCCCCGACCACCACCGGCTCAGCCAGCTGAAGACGAAAGGCCATCATGACCAGTACAGCCACCTCGGCGCCCTCTGCGGAGACCGGACTCGACCACCTCGAGATCCAGGGTGTGAAGAAGGTCTTCGGCGACAACACCGCCATCGAACGCCTCGATCTGAACGTCCGCAAGGGCGAATTCCTCTCCCTGCTCGGCCCCTCCGGCTGCGGAAAAACCACCCTGCTGCGGATGATCGCCGGCTTCGAGACCCCCACCGACGGTGCGATCCTGCTCGCCGGCAAGGACATCGTGTCCCTGCCGCCGCACCGCCGACCGGTCAACACGGTGTTCCAGTCCTACCTGCTGTTCCCGCATATGAACATCGCCGACAACATCGCCTACGGACTCAAGCAGGCGAAGGTCCCGAAACCGGAGATCGCGCAGCGCGTCCGCGATGCCCTCGCCCTTGTGCAGATGGAGGACTTCGCCGGGCGCAAGCCCGAACAGCTCTCCGGCGGTCAGCAGCAGCGTATCGCCCTGGCCCGGGCGCTGGTCAACCGGCCGCAGGTCCTCCTTCTCGACGAGCCGATGTCGGCGCTCGACAGGAAACTGCGGGAGGAGATGCAGCTCGAGCTCAAACGCCTCCACACGAAGCTCGACACGACCTTCGTCTTCGTCACCCACGATCAGGATGAGGCGCTGGCGATGAGCGATCGCATCGTCGTCATGTACGACGGCGTCATCCAGCAGATCGGCTCCGGTGAGGACATCTACGCGAACCCGCACAACGGCTTCGTCGCCGGCTTCATCGGCAAGCAGAACTTCATCTCCGCCGAGGTGGCGTCCACCGATTCGACGACCGCGACCCTGCGCACGGCCAACGCTGTGCTCACGGCCCCGACGCTGACACTCAAACCGGCCACCGCCGCCGGTGAACCCCGGAATCTCGAGGTCGGCGACCGAGTGCGCGCAGCCATCCGTCCCGAACGGATGCACGTCGCCCCCGCAGGCGAGAGTTCCGGAGAGGCGAACACGGCCCGCGGCTCCGTGATCTCGTATTCGTTCCTCGGCGACGTCATCCAGTACATGATCGTCGTCGGTGACAACGACGAGATCCTCGCCCGCGTGCCTGCCGCCGGGCGGGAGCCGATCAGCGCCGGCACCGAGGTGGAGCTGAGCTGGAATGCCGACGCCGTCGCCGTGTACGACCGTGAGCCGAGCGCGGTCGCGTCCCTCCTCGAAGGCGGTGCCTGAAATGGCCCGGCAGAGACCCGATGTGACGTTCCTGGCCCCGCGGGCCGCCTCGGCGAGGTTGAGCCGGCGAGCGCTGCTGGCCGGATTCAGTGTCGTCGGGCTCGGGGCACTGAGCGCGTGCGGCAAGAACACGAAGATGGCGGCATCGCCGCCGACCGACGGAAAGCTCGAATCGAAGCTCAACCTCTACTCGTGGGGCGACTACGACAACCCCGAACTTCTCGACGCCTTCAAATCCCAGAACGACATCCTCGTCCAGGTCGACGCCTACGGGTCGAACGAGGAGCTCGTGGCGAAGCTCTCGACCTCACGCGGGACGTCCGGCTACGACGTGGTCGTGCCGACGGGGTCGAACATTCCGCAGATGCTCGAACATGACCTGCTGCAGGAGCTCGACCTCAGCCTGATCCCGAACTTCGAGCACATGGATCCGAACTTCACTCATCAGTACTTCGACCCGGACAACACGTACTCGATCTGCAAGGCGTGGGGCACCACCGGTTTCGTCTACAACACGAAGAAGATCGACCGGGAGATGACGAGCTGGCAGGACTTCCTCGATGCCGCACAGAAGGAAGCGGCCGGCACGACCGCCCTGCTCGAGGACCCATGGGAGGTCTCGGCGATCGCCCTGGCTGCACAGGGATTCAGCCTCAACACTCAGGACGAAGGAGAGCTCGACACAGCGCGGAACATCATCGTCGACGATCTGGCTCCGAACGTGAAGGCCTATGTCGGCAATGCCGCCACGAGCATGATTCAGGGCAGCTTCACCCTTCTGCACGCCTTCAACGGCGACGCCCGGCAGGGCCTGACCGAGGTCAAGGACCCGGAGAATTGGAAGTTCGTCTTCCCGACCCCCTCGGCGAATCTGTGGATGGACTGCTGGTCGATCGCCACCGGCGCCCCGCACCCGGATTCCGCGCACGCCTTCATCAACCACATGATCTCGCCGGACACTGCGGTCGACCAGCTCGACTACATCGGCTACCCGATCGGAACGAAGGGCCTGGCCGAGCAGGCGAAGAAGGCCGACCTCGACCAACAGGACCTCATCTTCCCGGCACAGAAGGTCCTCGACCGTCTCGAACCGAGCAAGCAGACTCCGGCCGATCAGATTCGGACGAAGATCCTCACCGACGCCCAGGCCAGGAGCGGAGCATGAGCACTCAGACCCGACCGCAGCAGCCACGACCGAAGAAACCGGCGACGAAGTTCTTCGGCCCGGCGGCCATGTCGTTTCCGACATGGGCCTATGCGCTGTTCTTCTTCATCATTCCCCTCGCCCTCATCGTCTTCTACAGCTTCGGGTACAAACCCGACCAGTTCACGGCCATCGCCACCGATCGCCTGTCGTTCGGTCGGTACCCGGAAGCGATGAGCGCAAGCTTCGTCTCGACGTTCTTCGCGACGCTGCGCATCTCGCTGCTCGGCACCCTGCTGTGCCTGATCATCGCCCTGCCGTTCGCGTACTGGCTGGCGATCAAGGTTGCGCCCGCCCGCAGGTCGCTGGCTCTGGCCCTGGTGATGGTGCCGTTCTGGACGAACTTCCTCGTGCGCACCCTCGGCTGGCAGATCATGCTCTCCCCCGACGGGTTCCTGTCGAACTGGCTGCAGGGGCTCGGGCTGCTCGACGGACCTCTCGACATCCTCTACACGCGGACGGCGGTGCAGATCGGCGTCGTCTACAACTATCTGCCGCTGATGATCCTGCCGCTGTTCGTCGCCATCGACGCCTCGGGCAAGAAGCTGCGCGAGGCCAGCTACGACCTCGGCGCGGGGAAGGTGAAGACCTTCATGCGGGTCACGCTGCCGATGGCGATGCCCGGAGTCGTCTCCGGCTGCCTGCTCGTGTTCATCCCGCTCAACGGCGACTACGTCACCGCGACCGTCCTCGGCGGAGCGAGCGGCTCCATGGTCGGTCAGCTCATCGCCAATCAGTTCAACACCGCACAGAACTGGGCGGTCGGAGCGGCCATGGCGATGATCCTCATCATCTCCACCTTGGCCGTCGTCGGGGTCGGCTTCGCACTGCTCAAGCTCGGGCAGGCGATCACGGCCAAATTGAACAGTGTGCCGCTGCATGACGGGAGGGCCTGAGATGCCGAAGAAGAACACGTTCGCACGTCGGACTCCGACCGATATCGCCCTGCACGTCTGGGGCATCCTCGTCTTCGTCTACCTGTTCGTGCCGATCGCGGTGATCATCGCCTATTCGTTCAACAACGGAAAGGTGCTCGCGAACTTCCGCGGCTTCGGCCTGCACGCCTACATCAGCGGCATCAACAACGACATCATCGTCTCCTCCATCGTCACGAGCCTGCAGGCCGCTGTCGGCACCGCCATCGTCTCGACGATCTTCGGCACCCTCGGCGGAGTCGCTCTGGCCCGGGCCCGAAGGGGCGCTTGGTGGGCACTCGGATTGACCGCGATCCTCGGACTGACCCTGGTCACCCCCGAGATCGTCGACGGCATCTCCTTCCTGCCGTGGTTCGTCACCGTCGGCGTCGATTGGGGAATCACCCCGCTCAACAACGGCCTGGTCAGGCTCATCATCTCGCATGCGATGTTCTCCATGGCGATCGTGACGTTCATCGTCAGGGCCCGGCTCGCCGGAATGGACACCCAGCTCGAAGATGCCGCCGCCGATCTCGGTGCCACCCCGTGGAATCGGTTCAAGGACATCACGCTGCCCATTGCGGCTCCCGGCATCCTCGCCGGTGCTCTGATGTCGTTCACCGTCAGCCTCGACAACACGATCCTCTCGAGCTTCGTCCAACAGCCGGGCTACACCCCGTGGCCGGTCTACATCTTCTCCGCCGTCCGCGTGGCCCTGCGCCCCGAGGTCGCGGCGATGTCGACGGTGATGTTCGTGCTCACCCTCGCCGCGCTCGGTTTCGTCGGCTTCGTCCTGCGCAAGGCCGGCGGGAACGCCACGGAGATCATCAAGACGATGGCCGCATGAAGCACACAACTCGCACCGCGAAGAAAGTGAAGTGACATGGACGTCAATGCCGCATTGGCCGACGCCTCGACCATTCCGTTCTGGCTCGACACCGACCTCCGTCCGAAGCCGCTGCCGCCGCTGCAGGAGAATCGAGAAACCGACCTCCTCGTTGTCGGCGGCGGGTTCACGGGTCTGTGGACCGCACTGCAGGCGAAGGAGCGGGACCCGGACCGTCGGGTCGTGCTCGTCGAGGCGAACTCGATCGGGTGGGCCGCCTCGGGGCGCAATGGCGGATTCTGCGCGGCCAGCCTCACTCACGGCTACGACAACGGGGAAGCTCACCTGCCGGAGGAGAACGATCGGCTCGCGCAGCTGGGCCGGGAGAACCTCGACGCCATCGAAGCAGCGGTGGCGAAGTACGGGATGGACGTCGAGTTCGAACGCACGGGCGAACTCGATGTCGCCACCGAGGACTACCAGGTCGCCGAGCTGCGGGAGGCCCACGATCCCGATTCCGGTTTCATCTTCCTCGACCAGCAGGAGCTCGCGGGGATCGTCAAGTCACCGACGTACAAAGGTGCGCTGTGGGATTCTCGCGAGGTCGCGCTCGTCCATCCGGCGAAGCTGTGCTGGGAGCTGCTGCGGGTCATCCGCGAACTCGGGGTCGAGGTCTATGAGGGCACGAAGGTCACCGATGTCAGCGACGCGAAGACGAGCGTGCGAGTCCAGACCCGCGTGACCGCGGAGACGCTCGAGGACTGCGCGACCGCTCAGTGCAGCCAGATCACGGCGAAGCGGGTGGCGTTAGCGACGAATGTGTTCCCCTCGCTGCTCAAGCGGGTGAGTCTGCATACGGTTCCCGTCTACGACTATGCGCTGATGACCGAGCCGTTGAACAACGAGCAGATGGCTGCGATCGGGTGGGAGGGCCGTCAGGGCATCGGCGACTGTGCGAACAGATTCCACTACTACCGGCTGAGCGCTGACAACCGGATCCTCTTCGGCGGTTGGGACGCCGTCTACCACTTCGGGCGGCAGGTGTCGTGGAGATACGATCAGCGGCCCGAGACCTTCGAGACCCTCGCCGAGCACTTCTTCGAGACCTTCCCGCAGCTGGCCGGGCTGAAGTTCACTCACAAGTGGGGCGGACCGATCGACACCTGTTCACGGTTCTTCTCGTTCTTCACCAGCGCCTATGGGAAGAAGGTCGCCATGGCTGCGGGGTTCACCGGCCTCGGGGTGGGTGCGTCTCGGTTCGCTGGAACAGTCATGCTCGATCTGCTCTCCGGTGAGGACACCGAACTGACCGAGCTCGAGATGGTGCGCAAGCTGCCCCTGCCGTTCCCGCCCGAGCCGATGGCGTGGCTGGGCATCAAGATGACGACGAATGCGCTGATCAAGGCCGATGAGAACGAGGGTCGTCGCGGTCCTCTGCTCAAAGTCCTCGATGCAGTGGGCATGGGCTTCGATTCCTGAGGGCTCCAGCCTGTCCGACGACCGGACCGCGGGCGGGGAATTCGGCCGTGGTTGGTAGACTCTGGGTGAGCGCGGGAGGAACTCCCGAACACTTTCACAAAGGAGCAGTACACGCATGGCACGTGTCGTCGTTGAGGTGATGCCCAAACCCGAGATCCTTGACCCCCAGGGCAAGGCGATCTCCGGCGGACTGACCCGTCTGGGCTTCACCGGGTTCGGTGAGGTTCGTCAGGGCAAGAGGTTCGAACTCGAGGTTGACGGCGAAGCCACCGAGGAGGTCCTCGCCCAGGCACGCGAAGCCGCAGAGAAGCTTCTGTCGAATCCCGTGATCGAAAACGTTGTGGCAGTCCGCGTGGCCGAGGACGCATCGTGACCGCTGTCGCGGCTGATCCCACCGCCGAGGCGACCGCAGAGTCCGGTGTCTCCGTCGGAGTCGTCACGTTCCCCGGAACTCTCGATGACCGTGATGCCGCTCGCGCCGTGCGTCTGGCCGGTGCGAACCCGGTGAACCTGTGGCACGCGGATTCGACCCTGTCCGGAGTCGACGCCGTCATCCTGCCCGGCGGTTTCTCGTATGGTGACTACCTGCGCTGCGGTGCGATCGCCGGATTCGCTCCGATCATGGAGTCCGTCGTGGCCGCGGCGAATGCCGGTATGCCGGTGCTCGGCATCTGCAACGGCTTCCAGATCCTCTGCGAATCCCGTCTGCTGCCCGGTGCGCTCATCCGCAACGATCACCAGCATTTCATCTGCCGCGACCAGGACCTGGTCGTGGAGAACGCGAACACCGCGTGGACGAGCGACTATGAGCAGGGTCAGACGATCCGCATTCCGCTGAAGAACGGTGAGGGCGGGTTCGTCGCCACCGACGAGGTGCTCGACGAGCTCGAGTCCACCGGACGCGTGGTCTTCCGGTACCAGGGCTTCAACCCGAACGGGTCTCTGCGAGACATCGCCGGAATCACGAACGAAGCAGGCAACGTCGTCGGCCTCATGCCGCACCCCGAACACGCCGTCGAGACCGGCTTCGGCCCCGAGTCCGGCGGCGGAATCGACGGTCAAGGGTTCTTCTCCTCGGCCGTGCGCACGCTCGTCGCCAAGGGCTGAGCCGACCGGCTGCCGCGGAGAAACCGACAGACGAACGACGCCGGGTCCTTGACTCAGAACCAGTGTTCTGAGTCAAGGACCCGGCGTCGTTTGCATCCTGTTGGCGGGTGGAGTGATCACGGGCCTCTATTCGTCGATGTACACCCTCAGTGGCGCCGAGTCTTCGAGGTCGCCGCATTCTGCAGTGATGACGTATCTGCCCCACAGGTCCTTGCTTGAATCCGCTATGTATCGGACCGATGCGGACTCATCTTCACCGGCGAGTTGACGCTTTTCCCAGACCTTCGTCTGACCATCCGTGTTCTTCTTGAACACGCGGAACACGGCCTCGTCTTCGGCCGAGCAGTTGACCATTGTGAGATTGACTCCGTCGGTGCCGAGAGCCGTGTCGTTCGTGTCCTCCTCTGGGTTCACCAACAGAGTGCCATCGTCGTATTCACCTCGATCGCCCTCCGAGATGAGGTCGACTCTGGTGAACATCTCTCTCACTGTCTCACCGTCGCGTTCGACATAGACCGTGAATGGAAGGTCTGTCGGGACGTCCGGTTCCTCATCCACGACAACCGAGCCGTCGAATGGCCCGTCCTTCTTCACCACGGACTTCTTGTCGTTGAGGCTCGTGTTGACGACGTCCCCTGCTTTGAGTCCGTCGACGGTGTATTCGATACCCTTGCCGTGCGCGACCTCGTACAGTGTCATCGTCGCGTACCTCAGCGCCAGATCTTCATCGTGAGACTTGGGGTCGTCCTCCGCGGCTTCCTCCCCTGCTGCCGCAGATTCACTCGAGTGATTTCCGTCGGTCGGCACAGAGCCCGAAGGTGCGGCATCGAGACTCGAAGCGGCCGTCGGTCCAGCTGCGAGGGCAGAGATCCCGAGGGCGACGGTTGCGGCGAGTGCGAGCTTCTTCATTGTGATCATCCTTCTTTCGTCCTTGCCAGTGATGCTCTGAAAGCGTTGTCGGGTTGATCTGCCGTATTCGGTTGTGATGCGACCGTAGGCAAGACGAAATGGTTCTGTGGAGTTCTGATCATTGTGGTCATGACAACTTCGAAACAGCGTTCCGAACGGTTTCGAGACGTCAATGTGACCTGCCGATTCGAACGCTGAGCCGACGTTCAGACTCACGCGCCGCCTGCAACGGCACCCTCGCCGAGGCGCCACTGTCGTTCCTGGTCACCCCCCTGGCCCAGCATGGCCGGGTCGGACCGGGTCCTGCCAGAAACGGCGAGGTGAAACGCGCACACAGGTCCTGATCAGCTTGCCGATCACATCGTCATCACTCCGTGGAATTCGGCAGGCTGAATTGTTATTGCCGATTTCGGAGATTTCAGTCCGCGGTCCCCTGCTCGCGACTCCGGAAGCCGGGGACCAGTACCGTCAGCAGCACCCTGGCCGGAATCAGTCTTCGGCCCAGTCGAGTCCGACAGCGGTCTCGAGAGTGCTGTTCGTGGCGTGCAGTGGGACGGCCCATGTCTTGTCCCCGACGATGCCATCGGAGTCGACGCCGCCCCACTTCTGAAAGCCCTCCACAGACTCCTTCGTGCCTGCCCCGAAGTCTCCGTCGGCTTCGCCTGGCGACGGCCAATCACCGCTGTCTGCACCGGAGATGAGTACCTTCTGCAGGTCGCGGACGACATCACCTTTCGACCCGGTCTTCAGCAGAGGCATCGGACCACCGTTCGGAAGTGATTCCCAGGTGTCTTTTCCGACGATGCCATCGACCGTCAGTCCGGCACTCTCCTGAAATCGTCTGACCCCAGCTTCGGTGTCCGGTCCGAAATCACCGTCGACTGCGACGCTGTGATCGGGAGTTCTCCGCAGTGCTCGCTGGGCACGCAGGACCGCGGCGCCCTTGTCACCGCGTTTAGTTTCGGGCTGACCTGGATTGGACATGGTTGTGCTCCTCTGTCATCGGTTTCGTGGAAGCTTCCTTGCCTCCACGACCACCAAGCTAGGCCCGTTGTTCCTGCACCGGCAAGGCGCCGACGAGACTCAACGGGCGTGCACGCGAACTGTTCGGCACTGCCTGTGAAGACAGCACAGATCGGCCCCGGTTCTTCGACTCGAAGTCGAGGAACCGGGGCCGATCGCTTCCGCCAGGACCGCCTCTCGCCGTCGGGCCGGGTGGAGTCACCAACCCGACGGGTCACCGGTCACTGTCAGCTCTTGTTCTTCCTGCGAGCCAGTCCGATGGCTGCTCCACCGCCGAGGATGAGCAGGGCACCTGCGGTCAGTCCGGTGAGTTCAGCACCGGTGCGAGGCATCGACGAACCGCCGCCGGCTTCGCCGGAGTCTCCTCCGTTGCCGCCACCGGACTCACCGCCGGTGACTTCGAACTTTCCTGACCTGCTGACGTCCATGCAATCGGCGAAGACCTGGTAGGTCCCGACGTAGTACGCGGGATCATCCCCGAGTCCGTAGACGTGGATTCCGGCTGCTCCTTCCTCATTGGTCGTCGCGGTCTGTTCATAGAGTTTCTCGCTCTTGTCCCCGGAATAGACCTCGAAGTGGACTTCGGCGTCCGGGACGCATTCGTTGACCATCAGCTGCACACCTTGGTCCCGGTCGATGAAGTCCTCCCCCGAAATCGTTTCGGGATTGATCGAGAGCTTGGGATCGACGACGCTGCCGTCATCGGTGACCGTGAACGTGGTCTCTGCGCTCTTGTCACCGCAGGAGGCCAGGACGTTGAAGTCACCGATCCAGCCCTTGCCGCCGTCACCATCAGGCAGGAACTGGACGGATCCGGCTGCGTCCTCACCGGCTTCCTGGGTCTCGTCCCAGATCACGGTGTCGGGATCTTTCGCGGAGCTCACCTGGAACTTCACCTCGGAGTCGACGTGGCAGTCGACGAGGGTGATGTTGACACCGTTCTCGAGGAAGTCGGCGAGCTTCTGGCTCTGCGGGGTGACGCTGAGATCTGCATCGGAGCTGTCGTCGTCTTCAGTGACGGAATACGTCGTCTCTGCGCTCGTGTCACCGCATTCTGCGCTGACGACGAAGTCACCGATCCATCCGTCACCGCCGGTGCCGGGCATGAATGATGTGGAGACCGAACCGTCATCGCCGGCGGTCTTCGTCTCTTCCCAGATGTTCGTATCTTCGCCCTTGCGGACGATGGTGACGGTCACTTCTTCGCCCACCTCGCAATTGCTCACGGTGATTTCGACACCGTTGTCGAGATACGAGTCGATCCCCTGGCTCTGCGGGTCGACGCTGACGGCCGCATCCGAGTCATTTTGGCTGTCGGTGATCTCCACACTGCCGCTGAACGTCTTCGACTCCTCGCCGTCGCGCGCGACGGTCACGGTGACATCGACGACGTCGCCGACCTTGAGCTCGGTGTTGCCACGGAGCTCTCCGTTGAACGTTCCGTCACTGTCGACGGTGATGGAGCCGTTCTCGCCGGGTCCGGCGGTGACGGTGTCTCCGGCTTTCAGTCCGGTGATGGTGTACGGGATGGCCTCGGCTGCCTCGTCGACGGGCATCGACGACTGGTCGAGGGAGAACGAGGCATCGATCGGGGTCGAGTCCTCGGTCGGTTCGTCCGAACCTTCGCCGGGGTCGGCCGCCTCTTCACCGTCGCCGGGATCTGCTGCGTCCTCGTCGCCTCCCGGATCAGTTGATTCCTCCCCGTCACCGGGTTCGGTGGGTGTGCCGGGATCCGCGGCGTCGTCACCGGGATCCGTGGGCGGGTCCTCTGTTCCCGGGGAATCTGCGTCGCTGTTTCCTGCTTCTCCTGCGGCTTGGACGTCGGCCGCCTGCGCAGTTGTGCGCTCATCTGCTTGTGCGGCTGCCTGGCCCCATCCTCCGATGGAGAGTGCCAGAGCGAACGTTGCCGCCATTGCCAACCGTTTCATGATGGTCCTTCCAGAGTTCTGGTCGGTTGCCGTCTTCAGTTATGGCTTGGACCATACGCAGGCAATGAAGAGCGCACGACTTTAGGTCATTTAGGTCATGACAGAAGTGATAGAGGTGTTTGGCCGAATGTTTATCACTTCGCAATACTGTTCGCGCGACCCAGTCATAGTGCCCCCACGTGTTCGTGCCTCAGGCTGTGCTCTCACCTGCACAACAACTTCTATTTGGGGCTGGTGAGCCGCACGGCAGAGCGGTCAGAGCAGTGTCACATTTGGATCGACTTCGGCATTCATACCCTGAAAAACGTTATGTCGGATTTTCGCACACCATCTGATTTCTGCGGTGAATGCGATGCAGGGTCCCCGAGCTCAAGCTCGGGGACCCTGCCACTGCTCGGAACGATCAGGCTTGCGGAGAGCGGCCTTCCTCTGCTGGCGCCTCGTGGCTTTCACCTTCGGTATCCGGTCCGTCCGTGCTGTCGCTGTCGGAGGCCGCAGCCTCGTCGAGCGGTGCACCTGCGTCGGCATCGGCCTCGGCGAGCACCTCGGCAGTGAACTGCTCCTCGGCGTCCTCCCCGCGGAACTGCGACATGTACAGCCGGTGGTAGGCGCCTTCTGCCGCGAGCAGCTGCTCGTGGTTGCCGTGTTCGACGATCGCTCCGTCCTCCATCACGAGAATGGTGTGAGCGTCACGGATCGTCGACAGCCGGTGGGCGATGACGAACGACGTCCGATCGGTTCGCAACGCTGCCATCGCCTGCTGCACCAGCACCTCGGTGCGGGTGTCGACCGATGAGGTCGCCTCGTCGAGGATGAGCAGTGAGGGGTCGGCGAGGAACGCTCGAGCGATGGTGATGAGCTGCCGTTCGCCGGCCGAGACGCTGCCGCCGTCGGAATCGATGACGGTGTCATAGCCGTCGGGCAGCTGGCGCACGAACCTGTCGACCATCGTCGCCTTGGCGGCTGCGACGACTTCCTCATCGGTGGCGCCCAACCGGCCGTAGCGGATGTTGTCGGCGATGGTGCCTTCGAACAGCCACGCATCCTGGAGCACCATGCCCACATGTGAGCGGAGGTCGGCCCGGCTGAGGTCGCGGGTGTCGATGCCGTCGAGGTAGATGGTTCCGCCCGTGATCTCGTAGAAGCGCATCACGAGGTTGACCAAGGTGGTCTTTCCGGCGCCGGTCGGGCCGACGATCGCCACCGTATGTCCCGGTTCGGCGGTGAAGGACACCTTTTCGATGAGAGGCGTCTCCGGAGCGTAGCGGAAGCTCACTTCGGAGAATTCGACCTTGCCCGGAGTACGCGGGGGCAGCTCCCTTTGCACCTCGTCGGGGTCCTCTTCCTCGGCGTCGAGCAGTTCGAAGGTCCGCTCCGCCGAGGCGACACCGGACTGGAGCATATTTGCCACACCTGCCATTTCGGAGATCGGCTGCGAGAACTCGCGCGAGTATTGGATGAACGCGGTTGCATCACCGAGCGTCATCTGTCCCGTCGCGACCTTGAGGCCGCCAGCGACTGCGATGAGGACATAGCTGAGGTAGGACACGAACTGCATCGAGGGCATGATCATGCCGGAGACGAACTGTGCTCCTGCCGAAGCCTTGTACAGCGATTCGTTGCGACGGTCGAACTCCTCGAGCATGACCTCGTCACGGCCGAAGGCCCTGACGATGTCAAGACCGGAGAATGACTCTTCCACGTGCCCGTTGACCTCACCGGTGTGCTTCCACTGCGCCTTGAACAGCTTCTGCGAACGGGTGCCGATGACGCCGGCGATGATCGCCGACAGCGGCAGAGCGATGAGAGCCAGCAGTGCGAGCTGCCAGGACACGATGAACATCATCACGCCGATGCCGATGATCGTCAGCGCCGACTGCACGAGCTGAGAGAATGCCTGCTGCAGGGCCTGCTGGATGTTGTCGACGTCGTTGGTCACTCGCGACATCACGTCGCCGCGCTGACGGGTGTCGAAGTAGCGCAGCGGCAGTCGGTTGATCTTGCGTTCGATGTCCTCACGCAGACGGTAGACCACGCGCATGACCAGGGCGTTGAGGATATACCCCTGCGCCCACATGAGCATCGAGGCCACGAGGTACATGAGCAGGACGGCGATGATGATCTGACCGAGCGCCGTGAAGTCGATCCCCTGCCCGGGCACCACCTCGGCGGTGGCGAGCATATCGGCGAAGTCGTCTCGGCCCTCGGCGCGGGCCCCGGCGATGATGTCGTCGATGTTCGCACCAGCGGGCAGCTGAGCGCCGATGACTCCGGAGTAGACGACGTCCATCGCCTTGCCGAGGACCTTGGGCGCGATGACGGTGAGCACGACGGAGCCGACGACGAGGGCGACGACGTAGAACATGCCCTTCTTCTCCGTGGCCATGAGTCCGAACAGACGCTTGACCGACGGCCAGAAGTGCTTGGCCTTGCGCGGAGGTGTGCCTCCGCTCATCTCCAGTTCCTCGCCGCTGGGGATGTATTCGTCTTCCCCAGCCACCACAGTTTCGGTTGAGTTGTTGTCGGCCATGTCAGTTCACCTCTTCCGTGGTCAGCTGGGATTCGATGATCTCGCGGTAGGTCGGGTTCGTCTCGGCGAGTTCCTCATGGGTGCCGCGGCCGACGATCTTCCCGGCTTCGAGGACGATGATCTGATCGGCGTCCCGGATCGTCGATACACGCTGGGCAACGACGATGACGGTGGCGTCCCCCGTCGATTCGTCGAGGGCGGCCCGCAGGCGGGCGTCGGTGGCGACGTCGAGGGCGGAGAACGAATCGTCGAAGACGTAGATCTGCGGCTTCACCGTCAGGGCTCTGGCGATGCACAGACGCTGCCGCTGCCCACCGGAATAGTTCGTGCCTCCCTGGGCGACGCGTTCTGAGAGCTTGTCTTCTTTCTCAGCCACGAAGTCGTCGGCCTGAGCGATGCGCAGGGCCTCCCACAGCTCTTCATCGGTGGCGTCTTCATTCCCGAAGCGCAGGTTCGAGGCGATCGTGCCGGAGAACAGGTACGGCTTCTGCGGCACCAGACCGATGAGCTGGGCCAGTTGGTGGCGGTTGAACTCGGTGACGGGGGTGCCGTCGATGAGGATCTCACCGACCTGCGGGTCGATGAGTCTGGGGATGAGGTTGACGATCGTCGACTTGCCGGAACCGGTCGATCCGATGATCGCGGTCGTCGTTCCGGGCTGGGCGGTAAAGTTCAGTCCTTCGAGCACAGGCACCTCGGCGCCGGGATACCCGAAGGTGACATTGCGGAATTCGAGCTCACCGCGACCGGGCAGCTCCCTGACACCGGCAGGGATGGTCATCGTGCTGCGGGTGTCGAGGATCTCGGCGATGCGTTCGGCGCAGACGACGGCGCGCGGAATCATCATCATCATGAATACGCCCATCATCACGGCTACGAGGATCTGCAGCAGGTACTGCAGGAACGCGGTCAGCGATCCCACTTCCATCTGTCCGGCGTCGACGCGGTGGCCACCGAACCACAGGACGGCGGCGGTCGCGAGATGGAGGATCATCATGATGGCGGGGAACATGAGCACGAACAGGTTGCCGACCTTGACCGAAGTTTCGGTCAGGGCACGGTTGGCATCGGCGTAGCGGTCGGTCTCAAAGGGCTCACGGACGAAGGCACGGATGACGCGGATGCCGGTGATCTGTTCGCGCAGAACGCCGTTGATGTCGTCGACCTGGTCCTGCATGCGGCGGAACAGCGGCATGAGGAGGTAGACGAGAATGGCGACGACGATGAACAGGACGGGCACGGACACCCACACCAGCCAGGACAGTCCGGCGTCTTCCCGCAGGGCCATGATGATGCCGCCGATGCACATGATCGGTGTCGAGACCATGAAGTTCAGGGTCATGAGCACGAGCATCTGAACCTGTTGGACGTCGTTGGTGTTGCGGGTGATGAGGGTGGCGGATCCGAATTTTCCGACTTCGAGCATCGACAGGTCGTCGACCTGCCGGTAGATGGCTCTGCGGAGGTCGCGGCCGACGCCCATTCCCGTGCGGGCGCCGAAGTAGATCGCGGTGATCGCGGTGACGACCTGCACGAGGCAGACAAGCAGCATCGTCATGCCCGTCGACCAGATGAAGTCGGTATCGCCCTTGGCGACTCCTTCGTCGATGATCCGGGCATTGAGGCTGGGCAGGTACAGTGCTGCGATGGTCGAGGCCAGTTGCAGGATGACGACCAGAATGATGAACGGCCAGTAGTTTTTGGCGTATTTCAGGGACAGGCGGAGTAATGCCACGTTGAACGTCCTGAGTGAAGAGCGGCTGATGATGGAGTCGTGAGAGTTGCGAAGCGCAACAGACTACCTTACATTGATTCTCCTCTCAGAGATAGACGAGCCGGCGGCAGATCGGGGCGCTCTGCCACGACCTCCACTTCACCATGAGGCACTGACACGGCCTTCGCACCGCGTGCCTCCTCGATTCTCGGGCGCTCCCGCATACGCTTGAAAGCATGAGCTCAACTCTGCAGGACCTGGTCAATCGTGCCGTCTTCTATTCGACGGAGGTGCAGACGCATTTCGGTGCGCTCATCGCCGACGCCGAGTGGGAAGTCGACTTCAGCTCCGACCCGCACCTGACGTTCACGTCGGCCGAGGGCGAGGTCCTACGCACCCGTCCGCATCTGCTTGGTTCGGAGTCGGGCAGGGAGAAGACGTGGCTGTGGGGTTGGGAGAATGTCAATGACTTCCCCGATGCCGTCGTCGGGCTCTCCCACGAGGTGCGCAAGTTCGGGGCCGCCGAGGACGTCAGTGAGCTCACGACGCCTGAGCTCTCCCTCGATGAGGAGCTCGCACTTCGGCTGACCCTGGCGTCGAAGGAGGCCACCGACAAGTGGGCCCACTATCCTGCTGCCGCCGGTGCCGGGACCACTGTCTGGCTCCTCGTCGACGCCGCCGAGATCGCCCTGCCCGCACCGCAGGTCAAGGTCTCTGTGCGGGCGCTCATGCAGGGACTGACGCAGACGACAGTGACCGACCACCGCGCGGCCATCGACGCGTACGTCGCCAAACGCGGCATTCCGACGGCAGAGCTCCCCGAAGGTGGCCTGCGGATGCTGTTCGCCGACGGCTCGGCCAACCTGTCCTTCGACGATCAGCGTCGCATCTCCAACTGCGACCTGAATGCGCCGTTGGAGGGCGAGGCCGCCGAGCAGTACGCCGCCGCGGAACCCACAGGCACCCCCACCGAGGCGGCCGCCGCCTCTCGCGCGACCGATTCGACTTCCGCTCCCGCCGCGAAGGATGGTGCCGCACCACCTGCGTCGACCCCCGCGACACCGACGCCTGCTCAGACAGAGGAAGCTGCGCCCACAGAATCCGCGCCAGACGAGAAGTCGGCAGCGGAAGCGGCCCCGGCGCCCGAGGCTCAGGCCGAGGAAGCTGCCGAGCCTGCGGCGGAGGCCTCGGACGCCGCACGCGGACAGCAGCAGCCGGAAGACGAGCGGCTGCTCGGAGACGGGTCTGTCGAACCCGCCGCGACGGAGACTCCGGTCGAGGAAGAACCGAGCAAGGACGCCAAGCCGAAGAAGAAGGGCCTGTTCTCCAAGCTGTTCGGACGCTGATGCGCCGCTGAGCTGTTGGGTGCCTGAAGGATGTTTGGGGCCCCGCCGATCGGCGGGGCCCCAGATCATTCATCGGCTCTCATCGGTTGACGGGCGTCTCGGGTCCCCAGCGAAAGCCTCGATCGAAGAGGAACCTTCGCTCATCATCATTGCGCAGCGTCAGTTCCGAGTCCGCTGCTTGAAGAGAGAACTCCCCCTCTCCGACCTTCGAGTACCGGGACTCAACCGTGCCGGAGGGATCGCGAATAAGCGTCTGAACGCCTTTGCGGACGGGGTAGAGCTTCGCTGTGATCGACTGGCCATCGACGGTGTAGACACCGTCCTGGAAGTCTCCGTCGGAATACCGCACACTCATTCTCTTGCCCTTGCCCGAGCCTATCTGTCCGAAAGCGATCTGAGTGATGTCTGCGGTTGTATGGTCGGTGCCTTCGATCGGGGCCGATTTGCCTGACGTGGTGACGGTATAGACGCCTGAGATCTCCTCAGGAGTGCCAGGGTGGCCCCAGTTGAGGCTGACTCCGGTTGCCAGGCCGCTGCCGACGATGATGACGACAGCGAGTAGTGGGGAGACCCAGCGGGTGATACGAATGAAGATCCGGTTGTGCCAGATGAGACCGCTGACTGCCGGCTCGACACTGCGCCCGAGTGCGAATCTCGCGACTCGGGGCACGTTGGGGATGAGAAGGATGAGTCCGACCAGAGCCATTGCTCCTGAGAGCTGCTTCACCGGCACGTCGAACGTCAGGTTGAGAAGGAAGACCACGCTCATGTCCAGAGCGGCGATGAGTGCGCCGAGCCAGGCTGTACGACGGAAGAGCAGCAGGATGACGGCGAGAAGCTCGGCCAGACCCGCCAGGAATTGAACGGTCGGGGAGAAGGCCATGAAACGCCACAGCAGCCCCATGGGGCTCATCTCGCCGTACTGGACTATTGCGTCGGCATAGTCGGCATAGCCCATCTGAACGTGGTAGATCTTCGTCCAGGCGTAGGGCAGGAGCGCCATCGCCAATCCGATGCGCAACAGCCAATGCAGGGCCCAGAGGATACCGATCCAGCGCGACCGTGACCGAGCCTGTAGAGCGTCCGGCTCCGCTGATTGTGCATGCAGTGCAGTATCGTTCGTCGTCATAATGTTCACATTACTGACAAAACGACTTGTCCTGCAGTAGGGTTCTCCGGACTATTCCCCAAGACATTCCCCTCCTCCCCTAATTACTACCTGATGGCGGCGCAGCAACCCCGCGCCAGGCAGCAGTACCCCCGTCAGGTAGTAATAAGCACCGGCAGCACACCCGTTCGTGAATACAGTAATGGCCCCGCCCAACACAGTCGGACGAGGCCATCACCACTAAAAAATATTGCGGCAGTCACTTACTCTCCCACAACCACCAAGTTGCAGTACCATCAGCGCGAATGGGCTTAGCTACCGGGATCGGAACGGTTAACCGGGCGTTTCCCCACCACTATCACCACCGCAAAACCAACAAACCACCACCACAACCCCACAAAAACAGAGTTGTCAGCGGTAGTGGTCCAAGAACCGCACAGCGAACGCGAACACCAAAACTTATGCAACATGCACACCCGAGAGTGTGAACTCTTCAAGCCATCCTAGAAAAAACAAAACATCTTTCCGCACACACCAACCCCACTAAAGGGAAAAAGTTGATGAGTGATCGGTGTATTAGTACCAGTCAACTCCACACCTTACAGTGCTTCCATACCCGGCCTATCAACCCCATCATCTATAGGACACCTCCCCTGACAAAAGTCAGTTGGAAATCTCATCTCGGAGCCGGCTTCCCGCTTAGATGCTTTCAGCGGTTATCCATCCCGAACGTAGCCAACCAGCCATGCTCCTGGCGGAACAACTGGCACACCAGAGGTTCGTCCGTCCCGGTCCTCTCGTACTAAGGACAGACCTCCACAAATTTCCTACGCACGCAGCGGATAGGGACCGAACTGTCTCACGACGTTCTAAACCCAGCTCGCGTACCGCTTTAATGGGCGAACAGCCCAACCCTTGGGACCGACTCCAGCCCCAGGATGCGACGAGCCGACATCGAGGTGCCAAACCATGCCGTCGATATGGACTCTTGGGCAAGATCAGCCTGTTATCCCCGAGGTACCTTTTATCCGTTGAGCGACCACGCTTCCACAAGCCATGGCCGGGTCACTAGTCCCAGCTTTCGCTCCTGCTCGACACGTCCGTCTCACAGTCAAGCTCCCTTGTGCACTTACACTCGACACCTGATTGCCAACCAGGCTGAGGGAACCTTTGGGCGCCTCCGTTACTCTTTAGGAGGCAACCGCCCCAGTTAAACTACCCATCAGGCACTGTCCCTGAACCCGATCAGGGTCCGAAGTTAAGGAATCCACTATGGTCAGAGTGGTATTTCACCGATCGACTCCACCCCAACTAGCGTCAGGGCTTCCCAGTCTTCCACCTATCCTACACAAACCACACCGAATCCCAATACCAAACTATAGTGAAGGTCTCGGGGTCTTTCCGTCCTGCTGCGCGTAACGAGCATCTTTACTCGTAATGCAATTTCGCCGAGTTCGTGGTTGAGACAGCAGAGAAGTCGTTACGCCATTCGTGCAGGTCGGAACTTACCCGACAAGGAATTTCGCTACCTTAGGATGGTTATAGTTACCACCGCCGTTTACTGGGGCTTAAATTCTCCGCTTCACCCTTACGGGTTAACAGGTCCTCTTAACCTTCCAGCACCGGGCAGGCGTCAGTCCGTATACATCGACTTACATCTTCGCACGGACCTGTGTTTTTAATAAACAGTCGCTTCTCTCTGGCCTCTGCGACCACCACCAGCACATCCCCACGCATGGTGGGTTCACCGGGATGGTCCCCCTTCTCCCGAAGTTACGGGGGCATTTTGCCGAGTTCCTTAACCACGATTCTCTCGATCACCTTAGTATTCTCTACTCGACCACCTGTGTCGGTTATAGGGTACGGGCAACACACACCCTCACGTCGATGCTTTTCTCGGCAGCAGAGGATCACCAGATCACCCCACCAATGTGGGGCGCCCATCAGCTCTCACACTCTATGCGGGGACGGATTTACCTACCCCCACGTGCTACAACCTTAGACCGTGACTACCATCGCACGGCCTGGCTACCTTTCTGCGTCACACCTCACGCTTACCGACTCCACACTCAGGTCCCACCCGCAACCCCAACATCAAGTCCGAAGACTCAAAGGAGGAATTGGATGGTTAGTATCGTGTGTTTTGGTACTGTCGGTTGTGTGTCGGTACCAGAATATCAACTGGTTGTCCATCGACTACGCCTGTCGGCCTCGCCTTAGGTCCCGACTTACCCAGGGCGGATTAGCCTAGCCCTGGAACCCTTGGTCATCCGGTGGACGGGTTTCTCACCCGTCTTTCGCTACTCATGCCTGCATTCTCACTCGAATCGCCTCCACCACTCGTTCACACGGCAGCTTCTCCGGCAACTCGACGCTCCCCTACCCAACACCACACCATTACGGCGATTGTGGTGCTGCCACAACTTCGGCGGTGTACTTAGCCCCGCTACATTATCGGCGCTCAATCACTTGACCAGTGAGCTATTACGCACTCTTTCAAGGGTGGCTGCTTCTAAGCCAACCTCCTGGTTGTCTTCGCAACTGAACATCCTTTCCCACTGAGCACACGCTTAGGGGCCTTAGTTGATGGTCTGGGCTGTTTCCCTCTCGACAATGAAGCTTATCCCCCACTGTCTCACTGCCACGCTGAACCTTGACTGGCATTCGGAGTTTAGTTGACGTCAGTAACCCGGTAGGGCCCATCAGCCATCCAGTAGCTCTACCTCCAGCAAGAACCACGCAACGCTGCACCTAAATGCATTTCGGGGAGAACCAGCTATCACAGAGTTTGATTGGCCTTTCACCCCTAACCACAGGTCATCCCCTCCATTTTCAACTGAAGTGGGTGCGGGCCTCCACGCGCTCTTACACACGCTTCACCCTGCCCATGGCTAGATCACTCCGCTTCGGGTCTAGGACACGCGACTAGGATCGCCCTATTCGGACTCGCTTTCGCTACGGCTACCCCACACGGGTTAACCTCGCCACGCACCGCTAACTCGCAGGCTCATTCTTCAAAAGGCACGCCATCACAGTCATCTAGATACTGCTCTGACGGATTGTAAGCACATGGTTTCAGGTACTCTTTCACTCCCCTCCCGGGGTACTTTTCACCATTCCCTCACGGTACTTATCCGCTATCGGTCATCAGGAAGTATTTAGCCTTACCAGGTGGTCCTGGCAGATTCACACGAAATTCCACGAGTTCCGTGCTACTCGGGCATGCACACACTGCGAACAGTTGACGTTTCGTCTACGGGACTCTCACCCACTCCGGTCCTGTTTCCCACCAGGTTCGACTACACCAACAACACTCACAGACCGGCCATGCTGGACCGGACCACGTACACCCCACAACACCCCTGCAGCAACACCAGCACGCTTGACACTGCACAGGTTTAGGCTCATCCAGTTTCGCTCGCCACTACTCCCGGAATCATTGTTATTTTCTCTTCCTGCGGGTACTGAGATGTTTCACTTCCCCGCGTTCCCTCCACATGCCCTATATATTCAGACACGGGTCACCACCCTCACGAGTGGCGGGGTTTCCCCATTCGGAGACCCTCGGATCAACGCCTGTTTATCGGCTCCCCGAGGCTTATCGCAGATTTCCACGTCCTTCATCGGCTCCTGATGCCAAGGCATCCACCATGCGCTCTTACACACTCACCCAACCCCCAAAAAGGGACCAGCTTCATGTGCGCGAAAAATAAGTGTTTCATTCACCTTAACTAGATGATGACAAGAAAAATCACATTACATAAACACCACACAAAAATGGTGTTTGATGCTCGCGTCCACTATACGATTCTCAAACCACTACCAAACACCCACCACCACACACCCACACTGTGGCTGCCTGTTGGTCGGGTTGGTCCTGTTGGTTGAAACCACACCCACACAATCGTGTGGGGTTTGTGATTCCAGGACCCAATAACGTGTTCGTTCTAGCCCACCCGATCACTCACCGCACCCGGGGCATTGACCCCAGCCGGGCTGTGTGGGCGAGCGGAAGAAGTGATGTTCCACCCTTGAGCTCTCATGATGACCACATACGGGTCATACCATGAGGATCTTAATGTGTGCTCCTTAGAAAGGAGGTGATCCAGCCGCACCTTCCGGTACGGCTACCTTGTTACGACTTAGTCCCAATCACCAGTCCCACCTTAGACGGCCCCCTCCCACAAGTGGGTTGGGACACCGGCTTCGGGTGTTACCGACTTTCGTGACTTGACGGGCGGTGTGTACAAGGCCCGGGAACGTATTCACCGCAGCGTTGCTGATCTGCGATTACTAGCGACTCCGACTTCACGTAGTCGAATTGCAGACTACGATCCGAACTGAGACTGGCTTTAAGGGATTCGCTTACCCTCACGGGTTCGCCTCTCTCTGTACCAGCCATTGTAGCATGCGTGAAGCCCAAGACATAAAGGGCATGATGATTTGACGTCATCCCCACCTTCCTCCGAGTTGACCCCGGCAGTCTCCTATGAGTTCCCACCATCACGTGCTGGCAACATAGAACGAGGGTTGCGCTCGTTGCGGGACTTAACCCAACATCTCACGACACGAGCTGACGACAACCATGCACCACCTGTACACCAGCTCCAAAGAGAAGAACTGTTTCCAGAACGGTCCAGTGTATGTCAAGCCTTGGTAAGGTTCTTCGCGTTGCATCGAATTAATCCGCATGCTCCGCCGCTTGTGCGGGCCCCCGTCAATTCCTTTGAGTTTTAGCCTTGCGACCGTACTCCCCAGGCGGGGCACTTAATGCGTTAGCTACGGCGCGGAGAACGTGGAATGTCCCCCACACCTAGTGCCCAACGTTTACGGCATGGACTACCAGGGTATCTAATCCTGTTCGCTCCCCATGCTTTCGCTCCTCAGTGTCAGTTACAGCCCAGAGTCCCGCCTTCGCCACCGGTGTTCCTCCTGATATCTGCGCATTTCACCGCTACACCAGGAATTCCAGACTCCCCTACTGCACTCTAGTCAGCCCGTACCCACTGCACGCGCAACGTTAAGCGTTGCGTTTCCACAGCAGACGTGACCAACCACCTACGAGCTCTTTACGCCCAATAATTCCGGACAACGCTCGTACCCTACGTATTACCGCGGCTGCTGGCACGTAGTTAGCCGGTACTTCTTCTGCAGGTACCGTCACTCTCGCTTCTTCCCTGCTGAAAGCGGTTTACAACCCGAAGGCCGTCATCCCGCACGCTGCGTCGCTGCATCAGGGTTTCCCCCATTGTGCAATATTCCCCACTGCTGCCTCCCGTAGGAGTCTGGGCCGTGTCTCAGTCCCAGTGTGGCCGGTCGCCCTCTCAGGCCGGCTACCCGTCGTCGCCTTGGTAGGCCATTACCCCACCAACAAGCTGATAGGCCGCGAGCCCATCCCCGATCGAAAAACTTTCCACCAACCCTCATGCAAGGATTGGTCGTATCCGGTATTAGACCCAGTTTCCCAGGCTTATCCCGAAATCAGGGGCAGGTTACTCACGTGTTACTCACCCGTTCGCCACTCATCCACCAACAGCAAGCTGTCAGCTTCAGCGTTCGACTTGCATGTGTTAAGCACGCAGCCAGCGTTCGTCCTGAGCCAGGATCAAACTCTCCATAAAAAACTTTATGTTACGAATGAATCCCAGCAAGACAGCCAACCCCTCACGGGGTGAGAAGATTGACCAAAAAATACTGACCAAACACACCATCCACCCATGTGATGCGAGAGGTTCGGCGAAGAACCACCCACCACAGGTGAACCAATGTTTGGCCAGGTGATTGTCTTACCAGAAATATTAAATGTTCTGGCATCACAACTTGTTCAAACAAACACGCTATTGGATTCTCAAACCACAAACACACACCCATCACCACACCACACAAATACGCAGCATGTTCACTGGGGGTATCAGTTTCATTTTGTGTCACCCACCCGGTGTCCTGAACCCTTGGACCAAACCGTGTTTGTCCTGGTCAGACCCGGTGGAAACTCTGTCTCAGTGACAGTGTTTCCGGCGGGGCAACGAGATATAACTCTAGACCACCCCAGAGCCACCGTGCAAATCCAAAACCGACTTTCTCCACGTGACACCCACCACACAGCCTCGTTGCCGCATCGACATCCCCGCCAATGCGGGGTGCTAGCGTCCTGAGTATGAGCACGTTACCCACAGACACATCGCTGACAAGCGCCCAGGCCCCGATCGCCGTCGTCGCCGGAGCGTCGGGGTTCATCGGCGGAGAGCTGCTCGATGCGCTCAGCGCTTGGGGGTACGCGACGCGGACGATCGGCCGCTCCCCTGACTCCGCCGACGCCACCTGGGACCGTCCCGACCGAATCGCCGTACTCATCGACGGTGCCGACCTGCTCATCAACCTCGCCGGTCGCAGCGTCGGATGTCGGTACACGGATGCCAATCGACAGGTCATCTGGGATTCCCGAGTCGATACGACCCGCGCCCTCAATACGGCGGTGGCAGCCGCCTCGGTGCCGCCGCGTCTGTGGATCAACTCGAGCACGGCCACCATCTACCGTCACGCAATGGATCGACCGCAGACCGAGGACGACGGCGACATCGGCGAAGGGTTCTCAGTCGACATCGCCAAAGCCTGGGAGAAGGAGTTCTTCGCCGGGGGCCTGCCCGCGACCAGACGAGTCGCGCTGCGGATGGCGATCGTGCTCGGTGACGGAGCGGCGTTGAACATGTTGGCCACCGCGGCGAGATTCGGCGCGGGAGGAGCTCAGCATGACGGGCGCTGGTTCCCGCACCGACGCTATCGCGGGATCGGCCCGGCGGCTTCCGGGCCGACCGTCTGGCGAGGACACCCGCCGACTCACGGACGACAGCGGTTCAGCTGGGTCCATATCGACGACGTGCTCCGGGCAGTCCGGTTCATCGACGAACATGAGGAGCTGAGTGGCCCGATCAACGTCTCGAACCCACAGGTCTCGGACAATCGCTCACTGATGAAAGCGCTGCGCAAGGCAGTGCGTATGCCCGTGGGGATTCCTGCACCCAGGTGGCTGCTCGAGATCGGGATGACCGTCCTGCGGCAGGAGTCAGAACTCGTGCTCAAAAGTCGGTGGGTGCTGCCGGAACGACTCGAAGCGGCCGGATTCGACTTCCGGTGGACCGACATCGAGGCGGCGACGAAGCACCTGCTGCGCTGAAGTGTCGGTACGGCACTCCCCCACCTCGGGGGAACGCCGCCCCCACCTCCGGGGAACGGCAGGATCGCACGCTCAGCCGACTGCCGCCTCGGCGGGGATTCCCTGCTCGACGCAGTCGGCGCAATAGGGCTGCAGACCCTTGTCCGTGCAATCGGCGCACCGAAGGTACTGTCTGCGGCACTCGAGGTTCGCACAGTTGACGAACTCCGGCGTCTTCCTGTCGCAGGACACGCAATGCCCGATGGATTCGACATTGTCACCGAACTCGACGTGCATGCGCTTGTCGAAGACGTACAGCGAACCGTCCCAGTAGCCGGAGCTGCCGAAGGTCTCGCCGTAGCGGACGATGCCGCCGTCGAGCTGGTAGACCTCTTCGAACCCGCGGTTCTTCATGAGCACGGACAGGACCTCGCAGCGGATTCCGCCGGTGCAGTAGGTGACGACGGGTTTGTCTTTGAGGTCGTCGTATTTGCCGGATTCGATCTCGGCGATGAAGTCACGCGTGGTGTCGGTGTCGGGAACGATCGCGTCCCGGAACTTCCCGATCTGCGCCTCCATCGCATTGCGGCCGTCGAAGAAGACGACCTCCTCGCCGCGTTCGTCGAGGAGTTTGTGCAGGGCTCCGGGCTTGAGGTGCTGGCCGCCGCCTTGGACTCCGTCTTCGGTCACCGTGATCTCATCAGGAGTGCCGAAGGTGACGAGTTCGTCGCGGACCTTCACGCTCAGCCGCGGGAAGTCATCGCCTTGACCGTTCGACCATTTGATGTCCGCACCTTTGAAAGGCGCGTACGACTTCGTTGCCCGCACGTACTGCTTCACCTCGAAGATGTCCCCGCCGACAGTGGCGTTGATCCCGTCCTTCGACACGATGATCCGCCCCTTGAGCCCGAGGCTCTCGGCCAAGGTGTGCTGCCACAGCTTGACCGCTTCGGGGTCGGGCAGCGGGGTGAAGACGTAGAACAGGACGATCTTGGGAGTTGCCATGGCTCCCATTCTAAGTGGGGTGCGACAGTCCGATTCCCAGCGGGGCACGGTCCCTACCCGCGCCGAGGTGGTCCGCCCGTGGACGCGCTTCGCCCCCGCGGTGAGGACACGGCTAAGATTGGCCGTGAGTGCCGTGTCGTATGAAAGGGCCCCGAAGAGGACATGACGTCTAACCTCAGCTCTGCGGATTCCACGCAGGTCGATTCCCCGCAGAATGCATCGAAGAAGGTCAAGGAGACGGTCGAGTTCGCAGCGGCGAACCCCGACGTCGAGCAGCCTTTCGCCGATCTCGGTCTCACGGCCGACGAATACGAGAAGATCAAGGCGATCCTCGGACGTCGCCCCACCTCGGCGGAATTGGCCATGTATTCGGTGATGTGGTCCGAGCACTGCTCGTACAAGTCCTCGAAGGTCCACCTGTCGAAGTTCGGCGACAAGGTCACCGAGGACATGAAGAAGCACCTGCTCGTGGGCATCGGCGAGAACGCCGGCGTCGTCGACATCGGGAACGGCTGGGCGGTGACCTTCAAGGTCGAATCGCACAACCACCCCAGCTACGTCGAACCCCACCAGGGTGCGGCCACCGGAGTCGGCGGCATCGTCCGCGACATCATCTCCATGGGTGCGCGCCCGGTCGCTGTGATGGATCAGCTGCGGTTCGGAGCCATCGACCATCCGGACACCGCCCGTGTCGTCCACGGTGTGGTCGCCGGCATCAGCAACTACGGCAATTCCCTGGGCCTGCCGAACATCGGCGGCGAGACCGTCTTCGATTCCGTCTATCAGGGAAATCCGCTGGTCAACGCCCTGGCTGTGGGTGTCATGCGACATGAGGACATCTGTCTGGCCAACGCGTCGGGACTGGGCAACAAGGTCGTGCTCTTCGGTGCGCGCACCGGTGGCGACGGCATCGGCGGTGCTTCGATCCTCGCTTCCGAGTCCTTCGACGATTCGAAGCCCTCGAAGCGCCCCGCCGTGCAGGTCGGCGACCCGTTCGCCGAGAAGGTGCTCATCGAATGCTGCCTCGAGCTCTTCCACGCCGGTGTCGTCGAGGGCATTCAGGACCTCGGCGCTGCAGGCATCTCCTGTGCGACCTCGGAGCTGGCGTCCAACGGTGACGGCGGAATGCACATCGCGCTCGACGATGTGCTGCTGCGCGATGAGACCCTCACCCCTGAGGAGATCCTCATGTCGGAGTCGCAGGAGCGGATGATGGCCGTCGTCCGTCCCGACCGCCTCGACGAATTCTTGCGCATCGTCGGCAAATGGGAGGTCGAGACCTCCGTGCTCGGCGAGGTCACTGATTCCGATCGTCTCGTCATCGAATGGCACGGCGACGTCATCGTCGATGTGCCCCCGCGCTCGGTCGCCCACGACGGACCCGTCTACAACCGTCCGTTCACCGAACCGTCATGGACAGCCGGGGTGGCTGCGAACACCGTTGAGGCCGCTGGTTTGGCGAAGCCCCAGTCCGATGATGAGCTGCGGTCGACGATGCTCGAGCTCGCGGGGTCGCCGAACCTCGCCTCGAAGTCGTGGATCACCTCGCAGTACGACAAGTACGTCCAGGGCAATACCGCACTGGCCTACCCGGATGATGCCGGTGTCGTCCGCGTCGACGAGGAGTCCGGTCTCGGCGTGGCCATCGCCACCGATGCCAACGGCCGCTACAGCTTCCTCGACCCGGCGCGCGGTGCCCAGCTGGCTCTGGCCGAGGCCTACCGCAATGTCTCGACCTCCGGTGCCATTCCGCGTGCGGTCACCGACTGCCTGAACTTCGGATCCCCCGAGGATCCGGAGATCATGTGGCAGTTCGCGCAGGCTGTCGAAGGCCTCGCCGGCGCCTGCCAGGACATGGGAATCCCGGTCACCGGCGGCAACGTGTCCCTGTACAACCAGACCGGCGGAGTGGCCATCCACCCGACTCCGGTCGTCGGTGTGCTCGGTGTCTTCGATGATGTCACCCGCGCCACCCCGAGCGGCTGGCAGGAGCCGGGCCAGACCATCTATCTGCTCGGCACCACCGAGGCGGAGCTCGACGGTTCGGCGTGGGCCGACGTCACGGCGGGCCACCTCGGCGGTGTTCCTCCGCAGTACAAGCCGGCGGCGGAGAAGGAACTCGGCGAGATCCTCATCAACTGCTCGCGCGACGGCATGATCGATGCCGCGCACGATCTGTCCGAGGGTGGACTGTCGCAGGCACTCGTCGAATCGTCGCTGCGCTATGGCACCGGCGCCCGGATCTGGCTCGATGAGGTCTGCGAGCGTGACGGCGTCGACGTGTTCACCGCACTGTTCTCCGAGTCGACGGCGCGCGCGATCGTGGCCGTGCCGCGGTCGGAAGAGGTCCGCTTCAAGGACATGTGCACTGCTCGCCGGTTCCCGTTCGTGCGCATCGGCATGACCGATGCCGGCGACGGAGCTCCTGCGCTCGAGGTCGTCGACCATTTCTCGATCGGTCTCGACGAACTCGGTCAGGCCCACGAGGGTACGCTGGCTGATCGCTTCGGCGGCAGCGTCGCGGCGGTGACCGAAACCGCGGTCTGAGCCACAACCGGCGAAGACTGACGTGAGACGGCCTCTCGGCCTCGACAAAACCAGCTGCGGTTGGTCCTCTCGAGGCCGAGAGGCCGTTTCGTTGTCGTGCTGTGTCCTGTCAGCTGGGACGATGCGACAGCCGGGAGGAACAGTTCCTGGCTGCAACGACCGGATCAGTAGTCAGGCTGTGCTGGCGCCGGGGCCGTCCCACCGTTGGCACGGCCGAGCAGATGGAAGAGCCCGAGACTTGCGAAGATGAGCAGGAGCCACACGGCTTGGACGAGGACTCCGGCCATGATGCCGGTCGCGACGTTCTCGGCCAGCGGTTGTGCAACAGTCGCACTGAGCACGGCGAGGATCGCACCGAGGACGACAGCGATGACGAGGATCCACCACCGACGATTGCGGGCGATGCTCCACCCGCAGAATACTGCGGCCAGGAAGAACGCATTGAGCACGCCTTGGACGATGTTCATGGTGAGCAGTGAGCTGCCGTCTTCCGTCCCGACCGAAGTGAGAAGGATTCCTGTCAGGGGCGTGAGAATCAGCAGGGCTGCGCATCCGAGGAGGAAGATTCCGGCACCGATGAGTCTCCGCGCCCAGCTGGTGTTCTTCACGAGCAGGATCGCTGCAGTGCCGAGGACCAGCCGCAGACATGCACAGAGGACCGATCCGACGCTGAAGAGCACGACTGATGCGGTCGCCTCCCCCGACGTCGCCATCGGGGCGAACACCAACGACGGCAGCACCCCGATGATGAGGGCCGCCCAGAACAGACTGCGGGCGAGCCAGCCCGGATTCTGCGGAACCGACACCAGCGTCGCCGCCTGGCTCCGACCGAGTCCCTGGCTCCACTGCTGACCGGTGCCTGACCGCCCGGCTGGATCCTGACCATAATGTCTGTAGCTCATGCCCCCAGCATATGAGCCAACTCCACTTGTGATTGAGCAAGGCGGACACTTTCTCAGTACTGGACTGAGCTGACAGCACTGCACCGCCGGCCCACCAACCCACTCCGCCCACGTGTCCCAAGATGACGACAACCACACATGCGCCACTGCGAATGTGATTGCCTGAGAGGGAATGCTGCGGCGCGACTGCCGCAGTCGCACTGCACGATCGAACCGAGACAGAGGAGCCACCCATGGCAACGATTCGCACATCCCACGCGGGATCCTTACCCCGCACTCCCGAGCTCATCGAAGCCAACAAGGTCAAGCAGGCGCAGAACACCGCTCGCCTGGCCGGTGAGTCCGTGTCTCAGGAGCAGGAGCAGGAATTCGACGAGCTCCTCGCCGCCAGCGTCACCGACCTCGTCAAGCGGCAGAAGAACCTGGGCATCTCACTGCCCAACGACGGCGAGTACGGTCACGCGATGGCCGCCGACTTCGACTACGGCGCATGGTGGCACTACTCGTTCGCGCGCACCGGCGGGCTCGAGCTCCACGACATCGACCTCTGGGAGATCCCGGCGAACCGTTCGACTCCGGGCAACATCGTGCTCACGAGCATGCCCGACCGTCGCGATCGCAACCTCTTCCCAAACGTCTACGCGGACCCGAAGGCCGGAACCGACACCGGAACCCAGCCGCAGTTCCCGAAGGCCACCGGCCCGATCAGCTACATCGGTCAGGACCAGGTCAACCGCGACGTCGCGAACCTCAAGGCCGGTCTGGCCGCCGCCGGCTATGACGAGCGTGCCGGGTACATCAATGCGCTCTCCCCCGGTTCGGCCTCTCGCATCGCCAACGAGTACTACTCAAGCGATGAGGAGTTCATCTGGGCGTGGGCCGATGTGCTGCGGGAGGAATACCTCGCCATCACCGAGGCGGGTCTGACCGTCCAGATCGACGATCCGTCCCTCGCGGAGAACTTCGACCAGATCAACCCGGAACCGTCCTTCGATGACTACCGCGCGTTCATCCAGGTCCGCATCGATGCACTCAACCATGCGCTGCGCGGAATCGACCCGGCGCAGGTGCGCGTGCACACCTGTTGGGGCTCGTGGCACGGACCGCACGTCACCGACCTGCCGTTCGTCGAGATCGTCGACCAGGTGCTTTCGATCAACGCCGCCGGCATCACTTTCGAAGCCGCGAACGTCCGCCATGAACACGAATGGCGGATCTGGGAAGAGAAGAAGCTGCCCGAGGGCAAGTACATCATTCCCGGAATCGTCTCTCACTCGACCAATGTCGTCGAGCATCCTGAACTCGTCGCCGAACGCATCGGCCGATTCGCCAAGCTCGTCGGACCCGAGAACGTCGTCGCCTCCACCGACTGCGGCCTGGGCGGCCGCGTCCACCCGGACATCGCCGTCGCGAAGCTGCAGTCGCTGACCGAAGGCGCGGAGATCGCCTCGAAGCGCTTCTGACCCCGTACTGCGGAAACAGCAGTAACAGCAGAAACACCAGTCCCCTCCGTTAGGCTCGTCGGCCGAGCGGAGGGGACTTCTGTATTACGCCCCGCCGCCGAGCTCCTCGTCGAAGCAGTCGCTCAAGGTCGGGTGGGCGAACTGGTATCCGGTTTCCTGCAGCTTCTCCGGCACCACGCGCTGGTCCGCCAGAGCCAGCTCCTTCGCCCCATCACGGCCGAGCATGATCTCTGTGATGAAACCGGGCGTCGGGATCCACGCGGGCCTGCGCAGGTGAGCGGCGAGCGCCTCGGCGAATTCCGCCTGCGTGACAAGCTCCGGCGCAACAGCGTTGACCGGCCCGCGCACATAGTCATAGAAGACCGCGTGCACATATGACCGCGCCACATCGTCAAGCGAGATCCACGCCAGTGCCTGCTCCCCGCTGCCCAATCGACCGCCCGCACCGGCGAGGAACAGCGGCGCCTGCAGTTTGAGCAGACCGCCCAGGGAGCTGAGTACGACTCCGGTTCGGATCGACACACGTCTGATCCCGGCGTCCTCGACACCGGCCGCTGTCTCTTCCCACTTCTGGCATACCTCGGCGAGGAATCCGTCGCCGGCCGGTCCGGTTTCGTCGACTGGTTCGTCCGCCTTCGACCCGTAATAGCCGACCGCGGAAGCGCAGACGAAGACCGACGGACGCTTCGCCTCGGGCAGGTCGCGCATCGTCTCGACGAGCAGCCTCGTCGAATCGATGCGGGAGGACCATATCTCGTCCTTCGCATGCTTGGTGAACCGTGTGGCGATGGATCGCCCACCGAGGTGGACCACCGCATCCGCCCACGCGAGGTCGCGTGGATTGAGGATTCCCAGGTCCGGATTCCAGTGCACCTCGTAGGGGAACTTCGGGGTTTCGCGCACAAGCAGTCGCACGAAGTGTCCCGCGGTGGAGAACAGGGCGGCGACCTGGCGTCCGATCATTCCGCTGCCGCCGGCAATGAGGATGTGTTTGCCCTTCTTCCGCGTCAGCAGGGGCGCATTCGTGGATTCGAGGAAGTCGATATCCATGAGCATCCGCTTGCGGCGGGCGTCGAAGGTGGCCTCGAGGTAGTGGGTGAGGCCCCGGTCGATGACGTCGAAGCCCTGCGGAGCCATGGAGAATTCGATGTGGTCGTCGATCTTCGTCCCGCCGGCGACCGAAGTGAACTCGTGCGTGTGCTTCCACTGGCTCAGCGGTCCCTTCTTCAGCTCATCGACGAAGGAGAACCGCGACGGACCCTCCGAATGCACCGAGCTGAACGGCCGCCGCACAAGTCCGTAAGTGCCGGGAACGCTCGTCTTCACCTGAGCCACCGAGCCCGGCGCGATCGGAGGATAACTCTCCTCGACGATCTCCTGCGCCCAGTGGGGTGAGAGGCGGGTCAGCGCTCCTGGCCGAGCATGCCAGTCGAATGTGGTCTCCGCACCGAGCGGAACTTCAGATGTCGACTCAAAGATGGTCATGGCATCCCTCCTACCTCGAATGATGCCACCGATTTCTGAGAATGTGACCCGCAACTCACCTAAGTCCAAGTGAATTGTTCTCGCCGAGGCGGCTCACCCTCCCGGCCGCCCCGCCGGAGCCGTCCGGCGGGGCCCGAAACCTGCTTCCGCGGGCTCGAAGTGTAAGCGCAGTGATCTCGATCAGTGCGCCCACGCTTCGAACCCGCGGGGGCAGCGCGACCGACCGCGAGGGCAACGCGGTCCGTTGGCGCTGCAGCCGGCGACTCAGTCGGCGGCTGGGATCTTGCCGAAACGGAACGCCGACCAGAAGTCACCGCGCACATATCCGTGCGACGGTTCCGGGTCGAAGTCCCAGTGGCGGACTCGACCGACCTTGAGCGCGTCGGCGACGAGTTGGCGGCTGCGCTGCGAGGCGAGCACATGCTCCTCGAGGTGCTCGAGGTCATACCGGGATTCGAGTTCTGCACGCATCGACTCATGCGCCTGGGCGTAGGCCGGATCGGCGGCGCGGTTGACCAGCTCGTCGGGATCCTCCGCCAGGTCGAAGAGCAGCTCCGGATCTCCGGGGCACACAGTGAGCTTGAGATCGCCGCGCACCAGCGTGACCTGCGGCCGGTAGGTGCCCTCGGCGAAGTACTCGATGACGACGTCGCGGTACTCGGACCCGAGTTCGCCGGCGGCTTCCCGCCTGGCAGATTCGAGTATCGAGGTTCCGGTCAGTCCTTCATCGATCGCCGAGGCGGCTCCTGCACCTGCATCCCCCGTGCCCACGGACGGCCCGGGGACACCCTCGGCTGAGATCTCCGCCGAACCCTGCGCGATCTCGAGCAGGGTCGGCGCGAGGTCGACGAGACTGACCGGGGTCGCATACCGGCCCGGGGCGATCACCTCGGCGGGTCCGTTGATGATGAGCGGAACCCGGGAGGACTGCTCATAGGGCGACATCTTGAACCACAGCCCCTTCTCCCCCAACATGTCACCGTGGTCGCTGGTGACGACGATGACGGTGTTGTCCGCGAGGTCGAGCTCTTCGAGCTTGCGCCGGATCGCTCCGACGTGGTCGTCGATGTAGTTCACCGCCGCATAGTAGGCACGACGAGCCCGCCGCACGTCCTCGATTCCAGGCTCGCGTTCGTCGAAGCCGCACATCGTGCGCAGACGGTGGCTGTGCGGGTTCACGGCCGGATCGGGGACCTCGGGGTGGGCCGGGTCCGGGATGGTCACCTCGGCGAATCGGTCCCAGTTGGCCTTCGGCGGCTCGTACGGGTCGTGGGGGTGGATGAACGAGGTGACCATGAGGAACGGCTGATCGCACCCGGCGGCCTGGTTCGCGCGCTTGCGGTCGTTGAGGTGGCGCAGGGTTCTGAAGATCACCTCGTCGTCGAAGTCCTGTTGGACGTTCGCGGTCGCCGCACCGGCGGTGAATACGGGATCCGCCTCGTGGTACCACTGCAGCTTCTGCTCCAGGGGACGGTTCCAGTCGGGCACCATATCGAGATCGGCCGGGTACACGTCCGTGGTCAGGCGCTCTTCGAAACCGTGGTGCTGATCAGGCCCGATGAAGTGCATCCGCCCGATCAGCGCTGTGTGGTAGCCGAGCTTGCGCAGACGGTGGGCGAACGTCGGCACGGAGGCCGCGAAGTCGTCGCCGTTGTCCAGGCAGTCGATCTCCGAGGGCATCCGCCCGGTCATCATCGACGCCCGCGATGGCGAGCACAGCGGAGTATTGCAGTACGCACGGTCGAAGACGGCTCCATCGGCAGCCAGCGCATCCATATTCGGTGTCAGCGCGGCCGCATCGCCATAGGCACCCAGAGCCTGGGCAGCCATCTGGTCGGCTTGGATGACGACGATGTTCGGGGTGGTCATGGGTGGTCCTCTCTGCGGTCGGGGCCGGAGTCGGCTTCGGAATCGGTCACTGAATCCGGGTCGGATTCGCTCGCCGAGGCGGTCCCGGAGTCCGCATCGGTAGTGGAGTCGGCGGCCGCCTCGGCGGCGGTGGAGTCCTCAGCCGCTGTGGAGTCCGCGGTGTTCGCGGAATCGTCGTCCGGGGTCCACCCGTCGGCCCATTCGCCGGTCTCGTAGTCGAAGCCGACGGGTTCGCCGTTCTCGTCCGTGCGCTGGTACCAGTCGGTGTAGTCCCCGTGCTCGGAGTCGATTCCGCCGTTCGCACCGTCACCGGGTTCGGTGGGCACGACCTGCAGGGCGAAGTCGTCACCGTAGGCATCGGCACCGGCGACCACGGCGTTGTCCACCGCGTTGAGCGCGTACTGACGGCGCAGGGCCAGCGGATCCGTGCGCAGCTCCTTGAACCAGGCGACGATGATGAAGAGCATGACGAGAGCGAACGGCACCGCAGTGACGATGACGAGCTGTTGGAGTCCCTCGAGTGCGCTGGCGTCGCCGAGGAGGAGCATCACCACGGCGATTCCGGACATCACGAGACCCCAGAACACGACGACCCACTTCTTCGGCTCCTGATCGCCGCGGCTGGTGAGCATGCCCATGACCACCGACGCGGAGTCCGCGGAGGTGATGAAGAAGATCGCCAGGACGATGATGACGACGAACGGCAGCCATTCGACATAGGGAAGGTTGTCGATGAGGGTGAAGAACACCTCGGGGGCCTCCATGCTGTCGGTGAACCCCGATGCTCCGGACCGGTACATCCAGATCGAGGTTCCGCCCATGATTCCGTAGGCGACGAAGAGCAGCGTCGAGGGGATGAAGATCGTGCCGAGGATGAACTGGCGGATCGAACGGCCGCGGGAGATGCGGGCGATGAAGGTGCCGACGAACGGCGACCAGGAGATCCACCATGCCCAGTAGTAGACGGTCCACAGGGACTGGAATTCCTGGGTCTCGGCGCCCCAGGACAGCGACCGGCCCATCATGTCGAACATCGACCCGAGATATTCCATGAACGCCGAGGGCAGCAGGTTGAGCAGGTAGAGCGTAGGTCCGAGGAACAGTACGAGCGCGACGATGCCGACGGTGAGGACGATGTTGATCGAGGACAGGTAGCGGATTCCGCGCGAGACGCCGGAGACCGCGGAGATGATGAAGCCGAGGGTGAGGACGAGGATGATGACGACGAGCATATTGTTCGTCATCGGTCCCGCACCGGAGACGATGCTGACACCGGTGCCGATCTGCATGGCCGCGATGCCCAGGGCTGCGGCCGTACCGAAGAGAGTGGCGACGATCGCGAAGATATCGACGAGCTTTCCGGCGAATCCCTCCGTCTGTCGCTTGCCGAACAGAGTCTGGAAGATCGAAGACAGCAGCAGCGAACGACCGCGACGATAGGCGGCATAGGCGATGGCACCGCCGACGAGGGCGTACATCGCCCACGCATGGAAGCCCCAGTGGAAGTAGGTCTGGGCCATCGCCCCGTGGAGCGCCTCGGTCGTCTCCGGATCGTTCGTCAGCGGCGGCGGTGAGATGAAGTAGGTCAGCGGCTCGGAGGGTCCGAAGAAGAGGACGCCGATGCCGATGCCCGCCGCGAAGAGCATGGCGACCCAGGAGAAGGTGGAGAACTCGGAGGTCTCTCCGTCCTTGCCCAAGGGAATCTTGCCGTAGGGAGAGAACGCGAGGATGAGCAGGGAGACGAGGATGATGATCGCGACGAGGTTGAACAGCCATCCGACATTGAGCGTCGCCCAGTCATACGCCGACTGAGCGACGCTGGCGACGCTGGACGGACTGGAGATGCCCCAGATGACGAAGGCGACGGTGAGGCCGCCGGCGATCGCGAAGATGATCGTGTCCAGCGAGTACTTGCGCCGCTGTTCGTCGATGGCGATTCCGGGCACGAGGATGGGATGGGTGTCGTGCGGGTAGTGGCCGTGCGTATCTTCGAGATCGGCCTTCACGGGACCGCGCGGTCGACGGTAGTCGAACTGGCCGAGGTTGCGTCCGGTCTCACGACCGACGCGTTTGGCGTCGTCTCTCATTCGGCGGGCATCAGCCATGATCCTCTCGCGTGATGCTCGGCGGGCCGCCTCGGTGGAGGTGTCGGCGTTCAGATCCGGGCCCGGATCGTGTTCGTCGGTACGGGTGGAGTCATCTGTCATGTGTCGGTTCACACTCTTTCGATAGTTGCGGAAGACTGCCGAAATCGATCGGTGCCGGACACGGAGACGAACGCATCATGGCCCGATGGCAAGAACGCACATCGGGTACGAGTGGGAAATCAGGTGATGCGACCGGTCGGCGGCCGTCGATCGGGCAGATGGTCTGCGGATCGGCGATCAGTGACTAGGGCTCTCCGCCCCACCAGCCGACGGCCACGGGCTCCCAGGAATCATTGGCGAAGCCGCAGCTCGGGCGCTCTCGATTCGGGGTCGACCATCCCCAGCGGCGGAGGTCGTCGAATCGAAGAGGGGCCATAACTTCGGACGATAACAGCTTCCTTGCGGCTTCACAATAAATTCCCAGCAAAGACCGGGTCAGCCGATTTCGACGAGAATGACGCCGACGGTGATGAAGCCGATCCCGAGGAGCGCCTTCCGCGTCAGCGGATCCTTCCAGATCACTCGAGAGAGCAGACAGACCAGTGCGACTCCGCACGCCGCCCAGAGGCCGTAGGCGACGCCGAGCGGCATGCCCTCGGCGAGGGTGCGGCTGAGGAAGAAGAAGGCCGCGGTGTAGCTGATCGCCACCGGGACGAACCAGATCTTGCGCTGCAGTCCGGCGCTGGCGCGCAGGCACAAGGTGCCGGCGACTTCGCTGAGGATCGACAGGGCCAACCACATCCAGCTCATTCGGTCACCTCCGCGTCGACGGTCTCGGATTCCTCGGGAGTGCCGGATTCGACGAGGATGACCCCGATGATGATGAGGGCGATGCCGATGATGGCGCCGATGCTCAGGAGCTCACCGAAGAACACGACGCCGAGCACGGCGACGAGGGCGACTCCGCTGGCCGACCAGGTGGCGTAGACGGCTCCGAGCGGCATGCCCAGCCGCTGGGTGAGCCCGAGGATGAAGAAGGCTGTGGCGTAGAGGACGACGACTCCGGGGATCCACCTCGGATCGGCAACCGAGGCGCGCAGCATCAGGGTGGCGGCCACCTCGGCGAGGATGGCCATGACGAGCAGCAGCAGACGTTTCGCATTCATTCGCTCACCTCCGGTTCGGTGTTGTCGCATGCACCCTCGGCGGTATCGGTTGAGGTCTCTGCGGCGTCGATGAGAGCGAGGGCGTGCTCGCGCACGGCGGCGAGGTCCTCGGAGGGGAAGACTCCTGTCGCCTCTGACATCCACGCACCGTCGGCGCAGAATCGAGCCGCGGTCAGCAGAGATACCGCACGATCGTCGAGTCCGGTGGTGCCGAACCACGGACCGAGGTGCTCGCTCCATGCCCGCGACAGCTTCGGGTGGTAGAGCGCATCGGAGAAGATCCAATAGTCGGCGCGGGAGACCTCGGCAGTGGTGGCCACTGTGACATAGGCACGGTGCCGCTCGAAGCTCGACAGCTCCTGACTCGGGCGCCCGGTGTGCTCGCGCAGTCGCCGTGCCCAGTCTTCTGCGGCATGGTCGACGAGCCCGAGCATGAGCGCTTCCTTAGACGGGAAGTGATACATCAGGCCCGGCTTCGTCAGACCCGCCTGCTGCGCGACCGACTCCAGCGAGATCGTCACCCCCTGCACCGAATCATGCGATTCGGCCAGAGCCTTCGCCGCTTCGAGAATCCGCATCCGTCCATCATTCGCCATGCCTCGACTTTACCAACCGGTTGGTAAAGTACGCCAGCGCGGAAGAGAGGGCGGTCCGCACCCTGTCGGTGCGAACCGCCCTCTCATCCGGTCTGCAGACTGTCGGCCTGCCTGCAAGCCATCGCCTGGCTTCTGGCGAAGTCTCGGTTCAGTTCAGCAGTGCCCGGTCGCCCAGGGTCGCTCCCTTGAGTTTCGAGAATTCGCCGAGCAGCGTCTCGACGGTCAGGTCCTTCTTCTCCTCGGCCGAGGCCTGGTAGATGATCCGTCCCTCGTGCATCATGATCAGCCGGTTGCCCAGCGCGATGGCCTGCTCCATATTGTGGGTGACCATGAGCGTGGTCAGCCCGTCGGCCTCGACGATCTTCTTCGTCAGAGCTGATACCAGGGCTGCGCGCTGCGGGTCGAGGGCGGCGGTGTGCTCGTCGAGCAGCAGGATCCGCGGCTGGGTGAATCCGGCCATGAGCAGGCTGAGCGCCTGCCGCTGACCGCCGGAGAGCAGCCCGACCTTCGTCTTCAGCCGGTTCTCCAGTCCGAGTTCGAGAGTGGCGAGCTCCTCCTTGAAGTGCTCGCGTCGCTCCGAGGTGGTCCCCCGCCCCAGCCCACGCGGCTTTCCGCGTCTGAGCGCGAGCGAGAGGTTCTGCTCGATCGTGAGGTCCGGAGCGGTGCCGGCCATCGGATCCTGGAAGACGCGGCCCAGGTATCTCGCCCGTTTGTATTCGGGCATCCGCGACACCTCGGCGCCGTCGATGGTGATCGAACCGGAGTCGATGGGCAGACGGCCGGAGATGGTGTTGAGCAGTGTCGATTTTCCGGCTCCGTTGGAGCCGATGACGGTGACGAAGTCGGATTCGTCGAGTTCGAGCGAGAGTCCTTGCAGCGCCTTGCGTTCGTTGACGGTGCCCGGGAAGAAGGTCTTGGAGATGTTGTCGATCTTGAGCATTGGTCTCAGATCTCCTTCCCGGTTCGGGCGCCGGTCGCACCGGCGGGGATGTCGGCGATCTCTGCGGGGTCCTTCATATCGGTCGTTCCGGCCGGCACCGAGGCGGCCGCCCGGTTTCCGCGTCCGCGCAGTGAGGGGATCCGTTTGAGGAATCCCCATCTGGGCAGCAGCAGTGCGATGACGACGAGCAGCGCGGTCGTCAGCTTCATATCGTTCGTATCCAGGCCCGCGCGCAGGGCGAGGAAGATGATCAGCCGGTAGACGACCGATCCGAGGAGCGCGCCGAGGCTGGCCATGAAGATGTTGCGGCTGCCGAAGACGGCCTGGCCGAGGATCACCGAGGCGAGTCCGACGAGGATGAGGCCGATGCCCATGCTGATGTCGGAGAACCCCTGGTACTGGGCGACGAGTGCACCGCAGAGTGCGACGAAGCCGTTCGACAGTGCCAGGGTGAGCATCGTCGAGTTGTCGGTGTTGACGCCGAGGCTGCGGATCATCTCTTTGTTGTTTCCGGTGGCCTGGATGGCGAGCCCGAGGTCGGTGGTGAGGAACCAGTCGATGGCGAACTTGAGGATGAGGGCGAAGACGAGCAGGATCGCGATCGATGCCCAGGTGCCCATGAGCATGTTCTCCCGCAGCGGGGTGAACACGGTGTCTTCTCGCAGGAGCGGCAGGTTCGCCTTCCCCATGATCCGCAGGTTGATCGACCACAGGCCGATCATCGTGAGGATTCCGGCGAGCAGTCCGTCGATTCCGCCTTTCGTGTGGAGCAGACCGGTGATGTAGCCGGCGATGAGTCCGGCGCCGATCGCCGCGGCAGTGGCCAGGAAGGGGTTGACCCCGGCGATGATGAGGGAGGCTGCGGTGGCACCGCCCGTGGTGAAGCTTCCGTCGACGGTGAGGTCGGGGAAGTTGAGGACCTTGAAGGTCAGATAGACCCCGAGCGCCATCGCGCCGTAGATGAGCCCGAGCTCCAATGCTCCGAACATGGGTTTCCGTTCATTTCTGGTGTGTGGTTCGTGGTGGCCCCGAGGCCGTCGGTTTCAGTGCCGACGGCCTCGGGGCCGGTGACGTCGGTGCCGTCGGGGAGTCGATGACTCCGGGCACCGGGTCACGGGGTGAAGCAGGTTCCGATCACTCGATGACCTTGTCGGCCTCGTCGACGAGCTTCTTCGGAATCTCGACGCCTTGGGCCTTGGCGGCCTTCGGGTTGACGACGAGTTCGAGGTTCGAGCTGGTCTCGACGGGCATCTCGGCGGGCTTCTTTCCGTCCTGGAGGATCTGCAGAGCCATTTCGCCGGTCTGTTCGCCGAGCTTCGTGTAGTCGATGCCGCGGGTGATCGCCGCACCGGATTCGACCTGGCCGGCTTCCGACCCGACGAGCAGAGCCTTGTTCTTCTCTGCTGCCTGGACCATGGTCGACACTGCCGAGACGACGTTGTTGTCGGTGGGCACATAGTAGGCGTCGACCTTGCCGAGCGAATCCACGGCCTGAGCGAGCTCACCCGAGTTCGCGATCGTCGCTTCCTTGATCGTCACGTCGAGGCCCTTGGCGGCCTTCTTCGCGAGATCGACCTGAACCTGCGAGTTGACCTCACCGGAGCTGTAGACGATGCCGACGGTCTTCGCATCGGGCTTGACGTCCTTGACCAGCTTGAGCTGCTCTTCGACCGGGTTGAGGTCGGAGGTGCCGGTGACGTTTCCGCCTGGCTTGTCGTTGCTGTCGACGAGGCCGGCCTCTTCGGCGTCGGTGACGGCGGTGAAGAGCACGGGCTTGTCGGTGATCGCCTGGGCTGCGGCCTGAGCGGCCGGGGTGGCGACGGCGAGCACGAGGTCGAGGCCGTCGTTGGCGAACTGCTGGGCGATCGAGGTCGCGTTGGCCTGTTCGCCCTGGGCGTTCTGCACGTCCCATTCGACGTCGACGCCGGCATCTTCGAACGACTTCTTGAAGCCTTCGGTCGCAGCGTCGAGCGCCGGGTGCTGTACGAGCTGAGAGACGCCGATGGAGTACGAATCGCCCTCGCCGCCACCGCCACCGCCTTCGCCGCCTCCGCAGGCCGAAACCGCAAGAATCGAACCGACTGCCACCATCGCTGTGGCCACTTTCCTGAGACGCATTCTTCTCCCTTTCGGAATTTCGGTCCGCCGGTGCGGATCCGTCACGAATTCTGCATTCGACACCGCCGCTCCTCGCACGCAAGGAGTAGTCACGGCAATGCAGATGAATGATGCGCCGCCGTCACTCAGACCGTTCTGAGATCATGGCGCGCATCACGTCGAATGTGATGATATCCACTGTATGGCCCGGCACTGACGCCGGGTGCCGAATCCGGGTTTTGGAGACAATCGTCCCAGTATCGTTATCTGCGGCGACAGTCGTCCCCTCAGGGCTCTATTTCGACATCCGATCGTCCCAGCACATCGAGGATCCACGCGTACTCGAACGCGATCTCCTTCCACGCGTCATAGCGCCCCGATGCTCCGCCGTGCCCGGCGACCATTTCGGTCTTGAGCAGGGCGTTCGCGCCGACTTCACGGAGTCGGGCGACCCATTTCGCGGGTTCGACGTAGAGGACTCGGGTGTCGTTGAGCGAGGTCACGGCCAAGATCTGCGGGTAGGCCGCCTCGGTGATGTTTTCGTAGGGAGAGTACGAGCGCATGTACTCATACACTTGCGGATCATGGAGCGGGTCTCCCCACTCCTCCCATTCGATGACGGTCAGCGGCAGCTCGGGCATGAGGATCGATGTCAGGGCGTCGACGAACGGCACTTCGGCGCTGATTCCGGCGAAGAGCTCGGGTGCCATGTTCGCGATCGCGCCCATGAGCAGACCGCCGGCCGATCCGCCGCTGGCGACGAGCCGGTCCGGGCTCGTCCACCCGGTGTCGATGAGGTGGCGGGCGACGTCGATGAAATCGGTGAAGGTGTTCTTCTTCGCCGTGGTCTTGCCCTGGTCGTACCAGCGTCGGCCCATTTCGCCGCCGCCGCGCACATGGGCGATGGCGAAGACGACGCCGCGGTCGAGCAGGGACAGCCGGGAGACCGAGAAGTACGGGTCCATGCTCGCTTCGTAGGACCCGTATCCGTAGAGGAGCAGCGGTGTCGGCTCGACTTTCGCCGAGGCGGCTCCGCTCGCTGTGTCCCCACCGTCGCCTGTGCCCGTATTCGCCGAGGCGGGACCGCCGTGGCCGTCGGTACGGTGCAGGTCCTTGCGGAAGACGACCGAGATCGGGATATCGGTGCCGTCTTCAGCTGTCGCCCACAGCAGGGTTTCGGTATAGGCGTTCAGGTCGACGGAACCGAGAACGGGCTGACGCTTGAGAACCGTGTCAGCGCCGTCTGCGACGCTGTGTGAATAGATCACGGCGGGCGTCGACATGGAGGTGAAATGCAGTCGGATGCTCGTCTGCACAAACTCCGGGTTGTTGCCCACGTAGAGTGACCCGGTCTCCCGGCCGAAGGGCAGCTCCTGCAGCGGTCCGAACGGAGAGGAGGAATCGCCCAAGCGGATGATGCCGACGCGCGCAAAGCCGCCGCGACGGTAGCTGAGCACGATGAAGTCGGCGAAGGCGTCGACGTCTTCGATGCGCAGGTCGTCGATGTCATCAAGCACCGGACGGCCCGTGGCGGTCGGATCGGCGGCCGGAACATCGACGAGTTCGAAGTCGGCACGATTGCGGTTGTGGGTGATGAGGAAGCGGTCCTCACCGCCGATGACGGCGTGCTCGACGTTGTATTCGACGCCGTCGACGCGGGGCCAGATCTCCTGCGGTTCGGCTTCGAGGTCGTCGACGCTGATGCTCCAGTATCCGGTAGTCGTCTTCGATCCGGTGACGACGAACATCATTCGGCCCGAACGCGAGAAGCCCGATCCGACGAAGAAGCGCTCATCGGGTTCATGGAAGATGCACACGTCGTCGCTGCTGTCGGTGCCGACGACGTGGCGCCACACCTTCTCCGGTCGCCAGGCGTCGTCGACGGTGGTGTAGAAGACGAAGCGGCCGCTCGGATCGAGGGAGGCTCCTGCGAAGGTGCCGTCGACCGTGTCGGCGAGGTCGTCCCCCGTGGCCAGATCGCGAAGTCGGAGGGTATAGCGTTCGTCGCCAGTGGTGTCGACACCGTAGAGAAGCCGACTGCCGTCGTCGGAGAGTGAGAAGGAGCCGAGGGAGAAGAACTCCTGACCGTCTGCGGCGACGTTCGAGTCGAAGATGACCTCTTCGCCGGGCAGAGGCTCTTCGCCGACCTCCGGCGGGGTCCAGTCGTCGGGGCCCGAGACGGGGATTCGGACGCTGATTCCGTAGTCGAGTCCGGCCTTCGTGCGGGAGAAGTACCAATAGTTCCCGCGCCGGTTGGGCACGGACATATCGGTCTCTTTGATGCGCGTCTTGATCTCGGTGAAGATCGAGTTCTGCAGCCCCTCGAGGTGAGCGGTCTGCGCGCTGGTCCAGGCGTTCTCTGCCTCGAGGTGGGCGATGACCTCGGGCGACTCCTTCTCACGCAACCATTCGTAGTCGTCGACGAAAGTATGGCCGTGGTGCGTGCGCTCGAACGGGACCTTCTTCGCCACCGGTGCCGATGCCGGGGTCGCGGTCGTCGAGGCCGCGGAGTCTGTGCCGGAAGTTTCGCTCATGACGTCAGCCTAGCCGCCGGCCCGGAAACCCCGGGACCCGACCGATGTATCGTCGCCGACTCATTCTGAGCAGAATGCACTCAACGCGCTCAATGAGCAGAACGCGCAGAGTGAGCACAACCTCGCAGTCGACACTCAGGAACCTCTAAGGTGAGTCTCACATCACACCTGCCTTCAAAGGAGAAGTCCGTGCCAAAGGCGCCACCTCCCGGGGATTCCGTGTCGGAATCCTCCCATCCCTCGCGACGAACCTTCGGTCGCATCGCCTACGGGGCTATCGCCTTGGCGGCGATCGGAACGGCGACGACCTACTCGGTCAGGGCCGCCTCGGCGAAGGGTGACCTGTCATCGAATCTCACCCTCATCGCTCCGGCCGGCGCCGGCGGCGGCTGGGACGGATTCGCCCGCGAGACCCAACAGGCCATGCGCGTCGACCGGCTCGCCAACAATGCCCAGGTCGTCAACATCCCGGGCGCCGGCGGCACCATCGGCCTCGGCAAATTCTCGACCATGCACGGCCAGTCGGACACGATCCTGGCCACCGGCACCGCCATGGTCGGCGGAATCGCGCTGAATAAGTCGCCGGTCGGATTCGACAACACAACTCTGCTCGCCCGCGTGGCCGAGGACTATGACGTCCTCATCGCCGCCGCGGATTCCCCGCACAATACGATCGACGACGTCATCGGCGCGTGGAAGAAGGACCCGAAAGGGTTCGTGTGGACGGGCGGTTCGGCCGGCTCGGTCGACCACCTGACCATCGCTCAGTTGGCGCTGCTCGGCAAGATCCCCGCCTCTGACATCACCTACATCCCGAAGTCCGGCGGCGGTGAAGCCATCCAGACTCTGCTCTCGGGCACCACCGACTTTGCCTCCTGCGGCTTCAACGAGGTCTCCGACCAGATCGAGGCCGGACGCGTCAAAGCCATCGGCGTGGCCGCGCCGCAACGCATCGAGGGCTTCGACGACGTGCCGACCATGTCCGAACAGGGATACGAGGTCACGCTGACGAACTGGCGCGGCTGGCTCGGAGCACCGGACATCACCGGCGACGACTCCGCTCAGCTCCTCGAGATCCTGCAGAAGACTCGTGACAGTGCGGCCTGGAAGGACGCCCTCGATCGGAACAAGTGGACCGATGTGTGGCAGACCGGCGAGGAGTTCGCCGAGTTCGTCAGAGAAGACACCTCCCGAGTGGAGAAGCTGCTGAAGGAGTTGGGACTGTGAGCGCACAGACGACAACGCACACGGACAGGACGGGCCACCTCGGCGCGGGAACCTGGTGGCAGGGACGGTCGGGGCTCATCGTCCCCCTCATCATGGGAGCATTCTCCACCTATCTGCTCATCGGCATCCTCACCATGGACATCGCCCCGGACGCGGACAAACCGGGTCCACAGTTCTTCCCGACGATCATCATGCTCGTCGGATACGCGCTGACGATCCTGCTGGTCATCGCCTATATCCGCAATCCGGAACCGGTCGATGTCGAGGACGAGCTGCCGGCCGCGGCCGAAGAGGACAAGGCGTTCTCGACTCCGGTCACCTCGGCTGTTGCGGCCTCTCGCCTCTCCCCTCATGAGGAAGACGAGCCAGAAGAAGACCGTCAGGCTCTCGCCGCTGCACGCAAGGCCGATTCGAAGCACCGCACGCACAGCGACTTCGTGTCTCTGGCTTGGGGTGCGGGCGGTTTCGCGGCCTTCGCGCTCATCCTCGAATTCGCCGGGTGGATCATCGCCGCCGCTCTGCTGTTCTGGTGCGTGGCCCGGTCGATGGGCTCGAAGAAGCCGCTGTTCGACCTGACTCTGGCACTGACGTTCTCGTCCCTGGTCTACATCGCCTTCTCGGTGATGCTGGGACTCAACCTTCCTTCGGGAATTCTGGGAGGTGGCTTCTGATATGGACGCTCTCATGTCCCTCTTCGAAGGGTTCACACACGCTCTGACACCGATGAACCTGCTGTGGGTCCTCGTCGGCTGCTTCCTCGGCACCGCCGTCGGCGTGCTGCCGGGCCTGGGCTCGTCCATGGCCGTGGCCCTGCTGCTGCCGATGACCTTTGCGCTGGACCCCACGGGTGCGTTCATCATGTTCGCCGGCGTCTACTTCGGCGGGCTCTTCGGCGACTCGACGATGGCCATCCTCATGAACACCCCTGGGCAGGCCTCGGCGATCGCCTCGACGTTCGAAGGCCACAAGATGGCCAAGGCCGGGCGGGCCCCGCAGGCTTTGGCGACGGCCGCGATCGGTGCGTTCATCGGCGGGTTCATCTCCTGCTGCCTCGTCGTCTTCGTCGCTCCCGCTCTGGCGGAGCTGTCAACAAGCTTCGGCCCGGCCGAGTTCTTCGCCCTTGCCCTGTTTGCCTTCGTCGCCACCTCCTCGGTGGTGGCCGATTCGGTGCTCAAGGGGCTCACGGCCCTGGTGCTGGGCATCGGCTTCACTGTCATCGGCATCGACTCGGTCTCGGGTACCGAGCGGTTCACCCTCGGCGTGCCCGAGCTCTTCGACGGAGTCTCCCTCGTCACGGTGACCGTGGGTGTGCTGGCGCTGGGCGAAGTGTTCTTCATCGCCTCTCGCATCCGCCGTCAGACCAAGGACAATACGATCAACGCCTCTGGTCGGCCTTTCCTCTCCCGCAAGGAAGTCGGCGAAGCTCTGCCGGCGTGGCTGCGTGGAACCGCGATCGGCCTGCCTTTCGGCGTCATTCCTGTCGGCGGTGCCGATGTTCCGACGTTCATGGCCTACGGCCTGGAGCGCAAGCTCGATTCCCGTCGGAAGGATCCGCAGTTCGGCAAGGGCGCGATCCGTGGTCTTGCCGCCCCCGAGGCGGCCGGATCGGCGACGACGGGCATCGCCATGGGTGCCCTGTTGGCTTTGGGTCTGCCGATCTCGGCAACGGCGGCGATCATGCTCGCGGCCTTCCGCCAGTACGGCATCCAGCCCGGTCCGCTGCTCTTCGACCGCTCCCCCGAGCTCGTGTGGGGTCTGCTGGCGAGCTTCTTCGTCGCGATGATCGTGCTGCTCATCATCAACCTGCCGTTCGCTCCTCTGTGGGCGAAGCTGCTGAAGATCCCGGACCCGTACCTCTACGGCGGCATCGCGGTCTTCTGCGGACTTGGCATCTATGCGACGTCCGCCTCGACGTTCGAGCTGCTCATACTGCTGGGCATCGGGGTGCTGAGCTTCGTGCTCAAACGCTATGGTGTGCCGTTGGCGCCGCTGATGATCGGCATGGTGCTCGGTCCCCTGGCCGAGTCGAACCTGCGCGACTCTCTGCTGGCTTCCGGCGGTGATGCGTCGACTCTGGTGTCCTCGCCGATCACGATCGTCATCTACGTCGTGCTCATCGCCGCTCTTGTCTACACCGGCATCGGCCGAGTGCTGGCTCGCAAGCGGCAGAAGCAGACGGCGCAGGAGGTGCTCTCCCCGGCGAACTCGTCGCAGAGCTGATCCCGGCCGTCGTTCAAGGCCTAGCGCAGCGCCCAGCCGTCGTTCAAGGCGAAGCGCGGTTCGCCAGCCAACTAACCGCCGTTCAAGGCCAAGCGCGGATATCGAGACGTCTACGTCCCGATATCCGCGCTTCTGCTTGATCGAGGGCATTTACGACCGTCGCCGACTGCCCGAATCGCTCAATTGCCCCTCGTCGAACGCAGGTATTCGCTCACGATGCGGTAGGTGAAAGTGCCGGAGTACTCGTAGACACGTCCGATCAGCGGCAGGTCGACGTAGAGCTCGACTCTCTGCCGGTCGAGGGTGTCGTCGAATCGCTCACTCAATTCGATGACCGGTCGCAGCACTAACGGCATGGGCAGCCGCAACCCACCTGCCCGTAGCGCGATTCGGCGGCTGCGCAGTCGCAATCCCCCATTGACCACGTCAACAGCAAACTCCGCCTCGACGACGGACGGCTTCCCCAGCACGTCGACGACTCCGCCCTGAGAGTCGCACGGAACTTCTCCACCTACCTCGGATCGGGATCCGCGCGGGACGAACGACACCGCATCGACCATCGACCAATCGCCGTCGTCGAATTTCATAGTCCGCGTCGCCGTCTGCTCACCGTCTTCCGTTCGGTTCTCTACGCGAAAAGGAACCTCGCGGTGCAGACCCGGCACGATCACACCGCACCGTTTCGCAATGGCGAGGACGGGCCACAGCCACCGCCGTTGGGTGCCGAACGATTCGAAGACACCTTCACCGACACCCACCGCGCCGGGAGGGATCACCGCGAAGTATCGCCTGAGGACTGGGTGGAGTTCGGCGGTCCGGGACCCGAGCGCCCGTTCGTACGGGGATCGGGTCTCAGCGCTCATGCCTGTGAGTGTAGGGCATCCGCTTTGGATCAGCGGTCCGCTTTGGCACCGGTGGCAGCTCCCGGCAGGAGTCGCCCGGCGCCCTTGAGACCGAAGCTCGTGAGCACGGCGGCGATGAGGACGAGGACGACGGCCGCACCGGCGGCCCACTGTACGCCGAAGTCGAAGGCTGACACGGCCGCCTCGGTGATTCGCTCACCGGCTGCACCACTCAGCCCGGAAGCGTATTCGAGTGCGGAGCCGAGCGTGTCGAACTGTGCTCTGTCCGCTTTGTCCCCGATCGCCGACTGCAGCGCGGATCCGTACATGAAGGTCGAGAGTCCGCCGAGGACGGTCGTGCCCATGACGGACCCGAATTCGTACGCGGTTTCCGATATCGCCGAAGCAGCTCCGGCCTTGTGAGCGGGGACCGCGGCGAGGATGAGGTCGTTCGTGATGACCTCGGCGGTGCCGAGTCCGATGCCGAGGATGAGGAAGGCTAGCAGCATTCCCATCACGGAGTGTTCGGAGGTGAAGGCGATGATGCCCATGCCGACCGCGTTGAGCGCGAGCGCGCAGGGCACGACGACGCGCGGTTCGAAGCGGGCGATGAGCGGCACTGCCAGATAGCCGGCCGCAACCGAGGTGATGAGTCCCGGGATAAGCACAAGGGCCGCGTCGATCGGTGAGAGTCCGAGCACGAGCTGGAGCAGCTGGGTGCCGAAGTAGAGGAACCCCGCCAGTCCCATGATGCTCAACAGGTTCGACACCACCGCCGAGGTGAACACGGAGTTCGCGAACAGACGGACGTCGAGCATCGGGTTCGGAGTCGCGAGCTGGCGGAGGACGAAGCTGGCTCCGGCGACGATAGCCACGGACAGGCTGAGCCAGAAGAGGAAGTCGGCGCCAGACTCCATGCTGTGTTTGATGGCAAAGACGAGCGGGGCCAGAGCAAGCATCGACAGAATGATGGAAAACGGGTCGAAGCGGCCGGGGTTCGGGTCGCGCGATTCGGGCAGCAGAATTGCAGCTGCGGGAATGAAGAGCGCGATGAGCGGCAGGTTGATGAAGAAGACGGAGCTCCAGTGGAAGTGCTCGAGCAGGAAGCCGCCGACGATGGGCCCGAGTGCGGCACCACCGGAGAACATCGCGGCCCAGGTGGCGATCGCGATGCGACGGTCTTTGTCATGGGCGAAGATGTTGCGGATGAGCGACAGTGTCGATGGCATGAGGGTAGCGCCGAAAATGCCGAGCAGGGCGCGGGCGAGGATGAGCATCTCGGCGGAGGTGGAGAACGCCGCGAGCAGTGAGGCCGCACCGAAGCCGACGGACCCGATGATGAGCAGCTTGCGACGTCCGACCCGATCACCGAGGCTGCCCATGGCCACCAGCAGACCGGCGAGCATGAGCGCGTAGATATCGACGATCCACAGCAGCTGGGTGCCCGTCGGGTGCAGGCCGGTGCTGATGGCAGGGATCGCGAAGCCGAGGACCGTGTTGTCGATCGAGATCAGCAGCACGGGGATCATGAGCACCGCGAGTCCGGCCCATTCGCGCCGGCCGGCACGCAGCTGTGGAGTCAGTGTCGTCGTCATGGCATCAACTGTACCGTCTGGACGGTACAGCTGAAAAGCGGTTGGCGTGCTGCAACCGAGATGCTCAGGTACTGCACAGATACAGGCCCGGCCGCGCGAGAAATCCGAGCGGTCTCATGCATGCCCAGCTGGCAGAACACCAGGCACACGTCCGTCTCGTAAGTACAGCCATGGACTAGGCTCGTGGCTATGGCACGCAATCCGACCGCAACCAAGGAGAAGCTGCTCGACGCTTTCGATACGCTCCTCGACGAACACGGCACAGCCGGAGCGACTCTGGACGCAGTAGCTGCGAAGGCCGGAGTCTCCAAAGGCGGTCTGCTCTATCATTTCGGGTCGAAGGCCGAGCTCATCAAGGGCAGCCTGGAACGCCTCGACCAGCTGGTCGCCGAAGACGTCGAGGAGATGAAGGCCGCCGGCGCGCGCCTCCACTATTACTACCTCGAGACCTCCGCCGAGGTCGGTACTCCCCTGGACCGCAGCCTCATCGCCGCCGGCTGCCTCGCTCTCGAGAACGAGGACGCCAAGGCGGCTCTGCGTCGCACACGTGAAGCGTGGTTCGACGCTCTCAACAACCACCTCGGCGATGCTGATCTGGCGATGACGATTCAGCTCATCGGCGACGGAATGTATTTCAATCAGAACTTCGGGCTGTCACAGGATGAGGCCCTCGATCATGTGAAGCGAGTGCTCACGCGTTTGGGGCTTTAAGACACCTACGCGCCTGGGCGGCTTGGGCGCCTGGGCCCCTAGAGCAACTTCTCCTACGATCTGCGCGCCTCCCCCGGCAGATGCACTTCCCTACTAGATGCCTTGGGTGGGCGAAATGGTCACGTCCCGAGCAGGCGGTTTCTAAGTTCTAGTGCAACACCCGGTCTGACCAGCACTATCAGACCGGGTGTTTCCACTGAACGAAGGAACACCCCCATGACCACGCACTACAGACGTCCACGATTGCCCTTCGACGTCCTCGACGAACTCTTCTGGCTCCTCCTCGAAGGCAGACCACGATCAGCGATCGCTGACCACCTCGGCATCAACCTCAACACCGTCACCCGGTGGGCGCGGCGACTCGGCCTGCCCAAAGGCAGGACCGGCAGAATACTGTCCATGCCGACCACCATCGTTGCTGCCCCGGCACCACCACGACCACCTGCCTACCGCCACCTGACGATCGCCGACCGAATGACGATCCAGGCTGGCCTGCAATCAACCCCACCCTTGTCGATGAGAACCATCGCGACTCAACTCGGTGTTGCTCCGTCAACCGTGTCCCGAGAGATCCGCCGCAACCGACTCATCCAATACGACAGAATCAGCCCACACCCGGTCTACAGTGCCGCCGGCGCCCACGGCCGCACCTATGCCCGACAGGCACGCAAGAAACACCGTCGCACACGTCTCGAGGATCCGTGGCTGCGGGCTCACGTGATCAACGGGCTCAACGACAAGTGCTCGCCCGAACAGGTCGCCGGTAGGCTTCGGCGTGACTACCCTGACCGGAAGGACCTGCACGTGAGCCACGAAACGGTCTACCAAGCTCTCTACGTCCAAGGACGCGGATCCCTGCGTCACGAGCTGGCCGTGGTCAAAGCCCTCCGATCGGGACAGACGGGAAGGAAGCCACAGTCGAAGCTGCCGCGTCGGTCCAACCGTCCCTGGCTCGATGGTGCCTTGTTGACCGACCGTCCCTCACAAGCTGCCGACCGCACTGTTCCTGGCCACTGGGAGGGTGATCTCGTCGTCGATTCCCACGCCGGTGGCCTGGTGACCGTCTTCGAACGCCGGTCCCGGTTCTCCTTGATCCGGAAACTGCCGAACAACCGCGAATCGGTCACCGTCACCGGACTAGTCCAGGACATGATCGCTTCCCTGCCGGAAGCGTTGTTCTCAACGCTGACGTGGGACCAGGGCCAGGAGATGGCCGAGCATCTGCGGATCACTGTCGCCACCGATTGCCAGGTGTACTTCTGCGACCCGCACTCACCCTGGCAACGACCGACGAATGAGAACTCCAACGGACTCATCCGGGACTACTACCCGAAAGGCACAGTCTTCGATGAGTCGATCACCGACGATCAGATTCAGTCGATGCAGGACCAGCTCAACCGCAGGCCGCGGAAGGTCCTCGGGTTCGCGACCCCGGCCGAGGTCCTGGCTGATCTGTTGCATGAGCAGGTAGCCTGAGACCAGCCCACTGTTGCACTAGAACACTGAGACGGCCGCAACAGAACGTGACCATTTCGCCCACCTATGAGCGTCCACCCGACCTCAAAGAGCCGGGTTCACCCCGAGCTCAGCTCAGGTGATGAACCTCCTGCAGCCCATACACCGGAGTCTCGATGCCTTCGTGCCGGGCCTTGAGCTGCAGCGCCAGGTACAGCGAGTAGTGCCTGGCCTGGTGCAGGTTGCCGCCCATGAACCACAGGTTTTCCTGCTGGGTGGGCTTCCACATATTGCGCTGCTCGCCTTCCCACGGGCCCGGGTCCTTTGTCGTCTCCGACCCCAGTCCCCAGCATTTGCCGACCTTGTCTGCAGTCTCCTGGTCGACGAGGTCCGCGACCCAGCCGTTCATCGAACCGTAGCCGGTGGCGTAGACGACGAGGTCGGCCGGCAGCTCAGTCCCATCGGAGAGGACGACGGCATCCTCGGCGAGGTGGTCGACCTGCCCTTTGGCCAGCTTCACTTTTCCGTCGGCGACGAGCTCGGCGGATCCGACATCGATGTAGTAGCCCGAACCGCGGCGCAGATACTTGAGGAACAGACCAGACTCGTCGTCGCCGAAGTCGAGGTCGAACCCGGCATCCTCCATGCGCTGGTAGAAGTCCTTATCTGCTTCCTTGATCTGGTCGTAGAGCGGGATCTGGAACTCGTGCATGATCCGGTACGGCAGTGACGCGAAGATGAGATCCGCCTTCTCCGTCGTCACGCCGTTCTCCAGCGCGCGTTCGGAGTACAGGTCCCCCATCGCGATCTCCACGAGCGAATCGCTCTTGACGATGTGCGTGCTCGATCGCTGCACCATCGTGACATCGGCGCCGTTCTCGTACAGAGCGCCGCAGATGTCGAAGGCGGAGTTGTTGCTGCCGATGACGACGACCTTCTTGCCCGCATAGGCGTCGGGGCCGGGGTGCTGCGAGGAGTGCTGCTGCTCGCCTTTGAAGATGTCCGAGCCCGGGAACGTGGGGATGCTCGGCTTGCCCGACATGCCGGTGGCCATCACCAGATGGGTTGGCCGCAGGGTGACTTTCTCCCCGTTCCGGTCGACCTCGACCGTCCAGCGGCCTTCCGTTTCGTCGTATTTCGCCGAGGCAGCTGTGGTCGATGACCAGTACGGAATCTCCATCACCTTCGTGTAGAACTCCAGCCAGTCCGCGATCTTGTCCTTCGGTGCGAACACCGGCCAATTGTCTGGGAACTTCAGGTACGGAAGGTGGTCGTACCAGACCGGGTCATGCAAGCACAGCGACTTGTACCTCGACCGCCACTGATCACCCGGCCGCTCCCACCGGTCGATGACGAGGGACGGCACCCCGAGTTGGCGGAGGCGAGCGCCGAGGGCGATCCCGCCCTGTCCGCCACCGACGACGAGGATGTATGGGTCGGCAGTCGCGCCCCAGGCGGCGTCCTCCTCGGCGAGCTTCTCCGACCAGCTCTTCCGCTCGGGATCGACGCCGTGCTCGGCTCCTTTGACCCGGCGGGTGCCGCGCGGCTCTTCGTGTCCGGTGATCTCCTGCAGCGAGGTGAGCACGGTCCAGGCCTTGATGCCGTCTTCATCGATGAGGCGGACGAGTCCCTTGCCGCGCCCCACCGAGGTGGTGAAGGTGAACCATGCTTCCGTCACTCCGTCGGCGGTTGCCGCCGGTTCGCTGAGTTCGAATTCCTCCGGTGAGACCCGGTCGAGATTGTGGGTGAGCAGGTCGGTGACTCCGTCGGGGTTTTCGACCGTTTTGAGATTCCAGGTGAAGGATACGAGGTCTCTCCAATAGCTGTCGGTGGCGAACAGTCCGGCTGCGGCCGGGATGTCCCGGCGGCTGAGCGCCGATTCGAAGTCCTGCAGCCACCGCATCGCGATGTCGTCGGCGGTCAGCTGGGGACGGTCGAGCGTCGTTGTCATGTCACTCCTCCTCATTGAGTTCAGTGACTCCAAACTAGGCCGGGCACTCCCAGCTCGGAAGAGTTGCATCGGATTGCATGGCCCACGCCGTGCCGGGATTCTCACCGACGCCTCAACCCCATGGTCAGGGGTGCGTTCCCGTCTTATACTCAAGGCATGCTTCAGCCGGATCTGGCGCATCTCGCCAGAGATCTGACACGCATTCACGATGCTGTGATCACCGGGGCTTCGCCGCCGGTGCTACCGCGCGCGCTGGTCAGGCGCTCGTGGGATCGGATGCTGCGCTTGGGGCTGGACCCGGATGGCGCGAATGTGCGGATCGTCGCCGATGAGGCTGAACTGGAGACTCGACGCCGGAAGTCCCAGTTGCGACTGGTCGTCGATGAGATGCGCTCAGTGCTGTTGCGGGCTCCCGACGCCGCGCCGTTCATCCTCGTCGTCACGGATGCCGATGGAGTCATTCTGTGGCGAGATGGTGCGGCTTCCGCCAGACGGCAAGCCGATGAGCTCGGATTCGTCGAGGGAGCGCATTGGTCCGAAGCCAAGGTCGGCACGAACGCCATCGGCACGGCTCTGACCGAGGAGGCACCCGTCCAGCTCTTCTCCGCCGAACATTTTGAGGCGTCTCAACACCCTTGGTACTGCAGCGCCGTGCCCGTCCACGACCCGCATGTCGGGACCCTCTTAGGAGTTGTCGACATCAGCGGCCCGGCGATGACTCTTCATCCTGCGGTGCAGTCGTTGGTGACGACGGCGGTGCGTCTGGCCGAGGCCCGGCTGATGATCGCTCAGCAAGAAGCCCTGAACACACTCCGCGATCGGATGTCGGCGATGCTCGCCGGCACGTCCGGTCCGGCCCTCGTCGTCGATGATGCAGGATGGGTGGCGTATCAGCAGGGAGTGCGCAGCCGCGACCGCATCGAGGTGCCGGCCGCCGACCGTTCGATCCTCATCCCCGGTGCCGGTCTGTGCCTGCCGGAGAAGATCACCGGTGGATGGCTGCTGCGGCCCACCGGCGATCGTCGAGCTTCTGTGACTCTGCGGACGAAGCAAGATCCGCCCGTTCTGGATATCCATTCCGGCACCGAGCCTCTGGTCGTTCCGCTCACGCCACGGCGGGCGCAGATTCTCGCGGCGGTCACCTCGGCGGGGGCAGCTGGGATCAGTGCCGCCGACCTCAGCCAGCGCCTCTACGGGGACGGCGACCACGTGGTCACCGTCCGCGCAGAGGTCTCGCGTCTGCGCCGATCGGTCGGCGCCCTGCTCGCCACCCGGCCCTATCGCTGGGCCGAAGGCGTCGACGCGCGGGTGGAGTGAGGGTCAGTTGCCGTGGGGAACGACGACCGCTCGACCGGAGAGCTCACCTGCCTGCAGCTTGCGATAGGCTTCCAGACCGTCGTCGAGGCCGTAGCGTTCAATTTCCGGCTTGATCTGACCTGACCGGTACATGTCGACGACCTCGTGGAGGTCCTCAATCGTTCCCCAGTAGGTGTTCGTCAGCGTTGCCTCGTAGGGATTGGTGAAGAACGACCATTCATACGCACCCCCGGCAATGCCGACGATTGTACAGCGGCCCATGCGGGCCATTGACTGCGCGGCGACCTTGACTGTCGAGGCGGCACCGACGAAGTCGAACGCGGCATCGACGCCCTTGCCGCCGGTGATCTCACGGATTCGTTCGACCTGGTCATCTCCTCCACCCACGGTGATGGCCCCGGCTGCTTGGGCCTTCTCCATCGGCTCAGGCTTCATATCTGTGGCGATGACCGTCGCACCGGTGAGGGCCATCAGGATCTGCACGCCGATTTGGCCCAATCCGCCGAGACCGATGACCAGGGCGTAGCGTCCGCCTCCCGCAAGATTCGGCAGCGAGTGCTTGATTGCGTGATAGGGAGTCAGCCCCGCGTCGGAGAGCGGTGCTGCGGCGACAGGGTCGGCGTCGCCGAGCGGGACGAGATTGCGCGCGGGAACCGTGACGTACTCGGCCATGCCGCCGTCACGCCCCAACCCGACGCCGAGGTAGGGATTGGTCGCGGCGTTCTCACAGTAGGTGTCCTGTCCACGCGAACATGCTCGGCAGCGGCCGCAGCCGATCGGGCCGTAGACGAGGGAGGCGTCACCCTTGTTGAATCCAGATACTCCGGGGCCGAGGTCTTCGACCCAGCCCGAATTCTCGTGTCCGAGGATGAATGGCGGCGGCACTGCGCCGGGGCCGCCCTCTTCGAATTCGTTGTACACGGCAACGTCTGAGTGGCAGGCTCCTGCTCCGGCAACCTTGAGCAGAACTTCACCTGGTCCTGGTGTGGGCTTCTCGACGTCTTTGAGCGTGGGAAAGGTCTTGAAGTCTTCGAATACGATCGCCTTCATGGTGCGAGTTCCTTTCGAATGAGTTGGGGCGGCGATCACCGCTCCGAGGCCCACGTTAGGCTCGCGCAACAGATAATTGAACCCTTATATCACCTGGTGAAACCCTATTTTCCACAACCGCGCGGCCCTGAAGGACTACTCCTACACGACAGTCAGTTCCCTGCCGCATCGAGCCACCAGCGATAGCGCATTCGCAGCGCCCGCTCGGTACTCGCCAGCGCTGTCACGACGCCGATGCCGATTGTGACCCACAGAGGCATCGTGAACAGAGGCTCGACAGGACCGATCCGCTCTGCGATCGGCGGAATTCGCAGCACCGGCACGGCGATCTCCTGCAGCAGCAGCGCAACCCCGACCAGCAGCACCAGAGCTGAAATGACGCCCATGGCGCGACTGAGGCGGGGTCGATGCTCATCGAGCCGTGCCCGGCGGCCCTCTGCGGATCGGTCGTTGGGCCGCAGCTGTTCCTCGGTCCCGTCGGCGGAGACGAAATGACATCGTTTCAACCCGAAATTGCTCGCGGCGACTTCGATATTGCCGCCTTCGACAGGGAAGACGGCGGGCACACGCGAGACCGCATATTGCCGGTCATTGCGATAGAGAAAGACCTTGAGGTAGCCGTTCTCATCGGTTCTCCATTGGCGCACGTCGATCGCGTAGCTGACGCGGCGGCCCTCGGCGTCGACCCGCTCGAGGTGGAACAGCGACCGCCCGAGCAGCTGCCACCATCGGAACGCCGGCAGAATCCTCCCGTCACCGTGCCCGATCCGCTCGATTGCTCGCCGACGCCTCCATTGTCGAAACATCTGGGTGCCCCCTCGGCACTCGACATAGGTCCAACACAGCGTGTTGGAATGGACACGAGTAGACTAACACGGTGTATTGGTCAGTGACAGAGGATCACGGAAGCACAAGAAGTGGAGATGACCGAAGCATGAGTGGTACCGAACGCAAGGACACCCGAGAGCGCATCCTTGCCGCCGCGGCGGACATCATCGCCGAAGAGGGAGTGACGGCCAGGTTGAGCGTGCGGGCGGTCGCTGCCCGAGTGGGCGTGAGCACCGGTTCGCTGCGGCACCACTTCCCCACCCAGCAGCTGCTTCGGGATGAAGTCATGCGACGTGTCTACGACTGGTATCTGCCGAGCACAGACATCCGCGACACTGCGGTTCCGCCCCGTGATCGCTTGGTCGAATGCCTCCGTCAGGTTCTGTCCATGACGGGGATCGGCGCCGAATCACGGGCAGCGATGACCACTGTCACCGAAAGCTTCATCTCCGCCGAACAGACCGACGATGTCCGTGAGACGTACTTGGCCATCCAGCGCGACGGACAGCGCCGGGTCGAAGCCTGGCTCCAGGTCCTCGCCGACGAGGGAGCCCTGACCGATACCGGCAGCATCCCTCGGTCGGCTCGTTTCCTCAACACCGTCCTCGATGGCCTCGCCCTCGAACGTGCTCTGCCGTCTGAGGACTCGCTGGCTCAGCTGGAGTCCGAAACGCTCAATATGGCCGCTGACGCCGTCCTCGGGAGCTGACTACGACCGGACAGCAGGTCCTACGCGGACGCCCCACGGTAGCTCCCGACCGACCACAGCACACCCTCGGGGTCTTGGATGGCGAAGTCGAGCGACCCGTAGTCCTGTTCGGTCAGCCCCATGACCTCGGTGGCACCGGCGGCGAGCGCACGCGCGTGGAGTTCGCGGACGTTGCCGGAGGCCAGATACACCGACCCCGAGGCGACTCCGGTCTTCGTCATGACCCCGCCGTCATCGCGGACGGACCCGAGCATCACTCCCCCGCCCTCTGGCCAGGCCAATTCGGCGTGATCGACGCGGTTCGGATCGTCGGCGTTCGTGTACTCGGCGATGATTTCGAAGCCGAGCGCCTCCTGCAGAAGTGCGATCGCAGCTTTGGCATCGCGGTAGCGGAAGGTGGGCCAGACGTTGGCATGATTCTCGGACATGTTCACTCCTGAGTTCGTCGAAGATGGAACTCCATCGTCGCGGAGCACCTCCCTCCACGTCTTGGACAAATGGGAACAGTTCATCCCATCGCCGAGGCGACCCCCGCCGAATCTGTTCCCACCGTCCGTGACCGGGCCACGTCATCGGCGGCCAGCCACTGGCTCGGGCTGAGACCGACGAAATCCCGGAAGTCCCGGTTGAGGTGCGCTTGATCGGCATAACCGCAGCCCACAGCGATCTCCGACAAACTGCCCCGACCGGCGGGGATGAGTCGCCGCGCTCGATCGAAGCGGACGATTCGTGCGGCATCCTTCGGCCCGATCCCGTATTCGGACCGGAACTGACTGCCCAGATGGCGTCGGCTCCATCCGACGTCGTCGGCGATGAGGGAGACGGGCAGACCGCCATGACTGTCAGTGATCCGATGCCAGGCAGCGGTCACCTCAGCGCGGGGACGATTCGCATCATCGATCGTGCGCATGAGCAGGTCGTCGATGGCGGCGAAACGGGCTGGCCATTCGGTCTCGAGGTTGACCCGCTCGTGCAGTTCCGCGGCCAGCGGCCGGGAGATCCGAGCGACGTCGACGCTGTGATGGGCGAACTCGGCGGCGGGGATACCGAAGAACGCGCGCGGGGCCGACGGATTGAAATTGATCTGGATTCCGGACATCGCGCCGGAGTGAGCGATGAGCGTCGAGCGCAGGTGGAGGCCGGCGAGCAGCACATCGAAATGTTCGCTACTGCCGGTGGCCGCATCGACCTGGCACAATGGTTCGTCGATCGAGACGATGAAGGTCAACGTGCCCGAGGGCAACCCGAGATGCGTCCCCGCGGGGACGCCCGAGATGTCATAGCCGGCGTAATCACCGACATACGGCCGCAGCCGCGGAGACGGGGAACGCACGAGATCATCGGGGCGCACCGCGGACATGCCGCCATTCTAGGCCACGCTTCCGAGTCTGCCGATCCCTTTTCTTCCAGTCGGTGGAAACGCGGTGCAGTAATATCTGTGACACACCCCTTGATTCCGAAGAACGGTTCACCAGAGTTGACTCTTTCCCAACAGGCTTACAGCGTCATCGAGGACATGATCATCAGTGGGTCGATTCCTGCCGGCAGTTACATCACCGAGCCCGAGCTCGTGGACAAGACAGGCTTGGGCAGGACACCCATCAGGGAAGCGTTGCAGCGCCTTTCACGCGAACACATGGTGACTATCCGCCCTCGCCGAGGCATCTACGTTCCGTCCCTGGGGTACGAAACCGAGCTGCGCATCCTCGAGGTCCGCAGGGAGCTCGACGTCGTCGCTGTCCGCCTCTCTGCGAAACGAGCCTCGGACGACCAGCGCAACGAAATGCGAGCACTGGCCGCGCAGCTTGAGCAGATCGGATCCGATTTTACTGCCTATGCGGAAACCGTCCGCGAAACTCATCAGCTGCTGGCGGCCGCCACGAAGAACACCTATCTCATCGAATCTCTGCTTCCGTTGCAGAACTTGTCGCGTCGCTATTGGATCTCCAACATCGTCGATGTCGAGAAGGAGATCGCAGCCAGCTCCGACTGCCATCTGCGCATGCTCAGGGGAGTCGCGAACAACGACGTCGACGCTGCAGAGAAAGCCGCCTACGATCTGAACGACTATCTGGTCGGGTATGCAACGAGAGCGGCGCAGATGTCCTGAGACAGACATCTGCGCCGCAACGAGTTCGAATGCCGACTCCGCCTGCTGAGCCAGTCGGCAGTGTTCGCGTCTCTATCAGGAGGGGTCTCCGCTCAGCCCTGCCTGTGCGTCCCCATCGGCACCCGGCACGCGCATCTCGAAGGTCTCGGCCACGACCGTGTAGTCGAAATAGCCCATCCTGGCGATCGGTTTGGCTTTGAGGATATCGATCTTTCCGTCCTCGGTGACATAGTTATCGTTGAGGTGGATGCGCTCGACCGAGGCGTAGACGATGTCGATCGAGCCCACCTTCGATTTGCCGGGCAAACGGTGGGTGGAGATGTACTTGCACTCGTACTGGAACGGGCTCTCGGCGATCATCGGGGTCGCGGACAGATCAGCCGAGCGACGGGTGACGTCCATCTGGTCGAACTCGGATTCGTGCGCGTCCATCACCTGGGCACTGATGTTCACCTGCTCGCGCAGATCCCACGTAGCCATGTTCCATACGAACCAGCCGGTCTCCTCGGCGTTGAGCACGGTGTCCTTGCGGCGCCCGTCGGGGTACTGGTTGGCCGCGAACATCACCATCGGCGGATCGAACGTGAGGTTCTGCCACTGGCTGTAGGGAGCGATGTTCTCGACTCCATCGGCGCTCACGCTCGAGAGCCAGCCGATCGGGCGCGGCACCGTCAGCGCTTTGAACGGCGAGTGTTCGAGGGGGCGGTTCTTCGACGAGGGATCGTATTTCATCTGGACTTTCCTTTGTTGGGGTTCGAAGTGGAAGAAGTGGTGCCGGCGCCGGAGGCCGGGGCAGGGATCAGGCCGAGATCAGACTGCGGCCCCCTTGATCCGGCGGCGCAGTTCTCCGGTCATGAGGTAGTAGAGGACAGCAGAGACGACGACACCGAGGATCCAGGCGATCTCCGCGCCGTTGAGCAGGTAGGCGATCGGTCCGACGTAGATTGCGCTGTTCATGAACGGGATCTGGACGAAAACGCCCGCGAGGTAGGCGACGTAGGCGATCCAGTTGAACTTCCCGTAGATCCCGTTCGGATCGAACAGGCCCTTGATGTCGTACTTCTTGTTGCGCACCAGGTAGAAGTCGACGAGGTTGACCGCCGACCACGGCGTCATGAAGTAGAGGAGGAAGAGCAGGAAGTTCTGGAAGACGGTGAGGAAGTCTTCGCTGGCGGCCAGGGCGATAGCCAGGGCGATCACGGTGACTCCGAGGATGAACAGCGTGCGCGTGTACGACTTCAGATGGTTCTGCCTGGTGAAGGCCGAGACGATTGTTGTGATCGACATGAACCCGCCGTAGGCGCTGAGCGTGTTCCCGGCGAGCTTGCCGAGGATGACCGCGAGGAGGACAATGACGCCGATCTTCCCTGCCAGGTCGGTGATGTAGCCGACCTCGCTGCCGCTGAATGCGTCACCGCCGAGGAACGCGGCGAAGGCGCCCACGGTCATCGCGAGGCTCGCACCGAGGACGCTGCCGAGGAACGTCCACCCGACGGTGGCGTTCTGCGAGGTGGTCTCGGGCAGGTAGCGGCTGTAATCGGCGATGTACGGGCCGAAGGTCAGCTGCCACGAGGCCGAGAGCGAGACGCCGAGGACGAACGGTGCCATGGCGAATCCGTTGCTCGCCGCGATGGTCTCGCCCATGTCTCCAGTGACCATGACGACGATGAGCCAGACGAAGACGATGGCACTGAGGAATGCAGGCAGGTGCGAGAACTGGTGGATCCAGCGATAGCCGACGATGGCCGAGAGCGCACAGAAGACCGCGAAGAGTATCGCCCCGATCTGCGGCGAGACGTGGAACAGCAGCCCGAGCGCCTGACCGCCGAGGACGAGTCCCGTGGCGTAGAAGCCGATGTAGATGAAGATCGTGAGAACCAGCGGCAGGATCGCACCGTAGAAGCCGAACTGCGCCCGGCTCTGGATCATCTGCGGCACCCCGAGCTGCGGTCCCTGCGCCGAATGCAGAGCGGTGATGTACCCGCCGAGGATGTTGCCGAGCAGGATCGCCGGGATCGACCACAGTGCCGAGTTCCCGAGGATCGTCATGAGCGCACCCGTGACAAGAGCGGTGATGGAGCTGTTCGCGGCGAACCACACGAAGAGCAGAGAGATCGGGCGCCCATGGCGTTCAGACGGCGGGATGTAGTCGATCGACCGTTTCTCGACGAATTTCGGGTGGGGCGCGGGTATTGCAGTCATCATGTCCTCCGTTGCACATCTGCGGTGGGTGCAGTGCCCTGAAATATATCACCGATATATCTAGAGGCACAAGAGCGTCGGCGGGGAGAACGTGGCGCTGATGATGAACTCTCAGGCCCACCAGAACACGGTCAAGAAGCCTCAGCCCGACCCCAGATCGGGTCGCTGAAAGTCCGGTCGAGATTAAGACCGAACTCCTCGCGGAGAACGACGGCGAAATCAGCGGCATCGGTCAGAGTCCGCTCGAGGCGTTCGGGCTCGCCACCGGGTCGCACGCTGCGCAGCTGGCGGCCCTCGAGAGACACCTTGCCGCCGTTGCCGAGCGTCCTGGCCACCACAGGTGCGCCGGTGAAGCGCGTGCCGGGCTTCGTCGCGGTGAACCAGTTCGACACCTCGAGGTCGGCCTGTTCTCGCGGGACGTCCGCGAAAGCATAGACAGTGCGGAAGGACTGGTCAGCACTGGTCCGGGACTGCAGCGCCCATTCGGCTTCCGCTCTCATCGTTGGCTCCAGAACGGTGTCAGCCGGAACCAGCCTGTGCTCTCCGTGCTCGGTCATGCGCGGTTTCGACTCAGCATCGAGGGCGAGCGCAGCCTGCGGCGTTCCACCGCCGAACCCAGGATCGACGAGGAATCGTCGACCACTGAGATCGAGGATCGTCGCTTGGTGTGTCAGCCCTCCCGCCTCCCGGCGCGGTCCTCCCATCGCCGAGGTGGACGCGAGCGAGGACCGGATGCGCACTCAGCCCGAGCTCTCGGAGCACGGCACGGATGAGTGTTGCGTGCTCGTGGCAGTAGCCGCCGCGGCCTGCGTCCAAGAGCTTCGCCCACAGTGAGTCGAGGTCAGTGGGAATGCTCCGCGACTCACCTGCCGCGCGTGCTGCGATGACGTCGAGGTTTTCGAAGCATATCGACCGGACGTGGGCGGCCAGCAGCTCATCGATGAGGTCGATTATTTCGTCGGTCGTCCCGTGCGCCCGGCGTCGCAATCCGTCCTCCGAGCTATCGAGTCCGAGCCGATCAGCATACCGGGCTATGAGAGATGACGGTGCCATTGCGGGCCCTCCGTTCTGGGCGCGTGCTCACGCCGACGGTTGAGGTCGGAGCCCGTGGGCTCCTCGATAGTTCGGCGAAGTCGGTTCGGTCCAATCGCCGAGGAGGTCCTCGGCGATTCGATAGACCGTGACCTTCAAAGGATGGCAGTTCTCCACCGGGTCTGCGGCACCGTCCCCGAACATCGGTGCGGAGAGATCTCCGCCGGGGCAGGTGGACAGGGCCGCAAGCAGGTCCTGCTCGGCGAAGAACTCGAAGTGGTCGCCTTGTCGTGCAGGGCAGGTCTTCATGAAGTATTCGTCGTAGTCGTTCAGTCCTGTGCATTGGAAGACGTTGAGCACATCGTGGACGTCGAATTCGGTGAGGCCGTACGGCAGGATCGCACGGACGAGGTTCGAATGGCAGTGGTAGTCGAAGTCCACGCCGCTCAACATCTGCGAGACGTATGGGTCGCATCGGGTGCCCAAGGTGTCGTGCACCCGACCGCCTTCCGGATCGGTGCCGTAATCGGACAGTGTGTCTCCGACGATTGTGGCCATCGGCCGCAGAAACGGCAGAGACGACCACAGGCGGTCGAAGGTGGAAACGTGGGCGGCCTGCAGCTGACGGGTCCGCGCCGCCCAGAATCGCTCCCTGGGGTCGTGGCGATTCCACAGGTTGAGGTCGCCGACCTGCGGACCGTCGACTGTGGAGATGCGGCAGACATGGCCGGCGGGGACGTCCCACGCCTGCCCGGAACGGATGGGAATGGTGAACTCGTCGACGATGTCCCGAGATTTGGTGTCTTCACCGATCAGTGAATAGCAGCCTCTGTCGATCTCGAGCGCGGGGCCCTGGTAAGCAGCCTCTTGCAGACGGCTCTGAGCCATTGGACGTATCCTCCTCCGTAGCTGTGTTGCCTGCAACGATGCCAGCTTCCGCCCGTCTGCCCAAGGGGTCGTAAGTCAGGTCTATGCTGAAATCACAGAATCGGTGCGGCCGAACGGGCCGCGCCGTCGGATGCACCGGAACGCGCGCACTGAGCAGTGGGAGGCAGGAATGGCTGAAGAGAAGATCGACGTCGAGATGCAGGACACGGGCGAGTTCCTGGCCCGAATCCACACGGCGACGGGAACCGACGAGATCGTTCTGATGTTCGACGATGCCGAAGAGGTCTCGGACGGAGTCTTGGGCAATGACGAAGCCTCTGTCCGCGCGACCGTGGAATTCCTCCTCAGCCATCAGCCCTCCGGGGACTTGCCGGACCGGATCGACCTCGTCGACATCGCCGCCGCCTACGACGGCGCCATCGAGTCCATCAGCAGATTGCGGAAGTAGAACCACTGGGGTTAAACGCTTCAGACATCGACTTTCTTATCAGTACTCTTCTTCCCGGTCATCCGCTTCCACGGCAGCACCGAAACAAGAGCCAACACCGCGATGATGAGGAACACCATGGCCAGCGGGTCAGTGATGATCGCCCAGAAGTCTCCACCGGTCAGTCCCAGAGCCTGTTGCAGGTTGCGCTCGAGCATCTCGCCCAGCACGAGACCGATGACCAGGAGTGCCGGCGCCATTCCGACCAGCCGCATCACATACCCGAGTACGCCGAACGCCAGTGCAATGTACACATCGGTCACCGAATTATGGATGCTGTAACAGGAGATGAGTGCGAGGATGAGAATGACCGGGGCCATGAACGGCATCGGAATGGCCAGGATCTTCGCGAGCAACGGGGACGCGCCGATGTTGATGACGACGCCGAGGATCGCGCTGAATAGCAGTGCCCCGATGATCGTCCACCCGAGTTCTGGGTTCGCATCGAAGAAACCGGGCCCGGGGTTGAGCCCATACATCATCAGATAGGCGAGCAGCACTGCTGTCGTGCCTGATCCCGGGATACCCAAAGTCAGCAGAGGCACCATCGACCCCGACACCGCAGCGTTGTTCGCGGACTCCGGCGCGACCAGTCCACGGACAGCGCCCTTGCCCATGCCTGCCGACGCCGGTGCGAGTCGCTTTTCCAGCCCATAGGAGAAGAATGCGGCGATCGTCGTTCCTGCTCCCGGGAGCACTCCGGCGACGAATCCGATGACCGATCCTCGCAGGCTGGGGAGGGCCCCCTGCTTGAGGTCGGATTTCGTCGGAAGAAAACGTCCCGACAGCTTCGACATCACCTGGGAGTCCTTGCCCATCGTGGTGCTGGCCAAGATCTCACCGACGCCGAAGACGCCGATGATCGCGACGATCGAGTCGACCCCCCTCCAACAGGGTGAAGCTGCCGAAGGTGAAGCGAGGAAGCCCGGACTGAAGTTCGATGCCGACAGTCGAAACAGCCACTCCGATGGCGACTGCTGTGAGCCCCAACATCGGTGCCGATCCGACGAGGGTGGCGCTGAGGACCAGCGCCATGACGACGACTGCGAAATAGGCTCCGGGTCCGAACGCAAGCCCGAGCTCCGACATCGGCCCAGCGATGAAGGCCAGCCCCAGGAACGCAAGAACACTGCCGACGAATGATGCGAGGGCAGAGATGGAAAGCGCGGTGGCCGCCTTGCCTTTCAACGCCATCGGATGGCCGTCGAGGGTGGTCATGATGGCGCCGGGGTCACCTGGGATGTTCAACAGGATCGCTGAGATCCTCCCGCCGTATTCTGCACCGAGATACAAGGAGACCATGAGTGGAAGCGATATCTCGGCCGGAACCGTGATCGCGACCGGAAGGAGGAGAGCGATGGCAGTCGACGGACCGATGCCGGGCAGCAGACCGGCGATGGTTCCGAGGACGACTCCGCCCAAGACGACCAGCAGCAGAGTCGGCGATGCCGCGATACCGCCGAGAGCCGAGAGGAGATCGTTGATGGTGCTCACAGCTGTAGACCTCCGAATACCAGGTACTCCAACCAGCCGACAGGCAGAAGCACGTTGAGCCAGACGTCGAACACGAGGAAGAGAATCATCGCGATCGCAATGTTGATGACGAAGAGCCCGACCGCTCGTGCCGCACTGAGTCGAATTCCGAACACAGTCATCGAGACCAACATCGAGAAGATGGCTGAGGCTTCGACAAATCCGATGAGGAAGATCGAGGCCGCATACAGACCGAAGAGGACGATGCACCACACAACACGCAGAATCTCCCGTCCTTCGACCGGCCTGACGTCGACATGGCCGCGCAGAATCGAGATGATTCCGAGAGCAGTTGTGCAGAACAGGACGATGCCGACAACCAGCGGGAACGTCTTCGGACCGATTCCATCCTCTCCTGCAGCGTCCGGCAGGAGTATGGCGTTGACGAGGTAGAAGACTGCGAGGAAACCGAGCACAATGCTCGACAGCATTGCCGAGGTGGTCCGACTTCCGGGTTCATGGTGTGGTTCGTCGACCGGTCGAGTTGCGGTCGGATCTGTATCCGCGCTCATTTCACCAACCCCACTTTCTCCAGCACTTCCGCCGATTCCTCCTGCTCGGGGCGAATCACCGTGTCGAGCCATTCGTCACCGGCGACATATTCGGGGTTGATCCCCAACGCCTCTGCCTGCTTGCCGAATTCGTTCGTCTCCACTGCCTTCTTCAACGACTCCCGCCACCAGCTGACTGCGTCCTGCGGCATATTCTTCGGACCGAAGACTCCCCTCCAATGGTTGATCGTGATGTCCATTCCGAGGTCGTGCCACGTCGGAACCCCTGGCGCTGAATCGACCGGTTCCGGGGCTGAGACTGCGATGATTTCGACGTCACCGCTGTCGACGAGTTCCATCGCCTCCGACATCCCCGTCGATGCCACATCGATACGTCCGCCCAACAGTTCGTTGTTGAGGTCACCGCCATCGGAGAACGCCACGAGATTGATCTTGGACAGGTCTTCGACTCCGTATTCACTCGCGGGACGAAGGACGTTGAGCTGGTCGTCACTGGGAACGGTGCCGATTCCGAAATTGACTGAACCTGCATCCTTCTTGATGCCATCGAGCACTTTCTCCGCGGAGTCGTACTTCGACCCGGATTTCACGATCCACACTTCATAGTCCGTTGTCAGCTGAGCCAACGGCGTGAAGTCGTCCAGGGACATGTCGGTAGTTCCCGTGATATTTGAGAGGAAGATCCGGTTCGATTCGAACACGACGGATGTTCCGTCGTTCTCCCGCTGGAGAACGGCGGCACGAGCCGGATTGCCTCCGCCGCCTCCCATGTTCTCGATCGACATGAAGGTGTCGATTCCCGCGGCTTCGAAACCGTCGTTTGTGATGCGGGTCGTCAGGTCGAGGCCACCGCCCGGTGATCCTGCGGCGATAGCCGTGACCCGCGGCGGAGGGAAGCCATCGTTCCTGTGAATGTCGGGCATACATGCCGTCGTGGACGCGATGAGCGCCAGACCCGCAGACGCAACTGTCACGCGCAGAAGAGTTCGTCTCTTTGTGGATCTTCTCGCCGTTGGGAATCCGAAGTGGAGCATGACCGGCACGTTACCTCTGAACGACTTCAGCCCTCAACGAATCCTGCGAGAATGAGACAAGCTGCCTGAGCACTTTGGCAAGCGTTCCCACTGAGCGGGCAGACGCCGAAGGGCGGAACCGTCGCACTGTCGGTTCCGCCCTTCGGCCGTTGATTCGATCCGGGACGCTCCCGGGAACCCGCTCAGTCCAGCAGGTCGTGACGCACGATCGACTGTTCGCGATCGGGGCCGACGCCGATGACGGACATCCGGCAGCCCGAGCGCTCCTCGAGTGCGAGCACGTACTTCTGCGCGTTCTCCGGCAGATCGTCGAAGGTCCGAGCCTTCGTGATGTCCTCGGTCCAGCCGTCGAAGTACTCGAAGATCGGCTTCGCATGGTGGAACTCGGTCTGCGACACCGGCATCTCGTCATGACGCTCGCCATCGACTTCGTAGGCCACGCACACGGGGATCCGGTCGATGCCGGTGAGCACGTCGAGCTTGGTCAGCACATAGTCGGTGAAGCCGTTGGTGCGCGCGGCGTAGCGGGCGATGACCGCGTCGTACCAGCCGCAGCGGCGCGGACGACCGGTATTGACACCGAATTCTCCACCGGCCTTCTGCAGGTATTCGCCCATCTCATCGAAGAGCTCGGTCGGGAACGGTCCGGCGCCCACACGAGTGGTGTACGCCTTGACGATGCCGACGACGCGGTTGATTCGGGTCGGGCCGATGCCGGTGCCCACACAGGATCCGCCGGCGGTCGGGTTCGACGAGGTGACGAACGGGTAGGTGCCGTGGTCGACGTCGAGCATGGTCGCCTGACCACCCTCCATGACGACGACCTCGCCACGGTCGAGCGCCTCGTTGAGCATGAGCTCGGTCTCGGCGACATAGGGGCGCAGTCGCTCGATGAAGGGCTCGAAGTATTCGACGATCTCCTCGACCGACACGGCCCGACGGTTGTAGACCTTGACGAGCAGTTCGTTCTTCTGCCGCAGCGATCCTTCGATCTTCTGACGCAGGATGGACTCGTCGAAGACGTCCTGGACGCGGATGCCCAGGCGCCCGATCTTGTCCATATAGGCCGGTCCGATGCCGCGGCCGGTGGTGCCGATGGCCCGCTTGCCGAGGAATCGTTCGGTCACCTTGTCCAGCGTCTGGTGGTACGGAGCCACGAGGTGGGCATTCGCCGAGATCCGCAGTTTCGACGTGTCCGCACCACGGGACTCGAGGGCATCGATCTCCTCGAAGAGCGCCTCGAGGTTGACGACGACGCCGTTGCCGATGACCGGGGTGACATTCGGCGAGAGGATGCCCGCCGGCAGAAGCTTGAGTTCGTACTTCTCCCCTCCGACGACAACCGTGTGGCCGGCGTTGTTCCCACCATTGGGCTTGACCACGTAGTCGACGCTGGTGCCGAGGATGTCGGTGGTCTTACCTTTACCTTCGTCGCCCCACTGAGCGCCGACGACAACGATTGCTGGCATGAGAGTGCTTCACCTCGAAGTGAAAAGGGGATGTCATTACTCCCCAAGTCTACTGGGTCACACCGACACAGCCGCCATCGGGAGCATTCCCTCACCGAGGCGGCCGCGGACAGGAGACCCAAAGCTCCCACCCGCGGCCGCACCGAGACCCGACCCCGGTCTTACTCCATGCTCATCCCCTTGGCCGGGGCGATCCGCGACATCGACCTCGCAGGTATCGCCGAGGCGAGAACGGCGGCGAGCACTGCGGCGACGCCGATCAGCCCGATCTGCACCCACGGCACGGACAGCACTGGATTCGCCGAGGCAGGCATGATCGATGCCGTTCCGACCCAGCCGAAGAACGTCCCGACCCCGGCTCCGACGATGAGTGCGATGACCGTCATGAGCAGCGATTCGATCGTGATCATCCGCGACATCGCAGCTCGGGTGAATCCCAGCGCCCGCAGCAGGGCACCCTCTCGGCGTCGTTCGATGACCGAGAGCGTGAGTGTGTTGCTCACTCCGATCACGGCGATGACCACCGCGGCCGCCAGCAGTCCGAGCACCACGCTCAGAGCGACCTGGAATATCGAGGCGAAATCCGCCCGATACTGTGCCGCAGTCGCATCGGCTGAGGCACCGACGGCGTCGAGTTCGGAGGTCAGGGCCTCGATCTGCGAGCTCGATGCGTCATCGGCGATCTTCGCCCACGTCTGTTCGTCCGCACTGCCGCCAGGCCCCTCGAGGGTCTTCGCATCGGCACCGCTGACCAGAGCCGTCCCCGCGGGGACGTCGTAGGAGGTCTCGATCGTCAGATCGAGATTCTCATCGCCGAGGCGGACGGTCGCGCTCTGGCCGTCGACATCAGAATCCTCCTCGTCGAGTCCCACCGTCGTCGGGTCGAGGAGGATCGTGCCCTCATCGACGTCGTACCCCTCACTGCGCAGGACCGGGGAGTCGGCGGCCGCCTCGGCGCTGGTGATCGCCACATCACCGGAGCCGTCGGTCCCGTCGACGCTCACCGAGGCGGTGGGCGCCGAAACGTTCTCGCGTTCCTCGACGATCGGCGAATCATCGAGCACGGAGGCGATCTTCGCGTCGTCGGCACCGTCCTGCCCTGCCGTGGAGACCACGAGGTCGACCGGGGTGTCCTCGGCAGTGGCGAGTTCGAGGGTTCGCTGCAGGCTCGAGGAACCGACGACCACGGCTGTTACGAGGGTGATTCCGATGAGAAGGGCACCCGTCGTCGAGGCGGTGCGTCCTCCCGCTGTGCTCGCCGACCGTCCGGCCACCTTCACCGCCGGCGAGCGCCGGGTGAGGAGGCCGACTGCGGCGGCGAACAGCGCCACCAATGGCGGCACGAAGACCTTCGCACCGACGAGGAGAGCGACGAAGAGCGCGAAGCAGCCGACGATGCCGAACAGCACGGACTGGCTCGTAGTCCCGAGCAGGCACAGACCGATTCCGCCGATGCCGAGCACAAGCGACAGGCTCAGTCGCACCCACCGGATGCGCGGGGCAGCCGCAGGCACATCGACCGGTCGGAGTGCCTCGATCGGGGACACCCGGGAGGCGCGGATCGCGGGGATCAACCCTGCCGCGAGGGTGACGAGGATGCCGACGACGGGCCCGACGACGAACGCCGGGACGGACGGCGACATCTGGGCGAATTCCGGCATCCAGAACGCTCGGACCACGGTTGAGAGCCCCCATCCGATGAGGAGGCCGAGTCCGACGCCCAGCACGGAGCCGACGATCCCGAGGCTGAGGCTCTCCACCACCGCGGCACCGCGCACCTGCCTGCGTGAGGCACCGATTGCGCGGAAGAGCGCGAGGACTCTTGTGCGGGAGGCGACGAGGACGTTGAACGTATTCGAGATGACGAGTGCCGCGACTCCCGCGGCCAGCAGGCCGAAGGCGATGCCGATGGTCGAGAGCATGTCGGAGGTCTTCGACAGCGACTCGATCTGCTCCTCGACGACCTGGTCAACGGCCCGGACCGACACGTCGGCGCCGGCATCGGCGAGAGCGGATTCGACCGCCTCGGCGAGCCCTGCGCGATCGCTCCCATCGTCGGCGACGACGCGGATGGAGTCGGGCACGAGCTCGCCCGGAGCCGTGGCCAGCCCGTCGTCGGTGAGGTAGAGGTTCATCCCCGCCGAGGAGGAGCCGGGCATGACGCCCGAGACGGTGTAGCTCGGGCCGTCGGCGGCGGAATGTCCCGGCCCGTCGAATTCGCCGAGGGTGATGGTGTCACCGACGCCGACCCCAAGGGTCTTCGCATCGGCTTCGCGGAGCATGAGTTCGTCATCCGAGTCCGGGACGGAGCCGTCCACGGTGTCGACCTGTCCCTGTGGGAGGTTCGTGGCCGACCCCGTCACCGAGGTGGACCCGGCCTCGACAGCGACGAAAGCGGACTGGGTGAGCTGGGCGGACTCGACCCCTTCGACGTCGGCCACCGTCTGACGCATGGTCTCGGTGAGCGGTGAAGCCTCATCGGCTGCAGCGGCCGGGTCCTCGGATGCGGCCGCGGTGATGGCGACGTCGGCACCGGCCCATTCGGCGCGGACCTGATTGCGCAGGGTGTCGCCGAACGCCTGGGAGAACAGGAGCGCCGCGACGATGAAGGCCACGGACACGGCGATCGCGATCATCGCCGCACTCAGACGACCGGAGGCGCTGCGGAGGTTGGACCAGGCGATGCGGATCATCGCGCACCTCCGTCCGTCGGCACTGTTGCGGCTGCAGACCCGGGCCCGGCCGAACCGCCGGCCGACTGGCCGGCAGGTGCTGCTCCCGAAGCTGCCGAGCCTGCCGTGACATTCATGAGCGCTGCGGCCACGGACTCCGGATCCGGTTGGGCGAGCTCACCGGCCAGCCGTCCGTCGGCGAGCAGCACGACACGGTCGGCACGGGCTGCAGCCCGGGGATCGTGGGTGACCATGACGACGGTCTGACCGAGTTCATCGACCGAGGCGCGCAGGATGTTCAGCACCTCTTCACCGGAGTTCGAGTCGAGGTTGCCGGTGGGCTCGTCGGCGACGAGCACATCGGGCTGGGCGACGAGTGCCCGAGCGACGGCGACTCTCTGCTGCTGTCCGCCGGAGAGCTCGTGCGGCCGGTGTCCCAGGCGCTCGCGCAGACCGAGCAGGTCGACCATGCGGTCGAAGATGCGGCGGTCGGTCTTCTGCCCCGACAGCTGGGAGGGCAGCAAGATGTTCTCCTCGGCACTCATCGCGGGCACGAGGTTGAAGGACTGGAAGACGAAGCCGATGCGGTCGCGGCGCAGCGCCGTGAGCTTGCGGTCGTTCAGCCGTGAGATCGCCGTGCGTCCGATGAAGACCTCTCCCGAGTCCGGGATGTCGAGGCCGGCGAGCATGTTGAGCAGCGTCGATTTGCCTGAGCCGGACGGTCCCATGATGGCGGTGAAGCGTTCGGCTTCGATGTCGAGGCTGAGGTCGTCGAGCGGCCTGACCTGCGCGTCCCCTTTTCCGTAGGTCTTGCGCAGTCCGATGGCTTGGATGGCCAGCCTCGGTGCGGAATTCGCACCCTGACCCGGGGTCGGGCCCTGTGCTGGGTTCGGAGGCGGAGTCTGGGACGGATGGGCATCGGTGTATGTCGCTGATGTGTTCATGCCTCCAGCTTCGTCGCCGACCCCACCCGCCCACATCGGACCTGAGGATGGTCTTCGCTGCAGGTCGCCGAGGCGGCCGTGGCCCGACCGTCATACCTGAGGATGATCTCGGATTCCCTAGAGCGACCTTGCTCGCCGACGATGAACCGGTCTCGAGCGGTCAGCCCGGGCGCGTGCGAGATGCTTCCGGCTCAGTCCCCTGCCCCGACGAGACCGGCTTCGTAGGCGAACACGACGGCCTGCACACGGTCGCGGGCCTCGAGCTTCATGAGGATCCGACCGACGTGGGTCTTCACGGTCGGCTGGGCGAGAAAGAGCCGCTCGCCGATCTCGGTGTTGCTCAGCCCGGTGGCAATGAGCACGAGAACCTCGGTCTCGCGCTGAGTCAGTGACTCCAACCGACGCATATCGGCCGCGTCGAGACGGCTCGCACCGGCCCGTCGGGACGCATCCGCGCTACCGTTGCTCTGCATCCCCCGTTCGCTCAGTGCAGAGGCGCTGCCCTCGGATGATGCAGACTCACCGTCCCCGGGCAGGGTGGGCGCAACGCCCCCGGCCGATGTCGCATCGGTTTCCGAGGCCTCCGACTGCGGAGCCGAATGGGGCGGATCCCCCGCGCCGAGGTGGGGCAGGAGTCGTGTCTCGAGCAGTCGCCTGGTGGTGGTGGGAGCGATGACGGCACCGCCGTCGACGACGGTGCGGATCGACTCGAGGAGCACCTCGGGCAGGGTGTCTTTGAGCAGAAAGCCTGACGCACCGGCCCGCAGCGCACGCAGGGCGTAATCGTCATCGTCGAAGGTGGTCAGCACGATGATCTTCGGGGGACGGATCGCCCCATCGTCGGCGAGAGCGAGGATCCGCTGGGTCGCTTCGATGCCGTCGATACGGGGCATCCGAACGTCCATGAGCACGACATCGGGTTGATCTTGCACGACGATGTCGAGACCTGCCGCACCGTCGCCGGCCTGTCCGACGACGGTGAGGTCGGGTTGGGAATCGATGACCATGGCGAAACCCGCCCTCACGAGAGCCTGATCATCGACGAGGACGACGCGCAGCGGCCCGCTCGCCCGAGCACCGGTCCGACCGTGCACGGTCGCCTCGCCATCGGCGCTCATCGGCTGCTCTCCTCGATTTCGGCGATCTGATTCTCTCCCGCCTCGGCGGTCTGCCCTGCTACGGCTGTCTGCCCGGTTCCGGCAGACCCATTCTCCCCATGGTCGGACGAATCATGGGGGCTGGCGCCCGGAGTGACGCTGGGATCGGCTTCGGGTTCGGGACTGGGCACGGGAGCGGACAGCGGCAACCTGGCCTCGACGAGGAATCCCGTCGTCGTTCCGAAGGCGCTTCCTGTGACAGTGCCGGAGGAGAACCCGGGCTTCGCGTCGGTGTGTCCTTCGGACCGGTCCTTCACTCCGGTCGAACGGATCGGCCGGGCCATGAGCGTGCCGCCGTAGAGCGCAGCGCGTTCCTGCATGCCGACGATTCCGTATCCACGGCCGTGGATCGCATTCCGTGCCGGATCGTCGGCTCCGTGGCTGTCGGCTTCTCCGCTCCTGCGGCCTGTCCCGTTTCCGGTTCCGTTGTCGCTGATCCGGGCGACGAGCTCTGCGTCCTCGGTCAGCAGCTCGACATGTGCCCGGGCACCGTCCCCGGCATGTTTGAGCACATTCGTCAGCGCCTCCTGAACGATGCGGTAGACGGCGAGCGACGCTCCTTCGGCCAAGCGGCCGCGGTCGACGTCATCCAGTTCGGTCACCGAGACCGGAAGCCCCGCCGATCGCACATCGGCGATGAGGGAGCCGATGTCCGCGACGCCGGGCAGCGGCGACGAAGAGCGCTCGTCGTCCTCCTCGGCGCGGAGGAAGCCGAGCAGCGACCGCGTCTGTGCCAAGGCTTCCCGTCCGGTCTGTGCGATGGTCTCGAGGGCTCCGACCGCGACGGCCGGATCGGTCTTCGCCGCATAGCGTCCTCCGTCGGCTTGGGCGATGACGACGGACAGGGAATGGGCGATGACATCATGCATTTCGCGGGCGATGCGCATGCGTTCGGCATCGGCGGCCAGCCGGGTCTCGGATTCGCGTTCGCGCTCCAGCAGGCGGTTGCGCTCGCGGATGCCCTCGATCTCGCGGCGGCGACGGAATCCGACTCCGCCCAACAGCCAGGCGATGAGCACGATCGACGCGCACAGTGCCACGAGGACGACCAGCAGCACGTACTCACCGAATGCCAGGGGTCGCGGGTTCGCCCCGATCGTCGCCTGCAGGGACACGAGGTAGAGCCACCCGCCCAGGAAGAGTGCGCCGAGGAGGCCCAGGACGAGCACGATGCGACCGTGGTTGCGCGTCCCCCACGCTGTAGTCGAATACACGGTGATCGGCACGGCGACGATGCCGAAGGTCGGTCCCATCATCGTGAGCACGGTCAGCAGGCAGCCGACGGCGATGAGCGAAGAGCTCAGCAGCGGGGCAGTGCGTCGCAGTCCCAGCGGCAGCGTCTGGAGCAGAACGATGCCGACCTGCACTGCCACGGGCACCAAGGCGATCTCGCTCCGCTCGGCCTGGGAGGAGGTGAAGACGACAGTCAGATAAGTGATCGGCAGAGCCCAGAGCAGTGAGTCGACGATCCAAGGATGAGCGGTGAGGGTGCGACGGATGCGGTCGACGCGGTCGGGGGTGCGCTGCTGCGGCTCCGGGCGGTGGCCCTCGGTCCGGATCGATCGATTGCTCATGTCGGCCATGGTAGTTCTGCGCCGCCGGACTCACATCATACTCAGGGCTGATCCGCGCAGACGATGCCCGCCGCGGCGCTCGCCCACGGGACCGTACTCACTCGGGAGCGTCAGATCGCCGAGGCGGCTCCGCCGTCACGCACCACCCCGACTCGCCGAGGAGGTCCTTCCCTAGCGCGCGATCCCGGACCAGCCGCCGCGTCTCCCCCGTTCAGCGAGAATCTGCTCGCGGAGGATATCCGCGTGACCGCAGTGCTGGGCGAGCTCCCGCAGGACATGGAGAAGCACCCATCGCAGCGGCATCGGCCCGGCCCGATGACCGGTGAGCACGGAATCGAGGTCCATCCCCTCGATCGCCGAATGCGAGCGCTCCACGGCGGCCTGGTAGTCAGCCGAGACGCTGGCGATCGTGTCCGAGGAGTCGAGGAGGAAGGAGTCTTTTGAGTCGTGAGGCAGCCCGTAGTCGACCCGGCTCCGACCGGTGACTGCTTCACCGAACCAGACTGTTTCGACGAACACCGCATGTTTGAGCAGAGACAGCAGGCGGGTTCTGCTCGGTACCAGGGATCGCCTCGCTTCGTCTTCGCTCAGGTCGTCGAGGGTCCCGAGCAGATGCTGTCGGTGTTCGTCGATGAACGCTGTGAACTGTGCGGCCAGGTCGGCCTCTCGCATGGCGAAAGTGCTGTTGGCGTCGACTCCGTTGCCTGTCATGTCCCCACTGTAGAGCCGCCTCGGCGAGGGAGGACCGACCTGATCGACGACTCGCCCGAAATCGCAGGGGATCAGCATCCTTGTCCGCCACGTCCCCCACCCCTATGCTGAAGTGACCCACGTACACCGTCGTTCGGGCAGGAGCCTTGGCATTGTCGCCGGAGCCGTCGACTTCAGGGCATCACCGCTCAGAGGAGGTCGCTCATGTCCACCACGTCAATGCATCCGGCCACGAGTGCTTCGCAGAACCAGCCCGAGAACCAGTCGCAGTCCCCCGCGCTGCCCTACGCCCGCCGCCGCGATCAGCTCGTCGGCTCCGTCATCGATGCCTCCACCACGGTGCTCGCCCAATATCACCATGACATCGTCAAGTTCGGCATGGGTGCGCCGGCACCGGACATGCTCCCGGCCGCGGACTTCGCCCGCATCGCCTCGGACGTCTTCTCTCCGGAGAACTTCACCTACGGGGAGACGAAGGGCGAGCCCATCCTCATCGAAGCCCTCCACGACTACCTCGCCGCCACCGAACAGATCCCGCCCGAACAGCAGGGGAACCGCGACCGTCTCCTCATCACCTCCGGCGGCATGCAGGGACTCGATCTCGGGTTCAAACTCTTCGTCACCCCCGGTGACCTCGTCGCCTGTGAGTCGCCGACCTATACGAACGGTTCGGCGACGGCCATGAGCTATGAGGCGGAGATCCTCGAGATCCCCGTCGACGAAGAAGGCATGCAGATCGACGTCCTCGAGGAGCGCACACAGCGCACCGGGCGCGCCCCGAAGGTCATCTACACCGTCCCGACCTTCCAGAACCCCGCTGGCGTGACCATGTCGCTGCCGCGTCGCGAGCGCCTCCTCGAATTCGCCCACCGCCACCGGTCGGTGATCATCGAGGACAATCCGTACGGGATGCTGCGCTTCGAAGGTCAGTCCCTGCCCGCGCTGAGCGACCTCAGCCCGAACGATCCCCTCATCTTCGGGGTGCGTACGTTCTCGAAATTCGTCGCCCCGGGTCTGCGGGTCGGCTGGATCGACGTCGATCCCGAGGTCCGCGAGCTCGCTGTCAACGCCAAGCAGACGATGGACTCCTGCGCCCCCGTCCCCAACCAGCACCTCATCGCCCGGTGGCTGGCCGAAGGCGGCGCCGACTCGCACGTCGAGGTCCTGCGCACGGCCTACCGCGAGCGGAAGATTGCGATGTCAGAAGGACTGGAGAGGCTCTTCCCCGGAGAGATCCGAGCCACCGATCCCGACGGCGGATTCTTCCTGTGGGTGACCTTCGAGGACGAATCCATCAACACCGAAGACCTCATGACCACCGCGCTCGAGGAAGGTGTGGCCTACATTCCCGGTCCTGCGTTCTCGCCGGCCGGGAACTTCTCGAACGCGTTGCGCCTGTGCTTCGCCTCGGCGGCTCCAGACCGCATCGACGATGGCCTGCAGCGCCTCCGCCGTGCCGTCGACCGCTACCGCGCAGAGCGCTGATCACCAGGACGACACCTTCGCCGAGGCGGCTCCGACCTCGCCCGACCACGACGTCCGAGCGCTCCCGAACCGACGACCCCGCCTCGGCCGAACAGGCGGGCGCGGCCGCCTGTTCGGCGACCGTTTTCAGACCTCGCCGAGGCGGCCGATCCATTGGATGAGGAGCTGAGTCTCCGTTTCGCCCAGGATGTCCGGATTCGCCGCAGCACGTTCGATGACAGCATGACCCAGACGACCGTCGCCCGGTTCGCTCTGTCCGGTTCCGGTGATGGCGGCGAGGACGCCTTCACGGACGCCTGCCGAAAGTTCGGGATCGTTTTTGCCTTGAATGACCAGTCGCAGGGTGACGCCGATATTCGTGGCGAGCACATGAGCGGCCGCCTGCTCGTGGCCAACGACGAGCCGTCCATCCTGTTCCGCTTTGAGCGTCAGACCGCGCAGAATCTCGCTCGGCTTCGACTGCGCCTCAGGTGAATAGCCTGGCCTGACCTTGCCGTACATGAGGGTGTAGAAACCCGGATTCTCCAGGCCGAAGGCGACGTGAGCATCCCAGCCCAGACGCAGATCCTGAATCGGGTCGCCACTGGATTCGGTTGAGGATTTGGCCGAGAGATACATGTCGAAGCCACGCTCCACGACGGCCTCGACCAGTCCCTGCTTGTTGCCGAAGAAATGGTACAGAGTGGGCATCTTGACCCCCGCCGCGTCGCAGACAGCGCGCAGAGAGAAGTCCTCTCCGGGCGTCGCGGCAATGAGGTCGGCGGCCGCTTCGAGCAGGCGGGTCCGTGTATCCGTTCCCTCAACTTCTGTCATATCGCTATATTATAGTGTACCGTCGATATAGTCCGATGTAACAACGATACGGAGGTTGAGACCATGACTGAACAGACTCTGCAAGGCAAGACCATCCTCATCGCAGGAGGCGGGAAGAACCTCGGCGGACTCATCGCTCGACAGGCCGCCGCAGCCGGAGCCGATATCGCCGTCCACTACAACTCGGAACCAACGCGCCCGGAGGCCGAAGAGACACTCGCGGCCGTCGAGGCCAGCGGATCGAAGGGCGTTCTGCTCACCGGAGATCTCACCAAGCCCGCCAACGTCGAGAGGCTCTTCGACGATGCCGTCTCGGCGCTGGGGCCCATCGATATCGCGGTGAACACGACTGGCAAGGTTCTGCGCAAGCCCATTGCGGAGACCACCGAAGACGAGTACGACGCGATGTTCGACATCAACGCGAAGGCCGCGTACTTCTTCATCAAGGAAGCAGGCAAACACCTTGCCGACAATGGGAAGATCGTCACCATCGTCACCGCCCTGCTCGCCGCGTTCACCGACGGCTACTCGACCTACGCCGGCGGCAAGAGTCCGGTCGAGCACTTCACCCGAGCCGCGGCGAAGGAGTATGCCGACCGCGGCATCTCCGTCACCGCCATCGCGCCCGGGCCCATGGACACTCCCTTCTTCTACGGTCAGGAGACCCCGGAACGAGTGGAGTTCCACAAATCGCAGGGCATGGGCAACCGTCTGACCCGAATCGAAGACATCGCACCGATCGTGCGATTCCTCGCCACGGAAGGCAGCTGGATCACCGGCCAGACGATCTTCGCCAACGGCGGCTACACCACTCGCTGAGGCGGACACGACACTTCCGTCCCCTGAGCACCCATCCAACAACCACCTCTCGAAACCACAGGAGCACACGTGTCAGATCTGCAGATTCCCGAACCCGTCGCCGGCTTCATCGACACCGTCAACGCTCACGATGACCAGGGTTTCCTCGACGCATTCACCTCTGACGGAGTCGTGGATGACTGGGGCCGCGAGTTCCAGGGCCGAGAGGCCATCAAGGCGTGGAGCGACAAGGAGTTCATCGGCGCAACCGGCATCCTCACGCCAGAAGAGGTCACCGTCGACGGAAACGACGTCATCGTCGTCGGCGATTGGCGTTCGACGCATGCCAACGGTCGATCATCATTCGCCTTCATCATCGACGGCGACAAACTGAGCCGGATGACGATCCGCGAAGGCTGAGGCTCGGCGAGCGCTGATACCCCAGCGGGGGCCGTCGGATGCCGGCCATCTTCGGATGCCGGCCATCCGACGGCCCTTTCGCTATGGCCCTGTGGCACAATATTGGTGTCGCGACTGCGCGGCACGGCGGTGGGGCTCGCCGTACCCAACCTCGGAGGCGGAACCTCGGTGTTCGCCTTCGACAACAGTCCCTACCTCGACCGGCTTCAGCATGCCCGAAAGGTAGGAGAGACCATGACCGCCAGCCCCGATCCGATATACGACGGGCCGCCACACGCCCGCATCATCCTCGGCGTCGTCCCCGATCAGCCCGCCGAGGTGATCGTCGCCGCTGCGGACTACGCCGCCCATTTCGACGCTGAGCTCGTCTGTGCCCATGTCGACGCCTCCCGCTACACCGTTGAGACTCGTCCCGACGGCTCCGTGCTCTCGATGCCCATCGATCCGGACACCACCGACGAGGCGGCCACCGAGTTCGACCCAGAACTCCAGGACCGCATCGCTGCCGCCCTGGAAGGCACGAATGTCGCCTGGTCGACCCGCGCGCTGGCCGGGTCACCGGCACAGGAACTCGACCGGCTCGCCGAGGCGCTCGATGCCCGCATGATCATCCTCGGCGTCCGTCGCGCAGGTGTTCGCGGCTCACTGCATGAGTTCTTCAACGGCTCGGTCGCAATCCAGTTGTCGAGGCGCCAGCATCGCCCCCTCGTCGTCGTTCCGCTGGCGACAGGCACCGACGACATGGGCAACCCCGAAGCCCCTGCGACGTCGCCGACCCCTGGCGCCTCCCCCGCTGCCGAGACTCAAGCCGGCGAGGGCGAGCAGTGACCCGGCCGGTCCACCTCCGCCTGCCCTATTTGGGGCTCGCGTTCATCGGCGGCGCAGTCGGAACTGCGGCACGCGAGGCGATCAGCCTGAGCCTGCCGCCCCTCGGCGATGTGCCGTGGGCAATCCTCACGGTGAACATCCTTGGGGCGTTCCTGCTCGGCCTGCTGTTGGATTCCCTGGCGCGCAGCGGTCCAGATGAAGGGTGGCGTCGCCGAGCGCGGATCCTGGTCGGCACCGGTTTCATGGGCGGGTTCACCACGTACAGCGCGCTGGCCGCGGATACCGCTGGTCTCCTCGGCGCGGATCCGGGCGGTGCGAGCAACCCCGGCATCGGCCTTGCCTACGTGGTGGGAACGGTACTCATCGGCGGCCTCGCCACGTTCGCCGGCATCGCCACGGCGACGACGCTGCGTCGAGGAGGTGCCCGATGACGCCGCTGGTCTTCGTCGCCCTTGCAGCCGCCGGCGGGCTCGGCGCCTCATCACGAATGCTGATCGACGGTCTCATCAAGTCCCGCATGAGCACGGCTCTGCCGTGGGGAACGATCATCATCAATGTCTCGGGATCGCTCATGCTCGGACTGCTGACCGGGCTGGCCGGGGCGAACCTGCTGCCGCAAGCCTGGCACCTGGTGCTCGGCACGGGATTCCTCGGCGGCTATACGACGTTTTCGACGGCGAGCTTCGAAACGGTCCGACTTCTCCAGGAACGTCGCTGGGCCGCCGGCCTGGTCAACGCGCTCGGCACCCTCGTCTTCGCCACGACGGCCGCGGCGATCGGAATGTGGCTCGGAGGCCTGGCCTAGCTGCAACTGACCGTTCTGAGCTCAGCCACATCTCCACACGCTCACCCTCAGCGAGGCGCTGTCCGCGCAGACGCCGAACGGCCCATTTGAAGGTGAAGAGCCCATATTCAAATCTGAGCTTTTCACCTTCAACTGGGCCGTCAGCGTATAAGCATTGAGCCGCTCCAGCGACTCTGCCTCAACTCACTTATACGCGCGGTGGTACTGAGCCGGGCGGTAGTCGATGTCGAAGCGCAGGGCGTCGGCGGCGCGCCACGCGAAGTTCGGATCGCGGAGGTACTCACGGCCCACGAGGATCACATCGGCCTGGCCGGTGGCCAGAATGTGCTCGCCCTGGAACGGTTCGCTGATGAGGCCGACGGCCGCGGTCGGCAGCCCCGATCCCTGACGCACGCCGGCGGCCAGGTTCGTCTGGTAGCCGGGGCCGACGGGAATCGACGCCATCACATTGCCGCCGGAGGAGACGTCGATGAGGTCGACGCCGTGTTCCTTGAGCCATCCGGCGACCTCCACTGTGTCGTCGAGCGTGAGCCCGCCGTCGGTCCAGTCCGTCGCGGAGAGGCGCACGAACACGGGAACGTCCTCGCCCACCTCGGTGCGGGTGGCATCGACGATGTCGAGCAGCAGTCGGGCCCGGTTCTCCAAGGATCCGCCGTAGGAGTCGGTGCGCGTATTGCTCAGGGGCGACAGGAACTCATGGAAGAGGTAACCGTGTGCGGCGTGGATCTCGACGAAGTCGAACCCGGCCTCGATCGCCCGGCGGGCCGAGGACCGGAAGGCCGCGACCACCTCGGCGATCTCTGTTTCGGTCAGTGCTCGCGGTTCGGCGAGGCCGTCGAAGGCCAGTGCGGACGGAGCCACGGTCTGCCAACCGCCTTCGTCGACGGGCAGGCTGCCGTCGCGGTCGGTTCCCCATTCCGGATACGTCGAGGCCTTGCGGCCGGCGTGGGCGAGCTGGATGCCGGCGGCGGTGCCCTGCGAGTGGAGGAAGTCGACGACGGGAACGAAGGCATCGCGCTGCTCGTCGTTCCACAGCCCCAGATCCTTGGCCGAGATCCGCGCCTCCGGTGTGACTCCGGTGGCTTCGACGACGACGGCGCCGGCCCCTCCCCGGGCCATGGCGCCGTAGTGGACGGTATGCCAAGGAGCGGGGACCCCGTCAAGAGTCTCGACGGAGTACTGGCACATCGGCGGAACCCAGATCCGGTTGCGGAAGGTCAGGCCGCGCAGTGTGAGCGGTTCGAACAGCAGATGAGACATGACACCTCGTGATCTCGTCGAAAGTAGTCGGTTGGAAGTATGAGATTTTTCGTACTTCGAGTTCGCACTTTACTACGATGAATTTCGTACTACCAAATATTTCGTACAATGGAGAGATACGGCGCTACCTGTGATCGGTGGCTGTTCAGACGACATCCACCGACGCCAACCGACACGATGGCGAGATGGGAGGATCCAGATGCGCACACTCGACCACCCCAGCAGGGACGAGATGAGACTCGACACCGTCCTGGCCGCCCTCGCCGACCCGGTCCGCCGGACCGTCGCCTGCAAACTCAACGACGCTTTCGGCGATCATGCGTGTGCGACCTTCGAGCTGCCGGTGTCGAAGTCCACGGCGACCTACCACTTCCGCACACTGCGCGAAGCTGGTGTGATCCGACAGGAGTATGAGGGCACGAAGATCATGAATACCCTGCGCAAGGACGATCTCGACGCCCGTTTCCCCGGCCTCCTCGACGCCGTGTTCGCCGCCCAGGACATCGAACGCGCCGAGGCGACCGCCCCCGAATCTCGCGACTGACCCGGCCGCTCCTCCTCCAAGCCCGAATTCGCCGGTTCGCTTCTGCGCGGACCCTCGTCGAGACGAGCGATCGGGCGCCTCTCCCCGCACGAACAAGCCCCCTCTCCCCCGCTGACGAAAGTTAAGTGTGGCCAGATTGCCCGCTGCTTGCGAGCAGACGAGCAATCTGGCCACACTTAAGTCGCAACCGGGACCACCTCGTCGTTCTGATTGAGCACCTCGACGCGGAAATCGACGATGTCGTCGGACCGGGGCTCAGCTCCTGACCGGCTGCCCCTCCTGCCGGGACTTGGCCCGACCGCGAGCAAGATCGACCAGTCCGATGATTCCGGCGAAGACGATGACGAGCGCAATGAACCCGAAGCCCGCGACGATGGCGGCGCCGTAGCCGGCCATCGGCTGGACGACGAAGAACACGGCGGTGACGATCGCGATGCCGATGGCCGTGCCCACCCGCTGCCCGGTCTGCATCACACCACCGGAGCTGCCCGCATACTCGACGGGCACCTCGGCCAGAGTGAGGGTCTGGTTCGGGCTGATCGCCATGCCCTGCCCGAGGCCGGTGACCCCGAGTGTGAGGAGCAGCCACCAGATGCTGATCCCCCAGGCCTCATGCGCCACCACGAGGAGCGCCGAGGCGACGACCCCGGTCAGACCGATCGCGACCCCGAAGACGACCATCTTCCGGCCGAAGGTGAGCACGACACGGCCGGCCGCCTGTGCTGCGATCGCCGAGAGCAGCGCCGAAGGCAGACCGACGAGGCCCGCGTGGAGGGCGGGGAATCCGAGACCGTTCTGCAGATAGAGCGCCACGATGACCCAGATGCCGGGCATACCGACGAAATACATGGACGTCAGCGACGCCCCGTAGGCGAAGCTGCGTGTCCGGAACAGCTGCATGTCGACCATCGGTGATCCGCCTCGCCGAGAGTATCGGTTCTCCCACCACACCCACAGCCAGACGACGGCGACGCCGACCGGGACGAGGGCATAGATCCAAGCACCTGCGCTGCGCTCGAGGAAGGGCAGCATGACCAGCAACGTGCCCACGCCGAGCAGAACGAGTCCGACGGGGTCGAAGTCGGCGCGGCGTCGGCCGTCCGAATCGGACTCGGTGCCGGTGCCGATCCAGGCGCTCTTCGGCAGCCAGAAACGGCCGAGGATGATTGCGGCCAGGGCGATCGGCACGTTGATGAGGAACGCCGAACGCCATCCCCACTCGTCGCCGAGAACAGCGATGAGTCCACCGCCGAGCACGGGGCCGATGCCCACGGAGACACCGACGATCGTGCCGAACATCCCGAAGGCGCGACCGCGCACCTGGCCATGGAAGTACTGTTGGAGCATCCCCACCCCCTGGGGGCTGAGCAGGCCGGAGCCGAGACCCATGACGACACGGGCGATGTTGAGCACGAGCGGGTCCGGGGACAGTCCCGAGATGAGGGAACCGAGGGCGAAGACACTGACGCCGATGACGAAGAGCCGACCACGGCCGAAGAGGTCACCGGCTCGGCCGGCTGCGACGAGGAGCACGCCGAACGCGAGCGTATACCCCGAGAGCACCCACTGGATCGCCGAATTCGAGGCGCCGATCGAGCGCTGCATGTCGGGGAGGATGACATTGACGATCGAGACGCTCAGCAGCGACATGAACATCGGGACGAGCATCACCGCCAGGATCTTGCGCTGCTCTGCCGTCATGACCGTCTCGGAAACATTACCCATTCATATAGTTCTACGCCGCCCTGCCGACAAGCACAATCGGCCTCCGTGGTGCGTTTGCTCACGCGCCACGCAGGCCGATGTGTCCGAAAAAGCTGCGGCGGGTCTACTCCCCGCGGCCGATGGCTTCCACTGCCTTCGGGTCAGAGGAGTGCAGGAATTCCTCGATTCGCGCGGCCTCTTCGCCTTCGCCGATCGCTCCGGCGGCACGGCCGAGCGCGTAGAGCGCACGGAGGAATCCGCGGTTGACCTCATGCGAATACGGGATCGGTCCAGCGCCGCGCCAACCGGCGGCGCGCAGGGCGTCGAGTCCACGGTGGTAGCCGACGCGGGCGTAGGCATAGGCGTCGACGAGGCGGCCTTCCTGGTGCGCTTCATCGGCGAGTTCTGCCCAGGCCAGGGACGAGGCCGGCAGTGCGGCCGCGACATCGATGGGCTCTTCACCTGCGTCGATGCGCTTGCGAGCGTCGACGTCCGGGTGGTCGTCGGGCAGGTAGGTCGGCTGTGGGCCGAGCTGGCTGGCATCCAGGTTTCCGATGTGCGACGGGTTGCCGATGGGCTGGGTCATTGCGTCTCCTTCGTAGTCGGGGTCATAGTCAACATTTTCTCGCCGAGGCGGCTGTCCGCCCCAGCGTCACGTTCAGTTCGGGGCCGCAGTCAGTTCTTCTTCACTTCGGACGGCAGCACCTTGTACGGGTTCGCACTCAGTGCTCCGGTGACCCCGGCGTCGGCGAGCTTCTCGAGCTGCTGCTTGTCTTTGACATCGGTGGCCCAGACGGCCAGGTCCGTTTCGGCCCAGGTCGACGCATCATCGGCGCGAACCGCCGTTGCCGTGTACCCGCCGGAATCGAGGTCCTCCGCCGAGCTCACCGTGTAGTCCCCGGTGAACATAGCGCCGACTCCCGCATCGGCGGCGGCACGAGCCACCTCGGGGTCATCGGTGCGCACGAGCGTCGAGTCCTCGAGCCCCGCCTCGGTGATGGTCTTCAATGCCGGGGTTGCCACCTCGGCGGAGTCGATGGCGGGCATGAAAACGGTGTCCCCGCCGAACTCGTCGACGATCTGATCCCAAGTGATGGGATCGCCGGGACTCGTGTCCTTGCGGGCCGGTTTGATGGTCTGGTCGAGGAATTCGTGCGCGTCGAGCTCGTCGAGGCCCTTCTTCAGGCCCATGTCCTCGGCGACGGTCTCCGGGTTCGCGGCCACGATCGTGCCGTCGCCCAGAGCGGTGAGTGTGGGCGCGGGCAGGTAACCGAACTTCACGTTCTCGGTGAAGGCGAGCGTCGAGTTCGCCGGGTACACCGACGATCCGCCGTCGAGGGCGCCCACGGCCGGTGGGTTGAGCGAATCGACGGTCAGCTGGTCATCGGAGCCGAAGATGTTCATCGCGAACACACCCGCGACGAGGAGGACGACGATGGCGCCGGCCCACAGGGGTGCGTTGAATTTCTTCGGCTCGGGACGATCGGGCACGGGAATCCGCTCGCGGGATTCGGGATCGACGCTCGGCAGCGGATCATTGGTGCCGCGGCCGTAGCGGTCCCGGTGGGCCCAGCTCGGTTTCTTCTTGCTCATCGGCTGCTGTCCTTCGTCGTTCCGGCTCCGGTGACGAGTCCCCGGAGGAACCCGGCGCCCCAGCACAGGTGCATGGTCGGCAGGACGATACCGAACCAGAATCGCTCGCGTCGTCCGCAGTCCTTCGCCGCCGAGGCGGTGGCCAGGATTCCGGCGATGTAGCCGAAGCTGGGGACGTGGATGAGGGAGGTGAAGCGGCGGAGGAACTTCGGCCACCGCTTCGTCGATCCGGACAGTTGGAGCAGGGTCTCGATCACGGCCGCGCCCATGCCGAGCACGAGCAGCGGCGGGGCGAAGTAGCGGATGGAGTTCTGCGACCCGTAGCGGCGGATGAGTTCGGCCCGCCAGATTCCGGTGGCCCAGAACTGCTGCGCGATCTTCGACCAGGTGCCGCGCGGCCAGTACGTGACTTCCATGTCCGGGTTGAACCAGATGCGGCCGCCGGCGGAGCGGATGCGCAGGTTGAGTTCCCAGTCCTGACCGCGTTTGATGCCTTCGTCGAATCCGCCGAGGTGGTCGAACACTTCCCGACGGTAGACCCCGAGGTAGGCCGATTCGGCTTCCTGCGCCTCGTCGCCAGAGTGGTAGGCGGGACCGCCGAGGCCGACCGGGGACATGTATGCCCGTGCCACGGCCTTCTGGAAGGAGGTCTTGCCGCGGGCGAGCATGAGCCCGCCGCAGTTCGCGGCCTTCGTCTCGCGCAGGGTGTCGATGGCCTGCCTGGTGTAGTCGGCGCCGAGTCCGGAGTGCGCGTCGACGCGGATGATCACCGGGTGTCGGGTCGCAGCGATGGCGAGGTTGAGCCCGATCGGAGTCGCGGCCCGCGGATTGTCGACAGTCTGGATCCGCGGATCACGCGCGGCCATCGACTCGATGATGGCGTTCGTATCGTCGGTCGAGGGGCCGAGGGCGAGGACGATTTCCTTGTCCCCGTCATACTCCTGCGCAAGAATCGTGGTGATCGCCTGCTCGATGTGTTCGGCCTCGTTGAGGACCGGCATGATGAAGGAGACACCGGGCTTTTCGGCCAGCGGCGGAAGGCCCTCCGGGGTCAGGATCTCAAGTACTTTCGACACGCCCTCAATCTTCCCACACGCGCGAATGCTCGGTCTTGAGGGGGCATACAGGTGGGATTTGTCGAGCTGAGACTTCCTCGTCGCATTCGACCGCACATCCCGACTACAGGTCACCATCGGACACCAGCACTCGAGTCTAGGTCAGCATCGGATATTCCTGTTCACCGAATGTGTCCGATAGCGACCTGGATTCTGACCGGAACCGAGCGCTACTCGTTCGATCGGCAGGTCGTGCTCTGCAGCGAAATCCACCCAGTGCGCGGTCGGCTTCTCGGCGAAGGTTCGCTCGAGCACGGCCGCCTCGGTGCCGATGTGCGCGGCCAATGCCTTCGCAAAATGGGGCTCGAGGCAGGCGACGGCGATGTGCCCATCGGACGTCGGGTAGGTCCGATAGAACGGCGATCCCCCGCCGAGGTGGCCCCCGGGTGAACTCAGACCGTGCCGTGCCGGTCCTGCCGCCCATGCGGCAGCATCATCGAGGACGATCCGCTTGACGATGCCGCCGGCGGCACCCAGCTGCTCCTTCTGGCGCAGACCGGCGAGCGCCTCGAGGGCGGCGTGTTCGCCGCCGAGGACGTCGGCGATGGGCACGGTCGGCATCGTGCCAGGTACGAGTGTGGAGTGTGCTGCCTGATAGGTGAGGTCGTGGCCGGGCACATCGGCGCGGTCTCCGGCAAAGCCGACGATCTCGACATGGACAAGTCCATGCTGTTCGACGAGCTCGGGCAGGCCGAGAGCGGCCGCCGCCCGCGGTCTCATCGCCGTCAGCAGCACCTGGGCATCGGCGGCGAGGGCCTCGAGCTCTGCCTTGCCGGCAGGATCCTTGAGGTCGATTCTGCGGATGTCCTGGCCGACGGTCAGTTCTCGGTAGTACTCGGGCACAGCGGCATCGAGAGGGTCGCCGGTGAGCGGTTCGACCTTGATGACCTCGGCTCCCAGTGCGCTCAATCGGGCGGCGGCCAAGGGGCCGGGCAGGTTCACGGCGAGACTGATCACCGTGACTCCGTCAAGTGGTTGCTGGTCGGGCACCGCGTCTCCTCGTATTCGGCCATGGAATCGGCTCACAGCACGACTGCTGCACGTCATCGTCTTTCACCGAATGTATTGGAAACTGAAAGAGTGTTCAATAAGCGGCACCCGAATATCGCTGAGCCGTCGAGGCCCACAGGTCCTCACCTGCGCAGATATCACACCCGCCGTCTGCCGGGTTGTGCCGTGCCGCACATTCCCGTACATTCACAACATAGGACATCATACGTCTTACGTGTTGGTCTTCTATGTCAGATGGGACTTCCGCTCGCACTCACGCCCGCGCCGGTCCCCTACGTTCATCCACGTGAGGAGGGAGCATGGACGCTCCGGGACTCGGCGGCCTCAACTGGGCCGTGATCATCATCTACCTCTTGGCCACCCTCGGCATCGGAGTCTGGTTCACCAAGAGAGCAAGCGGAGGAACAGAGGAGTTCTTCAAGGCCAGCGGGCGGATCCCTGCCTGGGCGGCGGGCTTCTCCATCTACGCGACGACGCTGTCGGCGATCACGTATATGTCCACGCCCGAGCAGGCCTTCCTCGCCGACTGGTCCTATGCAGCCGGCAATATCGCGATCTTCGCGATCGTCCCGCTGCTCGTGCTCTTCTACATCCCGTTCTTCCGCAAGCTCGACGTCACCACGGCGTACGAGTACCTCGAGGAACGCTTCGGCCCGAGCATCCGCGTGCTCGGCTCGGTTCTCTTCGTCCTCTTCCACATCGGCCGCGTCGCCATCGTCATCTACCTGCCGACACTGGCCATCAGTTCGGTCACCGACATCAACCCGGCGCTCGTCGCCGGAGCCGTCGGCGTGCTCTCGGTCGTCTACACCTTCCTCGGCGGCATCGAGGGCGTCATCTGGTCCGATGTCGTCCAGGGCATCATCCTCCTCGTGGGTGCTGCGGTCATCCTCGTCTTCGGCGTCATGGCCATCGACGGAGGTCTCGTCACGGTCGCCGCCGACGCCGCAGCCGATGACAAGTTCACCTCTGCCGACAACTGGAAGTTCGGCGGAGCCGCAGCGGCCATCCCGATCGTCTTCCTCGGTTCGGTCTTCAACAATCTGCACCAGTACACGGCCAGCCAGGACGTCGTCCAGCGCTACCAGACCACGGATTCGCCGAAGTCAACGGCCCGTTCGCTCATCGTCAACGGCTTCCTCGCCCTGCTGACGATCCCGCTGTTCTATGGCATCGGCACTGTGCTCTACAGCTTCTACCAGCACTCGGAGGCCCTGCCGGAAGGCTTCAACACCTCGGCGCTCGTGCCTTACTTCGCGGTCACCGCTCTGCCGGCCGGTGTCTCGGGTCTGCTCATCGCCGCGATCTTCGCTGCCGCGCAGTCGACGATCTCCTCGAGCCTCAACTCGATCTCGGCCTGCGTGACCGTCGACATCCGCGACCGCTTCTTCCCACCCAAGGACGGCCGGCCTCGCACGGGCGTCGGCTTCTCCCGCGCCGTCATCGTCATCGTCGGCGCCCTGTCCGTCGGGGTCGCGCTCTACCTCTCGGCGACCGACCAGGCCCAGACCTGGGACCTGTTCCTCTCGATCACCGGGCTCTTCGGCGTCCCACTGGCCGGCGTCTTCGCCCTCGGTATCTTCACGAAGCGGGCGAACACCTCGGGAGTGCTCGCCGGCCTCCTGCTCGGTGCCGCACTGGCCTGGGTCGTCCAGGAGCAGGCCGGACTCACACCGTTCGCGGTCTCCACCGTCGCGTTCATCGGCGCCATGGTCTTCGGCTACCTCATCTCCCTGTTCACCGGAGCGATGCAGCGCGGCCGCGGCGACCACGATGTGCTGCCGCTGACGATCTACGGAAAGCGCTCGGCCTACACTCGCCGAGTCCCCACCGAACCTGCCCGGGAGCCTGCCGCATCCGTGGCTTCCTCCCCCGCAATCTCCGCCGACTCTGCCCCGACGATCGGATCGGCTCCGGCCGACTCCGGGGCCGCCTCGGCGAGCAATGAGAAGTACGACAAGTAAGGACACGACCATGACTGACTTCCACGGAATCATCCCGCCGCTGCTGACCCCGCGCACCGCGCACGGTGAGGTCGACCGCGCCGGGCTGGCCACCCTCGTCGACCACCTCGTCGCCGGCGGTGTGCACGGAATCTTCGTCCTCGGGTCCTCCGGCGAGGTCCCGTACCTGACGAACGCCGAGCGCGACCTCGTCCTCGCCACCGCGATCGAGGCCGCCGCCGGCCGGGTGCCCGTCCTCGTGGGCATCAGCGAGCAGACGACGACCCGGGTCCTCGAAGAGGCCGACCGTCTGCTGGCCATCGGCGGTGACGCAGCCGTCGTGACCACGCCGTTCTATGCACTGTCCGATGCCGCCGAGGTGGAGCGCCACCTCCGAGCCGTCGCCGCCCATATCAGCGTGCCCCTGTTCGCCTATGACGTGCCGGTGCGCACGCATAGGAAGATGCCGCTCGACGTCCTCGTCCGCCTCGCCGAGGAGGGTGTCATCGCCGGAGTCAAGGACTCCTCCGGCGACGATGTCGGCTTCCGCCGTCTGCTGCTCGCGACGAAGCACCTGCCGGACTTCGCCGTCTTCACCGGCCACGAGGTGGTCACCGACGGTGCGATGCTCGGCGGCGCGGCGGGCATCGTCCCCGGGCTCGGCAACGTCGACCCCGCCGGATATGTGCGCATCTATGATGCCGCGAAGGCCGGCGACTGGCAGGCAGCGGCAGCCGAGCAGGACCGCGTGGCGGAGCTGTTCGACATCACCGGAGCAGCGACCCCGGGACGCGTGTCCGCTGGTGCGGCCGGCCTCGGAGGGTTCAAGACCGCCCTGCAGCTCATGGGCGTCATCGGCTCGAATCGGATGGCCGAGCCGATGGAAGCGCTCAACGCCGACGAGACCGAGCGCGTCCGCGAGATCGTCACCGCCGCAGGACTGCTGTGACCCTGCCCGCCACCGTCGCCGTCGATGTCGGAGGCACGAAGATCCGTGCCGGCTCCGTCATCGACGGCGAACTTGCGCACGTGCGTAGCGTGCCGACGCCCGCGGCAGATGGTGCCCAGGCGGTTCTTAACACCATCGCCGAGGTGGCCGCCGCCGTCATCGCGGAGACGTCGGGTTCGCGTGGCGCCGGGTCCGCTTCGCGTGGTGCTGTGACGGGTTCGCACGGTGTCGGGTCCACGTCGAGTGCCGCCGAATCCGGAGGCGGGGGCGGATCGGATTCCGACTTCGTATGGCGGATCGGCATCGGCGCGGCCGGGGTCATCGACCCTGTGACGGGGACTGTGGTCTCGGCGACGGAGTCGCTGCCCGGATGGGCCGGAACGGACGTGGTCTCCGAACTCTCCGCCCGCACCGACCTACCCGTGCGCGTCGTCAACGATGTGCACGCTCATGCCCTCGGCGAGGCGGCCGCCGGTGCCTCCAGCGGCACTCGGAGTTCGCTGCTTGTCGCGGCGGGCACCGGCATCGGCGGCGGGTTCATCACCGATCATCACCTGCTCACTGGCAGGAATTCTGCCGCCGGTCACATCGGGCATGTGCCCTCGGCAGCCGCGGCTGGCCTGGCCTGCCCGTGCGGCGGCACCGGTCACGTCGAAGCCATCGCTTCGGGCCCGGCTATCCTCGAAACCTACCTGCGCTTGGCCCGTGGATCCGCCGAGCCAGGCTCCCCGCCGGGGAAACTTGCGGCGCATGGGCAGTCCCACGAATCGGCACCGGCGACACCGTCCGACTCCCCCACTCCGACTCCCACACCTGCGACAACGTCAGCCAACACCCGAGAATTGGCGGCAGCCGCCTCGGCGGGGGATGAACTGGCGCTTCGCGCCTTCGACACGGGGGCACGTGCCCTCGGATCGGCACTAGGCGGGATCGTCAACGTGCTCTCCCCCGAGCTCGTCGTCATCGGCGGCGGACTCGCCGAGATGGACGAGACCTGGTGGGCACCTCTGCACGAGGCTTTCACCGCGGAACTCATCCCCGCCGCCTCCGGAACCCCGCTGGTGAAGGCACAATTGGGGCAGGACGCCGCGCTCATCGGCGCTGCCGGCCTCTGGGATGACGAGCTCGGCCAGAAGCACTGAGACGCTTCCCTCCCGTCACACCAACACACTGACGAACGCGCCGAACGGCGAGGAGAACCGCCAGAAGAAGGAGACTCACTGATGCTGTCGAAGACCGAGATCCTCGAGGCGCTGCGGGGACGGCTCATCGTCTCCGCTCAGGCCTATCCGGGCGAGCCGATGCGCGATCCGAGGACGATGGCGCAGGTGGCAGCTTCGGCGGTGATCGGAGGAGCGGCAGCCGTGCGGGTGCAGGGTCTCGGCGACATTCAGGCAACCCGCTCGGCCGTCGACGTCCCGGTCATCGGGCTGTGGAAGGACGGCAAGGACGGAGTCGTCATCACGCCGACGTACCAGCATGCCTATGCGGTCGCTTTGGCCGGATCCCACATCGTCGCACTCGATGGGACGCGGCGGGAGCGGCCCGACGGACTGAGCCTGGCCGAGACGGTCAAACGCCTCCACGAGCAGACAAACGCCCTGGTTATGGCCGATTGCGGCAGCCTTGACGATGCAAAGGCAGCGGCAGATGCGGGAGCGGACATCGTCGGCACGACTTTGGCCGGGTACTCGGGAGAACGACCGGCCACCGAAGGCCCCGACCTCGAGCTCATCAGTGCCATCCGCGCGGCGGAACTGCCTGCGCTGCTCGTCGCCGAAGGCCGCATCCACACCCCGTTGCATGCCACCGCCGCGCGTGAAGCCGGCGCCCACTCCGTGGTCGTGGGCACCGCGATCACGCATCCCGCGACGATCACCTCGTGGTTCACCGAGGCCGTCGAGGGCTGAGTTCACGACTCAGCTGCCCGGGCTGAGTTCGCAGGTAAGCGGCCCGGGATGAGCTGACCGGCTACCCGCCCGGGTTGGTCTCGCTCCGAGGCCCCGCCAGCTGCCTGCCCAGGCCAAATGCGCTCAGAGGCTCTGCCACTCCGGCTTGTTCTCGTACGCGTGGCGGTAATAGTCGCCGAGCTGCAGCCTCGACGCCGCCGCATCATCGAGCATGACAGTGACATGCGGGTGCATCTGCAGCACGGTCGCGGGCCACATCGCCGATATCGGCCCCTCGACCATCTGATGCACTGCCTCGGCCTTGTTGCCTCCGGTCGCGACGAGCACAATATGCTTCGCCTCCATGATCGTGCCCAGCCCCTGGGTCAGGCACAGCTTCGGCACCTGCTCGACGTCGCCGTCGAAGAACCGCGCATTGTCGAGCCTGGTCTGATGCGTCAGGGATTTCACCCGTGTCCGCGAGGCCAGGGATGATCCGGGTTCGTTGAACGCGATGTGACCGTCACTGCCGATCCCGAGGATCTGCAGGTCGATCCCGCCCGCCTCGGCGATCTTCCGTTCATAGTCCGCCGAGGCAGCCGCCAGGTCATCGGCGGATCCCTCGGGACCGTGGACGGCCCCCTCGGCGAAATCGACGCGAGTGGCGATCTCGGCGTCGATGACGTTGCGATAGCGCTGCGGATGGTCGTCGGCGATTCCGACGTATTCGTCGAGCATGAACGCCTGCGCGCGGGCGAAGGACAGACCCTCGTTCTTGTGGCGGGTGGTCAGCTCGTCGTAGATGCGCAGCGGGCTCGAGCCGGTCGCCAGCCCGATGACCGGTGCGGTTTCGGTGCGCAGCAGCGCCTCGATCGTGTCGGCGGCGAGCTCCGCCAGCGTGTATTCGTCGGCGATGACGACTTCCATGTGGTCTCCTTCGGCGTTCTGCGGTCTGAATTCGGCGCTGCCCCAATCGGCGGCGTGGGCGTTGTTCTTCAGTCAATCACTTCTGTTCGAGGGCGCGCATGATCGGCTCATAGTGGGCGGTGATCGCGGCGCGGAAGGCTTCGGCATCGCCGGATTCCGCCGCTTCGAGCATGAGGCCGTGGGCGCGGGCGGTCTGCTCCAGGTCGGCGGCCACGGCCACATTGAGTTTGGGCAGAACGGCAGTGTGCACGTCCCAGAACGCTGCGACGAGTTGGCCGACGAGCGAGTTTCCGAGCTTCGCGAGCAGTCCCGTGTGGAAGGCGCGATCCTGCTGCGGGAAGGTCTTGCCGTCAGCGGCGAGCGCGGTCATCTCGTCGACCAGGTCCTCGAGCTCGGAATTCTCCGTGCCGTTGAGGGCGTGGACGATCTGTTCGGACATTCCGTGGTCGAGGGCCTTGCGCACTTCGACGACATCGCGCAGTGCGTCGAGGTCGTCGCCGGGGCTGAGGACGCCTCGGAAGACGAGGGCTTCGACGAGGGCGTCGAGCGTCATCTCGCCGACGTAGGTGCCATGGCCGTGCCGGACGTCGACGATGTCGAGGGTCGAGAGTTTGCGGATGGCTTCCCGGACATTCGACCGCGAGACGCCGAGGCGGGTGCACAGTTCGCCTTCGGTCGGCAGCAGGTCTCCGGGACGCAGACCATCGGAGAGGATGAGATCCTTGATTCTGTCGGAGGTCGTCACTTTCCGTCCGGTCTCTGTCGGCTCCGCCATGATCACCTTCTGCTGGTCGTTCCACGCTGAGCCACCAGTATACGTCTGACATCAGATGTGTCGGCAGTCGTTCTTCGATGTCGAGACACTTAGGCCGCCGCGCGTCGTCGCTCGTTGCCTCAGGGCTCGCCGTTCGTTGCCCAGGACTTGTCGGTCATCGCTTCAGGGGTTGCCGTTCATCGCCCCAGGGGCTTGCGGTTCATCGTCTCAGGGACTTGCAGTCCAGAGGGGTTTGCAGTCCAGATCTCTCGAATCCGCAGTACCGTCAACCGGCCTTGGCGTATGCGGATGCCGTCCTGGCTACTAGGGTGGTAGTCACAGGCGGTCGCTCGGCGGCCGAAATCTACGACGCATTGGAGCACCCATGACTGGATTGGTGGCCACATTCGCCATAATCATCGTCATCCTCATCATCGCCGTTCTGCTTTTCGGCAAGCTGCGCACCAGCATGTTCTTCACGGTGAAGACGCAGGAGAACGTCATCGTCGAGCGATTCGGCAAGTTCAAGAAAGTGGCGAAGCCGGGATTGAACACGAAGGTGCCGTTCATCGAGACGACGAGCCGGCCGATCTCGCTGCGCGTCCAGCAGCTCGAGGTCAACATCGAGTCGAAGACGAAGGACAACGTCTTCGTCACGGTTCCCGTCGCCGTCCAGTACGTCGTCGAAGAGAACAATGTGGCCGACGCCTACTACAAGCTGGCGAACTCCGAGGAGCAGATCCGCTCCTACGTCTTCGACACCGTTCGTTCGGCGCTGTCGGGTCTGACTCTGGACACGGCGTTCGAGTCGAAGGACGATATCGCGGAGAACGTCGAGGGCCGGCTCTCGGAATCTATGAAGCGCTACGGCTTCAAGATCGTCAGCAGCCTGGTCACGGATATCACCCCGGACCCGAAGGTCCGCGATTCGATGAACTCGATCAATGCCGCACAGCGTGACCGCGTCGCCGCTCAGTCGCTCGCCGAGGCGGACAAGATCAAGCGCGTCACCCAGGCTCAGGCGGAGTCCGAGGCGATGCGCCTCCACGGCGAGGGTGTCGCCGCTCAGCGCAAGGCGATCGCGACGGGTATCGCCGAGCAGTATGCGAAACTGCAGGAGGTGGGCATCGACAAGACGGCCGAGCAGCTGCTGATGATGACCCAGTACTTCGACACCATGCAGAACGTCGCCCAGGAGGGCCGGTCGAACGTGCTGTTCATGCCCTCGAACCCGGGCGGCCTGGGCGAGATGGGCCAGGAGATCCGCAACGCCCTGTTCGCTGCCAACGCCGCCGAGGATGGGGCCACCTTCACGGCGCCCGGGAGCAGGTACACCTCGAGCCACCGCTCCGAGCAGGCCAGCGTTCCGCCGCAGCCGACCAACCCGCCGAACTCGGGCGGCTCCAATGGCTCCGACGGCTCGGGTCATGACGGTCGGTCAGGTGGCCCCGGAGGTTCCGGCCAGTCGCTCGGCCAGTCCGTTCGCTCTGCAGCCCAGTCGGCTCAAGCGGCCGCTCAGCAATGGAAGAACTCCAAGCAGAATCCACAGCAGTAACCGAGGGCCGAGCCGGGCCGCAGCAGTAACCGAGGGCCGAGCCAGGCCGCCGAAGCGTCGCCGAAGCTGACCGAACGCCGACGCACGTCACCGGACGCCGGCGAACGGCTGAGGCACCGCACAGCGGAGGGGCGGGCGAGGAGAGATCTTCGCCCGCCCCTCCGCTGTGTTCACCTCGATCCCCGTTCATCCGCCTTCCGATTAATCAGTTGTGCACAATTGAATTGTGTGCAACCATTTAGTCATGGATGCGCTCGACCTGGACAGACAGCTCTGCTTCGCCCTCTACTCGGCGTCGCGTGCAATGACCGCGTCATACAAGGATCTGCTGGCCGAGCTCGGCATCACCTATCCGCAGTATCTGGTGATGCTTGTGCTGTGGGAGGAGGATTCCGCGCCCGACGGCGTGACCGTCAAGCACCTCGGTGAGCGTCTGCAGCTCGATTCGGGCACGCTGTCTCCGCTGCTGTCGCGGCTGGAATCGCTCGGCTACGTCACCCGTCACCGCTCCGCCGAGGACTCGCGCAGTGTGTTCATCCGCCCCACCGCCGAGGGCGCCGCAACCAAGGAGCGCGCCGAGTGCGTTCCGGCCCGCATCGGTGAGCGCACGCAGCTCGACTCCGCCGCGATGCCCGAGCTGCTCGAGACCCTGCGCACTCTGACGAGGAACCTGCGCGGAGATCCCGCAGCCGTCACCGACTCGACTGCGGCCCGCTGAAGGCCCCGATTCGAGACCGATCAATGCCCCGCCCCAGAGCGCACGTCCAGCCCAGATACCCCTACCAACCCACAAAACCCTACTAACCCACAACGCACCGCCAACGGAAGGAAGAATCATGAAGGCTCTCTACACTGCAGAGGCACTGGCTACCGGCGAAGGCCGCGACGGCCACGGGCGCACGAACGACGGAAAGGTCGACGTCGATCTCGCCACACCCGCGGAGATGGGCGGCAGCGGCAACGGCACGAATCCCGAGCAGCTATTCGCGGTCGGCTACGCGGCCTGCTATCACTCGGCGCTGCGCCTCGTGGCCGGTCAGGCCAAGGCGAACGTCGACGACTCTGCGGTCGGCTCACGAGTGAGCATCGGCAAGAACAATGAGGGCGGGTTCCAGCTCGCTGTCGAACTCGAGGTCACCCTCCCGCACCTCGACAAAGCCGAGGCACAGGCGCTGGCCGACAAGGCCCATCAGGTCTGCCCATACTCGAACGCCACCCGCGGCAACATCGACGTCACCATCACCGTCACCGACGACTGAGTTCCGACCGCGTCTGCCTGGCATGGGCGGCAGTCCTCCGCTGGCCAACCGACGGCCACTGGCGCCCGACCACCTGTGGCACACGGCCTGGAGCGGAACGCAATCAGCAACCGGCACACAGCTGAGGGGCGGGTGAAGAGTGATCTTCACCCGCCCCTCAACTGTGTGCGGACTTGCCGAACCCAAGCGTCAGCGCTTGGCCATGGCCTCGAGCGCGGACTTCTCGACCGCCTCGGCGACGGCCGGAGCGACACGCGAATCGAGCGCACCGGGCACGATGTAACCGGGCTCGAGATCATCGCCGACGAGATCGGCGATCGCACGAGCGGCGACGAGCTTCATATCGTCGGTGATCTCGTTGGCATCGGCGTCGAGCGCGCCGCGGAAGATTCCGGGGAACGCGAGGACGTTGTTGATCTGGTTCGGGAAGTCGCTGCGCCCGGTGGCCACCACGGTGGCGTACTTGGCGGCGACGTCTGGGACCACCTCGGGGTTGGGGTTCGACAGGGCGAAGATGATCGCATCGTCGGCCAGGTTGGCCAGGTGCGCCTCGTCGATGGCGCCGCCGGAGACGCCGATGAAGGCATCGGCACCGTCGAGGGCTTCGCCGATCCCACCGGAGATTCCGCGCGGGTTCGTCGACTCGGCGAGGAACTGCTTGGTCTCGGTCAGGTCGGAGCGGCCGGATTCGACGACTCCCTTGGAATCGAGGACGACGATGTCCTTCACGCCGGCGTCGGCGAGGATCTTCACCACGGCCACACCGGCAGCACCGGCACCGGAGACGACGACGCGGACGGACTCGAAGGACTTCTTCACCACGCGCAGAGCATTCGTCAACGCGGCGAGGACGACGACCGCGGTGCCGTGCTGGTCATCGTGCATGACGGGAATGTCGAGGGCTTCCTTGACCCGGTCTTCGATCTCGAAGCAGCGCGGAGCCGAGATGTCCTCGAGGTTGATCGCACCGAAGGTCGGGGCCATGCGGACGATGGTTTCGACGATCTCGTCCGTGTCATTGGTGTCGAGTACGATCGGAATCGCATTCAGCCCGGAGAAGGACTTGAACAGGGCGCACTTGCCCTCCATCACCGGCAGCGAGGCGGCCGGACCGATGTCACCGAGGCCGAGCACAGCCGACCCGTCGGAGATGACCGCGACGAGTCGGCCGGTCCAAGTGTGCGTACGCGCCAGCTGCGGTTCGTCCTTGATCGCGGTGCAGACCTTGGCCACGCCCGGGGTGTACGCGATCGAGAGGTCGCGCTGGGTCTCGAGCGGTGAGGTGAGCTCGGCGGAGAGCTTGCCGCCTTCGTGTGCCTCGAAGATCTCGGCGTCGGTGATCGGGCCCTTCGAGCCCTGGTCGGAGGCGGCGGAGTTGTGAGCGGTGGTCGTCATGGTTGATCCTCGTGGTTGAAGCGGCGGCGATTCGCGAGCTTACGAAGCTCGTGAGCACTCGGTTGGGCGAGCACTCCGTTCGATGATCGGATCATCGGTGCAGCCGGCAGTGATCGTCTGGACGTCGGCCAGCGCGCTCACGGTCGACCGTGAGCGCAGGCGATGGTCTGGGCGAAGAACTGGTCACCAGTGAAGGATGGTGCGGTGACGTCGACGCGGCCCGCGACATGGCCCTAGGTGAAGGGCGACGCGGTTGCGCGCAGTGCGGATACGGCTCGCATGAGGCGAGTACCGACCTCATGGGTCGCATCCGACAGCTCGATCATCATAACCGATGCTGTGACCCGTTTCACCCGAAAACCCGACCCCCACCGAGGCTGTACCGCCGTTCCGGTGGCATGTTCTCCAGACCTTTGGACCGGCGCAAAACAACCCCTGACCTGGCCGAACGAGGCCGAACGCCCTCATGTCAGCACCGAGTGCAATGATAAGTAGAGAATCAATTCACTATCAATATGACATCGAAACTTATTCGAATCTTTGTTCTTTTTGCTATTGTGAATGCCAGCTTGATCGGCTAAGATCTGATTAACAGCTTTTCAAGTCAGCACCACTTCCCCGACAACGAAGTCCGAGGCAGGTGAAAGAGCAATGAAGGGCACCACCAACCGTTCGACCCCCGACCAGGCAGACGAGCCGGGTGTGACACAGCCGTCGCCCCGATTCGCCATCCGCTTCGAATCAAGCATGTCTCGTTTCGCCGAGAACGCTGTCGCTTCCGACCGTGCCCATTTCTCCCTCCTCGAGTCCGTCTCCTCAGTTGTGTTGGAACAGGTCTTCATCGCTCTCGAACTGCCCATGCCCGAGGGCTCCGAACCGTTTCGCTGCGAGACGATCTCCGCATCCTTTGATCGCCGCGCCAAAGAGTCCGAAGAGAACACCGTCTTCGGCGCTGCGGAGAAGTCGGAGACCTCACCCAAGGGCGCGTCTTCAACCAAGGACGCGCCGTCGCCCAACGGCGCGTCGTCGCCAGCGGACGACAAGACCGGCACCGGCGGCTCACCTTCCGCGACAGTTGTGCTCTATGATGCCGACTTCGCCCGCGAACAGTTGCGCAATGCGGCTGAGTCCGAGGCGAAGGTTCTGCCCGAGTTCCCGGAGCTCGATGAGGGCATCTGCTTCTCGAAATGGGTCTATGACAATGTCGACGCTGAGGACCTCGTCGAGATCTCGACAGTGCTGGGGACCAACACTGCCCGTACCTACCGTCAGCTCACCGGCGCGATGGCGGTCTTCTATGGTCTGCCGCGCTTCGCCGACCGTGTCCGCGCCGGAGAGTTCGCCCAGGCACATGTCGATGTGGTCGCTCGCCAGTGTGCTGATGTCGCGTTCGACTTCCTTCCGAAGCTCGACATCTTCCTGGCCGCGAGGCGCGCCGATATCACCTGCGAGACCCTGCGCCGGGATCTGGCGAAGATGATCGCCCTGCTCGTTCCGCCGGTCGACAACACCGAACTCGCCACTAAGCGTCGCCGCGTCGATGTCGAAGGCTATAAGGACGGCTCCGCCTGCCTGACCGTCAGCGGGCCTTCAGCGGAGATCTTCGCCTGCTACAACCGAATCCAGGGCATGGCGCTGGCCGTGCATGGAAAGAACAAGTCGGCGTTCAATCTGCCTGTGGGCGTTGAGATCAGCGATGACCGCTCCATCTCTCAGCTCGAGTACGATCTGTTCACCCGGCCAGTCCCGGAGCTCAAGGTCAAGGTCATTTCGGTCGACCCGATCACGGGTATCCAAACTGCCGAAGAGAAGTCGCTGCTCGACACCGACGGCGAGCTCATTCCGGATATGGACTCCGACGACGCCGTCGCCGACTTCGCGAAGCACGTCGCTTCGGACTCGGCCGACAGCGCCACAGGGTCGTCCGCCAGGCGCTCGTCCGACAGCAGCACAGAGTCGTCCGACGGATTCTCTGTCGCCAACCGACCGAACGGTTCGGCTTTCCGACCCGACTGCAGCGTCGAAGGTGAGGACCCTGACGGTCCCATTGAATATGTCGTCAAGCTGCGTATGCCCACAAGCGCGTGGTGGCTGTCGCATCAGGCCGCCACCGTGGTGACCGTTCCGTTCCTCTCGCTCACTGGAGACTCGGACCTGCCCGGCACTTTCGCCGACGGCTCACCGGTACCCGTCGAGGTGGCTCGCAACATCGCCGGCCGGTCGAAGAGCATCCAGCGGATCCTCACCGATCCCGCCACCGGCACTCCCATCGACGCCAAAGCGACCACTTACCAGGTCCCCAGGGATCTTCGGAAGACCTTGGTCGAGCAGTGGACAGTGTGCACCGTTCCCGGCTGTGTTCGTCGGGCTGAGAAGTCGGAGATCGACCATGTCGTTCCGTTCTTCTATTTGGATCCGCTCAAGGGCGGTCTCACTCGGTTCGGAAACCTTCATCCTCTGTGCAAGAAGCATCATGCGTTGAAGACCGCCGGCCGCCTTCGGGTCACTATGCCCAAATCCGGTGAGCTCGATTACGAGTTCAAGCACGGAATCTCGACCACTGTGTCGGCGCCGGGCCAGCCGATCAATGTTGCCCAAGCGCTCGAGTTCGATTCCCTGGGACGACTGGGTCTCAAGCGGTGGAAACTGCCCTGGTCGATGGTTCCCGCAGCACCAAGGGTGCTCGAGCTCATGCCTGGCGAGTCGACGATTCGTCAACGCGACGAAGAGAAGCGCCAACGGGAGGAACGCGCGGCCCGACAGCGTCGGCTGTCGGAGGCGTATCGGGAGCAGCAGGCAGAAATCAAGCGGCTGCGGCTGGAGCGTTGCCTCAATTGGGCGAACTCTGACCACCAGCGCAGTCTCCCTACCGGCTCCAACACTCTCACGGTGAAGCAGCTGACGGGGAACGCGAAGTACGCCCGAGTCGTCAGATGGGCGCGTCTTGCCAAGCTCGACATCGACGATATCGACTTCGACCCGAATGAGCCCGACAAGCGCAGCGCCCGTACCGCCGCTGGCCCGAACCTCACCGGTTTCGAAAGCAATTCGCAGTCTGAGGACGCTGCAGACCCCCAGGGCACTGGGGCCGACGATCCCTGGGACTACCGCTTCGTCTCCAAGACAGTGAACTGGGACCACGACCTCGAGGTCGATCCCCCACCGTTCTGATGACGCCCCACGGAGCCTGTGGCATCGCTCTCAACGCAGAGCTGCAGCGACAGCACTGGTGGCAGAGCGCCTCCGCGCCGCAACTGCGGACCGCGATTCGGCGGTAGGGCCGTCGCCTACCCCAGCGGGCTGGTCGTAGTCCACCTCACCGGGCCGGCCGTCGCGTATCGCAGGGTCCCGGCCCTCGCCCATCTCGGGGTCCCGGCCCTTGCCTATTGCAGCGGTTGCCGTTCGTCCACTGCGTCGACTTCAGTCGTGAGGTCGCGACCACGGGTCTCGGGCGCGAAGAGCGCACCGAGCAGGCCGCAGCTGGCGAACAGAATGAGAACGATCGCAACGGGCCACCATGAGTCGGTGATCACGGCGACGAGCGAGGCCGCGATCACCGGCGCCAGACCGCCGGAGACGACCGATCCGACCTCTTTGATAGTGGTCATGAACGTATACCGATGCTTCGATCCGAACAGTTCGACCAACCAGCTCGACTCGACACCGTAGAGATTCGGCAGAGGCCCGCCGACGAAGACCGCAAAGACGGCCGCGATGATGATCGGGTTGCCCGTGTCGATGAGGATCATGGCCGGAATCGCGAAGAGGATCTGGAATAGAGTGAACCCCAAGAACACGGGTCGGCGACCCAGCTTGTCACTGAGCTTGCCGAAGTACGGCACAGTCGCGAAGCCGATGACGGTGCCGATCATGATGCCGGTGGTGACGATGGAGGAGTCGATTCCCGTCGTGGTGACCACCCACCCGACCATGAAGCCTTTGACGAGGTAGACTGCGGAGTTCTCTCCCATTCGGATGCCCAAGGCGAGCAGGAACGACTTCGTCGACCGACGCGCTTCGACGAGGATGCTCGGCTGATTGCTCTTGTCCGCGGCCACCTCGGCGCGGCGCTCCTTCGCCTCTTCGAACACCGGGGACTCCCTGACCTTCGTACGAATTGCCAGAGCCACGAAAGTGGTGACGATGCTGAGCAGGAAGGGCACCCGCCAGCCCCAACTGAGGAAAGCTTCGTCCGGCAGCAGGGTGAGCAACGTCCACAGAACAGTGGCCAGGAAGATTCCGCTGTTGGTCCCCATCGCCACGATCGCCCCGAAGAGCCCACGGCGACGCACAGGCGACGATTCGACCAAGAGCACCGAAGCTCCGGCCAATTCGGCTCCGGCTCCGAACCCCTGCACGAGCCGGAGTACGACGAGCAGCATAGGCGCCCAGATGCCTATCTTCGCATAAGTCGGCAGAAGACCGATGCCCATGGTGGCAATGCCCATCATCGACAGAGTGACGATGAGGACGATCCGACGTCCGTGCTTGTCCCCGACTCGTCCGAAGACGTATCCGCCGATCGGCCGGACTACGAAACCGGACCCGTAGACGCCGAGACTGGAGATCAGCGCCACCGCAGGAGTCTCATTGGGGAAGAAGAGCGGTCCGAAGACCAGAGCCGAGGCGAGCGTATACAAGGTGAAGTCCATGTACTCGAGCGAACTGCCGAGCCACGACGACCACGCGGCACGGCGCAGTTCGGGCCGAGTCACATTCGGATCAGGAGGGGAGGTAACCTGTGCGTTTGTCTTCATTGACATGATTTCAACTTTCTTCGATTCGAATTCTCGCTTGCTCAGCAGGGAGCCATAGTGGGCGACTGTCGCCTACAGCTGCCCGCGGACATCGGTCAGCGGGTGAGGGCTCCGGTTCAGCGCAGGTAGATCCGGGTGGGATCGAGCGTCTCTCGCAGCAGTGCCAGCTCATCCGGAGTCGGCGGCTGCGTCGTCTCGAGGTCGGTCGATACCTGGAGGTTCCATCCGGTCTGCCGCACCGCCTCGGCGGGGTCGACACCGGGGTGAACGGCTGTCAGAGTGAGCTCCTCATCCCGAGCGAAGCGCGTCATGATGCCCAGGTCGGTGATCACGTGGGTCACGCCGGAACCCGCCGGCATGGATCCGACCTCCGCCTCGGCAGCCTTCTTCGACCCTGGGGAGGTGACGAAGTCCAAGGATTCGACGAAGGTGCGCGGGGTGTGCCTGCGCATGACGAGGAAGATCTCTGCTGCGCCCGCCATGGCTTCGATGGCTCCTCCTGAGCCCGGAAGTCGGCTGTCTGGGTGCTCCCAGTCCTCGCCGATGAGGGTGGAGTTCAGGTTCCCGAACTTGTCGACCTGCGCGGCACCGAGGAAGCCGACATCGATTCGCTGGCCTTGCAGAACATAGTTGAACAGGTGCGTCATCGGCATCACCGAGGCGGCCCCCGGAACCAAAATCGAATCCGAGATGCTGCGCGGCATCACCGGCGGCCTGGCTCCGGTTACTCCCGACTCGTAGACGATCTCGATGTCCGGTGCGACAGTGTGCTGAGCCAGAGAGACGGCAAGAGTGGGCAGGCCGTGCCCGGCGAAGACCACGTTGCGTCCGGCCAGCGCCCGCGCCGAATGGACGGTGAGAAGTTCGCTGCTGGTGACCACGTCGCCAGCGACCTCGCTGCTTGTGGTCTCGCTGAGCTCGTCGCGGGACCGGGTCTCAGTGGTGTCGTGAGCACTCAATGTCATGCTCGCCCTCCATAGTTCACAGGCGTCGAATATGCGTCGTGGATGGCCATCCGCTCAAAATGTTCCGATCCGAGGGTGGCAAGGAACTCATCGTGGTCGCTCGTGCCGCGGATATTGGTCTCGAGCCAGTCCTGGACCGCCGCCGCGTCGCGGGCGAGCGCGGACCACTGTCTCGAGAATTCGTCGTCGCGGTCGTAATAGCCCTGGACCGAATGAGGATGCGAGCCGCGTGGCACGGCGACGACGGCATCGACGACGTGCGCGGGAACGATTGTGCGGTTCGGGTCGGAGCGGACGACAGCCTCGTCGACGATCTCCTCAACTGTGACGATGAGTCGGTGACTGGCGAATGCGGCCTCGGTTTGAATCCCGAGCATCCCCCATGCCTGCACGTTTCCATGCATGTCCGCACGTTGGGCGTGGATGATCGTGAGGTCGGGATTGAGTGCGGGGACGACGTGGATGTCCGGTCCACCGTAGGGGTCGGGAACGGACTTGATCCGCGGATTCTTCGCCGCTAGGTCGCTGCCCCGGTAGGAGGCGATGGGCTGGAACGAAAGCTTCGAGGCACCGGCCTGATAGCGGGCGACCATTCCGCCGTGACTGTATTCGTCGAACCACAGCGGTTCCGGGTCCGACTTCTCAATGCGCCGCCGAAGCTCGTGAAGGGAACCGGCCGAACTGTTGGCGATGAACGAGGAGATGAGACCTTTCAGGCAGTTCGCTCCGAGCAGCTGGTCGACGATGACGTCACAGGACATGCGCGCAAGGACTAGATCAGTGAAGCCCTGCCGGATGATCTCGTGCGCGGCAGCGACCGGCACGATGTGGCCGAAGCCCTCCAGGGCGACTGTATCCCCGTTGCGCAGATAGGTGCTGATCGCTTGGGGAAGACTCATCGTCTTGTCCATCGCGTTCCTCCTCGAACCTCGGATGACTGTGACCTGGGTCATCCTTTCAAAATCATTGATACCCGTCCAATACTTATAATGGAGACGATTAATGCAGTCCCTGCACTAATATCGCCCGATCCTCACTGGGCGGCCGCCTTCACGATTGAGACACCGATATGGACACAAAGCACATCCGCGCATTCCTCGTCCTCGCCGAGGAACTTCACTTCGGCAGAGCCGCCGAACGACTGCATATGACCCAACCGCCCCTCAGCCGACTCATCCGGGGCCTGGAGTCCGACATGTCGGCACAGCTGTTCGAACGCAGCACTCGGTCCGTGCGCCTGACTCCGGCAGGACAGGCGCTCGTCGAACCTGCGCGCGACATCCTCATGAGTCATCGCCTCGCCGACTCCGCAGTGCAGGCAGCGGGGAAAGGCGAGGTCGGACATCTGCGCCTGGGATTCACCGGCATCGCGACCCACAAACTCATCGGACGGCTGCTCAAACTGGTCCGCGGGACTCATCCGGGAATCCACCTCAGTCTGCAGAGCGCCTCCTTCGGGATGCCGGCCATCGACAGCGTCGCCGACGGCTCAGTGGACCTCGTCTTCGGCTATTGGCCATTCGTGCCACAGTCGGTCGATACTCGCGTCGTCGCCCAGGAGTCGCTTGTCGTCGCCATGCACAGAGAGCATGCCTTAGCAGGCCGCGAGTCGGTGTCGATGAGCGAGCTCGCGGGAGAGGAGTTCATCACGGTGCCGCCGAATCCGGGGTCGACGACGATCGAACGGCTCTACGAGCTGTCGCAGGCCGCAGGTTTCAACCCCACCGTCATCCAGGTGGCTCCGGACACGTGGACGATACTCTCGCTCGTCGGTGCGGAGATCGGCTGTTCAGTCACAGTGGCGTCGGTGCCGAAGAACGCCTCCTTCCCCAATATCGCCTTCGTCCCCCTCGAAGACCCGAAGGGGCCGTTCCCGCTGCTCATGGCATGGCGCAGAGATGACGTCAGTCCTGCCCTCGCTGAGGTGCTTCGACTGGCCGAGCAGCTGTTCCCCACCGATGTCCCGTAGACTCACATCAGTAAACGATCACTCGAAAAGCAGCGTGGGCTTCACGACGAGGATGTGTGATTCATGAGTGTGCTCTATCTGGTTCGGCACGGGCAGGCGTCGTTCGGCACGGATGACTATGACAGGCTGTCTGATCTCGGCAAAGAGCAGAGCCGCATCACCGGTCGCTTCCTGGCTTCCCAGGGCATCGAGCCAGACCGGCTCGTCCACGGAGAGATGCTGCGGCAGCGTCAGACCGCCGAGGGCCTCCTCGAAGGCATGAGCCGGAGCATGGACGCCCACGTCGACGCCGGCTGGAACGAATATGCCGCTTGGGAGCTCACCGGAGTGCTCACGGATCTCGACCCTCGCGCCCAGCACGATTCCAAGATCTTCCAGGGTGAGCTCGAACGCGGTGCGGCTCGCTGGGCCTCGGGCGAACACGACGAGGACTATACGGAGACCTACAAGCAGTTCACGTCACGGGTCGAACGTGCCCTCGATGAGACGACCAGCGCAATGGGCTCAGGCCAGTCAACGATCGTGGTCTCGAGCGCCGGCGCCATCGCGTCGACCGCCGCCCGCCTGATCGGCGGCGGTTTCGACCAGTGGATGGCCTTCAACCGGGTGACCATCAACACCGGCATCACGAAGATCATCACCGGCCGAGGCGGCACCAGCCTCATCTCGTTCAACGACCACGGTCACCAGGATCCGAAGAACGCCACCTACCGCTGAGGCAACGTAAGCCGAACCTGCGAATCAGCCCGCTGAGGGGCAAAGGTCGAGGCGGCGAAGGTCGGACCCGCGAGTCAGCCGTTCCCGCTCTCTCCCGATCGCCCGTGTTCTGTCCCTGTGGGTATCCCGAACACAACCGGTTCTGCAGGTCCGCAGCATCCGCCTGCGTCTGATGCGTCCGATGCGGCAGCGGTGTCGGGCAAGTCGACAAAACCCGACTTGCCGGTCGGCGCATCACACGAAGATCCGGCGTCGGTCGAACACACGCCGGTCTCCGGCAAGACGAGCTCGACTCGGTCGGCTGCCTCCTGGTCCCCGGCGATCGCTGCGACGACGGAGCGGATTTGCTCATAGCCGGTGTACATGAGGAACGTCGGGGCGCGCCCATAGGACTTCATACCCACGATGTAGAAATTCGGCTCCGGATGCCCGAGCACCCGGGCACCATGCGGAGCGACAGTTCCGCAACTATGATATTCGGGATCGATGAGCGGGCCCAACTGCCGCGGAGCTTCGACAATCGGATCGAGGTCGAGTCGGATCTCACGCAAGAACCCCAGGTCCGGCCGGAAGCCGGCGGCAGGGACGACCCTGTCGGCATGGAGCGTCACCGACTCGCCGCCACTCTCCGCAGCTAAGGTGCCACGACCGTCGGTGGAGAATCCGGTGATCGTCGTCGAGGCATGCACTTCGATGACTCCGGTCTCGACGAGGTGGCGAAGTCGCGTTCCCAAGGCCCCGCGTGCTGGCAGACCGTCCTGGTCCTCTCCGCCGTAGACAGATGCGGGATCTGATCGCCTGAGCACCCAGCCGATTCGCGTGCCCGGGGCTTCCTCACGCAGTTCGGCCAGCGCCAGGAGCGTGTTGGCCGCCGAGTGCCCTCCACCAACGACAAGAGTCCGCTGCCCGACGAACTGCTCTCGATCTCGGCCGACCACATCGGGCAGAGGCGATGTGACGAACCCGCTGCGACGGGCTTCGGCCTCGCCAGTCGCTGCGAGACCGGACTGCCCGAGCGGGTTCGGGCTCTCCCATGTCCCCGAAGCGTCAATAACTGCCCTGACCTGCAAATCCGCCGATGTTCCATCTGAGCTCCGAGTGCGGATAAGGAAAGGAGTCGATTCGCGCTGCGCGGTGCCCGTCCGATCCATTCCGACTCTGCTCACTGCCACAACCCGGGTATCGATGAGGACGGAATCTCGGAGTTCAGCTGTCTCAGCAAGCGGCTTGAGGTAGTCACGGATGAGCTCGGCACCGGTGGGCAGGCGGTCCCCGTCGGGCTCATGCCAGTCGGTGGGCGCCAGCAGGCTGCGCGCCGCCTCGTCGATGTTGTACTTCCACGGAGAGAACAAACCGATATGACCCCACTCGGCCACTGCCGCCGCGACAGTGGTTCCCGCTTCGAGAACGAGCGGTCGAACACCGCGTCGGACGAGCTGGGCCGCGGCCGCGAGGCCGACGGGACCGGAACCGATCACGGCGACCGGGAGCTGTTCGAGCGCATAATCAGTCATTGGGCGCCTCCTCGGCGATGGGGTTCGACGTGGTCGTCGACAGTGTGGATCTCGTCCCTGCATCGGGGGCGAGATCGACGACGAGGGCTTCGACTCTGGTCCTGATCTCATCCCGGATTCGGCGCACAGATTCCAGGCCCTGACCTGCGGGATCATCCAGAACCCAGTCTTCGTAACGTTTGCCGGGGAAGATCGGGCAGGTATCGCCGCAGCCCATCGTGATCACGACATCGGACGCGAGCACGGTGTCGGCGTCGAGGAGCGTGGGACTGTTTCGAGTGATGTCGATGTCGAGTTCCCTCATCGCATCGACTGCGACTGGGTTGATCGTCTCGGCCGGTGCGCTGCCGGCCGACCGCACCTCGATGCGCTCTCCGGCCAGTTCGCGGAGGAATCCAGCCGCCATCTGGGACCTGCCGGCGTTGTGCACGCAGACGAAGAGGACACTCGGCTTGCTCATCTGTGCAGGACTCATACTCGGTTCACTCCTTGATCAGCGGCCGATGGGAAGAATCGGGGTCGCACCCAGAGCGCGACGTAGACGAGGGCGACGAGGATGGGCACCTCGATGAGCGGTCCGACGACTCCGGCGAGCGCCTGCCCCGAGGCGACACCATAGGTTCCGATCGCCACTGCGATGGCGAGTTCGAAGTTGTTGCCGGCAGCGGTGAATGCCAGGGTCGTCGTCTTCTCATAACCCAGGTTCAGTGCCTTGCCGATGACCATCCCGGCAGCGAAGACGACGACAAAGTAGACGAGCAACGGCAAGGCGATGCGGGCGACGTTGCCCGGGTGAGAGGTAATTTCGTCACCCTGGAAGGCGAAGAGCACGACGATGGTGAAGAGCAGTCCGTACAGTGCCCACGGCCCGACTTTGGGGAGGAATCGATCTTCGTACCACTGACGTCCCTTTGTCTTCTCTCCCACCGTGCGTGTGAGGAAGCCGGCAAGAAGCGGGATTCCGAGGAAGACGAGGACGCTGAGGGTGATCGCCCAGAAGGAGAATTCGCTGGACGTCGTCGGCAGACCCAGCAGGCTCGGAAGCCACTGGAGGTAGAACCAACCGAGGAGCCCGAATGCGAGAACCTGGAAAACCGAGTTGATGGCCACGAGCACGACGGCAGCCTCACGGTCTCCGCAGGCCAGATCGTTCCAGATGAGGACCATGGCGATGCACCTGGCCAGACCGACGATGATCAGTCCGGTCCGGTATTCGGGCAGATCAGGAAGGAAGAGCCATGCGAGCACGAACATGAACGCCGGTGCGGCCAACCAGTTGATGGCCAAAGAGGTGATCATGAGCTTCTTGTCTGCCAGCACGTGTCCGGTCTCGTTGTACCGAACCTTGGCGAGCACAGGAAACATCATCACCAGCAGGCCGATGGCGATCGGCAGGGACACGTCGGCGACCTTGACCGCGTCCAGAGTCTCGGCGACGCCGGGCACGAGTCTGCCCAACACCAGGCCCAGGGCCATGGCGCCGATGATCCACAGCGGCAGAAATCGATCCAGTGTCGACATCTTCGCCGCCACAGGCGAATCGGTGCCGGCTGGCGCAGTGGAATGCATTGTCTCCCTCGAGGTCCTGATCGACTCGGCGCCGCGGTCACATGCTGACGCATTGAAGTTTATCGATACGATAGGACCACAATACATCGACAAGTGTCAATGTATGGGCATAATGGAAGAGTGACCACACAACCCGCGCCCCCTCCGACACAAGCGGACGACTGCTGCCCGTCGCTGACCGTCTCGCCGTTGAGCCTCGATGACGCTCAGGATTTCGCGCGCATCTTCAAGGCAGTAGCCGATCCGACTCGGTTGCGCCTGGTCTCCCTCGTCGCCGCGCACGAGCAGCAGGAAGCGTGCGTCTGCGATCTCACCGAACCCGTCGGTCTCGGCCAGCCGACCGTCTCCCACCACCTGAAGATCCTCGTCGATGCCGGAGTCCTTCACCGTGAGAAGCGCGGAGTCTGGTCGTACTACTCGCTCGAGATGGACACACTGAACCGCTTATCAGCGTTTCTCTCTACGAAGTGAGAGCACAACGGCAAAGCAGGGAGCTAGCCCCACCTCACGCGTGCATCCGCGCGCCTTTCACCACCCGATCAACACCATTCTTCGGCCCACGCAGGGCCACCCCGACTAGGTTGAGTTCCTCGGCCGGGACACCGGCCACGGCGGCCCGGTTGGCTGCATCGTGGCCGGTGGAGAACAGCTCTTCGGTGTAGATTGCTGTCGGGATTCCGCGTCCCATCGCCTTCGTCCGGATCGACCGCAGTTTATCCGCATCCGCGGTCATCACCATCACCGGCTGGCGCAGCATCGGCAGGTAGTCGTTGCCGTCGGCGTCCCGGTAGTTCTCCCCGACCAGTCCCACGTCGCTCGTGGCGATTCCGGACATGAGGAAGGCGGTGACGTTGAGTTCCTGCCATGCCTTCAGGTCATCGCGGAGGACGACGACGACCTTCGTATCGAACCGGACGGGCGCACTCGGCTCGACAGCCGGCGCGCTCCCATCGGCAGACGTTGACGGCACGACCGCCTCGGTGACGGCATTGCTCGCAACCGCCTCGGTCGACGTTGTGGTGTCGGTCTGATCTGGGGAATTTGTGTTCTCATGCATGGTCCCAGCTTCACCGACCCCGCACACCGCGGTCTTGTACATTTGTTGCATGGTCGACGTCATCCGCGCCTGGCATCCTCAGGTTCCGCAGGTCCAGGAGGTGCTCCACGCCCGCTTCGACCATCATGCCTATCCCGCGCACACGCATGATTCGTGGACGGTCCTGCTCATCGACGATGGCGCCGTGACCTATGATCTCGATTGCCACGATCACCTTGCCACGCCGACCGCGGTGACGCTGCTGCCGCCCCAGGTGCCCCACGACGGCCGCTCGGCGTCGCCGGAGAAAGGCTTCCGCAAACGAGTGCTCTACCTCGAGCCCGAATGGCTGCCGGAGTCCGCAGTCGATGCCGCGGCGGATTCGCCCACCCTGCTCGGCACGGATGCCCTCACCGAGGTCACCGACATCCACGCCGCCCTGGCGGATCCGGCCGATGCCCTCGCCGCCGAGTGCGGGGTCCTCGCACTCCGCGAGTTCGCGCTCTCACGACTCACCCCGGTCGGTGAGCCCACCTCGGATGCGCCGCTCGCCCGTCGTCTGCGCGATCTGCTCGATGATCGTCTCCTCGAATCGTTCACCATCGCCGAGGCGGCCACCGAGCTCGGCACTCACCGCAGCCATCTGGTGCGGGTCTTCACTCGAAACTTCGGAATCTCGCCCCACCGGTACGTCATCGGCCGCCGCGTCGACCGCGCCCGCAGGCTGCTGCTGTCCGGGAGCTCTCCCGCCGAGGCGGCCGTTGAGTCAGGGTTCCATGATCAGGCGCATCTCACTCGCCGCTTCCGGTCGACCTTGGGAACGACACCTGGCATATTCTCCAGACGGTAGAGGGCGGAGCCGATATCGATTCGGCTCCGCCCTCTGCTCGGATCAGATACGAGACTGCATCACAGCATGTCGGTCTTCCGTCGCCTCGATACGAGGATAGCGGCTATTCCGCCCCCAACGAGGAGTACGCCGAGGAGGCCGAACGTCATCGCTCCAGCGGCGCCAGTCCTCGGCAGATGAGAGCCGTCGCTGCCGGAGTCGGTCCCACCACTGGGGCTCCCTCCTGAGTCGGTCGCGGATCCATCTGCTGAAGTGCTCCCGGCCTTCGACGTGCTCGACCCAGCGCTATCCGCGTTCGAGTTCGTCGCAGCCGAGTCATCAGCCTCTGGATCTGCTGCGGCCGAGTCGTCAGCACTCGGATCAGTTGCCGCGTCAGCACCTGGGTCGGTCGATGCCTTGGCATCGGCGTCCGTCGCTGCCGTATCCTGGCCGTCCGAATCGGCTGCGGCGTCTACGTCAATATCCATTGACCCCTCGTCCTTGCCGTCCGGGTCAGTCGAAGCATCGTCACCACCGTCAGGATCGGTCGAGGCCTCGGCATCTGAATCCTTCGACGCTTCGGACTCGGCGTTCACGTCGGACGAAGTGTCCGGGTCGGATGATGTGTCCGGGTCAGTCGATGCATCCGCATCAGGCGACGCGTTCAGATCAGCGTCTGCATCAGGATCAGTAGAAGCGCCCGGGTCTGACGATGCATCCGCGTCAGGCGACGCGTTCAGATCAGCGTCTGCATCAGGATCAGTAGAAGCGTCCGCGTCTGAGCTCGGGTCTGTAGAAGCTTCGCCCTCCGGATCGGCACCGCCTTCGACATCTTTCTTGTTGACGATGTCTGAGAACTCCATGTCCCGCTTCTCACCAGTGATCGTCACGGTCTGCGTCTCGTCCGTGAGTACATATCCGTCCGGAGCGTTGGTCTCCGTAATGGTGTAGTCGCCCCAGGCTAAGTCGGTCACTTCGAACTGCCCGGCCGCCTCGTCGGCGTCGAGCTCGCCGTTGTCGGCCACGACGAAGTCCTCGCCGTCCGGACCCGTCAGTGTGAATTCAGCACCGGCGAGCGCGTCGCCGTCTTCGTCGACCTTCTTCCAGCTCAGCCCTCCGGGGATCTGTTCGTTGACGAGCCGACAGGTGATGATCGCGTCCGTGTCGACAGATTCGGTCAATTCGAACCCGTCTGCGATGTTTCTGGTGCCGACCTTGCGTCCGTCTGCGGTGCAGAGCGCGTTTGAACCGGACTGCTGCTGCAGTCGGTAGCCTTCCTGCTGCTTCTCGGAAGCCTGTACGCCTTCGGCCGGGGTCTGCAGTTTGAAGCTCACCGTCCCGGCCGCATCGGTGGTCTTCTCCACTCCGTCCACCGAATCCGGGGACGAGATCGTCCAGCCCTCGCCCGGGTGTTTCGCGGTGTTCTTCGCGTGTTTGCCGGACCCAGGGTCGATGAGTTTGGTGACGTTGAGAGTTCCTCGGCAGCTCTTCGTGGCGATCTCACGGAGCTGTTCGGCCAATTCGGAGTAATCAGAGACCACATAGTAGTCGTCGCCTGCGGTCTGGCCCGAGACCAGCTTGATGTTGCCCTCGTTGATCTCGCTGCCCACTCCCAAACCGACCACCTTGGTACCTTGAGATTTCAGAGCATTCGCCGATTCGATGGCTTTGTCGATGTCGATCTGATCGGTTCGCGTACCGCGGTCGGTATTGCCCCGTTCGGACCCCGGCACCCCGTATGCCGTGGGCTTGCCGTCGGTGACGAACAGTACCAAGTCGTGGTTTGTACCGCCCAACTGCCCCAACCCGCGGTCCCAGTTCGTGCCTCCTGAGTTCTGCGGAACCCGCCGAAGCGCGTCGATCTGCTTATTGAGTTCGTCGACTGAGTCCGAGGTTGCGACAGACGCGCTGTTGATCGGCTCGTTGGTGCCGTCGGGTCCGAACGTTGCAAACGAGTTGACAGACACTCTGCTGGGAGTCCCCGAGAGGCCGCTGGCGACAGATTTGACCGCCGACTTCGAATCGTCGACGTCTCGATCGGACAGGGAATTCGAGAGGTCGAGGACGACTCCGATATCGAGGCCGCATTTATCGGCCAGTGAGGGGTTCGGCAGGGGTTCTGCCGCGGCCTGTGCCGGCGCGACGGATGCACCGAGGAATGCGAACGAAGCAAGAACAGACGATGCGAGGATCGCCGCTCCGTGCCTCGTCATAGGAGGTCGCTTCAGGGACAAGGGTCTTCTCCTTCAGAAGAGGCCGTCACCTGCGCATTCGACGAATGCCAGATGATCGGATGCACTGTCTATGGGGTTGTGAGGCGGCCCTGCAGCCACGTGGTTCAGCAGGACCGCCTCGGACGAGTCCGGGACTCGGAGGGGTCCCGAACCGGCTGTTGACTAACTGCCGGCTCAGGCTCGGAGCGATCGTGGATCTTGACCTCCCCATAGGCTGAGACCTCTGCGCAATCGATTTCGTTCGCGAGTTTCAGAAGTTTCTCTCCAATGCATGACGACAGGGGCCACAGCCGCGTTTCCACCCGAAACGAAATGGCTCAGCCGCGCGTGGGTATCCCTGCTCACGCGGCCGAGGATTGGTCGCCTTGTTCCCAACCCTGGGTGATTGGGAAGCTGGGTTCTGCTCCTGTAGAATTTTTACTCCCCTCTGAAATGCCCCGAACTCACAGTTGAGGTCCCCTCATGCAATTTCCCCGTCTGAATCCGCACCTTACTTTCGAGACGATGAGCCGATGACCGAAGAGTGGTCATCGTCGGCCGATAGTTCCCGCTCCCCTTTCGGACTGCCACACCCGAGCAGTGAACTCAGCGACTCCGACCTCTGTGCCTGCATCCGTGATCACCGGCCCGAATCTGCAGCTGCACGGGCCGCCTACGGTGAGCTCTATGCCCGACATCGGCTCCCTGCATTGCATGTCGCACTGCGCCTCAGCCGAAATCGTGCGCAAGCGGAAGATGCCGTCGCCGAGGCTTTCGCCAAGATCTGGCGCGCGTGGGGGCGAGGAAAAGGGCCGGATGAGTCCTTCAAGGCGTATCTCATGGCCGCTGTTCGCTCCGAATCGTACCGGCGCACGGCGATGGTTCGTGCGACGACGATCGTCGAACCCGATGTGCTGACGTTTCTTGCCGACAGCGAACCGAGCGATCTCGCCGCCGAGGTGGCAGAGCGAGATCAGCTGGGCCGCGCCTTCAAAACTCTCCCCGACGCCTGGCAGAGCGCGCTCACACTCATCGATATTGAAGGGATATCGACCGCTGATGCGGCCGCGATGCTGGGGCTGTCGTCGAATTCCATCAGTTCGCTCCTGCGTCGCGCACGAGAGGGGCTGCGGGCCGCCTATCTGCAGGAACACGTCGAACCCAGCGCCCCCGAATGCGCGAAGTACTCCTCTGCGCTTGCGCGGTTCGTGCGGCAACAGCTGGGCCCGAAACGCGCTGAAGCGATCAAGGCTCATCTCAGTCACTGCAGTCATTGCCGCCGTCAGTCCTTTGAGCTCCGCAGCATCAATGCGAAGTTCCAGGTATGGATCACGCCGGCAGCTCTCGCTGCCGCGCTCATCGAATGGGGCCATTTCCCGGAAGAAGCTATGCTGCTGACGGGCGCGGGGACGGCGAGCGTCGGGCCGAGTGAGCAGTCGGGTTCGGTCGTCGCCGAGCCGCACTCAAGTGCGGCAGCCGCAGTATCAAAGAGCAGCACGAGCACTGCGGCAGCGGGCAGCTCTGGAGGCAGCACTGCCGGAATTGCGGCCGGAGCGTCGGTGGTCAAAATTGTAATCGCAGGCATCGCTGCCAGCGCCGCCATTGCCGCCGGTGCCGCCACACTTGTGAATCTTCAGCGCGATCCTGCCCCACAGTCTGCTGCTGCGGAAGAGACCTCTTCGGCGCCATTTGATCCACCAAAAACAACGCCTTCCTCACCGTCTCCACCGCGCACGGCTGAGCCGGACGGTGGCGATGAGAGTGCTGAGGGCTCGGACGGGCACGAGCAAAACGCCACTGAGCGCTCCGCTTCACGCGAGGAAGAGCGGTCGCGGGACTCCCGGAAGAACGCTCAGGCGCCGCACCCGGAGAAGGAGGCGTCGACCCCTTCTTCGTCCGACCGGCAGCAGCCGAGGAACGATCCCGCTGAGGTTCCGCCTGTGGAACCGGATGAGCCCTCATCCGAAGCGGCCCCGGAGACCGCCGCACCCACACCGGCCGAGGAGCCGACGGACTCGAGCGAGCCCAGCCTCGAGCCGAGTAGTACTCCTTCGGCTCCACCAGAACCGAGTTCCGATTCCTCATCGGAATCGTCGGAAGACACTGACGATGCGGCTGCGAACAGCGACACGGGGACCTCGACCGCGTCCAGCGAACCGGATGCGGGGGTCAACTCAGCCTCAGACGCAGACGCTTCTGGCGTCTCAGATGCCGATGGAGAGGACCCTAACGAAGGCCCCCACTGTCATGTCGTCGGCTGGTGGGAGTTCTGCCACTGATCCACCGCCGAAGGCTGAGAGATCGGACTGCTCGTGGTGGATCGATCGCTCCAGCACTGCTGGCAACTGGCCGGCGAGTAGGCCGCCTCTCCGCGGACGATTGCCACGCAGTCAGCTCTGCTGACCGCGGTGGACGTGGGCCACAGCCTCGGCACGGCTGCGCACGCCGAGCTTGCGGTAGAGCGCGGACAGGCGGTTCTTCAGCGTTCCCGACACCACTCCGAATTCGCGGGCGATCTGCGCGATCGACTTCGATGAGTCGATCGCGAACAGCAGCGACTGTTCGGCCGGGGTGAGATCGGTCTGGAAATCCGGGGACACCGGAGAAGTCTCTGGCAGTTCGAGCAGACGCTTCTGCAACACGGCCGCCGTGAGCTCTGCAGAATTGAACGACCGCGCCACGGCCTCCCACTCGGAACAATCGGCCGAAACGGGAATGAGCGCCTCTCGAGCAGACTTCGACAACTGAGTGACGGCAAGCACCGATGCGGTGATCGCGCAGTAGTCGAGCATGTCGACGAAGGCCTCCAGCGCCTCAGCAGAACGGCCCTCGTGGTGGAGCATGTCGGCGCGCAGAGCCATGGCTGAGTTCTTGAGCCTGGGCCCCTCATCGCCGGCCAACAACTGCCCTGTGGCGGTCCACAGCGGATCATGCTGCCCGAAGACGAAGGCCTGACGCGCTTTGACGACCGAGTACCCCGGACTCGGTGGACTCATCCGCTCGGCCAAGCCCTGCAGGGCCTTCCCCTCGCCCGCAGCGGCCAGCACGAAGCTGACGATGTTGACGATGGCCGAGAACCGTGCGCTAAGTACGCCTGTCGTCGGCAGAAGCTGAACCTGCAGACTCTCCACCAGCAGCTTCGCCGCGGCCGAAGCTCGCCCTTCATACACAAAGCACAGACTTCTCAGCACGTGCGGAATGGGCCCCAGGAATTGGGTGGGCTTCGCCTGGTCAAGTGCGATGATGATCAGTCGGGCTGCATCGAGATCGAGCCGGTCCAGGCTGCGCATCAATTCGATGCACAGGGCTGTGTATTCGTCCGGCAGCGCGGCCATTCCGAATCTGCGAGCGTCCTCACGTGCCCGTTCCAGGTTGCGGTCCATGTCAGATCCGTGCCCGTGCCCCATTCCAGCCAGGGCGGCCTCGACGAGCCCCGCGAGCAGCGGGTGCGGCGAGTTCGGGGCATAGATCTCGGCGAAGTGGACGACCCGCTGGAGCACGCACATCGCTTCAGGGAAGCGACCAGCCACGATCAGATTCCGCCCGTGCTCGAGGTTGAGCTCAGCCTGCAACATCAGCGTGGGCCCGGGCTCACCCGCGCCGAGGTGGCGCAGACGTTCCCGTCCCACCTCGATGACGTTCAATGCGGCTTCGTTCTCCCGGTTGAGCCGGTGCATCCTCGCTTCGAGCATGGTCACCACGGACATCTCATCGGCGGTGAGTCGACGTTCGGACTCGGCCGCCAGGAGTCCGCGCATCTCCGGCAGCACGATGCTGGAGAAGTCGGTGGCTGAGAGCAGTGTCGGCATATCGTCGGTGCCCAGTCGCGTACGGGTCGAGTCGATGCGACGGGCGGCACTGCGAGCCAGGATGAGGATCGGATTTTGAGCCAGCACATCCTCTGGGACCCTGAGGTAGGCCTCGACGGCGCTGGGCGCATCGATGAAGACATTGACCGAACGGCGTGCCCATGTGCGTTCAAGCACGTGCCAATCACGTAGCTCGAGGACGAGATCGACGACCTCGGTCAGACCTTCGCGTCTGCCCGAACGCTGTCGGCCGATGGAATCGGAGATCGCAGCTCCGAGAGCCTCACGCGGGCTTCTGGCGGCGGAGTCGGAATCGCACGTGACTATTCGACGCATGAGCATTCGAATCATGGGCGGGACCGTGAACACCTCATCGCCGTCGGTCGGGACTGTCAGGAGTCCCTCATCGAGGAGGAGCGAAGTGAGTCCTTCAGGCGAGGAGCCCGCCGATGCTGCCAACTCTGCGGCGGCGAAGGCAGAGTGGACCAGATCGACCATGGCCGAGGTGATCCGCGGGGCCCACGCGAAGAGGGTCAGCAGGTAGAGCGCTCCGGATTCGCGCTTGGCGCCCTCGATCTTCGGCGTCAACGCTGGTGAAAGCATTGCATCGATGCGGTCGGGGTCATTATCGGTCAGCGGTATGCCGGCTTTGACACGTGCTCGTACGAGCGCGTCGGCTATGCGGGGGCGGCCACCGCTGCAGCTGAAGAGCTGTTCGAGAGCGGTCGGCGACAGCTCATCGCTGTGGCCGACCGCCTCGGCGAATTTTTCGATGGACGATGCGCGAGGACCGAACCGGGAATCGAATCCGGAGTCCTTGAGGGGAGTCGCCTCGTCATTGCTTTTGGGGTCTACAGGGGAGGTACTGGTCACGGCACGGTTCTTCTCTGCTAGTGCGGCGGTTGCCGACGGACAGTGGGGAAATGCCACAAGGAGGGGAAATGCGGCGTTGGGCAGTTGCCAGAGTACCGCATGGCCTTAGTACCGCTGGTGAACCGAGAGCATTTCACGGCTTGCCTGCGGCAAATCTCATCGTTTGCACAGCAGGCCCGTCACACCCACCGATACTCGTATTCCGGCCGCCCGGGCGTTCCGTGCCGGGGCTGCTTGATCGCCTGCTTCGTCGAGACGAGATGTTCGAGGTACCGGCGGACGGTGACGCGGGACAGGTCGAGGCCCTGCCCCACCTCGGTGGCCGAGACCGGGACTGCGGAATCGCGGACGAACGCGGACACTGCGTCCAAGGTCTCGGCGATGAGGCCCTTCGGCAGGGTCGTCGACGAGACCGACCGCAGCGCTGAGAGCGCATTGTCCACCGACGCCTGAGTCGCCAACGACCCCGAGCCCGTGAGCCCGCGCCTGAACTCGCGCTGGTTCTCCAACTTCTCCTTGAACGCCGCGAAGGTGAACGGCTTGATGAGGTACTGGGTGATGCCCGACGAGATCGCCGAACGGATGACCTGCAGGTGCCGCACCGCGGTGATCGCGATGATGTCGACGTCCTGACCGCGGGAGTTCAGCCGCCCGGCGACCTCGAGGCCGTGCGAATCCGTGAGGTTCATATCGAGCAGAACGATATCGACGGGGCTGCCTGCAGCAGCGAGTTCGTCGAAGCGTTCGATCGCCTCATGTCCGCCCAGGCAGGTTCCGGCCACCTCAAATCCCGGCACGCGGTCCACGAAGTCCGCGTGCGCCTGTGCCGTCATCGGATCGTCTTCGACGATGAGCACCCGCAGCGCGGCATCATCGCTCACGTGAGTGCCCAAGCCGTGAAGTGATGCCGTCTTAGGGGACTTGACATCGAAGACATCGACTTCGATCCCACCAACCCCTCCGCCACCGAGTCCTCTGCTGACACCACCACACCGGACCAGCACGCGACGGAGCCCGAAGGCACCGGCCCCCGACGACCAGTCCAGCCTGCCCGGCGTATTGTGGGTCATCCAGCGATCTCGCCCCTCACTTTCGACGAAATCTCCATCGCACACGATGTTCCTCAGTTCGAAGTTGCAGACCCTCCTCCGGGCACTTCAGTCGATGAGAGGTACCCGTTGCGCTTCGCGTGTTCGATCATTTCGGCACGACTGCGCACACCGAACTTCTTATACAGCGCAGACAGTCGATTCTTCAACGTCCCGGCGACGACCCCGAACTCGCGGGCGATCTGCGGGACCGGCTTCTGGGAATCGATGGCGAAAAGCAGCGAAAGCTCTGCAGAAGACAGTTCGACATCACGGTCGACGGACACGCGCAGAGTTTCCGGAAGATCCAGAAGTCGTTGCTGTAGATCCGCGCCCGAACTGTCCGCCTCATCGAATGTCTCAGCCAGATCAGACCAGGCCGAGTGTGAGGCCGTGACCGCGATGAGCGCCGACCTCGAAGACTTCGACATCTGCGCAATCGGCATCAATGTCGACCCGATGATGCAGTAGTCGAGAACGTGGCCGAAACTGTCCACGGCCGCACTTTCCTGACTTTCGTGATGCAGGAAAGCGGCACGAAGTGCCGCAGCACAGCCCTTGAGCCGGGGGCCATCGACGCTGTTGAGGACACGAGCAGTGTGCGACCACAGCTGCTCGCGCTGTCCGAAGACGAAACTCTGGCGCGCTTTGACCAATGAATACGAGGGGTCAGTCGGAGTCATCTGAACCACCAGATCCTGGATCGGCTTCGTCTCTCCCGCAGCCAGGAACACAAAGCTCGCGATATTCACGATCCCGGAGAATCTGGAATTCGACGAACTCGTCATCGGCGAATCCCGAGTGTCGACATTGTCGATGAGCTCTTTGGCTGCGATCGAGGCTCGGCCACGGTAGACACGATAGAGACTCTCGGCGATCGTGGGCAGCGATCCGAGCCCTTTCGCAGTCCCCAGCTTCTTCAGTTTCTCAAGAGCTGTGCCAGCCGCAAGCAGGTCGAGTCGGTCCAGGCTCCTCATCGCATCGAGGCATTGCCATTTATGTTCACCTGGCACGGTCTCCATGCCGAACATCTGCGCCTTGTCCCGAGTAAGGGTGAGATTCCAGCCCATCTCTTTGCCGTGACCGTGGCCGAGATTGGCCAACGCGGTCTCCAAATAGCCAGCGAGCATCGGGTGCCATGAGTTCGGCGCATAGGTTTCGGAGAACTGAATCACTCTCTGAAGGACCCGCAACGCCTCAGCGAAACGACCTGCTGAGACCAAATTCTTGCCATGCTCAAGATAGAGCCCAGCTTGCATCATGGCTGTCGGGCCGGACCCCTCGTCATGGCGCCGGCGCAGCAATTCACGTCCCGAATCGATCGTCTGCAGCGCCGTCCCGTAGTCACCGTTCGAACGGTGAAGGCGTGCCTCTGCAGCGGTGAGCGCAGCGATCTCATCCACACTTAGTTCTGTCTCATGACCTGATGACAGGATGCCGTGGAGGCTCGGTACGACAATGCTGTCGAAATCTGTCACCGGCACCAAGCGCGTGCGGTCCTCGGTTCCGAAACGACTACGCGTCGAATCGATCCTTCGTGCGGCGCTCCTGGCCAATGCGAGAATCGGCCTTTCACTGATGACGGAGGCGGGAACTGAGAGAAAAGCGTCGACCGCGTTGACCACGTCGTCGAAGACATTGATGGACCGTCGCGTCCACATCTGCTCGAGGAGTTCCCAGCCTTCGATTTCGACGACGAGGTCGAGGATCTCGTCGTATCCCGGCACATCGCTCGCCTTCGCCCTCGCATAACTGTTGTCGATGGCCATGCTGAATGCTTCGTGAGGACTTCTGTGGAACTCGGCTGTCCAGGGGCCGGTGATTCGACGCATCAATGAGCGAATGAGACCCGGAACGGTCAGCGTTCCGTCTTCTCTGGATTCGACGACCAGCAGACCCTCGGCGACAAGCTCGGAAACCAACTCCGTGGACGTTGCGGGAACAGTCGTCTTGGACTCGGCCAGATCATAGGCTTCGTGAACGAGACCGATCGTCGGCGCAGTGATCTTCGGAAGCCACGAAAAGAGGGCCAGCAGAAACACAGATTGCGCCTTTGCTCCTCCGACCGAGAGGCGAGGAGTCAGCGAGGGCAGGAGCAGTGCGTCGATCTGGGGCTGGTCGATGTCAGATACCCGGAATCCAGCACGATGTGCGGATTCGATGAGAGACTGCGCAATGTCGATTCGGCCGGCGCTGCAGCGAAAGAGGTTTTCGATTCCGGCAGCGTCGAGATCATCTCGGAGGGTAAGCGCTTCCGCGAAGGAACGTTGGTCTGAGATCACGGGGCCGAAATAAGCGTCGAAAGCGCTCTCTCGGCGAGGAGGGGATGATTCTTCGCTGTTGTCTCGGCTGGGCTCTCTGATTGGCAATGCTGGAATCTTCTCTGTGCTGTCGGCGGGGAGCCGTGGCAGTGGGGCCTGCCAAGGTGAGGGGAAATGTGCGTTGCTACATAAACATGTATAGCACAGCGAGCTTACCGGTCTGTCGAGATGATATCTCGGCAGACCGTTCCTCACCGTATGTCGGTCCTGCTCCGGGAAGCTGCCGGCGCCGCTAGGCGACCGGCGAACTGCTGTCAGCTCAGTTGGGCCCAATTGCGTCGATCAGCGACTGGGGCCACGGTTGTCCGTTTTTCGACAGCCTATCGGCGTCTTAGTTCACCCCCTCTGCCCCTTCGGTCTCCGACGGGGCGGACGTCGATGTCGCGTCACTCGATTGGTCGGACTCCGATGGATTGGGGCTGTCTGGTTCGTCGGACTCCGATGGAGCGGGGTCGCCCGGTTCATCCGGTTCTGACGGTGAAGGCGTATCCGGTTCGTCAGGCTCCGATGGAGCGGGATCGCTCGGTTGGTCAGGTTCCGACGGTGGCGGGTCACTCGGCACGTCCGGTTTTGACGGCGAGGGCGCATCGGGTTCGTCGGGCTCCGACGGTGTGGGCGAGTCAGGCTTCGTCGGGTCCGGATTGCCGGGCCCACCCGGCTTCTTGCCGCTCGAGGACTTTCCAGCGGTGCGATCATCACCGTGCGAGGCAGGTGGCTCTGTTCCATCCCGGCCCACAACTTCTGAAGCCTCGGAATCGTGTGGATCATTCACGCTGGATGACGATGAGCCGCGTCCGTCGGAGGATGAGTTCCCGGACGATGCGCTGCGCTCCCCGGTACGGCCAGCCCGGCTTCCCAGTTCTTTCCCGGTGGAAGCGGACGATGACCCGACATCCGTACGATACCCCGAGGTCTCGCTGGATATCGGCGAGATCGAGAGTCCGACCAGTGAACCAAGAAGTCCGACACACGCCGCCGCCACTGGAATGAGGACGGGCTTCGGGAGGTGGAAGGCTGAGTCGTCTTTCTCGACCTCTGAGTCTTCCACGACAGCCTGCATCGCCCCCGTGGATGGATCTGAATCTTCTACAGACTGCGCCGCCTCCGTTGATGCGGCTGAGGCAGTCTCCCCTTCCGCCTCCAGTGACGGCACAAGGGCAGTTTCCTCTTCGGCCTCTATCGACGGCTCTATGTCTTGCGCAACCTGCGCCGCCTCCGTGGAACGCGCGAGGGCAGTTTCCCCACCCGACTCCGTGGGCGGTAAGGCACTTTCCCATTCCGCCGCCGACGCCGACTCGGAGTTGGTTTCCATCGCGGCCAAGGAGGCCGATGATGTCGGGGCTGTGTGTGATCGATTATTGAGCGTGTCAGCGAATCGCTCGATCAATGTTGGCGACGTCAGCAGAGCAGGAATCAGCGCAGAGCACAGATCCGTCGCGTTCAGGGCCCGCCCGCCCTGCTCCTGCCGCCACCGCCGCTGCAGCTCCTGACGAGCACGCGACGCCAGACGGGCCGCAGTGTGCGCGGTGACATTCAGTCGCTGCGCCACAGATGCCGCCTCGAGGCCCTCGACTTCCCGCAGCCACAGAATTCGCTGCCAGTTGTCGGGAAGACTCGAAAACACGTGTGCCACATTGCTGTGTCGAGCCCAGGCTTCAGAGACGATCCTCGTCTCCTCCGTCATGTCGTGATGGGCTGCTTGCTCGTCAACAGCACGCTCGATGAGTGTCTCAAGTTCTTCTGACGTCTCAGGCGGGGAGTCGAGAACCTGTTTGAGGACCGCTAACAGCGCAGCGTCGTGGACCGCGCGGGGGCCCGCCTTCCCGTTCATGGAATCGTCGATATGGCGGCGATAGATTTCGGAGAAGGCACCGACAGTTCCGGAGCCGATGAGCTTGAGGATCTCATCATTCGTGAAATCGGCAAGATTCTCGTCAGGCTGATGTTCGTTCACGTCTATCCGGTCCTCATCGGTCTCGACAGAAGTAGGTGGAAGGAGCCGCGCTGCCCAGCAACGCCAGAGCCTCCGCTTGGCAGCGTGCTCTTATCCCGGCAGTTTATCGCATGTTTGCAAGCTCCTTTGCACATGCATGACCTTTTCCTGCCGCCACAATGACTATTTCGTGAATATTCTCTGGTTCCTTAAAGGCGATGAGTTGAGCAACGGGAGAAAGTTACTGAATACCGATCGGAAGTAGTGGCGGCCAATGGCGATCAATTCAAGAGCGAATCGCATAAATTGAATGGAGACCCTCCCGGACGCGCGCTCAACACGCCCAGGAGGGGACACGTGACTGCACTGAGGATGCCGCCACGCAAGCGCCGATGTACTCATGAGATTTACCGACAAAGACAGAATAACTTGCCTCAATGAATCATTCAAAGGTCATCTCATAAAACAAGACAAATTGGGTTGGGGTTGTTAATGACTCTTGCATGACTGCTTCATGACCCTAAGATCGGAGCGTGTTCGGTCCTCAGTTGATGGACTCTTGGTTCCACTCGGAGTCGGGTACCCCGTTGACTCCTTCGTGGCCCTTCGGCAGATCGAACCTCTGCGCAGTGAGATCTCTGGGCAGCAAGGTGAAGCCTTGCCAATGCATCTCCATGGGCGACTGCTCCTCGTCCCTAGGCACATGGTGGAATCCGACCGCAACCCATGACACGACATCATCGAGCGTCTGGTCCTTTCCGTCTTCGACGAACTCCGGCACTCCCCTTCCGCAGTCGCCCCTATTCTTCGTTGCATAGAGTTCACAGTCGTTGTGATTCGTGAATCCTACGTCGTAGCCGATGTCATCACCGTGCGTATGGGAATGCTCAGCGTCGTCGACGAACTCGAAGGAGTCAGTTTTGCCGACATCGATCTGATAGGAGATGGGATGGCCATCATCGTTGAGGAGATTTGGGTTGAGGACTCGCCACCACCGGCGATTTTGCCAACGGGCCGTCGTGGGATGATCGAGGTCCGTCAGCTTACCCGTAAGCTTGGGGGACTCCGCGCCTTTCTCGCCTGTCTCATCGGCGTCGAACTGCTGTGCGCTCATGCCTCCAGTACCACCGAGGCCCCACCGTATTCTCCAGACGGCGTTATGTGAGTGGCTGGCCGCGTGCTCGTGGTCACCGACATCCCACCCATGCTCTTCATCCGTGTAATCGACCGGAGACAGGTCTCCCGTTGCTCCGAGCTGAACGTTGATGGAGCCGTCGGCACCGAATGTGTATTGCGAGACGTATTCGTACCAGCCGACTCGAGAGACTGTCGACAGCTGCCATCCGTTCTTGCGGGCGTTTGCTGGAGCCACAAGATCGCTGGAGTGGTAGGCAAGTCCTTCATCAACGACTTCGGAGCACAGAACCTTCCTCGTCTCCGATTTGCCGTATGAACCGTCGCCGATCTTCGGGATGCTTGCCGCCTGAATGTCTCCCCTGCATGCGTCGTCAGTGAGTGTCTTCATTTTTCGTCCGCCGAATCCGGACTCAGTGATATCAGAGGTGAGTCGCTCTCCGGTGTCATAGGGAACCTCAAGCTGAGAAGTCGACATTGTGTCGATCACCCGGATCGGGTCTTCACCTGGCGGAGTGATGTAAATGTCTGAGAGTGTCAGTCCGAAGTCCGGATGAACGCCCCAGCACATCGTCCATGTGGCCCCGCTGGACAGCGACTTTGAGACCTTCTGCTTGGGACTCTTGCAGGAGACGTCGGCAACGGCCTGCTCATTATCGCCCTGCCGTCCAGAGTGCGAACTGTCGCCCTGGGTGCAGGCAGTCACGATGATCAAGAGAGACAAAGCTCCGGCAGCGATCTGAGTCAGTCGTCTTTTCACTTCGGTATCGATCCCCAGAAGAAGCCGCCCCACACGGGCGGGAAGTCGAAAATAGTGGATGGGTGTGGTGATCATGTGAGCGCATGATCACCACACCCGATCTCATCTCATCTCGAAGATGAGGGTCACACGTGAGTCTTGTTTCTGAACGTGTACCGTGCGGCAGCACCGACAGCGATAAGCGCGGCGGCAGCCAGGAAGATCGGCACGATCTCGCCACCGGTTCGTGGCAGATCGCTGCTTACACCTTCGTCGCCAGCTCCTGCGTTCACGTCGCCGCTGCCAGCGTTCGACGAAGCGTTCGCATCGTCACCACCAGCATTGGACGAAGCATTCGCATCGTCACCACCAGCGTTCGACGAAGCATTCGCATCGTCACCACCAGCATTGGACGAAGCATTCGCATCGTCACCACCAGCGTTCGACGAAGCATTCGCATCGTCACCACCAGCGTTCGACGAAGCATTCGCATCGTCACCACCAGCGTTCGACGAGGCATTTGCGTCGTCGTCGGACCCAGCGGAAGTCACCTCGATGGTCGCCGCGGCTTCGGCGCCATTGTCATCGGTGCCAACTACGGCGAAGTCTCCGCCGGCGGTCTCGGCGGGAACGGGCAGCTTCGTGTCCTCTGGCACTGCGCCCTCTTCATCGGTCGTTACAGTGATAGCCTTGCCGAGGTCATCGGAAGAGTCGTCGGGCTTCGCCGACGGCAGTGCCAGACGAATGCTGACCTCGGTTTCAGGCAGCCAGCCGCTGCTCGTCAACGTGGTCTCGTCACCGGCCGGAACCGGAGACGACGCCTCGATCGAGGGAGCATAGACCTCGAAAGTACCTTTGGCTGTCGTCTCATTCGACGCTGTGCCAGTCACCGTGAGATCTCCGGCCTTGGTGTCTTCCGGCACCTGAATCTTCGTGCCATCGGGCAGAGCACCCTCCCCATCCGCAGTTGCGATCACAGGGCTTCCGACGACATCTCCATCAGCGTTTGCAAGCGTGAGTTCGACCGAGGTGTTGGCCTTCCAGCCCGCGCTCTTCAGCGACGCCTCTCCACCAGCTGGAACCGGCGATGAAACGTCGATCGAGGGTTCTGCAACTGTTACAGATGCTTCGACCTCAGCTTCATTGTCATCACTCGCACGCACCGTGAAATCGCCTGGTTCGGCATCTTCGGGAATCGTGAGGACCGGATCGTCAGGTACGTTTCCGTTGCCGTCAGTGGTCACATTCACGGCGTCACCAGCGTCTTTTCCGTCGGCGTCGACAAGCTGCAGCTTGATCTCGCTCGAAGGAAGCCAACCGGTGCTCTTCACTGCCGCGTCCTGGCCGGGAACCACCGGGGACGTCGTCTCGATCGTCGGGGCGTAGACGGACACTGTCGCCTTCGCGGAATTGTCGTCAGGATCGGTCGCCGTCAGTGTGTAATCACCAGCAGCTGCGTCGTCGGGAATCGGAAGAGTCGTTCCCTCCGGCACATTGCCTTCCCCGTCGGCTGTGACCGTGACATTGTCACCCACAGACTTCCCATCGGGGTCTGTCAGTTCGAACGTCACATCGGCATCCGCGGACCATCCCCGCGAAGTCACGTCGATGTCAGTGCCTGCCGGGGCCGGAGTGGTGACCGATACGATCGGGGTTCCTGCCTCGGCGACGGTGAGAGGCGAATCGATGCTCGCTCCGTTGTCATCACTGCCGACGACGGTGAAGTCACCCGGCTCGGTGCCGTCGGGAACGGTCACGCAGGTGTCGTCGGGCAGATCGCCGTTCTTGTCAGCAGTGGCCGTGACCGGGTCACCGACAGGCTTGCCCTCTGCATCGTTCAGCTGGACCGTGATCTCGGAATCAGGAGCCCATCCGCCCGACTTGATTACAGCGCAATCGCCCGGGTAAACAGGGCCCGCAACCGTCAGATCGGGTGCGTAGACCGTCACATCGCCCTCCCCGGTGTTGCCGTCCGGGTCAGTACCGACGATGGTGAAGTCACCGGGAGTGACATCGGCGGGAATCGGAAGAACCGTTCCCTTCGGAAAGTTTCCGTCTCCATCGGTCGTCACCGTGATGGGGTCGCCGACCGGCTCGCCGTCGGGACCGTTGAGCTCGACAGTGACATCCGTATCCGGTGCCCAACCTGTGGAGTCCAGCGTCGTCTCTCCACCTGCAGGTGCAGGCGACGAGGTGTCGATCGACGGTCCGTCAGCGGATTCATCGCATGAGTCGGTGCGAACGCCCGCGTTGCCGATGCCCAGACGTGCCGTGCCATCGCCGACGCCGAGGCTCAGTGCAGAGACTTCCACACCATTGACCGTAGTCGAACCGTCGGCCGCGGTGCATTCCGTCGTCTCTTGATGGTTGATCTGCAGCGAGACGAGGTTATCGGCTATCAGCTTGAGGAATGGGTCAAGTGCCGCACGGATAGGCACTGTCATCATGTCCGTCTTGATAGTGGTGAACGCTTTGTACAACAGTCCCGAAGGATCGGACAGCTCGTCGTAGACCGGGCCCATCACCGTATCCATGGACTTCATGACGGTGTTGATCGTCCCGCAGGTGACTGTTCCGGTGGCGCCCGCCGCGTCGCAGGAGTCGTTGCTGACCTTGCCCGTCAGGTCCATATCCCATCCGGCTTTCGTGCCGTCCGGGGCCGTGATGTCCACGTTCACAGTCGCGCTGCGCAGCGACTCGATGGCCGTGTCGACTGCGACATCAATGACTTTCTCGATGACATCGTGGACGCTGCTGGCGATGAACGGGTAGGTCTCATCATCGATCAGCTCAGTGTTCGGATCCTGGTTGTTCATCCCAACCGGCCGATCGATCACCCCGTCGTCGTTGCCGCCGATCCGTCCGACGTCGACTTCGATCGACCCTTCCCCGAGGTCGATCGTCGCGAGACCGTCATCAGTGGTGATCGGCTCGAGCAGAATCGCATCAAGAACGTCGTCTTTGATGCTGCTCTCGACACTGGCGTCCACAGTCATGCCCGGAAGGAGGTCGGTCAGCCCGAGTGCTTCATTGAGCGCATCATTGACTTCGCCCTCCATCTCGCCGGCAGCGTCCGAGACGCCGTCGCCGGCATCGTCGATCGCCGGAGAGTGCAGCTGCAGCTTGGCATCGCCGACTCTGTACTGCCCGTACTTCCCGACAGAATCGGGATCTTGGAATTCGCCGTCGATCGCCTCGACCCAGGCGCCGCCGAGACCGAGATTCAGATCTGCCTGGTCGATCAGGCCATCGGTGACATCGGATGACCCGCTCGCCGCCACGATGGAGAGCAGGTCGACCTGCGCAGTTCCGAAATCGCTGTCTTTGCCATCAAGGCTGAGCCCGCCATCGGCACCGACGATGCCGGAGACGGCCTTGCCGTTCTTGGCATCAGACGCCGTCGATTCGCTCTCAATGGCTCCGGCCTGGCCGAAGTCGATGAAGTCGTCGACTGGGATCTGGTACCCCGCACCGAAATCGATGACTTCGTCCCCGCCGAGCGCACCGTTGAATGCCTCACGGTTAGGACCGGGATCCGATTTCGATCCGGCTTTCGACTGTGCCGCCGCAACCAGATCCTTCGAATCGAGGCTCATCCCTGCGACGCTCGCCTCGGCTTCTGTAGGATCATCCGGATAGTTGTCGAGCCCCAGCGCCGAGGCGCTGGTCGTGCCGACCATCGCTCCGACAACGCCGAGAGCCAGTCCTGAAAGTGCCCATCGTGGAATTCTTCTTCGCCGACTCCTCTTCGCAGAATCGAAACGGCGTGAATGGACGTGTTGAGACACGTTTAACCTCCAAATTTACGCATTTGAAAGGCTCCGCTCCCTCAGATGTCGGATTTTGATCCAACGAACGTGACCCACAATCCATTCTGTCGAAACATCCAGTTAGTGTCTAGAGTTTTTCAATCCCGGATGAAGCTTACGCACAGGGCCATCGCACTTCGGCACGGCCGCGCCCTCTCGCCCAAACTGCTTCAGATCCCCTAGAACACAGTGAATAGTCGCCTATGAAGACGCTCCACGGGCTTCCACTGAAGACCCCGAATCTCATGGATCTGCCGCAAAATTTCCTGAGCATTGTCCGCATAGCGATACGTGATCGAATTTGCCAAGGCAGAAGTTATCGCACAAGCCATGTTGAGTAATATAACCTCGCGAAAGATTTACCCATAGAAGTCCACAAGAGTTTCCAAATAATCACGCTAGTTTGCCGCGTACTCAGAAATCAAGTGGTACCGGACTGTGCCAGAATTTCGGCTCTTTCGAGCAAGTCGGCTTCTCTGGTCGAAGGTACCGGCCGCGGCGCGGTCGAACGCCACCACCCGCGCAGGCAAACACTGAGGGCGGCGAAGCTGCGGTCACGGATGAAGATCGCGTCGACAGCGATCATCGTCAGCGAAAACCACGGGAGCCCCATCAGCAATGCGATCCCCAGGTGAAACGACAGAATGCCCAGAAGGCCTGCGGTCCTCGTCCATCGATTGAAGAGCATGAATGGGAACGCGCACTGGAACAGCACCGAGGCCCAGGAGATCACCACCACCATCGGACCCCACGCCGTGACGAGATCCGAGAGCACCGGCCATGTCCCGAACTGCTGGGTCTGCAGCGGGTTGTAGACAGCGAAACCGTGCTGCCAGGCAGCACCACCGGCCTTGTACAGACCGCCGGACATGTAGATCGCACACACCTGAAAGGCGAGCACTACGATGGCGAGATTGTTGGCTGTGATCAACACCCACCGCCACTGACTTCCGACAGGCGTGCCACGTGAATCGGAATCGGTGCCGACTCCATCAATTGCCGCATGATCCACGACGTGGGCCCGGCGAGATCGGCGAGTCCGGCGACGCGCGTCTAACGACCACCGGCGAGTGGTGTCGGCGAAGAGCAGGGCGATCATGAACATCCGGTAGGCGTTGTCGCCCTGATCACCGGCGCCGTCGTTGAGTTCGATGAAACTGACCCACAGGACCAGATAGAACGGCAGAACAATCCGCGTGTGCCAGCCCAGAGTGATGACGATGGCGAGGACCGCCAGACCGATCATCATTGCCGTGAACAGCGGAGGAACAGTCACTACCTGATGGAACAGGGAGAACAGCCAGATATTCGGGAAGTCGCTCTTCGGATCCGCGATCTCCCCGCTCCAGGCGTTTCCGACGCCGAAGGCGTAATGACGGGCATTGAAATTCGTGAGGATGAGGCCGAGACCGGTCAACCCGATGAGGATCCGCGTCACGGCCAAGCCATAGGTCGCGTGGTAGCGTCCGGTGAGCAGAGCCTCGAGCCGATCCCAACCTCGTGCGATTGCCGTGCACACCTGGGCCGACAGCGGCACAAACTCCGTGTTCGTCGGACCGATCGGCGCCGAGGTGGTGCTTGCGTCTTCCGGATCCGTCGAATCGATCTTCGCCGAATCGGTCTTCACCGAGGCTGCATCCGCTTCGTCCGTTCTGATCTCAGTTTTCATCGGCGCACCTCACGACGTCGGAGGCACAGAAGTACTTGGCGAACTCCTCATCAGACTGAGCGTCCTCGACCACTGAGGCTCGCCACCCGACCGGCACCGGTTGAAGCTTCGGGCGCGTGGCACTTTCGTCATTGCGCTCGGCGAACGGGACGACATTCTGCCGGGCAACCTGATACTGCACTCGCTCCACGTCGTCACCCCACACGGCTCTCGCGACCTGAGTCGCATACGCCGTGGCCATATGCTCGCTGTCGAGGTAGCCACCGACCGCACCGTCGGGATCCTCATATTCGCGGAGTTTCGTCGACAGACGTTCCACGGAGTCGCCGCCCCTGAAGTAGTCAAGCTTCACTATCGCTTTCTGATCCGCCGGCAACTCGTCCCAAGATCCTTTCAGGTCCGAGGCCAGGCCGATGCCCAACCCCGCTGATCGCGGCGGGAAGGGTCTGTAGGTCGAATGGTCCAGCTCGACATCGGTTGCCCGCACCCACTCGGTGATTTCTTCCCCGCGGCTGGTCTTGACCACCGCACGCACATCGAAGTAGTAGTCCCCGTTGATCGGTTCCGGCGCAAACACACTCCACGACTGACCCCACAGCGGAATCATGTACTTGGAGAGCAGTTCCCCCGGAACCGCCTCGCGCAGGGCGGACGATGGTGCGATCCACAGCAGAGTCGCGAACAGGTGGAATCCCGTAATCGCCATCGCGACGATCACTAGTGTTCGCTTGATCGTCGGACGAGGTCGGGGCACGACCTCAGTCGCATTATCTTCCATCACGAATCCGGATTCTGCTCGGGCATTTCGTCTGTCTTCCCCGGCGCGTCCGGGGGTCTCACGCACGAGGCCAGGCGGCGGGTGCGAAGTGACGACTTCGACCCCACCACCTGACCGGTGCGATCAGCGGCTCAATCTATTTCAGAGGCCGCTGCGGTTGCGGTGACGGCGAGCCGCGTAGACCGCTGCCGCGCCACCGGCGATCAACAGCGCCGCGAGTCCGGCCATGGCCATAGTGCCTTCGGCACCTGTCCTCGGCAGGTCTCCGCCGTCGCTGCTGCCCGAAGCGTCCGCATCTGCGCCGGCTTCGACGTCAGCCGAAGCGCTTGCAGCGGCAGAGGCGTTCTCATCGGACGAGGTGTCTGATTCGTCGCCGTCAGCCGACGCGCTGGTCTCTGCACCATCTGCGTTGTCATCGGACGATGCGGAAGCGTCTGCCTCGTCGGTCGAGTCTGCCTCAGCCGAATCGTCGGCATTGGCCGCGGCCTCAACCGAAGCCTCGTTGGACGAATCGGCAGTCGATGCCACCGATGCTGCTGCAGCCGGATCGGCATCGGCGGCAGCCGAGGAATCAGCGTTCGTCGAATCCGAGTTGTCCGCGTTTGCAGCGGCGTTCGATGCCTGCTGCGACGAGGCGTTCGGATCAGAGGTCGAATCAGCTGAGGTGTTCGATGACGCATCCTCGGTGGCAGCCGATTCGGCAGCCGCTTCCGCGCTCGCGTCGGCCTCCGCCGATGCTGAGTCGTTGGCATCGTCATCGGCGGCTGCCTCTGACGCTGCCTGTGCGGCAGGGTTCGAATCGTCGTCGGCGTCAGCGGAAGCCGAGGCCGAAGCCGCAGCGTTCACGTTGACGTTCGAGTCGGCATCATCAGCAGCCGAGGCGTCCGGGTCAGCAGCTGCGTCGGGATCAGATGAAGAATCGGCATCGGCCGAATCGTCCTGATCGGCGGCAGCGCTGTCGTCCGCGTCTGCATCGTCGTCGCCTGGGGCATCGTCAGCGGTCGCACGGACCGAGGACGAAGCGAGGTTGACATCGATCGCATCGGATTCGGGAAGCAGTTCCAGGCTCACAGCGTTGACGGTGAACCCGGGGCCGTTGTTGCCATCGACTCGGCTCGACTCCAACGAGGACTGAGCAGAGGCTCCTTCGCTCGAGGGGTTGGGCGACTGCTCATTGATCGTGAGGTCGACAACCTCGTTAAGACCGCTGAGGACAGGTTCGAGTCCGTCCAGGACAGGGTCGACGATGCCGGTGACAGCATCGGTTGCCTCTTCGGTCGTCGAGTCGAGGACTCCCCCGATGATCGGCTTCGTGACTCCGAGGACCGCCTGGACCACCGGTCCGGTGATGGCGTTGACCACAGTGCCGACAGGAACGCCGGCCAGCGAGAGGTCGGTGTCGACGACAGGCTCGGAATCGTCCGTGCCAGCCAGCTGACCCAGCGTGGCATCCACGGTGACCTTGCCGTCAGCCGCAGGGATACCCGCAGCTGTGATGTTCGCGGGCAACGCGATGTTGAGATGCACATCGTTGAGTGCATCGGTCAGAGTCTCATTGACCCGACCCGACAGTGCACCGAGGGCGTCTGCGACGGCGTCGGTGATCTTCGAGATCGTATCGCTGGTCAGCACCTGAGTGTTCGGATCCAGACCGTTGAGGTCCTCACCGTCGGCACCCTTCACGACCTTGGCGAGGTCGATCTTGATGTCGCCGTTGGCCAAGTCGATCGAGACGATGCCCGATTCGTCCTCGAGCTTCTTGTTGACGACGTTCTCGACGACGCTGTTGAGCGCATCGCCGGTGTCGACGGAGACCTTCGTGTCTTCTCCGCCGATCTTGACAGAGGCGAGCCCCGCATCGACGTCGAGTCCGAGTCCGGACAGCTCGTCCACGAGTCCCTCTTCGCCGATCGCGTCGTCGAGGGAACCGCCGACTCCGTCGACGGCTTTGGTGAGTTCATCGGAAAGGCCGCCCACAGCAGGGCTGGAGACGGTGAGCGTTCCGTCGGCGACGACATACTCGGAGTCGGTGGTCTTGCCATCGCTCTCGGCGGTCGACCCGACCGCACCCAGTTCGAGGCTGAGCTCGTCGACGATCTGGTCAGTGACACCGTCGAGGTTCAGCTGCCCCAGGAGCGATGTCAGATCGACTTTGGCATTGCCGAAATCGCCGTTGTTGACGTCATCGAGGTTGAGTGCACCGTCCTCGCCCACGGCTCCGGCACTGGCCTTGGCCGCGTTGCCGGAAGCAGCGCGTCCGTAGGAGTTGAGCGCACCGGCCTCGCCGAGTTCGAGAAGACCGTCGCCACCCTCACTGCTGATGAGCGGGAGGTCGATTCCCGGAAGTTCGAGCCCGAGGGACTGCAGCACTTCCAGGTTCAGCGGTGTGCTGTCTTCCGCTTCACTGGAAGGAGAACTGCTGTAGGCCGAGAGCGCATCGACGGCATCTTCGGACAGCAGGTCCGCATCGATCAGCTGCCCGAGAGCCTCTGAATCCTCCTTCGGGTTCTTTTCATCGGCTGCACCTGGTGACGTCGTCAACAGGGTCAGCCCCACTGCGGTCGTGGCAGCCACCGCGCCCACAGCGATCTTGCGGCCGGTCGAGGGTCGACCTCCGAGCATCTTCATAGTCCTCCATATCGGTTCATCGTTCCTGATCAATCGCAGACAGCAGCCTGGACGGAAACATGCAGTTTCCTGGCAGATCGCACACAACGATACGGAATCATCTATGAGTAATCATTCCGTCATTCACAACGTTATCGTTCCGTTATATTGCAAAATCGTCATACTCACGATGCGGACAGATGCCACAAGGAAATATGTTTGATGCAGACGGGAACCAGAGCACACACTGCCCCCTGATCTGGGGCTATATGTAGGCAGTCACCGAGCTCTTGAATAGAGTTCGGTCAGGCATCCACATATTCATTGAAATTTCATGACAAGTCCACTGATGACAGAAATGCAATATTGCGCTTTATGACTTCGTGGAGAAATCCGTCAGCTCCGTTAAGTTCTGTGAACTCACCGACGGGTCAGTCAGCGACAGCTTGAAGTGCCCTCACACCCACCGGTACTCGTACTCCGGTCGCCCCGGAGTCCCGTGCCGAGGCTGCTTGATCGCCTGCTTCGTCGAGACAAGGTGCTCCAAGTACCGGCGCACGGTGACCCTGGACAGATCAAGCCGCCGCCCCACCTCGGTGGCGGAGACCGGAACCGTGGAATCACGAACGAAGGCGGACACGGCCTCCAAGGTCTCGGCGATGAGCCCCTTCGGCAGAGTCGTCGACGATACCGACCGCAGGGCCGAGAGCGCATTGTCCACCGAGGCCTGAGTCGCCAACGACCCCGATCCGCTGAGTCCGCGCCGAAACTCGCGCTGGTTCTCCAACTTCTCCTTGAACGCCGCGAAGGTGAACGGCTTGATGAGGTACTGGGTGATGCCCGACGAGATCGCCGAACGGATGACCTGCAGGTGCCGCACCGCGGTGATCGCGATGATATCGACGTCCTGACCGCGCGAGTTCAGCCGCCCGGCGACCTCGAGGCCGTGCGAATCCGTGAGGTTCATGTCGAGGAGGACGATATCGACTGGCGTCCCGGCCGCGGCGAGTTCGTCGAAGCGTTCGATCGCCTCGTGCCCGCCCAGGCACGTTCCGACGACCTCGAACCCGGGCACCCGGGCCACGAAGTCCGCGTGCGCCTGCGCCGTCATCGGATCGTCTTCGACGATGAGCACCCGCAGCGCGGCATCATCGCTCACGTGAGTCTCCTTCCGCCCGATCCTGACTCGAATCCTCACCATCCGTGGTGTGGTTCTCCGAAGAATCGTAATCGCCGGCCGCGTCGATGTCCCCCAGTGGAAGCGTCACCGTGAAGATCGCACCGCCATCGGAATCGACATCGATATGTCCGCCGAGGCGGCTCACCGCCTGCCGAACCAAGACGAGCCCGAATCCGTGCCGTCCCACTCCCCCGACCTCGGGTTTCGCCGAGGCGCCGAGGTGGAAGAGCGCATCGATGTCCTCCCCCGCAACTCCGGCACCGGAATCGGCGATGGTGATGATGAGCTCCCCGTCAGCGGCGACGAAGTCCGCCCACACGTGCTTCTCATCCGAGTCCGCGACCGCGTCGAAAGCATTGTCGAGAAGATTGCCGGCAACGGTGACGAGGTCGCGAGCATCGAGTCGTTCGGGAGGGAGTTCGCCGGTGGCGGTGACGGTGAGTTCGATGCCGCGCTCATTGGCCTGCGCGGCCTTGCCGATCATGAGCGCGGTGATGAATGGCTCGTCGAGTGAGGCGACGAAGGAATCCGTCAGCCGCTGCGATTCCTGCTCGTCCTTGACCGCGAAGTCCAGCGCCTCCTGCACCCGGCCGAGTTCGATAAGAGTGGAGACCGTGTGCAAACGGTTGGCATGTTCATGAGTCTGCGCACGCAGAGCCTCGGACAGAGTCGTCATCGTTGCCAGCTCACCGGTGAGCTCCTGGATGTCCGTGCGATCGCGCAGGGTCGCGACCGTTCCGCCTTCATCGCGCCCGCCGCGCGGCTGCCGGGCCTGTTTCTGACTGATGACGAGGACTCGGTCCTCGGTGAAGTGGATTTCGTCGACGGCGACCCGACCGGTCGTCAGAAGGTCGCGGACAGATTCTGGCAGGGCCACCTCGGCGAGGGAGATCGGCGTCGATTCCTCCACCTTGGGCAGGCCGAGCAGGGACGCGGCCTCGTCGTTGTAGAGGACGAGCCGACCGGAATCGTCGGCGAGGATGAGGCCCTCGCGCAGGGAATGCAGGGCCGAATCGTAGAACGCGAACAGACGGCGCAGCTCCTCCGGACCATAGCCGAGGGTGACACGGCGCAGGTAGCGGGCGAGTAGCCAGGAGCCGAGTCCGCCGAGGGCGAGCGCGGCGAGGCCGACGAGGATGATCTGCGGCAGGGAGGCCGCCTGCGCCACCGACAGGGTCTCGAGCGTCACGCCCACGGCGACCATGGCGGTGACCTCGCCATCGGCGTCTGTGATCGGCACGATCGCGCGCACCGACGGGCCGAGCGTGCCCACGTATTCCTCGGTCTCGGTCTGCCCTGAGAGGGCTTTGGCCCTGCTGCCGAGGTAGGTCTTGCCCAGCTGTTCGGGATCGGGGTGGGTGTAGCGCGTGCCGTCGCGGTCCATGATCGTCACGAAATCCACCTCGGCGAAATCGATGACGGTCAGTGCGTAGGGCTGCAGCCGGGCGGAGGGATCGTCCCCGGTCACAGCCTCGGTGACGAAGGGATCGTGGGCCAGCGTCTCGGCGATGGACAGGACCCGCTCGCCGGTGGCGTGCCGGATGTTGTTCAGCGTCGTCACGTAGCTCGTCACCGACAGCGCGGTGCAGACGAGGACGATGAGGACGAGCTGGACGAGGAAGAGGCGCCTCGCCAGGGTTCCGCCTCGGCGAACCCGGAATCGCTCCCGGCCCCGCCGTGGTGGGGCCGGGAGGGACGTCATTACTTCTTAACGCTCTTCTTTTGCTTCTTGCTGCCGCCGGAGATGAGGAGGGCCAGACCGATTGCGGCCAGCCAAGTGTCCTTGGCCACGGCGGTGCCGTCCTCGGAGGGGCGGATGCCGTCGTCCTTGGTCATCGCATCGATGGAGAAGTAGTTCGCGACGAGGCCGGCGGCGAAGGTCGTCAGCGCGGCACCGGCGATGCGGGTTGGCACGAACGGCAGCAGCAGGGCGGAGCCGACGGCGATCTCACCGTAGGAGAGGAACTTCCCGAACTGGGCAGGGGTCATGTTCTCGACCATGGGCACACCGTTGGCGGCCATCTGCTGGAGTCCGGCGGCGGATTCTTCGTCGAGGCCGAGCTTGCCGATGCCCGAGTTGAGAATGAAAGCGCCGGGGACTGCGCGCAGAAGTGCGGTGCTGAGTTTCATATCCTGCTCCTTTGTTATCGGATCGTCACTGAGCCAAGACTATCCGTGAGTGCGCAGGCACGCCACAGCAACAGATGCTGTCAACTCCGGTGGCAGTGGTTCTCAGGCCTGTGTGCTGGTGCGGATCCGCTCGATGAGATCGTCGAGGGCATCGTCGAACTCGCGCTGAGCATGGTCTTCCATCAGCAGGCCCTGCAATCGCCGCACCGTAGGATACTCGCCGAGGTCGCCGCCAACGGAGGAGTCCTCCTCGTCTCCGATGACCTCCGGGTTCAGGGAGGCCGCCTGGAGCAGAAGCGCGCCGACGAGGAAACTCGTGAAGGCCTTGTATGCGGCCACCGCCTCGGCGTCGGCGAATCCGAAGCGCTGCAACGAGGACAGGAAGTCCTCGACCCAGCGCACACTGCGCAACGGTGGACGCAGCCAGGGGGCCTGAGGCGGCTGCGTGGCGATGAGCGGGAAGATCCGCGGATGCTCGATAGCCAGATTGCGCGTGGCATTGGCGACACGCTGCAGGTATTCCTCCCACGAATGGGAGTCCTCGGTCATGAGATCGTCATCGAAGAGACCGTCGATGAGCTCATCAACCATGGCCTCGAGAAGGTCCGCGCGCCCGGAGACGTGCCGATACAGTGCCATCGCCTCTACGTCCAAGGCCGTTCCGAGGCGACGCATCGTGAGTTCGCTGAGACCGCAGGCATCGACGAAGGCGATCGCCGACTCGACGACCTGGGTACGGTCGAGTCGCTGCTGAACCACGCGCACTCCCCTTTCCTCGTCGGAGATGTCGCAGACCGGGCGGCTTTCACCGCCAGTCTACTCGCTTGTTCCGACACGTCGAGAGATCCCCTCATAATACGATTACACTGTAAACACCTCATGGATGACTAAGTTATCACTCTCCACAGATCCCTCGCGCAAGGGCCATTCGCCAACCGTCCCGTCCTGCCGAAGCCGCATCGCTGAGCTCCGATGCGCCCGGCTCGCCTGATCTATTGCGCAGCGAAAACCCGATCTGCTAGGTTGATTACACCGTAAACATGAATAGCGCTCGACAGAGCAGTACGTCCACCCCGATCTCTGCGAAAGGACGAATCATGGATTCCGACGACAAGACCGACAAAGTCTCTGACAAGGCTGAAGAGCTCAAGGGCAAAGCGAAGACCGCTGCAGGCAAGGTCACCGACGACAAAGGCCTCGAAGTCGAAGGCAGGACGGACGCGGCCAAGGGCAAGATCAAGCAGGTCGGCGACGACACCAAGGACTCGCTGAAGGGCGTCAAGGACTCACTCAAGGACTCACCGGAGGACTGAGGGACGCGGCTGGAGGGCGGAGGCACTGTCCGCCTCCGCCCTTCGGCAATGCTTTCAGATCTCATGCCCCAGAAGTCAGCGTGCCGGTACGATCCGTCCCGGCGGCACGAGAAGAAGAGAAGATGATGGGAACTGACCGCCATGCTTTCGTCGTGGTGGCCAATCGCCTCCCCGTCGACCGCATCGACGGGGCGTGGGAAGCCTCGCCCGGCGGGCTGGTCTCAGCCGTGGCTCCCGTGGTGCGCGAGCAAGCCGGAGCCTGGGTCGGCTGGGCGAACACACATGACGACAGCCTCGAGCCCTTCGACTTCGACGGGATGAGCCTCGTCCCCGTCTCGCTCAGCCATGACGAACATCAGCAGTACTATGAGGGATTCTGCAACGCTACCCTATGGCCGCTGCACCACGACCTCATCGTCGCACCGCAGTACCACCGCTCATGGTGGCGGGCCTATCGGGAAGTCAACGCGCGATTCGCACAGGCCGCGGTCGAGGCCGCCGAGACTGGGGCGACAGTCTGGGTACACGATTACCACCTCCAGCTCGTACCGGCGATGATCCGCGCTCAACGACCGGACATCCGGATCGGATACTTCTGCCATATTCCGTTCCCTCCCGTCGAGCAGATGGCCCAGCTGCCCTGGCGTGACGAAATCCTCCGCGGCCTGCTCGGGGCCGATGTTATCGGTCTCCAGCGAGAGGCCGATGCCGCTAAGGCCCGCCAGGCTATGCAGAAGCTGCTGGGTATGGATCCCGAGGAACTTCGCGGCCGCGTCGGCTCGTACCCGATCTCGATCGACGTCGATGAGATCCGGGCCGCGGCCGAATCCCCGGCGGTACAAGAGATGGCCCGATGCTTTCGCCGTGACCTGAGCGATCCCGCCACCCTCATGATCGGGGTGGATCGCCTCGACTATTCGAAGGGAATCCTGCACCGGCTGTGGGCCTTCGAGGAGCTGATCGACGACGGAATCCTCGATGCGCAGGGAACCTGTCTCGCACAGATCGCAGTCCCCTCGCGTGAAGGCGTGCGCGCCTACCAGGACCTGCGCGATGAGGTCGAACATACGGTCGGGCGCATCAATGGGAGGTTCTCCACTCTCGGCGGCGATGTCATCCACTACTCCCACCACTCACATTCGACAGAGGAAGCCGTCGCTCTGTACCTGGCCGCCGACATCCTGCTCGTCACCTCCCTGCGGGACGGGATGAACCTCGTGGCCAAGGAATTCGCCACTGCCCGCCGAGGCAGGGGCGGTGCACTCGTCCTCTCCGAATTCGCCGGAGCCGCCGAAGAACTCGACCAGGCCATCATCGTCAATCCCCATGACAGGGCCGGCCTGAAGGCGGCCATCCATCACGCGGCCACGCTCAGTGAAGACGAGGCTCGGAGGCGCATGGATGCGATGGCCGACACCGTCGACGCCTTCGACGTCCGCCGCTGGGCGCAAGCTTTCCTCCACGACCTGCGAAACCCAGCATCTGCGGCGGCTCTGACGCCCAACGACTGGTGACACCGACCATTCTGACCGGCCCACCCCAGGAGACCACTGTGTACACGATGCTCAACAACCAGGAATCCTCGAAGTACGACCTCTACCTTCCCGGCAGGATCGTGGCCGCGCTCCATTACAAACTCGAGCCCGACGCCAATGAGGTCATGTTCATCTACTGCGAAGCTATCGAGCCCATGCAGGCAGATCAGCACCGCTGGGAGCTCATGTGGCGGGCCGTCGAAGACGCCAAGAGCCGACGCCTCAAGCTCACCATCACCTGCCCCATCGGCCTCAAGGCCCTCGAACAGCGAGAACCGCGTGCCGACGCCGATCACCGGCATGCGGAGGAGCCGCAGGCCTGACCCTCGCCGCCCTGACCCTCGCCGGCCTGTCCTCCCTGGCCATACTCCTGCCTCGGCACGTCTCACTCCTCCTGTGAACACTATGAACGCAACCGAGACACCCGTCACATCGGCTGGCACAGTTGTCGGGTACATCACCACCGCGGCCAGTCGTCGCGCGCGTTCGCACCCACCGACGGGTGAGTTCGCGGAAATCATTTGGAGGAATCATGGCAATGTCGCCACAGCAAGAAGGCGGGCCCGCGAATACGGGCAACGCCACCGCAGCGGCCACCGATCAGGGTGCCCCGCAGCGGAAGAAGGATCGCACTCACTGGCTCTACATCATGGTCATCGTGGCAGTGTTCGCCGGTGCCGCCATCGGGCTCATCGCCCCCGAGGCAGGAATCGCCCTCGAGCCGCTCGGCAAGGCGTTCGTCGCTCTCATCAAGATGATCATCGCCCCGGTCATCTTCTGCACCATCGTTCTCGGCGTCGGCTCCGTGGCGAAGGCAGCCACCGTCGGCAAGGTCGGCGGACTCGCGCTCGTCTACTTCCTGGTCATGGCGACCTTTGCCCTGGTCATCGGCCTCGTCGTCGGCAACTTCATCCACCCCGGCGACGGACTCCACCTCCAGCCGTACGAGGAGGCATCCGGCGGCGAGGAAGGCGGCATGGTCGCCTTCCTCATGAGCCTCATCCCCGGTGACATCCCGGTCCTGCCGACACTGGTGCTCGCGCTCCTCGTCGGTTTCGCCCTGCAGTCGATGGGCAAGGCTGGCGAGCCCGTGCTCACCGGAATCAAGCACATCCAGGCCGTCGTCTTCAAGCTCATGATGATGATCATGTGGGCCGCTCCCGTCGGCGCTTTCGGTGCGATCGCCGCGGTCGTCGGCAAGACCGGCTGGGCTGCAATCGGGGCGATGGCGACTCTGATGGGCGCCTTCTACCTCACCTGTGCGCTGTTCATCGTCATCGTCCTCGGCGGTCTGCTCAAGATCGTCACCGGGCTCAACATCTTCCTGCTGCTGAAGTACCTGGCCCGTGAGTTCCTGCTCATCTTCTCCACCTCGTCGTCCGAGTCGGCTCTGCCGCGCCTCATCGCGAAGATGGAGCATGCCGGAGTCTCGAAGCCGGTCGTGGGCATCACGGTGCCCACTGGCTACTCGTTCAACCTCGACGGCACCGCCATCTACCTGACCATGGCTTCGCTGTTCGTGTCCTCGGCCATGGGCATGCCGATGTCGATCCCCGAGCAGATCTCGCTGCTCGTGTTCATGATCATCGCGTCCAAGGGCGCTGCCGGAGTCACCGGTGCAGGCCTGGCCACCCTGGCCGCCGGCCTGCAGTCGCACCGCCCCGAGCTGCTCGACGGAATGGGCGTCATCGTCGGCATCGACAAATTCATGTCCGAGTGCCGTGCACTGACGAACTTCACCGGCAACGCCGTCGCCACCCTGCTCATCGGCAAGTGGACGAACGAGATCGACCTCGACGTCGCCCGCGCCACCCTGTCGGGTCAGAACCCGTTCGACGAGCTCTCGCTCGAACCGGATGCGCATGGTGCGTCGACCAATGCCCCCGAGGCGGCTCGCCCAGCTGAAGGCGAAAAGGTCGCCGTGAGCTGACCGACCGTCGCTCCCGCTCCATAACCACCACGGGTGCCGATGTCCTCATCGTGAGGATGCCGGCACCCGTGGTGTTTCGTCTGCGATCACCGAGGCGGTCGCACCAGTTGCAGCAAGACTAGTTCGTTAGCAGTATCGGCCTTCCGAGTGCGTAATCGATCCCCGAGGCGAATGCCCGAATCCGTTCACTTGCGAACTCCTCGAGGTCAGGCTGAATTTGCAGGCTGGCAACGATTGCATCCGCAGAATCTCCGTCGACCACTCCCCGAATGCGGCTGACGACGTCCGGCGAATATCGCTCAGGAACGCATCTGCCGACGCGAAAGGGCCCGATTCGCTCCGGCAGCCAATCGACCAGATCCCCAACTTCTTTGTCATTCCAAACTTCTTCTTCATGATCTCCCGAGTAAGTCGCCTGCAAGAGCAGGTCGAGGTCTACCGCGTCTTTGGTGGTGTGGTTCCGTCGATAGTCCCAGGCAATGACTTTGAGCACGATGAGCGCAGTGAGGTCAGGGCACCTCACGACAAGCTTATCTCGCAGATCGAACAGCACCGTGTGTTCGTGCGCTTCCTTCATTCCAGTCACGTCAAGTGTCACGCCTTCCTGCGGCTCTATGATGCCCCCGGATTCGACTCCGCCGAATGGGATGAGATCGAGCTGGAAGTCGTCGACATTGAAGCACAGGCCCGTGCCGCGCATCGGTTTGAGTCCCTCGACGAGCTCTGCGAAGTTGTGTTCAGTCGCTACCTCCACAGCGAAGTCAGCATCGAGCGTTCCCCGCCCTCTCTGCAGATCTGCCACTCCGTGCACGTGAAAGTCTCGTGCATAAGAGCCGAGGAGGAATGAGTCAGGGAATCGTCTGACGGCGAAGTCCATGACATTCCACTCACGATCGGTCAATGGAAACTTCGTTAAGTCGTACGTCACCGTGCACCTCCGAATGTATTGCCTCCTGGCCACCCTCTAATCACCGCTGAGCCCCTAGCACGTGTGGCCGGTAATCAAGTTCCTCAGCGACTTCCCGGACTCGAGGATCATCGCTCGCCCTACAATCGGCATAGATGAGCAGTGGCGGAACTGTCGCAGATTCTCCGATAGCTCCCTCGAGCGCTGCCGGGTCCCAGAATCGCTCCCGGAGCATGACCCGACTCCCTGTTCCTGCCGCACTCAGTCGTGCTCGTCTGCGCATATCCTGCCACGCTGGCTCGCCGTAGACGATAGTTGCTTCAGGCACGATTCGATTTGTGAGCGCAGCAAGTGCCGCCTCTCCGCTGACCCGGCCAATCATCTCAGCCGAGTCACCTCCGGGGTTTGTCCACCATGTCGGTTCGGGACCGAACACAGTTTCCTCCTCGAGCCTGGGCAGCAGACGGGACCAATACCCAGAAAGCCAGATTTGGGTGAGCTCCTCCGACTCCCTCAGCCGCGCGTTTCTCCCACGTGTGATCAGTCTGTCTTTTGCCATAGAAGCAAGGGCGGCCTGTGCGCTGCCGGTCGACACCCGAGCCGCTTGTGCAATTACCCGGACCGGCTGATACAGAAGACTCGAGTCAATGAGAATGACGAACGCGACCCGCAGTTCTGCAGCCGAAAGCTCGCCGATCCCAGCGCGACGTTGGTGCGGCTTCTTCATCACTGGCCTGCGGCCCTCGATTTCGATGTAGAACCCGGGTAGGTCGATCCAGGCATTCCCGCTAGCATCGATAAATGGGATCCCTTCAGCACGTAGGCGCCTCGCCGTCGCAGTGCCCACGTAGGGAAGACCCAACACCACAGGCCCGCGTGCTCGGCTCCTAATGTGCCGGTATTTGCGAATCAGCCCCTCCTGCGGGCCCCACCCGATTTCCAGCACAACGCGGCGTGGCCCGTCGAGCGTCGGGACAGCGAGTTCCACATCAGCTTCGAAAGTGTCGTGCACGACATTGGAAGTCGCCACGATTTCCGGGTTCAGCGCCGAGAGTTGCTCGACGATGCGCTTGGTCAGTTCATTGACACCTGAAGCTTCGCCGCGGACGAGATCGTCGCCATGTTCAATGTTCAAATTACTCACATGTTCAGAATACTTGAACATTGCGAACTTTTGAACATTTGTCCTGTGCCTCCAGACTCAGAGGTGAGACTGCTGAAGGCTAGGTTGACGCCATAATGAAGTCTCATTGGGCTCTGGCGAACAATGAGGAAGCTGCACTCCGTCGCGGCACATTCCACCCAGCTGCAATCCCAAAAAGCCTTTGCCGTTATCCCCTGGTCAGCACAAAGACCGTCACCGAGCTTCCAGCCAGGTCAATCCGCAGCTTCCCGTCATCGCCCATGCCGCCGCCCTGCACAGCTTGACCGCCGGACGCATTCGGCGAACTCGATACCGACGGTGACGCCGAAGCCCCACCCGACTCCGTCGGCTCAGACGCCGCCCCACTGAACGGCACCTCATCAGGCAGCGGATTCGCCGGCACCACCTGAGTCGCACTCTTCACATCATTTGACTCCCCAAAAACCTGAGATGCCGATGAAACACTGAACCCCGAAGGCATCGAGACCGTCACCGGATTCCCACCCACCGAAGCCGCATCGTTCGCATTGATCACCGTCGTGACCAACGTGCGGCCGTCGTTCTTCACCACCGTGTAGGCACTCATATTCCCGCCGCCGGAAACTGATGTCCACGTGAAATGACCACCAACACTCGGCACCAACAGCCGCAGCCCCAACAAATTCGGCCTCACCTGAAACTCCTTCGACCGGTCCCCGTGATCGGCCGGATCGCAGATGAGCGACATCGGCGCTCCCCCATTGCACGCCCCGAGCATCGAATGCATGGCCATCCGCTCCACACCGAGCGTCGCCGCATACATCGTGTAGTCAGCAGCCCACAACGCCGACGCGTTCGTCAGTGACGTGTCGTTCGTCCCCGGACAGCTCGTCGGCCCGGTCTCCTCGAGCCACAGCGGCAAATCCGCAGCGTCAGCCTTCGATTTCCCGATGCCGAGGTTCTTCTTCGCCGCCTTCTTCGCCAAGGGATCAATGAGGTTCGCCGCCTGCGGCCCCCGCCCCGGAACCTGAGACGAATCGCATTCGTAGAGCTGATACCAGTGCTGCGAAATCGCCTTCTTATGTTCGACACCGGAGCCGGCGAAAGCCTCCATCCATGCCCCGTCGTAGACATCGGGACCGATGATCGGCGCATCCGGCCGTTTCGCATGGATGGCTTTGGCATACACCTCAAGCTGCTCCACGTATTTGTCCTTGTTCCACCCCTTGCCGCGCACGGCACCACTGGGCACATCCTTGACGGTGTACCCGTTCGGTTCGTTGCCGATCGCCAGACCGACAAGAGAACCGCCGAGGATGTCGACCGCATGCGCGGCCATGTCCGCTCCGCGTTTCGGATCGTAGGTCCCCAGAGGAACGCCGATGGTGACCGACGAACCGGTGGCGTCGACGAGCTTCTTCAGCCGCTTCAAGTCATCAGGAGCGACGGTGACCTTCTCGCCGTGCTTCGGCTTCTCGCCCTTGGACGTCCAGAACGTCCTCCGGTCGAGGGCATTGCCACCGAACCGCAGCGCAGGCGATCCGAGGGACTTCAACTGCTCGTCGAGGTTGGACTGCGCCGGATCGAGCCGAGGGTCGGCGAGGTCGGTGGCTTCGAACGAGACCCCGACATTGTCTGCTGTGAGGCCCGGGCCCGTTTTGTCGGTGGACGCAGTCACCACCGCGTCCTCTCCGGAGACCTCGCCGGCAAACGACTGCTCGAATTCAGTCGGGGTAGGACTCGGCTCCGGGGACTGGCTCGAGGACGACGAATCGTCCGCATCGAACCAAGAACACCCCGACAGAACGAGGGCGAGCGCCACCACGCCGCCCTGGATACTCCTTCTGAGGTTCACTCCGATAACTCTGCCCTGTCGCCTCAGAATCAACAACTTCCACAGTCCAAATCCCCACTCGCCGAGGCGGCCGCCCCACCGCCATGACATCGTAGAGTCAGATCCGACGCCGCCGAAGGAGAGAAACCGCCATGCCCGACAGCATCGCCAGGCCCTCCCTCACCCCCGTTCGCGGGGCGCTGGGTCTGTCGGTGGCGTTGGGCATGGGTCGGTTCTTCTACACCCCGGCCCTGCCGCTCATGGTCGCAGCCCTCCACTGGAGTTCGGCTCCCGGCGCATGGATCGCGACGTTGAACTACGTCGGCTACTTCCTCGGCACCCTCGTCATCGCCCAAGGCTGGGTCGAACCCAACCGCTTCGTCTACCGCCTCAGCCTCATCGTCTCCACCGCGGGCCTGGCCGCGGTCGCTCTGACCCCGAACCTCATCTGGCAGGGCGGCATCCGCACGATCGCCGGCATCGCCGCGGGGCTGATCTTCGTGTGCGTGACCCAACGCATTCCCGCGAACTGCCGCCGGCCCCGCGACGGCGGCATCTCCTACAGCGGGGTCGGCTTCGGCATCCTCGTGTCCGGAGCCATCGTGCTCGCCGCAGGCAGCGTCGCCGATTGGCGGCAGCTGTGGCTCATCTGCGCGGCCGTGTCCGCGGTCTTCTCGATCATCGCCTGGACCTGGCCGATCCCCGCCCGGATCCCACAACGCCCCGCCCCCGCTGAGGCGGCCGACCCGGCCGAGATCACCACCGACCGCTCCCCCGCAGACATCACCAGACCCAACACCGACGATCCCGCCGAGGCGGCCACGCCTTTCGACGCCAACCGTCGGCGAGCCATGGCCGTCCTTTCGGCCGGCTACTTCTTCCAAGGCGGCGGCTACATCATCATCGGCACCTATCTCGTCGTCCTGGCCGGTCCCGTCTTCGGCGCCACCGCGGCCGCCTCGACGTGGCTCATCGCCGGGATCGCCACGGCAGCCTCTCCCCTGACGTGGTCAGCCGTCGCTGCCCGCATCGGCACGGTCAAGGCACTGACGCTCTGCTACTGCCTCCAGGTCTTCGGCGCTCTGCTCGCGGTCTTCGGTTCCTCACCGGTCGTGCTCATCATCGCCGCGGCCCTCTTCGGCTTCACCTTCATCGGGGTGGTGATGATGACGATCGGCGTCGGCACGCAGATGGGGGTCGCGAACGCCTCGGCGAAGCTGACGTCCTGGTACAGCATCGGTCAGATCGTCGGCCCGGCTATCGTCGCGGCGGCACTGAGCGAGCATATCGCCGGCGCCTTCGTCGCCTCGGCGATCGCTCTGGCCATCGCCATGGTCCTGACCCTGGTCGGCGTCCTCGCCGGCAACGTCGGGCGGTGACGCGTGCCGGCCATCTCTGTATCTCGGCGGTCAGCTGCCAACGGCCCTCCGCCGCGGTTGCCGGTGCGAGCGGTCAGAAAGCTATGCGCAAGTCGGGTTCGGCGGTGAGAACCTCTCCGTTGAAGTGCTCACCTGCATCTTCAGCGGACGCTGAACGGTCGTTGCCTGGCCAGAAATGGGTGAGAAGCAGCCGCTTGGCACCGGCTCTCTGAGCCCACTCACCGGCTTCGGAAGCAGTCAATAGGTTGCGGCGGGTGTTTTCGTGCTCGCCGGGTCGGTCGGTGGCATCAACGATGTAGACATCGGCTGCGCGACCGAGATCAGCGAGTCCCGGATGCGGTCCGGTATCTCCCGTGAAGGCGACCGCTGCCGTCGCGGTCTCGAGGCGAACTCCGTAATTGGGCACGAAATGCGGCAAAGACATGGAGCTGAGCCTCAAAGGCCCGACTTCGAAGTGCCCAGGCAGCAGATAGATGTCGAATGCCGAGGTCATGTCGAGGCCTGGTTCCACAGCGCCGAGGCGGTCGATGACTCCGGCGGGGCAGTACAGCGGCAGCTTCTTCGTCGGTGTCTCGGCATACTGACGGAAACGGAACAGCGCGTGAAGATCGATGCAGTGGTCAGGGTGTTCGTGGGTGATGACAATCGCATCAATCTCAGCATCCGGCACATGGCTCAGCAGGCGTGGGAACGTGCCATATCCGAGATCGAGCACAAGTCGGAACCCATCCCAGTCAAGGAAATAGCTGCTGCAGGCCTCCCCTGGGACGGGGTGGGCGGCCGAGGCTCCGAGGACCGTGAGTGTACGCATCACATCAGCCTGTCACGCCTGCCTCGTACCGTCCACATTCTTCGTCATACGGGGTCGGGACCGATCGCCCCTCTCACTCCGCTGTGACCCCGAAGACGGCCCCTCTGTGAAGGAGGAGGTATCGCTCGCGGTGTTTACGCTGTGATCTTCTCGGCGAGTGCTGGTTGAGGTCGGCAGACTCGGAGGATGCAAAGGCACATGGAATCGCACCCTTCCGCCGGCCAAGTGAAAGGCAGCTCTCCGACGTCGCTGCGCTCAGCCTCGGCGTTGATCAGATTCCGCACCGGCTTTCGATCCGGTGGTGCCACGCTCACAGCGAAACCGATAAGGAAGAGAAATTATGGCTATTGTCCTATGGATCCTCGCAGCGCTGCTCGTCGTCTCGGGCGTCTTCGCGATCTTGCGTAAGCAGATTCTTTGGGGCGTCGTCCTCATCGTCGTCGGCTGCCTCGTGGGGCCAGGAGGGGTGAGCATCTTCGCCTGATCTGCTCGCACCGTCACGTGAGGCGTCTCTCTCCGGAGGGGCGCCTCACGTGCAGCTGGAGAACGAGTCAGGACCAGAGCGCTACCGCCCCGTAAGCGCCCCGATCTTCGGGACCCGAAGGCACCACCGCTTCAGCTCAGCTGCCGCAGATAGCTGCTGAATCCGCCGCGCGTGCGACCGGACAGACGAGCAGACGTGAGCACTCTGCAGTCGTCGGTTCTGCGGATAACTCCGCCCTGCCGCAGCACCGCGTCGACGATTGCCTCGTCCTCACCGCACATAAGCGGCGGTACGCCGCCCATGGCTTCGAGCACGCCGGCGCGCAGACCCATGTTCGCTCCGAATATGTACGGGTGGTTCTCGAGCAGTTCGTGGTTGGCATGCCAAGCTGCGATCAGTTCGGTCGATGCTGTCTCCGGGCGTGGGGCCACAGTGCCCACCAGGCAATCGACACCTGTCGCGGCGAGTTCGAGATGTGTGGTGATCCAATGTTCGGGCACTCTGCTGTCGGCGTCTGTGAATGCGATCCACGCCGAGTCGGAGTCTTGCTCTGTCGTCGATTTCTCTGTTCGCATGAAGTGCCTCCATCCGAAGTCGCGTGCTCGACCGACGGACTGAAAAGAGGTCGCGAGGACGAAGACGTCGCGATGTCGGGCGGCAAAATCCTCGACGATGCCCTCCGTGGCATCGGTGCAGGCATCTGCCACGACGAGGACTCGAAACCGACAGTCGATGCCTCTCTCGACAGCGCATGAGCGCGATCGCTGCACCGACTCGAGGCACCCGAGGATGTCTTCCTCCTCATTATGAGCCGGGATGATCACACCCAAACGCGTGATCATGCGTGCCTCTCGACCTCGGATGGGCGGAAATCCTTGTCGATCGTGATGATGTCCAGACGATAATCCCCTTCATACCGGTGTTCGATCCGATGACGAGGCCAGGCGCCCAAGCAGATGCGATGCACTTCATCAGCATCCAGTGGCCAATCGTCGATCTCTCCCCTCCAGTGGCAGAGCACGAGGACGAAACGAACCGTTGTCGAGCCATCGATCTTCTCCAAGGTGTCGAAAAGCTGGGAACGACTGAGGTAGAAGCCGGTCTCCGACAGCACGACGCAGTCGAAAGTGCCCTGGGGCCACTCGAAGGGAATGGTGGCATGGACGAAGTTGATTGCCGATGAAGGCGCAGCCCCTCGGCGTCTGGCGATTCGCAGAGCCTGCGAACTCGCATCGACTGCCGTCACCTGCGCCCCGACAACAGCGAGCTCATGGGTCAGAGCGCCGACCGAGCAGCCGATCTCGAGGACATGAGCGTACGGAACCGCAGGCAGATGGGTGAGGAGATTCCGGCGTTTGGCGATCTCATATTCGGAACTCCACACCTGCCAGGGGTCACACCGTTGAACGTGGACTCCGTCGAAGACCGCAGAGGCCGCACTGGCGTCGTGGAGCGTCTGTGAACTGTCGCCGCCGCAGGAAACCGGAGTCGCAGCGGCGCGGAAGTCCGAGACCGCGAAGGTGTCTCCGCCACGACGGAAATGGTCGAGATGAGCGGGGCTGACGATTGCTTCGTCTCCGGGCTGATCGGATAGCGCTGAGACCTGCGAGGGATAGCAATCGAACACCGCCTGCCTGTCGAAGTTCGCTGGATCGGGCAGAAACGACCAGCTGCGCCACTCCTCGTCGACGAGGTCTGCCCAATGCCAGTACCAGATCGGGTACTCGAGCACCGTCGTGTGGCGGTCACGTCCCAGCTGCAGGGCTGCTGCTCCGATCGCCTCATGATCGCCATGTCCGTCCCGGCTGTAGGGTGAGACGAGCACGAGGTGCCCCTGGTGCTGGTCCACTTCGACCGCGATCTCGTCGACGATCCTCTGGCTGAATGCGTTCAGCTGACCGTCAGGCAACCCCACGAAACGGCGGGACAGACGCTCGTGATCAAACAGATCCAGTGCCGCATCGAACTCGCGCAGACGCATCTCTCTGAGTTCCTTCGTCGAGTGGGTGGGAGACGCCGGATGGGATCTTTCCCCTGCGGTGAAGAGCAGGACGACGACTCGATGAGCGGACCGGCGCAGGCGGGCCAGCAGGCCGGCGGCTCCACGGGCCTCATCGTCCGGATGTGCGGCAAGGATGATGAACGTGGTCTCGGCAGGCATGGCCTCGACCCCGAGCGCGGGAAGCTCCTGCACACCGGCTTCCCTCCAACAGGCTTCGGGCGTGCCGGTGTCACGATGGTCAAAACTCATTGTGGTCGACCTTCGTGCGAAGTTCCGTGCCGAGAGCGGCTTCATCGCGTGGACCGTGGTGCTGACTGATGTAGACGGTGAGGTCAGCGTCGGCTTTGGCGAAGCCGACATCGCCTGTCAGCGCCGCCGGTCCCGCGATTTCGCGACTCAGGTGCTGGATCCGGCGAACTCCTGAGTAGACGATATTGCGCACCGTCAGGGCCACGGTCCAGGCACGTGCACGGGAGTACTCGTCACTCCCGTCGGCTGCGGCCGCTGCCTGCGCGAGGACGCTGCGAATCGAGAAGATCTCAGCCTCGAGCTGACCGATCAGCATCTCACCGACTGTGGATGAGTTGGAGCGCTTGCTGTGCCGTCGCACGGCATTTCTTGCCAGTCCCACGGCTGCGCCGAACCAACATGCTGCCACTCGGATGCCTCCCCACGCGAATGCAGGTCGATCCAGGTACCAGTTCGGCGGACCGAGGACGGTGACGGGCATTTTCGTGAATGCGACACTTCCGCTCGGGATCTCCTGCAGCCCCACGCTCGGCCAGGCAGTCGGCTGGGCCTGCGCTCGGGGGTCCCTGAGGTCCACGGCACAGGCGTACGATCCCCCGTCGCTGCCGGCGATGACGATGGCGTGCGAGAGTTCGGCGGCCAAGGAACACCAGGCTTTTTCTCCATCGATCACGGTCTGTTCGCCCTCTGCGCCCACGGTGAGGACGTGGGCTGGAGACTCGGCGGCGTAGACGCCCCAGGTCGAGCCATCGGGTGCGTCGTGTCCGGCTTCGGCAAGGATGCCCCGCGCATCCACATGGGGTTCGAGCATCCGAGCGACAGCGACATCGATGGCCGCCACCTCGAGCAGCGACTCCCACTGCCGCATGTGAGACGTCGTTCCGGTGAGTCCGAGAAATCGACTCAGGGCGCGAACCTTGTCAGCGGTCTGCGCATTGCTGGTGACCAGCTTTCGCAGATCATCCTGGCTGGCGGGTTCGTCGCGCCAGGAGCCCAGAGGCGCTGAAATCATCCCAGTGACGTCTAACCGATGCTGTGTGTTCATCTCATATCTTTCTGAAATCGCTGGGCAGGTCCTTATCAGCCATCAGGAGTTCTGGCTGACATCATCGGTGTCCGGGTGGTTGTCGGTGTAGACCCGTTGGCGCATGCGCTGTCCGTGAGTCAGTCGTTTCACATCTAAGTCGGAGTCGAAGCTTGCGCCGATACCGCCGGCGACGACGCCCATCGCTGCGCTGAGCCAGGCGATGTCGAGATAGTTGGCGACCGTCGCCTTCTGCTGGATCTGGGTCGTCATGAATTCGGGGTCGATGACAATGAGACCGCCCAGCAGAATGAGGCCGACCAGTCCCGCGTAGAGCGCGAGCACGGTGATCAGCAGGGTCAGGGCGGTCGAGAGGTTGTAGTACATCACCACTGTCGCCAGGTTGTCTCTGCGCGGTTCGTCCCAGAGTTTGTGGTTGATGATCAGCCAGGTGACCATGACCAGGATGGCGGCCGCGCCGATTGACAGCAGCCGCGTGGTGGACAGATAGGTCGACATCTGCCAGATGGAACTGTAGAAGATGCCGAAAGCTCCTGTGGCCGATGCCGCGGCGAGGGCGCCTGAAAGCTTCGGGACAGTGCGCCACGGGTCGTTGGCCATCGTCATTCCCAGCACCAGACGTGGGCCTCCTGTGATGGTGTGGGCATGCAGCGACTGGTGCTGGGCGTCTTCGTTGTCGGACCAGTCGGACCAGCGGAGCAGAAACCGACGGGTCGTATCTTCGGGATCCCACGGCACCAATTTGTTGACCGAGCTCATCAGGACTTTGATGATGCGGCGCTTGGTCGACCATGCGCCCAGAGTGGGACAGGACACGATCGCGAGATTGCTGTCGGAATGCACCTCGGCGATCAGCGGGTCGCCCTGGGTATGGCGCGGGATCTCGGTGAGTATCAGGACGATGTTGACGTCCGGGTAGTCGGCCCGAAGGTCTTCGACAGCGCTGAGGTCGAGTTCGCTCTCCGGTGTCAATCGGATGGTGTCAGTCGCCGTGTGCAAGGTCGTCGTGACCCCATACGCGTCTTGCAGAAGCCTTTCGAGACGTTGATGGATAGCAGCCGCCCGGCGGCTGGGCAGGCCCGGGTCGGCCACGAGGAGGACCTGGAGGGCCTCTGAAGAGGTGTCGAGCATATTGATCCTTCTCAGCTGGGTGAGCTGTTTGAGGTTGCAGCTAATTAGTTGGTGAGAGGCGGATGCGTTCGATGAGTTCGTCGAGAGCATCGTCGAACTGCCGTTGGCGATGATCTTCGCTGAGCAGGTCACTCAGCGCGTTCACGGTGGGATACTCCGATAAGTCGGAGTCGTCACCCGCCCTCTCGTGATCGTCTCCGCCGATGACGTCGAGATTCGTGGAATGGACTTGCAGGAGCAGATCTCCGATGAGGAAGCTGGTGAACGATTTGTAAGCGCCGACCGCGGCCGCATCAGAGAACTCGAATCCCTGCAGAGTGGAGAGGAACTCTTCGACCCATCGCAGACTGCGCAGTGGAGGGCGCAGCCACGGGGCTTGGGACGGCTGCGTGGCGATCAGGGGAAAGATCCCGGGATGATCGCGCGCCAGTTCCTTCGTCGTATTGGCCACCCTCTGGAGATAGTCCTCCCACGATGACGGTGTCTGCCTCATCAGCCGGTTGTCGAACAGACTGTCGATGAGTGCTTCGACCATCGCTTCGAGAAGATCTTCGCGTCCGGAGACATGCCGATACAAGGCCATGGCTTCGACCCCCAGGGACTGCCCGAGACGTCGCATGGTCAGCGCATCGAGTCCGTGTGCGTCGACGAAGGTGATCGCCGCTCGCACGATGTCGTTTCTGGTCAGACGATTCTGGGCCATGGGATCCTCCCTGCCCGAGTTGACAAACGTTGAACCTGCTCGCTCACCTCAGATGTCACACAGCCCAAGACCTCCTTTCACTCCTGAGGCGTGATTAGCGCGTAAACACTTTTACGCTATGCCGTCCAGGCTACATCGGGTCCGCGGCGACGAGAACCCCCTGCAAAATTCGCCGTAGGCTCTTCGCACAGACCCACAGTGTCTGTTAGCGTGATTACGTCGTAAACATGAAAGGAGTCGACATGAAACCCGCAGTCAAAGAATTCCAGGACGATACCGCACTGATGGATGAAGTGAAACGCCAGGCGGCGGCGGGCATCTCCAAGGATGACCTCTTCGTCATCTCCCATGATGATGACCGCACCGACCGCGTCGCAGGCAGCGTGAACGCCAACGAACCCGACGATCTCAGCAATCTCGTGGGCACCCGTTACGACAAGAAGGGCGACGAGCTGCGTGCGATCTTCGAGGAGTTCGGCTTCACGTCGATCGAGTCCGACGACCTCGAAGAGAAGCTCGACCACGGCAAGATCCTGCTCCTGATCAACAGCTGAGGCACAGGCAGCCGGACACTTCTCACACAGAATCTCCCAACGCATCGGATCCCGCCTGCTCGCGCGAGATCCGTCGTGCACGCGAAAGGAAGAAAGATGAACGACAGCTCCCCCGAAGCCGACAAGCTCAAGGGCTCCGCAAAATCTGCCGCAGGCAAAGCCAGCGGTGACAAAGGACTGGAGGCCGAAGGCAAGACCGACAAGATCCAGGCCGAGGGCAGACAAGCCGCGGAAGAGATCAAAGACACGGCTCGTGGAACCGCCGAATCTCTGGGGAACGGTCCGAAGCACTGACACTGCCCGGCGGAAGGGCGAGGACCAAGTGCTCGCCCTTCCGCTGCTCCGGCAGGAGCAGAACTCACCGAGTCTCAGCGGCAGACGTGCCAGAAGAGCGAGAAGAACATGGCAGAGACCAACCCTGAACATTCGTTCATCGTCTTGGCGAACCGCTTACCCGTCGACCGCTGCGAAGACACGTGGCAGGCGGCGCCCGGAGGCCTCGTCTCCGCACTTGCGCCGATGGTCAGAGCCGAACGTGGGGCGTGGCTCGGCTGGGCTGGATGCTTCGACGAAACGATCGTGCCATTCGAATTCGACCAGATGTCACTCGTTCCTGTCCCATTGACTGAGGCAGAACATCGCGCCTATTACGAGGGGTTCTCCAATGGCGTGCTGTGGCCGCTCTACCACGACCTCATCGTCACCCCTCAGTACCATCGCACTTGGTGGCGCGCATACGAGGCGATCAATTCCCGGTTCGCGCAGGCGGCCGTCCGATCGGCCGCCTCTGGAGCCACCATCTGGGTCCACGACTATCATCTGCAACTGGTCCCGCACATGATCAGGCAGCTCCGACCCGACGTGCGAATCGGCTTCTTCAATCACATTCCGTTTCCCCCCGTCGAGCTGTTCGGGCAGCTGCCCTGGCGCAGAGAAGTCGTCGAAGGTCTGCTCGGGGCCGACGTCATCGGATTCCAGCGCAACTCGGACGCGGAGAACTTCCGGTCGGCAGCGCGGAAATTTGCAGTCGATGTCGATGCCCCGTCTCCCTTGATCGATGCTTTTCCCATCTCGGTCGATACCGCTGCAATCCGCGAGGCCGCAGACTCTGCGACCGTCGTTCGGTCGGCGGCCCGGATCCGCCACGATCTCGGCGATCCGGACGTTCTGATGTTGGGCATCGATCGTCTCGACTACACCAAAGGCATCCCCCACCGCCTCCGGGCGTTCGATGAACTCCTCGCCGACGACCTGCTCTCACCGAAGACGACGAACTTCCTGCAGGTGGCTGTGCCCTCTCGCGAAGGAATCGCAGCGTACCAGGACCTCCGCGACGAAGTGGAGCGACTGGTGGGACGGATCAATGGTCGTTTCGCGACGATGGGTCGCGGCATCGTCCAATACTCACACCATTCGTATTCGTTCGAGGACACTGTGGCCCTGTACCTCGCTGCCGATGTCCTCGTGGTATCGTCCCTCCGCGACGGGATGAATCTCGTTGCCAAGGAATTCGTCACCGCCCGTAGAAATCGAGGCGGAGCGCTTGTGCTCTCGGAGTTCGCAGGCGCAGTCGACGAACTCGCCGAAGCCATCGTCGTCAATCCGCATGACATCTCAGAGCTGAAGAACGGGATGCACCAGGCCGCAAGCCTGGACACCGCCCAGGCACGAGAGCGCATTGCAGCGATGGCGGTAACGGTCGAGGACCATGATGTACATCGCTGGGCCCAAAGGTTCCTCGCAGCTTTGCAAACAGCCGCGCCGCTCGGTCCCGCAACGGAAAAGTCAGCGACTGACCATCATGACCGAGCCGCGCAGAAGGTTACATCTTTTGATTGACGACGCAATCGACTCGATCGGCGGCGTCCCACGCACGATCTCATCCCGCGGCGCCCACCTCATATCCGAATACTTCACTGAGAGCGACATGAATTCCTATATCCTGCTCAACAACCGCGAGGCATCGAAATACGACCTCTACCTTCCGGGCCGACTCGTGGCGGCCCTTCACTACAATCTTGTCCCCGCCGAAAACACGATGATGTTCGTCTACTGCGAAGCGATTGAGAAGACAGAGGCGAACAGACACTGCCGGGAGCTGATGCGACAAGCGACTGAGCACGCCAGGAACCGCCGTCTCGAACTCACCATCCCCTGCCCCATCGCGCGCAGAGCCCTGCAAGAGGCTTTGGCAGAGGTCATGAGCACCGATGATCTCGTCCCCGACGAACGGTGAAACGCACGCCATGAGCAATGCCGAAGAATACGAAGACCGCGCCGCCCGTATCGCTTCTGAGTTGGGTGAACTGTGCGATACTCACCAGATAGTCGTGAGTGTTGCCGAGTCACTGACAGGCGGCAAGATCGCCAGCCAGCTGGCCGCTGTGCCGGGTTCTGGCGATTGGTTCGCGGGTGCTGTCGTCGCCTATTTCAGCGATGTCAAACATCGACTGCTGAAAGTCCCCCGGGGGCCAGTCATCTCGCAGACGGCTGCCGAGAGTATGGCAAGATCTGCGTGCACCCTTCTGGGCTCCGATGCCGCCGTAGCCGCCTCCGGAGCCGGGGGCCCTTCGGGCCAGGAGGGGAACGAGCCAGGCACGACTTGGCTTGCTGTCGCTGGCGGCTCGGAAGTGTACTCCGAACGACATATCTTCTCCGGCGAACCAATCGAGATCCTCGCTCAGACTCAGGAACGGGCGCTGGCACTATTGCGGGACGTCCTGCGCGAAGCGATCTGACTCAACAGGGGTGTGGCGGCGCGGTTTGAAGCAACAGGGGAATCGTCCTCTTCACCCGGGTATCAAGGAACCGCAGACGGTGACGACTGCTTCGACTTTCAGGCCAGCCCAGAGGCGATGTAGTCGTCGAGCTTCCCCGCCTCCCGGGCCGCTGCGACAGCCAGTGCCTCGTTGGGGTCTTCGAGATGGATCACCAACGCCGCGTCATCGATTGCTCGACCGGCGCAGATCGTCTCGCCATCGTTCTCACCCGCGCCGGTGATCCAGACTTTCAGATCCTGCTTCTCCAGCGCATCCCAGACATCCGCTGCTTGCTGCTCGTAAGCGGGAGAGAAACGCTCAAAGACCTTTTCGACCTCGTCACCTGTCTGAGCCGGTGCCCGCCCAGGTCGGGGAAAGTCGGGTCGCGTCGTTATCTCTTCTGTGCTCATGGTCACAATCTAGCAGTCCAGCGGTCCCGCGACTGCCCCTCACATCCGACCAGTTAGATAAGAGCAGCCAGGCGACGCGAGGCTCGATGCTCCCAATACTGACGGGGTCCAAGAAAGGAGTCACAGTCGAGGCCCGCCGTCGAGGTACTCAACCAGCTCGTATGTCACCGGGCGCACCGTAGAGTGCGCCCGGTGAACAATCTCAATCGTCCTCAGACCGTGGATGATTGGTCTGTTCGGGCATACCTGGCAATCTCATAGGCTTCCGGTCGGTAGACCACTGCGTGAGGACGACTCGTCGTCAGATAGTCACGAGCCCAGGACGCCACCGCGGCGGCACGTTGCTGCCAGCCTGAGAGGAGAAATGCGTGGACTGCCAGCCAGCCAAGGAACGCCGGCATCCCCTGCACTTGATATCGGCGCGGAGTCAGCTCGGCCACTGACTGCCCTCGACCGATCATTGCCATATACCCCATATCGACGAATTTGAATTCGCGGCGGGGCCGTCCAGTCAGGTCGGCGCGAATGTTCTCTGCCGCCCATCGGCCCGACTGTTTGGCCACCGAGCCGAGCTGCGGCAGCTTCCGATCCTTGGCATCGACGATATTGGCGGCATCGCCTAAGACATAGACTCCCTGGCACTCCGGTGCCGTGAGGTCTGTGGCCACATCGACCCGTCCGCCACGACCGGTCGTGAGTCCGGCGGCCTCCAGTAGGTGCGAGGCTTTCAACCCGGCGGCCCAGACGACGATCTCCGCATCGATCTTCGTCCCATCAGCAAGGGAGATATCTGTATCGGAGACTTCCGAGACCGCACTGCCCAAATGCACCTTGACGCCGAGTTTCTCCAACCGGTCTCTGGTGTACTGCTGCGATGCCTGCGAGAAGGGCGGAAGCACAGTGTCGACCATGTCTACAAGGTGAACCGCGCACGACGAAGCGAAACTGTGCGAATAGTACTTGCCGACTACGTCCCTGATGTTTTCGGCGATGGCCCCGGCAGTTTCCACGCCATTGGGACCCGCGCCAACGACGGCAACCGTGAACTTTCTGTTGGTGGCGTGTTCTTGGTTCGCGGATGCTCGCTCCACAGCTCCGAGCAGTGCTGACGACAATCGGGCGGCGTCGTCGACCGAATACAGGGGGTAGGCGTGTTCTTCCGCTCCGGGAGTATCGAAGAAGTTCGGCTCCGCGCCTGAGGAGATCACTAATATCTCCGCCCGGTAGCGCACACCGTCTGCGGTGGTGACCGTTCTCTTCGCTGCATCGATCGCAGCTACTTGAGCAGTTCGAATCGTGACATGCTTCTGCTCCCTGTGGAGGATGGAGCGCAGCGGGCGAGCCACCGTTGACAGGGCGATCTGGGCGGTTGCCACTTGGTACAACAGGGGCTGGAACTGGTGATAGTTGTTCTGATCGAGCAAGAGCACGTCTACTCCGGCCCGCCCGAGGCGCTTGGCTGCTTCGAGGCCAGCGAAGCCAGCGCCGACGATCACGACTTCGCAGGTTCGCGCCACAGGTTCCTCGCCTGTAGCCCGCTGATCGGTAGAAGTTTCGTTCATGCTGTCTGTCCTCCTAAGACATGCTGTCGAGCAACCGTGTAGCTGCCGCAATCGCTCAGCTAGTGCTCTCTCGGCCAACAGCCCGAGACTGAAACCGCGGGAGATCATTGGGTGGGCTCTTGGCTTCAGTCTGTCAGCGATGACGTGAACGCGATAGCCCCGTCTACTCGACCGAGACCTCAGCTGTGAATCTCCGCGAGCACTGAAACGAACCTCTACCGTTACCGGACCTTGAATTGGAACACACGGTTTGAGGTCAGCCTGCAGCACTGAAGCTCTACTCAGTTCCGTATGCAACCCGGTCGGTCTTGAAAGGGCCAGTCACTGCGACAGGGGCCGTGAAGTTGTTCTCCCCTACACAGACGATAAAGAATCGTCAGTTGCGACGAGGAGATCCCGCGCAGCCTCATACGTTCCCCACCCGAGTTCCCTGGTCAGAAACGCTGTCGCTACCCGTTCTTGCAAACTGCGCTGGTCCCTTCGTGCCGCCACTCAAGTCGAGGTCCGATCGCCACCAGCAATTCGTCTTCTTGGACCAGATGACTTTGCAGACCCACTGGAACATGCGGTGTTTCGATGAACCCCAGCTGAAGATGCCCCCAGTGAGACCTGCTCCGGAAGAAGCATTCGCTGCTGCACAATCGCTCCGTTTCGGGACACTCCCGGGTTCTGCTGGAGTCCCCGATCCGCGGCATTCCCGTTGGCGAGATCTGCATCAGCCGTCTCGGACATCTCCGCTGCCGTCCACGGTCGTCGGCACGCCCGCTATGACCTGAGCTGGCGTTCTCGGTCTCAAAGCCCACAGCATTCCGATGATTCGATTTTCCACGGTGGCGCGACGCGTATGCTGGTGTCGAACCGAGAAGAGGAGAATCGTGGATGCCGACGTTGTAGTCGTGGGAGCAGGTCTGGCAGGCCTGCAGTGTGCCAGACGGTTGCAGCGCAACGGCTTGACTGTCCAGATCTGCGAATCGAGTGGTGGTGTCGGCGGTCGCGTGCGCACCGATCGAATCGACGGCTTCCTCTGTGACCGCGGGTTTCAGCTGCTCAATCCTACGTACCCCGCAGTGCGCGCCTTCATCGACGTCGCCTCACTGGACCTGCAGACCTTCGGCGCAGGAGTCATAGTCCGCAAGGGACAGCGTCTGACCACACTGCGCGCATCCTTGAGTCGGCCTGGCAGCGAGTCATCGGAGTTGAGCTCTGGACTGATCAGACCGAAGGAGATCCGCGGACTTCTGAGGTGGCTCGGTCCGACTCTGCTGCGGCCATCCTCAGCCTCGCGGGCGACGCGGGACTCGACTCTGGCAGACTCCTTGGACGCTGCGGGGGTCACGGGAGCATTGCGCCGAGACGTCATCGACACGTTCCTGGCCGGTGTGCTGGCCGACAGTTCTGGCGCAAGCTCGGCGAACTATGCCCGCCTGCTGATGAGATCGTTCGTGCGCGCGATCCCCGGTCTGCCCAGTGACGGCATGGCGGCTCTGCCCGAGCAGATGGCGGCTTCTCTCGGAGCGCCCGTACGCGTGAACACCGCCGTGCGAGACCTTCGCGACACCGACAATGGTGTGGAAGTCGACACCGACCGGGGACGGATACGGGCGCGTGTCGCTGTCACCGCAGTCGGTGCTGAGGATCTCGAGGAGCTGACCGGCGAGAAGACTCCTCCTACACGAGGACTGACGACCTGGTGGTTCCAAGCTCCGGAACCTCCTCTCGAGGATCCGCTGTTGGTGCTGGATGCCTCGGCTCCCCAGGGAGGCCCAGATGGGCCCGTCTGGCACACTGCAGTCGTCTCAAATGCAGCACCGAGCTACGCGCCTGCGGGATCGGCGCTCATTGAGGCAACGACGCTGCTCGATCGGCCCGACGGTCTGGCCGACGAACGGGAGATCCGGCAGCATCTCGAACGCATCTACGCCACGTCGACGCGCAGGTGGCAGGTTCTGATCAATCATCGGCTTCCGCACGCACTGCCGGCCTCGGCTCCCCCGCTGATCGACCGATCGGTGCAGCGGATCTCCGAGAGAATATTCGTCTGCGGCGACCACCGTGACACCGGCTCGATCCAAGGCGCTTTGGTCTCCGGTGATCGAGCCGGGCAGGGAATCGCCGGAATACTCTCAACTGCCTCCCGCCGTTCCGACAACTAACCTCGTGCGAAACGATGATCGCAACCTGCGGAACTCCCCCATCTGTGTCGGAGGAGTCCGGGTATGCCCCCGGGCCTAGCGTCATGACCACCCCCACTCGACGGGCTGTTGCGGCCCTCCTGACCGGTCTCTTCACTGCGGCCGCCTCCCTGGGCTGTGCCGCCGCAGACACTTCAAGTCCGGATTCCCTGCTCGTGGCCGTGTACCGCGGTGAGGCCGCGTGCGACGGGTGCCCCGAGACGGTCGCACAACGGCTGAGAGCCTCGTTCAACGACGCCGAGGTGGTCTTCATCGGTCGCGGTGAACGTCTGCCGCTGCAGGCCGATTCCCTTGCAGACGTGGACCTCTACGTCCAACCCGGTGGCGGGGATGATATCGACGCTGCCGCCGAAGCGCTGCCCCCGCGATTCGTCGGGGGCCTTGAACAGTATGTTGCTGACGGCGGTCGTTACCTCGGTCTGTGTATGGGCGCCTACCTGGCGGGGCCGGTCGCCTTCGGCCTCGTCGAATCGGACCTCGACGGTGAGGTCGGCCGTCCCGAATTCCCAGTCACCGACAGCAGAGAGACCGTGGTCGACGTCGCATGGAGGGGTGATCATCGCCAGACATTCTTCCAAGAGGGCGCAGTCCTTCCTCCACCCGAGGATCGCGCCGACGTGTTCGCGCGCTATGGCAACGGCGACATCGCCGCAGCACGCTACGACCACGGCGACGGTATGGCAGGTCTGGTCGGCCCGCACCCCGAGGCCGACCAGACCTGGCTGGACAAGGCGGGAATTGCCGATCCGGACGGAGACGATTGGAATTACGCCGTCCCCTTCGTCGCAGCACTATTGGATTGACTTCGATACGAGAGCGAAAATCGAGTGTGCGGCGCGTGATCTCTGAATCGGACGGTCGGCGGTCGACGTCAGCGCCGCCATCGCCTCACCAGCCCGCGCCGAGGTGGCACACACCCGACCGCCCGTGTAAGACTACGTAGGCGATTGCTCATTCAATGATCGCTCGATCAGCGAATGAGCACACCGACTACGACAGCCTCCCCCTACAGGAGCGCGGAGGAACCGAAGGAGCTGCCCCCATGACAGAAAATCCTGGGATCATAGGTCATTGGGACATCGATCCCTCACATTCTCGACTGGGATTCTCCACACGCCACGCCATGGTCTCGCGTGTGCGCGGAGCGTTCAATGATGTGTCCGGATCGGCCGACATCGCCGACGATCTTGCCGACTCGACCGCCGAGGTCATCATCCAGACCGCGAGCATCGACACCCGCAGCGAGGGTCGCGACGAGCACCTGCGTTCGGCAGACTTCTTCGATGTGGAGACCTACCCGGAGATCCGTTTCGTGTCCTCCGCCATCGATGAGGTCGACGAAGACTCCTACATCGTCACTGGTGAACTGACGATCCGCGACATGACGAAGACCGTCTCCGTTCCGCTCGAGCTCATCGGCATCGAGACCGACCCCTTCGGCAACCTGCGCGCCGGCCTCGAGGGCTCGCGTCGCATCGACCGCAAGGATTGGGGCGTGACCTGGAATACGAAGCTCGATTCCGGTGGCGTGCTCGTCAGCGACAAGATCACGCTCGAGTTCGAGCTCTCCCTGATCAAGAACCTCGCCGAGGCGGCCCCCGCCGATTCGTCCGAGACCACCACAGAGGCACCGAAGCCCGTTACCGAGGCGACCCCGGTTCCCCGGGCCGACACGTCGGCCCCGCAGGCTACCGCACCGGCTCCCGAGGCTCCGGAATCGGTGACCCCGACACCGGCAGTCGAAGAAACGGCCCCTCCCACGCCGAAGGCCCCGGAGGGGGCAGCATCTGTGGCCCCGAACGCCGAACCTGCCGCCGAAGAGTTCTCTCCCCCGCGACCGGTCAAGCCCGCCGAAATTCCCACTGACAAGCCGGCAGAGAAGGCGCCAGAGGCTAAGCAGTCGGATGCTCAGTCGTCCGGCGGTGGCCTCGGCAAGCTCTTCGGCCTCCGCTGACCGCCGGCGAAGATGCGGTTAGCAGTGAACACCACTCGCTCTGACCGCTTCGGACGAGGCCTCCCAACGTTTCGCCGGAGACTACGTGGACCCGGGGCACACCGTCGTGAGATGGCCGCTCCGGGCCTCGCCATGTCGGACTGTGGTCAGCATGGCGAGGGTTTCACCGCGCGGATAGAGTCTCCTCATGACATTCCGCAGAAACCCTTCGGTTATTGATGCCATCGCCGATGCCTACTTCGACGAACTGTGCGTCCGCTCCCCGTCGATCTCTCTGTTCCTAGGAACCGAGAACCCTCACGGCTTCGACGACTATTCCCCTGAGGGATTAGAAGCCGCCAACGACCTGCACACTCGCACCCTGGCCAAGGTCGATGCTGCGGAGACCGACGGTCTTGCGACGAACAGCCTCGATGACACCGACCTCGTCACCATCGACGCCATGCGCGAGCGACTGGGCACCGCCACGGACCTTTATGAGGCGGGCCTGAAGCACACTGTCCTCAATGTCATCGAATCGCCCGTGCAGCAGATGCGGGACATCTTCGACCTGTTGCCCACCGACTCCGCGGCAGGATGGGAGACGATCTCAAAGACCATGGCGGCGCTGCCGAACTCGGTCGAGGGATACCGGCAATCACTTCGATATGCACGGGACCAGCTCGACCGGGTGCCCGCGCGCCTTCAGATTGAGCGGGTCGCCGATCAGGCAGATGCGCTCGGTCAGTCAGACAGCCGTTTCACCACGATTGCCAACGAGGCCAGCAGCTCCACCGGCGAAACCCTCGCCCGCGAACTGTCCGTCCACGCCGAAACCGCCAGAGAGGCCTTCAGCGGCCTCGCCCGCTTCCTCCGCACCGAACTGGCCGGCTCCGCTCCGGAGAACGAAGCCTGCGGCCGAGAAGACTATGCACTGCTCTCACGTGAGTTCCTCGGCGCCGAGGTCAATCTGGAAGAGACGTACGATTGGGCCCTCGAAGAACTGGCCGCCATCGATGCCGAACAGAAGCAGACCGCGGTCCGCATCGACCCGAACGTCGAACTCTTCGAGCTCATGGCCCGACTCGACAGCGACCCCCAGCGCGCTCTCCATGGCACGCAGGCTCTGCAGGAGTGGATGCAACGTGTGGCGGACGAAGCGATCACCGAACTCGCCAAGAGCCATTTCGACATCCCGGAACCGCTGCGGACTATCGAGTGCATGATCGCGCCCTCGGGCACCGGAGCGGTCTACTATTCTCAGCCCAGCGAAGACTTCAGCCGTCCGGGCCGGATGTGGTGGTCGGTGCCCGATGGTGTCACCGAATTTGCCACGTGGCAGGAGAAGACCACGGTTTACCACGAAGGCGTTCCGGGCCATCATCTGCAGATGGGGCAGGCGTCCTATCTCGCCGATTCGCTGAACAAGTGGCGGCGGCACGTCTGCTGGGTCTCCGGCCACGGTGAGGGCTGGGCCCTCTACGCCGAACGGCTCATGGCCGAACTCGGATTCCTCGACGAACCCGGCGACTATCTGGGCATGCTCGACTCCCAGCGGCTGCGCACCTCACGGGTGGTCGTCGACATCGGCTTCCACCTCGGCCTCAAAGCCCCGGCCCACCTCGGCGGTGGTGTCTGGGACCGCGCAAAGGCGTGGGAATTCCTCACACAGAACGTTGCCATGGACCGGACCTTCCTTGCCTTCGAGCTCGACCGATACCTCGGTTGGCCCGGGCAGGCTCCGAGTTACAAGATCGGTCAGCGATTGTGGGAGGACATCAGAGACGAATCCCGCGCTGCTGCGGGCACGGGGTTCGACCTCAGAGATTTCCACAGTCGCGCACTGAACCTCGGGTCGATCGGACTCGATCCGCTGCGCAGGGCGCTGCTGCGCTGAGTCCGGTCCACTTCCGGGAGGGGGTGTGTCTCACCAGCGCCCCCTCCCGGCAGGCCTTGCGACCTTATTTGGTCTCCCACTCCCAGAAGTTCCAGAACATCGACGGGTCAAGCGTCGTCGTCGATACATTCGAGACTTTGTCCCCATGGATCGTCAGAGACGGGTGCTGGAAGAGTGGCAGCCCGAATGCATCATCGACGAGTTGCTTCTCGACTTCTTCAGCCAAGGAAGCCTGCTTGTCCGGGTCGATGGTCACCAGCATCTGGTCGAGCGTCTTCGTCAGATCTTTGTTGTCGTACCCGCTGTAGTTGTTCAGCGCGCCCTTGCGGTAGTACGAGTCCGACTCCGTCACCGCCGTCGTGGAAAGCGCCCACCCGAACAGCGAGGCATCGTAGGTTCCATCGCCGAGGCGGGTCCCCCAGTTGACGTCACCGGCGTCTTCGACCTTGAAACCGGCCTTCTCTGCTGATTCCTTGATCAGCGCGAACAGTTGGGATCGTCTGGCATTCGTGTTGTCGTAGAGGAATCGGACACTCGGTGCCTCGGCACCGGCTTCGTTCAGCAGCTTCTTCGCTCCATCGATGTCGACCTCGTCGTATTCCGAGATGCCGGACTCGGCTACGATATCGTCGTACAGCGGCGAGCCAGGAGCCTGGTTGAACGAATCCCGGACCTCTGCCTCCTTGTTGAGAGGCTTGATGAGCCGGTCGATGATCTCCTGGCGTGGCAGTGTTTTGAGAAATGCCTGACGGACCTTAAGTGCAGCGTTTTCGTCCCCACCGTAGCTGGCCGGGTCGAAGGGGCCGTTGTTGTCGAATGTGAGGTCGACGTGTTCGAACGTGGCGTCCTCGCCCGGCAGGATCGACACATCGTCGAGCTTCTCTGCAGCTGAGAGGACATCGGCCGTCGACTGCGGCTGGGTCAGGTCGACCTCGCCGTTCTCGATCGCCTGGACCATGGCCATCGGGTCGCCGTTGTAGCGGATTGTCACAGCGTCGATCTTGGGTTCGACCGGTCCGGTGTAGTCCTCGTCGCGAGACAGTGTGAGGTACTGCCCCTCTTCGAAGTCGGTGATCTCATAGGGCCCGTTGTGGACGAGAAGGTCTTTGTTCTCCGGCATCGAGGTGAAATCGAAACCGGTGTTCCAGAAGTTCGAGATCTTCGACAGGGCAGTCTTGTCGCCGGTTTCGATCGCCTCGAGGATCGCGTCCTTGCCCTCCTGCGGGACTGTGGTGCCCAGAGCATTCTTGGCCACGATGTGTGCAGGCACTCCCGAACCGTAGGCTCCGAGACCGAATTCGGTCTCCCAGTCGGCGAAAGGCTCCGAGTACGTGAACGTCACTGCTTTGCCGTCCTCGCTGATCTCGGGGAAGTCCTCGATCAGTGGAGCGCCAACGGCCGAGGAGTCGAAGAAGACCGTGCCGTCGGGATTGTCCTGCAGGGTGCCGTCATCGTCTCGGTTGTCATCGACGGTGTTGAAGTGCTGTGACCGTGCCGCCCAGGTCAGAGCGAGGTCTGCGGCGTCGACCGGAGTTCCGTCCGACCAGTTCGCATCCTCGCCGAATGTGTACTTGACCTTCAGCGGATCGTCGGAGACCTTCTCCACTTCACCGAGCGCGCCATCGTGGAGTTCGAGGTCGTCGTCGTAGTACTTGAAATTGTCATTGCTCATATAGGCGACGATGGTGTTGGCCACAGCGTTGCCGTCCATCGTCATGTCATTCATCGACCGGAACGCTTCGTTCCATCCGATGTTGAGCACCGACCCCTTACCGCCCGATGAGTCGCCGCCACCAGGCGGCGTACATCCGGTCATGACGATCGCCGTAGCAGCGGCGAGGCTTCCGGCGATGAAATGCTTCTTCACATTGTCCTCTGTTTCCTAGTGATCTTCTGTGGGTGGAGCAGATCTGCTGTGCCGCAGTGTCTGCGGCCGTCCTCACACGGCGTTGGTGCTCTGCAGCCGTTTCACTCCGGCCGGAGCGCTGACTCGCAGGAGGAGCGCGAACGCCTGGTCGACGAGGATGGCGAGCACGGCCACCCAGATGGCGCCGGCAACGACTCCCTCCATCCCGTAGGCGACCTGGTTGAGGATGACATCGCCCAGACCACCGCTGCCGGCGATCGTAGCGATGGTCGCCGAGCTCACCGTCAACACTGCGGATGTACGGATGCCCGCGATGATCATCGGCAGCCCCAAGGGCAGTTCGACCTTGAGGAGCACCTGTCCGGGTGACATGCCCATGCCGCGAGCGGCGCGAGTGAGGTCGCGGTCGATCGAGTCGACGGCCCGGAAGGCGTAGCTGAGGATCGGCGGAAAAGCGAGCAAGAATAGAGCGATCATCGCGTTGAGCATGCCGATGCCCACGAACCCGATGAGGATCGCGATGAGCGCGAGGCTGGGCAGCGCACGACCGATGTTTGTCACACTCACAGCGAGGAACTCGCCGCGGTGGGCATGGCCGAGCCAGACGCCAATGGGCACGCCGAGGACGATGGCCGCAAGCAGCGGGATGAGACTGATGACCAGATGGTCACCGGTCTTGGCCAGCAGCAATTCGACGTTGTCGATCATGAAGGGGAATGCCCCGAAGACGACGTCCATCAGCTCCTCGCTTTCGTCCATGGGGTGAGCCCTCTGCCCAGCAGCACGAGCAGACCATCGAGCGCGAATGCCAGCAGCACGGCAAGGGCTCCGGCTCCGACGAACTGCGTATTGAATGGTGACGACACTGCTTTGATGATCGGCGATCCCAGACCGTCATCGACGACGAAGGCAGCGATCGTGGCGATGCTCACCGTGAGTACGGTGGCGATGCGCACCCCGGAGATGATCGACGGCAGTGCCAGGGGCAACTCGACCTTGAACAGCACTTGGTTGCGGTTAAGCCCCATGCCGGTCGCGGCCCTGCGCACGTCATCGGGGACTCCGGAGAGTCCGACGAGGACTGCCTGGAAGATGATGACGAGGGTGAAGCACACGAGCGCGATCTCGACTGTCAGCAGGCTCAGCCCTGTGAAGGGCACGAGCAGCTGGAACAGGGCCAGCGGCGGCAGGGTGTAAAGGAAGGTCGCGGCCATGCCGATCGGCCCGGCCAGCCACTTTTTCCGGTAGGCCAACAATCCGGCGCAGAAGGCGATGACGAACCCGATCGATACGGCGATGGCGACCATGGCGATATGGCTGACCAGCGGGGGCCAGAATACCGTCGACCATTGGCTTAAGAACCAATCGGTGCAGAAGGCTCCGTTGTTGATCACACAGTCCGAGGCCTGCCCATAGTCGGGGATGACGGGATCGCCGGCGGGGGCGAAATCGCTCATACTCTCACGCCTCCCCGGTCCTCTCCGGGCGCCGGCGGTGCGATGAGATCGTGCAGGCTCACCTCGCCGAGGCGGCTGCCGTCGGAATGGACGATGGCTCCATCTGCACGCGCAGCGGAGACGACTGACAGCGCTTCGCGCAGAGTCATCGTGGCCTCGACGTCGGGCCAACCGGTCGTGCTCGGACGGGCGCCATCCGCCGTTGCATCCTCGATGCCTGTCGTGTCAGCAGTGACGATTTCGCCGACGGTCGTCAGCGCCAGCCGTTTGAGGCCGCGCTCGGCACCGAGAAATTCGGCGACGAAGTCATCGGCCGGGTCGGACAGCACGTTCGCGGGGGTGTCGAACTGGGCGAGTTTGCCGCCGGGTTTGAGGATGGCGATCCGGTCGGCCATCTTGATCGCCTCGTCGATGTCGTGGGTGACGAACATCGTCGTCTTGCCCACCGCACGGTGGATGGCGAGGAATTCGTCTTGGACGGCGACCCGGGTGATCGGGTCGAGTGCACCGAAGGGTTCGTCCATGAGCATGACCGGCGGGTCGGCGGCGAGCGCGCGGGCGATGCCCACACGTTGCTGCTGCCCGCCGGAGAGCTGAGCCGGATACCTCGGCAGCCATGTCTCGACCGGGCTGAGTCCGACCAGTTCGAGCAGTTCGGCCGTGCGGGTGCGGATTCGTGCCTTGTCCCAGCCGAGGATGGCGGGGACGGTGGCGATGTTGTCGGCGACCGTGTAATGCGGGAACAGGCCGGACTGTTGAATCGCGTAACCGATGGTTCGGCGCAGTTCGATGGCTGACTGGGCGGTGATCGAACGATCACCGATGCGGATGTCGCCGCTGGTGAGGTCGACGAGGCGGTTGACCAGCTGCAGAGCGGTGGTCTTGCCGCCGCCGGAGGGACCGACGAGGCAGACGAGTTCGCCGGCTTCGACCTCGAGGTCGAGGGCGTCGAGGGCGGGCACGGCCGCACCGGGGTAGGTCTTCGTGGCTCGGTCGAAGGTGATCGACGTGCCGGTGGAGTGCTGGGTCATTTCACATCAATCCGTTCTCGTCGAGGAATATCTCCGCCACATTCGCCGGGTCGAGCCGGTTGATGGCGGAGGCCTCGTTCATCGCCTGGATCACGTCCAAGGTGAGCAGTGACTGCAGTTGGTCGAGGAACTCCGACGCGTCGTCATCGAGTTCAGCGAAGGCATCATCCCGGATGAGGGGGACGACGTTCTGGAAGCCGAAGAGCAACTTGTCGTCGTCGAGGACGACGAGGTCGCTGCGCAGCAGCTGCGGGTCGGTGGTGAAGACATCGGCGGCATCGATCTCACCGCGTTCGATGGCTTGGTAGTTCAGTCCGATGCTCAGGGTCTTGAGCTTCATGTTCTTCAGACCGTAAGTGTCGACGATTCCTTCGTACCCTTGTGCGCCGGTGACGTTGTCGGGATAGGTCGAATAGGTGAAGTCTCCAATTCCTCTGAGGTCCGACATGGTCTGCAGATTGTGTCTGTCGGCGAAATCCTTGCGCACGGCGACGGCGTTCTTGTTCTCAAAGGGGGTAGCGCGCAACATCGTGACATGGTTGTCCTCGGCCCAGGTCTGGGCGAGGTCGAAGGTCTCCTGTGCGGAGTCCATGAGTTTGTCCTCGCCCATGAAAGTCACCAGCATGACGCCGGTGTATTCCGGGTAGAGGTCGATCTGGCCCGATAGCAGGGCCGTGTTGATGATGTCGCTGGAGCCGACGTTCGTCTTGAGATCGACGGTGTAGCCGAGGTTCCGCAGCCCTTGGGCGTAGAGTTCGCCGGTGATCCAGCTTTCGGCGAAGCCTTTGGAGCCGACGGTGATCGGCCTCTTGCCCTTCTTCTTCGGGCCTGTCAGATCGCTCTGCTGGCTGCTCGTGCAGCCGCTGAGCGGCGCTCCGGCTGCGCCGAGCGCTCCCAGGCCCAGCAGTCCTCTGCCGAGTCCAGTGAGCGCTTGGCGTCTGTTGAGATGTCCTTGTCCGAGTACGGCCATCCCGCCTCAGTTCAGATGGCGAGGAATGCTCGCCGAAGTGGCTCGAGAGTGGAACGGCTTTCCGTCAAGATAGGCGACGAGCTCGTTGGTGACGAGGAAGTTCTCGTCGTCACCGCGCATCGTCGATCGAGTTCGCAGTTCGACGTCCCAACCCGAGTCGGCAGAAGCGGTCGCGGCGGCCCGCGCGTGATTCGCTCCGACTTCCAGAGCAGGGCGTCGGTAGATGATCGTCCTATCACACGTCGCCACAGGAGACAGTGGGTCGTTCTCACTGCGTGAGTAGGAGTCGCGTTCATTGGTGTAGTAGAAGAGTCCGTCGCTGAGGTCGGTCTGCCAATCCTCGGTCACAGTCGTCACCGTGGCGCTGCGCTCAACGAGGTCGCAGCTGAGCTCACGTGTCATCGGTGCGCCGTCGGACTCGATAACCGACACCGGAGGAGTCGGCGCAGTGCCCAGCTGTGCGGTCACCTCGGCGGAGACGCGGGCGTCGCCTTCCTCAGAGGCCACAGTGCGGATGGGCAGTGTCAGCTCGGGAGCTGAGTCGACGGTGATGAGTGTGGTTTCCGGCGAGGGCCAGAGGTTGGGCCAGAAACTCGCGGAGATGCTCAAGCGCAACCGATGCCCGGGAGCGAACCGGTGCGCCGTGGCCAGCAGCGGGAATTCGACGTCGACGGGAGTGCCCGGCGTAAGTGCCTCGGGGTGTTCATGGCTCGAATGATGGGTGAGGTTGAACAGTCCGATCGTGACGAGCCGGGAGCTGCCGTCAGGTGCGACATCGCATAGTCGTGCTGCGATGGCTCCACGGTCGCGGTCGGAGGTGAGCGTTGCCCCCACGGTGGGTGTGCCGACGATCTCCAGCCCGTTCTCGAGCTCCCAGTCGCAGGTGAATGATCGTGCATCGTCGGCGGCTTGGTCTCCAGCCATTCCGGCGGCTTCGCCGAACTGCAGCCAACTTCCTCCTTGGTAGCCCAGCAGCGCAGTGGAATCGAGCGGGGACCGGTCGGCGATGTGTGCTTCGGCGACGGGGAGCACTGTGTCCTCGATTTGCGGACTCGGCCAGGTCGCCTCGGCGATCCATCGACCCGGACGGTGTTCACGGTCCGAGTAGATGGGGGTGCTCTCCGGAACGTAGGCGCGCAACTGCGGCTGTTCGTCAACACCGTTGTCGATCCCGCTCATCCACTTGTCCCACCACCGGACTGCTTCAGATATGAAGTCGATGCCGGGGCCGGGAGCAGCCTGGTGGGGATAGTTGTGAGCCCAGGGGCCGAGCAGCGCATGGACCGTCGGGGAATCGGGGTCGGTGCTCCTGCGACGATTCGCGTTGTCCATGAGGCGGAAGAGGGTGGTCCGGTATTCGTCGAGCAATCCGCCGACTGCCAGCACCGGAACCTCGATGGTGTCCGGTGTCTCGCACACCGAAGCGTGTTTCCAGTAGTCATCACGCCGCTGGTGTCCGAGCCAATCCTCGATGTTCACCGGGGCTTCGTCGATGCGTCTCTTCCAATCGTCTTTCCACCCTTCGCCCATGATCGCGGGGTCCTGCGGGCGGGCGTTATAGGCCCACATCGTCGAGGCCCAGGAAAGCATCTGGTCACCGACGATGGTTCCGCCGTTGTAGTGGACGTCGTCGGCATAGCGGTCATCGGTGGAGCAGATGGTGATGACGGCGGCGAGTTCCGGTGGCTGAAGTGCGGCAAGCTGCAGACCGTTGAATCCGCCCCACGACTTGCCGATGACACCGACTTTGCCGTTGCACCAGTCCTGCGCCGCGATCCACTTAAGTACCTGCAGTCCGTCGTCGAGTTCTGTCGCCGAGTACTCATCGGTCATGACACCGGTCGAATCACCACAGCCGCGCAGATCGACACGGACGCTGGCGTAACCGGCGCGGGCGAACTCGGGGTGGATCGTGTCATCGCGACCGGCGGTCATGTCGTTCTTGCGGTAGGGAATGTACTCAAGAACAGCGGGAACAGCATCATCACCGAGATCTTCGGGCAACCAAACTCGAGCCGCGAGTTCGACCCCATCACTCAGCGCGATGCGTGTGTGTTTGATGATTCGAACCGGTCGAGGATCTTCGCGGTAACGATCGGCCGGGGCGAGCAATTCGGTTTGGGTGTCTTCGGGAAGTGCAGAGTTCTCAGTATTCGATGACATGGCATGCCAGTCTACGGACGCTCCTGCACCGCTGTTCAATACGCCCGAAGGCTGAGATGTGGCTGACAATTTTCTCGTCGACCAGCGTGTTGAATGCCCGCGATGCGGCGCCGGTGCCGATGTGGATAGTGTCAGACCCGCTAGCGAGATCGGTACATGGGCGTTTCCCACCCGCGGCTATTATTGGCACCATTACCGTGTGACCTGACAGAGGAAGTGGGACTGCCATGGCCAAGCTGACGAAGATGGTCTCTGCCATCGGTTCTCTCAAGGACCTCAACGCCGCCCGTGCCGAGTTCGATGACGCGTCGAAGACCATCCCCGCCGAGGCGGCTTTCCCACCCGAAGACATCCGCCCAGCGGCGGACGATTCCCGCACCCTGATGCTTCGGATCGCGAATCCCGGAAACCCCACCGAGGCGGCCGAACAGTCATCGAGCCAAGGTGACACGTTCGCGGTCATCCACGTTCCCGCCGGCAATGACTTCGCCGCAGCTCTCGTTCTCAACCCCTCCACTCAGATCGAGGCCGGTCAGACCTTCGCGACCATTGCAGACGAGGGCGGATGGCCGGTCGTCGTCGCCATGGTTGAGGAGTTCCTCGGCATCCGCATCGATCACATCGCACAGCTGGAAGCAGACGCGCTCGGGCGGGTCATCGACGAGCTCGATGGTCTGCAGGTGTACAGCCGCACCGCGTTCAGCGCGGACAGGACCGACTTCGTCGAGGGGACGAACAACCTCGACGGAGCGACATCATCGATCTTCACTGCTGCTGACCCGGTCGATGATGCCGGCCAGACGCGAACCCGTAACCAGCGTGCGGTCGTGCGGGCTCTCGTTCAGGGACTGAAGTCAGGCGGCTTGGTCAAGGATCCGAACAAGGGTGCGGCCGTGCTCGGACATTTCGCTTCGGGGATTCAGCACAATGCGGAGCTGACTACGGGTGAGCTCGTCAAGATCGCCAATGGCCTCCGCACCTTGCAGACGGACGACATCGCAGTGGTAACCGTGCCCACGAAGTCGCGCCGCGAGGACGACGGCACAGTCATCATCGACTTCGACCCCGAGGCGGTGCCGGCTCTCGAAAACGCATTGACCAGCAACGACTTCGCTGACTTCTTCCGGTACCTCGTCTCGTTGGGATATTAAGAGAGTACGTCGATCTATCCGCGCAGGGACTCCCCTGGTATGGTCGCCGCACTAGTCGTCGCATAACCCAGGTCGAGAGATCCTCGTCGCTCCCAGTAATCAGTTGCGGAATCCAGGATTGTGATGAAGCACCGAGAGGCTCTGGACCACGACTCGGTAGTCACTGTCCGCAGAGAGCGGACGCCCAGACTGACTTGGTCGCCTGACCGAAGCCCGTACACGGCCCAGTAGGTGGTGTCCGAGTCGAATCCGATCTTGTGAGCAACAAGAGTCTGCCCATTCACCTCGACCTCAAAGCGAATATAGTCAGTGCCTCTTGAGTTGACGTAGTTGCTTCGTTGGCTGAAAGTGAGGACGCTGAAGTCCTCGTCCGACCATGTCATTTCTCGTCTGGCGAATGCTCCGACACCGAGCTCTTCTGCTGGAATCCTGATTTCGCCCCGCGGGCAGTCGACTGTGTGGTTGTTAGATTCCATCGACAGTGGCCCGGCCGACAGGGGATGGTCCTGGTTGTCGCCTGCTCGTCCGATCCAGGGTGGAGCCGCGGCTGCTTGTGACTTGGCTTCGGTGAGCGACTTACGGAGAACAGTGTTCTGCTTGTAGAGGTTGTTCCTGTTGTTGATTCCAGGAAAATTCAGCTCGGGCCAGTTGCGGTCGATGAGCTCGGTGAACATGATCCCGGACCGTCGTTCGTCTTCAGATCCCGCGAGCCCGAGTTCGACGATGGCCCGCATGTTCATCGGCGAGATCGAGTCAAATGCAGGGTCGGTCTCGTTGTAAATCTCGGCCAGCCACCGCCCCATCCGAATCTCCCAATAGAACATGTCTGAGGCCACGAAGTCGTGCAGCGCGTTCGGGTAGCCGAACTGTTTCAGTGTGCTGTCGAGCTTCGCTTCGTAGTCCTTGATGTCTGAGTCGTCGAGGTTGACGCTCTTCAGTCGTGAGGACATGAGGCCTTTGACAAGATCGATCGGGTCCCTCTGCTTGGTGGAGCCGTAGTAGGACCGGATCGTCTCTTGAGTGTTGCCTCTGAAATGCAGCCCGGTGCTAGTTCCGAAATTCTCGACATAGCGAGCGACCAGCCAACGCCCGTGTTCGACAAGAGAGTTCTTGTCCGCAATGGCCTTGTCTTCTTCGGTGAATTTCGTACCCTGTCCATGCACGATCGGTACGTGATTGACCTGCGCAAGAGCGAGTACCTCGCGGGAGAGGTCTCGGTCCAACTGCATGGCCTGTGCCCAGTTGCCGGTTCCGTTGTTCGTGAAGTAGGTGAATGCATCGACTTTGTCCTTGTAATCACGCAGTGCGGCTAGAGCGACTCTGGAGTCGAGTCCTCCAGACAGCGAGACGAAGAATCGGTCGGTGGTTTGAGCGAATGCACTCATCTGTCCCAGCCACAGACGATTGATCTCCGAGGCGCGTTCTTCGAAGGTCAGCCCGGTGAACCGATTGCGCTCGCGAGGGAAGTAGCGATAGGTGCGTCTCGACTCGAGCTCAAGCACATGGTTTGGAAGCAGAGCACGAATCGTCGGATACGGCGTTTCATCCCAGGCGAACGATAGAGGCAGCGCCGCCCACGAATGAGCCACTTTCAGTTCGTCAGAATGGCGAGGTTCCGCTCCGACAAGTGAAGCGAGCAGATGCGCGTGCGAAGAGAACGCCGGACGATCCGTGTCGTAGTACATCGTGCGCGTGCCATGCGCATCGTGGAATACACGGTACAGACCGTCGACCTCAACGATGACTGCGAACCGCCCTCCCAAGTAGTCCAGAGCGTCGAGGAAACGCTCCTGACTCTTAGCCAGTGCCGCGTGGAGCGCTTCGGCAATTACCTGAAGATCAGCAGTTGACTCAGCATCCCGAGCGACAGGAGGGACGAATGCCGCTGTACCAACAACCAGCAACGATGTTGATTCCGACCTGGCGATGGCCGGCGTACGCTCGCCGTCGAACCAAATTGAAAGTTCACCAAAACTCAGGTGCTGAAACCGATCTGGTGGACCTTCCCAACCAGAAGTCTCGAGCGATTGATGGTGAGCAATAAACCCTCGTGGGTACAAAGTGGACACTGATGGCATACCAGGATTGTAGATTCCTTATCGGCCACCAGGACTAAAACGACTATTGTTCAAAAACATTTTAGACCCCGTTGGCTTGAAAAGCACAGGGTGCGTCACAGCGAAACCTCGGGCCAACCACTGCTTTGAATGGATACGACTCTCCAAGAGCAACACTGCCGATAAACGCCGAGTTCGTAGCTACGCATAAAGGCCCGTCAGAAGCTCACACACAGACAGTTCCTCTAGCCGACTCCCACTCCTGACTGTCGACAGGGCCAAGGAGCCAAAACCAACGACAGATAACACGAATTACGCGCACCTATAGAAAGCAGAAGCGCAATCTCAACGATCGCCGAGCAGAACAGGCTGCGATACAGCATGTTGGAACAACGCAAATGGCGAGCACCCTAGGAACCTCTAATCGTCCATTCCAACTTAAGAGCAAACTGTAAACTTTAAGACGTCCGGAATTGGTGAGAGGCACTTCGAGAAAGGCTACCGAGACAAACAGATAAGGAGAACTAAACCCAGTACCATAACATCAATAAAGAGGATGCAAATATACGATTCACCGATCCAAACACGCCTCGCGAAAACCCATTTCGACCAACGCACTGGCCCTATCTCATACATGCAGCAACCCCGGTGTGAAACGCGGGGCACCCACTACAACTAAGCGCTCTGGCCTCAACGCAGCAACACAGAACCACAAAGGCCGACTTGGCAAATCGTGATTAATCACGTCGACCAGCAATAAACATTCACAGACAACCAACACACGGAATGCAAACTCATTGGCGCCCAGAGCAATCAATCCCGGGACGGCCGACTCAAAGGCCAAACATTACTCCAAACCGCTCAACGACAGTACACTGACAGAACACAGTAACCAACGTCGAGGAGCAAAACATGAGCGATCCAATGACACCACCACCCCCCAGCAATCTTTCTGAAGAGCACATCCAGCTCCTGAAACAGCAGTCATCACTGCTACAAAGCATCAACAAATCGCTCCAAGAACAAAATCGACTCACGGAAGCGATAGCAAAAATTGCCTTGAAAGATACCCTTGCCGAAGTAGACCGAGAAATACAGTCACGTCAGTTAACAATGCTTGAAACCATGGAGCATATTCAGAGCGGGAGATCTATAGCCCGATGGGGCGACGGTGAAATACGCTTAATGCTCCAGCCCGAGTTTGAGCTTTCGTTTCAAACACCAAACAAGAAGCTGGCAAGCACCTTACGCCAGATTCTGATCAACAAAGACGCGGAAGACGATAGATTGCTATTGGCCTTTCCGACCGTTTACGTATCCCGCCTTTGGTTAGGCATATGGGCGGAAAATTGGCACCACCTCAAACCTCTACTTCAAACGTCAACCACCAAGTGGGCCAACACACACGTATCCCGACCACTTTTCTTTCAAAAACACGGACAAGCAGCAGTGGAATCATGGCGATCGGTCTGGGAAAACAAATCAGTCTGCGTGATCGCGGGAAAAGGTTCGCGATTTGAACTCCTACCTCAACTATTTGACAACACACTAAAAATAACCAGACTCGACGCACCACCGAGAAACGCCTTTGACGATCTACCGAACCTAATCGAGACAATTGACGCAACTGAAGAACACGATTTATACCTGTGTGCTCTCGGCCCTACGGGCACAGTACTTGCGGCGTACTTGTCCTCACCCGAAGGCGGCGCTCGCCATTCAATCGACATTGGCCACCTAGCTGCCAGCTACGCAAACGTGTTCCTAGGCGGCAAGTTTCCAGAGCAACTTACCATAAATAGTGAAAAGAGCACTGAAAAGTGAAGTCACATCAAGCAATACTGGACGCTTTACAGCGCGAAGAAATGATCGCACAACAGATTAATCACGCGCGCGCCAATGAAAAAGAGGCAATTTTCAGCATAATTCGGACCGGACATAGACTAACAGTAAGCATACAGAAACAAGGGTCCAATCAAACAGTTTTAAGCGTATTAGGAAGAGATAGCTCTACACAACAGCTTCTCCGTGGCGCACTTATCGGATCCTCTCGAATGCAGATTGAAGATGGCGACGAGTACCACGCGATAAGCTCCCTTTCAGGGAAAGTAACCGAAAGCCAACTCAAGCATAAACTATTCCTTGCGCTCGATGAAATAGGCCGACGCATCAATGCGTATGAGTCGAAAATTGTCGAGCCCAATAATCAGAACGGCACTGCCGCCATGTACTGGTGGGATTCCGTGTCAAACTTTGGCGATATGTTGGGCCCCTGGCTAATTAATCGACGCTACTCAATTAAGCCCGTGAATCGCTGGCGAAGCACAAGTATAGGACCTGCACTGGCAAGCGCCGGGTCGATCATTCCTCTAATAGACCAGTCCGATACGTACATCTGGGGAAGCGGCATGCTGACCGAACTGAACGATAGTCACATATCTAGACTGGGAAGACTACGAAACATCTCAGTTCTAGCGTCTCGTGGACAAATGTCGGCCGAACAGATGGCTAGCAAACTTAAATGGAATGTGCCGGAGGTGTTCGGTGACCCCGCACTACTCACTAGTCGCTACTTCACTCCAGAATTGCTACGAAAGCAGGACTCTGGTGATCAGAAAATCGCGCTCGTATGCCACTGGGAGCATCAGAAGTACTTCACGGGAACGATGAAGGAGTTCGTCTTCGTGAATGTAAAGGACGGCCTGGAGAACGTCATCGAATCTATCGCCAATTCACAAATATGCATTTCTACATCATTGCATGGCATTATTATCGCCCAGTCATATGGTGTTCCCTGGGTATGGCTCCAGATAGATGAACATCGCCTACATTCGACTGATTTCAAATTCCGCGACTTCATGACTACCGTTGACGAGTCTATGGTCAGCCGTGCGACTCTATCGGTCGAAGAGCTAAACTCGGCAACACTCAAGGCAATCGCTTCCTCATGTTCACTTCCGAGCACGACGACAGACCTAGACAGATTGGACGACTCGTTAGATCACTGGGCCTCCATAATGTGCCTGAGCACGGTCGGTACAGATCCCGAGCCTACTCCTGTAGAAGCGAGCCGCTATAAGCAGTGGTTGCCTCCCGCAGCCAGGTAGAAGGTCTTGGCTGGGCGAGAGCCGTCCTGATCAGTTGATTGTCGTACTCTGAGCCGGAAGGGGCAGACCGCAAGTCATGGCTGTCACCAACGACATGACGACGCGGTGGGTGACCTTCGCGACGTCCGGATGATCGCGGATATCCGGGCTGTTGCAGGTCAGGATGGGAGTACCAGTAGAATCAAAGAACTCTCTAACTTTAGTAAACTGAGGAGAATGCTCCGACGTGACCGCGAATCGCCTCGATGAACTGTCGACTGGCTGGCGTCTAAGTCTAGCAAATACAGATTCTTTACTTTCAAGAAAGACGCCCCCTTCAGTAAAATGGCAGTCCTTCTGTTCCTCAACGTAGTATCTGTCGCTAAGGATCGGGTCTACCGACACAAGCGAAGCACCTAGTTGATGAGCATGATAGGTCGCGCCAGTAGCTCCCTTGGAAGAACCGACGAGGATCATATTCCTAGGCGCTACATTAGCTCGATTTATAATCTCTGTCAGCAGCGAATGTATCCGATCAGCGTTCTGTGGATCGTGGGTCGTCGGCAAGTAGAAGGAACCTAATACACCTCCTACATCCGGAATACGAACAACCCAGTCTTTCCGAGGAATCGCGCTACCGAGATGTCTGTAATTCCGAACAAAATATCGGTTGAGTGAGCTTGTGAACATTTCGTTACCGATCGCGGAAAAGATTACTACTACATGCTCGGGTCCAACATGTTCGTCGCCACGCTCAAGGTTGTAGAATACGCCCTCGTCGCTAATGGATAGGTCTCCCTTAGTGTGTGCCTGCCAAATATGGCGCAACCTATCTTGGTGGCAGAATCTAGCATGACGATCGTCTGACAAGTATACGAAGTATCCATTCCTTGCCATTTCGACAAGCCATGAGCGAATACTCTTATCCTCCACTCCTTCATGAATGAAGGCGCTATTGCGTGTGACACTCTTTATAGATCTATCCAAGTGGATGTACTTCACTCCAGCGCGTGCAAGTTCGTATGCCACATTCGGGCTATCAGTTCCAAGTCGAACGTGTGCAACTCCTGGACTCACTAGTTCCATACCCACACTCCCTAATCTATTGCCAGGATCGAGCCGAACAACTTCAACGATTCCCTATTCACCACGTCAAGATTCACAGATGGAGAACTTCCTCGTGAGCAGACTTCATTTATCGCGGAAACGAAAGATCTGACATTCGGTTCAGTGGTGTCGAGACCAACCAGACGAGTGAGATCGCGTGTCCCTGGGGTTGGTGCAGCGACGAACGGAGTACCCAACGCTAAAGCTTCAAACAAGACCACTGGTTGCCCCTCGTGCAATGACGGGAGCAAGAAGCAATTGGCCGCCTTGATGTAGGGATATGGGTTGGTCACATGTCCCAAGAACTGGACTGAATCAGCCACTCCTAGCTGCCGCGCTGTAGCTTCAAGCTTAGAACGCAATGGCCCATCACCCATGATGACCAATCGCGCTCCAGGCGCGGTCTCCAACAACGTTGGCATCATTTCGATCAGAAGCTCGTGGTTCTTCTCTACTGACAGCCTTCCAGCAGCCACCAGTAACGGCGAGCCCTGAGCCAGCGGTTCCGACGGCAGTGACTCTGCCATTGTCAAGACCCGTTCGACATCGATCACATTGCGTAGCCAAGTGACAGACTTACCGGTAGAGAGGTATCCAGCGTTATGCAAGAACTCTTCGTTGGCTCCTGCGACTGGTTCAGAAACTGACGCGACATGGCTGTAGTCATCAAGCCATTGGAAGACCTCTGCCAAGTACGGATATTTGAGCGAAATCTCCTTCTCCATTTCATTGTGGAGGTAGATGGAATTCTGGGTTTTGGCACTGTCAATCGAGCCGAGCAACGCCGTCCAATAGGTTGAATATCCCTCAAACTGCATTACCGAATCTAATGACGCATCGCCGACAAGCCTGCAGTATTCACGTGCAAAAGCAGTCGTTAGTATTCTGTGATGATGCGGACTCCCAAACTGCCGCCACCTCTGTAGGTCTGTGTAAGCTTGACGTTCCCTCAGGGTAAAGACTGGCAGACCGGACCTAGTAACTACCTGCACTCGCCTTTTGACGCCAGTCAGAAACTCGTCGATAAGGTAGTGGTTGGTGTTAGTAGCGTCAGCAAAGATGACCACGCGAACGCGATCTTCAGGAAGCGTGTTTATCAAATCACGCATCGCACCTGTTATACCGTTCGGGTAAAGTGACGCGAAGAGCCCAATGACTTTCTGCTTAGTAACACTACTCTGAACCTCGATCTCAGAAAACAGGTAGTCAATTGCTCGGTCAGAACTTTGCCCGTCCTCTCTTCCAGCATACATTTCTTTAGAAGCTATATACTTGGGATCGCTGAGCATATCATTGGACTCCAATATGCAGCGTTCAAGTTCCTCATGGTCGGAAGCAACTTGCGACACAATATCGTCGGGAGAAAGATACAGCCCCCTTTCGCTTTTATACTCCTCCAGGTCAGGCACGTAAGCTACAGCTGGTCTTCCTGTAACGAGAAAGTCGAATAGCAGACTGGAGTAGTCTGTAATCAGAATGTCGGTCGCAGCCAGCATGGTATAAGTATCCATCGAACTCGGTACGACCCTGGCATCAATGTCCGATCCGTCCAACTTGTCTTCCGTAAGATGGTGCCCCCGAAAGTAAACTATGAACCCCTCAAGAGTGTTGAGGAAATTCAAATCGGCACGCAGTTGCGAAACATCGAGTTCACGCGAACTGTTACTTCCTCGCCATGTCGGCGCGTAAAGAATGATCTTTCGACCATCGCCAGAATCGATACCAAGTTCGTCGCGCACACGACGGCTATCGGACACGGTAGAGTTCACCAACTGGTCTAGACGTGGTGAACCGATAATCTCAATTGGCGCAGAGCTTATGCCCTCAATGTCGAAATCTCTTAACAGCACGTCTCTAGTATGTTCATTCGGGGCCATTAAGTGGGTAGCCTGAAGTAGGTTTCTTGTAATGTTGAAGTGCTCCGTGACGCTCTCGCTAACACTCCTACCGAGAGTCTTCAGAGGCGTACCGTGCCAGGTGTTCAAGTAATACTGCCCCCGCCTCCGCGTGAAGTAGGGAACGAACGAAGTATTATTGATCAAATATCTTGCAGTTGCCAAGTATTTGAGATACTTGTCCGATCCATACTGGACAAATATTACGTCTTTGTCATCAACTAAGGCATCTGGTATATCCGCCGACTTCTGCACCACCCAGATATGCTTGAACGATTTGTGCTCAGGACGCTCCCTAAGACGCTTGTAAATAGCAAACGGGTGGCAACTGACTGTTTTTCCCCAATATGATTCGTACAGAATCGCGCTGTCGTCTATAGGACACGTTTCCCGATACTCGGCATAAACTGAAGTTCTCCTTGCCTGAGTCGATTTAGTCATCGATCTCACGTCCAAACCATCCGGATCTTTAAATGCTCTGCCGGAGATGAGTGTATCGATGGACTTAGAGCGGTGACCGTTCTGCCACTGTTCAGTTGCAGCCGCGGCAATGAGCTCTCGGTTTCTCGGCTCCTCTCGATCCAAGTACTTGTTGAAGAGAGGCAGAGACTCGCTAACCTTCCCAAGGGAGCGCGCAAGCGTCGCCGATTCTGAATAGATTCCGGGCGTCCGGTGTCCAATCTCTAAGATGCTTGGATCAATCCATCCGTCTAAGGTGGCCTCGCTTTCGGCTGCCTCATGAGACTGTTGACCGTCCACGATGCCGGCTACTGATGCCCCATAAGATGCCATCAGAAGCCCGAAGCCATCCTCTTGGTTACCAAGTCGAATAGCACAAAGACCCGCACGAAACAGCCAATATTTGCCCTTGTCGCTGTCAAGTGCAGCCGCTAGTTTATAGCTGTTGATCGCTTTCAGGTACTCGCCCACGCGCTCGGCTGCTAACGCGAGTTTGTACTGCCTATAAGCAACTCCGGGTTCCAAACTGATTGCGCTTTGAAACCATTCGTAAGCAGCTTTCCAATCGTATGTACGTTCTAGAGCAGATCCGATACGAAATGCTAACTCGGCCGAGCTCCGTCCAGTATGCCAATCTCGTTTATAAGCAGCAATAGCCATCAATGGATCGGACTGGTCTTCATGTAACGCACCCACTCCCAACCGTTTGATCCAGGCCTTCTTACTTTCTGCAATCGCACGACTGTAGAGCTCAGTGGGATCCCCTCCCAATTGCTCTCTAGATTTGGCATATCGATAGAGCGCTTTATAGTCTAGTTCTCCAAGATGAGAAGCGCGACGATAAGCGCTGGCGGCCATTTCGTACTTTCGTAGCCAAAACGCCGTCGTTGCATAATCGAGCATGAGATTGCGCGCATCAGGAACCGCTTGTACTGCATTTGCAAGAACCTCGAATCGGCGCCAAAGGGGTACTGATTGCGATAATGATCTAGTGAGGCGTTTCGCAGCGCGATCATCCTGCGGGTTGAGCTCTATAGCCGCTTCAAAGTTGTAGAAAGCTTCCTCGTGTTTTCCTTTCGCCGCAAAGCACACCCCTAACCTATATCTATACTCGGAAACATTCGGCTTGATGCTACTGGCTTCAGAAAGCAGGGAAATGGCCTCGTCATACCGCTTCAATCGTTCAAAGACGATCGCATGCCGATACTTCCACTCAGCTGTTGCCCCAGATACTCGACTGCAATGTGATAGGACGAAGTTCGCGTCTTCAAGTTTGTTCTCTCGCAGAAGCGCAAGGCCATAGTCATAGGCATGTGACGGATCTGAGCATCGCTCATGAATCTGTTTGAGGATTGAAGAGCGTTTCCCGTTTCCCAAGCGGTTCATCAATTTAGCTTCTTGGATTAGCGCCCAAGTCCTGGGATCATGTCCGCCATTCGCACTACTGTGGCCTGTTCTATTCATTAAAACTTTCAATTCTTCCGTGGCCCCCAAACACCAGTAGCTATTTTGTAAGTCATTGACGATAGCTCTGCTACGTCTCTTTCCAATTTATGCAATATTAACTCATGAGTCGACAATGGATCGGTGTATTCTGTTTCACTGGAAATCACGGCATGAACCGACTCGATCAACTGTTCGGACGTGATCGCAAAGGCTGAGATCGATGTTAATAATGGCTCCTCAGGCGGATAGAGCCCGCGTTCCGACTGGTATTCGCGATTATCTGGTACATACAATATTACCGGCCTACCTGTTAACTGGAAATCGTAGACCACAGAAGAGTAGTCTGTAATGAGCACATCAGTTATTCCTATAATGTCCTCTACATGTTCCCACTTAGAAACGTCGATCGCCTCGAGTCGGCTGGCCTCCGTCGACTGAGTGACGTGATGGGCCCTCAGGAGAATTTGCGCCCGTGTTTCTTTCACGAGTCGATCCGCCGCCATTGCCGACGACCAATCCAGTTTTGTCCCCTCTTTATGCTCATTTCTCCATGTGGGCATAATTGTAATAACTTGTTCTTTGGGGTGAATTCCGAGCCGGTCCCTAATTTTTTCACGATTGGCTATTGCGTCGAACAACCTTATGTTCCTTGGGTATTGAGCCACTCTTATTTCGCCGATGTAGCCGAGTCCAGTGCGGAGAAGCGATGCAGCATAGTCAGACTGGGCAAGCAATAGATCCCAGTCTGCCGACTCCTTCTTCATAATACGCCGGTAAGTCAGCGGCACTTTTCGACGAGGCATATCAAATAGTAGCTTTTTGATTGGCGTACCATGCCATGTCTGTAAGTAATACTGACTATTGGATTTTCTAATGTAATGCGGAAAGTTGTTGTTGTTTACCCAGACTCGACTCGTCGCAAGCGCACGGTGCCATCCAGCCGTGCCCTCGATAATGGGCGTTCCACCGCTCGGGACGTCTATGCTACGGTCACGCACCGACCAGTATAGGGGTATGTCGCTTCCTACGGCGCTAATTGCGTCAAATAATGCTCTTGGATTGTCATTAGCGCTTTTACCGTTGTATGACTCGAATACTATTCCGTCCGTCAACGGTCCCCAGCTTTTCTCGCGGAGCCTGAAGCGTCCGTACTTCGTTCGCTCCTGAGCAGACCAAGGCGGTGAGGCCGCGACAGAGACGGCGCCCGAGGCTCGTCCTTCGACCCGGAGCGTGTTCCACTCGGTGAAGCAGTCCACAGGCCGGATTGCCAGTTTGCCTGCAGCTCTAGCCCAATTGTCGGCTTGGTTTGTAGATTCTCCGTACTTCAGGTGATAGCCGCCTGCAAGTGCTGCGACTTTGCCTCCTTCGGCCCCGGTAGTCGTCAGGTCATACACAGCGGTAAAGCTGCCATCAGCATGTAGCGCAGACTCATCAGGCTCAATCGTCTGCTCGGATGATTTGAGTACGACCTTGAGCTTCTCAGGAGGGTCGATCCGTCCGATGATCAGTAGCCGATCCCGGTCGTTTGTCGCACCCGTTACAGTCACTCGCCGGAACCGCTGCGATAGTCTCACCTTGCCAGCAGAATTCGCAGCAAGACGCACACTTGAGGTGCCGGGAAGAAGATAGTCGACGGATGCGTGGTATACATCGACGTCATTTCCTTCGGTAGACTTGGCCAACAGCTTCCATTGCCGTTCCCCATGGGTTCGGAATCGCTCAGGAAGTTCAGGCAACGTGGTCGAAAAGATAGAAGGTCCGTTTGCTTCCAGCTCGACCTTGTTCCCGGCAGTATGCAACGTTAAGCCACGTACATTCTCAGAACGGTCGAGAGTCACCGTCACATCCCGCCCACGGAAGTCGACATTCTTCACGACGACTGGATCAGTGGGCATGTCTACGGGGCGAATCGACAATTCGCTTCGCTCGTCAGCGACAACTGTCAGGCGTCCCGAATCGCGAATCGGGCTAGGAGCAATCATTCCCACAACCGCAGTTGATACCGCGGGCGCCTGAAGATGCTTCCCTTCTATTTCGAATGAGCCAATAAGGTCAATACCTCGTGGGGAAATGTTCCCCAGACCGGAGACGTCGACTCGAGCCGTGAATCCCCCAGCCTCGTACGTCCTCCAAGGATCACCGACGTCCAAGTCCACTCGATTGTCATTTCGGGTCTCCACAGATACGTCCAGAACAGTCGCCCCATCCATGACTCCCTGCATACGGAACGTGGTCTGCTCTGGATCGACCCCAGGAATGTATTCGCACCCCTGGAGCTCGATCTGCTGTTCATCGATCCACCGCGCATTTCGCACGATGACGACGGGTCTGAAGTCGACATGCTGTGCTTTCAACAGCCGCTGCGGCACATTGGTCTTGAGTCGAGACAGGTACGTCGGTGCGACTGTCCAGGTGCCGTCGACTAGTTCGAGCGGCACGGCTCGGGTCTCTTCCATCCTCGTTCCGAGGACTTCTTCGATATCGTCCAAGTCCCCGGACGCCACAACCCACATGTACAGACGTTCCTGTGCAGGCATGAGCTTCCAGGCGCCTTTCGGCATCGACTTTCTAAGACTCTTGGCTGCATCGCAGAGAGTCTTTCGGAACCGCCTATTAGCCGTATCGAGGTACTCGGCGTGCATAGCGAGGTCGGTTCCCATCCAGATCGCATATGCCTGCTCGACCACGTGATCAGGAGCGTGGTTCAAGGTATCTCTGAGAGCATCGATGACTTCAAGCTTCGACTGCAGATCACTCAGATCGGCTTTGCGCTTGGACCGCGTGTCTCTGCCATCGGCTAGCCTCCACGCATACACGTCATTCGTGAGTACGTCGATCGCCGCGGCACCGACCAGTGCCCTATAGACAGGTTCCTGGTCTTCGTAGTTGGAGAACCCCCACATCTCTCCGACATGCCGGTTCCAGAAGTCGTGCCTGTAGACTTTGTTCCACAGGACAGGCTCTTCCAACAGTTCCGGCATATCGTCCAGCCGAACTGCCAATCGCTGACGAGCATGTACTCGCGCGGTCAGCTTCGGCCTGGACCGGCCAGCCGAGCCAACACGAACATACGCCCCAGTGGCGATATCAGAGCCAGTTCGTTCAAGCGAATCAACCAGCGTCGAGTATGCGTTGGCCAGCACCTCGTCGTCAGCATCAACAAAGGTGATGTACTTGCCTCGGGCTGCGTCGACTCCACGATTACGTGCACGCGCCGGGCCCTCGTTGGGTCCGGTGAGGACCGTTACCGAGTTATCACCGTGAGAATGCTGGCTGGCTTTTTCAACGGTGTCATCGGTCGAACCATCGTCGATGACGATGACTTCCAACGACACACCGCGCTGGCTGAATATGCTCTTCAAACAGCGGTCAATGAACTCACTCGCGTTGAATGCAGGAACGATCACACTCAGCGTCGGAGTGTCCGTGCCATTCTGACTGGGTGATCCGACGATCGCTGTCGTAGTCGAAGCGAGTTCTGATTCGCGCTTACGCCGGAATTCTCTGAACCCTTCGACCCCGCCATGCCGCAGATGCCACAGTGCTTTTCGCCACTGCTGTCCGCTCACATGGCCTCACCACCGTTCCTCTTCACCTGCTGACGGATGCTTTCGACGATCGACTCATAGTCAGCATGTCGGAAGTGGAAAGGCTGCGGGCCCCACTTATGGTCTCTGTCGATTCGAACCTCGCGGCTCTCTCTCACCACTGACGACGCTGCCAGCGATCGTGCCTCTTTACGATACCGGATGTAGTCACTATTGGCTGAAAGAGCGCGGTCGGCATACTCCTCTGCCTCAGTCGGTTTGATGTTGCGCATGCTCTGCCATGCATCGGCGAGGCCACGTCCCCTCGAGAGCTCCCTGCCCGCCTCACGTGAACCGCGCTGGAGGCGCCTCCATCGGCGGCCGAGGCTGGCGAAACCGTCGTTCTGTGGATGCTGTGCGCCGTCGAGGGCGCCCGCCCATTCGATGTCGAGGAGGATCGTCTTCTCCCATAGCCCTGCGGCTCTGAGTTCCTTGATGAGTTTCGTGAAGCCTTTGCTCCACCGTGTGAAGTGCTCATCGGTGCCGAACTCGATCAGTCGAGCCCCTTCACGACGCGCCGCGCGGGCGGCACCGCAGGACTCCACCTCAATCGAGTTCGTCATCGTCGTGCCGTCGGGGAACTTCCAGAATCCTCGTCTTTCATCCACCAGGTCGAGGAGGACGACGTCCAAATCGTCTGCATTCTTGACGATCCTCTCAATGCCGCTCCCCTTGAGGTCACTGGTGACCATGCGCTTCTGGAAAGCGGAGGTCAGATCGCTGAGGTCGATTCCAACTGTCCCGTGCGGAGACTCCAAGCTCGTCACCGAGTGCCTGGCCACGTAAGCCACGACCTCGGCTTCAGGCATGAACTCCGCCGTATCACGGCACACGCAGGAGCCGAAGATTGCGGTCCTCATCGGCCCGAATCCTGGTGAACGACAGGGGCCTCGTCTTCCTGCCGCAAACGCTGTCGCTCCTCGTACCGTTCATCCGCGATCTTGCGCGCGCGGGAAGCGAGCCTCCGGCCGGTGAAGTCATCCGCAGCGGCAACCGACGACGCACGGTCATTCGGGTTCGCTGCCCGCAGAACGACGCGTTTCTTACTGGGATTCAGCCGCAGAGGCGGGGCATCGGTGATTCGTGGGGCGCTCACTGCCTGAGAAGCCGGTTTGGGCAGAGCCGGGAATTTAGCCTTTGGCATTTCGGCGTCGAATGATTTTGGCCAGACCTGCTCCTCGGCAGCGGCCAACATCGGAGTCGGCGTCTCTTCGACTTCGTCGACCGAGTCCTGCCGCTTCACATGACGTGCAGGAGCTGCCTTCGTCTTGGACGGGCGCGCTGCGTGCCGCGGGATGGGATTCTTGATGAGTTCGGGCTCGAGGATGTTGATCTCCTCTTTGACCGCGTTGCTCACCACATCGGCAAGGAGCTTGTCTGCAATGTCTTCTTTGCCCTTGGCAACATTCCACGCCCACCAGCGGTATTTCTCTGCGACAGCCTCGGCAGGGCCGTTCATGAGGATCTCGCCTCGGTGCATCCAGACTGCGCGGGTACACAGCTCCTGAATCACTTTTGCGGCATGGTTGACGAGCAGAACCGTTCCTGCTTCGGCAAGAAGCTCATCCATCGCACGTTCGCTGCGCTCAGCGAACGTCGCGTCGCCGGTCGACAGAGCCTCGTCGATGAGCAGGATCTTCGGTCGCGCAGCCAAAGCGATGGCAAATCTGAGCCGGGCGCCCATACCGGAAGAGTATGTTCCCATCGGCCGATGGATTGCCGAGCCCAACGCCGAAAGCTCAACGACATAGTCGAAGGCTTCGGCCGCCTCTTCGGGGGACAAACCCATCGCCAGACATCCGAGGCGCACGTTCTCACTTCCCGACAGCGCGGGTTGCAAGGCAGCGCTGACACCGAGCAGAAGCGGCTGGTAACGGACGAGAATGCGGCCACGGTCCGGTTGCTCGACCCCGGCGACGTTGCGCAGGAAGGTGGACTTTCCGGAACCGTTGGCCCCGACGATTCCCACCATCTCTCCTTCGCGGGCAACGAAGTTGACCCCACGCAGCGCTCGCACAGTCGTCTGACCTTGCCGTCCGACGATCTTGTTCGTCAGGCGTCGGACACCAGTTGCCCTGCTGCCGGGATCGTTGGTGTTGACGGTGTACCGGACCTGGACGTTCTCCGCGATGATATTGGGTTCCTGGACCTCAGAGTCGGCCATAATTCTCCTCCCCTCTCCAGAAGAACAGGAATCCGACGATGAGAAGGCCGAACGCCCAGACCGTGCCGACGATCCACATCTTCGGATCTGTATCCACTCCGTAGAGCAGTGAGTTGCGCACCAGCGTCAGGTAGGCATGCATCGGGTTGTACTGCATAGCTGCCAAGAGTGCCGGGTGATTGTCCAGTCGGTCTTCGATGGAGAAGAACACTCCCGATCCGTAGAGCCAGAAACGGCTGACAATCGACATGAAGTTCGTGAGGTCCGGGATCTTGTGACCGAGGCGCGCAAGGAAGCAGGCGAGTCCGACGTTGAAGATCGTCTGCAGGATCACCACAGGGATCACCAGAACGATTCTCCACGTGATCTCTTCCAGCGGTGGGGCGATTGCGAGGACGATCACCATGACCAGCAGGGTCGGCATGAAGTCAAGGAAATTGCGGACCACGGTGGAGATCGGGAGCGCTGCGCGTGGGAATTGGAAGCCCTTGATCATGGACGCACCGGAACGGATCGCTCCGGTTCCGCCAGTCATGCACTTACCTGTGTAACCGAAGAAGAATACGCCGACGACGAGGAACCCGAGGAAGTTGTGAATACCTCGCGAGGTCCCCAGGATGTAACCGAAGATGAACCAGAACGCGAGCACCGAAAGCAGTGGATTGAGGAACAGCCACCCGTAGCCGAGTATGTTCTTCCTCGTCGAGCTCGACATCTTGGCTCGGGACTCGGCGATGATGAAGTGGCGGCGGTTCCACAGCGCGGCCAGGTAGCTGCTCAGGCTCGTCCGTCGTCCGACGGGCACGAGACCTTCACTCGACACGGACGGGATCGAGCTCAGCCCGAGGGGATTCTTCGTCTCACTCATCGCACATCACTCCCCACGAGTTGAGAATAGACCTGCCCATATCGTCGTCCGATTTCCTTCCACCTGCGAGTTGCAAGTACGTGTGCTCGTCCATTGTCTCCGAATCTCGCCCGCGCAGTGGCATCGGCGGCGAGTTCGGACAGCAGTTCCGCGAGCTTCTGCGGGTTCTCCGGCGGTGTCGCCAAACCTGCGCTGTCCGGAACCAGTTCACGCAGTGCCGGCAGATCGGAGATGACGACGGGTCTCGCAAGACCCATCGCTTCGATCGGTTTGATCGGAGTGACCAAACGACAGACCGGTTCATCCTTGCGCGGCACGACGATCGCATCGAGCGCCAGTTGGTATTCAATTGCCTGTGTTTGAGAGACCCGACCGGTGAAGACTGCGTTCTCCCCTAGAACCTCGGCGCGTTCCCGCAGTACCGGCAGTGCGACACCATCGCCGGCGATCAGCAGCCGCAGGTCCGTGCCCTGGCTCCGGGCGAGGATGACGGCATCGACGAGGTCGTCGAGGCCCTCGTATCCAACGATCGACGCTGCTGTGCCGACCCAGATTCCGTCTTCGGGCAAACTGAGGCTTTTTCTCACCTCGGCCGGAGTGCGGGTGACATCGGTGTCGACAACTGCTTCGGAGACCGAATTCGGAATGAGAGTGATGGTTTCTGCCGGCACTCCCCCGGCGATCAGGTGCTCACGCATAGTCTCGCCCAGAGTGATGACTGCGTCGGCTGCCGACGCCACTTCAATTTCCTTGGCCCGCATGAGTGCGAAGCGTTGACTGTCCCGTCGCGCAGAACGCTCTTCCGGGCTGCTTCCTGCTGCCGTCCACGTCTCTTCCAAGACTCCGCGGACTTCGTAGACCCATGGCAGGCCCACTGCTTTCGCGGCCGCACCAGTGGCCAAGCCGTTGACGTAGTGCGTTGTCGTGTGGAGGATCTCAGCACCACGTTCGCGGGCTTCAGCAGCGATGTGATTTGCCTGCTCGCTCAGCCGCTCGGATGGCGTGGGTCGTGGCCTCAGAGGCACGTCACGGATGTATTCGACTCCGTCGACGACTTCGACCGGTGCCTGGCTCAGTCGTCCGATGGTCACGGGATACGACGGGCGTGTGATCGCGGCCGTTTGATGGCCAGCGTCCCGCAGAGTGGTGAGGATGGCATGTGACCGGTACGCATATCCGGAGCGGGTATGCGGCAAGGAGTTCGTCAGCACATGCAGCGCCGTCGGATGCTGAACTCGGTCAAGCTCCGCATTGCCGCGTAAACGACGAGCTGTGACATGGCTCGACACCTCCGGCCACCATTGAGGCTGCAGAGACTGTCGCTCATCGAGCAGTCGTGTCCGGCGTGCGCCGTCTGGCAGGACTGCGATGGCTTCGTCGATGTGTCCCTTGGTCCACTCGATACGTGAGCTCAGTGCCTGGGCACCGGGAACGGCAGCCGCGATCGATTCGGCTTCGTCAAGGAGTCCCAAATTGAGAGCGATCTCGCCGAGCAGTCGGGAAGGCGAGGGGGATCCGGCGACCAATGACTCCGCTGTCGTCTCTTCTCCGAGCAGCCACGCGGATGCCGCCCGAGTGGCGTCGCCTGGCAGACGTCCGAGTGCTTGTCCGACGAAGCGCGAGGCAGGGCCCGGCAGTCGACGTGCCAATTGCATACCGAAGAACACCCGGTCGTCGTTGATATGACCAGCCGTGGTCAGAACAACGTTCGTCAGCTGTCGTGCGAGGAAGCGCAGGTTCACGAAACCACCCGCTCAAGGAGCCGTTCGTATGTGCGGCCCATTGCGGCCGCCGAAGCATTCCGAACCACCCAGTCGCGTGGGTTCAGACCTGAGGGCGGATTCGATCCGAATTCCTCACCAGATTCGACTCGTTCTCGCATCCTCTTCATCGCCGCGGCTACGGAAGCGACCTCACCGGGAACCGCAACTTCTCCTGCCGCGGTATGGGTGATGATGTCCGCGGCCTCACCGGCAACGACTCCGAGGACAGGAATTCGACGGGCCATCAGCGAATAGAGCTTCGACGGCACAGTGCACGCATAGGAGTCGAGCGAGCTGAGGCTGACGAGCCCGGCATCTGCCCACTCCCAATGGGCCGCGAGTTCGGCACCTGCGATCTGTGGATGGAATTCGACCGGCACACCGTACGCGGAAGCGACGGTCTTGAGTTCGACAGCATCGACGCCATCGCCCACGATTCGCAGTCGCACGCCCTCGGTGCGAGCCAACGCACGAATCGAGGTGCTGAGATCCTGAGATCGCCCGACCGTGCCCACGTACAGCAAGTTGAGTCCACGGCGATCGCCTTCAGCCCTGCCGATGACTTCGCCGCCGGGAGTGCCCGTCTCGTCTGCCGTGGGGACGAGGGGAATCGCCCCCGTGGCAGTCAGCCCGGACGCACCTTCCAGCTCCGCCGGCGAGACTCCGCTGCGGACGACTTCGGCGGTCACCCCACGCTGTTCCAAGCGACGTTTGAAACCCTCGGTAGTAACGACGACGACCGCTGCACGCCGTTGAGCACGAGTGAGCAGGTCCGGAAGCAGTCGATGTTCGAGTCGCTGCGTCAACGACCCGGGAAGATACTTCCCAACGGCTCCCGTCACCAGGTTCATTTCCGAAATGAGGTCGGGCCAGGCGTCGCGGACTTCAGCAACGTGCGGAACCCGCAGCAGTCGCGACAGGGTGTCGCCGGCCAGCAGAAACGGCAGTGCCGGAGTTGTGGAGACGATGACATCGGGGCGCATTCTGCCTCGCAGCCGATCGATGACCGCCGACATCGCGCCTGTCGCTGACACTGTCTGGTCGAGCAGCTGAAGAGCCATCGACGAGCCGCTGTGCAGGTACGGTACGCGGAGGATCCGCTCACCGTCGATTCCGGTGTCCCAGGTACCGCCGAGGCGCACGTCGACTCGACGGCGCCCCCGCCCGACATTGGAGCCGAAGAATCGGTTCCGGTCGGAATACGGGTAGTGCGGATGCGGTGCCACCGTGATGACGTCGTGTCCGATTGCACGCAGGTGGTCGACGAGGATGCGCCACCGTCGCTGCGGTGCGCCGACCTCGGGGTAGTAGTAATGACTGAGGAGAACGATTCTCATGCGGTGACCGCCTCCGTACGGGCTCGACGGTTCAACCACATGGGCAGAAGCGCGTAGAGGGCGAGCAATCCGACCCAGAACACATGGGCCGGGTACGTCGTCGCCGTATTTCCGCTGATGAGGGTCGGAATGGCCATAATGCAGGCAAGGATGCTCAGCGCGGCGTGGAAGAGTGAAACGGAGCTGTGCGGCCACCCTGCCTGTTGGATCCGCTGGTAGATATGTTCACGGTGAGGCAAGAGAATGTTCTCTCCCCGGAAGAGTCGCATAACCAGAGTGAGTCCGACGTCGAAGAAGACGAAGATCATCGGGGCGATGATGACGACGATCGGTACTCCCTGAACGAAAAGCCATACCGCAAGGGAGAAGACTGCCGCCCCGATTCCGTAGCTGCCCGTGTCTCCGAGGAACGCCTTGGCTCGACCGAGGTTGAACGGGAGGAACCCGACAGCTGCACCGGCCAGCGCCAGAGCGAGCAGAGCGATATCGTTCTCGCCCACCCAGGAGCCGACGAAGGCGAACCATCCGGCCGTGACGATGGTCCATTCGGTGACATAGCCATTGAGTCCGTCGACGAAGTTCACGGCGTTGACCGTGGTCACTCCGATGACGGCGAAGGCGATGACGTGGGCGATTCCCTGAGTGGAGAACATCGCGATGATCGCGCTGAACAGCAGAGCCAGGATGACTTGTCCGATCAGTCGCCCGGCAGGGCGCAGGGAGTCGAGGTCGTCGCTCATCCCGATGGCCGAATAGCACCAGGTCAGCACCAGGAAACCGATCGGCAGGAGGACGCCGCCGAGGCCGAAGACCCCGTCTTCGCTGATGCTCCAGACCATGGCGAGAATCGTGGCCACGGTGATGCCGCAGCCGATGGCGATCCCCCCGCCGCGTACGGTCGACAGTGTATGCGACGAGCGATGAGAGGGGACATCGACGACCCCCGCTCGACGCAGCAAGGGGAAGGCGATGAGGGCGCTGAGAGCCGTGACCACCGCGGCCACAACCAGGATCACCAGCGACTGCAAAGCCATCAGAGGCCGACTCCGGTGTCATGAGGATCTGCTCGCGGCTCGGAGGCTTTTGATGACGTCGATGCCGGTTCGATGGCCGCCGCTGCGTCATCGGTGACCGGGACTGCCTCGGAATCGAGGAGGCTCGTCAAGCGCTCCTCGAGGACCGATCGGTGAGTGAAGACCTGCGGATCACGAGATTCAGCGACCAGGGCACCGAGCTTCTCCAGATCGATCGGAGCGATCGGAACCTGAGTGATCAGCGGATGATTGGGGCGGCTGTCGACCTCGCCCGGCGACAGCAGCGCTTCAGTGAGCTTCTCCCCCGGGCGCAGACCGGTGTACACGATCTGCGCATCGCTGCGACCCGACAGTGCGATCACGCGCTTGGCGAGGTCAGCGATGCGGATCGGTTCGCCCATATCGAGGACCAAGGTCTCTCCGGGGCCGCCGATCGCCGCTGCCTGCAGAACGAGCTCACATGCCTCATCGGCAGTCATGAAGTAGCGAGTGACCTCGGGGTCGGTGACAGTGACAGGGTCGCCGGCCGCCACCTGAGCCACAAAGGTTTCAAGTACGGACCCTCGGGAACCGAGCACATTGCCGAATCGCACCGACATATAACGCCGTCCGGTTGCCGCGGCCACAGAGGCGATCGCCCGCTCGATGGAGAACTTCGTCCGCCCCAGCACCGAGGTCGCGCCGGCGGCCTTGTCGGTGGAGATGTGGACGAAAGCGTCGACGTCGTGAGCCACTGCTGCGTTGAGCAGGTCGAGGCTGGCACCGACGTTCGTGCGTACTGCCTGCTCCGGGAAGCGCTCGAGGAAAGTCAGATGTTTGAGAGCAGCGGCGTGGAAGATGATGTCCGGCTTCGCCTCGGCGACGAGGGCATCGATGAAAGCCGGATCCCGCAGATCTCCGAGGACGAGGTCGTCACTGGTCAGAAGGGCTGAACCTTCGAGACCGAGCTCGGTGGCGTGCAGGCCGGATTCGTCCCGGTCGGTCATGATGAGTCGGGCCGGGTCGAACCGGGCGACCTGGCGGCACAGCTGTGAGCCGATTGAGCCGCCCGCCCCGGTGACGAGGACGACCTTGCCGGTGATCGCCGAGGCGATGTCGTCGATATTCGTCGAGATCGGTTTGCGTCCGATGAGATCTTCGAGGCTGACGTCGCGGAAGCTTCGGTGACGCAGGTCGGCGACGTCATGGGCGTCCGGTTCGGGGCGGGCCAGTGCGGAGTCCGAGAGCTTCGGCATGATCTTGATCTCGACCGGCCGGGATTCGAGATTCGAAGCGATGCGGGAGAGATCTTCAGGTGGCAGGTCAGAGATTGCAATGATGACTGCCCCGGCGCCGGTGCGATCGACATGAGCGGCGATGTCGGCGATCGGTCCGAGCACGCGAATTCCGTTGTATCGCAGATGCCGCTTGGCCGGGTCGTCGTCGAGGATGCCGACAGCGACGAATTCGTTGTGCGAGTCCTGAGCGATCATGTCGAGGGCGAGCATGCCCTGGTCCCCCGCGCCGACGACGATCGTGGGCCGAGAAGCGCCGGACGTGGTGAGGCTGCGTTGCCTCATATTGCGACGAATCCAGTTCTCGAGGCTCTTGACCACCACCATGAGCGCTCCCGCCGTGATGGGGACGCTGGTCGGGATGAGCAGTTGACGGGCAAGGGCGAATTCGGCCACCCACATGATGCCGACGCCCAATGCGACGGTGCCCACGATGGCAGCGAACTGATCGGTCGATCCCCGTCGGTAGCGACCGCGGTAGATCGCCAGAGGCCCGCCGATGAGGAAGACGACCAAAGCGATTGCCGAACAGACGAACATGCCCGGTGCATTGACGAGATGAGTGTGGAAGTCGTACCGCACAAGTGTCATCGCCACGACGAGGAACGCGAAGACGAGACCATCGATGAGTGACAGCGCCATGGCTCTGCCGTGCCGCCTCATTGGGGTCCGTGAGGGAATGGGTCCTGAGCTGCTTCCCACTGTCCTCATTTCATCCTGGTTTCCCCGTCCGGCTTCGCGAAGCCGCTTGCAACTTTCCGATTGTACTATTGGCGTTAACAGGTTTCACACATAAATGACGTTGTGAACTTTGAGCGTCGACCGCCGTCGCCTGACTTCGATTCACTTCCCCGTCACGCACCCTGGCTACCGCCGAGAGGATCCGATCCGTGCCACAAACTCCACTTCGCACGCTGAGAACTGCTGTGTGGCATCTGCGCAACGGCGGAATCAGCCAAGTCGCGAAGTGGCGGCGTCGCCGCTCGTTGGTCCAAGGAGCCGCAGAAGCCTCCGCCGAGGTCGCCACGGGGAGCCTGTCGGCGGAGGTCCTCGCGGACCTGTTCCCTCCCCTGCCGGTGCAGCATCGCCTTCCGGTCTTCGAACAGTTGTCGGTCGGAGTCGTCCTCGACGAGTTCTCGACCGAGAGCTTCGGCTTTGAGTGGTCGCTCCGCCCGCTGTCGCCGACACAGTGGTCAACCGAGCTCGGCGGTCTCGACTTCGTCTTCGTCGAGTCCGCCTGGAGTGGCAATGACGGTCAGTGGAAGTTCAAGCTCACGAGCCCGTCGGGTCCGAGTGCAGAGATCACCGATCTGCTCGGCGAGTGCCGTCGCCGAGGCATTCCGACTGTCTTCTGGAACAAAGAGGATCCCCCGCACTTCGAGGATTTCCTGCCCCTGGCACAGATGTTCGACGTCGTCTTCACCAGCGATGTCAGACTGGTCCCCGAGTATCGCTCCAGACTCGGTCACGACAGGGTCGCCGCCTTGCCCTTCGCCGCACAGCCGGCGATCCACAATCCCTCACGTCCTGCGCGGAATGCCGCTGCCAGGGACATTGCCTTTGCGGGCATGTACTTCGCCCACAAGTATCCGGAGCGCAGGGAGCAGATGGACCTGCTGCTCGGTGCCGCTGACGCCGTATCGCCGAGGATGCAGTACGGGCTGGAGATCTTCTCCCGTTTCCTCGGCAACGATGAGCGGTATCAGTTCCCAGGCAACCTGGCCGGGCGTGTGGTCGGGTCGCTTCCGTACCGCAATCTGCTCACGGCATACAAACATTTCAAGGTCTTCCTCAACGTCAACTCCGTCACCGACTCTCCGAGCATGTGTGCGCGCAGGATCTTCGAGATCAGTGCCGCCGGCACCCCCGTCGTCACCACCCCGAGTGCGGCGACTCGAGAATTCTTCCCCACCACCGAGGTCCCCCAACCCGAAACCCAGGAAGAAGCAGAGTGGACTCTGCGTGCCTACGTGCGCAGTCCTGAGCTGAGAGACCGCACCGTCCATCTTGCCCAACGACGCATCTGGGCGGAGCACACCTACACTCACCGAGCGATGACGGTGATGGATTCGCTCGGCCTGGACTATGCGCAGCCATTCCCCACGTCCGTCTCGGCTGTGGTGTCGACGAATCGGCCGGACCACCTCGGCGAGGTTCTGCGGACCCATGCCGCGCAGCTGCACACGGATAAGGAGCTCGTGCTGGTGGCCCACGGCTTCGCGGCACCTGCCGATCTGCGTGCCCGCGCCGCACAAGCAGGGGTTGAGCATCTGCAGATCGTCGAGGTCGACTCTGCGCAGCCGTTGGGCGTCTGCCTCAATCGCGGAGTTCAGGCTGCCTCCGGCGACGTCATCGCGAAGATGGACGACGACGATGTCTACGGAGCGCACTACCTGGGCGATCAGCTCGCGGCACTGCGCTATTCGAATGCCGATCTCGTCGGCAAGCAGGCACACTATCTGCATATCCGGGGCCGTGACATCGTCATCTGCCGTTTCCCCGAACGCGAGCACCGGTTCACCGACCTCGTCATGGGCCCGACCCTGATGACGCATCGGTCGACGCTGCTGGACAACCCGTTCGCCGAACGCACCCTTGGTGAGGACACTGAGCTCCAGCAGAGACTCGTCGGCTCCGGAGCCCGGATCTACTCGGCAGACAGGTTCAACTTCGTCCAGGTCCGTGGCGACCATGCCCACACGTGGAGCGTCGACGACAGTCACCTGTTGGCCAACGGGAATATCCACGCCTTCGGCTACGCTCCGGGCCACTACTGCTTCTGAGGTTCCGGTCCTCGGCTCTCGCCCGAACACTCGCTCGGCCGTATTGAGCGGCCCGCGGAATTCTTCGTATGCCCCAGGTGAACTGTTGGTGAAATGGGCGGTTTCGGTCTGCTCCGGTCAGTAGCGTGGCGGTCATGCTGTGAAGATTTCGCAGTGGGACGCCACCGCTTCCGGTGGCCAGAAGTTCCATTGCGGACGTTGGACAACTGGAGCCCATTTGAAGACCACCACGACCGGAACCGAGGACCTCGACTCCGTCCGCGAGAACGTCTCTCGTGTCATTGATGAGACTTCGTCCCTCAATGCCGAACTCGCCAAGGAACTCATCAGCGCCTACGACCGGGAGTCGAAGCTGCTGGGAGGCATCAACAAGCGCGAGAAGGAGATCGAGCGGCTGAAGAACGAAGTCGCGAAACGGGATGCGAAGCTCGCCTCGGTCAATGAACGACTCGAACGACTGCTGGGCTCCAAAGCCATGCAGGTTCAGCGCGCCTACTGGCGCCTGCGCCGTCCGCAGCGCGGCACCTCCCAGCAGAAGGGTGGTCAGCAATGAAGGACGCCGATATCAAGAAGCGGCAGGCCGCTCTCGACACCCGCATCAAGGAACTGAAGGCAACCCGCACGCGCCAGAAGTCGCTCGGCGTGCACACGCAGTCGGACTATTTCATCGACGGACTGCTCGGACGGCACCCCTACATCGACCTGGCCGAATCGCGTGAGGAGTACATTGAGCGCCACCGGTCCTTCGCAGCCCCGGTCGAAAGCAAGATCTCAGCCCTCATCAAAGAGTCTCAGCAACTGCCGACAACCTCCGGCCAGCATTGGGATACTCGCCGGAAGCTGCGCATCGGGATCATCGCCGACCGGTTCCTCTTCGACTCGCTCAAGGACGCGGCTCATGTGGTGCCGATCAATCCTGAGACCTACGAGCAGGACATGGCGGATATCGACCTGCTGCTCATCACCTCGGCCTGGCGCGGGCTCGCTGACGAATGGTTCAATGTCGCCCTGTCCGGTTCCCCTGCACGTCAGATCCTCGAGTCGAAGGTCGTTCCCTTCGCCCGCGCGAACGAGATCCCGATCGCCTTCTATTCGAAGGAGGATCCACCGAACTACGAACAGTTCGCTCCCCTGGCGAAATTCGCCGACCACGTGTTCACCAGCGCCGTCGAATGCGTACCTCGCTACCGTGAGTACCTCCACCACCAAGTGCCCGTGACTGTTCTGCCCTTCGCGGTGAACTTCGCCCATCATCATCCGCTCGGCAGCATGCGCCATTCCGGTCGCGAGTTCGTCTTCGCCGGCTCCTGGTTCGAGCACAAGTATCCGGAGCGAAAATCATCCGCCCAGCGGATCTTCGACGGACTGCTGTCGGCCGGAGCGGATCTCACGATCGTCGACCGCAACCTCGAACTCGACACCGAGAAGTTCGCGAAGGCCGAACGCTATCTCTTCCCTGAACGGTATCTGCCGCATCTGCACCGGCCCATCGATCACGAGACTTTGTTCGATCTGCAGCGGCTTCTGCCCGTGGGCATCAATCTCAACTCCGTTGTGAACTCCCAGTCGATGTACGCCAACCGGATCATCGAGCTGCAGGCGATGGGAACGTTCATCGTCTCGAACTACAACGCGGGCGTGAACTCCCTCTATCCGCAGGTGTGCATGCCTGACTCCGCTCTCGACATGGAGCAGACGTACCGGGCGCTGACACAGCACAACATCCGAGAAGCTCAAGTGGCGGGAATCCGCGCCGCTTTCACTGCCAACACCGCGTTCGACCGTATCGACACGATCGCCGAGGAGATGGGACTGGACTCCGGTTCTCCCGATCACACGGTCTACGTCACCGGACTGACGGAATCGGATTTCGACACCTTCCGCCTGGCCCAGTCGTATGCGGGCCCGGTGGAGGTTCTTCCACACGACTCCGACCGGGTCGCCGGCGCTGACGGCGACGTCGTCATCGACCTGACCGGGCATTCCGATTTCGGTCCTCACCTCGTGCAGGACGCGGTGAATGCATTCCGCTTCACCGACGTCGACGAGGTCCGGATTCTGCCGATCGATACGACCGAGCCTCTCTACGAATTTGTCGATCCGGTCGACTCCGACCAGCGCATCACCGTCACGTGGTTCCCGGCCGGAAGCCGCCTCGGTGACGGTGTCGGACCTGAGCGCAGGACGCTGGCGATCGCCTCGGATCTCGCTGTCGAGCGGGTCGAGACGATCGAGGTCACGGCAGAACCCGAAATCAGCGTGATCGTTCCCGTCTACAACAACGGTCCGCATCTGAAGTTCAAATGCTTCGAATCCCTGCGCCGGTCATCGATCTTCGACCGCTGCGAGGTCCTCCTCGTCGACGACGGTTCCACCGACATCGAAACGCCGGCGGTCCTCGACGAACTCGACCGCGCCTATCCCAATGTTCGAGTCCACCGCTTCCCTGCCGGCGGGTCGGGCAGCGCTTCGCGTCCACGCAACAAGGGGCTCGAACTCACCCGCACTCCGTACGTGACGTATCTCGATCCGGACAATGAGCAGACGAACGACGGTTTTGCGCTGCTGCTCGAGATGGTCGAAGAGCACGGATACGACTTCGCCATCGGCAATATGATGCGGTTCAAGCACAACCGGATCATGGTCAAGAACGCGGGCATTCTGCGTCCGGTCGTCGGCGAGGAGGGTGTCCTCGAGGACGATGCGCTCTCTAGAGTGAAGTTCCAGCCGATGAGCATCCAGGCACTCGTGGCCGACGCTCAGTGGCTGAAAAGCCTCGGCATCTATCAGCCGATCGGCGCCGTGGGACAGGACTCCTACTTCTTTCAGCAGATGCTCTTCCACGCCCGCCGGATCGGGCTGACGTCGACTCCGATCCACACCTACTATGCGGCGGTGACGAACTCGACGGTCAATGCCATCGGCCCGCGCTTCTACGAGAAGTATCTGCCCTTGGAGGAGGACCGGTCTGCGTGGCTGCGCGAGGTCGGTCTGCTCGAGGACTACAACGCCAAACGGCTCGAACCCTTCGTCAAAGGATGGTTCGTCCAGAAGCTCGCGTTCGCCGCCGACGAGGATATCGATGAGTGCAAGAGCCTCATCCGTCGACTCACGCGGTTCTACGGCAAGACATCGTGGAAGGACGCCGAGCTCGCCGAACTCCATGCCGTCACACATGTCTGAGGTCGCACTCAGCGAAGAGCCCCCATTCGAGCGACTGGGCACGTTGCTGCCCGGAGACCGCATCGAACGACGCCCCGGTCTCTTCCAACGCTTCGATTTCCACGCCGGAACGGTGACGGTTCCCGCGCTCCTGTGGTCGAGGGACGAGCCGACGGGCCGGCTCGTCATCGCCTTCAACGGAGCAGTCCGGAGGACTCCGGGGAAGGATCCGCAGGAGATCTTCCAACGGCGGACCTGGGTCGACGACTTCGACGCCGATGTCCTCTTCATCTCCGATCCGACGCTGCGCACGGACAATCAGATCAGCATCGGATGGGGGCAAGGAGCTCCCGGCCGCTTTGCGCTGCCCGCAATGGCCCAGACGGCCCGTTTCGTCGCAGAGTGTCTCGAGGTTCCGTCGGCTGCTCGCCTGTATTTCGGGACCAGCGCGGGAGGCTTCCAGGCTCTCCAAGCAGCCGCCCGCGACGAAGGCAGCCGTGCCCTGGTGAACAACCCGCAGATCGACTGGACGAAGTACATCCCGGTCTACGTCACCACGATCGCCCGCCAGTCCTATGAGGGTGCGACTCCGGAGGACACTTCGGAGAACTTCCCGGACAGAACATCGACCGCTCACGCCTTCGCCGAGTTCGGGCATATCCCCCGAACTCGCTGCCTGCTCAATGCCGCCAGCGAGAACGATGCCCTCGCGCAGCTGCCCGCGCTTGTCGACGCTCTGCCCGCTCAGTCCGGTGAACGATCCTGTTTTGATGTATCGCTGTATTCCGACGTCCGCGGCGGTCACAATCCACTGTCCAAAGCCGCCACCGCCGCGGCCGTCAACGCTATCGTCAGCGAGGCCGCGGATGAGTGAACGCATCGAGGTCGACACCCGTGAAACAGCACTTGAACCTGTGTTGGAGTCCGTTCCTGCTGTCGACTCGGCGAGTGAGAGCAGCCGAACCGTCCGCGTTCCCGCTGAGAATCCGATTGTCGACGGCATCGCAGCTGCCGCTCGACTGCTGTCCGAGCATTCCGATGACCTGGAGACGGCCGCGCGGAAGATCAGCTCCGTGCTCAACGGTCTGACGTCTTCGGCAACGGTCTGCCGGATTCTCTTCCACACTGCGGTGGCCGAAGGTTCATCGCTGCGATCGCGGTTCGTGGCTGACCTGTTGGCCAGCAACGGCCGTGCCCAGCTGGCACGTCTGCTGGCCGATCAAGCGGTCGCGACAGGGGCGAAGCCCTGGCAGAGGAGACGGTTGGAGTCCCTCATGCAGGATGCTCCGAACAGCAACTTCGGTGAGGGCGACCGCCGATCATTCGATCTGACCATCGCTGCTGACGGGACGACCACGCTCGAGTCAACAGGGTCGGATGTGCAGCCAGCGGCTCAACACGAGCTGCGTGCCGTCACCCGCTCTCTCGATGCGAATGCAGACTGGCTCGCCGAACTTGTGTGCGCCCTCGATGACACCCCCGTCGGCATTCAGCACGACGTCGTCTGCATCCGCATTGCCTCGACTGAGTTCGCTCGCCAAGCGCTGACACCGGTGCTGGAGACCCTCGCGATCCTGCCCGTCGTACCGATCCTCGTCGCCGAGTCTGTCGCGGCAGCACTGTCGACCTCTGACTCGGTGGGTCGGCCTCTCCTCGATCGGGCTCGCGTCATTCTGCTCACACCGAACCGATCAGGACAGCAGACGATCATCTCGATCCGCGGCTCCGAACTGCTCGACGCCGGACCGAGCTCGGACCTCGTCCTACCGACGGATGTCGATATCCAAGCGCTGGGAGCCGCCCTCGGGCTGACGACCATCGTCGAGTCACCTGTGCTGGCCAAACACGTACGCACGGTCGTCGACTCTCTTCGGATCGAATCATCCCGACTGCTGCCCCTGTCCTCTGCGACCAGAGCGTTCGCCCGGCAGCTGCGGTTCCGGGGAACGCGACGGCAGAACGCTCCGGTTCGCAATATTCTGACCGGACACCTTCTGGCCACCGGCTTCTTTGCTGAGGCCATGGCTCTCGCCGATACCGTGCCGCCCTCCGACCGCGGGAAGGTCTACCGCGCGCGACGCATCCGTGCTCTCTTCGGAACCGGACGCTTCGACGAGGTCGCCGACACTGCCGAGTCCGCGATCGCATCCGCCGCGGACCGGCCTCTCATCAGCGAGTCCGCAGCCGCCTCGGCGATGCTGCGCGAGCTCGAATCCGTGTCCGAGAACACCTCGGTGCCGTTCGAGCCCGTACCCGGGAGGATCCTCACCATCCTCCACGCGAGCGCACCGGACCAGAGCGGCGGCTACGCGGTTCGCGCACACAGCGTCCTCAAGACCGTCGCCGCAGGCGGCTTCGAGGTCATCGCTCTCACCCGTCCGGGCTTTCCCGAGGCCGCGAACTCATTGGAGCCGGGGGCGACCGCCGAGGTGGTCCACGACGGGATCCGCTACCTGCGACTGGGCAGCGAGACTGCCCGCGCCGATGGCGAGTTCGCGTACATGCGCGAAGCCATCGACCATTTCGCCGAGGTGATCCGCCGGGAACGGCCGTCGGCAGTCCATCTGCGTTCGACCTACGTCTCGGCCCTGCCAGGCCTCATCGCGGCTAAGCGCTTCGGTCTTCCCGTCGTCTACGAGGTCTCGGGCATGTGGGAACTCGTCTACGAGGCGGCGAACACCGCCCGGATGGAAGGGCGTCGTGCACGCACCGTGACGCTGGAGAACGCAGTGTTGGAGCATTGCGACGAAGTCCTCACCATCACCGAGGCGATGCGCGACATCATCAACAGCAGAGTGCACACTCGACGCCCGATCGGCATCATGCCCAATGCCGTCGATACGGCCGAGTTCGCGTCTGCGGAGAAGAACCCGCAGGTGCTCTCGAGATTCGGTTGGAGCGCCGACGACCCGGTCATCGGATACATCGGCACGTTCGTCGGCTACGAGGGTCTCGACATCCTCGTTCGCGCCATCGCTCTGGTCCGCAGCCGCGGAGTCCAGGTGCGCGCGCTGCTCGTCGGAGACGGCGCAGAGTCGTCCCGGATTCGGTCGCTGGCAGCCGATCTCGGCCTCGACGAATCGACTATCGCCTTCACCGGGCGCGTCCCTCATGACGAGGTCGCAGACCTCTATTCGGTCATCGATGTCTGCGCCTATCCGCGCCGGCTCACCCCAGCGACCCGTGCAGTCTCGCCGCTCAAACCCTTCGAAGCGATGGCGGCGAAGAAGTCCGTCATAGTCTCCGACGTCCCGGCTCTCGCGGAGATCGCCGGATACGGCGAGCGCGGTCTCGTTGTGCCCAGCGGTGACGTCGAGGCTCTCGCCGAGGCGATCAGCGCAGTCATCGAGGATCCTTCCGCGACGCTGTCACGGGTGGAGGCCGCGGCCGCATGGACGGAATCGGAGCGCAGCTGGTCGGCGGTCGGTGCGGTCATGGGATCGGCGCTCGCTAGGCTGACGTCATGACACGGACGATGCTGTTCTACGGGCATGTCGCCTCGAACTGGGGCGACCTAGCCATCAATGCCGGTGCCCTCGAACTGATGCGCCGGGCCGAGGTCGACATCGAAGGCTCGACGGCTGTTCTCCTCGCGCCTTCGGACCAGTTCCGCAGGCAGGCGGGCTTCACCCTCAAGGGCATGAAGCAGCTGATCGTTCCCTCTGACGGCCGTGCACGCGGTGGCCGTGACGAGGTCGAACTGCTCATCGACTATGTCGCTCATCCGCACCGGTTCGCCGAAGATGTCGGTATGGCCGATGTCGACCTCGTCGTCCTCAACGCCGGCGAGCATCTCTTCGAGTCGGCGACCGGAGAGAACCTCATCGACCTCGTGTGGAGGATCCTCCCCGCACTGGCCGCGCAGTCGCTGAAGAAACCAGTCCTCCTGCTGCCGTCGACCGTCGGCCCGTTCCGCACATCGTTCGGGACCGCGCTCGAGGAGTTCCTCCACCAGGGCGTCGACGCAGCAGCTTACCGTGATCTCGAGTCCCGGAGACTCGAGTCGCCCGACCTCGGTCAGGAGCTTCCGGTTCTCCTGGATCCCGGCTTCTTCGTACCGGGACTTCGGGCTCAAGAGGAAGAGAACCGCGACGAGGATGCCCTCGGCATCGTCTTGCGGCCCGAGGACATGGGGATCCGACCAGGGTCACGCCGTTCGGCATTCGTGCAGAACAAACTCCGAGACTCGCAGTTCCGCAGCTCTCAGGCGTTCCAACTCTTCACCTCGGTGGCCGAAGCCCATCTGGCCGATGGAGGAAAGGTGAAGGTCATCGTCCAGACCCGAGCCGACCGGGAGATCTCCAAGGCGGTCGCCGATCATCTCACCGAGGTCGCCGGTTCGGACAGGGTCGAACTCATCGATCCGACTGGGTTCCGGTCGTTCGTCGACGAGCTCGGCCGCCTTGCTGCTTTGGTGACGTCACGCTTCCATTCGGTCATCCTCGCCTCGTCTCAGGCGGTGCCGACCGTGGGCGTGTATTCGGAGACGCACGGACACAAGATGCCCGGGCTGTTCGAGCTGCTCAAATTTCCCGACTGCGCCGTGCGTCTGGATGACCGCAGCATTTCGGCAGTGCGCGACGAAGTCGACGCGGCGCTGTCCACGGTCCGCGGCTCCATCGACGAGATCCACAATCGGATCCGGGCGAACAGAACCCTGGTCCGTCGCTGGTTCGCCGAGGCGATCGCCTCGCAGGAGACGACGACGTTCGACACGTCTGCGCTGAAGATCGAGGCGTTGGCGCTGCTCTATCGGGCAGGACTCGAACGCGCGCAGAAGGAATCACTGTCCCAAGTGCTGCAGGCAGTGCACGATCTGCGCGACGCCGACAGCCGCTCAGATGACAATGCACCCGGCGCAGAGCTGCGCTGAGAACGACCCGAGGAGCTGAAGAGATGATCGAGCGCACCATCCCCGAGGAGGGGCATCACCACGTCGAATCGGTGGCGGCGTTCACCGGGCCCCAGCCGGGCGCCTCGACGACGTACACGATCATGCTCGATGACGTCCCCATCGATCTGCGTTATGACGATCGCGGGTTCGACACCACCGTCGTCTTCTTCCATGCCGCGATCACGAAAGCTGTGCGTCGGTACCCGGTGTTCTCCGGGGCCACGTTCTCCGAAGATGTCGCTGCGAATCGTTTGTTCATCAGCGACCCGTCGCTCTACGTCGACTCCCGGATCAAGCTCGGCTGGTACGCCGGCAGCAGTCGGCAGCCTAAGCTGCAGGACGCATTGACTGAGATCATCTCCAGATTCGACGGTCCGGAGCGTCGGCTCGTCTTCTTCGGCGCATCAGGAGGCGGCTTCGCCTCCCTCTACTACTCCACGCACTTTTCCGGTTCGATCGCTGTTCCGGTCAACCCGCAGACGACGATCCGCAAATACGTTCCGGTCATCGTCAACCGGTACCTCAACTATGCGTGGGACGGACTGCCCGTCGACGAGCTGCCGGTGTGCACCGATGTCATCGAGCTCTACCGTCGTCCCGTGTCCAATTCGCTGCTCTATGTGCAGAACTCCGGCGACAGCGATCATATGGAGCACCACTATGCGCCGTTCTTCGATGCGCTGCCGGACGGTCACCAGGTGGAGTCCCACCTCGTCGACGCCGGTGAAGGCCACGTTCCACCGAAGCGTGCCCTGTTGGGCAAGATCCTCAAGGACGTCGTCGGCAGCTGAGAACCCTCAGGCGATGGTGAGGCGGAACGGGAGCGTATTGGCCGCGGTGTCTCCGGAGAACTGACGCAGTTCGACCGACCATTTCGATGCTCGGAAGTTCTGGCGGATCGACCAGCTGCCGTCGTCGGCGCATTCTGCCGATCCCATGTGCTTGAAGTCGTTCTTGCCCTTCAGCCAGAGTTCGATGCGGCTGCCGGGTGTGCCGACTCCGATGAATTCGGTGGCGCCTGCTTTCCGAGCTTTGCTGGGCAGGGGCGAACGCAGGTAGAAGAACGGTTCGCTTTGTCCGAAGATGTCGGAGTTGATGCGGATGCACTTCTGCTTGAGTTTGCGCGTCCGACGGTGCAGATCGAGCAGAGCGTATTGCTGCGGCTGGGTGCGACGCCACGTCAGACCCATCGTCTCCGGGATTGCTTCGTGTTCGACGACGCTGGCTCGGAACGCTTCGAAGTCGATGCCGAACGGGTTGAGATCCGTTTGGGTGAGCGGGCGCATGGAGTCGCCGAATTGGGCGATCCGCGAGTCGTAGTTCCCGTCGCCTTGCCGGTGATAGAGGTAGAGCCAGTCATCGGTGTCGGTCTCGACTCTGTGCGCCAGTCCCCCACGCTGAACCGCGGTGGCCAGCCATTTCCGGTGGGAGGAGAGCATGAGGTCACCGACGTCGGTCGCTGAGCCGAAGAAGGTCGAGTTCGGGACGTGGCTGGGGTAGATCAGCTCGCCCCGGTTGCCGCGCGGTGCGTCGATGCCGACGCCTTTCGCCGTCGTGGCTACCTGCGCCCCGGCAACGTCCGGTGCGAAGGCCTCGAGGTGGGCATCGTGCAATCGGGCCGAGATCGCATCGTCGTCATCGAGCAGCTGGGCATGGAGGGGGCGCTTCGGGTGCGTCTCCACCTTGAGTGCCGCGCGCACCGTGTCCCCCAAGCGAGAGTGGTCCGGGACGAAGTGGAAGCGAACCGTATCGGTGAGTCCGTGAGCGTCGATGACGTCGTGGACATCGCCGAGGATGTCCGGCGGCAGGTCCGAGTCGAGCAGGATCGCCCACACCAGGTCTCGTTCGCCCATCGCGGCCACGCTGGCGGCGGTGATGCTGCTGAAGAGTCCGAGTCGGGTTCGCCACCAGACGGGGTCGAAGATGCCCACACCCATGCGGGTCACCAGCACGGTGCGCGTTTGAACTGCCACGATCGTCGCCGTCAGTCGGCGAAGGCGACGTCTGGTGCGAATTCCGCGATGCGGTCGCCGACGCCGAGCAGCGATTCGATGGCTGCGACCGACCGGGCGGCGGCTTGTCCGTCACCGTAAGGGTTGACGGCCTTGGCCATGGCTTCGTAAGCGAACGCGTCGTCGAAGAGGCGGGAGACTTCGGTGACGATCACGGTGGTGTCGGTGCCGACGAGTTTGACCGAACCGGCGGTGACCGCCTCGGGGCGTTCGGTGTTCTCGCGCATGACGAGGACGGGTTTGCCGAGGCTGGGGGCTTCTTCCTGGATGCCGCCGGAGTCGGTGAGGACGACGTCCGAGGCGGCCATGACCGTGGTGAATTCGCCGTAGGACAGCGGTTCGGTGACGAGCACGTTGTCGAACTTCTCGACTCGGGGCAGAACGGCTTCGCGCACGAGCGGGTTGCGGTGGGCCGGGAGCAGGATGAGCAGTTCGGGTCGGGCAGCGGCGAGTTCTGCCAGCGCGTCTCCGATGTTCTCCATGGACGAGCCGAGGTTCTCCCGACGGTGAGTTGTCACGAGAAGTTTCGGGCGATCGGAGGCGACATAGTCGGCGACGACCGGGTCGGCCGGGGCCACGTTCATGTCGACGGCGATGTGGAGGGCGTCGATGACGGTGTTTCCGGTGACGACGACGACGGCCGGATTGATGCACTCGGCCAGCAGGTTGTCACGTGACCGTGCAGTCGGGGCCAGGTGGAGTGCGGAGATCTGGCTCGTCAGCTTCCGATTGGCTTCCTCGGGGAAGGGGCTGAGCAGGTGTCCCGAGCGCAGTCCGGCCTCGAGATGGATGACCGGGATGCCGCGGTTGAAGGCGGCGACGGAGGCGCCCATGACTGTGGTCGTATCACCTTGGACGAGCACGGCATCGGGTGCCTCGTCTTCCAGCACGGCGTCGAGTTCGCCGATGACACGGGAGGCGATCCCGTTGAGTGTCTGCCCCTGGGACATGATGTTGAGGTCCACGTCCGGGACGATTCCGAACAGATCATTGACCTGGTCGAGCATCTCACGATGCTGGGCGGTGACGACGGTGCGGGAGCGCAGCGTCGCGCTCGATTCGATCGCCCGGATAAGAGGGGCCACCTTGATGGCTTCCGGCCTGGTGCCGAAAACGGTGAGGACAGTGGGGGTCACGCACGAACTCCTGGTCGGGAGAACCACGGGGGCCGCCTCGGCGAGGCAGGGTTCTCGCTTCAATGCCGATGTGGGTAATGGTATGCAGTTCTGCAGAACTTGGACATACCGACTTCGTCTATCTCATCATGTCGGGACCACTCCAACGGGCCGGATCGCACGACCGTCACAACTCGTTCACCCAAAGTTGATGATGAAGTCACGTCAGCGGTCACTTCATCAGTCATTGTGGTCAAGTTGCCCCGAGGAGCCCTCAGGTAACATCAGAAGTCGTTCATCTCGAGTTTGGAGCATCGCACACATGCCGCCCACCGCCACCTCTCAACGCCCCTCCGTCGCCGTCATCGGCCTCGGTTATATCGGTCTTCCGACCGCAGCTGTTCTGGCCAGTTCGGGCGCAGAGGTCGTCGGCGTCGACATCAACGCCGATGCCGTAGCCACGATCAACGCCGGCAAAGTTCCCTTCGTCGAGCCGGACATGGCGACAACGGTGGCTGGTGTCGTCTCCCAGGGTTACCTGCGAGCCACGACCGAGACTCCGCACGCGGACAACTACATTGTCGCTGTGCCGACGCCTTTCAAGGACGGGCACGAACCGGATCTGTCCTACATCGAGACCGCGGGCAAGCAGATCGCTCCCCTGCTCGAGGGCAATGAGCTCATCATCCTCGAATCGACCTCGCCTCCCGGAGCAACGGAGTTCCTGGCGGAGACGATCATCAAGGAACGCCCGGATCTCACGCTCAAGCCCGGCAACGCACAGACTGTCTATTTCGCACATTGCCCTGAGCGCGTGCTGCCCGGCCGGATCATGATCGAGCTGCGGACGAACGATCGCATCGTCGGCACCCTCAACGGCAATGCCGGTGAACGTGCCCGCGACCTCTACGAGCTGTTCTGTGAGGGCGAGTTCCTCATGACCGATGCTCGTACCGCGGAGATGGCGAAGCTGACCGAGAACGCCTACCGTGACGTCAACATCGCGTTCGCCAACGAACTGTCGGTGATCTCCGACGGGCTCGACATCAACGTCTGGGAGCTCATCAAGCTCGCGAACCACCACCCTCGCGTCAATATCCTGCAGCCCGGCCCCGGAGTTGGCGGCCACTGCATTGCCGTTGACCCGTGGTTCATCGTCTCCACTGCACCCGAGCAGTCGTCACTGATCCGCACCGCGCGTGAGGTCAACGACTCGAAGCCCGGTTATGTGCTCGACAAGCTCCTCCCCCAGGCTCGTCGCATCCAGGACGTGCAGATCGCGGCGCTTGGCCTGGCGTTCAAGCCGAACATCGACGACCTGCGCGAGAGCCCGGCCCGGCAGATCGTCGGTCGGCTTGCCGACGAACTCCCCGACGCGAACATCATGGCGGTCGAGCCGAACATCGACAGCCTGCCTTCGGAACTCGAGGGGCGCGACAACGTCACTCTCACTGAAGTGAACGAAGCCATTCGCGCTGCCGATATCGTGCTGCTGCTCGTCGACCACAACGAGTTCACCCGCATCGACCGGACTCTGCTCACGCAGAAGATCGTCCACGATACGCGTGGGGTGTGGGGCTGAGCCTAAACCCACCTACGCGCCGACTGCGCCGCTGAGAATTTCTCAGCGGCGCAGTTGCGTTCTGCGTTCTTGTCGAATCTCGGACAGGGCTTCCGCGCTCTCTGCGTCGCTGACGTCCTGGTATTCGTAGGAGCTGTCTGCAATGTAGTCCGATCGCTCGATATGAAGTTGGTCCCGGTAAGCCACAACATCAGCCAATCGCAGTTTCCTCCGAACCGAACCGGGGACATTGGCTTCGAGTTCGCCTGCATCGATGAGTTTGACGACAGTTGGGCGACTCAGCCCCAGCAGATCAGCTGCCTGCTGGGTGGTGATCTCCTGATCGCGGCGGAGAAGGCTGACCGATTGCCCTTGGCGTAGCCCCTCCGCAGCACGCTTCAACACATCGAACAGCTCATCCGTCAGCTCCACTCGGTCGGTGCCATCAGCTGTGGTCAGGAAATAGCGGGCCGAAGGCCCTTCTTCGCGTCGCTGCTTATGCGCAATGAAATCAACAACAGCTGCCAGCTTGCCGGCCTCGGCGCTGCCCTCTGCAGGCGCTGAGACAGCATCCGATTGGACCATGTTCCCTCCCGTCCCCAACCAAGCACCAACATCATATTTACGAAAGTTGCGAAACACAATGGCATGTGGTCGGAAGGTCGCCGCACACGCCACACGATCCGACGGAAGAGTGAAGACGTCAATTCGGCAGAGCACCAAAGCGTAAGGTGGACTCAACGTCTCCCCCGCGGAATGAGTGTGCCTCGTTTCAGCTGGTGGAGACCGCTATCGATGCCGCCCACCGCTGTGCTGAGGAGAAGAATTGACCGCCGAACCGATCTGGCTTCCCGACCCTGACCAGACCCCGCGACCGCAGATCGCCGACTTCATCGACTTCGCGAATCAGCGCACCGGCCAAAGCTTGGCCTCCTATGACGATCTGTGGAACTGGTCGGTGAACGACCTCGACGGGTTCTGGGGCGCGGTCTGGGACTTCTTCGACGTCATCGCCGATGAGTCCTACACCGAAGTGCTCGCCGACCGATCCATGCCTGGCGCCACCTGGTTCCGCGGCACTCGGCTGAACTACGCCGAACACGCTCTGCGAGTCGGCCTTGATGACGAACTCGCCGACGAACCAGCCATTATTACGATCAAAGAATCCGGCGAACATCTTGAGACCACCTGGCGCGAGCTGCGTCGCCAAGTTGGATCCGTCGCCGCCTGGCTGCGTGAGCAAGGAGTCGAACAAGGCGACCGCGTCGTCGGCTACCTCCCGAACACCCACCACACCCTCATCGCGTTCCTCGCGACCGCTTCCGTCGGCGCCATCTGGTCTGCCTGCGCTCAGGACTATGCGGCCGAAGGTGCCGCGACGAAACTCGGCCAACTCGAACCGAAGATTCTCTTCGCCGCCGACGGCTACCTGTGGAACGGCCAGGCCTTCGACCGCCGCGACCAGGTCGCTAGCCTGGCCAACCGGATGCCGAGCCTGCAGGCCGTAGTCGGGGTGGGCAACCTCGGCGAGGAATTCATCGATGAACACGGTCAGATCACGAACCTTACCGCCTGGGACGATATCGCCTCCGGGGATGCCGAACCCGAGTTCACGCGCGTCGATTTCGATACCCCGCTGTGGGTGCTGTACTCCTCGGGCACGACGGGGATTCCCAAGGGGATCGTGCACAGCCACGGCGGGGTCGTCATCGATCACCTGCGTCTGCTGGGTCTCCACCTCGACATCCGGCCGGGTGACCGGTTCTTCTGGTACACGAATACGAACTGGATGATGTGGAACCTCGTCGCCTCGGCGCTGGTGGGCGGTGCGACCACGGTGTGCTTCGACGGCAGTCCCCTCTACCCAGGGCCGGACCGGCTGTGGGAGATCGCCGCGGACACGAAGGCCAACGTGCTCGGGGTCAGTCCCGGGATCTTCCTGGCCGGGATGAAGGCCGGGATCGAACCCGGCAAGGAGTTCGACCTCTCCGCGCTGCGGACGATCGGCGCCACCGGCGCCCCGGTGCCCTCCCACTGCTTCCCATGGGTCCGCGATGCCGTGGGCGAGCGCGTGCAGCTGGCCTCGACGAGCGGCGGCACGGACGTCGTCAGCGGATTCGCCGGATCCGCCCCGAACTGTCCGATCTGGGCCGGTGAACTCTCACGGCCTGTCCTCGGTGTGGCGTTGGAGTCCTGGGACGATAACGGTCAGCCGCTTGTCGACGAAGTCGGCGAGATGGTCATCACCGCACCGATGCCATCGATGCCGGTGAAGTTCTGGAACGATCCCGATGGTGAGCGCTACCGCGACACGTACTTCTCGATGTTCCCCGGAGTCTGGCGCCACGGCGACTGGATCACCATCACCGACCACGGCAGCGTCATCATCTCCGGCCGCTCGGACGCCACCCTCAACCGGCAGGGCGTGCGTCTGGGCAGCGCCGACATCTACGACGTCGTCGACGGCATCCCCGAGGTGGCCGAATCCCTGGTCATCGGTGCCGAGCAGCCCGACGGCGGGTACTGGATGCCGTTGTTTGTTGTGTTGGCTGAGGGGGTTTCGTTGGATTCAGGGTTGCGGTCGCGGATTGTTTCGGAGCTGCGGTCCAAGGCGTCGCCGCGGCACGTGCCCGATGACGTCATCGCGGTCCCTGCCATTCCGCACACGAAGACGGGGAAGAAGCTCGAGGTCCCGGTGAAGCGACTGATTCAGGGGCATGCGCTGGAGAAGGTGGCGAATCCGGATGCGGTGGATTCGTTCGAGGCGCTGGAGTACTTTGTGCAGTTTGCGGAAGGGGCCGGCGGGGCTGGGTGAGCCTAGCAGCTGAGCCTGCGCACTATCCCGCGCTGAACCAACCCAACCCCGTACGCCACTGTCGTGGATGTACGGGGTAGGGCCGCCTCGAGGGAGGTACGGCGAAATCTAAACGTGCACATCCAATAACCGCGATCCCTGAAGTTCGCGTCAGTAGTGCGAGTTAGGCTCCTCACATGAATGCCGCGGATACGCCACAGGAGCCATATTCCTCTGCTCGCGACCTCCCAACGTTCCGGGAGATGGAGCAGAACATTAGAGGAATGCAGGAGCTGATCAATGTTGCTCCGGTCGTCAAGCAAGCTGAGCTCAAAAGAGACTTGAAGGACCTCAGTGCCGAGAGCAATCGCATCGCGCTACTCGTTGACGCGTTCTACGAAAAGCTTGGAAGCCGGAACTGGATCTTCTCCAGCGATCTAAGCCTGGAAACTGTTGAATCGATCGTTGAGAAGGATGACACGGACGACGTAGAAAAGGCGCTGATTACCTACTATCGTTCAGACGACCATGTGAAGTTTTGGTTGAAGCGTCTGGCGAGATTCGAAGCAATGAAGCCGCGTCTGCCACTGCTTCGGTCGGCGTTTGAGGATTACAAGTGCGGAAGACACTACAGTGTTGTATTGGTGCTTATTGCCGTAATGGACGGCTTTGTGAACGACCTCGATAAGCAGACTCGCAAGGGCCTGCACGCGAGAAGCGTGGAGGAGATGTTCGCTTGGAACAGTATCGTCGGACACCATATGGGTCTGACCAATGCGCATAAGACTTTCACCAAATCGTGTAAGAAGACAGTGACTAAAGAGGTCCGCGACCTGTATAGGCACGGCATTATGCATGGCATGGTCACGAACTTCGACAACTCCTTCGCTTCCACTAAAGCGTGGAACCATCTCTTCGCAATTGGCGACTGGGCGGATGCGAAACTCAAAGAAGCCGAGCAGGCGAGCGCACCACCTGAACCGTCAATAGAAGAGGTAGTTCAGCAATACCGCCAAATGCAGGAAGCCAAAGCAAGACGCGACCAGTTCGAGCCGTACGAATGCACCCCGGCCACCTCCGTTTGCGATGTACTTCGAGCGGCGGAAGACTACTTCCTACGCTGGGATAGGAAACAGTGGGGGCTACTCGGCCCACACTTCATGCAACCCTCTAATAGTCACTTGTCAGATGGCAACAATGCGTTGGATGCAAAGAGATTGTACGAAGAGTACTCACTCGATGAATACACGATCCGGAGAATCGAGCACTTCGGATCGATGAGGGCACACGTGCGTGCCTCGCTTACGGTGAATGGCCAAACACAATCGGTCAAACAACGCTGGTTACATGTGGACGACGCATCCAACATGGTCGACGAATGGGCAGATGGCCGCTGGGTGTTGGCACCGTATGGACCGTTGACGTTTATCGAGACGGAACTCTGACTTGCGACGCGGCTGGCGGCCAGGGACGCTAGACTGCCTCAGATCGCGGATCCCTTAACCTGCCACGGTTCCTGCGCTGAACGAACCCGACCCCGTACTCCACTGTCGTGGATATACGGGGTCGGGCCGCCTCGGCGAGGGCATCGTTCTTTGACGTCGAAGGATTCGACGTTCAGCCAGTTCGACGAACTGTCACGGGTTCATTCCCCGTCAATGTGTTCGGCCGCTGCCTCCTTGGTGTTCTCGACGTTGGTGACGACTTCCTCCGACCCCAGGCGGGTCTTGATGCCGACGTAGAAGACGATGGCGGTGAAGATGGTGCAGACCAGCTCGCCCCAGCCGAACGTGAGCACGCCCATAGCGCCCTCACCGTAATTGCTCAGCAGGCTGAGCACGGCCAGGCCGCCGAGCCACAGGATCATCCACCAACCGGATTTGAACTGCAGCGGCGGGATCTTGCTGCGGTCGCTGAACGCATAGTGCAGGCCGAGGACGACGTAGCCCAGAGCCATCGCTAGGAACAGCTTCCAGTTCGTGTCCCACCCAGTCCAGAACACAATGAGGTTCGCAGCGAGGAACCCGAGGAACGGGAGGACGTCTCCACCAGGCAGGCGGAACGGACGCTCCTGATTAGGCAGCTGACGGCGCAATGCCGCCACCGTGATCGGACCGGAGCCGAAGGAGATGACGGTGCCGGAGGTGATGAACCCGACCATCTTCGCCCACGACGGGAACGGGAAGAACAGGAAGCAGGCAACGATGAACGTGATGAGCAGACCGAACCACGGGATGCCCTTCTTGTTCAGCTTCGTCATGGCACTCGGGGCATTGCCCACGCGTGCCTGCGAGTACGACAGACGCGGGGTGAGCGCGGTGAAGATCAGGCCGGTGTCGGCCGGGGAGACGACGGCGTCGATGTAGAGGATGATCGCCAGCCACATGGCGCCGAGCATGATCGCGATCTCCGCCCACGGTCCCGCCGAGTTCGAGAACGACAGTCCGCCCCAACCGTCCTTGAGCAGGTCGGTGGGGATGGCGCCGATGAACGCGACCTGCAGGAGGATGTAGATGATGCCGGTGAGCACGATCGAACCGATGACGGCGAAGGGCACGTTCCTCTGCGGATTCTTCGTCTCACCCGCGAACTCCACACCCTGACGGAATCCGAGGTAGGAGAAGACGATGCCCGCAGCGGGCAGGGCCGCGAAGATCGGGGCGATGCCGTTGGGAGCGAAACCGCCGAACTCGGGCATGTGGAAGTGACCGGGGTTGAAGGCCAGCAGCGCCAGTCCGATGAACACGAGGACGATGACGAGCAGCTTCCACCACACGAGCACGTTGTTGAACTGGGCGAAGAACTTCACGCCGAACATGTTGATGACGCAGAAGACCGCGACCATCGCAATGCTCACGAAGATGCCCGGCACCGTGAGGACGAGCACCCCCTCCTTCGACTCCATCAGCCACGGCATATAGCTCGAGGCGTACTGGACGGCCGCGAGCACCTCGATGCCCACGGTTCCCGCCGCCGACAGCCACGTGATCCACCCGCTGGTGTAGCTGGCGAACGAACCGAAGGCATAGTGCGGGTAGCGCACGACACCGCCGGCGACAGGGAACATGACACCGAGTTCGGAGTAGTTCAGAGCCACGAAGATGATGAGGACCGCACCCAGGGCCCACGACAGGATCGCGGCCGGACCAGCCATGCTCGCGGCATCGAAGGCACCGAAGAGCCAACCGGAGCCGATGATCGACCCGACTCCGGTGAAGAGCAGGCCGGTCTTGCCGATATCACGTTTGAGCCCTTTGTCATGGACGACGGTCACGCTCGTGGGCGAGCCCGACGACAGGGAACTTTGTGAGGGCATCTTTGCCTCCCAGGGTAGACGGCAGTTTATCCGCCGCTAGTTTTCTCCGATCGGCGTGTGACGTCAATTACATAGCCGTGTTATACGGCCAGGTCACAGACTCAAACGACCCCGAACACCTCTTTTCGGTGTTCGGGGTCGAATGGTGGAACGTTGAGGGTCACTATGTGAGGTTTGCGCCTCGAGGTGGGTGCCGACGCGGTGGGCGCGGCTCTCAGCTCCCGGCGTTCGCGTCCGCGGTCAGGTGGGCGCGCGCCTCGGCGAGCATGGCCTCACGGGTCGCGATCTTCACCCGCTCACGTCCCTCGGCCACACCGAGGGCCTTCTCCGCGGCCTCGAGCCGGTGATAGCCCTCCCAATCGGTGAAGTCGACGCCCTTCGACTCGAGCAGCTCGACGATCGAGGACTCCTCCGGGTACAGGGGTTCGGTGAGCGCCCCGGCGGCCTGGTCGTCGAGGATGTGCCCGATCGTCTCGAGCGCATCGCCCTTCGTATGACCGATGAGCCCGACCGGTCCGCGCTTGATCCACCCGGTCGTGTACACGCCGGGGATGACGTCCGCCTCGGCGGCCTGGCCCTGCTCGTCGGCGTCGACGACGCGACCTTCGTGATTCGTGATGACCTTCTTGGCCTCATCGAAGGGCAGCTGCGGCAGCTGCGTTCCCGCATAGCCGACGGCCCGGTACACGGCATCGATGTCCCAGTCGTGGAAGTCCCCGGTGCCGTTGACGCCACCGGTCCCGTCGAGTTCCTGACGTTCCGTGCGTAGACCGGTCACCCGATCCTCGCCGAGGATGGCCACCGGTGCGTGGAGGAAGTGCAGGTGCAGACGGCGCTTCGCCCCGGTCTCCTCCCGCATCGCAAAGTCCGTGAGCGTCTTCGTCACCTGCTTGACCTGGTTGCTCGACTCGATGGCCTCGAGCGACCCCTGATCGAATTCGTAGTCCTCGGGATAGACGATGATGTCGACGTCTTCGACCTGACCGAGCTCACGCAGCTCGAGCGGAGTGAACTTCGCCTGCGCGGGACCACGCCGTCCGAACACATGGACATCGGTGACCTTCGAGGACTTCAGGCCCTCGTAGACGTGATCGGGAATCTCCGTCGTGTGCAGGTCATCGGCCTGCTTCGCGAGCACCCGAGCCACGTCGAGGGCGACGTTGCCGTTGCCGAGCACCGCGACCTTCTCCGCATCCAGCGGCCAGGTCTGGGCCACATCCGGGTGGGCGTCGTACCAGTTGACGAAGTCCGCGGCCCCATAGGAACCGGGCAGGTCGATGCCGGGCAGCGACAGCGGTGCGTCGACGAAGCAGCCGGTGGAGAAGATCACCGCATCGTAGCGGTCGGTGAGCTCGCCGAGGTTGATGTCGACCCCGTATTCGACGTTGCCGAACAGGCGGATGTCACCACGGTCGAGGACCTTGATGAGCGCATTGATGATGCCCTTGATCCGCGGATGGTCGGGGGCGACACCGTAGCGGACGAGCCCGAAGGGAGAGGGCAGGCGTTCGAAGAGGTCGATGCTCAGTTCCAGGTCATGTTCGGCCTTGGTCAGCAGGTCGGCGGCGTAGATGCCGGCGGGACCGGCACCGATGATGGCCACTCTGAAGGGAATAGCAGGCATGGTTTTCCTTGATCAGTCGGAGATGAGCGAAGTGTCGCTCGTCGTCATTGAGAAGTCCGTCGCTGGGTGTTCAGTCGTCCGCGTTCTGCGGCGGCAGAGCTGCGATGAAGGGATGGTCTTTGTCGACCACCCCGTGGGCGGCTGCTCCGCCCGGGGAGCCGATGTCATCGAAGAACTCGACGTTCGCCTTGTAATAGGCCTCCCACTCATCAGGCACATCGTCTTCGTAGAAGATCGCCTCGACGGGGCACACGGGTTCGCAAGCCCCGCAGTCGACGCATTCGTCGGGGTGGATGTAGAGGGAACGGGTGCCTTCGTAGATGCAGTCGACCGGGCATTCCTCGATGCAGGCTCGGTCCTTCAGGTCCACGCACGGTTGGGCGATGATGTAGGTCATGGGTTCCTCACGAGTTCGGATGCGTGCGCTGGCATAGGCTCTGTCGCCGAAGTGAACGCACCATCGGCGTAGGGGCTCAGGGTCACGACATCACCAGCGACGATCACGGCCGGTGAGCGGACGCCTCGGCGAGCCGCGCGGAAGGCGATGTCGCCGAGGGTTCCGATGGTCACTCGTTGGTTCTCACCGAAACCGTCTTCGACGATCGCGACCGGGCAGTCGTCACCGCGCCCGGATCGGGCGAGCACCATCGCCGAATTGATGAGTGTGCCCACTCCCATGAGCACGACGACGGTGTGGTCGCATCCCCCGCCGATCTCGCTGAGCTGGTCGTGACCGGTCACGACCGTGTACGAGGTGGCGACACCTCGGTGGGTGAGCGGGATTCCGGCGACCGCGGGAACGGAGTTCGCGCTGGTCACCCCGGGAACGACGCGGACATCGACTCCGGCGGCCCGGCAGGCGATGACCTCCTCTCCCCCACGTCCGAGGACGAACGGGTCCCCGCCCTTGAGTCGGACGACCCGACGGCCGAGCTTCGCCTGTGTGATGAGGATGTCGTTGATCCCGCTCTGCGGCACCGGATGGTGCCCCGGCAGCTTGCCGACGTCGATGATCTCCGCGTCCAGGGGTGCGCCGCGTTCGGTTTCGAGCTGATCGATGACTGATCTGGCACCGAGGCGGTCGGCCACGATGACATCGGCGCGTTCCAATGCGCGCAGACCGGTGACCGTGAGCAGTCCGAGATCGCCCGGTCCGGCACCGACGAGCAGCACCGTGCCGGGCTGCTGTGGGAGGAAGAGCGTCATGATTGGTCCTCGGTGGATTCGGAGCTGGGGGCCGCCTCGGGGGTGTGGATTCCCGCAGCGAGGGTGTTGCCTGTCTGCGGGTCGATGACGACGAAGGCTCCGGCCGTGCCGTGGTCGCGGAAGTCCGGGACCGGCAGCTCGGCGGACAGCTTCACCCGGGCCAGGCCGATGTCGTTGCCGGCGAGCACCTCGGCGGGTTCGGTCTCGGAGGTCTCGAGGTTGCGTTTGGCCTCGATGGTGACGATCCCCTTCACGGTCGTCGTCCCCGTCTTGATGAGCACCCGATCCCCCGTGCGCAGGCCCTCCGCGGTGAACGGGAACACCTCGGCGCGCAGTTCCCGGCGCGGGGTGGGCAGGGTGCCGGCCGCGGCGATGACGCTGCCACGGGCGGTATCGACGTCATCGGCCAACCGCAGCGCCACCGACAGCGGCGCACTCGCGGTCTCAAGGGGACCGCTGGCGGTATCGATTCCGGTCACCGTCGTCTTCAGCCCGGCAGGATGGATCTCGATCTCATCGCCGAGGCTGACCCGCCCGGCCGTGATCTGTCCGGCCACGGCCCGGTAGTCCCGGAATTCCTCGGGGTCGAGACCCGGTGCCAGGCCCCCTTGCGGACGCAGCACGGTCTGCACGTCGAGGCGGAAGGCCTCGAGGTCGGCGGTGTCCTCGTCCGCACTCGGCAGGGTCTCGAGGAGTTCGAGCAGTGCCGGCCCGGTGTACCAGGGAGTGCTGTCCGAGGTGGTGGCGACATTGTCCCCGGCCAGGGCGGAGATCGGAATGAGGTGCGGGGTCTCGAGGCCGATCTCGTCCGCGAGTGCCTTGATGTCGTTCTCGACCGTCTCGATCGCCGCCTGGTCGTAGTCGATGAGGTCGATCTTGTTGACGGCGATGATGACGTGGCGGATGCCCAGTCGGGAGACGACGGTGAGGTGCCGGCGGGTCTGTTCGGTCGAGCCGGTGCGGGCGTCGATGAGGACGACGACGGCATCGGCGGTCGAGGCTCCCGTGACCATGTTCCGCGTGTACTGCACGTGTCCGGGGCAGTCGGCGAGGATGAACGAGCGACGGTCGGTGGCGAAGTACCGGTAGGCGACGTCGATGGTGATGCCCTGTTCGCGTTCGGCCCGCAGACCGTCGGTGAGCAGCGCGAAATCGAACTCACCGCCCAAGAACCCACGTTCCCGGCTGGTGGCGGTCACGGCGGCGAGCTGGTCGGCGAGGATCGCCTTCGCATCGTGGAGGAGCCGGCCGACGAGCGTGGATTTGCCGTCGTCGACGGATCCGGCGGTGGCGAAGCGCAGCAGCGTCTTCGTTGTCGTGTCCAAGGTCGGCGTCGCCTCGGTGGTAGTTGTTTCGGTGGTGGTTGTGGTCGTCATCAGAAGTACCCGTCCTTCTTGCGGTCTTCCATCGCCGCGGCCGAGATCCGGTCGTCGGCGCGAGTGGCACCGCGCTCGGTCACAGTGGTGGCGGCCACCTCGGCGAGGATGGACTCGAGGTCATCGGCGCTCGATTCGACGGCTCCGGTGCAGCTCATATCCCCGACGGTGCGGTAGCGGACCTTCTTGGTCGTGACGGTCTCGCCGTCGCGCGGGGTGGAGAATTCGCCCGTGGCCCACCACATGCCGTCGCGCTGGAAGACTTCGCGATCGTGGGCGAAGTAGAGCTCGGGCAGTTCGATGCCTTCGCGGGCGATGTAGCTCCACACGTCGAGTTCGGTGAAGTTCGAGATCGGGAACACGCGCACATGTTCGCCGGGCAGGTGGCGACCGTTGAAGAGGTTCCACAGTTCGGGGCGTTGGCTGCTGGGGTTCCAGCCGCCGAATTCGTCGCGCAGGGACAGGATTCGTTCCTTGGCCCGGGCCTTGTCCTCGTCGCGGCGGGCACCGCCGAAGACGGCGTCGAACTTTCCGCCGGTGATGGCGTCGAGCAGCGGCTGGGTCTGCAGGGTGTTGCGGGTTCCGTCGGGGCGTTCGCGCAGGCGACCGTCGTCGATGTAGTCCTGGACCTTCGCCACCGTGAGGTCGAGGCCGTACTTCTCGGCCGTCTCGTCGCGGAAGCGGATGATCTCGTCGAAGTTGTGGCCGGTGTCGACGTGGAGGAGTCCGAACGGGATCTTCGCCGGCCAGAACGCCTTCGACGCGAGGTGGAGGACGGTCACGGAGTCCTTGCCGCCGGAGAACAGCAGCACGGGGCGTTCGAACTCGGCGGCGACCTCACGGATGATGTGGATCGCTTCGGATTCGAGGACGTCGAGGGTGGACAGGCTCGCACCCGGGTTGTGGGCGGGCGCCGCCTCGGGGGTGGTGTAGGTGTCGTGGTTGAACTGGGTGTCGATGCTCATGTGTGGAGTCCGCATTCTGTTTTGGTCGATCCGGCCCAACGGCCGGCGCGGGGGTCTTCCCCTTCGGCGACGGGGCGAGTGCAGGGCTGGCAGCCGATCGACGGGTACCCTTGGCTCAGCAGCGGGTTGACCGGGACGTCGAAGGCGCGCGAGTAGTCGAGGAGGTCATCGAAGGACCATGCGGCCAGGGGGTTGACCTTGACGAGTCCGTTCTTCTCATCGAAGGTGATCAGCGGCGTATTCGTCCTGGTGGGAGACTCGTCACGGCGGACTCCGGTGAACCAGAGTTCGTAGCCGTTCAGCGACTTCTTCAATGGTGCGACCTTGCGGCGGGCGCAGCACAGGCCCGGGTCGCGGGCGAAGAGGTCCTTGCCGAATTCGGCGTTCTGCTCTTCCACGGTCTGCTCCGGGAGGACGTCGACGATGTGGACGTCGACACGGCGGGCCACCTCGTTGCGGGTGTCATAGGTCTCGGAGAAGTGGTAGCCGGTGTCGAGGAAGAGGACATCGACGCCGGGCTGGTACTGGGCGACGTAGTGCGGCAGTGCCGCGTCGGCCATCGAGCAGGCCACGGCGCAGGCCGCGGTGTCGAAGTTCCGGGACACCCAGCGGATGACGTCGGCGGGGTTGGCCTCGGGAACACCGTTCTCCGGGTCACCGGCGAGTTCACGGGCACCCGCCTCGGCGAGGGCCTTGAGTTCCTCGATGGGGCGGGTCATACCAGTTCCTCCTCGTCAACGCGGTGGGCCCATTCGGAGAAAGTCTCGGTCTCCCCACGCCCGGCGAGGAAGCGACGGACGAGTTTCTCGACGTAGTCGCTGAGGTTCTCGGCGGTGACCTTGAGTCCACGGACGGTGCGGCCGAGTCCGGCCTCGTCGCGGTCTTTCGAGGCCAGGCCTCCGCCGACGTGGACCTGGAATCCGGGGACCTGTTCGCCTTCGTCGGTGGTGACGATCTGGCCTTTGAGCCCGATGTCGGCGGTCTGGATGCGGGCGCAGGAGTTCGGGCAGCCGTTGAGGTGGAAGCTGATCGGGTGGGGCAGCTCCTCGATGTCGGCGAGGCGCTCTTCGAGCTTCGTGATGGTGTCGGCTGCGGTCTGCTTGGTCTCGACGATGGCGAGTTTGCAGTATTCGATGCCGGTGCACGCGATCGTCGAGCGGCGGAAGAGGTCCTTGCGGCTGGAGAGGCCCAAGGCGTCAAGCTCGGCGACGACGGCTTCGACGTCCTTCTCCTCGATGTCGAGGAGGAGGAACTTCTGGTGCGGGGTGGTGCGCAGGCGGGTAGAGCCGTACTTGTCGGCAAGGTCGGCGACCTGGCTGAGCAGGGTGCCCGAGACGCGGCCGACGACGGGGCTGACCCCGATGTAGTAGCGGCCGTCGGTCTGCTTGTGCACGCCGACGTGGTCGCCGGCGGTGATCGGCTTGGCCGGCGCCGGACCGTCGGCGAGTTTGAATCCGAGGTATTCGGTCTCGAGGATCTCGCGGAACTTCTCCGGACCCCAATCGGCGAGCAGGAACTTCAGTCGGGCCTTGTTGCGCAGGCGGCGGAAGCCGTAGTCGCGGAAGATCGAGGTCACTCCCAGCCAGGTCTCGACGACCTGGTCGGGGGCGACCCAGGCACCGAGGCGTTCGGCGAAGCGGGGGACGACGGACAGGGCGCCGCCGACCCACAGGTCGTAGCCGATGCCGTGTTCGGGGTGTTCGACGGCGACGAAGGAGCAGTCGTTGATCTCGTGGACGACGTCCTGGCTGGGGTGGCCGGTGATCGCGGTCTTGTATTTGCGGGGCAGGTTCGACAGGCTCTGGTCGCCGATGTAGCGGCGTGAGATCTCTTCGATCGCCGGTGTCGGGTCGATGAGCTCGTCGGCGGCGATGCCGGCGACGGGTGAGCCGAGGATGACGCGGGGGACGTCGCCGCAGGCTTCGGTGGTCTGCAGGCCGACGGCTTCTAGGCGGCGCCAGATCTCGGGGACGTTCTCGATCTCGATCCAGTGCAGCTGGATGTTCTGGCGGTCGGTGAGGTCGGCGCTGTCGCGGGCGAATTCGGTGGAGATGTCGGCGATCGTGCGCAGCTGCTCGGTGGTGAGCTTTCCGCCGTCGATGCGGACACGCAGCATGAAGTACTCGTCCTCGAGCTCATGCGGCTCGAGCTTCGCGGTGCGGCCGCCATCGATTCCGGGTTTGCGCTGCGTGTACAGGCCCCACCAGCGGAAGCGGCCGTGCAGGTCGTCGGAGTCGATCGACGAGAATCCACGTTTGGAGTAGATGGTCTCAATTCGGGCGCGAACGTTGAGGCCGTTGTCTTCGGCCTTGTCGATCTCGTTTTTGTTCAACGGTTCATGGCCGTCAATCTTCCACTGCCCATTGGACTTCTTCGGGCGGGCGGGCCGCTTTGCGGCCTGTTTACCTGCCGTTTCCTTGTTCTCTTCCACCTGAGTGGACATTGCTGTCTCCAAACGCTGAGGGGAACCAGTGATGAATCACGCTACATGAATGCCGAATTGCTCAACCAATTACCGAAGGGTTTGTGTCACGAAGTGACATATGGCGTCACGGCCTGCCGTGTATGCGGTCAGGCATTGAGCATCTGCGGGGTGAAGTTGTGGGGTTGGGTGTGAGGTTGGACGTAGGCAGAACAGCCGCCTTCGACATGGGCGCCACCGGGGCCGCTGTTGCGGCCGGTCGCGAGAACACCGTCGCGAACTTGGCCGCGGATGCCCTCTCGGACTCGGTCGCGGACGATGTCAACGAGTTTCGGCGGGACGGCGGACGTGGTGCCGCCTCCGGTGAGAAGCGGCGGGGCGAGGAGGCCGGTCGAGTCAGTGCCGCCCTCTACGTGCTTGCGGGCGAGGTCGTCGAAGAAACCGGGAGCCAGCAGGTAGTTCGCGAGCACGGGTCGGGCACCGCGACTGCGGTTCTGTCCGACGAGGTCTTTCAACGGTACTCCTCCGCCGGCGAGGAAGCCGACCTCGACGGGGCGCTCGAGTTCTGCGGCCAGCAGCCTGCCCATCTCGCGGCAGGATTCGTTGGCCCGCTCGTCGCTCGAACCGGCAGCGGCGAGGATGACGTCGTCGTTGTCGCTAAGCGCCGGGAGGCGGTCGGCGAGGATCTCTGCAAGCCTCGGGTCGGGCCCGAGCGTGGGCGTTCGTCGAACGTCACGGCCCGATTCAGCGGCACGGTCGACCGCCTCAGCGAGGTCGACATGGACGTGATACCCCGCCGAGAGCAGGAGCGGCACGAGGACGACCGGACGGTCGGCGGGCAGTCGGGCGATCACCTCGTCGACGTCGGGTTTTTGGACGTCCACATGGCCGAGCATGACCTCGTCGGCAATCCCGCGAATACGCAGGTCCGTGGCGATCTCTGTCGCGAGCACTTCGATGAAGACCTGCCCGGTGGGCGATGAGGTTCCATGGGAGATCAGGCCCACCGACGGCAACCCTGTCATTGCGCCCGCTCCTCAGCGCTTCTCTGCGCGAGACTCTGCACCCGTTCCCGCACCTGCCCCGGGGCCGTCGAGGTCACCGGACAGGCTGATTGCTCAACGACTGAGCAACCAGGGCGAGCAGTGATCGTTTGGATTGAATGCATTCGCATAGCGTAACCCATCCGCCTCGGCGTCGCATACAGGCTGCTCATCAGCGAAATATCGACATTCGACGTCATCTTTCGACATACGGCGACCGAGTTCGTAGGATTGCTGCCGATCTTCCTTTCTGCTCAACAGTTTCGCTAGTGTGTGTTGTCAACGCGTCTTTGCGTCGCTGGCACCGTCCGCATCTTCGACGCCTCACCAATCTTCTGCGCCTCCACATCCTCCGCGTCATCCACGAAAGGCAAGCACATGCGTCAGCTCATCATCCTGGGAATAGTCGGGCTCATCGCGCAGCTCATCGACGGTTCCCTGGGCATGGCCTATGGGGTCACCTCAACCACGCTGCTGCTCGCGGCGGGTACGGCACCGGCGGCCGCCTCGGCGGCGGTGCACTTCTCTGAATTGGGGACGACGTTGGTGTCGGGGATCTCGCACCACAAATTCGGCAATGTCGACTGGCGGACCGTCGCGATTCTGGCCGGTCCGGGGTTCGTCGGGGCGATCGCAGGGTCGACGTTCCTCGCCAGTCTGGACGGGGAAGCGGCGACCCCATGGATTTCAGGGATCCTGCTGGCGCTCGGCGTCTACGTCATCTGGCGGTTCCTGGCACTCGGCGGTGCGCGTCCGACGTTCAAGTCACGGCCGAGCGCGAAGATGCTCGTCCCGGTCGGGCTCATCGGCGGCACACTCGACTCGATCGGCGGGGGCGGCTGGGGACCAGTCGGAACGACGACGCTGCTGTCCTCGGGACGCTTGGAGCCGCGCAAGGTCGTCGGCTCGATCGACACGAGCGAGTTCATCGTCGCGGTCGGCGGTTCGCTCGGATTCCTCATTGCACTCGGATCACAGGGCATCGAATGGCAGATCGTGGCGGCGCTGCTCGTCGGCGGCGTCATCGCCGCACCCTTCGCCGCATGGCTGGTGAAGCTGCTGCCGGCCAGGGTGCTTGCGGTCGCCGCAGGTGGAATCATCGTTCTCACGAACGTCCGCACCATCCTGCTCGCCATCGGCCTCGGTTCGTCGGCTGTGTGGCTGACGCTCGGCGGCCTGGCTCTTGTGTGGTTCGCCCTGCTCGCTCACATCGTGCGCATCGAGCGTGCGGCAGCGAAGGTCCGGAAGGCCGAGGAGGCTGGCGTCGAGGTGCCGGTCGGCGGGTGAACCGCCTCGGCGAGGGCGTTCCTTCCCTCTTCCATACCGTCGTTCAAGGCCAAGCTCGCTTATCGCGAGGTACACGCACCTATTTTCGCGGGCCGACTTGAACGAGGCGAGGAAACCCCGTCAAGCACACGATTCCTGCGGGCGAAGACCGATAAGCCGGCAGGAACACGCGAACAGACCCGGCCCCGCACAATCGCGGGGTCGGGTCTGTTCGGGTCTGCGGTGCGGTCAGCGCTGGCTGTAGAGCTTCCGGGCCATGATCACGCCGATGAGGGACAGCAGCGACAGGCCCGCGTAGTAGAAGCCGGGCACGGTCAGCAGACCGGTCGCGCCGAGCAGCGCGGTGAGGATGAGCGGGGCGAAGCCGCCGAAGATCGCGACACCGAAGCTGTAGGCGATGGTCATGCCGGAGCTGCGCACCTTGACGGGGAACAGCTCGGACAGCAGCGCCGGCATCGGACCGAAGTAGAAGACCATGAACAGGCCGACGATCGCCTCGCACAGGGTGAGGACTCCGATCGAGGGGTTCGCGGTCAAGAGGATGAACATCGGCCAGGCGACGATGATGCCGACGATGGTCGTCGGGATCATCACGGTCGTCGGTCCCACCCGGTCGGCCAGGCGGCCGGCGAACGGAGCGCCGATGAGTGTGATGACACCGGCGACGACGGCACCGGGGAATGATGCCCACGCGTCGAGGCCGAGGTTGGTGACGGCGAACTGCGGCAGGAAGGTGATGAGGTAGACCGAGATCGTGGCCATCGCGATGATGAGGAACGCGGAGAACAGGCGACCGAAGTTCTCACTGAGGAGGACGCGAAGCGGGTTGTCGGTCTTCTCGGCGGCCTTGAACTCAGGAGTGTCATCCATCTTCGAGCGGATGTACCAGCCGACGGGTCCGATGAGCAGGCCGAGGGCGAAGGCCACTCGCCAGCCCCAGGAGTGCAGGGCCTCTTCGCTCAGTGCCGAGCTGAGGATCCACGAGATTCCGGCGGCCAGGAACATCGAGATACCCTGGGTAGCGGTCTGGAAAGAGGCGTAGTAGGCCTTGCCGCGCTTGGCGTTCTCGGTGAGGAAGGCTGTGGCCGACCCGAATTCGCCACCGGCGGAGATGCCCTGGATGATGCGGGCGATGATGAGGCCGATCGCGCCCCAGATGCCGATGGTCGCTTCGCCGGGCAGGATGACGATGATGAACACACCGAGGGTCATCAGCCCGATCGTCAGCGACAAGGCCGATTTGCGGCCGTGTTTGTCCGAGTAGCGGCCGATGATGATCGCGCCGAGGGGACGGACGACGAAGGTGATGGCGAAGGTCGCCCAGGTCATCAGCTGCGCGGACAGACCTTCGCCCGGGTAGAAGACCGCGGTGATCGAGGTGGCCATGAACCCGAACAGGATGATGTCATACCATTCGAGGGCGTTGCCCAGTCCGGCCGCGACTACGGCCTTGCGGGCCCGCGACTTGTCTTCGCGGGACTCGACGGGTGTCTCAGTCATCGTGTGCCTCTTCTTGTAGGTGCCGGATGCCGTGGTTGGCGAAGCCGGTGGTGGATCGTGGGCTTGCAGGATGCAGGCACCGTTGCTCGTCACCCGGGGCGGATGTTGCTTATTCACAGACCTAGTTGGAGTCTCTGATCTGACCAGTATGCCCCTGTTCTCGTCAGCGAGACGATTGTAGTCCCGTAGTATCCGGCTGCAAAGGCAGTCTCAGCAGGTGACGAGTCACGTCAGTGTCGGTTGTTACGATCACGATATGTCGACCGAAGCCCGGAACACTGCCCCTGCCACAGCGGTCGAGGTGCGCGGCGCCCGCGTGCACAACCTGCAGAATATCGACGTCGACGTGCCTCTGAATACCCTCGTCGCCATCGCCGGCGTCTCCGGTTCGGGCAAATCCTCGCTGGCTATTGGAGTCCTCTACGCCGAAGGCTCCCGCCGCTATATCGAACCTCTGTCGACGTACACCCGTCGACGCATGGCTCAAGCCGCCCGCGCCGACGTCGACACCGTCCGCCATATCCCCGCCGCCCTTGCTCTGCGGCAACGACCCGGAGTCCCCGGGGTCCGCTCGACTTTCGGCACCTCGACCGAGCTGCTCAACGTCATCCGCCTGATGTTCTCTCGGCTGGCCTCCCACCTCTGCCCGAACGGGCACCGGCAGGAACCGACTCTCAACGTCGCTGCCGAGGAGCCGTTCGACTGCCCCGAATGCGGTGAGACCGTCCACGCGCCCGGCGCCGAGGAGCTGGCCTTCAATTCCGGTGGAGCCTGTCCCCGCTGCGAGGGCATCGGCACCATCAGAGAAGTCGACGATGCCGCCCTCATCCGCGACCTCGACATGTCGATCGACGACGGCACCGTCATCCCCTGGCAGATGTTCGGTTTCAACGTCCAACCGCAGATCGCCCGCGAATTCGGAGTCCGCACCGACGTGCCCTGGCGCGACCTCAAGGACTGGGAACGCGAGATCGTCTTCTCTGGTCCCGAGGAGAAGAAGCACATCACGGTCACCTCGAAGAAGGGACTGCACGACCTCGATTTCACCTTCCGCAACGCCCGCCTGACCGTGACCGAAGAACTCAAACGCGCGGACACCGAGAAGCGCTTCGCCAGGGTCAGCCGGTTCCTCTCCGAACAGGTCTGCCCCGACTGCGAAGGCACCCGCCTCTCCCCCGCCGCTCGAGCACCGCGTATCGGCGAAATCGGCCTCGCCGAGGCGACCGCGATGACCCTCGACGAACTCGTCGACTGGGCCACGGACGTTCCTGCCGGGCTCCCCGCATCGATGCAGTCCATGGCCAGGTCGTTGGTGGATGCCTTGCTCGGCATGGCACGCCGGCTGCTCGACCTGGGGCTCGGCTACCTCGCCCTCGACCGGGCTGGTTCGTCCCTGTCGACGGGTGAACGCCAACGTGTCCAACTCGCTCGCGCCGTGCGCAATGAGACCACCGGCGTCCTCTACGTCCTCGACGAACCCTCGATCGGTCTCCACCCCTCGAACATCACGGGCCTACAGGGCGTCATCACCGACCTCCTCGACGAGGGCAACTCCGTCGTCATGGTCGACCACGACCCACTCGTCCTCCGCGAAGCCGACCACCTCATCGAGATCGGACCCGGATCCGGTCGCGATGGCGGAACGGTCGTGGCCACCGGCACTGTCGCAGACCTCGACAGCCACCCCGCTTCCCGCATCGGCCCCTACCTCACCGGCCGCGCCGAAACACTCGTGCGCGAGCCCGCGGCCGCCTCGGCGACCTTCGATCACGGACGGATCCGGCTGCGCACCGCGCCGATTCACACGGTCCACGCCCTCGAAGCGGAGATACCGCGGCAGCGACTGACCGTCGTCACGGGTGTGTCCGGATCGGGCAAGACCACCCTCGTCCTCGACAGCCTCGTCCCCGCGCTCAATGCCGCCGATAAACGTTCGCGGCCCGTTCATGTGCGTGACATCGACGCCGACGGGATCGATCGAGTCAACGTCGTCGACGCCACCCCGATCGGCATCAACGTCCGCTCGACCGTGGCCACCTATTCCGGAGTCCTCGACGACCTCCGACGGGCGTACGCCCGCCTCGACTCGGCCAAGGACGCCGGGCTCACGGCCGGGGACTTCTCGTACAACACGGGTTCGCTGCGGTGCCCGAAATGCGAAGGCACCGGCGAGATCACCCTCGATGTGCAGTTCCTCCCCGATGTCGACATTCCCTGCCCCGACTGCGGGGGCCGCCGGTACAGTCCGGATGCGGATGAGTATCGCCGTGTCTCGGACGCCGATGGCCAGCCGCTGTCGCTGCCGGAACTGTTGGCGATGACCGTCGCCGAGGCGCTCCCCCACCTCGCCGAGATGCGCAAGGTCCACGCCCGGCTGAGGGCACTGGCCGATGTGGGACTCGGATACCTCACCCTCCACGAGGCAACCCCTGCACTGTCCGGCGGCGAGGCACAGCGGCTCAAGCTCGCCACCGAGCTCGGGAAGTCACAGCAGCACACACTCTTCGTCTTCGACGAACCGACCGTGGGCCTGCACCCCGAGGATGTGCGCGTGCTCGTGCGCGTCTTCCAACAGCTTCTCGACCAGGGCGGAACGGTCCTGGTCATCGAACACGATCTCGACATGATCGTCAACGCCGATTGGATCATCGACCTCGGCCCCGGTGGAGGTCAGGATGGCGGGCAGATCATCGCGACGGGAACCCCGCAGCAGATCGCGGATGCTTCGAACAGCGTGACTGGTGAGTACCTCAAGGGGCATGTGCAGCCGAACTCTGCCGGATAGCGATTGAGCCGACATTCGCTCGAGCACACTGTGCTCCTCGCCTGAGCGGTCTCAGGCTCCGCTTGCGGCAGCGCCCACGCAGAGGACGAGTCCGACGAGCGAGGCAACGGCCATGCCGATCATCGCTGCGGCCATGACCCACAGACGCACTCGGCCCGGTCGAAAGGCGAAGCGGGCGATGAGCAGGATCAGGTAGAGCACTGCCGCTATCACGATCGTGGTGATCGCTGTGGGCACCGCCGTGGTGCCGGAGACGATGATCGCTGTGAGCACACCCGCAATGACGACGAGGAAGATCCCTCCGGCCACGATCCAGATGGTGCCGGACGAGCTGCGCAGCGCAGGCTGGTCACTGATGCGACGTGACTCGATCGGCTCGCGTGAACTGTTGTCCATGCCGTCGAATCTAGCGAGCGAACTGTGACTCGGCTAGGGGATGCGGTGCCTCAGCCCGGCTCTTCCTCGGTTTCCTTCGCCTTCTCGGCCTTGGTGAAGGCCTGGTACTTCCGAATGACTTCAAGCGCCGGGCCGTCGGCGAGCAGTTCGCCCTTCTCGATCCACAGCGCACGGTTGCACGTGTCCTTGATCGTGCGCATCGAGTGCGAGACGAGGAAGACGGTACCGGCGTTCTCACGGATGGAGCGGATACGGCCTTCGGAACGGTCACGGAACTTCTTGTCACCGACGTTGAGCGCCTCGTCGACGATGAGGATCTCGTGCTGCACCGAGGTCGCGATCGCGAACTTCAGACGCTGGGACATACCCGATGAGTACGTGCGCATCGGCAGGTCGATGAAGTCCTCAAGCCCGGTGAACTCGACGATGTCGTCGAACTTCGCATCGATTTCGTCGCGGGTGAGCCCCAGAGCCAGAGAACCGAGGATGATGTTGCGAGCACCGGAGAGGTCCGGGATCAGGGCGGCACCGACGCCGAGGAGGTTCGGCCGTGACGTCGCATAGATCGCACCCTCGGAGGTCGGGGTCAGCCCGGTGATCGACCGCATGAGCGTGGACTTGCCGGAGCCGTTGCTGCCGATGATGCCGATGGATTCGTTCTTGTGGGCGACGAAGCTGATGCCTTTGAGGGCGTGGACCTCCCTCAGTTCCCGCTTTTTCGTCATCACATCTTTGCTTCCCAGCTTGAGCTTCTTGCCCGTGGCCAGGGTCTTGTAGCGGACGTGGACGTTGTCGCAGACGACGACGGGCGGGTTGTTCCGGGTCACCTCGGGGAGGCTGCCGGTGTCGAAGGTATCGTCTTCGTTCGTCTCACTCATCACGACCAAACCTTTCCTCGGCCTGCCAGAAGAACACAAAGCCGATGATGAAGATGCCGAATGCCCAAATAGCCAGGTGCCAGAAGTAGTCGTAGGGAACGACTCCGTCCTTCATGAGGATGCCGCGAGCGATGGACAGGACATTGTTGATCGGCTGCCAATCGGCGAAGGGCTGCAGGGACGGGTCGATCTTGTCGACCATGACCTTGAGGTCGAAGAAAACACCAGAGGTGTAGAAGATCATTCGGGAGATGAACGGAGTCACCTGGGAGAGGTCACGGAAGTGAACAGTTGCGCGGGCGAAGATGAACGCCACACCCTGGTTGAAGACCCAGAACAGGAAGACCAATGGGATGAAGAGGAACCAATCCCAATCAGGACGCGCGCCGAAGATGATGACGATGAGCGCCATGAAGAGGAGGGTGGGGATGAAGTCGAGCAGGTTCTGGAACACCTTGGCGATCGGCAGAACGATGCGCGGAAACGGCAGCGATTGGACGAGCGAGGCATTCGAGATGATCGACTTCGCGCCGCCGTTCATCGAGGTGTTGAAGAATTCGAGGATGAAGACGCCGATGACGACGAAGGGCGCGAAGTCCGGCGGTCGAGCAGTCGCTCCCTGCATGATGACGCCGAAGACCGTGCCGTAGATCAGAGCCGAGAACGATGGGCGCAGGAGCACCCAAGCCATGCCGAGGCGGTTGCGTTCGTTCTCGGACTGCATCCGGTACTTCGCCAATGTGTACGTGAAGTCGCTTCGGTTGAGAAGCTGTTTGACGTACTGGGGCAGAGACGGCCGTCCACCCACTCTCTCGAGTCCGTGCTCGGCAGCAAGCCTGGCCATATCCATGAACAGAAAATTCTCTCGTCGGCGACTGGGGATAGAACAGAATGAGTCTACGGGATGAGACTAGCGCAGACTCACAGTCGGCTGTGAGCCTTGAAGTCGAAGTCGGGGTCCGCGATCTGGGCTCTCGTCGGAATATTGTTACCGCCGAGTACCCGCCGGGCGGCTGCCTGCATCGGGGGCCAGTTGAACGTCTCGACGCCGATGAGCGCCGACTCCGGGTCGGATCCGTCGAAGTGGAAGACCTGGAACTTCGCTCCGCTGGGGTCGTGTCGGGTGATCGTGTCGTCGGCGTCGGGGCTCGTCAGGCCCGCTGTGAACACCTTCTCGGGGCCTTGGAAGCTCCAATGCCAGGGGACGTCGGACCAGACTTTGGGACCGTCTTCCGACCCAGAACCTGAAGCAGATTCCGTGTCGTTCACACCATCGATTAAACCCGTTATCTGCCCTTCGCCGAGGAGCTCAGCGAGGAATTTTCCATGGCTTTCGGCCACCGGTTCACAGGCCCATGGGTGGTCGAGTGCATAGGGTCCGGCGGTGACGATGGCACAGTCGCCGGCGGCGAAGACACCCGGATGGGATGTTGCCAAACTCTCATCCACATCCCATGCATGAGCGGGGCGGTGGCCGTCGATCGGGATCAGCCGGGGGCGGGCTCCGACGCTGGTGATGAACAGATCGTGGACATCGGCCGGGATGTCGTCCGGGCTCGCGGTGTGGGTGACGAATTCGACTCCGGCGGCCTTGTGCTTGTCGAACAGAGCCTGCCGCACCGGAGCAGAGAGCTGCTTGCGCAGGGGCTCGCCCCCGCGCAGATAGACCGTGGCGTGGTGTCCCGCAGCCACCGCTGAGGTGGCCACTTCCATTCCGAGATAACCGGAGCCGAGCACCCCGACGTTGAGGGCTTCGGTTGCGCTATTCACGCGTTCAAGAATCCATTCGGCGTCCGCGAGGTCATAGACCGGCAGGGCGTCCGGGTAGGTGGGGACTTCGGGGCGGTTCGCCTCCATCCCGGTGGCGAGGATGCAGTGGGTGAAGTCGACGGACTCCCCCGAGCCCAGGTGGATGGTGCCGGCGGTGGCGTGGTGGTTCGCCAGCGGGTGGGGGTGTCGCTGGGTCTCGGCGGTGTAGCGGGACTCTGCGGCCGCCTCGGCGAGGGTGATCTCTTCTGCCCGGTCACAGACGAAGGTGATGTGCTCGGTCGATTCGAGGTGGTACGGCAGGTGGTGGCGGGAGCCGTCGAAGAGATGCTTCGACAGCGGCGGCCGCTCACACGTGTCGCCGGCCTGGGGGTCGATGACGGTGACGGCCTGACCGCGCGCGTTCAGCTCCCGCGCCGCGGTCGTGCCGGCCAATCCCGCACCGATGATGACGATCCGCTTGCTCATGTCTCCATGCTAAACCTCGCCGAGGCGGCCCGGCGGGAGGTGCGGGTGTGAAGCCGACCTGGTCAGCCCTCGGTGACGGAATCCTGGATGATTTCGGGTGAGGCATGGATGCACACCATTTTGAGATTCTCGGCACCGATGTTGCGGAAACGATGGACCGTTTCGGCTCCGACGGTAACGACGACGCCGGCCCCGGTAGTGACGGTTTCGTCATCTGCGTCGATGCGCACTTGCCCCGACAGGACGATCCATGTCTCTGTGTAGGGATGCCAGTGCAGATCGAGGCCCTTTCCCGGTCCGGTGTCGACCCAGAAGAACGAGACGTCGGCACCGTGCTCGGCGCCGATAAACTTGGCCGTCGGCGATCCGGCCAGCAGCAGGTCGGAGCGCTGCATGACGGTGATCATGCCGGTCTGCTCGCCTTGCCGTCGAGCCAGAGCATGTCTGATTCATCGTTGTGTGTGCCGCCGGTGCCGACGTGTTTGGCGTCGATCTGCGGGCCCTTCTTGATGATGTGGACGAGGGCCATGCCGTGCCCGCGACCAAGTCCATAGTCGGTTTTGAGCCACTCGAGGATGGCTCCGGCCTTGACCGAGTCGTCGTCGAGCCCCTTGCCCTTGGCCAGGTCGATGAACTGGCGAGGAGTGAGTCCGGTCTTGTCTTCGATGGTGTCGAGGTAGGCCTGGAACGACATGGTGGGTCCCTTCTAGCAGAAGATGATGCCGGGTGATCTTGCGCGACACCGCGCGGCCCCGCACCGGGCCCGCCTGAACCCGCCCATAGTCTCTTCGGCGGGCCCGCTCCACAGTTACGTGAGTGGCTGATCCAATAAACCGTGCAGGCACCTCGGCTGCTCGCCCCATGCGTTCAGATGACTCACCTGCTCAGAGCTCCGTGGTCTGCGTGCCGCCGGACGGGCGGTCTCCGGTGATCTTGGACTTGACCATGCGGAACAGGCCCGATGCCTTGCCGCCGGGCAGGCCCCAGTGCTGTGCGGAGTGTGTGACGACCTTGATGAGTCCGAGGTTCGGGTCCCGGCGGTCATCGAACCACGCCTTGGCGGAGTCCGACCACAGTTCATCGACCTTGGCCTTGTCGTCGACGAACTTCACGCGCCCGGCCACCGACAGCCAGTTGCCCGCCTCAGCGAGGCTGATATTGACCTCGGGGTTCGTCTGCAGCGCCTTCGCCTGGTCGCCGTCGAGGGCGAGGAAGAACCAGACGTCGGCATCCTCGGTGACCTCCTGGGGTGCCATAGGGTGAGCGAGGATCTTGCCGTCGGCGAGCGCGGTCGCGAGCATGACAGAATCACCGCCGCGCAGGATCTTGACGACGTCGGCCTGGTCGAGCTCGTCTGTCGCCGCCTCTCCTGCGGGCTTCTGCCAATCACCCGCGGCGGATACCTGGCCGGCTTCCGTGTCGTCGGTGGCGGAGGTGTGGTCGCGAGCCGAATCGTTGCTGGCAGAGGTGCTGCCGGTGGCGGAAGCGGCGGCGGCCGTGCTCGCGGTTCCGGCTGCGGCCGTGCTGCCGACCGCGTTGCCCATCCCTGGCGCGCTGTAGATGTCGCCGGGCTCGGACGTGGTGCCGACCGAAGCACCCATACCTGGAGCGACGGAGGCGCCGGAGTTCCTGTGCGGGTCATCACCGGCACCGGTCGTGCTTCCGACTGCGGCGCCGGCACCCGGCGCCGTGCTGGAGGGAGCACCGCCGGCAGCTGTGCTGCTTGCGACTCCGGAATCTTTGGAGCCGGAGCTCGGGGTCACCTCGGCGGCCTTCGATTCGTCGATCGCCGTGTGCGAGCCATCGGGATTGCGGTGCAGAGTCACACCTTCTTCCGCTGCGGTGTTCTGGGCACGTTCCTCAACGTTCTTCTCGGTGTATCCGACTTCGGCATGAGATTCCATGTCCGAGGTGCCGCCCAGCGGCTCCGTCGCTTCGTCCAGTGTTGATGCGATGTCACGGGCCTTCTCCTCGGCCGGCGACTCGTCACTCTTGTCTCTGTTGTTCATGACCATTTCCCTTCGCAGACGGTTCCTGGCGCTGCAGTAGCTGACGCGGACCGTGGCTCGTTCTTGCGGGCCGTGATCGGCTGCCGCATCAACGACTACACGGTCATTCTCACACGGCACTCCGGCCGGCAACAGCCCCCCTTGGAACTGGGTGAACACCTGAAACGACGGAGCTGTTCAACCTGCGCACACGGATGCAGGCACGGGCGCCCACCCGATCACCGGCGCGTTCAAGTCAGACTCTGCAGCCGGGTGCGAGCACCCGACGTGCGTGCCTACACTGAAGACATGGATGAAGAAACGACCGTCACCGTCAACGACATCCCCGAAGGGGCAGCCATCATCGACGTCCGCGAGGACGACGAATGGGAGGCCGGGCACATCGAGGGCGCGATCCACGTGGCGCTGGGCGAACTGCCGAGCCGCCTCGACGACCTTCCTCTCGATGACGACATGTACGTCGTCTGCCGCACCGGCGGGCGCTCGAACCGGGCGGTCGCCTGGCTCAACCAGAATGGCTTCGATGCCTTCAATGTCGACGGCGGCATGGGTTCGTGGAACCTCGACAACGGCAAGCCGATCGTCTCCGAGACCGGCGAAGAGCCCTGGGTGAAGTGATTCTCTCCCCTGCCGTTTTCAGCCGCTAGATTCAGGCCGTTGATAAAGTTATCAAGCTGACCCGCCTGGTCTAGTCAGCCTCGGCGGGTTCGGGGATCTCATCAGGCCGGTACTTCGGCAGCCTTGAGGCCGGCACTGCCGCGATCAGGCTGATGCCGGCAAGGATGAGGAAGCCGAGCTTGAGCGTGCGCAGTCGCTGCTGGGAGTTGAGCTCGACGGCATGCTCGACCTGCTCCGGTGTCGCCGTCGTCCCCGCGAGGACGTCGCGCAGTTCGTCGTTGCTCACGAAGTTCGCATTGTCGAGGTCGACCTGTTCGACGAGTTCTGGCGGCAGGTCGGGATGGTCATCAGCGGCCGATGCCAGACCGGCCGAAAGCACCGTGACCAGCAGCGCTCCCATCACCGCGGTGCCGACGGCCGACGCAAGATTCTGCGCGGTGCCGCGGATCGAACCGACATCACCGGCCAGATGCTTCGGCGCGGCCGTGACCAACACATTGAACACCAGAGTGACCAGCGCACCCTGACCGATGCCGAAGACGATGAGGCCGAGAATCGTCGGCAGAGTCTCCCAATTGTTCGTCACAACGAAGGCCAGCCAGACGAGTGCCGCCGTCGTCAGCCCGAAGGAGAACAGGGCGATGGTGCGAGGAGAGTAGCGCTTGTAGAAGCGGACGATGAGGGTGGCGGTGACGAAGACCGTGAGGTTGAACGGCAGCATCGCCAACGAGGTGTCGAAAGGGGTGCGCCCCTGCACGACCTGGATGTAGGTGGGCACGGTGAAGTTCACCGCCGCTTCCATGGCCACGATGACGAACATCGCATAGACCGCTGCCCTCTCACTGGGACGACCGAGCACGCTGATGTCGACGAGCGGAACCTTTCCTGCGGCCTTCCGACGCTTCGTCCAGACGAAGAACAGCTGCCCGAGGACCACGCCGACGACGATGAACACCGGCGCCGGTGACAGCCCCGCGATCGAGAACGGTGCCCCATCCTCGGCGCGGATGATCCCCCACCCGTTGAGGTTGTTGAACCCCAATGTCAGCAGAACGACTGCAGCACCGATGAGCGCCGAGGCGACGAGGTCGATCCGGATCGCAGCGTCCCCCTTGTCCGACTTCAGCGTGAACGTCAGCGCGAAGACGATGACGGCCAGTCCCAGAGTGATGAAGAAGATCGGCCGCCACCCGACGAACGTGCCCAGGGTGCCGCCGATGAGGAAGGCGCTCATCCCGGAGAAGGCACGCGCCGAACCGAGGGAACCGACCGCCGCCGCCTGCTGCGCACCCCGGTAGTTCTCCGCGATGAGCGCAACCAGGGCGGGCACGATGATCGCAGCGGCAGCACCGGCGAGCAGCTGCCCGGTGATGACCCAGGTGACCGTCCGGGAGAAGATCATCAGCAGCGAGGATGCCGCGAAGACGACGAGGACGACGCGGAAGATGAGCACCCACCCGATCCGCTGTCCCAACTTCGCGCCAGTCATCACGAGCGCGGCCACAGCAAGGCCGTAGACAACGATCGTCGACGAGGCGACCGTGGGCGGCACACCGAAGTCCTCGACCATTCCACCGAGCGAGATCGGCAGGGCGGCGACGTTGAACGACATGAGCACCTGGGCGAGGAAGAGCCCGATCATCGGTGCCCAGGACCGGCGCTCCTCGGCGACGTCGTGTGGTGTGGTTTCGGCGCTCATCATTGTCCTTTCCGTGGGCGTTCGACGGCCGCGTTCGATGCGAAGAGATTCATGCCCAGGACTCTGGAGATGTGGAAGCACGCGCGTTGACCGCGCACGCTGTTGCCCGCGGAGTCCAACCTCGGCGAAAAAGTGCCCAGCGCTCCCTTGCCTGGGGCGATGGCGACGATGCCGCCTGCGACCCCGGACTTGGCAGGCAGTCCGATCTCGAAGAGCCATTCGCCGCTGTTTTCGTACATTCCGCACGAGGCGAGCAGCGCGAGCGTGTCGCGGGCCACTTCGGCGGATACGACCTGCCGACCGGTCAGTGGATTGATTCCTCCGTCGGCCAGCGTCGCTCCCATCACCGCGAGATCGTGCGCGGTGACCAGCAGCGAGCACTGCTGGGTGTAGATGTCGACGGTGTCGAGCGGATCCGTGATGATCCGCCCGTAGCTCTCGAGCAGGCGAGCCAGGGCCTTGTTGCGCTGATTCGTCTTCATCTCCGATTCGTACACCCGACCGTCGAGGCGAAGCTGCCGCCCGGCGAAGCGGGAGAGCCCGGAGCGGATGTTCTCCCATTTCTCCGCCGAGGTGGCCCTGGGCATGAGTGCGGTCGTGGTGATGGCGCCGGCGTTGACCATCGAGTTCAACGGTTTGCCGTCGTTGAGTTCGATCGCCATCACGGAGTTGAAGGCGAGCCCGGTGTTGTTGACGCCGACGCGCTCGTGGACGAGTTCGGAGCTGCGGGCCTGACAGACGAGTGCGAAGACGAAGGCCTTGGAGATGGATTGGATGGAGAACTCGATATCGACGCCTCCGGCTTCATGCACGGTCCCGGCCGATTCGATGAGGCTGAGTCCGAACCATCGGGGATCCGCCTCGGCGAGGATCGGGATGTAGTCGGCGACCTCACCGTCGTCGAGTCCGCCGTACCGTGCGTGGATATCTGCCAGGGTCGAATCGATGAAGCGGTCGGAGGGCAGGCCGCCGGTGGAGGCTCGCTGTCTGACCGAATTCTCGTCGGGCCCGACCATAACTGATCCTCGTCCCATTCATGCGGGTTCGCGTCGGGCAAGCTGCTCAGCGCCTGTCCGCAGAGTGATTTCACTCTATCTCCGGCACCTCACCTTGCACAGGGCTCCGACCGTCGGTTTAAACCCCTTGCCCACATACCACGATGGGTCTACCGTCGGCACCACGGATCATTTCCATACCTCTTGTGATCCCCATTCCTCCGTCGAACGGCGAGAGCGTGTTCAACTCCGAAAGGAGCGAAGTCATGAGTGACGAGAAGAAGAACCTGCCGGAGAACTCAGCAGAAGAACAGACCGAAGACGAGCAGAACATCGAGAGCACTGCCGTCGGAGTCGGCGCTGAAACAGACGCCGAAGGCAGTTCCCAGACTCCTGAAGAGAGGCTTGAGCGGATCGCATCTGAGCACGATGTTCCGATCGATCGGGATCCTGAGGAAGCCCAAGCCAAAGCTGAAGGGTCCTCCTCCCCCGAGAAAGACCGAGATATCAGCGGTGGAGACACGAAGGAAGAGGAGGACGACTCCGTGGAGCCGCCTGACTGAGACGGCGGCCCGGAGTTCGAGGCCGCTGGTTCTCGCTCCGAGGAGCCTGCGAAGTCCACGATGCAAGAACTCCGTGGACACAACTGTGCGCAACCGCTGTCATTTGGTTAGGTAGAAGAATGACAACACGCGCCGGCCAGTTGGCCCAGGACAAGGATCTCGTTGACGTCCCTGCCCTTCTCGATTCCTATCACGACTTGGTTCCCGACCCCTCGGTGCCTTCGCAAGCAGTGAGCTTCGGGACCTCCGGCCACCGCGGTTCGAGCTTCAACCGCTCCTTCAACGAGGCGCACATCGCGGCCATCACCGCAGCGATCGTCGACTTCCGCCGAGACAAAGGCATTCGCGGGCCGATCTTCCTCGGCCGTGACACTCACGCACTGAGCGAGCCCGCATTCCTCACCGTCCTCGAGGTGCTCGCCGCAGCTGAGGTTCCGGCGCTCATCGACGAGCGCGACGGTTTCACCCCGACCCCCGCCGTCTCCCACGCGATCCTCGGCTTCAATGCCGGGAAGTCGCGCGAGGATGCGCAGGCCGACGGCATCATCGTCACTCCCAGCCACAACCCGCCTGCCGATGGCGGCATCAAATACAACCCTCCCCACGGCGGGCCCGCCGGAACCGAGACGACGACCTGGATCGCCGAACGCGCGAACCAGTATCTGGCCGAGGGGTGGGAGAAGATCCCGCGCACCCCATTCCAGCGGGCATTCCATCTGGAGAACACCGAGAACTTCGACTACGTCTCGAACTATGTCGACGACCTCGAGTCTGTCATCGACCTCGATGTCATTCGCAGCTCCGGGCTGAAGATCGGCGCCGATCCGCTCGGCGGAGCCAGCGTCGACTACTGGGCGGCGATTGCAGAGGACTACGACCTCAACCTCGACGTCGTCCACCCGGACGTCGACCCCACCTGGTCGTTCATGACCCTGGATTGGGACGAGAACATCCGCATGGACTGCTCCTCCCCCTATGCGATGGCCGGCCTCATCGCCTCGCGCAACGACTTCGACATCGCCACCGGCAACGACGCCGATGCCGACCGTCATGGCATCGTCACCCCCGATGCCGGCCTGATGAATCCCAACCACTATCTGGCAGCGGCCATCGATTACCTGCTCGACTCCCGCACCGACTGGCCGAAGGACGCGGGGATCGGCAAGACTCTGGTCACCTCGTCGATCGTCGACCGCCTCGTCGCCGCGCATAATCGCACCCTCTTCGAGGTGCCCGTCGGCTTCAAATGGTTCGTTCCCGGCCTGCTCGATTCGACGTTGGCCTTCGGAGGCGAGGAATCGGCCGGCGCATCGTTCCTGCGGAGGGACGGCAAGGTGTGGTCGACGGACAAGGACGGCATCATCCTCGCCCTGCTCGCGGCAGAAATGACTGCGAAGACCGGGCAGACTCCCTCGCAGCGCTACGCAGGGCTGGCTGCGAATCACGGCACCAGCTCCTACGCGCGTCAGGATGCTCCGGCGACGCGCGCACAGAAGGAACGGCTGGGCTCCCTGGATGCCTCCCAGGTGAGTGCAAAGACCGTCGGCGGTGAACCCGTCAAGGAGGTGCTCACCTCGGCGTCGGGCAACAATGCGCCCATCGGCGGGCTCAAGGTCACCACGGACAACGCATGGTTCGCCGTGCGGCCGTCGGGTACGGAAGACGTCTACAAGATCTACGCGGAATCCCTGCGCGACGAGGACCACCTGCGCCAGGTCCAGCATGACGCCCGCACTCTCGTCGACGGTGTGCTGGAGTAGGCGCAAGGCTAGTCCGCGTTCAGGTGCGGGCCGGTTCAGTCGTTGATCGCAGGTTCACGACTCTGCGCGGACTTCTGTTCATTTTGTAAGCACTCAACTGATCACGGTCGGATATCGCTGTCCAGTCGGAATTGTCGCAGAACGAATCCTCCGACGCCTCCCGCACAGAACCGGGAGGAAGTGCAGTCAGTCTACTGTTCCGCCAGGTCGCGCGGGCAGGATCTGTTGTCGTTTACCTGGCATTCGCGGCCCTTTGACATCGCCTGTCGCAGGACTGCAATATTTCTGTCTTCGCGCTGTTATCCGCTTTGATTGTGCTTTCAGCCACCGTTGTCTCCCCCTCAGAATCGGTGACAAGACTGATCTGCGACAACGACCTGTCGCCTCGTCACGGCGGCGCAGAAGCAGAAGGGGAAACACCATGAAGTCAACTATTCGCAACCGCGCAGCAGCCATCGGAATCGCCACCGTCGCCGGACTCGCCGGCCTCGGACTCGCAACAGGACCAGCCATGGCCGCCGACTCTGGCGCAGCCAACTCATCGGCTCAGTCGGCCGCCACAGACGTCGACACGCAGTCCATCTACTATCCGATCGAAGCCGGCAAGTATGCAGATGAACTCGTAATTGCCTGGGGCCAGGACAACACCGGACGCGTCGAAGCGTTTGCGAGCGACGACGTCGCGAAGAAACTGGCAGACCACGGCAATGAAGACGGGACTCATTGGAGGAACTCCGGAGCAGAAGGCGCCGCAGGCACAACGTACATCACCTACCGGAATACAGAGACCGGCGAGAAGATGACACTCGGCGTCTCCAACCAGGCCATCGGCGACCAGGACGAGTGGGGTGCAGGACCCCACGCTGTGTACAGGGTCGACTTCGACGGCTGAAGCTGAAGCTCCAGCCCGGCAGAGCACCTGCCGATACGAGCCACCGATGAGAGTAGCTATCACTCCAGATGCACTGAGCCCCGCTCCAGGAATTTCCTGGAGCGGGGCTCGATGTGTGTGACTCAGCGACGCTGGGCCTCGGCGTCTGCGGCTAAGGTGAGCCGCCTCGGCGAGGTTCTACAGGTGGGCCTCCGGGGCGTTCTGCACGTAGTCGGCCACGGTGTCGTTCTTGAACGCGTCGCGGACCTTCTTCAGCTCATCCTCGTCGACGTTGACGATCGACTGACCGTCCGGGGAGGTGCCGACGCCGGCGACGGGCGCGGTGAAGAACTCGATGTCACCGGGGCGGACGTCGCGCATGTTGAACGCGGTCGCGGAGATGTACTTCGCGTCCATGCCCGAGTCGACGTACATGTACGGCGCGAAGTTCTTGACCATGTCCTGGATCTTCTTCGGGTTCGACAGCGTATCGGCCGAGATCATCTCATTCGTCAGACCGCGGATGAACGCCTGCTGATTGCGCGCACGCTGGAAGTCGCCGTCCTTGAACTGCTTGCGCTCGCGCACGAAGGTCAGCGCTTCGTCACCGTTCAGCACGTTCTCGCCCTGGGTGAAGGTGTGGCCGTTCTTCTCGAACGCCTGCTCGGAATTCACAGTCACCCCGCCGAGGCTGTCGGTCAGTGCCTTGAATCCTTCGAAGTCGATGATCGCCACGTGATCGAGTTCGGTGCCGATGAAGTCCGAAACCGTCGATACGGCCAGCGGCAGACCGCCGTATGACAGTGCCGCGTTGATCTTCGACTTGCCGTGGCCCTCGATATCGACGTAGGTGTCGCGCGGGATCGACATGATCTGGACGTTGCCGCCGTCTTCGGGCAGGTGCATGACCATGATCGTGTCCGAACGCAGGCCGCGCGAATCGTTGACGTCGACATCTTTCATCGACTCGTCCGAGCCCAGGAGCAGGATGTTCGTGCCGTCGCCGTCCTTGCCGCCGCCGGACTTGCCGAAGACCTGCTCATCGCTGAGCTGGTTCGCGTTCTTATCGAACGACCGGCCGACGCTCCAGACGTAGAGCCCGATGCCGAGCACGCCGAGGATGACGATGATCAGCAGTGCGACGAGTACTTTGCGCCAGACGCGCTTCTTCTTGCGCGGGCGCTGCTGTTCCTCGTTCTGGTGGTCGAAGAGATCGTCGAAGGTGGTGTTGTCCGTCATCGGCACTCCGGGGTTTGAACGGTCGGCGCCGGGCGCCGGGGTCATTGGGCAATCCCGCTCATTGTATAGCGACCGAGGTGACCCATTTCTCAGCCACGCGACTCACCCCGTACCGCACCGCGGAGGCGAACGCGAGGGCAGGACCGCCTCGGCGAGGTGTTCTGCCTTGTCAGACGCAGTGATCCTCGGTTTCGACCGGGTGGACTAGGACTGATACCGGTTCGTTACCCGCCAATGACCTCCGGCGCCGAGGTGAGGGGACTCACCAGTAATAACGCACAATTCGTCTGGCTGTCGCTGAGGGCGCTCGGTAGACTTTCCTGGTGTTCAATAACTATCGGGAAATTCTGTCGCTTCCCGGTGCTCTCAAGTTCTCCTTGGCCGGTCTCGTCGCCCGAATGCCCATCGCAGTGCTGGGGCTGGGAATCGTCCTCTTCATCCAGGGCGTGACCGGGTCGTACGGCATGGCGGGCATCGTCTCCGCCGTCTACATGATCGTCCAGGCGCTTGCGGGCCCCGGGATCGCTCGCCTCGTCGACCGCCTCGGCCAGGCGAAGGTCATGGTGCCCATCGTCATCACCCACCTCATCGCGTTGGCGCTGCTCATCGTCTCCGTGTACGAGGAATGGTGGACGGGATTCGTCTTCGTCTTCGCCGGCATCGGCGGCGCCACCGTCGGCTCCGTCGGTTCGCTCGTGCGCTCACGTTGGTCGCATATCGTCGACACCCCGAAGAAGCTGCAGACCGCGTTCTCGTGGGAATCGGTCGCCGATGAGCTGATGTTTGTCTCCGGGCCGGTTCTGGCCACGGTGCTCGCCACCGCCGTGTGGCCGCCGGCCGGAATCATCCTCTCGATGATCACCGTCGGCGTCGGCTCGCTGCTGCTCTACATCCAGAAGTCGACCGAACCCACACCGGTGGAGCGGACCACCGAGGCGAAGGGCCACGTGTTCTCGAACCCGGGCATCTTCGCGATCATCATCGTCAACATCTTCCTCGGCGTGAACTTCGGTGCCATCGACGTCATCGCCGTCGCCTTCGCCGACGAACTCGGCGTGAAGTCCTCTGCCGGTGTGCTGCTGTCGTGCCTGGCGCTGGGATCGCTCATCTCCGGCGCGCTGTACGGGGCCCGCAACTGGCAGGCCGCCGTCCATCACCGCTTCGGCGTGGCCGTGTCCGCTCTGGCCGTGGGCGCATGCCTGATGCTGCTGGCCAACTCGATGATCACCTACGGCATCATCCTCATCGTCGTCGGATCCGCGATCGCACCGAGCCTCATCGGCGCGAACTCCGTCATCGAGCAGCTCGCTCCCCCGCGCAGGCTCACCGAGGCATTCGCCTGGTTGGGCACCTCGCTGGGCTTCGGCGTCGCCTTCGGATCGGCCGTCGCCGGCAACATCATCGACGCCTTCGATGCGAAGACCGCGATGCTGCTGCCCGCCGGCTGCGCAGTGCTGGGAGCGATCATCGCGCTGTCGCTGCTCAAGCTGCTCAACCCTTCGCGGTCGAGTCACGAAGCCCGGCTGGAGAAGGACCGTCGGCGCAAGCGAGTTGTGGAGGCGTAAAGCGCGCTGAGGCGAGCGCTTGCGCGATCGCTGTCTCGCGCGCTGGTGTCACGTGCAATGGGCGGCAGTGCCGCCTGCCGGCGACCGCCTCGGCGAGCATCCGTCATCGTCAGTGCCACGCCCTCGCGTGAGTCTCTTTTCGCACCGGCCGGTGCACATCCATCACCCATAGCGCGAAAACACCCCGTTGCCGCGGGGTGTTTTCGCGTTTGCGGGAGGTGATGCGCGGAGGGGATGCCGGCGCGACCGCTCAGCCCGGCACCGGCGGCCCGATCGCGAGTCCACGGGAACACGGAACGGCGGGGCCGCCTCGGCGATGTCAAAGATCATTGACATCTAGATGTCAAACATGCTTTACTTATTGATGTAAAGAGAAGTTGACATCAAGGAACGGTATGGAAGTTCAGACCTCGGACCTCAAGCAGGTTCGCAAGGCTGCGGGACTGACGCAGGCACAGTTGGCCCAGCTCACCGGGGTGTCGCGGCAGACGATCATCGCGACCGAACGCGGCGACTACGCCCCCAGCGTCTATCTGGCGCTGCGCATCGCCCGAGCCTTGGACACGACAGTCGAAGAGATCTTCTCACTTCAGGAGGAATCGTCATGAACAACATCAGCGACAACAAGAACCGCCCCAACGCCTTTGCCGACAGAATCGCCGGCTTCGACGACCCCTCGATGGGAGACGAACGCGAACGCGACGTCATTCTGCGGGCATATACCTTGGGGGCCGTCGTCTCCACCTACGTGTTCTTCGCGCTTGCACTCATCTTTGCCGTCTTCGGCGCGGGAATGTGGAGTGTGCTCATCGTCTTCGGCTCCATGGTGACCAGCATCGTCATCTCTGCATACTGCCAGCGTGAGAATGTGGACTTCTCCATGTCGATGGCTCGCGTCTCACCGAGGCGGCTGATCGTCGGCAATATCGTCGGCGCCCTGTTCGCCATCGTTTGGGTCGGCGCAATCGTCTTTCATATAAGCAACGGCTACCCGCTCCTCGATGTCGGAATGGGCAATCAAACGATGCCAGGTGCTCCCTCCAGCACCTATTCCATCGCGATCGGCGCTGCGTTCGGCTTCATCGTCGCGCTGACCATCATGACGATCTCCCGGGTACGAAAAATCAAGCAGGCCCTCGCCGAGGCGGCCGCCGCCGCTGAGATCGAAGACGAGGACTGATTCCGCTCGACTGTTGAGGTTTGGTGCTAGAGGCTCGGCGCTCAAGCATCAATCACCCTCGGCGCAAAAACACCCCGCTGCAGCGGGGTGTTTTTGCTGTCTGCGGTGCGACATACCACCTAGTTGCCACTGATACGCTTGAGACTCCGTGAAAGAGACCGAGGAGGTGGTACCAGTGAACGCAGTTTCGAAGGTGCTCCCCTACGGAGTCACGGTCGGACGGTAGGTCGTCCGGGAGCGCCGATCATTCATCGCACTCCCGAAAGGCACGACCATGCATTTCACCTCCGAACAGCACTTCGACGGGGATTTCGTCGAACGTCAATTCCGCCTCGGCGATACTCCGGGCATTCTTTGGACTCCGTCCTCCGCATCTGAAACCGAGCCGGTTCCGATCATTCTCATGGGTCAGCCCGGCGGCATCGGCATGGAGCGGATGTACCCGCGACTGATGGCACGCGCCCGCAGCACCGCCGCACTCGGGTTCGCATCCGCTTGCCTAGAGATGCCCGGTTCGGGTGAGCGTCCACGCCTCCCCGGCATGGATCAGGCACGCAATCGGCTGCGTTCTGCCATCCTCGCCGACGAATCACCCTCCACTGATGTCATCAACGAGCTCATCCTGCCGCTCGTCGAGCAGGCAGTTCCCGAATGGCAGTCGCTGCTCGACGAACTCCTGCGCCTTCCCGGTCTTGCCGACCGTGTCGGCTTCTCCGGCGGAGTGATTGCGATCGCTGTCCGGCTGGCTGCGATCGATTCCAGGATCGCGGCAGCCGGGCTCTTCGCCGGCAGCTTCATTCCCCAGTCGACCATGGAAGAAGCCCGGCGCGTGACCATTCCGCTGCACGTCCTCCTGCAGTGGGATGACGAAGGCAACGACCGTGCGGCCGCCCTCGAACTCTTCGATGCTTTCGCTTCAACCGAGAAGACGCTCTACGCCAATATGGGCGGACACACAGGAGTCCCGGAATTCGCCGGCGAGGATGCCGCCCGGTTCTTCGCCCGCCACCTGAAATGAGCTGACCGCTGCGGCGGGGGCCCTGGGGACGAGGAGATACTCCATCGGCCCCGCCGCGTCAGGCCCAGTCCTTCTTCGCCGACGTTTCGCCGACTCCGGCGTTGAAGACGTTGTGCGGGTCGAGGTCCTTGAAGTGCGCTTCCATCTCCGGCGGCACAGGGTAGAGCCGGCCGTAGTTGTGCTCGGCGGGCACGGCCGCACCGCGGGCCTCGAGCAGCTCCGTCATCTGCTGCTTCAGCGCCACCGTGTCGACGCCTTTCTTCGCCACGTGGTCCTGGTGGAAGACGTGGCAGAAGAAGTGCCCGTAGTAGGAGCTGATGTGCAGCTGGTCGGCGATCTCGTCGGGCAGCACCTCGAGCCAGTCCTCATCATCGCGGCGCAGGGCCACGTCGAAGGTGATCATGTCCGAGGAGTCCTCACGGTTGAGGTTGAAGTACCGGGTCGCCGCACTCGCGGCACCGAAACGATGCAGCATCGCGGACTGAGCCTCATCGGCACTGCACACGAAATAGTCACCCTGGTGGGCCGCCTCGGCGAAGAAGTCATCGAGGAACGCACCCATGCGATTCTTCTCCTCGGCGCTGACGACGAGGAGAAGATGATGCTCGAAGCGGTCGCGATACTCGAGCATCCGCTTGGGCAGCTGCTGCGGCAGCAGGCCGAACGCGTTCTGCGCGATCGTGTCGGCGACGGTCTCGCCGAAGAACGGCAGCTTCGCGAACACGCCGTTGGCCCAGTTCTTCAGCGCGAACAGCTTGATCTGCTCGCGGCTGCCAGCGTGCTTGACCGAGACGAACGTGTCTTTGCCGTACTTCTCGGCGAGGTCGAACGAGGGTCGGCCCATGTATTCGCCCGAGATCGGCAGCGGCATCTCCGAGGTCAGTATCGCCCGTCGCAGATCTTCGAGTTCGGCCGGGGAATTCGTGCCGACGTAGAACGTGGTCGCTCCCTCTTCCTTCGGGAAGGTGCGGGTGCGCACGGCGAAGACCATGAGTTTTCCGGCCGAACCGGAGGCCTCGTACAGATAGTCGGAGTTCGAATTGAATCGAGCCGGTGAGTCGACGATCCTGCGGACCTGCTCGCCGTATTCGGTCTCCGTCGTGTCCTCCGGGGCGGGCGTGACCCCGGCGGGGTCCCAATCTCCGCGCTGGAGTTTGTCGAGGATGTGGGCGGGGTCGTCGCCGAGCTCCACGCCGAGGTGGTTGACCAGTTCGAGTCGCCCCGCCTCGTTGACGCGGGCGAAGATCGCGTGTTTCGTGAACGCCGGACCCTTGCGGATCTGGGAGCCGCCGGAGTTGTTGGCGATGCCGCCGATGACGGAGGCGCCGATCGAGGACGAGCCGATGACCGAGTGGGGTTCGCGGTGGAACGGGGCGAGCGCCTCGTCGAGTTCGTACAGTGTGGATCCGGCCAGGCAGATCGCTTCGCGGGCGTCGTTGATGAGGTAGATCTCGTTGATCCGCAGGGTCGAGATGATGACGATCGGACGGTCGTAGTCCTGCACACCGGGGCCGGAACCGCCGGTCAGGCCGGTGTTGGCCGACTGCGGAATGACGATGAGGTCGTTGTCGACGCAGACCTGCAGGGCCCGCCACATGTCGACGAGGCTGCCGGGTCGCAGCACGGCCAGCACATTGCCGCCGCCGAAGCGGTTGCCCTTGGCGTACGGTGCGGTCGCCCGCGCGGAGGTGAGGACGTGGCGCGGCCCCATGATGTCGATGAACGCGTTGACGGCTGGGGACTCCTGCTGACGCTGACGTCCGAACATGTTTCTCGACCTCTCTCACGGGGTTGCGTTCTTCTTGTCATCCTAGATCCTAGTTTGCAGCTGCGACCGGGTCAGATCCTTTAGATACGTCCGAGACGTGACAACCTCAAAGGAATGCCGACCAGGCATAGACAAGACCAAGACCGACGACGCTCCCAACGCTCGTCGTCACGCTGACAGACTTCACCGCACCCTTCGTTGTCTGACCAAGCATCGTCTTGACCATCCAGAAGAAGTTGCTGTGCACGGTCATGAGGAACAGGGAACCTGAGGCTGCCGCCATGGCGATAAGGACCGGATCGACTCCCGTCGATGCGGCGACAGGGGCAAGAAACCCGGCGGCTGTAATCGAGGCGACCGACACAGATCCGATTGCCGTGTGTAGGACGACTGCGAGCAACCAGGCCAAGAGAATAGGCGACGCAGCGTCGGCTTCGAACATGCTTCCAAGGATGTCTCCAAGACCTATCGACTTCACCATTTCTGCCAATGAGCCGCCCAAACCGGTAAGTGCAAGGATCTCACCGCTCGCGGCGAACCCCGATTTAAGCGTCGCAGACACGCATTCTTGATTCCTATGCACGAGCAGCAGGATGTAAGCCATAAACGTTGCGCAGAACATGGCGATCGTCGGAGCCCCGAAGAAGTCCATGATCGGTATGTCGATCGACAAGTTGGTCAGGATTGACTCCGAAGCGATGAGGACCAGAGCAAGGAACACCGGACTGATCGTCAACCACAGGGGGAGTCGGCGGGGCGCATCATCTTCGGGCTCGGAGTCGTCGACCGGTCCGGTGTAGGTCTCCTCATCAGTTGCAGCGTCCCAGAAGCCGAAGCGAAGGAAGAGAGTCTTCATGATGGCGATTGTGATGATAATGCCGAGCACTGCGGTGATGATGCCGAAGGCTAGGAACCGAGGGATTGAGATCTCGAGCAGTGAACTCAGCGCCAAGGATCCAACACTGGGGATCATCATCGTCAGTCCGAAAAGAATGCCTGCGCACATGGCCGCCGATATGATCCCCGTTCCAGCCCGTCCGATACGACGGGCAACTGAACGTCCTACAGGAGCAGTGATTACGAAGATCACGTCGGAGAAGATCGACTGCAACACAGTTCCGCTTGTGATTCCCAGCGCATAGGGAGCGAACCGCTTGCCGGAAACCGCCATCAATGCGGCGACCAGGCCTTCAATCGCGCCAAGTTTCGCAAGCAGCTTACCGAGAAGGACGCCGAAAACGATGAGCAAGCCGATCTCGGCCATAATGTTGCCGAACCCAGTGGCGATGATCTCCGTCGTTGAGCCGAACCCTTGACCAGTTGCGAGGCCGAGATACCCGGCCCCGATGAGCAACGCAAAAAGCGGGTTGATCTTGAGCGCCAGAATCAAGACGATGACCCCGGCGACCGTGATGAGTGTGTGCAGTACTGTAAGCCACTCGGCCATAGTTGAAAACTCCTGATTCTTCATTGAATCCGGACCCTTCAAGTGGGTCCGAGTTTGACGGTGTTGTTTCGCTGTGCCCTGCTCAGGTTCGCGAGTCAAGCCATTGCGCGGAACGCGCGGTTCCCCCAGGGAGAGTGTCGAGGAATTCTCGAGCAAAGGTGTCGTGGCCGTGTCCACTGATTGCCTCGAGTGCCCGTGTCATGTCTCCAGACAGAACAGCAGCACGCAGCTCCCGGTGACGGGCAACATTCTCGCTCGGCGTCTCGACAATGTTGAGACGCCTGAGATTCAGTGACATACAGAGTTTCACCTGCATAGTTATCTGCCGGTAGCTCGCAACGATGCGAGAGTTGCCACATAGTTTGACCAGCTCAGTGTGAAAGGCATAACTGGCTTGGATACGACCGAACTCGTCGTCGCCGTCCTCAAACTCATGAGCCAGGCGACCCAATGCAACGTCCAAGTCCTGAGTGTCTATTTTGGTGATGTCGTCGGAATATCGATACAGATGGGTGACAGCCATCTGCTCGAGGCCCTCACGAAAGGCGAGGATCTCGAATACATCGTTCTGGCTGAGATCCGCGACGCGTACACCAGCACGCGCTCGGCGAATCACCAACCCAGAACCTTCGAGTATCCTCAGTCCCTCACGAACTGGAGCTCGGGAGACACCTAGTCGACTACAGAGATGCTCCTCGACGATGCGGTCGCCTGGTCCAAGTTCCCCGCGGAACACGAGTTCGCTGATTTTGTCCGCTGCCAGCTCGGCCAGGCTTGGACTATCGATGATCGAATCCGTCGCCCGTGATGGTGCCATCATCCGCTTGTCCCTCCATTCTTGAGCGAGTGCCTCAACGATGACGTGCAACTCGCCCACTGATAGCCTATTGTAGACAATCGACAGTGACTTGCAACACAGTGAGGTGGACACAATGACCCAGACGACATATGAATCGATGACCGTCTCGACGGACCCCCCAGGCCCTCTCTCAGGAATCACAGTTCTCGAGGTCGGTGTCTTTATCGCCGGACCGTTCGCAACGATGCAGCTTGCTGATATGGGCGCACGAGTGATCAAGATCGAAACCCCTGGCACAGGAGACTCGACTCGAGCGTCCGGGCCGCACATAGGCGGAGAATCCAGCCCATTCATGCGCCTGAACCGGAACAAGGAGTCCATCGTCCTTGACCTCAAATCAGACGCAGGACGAGCCTCTTTCAGGGCTCTCCTCAATACAGCAGACGTACTGGTGGAGAACCTGCGCCCCGGATCTCTCAAGAAGATGGGCTTCGGGTACGACGATCTCAAAGACGACCACCCGGGACTGGTCTACGCTTCGGCATCCGGCTGGGGACAGGACGGCCCACTTGCCCCACTGGCCGGACTCGACATCATGGCCCAGGCGCGGTCGGGGCTCATGAGCATCACTGGCTTTCCCAACCAGCCTCCGGTCAAGGTCGGAGTCCCGATCTGCGATCTCACCACCGCACTCTATATGGCCCTCGGTATCGTATCGGCACTCTACGAGCGCAGAACTTCCGGGCGGGGCCAACATCTCGATGTATCGCTCTTCGAATCCGCCGTCTCTCTCGCGGTTTGGGAAGCCGGTAGTTACTATGGCGCAGGCAAGGTGGGGCGGCCCAACGGGTCGGCACATCAGGCGCAAGCACCCTACCAAGCGGTGTCGGCCAAGGACGGTTATGTGACTATCGGGGCGAATACACAGGCCACCTGGCTACGTTTCTGCTCGGCCTTCGACCTCGCCTTTCTCGAAGAGAACGAATTGTTCTCCGAACCCACGACGCGCCTGGAAAACCGGGAAGCACTCATCGCGATCATCGAAGAAGAGTTCGCCGAGCGCGAGGTTGAGGAAATCCTCGAAGAGATGAACAGAGTTGGGGTTCCCGCAGCCCCGATCAATGACTTCGAACAGGTATTCAATGACGATCACCTCAAGGCCCGCGACTACTTCTGGGACTCACAGCACCCCACTCTCGGACCGGTCAGACAGCTGGGCAATCCGATGCGCTTCTCCCGCTCGCAACTCACTCGCGGTACAGCGGGCCCCTCTCTGGGAGCCGATACGGACAATGTTCTTGACGAACTAATGGAGCAGGCGGAAGGAGACCGGCGATGACAACAGCAGAAATTCTCACCGAGGTGCGTGATTCCGCTCTCCATGTCACCTTCAATCGGCCCGAAGCTCGGAACGCAATGACCTGGGAGATGTACCAAGGTCTCGCCGAGGCGGCGGCGAGAGTCGATGACAATGAGAGCCTCCGGGTACTCGTCCTCCGTGGAGCCGGTGGGCGGGCATTCGTCGCGGGGACGGACATCGCACAATTCCGAGGCTTCACCGGTGAGAACGGGGTCGCCTATGAGAAGCGAATCGACGAAGTCCTCAGCGCGCTCGCCTCGGTTGCCAAACCTGTCGTCGCTGTCATCGACGGACACTGCGTGGGAGGGGGGCTGGGGATTGCAGCCTGCGCAGACGTCCGGATCGCCTCCCCTGGCGCATCGTTTTCGGTTCCGATTGCGAAGACGCTCGGAAACACCCTTTCGGCAAGTACCTTGCGCAGACTCGTACGAGCCTTCGGCGAACCCCGTGTGGCTTCGATGTTGCTGACTGCCAGGCGAGTCGATGCGAAAGAGGCTCTCGCCAGCGGTTTCCTCACCTCCGTCGAAGAGGATCTCGATACTGCCGCTGGTCGGACCATCGCGAGCATTACCAGCGGAGCACCACTCACGCAGTGGTCCATCAAAGAGAATCTGCGCCGCCTAAATTCTTCAGAACCTGTTGACGATTCCGATGTCGTCGCTGCAGTTTACGGCAGTGAGGATTTCGCTGCGGCCGTAGAATCATTCCTGGCGAAAAAGCCGATGGAGTGGCGTGGGCGATGAGTATGGCGTCCAATTTCGTCTAGGCACGCAAGCTCCCAGAACCACCCGACGGCCCAGATACCTGGCGCCAGGTTGCTGGGCCGCCGTCGGGTAGCAATTAGGGGTGTTTGGTGGATATGGCGACTGCTGTGAGGCAGGTCAGGCAGATGACCGCCACCGCCGCTAAAGACACCGTGTACGACAGCGCGGGCAGCAGGGCGGCGAGCACCGTGGGCAGCAGGAAGCCGGAGTACGCCAGCGAATAGTAGACCCCGGTGATGCCGGCGAGCTCCTGCGGTGAGGCGATGGCCTGGACGATGATGAGCCCGGAGACCACACAGATTCCGTACGCGACGCCGAGCACGATCGCCACGATGAACGCGAGGATCGGGTCCGCCAGGGGTGCGGCCACCGCACCGAGCCCCATCCCCACGGTCATCAGCCCGAGTCCGACGACGAGCGCGCGCCCGCCGGTCAGCCGGTTGATCCACGGCACGATGTTCTGCACCAGCGCACCGGCTCCGAGCGTGACGACGGTGAGCACCGTGGCGTACAGCGTCGTCCACTCCCCCAGCTCGCCCTGCACGATTGCCGGCATCACGGCATAGGCGACCCCAGCGGCACCGAACACCCACGGCGCGGCCGGCACGATCAGGCGCAGGAACGTCCGATGCGCGACGAGCGGGACGCGCAGACCGTGCCACCAATGGCCTGCTGCCTGTTGGTCGCGCGGCATCGATTCCGGCGCGAAGATCACCAGGATCAGTGCGGCGAGGTTGAGGACTCCGTGCACGGCGTAGGGCACGACTTCGGGCACCGGCCCCCATTGGGCCAGGCATCCGGTGACCGCCGCACCCATGGCAAACCCCAAGGTCAGCGTCAGTGAGGGCCGCCGGGCACCGGCAGTGATTCCGGCCGTGTGATCGAACGGCGGGGCCGAGAGCTCCTTGATCCAGCTCGTGCCCACCGACATCGCCACTCCGACGCCGATTCCCGCGAGCACCCGGCCCAGGCAGAGCAGCCAGAACAGATCGAAACCGAGCCCGAGCCCGAGGCTGCCGGCGATCGCGGCGAGCGATCCGGCGATGAGGACCGGTTTGCGTCCGTGCCGATCCGACAGCGCCGAGGCGACCAACAATCCCGGAATGAGTCCGCCCACGTACATCCCCAGCAGCAGGTTCGCCTGCCAGATGGCGTATCCGCCGTCCTCCTCATACATGTGCACGAGCGGGGTGAAATGATTGCCGCCCCATGCGAGCAGGAACATCGCCGGGGCCACCATCAGCCACGCCCGTGCCCGCCGTGGCCGTTCCGGCCCACGATCGGGAGCCACCTCACCGAGGTGGGACCTGGCAGGGTTCGGAACCGGCGCTTCGATGTCCGTGGCGGGGGCCGCCTCGGTGTGGATATTCCTATTCCCGGTGGGCACTGCCTCGGCGGCGGTATCGGTCGTGGAGGTCGAGGGGTAAGCGGTCATGGTCCTCCTCAGCGGGACTGCGGGAAGTGGGAGCCTTCGATGTGGTCGCGGACGAGGCGGGCGAAGCCTTCTGCGTCGCCCGCCTCGGCGCGGTCGGTGAGCGTTTCGTGCTCGGTCAGGAGCGTGTCGAGGGTGTGCGGCGCGTCGATGGCGACCTGGAAGGTCAGGCGGGCCAGGCGCGGGCCCATGGTCGTGAGCATCTCGGTGACGATGGCGTTGTCGCCGCTGCGGATGAGGCGGGCGTGGAAGGCATAGTCGGCGCTGGCGAAGCCGAGCGGATCGCCCCCGTCAAGTGCCTTCCTCTGCTCGCCGAGCAGGGTGCGCAGATCGGCGGCCAGAGCGGTGAGGTCGCCGCCGTCGGCCAGTGTCTCCACGGCGTCGATCTCGAACATCGAGCGCACGGCGAGTAGGTCGCGGCGCTCCTTGCCCGTCACGGTGGTCACGAGCGCGCCCTTCTTGGGGACGAGGCGGACGAGGCGCCAACGCTCGAGCTGGAGCATCGCCTCCCGGGCGGGGGTGCGACTGGCGTTGTGCGCAGCGGCGAGGTCGGTCTCGATGAGGAGGTCGCCGGGTTCGTGTCGGCCTTCGATGATCTCCCGGGCGGTCGCCGCGGCCATCCGAACGGCGATCGGAGCAGAGTCGTCGATGCGCTGCCAGGGCAGTGTCAGCAAATCATTCACGAGCCCACAATAACAGATGCATACATTGATGCATGCATCTGATCTCGCTTATGTAAACAGCTGAAAACTGCTACATTCATTGACGGCCCTTTCCGGCCACTAGCACCGCATCGACGAAACGACACGCGAAGACCCACGTCACAGGGAACTTCTGACACGGCACGATCGAGCATTCAACCGCCGAACGTCAGGAGACTTCATGACCTCATCCGTCAATGCCCGCCCGCGATCTGCCGAAGGGTCCGTCGGCCAAGCCGCCTCGTCGAAGCCCCGCGGCACCGGGTGGATGATCGCCGTCGCTGCGGCCGCGGCTTTCCTCGCCACCTTCAACGAGACCTTCCTCAACGTCGCGTTCACACCGATCATGGCCGACCTCGGCGTCGATGTCGCCACCGTGCAGTGGCTGACCACGGCCTACCTCCTCGTCGCGGCGATCTTCGTGCCGATCGCCAACGTCCTCTACCACCGGATCCCGACCCGGGCGCTGTTCGTGTCCGTCACCGCGATCATGGTCTTAGGGTCCGTCGTCGGTGCCCTGGCCCCGAGCTTTGCGGTCCTCCTCATCGGCCGTCTCCTCCAGGCCATCGGCACCGGACTGCTCACCCCGATCGGCATGAATATCACTCTGGCCGCCTCCCCGCGGGAGAAGCTTGGGATGAACATGGGCATCATGGCCGCGATGACGACTCTCGGGCCGTCGCTGGCCATCGTCGCCTCGGGGATGCTGCTGACCATCGCCCCGTGGACGACTCTGATGTGGGTCTTCGGCGCACTCTGCCTCGTCGTCCTTCTGGCCGGCGGGGTCTTCCTGCGCACTGTCGCCGAGCTCGGGCGCCCGAGGTTCGACGCTCTGTCTTTCCTGCTGGTCGCGGTCGCCCTGGTTGGCATCCTCTACGGAGTCACCGCAGCCTTCGGCGGTTCGGCGCTCGTCGCCGGCAGTGCCGGAGTTGCCGGTCTGCTTGCGCTTTGGGGTTTCATCGCCCGGCAGCGTCGCATTGAGCACCCGCTGCTCGATCTGCGTCCTTTCGCCAGCCGCCCCTTCGTCCTCGGCGTGGTCATGACGATGCTCGGACTCGTGTTCGTCTTCGCCATGAACGTCGTCATTCCCCTGTTCCTGCAATCGGCGAAAGACCTGGCTCCGATGGGCGCCTCTCTGGCGTTGGCCCCGGGCATTCTGCTCACCGTGGTTCTCGGCCCGGTGGCCGGGCGACTCTTCGACCGACACGGCGGACGCTGGTCGATCCCGCTCGGTTTCCTCGTCATGGCTGTCTTCGTCACTCTCGTCGGAGTCGCCGCCGGGTTTGATTCCGTACTCGTCTTCGCGCTGCTGTACATTCCGGCGGTGCTGGCCACGGCGTTCGTCATCGGCCCGGCCCAGACCTTTGCGCTGTCCAGCCTTGATCGTGAGACGAGCCCGCACGGCGTCACCGTGGTCTCGACGAGCTTCCAGATCGCCGGCTGCGTCGGCACCTCTCTGGCAGCCGGCATCTATGGCGCCCTCAGCGGTGCGGGGGCCGCGGCCGGTCGCGGTGAGGCGGACTTCCCTGCTGCTGGGCTTCCACGGTGCTGTCGGACTCGTCGTGGCCACCTCGGTGATCGGCATCATCTTGGCATTCCTCGCCAACCGTTCGGTGCGCACCGCCCGCGCCAGCGCCTGACCCCAATTACTACCTGACGGCGGCCCAGCAACCTCGCGCGAGGTTGCTGGGCCGCCGTCAGGTAGTAATTATCGGGAGGGCACTTGGCCGGTAGTCAGCAGGTGGGTGAGTACGTCGGTGACGGTGGCGACCGCGTGGCTGCCGTCGGCCCTCTCCACCAAGGCCAGCTGCACGCTGTCCTCCCGCATCGCCTCGAACGCCCGCACCACGGTCATCGATCCGTCCACGACGGTGACGGGTCGGGCCGCCTCGGTGATGGGAGCATCCTCGGCGAGTCCGAGGACATCCCTGACATGCACCACATGACTCAGCGGGCCGCCAGCCTCGGTGCGCACGAGGATGCGACGGTGACGGTCGTGGCGCGACGCCTCGCGCACCTCCCCTGCAGTCGCTGCCGGACCGACGGCCGTCGGCTCCGGGCGACCGGCCACGAGCTCGTCAAGTGTGAGCCGGGTGAGGTCGAGGGCTCCGAGCAGAGCCTCCGAGGACTCCTTCTCCAAGGTTCCCGCCTGCGCCGAATGCTGCAGCAGCTGCCTCAGGTCCTCGGGCGTGTGCGCCTGATCGACCTCGTCGACGGGTTCGACCTTGACCAGGCGGAGGCACGCGTTCGCAGCGTTGTTGAGCACATGCAGCAGCGGGCGAGTGAGGAACATGAACGCCCGCATCGGCAATGCGAGCATGATCGCCGAGCGTTCCGGATGCGCCACCGCCCACGACTTCGGCGCCATCTCGCCGACGACGAGGTGGAGAAAGGTGACGATGATGAGGGCGAGGACGAAGCCGACGATGTCGGCGATCCACAGCGGCAGGCCCAGCGCCTCGGCGACCGGGGTGATCCAGTGATGGACGGCCGGTTTCGTGATCGCCCCGAGCGCCAGGGTGCAGGCCGTGATGCCCAGCTGCGACCCCGCCAGCAGCACCGACAGTTCGGTCGAGCTGCGCAGGGCGGCTCGGGCCGATCGGCTGTCCGCGGCCGCGTCTTCGAGACGGTGCCGTTTGGCGGCGATGAGCGCGAATTCGACGGCGACGAAGAACGCGCTGAGGCCGATGATGGCGATCGTGATCGCGGCGATGACCCAGGGATTGCTCATCGTGCCACCTCGATTCCGATCCGCAGCCGCGCGGGCACATGCGTGGCCACCTCGATGACGTGGATGACGAGGCGCTCGGTCTCCGGGGTGTCGTCTCCGCCGAGGTCGGCGGGGTCGATCGGCAGTTCGATCGAGACCCGGTCGCCCACCTCGGGGAATCCGCGGAGGTGTTCGATGACGAGTCCCGACAAGGTCTGAGCCGAGGTGGTCGGCAGTTCTCGTTGGAGGACGCGGGCCACCTCGTCGAGGGGGATGATCCCGGGCGCCGTCCAGGTGCCGTCGCCGGTCTCGATGAGTTCTTCGACGATGTGGTCGTGTTCGTCGGCGATGTCGCCGACGAGTTCCTCGCCGAGGTCCTCCATCGTCACGATTCCGGCGAAGCCGCCGTATTCGTCGACGACGCAGGCCATCTGCTCCCGCCGTTCGAGGAGCGTGGCCACCGCGTCCGGCAACGGGAGGGATTCCGGAACGAAGACCGGGTCGCGCAGGAGGGAACGGACCCCGGTCGCGGTGACGGTGTCGGTGGTGCCCGGTGCCGCCGCGGCGACGTTTTCGGTGGTGCCCGACCCCGCCTCGGCGAGGACGTCGAGGAGGTCGATCGTACCGATCACCTGATCATCGGCGTCGAGCACGGGGTAGCGGGAGTGGCCGCGGCTCATCAGTTCGCGCACCTCGTCCAGGGGCGTGTCGATGTCGATGACGTCGACGCGGGAGCGCGGCACTGTGGCGTGGGCGACGCTCTGCTGCGGGAAGTCGAGGATGCGGTCGAGGATGAGCGAATCGTCGTCGACGATCTCGCCGCCCTCCCGGGATTCGGCGACGATGTGCTTGAGGTCGCGCCGGGTGGCGGAGTGGTCGACGTCGTGGACCGGTTCGATGCCGAGGACGCGCAGCAGGGCGTTCGAGGCTTTGTCGAAGATCGTGATGAGCCAGCCGAAGACGGCGAGATAGATCGAGGTCGAACGGGCGAGCCACGTGGCGAGCGCCTCGGGGCGGGCGATGGCCAGGTTCTTCGGGAACAGTTCGCCGAAGAGCATCTGGATGAGCGTCGAGACGAGCAGGGCGAGGACGGTGCCGATGAGCACGCCTGTGCCGGCAGGGACCGGGGTGCCTCCCAGTGCCTCACCGACGGCGGTGCCGATGAGCGGTTCGGCGACGTAGCCGACGAGCAGTCCTGTGACGGTGATGCCCAGCTGCGCGCCGGAGAGCATGAAGGAGGTGCGGCGGGTGATGGACAGGGCCCGGTCCGCGGCTCGATCACCGGAGGCCGAACGTGCGGCCAGACGAGATCGGTCGACGGCCATGTACGCGAATTCCTGCGCCACGAAGTAGCCGGTGGCCACGGTGATGAGGAGGACGACGAGGAGCCCGATGAGGAGCGAGAGCAGCCAGGTCAACGGCGACCACCTGTTCGCGTGCGCTGTGCCCGATCGATATGGGCGTGCGAAGCGTCTGTGCGCGCAATATGAAGTTGGTCAGAGGTGCTGAAAGTGATGTCCCAGCCGGGACTTCGATAGTCGTCCATGGTCCTTCCGAAAGTGATCAAGTGGGCGGCTGGAATCAATTATCCAGGCATCAGCTGGCAAGAGGCTGTGGACGGCGGCGGCAGGGCCCGGACCTGCCGCGCGCCCTCCATTTCAGCTCACGCAGTCGCGGCCTCATCTCGACGATGGATGGCCAGATCGGTCCGACCGGGGAGGATGGTGTCCTTCAGGGCACGCGTGCCCGCGTACTCGCCGTCACTGAGCCGTCGGTACGGCTTTGTCTGCTCCGAATCGAGCGCGCGAAGTCGACCGGTCAGCCGGTCCTTCTCCTCCTGAACCCGCTCCGGGCTGAGGACGTCGGCGTCGTGGATGACGTGCAGGTCGAACGTGTCGATTCCGACGTACCACAGTGCCCCGTGGGTGAGAGGAAACAGCAGGGATTCGACGTCTCCGCTGATGCCGCGATGCCCGATCGACCGCTCGTCTTCGCCGGCAGTCACGACTACCAGGGCACGACGCCCTGAGAGTCCGCCGTCGCCGTACCGACGCGGAACACCGAGGCGGGGGTCGAGATCGCCGAACGCGAAACCTGCTGTCAGAACTCGGTCCAACCATCCCTTGAGGATCGCCGGTGGCCCGTACCACCACAGCGGAAACTGGACGACCAGCAATTCCGCCGCGGCCAGCTTCTCTTGCTCAGCGGTGACATCGGGCGGCAGCGAACCGGCGCTGAAGGCCTCGGCGTTGAGCTCGACGGTGCTTCCTGATCGACTGTTTCCTGACCCGTCACTCCCCGACAGGCTGCTCCCGCCGAGGTCTCGGTGTGAGAGTCGCGGGTCGAAGTCCTGGGAATACAGGTCCGAGGTCGCGACTCGGTACTGTTCGCCGAGGGCACGCACGCCCTCGGTGAAGAGCTGACCGTTCAATGAATCTGGTCTCGGGTGCGCGTGGACCCACAGTGCGCTGCCCGGCACCGGTGGATGGTTGATCGTCATGTGTCCTTCTCCTTGTCGATGTCTGCGGTCTCTTGTTCAATACCTGCGGTCGGCGCCGCCACAGCCGTCACGACTCGCGTGAGAACCCGGCAGGCGTCGGCGGCTCGGATCTGTCGTTCGGTCACTGCTCGGCCAAGACCATCGCCAGCACCGACGATCGCCCACAGCGAAGCCTCGCCGAGGGTGCCCGCAAAGGGGGTCAGCGCCTCACGGCACCTGATGAGGTACTCCTCCACCGTCCGCCGTCGGATGGCGTCCAGCTCGGGCGAACCGGACAGTGCCGCGATCACGTCTGACAGCTCCCGCCCTTCGATGACGTAGCAGTCGATATAGGCAGCGGCAACGACCTCCGCGACGTCCGAGAGCGTCGGCGATACATCGTCCAGAGCCTCATCGAGAGTCTCCAGGCGACGCTTCTCGAAGGCCAGGTACAGCTCGACGAAGACCCTCGATCTGTCACCGAAGTGGTCATAGGCCACGGGCTTGGTGACTCCGGCCGCCTCAGCCAGACGCGCCAGAGTGAAGCTCTCAGTCCCCTGGGACCGGATCATCTCCCGTGCGACATCAAGCAGCTGCTCATGACGGTTTTCCCTGTTCAGCCGCTTCCGTTCTGGCGCGGCTCGCTCTGCTGCCATGCCCTCCACCTCTAATCTACTATTAGTAGGTTACTCCAAGTAGCTTAGGTTTGTCAGTTCGCTTCTTGGCGGCACCGAGAGTCCGAGGTCGTCACCGCGCTCATCACCGTTCGAACGGGTCGTCCGAGCGCATCCCCCAGCTGAAGCCGCGCTCGTAGAGCACCGCGGCATCATGGTCCAAGCGCGCCGAGGCGGTCTGGTCACCGGCGATCGCCATCCGACTCGACCCGCTCAGGGTATAGGTCACCGACTGCCTCAGAGCCGGTTCGTTCGCATACGCCACCGCTGTCTGTCCCGGCTGCCGCAAGGGTTTGAGCTCGAGGTCGAGCGTGTCGTAGTGGCGTGCATAGGTTCCCGTGAGCAGAGTGCCGTCCGCCTGTCGGACCTGGACCTTGGCACGCCCATCGGTGAGTCGATCACCCAGCGCGATCGTCTGCCACCTCTGGTCGTCGGCGCCTTCCTCTTGCGAGTCCGATGTCTCGATCGTCCAGACTCCCGCCGGTGCGGAAGAATCGGTCGAATGCGTCGGTTGCGTTGCGACAATCGCCGCGCTGAACAGAAGCAGGACGAGCCAACCGGCGATCGGTGCGACGATTCCTGCCATCTTGTTCGCTCTCTCCCCGCGGAAGAGACGAGGGCGACGCGGCGCCTGGAGACCACCGGAGCCGACGATCGCAGACACCGTCCTCAGCCCCCAAGGGGCGATGACGATGAGGGCCAGCACCAGCATGAAAATGGAGAGCTGTTTGCCCGGCATGTCGTAGCCGAGGTTGAGCACGAAGATGAACGACATCGATGCAAAGGTCACCAGTCCCCCGAACAGAGCGGTGCGCCGCCAGATCAGCGCCGCGGCCGCACCTACCTCGGCGACTCCGGCAAGCACCTGAAACAGCGGAGAGAATCCGACCATGCGCGACAGCAGTCCCATCGGGCTCATCTCGCCCAAGGTGATGAGAGATTCTCCGATGTCCGGTGCCCCGAACTGTCCGAGCCCGAGTTTGATCACGCCGTTGTAGATCAGCAGCGCGGCAAGCACGAACCTCACGGCGCCATGCAGCCACCACAGCAGCAGGCGTCTACGCGCTGGCGAGTCTGCCTTTCTGTCCTCACGGCGGGGTGCCGAGGCAATTCCCTTAAACATTGACCGTCTCCTCTTCCTCATTCTCCGGGCAGTCACGAGCAGCTGTGGTCTTGCGCTCGAATCCTGCCGGCAGCGATCATTGAGATGCTAAAGTCGGCCGTAACGGCATAGTCAAGGCCGTTCTTCGAAAAGAGTGGGCAGATGAGTTGGAGCACGCAGGAACTCGCTGATCTGGCAGGGACGACGCTGAGAACAGTTCGGCATTACCACGACATCGGCTTGTTGCCTGTGCCGCCCCGAGGAGCGAACGGCTACAAGTCCTACGGGGTCGCGCATCTGACGCTGCTGCTGCGGATCAGACGCCTCGTCGATCTCGGCGCTCCACTTTCGGAGATCCGCGAGATGGACCTCGCCGGAGGCGGACTCGGCGACGCCGACGCCTATGTTGACAAGCTGCGCGAATTGGCCGACGAGACCTCATCCGCGATCAGACGCCTGCAGACCATCAACGCCCAGATCGCCCAAGAACTCTCGGCGCTCACGAACAAGGACAGCGACTCCTCCGAGCCGCTGTCATCAGCCGACGAAGACTTCCTGACAGTGGCGTCACGACTCGTCTCAGAAGAATCAATGGCAGCCTGGAATCAGGTGCGCACGAAGACAGCGGATCATGCAGCTCTCCAGGAGTTCGGCCAGCTGACAGAGGAGATGGATCTCGCGGACGTCCGCCATCTGCCCGAGCGACTCGCCGCTGCGGTTCGCCATCTGCAAGCCGATATCCCTGAGCTCAGCGCGCCCCGATTCGCCTCCAAGCGGGGCCGGAGCTTCGGCGGGCAGGCGTTTCATGTCGCGCTCGCTGAGCTCTACAACTCGACCCAGCTCGAAGTCCTCGCGCGCACAGGGTCAATCCTGCGCGAGCATCCTGCAGACCACGGGTAGGCAAGGTCGAAGCCTTGGGTCTCCTCGCCCGCCCCCTCACACCACCTCGGGCACCTTCCGCACCGCGCCCCTGTCCGCGGACTGTTCGAACGCGGCGTAGGCGCGCAGCGCGGTCGAGACGCTGCGCTCGCGTTGCCGGGGACGATAGGTGCCGTGCGCCTCGAGACGGTCCCGCCGCCGCGTGAGCTCCTCGTCCGAGACCTCGAGACTGATCGACCTATTCGGGATGCCGATGGCGATGATGTCGCCGGCGCCGACGATCGCAGTCAGGCCGCCCACACCCAGATCGCCTCCGAAAGGTGCCAGCACCTCACGGCACCTGGCGAGGTATTCGTCCACCGTTCGGCGGAGGATGCTGTCGAGCTCTGACGAAGCGGACAGGGCGTGAATGACGTCGGAGAGTTCTCGCCCCTCAACCACGTGGCAGTCGATATATGCCGCAGCAGCGACGGCCGCGACGTCCGCGCGCACGGGCGCCACATCGTCGAGTGCCGCGTCGAGGGTCTCGTGCCGCCAGTGTTCGAAAGCCCGATACAACTCGAAGAAGACTCCAGACCTGTCCCCGAAGTGGTCATAGGCGACGGATTTGGTCACGCCCGCCACTTCGCCCGACCGGCCACGAATCAATCGTGACACCGTTGGTTTGCACCTAAAGTATGCAGAGCACGAGTCCACCCTTCCTGGCCTAGAGGCTGACACGTCGCGGTCACTAATTTGGGATCATGACAACACAGCACAGCGCACACACCGGCGCCCAACAACTCCACACGACACCCTCTCGCCGAAAACTCGTCAACCTGTTTCGGCAACGTCCCTTGACGAGTTTCTTCGTTCTCGCCAATCTGCTCAGTTGGGTGACCTGGACCCCGTACATCCTGTCGCTCAACGGTGTGGGAGCATGGGGCTTCCGGTTCCCGGAGATCTTGGGAACCAGCCAACTGCTGGGCGTGCTGCCCGGAGCCTACATCGGCCCGATCGGATCCGCTTTCCTGCTCACTGCCGTCATTGACGGACGTCAGGGGCTGAAGGCCTGGATGGGGCGCCTGCTTCGATGGAGGGCCGCTCCTATCTGGTACCTCATCGCCGTGCTGGCAGTTCCGGCAGGCATGGTGCTGACAGGCTTGGCATTCTCAGCCGGAAACATCATCGCACCGTCGGTCGCCGTCCTGGCTGCCTACCTGCCCATGCTCGCCTTCCAGTTCATCACCACCGGCCTCGCCGAAGAACCGGGTTGGCGCGATTTCGCCCTTCACCGACTTCAAAAGGTCCACTCCCCACTTAAGTCCGCCTTCATCCTCGGTCCCCTCTGGACCGTGTGGCACCTGCCCCTCTTCCTCACCGAATGGGGCGGCTACCCTGATGCCTCGTGGGTCCGCCTTGCGGCCTTCTCCGTCTTCTGCTGCTCCTTCAATATCGTCATGTCGTGGGTATTCAATCGCACCGGAGAGAGCCTCCCGCTGTCCATGCTCATGCACGTAAGCGCCAACAACTTCGCTTCTGTCATGTGGTCGGAGATCTTCCCCACTCTCGAAGGCGACGGCGATCTGATGTGGACCGCCATGGCGATGGGCTCCACTGTCGCCGCCATACTCATCGTCGTGACAACAAAAGGCCGACTGGGATACCATCCTGTAGAAAACGCCCCTGGTCAGGACCTCAGATGATGTTCGCTGAGCACGGCGGCGCCCGACAGCACGATCGCGATTGAGGCTGCCATGCCCAGAGACAGCATCTCCACAGTGCGAGCGAACCCGACCGTGCCGTTGGCGACTGGTTGCGCGGCTCTGGCGTTTCTGGCGATCACCGCCGGACTCTTCGCCCATGACCCGACAATGCTCGATGAACCGATGACAACGTCATCATGGCTCCTCACCGCAGCAACGCTCCTCCTCCAAGCCGGCGCGCTTGCGGGGAGGGACCGCTGGCCGTTTCGCTCCATGCTCATCGTCTCTGCACTCCCCCTGGCACTGGCAGCGCTCGCACCGAATTCTGCGTTCACTGTCACGATCATTCCGGTCACGGCCTCCGTATTCCTCGCCGGTCTGCACTTCACACTCACTCGAACGATCCGCTGGTCGATCGCCGTCGTCACGTGCGTCGCTCTGGGACAGCTGATCAACCGTCTTGGACTCGGTGACGACGAGGTCCTTCAGACGGTGGTCGCCGCTCTTGCTCAGGCACTGGTGGTCGTGATCGGCCCCCTCCTCCCCGCCTGTGTCCTCTCCTCCCATCGAGCGGCCACCTCGGCCCAGTGTGAGATGCTGAACGCGCTCGCCCGAGAGCGAGAGGCACAGATCAGCGAGGCCATCGCCCACGAGCGATCGACAATGGCACGTGAACTCCACGACATTGCGGCACATCATCTCTCGGGGATCTCACTGATGGCCGCGAGCATTGCCCGGCAGTGCGAGAGTCATCCCGAGGCGGCAAAGGACGGTGCGCTCGAAATCCGACAGCAGAGCCGCGCGGTCCTCCACGATCTGCGCCAACTCGTTGGACTGCTGCGTGAGGATGACGATCAGCAGATCAAGACCTTGGCCAGCATCGAACGCCTCGTCGACACCGCCAACCGGAATGGGAGGCGTGTCGACCTCACCGTCCTTCCCGACGGCGAACGCGATCCCGGACGACTCTTGAGTCCGCTCGCGCAGCTGGCCGGATATCGCATGGTTCAGGAATCCCTGACCAACGTCGGGCGACATGCGCCGGGTGCCGACTCCACAGTCATCGTCGATGCCGGCGATTCCGATGCCCTTCATCTCACCGTCCGCAACACATCACCGACGCAGAGGCACGATTCCGGCGCCGGGGGCAGCGGCCTCGGGATCCTCGGCATGAGCGAACGCGCGGCGCTGGTCGGGGGTTCACTCGATTTCGGCCCCACCGACGACAATGGGTGGGTCACACACATGAGAATCCCCTTCGATCCTGACAGAGGAAACCGATGATCCGCACACTGATCGCCGATGACCAACCGCTCGCCCGCGGCGGGCTGGCCGCACTACTCGGGGCCGAAGATGACATCGAGGTCGTGGGAACGGCTGCCGACGGCGACCAAGCACTCGACCTTGCCCTCGAACTGCGTCCAGATGTCGCCTGCCTCGATATCCGAATGCCGGGTCTGGACGGCATCGAGGTCGCGGCTCGAATATCGGCACCGCAGCTCGATGACCCGATCCCCGTCCTCATACTCACGACATTCGACATCGACGACTATGTCTTCCGTGCTCTCGAGGTCGGCGTCTCCGGATTTCTTCTCAAGGACTCCGAACCCGAGGAGATCCTCAGCGCTCTGCGCAGTGTAGCGGAGGGCTACGGGACAATCGATCGGAAACTGACGCGGAGGATCGTCAGCGAATACACCCAGCGCCGCCAACTGCAGCCTGTCGTTGCCTCTCGCGCCCTTTCGGCCGTCACGACCCGTGAACGTGAGATTCTCATGTTATTGGCGCAGGGAATGACTAACAGTGAGATCGCGGACCAACTGGTGATCGAGGTGGCAACGGTCAAATCTCATCTCGCTCGGATGCTGCCGAAGCTGGGAGTTCGTTCCCGCCTCCAGGCCGTCGTCTGGGCGTACCAGAATCACCTCGTCACCGTGCAGGACGCCTAGCGTCTCGGACGCAGACTGAGACCGCAGAGGAAAGTGGGTCCGAGATGGGACTAGGTGTTGCTGGCCATGAAGTTGTTGCGTGAATCGCAGTTGATCTGTGTATGGGTGAAGGCCTCCGGTTGCGAGAGTGGAGCTGTCTAGAAACCACTCACGCAACACAGGAAGCGGCTCGTTCACGAAGCTCGAGCGGGTATTTCTTTTGGAGCATGACAGGGAAGTCCTTTCCGTGGCTTCACTGTCTCCATTGTTCCCGGGGCGATTCAGTCTAGACCAAGTCGGCCGCTTCCCTGATCAGCTCCGACAGGTTCTCCGGGAAGTACCGGATCGGTGCGTCCTCGAGATCGTCGGCGCTCCACCAGCGCCATGTGGTCATGGCCGTTCGCTCGAGCGCGGTCCAGTTCGAGTCGCTCAGATCCGTCACATCCGTCCGTGCGGCGAAGAAATGCTCGACCTGGTGCTGAGGTTCTCCGTGGTTGAGGAAGTCGAATTCACGACGATGGAACGGGCCGACCAGATCGATGCCGGACAGACCTGTCTCCTCTTCCAGCTCGCGTTCCGCGGTCTCCTGCAGGGTTTCGCTGGCTTCGCTGCCACCGCCGGCGGTGAACCAGAAGCGGATGCTGTCCTGAGCATCGGCGAGGTCGCGCCCTTCGAAGAGCAGGACGCGAGAATCGGAATCGAGCAGGACGATGCGGACGGCGACTCGTGTGGGGTTGGGCATGTCGCCCACACTACGGGGTGAAGCGGTAGCCCATGCCCATCTGCGTGTGCAGGTACTGCGGTCGGGCAGGGTCGGCCTCGAGTTTCTGCCGCAGCTGGGACATATAGACCCGCAGGTAGCCGCGCTCCCCGGCATACTCAGGGCCCCACACCTCGGTGAGCAGGGTCGTCGCATCGACGAGCGCACCCCGATGCTTGGCGAAGACGCCGAGCATGTTCCATTCGATCGGCGTGAGATGCACCTCGGCACCTTCGACCTGAAGGACATGAGCGGCAAGGTCGATGACGACCCGCCCATCACCGGTGCGCACAACACTCGAATCGGCCGCCGTACCCGAGCGCCGCTCGATCGCGCGCAGGCGGGCGAGGACCTCGCCGAGGGAGAACGGCTTCGTCACATAGTCATCGGCCCCGGCGTCGAGGGCGGCGATCTTGCCACGCGCGTCATGGCGGGCCGAGATGACGACGATGGGCACCTGGCTCCACTTGCGCACCTGCGAGATGAGTTCGATGCCGTCGACGTCGGGCAGTCCGAGGTCGAGGAGGATGACATCGACGGTCGCCTCGGCGAGCGCCTCATTCATCTGCCGCCCGCTGCCGGTGATCGTCACCTCATGGCCCTTGCCCCGCAGCCCCACACTCACGGCGCGGGCGATGTCGGTGTCGTCTTCGACGATGAGCACGTGCTTCACAACGCGTCGCCCTTCCTCGTCTCCTCGGGTGCTGCCGGCGCCCCACCTCGGCGCGGAATCGTCAGCACCGCGGTGAATCCGCCGCCCGGGGTCGGCTCGGCGCTCAGCTCGATGTCCATCGCCCGGCACAGACCCAACGCGACCGCCATCCCCAGCCCGAGACCCTTCGTGTTGGACTCATCGAGCCTGGTGAACGGGGTGAAGACGGACTCGAGTGCCTCCTCGGCCACTCCGGGACCGGAGTCTGCGACGCGGAGGTGGACCGCCTCGGCGCCGGTGGAGGCATCGATCGTGATCGGTGCGCCCTCGCCGTACTTCACGGAGTTCTCGATGATGTTGACGAGCACGCGTTCGACGAGCCCCGCATCGACGTCGATCCACGTCTCGGGGTCGACATCGACGGTGATCTTCGGCTGTGAAGAGCGACCGTCATCGCCGGCCGCGATCCCCGCCGAGTCCCCGTCATCGCCGGCCGCGGTCCCCGCCGAGCCCCCGTCATCGCCGGTCGCGATCCCCGCCGAATCCCCGTCGAGTTCATCCAGCGCCGAGGCGACGACATCGGCCACGAGCACCGGTGCCGTCGCGATCGTCACCGCCCCGGACTGGATCCGGCTCATGTCGAGGAGGTTGTCGATGAGCTTCTCGAGGCGCTGGGCTCCGTGCTCGATGGTCTCGAGCATGAGCCGCTGGTCGGCATCCGAGAGCTCGATCTCGTCGAGCAGCAGCGTCGAGGTCGCCGTGGTGATCGCGCCCAGCGGCGTGCGCAGGTCGTGGGAGACCGCGGTGAGCAGGGCGGTGCGCACGGCGTTGCCGGCCGAGAGTTCCCTGGCCTCGGTGCGGCTGCGCTGCAGGGCCGATTCCGTGAGCACCCGCAGCAGCCTGCCGGCATAAGCGTCGAGGATCCGCTGTTCTCCGGCACTGAGCGGCCGCCCTTTCAGCGCCAGTGAGGTGTCCTCGTCGAGGTCGATGACCTCGCTCGCCTCGGCCCGTGACCTGATCGGTTCCCCCGCCGAGGCGGCCGCCACGTCCCCGCCGCCCGCGCGGTTCGTATTGCCCGCCCGGTCGCCGTCACCGGCACGACCGACAGCGTCGGTGCGGTCTTCGCCGCCCGCCCCGTTCCCGCGGACGAAGAGGGTGACCCCGTCGAGGGCGAAGCTCGTGCGGATGCCCGCGACCATCGCCTCGGGGCTGTCACCCTCGGCGATCATCGATCCGGCGAGCTCACTGAGCACTCCCGCCTCGTGTTCGGCCGCCTGAGCCTGCCTCGAGCGGCGGGCGGCTTGGTCGACGACGGTGGCCACGGCCACGGCGACCGCGACGAAGATGACGAGCGCGAGGATGTTCTCAATCTGCCTCACCGACAACGAATTCACCGGATGGGTGAAGAAGAAGTTGATGAGTCCGGCTCCGAACACGGCCGTCATCACCGCCGGCCACAACCCGCCGATGAGGGCGACGAGCACGACGACGGTGATGTAGGCGAGGAAGTTCATGCCCAGCGAGGTCGACCCGGGGCCGAGCGCGACGAACAGGCCGGTGAGCACGAGCGGGGCGAGCGCACCGATGATCCAGCCGAGGATGCGACGAAGACGCGAGAGGGGATTGTCTCGGGTGCGTTCTCGATCCGGCCGCCAGAATCGGGCGGCCTGGGCGTGGGTGACCATGTGCACGTCGATGTCAGCGGCGGCGCTGATGACGCGGTTGGCCACGCCGGGGCCGAACATGCGCCGGTACCACGGGGTGCGCGAGACCCCGAGGACGATCTGTGAGGCATTGAGGGTGCGGGCGAACTCGATGAGGGCCTTGGCGACATCGCCACCGACCACGGTGTGCCATACGGCGTGGTTCGCCTCGGCGAGTTCGCGGGCCGACAGCAGGTGCGGGGCACCGGAGCGGCGGGTGCCGTCGGGTTCGATGACGTGGACGACGTGGAGTTCGCGCCCGGCCACTCGGCCGGCGATGCGCAGTCCGCGGCGGATGAGCGTCGTCGATTCCGGGCCGCCGGTGACGGCGACGAGGATCCGGTCGCGGGCGGCCCAGGTGGCGCGGATACCCTTTTCGTCGCGGTACTTCTCGAGGCCTTCGTCCACCCGGTCGGCCAGCCACAGGAGGGCGAGTTCGCGCAGCGCGGTGAGGTTGCCGAGCCGGAAGTAGTTCGACATCGCGGCAGCGACCTTCTCCGCTGCATAGATCCGCCCGTCGACCAGTCGGGTGCGCAGTGCGGCGGGGCTGATGTCGATGAGTTCGACTTCGTCGGCGGCGCGGAGGAAGGGGTCGGGGACGCGTTCGGCCTGGTTGCGGCCGATGATCGCACCGACGACGTCGCCGAGGGATTCGAGGTGCTGGATGTTCACCGTCGTGAACACGTCGATGCCGGCGGCGAGGATCGCCTCGACGTCCTCCCAACGTTTGGTGCGGGTCGGGGTGGGCGTGGTTCCGCCGCCGAGGTAGGTCTCCGTGCCGTCGCCACCGACCGAATCATCGCTCGGCACATTCGTATGCGCGAGTTCGTCGATGATGACGAGTTCGGGCGCCCGGGTGAGCACCGCCTCGGTGTCGAGTTCGTGAAACGTCCGACCGCGGTAGTCGGCCGGGCGCCGGGCGATGGTCTCGAATCCCTCGGCCAGGGACCGGGTGAAGGCACGTCCGTGGTCCTCGACGATGCCGATGACGACGTCGCGGCCGTTGTCTGCCGCAGTCGCCGCAGCCTCGAGCATCGCGACGGTCTTGCCCACCCCGGGCGCGTAGCCGAGGAAGACCGTGAGCGTGCCCCGCCGAGGTGAGTCCATCAGCGCCCGCCGTTCGCGAGGTCGTTGTTGAGAGTGACGACGTTGACCTGAGGCTCACCGATGAAGCCGAACAGCGGATCCTGCGTGTTCGCCTGAACCATCGCGGTCACGTCCTTCCTGCTCAGTCCCGTCTCCCGCGCGACGCGAGGGATCTGGAGTCGAGCATACTCAGGGCTGATGTCCGGATCGAGACCGGACGCGGACGCGCTCAGCGCATCCGCAGGAATGCTCGCCGGGTCGACGTGCTCTCGCTCAGCGATCTGGAAGCGACGGTCGGCGATCTGTTTGAGCAGTTCGGGACTGTTCGCCGCGAGGTTCGACGCCCCCGAGGCGAGTCCGTCATAGTCACCGGCCGAAGGCCGAGGAAAGAACCATTCGTCCCCGCTCACGGGCTGGGCGAGGCGGGCGTTGCCGACGACCTCGCCGGCACTGTTGCGAATCGACGCGTCTTGGGCGGGTATGAGACGACCGATCGCGACCATCGCCAGCGGGTACGCGAGGCCGACGACGAGGGTGAGCACCAGAAGCATCCGTGCCCCGGTGAGGAGCTGTCGGCCGAAGATGGGGAGCATGATGAGGGTCCTTTCAGAGTAGTCAGTGTGAACGACGAGGTCAGGCGGGCGCTTCAGAGCGGTGCACCACCCGCAGTGGTGAATTGCTCAGAGCAGCGGCGCGATGACGAGGTCGATGAGTTTGATGCCGATGAACGGGACGATGAGTCCGCCGATGCCGAACACGAGCAGGTTCATCCGCAGCAGCGACGAGGCCGTCCGCGCCCGGAACCGCACCCCGCGCAGCGCGACCGGGATGAGGGCGACGATGATGAGGGCATTGAAGATCACCGCGGACAGGATCGCCGAGGCGGGGCTGTGCAGACCCATGATGTTGAGCGCCCCGAGCCCCGGGAACGCGAGCAGGAACATCGCCGGAATGATCGCGAAGTACTTCGCGACATCGTTGGCGATCGAGAACGTCGTCAGCGCCCCACGGGTGATGAGCAGCTGCTTACCGATCGCGACGATGTCGATGAGCTTCGTCGGATCCGAATCGAGGTCGACGAGGTTGCCGGCCTCCTTCGCCGCGGTCGTGCCCGTGTTCATTGCGACCCCGACGTCGGCCTGCGCGAGCGCGGGCGCGTCGTTCGTCCCGTCCCCGGTCATCGCGACCATCCGACCGCCGGCCTGTTCGGTCTTGATGAGGGCGAGTTTGTCCTCGGGCGTGGCCTCGGAGAGGAAGTCATCGACCCCGGCTTCCCGGGCGATCGCGCGGGCCGTGAGCTCGTTGTCGCCGGTGATCATCACCGTCCGGATCCCCATCTCGCGCAGCGTCGCGAAGCGCTCGGCCATGCCCGGTTTGACGATGTCGCGCAGGTCGATGACCCCGAGCACCCGTGCGGAGGACCCGACAGCCTCAGCGACGAGGAGTGCCGTGCCGCCCCCCGTGTTGATGCGTTCGACCTCGGCGGTCGCGGCCTCGGGGACCTCGGCCCCGCGGTCGCGGGCCCACGCGATGACCTCCTTGGCCGCACCCTTGACCACGGTGCGACGCAACGGTGCCACTCCCGCGGCCAACCCCACCGCGGCGGATGACGACGCACCCGCACCAGTCCTTCCGACTACCTCGACGACGGTCGACCGCGTACGCGCGGATCGATGTGCGCCTACCTCGGCGGGGGAAGTCGCCCCATCCTGCTCAGTGACCTGCTCACGAACCGGCAGGACGATCCCCGACAGGCGGGTCGTCGCCGAGAACGAGATGAATTCGGCCTCGGGATAGGCCTCGAGGCCGGCGGCGTCGATGCGGAATTCCGTCTCGGCGAGGGTGACGACGGACCTGCCCTCGGGGGTGTCGTCGGCCAACGAGGACAGCCGGGCCGCCTCGGCGATCCGTTCCGGTGTCGTCGATCCCAAGGGCACGAAGTCGGTGGCCTGCCGGTCGCCCATCGTGATCGTGCCGGTCTTGTCGAGCAGCAGCGTCGACACGTCACCGGCGGCCTCGACGGCGCGGCCGGACTTCGCGAGCACGTTCGCCGCGACCAGCCGGTCCATGCCGGCGATGCCGATTGCCGAGAGCAGCGCGCCGATCGTCGTCGGGATGAGGCAGACGAGGAGGGCGATGAGCACGGTCAGCGACTGCGGGGCGCCGGAGAAGGAGGCGATCGGGGCGAGGCTGAGCACCACCAGGATGAAGATGAGGGTGAGCACGGAGAGGAAGACGCCGAGGGCCACCTCGTTGGGGGTCTTCTGCCGGTTCGCACCCTCGACCATCGTGATCATCCGGTCGAGGAAGCTCTCTCCGGGGCTCGCGGTGACGGTCACGGTGATCGAGTCGGAGAGCACCTTCGTCCCGCCTGTGACGGCGCAGCGGTCGCCGCCGGCCTCACGGATGACGGGCGCGGATTCGCCGGTGATGGCGGACTCGTCGACGGTGGCCGCACCCTCGATGACGTCGCCGTCGCCGGGGATCGTCTCACCTGCGGTCACGAGCACCCGGTCCCCGGCCTGCAGCTGGGAGGCGGGCACGGTTTCGGTGCCCCCGCCCGGCAGCACGCGGGTTGCGTCGACGCTGACCCGGCTGGCCCGAAGGGAGTCGGCCTGGGCCTTGCCGCGGCCCTCGGCGAGCGCCTCGGCGGTGTTGGCGAAGACGACTGTCAGCCACAGCCAGATGCTGATCGCCCAGGTGAAACGGCTGGGATCGGCGATCGCGAGGATGAGGGTGATGGCCGCGCCGATCTCGACGAGGAACATCACGGGGTTGCGCCAGGCGGTGCGGGGGTCGAGCTTTCTGAGCCCGAGCAGGCTTGCCTGGAGGAGGGCGGGAGCGGTGATGGTTCTCATCTCACATGAGTCCTTCGTTGATCGGTCCCAGTGCGAGCACGGGGAGGAAGGTGAGGGCGCTGATGACGAAGCCGCTGCCGACGACGACCCCGACGAACAGGGGTCGGTGGGTGGGCAGGGTGCCCGGGCTCGCCTCGGCGGGGGTCTGTTTGGCCAACGCTCCGGCGAGCGCGAGCACGGCGCCGATCGGCACGAGGCGGCCGAGCAGCATCGCGATCGCCAGGGCGATGTTGAAGAACGGGGTGTTCGCGTCAAGGCCGGCGAACGCGGATCCGTTGTTGTTTGCCGCCGAGGTGAAGGCGTAGAGGATCTCGGACAGGGCGTGAGGGTTGAGTTGGGTCGCGGTTTGTGCGGTCTGCGCGGTTGCGTGGCCGGAGGATTGGATCGCCGAGGTGGTGTTGAGGACCGAGTCGAGCGTGCCCGGGCACAGCGTGGCCACGGCGGTGCCGCTCAGGGTCAGCGCCGGGGAGACGAGGATGAAGGTGCTCGCCAAGGTGATCTCGGTCCGGCCGATGCGCTTGCCGAGGAACTCCGGAGTGCGACCGACCATGAGTCCGCAGACGAAGACGGCAACGATTGCGACGATGAGCATGCCGTAGAGGCCGGAGCCGACGCCGCCGGGGGCGATCTCTCCGATCATCATGTTGATCATGAGCACCGCTCCCCCGAGTCCTGAGTAGCTCGAGTGGGCCGAGTCGATCGCTCCCGTCGAGGTCAGAGTCGTGGCCACGGCGAAGAAAGCCGAGGGGATGACGCCGAAACGGGTTTCGCGGCCTTCCATTGCGGCTCCCGCTGCGTGGGAAGCCGGGGTGGTGGTCGTCGTTTCAAGGGCGATGACGGCGGCGAGTGAGAGGACGAAGAAGGTGGCCATGGCCACAAGGATCGCCCAGCCCTGCTTGCGGCTGCCGACCATGATGCCGAAGGTGCGCGGCAGTGCCGAGGGGATGAGGAGGATGAGGAAGATGTTCGCGAGGTTGACCAGGGCGCTCGGAGCCGAGAGCGGGTGCGCGGAGTTCGCGTTGAAGAAGCCGCCGCCGTTCGTGCCGAGGTGTTTGATGACCTCCTGGCTGGCATCGGGACCACCGGGGATGGTCTGGGTGATGGTGCTGCCGGCTTGGGCTGCGTCGGCGGCGTGGGTGCCGCCGGTGACGGTGTGGACGACCTGGTCAGGGGTGAGATTGTCGATGACGCCGAGTCCCATGTAGATGATCGCGAAGAGCACCGAGAGCGGAAGCAGAATACGCAGTGTCGAGCGGGTGAGGTCGACCCAGAAGTTGCCGATGAACAGGGAGTTCGAGCGCATGAGCCCGCGGATGAGGGCGACGGCTACGGCGATGCCGACGGCCGCGGAGACGAAGTTCTGGACGGCGAGCCCGGCCATCTGGGCGAGGAAGCCCATCGTCGTCTCACCGGAGTAGGACTGCCAGTTCGTGTTCGTGACAAAGGAGACCGCAGTGTTGATCGCCTGGTCGACGGGCACATCCGACTTGCCGTTCGACAGTGGCAGGACGTGTTGGAGGCGGAGCAAGCCGAAGAGGACGACAAGCGAGACGGCCGTGAACCCGAGGACCGAGAGGAAGTAGGTGCGCCACCGCTGCTGCGAGGACGAGTCGACGCCGGTGAGGCGGTAGAGGACGGATTCGGCGCGGGTGTCGGTCTCCGAGAGGAACACGCGGGCCATGTAGTTGCCGAGCGGAACGTGGGCCGCGGCCAGAAGAGCGAGGACAAGCAGGATCTGCGTGATGCCAGCGAACCAGCTCATGACCGGCCCTCCCGGGAGGAGCGGAACTCGGTGCACGGGCAGTGCTCAGAACGCATTGAGCGGACCTGCCCCGTACGGGACGCAGCGTGCGACGGTCCGGTCGGCCGCCTCGGCGATGAAGTGAATGACATGCGTCCATCCCACCGCCGCAGGGGCCGGTCGGCGGGCGATCTTAACGCGATCTTCACACCTCCCAACACAACCCCAACACCCCAATTACTACCCGACGGCGGCCCAGCAACCTTGCGCAAGGTTGCTGGGCCGCCGTCGGGTAGTAATTGGGGGAGTGGGCGGGAGCGATCGGTCCGGCTCGGCTTACGAAGATCGGCGAAATCTGCTACATTCGATCACGGCCCATTGGCCACAGCGCTTCGATGACACGACACGCGAGGTTCACTCGAGCAACTTCTGACACGGCACGGTCAAGCAGCTGACATCCGCCGACTGTCAGGAGATTCCATGACCTCACCTGCCCATTCCCGTCCGCACGCGACCGAACGTGTGGGACCGATGATCGCGGTTGCCGCCGCCGCAGCGTTCCTTGCCACGTTCAACGAAACCTTCCTCAATGTCGCATTCACCCCGATCATGGCCGACTTCGGCGTCGCCGTGACCACGGTCCAGTGGCTGACCACGGCCTACCTTCTTGTCGCCGCGGTCTTCGTCCCGGTCGCCAATGTCCTCTATCACCGGTTCCCCACCCGCAGTCTGTTCGTCAGCGTCGTCGCGGTCATGGTCATCGGGTCGCTCGTCGGAGCCTTCGCGCCGAACTTCGGCGTCCTCCTCATCGGACGACTGCTGCAGGCGATCGGCACTGGCCTGCTCACCCCTATCGGCATGAACACCACCCTGGCTGTCTCCCCGCGCGAGAAGCTCGGGATGAACATGGGCATCATGGCGGCGATGACCACCTTGGGACCGTCGCTGGCCATCGTCCTCTCCGGAGCTCTGCTCACCGTCGCCCCGTGGACGACGCTCATGTGGGTCTTCGGCGGTCTGTGTCTCATCGTGCTCATCGCCGGAACTCTCGTCCTGCGCACCGTCGCCGAGCTCGGCCGACCCCGCCTCGACACCCTCTCGTTCCTGCTCGTTGCCGTGGCGCTCGTCGGCATCCTCTACGGTGTCACCGCGGCATTCGGCGGCTCCGCCGTGTGGGCAGCGACGTCCGGAGTGATCGGACTGCTGGCACTGTGGGCGTTCATCGCCCGCCAGCGGCGGATCGATCATCCGCTTCTCGACCTGCGGCCGTTCTCGAGCACCCCGTTCGTGCTCGGTGTGGTGATGACGATGCTCGGACTTGTGTTCGTCTTCGCGATGAACGTCGTCATCCCCCTGTTTCTGCAGGCAGCACGCGATGTTCCGCCGCTGGGCGCCTCGCTGACATTAGCCCCGGGCATCTTGCTCACAGTGGCTCTGGGTCCCGTAGCCGGACGGTTGTTCGATCGCCACAGTGGTCGGTGGTCGATCCCGATCGGCTTCCTCGTCATGGCCGTCTTCGTCAGCCTGGTCGGACTGGCGGCAGGGCAGACGTCTCTCGTGATCTTCGGCGCGCTCTACGTCCCGGCGGTGTTGGCGACGGCGTTCGTCATCGGGCCCGCGCAGACCTTCGCCTTGTCCCACCTCGATCACGAGACCAGTCCGCATGGTGTCACCGTCGTGTCCACCAGTTTCCAGATCGCCGGCTGCGTCGGTACGTCACTGGCCGCCGGAGTCTACGGTGCCCTGAGCAAGGCACGCCTGAACTCCGGCGGCAGCGAACTCTCGTCGCTGCTCCTGGGTTTCCGCGGTGCCGTTGCATTTGTGGTGGCCACCTCGGTGATCGGCATCGTGCTCGCGTTCCTCGCCTACCGTTCGGTGAGGCATGACCGCGGCGGTCGGGCGGGTCGCAACAGTCAGGGTGACTCGGCGGATGACGCCGACCCGGGCGTACCCGGCCCGGGCGCAGCTTCCATGGGCGACGCGACGGAACTATCGGCCGCCTCGGCGGTTCCGGTCGACCGGTCGGCCACCTCGGCGAACATCACGGTGGGATCGGTCGATCCGACCACCGTCGCGGCGATCATGAAGTCCGAGGTGTTCACTCTGTCGGCGAACCAGAGCGTGCTCGAGGCGCTGCGGACCTTCACCGATCGCGGCATCTCGGGAGCACCGGTGGTCGACGCCGACGGCGACCTGGTCGGCTTCCTCTCCGACGGTGACGTGATGCGCTATCTGTCGGCTGCCCGCCCTTCGTCGACATCGATCTACTCGTTCGCAATCGGCGCCGAGGATGATCTGAGCCAGGCCATGGCCGATCTTGCGAATCTCGAGGTCATGCGCCTGGCGAACCGTGAGGTCGTCACCATCGACGTCGACGCCTCGATCGCTTATGCCGTCGCCGCCCTCTCCGATGCGAAGCTGAAGAAGGTGCCGGTGGTGGACGGCCCCGAGGGACGTATGGTCGGCATCGTCAGCCGCTCGGCGATCAACCGGATGGCCGTCGCGGGGTACCTGCGTGAACGGGTGCCGGTCGGGTCCGTACTCGCGTGACCCTCGCTCTGCTGCCCGTCGGCGGCTCAGGGCCCAGCAGTGGGGTACACCGCTATTTCGATGAGATTCCCGTCGAGGTCGCGGCAGTAGTGCGAGGTCATCGGCCCGAGGGCACCGACCTTCGTCACCGGTCCGTTGACGATCTCGACTCCGCAGTCGGTGAGATGATCGGCGACGGCGGTGGGAGTGGTGGTCGTGATGAAGCAGAGATCCTCTGACCCGGCAGCTTCGGTGCTGCCCGTCACCCAGTCCGGATCATCGTCGGCCGCGCCGATCGGGCGGAGGTTGATCTTCTGATCACCGAAGGCGAGCGCGACTCGCTGTGCGGGGCCGAACCGTTCGGCGCGCATGCCCAGGACTCGTTCGTACCATTCCGCCGTTGCCGTCACATCGCGGCAGTTGAGCACGATGTGGTCGATCCGTTCCACGTTGAGGGCCATAACCGGGAGTGTATGGTGCCGCGATGCCGCCGACAACTCTCAGCCCGCCTGTTGCCTCGGCGCGACACCCCTCAGACACACCTGACGGCGGCCCAGCAACCTCGCGCAAGGTTGCTGGGCCGCCGTCAGGTAGTAATTGGGGATGGGGTTATTCGACGAGCTTGCCCTCCTGGCTGATCTCGCCGGTGTGCATGAGCTCCTCGACCTCGGGGTCGACCGGCGGGATCGATTCGCGGACCACCCCAACGCTCGGCGACCACACGAGGTTGACCTGCAGCGCCGGGTCCATCTCCGGGTAGTCGCTGCGGTTGTGGCAGCCGCGGGTCTCACGGCGCTCCAACGCGCACTCGATGGTCGCGCGGGCCGCGAGCACCGAGGACTTGAGATCGAAGGCGTGCGCGAGATCGGAGAATCCAGCGATATCGGGATGGATCCCGACGAGTTCGAGGCGCGCCTCGATCGCCGCGAGCTTCTCCAGCCCGGCCTGCAGACCCGCCTCGTCGCGGACGACTCCGGCGTGCTCGGTCATGAGGTTGCGGACCTCGCGCTGCAGGGCCCGGACGTTCTCCGTTCCCTCGGATGCCAGCAGACCGGCGATCTCGGCCCGCGCCTCGGCGACGGCATCCCGACTCCGCACCTGCGCCTCCAGCCCCTCGGAGTACGCAACCGCCGACTGGCCGACGATGCGACCGAAGACGAGGAGTTCGATGAGCGAATTTCCGCCCAGCCTGTTCGCCCCGTGCAGCCCGGACGAGGCTTCGCCGATGGCCCAGAGTCCCTCGACGTCGGTGCTGTGATCGACCGGGTCGACCCACACTCCGCCCATCGAGTAGTGCGCGGTCGGCGCGATCTCGATCGGCGATGCCGTGATGTCGAGCATCTGGGTCTCCATGAGCGTCTGGAACACTCGGGGCAGGCGGTTCATGATGGTTTCGCGGGGCAGATGGGACACGTCGAGCCACACGCCGCCGTTCTCGGTGCCGCGCCCCTCGGCGATCTCCGTGTAGGCGGCGAGCGCCACCCGGTCACGGGTGGAGAGTTCCATACGCTGCGGATCGTAGCGTTCCATGAACCGCTCCCCCAGTCCGTTGCGCAGGATCCCGCCTTCACCGCGGGCCGCCTCGGAGACCAGCGTGCCGGCGGCGTTCTCAGGTTCGATGATGCCCGAGGGGTGGAACTGGACGAGTTCGGCATCGCGCAGTCGGGCACCGGCCTCGACGGCCAGACGGAAGGAGTCACCGGTATTCTCGTCCCGACGCGAAGAGGTCCGCCTCCAGATCCGGTTGTGTCCGCCGGCGGCGAGGATGACGGCGTCGGCGTAGATCCGGTAGCCGGTGCCGTCGATGACGTCGAAGCCGAAGGCGCCGAAGATGCGGCCGTCGGCGACGAGCAGCTTCGTGATGTAGACGCGGTCGAGGATCGGGATGTCTAAGGCTTCGGCGCGACGAATGAGGGTGCGCTGGATTTCCAGCCCCGTGTAGTCGCCGGCGAAAGCGGTGCGACGCCAGGTGTGGGCGCCGAAGAAGCGCTGAGAGATCCGACCGTCGTCCTCCTTCGCGAAGTCCATTCCATATCGCTCCAGGTCAGCGATGCCTTCGGCTGCTCCCTGGGTGACGATTTCGACGGTCCGGGGGTTGGCGAGGTCATAGGATTCCTTGATCGTATCGGCAGCATGCTGCTGCCACGTGTCGTCCGGGTCCATCGTCGCCAGGGCCGCGTTGATGCCGCCGGCGGCCAGCGAGGTGTGCGCGTCTTCCTTCGGCCGTTTGCCGACCGCGAGGACATCGGCGCCGGCTTCGGCGACCTCGATCGCGGCCCGCAGGCCCGATCCGCCGGTTCCGATGACCAGCACCGAGGTGGAGATGGAGTGTTCTTTTCGGCGGGGTCCGCCCTGTGTGGTGTGCATGGATTCCACTATGGAACCACCCACTCCATACGTCCAATGCATTGTTTGAGTCAAGTCGATAGCGATAGACTATTGCCATGTCTGACCTGCACGGAGACCCACAGTGAATCTCGAACAGCTGAGAAGCTTCGCCGAGGTGGCCGCCACCGGCCATTTCACGAAAGCCGCCGCGACGCTCCACTTGGCCCAGCCCTCGCTGTCCCGACAGATCTCGACGTTGGAGAAGGAACTCGGGGCCGAGCTCTTCCACCGCGCGCACGGACACATCACACTCACTGACGCCGGCCAGACCCTGCTGCCGACGGCGAAACGCATGCTCGCCGATGCCGAGGCGGTCCGCCGCGACATGGACGAGCTCGCCGGTCTGCGGCGCGGTCGCGTCCGGCTCGGTGCGACCCCGACCCTGTGCGTGAGCCTCGTGGCCGAGGCGATCAGCCGGTTCCACACGGCCCATCCCGGCGTCGAACTCGAGCTCGTCGAAAAAGGCTCTCGTGAGCTCATCGAGTCACTGGCCGGCGGCGAACTCGACCTCGCGCTCATCACCCGCACCTTCGACCTCGCCCCGCAGATGCCGAGGCTCAGCCTGGGCGGGATCCTCGCCGAGGATCTCGTCGTCATCGCCGCAGCCGGTTCCGATCTGCTCAACTCAGACCGTGCGCAGACCGATGGGATCACCCTCGCCGAGGTGGCCGACCGTCCCCAGGTCCTGTTCCATCATGGCTACGACCTCAGGGAGGCGACCTCCACGGCGTTCGAGTCTGCCGGCCTGACTCCCCGAGTCGTCGTCGAAGGGGTGGAGATGGATGCGGCGCTGCGGTTCGTCGAGCGCGGCCTCGGGGTCGCGATCGTCCCGGCAATGGTCCTCGTCGACCGGCCATTGCTTGACTCGGCGCCCCTGGCCGATCCGCAGCTGACGCGGACGGTCAGCCTCGCGACGCGCGCGGACGTGCGGGCGACGAGGGCCGCCTCGGCGATGGAGTCGACGGTCCTGTCCACCGCCCGCACGCTCGCCGACACCGAACCCGGACTGGCGGCGCATGTGCGCCTGGTGGGGTGAGGTCGAGCCTCGGTGAGGACGGAGTGCCTCTATGCTTCAGTCGAAAGCGTGCGGACCATGGTCGAGACCTTCGGACCGTTCGGCACCTGCGTCTCGGCGATGGTACTGAAACCGAATCGGACGTAGAGAGCGACATTGCGCGGATCCGACGTCTCCAGCGACACCAGGGAGCCGATCGTGTCCATCCGGCGCAGACCTTCGGCGAGGATCGCCGACGCGATGCCCGACCCCCAGCTGTCGGGTTCCACACCGATAGTGGCGAGATCCCACGCGGCGTGGGGCCGCGACGGCAGGTGTGTGGCCATCAGCACCTCGAGGCGATCACCGAGCAGCTCGCTCACGCGATTCTGTCGCTCGGAGTTAAGGTCGGGAGCTTCCGGGGGCACGAAGGCCGCCACGCCCCGGTACTTCTCCTCGACGATCACCAGCCCACACTCGACCGCGTGGGCGAGATAAATCGCCTGCAGCTCCTCCAGCCGCGCGCGATAGCGGTCGGCCGGCACCGACCACCGCGTCCAGGAGTATTCATCAAAGGCTCTGGAGAGCACTCCTGCGGCGGCGGGGACATCGGCGGCAGTCGCCTCACGCACGGCAATCATCACGATACCAATCTACCGCGGTTCGACGGGTTCGCCGACACCGTCGATGTCCACAGCCAATGGCCGAACGGCGGCTCGCGCCCCAGCCGGGGGTCCGCTCAGTCGTCGCCTCAGAACCAGGCGTCGGCGAGCAGTTTCAGCGACTGGCGCTGCACCTCTGGATCGTAGGCGTAGGTGACGGTGATGAGTTCGTCGGCGCCGGTGCGTTCGACGAACTCGGCCATCTGCGCGGTCGCAGTATCCGGTGAGCCGACGGCGCTGATGGACAGCATCGGGCTGGTTCCGCCCTGCGCAGAGATCTCGGCCGGGTCGACCGGGGGCTGCAGATTGCGGCGGCGGCCGGTGCGCATGTCGTTGAACATCTGCTGGACTGAGGTGAACTGGCGGGCCGCCTCGGCGTCGGTATCGGCGACCATGACGTTGATCCCGGCCATGACGTAGGGTTCGTCGATCTGCGCGGTCGGCGCATCGGCGGTGAACGAATCGCGGTAGGTCTTGATCGCGATGTCGATCTGGTCGGTTGCGAAGTGCGAGGCCAAGGAGAACGGGAGGCCCAGCTGACCGGCGATCGAGGCGCCGTTCATCGTCGACCCGAGCACCCAGATGGGCACGTTCATCCCCGCCGAGACCGCGGACTTGATCGGCATCGTGTGCGCCTGCCCTGTCTCGGAGAACCAGCCCTGCATGTCATAGATGTTCTGTGCGAAGTCCTGTGGTTCGGCCGAGGATCGGGCGAGCGCCTGCGCGGTCATCCCGTCCGTGCCTGGTGCGCGCCCGAGGCCCAAGTCGATGCGATCACCGTGGATGTTCGCGAGCGTTCCGTACTGTTCGACCACCATGAGTGGCGCGTGGTTGGGCAGCATGACACCGCCGGATCCGACCCGGATCTTCTCCGTCACCGAGGCGGCCTGAGAGATGAGGAGAGCCGTGGCGCTGGCGGCCAGGCCCATCGTGTTGTGGTGCTCGGCGAACCACAGGCGTTTGTATCCCAGTTCGTCGGAGAGCTTCGCGTTCGTCATCGATTCGGCGATGCTCTCGCGCGCGGTGGCTCCTTCCCGAATGGAGACGAGATCGAGGATGTTCAACGGAACGGACAAGGCGGAAGGCTCCTTCGGTGGGCGCACGGTGCGGTTGCGGGATGCAGTCGCAGAATTTCAGTCATCTGAGGCAACAGTCCGAGCAGACGGTTCTATTCCTGGGCAGACGATCCCAGTCCGCGGCAAGCGGTTCAGTTCTCGAGCGGCCGACGGATAGTCTTGTGCCACCGGACTCCCCGATGAAGGCGAGATCATGAGCACCTCAGCACACTTCCGCACCCGGCGGCTCCTCACCGGTGCCGCCATGTCCCTGGCCGTCGTCCTCAGCGCCTGCTCCTCCGATTCGCACTCCGGCGAGACCAACGGTCGGGGCGGGGAGGAGTCGGGGGCCGCCTCGGCGAGCGGTGGTTCCGGAGCATCCGACACCGGGTCCACATCATCAGCACCGGGCGCGGGCTCCCCCGAGGTCGTCGCCACCGGACTCGAATCCCCGTGGTCGATCGCCTTCCACGGGCAGACCATGCTGGTCAGCGAACGCGATTCGGGGCGCATCCTCGAAGTCTCCACAGGTGGAGACGCTCGCGAGGTCGGCCGGATCGATGATGCCTCGGCCTCGGGAGAGGCCGGCCTCCACGGTCTCGCCGTCGACGATGACCGTCTCTATGCCTTCTTCGCCGCTGGGACGGAGAACCGGATCGTGCGGTTCGACCTCCTCGGTGAGGCCGGGGATCTGTCCCTGGGTGAGGAGGAGACGATCCTCGACGGGCTGCCGACCGCGAACTTCCACAACGGCGGGCGGCTCGCGTTCGGGCCCGACGGAATGCTCTATGCCACTCTCGGCGATACGGGCGATCGCGACAGTGCGCAGGACGAGGATGCGCTGTCGGGAAAGATTCTGCGCATGACGCCCGACGGCGACATACCTGCGGACAATCCGTTCGGCGATTCGCTCGTCTTCAGCATGGGGCACCGGAATCCGCAGGGCATCGGGTGGGACGACGAGGGCACGATGTACGCCTCGGAATTCGGGCAGGACACGTGGGACGAACTCAACGTCATCGAAGCCGGCGGGAATTATGGATGGCCCGAGGTCGAAGGCATCGCCGAGGGCAACGGTGCGAGTGACGGCGGCTCCGGTGACGAGGACGGTGATTTCATCGACCCGGTGCAGCAGTGGTCCCCCGACGAAGCGAGCCCCAGCGGGCTGGCCGTCACCGATGACAGCATCCTCATCGCCGGGCTGCGCGGTGAGCGCCTACACCAAGTTCCGCTCGACGACCTGAAGTCGTCGTCAGAGCTGTGGACCGGCGAGCACGGGCGACTGCGCGATGTGGTCGAAGCGCCCGACGGGTCGCTGCTCGTGCTGACGAACAACACCGACGGTCGCGGAGAACCCGGCCCGGACGACGACCGTCTCCTGCGTTTCACACTCTGAGGTGCTGGCCCGACCGCCTCCCTATCCTCTCCTTCAAGGCGAAGCACACTTATCAGCCGGTGTACCTCGCCATAACCGCGCTGACGCTTGAACGAGATCGCCGCCGATTCCACCACGGACCGGATACACCGAGACCCCGAACGCTCTTCGCGTTCGGGGCCTCGTGTCAGACGTGCTGTGTGGGAGTCCTCGCTCAGTTGTCCTTGGTGCCGGGCAGGCCCTGGGACTTGCGACGCATGAGCAGAACGACGATGACGATGATGGCCAGGCCGCCCACAGACAGCAGCACGATCATCGGCGTCGACATTCCGGAGTCGCTGCCGGTGGACTCGCCGATCTCGCCACGATCCTCGGTGTCCTTGCCGGGTTCGTCGACGACTCCGCCGCCGAGTCCGGCCTTCGTCGACTCTCCGGACGATTCCTTGACATCACCGCCGGCGCCTTCGGCATCCTTGATCGCGAACGAGTAGTCACCGGAGATCGGGTGACCGTCCTGCGACACCACGCGCCAGGTGACCTTGTAGTCGCCGGGTTTGAGATCATCGGGCAGAGCGACACTGAGTTTCTTGCCCTCAACGGTCAGCTCACCTGCGGAGACATCCTTGCCATCGACGACGACCTTGACCTCGGAGCCGACTTCCTGGATGTCGCCGGAGAAGTTCATCTCGAGCCATTTGGGCTGCTGATCGAGTTCGGCACCGTCCTCAGGATTCGACGACACCAGCTGATCATGGGCACTGGCGGCGGGGGCGAATGCGAACACGCTCATCGCGGCCACCAGCAGGGCGGCGAAGCCCAGCCTGAGAGCGAACCAGTTCTGTCGTGTCATGAGACGAGTCATGAGAGTTTCTCCTTCGAGGCGTACCTGCGATGTCGGTCGTGTCAGCAAGCTTGTGCCTACTAGTATCACTGAGTTTTCGCGGCCAGCGCGCGCAGACGATCCGTGATTCCCGGCACGGACACTTCAATTGTCTCAAGAGTTTCTTCGAAATCCTTGAATTCGCCGTACCAGGGATCCTCGACATCCGGCGCCGGAACACCGTCGCCCTCGACCCCGGCCACCCGCGGATCGAACTCGCGGAGCATCCGCAGCTCCGGGGCCGCCTCGGCGGGAAGACCTGAGATCATCCGCTCCAGGGCACGATAGTGGCGGGCGGTCATCGCCACCGCCAGATCGCGGTCGGCCAACCAATCGAGGGTGATCTGTCGGGCGACGTGATCGTCGGTGCGGTAGCCGGCCGCGGCGAGCACACGCGCCTGACGTGGGTCGATGGGGTTGCCGGCCTCCTCGTCGCTGATCCCGGCGGAGTCGACGACCGCCTCGGCGCCGGTATCGGCCAGGTGATGTAAGAGCACACGTTCGGCGGTGACGGATCGGCAGATGTTGCCGGTGCACACGAAAACGACGGATGCCAGACTCATATCTCCTCCTCGGGCAGGGCGTGCGGGGCTCTGATCACGATACTGTGGGGCCATGACTTCTGAAACCTCACTGACCTCGATCAGGCCTCAGGACGACCTGTACCAGCACATCAACGGCGAGTGGATCGACTCGTTCACGATCCCCGATGACCGGGCCGGCGACGGAGCCATGCGTGAGCTCTTCGACACCGCAGAGACCAAGGTCCGCGACATCATCACCTCCGTGTCCGACGCCCCGCAGGAGCCGGGCTCGGAAGGGCAGAAGGTCGCCGACCTGTTCACCTCGTTCATGGATGTCGATCGCATCAACGAACTAGGAGTCGCCCCGCTGACCTCGACGTTCGCAGCCATCGACGCCGCCGAGGACAAGTCTGAGCTCGCCGCCCTTCTCGCCCGGTTGGAGACCGAGGGTATCGGCGGTCTGCTCGGTGGGTACGTCACCGCCGATGCGAAGGACTCCGACGTCTACGCCCTCTATCTCGTCCAGGCCGGCATCTCCCTGCCCGACGAGGACTACTACTTCAACGACGACCACGCCGAGGTGCGCGCGAAATTCCTCGCCCACGTACAGAAGATCGCGGCCCTTGCCGGCCTCGGCGAGAAGTCCGGAATCTCCGACGCCGAGGTGGCCGCCAAGGTGATGACGTTCGAGACCGAACTCGCCCGCCACCACTGGGACCGCGTGGCCTGCCGTGATGCGGAGAAGACGTACAACAAGTATTCGATCTCCGAGCTGCGCGACCTCGGACCCGAGTTCGACTTCGACTCCTACCTGGGGATCCTCACCGCCGATGCGTCTGATCTCAAATACCTCGTGGTCTCCCAGCCCTCGTTCGTCACGGGCATGGCGAAGGTGTGGGCGGAGACCGACATCGAGACCATCAAGACGTGGCTGCGCTTCGTCGTCGTCTCCGACACCGCCTCGCTGCTCTCCGATGAGTTCGTCGAGGAGAACTTCGACTTCAACTCCCGCACTCTCTCGGGCACTCCTGCCCTGCGGGAGCGCTGGAAGCGCGGGGTCAGCCTCGTCGAGGGCTACCTCGGTGAGGCCGTGGGCAAACTCTACGTCTCAGCGGAGTTCCCGCCGTCGTCCAAGGACGCGATCGACCACCTCGTGGGCATGCTCATCAAGGCCTACGACAAGTCGATCCGCGAACTCGACTGGATGAGCGAGGAGACGAAGAAACGCGCCCTGGTCAAGCTCTCGAAGTTCACCCCGAAGGTCGGCTATCCGGAGGTGTGGCGGGAGTACCCGGCCGCGATCGACGCCTCCGACCTGGTGGGCAATGTGCGTCGCTGCTCGCAGGCTGAGCATGTGCGGCAGGTGAAGCGGATCGGCGGGCCCATCGACCGCACGGAATGGCTGATGACCCCGCAGACGGTCAACGCCTACTACCACCCGGTGATGAACGAGATCGTCTTCCCGGCAGCGATCCTCCAGCCGCCGTTCTTCGACGCCTCCGGTGAGGTGGCCGCGAACTTCGGAGCGATCGGCGCGGTCATCGGCCACGAGATCGGTCACGGGTTCGACGATCAGGGATCGCGCTACGACGGTGACGGCAACCTCGTCGACTGGTGGACCGAATCGGATCGGACCCTGTTCGAGGAGCGCACGAACGCACTCATCGCCCAGTACGAAGAGCTGGTCCCGACAGGTCTCGAACCGAATCAGCACGTCAACGGGGCGCTGACGGTCGGTGAGAACATCGGCGACCTCGGTGGTCTGTCGATCGGGTGGAAGGCGCTCGAGCTCGAACTCGGCGAACGCGCGGGCACCCCGGGCGTGCCGGTGGCGCCGTCGGCCGAGCAGGCGAAGGCGTTCTTCGAGGCGTGGGCGAAGGCATGGCGGTCGAAGATGCGCACCGAGGAGCGTGTGCGCAGGCTCTCGATCGACCCGCATTCGCCGGAGGAGTTCCGCTGCAACCAGGTCGTGAAGAACATGACCGCCTTCCACGACTCCTACGGCGTGGCAGAGGGCGACGGCATGTACTTAGCCCCCGACCAGCGAGTCACCATCTGGTAATTGCTACCTGACGGCGGCCCAGCAACCTCGCGCGAGGTTGCTGGGCCGCCGTCAGGTAGTTCTGGGAGGAAACGGGCGCTGGGACTGAAGCGGGACGGCCCTCAGCGGTGGTGTCGGATGAGGGCGACCATGCGATAGTCGAATTCCTGCCAGCTCGTGATCGAGGCGCCGGATTCCATCGCCGACTGGAAGTCCTCGACTTCGGTGCGGTCGGACTCGAGCGGAATGTTGAAGGGCATCTCCACGTAGATCAGCCCGCTGGCGTCGGTGTGGACGATGTCGAATCCGGCCTGCTTCGGGTCGAGTTCGTTGTTCATCACGATGAGCAGACGCTCCGCCGACGCCTCGTATTCGGTTTCGATGCCGTCGACGTAGCCCTGCTGCGAACGCAGCTCCCGCTGGGCCTGGATGACGAACGCCGAGTACGCGCCGATGCCGATGACCGGAATCCGTGAGGTCAGCGCTTCGGTGGCGACATCGATGAGCCGCGACCGGGCCTTGCGCCCCAGCGGCGACAGATCCCCGCCTGACATCGCAACCCCGTCGAAGCCGACGAGCGAGATCCGCCCGTCGTCGTGGTTGGGGTTGAGGATGGTGATGTCGAGGCCGAAACGCGAATACCAGGGGCGGGTCACCTCGGCGCTCTCTTCGTCCCACCACACGTAGAAGAGGAACGGCACGTTGATCCCGGCCTCCGAGTAGAAGAACGGGGGGCGCCGCTCACCTGCGGTGACGTCGAAGGGAACGACGTTTCCCTCGATCGGGGCCGGGCAGGTGGCGAATGAGGTGAACGCGAACGGGTAGTTCACCGCACGGTTGAAATCGATGACGAGCGACCCGTCCTGATTCGGCACTCCGAGGTCGATGGTCCGCCACGCGGCGGTGGTGCTCCCGTTCGTCGAATCGTGGAAGTCCAGTTGGAGTCCGGTCTTCGGGCACCCGGTGGCGAGCAGGCTCACCTCACCGTGCGAGGTCTCGAAGGTGACGGTTCCCGCCGCCTGTGTCTGCAGCTGCAGGTCCTCTTGGGCGGTTTCGATGGTGTAGGTCTTGAACGGGTCGAACCTGGTGAACCGGGCGAGGAAGACGAAGTCCGGGTCCGGGTCGAAGACCGGAACCTCGAAGAACTTCCCGAGCAGCGGGGACTTCGAATTGCGCACACGCACGCCGAGGCGGCCGCCCCGATCGATGAGTTCGTAGAGGACGTTGCCGACGGTGAACCAGTTGAGCGAGCCGCCGTTCGGAAGCTTCGCGCTGAACCCGTTCTCTTCCACGCGGACCTGTGGCTTGGCGGGCGCTGCTGCGTGCCCGTCAGATCCCGCACCGGGTCCGGCGTCCGTCCCAGCAGAAGAGTCGGCACCCGCAGCGTCTGCCGCAGCCGCGCCCGCACCGGACTGGTCCATCACCCTCGGCAGAGTCGAGGTGTCGCTGGGCACGGCCGGGCTGGTCGCACGGGTCGGTCCTCCGCCGTTCACGCCAGAAGCAGCAACGGCACCAGCTGACTCACCGTTGTCGACCTTGCTGAGCAGGTCGAATGTCTCGGCTGCGGGGCCGGCCTTGATTCCGGTCTTCAGGGATACGGTCACCCAGCCGTCGTCGACGGTGAACGTGCCGGGGGCGTCGGTCCAGGTCGATTCGGCGTCGAGCCAGTGGAGTCCGACGACGCTGAGCCAGCCGAACGGTTTCGCAAGGGCTGAGTTCCGTGAGTCGCGCCAGGTGTTCCACTCCGTCACGAACTGGTTCACGTCGAACACTCCTTGCCGTCGCTGGTGCGGTCGCAGGGTCGCTGCCCCCGCCTGATTCTCGGACCCGGTGGCAACCCGGCGTCTGAGACCTGATCTTCTTCACCTCCAAACTACCGCAAACGATAGGCTGGGGAAATGAATGAATCACTCCCGAGACCGGATGTGGCCGCGACGACAGCGGCCGACCTCGGCGACTTCGTCAGCGCATCTCCCAGCTCCTACCACGCGGTGGACACCGCGGCGAAACGCCTGGAAAAGGCCGGTTTCTCCCGCCTCGACGAGTCCGTTCCCTGGGCGCTGACGCCCGGAACCGGGCACTACGTCATCCGCGACGGCGCGCTCATCGCGTGGATGAATCCCACCGTCACCGAGGCGGCTCCCCGGTTCCGTGTGTTCGGTTCCCACACCGACTCCCCGGCGTTCAAACTCAAACCCGGCGGCGAGTTCACCGCCGAAGGCACCCGGCAGGTCGGGGTGGAGATCTACGGCGGGCCGCTGTTGAATTCGTGGCTCGATCGTGAGCTCGCCTTCGCGGGTCGACTCAGCCTGGCCGACGGCAGCATCGTGCTCGCCCGAACCGGGCCGATCGCCCGCATCCCGCAGCTCGCGATCCACCTCGACCGGCAGGTCAATGAGGGTCTTGCCCTGGACAAGCAGCGTCACACCACTCCCGTCATCGGCCTGGCCGACCTCGCCGAGGCGGACATCATCGAGCTGCTCGCAGAGTCGTCCGGGGTCGATGCCGAGTCCGTCGTCGGCCACGATGTCTACACCATTCCCGTTCAGGAGCCGGCCCTCTTCGGTGCCGCCGAGGAGTTCTTCGCCTCGCCGAGGCTGGACAACCTTCTTTCCGTCCACGCCGGCGTCACCGCGCTCACCCAGCTCGATGCCGACGGGCTCGACGGCATCCCACTGTTCGCGGCGTTCGATCATGAGGAGATCGGGTCGAATTCGCGCTCGGGCGCGTGCGGTCCGTTCCTCGCCGACGTCACCGAGCGCATCGTCGCCTCCTTGCTGCCGCAGTCGACGCGCAGCGATTATCTCGCGTCGATGTCCACCTCGGTGTGTGTCTCCTCCGATGCCGGGCATGCTGCCCATCCGAACTATCCGGAACGGCACGATCCGCATGTCCGCCCCCGCCTCGGCGGCGGTCCCCTGCTCAAACTCAACGCTCAGCAGCGCTACGCCACGGATGCGGTGGGCACCGCCGTGTGGTCACAGGCGTGCGCGGCCGCAGGAGTCGAGTACCAGGATTTCGTGTCGAACAATGCGATGCCCTGCGGGTCGACGATCGGACCGCTGACCGCAACCCGACTGGGCATGACGACCGTCGATGTGGGTCCGGCCCTGTACTCGATGCACTCGGCCCGCGAAATGGTCGCGGTCTCCGACGTCGTCGCCCTCGGCGCCGTTGCGAAGGCGTTCCTCCAGGGCAGCTGACCCCATTCCCGTCGCTCAAGGAGCCACGGTTGTCCTCACTGCGTCAGTCGTGATACGAATGGCACGACCCCACGGGAGCCCGCTGCAAGGGCTGAGATCGGACTGGATCGTCCGAGACCGTAGAACCTGATCCGGTTGATACCGGCGTAGGAAGTGAGGACTGCAGATGACTGCATTCACCCCTGAAACACCTGCCCCTGCCACGACTTCGTCTGACGCAGATTCGCACGACCAGTTCACCCTCGAGCAGTATCCGACGCATTCGCCGGCGTGGGTCGAGGACGAGGAACACGGTATCCGCGTTCCCGTGACCCGCATCGAGCTCGAGGACGCGAACGGTCGGGCCAACGATCCCGTCGACGTGTACCGCACCGTCGGACCGGGCAGCATTCCGGAAGAGGGACTGCCCGCTCTGCGATTCCCGTGGATCGAGAACCGCCTCGACACTGAGACGTATGACGCCCGCGGCCACCGCATCGCCGATGACGGTCGTGCCGCCGTCCGCCGAGGTGCCCCGTCGCAGCAGTGGAAGGGACGCAAACCGGTCCCCCGTCGGGCCAAGTCCGGCCGCACGGTGACCCAGATGCACTACGCAAAGCAGGGCATCATCACCCCGGAGATGCGGTTCGTGGCGCTTCGCGAGCAGTGCGATGTCGAACTCGTGCGCGCCGAGCTCGCCGCCGGTCGCGCGATCATTCCGAACAACATCAATCACCCCGAATCCGAGCCGATGATCATCGGCAGGGCGTTCCTCGTCAAGATCAATGCGAACATCGGCAATTCCGCGGTCACCAGCTCCATCGCCGAGGAGGTGCAGAAGCTGCGGTGGGCCGCGAAGTGGGGTGCCGACACCCTCATGGATCTGTCGACCGGCAATGACATCCACACCACCAGGGAGTGGATCATCCGCAATTCGCCGATCCCCATCGGCACCGTCCCGATCTATCAGGCGCTGGAGAAGGTCGACGGCGATGCGAACGCGCTGACCTGGGAGATCTATCGCGACACGGTCATCGAGCAGTGCGAGCAGGGTGTCGACTACATGACCGTGCACGCCGGTGTGCTGCTGCGATACGTTCCTCTCACGGCTGACCGGGTCACCGGGATGGTCTCACGCGGCGGGTCCATCATGGCCGGCTGGTGCCTCGCCCACCACGAGGAGAACTTCCTCTACACCCACTTCGATGAACTCTGTGAGATCTTCGCTCGCTACGATGTCGCCTTCTCACTCGGCGACGGACTGCGGCCGGGTTCTATCGCCGATGCCAACGATGCCGCCCAGTTCGCCGAGCTCGACACTCTCGCCGAGCTCACCGAACGGGCTTGGGCCCACGACGTCCAGGTGATGGTCGAAGGGCCCGGGCACATTCCGCTCCACCTCGTGCGGGAGAATGTCGAACGTCAGCAGGAGCTCTGTCACGGTGCGCCGTTCTACACCTTGGGTCCGCTGGTTACGGATATCGCTCCCGGATACGACCACATCACCTCGGCGATCGGGGCGACGGAGATCGCCCGCTACGGTACGGCGATGCTCTGCTACGTCACCCCGAAGGAGCATCTCGGGCTGCCCGACCGTGACGACGTCAAGACCGGGGTGATCACGTACAAGATCGCCGCGCATGCCGCCGATATCGCGAAGGGCCACCCGGGTGCGACGGCCCGCGATGATGCGCTGTCGAAGGCTCGATTCGAATTCCGGTGGCGGGACCAGTTCGCCCTCGGCCTCGATCCGGAGACCGCCGAGGCGTTCCACGACGAGACGCTGCCGGCGGAACCGGCGAAGACCGCGCACTTCTGTTCGATGTGCGGTCCGAAGTTCTGCTCGATGCGCATCTCCCAGGACATCCGCGACACCTACGGCAGCGCCGAGGCGCAGGAGGCCCTGGCGGGAATGCAGCAGAAGAGCCGCGAGTTCCTCGCATCGGGCGGAGAGGTCTACCTGCCCGATCCGACCGTCAGCCTGCGGGAAGGTTGAGTCCGGCTCCCGGCCGGATCCCGCCCGACGGCCCTCAGAACAACTGAGGGCCGACGGCCCCGGCGAAAACTGCCCGAGGGTCGCGCTGCCCGCCATGCGTAGCGGGGAGCACCGCTCCTTGTCAGCGTCGTTCAAGGCGGAGCACGCCTATCGGACTGTACACAGATCGACAGACGCGCCACGCCTTGAACGAGCGGTTGGGCAACTCGCACTTACTTATTCAGCTCGTCCAGTGCTTTCTGCGAGCCCGGGTGCAGCTTGATCGGCTCCGGCGGTTCGGCGGTGTCGAGGTTGATCTCCTTCGCCGCGGCATGCACCTTGACCAGGTCGTCCTTCTTGTCGAAGAGGAGCTTCGTCAGAGCACAGGCCGTGCCTTCGTCCATGTCATTGCGGACCATGAGCACGTTCGGGGTGACGATCGTCTTCACCGTGTCGACGCCCTTGTACGTGTCCCCGGGGATCTCTGCCACCTCGTATACGGGGTTGATCTCCTTCATCTTCCCCTCGAGGTCGGAGATGTCGAGGATCTCGACGTCCTTGCCGTTCGAGGTGAAGAGATCGGTGACGCCTGCCGTGGGCAGTCCGCCGGACCACACCATGCCGTCGATGGTTCCGTCCTTCATCCCGTCGACGGTCTTCGACAGGTCGAGGCGCTGTTTGGTCACGTCCCCGTCCTTGAGTCCGGCCGATTCGATGAGACGGTTCGCGATGACCTCGGTGCCGGACTTCGGCGAACCGGTCGAGATCGTCTTGCCCTTGAAGTCCTCGACCGAGTCGATTTCGGCATCCTTGCGCACGACGACGTGAGTGAAGTTGTCGTAGATGCGCGAGAGCGCGGAGATGTCCTCGGCCTCCTTGAAGTCCGCATCCCCCGACACTGCGTCGGCAGCGGTATCGGCCAGGGAGAACGCGATGTCGAAGTCTCCACTGGACAGCTGTTGGAGGTTCTGCACGGAGGCGCCGGTCTCCGACGCTGTGGCCTTGAGGTCGGAGTTGTCGGAGATCACCTGCGCCAGACCGCCGCCGAGCACGTAGTACACGCCGGTCGAGTTGCCGGTGGCGATGGTGATCTGCCCCGAGGCGGCGGTGCAGCCGTCTCCGCCTTCTGCGGCGGGTTCGGCTTCGCGCTTGCCGCCGCATGAACTCATCGTCAGCACTGCGGCCAGGGCCGCCGCGGCGATCGTGAACGTCCTTGTTCGCTTCATGGACTTCGTCCCTTTCTCAGTTGGTCCCGGCCGGTGTTCCGGACGAGGGTGGTTCGGTGGAAGATCCGTCACCGGATCCGTCCGCTCCGGCTGTACCTGGGTCGACCGCATTCGCCGGTGCCTCATCCTTCGCCGAGGCGGCCGCTCCTGTCGCGGTTCCCGTCACCGAGGCGACAGTTCCACCCGCAGTCCCCCTCGCCGAGGCGGTCGCCGGCTTCCGTCGTAGGACCAGGTGGATGACGACGGCGAGGATGAGGGCAGCGAAGCCGACCATCATCGACAGCGGCTGCAGGTAGAGGAGCGCGCCGGCGGCGAGGAAACACAGGATCCGCTCGGGCCAGCCGGCGCGGCGGATGATCCATCCGCCTGCACCCGCGGCCAAGGCAGCGACTGCGCAGGCCGAGACGAGGAAGGTCCAGACCGCGCCGAAGAACCCACCCTGAGCGACCAATGCGGCACCTTCGGGTGTGAAGGTGAAGGCCAAAGGCACGAGGAATGCGGGGATCGCGTACTTGCAGGCCTGCCACATGGTGGCGATGACGCGGCCGCCGGTGATCGCCGAGGAGGCGACCGCCGCCAGTGCGGTCGGCGGGGAGACCTCGGAGAGGACTGCGTAATAGAAGATGAACATCGCCGCGGCCGCCTCGGGGACTCCGAGGGTGATGAGGGCTGGGCCGACGATGACCCAGCTGATGATGAACGAGGCGGTCACCGGCACCGCCAGTCCGAGCACTGTCACGGCAACGGCGGCGAAGATGCAGGTGAGGATCAGAATGACCGTCGGATCGTTCGAGAACGCTTGGGCTCCCTTGATGAGGATGTCGGAGATGACCTGGCCGAGCCCGGTCTTCGTGATCGTCGAGACGATGATGCCGGCGGCGGCACACACGCTCGTCACCGGCAGAACCGAGCGGATGCCCGTCGACAGGGCACCGTAGAACACGTCCCAGACGGCGCGGAGGATCGTGGCGGGTTCGCCTCGGCGGGCGAGGATGATCTCGATGATGCCGAATCCGATGCCGACGAGCGTCGCGTAGACGACGGCTTTGAACGGTGCCATGCCGAGGGCGAGGAAGACGACGATGATGCCCAGGGAGATGAAGTGGTAGAAGCCCTTTTTGAAGATCGGCCATGACCGCAGCCCCGGTGGCGGGGTGTAGTCGACTTCGATCTTCCGGGAGTCGATTTCGATGGCGAGGAAGATGCCGAGGTAGTACAGGAGAGTGGGCACGACTGCCCACAGAAGGACGAGTCCGTAGGAGACGTTGAGCAGCTCGGCGATGATGAAAGCCGCGGCACCGAGCGTGGGTGGGGACAGGATGGCGCCGATGCCGGAGGCGGCAAGCATGCCGCCGGCGTTCTCCTTCGGATAGCCGGCTCTTTTGAGCACCGGCCAGGTGACCGCGCCGAGCGAGACGGCCGTGGCCGTGCCCGAGCCGGAGACCGTGCCGAGGAGGAATCCGGACAGTGCCACGGTGCGTCCGGGTGCTGCCTTGGATTTCTTGAACAGGGAGAAGCTGAGGTCGATGAAGAAGCTGGCGGCGCCGGTCTTGTCGAGCACGGCTCCGTAGATGGTGAACAGCACGATGTAGGTCGCGGCCACGTCGAGTGGGATTCCGTAGAAACCGGAGGCGTCGTTGTACAGGGCGTTGACGATCTGGTCGAAGTTCTGCCCGGCATGCGAACCCGGCCAGTTCACGGGGATGTAGGAGCCGTAGTAGCTGTAGAGGAAGAAGACGATGCAGAAGATCGGCAGGATGAGTCCGGTGGTCCGGCGGGTCGCTTCGAGGATGAGCAGAAGCAGGACCCCGCCCATGATGACGTCGAGGCCGGTCAGCGATCCCTGCCGGTTGAGGAATTCGTTGAATCCGCCGGAGAAGAACGGCAGCACCGGATAGGCGCAGGTGAGGAAGGTGATGACGACGAGTGCCCAATCGATGATCGACGGGTTGTCGTTCTTCGCCCGTCTCCGCTTCGGCGATGTCGAGGATTTCGCCGAGGCGGCCCCCGCCTCGGCGCCGGCCGTGCCCACGACCCCTGCCCCGTCCGTCGAAACCGCCCCAGCCGCCTCCGCGGCTTTGTCGGCCGCTACGGCTTTGCGACCGAATCCGGGCCGATAGCAGACGAAGACCAGCGGCAGCACGAAGGCGAGGAACCACATGAGGTAGAACTGGTTGCCCTGCCGCAGAGGGAAGAACACCTGGTTGAGCACGAAGAGCGAGACGACGAAGCAGACGATGCCGACGCCGAGGTCGAGTCTGCGCGTCAGCGTCCGCTGCGGCAGCTCTTCGTCGTATTGAGCGATGAGCTCGTCGACGTCGGTCTGCTGCACCGAGTCTGTCGAAGCGGCCTCGGCAGTGCGTCCGGACATCCTCATCCTTCCAAATGTTCGAAAGAGAGCAGCCGCGATCACCGTCGACCAGCGCCACTCGATCACCTCAATGTGAACTCCCTCACAATATACCGGGGCGCTGACATGACCAGGTCGGTCGACCGCGCGTTCGAGACCCTTGATGGGATCGTTATCCGCAGTGCCGAAGAATGAGAATCAGCGAGCCGCTCCTCCGCTCTCCTCTTCAGCGTCGTTCAAGGCGGGACGCGCCCATCGAACGGCACACAGACCGACAGACGCGCCACGCCTTGAATGAGCAGTTCGGAGACGTTGTAGGTTGACGGTATGAGCGAACTCCAACGTGCCTTCGACGCGCACCTGCACATCATCGATCCGAACTATCCGCTGATCGAGAACAACGGTTATCTGCCCGATCCGTTCACGGTCGCCGACTATCGCGCGCGACTGCAGAGCCTCCCCGATGTGGGAGTCGAAGTCGCAGGAGGAGCAGTCGTGTCCGGTTCGTTCCAAGGCTTCGACCAGGGGTACCTCATCGAGGCCCTGCGCCAACTCGGCGACAACTATGTCGGCGTTACCCAGCTGCCGGATGAGACCACCGATGATCAGATCCGACGCCTCGACGAGGCCGGCATCAAGGCTCTGCGATTCAATATCGCCCGCGGCGGTTCGGCCACCCTCGATGCCCTCGACAGCTTTGCCCGACGGGTCCATGACCTCGTCGGATGGCACGCCGAGCTCTATATCGACGCCCGCACCATCGATGAGGATCTCGCCGCACGCATCGCCTCACTGCCAGCGGTGAGCATCGATCATCTTGGCATGCACGAGGACGGACTGTCCACCCTGCTTCGCCTCGTCGAGGCCGGAGTCAAGGTCAAGGCCACCGGTTTCGGCCGTGTGGAGCTCGATCCCGCCGAGGCGGTCCGTCGCATCGTCGACACCGACCCGACCGCGCTGATGGTGGGGACGGACTTGCCGTCGACGCGGGCACGTCGCCCCTTCGCCGATGCCGATTTCACGCTCCTTCGTCAGGTGCTCACCCCCGCCGAGGCGGACGCGGTGTTCTGGTCGAACGCGGCCCGGTTCTACGGCGTCGAGTCCACAACCGCTGAGTAGGCATTCATCTCCGACCACTATCATGAGTGAAATGAGTTCACGTCAGTCGAATCTCGCCTCTACTCTGCATAACCTCGACGGTCGCAACTACGGCAATCTCAAGCAGATCCGCGGCCGTTACAGCTTCGGACCGGTCACCGTGTTCATCGACCGAGTCCAGGCCGATCCGTTCGCCTCACCGTCGAAGGTCAGGGTGCGCGTCGACCGTGCCGATGCGAAGTTCCCGCTCGACCTCACCACCGATCGGGCCGATCGCATCGCCGCCGCCGACTATCTGCTCCGGGCCGGCAACGAGGTGCTTGCGAAGCTCGATCAGCGCGCACTCATCCTCGGCCGTCCCGGGCAGGAGGTCCTCGAGCGAACGAACATCCTCATCGATGACGCCGGGTTCGAGGCACGACTGCTCGTCAATCTGCCTGCGCGCGGCCGTCGCATCCTCGGCCATCAGGCAGCGGACATCCTCACCCGTGATCTGCCGGATTTCGCCGAACGGCTCTTCCTCTTCGACCGTTGGTCGGACGCCCCAGCAGGCAGAGGAGGGAACACTCACGGCCCATCGGCCGAGGGGCTCACCGACCACGTCCGACTGCACCGGGATCAGCTGGAACTGCGCAGCCACCTCGGCGAAGCAGGACTCATCGGTCTCGTCGGAAATGGTGCGATTCTCCCGCGGACGTCCGGGGATTCGGACCTGCCGATGAAGTCGTCCGATGCGGTTGCCTTCACCTCCCCTCCCGAACTCGAGCACACGGTCGAACTCTCCAGCGGGCGCACCGTCACCGGAATGGGCATCCCTCGCGGGGTCACCGTCATCGTCGGCGGCGGCTATCACGGCAAGTCGACGATTCTGCGCGCGCTCGAACGCGGCGTCTACCCGCATATCGCCGGCGACGGGCGCGAATGGGTCATCAGCGACCCGACTGCCACCTCCATTCGAGCCGAGGACGGTCGCGCCGTCACCGGCGACGACATCTCGGCGTTCATCAACAACCTACCCTCGGGCTCTGACACGAGATTCTTCTCCACGACGAACGCCAGCGGGTCGACCTCGCAGGCGGCCAATCTCGTCGAAGCGATCGAGGCGGGCGCGAGCACCCTGCTCATCGACGAGGACACTTCGGCGACGAACTTCATGATCCGCGACGAACGCATGCGTGCGCTCATCCCCGCCGAGCGGGAACCGATCACCCCATTCGTCGACCGCGTGCGTCCGCTGCTGACCGAGCAGGGCGTGTCCACGGTGCTCGTCGCCGGTGGATCGAGTGCGTTCTTCGAAGTCGCCGACCACGTCATCGCGCTCGACGCCTATGTGCCCAAGGAAGTCACGGACCAAGCACATGAGCTCGTCGGCGTCACCGCAGCCGACCTCGAAACGGCTCCAACCGGCAGCGACCCACACACCGGTTCGGACTCCCCCGCCGCCCCCTCTTTCATCGCCGCACCGCGTGTGCCGACGGCGAAGGCGCTGCGACCGGCGTCGAAGACGAAGACAGCTCGGGCGAAGGGCGCCGACCGGATCCAATTCGGCCACGACTTCATCGACCTCCTCGCCATCGCTCAGCTCGTCGACACGCAGCAGGCGGGGGGAGTGGCCGAAGCCCTCGAATACCTGGCCGAGATCTTCGACGGACGCACCTCCCTGACCCAGGCGCTGGGCGAGGTCGAGGACACGCTCGACGCTGAGGGCCTCGACGGAATCACGGGGCACCGCGACCATCCGGGCCACCTGACCCGGCCGCGACGGCAGGAGATCGCCGCCGCGCTCAACCGCTACCGGGAGCTGCAACTGGAACGGTGACCGGGCGACCGGCCGCCTCCGCAGGTCAGTGTTCCTCCGTCTCCTTCGAATTCGTCAGCGTCCGCACGCCGATGAAGCCGAGGACGAGGACGATGCCGGCAAGGACGGTGAACGAGATCTGCTGGGAGTGGATGAAGCCGGCGACCATATCTGAATTCCACATCCCTTGGGGCAGTGTGCCGCCGATGACGCCGGCCATGATGGTGCCGACGATGGCGACGCCGACCGCATTGCCCAGCTCCTGTGCGGTGTCGTTGAGTGCAGAACCGATCGAGGTGTGCGATTCAGGCAGCGCACCGATGAGCGCGACGGCGCCGGTGGTCATCACGGTGCGCATGCCGAAGGTCATGACGAACATGCCGACGGCGCACCAGATGAATCCGTGGGAGAGGGCGAAGATCCAGATGACGAGGCTGATGAGGACGAGCCCGACGCCCCCGACCGATGCGGCACGGTGGCCGAAGCGGGCGACGGCGCGATCGACGAAGGGACTGGCAGCCAGCATTCCGATGACGAACGGCAAGTTCGCCAGCCCGGCCTGCAACGCCGTCCACCCCCATGCGAACTGGTAGAGCTGCGTGGAGACGAACATGACGCCGACCATCGCGATCATCGTCGCGGTCTGAAGGATCGCCGATCCGCTGACGGTCGGCAGCGCAAGCAGCTTGAGGTCGAGCATCGGGTCAGTCGCGGCGCGTTCGCGCCAGATGAATCCAAAGAGTGAGAGGACGCCGGCGGTGAAGACGGCGATGGTCAGCGGCGCGGTCCATCCGTTCTCGACGCCGGCGGTGAATCCGTAGAGGAGGAAGCCGAGCGAGGCGACGGAGAGCACGGCTCCGGGAACATCTGCGCCGCCGGTGCGCCGGTCGGCAGGGTCGTCCTTGCCGATGCCGAAACGCACTCCCAACCAGGCGATGGCGGCCACGGGAGCGTTGAGCACGAGCAGTGCCTGCCACGGCCAGCTGGCAATCGCAATGCCGGCGAGCGTCGGCCCGAGTGCGAATCCGATCATCGACACGACCATGATGATGCCGATGGCCTTCGTCCGCAGTTCGTCGAGGTCGAAGAGGCGGAAGATCAGAGACATCGTCAGCGGGGCGATGAATGCGGCGAAGGCGCCGGAGAGGGCCCTGACGATGATGAGCTGAGCGGGGGTGGTGACGAGCAGAACTGAAAGACCCGCGAGTCCGAAGAGAGCGAGACCGACGAGGAGGGTGCGTCGTCGACCGAGCTTGTCGCCCATTGTGCCGCCGACCATGAGCAGTCCGCCGAATGTCAGCGAGTAGGCACCGACGATCCACTGCAGATCGGTCGGTGAGGCGCCGAGGTCGCGGCCGATCGTCGGCAAGGCGATGTTGAGGATCGAGTTGTCGACCATCTCGACGAGCATGGTGAGGCAGAGCGCGAGGAGCGCGGGCCAGGCCGCGCGGAGGCTCTGCGGCTTGCGCGCCGGAGCCTCGGTAGTGGAGGGGGAGGTCATGAGCAGGTCCTTTCGGGCGGAGTTTCGAAATGAGGAGGGCGAAGAGAACGACGCTCGATGAGTCGACGGGGATCCGGGGACCGGTACAGAGCGACGTTGCGCCTATGCATCGAGGAAAAGCGTCGAACCACGTTCGCTTATGGAACAGTGTTCGATGCATCGAACTGTGTTCGAGAATAGAACGGTGTTTGATCGAATGCAAGTCGCTCGGTAGATTCGTGACATGGCTTCTGACACACCTCGGCGACCGCGCGGCGGACCCGGATCGCATGATCGCGGCGATGATCCTCGGCCGGCGGGACGAAACCCGAGGTCAGGAGGTCATGCTCCGAGGCCGGGCAACCGTGATCAGCTCTCCGCCCGCCGCGATCCACGCGGCACCGGCCGGAATGATCCGCGCAGCGCCGGCCGTGTTCCACGCAGTGACGGTCGGAACGATCCCCGACGCCGAGGTGGTCGTCGGCAACCGCGTGCACGGGCGTCGCTTTCCCTTGACCAGATCATCGAGGCCGCAATCGCCACTCTCGATGCCGTCGGTTCCGAGAAGGTCACCCTGCGCGGGCTCGCCGCACAACTCGACAGCGGTGTGGCCAGCCTCTATTGGTACGCCTCGGGCAAGGACGAACTCATGGCGATCGTCGCCGATGAGCTCCTGGGTCGCGCACTCGATGAAGCCGACGATCTCATCGCCGCGAACGAGTCCGCTCCCACGATGTTCGCCGACTACCCGGACCTCGATACGGACCCGGCTACCAGCTCCGTCACGGTAGAGGCGCTGCGCGACGTCCGCCGCCTCGTCCTGTGTCTGTTCGTGCAGATGATCGAGCATCGTTGGCTCGCCGGTCAGCTCATCAAGGCAGGCCCCGACGAACCGAATTCGCTGACCTACTGGGAGCGCATCGGCCAAGCGCTGCAGCGCACCGAGCTCGATCTCACGACTCAGTTCCACTCGTCACTGGCAGTGGTCAACTACGCCTCGGGCATGGGCGCCGAAGTCTCCCAGGGGGCGATCGACCGGGAGGCCATGGACGATGCCGATGCCGAATTCGCTGAGCAGATAGACCGCTGGGCCAGCGTCGATGAAGAGGACTTCCCGTTCGTCCATTCGGTCCTCGGCGAGTTCTCGAAGTTCGACGAGAAGTCCGAATTCATCGTCGGACTCCATCTCGTGCTCTCGGGCATCGAACGGCTCACCTGGGGCTGAAAGGGTAGAGGCCCACAGTATGCTCGAGCCGCGGAACTCCTCCGTCCGACCTCGCCGGTGCAGCCTTGCCTATCCGTTCAGCAGGGCCATGAGTTCGGCCGGAGCTCCCACTGGCAGCGAGCACGAGGTTCCCCGGCACACGATCGCCGTCCCCGCGGGGACGGCGACCTCCCGACCGTCCGGTCCCGGGACGCCGGTCGAGGCCGTGAGCAGAGTGAGCGACGGATGCCTGGCCGCGATGTTTCGCAGCGCATCGTCGACGGTGGCGACCCGCACGGGAGACAGGGCCCGATCGGCCTGCCACAGCGCGTGTCCGCACCCGCGCGGAGCCTGCCCGGCCAGCGCCCGATAGACCCCAAGCAGCCGATCCCGAACTTCCAACAACCGTCCCGTATCCAGAGCGGCGACCTCACCCGGGAACGCCGCCTCACCCGATGACTCCGATCCATCGGACGTCGCAGCCTCGACACCGAGCTCGGCGAGCAGCAGCACTGCCTCAGCGGCTGCGGATCGTCCCGACGGCACGGTGTTGTCGACGGGATCCGCCGACTTCACGTCGATGATCCCGTCACCGAGCGAATCGACCGCTTCGAGGACCCCGTCGCCCCTTTCGGAGGTGAAGAGGTCAAGCATGGTCGCACCGAGTTCGATCAGATCCTCCACCTTCACCGAGGCGGCGCCGTCCGGCAGCTGTCGGACTGTGATCCCAGCGGTGATGAGTTGAGCCCAATCGGCGAGTCCGCCCCTCCCGGGGCCGGCGACATCGCCGGTGAAGGAGCGCCGCACATCGAGCGCAGCCGAGTCGGACGAGTCCCCCGAAGCGGGTGCACCGCCGGGCTTGAGTCGGTCATGCATCGCCGTCCAGAATCGCACAGCGGTTTCTGCCCACCGCGCCGGGTCCGAGGGCTCGGCGTTCTCTGTGATCGCACCACCGGTCGGCTCCGCACTTCCCGTCGAATCTGCACCCCCCGAATCCTCAGCTCCCGCGCCGGAGTACAGGGCCGCCTCGGCGAGGGCGGTGACGGCCAAGGAATTCCATTCGGTGATGATCTTCTCGTCACGGGCCGGCTGGGATCGGCGAGCGCGCATCTGCTCAAGCGCCTCGCGCTGTCGCTTCGTCGCCTCGATGTCCCACGGCGCGGGGTGCTCCGCATCGAAGGGCACATCCTCCATGCCGAGCCAGTCGATGATCCGCACGGCCGCGACCACCTGGCCGGACAGCTCTTCCCCTGCCGGCGAATCGACGAGTCCGAGAAGACCAGCCTGCCCCGCCTCCGCGAATTCTTCGGGAGTGAACACGTAGGCCGCGCCCTCTTCGGAGACTCCCGCCGAGTTGAGCGAATCCGCATCGAGGGCGGCGATGAATCCGTCATCGGTCGACAGGTCCCTGATCAGGAAGGTCGCGGTATCGGCGATCTCACGTTCGGCCAGGGCGAGCCACTTCGAACCCGAATCCAGGGCGCGTTCGACCTTCGCCCAGGCGACGACGACACGCAGATAGAGGGAGTTGTCGTAGAGCATCTTCTCGAAGTGCGGCACGAACCACTGCCGGTCGACGCTGTAGCGAGCGATCCCGCCGCGCACCTGGTCGCGCATGCCACCGGAAGCGATCCGCGCCAATGTCGAACGCACGGCGATGAGGCAGTCGAGGACGAGTTCACCGGTCAGGTGTCCGTCGGCGCCGAGCCAGCCGAGCCGCCCCTCGGCCCGGACCCGATCCAGCGGGTGCTCCCCGGCCCCTCCCCCGTTCGCCGAGGCGATCCCACCGGTTCCCGGGCGCGCCGAAGCACCGTCGTCCGCCCCCTCACCCGCCGAGGCGGTCCCGCCCAAGCGCACGAACGCCGCGAGGAGCTGCAGGATGTTCATCATCGGTGGGAACTTCGGGGCACCTCCGAACCCACCCCAGGCCGGATCGTACGAATCGAGCAGCGCTGCGGCAGCGGAATCGAGCTCGTCGGGGGTCAGGGACTCCGCGGCCGCCTCGGCGGGGAGCGCACTGGTCACGGCATCGGCCATCTCGGCCAGCCCGCGGTCCATCCGGGCCGTCATCTGATTGACCTCGTCGCGGCGGTCCGTCCACGTCGCCGATACGGCCGAGAGCACCTGCGTGAACGCCGGCAGATTGCCCCGCGGCGCGGGCGGGAAGTAAGTGCCGGCGTAGAAGGGGCTGCCGGCAGGTGTGGCGAAGATCGTCATCGGCCATCCGCCTTGGCCGGTCATCGCCTGCAGGGCGTTCATGTAGTAGGCGTCGATGTCCGGCAGTTCCTCACGGTCGATCTTCACGGGCACGAACCGGTCGTTCATCATCGCCGCGACCGCTTCGTCCTCGAAGGATTCGTGGGCCATGACATGGCACCAATGGCAGGTGGAGTAGCCGATCGAGATGAGGAGGGCGACGTCACGGCGGGCCGCCTCGGCGAGGGTTTCCTTCGTCCACATCCGCCAGTCCACGGGATTGTCGGCGTGCGCGCGCAGGTAAGGGCTGGTCGAGTCGGCGAGTTCGTTCGGCATGCCCCCAGCGTCTCACTTCGAGCGATCGCGTGCGAGGTCATCTTCCGTCGGCCGACCGAGTTCTTCTCACACGAACCGACAAGGAGGCTGGTTTTTATGGGAACATGAGGCCATGACCACCGCACCGAACACGGACGCCCATGACCCGAGAATCGGCCTCGACAGCCGCAGAATGGCCATCACCATCGTTGCCGCCGTCACCTTCCTCGTCACGTGGATCGGCACCGGGCTCCTCGAAGTCAAGGCTCAAGACTCCTACGTGTCGTCACCCGGTCCGAGCCTCCTGCGCCTCGCGCTCATCGCGGTCTCCGGCGCCGCCGCGATCACGATCGCCCGCGGACTTCGCCCGATCCCCCGCAACGTGTTCATTGTCATCACTGTGTTCCTTTGCGCCGTCGAAGCGCTCAAGTCGGTCTTCACCATCGACACGTTCGGCGCCGACACCGGCGTATTGGCCGACAATCCCGCGCTCACCACAGCCCTGGTCACCGTGAGCCTCATCGTGGCGGTGGCTTTCCCGATCGTTGTGGCACTCGCCCTGGCCGCAGTCACGGCCCAACTTGTTCCCGTCGCCGAGGCGGCCGCTCCCGCAGTCCTCTGCCGCCGTTCACGTGCCGCCGCCTTCGGATTGTTCGCTGCGACCGGGATCGTGCTCCTCGTCTGGCTGCTGCGAACCATGTTCGTCGACGCCATGTTCCTGTTCGAGTACGGTGATGCGTTCAATGCTCTGGGCGCAGCGGTCGGGTTCGTCTCCGCCATCGCCGCCCTGCGGGTCGTCGCCGAGTCTCGGTCGCTGCCGGCCGATGAGCCGGCCCTCGGCTCATCTTCTTCCGGCACCACACCGCGATCTGCTCGCACTCTGGCCTTCGTAATCGTCGCCTGCGGACTGCTTCTGTGCCTGGAATCGACCTTGCTCGCCGTCGGTTATCCACCGGTCTCCAGCCTGGGATACACGGGCTGGGTCATCAGCATGTTCGGCCTCGTCCTCGGCAGTCTCGTGCTCGCGGTCCGCACACTCAACTGCGCTCCGACCCATGATGCCCAACCCGGTGACCGTGCCCAGCCCGACGACATCACCCAGTCGGACGACAGCAATGTGGCCAACGACGGTACTGAGGTCGGCAGCAGCGGCAGCGAACGCAGCATGGGGTCATGACCACCGCGGCGCAGCGAGGCGCTGAGGCCATCGCCGACGGAGACTCTGCCGAACGACCTGCACCACTGGGGCCTGGAGACTTCTCACTGACGGTCGTGGCATTTCTCGTGCATTGCCTGTCGTGGACGAGCGCCGCGTTTCTCATCAGCGCCGACGATGTGCACTTCGCGACGAGTCCGGTCCGCGCGTGGGCCCAGTTCGGCATCCTGCTCGTCGCCGGCGCATCGGGGATCGTCCTCCTCCGGACTCTGCCCCTTCATCCGCGCATTGTGCTCAGCGTGATCACCGTACTGCTGTTCGTCCCGTCTGGATTGGCCTCGCTCGTCTCCGCCTCCGCTGGCGACTCGAATGTCGGGCAGGCGATCGCCGTGAATCTCTGGTTACTGCGTCTACTGACGATCGTGGTCTTTCCGCTCATCGTTGCCGTTGTGCTGGCGACGATCCTCGGACGAACCCCAGACTCCGCCAGCCTTGCAAATTCCCACGCCGAGGCGGCCGACCCGACTCCCCAGCTCCCCCGCTACCGCCACGCCTCCTTGGTCTCGGCCACCGTGCTCATCGTCTCTGCTCTCATCATTGCGGTGGGCTTCGCCTTCGAACCGTCCGTGGGCCGTTTCGCCGACGTCCCTGCCTCGATCGCCTTCCTCACCGCCTGCGCGAGTCTCACAGCTTCAACCGCCGGCCTATACAGCTTGTACTCCCTGACGAGAAACTGCATCGCCGACTCAGCAGCGGGATCCCCTCCCCCGCCGAGGATCGCCCAGGTTCTGACTGCAGTCACCGTGGTCTGCGGTATGGCCGCGTTCATGGTCTCCACTTCGAGGATGTTCGGCGACGGAGCTGACCTCTATTTCGGCCCGATCGCCGGACCGGTCGGGATGGGCGGAACGATCATGTCCAGCATTCTGCTCTCTGTCCTCATCATCCGCCAGCCCGCCCATGTCTGAGCCGACGCGGGGCCTATAGAGCCTCCTCTAGAGAGCTTCGACGACCTCGACGAGGCGGTCGGGAGCGTTGGTGATGATGCCGTCGGCGCCGACGTCGATGGCTCGTTCCATCTCGCCGAGGTCGTCGACGGTCCACACCAAGCTGGTCATTCCGAGCTCGTGGATGGCGGTGAGGAAGTCCTCGTCGGCCGCGCAGAATTCGGGGTTGACCTGGTCGACCCAATCCGCGAAGTCCTGGAGCTCGTCCGGGCAGGGTCGGCCGAGCACGCCGACCGGGATCTCCGGGGCGAGCGCGTGGAACTCTTCGACGAATGCCCAGTTCGCGGACTGGACGACGAGCATGCCGGCGGCCAAAGCCCGGTCGAGGTAGTTCGGCACGGTGCGCAGGGCGGACAGGACCGCCTCGGCGATTCCGGGATAGAGCTCGGGGTGCTTGACCTCCAGCAGCAGGCCGGTGCGGGTGTCGTGGGCGAGGGTGAGCACCTCGGCGAGGCGGGGCACGCGGACACCGGCGAATTCCTCGCCCTTCCAGCTTCCGGCGTCGAGTGTGGCGATCTGGGCGGCGTTCATGCCGGCGATGCTGCGGTCTTGACGATTCGGGTACAGGGTGCGGGCGTCGGTGGTGCGATCGACGGTGGTGTCGTGCATGATCACGAGCTCACCGTCGGCGCTCATATGGACGTCGGTTTCGATCATGTCTGCGCCCTGGTCGATGCCGGCGATGAACGCGGGGATCGTGTTCTCCGGCCAATCGGCGGACGCACCTCGGTGTGCGATGACCAGGGGCGGGACCCGAACGCGGGCGGGGTCGATCACGGTGCCGGCCGCGCCGGCGCTGAGGTCGCGGGGCGAGTGATCGGAGGTGGGGGTGGCGAGGGTGATGGGCATTTCAGAACTCCTCCACGGAGACTGCGGGTGGCATTCGGGCGCCGGATCCAACTGCTGCGCGGTGGCCGAACGATGAGTACTAGGCCGCCCAGACTAGGGGGCCCGAGCAAGTTCCGGGTGATGCGCGAGTGGACGGGACATGAATCCTGACGGTGTCGACACTGGCCGTCGCCTGGGCCGATGCTGACTCGGCCGCAGGCCGACGGTGACCTTCAAGCAGGGGCCACTGCCACAGCTGCGGAACCGGAAGTGGCAGACTGGGAGTAACCACGGACGGAGTTCTCGCGTTCCGCACCTCCGATCCTCTCCAGCACAATTGCCGAAGGAGGCGCAGTTCGATGGAGATGCTCCAGAGTGCTTTCGACAGTGTCAGCACCGTATCGTCGTACATCCTCGTGGCTGTTCTCATCCCCACTGGTCTGTATTTCACCATCCGCACGGGAGCGGTGCAGGTCCGCCTGCTGCCCGAGATGTTCCGCACCCTGGTGGAGCCGGGCGGACGGGATTCCGAGGGCAACCGGAACATCTCGCCGTTCCGCGCCTTCTCGATCTCCGCGGCCTCGCGGGTGGGAACGGCGAACATCGCCGGTGTCGCTTTGGCGATCTCGCTCGGTGGACCGGGTGCGATGTTCTGGATGTGGCTGACGGCCATCGTCGGCGGCGCCACGGCCTTCGCCGAATCGGCTCTCGGACAGCTGTACAAGCTCAAGGACGGCCCGAACTTCCGCGGCGGTCCCGCTTATTACATCAAGCACGGGCTGAACATGAAGTGGCTCGGACTGGTCTTCGCCGTCATCGTCGCCATCACCTACGGCATCGTGTTCAACTCGGTGCAGTCGAACTCCATCGTCGACGCCGTCGGGGCATCCTTCGGAGTCGAGAGTTCGGACGGCGTCTTCGCTGCCGTGGCCGGGGCGATCATCGCCGTTGCCGCCTTCGCGATCTTCGCAGGCGGCGCCAAGCGCATCTCGAACATCTCGGCCTATCTGGTGCCGATCATGGCCGGCCTCTACCTCATCGTCGGCATCATCGTCGTGGCGATGAACATCGGTGCTGTGCCGTCGATGATCGCCACGATCGTCACCGACGCGTTCAGCATGGATTCGATCGCCGGTGGAACGCTGGGATCGATCATGCTCATCGGTGTTCAGCGCGGTCTGTTCTCCAATGAGGCCGGTATCGGTTCGGTGCCGAACGCGGCAGCGACCGCATCGGCGTCGCACCCAGCCAAGCAGGGCTTCGTGCAGGCGCTGGGCGTGTACTTCGATACGATCCTCGTCTGCTCGATCACCGCGTTCATCATCCTGCTGTCGAATCCGGAGTACGGCAGCTCTGCCGAGGGCATCCAGCTCACGCAGACGGCGCTGAGCGGTCAGCTCGGACAGTGGGCGATCCACTTCCTCACGCTGGCGATCTTCCTCTTCGCGTTCTCGTCGATCCTCGGCAACTACTACTACGGCGAAGCGAATATCGAGCACCTGACGACGAACCGCGTCGCGCTGCGCGTGTATCAGGTCATCGTCATGGTCTCGGTGTTCATCGGAGCGATCGCGGCCCTCGACCTGGTGTGGACCGCGGCCGATATCTTCATGGCGATCATGGCTCTCATCAACCTCTTCGCCCTGCTGATGCTCTCGCCGTTGGTGTTCTCGCTGCTGAAGAACTACCAGCAACAGCGCAAGGCCGGCTTCGAACCGGTGTTCCGACGCGGCGATCTGCCGACTTATCGGCGCATCAACACCGAAGTCGATGCCTGGGACGGCACCGACGAGGTGACCACAACGAAGTTCTGGCATGACCGCGGCAAGAAGGTTCGCTCCGACAACGAGTGAGGCTGCCGAACAGCAGTCGACAACGCACATCGGGCGCTCCCTTTCGGAGCGCCCGATGTGTATTCATTCCCCAAGATCCGCAGGCAGTCCCCTGACCCTTACGAGGTCCCGATGAGTATCGATCGCGTTGAATTGGCGAAGGCCCTCGCCGAGGCGACCGGATGGTCGGTCTCGGCCGATCCCCACCGTGTGACGTTCACGAATGATGATCCACTACAGGTGGTCATCTGGACCGTTACCGATGCTGAGATCGGGGAACTCCGCTATAACGAGAATCGACGCGCCAAGGGTTACGGTGGCAAGCAGAGCGCTGAGCTCGGAGTCTTGTGGCTTCCGCTCACGGAAGCGTTGGGTCCGCTCGAGGGACCTCGAGGGCATATGAATGGGACAGACTTGACGATTCGCGAGTGACGAAGCAATGAAAGACAGAACGGCTCGAGCAGAGTGCACTGCTCGAGCCGTTCCGAATGGCGGGGTCGTGACTTCTGGTCAGCGCTTGACCGACTTCGATGTCGCCCCGGTGGCCCAGCTGACCTGGCTGAACGTGACACGGTAGTACCGCTTGCTCTTCGACTTCACCTTGTAGACGGCCTTGCCCTTTTTCGCGCTGGCCGTCTTCAGGGTCTTCCACTTGCTGCCGGACTTGACTTGGAACTTCACCTTCGGGTTGTAGTTGACCTTCCCGTAGTGCTCCGGGTGATAGACCTTCGTCGACGAGGTCAGCGTGACCGTGCTTCCCTTGCGCTTTGAGGACAGCGACGCATACGACTTGCCGCGGACGTAGAAGCAGCCCTTTGTGTAGTCCGTGAATGCGTCCCACGAGTGTTCGTTGTCGACGGAAACCTCTGACGGACCGATTCGATATTTGCCGAGCCCGTCGAGACTCGGACAGATCATATTGCGGTCTTTGGTGCTGGGACTCGTGTAGTTTCCGAAGTACGCCTCCGTCGTGTATCCGTATCGGCCTGCAATTTCAGAATCTACCGTCCACGAATCGACGTTCTTCTTGTTGTACTTCAGATAGACGTTGAAGTACTTGCAGTTGTCATTCGAAATGACCATGTTGCTTGCTGAAAGCTTCGTCACGTCGAATGACATAGATGCCGCTTCGGCAGATACGGCAGGACCGATGACGAGAGCAAGAGCGGCAACGGACGCCACGAGGGCGCGCTTGAGGAACTTCATGGAGACTCCAACTGAAGATGGGATGGAAGGGGATGCCTGAGTCGGAGTCAACGAATGTGTAATCGGCAACGAGAAGTCACGAACTTGAAAGTTGTATGACCGAAGATTATCACACCTGCAGTCCGTTCGGCTCCTGTTTAATCGTGCCGTTCAAGCACGCAACTCAACCACGCGCAAAAGACGGCCCGAGCGATAACGCTCGGGCCGCCTCGGCGAGTGAAGCTCAGCCGGTGTCCACCGACTCAGCAATCAGAAGCCGTATCAGTTCGCGGGTGCCGCTTCATCCTCGAGGATGAGAGGGTACACGCCGTTCTCGTCGTGGACCTCTCGGCCGGTGACCGGCGGGTTGAACACGCAGGCCATGCGCAGCTCTTCCTCGGCCACGACGGTGTGCTTCTCGTTTCCGTCGAGCAGGTACATGACGCCATCGTGGAGCGGGTAGACCTTGCCGGTCTCCTCGTCGGTCAGCGTCCCCTTGCCCTGTACGCAGTACACGGCCTCGACGTGGTTCTGGTAGTGGAACGTCGAGGTGGTTCCGGCATAGATCACGGTGTCGTGGAACGAGAATCCGACGCGCTCCTTGCCGAGCACCATGCGGCGTGAGCGCCAGGTCTCGGACTTCACATCGCGGTCGGTGTCGTTGAGGTCATCGCGGTTGACTACGTACATCTGTGGTCCTTTCGCAGAAGGTCGGTGAAAGTGTTCAGGGTGGGCCGCGGACGTCCGTCTCACTTCAACGGCTCCCGTCGGCCCGAGTGGGCGATCGAGCAGGTGAGCTCGAATCCGCCCAAAGCTCGGGCCGGCGCCACAGGTGCGACGCCGGCCCGGCAGAGGTGGGTCAGGCCAGTGCGGCCTTCGCAGCGGCAGGAGCGAACTTGGCCACTCCGGCCTCGATGATGTCCAGGCCCGCCTGCAGATCGCGCGAATCGATCGTCAGCGGCGGCATGATCTTGATGACTTCGTCATCGGCCCCCGAGGTCTCGAGCAGCAGACCGTTCTCGAAGGCATAGGCGGCAACCTTCTCGGCCACCTCGAGGTCTTCGAAGCAGACACCGGCCAGCAGGCCCCGTCCGCGGATCGAAGCGCCTTCGGCCTTTTCGACGATCGTGTCGAGGCGCTGGTGCAGCTCGGCAATGGTGTCGGCGAGCTGGTTCTGGAACTCGTTGTCGGCCCAGAAGGTCTTGATGGCGGCGGTCGCGGTCACGAACGCGGGGTTGTTTCCGCGGAAGGTGCCGTTGTGCTCGCCGGGCTCCCAGACGTCGAGCTCGGGACGGAACAGGGTCAGCGCCAGCGGCAGACCCGAACCGGAGATCGACTTCGACAGGCAGACGATGTCGGGCTCGATACCGGCCTCTTCGAAGCTGAAGAACGAACCGGTACGGCCGCAGCCTGCCTGCACGTCATCGACGATGAGGAGGATGTCATGCTTCTTGCACAGGTCGGACAGTGCGCGCAGCCATTCGGCGCGAGCGGCACGCAGTCCGCCCTCGCCCTGCACGGTCTCGACGATGACAGCGGCGGGCTTGTCGACGCCCGAGCCGGAGTCCTCGAGGACCTTCTCCAGCCACAGGAAATCCGGGACCTCTCCGTCGAAGTAGTCGTCGTACGGGATCTTCGAGCTGTTGGTCAGCGGGATGCCTGCGCCTTCGCGCTTCATCGAGTTGCCAGTCACCGACAGCGATCCCAGCGTCATGCCGTGGAACGCGTTGGTGAACGAGAGCATGTGCTGACGGCCGGTCACCTTGCGAGCAAGCTTGAGAGCCGCCTCGACGGTGTTGGTTCCCGTCGGTCCGGGGAACATGACGGAGTAGTCGAGTCCGCGCGGCTTGAGGATGAGGTCCTGGAAGGTCTGCAGGAACTCACGCTTGGCCGGGGTCTTCATATCCATCGAGTGCAGAACGGCGCCCGACTGCAGGTACTCGATGAGCGGGCCCATCACGACCGGGTTGTTGTGGCCGTAGTTGAGGGCACCGGCACCGGAGAAGAAATCGAGGTACTCGTTGCCGTCCTCGTCCCACTGCTTTGCGCCCTGCGAACGGGCGAAGGTCGCGGGCCAGGAACGGCAGTAGCTGCGCACGGCAGACTCGCGAGTTTCGAAGATGTCGGGCTTGTCAGTGGGTGTGGGCTTAGCGCTTTCAGTCATGACTTGAGTCCTTTCGACTTCTTTAAGTTCTGCGTCTGCATCGGATGCAGTCGCCGAGGCGGTGGCCGCTGCCGCTCACTGCGGGCGATCTCTTCCGCCTCCTGGCACCTGGCGCGTCCACGCCCTTGGAACAGGGGGCCGCGCGGCGCCGGGGTGAGGCTCGTTATAGGGGTGCGATCTCGTAGAGGTACTCGGTGTCGTGGCCGTCCGGGTAGAGGTCCGGGGTGAACAGCGGGCGACGGTCGAATCCGGCGCCGCGCTTCTCAGCGAACGCTTGGAACAGGCGGTTGGACGCCGCATTGTCGTCGGTGATCGTCGTCTCCATGCGGAGAGCGCCGGTCCGGTCGGCCAGTTCATGGAGCATGGTCGATGCGAGTCCGTGTCCACGGAAGTTCTCGTTGACGGCGACCTGCCAGATCATCAGGGTGTCCGGATTCTCCGGACGGGTGTAACCGGTGATGAAGCCGGCGGGTTCTCCGTCGATTCTTGCGATCACCGAGGTGTCCGCGAAGTCGCGGCACCACAGCAGGTACGAGTACGAGGAGTTCAGGTCGAGCACGGCTGTGTCTTTCGCGAGCCGCCATAGATGTTGTCCGTCCTCCAGTTCTGGAGTCCGGACGTCGATTTGCGTCTTCGGTTCAGCGAGTGCGTTAATCACGCCAACAAACCTAACGGGCTGAGATCGAGCGTCAACCTCGAAAGTGCCGATTCCGGGGTACTTCCGCAACGATCGTCCCGAGCTACCTACATGTAACGGACCCGGCTTTCCCCATGGCATCTCTGGGATGTGACGGGGCGCTCCTTCGCGCTCATACCGCGCCAGAGGTTCGTTATCGTTTCGTTACATTTGACTGGAGTTGGAACAAGGGTTCCACGTGTTCCATGTCACTTCGCTTGAATTTGGATAGCAAGGTGTCCTGTTGCCCGAGGTTGCCGTCTGAGGCTCTGCGGGCGGGATCGAGGCGGCTGCGAAGTAGTTCGCGCAGGCGCGAAGGTGTTCGCGCAGCGCCGCCATCAGCCGGATGCTGCGCGCCTGCCACCGCCGACACGAGTTAAGTGTGCGAAGAATGCCGCTTTGAGGCCAATTTTCGGCATTCTTCGCACACTTAACCCTTTCTCCCCGCTGCTTCAGGCCGCTGCAGAGGTACGGAAGTAGATGAGTGCGCAAAGCCGGCTCGAGAGGCCGCGACTCAGGTGAGCGCCGCTTGACTGGCTCCGAACCTCAGACGCACTGACCTCAGCACTCGACGACCCGTCCTGCCTCAGCACTCGACGACGTTGACGGCGAGGCCGCCCATCGCCGTCTCCTTGTACTTCGAGGACATGTCCGCGCCGGTCTGACGCATCGTCTCGATCACTTCGTCGAGGCTGACCCGGTGCTGGCCATCGCCCCACAGCGCCATGCGGGAGGCGTTGATGGCCTTGCCGGCGGCGATCGCATTGCGTTCGATGCAGGGGACCTGCACGAGTCCGGAGATCGGGTCGCAGGTCAGGCCGAGGTTGTGCTCCATCGCGATCTCGGCAGCGTTCTCCACCTGTTCGGGTGTTCCGCCCATCACGGCGGCCAGTCCCCCGGCGGCCATCGACGAGGCGGATCCGACCTCTCCCTGACAGCCCACCTCGGCGCCGGAGATCGACGCCCGCTCCTTGTAGAGGACTCCGATGGCTGCCGCGGTGAGCAGGAAGTCGACGATGGCTCGATGCTTCGCGGACTCGCCGCCTTCCTTGACTGCGGGGACGTAGTTGAGCGCATAGTGCAGCACGGCGGGGATGATGCCGGCCGCCCCATTCGTCGGCGCGGTGACGACGCGGCCTCCCGAGGCGTTCTCCTCGTTCACGGCCATCGCGATGAGGTTGACCCATTCGAGGTAGTAGCCGGGATCCCGGCCGGGGTCCTCGGCCTTGAGTTTGAGGTACCAGTCGTGTGCGCGGCGGCGGACCTTGAGCCCTCCGGGCAGATAACCGGAGCGGTCCAGGGACGCCGAAGCGCATTCCTCCATCACCGAGTAGATGTGGAGCAGTCCGTGCCGGATCTCATCCTCGTCGCGCATCGACAGTTCGTTGGCGTGCATGATCTCGGCGATGGACAGATCGTTCTCGCGGCAGCGCTGAAGCAGCTCGACTCCGGAGTGGAAGGGGTAGGGCAGCTCTTCGTCGTAGGACTCGAGTTCGGCGTCGACGACAGAATCCGCGACCGCGAACTCGACACCCGCGTCTGCACCGCCGCCGTCGGCAGCTGCACCATCCTCGGCGGTCTTCTCTTTCTCCAGGAATTCGGTCTCCGAAGTCACGAATCCGCCGCCGACGGAGTAATAGGTCTCCTCGGCGAGAGTCTCCCCGGCAGCGTCGTAGGCGGTCACGGTCATGGCGTTCGTATGGCGCGGGAGGACGGTCAGCGGTCGTTTGACCATGTCATCCTCGGTGAACTTGAGTTCGACGCCGTTGCCGGTCGAGTCGCCGAGGATGATCGTCCCGGTCTCGGACATCCGTGTTCGCCGGGCGGTCAGTTCGTTGGCTTCGATGAGATCGGGGCGGCAGCCTTCGAGGCCGATGAGGATGGCGTCGAAGGTCCCGTGACCGGCGCCGGTGGCGGCCAGGGAACCGAAAACGTCGACGCGCAGATCCGCCACGGAGCTCAGCGAATCGCTAAGGAGGTCGATGAAGCTCGCGCCGGCACGCATCGGTCCGACGGTGTGGGAGCTCGACGGTCCGATGCCGACCGTGAAGAGGTCGAAGACACTCAATGGCATGGCAATCACTTCGTTTCTGATGAGATGACGACGGGGCCGACCGAACAGCCGTGCACTCACGTGCATGGCAAGCCGATGCCGACGATGTGTCGGCACCGACCTCGACCGACCCCGCTTCAGGGTTTATATCCTCCGCCCGGAGGATGAGGCTCAGAGGGAGTTCGCCTCGGCGTAGCCGGCGGCGTCCATGACTTCGCCGACCTCGGTCACGGCGACCTCGAACAGCCAGCCCTCACCGTAGGGGTCGGAGTTGAGCAGACCGGGTGAGTCCACGGCCGCCTCGTTGATGGTGACGACCTCGCCGGTCACTGGGGTGTAGAGGTCGGACACGGACTTCGTGGATTCGACCTCTCCGCAGGTCTCACCTGCGGTGATGGTGTCACCAACCTCAGGCAGGTCGACGTAGACGACCTCGCCGAGGGCATCGGCGGCGACGGCGGTGATGCCGACCTTGACGGTCTTGCCGACGAGCTCATCGGCAGCGCCGTCGACCCATTCGTGTTCGGCGGAGTAGGTGAAGTTCTGCGGGAGCGGGGGCAGCTGTGCCATATGTCTTCCTTACTGTGACTGCCGCCGGAAGGGGCGGTCACGACGTTGTTGTGCCAGGTGGGACCAGTCTACGAGTCGCCGGTCCCACCAGAATGAATTGTGGGTGAGAGCTTCAGTCGGCCTGGCGCTTGTAGAACGGCAGCTGTGTGACGGTGAAGTCGTGTGCCTTGCCGCGGATGTCCACGGTCACGGCGGTGCCCACCTCGGCGCGGTCCCGATCGATGTAGGCCAGGGCGATCGGGTGGCCGAGCGTCGGCGAGGGCTGACCGGAGGTGACGGTGCCGACCTCAGCGCCGTCGATCGATACGGCGGCTCCGGAGCGGGCGGCGCGGCGTCCTTCCGAACTCAGGCCGACGAGCACGCGCGGCGGTTCGGTCTCTCCGAGCTTCGCCAGCGCCTCACGGGCGAAGAAGTCGTCCTTCGTGTTGAACCCGATCATCCGGCCCATTCCCGCATCGTACGGGGTGGTGTTCTGATCGAGTTCGTTGCCGTAGAGCGGCATTCCGGCTTCGAGGCGCAGCGAATCGCGTGCAGCCAGACCGCAGGGAACGAGTCCGTAGTCCGCACCCGAAGTCACGAGCGTGTTCCACAGGCGGGAGGCGCCGATGTTGGGGACGTAGAGCTCGAACCCGTCCTCACCGGTGTATCCGGTGCGGGCGAGCATGAGGTCGATCCCGGCGATCGTCAGCGGCATCCACGCGTAGTACTTGAGTTCGCGCACCGACTGACCGATGGTGATCTTCGCATCCCCCGCCGAGGTGGCTCCCCCGTTGGCATCGTCGGTGACCTGGGCTTTCGCCTGGTCACCGGCGCCGGTGCGGGGTCCGAATTCGCCTTGGCCGGATTCGTCGAGGGCGCGCAGGATGATCGCCTCCGAGTTCGGTCCCTGCACGGCGATGAGTGCGGTGGCGTCGGATTCGTCTGTCAGGTGCACATCGGAGCCGGGTGCGACGGTCTGCACGAACTGGTGCACGCGTTCCTTGAGCGCGGCGACCACGGTGGGCGTGTTCGAGGCGTTGGGGACGATGAGGAACTCTTCGTCGCCGATGCGGTAGGTGATGAGGTCGTCGAGCAGGCCGCCTGACTCGTTGACGATGACTCCGTACTTGGCCTTGCCGATCTTCATCTTCGAGTACTTCGCGACGAGCGCGTAGTCGAGGAATGCGGCGGCGTCGGTTCCGCTGATACGCACCTCTCCCATGTGGGAGAGGTCGAAGAGGCCTGCGGCCTCACGCACGGCACGGTGTTCGGCGAGTTCCGAACCGTACTTCAGCGGCATGTCCCAGCCGCCGAAGTCGGTGAACGAGGCACCGAGCTCGGCGTGGATGCCGTGCAGCGGGGTCTCTTTCGGTGTGTTCGCGGTCGTATCGGTCATCACTTGTCCTCTTCCTCGAACTCTTCGAAGGCCACTGGCGGCGGGCAGGAGCACACCAGGTTGCGGTCGCCGTAGGCTCCGTCGATGCGGCTGACCGGCGGGAAGTACTTCGTGAGGCGCAGCCCGGGAACGGGGAACACCGCGGTCTCGCGGCTGTACTTGCCGTCCCAGTCGTCCATCACCGCGGTCGCTGGGTGCGGTGCGAGGGCCAGCGGCGACTCTTCGTAGGTATACGACTTGCCGATCTCGTCGATCTCGGCGCGGATGGTGCGCATGGCCTCGACGAAGCGGTCGAGCTCGTCCTTGTCCTCGGACTCGGTGGGTTCGACCATGAGGGTGCCGGGCACCGGGAAGGCCAGGGTCGGGGCGTGGAAGCCGAAGTCGACGAGGCGCTTGCAGACATCCTCGGCGGTGACTCCCGTCGCCGAGGTGATCGCGCGGAGGTCGAGGATTGTTTCGTGGCCGACGAGTCCGTTCTCTCCCGAGTAGAGGATCGGGTAGACGTCGCCGAGCTTCTTCGCCAGGTAGTTCGCACCGAGCAGAGCCGAGCGCGAGGCTTCGCGCAGTCCTTCGGCACCCATGAGTTCGAGGTAGGCGAAGCTGATGGGCAGGACTCCTGCGGAGCCGAACATCGATGCGGAGATCGGCAGCTCCTTGGCATCCGGGTCACCGGCGACGAGCTCCGGCAGCGTGGCATCGCCGGGCAGGTACGGAGCGAGGTGTTCGCGCACCGCCACAGGGCCGACTCCGGGGCCGCCTCCTCCGTGGGGGATGCAGAAGGTCTTGTGCAGGTTGAGGTGGGAGACGTCGCCGCCGAATTCGCCGGGCTTGGCGAGTCCGACCATGGCGTTGAGGTTCGCACCGTCGACGTAGACCTGCCCGCCGGCGGCATGGACCTTGTCGCAGACCTCGCGGATCTGCGGTTCGAAGACACCGTGGGTCGACGGGTAGGTGATCATGATGCCGGCGATCTTGCCTTCGTGCTTGGCGATCTTCGCATCGAGGTCGTCCATGTCCACGGAGCCGTCATCGGCCGTCGCGACGACCTGCACCTGGAGTCCGGCGAGCACCGCGGAGGCGGCGTTCGTGCCGTGCGCGGACTGCGGGATGAGCACGACGGTGCGGGCATCTTCACCATTGGCCACATGGTAGGCGCGGATGGCGAGCAGTCCGGCCAGCTCACCCTGCGAGCCTGCGTTGGGTTGCAGGGACACGCGGTCGTAGCCGGTGACCTCGACGAGGGAGTCCTCGAGGCGGCCGATGAGTGCGCGCCACCCCTGGGTCTGTTCGACGGGGGCGAAGGGGTGGATGGAGGCGAATTCCGGCCAGGTGATGGGTTCCATCTCGGCGGCGGCGTTGAGCTTCATCGTGCACGAGCCCAGCGGAATCATCGTCCGGTCGAGTGCGAGGTCACGGTCGGCCAGGGTGCGCAGGTAGCGCATCATCGAGGTCTCGGAGCCGTGGGCGCTGAAGACGGGGTGGGTGAGGAATTCGGTGTCCCGGTGGAACGACGCCGCGAATGCGGGTTCCGGCACGGCGTTGGCTCCGAAGGTTCCTGCCGAGGCGGCTTCAAAGTCGTCCGCGTCGACCCGGGCAAAGATGCCGAGGGCCTCGAGCAGGCCGTTGGCATCGGCGACGGTGTGGGGTTCGCCGAAGGAGACGCCGACGGTGGTGTTGTCGATGACGCGGATGTTGTATCCGGCCTGGTCGGCGACGTAGCGGGCGGCTTCGGCATCGGCCACGCGCAGGGCCACGGTGTCGAAGAATTCCCAGGTGAGCACCTCGGCGCCGGGGGCGGTGTCCGCGGCACCTGCGAACGCGTGGGCGAGGCGGTGGACGCGGGAGGCGATGCGGGTCAGACCGACCGGGCCGTGGTAGACGGCGTACATGGAGGCGACGTTGGCGAGCAGCGCCTGCGCGGTGCAGATGTTCGATGTCGCCTTCTGGCGGCGGATGTGCTGTTCACGGGTCTGCAGGGCCAGGCGGTAGCCGGGCTTGCCCTGGGCGTCCTTGGACACTCCGACGAGGCGGCCGGGCAGCTGGCGCTGGAGTCCGGACTTCACGGCCATGAAGCCGGCGTGGGGGCCGCCGAAGAACAGGGGCACACCGAAGCGCTGGGCCGAGCCGACCGCGATGTCCGCACCCTGGGAGGCGCAGTCCTTGAGCAGAGTCAGGGCCAGTAGGTCGGCGTCGAAGGTGACGAGCGCACCGCGGTCGTGTGCTCCGTCGACGGCTTCGGTGAAGTCGCGGATGGCTCCGGTGGTGCCGGGCTGGGCGCAGACGATGCCGAAGATGTCTTCGCCGACGAGGCCCTCGGCGAGGTCGGCGACGGTGACGCGGAAGTCCATAGCCTTCGCCCGGGCGCGGACGACGGCGATGGTCTGCGGGTGGAGTTCGGAGTCGAGGACGACGGTTGTCCCCTTCTTCACGGCTCGACGCATGAGCAGGACCGCCTCGGCGACGGCGGTGGCCTCATCGAGGAGGGAGGCATTGGCGATGTCGAGGCCGGTGAGGTCCTGGACGACCTGCTGGAAGTTCAGCAGCGCTTCGAGCCGGCCCTGGGAGATCTCGGGCTGGTACGGGGTGTAGGCGGTGTACCAGGCGGGGTTCTCGACGAGGTTGCGGCGGATGACGGCCGGGGTGATCGTGTCGTAGTAGCCCTGGCCGATGAGCTGGGTGCGCATGACGTTCTGTTCGGCGAGGTCGCGCAGGTCGCCCAGCACATCGAATTCGGAGCGGCCGGCGGGCAGGTTGAGCTCTTCGTTCTGGATGGATTCCGGGACGGCAGCGGAAGAGAGCGCTTCCAGGGAGTCATAGCCGAGTTCGGCGAGCATGGCCTGCACGTCGTCGGCGCGGGGGCCGATGTGGCGGTCGGAGAAGGGGCGCGCGGTGTCCCCTGTTGCCTGCGTCGTATGGGCGAGTGAACTGGTCAATTGCCGTCCTTGGGTCGGTGTCGCGCCCACCGAATTGGAGGACGCAGCGATCGCTGAGTGTCCTCCCCGATCTGTCGGATGTGTGGTCGCACCGCACGTGTGCGGCGAACTCGCGTCCTTCAGATATGCCTGCAATCGGTGGTACTGGGCCTGAGAGTTTCCCGGGGAGGGAATTGCACCTACGGCGCTGCTCGGAAGCCCGGCTCGATTCGGCCCGACTGCGGCAGCTCTCCCACGTCTTGTCTTAGCGGCGTATGAAGTTATGTGCAGAACCAGTTGGGCCTCTGAAGCCCCCGGCTGAGACTGCGCCTCCGATTCTAGTGAATGAAATCACCCCCGACAAACCCCCTGCTGGCCCCCTCGCTGTGGCCACTCTTCCAACCGCCGCGAGGACCAGCTCCCCACGGCAGCTCGTCTGTGACTCCAATGCAGAAATAGGTCGCTATCGGATACTTTCCTTGCTCAGAAGTATCCGATAGCGACCTAGATTCGCCGAGGCGGCGCTGCGGTCCCGCCGCGATGTTCAGATCGCGTTGAGGTCCTTGCCCTTAGTCTCGGGCAGCTTGACCACGGCGACGATCGTTGCCAAGCAGAGCAGGACCACCCAGCCGCTGGAGAGCCAGCTGAGGTCGAGCGAGTTGAACAGTCCATTGAGATATGGTGCCGTTCCGCCGAACACAGCCACAGAGACCGAGTAGGCGAAGCCGATTCCCTGGGTGCGGACCTTCGTCGGGAAGGCCTCGGACAGGACTGCCGACAACAAGGCTCCTGCCATCGAGACCACGAGCAGTGCCAGCGTCGACGCAACGAACAACGTCCAGCCGGTGTCCGTGATCATGCCCATGAGCGGATACTGCAGGATCGCCATGAGCACTCCGAAGCCGATGAGCACCGGCCGACGACCGATCCGGTCGGAGAGGAATCCCCAGAAGGGCAGCGACGCGAGTGCGATGATCTGCGCACCGACGGTCGCCCAGTAAGCGGTCTGCGCATCCATACCGCGCTCGGTGATCGCCAAGGTCGACGCGTACGACGTCCAGGTGTAGTGAGCCGCGGTGATACCGGAGGTCATGAGCACGACGAGGACGATCGCACGGGCCACGCGGCCGCGATCCAGCGGGGTCGGGTCGACAACTTCTTCCGCTTCATCGGCTTCGAAGACATCGCTTTCGACCATTCCGCGCCGCATCCACAGCGCGACGAGCGCGAGCAGACCGCCGAGCGCGAACGGAATCCTCCATGCCCAGTCGGAAACTGCCGCCTCGGAGAAGACGTTCGTGATCACGCCCCCAATCGTGTAAGCGACGACCGAACCGCCGAAGATGGCGACGAAGACGATTGAGCCCCAGAAACCGCGCTTGTGGGCCGGAGCGATCTCAGCGATATAGGAGTTCGCCGTTGCCGACTCCCCTCCGTGGGCGAAGCCCTGTGCCACTCGGATGAGAAGGAGGATGAGTGAGGCGAAGACGCCGATCTGACCATAGGTCGGCAGCACGGCGATGAGGAACGAACCGCCTGCCATGATGAGCATCGTGACGATGAGAACGAACTTGCGCCCCTTCACATCGGCGATCTTCCCGAACACGATGCCGCCCAGGGGTCTCATGAGGAACCCGACGGCGAAGACGCCGAGGGTCGCGAGGACGGAGGAGACTGTGTCCTCGCTGTTGAACATCGCGGCGGCGATGAAGGGCGTGAACACCGCGTAGGCGCTCCACTCGTACCATTCGAGGATATTGCCGATGGTGCTCGCGACGACGGATCGCCGTTTCAGCTGCAGAGGCACCTTTGTCTCTGCGATCGTATCGGTCATGGCTTCCTTTCCACTGCTTCATTGGAGGTGGTGATGCTGTATATCTCTGTGGTGGTGTTCGGTGGTGCGGATACTCCTATCTCGCTCGCCGTCACACGACGGTGGAGGCGACGGCTTCGGCGGCTGCGATGAGTTCGGGGACCCCGGTCTCGAGGCTGCCGGTGAAGTTACCGGCCGACGGCGCCTCTCCGTTGAGCCATCTGGTGTAGATGGCTTCGCTGAAGATCGCGGCCTTCCACAGCGCGAAGGCCTCGTACCAAGGCAATACGGACAGGTCCAGGCCCGTCTTCTGCTGGTAGCGCTCGGCGAGGTCGGAACGGGTGAGGAACCCCTCCCCCGCAGTGACCGGGGTGAGGTCCATGACCGTGCGCGGATTCTCGCGGTCGGTGTAGGTGACGAGGAAGTAGCCGAGGTCGGCGAGCGGATCGCCGAGGGTCGACATCTCCCAGTCGAGGATCGCTGCGACCTCGACCGGCGTCGAGGACGCGATCATCGCGTTGCCGGCACGGTAGTCGCCATGGACGACCGCGTGCCGCTGAGTGGCCGGAATGCTCGCAGCCAACCACTCACCGAGGCGGCTGACCTGGGGCAGCGACCGCTGAGTGTTCTTCCCCCAGAGGGAGGCGAACAACTTCACCTGGCGCTCCAGGTACCCGTCCGGACGACCGAGCGCGGCCACCTCGGGAACTGCGACGTCGACCGAGTGGAGGTCGACGAGGCGGTCGACGAGGGCTTCGCTGAGAGCTCGACGGTCGGCCGCCTCGGCGAGGAAATCGGGCAGTGTGTCGGTGACGACGGTGCCCGGCACGAAATCCATGATGTAGAACGGCACGCCGAGGACCGATTCGTCCTCGCAGACGTGGAGGATCGTGGGCACGGCCACTCCCTGAGCGCCGAGGACCTTCTGGATCTTCGCCTCCCGGACCATGTCGTGAGTCGATTTCGGGATCGGCGGGCGCGGTCCGCGGCGCAGCACCACATCGAGGTCATCACGCCGGATCCGGAAGGTGACGTTCGACTGGCCCTCGCCGATGCGATCCCAGCGGACGGGACCGGACCCGAGGCCATGCGTGTCGAGGTAGTCGGTGAGGACGTCGACGATGAGCAACGGCGGTACGGACAGTGCCTGCGCCTCGGCCGCGGTGTCGACGACGTCGATGAGCTTCTCGGTCAACGCGCCTCCCTCACGATGTCGAGGCGGGGAGCTCCCGCGGCGACTTCCTTGCGCCGCTTCGATGAGGCACGACGGGAGATCGCGAACTTGTGCGTCTCGGTGGCGCCGTCGTAGATGCGGAACGGACGGACGTCGTTGAGGTACTGGACGAGTGGCAGCTGGTCGGAGACGCCGTCTCCGCCGGTGAGCTGGATGGCCCGATCGATGACACGGTAGACGGCTTCGGAGCAGTAGACCTTCGCGATCGAAGATCTGGAGTTCGCTTCCTTCGCATCGGTGGCGAGCACTTCGGAGGTCTTCGTGATCATCGCGTCAGAGGTTTCGATGTCGATGACCGACTGCGCGATGAGCTCCTGCGCGAGGCCCTGACGTGCGAGGACGTCGCCGAATGCCTCGCGATGTTCGGCACGGTCGAGAGCCGTGTCCAGCGCCCGGCGGGCCAGTCCCAGCCACCGCATGCAGTGCGTGAGGCGGGCGGGTGCCAGGCGAACCTGGGCGTAGGCGAATCCCTTGCCGGGTTCGCCGAGGATCGCCGAGGTGGGGACACGAACATCGTCGAAGTGGACGTAGGGATGGCCGCCGGCGATCGTGCGATCGACGGTGTGGATCGGCCGCCCTACGCTGACACCCGGGGTGTCCTTTGGCACGAGGAACATCGTGGCCGCCTGGCCCATCTTCGCCTGCGCGGAACCCGAGCCCTCGGTCGCAGCGGCCGACTCCTCGGCGTCGGTGGCGGCCATGACGACGAAGAAGCTGCACAGCTCAGCTCCGGAGATGAAGCGCTTGTCACCGGTGATGACCCACTCGTCACCGTCCTTGACCGCGCGGGTCGCCAGCGCCGATGGGTCGGAGCCGGTGCCTGGATGTGGTTCGGTCATGGCGAAGGAGGAGCGGACGTCGCCGGCGGCCAGCGGGGCGAGGAACCGCTCCTTCTGCTCCTGCGTGGCGATCTGGGCGAGCATGTGCATATTGCCCTCATCGGGTGCCATGCAATTGAGCACGGCGGGCCCGATCGGCGAGTAGCCTGCCTCCTGGAACACCGGGGACCAGAACTCGATCGGCACGCCCTGGCCGCCCCACTCGGCAGGCACGTGTGGAGCGAAGACTCCGGCCTCCTTGGCTTTGGCCTTGAGGTCGGTCAGAACCCCTTCGTCGAGGTAGTCCCCGGGATGAGGTTCGGCGGGTATGACGACGTCGCGGATGAAGGTGCGGGTGCGCTGGCGCAGCTCTTCGACGTCTGCTGGAATGTGGCTCATGCTGTGCCTCCTGCTGTGATGAGTCCGCCGTCGGCGGTGAGGATCTGGGCGGTGATCCAGTCGGAGTCGGACGACGTGAGGTAGGCCGCAGCTGCGCCGATGTCCTCGGGAGTGCCGAGCCGGCCGGCCGGATAGGCGGCGGTGACTTCGGCTTCTCTGCCTTCGTATAGCGCGGTGGCGAAGCGGGTCTTGACGACGGCAGGGGCAATTCCGTTGACGCGGATATCGGGTCCGAGTTCGACGGCAAGGGTCTTCACGAGGTGGGCCACGGCGGCCTTCGAGACGCCGTAGAGGCCGATGCCCTTGCTCGGATTCTGGCCGGCGACCGAGGAGATGGACAGGATCCGACCCTTGTTCTCCCGGAACTTCAGTCCCTCGTGATGGACGGCCCCCTGGATCCAGGCCAGAGTGCCGAGAACGTTGACCTCGAGGATCTTGCGGGCGGCATCGAGCTCGATGTCGATAGTGTCACCGTAGACCGGGTTGATGCCGACGTTCGTGACGAGGACGTCGAGGCGGCCGAACTTCTCGGCGATCGTGTCGAACACCTCGGCCCGGTGAGCCGAGTCATCGGCCTTTCCCGCGATGCCGATCACGGTGCCGTCGGGGAATTCTGCGACAGTCTCGGCAAGCGGTTCGGGCTTGCGGGCGGTGAGGACGACGGTCGCCCCTTCGACTTGCAGCCGCTTGGCGATGCCGAGTCCGATGCCGCGACTCGATCCCGTCACGAGGGCGACCTGCCCTTCGAAACGGCGTCCGATCGTTGATTCACTCAATGTCTCTCCTGTCTTGAATGGTTGCCGGTCAGTGGTGCCTATCTATCTGACGCTGCTTCTCTTCCGGAGTCTCGCAGCAGCCTGCGTTGGATCTTTCCGGTATGCGTCTTCGGCAGGTCTGACATGACGTGGACGGTGCGCGGGTACTTGTACGCTGCGAGGCGTTCTTTCGCGAAGGCGATGAGCTCCTCGGCGCTGACGTCTTGGCCGGTGCGCAGGGAGACGTAGGCGACGACGGTCTCGCCGCGGTAGTCGTCGGGCTGGCCGACGACGGCGGCTTCGAGCACGGCCGGGTGTTCATAGAGGACGTCTTCGACCTCGCGCGGCCACACCTTGTAGCCGGAGGCGTTGATCTGGTCCTTGATCCGATCGACGAGATAGATCCAGCCGGCTGCGTCCATGACTCCGACATCGCCGGTGCGCAACCAGCCCTCGTCGAAGGCCGCCTCGTTGGCTTCGGGCTTGCCGAGGTAGCCGGGCGTGATCTGAGGCCCGCGCAACTCGAGTTCGCCGGCGCTGGAATCGGTGATGACGGTCCCGTCGGCGATGTCGACGATGCGGGCTTCGAGTCCGGGGAACGGCACGCCGATGGCCAGGGTGTCCGTGGCCGGGTCGACGGGCGCCTCCGTGTTCGGCGGGACTCCGATGACCGCGGAGGCGGTTTCGGTCATCCCGTAGATGTTGTGGATGTAGTGGCCGAACCGGTTCCGGAAACGCTCGACCGTGGCCGGCGGCACGGGGGCTCCACCGGAATAGAGGTAGCGAATGCTCTGCAGGTCCTCGGCTGTGGCGGACTCGTGTTCGAGCAGTGCGTTGTAGACGGTGATCGAGCCGATGGTCACGGTGACCTTGTCATCACGGATGGCGGCGACGATCTTGTCCGCGTTCACGCGGCCGATGAAGTCGAGCGTGATCGGGAAGATCAGCGAGGTCGCCGCGCAGGCGACGGCTCCGGTGATGTGGAAGAGCGGGGCGATGGCGAGCATGACGTCGCCTTCGTCGAGGTTCAGCCAATCTCCGTACGACCGGGCCACGGCGAGAACATTGCGGTGGGTGCCGACGGCGCCTTTGGCCGGCCCGGTCGTGCCCGATGTGTAGGTGAGCAGGGCGGCGTCGTCGAGGCCCGGCAGCAGTTCGGTGCGGTGATCGGGCGCGTCGGTGCGCTTGGAGGCGAGGAAGGGACCCCACGAATAAACGGCGATCCCGGACTCGGCGGGGGTCGCCTCGGCGGGAGTGGTTTCTGACTCACGGACAGCTGCGGTCTGGGCGTCGCCGGTGAGGTCGGAGGGGTCCCGATCGTATTCGTCGTCATCGGTGATGAGCACCCAGGTCAGGGAGCCGCCGGTGAGGGTCTCACGAACCTGGCCGAGGTCTGCTTCGTCGCAGATGAGCGCCGAGGCGGCCGAGTCGTCGATGAGCGCGCGCAGTTCGCGACCGCGGTACATGGGGTTGAGGACGAGGGGGACGACGCCGATCTTCCAGGCCGCAAGCAGTGCCACGGCGAACTGCGGGACGTTCTGGAGGTAGATGCCGACGATATTCGACTTCTGCAGGCCGCGGGAGAGGAACCCGGCGGCGAGCGCCTCGGCTTCACGGTCGATGTCGGCGGCGGTGAACCTGCGGCCACGGTAGGTCACGGCAATCTGACTTGGGGCCGCCTCGACACGGGCGTTCCACGCATGGGCCGTGGATGCGTCGTGGATCTCCGGCGTCTCACCGACTCCGGCAGGGTAGAGCCGCGTCCACACATGCTGCGTGGTGGTGGAAGTTCTGTCGGCTGCCATCTGACTGTCGCCCCTCATCGTGTCGGAACCGGAGCATCTCCGCTTCGGCCGACCGAGCGCTCGCTCGGTTAGTTCTGTATCGTAGGTCACACGATGACCGGGCGCAAGGGCGGCCGGGCCTGACTGTCAACCGTTCGGGCAGAAAAGCGATCGAACTCAGAGATGGAGGAACGCTTCGGGGGTCGAATGAAACCGCGGGGCACGAATGGCCGTAGATTAGGGATGAGAAGACAGTGAGATGGAGCAGGCAGGGACAACTCGTGAGCAATGCACCCATGATCGATTGGCGGGACTACGACGCCCCGCTGCTCTCGCCGATCCTCCAGGCCGCTCTCGACAGCTTCGTCACGGGCGGCTTCCACGGCACGAGCATCCGGCAGCTGGCCGGCGCGGCCGGACTGTCAGTGCCCGGCCTCTATCACCATTTCGCGTCGAAGCATGCGATCCTCGCCGAGATCGACCGTCTGGCGATGGAGGATCTGTGGCAGCGCAGCGTCGCGGCACTCGCCGACGGCGGGCAGGAGCCGACCGCACGCTTCGACCGACTCATCGAATGCCTGCTGCTCTTCCACGCGCACCAGTCCGATCTCGCCTTCATCGCATTCAGCGAGATCCGAGCGCTGAAAGATCAGCACCGGTATGCTCATATCGCCGCTCGTGACCGGCAGCAGAAACTCCTCGACGAGGTGGTCGAGGAGTGCGTTGCCGACGGCAGCTTCACCACGGAGTTCCCGCGGGACGCCTCACGAGCGATCACGACGATCTGCACGGGCGTCTCGCAGTGGTACCGGGCCGGCGGCGAACTCGACCCGGCCGGTGTGGCCGAACGCTACGGCGAGATCTGCGCGCACGCCGCCGGCCTCCCGATGAAGTAACGGTGGTGCCTGGCGACCCGGCGAAGTAACGGTCGCCTGGCCACAAGCTGCCCGCGAAATAGCGGCAGGCTGCTCGCGAAACGTTCCGCGAACCCTGCCCCCATTGGATTGTTGGGTCGATCCACGGTGGTTTCCACGCCTGAAACACCGTGGATCGACCCAACAATGCGCCTCAGTTTCAGGCGCTGCCGCCGGCGGTGACGACTCCCCCATCGGCGGTGAGCACCTGAGCGGTGATCCAGTCGGCGTCGTCCGAGGCCAGATAGGCGACGGCACCGGCAATGTCCTCGGGAGTGCCGAGGCGCTTGACCGGGTACGCGGAGGCGACCTCCTCTTCCCTGCCTTCGTAGAGCGCGGTGGCGAACTTCGTTTTGACTACTGCCGGAGCGACGGCGTTGACGCGGATGTCGGGTCCGAGCTCCACGGCAAGCGTCTTCGTCAGATGTGAGACCGCCGCCTTCGAAATGCCGTAGAAGCCGATGCCTTCGCTCGGGATCTGCCCGGCGACCGACGACAGGGTGACGACGCGGCCCTTGTTCTCACGGAAGTTCAGGCCCTCATGGTGGACGGCGTCCTGCACCCAGGCCAGCGTGCCGAGGACGTTGACGTCGAAGATCTTCCGCGCGGCATCGAGCTCCATATCGACGAGCGGGCCGTAGACCGGGTTGATTCCGGCGTTGGCCACGAGCACATCGAGGCGACCGAACTTCTCAGCAACCGTGTCGAACACCTCTGCCCTGTGAGCCGGGTCGTCGGCCTTGCCGGCAATGGCGAGCGCCGTGCCTTCGGGGAACTCCGCGACCGCCTCACCCAGCGCTTCGGGCTTGCGCGCGGTGAGGACGACGGTGGCGCCCTCCGCGTTCAGCCGCCGAGCGATTCCGAGACCGATGCCACGGCTGGCGCCGGTGATGACAGCGACCTGGCCTTCGAAACGACGACCGGATTTCGGAGCCGCCGAGGCAGCTGCGGGCTGAGCGGATGAGGTGCTGTCTGACATAGATGAACTCCAGTGTTCGTGCTGTGACATGGTCATTCGGCGCTGACCTGGCGAATTGCCCTGAAGCGAGCGTTCGTTCAGCGATCAGTTCTCATCGTAGGCACAGCCGTTCGAAGATGACAAGGACTACGGCCATCGAACGAGAGAACTGAACGAGAATGGAGTCATGAATCATCTCGAGTTCCATCTCGACCTCGGCTCGGGCGACCAGTTCCCGCTCGCCCGAGAAGCGATCTTCTCCTGGACGCTGCAGGAACTCGCCGGCGTGGTGGTCCGTCCGAGCCGTCGCGTATCCGAAGGTCAGATCGTCGACCTGGGACTCAATCCCGCATGGCCCGCCCCGCCGAGGCGGCCGCGCGGTCGCGATCTGCTCGTGCCCGTGGGTTCGTGCGTCGTCACACGGGTGTTCGATGAGAAGGATCGCGCCGGATTCACCTATCGCACCCTGCCGGGCCACCTCGAGAGCGGCGAGGAGACCTTCCTCGTATCCATCGGCGCTGACGGCCGCCTCGGCGTGACCATCAGCGCCGATTCCGTCCCAGCACATCCCCTCCTGCGCCTGGGCGCTCCGGTGACCGTGGCGGCCCAGGAGTTGATGGCCAGGCGCTATGTCGAAGGGCTGAAGAGACAGCTCCGAACGGCCGAGCGAAGCCGCCGATCCCGCGCACTCGCGACAGCTTCGGCCCTGATCGGCCGAGAGCTGAGCTACAAAGAGACCCTTGCCGGCGGTCAGCACGCGCTGACCATGGCGGCCCGCGACGGAAACGCGGAACTCGTCGTCCGCGCATTCCCCGCCGGCCATGATGCGGCGATCAGGGAAGCCGAGGTGCTGGACCGGCTGAGCCCGCTCGGTGATCTCGTCCCCCGCCTCATCGCCCACAATGCCGACACCAACGATCCGGTCATCGTCACGACCCGTGTCCCGGGCTCACCACCGGATCCGGCGACACCGCTGACCACCATCGCTCGAGAAATGGCGGCAGCCCTGATCCGCATCCACGAACTCGACGACACCGGTCTGCCTCCGACTCCGCAGTCCCCGCCGTCAGGAGACTCTGCCATCGCGATTCGCGCCCAGCGGGAGTGGGCGAACCTCGACCGCGACGAAGAAGTCCTCACGCACACGGATTTCTGGGCAGGCAATGCCTTGTGGACGGGCGGGCGCCTGACCGGAGTCGTCGACTGGTCGGGCGCGAGCCGTGGACCTCGCGGAGTCGATCTCGCTTGGTGCCGTCAGGATCTCGTGCTGCTCGGTTCCCCCGAGGCGGCCGCCGACTTTCTCGACGAGTACGAACGACTCCTCGGCCGCCGCATCCATGACATCCGCGCATGGGACGTCCAAGCCGCGGCACGTGCCCAAGATCGTGTCGAGACCTGGCTGCCGAACTACCACGGGATCGGCCTCACCGACATGACCGCCGAGGATCTCCGCCACCGCCTCGACACCTGGAACGAGCAGCTGTGAACCGGCCCGCCACCGCCATCATCCAACGGTCGGCAGGACCTCCTCGGCGAGGGTGAGCACCGCTTCCACGGAGGCCTTGCCGTGGTCGGCGCGGTGGGCGAGGTAGAGCTTCGTGGGCTCCTCGGGGATATCGAGGGGCACGGCCACGGTGCCGACCTCACGGGTGGCGGCGGACACCGAGTCGAAGGTTATCGAGATGCCGAGTCCGGCCGCGACCAGGGCTCCGATCGTCTGCGAATCCGGCGCGCTCTGGACTACGCGCGGTGCGAATCCCGCCTCGTGGCACAGCCGCAGCGTCGCCTCCCGCAACGTCGAGGAAGGATGCTCGGGCAGAGCGATGAAATCCTCGTCGGCAAGCTCGTCCACCCGCACCGAGGCGCGTCCCGCCAGACGATGACCCACCGGCAGGGCTGCCGAGAGACGCTCGACCATCACCGGCCGACCTGTGACCCCGGGTGGCCGCTTCGCCCACCTCACAAGCGCGAGGTCGAGCGAGCCGTCGACGAGGCGGGTGATCCCCTCCTCGGCGTAGACATCGGAGTGGAGCCCGAAGCTGACCCCCGGCCTGTGCGCGGTGGATGCAGTCACGAGCGCCGCGGCCAGTCTGCGCGATGACGAGTGGGCGAATCCGAATTCGATGTGTCCGGTCTGCCCATCGGCGGCCCGGCGCACCGCCTCGGCGGCCAAGGTTCGGTACTCGATCATCTTCCGCGCCGGCTCCACCAGCGCCTCTCCCGCCGCGGTCAGCGCCACATTGCGGGTCGTGCGTCGGAACAGATCGACGCCGAGGTGGTCCTCGAGCGCGCGGATCGTGCGGCTGAGCGGCGGCTGCAGCATTCCGAGCCGTTCAGCCGCACGACCGAAGTGCAGCTCTTCGGCGACTGCGAGGAACGCTTTGACCTGCTGAATCTCCATCGACTGCTCCTTTTCCGAATCCGCGCTGGAGCCTCTGCCGTTGCCCCGACCGACATCCCAGCCAATACCTGTTCCGATAATAATCCATGTACATTATTGCTGATCCTGTTATATAGTGGGACGGACCACGCGCCCGCTGCTCAAGCACGGGCCCAGAATGCCGAGCTCGACAGCACACAGCAGCGCCGCCGGCCCGACGAGAGGAAGACATTCGACGATGAAGCAGTCGACCACTTCTGAGCACCACGACAGCGGCTCCGAGCATGACGACCATCGGTCGCCTGCCCACGACCGCCTCGAGGAGTTCCTCCCCCGCGCCGGCTCGGGTCCCTTGTCGGGACAGATCGTCGTCGACTTCTCCCGCGTGCTGGCCGGACCGTACTCGACGATGATGCTCGCCGACCTCGGCGCCACCGTCATCAAGGTCGAAGGCCCCAAAGGCGATGACACCCGACACTGGGCACCACCGGTGCGCAACGAGGATGCCACCTACTATCTGTCGATCAACCGCAACAAATACGACATCGTCCTCGACTTCACCGACCCCGATGACCTCGCCACCGCACAGAAGCTCGCGGCCGAAGCCGATATCGTCGTCGAGAACTTCAAACCGGGCGGGCTGGCGAAGTACGGACTCGACTACGACAGCGTCTCCGCTGCCAACCCGACGGTCATCTATGCTTCGGTGACCGGGTTCGGGCCGCAGAACCCGCTGCCCGGATACGACCTCCTCATGCAGGCGCTGTCCGGTTTCATGTCGGTCACCGGCAGCCCCGACGGCTCGCCGTACCGCGCCGGTGTCGCCGTCTTCGACGTGATGACCGGTCTGCACACGACGATCGGCGTCCTCGCCGCGATCCAGCACCGCACGCTCACCGGCGAGGGCCAGCTCGTCGAAACCAACCTCATGTCCTCGGCGATGTCCGGCCTGGCCAATCAGTCCGGTGCCTACGCGGCCGCAGGGGTGAATCCGACGCGGATGGGCAACGCCCACCCGAGCCTCTACCCCTACCAGCCGATGGCCGCGAAGTCCGGTGAGATCATCATCGCCGCGGCCAATGACGGCCAATTCCGGATCCTCGCCGAGGTGGTCGGACGCCCCGATTGGTGCGCCGACGAACGATTCGCCCAGGCGAAGAACCGCAACGCCAACCGCGACTCCCTTGAGCCCGAACTTCTCGAGGCCCTCCAGGCTCACACCGCGCAAGTTTGGTTCGACAAACTCTCGGCCGCGGGCCTGCCCTGCGCCCCGATCAACACGATCGCCGAAGGCGTCGAACACGCCAAGAGCCTCGGTTTGGAACCGGTCGTGGACACCGGCAGCGGCGACCGCATCATCCCGACCGTCCGCAACCCGATCACCCTGTCGAAGTCGCAGGTCTCCTACGACCTCGCTCCCCCAGAACTCGGAGCCGACTCCGATCAGGTCCGCGCCTGGCTCGACAGCCTCTGAACCGACCACCACAGACGAAGGAGACACAGCAATGGACAACTCAGAACTCGACGACATCCTCACTGCCGTCCGAGAATTCGTCCGCGAGAAGGTCGTCCCCCTCGAGACCCAGGTCGAGGACGAGGACGCCTTCCCCGAGGCGATCATCAAGGAATCCGCAGAAATGGGACTCTTCGGCTGGGCCCTGCCTGAGGAGTACGGCGGCCTCGGCCTCAATGCCGAACAGGACGCACTGCTCGCCATGGAACTCGGCTACACCACCCCGTCGTTCCGGTCCCTGTTCGGCACGAACAACGGCATCGCCGGACAGGTGCTCGTCAACTACGGCACCGATGAGCAGAAGTCCGAATGGCTGCCCCGTCTGACCTCCGGAGAGGTCGTCGCCTCCTTCGCCCTCACCGAATCCGAGGCCGGTTCCGACCCCTCGGGCCTGCGGACGAAGGCCACCCGCGACGGCGATGACTACATCATCAACGGCTCCAAGCGGTTCATCACCAACGCCGAGTCCTCCGACGTCCTCATGGTCTTCGCCCGCACCGACCCGAATGCCACGGGGTCCAAGGGCATTTCCGTCTTCCTCGTGCCCACGAAGTCCGAAGGCGTGACCGTCGGCCCGCACGATCACAAGATGGGTCAGGCCGGCGCCTGGACCTCGGAGATCTTCTTCGACGACGTGCGCGTGCCTGCCGCCAACCTCATCGGCGGTGAGGAGGAGAAGGGCTTCTACGCCGCGATGGCCTCACTCAACAAGGGTCGCCTGCACATCGCCGCGATCTGCGTCGGTCAGTCGATCCGCATCCTCGACGAATCCGTGCGCTTCGCCGCCGAGGCGAAGCAGGGCGGGGAACCGATCGCCCGATTCCAGCTCGTCCAGGCGATGCTCGCCGATATCTACACCGACGTCGCCGCCGCCAAGGCCCTCGTCCTCTCGGCCGCACAGCGCTGGGACGCCGAGACCGATCGCAAGCTCGGCCCCTCCTCGGCGAAGCTCTTCGCCTCCGAAGCACTCGCCCGCATCGCCGACAAGGGCGTGCAGATCCAGGGTGGAATGGGCTACATGCGCGAGTCAGCGGTCGAACGCTTCTACCGCCACGCCCGCCTCTTCCGCATCTACGAAGGCACCTCCGAGGTCCAGCGCGTCGTCGTCGCCAAGCAGCTGCTCAAGGGTGCACACAAACCGCAGTTCAACCTCTGATCCCGGCGGCAGCATCCTCCACGCATCATCACAACGGCGGGCCGCCTCGGCGAGGTCCGGCCCCATCTGATCATCACCGCACGAAAGGCATCCCATGACTGAATCCACACCCGCGAACTCCGACATCACCATCAACGAACTCGGCGGAGTCACCGCCATCCCCGGCCTTCTGAGCGGCAAGGTCGCCGTCGTCACCGGCGGCGGACAGGGCCTCGGCCTGGCGATGGCGCGCAGCCTCGTCGACTCCGGCGCGAAGGTCGTCCTCGCCGATATGAATGAAGAGAGTCTGCAGGCTGCTGTGGCCGAACTCGGCGGCGACGGCGTCGCCACGGGCGCGGTGTGCAACGTGTCCGACCTCGAGGCCGTCGAAAAGCTCGCCGAGGCGGGCACGACCGCATTCGGCGGCATCGACATCTGGGTCAACAACGCCGGCATCACCCGCGACGCGACGATCCGGAAGATGACCGAGCAGCAGTTCGACGACGTCATCTCCGTGCATCTGCGCGGCACGTGGAACGGCCTCAAGGTCGCCACCGCGCTCATGCGCGAGCAGGACCGCGGCGGATCGATCATCAACGTGTCCTCGATCAGCGGCAAGGTCGGCAACCCCGGTCAGTCGAACTACTCCGCGGCCAAGGCGGGCATCGTCGGCATGACGAAGGCCGTGGCCAAGGAGGTCGCATTCAAGAACATTCGCATCAACGCGATCCAGCCCGGCTTCATCAACACCGCCATGACCGCGGCCATGCCCCAGCACGCGATCGATTCGAAGCTCGCCGAGATCCCGCTCGGCCGTCCCGGCGAACCCGAGGAAGTCGCCTCGGTCGTGCTGTTCCTCGCCTCCGGGCTGTCGAGCTACCTCACCGGCACCGTCACCGAGATCTCCGGCGGCCGCAACATCTGACCAGGCAGAACCTCGCCGAGGCGGCCCGACGTCCCCGTCGCACCTTTGCCGAGGTGGATCACCCGATCACCGTGAGAAACGGCCCGACGTCCCCGCGGGGACGTCGGGCCGTTGTCATTCCGTATCTCCGCGTCCGACGCGGCAACGTTTCAGCGTGACGGTCCGGCCGCCTCGGCGAGGGTCAGCTCTTGGCGGTTCGCCGATCGGGCAGGCGGACGACACCGAAGGCAACCATGCCGATGAGCGGCAGCACCGGCCAGATCCAGGTCACGCCCCTGTCGTTGACCATTCCGGTGTCGGCCATGATGGCCAGGCCCGCGCAGATGGCCACTGAAGCGGCGATCGGCATCCAGATGGGAGGGGCGGGACGGTCGTCGGGGGACGGAGTTTCGAACCGGCCGAAGATCGCCACGAGCACCCCGGTGATCGCCAGCAGAACCAGTGCCCACAGCGGACGGGTGAGCCACCAGATTCCGGTCAGCGGAGTCGGCAGCAGGGCATCGGCCTCGAGGCCGATGAGGACGTTGGCCAGGACAGTCAGTGCGGTCAGATGCCAGAGGAACCAGGTCATGATGCGCTGGTTGACGAGCACCGTGAGGAACCACAGTCCGGGGCTGCGCAGAAGTGTCGCCAGTGGGCGCTGGAGCATGAGCACGATTCCGGCCTGGGCCATGCCGAGGAAGGCCATGGTCACACGGGTCGGGGCGGAATTCGAGATCGTGTCGGTACCTGCGGTGATCATCGACATCGGATAAGGGCCGAAGCCGACGAGGAGCCCGAGCCCGACGGCGCCGATGACGAAGAGCAGCAGGCAGCGTCTGATGCTGGAGAGTCGGCCGTCGAGCCACGCATAGCCGAACTGATGGAAGCTCGCCCAGACGAGCAGGTAGTTCGGATAGCCGGCGAGCGTGCTCTCGGTGACGATGCTGATGAAGTCGATGATGCCGGCCAAGCCAATGCCCGCGATGATCGACCACCAGCCCCATCTCTCCCACAGGATCAGGCACGGCGGCGCGACGATGACGACGAGCAGATAGGCCGCGAGGAACCAGGTCGGCACGAGTGCCATCTGGGAGGCCAGCTGGACGGAGGCGGGTTCGGCGCCGGCGGCCAGGGCGATGACGCAGGCGGCCAGCCAGACGAGCAGCAGCGGGATGAGCGGAAGCCCGAGGCGGCGCAGGCGCGCCCGCAGCCATTCGGCGTAGCCGGTCTGTCGCCGCCTGGCCGAACGCCAGGACAGTGCGTTGGAATAGCCGCCGACGAGGAAGAAGATCGGCATCACCTGGAACACCCAGGTCAGAGGGTGCGTCCATCTGGCCTGGTCGAGCAGTCCGTGTGGTTCGATGCCGCCAGTGGCGCTGACGGCGATGATCGTCCAGTGGCCGAGGACGACGACGGTGATCGCCGCGGCGCGCAGGAAGTCGACCTCGCGGCTGCGGGAGTCCGGGGTCGCCTCATCGACCTTGCGGGCCTGGGCCAGAAACGAGCGGGGCATGCGGGGACGTCCTTGTCGGTTGATCGACGGAGCAGTTGGTCTAGGGAGCAGTTGGTCGAGGGAGCGGGCAGTCCGGGTCCCGCCAATCGCCGAGGTGGTCGTCCGCCTCGGCGATTCAGGCCCGGTATTTCACTTCGCCGCCGACGACGGTGAGCGCGACTCGGGTGTCGCGGATCGCCTCGGCGTGGGCGAACAGGGCTTCTTCGGAATCGTAACCGAGGAGGCCGTCGCGCTCTGCCGCGGCGACACTCGAGTGATCAACGTTGAGCCCTTCGGCCGCGCACGGATCGGTGTCGACGACGATGAAGTCGGCGTCCATGCCCGGCGCCAGATATCCGCGCCGGTCCTCGAGCCCGGCGGCGAAGGCCGGTCCCTGAGTGTGCAGGCGGATGGCCTCGACGGCACTCAGGCGACGGTGCGGCTGGAAGGTCGTCGACGCGTCTCCGGTGATGTCCGCCCTGGTCATCGCGGCATAGATCGCGGCGAAGGGGTTCGCATGCTCGACCGGACCGTCGGAGCCGAAGACCACGTGCGCCCCCGCATCGAGCAGGTCGGGCCAGGCATAGGCGGCCAGCTGCGCGGACTCGTCGATGAGGTGGAGCAGGTGCAGGTCAGAGATGCAGTGGCGCGGCTGCATCGACGCGAGCACCCCGAGCTCGGCGAACCGGGCAACGTCGGCCGGCTGGATGAACTGGGCGTGTTCGACGCGGTGACGCAGGGGTCGGCCGAACTTCTCCTCCGCGGCCTTCGTCGTCTCCCGCAGGCGGTCATAGACAGCGAGCACATGGTGGTTCGCCTGATCGCCGATGGCGTGGATGGCAACGGAGATTCCCGCTTCGGTGGCGATGTGCGCCTGGTCGAAGAGTTCGTCTTCGGTCATCTGCACGACACCGAAGTTCTCGTCCTCACCGTCGATCGCGGGAAATGCTGAGGACATGTGCGAGGTATGCGAGCCGAGCGCCCCGTCCGAGAACAGCTTCAGCCCGCCGCACTGCAACCAATCATCCCCGTCACCGGTGTGCCAGGCGGTTTCGATCGCCCACGGCACTTCGGGCGAGCGCAGGAACAAGGTCACGCGCATGTCCTGGCGACCGGCCGCGTGCAGGTCGTTCCAGCCCAAGGTCGCGGCGATGCCGTCGAAGTCATGGATCCCGGTCAGCCCCTGAGACAGGAAGAGCTCCTGGGTGGTGACGAGGCGTTCGACCTGATCCTCGCGGCTGGGTTCGGGGATGAAGCGGGCGACGAGGTCGGTGGCGTCCTCGCGCACGAGGCCAGTGAGCTGTCCGTCGTCGTCGCGGACGAAACTGCCGCCCGAAGGGTCGGGGGTCGCCTCGTCGATGCCGGCGATCTCGAGGGCGTGGGCGTTGACCCACAGGGTGTGCAGATCAAGCGACCACATCGCCACCGGGTGGTCGGGGACCTCGGCGTCAAGGAGTTCCCGGTCGGGGTAGCTCGGGTCCTCCCACTTGTTGAGGTCCCATCCGGAGCCGACCACCCAGGTGCCCACCGGGAGGGAATCGGCGCGTTCGCGGATGGCGGCGACCGCCTCGGGCAGTGATTTCGTCTGGGACAGATCGAGGTCGGTCAGGGAGTCGGCGTACAGGATCGAGTGGATGTGTCCGTCGACGAATCCGGGCAGAATGACCTGCCCGCTGCAGTCGATCTCATCGATCTCGAGGCCGGGGATGACCGTGGTGGCACCGACCCCACCCACCGAGGCGAGCGCCGCCGTCGTCGACGATTCCGCGGCAGCGATGTCGAGAAGTTCGGCCCGGGTGCCGATGGCCACGATGGTCTCCCCATCGACGAGGATCGCATCCGGGGCCGCCTGTGTGAGGTCGAAGGTCGGCGTGGAGGTCGGGTCGGGGACCTTGTCTGTGTTCGATTCGCTCGGGTCGGATGCGATCGACGCAGGGGTGTTCGAGTCGGGGGCACTCGAGGCGGCTTGGGGTGCGAAAGTGCGCACCACGGCGTTGGAGAACAGACGCATGGACACCAGTCTAGAGCGGGTACGGCGAAGTCGCTGAGTGGGCCGATCACCACCCCTTCTTACTACCCGACGGCGGCCCAGATACCTCGCGCGAGGTTGCTGCGCCGCCGTCAGGTAGTAATTGGTGGGTGAAAGTGAGGGCGCTGCCGGCCTCTTCTACGAAGGGTAGAATCGAAGGCATGACTCACTTCTTCAGCACCGATGATTCGCGGCTGGCGGCGAGCGCTCGGATCATCCTGCCCGCCATCTGGCTCGGGCTCATCATCGGCATCTCGCTCATCGAGGCACCGCTGAAGTTCACTGCCCCCGGCATCACGATCCCGCTGGGGCTGGGCATCGGTCGGCTGGTGTTCGGAGTGATGAACTGGGTCGAGCTCGTCATCGCCGTGATCCTGCTGTGGGCGCTGCTGAAGTCGGGTGTCGATCGCGTCTACCGCAGTGTGGCATGCGGGCTCATCGGAGTGCTCATCATCAAGGTCGTCGTCATTCGGCCGCTGCTCAATCAGCGCACGGATGCCGTGCTCGCAGGTGTCGACGAGGGTGGGTCGTCCCTGCATCTGCTCTATATTGCCGCCGACGGACTGCTCATCGTGGGGCTGGTTGCCGCACTCGTGATGGCAGTGCGCCGTTGGGTATTGATCCGCCCGGCCGTCGCGGCAGACGACAGATAGAGGAGGCCGCTGGGTCGGCTCAGACCGAAACCGCAGCCGCCTTCCGCGCCCTCACCTGATCGAGGAAAGCTGAGAAGAGGATCCGACAGTCACGGACATCGGCGCCGTTCTCCTCCAGGTGCCACTCGAGGCCGCCGCAGCGATTGGTGCTGGGCCGCGCCTTCACCGAGCACCGAGCACCGAGCACCGAGCACCGAGCACCGAGCACCGAGCCATGGCAACTCAGCGGCCTCTTCGGCGAACAATCGCCTTCTGATCAGGTCATCGGGATAAAACTCGATGCGCCACACAAAACTCGATACCCGACTGTACAAAACCCGATGGTTACCGGCACAAAAGTCGATGCGCGAACCTTACATCATTCGTCCGGGCTCCCGACCATCTGCTTCAGCTCCGGCACCTGTGTGAAGATCTTGTCCCGAAAGTCGTTGAGTCTGAGCACGTCGTCGAAACTCAGATGGATGACCTTATAGCCCAAGCTGAGAAGCCGATTGTGCTGTTCGCCTTCCCTCCGGATCAGCGAGGGACCCACCAGAGCGTATTTCTCACTTCCGTCGACCGCGAGGATCGTTCGTGCCTGTTCATTGAGAAAATCGGCTCGAGCAATGAAGCCTCGGCTGTCTCGGACTTCGATCTGCTGTTCGAACCCCGTCAGGTTCAAAGCGATGAGGTTGAGTCGGCATTTGCTCTCGGCGGGGCTCTCAGAGAACGGCCCGATCGCATCAACCATCCGCTGCGCGGTGACCTGGCCCGATCGCATGCGAGCAACCGCAGGATAGAACGCCGTCTTGATGATCCGACGTGCCTCGGACTGAAACTTTTCTGTATACCCGGACCTCGGATTGAAGCCAGGGAAATGATCGGCCGTCGCCTGACGCAGTACCCATTCCAGTGCTGCAAAAGCTTCGTGTTGACCCGAAATCCGAATGAGGTCCAAGGCCGTCCTGATCGCCGAGGTGGCCGCAAGGTGACCGAATCGGACCTGATCCTCTGCGGGTACCTCATCCCGCACACGGATAATCTCCTTAGTGTGCGAATTGCTCCTTGGGTGTCTGACCGTGATCGCTTGCGATGCGTCCTTGTACAAAGGTATTCCGTGGAGGACAGCCGCCGATTTGCCAACGATCACGTCCTCTGGCCGGTACCAGCGGTAACTCTGAATGCGCAGCGCTCGGAGCTGGGTCTGATACCTGAAATCGCGCTTCAGGTCGGCTGGAGTTTTGCCGACGTGGAAACTGATCCAGTCGACGTCTCTGATAAATGCCGCAATCCGACTGTGGTCTTTCACTCCGCACTCACGGATCACCGAGTACACCCCGCGGCAGAGACGAATCAGACAACAATCCAGCGCGCTCTTGATCGTTTTGGAAGAGATGCCGGCGGCGGAGAACTCTTCACGATAGATCGTATTCTTCATCTGGCGAGTATCGGCATCAGCGAACTGCCGTTAGTACCCCTTGCGCTGAGGTTGTGGACAACGTTTCGTCGTCCACAAGTCAACGACGGTCGAGTCGAGATATTCTCCACAGGCCACTGATGAACGTCTCTGCACACGAATCCCTGAGAACTCGCAGATGCTGGGCACCGCTGAGACGGTTTAGCCCATTTGAACCTATGAACGCGCCGACTGTCTGGATTCTCTAAAGGTGCCGAATGAGAAGGTACTCCACAGTGTCTGGTGCGCAAGTGAGCGCTCAGTCCACTGGAGCCCAAGTCTGGTGATCGGCTTTTGCACCATCCGTCATCGACTTACGGGGCATCTGTCATCGCCTTCTGATCGATGCATCTGGTTCGAACTCGATGGTTCGGTCAAAAGGCGATGAGCGCCCGAGAGTCGCCTCAAGTGGCTCCTCACCATCCCCATGCTTCCCGGAACGTACCCTCCGCCGGCCCCGCCGGCGGCATGAAATCAGCGCAAAGGCAAAACTCACGCGCAGACTGAGGCCAGGTGGCCGCAACCGGACTCAGAAGTACACCGCAAGGGGGCCGCGGGGTCCGTCGATGACGTCGACTGGAGTGTCGAAGACACGTGAGAGCACCTCACCGGTCATGATCTCCTCGGGCGCACCGAATTCGATGACGGCGCCGTCTTTGACCGCGCAGATGTGGTCGGCGTAGTGACCGGCGAAGTTGATGTCGTGGAGAACGATGACGATGGTCCTCCCCATCTCGGCGGCGGCCCGGCGCAGGTGCTGCATCATCTGCACCGACCGCTTCATGTCGAGGTTGTTGAGCGGCTCATCGAGCAGCACGTAGTCGGTGTCCTGCGCCAACACCATCGCCACATACGCCCGCTGCCGCTGCCCGCCGGAGAGCTCGTCGATGAACCGGTTCTCCAGCTCCCCGAGCTCGAGGAAGTCGATCGCCTGCGAGATCAGTTCCTCATCGGCGGTCGTCAGTCGCCCCTTCGAATGCGGGAAGCGCCCGAAGCCGACGAGCTGGCGGATCGTCAGCCGGGTGATGAAGTGATTCTCCTGGCGCAGTATGGACACGATCTTCGCGAGATCCTTCGACTTCGTCGAACTGACGTCATAGCCGGCGACCGAGATCGCACCGGAATCCATCCCGAGCAGCCGCCCGATCATCGTCAGCAGAGTCGACTTTCCGGCGCCGTTCGGCCCGACCAGGGCGGTGACTCCCCCGGCTGGGATCTGCAGATCGACGGGCCCGATCGAGACTTCGTCGTCGTAGGATTTGCGGACCGATTCGAGCGTGATCACAGGCGCCCCTTTCTCAGGATGACAAGCAGGAAGGCGCCGCCGCCGACGATCTCGATGATGATCGACACGAACCCCTCGGCGTAGAAGATGTTCTTCATGACGAAGTACGCCCCACCCAGAACCACGAAGCCGAGGAGCGCGGCCATCGGGAAGAGACGTTTGTGGTCATAGGTGTCGGCGAACTGGTAGGCGAGCATCGCGACGAGGAACCCGAGGAAGACCATCGGTCCGATCATCGACACGGACACCGCCATGAGGATGGAGACGAAGAAGAGGACCTTGAGCAGCTCGCCCTTGTAGTTGAGTCCCAGGTTGCTCGTCATATCCCGTCCCAGCGCCATCACATTCAAGCGTGAGGAACAGAGGTAGAGCCCGAGGCAGGCCAGCACGCACAGCGGGATCGATACCGGCAGGTAGCTCGAATCCGAATTCGAGATCGACCCGAACAGGCGGGCGGAGAGGACGTCGAACTCGCTCGGCGTCAGCGTCCGCTGCATGAATGTCGCCACCGATCCGAGTCCGCCGCCGATGACCACGCCGATGAGCAGCATGAGCGCCACTGAGGAATGCCGTCCGGAAAGCAGCCATCCGTAGAGCGCCAGCGACAGCCCGACCATGAGCACCAGCTGGACGACGAAGGGCACGAGCCCCTTGAGTTCGACGATCGCCGTGACCCCGAAGAAGTACATCGCCGAGGTCTGGATCGCCACGTAGAGGGATTCGAATCCCATGATCGAGGGCGTAATGATCCGGTTGTTCGTCACCGTCTGGAAGGCGACCGTGCCGAACGACTGGCACAGCGCAACCATGGCGATGACGACGAGGTTCGTCAGCCGCAGCTCCGCGATCAGCCAGAATCCCGGGTCCGTGATCGGCATCGGATTGTCCCAGGCCAGGATGCCCAGAGCGATCCCCGCCGAGGCGACCGAGAGAACGATGATCATCGTCCAGTAGCGACGCGCCGACTTCGCCGTCGGAAGCGGACCCGACGACCTGCGGACAGAGGCAGACTCGCGCCGAGGCAGCCCACCGTCCCGTACGCCTGCACCGGACCGATCCCCGCTGGCTTCGTTCGCGGAGCTCCGACGATCCCCACCGGGAATGTCGGTGACCGCGGTCGGGTCGGCCGCCTCGGCGCCGGTGTGACCCGGGGATTCGTCCTTCGCACGCATCGGCACTCACCCGACCTTTCGCTGACGCAGCAGCAGGGCGACGAACACGGCCGCCCCGACGACGCCGAGGATGAGGGAGACGGGCACTTCGAAGGGCATGACGATGATCCTGCCGATGAGGTCGCAGATGGTGACGATTGCGATGCCGAGCAGACACACCCAAGGCAGGTTCGAGCGCAGGTCATCGCCGCGGATGAGCGAGACGATGTTCGGCACGATGAGGCCGAGGAACGGCAGGTTGCCGACGACGACGGTGACCACTCCGGTCGCAATCGCCACGAACACGGTTCCCAGCAGCAGGATCTGGTTGTAGTTGAGACCGACGTTGGTGGCGATCTCCTTGCCGAGCCCTGCCACGGTGAAGCGGTCGGCGAGGATGAAGATGGCGACGACGACGGCCGCGACGATCCACAGGGTCTCGTACTGGCCGCGCAGGATCGACGTGAAGCTGCCGGCGAACCAGATGCCCAGCGACTGCAGCATATCCGTCTGCACCGCGATGAATGTCGAAACGGCGCCGACGACGGCGCCGAGCATGATGCCGACGATGGGCACGATGAGCGAGGATTTCAGAGAGACGCGACGCAGAAAGACGAAGAAGACGAGGGTGCCGACGAACGCGGCGATGATCGCGCCGACCATTCGCGCGACGATCGAGGCGTCGGGATAGACGATGACGGTGAGCATGAGGCCGAGCCCGGCCCATTCGGTGGTGCCGGTCGTCGTCGGCTCGACGAAGCGGTTCTGGGTCAGCAGCTGCATGACCAGTCCGCACATCGCCATTGCGGCGCCGGCCAGGACGAGGGCGATCGTGCGCGGGATCCGCGTGATCTGGAACATCTCGGCCCCGCCGTCACCGCCGAAGATGTCGTAGACGCCGGTGAGCAGCGAGAGCGCGAGGAGGATGGCGACCCCGACGATGCCCAACAGCAGGGGCCATCCGAACAGTGGTGCCTTCGCCGAGGCGGCCCCACGTGCGGACGAGACTGCCGACCCGCTGGGGGACGGATCGACCGTTCCCTGCGGGGACTCAGCCGTCCGGTTGCGTCGGGCTTCGTTCCGACGTCGGGCCGCCTCGGCGAGGGTCATCACTTCTGAGCTTCGAGCTTGTCGGCGAAGTCGTTGAAGAACTCGGTGTACGTCTGGATGCCTTCGTTGAGGTAGGTGTCCTCGGGGAAGTAGACGATCTTGTCGTCCTTGATCGCAGGAACATCCTTGAGCGCTTCGGAGTCTTCGAGGACTTCGGCAGCCGGGGCCGAACCTTCGTCGCGTTCTTCAGGGGCGAAGGAGGCGTCGCGGTCGAGGACGATCATGAGGTCGGGGTTCGACTTCGCGATGGCTTCGACGGAGACGTCGTCGCCCTGGTGGTCCTCGCTGCCCTCTTCGACCTCGAGGGCCGGGTCGAGGTCGAGGATGTCGAAGACCGGTCCGACGGTGCGGCCGACCGACGGTGCGGCATAGCCGATGTCGCCGGCCGAGGTGATCAGGCCCATGGCCTTGTCGTTGTCGTCGTAGGCCTTCTGGGCGCGTTCGATCGAGGCGTCGAAGTCGTCGACGAGCTTCTTCGCTTCGTCCTGTTTGCCGAAGACCTCGCCGAGGACCTCGGCCTGGCGGCGCAGCTCGGCGTCGAAGTCCTCGTCGTCGCGGGGATCGAGTTCGAGCACGGTTGCTTCGGGGGCCAGCTTGGCCAGGTCGTCATGGAACTGTGCGAAGCGCTGGCCGTTGACGATGAGATCGGGCTTGGCCTCGACGACCTTCTCGAGGTCGGGTTCGCGGTGGCTGCCGAGGTCGAGGATGGAATCATCCTGCGTGTAGTCGAGGTCGTCGCTCATCAGGGAGACGGCGCCGCCGCTGAGTTCGATGCCCCAGTCGCTGAGCGTCTGGAACGTGCGGTTGTCGGTGGCGACAACGGACTTCGGCGGGGAGGCGACGGTCTGCTTGCCGTTGTTGTCCTCGACCTCGATCGTGGATCCGGAGTCTTCGGCCTGAGCCGAATCGGAGTCTGCCGAGCCGCAGCCGGCCAGAGTCAGAGCGACAACGCCTGCCAGGGCGCTCAATTGAAGGCGAGTCGAAACCATGGGGTCCCACTTTCAGGAATGTACGTATGAGAAAAACGTGTGCGCACACTGAAAGTAAGCTTAGCCTATGCTTTGAAAATAAAGTCAAAAAAGTATGACGTTATCTGTATCACATCTGAAGTGAGATCGGATGGGCGCGCGGCGGGGTGGGTGCGCGGTGGGCCTCAGATCAGATAGCGGCGATGAGGCGGTCGACCTCTTCTTCAGTATCTGCCGCGGCGGTCGGCCCGCCGGATCCTCCGCGACTGACCTTGAGTCCGGCCTCTTCGACGATGACAGCCCCACCGGCGTAGTCGTAGATGCCCAGTCCGCGTTCGGCGTAGCCGTTGACCCGACCTTCGGCGACCATGCACAGGTCGAGTGCCGCCGATCCGCAGCGGCGGATATCGTCGTAGCCGGTCATGAGGTCGTCGAGCTTGGCCAGTTGGGCCCCGCGGTTCCTCAGAGCATAGGCGAATCCGGTGGCCAGGAGCTTGCCGGACAGCCCGGGCGGAGTCCCGTGCAGTCGTCGCGCCGGAATGGCGGAGCCGGCCTCGCGGTGGTCGGCCAAGCGCCCGTCGACCCGAAAGGCACCGCGACCGGCAGCCGCCAGCCATGTGGCATCCAACCCCGGCGAGGCGACGAGTCCGATCTGCCAGTCGCCGAGTCCTAGGCCGGCATCTGCCTCACCTGCGGCCGCGCAGACCCCGACGGAGAACGCGTGGTGTTCGATGTTGCGGACATAGTTGACGGTGCCGTCGATCGGGTCGACATGCCATTCCAGACGCGGACCCTCGTCAGCAGCCTCGTTGAGTGCACCGGTCTCCGGATCGAAAGCGTTGAGTTTGAGCAGGAAGTCCGCCGGGAAGAATTCGACCGGGTCGAGTGCCTCCGAACCCTCTTCGCCGACCATGAGGTCGTGGGGCCTGGCTCGGTTGAGATAGCCGCGCACAAGCGCCTCGATCTGCGCATCGGCGCGAGTGACGAGGTCATTCGGCGAGGTCTTCGTGTCGACGACACTGGCGTCGAGGCTCGCGCCGAGCAGCGGCCTCCAGGCGAGCATCTGCTCCCACGCCATGAGTGAGAGGTCGGAGGCGATGCGGATCAGAGGGTGGTCGACGATCTCAGCGGGCAGCGATTCGAGCTCGGAGTTCATACGGCCACTCTAGACAACCCTCTCAGCATCTCGCCCGGGTGTCCGCCGCCGACCGGAGACCGCCCAGATCTGCGGCATGTGTAACAAGACTGCAATACACCGGCGAATATGTACTTCTTGTATCTAAGCCGTCCAAGGAGGTCGGGAACTCCGATTGCACGGCTTTTCCACCGAGCTGGAAACGCACCTGAGGTTGTCGGCAGGGCACTTCAGCATCTGATATTTCACAAACAGTCGAAGAGTCGAATCGTGAAGCGATTTCCGCACGCAGGGCAGGATTTTCCTGAAGGCTTTCTCAGCCCATCAGCCCCGTTGTCTTCGTTCGGGAAATTCCCGCCTCCGGCTCCGCGAAGATTCGGTCACGGAATCGTCAGAAAACGTCCATGAATCGCACAAGGGCGGTGATCCATATCGAGTATGGATCACCGCCCTGGTCTTTGCGCGGGAAGTACGAACACAGAGGGGACCGGCGAACGCCGTTCTGCCCCTGTGTTCTCTGGGATCAGGCGGGGTCGGCGACTCCGGCCTTCGGCTCACTGCGCTTGACCGGTCCGTGCCTGCGCACGATCTCCTGAACGGCTTGCGAGGAGGTGCCGGCTGCCTCGGCGATCGCACCGAAGGTCGCGCCTTCTTCGCGGGCGCGCAGAATCGCCATCACATAGTCGGTGTTGATTTTCAATCGCTGCCGCGCGACCTTTCGGACCGCCCCGACTAATGCGGCTTGGTCGACTGTCAATTCACGAGCTCGACGAGACATGGTTTCTTCCCTTGCATTCATGTAGTGGCCCGTTGCCACGAATTGGTGTAGTCCCATTAGATACCATGAATATGTCAAGACGCCAAGAATTCCCGGATATAGGAACTCAGGCTACTGACTAGCACCGTTCTGAGCATGTGTCATAACGAATGTATAACTTTCGCTGGTTCGCGACGATGACTCTCGCTCGCCACTCCCCGCCGTGGAAGGTATCGATGTTCCAGCAACCCAAGTGGCACAATGCGGACATGACGACTATGGCCCATCCCAGCGAAGCGAATCGGGCGACCGTCGACGAAGACGAGTCCCAGACAGCGCTTCCCACCGCACTCGCCGAGCAGTTCCGCGCCGCGGGCATCCGTGATTTCAGCATCGACGACACCGACCGCGCCGCGTACTCCTCAGACGCTTCGCTCTTCCGGCTCGTCCCCGCCGCCATCGTCTTCCCTCACGACGAAGACGAAGTGGCGCGGGTCCTCTCCGTTGCCCGCCGCCTCGGCGTGCCGATCACCAGTCGTGGTGCCGGTACATCCATCGCCGGCAATGCCATCGGCCGCGGCATCGTCCTCGACTTCACTCTCCATATGAATGCGGTCCTCGACCTCGACCCGGACGAGCAGTCGGCTTGGGTGCAGTCCGGCTGCGTCCATGCCCATCTGCAGAGACAGGCCAAACCGCACGGTCTGCGGTTCGGCCCGGACCCATCCACGCACACCCGCTGCACGATCGGCGGGATGATCGGCAACAATGCCTGCGGACCGCGAGCTTTGGGCTACGGCCGCACGGGCGACAACATCCTGGCACTGAAGATCATGCTCATCGACGGCACCGTCGTCACCCTCGATGACTCGGACGCCTCGACGACGTTCCCACGGCTGCATGAACTCGTGGCACAGAACCTCGGCACCATCCGCACGAACTTCGGCACGTTCTCCCGCCAGGTCTCCGGGTATGGGCTCGAATCCCTCCTTCCGGAGAACGGCTTCGACGTCCGCCGCGCCTTCGCCGGCACCGAGGGCACCTGGGGTGTCATCCTGGCGGCGAAGATGCGCCTGGTCAAGGATCCGAGCTTCACCTCGGCGGTCGTCCTCGGCTACGCGGACATGGTCGCCGCCGCCCACGATGCGCCGCTGCTGAAGGACTTCCCCGTCGCCGCCTGCGAGGGACTCGATTCGCGCATGCTCGACCGGGTCATCGACACCAAGGGCGCCGAGGCGGTCCCTCCGCTGCCGGAAGGTGGGGGCTGGCTCGTCGTCGAACTCACCGGTGAGGACGAGTCCGAGCTCGAGGCCGAGACTCAGCGCCTCATCTCCGAGTCGAAGTCACTCGACTCCGCGGTCCTGGACGCCCGGGCGGCCGCCGAGGTGTGGGCGATCCGCGCCGATGGCGCCGGCCTGGTCTCACGCACACCCGATGGTCGCGACGCCCACGCGGGATGGGAGGATTCGGCGGTTCCGGTGGACCACCTCGGCGACTATCTGCACGATCTCATGGAGCTGCTCGAGGAGCACGGACTGTGGGCCATTCCCTATGGGCACTTCGGTGACGGCTGCCTGCACATGCGCGTGGACTTCCCGCTCGAGGATCCGAACGGCGGGCAGGTGATGCGCGATTTCATGGTCGCGGCCACGAAGCTCGTCGCCCGCTATGGCGGGTCGGTCTCCGGGGAGCATGGGGACGGTCGGGCGCGCTCCGAACTGCTGCGGCTCATGTACGCCCCGGCAGCGCTCGATCTGTTCGCCCAGGTCAAACGCCTCTTCGATCCTCAGCATCTGCTCAATCCGGGTGTCATCGTCGACCCCGACGCTCTCGACGAATCGATCCGTCTGTCTCAGTTGCCGCTGCGCCAGGAGCTGCCCGGCACTCTGGCGATGGCCTATGAAGGCGAGTCTGCCGGTTTCGCCTCGGCGGTCCACCGGTGCACCGGAGTCGGCAAGTGCCGCGCGGATTCGGCGGCCGGCGGCGGCATCATGTGCCCGTCGTATCAGGCCACCCGGGACGAGCGGCATTCGACGCGGGGGCGGGCACGCGTGCTGCAGGAGATGGTGTCCGGGGATCTGCTCGAGCCTCGCTGGGACTCCCCCGAGGTGCACGAAGCCCTCGACCTGTGCCTGTCGTGCAAGGCCTGCGGGACCGAGTGCCCGACCGGCACGGACATGTCCACGTACAAGGCCGAGGTCCTGCACCAGACCTATCAGGGACGGCTGCGGCCGATGAAGCACTATTCGCTCGGGTTCCTTCCGCAGCTCGCCCGCCTGATCACCCCGCTCGCGCCGGTCGTCAACCGGGTATCGGGGCTGCCAGGGCTGACGACGCTGGCGAAGAAGATGGCCGGCATCGACGTTCGTCGCTCGATCCCGCAGTTCGCGTCCACGACGTTCAGGAAATGGTGGACCACCACCGCCGCCGAGGCGGCACCGGGGTCGCGTACGAACGCCGAGTCTCGCTCGAAGGCTGAGTCCCCGGCCAAGGCGTCGTCGCCGGCCTCGGATTCGTTGCGGCCGAACGCTGGGGTGATCCTGTTCGCCGATTCCTGGTCGAACCATTTCGCTCCGCGCATCCTCGCCGCGGCCGTCGCTGTGCTCGAGCAGGCCGGTGTGCGTGTGCGGGTGATCGATCAGACCGTGTGCTGCGGGCTGCCGCTCATCTCCACCGGTCAGCTCGATGGCGCGAAGGCGAATCTCTCGGAGACGATCACGGCTCTCGATGCCACCGGGGATGTGCCGATCATCGGCGTCGAGCCTTCGTGCCTGGCGACGCTCAAGGATGATTCGCTCAAACTCGTCGCCGATGAGGCCGCGCACCGAGTGGCCGACCGGGTGCAGACTCTCGCCCAGTATCTGCTGAGCATCGGTGCCGAACTGCCGGACCTGTCCGGGATCGAAGCGCTCGTGCAGCCGCATTGTCACCAGTCGGCGATCTTCGGCAACGCGGCAGATAAGGAGCTGTTGGCCAGGGCTGGAGCGAATACCGAGTTCCTCGGCGGGTGCTGCGGTCTGGCCGGGAACTTCGGCGTCGAAGACGGCCATTTCGAAACCTCGGTCGCCGTCGCCGAGGTGGCCCTGCTGCCGGCGCTGCGCAAGCGGGGACGGGCCGCCGGTGTGGGGTCTGGAACTGGTTCAGGAGTCGATGCTTCGCCGACCGGTGCGACAGGGTCCGGTACAGATGTGTCGCCGGAGCGTGCGACGCGTTCAGGTGCAGGCGCCCGGCTGCAGGTCGTTCTTGCCGACGGGTATTCGTGCCGCACTCAGATCACGGATCTCAGTGACGCCGAGGGCGTGTCGTTGGCCGAGCTCCTCGCCTGGGGATGGGGGCTGCAACCGCGGCGATGATCCCGAGGTCAGGGCCGCCTCGGCGAGGTTTCAGGCCTTGGCCGTCAGCACCGGGACCTCGGCTTCGAGGAGGATACGCTGTGCCTGCGAGCCGAGGATGAACTTCCCGATCGCTGAGCGTTTGCGCAGGCCGATGACGATGAGCTGGGCTTCGTACTCCTCGGCGAGGTCGTTGAGTGTGCCGGGCAGATCGTCTTCGTGATCGGGTTGGAGCACCTCGACGTCGACGTCCGATTCCTTGCCGAGGTCGACGATCCGCTTGATCTCGTCTTCCCCGATCTCGGTCGGAGCTCCACTGGCACCTCGTCGCTGTGAGTTGATCACGACGGCAGCGCTCGACCGCAGTTTGGCCTCTGCTAATCCCGCACGCAGAGCAGCCTCACCCTCGGGAGCGGGTAGGTAGCCAATGAGAATCGTCATGGCCCCCAGTATATGGACTCATCCATGATTCGTTCACTTCGGGATCACGCTTCGGTCAGCACCCCGCAACCCCCATTGCCCCAATTACTACCTGACGGCGGCCCAGCAACCTCGCGCGAGGTTGCTGGGCCGCCGTCAGGTAGTCCTGGACGCTTCGACGACCGCTTGCGCCCTCTCTGCGTGGTCGCGTAGGGCGTCGATGAGCTCAGGTGGGTCGAGCACTTCGATCTCGGCGGGGATGGACGCAAGGGTGGCCGCGACCCACCTGAGATCCCAGAATCCGCAGGTGATGCGCACCCCATCGGCCGCCTCGGTGATGGTGGCGCTCCGGGTGGGGAACCATTCCTTCGCTTCCCGCGCCGAGGCGGCAGTGCGCAGAACGACGGTGTGCGGATACGCGGTGGTGGTCACGGCTGCGGACACAGCCGCCTCGGCGTCGGGGTGCTCACGTGGGGTGATGCTCAATGTCGTCGCGTGAACCCGGCTCATCCGGTCGAGGCGGAAGACCCGATGGTCATCGCGGTCGAGGTCGAAGGCGAAGAGGTACCAGTGCGCGCCGAAGACGACGAGACGGATCGGTTCAACGCGGCGGGGCGTCGAGGGGTGGTCGCCGGTCGGGCCGGGGGATGCGTCGGCCGTCAAGGTGCCGGTCGCGTCGGCGGTCAGGGCGCCGGCCGGGCCCGTGACGGTGGGGTCGTCGACGCCATGGCGCTGCATCTTCCGATAGTCGAAAGTCGCGATCGTCGACGCATTGATCGCCGAGGCGAGCGTGATGACCGCGCTGATGTCGACTCCGGGTGCGTGGCCTTCGGACACAGACACAGCCGTCGAGATTTCGGCGACGGTCGCGCGCATCGCGGCCGGGAGCATCGTCTGCAGCTTCGTCGTCGCCGATTCCGCGTGTTCGGTGTCCAGGCCGGCCCCACGCAGGAGTGCCAGGCCGACCGCGGTGGCCAGCGCCTCGCCTGCCTCGAGCTGCAGAGGCGGCAGCATCGTCCGGGATTCGGCGCGATAGCCCCCGGTCAGGCCCGGTGCCGAGGAGATGATGTAGCCGAGATCGCGCAACTCGGCGATATCTCGACGGATGGTACGTGGGGTGACGTCGAAGCGGGCGGCGAGCTCGAGGGCAGTGCAGCTCCTGCCGGATGCGAACAGTCCGAGCAGGCTCAAGAGTCGCGTCTCCGACTGCATTCCACCTCCGAATGAGAAACTTTCGCCCGACTTATTGATGCGGACAGTATATGTCCGCATAGCACCTGACGATAGGATCACCGCTTCAGCCATCCGGCCGCGGCGGACATTGCAAAGGAGAGATCATGCCGTTCTTCACCCCTTCCGTCACGAGCGAAGCCGACGCCGCGTTCACCTACCTCACCCAGCAGTGCACCCAGCTCAAGCTCACGGCGCAGGGCCTGACCGATGAGCAGGCCCGCAGCACGCCGACGGCCAGTGGATTGAGTATCGCGGGCCTCATCGTTCACGGAACACAGGTGGTCAATAACTGGCTCATTCAAGTCAAGGACCCGACGCGAGAGGTCGGCGAGGATGACTACCGGACGGTCAACGAGAAGTTGGGGCTGACAGCGATGTTCGACGGGTCCGCTCTCCCCGACCTCGACATCACCGAGGCGGTCGCAATCTTCGACAAGGTCATCGACGGGATCGAGGACGCGAGGGCCGCAGTCGACGACGCGGGGACCGACCTCGGCACCGAAGTTCCGATGCCGTACAACCCGTGGATGCCCAACGATTTCACGATGACGGTGCGCTGGATCCTGTGGCACCTGGCCACCGAGATCGCCCGCCACGCCGGCCACGCTGACATCATCCGCGAATCGATCGACGGCGCGATCGCCTACCAGCTCAACGCTCAGGCGGACGGCGAACCGTGGCCGCCCGAAGGCATGGACTGGAGCTGAGTCCCCACACGATCCCGCCCAAAACTACCTGACGGCGGCCCAGCAACCTCGCTCGAGGTTGCTGGGCCGCCGTCAGGTAGCAATTGTTAGGCGACGAAGGCTTCGCTGGCCTTGGACACCCGGTCGACCAGGTGGTCGGTGTAGGCCGGCATGGTGAGGAACTCGGCGAACTCCTCGCCCATTGCCGTCTCGCGGAAGATCTCCACGGCCTCATCGAAGTGATCGTCGGCGGTGCGCTCCATCAGAGCCAGCTCCTCGCCGAGGTAGCGCTCCACCAGACGCGAGGTCAGCTGCTGCCCGTTGTCCAGAGTCACCTCGTGGCGGATCCACTGCCAGATCTGCGAGCGACAGATCTCAGCCGTCGACACGTCTTCGAGCTGGTTCTCCAGAGCCACGTGCCCGTTGCCGCCGAGCCATTCGTTCATGTACCCGATGGCCACGCGGATGTTCACCCGCACACCCTCTTCGGTCACGACCGGTTCGAGGCCGGTGATGTCGAGGATGTTCTCGCTGGTCACCTGCACATCGGGGCGCTTGTTCTCCAGCTGGTGCGGCTGCGAACCCAGGGCGGCGTCGAACACGGCCAGAGCCGCCGGAACCAGTGCCGGGTCGGCCACCCAGGTGCCGTCGAAGCCCTGCCAGGCCTCGCGGGCCTTGTCCTCTCGCATGCGCTCGAACTCGGCGGCCACGAATTCCTGGTCCGGGTGATCGGCCATGAGGTTGGACATCGTGCCGATCGCGTGTGCTCCGCGACGGTGGCAGGTGGCCACGAGGCGGTCGGTGAACGCCTTCATCAGCGGCAGGTCCATCGTCAGACGCTCACGGTCGGGCAGAACGTAGTCGGTGGTGTTGCGCAGGTTCTTCACCACGGAGAACAGGTAGTCCCAACCGGCGGCCTCGAGGCCTGCGCAGTGCTCGCGCAGCTCGAAGAGGATCTCTTCCATCTGGAACACCGCGGTGATCGTCTCGATGTGAGCGGTGGCCCGGATGGTGCCGTGCGGGATGCCCAGCATGTTCTGCGCCAGGACGAACACCTTGTTCCACAGGCGTGCTTCCTGCGAGGACTCGAGCTTCGGCAGGTAGAAGTACGGGCCGGAGCCGTTGTCGATGAGGTGGCGGGCGTTGTGGAAGAAGTACAGACCGAAGTCGACGAGAGCACCGGAGGTCGAGAACTCCTGGCCGTTGTCATCGACGTAGATCAGGTGCTTCTCGGGCAGGTGCCAACCGCGGGGGCGCAGTCCGATGGTCGGCTGGTTGTCGTTGTTGACGCCGGGCAGCTGTCCGCGGATGGCGCGGAAGAGGTTGACCTGCCCGCCGATGACATTGGCCCAGGTGGGGCTCGTGGCGTCTTCGAGGTCGGCCAGCCACACCTTCGCCTGCGAGTTCAGTGCCGCCACGACCTCATCCTCGGTGACCGGGCCGGTGAGCTCCACGCGGCGGTCTTCGAGGCCGGGGGCGCCGGCGGATCCGGCGACCGACCAGGAGCGGTCGGCGCGGATGCGTGCGGTCTCGGGCTTGAAACGGGGGAGGGTTCCGCCGTTCATCTCGGCCGCGCGGGCCCGGCGCGTGCGCAGCACGTCGCAGATGGTGCCGGCGAACTCGTCGTGGAGCTTGGCGATGAACGTCAGAGCAGGCTCCGAAAGGACGGTGCCGAAGCCGGTTTCGAGCGGCGCGTTGATCTTGATGTAAGACATGGGCTTCTCCTCACCCGTCGTAGTGTGTGCCTGGAATGTGTGGCTGGTTCTGTGGGTGATCCTCGCCGAGGCGGCTCTGCCGTAAGTCGTGAGCCGTGCGTTGGGATCGTGGCGGGGTTTCGACTCGTCTGTGGTGTGACGGAGCGGATCGACAATGTAAACCCCGTGAAAACACTGCCGATCCGCCCCGGGTTCTGGGTGGGTTCATCCCCGCTGGTCAGCGGGGCGTGAACCCGGTGCGGCTCAGTGGAACTGAGCGGTTTCGGTGGAGCCGGCCAGCGCGGTGGTCGAGGACTCCGGGTTGACCGCGGTCGAAACCAGGTCGAAGTATCCGGTGCCGACCTCGCGCTGGTGGCGGGTCGCGGTGTATCCGCGTTCTTCGGCTGCGAACTCGCGTTCCTGCAGGTCGACGTATGCCTTCATCTGTTCGCGGGCGTAGCCGTGAGCCAGATCGAACATCGAGTAGTTGAGCGCGTGGAAGCCGGCCAGCGTGATGAACTGGAACTTGTAGCCCATGGCTCCGAGCTCGCGCTGGAACTTCGCGATGGTCGCATCGTCGAGGTGCTTGCGCCAGTTGAACGACGGCGAGCAGTTGTAGGACAGCATCTGGTCCGGGTACTCGGCGTGGATCGCCTCGGCGAACTTCTTCGCAGCTTCGAGGTCGGGCGTCGAGGTCTCCATCCACAGCAGATCCGCGTACGGAGCGTAGGACAGTCCGCGAGCGATGCCGGCTTCGAGTCCGTTCGTGATCTTGTAGAAGCCTTCGGCGGTGCGCTCACCGGTGACGAACTGCTGGTCGCGCTCGTCGATGTCCGAGGTCATCAGCGTGGCTGCCTCGGCGTCGGTGCGGGCGATGACGAGGCTGGGCACGTTCTCGACGTCGGCCGCGAGGCGGGCGGCGTTGAGGGTGCGGATGTGCTGCGAGGTCGGAACGAGGACCTTGCCGCCGAGGTGGCCGCACTTCTTCTCGGAGCCGAGCTGATCCTCGAAGTGCACACCGGCTGCGCCGGCAGCGATCATCGAGCGCATGAGCTCGTAGACGTTGATCGTGCCGCCGAAGCCTGCTTCCGCGTCAGCGACGATCGGAGCGAACCAGTCATCGACCTGCTTGTTGCCTTCCGAGGTCTCGATCTGGTCGGCGCGCATCAGAGCGTTGTTGATACGGCGGACGACCTGCGGCACCGAGTTGGCCGGGTAGATCGACTGGTCGGGGTAGGTCTGGCCGGCGGCGTTCGCGTCGGCGGCGACCTGCCAACCGGAGAGGTAGATGGCGTTGAGGCCGGCTTTGACCTGCTCGACTGCCTGGTTGCCGGTCAGCGCACCGAGGGCGTTGACGTAGTCACCGGAGTGGATGTCGCCGGCGGTGATCTGGTTCCAGAGGCGCTCGGCTCCGTGACGGGCCAGCGTGTGCTCCTCGATCAGCGAACCGCGCAGTTTGACGACATCCTCGGGCTCGTAGTCGCGAGCGATTCCCGACCAGCGGGCGTTGGTCGCCCAGTCGCGGCGGATGGCTTCAGCATCGTGCAAGCTGTTCTGCGTGGTGTTCTCAGTCATTGTCCTTCTCTTTCTCGATCTCTCGGGGTTGTTGATGTATCCAGTCTGCGGGGGCTGCAAGGGCTCTCGCACTGAATTTCTGGATGAATAATCTCGATATTTCCGGTTTCAGAAATTTCGCGGTTCTGTCATACTGTTTTTCAACCATGTGAACCAGCACATAGAAACCGAGGGAGGCGCCTTGAACAGCGTTGGCGCGGAAGTCGAGAGCGAAGAGCAGCAGACCGACCCACTCAGCATCGGCAGAAGAATCCGCTTTTTTCGAAAGAAGCGCGGTTTGACCCTCAACGAGCTGGGGCAGGAAGTAGGGCGTGCGGCCTCGCAGATCTCGACGATCGAGAACGGCAAGCGAGAAACTTCTGTCACGCTCCTGGCCGCGATTGCTAAGGCGCTGAAGACGGATGTCTCCGAGCTCATCGACCCCGCTCCGATCGACGAACGACAGGCCCTCGAGTTGGAGGCCGAACGCAATCAGGCCTCCCCCATGTACTCGGCCCTCGGCCTGCCGCAGGTGCGGATCAAGTCGCTGCCGGCCGATGCCCTCGAGGCGATCGTGGGGCTTCAACGCCAGCTCGGCGAGGCCCTGGAACGGCGTGCGGCCACCCCGGAGGAGGCCAGGCGGGCCAACCGGGAGCTGCGGGATCGGATGAAGGAGAAGAACAACTACTTCGCCGACCTCGAGGCCACTGCCGCCGAGCTGCTCGACCTCGTCGGCTACGAATCCGGAACGGTGTCACAGCGGCAGACGGCACTCATCGCCGAGAAGCTCGGCTTCAGCCTCCACTACGTCTCCGACCTGCCCGAATCGACCCGGTCGATCTCGGATACCGCGAACAAGCGGCTGTATCTGCCCAACGCCGACGCCGCCTTCGATCCGCGGTCGCACCTGCTCATGAGCCTGGCTCCGCATGTGCTCGGCTATGACTCCCCGAAGGACTTCCACGAATTCCTTCAGCAGCGCGTCGAGGCGAACTATCTGGCGGCCGCGATCCTGCTTCCGGAGTCCGCGGCCGTGCCGATGCTCGAGGAGGAGAAGAAGAAGCGGGTGCTCTCCGTCGAGCATCTGCGCGATATGTTCGGCGTCGGCTACGAAATGGCCGCCCACCGGTTCACGAACCTCGCCACCGAGCACCTCGGACTGCCCGTGCACTTCATGAAGGTCCACAATTCCGGCACGATCCACAAGGCGTACTCGAATGACGGGCTGCCGTTCCCCACCGATCCGCTCGGCGCGATCGAGGGACAGTTTGCGTGCAAACGCTTCACGTCGCGCACCGTCTTCCGTGTCGCCGACCGATTCAGCCCTTACTACCAGTACACCGATACCCCGCACGGATCGTTCTGGTGCACCGCCCGAGTGCTGCCCGGCGGCGACTACGCCATCAGCGTCGGCGTCCCGTTCTCCCACGTCCGCTGGTTCGAAGGACGGGAGTCACCGATCCGCTCGCAGTCCGGATGCCCGGATCCGTCCTGCTGCCGGCAGGCCCCGGATGACCTGGCCGAGAAATGGGAGGATCAGGCGCTGCCGTCGGCCCGCATGCACGCCTCCCTGCTCGCCGCGGTCCCGCCCGGAGCGGTTCCCGGCGTCGACGACACCGAGGTCTACGAGTTCCTCGAACGCCATTCCGACTGATCGACGGCTCCGATCGACGGTGCAGAAAACCCTCGCCGAGGCGGCTCCCCCACTTCGGGTGTCCCGTGACCAGGCCTGACGAGCGGTGGGGCTATTCCGCCAGGACTTCGGCCAGGCGGATGAGCATGAGTTCACGCCACCACAGATACTCGTGCCCGCCCACGAACGGTCGGGGCACGAAGTCGATGCCGCGAGCAGCGAACTCCTCGGTCGCCTCGGCGACAGAGTCCGCAATGACAGTCTCGAGGATCCCGTGGTCGACACTGAACGTCGGATGTGCGGCGGTCGCCGGCCGGGTTTCCACCGTCCGAGACTCCGGCACCCCTGCGCGTCCGCCCGCCTCACCGTCCGCTCGGCTCGGCGCGAGATCCCAGATCCTGCGCCCCTGATCGTCGGATTCCCAGAACGACGGCGAAAGGCAGATCCCGCGGAATGCTTCCGGGTGCCGCAGGGAGAAGTACGCCGCGGCCAGTCCGCCGTAGGAGGCGCCCGCGACGATCGTGCGGGCCGAGACCTCCGGCGCCGTCTGACGAACGAGTGCGAGCACGTCGTCGCAGAACCGAGAATTCATCACGAGGTCGTCGGCGCGCTGGCCGACGGCCGCGTTCTCGTCGGGGCCGTCGGCCCCGACGGGTGCATGGTCGATGGCGATGACCGTTGACGGAGGAGACACAAGCTCGTCGATCGCTGCGAGCAGTCCCCCGCGGATGAACCTCTCCCCGTCGAAGACGACGAGCACCGGCGCCGAGGCGGGACCTCGCTGCGGTCGGTGGGTCCAGATCCGCCTCGGCGCGGAACCGAGGGTGATGACCTGTTCGTCGACGTCGGGCCGACCTTCGCCTGCCCCGCTGCGGGAGTCGGTCGCCGGCCGGTCCCCACCGGTCCAGATCAGGGGCCGGGCATCGGGTGCGGCGAGCTCGAGGACCTGTTTCCTGCGCATGTCCGTGATCGTGAGCAGATCATGGTCACCGGCGGGGACGAACCCCCGTTCGAGGACATCGAGCCAGGTCGGACGGTCGGCAACTTGGAGCCCTCGTGGCACGGGCAGAAAGCGAAGCGCCCCGCGATACCCTCGCGGAACCGGCAGCTCGATCGAATACCTCGTCGCGTCGGCACCGTCGGCACTGTCGCCGCCCTCGTCCCGGGCAGGGCGCCGGGTCATGATCCCGCCGGGCACATTCCGTCGGTCGGTGACTCCGTTGAGGTCGACGAAGATCTCCTGCTCGTCTCCGGGGACTGCCTCGGCGGGGATGGCTGTGGCCGGAAGTTCCACCTGCAGCCTCCAGCTCTCGTCCGGGCCGATCTCTGTCCAGGTGCACAGGGCAGAGGCCGAACCGGTCTGCTCCGCCGACGAATTGATCGCGCTGGTCCCGGTCATGATCCGACCGCCGCCGTGTCGAGCTTCTCTGCGATGGGGCCGACGATCTCGGGCAGCGCGAGCGCGGAGACGGAGCGCAGCCCGCGCCATTCCTCATCGGTCGGCTGGTAGAAGTGGCCGCCTTCAACGGCTGGCAGGCTCGAGAACGTGGGGACTCCGTCGTACTTCTTCCGCAGCTCCGGATCGGGGAAGTAACCGACGAGGATATCGCTCTGCAGGACGTCGAGCTTCTCCAGGGACAGGCTGTCGGGGACCGACCCGTCGGCCATCTTGTCAGCCACGGGGTCGAGCGTCAGCCCGAGTTCGCTGAAGAATTGGACGGTGGCCGAGTCCCGATCGGTCAGCACTCCCACCTCGTCGGGGCTGTGGAAGAGCGCGACGAGGAAGGACCTGTCGGTGAGGTCCGGGTGGCCCTTTGCCGCATCGTCGATCGCTGTCTGCGCCGCTTCGATCGCTTCCTCCCCTTCGTTTTTCGCATCGAGAACGGTCGAGACCCGCTCGGCCTGTGACTGCCAGCTGTCGGGGGTATTCTCCTCGGCCGTGCCCAGGGTCGGCGCGATTTCGCTGAGCTGGTCGTGGGTATCCTTGCCGATGATGGTCCCGGTCGCCAGGATCAGATCGGGCTTCCACGCCGCGATGTCCTCGAATGGGATCGTGTCTTCGGTCGACCAGTGGAAGAGCTCCGGATCGTCGCCGCCGAGCTCATCGATCGTCTCCTCCGCCCACGGCATCACGGGCTCGACCGGAGCTTCGGTCATCGCCACGGGGACCACACCTACGGAAAGAGCAGCGTCCGCATCGGAGACGGAGAGAGCGACCACGCGTTCGGCCTTCCCGATGTCAACGGAGCCGAAGGCGTCGTCGACGCTGCCTGCACTCGCTCGTTCTGCATCGGTCCCGTCGGCGGAGCCTCCCCCGCACCCGGTGAGCGCGAGGGCGAACGCGAAGGTCAGTGCCGGCAATCGGCGCCGGCGGACCGCCAATGTCGGAGACGTCGAGGTGGAGGCGGGTCGAATCGCGGGCACGGGCATCGTCACTTTCGCTCATAGTTTGGTTAGCCTAAGCTAAATTACCATAGGAGCTGTCTGCGTCCCAGAGCGGCGGTGCAGGTCAGCTGGGAACGTCAGCGCGGCACGGTCCGCGGCGGGGCGATCTCAGCGGGCCGCGTTCTCGAAGGCCCGATCGACGATCGTTTCGGCAATCGCCAGCGCCGAGGTGGCCGCCCACTTCGGCACGGACCTGACCACGGTCAGCCTGCCGCGCCTGGTCATGGTGAGTTCGTCGATGAGTTCGCCTTCGGCGGTCATCGCCTGAGCTCGGACACCGCGGGCCCCGGGCGCCACGTCGTTCTGGTCGAGCTCGGGAACGAAGCGGCGGATTCCGTCGACGAAAGCAGTCTTGCTCACAATAGGCTTCACTCCGCGGGCCGCTGTCTTCGCAGTCTGTGCGGCGAACTTCCAGAACCCCTTGGACCGGGCGGTCGATGTGATGTCGGCCAGGTCGAATCCGTGCCGATCATAGGACTCGCGGCCGAGGGCGACGAAGGTGTTCGGTCCGAGGATGAGTCCGTCGTCGAGTCCTCGGACGATCGAGGTTTCGGCGAACGGGGACTGCGGGTCGGGAACGGACCCGATGATGCCGCGGACCACCTCGGTGTCGGTGGCCGGGCTTCGGTAGAAGTCGCTGGTGAAGGGTACGATCCTCGGTTCGGCGTCGAGTCCCGCAGAGACGGCGAGGCGATCGGCCTGGAGACCAGCGCAGACGATGACGATGTCGAAGGTGCCGAGCACTTCCTCAACTGGCGCTTCGCTGCGCGCGCTGCCGCCGGGCGTTCCACCGGTGCGTGAGCCAGAGTCGCCGAGGCGTGAGCCGTCGCGGTTCGCCCACGCGTCGGAGACCTTCTGCGTCCACTCGCCGAGCGTCGATTCGGCCTGTTTGAACCAGTCCTGTTGTCCGAAGCGATCGCGCAGCTCGTCTGCAATGCCGATGACGGGTTCGCGGCCCTCTTCTCCGCGATAGGTGCGCGGACGGTCATGGACCTGATCGTCGCGCTGGTCGCGGTCGTGGACCTGATCGTCGCGTCGGTCGCGGTCATCGACGGCATCCTTGCCCGACCCGCCCCGTTCGCCGGCCGTGTTCGCACCACGGTCGACCTGATCGGACTCTCCGGCTGGGGCTCCCTCCCCCGCCGGCGATTCTTCTGGCGGAACCGGGCGCCCACGCAGTCGGACTTCGTTGCTCATGGTGTCGAATCCGGTGACCTCGGTTCCGAAGCGGAATGTCCCTCCGGCGGCGCGCACATCGGAGGCGAGCGCTGCGGTGAGCGCCGAGAAGTCGGCGATGGCCGCATGGGGTGAGAAGAGCCCGAGAACTCCTCTGGCGGCCGGTTCGACTGCTCCGATCTCGTGGCGCTCGAGCAGTCTGGCGCCTGGAACCTCGTTGTCTTTGGCGCGGGCGAAGATCTCTTCGAGGCGTTCGGCCTCATCGGTGTTCTGGGCGATGAGCAGCTGCCCGCATTCCCGGTAGGGAACGCCTGCCTCAGCCATATAGGGAATGAGCAGCTCGAGGCCGCGGCGGGTGAGCTTCGCCTCCGCCGAGTCGGGTTTCTGGCCGAGACCGGAGTCGACGATTCCGGAGGTGTGACCGCTCTGATGTGCAGCGACGTTCTCAGCTTTGTCGAAGACGGTGATCTCGGCGTCGGGGAACCGCTTGGTGACTTCGCGGGCGGCGGCGACACCGAGGATACCGGCACCGACCACGGCCACTCGTGAAATACTCATACAGCAATCTTGGCACCGTTCGGGATGAAGGAGAAGGATGACGACCGTCTTGGAGTGGACCGGCAAGGCCGCCGCCTTCGACCTCGGTCGCCGCCTCGTGGACGGTGGCCCTGAACGGGAGGGCCACCTCGGTGATGGTCGTCCACATCTGTGGGACGTCGACGGCACCGCTCACGTTCCCGATCCACACGAGAATCTGCTCGTCGTCGGGGACAATCTGCCCGCGCTGACCGCCCTGCTGGCCACGCACCGCCGGCAGGTCAAGGTCGTCTACATCGATCCGCCGTACAACACGGGCAACGCGCACACCTACAAAGATCACGGGCACGATCACGCCAGTTGGCTGTCATTCATGGCCCCGCGGCTGCTGCTCGCCCGTGAGCTCATGCGTGAGGACGGGGTGCTTTTCCTCCATCTCGACGACAAGGAGAGCGCGTGGGCTCAGCTGCTCGGGCACGAGATCTTCGGTGAAGACAATTCGCTGGGCACGCTCATCCATCAGCGCGCGAAGGGCGGCGGCAACGCCCGCTCCTTCGTGCGCGGGCACGACTATGTGCACGTGTGGGCCCGCGATGCGAATCAGGTCGGGCCGTTCCTCACAGAGAAGAAGTCACCGGCGAAGCTCGAGGTCATCAACGGCAGGCGGATGCTCGTGGAGACCGATGTGCTGCGCGCCGGCTTCGGCCGCTATGCCCGCGGGTCCGAGCGGCGGCTGATGTACGAGGACATCGTCGCCGTCAAGGGTGAGGGTAAACTCGCCGAGGTGGACGCGAAGCTGGAATCGGGCGAGTACATCCTGCGACCCTGGGGCACAGAGGGCAAGCACGCGGTGGTGCGGGTGACCCCGGCGGAGAAGGCGAGTTCGAAGCTGTACTCGATCATCAAGGCGCTCGGCGGGCAGAACGATCTGGAGCCGCTGGGCCTGGCGGGAGTGTTCAGCTACCCGAAGCCGGTCGAGCTGGTGAAGGCGCTCGTAGCCTCGCAGACATTCTTCGACTCCGATGCCATCGTCCTCGACTTCTTCGCCGGGTCCGGGACCACTGCGCAGGCCGTGATGGCCGCGAACGAACGGGATCAGGGGTCGCGGTCGTTCGTGCTCGTGCAGACCCCGGAGCCGCTGCGGTCGAAGACGGCCCGGGCCGTGGTGACGGCAGCTGGTGGCGGAGTCGAATTCCCTACGATCAGCGAACTCACCGCCGAACGCATCCGCCGCGCAGCCGATGTCCACTCCCCCGGACTGACCTTCACCCAGCTCGAGGTCGTCGACGGCGAATAGCGCCCGGCGGCGACGTGCCAGCCGAAGACCGCCCCGCCGTACCTTCCGACTGAATTGCTGGGTCGATCCACGGTGTTTTCGACCTCCAGAACACCGTGGATCGACCCAACAATCGCCTCAACAATCTCCTCCGACGGTACGGCGCCGGACCGTTCCCAGAATGTGACGTCAGTGTGCGACCAGTGGTTCCAGTTCCGCTTCGAGGATTGCCTTCGCCGAGGCGGCGCTGCGCTCATCGAGCATGACTTCCTGAGCCAGCCCCTTGCCCAAGGCGATCATCCGCATCGCCCACGCAGTCGCAACCTCGCCATCGGTGCCACCGGAGTCATCGGTGCCACCGGTGCCTCCGGTGCCATCGGCGTCGTCGGTTTCAGCGTCACCATCGCCCCCACAGACCGCCCGATAGAGGCGGATTCCGAGCTCGAGAGTCGCACGATCGCTGGCGCGGATGATGTCGGCGATCTGCTCGTCCATCACCGCCCGGGCGACGTAGGTGTACCACACGGATGCACCGATGCACATCGTCTCACCAGCGGGAATGAATGCGAAACAGAACTCACGGAGCGCACTCACCGCCTCGGCGGAACCGGGGTCGGACGACGCATCGGCACCTTCCGGACCTGCCGCCTCGGCGCTGTCGACGATCTGTCGGCACCCCTCGAGGATGAGCTCACTGCGCGAGGGGAAGTAATGCTGCACGCGACCGATGGAGATGCCTGCCGCCTCGGCGACGGAACGGAACGACACCCCGTCGATCCCTTTGAGATAGATGACCTGCCACAGGGCATGGACGATCTCGGTGCGGCGCTGGGCATGGTCGACGATCTTCGGCATCCTCCCACTTTACAATACGTTCAACTTGCATCATTATTGCAGTATGAATGTATTGCCATCGGTCGATGAAGGCATCTCGGTCCGCGGTCTGACGAAGAGCTACGGCGGACACCGCGTCGTCGACGAACTCAGCTTCGACGTCGCACCTGGCCAGGTGACGGGGTTCCTCGGCCCCAACGGCGCGGGCAAATCAACGACGCTGCAGATGATCCTCGGCCTCACCTCACCGGGCTCCGGCACCGCAGCCGTCCACGGCCGCCCCCTGCCCGAGCACGCGGAGCCCGCACGCATCGCCGGGGCATTCCTCGGCGCCGAGCACATGCTGCCGGGGCTCACCGCACGAGGACATCTCGACTGGATCGCCGCGGCAACGGGAACCGCACCCGCCCGGATCGACGAGATGCTCGACCTCGTCGACCTCACCCGCGCACGCTCCCGCCGCATCTCACAACTGTCACTGGGCATGCGTCAGCGGCTCGGCATCGCCGCCGCCCTCCTCACCGACCCCGAGGTGATCATCCTCGACGAACCGCTCAACGGGCTCGACCCCGCCGGAATCACGTGGCTGCGATCGCTCCTCACGGATTTCGCGAGCACAGGCAGAACGGTGCTGCTGTCGAGCCATCTGCTGCGGGAGATGGAGCTCATCGCCCATCACGTCATCATCATCCGCGACGGCGCCCTCATTGCAGACCGGCCCCTCGAGGAGCTGCGGCGGGAATCCTCAAGCCGGGTGCAGGTGCAGGGGACGAACCTCGCACCGCTGCTCGATCACCTGCGGGACGAGGGCATCTCGGTCGACCCCGACGGATCGGGCACTCACGCCGCGATCACCGGACTCGAGCCCGTCGAGATCTTCAGGCTCTGTGTTCGTCTCGGGGTCGAACTCACAGGGCTCGCGACCGAGGAGCGCGGCCTCGAAGACACCTTTCTCGGCCTCACGGACACCGGCGACGATCGGCACAGGCACACACTTCGACACCCGATACAGGGAGCGACGGCATGACCTCGACACCACCGACCATCCCGGTCTCTCTGCGAGTATCGGCCGCACCGATCGCCCTCCGACCCAGCTGGATACGTGCCGAATGGGTGAAGTTCCGTGACCTGCGCCGGTCGCGTCAGCTGCTCGTCGTCACGCTCATCGCGGGCGCGGTCTCGGCCGTGCTGCTCGTGCTCACCATTCCCGCCACCCGCGGTGCCCCGCTGTCGGAGACGAGCACCGAGGATGTGCTCTCGGCCAGCGTCCTCAGCGTCGATGCCGCCGCGGCTGTGCTCGTCGTCCTCGCGGCATGGTTCGCCGGGGTCGAGTTCCGCACCGGCGCGATCACCGAGGCCCTGCTGCGCGCCCGCGGGCGATCAGGCATCGTCGCGGCGAAGGCCGTCGTCATCGGCGCGGCCGCCACGGTCGCAGCCGTCGCCACGGCCGTGGCCGTGACGATCAGCGGCAGCCTCCTCGCGGCCACGCTCGCCGGGGCCGACTGGTCGGAGGTCCTTGCCGTGGCCGGCAGCTCCGGCCATCTGCGGCTGGCCTTCGGCAGCACTTTTCTGCCCGTCATCTATTCGCTTCTCGCGGTCTTCGGTGCGGTCGTCTTCCGCTCGGTCACCGGCGGAGTTCTCACCCCGTTGGCCCTGTTGGTCGGGTCTATGCTCGCCGGCTGGCTGCCGGACGCTCTCGCGTCCGTCCTCCGACCGCTCCTCCCTTTGGGCGCCGTGCACAACATCAGCGGGGTCGCCGAGGCGGGAGGGACCGAGTACATCGGTGTCCTCCCGGCCCTCCTCGTCCTCGTCGCCTGGGTGGTCGGCGGAGCAGTTCTGGCGACGTGGCGGCTGCGCAGACAGGACTTCTGAAGCAGATTCCGAGACCAGCCCTGAGATCGGATCTGAGACTCTGCGGGCGAACAATCGGACTCTTCGGACAGCGCTCGGGTCAACGACGTAGGGTCGAGGTGACTCAGCTGCCAACTCGAACAGGAGCAACCATGTCAGTCGTCGCCATCAATGCCCTCACCGTCCCCGAACCCGCTCGGGCGGAACTCGAAAAGCGGTTCGCGCAGCGCAAGCATTCTGTCGATGGGGCGCCCGGTTTCGAAGGCTTCCAGCTGCTGCGTCCGGTGGCCGGCGGGGACCAGTACTTCGTCTACACCCAGTGGGCGACGAAGGAGGACTTCGAGAACTGGAAGGCCAACCGGACGTCCTCCCACGAATCGACCGGCAAGGCTCCGGTCTCCGAGCAGGCGAACCTCCTCGAGTTCGAGGTCGTCGACCTCGGCGAGTGACGGTCGCCGGACCAACCGCGGCAACACGGCCCCCAAGGACGTCGACCTATGCGTCGGCGTCCTTGTCCAATTCACTGAACGCTTCGACCTTCTTCGGGCTGCCGGCCACGAGGATCTCGTCGTCGGCGTAGAGCGTGACGTCCCGATCGGCGATGTCCCAGTGGGTGCCGCCGCGGCGTTTGAACGCGACGATCGTGACGTCGTACCTCGTGCGCAGCCCCAGCGAGGCCAAAGGCACGTCGGTCGTGCGCACCGGCGGAGTGGTGCGCGCCAGAACGAAGTCCTCGTCGATGGGCAGGAAGTCCGAGATATGCCCCCTGATCAGGTGGGCCAGACGCCTACCCATGTCGTTCTCGGGGCTGATGACGTTGCCGATGCCCAGCTGATGGAGGATCTCGGCGTGGGTTTCGCTGATCGCCTTCGCCCAGATGTGCCGATTGCCGAGCTTGAGGATCCGCGAGGCCACGAGGATGCTCGCCTCGAGGTCGCTGCCGATGGCGATGACGACGCGGGAGACCTCGTCGATGCCGAGCTGTCGCAGCACCACCTCGTCGGTGGCGTCGGCGCGAGAGGCATGAGCGAGGACATCGGCGAACTCGGCCACGACGGACTCGTCACGGTCGACGCCGATGACCTCGACTCCATGCTCTGCGAGTTCGCGCGCCAGGGATCCGCCGAAGCGGCCGAGCCCGATCACGGCCACCGCTCCGTCCTTCGCCAGCGGCGAGGGGTCGCCGGTGAAGAACGACGCGGAGCGCGCCATCCAGTTCTTCTTCTCGTTCATGGTCTTTTCCTTTCTGGGCCGCCTCGGCAGGGGTGTCGGCAGTCGTTGATTCGGCTTTCGACGGACCTGCCATCAGCCGATCAGTGGCCGTTCCTTCGGCAGTTCGTAGCGGATGGGGCGCTCGCGCAGGGCCAGACCGGACGCCACGGTCACCGGACCCAGCCTGCCGAGCGCCATGGTGAGGATGAGGACGATCTGACTGGGCGCGGACAGATCTGCGGTGATCCCGGTCGACAGACCGACCGTGCCGAATCCGGAGATGACCTCGAAGAGGACCCGGCTGAGGCCGAATCTCGGGTCGCAGAGGAGGATGACCATCGTCGCCAGCAGCACCCAGCCGAGCGCGAGGACGATGACCGTCGTCGCCTGTCGATGCACGTCACGGGAGATGCGGCGACCGAACAGGGTCACGGATCGTCCGCCGCTGATCTCCGTCCACGTCGTCGCCGCGAGCACCGCCATCGTCGTAATCTTCACGCCGCCGGCCGTGCCGGCCGGTCCGCCGCCGATGAACATGAGGACGTCCATCCCGAACCAGGACACCGTGTGCATCTGGCTGATGTCGATCGAGTTGAACCCGGCCGTGCGCGTGATCGTCGATTGGAAGGTCGCTGCTTGGATCTTCCCCCACGCGTCGAGATGGCCCATCGTCGCCGCATTGTTCCACTCGATGACGGCAATGAAGACAGTGCCGCCGATGAGCAGAACCGGGGTGATGACGACCATGATCCGCGTGGTCAGACCCCACTTCAGCGGAGTTCGGTAGCGCCGGACGAGTTCGATGAGGACGGGATAGCCGAGCCCGCCGAGGATGACCGCCAGTCCGATCGGACCGCAGATGAAGGGATCGGCCACGTAGTCGACGAGGTTGTCCTGACGGAGCCCGAATCCGGCGTTGTTGAACGCGGAGATCGCGTGGAAGATCGCATCCCAGATCGCGGCCGTGACGGGTTCGTCGTAGTGGAGGAAGAATCGGAGGAACAGCGCCGAGGCGACCACGAGTTCCGTGCCGAAGGTCAGTGCCGTGATGCGCAGGACGAGAGGCTTGACGCCGCCGATCGCATCGCTCTTCGTCTCCGAGGCCACGGATTGGCGGAGCCGGAGACCGGCCTTTCCCGCCAGCAGCAGGGCAAGCAGTGCGGTGAGCAGGAGCACGCCGAGACCGCCGGCCTGGATGAGGCAGATGATGACGATCTGACCGAAGAGCGTGAAGTCCTGACCGGTGTCGAGGACGACGAGTCCGGTGACGCTGAGCGCCGAGGTGGCCGTGAAGAGGGCTTTGAGCAGTGAGATGCCGCCGTCGGCGACCGTGGCCGCCGGGGTCATGAGCAGAGTGGTTCCGGTGACCAACGCTGCCAGGTAGCCCGCGATGACGCGGACGATCGCTGAGCGATGTGAGCTGTGCACCAGACGAAATGTAGCACCATCGCAACGGTTCGGCGTCACCCGCAGGCAACTCACCGGTAACGGTCAGAATCCTGCTACTCTGCCTTATCGGAGTTGCCGTGATTCGGCTCATGCCCGGGGCACGGCCCAGCACCTGTTCGTCCATCCACAGAGAAGTGTCGAGGAACCTCATGAGTCAACCTGAAACCCAGACCGTCACCGGAGATCGAGGCCACGGCTTCGTCCGGGCTCTCGGCACGGTCGACGCACTCTTCATCGGATTCGGTGCCATGATCGGCTTCGGCTGGGTCGTCCTCACCGGGGAGTGGCTCAACGGTGCAGGCACGCTCGGCGCCATCATCGCCTTCGCCGTCGGCGGCATCATCATGTGCTTCGTCGGCACCGTGTACTCGGAAATGGTGGCAGCGATGCCGCATGCCGGCGGGGAGCACAACTATCTCATCCGGGCGATGGGTCCCCGCGTCTCCCTGTTCGGATCATGGGCGATCACCGGCGGCTACATCAGCGTCGTCATGTTCGAGGCGGTATCGGTGCCGAAGACCGCCGTCTACCTGTTCCCGAACCTCGAGCAGATCAAGCTCTGGAACGTCGCCGGCTTCGACGTGTACCTCACCTGGGCACTCGTCGGCACGATCACAGCCATCATCATCGCCTGGGTGAACATCCGCGGCGTCAAGCTCGCTTCGATGGTCCAGACCTTCGTCGTGTGGTTCCTCATCATCGTCGGTCTCATGCTGCTCACCGGCGGTTTCGTCGGCGGCAGCCTCGAGAACACCGAGCCGCTGTTCACCGGCGGCGGCGCCGGATTCATCGGCGTCATGGCGGTCGTGCCGTTCCTCTTCGTCGGCTTCGACGTCATCCCGCAGTCCGCCGAGGAGGTCAAGCTGCCACCGGCGAAGATCGGCAAGCTCGTCGTCCTCTCCGTCATCATGGCTATCGTCTTCTACATCATCATCATCGGCACCACCTCGATGGCGATGCCAGCCGACGAGCTGGGCACTCATGACCTCGTCACCGCAGACGCACTGTCGATCATGTTCGATTCGGACATCTGGGGCAAGATCGTCATCGCCGGTGGACTCGCGGGCATCATCACGTCGTGGAACGCCTTCCTCATGGGTTCGTCCCGTCTCATGTGGGCGATGGCCGCGGCCGGAATGATCCCGAAGTGGTTCGGCAAGCTCCACCCGAAATACCGCACTCCGTCGAATGCCATCATCTTCATCGGCATCCTCTCCGCGATCGCTCCCTTCTTCGGCACTGCAGCGCTCGGCTGGATCGTCGACGCGGGCTCGCCCGCCATCGTCATCGCCTACTTCCTCGTCAGCGTCGGCTTCCTCGTCCTGCGCAAGCGCGAACCGAACATGGAACGCCCACTGCGCATCGGCGGAGATCGCAATGGCGGAGTGGTCATCGGCGTGATCTCATCGGTGCTCACGTTCATCCTCTTCATCCTCTACATTCCGATCACCCCGGTGTCTGCGCAGCTGGCATGGCAGTCGTGGGTCGGCTTCGCGGTGTGGCTGCTCGTCGGCATCTGGTTCATGATCAAGCTGCCCACCGGCATCAAGGCCGGCCCCAATGCCGAGAACGAACTCCTCGCGAAGGTCAAGGCCCTCCGCGGAAAGTGATCGCGGGAGCCGCCGTGTGAGGTGCGGCCGGGGCGCCATTATTCGCCGAGGCGAAGCGTCCTGATCCGCTTCGCCGCGGCGCAGCACCTTCCCCCGCCCCTCACCTTGAGTCGCACCCCGCACCACTAGTGGCACACCGCACCGTGAGTCGCAATCCGCACCGGCGGTCGCATCCCTCACCTTCAGCGACCTATCGCCCCTTTGCACCGGGGTGGTTTGTCGCTGTGAGTGAGGGGTGCATTGCTACCTGCAGGAGAAGCCACTCCGGGTGAGGGAGGCCGGCAGTGCCAACGGGAGGATTCGGCACCAACGGTGCGTGATGCCGCTGCTCTGAGCCGACTGTCGCGCCCGAATATCCGAGCGCATCCGGACATGCGAACGCGGCCGCCGGCTGTGCGCAACGGCGACCGCGCTCGGTCTCGGGGAGCGGGAGTCGGCTCAGACTGCGGCGTCGAGACCGCGCATCTTCAGGCGCTCACGCTGGTTGGGGTTCACGCTCGGGCGGAACGGCATCTCGACCACCTCGGCGCGAACCGGGACTCCGGGAGTATCTGCGAACGGCTCCGGCAGATGCACCCAGTATTCGGTGCCGAGCTCGGTTGCCGACACCGGCACGTGGGCCATTGCGATATTCGCTTCGAGTTCCGGCGAATACCACGGCGACGTCACGTACCCGACCGCCTCACCGTCAGCGGCAGCGGAGACGAGCCAGAAGTCCGGCGCATAGTCCGTAATCGGTTTGCCGCCGACCAGCAGGCCCACCAGCTGCGTGCGATACGGCGGGGTACCGGCCTCGATCAGCCCGCGCACCTCCTCGAGTCTGGCCTTGCCGATATAGTCGGCCTCCTTCTTCCGTGGCACCTGGTAGGACAGGTTGACCTGGAACGGGAGCGTCTCGAAGTCCATGTCCTGCCCCCACGAGAGGATGCCCGCCGCGATCCTGCGGTGGTGGCTGGGGGCGACGACCTTGATGTTGTACGGCTCGCCGGCTTCCAGGACGGCGTTCCACATATCCTCGGCGTACTTCGTCGCATCCTTGAGATAGATCTCGTAGCCCTTCTCACCGGTGAATCCGGTCTGGGAGATGATGACGTCACGCCCGCCGACCCGGGCTTCCATGAGTCCGTAGCTCGGCAGCGTGCGTCCTTCCTCCCCGACGAGGTCGGCGATGACGTCGACGGACTTCGGGCCCTGGACCTGCACTGGTGCGACGTCGATCTCGGCGATCGTGACGTCGAACCGGCCGCCGACGTTGACTCCCTGCAACCAGAGCATGAGGTCGGTGTCGGAGAGGCTGAACCAGAATTCGTCGATGCCGACCCGCAGCAGGATCGGATCGTTGAGGATGCCGCCGGCTTCGTTGCACAGGATGACGTAGCGGGCGCGCATCACCGGGATCTTCGTCGCGTCACGGGTGATGACGAAGTTGACGAACGCCTCGGCGTCGGGACCCTTGACCTGGATCTGCCGTTCGACGGCGACGTTCCACAGGGTCACATCGTTGACGAGGGACTGGTACTCGGCCATCATCCCGCCCTCGTCGCGGGGGATGTAGCCGCGTGGGTGGTACATCCGGTTGTAGATCGACGCCCGCCAGCAGCCCTGCTGCATGGATAGCTCCCAATAGGGCGACTTACGGACGCGGGTGTCGATGAGCATTTCGACCGGGGTGGGGCCGGATTGACGAAGGTTGATCGGGACTTCTCTGTCGCTTTGGTCCACTGACGGGACATTGTTGTCCATGGTGTTCCCCCTGCTTGCACAGTTTTATATTATGGAACTTGACTCCCATATCATGGGTACAATGAGTGTAGGATCGGACACACCGGGACGCAAGGGACTCGCACATGCGAGTTTCATGAATCGACCTCCGAGAAGGAGACGAGGATGTCACAGTCAACGCTGCGCAGTCTGTTGAGCACCGCCCGCTACGAGGTTCTGCCCACGGCCGGGATCGTCGAACGCATCGAGGAGTACGTGGCACCGGGCCGCGAGATCACGGTGACCGCGTCGACGGGGCTGACCCTCGAGGCGACGCTGTCCACGGCCGAACAGCTCCAGGCCCTGGGCTTCCGCGCCGTGCCCCACCTGGCCGCACGGATGATCCACGGCAGACCCGAGCTCACGGAGATCGTCGATCGCCTCGCCGAGGCGGCTGTGGACCGGATCTTCGTCCCCGCGGGAGACGCCACTCCCCCGGCCGGCGGATACGTCGGTGCGCACGACCTCCTCGTCGATCTCTCATCCATGGCCGCACCGTTCCAGCACATCGGCGTCAGCGCCTATCCGGAATCGCATCCGATCATCCCCGACGATGTGACGATCCAGGCCATGTGGGACAAACGCGATTACGCCACTCACCTGGTGTCGAATCTGTGCTTCGATCCGGCGCTCATCGCGTCCTGGGTGCCCAGAGTTCGCGCACGGGGCGTCGAACTGCCGCTGGTCCTCGGCATCGCCGGGAAGGTGGAGCTGGCCAAACTCGCCCGAGTCGCGACGAAGATCGGGGTGGGTGAGTCCACGCGGTTCCTGCGGAAGAACACGGCGACGTTCACGCGGATGGCCAAGCCCGGCGGATACAACCCGCGGAAGTTTCTCGACAAGATCGGCCCGGTCCTCGACGACCAGGACATGGGCGTCGCCGGTCTGCACATCTATACGTTCAATCAGATCAAGGACACCGAGGTCTGGCGCCGCAGGCAGCTCGCGGCCCTCGGCGGCGCCGAAGAGGTCTCGACTGCGTGGTGAGAGGCGACAGCGCTCAAAAATAGGTCACTATCGGACACGGCCACACGAATCCAGGTCACCATCGGATACTTTCAGCGCCGAAAAGTATCCGAATACGACCTATTTTCGCTCTATCTACCGGTGGGTGACCTTGCGTCTGAGGCTGCGCGAGAGCAGCCCCGCCTCATCGACGAGCAGCGCACCGAGGCGATCGTGGTGTTCGGCGATGCGCATCGTCGGTCCGGAGATTCCCACGGCCGCGACGACGTCTCCGTCGATGCCGAACACCGGTGCGGCCAGAGCGTCGAGTCCGATCTCGAACTCTTCGTGGACGATGGCGAATCCGCGATCGCGAACCGTGTCGAGATCGTCGGTGAGCTCCTTGCGTGAGCCCAAGGTCTTCTCGGTGCGCCGCTCCAGCCTGCCGGTCGGCAGCGGGATGACGTCATAGGCGAACATGACCTTGCCCAGAGCCGAGCAGTGCGGCGGCACCTCGACGTCCGCCCAGTTCGTGGCGCCGAGGACGAACGTCGAATCGACCTGAGCAACCTGGACGACTCCTTTGGGTCCCGGCATGGCGAGGTTCACCGTCTCACCGGTCTCCTCGCTGAGGCGCTGCAGGGTCGAATCGGCCGCGGCGACGAGGTTCTCCACTCGGTCGAAGCGGGAAGCATAGGTCGCGAACAGCGATCCGCCGCGGTAGAGGCCGTCACCGTCGCGTTCGACCAGACCGTTGCGTTCGAGGGCGGAGAGCAGGCGCGAGACCGTCGACCGAGCCAATGCGGTCTCTTCGACCACCTCGGTGTAGGAGATCGGGTCGTCGGACCTCACGACCAACGACAGAATCTCTGCCGCGCGGTCGATCGACTGGGTCCCATTGCTCATCGTGCTCAGCTCCGTCGGGGAAAGGGGGTCGGCGGAATCGAGGCCCACCGACCGCACTCACCCTACCCCACGCCCTCAGACTCTGGCCGGGTTGCGCGTCGTGAGTTACAGTTTCGAAATGAGCAACAAAGATGCGGGCTCGGGCGGCGTCCAATCCGTGGATCGGGCCGTGACGATCCTCGAGATCATCGCCCGCACGGGGCTCGCCGGAATCACCGAGATCGCCGGTGAACTCGGCGTGCACAAGTCGACGGCTTCACGCATCGTCTCCACCCTCGAAGCCCGCGGACTCGTCGAGCAGGACCATCACCGAGGCAGATATCGTCTGGGCCTGTCCATCCTCCGCCTCGCCGGAGCGACGACCGCGCGTCTCGACATCGTCCAGGAAGCCCGCCCGATCACCAAGATGCTCGCCGAGGCGACCGGCGAGACGATCAACGTCGCCGTCCTCTCCGACGGTGCCGCGCTCTACCTCGATCAGGCTTCGTCGACTGCCTCGGTGCACAGCCACAACTGGGTCGGGCAGCGCATTCCGCTGCACGCGACTTCCAACGGCAAGGTCCTGCTCTCCGGCCTGAGCGAGGCCGGCATCCGTGGGACCCTGGGCGCGAAGCTGACCCGCTACACCCCGCACACCGTGACCTCGGTTGCGCAGCTGCTCACCCAGATCGCCGAGGTAGCCGCCACCGGATTCTCGCTCGTCATCGATGAGCTCGAGGTCGGGCTGACCGCAGTGTCCGCTCCCGTGCGCAATGCTCACGGGGACGTCATCGCGTCGATCTCGGCCTCGGGACCGAGCTTCCGCTTCACCGAGGACAAGGTCGCCTCGGCGAAAGACCTGCTCACTTCGGCCGCCGCCGACATCTCAGCCCGCCTCGGGTGGCGCGAACACTGAACCACGCCAAATCGGTACCCCACGAAATCGGCACCTGCGAAGCCGACACCCGCCGAAATCGGCACGGACACGCCGACGTCGGCCCCGCCTCGGCGATGGTGTGATCATCCTCGGTGGGGAGGTGGTCAGTCGAGGATGTACGTGGTGCCGCTGTCGATGCTCTCGACGGCGCGGCGGTAGAGATTGCCCACCGCCTCATCGGAGGCCGGCGGGAACCCGGGGAAGAAGTCGTGGAAATGCGTGGCCGATTCCAGAACGGTCGGGCTGGCGACGTTGATGCGGATGCCGCGCGGCATCTCACCGGCGGCGGCCATGACGAATGATTCGATGGCTCCACTGGCCATCGCGGCCGCCGATCCGGTGGGGATCGCGGCGCGGGCCGTCACCCCGGTCGTCAGGGTGATCGAACCGCCGTCCCTGACATGGGGCAGGCCGATGCGCACCAGATCCAGCTGGGCGAGCGTCTTGCCGTAGAACCCCGACTCGAAGTCCTCCCGGGTCAGTTCCGTGACGGGTTTGAACGGGACGTGTCCGGCCGTGCACACGATGGCATCGACCTCACCGACCTCGTTCAGCAGCGCCTCGATCGTCGCCGGATCGTCGAGATCGACCGCCGGATCCGTGCTCCGACCGACCTGAATGACTTCGTGCTTGCCTTCGAGCGCTCGGACGGCCGCGGTTCCGACGTGTCCCTTGGCTCCGATGATGAGTACCTTCATGGTGTCTCCCTCGTCTCGCTGGTGTGGTGGTCTGCAGCGAGCCTAAGCACGTTCGGAGGCGAAGAGAAATACTTCTGTGCGGATATTCATGTCTGAGACGCATGAAAAGGCTGTCGCTCCGCCAGAACGGCTGGTCCCCCTGGGTGCCTCGGTCTTCCCAAGGACTCCGCCTCTCCGCGCGGCCTGGAGAATCCAGATCGGTCGCTATACGCTGAGCGCATGAGTGTTGAGCTGCGTCATCTCCGCGCCCTGGTCGCCATCGACCAGACCGCGTCGTTCACGGTCGCCGCCGCGCTGCTCGGCACGACTCAGCCGACTCTGTCGCGGACGATTTCGCAGCTGGAGGAGCTTGTGGGGACGACGCTGGTCGAGCGGACCACCCGCAGCGTCGTGCTCACCGAGCGGGGAATGGAGTTCGCTGTCGAGGCCGCGTCCCTCGTCGGCCGGCTCGACCGGCTGCTGGAGCGCTTCGGCGACGATCGCGAACCCCTCCGGCTCGGATGGGCATGGGCGGGACTGGGCAAGCACACGCACGGGCTCATCAGGGAATGGCAGGCCACCTCGCAGACACCGATCGATGCGAGTCGGCCCGACGATCTGGACGCTGCTCTGGCCACGGCCGATATCGACATCGCCATCGTGAAACGAGCCGTCGGTGAACCGCAGGCGCCCGAGGGACGGGAGTGCCGGCCGCTGTTCCGCGAGTCCCTCGTCGCCGCCGTCTCCGTGTCCAACCCGCTCGCGGCCACTCCTCAGCTGAGCCTCGAACAGATCGCCCACAGCACGGTGGCTCTGTGCTCCGTCTCGCCGACGGCGAGTCTGCGACTCTGGGACGACCGCCCTGTCGCGCCTCGTCCGCTGATGGCGGGCAATACAGACGAATGGCTGGTCAACGTCGTCCTCGACAAGGCTGTCGGAGTCACCTCGGCGGCGACCTCATTCACCCACTCCCACCCCGAGGTGGTCTATCGCGAGATCGTCGATTCGCCCGAGGTCGACGTCACGATCGAGTGGAACACCCGCGGCGCCCACTCGGCCTGTCCCCGATTCGCCGAGTTCGCTCAGCGGTATTTCCGAGAGCTTACCGCTCAGCCCTGACGCTGTCGTTCGACGCGATCTTCCGACCGCGCAATGACCGCGCAAGCGACCTCTTGACACTCCCGCCTCGGCGGAGGACGATCATCGTACGCAGTTCCACATAGCGCGCATCGTTGCATAATTCGCAACGATGCTGGTGAAGGCGAAGATGCCTTCAGAGAGGAGCCTGCTCATGGCTTCCGTCCCCGCCCAGGCCAGCGTCGTCGTTGTCGGCGCCGGCATCGTCGGCAACAGCCTCGTCCACCATCTCGCCGAGCTCGGCTGGACCGATATCGTCCAGATCGACAAGGGCCCGCTGCCGAATCCGGGCGGCTCGACCGGGCACGCCTCGAACTTCATCTTCCCCGTCGACCACTCGCGTGAGATCACCGACCTCACCCTCGACAGCATGCGCCAGTACAAGGAACTCGGGGTCTTCACCGAGTCCGGCGGCTTCGAGGTCGCCCGTACCGAAGAGCGCATGGAGGAGCTGCGGCGGCGCATGGCCTCGGCACGCGCATGGGGCATCGAATCCTCCCTCGTCACCCCCGCCGAGGTCGCCGAGAAGGTGCCGTTCGTCGATCCCGAGGCCATCCTCGGTGCCTTCTGGACCCCGACGGTCGGAGTCGTCGATTCGGTCCGTGCGGGCACGATGATGCGCGAATCCGCGGAAGCGAAAGGGGCGCTTACGGTCTCGCCCAACACCGAAGTGACCGGCATCGATGTCAGGGACGGGCAGATCGCAGCCGTGTACACGACGAAGGGCGAGGTCGCGACGAACCGCATCCTCATCGCCTGCGGTGTCTGGTCCCCGCGGATCGCCGCCATGGCCGGTGCGGCCATCCCACTGACTCCGGCGGTCCACCAGATGATCAGCGTCGGGCCCGTCCCGCAGCTGGCCGAACGTCCCGGCGAGATCTCGTTTCCGATCGTGCGGGACATGGACACCTTCTGCTACGAACGTCAGCACGGCTCCGACATGGAGATCGGCTCCTACGCCCACCGGCCGATCCTCCACGACCCCGATGAGATCCCCTCGATCGAGGCGGCGAAGCTCTCCCCGACGGAGATGCCGTTCACCGAGGATGACTTCGACCCGCAGCTCGAACAGGCCGTCGAACTCATGCCCGAGGTGCTGTCGAATCCGGACGTCGAGATCCGCTATGCCATCAACGGACTGCTCTCCCTGACTCCGGACGGGGCGCCCATCCTCGGCGAATCACCCCAGGTGAAGGGCTTGTGGTCGGCGGCGGCCGTGTGGGTGAAGGAAGGTCCTGGCGTCGGGCGGGCGGTGGCCGAGTGGATGACGCACGGACTGCCGGAGATCGACGTGCAGGGTGCCGACATCGCTCGATTCCACTCCCATCAGCGCACCCGCGAACACGTGCGCGCCCGCACCTCGGAGGCATTCAACAAGACCTATGGCATCGTCCACCCCGGCGAGCAGTGGGCCAGCGACCGTGACGTCCGCCGATCCCCGATGTGGCATCGCGAGGCCGATCTCGGGGCCGTGTTCTTCGAAGCCGGCGGGTGGGAGCGGCCGCAGTGGTATCAGTCGAATGCCGGTCTGCTCGAGGAGTTCGGTGACGCGGTCATGGACCGCAGCGCCGAATGGGATTCCCGCTGGTGGTCACCGATCATCAACGCCGAACACCTCGCCATGAGGCAGCGTGCCGGGCTCGTCGACCTCTCGAGCTTCGTCATCTTCGACATCTTCGGTCCGGCTGCTCTCGACGCCGTCCAGCACATTGCCCTGGCTCAGATGGATGTCGCCATTGGCCGGGTCGTCTACACCCCGATCCTCGATGAGAACGGCGGGTTCCGTTCCGACCTGACGATCATGCGACTGGCGCACGACCGGTTCCGCGTCGTCACGGGCGCCGCCCACGGAATGGTCGATCTGAAATGGTTCGCCGACCGACTGCCGGATACGGGGGCGCAGATCGCCGATCTCACGAGTTCGTGGACGACGATCGGCTTGTGGGGACCGCGAGCCCGCGACATCCTCGGCGGTCTCACCAGCTCCGATGTCTCCCATGAGGCGTTCAAGTTCGGCACCGCCCGGACGATTGAGATCGGTTCGCTCGAGGTGCTCGCCTCCCGCATCTCCTATGTCGGTGACCTCGGTTGGGAGCTCTATGTACCGATGGAATCGGGGCTGAAGCTCTGGGATGCGCTCATGGACACAGGCCACGCGCACGGACTGCTCCCCGTCGGACTCGGCGTCTACGGCACCACGGGCCGGATCGAGAAGGGCTACCGCGCATTCGGGACTGAGCTCGATTCCGAACGCAGCGTCGTCGAGGTCGGGATGAGCCGACCGAAGGTGAAGTCCCAGGACTTCGTCGGCAGGGCCGCGCATCTGCGCCACCGCGAGGAGGACCCGAAGACGGTGCTGTGCTCGCTCACCGTCGACGATCACACGAGTGCCGGCGGGGAGAAGCGGTACATGCTCGGCGGGGAACCCATCGTCTCCGCGGACGGCGATCCGCTGATCGACGGGCACGGTCGCCACTCTTATGTCACCTCGGCGGGATCGGCTCCCAGCCTGGGCAAACACGTGCTCATGGCGTTCCTCCCACCCGCCGAGGCGGTGCTGGGCAACCGTCTGCAGGTCGTGTACATGGAGGAGTTCTATCCGGTGACGGTGGCATCGGTCGATTCGACGCCGCTGTTCGACCCTGACAACGAGTGCATCCGGAGGTAGCCGTGAACATCCTCGTCTGCATCAAACGTGTCCCCGATATCGCCGGTTCCGTCACTCTCGACAACGCGGGCACCGGGATCGACGAATCCGGGCTCGGCCACACCATGTCCTCACACGAGGAGTGCGCTGTCGAGCTCGCGATCCAGACCGCGGCCCAGGCCGGTGGGACCGTCACCGTGCTCACTCTCGGTCCCGCCGAGGCGGTCGAGCAGCTGCGTGCGGCCGTGGCGGTGGGAGCGAACGACGGCATCCTCGTCGAGGCGGCCGACCCGTCCGTGTTCGCCCCCGAGGATATTGCGCAGGTCATCGGTGATGTCATCCGTGATCGCGCCGAGGCGGGGCAGACCTTCGATCTCGTCCTCACCGGTGACGATGCCGCCGACACCGGCGATTTCCAGGTCGGGATCCGCCTGGCTTACGACCTCGGGTACCCGGTGCTCACGAATATCCAGACGATCAGTGTCGGCGGGGCGGCTGGAGGCGGCGGCGAGCGCGGCTCCGGGCGCATCGAGGCGCGCGGGATCGGACCGGTGGGAACGGAGATCTTCTCCCTCGATCTGCCCGCGGTCGTGGCCGTCCATGAGGGCGGGGTCGATCCGCGCTATCCCTCGATCACCGGGCGGATGAAGGCGAAGAAGGCCCAGGTCGTCGAATACGACGCGCCCGTTCCGGGGATGGGCAGCCCCCGGCTCCGGCTCGAACTGCCTGAGGTGAAGGCGAGTTCGGTGACCATCCTCGGCGAGGGCCCCGAAGCGGCTCCCGCCCTGGTCGATGTGCTCGAGGAGATCGGAGTGATCCGACCATGACTATGGTTTTCGTCGAAACGGACCCGGCAGGCGAGGTGACACTCACCTCCGCCGAAGCCATCACCTTCGCCCGCAAAAACCCCCAATTACTACCTGACGGGGGCGCAGCAACCTCGCGCGAGGTATCTGGGCCGCCGTCAGGTAGCACGGAGGGGGTGGTGATCGGCCCGCTCAGTGATGCTGCGGTTGAGTCGCTGGGGCGGCTCGGGGTCGGTGTCATCCATCATCTCGACCATCCGGATCTCGCGGAGTATTCTGCGGCGGCCTGGGCGCAGGCGATCGTCGACGTCGCTCCGGAGTCCGGCACACTGTTGGCCTCGGGCACCCCGCGCGGTATGGAGCTCATGGCCCACGCCGCGGTCCGCACCGGCGCCCGCATGGCTGCCAATGTCATCGCCGCCGACGCAGAGGGCCTGCTCCGTCAGGTCCACGGCGGCACCGCCTTCGAACGCCTCCGCCTCGACGGGGATCTGCAGGTGCTCACGATCGCCGGCCACGCCTGCACTCCCGAAGAGACGACCCCAATCACCCCGGAGGTCTACGCCTATGACCTCACCGTCGCCGAGGCGGACCTGACCACCCGTGTCCAGCGCACCGAGGTCGAGGCCGCCGATGATGCGTCCGGACTGACCTCGGCCAGGGCCGTGGTCGGGGCCGGTCGCGGAGTCGGTTCGGAGAACGGATTCGCCGAAGTCCTCGAACTCGTCGACCACCTCGGCGGTGCCCTGGGCGTCTCCCGTGTGGTCACGGGCCTCGGCTGGCGCCCACACGCCGAACAGGTCGGCCAGACCGGCAGCCGCATCTCCCCCGACGTCTACATCGCCTGCGGGATCTCGGGAGCAATCCAGCACATGGCCGGAATCGAGGGGGCGAAGACGCTCGTGGCCATCAACACCGATGAAGAATCGACGATGGTCCAGCGGGCGGACTATGCGATCATCGGCGACCTCCACGAGGTGGTCGGAGCCGTCAACGAGGAGATCGTCCGCCGTCGCGGCTGAGCGCAGTTCGGCCCGGGCTCCGCCAAGGCCGCTCCGGACAGTACCAATGCACTGAGAATTTCCGTTGGCGCTGGGCACCTGATTAACTATGGAACGATCGTTCAGACCTCGTTCCCAATCAGCTCCTGGAGGCAGTCATGGCCACTTTCGAACTCTCACCCGAAGTGCGCTGGTCGGATCAGGACCTGCTCGGCCACGTCAACAACGCACGGATGATCACCCTCATCGAGGAATGCCGCGTGCGCTGGATGCACGAGATCCGGGCCGGACACATCACCGGCGGCGGACTGCTCGTCGCCCGCCAGACCATCGACTACCTCGTGCCCGTCATGTACGGCCCCGAACTGAAGATGACGGTGACGGTGAAGAAGCTCGGCAACTCCTCGTTCACCGTCAACACCCGCGGTGACCAGGACGGACGTCAGGTCTTCGACCACGACTGTGTGCTCGTCCACATCGATCGGGACTCGCAGAAGCCCACTCCGCTGACGCCCGAACTGCGCGCAGTCTTCGAACCCTACCTGCAGGACTGAGGCCCGACGATTGGCGTAGGTGGGAGAAACAGTCACGCGAATCCGCTCCGGGCGTGACCATTCAGCCCACCCAGTATGAGCCTATCGCTCGCCCGACAGCAGCGAGCACCTCCCGGGGGACGCGCGATTATGGCCGATTCGTTCAAGCCGGCACCGCACCCGTCCGCATAGTCTGAAGTCATGAAACTCGACGCGATCTCGATCATCACCGCAGACATGCCCGCCGCCATCACCTTCTACTCCGCTCTCGGTCTCGAACTCGCCGACGGCGGCCCGGACGCCCCACACACCGAGTTCTCCTCCGGATCCCTGCGGATCCTCCTCGACACCGAGGCGGTCGTCCTCGGCATCGATCCCGAATGGACCCGCCCGACCGGCGGAAACAAGATGTCCTTAGCTTTCGACTGCTCCACCGCCGAGGCGGTCGATGCGACATTCGCCAAGCTCACCGGGCGCGGCGACGGGGGAAGCGATCCCGTGGCAGAAATCGTCCACGAACCCTGGGACGCGTTCTGGGGACAGCGCTACGCTGTGGTCTCCGACCCCGACGGCAACACGGTCGACCTCTTCGCCGCCCTCAACTCCTAATTGCTACCCGACGGCGGCTCAGCAACCTGGCGCCAGGTTGCTGGGCCGCCGTCGGGTAGTTCTGGGCGGGGACGAACCTACGGAACGAGCGCCACGAGCGCCCTCACCCGATGAGCACTCGCTCATCCCGCTACCCGATGAGCGAGCGCTCGTCCCGCCGCAGGTGAGCGGCATCGGCATACCCGACCTCGGCCGCTGCCGCTGTCCGCGACCACCCCGCATCGATGAGGTCTCGCGCGGCCTGCCAGCGCAGGATCTTCGCCAGGTGCTTGGGCCCGTAGCCGAACCATTCCGCGCTCAGCCGGCGCAGCTGCCGCGGTGAATACGCGAACTCCGCGGCCGCCTCGGTGACGGTCTGGGCCGGCGAATTCGAGCGCACATCCAAGGCCCGAGCCAAGGCCATCGGACGCGGATCCAGCATGGCTCGGTCCGTCAGACCGCCGGCCGTGTCGAGCAGCACCCGGGCAGCTCCCGTCACCGCGGCGGCCCCGCCCTCTCCTACAGCGCGAACCTCTGTATGCCGGCCGCCGATGACAGCGTCGAGGGGCGTCACCCGATCGGCCAGCTCCCCCGCCGAGGTGGTCAACAGCTGCGCAAGCACGCCGGAGTCGAATCGCAGGCCCACCGTCGGTGCAGCCGAACCGTGGAACATCCGTGCCGTGGAATCGGCGCCGGCGATGAGTATCTGCGAATCGATGACGATGAGATCCATGCACCCGTCGGGAACGATGAGCGATGGAGCCGCGGCAGCTGCGACAGTCGGCCCGGAAGCCAGACCGGCGGCAGTGTTCCCACGATCAGGGTCTGCCGCCTCGACGGAGGAAGCCGCCTCGGCGAGGGAATCGGCCTTGTCGGGAACGGAGACCCACAGGCTCGCCCGCAGGCGCGGAATCCGGGTTTCGCGATACACGGACTCGGCCTCCTGACGCTCTCGGCGGTAAACTCGTCTGTGTTCATCTGGTGCGGGCGGCGCGATCTGCCCCCAGAATAGCGCGCGAATCGCCCCAACAGAGGGCCGCACGACTGAGCTCACGGGAAGGAATGATGGCTGCAGCATCCTCGGCGCCGGTATCGGCGCGCAGGCAGGCTCGCCATGTCACTGTATTCCTCGATGTCGATGGCGTCCTCAACTCCTACCCGGTACCCAAGCTGCGCGGCATGGCCGAGGGGCGAAAGAAGCTGCACGCGTGGCACTACGAACTCCACTACCGGCCGTCCGTCGTCGAATTCTTCGACCGCATCGTCGAGACCCATGAGGTCGACGTCGTCTGGCTGTCGACCTGGTCGCAGCGATGCAAGTCCGAGCTCGAACCGAAATTCGGTCTGCGCAACTCCTTCGACGTCATCGAAATGCCCGATGAGACGCACAACCGCTTCGCCCACGATCCGCAGCAGTGGTGGAAGGCCCGCGCCATGGAGGACTGGCTGGCCACCCACGAACATGGGCGTGCGATCTGGATCGACGACGATCTGGCGTGGCCGGCCACCCGCGAATACTTCCTCAAGCACTACTCGCCCAACCGCCTCAAACTCATCGCCCCGGACTTCGCCCACGGCCTGACGAAAGCCCATCTAAAGGAGATCCGGGAGTTCGCCTACCCCAAGACCGACGATCCGAAGACCGACGAAGCCAAGCCCGGCGGCCCAAAGACCAAGGCATCGACGACATCCGACCTGAAGGGAACTTCATGACGCGCATCGGCCTGCTCGATTCCGGGCTCGGACTCCTCGGCACCGCCGACGCGCTGTTCAACCTCGCCCCCGACGCTGACCTCGTCCTCGCCATGGACCCGGACTTCACCCCGTACGGCAGCCTGAGCACCGAGACCCTCGAACAGCGGGCCCTGCATTCGGCCGGAGTGCTCGCCGAATGGGAACCCGACGCCATCGTCATCGCCTGCAACACCGCCTCGGTGCAGGCCCTCGAAGCCGTTCGCGCCCGCTACGAACCGGCTGTCCCCGTCATCGGCACCGTGCCCGCCGTGAAGATGGCCGCCGGCACCGGGCAGGATTTCGCGATCTGGGCGACACCGGCGACCACGGGCAGTGAGTATCAGCAGAATCTCATCGACTCCTTCGCCGCGGACCTGCACGTGGCCAAGATCGCCTGCCCCGGACTGGCCGAGGCCATCAACGCCGCCGATCTCAACAAGATCGACACCGCCATCGAGGATGCCTTCACCCGGATGGGACCGGGAATGGAGACCGTGGTGCTCGGCTGCACCCACTACGGACTCGTCGCCGACCGCATCATGGCAGCCCGAGCCGGAGCCCTCACCGTCTTCGACTCCCCCATGCCGGTGGCCAAACAGACGCTGCGCCGCATCGGCCTCGAACCCGCCGGAGTCGGCGAGGATCAGCCCGGCACCGGACGCGTGCTCGCAACCTTCGCGTCCGGCCGACGCGTCAGCCTCCCCCAGGCCTTGGATGCCTACCCGGCCGGCAAACGACTGCTCGCCCGAGAGGCCTGAGCACCTCCCCTCCGCGTTCCCTCCGAGCCGGGTCTTTCCGCGCCATACCGGCGTAGAATGGGACGGACAGTCAATCGTCAAAGGAGGCGATTCGACATGTTGGCGCTCAGTATCCTCGCCGCACTTGTCGCACTCGGAGCAATCACGCTGGGAAACAGCCTGAAGATCGTCAAGCAGTATGAGCGCGGGGTGGTCTACCGCCTCGGCAGAGTCAATGCCGAGCCCCGCCCACCCGGAATGACCGCGGTCGTCCCCTTCGTCGACAAACTCGAGAAGGTCAACCTCCAGATTGTGACCATGCCGATCCCCGCGCAGGAGGGCATCACCCGCGACAATGTCACCGTCCGCGTCGACGCCGTCATCTATTTCAAGGTCGTCGACCCGCGCAAGGCCGTCGTCGACGTCGAGGACTACCAGCTCGCCGTCGGTCAGGTCGCGCAGACCTCGCTGCGTTCGATTATCGGCCAGAGCGAACTCGACGACCTGCTCACCAACCGCGAACGCCTCAACCAGGGCCTGGCGATCATGATCGACAGCCCCGCCGTCGACTGGGGCGTCCACATCGATCGCGTCGAGATCAAGGACGTTGCCCTGCCGGAGACGATGAAACGATCCATGTCGCGCCAGGCCGAAGCCGAACGCGAACGCCGATCCCGCGTCATCATCGCCGACGGTGAGCTGCAGGCCTCGAACAAGCTCGCCAAGGCCTCCGAGGCCATGGCCCACACCCCGTCCGCCCTGCAGCTGCGCCTGCTCCAGACCATCGTCGAGGTGGCCGCTGAACGGAATTCGACCTTGGTCCTGCCCTTCCCCGTCGAGCTCCTGCGCTTCCTCGAGAACAACACCCCTGCTGCTCCTCCCACCACCGAGGCGGGCGCGAAGTCGACTACGGAAGCAGGAGTCACACCCACCACGGACACCCCCGCCGAGGCGGCCGACCGATCCGGATCGGACACGACGTCGAGTACCCCGGCTGACCTCGACGCCATCGTTCAAGCCATGTCCGAATCGCTTAAGCTCACCGGGCTGATGCCCGAGCAGGAGCGTGTCACCTCGGACATGCCGGAGCAGGAGCGGATCACCTCGGATTCGGCCGCACGGTCCGACTCCGCCGATCAGGAGGAGCACCTCGGGCACGCCTGAACCGTCGCACCCCGGCCGGCGACCGCCCTGGATCCGCCCACCGACCGCCCCCGGCGCCGTCTTCAGCGTCTGTCCAAACCGGAGGACTAGGCTGTGGGCATGGACCTCAAGCGCACTGGAAGAACAGTCATCGTCAACGGCGTCATCGCCCTCGTGATGGGTGCGCTGATGATGGTCTGGCCAGGCACCTCCGCCGAGGTGGTCGTGCGGATCTTCGCCTGCTGGCTCGCCGTCATCGCCATCTCCTCCCTCGTCTTCGCAGCGCAGGGAGGCCGCACCGGCAGCATGATCACACGCGCGGTCCTGCTCATCCTCCTCGGTGCGCTCATCTTCTTCACCCCGATGCTGTTCGCGTCCATGGTCACCGTGCTGACCGGATTCGCCATCATCTTCTTCAGCTTCCTCGCTCTCACCATGTCCTTCTTCATCCGCCGGATGGGAGTCAGGACCTGGTGGGCACTCACCGTCATCGGCGTCCTCGGCATCATCCTCGGCGGCTTCTTCCTCTTCGCCCCGGGCGCCGGGGTGACCGCGCTGATCTTCACCCTCGCCGGGTTCATCATCCTCGTCGGCATCGCCCTCATCGCTCTGGGCCGTCGACTGCGCAAGGTCGACAGGCAGATGAAGTCCGATCCGCATCGCAATCGTCCTGACGGCGACGGTGGCGGCGATGTCATCCGCGGGGAGATCATCGACTGATTCCGGCCGCCTCGGCGAGCTTTTCCCCTTTCGGCAGAGCCCGGATCCGCACATCTGCGGGTCCGGGTTCTTTCACGTACCCGCTGTTCACCGATTCACGTACCAATGTCGGCCCGAAGTGGTCATTGTCACAACATGACTTTCCGTCTCCGCCACACCCGAGCGCCCGCCTCCCGCAACGACCCGCACATATAGCATCTGACCTGGAACATTGCGTGAACGGAAGGCGAAAAGTACCGAGTGTGCATGAGCATTTCGCACCGCTCGGAATCGGAGTTAACCGTGCATTCATCTTCTCCGTAACCTGGCGGTCATCCGCCCTGCGAATCATGGAGGCAGACAGACACTGCCACATCGACTGAAATTCGCGAGGAGAACGAATGACCCAGGTTCTGGCACCGGAGCGCCACACTCCGCCACCTGTCGTCGGCCGCAGCAACGACCGCCTCTGGCATCTGGCCTTCGGCGGCCTGATGGCGATCACCCTCATCGCCTTCACCCTGTGGTCGCTCGACTTCGTGGGCCGGGACGCACCCCGCATGGTGCTCATCACCACGGTCATCTTCGGCGCCTTCATGGCTTTTAACATCGGCGGCAACGATGTCGCCAACGCCTTCGGCACCTCCGTCGGCGCCGGCACCCTGACGATGAAGCAGGCACTGCTCATCGCCGCGGTCTTCGAGGTCAGCGGCGCGCTTCTGGCCGGCGGTGACGTCACCGATACGATCAAGAGCGGAATCGTCGACCTCAGCGGGGTGGCGATCGACCCGATGGACTTCGCGTTCATCATGATGGCGGCCCTCCTCGGCGCCGCAGTGTGGCTGCTCCTGGCGACGCGGATGGGCTGGCCGGTGTCGACGACGCACGCCATCATCGGCGGCATCATCGGTGCATCATTGACGATCGGATTCGTCACCGGCACCGGCGGATTCGCCATGGTGCAGTGGTCCGAGGTCGGTCAGATCGCGATCTCCTGGGTGCTGTCGCCCGCCCTCGGCGGACTCGCCGCGTTCGTCATCTACGGGCTGATCAAGAAATACGTGCTCGGCAAGTCGCTGTCGCACACGCTGAAGCCGCATATGCTCGCCCCGGTCTCCGCAGCCGAGGGATCCGTCGACGCGCAGATCGACGCCGCCGCCGAGGATGCCCCCGCCGAGGGAGGATCGATCGGCACGCACTCGGCCCTGCAGCGGTGGGTTCCCCTCATCGCCGCCGTCGGCGCCGTCATCATCACCGCAATGCTGCTGTTCAAGGGACTGAAGAACCTCGACATGAGCGTGACCACGGTCGGCGGTCTGCTCATCATGACGATGATCGGCGCGGCCGTGTGGCTGGCAGTGTTCGTCTTCGCCAAGACGCTGCGCAAGCAGACGGTTCCTCGTGCGACCTACATCCTGTTCTCCTGGATGCAGGTGTTCACCGCCTCCGCATTCGCCTTCAGCCACGGCTCGAACGACATCGCCAACGCCGTCGGCCCCTTCGCCGCCGTCCTCGATGTGCTCCGCACCAACAGCATCAGCGGCGAGGCGACCGTGCCGTTCGCAGCCATGCTCACCTGCGGCATCGCCCTCATCGTCGGTCTCTGGTTCATCGGCCGCAAGGTCATCGCAACGGTCGGCACGAACCTCACCGAGATCCACCCGGCCTCCGGATTCGCCGCCGAACTCGCTGCCGCGGGAATCGTCATGGCCGCCTCGGTGAGCGGTCTGCCGGTGTCGTCGACGCACATCCTCATCGGTGCGATCATCGGCGTCGGCCTGGTCAACCGTTCGGCAAACTGGAAGCTCATGAAGCCAATCGCATTGGCCTGGATCATCACCCTTCCGGCCGCCGCAGTCATCGGCTCGGTCGGCGTCATCGCCCTGCGCACCATGATGGGCTGACCCACTGACACGAACGCTCACAGGCGTTCGCCGGACTCCGTTCGACACATCGCTTCGAACGCATCCGCACCTCCGCCCTGCCGACTTCCACACGAGGTCGGCAGGGCGATTTTCGTCCGGACCCTAGTCTCGGCAAAGCTCCCTGTGCTATCTTGTTCCGCATGGGAACATTGAACAGCAGCGCAATGACTGCGCCTTGCTTCTACATTCGTCACCGCAGCGCCTGACAGCGCGCCTGACGAATTCTTCTGCGATCGGCTGACCGACGACAGTCACCCTGATCTGCTCTGCAAGCGCGTTGTCCTCCCGGAGAGCCATCGGCATCCGGGCGATGCGACAATCGGCTGATCCCTTTCCGATTCACTGACCACTTCGATCATCATGATCGACCGGGTCTATACGAATCGATCAGACTCACCATCATTGCGCTGCCTCGGGTGCCTCCATCTTCTTTTTGGAGCACATCCCATTGCGACCCCACACGTCACGACACCATTCGACGCGCAGTCAGACCCGTTCGCGCTCGGCCCCGCGCTCACAGCACGGCGGGCGGCATGAACTCGGCCAGAACTTTCTGCGTTCGCCTTCCACCATCGACACGATTGCGAGCCTGGCTCGTTCCACCTCCGGACCGATCATGGAGATCGGTCCCGGGGATGGGGCAGTCACTTCCGAGCTCTACCGGCTCGGTCGAAAGCTCACACTCGTCGAACTCGACGAAACGAGGTTGGATCACCTTGAAGACACGTACCCGCGGGCCGAGGTCCGGCACGCCGACATCCTGACCACCCGGCTCGACCGGCCGGTCATCGTCGGCAATCTGCCGTTCCACCTCACCACCCCCATCCTCCGCAAACTGCTGCGTTCCGGGCGCTGGCAGCGGGCGATCCTGCTCACCCAATGGGAGGTCGCCCGCAAACGCGCCGGCATCGGCGGATCGACCATGATGACCGCGCAATGGACCCCATGGTTCGATTTCCGCCTCGTCACCCGCGTCCCCGCCGACGCGTTCACCCCGAAGCCCAGCGTCGATGGCGGCATCCTCACCATCGATCGCTGTCCCACCGGATCGATTCCAGACAATGCTCGATCCGAATATCAACAGTTCGTCCGTTCGGTCTTCACCGGTCGCGGGCGAGGAATGAAAGGAATCCTCTCGAAGATGAGCATCACCGATCATCGCACTCTGCAATCGACCATGGACCGCAACGACATCAGAGGAGACACATTGCCCAAAGACCTCACCCCCGCCCAGTGGACCGGACTGTTCACCGAACTGGTCACCGAAACAGATCACAAGGATGCGAAGAAGGGAAAGACCATGCGAAACAGCAAAGCACCCAAACAGAACCCCATCACCGAGGCGGCCCCGCAGACACCGTTGATCACTGGGGAGATGCCCATCGTCGGCGCCAAACCGGCGACCGAGAAGCTGCAGGCTTCCATCCCGGGCACCGATCCGAAGGCGAAGAGCCATGACAAGGGTCATCTGCAGGCCGAACGCGGTTTCATGAATCAGCATCAGAAACCGCACCAGCCCCAGCCGAGGTGGAACCTGCCGCGCAGGTGAGTCTCCGATGCTCCGGTCCGACGTTTCCCCGTCGGACCGGGGCGTTGTCCGGCCCGTGCTCCTCCATGCCGATGCGCCGACGGACCACGACACCGGCGGCTCCTCCGTCTTCTCCGGAAGTTCATCTTCGCCGATTGCCGGCGCTCGTAGACTGAAAACAGCAGGTCCACGCACTGCGCATTCGGTCGAGAGGTCAGCCGGAATGGACAATGAACACGGCACTCACATCAGACGCTTCATCAATGGGTGGTGTCCTGGCTGCGAAGAGAGCAGCAGCCTGACGCCGGGTCGACTCAATACCGACGGGACTATCGAATTCCGCACCTGTGTCGACTGTGGGGAAACCGTCGAGGACCACAATCCTCGATACTGGTCATCGGCCGCCGACGCCGATGAAGAAGGACTTGTCTAGATTCCTCCTCCGCCGGCCACGGAGGTCACCAACGCAAAGGTCGTGTCAGACCCTCCATCTACACTGAAATCACGTTCGCGAGCTGTGGCCATCGGTACCTGGCCGGCCACACGGCAACCCGTCATCGACCGGGTGCCCCAGGGGAAGAACGGGCCCGCGCCGACCGCTCGGGCAAGCTTCGATCCGGGTCAGCGCTGCGCAGGCGCGCCCGAGAAGGGCGGTTTGCCATGTCGGCAGACTTCAACGACTCCGCCGACTCCCACAGCCACTCCGAGAACCGCCGCAGGGCCGCCGAACAGTGGCCGGGCTTCGAACCCGAGGTGGCCCTGCACTGGTCGAAAGTTCTCCTCCACCACTCCCCCGACCCGCAACGCGCCGGCATCAAAGCTCAGATGAGTTCGGCGATCAAACGGGGCATTCCGATTGCCGGACCCGGCTGGGTGAGCACTGCCGATGCTGCTCGCAGTGATGGCTTCACACCGGTGCTCTATCAGACCCTGTTCGACACGCTGCAATCCATTCCCAGAACGGCATTCCGGTCTCACCCGGGGCATCGGCAGAACAGGCACGGAACCTACCTGCCCGGCACCCCGTATGAATCAGAACTCTGGTGCGACTGGCCGAAGCTCTTCCTCGTCGAAGGTTTCGACGCTCACGCAGCCACGACGCTGACCCTGCTGCGCGCTGAACCGAAGTTCCCACGCCCGCGAAGCAACAACTGAGCAGAGGGTCTCTGACCTCACCGAACCCAAACACCACTGCCGGTCGGATCAACAGATCCGACTCGGTCAACTCGCCGAGGAAGCCACGTCCAGATACACGGCCGCGGCGAGCGCGGAGTCGAGCGTCTCCTGCTTCCCTCCGATGTCCACGGTCACGGCTTCATCGGTGCGATCGACGACGTCGAGCGCGACATCGGGCAGCACCCCCGCCTCGGCGAGCTTCCCGAGAACAACAGGATCAGCATCGGAGACCCGCAGCACCTGATAACGACCGGGAGTCGCCTCGGCGAGCAGGGTGGGCGTGTGGGAATCCACGCGCCCGTCCGGTCCCGGGATCGGATCGCCGTGCGGGTCGGACGTCGGGTTGCCGAGGAACGCGTCGATGCGGTCGATGAGCCGATCGGAGGCGGCATGCTCGAGGATCTCGGCCTCGTCATGAACCTCGTCCCAGCTGTAGCCGAGCGACTTCACGAGGAACGTCTCGATGAGCCGGTGCCTGCGCACCATCGACAGGGCGATCGCCGTGCCCTGCTCGGTGAGCACCGGTGGCTTATATGGGACGCGAGTGATGAGACCGAGTTCGTCGAGACGCTTGAGCACCTCGGTGACATTGGCCTTCGTCGTGCCGAATCGGTTCGCAAGTTCGGTAGCCGTCATCGGGTCGCCGCCCCATTCCTGAGCCGACCAGATGGCCTTGAGGTAGTCCTGACTGACCTCGGAGACTTCACCTGCACGCATGCCCCCAGTATCCCATGGACGCATCGCCTCCCGCTCGTCCACTTCACCCGAAGTGGGCGAGCGGACACAGATGTTCCCAAACGATTACGACCGACCCACCCCCGCGCCGAGGCGGCCCTGGAAGAATCACATTCATGACCTCCCATTCCCTCCCCTCCGACTCGGTTCACCCAACCGACAACGCCGACCGCACAGGGTCGGTTCGGCCCGCCATCCCCGACGGCCCCTCCCTCACAGACGGCTGGTCCCCGTTCCGTGCGCTCCGCCGCTGGGCGAAGGCCCGCAAGCCGGCATCTCGACCAACAGCACGGCGAGGGCCGACGACCCCGGACAACCCGCGAGCACGATCAGATGGAATCAACGCAACCGGCCTGTTCCGCCCCGGCGAGATCGAATACGTGCGGCTGCGGAGCCTGCCGCCGTTCGACTCCGATCTGCTCATCCTCACCGACCAACGGATCATGCGGGTGCGCACCGATGTTCAGGGCTCCATCGCCCAGCTCTCGGAGGCGGCCGCTCGGCAGGTCGGCGCCGTTCGAGCAGAGGATTTCCGCGGACGCGCGACCGTGACCGTGGAGCTGCACGTCGGATCGTCGATGCGGCTGGAGGAGACCATCCCCACCGAGGCGCAGCGATTCGTCGACACTCTCACCGAGGTGGCCGCTCGCTCCCGGGGATGATCCCTTCCACCCTTCGGGCCCGTTCGAACCGGCTCCCGTGCCCGGCCCGACTGGACGACCCGGCAGCTTAGTCAACTTCCTGAAAAGAGGGGGTGCTGTCTTTGTGAAAATCCTCCAACCGTAGAATGGATCGGGCCCATTTTCGGGCCCAGTCCACTTTTGTCTACCGGAGGTCGATGCGTGCAGGATCCGAACGAAGAGAAGTTGAAGCGCCCAGTCGTCGAGCGTGAGCGATTCGGCGGTACCGACCGAGCTACGAGAATCAGCAGGGACGTCGACCCCGAGAAGCGCGCTCCGATCGACAGCACGGAGATGAGCAAGGGCCCGGAGGAGCTCTCCGACGAACGCGGCTCCCGGGTCAACTGGCGAGTCTTCATCGTCGCCTCTCTCATCATCCTCGCGTTCTCCGTGTGGGCGATGATGATGCCCGACTCGGCTCAGTCGACCATGAAGACGGCTGTGGACTGGATCGCAGAGAACCTCGGTTGGTTCTATGTCGTCACCGTCACCGTCGTCATCGGCTTCGTCCTCTGGGTGGCACTGTCCAAGGAAGGCGGCGTCAGGCTCGGCCCGGACCACTCCCGCCCGCAGTACAACCTCTTCACTTGGGTCGCGATGCTCTTCGCCGCAGGCGTCGGCATCGACATGCTCTTCTACTCGGTGACCGGACCGATCACCCAGTACCTCCACCCGGTCAATGCCTCCCCCGAATCGGCGGCAGCCGCTCAGGACGCCGTCGTGTGGACGATGTTCCACTACGGCATCGCCGGCTGGTCGATGTATTCGCTGCTCGGCATGGCGATGGGCTACTTTGCCTACCGCTGGGGCATGCCCCTGTCGATCCGTGCGGTCCTCTACCCGCTGCTGGGCAAGCGCGTGCGCGGAACCACCGGTGATGTCATCGACATCTTCGCCCTCGTCGGCACAGTCTTCGGCGTGGCCACCTCGATGGGCATCGGCGTCGTCCTGCTCAACGTCGGGTTCGCCACTCTCTTCGGTCTCGAAACCGGGCTGGCCCTGCAGATCGCGCTCGTCATCGTGGCCGTCGTCATGACCGTCGCCGCCTGCACCTCTGGCGTGGACAAGGGCATCCGCCTCGTCTCCGAGCTCAACCTCTGGTCGTGTGCGGCGATGATGCTCTACATCCTCGTCACCGGCAAGACCGCCTTCCTGCTCAACGCCATGGTCGAGAACATCGGCCGCTTCATCTTCACCCTGCCCGAACGCACGCTGTCGACGTTCGCCTATGTCGACGGCGGCTCCGAATGGATGGGCGGCTGGACCCTGTTCTTCTGGGCCTTCTGGCTCGCCTGGGGTCCTTTCGTCGGGCTGTTCCTCGCCCGCATCTCCCGCGGCCGCACGCTGCGTGAGTTCGTCATCGCTGCGATCACTGCCCCCGTGATCTGCGACTTCATCATCGTCACGATCTTCGGCAACTCGGCCCTGTCCGAGGTCTTCAACGGCAACGACGAGTTCGCGAAGACGGCCATCGCCTCCCCGGAACAGGGCTGGTACGACCTACTCGAGATGTTCCCGGGAGCGACGTTCCTCATCGGCCTGGCCACTCTGTCCGGACTGCTCTTCTACCTCACGAGTGCGAACTCCGGTGCCATGGTGATGTCGAACTTCTCCTCCTCGATTCCGAATCCGGAAGAGGACGGAGCCAAGTGGCTGCGCATCTTCTGGGCCCTGGTCACGGCAGTGCTCACAATCGCCATGCTCGTCGCCGGCGGCGTGACGACGATGGAGTACGCAACGCTGATCTTCGCCCTGCCGGTGACGATCATTGCCTACCTCGTCATGGCCTCGTTCTCGAAGGTGCTGCGCATGGAGCGCGCCGAACGCGAAGGCCGGACCCGTCGTCGCCGCACCACGGCCGCCCACGGTGGACGTGCTCCGGAGAAGACCTGGCGTCAGCGACTGGCGACCCTTCGCTCCTACCCGACGAAGAAGTCCGTCGAACGCTTCGTCGCCGAGGTGGTCGGACCGTCCCTGGAAGCCGTGTCCAAGGAGTTCCGCGAACTCGGCTACACCGTCGAACACATCCAGACCCTCGACGAAGACACCGAGATCACGACGAACACGCTCAATGTCGACATGGGCGAGCAGCGCGACTTCCACTACGAGGCCGCAGCCATCGAGGCGAATGTGCCGTCATTCGGTGCCCGCAACGCCCCACGAGGTGACGACAAGTACTTCCGTATCGAGGTCTTCACGCAGACCGGTTCGGAAGGATACGACCTCATGGGTCTGAGCTCACAGCAGATCATCGATGACGTGCTCGACCGGTACGAGAACCATCTGTCGTTCCTCGCCTACTCGCACGAGCACTCGTTCCAGTCGGTCGTCACTCCACCGACGCCGCCGACCACGGATTCGATTCCGGCGGTGCCCACGGAAGCCGACGATGTCGAGAACATCGAGGAACCGAAGCACTGAGTGAAACCCTCGCCGAGGCGGCCGTGTCCATTCGTGCACAGCCGCCTCGGTGACGGGGTGAGCACAGCGATAGAAGGAGCGGTGACCGATACGGTCACCGCTCCTTACTTATTCGCTGCCACGCAACGGATCCGGAACATCTCAGCGCCCCGGGTTCACAGAGTTCCTGCGAGGATGGAGGCATGACTAGGGACAGTCGCTCCAGGGGCAGTACTACTCTCGTGTTCGGGATCGGGTTCGCCGTTTTCGCCTCGATTGCCTTCTTCCTCGCCAATGCCGGTATCAACCCGATCAGCAATCACCGGTTCCGGGGAATCAACCCGGACCAGGCACCGGGCATCGGGATACTGGTTCTGTTCTTCTTCTCCGCCGTTGCCGCCGTCGTCTTCTACGAGGACAAACCGCCCGCAGGCAGCAGCGCCGCCCGCGCGCAGCAGACCGCCGATCCCCACGGAGTGAAACGCAAACACCCGCCCACTGCCTTCGTCCGGAACCCCTGGCCTCGGGTGTTCGCCGTCGGACCGGTGTGGGCCGTCTGCGGAGTCATCGCCGCCTTCATCTGGCACGCCTTCGCGATGGACACCGGCAATCCCGGCACCGTCTGGGGCGACCTGACCGCATCCCCACTGCCGGCCATCGCTCTGCTGTTCGGGCTGTGGGCCACCGTCAACTTCAGCCTCACCCTCGGAGCGATCGCCGATGCCTTCCACCGCACACTCTGGGCGGTCTTCCTCATCGTCTCTGTGCTCATCGCCATCCTGGCCATCACCATCGGCGTCATGGCCTCGAACATTCTCACGATGTCACCGCCGACAGGGCTGGCAGAGACCGCCGTCTGCCTCATCATCACCACGGCGGCCCTCATCCCCGCCCGCCTGTTCGCCGTCGCCCGAGCCCGCGTCACCAACCGGATCGATGCCGCCCACGAAACTCGACTGCAGTCGCTGCTGACCGCCCTCGCCCCAGGTGAGAACCTCATGCTCCACTTCGCCGACCGGGAGAACCCGGCCGGACAGATCCTCGCCGCCACGAACCAGCGGCTCCTCCTGGCCGCACCCGCCAGCACCGGAACCGGACCCACACGACCGGGGCAGATCCGCATCCTCGACCAGGCCCATCCAGGACAGCTGCGCGGCGCCAGCACAGCGTTTCGCCCGGCCGGGCACACCACCTCGGCGCACTTCCGGGACCGCCCGGACATGGAACTCGTCGGCGGGGACCCGAGCGAGGCAGACAAGTTCGCCGAGGCACTGACCTCTCTGGCCGCGACCGGCCGTCTTCCGCAGGAGGAGGATACTTAAGCCATGGACCTCAGCCAGGTGGTCGCTCTGCTCACCGCCGGCGACTACACGATTTCCCGCGAGATCATCCAACGCGGCTTCGGCGTGCTCTTCCTCATCGCCTTCGCCTCCGCGTTCAACCAGTTCCCGGCTCTCCTCGGCGAACGGGGGCTCACCCCTGCCCCACGCTTCATCGCTCTGACCTCGGCCCGACAGGCGCCGAGCCTCTTCCGCTGGAAGCGGTTTGCGTATTCGGACCAACGACTGCGCCTCATCTGCGTGTTCGGAATGGTCCTGGCCGCCTCGGCGATCATCGGTCTGCCCCAGTCCGGGCCCGCATGGGTGCCCATTCCGGTATTCCTGGCGATGTGGGCGCTGTACTTCTCGATCGTCTCGATCGGGCAGCGCTTCTACGGCTTCGGTTGGGAATCGCTGCTGCTCGAAGCCGGGTTCCTCGTCGGCTTCCTCGGCTCCCACGAGGTGGCACCGGCTCTGCCGATGATCCTGCTGCTGCGCTGGTTCGTCATCCGCATCGAATTCGGTGCCGGAATGATCAAGATGCGCGGGGACGACTCTTGGCGCGACCTCACCGCGATGGACTATCACCACCAGACCCAGCCGATGCCGAACCCGCTGAGCCGGCGCGTCCACCTCATGCCCGGCTGGTGGCACAAGAGTGAGACCTTGGGCAGCCATATCGTCCAACTCGCCGCACCGTGGCTGCTGTTCCTGCCCCAGCCGATCGCCTCCTTCGCAGCTGTCGCCATCATCCTCACCCAGCTCGCACTCGTCGTCAGCGGCAACTATGCGTGGCTGAACTGGGCGACGATCCTGCTCGCCTGCTCCGGCATCAGCGACACGTTCTTCCGGTGGATCGCCGGCGGTCCGTTCCCAGATTGGGGGTGGAATACCGTCATCGGAATATTCACCGATCCCACCACCGCCGAGGCGACCGACCCCGCACCCGCCACCGCGCCGGTCGAGGCGCTGCCGGTCTGGTGGCTGATCATCGTCCTCGTATTCGTCGCGTGGCAGGCCTGGTTGAACGTGCCAGCGCTGCGCAATCTCTTCTCACCGAATCAGCTGATGAACGCGAGCTTCAATCGGCTCGGGCTCGGCAATGCCTACGGCGCTTTCGGATCGATGACCGAGACCCGCAACGAGATCATCATCGAAGGGTGGGACGGCGAGAGCTGGCGCGAGTATCCGTTCAAGGGCAAACCCGGCGACGTTCTTCGTCGCGGGCCTGTCGTCGCGCCCTATCACCTCAGGCTCGACTGGCTCATGTGGTTCGCCGCACTCGGTGACTACCGACAGACGTGGTTCACCGAGCTGCTCCGCGCGATCGGCTCCGGCGATGTGCAGATCCGCAGACTGATGGGCCGCGACCCCTTCGGCGGTGCTGCCCCGGACCTCATCCGTGTCCGCGTCTTCACCTACCGCTATGCCACCCGCGCCGAGCGCCGAGCGGCCGCCGCTGCCGGAGAACCGAAACCGTGGTGGGTGCGCTCGGACCCGCGCATCCTCATCCGACCGATCGACCTGCGCAAGGGCTGACCGACTAGGCGCGCACTGAAGAGCTGACCATCCATGAGCACCCACAAGCGAGCACTGTCCCACGGACTGACCGGAGCTCTCACTCTCAGCGCCGTGGCGATGGTGGTGTTCTTCGTCGTCAACACCGGCTTGGCCCGTGCATCTCCCACCTCCGATAACCTCATGGATGCCGAGGCCGCCGCTCCGTTCACTTTCGCTTTCATCGGCCTGATCACCTTCGTCTCTATCATCTTCTTCACAGGATCCGACCGCGGCGAAGGACTCGAATCCGAGCTGAGCGGAGCCCCACGCGGATCGTTCACCCTCTTCACCAGGGATCCGCTCATCGCCGTCACCGGCATCGGGCCGCTGTTCGGGCTGTGCTTCAGCCTCGCAGCACTGCTGTAGCACACGTTCGCATCCGCACCCGGTGCTCCCGGAACCGTATGGGGTGACTTCACGAACTCGCCCCTGCCCTTCGTCGTTCTGTGCGCCGCAGCCATCGCCTCGACGAACTTCGGTCTGGCAATGGCCGGAGTCACAGTGGCGGTGCGCAGCCGCACCGGCCTGGCACTCTGGCTCGTGGCCGGCAACGTCATCCTCGGCATGGGCGCCGGGGCTCTGTTCGCCTGGCTCTCTTTCGCGAACACCGTCATCGCCGCGGCCATCACCGTGCCGCTGGCAGCGGTCTCCGTCGTCGTTCTGCTCGGAGCCCGCCGGATGGCCGTCACCAGCGTCGGCGAGGAGAAGCTCTCCGCGCGAGCCCGCCGCCGTGGGCCGACCCCGCCGCCCTATGACGCCCTCGACCGAGACGAGTCCGTGTGGCTGAAGATCGGCAACCGCAATCTGCGCGGTGCCGAGTTCCTCCTCATCACACCTTCCCGACTGGTCCACACCCGCCCGACTTCCTCAGGAAGCACGGAGATCATCGACGAGGCGGCACCGAAACAGCTGGTCGGGGCGAGTACTCGAGTCGATCACGGGCGAGCAACCGCCGTTGTGCAGTTCCGGGACCGACCGGCTTTCCGCCTGCACGGCACCGACCGCGAGGAGGCCGCCGAATTCGCGCGCAGGCTCACCGTCCTCGCCCGGTCGGGGATCCTCCCCGACTGAGGCGCCCCCTCGGCGAGGTGAGTCCCCATTCCACAAGGACACGTCGGTGACCTCGGAACTGCGAGCCGCCTCGGCGAAGGTCAGCCTCGGCGCGGGGCCCAACGAGACACGAGGCCCAATGACTTGGCTTTCCTCAGCTCAGAGCATAAAGTTAATGTACATTAACTTTTATTCGGGACCCCCGACGACAAGGAGCCCCTCATGTCTGAGCACAGCCATTCCACCACTGCCGCCGACGCCGCATCTGCACCCGGAAACGCCCCCACGGGGCACCCGATTCCTCGCTCTCGTCGCGGACTCACTGCCGCCCTGGCCGCGGCCCTCCCCCTTGGTCTGGCCGCCTGCGGCAGCGCCGCGACGGCCGAGGACGCCGGCGACAAACCGGTCGTGCTCACGACCTTCACGGTGCTCGCCGACATTGCGGACAATGTCGCGGGCGAGCACCTCGAGGTCGAGTCGATCACGAAGGCCGGGGCCGAGATCCACGGCTACGAACCCACTCCCGGCGACATCCGCAAGGCCGCGAAGGCCGATCTCGTACTCGACAACGGGCTCAACCTCGAGCAGTGGTTCTCTCAGTTCGTCGACGAGGTCGACGTCCCTCACACCGTCGTCAGCGAGGGGGTCGACGAGCTCTCGATCACCGAGAACGCCTACGCCGGCAAACCCAACCCGCACGCCTGGATGAGCCCGCTCAACGTCCAGATCTACGCCGAGAACATGGCCCGCGCCTTCGCCGACCTCGACCCGGACCATGCCGAGGACTTCGCTGCCAACGCGAAGGACTACAGCGAACAGCTGCAGACGGTGCAGGACGACCTCGTCGACGATCTCTCCACGCTGCCGAAGTCCCAGCGGGCACTTGTCACCTGCGAAGGGGCGTTCTCCTACCTCGCACGCGATGCCGGACTGAGGGAGAAGTACATCTGGCCGGTCAATGCCGAATCGCAGGCGACACCGGGCCAGATCACCTCGGCGATCGAGTTCGTCGAGGACAACGATGTGCCCGCAGTCTTCTGCGAATCCACGGTCTCCCAGGCGCCGATGGATCGGGTCGTCGAAGCCACCGAGGCCGAATTCGGCGGCACGCTCTACGTCGATTCGCTGTCGGAGGCCGATGGCCCCGTGCCCACTTACCTCGACCTCATCCGCCACGACGCGCAGGTCATCGCCGAGGCACTGACCGGGAGCGAATCGTGAGTTCCGCAGCTCCCGCTTCCGTGACCGAACAGACGAGCTCCACGGTCGGACCGGCCGGCGATGCACCGCCGGCGATCACCGTCGACGAGGTGACCGTCCACTACGGGGACACGCTCGCTCTCGATCGCGCCTCCCTGACGCTCGAGCGGGGACGCATCTGCGGGCTGATCGGGATGAACGGCTCGGGCAAGTCGACCCTGTTCAAAACGATCATGGGCATCGTCGACCCCGACTCCGGGCGGGTGAGCATCGACGGCGGCCCGACACGGCGGGCCCGCAGGGCCGGAGCACTCGGCTATGTCCCTCAGAGCGAGGACGTCGACTGGGACTTCCCACTCTCGGTCCGCGATGTGGTGATGATGGGTCGCTATGGCCGCATGGGCCCGCTCCGGATGAGCCGGAGAGCCGATCGCGAGGCCGTCGAGAGCGCTCTGGACCGCGTCGAACTCACCGAGTTCGCCGACCGACAGATCGGTCAGCTCTCGGGCGGGCAGAAGAAACGGGCCTTCGTCGCCCGCGGACTCGCGCAGGGGGCGACGATCCTGCTCCTCGATGAGCCTTTCGCCGGCGTCGACAAACGCAGCGAGGCGACGATCACCGGCCTGCTGAAGGAACTCGCCGAGGCGGGGGCGACGGTGCTCGTGTCCACTCACGACCTCAATGCGCTGCCCGCACTCGCCGACGAAGCGATCCTCCTGATGCGCCGCGTCCTTCTCCACGGCTCCCCTGCCGAGGTGCTCCGCCCGGAGAATCTCGCTCTGGCGTTCGGCCTCGACCCGTCCGGTGCGAGCGAAACGCCCCGAGACGGTGAGCGTCCCAACTCGGACCGAGCCGACCGCATCGAAGGAGAGATGGCATGACTCTCATCGACTTCCTGATCGAGCCCTTCGGTTTAGACTTCATGCTTCGCGCCTTGGCGACGACCCTCATCGCCTCGGTCGTGTGCGCCGTTCTCTCCTGTTGGCTGGTGCTCATCGGCTGGTCGCTCATGGGCGATGCCGTCTCGCATGCAGTACTGCCGGGAGTCGTTCTCGCCTATGTCATCGGCGCGCCGTTCGCCCTCGGCGCGGTGGTCTTCGGATTCCTCGCAGTCGGACTCATCGGAGCCGTCCGCGATACCAGCCGAATCAAGGAGGATGCGGCGATCGGCATCGTCTTCACATCGCTCTTCGCCCTGGGCCTCGTCCTCATCTCCGTCACCCCTTCGCACGTCGACCTCAACCACATCATCTTCGGCAACCTCCTCGGCGTCTCGCGTTCCGAACTGGTCCAGGTGGCCGCCCTCGGGGCGATCGCCCTGCTTGTGCTCGCAGCCAAGAACCGCGATTTCACGCTCTACGCCTTCGACCCGACTCATGCACATGCGCTGGGGATCAATCCGCGCCTCCTCGGCGCCACCCTGCTCGGGCTGCTCGCTCTGACCTCCGTGGTCGCACTGCAGGCGGTCGGGGTCGTGCTCGTCGTGGCGATGCTCATCGTGCCCGGTGCGACCGCATACCTGCTCACGGACAGGTTTCAGCGGATGCTGCTCATCGCGCCTGCGATCTCGATTCTGTGCGCGGTGATCGGTCTCTATTCGAGCTACTACCTCGACACTGCTTCCGGAGGGATGGTGGTGCTTTCGCAGGGCGCGGTATTCGCTCTCGTCTACCTCTTCGCTCCTCGACATGGACTCATCGGTCGTCGCTTGGCAGCGATGCGCCGTAAGCGAGCGAATACACGAGTCCGATCCGCATCGACCCAAGCCGGCCGCCCCGCCTCGGCTCAGGTCAGTCGACGCCGAGCGCGAGCAGAACGATGAGGACGACGTTGAGGGCGATGATGAGCGCCGAGGCGGCCACGGCGATGAGCGTGATCCATCGTGCGTTCGCGAATTCGCCCATCACGCGGCGGCTGCTCGTGAGCCTGACCAGGGGGATCATCGCAAACGGGATGCCGAGGCTGAGCACGACCTGGCTGAGCACGAGCGCCCAGGTCGGGTCGACACCGATGGCGAGAACGATGAGCGCGGGGATCATCGTGAACGCGCGCTGCCACACGATCGGGATGTTCACCCGCAGCAGGCCCTGCATGATCGAGGCGCCCGCATAGGATCCGACTGCGCTCGAGGCCAGCCCCGAGGCGAGGAGACCGATGCCGAAGAAGAGGCCGACGACCTCGCCGAGGTTGGCCGTGACGACCGCGTGTGCACCCTCGATGGTGTCGGTGCCGGTCTGGCCGCGCAGCGCTGCGGCGGCCAGGAGCAGCATCGCGATGTTCACGGACCCGGCGACGACGAGGGACAGCACGACGTCCCAGCGGCTGGCGTGCAGCAGCTGCCCGGTCGAGGCAGTCGCGTTATCGCGATGACGATCGACCGACAGCGCCGAGTGGAGGTAGATCGCATGGGGCATGACGGTGGCGCCGAGCATGCTCGCGGCCAGCACCACGGAGTTCGTGCCTTCGAGCCGCGGCATGATTCCACCTGCGGCTTGCCCCCAATTCACGTCCCCGACGAACAGGCCTGCTAGAAAGCCGATGGCGATGACGACCAGGAATCCGATGATGACGAATTCGAAGGGACGCTGACCGCGAGTGGATTGGATCGACAGCAGGAACAGCGACACCACCCCGACAATGACGCCGCCGAGCAGGAGCGGCAAGTCGAAGAGGATCTTCAGTGCGATCGCACCGCCGATGACTTCGGCAAGGTCGGTGGCGATGGCGACGACCTCGGCCTGCCCCCAGTATGCGAGGCGGGACCTCTTCCGAAGGCGATCACCGAGGAGGCTCGACAGCGACTGCCCGGAGACCAGTCCGAGCTTCGAAGACAGATATTGGACGAGAACGGCGATGAGGTTCGCTGCCACGAGCACCCAGACGAGGAGGTATCCGTACTCCGCACCGGCGGTGAGGTTGGCCGCGACGTTGCCCGGATCGACATACGCGATGGCCGCGACGAAGGCCGGGCCGAGGAGCACTGCGGTGGAGATCTTCTTCCGGCCGTGCTTCTTCAGTCCACGTTCGCGGGTGCGCACCGATGCAGAGGGATCGACGTTCATAAAGTTAAGGTACATAAACTTTCCTGTTGAGGGCAACACGACACGTGGTCTGGAAAGTGAACACGGAAGGACCTAAGGTTCGAGCATGGCCAGTGAACACGTTCAGCTGAGGTCCGGCAAGCGCCGACAGACCGAGGACCGGATCATCGGTGCCGCCGCCGAGCTGTTCCTCGACCGCGGCTTCAAAGCCACAACCATTCGGGCGATCGCCAAGGCCGCGGAGGTGTCGGTGGGTCGAGTGATGGCGGTCGGCGACAAGGACGCGATCCTCGTCCGGTGCTTCGATCGGTGGATCGGTCAGCTGCAGGACGGGACCTACACACCACCGCCTCGGCGAGCGAGCCTGTCGGAGCGCGGGAGTCTCTCGGAACGCGGGAGCTCGACGGCCGCAGGTGCGGTCGGGGTGAGAGCCGGCGCTGGGGCAAGCCCCAGGGACACGGGCCCGTCCCGACCATCCTCGGCGGTGCAGCGTCATCTGCTCGAGCTCTTCCTGCCCTTCCTCGAGTTCTTCGCCGAACACGAGGACCTGTCACGGGACTACGCTGCGGCGATGATGCGGGTCAAGGGCGAGCCCGAAGTATTCAACACCCTCGCCGCGGATCTGCAGAGCCGCCTGAGCGAATCGCTGGTCTCGATCGGGATCAACGAGGACCATGCGCGGTCCAGCGCCGCAGCACTCTACGACTCGTACCTGGGCATCCTCTTCCGGTGGGCGGCGACGACGATGAGTCTCGACGACGCCGTCGAGGCGATGCTGGCCAGCATCGTCTTCCACACTCGCATCCGGAGCTCGCTATGAGGGGTTCACGATGATCCTGCTGCCCGATCCGATCTGGCCGACCCTCGTCCTTGCGGTCATCGTCTTCGGCGACGGTCTGCTCACCTTCCGTCCGCCGCGAGCGATTGCCGCCTGCCTCGACGGCGTCGGCTTCCCACGTGATTGGTGGTGGGCACTCGCGGTGGTGAAGTTCCTCGCCGCGACCGGCCTGGTGGCAGGGATCTGGATTCCCGGACTCGGCGCGGCGGCCGCGGCAGGCCTCGTCGTCTACTTCCTCTGCGCCGCGGTCGCTCATCTGCGGGCCGGCTATATCGGCCGGGATTTCTGGCTGAATTGCCTGGGCATGCTCGCCGTCAGCCTCGCGGTGCTCACCTTCTGCTTCGTCGTATAGGCGCCCACTTACTTCACGCCGGAGTCCATGTCTCAGTCCGGAGAATTCTTCGCTACTTCCCGCACCTCGAAACTGTTTTGGCCTAGAGTCGAAGTACGGCACCGGCGCCCCTGCGGCGCTGAGCCGTCCGGCAGAGTTGCAGAACTGCTCGGTGATGGTGCCGAGCCACCCGGCAGAGGAGTGTGGACATGCCCGAATATGCCGACAGCAGTCGCACGCGCGACGAGACTCCCCACGAACGCCACGAGCGATGGGCCTGGATCCACGAGACAGCCTCGATGACAGGGTGGAACTTCTCCCCGCTGGCCGGACGCCTCGTCGCCGATGATCCACCGTGGGACTTCGACCAGATCTGCCTCGACGCAATGGCCGAGTCGAGCAGCTGCCTCGACATGGGCACGGGAGGCGGCGAGCGCCTCAGCGAACTCATCGATCGCCTCGAGGAGGCCCGGCCTCCCGGCGAACCCTCGCCGACGATCTCCGCGACCGAGGGGTGGGAGCCCAACGTCCCCTTGGCCGCCTCGATGCTGGAGGACTACGGCGTCGAGGTCACCCGGTACGACAGCGATCACCACCCGGAGATGCCGTGGAGCGACGGTGAGTTCGACCTTGTGATGAACCGCCACGAAAGCTATGACCTCGCCGAGGTGGCCCGCGTGCTCTCCCCGGGCGGACTGTTCCTCACCCAGCAGGTCGACGGCACGGAGGCTCAGGAGTTCCGCGATCTCTTCGGCGGCGGGGTGGGCGATCTGCGCCAGCAGCTCGAACCGCGCATCAGCGACGTCGAGAGTGAGGGACTGGCGATCGAGGCGGCCCGCAAGTGGCAGGGAACGATGCGCTTCACCGACGTCGAGGCGGTCATCGAGTACCTCGCCTATATCCCGTGGGATGTTCCCGGGTTCACCGTCAGGTCCAACCTCGATGTCCTCAGACGCTTGGCCGAGTCGAGTGAGCCGATCACGGTCACACAGAAGCGGTTCCTCATCGTCGCTCGCAAGCCCTGAACCACAAACTCAGGTCACAAACGGAGGTTCTTCGCGCCCGAAAGTATCCGTTGGTGACCTAGAATCGCGGCAGCCGGTCGGGCCATGCCCGCAGGGAGGTTTTCCCGACCTCGCTCTTGGGATAGCAGGATGGGGCGCAGCCGGTCCTTGTCGATAGCGTCGAAGCATGACTTCGACGGACTTCTCGTACCCTCAGCCCACCGATGATGAGCTCGCGGCACAGCAGCCTCGAGTCCCGACTCCTCCTGCCCAACCCATCTATGCCTCCCCGCGCCCCGACGATCTTGCCGATGCTCATGGCTCCGCTGCCGCCCGAATGGACGGTGCCGCCTCGGCGAAGTCGCCGACGCTGGGCAAGGTGGCCGTGGCGCTCTCGGTCGTCGCCATGGTCCTCAGCCTGGCCGCCTCGGTGATCCTGGGCGCCACCGTCGGGCCTTCGGAGGCAGCATCCGGCTACTATTTCACGGACACCCCGGACTGGTATCAGACCCTGGCGACCGTGCTCGTCGGCGTCCAGGGCCTGTGCACCTGCGCGGGAGTCACAGCCATCATCCTGGGCATCACGGCCGCGGTCACCGGGCGGGGCCGAACACCCGGCGTCATCGCCATCGCAATCGCAGCGATCGCCCCGTTCGTCTCGTTCGGCACCTTCGTCGTCCTCAGCTTCATCGCCGCCTGAGCAACCAGACTCTCCCCTCCCCTGCCTCCGTCGAAGAACGGGCTGAGCGTCGAGAAACGCATGCGCGCCCTCTGTGTCAGGCTGTATTGAGACAGCCTGACACAGTAGGCGGGGAATAGGTGACCACCATGCCCAAGCAACGACGCCCACGCTTAACCATCAATGAGAAACTGGCCATCCTCGACGAATACAACCTTGTTCCACGCGGGCAGCGAGCACTGTTCTGCCGTGAACGAGGACTCTCGATATCTGCAGTCCAGGACTGGCAGAAGAAGCGCCGCGACGGACTCCTGACGCCGACGGACAAGAAGGAGTCGCGAATCGCGCTGACCCGAGCAGAACGCGTCGACTATGAACAACAACGCCAGAAGATCGCTGACTTAGAAGCTCGACTCGAGCAGTCAGAAAACGCGGTCGAGATCCTGGGAAAAGCATCCGCGCTCTTGGAAACATTGACCAAGAGCGCCGCGACCAAACAATCCCGGCCAGCACCAGTCGAGGAACCGGACCCCAACGAGCCGGACCCCGTCTGGGGCAAGCGATTCAACAGGTCCTAGCAGCAAGTATCGACGCACTCGTCGATATCGGGTGGTCGATTCGCACCGGGTGTGAGTGTGTGGGGTATCCGCGTGCCTCGTTTTACCGTCATCACCGCACCACGGCGAAGCCGGCATCTCCACCGATCCCGCAGGCGCTGCGTTTCCAACCGAGTGCGTTGACTGATGACGAACGGGGTCAGATCCTTCACGAGCTGTCCAGGGACGAGTATGCCAATCTCTCCGTCGGACAGGTCTTCTACCGTGCCTGGGACGCTGGGTGTTATATCGCGTCACGCTCATCGTGGTACCGGGTCGCGGCCGACCACGGGCTCGTCGGCGACCGGCGCCGGACGTCGCAGTCACGATCACGGCCGGGCCGGAAGGAGAAACCCGAACTCGTCGCGAATGCTCCCGGCCAGGTCTGGTCGTGGGACATCACGAAACTATCGACCCCGGTCAGGGGTGTGTACTGGCACCTGTATGTCATCGTCGATGTGTATTCCCGATACGTCGTCGCGTGGGAACTCCACGCGTACGAAGACGGTCGGATCGCGACAACGATGATCGAGACGGCGTCGAAGAAGTACGGTCGGCCCGACTATCTGCATTCGGACAACGGGGCCGCGATGGTGTCGAAGCCGGTATCGCGGTTGTCGTCACTGTTGGGCATCGAGTTATCGTTTTCGCGTCCGAGCGTGTCGAATGACAACCCGTATTCGGAAGCACTCTTCAAAACGTGTAAGTACGTGTTGGAGTTTCCCGAGCGGTTCGATGACTTCAGTGATGCTCACACATATTGTGTGTGGTTCTTCGCCATGTATAACACTGAGCACCGTCATTCAGGGATCGGTTACCACACGCCAGTCAATGTTCATTTCCGTCAGACCAGTGCTGTCTCAGCTCAGCGGAGGAGACTGTTGGATCAGGCGTATCGGCGTCATCCCGACCGATACGGGCGACGTCCCAGGCCACCGCGTCTGCCGGGACGCGCCCATATCAACCATCCCATCAAGAAACCCACGGAACTGTCTCAAACAAGTTGACACATACCGCGCGCATGCGTTTCTCGACACTCAGCCCGTTTTTCGGCGATCTGTCCGAATTCCGAACCGCTTATTGACACCGCCCCTCCCTCGATGCACGATTGAACAAATCGATTTGGCCGCTGTATTTCAGGCCGATCACGATGTGCATCGAGGAGCAGTGCCATGCCCGCAACACCCGATCCGGACCACACCGGCAGCACAGTCGGCAACGACGCCGACTCCGCCGCCGACACAACGCCATCCGCGGACGCTACCACTTCCGGCAAGGCCGTCTACCCCGTCGATCAGCTGCGGCCGATCCGCAATCTCGTCCCGTTCGCCATTCAGCACGTGCTCGTCATGGTGGCGACCCCGATCTCGTCGGTGTTCCTCATCGCGACCGCACTGGGGCTGGATGCGCAGACCACCTCGGCGGTGCTGTCGGCGGTCTTCGTCTTCTCCGGTCTCGGGTCGATCCTGCAGTCGGTGGGCGTGTGGAAGATCGGCGTGCGACTGCCGTTCGTCATGCTCCCGGGCGGGGCCGCGACGATCCTGTTCATCACGATCGCGCAGGGCACCGATGTCGAGACCGCGGTCGGAGCAGTGCTGCTCACGGGTGTCTTCTACATCCTCGCGGTGACGCTGTTCGTCAAGGTGCTCAAGTTCTTCCCGCCGCTGGTCATCGGGATCATGGTCATCGTCATCGGCATCAACCTCGTTCAGGTCACCGGCAAACTCATGGTCGGCGAACCGGACTCACCGGACTTCGGCGACCCGCAGAATCTGCTGCTCGGCCTCATCACCATCCTCATCACCATCGTGTGCTTCCGGTTCTTCCGCGGGATGCTCGGCAAACTCTCCGTGGCGGTCGGGCTCGTCGGCGGCACCATCGTCGGCGCGTTCATGGGCTCCACCGACTTCTCCGGTCAGACCGACGGCCCGCTGTTCGCCGTGCCGACCCTCTTCCCGTTCGGTTCGCCGAAGTTCGATCTCATCGCCGCGATCCCCATGCTGCTATGGGCGCTCGCATCTATGGCCGAGGCGACCGGACAGACGATCATCAATGGTGAGATCGTCGGCAAGAAGGTCGAACCCCACCGCGCGGTTCCCCGCCTCATCCGCTCCGACGGCATCATCACCATCCTCGGCGGCCTTTTCGGTACCCCGGCGATGGTCACCAGCGGCGAGAACGTCGGGATCGTGCGCGCCTCCGGTGTGCGCAGCCGCTGCGTCACCGCGATCGCCGGAGTCCTCCTCATCCTCATCGGACTCAGCCCCGTCGCCCGCATCCTCAACGGCGTGCCGTCGGCCGTCGTCGGCGGCACCGCCGTGGTCGTCTTCGCGATCATCGCCGTCCTCGGCATCCAGATGCTCGCGAAGATCGATTTCAACCAGACGGGCAACCTCATCACCGCGACCGTCGGCCTGGCCGCGGGCCTCATGCCGGTGCTCCTACCCGGAATGTACTCGAAGCTGCCGCAGACGGCATCGTCCCTGCTGGGAAGCGGTGTCGCCATGGCCGCGTTCGTCTCGGTGCTGCTCAACCTGCTCTTCCACCACACCGGCAAGCGCAACCGTCACCCGAAGGCCCGGACCCCGATCGCCGATCCGAGCAAGCTCGACCAGAGACCCGCCGACTACCGGATCTGAGGTTCGACGCGGCACCGTACCACTGGCCCGAGAGTCAGGCTCCGTCCTTGCTCCGGTCCGGCGGATGGCCGGCCGTCGATTCCCTGACGACGAGAACCGGACCGGATGAACCCGCCGAGGCGGCCGACCCAGTATCGTCCGCAGCGGCAGGTTTCGCGTCGCCTCCGTCCCGGGCGACGGATTCCGTGCTGCCGTCCAGGACAGCGGTCGCATTCGATGAATGATCACCGTCGAGAACGGTGACGAGCATCTCGACTGCCGCGCCCGAGATCGCCTCGAGCCCGAGGTCGACCGCGGTCAGCGGCGGATGGCTCGTGCGTGCACGCAGACCGTCATAGCGGGTGGCGACGAGCAGGTCCTCGCCGACCGTCCGACCGAATTCCTGAGCGGCCCTCACCGCGCCGGTGGCGAAGGTGTCGATCGGGGCGAACACCGCATCGATGTCCGGGTGCGCGGCCAACAGCTCCTCGGCGGCGGCGAAGGCTCCGTCTTCTCCGGAGGTCTCATCCGCCTCGGCGATCAGCTGTGCGAAACCGCGGGCGACTGCGGTCTCGGCATAGACCTCGCGGGCCGCGATCTGTGCTCCGCGCAGGCTGCGGCTGACCAGCAGCGCCGGCCGCGCGGCTCCCTGGTCGAGGAGATGATTGAGCAGCAACTGAGCAGTCGCCCGGTGGTGGAGGTCGATGCTCCACTTGCTGGCGGCTCCGGTCGAAGCTGTCGATGAACGCGCCGGACCTGCCTCGGCAGCGGCCAGGGCGTCGTCGCCAGCTTTCGAACTCGGTCCGTCGATCGTGACGTAGGGGATGGCACGGTCACGCAGCGCCTCGGCGAGGGGATCATCGACGGTGGGCTCCAGGAGGATCGCACCATCGATGTCGAGCAGATCGACGGGGTCAGCCGCCTCGGTGGGTGGAGCGAGGACGAAGACGTAGCCTTCGAGCAGAGCGGTCCGCGCACATCCCATGGCCAGTTCGGTGAAGAAGCCCAGCTGAGACGGCCCGGCGGACACAGCCGCGGGCATCGAGGACAACAGGGCGAGGGTCTGCGACTTGCCCGAGCGCAGACTGCGGGCACGGGCGCTGGGCCGATAGTTCAGCCGCTCGGCGACCTCTTTGACCTTAGCCCGGGTGGCGGCATTGACCTTGCCCTGACCGCTGAGTGCATGGGACACAGTCGTCCGCGACACTCCTGCCTCACGCGCCACATCGGCGATCGTGACGCGGTGCGCGCGCGGGAAGTCAGACATGGAATCAGCCTACTTCACTGCGTGGCGCCGACGAGGGCACAGCTGCACACGAGGTTCGCTGCCCGAAAATAGGTCGCAACCGGACAATTCTCGCGCTTGAAAGTATCCGATTGCGACCTAGGTTTGCAGCCCAAGATTCCGTTTGCGACCACTCTTCGCCGCACCTGGCACTCGCCGCCCTCACGCCTGAACGATGACGATGATGCCGGAGACGATCGCAAAGCCGAGGACGATATAGCGCAGCACCGGCCCGTCGAGGCGGTGGTGGACATATCGGGAGAGGAACGAACCGACCACGACGAACGGCAGCATCCACGCGGTCGTGACCATCGTGTCCGCCGAGACCTGCCCGCTGAAGGCGAGCACGATGAGGGAGATGATCTCTCCGACGAGGAAGCACACCGCCACCGTCGAGCGCAGCTCCGGGCCGGGACTGTGCTGATAGGCCAGCGCGTAGGGCGGGCCGCCGATGCCCGTCGAGGTCTCCGTGACTCCGGTGACGAGCCCGACCGTCGCGAGCACCGGCTTGTTCGGCGTGAACTTCGGTGCCAGCAGCGCGACGACCGCGGCGATGAGCGTCGACCAGCCGATGAGCAGCGCGAGCTGGTGCAGGTTGACGATGACGAGGATCCACAGACCCGCGAATGTGCCGGCGAACCGACCGACGCTGATCCATTTCACACCGGTCCAGTCGATATTCTCCCGCTCGCGCGCGGCGATGTAGAGATTGAGCGGAATCATCAGCACGAGCAGCATCACCGGAATGAGGCTCGGGTCGATGAACGTCACGACGGGCGCCAGGATCATCGCAAACCCCATCCCTGTCGATCCCTGCACGAACGCAGAGATGAGGACGACCGCGGCGATGATCGCAAAGGCGAGCATCGACATCAGAAGTCATCCCTCGCCGAGGTGGGGCCGCTGTTCCGCGGTGCGTTCGCCGAGGTGGGGCTGCCGTTCCACGGTGCGTTCACCGAGGCGGTCCCACCGTTCCACGGCGTGTTGGCCGGGGCGGTCCCGTGCTCGGCCATCCACCGTGCCCGGTGGTCGGCCGCGTTCGGGTCGATGCGGGTGATCGGGGAGTTCTCCACCACCCGTCGGGAGACGTCTTTCGCACGCTCGAGGAATTCGCGGCCGTCCCAGTCGACGGGCCAACCGTGTTGGAGGCGCAGCATGCCGTCGACGATGACCGCTTCGATCTGGTCGCGGTTGGCCAGGCGGACGAGTTCCCACGGCACATCCCAGGAGGGCACGAATTCCGGAGTGTCGATGTTGAGCACGAGCAGGTCGGCACGGGCACCGGGGGAGATCTCTCCGATCTGACCGCCGAGTCCGACGGCGTCGGCACCGCCGCGCAGGCCCTGTTCGAGCCAGGTCCAGCCTCCGCCGGCAGAGGAGTCGATGACGTCCATTCCGCCGGTGAGTCGCTGCGCGGTCTCGGCGGCGTCGAGGAGGCGGAAGGCATCCGAGCGGGTGCCGTCGGTGCCGAGTCCGATGCGCATTCCGAGTTCGTGCATGAGCAGTGCGGGCGCCACGGCATTGCCCTTCCAGGAGCTAGCGACCGGGTTGTAGGCGATTGCGCCGCCGGAGTCACGGAGCAGTCGGATCTCCCGCGGGGTCAGGAGAGTGGCGTGTGCGGCAAGCAGTTCGGGACCCAGCGCACCGAGGCGGGCCAGTCGTTCGAGCGGACGCTCACCGCCGGAGATGAGGGAGCGCTCGACGGCAACGATGTGCTCGTTGAGGTGGGTCTGAAAGGGCACACCGGCTTCCCGGGCAAGGCGTGTGATCGCCACGAGCGCCTCGTCCGACGCCACCTCGGGGATGGACACGGCCAGGGACGGGTGGACCATGGACTCGGCGTCCCACCTGCTCAGATGGCGTTCTGCGGCGGCGACCACCTCGGCGACGGTCGAGGTGCGCACTCCCCCGCCGAGGTCGTTGCAGATGACCCCGAGCACGCAGCGCAGGCCGACCTCGGTGGTGACGTCGGAGATCGCGGAGACGTCGACGCTCGAGCGGGTGCCGGCGTCGGTGACGGTGGTGAAGCCGCCGCGCAGGGATTCCCAGGCGGCCAGGCGGGTGGCGACGTCGATGGCCTCGGCGTCCATGTTCGACTCCATGGGCACCCAGACGCGCTGGAAGATCTCCGAGGGTTCGCCGAAGACGAGGGACTTGCCGAAGGTCTGGGTGAGGTGGTGGTGGGCGTCGATGAAGCCGGGCATGAGCAGGCGTCCGGGCAGATCGATGCGGACAGGTTCGGCGGGCGTCCGGTCGGCACTCGGACTCGGGTCCGCGGGATTCGCGGTGGCACCGGGAATCGGGTCGGCGGCGTTCGCGTCGGTCAGCAGCGATCGGGCCTGGGCGTCCACCTCGGCGAGGGGGCCGACAGCGAGGATCCGGCCGTCGTCTACGAGCACCGCGTGGCCGGTCTGCGCGCCTTCGGGAAGGAGGACCTTCTCCGGGACGAGCAGTGTCGGGGCTTGGTGGAGGCTGCGCAGCTGAGTCATCTGTTCCTTCGGGCTTCGAGGGCAGAACCAAATCGATTTGGCTACGTTCAGTCTACGGTTGTCGGGCGTACCGGGTCAACGATTTTCCGGGGCCGATCGCCGATTAGAATGAGGGGATGACGACCTTGCCGCTCACCTCCGCCTCGGCGGATCATGGGCACCTGCCCTGCGGGTATTTCGAGCGCGGGGAGTGCCGTTCCTGCGCGCTCATCGAAACACACTACGGGCAGCAGATCACCGACAAGGAAGCTTGGTGCCAGGAAATCCTCGCCGAGGCTGCTCCGCGGGTGTGGCTGCCGACCTTCGCCGGTGGGGCCCGGGACTTCAGGAATCGGGCGAAGCTCGCCGTCGGTGGGTCAGCCGGGAATGTCACCTTGGGCATCCTCGATCAGGAGTTCCACGGTGTCGATCTGCGTGACTGCGGGATTCAGGCCCCGGCGATCCGGGCGGTGCTCCCAGTGCTTGCGGACTTCCTCGATGCCACCGGACTCGAGCCTTATGATGTTGCTGCTCGCCGCGGGGAGTTGAAGTTCGTCCATGTCACGGCGGCACCGTCGGGTGAGCTGATGATTCGTTTCGTCGTCCGCACTCAGCATGGGCTGGACGTGCTGCGATCGCGGAAGGGTCGGCTCTTCGAAGTCATCCCCAATGCGTCCGTGGTGTCGGTGAATCTGCTGCCCGAGCACAAGGCCGTGCTCGAGGGCAGCCGCGAAGAGATGCTGCGCGGCGAATCGCTGCGGATGAACCTCGATCGGGTCGATCTCCATCTGCGGCCGCAGTCCTTCTTCCAGACGAATACCACTGTCGCCATCGGGCTCTACAACCAAGTGGCCGAGTGGGTGGACGCTGTCGAGGCTTCGAGCCTGTGGGATCTGTACTGCGGCGTCGGAGGGTTCGCGCTCTACTGCGCTTCCCCTGCGCGACGGGTCACCGGGGTCGAGGTCAGCGAACAGGCGATCGAGTCGGCGAAGGTCAGCGCCGCCGAACTCGGCATCGAAGCTCGGTTCCTCGCCGGCGATGCCACGGAGTTCGCCGAGGAGAACCTGAGCACGGACGAACGGCCGGACTGCGTGATCGTCAATCCGCCTCGGCGGGGGATTGGTGCACGACTGTCGGCAGCGTTGGAGAACTCCGGTGTCGAGCACATCGTCTACTCGAGCTGCAATCCCGTATCGCTGGCAAAGGATCTCGCGCGGATGCCTGCCTATGAGGTGGCTCAGGCGCGGATCTTCGACATGTTCCCGCACACGAAGCACCTCGAGGTCGCGGTCCTCCTCCAGCGGCGGTGAACAACCGCGTGCCCGCGCCGATCGCTCGGGTTACCGCCGACCGCTCGCCTTGACTCAGTCTGCACTCGCCCACCGCTCGACATACCGCCTGGCGCGCGCCGCATAACTCGGTACAGCGACGGCAGCTCGAGCGGTCGGCGACGTCGGGCGCTCGCGAAAGCTGTTCCGCTTCGACCCCTGGGGTTGTATGCTCGGTGGCGATGACCGGACAGGCGAACAGCCGCTCACGGATCGGTAACCCGGTCGACAGTTGAGCCGCAGAGGTCACGAGCGCTCTGCTCGCGGCCCTCCCCATGACGAAGCCATTTTCCCAATTGTCAGTTCTCCCTGCCCGAAAACGTTCTCGGGCGATCAGCGAACCACCACTCATTCGAAAAGGACTTCATCATGTCAGCAACCTTCAACCACACCATCATCGCCGCAGCGGATCCGGCCGCCTCGGCGCAGTTCTATGTCGATATCCTCGAGGCCGAACACACCGAATCCTGGGGACCGTTCGCCAACATCATGCTCTCCGACGGAGTCATGCTCCAATTCGCCACTCCCCCACCGGGATATGACATTCTGCCCGTGCACATGGCCTTCCTCTGCACTGACGACCATTTCGACCGAGCCGTTGACCTGCTCAAACAGCGCGGCCTCGATTTCTGGGCAGACCCACAGCGCACTCGCCCGCAGGAGACGAACACCGAACACGGGGGTCGCGGAGTGTATTTCCTCGACCCGTCGGGAATGTATCTCGAGCTCATCACTCGCCCCTACCTCTGACTGCCCCTGACACTCACCGACCGCTCGAGTCAGCGCCCACCGCTCGCCGCATAGCTCGGTCCAGCGACGGCAACATGAGCGGTCGCCGTGACCCAGCAGCGTCAATGCTCCACCGCGAGAAGACTCACACTCTGCCGTTTCTGCCCTCACACATGCGGTGATTCGGCGACGAGCGCATAGACTCGTCAGTCGCACGGCCCCACGAACGACCCAGTTCGCGGGGCCTGTTGTGTAATCTGCCGATCCCGACCGACCCGACGATCGCTCATGCCTGCCGCCGAGGCGGCCACGAGCGCGGAGACCACGATGACGATGCTGAACTCACCCTCCCCCGAACCCGCCAGCAGCACTGCAGGCGGTTCCGACCGCTCCACGGCGTCCACCTCCTCGGGCGGGTCGGACGACCCTCCCCCTGCCCCCGGGGCCGGCCCTGCCGCCGGAACCGGACCCGAGGCAGGTACAGAGTCCGAGGCTGCTCCGGGCACCACACAGATGGCATCCGTCGCGGCCCCACGCTCCAACCGGGTCGGGACAGTCTTCATATGCTCGGTCATCGCCGTCATCGCCTTCATGGTGTGGGCAACGATCGCCCCCGATGCCCTGTCGGACATCATGACGCGGGCGATGACGACGGTGTCCACCGGATTCGGCTGGATCTATCTCGTCGTTCCCTTCGCCGCGATCGCGATGCTCGTGTGGTTCGCAGCCAGCCGCTTCGGTCGCCTCCGCCTCGGCTCATCCGATTCCCGCCCCGAATACCGCACGATCACCTGGCTGGCGATGATCCTCGCTGCCGTGATGGGGATCGGCCTGGTCAGCTACGGAGTGGCCGAGCCGATGTCCCACTTCATGACCCCGCCCCACGGACTGGCGGAACCGGAGACCATGGACGCGGCAATTCGCGCGATGCAGTTCTCCTACCTCGACTGGGGCTTCCAAGCCTGGGCGATTTTCGGCGTCTTCGGACTGGCCATCGGCTATTCCACCCACCGAAAGGGCCGGCCAGCACTCGTGTCCACGATGCTGCGCCCCGTCCTCGGCCGCTTCGTTGACGGCTGGGTCGGCAGCTGCATCGACATCCTCACCATCATCGCCACGCTCTTCGGCACGACGACGTCCCTGGGACTCGGTGCCTCGCAGATCGGCGAAGGCCTCAACACCGTCCTCGGCATCGACTCCACCATCATCGGCCAGATCATCGTCATCACCGTGCTCACCCTCCTCTTCACCGGTTCGGCACTGACCGGAGTGAGCCGCGGCATCAAGTACATCTCCCAGATCACGCTGACCATGGCGACCCTGCTCGGGCTCTTCGTCTTCATCACCGGACCCAGCGGTTTCGTCTCCAACCTGTTCGTCCGCTCCATCGGCGCCTTCGCCGGAGACTTCGTCGAGCTCAGCTTCATGACCCCGACCAGTGCCGAGGACAGCGAATGGATGCTCGGCTGGACTTATTTCATGATGGCGTGGTGGCTGTCCTGGAGCGCCTTCGTCGGCATCTTCCTGGCCAAGATCTCGAAGGGCCGCACCATCCGGGAGTTCGTCGCCGGCGTCCTGCTCGTGCCCAGCGCCGTGTTCTTCATCTGGTTCACCGTCATGGGCGGTTCGGCGATCAAGTTCGACATCGATGGGGCCAGGATCGGTGAGGCCACTCAGAACAACCTCGACACCGCTTTCTTCAGCCTCCTCGACCAGCTGCCGCTGTCCATGCTCGCTTCGGTCTTCACGATCGTCATGGTCATCCTGTTCTTCGTCTCCTCCGCGGACTCGAACACCTTCGTCCTCAGCTCGCTGTCCTCACAGGGATCCTTCGCGCCCCGGCGTCCGGTGATCGCGACCTGGGGGTTCCTCACCGGCGGCTGCGCGGTGGTCCTGCTCCTCGTGGGCGGACTGCAGGCCCTGCAGCAGGCGGCGATGCTCTCGGCGGTGCCGTTCACCGTCATCGTGGTCGTCCTCGGCATCGCCCTGATAAAGGAACTGCGCAGCGATCACCAGATCGTCGAGGAGGTCGCGCGCGAGCGACGAGTGCTCGGACTCTGACGCTCGATCCGATCACACCGACCGCTCACGTTACCGTCCACCGCTCACCGCATAACTCAGTACAGCGACGGCAACGCGAGCGGTCGGCGAGGATTGTCAGCTCCGGCAGCCCAAGGAGGTGGCGTGACCAGAACTGAGCACCGTCACCGCAGCTTGGCGGTCACCTCGGCGGCGGCAGCCTTGACCCGGTCGACCACAGGACCGGTGTCCTCGGGCAGGGTCTCGGTGACGAAGGAGAGGCCGATTGCCGCGATCGGGCGACCCAGCACATCGAACACCGGTGCCGCGAGCGTCGAGATCCCCGGCGTGACTTCGCCGTGTTCGATCGCGCTGCCGGTCCGTCGTTCCTGGGCGAGCACGGCGTTGAGCGCCTTCACCGAGGTCGGGCCCTTGCCCGTGCGCGTGACGAACTCGGTTTCGGACTGCAGCATCGCCAGCACCTCGGACTTCGGCAGCTGGGCGAGGATCGCCCGGCCGGTCGCCGTGAGGTAGCTCGGCATGCGCACCCCGGTGGCGGTGATGACCGCGACGGATTTGAGCGACTGCTCCTTGAGCACGTACTCCGTCTCCCAGCCGCGGATGACCGCCAGCTGCGCGGTCGTAGCGGTATCCTCGGCGAGCTGACGGACGATCGGCTGCGCCAACCGCTGCAGGGGATTCGTCCGCAGGTAGGACGCCCCGAGCTCGTGCACACCGGCTCCGAGCACATACCCGGATTCGGTGCGCGCCACGAGCCCGAGCTCCTCGAGCACGGCGAGGATGTCATATGCGCTCGACCGCGGAATCTCCAGCGACCTGACCAGAGCACCGGCCGTGATCGACCGATTCGACGAGGCCATATGCCGCAGGATCGCGATCGCCCGCCGCAGTGCCGGAACCTCAGCCACGACTCAGCCCTCCATCTCCAAGACCGCGAAGGCCCGAGAGTAGAGCTCGGCGATTTCGCCGAGTTCGGTGTGCACTCCGTCGCGCACGCGGACTTGGCCGCCGCTGACGGTCAGATGCACGTCGCTCGAGCTGGCCGTGAGGATGATCTGCTCGTCCAGGGAGCCCATGGTGCGCATGCTGTCGGTGCGCAGAGCCAAGAAGTCGCAGGCCTTCCCGACCTCGAGCGCGCCGACGGGAAGGTCGAGGCTGCGTGCCCCGCCCTCGGTGAGTGCGGTGATGAGCTCGGCCGGGGAGAACCGTCCGCGCTGACCCGACCGCAGCCGCTCCCCCGCCTCGAGCCCCTGGGTCTCGCGCAGGGCGTCGAGGACGACGTGCTGGTCGGAGCCGAGGGAGATCACCGCTCCGGCGTCGGCGAGTTCACGGGCCGGTCCGATGCCGTCGGCGAGGTCCGCCTCGGTGCAGGGGCACATGACGATCGTCGATCGGGGTCCGCCGAGGATCGCGATGTCCTCCTCGCTCAGGTGGGTGGCGTGGACGGCCGAGAGCCGGTCGTCGACGACGCCCGAGCGGGCGAGCACCTCGGTCGGGCTGGCTCCGTAAGCCGCTTGTGAGGCGTCATTTTCGGCCGGCTGCTCGGACAGGTGCACGTGCACGGGGCCGGACAGTTCGGCGAAGCGAGGCAGGTTTGCGGCTGGGACCGCGCGGATCGAATGGATCGCCGCACCCACGTGAACGAAGCTCTCACCTGGAGCCTTGACGGGGAACTCGTCGGAAAACGTGTCGATCAGGTCGGTGTGCCGGTCCATGTATCCGTCGATCGTGCCGTCGCCGAACCGGGCCTGTTCGGCCGAGAGCTCGGAGTCGATGGCGCCGGTGAGGTAGCAGGTGTCGAGCAGTCGGATGCGGATCCCCGCCGAGGCGGCCGCTCGTGCCAGCGCTCGTTCCATCGCGTGGGCGCGCCGTTCGTCATCGTCGTTCGCGTCGCTCGCGTCCCCGCGGGGACGTTCGGTGTGTTCGTCCGCCTCGGCGACCGGATCCGCCGCGTCCCCGCGGGGACGATCGGCGCCGTAGGGTGTTCCGTCCTGAGCGTGGTGGACGTAGTGGAACTCCCCCACCGAGGTGTAGCCGCCGGCGAGCATCTCTGCGAAGACAGCGCGGGCCACGGTCTCGTAGGACTGGGGGTCGAGTTTCGCGGCGACGGAGTACATGACTTCCCGCCAGGTCCAGAAGGTGCCGCCGTCGCCGTGGGTGCGACCGCGCAGCATCCGGTGGAAGGCATGCGAGTGCGCGTTGACTCCACCGGGCAGGACAAACCCGTGCACCGCCTCGGCGTCGGAGGGGGCGGCGTCGATTCCGGTCTCGACCGCGGTGAGCGTTCCGGTGTCATCGGCGCTCAGCAGCACCCCGTGGGCGACGGCTCCGTCAACCCATGCGGATTCGCACCAGTAACGGGTGCTCATCGTGCACCTCCTGCCGTTGGGCCTCCGGTACTGCTGTCGGCAAGGGCGTGTTCGATGCCGAGTTCGCGGGCGAGAACCTTGACGAGCGCGTCGACTCCGGCCCTCTGGTCGTCGACCTCGCAGGCCTCTTCGGGAGCGTGGGAGACACCGGTCGGGTTGCGGACGTAGAGCATCGCCGCCGGCACATGGGGTGCGAGGATTCCGGCATCATGTCCGGCGCCCGAGGGCAGCAGCGGAGCGTCCGGCAGCACCGAGGTCAAGCGCGAGTTGAGGTCGGCGGTGAAGTGGGTCGTCGGCGAGTAGGACTCCTGCGAGACGGTCACCTCGACACCGGAATCGGCGCCGTGGTCCTTCGCACGTCGGCTGATCGCTTCGAGCACCTGTTTGACGACGGCATCGTCAGGATGGCGGATGTCGAGCCAGAAGCTCATGGTCGAAGCAATGACGTTCGTCCCGCCCGGATGGATGAGGGTACGGCCCACGGTCGCCACGGCGCTCGCGTCAGTGGCGGCCGCTAGGGTCGGGATATCCCCGATCACACGGGAGGCCGCGACCACCGGGTCGGCGCGATGACTCATCGGAGTCGTGCCGGCATGGTTGCCCTGACCGGAGAAGGCGAAGTGCCAGCGCCCGTGACCGATGATCGAGGAGCCGATGGCGACGGCCTGATCGGTGTTGATCAGACCGACGCCCTGTTCGACATGGAGTTCGATGAAGGAACCGATTCCGGCCAGCCGAGACTGGTCACGCCCGATCCGATCCGGGTCGAGGCCATAGCCACGGGCGACGTCGGCGAAGGTGTCACCGGCGGCGTCCTTGAGGCCGAGCGCGCGGTCAACGTCGATGGCGCCGGTGAGCAGCCGCGAGCCGAGGCAGGCGACACCGAAGCGTGAGCCTTCCTCTTCGGGGAACACGGCTAGCGCAAGAGGCCGGGTGGACTGGTCGAGTGCGCCGGAGGTCTTGAGCACGTCGAATGCCGCCAGCGCCGAGGCGACGCCGAGGGGGCCGTCGAACTCGCCGCCGCCGGGCACGGAGTCGAGGTGGGAACCGGTGACGACGGCGTTCGCACCCTGCGGGGTGGCCCATGCCCACGTGATTCCGTTGGCGTCGATCTCTGTGTCGAGGCCGCGGCGGTCCGCCTCGGCGAGGAACCACTCACGCAGCTCCCGTTCGGTGGCCGAGAATCCGGGCCGCTGGTAGCCCGGCCCGCGGGTGTCGCGGCCGGTGTCCTCGATCTGGCTCAGCAGCGAGACGACATCGCTCATTGTCAGTTCACTCCGTTCGAAATCGGTCGGGTCCGGTGATGTGTCGGAGCCGTGGTCAGCCTGCCCTGGCATCAGGGGCCCGACGGTCGGGTCCGGTGCGGACGAGCCGCGGGGCGGGACGGACCACACGCAGGTTCCGCCCCGGCCCGGCGTCAGTCCTGGTGGGTGGTGGCTGCGGAGATGCCCGAAGCCTCGGCGGCGGCTTCGAGGTTGCCCAGCGCAGTGAACTCGGGATCGTTGACGGCCGGTCCGCCGTCTTCCGGTTGCCAGGTTCCGGCAGCAGCGGTGACGGTGTGGGTCAGCGGTGCGACCGACTCGGCGGCGGCGACGAGCGAGCCGTCCTTGACCTTCGCAATGGTCTCGGCGAGTTCGGGCGAGAGGAACCGGTCGGGTCCGGGCCCCGGCACCGTCTCACGGATCGCCGCGATCACGGCTCCGGTCACCGGTGCCGGTGCGGCGTCGCGCATATCGCAGGCTCGGGAGGCGGCATAGAGTTCGATGCCGACGACGGAGGCGAGGTTGTCGACGACCTTACGCAGCTTGCGTGCGGCCGACCACCCCATGGACACGTGGTCTTCCTGCATGGCCGAGGACGGGATCGAGTCGACCGAGGCCGGAGTGGCGCCGCGTTTGGCCTCGGAGACCATGGCCGCCTGCGTGTAGTGGGCGATCATCAGGCCGGAGTCGACGCCGGCGTCATCGGCGAGGAACGGGGTGAGGTTCTGGTTGCGGGCGACATCCATCATCCGGTCGGTGCGGCGTTCGGACATCGAGGCGACGTCGGCGGCGACGATGGCCAGGAAGTCCAAGGCATGGGCCAGCGGTGCACCGTGGAAGTTGCCGTTCGAGGACACCATTCCATTGGTGAGCACGACGGGGTTGTCGATGGCGGCCCGCAGTTCGCGTTCGGCCACCTGGGTGGCGAAGGCGACGGCGTCGCGGGCGGCGCCGTTGACCTGCGGGGCGCAGCGCATCGAGTACGCGTCCTGGACGAGGTGGGTGGAGTCGCGGTGGCTAGCAGTGATGCCGGAGTCGGCGAGCGCGGCGAGCATGTTCGCGGCCGAGGCGGCCTGGCCGTCGTGCGGGCGCAGCGCGTAGTGGAGTTCAGGGGCGAAGACGGCGTCGGTGCCGAAGAGTCCTTCAATGCTCATGGCCGCGGACACATCGACGGCGGTGAGCAGGTTCTCCAGGTCGGTCAGGGCCATGATGAGCATGCCGAGCATGCCGTCGGTGCCGTTGACGAGCGCCAGGCCTTCCTTCTCGGCCAGGGTGACCGGGGTGATTCCGGCCTTCGCGAGGATCTCATCGGCGGGCCCTGCCACTCCGTCGGGTCCTTCGGCCACGCCTTCGCCCATGACGACGAGGGCGCATGCCGACAGTGGTGCGAGGTCACCGGAACAGCCGAGTGAGCCGTACTCGTGGACGACCGGGGTGATTCCGGCGTTGAGCAGGTCTACGTAGGTCTGGAGGACTTCGGCGCGGACGCCGGCCCGACCGGTGGCCAGGGTCCGGGCGCGCAGCAGCATGAGGGCGCGCACGACTTCGCGTTCGACGGGTTCGCCGACGCCGGCGGCGTGGGAGCGGATGAGGGATTTCTGCAGTTGGGTGCGCAGTTCCGCGGGGATGTGACGCTGGGCGAGCGCACCGAATCCGGTCGAGACTCCGTAGACGGGCTTCTCCGCCTGAGCGAGGGCGTCGATGGCCTCGCGGTACTTGTTCACCCGGGCCAGGGTGGCATCGGACAGGGAAACCTTCGCGTCGCGGCGGGCGACGTCGACCACCTCGGCGAAGGTCAGCGTATCGGGGTCGAGATCGATGAATGTGGTCATCGTGTGCCTTTCTGTGAGTGCGTCAGTGTGATGTCTGAGTCGTGGGTGAAGTTCTCATACGTCGACGCCGAGGTGGTTCCTCGCCGTCGACGCACCGTGCTGATGGGTAGGTGGTTCAGTCGCGGGGTCGATTGTCGACGATGAGCTCACCGCCGGAGTAGACGCGTTCGACCAGCTGCACACCGGGCCGGTAAGCCAGGTGCCGGTAGCTGGGTGCGTCGAGGATGGCCAGGTCGGCGCGGGCCCCCACTCCGAGGTGGCCGACGTCGGTGCGCTGCAGGGCGTTGGCCCCGCCGGCTGTCGCTGCCCACACCGCTTGCTCGACGGTGAAGTGCATGTCCCGGACGCCGATGGCGATGACGAACGGCATGCTGTTAGAGAACCCTGACCCGGGATTGCAGTCGCTGGCGATCGCCAGCGATACTCCCGCGTCGGCGTAGCGGCGGGCGTCGGGGTAGGGCTGGCGGGTGGAGAATTCGATGCTCGGCAACAGGGTGACGACGGTGCCCGCCTCGGCGAGGACGGCGAGGTCCTCATCGGAAGCGAAGGTCGCATGGTCGACCGACACGCAGCCGAGTTCCGCGCCGAGCTTGAGCGCCCCGCCCTCGGTGAGCTGATTGGCGTGCAGCCGCGGTTTCATTCCGACGGTCTTGCCGGCTTCGATGATCCGCCGGGTCTGGACCTCGGTGAAGGCACCGGTTTCGCAGAACACGTCGATCCACTTCGCTTTGCCTTCGGCCGCCGGGATGATCTCGTCGATAACGAGGTCGACGTAGCGTTCCGGCTCGTCCTTGAACTCCGGCGGGACGACGTGCGCGGCGATGAGGGTCGATTCCTCGGTGTGCCGGTTGATGATGTCGAGGGCCTGGATCTCGTCGGGCACGGTCAGCCCGTAACCGGACTTGATCTCGAACGTCGTCGTTCCCTGCCGCTTCGCCTGCTCGAGCAGGTGGACGAGGTTGGCCTCGAGTTCGGATTCCGTGGCTGCGCGGGTGGCGGCCACGGTGGTGGCGATGCCCCCGGCCGAGTACTTCTGTCCGGCCATCCGGGCCGCGAATTCCTCGGACCGATCACCGGCGAAGATGAGGTGGTTGTGGCTGTCGACGAAGCCGGGGATGACGGCTTTGCCACCGAGGTCGATCGTCTCGAGTCCGCCGAGGTCATTCGCCGAGGTGACTTCCCCGTTTGCGATGTCATCGTCGTTCAGGCCTTTTCCGACGCTCTCACCGAGGCGGCTCGACACCGCCGTGTCCGCCTCAGCGGACGGTCCCGACCAGATGATCCGACCGTCGTCGATGAGCAGCGCGGCATCGGTGATGATGCCCAGCTCGCCGAGGGTGTCGAGGTCGTTGACGACGAGTTCGCTGATGCCGGTGATGAGCTGCATGGCGAGTCGGGCCTTTCCGATCGAGAATGATTCCCTCTCAGTATGGACCGCTCGGTGGCGGGGCAGAACCTCTCCCGCAGATATTTGTCCGATATTTCGGACGGCCGAGTGATGGGGGTCTGGTGAACCCGCCCGCCGGCTCGGTCGGGAACTCCCCGCGGCCCAGAAAAAGGTGAGTAGCCCAAGTTTGAAACCGGGCTACTCACCTTTTTCTGAGCTATTCAGCGACCGCGCCGTCGACGCAACGCCGCTGACTGCTTACTGTGCGGCGGATTCCTCGTCGCGCTTGTCGAGCTCGGGGATCATCGGCACGCGCTGACCGCGCTCTTCGGCCACCTCGGAGGCGCGATCGTAACCGGCGTCGACGTGGCGGATGACGCCCATGCCCGGGTCGTTCGTGAGCAGGCGTGCCAGCTTCTTCGCGGCCAGCTCGGTGCCGTCGGCCACGGAGACCTGTCCGGCGTGGATGGAGCGGCCGATGCCGACGCCACCGCCGTGGTGGATCGACACCCAGGTCGCACCCGAAGAGGTGTTGACCAGGGCGTTGAGCAGCGGCCAGTCGGCAACGGCGTCCGTACCGTCGAGCATGGATTCGGTTTCGCGGTAGGGGCTGGCGACGGAACCGGAGTCGAGGTGGTCACGGCCGATGACGATCGGGGCCGAGATCTTGCCTTCCGCGACGAGCTGGTTGAACAGCAGACCGGCCTGGTGGCGTTCCTTGTAGCCGAGCCAGCAGATGCGTGCCGGCAAGCCTTCGAACTCGACGTATTCATTGGCGGCGTCGAGCCAGGTGTGGAGGTGTTCGTTCTCGGGGAAGAGCTCCTTGAGAGCCTGATCGGTGACCTCGATGTCCTTCGGGTCGCCGGACAGCGCGACCCAGCGGAAGGGTCCGAGGCCTTCGCAGAAGAGGGGGCGGATATAGGCGGGGACGAAACCGGGGAATTCGAAGGCACGGTCATAGCCGGCCTTGCGGGCTTCGTCGCGGATCGAGTTGCCGTAATCGAAGACCTCGGCGCCGCGGTCCTGGAATTCGACCATGGCCTTCACATGCTTGGCCATGGACTCCTCGGCGCGAATGGTGAACTTCTCGGCATCCTGCTCGGCCTCTTCGTGCCAGTCGTCGACGCTCACGCCCACCGGCAGGTAGGACAGCGGGTCGTGGGCCGAGGTCTGGTCGGTGACGATGTCGACTTCAGCAGCCTCGGGGCGATCGAGGATGAGCGGGAGGATCTCGGCGGCGTTGCCGACGAGTCCGACGGACAGGGCCTGCTTGTTCTTCTTCGCTTCGATGACCTTGGCCAGTGCGGTGTCGAGGTCGGTTTCGACTTCGTCGAGGTAGCGCTTGCCCTTGCGGCGATCGAGGCGGGTCTTGTCGACGTCGATGATGAGGCAGGCGCCGCCGTTGAGGGTCACGGACAGCGGCTGGGCTCCGCCCATTCCGCCGCAGCCGGCGGTGATGGTCAGGGTTCCGGCGAGGGTGCCGTCGAAGCGCTTGCGGGCGATGGCGCCGAAGGTCTCGTAGGTGCCCTGGAGGATGCCCTGGGTGGCGATGTAGATCCAGGACCCGGCGGTCATCTGGCCGTACATCATGAGGCCTTCGGCCTCGAGTTCGCGGAAGTGCTCCCAGTTGGCCCAGTCGCCGACGAGGTTGGAGTTCGCAATAAGCACGCGCGGGGCCCATTCATGGGTGCGCATGACACCGACGGGCTTGCCCGACTGGATGAGCAGGGTCTCGTCGTCCTCGAGGTCATCGAGGGTGCGCACGATCGCATCGTAGGCTTCCCAGGAGCGGGCGGCGCGACCGGTGCCGCCGTAGACGACGAGGTCCTCGGGACGTTCGGCGACCTCGGGGTCGAGGTTGTTCATGAGCATGCGCTTGGGTGCTTCGGTCTGCCAGGACTTCGCGGTGATCTCGGTTCCGCGGTCGGCACGGATGACGCGGGACGGGTCGTGCTGGGTGAACGACGGCTTGGTGGTCATGGGATTCTCCTTGTCGCTGTGTCCGACGAGGCGGATGCTTGGCTGCCGCTTCGCCGTCGCGCCGAGGTGTGGACTCCCCTGCGCTGTCGGCTCTGACTACACCATCCATTCTGACGACTGGAGCAGAATGCGGAAGTGGCCCGCATCAAGTTCCGTCCGACATTTCGGACACAGATGAATCGACGCCGGGTTCGCCGTTCCCCGAGACTCACGCAGCACTGGTCGGTTCCACGCGCCACCCACACAGATTTCCCACCGAGGCAGCCCCGGCAGTTTCGTTCAGATCCTCGCCGACTCCTCGACAGCCGCGTACACCCGACCGTCGACCTCCGCGCCATACTGCCTTTCGCCATCTTCCTCGCCGGAAACCTCTGCCACCCGCTGCACCGGCGAGATCCGGTAGCTGGCCGGAGTCCGGGCGAGCTTGATCGGCGAGGCCACCCCGCGGTAGCCGTCGCCCATCTCCACGACCATCTCCCGGTGCGCGGTATGCGGATGCTCGACCACCTCGGCGGCGTCGAGGATCGGACCGGCGGGAACGCCGATGCTCATGAGCTCCTCGGACAGCGCCTCTGCCGACGTCGAGACCATGAGCGCTTCGAGTTCGGTCCGCAGCGCATCCCTGTTGCCCAGACGCGCAGCATTGTCGACGAACCGCGGGTCCCGGGCGAGCCCCGGAGCACCGAGGTGGTCGACGAGCTTGGCGAACTGCCCGTCGTTTCCGGCAGTGATGAATACCTGCCCGGCCCCGGTCGCGAACGCCGAATACGGGGCGATGTTCGGATGGTCGTTGCCGGACAGCTTCGGCACGGCCCCACCGCCGAAGAAGTTCGGCAGGTGCGGATGCATGACGGAGATTCCGCAGTCGAAGAGCGTCGTCTCGACCCGCTGACCGCGTCCGCTGGTCACCCGCTCCTGCAGCGCCATGAGCACGCCGATGGCCGCGTTGAGCCCGGTGACCATGTCGACGGCGGGCATGCCGATGCGCATCGGCCCGGTCGACTCATCCCCGTTGACCGACATCAGTCCCGACATCGCCTGGATGATCGCGTCGTATCCGGGCCGCCCACCCAGCGGACCGTCATCGCCGAAGCCGGTGATGGACGCGTGCACGAGGTGCGGGTAGCGGTCCGGAATGTCCGACACCGGGTCAAGCCCCCACTTCGCCAGGGTCCCGGTCTTGAAATTCTCGACGAGCACATCGGCCCCGGCCAGCAGCCCGTGCAGCGCCTCCTGTCCCTCCTCGGTGCGCAGGTCGAGGGTGATCATCCGCTTGTTCCGGTTGATCCCGGCGAAGTAGCTCGACACTTCCGGCGCCACGAACGGCGGCCCCCAGCTGCGCGTATCATCGCCGGCCGGAGGTTCGACCTTGATAACCTCGGCACCGTGATCGGCCAGGATCTGCGTGCAATAGGGCCCGCCGAGGATGCGCGAGAGATCGATGACCGTGATCCCGGCGAGTGCTCCCGCGCTCACTGCCCGCTCCCTCCGGAACGCGCAGTTCCATCCTCGGCGGACTGAGCTGCTCCACCTTCGCCGAGGATCTCCTCGACAGCCGCGAACGCTTCGTCCCGGCCCATACCGACACCGTCGATGAGGGCGTCGAGTACGGCGTCGTCTTCGACGACCGGGACGAGCGGGTTCTGCGGCATCAGCTTGTGGCGCAGTACCAGTGCGGCGATGACGATGCGCGACCAGTCGCCGCGGCTGTCTCCGATCCGCGCGCCTTCCGAGGCCATGATGGACGCGCACACGAGGTTGTAGGTCGCGGTCGCGAGCTGACGCACCCGTGCCTGCTCAACACCTTCGGGCGTGGACTCGAGCGCGTGCAGCAGCGTCGAGCTCAGCGATTGGATCTGGCTGCGGAACGCGGCCGGGAGGTCGGCCGCCTCGGCGATGAGCGTCTCCAGGTGCAGGAACAGCGGTTTGAGTGTGCCCGCCCGGTGGGCGGCGCGGATGACGTCGAGGGCGACGATGTTTGAGGTGCCCTCCCAGATCGATCCGAGCTGGGAATCGCGGAAGACGCGGGCGTCGCCGTATTCCTCGATGTAGCCGACTCCGCCGCGGATCTCCATCGCGTCCGCGGTGACCTTGCGGGCGTCGCGGGTGGCGCGGAACTTGATGAGCGGGGTGAGGATGCGCAGAACCGAGGCGGCTTCGGCGTCACCGGCATCGGCCCGGGCGAAGACGTCCGCCGTGTGCAGGGAGATCGACAGCGCCTGTTCCGTGGTCGTCATGATCTTCGCGAGCTGGCGACGCTGCAGGGGCAGCTTGCTCAACGTCGAACCGAAGGCTTCGCGATTGCGGCAGATGAACTTCGACTCGCCGAAGGCCCGCCGCATGAGGCCAGCCGCGCGCACGGCGTTGGACAGGCGGGAGGAGTTGACCATATCGGCCATCTGCACGAATCCGCGTCCGATATCGCCGACGAGGTAGGCCGTCGCTCCCTGCAGGCTCATCTCGCCGCTGGGCATCGACCGGGTGCCGAGCTTGTCCTTGAGGCGGACGATGCGCATGGAGTTCGGCGAACCGTCCTCAAGAGTGCGCGGTAAGAGGAAGAGTCCGATGCCTTTGATACCGGGCTGTGCACCCTCGGGGCGGGCGAGGACCATGGCGAGTTCGGCGTCGGCGTTCGAGCAGAACCACTTCTCACCGGTCAGCGCCCAGGTACCGTCGCCGTTGTCGACGGCCGTGGTCGTCGCCCGGCCGACGTCGGAGCCGGCGTCCTGTTCGGTCATGAACATCGCGCCCTGGGTCAGGGTGTCGACATCGGTGCTCGTCAGTCCGCCGATGAAGCGCTCGACGAGTTCGGGTGAACCGTACTTGCGCAGGGTGCGGGTGAGCGAGTCGGTCATGTTCACCGGGCACAGCAGCCCGAATTCCGCCTGCGTGAACAGGTAGACGAGGAGGTATTTGACGATCGGCGGCATCGGTTCGTCCCAATCGAGGACACCGGGCCGGTGGCTCATTGCGGCCAGTCCGAGTTCGCCGAAGGCGACTTCCTGCAGGCGCCGGTAGGCCGGATGGATTTCGATCGACTGCTGATCGGCGCCGTTGCGGGTGCGGTGCTTGAGCACCGGAGGGTTGACGTCGGCATCGTGAGCGAGGTCGTCGAGCTCTCCGCCGAGGCGGGGCCCGAGGTCCTCGAACACTGGCCGGAGGTGCGCGAGCAGCTTCTCGTCTAGGTAGAGCGGCAGGAGGTCCTTCAGCGACCGGTCGTCGGCGAAGCGGTCGATGCCGTAGCTGTCCGGCACGGGGGTCATGGTCGCATCGGGCGACGAAGCAGTCTCACGCAAGATAATCTCCTTTGATGGTTTCTTCGACCGTATGCCCGAGAACCTGGGGCTGACAAAGACATTTCTCTTATCCCTGATAATCTTCGGTTATGGCTGAACCGAGTCTCAAGCGCCTCCAGTACTTCATCGCCTTGGCAGAGCACGGCAAGTTCCAGCTCGCCGCCGACGCGGTGAACATCTCACAGCCGGCGCTGAGCGCCGAACTCAAGAGACTCGAGGACTTCGTCGGCAAACCGCTGTTCAACCGCAGTCCCGTGACGAAGCTGACCGCCGCCGGAGAGGCGCTGCTGCCCTATGCGAAGTCCGCCGTCGGAGCCGCCCACCGTTTCGACGAATATGCGGCGGCCGTGAACACGGGGGCGCCGACGTCGATCTCGATCGGCACAGTGGCCACCTTCCTCCATCGCGGCCTGCCGCAGACGATCACGGACTTCTCCGCAGCGCACCCGGACATCCTCGTCACCACCGAGGAGGCCACCTCGGCGGCGCAGTCGGACATGCTGCTCGGCCACGACATCGACATCGCCTGCGGACACATGCCCCTCCAACATCCCGGCGTCGTCTGCACTCCGGCTGCCCGGGAATCGTTCTGGCTGTGCGCTCCAGCGGGCTCACCGATCACCACCATCGCCGAGGCGGTCGATTCCCCGTTCGTCATCTTCCGCAAGAGCGCGTCCCCGATCTATCACGACACCGTCGTCGGCATCTGCCGCACGCACGGCTTCGAACCGCAGATCCACCATCGGACAGCCAGCTGGTCGGCCGCCGTCGAGATGGTCGCCCACGGACTCGGCGTCTCGCTTGTCCCCTCACCGGTGGCCCGCAGCTACCACGGCGATGAGCGACTGATCTTCACTCGGGTCGGCACTCGCCCGAATGCCCCGCAGGCATGGATCACCGTCCGCCGGGAGGATCAGTCGACACTCATCGGCGACCTCGCCCTCGACCTCGTCATCGCCTCGGAATCACTCGCCGACCCGGTCGCCGACTGAGGAACCGAGCCCCGCCGCACGGACACTCCGGCCCGGCTGGAACCGGGCGGCCCCACCCCGCCCGGCACCGCAACGGCGAGCGAGCGCATCCGCTTCGCTTCACGCGTGGGCACAGCCGCCTCGGCGAGGGTATGGCCGCACTCTGATACACATCGCGCAACAATCCGCTACTCGACTACCGGTGCCAGTATCAGCAGAAATTCTCTCCTCGCGTCTTACGGCCCGGTAAGCCGCAGAACATAAGGGAACTCAGCTATAGCATCACTCTAGGTTATGACGACATAACCAAAAAGTGTTTGCGTGGCCCACTAGGGCAACTTACGGTGAACGAGCACCCATGCCACGTCAGAGACCCCTGGCATCGGTCGGCGCAATGACGCTCCACCTGAGAGGAATCGCATGTCTGATTCGGTCAACACCGCGAAACGTGCCCGCAAAGCCGGAATCGCATCATTCATCGGAACCACCATCGAGTGGTACGACTTCTACATCTACGGCACCGCCTCGGCGCTGGTCTTCGGGCATGTCTTCTTCCCCGACACCCTGCCTGCCGGCGTCGGCACTCTGCTCTCCTTCGTCACACTGTGGGCGGGCTTCCTCGCTCGTCCGCTCGGCGGCATCATCTTCGGTCACTTCGGTGACAAGTACGGCCGGAAGAAGACCCTCGTCGTCACGCTCGTGCTGATGGGCGCGGCATCGTTCCTCGTCGGACTGCTGCCCGGATATGCGACCATCGGCATCGCCGCTCCGATCATCCTCACCTGCCTGCGCATCCTGCAGGGCATCGCGGTCGGCGGCGAATGGGGCGGATCCGTGCTCATCGCCAGCGAGAACGCCCCGAAGGGCAAGGGAGTCCTCTACTCGGCCTTCGCCCAGCAGGGATCACCGGCAGGAAATCTCATCTCCTCGGGCATGTTCTTCCTCCTCGCGCTGCTGCCGACTCCGCAGTTCCTCCTCTACGGCTGGAGGATCGCGTTCCTCGCCTCGATCTTCCTCATCGTCATCGGCCTCGTCATCCGCCTCAAGCTCGAAGAGCCGGAGAACATGAAGGTCGTGAAGAAGAAGGACGCCGTCGCCAAGGTTCCCGCCTTCGAGGCGATCAGGAAGCACTGGGTGCTCATCCTCCTCGGCGCCGGTGCGCTGCCGCTCATCCAGGTCACCTACCTCAAGACGACGTTCGCCACGGCCTGGGCCACGGACACCTCTCACTCTTGGGCGTACAGCTCGTCGACGTTCCTCGCCGTCGTCACGCTCGCGCTCGTCGTGCAGTTCATCGTCCAGCCCTTCGGCGCGATCATCCTCGATCGGGTCAAGGACATGCGCAAGGCGATCTTCTGGATCATCCTGCCGGAGTTCGTCCTCATGCCGCTCATGTTCTTCGCGATCGAACTGGGCCATCCCGGCATCGCGCTGGCAGCCATGGCCGCTGCGACCGTTCTGCACTCGCTGTTCTACGCCGGCATCGGCGGCATCATCGCCCGGGCGTTCCCCACGCGGGTCCGGTACACGGGCATCTCGCTGGCCTACCAGCTGTGTTCGATGACCGTCGGAGGCGGCACCGCTGCGGCCGCACAGTGGATGTACACGAGCTCCGGATCCATCGTTCCGGTGGCGATCCTCAGCGCCGGCTATGCCCTCGTCTCCCTCGTCTGCACGCTCATCCTGCTCAACAAGACCGGCTGGACGGCCAGCGAGAACTCGAAGGCCGAGGCCGCCGACGAGGAGGAGTTCGCCGCAGCTCTCGCCGCCGAGAAGGTCGAGCGCGACGCCGACTCGAAGGGCGTGACTGACGCGACCGGTTCCGTGTCAGCGGCCGCCGGTTCCGCACCGGCCGCCGACGCCACAGGCGCGGGCTCAGAACCTGCACCGGCGCGCGCTCCCGTCACCCCCTAGGTGTACTTCCCCGTGAGGTTGTGAACACGAGCTGATGGTGTGAGTCCGCCAATACCGGTATGGGGTCGATGGAAATTATAGTCATGGACCCACGCCTCGTAGGCCGCTGCACGCTCGGCTTCGCTGGCATACACCCTCGTATAAGCCCACTCGGCATCGAGAGTCCGGTTGAATCGCTCGACCTTCCCATTCGTCTGTGGTCGGTAGGGTTTCGTTTTGCGGTGTTTCACACCCTCACCAAGAGCCTCCGCGAAGGCCCGAGAACGGTAGCAGGATCCGTTATCGGTCATCACTGCCGTGACCTGAACACCGATACTCGCGAAGAACTCGTCCGCACGCCGCCAGAACCCGGACGCAGTATCCTTGCGCTCATCATCGAGGATCTCGGAGTACGCGACTCGCGAGTAGTCATCGACAGCGTGGTGAAGGAACCGGTACCCACGCGAGCCCGCAGCTCCGGCCCGGGCGGCACGACCTCGATGGGAGCCGACTTTCCTGTCCTGAGCTGACCCACGCCCATGAGCACGCCACCCGCCCCCGTCGGGGATCCGGCCCTGCTTCTTGATATCGACATGGACCAGGCGCCCGGGAGCCTCGACCTCGTAACGGATCGGGGCCGGCTTACGCACCGGCAGCCCGGTCATCTGGTCGACATGAGCCAACAACGGCATCTGGTACCGGTTCAGGACTCGACCGACAGTCGAGCGTGGGATGTGAAGGTGGTAGCTGATCCGGTGCGGACCCCACCGCCGAGTGATCCGCAACGCGAGGATACGTCGTTCCCGTTTGGTCGACAGTCGTGCAGGGCTGTGGTGTGGTCGGCTCGAGCGGTCGTCGAGACCATCGCCTGCACGGTGTCGACGCACCCATCTGGACACTGTTGCCGATGAGACTTGGAAGCGTTCGGCGACTCGGCGCTGGGACCATCCATCATCGATGACGAGAGCGACAAGGCGGCGTCTGCCCTCGATGGTCAGTGGTGCGTTACGGTGTGTCATGAAGACCTCCGGGACTCGATCATGAGTGTGGTTACCCATATCGGTATCGGAGGTCTTCGTTGTGTTTCAACTACCGTTCACAACGTGTCGGGGAAGTACACCTAGGCCTCGGCTTTTACGACGGTGCGGCCCCGAGTTCCTATTGGACTGGGGCCACATCAAGTTGTGTGGTCGCAGAACTGCGTCCCCGACTTCTTCGGCCAAATAGCGCCAGCAGCCCTGTCTACGACCAATAGCACTAGTTGCAACATGTGCTATCCGTTGTAAACAGGGCCGTTGCGCAGGAGTCAGCCCGCCCCCGCCTCAGCGCAGGTAGAGGCGGACCGTGTCGATCTCGTCGCGGAGCAGGCGCACTTCTTCGGCCGTCGGCGCTTGGGTCTGCGTGACATCCTCGGCGACGGCGAGGTCCCAGCCGGTCGCTTCCTGCACCTGCTCGACGGTCACTCCCGGGTGGACCTCGCTGAGTTCGAGCTCGCCGAGGCGCTCACGCCGCCGCAGGATCCCCAGCGGGGTGATGACGGTGGAGACACCGAATCCGCGCGGTTGGATGAAGTCCGGCTGCGCCGCCGCGCGCACGGGCGAGGCCGAGGTGACGAAGTCGAGTTCGGCGGGGAAGGCGGCCGGGTCATGGCGGCGGAGGACGACGAAGACCTCTCCGGCATTGGCCATGATGTCGGCGGCGCCGCCCGAACCGGGCAGGCGCACTTTCGGAGATTCCCAGTCACCGATGACGGTGGTGTTGAGCGAACCGAACCGGTCCACCTGCGCTGCACCGAGGAATCCCACATCGACGTTCCCTCCTTGGAGGACGTAGCCGAAGAGGGCATGCATGCTGACGACCGCCTCGGCCCCGGAGACGACGACGGAGTCCGCGATGCCTTCGGCCATCGATTCGGGGTGCGCGCCGGCGACCCCGGATTCGTAGATGAGCTGGATGCTCGGATTCACCGTGCGGTGGGCGAGGTCGACGGCCAGCGTGGGCAGCCCGACGCCGGCGAAGACGGTGCGGCTGCGGGCGAGCATCTTCGCAGCCGCGCAGACGATGAGTTCGGTTTCGGTGAAGTCCTTCGCCGAGGCGGTGCTCACTTCAGGCTCCCTTCGCTCGGTTGCATACGGCGTCCGTAATCGACCACGCCCGAGGGGCGCGGATCCACGAGCAGACCGCGGAGACGATCGTGACCGATCGATTCCAGGTATTCGGCATGGTCGCGGGCCCCGCGCACATGGACGTCGAGCCACTCCTGCAACCGGGCGGGGTCCTTCGAGATCGCGGTCCATTCGCGATAGAAGGCATTGTCGCGATCGTAGGAGCCCTGCACATAGGACGGGTGCGCCCCGGTTCGCACTTCGCACACCGCGTCGACGGCGTGAGCCGGGATGAGAGTGCGGTTCGGGTCGGAGCGGACGACCTCGTCGTCGACGATCTCCTCGACGGTGACGATGACATGGTCGGCCGCGTAGACGGCTTCCTGCTGAGTGCCGGTGATGCCCCAGATCTGGACGTTGCCATTACGGTCGGCGCGCTGGGCGTGGATGATCGTGACATCGGGGTTGAGGGGTGGCACGACGTACGTCTTCTTGCCCGAATACGGGTCGACGACGGAGCGGATGTCCGGGTTGATGCCGGGGATGTCGGAGCCGACGAAGGAGCCGATCGGAGCAAACGGCAGGCGAGCGGCTCCGGCGTGATAGCGCAGGGTCATCGCGTGGTGTGAGTACTCTTCGACCGCGAGCGGCCGCGGGTCGGCCGATTCGATGCGGCGCCGCACCTCGTAGAGGCTGCCGGCCGAACCGGAGGCGAAGAAGGAGCAGACAAGGCGATCGACGCAGTCGGCGGCGATCATCATGTCGCTGAGCAGATCGGGGGTGAGCCGGCAGAAGGTGAGTCCGGAGATTCCCTGTCGGATGATCTCGTGTCCGGCGGCGAACGGGATAAGGTGGGAGAACCCCTCGAGCGCCACCGTGGCCCCGTCCTCGACGTAGCGTTCGATGGCCTCAGGCAGACTGACGACTGTGTCACTGTGCATGGTTCGCAGGCTATAGCAATTACCGAAATCCGCAAAATATCTCTGTGATTATTGTCAATTCATGCAATAATTAAGGCATTCGCCCGGACCGCCTGATACAGGAGAACACAGTGGAGCTGCAGCAGATCCGCGCCTTCGTCGCCGTCGCCGAGGAACTCCACTTCGGCCGCGCCGCCGAACGCCTCGGCATGGCCCAGCCCCCGCTGAGCCGCACCATCCGCTCCCTGGAGACCGAACTCGGCGCCTCACTGTTCCAACGCACGACGCGCTCAGTCAGCCTTTCCCCCGCCGGTGAGGCTCTGCTCGAACCGGCCAAACACATGCTCGCCACCCAGCAGGCCGCCATCGAATCCGTCCACCGCTCCTCCAGCGGCGAGGTCGGACGCGTGCGCTTCGGCTACTCGCATCCATCCTCCCGGGACCTCGCCGCCACCCTCGTGGCAGCCTCGCACGAACGCAATCCGGGCATCGCCTTCCACCTCGAGTCGACGGTCTATGCCGACGAAGGCCTCGAGAGGATCATGGACGGCACTCTCGACCTCGCGCTGGTCCGCTGGCGTCGGCGGCCTCCGCTCATCGCGGGTCGCCCAGTGGCGATCGAGCGCCCATGTGTCGCCTTGCCGAGTTCACATCGCCTGGCGAATCGGAAGAAGATCGACGTCGCAGAGCTCGCCGATGAGCCTTTCGTCCTCCTGCCCGCGCGCCCGAATTCGAACCTGCGCGAGACCGCCATGCGCCTGTGCCTCGATGCCGGGTTCAGCCCGCGCACGGTCCAGGAGGCCCCCGATTCGCAGTCGATCTCTGCGCTCGTGGCCGCCGGAATGGGTGTGACGATCACGTTCGACTCCGTCGCCGCCGGCTACGACTCGCGGATCACCGCCGTGCCGCTCGATCTCCCGAACGAAGCTACCCAGCTTCACCTCGCATACCGCCTCGACCAACAGGACGCAGCCCTGAGCACGGTCCTCGATGCCGCCGAGGCGGTCCTGCCGACAGTCCGCTGAGCTCGGCCGGTCTCACCGCCGTTCGGAAAACCTCCACACCCGCCGCCCACGCGACCGACCCCACCATCGTTCACCGCACACGCGTCCGCCGTCGGCACATCCGCCATCGGGGCGTCGGATGCCCATTCATTGAGATGACCTCTTGTCTCTCGCGATCTATTCGGATATGTTCATAAATCAGAATGTATTGATATCAGCATCGGCAGTGATGCCGAAGGGATCGATGCCTCACCGCCGCAGCAGGACGGCTCGATCACAACCCAAAGGGAGACTCTGTGTCCGAAGACATCGTCATCTGCGAACCTCTCCGCTCCCCCGTGGGCGGATTCGGCGGACAGTTCAAGAACGTTCCGCATGAGGAGCTCGGCCGACAGGTCCTCACAGCCCTGCTGGACAAGACCAACCTGCCGGGCGAGGCCATTGAGGACGTCATCCTCGGCAACTGCTATCCGCACATGGAGACTCCGGCGATCGGCCGCGTCGTCGCCCTCAATGCGGGACTGCCGATCACCGTTCCCGGCCGCCAGGTCGACCGTCGCTGCGGCTCCGGCCTGCAGGCGATCGCCGACGCCCACGCGATGATCTCATCCGGTTTCGCCGACCTCGTCGTTGCCGGCGGCGTCGAGTCGATGAGCCGCGCACCGTTCTTCAACGAGGAGATCCGCTGGGGCGTCAAGGGCGGCAACATCGAACTCAAGGACGGTCTCGTCCGCGGCCGCCTCACCGCCGGCGGCAACGATTACCCGGTGCCCGGAGGAATGATCGAAACCGCGGAGAACCTGCGTCGGGAGTACAAGATCTCGCGGGAGGACCAGGACGCCTACGCCGTGGAATCGCACCGTCGGGCCGCCTCGGCGACGGAAGAAGGGAAGTTCGCCGACGAGATCGTGCCGATCACGCTGCCGGCCACCAGGAAGACCCCCGAACAGGTCATCACGACCGACGAGCACATCCGCCCCGGATCGACGGTCGAGAAGCTTGCGAAGCTCAAGCCGATGCTCGGGAAGTCCGACGATGAGGCCACGGTGACCGCCGGCAATGCCTCGGGCCAGAACGATGGTGCCGCCCTGTGCATCGTCACCACCGCATCCAAGGCCGCCGAACTGGACCTGCGGGTCTTCGCCCGCATGCGCAGCTGGGCTGTGGCCGGAGTGCCGCCGAAGACCATGGGCATCGGTCCGGTCCCCGCGACCGCGAAGGCACTGCAGCAGGCGGGTCTCGAACTCGGCGATATCGACCTCATCGAACTCAACGAGGCATTCGCGGCGCAGGTGCTCGCCTGCACGACCGAATGGAAGCTGTCCGAATCCGACTTCGCCGAGCGTCTCAACGTCAACGGCTCGGGCATCTCACTCGGCCACCCGGTCGGCGCCACCGGTGGGCGCATCCTCGCCACCCTGCTGCGCGAGATGGATCGCCGCGAATCGCGCTACGGCCTCGAGACCATGTGCATCGGCGGCGGTCAGGGCATGGCAGCCGTCTTCGAACGCGTGGCCTGACAGGACGGCCTCGCCTGAGGCTGATCGACTCGAGGAGCCAGCAGCTCACCGCAGGCCGGGTGAAGGGCCGTCCGCGTCTGTCGCGGGCGGCCCTTCACGCCGACTCAAGCCACCCCAGGGACGGACCGCCCGTCAGCGCTCGATCCAGTCCGACACCTCGGACGAAATCCGCGGGGACCCCGTTGTCTTCGCCCAGGTCAGCGCCGAGGATGAGGAACATGAACGCAACGAAGCAGCTGCTGACCGGGGTTCGGGTCGCCGATTTCTCCCGAGTCCTCGCCGGTCCCTACGCCACGGCGATGCTCGCCGATCAGGGCGCCGAGGTCATCAAGATCGAGATGCCCGGCTACGGGGACGATTCCCGACATCTCGGACCCTTCACAGATTCCGGGTCGACTTACTTCACCGGCCTCAACCGCGGAAAGCGCTCGATCGAGGCCGATCTCAAGGACCCGGAAGACCACGCTCGACTGCTCGATCTCATCGCGAGCTGCGATGTCGTCGTCGAGAACTTCCGGCCCGGAGTCGCCGCAAAGCTCGGCCTGTCCTATGAGGACCTCAAGGCCGTCAAGCCCGATATCGTCTACGCGTCGATCTCCGGCTTCGGACAGCACGGCGCCCAAGCAAAACGCCCCGCCTACGACACCGTCATTCAAGCCCTGAGCGGGCTCATGGCCTCGACCGGCTTCCCCGACGGCTCCCCCACCCGAGTCGGCGAATCCATCGCCGACGTCTCCGCCGGAGTCTTCGCCGCCTTCGGCATCTCCTCGGCGCTCTTCCACCGCCAGACGACCGGCGAGGGCGCCCATATCGACATTCCGATGCTCGACGTCATGCTCGCCATGCAGCCGACGAACGCTTCCCTCCACTCCGCCGGATCCGCCCCCCCCCGGGTCGGCAACCGCCACCCCGTTTCGGCACCGTTCGACACCTATCGCGCCGCCGACGGACTCCTCGTCATCGCCGTGGCCAACGACCGGCTCTTCGGTACTCTTGCCCAGACCCTCGGCAAGCCGGAGCTGGCCACCGATCCGCGCTTCGCCACCGACGCTCATCGGTCGGACAACGACGACGCGCTGCGCATCGAGATCGAAGAATTCACCACCGGGCGCACCGTGACCGAGCTGTGCGAGATCTTCGATGCCGCCGGAATCCCGAACTCCCCCGTCCTCGATTTCGCCGAGGCGGTCACCGGCCCCATCGGCTCCGATCGCGATCTCACTGCCACCGATCCCCGGTCCGGGCACGCCTTCCTCGGCCACCCGCTCCTCGTTGACGGCACCCGCCCCGCGTCCGCGCTTCCGGCGCCCCGCCTCGGTGAACACAACGCCGACTTCGCCGCACCCACCGACGCACCCTGACCTGACCGGCTGGCGCCGACCTCGCCGAGGCGGCGCACTCCGCACGAATCCCCTGGCCTCTCAGTCAGGATTCCCCGATCCTCCTGGTCGGGACCCCGTCCAATTCCATCGAACCGATCCCCATTGCAAAGGAGCACTCTTATGGCATTCGACATCACCGCCGATGAACAGGAACTCGTCGACGCCGTCGCCACGATCGGCAAGGACGTCCTCGTCCCACAGGCCGCGGCCGCCGACGCGAACGAACGCGTCTCCGACGAAACCCTGAAGACCCTCGCCGAGGTGGGGGTCATGGGGCTCAACCTGCCCGAGGAATTCGGCGGGCCCGGCGTCGGTTCGGTGGCGATGAGCCAGATGGTCGCCGCCATCACCGAGGCGTGCGCATCGACCGCGTCGATCGTCACCGCGCAGTTCCTCGCCACCGACTCGATCCTCCTCGGCGGCACCGATGCCCAACGCGAATCGTGGCTGCCGCGGGCCGCAGCCGGCGAGGTCATCGGAGCTTTCGGGCTCACCGAGCCGGGTGCCGGTTCGAACCCGGCGGAGATGTCGACGAAGGCCACACGGGTCGACGGCGGCTGGCATCTCAAGGGCACGAAGTGCTTCATCACCAACGCCGGCTTCGCGGACTTCATCATCGTCTATGCGAAGACCGACGTCGATGCCGGCCACAAGGGCATCAGCGCATTCATCGTCGACACCGCGGCCGCCTCGGCGGGGCTGGATTTCAATCCCCCGGAGAAGACGATGGGCCTGCGCGGCAGCCCGGTCTTCGAATTCGTCATCGACACGGTCGTCCCCCAGGATGCCCTCCTCGGGAACGCAGGCGAGGGCTTCACCACGGCGATGCGCGTGCTCGACCGTGGTCGCATCGAGGTCGCGGCGATGAGCCTGGGAATCGGCAAGGCCGCCCTCGACGCCGCCGTGGAGTGGGCGGGCGAGCGCAAGATCAACGGCAAGCCGCTCAATCGGCTTCAGGGCATCGCATTCAAGCTCGCGGACATGTACACGAAGTACCGGTCGGCGTGGCTGCTGACGATGGACGCCGCCGAACAGCGCGATTCGGGGGTCGATTTCACCCGGTCTTCGGCCACGGCAAAGCTCGCCGCCTCCGAGGCGGCCGCGTACATCGCCGATGAAGCCCTGCAGATCCACGGCGGCTACGGCTTCACCCGGGACTTTCCGCTCGAACGCTACGTTCGAGATGCCCGAATCTACCGCATCTACGAAGGCTCGTCGGAGATCCAGCGCACGATCATCGCGCGCTCTCTGTCGAAATAGCGGCCGGTGCGGCCGGGAGACCGGGCGCGAAACAGCACCGAAACGTGTCGGAGTCTACGATCGGCACGGTATCTGAGGGCGAGTCGGTCGCTCCTCGGACCCCCGCTCCGATGTCCGGACGTTCCGGGCCGCCTCGGCGAGACTTTCCGACATTTCGGACAGAAAGTGTGATCTGGACCTCGTCGGGTGTTGTGCAGTGGTGCCACACTGAACCAGGTCCATCAGTTCAAAGGAGACAATAATGGCTAGTACGACCAATTCGGGGATCGAGAAGCGGTCCATCGAGATGGTGCCTGACGCCGAGCGTCACGGAACGCCACGTTCCCAGTTCACTCTGTGGTTCGGCGCCAACACTCAGATCACTGCGATCGTCGACGGGGCTCTGGCCGTCGTCTTCGGTGCCGACGCGCTGTGGGCCATCATCGGCCTGCTCATCGGCAACATCATCGGCGGAATCGTCATGGCGCTGCACTCGGCGCAGGGTCCGCAGCTGGGACTGCCGCAGATGATCTCCTCGCGTGCCCAGTTCGGCATCATCGGTGCGATCATCCCGCTCGTGCTCGTCGTGCTCATGTACATCGGCTTCGCCTCGACCGGCGCGGTCCTGTCCGGTCAGGCAGTCAACCTCATCATCGGCGTGCAGACCCCGTGGATCGGCATCGTCATCTTCGGCGCGCTCACCGCCCTGGTGGCCCTGCTGGGATACAAGTACATCCATGTGCTCGGTCGGATCTCCTCGGTGACGGGTCTGCTCGGGTTCCTCTTCATCACCTACTGCGTGCTCACGCAGGTCGACGTTCCCGGACTGATCTCAGGTTCGTCGTTCGCCTTCCCCGCCTTCCTCTCCGCGATCGCTCTGTCCGTGGGCTGGCAGCTGACCTACGGCCCCTACGTCGCCGACTATTCGCGATACCTGCCGCGGTCGACCCCGTCGTCGAAGACCTTCTGGTTCACCTTCGGCGGATCGGTCATCGGTTCGCAGTGGTCGATGACCCTCGGCGCGCTCATCGGGGCCGCCGCCATGACGGAGTCCGGCAATGAGTTCGTCGAGAACCAGGTCGCCTACGTCGGTGACATCGTCGGCGGCGGCGTCTTCGCGCTCCTCATCTTCATCGTCATCCTGCTGGGCAAGCTCACCGTCAACACGCTCAACGCCTACGGTGCGTTCATGTGCACGCTGACGATCCTCACCTCCTTCGGCAACAAGGCGACCATCCGCCGCTGGACCCGCGCGGTCTTCGTCATCGGCATCGTCACCCTCACCGTGCTTGTGGCGCTGCTGGCGTCAGCTGACTTCCTCGCGAACTTCAAGAACTTCGTGCTCGCGCTGCTCATGGTGTTCACGCCCTGGAGCGTCATCAACCTCACCGACTACTACCTCATCTCGAAGGACCGCTTCGACATCCCAGCCTTCTACGACCGTCATGGTCGCTACGGCAACTGGAACTGGCGCGCGCTTCTCGCCTACGGCATCGGCGTCGTCATCCAGATCCCATTCCTCGCTCAGTCCTTCTACACCGGACCGCTGGTCGCCAAACTCGGCGGCGCGGACATCTCGTGGCTCGTGGGCATCGTCGTCACCTTCGTCCTCTACTTCGTGCTCATCCGCAACCACGGAGTCGCCCCGAAGGAGACGATCTACCCCAGCCTCGAGGAACTCGAGCGCAAGTGAGCCCCGCCCTCACCGAGGCGGCACTGCCCATCCCGGGCAGCTGACCTCGGCGGGGTGGTTCCGCTCCTCCAACGGCCGTCGGCCGGCAACGTGCTTCGCTGCCGACCGGCGGCCGTCGCCGTGTCCCCTGTGGGTGGATCCACCTCGAAACCTGCATGAAAATCAGGGTGGATCCACCCGCAGGGGACATCAACGGTGCCCGCAGCGCGGCAGATCAGTCGCCGAAAGCTCTCCCCAATCAGATCGCCACTTCACGCTCACAACGAGCAATCGATCATCGTCAAACCCACCCCTCCTGCGCAGTTCATGCATTATTGTTGCGCAAATCACGCATTCGATGGCACACTTGCATGAGCCGTGCCGACCGGGCCGTCGTCCTTCGATTCGCCCCGAGACACCGGCACGATCACTGGACAGATCCACCTTCGTGCAAGGAAGCCGAGTATGACCGCGCAGAACATCGACCGGGACGACCGCGCAGGCGCCGACGCCGCCGTCGACCCCTACCATCTCGACCCCAAGGACGTGCTCGAACCGCCCACGACCTTTGCGGGCAAGCTCAAGTACCTCGGTCCCGGTCTTGTCATCTCGGCCGCGGTCATCGGCTCCGGCGAACTCATCACCACCACGGCGCTCGGGGCCAAAGCCGGATTCGTCCTCCTCTGGCTCGTCATCATCTCCACCGCGGTCAAGGTCTGGGTCCAGCTCGAGCTCGCGCAGTGGACCATCCTCTCCGGCAAGCCCGCGCTCGAAGGCTACGGCCACGTCGGTCCCCGCCTCATCGGGCGTGCCGGGTGGATCAACCTGCTGTGGATCCTCATGGACTTCGCGAAGGTCCTCCAACGCGGCGGCATCATCGGCGGTGCCGTCGCTGCACTGAGCATCATGCTGCCCGTCTTCGGCGAGCCGCTCTCGACTCCGTCTCTCGTCTTCTGGACGGTCGTCTCGCTTGCGGTCGTCATCGCCCTGCTCGTGACGAACAGGTACAGCATCGTCGAGAAGTTCTCCGTCGGCGCGGTCATCATCTTCACGGTCTCCACCGTCGGACTCGCAGTATCGCTGCCCTTCACCGACTTCGCCTACACCTCGGCGGACGTCATGAGCGGACTGACCTTCGCCATTCCCGCCGGCACCCTGGGCTTCGCGGTCGCGATGTTCGGCATCACCGGCGTCGGCGCCGACGAGATGACGACATACACCTACTGGTGCCTCGAAAAGGGCTACGCCCGCTACACCGGTCCGAACGACGGCACCGCGGAACGCGCCCGCCGCGCCCGCGGCTGGATCTCGGTGATGCGCACGGACGTGCTCGTCTCCTGGATCGTCTCGACCGTGTGCACGATGTCCTTCTACGTCATCGGCGCGGCCATCCTCCACCCGCAGAACCTCGTGCCCGAGGGCAACGACATGATCACCACGCTGTCGTCGATGTACTCCTCGACGATGGGTGAAGCCGGACACTGGATCTTCCTCATCGGCGCCTTCGCCGTCCTCTTCTCGACCTTCATCGCCTCGACCGCGAGCGTGCCCCGGCTGTGGACGAACACGGTGTCCATCCTCGGCGTCTTCGAATGGGAGAACACCCTCACCCGTGGCCGCATCATCCGTGTGCTCACCGTGGTCTTCCCGATCATCTGGGCACTGAGCTACCTCATCATCCAGTCCCCGGTGATCATGGTCCAGATCGGCGGTGTGGCCAGCGGCGTCTTCCTCGTCGCCGTCGTCATCGCCGTCTGGTACCTTCGCTCGCGAGAGGTGCCGGCCGAGTTCAAGTCCAACCACTTCTTCACGGTGATGCTCGTCTTCGCCTCCCTGGCGATCGGCCTGCTGGGCATCTACACCGTGTTCGAGACCTTCGGAATCGAGATCGGAGCCTGATGCGCCTCACCGTCCTCACCCCGTCTTTCGGCAAGCAGTCGAATACTCCTCGCGCTCGCGCAGACGAGCTCGGCCTCGACCTCGACTACCGGACCGAGAATCATCCCAAATCCGGGCAAGACCTCATCGAGACGATCTCCGGCGCCGAGGCGGTCCTCGTCGGTCTCGATCGGATCAACGCCGAGGTGCTCGCCGCCTGTCCCGACCTCAAGGTCGTCGCGAAGCACGGAGCCGGAGTCGACAACATCGACCTGGACGCCGCCGCTGCCGCCGGAGTCAGGGTCGTCAACACTCCCGGAGCGAATGCCGAGTCCGTCGCCGACCTCACGCTCGGGCTCCTCATTATGGGCGCCCGCCGGATTCGCGCCGCCGAGGATTCGCTGCGCACCGGCGAGTGGGGCGTATTCTTCGGTTCGCAGCTGAGCGGCAAACGCCTCGGCATCCTCGGCTTCGGCCGCATCGGGCGGGAGGTCGCGAAGCGTGCCGCAGGATTCGGCCTGAGCATCGCCGCATACGATCCGTACGTCCCCGATGAGGCCATCGCCGAGGCGGGGGCCGAGCCCCAGAACCTCGCCGAGGTGGTCGCAGGGTCCGATTTCCTCACCCTCCACCTGCCCGGTGGCGACGAGCCGCTGCTCGATGCCGAGCTTCTCGCCACGATGCCCAAGGGTGCCGGGCTCATCAACGCGGCCCGTGGCGGGCTCGTCGACGAGGCAGCTCTGGCCACGGCTCTTGAGTCCGGGCGGCTGTCATTCGCCGCCCTGGACGCCTTCGCCACGGAACCGCCGGCGGCGGACGATCCGCTGCTCTCCGCGCCGAATCTCATCGCCACCCCGCACATCGGCGCCTACTCGGATATTGCGAACGCGAACATGGGAACCTGGGCCGTCGAAGACGTCGTCCGGGTGCTGCAGGGTGAAGAGCCCCGCTTCCCCGTCGCCTGATCGATACGTCGATCAGCTCAGTTCCCCTCTGCCGGCTCGGCTGTCGGCTCCGGCGCGTCCAAGCGCTGATTCAGACTTCGTTGGCGAGCAGGAACTCAGGGAGTCTGCGATGTTTGATTCCATTCACGTTTCCTCCGACAAGCGGGTCGAGTGTCAGCAGGTATTTCGGATGGTTGTCCGCAATCTCTTCGAGCGGCCGATGTTCTCGGTGGCGGGTATCCTCAGTCGCGATCGTCGTGGCCACCTGGATGTAGACGACCTCGTCGGCACGCTGAGCCACAAAATCGACTTCGGCTGTTCCGATCCGACCGATGGTGACCTCGTAGCCGCGTCGACGCAGCTCCATCCACACGATGTTCTCCAGCACTCCCGGCAGACGCTGGTCCGAGTAGCCGAACAGGGCATTGACGATGCCATGATCGCCGACGAAGTGCTTCTCATCTGTCGCGAGGATGGCCCTGCCGTGCAGATCGAACCGAGGAACTCGTGCGATCACGAAGGCTTCGGACAGTGCCGTCAGATAGTTGAGCACGGTCTCATGGCCGATCGACCGGCGCTGAGACTTCATGAAGTCGGCGACACGTCGAGCGGAGAACGGATTGCCGACATTGTCGATCGCGAACGCGGCGACGCGTTCGAACATATCAGCGTCACGGATCCGATTCCTCGCGAGCACATCCCGGACGAGCGTGGACCTGTAGATGTCCATGATCATCGAGCGGGCGTCGACCTCGTCGAGTGGCAGCATGTGCACACCGGGGAATCCGCCGAGGCGCAGATAGCGTGTGAACTCGGCATCTGTGCCCCCCATGTCGTCGGCGGCGAACGCCTCTCGGAACGACAGGTATTCGCGGAAGGACAGAGGCCATACTTCGATCGTCACGTACCGCCCGGCGATGTAGGTCGCGAGTTCGCCGGACAGCAGTCGCGAGTTCGACCCAGTGATGTAGAGATCAGTCCTCCCCTCGGCAAGAAGCGAATTGACCAGGCGCTCCCACTCGGTGACTTCTTGGATCTCATCGAGGAGGACGTAGGTGCGGCCCTCGCTCGGGAGCACATCCTTGAGGTGCGCATTGAGCGCTTGAGCCGATGCCAACGACGCATGTTCGAGGGAATCGAAGTTGAGATGCACGATGCGTTCGGGGTCGATGCCACGCGCGATCAGCCGCTCGACGACGAGGTCGAGGAGCCGCGATTTGCCGGACCGGCGCAATCCGGTGAGCACTTTGACGACCGGAGCGTCGATGAACGATTCGAGCTTCTCGAGATACTTCGGCCTGTCGACGATAGACATCGCACTACCCCCTCACTGTGGCGATCACAATCGCCGCACAGGTCGATCTGACCCATGGTGGCGATTATAATCGCCACAATCTGTTGAGTGAAGGATTCTGGCGGTTGTAATCGCCACGGAACGGGCGGATCAGGTCAGCCTGTCTCAGGCCAGGCCGCGCTCCACGTCCGCGGCCACTGTCGCAGCGACCTGCTTCTTCGCTTCGTCCGAGAGCGCGTTGAACGGCGCCCTGGCCGGGCCGAGGCCGAATCCGCGTTCGTTCGCAGCTGCCTTGACGACGGTGTTCGGGTTGCCGAGCGCGAGACAGTTGCGGATCGGGCGGATGCTGTCCTGTGCTGTGCGCGCAGCATCGGTGTCGCCGGCGACGAACAGGTCGTAGATCGAGGCCATCGTCTGCGGGTAGATGTTCGCGATGCCGCTGATCCCTCCGGCACCTCCTGCCAGCAGGGTCCAGAGAATGAGGGAGTCATTGCCGGAGATGACGTCGAAGGTCTCGCGATCGGTGCGCTCGAGGTACTGCAGGATTGTGTCGAAGTTCCCGCTCGAGTCCTTGACTGCGGTGATGTTGTCCACGGCTGCGAGCTTTTCGAGCGTCGCCGGTGCCACGACATTGCCGGTGCGTGCGGGAATGTTGTAGACGATGACCGGAACGTCGACGGAGTCGGCCACGGCCCGGAAGTGATTCTCGATCTCGACCTGCGAGGCGGCCGCGAAGTAGGGAGTGATGATCGACAGCGCGTCGGCACCGGCCGCAGCGGCATCGGCGGCGATCGCGATGGTCTCCCGGGTCGTTGCGGCTCCGGCACCGATGACGACGGGGACGGCGCCGGCCACCTCGTCGATGACGATCCGCGCGGCTTCGGCGCGTTCATCGGCGGACTGGGCGTAGAACTCACCGTTGGTGCCGAGGGCGAAGATGCCGTGGATGCCGGCGTCGAGCTGGCGCCGGACATGGGCACGCAGAGCGGACTCGACGAGGTTCTCATCCCCGTCGAACGGGGTGGCGATAGCGGCGAGGATTCCTGAGATGGATGACATGATTTCCCTTCGAACGGTTGGTGCAGCCGAGCCTGTGCAGGGTTGCGAGATCGGTGGAGACGGGTGCGGGCCGGCAGCTCTGCCGACAGCTCTTGATTCGTGAGTCAGCGGTTGTACTTCGGCTGGGAACCGCGGATTGCGGCGGTGGCGTCATCGACGGCGGTGAGCACATCGGCCGGCAGCGGGCCTTTGGCGATCGCGGCGATATTGCCCTCGAGCTGGGAGACGCGGCTGGCTCCGAGCAGCAGGGCGGAGATTCCGGGTGCCTCGGCGACCCAGCGCAGGGCGAGCTCGGCCTGCGGGATCCCGGAATCGTCGGCGACGGCGGCAAAGGCCTCGACCGAGGCGAGGACGGAGTCGGAGAGGTAGCGCTGCGAGTACATCTCTGCCAGCACGGATCCCGAGAAACGGTCCCCCGTTCCGTCGGTCGACGGGCGGCGAGCGAGCAGGCCCCCGGCCAGCGGGTTGTAGGCCATCGTTGCGATGCCGTGGGACTGTCCGCATTCGAGCCATTCGTCCTCGATCCGGCGGGCCAGGACGCTGTAGACGTTCTGCGCCACGACGGGGCTTGGAGCGCCCGCGCGCTCGGCGGCGGCGATGACGTCGACTGCCTGCCAGGCGGCGAAGTTCGAGATGCCCAGCGCGGTGATCTTGCCTTCGGCGCGCAGGGCGGCGATGGTCTCGAGCGTCTCGTCGAGCGAGGCCGCACGGTCGGGCTGGTGGAGATAGAAGAGGTCGATCGATTCGACGTCGAGGCGTCGCAGCGATCCTTCGACGCTCGCGCGCAGGCCGGCTGCGGACAGCGGCGAATGCTCGCCGGCGTCGGCGTGGGGCATTCCTGCCTTCGTCGCGAGCACGATCCGGTCGCGGTGCTTCTTCACCAGCGGCGAGATCAGGCTCTCGGTCGTCGACTTCGCATATCCGTTGGCGGTGTCGATGCCGGTGATCCCGGCCGCAACGGCTGCCTCGAAGACCTCGTGCGCTGCCGCTTCGGTCACGGTGTCGCCGAAGGTCATCGTGCCGAGCACCAGCCGGGACAGGGGGACGGAGACTCCGTCGAGCGTGATGGTCGAGTCTGTGGTCAAGGGAGTCTCCTCGTTGAGTGGGGCAGATCGTCGATACACCGATCTTCCCATTTGTGCGTGGATCGTGCAACAACTTGCGCATTCCGCGCACACATGTCAGTGTAGAGGGTGTTCAGCCGGACCGGACGCAAAGGAGTGCCATGTCAGCAGGCAAATCCGGTGTCCTGGTCATCGCCGACGATCTCAGCGGCGCCGCCGAGGTCGCCGCCACGCTCGATCCGGGCACCCCGATCGTTCTCACCCCGTCGAGTGCAGAGTCCGCGACCAGCTCAGATGACTCCATCGCCGAGGCGAACGCCGGCGCAGAATCCGATCGGCCCTTCACCGAGGCGGCCCACACCGATCCCCGGGACCTTGTCGTCGATCTCGACTGCCGTTATCTGCCGGCCGAGTCGGCCGGCGCCCGCACTTCGGCTGCGCTTCGTGACTTCGGCTCGTCCCGCGCCACACTCATCAAGGTCGATTCCCTACTGCGCGGCAACATCCGCGCCGCGCTCGCTGCGGCCGTCGGCCACGCGAGCGGCCCCGTGATCTTCGCTCCGGCGCTTCCGCAGCAGAGCCGCACGGTCATCGGCGGAGTGCCGTTCGACAACGGAATTCGGCTGAGCAGCACCCGTGCCTGGAGCCTCGAGGACGGCAGCGCACCGGAGTTGCTTTCGGATCTGTGCCCCGTCCCCGCCCTCCATTTGGAGCTCGACGAACTGCGGTCGCTGCCCAGCACCGATGCTGCCGACGTCTTCGACGACGCTGACAGCCGCGACGCCGCTATCAGTTCGGACGCCGCTGAGAGCCGCGACGCCCCTGCCAGTTCGGAAGCCGGTGTCGACGTCTCGAATGTCGGCGTCGGCGGCGAGCGCCTCATCACCGCCGACGCCGAGACGATGGAGGATCTCACCCGTATCGTCGCTCTTGCCGAGGCGACCTCGGCCATCCTCGTCGGCACTTCCGCGCTCGCGCGCGCCTTGGCCGAGCGTCGACGAGCCGGACTCACTGCGCCAAGCGACGCATCTGCCCTGGCCGATGCGGGTGGCGAGGCAGCTGAACGGCCCGAGCCCTCATCATTTCCGCGCACGCCCGCACGGGTGCTCACTCTCCTCGGCACCGCAGCGGAGAGGATCGAGACGCAGATCGCTCACCTGCGTGACCACTCGGACACTCGAGTGCTCGACTTTCCCGCCACAGAGGTAGCCGCGTGGGCCGACGATCCGCGCCGTCTCGACGATTCCGCCGTACGTTTACGCGCGGCGCTGGCCGAGTCCCACCTCGTCGTCCGACTCACCGATACGGGAGCCTCCGTCGACCCTCGGCCGCTGCCGGGGCTCCTCGCCGAACTCGCCACCCGTGCCCTGTCCGGGTTCGGGCCCGTCGCCTTCGCCGCCGCCGGCGGCGAGACGGCACGAGCCGTGTTCGACCGCCTCGGCGTGCACCGGATCGAAACGATCCGCGAAATCCACCCGGGGGCGGTGCTGTCCACGGTCGGGACCGCCTCGGCGAGCATTGCCGACGATGTCGACCTCGCCGCCGTCGTCACCCGGCCCGGCGGCCAGGGCGGACCCGATTCTCTCACCCTCATCCACGAGGCTCTGAGCACCGGTGAGCCCACCATGACCACCGCGGCCACCGTCGCAAACCACGAAGGAGAGTCAATGAACGCGCTTCCCACAGTCGCAGTGACCATGGGCGACGGGGCCGGCGTCGGCCCCGAGATCTGCATCGCCGCCTGCCTCGATCCCTCGGTGCTCGCGGTCGCCGCGCCCGTCGTCATCGGGGATGCCGCACGGCTCGAGCAGGCCGCGCTGGTGCTCGGCACCGCGGTCGAGATCCGCCGCGTCGACTCCCCCGCCGAGGCCGAACACGTGCCCGGAGTCATCAACGTCATCGACCTGGCCCTCCTTCCGGGCGATCTGCCGTGGGGCGAGCTCTCCCCCGTCGCGGGAGATGCCGCGTTCCGCTACATCGAACGCGCCTCGCAGCTGGCGATGTCCGGGGAGGTGCAGGCGATCTGCACGGCGCCGCTCAACAAGGAGGCCCTCCACTCCGCTGGGCACAAGTACCCGGGGCACACCGAGATGCTCGCCTCGCTCACGGGCACCGAGGAGGTCTCGATGATGCTCTCCTCCCCCAAGCTGCGCGTCATCCACGTGACCACACATATCGGACTCATCGATGCCGTGGCGAAGATCGAGCCCGGCCTCGTCGAACGCACAGTGCGCCGGGGCCACGATGCCCTTGTCCGGGCCGGACTGGAACGACCGCACATCGGCGTCTGCGCGATCAACCCGCACGCCGGTGAGAACGGGCTCTTCGGCTACGGCGAAGAGGAGGAGAAGATCACTCCGGCGATCACGAAGCTGCGGGCCGACGGCATCGACGCCGTCGGGCCCCTGTCTGCCGACACCGCGTTCTTCCTCGCCGGGCGCGGCGACTACGACCTCATCGTCGCGATGTATCACGATCAGGGCCATGGACCGATCAAGGTCCTCGGCATCGATGCCGGCGTCAACATCACCGTCGGCCTGCCGGTCATCCGCACCTCGGTCGATCACGGCACCGCGTTCGACATCGCCGGCACCGGCAAGGTCGACACCGAGTCGATGAGCGAGGCGATGCGTCAGGCTGCGGCTCTCGCCGTCGTCTGAGTTCGGAAGGTCATCGGGCGGAGGCGAGGTGCGGTCCGCACAACGGAACACCGTGCCAGCGCCGAGGCAGTGGTGCGATCCGCGCGTCACCGTTGTCTGAGTTCTGCGCGGTTCGCGCGATAATCCGCGATACAGTGGCGATCAACGGCAATCCGACAGGAGAGACATGAACGCAGGCGAACGTCGCGAGGAGATCCTTCAGCTGGCGCGCACCCAAGGTGAGATGAGTGTCGAGACTCTGTCGGAGATGCTTGGAGTCACCGCGTCGACGATCCGCCGGGACCTGGCGAAGCTCACCGATTCCGGCGAATTGGCCCGTACCTACGGCGGTGTCATCGCTGTGCCCACCGAGGCGGAGACCACGCTGGCTGAACGGTCGCACGAAGCCCCCGAGGTCAAACGCGCGATCGGTTCCTGGTGTGCCAAGCAGGTGCCGGCAGGCTCACATGTGCTCCTCGACGCAGGCACGACAACCGCGCAGGTTGCGCGCGGACTGCGCGAGACGTCCCCGCTGTCGGTCGTGTCGACCGGGTTGACATCGCTGCAGCAGATGGCTGATCTCGAGGGGGTCGAGTTCACCCTCCTCGGCGGCAGATATCGTCCCGTCAGCCAGGGCTTCATCGGCCCCATCACCGAGGCGGGGCTGGAGAAGTTCACGTTCGACTTCGCCTTCCTCGGCGCCGATGCCGTCACCGCCGAGGACGGTGTGTGCGAGGCTCTGCCCGAACAGGTCCGCCTCAAGGAACTGATGAGCCGCCGCGCCACCCACGTCTTCGTCGTCGCGCACGCTGAGAAGCTCGGCCAGCGGCCCTTCCATGCCTGGGCCGACCTCGGCAGCGGATGGACGCTCGTCACCGACGATTCGGCCGATCCGGCGCAGATCACACCGTTCGAAGAGCGCGGAATCGCCGTCGTCCGTGTCGACCAGATGGGCAATGCCGTACAGAACTGACGGCACGCGAGCATATAGAGGCCCCGGGGGCTCAGCCCCAGAGTTTGCAGTCGGTGTGGACCTGGTCCTCGACTCCGGAGATCCACGCTTCGTCGAAGACGACGTGCCGGATCGCCCGTCGGGAGCCGTAGGCGTAGACGACGTGGATGAGCCCGTCGGCGTCGACGATGCCGTGCGGATACTCCTGACGGCGATTGCTGCGTAGGTTGCCGTCACCGGAGAACCCGTCACCGGGTTCGATGACTCGACGCACCGGCCAGGTGCGGCCCTCGTCGTTCGACACTGCGATGACGATCCGCATCCGTTCGTACGGCCAGACCACCTCGCTGGGTTCCGTGGCGACCTGGTGCTCGTTCGAGACGAGCGCGAGCATGCCCGAGGGCAGACGGAAGGCGCTGAGACCGGCATTGTTGTTCGGCACCTCGGTGGCCTCGGGCACCGACCAGGTCTCTCCTCCGTTGTCGGATCGGCTGAGGTAGACCCAGTCGGCGAAGCGTGAGCGGAAGAGGCTGACGAGGCGTCCCGGTTCGAGCTCGACGACGTTCGGGTGGACCCGGCCTGCGGCTTCGGGGAACTCGACCTGTCTCCAGATCGATCCCTGATCCGTGGAGAGCTGGACGACCGGTTGGTCGGAGCCGTTTTTCGAATCGTCGTCGAAGCACAGCCACTGAGTGTGCACCCACGTCCCGTCCTCAAGGACCTGGATGGGCTGTCGGCAGAACGTCCCCTCCCGGTCGAAGAGCGTCTCCGGTTCGCTCCAGCTCACTCCGTCGTCGGTCGAACGGATCACTTTGACCACGGAGGTGTGCTGGAGGTTGAAGGTCTCGGGGACTCCGGACTGGCGCGACAGCTGGGAGGTATAGACGAGCCAGATCGTCCCGTCGGGGGAGGCGAAGAGACCGGGGTTCTGATCAGATCGGATCTCATCGTGGGTCACCGCCGCCGAGGCGGTCCACCGTCCCGTATCGACGTCGAATCGGGAGACGAGGATGTCGATGTCCTTGTTTCCCTCATCGCTGCCGCCGAACCAGGCGGCCAGGAGTCCGCCGCCGGGCAGGGACAGGATCGACGGCGCGTGGTTCGAGCGCCGATCGGTCGGGATCACCGCGGCCGCGGAACCGTCGTCCTCGAAGAAGCGGAGCCGGCCGTCAGCCGACGGTGCGGGAACTCGTTCGAGTGCGGGCTGGGACAGCAGTGTCATGGGTGTCTCCTCCATGTCTTGGCAACGGAATCAGGGTATGCAGGTGTGGGCCGCCTCGGCGGGATCGTTCGCACGGCAGCCTTGGGCCGCCTCGGCGAGGGAATCCCCGAACCGACGGTCCGGACTCATCATCCGAACGCGGTCTGGAACATCGCGGGGATCTGCATGGCGATCTGGACGCCGACGACGATGGCGATGATGCCGAGGAGAAGCAGCAGTCCGGTCTGCCATTTCCGATTGACCGCGTAGGAGTGCATGTGCTTCTTCCGCGAGGTCAGCAGCAGGATGCACACGACGATGATCGGGAGGCTGAGCACGGTGGAGATCGCGGTGCCGACGATGTTGAGCGAGATGAGATCCGGGGCGCCGGGGATCGTCGAGGCCAGAGGCAGGATGATGAAGACGATCGCCTGGATCCACCGGAAGGCGGGGTTCTCCTCATCGCGGCCGAGGAACTTCCGCATCGACGGCACGGTGTGGTTGATGCCATTGATGGCCAGCTGGGAGAAGCCACGCGACTGCGGTGGGAAGCTCGTCATCGCGGCGAAGAAGATGCACATCCACAGCAGATACGGACCGACCGGACCGACGGCGACCGAGAGCATGTGGGAGAGGTCGAATTCGTCGGCGATGGAGAAACCGGGGTGGGCGGCGCTGAATTCGGCGGCGACGATCCAGAACAGCAGGTTGATGATGAGCAGCGGGGCCATGCCGGCCACGAGGTCGAACTGCTGGATCTTCCGGTACTTCGGTCCGACCCAGCCCTTGTCGCGCATGAATCCCGAATAGAGGAGGTTGGGCATGTTGCCGGCGATCGTGCCGATGGTCGCCGAGGCGATCACGATGGGGGCGAATGCCGAGGTGTTCTGCTCCTTCGGGATCTCGAAGGCCATGCCCTGGACGAAGCCGGCGATGTCGAAGGTCCCGATCTTGATGAGCGCGTAGACGAAAGCGATGATCATCGCGACCGAGGCGAAGCGGGCGAAGTATTCGAGGACGACGAACTGCTTGCGCAGCATGACCAGCGACAGGGTGAGAGCGACGATGATGATCGCGCAGAAGAACCGGCCCCAAGAGCCGCCCCACTCACCGCCGGTGAGTTCGTGGAGTCCGACGGCCGCGGCGAGGAGGAAGGTGGCCTGGGTGATGAAGCCGGCGATGAGGACGACCGCGGCCATGATCCCCGGCAGCACCGGCGACAGGCGGGCGAATCCGTCGAGGATCTGCGTGTCTCCGTGCTTGTTCATCAGCGTGTACTTCGCGATGGACGAGATGATGAACGTGCGGGCGACGAGCGAGAGGATGAGCGTCCACAGCAGCGCGTACCCGTAGGAGGCGCCCGAGACCGAGGAGCTGACGAGGTCGCCTGTACCCAGGAATGACATGGCCAGCACGAGACCGGGCCCGACCGAGGTGACGAGACCGAGACCGCGCGGCAGCGGATTCTGCGCGGGCATCGAAGAGACAGAGCTGCGTTTCACGCTATGGACGTCGGCGGCCATGGCTGCACTCCCATGTGTAGATGGACAACTGGGTGATCGCCCGGCGATTGATGCAGCGGTGGAGGCGCGTCATCATCGTGCGCGATCTTCGTAAAGACTAGCCCATTCATGCGTGTTGTGCGCAAGTGTTTTCGCGAAGAAGATGGTGAGTTGTTCGATTTACGCATAGAATAGGTGCTCAGAACGCGCAATCTGCGCCGCGCGGCCCAGTGTCGTGAGCGGCGAGTGCCGTCTGACCGGAGGCCCGCAGATGTCTGACCGCGGCACCCACAGCGGAGGAATGAGGAATCGATGGAGATCGTCCAGTACCTGATCATCGGGATCGTGGTGCTGGGTTCAGCCTGCCTGCAGGGCTCCATAGGATTCGGCCTCGGCATGATCACCGCGCCCGTGCTCGCCCTCCTGCGCCCCGACCTGCTGCCGTCCGCCCTTCTGCTGCTGGCCACCCTCACCTCATTCACGGCATTCGCCCGTGAGCGTCAGGACGTCGATTGGAAGCTCGTCGGCTGGGGCGCTCTCGGACGGCTGCCCGGCATCGCTATCGGCACCGCCGCCGTGGCGCTGCTGCCGGATTCCGGACTGTCTCTGATGCTCGCGATCACAGTCCTCGCCGGCGCCGCATTCAGCCTGGTCGGCTGGTCACCGGCGGCCTCGCATCGCAATATGTTCTTCGCGTCGTCGGTCTCGGGGATCTTCGGCACGGCCACGAGCATCGGCGGACCCCCGATCAGCCTCATCATGCGCTCGCTCGATCCGTCATCGATGCGCTCGACGATGAGCGCCTACTTCACCCTCGGCAGCATCCTGTCTCTGACGGGACTGACCATCGGCGGCGAAGTCGGCACCAGACACCTCATCGCGGCGGCGGTCCTGCTGCCGTTCATGCTCATCGGACTGTGGCTGTCGAACTTCGTCATCCGACGCGCCGACCGCCGACTCCTCTACCGCCTCGCCGTCGGCTCTTCGATCGTCGGCGCGCTCCTCGTCATCGTCGAAGTCGTTCGCTCTCATCTCGCCTGAACAGATCCGACCTGATCCAGCGCCGACCAGCTCCGACCCGAACACACCCGCCCCGACCAGGCAACAGACCGAATCAGTCACTTAACTACCACTCAGTTCTACTATCAAGTAATGTGTGTGGTGCCCGTCACAATCAGGGCGTCCAACGGTGAACACTCTGGCCGACGGCACCCCGTCACCACACTGATCTCACCGTCACGGTGCACTCCACCGCGATCTGCACCGACACTACTGTCCCGCACCTTCTCAATGCCGAGAGACATGGCAGAACAGGACCACCGCCTATGAGCACGCCAACTACAGCACTGCCGACCACCTCCTCACACAGACCCCGTCGTCGCCTCCAGGCCCTGAGCGCCGCAGCCGTCGTCGGCCTCGCACTCACGTTGTGCACGACCACCGCGCCGGCCCACGCCGCCGAACTCGTTCCGCAGACCGATGCCGAGGCCGAACAGTTCCTCGATGACCGTGCGGCAGAGGATCCGAGCACACTCGACCGCGAATCAGTCCCCGAGGGCATCAGCGTCGAACAGGCGAAGAAAGCCGTCGAGAAGACCGACGAGCTCACACCCGCCGACGTCGAATACGCAGCCGCGCAGGAAGACCTGCCGGCATCAGGAGTCCCCGGAGATTTCTATCAGACCCCGGACTCGCTGCCGAGCGAAGACGGAACAGTGCTCAAGCAGGCCGACTCGGAGTTCTACCTCGACCCGGTGAAACTCATCAAGCATGACGCGAAATCGACGGTCTTCATGTACAAGACAACTGATGAGAAGGGCCAGGCCCGAGCCGCGACCGCCACCCTGCTCACTCCGAACGGCGCGAGCGGCCATGCCGACGATGCCGTCGTCATCTCGCCGGGCACTCAGGGCATCGCCGACAAGTGCGCTCCCAGCCGTCAGCTGGGCATGGGAACCGAGTACGAGGGGATCTCAGTCGCCTCGGCCCTGGCCGCGAAGCATCCTGTCGTCGTCGTCGACTACATGGGCCTCGGCACCGAGGGCACTCACCACTTCGTCGATCGCGTCGAAGAGGGTCGGTCGGTCCTCGATGCGGCACGTGCCGTCCAACAGGTCGAGGGCAGCGAGATCGATGAAGACACCAAACTCCAACTGCGCGGCTACTCGCAGGGCGGTCATGCCACGACGGCTGCCCTGGAACTCCAGAAGGAGTGGGCACCCGAGCTCAACATCGCCTCGGCTTCGGCCGGCGCAGTGCCGGTCGATCTGCACAAGACGGTGTCCGGGCTCTCGAGCGTCTACACGGCATTCGCGCTCTACGGTGTCGTCGGGTTCGCCGAGCAGGCCGACATCGATACAAGCGACTTCCTCAACGAGAAGGGGCAGAAGATGGTGGCCGAAACAGCGGACAAGTGCACCGTCGAAGCCCTGCTCTCGACAGCCTTCACGGATGGGAAGTCGCTGACGAAGAACGGCGAGTCATTCACCGATATCATCGACGAGAACTTCACGGACATCGTTGACCGGCAGCGGTTGGGCAAGGCCGAGGTGCCGGATGTTCCGCTGCTGGTCAATCACAGCCGCCTCGACGACGTCATCTCGTTCGATCAGGGCAAGGAACTCGCCTCGACGTGGTGCCGAGCCGGCCACAAGGTGGCGTTTGAGGACAACCTCGGGCCCACGCACGTCGGCGGCTACGTCGCTGCGTTGCCGCGAATCGAAACCTTCACCACCCGCACGTTCGCAGGCAAGGCTCCGCTCGACAGCTGCTGGAGGCTGTGACCTCCCACCTCACCGAGGTGGCCCGCCCGGTTGAGGATTCCGTCCTCACCGAGGCGGTCCACCCTGAACGAGGTGGGCCGCCTCGGCGATATTCACAGGGTCGGGCTGTGCCGGTGACGGTCACATGACGTAGGAGAGGATCATCGAGACGAGGGTCGCGACGACGACGGAGTTGAAGGCGAAGGCGACGATGACGTTCGTGCGCACCAGTCGCCAGGCTTTTCGCGATACCGCTCGGCCGGGGAGCGCGGCCGTCATCGTCGATGACAGCACGGAGAAGGTCAGGTAGTCGCCGAACTCGCGTGGGCCCTCCATGTCGAATTCGAGTTGCCGCTCCCCCGGGCTGCCGCCGCCGCTGAGGTCGAGACGCATGAACTCGAGTGCGAACGAATACACGAGCACCGCCCACGAGGCGATGACATTCGCGATGCCGAGCGCCGCAGAGACGACGATGCTGGCGCTCGAGTCAGAGGTGACGAGGAAGATGTTGAAGATGAATGCGAGATAGGCAGCCATGGTCGCCCAGGACACTGCTCCGCCCATCCCGAACCACCGCGACCACCATCGTCGGCGGTTCGCCACTGACCAGCGGGAATGGACGATGAGTTCGGTCTCGTCGAGGTCTCTCAGTCCCGCGTGGGTCCACAGCAGATAGGTCAGCGCGAAGAGCGGCCAGAAGACGAGGAAGAGGTTGATGACCTCGTGCGGCAGGGCCAGCGATGCAGCCATGCTCGGGCCAGAACCCAGTGGGTCGAAGTCGAATCCGAACACGAGGATGCCGCTGACGATGAGCGCAGGGACTCCCGCGATATTTGCGCGCGAGTCGTCGGAGAGGGTGAGCATCTGACTGTGCGTGGGTCTCATCGGCCCGGCTCCGGTTCGTTCGACGCGGCGGCTGTTCGAGTTCAGCCTAGTCGAGGGTGGGCTCGACTCCGCCGATCTCCGAATCGGACCGGTGGCACCGAGTCAGACCAGGCATCCCGAATCAATCGAACTGATCCCCATGTCAGACCGGCCACGGGTCTAGTCAGACCAGCTGCGAGGCGAAGGCGAGCAGGTCGCGGTCGCCGCCGGGGCGGCCGACCAGCTGCACCGCCTGCGGTCCTTCGCCGCCTCCGGCCCTGGGCAGCGGGATCGTCAAGGCCGGCCAGCCGAGCACGTTGAATGGCATCGAATAGCGCATGAACTTCGCCGCCGTGCCGGAGTCGATCTCATCCCAGCGGACCACGGGTCCCTCGATGGCCGGAGTGAGCAGGAAGTCAGTGCCACCGAAGACCGCGAGCGACCGTTCCCGCAGTTCGGCGAGCGCGTCCAGCTGCTTTCGGTATTCGGCCTCGCAGAGGCCTCGGCCGGATTCGATCTTCTTGGCCACACCCGGCTGGTAGTCCGCGGAGTGCTCGGCGTAGAGGTCTTTGTGGACCTCGAATGCCTCATAGAGGCGGATGTAATCGTAGATCGGTGCGAGGTCCTCGAGGAGTTCGGCCAGGGCCGGCCCATTCGCCGAGGTGATCGTGAGCTCGGGAACCGACCTGAGCAGGTCTCTCGCCCGGTCAACGTCATCGGCGAAGAGACTGACATCGATGGTGTGTGCACTGTTCCCTCGGTCATCACCCGCATCGTCGCCCGCAATCACGTCGAAAGCCGTGGTCAGCAGGCCGAGGTCGGAGGCGAAGAGTCCGACGGTGTCGAAGCTCTGCGAGAGCGGGAAGACTCCGTCGACGGGCACGACGCCGAAGGTCGGTTTGAACCCAAGCACGCCTTGGCAGGCCGCCGGCACGCGCACGGACCCGGCCGTGTCGGTGCCCAGAGCCAACGGCACCACCCCGGCGGCAACGAGTGCGGCCGATCCGGAGCTCGACCCGGCGGTGCACAGTGCCGGATCAACAGGATTGACGACGCGGCCGAAGGCGGATTCGTCGCCGAGGATTCCGTAGGAGTACTCCTGGCAGTTCGTCTTCGCCACAGGGATCGCGCCCGCCGCTTCGAGTCGGTCGACGACCGGCGCCGAGTTAGCAGCCGGGGCATCGCTGCGCACATTCGATCCCATCGTCGTCGGGTACCCGACGAGGTCGATGACGTCTTTGATCGCGAAGGGAATCCCCTCCAATCGCCGAAGCGGCTGACCGGAATCCCGGCGGCCGATCGATTCCGCGGTGAGGGCATTCGCACGGTCGACGGTCATCGCTGTGACGGCGTTGAACTGCGTTCCGGCACGCTCCACCTCGGCGAGGGTGTGCTCATCCATCCGATGAGCCTATCTGAACCGTCGGCGCCAGTCCGGTCCATGGGCACAGCGTTTCGATGGCCGCGGCGACGTCGAAGGCGCGGGTGTCGTCATAGGGGTGGGCGATGACCTGGACGCCGGTGGGGATCCCGCAGTCGGCCATCCCCGAGGGCACATTGACGATCGGCACGCGGTTGCAGATGTTGAACGGCATCGTCATATGCGCCTGCCAGTAGTGGTCGAGGCGCACGCCGTCACCAGCCCCTTCGCGACCGACGCCGTCGGCGCCGATCGTGATCCCGTCGAGGTAGCTGGCCCCGGCTTCCAATCCCGCCACCGCCGAGGTGGGTGCCAGGAGCACATCGAACCCGTCCATTGCTGACGCCAGCTCCGCCTGGATCCGTGCTTCCATGGCGAGTCCGTCGTAGAAGGAGCGGCGGCCGGCGACCGCCTCGGCGTCGGCCATGAACCGCAGCGTGTATTCGGCCAGAGTGTCCTCGTGGCCGCGGGTGGCGGCGCGCATGGCGGGGGCGAGGAGATTCCCGAAGTGGGTGAACGCGGTCTCGAAGATCCGCTCGGCCGTCCACGGCAGTTCGATCTCCTCGACGTGTGCCCCGGCCGATTCCAGCGCCGAGGCGACCGCGCGGGTATTCGCCTCGATGTCCTTCCCGACGGGGAAGTCCCCCAAGCGCACGCACAGCGCAACCCTGCGTCCGCGGAGTCGGTCGGCCGCCTCGGCGGGGTCGAAGTCAGCGAGGAACCCGGGCGAGGAGATGGTCGCATGATCGCTCGGATCGACCCCGACCATGACCTTGGCGAGCAGGGCGGCGTCGGCGACGGTGCGCGCCATCGGCCCGTCCCCGCGGTACCAGTCCGCGGCCAGAGGCTGGGCGCCGGGGGTCCGACCATACGGGGCCTTGTACCCGACGGTGCCGGTGAAGGCTGCGGGCAGCCTCGTGGATCCGGCGATGTCGGAGGCCGTGGCCAGGGGCGCAAACCCGGCTGCCAGCGCAGCACCGGAACCGCCGGAGGACCCGCCCGGTGAGAGGTCCGGGTTCCACGGATTGCGGGTCACGCCCCACATCGGCGAGTGCGTGATGGTCGCGCAGCTGAACTCCGGAGAGGTCGCTCGGGCGTGGACGAATCCGCCGGCAGCGCGGATGCGGGCGATGATCGCGGCATCATGGTCGGCGACAGTGTCGCGTTCGTGCAGCAGCCCTTGAGTGAGGCCGCGGCCGGCGAGCGCGTGCTTCTCCTTGGCGATCACGGGAAGTCCGAGCAGCGGACGGGTGGCGGCCGCCTCGGCGAGGTCATCGCTGGTGGCGTTCGCGTAGAAGTCCTCGGCTTCCCGCGCCGAGGTGACCGCCTCCTCGACGACTTCGGTGACCGCATTTATGCGCTCGTCTTCGGCGGTGATGCGGCCGATGAAGGAGGTCAGGTAGTCGATTGGGGACAGCTCCTTGGACCGGAAGGCGGCGAGCGCCTCGGCGGCGGACAGGGTCCAGGGTTCGGCTGTCGAACTGGTCGGGTCTGCGGCCGAGGCGGCGGCGCTGGGGCGCGGGGTATCGGTGCTCATGCGCGCGCCTCGGCGACGGACGAACCGACCCAGACGGCACCGTCGCGGACATCGGCGAGCTCACCGCGGACGAGTTCACCGGCCACCGAAGTGAGCACGCGGACGCCGCGAAGCATGTCCTCATCGGTGGTGAACTCGCGTTCGCAGTGGGAGACGCCGTCGACGCTGGGAACGAACATCATCACGGCGGGCACGCGGTGATTCATCGCCACGGAATCGTGGCCGGCCATCGTCTCCAACCGACGGATGCTCAGACCTTCGTTGGCCACGGCCTTCTCGGCGAGTTCGACGCCTTCGGTCGGGAAGTGGCGCTTGTCGCGGATGTCGAAGTCGCGGGCGTTGATGGTGATGTCGTGGGCACGGGCGATCTCGGCGATCTGCGTCTTCAGTAAGTCGCGGGCGGCTTGGACGATGGCCGGATCGGAGGAGCGGAGGTCGGCGACCATGTGGACGCGGCGGGGCACGACGATCGGAGAGTTCGGTTCGACGACGTGCTGGCCGACCGAGGAGACGAGGGCTTCTTCCTCGAACTCGTCGACCACCTCGGCGACGGCGAGGACGACCTTGGCCGCGGCGACGAGCGCGTCGTGGCGGTCGGCCATGGCTGTGGCCCCGGTGTGGGACTGTTCGCCGAGTACGTCGATGTCGAGCTTCTGCGTGTACCAGCTGGACTCGACGACGCCGATGTCCGTGGCTTCGCGTTCGAGGATTCGGCCCTGTTCGATGTGGATCTCGGCGTAGGTGATCGCCTCCGGCGGGGTGTCGGTGCCGGCATAGCCGATGGCGCCCAGCGCCTCTGCGACGGTGGTGCCTTCGAGGTCGGCGACGGCGAGCATCTCGTCGAGGTCGAAGAGCCCGGCGTAGACGGAGCTTCCCATGATCGAGGGGGCGAAGCGCCCGCCTTCTTCGTTGAACCAGTTGACGACGGCGAGGTTGAAGGTGGGTTTCGGGCCAGATTCGGCAAGTTCCTCTTTGACGCGCAGGGCCGCGAAGAGGGCGGCGATGACTCCGTAGGCTCCGTCGAAGCGGCCGCCGAGCGGCTGCGAGTCGAGGTGGGAGCCGATGAGGACGTACGGGGCATCGGGAACGAATTCGAGGCACGCGAACATGTTCCCGATCGCATCGACGCGCACGTCGAAGCCTTTGTCCGTCGCCCAGCCGCGCATCCAGTCGCGCGTCTGCTTGTCTTCGGCCGTCAGCGCCTGCCGGTCGACGCCGTTGTTGTCGGTGGCACCGATGGTGGCGACGAAGTGGAAGTCTGCGAGGAAGGCCGCGTCGGAAGATGGGGGTGCCTGATGGTTCATTGCTGATCGCTGCTTTCTGGTGGGTGATGTGGTTTGCGCGGGTCTGTGGTGGGGTTGGCGCACCTACCCCAGCCGTCCGCGAGTCTCGGGGAGGCGCGTGACGAAGATGAGGACGAGGCACACGGCGGCCGCAGCGGCCATGTAATAGCCGGGTGCGGTGTTGACGCCGGTGATGTCGACGAGCCACGTGCCTACGAACGGAGCGGTTCCGCCGAGCGCCGCGTAGGAGATGTTGTAGCTGATGGCCGCCGAGGTGAACCGCGTCTTCGTCGAGAATCGCTCACAGAAGAAGGTGTAGCAGCCGCCGCCGTAGCAGCAGAGCGCGAGGACGAAGATCGTCTGCCCGAGGAATGCCAGCCCCATGTGGCCGCTGGTGACCAGCCCGAATGCCGGCACCGAGGTGACCGCGAGTAGGATCGCACCCGCGATGAGCATGGGCCGACGTCCGAATCGATCACCGAGATGGCCGGCGATGGGCAGGAAGATCGTGTAGCTGGCCATCGCGATCGCGTTTGTCAGCAGCGACTGTTCGCGGCTGAGGTCGCCGGTGGTCTGGATGTAGGTGACGAAGTACGCCGAGAGCATGTAGAAGCCGAGCGCGGTGACGCCGAGGACGAAGAAGACCTGGAGCATTCCGACCCAGTTCTCGCGGAAGCTTTCGCGGATCGGGCTGAACTCTTTGGGCCGTTCGGCGGCGGTCTTCTTGAACAGCTCGGATTCGTCGGTCTTCGACCGGATCCACAGCCCGACGGCCGACAACGGCAGCGCCAGGAGGAAAGGAACGCGCCAGCCCCATGAGTCGAATGAGGCATCGCTCATCACCGTCGACAGCAGGAGGATGAGGCCGCCGGCGAACACCGAAGGCAGAGCCGTCGCGGCCAGGGTGATGTTGATCCACAGTCCGCGCTTGGCAATCGGAGCGTGCTCGTAGACGAAGGACGGTCCGCCGACGGATTCGCCGCCGGCAGAGAAGCCCTGGCCGAGTCGGGCGAGGATGAGCAGGATCGGCGCGAACCACCCGATCGTGTCGAAACCGGGGAGGATGCCGATGAGGGCTGTGCAGGCTCCGACGAGGAAGATCGTGATCGTCAGGGTCTGCCGCCTGCCGACCTTGTCGCCGAGAGCTCCGAAGAACAGTCCGCCGAGGGGGCGCATGACGAACGCGACTCCGAAGGTCGCGAAGATGACCAGCAGACCGGTGATCCGGTCGCCGTCGGGGAAGAAGTACTCGGACAGGATGACGGCGGAGAGTCCGTAGAGCGTGAAGTCGTAGAACTCGACGAACTGGCCGATGCTGCCGCCGAGGAGCACCTTCCGTTGCATCTTCGTCGACCGACCACGGCCGTCGGCTGTGGGCGTGTGCTCCTGGTCGGTGGTGGGAGTGGACATCAAAGCTCCTTTGCTCTGTCCCATGATGGGCCTGTCCCATGACGGGCCTGTCACCTTGATGGGGCGGAAGCATCACCGTCTGCCCGTGTGATGCCTGCCATCTATTGTGATGAGCGAATCGGAATCAGTCCAACAGATACTTTTGAACATTGTCATCAATTGAATCAATGAGAGCAGACGTGGTCGGCGCCCGGACCGTCACTGCTTCACCGCAGCGCCCAGAACCTCTTTGCTGACTTCGCAGAATGCCTTCCCGCGTCGGCTCAAGCGCACGCCGCTGGGCCAGATCACGGCGAGGTCGATGCTCGGGAAGTCGTCGAGCAGGGGAACGTCCACGGTCTGCAGCCCGATATAGGTACCCGATGACACGCTTTGGCTCAGCAGCGAATACCCGTGTCCCATCGCCACGAACGACCGCAGCGTCTCGTAGCCGGAGAACGAATGCCTCGTCTTCGGCACAACCCCTGCGATACGGAACAGTTCGTCGTAGTACTGCCTGGAGAAGGGCAGATCGAGCTGAATGTAGTCTTCGTCGGCGAGTTCACTCAGGCGCACCGGTTTCGGCTGCCCACCCCCGGCAACGCGATGATTGCGGGACACCAGAACGTGAGGCTCGACGACGTCGAGGAGGAACGTGCCGAATCGGCCCGTCGGACCGAGCATGTACGTCAGCGCCAGATCACAATCGCCTGCCGTGACGGCCCTCTGCAGCTCTTCCAGGTCGGCCTCGAGGTACGTCACCTGCACTTTTGGATAGCGCTTCGCGAACTCATCGTGGATCAGCGGCAGTCGGGTCGGCGCGATCGGCGAGAACACGCCGACTGTCAGACTCCCGCTCAAAGACCGGGACAGCCCTTGCGCAGTTTCTCCGAGCGCATCGGAAGCCTCGAGGAAGCTGGTCACTTCGGCCAGGAATCGCTTACCTGCCGGAGAGAGCACGACCGATCGGTTCTTCTGCCTGATGAAGAGGTCGAGGCCGATGGTCCGCTCGAGCTGGGCCATCGCCGTCGAGATCGCCGACTGAGTGACGTTGAGCTGCTTCGCCGCCTCGGTCATGTTCTCCCGCCTGGCGACCTCCTGGAAGTAGCGCAACTGCACCAGGGTGAAATCAAGGGCCATAGCTCCCCATCATCCCACCGACAATGGCGATGCGTGCAGATCCAACCTCGCCGAGGCGGCTCTATCCGAGCACTACCGGTCAACCCTTCCCAGGCGGCCAGGCTCCAACCCTTCCCGGACGGCAAGCATCGCACAGATCACCCACCTCTACCGGGTAGGACCCCGTTCCGAGAATCCTCCCGACATTTCAATCGTCGCCGGTCCCGAGTCAGTGCCGACGAGTAAAGTGCCCTCAAACTGACTCACATCCCAATAGACAACTCAAAAGCCGCCTTCACATTTTTGCGTGCCATTTCTAGTCGAATATTTTTCGAAGATTCTATTGTCTTCTATTCTCTGACTGCCTACAATTGAGTTAAGAGACCTTCAATGACGAACGGAACTCAACAGCGATGACCTTCACTCCCGACCGCAAGCGACGCAAGTCAGGAAAGCGCGACCGCCGCGCTGCCCCTGACTCGCACGGTGGGGCGAGCAGAAGACCGCCAACGAACACCACACCAGCAGGCCTCGTGGGCGCCACTTCTCAGAATGCCCACGCACCCGAGGACACCGCGCAAGCACAATCCGAAGAAACATCGGCCCCCGCAACACTGGCCGAACAGCTCAAGGCGGCCGGGCTCGACCTCAGCGGACACCACTTCGCCGAGGTGTTCGAGGCCCTTGACCCAGTTTCGACCGACGATGACGCAGCGATTGACAATGCGCCGATAGCCGACGACGAACAAATAGGCGAAGACACGTCGGCTGCCGATGCCGGACAACCGAACACAGCCGGCACGGCTGTCGGTTGCGAACAGTCGAGCGAAGGCGTCGAATCAGCGACATCCACTGAGAACGAGCCGAACGGCCCGACAGACACGACCGCAGGTCCAGACCCGACCGCACTGTTTGAGGCAAACGAGCAGGCCCGCTCAACCGCGCAGCCCACATCCGCTGGTCCTGCCAGCTCGGCCACTACGAAGGACCCCGACGCCGCTCGGCCCGAGGCTGGAACTGATTCTCAACGACCAGCCTCGATGCACCCGATCCTCACCGACGCGGCCTGGAACGACCTGGCCGCAAGCGCTCCCGAAATCACCGACTCGATCGCTTCCCTGACCGAACTGGTCGGAGGTCTTCGCGCCTTCGATCGGCCGATGGGGCCGAACGAGGCCCTGCAGGTCATCGATGGAGCAGAGGCTCTGCGTCGACTCAGTGAATCTCTGTCCACCCTGGCACTGGCCGTCTACGAACGTGTCGGCACGCCTAAGGACAGTGGCGCCAAGTCGACCAAGGCGCTCATCCAGGAACGCCTCAACCTCTCGGGGCGAGAAGCTAACCGCCGGGCAAGGCTCGCAGAGAATCTCGGCGGACGAGTTGCGCTCGACGGCCAATCGCTTGAGCCCGAACACCCGCTCGTCGCCGAGCAGCTCCACCTCGGCACTCTGCCCGCGGAGCACCTCACTGTCATCGAAGACTGCCTCAAGGCACTGCCCGCGTGGGTGGATCACGAGACGAAGTCCCGTGTGGAGACCGACCTCGTGAAGTACGCGAAATCGGTGACTGTGAGCGAGCTCCGCGACATCTTCCGTCGGATGCTCGCTCTCATCGACCCCGACGGTGCCGAGCCGCTCGACCCCAGCGATCGTTCCGCCTACTTCATCACTGCCCGGCCCAAGCGCAATGGAGACTGGAGGCTGGAAGGCGTCCTCGACCCCGTGGCGGGATCCGAACTGCACGGACTGCTGACTTCGCGGATCCAATCCGCGAAAGACAACACTTCGACAATCGCAGAACCCACCGGTGACAACCCGTCGAACACTGCAGAATCGGGCGACGACACCACATCGAACAACGTCCGCCCCACCGACACTGAAGCGGCCCGCCCCGCGGCCGACGACGCTCCCGCGCTCTTCCCGAACGTCGGACTCGGTCAGGCTGCCGGCGAAGAGAAGTTCGAACCCATCGACGCAGTGCTCACCGGCGATCGTTATGACGCTCCCCCATGGGCTGTCTTAGACGCCGCCAGCGATTCCAGTGCCGACAGTGAAGCTGCCGGTGACGCCGGTGCGGATACGGCCGATTCCGCTGCCGACCGCCCCGTTCATGCCGGTCAAGGGGTCCGCGCCGATGGTTCGGCCGTCGATCTCATGAGCGAGCAGCCCAATGCGAAAGCCTGGATCTACGAACGTTTCGCCACTCTCATTTCGCGCATCAGCATGAAGGAAGCCGCCAAGGGTTCGCCCTACGCCCTGGTCGTCACAGCCAAAGCGTCCGACATTGCCAACGGCATCGGCGAAGCCACCACAGGCTCCGGCGGCCGCTTCCCGATGGGCGACGTCGCTCGACGCGGCCTCGATGGCACCGTCTTCTTCCACCTGATGGACGAAAAGGCTCGCACGGTGGAAGTCTGCACGGAACAGCGCTTCGCCAACAAGAAGCAGACCGCAATCGTCACCGCCAGGGATCGCGGATGCGTGTTCCCCGGCTGCGACGCACCAGCGGGGTGGTGCGACGTGAACCATGTTGTGCCGCACGCCCTGGGCGGCAAGACCGACATCAACAACATGTGCCTGCTGTGCTCCTTCCACCACCACCTCATGGACCGCTCCGACTGGGAAGTCTTCATGCTCGGCGACGGACGGCCGGCATGGCGACCGCCCGAAAGCATCGACCCCGCCCGCACTCCCATCCTCCACTCACGATTCGTCACCGACGACATCATCAACGGCCTCTTCGGCACGTAGCTGCGCATGGCCATTCAATGGCACCGCTGTGCCTCCATTCTGATGTGAGCGCGAATGGCCTTGTCGCGGCTGCCTTCACCCCACAGGACTCGGGTTTACGCGCTAGTCGGAGCGCAGGCGGCACAGCAATCGGCCCGAAAACGGTCCTCGCCGGTCAGAGAGCAGACGCTGCATAAGAGATTCTCAGACGGGTGCAAATAGACTGGCCCCATGCACCTCGGCCTAGTGACTTCCAGCGCGACCGCGATTCCACACGACATCTCGGCGGCAATCCCCAGCCCGTCCATCTCGAGCTTCCAACTCGGACCGCTGACGATCCATTTCTATGCACTGTGCATCCTCGTGGGCATCATCATCGCCATTGTCCTGACGAACCGCCGCCTGACCAGGCGCGGTGTCGAGGACTGGCAGGTGCTCGACATCGCGACTCTGGCCGTACCGATGGCCATCGTCTTTGCCCGCATCTATCACGTCATCACGCACTACACCGATTACTTCGGTCCCGGCCGCAACCCGTGGAACCCGTTCGAACCCGGCTCGGTATGGGCGATCTGGGAGGGCGGCATCGCGATCTTCGGTTCACTCATCGGCGGCACGCTGGGTGCATGGATCATGTGCCGCCGCCTCGGCCTCAAACTCACCACTCTGCTCGACGCCCTGGCACCGGGCCTCATCCTCGCTCAGGCCTGCGGTCGCTTCGGCAACTGGTTCAACCAGGAGCTCTTCGGCCTGCCCACCACGTTGCCTTGGGGACTCGAGATCGATCCCGGCAATCCGGCAATCCCACTGGGCACTCCCCCCGGCACCCTCTTCCATCCAACGTTCCTCTACGAGGTCATCTGGAACAGCCTCGGCGCTCTCGTCCTGCTCTACCTCGGCCGCAAGGTCTTCTTCCAGTGGGGACGCCTATTCGCTGTCTATCTCATGTGGTACGGCGCCGGTCGCATCGTCTGGGAGTCCATCCGCCTCGATCCGAGCTTCGTCATCCTCGGCCTGCGCACCAACGTGTGGGGCGCGATCGGCGCCGTCGCTCTCGGTGTGGCGATCATGCTCATCCAGTGGAAGCGCCACCCCGAGCCCGAAGAATCACCGTTCATCCCCGGCCGCGAACCCGAAACCGCGAAGGACTGACACCCACCCTCGCCGAGGCGGCTCCCCGGGTCCGTGGATGCGCACCCTTCCGTGGGCGCATTCGCCGTCGGGTCTACGTTCATCAATCAGAGCCCCATTCACCCGGCAGGGTTATGGTCGCCCATCAAACTACTGTCAAGTAACATAGATTGCATGCACTTCTTCCGCATGATCCTGCACCTGCTGAGGTCCCGCCGACGTTCCGCGCGCGACATCTGGGACACCTACTCCCTCCCCATGCGCGTCCACCTGGGCGAGATCGACATATTCATGCATCTCAACAACGGCAAGTACCTCTCCATCATGGATCTGGGGCGACTCGACATGATGGTGCGCAGCGGAGCGTGGCAGGCGATGCGTGAGCGCGGATGGACCGGCGTCGTCAGCGCCGAGACCATCAGCTTCCGCAAATCACTGAAACTCTGGCAGCGCTACAACCTCGAGACCAAGGTCTGCGGAATCGACGAGCGCACCGTGTTCTTCGAACAGCGCATGGTCGTCGACGGCGAGATCTTCGCCCGAGCCTATGTCGCCACTCGCCTGATCTCCGATGACCGGCCGCTCACCAGGGACGACCTCATCGAGGCCTTCGGGATGCCGGAGAACGAACCCGAACTGCCCGACTGGATCCACGATTGGCGCCGTGACAACGCGCTGCCGAGCACCCGCCGGCCCGCCTGGAGCAGCTGGACATAACAGAGCTGTCGTCTGGACCGAGCTGTGGTCGGCACTGCACCGTGGTCCGCGTTGAGTTGCGGTCGGCACGGCACCGTGGTCCGAACAGAGCCGTGGCCGGGACGGCGCCGCAGCCCGGGACCACCGCAAGCAACCCCGCCAAACGGACTACCGCCCCGCTTCAATCCACTCCTTGAGGCGGCCGAGCCCGGTCGTGATCGCAGTTTCGTCGATTCCCGAATAGGCCAGTCGAATGTACGACCGGTCCTCACCGGGCTGCGGTGACCCGAAGTGCTCGCGAGTGCAGAATGAGACACCAGTGGCATGCAGAGCCTCGGTGGTGAAGTCCGCCAGAGTCGCGATTCCCTTCGTCTCCATCGCCTCGGTGACATCGGGGAAGACGTAGAACGTCGAGCCCGGCGTCGCCACAGACATGCCGGGAATCTCGTTGATGAGCCGGCACGCGGCATCCCGACGCTTGCGCAGCACCTCCAACATCTGCCCGACCGGCCCCTGCGGTCCGCGCAACGCAGCGATCCCTCCCCACTGCACGTACTGGTTCGTGCAGGATTCGTCGTTGGTGTTCATCAGCGAGATCGCCTCGGCGACCTCCTTCGGTGCCACCGCACAGCCGAGCCTCGAACCTGTCATCGCGTACTTCTTCGAGAACGTGTAGAGGATCACGGTGCGCTCCCGCATTCCCGGCAGCGCGGCGATCGACTGGGACTTTCCGCGATAGCGCATCTCGAAGTACGCCTCGTCGGAGAGCACCCACAGGTCGAATTCCTGCGCGATCGCGGCAATGGCCTCACGCTCACCCGGAGTCGACTCTGCGGAGATCGGATTCTGCAGGTCGTTGTAGATGATGGCGGTGGTGTTCTCATCGATCGATGCCCGCAGGTGGTCGAGGTCGATGGCGAAACCGTCGGAGGTCGGAACATATCGGTAGGGCAGGGCCGTACCGCCGAGATACTCGATCTGGGATTCGTAGATCGGGAAGCCCGGATTCGGGTAGAGCACGCCTTCACCTGGGTTCATCACGGCTTGGAGGAATTTCGTGATCACGGGCTTGCCTCCGGTGGTCACGACCACCTCGGCGGGGTCGATCTTCATTCCTCGTCGCGAGCCGAGGTCATCGGCAAGCGCCTCCCGCAGCTCGGGGATCCCCGGTCCCGGGCAGTAGCCGGTCTTGCCGTCGCGGATCGCCTGCTCCATCGCCTCGACGATGTGAGGAGCGAGCGGGAAATTGAGATCGCCGAGGTGGAACGGGAAGACTTCGTTGCCCTTCGCCTTCCATTCGGCGGCGGCCTGGGCCACGCGGAAAGCGGTCTCGGTGCCGAGGTTGTCCAAACGGCGAGCAGTCTTCATCGTCGACTCCTTCTTCGGGGTCCATCTCTTCGGGGCAATACTGAGGTGTCCGTGCTGGGGTGTCCATGCGTGCTGCGCAACGCGGGACGAAACCGTCCCCGGACCACGGTGCGCACCGGTTCACTCACGATAGAGCACCTGACCAGGGATTGTCAGCGGTGTCCGAGTTTCATCCAGCGGCGAGCGCGCTGCGTCCGGCGAGCAGACACCACAGACCGATTCCGAAGAACACCGGAGCGCCGAGGATGCCGCACCAGAAACTCGGCGCCGCGGTCTCGCGCGGCAGGATGAACGCGACCACCGCGACAATGGTCAGCAGCAGCCCCGCCACGTGAAGGACGGGCTGGCCGAAGACGACGGCGAGCGCGAAGAAGTGGATTCCGACGATCGCGAGGATGAGCGGAGCGATGTTCTCGGTCTGGCCGGTGCGGATAAGGAAGAAGCTCGCCACCGCGCCAATGATGACCTCGGCCCAGAACACGATGAGGTAGAGCGTGAGTGCGGAGGTCCCGGTGGTGAAGGCGCTGGGTTCCGACCAGTTGCCGATGGCGGTGAGAATGCTCGGCACTGCGAGTGCGAGTCCCGCGAGTCCGAGCCCCGCGAGCACGAGCCGCCAGACCAGCGCTCTGGGCGGCGCTTCCTGCGCCCAGCCTGACCAGATGAATGCGGCGAGTCCGAAGATCGCGCCGATCATGACGAGGTCGCGCGGGTGGGCCAAGTCGATCATCGTCGATCCCTTTCGTCCGAGCGGGCTGCCTTCGACACTACTCAACGAGGAGGATCCGCGCCCATGACGTTTTCCCGACTCCCTCGGCGTCGTAATCCGTTACCCGCTGCCCCCTGCCCACCCGAGCGTGGAGAAACTCACCCTTCGCCGGGCGCGATGAACAGCTTCCGCAGCGGCGTTCCGTCGATATACCAGCGCGTCTTCATCCCATCAACGAGGCGAACCAGCGATCCCGGCACCAGTTCGATGGGGTCACGGCGGGGTTCGTCGAATTCGATGCGTCCGGTCCCGGAGATGACAAGGAAGACCTCGTCGCCTTCGATATCGCGCATCGCTCCGGCGTTCATCTCCCAGAGCCCGAAATCGGCGCCGCCGATGGTGCCGAGTTCGGCGAATCCCGTCGTCACAGACGCCTCCCCCGCCGAGGATGTCGCCCCTTCCAGCTCGACCGAGCTGCTCGTGCCGGAATCCCCCGCCGAGGCAGTCGCCCCTTCCAGCCCCACCGGCCCAACCGCGTCGGGCCCTCCCGCCGAGGCGGCCGGAATGATCTGCCAGTCCTCGATCGGTTCGTGGCTGAGTGGAAATTCGCGGGTATTGATCGGCTCCATTGCGCTCATGCGAACAGTGTAATCAGTACAACCACTCAAGTGCCGCCCTGACGAAGAAATCAGTAGGCTGTCGAGATCGTTTCAGCAATCAATACAAATCGGCGCAACTATTTACTTCACCTTGAGCGTGAGATAGAACTGTTTTCGTAGGCGACCGCATGGTCCGCCTCGAGTTCAGGAGATGATCCGTGTCCTACTTCAATGGTGAAGCCTCGCACTGGTTGGCGGCCTCCCCCGCCGACGACGTCGACCCCGCACCGCTGCCGCGCGAGAAACAAGATCTCGTCATCGTCGGCGGCGGACTGACCGGCCTGTGGTCGGCTTATTACGCCCGGCAGGCCCACCCCGATTGGGCGATCACCATCATCGAGGCCCGCCACATCGGCTACGGCGCCTCCGGCCGCAACGGCGGATGGCTCTCTACCCTGCTGCCGGGCAATCGCACCAAGTTCGCCGAGGCGGTCGACCGTGCCCGGAAGAACGATCCCTCCGGACCGGTCGGCTCGGCAGGGCTCGACGGCGTGGCCAGCGTCAGCGCATTCCAGTCCGCACTCTTCGACTCCATCGACGAGGTCCTCGACGTCTGCAAAGCTGAAAGCATCGATGCCCACCAAATCCGCGGCGGCCATATCGACGTCGCTCAAACGGAGGCCGGCCTGTCCCGGCTGCGCGACCTTGAGGCCGGCAATGAGCAGTTCGGATATGGGCCCGAGGATATGCAGTTCCTCGACGCCGAGGCGACTCGTGCCCGCATCAACGTCGACGGAGCGCTCGGCAGCCTCTACTTCCCCGGTACCGCCGCCATCGATCCTGCACTGCTCACCCGGGGACTCGGCCACGTGCTCAGGGAACAGGGCGTAACCATCTGTGAGGCCACCTCGGCGAGGCATATCCGAAAGAATTCGGTCGCCACGGACCGCGGGCCGGTGCGCGCGGACACGATCTTCGTGTGTCTCGAGGGGTATTCGGACACGGTCGGCGGCGACCTGCCGGGCCTGCAGGGACGGCAGGTCATCCCGGTGTTCTCGTCGATGATCGCAACCGAGCCGCTGTCGGACGAGGCGTGGGCGTCGATCGGCTGGGAGGGGCGCGAATGCCTCGGCGACACGGCACACACGTTCATCTATGCCCAGCGCACGGCCGATGGCCGGATCGCGCTCGGCGGCCGTGGGGCGCCCTATGCTTTCCGGTCGGGCCTGCCCGGTGACGGTGAGGTCCCCGCCGAGGTGGTCGACCTCTTGGCCGGGCGCCTGTCCTCGCTCTTCCCGGACCTCGAGTTCGAGGTTGCGCATGCCTGGCGCGGTGCGCTCGGGGTGACCAGAGACTGGTGCGCCGGCATCTTCTTCGACCCGACACAGCGCATCGGAGTGGCCCGCGGCTATGCCGGACACGGGGTGACGGCTACTCATCTGGCGGCGAAGACCCTGCTCGATCGGGCTGCCGGGGCATCGAGTCCGCTTACAGCGCTGCCGTGGAACGACCACTTCTCCGGGCAGTGGGAGCCCGAACCGATTCGGTGGTTGGGCATCCGGTCGATGTACAAGATCTTCGGCCTCGCCGATGCGTGGGAGTCAGCGACCGGGGCGAAGAAGACAAGCCTGCTCGCCCGATTTGGATCCCGCTTGGCCGGGTTGCACGAGTAGGCGGGGCGAGGGCTGGCATGCACCACCGGCTTGGTGAACCTGCACCAGCTCGGCGCACGGACCAAGCCAGCGCAGATTCACCAAGCTGAAGGCCAGCTGCCGGGGACCGTCCCGGTCTTACGCTGTGGCCCTCCTCTGCCGCAGCCGCAGGATCGGGGGCAGACTGAGGCCATGACGAGTTCGCACAGCCGCATCTCCCCCATGGCCGCTTCTTACCCGGCGTCGAGCATCCGCAAGATGTTCAACCTCGCCCTCGACTTCCCCGATGCTGTGAAGCTCACCGTCGGCGAACCGGACTTCACCACTCCGGAGCACATCAAGGCCGCCGGCATCCGCGCGATCGAGAACGACAACACCCGCTACGTCGCCAATGCAGGCATCCCCGAACTGCGGCAGGCGATCGCCCGGAAGTACTCGACTCGGTGGAATCGCAGCATCACGCCCGAGAACGTCATGGTCTCCTTCGGCGCGATGGAGGCGCTCACCTTCGCCCTCGACGTCACTGTCACCCCAGGGGATGAGGTCATCATCCCCGACCCGAGCTTCCCCAATTACCTGGGTCAGGTGCACCGCCTCGGCGGGAATGCGGTATCCGTTCCTGTCACCGAGGACAATGATTTCAAGCTCCGCGCCGAGGATGTCCGCTCAGTGATCACGGACAGGACCGCGGCCGTGATCATCAACAGTCCGTCGAACCCTTTGGGCTCGGTCATGGATCGGGCCGACCTCGAGCAGATCGCTGCGCTGGCCGATGAGCATGAGTTCACCGTCATCTCCGATGAGGTCTATGACGAGATGGTCTTCGACGATGCCGTCTTCACCTCCGTCGCCGAGGTGAAGCCATCCACCGCCGAGGCGGGGGCTGAATTCGATCGGTTCCTGGCCATCGGCAGCTTCTCGAAGACCTATGCCATGACCGGCTGGCGGTGCGGTTTCGTCATCGGTTCGCAGGATTTCATCGCGCCGATGGCACTGCTGCAGGAGGGCCTGACCTCGAGCCTGCCCGGGTTCGTCCAGGAGGCAGCGGTCGCCGCAATCGAGGGACCGCAGACCGCGGTCGAGGAGATGGTCGCCTCGTATGCCAGGCGGCGTGAGCTCATGGTCGAGCGCATCAACGCCATCGATGGCTTGAGTCTGCTGCGTCCGGCGGCGACGTTCTATGCCTGGGTGAACGTGTCCGAGTGGGGGCTGGACTCCTGGGCGCTGGCGACTCAGCTGCTCGAGCAGCACAATCTCGCCACGATTCCAGGTTCGGCCTTCGGCCCGGCCGGCGAAGGCTACCTGCGCCTGACATTCGCGGTCTCCGACGAGACCATCAACACCGCGTGCGACCGGTTGGAGGCTTTCGCCGCTAACCGGTGATGCCGGGAGTGTTGGGCCACCGAGCGCTCAAGTTACCGCCGAACGCGCATCGCATAGCGTGAGCGGTCGGCGGGAAGATGCACGGTCGCTGATCCGCTCCTCACCCCACTGCGGCGAGCGCTGAATTCCAGCTTCCGTAGAACTTTCGGACAGCCGCTGCCGAGGGCACTTCGCCCTTATGCTCGGCGGCGTATTCGGTGTAAGCCTTGTAGGTCGCGACGGTCCCGCGTGATTCGCAGTCGGCGAGGAATTCGGCAATCGCCTTGTCGTAGGCATCCGCGTCGAAACGCAGCTGCCCCTTGGCCCGGCCGATTTTGTTCGTCGCCAGACCCGCGGCTTTGAGCGCTTCGTTCCAGGATCCGAACCTCTGCACCGCGGTCTGACTGGTCGGCGGCCAGATGGTCGCCCCCTGCGCCGAGGTGGCGCCGAGGCCGTCGAGCACCGACTTGCGCAGCCGGTCGTACCGGCTCGCGGTCAGACTTGGGACCTCTGCCCGGCCGCGGACGTACGCAACCGCCGCAGCCACCTCGGTGAGGGTGGACGTCACGGACGTCCCTGAGTTCTCGAATTGGACGGTGAGGGCGGACTCCACCTCGGCGAGGGTCTCCCGGTCGGTGGGGCTGAGCTTGGCCGGGTCGGCACTTGCGGGGATCCCCGGCGCGCCGGTGGAATCGAGGCTGCGGGCGGTGATGAACAGCAGCGCACCGAGCACGGCCAGCGACGAGGTGTGGGTTCTCCCGGTATCAGACATCCAGTCCATTGTACGTTTCAAGTGGGGAACATCAGGTTTCAACCTCGGTACACGCAATCATCTCCGACTCACGCAACCGCAAATAGTGTCGGTCGTGCGGCCACAGACGGTAGCCGCGCACAGAGCATGCTGACCCTGAGAAGTGGAGAAGACGATGCAGATGAAACGAGTCCTTGGAATCGGAGCAGCCTCTCTGATTCTGGCCACGGCGAGCGTCTTCGGTGGCACCGCCGCTCACGCTGATGTGGTGAAGTTCAGCTACACGTATCACAAGACTCGCGCCGTCTGCGAGAAGATCGTCCTGGCTAAGGCCGCTGCCCATGCCCCCTTTGTCAAGCGGATCGTCACAGCGGAGTGCGAAGCGGTTCGCCCCGGAGAGAAGTACTTGGGCACGGTCAGCTGGGTTGTCTGATTCGTGCTGGTCGTTTCGCCCGAACATCGAGCATCGTATTCAACGCGAAGAACAGACCGCTGATCACGACCGCAGTGATCGCGGCCAATGGGATCGAACCGGTGATCAGCAGGTAGCCTCCGCCGAGCACGAGCACCGACGCACCCGCCGACACAAGACGCCCGGTCATCTTGCCGCCGATGTCGCTTCCGCTGAGGACGACGTCGATCGTCCGCGAGATGACGAACCACGCGACGAGAATGCCCAAGGTCGCGAGCAGCGATTCGGGCAGACTCAATCGCATCTGCAGGTGCATCGTCTCGCCCAGCAGGGTCGCGGCGAACGGGACGATCAGCGGCAGTCCCAGAGCGATGAGGATCGGTCCTGTGAGTGTGAGGACCAGCCGGTGGCGATACAGCGAGCGCATGATTCGTCCTTTCTTCTTGCGGCGTCGAGGTCCGTGGGCGGTGGGCTGGTGAGGGCGGCACCTGCGGGGACCGCGTTTCCTGAGGCTTCAGCCGGCCAGCAGGGCGAGCGATCCGGTGGCGATGAGCGTGGTCAGGGTCGTCCAGGCGATGATCGCGATGCCCTGCCATAGCAGGATCCACGAGGTCTTCACACCAGCGCTGACGAGGATCGTGGAGGTGATCTGGGTGGGAATCGCCAGCGGTCCGAGCAGGCTCGCACCGGGGACGCCGAACCGAGTGAGGAACTTCTTGAACTTGACCCGCCCCTTGGACTCGGGCTTCCCACCTTCACCGAGGTGGCCCTCCGTCACCGTGTCACCGGCATTGCCGTCGGCCGCTGAATCCGGGGAGAGAACGTCGGCGGATCCATTCCGCGTGGCACTTGCCTCGGGCACAGCGCCATCAACCGATCCGGAGCCGACACCTGCGCCGACTCCCACGGCCGCGAGCTCACGCTTTTCGCTCTGACGATTCACGACGGCGCGGCGCGCCCGGGCTCCGAGGAGCACGATGACGGTGACGCAGATGAAGTTGCCGATGGCTCCGGCGACTCCGGCGAGCACGGGGTTCATCCCGGCCCACACGCCGATGATCGAGGAGATCTCACCCTCGATGAAGGGGATCGCCCCGGCCGCGGCGATGATGAACGGCTGAAGCAGGTCGGGAACCTGAGCGGCGAGACCTTGGAAGAATTCGATGATGGGATTCATGGTGTCCTCCTGAACGTAATCGGCAGATCCCGGCCCGAATGAACCGGATCTGATGGTTGATACGTTCAGTACAGACTGTGTTCTCAGAACAGGGTCAAGCCCTCATCGTCGAACCCAGCGAATCCTCAGCTATCTTCCCTAGTCACTGTCTTCAGCTCTCTCCCTCAGCTCCCGACATCACTCCTTTTCCTCCGCCTCAGTCCCCTGCCTCAGCCCTCTTCCTCTGCGGCCACGTGCTTGATGAAAGCGATGAACCGCTCGCGATCTTCGTCCGGAATCTCGAGAGTCGGGAAGAGAGAGATGAAGGCACGCTGGATGACGTCGATCTGTGCGTCGTTGTAGAGCTCTCTGAGCGAGCCGATGATCGCAGCCTGCCCCATCTTCACGTCCCCGGTCATCCGCTCTGTCGGCGCGAGGAGCCAGGGTTTCGCTTCGAGCTGTCGCTTCATGCTCGGAGCGATCTGCTCTGCCAAGCGTTCGCGGGTGGCGTCGTCGGCATCCTCGGCGAGCTCATCGACTTCCTGGTCGTACGGTGTGGTCTCGGACATGATGGACCGCATCTCCGCGAGCGCCGATTCCTCATACAGGGTCGAATAGATGTTCATCAGTGCGCGATCGGAATTCGACATCCGGGCGGCGATGTCGATGAAGCCTGAAGCAGTATCGATCGGCGCTCCGTGTTCGAGGAGTTGGGACACCTCGGTGCGTGCTTTTTCCAGGGCCGCGATCTGCTCACCGAGATCGACCTCAAGCTGTTTGAGGGCGAGTTGCTGCTGTTCGTGATCGTCGTCGACCGAACCGATATCCGACAACGGGATCCCGAGTTCGCGCATCCGCCGGATCTGATGGAGTCGCAGCAGGTGGGAAGCCCCGTACTGTTTGTATCCGTTGCTCATCCGTTCGGGCTCGGTGAGCAGCCCGAGCTTGTGATAATGCCGAATCGTGTTGACCGTGGTGCCGGTCAGCCGCGCCAATTCGCTCGTGCTCCATCCCACGGTCAGGTCCTTCCGCCGATGCCGTGTAGTTCAGTGTCGATGAGGTCCTCGTCGACTCCCAACACCGCTCAGTCTAAGCGGACGGACTGACATGGTGAGCGGGAGAACCGACGTGGACGGTCTGATGTGCGCGGACTACCGTGTAACCATGAGAGCAGGATTCGATTCGGTCAAGGCCCTCGTCTTCGACATGTTCGGCACCGTCGTCGACTGGCGCAGCAGTGTAGCCGCCGAGGTGGCCGTGCACTTGCGCGACCATGTTCCCGATCTCGTTCCGCTTGAGTTCGCCGACGCTTGGCGGGCCGAATATCAGCCGTCGATGGAGCGGGTGCGCAACGGTGACCGAGAGTTCGTTCGTTTGGATGTGCTCCACCGGGAGAATCTCGAGCACGTGCTCAGAGGTCTCGGCGTCGATCCGAACTCGATTCCCGCGCCGGTCCTCGACGAGACCAATCTTGCGTGGCATCGGCTCGATCCGTGGCCGGATGCGGTCGCAGGTTTGACCCGTTTGAAGGAGCAGTTCATCATCGCTCCACTGTCGAATGCGAACATCCGGTTGGCTCTCGACGTCGCCAAACGTGCTGGTCTTGCCTGGGATGCGATCCTCGGCGCCGAGGTGGCGGCAGCCTATAAGCCGGACCCCGACGCGTATCTGCGGACCGCCGACATCCTCGGTCTCGAACCGCAGCAAGTCGCCATGGTCGCTGCGCACAACAGCGATCTCGCCGCGGCGCAGCCCCTCGGGCTCAACACGGCTTTCGTTCGGCGCCCTACCGAGCATGGACCCGATCAGACCATCGATCTCGAACCCACGGGCGACTGGGACGTCATTGCCGAGGATTTCGAGGACCTCGCTGACCAAATCGGCTGACGCATCGTTTCGAACGGGTGCTGGGCCGGCAGTCCCTGCGGAACGCCAAAGTGACTATTTCAGCGGCTTCAGCCCGCACCACTCGGCGATGAAGAGAGCGATGGTCTTCGTGATGTTGCGGACGGACTCGATGTGGACGCGCTCGTCGAAGGCATGGATGTCGAGGGATCGGGGACCATAGGTCAGAGTCGGCATCGATCCATAGTTCGTGTACACCCGGCCGTCGAGGTAGCCCGGCGTGGAGAACGACCGCAGGGGCTGGCCGAACACATCCCGGTGGGCCGAGCCGAGGACGGCCTCGGCTTCTCCGCCTTCGTCGAGTCGATATCCTGCGGCGAAGAAGCCGGTTCGCTCCAGGCGTGGCAGGCGACTGTCCTGACCGCGCCGGGCGATGCTCGCGTGCCGGACGTGCTCCTGGATCTCTTCCCACGCCTGTTCCGGGTCGATCCCCGGATAGATGGCGGCGCGGACGGAGATCTCACACCATGACGGGACGCTGGAGGGCCAGTCTCCACCCGAGATCTCTCCGACGTTGAAGTTGATGGGATGATCGACATCCTCGAAGCCCGGGTACCGGTCCTTCTGGCCATTCCAATCCGCCTCGAGTGTGCGCAGGTCGGCGATCACGTCATTTGTCGCGTCGAAGGCGTTGAAGCCCTTGCTCATCTCCCGGACATGACTCGGTTTCCCCTCGACACGAACGGTGAACCAGATGACTCCGACGTTGGTTCGCACCAGAGAGTTCTCTTCTGGTTCCGGGATGAGCACGGCGTCGCCGGTGTAGCCGCGCAGAAGTGCCGAAAGCGCTCCGTTGCCGGTGCTCTCTTCCTCCACCACGGATTGGAGATGGATCGGGGCTGCAGGAGAGAATCCGGCAGCGGAGATCGCGTCGAAGGCGAAGAGGTTGGCAGCGAGTCCGGCTTTCATGTCCCCGGCGCCACGTCCGTACAGCCAGCCGTCCTCGACTCGAGGCTCGAAGGGCGGAGTAGTCCAATTCTCCAAGGGTCCGGTCGGAACGACATCCACATGACCTTGCAGGATCAGGGATCGGCCTTCCGAGACTGCCGGCCGATAGCTGCCTACGATGTTGAAGTCTTCGTCGTAGGGCACGGTCATCGGTCCGAAGCCCACGTGATCCTCGATGTCCTCTTCGTCGATGCGCCAGCGGTCGGTCTCCAGTCCCCTGTCGGCGAATTCCTGCTCCATGCGGTCCTGGATCGCCGCCTCACTGCCGCGGACAGAAGGACAGCGGATCAGATCACCGGTGAACTCAAGCTGACGATCGAACGCGTTGTCGACGGCGTCGGTGATGGCCTGGGCGACTTCTCGATTCATGCTGTGCTCTTCCCAGTTCTCGTGTTGATGGTTGACGGTCCGAGCCCCGGAGACGCGGATGGCACGTACCTCTGTCGGCTATTCTGCATTCCTCAACGAGTATCCGGAAGAGTGACCGCATTTGCTGTGATTGATTGCGCACCCCCTCCCGTCACTTGGATCGAGCGTATAGCGTGGCCGTCAGGGACGGGTCGACCGACCCGTACTCCCGCCACCATCTGACGAAAGGTGACAAGCATGAATGAGACGAGCATCAGCGCTTCCCGCACGATCGATGCCCCCGTAGAGGACATCTTCCACGTCCTCTCCAATCCAGAGCGTCATGCCGAGATCGACGGCTCGGGAATGGTCCAGTCGGATGACAAGACCGATCGCATCACCGAGGTCGGTCAGAAGTTCTCGATGAATATGCACTGGGACAAGATGGGCGGCGACTACAAGACCGACAACCACGTCATCGGCTATGAGGAGAACAAGCTTCTCGCCTGGAAGACGGCACCAGCCGGTGAGGAGCCACCGGGTTGGGAGTGGGTCTGGGAACTCACGTCCCACAGCCATGACTCGACCGAGGTCTCCGTGACCTATGACTGGAGCGCGGTCACCGACAAGGAGGTGCTCAAGCAGGTCGACTTCCCGGCCGTCAGCGAAGAGGACCTCGAGTCGTCCCTCGGCAACCTGGCAGCAGCGGTGTCCGGAGTCTAACGCCGCGCAGCAGCGCGCAGGCGCGGGTTCCTCACGCCTGACAGCACCCTGACGGCCCTGTTCGAACTCAGCGCAGTTCGTTCAGGGCCGTCTCCGCGCGCCGACGACGGTCTTCGAGCGACATCTCCCACCAATATTCACCGCGTTCGCCGAGGCCGTTCTTCGCGACATCCACCCTCCGTCTCGCCTCCGCGAGATCTTTTCCATCGCCCCGCTTCTTCGCCTGCTTGACGGCGTTCCTCGCGGCGCCGAGGCGGCTCTTGAGTTCCTCGATCACGCTCGGTTCCAGTGCTGGGTCGGTTCGTCGCCACCGGCGTCCTTTGACGATCAGCCAACGCTCGTCATCATTGTCGCTGTTCTCGCTCATGCGACGAATATGCAGAACGGATGGCCGGAGGGATCGGTGAAGACATACAGCGGTTCGTCCTCATCGTCGGTACGATCGACGCGCAGTTCGGCACCCAGGTCTTCGGCACGCTGCAGCTGTCGTTCCAGCATGGTCCGGTTCGGCACCGTGAGGTCGAGGTGCATCTGCATGGGGATGTCCGTTGCCGGCCACGTCGTCGGTTCGAGGCGATCAACCTGCTGAAAAGCGAGCTTCCGGTTCCCACTCGCATCAGTGAGCACCAGCCAGTCGGGGACCTCGGGCTCGGCACTCGTCCCTGAACTGCGACCGTCGGTCGGTTCGTCTCCCGGGCGATAGACGTAGCCGAGCAGCCGTCGATAGAACTCCGCGAGCATCCTCGGCTCGGTCGTATCGATGACGGTGTGGAGCAGCTCAGGAAATCCAGCGTCTTCCGCCTCATCCGTCATCCGAGCTCCAACGGCGTGAGCACCGCGATTTTCCAGCCGTCTTCGATACGCACCAGCTGATACATGTTCCGCTCGTCGGGGGCACCTCCCTGATATTTCCACGTGACGTCGGCCCAGATGCTGTGGTCGGTCGATGCCGCCACCGTGACCTCGGCGTTCACCTCGGTGACGCCCGAGTACTGTCCGAAAGCGCTCGCGAAGAAGCTCTCCGTCTGCGCCGCCTCGGTGACGAGGATCCGCTGCCCCGGGAACTCGATGAGCGCCGGAACCGCGTAATGATCGGCGATTGCTGCGGCGTCCCGATCGATGAGCGCACGGGTATAGGTGTCGAAGAACTGCCTGTGAACCTCTTTGTTCTCATTCATGGGGCGACTGTACCGCTCGCTCCTGACACCGCCGCTGAGACCGAGCCTCGGAGGTACAGCCAAGGGACGCGCACCGTTTCGGTGCGCGTCCCGATGTGACTGTCTCGGCTAATCGAGAGTTTCTGACTCAACTCATCGAGACGAGGATCTTCACCTCGTCGAGGCTCTTCGTCAGGCGCTCGAATCCGTCGCTGACGATATCGTCGGCGAGGATCTTCGAGGTGATGAACGGAGCCAGATCGACCTTGCCCGAACGGACGAGTTCGATCGCCTCGGCGTGGTCATCGGCATAGCCGACGCTGGCACCGAGGGTCCGATCCTGCATCATCAGTTTGCCGGTGAGATCGACCTCGACCGGTTTGCCATGGATGGCGATGACCTGCAGGCGACCGGTGGCCGAGCACGTCGAGCAGCTGTCCGACGACGGGGGCGGCACCAGCGGCGTCGAATGCGACGTCGGCCATAGCATCCGAGGTCTGCTCCGACACGATCGCCTTGAGATCTTCGCTCGTCGGGTCGACGACGACATCGGCGACGCCTGAGCTCTGCGCCTTCTCGCGACGGATCTGCGAGACCTCGCTGATGATCGTCTTCAGTCCCTTGGCCTTGAGTACGGCGGCGACGAGGAGGCCGATCGGTCCCGCTCCGCCGACGACTCCGACCTGTCCCTCGGCGGCCGTCGTCTGCTTGACTCCGTGGAGTGCCACAGCGAGTGGTTCGATCATCGCCGCCTGGTCCAGCGGCATATCACCCACCGGGTGGACCCACCGGGTGGACCCACCGGGATTCGACGACGATGTGCTCGCTCAGACCGCCGCCGAGGCCGGAGATGCCGATGAAGCCCATCTGCTCGCAGAGGTTGTACGCACCGCGCTGGCACGCCGGGCACGTGCCGTCGACCATCAGCGGTTCGACGACCACCGAGTCACCGACCGACAGACCTTCGACTCCTTCGCCCAACTCTTCGACGACACCTGAGAATTCGTGGCCGAGCACCACGGGGAGGGTCTCTCCCGACAGCGGATGGGCATCCTCGGTGGTGGGGGCGGGCGGAATCGGACCATCATGGTACAGATGAAGGTCACTGCCGCAGATTCCGTTGTAAGCGGGGGCGATCTTCACGGTTCCCGGGCGGGTCTGGGGCTCGTCGATCTCCTCGACTCGCAGATCCTCTTTGCCGTAATAACGGACTGCTTTCATCACTGCACACTCCTTCGACTCGAGGTCGGTCGGAGCCGGAATGTTCCGATCGACCGTTCACTTCCGACCGTACCCCCGCCCCGTATCGTCGGCAATGAATTCCCGGCGAAGGTGAGCAACGCGACAACAACGCCCCGACGTTGCCGATGACCCCGCCCCTGACACAGCTCCGTCACCCCATGTCACCCTCCAATGAGAAGATGGCATCGTGCCTGAAACCCGACCGTCCGCCGCCGCGACCGGTGCCGCCATCCCCGCCGATTGGCGTGATGCCTTCGCCCCGCTCGCCGAGGCGGCTCCGCACTCGCACACGCCCGTGGCCTTGGGATTCGAGCTCGTCCAGGTCATCCCCCGCACATGGTTCGAAGCTCAGCACTCCGTACTCCTCAACAAGGACGACGTCACCCCGGGCGCGAATCCGAGCCTCGCGATCCGCCCGCTCATGCTCAGCGAGTCCGGCAACTGGGTGAAGAAGTCCCTGACCTGGCGCACCATCGACCGCATGGCCCGGCAGTTCGACATCGACCCGGCTCACCAGGAGTGGTTCACCCAGCTCGCGGGACTGCGCACCCGCGGGAAGACGGACTTCACGCCCGACGGTGCGCCGTACCACCTCGGCGATTTCCGCACTCCCCTGCTGTGGGATCACTTCACGCAGGGGAAGAAGCTCGGCATCGAATTCGTCGGCATCAATCCGGATATGACCGTCCGCATCGGGCACACCGCCCGCGCCGCCATCGACATCCGCCGCAGTCACAACCGCCTGCAGGTGCAGACGCGGGCGACCATCGACGAACGCGAATATGCTCCCGGTCTGATCAAGCCGATCTGGACGCACGGCTTCTTCGGTGTCGACGTCACCAGCGGTTTCACCGTCACCCTGGCCCCCGCGGAGACCCCGACGAAGGAATCCGCACTGCCCGTGCTCCAGTCCCCGGGGCCGATCACCATTCCCGGGGCCGAAACCGAAGAATTCTTCGAGGAGTACTACCCGCAGCTGCGCTCCAGCGCCGAGGTCATCAGCAGCGACGCCACCGTCGCCTTCCCCCAGTACGGTCGCCCCCGCCTTGTCGTCTTCGCCGCCTTCGGCGCCGGCGACAAACTCTCCTTAAGCTGGTACTGGGAATATCAGGGACCCCGTCGCACCTTCCCCGTCATCGATCGGGCGAAGCTCAGCGCCGCCTCGGCGAGGGAATATGCGGGGCAACGCGAACTCGACTTCGAAGATGCCGTCGTCACCGAGGTCGACAAACTCCTCGCCGACACCCATGAAACCGGGTCCGCCCTGCCGGGCATCAAAGACGTCGAACTCGACGACGCGGACACCGCGGATTTCGTCGTCAACGTCCTGCCCGGGCTCGAGGAGATCGAGCACGTCAAGGTCATCACGCGCGGGAAGAAGCAGCCGTACCGGGAGCTCGGCGGGGAGCCGAACGTGAAGATCACCTCGGTCGAGTCGGAGAAGAACGACTGGTTCGACCTCGGCTTCCAGATCAGCATCGACGGCCGCCCGGTCCCCTTCGTCAAGCTGTACAAGGCGTTGGCCGCCGGGACGAAGAAGATCAAGCTCTCCGACGATTCGTTCCTGTCGCTGAACAAGCCGATCTTCGACAAGCTCAAGGCCCTCCTCGCCGAGGCGGACCTCATCCCCGAATGGGAGCCCGGAGCGCCGAAGATCTCACGGATGCATATGGGTCTGTGGTCGGATTTCGAGGACCTCGCCGACGAGTCCGAACCGGCCGTGACTTGGCGTGATTCCGTGCGCGCATTGGCCGACCTCGAACACCTGCCCGCGACCGAGGTCCCCGACCTGAACGGTGCGAAGCTGCGCCCGTATCAAGTGCAGGGATTCCGGTGGTTGGCACTGCTCTACCGGTGCCGCCTCGGCGGGATCCTCGCCGACGACATGGGCTTGGGCAAGACCCTGCAGACGCTCGCGCTCATCAAGCACGCGAAGGCTGAATTCCTTGCTGGCAGCCAGGAATTCCTCGCCGAGGCGGCCAGACGCTCCCTCGCTGACGACGATGCGACGCTCCCGCCCTTCCTCGTCGTGGCACCGACCTCGGTGGTTCCGAACTGGGTGAAGGAGGCAACCTCCTTCACCCCTGACCTCGATGTTCGTGTCGTGGCCGAATCGACGCGGGCGCGTGGGGTCGACCTCGCCGAGGTGGTTCGAGGTGCCGATGTCGTCGTCATGTCGTATGCGATGCTCCGGTTGGAGGAGACTCCGATCTCGCGGATGGAGTGGGCGGGGCTCATCCTCGACGAGGCGCAGTTCGTGAAGAACTCCACCGCACAGACCCACCTGGCGGCGAAGGAAGTGCGGGCACCGTTCCGCTTGGCGCTGACGGGCACTCCTCTGGAGAACTCGCTCAAGGACGTGTGGTCACTGTTTTCGATCACGGCGCCCGGACTGTTCCCGAGTCCACACCGGTTCGAGGAAGAGTACGTGCGTCCGATCGAGTCGGGTGAGAATCCGGGACGGATGCAGCGTCTGCAGAAGCGGATCCGACCGTTCATGATGCGCCGGACCAAGGATCTCGTGGCCGCAGACCTGCCGGAGAAGCAGGAACAGGTCATCTCGGTCGAGCTCAACGCCGCGCACCGGAGACTCTACGATCGGATTCTACAGAAGGAGCGGAAGAAGATCCTCGGCTTCATCGACAGCGAATACGACAAGCAGCGGTTCATCGTCTTCCGCTCGCTGACGCTGCTGCGGATGCTTGCGCTCGATCCGTCGATCGTCGATGCCGAACATACTGAGGTGCCGTCGTCGAAGTTGGCGGCGCTCCTGGAACGGCTCGACGATGTCATCGCCGAGGGCCACCGGTCGATCGTGTTCAGCCAGTTCACGTCGTTCCTGGCCAATGTCGCCGCGGACCTCGACGCTCGCGGGATCCCCTATGTCGTCCTCGACGGGTCGACGCGCAACCGCGGGGCGGTCGTCGATGCGTTTCGGTCGGGTGAGGCGCCGGTGTTCCTCATCAGCCTCAAAGCCGGCGGGTTCGGGCTCAACCTCACCGAGGCGGACTACGTCTTCCTCATGGATCCGTGGTGGAATCCCGCCTCGGAGAATCAGGCGATCGACCGAGCGCATCGGATCGGGCAGACGAAGAACGTCATGGTCTACCGCTATGTCGCCGAGGGCACGATCGAGGAGAAGGTGCTCGCCCTGCAGAAGCGCAAGGCCGAACTCTTCGACGAGCTCATGTCCGACTCCGGCACCTATCAGGGCCGCGGACCGGACGGCCAGGCGTTCAGCCAGACGGTCACAGCCGCGGATATCAAGGGGCTGTTCGAGGGGTAGAGGGCTCCGGCTAACCTCACAGATCGCACGAGAATATTTACTTTAGGTGGCTTAAAGTAAATATTCCCGCGGATCTCTTCCTAGCTGATGTAACCTTTCACCGTTTCTCTGATCGCGTCTGCGTGCAGATAGATTTCGTCGAGACCGTCGATCGGATGCCGGGACTCGTTCTTGTCTGCGTCGAAGATGCCAATGTATTTCTGCTTCTTACCGTTGAAGTGGAGCCGGGCAATCGGCTTCCGATTGTTGTCGTCCAAGAGCACAGCGAAGTAGGACTTGGCATCACGCTGTGCAACGCGCTCGGGCTTCACCTCACTGCAGCTGATCGCCTTGACGATCTGATAGCCCTCAAGTTCCTCCAGGGTTGTCTCAAGTTCGGTGTCTCGATCCAGGTCCGATTCGGCTACTTCCGCGCTGGTGACAGCCTCTCCGTTCGAAACTTGCACAGGCATTGCGGTCTCAGAGGCTCCTAACGCAGTCTTCAGGCGATCATTCACCCTTTCATTGAGGAATTGCTTCGCTGCTTTGGACACCAGCTGAGTGAACTGCGCCTTGGTGTCCTGAGTGAAGCGCCCTTCGTAGACGCGACTCGTGAATAGTCGCACGAACGCCTCGTCGGGCTCCTTGAACTGCCCCGCAATTTCTCTCTTGATGGCTCCGACGTACTTCAGTTCTTCTGCCGCGCTCACCACCGAGTCGAGGTCGAACACTTCTTTGGTCAACTTCTTGAGCTCCGGAACGATCGTCTCGTCGATCTCGTTGAGGTCGAGCACAAGGAACGGTCTGTCGTCCATTTTGTTCGGCGCATCGAGATCGGTGTAGAAGTTATAGACCTCGCCGTTTGTGAGCACAGCAATCCGCGCATTTGTCACGGAGAAGTACCGGAACAGCTGGGAAGCGTGTTCGATCTTCAGCGGCTCCGTCGATTTCTTGCACTCGATGAGGATCTGCACTTCGCCATCGCGCATGATGGCGTAGTCGACCTTCTCGTTCTTCTTCACTCCGACATCGGCAGAGAACTCGGGCACTACCTCAAGCGGGTTGAAGATGTCGTAGCCCAAGATGGTTGAGATGAAAGGCATGATGAACGCATTCTTCGTTGCCTCTTCGGTCTGAATCGCCTCTCGCTGGTTTCCAACCTTGGCAGCCAGGGCAGACAGTCGTTCTTCGAACTCCATTGTTCCTCCACAAATGCACTTCAGTGATAGTTTCGCAATTTCAGACTGTAGCCCGTGTGGAATGAAACCGGCGGCTCAGTCGTCCTTGGTATCGGCAAAGTTGTCAATCAGTTACCTACGCAGCCACCATCGGCTCACGCACCCGCCCCAATCACTGACGCGATTGCGACGATCGCGACTCTTCCGATCGGACGATGAACCCAACTATTGACAGTTGCCCCGCCGACGAACGACGGGGCAACTGCAGGCGACCAGCGACGAACTTGAGCGGCTCACCCCCAACCCGGAACGACGAAGATCAACCAAGTGACGATTGGTGCGATGACGACCATCGAGAAGCCCCACACCATGAGCTGCTTGAACACCCTGTCCCGCTGATCTTCCGGAGAGTTAGCGACGACGAGCGCCCCCGAGGTGGAGAACGGTGAGGAATCGACCACCGAAGACGAGATCGCCAAAGCGATGATCAGCCCGATCTCGCCCACGCTGCCCGTGAGCAGGAACGGCACAGCCAGAGGAATGAGTGCGCCGAGGATGCCCGTCGTCGACGCGAAGGCAGAGACGACTGCGCCGATGAAACAGATGATCAGGGCCGCGAACAGCGGAGCTCCCATGCCGGCGACCTGCCCGCCGAGCCAATCGATCGTGCCCAAACGTTCCATGAGTTCGACATAGGTGACGATGCCGCAGATGAGAAGGACGGTCGGCCACGCGATCTTGCTCACCGCGCCCTTGCTGATGCGGGGAGAGAAGAACGAAATAATCACGGCGATGCTGATCGCGGTGAAGCCGACGTCCTGATTGAGCGGGGGCACGACCATGACCGCGAGAACGATGAGTCCGACAAGTGTGACGATGCGCTTGAGATCGAGGGTGGTGACTTCGACATCCTCCTCGGTGTCCTTGACCATCGTCGTCTGGACAGACCGTCGAGCTGCCCTCCGCTCGGGGTCGTGATACGGCGCGGGCGAGCCGACCGATCCGCTGCCAGAACCGCCCACCCCGGCACCGCTTGAGCCGGACGTACCCGAGCTGCCGCTGCCACCGGTGCCGCTGCCGGAATCGGTGCCGTCGCCCTCACCGGAGGTTCCGACGTTGACCAGTTCCCCGTCCTTGTCCTCGAGCCCATGTCCGAGGTCGCGCTTGCCCAGCAGCTCCCGCCCGCCGAAGAGGAAGAAGCAGACGAAGCCGAGGACGACGTTGAAGACGAAGGAGGCAAGGAAGAGCAGCAGAGGGCTGCCCGGTAGGTCATTGCGCTCGACGACCTGGTTGGTGATCGTGCCGAAGATGCTCAACGGCGAGAATCCACCCGCAGTCGCACCGTTGATGACCATCAGCCCCATGAGCAACGGCCGAATGCCGTACCGACGAGAGAAACCCATCCCCATCGGCGCGATGATCGCGATGGCTGCCGGCACCACCGAGCCGAAGCCGGAGAGAAGCGCCGTGACGACGAAGAACACCCACGGGATGAGCGCTATTCGGCCGCCGACAGCTTTGACGAGTATATGGACGATCCAGTCGACCGTCCCGTTGTCCTTCGCCAAGGCGAAGAGATAGGTCACGCCGACGAGGATGAGGAACAGATCCGCGGGGAAGCCAGACAGCAGAGTGTCGACGTCCTCTCCCAGGACAAAGGTTCCGAACAGGAAGGTCGCCATGAGCGCGAGCGCACCCATATGGACCGAAACAAAGGTGGCGATGACGAACAAAGCCACCAGGACGAGTATCGAAGCAATTTCCAAAGACACAATTCGCTCCTATGCGATGTGTTAATCAGTCGGAAACGACCCCATTGCCGCAACCGACATTCCACGATGTGGAAATCTTGCTGCTACTTTATGAAAGTCTGCCCCGAGGAATTCCGAACCGTCAAGACCTCGACTTCACTTTCCCGAATAACAGGAGCATGTATACCAACCCGTGGTTTTCAAAGAAATCCTTTCGGCACAGAACAGCACAGAACTCCACGTCAGAAGCTCAGGGAAAATGGAATACCGAAATCCGAACTGGGCAGAAAAGGCTCAACTCGACCGGCGAGCAGAATGCCACAAATCTCCGTTCCGAATCCTGGAAAAGGCATTTTTCTCTCGAAACCATTGTGGTAGCGTCAAATGAAAGTGATGTACCGCATCGTGGAATCAGAGAGGATTCTTCAATGACAATCAGCGGACGGCATTTCCTTCAGATTCCGGGACCCAGCAATGTTCCGGACAGCGTTCTCCACGCCATCTCCATGCCCACGATCGACCATCGCGGACCGGCATTCAAAGAACTCTTCAGCCATGTGCTCACAGGCATGGCCGACGTCTTCGGCACCTCGAACCAGGTCGTCATCTACCCGGCCACGGGAACCGGAGCCTGGGAAGCCGCACTGGTCAACACCCTCAACCCCGGCGATGAGATCCTCTGTTTCGAAACCGGGCATTTCTCTTCACTGTGGAAGACGATGGCCGAGAAATGGGGACTCAAACCCACAGTCATCGCCGGCGACTGGCGCACCGGCGCCGATCCGCAGAAGATCGGTGAGGCCCTCGCCGCCGACACCGATCATCGCTTCAAAGCCGTATGCGTCGTCCACAACGAGACCTCGACCGGCGTCACGAGCCGCATACCCGAGATCCGCGCGGCCATCGACGCCGCAGACCACCCGGCCCTGTTCATGGTCGACACGATCTCCTCGCTCGGTTCGGTCGACTACCGTCACGACGAGTGGGGCGTCGATGTCACCGTCTCCGGTTCGCAGAAGGGCCTCATGCTCCCACCAGGACTGTCCTTCAATGCTGTGAGCGACAAGGCCTTAGAGGCCCACGAAACCTCGACCCTGCCGAAGTCCGTCTGGAACTGGACGGAGATGCTCGCCGCCGGCAGAAACGGGATGACTCCCTACACCCCGAACACGAACATCCTCTACGGCCTCAAGGAATCCCTGCGGCTGCTCAACGAGGAAGGTCTCGACAACGTCTTCGCCCGACACATCCGCTTCGGCGAAGCGACCCGAGCCGCAGTCGAAGCCTGGGGCTTGGAAGTGCTGTGCACGAACGAGAGCGAATACTCCCCCGTCCTCACCGCCGTCGTCATGCCCGAAGGGCACGACGCAGACGAGTTGAGAAAGATCATCCTCGACCGCTTCGACATGTCTCTGGGGGCGGGCCTGTCCAAACTCCAGGGGACGGTCTTCCGAATCGGCCACCTCGGCGATCTCAACGATCTCACCCTCGCCGGAACCCTCGCGGGCGTCCAGATGGGACTGCAGCTGGCGGGAGTGAAGGTCGACCCGGCAGGCCTCGGAGCCGCCCTCGACATCCTCCGCGAGAGCTGAGCTCACCATGAGCGCTGACACGACTGCTGACACGAACACGGACGTCACCGACGTCGTCACCGATCTCACCCGCAGCATCGCAGGCACCGTAGACACCTCGCCCCGCCGGCTGGCCGAATATGCCGTCGACGCGTCGAATTACCGAGTGGTCCCACAGGTCGTCGCCTTCCCGAAGTCCACGGCCGACGTCGTCTCGGTCCTCGATGTGGCCAGGTCGCATCGGGTGCCCATCACCTCCCGCGGCGGCGGCACCTCACAGGCCGGCAACTCGATCGGAACCGGGATCGTCATCGACTTCTCCCGCCACCTCAACCACATCCTCGACATCGACCCGACGGCGAAGACCGCCCGAGTCGAACCGGGTGTGCTCATGAGCGAGCTGCAGAAGGCCGGGAAACCGCACGGGCTGACCTTCGGACCCGATCCCTCGACGAAGAACCGGGCGACGATCGCGGGCATAATCGGCAACAACTCCTGCGGACCGCACGCGATCTCGGCCGGGCGCACCGTCGACAACATCGTCGAGATGACAGCCATCGACGGCACCGGCCGCTCGTTCCTCGCCGGCGCTGGGCTCGATCCCATTCCCGGACTCGCCGAGGTGGCCGGCCGTCACCTCGGAGTCATCCGCACCGAGTTCGGCCGGTTCAGCCGCCAGGCCTCGGCCTATGCGATGGAGCATCTGCTCCCGGAGAACGGCCCGAACCTCGCGAAGTTTCTCGTCGGCAGCGAAGGCACACTGTCGACGATCACCGAGGCGGTCGTCAGCCTCGGCGATCTTCCGAACTCACCCACGGTGCTCGTCCTCGGCTACCCGGACATGTTCGAAGCCGCCGATGCCGTCCCCCGGGTGCTGCCCCACGGCCCGCTCGCCGTCGAAGGCATCGACTCGCGGCTCATGGACATGGTCCGCAACCACAAGGGCAAGGATGCCGTGCCCGAACTGCCGGCGGGCAAGGGCTGGCTGCTCATCGAGGTCGCCGGCGCCACCGCGGACGAAGCCGTCGCGAATGCCCAGGTCATTGCCGCCGATGCCGACACCGATCACTTCCGTATCCTGCCCGCCGGCAAAGAGGCAAGCACCCTGTGGGGCATCCGCGCCGATGCCGGCGGACTGGCCGGACGCACCGAAGACGGCGACCCCGCCTGGACCGGATGGGAGGACGCCGCGGTCCCGCCCGAGGTGCTCGGCGACTACCTGCGGGACCAGGACGAGCTGATGGCCTCCTACGGAATCCGCGGCCTGCCCTACGGGCACTTCGGAGACGGCTGCGTACACATGCGCACGGACTTCCCCTTCGACCGCCCCGACGGCGTCGAGGTCTTCCGCGACTTCGTCATGGAGGCCGGACGTCTCGTCACGAAATACGGCGGATCCGCCTCCGGCGAGCACGGCGATGGGCGAGCCAGGTCCGAACTCCTCAGCCTTCAGCACTCGGATGAAGCGATCGCCGCCCTCGGCGAGGTCAAACGGCTCTTCGACCCGAACAGCCTGCTCAATCCGGGCATCATCGTCGACCCGCTGCCGATCATCTCCGACCTGCGCAGGCCGCAGTCGATCTCGATCGGCACGGCCGGCGGTTTCTCCTTCGCTCACGACAAAGGCAGCTTCACGAACGCCGTCCACCGCTGCGTGGGCGTCGGCAAATGCCGTGCCGACACGTCCGGGTCCGGCGGGTTCATGTGCCCGTCGTATCTGGCGACGAAAGATGAGAAGGACTCCACCCGCGGTCGCGCCCGGGTCCTCCAAGAGGTGACCAACGGAGGCCTGATCAACGCATTCGACAGCGCCGAGGTGGCCGAGTCCCTCGACTTGTGCTTGAGCTGCAAGGCCTGTTCGTCCGACTGTCCGGCCGGAGTCGACATGGCCCAGTACAAATCTGAGGTGCTCCACCGCACCTATCGCGGCAGGCTCCGTCCCCTCGCGCACTATTCGCTCGGCTGGCTGCCCACCTGGGGCCGCCTGCTCACCGCCGTGCCCGGAGTCAGCGCCGTGGCGAACGCGGCGCTGGGGTTCCGTCCCCTGGCCAAGCTCGTCCTGACCGGCGGCGGGATGGACCCCCGCCGGAAGATGGTCCGGTTCAATGATCGCCGGTTCTCCCGCTGGGCGAAGTCCCGCATCTCCCCCGCCGAGGCGCGCGATGCCTCAGCGGCGGATCGCGACGCCCTCATCGCCGACGAATACGTGAGCACCTCCCAGACTGAGAAGAAACAGGTCCTGCTGTGGGCGGATTCGTTCACCGAATACCTCTCTGATGCCGGGGCCAGGACGGCCGTCGACCTGCTGGAATCGACCGGATTCGAAATCCTCCTGCCGGAGCAGCAAGCCTGCTGCGGGCTCACGCTCATCTCCACCGGACAGCTCGACGCGGCGAAGCGGAAGCTCGAATCGACGATGGAGATCCTCGATCCCTACGCCCGGAAGGGCATTCCGATCGTCGGCATCGAACCGAGCTGCACCGCGGTGCTGCGCAGCGACCTCGGCGATCTCTTCCCCGATGACGAACGGGCTCGCCGGATCGCGGTGGCCACCTCGACGCTGGCCGAGGTCCTCGTCGACGCGAAGCTCGACGTTCCCGATCTCACGGGACGCACCGTCGTCGTCCAACCGCACTGCCACCAGCATTCGGTCATGGGCTTCGCCGCGGACCGCGCTCTCCTCGAGCGGACCGGTGCGACCGTGCGCGAACTTGCCGGCTGCTGCGGTCTGGCCGGGAACTTCGGTATGGAGGCCGGCCATTACGAGACTTCGGTGGCGGTGGCCGAGAACGCTCTGCTGCCGGCCCTGCGGGATGCGCCGGCGGATTCGATCTACCTGGCCGACGGGTTCTCCTGCCGCACTCAGGCGGCGGACCTCGCGAACGTGAACGGCATGACGCTTCCGCAGCTGCTCACCGGCGAGGCGTCGAAGCCCGGGCATTCGGCCCGCCCCTCCCGCCTGCCCGAAGCCGCCGAAGCGTGATTGCACAGACCAACCGATCAGAGAGGACGCAATGAGTGACGACTCAGCACCAGGACCGCTGTCGGGGGTGACCGTGCTCGAGCTCGGCGTGTTCATCGCCGGGCCATACGCGACGATGCAGCTGGCCGATATGGGCGCGCGCGTCATCAAGATCGAACCGCCGGGCGGCGATCCGATGCGCGCTTCGGGGCCCTTCGTCGACGGCGAATCGAGCCCGTTCATCCGGCTCAACCGAAACAAGGAATCGATCGTCCTCGACCTCAAATCCGACGCAGGCCGAGCCGGCCTGCACTCCCTGCTCGCCGAGGCGGATGTCCTCGTGGAGAACATGCGACCCGGGGCGCTGACAAAGATGGGCTTCGGATACGAGGATCTGCGCGAGGATCATCCCGATCTCATCTACGCCTCCGCCTCGGGGTGGGGTCAGGACGGTCCGCTGGCTCCCCTGGCCGGCCTCGACATCATGGCGCAGGCCCGATCGGGGCTGATGAGCATCACCGGATTCCCCGATCAGCCGCCGGCGAAGATCGGAGTGCCGATCTCTGACCTCTCGACCGCGCTCTACGTCGCGCTCGGCATCGTCTCCGCCCTCTATGAACGGCGCGATTCCGGGCAGGGGCAGTACCTCGATGTCTCCCTCTTCGAGTCCGCCGTATCCCTGGCGGTGTGGGAGGCCGGCGGGTACTTCGGTGCCGGGACGGTGAGTCGTCCGAACGGTTCGGCTCATCAGGCGCAGGCGCCGTATCAGGCGATCGAGGTCGGCGACGGCTTCGTCACCATCGGTGCGAACACTCCGGCCACGTGGACGCGGTTCTGCTCGGCCTTCGACCTCGCCGATCTCGAGCATCACCCGAAGTACGCCGAGCCAGCACTGCGGTTTGCCAACCGAGAGGCCCTCATCGCCGTCATCGAGGATCGGCTGCGCGCCCGCACCATCGCGGAGGTGGTCGAGGAGATGAATCGCGTGGGTGTCCCGGCCGCACCGATCAACGACTACGAGCAGGTCTTCACCGACGCTCACCTGCAGCAGCGGAACTTCTTCTGGGCCTCCCAGCACCCCCGCCTCGGCGAGGTGACGCAGCTGGGCAATCCGATGCGCTTCTCCCGTTCGCAGCTGACCCACGGTCCGGCCGGACCGTCGCTCGGTGCGGACACCGACCGGGTGCTCGCGGAGTTCGCGGGCAGTACCGGGACGGCCGGGTCCGACTCGGACTCCGCCCCTGCCGGAACCGACACCATCACCGAGGAGGTCCGGTCATGAGCGATCAGGTGATCACCGAGGTCGTCGGACGCACCCTTCGCGTCACGTTCAACCGTCCCGAGGCGCGCAATGCGATGACGTTCGAGATGTACCAGAAGCTCGCCGAGGCGGCCGCCCAGGTCGACGCGAATCCTGATCTGCGTGCCCTCGTCCTCCGTGGAGCCGGGGGCCGAGCCTTCGTGGCCGGCACGGACATCGCGCAGTTCCGGGGGTTCACCGGTGAGGACGGAGTCGCGTACGAGCAGCGCATCGACGAGGTGCTCGGGGCTCTGGCTGCGGTCGACAAACCGGTCATCGCCGTCATCGACGGCCACTGTGTGGGCGGAGGTCTGGGGATCGCGTGCTGCGCGGATGTGCGGATCGGATCGACCGCCTCGGCGTTCTCCGTCCCCATCGCCCGCACCTTGGGCAACACTCTCTCGGCGAACACGTTGCGCCGGTTGGTCCGGGCGTTCGGGGAACCGCGGACCGCGTCGATGCTCATCACCGCTCGGAAGGTCGACGCGCAGGCAGCGCTGGACTCGGGGTTCCTCACCGCGGTCGCCGAGGATCTCGACGCCGAAGCCGAAGCACTCATCGAGCGGGTCGTTTCCGGGGCACCGCTGACGCAGTGGGCGATCAAGGAGAACCTCCGCCGGCTGGGTGCCGGCGGACCCGTCGACGATGCGGATGTCATCGCGAAGGTCTACGGCAGCCAGGATTTCGCGAACGCCGTCGAAGGATTCCTCACCAAGACCCCGGTGGAGTGGACCGGGGAGTAAGTCGGTTCAGTCCTGACTCCCCTCGCCGAGGCGGTCGACGAGTCGGGCGATGATCCTGGCCCTGGTCGTCTCGGTGCGGGCGGTGAGGATCGGCAGCATGGCCGTGAACCTCTCCGCGCGGTTGAGGGTATCGAAGGCGGCCTGCGCGGCGGGCGCCTCGGCGAGGGCGTCACGCAGGTCATCGGGGACGGTGGCCTCCGACTGTCTGGGGTAGGCATTCTCCCAGCGGCCATCGTCCTGGGCCAGGCGCACCTCGGCGCGGCCACGATCCCGCAGACGACCGTCGACCTCGAGACTGCCGATGATCTCGACATTGCGCTTCGACCAGTTCGAGCGCGGACGTCGCGGGGTGAAGCGCTGGACGAACGTCGTCGCATCGAAGCTGCGGCGCTGACCGTCGATCCAGCCTCCGCACAGTGCTTCCTCGAGGGCGTCTTGGTAGCTCAGCGAGGTCGGTGTGGTGACGTTCTTCTTCGCCATGAGCAACCACACACCCTTTGACGAATCTTCGTTGGCGATCAGCCATTCGCGCCAGGCGTCGAGGTCGGCGAGGACCAGTGGTGACGTGGGCGAGTTCTCGACCAGGGGCTGGTCGTCGTTAGTCGTCACGGGGGTGCGCTGCGCCATCAACCGTCAGACAACGCGGCAGTATCGACGATCCACGGCACTCCGTACCGATCGAGGCACATGCCGAACCCTTCGGACCAGAACGTCGGCCCCAGAGGCATCTGAACCTCGCCTCCGTCAGACAGACCGGCGAACACCGTGCCGGCGGTCTCAAGGTCGGAGGCTGTGTAGGACAGAGCGATCCCCTGTCTCGGACCTCCATCGCCCGTGGTGTCATCCGATCCCATCAGCAGGGTGTCCCCGAATTTCAGCGCGGCATGCATGACGGTCTCGTCGGTCGAACCGGGCATTCGCTGATCTTCGGGAACGTCCTTCATCGGCATAATCGTCAGCTCGCCGCCGAAGATCTCCTGGTAGTGATTGAACGCTTCAGCGCATTGTCCGTCGCTGTAGAAGATATAGGCATCAATCGACATCGTGCGTCACCTCTCGGAGCTGTCATCGGTCGGAGAATCAGTGGTTCCACGTGCACAGTGCTCCTGCAAGGTTACGCGCGCGGGCACACGACATGTGCAGTCCGTCGATGCCTTGGGCGGACTGCGACCATCGAGCGTCGAAGCAGCAGCCCGCGCGCTTGGCGGCGGACAACCGAGCCGCCTAGCCCTCCGCATCAGGGATGACAGGAAGCTCCCCCGTCATCTCGTCCCGAGGAACCGCCTCGGCGCTGTCGGCCGAATTGTCCACGCTGTCGTCGGCCGGCATTCCGGTCAGCCGTTCGGGGCTGAGGATCTCACCGAGCTGATCTCGCTCGAGCAGACCGTGTTCGACGACGAGGTCCGAGATCGATTCGTTCCTCGCCAGAGCCTCCTTGGCCAACTTCGCAGCCGAGGCATAGCCGATGACCGGGGCGAGCGCGGTGATGACGGTGACGGAGCGGTCGACGATATCGTTCAGCCGGTCCTCGTTGGCAGTGATTCCGGTGACGCAGTTGACCCGGAATGTCTGGCAGGCCCGCTCGAGCCACGTGATCGACTGGAACAGCGAGTGGGCGACGATCGGCTCGAAGGCGTTGAGCTGCAGCTGTCCAGCCTCGACGGCCATGGACACGGTGACGTCGGCCCCGGCCACGGAGTACGCAACCTGGGAGACCGCCTCGGGGATGACCGGATTGACCTTGCCGGGCATGATCGACGACCCCGCCTGACGGGCGGGCAGGTTGATCTCGCCGAGGCCGGCCTGGGGCCCCGAGGACAGCAGGCGCAGGTCGTTGGCGATCTTCGACAACTTCAGAGCACTGCGCTTGAGCGCACCGGAGAAGGTGATGAAGACTCCGGTGTCGGAGGTGGATTCGACCAGGTCGCCGGCCGTGACGAGGTCGAGACCGGTGATCTTCCGCAGGTGTTCGATGACCGCTTCCTTGTAGCCGACCGGCGCGTTGATCGAGGTTCCGATCGCCGTGGCTCCCATGTTCACCTCGCCGAGGAGGGCGACTGCCTCTTCGAGCCGCTGAACGTCCTCACGCAGAGTCACCGCGAACGCGGTGAACTCCTGTCCGAGGGTCATCGGCACCGCATCCTGCAGCTGGGTGCGCCCGACCTTGACGATGTGGGCGAATTCCCGCCCCTTGGCCGCGAAGGCGTCGGCGAGCAGGGTGAGCTCACCGAGGAGGTTCTGCAGTGAGAACGCCAGTGCGATCTTGATGGCGGTCGGGTAGGTGTCGTTCGTCGACTGACTGTGGTTGGTGTGGTCGTTCGGGTTGAGGAAGGCGTAGTCTCCCTTGGGTCGACCGGCGATCTCGAGGGCGCGGTTGGTGATGACCTCGTTGGCGTTCATATTCGTCGAGGTGCCGGCTCCGCCCTGTACGACGCCGACGGTGAACTGATCGTGGAGCTTGCCGGCCTTGATCTCTTCACACGCGGAGTCGATGAGGTTCGCCCGCTGCTCGTCGAGCGCCCCGATCTCCGCATTCGCCCGGGCCGCGGCCTGTTTGACGCAGGCGAAGGCGCGGACGAAATCGGGGTAGACGTTGATCGGGCGGCGGGTGATCGGGAAGTTCTCGTTCGCCCGGGCAGTGTGCACGCCCCAATAGGCGGTGTCGGGGATCTCCATGCTGCCGATCGAGTCGGTCTCGGTGCGGGTGGGCACGGTCTGCGGGTTCTGCGAGGTCAGGGGAATCGAAGCGGTCTGCGGTGAGGATGAAGTCGACTCAGTCATAGTGTCTTCAGACTCTCACATTTCGCCTGTCGGCCGAAGAGCCGAGAGAACGAGGGCGGAACGAAGTGGTGCCTCGCGATCAGGGTCGTCACGACGCAGCCTCTGCGAAAGCATCGGTGGTCGATGGCGCATAGTCACGGTACATCCGCTGGATGCCGATCTGGTCGGCGAGGTACTTCGCGTCGTGCCAGACTCCCCAGATGAAGCTCGACCCGCGTCGGGACAGCCAAGGCAGCCCGAGGAAGTACATGCCAGGGACAGGGCTGACACCGCGCTTCTGCACTGGGTATCCGCTTTCGTCGAGGACGCCGTCGACGCTCAGCCAGGAGTAGTCGACGCCGAAGCCGGTCGCCCAGATCACGGTGCGGATCCCCGCTGCGGCAAGGTCGAGTTCGTGGATCGGGTCGCTGACGCTGTCTGGGTCCGGTCCGAGGATGTGCGCCTCGGGCTCGGGCGGCAGGTCAAGGCCGTTGCGTTCGATGTACTCATCGGCCTCACGCAGCAGCGACAGGTAGTTCTCGTCGCCGCGGGCGATGTTGCGCTGCAGGTCGTCACCGATGTGCAGGATGCCGTCGGCATAGGAGTTCGCTCGGCCGAGCAGGGTGATGCCCGAATTCGCGAGGTCACGGAAGTCGACGGTGTGCCCGCCCTGCGCTCCGCTGACGGCGATCGTGACATGCTCGGCTCCAGCCGGCGGTGTGGCCATGTCCCATCTGCCCAACACGCCGAGCCACCAGCAGAAATCGCGGCTGCGGTAGGCCCGCGGCGGACGGTCGTGGGGACCGACGGCGAGGTGGACCGGTCGACCCGACCGCTGGATCTCGGCGGCGATCTGCACGCCGGACGACCCGGCGCCGACGACGAGGACACCGCCGTCGGCGAGCTGTTCCGGGTTCTTGTAGTCGTTCGAGTGGATCTGCGTCAGTCCCGCCTCGGCGGGGATGATCTCGGGGATCCGCGGGGTCTGGAACGGGCCTGTGGCGGCGACGACGTAGTCGGCGTCGATGACTCCGGCGTCGGTGGTCACGCGGAATCCGCGGGATCCCGCGTTCTCCGTCACCGAGGTGGCGCTGACCCCGGTGCGCACCGGCAGGTCCTTGGCCTCGACGAGGGTCTGGAAGTATTCGGCGACCTGTCCCTTCGTGGCGAAGCCGTCGGGTTCGGTGTCCGCGAATTCCTGCGTGGGGAAGCGATCGTGCCAGGCGGGCCCGTTGGCGACGAGGGAGTCCCACCGGCGGGAGCGCCAGGCCTCGGCGACCCGGTCGCGTTCGAGGACGACATGGGCCACTCCCCGCTCGCTGAGATGCTCACTCATCGCGATACCGGCCTGGCCGCCGCCGATGACGACGACTTCGGTGGTTTCTGCGGCTGTGTTCGACATGGACACCCTTCCGTCGGTGCCGCGCTGCGGCGGCATGTGCTTCGTTGCTGGCGGGCACAACTTCGATGTTGCCCTGACGCCTTCCAGCAAACCGCAGGTGGAAGCGGCAATGCCAATAGTTCTTCACGGTCCACTGCATCTTATGAATAGATGCAAGACTTAGTCGTCGATCACTTGGGGGTATCTAATGGACACTCTCTCAGCCTGACTCGGGGGCCACCTCGGCGAGGATCTCGCGGACGACGTCGGCCACGGCAGCGGCCTTCGCCGTCTGCCCGGATCGAGCCAGGGTGGACACAGCCACATGCAGGGTGGGGACGGGATCGGAGATCTCGAGGATCGTCGTCCGCTCCCCCGTGTAGGTCTGTCGGATGCGCGGTCGCTGGTTGAGGATGGAGAACCCGAGGCCCATGGCGACCATCGAGCGCACGGTCTCGTAGCTCGAGCTCCGGTAACGCACATGCGGGGTGATGCCGGCCAGGCGCAGCATGTTGAGGAAGTACTCGCGGCTGTCGGGCAGGTCGAGGACGACGAAATCATCCTCGGCGAGCTCGCTCAGAGAGACCTTCTTCCGACGGGCGAGACGATGGTCGGTGCCGACGATGACGTGCGGCCGGGCCTCGCCGACGATCTCGGCGCGGATGCCGTCGGATTCGGTGAGGTCGTAGTTGAGCGCGAGTTCGACCCGACCGCTGCGCAGGGCATCGATGCTCTCCTCGTGGTCTCCCTCGACGACTTCGACGGTCAGGTCGGGGTGACGCTCGCCCAATCGCTGGAGCAGCTGCGGCAGCAGGAACGGTGCGATCGTTTGGAAGCAGGCGATGACGATGGTTCCGCGTACCTCACGCTGACCGGCCTGGATCGAGTCGACGGCGTCGGTGATCCGCCCGAAGATCTCCCGCGTCTCGTGGAGCAGGCTCTCGCCGGCCGAGGTGAGCACGAGGCCCTTCGAGTGCTGACGCACGAACAGCGGAGCCCCGAGGGCCTTCTCCAGCTGGTTGATCGCCGTCGACACAGCCGACTGGGCGATGTGCAGCTCCTGGCTGGCCTCGGTCATATTGAGCGTCTTCGCGCATTCGGCGAAGTAGGACAGCTGGGTGAGCGTGATCGCGAATCTCTGCACCATTGCGGCTCCCTGCGATGAAGAATCTGTTTTGTAGATGCTCTGACTAAATTATAACTATTTCACAGATGAATGGAATGTCTCGAGAATGGGTGGCAGACAACGACCGCTTCACTCAACGAGGAGACGCACCATGGCAGAGCCGACGCACACACGACTGAGGATGTTCAACACCAAGGACACCTATCCGGAGCAGAATCTCGACAACGATCTCTGCCAGGCCGTCGTCGCCGGCGGTGTCGTCTACCTGCGCGGACAGATCGGTCAGGACCTCGAGACCCGGGAATCCGTAGGCATCGGCGATGTCACCGCCCAGGCGGAGAAGGCGATGGCGAACATCGCGATGCTCCTCGAAGAAGCCGGCAGCAGCCTCGCCGACATCGTCAAGGTCACCGTCTACATCATCGATCCCCGTTACCGCGAGGACGTCTACCGGACCATGGGCAAGTGGCTCAAGGGCGTCTACCCAGTCTCGACGGGCATCGTCGTCCAGGCCCTGGCGCGCCCCGAGTGGCTCGTCGAGATCGACGCCACCGCCGTCATCAGCGAGAACTCCGCTGCGAACAACGGTACCGAGGCGGGACGGACCGAGGTGGCCCAGTGACCTTCTCGCTCCTCCTCCACGATCCCGAGACCGGAGAGTTCGGCTCCGCGATCTCCTCATCCTCGCCGGCCGTCGCCGCACGCTGCATCAGTCTGACCGACGGGGTCGGCGGGGTGAACTCCCAGAACATCACCGACCCGCGGCTCGGTCCGGCGATCATCTCTGAGATGGCTTCGGGCAAGAATGCGCAGTCGGCGCTCGACGCCGTCGTCGCCGCTGCCGATCCCACCGGGATCGACTTTCGGCAGCTGCTAGTCATCGACGCCGCCGGGAACACCGCCGCGCACTCGGGCGCGCAGGCGCTCGGCGTCTTCGGTGCCCGCACCGAGAACAACGCCGTGGCCGGAGGAAATATGCTCGCCGACCTGACAGTCCTCGACGCCTTCGTCGAGACCGCGCTGTCTGCAACCGGTCGTCTCGAAGAACGCCTCTTCGCAGCCTTCGAGGCAGCGATGGCCGCCGGCGGCGAAGCCGGACCCGTCCACTCCGCCGGCCTGTCCGTGGTCAACGGCTCCGGCTGGAGGGTCACCGATCTGCGCGTCGATTGGGCCGATGAGGATCCGATCGGGCAGCTCGGCCGCCTCCTCGAGATCTGGATGCCCCAGCGGGACGACTACATCACGCGCGGCCTCGATCCGGCCGCCTCTCCGTCCTACGGCGTGCCCGGTGACGATCGATGAACGACACGACCGTCGCAGTCAAGGACCGCATCGCCGCCAAGATCTCCGAGGTCGCGCCGCGGCTCATCGAACTGTCGAATTCCCTCCACGACGACCCCGAGCTCGGTTGGCAAGAGTTCCGCTCCTCGGCCGCCGTCGCCGGAGTCCTGGCCGAGCACGGGTTCACCGTCGAACGCCCCTACCTCGGACTCGAAACCGCGTTTCGCGCCACGTTCGGATCGGGCGAGTTCACTATCGGCTTCCTCGCCGAGTACGACGCCCTGCCCGGCCTCGGTCACGCCTGCGGCCACAACCTCATCGCCGCGATGAGCGTCGGTGGGGCGATCGGCCTCGCCGAGGCGGCCGGGGAACTCGGCATCACCGTCGAGGTCATCGGCACACCGGCCGAAGAGGGCGGAGGCGGCAAGATCGAACTGCTCGACCGCGGTGCCTTCACCGAACTCGACTTCGCGCTCATGGCCCATCCCGCACCCGTCGATGTCGCCGAGGCCGAACCATTCGCCGTCACCCACTGGCACGTCGAATATACCGGGCGAGCCGCCCATGCGGCCGCATACCCGGAACGCGGCATCAATGCCAACGACGCGTTCCTCATCGCCCAGGTGGCCCTCGGTCTGCTCCGCCAGCAGCTGCCGAAGACCGTACGGGTCCACGGGGTGATGACGAACGGCGGTGAGGCGCCGAACGCCATCCCGTCCAAGACCGAGGGCCGCTGGTACGTGCGCGCCGAGACGACGGAGGAGCTGCTCGCCCTCGAGCAGAAGGTCATCAACTGCTTCGAGGCCGGGGCCCTGGCCACTGGGGCACAACTGACCATCACTCCGGAGAGCCGCCGCTACTCGGAGATGCGCACCGATGAGGTCGCGCTCGAAGCCTACCGGGCCAATGCGCTCGCACTCGGCCGGAACTTCGACGTCGACCCCGTCGCAGCGACGATGAACCGCGCGTCGACGGATATGGGCAACGTCTCCCAGATCGTCGACGCCATCCACCCCTACATCGGGGTCGGCGGCGAGGCGAGCAACCATCAGGCGGCGTTCGCCGAGTCCTGCGTCGGCGAGAAGGCCGAGAGCACACTCATCGACGGCGCAATCGCGTTGGCCTGGACCGCCGCGGATGTGAGCGTCCAGCGCGGCTGACGGAAGGCCGCACCGCCAGCACAGCGCTGGCAACCACGATTCCAAAGGAGGATTCGGACATGTCAGGTGACACACAGGCTGCCGAGGGGCTGGCCTATCAGAAAGGTCTGCGCAAGAGCGTAGTCGCCGGCTCCATCGGCGTCCTCGTCCACTGGTTCGACTGGGCCGTCTATGCCTATATGGCCACGACGATCGCAGCGATCTTCTTCCCCGAGGAGGACAGCACGGCAGGTTTGCTCGCCACCTTCGCGGTCTTCGCGGTCTCCTTCCTCGTCCGGCCGATCGGCGCGGTCATCTTCGGCCGCCTCGGCGATAAACTCGGACGCAAGCACACCCTGTCGCTGGTCATCCTCGCCATGGCACTGTCGACGCTCGCGCTCGGAGTGCTGCCGACCTACGGAACCATCGGCATGCTCGCTCCGATCCTCCTCATCGTCACCCGCATCGTGCAGGGGCTGGCCGCCGGTGGCGAATTCGGCAGCGCGGCGGCCTTCCTCGGCGAGTTCTCACCGCCGAAGCGCCGAGGCTTCGGCTGCAGCTGGCTCGAGGTGGGCTCCTTGGCCGGATTCCTCTTGGCCTCCTTCGTCGTCTTCCTCCTCAACCAGGCGCTGACGCCCGACCAGGTGAGCGCCTGGGGCTGGAGGATCCCGTTCCTCATCACCGTGCCCTTGGGCTTCATCGGCCTCTACATCCGTCGGAAGATCGAGGACACCCCGGAGTTCTCTGCCCTGCAGAAGATGGAGACCGTCGCCGAGGCACCCCTGCGTGAGGTGTTCAAACGCAATCCCAAACAGTTCCTCCAGACCTGTGGGATGGAGACGTTCATGAACGTCACCTTCTACGTCGTCCTCGTCTACCTACTCACCTATCAGGAGACCGCGGTCGGCATCGACCCCGGACGGGCAGCGCTGCTGTCGACCCTGGCCTCGGCACTCGGCCTCGTCATCGTCCCGCTGGCGGGCCTCGCCTCGGACAGGTTCGGACGCAAGCCTGTGCTCATGATCGCGGCGATCGCACTCACGGTGCTCTCGGTTCCGCTGTTCCTCCTCATGGGCGCCGACTACCCGTGGGCGTCGTTCGTCTCGACCTTCGGCCTGGCGTTCATCCTCGCGATCATCCTCGGCACCCACGCCGCCACCGTCGTCGAGCTCTTCCCGACCCGGACGAGGCAGACGGGACTGTCCATCGCCTATGCGCTGACCGCCGCACTCTTCGCCGGCACTGCGCCGTACATCCTCACCTGGCTCATCGACACCACCGGCAGCACGCTCAGCCCCGGCTGGTTCCTCGCCGTGGTCGGCGTCATCGGCATCGTCACCGTCGCCTCGCTGCCGGAGACCCGCGGCATCAACCTGCTGCACTCCGATGACATCGAGGAGGCACCGGCCTCCCCCGTCGCCGAAGCGGCAACGCCCGTCGAGTGCCCCAGCCCCTCGCCCGTCGAACCCTCCAGCGACCGCTGATCGCAGTCACTGCCCACTCGCTTTCCGCACCACTTTCGAAGGAGACCTTCCATGACCGCGACTCTGACCGACACCACGACCCGACCGGCGACCCTGGCCGAATGGCAGGCCGCAGCAGCGGCTCTGACCATCGACGGACGCCCAGTCATCAACGGGCAACGGGTCGATGCACGCTCGGGGCAGACTCATCCGAAGACGAACCCCGCCACCGGTGAGGTGATCTCGCAGCTCCACCTCGGTGACGGATCCGATGTCGATGCGGCGGTGGCGAGCGCCCGCGCCGCGTTCGATGGCGGCGAGTGGTCGCGCGCCTCGGCGACGCATCGACGCGAGGTGCTACTGCGCCTGGCCGAGCTCATCGAAGCGCGGTCGGACGAATTCGCCCTCCTCGACACACTCGACATGGGCAAGCCGATCGGTGAGTCCTCGACGATCGACGCCCCGGGGGCCGCGGCCCTGTTCCGCTTCTACGGTGAGGCCATCGAGAAACTCAGTGACGAGATCCCCGTGACCCCGGCCGGGTCGACGGCGCTCGTCACCCGTGAACCGCTGGGCGTCATCGGGGTCATCGTGCCGTGGAACTATCCGCTGGAGATCGCGACGTGGAAGATCGCTCCGGCACTGGCGGCCGGCAATGCCCTCGTCGTTAAGCCTCCGGTCGAGGCCTCGCATTCGGTCCTGCTGCTGGCCGAGATCGCTGCCGAGGCGGGGCTGCCCGCGGGCATCCTCAACGTCGTGCCCGGTCGCGGGTCTGTCGTCGGAACCGCGCTCGGTCGGCACATGGAGGTCGACATGCTCGGCTTCACCGGGTCCACCGAGGTCGCCAAACAACTCCAGGTCTACGCCGGTGAGTCCAATATGAAGCGTTTGGCGCTCGAGGCCGGAGGCAAGAGCGCCAATGTCATCTTCGCCGATACCGACGACTTGTCAGCTGCGGCCCAAAAGGCTGCGTTCGGCATCTTCTACAACCAGGGCGAGGTCTGCTCGGCCACCTCGCGGATCTTCGTCGAACGCCCCGTCTACGAGGAGTTCGTCCATCTGCTCGAGGACGCAGCCGAGAACTTCCAGCCCGGGGATCCGCTCGACCCCGACTCCGCGATCGGCTGCCTCGTATCCGAGAAGCACGCCGACGAGGTGTGGGAATGCATCGAGCGGGCCCGCGCGGACGGCACCATCGTCCAGGGCGGCAATCGCCCGGCGATCAACGGCCGCCGCACCTTCGTCGAGCCGACGATCGTCACCGACCTGCCGGCCGATCACCGTCTGCACAGCCACGAGATCTTCGGCCCCGTCGCCCTCGTCACCCCTTTCGACACCGAGGAGGAGGCGATCTCGAAAGCCAACGAAACGCCCTACGGTCTGGCAGCAGCACTGTGGACGGGAAGCATGGCCCGAGCCCATCGAGTCTCCGCGCGCCTGGTGGCCGGCACCGTCTCGGTCAACACCGTCGACGCACTGGGCTTCACCACACCCTTCGGCGGCTTCAAACAGTCCGGCTTCGGCCGCGACCTCTCCGTCCACGCCCTGGAGAACTACTCGGACTTCAAGACCACCTGGCTGCAGTGGGGGTGAAGCACCCTCGCTTCCGCAAGCCCCACCGACACTGAAGCCCATTCTCGGCGCGGTGAACCGGCAACCACTCCTGTTCGGATGGACGCCGGTTCACCGCGCCATTGTCGTCTCGACCAGCCTGCACCCGGTCAGCACCTCGGCGTTGGCGGCGATGAGCCGAAAGATGTCGTCGGCGTCGAGCGGGGTTCCGCCCATGAAGTGCAGTCCGTAGGCGTCTTCGAGGGCGACGAGGTTGCTCGCCGCCGTCCCCACGGGCAGTGTCATCGTGAAATCGCCCTCCTCGACGCCCTCGTTGAGGACCGCGGCATAGAGCGAGACCTCGAGTCGGTAGAGCTCGGCCATGAGACCGGCATGGAAAGTATCCCTGTGCGCGTGGGTATGCAGCTCATTGAGCACTTGGAAGTCGACGTCGTCGCGAGAGCGCGGGATGCCGCTGCGGATGATCCTGGCCAGCTTGGCCTCCGGAGTCTCACCTGCGATCCCCTGCTCGCGCCGGTTCCAGTAGAACCGTGACACCGCGTCTTCGTGCACCTCACGCACGAGGTCTCCGAGGTCGGGATAGTAGTACGCCACCGAACCGGCACCCAGCTCTGAGTGCGCGGCAACGTCGATGGTTCGCAGCCCGTTGAGTCCGCGCTGCGCGATCGCCTGCTTCGCCGCCTGCACCAGCTGTGCACGGCGTCCCGCCTGATTCTTCGGTCGTGCCATGGCCCCATTATCTCCTGAAGTGATGCAGGCAAACGCGGATCGGTATGGCCGTACCTCTGTCAATCGGCGACCGCCCGTGCAATTCTTTACGGTGTAACTCAAAGAACTCTATCGGACGCCCACTCACAAGGAGGTGGATGGTGTCTTCCCTTGAACGCACGACCGCATACGCGGACGAACAGAAGCAGCATCTGAAGAAGACGCTCGGCCGATTCGACATCGTGCTCATCGTCATGTCGGCGGTATTGAGCATTGAAGTCCTCGCCGAGACCGCAGGATTCGGCGCGGAGACCTTCACCTGGACACTCGTCCTCGCGATCTTCTTCCTCGTGCCCTACGCGCTCGTCTTCGCCGAGACCGGCAGCACCTTCGTTGGTGAAGGCGGAGCCTATATCTGGGTCCGCCAGGCCTTCGGTCGGCCCGCAGGTGCGATCGCCTCGATACTGAGCTGGGTCACTCAGCCCGTGTGGGTCGGCGGTTCGATGGCGTTCCTCGCCACCGGCACCTGGAACCAGTTCATCAGCCCGCTCGAGGCCGGGTCGATCGGCGACTGGATCTTCAAGATCGTCTTCATCTGGATCACGGTAATCGCGGCGATTCTGTCGTTGGCGAAGGCGAAGTGGCTGCCCACGCTCGGCGGCGTGCTTAAGGTCATCTTCATCGCGTTCTTCCTCTTCACCACGATCATCTACGCCGTCCAACACGGCGTTCAGCCGCTCCACCTCTCGGACTTCAGCCCCAGCCTCGGCGGTTTCCTCGGGCTAGTGCCGCTGCTGCTCTTCTCCTACCTCGGGTTCGAGGCATCGAACAGCGCCTCGGACGAAATGAAGAACCCGAAGAAGGACATCCCCGTCGCGATCGCACGTTCTGGATTCATCTCCGCGCTCTGCTATCTCCTGCCGGTCCTCGCCATGCTGCTCGTGTTGCCGACCGAGACGATCACCGGCATCGGCGGACTCCTCGATGCCGTGCAGACGGTGTTCACCGTCTACGGCCCCGCTGCCGAGGTCATGGTCGTGCTCGCGGCGCTGATGTTCGTCATCATCCTCGCCTCACAAGGCGCGGCCTGGATGATCATGAGCGATCGGATGCAGGCACTGACCGCGGCCGACGGAGCATTCTTCGGAGGCTTCTTCGGCAAGATCTCCCGCACACTGGGCACACCGGTCAACGTCAACCTGCTCTCGGGCACCGTCGCCACGGTCTTCCTCATCGCGGCCATGCAGCTCAGCGGTGATGCCGGTGCACTGTTCGGGGTCGTCCTCTCGATCTCCATCTCGACGTTCCTGCTCAGCTACTTGCTCATCATCCCCGCGGCCATCAAGTTGCGCTGGAAGCACCCCGGCATCGAACGCCCCTTCCGCGTGCCCGTCGGCAATGTCGGGTTCACCATCCTCGGCGGCATCGCCTTCCTCTGGATCCTGCTCGGCTCCTGGGTCGCGATCTTCCCCGGCACACTCGATCGGCTCTTCGGACAGGAATACAACTTCCTCGACGAATGGGGCGTCGCTCAGGGACCGTTCACGGCCCTCACTCTCGGCACCCTCGGCGCCCTCGCCGCGCTGGCCCTGATCGGATACGTCCGCGGGCACCGGGTCCGCGTCTTCCGCCCCACACCCGCCGATCCTCAGGATCTGCTCGACGACCTCGACCCCGCTCTCGACAGCAAACTCGATACACAGAAAGGCATGTGAAGACCATGACTGCACCGACAACGACCACCGTCGGCACTTCGACTGCACATCCCCTCGACCGCCTGACCGGTGAGGAGATCGAGCTCAACCGGGCCATCATCGTCGATGCCGGCCACGTGAGCGAACAGACGCTGTTCGCTCTCGTCAGCCTCGTCGAACCGGATAAGCGCGAGGTCATCGCAGGTGCCACCGACCTCGACCGCCGCGTGCGCTCGCTCATCATCGATCGCGACACCGGGGAGCAGGCGGAGCTCCTCGTCTCGCTGACCGAGCGCAAGGTCCTCTTCGCCCGTGTGCTCGATGTCGCGGCCGAGGGTCAGGCTCCGATCACGATGACCGAGTACGAAGAAGCCGAGCAGATGATCCGCAACGATGCGACGTGGCGGGCGGCTGTCGAGGCTCGCGGCATCACCGATGTCGAGACCGTGCGCATCTGCGCGCTCTCCGCCGGATGCTTCGACATTCCCGGAGAGGCCGGCCGCCGCCTCGTGCGCGGTTCGTCCTTCATTCAGTCAGACCCGCAGGACAACGCGTGGGCGCATCCGCTCGAGGGGCTCGTCGCCTACCTCGATCTCAACACCGGCGAGGTGGTCGAGGTCGTCGATACCGACGTCGTGCCCGTGCCCCAGGAGCGCTTCGACTATCATCTCGATTCTTGGCTGCCCGAGCCGCGGACGACGCAGAAGCCGATCGAGATCACCCAGCCCGAGGGCGCGAGCTTCACCCTGAACGGGGATGTCCTCGATTGGGAGAAGTGGCAGGTGCGACTCGGCTTCGATCCGGTCGAGGGCCTGGTGCTCCATCAGATCAGCTTCGATGACGAGGGCGAGCGCCGCCCCATCGTCTACCGCGCCTCGGTGGCGGAGATGGTCGTGCCCTACGGCGACCCCAGCCCGGTGCGCTTCTGGCAGAACTACTTCGACGCCGGCGAGTACTCGATGGGCAAGAACACGAACTCACTCGAACTGGGCTGCGACTGCCTCGGCGAGATCCACTACTCCGATGCGGTGCTCGCCGATGATCAGGGGCATGCGCACACGATCACGAACGCCATCTGCATCCACGAAGAGGATGCAGGCATTCTGTTCAAGCACACCGATGAGTTCACCGGCGCCGTCGATGTGCGCCGCAACCGCCGCCTCGTCATCTCCTTCTTCATCACCGTCGGCAACTACGACTACGGCTTCTACTGGTACCTCTACCTCGACGGCACGATCGAGCTCGAGTGCAAGGCCACCGGCATCGTCTACACGGCCGCGTACGGCGACGAGGAGCAGCGGCAGCGCTGGTCTTCACCGCTCGGCGATGAGGGACTGGGCATGCCCTTCCATCAGCACATGTTCTGCGCCCGCCTCGACATGCAGGTCGACGGCAGCGCCAACGCCGTCGATGAGCAGGAAGCTGTCCGCGTGCCCTTCGGCGACGACAATCCCTACGGCAACGCTTTCACCCGCAAGCTCACTCGGCTCACCGCCGAGGGTGGTCGGACTGCCAATGGGGAGACCGGCCGTGTCTGGCACATCGTCAATCCGGAGAAGAACAACCGGCATGGGTTCCCCGTGGGCTATGAGCTGCGCGTGCCCGATGAGCCGACGATGATGGCGGCCGAGGGGTCGTCGATCTCGAAGCGGGCCGGTTTCGGGTCGAAGCACATGTGGCTGACGCACTTCGATGCGGATGAACGGTTCCCCTCAGGTACGTATCCGAATCAGAACCCGGGTGCCGGCACCATTACGCAGTGGGTCGAGCAGCAGCGTCCGGTCGATGGTGACGACATCGTCGTGTGGGCCTCGTTTGCGATGACGCACTTCCCCCGTCCCGAGGACTGGCCGATCATGCCCGTCGACAAGCTCGGGTTCACAATGAAGCCCTATGGCTTCTTCGACAGGAATCCCGCACTCGATGTGCCGCGCCCGAAGTCGGGACACTGCGGCACGGAGACCGGGCGCTCCTGCGAGTGCGACTGAGGGGTATCCACGATGAGCAGCATGGCATCGTTCCTCATGGTCGCCTCGGGGATCCTGTGCCTGACCGGCGCTCTCGCGTCGAAGGGACGACCGGCGATCGTCGCCGCGGTCGTGATGGTTCTTGCCATGATCGACTTGGCCTACACCGCCATCGTCCCGACAGTCGTTTGGTCGGGGGCGCTGCTCCTCGCCGGGATCTGCTTGGCAGTGTTCCTGCGATCGTCGTCCAGGGTTCCCTCGCCGAGGCGGTCCCCCGCTCTCGTCACGAGTGGCCCGGGCGGCGCGTCGGTGTCCAGGGACGAGGGTAAGGTTCGGTCGCCGATTGCACCCGACAGGCATAGTTCTCAGGGATCTCACCAGGGACCGACGGCTGCTGTCCTCTCCGCCATCACCTATCCGGTCATGGCATGGCAGGTCCTCAACCATGGGGCGCACATGAGCGGTTCGGCGCATGCCGGCGGCCATGCAGCTGGCGGCCACGGGCATCATGCCGGTGACATTTCGCTCATCAGCACGTTCCTGACGGTGGGCGTCGTCGTCCTCGCTGTGCTCTTGGTGATCTGTGCCGTCCACGACATCGCCCGCAGGCGCCCTCTGGTTTCACTCGACTGTTGGGGAATGGCCGCGATGATCGTGGTGATGCAGTTCCTTCACTGACCGGGTTCTTCACTAGCTGGCGAAGTAGAGATCCGAATGCGCCGCGCAGCGTGGGTTGAACGGAGCGGCGCATTTCGGACATTCATCGACGCTCTTGTACGTCACGATCGTCAGTTCGGTCCAGCACATTCCGCAGAGGATGGCGGGCTGGTTCCACTGTTCGCGCGGCCACTGCTGCGCGGGATGATCCGCGGTCTCGGAGTGGCACAGGTGGCAGGGAAAGTAGCGGTCGCAGCAGGCGAAGCGGATGGCGATGATGTCGAGATCGGTGGCGTAGTGCACGCACCGAATGTGTTCATCGGCGGTCTTGCCGAATACTTCGGGGGTCCGCGTCATTGCTTGCCCATCCTTCCTAGCTGTCGCGACTAGGGCTGGTCCCGGTCAGATCCAGCCTAGCCGCAGAGAATCGCTGCCGGTTGGCCGCAGGCAACCGGTCGCACTCATGTTCGCCCGCGTAGAGTGGAAACCCCGAACCGATGAGGATCTATGCCGCAGACTGCCGATTTCGTCCACCCCTTCGCCGAGGTGGCGATGAGCAACATCACCCGTGAGTATCCGTTCGCCTCCCATCATCTGGCGTGGAGTCTGGCCGATATCGTGCCTGCGGTGGAGAAGCACCCCGCATTCGCGAACTCCTATGACTGGCATTCGAGCGTGCACATGCACTACCTGTTGGCGTCGTTGCTGGAGACTGAGGCAGCGCGGAGTACTGATTGGCGCGAACGCGCGATCGAGATCCTGTCTTCGCATCTGAGCGAGGAAAATATGCTCGCCGAGGCAGCCTTCCTCCGTGAGAATCCTTCCTGGGAGCGGCCATATGGTTGGGCGTGGGCGGTTGAACTCAATCGGGTGCTCAATGCCAGTGGCGTAGCGGAGCTGCGGGCATTGGGAAAGAACACCCAGGTGCTCGGTGAGACCGTCTTCGACCTCGTCACCGCATGGCTGCCGAAGGTCGCCGAGCCGGTCCGTCACGGGGTTCATTCCAATACAGCGTTCGGTTTGCGCAGAATTCTCATCGGTGCGCGAATAGCTGACCTACACGACGCCGTCGATACCATTGCGGGTGCGGCCCGTCGCTTCTTCGCCGAGGATACTGCGTGGAATTTCCGTCAGGAACGCAGCGGTCACGACTTCCTTTCCCCCGGCCTGTGCGAGGCTGACCTCATAGCAGAGGTCTTCACCGAAGACGAGTTAGCGACCTGGTTGCCTGGGTTCCTCTCTGAGCTCTCTCCCGAGTCACCGGCTCTTACACCGGTCAAGGTCCTCGACCCGACCGACGGTCAACAGAGCCATCTTTACGGTTTGGGACTCTCAGTTGCGGCATCGGTGATGCGATTGGCTCCGAAGTTAGAGGCGATCGCTGAGAAGTCGGGAGACGAGGACCTTCACGCCCAGGCGAAAGGCATGCTCACCCGAGTCGATTCGCTGATGGCTCCCGGCCTCGAAGCCGCTATCTCGGACGAGTATGTGTCGTCGCACTGGATCGCGACGTTCGCGTGGGAGGCTCTTCGTCTTAATTTGCCCGTGTCTTGAGTCGCCGAATAGTTAACTTCGATAATGCAATCCTGATCAGGAACGACATTGGTTGATCGTTGACATAATCTAAGAACATGGTGAAAGTCATCCGAGTCGTCGGCGCTGTGATCGAGCACCACGGCAGGATTCTCGCTTGCCGGCGCCGCCCAGACAGGGCCGAAGGTGGCAAGTGGGAGTTTCCTGGCGGAAAAATAGAAACTGGCGAAACTCCTCAGCAAGCGTTGTCTCGAGAAATATCCGAAGAACTCGACCTACACGATGCAAAGGTCCGCGATCTAGTCACGCGAGCCACCACCCAGAGCGGCGACAAACGCATCGATCTGGCGTGCTACTTCGTTGCAGTGACCACACTTCCAAGCTCTAGCACCGATCACGACTCGATGAAGTGGTGCACTCGAGAACAGCTCTCCACTCTCCAATGGGCGAGGGCGGATTTGCCAACTGTGGAAAAACTCGCCACCGGCGCACCAACACCTGAAAACCATTCAGACAGGAGCAAAGATGCCCAACGGTGAACCCGGCGGATTGCGCGCAGCCGCGATCGACTGGTTAGAGATGAGAACTGACAGCGGGCGAGAACCACTCACCCGTGAGGATCTCAGCGATTTCCATTTTGCAAAAAGTGAAACGCGCCTAATCGCACCGATGCAGGGCATTTGGAAGCCCGGCAACTACTCGGCCGCTTTGTCTTTTCGCACGTCGTACACAGCACCGGGTGAATCTCCTCCCTACGAAGACTCCACTGGAATTGACGGTCGATTTAGGTACAAATGGCGAGGCACAGATCCCAACCACCCCGAAAACGTTGGACTACGGGAGGCTCTGAACAACCGCCTCCCACTGATCTGGTTCCGCGGAGTTGCACAAAGCCCTGCCCGTTACCAAGTCATTGCTCCGGTTTTCATCGTTGATGAGGAGCCTGAGCACCAACAATTTGTGTTTGTCGCCGCTGAGGATGCGCAAGCAGCATTTGAGCTCAGCGATTCAGCACACGAAACGGTCGCTCGACGCTATCTCAATAGAATGGCGAAAGCTCGAGTGCACCAGCCCGTTTTCCGGTCCATGGTGCTTTCTGCCTATGAGAACCGGTGCACTGTCTGCATGTTGGCTCACCCCAGTCTTCTGGATGCCGCTCACATCGTGCCCGATAATGATGAACGCGGCATCGCCTCAGTCGTCAATGGACTGGCGATGTGCAAAATTCACCATGCAGCTTTCGACCGGTACTTCCTCGGAATTCGTCCAGACCATGTCGTCGAGATTCGACATGATCTGTTGGAAGAGGTGGATGGCCCGATGCTTAAACACGGTCTTCAAGAACTCCACGGCAATAGCTTGATGACAGTCCCCAAGAGTCGGCGACAGCGCCCGGAAAGAGACCTACTCGAGCACAAATACGAGCAGTTCCGGAACGCGACCATGAACGACGTAGCTTAGTTCTGCCCTCCCGGTTCTTCCGAGCTGGACGTTTCACTGACGTCCCGCTGCGGCGAAATCTACCTTCGCAGACTGACCCGTTACATTCATTGTCAAGCAGCAACCGGGGTCTTTGCCTCGTAGAGGGCCCCGGTCTTGACCATCTCGAACAGAACGTTGAGCCGGCGACGAGCCAGGCACATCACCGCCGCATTATGCCGCTTCCCCTCATCTCGCTTCCGGTCGTAATAGGCCTTCGACAACGGGTCATGACACGACGCAACCCACGCCGAGTGGAACAGGGCGTTCTTCAACCGTTTGTTGCCCGCCTTTGACGGGAACTCACCCCTGATTGATGTCCCCGACCGCCGCGTCACCGGTGCGATCCCGGCATACGCCGCCAAGTGTCAGGCAGTTTTGAACGTATTGAAATCACCGGCTGCCAGGAGGATCTGGGACGCGGTCTTAACGCCGACTCCCGGCATGGACGTTAAGACCTGAAGAAGAGGGAGCGAATCAGCCAACTCCTCAGCTTCAGCCTCGATCTCTTTACGCTCAGCTTTCAACGCCTTGATCCTGGCAGCATGCCGCGGCACCACCGACTCCGACGCCTCGCTCCCGGGCACGGTCACCGTCTGCTCGGCCAGGGCGTCAAAGATCGCATCAATCAGGGCCGACGGGTCTTTACGGGTGTGGTTCTTCGCCCACCGCTTCACCCCCGACTTCCCCGCCGTGCGCAGACCCGCGGGACCGCGGTACCGGATCAGCAGATCCAGCACGATCGTCCTGGTCACGACAGTGCCTTTGAAGACCCGTTCCAGTGCCGGGTGGATCTGCAGCAACAAGGACCGCAACCGGTTGATCACCCTCGTCGTGTCGTGCGCGAGGTCCTCATCCGTGCCGGCCAACACTTTGAGGTTAGCCAGCACAACCGATTCCCTATCTACCGAGCGTAGCGTGTGCGGCATCGTGCGCGCGGTGTCGGCGATGATGAACGCATCCCTAGCATCCGTCTTCGCCTGCCCCGGATACAGATCGGCTGCTTTGCGCATCGCCAACCCCGGAAGATAGGCGATATCGGCACCACAATCCCGGGCGACCGCGACGGGAAGCGCACCGATCGTGTTCGGCTGATCAACAATGACGAGCACACGACCGAACCCGTCCTGCAACCTCGTGATCACGTCCCGAAGCGCGGTCTCATCCTGCGCCAGTTCGTGGTCGAAAACCCGCTCACCTGCCGGATCGAGTCCGCAACCGTGATGGCTGGTCTTGCCGACGTCGAGGCCGAACCAGACGTCGTATTCAGTGTTCATGACAGTCCTCCTCGACCATCCAAACCAGTGGCCGCAGGTTTGTCATGACACCCGATGCTGGCACCCACGTTACGACGAGACCTCAGTTCAACTGGGCCGAGCCCCTATCAGCAGTCAACGCGCGTCCTGGATTCCTGGCGGCAACACCCCCCCGGATCATTAATGACAGGGCAAATCAGCCATACCAGGACCAGCGACCAGACCCCGTGCGGGGCCTACGAATAAATATAGGGGCACCCCCCCCAATGTTCGATTCGGCCAATGCAAAGTGGCGTGGACTCTTGCGTACCTGCATGGCAATTCGGCGCTCTTCTATTCCTACCCCGGCGCCCAGGTGCACCACCTCGGACATGCAGGGAACACCACAATCGCCTCCAACGAATCCGAGCTGAAGAATTTCCTAACGGGCATCGCCCTTTCAGGGCCGCGGACGATCGATGTGGATCAGATCGTTCAGGCACTCAAGTGAGAGACTGGCGGCATTGCGGGCTTAGGCCGTTGGCGGGCGACCTGGCCCAGCTCGCTCAGCTGATCTCTCCGCATGCCCTGCAGTCAGCTGCGGGTCGATGCGCAGCAGTAGCTGCGCGGCGAAACGCACATCCGCATCCTCGAGATCCAGATCAGCGATCTCGGCCAGACGTCGCAGACGATAGCGCAGAGTGTTCGCATGCACATGGAGGAGATTAGCCGCTCGGCTGACGTCGCCCATGCACGCCAGCCAGGTGTCGAGGGTGAGCACGAAGTCGGTGCCGTTGTCGAGATCGTAATCGTGCAGCCTGTGGACCGGCCCGGACAGCTGGTCACGCCGCAGCGACACCTGATCCCGCAGGTCCAGCAGCAGAGAGTCGACATAGACCTGCGATAGTACAGCCACCGAGGTACCACGATCTCTCCGATCAAGACCCACGCGCAGGGCTCGACGTGCACCTTCTCTCGCGCTGAGGAGGTCTCGGGAATCCGTGACGATCGGCCCGATCCCGCCGCAGACCCGCACGCGTGTTCCGGCCCGGACCACGAGGTCGCCGACGAATCTCCGTGCCTGCTCCTCCCCGTCGTCAACCGATTGGATTGGCAGTATCCCGAAGATGGTGTCACCTAGCCTCGCCGCACTGGCCTGTGGACGCACCGCCGCGAGATAGACGTTGATGGCGTCGACGATCCGCTGCGCCTCGATGGCTTCGTCCAGCTGCGAGGTCTCCTCCTGATCCACGCCGAGAGCGAAGACTGCGATATGGGACGATTCGATTCCCAGTCTCCTGATGGCGTACTCGGCGCCGTCGCCGCCGTCGAGGGCGGTGGCCAGCAGATCCGCTCGCAGACGACGATCCAGGCCGTCACTTGCTCGCAGCCTGAGCATGTGCAGTGCAGCGATCTTGGCCATGTCCCGGAGAACTCGTGCCAGCTCCTCATCCATCTCATCGGACAGCGCCGCCCAGATCGAGCCGAGGATCTCGCCTCCGGCACGGACCGCGATCGCCGCCCGATTCTTGACGTCGACTCCGTCGACATCGAGCCTGATCGACACCGGCTCGATCGACGAGTACAGCTTCGTGAAGAACCCGGCCGATTGCAGCCTGCGGGTATATTCGACGGGCACCTGACGGTCGAGGATCGTTTCGATGCGCGGTCCGTCCGCGGTGTCCTGGCCCGAGGAGAAGGCGAGCACCCGCGAATTGCGGTCCTCGATCGTGATCGGGGCATCCAGCAGCGAACCGATGGCATTGGCCACGGCAAAGAGGTCCCCACCGGGCAGGCCGTCAATGGTTTCGGTGTCGTCGACCCCGCGCGGGTCGACGAGCAGAGAATTGATGAGGTTGCTCAGCTGCGTCCAGGATGCTCCGGCCACCAGAGTGAACACGGTCATGCCGTATCCGCGAGCGACGTGCGACATGGTCTCCATCAGGTCACGCGGCCCGCGACCGATGAGCACATTCGCACCCGCTGCGCTCATGCTCCGCAGACATCGCCGGACGTCGATCGCATCGGACAGACCGATACCCAGAACGATCGCTCCGGCCGGGATGACCTGATCATCGTGAGGATCGAAGGCAACCACCCCAGTCACGGCCTGATGCGGGTCATCGATCGCGGTGAGCGGGTTGAGCAGAGTCGAGCCGAGGTCATCGAGGACCCGTTCGAGAGTGAGCTGGGACGAAAGTCGCGGCAGCGGCCCACGCGGGGGCAGAGGCACTGGCGAAGCCTGGGTACGACGCGACTGTGCGGAGAGATCAGGCACCATTGGTCCATCCTAGTGCGTGTGCCGCCGCTGGACAGCCGAGTTCAGTCTCGGTCGTCTTCTGACTCATCGACCGTATATCCGCTCGATAACCTCGTCGATCGATGCGATGACTGCATTCGGCTGTTCATGAGTCATCGCATGGCCAGCACCTGGGACGAGTCTCAGTCGGGCATTCGGCATCGATGCCGCGAATTCCTCTGCTGCGGCGTTCTGGCGGTCTCTCATGCGCGCCTCCCATCTGGCGTGCCGCCGGGTGCCCTGCAGCACGACCGCCGGGACTACTGGACCGCCCTGACGTTCGAGGTGCCGCAGCAGGGGCAGCGACGACACGATCTCCTGAGCTTCGCGTCGTCCCGCTCGCGCGCTTCGAGGCGCGGTTAGGTCCCTCCGTCCATGTCGGCGGCGGCAATCTCCGGGGACTCTCCTTCGGGCAGCAGACCACGCTTGAATGCATGCGTACGCCGCAACCTGAACAGCAGGGAGTTGACCCCGAACGCCGCTACGTTGAGCACCGTCATCGCGCCGGACACCACGGTCGCCGAGGTGGCGTCGATGAGGACGAGACCGGTAGTTCGACTGCAATGCAGGCTGGCGAAGACTCGGACGATCGGGCCTCCCCAGCTGTGGCCGACGAGCAGTACCGGACCGGTCTCGCCGAGAGCATCGAGCACCTGAGTGAGATCATCGACGATGCGCTCCAGCGTTGGTCGCGAGTCAGCAGCATCACTGCCTCCGACGCCGGCTCGGTCATAGGCGATGGTCCGGTATCGCGAACTGAGTTCGCGCTGAATGTGATTCCACTGAGAAGCGGCCGAGCCCATGCCGGCCTCGAAGACCACCAGGGGGCCGTCTCCGGTTCCCGCTCGTACGACGCGTATGCGTCGGCCGCCGTCGATGCTGACGAACTCCTCGTCGAGACCGCTTCCGGGGTCGAGCGAACGGTCGGTCGGTCAATTGCCTCGTATCATTCCGATTTCTCCTTCAGGTGCGCGTCAGGCACTGCGCCACCACCACGCCCCTGTGGTTCGGGCGGGACGTTCTCGTCCCATCTCTGCACGTCTTCAAGCTGCTTCGCCACCGCCACAACCGCGGCGTCCTCCTGATGCCGACCGACAATCTGCACTCCCATCGGCAGCCCGCTGGGCGTGAAGCCCGCCGGCACCGAAACGGCCGGCTGACCCGTAAGATTCGCCCATGGTGTGTGGCAGGACCACTCGAGCATCAGGCCGAGCACTCCGTCGGCGCCGTCGGCAGTGAAATGCCCGATCGGCACCGGGGGTGCCGTCGTCGTCGGCGTCAATGCCGCATCGAACTCGTTCAGAGCGACCAGGAATGAGCTCGCATAGGCCGCCTGCATCGCTTGGGCCAGAGCCAGGTCCGCGGCAGAGAGACGCTTCCCGGAGGCGACGAGGTACCGGGTGAAATCCGTCCGTGTCGCTCGACGCCGCTCCGGCACCGCCTGCTCCACTGCCGCCGACACCGTCGCTGCGAACGTCGCTGTGAAGGACCGGATCAGCTCCTCATCGAATCCCGCCGGGATGGCGATCTCGGCGACGTCGTGGCCGGCCTCGCGCAGGACCGCGGCCGTACGGTGAGCGGCCGCGACGATCTCGGGATCCGTGGACACGGAGGAGACTCCGCTCTCGGTCCACATCGCGATCCTCAGCCGCCGGCTCGCCCTCTGTCTGACCGCCTCGGAGATTGGGGTCGAATGGGGCTAACCGTAGAGATCACCCGGTTGGGAATGCGCCATCGCCTCGAGTCCGATCACCAGATCGTCGACCGTGCGCGCGATCGGCCCCTCTGTGCCTGAGGCGAAGAACGTCGAGCGTGGTGCGGTGCTGATGAGGCCTCTGCTGGGTTTGAGGCCCACGAGGTTGCAGGTGGCGGCGGGGGGGTGCGGATCGACCCGGCACTGTCACTGCCGTGGGCCAGCGGGAGCAGACGAGCCGCAACAGCACCGACGGCACCGCTCGCATAGCGTCCGAGGTCGTACGGTGTCACGCTCGGCCGACCGGTCAGCTCTCCGTCGGTGAAGCACGCGGCACCGAACTCCGGGGCACTCGTCTTCCCGAGAAGCACCACACCCGCGGATCGCAGCCTGGCAACAGTCGAGTCATCGGTCGGCGGAACAGTGTCCGAAAGAGCTCGAGTGCCGAACGTGGTGCGCACTCCGGCCGTGGCGAAGAGATCCTTGATCGCCAACGGCAGTCCCGTTAGGCGATCACCCTCACCCGCCGCCAGCCGCGCGTCTGCCCGAGCCGCCTCGGTCAAAGATACCTCGGGACAGACGGTCGTGAAGGCTCCGAGGCGACCGTCCAGTCGCTCGATGCGCTCAAGGTAGTGCCGCGTCAGCTCATATGAGCTCACCTTCCGGCGCCGCAGCGCGTCCAGTTGGGCACCGGCGCTCAGCTCATGCAGCTCAGTCATCGCGTCGGGCCTCCCTGAGTCGCCACGGCCGTGATGGTGTCCGCGAGCAGATCGAGCTCGCTCGGAGTCATGGCCTGCCTGCCGATGAGCCGTTTGTGTATGAGCGGCCCCTCCGCCAGCCCCTGCAGCAGGGCCAGATCGGGCAGTTCTGTGATTTCGCCTCGTCGCAGGGCCCGGGTCACGGCCTCGGTGAGTGGCTGCGAGCGATGTTTCGCCGTGTTCAGGAATGTGACCTCGGCTTCGGGGTCCTTAGGCAGCTCGGCGAGAAATCCGACGAGGCCTTCCGTCCACGGTGCGCGCCAGCTTCTCGAGAGATCGTCGAGGAAGTGGCGGAGATCCTCGCGCAGATCGCCGGTGTCACGCGACGTCACGGGAGGCAGATGGGCCGCGAGGACCTCGGCGACCAGCTGTGCCTTCGTCGTCCAGCGACGATAGACATCGGACCGGTGGGCACCGGCTCGTGTGGCGACCTCGGACATTGACAGCGCATCGAAGCCGCCTTCTGCGAGGAGGTCCCACCCAGACTCCAACAGTCGCTTCTCCAGGGAAGGGTCTTTCGGACGAGCCAACACGTACCTGCTTTCACTACATCATGTTGCGTCAAAGACTAGACGGCCTCTGACATACAATTCAATAGAAGACAGTGTTTTCCCGACCCTATGCGCAGTCCAAGACTCGGTAGGGCTACACACTGTAGCGGAATCCTCCGCATCGGATCCGCGTGCTCCCACGGTGCCGCCCCCATCCATTGGCCACTCGGACAAACTCAGCGAAGCATCGCTGGGCGATTCGACGAGGTGGTGGCAATGGTCACCTTGGAATACTCATGTCTGGAGGTTCTCACCGACTCAGCGAGGAGGGTGGAGTGACAGGACAATCACCGACGACCATACGAACGGCTCCCGGTCGGGCGCGTCCGACACGCGCTTCGGCTCTCGTCAGCCATCCGCTGACGACGTATCTGCTGCGCAGATTCGGCTACATCCTCATCTCCCTGTTCGTTCTGGTCACGATCTCGTTCCTGCTCGTCCAACTGATTCCCGGCGACCCGGCTCGAGCCTCGGCGGGAGAGTCCGCTCCCCCGGAAGCCGTCGAGGCCAGACGAATCGAACTCGGGCTCGACAAACCGCTCGTCATCCAATACCTGGTGTTCTGGAGAGGTCTCTTCGCCGGGGACCTCGGTGATTCGATCAGTCTGCGCATCCCGGTCATCGACGTCATCACCGGACGAGCACCGGCGACGCTCGAACTCGCCTTCATCGCCGTGGCCATCGCACTCGTCTCGGCCGTGTGCCTCGGGCTCATGTTCGGCGCACTCACCCGCTCGGGCCGCCGGTACGGCACCGAGGTCGGCTTCACCTCCGTCACCGCCGTCGTCGCCGTGATTCCGGAGTTCCTGGCCGGCATCATCCTCGTCTACCTCTTCGCCGTCAGCGTCGAGCTTCTGCCCGTAGCCGGGCGCACGGGTCCCGAGTCCTATGTGCTGCCGGTGATCGCTCTGGCGATCGGGCCGTGCGCGGCCCTGACCAGGATCGTCCGCGCCGAGACCCTGACGGTTCTGCGCCAGGACTACATCCGAACCGCACGCTCGAAGCGGATGTCACCGGTCCGTCTCTATGGCCGACACGTGCTGCCGAATCTCCTCACCTCGACCCTGACGATCTCCGGCCTACTCCTGGGCGGAATGATCGCCGGAACCGTGCTCGTCGAGTCCATCTTCGCGTGGCCGGGTCTGGGCGGGGTCATCGTCGACTCCATCCAGGGCAAGGACTATCCGCTCATCCAGGCGATCGTCATCTTCTACGGACTCGTCGTTCTACTCATCAACCTCGTTGTCGACGTGGCTCTCATCCTCCTCGATCCTCGCACCACATTGGACGCTTCATGACCACTTCCCGCAGGCTTCTGGCCGCTCTGCGCACACCGCTGGGAGCACTCGCCGTCCTCGCGTGCTCGGCGCTGCTCTTCCTCGTCGTCTTCGGTCCTCTCCTCTGGGGCTCTTCGGCCGCAGCCACGGACACAACCGCGATCGCTCAGGGCACGAGTCCGGAGCATCCGTTCGGCACCGACGGCAGCGGTCGCGACATCCTCCTGCGCACCCTCGTCGCCGCTCGCCTGTCCGTGACGATGGCCCTGGCCGCCACCGCTGTCGGCGTCTGCGCGGGAATCATCGTCGGACTGCTCCCACTCATCCTCGGCGGCAGAATCGGGAGGTGGATCGTCGCGGGCATCAACATCGGCGTCGCCTTCCCCGGGCTGCTGCTGGCCATCTCCTTCTCGGTCATTCTCGGACAGAGCGGATTCGCAGCGACTCTGGCGATCGCGCTTGCCATGGTTCCGTCATACGGGCGACTCACCCATAACCTCGCCGCCTCGGTCTGGGGGCGTGACTTCATCTCCGCGGCCCATGTGCTCGGCGTCCCGGTCTGGAAGACGGTGCTCCGGCACGTCCTGCCCAATGTCCGCGACCCGCTCATCGTCAACGCCGCAGTCACCGCGGGCAACGCCCTGGTCTCATTCGCGGGGCTGTCGTTCCTGGGCCTGGGCATCCAAGTGCCCCAGTACGATTGGGGGCGGATGCTCAGCGAAGGCATGAGCCGCATGTTCGTCAATCCCGCAGCTGCCCTGGTTCCGGGCGCGGCGATCATCCTCGCAGGGCTCACCTTCGTCCTCCTCGGCGAAGTCCTGGGGGTCGCCCTCGGCACCGGAAACCACGGCTCGGTCATCGCCAGATTCCACCGTCGCCTGAGGGCGCGCGGAGCAGCCGATCCAACCGCAGCCTCCGCCCCTGTCACCGACACCGCAGGTGTCAGTGCAGACACGCCCGGCGCGAGCACCGTCTCTCCCCGCCACGGCAAGGGGGCAAGTTCCCACCCTGAGACCGCGGTGTGCTCCGTGCGCAATCTGCGGGTGAGCGCGCCCGGGCCCAAGGGTGAGCCGAACGACCTCGTCAGAGGAGTGTCCTTCGATATCGGCCGCGGAGAGATCGTCGGCATCGTCGGCGAGTCCGGTTCCGGCAAGAGCCTGACCCTCATGTCCCTTGCTGGCCTCATCGAATCCCCGCTGCATGTGAGCGCCGATGCCGCCCATTTCGACGGGGAGGACCTCACCCTGCGGGCGGACGGGCACCCGAGACGGCTGGACCGGCATTTCGGTGAGAAGTTGGCCATGGTGTTCCAGGATCCGATGTCCTCGCTCAACCCCGCCCTGCACGTCGGCGCGCAGGTGGCCGAGACCGGCCGGCTGCACCTCGGGCTGAACCGAGCCCAGGCCCGGGATCGCGCCATCGGTCGGTTGGAGGACGTGCGCATTCCCGAGGCTCGCCGTCGCTTCGGGCAGTATCCGCACGAGTTCTCCGGCGGTATGCGTCAGCGCGCGATGATCGCTGCCGGGCTCATGGGCACGCCGTCTCTCATCCTCGCCGATGAGCCGACCACGGCCCTCGACGTCACGGTGCAGGCGGAGATCCTCGCACTCCTGCGCCGGATCAACACGGAGGTGGGGACGTCGATCGTCTTCGTCTCCCACGACATCGCCGTCGTCACCTCGCTGTGCACGCGCGTCCTCGTCATGTACCGGGGGCATCTGGTGGAGAACGTCTCCGCAGAGGATCTGCGCGCCGGCCGTGCCGACCATCCCTACACGCGAGCCCTCCTGGCAACGGTTCCGACCATGTCGACGCCCCGGGATGCGCCTCTCGCGTCGATCCCGGACGGCGCGGATTTCCTCGCCGAGGCATCGGCTCTCGTCGAGAAGGAGGCACCATGACCAGAGCACTTAGCTTCGAGACCGTGAGCATCAGCTACGGTCGCGGAGCGCAGACGTTCACGGCCGTCGATTCGGTCAGCCTGCGCCTGGAGCCCGGAGAGATCCTCGGCCTCGTCGGAGAATCGGGGTCGGGAAAGTCGACGCTGGCCAGAGCCGCCGTCGGACTGGTCGAACCGGCTGCCGGGAGCATCCGCCTCGGCGATACCGTGATCTCCCGTGCGACGGGGACAGACCTGAGGGAACGCAGGAGGATTCAGATGATCTTCCAGGATCCTCAGTCCTGCTTCGACCCCCGTCGGACCATCGGAGAATCCCTCGACGAGGCGCTCGTGTCGGCGTATCGGAGGGAAGGCGAACCCTGTCCCTCCCGGCAGGCGCGTGCCGCCCGGGTCGGTGAGCTCCTTGACTCCGTGTCCCTGCCGGGCGAGCGCGCTGCGAGCCTGCCTGCCGAGCTCTCGGGCGGGCAGAGGCAGCGGGTGGCTGTGGCCCGGGCCATCGCGGCTGAGCCGGAGGTCATCCTGGCCGATGAGATCACCTCGGCGCTCGATGTCTCCGTTCAGGGCACGGTGCTCAACCTGCTGCGGGAGCTGCAGCGCGACCTCGGGTTCTCGGTCCTCTTCATCAGCCACAACCTCGCCGTCGTCCGTGCCGTCTGCGAACGGGTCGCGGTGATGCGGGGAGGGCGCCTGGTAGAGGTGGGCGAGACCCTCAGGGTCATGGAATCACCCGATCAGGAGTACACGCGCGACCTCATCGCCGCCGTGCCCTCCCTCTGAACCGGGGAGCAGCTCACAAGGCAGGCAGCCATGGCAGTCGCCTCACACTGCACGCAGCTCACCCGGCAGGCGTATGGGTCCTCACCCAGTCGATGATCTGCTGGTTGAAGTCTCGCCGGTATGTGACCGGTCCGTTGAGAATGAACACGTGCGAGCCCTGCGGATAGATGACGAGCCTCGTGTCGACGTCGTTGCCACGCAGCCTCGAATACCACAGCTCGGCCTGGTCGAGCGGGCAGCGCTGATCCTCCTGTCCGTGCAGGATGAGGGTCGGCATCGTGACCCGATCCACCCGGTGGATCGGTGAGAGGTGATCGAAGGCCCGGCCTCCGAATTCCACCTCGCACAGGTGCGTGCCCATATCGCTGGTGGCGGCGAACAGGTCCAGATCACAGATGAGCCCTCCGGGAACGGCAGCAGTGAACCGTTCGGGATGCTTCGAACTCAGCCAGCAGGTCATGAATCCGCCATAGCTGTACCCGGTCACGGCGACCCGGTCGGCGTCGACGATGCCCTCGGCAATGAGGGCGTCGAGGGGTTCGAGGAAGTCCTTCTCATCGGCTTCTCCCCAGGCTCCCGCGGCGGCACGTAGGAATCGGGCGCCGTAGCCGTCCGATGACCGGGGGTTGAGGGTGAGGATGTTCCATCCCTCTGCTGCGAGCACCTGATGGTAGAGGTGTGCGGTGTCGGCAACACCCGTCCAGGCGTTATGCGGTCCGCCGTGAATGTCGAGCAGAGTGGGAGCGGGACCCTCGGTCGCTTCGGCGCGCAGCAGCCATCCGTGGACCTCGAGACCGTCGGAGATGGGAAACCTCATGCTCCGGGGCCGGATGAATGTCGCCTCGGGCACCGCCTCGTCCCAGAAGCACGTCAGCGCCTGGACGTCCCCGGTCGCGAGGTCGAGCGCGATGAGCTCACCCGGACGGTCGGCGTCACTGATGCGCATCACTGCAGTCGCACCGACCACATCGAGCCCGCTGATGACCGCGGTGTCGGAGACCGGGTGGCGGAGCATCGCCGCTCCCCCACCACCGTCATTCGTCTCCTCGAGGTCCATCGAGACGAGAACGGTCCGCCCCTCCTCGCGGACACAGAAATGCAGCCGCGCACCCGAACCGAAGACGGGAGCGCCCCCGGGATATCCGGGACCGCCGCCCATCACGCCGAGGTCGAGATCCTCAGTGAGCACCGTCAACGCCGAGGTCGTGAGGTCCAAGCGCACCAGCCGTGGCAGTTCGATGCCCTTCACCGTCTGACCGATCGCGATCACTGAGGCGCTGTCGGGCATCCAGACCAGGGGGCCGGCCAGAGAGTCCGCAGCCCAGGGAAAACGCAGGGTCCCGGCCGCATCGTCGGTGTCGACGATCCCGATCTCCTGGGCAGGCACTCCCGCCGAGGTGCCCGCGCAGGTGCGCACGAATGCGAGCCTGCGTCCGTCCGGTGACCACATCGGATCGGTGCTGTTGCCGACGGTGAGGATGTCCGTGCTGTCTTCTCCATCGACAGCCAGGATCCGGATCCGGCTGCGGGCCGTGCCGATCCACCCCGGGCCGTCAACCTTGTACTCAGGCTCGCCGTCGACCACGAGCGGAGGCCGCGGATACTCCAGGGGTTCATCGACCAGACAGCTCAGCGCAATCGTCGTTCCGTCCGGAGAGAACACAGGGGTTCCGAGCGCCGCCACGCCGGAGGTGTGGACGGTGACGTCGCCGCCGTCGATCGGCATGAGGCAGAGATCAGAGACGCCGGAATTCGCTCTGAGGAACGCGACTGTCATCCCGTCGGGAGACAGCGCAGGCGCCGTGTCGGTGTGCCCGCTCGTGAGTGTCCGTGAGGGCCCGCCGCCGGACAGCGGTGCCACACGCAGCTGAGATTCGCTCGGCCCGTCCAGCCGGTTGCGTGTCGCGACGAAGAGGACGCTCTCGCCTCCGGGAAGGATGAGCGCCGAATGCGGGTCGGTGAGCCGGTGGAGGATGTCGAGAACGGGTGCGGTCACGGCAGCGCCACCTCCTGCAGACGAGTTCGGTACTTCTCCACCTTCGCGCGATCGATGTCGACGCCCATGCCGGAGCCGCGCGGGACCTCGACGATGCCGTCGTGCATCCGGATCGTCGTGGTCGTGATGTCCTCGGCGAAGAACCGGTCCGAACCCGAGATGTCACCGGGCAGGGTGAAGCCGTCGAGGGCGGCGAGCGCAGCGTTCGCAGCGCGTCCCAATCCGGTTTCGAGCATTCCCCCGCACCATACCGCGATGCCGTTGGCCACGGCGAGATCGTGGATCTTCCGCGCGGCGAGGTATCCGCCGACCCGGCCGGGTTTGATGTTGATGATGTCGACGGCTCGCAAGGCGATGGCATCCGCGGCGGCTTCCGGGGAGTCGATGGATTCGTCGAGGCAGATGGGCGTGCGCAGCGATGACCGCAGCTGGGAGTGCTGCCGCAGATCGGCTTCGCCCAGGGGCTGTTCGATGAGGAGGAGACCGTAGTCGTCGAGCTTGGCCAAGGTGGTGGCATCGGCCAGCGTGTACGCAGCATTCGCGTCCACCTGGAAGAGCAGGTCGTCGCCGAACTCTTCGCGCACGGCCGCCACTGGAGCGATGTCGGCGCCGGGTCGGATCTTCAGTTTGATCCGGGCGTAGCCTTCGTCGATGTATCCGCCGATCACCCGGACGGTGTCGGCTGTGGAGTCCTGGATGCCGACGGAGACACCGGACGGCACCGAGGTCCGCACTGCCCCCAGATAGTCGTGGAAAGATCTGCCCTGCGCTCTCAGTGCGGCATCGAGGATCGCCATCTCCAGCGACGCCTTCGCCATGGGCTGACCGATGACATGGGACAGCAGGCCCGAGACGCGTTCCGGGTTGAGGTCTTCGCGGGCGGCGAGCGCCGGGGCCAGCCACCGGGTGACCACCTCGGCGGCACCGTCGAGGTGTTCGGCCGAGTAGAACGGACGGTCCAGTGCCACGTTTTCACCCCAGCCTGTGACGAGTGCTCCGTCCGTGGTTTCCACCTGCGCTTCGATGAGGAAGCAGCGCTTATGGGTCTGGGTCATGAACGAGGTGGTGAATGGCGAAACCAGGGGCAGTTCGAGGTGGTGGATAGATAGGTGCTTCAGTCTCATCACGGTCCTTCCGTCAGGCAGTGTCAGCGGTGAGTGGTCAGGGGCGGCGCAAGACATACTGCCCATGGTGGGGGCTGCGGCGGGAGAACCCGGTGATCCGCCAGCCATTGCCGAGTAGATCGGTGAACGCCTCTCTCGTGGCCAGCCGCCAGGTGTGGGCCCGCACCGGGTCCTCGCGCCGCAGGGCTTCGATGTCCCAGGGCACGGCGACGCCGAGGGATTCGGTTCCGACGACCGGCGGGGCATAGGGCGTCGGTGCCCCGCCCCTGTCCTCGACCGCCGGGGTGGCGTCGTCGCCCGTCTCCCACGATCGGGCGGTGGGATCGCAGGTGAGATCCCAGAGGATGAGCATGCGGTCCGAGAGTTCGCCCGCGTTGATCGAATCGGTCATCTGGCCGTAGAAGTCAGGGAGGTAGTCGATCGGGACCGCTCCGAGCCGTGAGATGTTGAAATGGGCGTTGCGGCACACCAGGGGGTCATAGGTCCAGGTCATCTCCACGATTCCGTTCTCCAGGCACCAAGCCCGCTGCCGCAGTTTGATGGCATGGCCGAACCCGCGTCCCGCGGAGTCCGGGAGGAAGCCGACGATATGGGAGTGGAACGGCGATCCGGCTGGACCGCAGAATCCCACTGCGGCTCCGACCGCCTCGGTGCCGTGGCGAGCCAGGAACACCGGATTGCCGGCATGGGTCATGGCGGTGAGCACCGCATGATCGATGATCGGTGTGCCCGGAGTCCTCCAGATCCGTGAGAGGACCTGGGACACGGTGTGCAGATCCTCAGGGGCATGGACTTCTCGGATGTCGAGTCCGAGGTCTGCGCAGCGCGCATCGGCCATGTGCTCGGCCTCGAGCACGAAAGACCGCGGAGGCGCCAGACGAGCCATACTGTGTCCTTTCACCGGTGGAACCTTTGTCCCAAGCTTGTCCCGTGCACACGGGCGGGCACATCGGAGGATCGGCGCAGGGTTCACCCGCGATGTTGTCGGGACCGACAAACCCACTCCGCCGACGACCTGTCCCGCTGTCGACTCGGACGAAGCGGGTCCCGCAACTTTGTCCTGAACTCCGAAGCCGAGCCCGTGTGTAGTTGAGGAAGATGAGGGTATGATCTTCGACACAGCGATCGAACGGCTCGAAGATGAGCTCGGCATCACCTGTTTCGTCCATGCCCGTGACCTCGACCGACGGCTCCGCGAACCGGACAGCGCCGAGGTTGGAGTCAGGGAAGACGAGCCCGTGGTCACGGCCAGCGTGTTCAAACTGCCGGTGCTCGTCGAAGCCTGCATCCGCATGAGCACGGGCGAGGTCCCCGCCGAGCGCCGAATCGCGCTGGGCCCGGAGGACTTTCCCGTGGAGGGCTCGACCGGACTCGCTGTCTTCAGCGATGCCGTCTCCGTGTCCTTCCGGGATCTGTGCCTGTCGATGATGACCGTCTCGGACAATCGAGCCACCGATGTGGTGATGGACATCCTCGGCCGCGCCCGCGTGAATGCGAGGCTGCGGGAGCTCGGTCTGACTTCCACCGTGATCGAAGGCGACTGCCGGCACCTCTTCGACACAGCGGCCGCTGACCTGGCAGCTCTGGACCCGCCGGTGGCTTACGCCTCCGCGGACGCCGGAGCGCACTGGCTGAAGACGAGGACGCTGAACCCGGGGCGGACGAACCGTTCGACTCCGGCCGAGACGACGACGCTGCTCGCGGCTCTGTGGAGAGACGAAGGGCTGCCCGCTTCGGCGTGCGCGGAGGCGAGGCGGATCCTCGGTCTGCAGGTATGGTCGCACCGCCTGCGCCGAGGCTTCTCCGACGAGGTGACCGTAAGCGGAAAGACGGGCACCCTACCCTACATCCGCAACGAGGCCGGAGTCGTCGAGTTCCCTGACGGCGGCAGATATGCCGTCGCCGTATTCCTGCGGACCCCGTCACCCCGCTCGATCGGCCCCCGGTTCGACGATGCCATCGCCGACCTCGCAGCTGCGGCGGTGGCCGACCTGCGCTCAGTTCGCCCACTCACTCAATGAAGAGGACACCATGAAGAAACGAATACTGGCCGCCGTCGCCGGGCTCTCCGCACTCACCCTCAGCGCCTGTGGCGGAGGCGGCGGAGCGGGAACCTCGAGCGGGGACGGCGAGCCTGTCATCGACGGCACCCTCAAGGTCGCCATCAACGAAGACCCGGGCAACCTGTTCCGGCACGTCAACACCTCTGCGACTCTCAGCTATGTCTACCCGTGGGCGTATGAGTCGCCGGTCTACTTCGATGACAGCGGCGAACCGCAGGGATGGCTGGCGGAGAAATGGGAGGCGACCCCGACCTCGCTGAGCTTCACCATTCGGGAGGGCATCACGTGCGAGGACGGGTCCGAGCTGACGGCGGAAACCGTGGCGAACAACTACCGGTGGATCCTCGATCCAGAGAACGCGTCGAGCTTCAAAGGTCTCGTCGTCCCGGCCGATGCCACCATCGACGACGATGCTGCGGCGAGGACCGTGACCGTAACGACGAAGTCCCCCAATTCGTTCCTGCTGCCTCAGATGGGGATCCAGCCAATCTACTGTCAGGGCGCCCTGGACGATCCCACGAGCGTCGAGTCCGCCACGAACGGCACCGGCATGTACTCGCTCAAAAAGGCGGTGCCGGGAGATCACTACACCTTCGAGCGTCGAGACGACTACAGTTGGGGACCGGAGGGCGCACCGACCGGGGAGACGCCCGGCGTGCCCAAGGAGGTCGACGTCAGCATCGTCGACAATCCGAGCACGCGCGCCAATCAGCTCCTGTCCGGGGAACTCAACATCGCAGCCGTGCAGGGACCCGACGAGGAACGTGTCGCCTCCACCCTCGAGCCGTTCTATCAGGACGACCTCATCACCGGCGGATTCGCCTACAGCCAGGCCGAGGATGCGCCGACGGCCGATGAGGATGTGCGCATCGCCCTCACCGAGGCACTCGATCTCGATGCGCTCATGCAAGTCCAGACGGCGGGCCAGGGAAAGCGCGCCGAGAGGCTCGCGGTGCTCAATCCGACGATCTGCACCTACGATGCGGCCACGCCGAACCTGCCGTCGAACGACCTCGCCGATGCCGAGTCCCGGCTCGACGCGGCCGGTTGGAAGAAGGGTTCGGACGGCAAGCGCAGCAAGGACGGACAGCCGTTGACCTTGGACTTCGGGTGGTACACGCGCTGGCCCGAGACCTCCTCGACAGCTGAGCTCATGGCCGAACAATGGTCGAAGATCGGTGTCGGCGTCAAGCATCACGGTACGGACGCCGGGGCGTTCCTCGAGAAGATCAATTCCCCCGGAGCCGCCGAGGACTTCGACGTCATCTGGTTGGCGTCGAACTACTCGGTGCCCAATGTGCTCGCCACCTTCGTCTCCGGGCCCGTGCCCCCGAAGGGCTCGAACTACGCCGGCATCAGCAACCCGGACTTCGATGCCCGCGCCGAGGAGGCGTCGCAGGTCACCGGCAAGGAGGCCTGTGGCAGCTGGGAGAAGGCAGAGGCCGCCATGTACCAGTCAGCGGACTATGTTCCCTTCGCCGTGCGCCCTGACATCACCTTCGGCCAAGGCGTCAAGAACTCCCTCGGTCAAGGATGGACGAACGTCAACGGCATCACCCTTGTCGAACGAGACCCCGACAGCAGACTGAGAACAACGCAAAGGAGCAGCACATGACAGCCCGAACCGACCCACAGCTCTTCGACCCCACACGATGGGAGGGCCTTCTGGCCGATGTCGCCCGCCGGCACGAGGTGCCGGGCATCGTGGCCGGCGTTCTGCACGTCGATCCCGTCTCCGATGCGGAGCAACGGTTCGTTGCCGCCACCGGAATCTCAAACCTGCGCACCGAGGTCGGCACCGACCGGACCACGCTGTGCCAGATCGGGTCGATCACCAAACTCCTCACCTCGACGATGATCATGCAGCTCGTCGACGAAGGGAAGCTGAGTCTGGACACTCCGGTCTCGGAGATCCTTCCCGACCTGAGTTTCGCTGAGCTCGATCCTGCCGAACTCACCGTGGAGCATCTGCTCACCCACACTTCGGGCCTCGACGGTGACCTCTTCACCGACACCGGCCGCGGAGACGACTGCGTCGAGAAGTACGTGGCCACATTGTCCGAGGCGAAGTCACTATTCAGCCCGGGCACCGGATTCTCCTACTGCAACTCCGGCTTCGTCATCGCCGGACGCATCATCGAGGTCCTCGACGAGGTGAGCTGGGATCGGGCCCTGAACATCCGGATCTGTCAGCGCCTGGGCAACGAGCACATGTTCACCCTGGCCGAGGACATCATGTCCCACCGTCACCAGCACGGTCACGTCGCGGTTCCCGGCACCGACACCTGGATGCCTGCACCGGTCTCCCAGATTACTCGCTCCATGGGACCCGCAGGACTGGTGACCTGCAGCACGGACGATCTGCTCGGCTTCGGTGCCGCCGTCCTACGTTCGGGACGGACGAGCACGGGGGTGCCGATCCTCAGCCAAGACTCCCTTCGGCTCATGTCCGAACCGCGGCACACCCTCATCGATCAGGCAGCATCCACCGCGCCTCAGTGGGGGCTGGGCTGGATGATCGATGAGTGGGAGGGCCAGAAGCTGCAGTGGCACGGGGGCACCACGATCGGCAACAACGCCTGGTTCCAGGTCCTGCCGGCGTCCGGCCTGGCCTTCGTCGTCTTCTGCAACGGGGGTGTCGCAGCGCATGCGGCCGCTGAGATCTACGGTGCCTTCGCTCGCACCTTCGCCGGAATCGACGCCCCTCCGGCGACCCGGCCCCGGTCGGATCGACCGGCGGCCGCGATACCCGAGAGCCGCCTCGGCGATTATGCCGATGCGAGCACTGCACTCACGGTGCTGCGGACCGACGACGGCACCTATAGGGCTCGCATCCGCAGCTCCCTGGGCGAAGGTGACGAGGCACCGGTGCAGACGATGGATCTGCATCCGTCCGGTAACGAGGCCTTCGTCCTCGGCCGGCCCGATGCCCGCAGCGCGTGGATGCCGATGGCATTCGCCGAGGTGGACGGCAGGGACGTCGCGTACGTAGGCATCCGCTGCCTGCCGCGGGCCGAGGCCGGACCGGACTCGACGGACACGGAGTCGGCCGACGCGCCCGTATCGGGGGACGACGCATGAAACCGACGATTCTCTTCACCGGAGGACGGTACGTCGACCCGGCCAGCGGGGTCGATGAGATCAGCGATGTCCTCATCAGGGACGGTCGGATCGCCGAGGTGGGGCCGGCCCTGGCACACGATGACGCCGAAATCGTCGATGCGTCCGGTCTCATCATCGGGCCCGGTTTCATCGATCTGCACTCGCATGTCAATTCCATCGCCGGGCAGAGGCTGCAGGCCATGGACGGTGTGACCACCGCGCTCGAGCTCGAAGCGGGACTGCTCCCGGTCGACCGTGCGTACACGCGGGCGGCGGAGGAAGGACGTCCGCTGCACTACGGGTTCTCAGCATCGTGGGGCATGGCGCGTGCGGCGGTGCTGTCCGGGCTGCACTTCGATGCGGACCTGGTCAGCGGTCTGTCCATGCTCGCCGATCCGCACTGGCAGGCAGATTCCAGTCCCGTTCAGCTCTCCCAGTGGCTCGGGTTGCTGGAGACGGAGTTGGAGGCCGGAGCGCTGGGTGTCGGCATTCTTCAGGGGTACGCACCGCGCACGGATCCGCGGGAGTACCTGGCGGTGAATGAACTCGCGGCCAGGGCCGGGGTGCCGACGTTCACCCATGTGCGTGAGATCGTCGAGTCCGATCCGACGACTCCGTTCGACGGCACCGAGGAGGCGGCGCGGGCCGCGATGGAATTCGGCGGTCAGGTCCACCACTGCCATGTCAACAGCACCTCGCGTCGGCACATCGATCGGGTGCTGTCGACGATCGATCGGGCGCAGGAGGGCGGAGCGAAGCTCAGCGTCGAGGCCTATCCCTATGGGGCGGGCAGCACGGGGATCGGTGCTGCGTTCCTCGCACCTGAGCGGCTGCCGGCCTGGGAACTGACCCCGAGCAACATCGTTCTGGTCGCCACCGGTGAGCGCATCCGCGATGAGGCCCATCTGCGTCATATCCGCGATGCGGATCCGGGGGCTTCATGCATCGTCGAATTCCTCGACGACGACGATACCGGGGATCGGGAGCTGCTGGCGAGTTCTCTGGCCTTCCCCGACAGCATAGTCGCCTCCGACGCAATGCATGTGACCTGGCCCGACGGTTCCACAGATACCCGTGCGTGGCCGCTGCCTCCGGGAGGCAGGACCCACCCGCGCACAGCGGGCACCTACGCTCGATCGCTGCGCATGATGGTCATCGATCATGGGGTGTGGACGTGGTCGGAGGCCTTCCGCCGCTGCAGTCTGCTGCCTGCCCAGGTGTTGGAGAGTTCGGTGCCGGCGCTGCGCAGGAAGGGCCGCATCGGAATCGGAGACGATGCCGACATCGTCGTCATCGATCCCGCCGAACTGCGGGACCGGGCCACCTATCTCGACAGCACCCGCACCTCAGAGGGTGTGACTCATCTGCTGGTCGACGGTGAGTTCCTCGTCCGGAACTCCGAGCTGGTGCGCGATTCCTATGCGGGGCGAGGCCTGCGCGCCGAGGCGGGGTGAGAGCTGTCAAGCGATCGGCGGAGTCCAACCAGAGCAATTCTGTATCGGCTGTACCGTCCGTATCGTTTGTCGGCAGCATCCGTGCCTGTCCTGATGACGGCGTGGGTCCGCGGGAAAGCGACCTCAGATCCGGTCCAAGGCATCGCTCAACACACTCTCCGTGTCTCCGCCCAGTTGCGGCGCGGCCACGGCGTCCGCCACGGTAGACCCACCGAACTGCAGCGGCACTCGCGGGGCCAGCACTCTGCCCACTCCGGGCTGATCGATCTCGGTCAGCAGCGGATTCTGCACCGAACAGCGCGGGTCGTCGTTGACAAGTTCTTCGAAGGTCTGGAAGCCACCGACCAACACACCGGACGCTTCGAGCGCCTCCTCGGCCTCAGCCAGGGTGTGCTCCGCGAACCACGGGCGCACCACAGCATCAATAGCCTCCCGCGCCTCGAACCGACCGCCCTCGGTGTTCAAATCCACGTCCAGCAGGGGCCCGATCATCTCGAGCTTCTCGCTCAACCCCGTCGCCTTGCCCAGGCCTCGCCAGTGCTTGTTCGAGATGACCACGACCATTACTTGTCGACCATCCGCACACTCGAACGACTGACCATACGCCCCATACAACCCATTACCTAAAGCACCACGCGTCTTCCCCGTCGCCTGCACCTCGGCGATATAGCCGAGATTGCCGATGGTGGCGAGCATGACATCCGATAAAGCCAGGGTGATCTCCTGCCCCTTGCCCGAGGAACGACGATCGAGTTCGGCGGCCATGATCCCGTTGGAAATATAGAGCCCCGCAGCAACATCCCATGCCGGCACAGCATTGTTCACAGGCCGCTCGTCATCACCGGTGATGATCGGGAAACCACTGGCCGCATTCACCGTGTAATCAACTGCCGGGGAACCGTCATGCCACCCGCCCAGGCGGAGCATCACTAGGTCCTCGCGATGCTGCTTGAGATTCTCATAGCTCAACCACCCACGAGCTGGCAGGTTCGTGATGAGTGTGCCCGCCTCGGCGATAAGGTCGGTAGCGATCCTCTGGCCCTCCTCTGACTTGAGGTCGAGCGTGACCGAGCGCTTCCCTTTGTTCAGGGATGCCCAGTAGATGCTCGTGCCGTCATCGCTGATCGGCCACCGATTCGCATCGATGTTCCCGCCGATCGGGTCGATGCGGATGACATCGGCGCCGAGCTGCGCGAGCGTCATCGACCCCAGCGGGGCTGCGACGAATGCAGAGATCTCGACGATTTTGAGGCCGGTCAGGGGTGCGGGGCGGGTATCGGACATAGTGGTGCTCCTCAGTTCTTCGTCGTCACCGTGGCGGCGATCGCGGTCTTCCCGCCTGGGGCGATGGCCTGCAGTTCGTGGGTGCCAGATTCGGTCTCTCTGCCGACGAGGTGGATCTGTTCGTTCGCGAACAAGGGGGACTTCGCGGTGAACCGGTACCCGGTCACAGCCGCCTCGGGGTGGGTGGACATGAACGCATCAAGCAGCAGCGTCGCGGTCAACGGTCCGTGCGTGACGAGGCCGGGGTAGCTTTCGACCTCGGTGACGTACGGGTGGTCGTAGTGGATGCGGTGGGAGTTGAACGTCAGCGCTGAATACCTGAACAACATGACCTCATTCGGCCGGACCGAGCGCGACCAGTCCCACCCAGCGGGGGCGGGCGAATCTGTTCGTGGCGGCTTCGCTGCTGACCCGTCCGGCACTGAGGTGGCCTCGCGGTAGACGATCGTGTGCCGATCCGTCGTGGCAGGCCTTCCGTCCGCGGTGAGCTCCTGGCGGAGCACGACGAAGCACAGGCGCCCGGTGCTGCCGGTCTTCTCCGTGATCGATTCGATCGTCGTCGTCCGCTCGATCGTCTGCCCGGGCAGGATCGGGGCGTGGAAGGTCAGGTCGCTGCCGGCCCACATCCTCCGTGGCAGTGGCACCGGGGGCATGAACCCGCCGAGTGCGGCATGCCCGTCGGCTCCGAGTTCGCTCATCGGCACATCGTCTTCGGAGAAGTGCAGCCAGTGCCCGAGCGGGAACAGCGGCGCAGCCGGGTCCCCGTCATGGCCGAGCAGGGTCGCCAGGCGTGCGGCTCGTTCCCCGTCGGCGGTTTCGGTGGCGGTGGCGCTGCGGCCGGCCCAGTCCTGGAGGTTCGTCTCACTCATCGCAGTCAAATTCCAATCGGTAGTTCGTGAAAAGCACCCACAACCTGCTAATTACTACGTGACGGCGGCGCAGATACCTGGCGCCAGGTTGCTAGGCCGCCGTCAGGTAGTAATTCAGCGGCCTAAGAGTTCGTCGGAGATGATGCGCATCTGGATCTCCGACGAGCCCTCGAAGATCTTCGTCAGCCGGGCATCTCTCCAGTGGCGTTCGACGGCGAAGTCCTTCGTGTACCCGGCACCACCGTGGATCTGCAGCGCCTCCGAGGTGACCTTCTCGCTCATCTCTCCGGCCAGGTACTTCACCATCGCCGCTTCCTTGTCGCAGCGACGACCCGAATCGATCTCCGTGCACACGTGGTACATCAGTTGCCGGCACGCCTCGATCTGAGCGGCCATGTCCGCGACCTTGAACCGCAGATGCTGGAAATCAGCCAACGGATGGCCGAACTGCTCGCGTTCTTTCAGGTATTTGATCGAGTCCTCAAGTGCCGCCTGCGCCAACCCGATCGACCTAGCCGCCGTATGGGCGCGGCCCACTTCGAGACCGGACACCGCCTGGTAGAAACCGCGTCCTTCCTCACCGAGGAGGGCATCGGCAGGCAGGACGAAGTTGTCGAACGACAGCTCCCACGTCTTCCACCCGTGATACCCGATCTTCTTCGCCGGCGCCCCGGAGATCCCCTCGGGGAAGGTGCCGCGTTCCTTCTCGACGAGGAACACCGAGATCCCCCGATGCCGCTTCTCCTCTGTGGAGGTGCGGGCGAAGAGGATGATGTAGTCGGCCTGATCGGCATACGTGCACCACATCTTCGTACCGTTGATGACCCAATCACCATCGGCATTACGTTCGGCCTTGCACCGCAGGTTCGCCACATCCGACCCAGCCTCAGCCTCAGACAGGGCGAAGGCACCGAGGTACTCACCACTGGCAACCTTCGGCAACAGACGGGCCTCCTGCTCAGGAGAGAACCCACCACCCATGCCGTTGCCGCGAGCCAACAGCCCGGCCACGGACATCCAGGCGCGGGAGAGCTCCTCAGCAACAAGGCAGTACTCGAACACACCAAGCCCCAGTCCCCCGTACTCTTCGGGGATGAGGATGCCGAAGAACCCCATCTCCGCCATCTGCTTGACCATCGACTCGGGGAACTGCCCTTCAACAGGGTCGAGTTCGTTGGCGATGGGCAGGACGACATCACGGGCGAACTCGCGGGCGAGCGCCTGGATCTCGAGGCGCTCCTCGGTCATCATGTGCGGAGTGTCCGGACGCGGACGCGGCTTATGAGTCATCTTCTGCCCTTTCTGGGGTCTTCGTGTCTTCTTCGATTCGTATCACTGTCCGACCACCGCCGGCTGAGCCGCCCATTCTCGGAGGACGGCGGTTTTGATCTTCGAGCCGTTCGTTCCCGCGGTGACGGGCATGGTTTCAACCAGACGGACTTCGGTCGGGACCTTGAAGCTGGCGAGCTGCTGTCGGCAGTACTGCCGGATGTCCTCAGGTTCGGGAGTAGTTCCGGGCACTGGCTGGACGAAAGCGACTACTTCGGGCTCGCCGACGTCGCTGCTGCGCCCGACGACCTTGACCAACTCGATGTCCGGATGGGTGATGAGGTGCAGCTCGATCTCTGCGGGATCGACGAGGAACCCCCGCAGACGGATGACGTCACCCATTCGGCAGACGTATTCGAAGGCTTCGGGCCCATGAGCGCGCCCGAGGTCCCCCGTCTGGAACCATCCGTCGGAGGTGAAGTTCTTCCTTCCTTCTCCCTGATCACCGAGGTAGTGGTCGACGACGTTGGGACCCCGGAGTTGGACTTCACCTTCCGAGCCTTCGGACACAGGCTGGTCCGTGACCGGATCGGCGATGCGGTATTCGTAGCGAGGGTCGACGAGGCGACCGCCTCCCGAATACCGCAGCTCTTCCGGGGTGTCGTTCGGCCAGAACGAAGTGAGTGCGAAGACTTCGGAGGATCCGTAGACGCCGACGGTGCGGGTGCCGAACTGTTCGGCCGCCCATTCGGCGATGTCGGCGGACATTCCTTGGAAATCGGCCACGCCTGCCCACCGCCACGATTCGAGTTTCGTGCCCGTGTCTTCGCAGACCTTGCGCACTCGGGAGAGCATGTCGTCGGCTCCGACGAAGTGTGAGCCGGAGAAGGTGCTCCAGGCCCGGACGAGTTCTTGTTCGTCGAAGACCGGGTGAAGGAGGACTGCCGCTCCGCCGAAGAGCGCCCCCATTCCCGCCGAGTATCCGAAGACGCCCGAGTACGGGAGGGGTTCGACGAGGACGTCACCGGTGGTGAAGCCGATTCGAGAGGCGACCTGCTGGGAATGAGTGATGACGGCGGACTCCCGGTGAGCCGCGAGCTTCGGCATCCCCGTGGAGCCGGAAGTCGTGAAGGCAACCGACAGCCGGGATTCTTCGGGTGCGGCCGCGGCGAATGAAGTCGCTGCCTGATCGATGGTTGACGACTCCGCGGGGACGAGCACCGCCCCAGCGCCGAGGTCGTAGTCCGCGATCGTGGGTTCGCTCGCGGCTCCCGGCACCGCCCAGACGAATGCCTTCGGCGGGGTGAACGGCTCCCCCGGTGAACGGTCCTGCTGTGCGGCAGTTTCCTGGTCCACCTCGGCGATGGCCTTCCGTGCGGTAGCGAGGAAGTCGAGGTTGCGGAATCCGTGGGCCACGACGAGCACCTGCGGGCGGGCCTTGGTGAGGACGTGCCCCACCTCGGCGACGTTGTAGCGGGTGTTCACCCCGATCACGTGGGCACCGAGCGCGGAAGCCGCGAACTGCCACGCATAGGTGTCGGACCAGCTTGGCAGCCAGACCGCGATGCAGTCGTTCGGGCCGACACCGTGCTCGGCGAGCAGATCGGCGAACTCGTTGGTGCGGGCGAGCAGATCCGAGACACTGATGCGCACGTGCCCGGACTCGGTACCTTCGCTGGCGGCATCGGTCGGCAGCGGATCGATGAGAGCCGTCCGCTGTGGGTCGGTTTCGGCCCAGGATTTCAGATGACCGAAGAGAGTGGTGGGCGAATTCATGAGCGGGCGGCCTCCAATTCTTCGGTCTTGCGGTCAACGCTGCCGGAATCGGCCCCGCCGGAATCGGGAAGATCGGTATCGGCACCGCGAGTGCCGGCACTGCGCACCCAGGAGTCGACCGCCTCGGCGAAGTCCGGCATCTCCTCCATCGGATAGTGCCCGATTCCCGGCAGGAGAACGAAGGTGCCTCGAGGGATGGACTCGGCGTCACGGCGGATCGCTGCGGTGTCGATCCACAGGTCGTCCTCACCGGCGACGAGGACCGTCGGGCAGGTGACACCGGGCAGGCCCGCGCTGACGTCGTGGCGGCCCCAACCGATGAGATCAGAGTTCGACACGATCGGGTCCTCCCTGCAGTGCATGCGGGCGATGAGCTCTCGCCGCTCTTCGTCGATTGCCGAGCCGACGACGGCTCGCGTCCCCCAGTAGGTTCGATCGCCGCGAGACGGCGTCGAGATGTCGACGAGCTCACGTGTCAGGCCTCGCAGCGAGACATGACCGGGACGGGATCCGGCGGCCATGGCGATGGCCGCGATGATGCGTTCACCGGCGCGCCCGGCCAGGTCGATCGTGATCTTGCCGCCGATCGAGCAGCCGACGGCGACGAACCGATCGATCCCGAGCTGGTCGAGCACGTCAAGACCGAATCGTGCGTATTCGCCGAGGTCGGTCACCGGGCCATTCTTCGCCGGCTCCGTGCGGCCGTGCCCGGGCAGGTCGGGAACGATGACCCGGTAGCCGACGGCAGCGAGGTCCGCCGCCACGTGGCGGTACTGGACTCCGGACTGTCCTGCGGTGTGAACAGCGAGCAGCGGCGTCGCGTCGATGTCGCCCCAGTCCTCGACGAAGGCGATGCGGTCGTCGATGATCAGCTGGTGAGCGCGGAGGGTCGTCGCTGCCGGAGCGTTCGTGTAGTTCAGTGTCGTCATCTCAAGCCACCTGCAGATTCGTGTCGAGGACGCGTTCGGAGCCGACATAGCCGGCTGTGACGGCCATGGCTCGAGCGTGGTCGATGATGCGGATCAGTGCGCTGGTCATGCGCAGGTACTCGTACCCGGATCCGGAGGAGCGCATCCTCCCGCTCATCGCGGTCTCCATGAAGCGGTTGCGCTCGGCGGTCACGAGATCAACGAAGACGTCGCCGGGGATGGAGAGCACGAAGTCAGCGCCGAGGATGGAGCGGGCGACGACCTCGAGCACGTGACCGCGGTAGCAGCGAAAGTGCACTGGGCGACCGCCGATGGCGATGCCGATCGTCCCGTCGTAGGCCTCGATGAGTGTGGAGAACTCGGAGTCCTCACGCAGGCGATCGCGCAATGCGCTGTTCCAGCCGGCGCTGCCGGGGCAGAGCAGTTCGGACACGTCGTCGCTGTTGTCGATGGCTTCAGCGAAGGCGAAACGCACCGAGGCGGAATAGGCGGCGTCCCCTTCGAGGTGAACTGTCACCTCGGTCCGCAGCTCCTGTCCCTTTTGAGGCAGGACGGCCGTCACCACTGCAGACGGGGAGACGAGTTCGCTGTCGTCGGTCTGGGCCTCGCCGTTCGTCTCCAGCTCAGCCGAGACCAGTCGGACCGACTGCCCCAGCTCCTGACCGATCGCCTCGGCAACGGAGTCGGCCAGCGACAGCGGACTTGACGCAGCCAGTGCGTCAGCATCGGCGAGCAGTCTTCGGCCGGGTTTGAGCGGGGTGGTCATGAAAGTTCCTTCCGGGTGTGCTTATGAGTGCAGGTGAACTTATGAGTAGATTGGTGCCCATGGAGGACACCCCAGCCAATGCGAACCGGCGGCGAGCAGCGCCGAGATTCATCGACCGTGACACGGTTGTCCACGCTTCTCTCGAGGTGTTCTCCGCCCAGGGGTTCCACGGTGCGTCGACGCGGCAGATCGCGAAGGCGGCGGGCACTTCCTTGTCGAATCTGTACAACTACTTCGGGTCGAAAAGTGAGATCCTCGAGTTCGTGCTCGAAGAGACGGCGCGAACCCTGGCCGATTCGCTCGAGGAAGCGGTCGGCGCAGCGGGAACGAACCCGTTGTCGAGGCTCGAGGCCGCGGTGCGTGCCTACGTCGATTTCATCGTGGCCCAGCCCCGCGCCTCGGTGGTGGGCATCACCGAATTCCGCTACCTCGAGGGGGAGAACCGCGCCGAGGTGGTCACCGAAAGAGACAGGACGGAAGCGGTGTTCCGGGCTGCGATCGGTGACGCTGCTGCCGCCGGAGAGTGCGAGGTGCGCAATCTCGGCTCGGCGGTGCGCGGCGTCGTCACCCTCTGCAACTCGATGTCCACGTGGTACCGGCCCGACGGTGAACTCTCGCCCACCGAACTCGCCGATCTGCAGGTCGACCTCGTCTTCGGTCTGGTCCGTGCCGCCAAGCGGCCTGCCTCTTCCGACTGACATCATCCGAGCCGTTCGACCGTTCGGGCATCGGCCGCGTCGACGGCGGGCGGGAACGAGAATCGCGCCGCGTCCCATCCGGATTCGAGCGACGACCAGAAGAAGAACGAGACTCGACGCTCTTGGAATCGCCACCCGTGTGCCGTCCTGACCATCGTGTCTTCGTACCGACCCGCCGCGATCTGGGATTCGCCGTCGACGACGCAGGGCTGGAGCAGCCAGGTCGTCCCCGCCGCAGTGTCTCCGTCGAGCTCCACGGTTTCGTTGGAGCTGAAGTGCCACCACGATGTCACGGTCGAGGAGTTGAGCTGTGGGAAGAACTCGAGCATCTCCGCACGGCCGCGTGCAGTGGACAGACCGACGAACGCGCCGTCCTCGGTGAACGTGTCGGCGAGGTCTTCCCAGCGACCGTCATCGAGTGCCTGACAGTACCGGGCGCGGAGCTGCCCGATCTCGTGGATGTCTTCGAGGCGAGTGATCCTCTCTTCGAGGGTCAGAGTCGTCTCAAGCATGTTCGGCCTCCTCCGCAGTTGTCGGTTTCGCAGCCACATCGAGCTTGCCTGCTTCCCGAAGTTCGCGTTCTTCGATGTCTGCGGCCGTCTCATGCAGGTTCGTCTGGAAGCGTTCCCTGATGGAGTACACGGCGACGAAGGTGATGACGGCCATCGCGATGATGTAGAGGGAGACACTCGCCGAGGTGCCGGTCGCTTCGATGAGCGAGACCATGATCATCGGTGCGAGACCACCGGCGAAGACACTCGCCAGCTGGAATCCGAGGGAGGCGCCGAAGTACCGGACGTCTGCGGGGAACATCTCGGCGAACAGTGCCGCCTGGGGCCCAAACATCATGGCATGCAGGGTGAGGCCGACGATGATGGCTGCCGCAACGAGGAACGGATTGCCGGTGTCGACGAGCCAGAAGAACGGGAAGGCCCACACGGCCATGAGAACGGTGCCGAGCAGGAAGATCTTGCGGCGGCCGTGTCGGTCGGACCAGGCCCCGAAGTAGGGGATGGTGAAGATCTGAGTGGCGACGGCGAGGCAGACGATCATGATCATCGTCGTCTGAGAGAGCCCGACATTCGCGGTGCCGTAGGACAGCATTCCGGAGATCATGATGTAGAAGGTGCCGTTGACGACGAAGAATGCGCCGGCAGCCTGCAGAATCTGCTTCCAGTACAGCCGCAGGGCGCGCAGGAAGGACACACGCGGCATCTTCGTACCGGCGGTTGCGGCCTCCGCCTTGGCCTGCATCGACTTGAAGACCGGGGTCTCTTCGATCTTCATCTGCACGAAGATTCCGACGGCGACGAGGAGGATGCCCGACAGGAACGGCACGCGCCAGCCCCACTCGATGAAGGCGCCTTCATCGACGAAGAGCAGGATGCAGAGGAAGAAGGCATTGCCGATGATGATGCCGGCGACGGTGCCCAGCTGGACGAGGGAGCCGTAGAAACCACGACGCTTCAGCGGCGAATGCTCGGTCAACAGCAGCGTGGCGCCGCCCCATTGTGCGCCGACGCCGAGTCCTTGGACCAAGCGTGCGGTCACCAGGAGGATCGGCGCCCAGATTCCGATTGTCTCGTGGCTGGGCAGCAGTCCGATCGACGTTGTCGCGAGCCCCATGACGATCATCGAGGCGACGAGCGGTCCCTTGCGGCCGAACTTGTCGCCGAGAGCACCGGCGATGATGCCGCCGACGGGACGGGCGATGAAGCCCACCGCGAGGGTGCCGAACGAGGCGATGGTTCCCAAGGCTCCTTCGAGCGAGGGGAAGAAGACATGGCCGAAGACGAGCGCCGAGGCGGTCGAATAGATGAGGAAGTCGAACCACTCGAGCGCTGTGGCGATGACAGATGCGGCAGCGAGGCGGGTCATCTTGCCTTCGTCGGGTGTTTCGAGTTTGGTCGTGGTCATGCCGGACGTGGTCGCGTCAGGGCCGGTGGGCGAGTTGGGTGCTGATTGCATTATCACTCCTCATTGAGCAGGGAAGAACGTTCGTTCTTGTATGCTGAGTATGACAGAGGCGCTCCACCCAGGCAACAGGCGCCCGATTTCGGCCCCTGACCCAGGAGGACTCCATGCTCGAGAAGCGCACCACTGACAACAGCCTCTACTTCGAGGACCTCGAGGTCGGCCAGGTCTATCGGTCCCCCGCGCGGACGCTGACGGAAGCCGACCTCACAATGTTCTCGATGCTCTCGGGCGACTGGAACCAAGTCCATGCTGATGCCGAATACATGGAGGACCGAGGCGGACGGCTGTTGCACGGCGCCTTGGGAATCGCCGTCCTCACCGGGCTGATGGACCGAGCTGGCTGGTTCGCGCAATCGGCGATCGCCATGACCAGCCTCGACGACTGGAAGTTCCTCACGCCGCTGCGCATCGGAGACACGGTGACCCTCGAGATGGAGATCCTGTCCTGCCGTAAGGTCGCCGCGGGCGACAAGGGCTTCGTCGACCGGCGATTCACTCTGTTCAATCAGCACGGCGAGAAGGCGCAGGAGGGGAGATCCGGATTCCTCATCGAGCTGACACCTTCCACGCCGTGACCAAATAGGCCGATGACCCTCAGGCCTTATTCCGACCGATGAGCTGCTTGGCGATGACGTTCATCTGGATCTCGTTCGTGCCTTCGCCGACGATCATCAGCGGAGCATCACGGTAGTAGCGTTCGACGTCGTATTCGGTGGAGTATCCGTAACCGCCATGGACGCGGATGGCATCGAGGGCCACCTCGGCGGCCATCTCCGAGGCATAGAGCTTCGCCATTCCTGCCTCCATGTCCACACGCGCACCCGAATCATAGGTGCGGGCGGCGTGGAGGACGAGCTGCCGGGCGGCCTCGAGCTTCGTCGCCATCGTGGCGAGCTTGTTGCCCACCGACTGGTGCTTCCAGATCGGCTTGCCCATCGACTCGCGCTCCTGCGAGTACTTCACTGCATCATCGAGGGCGGCCTGCGCAACGCCGAGCGACCGGGACGCGACCTGGATGCGGCCGATCTCGAGGCCCTTCATCATCTGCTTGAACCCGACACCCTCGGCCTCACCCAGCAGCTGCGACTGCGGCTGCCGAAGACCGTCGAAGGACAGCTCGCAGGTCTCGACGCCCTTGTACCCGAGCTTCGACAGATCCTGGGAGACCGTGAAGCCCTCCCCCTTCTCCACGAGGATGATCGAGATGCCCTTGTGACGGGGTTCCGCCTCGGGGTCGGTCTTGCACAGCAGTGCGATGAGGTCGGATTTCCGGGCGTTCGTGATCCACGTCTTCGACCCGTTGATGACGTAGTCGTCACCGTCCTTCGCTGCTGTGGTGCGCATGGCCTGAAGGTCGGAGCCGCCGCCGGGTTCGGTCAGCGCCATCGTCGCTCGCAGCTCACCGGTGGCCATCCGAGGCAGGTACTTATCCTTCTGCTCCTGGGTGCCGTATTCCTGGAGGAGCTTCGCGACGACGGTGTGCCCGCCCATGGCACCGGCCAGGGACATCCACCCGCGAGCGAGCTCCTGAGTGATGAGCGCATAGGCCTCGGTCGAGACCTTGCCCATCCCCCACGGCTCGTCGATGGCGAGCCCGTAGATGCCCATGTCCTTCATCGTCTGTATCCACGCTTCCGGGTATTCGTTGGCGTGCTCGACCTTGTTGACGCTGGGCTTGACCTGCTCGTCGATGAATTCGGCGACCAGGTCGATCATCATCTGCTCTTCATTGCTCACTGCCATGGTGAAATCCTCTGTTCGTTCGTCATTTGGAAAGTTCAGTCCAGTCGGGTGCCGTCACGCACCGTGCGGGTCCGGCCGAGGCCCAGCGTCGGCGGACCGGTGCTGTCGAAGAAGTCATTGCCCTTGTCGTCGGTGATGATGAACGCAGGGAAGTCTTCGACGTGGATCTTCCACACTGCCTCCATCCCGAGCTCCTCCATATCGAGGACCTCGACCGAGGTGATGCAGTCCTGAGCCAGCCGGGCGGCAGGGCCGCCGATCGATCCGAGGTAGAAGCCGCCGAATTCAGCGCAGGAGCTCTTCACCTGCGCGGACCGATTGCCTTTGCCGAGCATGATCATCGATCCGCCGGCCTCCTGGAACTGCCGCACATAGGTGTCCATCCGCGATGAGGTGGTCGGACCGAACGACCCCGAGGGCATTCCCTCGGGTGTCTTCGCCGGTCCCGCATAGTAGATCGGATGGTCTTTGAAATACTCGGGAAGTTCCCCACCGGCATCGAGGCGGTCGCGCAGCTCCGCGTGGACGATGTCGCGGGCGACGACGACCGTTCCCGTCAGCGACACACGGTCTCCGACGGACAGTTCGGACAGCTGTTCCTGCAGACTCGGCATCGGTCGGTCGAGGTCGATGGCGGTGACATTGCCGGATTCGATCTCCTCGACGCGGCCCATCGCGGGCAGGAACCTCGCCGGATCGTGTTCGAGTTCTTCGATGAACACGCCGTCTGCGTTGATGCGGGCGATGATCTGCCGGTCGGCCGAACAGCTCACGGCGATCGCGATCGGCAGGGATCCGTTGTGCCGGGGCAGCCGGACGACGCGGACATCGTGGCAGAAGTACTTGCCGCCGAACTGGGCACCGAAGCCGAGGTTCTGGGTGAGTTCGAAGACGGTCTGCTCGAATTCCCGGTCCCTGAATCCGTGCCCCAATTCGGCGTCTCCGCTTTCCGGCAGGTCGTCGAGGTAGTGGGCACTGGCGAGTTTCGCGGTTTTGAGCGTGAATTCGGCCGACGGCCCGCCGATGACGACGGCCAGATGATAAGGAGGGCAGGCTGCGGTGCCGAGGGTGGAGATCTTCTCGGCGAGGAATTCGAGCATCGCCAACTCGTTGAGTACGGCCTTCGTCTTCTGATAGAGGAAGGACTTGTTCGCACTGCCTCCGCCCTTGGCCATGAACAGCAGCTCATAATCATCGGCGGGGCTCAGCGCCACCTCGATCTGGGCGGGCAGGTTGGTGCCGGTGTTCGATTCCTCGAACAGGCTCGTCGGCGCCAGCTGCGAGTAGCGAAGGTTGAGCTCTTCATAGGCGCGACCGATTCCACGCGACAGATGCCTGGCATCATCGCCGTCGGTGAGCACGTTCGGTCCGCGCTTGGCCGAGACGATCGCCGTGCCTGTGTCCTGACACATCGGCAAAATCTCCCCGGCCGAGACCGCGGCGTTCTGCAGCAGGTCGAGGGCGACGAAGACGTCGTTGTCGCTGGCTTCCGGATCGTCGATGATCGCGCGCAGGCTGGCCAGATGGTCTGTGCGCAGGTAGTGCGAGATCTCCTTGAAGGCGACCTCGGCGAGGTCGGACAGGGTCTCCGGCGCCACCGTAAGGAACGAGCGCGACGTCCCGCCCACCTCGACGGTGGTCGTCTCCACTCCCTCGATGTCGAGCCTGCGCATCCGCGGGCCCTCGCCCTCGGTGGGCAGCAGAGGTGAGTAGGCGAAGTCAGGCTGTCCGTCCTCGACCGCCGAGGCGGCTCGACTGTCCGTCGTGCGTGCTGGTTCGCTGTCCATCGCCTTCAGATCACCCCGTTGTGGCGCAGTTCGCTGATCGCCTCGGCGTCCATTCCCAGCTCGCCGAGGATGGACTCCGAGTTCTGTCCCACCGCCGGGATCGGGTCCATGCGATGGCCCACCCCAGACATCTCGACCGGTGGTGCGAGCATGGAGATCGGACCGGCGGGGGTCTCGACCTCGTGCCAGCGGTGGCGTTCGGTCAGCTGCGGGTGGTCGGCGATCTCGCTCATATCGCGCTGCCTCGAGTGGGCGACCGCGGCTTGTTCGAGGAGGGCGTCGCAGGCTCCGCCGGTGAGGGCGGAGAAGGCTCGCTCGATGATCTCTTGGAGTTCGTGTCGGTGGGCGTAGCGGTGAGCGGCACGGTCGAAGCGTTCGTCGGTGACCATATCGGGACGGTCGAGAACCTGAGTGGCGAAGCGTTCCCATTCGCGTTCGTTCTGGATCGCGAGCATGATCTGAGTGCCATCGCCGCAGGTGAACGCGCCGTAGGGGGCGATGGCGGCGTGGGAGGTGCCGGCTCGGGTGGGACGGGTGCCGCCGTAGCGGGTGAAGTAGAGGGGGTAGCCCATCCATTCGACGAGGGAGTCGAAGAGGCTCGTCAACAGGGTGGCGCCAACACCGGTGCGCTCGCGGTTGTACAGAGCGGTGAGGATGCCTGAGTACGTGTACATTCCCGCGGCGATGTCTGCCGTCGAGATTCCCGTCTTCGCAGGGAACTCCTCTGTTCCGGTCACGGAGACCAGTCCTGCCTCGGCCTGCACAAGTGCATCGTAGGCCTTGGCATCTTTGTACGGCCCGTCCGTTCCGTATCCGGAGATCGAGGCGTGGATCAGCCGAGGGTTGATCGACCGAAGGTCTTCGGCACCGAGGCCGAGTCTCTCTGCCGCGCCGGGGGCGAAATTCTGGATGAAGACATCCGCCGAGGCGATGAGCTCGTGCAGGATCTTAAGTCCGTCGGGGCTCTTCAGGTCGAGCGCCAGGCTCTCCTTGTTGCGGTTGATCCACACGAAATGGCTTGAGAGTCCATTGACCGTCGTGTCGTATCCGCGGGCGAAGTCGCCGACGCCTGGGCGTTCGATCTTGATGACCCGGGCTCCGAGGTCCGCCAGCTGGCGTGAGGCGAAGGGGGCAGCGACTGCCTGCTCGCAGCTGATGACAGTAATGCCGGACAGCGGCAGGTTCGAGGCGGTCGCGTCGTCCTGGCCCGCGGGGCTCGGTACGGACGTCGGTGCAGCAGTGGCCATCGGCCCTCCACGACGAGGTATGAAACGTTGACATCCACATCATACATATCGTCACAGATAATGCATTCTTCGGTCTCAGTTGATGCCCGAGCCTGTAGACTGGGACCACCGAGACATGAAACTGACACCCCAACAGCGGGTGACGCATGAACGAAAGGCATCGGGTGGATCAGGAGTCGGCATCGACCAAACGGGACGTCATCGTCCTCGGCCTGCGCCGAAAGATCCTCTCCCGCGAGCTCGATCGCGGCGAACGACTGCGACAGGATCAGGTCGCCGACTGGTTCAATGCCTCCATCACGCCGGTCCGCGAGGCCCTGCGGATCCTCGAAGCCGAGGGTCTCGTCACCTCCGAAGCTCACCGCGGTGTACGCGTCGCCGGCGTCGACGTCGACCGTCTCAAGTCCCTCTTCGTCACCCGAAAGCTCACCGAGACCTTCGCCATCGCCCGTGCGACCACGCGGATCTCCAGACACGAGCTGCGCCAGGCCGAGCGCCTGCTCGAGGCGCTTGACGAGGCCAGCGCCGACGGTGATTCACTGGGACGCAACACCCGCAACGAGGAGTTCCACTTCTTCTTCTACGACCGCTGCGGAATGCCCGCGCTGCGCGACGACATCGCTGCACGCTGGCGAGCCTTCCCGTGGGACCTCACTCTCGACAGCCCCGAGAGACTCGACCAGGTGCACGCCGAACATCAGTCGATCGTCGACGCTGTCCGCGACGTCGATCCGGACGCGGCGGCGCGCCACCTCGGCGATCACATCACGAACGGCTTCCTCCGCCTGGCCGAGTCGACGACCGGTCAGGCAGTCTCCGACCCCTTCGACTTCGACACGGACTGACGCCCTCGAGGCAGGCCGCGAACTCTCAGTTCAACAAATAATGCATTCTTTTGCCGATCATATTGGAAATCAGCGAAAAGTCCTCTAGGCTCGTGAACGGTCGATCGAGAACCTGACTCGGCACGAACTCTCCGCACGGCAATGACCAGCCGTCGAATTGGCGGGCTCGTCCGTCCGCACACTCCCGATCGGCATCGCCCCTGGCCAACCAGACTGGAGCTGACGATGACGTCAATGAGACGACCGAGGTGGAAGCCGCTCATCGCGGGCCTCTCGATAAGCCTCCTGCTGCTGAGCGGATGCAATCCCGCACGCAGCGGAGACCAACAGAAATTCGAACTGCGCTTCGCCCATGTCACCTCGGTGGGCACACCGAAGGGACTGGCCGCAGACTTCTTCGCCGAACAGGTCGAGAAGAAGTCCGGCGGCCGCATCGAGGTCGAGGTGTTCCCGAACTCGGAACTCTACGGCGATAAGGACGAGATGCAGGCCATCCAGTCCAATGCCGTCCAGGTCTTGGCCCCGGCGAGCGCGAAGTTCACGACGATCGCACCGAGCCTGCAGGTTCTCGACCTGCCGTTCATCTTCGACGACCCCGACGAGATCCCCGAGGTCGCCAGTCCCGATACCGAGATCGGCAAGGCCATCTACGCGAACCCCGATCTCGAGGAGAACGGGCTCAAGGTCCTCGGTCTGTGGGATTCGGGCATGAAGCAGATCCACTCGAACAACAAGACGCTGAAACCCGAAGACATGAGGGGCAAGAAGTACCGCATTCAGCCCTCGGACGTGCTGCGCACCCAGTTCGAGACCTGGGGTGGGATTCCGACTCCGCTTGCGTTCGCCGAGGTCTACAGCGGACTGCAGCAGGGTCTCATCGACGGAGGCGAGAACACCTACTCGAACATCCAGTCGCAGAACATGCACACCGTCCAGAAGTACGTGACCGAACTCGATCACGGCTACATCGGCTACATCCTCACGGTGAACAAGCGCTGGTACGACGAGCTTCCCGACGATCTGCAGACCGCAGTCGACGAGGCTGCCGATGAGGCCAGCGAATTCAACCGCAAGGAAGCTCAGAAGGTCAACGAAGAGTCGAAGCAGACCATCGAGGAATCCGGCGGCACGGAGATCGTCATCCCGAGCAAGGAAGAGCGTCAAGCCTTCAAGGACATGGTCGTGCCGTCCGAATACGAGAAGTACCGCGACGTCATCGGTCCCGAGGTCGTCGACGAGCTCCTCGAACGCAACGAGAAGAGGGGCTGATGATGAAGACCATCGACAAGTACCTCAGTCGGCTCGAGAACTTCCTGGCCGGCGGCTGCCTCATCGCGGCCACCGCCTTGGCGGTCTTCGCCGTGCTTCTGCGCAATATCACCGGTGACGTCCTCTTCTGGTCCGAGGAGGCGGTCATCTACCTCATCATCTTCTCGACGTTCTTCGGCGCGGTGGTCACCCTGCGCCACAACGAGCACGTCGCCGTCGACATCATGCCGGCTCTGCTCAAGGGCAAGGCGAAGAAGTTCTTCGTCGTCCTCGGCGGACTGGCCACTCTGGTCTACGCAGGCTTCATCGCCTACCTGTCGTGGGCGCTCATCACCGAACCGTTCTCGCGGACGACTATCACCCCGGCGCTCAAGCTGCCGCTGTGGGTCGTCGAACTCTCGCTGGCCGTAGGCATGACTCTGTTCTTCATCCGCGCCGTTGAGATGACCATCCGTGCCCTGCGCACTCCTGCGACGGAACTCGACAAGGATGTCCTCGCCGAGGAGGCCGCCGCCGTCGGCATCGACGTCGAAGACATCGCGATCGTCGATGACGGAAGCGACCGCACAAACCGCACGGACGGAGCCAACGGGGGCGACCGCCTCGGCGATGGCGGGACCGACGAGAAGGGAGGCGATCGCTGATGTTCGAAGCCACCATCGTCCTCATCGTCGTCCTCATCGCACTGCTCGTCACCTCGGCGCCGATCGCGGTCGCTTTGGGTCTGACGAGCATCGTCTACTTCTACTACTTCACGCTCATTCCGATGACCCAGGTTTCGGAACGGCTGTTCAATGCGCTTAACTCGTTCCCGCTCATGGCGATCCCGTTCTTCATCCTCGCGGCGAACATCATGTCCCGCGGCGGGATCTCCCGACGGCTGACCGACTTCGGTGCGGCCATGGTCGGGCATCTGCGCGGCGGCATGGCGATCACCACGGTGCTCGCGTGCATGTTCTTCGCCGCGGTCTCCGGGTCCTCACCGGCCACGGTCGTCGCGGTCGGTGCGCTGATGATTCCGGCGATGATCAAGAACGGGTACCCGAAGGAGTTCTCCACGGGACTCGTCGCCACCTCGGGGTCGTTGGGCATCCTCATCCCGCCGTCGATTCCGCTCATCGTCTTCGGCATCGCCACCGAGCAGAACATCGGCGACCTGTTCCTCGCAGGCGTCCTGCCGGGCATCCTCGCCGGCGTGATGCTGTTGGGCATGGCTGTGTTCGTCGCTTGGAAGAAGGGCTACGGTCACGCCGGGGTCGGCTTCCGGATGTCGAACAAGGACAAGTTGAAGGCGTTCCGGGATGCGATTCTCGCTCTTGCGCTGCCGTTCCTCGTCCTCGGCGGAATCTACTCCGGATGGTTCACCCCCACCGAGGCGGCCGCCGTGGCCGTCGCTTATTCGCTGGTCGTGTCGCTGCTCATCTACCGCGAGATCAAGATCTCGCAGCTGTGGGAGGTCACGCTGGCGTCGGTGAAGACCTCGGCGATGGTCATGTTCATCATCGCCAACGGCATTCTCTTCACCTTCGTGCTCGCCAGTGAGCGGATCCCGGGTCAGATCTCGACGACGATCACCGAATGGGACCTGCAGCCGTGGCAGTTCCTCATCCTCGTCAACATCCTGCTGCTGTTCGTCGGCTGTGTGATGGAGACATCCTCGGCGATCCTCATCCTCGCCCCGATCCTGCTGCCGATCGCGATGGAGCTGGGCATCGACCCGATCCACTTCGGCATCATCGTGGTGATGAACCTCGAGATCGGCATGATCACACCGCCGCTCGGCCTCAACCTGTTCGTCGCCTCGGGCATGTCCGGGATGAGCGTGATGGGAGTGGCGAAAGCCGCGATCCCGAGTGCGCTGGTGCTGCTGGCGGCACTCGTACTGGTCACGTTCGTGCCGTTCTTCGCCACAGCGTTCGTGGGGTGACACTTCGGCAGTGATGACCGACCGTTGCGGGGCGGCGTTTGTGAAGTTTCGCTTACGTCGCCCCGTTTCTATTCCTACTACAGACATCAACCAGCATCTGCCGTTCTAGGACACCGAACCGGCTCCGTGTCAGTACCGGACGAAAGAATTTGTCTACGAATGGCAAGCCCGCAAGAGCACCCGGTTATGGATGAGGAAGCGATGATGAAGACTCTTCGGACCAAAATGTTGCAACTGTTCCTCTGGTGCCGCAAAGTTTTCGAAGCCGGCTCTACAAAGTGGTGGCCCGGGCTTGCGCTTATTCTCGTCGGACTCCTTGTATCCGCAATTCTGTACTTGCTCGTCGAGTACGTCTTCGCCCACTCGTTGATTTCAGTCGGTTGGCATGAGGCAATGCCAAAGATCGCATCGGTGTTCACAAGCCCATTGATCGTCACTGGTGCTTATATGCTGATATTCCATTTGCGAGCAAAACATCGGGCCGACCCTCTCTTCATCGTTGTCGGCTCTGCCCGGCTCGGCTATTGGTTGTGGGGGCTGACAACAACGCTGATCTGTGTAGCTGGACCAGCTTTATGGCTCACCGGGGTCAGCCCTATGGCCGGGGCCACAGCCGCTTTCTCGGCCGTGTTCATCACGATCGGAGCCACGCTGGTAGAGCAGCCAAAGCCCGAGATGAAGATCAATTCCCTTCTCCTCTTGAAGCGAGTCGCGAACTGGCAACTTATTTCTGGAAGCGCAGTGATAGCAATGTTGTATGAGTCTCCCAAGCCTCATATGAATCTGTTTACTCAGCTTGGTGACAACAGAGGATTCATGTTCTACCTCATGATGTTGTGGGTGATCGGCGCTGGTGGACTCACTGTTCTACTTGAGCCTCTCAAATACAAGTTGGAAGAGGAAAGAACCTCTGCGCCACCATCTGCCTCTTGGTACAGCAGTTCTCGATATGTTTGATGGATTTGCCTAGTTCGATCCCTTGACTTCGAGTGCACTCAAACCTCTAGCGTTGGCGCTATGCCACCTACTACGGACAGTGCATCGATTCCGATCGAGACCCTATCGATCAGCGAAGTCTGCAACCGACTCGGCATCACAGCACACACTGCGCGGTACTACGAACGCATAGGGCTGCTCCACGTGGGACGTTCACCCTCAGGTCGCCGCGTCTTCGACCAGAGAGCCGTCGACCGGCTCGATTTCCTCGTGCGCATGCGGTCCTCGGGCATGGGCATCTCCGAACTCACCCGCTATGTCGACCTCGTCAACCAGGGCGAGTCGACCACACCTGAACGCCTGCAGATTATGCGCGACCAACGGCAGCGGATCATCGAGCAGATCCGCGACCTCGAACGAGCACTGACCGCCACCGAATACAAGATCGCCGTCTACGGCGGCGCTCCCGACGACACTTCTCATTCTCCGAAAGGACACCACTCATGACCACCACAACCAGCCGCCTCGGCGACCTCGAGGTCTCCCCCATCGGCTTCGGCTGCATGGCCCTGTCCCACGTGTATGGCGGCACCACTGACGACGATGCACGCGCCACACTTGGCAAGGTGGTCGACGCCGGCATCACTCTGCTCGACACTGCCGACGTCTACGGCGAACCTCGCGAGGGCACCACCGGTCCCGCTGGAACGAACGAGGAGATGCTCGCTCCGTTCCTCGCCAGGCGCCGCGATGATGTCCAGCTCGCCACGAAATTCGGCATCACCGGGCTGCGAACGCTCTCCGACGGATCGACGAAACGAACCGACGGACGGCCCGAGTACGCACACGAAGCGTGCGACGCTTCGCTGCGCCGCCTCGGCGTGGATTCGATCGATCTCTACTATCTGCATCGGCCGGATCCCGATGTTCCCATCGAGGACACGGTCGGGGCGATGGCCGAGCTGGTCACGGCCGGCAAGGTCGCGCACATCGGACTGTCCGAGGTCACCGCGGACGAGCTGCGTCGTGCCCATGCGATCCACCCGATCACCGCGGTCCAATCCGAATGGAGCCTGTGGTCGCGTGATGTTGAAGACCACGTTGTGCCCGCCTGCGCGAAGCTCGGGGTCGGGTTCGTCCCGTACAGCCCGCTGGGTCGCGGATTCCTCACCGGAACCCTGACGAAGGACCAGGTGGCAGGCGATGTCCGCGGCGGGACCGCGCGCATGGGTGATGCGTGGGATGCCAACCAGCGGATCGTCTCCATCGTCGCCGAGGTGGCCGACCGTCACGGAGCGACCAATGCTCAGGTGGCGTTGGGTTGGCTCCTTCACCGTGCAGCAGAGATGGGAGTCGGCGCGGTTCCGATTCCGGGCTCCCGCAAGCCCGAACGCAGTCTGGAGAACTTCGGCGCTCTCGACTTGCGGCTCGAGCCTGAAGACATGCGGCGAGTTGATGAGATCCGCACCCTCGTCGAAGGCGGTCGCAACATCGTCGACAACCCGAAGTGGATCAGTTCCGGACGGGAGTGAAGGACACGCGAAACAGCAGCGTATGAATCCCGCAAACGGTAGCGTATAGACTCCGCAAACAGTAGCGTAGCCGATCGTCGGCAACGTCGGATTGCCCGAACATCACCCACCCTGACCTGGTACTTTACCGTTCGTCACGCCTCAACCAATAAAACCCATCACCGACTCCTTGACCTGCAGGGCAGCGAGGAACCCGAACAGGGCCAAGCACACGGCCAGCAGCACGTTCGACCACTTCGTGTTGCGCAGCTGAGCCGGAACGGATGAGCGGTTGAGGATGACGAGCAGCGCCAGGGCGAGCACCGGCAGGATGAACGCGCTGATCGCCGCGTAGACGAGCACGAGGGTGACGGGTTTGCCGAGGCTCATGATGACCAACGTCGCGATCGAAAGGTAGACGAGGACGCCGCGGAACTCGATCGACCTCGCCGACATCTCATTGGCCGGCTCGTCCTGGTGCGGGTACCGACGCAGCACGCGCAGGCAGTCGGCAGTGACGTAGGCAATGCCCGAGAACCCGCCGAGGACACTCGTGTACACCACGGCGAGGAAGCTGATGAGGAACACCAACCGCCCGGTCTCACCGATCCGACCCACCAGGTCATCGGCGATCGCGAACAGCGCATCATTGTCCGCAATAGTGAAGCCCTGCCCGTAGAGGATGAAGGCTCCCACAGCGCTCATCGCCACGGCGAAGATGAAGACGAGTCCATAGCTGATGACGAGGTCAAGGCGGACGACCGGCTTCCAGTCAGGGGTCCGCCACGCCTTCTCGCGGATCCAGAACGAGTAGGCGAGGATGCCGGTCGCTCCCCCGACCCCGCCGATGAGCGACATCACCGTGATGATCGAAGTGTTCGGGAACGTCGGCACGATCGTCTCTGCGGCGACCGCTTGAGCGTCCTGGCCTTGGAACACTGAGATCGCCAGGGCCAGGATGCCGAAGAACATGATGATTCCGAAGCCCATCATGGCCTTTTCGACGATCCCGTAGCGGCCGATGCCGACAAGCACCGCCGCGGACAGCAGCACAACGATCGCGGTCGGCCAGAACGGCAGAACCGGGAAGATCGCCTGCAGAATCGTCGTCGTCACCGCGACGACTCCAGCTCCGAAGAACAGCCCGACGAGCAGCTCCGCGATGAGGAACAGCACGGGGAACGTCCGCCCGCCAAATCGAGTGAGATGGGAGATCAGGGACCGGTCGCCGCTCATCTGCAGCCGCGACACCGCCTCGGAGAGGACGAACTTGAGGATGATGCCGACCGTGAACACCCAGATGAGCGCCAGACCATATTCGGCGCCGGAGTTCATCGTCGTGATCATGTCCGAAGCGCCGACGCTGGCCAGTGCCAACACGATCCCCGGACCGATGAGGCGGAGGCGTCCAGCCCATGATGTCGGCGCCGAGGCGGCGTTCTTCGTCTGCGATGTCGTTTCGGCGGACATTGGCGGGGTGGGCTCCTTCACGTGGGTTCGTCGACGCCGCCGGAATCGTTCGCACGGGCATCGTTCGCTCAGGAGAGTATGGCCGAGGTCGTCACATTCCGGGACGAAAGTCTCACCACCCGGGAAACGCCGCTACCTCAATCCGTTCCGCAACGCTCCGCGTCAACCGCTCAAGGCCCATTCTAGTCGCCGAATCCGAGGCCGATTCGCAGTCTTCGAGCGTATATTCGACGCCATGGCTGACGCACTCGATGAGGGACCCTTCTTCCATGGCACCCGTGCCGAACTCGCTCCCGGAGACCTGCTGACCGCAGGCTTCGCCTCGAACTACCGACCCGAAGTGACGATGAATCACATCTACTTCACGGCCCTGCCCGACGGTGCAGGATTAGCCGCCGAGGTGGCCGCCCTCAACGGCGGACAACCGCACGTCTACGAGGTCGAACCCCTCGGCGACTACGTCGACGACCCGAACGTCACCGACAAGAAGTTCCCCGGCAACCCCACCCGCTCATTCCGCAGCACCGAACCGCTGCGCATCGTCCGCGAGCTCACCGACTGGAAACGCCTGAGCGAGCAGGACCTGCAGATGTGGCGCGAACGCCTCGCCGCCATCCGTGAGGATGACAGCAAAGAGATCATCAACTGACACCGCCGAGGCGGCACAGCGCTGTCCGGTGCGCCCGCGTGGGCTCAGTCCTGCTTGGCTCCGAAGACAGGGTGGTCGCTGGCGATCGAGATGCGGTTGAACGCGTTGATGAGGATCGTCGACCATTCGATCGCAGAGATCTGTTCGGTCGTCAGGTACTGCGCCACCTCAGCGGCGATCGCGTCCCGATCCTCCGTCTTGTCCAGCACGGTCAACGACTCGGCCAGGGTCAGCGCCGCGAATTCCTGATCGGTGAAGATCTCGGCCTCATGCCAGCTCGGCAGCACGTCGAGCTTGAGCTGGGAGACGCCGGCCTTCCTGGCCGCCGGGGCATGGATGCTCAGGCAGGTGCGGCAGCCGTTGATCTGCGAGACCCGCGTATTCACGAGCTCGATGAGCGCATCGTCGAGCCCCGCTTCGCGCGACGCCTTCCGCGAACTCGCGGCCGCCTGGGCCAGCGCCTTGTAGTTCTCGGGGTGGATCTTGTCGATGAATGGTCGACTTGCGTTGCTCATGCCCTCACTCACGCCTGTCGCTTGACGATGTCGATGTCGGCGCCCGTCGCATTGCGGAACTTTCCGCCTTGAGCGATGTAGTCGTCGCCGGTCTCCTTCAGCTTCTTGACGAAGAGCGGGCAGACGGGCACGACGGTCACACCACGCTCACGGGAGTCATCGAGCGCCTCGGCGACGAGGAACTTCGACAGCCCGCGGCCGCCGAACTGCTCGTCGACGACCGTGTGGTGGAAGATGCGTTCGGTCTCCGCGTCGGGTCCGGGCAGGAAGAATGCGCTCCCGGCGACTGTCCCATCGGCCACGGCGACTTCGTAGGCCTGAGTTGATTCGTTCAGCGAGACCGTGACCTCGGCCCCGGTCTTGTCTTCGAATGTCTTCGACATGGTTGACGCTCCTTCTGCTGTGGCGGCTGGGTCTCGGGTTCTACGGTGCCGGCTGACTGACGCGGCGAATTCGGTCGCCGCTGACTAGGACAGAAATCGGCGCGAACTTATTCCGCGGGCCCTCCCTGGACCTGCGGGGGCGGATTCCTCCGCGCTTTGATCGTCACGTCGGGCATCCTCGGCGCGGGGAGCCTGCCCATCCCATCGGCGTTCTGACCGGGCCCGCCCTTGCCGACGTATCCCTCGACGGCGCCGAAGCGATCGCCCTCGGCCTGCCATTCCTCGCGGTACCGGGCGATCTCCTCGTGCGTGCGGCCGATGAAATTCCACCACATGACGATCTCTTCGCCGAAGGGCTCGCCACCGATGAGGATGAGTCGGCCGGGTTCGTCGCCGCGGTTGGCGATGCGCAGCTCCTCGACGCCGGTGCCCGTGTAGCCGATCGCCGCGACCGGAAGATCGACGTTCTCCAGTGCGATATCACCGGAATCGACGAGGAGGCCGTGCTCGAACCGCGGATCGACGGGCAGGTCGATGGTTGCGCCCGGATCGAGGCGGATCTCCGCCCCGAGCAGCGGAGAGTGCGTCTTCACGGGCGACGAACCTTCGCCGAGGCGGCCGAGGAAGACGAGCATCTCCCCGCCGTCAAGCGACACCGGCTCGGGTTCGAAGTGCTCGAATTCGCGTTCGGGCTGGTGGCGAGCGGCATCGGGCAGAGCCAGCCACAGTTGGACGCCGTGCAGGGTCGTCGTGTCGTCGGTCGAGACCTCGGAGTGGCAGATGCCGGCGCCGGCGGTCATGAGGTTGACCTCACCAGGCAGAACGAGGCCCGCGTTGCCGCCGGAGTCGATGTGCTGGATGGCGCCTTCGAACAGCCAGCTGACGGTCTGCAGACCGGTGTGCGGGTGGGGTGCGACGTCCATCCCACCAGTGACGGAGACATCGGCCGGGCCGTAGTGGTCGACGAAGCACCACGGACCGATGAGGGAGCGCTGGCGCTGCGGCAGGGTCCGCCGCACGGTCATCGCGCGGGGCCCGCCCAACGGCACGTCGCGGGAGGAGATGATTTCGACAGGGGAACGTCCCTGCTGATCACAGGCCGGCCCGGGCAGTCCCCCGGCCTTGCAGACGACCCGCTCGGGACGGGTCTCAACGTTGCTCATGGCCACAGCCTAGCCGTCTTCTCACTGGGCGGGGAGGGGCCTACTCTCCCCTGCGGATCGCTCCCCTACCCCACCGGGCAGATCTTGGACACGAGCTGGAAGATCTCCTCCGCCTCGGCGTCCGTGAGACCGGAGAAGGCGGAGATGATGATCTCACCGTTCGTCTCAGCCGCCTCGGCGCAGAGCTTCTGCCCCGCCTCGGTGAGGGCGACGAGCACACCGCGGTGATCCTCCGGGTCGGGCTCCTGGGTCACGAGCCCGCGCCCCTCGAGTTTGCCGAGCAGGCGGCTGAGCGCACTGCGGCTGATCACCAGACTGCGCAGCAGGTCGCGGTGCCTGACCTGCGCCGAGGTCGACGCGTTGATGAGCACATCGAATTCGTTGGCGCTGAGCCCGTGACGGGTCCGAAACTCGTGTTCGAACCGCGTCATGAAGTCCTGATATTTCTCCATCATCAACCGCCAGGCCGCGATCTTGATCGGGCCGTTCTGCCTGATCATGCTGCTGACGGGAGTCGTCTCTTCCATCTGCCCTTCTATCCCTCACGAACTGCCGGCTGACGTGTCGGGCGGCACATTTGTTGCGCCGTCAACAAAATCGTAGTTCAATGGTATACCTGGCCCTGAGTTGTAGGGCCACGTCGACGATCCCCTCGTCGAAGTACCGGAGTATCCCCCACGAACCCCCGGCGATCACGGATGAAAACGGTCTCCCCACGACCCTTCAACACCGGCCGGGGGTATCGTATTGCCTCCCGCCTCTCCGCTCAGACCCAGGGCATCCGCTTTCCGGCCCTGCGGAACCCACCCGCCCAGTCCGGGGACATCCGCGCTTCAATCCCGGGGAATCCGCTTCCGCCACGGCCACCACACGCTGCGCCCGATGTCGTGGACGAGCGCCGGCACGACGAGCGACCGCACAAGGATCGCGTCGAGGATGACGCCGAAGGTGACGATGAAGGCGAGCTGGAAGAGGAACATCACAGGGATGACGGCGAGCGCGGCGAAGGTCGCGGCCAGCACGACTCCCGCCGAAGTGATCACCCCGCCCGTGGAGACGAGTCCCTTGAGCACGCCCGCACGGGTTCCCAAATGCAGTGACTCCTCCCGTACCCTGGACATGAGGAAGATGTTGTAGTCGATGCCGAGCGCGACGAGGAAGACGAACGCGTAGAGCGGCACCGAGGGGTCTGCTCCGGAGAACCCGATGACGTCGTTGAACACGAGAGCGGAGACTCCCAGCGCGGTGCCGAAGGACAGGACGGTCAGCGCCACGAGCAGCAGCGGTGCCAGCAGGGACCGCAGCAGCAGGATGAGCACGATCGTGACCACGACGAGGATGAGCGGGATCGCCAAGGCCCGGTCCGCCTCGGCGGTGGTGTTCGTGTCGAGGTCGACCGCGGATTCCCCGCCGACGAGGGCCTCCCGGTCGATGTCGTGCACAGCCTCGCGGATCTCGGTCACCGCGGTTTCGGCTTCGTCCGAATCCGCGACCGACTTCAGCGTCGCTTCCAACAGGACGTTGCCGTCGACCTCGGTGGGGGCCGGCGTCTCCGGCTGACCGGACCCGCCCGACTGACCGGACGCGTCCGGCCCGGCCCCGCTCGGCATTCCGCGCGGTGGGTCGATCTCCCCGTCCGTGCCGATGGACAGCGTCCCGCTCGGGGAATCGTTGGCGACGACGGTCATCGACTCGACCTCGCCGAGGCGGCCGATCGCCTGTGCCGCATCGCTGAGTTCGTCTTCCGCCACGACGATCTGCGCCGGCGATCCGGAGCCGCCGGGGAAATGCTCAGCGAGGATGTCCTGGCCGTCGCGGGCCTCGGAGTCGCCGAGCACGAAGTCGGACTGCGGGACTCCCTCGGCCTTGAACTGCGAGAGGGCGAGCAGCGGGATGGCGAGGAGGATGACGAGCGTGACCCAGATGCGGCGCGGATGCCGCGCGACCGCCTCGGCGATTCGGGCCCAGATCCCGCGCTTGGGCTTGGCCGTCTCGGCCTGGGGGCGCGGAAGGAAGGGCCAGAACACGGCGCGGCCGATGATCATCAGCGCGGCGGGCAGGAAGGTCAGTGCCGCGAACATCGCCACGACGATGCCGATCGCCGCGACCGGCCCGAGCGCCCTGGTCGAGGCGAGGTCGGTGAGCAGGAGGACGAGGAGCCCGGCGATGACGGTTCCGCCGGAGGCCGCGATCGGTTCGAGCACTCCCTTGAGGGCGCTCAATCCGGCTCTGACTCGGTCGGGTTCGTGGAGAAGCGCGTCGCGGAACCGGGCGACGACGAGGAGGGAGTAGTCCGTGGTGGCGCCGACGACGAGGATGAAGAGGATTCCTTGGACCTGCCCGTTGATCAGGAGGATTCCGGCGTCGGCGAGATGCCAGACGATGAAGATCGAGGCGGCGAGCGCGGCAACCGAGGTGAACAGGACGATGACGGGCAGCAGCGGGGACCGGTAGACGATGATGAGGATGACGAAGACGGCGATGAGCGCGACGAGCAGGAGGATGCCGTCGATGCCGGCGAAGGCTTCGGAGAGGTCAGCGGAGAATCCTGCCGGACCGGTGACGTGGACGTCCGCCGAGGTGGTCGGGGCTTCCGCGGCCTGATCCGGTGTCATGTCGGCGGCAGTCGCGGTCGGGAAGACCTTCCCGACCGCGTCTCTGATGGATTCGACGTCGTCGGAGGTGGTCGTCGAGGAGACCGGGAGGATGAGCTGGAGGGCCTCGCCGTCATCGGACGGGATGGCCGGTGAGGGGTCGGCGGCCAGCAGGTCGTCGTCTTCGAGCGTCTTCGTCAATTCATCGAGCCGGGACCGGTCGTCGTCGGTGACTCCGTCGCTGTTCTCGAGCACGACGATGGCGGGAACGTAATCGAGGTCGCTGAATTTCTCGATCTGGTCCTGGGCGCGAGTGGACTCCGCGGATTCGGGGAGGAACGATGAGCGGTCGTTCGTGGCGACCTCGGAGATCTTGCCGAAGTACGGACCTCCGACACCGGAGATGCCGACCCAGGCGACGAGGAGGACGGCGAAGAGTGCGAGCAGTGCCCCACGGCCGCGGACGGGACCCTTGGGGTGCTGTTTGGGCGCGGCAGCTGTGTCGGCGCCGTTTACGTCGTCACCGGCGGGACCCCCTCGGCGAGGGTCGGGGTTCGGCGGCGTCGAGGTCAGGAGGTGACGGGGCATGGTCTCAGGCTACGCGTGTTCGGCGGAATCGAGACATTGCAGTGCGAGGACGATTTCTGCGGCCGTCCGTGGATCGGTGAGGCGTGCGCCCAATACCTTCTCGATCTGCCCGATTCGGTAACGAACAGTGTTCTCGTGCACATGCAGCCGACCTGCAGCCTCAGAAATGTTGCCGCCGCTTTCCACGTAGGTGCGCAGTGTGGTGGAAGATTCGGGCTTGGCGATTATCGGGTTGAGGAAAGCAGCGACGAGGCGGCGGTCGAATCGTGAACTCATGCGGGCCGCCGCCCATTCGATCGGGCGCATGCGATCGACGAAAGCGAACCTCGACTCCCCCGCCGAGGCAAGCGCCACGTCCGCCGTCTGCAGCATCTCCGGTACCTGACTGAGTGCCGTGAAGAGTCCGGAGACCCCGACTCCGATGAGGCCGAAATCGTCGAGGCTACCCTCGATATCGAAGTCTGCTGTACACAGCGCGGTCCGTTCGACCATCGAACTGACGTGCCCGGAATCCTTTATGACCAGACCGCGCCCCGGGTTCGGGGTCGGTTTCCCATGCCCCGAGTCGGAGGCGTCGATGCGGAGGCGCAGGGCGCGAATCGGCTCGTAGGCTGCAAAGCCGAAGGTCTCGAGGACCCGCCAGAGCGCCGGTTCGCGACCGGGAGAGACACCGGCCTCCAAGTCGCGCAGAACCCGCGACGATTCCTCCCGTCGATTGCTCATCGAAAAGGACTCGAATCCCTCGAAGGCGCGCAGAAGTTTGGACAGAACATCGAGGATCACCTCGGCGGAAGGGTGGGTGGTGCCCGTGCCGCTGCCAGCTCTGCCCTCCCCAGTTCCACTTCTGCGCTCGCTGCCGGCAGTACCGGCCTCTTCGTCATCGGCGTGGACGGCGACGACGATGACATGGGCGCGACTGCGTAGTCGCACTGTCCGAGCGTGCACCTTCCAGCGGCCGATCGCACCGGACGTCGACTCGGCCCAGCCCGCTGGTGTCGCCGGACCGAGGACCTCCTCCTGAGTCCACCGGGCGATGAGGTGGACCGGGGCGGAACCGACGGACCTGACGACTTCGCCGAGTTCGTTGATGACGAGACCTGCGCCCCGACTCATCCGCGCTACCCGGGAGAGCGCCGATTCAAGCGGATCTGCAGAATTCATCGCGCTCAAAAGTTCATCGAAGATCCGCTCTCGCGCTAGGGCGTCTCGGCTCGAATCCATCGGATTTCACCTCTGCTCCCACTCGCCTGCTGCATCATTCCGCGCCGTCGGCACGCCTTTGTGATTCTTACAAATCTAGCCGTCTTTTCCTTCGTCTGCTCCATTGACCGGCCCGATCATCGAAGGCCAGGCTATGAGGGAAACCACAATCAAAGGAGATGACCGTGGCAGATCTACGCGTCGCAGTTGACGTCGGCGGAACATTCACCGACATCTGTGTATTCGACGAATCCACCCAGACGATGCGGGTGACGAAAGTCCCGTCCACCCCGGACAACCCCATGGAAGCTGTCCTCAACGGAGTGAAGCGGGCGAACATCGACCTCAGCCAGGTCGAGCTCTTCTCACATGGCACGACTGTTGCCACCAACGCGCTCATCACTCGCAGATTTCCCAAATCAGCGATGGTGACGACCAAGGGTTTCCGCGATGTCATTGAGATCCGCGATGGCACGAAGGACGATCTGTGGGACGCCTATTCCGATGTATCCGGCCCCTATATTCGTCGCCGTGACCGCTTCGAGGTCACCGAACGCGTCGACTACGCGGGCAACATCGTCACCGAGCTCGACGAAGACGAGGCCAGGAAGCTCGGCCGCCTGCTTAAGAAGCGCGGTGCCGACACCGTGGCCGTCTGCTTCGTCAACTCCTATGCAAACGCCGCGAACGAGATCCGGATGCGCGAGATCCTCTCAGAGGAGCTTCCCGGAGCCAGCATCTCCACCTCGGCCGAGGTGCTGCCGGAGATCTTCGAACACAACCGGTTCAACACGACTGTCGCCAATGCCGTTCTTGGTCCGTTGGTATCCGGCTACGTCGAACAGCTCGACTCCAACCTCACCGAGGACGGCTATGCCGGAGAACTCCTTCTCCTCCATTCGGGCGGTGGATCGATGACCTCGGAGATGGTCAAGCGGTTCCCGGTGCGACTCGCGGCCTCAGGAATCGCCGCCGGCGCGATCGCCGCTCAACACGTGGCCGAGCAGTGCGGTCATGCCAATGCCGTCGGACTCGACATGGGCGGCACTTCGACGGACATCTCACTCATCGCCGACGGCGAACTGCGGGAGACGAACGAATGGGAAGTCGAATACGGCCACCCCATCGTCTTCCCGAGCATCGAAGTACTCACCATCGGCGCCGGCGGCGGCTCTTTGGCTCACATCGACATCGCCGGCTCCCTGCGCAACGGGCCGCAGTCGGCCGGTGCCGCTCCCGGTCCGGTCTGCTATCGCCGCGGCGGCGACCAGCCGACGAACACCGATGCGAACCTCGCCCTCAATCGTCTGGGCACCGACCTCGCCGACGGTGAGATGACGCTGGACCGTGAGAGCGCACGGGCAGCGATCAAGGAGAAGATCGCCGATCCGCTCGGCCTCGATGTCGACTCCGCGGCCGAATCCATCGCCCAGGTGGCCAACGCGAACATGGCAGATGCGGTCCGCCTCGTGTCCATCCGTCGCGGGCTCGACCCCCGGGACTTCGCACTCATCGCCTTCGGCGGTGCCGGTGCACTGCACGGGGCGGACGTCGCTCGCGAACTCAACATCCCCACTGTAATCGTCCCGCCCAGCCCGGGAGTCACCTCGGCGCTGGGGTGCCTCCTCGTCGACATCCAGCACGACCTGTCGCAGATGTTCACCGGCGTCGCGGACTCCGCAGACGGAGAAACGGTCGAACAGCACTTCCGCGAACTCGAACTCGAAGGTCGTGATCGACTGCGGCATGAGAAAGTCGCCGAGGAAGACTCGGTCTTCGAACGTGGTATCTCGATGCGTTACCACGGCCAATGGCGGTCGCTGCAGGTGAAGATGGGCTCCGGCCCGAACGCGCTGCGCGAGGCCGTCCAACTATTCCACGAGGAACACGAGAAACAGTACGCGTTCCGGCAGGACGACACCCCGGTCGAGATCTACCAACTCCACCTCAAGGCACTTGGGAAGACACCGAAGCCGACCTTCAAACCGACCCCTGTCAGCAGCAAAGATCCCGGTGAGCCGCTCGAGGTCCGCGACGTCTACTTCGACGGACAGTGGCATTCGACGCCGGTCTACCAGCGGGAGAACTTGCCCTCGGGTGCTGCGTTCATCGGACCGGCGATCCTCAACCAGATCGACTCGACCACCGTCATCCCGCCGAACTCGTCCGCAGTGATCGATGAGTGGTTCAACATCCGCATCGCACTGACGGCAGAGACAACAGAGCCTGCGCTGTCAGCTGCGAACAATACAACACAGAACGGCCTGTGAGGAGAGACCCATGACCACAGCAACGGAACAGTCGACGTCCACGCTCGACCCGGTGACTTTCGAAGTACTCAAGAACGCTTTCGCAACCAGCGTCGACCTCATGAGCGAACAGATCCTGCGGACCTGCTATTCGTTCGTCATCTATTCACGCGACTTCTCGTCGGCACTTTGTGACCGCGACGGCAACACTGTCATGCAAGGAAGTGCAGACATCGCCGTCCACGTCGGCACCCTGCATTTCCAGTGCAAGGCCGTTATGGAGGAGTTCGGCGACGACATCAACCCAGGTGACGTCTTCCTCATCAACGACCCCTATCGAGGCGGTACCCACTTCAACGACGTCAGCTTCATTCGTCCGATCTTCGCTGATGACGAGATCATCGGCTTCGCGCAGAACAAAGGCCACTGGGCCGATATCGGTGGGTCCGTCCCGGGCTCGTTCGATGTCTCTGCCAGTGAGCACTTCGGTGAGGGTCTGCGCATCACCCCGCTTCGGGTCTGGCACAAGGGCCGGTTCCTCCACGATGTAGCTCAGCTGCTCGTGTCGAATACGCGTGCTCCCGATCAGGCCCTCGGCGATCTCAACGCCCAAGCCGAGGCCACAGCTGTATGCGAACGCGAAGTGCTCCGCCTCGTCGACAAATATTCGAAGGACACGGTCCTCGATGCGATGCAGGAGACGCAGGACTATGTCTGCCGCACCGTGCTCGCCAGCCTCGGCGATCTGCCGAACGGCGAGTGGGAGACGGTCGACTTCCTCGACGGCGATCCGGCTAAGGGCGAGGGGCTGGCTCCGATCCGGGTGAAGCTCACGCTCGATGGGACAGGTATCCACTACGACCTCACGGGATCCGCCGAGGCGGTCTCAACGTTCCTCAATTCCGGCTACGGGACGACCTTCTCTGCGATCTACGCGGGCACGAAGACGTTCTTCCCCGAGGTTCCGCTCAACTCCGGGTTCTACCAGGCGGTGACCGCAGAGATCGGCGAAGAGGGAACCGTCGTCAACGCCGGCTGGCCGCATGCAGTGACCGGGTTCTGTTCGGGCCCGTACGAGAAGGTCATGAACGCGATCTTCGAACTGTGGTCCCACATCATGCCCGAACGCGCGATGGCGTGTGCATTCAACCTCGAGTATCTGCTCGTCGGCGGTCATGATGCCAGGACCGAATCGAGCCCGTACTTCATGTGGTACGACTGGATGGCTGGCGGTTGGGGCGGCCGGTCGACGAAGGACGGTTCATCCGCGACCTCACCGGTATTCGGCACCGGACTCGCCGTGCAGCCGGTCGAGGGACAGGAGCGCTTGACTCCGGTAATCACGACTCAGCACTCGATCAACATCGACTCCGGCGGGCCGGGCAGATTCCGCGGAGGATGTGGAGTGAATAAAGGCGGCATCCTCACAGATGCGACCGGTGCGGTGATGAGCTACTGCTGCGACCGCGGGCGGTCGACGACGTGGGGCATCAATGGCGGACTGCCGTCGATCCCACACGGAGTCTGGCTCAATCCTTCGTCAGAGAACCCGCGCTACTTGGGTGCCACGTTCTCGAATGTAGCCATCAGCCCCGGTGACACGTTCGAACGACCAAGCGCCGGAGGTGGTGGCTTCGGTGACCCGCTGGATCGGCCGACTGTCGAGGTGCTCGAGGACGTCATCGACGGCTATGTCTCCATCGACCGGGCGGCGAAAGACTACGGCGTCGTCATCCGTGAGATCGATGCCGAGCTCGATGAGTACGAGATCGATGAGACCGCGACAGCGACGGAGCGGGAACGGATCCGCTCCGAACGTGCGTCCTGGCTGGAAGCCGACCCCGCCGAGGTGGCCCGCCGTTACCGCGATGGTGAGATCACCGTCCACGACGTCATCCGCCAATACGGCGTCGTGCTCGATTGGGGCACCGGAGAGTTGTTGGAGAAGTCAACGGGACAGTTCCGCGACAGTATGCGGACTCGGTCTGCTTCGCACTGGAGCTGATGACTCGAATCAATCGGGGCGCTCGTCCATTCGAGGCGAACGCCCCGATTGTTTGACCTGAATCACCTCGCGTTCGAGAGTGATAGCAGGAGAATCCACAGAGAAAAGAGGGTCGAGCATCATGAACACAGTGGCAATAGTCCAGGCAGGGTCCGTTCCATTCGATGCCGAAGCGTCGACCGACAAGGCGATCGCCCGGCTGCGGGAGGCCGCCGGCCAGGGGGCCGGGCTCGTCGTGTTCCCCGAAGCGTTCATCGGCGGCTACCCGAAGGGCAGCACGTTCGGTGCTCCCGTGGGAATGCGCACCGGGCAGGGCCGGGCGCAATTCGAACGGTACTTCGACGGAGCAGTCACCGTCGATGGACCGGAAATCACCAAGCTCGCCGAGGCGGCCCGCGAGGTCGGTGCCTTCGTCGTCATCGGCATCATCGAACGGTCCGGCAACACCCTCTATTGCACAGCAGTGATGATCGACCCGAAACTCGGGATCGTCGGCGCACACCGGAAGCTCATGCCCACCGGCACCGAGCGTGTCATCTGGGGATTCGGAGACGGGTCGACTCTCGACACGATGGACACACCTTTCGGCCGAGTGGGCAGCGTCATCTGCTGGGAGAACTACATGCCACTGCTGCGCCAGGCGATGTACGCCAAGGGCGTCTCCGTCTACTGCGCGCCGACGGTCGACGACCGTCCGACCTGGACGGCGACGATGACGCATATCGCCTTGGAGGGCCGCACTCACGTGCTCTCGGCATGCCAGTTCATCACGAAGAGCGAGTTCCCCGACGACCACCCCTTCGACGAGGAACTCCCCTACGGCGAGACCGCGATCCGCGGCGGCAGCGTCATCGTCGCACCCACCGGCGAGGTGCTGGCGGGACCGGTCTATGACGAGGAGACGATCCTCTACGCCGACATCGACCTCGGCGCCAAGACCCGTTCGCACCTCGATTTCGACCCGGTGGGCCACTACTCCCGGCCGGACGTTTTTGAGCTGCGAGTCGACACTCGCGCGAAGAGCTCCGTGACGTTTGAGTGAAGCGGCGGGCGGCCGATCGCGAAGGCCGCTCGACTTCGTCCTTGCCGGCCAATGCATCCGGTCGCATCACTTCTAGGACAGGTCATCGGTTCGCGTCCTGATGACCTGTCCTAGAAGTGATGGCGGATTGCACTTAATGTGATGACGGCATGTACCTGTTGCGGTACCTCCGCTTATCGGCCGGTGCTGTGAGCGTTAGATCCTCATGGACTGCCGCTGGCGACGCCGCTCCCTCAGCCCGAGCAGAACGTCGATGACGACGAACCCGACGAGGCTGATACCAACAAGCGGCAGGAACACACCGATCACGATTGCGGCAGCACCGACCGCAGCCACACCCCACCACGGAGCCCCATTGAGCACACCGCGCGCGGGTGCGCGCCCGAACCGTCTCGCCGGACCGCGCTTCGGCCGACGCTGCCACCACATGACATATCCCCAGATCACCATCGACGCGATGGCGATAGCGAGTGCAACGAGCACGATCTGGTTGGCCAAGCCGAACAGTGTGCCCATGTGCAGGTCGACACCCCAGCGGGCGAGCTTGGCCGCCACACCGTAATCGGAGAAGTCGACCCGGTCGACGGCTTTCATCGTCTCGGGGTCGAAGGCGACCGTGTCGACCTGAGTGGGCCAGCTGCGCTGAATCTCCTGCACCACCCATGCGGATCCGTCTTCCTCGGGCGGCAGGATCTCGACGGACTCGGAGTCGATGCCGACCCCACGAGCCATGGCCAACATCATGTCGAAGTCGGCCGGGTCGATGGCGGAACGAGCAGCGGCAGAGTCGGCCGCCTCGGCGGAGGTTCCATGGTGCGCATGCGCACCGGCGCTCGCTGCACCGGCTGCGTCTTCCGCATCGTTCTGACCGCCGAGTTCCGTCGACACCGCCGGAGTCTCCCAACTCAGCGCGGCACGCAGCTTCGTCACGTTGTCCCCGCCCAGCTGCGACCAGGTGATCCCGGTGGCCGAGAGGAACAGCATCCCGATCGCCGCCCAAATACCCACCGAGGCATGCCAGGAGAACGTGCGTCTCAGCCCCTTGTGCTTCCGGTTCGGTCGCAGCATCGCGGCGGGCTTCTTCGTTTTGCGAGCGCGGAGGATCCAGAGGACGAGACCCGCGGCGGCGACGATTCCCAGCCATGAGGCGGCGAGTTCGCTGTAGATCCGTCCGACGTCGCCGAGGTGGAGGCTCCGGTGCATCTGATCGATCCACGTCCGCAGCGGCAGGGCACCCGAGGTTCCGTAGACGGTGAGGTCTCCGACCACCTCAGCGGTGGCGGGATCGACGAAGATCGCCCGGGATTCGCTCTCGCCGAGGCTGGGATCGGAATACATCACTCGCGTGGTATCGCCCGGCTCGGGGGCCGGCCGCACGGCGGACAGCGTCGAATCGCTGCCTGCGATGACAGTGTTCGCGGCGTCGATCTGGTCCGCCAGTGGCAGAGGGTCGTCGGTGGCGGGGACGCTGAGCTGGTCGGCATAGACCAGCTTCTCGAGCGTCGGGCTGATCGCGTAGGCCGCCCCGGTGAGCGCGGCGATGAGGATGAACGGACCGATGAGGATGCCCGCGTAGAAGTGGAGACGGCGCAGGAGCGGACCGAGCCACGGAATAGGACGGTCGGGGCGGTCGGGGCGGTTACGGTGGCGGGTCGGTTCCGGGCCCGAGCTTTCGGGCACGGTTGATGAAGGTGTGGTCATGATAATGCTTTCTCTCAGGTGCGCTGAGCCGGATCGGGTCGGCCCGATGCCCTCGACGAGCAGATGCGCTCGACGGGCAGTTGCGGTCGGCAGTGGTTGCGCACGACACGCAGTCGCGGCCGACGACCGGATGGGGTCAGCAGTGATCGCACCGGCTCACGGGAGCCGATGCGCGGATGTGATGAGTGTCAGAAAGCAGGCTGGGGTGGCCCTCGCCGCAGCACCGGGGATCGGCACACTCCGAGGCTGCGCGGCAGTTCGGGTTCGAAGCCGATCAGTGACCGCGGCTTCTCGATCTGCGCCCGCAGGAGGACGAGGCGCGGGATGACCGCTCGGATGATGAGGCGGGCGAACTCGCCGAGCATGACCGGAAGTCGCTCGGCCCAATAGATCATCGCGATCGTCACGATCCCGGCAACGCAGTGGGCCAGCAGCATCCCCGGTGACGAGTGCGAATGCATCTGGGCTACTGCGCCCACTGAACCGTCCATGGCAGGCATGACCGTGGAGTCATGGGCCATTTGCATCGCGCCGCCGGGCGTCGAGTGCATCGACGCGTGATGGGCTCCATGCGCCGGCGAGTGGTGAGAGTGCGAGCCGAGGAGCGCGGCGAGTCCGTTGTCGGAGCGCGCCATCGTGTTCGGCGATGCGGAACCGTGCGGAGTGAAGAGGGAGAAGAGGAGGTGAAAGAGGGTCTGGCTGATTCCGACAGAGACCGTCAGCCGAGGCAGCGACATTTGGCGCCCGGCCAAGAGAACGCAGACGAGGGTCGACAGCGCCAGCGGCACGATGACGCCCATCGCAGTCGGAAACGATCCACCGCCGAGGATGTGCGACGTCAGCGCGACAAAGGTCGCGAACGCTGCGGCGAGAGTGCCGCGCAGAGCGCGCCGGTGCCTGACTCTCATCCTCACAGTGCCATTGTCACACAGGTGGAACCCACCCGAATGATCGTGCGGGATCGACCCTTGCGCCAGGCAGTGAACCATAGGTACAGTACCAACATGACTACAGCTCCGCAGACGTCATCGCCCGCCAACGCCCGAACCCTTTTGCTCCCATACACGCTCGGTCTCATCATCGCCATGACCATCGTGCAGATCGTCGTCGCTGCCACCGGCGGCGAGGTCACGATCCTCGCCGGTGGACTCACAGCACTCGTCGCCATCGGAATCGCGGTGTGGCTGTGGCGGAACCTGACCGCGCTCAAACGTGTCCGCTTCGGCGTGATCATCGCCCATGCCATTGCCTTCGTCACCGTCACCACCTCCTTCAATCTGCACGCGATCCTCCGGGTGATGTTCCTCGGCTTCGAAGTCGACGGCGCCGGAGACGCGACCCACACCCTTCTCGAGAGCTCTTGGTTCGGGGCCACGCTCGTGATGAGCGCCCTGTGGGGTCTCGGACTGCTGGTCCACCTCCTCGGCTCAGTCCTCGGCCGCGGCTGGGAGGACTGAGGTGGCGGCACAGTCTCGCGACACCACGAACGAGGCAATCGACATCACGACTACGGCGAATGGCAGCCCGGCCGCAGTCACCCCGGAAGAGCGGGAGTGGCTCGACCACCGCGTCGAGTCCTGGGTCGAGACGTACAAGAAGTCGATGCTCACCCCGATCACGCTCTCCCTCGTCGCGACACATCAGCCGGCCGAGATCTCCACCATCGCCGAGGCGGTCACCGCAGCCACGGGATGGCAGATCACCGAACGCGGCCTCTACCGAACGATCAAACGCCTGCAGGATTCCGGGTTCCTGCAGAGCACGGCGGTCGATGCGCCGCGGACCGGCGCGAAACGCAAGATGCTGTCCCTCACCCCGCTGGGCGCGAGCTACCTCGCAGGAATCCGGGGCCACCTCGTCGAGGTGCCGGAAGAGAGATGACAGTACCGGGCGCTCGGTCTCTACGATGAAAGCACCGGGGTATGAACCAACGGAGACTGCACCTCGAACCTAGACGGTCAAGCGTTCAAGGCCGATCCCGGCGATAGATGACGTGCCACCCGTCGTCGATCGGGTTGTCGGGCTGGATGTGCCCCGCGGCGAACCGTTCATATCCAGCAGCCTCGAGAGCCCTCCACGACGCAGGATTCCCCGCGATCACGGGCACGATGATCGCCGAGGCAGTCGGGCAGTCAGCGAAGCAGAGTTCGGTGAACTCCCGGATCATCCGTGTGCCGAGCCCCTTGCCCATCGCATCGACTTCGCCGATGAAATAGTCGATCGTCAGCGCATCCCGAGGGGCGTCAGCCAACTCGATGAGTTCCCGCTGCTCGTCCGCATAATCCCAGATCGCACTGCGTTGGATGAACCCGACCGGCACCCCGGCGTCCTCGACGATGAAGTCGAATGACGGTTCGGTGCCATCGATGCTGCCGCCGAAGTCTCGTTCGATCGCCTCCGGGGTGGTCTCGTGGTTCCAGAATCGGGCGACGTGAGACGACCCGAGCCACCGCGCGAGCAGCGGAAAGTCACCCCGCGTGGTCCTTCGAAATTCCACGTGTCCTCGCGATCGGCTTCACCCGCCGCTGCGCCGCCTCACATCTCCTCGTGAGTGAGCGGATCCCGGTCCTTCATGCGACCGCGCTCGAGTCCGGAGATCGCGGCCACCTCGGCGGGGGTGCTTTGAGAAACAGTCCTAGCCAGCAATTTCGAGTGCTCCGGGCATTTCAATTTTACGACTACTACGGCGGTGGGCACCCAGCTTGAGGGCAGACTTTAGGGAAGGTACTCCTACCTGAGATAAGCCTGCTAAAGATCACTTTAACGATCTCCGCCAGCGATACGCCCCTTCCCCGAAAACGCTGGCGACCTCCCCGTAGATTCGCTAACGAAGGCAATGGAATTTTCAATAACTCACTACCGGAGGCCCCACCTGGGCGAGATGTTCGATCAGCGGCCAGGTGTGTCGAGACCGGCTCAGGGCGTACTCGTTGTCCTCTGCCGCCTGAGCCCGTGACTGCCATTGAGCCCAATTCATACATAGGCGCATGAGCGCCATCTCACCGACGATGTCGAGCTCGGCCGGCGACAGCTCGAGAACCGACCGGTATCCTTCGACGACAGCGCGAAAGACCCGTTCGGGCTCAGCCTGCCGCAACATGGCGTAGGCTCCCGCGATTGCCAGGTCGGCGACCCTGGGGGCGAATGCGGCGTCGTTGAAGTCGATGACGCCAGCAACTGACTTCCCGGCAGCGTCGACGATGACATTGCCGTCATGGAGGTCGTGATGGATGATCGACCACGGCAGGGCGTCGAGCAGGGGGAGAACAGTCGCGCCGAAACGTCGTGAGATCCCGGCGACGACGTGAGTTCGACTGTCGTCGGGCAGCCCCCTCAATGATTCGTCCACCACCTCCGGTCCACGCTGGATCAGCCAGCGATGACCGGTGATTCCCACCGGCTCGGCAAGCCCTCCGAGCGCACGCGTCAGATGAGCCGAAGCCGCTCCCAGCGAATAGGGCAGATCCAGTCCGGAGAAGGTCCCGTCGGACATGAGCGAACCGTCAATCCAGCGGACGACCCGAGCGATATAAGTGCCTTCGTCTCCCTCGACTGTGATGTGTGTGCGCCCATCCGTGCCCGACAGGAGGTTCGGAGTCAGGAAAGGGATCCGCTTATCATCCTCGGCGGCAGCGAGCAGGCTCGCCTGCCATCGGATCGACGTCGTTCCGACGTCCGCCGTGCTCACCTTAATCAGCCAGGTCCCTCGATCAGGATCGTCGAATCGGACGTTCCGGTCGAACTCTCCCTTGTATATTTTAAGGTTGTGCGGTCGGACCGAGAAGACCTGCTCCACCGCCCGGATTACCTTTCTCAGATCCGTCGGCGGAAATCGGTTCTCGTCTCCGCGAACGCCGAGGGTGTCAAGAACTGGGCGCTCACTCACCGTGGCTCCTTTCGGAGATTTCGAGTTGCTGCAGCGCCACGCCGAACCCGCGGGCAACGCTGTCGAGCTCCTCGTCCGAGATGGTCAACGGGGGCCGGATCTTGACGACATTGGCGCATGGACCGGTGGTACTCACCAAAATGCGCTGTCGGTAAAGCTCCTCGACGATGAGCGAAGCGCGGCGTCGGGCAGAGTTCGAGTCACTGCGATCAAGGAAATCGACACCGAGCATCAGACCGTTGTGCCGAATTCGGGCCGGTACCTCGCTCCCACCGATAATTTCTGCGAGTTGAGCCGCTAGTCTCGCTCCACCGTTCCTAGCGCGTTCGGTCAGCGCTCCGGACTCAAGAGCAGACAGGACGACCCCGGCGGCGGCAGCAGACGCTGCTGTCCCCGCGAATGTGTTGAAGTAACGTTGAGAATCTCCGAAGGCCGCAAAGACGTCTCGGGGGCCAATCACCGCAGACATCGGCATGCCGTTGGCCATCGGCTTGCCGAGGGTGACGAGGTCAGGAACGACATGCAGCTTTTCGAAGCCCCACGCTGATCCGGTGCGACCAAATCCGGACTGCACCTCATCAGCGATGTACATCGCACCCAATTCGTGAATGGCCTCGACCGTCGTCACCAATGAACGCGGTTGCACGATTCCGTCGCTCGTCAACGCCGAGTCCAGAACGACCGCTCCACAAGGGTGTCCACGTCGTTCGAGGAGGGTGCCACTCTGTCGAACAGCTGCGGCGAACTGGGCGTCAAAGTCCGGCTCGTCCCATCCGGGAACATCGATTGCTTCGACGTGCTCGCCGATCTCATTGAGCCCGACCAGACTGGGCGAGATCTCTGCAACAGACCGCGTTGTGCCGTGGTAAGCGTGGCGAGTCACGATTACCCCGTCCCGCCCCACTGCATGTGCCGCGACCCGCAGCGCCAGGTCATTGGCCTCCGAACCGCTGCAAGCGAATACCACCGACTCCAGGCGGTCGGGAAAGACAGAGACCAGCTGGTCAGCGTAGTCAATGACGGGCCGGTCGAGGTATCGCGTATGTGTGTTGGCCCGTAGCAGCTGTCGATTCACCGCTTCAGCGATCTCGATGGATGAATGTCCGATGACGGGCACGTTGTTATACGCGTCTAAATACTCAGTACCTTCCACGTCAGTGATTGTGCAGCCTGACGCCGAATCCACGACCAGCGGTGATGAGTAGAAGGTCCGGTAGGTGCCGCCGAGAACACGCTCTCGGGTCTGTTCCAGGAATTCTTTCGTCAACTTCTCTGAGTCTCCTTCTCCGCGTTAACTTCGCTCCTCCGATAGAACCTGCCGCGTGTCAACATTGCGGCAATGGGCACCACGAGCAACGGCAGCAGACCCGATAAGAACGGAGCCAAAGTGACGCCGAACGGCCCGGCCACCCCGAGGCCGAGTGGGACCCCGACCACGACGGCGATACCCACCGAAATTAGACCGACCGGATTGAACTCGGGAAGTTCCCCCTTCCGGTACGGAGAGTCGTCCTCGGGCACTATCTTGAGGATCCTTCGCACGATGAGCAGGTCGGCAATCACCGTCATCACCCAAGCGAGAAGGAAAATCGCTGCGAACGCCATCACCGACGTGATCCGCCCATACAGATCGGTGAGCATCGCGATGGTGCCGACGACGATGGCGATGACGACCCAGAAGCTGCGGTTCGGTGCCCGGCTAGAGATCCGCTTACCGATCGTAGTCAGGGAGATGGACGAGGAGTAGATGTTGACGACATTGATCCGCAACTGTGTGACGACGACAAAGAGGACGCCCCAGATCCCCATCACGGCGGGGAGATAGATGCCTGGGTCGGCCTCCTTAAACTGCAGGGCCAGCCAAGCACCGAGGAGGGTGCACACCATGAAGACGAGCAGCTGCGAGAGCCCACCCACGAGGAAAGAACCGCGTACTGCCTTCGCCGGATCGATGAGTCTGCCCGTGTCCGCTGATAGGGCGACCTGAGTGGCATAGCCGAGAGACGCGGCCAAGATCTGCAGAACAGGCGGGCCGGCCGAGGTGTCGACATGGTCGGGTGCGAACGACCAAAACTCGACACCGGATCCTCCCTGACCGAGGGCGATGACGACAGTCACAATCATGAATACGATGTAGACGGGCAGGGTCACCCACATGATGATGTTCATCGCTTTCATCCCGTAGATCGTCAATGGCAGGATGAGTGCCGCGAAGATCAGGATGATCGCCCATTTGGGGATCGCCGTGAAGTAGGCGTGGATAGCGTTGACCATGATTCCGCCTTCGAACGCGAAGTACATGATCATTGCCAGAGCGAAGATCAGTGCGACAGGAATTGAGCCGAGATGCCCGAACCCTGAGCTTCGTGACAGCATTTCGGCACCGAGGCCCGTCTTCGATGCCCTGAGGGAGAAGACGACGGCGCATCCTCCGATGAGCAACGTCGATATCACCATACCGATGACCAACGGGACGGTCCCGAACTGCATGACGAGGACCCCTCCCCAGGACAGGAAGATCATCGCGGTCGTCACCCCGAACATCACGCCGAAGATCGACGAGGTCGACCAAGTGCGAAAGGCGACAGGGACCCTTTCATCGGCGTAGTCATTGCGTTCTTGGTTCTTCGTGGTTCTCGCGTCAGCAGATTCCATGATCAGACACCTTCATCCCTACTTCTCAGGCCTCGATGAGGAGGCCAGCCCTCAGCTCGTCGGTGGCGGCCTGGTCGACCTGCAGCGTTCCCGTGGCTCGTTCTCCAGTGAAGACGACGCCATAGAGGTCGCGTGCTGCGGTCAGTGAGACTAGGCCGGACAGCACGTCGGTGCGAACCAGCCCGGGTTCGCGCCGGAGCGGAGAGCCGTACCCTCCGCCTCCGCTGAGTTCGTGAACGAGGTACTCACCGACTCTGAGACTCTCGCTCCCAATCGTCACGGCTTCCCGGTCCGGAGCCGCCGATGACACGATGTACTGCTGCGATGCCGCTCCGTTGTGGCCTTCAGCGACGCCTCGGGGCGGGTTGTCCTTGCCATCGGTTACGTAATAAGCGGTCATCTCTCCTGCAATGGGACCGTATCTGAGGACGGCCCCCGGGGCGCCGCGCCATTGACCGGCACCGCCCGAATCCTGCCGAATCTTGAGTTCGTCGACGAGAATCGGATACTTCTGCTCATCGACCTCGACACTGTCGCGCAACATCAGTCCGTTGGTTACCGAATTCCCGAAGGTGATCCAGCCGTCGTAGCCAGGACTGGCCGCTCCTCCCTGACTGCCGAGGAAGACTTGATTGACATAGTCGCTCTGGGCCCCCGTTCGAGTGTCCTTGCCGGAGATCACTGCGAATCCGGCTCCGATTCCGCACGCGCCCTCGGCCATCCCCTGTTCCGGCCAGCCTTCGGCGATTAGCCGCTGGGTGGTGGCTACGAGCCGTTCGCCGATATTGGTCGTCGCAACCGAAGTGGAGTGTGGAAACGTTGGGCGACCGACGATGCAGTTGTCTCTGATCTTGACCTCGATGCACCGAAAGCTACCGGCGTTGCGCGGGATCGCACCGTCGAGGCAGTTGAGAATTCCCGTCATTGCATTGTTGATTGCACATGTCTCGGATTCGTTGATTCCTCCGGGGAGGCAGTCAATGTTATCCCGCAGATCGACGATGACCTTGCCGGCAGTCGGATCAGCTTCGATCGTGACCGTGAGTTCGACACCTGACGGCGCTAGGTCACCGACCGGGTCGTGGCGCCCCGTGCCAGTCACACGCCCGGGTGCCAACTGACCGATTGCATCGCGCATCAGCTCCTCGGAGTAGTCGAACCAGTCATCGATGAACGTCTTGATGACATCCCTCCCATACTGGTCGCACAGTTCCTTGAGAGCACGCTCGCCGATGCGCGCGGCGCCCACCATCGCCAGATAATCGCCGTGCCATTGGTTGGGCACACGAATCCTCTTCTTGCACATTCGGATGATGTCGTCGATGTCCCGATAGTCTTCCTGCACCTTTGTAGCAGTGAAGATGAGAGCACCTTCCTCATAGACGTCCTCAGCAAAGGGCATATACGTGGTCGGTTTGGAGTTTCCGATATCGGCCTGGTGAGCCTTCGCCAAGGTCGTGAACATGTGCTCGCCGTCGACGAACACCGGCACCATCAGAGTGTGGTCCGCGGCGTGTGTGTTGCCTTCGTATGGGTCGTTGTGCAGGTAGGCGTCGCCTTCCTTCGCGCCCGGGTGGTATCTGTTGAGGGCACGTCCGAGTTCGTCACCGCCGATGACGTGGACCGGCAGTCCTTCGGCGCTGGCCAGAAGTCGGTTGTCTCCAGTGATGATGCTGCAAGAGAAGTCGCGCGCCATATTGAGCACTGCAGACCGACCCGCACGAAGCAGGGTATTTTCCATCTCGCGTACGATTCCATCGAATCGGTTCGAGATCACCGACATGTCGATGACGTCTGTCTGATAGGTGTTACTGGTCATTGCGTCCTCCGATCACAACGTAAGCTGGTAGTTGGACGAGTCACTGCATCTCAGGGACTGCCCCGGGTAGACAACTATTGTCGTCGTCGGCTCGAGGACGATCGCTGGCCCATCCACGCCGCTCTGGGTCGTCACGTCCTGCGGCAGATAGACGGGAACGTCGAGCCAGCCCTCTTTGGCAAAATAGGCCATCTTGCTCCTTCGCGTGTCATCTCCGCACTCGTCCCCTGCAGGAAAACGTCGACTGCCGTCGCCCTTCGGCTTTCCAGAGATTGCCCGAGCGCCCAGCGCGAGGATCTCGATAGCCGAATCCTCCTCACGCACGCCGAAGACTCTCTCGTGCTCGCGATGGAAGACCTCTTCGATCGCAGAAGCCGTGAGTTCACGAACTGCGTTCTCCGAACCGAGTTCGATCATGAGCTCCCATGCCTGCATTGGGTACCGCGCCATCGCGTAGAACTCTGTGGTCTGGTCTGCCGCCTTCTGAGTGGCAGGGTGCAGTCCCCCGAAGAAGGTGTCACTGTCTGCAAGCAGATTCGACACGATGCGTGAATCGATGGAGAAACCCTCCTCCCGCGTCGAGCTGAAGGCCACGGTCTCGAATTCCGACTTCGCGGGAGAATGCAGGGCACCGTAGGCGCTCATCGCCCCGGCGGTTTTGGGGACGAGTACGTTAGTCAGTCCGAGGGAAGCCGCAATGTGTCCTACGTTAAGCCCCGATGCTCCGCCTCCGGCGACCAGCGTCACCTCGCGCAGGTCGATACCGTTCGTGACGGTCTTCTCGCGGATGGCTGTGACGATGTTGTCGACGGAGATGAGCATCGCCCCATAGGCAGCTTCCTCCACTGTGCGACCGAGCGCGTCCGCGATCGGTCGGAAGGCGTCCTCCGCCAGATCTGCGCGCAGTTCGAGCCGCCCGCTGACAAAGTTCGAGGAATCGAGGTAGCCGAGAATGAGCGCTGCGTCGGTGATCGTCGGTTGTGTTCCCCCGCGTCCGTAGCACGCCGGGCCCGGGGCGGATCCAGCGCTTTGCGGACCCACCTTGAGCAGTCCACCGGCGTCGATCCAGACGATGGACCCACCGCCGGCACCGATGCTCTCGATGTCGACCGATCGAGTGCCCGTAATGTCTCCAACCCACTTGCCGCGCAGCCAGGTTTCGGAAGTCTGAGCCACGCGGCCGCCCTGAACCAATGACAGGTCGAAGGTCGTGCCACCCATGTCAGTCACCAAGAGTGTCGATTCTTCGAGTGATCGCTCGGACTCCAGCTTCGCCTCGTGGATAGCAGCGACCGGGGCCATGGATGGACCCGACCCGATCGAATATATCGGTTGCTGGGAGATCCGATTAGCGTCCCAGCCTCCGCCGTAAGCCGTCGAGATGAGCAGGCTGCCCAAGAATCCGGCTTCGCGGAGATCCTCATCGAGGTCGACGAAGAACTGGGACATCGACGGCTTCAACGATGCGTCGATGACCGCCGAGGATGCTCGTCGGTACTCTCTCACGCTCGGATTGACCTCGTGGGATAACGTCCAGGGGACCCCCGGAAGTCGGGATTCTATAAGCTCGGCGATCCGTCGCTCGTGTGCCGGATTCGCCACCGACCACAGCAACGACACAGCGATAGCTTCCACCTCGGCGTGCGCACACTGGTCAAGGGCCTCGAACACGCTGTCTTCATCGAGGGGCCGGTGTACCGCGCCAGTGCTGGTCATTCGCTCATCGACTTCGAACGTCAGATATCGAGGGACATAAGGTTGCCCGTAGTCCATCTTCTTGAATGGGTCGGGCTTGCCGCCTTCTCGAAACAGCAGGACGTCCGGGAAGCCTTTGGTCGTCAATAATGCGGTACGAGCCGTGTTCCTCGTGACCACCAGGTTTGTCGACCTCGTAGTGCCGTAATTCAGTTGCGAGGAATCCCTTATCAGCTCGGAAGTGGAAACTCCGATCGAGTCGGAGATATCCTCCAACGCCTCGGCGATGGCATCGAATGCTCGCTCGTTTGTCGTCAATGCCTTTGACATCAAGACACGACCGTCACCAGTAGCTACGACAACATCAGTGAATGTTCCACCAGTGTCGACGGAAATCTGATACATACAAGTACTCCCATATCGGTGAAAATTGACTACGTAGTCAAACCCGACAGACACAACCACCCAAGTTGAGAGCAATTGAAATCAGATAACCACGACTACGTAGTCATGAGTAATTTGTACCATGAGAGTGATCCGGAACACAATGGCGGCGATGCGGTTTTACTTAGACCTTTAGCTTCCCGACGGACCCTCTATCAATAAGCTCCACGGGAACGAACTCATGGCCTGGTGGCGGCCGTTGCCCATCGATCTCGGCAATTAGCAGGTCGACGGCCTTTTGAATGATGCGGTCATAAGGAATCCGTATAGTGGTCAAATCGTATGCTTTCCACGCAGATGTATCGAAATCATCGAATCCGATGACCCCGATATCATCGGGCACCCGCAGCCCGAGGCTACGGACTGCGTCGATCGCACCGTATGCGCTCCTATCCTCAGTCGCAAAGAACGCGGTAGGCGGATTCGGACCACACAGGAACTCATGGGCAGAGTCCCAGCCGCCGACGTACGTCATTTCATTGCGTCCAATCTGCAAATCGGACACATCGAGCCGCATACTTCTCATGTAGTCAACGAACGCAAGTTCGGTCGAGTAGCCACCGGTCACTCTGGGGGTCGCCCCTATTAACGAAATCCTAGAATGCCCATTGCTCCAGAAGTGGTCCACTGCCAATTGCACACCTTGCCGGTGGTCTGGGTAAACACCGTGATTGACGAGATTTGAAGTTTCAGGATGGCCAGCGCGCAACGCCAGAACAATTGGCTTGCTCACCTCCTCAACGAACCCAGTGAGGTCAGTCGTTCTGTCAGCAGAACAGTAGAGGACGCCGTCAACGGCTGAGAAGATTTCTCTCGAACCATCACGGACACCGCCGCCGGGCGAATCCGACTCAAGTACAACTACCCGATAATTCCGCTTCAGTAACTCATCGTGTGTGATATCGGCCATCAGGGCGAATGCTGGCTGGGTGAGCTTCTCGACGACAAGCGCGATTCGCCGAGTCTTTCCTTGAAGTAGCGAACGCGCAGCATCATTCGGTACATAGTTTAGCGATTTGGCCGCGGCCTTTACCCGAGCGATGAGCTCAGGGCCAACGTTCGGTTCACCACGAAACACCCTCGACACAGTCGATTGAGACGTCCCCGCGGCCAAGGCCACATCTTTGGAATTCGCCATATGAACACCTTACCCAAGCATGCACAACCGCACTTTGGCCATGGCTGAAACCGCACGATGCGAATTGATGCTGTCCGACAGCCGATGTCCTAATCAGCCGAACGACACCGCCATTTCAACGCAAATGGCACTCACATCTCCTCGTGGGTGAGCGGATCCCGGTCCTTCATGCGACCGCGCTCGAGTCCGGAGATCGCCGCCACCTCGGCGGGGGTGAGTTCGAAATCGAAGACATCGGCGTTGAGGGCCTGACGCTCCGGGTTCGCGGATTTCGGGATCGGGATGCTTCCGATCTCGATATGCCAGCGCAGGACCACCTGGGCCGAGGTCACGCCATGGGCGGCGGCCGCCTCGGCGATGGGGGCTTCTTCGAACAATCCCTGGTCACGGTAGAGCGGGGACCAACTCTCGGTCTGCACACCGATGGAGCGGTGGAAGGCCACAAGCTCGGTCTGCGGGAAATACGGGTGGAGCTCGACCTGGTTGACGGCCGGGGTGACGCCGGTCTTCTCAACGAGCTCGGTGAGCATCTCCTCGGTGAAGTTCGAGACGCCGATCGACTTCACCAGACCGCGTCTGCGCAGTTCGATGAGGCCCTCCCAGGTCTCGACGTACTTGCCGACGCTGGGGTTGGGCCAGTGGATGAGGTGGAGGTCGAGGTAGTCGAGACCGAGGCGGGCCAGCGATTCCTCGGTGCTGGCGATGGCCTCGTCGAAGCCGTGATGGCGGCCGGGGATCTTGCTCGTGACGAACAGGTCCTCGCGAGCGACGGAGCAGTCGGCGATGGCCTGACCGACCTCTCGTTCGTTCTCGTAATTCACCGCGGTGTCGAGCAGGCGGTAGCCGACATTATCGACGGCACCCACGATGGCGTCGACCCCCTCGTCGCCCTTCATCGCGTAGATGCCGAGCCCGAGCTGCGGGATCGCACGTCCGTCGTTGAGGTCGAGTGTGGGGATCGGTGAGTTCTGCGCGGGGGTGTTCGCTGGGGTCGTCATGTATTCACCCTATGACCGCCGAGGCCGTGCTGGCCAGAGCATTCGCCTTGAGTTTGAGCAGGGTGTCGTGAGTGAACTCTTCCTGTGAGGTGTCCCGAGGAGGCACTGCCGCGGGGTTTTCACAATGCGGTTTGGGCTAGCGTGGTCGCATGGAGACGAACGCGCGAGCTACGGAGCGGGGATTCCTTCGCCGTATTCGCAGGCTTTCGCGGTGGCGGGTGGCCTTTCTGTTGCCGAGCGCCGGATTGGTGGTCGCCGCGCTGCTCCACGCCGCCCAGTGGGTGACGTCGTGGATTTCAACAGCGGTCGCCCGTACGCAGGGTGCCGCCGATGCCTGTTCCGATCTGGTCGACGACTTCGGCGTCGATCCCGACAGGATCGAACTCATCGACCGCGCACCGTCCGGGTTCGTCTGCCAGGCCCCGACCTACGACGACGGGCACGCGATCATTGAGCACTCCGGGGCCACCTCGGCGCTGTTTATGGTCTCGATGGCACTCGCCGCTCTGAGCGTCGCGGTGCTTCTCAGTGTGCTGATCGCGTTCATGGTGACCCGGTTGCTCGGGCTGTACCGGTCGCCGCTGGCCGAACCGCGTCGAGATCGGTGGCCGCTGCGGCTCATCGGGATCGGGGTCTTCATGCTGCCGGTGATGATGCTCGGCCAGTATTTTCAGTGGTACGCGGCGTCTGATGGTTTTGAGATCTGCCCGGAATCCGTCGGCGGTGACGATGTGCTGGGATTCTCAGTCACGGCTGACTATCTGCCGCCGGCCCTGACCTGCTCCGGCGACACCGTCACCGGTCAGGAGTTCTCGGTGACGCAGTACGGGTTCCCCTTCTACGGGTTCCTTGTAGGAGTGGTCGTCGCCGTTGTGGGACTGGTCCTTCTCATCATTGCGAGGATGCGGCGCCCACGGGTCGAAGCAGACCGGCAGCGTCTGCGGACCGCTCGAGACTGATCGCCGAGCGGGAACATTGAGCGCTCATTCCTGAGCGTCAAGGGCCTTGATCAACCTCACCGAGGCGGTGTTCCGATAGGAATCAATGGTCAGTTCGCGCAGCTCCTCGTCGTCGAGATCGTCGAGTCCGAGTCCGACCCAGCCGGAGGGGCCGAGGTACATGGGAACGAAGGAGTCCGGTCGCTCGAGCACCACCTCGGCGTCCATGGGGTCGAGCAGGACGAGCAGCGCCTGCGGGTGCTGCACCATCTCCCCCGATGCCAGCTTCTCGGTGCCGCCGTAATGAGCGAAGATCTTCTTCGTGAAGAAGGCCGGTCTGCCGTGCGAGATCTTCTCGGCTGATTCGGGCAGGCTGAGCGCGATCGCGCGGACCCGCTCGAGCATCGGATCGTCGTCATCGAACATCTGCGGATGCGCCATGAGTCAACGGTACGCCCCGGCAGGTGGGGATGGGACCCTTCAGACGATGAGTCCGACGGGTTCCTTTCCGTCGAGTACATCGATGACGGCTTGAGCGGCGGCCAACCCGGCGCGTTCACGGGCTTCGACCGTCTGACCGGCCAGGTGCGAGGTGACCCAAACGTTGTCGAATTTCCGCAGCGGGTTGTCCTTCGTCATCGGTTCGGTCTCGAGCACATCGAGGGCGGCACCGGCGATCTGCTTTTTGTTGAGCGCGGCGACGAGGGCGGCCTCGTCGATGAGTGATCCGCGGGCGGTATTGATGAGGAACGCGGTGTCCTTCATCGCAGCGAGTCGGTCGGTGCCGATGATCGGGGTGCCGGTCGCCCGAGCATGGAGGGTGAGGTAGTCGGCGGCCGCGACGACGGTGTCGACGTCGGCGAATTCGATGCTCGGGTCCGCGTTGGTATCAGGGTGGGAGGTGCCGACGATGACTTTCATGCCCAGAGCTGCACCGATTGCGGCGATTGCCTTGCCGCTGGGGCCGTAGCCGATGACGCCGAGCGTCTTGCCGCGCAGTTCCGTGCCTGCGGTGCGCGGCCACTGACCTGCGTTGACGCCGCTGATGACGTCACTGAAGTGTTTGGCGCAGTTGAGCATGAGAGCGAGCGCGAGTTCGGCGACGGCGTGGTGGTTGACGCCGGGGGTGTTGGCCACGCGAATGCCGAACTCTTGGGCCGCGGTGGTTTCGACGGAGTCGTATCCGACTCCGCTGCGGGCGAGGATTCGGAGGTCGGCCGCCTCGGCGAGCGTGTCACGGGTGATCGGTTCGCTCGCAACGATGGCACCGATCGCACCTTTGAGGAGGTTGCGCTGTTCATCCTCGGTGCGTCGACCAGCCGCCGGGGAATACACGGGTTCGAGTCCGTGCTCCCTCAGCAGCCGGTCGACGCTGTCGCCGGGTTCGAGGTAATCGGTGGTGATGACGATGCGACGGCTCATGATGGCGAGCCTATCGCGGCTCTCACTTGAGTGCGCCGAGCACCTCGTTGAGCGCCTCGGTGGCCGAGGGGTGGGTGTAGATCGTGTCGCGCAGCTCGGTCGCGGTGACGTCGTGGCGCATCGCGAGCGCCACGGTATTGATGACCTCCTGCGAGTGCACATGGACGAGGGCCGCGCCGAGGATGAGATCGGTCTTCGCGTCGACGACGAACTTGACGATTCCGCGCGGGTCGCCTTCGATCTTCGCCCGCGGTGCTGCGGCGATATCGGCCTGCAGCTTCGCGCCGACCTTGATCTCATAGCCTTCGTCGCGGGCGGCTTTCTCGGACAGGCCGACGCGGGCGACGGGCGGAGTGAGGAACATTGTGTACGGAACGGAACCGCGATCCTTCGTCGACCGCTTCCCGTCGCCGAGGAGCTGATCGGCGAGGATCCGGTTGTCGTCGAGAGAGATGTAGGTGAACATCGGTCCGCCGTTGACGTCGCCGAACGCGTACACGCCCTCGGCGGAGCTGCGCAGGTACCCATCGGTGACGATGAACCCGCGATCATCGGTGTCGATGCCGGCCTTCTCGAGGCCGAGGTCCGCAGTTGCGGGCTTGCGTCCGACGGCCAGGAGGACCGCCTCGGCGTCGATGGTCTTGGTCTCACCGCTCACCTCATAGGTCACGGTTGCGGCGTCAGCGCCGTCGTTGACTGCAGTGACGGAGGCGTCGTTGACGATGGTGACTCCGTCATCGGCGAGGGCCTGGGCGACCACCTCGGCGACGTCGTCATCTTCGTTCGCGAGCGGGCGGGGTCCGCGGTCGAGGACGGTGACCTGCGAACCGAAGTGCGCGAACATCGATCCGAACTCGAGCCCGATGTAGCCACCGCCGACGATGACGAGGCGACCTGGGAACGGGTCGACGTGCTGCAGGGATTCGGAGTCGTGGATGCGGCCGCCGAGCTGCGCGCCGTCGATGGGTGGGATGTTGGCGACGGATCCGGTGTTGACAACGACGGTGTCGGCGGTGATCGTCATGGTGTCGGCGCCGCCGGTGACGCGGACTTCGCGTTCGCCGGTGAACTCGGCGCGGCCGTTGACCAGCAGCACCGAGTCGAGGTCGGCGAGCATCGAGTGGTTCTTCTTCCGCATTGCACCGGTCAGGGTGTCGCGACGTTTGACGGCTTTGGCGAAGTAGTCGTCGGTGTCGTCATCGGCGCGTTTGTTCTCGGCGTCGTGGACGAGGATCTTCGTGGGGATGCAGGCGATGTTGATGCACGAGCCGCCGATCATCATCTCCGAATGTTCGACGACGGCGACCTTCTTGCCGGCGCGGGACATGGTCCCTGCCAGAGTCTTGCCGCCCTTGCCCCAGCCGATGACGAGGAGGTCGACGTGTTCGGTGTGGTCGGCTCCGGTGGGGGTGGAGGATGGGGTGGTTTCGGTCGAGGTGCCCTGCTGCGTCACTGTCTCTGTGGTCATGCTCTGTCCTCTCGAGTCGGTGTCTGTCACTGTACCCGCCCCTTATTGCTACCCGACGGCTGAAAGCGAGGTGCCGCACGCCCGATACACTGCTGAACAGCACAGGCCGTGGCCCACGAAAGAAAACGAGCGAGCGATGCAGTTCACCTTGGCACAGATCACCGGCTTCATCGCGGTGGCCGAAAACCTTCACTTCGGACGCGCCGCTGAAGAGCTGAATATGACCCAGCCACCGTTGAGCCGGCAGATCCAGAAGCTGGAGAAATCGATCGGTGTCCACCTCTTCGAACGCAACAATCGCACCGTCACACTTACGCCGGCAGGTGAGGCCTTCCTCGCTGAGGCATACGGTCTGCTCGCCTCCGTCGAGCGTGCCCCGCGGCGAGCACAGAAGATCGCCGAGGGCTCCTGGGGTCAGATCACCATCGGGTGCACTGCGGTCTCGACGTTCGGCGTCCTCGGCAGTCTGGTCTCGACCCTGGCAGAACAGCTGCCGGGCATAAGCGTCGAGATCGCCGAGATGGTTACGGCAGAACAGATCAAGGCCTTGTCTGAGGGCAAGATCGACATCGGCCTGGGGCGAGTGGGCCGCATTCCCGAAACCATCGACGCGACCCTGGTCCTGTCTGAGCAGCTCGTACTGGCAGTCCCTTCGGACCATGCGTTCGCCGCACGTGACTCTGTGGACACAAAGGAGATCTCCGGTCAGCGACTGCTCATGCACGATGCCACGAGGGCTCGATACTTCTACGATCTCACCGTTCGCTACATCGATGTCGAAGCCAATGAGGTGGCTCATTCGCTGAGCCAGATCCTGACCATCGTCAATCTCGTCGCTGCTGGTCGCGGCATCGCCGTCGTCTCGGAATCAGCTGCTCGCCTCGGCGTCGACGGTGTCACATATGTGCCGCTCCACGACGCTCCACGCGATGTCGTCGAACTTCATGCGATCTGGAATCCGGAGTCCCGCAACCCGGCACTCAAGGAAGTCCTCGCATTGATTCGCAGAGAATGAAGATAATACCTTCTGGGCATCAATGCATATATAAATAATCTTGGACAGGAATTATTCCTCGTTCTTACAGTGGGATCACTATCCCGACTAACAAGGACGTCATTCCGTGGCCAATTACCAACCTCAAGAACTCGCCGACCATCTCAAGGACGGACTCCTCTCCTTCCCCGCGACAGCATTCAACGCAGACCTGTCCCTCGACGCCGACGCCTATTCCGACCACATCGCCTGGCAGTCGAGCTTCGACGTCGCAGGACTCTTCGCCGCTGGCGGAACCGGCGAGGGATTCAGCCTCACTCCCCCGGAAGCGAAACAGGTCGTGGGCTTGGCAGTTTCAAACTCACGTGCTGAAGTGCCGGTCCTTGCTTCGGCAGGGGGCGCCACTGCACACGCCGTGCAGAATGCGATCGACGCCGAGGAAGCCGGAGCAGAGGGCCTTCTGGCCCTTCCTCCCTACCTCACTGAATGCAGCCAAGACGGCCTCTTCGAGCACGTATCCGCCATCTGCAAAGCAACCAAGATCGGCGTCATCGTCTACAACCGGGCAAATGCGATCTACTCGCCCGAGACCGTTGAACGCCTCGCCGACACCCATGAGAATTTCATCGGCTTCAAGGACGCCCTCGGCAACATCGAGCAGCTGACGAAGGTCTACGCCCGCACCGGCGACCGCCTCTTCTACCTCGGCGGACTTCCGACCGCCGAAGTCTATGCACTGCCATTGCTGCAGCTCGGAATGAGCACCTACTCATCCGCCATGTTCAACTTCGCACCCGAATTCGCCCTCGACTTCTACGATGCGGTGCGCAAACAGGACCGCGCCGCCGTGACAGAGAAGCTCAACTCCTTCGTCCTGCCCTACTCGAAGATCCGCGAACGAGTGGCCGGCTACGGCGTCTCCATCGTCAAGGGCGGCCTCAAAGTCATCGGCCGCGACTGCGGGCCGGTCCGGCCACCCTTGCAGAACCTCACCGAGGCAGACCTGCAGGATCTCGAACAAGTTATGTCCGCTGCCGGCATCCGACTCGACCGCACCGCGTCCGCGGTCGCCTGAACGTTCAGTCCGCCACGAATCCGCGGCTGAGACAGCCACACCCACAGATCGGCGCCGATCGGCTTGAGCCGGTCGGCGCCGACATCGCTATCAGGAATAGAGGTCACTTATGACGACGCAGTTCACTACCGCGACGACCGACTCGGACGTCGACACATCACTTTCCGGCACATCAATTGTGGCCGGCACGAAGACGCCAGGACAGGGGGAGACCAGCCGTGCAATCAATCCGGCGACAGGTGAGACCTTAGATCCCGAATACACGCTGCTCACCGAGGAGCAGGTATCCGCAGCCATCGCCGAGGCCCACGATGCGTTCCCTTCGTACCGCGGCACTTCGCCGGAGATCCGCGCAACCTTTCTCGAGAGAATCGCAGCCAATATCGAGTCTGACGCGCGGCGCATCGTCGACCGGGCCGTTCTGGAGACCGGACTTCCTGCGGGGCGCCTGAATGGCGAGATCACCAGAACCTCCAACCAGCTGCGCCTGTTCGCATCTGTCGTTCGGCTCGGTGACGCCCACGGCGTGCGCATTGATCCCGCGCTCCCGGACCGCGCACCGCTGCCGCGCCCCGATATTCGTCAGCGCAAGGTTCCTCTGGGCCCCGTCGCTGTCTTCGGCGCGAGCAACTTTCCCCTTGCTTTCTCAACCGCAGGCGGTGACACCGCTTCCGCACTTGCTGCCGGATGCCCGGTCATCGTCAAGGCCCATAATGCCCACCCCGGGACCAACGAACTGGTCGGTGCCGCCATCACTCGTGCCGTTCGCGACAGCGGGCTTCACCCGGGCGTCTTTTCACTCGTCTATGGGGCTGGCTCCGAGGTCGGGCAGCAGTTAGCCACGGACCGGCGGATCACGGCCGTAGGATTCACCGGTTCCAGGGCTGCCGGACTGGCATTGTCGGCCGCCACCGCGGCTCGACCCACACCGATCCCTGTCTATGCCGAGATGAGTTCAATCAATCCCGTGTTCGTCCTGCCAGGCGCCATTGCCGATGACGTCGCCGAGGTGGCCCAAGGCTTCTTCGGAGCAGTGACCGGTTCCTCCGGTCAGTTGTGCACCTCCCCTGGAATTCTCTTCGTTCCCAACGGCGACCGTGGAGATGCGCTGACGGCTCGCATTGCTGAGGAATTCAACGCGGCGAAGGGTCAAACGATGCTCACTCCCTCCATAGCCGCAGCCTGGCAGAGTGGAGTCGACCAGCTTTCAGCACAGCCGGGCGTCTCATCTCTGGCTCAGGGGGCGGATGGGGAGACGCTCAACGCGCCCGGGCCCCGCGTGTTCACGACCTCGATCCAGGACTTCGCGTCGAACAAGGAACTGCAGAATGAGATCTTCGGGTCCGCTGCCCTCGTCGTGCGCTATCACTCGACTGATGAGCTGGAGCATGTCGTAGCAGAGCTCGAAGGACAGCTGACTGCGACACTGCAGATGGGTGAACAGGACACCGAGGTGGCCGACGCGCTTGTGCGCGCGCTGGAACTCACCGTCGGACGGATCATCGTCAACGGTTGGCCGACAGGAGTCGATGTCGGCCATGCGATGATCCATGGTGGACCGTTTCCAGCGACGTCAGCTCCGCAGACCACCTCGGTGGGTGCAACTGCGATCGACAGGTTCCTCCGCCCGGTCGCCTACCAGAACGTCCCGCAGGCCATTCTTCATCCGGTCCTCCAGGACGCCAATCCTTGGGCGGTGGCCCGGGTGCTCGATGGTCGATACTCTGCAGCACAGCGTGGCGATGCCTCGGCCGCTACCGACGCAGCTGTCTCGGCGAAATCCTTCGCAGACGGCGTGCGCCACCGTCTCAATGAACTCGGATTCGACCTTCCCGAAGCCAATCCCGCCAGCTACAGCTACGAGACGGTGACCGTCGCCGGCCAGTTGGCCTTCGTGTCCGGGCAGATTGCCAAACAAGGCGGAGAAGTACCGGTCCAGGGAGTCGTCGGTGAGGATCTGAGCATAGAGGACGGAATTGCGGCAGCTCAGCTGTGCGTGGTGAATCTCATTGCCCAGCTGGAGACGAACCTCGGCCTCGACAATGTCGAGGGCATCGCCAAACTCAACGTCTATGTGGCCAGTCCGACAGACTTCAGTAAGCACCCCGTCGTCGCTGAAGGGGCCTCCAAACTCCTTGTCGATGCTCTGGGAGACGCAGGCCGTCATGCACGCACTGCTCTGGGAGTCCCGCGTCTCCCTGCGAACTCACCGGTTGAGATCGAAGCCGTCGTCAAGCTCAAGAGTCCAGGTGAACTCCGCCCCAGCTGATCAGCTGCCAAGCTGACAGCACAAACGCAGAGCGGTCCGGTCGATTCAACGACCGGACCGCTTTCAATTCCCTGCTGACCATAAGGTAACTGCATCTCACTCTTCTGCTGGTTTCAATCTACGCAACGGGGCGGACACTCCCTTGTGGGAATGTCCGCCCCGTTCAACCTGCAAGGAGTTGAGCGTCCTGCGTGAGACACATCGAAGTGGAGAGGTCCCGCCTCAGCGCTTGGAGAGAATATAGGTACGGTCCGACCCGATGAACCAGAGGTCCTCAGTGCCGATCGCCACATTGCCGTACCGCCACGGGATCTCCGCGGCGCCGAAGGAACCGACCTCCAAGACGTGCTTGTAGCCGGGACGCAACTCGTTGGCGAATGACTCCTGCTTGCCCATGAGGTGCCCGACATTGCGCTTCCGGTATTCCGTGTTGAAATCCACGTCTGCACCTAGCATGCCGATCTCGATCATCCTGTCGAGGTGGGGCGCCAAGTAGTCCAATGTCCCCTGATGGACATCCTCGCACACGACTCCGGGACGCAACTGGCCGATGATTCCCTCACGGACCACGTCGAAGAAGAACTCATAGGCCTCTTTGGCACTATCGGTACGCGGAAGCGACCGTGCCATATCGGAGGTCGCCACAGTGATCCCGTCAAAGGTGATCCGCACACCGGCGTCGAGTTGGATGCACTTCGTGTCATCGTTGATCGGGAAATCGACGGGAGGTCCGGGAAACAGCATTCTGTTCGAGGAGTGCAAGTTGGTGAAGTACGGTTCGATCGCAAAAGGAATCACGTTGTCCGTGCGAAATTCGACGATCTTGTCCACATAGCGCGCGTAGATGTCGAGCTCGGTGAACTCAAGCCCCGCCGCCAACGACTCCTCCGCCCATTTCAGAGCCTCTTCGATGGCGAAGACGCTGCACCTGGCAGCAACGATCTGGAACCCGAGGTCTTCGTGGTCACGAATATCGCGCCAGTGACCGAGAGCGGTCGACAACTCATTGAGGACGGCGCCTTCGGCTTCGAGTTCGAGTGCCAGACCGGTTGCGATCCACTCCTCCTCAACGCCGATCTGATTGCCATGAGCCAGTGCCACAGCTGCCGCACCAAGTCCGGCGAAGCGGCCGATCGGAGTGCCGGACACACCGTGCGCGGTCTCCGGGGCGAGAACGTAGAGTTTCTCGTCCTGCGTTGACCAAACCGCCAGTTGATCTTCGCTCTGCTGAGTTCCGACGACCTCGCTGAAGTTCGGCGGAGCGGCGATGATGACGGCGTCGAGACCGCGGTCCTTCGCCATCGACTGCAGCGCCGAATAGCGTGTGTCGGTCTGCGACTGGATCTCCTTGTCCAGTCCGTCAAGATGTTCGACGTCGTCGATGAGCCGCGTCGCAGTCTCCGCTCCGAGCTCACGCCAGCGAGAGAAGCGCTCAAGAACCGCTGCGGTGTCGATCTCATAGGCGACCACCGGAGTCGTCGGCTGCTTGTCGGCGACGACATCGAGGCTCTCCGACAACGTCGAGTAGTGCTTCATGACAACACCGGAGTCGAGACCGACCTGATCCCCTTCTGCGAGCTCCTCAACCAATGTCGAGAGTGATGCTGAGGCTGGTGTATCGGCAACAATTCGGGGATCGATCGTCACCCACGGCGCATAGAATCTCATCCGCTCCTTCGGTACCCCGGCGGACAGGGCGTTTCCCTGCTCCTGCTGGCGAACAAGCAGCACTTCACCGTCAGTCGTGTCGGCGATGATCGGTGCAACCAGAGGGCTCGAATCAAGGCGAATCGCAGAGAACAGAAGGCTCTTCTGGGCATCTAGTCCGAACGAATCTGCCAGACGCGTCTTGTCGGTTGTCAGTTTGATCATTGCGTTTCCAACTCCATATCTTCCTTGAGACGTGTTCGCCTCGTGCGGTGTGCCTTGGGCCGAAGGATCCCTGCCGGCCATCCCTGGCATGTGTTCGTCGGGCCGGAGGGGCGGACCGCTCAGCTGATTCCGGCGGTGACGCCGATGTGGGATTCGATCTCCGCCACGTAGCTGGCGAAGTTCTCTGAGAATTTGTGCTCTTTCGCGCGGGGACGTTCGATGTCCACCTTGACGTCAGCGACGATCCGTCCCGGACGATCACCGACAACGACGACTCGATCTGCCAGCCATACAGCTTCAGAGATGCTGTGGGTGACGAAGAGGACACTGCAGCCCGTGCGGCGCCAGATCCTCTGGATTTCGAAGTTCATCGAATCACGCGTCATCGCGTCGAGTGCGCCGAATGGCTCATCCATGAGGAGAATTTCCGGACGTGAAACCAACGCGCGGCAGATGGCGACGCGTTGCTGCATCCCACCGCTGAGCTCGTAGGAGTACCGGGTCGCTTTCTCTCCAAGTCCGACCATGTGCAGCAGCTCCATGGCGTGGTCCTTGGATTCCGATGTGACGGCGTCACGAAATTCCAAGGGCAGGAGGACATTGTCGAGATTATTCCGCCAGGGCAGGAGGACCGGGCTCTGGAACACCATTCCGATGTCCTTGAGTGCGGCGCTGATCTCACGTCCGCGGATGAGGATTTCGCCTTCAGAGGCTTCCTGCAGACCCGAGATCGTGTTGAGCAGAGTGGTCTTTCCGCTGCCGGACTGGCCGACGATCGAGACGAACTCCCCCGGGTTGACATGGAAGTCGAGTCCCTTGAGGACGACGTTCTCCTGCCCGTCTCGCGAGGTGTAGGTCTTGCCGACGTTGTTGACTGAGATCGCATAGTCAGTGGTCATGGTCGTACTCCATTCACTTTGTGGGTGCCGCAACGTCTTCGTCATGGCGAATCGGGTCGATGTAGTCGTTCGTATAGATGTCATCGACGGTGAGGTCGGTCGAATTCTCGAGACCGAGGAAGTCAGTGGCCACGCTCAGCATCTGCCCAACTCCATCGTCGGTCATCACACCGAACTGGTCGTCTGCCTTTCCGGTGGCCCAGTTCAACTCGCATTGCGACTTGAGCGCATAGGTCACGGTCTCCGGTTCGTACCCTTGAACTTCCTTCGTGAACTCCTCTGCAGTCTGATCCGGGTGGTCGCAGGCCCAGAGAAAGCCCTTCTGCATCGCGCGGTTGAAGCGCTCAATACGCTCGGGATCATTCTTCAGGGCCTCATCCGAGACCACGATGCCATTGCCGTAGAGGTCGATGCCGACGTCAGACCATTTGAGGATGTTCGCCTTCTCACCGAGCGCCATCAGCGCCGGCTCGTCGGAGACGTAGAGCGCGAGGTTCGCATCCCAGCGGTCGGCCAGCAGACCTGGAATCTTCGATTCGCCGGTGGCGTGGACGACGTTGACGTCATCCTGTTTAAGGCCACTGCGTTCGAGCGCGAGCGGCCACATAGCCGTCATGGCACCGGCACCCTCAGTCGCCACCGTCTTGCCCTTCATGTCCTCCCAGGTTTTGATACCCGAACTCTCGAGTGCGATAGTCGCGTACGCTGATCGGGCCTGAAGCAGATTCACCTGCTTAACGTGAGCTCCTTTGCCCTGGCTGAGGATGGTCGCGCCGAAATCGGCCCATCCGGCGTCGACTCTCCCGGTTTCGACGGAAGTCACGGTGTTCGTTGAGCCGGAACCCGGCATCAGCGAGACGTCGAATCCTTCCTCTTCAAAGAACCCCTCGGCCTCAGCTGCGAAGAACGGTGCGTGCTTCGGCAGATAGGCGACGTCGACCATGAGGTTGAAGTCATCGAGTCCGTCCTTTGGCGTGCATCCTGTCAGAGTGACGACAGACAGCAGGAGCGGCGCAACTAGCAGTTTCTTCAAGATGTGCATGGTTCCGCCTCTCACTTCGTGTAGTTCTTCCACGGCAGCAGCTTCTTCGAGATGAGGTCGATGATGAAGAAGAGAAGCAATGCGATCGCCGCAAGCACGATGAATGCTGCGAACATCGAGGGGAGGTCGACCTGAGAGTTCGCGAGAAGAATGACGTATCCGAGTCCCTTGGACCCGGCGATGAACTCACCGACCACGGCCCCGCCGACAGCCAGCGAGATCGAGATCTTAGCTCCCGTGAAGATCGAAGGAAGCGCATAGATGAAATCGATCTTCATCATCTTCTTCAGCTTCGAGGCACGGTTGATGCGTGCAAGGTCCTGCAGCTCGTGCGGCACAGAGTTGAGCCCGTCGAATGTGTTGATGACGAGCGGGAAGAATGCGATGGCCATTGCCACGAAAGCCTTCGACTCGAAGCCGAAGCCGAACCAGACGATGAACAGCGGCGCCAGAGCGACCTTCGGAATCGTGTCGATGGCGATGAGCGCCGGATAGAGGAAGGGACGAAGGAAGGAAGCGTAATAGAGGAGTGCTCCACACAGAACGCCCAATGCTGTGCCGAGCGCAAAGCCTGCGAGACCTTCCTGCAGGGTAGTGAGAGCGTTGACCGCGAAGTATCCCGGGTTCGTGAACAATTCTTCGAACGCCGAAATCGGACCGACAAGCAGATACTTCGGGAAGTCGAAGATGAAGACTGCTAGCTCCCAGATCGCGAACAATCCGACGAGCCCGACAACAGCTTTGATTCCCGCTGTGAATGACTCAGGTTTGAGCCTAGATGCAGTCGGCGGAGCTGCCGGCGCAGGGCCGGGCTCCACAGGTCGAACTGCATCGGTATCGATGCGTGGTGCTGTTGTCATCGGCGATCCCTCCATTGGGTTCTGGTCCATGAGCAGGTGTGCATTGCATTTGTGACGTGGAACAACTGTGATGCGTTCCAGTATTCGCGACTCAACGATGCCTGTCCAAGATTGTTTTCGCATGTTTCGATACCCTGAAGGAATTGCATCGATGAGTTTGTGCAGGCAGGAAAAACTCGAGAGTTGAATTGAGAAACGCCAGGATACTCGGACTTCCCAAGAACATCCTGGCGCACCATGGCAACGTCGCGCGCAACGCGGATCCCCGAACTACCTGACGGCGGCCCAGCAACCTCGCGCTGTGAGTATTGACAGTGGCTGGTCTGGGACTGGCTGGCAGAGTAGGTGTTGGCCTCTCCGTCCAGTGATCGTGACTCCACCTCGCGCTGACTCACACCGTGGTGTCTTGCCCTCGATTTGTCCGATCACATGGATGGTGCGGCCGGCACCAGCTCGGCCCACATCGGTAACTTGATCAGAAGGCTGTCCACCCCCGAAAATCCGGGGGTGTGACTCATCACAGTGTTGTTCCGAAGTGATCTCTAACCCGGACCGGTACCGGCCGCAAGCGGCCACGCAACCCATCGGTCAAACAGGGAGCTTCGAACCGCTATGTCTATTGTCGCGCACTTATACAGTTTCTTCATCGGTGTTGATACACACGCCAGAAACCACGTGTATTCCATCGTCACCAACACCGGAATTCTCGTCGAAACCCGTTCCTTCCCCACCACGTCAGCAGGAATCAAACGAGCCCTCACCTGGGCCGGCAGGCGCACCAGCGGTGACCTCGACACCCTCTGGGTCGTTGAAGGTGCGGCCTCGTACGGTGCGGTGCTGACCGGACACATCGCCGCAGCCGGGTACCCGGTAGTCGAAGCCGGGCGTATGGATGCCAAAGCCCGCCACGGTGTCGGTAAGAGCGACGAGCTTGATTCCCGCCGGATCGCGGCATCTGTATTGCCTCTCGACGCCGATCAACTGCGGTGGCCGCGTCACGGTGAAGGTGTCCGGCAGGCGCTGCGTGTCCTGCTGTCAGCCCGGGACGCGATGAGTACGGAACGGACTCGTGCGATCAACTCTCTGACCGCGCTGGTGCGCACCATCGATCTTGGCATCGATGCCCGCAAGTCATTGAACAGTGACCAGGTCGACGAGATCGCGAAATGGCGAACCCGCAACGAAGACGTCGACTTGTCCACCGCCCGGGAAGAAGCGATCCGTCTGGCCAAACGCGTCCTCGCTTTGAACGATGATCTGCAGACCAACCATGACAGGCTCACCGAGCTTGTTGAAGCCAGTCCGGCCGCACCCTTGCTGGATGAGCCCGGGATCGGCCCATTCAGCGCCGCTGTGTGCTTCACCGCGTGGTCCCACCCGGGGCGGGTGCGGAACGAGGCCGCGTTCGCAGCTCTGGCGGGAGTGAACCCGATACCTGCGTCGTCGGGCAACACGCGCCGGCACCGGTTGAACCGGGGCGGGGATCGGCAGTTGAACCGGGCCCTACACACGGTGATCATGAACCGGATGGTCCATGACGAACGGACCAGGAACTACGTGGCCCGCCACTACGGTGAAGAACCGACGAAGAAATCCAAGAGGGAGATCAAGCGCAACCTCAAACGATATCTAGCGCGCCGGGTCTACAAGATCCTCAACGCGCTAGATACCGTTCCTCAACCCGCTTGACAAGACATAGAAGGATCGAGGTTGCTGAGCCGCCGTCAGGTAGTAATTGGAGAAACTAGGAGCGGGCGGTGGATAGGTCCTCGCGGAAGGCTCGGCCTGCGGCGCCCAAGTCGCCGCATGAGGTGATGAAGCGGAAGCCCTGTTCCCGACGCAACCGAGCCTCCTCGCCGTCGCCGCAGTGGATTCCCGGAACCACCCCGGCGGCATCGGCGGCCGTGCGGATCCGCACGAGCGCCTCGGCGTGGGCCTCGTTGTGCTGCCCCGGCAGCGCGCCGACAGCGAACGCGAGATCGGACGGACCGACGTACACCCCGTCGATTCCCGGCACGGCGCAGATGTCCTCGACCGCGGCCAGACCCTCCTCGTTCTCGATCATGACGAACAGCAGCGGCCGCTCATCCCGAGTGTCCTGCACGGCGCCGTGCATGATCTCGGCTGTCGGTCCCCACGAACGATCCCCGCCCCGCGAGGGATAGTCGAGCGCGGCCACCGCGGCCTGTGCTTCGTCGACCGAGGATACGAGCGGGACGATGATCGCCTCGACTCCGGCGTCGGCGAGCGCCCCGATCTCGGTGAATCGGTTCGCCGCGACCCGCGCCGTTACGAGTGCGTCGCCGCTGGCGCGCACAGCGTCGGACAGTCGCAGCACGTCGGTGGGCCGCACCAGCCCGTGCTGCAGGTCGAGGCAGACATAGTCGAATCCGGCCGCCGACCCGGCCTTCGCCAGCTCCGGACTCGTCGACATCATCCACAGTCCGTTGTAGATCTCCCCCGCGCGCAGGCGGGCCCGATGGTTCTCAATCGCAGCAGTCATGACTGCATCGAATCACGGAATCCCACCGCCCACCAGGGGTGCCCGATATCCGGATGAACCCCGCCGAGGCGGCCCACCCTCGCGTATAGATCATCGATCACTTCGCCGAGGCGGCCCTGAACGTCCGTACCAATGATCGACCCGTACGAAACGTCGCCCCGCCTCGGCGAGGGATTTCACTCGGTAGGGCTGTCCTCGAGGAGGGGCCCGATGACTCGGTGGCGGGAGATGACGAAGGGGGCGCTGTGTCCGACTTCGATGAGTTCGAGGTCGAGGCGGCGCGGCAGGAGCGAGCGCCCCTTGCCGAGGATCACCGGCGCGGTCCAGGTGATGATCTCGTCGAGGAGTCCCTCGTCGGCGAACTGTCCGGCGAGGTCGCCGCCGCCCATCACCCACAGGTCATGGTCGCCCGTGGCGGTGCACATTTCGAAGTAGTGGTCGGAGACCGAGCTCTTCGCGAACCGGATGTCGGGTGTCATCCCGTCCTTCCCGGCTTCGGGCAGGCCGAGCTTCCGGTGGGTCATCACCCACGCGGGAACCTCATAGGGCCACGGCCCGTCGAGATTGCGCAGCACCCATTCGTACGTCGTCGAGCCCATGACGATCGCTCCGACTCCGTCGATGAACCCGTCGTCCGGCGGTTCTTCGGTCTGGCGCAGCAGCCATTCGAGCGAGTCATTCGGGTCGGCGATGAACCCGTCGAGCGTGGTCGCGGTGTAGTAGACGGTACGTGCCACAGGCAGTCTCCTCCTTGATGCGTCTCCCTTTCATCCTATTGGTCCGATGCTCTCTCACAGCAGTTCGGCGTCGATTCCATCCGTTGACAGAACCGACGCCGATCGATGCGACGACATCCTGCCGCCCCTATATCTCCTGAGTCCGCAACGCCTCGGCGATGTACTCGGCCTGCCGGATCGCGAGCGCCACGATCGTGAGTGTCGGATTCGCGGCGGCGCCGGTGGTGAAGACCGATCCGTCGGAGATGAAGAGGTTCTTCACGTCGTGGGTGCGGCCCCATTTGTCGACGACGCCGTCTTCGGGACGTTCGCTCATCCGCGCGGTGCCGAGGTTGTGCGTCGACGGATAGGGCGGAGTGTGGTGGGAGGTCTGCGCTCCGACCGCCTCGTAGACTCTCTGACCTGCGGCGTAGGCGTGTTCGCGCATCGCCAGGTCATTGGCGTGATCGTCATAGTGGACGTTCGGCACGGGCAGACCGTTCGTATCCTTGACCGTCGTATTCAGCGTCACCCGGTTGCTCTCCTGCGGCATGTCCTCACCGACAATCCACATTCCCGCGGTGTTGAGATACCGGTCGAGCAGCGCCGCGAAGTCCGGTCCCCACCCGCCGGGCTCGACGAAGGAGGCCATGAATGCCGGGCCCAGCGAGATCGTCTCCATGTAGTAGCCGCCGGAGAACCCGCGGTCGGGATCATGGATCGACTCGTCGGCGATGACTCCGGCCATCGTCTCCCCGCGATACATCCGCACCGGCTTGTCGAAATGACCCCACACGGTGCCGGTCAGGTGGCGCATATAGTTCCGGCCCACATGACCCGACGAGTTCGCCAACCCATCGGGGAAGGACGGTGTGCCGGAGAGGAGGAGCAGCCTCGGCGTCTCGATCGAGTTGCCGGCCACGCACACGATCTTCGCGGCCTGGCGGTGGAGGTTGCCGTCCTTGTCGAGGTAGAGCACGGCATCGGCCCGGCCGTCGGCATTGTGGGTGATCTGCACGGCCTGGGACTCGGGTCGCAGATCGAGCAGCCCCGTGTCCGCGGCCCGCGGCAGCTCTCTGACCAGGGTCGACCATTTGGATTTGTTCTTATCGCCTTGGAAGTTGAAGCCGTCCTGGATGGAGGCAGGGCGACCGTCGTATTCTTCGGCGTTCGTGGCGTACGGACCGGTGGCGTAGAACTTGTAGCCGACCTCTTTCGCCCCTCCGGCGAAGACCTTGTAGTTGTTGTTCGCCGGCAGCGGCTTCCGGCCGTGGACGTGGGTCGAACCCATCGCCTTCTCGGCCCGGTCGTAGTACGGGGCCATCTCCTCAAGCGTGATCGGCCAGTCGAGGAGGTTGGCGCCGTCGATGCGGCCGTAGACGCTGCGGGCCTTGAACTCATGAGCCTTGAATCGCGGGGTCGCTCCCGACCAGTGGGTCGTCGTGCCGCCCACAGCTTTGACGATCCAGGCCGGCAGGTTCGGGAAATCGCGGGCGATCCGCCACGATCCGGTCGTCGTCCTGGGATCGAGCCAGGCCATCTGGTTGAAGGCTTCCCATTCGTTGTTGACGTAGTCCTCGTTGTGCAGATACGGCCCGGCTTCGAGCACGACGACGGGAATGCCCTTCGCGGTGAGCTCGTAGGCCAGGGTTCCCCCGCCGGCGCCGGAGCCGACGATGACGACGGCCTCTTCGTCCGGGTCGATGCTGAATCCGGTCACGCTGTGTCCAGCCTCGGCGCTGGCACCGCGTCCTATATTCTCAGCGGTCATCACTTCTTCACCTCACCCATCTCGACGCTCTGCGGCGCCGGCTGATTGGTCGAATCGTCACCGGCAGCGCTGCCGCTGCGGACACCCATAACCCCGTCGCCGAGCTCGGGCAGCGGCTCATCCTCGGGGTAGACGATCCGCGGTTCGGGCAGCCAGTCGAGATCATCGAAGCCGCGGTTGATGTAGCCGCCCTTGTCGAACGACGGCCCTTCGTAGCCGAGCGTCTCCCACACCTCGACATCGTCATAGAGGTTGAGCACGGCGGTGCGGCGGACGAAGCCGAAGAACTCGGTGGATTCGACCCGTCGCAGCACCTTGAGCGCGGAGTCATCATCGAGTCCGCAGAAATCACCGTCGGAGAGCTGATCCAACGACAGCAGCCCTTGGATGAGGGCCACCCGGAACCACGTCTCCTCATCGGCGGCGATGAGGATCTTCTCCGCGGTGCGCAAATACGGTCCGTCGGGGAAATCTGCGTGCGGGAATGCCACGCGCAGCACTCGGATGAGGGTCTGCTTCGCCTCGTCCGTCATCTCCATCGCATTCAGCGATGGGTATTTTGCAGGGAATGCCATCGGATGCTCCTTTGCTCCACTCGGCAGGCGGCATCGACGCACGCCCGCCACTGTCCTGACATGAGCAACCTATGTGACCCGCGACACCATGGACTATCCTCATTCTCATCACATGAAAAAGTCGATCGCCGAGGCGATCGCACAGTCAGGAGACCGTGTGTCCAACAGTGCCGTGATCCAACGAACCTTCTCCGTCCTGGAGGCCGTCGCCGCTTCGGGCTGTGCCGCCGCGAAGACCGTGGCCACCCGCCTCGAGATCCCGCTGCCCACCGTCTACCGGCTCCTCAACGAGCTCGCCGATTCCGGGTATCTCGTCTACCTCAAGGACACCAAGCGCTTCGAGCTCGGTCCCAAATGCTTCGAACTCGGACTGTCGTTCCAGCAGCGCCTCGTCGCTCCGCATCCGATCCGGCAGATCACCGATCAGCTCCACCGGTCGCTGGGCACTGCCGCCTACTTCGCGATCTACCGCGGCTCGGACATCATCCTCACCTACTGCTCCGACTGCGAGAAGCATCCGCGGCTGCGGCCTCTGCGCTTCGGTTTCCACGAGGCGGCGCACGCCACCGCTTTCGGCAAGATCCTCCTGGCCGGAATGCCCGAACCGCAGCGCACCGACTACCTCGAGGCGCGCGGAATGCAGGTGCTCACCCCGCAGACGATGATCAGTCGGGAGGCCCTCGACCCCCACCTCGCCGAGGTGGCCACCCGCGGAATCGCCTGGGAGCACGAGGAGTTCCTGCCCCGTCAGACCTGCGCGGCCGTGCCGGTGCGCAACGGCACGGGAATGCAGGTCGGGGCGATGGCGATCAGCACCCCCTCGTCGAAGATGGCGGGTCGCGCGAAGCTGGTCGAGTCGACCCTGCGCGAGCATGCGGGACTGGCGTCGAGCTACCTGCGCGGCGGGTCGGTCACCGTCCCCGTCGCCGAACACGCCTGAGCCCCGAACTCCCGATGGAGACAGCACTCGCGACAGCGACCACCCGCCCCACAACCGGCCACGTTTGACCCCCCAGCTTTATCGCCACATGAGAAGAACCATGTCCTCCGGCTGCCGACTCTGCTGAGAATGATCGTGCTCGCTCATAGTTGAGAACTCAAGGAGGAGAAATGGGCACGAACAACAGCGTCGCAGTGGTGACGGGATCCGCACGGGGAATCGGCCAGGGCATCGCGCAGAGGCTCGGAGCCGATGGCCATCATGTCATCGTGGCTGACCTGCCAAGCATGCAGGACGGGGTGGCGGAGACCGTCACAACGATCGAAAGCGCAGGCGGGAGGGCCACCGTCGCTGAGGTCGACGTCACGGACGAGGATTCGCTGAGCCGCCTCGTCGAGGTCGCCGTGGAAGCGGGAGGAAAACTCGACGTCTTCGTCGCCAACGCCGGAATCGCGCAGGTCGAACCCCTCATCGATTATTCGAAGGCCGATTTCGAGAAGATCGTCGACGTCAATCTCACCGGGGTGTTCCTGTCGTATCAGGCCGCGGCGAAGCAGATGATCGAGCAGGGCAACGGCGGCAAGATCATCGGCGCCGCCTCGATCGTCGCGTTCCGCCCCTTCGCCCTCCTGTCGCCGTATTCGGCGACGAAATGGGCGGTGCGCGGGCTCACCCAGGGCGCGGCAATGGAGTGGGCCAAGCACGGCATCACCGTCAACGCCTACGGGCCCGGCATCGTCGGCACCGCGATGTGGGATCTCATCGATGAGAAGCTCGCCGCCGAGGAGGGACTGGCCAAGGGTGAGGCGATCAAGAAATATGCTGGTGACATCCTCATGGGCCGGGTGTCCGTGCCCGAGGACGTCGCGAACCTCGTGTCGTTCCTCGCCAGCGAGGACTCCGATTACATCACCGGGCAGACCATGCTCGTCGACGGCGGAATGCAGTTCTCGTAACGTTGTCGCTGATAGCAGAAACCGACACCGCCACACCCACATCTCCACCCGAGAGAACAAACACAGAGAGAAGGAAAAAGCCATGATCTTCATCGTCGTGAAGTTCCCCGTCAAGCCCGAAATGGCCGACCAGTGGCCCGAACTCACCCGCGAATTCACCGAGGCGACCCGTGCCGAACCGGGCAACAAATGGTTCGACTGGTCGCGCAGCCTCGATGACCCGAACGAGTATGTCCTCGTCGAAGCCTTCGACGACGATGCCGCCGAAGCGCACGTGAAGTCCGACCACTTCCAGGCCGCGACCGCCGAAGGCGGGCCGATGCACTCCGCGCTGGCAGCGACCCCGAAGATCATCTCCCGTCAGATCGACGGTGACGATTGGGATGCGATGGGCGAGCTGCAGATCGGCTGAACCCCCACCGAGGCACCCGTCCCCGATCGGGGCGACCTCATTCGCCGAGGATGTCGCGCGGGTCCGCTGATGCGTTCAGCGGGCCCGCGCCACGTTCCCGGCACCGGCCAGCTCTCCCGCGTGGTGAAACTGCAATAGCTCGGCCCCTGCACTAAGCCGCTGCAGGTTCACCAAGCTGAAGGCTCACCTCTGCGGCAGGCACGCCTTCTGGCTGTCGACCCATTCGTCGAGCACGTTTGCGCGGTCATCGAATTTTGCGGTCGGGAACGCCAGACCTTTCGTCGGCACGCTGGCGCCGAGTTCGACGAGCAGCGGACGCAGGGTCGTCTCCACCGCGAGCGTGTGCGCCGGGGACCCGATCGTGAAGACCGGGATCGCGGTCAGCCCGTGCAGACCGCCAGCGTCGTACCGGTCGAGGAAGGCTTTGAGCAGTCCGGTGTAGCTGGCCTTATAGGTCGGCGTGGCGATGACGGCGTAGTCGGCGGTGGCCAGACGTTCGGTGAGTGTGTTGAGGCGGTCGGACTTCCATTCGAAGATCTCGTCGGTCACCTCGGCGAGTTCGATGGTTTCGTCGATCTCGGATCCGGTCACCTCGGCGATCTTGGCGGCGAGGTCTTCGGCCACTTGGCGGGTTCGCGAATTCGAGCTCGGGTTGCCGACGACGACGGCGATGCGTGTGGTCATAAGGGGTCCTCTCCCAACAGTTGAGCCGATGAAGGACGGACATTCGCCGCCTTCCATGACAGTCACCCTAACCATGCAGACCAGAGTCCTATTTCGCCACAGTCACAGGGAGTCACAGACGCGTTTCACCGTCACATAGCCACATCGAAGCCCAATTGATCAGATATTAACTAGCCTCAGAGCCAGCTTTAGCTCTAGAAGATTCCTATTGACGTATAAACATCATAGGTTTAAGCTCGATTCTGCCATCAGGAGTTTCCACTCGATCGCCTCGAGTCGCTCCATGGCCGGTGCGCGCAGAGCCGCGCTGCACCGCACATCGCAATGAGAACGGGCTGAAATGAGCACCACCTCTGAGAACCACGATGCGCACCCGGCGGCGCGCATCAGCGGAGCCGTCGACAACCTCCTCGGCTCTGTCGGCAATGACCGTGCAGAATCCCTCGTTGCCGCGAGTGCCACCGAAATAGACCGCTCGTTCACACCACCGTCACCGCCTCACTGGCTCAATCCACCAGGCACTTCAGTCGATTCCTCAGATGTTCACTGGCACAACACCGTCGACGAGTCCCCGAGAACCGGAATCTTCCGCACATACACAGAGTCCACGGTCACTGGCGCACCTGTACTGACAGATGAACTGTCCGGGTTGAGAATCACCCACAAAGACAATATCGGCATCCGCAACTATCCGATCACTGCTGGCAGCCCGGCCTTGTCGGACACGCGAGCAGAGACCACCTCCCCCATACTCCGCTCACTCGAAACGGCAGGAGGAGCGATCATCGGGGCCAACCATATGGCGGAATTCGCGCTGAGTCCCACCGGCCACAACCAATGGTTCGGAGACGGCGTCAATCCCCTCAGCGCTTCCCACCTGTCCGGGGGTTCGTCGAGTGGCTCGGCAATCTCCGTCGCCACCGGCGCCTGCGATCTCTCTCTGGGTACGGACACCGGAGGATCCGTACGGCTTCCAGCTGCCTATTGCGGCCTCGTCGGATACAAACCCACCAATGGCCTCTTCTCCCATTCCGGTCTCATCCCGCTTTCCGGGACTCTTGACACCATCGGTCTGCTGGCCTCCGACACCACGATTGCGCAGCAGGCCTTCGAGGTTCTCGTCTCCGACCCCTCGGTCGTCTATATCGAAGCTCGCAGCCGGCTCGAAACCTGCAATGCCTCAGAGTTCTCCGGCTTCACACACCTGTCCCGGTCTGCCGTCGACAGAGACTGCGAGGACGAGGTCGCCTCCGCATTCGCTAGTGCACTCGACGTCGTCGAGGAGATCGGACTGAGCAATACCAGTGGATTCGGACGTCTGGACGGAAAGGGAGTCGACATCGACGATGCCGAGCTCAACAGAAGGTCCGTCACAGTTGTCAGCGTCGAGGCCGCACGAAACGTCGGCAGCATCCTCGGATGGAACTGGGACCTCCTCGGCGACCAGGTCCTCTCACGCGTGATCCGTGGAACTGCGATTCCCGCGATCGGCTACGCAGATGCTCTCGCCTGCCGTTCGGCCCTGACCTCCGAGTTTCTCGCCACGGCTATGGGAGGTTCGCGGTTCCTCCTCACACCGACGAGCCCGATCCTCGCGCCACAGATGTCGACGTCCAACGCGACAGGTTCCCGTGCTCGCAGCGACTACATGCGAGCCAGCAGGTACACACGCACCATCAACTATCTCGGACTGCCTGCGATCACTGTCCCGCTGCCAACTGCAGGAGGAGGCCTCTCGCCTGCACTTCAGCTCATCGGCCGCCCTTACGACGACCGGGCGCTGCTCGCAGTCGCGGCGACTATTGCAGAGACCTGCAGACAACCACAGAAATGACTGCCCAGAGAATCACCACTATTTCGGTATGAATCCGATGAAAGGCGCGACAAGGATGTCCGTTGACACCACTGCAGAACAAATAGAAATCGGGGCGCGCATGGATGCGCTCACCCCCAACACAGAACACAAGAAGCTCTTCGCCTACATCGGGGCTGGGGCCATGATTGATGCTTACGACATCTATGTCGCGGCCGGTGTCTCGGCGGCACTGGTCTCGACAGGCTTCGCCGGGGTCCACGAGATCGCAGTCTTCATGTCCATGACGTTCTTCGGCATGCTGCTCGGAGCGGCAACTGCCGGCTTCGTCGGGGACAAATTCGGACGACGGATGAGCTATCAGATCAATCTGGCCATCTTCGCCGTCGCTGGGTTCGCCGCCGCACTGGCTCCGAACTTCGAATTCCTCGTCGGCACCCGATTCGTTATGGGTATCGGACTCGGGGCCGAACTCGTCCTCGCCGCTGCCATCCTCGGCGAGTTCATTCCCCCACGTAGTCGCGGGAGGTGGACAGCAGCCCTCGGCATCCTCGTGAATTCGGGTCTGCTCTTCGCCTCGGCGATCGGCGCATTGGTGATCTCGAACTTCGGATGGCGCTGGATGTTCGTCATCGGGGCCGTTCTGGCGGTCATCGTCTGGTTGGCACGCCGGAGGTGCCCGGAATCGCCCCGCTGGCTTGTGGTCAGGGGACGACTGAGCGAGGCTCAGGCGATCGTCGAACGGTTCGAAGCGAAATCGGCGACGACCTTGGAGACCAATCCGCCTGCACCGACCACTGCCACCAACGCCGACGAATCGCCGACAACCTCCAAACGCCCGTTCTGGCAGCTTGCCGTACTCGGAACCGTCCTTGCCGTCGGAGTCAACATGTTCGTCTACGGCTTCATCTCCTGGATGCCGACGTTCTTCGTCGAACAGGGCATCGACGTCTCCCACTCCCTGGCCTATACGACGGCGATGGCTCTCGGCGCACCTGGTGGAGGCCTCGTCTGCCTGCTGCTCATCAATAAGCTCAACCGACGTACGGCAATCGTCGTGTTCTCGATCATCGTCATACCACTCGGCCTGGCCTATGCGGCCGCGCAGTCGATCCTCATGATCGTCGTCATCGGCATTCTGCTCGTTACTGCGATCTACACCCTGGTGACGTTTGTCCTCTACTCCTACATGCCCGAGCTCTATCCGACCCGCTTCCGTCTGCGCGGAACCGGCATTTCATACACCTTCGCTCGCGGCGCGTCGATCGTCGTGCCGTTCGTCATGTCGGGACTGTTCGTGGCATTCGGGATCTTCGGCCCCATCGGCTTCGTCTGCGCCATGGCCGTGTGCATGATCGCCGTCGTCGTTGCGATACCCATCGAAACCCGCGGACGCAGCCTCGAAGAGATCTCCTGATCTCGCCTTGCCCGATGAGACAGCACTCCCCTGACTTTTCAGCCACTGCCCACTAAGAAAGTAGAAACATGACAATCCACGACGCCACCATCGGCCGGTTCTTCGAGGACTACACCGTCGGTGACATCTATCAGCACCCTTTCGGACGCACCATCACCGAGGCGGACAACGTCTGGCTGACCAACCTGACCCTCAATACGAACCAGAACCACTTCAACGAACACTTCGCTTCGCAGAATCCGATCACTGGCGGCAAGGTCATCGTCAACTCCGGTCTCACTGTGGCCATGGTGCTCGGCCTGAGCGTGTTCGACATGAGTCAGAACGCTATCTCGAACCTCGCCTTCACGGACATCAACTTCCGCCACCCCGTCTATGTCGGCGACACGCTCTACGCGGAAAGCGCGTGCACCGAGGCTCGTCGGTCGAAGTCCCGTGACTACGCAGGCATCATCTCGATGACGACTCGCGGCCTCAACCAGGACGGCGTCACCGTGGTCAGCTGGAAGCGCTCGGTCATGATCGCCACGAGAGACAGCGGAATCGGCCAAGGGCATTTCCCCGAGACTGCTGACTCGGTCAGCGACTACAGCTGAGCACCATGATGAACACGCCTTTCCCGCAGCCGCGGACTCCGCATCAAGACAACACAACGAACTCAAGAGGAGACAGGATGCAGCCCCTTGAAGACATCCGAATCATCGCTGTCGAACAGTACGGTGCGGGCCCCTGGGGATCCATGCAACTCGCCGATCTGGGCGCCGATGTCATCAAGATCGAAGACCCGAGCACCGGCGGCGATATCGGACGTTATGTTCCGCCGTTTCGCGAGGGAACCGATTCGCTTTTCTACGAGTCCTTCAACCGAAACAAGCGCAGCATCGCGCTGAGCCTGAGTGATGCAGCCGATCGTGAGATCTTCGACCGCCTCGTTGCCGGTGCCGACGTCGTCTATTCGAATCTCCGCGGCGATGTTCCGGCCAAGCTCGGCATCACCTACGCCGACCTCCAGGACATCAATCCCCAGATCGTGTGCTGCAACCTGTCCGGTTACGGCGGAGGTTCGGCGGCGAAGCGGCCGGGCTACGACTACATGCTGCAATCCGCGGCCGGATGGATGGACATCACGGGCGAGCCCGACGGACCACCCACGAAATCAGGCTTGTCTCTCGTCGACTTCAGCGGCGGACTCGTCGCCGCAATCTCGATGCTCGCGGCGGTCCATGCCGCCCGTCGAGACGGAGTGGGCACCGACTGCGACCTCAGCCTCTTCGACACGGCGGTGTCGATGCTCACCTACGTGGGCAACTGGCATCTCAACGAGGGATTCGAACCGCAGCGGACCCCCAAGTCCTCACATCCGTCGCTCGTCCCGTTCCAGGCGTTCGAGACCAGCGACGGTTGGATGACCGTCGGCTGCGCCAAAGAGAAGTTCTATCTCCGCCTCGCCGAGGTGGTCGGAGACGAAAGGCTGAACGACGACAGGTTCTCGAGCTTCGACAAGCGGATCGAACACCGAGGAGAACTTCTCGACATCCTCGACGAGGCTTTCCTCCAGCGCCCCGCCGATGAGTGGGTCGAGCTGTTGGAAACAGCCGGAGTCCCTGTGGCCAAGGTCAAGAGCGTGGCAGAGGCGCTGCAGGATCCGCTGATCGCCGAACGCGGCCTGGTCTTCGACACCGAACACCATCGGTGGGGAACGATCCGCAATATTGCGACGGCCCCGCGAGTCGGACCTCCGCTGACGAGCAATCGAGCAGCTCCGACGATCGATGAACACCGCGCCGAACTCCTGAAAGAGATCGGCACCACTTTGAACAGCAAAGGAGCCTGAGACCATGTTCGAACTCAGCGAAGAGCAGAACGATTTCAAGACATCGCTGCGGACTTTCGTCGACAAGGAGATCGTCCCCGTCGCCCGAGAGATGGAAGCAGCGGGTGAATACCCGGCCGAAATCATCGACAAGCTCAAAGAAATGGGGCTGTTCGGACTGACCATCCCCGAGGAGCACGACGGTCTGGGCATCGATCCCGTTTCTTTCGGAATCGTCTTCGAGGAGCTTGCCCGTGGCTGGATGGGCATCGCTGGAGTCCTCGGCAGCCACACGATGGCGGCGAAGATGATCGCCGAACACGGCACAGACGAGCAGAAGTCGAAGCACCTCTCTGCTCTCGCTTCGGGAAAGCGGCGTACGGCCCTCGCTCTGACCGAGCCCGATGCCGGAACCGATCTGCAGGGCATCAAGACGACGGCGAAGAAGATCGGTGAAAAGTACGTCATCAACGGGGCCAAGATGTGGATCACGAACGCAAGGCATGCCGATCCGCTGCCGGTTCTCGTGAAGACAGATACCTCGACAACGCCAGCGCACAAGGGCATGAGCATCCTTTTGGTCAGTGCGGACACACCCGGCTTCGAAGTCACCAAGGACATCCCGAAGCTCGGCTACAAGGGCCCCGAGAGTTGTGAGATCGTCTTCGACAACTGCGAAGTGAGCGCCGACGCTCTGCTCGGCGGAGTCGAGGGCCGAGGTATGCAGCAGGTGCTCTCTGCACTGCAATGGGGACGAGTGAATATTGCAGGCCGTTCCGTCGGCATCGCGCAGAGGGCGCTCGAAGAATCAGTCGCCTACGCCCAGGAACGCGAATCCTTCGGTCAGCCCATCTCCCAGTTCCAAGCGATCCAGCTGCGGGTCGGCCGGATGGCAACACGGGTGCAGGCGGCGCGTCAGCTGATGTACTGGTCGGCTCAGTCGCTGCTCAAAGGTCGGGCAGACGGAGAGACCGGTATGGCAAAGGTCTTCTGTTCAGAAGTCGCCCTCGAATCCGCAATCGAAGCCATGTCCATCCACGGCGGCTACGGCTACTCGAAGGAGTATGAGATCGAACGGCTGTATCGCGACGCCCCGCTGATGAGCATCGGCGAAGGCACGAATGACATCCTCAATACCGTGATCGCCAAGTCGATCTTCTCCGGCCGTACCGCGATCTGATTTCAGGAGACCTCATGACCAGCATCTCAGAATCCATTGCCTCTTCAGTCGCTTCGATCAGGCTCGATGACATTCCCGCAGAAGTGCAGTCGCGTGCCCGTCATCTTATGCTCGACTCGGTCGGGGTCGCCCTTGCTGCCAGCAATCAGGATTTCGCGGCAGTCACCTTGGCCGGACTCGCTGAGCTCGACCCTGGTGAGACTCCGGTCATCGGCAGCTCGACCACGCTTTCCAAGACCGGAGCGGCGATCGCGAACGGCCTGATGATCCACGGCCACGACTTCGATGACACGCACATAGCCGCCGTATCGCACGTCAGTGCCTCCTCTCTTGCCGCCGTCATCAGCGCGAGCGCCGCCGACGAATCAATCAGCTTCGGCGACCTCCTGCTCGGCTACATCCTCGCCATCGAGGTGAACTCCCGTCTGGGGATGGCCGTCGACGGACGGTTCCACGACAAAGGATTCCACCCCACGGGTATCCTCGGAGCGTTCGGATCGGCAGTCGGCATCGGAGTCCTGCGCAGCCTTCCGGTCGACAAACTCGTTGACGCTCAGGGCATCGTCGGTTCGTTCTCCTCCGGACTCCTCCAGTTCCTCGATGAGGGAGCCCCTACGAAACGGCTGCACCCGGGTTGGGCGGCCAACGCCGGCCTCCATGCTGTTTCGCTCGCCGCTGCCGGGTACACCGGTCCGACGGAAATCTACGAGGGCCGATTCGGTCTGTATCGGACTCATATCCAGGGCGAAGATGCGCCTGGGCTCGAGGTCTTCGAAACCCTCGGTGAGACATGGGAAGTGGCGAATGTTGCTGTCAAACCGTTCCCCACCTGTCACTTCACCCATTCGTTCATCGATATTGCGCTGCGCCTCCGGCAAGAACCGAACTTCGACTTCGACCGAATCGCGTCGATCTCGGCGAAGATCCATGATGTACCCGGTGCGGTGGTCTGCGAACCGGCTGCGGACAAGCTGCGACCTCGCAGCGAGTACGACGCCAAGTTCAGCCTGCCTTATCTCACAGCTGCGGCTCTGCAGCACGGGCAGATCACGTTCGCCGAACTCGACGAGACGGCTCGCGCCGACGAGTCGGTCCTCAGCGTCGCAGCACGGGTGGATATACAGCACGACCCAGCGAGCCTCTATCCGAAAGCATTCTCCGGAGACCTGGCCATTACACTCGACGACGGCACCACCTTCCACGAGGCGGAGCAGATCAATCGTGGTCACGAATCCCGCCCGTTGACGAACGCCGAGGTGGCTGAGAAGTTCTCCGCCTGCGCATCACCAGTCGTCGGCTCGGTACGAGCAGCAGAGATCGCGGCAACCGTGACAGATGCTCCTGTCGGCCGGCCAGCCGCCGCTGTCATCGGAGATTTCTGTGGTTGACGTCGACAGCGGACCGGGGAGCGTCACCGCCACGAACCCGCCGGAAACAGACGTGTTGGGTCCCGGATGGCTGTTCGTCCCAGCCGACCGACCAGAGCGCTTCGAGAAAGCCGCAGCAGTCAGCGACCAGATGGTCATCGACCTCGAAGACGGAGTTCGCGAAGCCGATAAGGAGAAAGCCCGAAGCCTGCTGCGGCGATCCGAGTCCGTACCGAGGCGGGCTTGTCTGCGCATCAACGGCCTGTCTACTGTGCACGCCGATAGGGACCTCGAACTCGCACGGGAGATGGGCTTCCGTTCGGTCATGGTTCCGATGGCTGAATCACATCAGCCCTTCACTCAGCTAGCTGACTTCAGCGTCGTCGCCCTCGTCGAGACGGCTCGCGGGGTCGTCGAATCCGATCGCATCGCGGCTCACCCCAACGTCAATGCTTTGGCCCTGGGAACGGCAGATCTGCAATTGGATCTGGGAGCGCGCGACACAAAAGGGACCGCTGGTGTGTTCGAGGACCTGCTCGCATTTGCCCGGGCGACACTCCTCTTCGCGGGTCGAGCTCACCACGTTCCCGTCATTGACTCGGTGCATGCCACTGTGGCCGACGATGCGGGGCTGCGACGGGCCGCCACGGTGGCGTCAGCATACGGAATGGACGGCAAACTGGCGATTCACCCGAGACAGATCGAAATCATTCGCGGCGAGTTCGCTCCCAGCGAGTCAGAGGTGGCTTGGGCAGCTGCCGTGGTCTCTGAGGCCGAATCTCGAGCTGCAGGCGCGTTCGTCCTCGATGGCGAGCTCGTCGACGAAGTCATCATCCGCAGGGCGGAAGGAGTTCTCGCCAGGACCCAGTGACCTGAGCACCCGGCGGCAATGCGATCCGACACGGATCTGCGCGAGCTGAGCGGTCCGTGGAAGGGTATCGCACTACCATGGCATCACAGGTGATCGTCTTCGGCTGCAGACCACCGATTCGAATAGCCTGACAAGGAGAGTAGACAGAATGCCTCAGTGCACCCGCCTCAATCGATTGCTGGTCAGGACTTCACATGGTTGAGTCGAAAACCGCCTACGCCGTCGTCGCTGAGAAGATCCGTCGAAACATCCTCGACGGGACTTTTGCCCCCGGCTCTCGGCTGCCCTCAGACGCCGACTTGCGCGAGACCTACGCTGTCGGACAGAGCACCATTCGCGAAGCACTTCGCACCCTGTCGAGCGAACATCTGGTCAAAAGCGTTCGCGGCGTCAATGGGGGCACGTTCGTCACGATTCCGACCGTCGGTCATTTGGGTTCGCAGTTGGAAGTCGGGGTCACTCTCCTGGCCTCTTCGGACTCGATCTCGATCGATGACCTCATGGAGATCCGGCATATCACCGAAGTTCCGGCAGCCGGCTATGCTGCATCGAGACGAACCGACGACGACCTGAATAAGCTGCGTAACTCGGATCCGAGTCTGCGCAGCGAAGAATCGTCGTTCTCCAGCCATTCGACTTTCCATCAGCAGATCGTCGAGGCGGCGCACAACCCCCTGCTCGAAGTCGTGACTATCCCACTGTTCAATGCACTTCAGAACATCGTCGGCGAAGCGAATGCTGCTGCAAACATCGGCACGAGCGTGAGCCACGATCATTCGGCGCTATTCGACGCGATCGTCCGCCGCGACTCTATGGCCGCGATGTCACTCATGCGCCAGCATCTGGATTCCGTCTCTGAGTACTACCGCAGTCGCGGTCTCTGATTCAGCACTAGTGAGGGCCCTCCTACAAGAAGAGGGCCCTCACTGATGCTGAGCATTGCGCAGATCAATTCTCGGCGTTTCGAGTTTGAGAATCTCGAGACCTCAGTGCCGACGTTGCCGCGTCGTCGACGACCCACCGTTCAGTATCGACGACGACACCATAATCACGAGCAGCCTCTTCCGAGGTCAGATACTCATCCCATACATCGTGGAGAACCGCGAAGGGGTCTCTCTTGAAAGGGTCGCCGAATCCGCCTCCTGAGGGCATCCGGATCTCCAAGGTATCTCCTGCGTGAACGACCTCCTGAGTGACCTTCGAATGGAGCACCTCTTCTCGTTCCGTTCCCGGATTGCGAACGAAAGACCCGGAGACTCCGTCAGCGCCGCCCAACACACCCGCAGGCGGATCGCTTCGATTGTCGGCCTCGGACCCGAGGAAGGTGTCTGTCATCATCAGCCAGCGGCGGACACTGCCAATGCCGCCTCTCCATTGTCCCGGTGCCGGAGATTCATCGCGCAGCTCGTATCGTTCGGCGCGCATGGCGTGGTTGAGTTCGAGTTCCTCAATCGGGTTGTTTCTCGTATTCGCCATCAGCGCGTCGACGGCGTCGAGCCCATCTCGGCCGTTGCGACCACCGTACGAACCTTCATTGATCTCGATGTATACCCAGTAGCTCTCTCCATCTTCCGCAACTCCCGAATATGCGATGGCGCAGAGCGCGGACGATGAACCGGCAACCGCCTGGTCCGGCAGAATCGGTGCCAACGCCAAGTTGATCGAGTCGAAGACACGATTGACCTGTGAGAATCGGGCAAAGCACGAAGCAGGGAAGTCTGGGTTGAATATTGTTCCTTCGGGGGCATAGGCCCGGACCGGACGGAAGCAGCCGTCGTTTTGAGGGACGTATTCTGGAGTCGTCTCCTCGTCGAGCAATATCGTTCGGATGGCGCTCACCGCAACCGGCAACACCGAGCCTTCGAAAGGAACGTTGAATGCTGTAGGAACCTGGTCGTTCGAACCGGTGAGATCGATAAGCACTTCGTCGTCTTCGATGTCGACTCGGACTGCCACCTTCAACGGGACTCCACGGTTCTTCCCATCATCGTCGAGGTAGCCGATCGGTGCTTCGTAGCTGCCGTTCGGCAATTCGCGAATCCGGCTCCGGAGCATGTTCTCCGAATAGTCCATCCAGGCTTCGCTCGCGCTCATCACAGTATCGAGGCCATACGTCTCGAGAAGTTCGACGAATCTCTTTTCCCCGATACGAGCGCATGACACGAGCGCCTCGAGGTCGCCGCGGTTCTGCTCCGGCGTTCTGACGTTGTCGAGGATGTGCTGAATGAGCATGTCGTTGCGCACGCCCGCATCGTAGATCTTCATCGAGTCCATCAGCTTGCCCTCTGCCCAGACGTCGACAACGTCCATGCACAGTCCCGGGAAATTACCGCCAATGTCCGATACGTGCCCTGTGCATCCGGCGAATCCAATGTGTTCGTCGTTCCAGAAAATGGGAATGATGATTCCGTAGTCAGGCGAGTGAGCTGCACCGTGGTACGGATGGTTATGGAGAATCACATCGCCGGGACGGTAGCTTCCTGCAAGCCGGCGATTTACTCCCTTGATATAGGCGGGGATCGACCCACAGTGCATCGGTGTCGAGTCCGATTCGCAGAGTTCTCGTCCATAGACATCGAAGATTCCAGCTCCCAAGTCCTCTGATTCTCGGATGAGACTCGAATACGCCATCCGGTAGAGAACCTGGGCCATCTCCTTCGCCATAGAATCGAGGGCACCTCCGATCACTCGCAAGGTGATCGGGTCTACCTCAACCGAGTTCCACGTGCGATGAGGGACTTCAGGTGCCAGTGAGACACCAGTCATCGGCATTGTTGTTTCACTCATTGTGCGCACCTTTCGATGATGATGTGTCCGAGCTCATCGACCGTGGCCCGTTGTCCGATTCCAATAACAGTTGTCGAGTCGAATTGTTCGACAATGGCCGGTCCGTCGAAGACGTTGCCCGCTCGAAGAAGCTCTCGAGAATAGACGTCTGTGTCGACCCACTTCGGACTGCCCGCATCATCCGTCCACATCAGGGTCTGTGCCGTCGCCACCTTCGCAGGAGTAGAGTCGGCATCGCCAACGGCTATCTTCGGAAGCCTGATCTGAGGCACCATTCCGATACCGGTCATCCGAACATTAACCAATTGGACCGGTTTGTCGTCGAACCGCTGCGAGTACATACGCCCGTGCTGCTCGTGGAAAGCTTGAGCGACCTGCTCCACCCAGTCGGCGTCGATCTCTCCGCTGGGTGCCTGGACTCGCAGTTCGTAGCCTTGTCCGACGTATCTGCAGTCGACGCTGCACTCGAGGTCAATGTGCTCATCGGGGATTCCGTCGCCTTTGAGCTGCGCGACGGCCTGGTCGGTCAGGCGGGCGACTTCGCGTGCAAGCAGGTCGATGTCAGCCTGGTCCGACGAGGTCCACACCGTTGTCGGAACTTCGTAGCGTATGTCGGTGGCCAGGAGGCCCACTGCCGAGGTGATCCCGGGGTGCGTTGGCACGATGATCCGCGGAATATCGAGTTGCTTTGCGATATGCCAGGCGAACAGCGGACCGGCGCCGCCTTCTGCGACCAGTGAGAAGTCTCGTGGATCGTAGCCCTTGCGGACCGAGTGCAGACTGATCGCTTCGGTCATTGAATGTGCGAGCACCGTAAAGATGCCCATGGCCGCCTTCTCGGTGCTTTGGCCCAGAGGCTCAGCGATGTGATTCCTCACTGCCTGCTCGGCGAGCTGCGGTCGGACTTCCATGGTTCCGGAGAGAAAGCTCTTCTCGCGCAGCCACCCGAGGACCACCATGGCGTCAGTCGAGGTAGGCTCAGTGCCGCCGCGGTCGAAACAAGCAGGACCCGGCACGGCACCGGCGCTGCGCGGGCCGACACGGAACATGCCTCCTTCGTCTATCGAAGCGATCGAGCCTCCACCCGCCCCGATGGTGTCAACTTCGGCCATCGGAACCATTGCGTGATAGTCGCCGATACGGGTATCGAGCAAGTGTTTCATCCGGAGGCGTCCGTCGGGTGCGACTCCAACGTCGGCTGATGTGCCTCCCACGTCGAGCGTGATGACGCTCGGATAGCCTGAGGCCGCTCCGATTGCGCAGCCTCCGATGAGCCCGGCGACGACACCACTCGTCAGGAGCGAAACCGGGGTTTGGCGAGCACTCCTGGCAGTGACGAGTCCGCCAGCAGAGGTCATGAGGTGGACGTCGTCACTTACGCCCGCAGCACTCGCCTCGTCGACGAGTTTCGAGATGTAGTTCGATGTCTTCGGTCCGACGAAGGCGTTGAGAGCGGTCGTCGAGAATCGCTCGTACTCTCGATACTGGCTGGCAACTTCGCTGGACAGAGAGATGAACGCCTCTGGGAACTCTTCCTCTACGATTTCGCGTGCCCGTTGTTCGTGGGCGGGATTCTTGTAGGCGTGCAGGAACGCGATGGCCACCGCGGCAACTCCACGCTCCCGCAGGAGCCGCGCTTCCTGTCGAACGGCGTCTTCGTCCAGCGAGGTGAGAACGGCTCCGGACGCATCTATGCGTTCGGGCACTGTCCGCCTGTTTCGGCGAGGAACCAATTGCCATTTCTGCCAAGGCAGCTCCTGATAGTTCGAATAGTTCAGAGGACGCTTCTTCCGCGCAATGTGGAGGAGATCTCTGAACCCCTCAGTCGTGATCAGGCCGACATCGTCACCGTTGTGCTCGAGGACGATGTTGGTCGCCACAGTCGTCCCGTGGAAGAACATGTCGATGCTTTCGAGGTCGATCTCCGCTTTGACCTCCAGCGCAGAGATCCCCTTCATCGTGCCGACTGACGGGTCCTCATTGGTCGAAGGTGTCTTATGTACTGTGGTTGTGCCGTCGTCGTCCCATAGGACCAGGTCGGTGAAAGTTCCGCCGACGTCAACTCCAAGTCGTCTCATGGAAGTCCAATCAATGTGTAGGAGGATTTCAGTGATGGCTGACACTGCTCTGTGCGCACCACTGAAGCGAATATACATCAGATATATAGAGGCCGCTAGACCCAATTCTCGACAATATTTCCAGGAATTCACGAGAATACTTACATAAACACCTGATGTTTAAGCGATTGGGATACCCCCTCTAAACCGGATCCAGTTCCACTCCGTTCGACACCGAGGCGGCACTACTGCGCGGCGTCGACGAGTGGCTCACTCCATTCCGTCGTTTCTGGGTCCCGCAATCGGACATGCTGTCAGCCGAGAACGCCCGCGCAAAGGGACAGTGCCGTCTGGCAGAAGCCGAATCAGACACCATTCCACTGCTGCGCATCCTTGGTTACCATGAAGTACGCCGATCTTCGGCGAACCTCCCGCACCTCACCTTCAACCGCCGTCAGATCATCGACGACCTCCGAGGAGCTTCCATGACCACCCCCGACTCCAGTCGCCCCACCGAAGACCAGGTCCTCGCCGCGCAGGCCGACGCCGTCGACCGCGGGCTCAACATCACCGTCGAGGGCGACACCCAGCACACGGTCCAGACGCTGAGCCAGACCTACCCGACCACCGTCTCCGACCTCTGGGAAGCCTGCACCGATCCGGTCCGGCTCGAGCGCTGGTTCGCACCCGTCAGCGGCGACCTCGAACTCGGCGGTCGCTACCAGATCGAAGGCAATGCCTCCGGCACGATCGAGAACTGCGAACCGCCCCACTTCTACTCGCTGACCTGGGAGTTCGCAGGAGGAATCAGCCATGTCGCCATCCGCATCGCCGAGGCAGACGGCGGCGCACGCCTGACCCTCGAGCACTCGCACGCAGGTGAGGCGAACGCCGATTTCTGGGTGCAGTTCGGACCCGGCGCCACCGGGGTCGGGTGGGACATCTCCCTCCTCGGTCTCGCCAACCATCTCGTGGCCGGCACGGGACGCCCGGAAGACGAGAACGAATGGGTCACCTCGGCGCCGGCACAGGAATTCGTCCGCACCTCCAGCACGCGCTGGGGCGAGGCCTCAGCGGCGGCAGGAACACCCGTCGATCAGGCGCGCGCCGCTGCCGAACGCACCACAGGCTTCTACCTAGGCCAGCCTCCGACCGAGTGACCTCTCGTCCGCCGACTGAGCCAACGGCGGAATGGTCCCGCCCATTCCCTGCCTACTCCCCCGCCTGCTTCCGCGCCCCCAGCGCCAGCCGGGCGATATCGCGCAGCACTTCGAGTTCCTCGCTGCCGTCGAGCAGCGCCCGCAGCTCGACGGCGGCCCGGCTGAGCAGGCTGCGATAGGCGCCGGCGACGTTGTCCGGTTCCCGCGTCAGCGGGTAGGACACACAGAGGGCGAACACGATCGCATCGACGGTGAAGGCCACACTCGCCGAGGCGGTCCCGGCCACCCGTGCCTGCTTGGTCGCGTAGAACTCCGCCGGATTTCCCGGCCCGCACAGCGCCAGGGCAGCCGAGCCGCCGTCGACGAGCGGGAGCACCGCACCGACTCCGCGCGAGACGCGCAGCTCATGATCGGCTTCGACGTTGCGCACGCACACACGGTCCTCACCGACGCGGACCCACATCTGCACGGATTCCCCGGTCATCGTCCGCAGATGGTCGAGCACCGAGTTCGTCGTGGCGATATTGCGCCTGCCCGGGAAAGGGCCCAACCGCAGCAGCCCCGAGGAGTCACGGACGATGAACTTGTGCGCCCGCAGGTCGGTCAGCAGCCGATACGTCGTCGACTTCGAATAGCCGAGGCGGCGGCACACCTCCGCAGCCGTCATCGGCGAGTCCTGGAGGACTTCGAGGATGGCCGCACTGCGGTCGATGACTCCGATCTCCGCCGGCACCTGTTCAGAACTCTTCATTCCCACTCCTCACGACACCGTCACATCGGCGAGCAGCTTCCGCCGGGACACCCACCACCGGAAGATGATGGGTCCGATGATGCCTGCCACCATGAGGATGATGATCGACAGCGACACCGGCCTGGTGACCAGGGGTGCGAACGATCCACCGGAGATCTGCAGCATACGCCGGAAGTTGTCCTCGAGCAGCGGCACGATCACGAGCGCCAGGATCGCCGGAGCCATGGGGATGCCGCCCTTCTCCATGAGATAGCCGATGACGCCGAAGATGCCGAGCATCATCAGCCCGAACAGACTGAATTCGATGGCGTAGGCCCCGATGACCACAAGCACGAGGATGGACGAGAAGAGGATCTCCTTGGGCATCTTCAACAGCTTCACGAAGACCCCGACCAGCGGCAGGTTGAGGATGATGAGCGCGATGTTGCCGATGTACATGCTGGCGATGATCGTCCAGATCAGACCGGTCTCGTCCCGGAAGATCAGCGGCCCGGGCTGCAGACCGTACATCGTGAACACGAAGAGCAGCAGCGCCGTCGTCGCCGAACCCGGGATGCCGAGGCTGAACAGCGGAATCATCGCACCACCGACGCCGGCATTGTTCGCCGCTTCGGGGCCGGCCACGCCCTCGATGGCGCCGTGACCGAACTCGTCCTTCCGCTTCGAGATCCGCTTCTCCATGATGTAGGACATGAACGAGGCCAGCGACGGACCGACTCCTGGCAGGATGCCGATGATGAAGCCGACCACGGAACCGCGCGCCCACGGGCCGGCCGACCGCTGCCAGTCTTCCTTCGTCATCCACTTGTCATTCCCGAAGCTCTGGATCTCGTCCTTCGCCCCACGTCCGAGCGCGAGGTTGCGGATCGCCTCGGGGATGGCGAAGAGCGCCATCGCGAAGATCGTGAAGTCGATCCCGTCGGAGAGCAGATCCATGCCGAAGGTCTGCCGGGGCAGTCCGGTCTGGAAGTCGAGTCCGATGAGGCCGACGGCCAGGCCGATGAAGATTGAGATGAGCGCCTTGGCCCGCGAACCCGCCGACATCGTCGACGCGAGCAGCAGGGCCGTGGCCATGAGCAGGAAGTATTCGGTGGCGCCGAAGACGTTCGCGAGTTTGACGAGGACGGGTGAGAGGAACGTCAGTCCGATGATCGCCAGGGTGCCGGCGAGGAACGATCCGATCGCCGCGGTCGCCAGGGCGGCCTTGCCCCGACCTCGGCGGGCCATTTCGTAGCCCTCGATCGCGGTCACCGCGCTGGCGACCTCACCAGGGGTTTTGATGAGCGTAGCGGTGATCGAGCCGCCGTACATCGAACCGTAGTAGATTCCGCACAGCAGGATGAGACCGTGCACCGGCTCCATCCCGAAGGAGACCGGGATGAGGATCGCGATCGCAGAGATGGGTCCGATTCCCGGCAGCACTCCGACGACGGTGCCCAGCAGCACGCCGAGGAGGGCGAAGGCGAGGCTGACCGGCTCGAGTGCCGAGGCGAAGCCGCCTCCCAGATCGATGAGAGTGTCCATGCCCGCCCCCTAACCCAGGATGCCGACCGGCAGGTACACGGCGAGTCCGTAGACGAACGCCGTGTAGACCACGACCGCGAAGAGGACGGAGAAGATGAGGTTGCGAATCCACTTCTCAGGTGCGTAGATGCTGGTCAGCCCCATCAGGAACGCCGCCGTCGACAGCAGGAATCCGACTGGGATGAGGATCGCCAGATAGACGAAGAAGAGCGCGAACTGGAATACGACCTTGCGCACCTGCGGCTCCGGCGGGGCTTCGAGGACGATCCCGCTGACCCCCTCCTGACCGGAGGATCGGTCGGCGGTTTCAAGGGATGATTCCCCCGCCGAGGCGGCCGTACCGTCCCCGTCCCTCGCCGGAGTCGTACGTGCAGTTCCCCCGGACCCGGTCCCCGCCTCGGCGAGGGTGTCCTTCCGGTGCCGGACGGCGGCCTGGCCGGCGAGGAAGAGGCCGAGCACGATGAGTCCGATCCCGACGATGGCGGGGAAGGTGCGCGGGGTGACGATGTTCGCGGTCTCCTGGATGGAGAACGTCGCGATGTAGTACACCGCGCCGATGACGGCGATGGCGCCGCCGGTGATGAGGTCGGTGCGGAAAGCGGTCATTTGCTGTTGCCCAGGTCGGTCTCGTTGACGCCTTCGGCGACCGTCTTCGCCGCGTCGTCGACGTAGGCCTGGGCGTCGTCGCCGGTGTGGAACTCGGTGGCCCACTGGTTGTTCTTCAGCGTCTCCTGCCAGGCGTCGGACTTGCTCACGTCTTCGAGCGCCTTGGCCCAGAAGTCCACGGCTTCCTGCGGCATCTCGGCGGGTCCGTAGACTCCGCGCCAGTTGCCCAAGGTCACGTCGTAGCCGGAGTCCTTCGCGGTGGGCACCGTGTCGAAGGGCGCCGCCAGCGGTTCCTGGGCGAAGGTGACGAGGGGTTCGATGTCGCCGGCTTCGATGACGGAGCGGAATTCGCTCATGCCGGCGATGGCGACCTTCGCGTCCCCGTTGAGCATGGCGGTCGTCTGCTCGCCACCGCCGTCGTAGTTGACGAAGTTGATGTCGGCCGGGTCGACGCCGGCTTCCTTCGCGAACAGGGCGAACGGCAGAGTGTCGTCTCCGGCGGCCGCGACGGTGACCTTCTGCGGGTCGTCCTTGAGCGCCTTGACCAGGGCGTCGAGGTCATTGAAATCCCCGTCCTTCGGCGTCACGACCATGAAGTCCTCGACGTAGAGGGTGGCGATGAGCGTCGTGTCCTCGGGACCGAATTCGCAGAGGTTGCGCGCCTTCATCGTCTGGCTGGCCAGGGAAGTGATGGCGATCTGATCGTCTTTGCCCTTCTCCTGCTGCATCATCGACGTCAGCCACGAGCAGCCGGTGCCGCCGGGCTTGTTCTGCACGGGCAGCGGCGAGGAGACGATGTCTTCCTTCTGCAGCGCCTCGACCAGCGCCCGAGCCGTGGTGTCCCAGCCGGATCCGGGTTCGGCTGGGGCGGTGACCGAGACCGGTCCCTTCGGATAGTCCCCGCCCTCGCCCGGGGGCTGCGCCTTGTTCCCGCAGGCAGCGGCGACGAGGGCGACCGAAGCGAGCACCGCCCCGATCTTCGCCGCGCGCTTGCGGGTACTCGTCGACCCTTCCTTCGCCGAGGCGGCCGTCCGTGTGCGTGTGATCGTCGTTGATCGCATGAGCTGTCCCCTTGTGTGTTCGGTTCTCGATATTCAGTGGTGTGCTTGGTGGTGCCGCTGGCTGAGTTGTCAGTCCAGGCGGTTTTCGTCGGGCTGGGGTCCGTCGACCGGCGGGCCCGTCGGCACTGCGGGGCCGTCCCGGTAATGGCTGTTGTGGCGGCCGGGTTCGGGCACGTCGCTGCGCAGCCCGAGCCGGTTCCCGTCGAAGGTCAGCGGCAGCAGCGGCACATCCACCCTTGCACCTGTCGGCAGCCCGGTGTGGGCGAGCGCTCCGGAGGCCACAAGGTGCGGGTCGTCGGTGAGGTCGGCCGGGGTGTTGACCGGAGCGACGGGCAGGCCGCGCCGGGTGCACTTGTCTTCGATCTCGGCCAGGCTCAGCTGTGACAGTGCCTGCTGGAGCTCGCGATGAATACGGTCGCGCTGGTCGACTCGGCCCTGGTTGGTCAGCATGTCCGGGTCGGCGGCCAGCCCCGTCAGTCCGAATTCGTCGCAGAGGTCGCGCCACTGCCCGTCGGAGACGGCGGCGACGAAGACCTGGTTGTCATCAGCATCGCGGAAGATGTCATAGACGGCCCAGGTTGCTTGCCGGGTCGGCATCGGGCGGGGTGGTTCGCCGCTGATCTGGGATTGAGCCATGTGCGTGCCGACGAGGAAGGCGTTGTTCTCGAACAGTGCGGAGTTGATGAGTTTTCCGCGGCCCGTGGTTTCGCGCACCCGCAGTGCGGACTGGATGCCGATGACTCCGAACATTCCGCCCATGATGTCGTTGACGCTGGCTCCGGCGCGCAGCGGCTGGCCGGGTGGACCGGTCATATACGCCAATCCCCCGAGCATCTGGACGACCTCGTCGAGGGCGGCGCGGTTCCCGTAGGGGCCGGAGAGGAATCCCTTGAGTGAGCAGTAGATGAGTCCGGGGTTGCGGGCCGAGAGCTCCTCGTATCCGAAGCCGATCGATTCCATCTTCCCGACGCGGAAGTTCTCAAGCAGGACATCGGCGGAATCGATGAGGTCGAGGACACGGTCACGGTCGGCCGCCTCGGCGATATCGAGTTGGACGCTGTGCTTATTGCGGTTGAACGCGGGGAACAGCCCGGATCCGGACCCGGGCAGGTAGCGGGTCTTGTCGCCGGCTCCGCGGGGTTCGATCTTGATGACCTCGGCGCCGAGGTCGGCGAGGATCATCCCGCAGCTGGGACCCATGACCATGTGGGAGAACTCGATGACGCGGATGCCTTCGAGCGGCAGCGGTTCGGGGGTCGTTGCCTGGGTCTGTTCGGCGGTCATGTGGGAAGTCATTTCAGACCTTCGCCGAGGCGGCCGCGAACCGGTCGTCGAAGACCGCGGGGGTCGCGGGGATGTCCGACAGGCTCGAAGTCAGGTCGTGTCCGACGGCGGCGATGAGGGGGTCGCGCACCTCGGTGAGCGCCTCGACGTCGACGCCGGTGGCCACGCCCTCGCGGTGGAGGAGGTGGACGAGGTCGTCGGTGCCGATGTTGCCGGCGGCGCCCGGGGCGAAGGGGCAGCCGCCGAGTCCGCCCATGGCCGCGTCGAAGTTCGCGATCCCCAGCTCGAGGGCGGCGATGACGTTGGCCATGCCGAAGTTGTAGGTGTCGTGGAGGTGGAGGTTGACCGGTTTGCCGGGGAAGGCGTCGAGAACCGCCGAGGTGTTGCGGCGGACCAGCGATGGGTTGGCGTTGCCGATGGTGTCGGCCACCCCGACGCCGTGGGCTCCGGCGTCGACGAAGGGACGGAGGACCTCGACGAGGTGGTCAGCCTCGGTGATCCCGTCGAAGGGGCAGATGAAGCTCACGGCGGTCGTGATGTCGAAGCGCAGTCCCCGGTCACGGGCGAAGACGGCGGCGTCCATGAGGCGGTCGGAGGCCTCGGCGATGGAGGCATCGGAATTCGCTTTCGAGTGTCCTTCGGAGGCCGAGAGCACGAGTTTGATGTTCTTCGCCCCGGCGTCGACGGCCCTTTGGGCGCCTTTGAGGTTGAAGACGAGGGTGAAGAACTCGACCCCGTCGGCCTCGTGTGGTGCCAGACGGCGCAGCAGTTCGTCGGTGTCGGCCATCTGCGGGACCTTCTTCGGATTGACGAAGGAGCCGACCTCGATGTGTTTGAGTCCCGAGCCGATGAGTTTCTCGGCCAGGGCAACCTTGACTTCGGTGGGCACGATGGCTTCTTCGATCTGCAGCCCGTCGCGCAGAGTGGTGTCGAGGATATCGACGGAAGTGGGCCGGACCATGGGACTCCTTCACGCAGGCTCCCGCTGAACGGGAAACGATTCGTCGCCGCGCGACCATGCGCGACTCCACTCTCGTTATATAACGCGCTCAGTCCAGGTAACAGACTTTGTTCGGCATATGAGAGGTCGGGGAGAATTGCCTGTGTTCATTCCCGTCTATCGGGACGCTAGGTTCTTCGGCCGGTATGTCTGGATCGCGTGGCCTGCTTCGAGTTCGCTGCGGTCGACGAGCTCCAGGTCGACGACGTCACTCAGACCCGCGAAGAGGTACGGTCCGTGGCCGGCGATGCAGGGGTGGATGACGAATTCGAATTCGTCGATGAGGCCGAGTTCGGCGAGCGCGAGCGGCAACGTCACTCCCCCGACTGCGAGTCCCGTCACGGATTGTTCCTTGAGCTCGCGGACGGCGGTGGCGAGGTCGCCGCGGATGAGTTCGGAGTTCCAGTCGACGCTGTCCAAGGTGCTCGAGACGACGTATTTGCGGGCCGGGCCGATGGCCGCAATGAACGGGTCGAGGTCCTTTTCCGGGGTCGTGTCACCTTCGGGCCGGCGCCAGGCGTCTTCCATCATCTGGTAGGTGATGCGACCGAAGATCAGCCCGTCGGCACGCTTGAGATTGTTCGCATGATGGCGATGGAAATCATCGCTGATGACTCCCACGCGATGATCACAGCAGCCGTCGACGGTGACGTTGATCGAGTACCTCAGCTCGCCCATGGCATAAGAGTAGACCTGGGCGGGCACTGCTGGAAGAGTCAATTCCCGCTGGCGTCGGCATCCCCAGCCAACCTCATGTGCAGGATCGGATAGGGCCGCCCGGCTTCATCGGTCTCACTGCGTCCGATCATTTCGAACCCCTGGTGCCGGTAGAACTCCAGCGCTGAGGTGTTCTGTTCATTGACGTCGACCGTGGTCACATCCTCGTGTTCGATCGCATAGTCAATCAGCGCGGAGCCGATCCCCCGGCCCCGTTCACCAGCGTCGATGAAGAGCATCGCGAGGTCTCCGTCGACGACCCCGCAAAACCCTACGGCTCGGCCGTCCAATTCAGCGACGGTGAGTCTCACGGCCGGAAAGTAGTCCGCAGCCAGATGCTTCTCGATCTCGTCCCGGTCGTCGTCGGACAGAAAATCATGCGTGGCGTCGACAGCGCTGCGCCAGATCGCCACAAGGGCAGGGACGTCAGAGCACCCGGATGCGGGCCGAAGCCTGAGGGCTGTCATATCAGTCCGTGTCTTTGGCGGCACCATCGACGTTCCCCTCCGAGTCGGCACCGAAATCCGCCTCACCGCGTGCGGCCGAGGCGAGGCCCAGCCACGACAGCACCTCGTCGGTGTGTTCGCCCAAGTCGGGCCCGAGGTGGTCGATCGCGATCGATTCACCGCCGATGACCGGAGTGATTCCCGGGAACGCGACGTCCTCCAGGACCTCCTCGCCGGTGGACACGTCGAGGTTCTGGATCATTCCGCGTGCGGCGAGCTGCTCATCGGCGACGAGGTCTTCGGCCGTGTAGATGGGCCCGGCCGGAACACCGACTTCTTCCAGGGCCCCGACGACGTCCTCAACTGAACGCTCGGCGCACCACTCGCCGATCGCCTCATCGAGTTCGTCGCGCCGTTGCCAACGGCCGGCATTCGTCTGCAGGTCGGCATCCTCGGCGAGATCGGGACGGTCGATCGCCGTCATCAGCCGCGGGAAGATGCCGTCCCCGTTGCCGGCGATGACCACGGATTTCCCGCCGGCGCAGAGGTAGCCGTTCGACGGCGCGATGCCCTCCATCCGACCGCCGGTGCGGGTGCGGACCTCGCCGAAAGCGGAGTAGTCGGGAACGAGGGATTCCATCACGGAGAACATCGCCTCATTGAGCGCGACGTCGACGGTCCGCTCCGACAGCGGACCCTTGCCTTCGAAGCCGTGCGCGGATCCGACGACCGCCTCGGCGGCTCCGGCGATCTTCTGCCGCTGTCGGTCGAAGAGCATCATCACGGCGCCGAAGGCCGCCTGCATGCCGGCGATCGAATCGCCGATCGAGATGCCCACGCGCACGGGTGGGCGGTCGGGATCGCCGACGAGTTCGCGGAAGCCCGAGTATCCTTCGGCGACGGCGGCGAATCCGGGGCGGGATGACATCGGTCCGGTCTGGCCGAAGGCGGAGATGCGCACGAAGACGAGGTCGGGGTTGGCGTCCTCGAGCACGTCGGGGCCGAGTCCCCACTTCTCGAGGGTGCCGGGGCGGAAGTTCTCGAGCAGGATGTCGCTGCGGCGGACGAGTTCGAGCACGGCCTCGCGTCCCTCGTCGCTGCGCAGGTCGAGCACGACGGACTTCTTGTTGCGGTTGATCGTGCGGTAGAGCATCGAGGTGTCGCCGGCTTTGAGCCGCCAGTTGCGCAATTCGTCGCCGGTGCCGGGGCGTTCGACTTTGATCACCTCGGCGCCGAAGTCCGCGAGCATCCGCCCGGCGGTGGGTGCGGCGATGTAGTTGCCGAGTTCGAGGACTCGCACACCGGAAAGGGGAAGTCGGTGCGTGCTCATGACGATGCTCCTAGTTGTGCGTGGTTCGGTTCTCCCATGGTGCCAGGTGTCGGCGCCATCGGCGCGGATATCCGCCGTCCGGGCGGTCGGACGGTCCACCTCCCCGAGGCGGTGCTCAGCTGTTCCGCAGCGTGACCTACGCGCGTTGACCGATGGATTCGGTCGAAGTCTCAGCCTGCGACCGACCGACCCCGGCACGCACGGCTTCGCAGACCGCAACGACGAGGATGTTGACGCCGAGGCCGATGATGCCTTCGCTGATCGCCCACGGCAGCGGCAGCCAGAACGTGTAGGAGATGACGACGATCAGCCCCGCCGCGAGACCGGCGATGATCGAGCGAACACTGAGACGACCGCGGAAGAAGAGAGCCGCGGCGATCGCCGGAGCGAGCTGGTCGAGGCCGGAGAAAGTCAGCAGCAGGAGGTTCGCCAGCAGGTCGGGCATGACGATGGCCAGCAGCAGCGACAGGGCAGTGGCGACAACGACGATGATCTGAGTCGCAGTGAACTGATGCCGTTCGGATCTGATCCGGAAGACATTGCGTGAAGCCAGGGTCGAGATGCCGATGAGCAGCGCGGCCGAGGGCACCATCGCCGTGGTGATTCCGGCGACGGCGAGGACTCCGATCACCCAATCGGGGAACATCTGTCCGGACAGGTGGAGCAGAGCCGAGTCGGCATCGGTGTTCCGACCGAGGATGACGACGGCCACGTAGCCGACGATGAGCGGCAGGACGATGAAGGTGTTGTAGATCGGCAGCCACAGGTAGTTCTGACGCAGCACCGCGGAGCTGCGGGCTGCGAGGATCGGCGGCCACATGTGCGGAAGAGTCACGAAGGCCACGCCGATGGCGCTGATCGCCATGTTCGAGATGTACCAGGGGATGCCGTATTCCTCTGTGCCGTGGACGCTCAGGAGGTCGGGCATGGTCGCAGCGACGGTGTCGAAGACGTTCGTGAATCCGCCGGTGAAATGGATGGGGATCGAGATGCACACGACGAAGAGCATGACGAGCATGAGCGCGTCTTTGAAGTACGCGGTCGTGGCCACGCCTCGCAGACCCGACCACAGGACGAAGGCGACGACGAGGATGAAAGCGATGACCATTGACCACACGCCCGTCGTTCGGTTACCGGTGACGAGTTGAACGATGAGGCCGAGTCCGGTGATCTGCAGCTGCAGGTAGGGCAGCAGAAAGATGACTCCGCAGATGCCTGCGATGACTCCGAGGGTGCGCGAGGAGTAGCTGTGTTCGAGGAAGTCGGCCTGTGTCAGGTGCCCGCGTGCTTTGGCCATGCGCCAGATCTTCGGGCCGATGAAGTAGAGGACCAGGTAGCCGAGGGGTACGTAGGGCATCGAGTAGAAGGCGGCGGCGCCTCCCGAGACCACGAGTCCGGCGGTACCGAGGAAGGTGAAGGTGGTGAAGGTTTCGCCGGCCTGAAGCAGCCAGGTCGTGGCCACGCCGAAGCGTCGGCCGCCGACGGTCCACTCGGAGAGGTCGGCATTGGGCTTCTTGCGTCCGATGAAACCGAGGATCGCGACGAGGACGATTCCGCCGAGGGTGACGATCTCGATAGTGCTCATCTCAGCCCTCCCGAGCGTTGTCGGGGTGTGCCTGTACTTCCGGTCGGTCTCCGACTTTGGCCGATTCGAGCCTCTCGGCTTCTTCGAGGGCAAGGTCGTCGAGGTGGCCCTGCCGTTCGAGATCGGGGCGGGTCTTCTCGATGATCAGGAGGATGCCGGTGACGAGGAGGCTGCCGGGTACACAGGTCCACCACAAGATGGTCGGCAGCCCGAGAAACAGATGTGGGCCGTTGAAAATCGGCAGCCATTGGAGGACGAAGGCGGCGATCACCGGAATGAGACAGAGAACCGCCCAGACCGTGACGCGACCTTTCGTCACCCGTCGTGTGTCGGAATCGGGTGTACTCATTGTGCCTCCCGCACTCGTTCGGCCGGTCTGCTCGGCCGGCGGTCCGACCACCATGGTCACGACCACGTCCATCTTCTCTCCACAATCGGTGCTGGACGGTGACGAAATGCCGCTGACAGCAAAGTCGCATTGAAAAGCTGCCTTGGCTGAACATCAGCTGCGGCTTGAGTGAACTTCGTGCAACATTCCTTGAACTCTATTGTCAGCCAGGCTCTGGGTACCGAAGACTGGCAATCGAGTCGCAGACAGCGATGATTCGTCACCGAATGAGGAGTTGGACATGGAATCGAACGATTTCGCAGGCAACAACGACAGCGGTCAGAACGACTTCGGCAATGAGCAGCAGAGCGGTCCCGAGGGACAGCAGCGCGGCTTCGGCGATCAGGGTGGCCAGCAGGGCCAGTCGGGCCAGCAGGAGCAGGGTGGCTTCGGCGGCCAGAATCAGCAGGCCCAGGGCGGCCAGGAACAGGGCGGCTTCGGGGGCGACGACCGCGGTCAGCAGGAGCAGGGCGGCTTCAGCGGCGGCCAGGAACAGTCCGGCGGCTTCGGCGGAGCCAACGACCGCGAACAGGGCGGCCAGCAGGGTCAGTCGGATCAGCAGGAGCAGGGCGGCTTCGGCGGCCGGGATCAGGCCCAGGGTGGCTTCGGTGGCGAGCAGGGCGGCTTCGACGAGAACCGCTGATCTCAGCCCTCACCTGATCCGGCGTCATCGTTGAGACGCCGATCCGCAAACACAAGCGGCGCACCAGACATCGGTGCGCCGCTTCGTGCATTCACTCCGTGACGGTCACGATCTGTCGGTGTCGGCCGAGGCCCTCGAGCTCGATTTCGACGACGTCGCCGTCGACCAGGTACGGGTACTGCCCCGACAGCGCGACGCCCTGCGGTGTGCCGGTGAGGATGACGTCGCCCGGTTCGAAGGCCATCGCCTGGCTGAGCTGGAAGATGATCTCGCCGACGGAGAAGATGAGGTCACTCGTCGACGAATCCTGCCTGGCTTCGCCGTTGACCCAGCTGCGCAGGCGCAGGTTGCCGGGGTCCACCTCGGCGGCGGGGCGGATCCACGGCCCGAGCGGGGTGAACCCGGGCAGATTCTTCCCTTTCGACCACTGGCCCCCGGACTCCTCGATCTGCAGTCGGCGTTCGGACAGATCGTTGCCGAGCACATACCCGGCGACGTGATTGAGTCCTTCCTCCGCCGAGGCGGCCCTGAAGGTCCGTGATCCGATGACCACTCCGAGTTCGACCTCCCAATCAGCTTTCGTCGCATACGGCGGCAGTTCGATCGGATCATTGGGCCCGGCGATGGTCGAGGGCATCTTGAAGAAGATGACGGGTCGCTCGGGAGGTTCGGCTCCGGCCTCACGAGCATGCGCTGCATAGTTCATGCCCACGCACACGATGGCAGAAGGTCGGGTCAGCGGCGCGCCGATGCGCTTCTCATCAGCACCGTGGAGCGGCTTGAGGTCCCCAGCATCAAGCGCGCTTCGGACGCGCCCGATGCCGTCGGCGGCGAAGAAGTCCGGGTCGATGTCATCGGTCAGCGGGCGTAGGTCGAAGCAGACTCCGTCGTGGCGGACTGCCGGAATCTCGTGTCCGATCGGTCCCAGTCGCAGCAGTTCCATGCGGTTCCTCTCTACTAGCTCTCGGCCACGTCGTTGTGACCTGTCGCCAGGCTAGCGAGACTGTCTGCGCTAATTTGGAACTGTTCAAGCATTGCACACCCGTGGTCCTCGCTATTCGACACGCAGGAGCTCACAGATGCGAATTTGAGGTAACCACCGACCAACGACAATCATGTACGCCCCCCCCGTATCAGCGACTATAGGATGGCGTGCGCTACGGTAGCCCCGAGATAGACGGAGTCAATGACCTGTCACTTCACATTCCAGACTGAACTCGATCAATTGCCGGATGCAAAACTGGTGTGTCTCACACAGCAGCCTCGAACTCTCGTCGGAGTCGCGACACCTCTTCCGGCTTCCAATCAGGGCCCGACGGCGTGGACGCGATGAGCAGCCGCGTGTAGGCGTGCTGTGGGTCTCCGAGCACCTGTTCAGTCGGGCCGCGCTCGACGAGCACCCCACGATGGAGCACCATCACCTCATCGCAGATCGACTCGACGACCCCGAGATCGTGACTGACGAACAGAGTCGTCAAACCCATCTCAACCGAAAGCTCACGCAACAGGTCGAGCACCTGCGCCTGCACAGAGACGTCGAGAGCCGATACCGCCTCATCGAGGACCAGCACCTTCGGCTGCACCGCCAGCGCCCTGGCGATCGCTGCCCGCTGGCGCTGCCCGCCGCTGAGTTCGTGCGGTCTGGCAGCAGCGACGCGGCCGTCCAACCGCACTCGGTCGAGCAGATCCGTCGCCGCCTGGCGGCACTCTCTGCCATCTCCGAACCCATGGATGCGCATCGCTCTGATTAGGGACTCGCTGATCATGACTCGAGGGTCGAGCGAACCGCCGGGATCTTGGAACACCATCTGCACGGACCGCGCCCGCGCCAGTCGTTCCGCTCTGCCCCGTGCCCGATGTGATCGCTCGTGACCGTCGATGATGATCGATCCGCCGTCAGCGGCCTCGAGTCCCATGAGGATTCTGGCGATCGTAGACTTCCCGGAGCCCGACTCCCCGACGAGCCCCATCGTCCGCCCCTGCTCCACCGAGAACGACACGGCGTCGCAGGCGGTGACTCCGGTGCCACCGCCCGGTGCTGGGAATGTTTTCGACAGGTCTCTGACTTCGATCATCGCGTTCCTCCAAGAATCGGCGTTGCCTGCAGTAGTCCTCTGGTGTAGGGATCTTCCGCGGTGTCGAAGAGATACCGACCGGCCAGACTCTCCACCACGCGACCGCCGTGCATGACGGCCACCGTGTCGCACATGGAGGCGGCCAGATGCAGGTCGTGGGTGACGAACATAACGGCCAGATTCCTGCTTCGCTGCTGTTCGGCGATGAGTCCGAGCACCTCGGCCTGAGTCGAGACGTCGAGCGCGCTCGTAGCCTCGTCGGCGAGGATGAGGCGAGGGTCGGCCATGAGACCGGCTGCGATGACCACACGCTGGAGCATGCCGCCCGAGAGTTGATGCGGAAACTGACGCAGACAGCGACCGGGGTTGCGGATGCCCACCGCGGTGAGCATGGTCTCCGCCTTGTCCAGCGCCGTGGCGCGGTCAACTCCTCGCACCCGGACGAGACGTTCGCACATCGACGGCCCGATCCGCCGAACCGGATTGAGCGAATTCCGCGGATCCTGCTGAATCAAAGCGACCTGCTCGGCCCGAAGCTTCCGCAGCGCGCCCGGTCTCGCACCGTACACGTCGGTGCCGCAGACCTCGACCGAACCACGCACCCTCGCACTGTCTCCGAGCAGACGCAGGGCTGCGCGGATCGTTGTCGACTTGCCCGATCCGGATTCTCCGACGAGCCCGAGAGTCTCCCCCTGTGGCAGTTCCAGCCCGACTCCGGAGAGCACCTGAGTACTGCTGCCCTCGGCGACATAGTCGACGTCGAGGCCACTGACCTTCAACGCAGCACCGATCATCGACGCGCTCCCCTCACTCATGCTATCGCTCATTTCCGCACCACCAATCTGTCCGCGAGGCGTACCCCGACGATGTTGACTGCCACCACGACAGCAGCAATCGCGATGCCCGGGACGAACGTCGGCAGGAAGTGCCCCTGGATGATCGCGTCCTGTCCCTCCTGCACCATGAGCCCCCACTCGGAACTCGGCGGCTGCGCACCGAAGCCCAGATAGCTGAGCGTAGCCAGACTCATCAAGGTCTCACCGAAGAGGACAACGAGGTAGCCGAGCAGTGCCGGCGCAATGTTGGGCACGATCGCGGTGATCGCGATTCGGACCCCGCCCAGTCCCAAGGTTCGATAGGAGTCGACATAGGGTCGGGCGATCTCCTGCAGAGCCAACGAGCGCGAATACTTGGCAACGACGGGCGCGTAAGCCAGCCCCAGAGCGACGATCGCCGTGATCGGGGAGCTGCCGAACACTGCAATAACGAGCACGACGAAGAGCAGCCCGGGAAATGCGAACATCACGTCGGTCACACGGGCGAGCAGCGCATCGACCCAGCCGCCGCACCAGGCGGAGCAGACACCGATCGACACACCGATGACGGCGGCGATGGCCAGAATCCCCACGGGACCGAACAGGCTCGCCCGAGCGCCGTGGATCGTACGGGCGAAGAGGTCGCGCCCGAGCTGGTCGGTGCCCAGCCAATGTGCGGCGCTCGGATTCGACCACACCGCGGAGAAGTCAACCCGGCTCGGGCTGGTCGGAATGATCAACGAGGCGAAGAGTGCGCCGAAGATCACGAGCACGAGGAACGCCCCGGCAGAGCCGACCAGCACCTTCGACAGGCTCCTGGCCGCCATGAAGCGCGAGAGGGGCCCGCGCAGCCGCGGCGCGTCCGCGATCCCCCGGCGGTCAGCCCGGACCTCACCGCGAGGTGCCTTTGAATCCGGATGGTTCACGCGTTCGGAACTCGTTTCCGTGTGCATCATGCCACCGTCCTTCCGGTCGTGACGCGGGGGTCGATGAGCGGGTGGAGCAGGTCGACGAGAGTTGTCACGACCATATAGGCGATGACCATGATGAGCAGCGTCGCCTGCACCACGGGGAAGTCGTGCGAATTGATCGAATCGACGAGGAGGGAACCGATGCCGGAGAGGCCGAACACCGTTTCTACGGCGACGGTGCCCGCGATCATGCTGGCCACGATGAGCGAGACCATCGTGAGGATCGGTCCCCAGGAGTTGCGCAGGACATGTCCCGTCACCACCGACGCCTCGCCGAGCCCGTAGGCTCGGGCCGCTTCGACGTGGTCGAGCCCGAACTGCTCGATCATCGACTGCCTGGTGACCCTACTGACGATGGCAACGGCACCGATGGCCATGGCCAGTGCCGGCAGAAACAGATGGTGGAGGGTCGAGAGGAACCCGGTCCCTGCCCCGGCGACCGGAAACCATCCCAACCACACGGAAAAGACGGCGACAAAGCCGATTCCGGCGACGAAGGAGGGGACGCTTGCCAACAGCGTCGTTCCGCCGACAACCACCGAATCGATCGCGCGCCCACGCTTCATCGCCGAGGCAACTCCGAGTCCGATGCCGATGATCGCCAACAGCACCGTCGAGATCGCGACCAGAGTCAAACTCGTCGGAACCCGCGAGGCGATGAGCATCGCCACGGGCTGGTGGTAGAGGTACGAGGTGCCGAGATCACCGGTGAACACTCCCGAGAGCCAGTACCAGTACTGGACGAAGAATGGCTGATCCAAGTGATACTGCGCCTCCACCTCGGCAATGCGTTCGGGGGTGATGTTCTCCGGGTTGCCGATGAGGACGGTTACCGGGTCTCCCGGGGCCGCGTGCATAGCCCCGAAGATGATGAATGAGGCGATGAGGATCGTGATGATCGCACTCAGTAAGGTGCGTGCTGCGCCTTTCATTCTCCGGCTCCTTCCGCGGCACCGAGGTCGGCCGCCCAGGGATAGTAGAGGAACGCCGCCGAGGCGGGTGCGCCGGTGACGCCCGCCCCCGTCACAAGGGTCGACGGCGACTCAACGACGGGAATCCAGACCATGGCTTCGTTCCATCTCCTCTGGAGGTCGATCGTCAGCCGGGACCGTTCGGTGTCGTCGGTGGCGCCTTGAGCACGAGCCACGAGGTCGTCGTAGGCCGGGTCGGCGAACCCGGCGTAGTTGACCGAGGCCCCGGAGCCCCCGTTCTTATAGAAGCCGAGCGGGTCGGTTTTCGAGATGTAGTATTCGTCAATCCATAGATCCGCCTCGTCCCGCAGGTCCTCGTCTCCGTAGAAGTCTCCGTACTGACTGGCCGGCACGGTGCGGACCGTCGGTTCGAGCCCGATGGACTCCGCTGCCGAGAGCACGCCGTTGGCGATGACGTTGCGGGTCACATCGGCGCTGGAGGCGATGATGAGATCAGTCGGTGCCCCGTCCGACTTCGCCTCCTCGACGAGGTCGCGAGCAGCCTCCAGGTCGGTGTCCGTCGGTGTCGCAGGCACCTCGCGCAGCTGTTCGGCAGCCGCAGCGAATACATCCGTTTCAAAGCCCCAGGCTCCCGATCCGACCGGCGCCCGACCCGGTTGGGCGAGCCCGCCGAAGGCAGAGGTGTTGATCCCATCCCGCTCGAGGGCGAGGGACAGTGCCCGACGGACCCTCGGATCGGTGCCGGCTCCGCGAGCAGTGGGGATGAGTACCCAGGCGTTCGTGGCCGGTCCCTGCGTCACCGTCAAATCATCGTTGCCAAGCAGCGGGACGGCCGAGGACGCGGCGTCAAGATACGATCCATCGGCCTCCCCGGCCCGCAGCGAGTTCACCACTGCCGAGTCCTCGGCCCACCGGAAAGTGATCGTGTCGCTGAGCGCTGCCCGCTCAGGGTTCCAGTAATCGTCTGCCTTGGTCAGCGTCAGGCTCGTCCCTGCCTTCCAGGCTCCGACTTCGTACGGTCCGCTGCACGCGTCGGACGTGCCCGGTAGTCCGTACTGGTCGCCGTACTCCTCGATGACTGCCCGGTTCCAGACGATTCCGCCGTCACCTCCCAGCGCCTGGAGCAGAATGGCATCGGGCTGTGAGGTCTCGATCGTGACTTCGTGGTCGCCGGAGACCGTCATCCCCACGACATTGCCGTATTCGTCGGATTCGCCCGCGCCTTCGGCCGCGTGACGTTTGAGACTGTAGAGGACGTCGTCGGCGGTGATCGGTGTGCCGTCGTGGAAATGGGCGTCCTCGGTGATCGTGAGCACGAGATGGGTATCATCGGTCCACTTCGCCGAGGTGGCGAGTCCGGGTGCGAGCGAAAGATCCGGCTGGATCTGCATGAGACGTTCGCAGACGTTCGCCAGCACCGTGTCGTCAGCAGTCGAGGCGTCGATGTCGGGATCCAGCACGGAGGGTTCTTCGGCCAGCAGCCAGGTGAGCCCGTCCTTCCCCTTCGCGGCTGCCCCGGTGGTCGCGGAGAAGGGCACCTGCACTTCGGTGTTCGCACCCGGCCCGCAGGCACCGAGGAGGAGCGTCGACGCGAGCGCACCCGCGGTCCAGGCGCGGCGTCGTTGTCGCGTGGTCGTTCTCATTGCGGATCCACCTCCTGCGGATGGGCTCCGGGACCATCAAAGAGATTCCACGGGAGCAGTCGGTAGTCGTTCTCACACGGGGTTCCCTCGGCGATCCGATACTCTCCGGTGCTGAGGTCGACGCAGCTCGACAGCAGCGTCGACCACTGTCGGTAAGCTTCGCGGCGCTCATCGGGATGGGCACAGAGGGAATCGGGGAAGCCCCGGTGATCGGACATCGCCGTGCGCACCGCCAACACTGCCTCTGCGGGAGTCTGCGTCCGGGCAACCTCGGCGAGGCGACTCTGGGCCCGCGGCAGACGCACGAGGGAGTCGGCCGCGATCGGCCGGTAGCGGCCGGCGAGGGCTGCGGGAAGCTCGGCCTGATAATGGTTCGCGTGGACGAGGAGTCCGTGGTCGGGGTAGAGCCACCCGACGCCGTCCGGTGTGGTCTCCAGATCGATGCCGTAGCCGGAGCGATGGCCGAGCAGGGCGTTGCTCGCGATGTGGGGCCGAGTGTTGACAAGGACCTTGACGGCATCGGATATGGAGGCCTGATTGAGGACGAGTCTGCGGATGAAGGTCTGCGGCAGTCCGATGTCGGTGCCGAAACGCCCTCCGAGGCCGTTGGCGTTTAGTGCGATCCCGGCCGAATTCGCCCCGTGCCGACCGATCTGTCCGGCTTCGAGCTGCATAATGACCGTCGGCAGTGGATCCTGGACGACACGCAGGATGAGCGTCTGGTCACGGGTGGAGTGGCGCCAGTCCCAGTTCTGCCCGATGAGCGTGTGCCCGGCCGCACCTGTTGCGTCTCCGGTGAGGAAGAACGAGGTGCACCCGTCCACTGACTCTTCCTCGTGCGCATGGCTCAGTACCGATCGGGGCGATCCGAGGTCGTAGATGAACTCTCCGCGCACGTTGAGCGCAAGGATCTCGTTGGCGCCTTGACCCGCTCCTTCGGCGACTCCGCGCATCTCGGCCAGCAGCTCGGGGCAGACGGAGTCGATGAGCGGGTACCACTGGGCGACATATTCACAGACGGCATCCCAGGACATTCCGACCTGCTTCGAGAACGCCTCCTGGTAATAGGCGATCGCCTCGGCGATGAGGTCGCTCGCCTGCTCACCATACTGCCGCCCGCGCTCGGCCGGTGTGCCGCTGACTTCGATGATGCGCATCGAACCTGTGCTCATCAGAGCCCTCCGGAGATGTCCGGGGTAGCTACCATAGTCATGAATGCCCGCCTTTGGATCAGTTGTTACAGATTGGAGTATCTCTGAAATGAACGATACCGTAAGTGCTGATTCTGTAACAAGTGATACGAAGGGAGATTCCGCTTTGCACATCCTCCGAAGCCGGATCACCGACGCTTGGGAGTCGATGTCGAAGGCGGAGCGAACCGCCTGCAGCTTCCTCCTCAGGTCGACACCTGAACATCTGCTCTACGCCTCTGCGGCGACTTTGGGCAGCGAAAGCGGGACCAGCAATGCGACCATCGTGCGCACGTTCCAGAAGCTCGGCTACTCGGGTCTGTCCGACCTCAAGCGTGAACTCGCCGCCCCATTCACTGATTCCGTGTCACCGGAGGAACGACTCAAACAGAGGATCTCCCACCTCGGCGAGAGCTTCGACGAGTCGACGGCCTCAGTATGGACAGAGGCAGAGGAACTCATCGAACTCGCCCGCGGGACGCTGAGCAGCACCGAGACCTCGCGGAGCGTCGACATCATCGCGCGCGCTCGTCGGAGTTTCGTCTACGGAATCGGGCTCTCCTCAGTCGCCGCACTCCACCTGAGCCTGCGCCTACGCCGAGTTGGACTGGATTCGACACACCTAGTCGACGACGGCTTCCTGCTCGCCGATCAGCTGTTGCCGATAGGGGCGGATGATGTCCTCATCATGTTCGTCCCCGGCCGTCTGACTCCGGTCATCGATAGCATCGTCGAACATGCGCGGGCGCTCGGTTGCCCGATCGTGTTCGTCACCGATGAGCTCGGAGAGTCGATGCGCGACCGCACCGACGCCGTCCTCCAAGTGCCGCGCACACCTACGGGCATCAGCGACGAGAGCTTCATCGCACTCCTCGTCGCCGACATCATCATCCAAGGGATCGCCACTGTGGCCCCCGAGGCCGCACTCGGCGCCTCACATTCACTGAATAGGCTTAGACGCAGACTCGGCTACTGAATAGATTGAGCAACCTATGGCGGCCAGGAGCACCAAGATATCGCCAGAAATCCTCTCCCGCTCACACGGTCTGCTGGCGGATGTAATCGGCCTTCGCTCGACGGGGTACGACGACGATCGGCACCGGAGAGTTCTGCAGGATCCGCATCGCGTGGCTGCCGAGCGAGACTCGCTTGAGTGCACCCAGCCCGGAGGATCCGAGCATCATCACTTCCGGATGCTTCCACTCGACAGCGCCGAGCGCCGCGGCCCAATCGGCGCCGGTTCCCACGACGACGTCCGTCTCACCTGGCTTGATGTGCAGCTGCTCGATCGAGCACAGGATCTTGTCCGTGTCGCGCTGGACGGTCTTCGTCCATTCGTCGATGACGCGTGACTCCATGTCGAAGGGCACGTTCGCCGAGGCGACCACACGCGAACGCGGGGCGAACGAGGCGATGCGGAACGGCACGTCCGACTCCGCCGAAACCATCGCAGCACCAAGAATGAGATCCGCCGAGGTGGACGACCCCGAATACGCGGCAGTGATCCGCTCCAGCCGCGCCCCCGCAGGCGCTTCGAATCCGGCCGGGGCCAGGGCCACCGGCAGCCTGGCGCTGTGCAGCAGACCGTTCGACACCGACCCGAGCGCGATCTTGCCCGGCCTTCCTTCCGACGATGGTCCGACGACGAGGCGATAGGCATCGGTCTTCTCACACATCTCGAGCAGACCGCGCCGCGACGACCGCGCGGAATGGAGGACGCATTCGGACTCGATATCGCTGGGAATGAGCGCACGCGCCTCGTCGAGGGCCGCCTCGGCGACGGTGCGGAACCTGTTCTCGTACTGACTCTCGAAGTGCACGGGTGCCATCGGGAACGCAGCAGAGTCCACGGCGGTTGCGACGATCCGGCGCCGATAGGTGCGGGCGAGGACGATGCCCAGTTCGACGGCTGCGCGGTTGTCCTGACCTGGGGCAAGACCGACGACGATGCTCATTTGGCTCCTCCTGTGGAGTCCGGTCCGGGGGATTCGGGATTGGTGGGTCCCGCCTCGGCGAGCTGCTGGCCGAGGACGGAGGACTTACGGCCGAAGATGAAGTACAGGCCCAGGATAAAGGCGGTCCAGATGATGAAGACGACGATCGTGATGACCTGCAGGCTCGAGATGATCCAGAAGCAGCCGATGATCGAGAGCACCGGCAGGACGGGATAGAACGGGACCTTGAAGCCGCGTTCGAGGTTCGGTTCGCGCACGCGCAGGATGATCACGGCCAGGGAGACGACGACGAAGGCGACGAGGGTGCCGATCGAGGTCATCTCGGCGAGGAAGTTCAACGGGATGAAGCCGGCGAGGACCGCGATGACGGCGGAGACGACGATCGTGCCTTTGACCGGGGTGAGTGTGCGGGGATTGACCTCGCGGAAGAGCTTGGGCATCATTCCGTCGCCGGCCATTGTGAAGAGGATGCGGGACTGGCCGTAGATGGAGACCAGGGTGACGGAGAAGATCGAGATCACCGCGCCGGCGGCCACGACCGTGCCGGGCCACTGCGAGCCGACGATGTTCTCGAGGATCGCCGACAGGCCTGCGGTCTGTCCGTCGAATTTCTCCCACGGCTGGGCGGACAGGGCGGCGACGGCGACGAGGACGTAGACGGAGGTGACGATGATGAGGGCAGCGATGAGAGCTCGGGGCATCGTCTTCTTCGGGTTCTTCGTCTCATCGCCGGCCGTGGCGACAGCGTCCATGCCGACGTAGCTGAAGAAGATCAGACCCGAGCCGGCGACGACTCCGGAGATGCCGAACGGAGCGAAGTCGGCGAAGTTATTCGAGTCCCAGCCGGTGACGCCGACGCAGATGAAGAAGATGAGCACGCCGATCTTGAGGCAGACCATGATCGCATTGACGACGATGGATTCGCCGGTGCCGCGCACCAGGAGGAAGCAGCACATCGCCAGCAGCAGGATGGCAGGCAGGTTGACGATGCCGCCTTCTTCCGGCGCGTAGGCCAGGGCGTGCGGGATCTGGAATCCGAAGAGATTGAACAGCAGCTGGTTGACGTACTGCGACCAGCCGACCGCGACGGCCGCACCGGCGACTCCGTATTCGAGGAGGAGACACGCGGCCACCCCCATCGCCGGCAGTTCGCCGAGGGTCGCGTACGCATAGGAGTAGGAGGAACCGGAGACGGGGACGGATCCGGCGAGCTCGGCGTAGCAGATGACCGCGAGGCCGGCGACGGCGCCGGCGATGACGAATGACCAGATCACGGCGGGTCCCGCCACCGGAACGGACTCGGAGAGGATGAAGAAGATGCCGGTGCCGATGGTTGAGCCGACGCCGACCATCGTCAGCGAGAACAGCCCGATCGTGCGTTTGAGATCGGTCTCGACGTCTTCCTTCTGCCGCGGAACCGGTTTGATCCGGAACAGCTGCTGTCGCAGTGTGGGCATGTTCATCTCCAGACTTCATCGTCTTACTTGCCTGTCGGCGGAGCCCGTCGCGCACCGGTCAGGTGCGCTCGCTGCTCGCCGCTACTGAGACCATACGACAGACTGCGCGGTCCGATTCGGTTTCTACCGGAATTCATCGGTGCGAAATCCGTCGCCTCTCGCCGAGGCGGCCCCGACCCTGCGCACGTCACTGCAGGTGGAGCACGAGATACGCTCCAACGAATACTTTATTCAACTAAATGGTTGACTTACGAGAACTGGCAGACATACCCTTTTATCAACCCATTGGTTGAATGATTGTTTCGATTCAGATTCACAGGAGGCTCAAGTGGCCGATCAGCTGTCCAAGGTCTTCGCCGCTCTGGCCGACCCGACGAGGCGGGACATGGTGGCCAGACTCAGCGTCGCGGACTCGACGGTGAACGAACTCGCCGAACCCTATGACGTCAGCCTGCAGGCCGTATCGAAACATCTCAAGGTGCTCGAGGACTCCGGACTGGTCTCCCGCACCCGTGACGCCCAGCGCAGACCGGTCCACCTCGAAGACAATGTGTTCGATCTGATGACGAAATGGATCGAAAGATACAAGCAGCAGGCAGAGGAACGTTACCAACGCCTCGACGCGGTCCTCGAAGCGATGAACGCGGACGAGGAAGCGAACGACGCGGACTTCAGCGCCGCCTCGGCGGAGGGATCCGAGGACACATCATCCCACAGAAAATCACGCAAAGGAGCATGACATGACCACCACAGACACCGCAGCCGACTATTCGACTCTCAAGCTCGACGTCCCCGAGGGGGTGCAGACCGTCTCGATCACCCGCGATTTCGCCGCCTCACCGGACAAGGTGTTCCGGGCCCACGTCGACCCCGAACTGTTCGTCAAGTGGTGCGGACCGGACTCGATCACGAGCACGATCCGGGAATGGAATGCGACGACCGGCGGGAACTGGAGCTATGTTTCGACCGACGATCGCGGCGAGTACGCGTTCTTCGGCTCGTTCCACGAGGTGCGGGAGAACGAGCGCATCGTCCAGACCTTCACCTTTGAGGGATTCCCGGACGCGGTCAACCTCGAGATCCTCACACTCACGGACCTCGGCGACGGGCGGACACGGCTGATGTCGACCTCGATCTTCGACTCGCTCGAATCCCGCGACGGCATGGTCGCCTCCGGCATGGAGCACGGCATCGTCGAGGGCTACAACAAACTCGACCGCCTCCTCGTCGAGGCCTAATTACTACGTGACGGCGGCTCAGCAACCTGGCGCCAGGTTGCTGAGCCGCCGTCAGGTAGTTGTGGGGCGTTCGGACGACTTGGCGATGTACAGGCACAGCTCGTTGATGCCGATGAGGAAGACACCGGAGCCCAGCAGGGCTGCACCCGGGACCTCGTCCGCGAGGATCAGCAGGCTGATTCCCGCAACGACGAGCGGATAGCTCAATGCTGTCAGCAGCAGGGAGCGACGGGCGGGTTCCTGCAAGTTTCTGATCACCGTTCCAGTTGATGGGCTGGGCTGACTGGACCGTCATCACGTCCGACGAACCTTCAACGGGCGTCGTAACGGTGACGGGACCACTCAACAGTAGCGGGTCTCCGAGTCGATGTATCTCCCACAAAAGGATGAAATTCGCTCTCCAAGGCACCTGACGGCGGCTGAGCAACCTGGCGCCAGGTTGCTGAGCCGCCGTCAGGTAGTAGTTAGGGGCGTTCGGACATGGTGGCGAAGTAGGAATCGCGGCTGCGGCGCACGTGTCGGGCCATTGTCTCGGCGGCTTGCTCGACCTGGCCAGCATCGATGGCAGCGATGATCTCGCGATGCTCCGGCCACGCCTGCGGGCCTCGGCGCATAAGGTTGAGCGAGTACAGCCACTCGATCTTGCCGGAGATCTGACGCAGCAGGCTGATGAACGACCGGCTCCTGCTGAGCTCGGCGACCGCGAAATGGAATCGCATATTCAGCACCGCGAGGTCTTCAAAGCGCTCATCAGCGATGACGGCGTCGCCGGCCTCGAGGATCTCGTTGATCTCTGCGCGGATCTCCGACCACTTCGCATCATGCTCGCCGCCGGCACTGAGCTCGGCGGCCCGGCGGGCGGCGCGCTTCGCGGTCGCCGATTCGAGCACGATGCGGATCTCGAACAGATCCTCGGCATCCTCGGCCGGTGAAGGCGCGACAACCGAACCGCTGAACTTCCGGGACTCGACGAGCCCATCGGCTTCGAGAGTTCGCAGCGCTTCCCGGATCGGAATCCGCGACACTTCGTAGCGTTCGGCCAGGGCGACCTCACGCAGCTTGGTCCCGGGCTCGAGCTTGCCCTTGATGATGTCGGTGCGGATCTGCGCGGCGACATCCAGTGGCGCATCGTGCGAATCAGCCATGGTCATCTCCCCGCCGCATAACCCTGCGCTCCACGCGGATTCGCTCCTGCGCTCAGCCGCCCCGTCGCCGGATCCCGGGTCACGCACGACAGCCGACCGAGCTCCCACTCCCCCGCCCTGGTCACGTCATGACCGCGGTTGATGAGCCCGTTGATGACATCCTCGCCGAGGCGGTCCTCGACGACCGCCCCACCCGGAACCCAGGTGCGCGGCCAGAACGATCCCGCCAACGACGTCGTGTGCAGTGCCGGTGCGTCGATGGCCTCCTGCGCACGGTAGCCGCCGACGAGCATGCGCAGGATCAGCAGCAGCTGCCACTGTTCCTGCTGGTCACCGCCGGGTGAGCCGAGAGCGATGACCGGCTGCCCGTCTCGGGAGATCAAGGTCGGGGTCAATGTCGTGCGCGGACGCTTGCCCGGGCGCAGTGCCGAGGGGGCCGCCTCGTCGAGCCACATCATCTGCAGCCGGGTGCCGAGGCAGAATCCGAGCCCGGGGACGGTCGGCGAGGATTGCAGCCACCCTCCGGACGGGGTCGCCGAGATCATATTGCCCCACCGATCGACGACGTCGAGGTGACAGGTGTCGCCGTTGTTCACGCCGTTCTTCTGTACGGTCGGCTCCCCGACGCCGGCTTTGATCAGCGCTTCTTTGTCATCATCTTCGGGAATGAGCGGGGTGGTGAAGACGGGCGCCGCACCGTCCCGGCCGAGACCGGGCCGGAATTCCGCCGATGCCTGCTCGGTGATGAGTTCTCGTCGGGAGACCGCATAGGAGTCGCTGAGCAGCCAGTCGAGGTCGACGTCGGCATCGCCGTAGTAGGTGTCACGGTCGGCCATGGCCAGCTTCAGCGCTTCGAGGATCGTGTGCGCTCCGCTCTCGGTCGACGGGTCGAGGCGGTCATCGTCGAAGCCCTCGAGGATCTTCAGAGTCTGCAGCAGCACCGGACCTTGACCCCAGGCACCGATCTTCGCGACCTGATATCCGCGGAAGTCGATGGTGACGGGATCTTCGAACCCAGCGTCGAATACGGAAACGTCCTTCAGAGTCATGACTCCGGCGTGGTCGCCTCCGGTCGAGTGTCTGTGCGCGTTGGTGATGAAGTCGGCGATCGCCCGCGCGACGAATCCGGACTTCCACTCCTGACGGGCCGCTCGGATCCGCTCCTCACGTGTCGCAGTGCCGTCACCTACAGCAATGAGTCTGCGCAGCACATCGGCGTAGGCGTGGTTGAACACCAGCTCGCCGGCATCGGGAACTCGGCCTTCGGGCATCCACTGTGCGACCGAGGTCGGCCAGTGCTCAGTGAAGAGTTCGCTGACCTTCGCGATCGTCCCGGCGGTTCGGGCGAGGATCGGATGCCCGTTGTCGGCGTAGTCGATGGCGAAATCGAGGACGTCGGCGAGCTCCCACGTCCCGTGGTGTTCGAGCAGGTTGAGCCACGAGTCGACGGCTCCGGGAACGGCGGCGGCGAGAGCCCCGGAGCCGGGAACCATATCGAGGCCCTCGCCGCTGAAATGCTCGATCGTCGCCGCGGCCGGAGCCGGCCCTTGACCCATCATCACCTGTGGCCGGGAAGGCTCGGCGGCGGTGGCGAAGATCCCGGTCATGTCACCTCCGGGTCCGTTGAGGTGGGGCTCGACGACGTGGAGGACGAAGGCTCCGGCGACGGTGGCGTCGAAGGCGTTCCCGCCGCGTTCGAGCACCGCCTGCGATGTTGCAGTGGCCAACCAGTGCGTCGATGCCGCCATCCCGAAGTGCCCCTCGAGGGTGGGGCGCGTGGTGAATGCTGGGGGCGGTGTAAAGGTCATGAGCGAAGTCCTTCGGCAGTGGTCAGCTGATCGTGGTTCGGCGTGCAAGCCGTGGTCAGCTGTCGATAACGACGATACCCGGACAATTCCGGTTGCCCCTCGATTGCATGCCAACCGTCACCTGATTACAGTTTTGTATACAAATTGCCCCTCATGGCGACATTCCGGCACTGCCGCCGGCTCCACTCGCCCGGAAAGGACACCATGACTCGTCGCCTCGACCTGGCCATGCTCCTGCTGCTGACCTTTTCGACCGGCATGGTCGACGCCATCGGCTACCTCGGCTTCGACAAGGTCTTCACCGGCAATATGACCGGCAACGTCGTCATCCTCGGCATGGGCCTCGCCGGCGCCGACGGCGTTCCTGTCCTCCGCCCCGCCCTCGCCCTCGTGTTCTTCATGGTCGGTGCGGCACTGTCCGGGCGCATCCTCGGCGACATCGGCGAGAACTGGCACCACCGGACGACCGCGATCTTCTCCGGCGTCGCCGTCGGCTGTGCCGCATTATCCGTCTACGTCGCGGTCGTCCCCGACCCCGAGATCGGGCTTGCCGGTACGATCTTCACCTCGGCCCTGTCCGCGCTCATGGGTGCGCAGGCCGCGGCAGCACGGAAGATGAAGATCGCCGACGTCACCACCGTGGTGGTGACCTCGACGATCGTCGGCCTCGCCGCCGATTCGAGCCTGGCCGGCGGTGACAACGTCCGCTGGATCCGCCGAGCCCTCGCCGTCGTCCTCATCCTCATCGGAGCGCTGGCCGGTGCCGCCACGCTCATGCTCAACCAGTGGATCGGCATCGCTCTCGTCGCCGTCATGATCGCCGCCGCAGCCGTGATCGGTCACCTCGGCGAGAAGAAGAGACGAACCCGCGCCGAGGCGGCCGCCGCCGTTCCATCGAACGCCTGAGTTCCGTATCCGCCCAGTCGGGGCCGTGGTCGCAACCGGCCACGGCCCCGATCTCACGGCGGCACCGATACCCTGGGCGTCAGCGCACGCCGAGCTTCTTCCACACCACGAGGATCGCCGCCACGCTCAGCGCTCCGGCAAGCAGCACCCAGTAAGCCGGGGCTTTCGCATCACCGGTGATGCCGATGAGCCAGGCCGCCACCAGCGGGGTCAGTCCTCCGAAGATGGCAACGCCGACGTTGTAGCCCAGAGACAGCCCGGTCCCTCGCACCTCAGTCGGGAAGATATCGCCCATGACGCTGGCCAGCGGCCCGTAATAGGCGGCTTTCAGGATCGAGAAGATGACGACCACGACGATGAGCACCGTCAGCGCATTGGCCGCGACTACCCAGGTGAAGAGAACCCAGGTGAGCACCATGACCGCGAGTGCCGCTGGAATCATGAAGGTCAACCGTCCGACCTTGTCGCAGAAGTAGCCGGCGACCGGTGTGCAGAGGAACAGCACGAGTCCGGACACAAGCGTTGCCCAGAATCCTGCGGAGCTGTTCATACCGAGGTTGTCGACAGCGTAAGTCGGCACATACGTGATGAAGTAGTTGAGGCAGGTCGAGACAGCGATCGCACCGATCGCCAACAGCACCGCGAGTTTGTGATGTCGCAGCACCCCTCCGATTGCTGCTGCTTCCTTGGGCTTCTCAGCTTGGGCAGCGGCAAACTCGGGAGATTCGGGGACATGCCGACGTATGTAGAGTCCGACCGGGCCGACGAGGAGTCCGACGATGAATGGCAGGCGGAAGCCCCAGGTCTCGAGTTGTTCCTGCGTCAGCGTCGTCGTTACGGCCACACCGATGACGGAGGCGAGAATTGTCGACATCGCCTGCGAGGTGAACTGCCAGCTTGCAGCGAACCCTCGGCGATCGGGCAGGTGCTCAACCATGAGCGAGGTCGCCGAACCGAACTCGCCGCCAGCGGCAAACCCCTGAATGAGTCGCGCAAGCAGTATGAGCAGCGGCGCAGCCAGTCCGATGACATGAGCCGGTGGCATGAGCACGATCATCAGGGTGCCTGCGAACATCAGCCAGATCGTCAGCGTCAGTGCCGGTTTGCGTCCCTTCCGGTCAGCAAAGCTGCCGAGCACGATTGCTCCGACCGGGCGGATGAAGAAGGACAAAGCGAAAGTGCCCAAGGCCAGCATCACTGAGACCGCATGACTCTCGGAGGGGAAGAACGCCACGGAGATGTAGACGGAGAAGTACGCATAGACCGAGATGTCGTACCATTCGAGGGCGTTGCCGATCGAGGCCGCGGTGATGACCTTCCACGATTTGACCGGTCTGTTCTCAGCGGTATTCTGCGCTGACAGCTGTTCTGTCATGACTGGGCTCCTTTGCCTGCAGTGTGGTGGTGGGTCGGCTTGGTTGTCGGCGACATGGGGTCTCCGACAGCTGGCGGGATCATTTCGAGGAGAACCAGTCGCCCGGACGCATGTGCATGTCCCAGAACATTCCCGTCATGATCTCCGCACCCTGCTCGAGGATCGATACCAGCGCATGCTCATTCGGTGCGTGCTGGTTGCATCCCGGGTAGGAATGCGGCACCCAGACGGTCGGCAGTCCGAGCACTTCGGCGAAGACATCATTCGGAATGGTTCCCCCGAGGTTCGGCTCGACGGCGACGTCGAGTCCGGTCGTTTCGCGGATCGAGTCCACCGCTGCCGTGACGACTCGTGCTTCCGGGTCCAGACGTGTGGCCGGCATGCAGTGTTCGAGCTCGACCGCGACCCCATGGATCCCTTGTTCTTCGAGGAAGATCCGGACCCGGTTCTCGAAATCGCTGACATCCGTGCCCACGACGTATCGCAGCTGCATGCTCGCCGAGGCGGTGCCGGGGATCGCGTTGACGACCTGAGTCGGGTCGCCCGCATCGAGGGCGAGGACCTCGAGCACATTGAAGGCGAAGACCCGTTCAGCGGGGCTCAGGCCGGGCTCGCCCCAGTCCGGATCGGTCTCCGGCGCACCTTCCTCGACGATGTCAGGCAGCTTCGCCACTGCGTCGAGCACCGAGGCGGGAGGATCTTCAGGGCGCAGCGCAGGGATCCGTATGACGCCGTTGGCATCCACCAGAGCGTTGATCGCGGCGGCGATGACCGTGGCCGGGTTCCGCAGCCGACCGCCCCAGTTGCCCGAGTGGTGGTCGCCGTCGCGCTCGTGGGCGATGAGCCGGAAATTCAGTGCCCCACGGGAGCCGAGGAACAGTGTGGGCACCTCGGCGGCGATCCGTGGACCGTCGGAGGCGAGGAAGAGCTCGGCCGAGAGGTCATCGGCATGTGCGGCCGCAAACGAGCGCAAGCCCTTGGACCCCGCCTCTTCAGCGGTCTCGATGAGGATCGTGATGTTGTAGCCGAGCCTGGCTTCGCCGGTTCCGTGCTCTGCACGGAGGCCGTCGAGCACGGTCTTCAATGCCGCCGTGTTAACGCTGTGCTGGCCTTTGTTGTCGGCAGTGCCGCGGCCATACAGGCGGTCACCGTCACGAGTGAGCACCCAGGGGTCGAGGCCCTCGGCCCACTGCGAATCGTGGGCGAACTGCACATCGGCATGGCCGTAGAGCAGCACCGTGGGCAGCTTCGGGTCCTCGACGCGCTTGGTGATGAGAAGCGGGTGTTCGTCCGATTCCGGATTGTCGTGGATGGTCGAAACGAAATCGAGTTCGTCGAGTTCTGGAACCAGCTCTTCGCTGAGGTAGGCCAGCGCTGCCGGCCCGCCTCCGGGTGCTTGGCTTTCGGTGCGCCGGGCGACTCTGCGGGATAGCCGATCGATGAAGTCTGCGCTGCGGACGAATTCGCCCGCACGCCGGGCAAGATCGGTTCGGGTTTCGGGGGAATCTTCCGCACCCTTGCGGACAGTGTTCTCTGCGTTCATGACTGTCAGCATCGCCCAGCAGACGGCTCGACAACACCCGGATCCGTCCACACCCAGGTGCGTTTCCCGCACCGAGGTGGTGCGTTTGCTGCACCACCGACGTACTCTGGAGTCGCACCCGGCCGAAGGACGACCACGATGACCGATCTCCGCAGTCTCAAGACCCTGCTTGCCGTCGTCGAATACGGGTCGATCCATCTTGCCGCGAGGTCGATCTTCATCTCGCACTCGACAGCGAGCCGTCAGATCAGGAGCCTGGAAGAGCATTACGGCACACAGCTCTTCGAACGGACGAGTGCCGGAGTCAATCCCACAGCACAGTGCCTTGCCGTCGCGGATTTTGCTCGCCGAACCATCGCCGAGTCGGAACTGCTCGCCGACTCGTTCGGGGAGTACTCGGGCGCGGTCGAAACAGTCTCGATCGTGACGAGCACCGGGTTGGGGCAGACCGTGGTTGCCGATGCCATCAACCGACTGATGAGGATGACTGACAGAGTTCAGGTCAGCATCATCGACCGCGGATCGGTCGAAGCTCTGCAGGTGCTACGGAACCGTCGGGCCGACCTGTGCGTGAATTTCTCGGTCTCCAGCCACGAATTCGGAACCTTACCGGGGGTCCGCAAAGTCGCCGAAGTGGAAGCGACGAACTTTGCGATTCTCGACGGACACCATCCGCTGGCTGACCGGTCCAGTCTTTTCATCAGCGATATGACGGACTTTCCTGTCGGAACACTTCCCGCCGGGAACACTGCTCGGATGCGCATCGAGCAGGCAGTCCGGGCCCAGGGGCAGGTCTTCTCCCCGTCACTTGAGGCCACATGTCCAGTTCTCATGCTGCGCTCTCTCGTGGGAACGTCGATGATCGCGATGATGGCCGGTCGAACCATTCCGACGAACCTCAATGCAGTTGGCTGCAAAGCGATTCCGATCGTCGATCCGGATATCGAATCGCGCTACATTCAGGTCCTCGAAGCCGATCCGCGCCGCGAATCCCACGGTCTCGACCTCGTGGTGGAGGCTCTGCAGAACAGTTTGTGAGATGTTCCGGGTTCTTCACATTCTTCTTCTCTTAGAACCGTTCATCCCCTCACTCGGAGGGGAATTCCGGAAGCAGGCGTGGGCCCGAACCGCTCGAGCCGAGCGCGTCATCGGGGTTGAGCACTCGGCAGCTGCGCAGTGAGACGCAGCCGCAGCCGATGCATTCGACGAGTTCGCTCTCCATCCGCTCGATCTCCTTGCGACGGGCTTCCAACTTGCCCCTCCAGCGCTCGCTGATCCGTCGCCAATCGGACTTCCCGGGCATCCGATCGGCAGGGAGATCCTCGAACACCTCGGCCACCTCGGCGAGGGGAATGCCCATCCTCTTCGCCACTTGGATCACCGAAACCCGGCGGAGAACATGACGGGCGTATCGGCGCTGGCCTCCAGCGGTACGGACCGAGGCGATCAGGCCCTGCCGTTCGTAGAAATGCAACGCAGAGACGGCGACTCCGGTTCGTGCAGCCACATCGCCCACGGACAGGATATCGGTCGGCGACGGCTTCTTGTCGCTCATGGACATTCTTTTTCCTCGCTCAGCAGAGACCTATTGACCTCAACTTAAGTTGAGGTTCTAGCGTAATCGATATGAGAGACGAACACGAGAGTGCGATTCCCGAACACCCCTCCGAAGGCGCAACCGCGGATGCCGCCGCAGCGCAGTCGACGGGCGGCTGGCGGGAACTCTTCAGCGCCGAGCATGCAAGCGCCTCCCTCGTCCTCGCCGGCGGCATCGCAGTGTTCGCGATGAACACCTTCGTCACGGCAGCCCTTCTGCCGTCGACGATCGCCGACATCGGCGGGCAGCAGTACTTCGCATGGGTGACCACGGCATTCCTCGTCGCCTCTGTGCTCGCCTCAATGCTCGTCGCCAGAGTGCTCGGTTCGATGGGCGCTGCGTGGTCGTACCTGCTCGCGTTCGGCCTCTTCGCTGTCGGCTCGCTCGGCGCCGCGCTCGCTCCTACCATGGAGCTGCTGGTGATCGCGCGGGTCGTTCAGGGACTCGGCGGAGGTCTGCTCGCCGGGCTCAGCTACTCGGTGATCCGCGATGCCCTGCCGAAGCGCCTTTGGACTCGCGCGACAGGACTGGTCTCGGCGATGTGGGGGCTCGGCACACTTATCGGCCCAGCCGTCGGCGGAGCATTCGCCCAGGTCGGGTACTGGCGCGGGGCCTTCGGTCTGCTGACGCTGATATCGGTTGTGCTCGGCCTTATGGCGCTGCGCAGCCTTCCCCTCGAGGCTTCCGGTCAACGGGACTTCGGCCGCCTTCCGATCCCCTCGCTGTCGCTGCTCGTCCTTGCCTCCGCTGCCTTCAGCATTGCCGCAGTGGTTCACACGGGCTGGCCCACGACGATCGCTCTTGTTGCAGGAGCGGCACTCATCATCACCTTCATCGCCGTCGATCGGACTTCCGCTTCTCCAGTCCTCCCGCACATCACCTACCAGCGCGGCAATCCGCTCAAGTGGATCTACCTCGTCATCGGGATCCTCAGCTCCGCGGCGATGGTGGAGATCTTTCTGCCGAAGTTCGGTCAAGATCTCGTCGGCATGCCGCCACTGTTGGCGGCTGTGTTCGGCGTTAGCATCTCGGTCGGCTGGAGCTTCGTCCAGCTGTTCAGCGCGAGTATCGATGATTCTCGCACCGGCCGGAGGCTCATGACCCTCGGCCCCATCCTTGTGACCGCGGGGCTGGTCATCTACGCCGCGACTCAATTCGTCGACGCGGAGTGGATCGCTTGGGTCTGGGCCGTAAGTCTGGTGCTCGCCGGCTCCGGAATCGGCCTCGCCTTTCCGCACCTCAACGTCGCGGCGATGAGCAGCAGCGATGACCCCGTCGAAGGATCCAAGGCGGCCGCCGGGCTCGGCACCGCCGAGCTCATCAGCAACACGATCGCCTCAGCACTTGTCGGAGTGTTCGTCGCCGTCGGCGGTCCGGGCGCGACCGGTGCGATGACGATGGGTGCCGGCATCGCCGTCCTCGGCGGCATCGGCATCATCGGTACCGTGATGATCATGCGCGGCACCGAGGCGGCCGCCGCCGTTCCGTCAGATGTCTGAGCTCATGTTCCACCACTTGGATCTTCGGCGACACCGGCCCTGGCGCCTGACCATAATCGAGACATGAGCAATGGAGCCGAGACGACAGCACTGCAACAGCCGACCTTCCCGCTGAAGGCACCCGGAACTGCGGTCGTCCACGCGGGTCAGCGACAGAGCCCCCGCATCGTCTCCGTCCCGACCCGCTGCACCGAGCATGTCCTCGAACTGCCGGAGGGCGCGGACCTGTTCGCCTCACTCGAAGCATCCCTGACCGACTTCGCCGTTCCCGGCATCATGGCCGAGTTCGTCTCCGGACAGTTCGGCCATATCGACTATGTTCATCCGGCCTACGGCCCCGACGCCGAGCACCCGATGTCCTTCACTCAAGCATTCACTGTCGACGACCCCAGCCGCCTGCGCCACGCCTCGGCTACGATCGGTTGGCGCGATGACTCCCCCTTCTGCCACGTCCATGCATCGTGGACCAATGCTGACGGCGAAACCAAGGGCGGCCACCTGCTCCCGGGCACCCTGACAGGACCGTTCGGACTGACCATCCGGCTCTTCGCCCTGCCCGATGCCCACCTGATCAGCGACGTCGATCCCGAGACAGGGTTCTCCGCCTTCGCACCGCACCCGGTCACACCGGCACACGCCGCCGCGTCATCATCAACCGCGCCCGATCTCGCCGCGGCGACCCGCCCCGCTGAAGCCGTCGTCACCCGCGTACGTCCCGGTGAGATCCTCGACGAGGCGGTCCTCGCCGTCTGCCGCACCGCTGACTTCGACTCCGCCGAGGTGGTCGCGAGTCTCGGCAGTACGACCGGAGCCGTGTTCACCGATGGCACCGCCCCGTGGCCGGCCGTCGAGTTCACCCATCTGAGCGGCGCCGTGACCGGAGCGCGAAACTCAACTCCACGGATCGCCCTCTCCGGCGAGGTCGTCGACGTCGCCGGAGAGGTCAGCTCCGGCACCCTCAAGCCTCAAGCCAACCCCGTGGCCGTGACCTTCGAACTCTTCGTCCGCCGCACAGCCTGACCGGACACGTCGCCCAGCCAGACAGGTCCGCAGAGACAACGATCCCCGCACCATCCTGAGGATGATGCGGGGATCGTCCGTTCGAGCTCAGAACACTCAAACGCTCACGACATCACGGCCCCGCCGTCGACGCGGAGGATCTGTCCGGTCGTGAACGCGGCACCATCGGTGGCAAGGTAGGCGACCGCCTCGGCGATCTCATCCGGCTGGCCCATCCGATCGAGAGCCTGCCCTGAGGTGTCATAAGTCTGACCGACGGTGAGCGCTGATTCGACCGGCCCCGGTGCCACCGAATTGCAGCGGATGCCCTGGCGTCCGTACTCCTTGGCCACCCATTTCGTCAGGGCGATGATCCCGCCCTTGCTCGCCGCATATGCCGGCCCCGACCGTGCCCCGGCTTCTCCGTCGGAGACCGCTCCGCCGTTGATGCCCGAGATCGATGAGATGTTGATGATCGACCCGCGTCCCGCATCACACATGTGCGGGTGGACGGCGGCCTTGATGAAGTTGAACGTCCCACCCAGGTTGGTTTCGATATCACGCTGCCACTGCTCGGCGGTGATCTCATCGATGCCGATGCGCGCGGCCGTGCCCGCATTGTTCACGAGGATATCGAGACCCCCGAACGTCGAAACGAACGATCCGACCGCAGCGGTCACTTCCTCGGCGTCGCGGACATCGAGCGAGAACGCCGCGAACCGCTGATCCGGGTACTCCGAGGCCAACGTCGCGGCAGCCTCCTCGGCGCCCTTGAGATCGACGATGCCGACCGAAGCGCCTCGCCTGGCCAGCGCCGTGGCGATGGCCAGGCCGATGCCCTGCGCGGCACCGGTGACCAGGGCCGTCTTGTTCGTGAGCAGATACGGTTCCATGTTTCTCCTTCGACAGAGTTGAGTGAGGCGTGAGATCCCCGGCCCAACCGAATGGCCGGGACCTGCCCGAACTACCCGACCCCGAGCAGGTCAGGCAGCCAGTTCGAGATCGCCGGGATGTACGTGATGAGCAGCAGGGCGACGATCGCGCAGACGAGGAACGGCAGGATCCCGCGCACGACCTCCTCGAGTTTGGCTTTCCCGATGCCCGCACCCACATAGAGGTTGAGTCCGACCGGCGGCGTGAACAGGCCGATCGCGAGGTTGACGGTCATGAACACGCCGATCGTCGTCATGTCCACGCCTACACCGATGAGGATCGGCACGAGGATCGGGATGAACAGGTAGAACGCGCTGATCGCGTCGACGAAGGCACCGACGATGAGCAGGATGATCGTGATCGCCGCGAGGATGAGGTACTTGTTGTCCGTCACCCCCAGCACTGCCGTCGAGATCCGGTCGGCCACCCCTTCGACGGTGATGACGTAGGAGAAGAGGCTGGCCACGCCGACGATGAACATGATGACCGCGGTCGAGACCCCGGATTCGAGGAACACCTTCGGCATGTCCTTCCAGGTCAGCTCCCGGTAGACGAACACCCCGACGATGAGCGCGTACACGGATGCGACGGCTCCCGCCTCGGTGGGGGTGAAGACTCCGCCGTAGATCCCGCCGAGGATGATCACCGGAATGAGCAGGCCCGGGATCGCCTTGACCAGTGCGGCCATGATCTCGCCGAACCCGCCCTCGGGGTTGACCGTGACCGTCGGATCCGCCGATCCGACCGACCCGGACCCGACCGACCTCGAAGTCCCGGAAACCCCGGAACTCGCCGAGGCGGCCTTCCCGTTCGCCGTCAGCAGCTGGGTCTTGCTCCCTGCCGCGCTGTCACCCGAACCGCCGTTCCCGGCGGAGTCAGCACCGGCGGAACCGGACGCCGACGTTCCGATCGACGTCGACCCCGTGACCGCCTCGGCGTCGGGCTTCGTTCTCACCGGCAGACCGGCGAGCTCACGCACCCTAGGGACGAACAGGGCGGCGATGAAGAACGCAACGGCCATGATGATGCCGGGCACGATGCCGGCGATGAACAGTCGGGAGATCGAGATCTTGCCGAACTCGGCGGCGACGACGGCGAAGATGATGAACGCGATCGACGGCGGCACGACGATGCCCATCGAACCGGACGCGGCGACGAGGGAGACCGCGTGCTTCTTCTGGTACCCGTTGCGGACGAGTGCGGGGATGAGGATCGCACCGATCGCGGCCACGGTGGCCGGTCCCGATCCGGAGATCGCGGAGAAGAAGAACGCGGAGATGATCGTCACCGCGGCCAGGCCGTGGCGCAGGCGCCCGAAGATGAGGAACGCGAGGTCGACGAGTCGCTGCGAGATGCCCGTGTACTGCATGACGATGCCGGCGAGGATGAAGAACGGGATCGCCAGCAGCGTGCCCGAACTCATCGACGGGAACATCACCGAGGGCACGACGTCGAGGACCTGCACACCGTCGGTGGTCACCAGGGTGACGACGGCGGAGAGGCCGAGGGCGAAGGCGACGGGGATCCCGAGGCCGAGGAAGAGGAAGAAGCTGCCGAAGAGCAGAAGCGCGATCATTTCCGGCCTCCTTCGGAGTCGGTTGAGAATTCGGACGAGTCGATGGTCGGGGCGGCTTCGCTGGCGAGCCGCTCGACGACCGCCTCGGCGGAGGTGTCCTCATGCAGTGCCGTCCGCAGAGCCTGGAGGCTGCGGAAGATTCCGAGCAGACCGGCCAAGGGAATCGACAGAGTGAACAGCCATTGCGGGATCCCCAGCGACGGCGTCGCCCGTCCGCGCAGCCCCTGCGCGATCGTCATCTCGCCGCCCCAGATGAGGAGGACGGCGAGGAAGACGACGATGAGGGTGGTGCCGATGATGAGCAGTGCCCGACGGACACTTCCCTTCGCGTTCTCCACCAGGTAGGTGAACCCGAGATGCGCGCCGAGGCGGATCCCGACGACGGCTCCCATCATCGTGAGCACGACGAGGAGGTTGATGGTGATCTCCTCGGAGAAGGCAAGTGAGGCCTTGAAGATGTAGCGGGAGAGGACGTTGACGAAGGTGACGAGGACGATCACCATGAACGAGGCGATGACGACCCAGTCCTCGAAGAATCTGATGACTCTCATCTCACAGTCCTTTCGGGATGAACGCCTGGGACATGTCTGGCCCCCAGACCTTGCGGTATTCGCTGTAGATCGGACCCAGCTTGGCGCGGAAGGCGTCCTTCTCTTCGTCGCTGAGTTCGTTGATTTCCATGCCGGAGTCGGCGAGTTCGGCGATGAGCTTCTCCTCGCCGTCCCGGTTCTTCTTGATCTGGAAGTCGTTGGCCTCGCCGGCCAGGCGGCTCACGAGCTTCTGGTCCTCCGGAGTCAGTGAGTCATAGAGGTCCTTGTTGATGCCGAGGACGAGCGGGTCGTAGGAGTAGTTCCACAGCGTCAGGTACGGCTGGACCTCCTGCAGATTCGCCGAATAGATGACGTCGATCGGGTTCTCCTGCCCGTCGATTGCACCTTGCTGCAGGGCGGTGAAGACCTCGCCGAAGGGCATCGTCGTCGGGTTCGCGCCGAGTCCGCGGTAGAGGTCGGTGTACATGCCGAAGCCGGGGATGCGGAACTTCATGCCCTTCATGTCTTCGGGCGTGTGGATGGGCCGATGCGTGTTCGTCAGCTGCCGCATTCCGGATTCGCCGAAGCCGAGCAGGTGCACTCCGCGTTCGGCGAGGTAGTCGCCGTAGACGTCCCCGCCTTTTCCGGCGAGCGCCTTCTGACCGTCCTCGACGGAGTCGAAGACGAAGGGGGCGGTGACGGCACCGAAGCGCGGGTCGACGCCGGCGTAGATGATCGGCGAGTTGTAGGAGAAGTCCTTCGCCCCGTCCATGAGCTGTTCGACTCCGGCCGTGGCCTCACCGGCCGACAGCCGTTCGTTGGCGAAGACCTTCATGGTGATCCGTCCGTCGGTCTCCTCGTCGAGGTCCTTCGCGAATTTCTCCGCCGCGAGGTACCACGTCGAGGTCGATCCGGTCGTCACCGTCATCTTCCACCGGTAGCGCTGCTTTCCGTCGTCGGTGGTGCCGAAGTTCGTTCCGCACCCTGCCAGCAGCAGGGCGCACACCATCAGTACGGCGGACCAGACGAGCATGGTCCTCGTCGTCCGTATTCTCGGCACCATTGCCTCCTTGATTTCCGTTATGTCACTGTCGTTGAGTTCAGTGGGGTCAGGCCCTCGCCGAGGCGACCGCCGCCGTCCGCGTCATCGCTTCGGCATCCCCGCGTAATGGGTCAGTCCCCCATCCACGGGGATGAGAGTGGAGTTGATGTAAGCCGATTCGCATGATGCGAGGAACACCGCGAGGTCCGCTACGTCCTCGGGCCGACCCATCTTCCCCGTCGGCGACTGCGCATGCCGAGCGGCGAGCATCTCCTCGACCGAGCCGTAGTGGCCCGAGATCGAGCGGTGGATGAGCGGGGTCTCGATGAGGCCCGGGGCGATCGAGTTCGCGCGGATGCCTTCGGAGGCGTACTGCGCGCCGACGACCTTCGTCAGTTCGATGAGTCCGGCCTTCGACGCCGCATACGCCGGATAGTCATACCCCATGTAGCGCATGCCGCCGACCGAGGACACCGTGATGATCGACCCGTGCCCGGCCGCACGCATATGCGGCAGAGCATGCTTGATCGAGGAGAACGCCCCGGTGAGGTTGATATCGAGGGCACGTCGGAAGCCGTCGGTGTCGAGTTCGTCGACTCCCCCGTTGACGACGATGCCGACGTTGTAGTGGAGCACGGTCGGTCCACCGAGGCGGTCGGCGCAGTGCGCGAACGCCGCGGCCAGGGAGTCTTCGTCGCCGACATCGGCGACAACCGTGGTCAGCTGAGAGTCGAGGTCGACCCCGCCGAGGTGGCCCGGCCCAGTTGTGTCCGCACCGTTCGAGTCGGCCCGGGCGGCCGCCTCGGCGAGGGCCCGCGTCGCTTCGTCAAGCGCCCTCGGGTCACGGTCGACGATGCAGACCTTCGCTCCCTCGCGAAGGAATCCGATCGCCGCAGCGAAGCCGTTGTTCACCTTCCCGTCCGGAGTGCCGCAGCCGATGGCCATGATCGTCGTGCCGACTAACCTACCTGTCGGCACTGACACGGCTGCCGTCTCTGTCGTGTTCATCGTGCGCTGCCCCGTCCTTGGGAGTATTCGGCCTTGAGTTCCTTGCGCGCGAGTTTGCCGTAGGCGGTGACCGGCATGGTCTCGACGAAGTGGATCTCCTTGGGTACCTTGTATTTCGCCAGCCCCGACTTGCACAGCGCGGTCAGCCGTTCGGCCAGGTCCTCCGCATCGGCATCGGCGCCACCGGCACCTTCGTTCCCGGTCGACGGCGCGCGTTCGATGACGGCCACGCCGATCTCGCCCCACTGCGGGTCGGGCACGCCCACGACGACGGCCTGGGCCACCTCGGTGTCGGTGAGGAGGAGCTCCTCGATCTCGCGGGGGTAGACGTTCGAACCGCCGGAGATGTACATATCGGACTTGCGGCCGGTGAGGAAGAGGTACCCGCGTTCGTCGAGGTAGCCGACATCGCCGGTGTGGAAGAGCCCTCCGGCGAAGGATTCGACATTCGCATCGGGGCGGCCAAGGTAGCCGGCGCACACGGTCGGTCCGGCCACACAGACTTCGCCCTGCTCACCGGCGGGCAGCTGCGCGCCGGTCTCGTCGACGATGACGATCTCGACTCCAGTTCGGGCTCGGCCGCAGGTGCCGATGCCGGCGTCGTCGACGGGGATGGCTCCGTGGTCCTCGGGGCGGAGGATCGTGATCGCTCCGGTCACCTCGGCGAGTCCGAAGTACTGGACGAGGCAGGGCCCGAGCCTTTCGAGTGCCTGGGCCTGGTCGGTCGCGAGCATCGGGGCTCCGGCGTAGATGACCCGCTCGAGGGTGTGGTCCTCGGGTCCGCGGCCTTCTGGGTAGCCGGCGGCGATGCGGTTGAGGATGGTCGGGACGGTGAAGGCGTTCGTGATCCCGTAGGCATCGATGGCCGGCCACAGGGACTCCACGCTGGGCTTGCCACCGGGGTGGATGATCGACGGGGTGCCGCCGAAGACCTGACCGAGCATGTGGATGCCCGCACCGTGCGACAGCGGCGCGAGCACGAGGGACGCCCCCGTCTCGTCCTCGTTGGGAAAGAGGTCGCAGCGGTGATTCATCAGCACCGCGCCGAGGTGGCGGTGCGTGAAAGTCGCAGCCTTGGGTCGCCCGGTCGACCCGGAGGTGAAGAAGTACCAGCAGGGATCGTCCTCGTCGACTGCCGAGTCGACGGCTTCTGCCGGTGCGGCTGCCGCCTGCGCCGTGGGCAGGTCCCCGATCCAGAAGACGGGGCCGGTGAAGCCGGTGTCTTTGAGAGCGGTGACGAAGTCGGCGTGGGCGCGGTCGGCGATGACGGCGGCGGGGGCGACTTCGGCGCTGATGCCGAGCAGCTCCTCGGTCGACAGGGCCGCGTTCGGTGGGGCGATGACACCGCCGGAGCGCAGGATGCCCCAGAAGGATTGGATCACCTCGGCGTGGTTGGCCGAGACGAGGAGGACGGTGTCGCGGCGGTCGACTCCACCGGTCTGCAGGGCAGCGGCGAGCGCTTCGGCGCGGGCGTCGAGTTCGGCCCAGGTCCACCGCTGCCCGTGGTCGTCGTCGACGACGGCGAGGCGGTCGGGGATCCGGCGAGCGGTCTGGGTGAGGAAGTGGGAGACGTTGACCCCGCGCCGAGGTGTGGGCGTGAAGTCCTTGGCCGGGGACGTCTGGGAGATGGCGCGCATCAGCGGACGCGCTCGAGCACGGAGGCGAAGTTCGATACGGCGGCACCGCCCATATTGAAGACGCCGGCGAGTTCCGGGGTCTCGATCTGGATGCCGGGCGAGCGACCGGTCAGCTGGGCGGCGGCGAGGGCGTGCATGGACACACCGGTGGCGCCGATGGGGTGGCCCTTGGCTTTGAGTCCGCCGGAGGGGTTGACGGGCAGGCGGCCGCCGACCTCGGTGGCACCGTCGTCGAGCAGGGTGTGGCCTTGCCCGGGGGCGGCGAGTCCGAAGGCTTCGTATTCGAGGAGCTCGGCGATGGTGAAGCAGTCGTGAGTCTCGAGGAAGTCGAGGTCGTCGATGCCGATGCCGGCAGCTGTGAGCGCCTGCTCCATGGCGGCGCGGGCGCCGGCCATCTCGAGCGGGTCGCGTTGGGACAGCGGCAGGACGTCGTTGGCGTTGCCCATGCCTCTCCAGGTCACGGCCTGCGATGCGGAGGCGGCGACATCCTCGGCGGCCAGGACCAGGGCCGCGGCCCCGTCGGAGACCATCGAGCAGTCGGTGCGGCGCAGGGGTTCGGCGACGTACGGGTTCTTCTCGCTCACGGTGTTGCAGAACTCGAAGCCGAGGTCCTTCTGCATGTGTGCCAGAGGATTCTGCGATCCGTTGGCGTGGTTCTTCGCGGCGATCTTGGCCAGCGTCTCCGAGTGGTCGCCGTAGCGGTCGAAGTACTGGCGGGCGATCTCGCCGAAGACTCCGGCGAAGGACTTAAAGTGCTCTTCCTCTTCCCGGAAGCTGGCGCTGAGCAGGACTTCGTTGACGTCGTGGCCTGATGCGTGGGTCATGCGTTCGGCGCCGATGACCAGGGCGGTCTTATGGCGGCCGGCGGCGATGGAGTCGTGGGCTGCGAAGATCGCGGCGGACCCGGTGGCGCAGGCGTTCTCGTGGCGGTGGGCAGGTGTGCGCGCGAGTTCGGGGAACACGGTCCCCGGCAGTGCGGCTTCGAAGCCTTGGCGGGAGAGTCCGTTGTTGAAGACGCCGACGTGGATGACGTCGATGTCGGCCGGTTCCAGTCCCGCCTCGGCGATGGCGTCGCGGGCGACGTCGGCCATCATCTGGGGCAGCGGTGATTCGGATCGTCCGAACTTGCCGTGGGACCAGCCGATGATCGCAGGTGAGGACATGGACACTCCTTCGGGTACCGGGCTCTGCGGAACGAGCACTGTCCTCTCATACTTTCCCGGTCCCACCAGCTGGTCAAAGAAAATCCACCATATGGAACATTGGTGTCGTCTAGCCGAGCTGGTCGCGCAGGGCCTGAGCCGTGGTCCGGTGTGAGTCACTTCGCGACGAGGAACTCCTCAACGACCCCGTTGAACGCCCGTGGGTTCTCCAGGAAGGGAAAATGCGAGTTCGCCTCTTCGACCGGGAACACGTGAATGCGCGCGTCGGGAATTTGTGCGGCAACATAACGTTGCGAATCGGGGTTGACGTGGCTTCCATCGCACCCGAGTACAAGAGTGGGCACATCAATGTGGGGCAAGACGTCTCGCCAGTCCTGAGCGCAATGGTCGAAGAGCAGTGGGACCGCGGCATAGGACGGGAACGATTTGATCTCCTCGGCGACGAAGTTCCATACCTCTGGATCGGGTTCTCCGGAGAACATTCCTCGCACGAAGTCCTCACACACCTGTTCACTGTCAGGTCCGTTGAGCGCACTGCCCAGCTCGAGGAGTCCGTCAACACCGAAGATCGCACCGCATTCGCGTTGTTCGTCCTCAGTCAGCCACGGAACCGCTGCGACGGCAGCTGGCTGGTCGACAGCGACGAAACGTCGAATCCGTCCAGTACCGTACTGATCGATATAACTCCAGGACACGGAGACGCCCATCGACCAGCCGAGAAGGTCTACCTCTTCGAGTCCAAGGTCATCCAGAAGATTGCTGAGATCCTGAGCGAGACGCGCGATCCGGTAGCCGTGGTGAGGCTTTTCAGAGAGTCCGTGACCGCGCTGATCAAGCGTGATGACTCGACGACTCCCCGCCAATCCGGCGAGCTGGTAGCGGAACATTGCCTGAGTTTGGCCCCATCCGTGGAGCATAACCAGGGGAACTCCGTCTCCTCCGCTGTCGCGGTAGGTCAAGTTCACTCCATCGTTGGTGGTGAGAAAAGGCATGGCACGCTCCTTCAGAAAGCACCGGTCCGGTGAACAGGCAGAGCCGACCCGATGAGTCGCCATTGCACGAAACTCGACGCAGAGAAGACCCCTTTGTGACCTCATTTCGACCCTGTCTCGCTATCGTCATCGTTCACGTTCCGCGAGGCAACGAAAATCCACCATATGGAACATTGGTGTCGGCCTTCTAAACACCACCACTGGCGTAGCCGCCGAAAGACGGGCGGAGCGTCGAGAAACGGGCGCGCACACCCGTTTCTCGACGCTCCGTGCGTTTTTCGATAACGCCCCGCCAGCTCGGCGGCTAGCCGAGTTGTTCGCGCAGGGCCTGAGCCGTGGTCCGCGGATCGTAGCCCTCGGCCACTCCCTCGACGATGACGATGTCGGTGTCGATATGGCGCGAACGCAGTGGGGCGATGTCCTGATAGGCCGGTGAGTCCCACCATTCGTGAGCGAGCCGAGCGTCGGGGAAGGCGATCATGACGACGTGTCCCGGCCACCGCCCTTCCATCACCTCGTGGGCGGTGCCGTGGACGAGGAACTGTCCTCCGAAGGGTTCGAAGGTCTCGCCGATCCGGTCGATGTACTCGGCGACCTCGGGGTGCGGCGCGAATTGCTGCAGGTGGGCGATCGCGTAGGCGGTCATGGTGTCACTCTCCTGTGTTCTCTGTGTGCTTCGATGAGTTGCGGTGGTGCGATTGATCTCCGTGGTTCGAGGATTTGCTGCCGTGGGACGCCTCGCCAGCAGGCGGCGTCACATCGGTGTCTCGCGCCCGTCCAGCCGGCGGCGACCGCCGGACGAGTTCCAACAGAAACAGGGCAACCAGCCCGAATCCCGCTGCGGTCAGCGGCAGGACTCCGGGACCCGTCTCGGTGAGCACGGCCCCGCCGACGGCGGCCCCGAATGCGATGCCCAGGTAGGTCCCAGAAGTGTTGAGCGCCAGTGCCTGTCCGGCCAGGGGCCCGGCAAGTCTGTGCAGGCGCATCTGGATCGCGGGTGAGTTCCAGAAGGCCATTCCGCCCCACACTGTCGTGACGATGAGCACGAGCCAGATGGGCACTGGCCGGACTGCCCACATCGCCCACATCGCGACCATGGCGGCGATGATGACGCCGATCCCGAAGAACAGTGCTCGCCCCGGACCCCACCGGTCTGCGACCTGACCGCCGAGCCAGATTCCGGCCATGCCCGCGCACCCGGAGAGCCCGAATGCCACTCCCCGTTCCTCGACTCCGGATCCGGCGGTCGCACTCAGATAGGGCGCCAGGTAGGTGAGGACCATCATCGTCCCCGCCATGAGCAGGCAGTTCGCCGCGAGACTCACGGCGATCGGGGCGCGCGTGAGGCTGCGCAGCTGTTCTGACAGTCGTGGAGAGCGGTCGCCGCGGCCGCTTCCGGGAACAGTGAGGAGGACACCGATGAGCGCGAGCATCCCGGCTACGGCAACGGCCAGAAAGGTCGCCCGCCATCCGAATGCGCCGCCGATCCACGTCCCCAGTGGGACACCGAGCGCGATTGATCCGGTCACCCCAAGGGAGACGGTCGCCAGGTAGCGGCCGGTCTTCTCCGTCGGCGCATGGGACGCAGCGAACGCGAAGATGGCCGGGGTGGCGCTGGCTGTCGCCGCGGCCGCCACCACCCGCAGAACCATCAGCACGGCGAAGGACGAAGTTCCCACCGCGCCGAAATTCGCTAAGGCGAAGATGATGAGCGCGACAAGGAACAGCCGCCGAGGCGGGACCCGGGCGAGCGCGACAGCTGCCACCGGCGCGGCCACGGCTACGGTCGCCGAGAATGCCGTGACGAGCTGACCGGCCCGACCTTCGGTCACCCCGAGGTCGGCTGCGATCTCGGGCAGAATTCCGGCGATGACATAGTCGTCCGTATAGAGGACGAACGAGACTGCGAGCAGGACGAAGAGCCAGGGCGGCATCACGCTGACCGATCCGCACCACCGAGCCGGGGCCGGTCCCGGCTAGACGGCACGTGAGTCCGGCCCAGCCTGCGCAGGTGGGTTCTCAGCACAGCGAGACCGAAGAGGCTGGCGCCCGGAGTCGCGAGGGCAGCGATCCCGACGACCACCGGCGCAATCTCTCCGCCCTGAGCGAGAAGAATCTGCGTCGGCCCTTGGAGAGCCACAACGCAGCACCCGGTCCAGGTCACCAGCCACGCCGCGCGCGGCCATCTCCCGAGATAGCGCGAGAACATCGGACACAGCAGGCAGAGGAACCCCAACAGTGCGGTCATAGCCAACACCATCCGCTGTGCCGGCTGCTCCATTCCCTGGGGCCCGGTGCTTCCCGGTCCCGCAATCGCCCAGAAGGCCATGGCGCAACTGAAGGGCAGGATGCCGAGCGCACCGCAGACGATCATGGTCGGCGACGGTGCCGGGGGCGGAGTGTTCAGAAGATCGCCCCAGCGCCGGATCACATAGGCTCCGACGACGATCGCCATCGCCGCGCCCAGAGCGCAGAATCCTGCGTAGACGAGCCCGAACACCCAGGGATGCATTCCCTGTTCGGCCAGTCGCACCTCTCCTTCGATGAGTGCCTGAATGAGAATGCCCGGCGGCAGTCCCAGCAGTATCGGACCGAGGAGCCCGGCCGCTCCGGCTCCGAGCACGAACACCACAGGTGCCGGAATGCGTCGCGCCCACGGTCGTGTCAGCGCCACCACGAAGGCCACGCCCACCACCATCATCGCGAGAGTGATGGTGTTTCCGATGAGAAAGCGGGGCGCAAGCATTCCTTCGCCTCCGGCCGACGTGGTCGAACCGACCGACGAACCGCTCAGCCACAGGACCTTGAAGACGAGATACGGCAGAACCGCGACGATCGCCGTGATGATGGCGGCGCGCTGCAGCGATGTCACAGGTGCAGGTGCTGATATCCGTGCGTTCGTCACGGCGACTCCCGAATTAGAGGACGTTCTCTAGATGCTAGTCTCTAGTTTGAGGTACGGTGGCTCGACGGTCAACCCTTCGAACGAGAATCCCCGATTCGCCGGACTGATCCGAACACCTGGAGCGAGAGGACGTGACAAGCATGGCGAAACGCGCACTCTATTCGCGGGACGATATTCTCTCGGCGGCCATCAGCGCTGTCGGCCGACGCGGCCATGCCGCCACAGTGGCCGATGTGACGCATGAGCTCGGTGCACCGTCGGGTTCGATCTACCACCGCTTCCCGACTCGGGAGTCGCTGTTCGCTTCTGCCTGGATCCGGTGCGTGCACCGATTCCACGACACGTTTGCAGCGATCACGGATGTCGATGACCCGCTCGAGGCGATCGTCGAGACCGGCCTGCTCATCCCCCGGTTCTGTCGAGAGAATCCCGACGAGGCCCGGACTCTCACCCTCTACCGACACTCAGAATTGCTCGCCGACCCGCCCAAGGGACTGCTCGATGACCTCACAGGACTCAACGATCCCGTGGTCGCTCATATCTCCGAACTCACGCGACGCCGGTTCGGCGAAGTCACCCCTCGCAGCTTGCAGCTCGTCGCCCTGGCCTGCCGAGACACCCCGTATGGCATGGTGCGCGGCTTCATCGGCGGCGAGATCCCCGCCTGGCTCGACCAGCCGATCGCCGCAGGCATCGCCGCGATCGCCTCGTTGGACCCCTCAGCCGACCACTGAGCACTGAACCTTCCCGTCGAGAAACGCATGGAGCGTCGAGACACGGGTGTGCACCCCCGTGTCTCGACGCTCCATGCGTTTCTCGTTGAATTCCGGCGGCGGCTCCTCGCTGAGAATCCGAGTCGCCGCCCCGGCCTCACCCTTTCAGGCGAGTCATCTCCGGGTCGAAGAGCGGCTCGGCGGTGACCGTGGCCGGCAGGCGGCGCCCGAGGTACTCGATCTCCACAGCGTCACCGACCGCCAGAGTGTTCGGCAGCCAGGCGTAGGCGATCGACTTCCCGATCGTGTATCCGTACGCCGCCGAGGTGACGTAGCCGTCCGCGACACCCGATCCGTCCGATCCGTCTGACTTCGCCGAGGCGGCCCCGCCGTCCGCGTCACTCGAGCGTTGCCCGCCGACCACGTACACCGGCTCCTTGCCGAGCACCACGTCAGACGGCACGTCGAGGGTAAGGCAGGTCAGCTTCGTCGTCGCCTCGGCGGCCCTCGACTCCAGCGCGGCCTTGCCGGTGAAGTCGTCGGTCTTCGAGGCCTTCACGGCGAATCCGAGTCCGGCCTGAACCGGTTCGTGTTCGCTGGTCATATCGGTGCCGAAGGACCTGAACCCCTTCTCCAGTCGCATCGAGTTGAAGGCTTCGCGGCCTCCGGCGATGATGCCGAATTCCTCACCGGCTTCCCACAGCACGTCCCACAGTCGCGACCCGAGATCGGCCGAGGTGTAGATCTCCCAGCCGAGTTCGCCGACATAGGACAGGCGCATCGCCGTAACCGGCACACCGCCGAGCACCGCGGGCTTTGTGCGGAAGTACTTGAGTCCGGCGTCGCTGAAGTCCTCATCGGTGACCTTGGCGATGACACCCCGGGCCAGCGGGCCCCAGAGACCAATACAGCAGGTGCCCGGAGTCGTCTCGCGCACGGTCACCCACTTCGACGGGTCGGCGGCCGACTGATGCTTGGCCGCCCGCGAGATGGCCGCGAGGTCGATGTTCGAGTTCGCTCCCACCTGGTAGGTCTCCTCGTCGAGGATCGCGACCGTGATGTCGCTCGTGATGCCGCCGGCTTCGTCGAGCAGCAGCGTGTAGCTGACCGCTCCCGGTTTGCGCAGCATCGACGAGGTGGTCATCCCGTGCAGCAGTTCGCCCGCTCCGGGGCCGGTGACCTCGAAGCGTTTGAGCTGGGTCATGTCGAACATCGCCACCGAGGTGCGCGTCTTCCACGCTTCGGCTGCGGCGATGGGCGAGTGGAACTGATCCGCCCAGGCGTCCCGTTCCGGTGCCGCCCACTCGGCCGGCATCTCCGACAGCAGAGCGGCGTTCGCGTCGAACCAGTGCGGCCGCTCCCAGCCGGAGGTCTCGAGGAAGAACGCACCGAGTTCCTCCTGCTGCCTCCGGAACGGGCTCGAGCGCAGGTCACGCGGGGAGACTCGTGGCTGCAGAGGGTGGATGATGTCGTAGATCTCGACGAAGTTCTGCTGGGAGGTCTCGCTGACGTAGTCCGCTGACGTCTGCACATCCTCGAAGCGGTTGAGATCGATTCCCGACAGATCGGTCTTCGACCGTCCTTCGGCGATGAGCTCGGCCACGGCGCGGGCGATGCCGGCGCCATGGGTCACCCACACTGCCTCGGCGACGAAGAATCCGTCGACCTGTCGGGACTGTCCGACCAGCGAACCACCGTCAGGGGTGAACGAGAAGATGCCATTGAAGCCGCGCTGGATCTGAGTCTGAGCGAGTTCGGGCAGCAGTGTCTTCGTCGCCTCCCATTCGGGGGCGAAGTCGTCCGGGGTGAACTCGAGGCTCGAGGGCATCCGTTCGCTGGTGATCTCGTCGGGTGAGTAGGTCTGCAGCGTGTCGAGGTCGACGGGCATGGGCCGGTGTGCGTAGGAGCCGATGCCGATTCGCTCACCCCATTCGCGGTAGTACAGGTCCTTGTCCTGGTAGCGCAGGATCGGAGCCTGTGCCCCCGCCGGCAACTCGTTCTTCCCGATGAGTGAGGGCACCTCGGTGGTCCAGGCGAACTGGTGGCCCAGCGGCAGCAGCGGGATCGGAGTACCGACCATCTCACCGATCTTGGGTCCCCAGAATCCGGCGCAGGAGACGACGATATCGGCAGGAATCCGGTCATCGCCGCAGATCACAGCGCTGACGCGAGCGCCTGTGGTCTCGATATCGGTCACCGTTGTGCGATCACGGAATTCGACCCCTGCGGCACGGGCACGATCGATGACGAGCTGCGTGCCCTTCGCCGCCAATGCGAGGCCGTCACCCGGGGTGAGCAGACCGCCGTGGACCATGTCCCGGTTGAGCATTGGGAAGAGCTTCGCGCATTCGTCGGCGTCGATGACGTCGGCTTCGACGCCGTAGGAGCGGTTCCATCCGGCTCGACGGTGCAGGTCCTGCAGCCGATCCTCGGTGGTGGCGATCTCGAGGCCTCCGACGGGCAGGAATGATCCGCGCCCGTCGGCGTCCTTGAGCGAGGTGAGCTTCTCGATCGTGTACTGCGCGAATTCGGTCATCGACTTCGACGCGTTCGAGGAGAAGACGAGTCCCGGTGCGTGCGAGGTCGAGCCGCCCGGGATGTTCAGCGGGCCCTGTTCGATGACGAGGGTGTTGGTCCAGCCCAGCTGCGCGAGTTCGTCGGCGAGGTTGGCGCCGACGATGCCGGCTCCGATGATGACGACTCGTGGTGATGAGATCGGCACTGAGTACTCCTTGTTATTGACGGTGGTAGAGGCAGTTGTCGCAGCAGACGCCGGAGCGGAGCTCAGTCGTCCAATGCGGAGTATTTGGTTTCCGGTGCCCAGAAGAGCGAAGCGATGAACCCGACCAGAGGGAAGATCGCCGCGATGAGCAGGGTGCTCGAAACTCCCAGGTGTTCGAGCGTGACCGGGAAGAGGTAGGTGGCTCCGGCAGCACCGACTCGGCTGAATGCCGCGGCGTAGCCGACGCCGGTGCTGCGGAACCGGGTGGTGAACATCTCCGGCGGATAGACGTACTGGATGCTGTTCGACGCCGTGATGATGAGGACGAAAGCGCCGAAGACGATGAGCACGACCACTGACGGCAGCTCGGCCCATCCACCGAGGAAGACGAGCAGGACCACCATGAGCGCGAAGGTCCAATTGACGAACGTGCGTCGGGGCAGCAGCCACAGCAGCCACAATCCCACACCGGCACCGAGGAGCTGGAGCCCGTTCATGAGCAGATCCGTGGAGAATCCGCTGTTGATTCCGAGGTCCTCGAGCACCGGCACGATGAACGTGAAGATCGCGAACAGCGGACCAACCTGGCAGAACCAGAACAGTCCGGAGTAGATCACCGTGCGAACGTCGTTCTCGCGGAAGAAGTCGCGCAGGCGGGTCTTGACGACCTCGGTCGGCGCCGGCGGCAGTCCGTACTGCGGGCCATAGTGGGCGGCGACGATCGCCTGCGCCTCGGTCGTGCGTCCCTGAGCCTGCAGCCACCTCGGCGATTCGGGCAGGGCCATGCGCAGGATGAGCACGACCAGGGCCGGCACCGCACTGCTGGCCAGGAGCATTCGCCACGAATCCGCGTCCCAGACGTGGGCGACGACGAATGCCGAGATGAACCCGATGAACCAGAACGCCGCGATCGACCCGAGCAGGACGCTGCGGTGACGGCGCGGGGTGAATTCGGCCAGCAGAGCGGTGCCGACCGCGTATTCGACGCCGATGAGCAGGCCCAGCAGCAGCCGCATGGCCACGAGGTCCCATGTGCCGACGACGAAGAGCTGGGCCAGCGAGACGACGACGAAGCCGACGAGGTTCCAGAAGAACACCCGCTTGCGTCCATAGCGGTCGGCGATCCGTCCGAAGAACAGGCCGGAGACGAAGATGCCGATGAGCGCGCTCGCCGCAATCAGCCCCTGCCCCAGCGCCGACAGCCCCAGCTCCGCGGCCGCCGGAGCGACGGCACCGCCGATGACGCCGAGGATGTAGCCGTCGATGAAGATCCCACCGAAGGCCGCAACCGCGACGAGGAGCACGAGCCGGTTGAGCGGGGCCTCATCGATCGAGATCCGCCCGGCATCGGTCCGCTGCGCGAAAGCATCACGACGGACCGGCTCGATGCCGTCGATGTCCTTCTGCTGTGTCATGTGGTCTCCTTCGACTCCCCGAACGAATATGGTAGTCAGCGCCCGGTTCAGGCGTCGATGACGAGGTCGGTCTTCGCCGTCGAGCAGCACGGCAGGAACTTCCCCGCGTCGATCTCTCTGGCGCGGATTCCGCCCAGATGGTTCATCTCGACATCGCCGTCGAGCTTGACGACCTTGCAGGATCCGCACATGCCCTCCTGACAGTTCGCGGGGATCTTCACCCCCGCCTTCCGCGCGGCCTGGAGGACCGTTTCGTCCTCCCCGACGCAGACGTTGAGGCCGGTGCGCACAAACGACATCGTGTGCTCACCCTGCCCCACAGTAGGCAGTGCGGCCGGGTCGACGACGGCGATTTCGTCATCGTCGCCCGATCCCCCCGCCGAGGCGGCCGCCTCATCCCCAGCCGGGACCGCGGGCCCAGCGTCGGACTCAGATCCGGGCCCCACCTCGGCGAGGTTCTCATCGGTGACCCCGACGACCTCGATCTCGACCTCGTCCTCGACGGGCACGACCGCCTCGGCGTCGACGGCTTCGGTCGGTGCGCCGACCGCCTCGACCGGTCCGTCGGCGTCGTACTCGGGTTCGTACATGTCGAGCGCGGCCGGCTGGGACTCGAAGTACTCCTCGGTCGTCGCCGCGATCTCCTCGGCGATCTCGCCGGCGATGGCGACTTCCTCGGCGTATTCGGCACGGATCTCACGATCGCCGGAGAAGAATTCCATGAACACCGAGGTGTCGTCGACGCCGACTTCGCGCAGCAGTTCGGTCGCGGAGTTGAGGTACCCCTCCGGGCCGCAGGCGAAGACCTGCCGACCGTTGGCGTCGGGCACGAGCTCCTCGAGCAGTGCAGTCGAGAGCCGTCCCGTGCGTCCCTCCCATTCGTCGCCGCATTCCCGATCGCCGAGGCAGTAGATGACCTTGATCCGGAAATCCACATTCGCGAGGAAGTCGAGTTCCTCGGAGAAGGCAAAGGAGTCGGGGGCGGCTCCGTGGTAGAGGAGGACGACATCGGCCTGGCCGGGCAGCGAATGCACAGTCCTGATCATCGACATCAGCGGGGTGATCCCGGCTCCAGCCGCGAGCAGCAGGAACCGTGCCCGCCGATCGTAATCGGCGAGGTGGAACGCACCGACAGGGCCGAGCATGTCGAGGACGGTGCCGGGACGGAGGTGGTCATGCGCCCAGGGCGACACCCTGCCCTTGGGGTCGCGTTTGATCGTGATCGAGAACGTCCACGGCTCGGTCGGGGCCGAGGAGATCGAATAGCTGCGCGACACCGGCTCGGCATTCGGTCCGTCGATGGGGAAGTCGATGTTGATGTACTGCCCCGACCGGAACGCCAGGGGCGCCCCGTCCATGCGACGGAAGACGAAGACCATCATCCCTCCCGCCTCGGGGATGGTCTCCACACATTCGGCGGCGAATTCCTGCGGGTGCCACGGACCCAGCGCGGTGGCGGCTCCGGCCGGCCCCGAGGCGCTCGAGAGCACGCGGTTCCAGGGCATCTCCAGTCCGCGCACCCGCTGGGCCAGCGGCAGCGCGGGCACAGCGGAGGATCTCATCCGACGTGCTCCCGCATCCGCTGCACGTACCAGTTGATGAAGGCTTCGACCTGGTATTCGCTCTTCATATACGGACCCTGCTCATAGAACGGACTCGCCGCTCCCTGCTGGCAGAGTTCGACGAAGGCCTTGTCCTGCAGGTTGGTCTGCTTCCATGTGTGAGTGAGGGTCTCAAGGTCATAGTCGACGCCTTCGACGGCGTCGTCGGCGACGAGCCAAGTGGTGCGTACGAGGGTCTTCGAGGCACTGATCGGGAATGCCGCGAAGGTGATGACGTGATCGCCGAGGAGGTGGAACCAGGAGTTCGGCTGCAGATGCATCGAGCAGCGGCCGAGGCGGAAGTCCGGCAGATCGCCGAGCAGCTTCTTCGACAGCCGGCGCCCGTCTGCCGAGAAGGACTCCCCCGCTCCGTCGAGCGATTCGCGGGAGATGCGGATGCCGCCGACCCGGGTGTCGAGTTCTTCGACGACTTCATAGGGCAGGCCGTAGCGGCGGCAGCGGTATTCGAGGGAGGCCTGCGCCTGCTGGTTGCGGTCCCAGACGTCTTCGAGGTGGGGCGGGATCGTCTCATCGGTCAGGCCCCAGGTCGGGAACAGCGAGCACGCGAGCTCCGGGTGGCCGTCGCAGTGGTAGCACTCGCGGTTGTTCTCCATCACGAGCTTCCAGTTGCCCTCTTCGACGATGTTCTGCTGATAGGCGACTTTCGTCTTCGCCAGCTCATGAGGGGCGATATAAGGTTCGAAGATCTTCGCGGTCTCGTGGAAGTCCGTCGGCGGCTCTTCGGCCAGGCAGATGAACACGAGTCCGGCGGCGATCTTCCCGTGCGCGCGTTTGAGTGCGTAGCAGGACTTGTCGAAGGTCATCTCCCCCGGCGCCGAGGCGTGGATGAGGTCGCCCTCGGGGGAGTACGTCCACGAGTGGTAGCCGCAGACGAGGTTGCCCGTCGTTCCCTGCGCATCGGTGAGGACTCGTGCCCCGCGGTGGCGGCAGACGTTGTGGAGGACGTTGACGCCGCCGTCGTCGTTGTGCAGGACGATGAGGGAGTACGGACCGTAGTCGAGCGTGACATAGTCACCCGGCTCGGGGATCTCGGCGACGCTGCACGCGAAGACCCAGTGCTGACCGAAGATGGCCTGCATATCGAGATTGAAGAGGTTGGGATCCGTGTAGAACGGAGCTTCGAGCGAGAAGCCTGTCCGACGGGTGTCGAGTCGGATTCGGGTCTCGTCGAGCTTCTCCTCGGTGAACCCCGCAGGGAAGCCCTTCTTCGTCGGTGCCAGGTTAGTAGCTGTCAATGCTCATCTCCCTTGATGTCTGCCTGCAGCGGCCCACCGATGGAAGGGGCGAAATCCTCGGCGGAGACCGCGGAGACCGTGTGCTGCCGGAACGATCTCGACAGTCACACTAGCGAGGAACTCCCTGCAGAAAAAGCGCGAGATTTCGTTACATATCCTGCGGATTCACTGCATAATTGTGCGCATGATCGATCCGCGCCTGACGACACTGCGCACCTTCGCCGCCTGCGGCACCATCGCCGCCACCGCCGAGCTCACCGGCTACTCCGCATCGGCGGTCTCCGGCCAGCTCAGAGAGCTGCAGCAGACCCTGGGCATGACCCTGCTCGTCAAGGACGGCCGCGGCCTGCGATTGACTGCGACGGGGCGCTACCTCGTCCGCCGCTCCGACGAACTGACCGCCGCATGGGAGGACATCCGCGCCGGCGCGCTCGGGGCCGGGGATCAGGCCCCCACTCACTTCGGAATCGGGGGCTTCTCGACCGCATCCTCGAACCTGCTCGCGCCCTTGGCGGCGAACCTGCGGGCTTCACGGCCGAAGGTCCGCGTCCACGTGATCGAGGCGACTCCGACTCGCTGCTTCGAGCTCCTCGTCGCCGAGCGCATCGACCTCGCCGTCATCGTCTCGATGCAGGGCAATGTCCAGGTCGAGGAGGATCCCCGCTTCGAGAGCATCGACCTCCTCGACGATCCCCTCGACGTCATGGTGCCTTCAGGCCACCCTGCGGCGGGCAGGGAGTCGGTGACTCTCAGCGAGCTCGCCGGTGAGGATTGGATCACGGCCGGCCCGGGCTCGCCCTATCATTCGCTCTTCATCGCCGCGTTCACCGCCGCGGGAGTGACGCCGACGGTCGCGCACGAGTCCGCGGAGTGGGAGACGTCGGCGGCCCTGGTCGGCGCCGGGGTCGGAGTGAGCCTGCTGCCGAGGCTGGCCAGCCTCGCCGGAGAGGACAACGTCAGCCGGGTGCGGCTGACGGGCACCGGGAGACTGAGCCGGAAGATCATCGCCGCTGTCCGCGCCGGCAGTCGCAGATCCCCGCTGATCAGGGATTCCCTTCAACATCTGCGCACGACCTCCCAGTACATCCTCTCGACGCGCCTGCGCGAAGACTCCTGAAACGGCACCTCTGCCCGGCCACTGACACGGGGGCTTGACAGAGCTCTCTCACGACGGCGAGACTGCATCTAAGTCTGATGTCAGACTGATATGTCAGAGCTGTCGACGGGCTCTCGTTCGTCGCACTCGCATATCGAATTCCCACGCTTTCGCACCCATGGAGGCTCAACGATGAGCAATAAGGCAATCAGCTATGCAGGTCCCGGGAAGGTCGAGGTAATCGACACCGAGTACCCGGAATTCGTCCTCAAGGACGGGCCTGGAGTCAATCCCGCCAATATCGGCCGCAAGGTCGATCACGGTGTCATCCTCAAGACGGTGGCGACGAACATCTGCGGCTCCGACCAGCACATGGTCCGGGGCCGTACGACTGCCCCGGAGGGTCTCGTGCTCGGACACGAGATCACCGGTGAGGTCGTCGAGGTGGGCCGAGACGTCGAATTCGTCAAGGTCGGCGATCTCGTGTCGGTGCCGTTCAACATCTCGTGCGGTCGCTGCCGCAACTGCAAGGAAGGCAAGACCGGCATCTGCCTCAACGTCAATCCCGATCGTCCGGGCTCGGCCTATGGCTATGTCGATATGGGCGGCTGGGTCGGCGGTCAGGCCGAGTACGTGCTCGTGCCCTATGCCGACTGGAACGTCCTGAAGTTCCCGGACAAGGATCAGGCGATGGAGAAGATCCTCGACCTCACGATGCTCTCCGACATCTTCCCCACCGGGTTCCACGGCGCCGTCAGCGCCGGTGTCGGGGTGGGTTCGACGGTCTACGTCGCAGGTGCGGGTCCGGTCGGAATCGCCGCGGCCACCTCGGCGCTTCTGCTCGGCGCGGCCTGCGTCATCGTCGGCGATCTCAACGAGGATCGACTGGCTCAGGCCCGCGGGTTCGGTTGCGAGACGGTCGACGTGTCCAAGGGCGACCCGAAGGACCAGATCGCGCAGATCCTCGGCGAGCCCGAGGTCGACTGCGGAATCGACGCCGTCGGCTTCGAGGCGCGCGGACACGGCAAGGACGCCAGCCACGAGGCGCCGGCAACGGTGCTCAACTCGCTCGTGGACATCACCCGAGCCGGCGGCAGCCTCGGCATTCCCGGCCTCTACGTCACCGGCGATCCGGGCGCGCCCGATGAGGCGGCGAAGGAAGGGTCGCTGTCGATGCGGTTCGGACTCGGCTTCGCGAAGTCGCATGTGTTCGTGACCGGCCAGTGCCCGGTGATGAAGTACAACCGGGGGCTGATGCAGGCGATCCTGCACGACAAGGTCTCGATCGCGAAGAACGTCAATGCGACCCCGATCCGCCTCGAGGATGCCCCGCAGGGCTACGCCGACTTCGACTCCGGTGTCGCGAAGAAGTTCGTCCTCGACCCGCACGGCCTCATCTCCGCCTGAGGCTCTCAGACCTCACGCTGAGCCCGAGCTTCTCATGGCCGAAAGCCGGGTGAAGCGGTGAGAAGTGGTCGCAATCGGATACTTTCAGGACGACCTCCTGAGTATCCGATTGCGACCACTGTTTTGTGCCCCATGGACCGAAAAGAGAGCACCCAAGTGACGTATCTTGCATGGCAGAATTTGCCACGCAGTCGTGTGTAGATGCACTCGAGCCTAGGTCGCAGCCAAAGAAAACATTGCCGTTGCGGCCAAGCGCGAGGATAGACCACATTCGCCTTGACCCTTTTGATGCATGCAACATAGCATCGGGCTATGCAGAATTCTCCCGATTCCCCGCCACCCACGCTTCTCGAGCGTATCCGGTCGAAGATCACCAGCGGCGAACTGGAACCGGGCAATCCGCTCTCCGAGGTCTCCCTCGCACAGGAGTTCGATGTCAGCCGAACCCCGATCCGAGAGGTCCTCAAGCAGCTCCAGCTCGAGGGCCTCATCGAAATCCGCCCAAAGGTCGGCACCTTCATCCGCGAGCCGAACCGACGCGAGATCGTCGAGCTCTTCCAGCTCAAGGAGGTCCTCGAAGGCCTGGCCGCCGCCCTGATGGCTCGCCGCGGGCCCTGCCCGGAACTCGACCAGCTCGAAGAGATCGTCGCAGCATCAGAGGTGTCGTCGAACGCAGGCGACACAGACACCTACGCTTCGCAGGTTCAGGACTTCCACCAGACCCTCGTCGACGGAGCGGACAACAACAAACTCGTCGAACAGTACTCGCGCCTGATGAATCAGCTCGCTTACTTCAGACTCGTGCGCAAGACTCTCAACCATCCGGGCAGGGCAGTGGACTCGAGCCGAGAGCACCGCCAGATTCTCACGATGATCCAGGACAAGGACCCGTTCGGCGCCGAAACGACGATGCGTGCGCACGTGTTCGCCTCGACCCAGGAACTCCTCGTTCCGCAGACACGCACCACCCTGTCTCTCGAGCGCGACTCCTGACTTCCAGAAAACGGCCGGACCACCTGATGCTGAGCCGTCGCCACCTCTGACGCACGCCAGCGGGGCCGGGAAACTCTGTGTTTCCCGGCCCCGTTGGCGTACGCCGTCAGGCGAACTGGTCACCTCACTGGAAGTTCGGAACCACCTCGTCGATGAAGAGCTGCAGGGACGCCTTCTTCTCATCATGGCTGAGCGCGTTGTCCGACCAGAAGCTGTACTCGTCGTAGCCGAGGTCCTCGTAGTGGCGGATGCGTTCGGTCACCTCCGCCGGGGTGCCGATCATCGCTGACTTGTGCAGCGACTCGAGCTCGAATTCGGGGCGGTCGGCGAAGTTCTCCTCCGGGGTCGGATCGAGGAATCCGTCGATGGGGTCCTTCTTCCCGAAGGCCCACGACGAGAACGTCCGGTAGTACTTGTTCACTCCGGCGGCACCCACCTTCCAACCGTCCGGCTCCTCCGGGGAGTGGACGTAGGTGTGGCGCAGCACCATGATCTCGGGGCGCTTCTCGACCTCCGGGTGAGCGGCGACCGCGGTGTTGAACTTGTTCATCAGGTCTTCGACCTCACGGTCGTCCTTCATCAGCGGCGTGACCTGGACGTTGCAGCCGTTGGCGACGGCGAAGTCGTGAGTCTCGGGGCTGCGGGCGGCCAGCCAGATCGGAGGAGTCGGGTTCTGCACCGGCTTCGGCACGGCCGTCGAGACGGGGAACTGCCAATGCTTGCCCTCATGGGCGTAGTCACCTTGGAGCAGTTCCTTCATCGCCGGAACGAGTTCGCGCAGATATTCGCCGCCGTCGGCTGCCGGCATACCGTCGGCCAAGCGGTTGAACTCGAACTGGTAGGCACCGCGGGCGATGCCGACCTCGGCCCGACCACCGCTGAGCACGTCGAGCAGAGCGACTTCGCCGGCTGCACGCAGCGGATGCCAGAACGGGGCGATGATTGTGCCCGATCCCAGTCGGATCGTCGACGTCTCGGCGGCCAAGTAGGCCAGCTGCGGCATCGGGCTCGGCGAGGATACGTACTCCATCGAATGGTGCTCACCGATCCAGACAGTGCCGAAACCTCCGGCTTCGGCGATCTTGACGAGCTCGACGAGGTTCTTCCAATGCTCTTGAGGGCTGATCGAGTCGTCCCAGCGTTCCATGTGCAGGAAGAGTGAAAAGCGCATGATGGTTCCTTTCCCAGCGGAGGCCTCCGTGCCTCCGACATGTTCTTCAGTGATGTGTGATCGCCGTGGCGGTATTCAGCCGGCGGTCTCCTGAACACCGGCCGCGGCACTCTCGCGTTCGGTGATCGTCGTGTTCGTCCGCGACCAGAGGTCCTTCTCTACTTCGCGGACGATCACGGTGATGTTCTCGTCGGCGGCTCCCGTCGTGGATGCGGCGACTTCATGAACTCCGGCGATGAGGGCGCGCAGCTGTTCGGGAGTGCGCCCTCTCGCGATCGAGATATCGATGAGCGGCATGATCTCACCTTCCCAGCACGAAGGGATCTGCGACCGGCCCTTCGTCGGTGTTGATCCATACGCTCTTGAGCCTGGTGTACTCGTGCATCGACTCGAGACCGTGTTCGACCCCGACCCCGGAGTTCTTGAAACCCTGCCGAGGAGACATCGGCGACATCGCCCGATACATGTTGATCCACACGGTGCCAGCATCGAGTCGCTGCGACATCCGCATCCCGCGGGCGAGGTTCTGCGTCCACACCCCGGCCGCCAGTCCGTATTCGGTGTCGTTGGCCAGCCCGAGGACCTCGTCCTCGGTGTCGAAGGGCATGATCGCGGCGACCGGCCCGAAGATCTCCTCCTGGCAGATGCGCATATCGTTCGTCGTCTCCGTGAGAACGGTCGGTTCGAAGAAGTACCCGGGCAGACCGACATCGGGACGATTGCCCCCGTAGGCGATCTGTCCGCCTTCTTCCTCGCCGAGGCGGACGTATTCCTCGACCTTGTCCCGCTGAGCCGCGAAGGCGAGCGGTCCGAGCTCGGTGTCCTCGGCCATGGGATCGCCGATGACGATCGATGCCGCCCGAGCGGTGACCTTTTCGAGGAGTTCGTCGTAGACCCCGCGCTGGACGAAGACTCGAGACCCGGCGATGCAGGTCTGTCCGGCTGCGGCGAAGATGCCGGCGATGACGCCCATCGCCGCATTGGACACGTTCGCATCGTCGAAGACGATGTTCGGAGACTTTCCACCCAATTCGAGCGTCGATCCGATGAAGCGGCCGGCCGCGGACTTGGCGATGGCCGAACCCGTCCGGGTCGAGCCGGTGAATGAGATCTTCGCCAGCTGCGGTGCGTCGACGAGGGCCTGTCCCGCCTCGGCGCCGAGGCCGGTGACGACGTTGACGGCGCCGGCGGGGAAACCGGCCTCGTCCGCAAGTTCGGCCAGGCGCAGAATCGTTCGCGAGGTGTATTCGCTCGGCTTGATGACCGTCGTGTTGCCCGCCGCCAGCGCCGGTGCGAGCTTCGAGATCGTCAAGGTCATCGGCGAATTCCACGGCGTGATGAGTCCGACGACGCCGAGCGCCTCCCGCTGAGTGAAATTGATGACTTCGGGCGAATTCGTCGGGATCTGCGATCCCTGCACCTTATCGGCCAGTCCCGCATAGTAGTAGAGGTATTCGGGCAGGCCCTGCAGCTGCCCCTTCATCTCGCGCAGGAGCTTGCCGTTGTCCTGACTCTCGAAACGGGCGAGCTCCTCGGCGTTCTGCCCGATGAGGTCGCCGAATCGGCGCAGCAGGTGCCCTCGCTGCGTCGGCGTGGTCCGTTGCCAAGCGGTGGAGTCGAAGGCTCGCTGCGCGGCCTCGACTGCCTGCGCGATATCGGCGCCTGTGCCGCGAGCGAAGCTGTAGAGCGTCTCAAGGGTCGCAGGGTTCGTGCTCTCGAGGTATTCCCCGTCGGCGGGTGCGCGGTGCTCCCCTCCGATGAAATGGTCGAGTCGCGTAGTCATCATCGACTCCCTTCTGTGTGGTTGATCAGGGCGCGGAGGTGATCGGTGAGCACCTCGGGATGGGTGACGGGCAGCATGTGGCGTGCGCCGGAGACGATCGCGACCCGTGTGTCCGGAATCCGGTTCGCGATCCTCTCGCTCATCTCCGGAGTCGATCCCGGGTCGAGTTCGCCGGTGATCGCCAAGGTCGGTGAGCTGATCGCATTCAGCTTCGATTCGAGCTCCCGGTCGCCCGCCGCGAAGACGGCATAGGCGTGGCGGTAGGAATCGGGGTCGTTGGCCAGAAGCACAGGCCGCGTCTCGTCCCGCAGCGTTTCGGAATCTCCCTCATCTTCCGGGAACCATCGGTCGAGTGCTCGTTCCATGCTGCCGCGGAAGTCCGACTCCGCTCCTTCGAGTCGCCCCTGCACTGCAGCAGATTCCTCCTGCGTGCGAGCGCAGACGGAGCTCACGCAGGTGAGGCTGCGCACGCGCGTCGGCTCCTCGATCGCGATCTGCTGGGCGACGAGCGAGCCGAGGGAGAACCCCACGAGGTGCACTTGACCGGCCGGCATCCGTGCGAGCACATCAGATGCCATCGCCGCCAGGTCCGTGGGGCCGGTCAGCGGCGGCTGCGCACCGTGTCCGGGCAGGTCGATCGCCGAGGCGGTCCTGGACAGCAGTGCTTCGACCCGTGACCATACCGTGCGGTCGAGACCGACCCCGTGGAGCAGCACGACCGGGACTTCATCGTCTGTCGGCATCGTCCGTCTCGCTTCCTACTGCTCGGTCGAGAGCGAAGCGAGTCGCTGCTGCGGGCGACCGCCGGTGGAGCCCGCGAGTGCAATGAGGATCTCGCCGGGGTGCGGAGCGTCCGCGACTCTCCACTCGAAGGTCTGGTGGTGAGACCGGATCGTCGCGTCGGTGAAGTGCTTCAGAGGGATGTCGAAGACAGCTCCGGCCTCGCCGCGCTTCTCCACAGCCGGCAGAAGAGTCGAGGCCTGCGCGGCGTCGCGGAAGTGGTTGCCGAACTTGAGGGTGTGGATGAGTGCCGAACCGTGCTCGATCTCTCCCGAGAGTCCGACGATCGCGGCCTTGCCATAGGCCTCGAGCGTGCCGCCCAGAGCCTCCATGACCCGTGGAGCGAGAACAGCGCCGAGTTCGCTCGCCGTCGCGTCGATTCCCGAGCCGAGGTCCTCAACGAAGCCCTGCCCATGCCAAGGGTTCTCGATGACTGCCGCCACGGCAGCCACAGTGATGACGGGGTCCGTTCGCCGTCCGCCTTCGGCCAGGATCTCTTCGGTCACCGTCGTGATCTTGCGAATATTCATTTCGTCAGTCCTTTCAGGATTTCGGTGGTCACAGCACCGTCGGTGCGACGGTCGCCGATGCGGGCGAAGGGCCTCGGCCCCGTTGAGGCCGCCGCAATCACACAGAGTTCGTCAGCCTTCGGAGCATCTGTGAGTCGCAGGTCGATGGTCTGATAGTGGTCTCGCGAGGTGGCGTGGGTCTTGTGCCACATCGGCACCCTGATCGATGCCGAAGGACCCGATCGACCGTCGGCGAAGCAGAGAACAGAAGTGCCTTCAAGCATCTCTCGCATGATATTGCCGAAGTACGGAGTGTGGATGAGAGCCCCAGCGTGCTCAAGTTCTCCATCGACACCGACGACGGCACCCTTGCCGAAGGCCTCGATCGCAGAAGCCGGCCCGAGCGCGTCAAGCAGTCTGTCGGTGAGCACTTTTGCGAGCACCGGTGCAACCTGTTCGGCAGCCGGCGCCAGATCGGCCTGCGTGTCCGTGCCCGCCCAGGGATTGGCGAGCACGGCGATGGCGGCCGCCTGCGTCAACGGGGCATCCGGCGAGGCTCCGCCGTCGGCGATGATCTCTTCACGCTGCACGGTGATCGATCGGACACCTAGACGCCAGGCGAGCTCGTCGAAATCAGCCGGCAGCTCATCGAAATCATTCAATCGATCGAGGCTGGGCTTCTGTGCTCCGAGGCCCGGCTTCTGCAGCCGTGTCGGGGTGGTTGTCATGCGTCCTTCTCTCGAGTTTGTTGCATACAAGGAATCTACTTGCATGCATCGAAGCATGTCAATAGCTCTCTTAGATTGCGCGTTTTACGAGTTTTTCACGATCTATTGACGAATGCATCACACTCTATCTACGCTATCTAGCATGCAACAGATCACGATTGAACAGCTCAAGACAGAAATCCGCGCAGTGTGGCACGAGGCCTGGGACAGCGGGCGCACCGATGCGCTCGATTCGCTCTTCACCGACGACTACCAGCGAGTGTCAGCCAACTCCGGTCGGACCATGACCGCCGAGGAGACGAAGGCCGAGATCAATGAGATCCGCGCCGCCTTCCCCGACCTCACAACGACGATCGACCACATCCTCATCGAAGGCGACCAGGGCGCGATCTACTGGCACTCGGAGGGCACTTTCACCCAGCCGCTCAACGACGTTCCGCCCACAGGACAGCCGGTGACGACGCACGGTTCCAATCTCATCCGCCTCGAAGAGGGCCGGATCGCCCGCGAAGAGGTCACCTGGGATGCCCACGAGCTCCTGGCCGATCTGGGCCTGAAGTCCCTGTCCTCGGCATTCGAGGCTCAACCCGAAGTCGTCACCGATGACCTCTCCGGAGAGCCCTCGGCCGATGCCCTCAAGGCCTTCAACCGTCAGTTCATCACCGGCGTCACCGTCGTCACCACCACAGACGAGGACGGCAAGCCGCGCGGCCTCGCGGTCAACTCCTACAATTCGGTCTCTCTCGACCCGCCGCTCGTGCTCGTCTGCGTACAGAAGACCTCGTCGACGTATCCCGCGCTCTTCCGCTCAACGCACATGGGCATCAACATCATGAGCCGGAATCAGCGGGACACCATCGGCACGTTCGCGTCCAAAGCCGCAGACAAGTTCGCCGAGCTCGACTGGCACAAGGGAGCCAGCGGCTCTCCACTCATCGACGGCTCAGCAGCATCGATCGAAGTCGAGATCAAGGAGCGCTTCCAAGCGCTGACCCACACGGTCTTCATCGGACGTGTCCGCAGTGCCGAGGCGTCCGAGGACGAGCCGATGATCTACAAAGCCGGTCGCTTCTTCGACAGCGAAGATCTCACCTCTCTCAACTGATCTCGCCCCGCCCTGGCGAACTCCGATACCGCCCGAACCCCTCTCCCTACGACACACGAAGAAGTGGAGTCCTGATGTATTCCGAACCCGACCATGACCCCAACGTTGACGATGACAGTGGGGAACGGAGCGGACACCGCCGCGCACAGCTGCCCGGCAGCGGTCTCGACTCTCTGACCGGGCCGAGCCCGGCCGTACGCTATGCCGATTCCATGCGGCACCGACCTGGACGCGTCTTCTGGATCTCGATCCTCGGTGTCGGCACATTCACGTTGTGGGGAGTCCTCTCTCCCGACGGCATGGCTGCGGCGATGACCACTGCCATGGATGCTGTCGCAGCGAAGGTGGGATGGGTCTATCTCGTCCTCACTCTCGGGTGCATCGGCCTCCTCGTCTATCTCGGTTTCGGTCGTTTCGGCCGGGTCCGCCTCGGTGCCGATGATGACCGTCCCGAATACAGCACCTGGGCCTGGCTGACGATGATTCTCTCCGCGGTGATGGGCATCGGCCTCATCAGCTACGGTGTGGCCGAACCGATCACCCACTTCACCACCCCGCCGCATGGGCTCGCCGACCCCGGCACCAACGAAGCCGCCGTACGTGCTCTGCAGTTCTCCTACTTCGACTGGGGACCGCATGCCTGGGCCGTGTTCGGAGTCTTCGGCCTCGCCATCGCTTACTCGACTCACCGGCGCGGCAACACCGGACTGATCTCCCCGATGCTGCGGCCACTGTTCGGCAAGGCAATGGACGGCTGGCTGGGAAATGTCATCGACATCCTCGCCGTCATCGCCACGCTGTTCGGCACGACCACGTCGCTCGGCCTCGGTGCCTCTCAGATCAGCGAGGGCCTCAACCGAGTCTTCGGAATCCCGAACGAGCTCTTCGTTCAGATCATCATCATCCTCGGCATCACGGTGGTCTTCACGCTCTCGGCACTCTCGGGAGTCAACCGCGGGATCAAGTTCCTCAGCCAGACGACCGCCGTGCTCTCGATCTTCCTCGGCCTCTTCGTCCTCATCGTCGGGCCGACCGGGTTCATCGGAAACCTCTTCTTCCGCTCGACGGGTGAGTACCTCAACGACTTCTTCAAGGTCAGCCTGCTCACTCCGCTGGTCTCCGGTGACGTCGAGTGGTACCAGTACTGGACCTACTTCATGATGGCCTGGTGGCTGAGCTGGGGCGCTTTCGTCGGCGTCTTCCTCGCGAAGATCTCGAAGGGGCGGACCGTCCGCGAATTCGTCCTCGGCGTCATGGGCATTCCCAGTCTTGTCTTCTTCGTCTGGTTCACGATCTTCGGAGGCACCGCGATCAAGATCGACATGGACGGTGATGGCGGGATCGGCGCGGCAGCGGCCGAAGATGTGAACTCGGCGTTCTTCGAGACCCTCGAACATCTGCCCTGGGTGGGCCTCACCTCGGTGATCGCGATTCTTCTCGTCGTCCTCTACTTCGTCTCGGGTGCGGATGCGAACACATTCGTGCTCAGCATGCTCACGTCTCGCGGCACGCTCGAGCCGAGCCGATGGGTGCTCGCCGTCTGGGGTGCGCTCACGGGAACATCGGCGATGGTCCTCTTCTTCGCCGGAGGACTCGCGGCACTGCAGCAAGCGGCGATGCTCTCCGCCCTGCCGTTCGCGGTCATCGTGGCGCTGCTCGGCTACTGCATCGTCAAAACGCTGCACGAGGATCAGACGATGGATGCGTACCGCACGGTGCGGCGCCGGGACCTCGAAACTGGCGGGACAGGCACGCGCGGCGATGAGTCCGTTGATATCGATGACACCACCGTCAAGCCGGCACCCGCCGCCGACTGACCCCGCTGGCAGACTCCACCGCCTCAGACGGAATCTCGAACAGTGGTCGCAATCGGATACTTTCAGGACGACCTCCTGAGTATCCGATTGCGACCACTGTTTTGTGCCAGAGGTGTCAGCGCTTCTCCTCATCTTTCAGCCGCGCGAATGCCAAGTGGGCGAGCGCCGCGGCCTGATCGCCGAGCAGACCGTCGTCGAAGACCACCCTGGGTGAGTGGTTCGTCTCGGCGTCCGGGTCGATGCCCTCGGGCGTCGCGCCCAGGAACACGAAGGTACCCGGCACCTTCTGCAAGACGAAGGAGAAGTCCTCCGACCCCATCCGCGGATATTCCATCTCGACGACCCGCTCGGACCCGAATACTGAGCCCAGTCGCTCGAGCACGACCGTCGACTCGGCGGGGTTATTGACGGTCACGGGGAATCCCACTTGGAAGTCCACCTCGGCGGTGCAGCGGTGAGCCCGGGCGATGTTCTCGGCGATCTCCGTCACCCGCTCCTGCAGCAGGGCCACAGACTCGGCGGAGAGGAAGCGGATGGAGGCCGTGAGCTTCGCCGAGTCCGGGATGACGTTGCTGGCCTGCGCAGCTTCGAGCTGAGTGACCGAGACGACGACGGGATCGAAGATGTCGAAGGACCGACCGGTCATCGTATTCAGGGCCAGCACCACCTCGGCGAGCGCCGGCACGGGGTCGCGGGTCGCCTGCGGTTGACTGCTGTGTCCGCCCGCCCCGTGGATGGTCAGGTTGAGGTCGGCGAAGCCGGCCATGAGCGGCCCGCCCTTCGTCGTGAAGCGACCTCGAACGTCGGCTTCGACGTGGATGCCGTAGGCCGCGACGACCGGGACACCGGCGGCTTCGAGCACGCCCTCGGCGATCATCGGCTCGGCCCCGCCTTCGACCTCCTCGGCGGGCTGGAACATGAAGATGATCGATCCGGGGATCTCCTCGCGGTGAGCGGCGAGCAAGCGTGCGGCGCCGACAAGCCCCGCCGTGTGCAGGTCGTGACCGCACGCGTGCATGTTCCCGTTCTCAGAGGCGAAGTCGAGGCCGGTGTCCTCGACGACCGGCAGCGCGTCCATGTCGCCGCGCAGCAGCACCGCGGGCCCGGGTTTCCCGCCCTTGAGGACGGCCACCACCGAGGTGAGCGACTCCCCCGTGGTGATCTCAAGTCCCAGCCCGGCGAGCTCATCGAGCACCGTCCGCTGCGTGAAAGGAAGGTCGAATCCCAGTTCGGGGTTCGCGTGCAGCTTCCGTCGCAGGGAAATGAGATCGCCGAGGTGGCCCTGAGCTTCGGTGCGGAAATCTGGGGTGGTCATGGGGCTCCTCATCGTGTGGGTGGCGTGCGGTTCGGTTCGACCGGTTCCGGTCGGCTGCTGTTACCAATCTATTCCCTCCGGTGGTCAACGCACCCTTGTTGCCGGTCTACACGGGCAAGTAGTGTTGATTACCCACGTCACTCAACGAGGAGACCGAGCGTGCGCATCATCATCACTCAGAACATCACCCTCGACGGTCGTGTCGAGATGCTCGACGACTGGTTCGATCCGCAGGCCCAGGACGAAGAGCTCTCGGCCGAACTCATGCGGCAATCCGCGAACGAGGACGTGCTGCTGCTCGGTCGGCAGACCTTCGAGGACTTCCGCGGCTATTGGCCGAACGCCACCGATGACACCACCGGAGTCGCGGACCACCTCAATCAGGTCGACAAACGCGTCGTGTCTTCGACGTTGACCGAACCGGGCTGGCAGAACACACAGATCATCAGCTCCGATCCGCTGCGCGCGTTCGCTGACCTGCGCGAGGCACCGGGACGCGATGTCATCGTCACCGGCAGCATCACCCTGGCCCACGACCTCATCGCGGAGGGACTCGTCGATGAGTATCGGATGTTCACCTATCCGGTATGGCAGGGTCGCGGACGCGGTTACTTTCACGACGGCGCGCACTCGGCCAGACCGCCGCGCCTCAAGCTCATCGATGCGAAGTCCTTCCCGAGCGGCATCACCTACTCGGCCTACGAGCCGAGCGCCTGAAGCACCATACGGCAGGACCGAGCGCCAGAGCCCGCGGACGGCACTTGCCCCTGTCTTCAGTCCGCGTGAGTGCGTTCGAAGTCCTTGCCCCACTCGTTCATCGCCTCGACGATCGGCTGAAGACTGCGTCCCAGATCGGTCAGTGAGTACTCGACGCGCGGCGGCACTTCCGGATATACAGTGCGCAGAACCAGGCCGTCCTCTTCGAGCTCGCGCAGCTGCCTGGTGAGAGTCTTCGTGTTCGCCAAAGGCACCAGTCGCCCGAGTTCGTTGAATCGGCGAGTTCCCTCGAGCAGATGCTTGATGACAGTGAGCTTCCAGGTGCCGCCGACCGCCGAGACCGCCACCTCGACCGGGCACACCTCCATCGCGCGACGGACCGGCAACCGCATATGCACCTCCATAGGGACAGAAATGTCCGTACTAGACGCTTGTACTCTAAGAGTCCACGATGTAGACATGCAATACGACGACACACGTTCGACAGTCCTCTGGCTGAGCGCCCACCCCGAACCACGCTCGCTCAACGGAAGCTTGCGCACGATCGGAATCGAGCATCTGCGCACACTCGGCCACACCGTCTTCGAATCCGATCTCTATGCCATGGAATGGGACCCGGTGCTTCGCCCTCGCGATGCCGGCATCCCCTCATCGGATCGGTTCCGCATCAGTGCCGACACCCGCACTGCGCACCTCACCGGCGCCCAACCTGACGCGATCGTCCGCGAGCAGGAGAAGCTGCGACGGGCAGATGCGCTCGTCATTCAGTTCCCGCTGTGGTGGTACGGGATGCCGGCAATTCTCAAAGGCTGGTTCGACCGAGTCTTCGTCAGCGGCTTCGCCTTCGGCACCGACGAAAACACGGGACGACGGCTCCGCTTCGAACAGGGCCCATTCACCGGCAAACGCGCATTCGTCATCACCACCCTCGGAGATCGCCCGCACGCCATCGGCCCCCGCGGGAAGTCCGGCGAGCTCAACGAACTCCTCTTCGGCCTCCTGCACGGGACCTTCGCCTACACCGGCATGAGCGTGCTCGAACCGTTCGCCATTCCCAGCGCCGACCGCATCGACGACTTCACACCGATCCGCACCCGCCTCACCGACCGCCTCAGCGAGCTCTTCACTGCCCCGACGATCCCCTACCGGCCGCAGTTCACCGGCGAGTACACACCTGACTGGGAACTCGCGCCCCACCTGTGCCCCGGAGAGCACGGGCTGCGGATCCACACCGTCTGCTGACCGGACGCTCAATACAGATCCGCAGCCCGTCGTACGCCGCACTATCGAAAGGCCCACCGAACCCATGAGCACAAGTGCCGTCGAACCCTTCGACCTCCACCTCCCGCAGTCCGAAATCGATGACCTCAACCGCAGACTCGCCACTGCCCGCCTGCCCGAAGCAGAGACCGTCGCGAGCCAGATACCGGCACCGGGACCTGGCCGGTGGTCCCAGGGTGTCCCGCTCACCGACCTCGTCGACCTCGTGGACTACTGGCGAACCGACTATTCGTGGCGAAACTTCGAGACTCGGCTCAACGAGATCGGCCAGTTCCGCACCGTCATCGACGGACTCGGAATCCACTTCCTCCACCGCCGGTCCTCGCGACCCAACGCAACCCCGTTGGTCCTCACCCATGGGTGGCCCGGCAGCATCGCCGAATACGTCGACGTCATCGACGAACTAGCCGAACCGACCGATCCCGAGGCACCGGCGTTCCACTGCGTCGTTCCCTCACTGCCGGGTTTCGGATTCAGCGACAAGCCGAGCAGCACCGGCTGGTCGACGGAGAAGATCGCCGAAGCCTGGGTGACGCTCATGAGCAGGCTCGGTTACGACCGCTTCGCAGCCTTCGGCGGTGACTGGGGAGGGGTGATCACCACGATCCTCGGCGGACGCTTCCCCGATCACCTCATCGGCATCCACACCACTTATGCACCCGGCATTCCCGGTGCATCACTCGATGAGCTGACAGCAGGCGAGCGCGCATGGGCCGTGGACGCTGAAGACTTCTGGGCCAATCGGGCAGCGTATGCCCATCAGCAGGCCACCCGACCACAGACCATCGGCTACGCCCTCGTCGACTCACCTGTCGGCCAGCTGGCGTGGATCCTCGACAAGTTCGCCGAATGGACGGACACCCGCGACAGCCCCTTCGAAACGATCTCACGGGACCGACTGCTCGACAACGTCTCTCTGTATTGGCTGATGCGCACCGGTGCCTCCTCGGCGCGCATCTACTTCGAAAGCCACGACTCCCTCGACCCCGATCTGCGCGTCGACGTTCCCACGGCTATCACGATGTACCCCTGCGATATCGAAAGGTATCCGCGCGCATTGTCACAGCAGCGCTACCGGCGCATCGTCCGCTGGCAGGCGGCCCCGAAAGGCGGACATTTTCCGTCCCTCGAAGCACCGCACGATTTCCTCGCTGACCTCAGGGCCGGTCTGTCGGCAATCCTCACGCCGTGCCGAACATGACTTTCCGGCCGTCGGGGTCCTCGACCGTGACGACGACATCGTCGACCGCCACGAGCGGAGTGCCCGCGTTCTTGATCCGTTCGAGGAACTCCGCCTGATCCGGGATCCGGAAGTACAGGTGCGTGAGATTCGACTCCGTCACCGGCGGGAACGCATAGTCGGCGAACGCCTCGGCCGAGTGCAGAGCCACCTGCACTCCCCCGGCCTCGACGACGAAGTAGGAGTACTCCTCATCGCCCTCGGTCGTCAGCGGCAGCCCCGCGATCTCGCGATAGAAGGCGGCGGTCGCCTCGGCGTCTGTGCAGGTGAGGAACACTCCGCGAAACGTCGATTCCATGGCCAACTCCCTTCGCTGCGGATGGCACGGACCGTGCTCCGTACGATTCCGGTAGCCGCAGTGTATCCGCCGAGGCGGCCGACCGTCAGTGCCTTAACGACGAATCCGAGACGAACAGAGAACACCCGGGACCTCCCCGATCCTGCCGACCGCAATCGTCCTTACCAAGCGACGTACATACTCCACACATTCTTCGGGGAGTCGGCACTGTTAGCCTGGCAGGCTGAAACCGATGAGCAGGAGTGAATGTGCGAACGAACCGGTGGCTGCTGGGCCTGGCCATGTCCGTATCCGTGGTGGCGTTGGCCGCCTGCGGAAGTCAGGGCGACGAAGCAAAGCCGAAGGAGTCCTCGGCCGCGGCCGAACAGTCCCCCGGCGCCGACTCTGCTCAAGACCAACAGGGCCAGCAGGGCAAACCGAACACGAAGGATATTCCGAAGGTCGTCGCCGAGGTCAACGGTGAGAAGATCCTCAAGGACGACTTCGTTCCCCTCTTCGAAACCCAGTATCAGCAGATGCAGATGCAGGCTCAGCAGTCCGGTCAGCCGGTCGATGAGAAGGGCCTGAAGAAGCAGACGGTCGAGAACCTTGTGAGCACCGAAGTGCTCGTCCAGGAAGCCGACAAGCGCAATATCGACGTCTCGGACAAGGACATCGACAAGGGGCTCAAGGAATCCGCGAAATCGGGACAGATGAGCGAGAAGGACTTCCTCAAAGCCATGAAGGACCAGGGCATGGACGAGGAGAACGTCCGCTCGGAGCTGAAGAACCAGCTGAAGATCGAGGGCCTCGTCGAGGACGAATACGGTGAGTTCGAGGTCAGCGGCGAAGAGATCGGGCAGGCCTACGAACAGGCGAAGTCCCAGCAGGAGCAGATGGCGCAGCAGGGCGGCCAGGGCCAGCAGGAGATGCCGCCGATCGAGGACATGCGTCCCCAGCTCAAGGAACAGGTGAAGAACCAGAAGTCTCAGGAAGCGACGCAGAAATTCGCGAAGAAGCTGCGTAAGCAGGCCGACGTCACGATCCGCCTCTGAGCCCCGAGAGCCACGGACGACATCCCACTTGGCAAGAAATTGCCGCCTTTTCTCAAGAAAATGCTGAGTGTTCCTCGCATTTCTCTTGTGTGGAACTTACTCTGAGGTGGACTCTCCGGTCGGTCAACTGACCGCCGGCCGCACCTGCCGTCCGCTGACCGGTGTCGACGGTGACACGAGTTCCACTGCAGAAAAGGACTTCCCGTGGCTTCCATTCTCACGCGCTCGGCGATCGTCGCGCCGAAGAACTTCAACCGGTGGCTGATCCCACCGGCCGCTCTGGCCATCCACCTGTGCATCGGCCAGGTCTACGCATTCAGCGTCTTCAAGATCCCCTTCATGTCGCACTTCGACGCCGGTGAGGTCTCGATCGGCTGGATCTTCTCGATCGCGATTCTCATGCTCGGCATCTCCTCTGCCGTCTTCGGCCCCTGGGTGGAGAAGAACGGCCCCCGCGCCTCGATGGTTGCCGCCGGAACCTGCTGGGTCGTCGGCTTCTTCATCGCCTCGCTCGGCATCATGACCGGGCAGCTGTGGCTGGTCTACCTCGGCTACGGAGTCATCGGCGGAATCGGTCTGGGCATCGGCTACATCTCCCCGGTCTCGACCCTGATGAAATGGTTCCCTGACCGTCCGGGCCTGGCCACGGGACTGGCCATCATGGGCTTCGGCGGCGGTGCCCTCATCGCCAGCCCGATGTCGAACCAGCTCATGGCCCTCTTCGGCGGCGGCTCCGACCCGGAACACCTCGTCGCCGGTCTGACCCCGACCTTCGTCACCCTCGGCATCGTCTATGCCGTCGTCATCGCCGCCGGTGCCTTCGTCATCCGCGTCCCCCACCCCGAATGGACCCCGAAGGGCTTCGACCCCTCGAAGGTCAAGGCGAAGCCGATGCAGACGAAGGGCAACGTCTCGGTCCGCAATGCCATCCGCACACCGCAGTTCTGGCTGCTGTGGGTCGTCCTGTTCCTCAACGTCACCGCGGGCATCGGCATCCTCGAGAACGCCGCCCCGATGATCCAGTCCTACTTCGGCATCACCGCGGCCGCAGCGGCCGGCTTCGTCGGTCTGCTCTCGATCGGTAATATGGGCGGCCGATTCATCTGGTCGACGACCTCGGACTACCTGGGTCGGAAGAACAACTACATGATGTACCTCGGCGTCGGTGCGATCCTCTACCTCGTCGTCGCCCTCTTCGGCGGCGGCTCGATCTTCCTCTTCGTGCTGGCCACCCTCATCATCATCTCCTTCTACGGCGGCGGCTTCGCCACGATCCCCGCCTACCTCAAGGACCTCTTCGGCGTCTACCAGGTCGGAGCCATCCACGGCGCCCTGCTCACCGCCTGGTCGGCGGCCGGTGTGGCCGGTCCGCTCATCGTCAACTCCGTCGTCGAGGCCGGCGAGGCGGCAGGCAAGGAAGGCCCCGAGCTCTACACTCCGGGAATGTTCATCATGGTCGGTGCACTGGTCATCGGCTTCATCGCCAATGTGCTCGTCCGTCCGGTCAGCGAAAAATACTTCGAACGCGAAGAGGACGTCGCCGCCAAGCAGGCCGCCGCCCTCGAAGAGAACTGAAGGAAGGGTCAGATCATGAACGATTCCACCCCCGTCGCCCACGTCCCCGACTCCGGATCGCCGCAGTCCCCCGTCGGCGGCGCCTACAAGGCCGTCGGCTCCGTCCTCACCGTCGTCGTGGTCGGCGGCCTCCTCTGGGGCCTGTCCCTGACCGTGGTCAAGGCCGTCGCGATCTTCACCGGCTGAGACTCCCTCAGACAGGATCCCCGCCAAGGCGGTTCCCCACCGTCACATCGCCGAGGCTGCCCTGCCGCAGCTGTCACCCCGCCGATCCCCGCGGAGCTGAGTTCAGCTCCGCGGGGATCGGCGCATTCATGCCCCGGTCCGGACCTCCCAGCTCTCGCCTGACGAAGTCGAAGCCCCGCTCCAGCTGCGCCACAGCCTGGCCACAGTGTCCAGGTGCTGAATGGGAGTCATCACGCACTCCCACACAGCAGAGAAAGGCACAGACCATGAACGAGAACAGGCGCACGAGGTCCGGACACACCGACCACAGCCACCCTCGGCGCCGCCTGGCAATGGCGGTCACCGCCGCAGCAGCGGCATTGGCACTGACCGTCGGCACGGCTGCGAGCCTGCCGGCCGTCGCGGCGTCCCACGCCTCCACCATCGCGGCCTCCCAGTCCGCGATCCCCTTCACCGGACAGCCGACAGATCCCGGCCAGGAAGGCGGTCAGTCATCCGGCCCCGGACAGGGCAATGGCGGTCAGGACGGCTCCAACGGCATCACCCCGGGCAACGGCACCGCGCCCGGCGGGAATGCACAGTCGCCGGACACCGGCCAGGGTTCCGACGGCTCGAGTCAGCAAGACGCATCGCCTGCCAGCACCGAGGAATCCACGGGAGTCGTCCTCATCGACACCGAGCTCGGCTATGAGAACGCCGAGGCGGCCGGCACCGGCATCGTGCTGAGCAAGGACGGTCTCGTGCTGACGAACAACCACGTCATCGCCGATTCGACGAAGATCTCCGTCACCGTAGCCACCACCGGCAAGACCTACGAGGCCTCCGTCGTCGGCTCCGATTCGACGGAGGACGTCGCCGTGCTCCAGCTCAAGGGCGCCTCGGACCTGCAGCCGGCCACGGTCGATGACGACTCGGTCACGGTCGGTGACGACGTCACCGCCGTCGGCAATTCCGAGGGACAGGGACAGCTGCAGGCCGCCGACGGCACGGTCACCGACCTCGGCGCCTCCGTCACCACCACCGCTCAGGGCTCCGAGGATTCGGAGACGCTGAACAATATGATCCAGGTCCAGGCCGATATCGTCTCGGGCGATTCGGGTGGGGCCCTGCTCGATGACGAAGGCGAGGTCGTCGGCATGAATACCGCGGCCTCGTCGGGATCGGCCACGGTCACCGGCTTCGCCATCCCGATCGAATCGGCGCTGTCCACGGCCGAGTCGATCATCGACGGCGAGCAGACGAGCACGAACACCCTCGGCTATCCGGCGTTCCTCGGCATCGGGGTCCAACAGGATTCGCAGAACGGGCAGTCGAGCCAGTCGGGCCAGGGCAGCCAGTCGATCCAGCCAGGAGACGGCAGTTCGAACGGCCAGTCAGGTCAGCCAAGCCAGTCGGGCTCGTCGTCTCAGGCCGCAGGAGCTGTCGTCGCCGGGGTCTATGAGGACACCCCCGCCGCTGAGGCGGGACTGACCGCCGGAGACACGATCACCCGGATCGGCTCGACCCAGATCACCGACGGCACCGCACTGTCGGAGGCCATCGCCGAGCACAAGCCCGGTGACACCGTGTCGCTGAGTTGGACGGACGCCAACGGTCAGACACACAGCGCGAAGGTGACTCTGACCGAGGGCCCCGCAGCCTGAGCCGGAGATTGCCCAACCACCCCGGGCGAGACGTAAGATCGGGCCATGCCCGGACACGAAGACGCCTCGCCCGCGGAGTGGTCGCACCGCCCCCGGTCGGGCCATGGGCGCCTCGACTGGCCGACGATCCTGCGCAATATCGCTCTCGCCCTCGTCGTTCTGGCCGGAGTATGGGCGGTCTTCAATGTTCGTCTGCCCTCGGTCGATGTGCTGCAGGCCGATATCGCGGCCGCCGGATTCTGGGGCTTCGCCGTCTTCGTCCTCATCTATATGGCCGTCGCCGCCACCCCGATCCCCGTGACGATCATGGCCACCGCCGGAGGACTCATCTACGGGCTGCCGTTCGGCACCATTCTGTCGATGGTCGGAGTCGTCGCGGGCTGCTGGATCGGCTACTGGATCGCTCGGGCGCTCGGCCGGGACACTGTGCTGCGGCTGCTCGGCTCCCATGCCGAGACGATCGAATCCAAGCTCACCGGCGGCGGCTTCTACGCAGTGTGCGCCCTGCGCCTCATGCCCGGGTTCCCGTATTGGCCGGTCAACTACGGCAGCGGAGCACTGGGCATCGACAACCGCACATTCCTCAGCGCCACCATCATCTCGTCCCTGCCGGGTCAGCTCTCCCTCGTGGCCGTCGGCGCCTTCATCGGGGAGCCGAATGTCCTCAACGGCATCGGCGTGGGCATCTCCTGGGCTTTGGTCATCACGCTGACGATCATCACGATGCGCCGGTGGAAGCGCACCCGAGACGCCGAACACGCACAGGCAGAGACGCCTGAACTTCCTGAGTCTTAGTCGAAGTTCGGCTTTCGACGCTCCTGGAACGCCGTGAACCCTTCGGCGTAGTCCGGGGTCTGCCGCGCCGATTCCTGCAGGGCCGCTTCTTGGGCGAGCACCTCGGCGAGGTTCGGGCGTTCGTCGGCGAGCTTCTGCACGAAGCCCTTCTCCATCGCGAAGGCCTCGGCCGGTCCGGTGACGATCTTCTCCAGCTTCGATTCGACGAAGTCGGTCAGTTCCGCGGCGGGGACCGCACGGGAGACGATCCCGGCGGCGGCCGCCTCGGCGCCGGTCATGAAATCACCGGTGACGATGAGATCCATCGTCCGGTGATAGCCGACCCGGTCGAGGAACACGTGGTGGGCGCCGGAATCGAGCATTGCACCGATTGCGGCGAACGGGGACCCGAACTTCGCATCATCGGCGGCGAAGATGATGTCGGCTGCCGCGGCGACCCCGTACCCGAGCCCGAGTGCAGCACCCTGGACCTGGGCGATCACGGGGATCGGCAGCGCCCGGATCGCCTGGAAGACGGGGGCGAAGATCTCGGCGAGGAAGGCGTGGGCGTCATCCGTCTCGACGTCGATGTTCGCGATGTCGCGACCGGAGCAGAAGACCTTGCCCTCTCCGCGGATGAGGAGCACGCGGACGTTCGGGACCGCCTCGGCGACCTTGGCCACGGCGGCCGCGATATCGCGGAGGTTGTCCGCGTCGAGGGCGTTGCGGGACTCCGGTCCGTCGAGGACGAGCTCGGCGATCGGGCCGCGGTTCTTCAGTTGGATCTCGGTCATGGATGCTCCTTTGCGTGTCCTGTCAGTGTGGTGCGGCCGGTGCCCGTCGGGCGGACGCCCGTGGTCACCAGCTGTAGAAACCCTGCCCGGTCTTGCGGCCGAGTTCACCGGCGGCGACCTTGTCCTTCAGTATCTGCGGGGGTGTGAATCGCTCACCGATCTCCGCTGCGAGGTGCTCGGCGATGCCGAGGCGCACATCGAGGCCGACGATGTCCGTCGTCTTCAGCGGCCCGACCGGATGCCGGTAGCCAAGGGTCATGGCCCGGTCGATGTCCTCCGCGCTGGCGACGCCGTCTTCGACCATCCGCATCGCTTCCAAAGCGAGAGCCACGCCGAGGCGGGAGGAGGCGAATCCGGGCGAGTCCTTCACCGTGATCGCCGTCTTCCCCAGCCCCGTCACCCAGTCCTTGGCGACGTCGACGAGCTTGGGATCGGTGTGGGTGCCGACGACGACCTCGACGAGTTCGGACACGGGCACCGGGTTGAAGAAGTGCAGGCCGATGAGCGCCTGTGGCCGTGGCAGGGCTGCGGCGAGCTCGTCGATCGACAGTGCCGAGGTGTTCGTGCCGATGCTCGCAGCAGGAGCGTGCTTCGCGATGCTCGCAAGCACTTCCTGCTTGAGTTCGACGATCTCGGGCACGGCTTCGACGACGAGGAGAGCCTCGTCGAGCAGGGTGGGGTCGCGGTCGACGACGACGGTTCCGGGCACCTCGATGCCTTTGGACCTTGATTTCTCGACCGAGGCGTCGATGCGTTCCCGGGCTGCGGCCACGGTGTCGTCGGTGTTCTCGATGACGACGACGCGGGCACCGGCGGTGGCAAAGGCATGCGCGATTCCGGCACCCATCCGACCGCCTCCGAAGACGCCGACGACATCGGGGACGCGGGCGGTGGTGGGGGCCGCCTCGGTGGGGGTGTCAGTGGTGTCGCTCATGCGTTGTCGCCTTCTTCTCGGGTGCGCGAATCGCGCTGCTGGTCGATCGCTTCGGTGGTCACGGCCTCGGCGCGGGCACGCTCGGCCGCTTCCTGCTCGGCTGCCTTCTTCGCCTTCTTGGCCTCGCGCTTGGACAGGAACGCATCCATGCGGGCGAACTTCTCCTCGGTTTCGAACAGCACGGCCTGGGCCACATTGTCGATGAGCGGATGCGCTTCACGCGGCGCGTGGAACGCCGATTTGCTCAGCCGCACGGCCACGGGTGCGAAGCTCGCAATCCGATCGGCCAGCGCCTGACCGGCGAGTTCGAGGTCCTCGGGATCGACGACGTCGTTGAGCAGACCGATGGCCTTGGCTTCGTCGGCCTGCAGGGTGCGTCCGGCCAGGAGGATCTCCTTGGCGCGGGGCTCGCCGACGAGTTCGCGCAGACGCCAGGCGGCTCCGGCGGCGGCGAGGATGCCCAGACCGGTCTCCGGGTTGCCGATCTTCGTCGACGGGGTGCCGATGCGGAAATCCGCGGCGAAGGCGAGCTCGGCCCCGCCGCCGAGGGCGAATCCCTCAACGAGCGCGATGACCGGCATCGGCAGCTCCTGGATGCGGGAGAAGATCTTCGAGTTGATCCCGGCCAGGGCATCATCGCGGCGACGATTGCGCAGCTGCGAGATATCGGCACCTGCGGCGAAGACTCCGGAGGTGCCAGTGAGGATCGCGACCTTCGGTTCGGCCTCGAGTTCGGCACACACCGCGTGGAGGGCATCGACCATCGACTGGTCGATGGCGTTGCGGACCTCCGGCCGGTTGAGCCGGATGATCGTGCGGTCGGAATGGCGTTCGATGAGCAGCGGGGAGGCGGAATCGTTCACGCCGGGTGCGCCGTTCGTGTCCCCGCCGGTGCCGCCGGCGCTCACACGCGCTCCAGCAGCAGCGCCGAACCCTGGCCGACGCCCACGCACATGGTCGCCAGTCCCTTCTTCGCCCCGGCCTGCTCCAGGCGGTTGAGCAGGGTCAGAGTGATGCGGGTGCCCGAGCAGCCCAGCGGGTGGCCGAGCGCGATCGCTCCGCCGAAGCCGTTGACGGTCTCCGGGTCGAGGCCGAGGTCGCCCATGCACGCCAGCGACTGGGAGGCGAAGGCCTCATTGAGTTCGACAGCCTCGAGTTCGCCGACCTTCCACCCGGTGCGCTCGAGCACCTTCCGGGTCGCGGGGACGGGTCCGATGCCCATGATCTCCGGGGACACACCGGCATTGGCACCGGCGACGATCCGGGCGCGCGGGCTGAGTCCGTGCTTGTTCGCATAGTCCTCGGACACGAGCACGACGACGGCGGCACCGTCATTGAGCGAGGAGGAATTTCCGGCGGTGATGACGCCCCCGGGTCCGTGGATGGGGCGCAGCTTGCCGAGCTTCTCCAACGTCGAATCGCGCGGACCCTCATCGGCGGTGACTTCTCCGATGGGCAGGATCTCCGGGCCGAAGCTGCCGGCCTTCTGCGCGGCCAGCGCCTTCTGATGGGACTGATAGGCGAATTCGTCGAGGGCTTCACGGCTCAGCTGCCACTTCTCGGCAACGCGTTCGGCCGTCTGCGGCATCGACAGAGTCGTGTCTTCACCGAAAGCGAGGTTCGTGAACCGCCAGCCGATGGAGGTGTCCCAGGTCCGGCCCGGCTTCGACCACGCACGCGAGGGCTTCTCGCTCACCCACGGGGCTCGAGTCATCGATTCGACTCCGCCGGCCACGACCACATCGGCATCTCCCGCGGCGATCATCGCCCGTGCCGTCGTGATCGCGGTCATCCCCGAGGCGCACAGACGGTTGACGGTGAACCCGGGCACGGATTCGGGCAGTCCGGCCAGGAGCACGGCCATGCGCGCGATGTTCCGGTTGTCCTCACCGGCCTGGTTCGCCGAGCCGAGGATCACCTCGTCGATATCGGTCGGGTCGATGCCCGCCCGCTCGACGACGGTCTTCATCGTGGTCGCCACGAGGTCGTCGGGCCGCTGGTCGGCCAGTGCACCCCCGTAGCGTCCGATGGGGGTGCGCAGTCCGTCCAGAATGAATGCCTCGGGCATGGGTCTCCTCGCTGAAGAGTTCGGGTAGGTGACATGGTACGGGCTTGCACCCGTTGGTGTGCGGGCCCGCGCCCACTGGGGATCGGGACGCTCAGGAGTCGAAGTCGACCGTGACCTCGTCGCTGACGGGGAACGTCTGGCAGGTGAGGACGAAGTTCGCTTCGACCTCGGCGTCCTCGAGGGCGTAGTTGCGGACCATGTTGACTTCGCCGCCGCAGATCTTCGCGCGGCAGGTTCCGCAGACGCCGCCCTTGCAGGCGAACGGCAGATCGGACCGGGATTCCTGTGCGGAATCGAGGATGGTCTTGCCCTGCGACATCGCCGAGGTGGAGCGCTTCCCGTCGAGGATGACCGTGACGTCGCTCGTCGCACCTTCGACGACCTTGTCCGCGTGGACGACCTCCGGTGGGGGTTCGTCGACGTAGAACAGCTCGAAGTGGATCCTCTCCTTCGGCACGTCGAATTCGGCGAGGACCTTGCGGGCGTCTTCGAGCATGCCGAAGGGGCCGCACAGCCACACATGGTCCATGCTGCCGATCGGGACGATGGCGGTGAGCAGATCCCGCAGCTTCTCCGCGTCGAGGCGGCCGGAGAAGAGCTCGACATCGCGGGGTTCGCGGGAGAGGACGTGGACGAGGTCGAGCTGTTGGTTGCGGGCGTCCTTGAGGTCGGCGAGCTCCTCGGCGAACATCACGGTGTTCGTGTGCCGGTTGCCGTAGAGCAGGGTCACCGAGGCGGCCGGGTTGGACAGCACGGTCGAGGCGATGGAGAGCATCGGGGTGATTCCCGAACCCGCCGCGATGCACAGGTGCCGGCCGCCGGCGGAGGCGTCGGCGCGGAAGCTGCCCGAGGGCGGCTGCACCTCGATGGTGTCGCCGGCTCGGACCTCGTTGACCAGCCACAGGGAGAAGAGCCCTTCGGGGACTTCGCGGACACCGATACGCGGGGCGGTTCCCGCCGGGGCGCAGATCGAATAGGTGCGGCGGTGCTCCTGGCCGTCGATGATGCGGCGCAGGGTCAGGGACTGTCCGGCGGCGAAGTCGAAGAGTTCGCTGTATTCGGCCGGCACGTCGAAAGTCACTGCGGCCGAATCCTCGGTGAGGTGGTCGACGGACTTCACGGTGAGTGGGTAGAAAGCCGACCGGGAGCGTCCGTCGGCGGGCTCGGTGGCGGGAGCCGCCTCGGCGGTCTGATCGATCGTCTGTGTCATCAGATCTCCTTCACATGGTCGAACGGTTCGAGGCAGTCGTTGCACTGGTACATCGCCTTGCACGCGGTCGCGCCGAACTCGGAGGACAGGCGGACGTTGTCGGATCCGCACAGCACGCAGGTCACGGCGCGGTGGGTGGGCATGAGGGTCAGCGCCACGGGGCCGGTGCGGACTGGGGCGGACCCGGGCGGGGAGATTCCGGCGTCCTTGAGTGCTTGTCTGCCGCGTTCGGTGATCCAGTCGCTCGTCCAGGCGGGTGTCAGGGACACGCGCACCTCGGCGTCGGGGAAGCCGGCCTCGAGGAGTTCGCGCTGCAGGTCATCGCGCATCGTCGCCATCGCCGGGCAGCCCGAATAGGTGGGGGTGATGGTGGTGACGACGTGGCCGTTCTCAATCGTGACGTCGCGCAGAACGCCGAGGTCGAGGAGGGTGAGCATCGGCATCTCGGGGTCGGTCACGCGTTCGGCGGCGGCCCAGGCACGGTCGATCGCCTCGGCGTCGGTGATGTCTGCTGTGCGGGTGTCGGTCGGGTAGGTCTCGAGCATGGCGGTCACCACTGACCCTCCGGGTGCTCCCGGGCGACGACCTGCATCTCGGCGAGCAGCTTCGACAGGGCCTCGGTGTGGAGTCCGTCGCGGCCCTTGCCGCCGTGGACGCCGACCCCGGCCAGACCACCGCGTTCGGGCCGATCGATTCCGGCTGCGGCGAACACCTGGTCGAGGATGACGGATGCCTCGTCGGCCACCGTCGCGGGGTCGACGCCGATTCCGGCCTCGGCCACGGCACTCTCGACCGGGTGGGTCTCGAAGAGCTCGGACCACAGCGGCCACAGGCCGTCCAGCGCGGTGACCAGGCGGGACTTCGATTCCTCGGTGCCGCGGGCCAGGGTCACGACCCAGCGTCCGGCGAAGTCGCGGTGGTAGGACATCTCCTTCACGCCCTTGGCCGCGATGGCCGCGAGCACGGTGTCGCGGCTGTCGGTGAGGCGTTCGAAGATCGACAGGCGCCAGGTGGAGTAGATGAGGATCTTCGCGACCGCCTCGGCGAAGTCGCCATTGGGCACCTCGGCGAGGCGGACATTGCGGAAACCCAAGTCGTCGCGGAAGAACGCGAGACGGTCCTCATCGGGGACCGGGGAGCCTCCGGGGAGTTCAGGGACGAGCTCCGGATCGGCTGCGGCGGCGCGGGCGAGCAGGAGACGAGCCTGCCCGAGGAGATCGAGCGCGATGTTCGCCAGCGCAATGTCCTCTTCGAGGTCAGGGGCGTTCGAGCACCATTCGGAGATCCGCTGGCTGAAGACGAGGGCGTCGTCGCCGAGCATGAGGCAGTACGCGCCGAGGTCCTTGGCGCCGACGCCGTCGGGCACGGTCGTGTCGACGCCGGCCAGGGGGTCTTCGAAGTCGGTGCCGAAGGCCCAGTTCGCGTCGTTGACGAGCAGACCGGAGTACGCGTTGTCGTGGTCGCCGTGATCGACGTTCGTGCCGGCTTCGTCGTGTTCGACGTGGATGGTGGGTTCGTTGTTCGCAGTCATCTCTCGCCCCTTCTCACATATGGGGGACATCGGCGGGGATGTCGTAGAAGGTGGGGTGGCGGTAGACCTTGTCGCCGCTGGGGGCGAACATCGGGTCCTTCTCGTCCGGGCTCGAGGCCGTGACGTCGGAGGCGCGGACGACCCAGATGCTCACGCCTTCGTTGCGTCGGGTGTAGACGTCGCGGGCATGGTGGACGGCCATCTGGTCGTCGGCGGCGTGCAGAGATCCGACGTGGACGTGGTTGAGTCCGCGCTTGCCGCGCACGAAGACCTCGTACAGCGGCCATTCGCCGCGGGTCGAGCCTGCAGCGGATGCGTCCTTCGCCGAGGTGGAGCCGGGGTTGGTCTCGGTCATTTCGCAGTCTCCTCGGGGGTGGTGGTGTCAACTCCGGCGGCGGGGGTGTCCGCGGTTGCGGCCGGGGTGGCGGCCGCCTCGACGGTCTGGTTCTCGGCGTAGGCGAGCGCTGCTTCGCGCACCCACGCTCCTTCGTCCCAGGCGCGCTTGCGGTGGGCGATTCGCTGAGTGTTGCAGGGGCCATTGCCCTTGACGACGTCCCAGAACTCGTCCCAGTTCGGGGTGGAGAAGTCGTAGTGTCCGCGCTCTTCGTTCCATTTGAGGTTCTCGTCGGGGAACGTCACGCCGAGGGCTTCGGCCTGCGGGACGGACATGTCGACGAACTTCTGGCGCAGCTCATCGTTGGTGTGGGTCTTGATGCCCCAGGCCATCGACTGCTCGGTGTTCGGCGAGTTGTCGTCGGGAGGTCCGAACATCATCAGCGCCGGCCACCAGAAGCGGTTGACCGATTCCTGGACCATCTCGCGCTGAGCGTCGGTGCCGCGCATCATCGTCATCAGCAGCTCATAGCCCTGACGCTGGTGGAAGGACTCTTCCTTGCAGATGCGGATCATCGCGCGACCGTAGGGGCCGAAGGAGGTCCGGCACAGCGGCACCTGGTTGCAGATGGCCGCCCCGTCGACGAGCCAACCGATTGTGCCGACATCCGTGTAGGACAGGGTCGGGTAGTTGAAGATCGAGGAGTACTTCTGCTTGCCGGCGACGAGCTTCTCGGTGAGTTCGTTGCGTGTGGCGCCCAGGGTCTCGGCGGCAGAGTAGAGGTAGAGGCCGTGTCCGGCTTCGTCCTGGACCTTCGCCAGCAGGATCGCCTTGCGGCGCAGAGAAGGCGCGCGGGAGATCCAGTTGCCTTCGGGCTGCATGCCGATGATCTCCGAGTGCGCGTGCTGCGCGACCTGGCGGATGAGCGTCTTGCGGTAGGCCTCGGGCATCCAGTCCCGGGGTTCGATCCGATCCTTGGCCTCGATCGTGGCGTCGAACTGTTCCTGCAGCTGCGCCTCGTCGAAGCGGTTGTCGTTCACTTGAGTTGTCATGACCACTCCACCCTTGGATGTGCCCTTGTCAGGACCCGGCTCGGTCAGCGGCTGCCGACCTCCTCATCGGTCCGACCATCGTAAGACCTCTGGCCCGAGGGCATCCATTTACTGACCATTTGTTCTGTATTGTTGCCACCAGTGTCGCACACCCCCGGCCCGGGTGCAATGCCGTGCCGCCCACGCGAAGGAGCCACTCACCCCCGCCGTCCTGCACGTCGCCGAGCTGGTAGTGCGATTCGCAGACGAACACACCCCATCCACACCCCGTGACTTGACACCGGCGACGATCGGAACGATATTTATTGACCAGATGGTCGTTTATTCTCCGACGGGCTGACCGCCCGGGATCACGGGGAACTCTCACCGTCGTCCACACGCAGCGGCGCAGGCACTCCTCGTGCATCGGCGCCTGAACCCGCGACTCGAGGAGGAGCCGACCATGGGACAGCCCACCCACGACACGACGACCGCGGAGTCACAGACCCCGAACACCTCCACCCCCGCCGAGGCGGCTCCCGAGTCCCCCACCGAGGCGGCTCCACAGCCCGAACCCACAGGATCCACCGGGGCAGCCCCACAGACGGAACTCACCGGTGCCGCCGCGATGTTCGCCAACGATCGCGCCTCCCAGCACCTGGGCATCACCGTCGATGACCACGGACCCGGGTGGGCGCAGTGCTCGATGAGGGTCACCGACATCATGACCAACGGCCACGACATCACCCACGGCGGCTACATCTTCCTCTTCGCCGACACCACCTTCGCGATGGCCTGCAACCATCCCGGCTCGATCACCGTCGCCTCCGGCGGAGACATCGACTTCCTCAAACCCACGTACCTCGGTGACGAGCTCGTCGCCCGCGGCCATGAGGTCATCAAGCAGGGCCGCTCGGGCATCTACGACGTCACGGTCACCCGCGGCGACGACATCATCGCCACCTACCGCGGCCGCTCCCGCACGCTGCCCGCTCGCAAGTAGACCCGGCCGACTGCACGACCTCCCGACCCGCGTCCGGCTCCCAGCCGCGCCGGACCACCCCCACCGAACCACCCGTCGACGACCGAACACCGAAGAACGGTGGACCACCTCGGCGGCTTTTGGATCTGACACACAGAAGAGATTCGCAAGGAGACGATGATGACTGAGACCGACCTCGACGCCGGCGAACGGATGAGCCTGGACGAGCTGCGCTCCGACCAGCTGAAGAACCTCAAGACGACGGTGACCTCGGTGTACGAACGGGTGCCGTTCTACCGGAAGGCCTTCGACGACCTCGGCGTGACTCCCGCCGACATCACGAGCCTCGATGACATTGCGAAGCTGCCGTTCACGACCAAGCAGGACCTGCGCGACAACTATCCGTTCGGGCTCTTCGCCGTCCCGCAGGAGCAGGTCGCGCGCATCCACGCCTCCTCGGGAACGACGGGCCTGCCGACCGTCGTCGGGTACACGATGGGCGATCTCGATCGGTGGGGCAGCCTCATCGCGCGGTCCATCCTCGGTGCCGGCGGCAAGCGCGGACAGATGATGCACAACGCCTACGGATACGGCCTGTTCACCGGCGGACTCGGCGTCCACGGGGCGGAGCGTCACGGGTTCACCGTCGTCCCGATCTCCGGCGGTCAGACCCCGCGCCAGGTGCAGCTCATCCAGGATTTCAAGCCGGACATCATCACGGCCACCCCGACCTATCTGCTCACGATCCTCGACGAATTCCACAAGCAGGGCATCGACCCGACTTCGACGAGCCTGAAGACCGCGATCTGCGGCGCCGAGCCGTGGACGGACGAGATGCGCAAGGAGATCGAGAACTCCTTCAACATCGATGCCGTCGACATCTACGGCCTCTCCGAGGTCATGGGACCGGGTGTGGCCTGCGAATCCGCGGTGACGAAGGACGGCCCGACGATCTGGGAGGACCACTTCTACCCGGAGATCGTCGACCCCTTCACCGGCGAGGTGCTGCCCGACGGCGAGGAGGGCGAACTCGTCTTCACCTCACTGACGAAGGAAGCGCTGCCGATCATCCGCTACCGCACGCACGATCTCGCAACGTTGCTGCCGGGCACCGCGCGCCCGAACTTCCGCCGCATCTCGCGCATCACCGGCCGCTCCGATGACCTCATGATCATCCGCGGCGTCAACGTCTACCCCGCGAACGTCGAGACCGTGCTCTTCGAGTTCGCACCCCTGAGCCCCCACTTCCAGCTCATCCTCACCCGCCCGGGTCGGATGGACGAGATGACCGTCGAGGTCGAGGCCCGCGAAGGCGTCGGCGCCGTCGAGCTCGACGGCCTCGACAAGCTCGTGGCCGCCCGCATCAAGGAGCGCCTCGGCGTCTCCTGCGCCATCGACATCAAGATGCCCGGGGACCTGCCGCGCTCGGTCGGCAAGATGAAGCGCATCATCGACCGCCGCGAGGGCGTGCGCTGAGATGAGGCGCAGTGCATGCGCTGAAGCGGCGCTGCGGACGCGTGCCGAGGTGAGTGCTGTGACCTGGATCGCGGCACTCACCGAGGTGGCCGATTAGACTGATGCGCATGCCCGAATCGTCCTCACCTGCGTCGACAGCTCCGGACTCGACGACGTCGTCCGCGGAATCGACGACCGCCGCGTCGACGTCCTCGACGACCCCCGCCGAGGCGACCGCCCCCAAACGCTCGCGCCGCGGCCGTCCCGGCTACGACCGGGAGACCTTGATCAACAAGGCCACAGAGGTCTTCGTCTCCCGCGGCTATGACGGCACGTCGATGGACACGGTCGCCCGTGAGCTCGGCATCACGAAGTCCGCGATCTACCATCACGTGAAGTCGAAGGAAGAGCTGCTGCACCTGGCGATCAGCCGCGGCATCCGCGCCCTCGATTCCGCTGTGGAGACCGAGAGCCTGCGAGAGAACGTCACCGCGCTCGAACGCCTGCAGCTGGCCGTGCGCGCCAGCGTCGTCATCCTCATCGAGTACCACCATTCGGTGACCTTGCTGCTGCGCGTGCGCGGAAACTCACCGCTGGAACGCGAAGCCCTCGAGGCCCGACGCAATATCGATGCGAAGGTCCGCGCTCTCGTCGAGGCCGCCATCGCCGAGGGCGGTCTGCGCTCGGACTTCACCCCCGGTCTCATCACCCGCCTGCTCTTCGGCATGGTCAACTCGATCACCGAGTGGTACCGCCCCAGCTATCCCGTCGACCCCGACACCATCGCCGAGGCGGTCACAACGATGGCTTTCCAAGGCCTGGAGGCCTGAGGGTCGGGTCCTGGCACCCGAGGCTCAGCCTTCCCCGATCGCTCCCGCAGTCAGAACCCAGCCGAGTGTCAATTCGATCTCGGACAGCAGCTCCTGCCTCGGAGGCTGATAGTCGCCGATCACCCAGTCGACGACGATCTGAATACCGGCGCCGACGAGCAGGTCACCGAGCACTCTCCGACGCGTGCCGGTGAGTACGGCGCCCGAGACGGCCACGCAGAGCGCATCGGCGAGTTCGCCGCCGATCACCCGACCGTGCCGACGGTAGAGCTCGTCGATGCGCGCACTGACTCCGAGCACTTCGAAGAGGTGGACTCGCGCGAAGATCGGGTTCGACTGCGCCCAGCCGAGAAACCCGTCCATGAATCCGCGCAGCACCGCCATGGCCTCGGCGCCGGGTGTCGCGGCGATCTCGACACCGGGCGTCGCCGTGGTGTCGGCCCCTGATGCTGTCGTCGACTCGCCGCCCTGCGCCTCCGTCACAGTCTCAGAGCCCCCTGCATCGGCCGCACCACCAGCGAGCACCACGGCCCGCAGATCGGCCACCACCCGCTCGTAGACCTCGACCAGGAGATCCTCCAAGGTGGCAAAGGATTCGTAGAAGTAGCGCTTGTTCAACCCTGCGGAATCGCAGATCGCGCCCACCGTGGCCGCCCGGTATCCCTGAGTCCCGAACAGTTCGATCCCTGCCGCGATGATCTGCTCCCGGCGAGCACTCTCCCGTACCTCCCGGCTGGCTCCCGCGTAGGGGCGTCCTTCTTTAGTCACAGTGTGATCTTGACAACACTGATCGCCGAATGCAAACTGGTACGGCATCGTGCCAGAAAGGGCGGGAATGACCTCCACCAATGCAGACGACGGCCCCACGGCCTCGGCGGGACTCGGCTCCCAAGCCACAGCGAACACCTCGTCCCTCAGCGCCGCTCAGCGCGAACGTGACCTCGCGGCCGCCTCGGCGAATATCTCCGACGTCGTCGTCATCGGCGGTGGGTTCACCGGCGCCGGCGTCGCTTTGGACGCGGCCAGCCGCGGACTCTCTGTCACCCTCGTCGAGCGCGGCGACCTCGCCTCTGGAACGAGCAGCTGGAGCTCGAAACTCGCCCACGGCGGACTGCGCTACCTCGCGAAGGCCGACGTCGGGGTCGCGTGGGAGTCGGCCGTCGAACGCGGCCGGCTGATGAACACCATCGCCCCGCACCTCATCCGGCCGCTGCCGATGATCTTCCCGCTGCATCCGGGGGTCGGTCGCGTCGAGGCGGGCATGACGAACACCGGCTTCCACGCCGGCGACCTCCTGCGGATGCTCGCCCGCACCCCGAAGGAGCTTCTCCCCCATCCCCGTCGCGTCTCGGCCGCCGAAGTCCGGCAGCTCGCCCCGACGACGGCGACCGACGGTCTGCGCGGCGGGTTGCTCAGCTGGGACGGTCAGCTCATCGACGATGCCCGGCTCGTCGTCGTCTTGGCCCGGACCGCCGCCGAACACGGTGCGGGTGTCATCACCTACGCCGAGGCGACCGACATCGAACCCACCCGCGTGCACATCAGGGACCGCCTCACCGGGGATGAGCACACGCTGCGCACCCGACAGATCGTCAATGCAGCCGGCGTCTGGTCGGACACTCTCTCGGACGAGGTCGAACTGGCACCGAGCAAGGGTTCGCACATTCTCGTTCCTGCCGCCCGCCTCGGCGATCCACAGGCCGCGATCACCGCCCCGGTGCCCGGTCATTTCGGCCGATACGTCTTCGCCGTGCCGTGGCCCAACGGTCTGGTCATGATCGGTCTCACCGACGATCCGCACCACGGTCCGATCCCGGACCGTGCCCTTCCCGACGGCGATGAGGAGGCGTTCCTCCTCGACACGATCAACGCCGTTCTCGAAGACAAGCTGACTACTGACGACATCGTCGGCGGCTACGCCGGCTTCCGCCCGCTGATCAAGACAAGCGACACCTCGAGCAGCGCCGACCTCTCCCGCAGACACGCCCTGCTGCGCGACTCGCGGACCGGGGCGCTGACGATCGTCGGGGGCAAGCTCACCGCCTACCGCCGTATGGCCGAAGACGCCGTCGACGACGTCGTCAAGGTCGGCGGACTGCGCGCCGGAGCATGCCGGACGACCGAACTCGGCCTCGTCGGCAAGGGCACACCCGCACCCGGCCTGCCCGATCGCCTCGTCGCCATCTACGGAACCGACGCAGCGAAGGTGGCAGCCTACGGCGATGCCGACCCCTCCCTCAACGAACCCGTACGCGAGGGCATCCCACTGACCGGCGCGGAGGTCCGTTTCGCCGTCGAACACGAACTGGCGCTGACGGTCGAGGACGTCATCGACCGGCGGACCCGGTGGGGACTCGTCGACGCCGACCGCGCTGACCTCTATGACGCTGTGGCCCGGCTCGCTCCGGAACTCACCACCGAATCACGACACGAAGGATGACGACCATGGACAAGCCGCGTATGCGCTGGTGGGGCTGGGGCGAAGACGGCCACGACGGCCCGGTCAAACACGGCGCGAAGGTGATACTGAGCAAACACTGCGGGTGGCCGGCCGGAGTCGACAGGCCGCATGTGGCGCTCGAGGACGTCGAGCTGCCCGAATCAGTCCTGCCGTCCGCAGTCAGGGCCCGTTTCGCCGAGGCGGTGGGCGAGGAATTCGTCCGCGACGATCGCGCCGTCCGCGTCTCCCATGCGGCCGGGCGCAGCCTTCCCGACCTCATCCGACTGCGCAGAGGCGAGCTGGTCACCGCTCCCGATGCGGTGCTCTACCCGGCTTCGAACGCCGAGGTGGACGCTCTCCTCGCGCTGTGCGCCGAGGAATCCGTGGCGGTCGTTCCCTTCGGCGGCGGCACCAGCGTCGTCGGCGGCATCGATGCCGTGCGCGGCGAGTTCGCGGCGGTCGTGAGCATCAGCCTGGCTCGCCTCGACAGGGTCATCGACATCGACGAGGAGTCGCTGACGGCCACCGTCCAGGCCGGAGTCTTCGGACCCGACCTCGAGGAGGCGCTGCAGGCTCGCGGCTTCACGCTGGCCCACTATCCGCAGTCCTTCGAGTTCAGCACCATCGGCGGCTGGGTCGCCACCCGCTCGGCCGGTCAGCAGTCGACTGGGTACGGCCGCATCGATGAGAACGTCTGCGGTCTGCGCTGTTCGACCCCGAACGGTCCCGTCGAACTGCGCACCACCCCGGCGACGGCGGCCGGACCGAATCCGCGCCAGCTGTTCGTCGGCTCCGAGGGAACGCTGGGCATCATCACCGAGGCGACCCTGCGGATCCATCGCGTGCCGAAGGCAGTGCAGGGCGACTCCTGGTTCTTCCCGGACTTCGAATCCGGGGCTGCGGCGCTGCGGGAGATGGAGCAGTCGGGACTGCACCTCGACATCGCCCGTCTCTCGGATGTCAACGAGACCGCGTTCGGTCTCGCGCAGCTCGGCAGCGAGCTGCAGCGCAAGGGCGTTCTCGCGTACCTGCGCGCCCGCGGCCTCGCGACTCCCTGCCTGCTGGTCGTCCGCTACGACGGCACCCCCTCCGATGTTCGTGCGCGTCGCTCCCAGGGTCGTTCGATCGTGCGCAGGCACAAGGGCGTCAACCTCGGCGCGGTTCCGGAGGCCTCGTGGGAGAAGCACCGCTTCTCGACTCCGTACCTGCGGGATCAGCTGCTGCGTGAGGGCATGATCGTCGAGACGATGGAGACCTCGGCCCCGTGGTCGAAGGTGAATGACCTCCACGGCACGATCAGCGCCGGAATCGAGAAAGCGATGGCCGAGCGCGGCACTCCTGCATTCGTGCTCTGCCACGTCTCGCATCTCTACGCCACCGGCTGTTCGCTGTACTACACGGTTTTCGCCAAGCAGGAGGTCGGGGCGGAGATCGCCCAGTGGAAGGCGCTGAAGTCCGCGGCCAGCGACGCCATCATGGCGGGCGGCGGAACGATCACCCATCACCATGCCGTCGGCACCGACCACGCTCCATGGTTACCCGCCGAGACCGGTCAGATGTGGTTGCGGATGCTGCGCGCAGCCAAGGCCGAGGTCGACACGACCGGCATCATGAATCCCGGCAAGCTGATGAACGGACCGGATCGACTGTGAGCGGCATCGAAGACAAGGGCGCCTTCGGCACGGATTCCGCAGACCGGGGCTCTGCACGGCCGGTCGCCGATCCGGCGGTCGTGCCCGTGATCCTCAATCCCACGGCACGGCGCGGAGCGGTGCTCAGACGCATCGATCCGCTCGTCCACGCCTTCGCCGCACACGGCCTCGAGGCGCGGCTCGTGAGAAGCACGAGCGAGGAACATGCGAAGGAACTCGCCGCAGCATTCGCCGCCGAGGGCGCCAAGGTCGTCGGCGCACTCGGCGGTGACGGGATGGCGCGTACAGTCGCCGCCGGCCTCGTCGATACGGACACGGCGCTGGGCGTCATCGCCGGTGGCCGCGGCAATGACCTCATCGGCAAACTCGGCATCCCGAAGCGCGTCGAAGAGGCTGTGGCCACGATCGCCGACGGCCGCGATCGAGTGATCGACGTGCTCGACCTCGATGGCACGATCAGCCTCGGCAACGTCTGTCTCGGCCTCGACTCGACCGTCCAGCGGTATGCGAACTCGGCCAGGGTCGTCCGGGGCCATTGGGTGTACCTGTACGGGATCCTGCGTGCGATCCTGCCGCCGAGGAGCATCGACCTCGAGCTGACTGTCGACGGACAGCGCCTCGACTTCCGGGGCCTGACCGCGGGGTTCGCGAATTCCGGCCGCTACGGGGGCGGGCTCACACTGTCACCCGAGGCGGCGATCGACGACGGACTCATCGACGTCGTCCTCCTCAAGGAGGCATGGCTGCCGAAGCTCGCCGTCGAACTCGTCGCGTTCATGTCCGGCAGGCACGACCGTCACCCGCACATCCATCTCAGCCGGGCTCGCGAGATCCGCATCGACACTCCCGCCGGTGCCGCACCGGTCGAGATCGTCGCCGACGGCGACGCGGTCGCACAGACCCCGGCGACCGTGACGATCCGCCCTTCTTCGCTCAGGGTCCGGGTGCCCCGGACCTCATGAACAACGTCGCCCCGCGCCGAGGATGCACATCCTCCGCGCGGGGCGACTCTTACCTGCCTGTCCGGCCGGCAGGGCCTTCAACCCAACCGAGCCCTCAGTACTCCTTGGCCACCAGGGTGAGCACATCGTAGTTCGCCACGGGTTCGTCGTTCTGGTTGACGACCTGCGCGTCCCAGCGGACCTCACCGTATTCGTCGGTCTCACGCGGGGTGATGCGCTTGGCGGTGAGCGTCACCTTGAGCTTGTCACCTGGGGAGACAGGCGTGATGAAGTTGAGCCCTTCGAGTCCGTAGTTCGCGAGCACCGGGCCCGGGTCCGGCTGGACGAAGAGTCCGGCGGCGAAGGACACGATGAGGTAGCCGTGCGCCACGCGTCCCGGGAAGAACGGGTTCGCGGCGGCCGCCTCCTCGTTCATGTGAGCGTAGAAGGTGTCCCCGGTGAAGTTCGCGAAGTGCTCGATATCGTCGAGCGTGACCTCCCGCCATTCCGAATCGAGCGTGTCACCGATGCGCAGGTCCGCCAGCGACTTCGTGAACGGATGATCGCCGAGGCGGCGCTCCGATCCGTTGACCCATTCCCCGCCGATCGCGGTGAGCATGTCCGGGGAGGCCTGGATCGCGGTGCGCTGCATGAAGTGCTCGACGCCGCGCAGTCCGCCCATCTCCTCACCGCCGCCGGCCCGTCCGGGGCCGCCGTGGATGAGGTTCGGCAGCGGCGAACCGTGGCCGGTCGACTCTTCGGCATCGTCACGGTCGAGGACGAGCACGCGGCCGTGCCATGGGGCGATCTTGCGGACGAATTCGGTGGCGAACTCACGGTCGTGGGTGACGACGGAGCCGACCAGCGAACCGCGACCACGGGCGGCCAGGCGGACGGCATCCTCGGTGTCGGAATAGGCGATGATCGAGGTCACGGGCCCGAAGGCTTCGATATCGTGGACGGCATCGGACCAGGCGTCATCGGCCTGGAGGACGGTGGCCGCGACATAGGCTCCGCCGTGTTCGGCGGCCAGACGATCGGATTCCTCACGGCCGCCGGCGAGCAGATGCGCTCCCCCGGCGATGATCTGGTCGACCGCGTCGAGAACGTCGGTGCGCTGCTTGTCGGAGACCACGGGGCCCAGGCGGGTGGACTTCTCGCGCGGATCTCCGACACCCTGGGTGGAAAGCTTCGCGATGATGGCCTCGCCGACCGCCTCGGCGTGGGCTTCGGGGACGAAGGTGCGGCGGATCGCGGTGCACTTCTGTCCGGCCTTGACGGTCATCTCGGCGACGACGCCGGAGACGAAGAGGTCGAATTCCTCCGTTCCGGGTGCGGCGTCGGGACCGAGCAGAGAGAAGTTGAGTGAGTCCGCCTCGGCGAAGAAGCGGGTGCCGCGCTGGGTCACGCAGTCGAGCGCGGACAGCGTGCGGGCGGTGTTGGCTGAGCCGGTGAACGCGATCGCATCCTGTTCGGCGAGGCGGTCGAAGAGCGGGGTGACGTCACCGGTGACCAGCTGGATCGCACCGGCAGGTAGCAGACCGGATTCGATCATATCCGCGACCACGGCGTGGGTCAGGTGGGCGGTGTCGGTGGCGGGTTTGACGACGACGGGGACGCCGGCGACGAACATCGGTCCGAACTTCTCGAGCATGCCCCAGACGGGGAAGTTGAAGGCGTTGATCTGCAGCGCAAGGCCTTGCCGGGAGGTGAGGATGTGGCGACCGACGAAGGTGCCGTTCTTCGACAGGCGTTCGACTCCGCCGTCGAGGTGGACAGTCGAGTTCGGCATCTGGCGGCGGGCGACGCCGGAGTAGGTGAAGAGTGTGCCGATTCCGCCTTCGATGTCGACGAAGGCGTCGCGCTTGGTGGTGCCGGTGGTGAAGGAGATCTCGTGGTAGTCCTTCGTGCGCTCCATGAGGTAGGTCGCGAGCTTCTTGAGGATCACACCGCGCTGGTGGAAGGTGAGCTTCTGCAGTTCGGCGATGCCGGTGGTCCGGGCGTGGTCAGCGACGGCGGCGAAGTCGACTCCGGCCGAGCTCACCGAGTGCAGGAGCTCCCCCGTGCCGGCGTCGCGGACAGGCCGGGCACCGTCGGCCAAGCCGGGGGTGTGCCAGGTTCCGGCCACATAGGAACTGAGGATTTCGGTCATGCTTTGCTCTCCCTGGTGAAACGACGTCTCCCGGTCCACGGCGGCCGCATTCGGCACCGCTGCCGATTCCTAGACATATACTAACCAATCGGTCGGTAATTGTCATGAGCTGCCTCGCATAAGGCGATCGGACGGAACCGCGGCACATCCTCGGCGCGCTTCGTCGATGTGCGAGTGACACGGGGGTGCATTCTGACCTATGATCGATCTCAATTACTGACCAGACAGTCAGTCGAGGCAGACGTCCATCCGTCCGCCGCCAGACCCGAGGCACCGGCGATCACTCAGAGTAGAGGACCACCGCCTCCGGAGACGGCACCCGGCAAAGTCGCCCAGCAACAGAAGGTTCCGCTCATGTCCGCCACCGCTTCAGGCCCGGTCACTCCGAATCCGGCCACCCCACATACGACCACCCGCGAGGAACGCAAGGTCCTCGCCGGCACCCTCGTCGGCACCACCATCGAGTGGTACGACTTCTTCATCTACGCTCAGGCCGCCGGCCTCGTCCTCTCCGCCCAGTACTTCGGCCCTTTGGCCGCGGACAATCCGGCACTCGGCCAGATCATGGCGTGGGCATCTCTGGGCATCTCGTTCCTCTTCCGACCGCTGGGCGCGATCATCGCCGGCCACCTCGGCGATCGGATCGGACGCAAGAAGATGCTCGTGCTCACGCTCATCCTCATGGGGGCCGCGACCTCGCTCATCGGTCTGCTCCCGAACTACGCGATGATCGGTGTCGGCGCGCCGATCCTGCTCACCCTGTTGCGGATCCTCCAGGGCTTCTCCGCCGGCGGCGAATGGGGTGGGGCCGCGCTGCTGTCGGTCGAGCATGCTCCGATCTCCAAACGCGGCATCTTCGGCGCGTACCCGCAGATCGGCGTGCCGGTCGGCATGATCCTGGCCACCGGCGTGATCTGGGTGCTCACCACGGTCCTCTCCGCCGAACAGTTCGCGAGCTTCGGATGGAGGATCCCGTTCCTCTTCTCAGTCGTCCTCGTCTTCGTCGGCTATTACATCCGCCGGCAGGTCGAAGAGTCCCCGGTCTTCGCCGAGCTCGCCGAGCGCAAGGCCGAATCCTCGGCTCCTTTGGGCACCCTGTTCAAGAAGAACACGAAGGAAGTCGTCCTCTCCGCGCTCATCTTCATCGGCAACAACGCCGTGGGCTACATGATCATCGCGTTCTTCGCCGCTTACGCCTCCCGCCCCATCGCCGAGGGCGGATCGGTTGGCCTCGACCGTGCACCCGTGCTGTTGGCGACTACGCTCGCGAGCTTCGGTTGGCTGGTGTTCACGATGTGGGGCGGTGCGCTGTCGGACAAGCTCGGTCGCGTGCGGACCTTCCAGATCGGATACGTCCTGCTCATCGTCTGGCTCATCCCGACCTTCCTCATGATCGATATGGCGAACATCTGGATGTACGGCATCGGCATCTTCGTCCTCACCGTCGGCATGGGCCTGTCGTATGGCCCGATGTCGGCGATGTATGCGGAGATGTTCCCTGTCGAGGTCCGCTACTCGGGTGTCTCGATCGGCTACGCGCTCGGTGCGATCCTCGGCGGCGCCTTCGCCCCGACCATCGCCGAGACACTGCTCGCCGAGACCGGCTCATCGATCTCGATCGCGATCTACATGATCATCGTGTGCATCATCTCGCTCATCGGCGTCAGCCTCGTCAAGGAGACGAAGGGCAACGACCTCGGCCTGACGAAGCATCACTGAGGCTGCCGCGAACCCCCGGTTCGTCACCTGCACCTCGATTTCCTGGTCGATCCACGGTGATTCCTCCGCCTGAAACGCCGTGGATCGACCCAACAATCCACCGAGGCGGCGCACCCCCTCAGCAGCTCTCGCATAGGCTGATGAGATGACTGAGCTGACGTACTCCGACATCGAAGCCGCCGCTGCACGGATCGCCGGCCGTGTGCGCCCGGTGACCGTGGCCCCGGCCGACGAAGAAGGACACGTCTTCGCCCTCGAGTTCATGCAGCACACCGGCACGTTCAAGGCCCGCGGTGCGCAGAACTTCATCCAGACGCATCTCGCCGAGGGCACCTTCCCCGAGGCGGGAGTGACGATCGCATCGGGCGGCAACGCCGGACTCGCCTGCGCATGGGCGGCACGTGCCGCCGGTGTACCGGCGACCGTGTTCCTGCCGACCACCGCGCCGAGCGTGAAGGTCGAACGACTGCGTTCGTATGGTGCGCACGTGGAGTTGGTCGGTTCCGAATTCGCCGAGGCAGCCGCCGCTTGCCAGGAATTCGTCGACTCATCGGGGGCGTTGGCTTCGCACGCCTACGACCATCCGCTCATCGCCGCCGGCGCGGGCACCTTGATGACCGAGATCCTCGCACAGGTGCCCGATCTCGACACGGTCGTCGTCTCGGTCGGAGGCGGCGGTCTGTTCGCCGGCGTCGCGACGGCCGCGACTCATCACGGGGTGCGCACTGTCGCGGTTGAGCCGGAGACCTGCCGAGCGTTGAATGCAGCGATTGAGGCGGACGAACCAGTCGACGTCACGGTCGATTCGGTGGCGGCAGATTCGCTCGGTGCCAAGCGGGCAACATCCTTGGCGCTGGAGGCGGCACGGTCGGATCTGGTCACCTCGGTGCTGGTCAGCGACGACGCGATCATCGAAGCGCGGCAGCGACTGTGGGACGAACACCGGTTGGCGGTCGAGCATGCGGCGGCGACGGCATTGGCGGGAGTCAGCGGCACCGACAACGAAAAGGAAGCCGGCGGCTATGTGCCGGCCGAGAGAGAAAAGGTCTGCGTCGTCCTTTGCGGAGCGAACACGAGCCTCGGCGATCTCTGATCACGAGGACGGCCGCCTCGGCGCTGATGTCAGCGCGTTCGGTCGCGGTCCTTCGATTTCAGCGAGGCCTTGATGAGGCCGAAGATCGCGAGCGCCACGACGACGGTGATGATGGCCTTGACGAGGAACCACGCGATGGAGAACGCGACGTTGACCACCCACCACGCGATGATGATGGCAATGATCGCGCCGATGATGCTCCACACGGTACTCATCTTCATGCCTCAAGCCTAGGCCCGAGTGCACAGCCGTGCAATGCGCGCGGTGATCGTCCCAGCCGATCCTCAGCACGGACGCAGTTCGTCAGCCGAGCACCGCACCGGACCGAACTGCGCGGGCCGACCAGCGACGGTCGGCGAAACCCACCTCGATCGGGTGGTCGAAGGCGGCAGAGACCTGCTCGGAGGTGAGCACCTCGGCGATGGGGCCCGCCGCGGTCAGCCGACCGCCGGAGATGAGCGCGGCATGCGTCGTGGTCTCGGGAATCTCCTCGAGATGATGGGTGACCAGCAGCGTCGACAACTCCGGCGAGCGCAGCGACAGGGCGTCGATGGTCTCGAGCAGCTGTTCGCGGGCAGCCACGTCGAGGCCCGTGGTCGGTTCGTCGAAGAGCAGCAGCTGAGGGTCGGCGATGAGCGACCGGGCGACGAGCGCACGGCCCCGCTCTCCCTGTGACAGCACCTTCCACCCGGCGTCGGCGCGGGAGCCCAGACCCACCTCGGCGATCTGGGCATCGGCCTTCACGACATCCTCGGGTGAGGGCTCCCACCGCATGGGTCGTTCGACGGTGCCGGTCAGCCCGGTGAGGACGACTTCGCGGACGGTGAGGTTCGACCGCAGCGGATGGCGCGGGTTGACGTGTCCGATGAGGCGGCGCAGGGCCGCGAGTTCGACTCGGCCCATCCGTGATCCGAGGATGTCGACGGTGCCCGAGGTCGGGAACACCTGCGCCGAAGCGAAGCTCAGCAGGGTCGACTTCCCCGCCCCGTTCGGTCCGATGAGCACCCAGTGCTCGCCGGCGGCGATGCGCAGATCGATGCCATGCAGGATCTGCGTCTGCCCACGCCGGAATGTCACATCAGCGATATCGAGGACCGTCTCGGCCACGTCTCACTCACCTCTCAAAATCGACGGCCCCACCGTCCGATGGGGCCGATCCGATTCTAGGTCTCCCCTCGCCGAGGCGGTCGCGGAGTTGGGAGACCGCCGTTCCGCATCGTGGATCCGAGTGCGGCGAAAGCTCAGTTCAGTGCGTCCTCCGGTGCCGAGATCTCGCGGCGGAGGATCTTGCCGGTCGGGCCTTTGGGCAGCTCGTCGACGATCCACACATTGCGCGGGTACTTATATGCGGCAACGCGGTCCTTCGCGAACTCACGCAGCGCTTCGGCGTCGACGCTGCTGCCGGCCTTGAGGGCGACGGCGGCCCCGATCTCCTCACCGAGGTCGTCATTCGCGATGCCGATCACAGCCGCCTCGGCGACGGCTTCGTGCTCGTAGAGCGCTTCCTCGACCTCACGCGGATAGACGTTGTAGCCGCCGCGGATGATGAGGTCCTTCTTCCGGTCGACGATCGTGTAATAGCCGTCCTCGTCCTGCTCGGCGAGGTCGCCGGAGTGGAACCATCCGTCGCGGATGGCCACCTCTGTCGCCTCCGGCCGACCCCAGTACCCCTTCATCACGGGTTCGCCCTTGATGGCGATCTCGCCGATCTCACCGACGGGAACGTCGTTGTCGTCATCGTCGACGAGCTTCATCTCGACTCCGCGCACGGGGACGCCGATGGTGCCGGTCTTGCGTTCCATACCCGGCTGGTTGAAGCAGGCGACCGGGGAGGTCTCGGACAGCCCGTAGCCTTCGAGGATGATGCAGTCGAAGGCGGATTCGAAGTTCTTCATCACCTCGACCGGCATCGCCGATCCCCCGGAGATGCAGGAGCGCAGGCTGGAGACGTCGAAGTTCTCCCGCCCTTCGGCGTTGAGCATGCGCGCGTACATCGTCGGCACACCGATGAAGATGCTGACCTTCGCTTCCTGAATGGTCTCGAGGGCCTCGATCGGGTCGAAGCGCGGGATGAGGGCAAGGCAGGATCCGCTGAGCACAGAGGCATTGAGTCCGCAGGTCAGGCCGAAGCAGTGGAACAGCGGCAGGCAGCCCATGACCATGTCGTCCTCGGTGAGGAAGGTGAGGGTCTCGGCGGTGACGGCCGCGTTCGTCATCATATTGAAGTGGGTGAGTTCCGCGCCCTTCGGCTGTCCGGTGGTGCCCGAGGTGTAGAGGAGCACGACGGTGTCGTCGTCGGCGCGGGACACCACCTCAGGTGTCGGGTCGAAGACGGACAGCTGATCGGCGAAGTCGGCGGGGTCGACGCGCACGCATTCGATGCCGACCGCGGCCGCTGCCTTCCCGGCCTCACCCGCCATATCCTTCCACGCGAAGACGATCTGAGCCCCGGAATCTTCGAGGTAGTACTGCACCTCACGGTCCTTGAGCAGCGGGTTCATCGGCACGACGATCGCGCCGACGGACAGTGCACCGTAGAAGAGGACGGGGAATTCGAGAACGTTGGGCAGGACGAGTCCGACGCGGTCGCCGGGCCCGATTCCCCTGTCCTTGAGCATCGTCGCCACCCGCTGCGCCTGGTCCTGCAGCTGCGCATACGTCAGCACGGAATCGCCGAGGCGGACGGCAGGTCGCTGCCCGTGCCGGCTCGCGGTGGCGGTGAGATTGTCGGCGAGGTTGGTCATGTCTTCCTCCAGGCTTGATTCGTTCGTCGTTGATCGGCTCGGTGCTGGCGCTGGGACCACCACTGGTTGTGGCCCCAGCACAGGAGAAGAGTCGACTGAGCGGACGTGTCCGACTCCCGTTCGGTTCCCGCCGTCCGGCTCTATGGTGCCCACTCTGCCGTTGCCGGCGACCTCGGGCAACAGGATGCGCAACAGAAACACGGGTCATCGATTGTGGTCGGACGACAAGGATGCCCGTAAGCTTCTGCCATGGTCGCCAATCCACTCGTCCTGCGCATCGTCGACCGTGTCCGAGCAACGCTGCCGGCCACGGTCCAACGTTCGGTCAGCCGCACCTGGCGGGAAGTGCCCGCTTATCCGGCCAGCCCGGACAAGAATCTCGCCGAGGATCTCACCGCACACACGTTCACCGTCTTCGAAGCCGCGCTCACCCCCTTGGAGGAGGGCCGCCGCGCCACCGCCGAGGACTTCCCGATCACCGCCTCCCAGGCCCGGCGGCGACTGCGGCAGGGAGTGACCCTGCCGGACTTCCTCACCGGTTTCCGGATCGGGCAGGAGACTCTGTGGGAGGCGATCGTCGATGCCTCGGATTCCGAACAGGAGACCCGCGACGAGGCGCTGCACATCGCCATCCACGTCATGAGCGTCATCGAGGTCGGCAGCTCCGTCGGGGCCGTCGCTTTCCTTGAGACCCAGCAGCTTGAGATGGCTGAGGGCGACCGGGTCCGCCGTGACCTCGTCGACGATCTGCTCTCCGGTCGCCGCTTGGCACCGGGGCCGAGCGCGGACCTCGCCGAGGTGTCCGACCTCCGCCCGGATTCGCGCGTGCTCGTCGCCACGGCCACCTCGCAGACTCCGCTGCGAGATGATCGAGGGATGCGGGAGGTCATCACCGCCCTGCGCTCGGTCTTCGACGTCGGCCGTCGCGGCATCGCCGTGGTCCTCCAGGATCAGATCGTCGGCATCACCCCGGTGACCTCCGACGGCACGACCACCCTGGCCGATCTCGAACGTGTCCACCGGGAGCTGTCCCGCCACGGCACCGACCTGTGCGTGGGCACCTCCACCGTCCACGAGGGGCTCGACCGTGTGCCCGAGGCGTACCGCGAGGCTGTGCTCGCCCAGGAGAGTCTCAACGGTGTGCCGGGAGTGAGGTCGCTGCATGCCCTCACTCCGCTCGACTACCTCGTCACCCTCGACGACGAGGTCGCCCACCGCCTCATCCGCCCCGAACTGCGCCGCTTCGTCGAGGACGATCTCGCCGCCGGCGGTGTCCTCATCGAAACGCTGCTCGAATACGCGGCTTGTGACCTCAACGCCAAACTCGCCGCCGAGCACCTCCATGTCCACGTGAACACCGCGTACTACCGACTCGACACCGCAGCCGACCGCACCGGCCGCAACGTCCGCAGCTTCACCGACCTGCAGGAGACGATCATCGCCATCCGCATGCTCACCGCGCGCGGAAACGTCCCGATCTCGAATTGAACGATCCCCGCGCCGAGGCGGCCCATCCCCGGAACGGGAGAGTCGCCTCGGCGTGGGGATCGATGACCTCACGAACCGACGTCGGATCCTCAGGACCTGACGTCGGATGGTCAGGCCGGAACCGGAACCTCGGCCGGCGCCGGCAGCACGAGAGCGCATCCGTGTTTGGCCCAGTCGGCGTCGAGGCTTTCCTGGACCGCCTTGACCTGGGTGTATTCGGCCAGGGCGTCGGGGCCGAGCTCCCGGCCGATGCCGCTCTGCTTGTACCCGCCGAACGGGTTGAACGGGAAGCCCGCGTGCCAGTCGTTGACCCAGACGGTTCCGGCTTCGATTGAGTTCGCGACAGCGCGGGCACGCTCGGATGAGCCCCAGACTCCGGCGGAGAGCCCGTATTCGCTGTCATTGGCGATCGCGACCGCCTCGGCTTCATCGTCGTAGCCGATGACGACGAGGACCGGACCGAACACCTCCTCGCGGGCGATGCGCATGTCGTTGGTGACATCGGTGAACACGATCGGCGGCACCCAGGCCCCCGTCTCGAACATCTCCCCCTCGGGAAGTGTCCCGCGGTAGGCCAGCGTCGCTCCCTCCTCGGCGGCGATCGCCAGGTACCGTTCGACCCGGGCCTTCTGATCCTGAGAGGCGACCGGGCCCATGTCCGAGGCAGGATCGGTCGGATCGCCGATCGTCACATCGTGCAATCGGGTGATGAGGCGGTCGACGATCTCGTCCTTGCGGGAGTTGGGCACGAGCAGTCGGGTGCCCGATTCGCAGACCTGCCCGGAGTACATGAGGAAGGCGAAGATCGATCCGTCGATCGCGGCGTCGAGGTCCGCGTCATCGAGGATGATGTTCGGGCCCTTGCCGCCGAGTTCGAGGGTCACCTTCTTGAGGTTGTCGGCGGCTGCGCGCTGGACGGACTTGCCGACCTCGGTGGATCCGGTGAAGCCGATCTTGCGGACGTCGGGGTGTTCGGCGAGCCGGGCGCCGACGGTCTCGCCGGGGCCGGTGATGATGTTGAGGACTCCGGGCGGCAGGCCCGCCTCTTCGGCGGACCGGGCGAGTTCGAGCAGGGTCAGCGGAGTGTTCTCGTCGGCTTTGAGCACGAAGGTGTTGCCTGCCGCCAGGGCCGGTCCGAGCTTCCATCCGGCGAGGACGAGGGGGAAGTTGAAGGGCACGATGCCGGCGCAGACGCCGATGGGTTCGCGGCGGATGGTCGCTCGCGCATCGCCGGTGGCCGGTGCCAGCGGATTGTCCTGTTCGGGGGTGAAGCCGCGGGCCATGCCCGCGAAGACTCGCAGGTTCGCCACACCGAGGCCGATGTGGAAGGCGCCGGCGGTGCGCACGGTGACCCCGTTCTCGGCGGTCGCCAGGGCGGACAGCCGCTCGGCCTTGGCCTCCATGCTCGCGGCGATCCGGTCGAGGATGTCCGCGCGCTGGTCAGGCGTCATGTTCCGCCACGTGCCCTCTTCGTGAGCGGCAACGGCAGCGGCGACCGCGGCATCGGCATGCTCGACTCCGCCGAAGGCGACTCGGGCGGCGGTCTGCCCGGTGGCCGGTGACGTGATCGCGTGTTTCTCGGCGGTGTCGATCCATTGGCCGTCGATGAACATTCGGTAGGTGGGGATCTCGGTCATGCCGGAACCTCGTCTTTCTGTGTGATGGGGGTGGCCGCCTCGGTGGCGGTGGTGGGCTTCGCGGTGCGAGTGGCGGTGGTGCGGGATTCGGCGATGAGGTCGGCGGCCTTCTCTCCGATCATGATCGTCGGGGCGTTCGTATTGCCGCGCACGACGGTGGGCATCACCGACGCGTCGGCGACGCGCAGTCCGTCGACGCCGATGACCTTGAGCTCGGGGTCGACGACGTGGCCGATCGAGCAGGTCGAGGTCGGGTGGTAGAGCGTCTGTCCGACCTGCCGGGCGAAGTCGAGCAGCTCCTCGTCGCTGAAGCCCTCGGGGACGATGAAGTCGTCCTTGATGACGGCCTGCATCGCCGGCTGGGAGGCGATGTCCAGCGCGATGCGCAGTCCGGCGAGGATGCTCTGCTTGTCTTCATCGGATCCGAGGTAGTTGTGGAGGATCCGGGGTGCGACCTTCGGGTCGGGCGAGCGCAGGGTGAGCGTTCCGGTGCTCGTGGGTTTGAGGACGCAGGGACCGGCGGCCAGTCCTTGGACCGTCTGGGCGCCCAGCCCTTCCTCGGCGAAGAGGCAGGGGGTGGAGTGGAACTGCACATCGGGACCGTTCAGCCCTTCTCGGGTTTGGAAGAAGCCGCCGGCCTCGCCGATGTTCGAGGTCAGCGGGCCGCGGCCGGCGGTCTGCAGCAGTTCGGCGTTGGCCGGGGAGACGGCGGTCTTGAGCGTTTCGAGGTCGGTCGTGTAGTTGAGCATGACCATGTAGTGGTCCTGCATGCGCTCACCGACAGGCAGGTCGGCGACCTTCTCGATGCCGAAGGCGTCGAGCTGGGCGGCCGGGCCGACGCCGGAGAGCAGGAGGAGGTGGGCGGAGCCGTAGGCGCCGGCCGAGAGCACGACCTCACGGTTCGCACGGATCTGTTCGATCTCGCCGTAGCGTTCGATCTCGACGCCGACGGCACGGCTGCCCTCGATGAGCACCTTGCGGGCGTGGGCGTCGGTGATGACGGTGAGGTTCTTCCGCTCCGCCACGGGGTGGAGGTAGGCGACGGCGGTGCTGCAGCGCATGCCGTCGCGTTGGGTGACTTGGAAGCGGCCGACGCCGAGCTGTTCACCGGAGTTGAAGTCCTCGTTGTGGTCGAATCCGGCTTCGACGGCACCGTCGACCCAGGCGTCGCACAGAGGGTTCATCGACCGGGATTCGGAGACGGTCAGCGGGCCGTCGGCTCCGTGGAAGTCGTCTGCCCCACGCTCATTGGATTCGGCTTTCCGGAAGTAGGGAAGCACGTCGTCATAGGACCAGCCGGTGGCACCGTCGGCGGCCCACTGATCGTAGTCGGCGCGGTTGCCGCGGATGTAGATCATCGCGTTCATCGAGCTCGATCCGCCGAGCATCTTGCCGCGGGGAAGGTAGGCGCGGCGGCGGTGGAGTTCGGGTTCCGGTTCGGTGTCGAGGTCCCAGTCCCACTGGCTCTTGAACAGGGTGCTGAATGCGGCTGGGATGTGGATCTCGTCGGCGGTGTCGGCGGCTCCGGCTTCGATGAGCGCGACCTTGACGTCGGGATCTTCGCTCAGCCGAGCGGCCAGCACACATCCGGCCGATCCTGCGCCTACCACGATGTAGTCGTACATGATGTCCTCACTGTTGCGTCATTGCTTCGGGGTGCAGTTCGAGTGTGGTGCAGGCCACAGTGAGGATGCTTCGTGAGTCGGCCCAGACTTCACGGCGCTCGATTGTGAGTCGACCACAAATGGACCCCGAACTCCGGGCACATTTTCCGGGAAGGTGGATCGTCCCAGGTCAGCTCGCCGAGGCGGCCCTCGACTCGTCGCAGGCGGCAGTGGGGGATCGGTGCGGTGTCAGTCGGCCCGGGTGTGCAGTCTCGGTCGGTAGACGAGTTCGTGAATGCTTCCGTCGAGCAGCGTCGATTCGAGGAGGTCGAGGTCGAAATCCGCGGCTCCGGCGAAGACCGGCTGGGCCCCGGTCTGACCTGTGATGACGGGGTAGACGGTGACTTGGACTCGGTCGACGAGTCCGGCGACCATGAGCGCTCTGTTCATCGACAGAGATCCGTGTGAGCGGATCGGCACATCTGATTCGTCCTTCAGCGCAGCGACCACATCGGCGGCATCGCCACGGGCGATGGTGGCATCGGGCCAATCGAGCGGCTCGTCCAGAGTGGTCGAGACGACTGTGGTCGGGCTCTGTCTCATGGCCGTCACCCAGGGGTCGAGCACATCGGGGAACTCGTCAGCGGCGGCGAGCATGGCGGCGAATTCGCGGAAGGTCGTCGCACCGAGGACCACACGGCAGCCGTCGCTGTAGGTTCGCAGCCGGTGGTCGAGCAGTTCGGGGCCCTGTTTGCCCCAGTAGCCTCCCCAGTCGCCTTCGGGGATGATCGAGGCGAACCCGTCGAGGCTCATGAAGACATCGAAGGTGTAGGTCGCGGACATGGTCGCTCCTGTCAGAACGCGCCCCGAAGTGGGTGCGGTGGTCCAAGTGTGCGCTTCGGCGGCCGCGCGCACCACCCCCGGGCACCGGTTCCGGCGACGGGCCATAATGGAGTCATGCACGATGCCGCCGATTCGAATGAGGACCTCCGCGAGGAATATCGCATCAAGATGCGCGGTCGGCTGCTGCGTCGGTCCGCTTCGTTCAATGTCGCCCACGCCGTCGACAGCCTCGAACCGGGCACCGGCGCTCAGAGCATCCAACGCGCGCTGACCCTGCTCAACCTCGTCGGGCTCATCGCCGGGGAGCGGCGCGAGGGCGCGAGCCTGTCCGAGCTCGCTTCGATAAGCGGCCGCCCGAAGGCCAGCGTCCACCGCATGCTCCAGGCGCTCATCGCTATGGGATACGTCGAACGCCTCGAAGAGGGCGGGTACCGCCTCGGCGTGCAGTCGCAGATCCTCGGCCAGCTGGCCCAGAAATCGGTGGACCCCCTGGTCACGGAGTCAGAGTCGAGTCTGATGCGCTTGGCCGAGCTCAGTCAGGACACCGTGTTCCTCACTCTGCGCACGGGCAGCTATTCGATCTGCGCCCGCCGCGAGGAGGGCTTCGGTGAGATCTTCAACAACGCCCTGTCCGTGGGCGACCGCCACCCGCTGGGCATCGGCGCCGGATCGCTGGCGATCCTCTCCGAGCTCTCCCCCGCCGAGGTGGACGCCCAGTTCGAGGCCAACGCCGAGATCCTCGCCGAGAGGTATCCGAAGGTCTCCGTTCCGCACCTGCGCGACATCATCGATCAGGCCCGCATCGACGGCTTCGTCCACAATCCGGGGCTCTTCGCCAAGGGGTCGTGGGCGGTCGCGGTTCCGCTGCGTATCCGCGGCTCCCGACCGCGTGCGGCCCTGTCGATCGCCTCGATCGCCGACCGTGTCACCGGTTCCCGGGTCGAACGCCTCGTCGCTCTGCTGCGCCGGGAGGCGAAGGCCATCGCCGAGGCGCTGAGCTCCCAATCCGATCTCACTCCGGACTCCGGCGACCTCTGAGACGAGCAGCGGTCGGCGTCCGGTAGCGTGATGGGCATGCCGGAGACTCCTGACGCCGCGACCGTGTCCCTGACGATTCCCGAACTGCGTGACCTGTGCATCGCAGCGATCACCGCGGCCGGCGGATCACCAGCGCTGGCGCAGTCTCTGGCGGGCGCGACAGTGGCGGCCGAGCGACGGGGCAAGACTGCTGTAGGCACGGCGCATCTCGGCGATTATCTCGACGGCCTCGAGGCCGGCCGCATCAACGGGCGGGCGCAGCCGAAGGTGACGAACCAATTGCCCGCCGCACACCACGTCGACGCCGACCGCGGCACCGCGCAGCTCGCCTTCGACGCAGCCTTCGACGACTACGCCTCGTCTGTCGCAACGCTCGGCATCTCCGTCCTCAACATCGCCAACGCCTTCACCGCCGGAGAGCTCGGCCACTTTACGACGCGACTGGCCGAACGAGGCCTGGTGGCGTTTGCCGGGGCCAACTCACCGGCGCTGATGTCGCTGTTCGGCGCACCGGGATCGGCGACCGGAACGAACCCGTTCTCGTTCGCCGTTCCCCATTCCGATGGCCCGCGGATGTTCGATCAGGCGACCAGTGCTACCGCGTGGGTCAACGTCCGCGACGCCGCCGATCGAGGAGAGACGATCCCCGACGGATGGGCACTCGCACCCGGCGGAGCGGCCACGAACGATGCCGAGGCCGCCCTCGCGGGTTCCCTGCTGCCATTCGGCGGGGTCAAGGGCAGCAATGTCGCTCTCATGATCGAACTCCTCGCCGTCCACGGCGGGGGCCGCTTCTCCGTCGACGCACCTGCCTTCGACTCGGGACAGGAGAGTCCGGGCACTGGCCTGTTCATCATCGCGATCGCGGCAGATGCTTTCGACCCTGACTATTCGCAGCGGGTCGCCGAGCATCTTGACCGTCTGCATGCACGGTTCGGCTTCGACTTCGGCCGCAAACGCAGCCTCGAGGTCGTCAAGCTGCCGGAGGAACTCCACTCTGCGCTGATCACTCGCAGCCGTAGTTGAGCGGTCGGTGCCTGTGCTCAGCTGCCGAGGGTGGCCAGTGCCGCTTTGATCCGTTCCCGGGCGTCGGGATCGGTGGCGGCCAGGGGCCGCCTCGGTGAACCGACGGGGACGCCGCGCAGCTCGAGGCCGGTCTTGACCGCCTGGATGAACGGTTCTGAGATCATCGCGTCGATGACCGGGTAGAGCCGCTGCCACTCCTCGCGGGCCCCGTGGAGGTCGCCGTCAGCGATCTTCGTCGACACCGACACGATCTCGGACGGCAGGACGTTCGCGGCCCCCGCGACCATTCCGGCCGCTCCCTCGACGAGGCCGGAGTAGATGTAACTGTCCCAGCCGATGAAGGTGGAGATGACGTCGCTGTGGTGGTGGATGAGCTGAAGTGCCTGTTCCCAGTTCGCGCTCGAGTCCTTGATGAAGCGGATGTTCGCGACATCCTCGGCGAGCTGCCTCACTGTGCCGGGGTCGAGGTTGACGCCGGTGGCGGCCGGGATGTTGTATAGCATGACGTCGATGTCGACGGCCGCGGCCACGGTCTTGATGTAGTCAACGGTCTCGGCCAAGGTCAGAGGCTCGTAGTAAGGAGTGACGATCATGAGGACATCGGCTCCGGCCGCCTGCGCCGCCTGGGAGTGACGGATGGCTTCCCGCGTCGAGGTGGCTCCCGTCTGCGCGACGATCGGCACGCGCCCGGCGGTGCGCTCGATGACGATTTCGAGCATCTGCTGGCGTTCGTCCCCGCTCATCGTGGCGAATTCCGCAGTCGAGCCGCCGACGACGAGGCCGTCGACTCCGCCGTCGATCGAACGGTCGACGACGCGCCCGAGGGCGTCGTAGTCGATGTTCTCCTCGGCGTCGAAGGGGGTGGTCAGTGCGGTGAGGACTCCGCGCAGGGTGGTTGTCATGATGCCTCCGAAGTGATGGTGGTCGATGCTGAGTTGGTGTCCGTCGTCTCCCCCGCCGAGGCGGTCCCCGCCTGATGCTGAGGCGGTTCGTTCTCGTTGGGGTGCTGGACGGGGTGGTGCCGGCGGGTCTGGCGCGCCGTGACGAGAATGTTCGCCGCCTCTTGTGCGGCAGTGAAGCCGGAGCTGATGGCGGTCTCCGTGTACAAGGTGCCCATGTAGTCGCCGGCGAGGAACACCCGCCCGGAAAGCGCGTTGAGTGTCGGCTGAAGTTTGCCGCGACCCGGGAAGCAGTAGGGTGCGCCGGTGCGCCACCGCTGAACCTGGGCCTCTTCGACGATGCCGGCGAACCCGGGCAGGACCTCGTCGAGGTCGCCGATGTAGGTGTCGACGATGTCCTTGTCATCCTGGTCGAGCAGCTTGCGAGCCAAGCTCGCCGGAGAGAAGGTCATGATGCTTCCGCCCGGCTGACGCTCCGATTCCGTGCCGCGGACGATGTTGCCCTGGTTCATCACCACGTTGAACGAGCGCTTCGGCGTGGCGATCCCGTAGGCCCGGTCCCAGGGCTGAGGTTCGGTCTCGTTGGTGAGGAACGCCGCGGACACATAGGGACCGTAGACGATCTGCCCGAGCGCCTCGCGCTTATCCTCCTGCAGGTCGACGGCGATCTTATGGGCCACGGTCGCCGGAGTGGCGAGCACGACGGACAGGGCCTCGATCTCATGGTCGATGTCGTCCTGCCGATAGCGGACGACGACATGGTCCTTCTTATGGACGATCTCGTAGACTTTCGCATCCAGCTGGATGTTCTCCTGCAGCGGAGCCGCGATCGACTCGACGAGGTTGGACGGCCCGCCGCCGATGCTGCGGTTGAGACCCTGCCCGATGTTCCACACGAGGCTGAAGTAGCCGATGCCGGCACCGGCGGCGAGTTCATCGGGGTCGGCTGCCGAACGGGTGATCGTCGGCCGGAACATCGCCTCGGCGTCTTCGGACAGTTCCCCGATATAGTCGGCGAACGAGCGGTCGTTCTCGAAGTCGTAGATCCTCTGCTGACGCATCTCCGAGCTCTCGTTCGGGCGCAGTCGCACGGCGTTGGCGTAGCGGAGGACGTCGGCGGAGACCTTGACCCCGGCCTTGATCATCGATGCGCGGTCCTTCAACGACATCGGGATCCGGAACGGATACGACTGGACGGGTCCGTCAATGAGCAGCTTGCCGTTCATCGACACCGCAGACAGCGATCCGGGGATCTTCGACGAGCGGGTCTGTGTCTCGGTGATAAGGGAATTCGTCGCTGTCTTGCCTCCGGCGAACATGTGTCCGCCCCAGTTGAGGAAATAGCGTCCGCGGTTCTCCGAACGGATCCGACCGCCGACTCGGGAACCCGATTCCAGCAGCGTCACATCCCAATTGCGCAGTCGCCATGCTGCTGACAGTCCGGCGAGTCCGCCGCCGACGATGACGGCATCTTTCATGGGGAGCACCCCCTCTCTACTCTGAGCGTCCGCGCACCTTCACGCAGATCAACTGCACTCAGAATAGGATGTGATCACATTTTTCCGCAAGTGTTTGATCACATCCGATTTCAGGAGTTTCTTCAGGCCCGCACCTGCCGGCCCTTCAAGCGCCCAACCCGGCGCGGATGCGGCGGACGGCGTCGTCGAAGGACTCTTCGGTCACCTCGGCGGCCGCCCCCGGATCGCCGGCGTCGACGGCATCCATGAGTCGACGCTGGTGCTTGAGCAGCGGCGCCTTGGCGTCGGCCGCGATCTCCCGCCTGGCGCCGACGAGTTTGTACGCCCGGCAGCGCAGCCACAGGGTCCGGATCGTCTCAACGAGGACGGGATTGCCCGAGGCAGAATAGATCGTCGCGAGCAGCTCCTCGTCGTGGTCGAGATACTCCGAGGCATCGCCGGAGTCGAGAGCCGCCTCCATCGCCGCGAACTCCTCATCGAGCCGCGCCCGGCCCGCCCCGTCGAGCTTCTGCGCGCCCTGGACCGTCGCTTCGACCTCGAGGATGCGACGCACGGAATAGATCTGCAGCAGCTCCTCGGCGGTGAATTCCTTGACCACGGCCCCGCGGTGCGGGCTGGTCTCGACGAGTCCGACCTCCTCGAGCCGGGCCAGCGACTCCCGCACGGGCATGACGCTCGTACCCAGGGACGCCGCGAGCTGGCGTATCCGCAGTCGATCGCCGCTGCGATATTCGCCGGAGAGAATGCTCGCCTGCAGCGCTTCGAACACCTGGTCGCCGATGCGCGGGCCGATCTCGGTCTGGGTCTCGCTCATAGTCGACAGTCTATCCACGCCGAGGCGGCATGCAGCGGTTTCATGGCCTCCGTCCCCTCGGCACCGTGGATACGCCGACCGCTCAGGTTGCCGTCGACCGCTCGCCGCATACCGCGGTACAGCGACGGCAACCTGAGCGGTCGGCGCGAAAGCGGTTCTAGCGCAGGACGATCGTCCTCTTGCCCGAGAGGAACACACGGCCGTCGCAGTGCCACTTCACGGCGTTGGACAGCGCCTTGCATTCGGCATCGCGGCCGGCGGCCACGAGGTCCTCGGGAGTGAAGGCATGGTCGACCTCGACGAGCTGCTGAGCGATGATCGGACCCTCGTCGAGTTCGCTGTTGACGAAGTGCGCGGTCGCCCCGACGGTCTTGACTCCGCGTTCCCATGCCTGGTGGTAGGGCTTCGCACCCTTGAACGACGGCAGGAACGAGTGGTGGATGTTGATGGCGCGTCCGGTGAGTTCGCGCGCGAGGTCGTCGGAGAGGATCTGCATATAACGGGCGAGCACCACGAGGTCGACCTCGAAGCGGTCGACGAGTTCGAGCAGCTTCGCCTCGGCCTCGGGCTTCGTCTCCTTCGTCACGGGGATCCGGAAGAAGGGAATGTGGTGCCATTCGACGAGCTCACGGTGGTCGGGGTGGTTCGATACGACCGCGGCGATCTCGATCGGCAGCTCGCCGACCCGGGCGCGGAAGAGCAGGTCGTTGAGGCAGTGCTCGAACTTCGAGACCATGATGAGCACCCGCCGCTTCTCCCCCTGCGGCCACAGCTGCCAGGTCGCGCCGAACTCCTCGCCGATCGCTTCGAAGTCGGTCCGCAGAGCCTCGACACCATTGCCGGGCTCGTCGGAGACGCTGAAGTCGATGCGCAGGAACAGCTGCTGAGTCGACTGGTCATCGAACTGTTTGAGTTCCTTGATGTCTCCGCCGTGGGTGAGCAGGGCACCGGTCACGGCATGCGTGATTCCGGGGCGCTCGGCGCATTCGAGAGTGAAGATGTAGTCCTGCATGTCTGTGTCCTTCTGTCCGTGGGGCAAGGTCTGTGTGGTGCGAGGTCGGGATGGTGCTCAGCATTCGACGACGTTGACGGCGAGGCCGCCGCGCGATGTCTCCTTGTACTTCGATTTCATATCGGCTCCAGTCTGCCGCATGGTCTCGATCGCCTGATCGAGGCTCACCCGGTGGGAGCCGTCGCCGTGCATGGCCAACCGGGCCGCATTGATCGCCTTCACCGAGGCGATGGCATTGCGTTCGATGCACGGCACCTGCACGAGCCCGCCGACGGGATCGCAGGTCAGCCCGAGGTTGTGCTCGAGTCCGATCTCCGCGGCGTTCTCCACCTGTTCGGGAGTTCCGCCGAGTACGGCGCACAGGCCTGCGGCAGCCATCGCACAGGCCGATCCGACCTCCCCCTGGCAGCCCACCTCGGCGCCGGAGATCGACGCATTGCGTTTGAAGAGGATCCCGATCGCCCCGGCCGTGAGCAGGAATTGCACGACGGCATCGTCGGCAGCACTCGCACCAGCGGCGGTGCCGGCTCCGTCACCGGAGCTCGCATCCCCGCCAGCCGTCCCGTCGCCGGTGACGAACCGGTCCATGTAATGGAGCACCGCGGGAATGATGCCCGCGGCCCCGTTCGTCGGGGCAGTGACGATCCGCCCGCCCGAGGCGTTCTCCTCGTTGACGGCCAAGGCATAGAGGTTGACCCACTCGAGAGCATCGAGCGAACCCGATGCCCGGTAGTCCGCGTCCTCGAGCTTCGCCCGCAGTTCGGGGGCGCGCCTGCGGACCTTGAGCCCGCCGGGCAGCGTCGTCTCCTCCCGCGTGCACCCGTTGTGCACGCATTCGCGCATCACCGCCCAGATCGCCAAAAGCTTCTCCCGCAGCTGCTCATCACTGCGGGTCACGCGTTCGTTGACGGCCATGAGCTCGGCGATGCTCAGCCCATGCTCGCGGCAGCGGGCGAGGAGTTCATCGGCCGTGGCGAAATCAATCGTCCGACCGACTTCCTGCCCGGCCTGTTCAGACGCCTCGATCGTCTCGGCAGCGTCCTTCTCGGCCGCGAGCTCCTCGGCGGTGACGACGAATCCCCCACCGACCGAGTAGTACTCGCGCTCGATGACCTCATCATCGACCTCGGCGCGGATGAGCATCCCATTGGGATGGCCGGGAAGATTCTTCCGCATGTGCAGGACGAGATCCGTCTCCGGGTCGAATTCGATGACGAGACGCCCGCCGAGGTGGAGCTTGCGTTGGGTCTTCACCTCGGCGACCAGCGGACCCACCTGGTCGGGGTCGAGCGTTTCGGGATCGAAACCGCTCAGACCTACGAGCACCGCCGAATCCGAACCGTGCCCGATGCCGGTCGCGGCCAGCGAACCATAGAGTCCGACCCGGACCCGACGCACCCGGTGCAGGAGACCTTGCCCCTCGAGTTCGTCGACGAATCGCAAGGCTGCACGCATCGGCCCCACCGTGTGCGAGGAGGAGGGGCCGATGCCGATCGAGAACAGATCGAGGACCCCGAGTGCCATCAGCCGACGTCCTCTTCACGCGCCGAGGCTCCGCTGGCATCGACGCTGTCGAGGAACTCCGCCATTCCATCGAGCAGCCAACGGACCGTGAAGTCCGCGAAGCTCGCCCGCGGATAGACGCGGTAGGTGTCCTCACCGCTGTGGTGGAGGATGACCGGCACGGGACCCAGCGCCGTGACGATCGCGGATCCGATGCCGAAGGCGCGAGGGTGGAGATCGGCGCGGCAGCTCTTCTCGAGCACGTCCCGAGCCTTCTCCCCCGTCAGTTCGAGGATCGTCCGGTTGGCCGAGAGATCGACGGCCTGTCCGGGCAGTCCCTCGAGTCCTGCCTCGGCGACGATCGTCTCTCCCGGCTGCTGCTCGCGGGAGACATCGACGGCGAGGAACTCGTCGGGGCTCAGCCACAGCACGTGCTGAGCCGCCGGATCACCGGTGACTTCGCCGACGCTGCGCGGCAGGTTGAGACCGAATGTGTCCTCGAGCGACGTCCACGATGCGGAGTCAGGCTGTGCCCGCAGGCCGATCTGCACCGTGAAGGGCAGTTCGCGCAGGCCGACGCTGCGGCCGCCGGCGGCACTCGCCTCGGACATCAGTCCGGCGAGGTGCGCGGCCGGCGAGACCCGCAGGTCATCGAGTCCGCTCGACCCGGTGCCCGTGTGGGCGGTCTGCGCTTCAGCCGTCGAGGGGGACTCTGCCGTCGCAGGGGTGGAATAGGTGGTGTCAGCCATCGCGGCGGTTTCCTTCCGGATCGTAGAAGACGGGCGAGGTGATCTCGACGTCGACGAGGGTGTCGCCGAAGGGAGACTTGACGATCTCACCTTCGCGGTTGCGGCCGTTCTCGACGAGTGCGAGACCGAACGGCCGGTCGAGGCTCGGCGAGATATACGACGAGGTGACATGCCCGATCATCGGCACCGGTCCGTTCTCCGGTGTGACGGGAGTGCCCGCCGCAATGAGCTGCGCACCTTCGGCCAGCCGGGTGGTGCCGTCGACGGGCAGGACTCCAACGAGATGCTTGCGGTCCTCACGGGCCGTGTCGACCCGGGAGTAGGAGCGTTTGCCGATGAAGTCCTTGACCTTCGACACGATCCACTCCATGCCCGCGTCCTGCGGGGTCACAGTCCCGTCGGTGTCCTGCCCGACGATGATGAAGCCCTTCTCCGCACGCAGCACGTGCATGACCTCGGTGCCGTACGGGGTGATGTCGAACTCGGCACCCGCCTCGGCGACGGCCTCCCACACGGCCAGCCCGTAGAACGTGTCGACGTTGATCTCGAAGGCGAGCTCACCGGAGAACGAGATCCGGCAGATGCGAGCGGGAATGCCGTTCGCCAGGGTGGTCTCACGGAAGCCCATGAACTCGAAGGCCTCGTTCGACACGTCGAGGTTCGGGGCGATCTTGGCGATGACATCGCGCGAGCGGGGTCCGGCGACGGCGACGGTCGACCACTGTTCGGTCACCGAGGTGAAGACGACGTCGAGGTCGGGCCATTCGGTCTGGTGCCATTCCTCGAGCCATTCGAGGACGGTCGCGGCCCCACCGGTCGTCGTCGTCATGTAGTAGCGGTCCTCGGCCACGCGCAGGGTCACACCGTCGTCGAAGACCATTCCGTCGGGCTTGCACATCAGCCCGTACCGGCCCTTGCCGACCCCCAGCTTCTTGAAGCCGTTCGTGTAGATCTGGCCGAGGAATTCCCCGGCGTCCTTCCCGCGGATCTCGATCTTGCCGAGCGTCGAGGCGTCCTGGAAGCCGACGGATTCGCGCACGGCCTTGCCCTCGCGCAGCACCGCCGCCTCCATGTCCTCACCCGGCTTCGGGTAGTACCAGGGGCGCTTCCACTGCCCGACGTCTTCGAACTCGGCACCGTGGGCGACGTGCCAGGGATGGATCGAGGTGACCCGGGCCGGGTCGAAGAGTTCGCCCTTGCGCCGTCCGGCCAGCGCCGCAAAGGGCACCGGTGCGAAGGGGGCGCGGAAGGTCGTGTGCCCGACCTGACCGAGATCGTCGGCCTCCCCCAGCACCGAGGCGATCGCGCCGATCGCGTTGACCGCTGAGGTCTTGCCCTGATCGTTCGCCGTCGAGATCGAGGTGTAGCGCTTGATGTGCTCGACCGAGCGCATGCCCGCGCCCATCGCCCGCTGCACATCGGCGACGGTCTGGTCACGCTGGAAGTCGATGAAGTGCGTGCTCAGGTTCGCGTGATCGTCCTGCGCCGAGGTGACCAGCCACAGCGGACGGGCCGGAGCATAGGCCATCGCCGAGGCTGCGGGCACGGCGAGCGCGGCCGGGAAGCCGGTGCGGTTCGCCGCTTGGTTCCCCGCCTCGGCGCCCTGCCGCAGAGCCGCTTCGAGCGAGTAGTCCCCGGTCACTGCGCCGACGGTGAACTGGTCACGCGCTGAGGTCGTCGGCACGAAGGCAGCGATGTCGACGTTCCAGTGGATCGGACCCTTGCGCTGACCGTGCAGGTGGATGACAGGTGAATGCCCGCCGGAGACGGCGAGCAAGTCGACGGCGATCTCTTCGCTCTCAGCAGCAGCGACGCCGTCGTCGTCGAGTCCGGCGACGCTGACGGCGCTGACCCGTCCGGCGGGTCCTTCACCGGCGGTGCCGGTGACGGCGGAGCCGAGGATGAGACGGGTGCCCGTGGCTGCGGTGACGGATTCAGCGATCGCCGAGGCTGAGGTGCGGGAGTCGATGACCGCAGGGACGGTGATGCCTGCCGCGTGGAGGTCGGTGACGAGGTCATAGGCGGAGTCGTTCGTCGTCGCCACGGCCACGTTCTGCCCGGCGGCCACACCGTAGCGGCCGAGGTAGGTGCGCACGGCCGAGGCGAGCATGATGCCGGGACGGTCATTGTCGGCGAAGACGATCGGACGGTCGTGCGCACCGGTGGCGAGCACGACCTGACCGGCGCGGATGTGCCAGACCTTCTGGCGCACTCCGCGGCCACCGGCAGCGGCGACGGCGTCGGTGCGGTCTTCGAGGGCGACGAAGTAGTTCGAGTCGTAGCTGCCGAAGACGGTGGTGTTCTTCACGTAGGTGAGCTCTTCGTGCTCGGCGAACCCGGCGACGGTGGACTCGACCCAGGCGAGGGCGTCGACGCCGTCGATCGTTTCGGCCGTGGCCGGTCCCGCCGCGAGCAGCGAGCCGCCGGGCAGGGACTGGTCGTCGAGGAGGAGGGTGCGCGCACCGGACTTGCCGGCTTCCCGGGCCGCGGCGAGTCCGGCAGGGCCGGCGCCGACGATGAGAACGTCGGTGTGCACGTGCTTGTGTTCATAGGTCAGTTCGTCCTGGCCGGGGTCGAGGATGCCGAGCCCGGCGAGGTAGTCGGCCTCGAGTCCTTCGGCGATGGCGACGCGGGTGGCGGGCAGCATCGACTCGGAGACGTCTCCGGGGAATCGGGAATGCACGCGGACGAGCGCATTGGACTCCTCGACGCCCGCGCCGAGGATGCCGCGGGCCCGACCCAGATAGGTCGAGTTGCCGCAGTCGATGCGGCCCGCGGCGATGAGCGCGCTGGCGATCGTGTCACCGGCGAAGCCCGAGTAGGTCGCTCCGTCGACCGTGAAGTCGATCGGGCGGGCGGTGTCGATGCCGGTGGCACCGGGCAGACGAGACGCCGAGTGCAGGCGGGTGGTGTTCGTCATCGAACCTCTCCTTGCGTGTCGGGACGGGGCGAGCCGATCGGGTAGATGGCGGTGAAGTCGTAGGTGGCCGTGTCGCGGATGGCGTTGAACCACTTCCGGCAGCCAGCGCTGTGGCTCCACATCTCGGCGTAGGCGCCGCGGCTGTTCTCACGGTAGAAGAGGTACTCGGCCCATTCCCTGTCGGTCAGGGCGTGCGGGTCTTCGGGGTAGGGAACGTGCGCCTGTCCGCCGTAGTGGAATTCGGTTTCGTCGCGTGGCCCGCAGTTCGGGCAGTCGATGAGCAGCATGTCGGTGTCTCTTTCCTTCCGCTCAGTGAGCCACGGCTGCGGCGCCGTGTTCGTCGATGAGGTGACCGGTTTCGAAGCGGTCGAGGGCGAATGGGGCGTTGAGCGGGTGGGGTTCGTCGTTCGCGATGGTGTGTGCGTAGGTGAAGCCCGCCGCGGGGGTGCCCTTGAAGCCGCCGGTGCCCCAGCCGCAGTTGGCGTAGAGTCCTTGGACTTCCGTCTTCGACACGATCGGTGAGGCGTCGAGGGTGACGTCGACGTTGCCACCCCAGGTGCGCAGCACATGGGCGCGGGCGAAGATCGGGAACAGCTCGACCGCGGCGGCCAGCTGCTCCTCGATGACGTGGAAGCCGCCTCGTTGACCGTATCCGTTGTAGGAGTCGACGCCGGCGCCCATGACGAGTTCGCCTTTGTGCGCTTGGGAGACGTAGACGTGGACGTGGTTGGACATGACCACGGTCGGGTGTACGGGTTCGAAGAGTTCGGAGACCAGCGCCTGCAGCGGGTGGGTCTGGATCGGCAGGCGGATCCCGGCCATGTCGGCGAGCACCGAGGAGTCGCCAGCCACGGCAAGAGCGACCTTCTCGGTGGCGATCGGTCCGCGGTTCGTCTGGACGCCGACGACCTGATTGCCGATGCGTTCGATGCCCGTGACTTCGCAGTTCTGGATGATGTCGACGCCCATCTCATCGGCCTTGCGGGCGAAGGCCCAGGCGACGTGGTCGTGCTTGGCGATGCCGGCGCGCGGCTGATAGGTGCCGCCCATCACGGGGTAGCGGAGGTCGTCGCCGATGTTGATGATCGGGCAGACTTCCTTGACTTGGCTTGCATCGAGCCATTCGGCGTCGACGCCGTTGAGCTTGTTCGCGTTCACCCGGCGCTGGGATTCGCGCACGTCCTGAAGAGTGTGGGCGAGGTTGAGCACGCCGCGCTGGGAGAAGAGGAAGTCGTACTCGAGTTCTTCGGGCAGCTGTTCCCAGAGCTTGAGGGACTTCTCGTAGATCGCGGCGGATTCGTCCCACAGGTAGTTCGAGCGGATGATCGTCGTGTTGCGGGCCATGTTGCCCCCGGCAAGCCAGCCTCTCTCAAGAATGGCAATGTTCGTCATTCCGTGGTTCTTCGCCAGGTAGTAGGCGGTGGCGAGTCCGTGTCCGCCGCCGCCGACGATGACGGCTTCGTAGGACTTCTTCGGCTCCGGGTTGCGCCACAGGAAGTCGGGGTGTTCGGGAAGCTGGTCAGCCATCAGCGTGCTCCGATCTCGGTGAGGGTGGGGTACAGGGGGTGGTCGTTCGCCAGTCGGGTGACGCGTTCGCTCAGTTCGGCGATGGTCTCCGGGCTGGCTCCGTTCTCGTCCGTGCCGGCCTTGAGCACCTCGGCGATGATGTCGGCCGCCTCGGCGAATGCTTCGCTGCCGAATCCGCGGCTGGCGAGCGCCGGGGTGCCGATCCGCAGACCGGAGGTGACCATCGGTGGTCGGGGGTCGTCGGGGACGGCGTTGCGGTTGACGGTGATGCCGATCTGAGCGAGCAGATCTTCGGCCTGGGCTCCGTCGAGAGTCGAGTTGCGCAGATCGACGAGGACGAGGTGGACGTCGGTGCCGCCGGTGAGGACGGAGATTCCGCGTTCGGCGACATCGCCGTCGGTCAGGCGGCGGGCGAGTTCGCCGGCCCCGGCCAGGGTCCGCTTCTGCTTGTCAACGAAGGTGTCGGTGGCGGCCAAGCCGAAGGCCACTGCCTTGCCGGCGATGACGTGCTCGAGGGGTCCGCCCTGCTGTCCGGGGAAGACGGCGGAGTTGATCTTCTTCGCGATGTCCGCGTCATTGGTGAGGATGATGCCGCCTCGGGGGCCGCCGAGGGTCTTGTGCGTCGTCGACGACACGACGTGGGCGTGCGGGACCGGTGAGGGGTGGAGTCCGGCGGCGACGAGTCCGGCGAAGTGGGCCATGTCGACCATGAGGTAGGCACCGACCGAGTCGGCGATGCGGCGGAACTCGGCGAAGTCGAGCTGCCGGGTGTAGGCCGACCAGCCTGCGACGATGAGCTTCGGCTGGTGCTCGTGAGCGAGGCGTTCGACCTCGGCCATGTCGACGCGTCCAGTCTCGGCATCGAGACCGTAGGGGACGATCGAGTAGAGGCGGCCGGAGAAGTTGATCTTCATTCCGTGGGTGAGGTGGCCGCCGTGGGCGAGGTTGAGTCCGAGGACGGTGTCGCCGGGACGGATGAGTGCGTGCATGACCGAGGCGTTGGCCTGGGCGCCGGAGTGCGGCTGGACGTTTGCGTACTCGGCACCGAAGAGTGCCTTGACGCGGTCGATGGCGATGCGTTCGATCTCGTCGACGTGTTCGCAGCCGCCGTAGTAGCGGCGGCCCGGGTAGCCCTCGGCGTACTTGTTCGTGAGCACCGACCCTTGAGCTTCCATGACGGCCGAGGCGGTGTGGTTCTCCGAGGCGATCATCTCCAGGCCCTCGCGCTGCCGGGCCAGTTCGGCGTCGATGAATCCGGCGATCTGCGGATCGAGTTCAGCGATCGAGGTGCTCAGTTCGACGGGTTCACGGCTGGGGAAGGTCCCAGCGGAAGCGCTTGTCGGGGCACTGGCCGTGCCGGCTTCGGCAGGATTGGCGAGTTGCTCTGTCATGGATCTCCTTCGACCTGTCGCGATCGGCCTTTCCCAGCTGATCGGCAACTAATATATCAGATGCTTTCCTGTAGTGTAGGCAGAGAATTCCAGCCGATGCAATACGTTTGCCGCAGAGATTATGAAGGGGCTTCTCATGAGCACATCCGCCGACGCGACGTCACCGACGACGTCCTTGGCGAATCGCGCCTATGAGATCCTCCGCCACCGTCTCATCATGCTCGACATCGCTCCTGGCGATCCGATCAACGAGGCGGCCCTCAGCGCCGAGCTCGAGGTCGGCCGCACGCCGATCCGCGAGGCCCTCAAGCGACTCGAACGCGATCATCTCGTGGTGTCCTATCCGCGGCGCGGCACCTTCGCCACGAATGTCGACCTCACCGATCTGTCGACGATCTCCGAGATGCGCGAAGCACTCGAGCCCATCGCCGCCAGGCGCGCGGCCCACAATCTCACACCGGAACGGCGCGCGGATTTCACGGCAGCAATCGCCGACCTCAAGGCACTCGAGTCGACCGACGAGCAGCGCACGCTGATGGAACGCGACCTCGACGTCCACCGCCTCATCTACAGCTCGGTGGACAATCCGCACCTATCGGAGACGCTCATCCGCCTCGATGATCTGGCTACCCGCATCTGGTGCCTCGTCATCCCGGGGATCCCGGATCTCGTCACTCACATCCGCGAGCACATCGATCTGCTCGAGGCGATCCTCGACGGGGACGAACAGACCGTGATCGCCCGCGCCGCCGAGCACGTCCGCGAGTTCGACAAGACCGTCCGCTCCACCTTGCGCTGAGGTCCCACTTCACCCGCTCACAGTCCCAGACCCCGCTGGAAGCCAGCCACCCAGAGCCGCACCAACAACGGCGCCGCCGCTGAACCTCGACTGCCTTTGACGTGATCACATTCACACGCTAACGTGCATGAATGTGATATATCAGTTGTCGACCTGATTCTGTCGACACCTCATTCCCTCAACGACGAAGGACTTCCATGGCTGAGACCTCCACTGCCGCCCATCTGGCCACGACCGAGAAGACCAGCATTCTGCGGGTCACCACCTATGCCGGGGCGATCATCGCGTTCCTCATCGGTTCGGGCTTCGCCACCGGTCAAGAGATCCTCCAGTACTACGCGTCCTATGGATTCTGGGGCGTCTTCGGCACCGGCCTCCTGGTGCTCGTGCTCATCTCCTATGTCGCCGTCGAGCTCTTCCTCACGGGCAGGCGGGAGCAGTTCGAGAGACCCTCACGCGTCTTCTACTACTACGGCGGGAAATACCTCGGCACATTCTTCGACTACTTCTCGATCCTCTTCGTATTCCTCTCGTTCACTGTGATGATCTCCGGCGCCGGCGCGGTCTTCGAGGAGCATTACGGACTGTCGAAGTTCATCGGCGGGATCGCCCTGGCAGCCGTCGTCTGCGCCACCGTATGGTTCGGACTGACCAGCCTCGTCGACGTCATCGGCAAGATCGGCCCGGTCATCGTCGTCGTCGCGATCGCCCTCGGCGTCTATGGAATCATGCGCGACCCCGAAGGCATCTCCACCGGAGTCGACATCCTGCCGAGCCTCGACGTCACTCAGGCGTCGTCGAACTGGTTCCTCTCCGGCCTGTCCTATGTCGGATTCTGCATGCTCTGGCTCGCGGCGTTCCTCGCAGCCCTCGGCAAGACCGTGAAGAACCGCCGCGAGGCCACAGCCGGAGGCTTCGTCGGAGGCATTGCCTTCTCCCTGGCCTGCATGGTCGTCGGACTCGGGCTGCTGGCCAACATCGGCGAGGTCTTCGATGCCGAGATCCCGATGCTCGTCCTCGCCAGCAGTCTCGGACCGTGGGTCGGGGCGCTCATCTCCGTGATGATCCTCGCCGGGATCTACACGACGGCGATTCCGCTGCTGTGGACGGTGTCATCGCGCTTCTTCGACGACAAGACGAAGAAGTTCAAGTACGTGACCATCGCCCTTGCCTTTCTCGGCACGATCATCGGCCTCGTCCTGCCGTTCTCGCAGATGGTCAACATCGTCTACGTCATCAACGGCTACGTCGGCATCGTCCTCCTGGCGCTGATGATCGTCCGCACGATCCGCCACGTGGCCACCCACGGCAGGGTCTGAGCCGGAACATTCCCCTCGCCGAGGCGGCCCGATCCGTCCACGAGAAAGGCCCTGTCGGACTGAATGTCCGACAGGGCCTTTCGCTGTCAATCGCCGCGCGTCTGAGCTGAAAGCGCTACCTGCTCGAGACGCGTCCGAAGAGATTCGCGATCGGAGCGAGCAGCAGCGGCCTGGCGGCGAACCAACCGGCCACGACCACAACCATCGCGATGAGGAACCAGACGAGTCCGGCCCATCCGAGCATTTCGGTTCCCGCGAACATGTAGCCGAGGTTGTGCCGCAGTCCGGTCGTGAACACGAGGAACACGTGGACGAGGATGAAGAACACGAAGAACAGCATCGTCGGGAAGTGGATCGCCCGAGCCAGCGGCGCCGGATAGATCTTGTTCAGCGTTGAAGCGTTCTTCGGCCACCATTCGCTCATCCGCACACCCGTGATCGCAGCCAGCGGGGCGGCGATGAACACGATGATGAAGTACATCAGCTGCTGGAGAGCGTTGTAGTTGACCCATGCATCTTCCATCGGCCATTCCATCGTTCCGTACTGCAGCGCCGCCGACAGCGCGTTGGGGAAAACTTCCCAACTGGTCGGCACGATGCGCGCCCAGTGTCCGGAGACGAAGAGCAGCACGACGAAGACCACACCATTGGCCAGCCACAGCAGATCGAGGGTCGTGTGCAGCCAGAGGTTGATGCTGATCTTCTTCCCACCCTTCTTCGGGGTGTAGAACGCCGGCGGCTTCTGCTGATGACGCACCTGCAGACCCGAACGGATGATGAGCACCATGAAGAAGATGTTGAGGAAGTGCGTCCACCGCACCCAGCCCGGGAAGCCGGGCTCGACGAACTCCGGGATGTGGTATTCGCCCGGGTAGCGTTCGAGGAACTCCGGCACGCCCGGCAGGGTCGTGACACCGCGCGCGGCGAGGATGAGGATCCCGGCCACGACGATGAGTCCGCCGAGTCCCAGTCCGACGAGCTTGGACCACTGTCCCAGCGACTTCGAACCGATCATGACCGGTTCCTTCTTCGCTGCAGGCTTCGCCGAGGCGGTGCTGCCCGAACTCGACGATGTGGCCTTCGCAGCCGGTGCCGTCTTCGCGGCCGGCTTGTCCGCGGTGCGAGCCGCAGCCTTGTCGTCCGACTTCGCTGCGGGCTTGGCCATCGGCTTGCGCTGGGCAGGCTTGTCCGCGGTCTTCGCCGCAGGCTTAGCCATCGGCTTGCGCTGGGCCGGCTTCTTCTCGGCTTCGTCGGATTTCTTCTCCGACGCCGAGGCGGCTCCCGCTGCTGCGGCACCTGCACCGGCAGCGGCTCCCGCACCTGCGGCTGCCGCGCCGGCACCGACACCGCCGATTCCGGTGCGTCGGCCCTGGGGCTTCTTCTCACCGGACTCGTCAGCTGCAGCCGGCTTCGCATCCGGCTTCGTCTCGGCCGGCGCCTGCGCTTCGTCGGCAGATTCGGCACCCGTCGACGTGGCGCCGGCGGCCTTCTCTTCGTCCGGAGCCGAAGCGGCGGCCGAGCCTGTGGCAGGTTTGGCAGCGTGTGCTGGAGCGAAGCCTTCCGGCGGCCAGGGGTCTCCCCCGGCGGTGCGGGGAAGTCCGCGGCGCAACGGTACATCGGAGAGTTCTCCGGAGCCCGAGCCGTTCGCGGCTGCTGCAGCCACACCGGCACCGGCAACGCCAGCACCAGCTGCGGCGGCCGCCGCAGGAGCAGCGGACGAGGATTCAGACGTGGAATCGGCTGACGTTTCAGCCGGAGCGGTTTCGGCAGAGTCGGCCTGTCCTGCGGCTTCCTCCGCAGGGCTCTCGGCAGGAGCGGAAGCGGCCGCTGCCGGTGCAGCGGTGCCGGCGGTGGATCCGCCTGCGGCCTTGGCCCCGGCGGGCGCGAAGCCTTCCGGCGGCCAGGGCTCTCCACCGGCAACACGCGGCAGACCGCGACGCAGTGGAACCTCGGCGGCAGGAGCCGATTCGGCAGCGGGAGCATCGGCGGCGGCAGATTCTGCGGCAGCCGACTCATCGTCCGAACCGGAAGCGGCGACGGCGGCGCCGGCAGCCACACCGGCACCAGCCGTCGCGGCAGCGGCAGCCGGGGCAGCCGAGGACTGTTCGTCCGATTCAGCGGGCGCCGCGTCCTCGGTCGAATCCTCGACAGCGACATCCTCTTCGACTGCAGTCTCTTCCGGAGCCGACGGTTCAGCGGATGCAACGGGAGCAGCTGAGGTACCGGTGGCCTTCACTCCTGCAGGAGCAAGACCTTCCGGCGGCCAGGGCTCTCCGCCCTCGACGCGCGGCAGGCCGCGGCGCAGAGGCACTTCGGCCGCGGGAGCGGCGTCGGCCTCAGGCTCACCGGCAGGAGTCGAGTCAGCCGACTCACCCGCGTCATCGGCACCGGCTGCGGCAACACCCGCAGCACCAGCGGCGACACCGGCAGCGCCGACGCCCGCCGCAACAGCGGCACCCGACGACGATTCGTCAGCCGATTCATCGACCGATTCCTCAGCGGCGTCCTCAATGGAGTCCTCAGTTGGCTCCTCCGCTTCAGCGGAAGCCTCTGCCCCCGTCGATTCCTCAGCCTCGGTCACATCGGACTCGGCCGCCTCGGCGGGGGAACCTTCACCCAGTTCCTCCGTCTCGGCAGTCTCCGGCAGCCACGACGCGCCCTCTTCCAAGGGTTCGCCGATGACGCCCTCCGGGGGCCAGGGGTCTCCGCCTTCGACCCGGGGCAGACCCGAGCGCAGCGAACTGGAATAGGTTGCCATATCAGGACTTGTTCTCGTTCAGTGATTCGATGGCCTGGGGAACGACCTTGAACAGGTCGCCGACGACGCCGAAGTCGGCGATGTCGAAGATCGGAGCTTCGGCGTCCTTGTTGACCGCGACGATGGTCTTCGAGGTCTGCATACCGGCCTTGTGCTGGATCGCGCCGGAGATGCCGAGCGCCACATAGAGCTGCGGGGACACCGACACACCGGTCTGGCCGACCTGGTGCGACTGAGCGATGTAGCCGGCGTCGACGGCCGCACGGGAGGCACCGACGGCAGCGCCGAGCGTGTCGGCGAATTCGCCGACGAGCTCGAAGGACTCCTCCGAACCGACGCCGCGACCACCGGAGACGACCTTCTGCGCGCCGCGCAGCTCTGGACGCGAGGAGGTTTCGACAACGGCTTCGAACGAGTCGATCGCAGCCGAGCGCTTGCCGGAATCGGCGACCTCGAGGGCCTGCGTGTTCGCGGACTGTGCTTCTGCGCGAGCCTCGATCGAGCCCAGGCGCACGGTGACGATGGGGGCACCGAAGGTCGGGGCCGAGGAGGCGGTGTAGCCGCCGCCGTAGACGGAGTGGTTGGCCACGATGCCCTCGGAGTCGCGTTCGAGTCCGGTGGCGTCGACGGACACGGCCGATCCGCTGCGCACGGCGTAGCGACCGGCGATGTCACGACCGTCGAGAGTATTGGGCACAAGCACAGCGTCGGGGGCGGTGAGCTCCGCGGCTGCGGCCACGGCGTCGACGGCCGCGGTGCCGAGGTTGCCCTCGGTGGCTGCGGCGGTCAGGGTCGCCACGGCGCCGAGTTCGGCGGCCTTCTCGGCAGCAGCGTCGGCGCTGCCGGCGGCGAGCACGAGGGCGACGGGCGAGCCGATCTCAGCGGCACCACCGAGCAGTTCGGCGGCCGGCTTCTCCAGCTGGCCTTCGGCATCGGAGGTGAGGACGACGAGAATGGAGTCCTGCGGGAATTCTGACATGACGATTCTCCTTAGGCCAGACGGTTCTTGGTGAGGTATTCGGCGAGTTCGACACCGCCATTGCCTTCGTCGACGACCTTCTCGCCGGCTTCGCGCGGCGGCTTCTCGGCGACGGTGACCATGATCGAGCGGGCCACCGACTGGTCCTCGGCATCGATGTCGAGATCGGACAGGCTGATGACCTCGAAGGGCTTCTTCTTCGCCGCCATGATGCCCTTGAAGTTCGGGAATCGGGCCTCGGGAAGCGCCTCGGTGATGGAGATGACGGCGGGCAGTTCGGCCGAGACCTGCTGCTGGCCGCCTTCGACCGCGCGGGTGCCGGAGACCTTGCCGTCGCCCAGTTCGACGGTCGACAGGCCGGTCACGTGCGGGTAGTCGAGGTGCTCGGCGAGCATCGCCGGCATCATGCCGCCGTTGCCGTCGGTGGAGACGTTGCCGGTCACGACGAGGTCGAACTCACCGCGGCGCAGAGCGGCGGCGAGCACCTCGGCGGTCAGCCCGAGATCCGCACCGGCCAAACCTTCATCGGCCACGTGCACGGCGTTGTCAGCACCCATGGCCAGACCCTTGCGGATCGTCGCGGTCGCGGTATCGGGCGCCATCGAGATGACGGTCACCTCGGTGTCGCCGTCGGAGTCCTTCTGCGTCAGGGCGACCTCGAGGGCACGCTCACCGATCTCATCGAGGACGGCTTCCGAGGCGCCGCGATCGGCGAGCCCGGTTTCCAAGTTCAACTTGCGGTCGCCGTACGTATCCGGGACCTCTTTGACCAACACCGCGATCTTCAAGGATGACTCCTTAGGTTCGTGAAGCAGTTCCAGCTGCGTGAGACTTTCGTCTCATAATCTACAGGTGGCTGATTTCCGTCCGTTGACCGGGTCCGGGTTAGAACCGATCATGTCCATCACCCATGGTACGTGGTAGGCACCACAGATATCTCCGTTACTGTACGAACGATCGACAGAATTTGTCCAGTGCGTCGGACTCCGTAACCTCGTGCACTTCCCCCACCGAGGTGGTCCCCCCTGTCGTCGACGTCTGGACCTCGACGCGTGGCCGCCACTCGCCGAGGCGGGGCCCTAGAATAGGAAACAGACCGACCAGTCCTCCCGGTGCCCATCGCTGCCCCTCCGTGCGAGTGCATCCGAGCAGGCGGGACGCAGAGGTCGCAGGCAAGACGCAGACATCAACGGTGAAGGAGCGCCCCGTGGCATTCGACCTCGACGACATCGACCGCAGCATCATCGCCGCCCTCGTCGAGGACTCGCGCCTGAGCGTGCGCCAGTTGGCCGAACGCGTCCACATCTCCCGCTCCGCCGCGCATAAGCGCTTCACCACCCTCATCGAATCGGGTGCGATCAGGAAATTCACCGCCGAGGTGGACCGCGAAGCTCTCGGCATGACGGTGACCGCGGTCGTCGTCGTCAAGATCGGCGAGCGCCCCTGGCCGCAGGTCCGCGATGACCTGGCAGCCCTGCCCTTCGTCGAGAAGGTCCAAGCCGTCAGCGGGGACATCGACGCCTTGGTGACGGTCAATGCCCCGGACAACACCGCACTGTCGCAGGTGATCCTCCGCCGCATCCACGAAGTCCCGGGCGTCGTGTCCTCTCGCTCACTCCTCATCCTCGATGAGGCCGAGGGCCACAGGCCGGGCGCCGGCTGAGTCGTGCGGTTCAGTCTTTCTGGTATTCGGTGATGGCTTTCTCGGCCAGGTCGAGGCCGTATTCCGCGTCGGCGTATCCGGCGATCGTGGCTTTGCCGATCGGATAGACATGTCCGGCCTGGACAGCCGGGAGGTCTTTGAACACGGCGGAGTCCATGAGCGCCTTCGTCAACGAGTCATAGTCGCCGCGCAGGTCGGAGTTGACGAAGATGATGTCGGCATCGGACAGACTGCGGTCGAGGACTTCCAGCGAGATCTGAGCTTCGGGCTCGACGGTCCCGGACTTATTGCCTCCCTGTTCGGCCTTGCCATACTTCTTCACCATGGCGTCTTCGTCGGCCGACCAATCGAACCCGAGGGGGGACAGAATCGTGCCGAGCATGTTCTCACTGCCCCACAGATATGCCGAGTTCTCCTCGAAGGAGGACACCACTCCGATAGTGGTGCCCTCGGTGGCCTCGGAATGCTTTTCGCCGAGCTGTTTCTGCCGAGCCGTGAATTCTCTGTCGAGTTCGTCGAGCTGATCGGTCTTGTTGACGGCGTCTGCGACTTCCCCGACACGCTGCTGCCAGTTCGCGCGGTCTCCGCCGCGCAGAGTGAACTGGTAGACGGGTGCGATCTCCTCGAGCTGCTCGATCATCTCCGGTTCGAAGATGTTCGGGGACAGGATGAGGTCGGGTTCAGCCTCGGCGAGTTTCTCGAGGTCCGGCTCCTGCTGACTGACTGCGGGGATGCCCTCGAGTTCATCGAGCCACTCCTCGGGCACGGCCGGTTCCTGGTACTCGCCCTGCGCCACGGGAGGCGCGTCGAGATCCATGAGGGTCTCGGTGGCGGCATAGTGCAGTGTCGCGACGGCTTTCGGAGCCGTGGGCACTTCGACCTCCGCGCCGGTCGCGTCGGTGACGGTGCGCGTCTCGGAGGCAGTGCCCGGGTTCGCTTCCTCACTGCCGCCTGCGCATCCGGCGAGGAGAGCGAGGCCGGTGGCTCCGGCGATGGCAGCAGCGGTCAGGCGCGTCAATGTCATACGTTTGTCCTTATTCTTCTTTGATCTGGTGAACGTCCGGGTGAGGCGGCCGGGCCCCGGAGAGGCAGTTCAGGAGCGTGAGGCGATCACGGCCGATCGGAACCGGCCGAACCCCCATCCGATGTCTCTCACCTGCACGTGCGCGGCTCCGAGCCTGTGCAGATCCGTGACGAGCTCGCCGCTGGTCAGCGACGGATTCCCGGTGGTGGCCAGGACCGTGATGAGCTCTTCGGCCTGATGGTCATCGGTCTCGGCATCGTCGGTGAAGGGTTCGACGATCACTACTGTCCGGCTCGCGGCGAGCATCCGGTCCAACAACGAGGTCACCTCTGTCCGCGATCGCCCCGTCAATCCGGCGATCACGAGGGTGCAGTCGACGTCCGGCCAGGGTCGTCGACCGGACAGGCCCTGTGCGCCGGGAGTGTGGATCGTCCGCCCCGAATGCGAGGCCTTCCTCGTCAGGGCGGCGGCCGCCTCGGCGTCGACATCACCGACGACGGCGAGGCCCTCGGCCGTGGCCACGGGTTCGAGGTCGAGGATGAGATCGAGGACATACTGCAGGTGGTCGAGGCTGCGTCGCCGGTGGGCGGAGTCGAGTTCGGAATCAGCGTCGCGCTGGGCATGCCAGGTGGGAGCCTGAATCGTCGAGGCGCGCGAAGCGCGGGAGGCGAACCCGCCTCTGAGCACGTCGACGAGGTCGACGAGGGAGAACAGGTCGAGCAGCGCCGGATCGCTCAGGTCGAGTCCGTCGGAGGCACCGTCGCCGGTGAGAACCGCTCCGGTCGGGGTGTTGCGGTAGATCTCGTCCTCGTGAGATAGGAGTCCGAGTGAGCACATGGCCGTCAGCACCGGGCGCACGCGGTCGGTGTCGAGGCCGAGTTCGGCGGCGATCGCCTCGGCGGTGGCGACTCCGCCGGCGATGAGGTCGTTGATGCCGAAGGTGACGGCTGTCCGAGTGATGATCGCGGGGAGCAGTTCGGTCATTTCGTGGACCTGGTGGAGGACCTCGAGAGTTCCGTCCGGTTCGGCGCTGCCCTTGCCGCCGGCTGCTGCAGAAGGGGCCGAATCATCGGCCGGGGCGGATTCGGCTCCAGATCCCTCGAGCGTGGCCTCGGGCGTGGAGGCGACTGCCGCACTTAGCGCGGCGGGACGAGTCGGCATCTTCCGCCAGTAGCCGACGACCTCGACGTCCTCTTTGGGAAGGCCGATCTCCCGGCGCAGGTAGCGGCGGATGGGGGCGATGGTCAGCGTCTCGCCCGCGCACCAAGCGAAAGTGCGGCCTTCGGGCAGATCGAGATTCTTCACGGCGTCGAACATCAGGCGCGATTCGCCCGGTGCGGTGGATCCGCGGATGAGCCAGTCGATTTCGACATCGGCTTCGGTGGGGATGTCTTGAATGTCGTCGGAGGTGGGCACTTCGACGATGATGTGACCGCGGGTGCCAGCAGGTGCCTCTTCGAGCCAGCGCCCGACAGCGGGCAGCGCCGTCTCGTCGGCAACGAGGAGGTGGAAATCGATGTCGTCGGCCAGCCCGGCGCAGGTCTTCGGTCCGGCGAAGCTGATCCGATCACCGACCGCGACGCCGAAAGCCCAGTCAGAGGCCAGTCCGGAGTCATGGCGCACGATGTCGATGCTGAAGGAGTTCGTCTCGTGGTCGACGCTGCGAACAGTGTAGTCGCGGGCACGGTTGAGCGCTTCCCGATTCCAGTTGAAGCGGAACTCCTCCTGCTCGCCGATATCGAGGGATGAGCCGTCGGGCGGGGGAATGACGAGTTTCACGTGATCGTCGAAACCCTCGGAGCGGAATGCAGGCCGTGCAGCCTCGCCGACCCCACCGGCCGCCAATTGATCGCCTGCCACTGTCAGGCGTCGCATGTTCGGGGTGATGTCGACGATGCCGGTGACTTCCACTTCTCGCAGGATGATCGGCAGCACCTGCAGAGGCCTGGAAGTACGCGGCATGTATTCAGCTCCGAGGGTTCTTGACGTATGAAACAGCGAGAAACAGAGAAGCCGGACCCACAACTTCAAGCAGGTGTGTCAACTGCCTTAGGCAAGACCGATGTTCCCTATATCTCATAGGTGAGCCTAACCTGGGATCGCAGCAGGTGCAACCACTTATTTTCAACACCGGCCAGAGGCCGCCACCTCAGTTCGCTCCGACACCCCTGGTCTCGCCTCGTCTTATTCGCGCGGTCCCGACAGCAGCATGAGCGCGGCACCGGCGACGATGCGCTTGTACACCGGCTCGACTGACAGCGTGTCTCCATCGGCCGTGAGGAGCCCGAGCTCGGTGAGCTCCTGCAGTTCGTCCTCCAAGAGCGTGGAGAGCCGTTCGCTGCGCACCTCGCCGAGGTCGAGTTCGGGGCGTTCCGGTGCCGAGTCGGGAGTGAGGATCTCGATGAGGCGCTGGGCGATCGTGATCGCCGGGGCGCCGTAGTCTTCTCCGGGAACGAGGTTGATCACGTCGAGCAGCCGCTCGTAGATGAAGGCGCCGATGACCGGCAGTGCGGTATCCGCGCTCACCTCGCCCTTCTTCCACTCGTCGGCGGCGTTTCCCGGGCGGACCTTGGTGCCGGAGATCTCGGTGATCTCGGCGCTCTGCATCACGGCCCACATCGCTTCGAGGACGGGCACCTCGTCGGCGCTGCGCGCATAGTTCACACCGTCTTCATAACGGGCGTTCGACGCAACTCCGACGGCTTTGATGCCGAACTTTTCGGCCGCCTCGGCGATATCGGCACGCTTCACCCGCCCCGTACCGGTCAGCGGCCGGGACTCGCCCACCCAGTCGAGGATGCCGACCACGCCCTCGACGAGGCGGTTGTGCGGCAAAGGCTGCGCGAGCTGCTCCTCGCTCAGAGCATTGGCTTCGACGGCGGCCATCAGGGCCGAGGGCAGCGGGTCGGTGCGCATGCTCGCGGCTTCGGCTCGGGCGCGAGCGGCATTCCAGCGTTCGCGATCCTCGTCGGTGTCCATGCGGAAGCGGAGATAGTTGTCGAGAGCTTCGAGGCTGTCGAGGAAGATCACCGTCGAAGGCGATTCGCCATCGGTCTTCGCGGCTTCCTGCTGTCCGTCAACTGCGAAGCTTTCGAGGACGTCGAGGAGGTCGTCGATTCCCTCCGGTTCGTCGATATCTGCGCGGGAGGACACGGCGATGCAGAACAGGAGGTGGGCGATGTCGAAGACCTCTGAGTCCTCATCGACGTCGTCGTAGGTCTCGGCCAGCCAGTCGCGGAAGCGCTGGTAGAGCGGCATCTCGTAGACGGTCTTCTCGACCGCGTCCATTCGTGCATCGATGCCCTGCGGGTCAGCGTGGGGATTCGCCTGTGCACTCGCCTCGGCGCTCGATCCGCCGAGCCACTCCGGCAGGTTCTGTTCTGCATCAGGGCCGTCCTCGGCTTCCTGGGCGTCTTGGATCACGCGGCCGGCGGAGCCGTAGGTGCCTTCAACCGGTTCAGGATAACCGTCGAGTGGCATGAGCTCGTCGACGACGTCCTGCTCCGAGACCTTGTTTCGCTTGGTCAACCGCACGACCGCGGCGGCTACGGCGAGCATGGAGCCCTCGAGGACGGGACGTCCGCTGTTGCTGGCGATGAGGCGGTCGAGGCTGTCGACGACGCGGCCCTTATGTGCCAGGGCCAGGATGTCGCGGGCCACGGCGCGAGACGTCTTCACCGACCACTTCGGTGCCATCACTCCGCCGAGCTTCGGTCCGTGCACGTCTTCGGTGAACCATTCGTCGAGGAGGCCCATCGCCGCCCCGGTCACCTGCGCGACGCTCGGGCTGAAGTCCTGGGGGTCAGAGGGCAGGGAGGCCACAACAGCCTCGGCGGTTTTGATGTCGCCTTCGGCAAAGGCCACGGAGAACGACCGAAGCTTCCCCAGAGCCAGCCCGCGGTGGGCACCGACCGGGGTGAATAGTCGGCGGTTGTATTCCACCTGCGCCTTCTCCATGGCAATGTGCAAGTCGGCTTCGGTGAAGTCCGCATTCGGATCATCGATGTCGATTCCTTCGGCCTTGAGGAACGGCGCCAGCTCCCGCATCATCCGATCGGACGTTCCGGGGTCGTGGCTGATTTTGCCGCCCGCTGCCATTCCGTGGAATTCGGGACCGTCGAAGAAAGTAGACACGCATTGCTCCTGCCGAGGATGAACTGAAGCAATAACGGTAACAAGTCAGACCTCGTCGGCCGCACAACTGCCCCGGCATGGCCCCGCGGCTTCACCGAGATCACATTTCGGGAGTCGGCGGTACCGCACACAGCTCTGCGGGCCCGGTCGGTGTTCACGCCCTGGTCAGCGCTCAGCCCCTTGACGATGCGAGGGTCTTCCGCACCGCTCTGATGGTCAGCTCGAGAGACTGGGCGCGCGCGGTCGGATCGTCGACGCCGACGCTCACGCTGTAGAGGTGTCCGGAGCCGATGGTGAGGTAGACGAACGCCGCCGCCCATCCGATCGGCACTCCTTCATCGATGGACCCGTCCGCCTGCCCTCTCGCAATGACGGCCTCGAGGGGATCATCTTCGTCGCCCGCAGATTCAGCACCCGATCGGGACTCGGCGGCCGCCTCGGCGAAGGTCTCATCGGTGATGATCGGGTTGTCGGCGAAGAGCAGGGTGAGCACATCGGGCAGAGTGAACAGCTCCGCACAGATCCGTTCGAGCGCAGCCAGCCCGGTCCCTTCGCCGGGACGGGCCTTCATGACCGCCTCACCGAATCGCCGGGCCCCGAGCCTCGCCGCCGCGCCAACGAGAGCTTCCCGTTCACCGAAATGTCGGTAAAGAGTGGTGCGGCCGACGCCGATCGACTGCGAGAGCTCGATCATCGACGCTTGCGGGTTCGCGGCAAGGTGGGTCAGTGCCTCGCTGACCAGGGCCTCTCGGCCCAATCGACGCATTCCCTGCACCGGCACAACCCCTCCCTGACTCTGCGAACGATACAGAGCAGTCTACTTGTGGAACACGTGTGTTCCACTTTGGTATCATGGAGTACCGACAACGCCCTCGAGGATCGAGCACGTGATGGATCAGCCCCAGCAGAAGAACGACTCGGCAACCCAGCGGCCCCACGCCCCTGCGACGTTCGCGCTCAGTCGGACCGACGTCGTCGTCATCGGCCTCGTCTGCATCGGCATCGGCGTGGCTCTCGGCTTCTTCCTTCCGGCCCTCGGATCGCTTGCCGCAACATTTCCCATTCCCTTCGGGGACGTCATCGAGAAGCTCAGCCGCTTCGACCAGGCGTGGGTCGTCATCGCCCGACCGATCATCGGCGGAGCACTCGGACTCATCGCCGCCTTCTTCATCGCCGCCTCGACGACTCCCCTGATCGTCGACGAACACGGAATCACCATCGGCCGAGACGACGACCACCCGCTGCGCATCTCCCGCGCCTCGTTCTCGACCGCGTACTTCACCGACGGCAAGCTCGTCGTCGTCACCGAAGGCGGGCATCAGGCCTTCAAGGGCGATGTCGAAGGCAAGAAGGCTGCAATCGCCGAGGCCTTCACCTCCCGCGGCTACCGGTGGGGAGAGATCTGAGGGCCGCGGCGCCGAAGGTTGGGACGGCGTACATCGCCCCGCTCGGAGAGGACTTCTCACCGAGAGCTGATGCGATCGACGGGAGGAAGTAATCCAGAAGTGACGAGCTGGCGAGGGCGATATCGATAAGGCTTTTCAACGTCCTCGATGCCAACCCTGCGGTCGTCGTCCACAACCGCGACAACGAAGATTGCCGAGCCAAGCCGACACCGCTGCTCTCTCGTCGGCACGAATGAGAATCGGCCCCGAAATATTGTTCTCCGAGGCCGATTAACAATGTGGGAACGCAGGCAACCACGCGGCAAGAAACGCAATCTCTCATACACGTCCACATGCTTGCTAGACGCAACGTCCCGGTTTCAGACTTATCCGCGAACCAGGGTAGAGACCCCGAAAGCATCTAGCGCTGAGAACGTTCCCAAATACAACGCGCATAATTCGATGCCGAAAGCTGAATAGTCCATGGCTTCAGCTGTGTTTAGTGTGACAGTTGCGTTTCTTTCTTTTACTGCCGTTTTAGCCCAGTCACTGTAACGGCTTTCGTCAGTTGCACGGCCCGGTTCTTCGGGTGCCAGCCCTGCCACTTTCCTCCATATCGGACTGCACCCTGCTTATTGCCGGTGTGGAACCACTTGATGCTCTTCCACTTCCCGGACAGAGAGCCAGTTCCTTTGAACCCGTAGTAATTAGAGCCCCTCATACAGAAATATCCGCTCGCCGCCGAACACCCAGGGCCGACAATTGATATCTTGTGGGCCGAGATTGTGGTTTCCAGTTTTGCTGCGACGATCTTCCCGTTGTCAGGATCGACCACTACAGTTGCCGGAGCTCCCGACTCGTCAATCTCTTTGACCTTGTCAGGGTCGGTGGTCGCACCGGGTACAAGCTCCAGCGGGTCTGCTTCGGCACCGTCTTTCAGTAGCGAATCAACTCGAGCGTCTTCATCTGCAGGCGAAGACGCTACCGGCTGGATGTCTTCACTCAACACTGCCGATGCTGGTCCCGCGGCGAACGTTGAACCGGCGACCAGGGCAAGCCCACCAACAATTGAGACAAGCTTCTTCATAATTATCCGTTCTATCCAGTGTGGCCGGAGTCCAATCATCGTATTCGACTCGACCCATCTATGTTCGTTCCCTATCTGCGTGTCTGAAGTATTGACACTTGGGGCATAGTCAGCTCTGCAGCTGGCCTTGATCCCCTTTTTGTTTAGTCTTCCGAATCTGGATCGCTACCAGTCTTCCCACCAGCATTCCCACTACAATCCCGACCCATCCGATTACGACCGTCGCTGAGTTGAACTGTGCTCTGCCCAGCGGGATAACCATGTACTGGACAAGTTCGACAGCAAGCGACAGTAACGCTGCAATGGAAGCGGCCCTGACAATGTGGCGGAACCGAAGGAACAGTCCACTAGCTACCCCTAATGGCGCAAAAAGCAACAGGTTCATCGACTGCCAATTGACCGAGAATAGCGCCCCTGGGGCCGGGAACGACCACGCCCAGACTCGGGTCGTCGTCAAACCATCGTTCAATCCCGGCGCGTGCCCTGACGGTGTCACTGTCGCAGCGATCACAACGGACACGCTCGCCATCCAGAAGAACACGATTACTGGATGCTCTCGAAGCCGTCGGCCAACAGGCTTTGCGATTACTGCTGCAACGATCACACCAACTGCCGCGACCGGAAGTGCGTAGGGCAGTGCAGTTAGATATCTAAGCATTTACAGTCCTGTACAGAACGTCGTTCTCGTGTAGTAGTTCTTGCCCGAAATCGTGTCTTTCATCAGAGCACGAGCGCATGGCCGTTTGCTGCTCAACGACGCAGAGCCCGAGAACGTCGCTGTCTTTGTTTGCTTCGACTTCATCTTGTAGGTTCCGGACCACGACACCGGGCCTTGAGCTCCGCCCTTCTTGTTGACCGCCTGGAATCCGAACTTAACCGAAACCCCCGAACCTTTCGTCTTCTTGTACGTGACTTTGGCCTTCGAGACACGGTTGCCATTGGAGTAGACCTGGGCGTTGAGAGAGCCGTTCTGCACGTCGTTATATCCCGCGTTATACCAGGTGTAGCTTGCTGCTTCAGCGTTGGTTGAAACCCCCAGCGTCAGGGCCGCTGCCGCTACCCCTGCAATGAGCATCTTCTTCACATGATTCCTCTCTGCTGGAACTCCGGTAGTTCTCAGCCGGTATAGAGGTTATGTTCATACTCGGCCCCCGCACATCCCCCAAAAAGATGAAATTGCACAAGAAATGTTGATCTACTGCGCTGGACTTGCACGCACGGCTGTGTGAAAGAGCCCTCACCGCCCAGCCAAACGTCCACTCGGCCTGCCGGAACCGGTCCCTTCGTCCCGAGTTCGCGACACGTTTGGCCGCCCGTCCTCACCTGCACGTCAGCCGTGGAATCGTGACTCGGCTCACGCCACCATGGGGCCATGACCATTGACGTTCCCACCACAGGCCGTTCACTGCCCCAGCTGCAGCCGATCAGCTTCATCGGCGCAGATGGCCGGCTCACCGACACTCCGACCGAAGGGCTGCGGATCCCCAGCGATGCCACCCTCACCGGTCTCTACCGGCAGATGGTCCTCGTCCGCCGGTTCGAAGCGCAGGTCACGCACCTGACCAGACAGGGTCGACTCGCGACCTATCCCTCCGCGGCAGGTCAGGAAGCCGCCGAGGTGGGGGCCACCACCGCGCTGGCCCCGAACGATTGGCTCTTCCCCACCTACCGCGACTCGGCCGCGCTGCTGACCCGCGGAGTGCCCGTCGCCGAGATCCTCGCCGCCTTCCGCGGAGACTGGCACTGCGGTTTCGATCCGCACGAGTATCATGCCTCACCTGCGGCGACACCGCTGGCGACGCAGACTCTGCATGCCACCGGATTCGCGATGGCCGCGAAGCTCAAGGGCGAGGATGCAGCGACTCTGACCTTCCTCGGCGACGGCGCCAGCAGCGAAGGCGACACCCACGAGGCATTCAACTTCGCCTCCGTCTGGCAGACGCCGACGGTCTTCGTGCTGCAGAACAACCAGTACGCGATCTCCACTCCCCTGCGGGAGCAGACGAACGCGACGATGCTCGCCGACCGAGCCGCCGGCTACGGAATGCCGGGCCTGCGCGTCGACGGCAATGACGTCGCCGCCGTGTTCGCCGCCGTCTCGACCGCTCTCGAGCGCGGTCGAAACGGGGACGGTCCGACCCTCATCGAGTGCCTCACCTACCGGATGGAGTCGCACACGAACTCCGACGATCCGACGAAGTACCGCGACGCCGAGGAGGTCGAGCACTGGAAGCAGTTCGATCCCATCGACCGTCTGGAGAAGTACCTGCGGTCGACCGGTGCACTCGACGATTCGTCAGTCGCAGAGGTCGCCGAGGCGGCCGAGACTCTGGCCGCGTCCGTCCGCGATGCGATGAACCAAGAGGCCGAGGTCGACCCGCGCGAGCTCTTCGCCCACGTCTACGCGACCCCGCGCACGGGCCTTGCCGAACAGCAGCAGGTCCTCGAGGCCGAACTCGCCGGTGCCGAACTTGCCGCAGCAGGGCAGGCATGAGCGTCGAGACGGGCACCACCCCGACCACGGATCCGACCGCGGTGAACGACGAAACGGGCAGCGCCGCCTCGGCGAACGATGGGGCAAGCACGGCGACCGCGAACGGCACAGCGGCATCGGACGCTGCACCCGCCCCGTCGTCGGTGACGATGACGAAGGCCCTCAACCAGGCGCTGCGGGATTCCCTGGCCGACGACGACACTGTGCTCGTCTTCGGTGAGGATGTCGGCCGCCTCGGCGGGGTCTTCCGGGTCACCGAAGGACTGCGGGCCGAATTCGGGTCGAACCGGGTGTGGGATTCCCCGCTTGCGGAGTCCGGCATCATCGGCACCGCGATCGGCATGGCGATGAACGGCATGCGGCCGGTCGTCGAGATGCAGTTCGACGCCTACGCCTACCCCGCGTTCGAGCAGATCGTGTCCCATGTGGCGAAGATGCGGAACCGGACGAAAGGCCGGGTCAGCCTGCCGATCACGATCCGGATTCCCTATGCCGGCGATATCGGCGGAGTCGAGCACCACTCGGATTCGTCCGAGGCCTATTGGACGTCGACGCCGGGTCTGACCGTCGTCACGCCGTCGAATCCGGCCGATGCGTATTCGCTGCTGCGCGAGTCGATCGCCTCCGATGATCCGGTCGTGTTCATGGAGCCGAAGTCCCGCTACTGGATGAAGGAGACGCTGAGTCTGCCGGTGACGACGGCGCCGATGAATCGGGCGCAGGTCATCCGCGAGGGCACCGACGTCACCCTGCTCGCCTATGGTCCGACGGTGCGGACGGCGCTCGATTCCGCCGAGGCCGGGGCCGAGCACGGACTGTCCATCGAGGTCATCGACCTGCGCACGCTGTCTCCGTTCGATGATGAGACGGTGTCTGAGTCCGTGCGCAAGACCTCGCGCGCGGCGATCATCCACGAGGCCGCGCAGTTCGGCGGATACGGCGCCGAGGTGGCCGCCCGCCTCACCGAACGCAACTTCACTTACCTGTCGGCCCCGATCCTGAGGGTCGCCGGGTTCGATGTGCCCTATCCGTCGCCGAAGCTCGAGGAGTTCTACTTGCCCACCGTCGAACGCGTGCTCGATGCGCTCGAGTCCTGGGATTGGGAGCTGTGATGAGTGCTGATCTGAATACCGGGATGCGCGGGACTGGCACGCGCGAGTTCATCCTTCCCGACCTCGGCGAAGGCCTCACCGAGGCGGAGCTGATCTCCTGGAAGGTCGAGATCGGGGACGAGGTCCACGTCGATCAGATGGTCGTCGAGGTCGAATCCGCGAAGTCAGTCGTCGAACTCCCCTGCCCGTACGCCGGGCGGATCGTCAGCCTTCACGCCGCCGCTGGGGACACCGTCAGTGCAGGCCAGGCCCTGCTCTCTGTCGCCGAGGCGAGCGCGAGCGCAGACGACAGCGCCGGCGAATCGAGTGGCGCGAACCTCATCGGCTACGGTACGTCGGAGCCGAAGACCCGTTCGACGAAGAAGCGCTCGTTCGGCGGCAAGCACACGGCTGTTCCGGACGCGACATCCATCGTGCCCCCGGGTGCCGCCCCAGCCGTCCCGACGGTCATCCCGGATGCTCCCGTGCAGCCGCCGACAGAGGCACAGACTCCCACCGAAGACTCGTCGAAGACCGCCATCGGAGAGTCGGCGACGGCCGCCGGCGAGCAGGTCTCCCCTGTGTCGTCCCCGCTCGTGCGCAAGCTCGCGAAGGATCACGGCATCAACGCCAAGCACCTTCCTGGCACGGGGCCCGGTGGGGTCGTGACCAGGGCCGATGTCCTTGCCGCGGTCGAGTCGGGCGCAGGTATGAGCGTCGAATCCGAGTGCGCTCACGTCCCCGCGGGGACGTCACCAGCTGGCGAACCTCAGTCGATCACGGAACGCAGCGCCACCTCGGCGGGGGCATCTTCCCGCGTCGGGCGGGCGGACCGCGATACCCGCACCCCGATCACGGGGCTGCGGAAGATCGTGTCCGAACGCCTCACGAAGTCGCGGCAGGAAATCCCCGAGGCGACCATCTGGCTCGATGTCGATGCCACCGAGCTGCTGGGCACGAAGCGCGCGCTCGAGGCGCGCACCGGTGAGAGATATTCGCTGCTGTCGCTCGTCGCCCGCTTCGTCGTGGCCGGATTGAAGAAGTATCCGATCATCAACTCGTCGATCGATACGACCGCCGGCGAGATCGTCACCCACGGCGACATCAACCTCGGCCTGGCCGCGCAGACCCCGCGCGGACTCATGGTTCCCGTGGTCCACGGTGCCGGCGAGATGAGCCTGAGGCAGCTGCGCGACTCCGTGTCCGAGACCGTCGGGAAGGCCGCCTCGGGGAGGTTCGATCCGTCGGAGCTGTCCGGCGGCACGTTCACCCTGAACAACTACGGGGTGTTCGGCGTCGACGGTTCGGCCCCGATCATCAACCTCCCCGAGGTGGCCATGCTCGGTCTCGGCAGGATCAAGGACCGCCCATGGGTCGTCGACGGTGAGCTGACCGTACGCAAGGTGATGTACCTGTCCTTCGTCTTCGACCACCGGGCCTGCGACGGTCAGGAGCCGAGCGAGTTCCTCACCTTCGTCGCCGACTGCATCGAGAACCCGATCTCACTGCTCCCCGAACTCTGAGGGCCGGCCCGGTCGAAGCGTCCAGTTCGGAGCCGACACGACGCTCGTTCAAGCGGCAGCGCACTTGTCGATAAGTACACCGTTCGACAAGTGCGAGCCGCCTTGAACGACGCTTCCCGCACTGCATTTCCCCGCTGCGGTTCCACACTTCGGACGACCATTCCGTCTGTGACTCACAGCACTAACCTTGCCGAGTCCGCTCACCGCGGACGCGAACGCAAGGAAACGAGGTTGAGCATGTCACGGAACCCCAGTTCGGTACGTCAGGCGGGGCCGCCTCGGCGGCGGTATTCGCTGATCCTCCTCATCGTCCCCGTGATCCTCTACGTCCTCACCCCGGTCGTGGCGAACTCGGTCGAGCCGCGCATCGCCGGATTGCCGTTCATTCTCGCCTACACGATAGCGGTCACGATTCTCACCTGGTTCTTCGTGTGGATGACCGCTCGCGGCGACCGGTACTACCGGCACGATCTGCCCGAGCACATCCCTTCCGATGTCGCCTTCGGTGAGGACCACGAGATCGAGGAGGCCGGGAAATGAGCACCTCCGCGATCATCGCCTGCATCATCTTCGGCCTCGCCATGCTCGCGACCATCGGCATCGGCATCTGGTCCGGCCGCGGCCGGGAGAAGTCGCTGGACGAATGGTCGGTGTCCGGACGCGGGCTGGGCTTCGTCTTCATCCTGCTGCTCATGGCAGGCGAAACATATACGAGCTTTTCGTTCCTCGGCACGGCCGGTTGGTCCTACTCCTACGGGGTGCCGATCCTCTACCTCATCGGCTACCTGAGCATCGGTCTCGTCGTCGCCTATCTCGTCGGCCCACTGTTCTGGACCTACGCCGCCCGGCACAAGCTCGTCAGTCTCTCCGACATCGTCGAACACCGGTTTCGCTCACGAGGGCTGGCGATCCTCGTGGCTGTCCTCGCAACGATCTTCATCGTTCCCTACATCCAGCTGCAGATCCAGGGCATGGGTGCGGTCGTCAACGCGATGAGCTACGGCGCGATCGACCTCAAGATCGCCGCCATCGTCTCCTTCATCGTCGCCGAGGCGTTCATCCTCTTCTCCGGACTGCGCGGTTCCGCCTGGGTCAGCGTCCTCAAGGACGGACTGGTCATCCTCGCTGTCGCGTTCCTCGCGATCTACGTACCGCTGCACTATTTCGACGGCCTGGCTCCTCTGCTTGACCGCGTCGTGAGTGAGAAATCTCAGTGGCTGACCTTCCCCGGCGCAGGCGATGGCATCTACGGGGGTGCATGGTTCATCTCGACGATCATCCTCAACGGGATCACGATCACCGTGTTCCCCACGTCGATCGCCGGCTATCTGTCGGGCACCTCGGCGAATGCTCTGCGACGCAACTCGATCATTCTGCCGTGGTATCAGCTGCTGCTCCTCGTGCCGATGATGGTCGGTGTGGCTGCACTCTTCGTCGTCCCTGCTCTCAAAGACGCCGACCTGGCCCTGTTCTCCGTGGTCATCGATTCCCTGCCCGCGCCGATCGTCGCGATCATCGGCGTCGCAGGCGCGCTCTCGGCGATCGTGCCGATGAGCGTGTACATGCTCTCGATCGGTTCGATGTGGGGACGGACTGTCTTGGGCGGCGGCTTGGCCGGACCGAAGAACGCCGCTTCGATGACTCCTGAGCAGCTGAACGCACGGGGCCTGCGGCAGAAGACACTGTCCCAGTGGGTGTGCCTGGCCGTCGGCATCATCGCCCTGATCATGAGCCTGCTCATGCCGGATGCGCTCGTCGAGCTCTCCGTGCTCAGCTACGAGGGCCTGGCACAGGTCGTGCCGGCCGCGCTGCTCTCCCTGTACTGGCCGCGCATGAGCAAGCAGGCGGCGGCTGCGGGTCTCATCGTCGGCTCCGTCGTCATGGTCGCCCTCCACTACACGGGACTCGACCCGCTGCTCGGAATCAACGGCGGTCTCTGGGCTGTCGCGGCGAACCTCATCGTGGTCGTGGCGGTCACGCTGGTGAAGCCGGACCCACGGTGGGTGCCCGCAGCTCAGCGGCAGACGCGCACCGAGGCGGCAGCGTTGTAGGCGCGAGCCCTTCGATCAGCGCGACCTCACCCGTCGAGCAGTGCAGCCGCGTACATCGGGCGGGCGGCGTCGGCGCTCGGCGGGTGGAAGAGCCCGGCCGTGGCATCGCGGAAGAGGCGGGAGAGTTCGTGCTTGTTGCCGAACCCGTTGCCGCTCGTGCACATCAGCGCGGTCTCAGCGTTGCGGCGGGCCGCCTCGGCGGACTTGATCCTCGCCCCCACCAGGCGCAACGGCCAACCGGCACCGTGGTCGATGAGGTCATCGAAGTCCCGAGCGTAGGCGTCGATCATCGCCGTCACTGGTATGAAGTCGAGATGCGCATCGGCCAGGCGCGTCCGGGCCTCGGGCACCTCGGCGAAGGTGACGCCGGCCTTCGCGGACTTCCGCTTGTGCAGACCGGCAGCGCCCAGCTCGAGCGCACGGGCCGCTACTCCGGCATAGACGGCGGCGATGAGCAGCTGGAAGTTGCTCGTGATCGCGAAGGTGAGCAGGTCAGGGTGCTTGCCAGCGGGGATGACGCGTGAGACCCGTTCGGGTTTCATCGGCACATGGTCGAGGATCGTCGCCCGCGACTGCGAGGCCCGCATTCCCAGCACATCCCATTCGTCGGAGACCGTGATCCCGGGTGCATCGCGTTCGATGAATCCGTAGACGAGCTGCCCCTCGGCCGGCTCGTCCGCATCGGGGCCGGCGATGCCGTCGTCGTCGGCGGCCACGGCACCGTGGACGATGAGCCTGGTCCACACGGGAGACAGCGAGGTGAAGATCTTCACCCCGGTCAGTTCGTATCCGCCGTCGGCCGTCGACACCGCCTCGGTGTTCGAACCCTGCAGGACCCAGTCGTTCGACGGTTCCGAGATGCCGAAGGCGAAGATCTCACCGGCCATGACCTCGTCGAACACCCAGTTCAGCGAGTCGTCACTGCGGTCGGCCAGCGCCTTGACCACACCGGTGGTCATGAGGTGCATGTTGATCGCCAGAGCCGTTCCGGGCGCCGCCGCTGCCAGCCGCTGCTGAAGTCGGGTGACCTCGAACAGGCTCAGCCCTGGCCCGCCATGCGACTGCGGGACGAACAGCTGAAGATAGCCGAGGTCCCCCAGTTCGGCGAGATCCTCGTCGAAGAATCGGTTCTCCTGGTCATAGACGTCGGCTCGTTCGCGGAATCGTTCGAGCACATCATCAGGCAGGTACTGCGCGGCGAGCTCGCTCACGCGTGTCTCGCGGTCGGTCATCGTCTCTCCTTCGTCGAGGGGTCGTCTGCGTCCGTCGAGGGGTCGGTCGCGCCTGTCGAGGGTGTCGCGGGCTGCGCGCTGCGGCGCAGAATGATCGCGCCGTTGTGCCCGCCGAAGCCGAACGACGTTGACAGCACAGTGTCGACGGCCGCCCCGGCGGGGTTCGGTCCACCGCCCATCTCACGGGCGTGACCTGCGACGATGTCCCAGTCGGGGAACTCGTTGTCGTCGAGGTTGAACGTCGGCGGCAGCGTCTGGTCACGCATCGTCAGGGTCGCGATGATCGCCTCGACGACCCCCGATGCGCCGAGGAGGTGTCCCGTCGTCGATTTCGTGGCCGAGATCGGGATCATCCGTCCAGCCTTCCCCAAGGCCGCATCGAAGGCTGCGAGTTCGGCTCGGTCGCCGGCCGGTGTGCCCGTGGCGTGGGCGTTGACGTGGTCGATATCGCCGGGTTCCAGCCCTGCGTCTCTCACAGCCTGAACCACTGCCGAGGCGGCTCCCCGTCCCTGCGGATGCGGGTTCGTCGGGTGGTGGGCATCGCTGGCGGCGCCGAATCCGGCGAGCTCGGCCAGCTCCGTCGTCCCACGTGAGGCCGCCGAGTCGGCGGATTCGAGGAGGATCGCAGCCGCACCTTGGCTCATGACGAAGCCGTTGCGGGCCCGGTCGAAGGGACGGCTGGCGGCGGTCGGATCGTCCTCGTATCCGGCGGCGAGCGCGCGCATGTTCGAGTTGGAGGCGAGATTGACCGGACCGAGGCAGTCCTCCATGCCGACGACGAGCACGGCGTCGGCGTAGCCGTGGCGGATCCGACGCATCGCCTCGCCGAGTCCGATCGCCCCGGAAGCGCACGTCGCCGAGACTCCCTGACCGGGTCCGCGCAGGTCGAAGCGCTGGCTGATCAGCGCTGCCGCGGAGTCCGGCGCACCGTGGATGGACAGGGTCAGCGGCACCGACCTGGGGCCGTCGGCGTCGAGGCGACGCGTCGCGTCCTGCATGGCGTCGACGGGTCCGGAGCCGGTGGCCGCGATGACTGCCGTACGGTCGCGGTCCCAAGGCAGATCGTCGGCCGCGGACTCGATTCCGCCTGCGCGCACCGCCTGGTCGGCCGCGGCGATGGCCCAATGCTGGACGGGGCTGAGCCGGCGGGCGAGCGCCCGGGGCAGAACCGCCTCGGCGTCGAAGTCCTTGACCTGCCCACCGATCCGCACGGCGAGGTCGTCGAACTGCTCACCTGCGAGGACGTCGATGGCGCTGGTGCCGCTGCGCACAGTCTGCCAGAGGGTTTCGGGATCCTGGCCGCTCGGGGTGATGGCGCCGAGTCCCGTGATGACGACCTCGCGCACGCCATCTGTCCGGTGCCGATTGCTCCGGGATGCGTTCACAGCCGCTGTGCCTTTCCGCTCATGACCAAGTCAACGGTTTCGAGGCGTCGAATCTTCCCACCGACGGTCCGCGGCAGCCGGTCGAGTAAGTAGAACCGTCTTGGCACGAACTGCGGGGCCAGTTCCGCCCGGGCGTGGTCGAGCAGTGCTGCTTTGTCGGGCGCAGTCGATTCGTCATCCCCGGCATGACTCCCCGAACCCAGGGCGCCTGGTTCGATGACGAGGGCGACGATGCTGCCGAGACCGCCGTCGGGCAAGGCGATCGCGCAGACCTCGCCGAGGCGGCCCTGCCCCGACCGCGGATCCGCGCGGTCGAATCCCTCGAAGGCTCGTTCGACCTCGGGCAGGGACACCTTGTGCCCTCCGGTGATCGCGATGTCACCGGCCCGTCCGGCGAGTTGGAGGAGCCCGTTTTCGATCCGTCCCTGGTCACCGACCGTGGCCCAGCCGTCGGGGCGTCGCAGCTGAGCGTCGGTGGTGCCGGTGACATAGCCGTCGGAGCAGGCGGCGGCCCTGATCCAGACCGTGCCGATCTCTCCGTCGGGCAGCCGGGCACCGGATTCGTCGCGGACCTCGACGCCGATGGTGTCGTAGATCGAGATCCAGGTGCCGTCGCCATCACGACTGTCGCCGATGAATCCGATCTCGGCGGCACCGTAGTAGCTGATCAGCCTGGTGTCAGGGAGGACGTCGGCGAGTGCCGAGCGGATGGAAGCGGGCAGGTTCGCTCCTCCGGTGACGACGAGGTCGAGGCCGTGGAAGTTCTCCGGCGTTCGACGGGCCGCCTCGGCGAGAGCCTTGACCACGGCGGGCACAGCGACGACGCGGGTGATAGCTTCGTCGGTGATGCGCGACCCCATGGTGAACGGGTCGAAGTCATCGGCGATGTGGACGCTGCCGCCGGTGGCGAGGCTTTCGATGACGGCATAGAGAGTGAGGCTGTAAGACACGGGGCCAGGCGCCAGGCTGGCCACTCCGGCGAAGGGTTCGAGGTGGGCCGAGGACACAGCCACGTTGTCGCGGTACTGCTGGCGGGTCTTGATGAACGCCTTCGGGTTGCTCGTCGTGCCTGACGAGAAGAGCATGAGGAACGGCTCGGACGCTTCGCGAACGCTCGGCGGTGCGGTGTCGGCGGGGTCGATGGCGTCCTCGCGGGCACGGAAGTCGGTCGCGGTGATGACGGTTCCGGTCCATCCAGCGGCGGCGAGCGCCTCGGCGAGGCGGGTCGAGTCGGAGATGACGAGACCGATTCCGGTGGTCGTGATGACTCCGACCTGGTGGTCGAGCGGCCAGCGGGGGTCGATCGTGGCCGAGACCGCGCGGAAGCCGGCGAGGCCGGCGATGATGCGGGAGGTCTCGAACGCCGAGGTGAGGCTCACTGCCGTGATCGGGATGCCGTGGGTTTCGGGAGCAGGATTCGGCGGGTCGGTCTGGGCACGGTGGAGGGCGTCGACGGCGGCGAACATCGTGGCCGAATCCCGGACGAGCTGCGCATAGGTGAGGGAACGTGGGGCCCGTGTGCCCGCGGCGGGGACGGCGCTCTCATCGGGGGCAGGGCTGCCAGAGTGGCCGCCGACGATGGCCAACTGGTCCGGATCGGTGGCCGCGACCTCGAGGATCCTCGACGTGATGGGCAATTCCGTCCTCCTCGAATTCGTTTCTCACGGGCCCAATTCCGGGCCGGCATGTGCCCGATCCTCGACTGACATCACCAGACCCCGGGCACCGACCCTCAGTATAGGAGCCCGGCGATTCCGCCGACTGCTCACGGCTCACGCTCACCCCGGTCCGGGACAATGAGAGCATGAGCGGAGCAGGGAGCCGGGACGCACGGGCAGACGAACCACGCTGGAGTCGCGGCGACCAGATCCTGTGGACCTACACCAACCCGGCACACCCAGGGCTGTACGACCAACGCCCTGTCACGGTCATCGCCGATGACGAGAACCACCTGGCCGTCTGGCTGGAGTCGGGGACGAGGATGCTTCAGCATGTGCTCGCCGACGGCTCGGGAATCCGCACCGCTGACGGACCCGCCCGCTTCGGTGCCCCACGGGCACAGGGCCTCAAGCGGTGGCAGGGACCGGGCATCGTCGCCGTCTTCCAGCCGGGAGCAGCCTATTCGGTGTGGTTCTTCGAGAACCCGGACTCGGCCCGTCACGATTCCTTCTACGTCAACCTCGAGGAGCCCTTCACCCGCTTCGACAGCGGAATCCTCACCTCCGACCACGTCCTCGACATCGTCGTCGACTCAGATGGCACCTACCGGCTCAAGGACGAGGACGAACTCGAATTCGCGCGCGAAGCCGGAATGTTCTCCGACGAGAAGGTCGCACGCATCCGCGCCGCTGCGGACGCAGCCATCGACGACATCCGCGCTTGGGCCTTCCCCTTCGACTCCGACTATCCGGACTTCCAACCGGACCCCGACTGGCCGATGCCTGACCTCCCCCGCCGAGGCGACCTGGGACTTCGACGCCAGCTGAGCCGCCCCGCGACCGTCACGGCCCAGCCGACCGACCAACCTCACATTTCGAACTCGACGGCCTCCCCCGCCTCGGCGATGGCTCGGATCCGCTTCCGGCAGGCGAACCAGCCGATGACCATGCACACCGAGGCGATGATCGTCACGATCAGGGTCGGCGGGGAATCGGCGAAGACCATGACGAGGATGACAGCGAGGAAGAGCAGCGTCGCATAGCCGGTATAGGGGGCACCGATCATCCGGAAGGAGGGACGTTCGAGCAGTCCGCGGTCGGCCCACCGCTTGAGCCGCATCTGACACAGCACGATCATGCCCCACGTGAGGATGATCCCCACCGAGGAGACACTGAGGACGATCTCGAACGCATCGCTGGGCAACAGGTAGTTGAGCGGCACGCCGAGGAGGGCGACCACTGCCGTGATGACGATCCCGCCGTAGGGCACGCCGCTGCGATTCATCCGCTGCGCGAACTGCGGGGCCGACCCGGCCACCGACATCGACCTGAGGATTCGCCCGGTCGTGTAGAGCCCCGCGTTGAGTGAGGACAGGGCCGCAGTGAGCACAACGAGGTTCATCACGGTGTCCGCGCCCTTGACGCCGATGAAGGAGAAGAAGGTGACGAACGGGCTCTCCCCGTCTACGTAGTCGGTGAAGGGCAGAAGGAGGGCAAGCAGGGTGAGCGATCCGACGTAGAAGACCGCGATGCGCAGGATGACGGAGTTGATGGCCTTGGGCATCACCTTCTCCGGGTGCTCCGTCTCGCCAGCGGCCGTGCCCACGAACTCGATGGAGGCATAGGCGAAGACGACGCCCTGCATGAGGATGATCGCCGGCAGCGCACCGTTGGGGAAGAGTCCGCCGTTGTCGAGGATCATCGACAGTCCGGGATCGTGACCGGCAACGGGTGTGCCGAAGATGAGGAAACCGACCCCGACGACGAGGAAGATGATGAGGGCGGCGACCTTGATGAGCGCGAACCAGAACTCGAGCTCTCCGAAGACCTTGACGGAGATGACGTTGAGTCCGAGCACGAGGACGAGCGCGATGAGCGCCCACGCCCATTGCGGCACGGTCGCGATCCAGGCGACGTAGCGGCCGAAGAAGCCCATATAGAGCGCGGCCGCGGTGATGTCGACGATCGCGGTCGTCGCCCACACCAGCCAATAGAACCACCCGGAGATGAAAGCGGCCTTCTCGCCGAAGAACTCACGGGCGTAAGAGACGAACGACCCGGTGGTCGGGCGGTGCAGGACGAGTTCGCCGAGCGCGCGGAGGATGAGGAACGCGAAGAACCCGCAGACCGCGTAGGACAGCACGATCGAGGGTCCCGCCTCGTGGAGGCGACCGCCCGCACCGAGGAAGAGCCCGGTGCCGATCGCCCCGCCGATGGCGATCATCTGCACCTGGCGCGGGGCCAGGTTCTTCTGATACCCGGAGTCTTCGGCGGTGAGGTTCGGTCGGGTCGGGCCCGAGCTCGGTTCTGCGGGTGCGACGGCGGCGCTGCGGTCGGAGCCGAGATTGTCAATCATGAGTGTCCTCGTTCGTTGAGTACAGACGGTCTTGTCAGAAACAGGCGGTCAGGCGGTCAGGTAGTCGATGGCAGGCGGCCCGGAGCCGGTTCGCTCACACGGTCGTGAGGTTCGCCAGCCGTTCGGGTCGGAGCAGACGTTCGAGTTCGGAGGCGGTCATCAGCCCGTGTTCGAGCACGAGTTCGGCGACGCCGCGGCCGGTCTTCAGCGCCTCCTGGGCGATCATCGTCGCCGCCTGGTAACCGATGGTCGGGTTGAGTGCGGTGACGAGTCCGATGGAGTGTTCGACGGCAGCGCGGGTGAGTTCCGGATTGGCGGTGATGCCTGCGATGCAGCGGGTCGTCAGCGTCCGCGACGCCGATTCGAGGTGGGAGATCGACTTGTGCAGGCTGTGCAGGATGACGGGTTCGAAGGCGTTGAGCTGCAGCTGCCCGGATTCGGCGGCCGCGGTGATCGTGACATCGTTGCCGATGACTTCGAACGCGACCTGGTTGACCACCTCGGGGATGACGGGGTTGATCTTGCCCGGCATGATCGACGATCCCGACTGCACGGCGGGCAGGTTGATCTCGTTGAATCCGGCGCGCGGACCCGAGGACAGCAGCCGCAGATCGTTGCAGATCTTCGAGATCTTCACGGCGATGCGCTTGAGCACCCCGGACAGGTGGACGAAGGATCCGACGTCCTGGGTCGCCTCTACGAGGTCGGGCGCGGTGACCAGGGGCAGCCCGGTCAGCTGCGCGAGATGGTCGCGGACCGCCTCGGCGTATCCGGCTGGTGCGTTGAGTCCGGTGCCGATGGCGGTGGCGCCGAGGTTGATCTCGTGGACCAGCGACTCGGCCTCCCCGAGGCGCTCGCGGTCCTCCCCGATCGTCACAGCGTAGCTGCCGAAGGCCCGGCCGAGTGTCATCGGCACGGCGTCCTGCAGCTGGGTGCGTCCCATCGTGACGATGTCGTGGAATTCGGACGCCTTCACGGCGAACGCGTCCTGAAGTTCCCCGAGGGCGGTGAGCAGCCGTTTGATCGCGAAGATCGTACCGAGCTTGACCGCCGTCGGGTAGGCGTCGTTCGTCGACTGGCTGAGGTTGACGTGGTCGTTCGGGCTGATCCGCGTGTAGGTTCCGCGCGGCTGCCCGATGATCTCGAGCGCCCGGTTCGCGATCACCTCGTTGGCGTTCATATTCGACGAGGTGCCCGCCCCACCTTGGATGACGTCGATCGGGAACTGGTCGTGCAGCTTCCCGTCGATGATCTCCCGGCAGGCCGCGACGATCGCGTCGCGCCGCTGCTCATCGAGGAGACCGAGGTCGTGGTTGGCCCTGGCGGCGGCGAGCTTGACCGCGGCGAGTCCGCGGATGAGGTCGGGGTTGGACTGCAGGGTCTGCGCGGTGATCGGGAAGTTCTCGACCGCCCGCAGCGTATGGATGCCCCAGTAGGCATCGCCCGGGATCTCCCGGTCGCCGAGGAGGTCGTGCTCGATGCGTGTATCCGTGCTCATGGTTCTCGTGTCGCCTTTGTTCGTCGTTGTTGCTGATGCCTGTCGGTGCTGGTGGGTGGTTCGGCTGCGGAGGCTCAGGAGGCGACCGACCGGGTGCGTTCCCACTCGCCGAGGCGGTCCTCGACCTCGCGGGTCACGCGCAGTCCGCCGACTTCCCGTCCTCCGCCGAGGATGGGCGGACTGACGATGTCGCCAGCCTTTTCGGTCGGTGCGGGCAGAGCGGAGAGGATCCGGGTGGCGATCGGCAGCCTGGCCCGATCCGAGCCGTCGGCGATCTTGACGGCGATGCCCATGCCGTCGATCCCGAGCAGCTGAACCGCTTCGGCGCCGTCCTTGGCGATGAGTCCGGGGACGGTGCGCATGAGCGCGGTGACGTCGCGCCCGGCACCGGCGACCATGTCCGGGTGGTCGCGCATGGCGGCGGCGACGCGCGCCGCGCTCGTGCCGGTCGAGACGGTGGACAGGCGAGCGAAAGCGCGGGCCATTCCGGTCAGCGAGATCGCCGGCAACGGTGTTCCACATCCGTCGGTCGACACGGTCGCCGGCGTCTCGCCGGTGAGTTCGGCGATGGTGGCGCCGATGTGCCGCTGCAGAGGGTGGGTGGGATCGAGGTAGCCCACGAGGTCCCAGCCGTTGATCCGGCAGGTCGCGACCATGGCCGCGTGTTTGCCCGAGCAGTTCTGGGCCAAGCGGCTGCGCTGTCCGCCGGCGGCGAGGTGGGCTTCGCGCTCGGGCGCCCCATAGGGAAGGTCGATGACGTTGCCGAGGGCGGTCTCGTCGAGCTCGTACTGATGAAGGATCCGGCGGGCACCGTCGATGTGTTCGGGGGCTCCCGAGTGGCTGGCCGCGGCGAGAGCGAGGAGTTCGGTCGGCAGATCGAGGCCGAGACGCAGCATCGCAAGCAGCTGCAGGGGCTTGAGGGTCGACCGAGGATAGAAGGGCGCATCTATATCACCGGCGGAGGTGAGCGGCCGGCCCTCGGAGTCGACGACCGCGAAGGAACCGTAGTGCACGCCTTCGACGAGATCACCGCGGGTGACCTCGACGAGTGGGACATGGGCGCGGTGGGTCGCGGTGGGGGTGGCTGTGTGGGTCATGGTCTTCCTGGGTTTCGGGCGAGGTCGGTGACGGCGACAGCGACCTGAGCGAGATGTACGGCCATAGCGTCGCGGGCACGGGCGCTGTCGCCGGCTTCGATCGCGCGGACGATCTCCGCATGCTCGACGTCGGAGTCCGGTTGACGGCTGGCGGCGAGGTTGAGGAGCTCGGACTGGGCGGTCAGGGCACCGCGGAGTTCAGCGATGACGCTTTCGAAGACTCGGTTTCCGCTGGCTCGGGCGATGGCGATGTGCAGCTCTCCGTCGAGCTCGACCCAGCCGCGGGGACTCGGCTCGGCGCTCATCGACTGCAGCAGGGCGTGGAGACGGACGAGGTCGGCCTCGGTGCGCCGAGTGGCCGCGAGTTCGGCGGCGGGAACTTCGATATGCGGTCGGGCCTCGTGGAGATCCCGGGAGGAGTAGTCGCCGAGGTGCAGTCCGGTCTCCGGAGCGGAGGCGATGACGAAGGTGCCGCTGCCCGTCTTCGTCTCGGTCAGCCCGAGGGTTGCCAGCGAGCGCAGGGCTTCGCGGATGACGGGACGGCTGACGGCGTATCGGTCGGCGAGCTTCGCTTCGGAGGGAAGGCGGTTGCCGACGGGAAAGGTGCCGTCGGCGATCTCGGCACGCAGACTGCGCACGACACCCTCACCCGCGGACAGTCGTTCTACGGCCGTGCGTCTGGCCGTGGGTTCGGCCGGGCTGTTCGTCCCCATGACCACTCCTCCGGTTCGATCCGATCATTGATCCGGCACACAGCCCACCAGACAAACCTGTCAAGCTGTATGACAGGTTTGAGTGTAATCCCGCTCACCCAACGTGCGTCAACCCATCAGAGAGGCGTTTCAGACTCTGAGATTCACGGTCGCTCGCCCCTGCTGCCCGCGAGCGGATGTCTCCTGCGGGTGGATTCACCGCGACATCCGCGCAGAGTTCGAGGTGGATCCACCCGCAGGGAACACCCCGGCCCATGCAGAAAGGGCTGGCCCACATGCAAGACCATGAAAAACGGGCTGGGTGTCGAGAAACGCATGCGCACACGCGTTTCTCGACACCCAGCCCGTTTCTCGACGAAGGCTGAGGCCAAACCCCAGTCAGTCAGCCACGTAGTACATGCGCTTGTTGACGAACTCATCCATGCCGTAGGGGCCGAGTTCGCGGCCGAAGCCCGAGCGCTTCGTGCCGCCGAACGGGATCTCCGCACCCTCTCCGGCAGGGGTGTTGACGTTCGACATGCCGACATCGAGGCGCTGAGCGAGCTTCGCGGCACGCTCCTCGTCCTTGGCGAACACCGCGCCGCCGAGGCCGAAGCGCGAATCATTGGCCAGGGCCAGTGCTTCGCCATCGCTGCTGACCTTGTACACGGTGGCCACGGGGCCGAAGAGCTCTTCGCGGTAGGCGTCCATCTCCGAGGTGACTCCGGTGAGCACGGCCGGCGAGACGTACGCGGATCCGTCGGTGGCGAGCTCGCCGCCGACGAGGGTCGCACCCTGCTCGACGGCACGGTCGAGCTGCTTGCGCAGGTTCTCGGCAGCCGAACGCGAGGACAGGGGCGAGTACTTGCCGTCGCCCGCCTCGGCGGGGGTGCCCTTCTCCCAGGACTGGGCGCGCTCGGTCAGACCGGACACGAAGTCGTCGTAGATGTCGTCCATGACGATCATCCGCTTGTTCGCGTTGCAGACCTGGCCGGTGTTGTACAGGCGGGTGCCCCATGCGGTGTCGACGGCCTCGTTCATGTCGTCGGTATCGAGGATGATGTACGGGTCGGAGCCGCCGAGCTCCAGCACGGCCTTCTTGAGGTACTTGCCGGCCGTGGCGGCCACGGCCGATCCGGCGCGCTCGGAACCGGTCAGGGACACGCCTTCGACGCGGTCGTCGGCGATGATCGTCTCGATCTGCTCGTGCGTGGCGTAGATGTTGGAGTACACGCCTTCGGGGATGCCGGCTTCCTTCATGATCTCGGCGATCTTCGCCGAGGAGCGGGGGCAGATCTCCGCATGCTTGAGGATGATCGTATTGCCGAGCACGAGGTTCGGTGCGGCGAAGCGGGCGACCTGGTAGTAGGGGAAGTTCCAGGGCATGATGCCCAGCAGCGTGCCGACGGGGCGGCGCTGGATGAAGGCCTTGCCGCCGGACATCGATTCGATCGGCTCGTCGGCGGCGAACTTCGGTCCGTTGTCGGCGTAGTAGTTGAAGATCGCCTCGCAGAACTCGGCCTCTTCCTCACCTTCGGCGGTGGGCTTGCCCATCTCCTCGGCGATGATCTTCGCGAGCTCTTCCTTGCGCTCGCCGAAGAGAGCGGCGACCTTGTTGACGATCGCGGCGCGTTCCTCGATCGTCTTCTCGCGCCAGCTCAGGTAGCCCTTGTGTGCGGATTCGAGGACCTGCTGGACCTCTTCGTCGGTGGCATTGTCGAACTTCTCGACGACTTCACCGGTGGCCGGGTTCTCGACACGGTAGCCGCCTGCAGCACTGCCTACGTTGCTCATTCCAGACTCCTTTGACTTGTGCGCGCCTGTTGGCGCCGCTGAAGCAATTGCATACCTGTTTGCCGCCCGAATCGACGGAATGCGTATGCCTGCCACCCACGCTATCAATACGTGACCCGCGCAACAAGTGCCGAAACCTGGGGGAATCCTCAGTCCCCGATCGTCCGTGGCCCCCTCGCCGAGGCGGTGCGGATTCCGAATCGGTCACGACGAAATCCGAACCGCGCTCGCGAGGAGAGAACTCCGGCCTCGATCGGGGACCACCCTCCTCGGCGAGGGGCCCGCTCCGGTCCCTGTTCATCGAACCAGAGGACCGAAACGGTTCACCTCGCGTCGCGGGAACTCACCGCCCCACGAGGTCGAGTCCGGCGCGCACGATGGAGTCCGTGTCGATCCCGTGGATCGCATAGGCCTCCCCCACCGAGGATGCCTGACCGAATTCGGTGACCCCGAGGTTCCGTGTGCGGTCCCCGCGCACTCCGGAGAGGAACGCGAGAGTGTGCGGGTGCCCGTCGAGGACGGTGACCAGCGGTGCCGGATGTTCTGCGGGGAAGAGTTCGTCGGCGATGGCCGAGCGGACACTCGAGCGGACCCGAGACCGATCCTGCACCGACCGGAACACCTTCGACGGTGAGCTGAGGCAGACGATTCCCGCCCGCACACCCAGGGATTCCAGTCGGGCCGCCGCCGCGATCACCTCGGTCATGATGGCCCCGGCGCCGACGAGGGTGACCTCGTCCTCGGCGGCCGGTCTCGTTGTCAGCCGGTAGCCGCCGGCGATGACCTGATCACGGCGGCGTTCCCGCAGCAGCGGATCTTCGGGCACATCTGCGAGCTCCTGCGCTACCGGTCTCGTCGTCAGTCGGAAGTAGGCGGAGTCGCCGTCCGGGTCGGCGAGTTCGCGCAGCGCTTCGAGCAGGGTCCACTCGAGGTCCTGGGCGAAGGCCGGCTCCCAGCTCGTCAGGCCCGGGATCTCCAAGGTCACCGACGGTGTGTTGAACGACTGGTGGGCCCCGCCTTCGGGCGCAAGCGATACCCCTGAGGGCGTGCCGACCATGATCGAACGCCCACCCGCGTAGAGGCTGAAGGTCCAGGGCTCGAGAGCACGGTTGATGAAGGGATCGTAGATCGTGGCGATCGGCAGCAGCGGCTGTCCCCAGCGCTGCCCGGTCGATCCGAGCTCCCCGGCCAGGGAGACGAGATTGACCTCGGCGATGCCGAGTTCGATGTGCTGTCCGCTCGTGCCCTCCTGCCACCGCAGCACCCGTTCCCGATCGTCGGAGAACCAGTCATGCCGGCCCGCCGGTGACCAGATTCCGGTCTTGTTGATCCATCCGCCGAGGTTCGTCGACGTCGCGACGTCCGGCGACAGGGTCACAACCCGCTGGGCCACCTCGGGGGCGACGTGCTTGAGGTCGGAGAGGAACCGGCCCAGCGCCGCCTGCGTGGAGATCTGCGGTCGCGGAGTGAATCCCAGCTCGGCAGGCACTGCGGCCACGGCATGGTCGGTGACCGGCTCCCGTCGCAGCCGCCGCGCGGTTTCGGCACAGAACCGGCCGGCCGGGGTGTCCGGAGCGAAGGCGACCCACGGATCGTCCAAGTCCATCCCCGAGGCGGCCGCGAGCTCGCGCATCTGCGCTTCGGTCAGCTGCGCGGCATGGTTGCCGGGATGGCCCTCCGTGGCCAGCCCCTTGCCTTTGATCGTGTAGGCGAAGACCACCGTCGGCCGGTCGTCGTCGATCGCGTCGAACGTCGACACGAGCTGGCCGAGGTCATGTCCACCCAGGTCACGGATGAGGGAGGCGAGACCGTCCGCGTCGAAGCCGTCGATGACCGCGGACAGGGCGGTCGCCTCGGTGTCGGTGAGTCCCGTGAGCAGCCGGTCGTGGATCTCGGACGGGTGGGCGCGCAGCAGCCGCTGGTATTCGGGATTGGGCATCTGCACGAGCCGCTTCTTGAGCGCCTCGCCGCCGGGGGCCGCGAACACGGCTTCGAGTCGGCGCCCCCACGGGCAGGTGAGCACCTGCCACCCGGCGGCATCGAACATGCCCTGCAAACGGCGGATCTGGACGTCGGGGATGACCCGGTCGAGCGACTGCCGGTTGAGGTCGACGATCCACACGATCTCGCCGAGGCTGCGCACCTCCGGATCGATGATCGCCTCCCACACCGCCCCTTCGTCCATCTCCGCGTCGCCGAGCAGGGAGTAGAACCGGCCGACTTCCGGGGTCTCGGGGAACCGGTCGGAGACGTAGCGGTGGGACAGGGCTGCCCAGATGGGAGCGGTCGCGCCGATGCCCACGGATCCGGTGGAGAAGTCCACCGTGTCCGGGTCCTTCGTCCGCGACGGGTAGGGCTGGAGTCCCCCGCGGCTGCGCAGGGTGTCGAGGAATTCCTCGCCGAGGTCGCCGAGCAGATAGTTGATCGCGTGGAGGACGGGCGAGGCATGCGGTTTGACCGAGACGCGGTCGATGGCGCGCAGTCGGGTGAACCACAGCGCCGTCATGATCCCGGTCATCGAGGCCGACGAGGACTGATGGCCGCCGACCTTGACCCCGTCCGGGTTGACCCGGCCGCGGTTGGCACGGTCGATGATCGAGGTCGCCAGCCACAGTACGCGCTGGGCGATCTCGTCGAGGATCTCATCATCTCCCGAGGTCGAGGCGCGCAGCGGACGGTCGTTCGTCCCCGGCGGGCTGACCTGCAGGGAGGTCTCGAATTGGTGGCGGTCCGTGTCCTGTGCGGTCGACTCCTGTGCTGTCGGCTCCTGTGCGGTGCTCATCGTCAGAAGATCGAGGAGTAGGCGTTGAGTGCGAGCTGTCCGCCGAGGTGGGCGTAGAGGACCGTCGAATCCGCCCCGATGGTGCCGTCTCCGACGAGGTCGAGGAGTCCGGCCATCGACTTGCCCTCGTAGACGGGGTCGAGGATGACGCCTTCGAGCTGGGCGGTGGTGCGGATCGCGTTCACGGTCGTCTCGTCGGGGATGCCGTAGGCCGGGCCTTCCCAGCCGGTGCGGATATCGACGTCGTCGGCGGTGATCTCACGCCCGAGGCCGATGAGTTCGGCAGTGGTGTTCGCGATCCTCTTCACCTGGTCGCGGGTCTTCTCGATCGTGGCCGAGGCATCGATGCCGATGACCTTGCGCTTTGGTCCGCCGGCGGCTTCGAGGGCGGCGAATCCGGCGATCATTCCGGCGTGCGTCGAGCCGGTCACGGTGCACACGACGATGGTGTCGAAGAAGACGCCGAGCTCCTTCTCCTGTTCGGCGACCTCATAGGCCCAGTTCGCGAAGCCGAGTCCGCCGAACTTGTGCTCGGAGGCGCCGGCCGGGATCGGGTAGGGCTTGCCGCCTGATTCTTCGACCTCGGCCAGGGCGTTCTCCCAGCTCGAGCGGATGCCGATGTCGAATCCGGCCGAGTCGAGGCGGACGTCGGCTCCCATGATGCGCGACAGTTCGATGTTGCCGACCTTGTCGTTGACCGGGTCCTCCCAGTCGACCCAGCGTTCCTGCACCAGGCGCGCCTTCAGTCCAAGGTGAGCGGCAACGGCGGCGACCTGGCGGGTGTGGTTGGACTGGTAGCCGCCGATGGACACGAGAGTGTCCGCACCCGAGGCGAGAACGTCGGGAACGATGTACTCGAGCTTGCGGGTCTTGTTGCCGCCGAAGGCGAGTCCTGAGTTGACGTCTTCCCGTTTGGCCCAGACACGGGCCCCGCCGAGGTGGTCGCTCAGTCGCGGGAGCTCGTGCACGGGGCTCGGCCCGAAGGTGAGTGGGTAGCGTTCGAAGTCGGTGATGGCCATGATGTCCTCTGTTCTCTGGTGCGTTCGCTACGGGCGACCGCTCTCTCGTGCGATGTGTCCTGGATCGCAATATGCAATATATTGCATTCTGCTGGTGGTTACAATGAGTCAGAGTTCGAGTCCCATCCCGCGGGACGAGACCTGCCCACTCAGAGACAAGGTGACCGAGCGTGCCGATCCCCACGGATTCCCCCGCCCCGCAGCGCAGCCTGCTGCGCGATGACGTCTATCGGTCGATCCGCGACGCCATCGTCCGCGGCCAGCTCGCCCCCGGCGAACAGCTGCGCGATCAGGAGCTCGGCGCCTGGCTGCAGGTGTCCAGAACTCCTGTGCGCGAGGCGCTTCAACGTTTGGCACAGGCCGGACTCGTCGTGGCGGAGCCGGGCCGGATGACGCGCGTGGCCCCAGAGGATCCGGAACTCATCCTCGCGGCCCGGCAGATCGCCGCCGAACTCCACGGCCTGGCGATCGACCTCGCCTTCCCCGCCCTCGACGCGGCGGCGCTGGGTGAGATGGAGCAGGCGAACGGCCGATTGAGCGCGGCCCTCGCAGTCGGCGACGCCGAGGCGGCGATCGCCGCCGATGACGATTTCCACGAAGTGGCCCTCACCCGATCCGGCAACCCCCTCATTCCCGATCACCTCGAGGTCGTCACCGCCACTCTGCGCCGAGCGGAGTTCCTGCACTTCGAATCGGTGAAGGGATCGGCCTCACCGGAGCAGCACACCGAGATCATCGCCGCCATCCGCGCCGGTGAGCATGCGCATGCCGTCGCACTGACGAAGGCGAACTGGTCAACCATCGAAGGGGATTCGCCGCAGACGGCCTGAGTCGAACACCTTCCGACCGCGGATTCCGAATCGGCAACACCACTGCCTCCTCGACGACGCCACCGTCATAGCCAATTCATTTAGTCATCTGATGACTTGTGCTAGAGTCCTCACCACGATCACCGACGATCAAAGGACTGACGATGTCATCAATGACGAAACGCATCACGACCACCCTGCTCGCGACCGCCGCGAGCGCTGCTCTGCTGACGGGTACAGCTGCAGCCCCAGGAATGGCCGCCACCGCACAGACCGCACAGACCGCGCCTGCGGATTCTGCCGCCGCTCAAACCATCGGCAAGAAAGCATCGACAATGCCGGCCGCCCCGTCGGCCGGCTGCGGCACCGAGCAGAAGCCCGGCAACGACGAGAAGACGATCTCGACGGAAGACGGCGAGCGCAGCTACCGGATCAACATCCCGCGCGACTACGAGCTTGAGACTCCCCTGCCGCTCGTCCTCGGGTTCCACGGCAACGGTTCCGACGGCGCCGAATTCCAGAACTACACGGGGCTGCCGACCCTGCCCACGATCACCGTCTTCCCCGACGGCGACCTCAATGACGGCAAACGTTCCTGGCAGGGTGCTCCTTACGCCAGCGGTGCCGATGACGTCACGTTCGTCGCCGAGCTGCTCGATTCGATCGAATCCGAGCACTGCATCGACCTCAATCGGGTCTATGCCACCGGCAAGTCGAACGGCGGCGGCATGGTCTCCGTCCTCGCCTGTCACCTGCGCGATCGCTTCTCCGCATTCGCTCCCGTCGCCGGCGCCTACTATCCGCAGTCGACGGAGGGCTGCGATTTCTCGACGCCCACACCGATGCTCGCGATCCACGGCACCGGGGACGCGACAATGCACTACGAGGGCGGCCACCGTCAGGGCGAGGACTACCCGGGAGTCCGCGAGTGGATCCAGCCATGGGCGGAGGCCTCCGGCTGCGCGAGAACGAAGGAACGCCAGGTCGGCCGCAAAGGCGAAGACGTTGTGCGCACCCAGTGGACGCGGTGCGACGCCTCCGTCGAGCTCTACACCGTCGCCGACGGCGGCCACGTCTGGCCCGGTGAGGTCGTCTACAGCGGAGGCGGATACGTCACGAAGAACTTCTCGGCCACGAGCACGGTCTGGGACTTCTTCCGCAGCCACCCGGGAACAACGCAGGGGCCCACCCAGAAGTGACCAACCAGGCCCGCCCCAGAAGTGACCGTTGACACACATCACGCAAAGTGATTAGATGACTTAAACACTTGAAGGAGAGCACCATGACGTCCACCGTCGGACTCGTCGAACGCCTCACTCGCGAAATCGTCGACACCATCCGCACCGAGAACCTCCAGCCCGGGCAGACCCTGCCCTCGGCGAAGGTCCTTGCGGCACGCTTCGAGGTCACCGTTCCCACCGTCCGGGAGGCCCTGCGCCGGCTCGAGGCCACGGGTTCGGTCGAGCTCAAGCACGGATCGGGCACCTACGTCCGCGAAGCGATCAACCGCCGCATCCTCGACAACCCGCACTATGTGCCCGTCGATCTCGCGGCGGCCATCGAGCTCCTCGACGCCCGCATCGCGATCGAGCCCGGAATCGCCGAGCTCGCAGCGACGGTCCAGGCTGCGGATGCCGTGGCCTCCATGGAGTCCGCGCTCGACAATGCCCTCCAGGTCGAGACCGCGGTCCCGGCCGGTCATTTCCACGTCGAACTCGCTCGCGCCTCGGGCAACCGCGCTCTGCACGAGATGCTCGTGTCCCTGCTGGCCATCCATTCGCGGACCCAGCAGGCTGCGCGCACGAGCTATGACCGCCTGCGCGACCACGACGAACACGCGGATATCCTCGATGCGATCCGCCGCGGCGACGGCTTCGAAGCCTCCCACCGCACCCGCAAGCACCTCGAGGCGATCAAGGCCGCCGTCCTCGCCGACTGGGCTGACGATACAGACCAGACCGGTGATGCCGACATCATCGGAGGATCCCAGCGATGAGCCGCCCGACGATCTCCGAGATCCGCCCGCATATCCGCGACTACGCCGAACTCACCTCTTTGGAGGTCGAACTCGCGAAGGATCGAAACAGCCTGCTCGTCCTGCCCGTCGGCGCCTGCGAACAGCACGGTGACGGACTTCCTCTGGGCACCGACAACATCCGAGCCGCTCACGTCGCACGCGCAGTCATCGACGCGCTCATCGACGGCGATCAGGTTCGGGCGGGCAGCGCCTTCGTCCTGCCGAGCATCGACTACGGGGTCTCCCCGCATCACCGCTTCCTGCCCGGCACGATCAACATCGGTCCGCAGCTGTTCATCGACCTCGTCTCCTCGATCGTGCGTCAGCTCGCCGATGCCGGATTCGACAGACTCCTCGTCATCACCGGCCACGGCGGCAACCTCGCCGCGCTCGGCGTGGTCCAGCAGTCCCTGCTCGCCACCCATCCGGACTTCGTCTTCGCCTATGCTCCGGTCTCAGCATTGGCCACCGAGGCGACCGCCCAACTGCCGCGCACCGAGGTCAGCGGCCACTGCGGAGAGTCCGAAACCTCGCAGATGCTCGCCATCGACGAATCCCTCGTCGACTCGGGCCACCTCAACTCCGGCGCCACCCGGCTCGACGATCTCGACCCACGTGCCCGACTCTCACGAACGAAAACACCGTCAACAGCGGTGACATTCGACCGCTACGCCGACAACGGCGTCCTCGGCGATCCGCGGACCGCCACGGCCGCGGCCGGGGAGGACATCCTCGGCGAGGTCGTCGACCGACTCGTCGCCTACTGTCAGGAGCTGCAGAGACTGTGACACCCGCTTCTCACTGACCGGCCGCTCGGCCCGCACCCCACCACAGAACACCCGATTCCAGCGCCGTAATCACCGTGCCCTGGTGGACCCTGCCCGAAAATCCCGCCTGGACTCTCAGGAGCTCACAATGAAACCGACCCAGACCACCGATACCGTGCAGACCGACGAGCAGGAGAAGCTGCCGCTGGTCATCCGCGCCCTCAACGTCATCGAAGTCGTCGGCAACAAGCTGCCGAACCCCTTCTGGCTGTTCTGGATCCTCGCAGCCATCCTCGCCGTATTCAGCCTCGTCCTCTCCCTCGCCGGCGCGGGAGTCGAAGATCCCGGCACCGGGGACTGGACCCCGGTGAACAACCTCCTCAGCGGCGACGGCATCGCCATGGCCGTGAACACCGCGCTCGACGCCTACGAGACCTTCCCACCACTCATCACGATCATGGTCGTCATCATGGGCGTGGCCCTGGCCGAGCGCACCGGCCTGCTGTCGACGGCGATGAAGGTCTCGATCGCCCGCGTCCCGGCCGGACTCATCGTCTTTACGGTCGCGTTCATGGGCACGGTCTCCCACGTCGCCTCGGCGGCGGCCTATGTCATCCTCGTGCCGCTCGGCGGAATGGTGTTCAAGGCCGTGGGCCGCTCCCCCGTCCTCGGCGTCATCGTCGCGTACACCTCGATCGCCTCCGGCTACGATGCCAGCCCGATCCCGACGCCCAACGATGCGATCTTCGCGGGCATCACGACGGCCGCAGCGAACATCATCGACCCCGACTACATCGTCACCCCGATCGGCAACTGGTACTTCAACATCGCCAGCTCCGTCCTGCTGGCCATCGTCATCACGATCGTCACCGAGCTGGTGCTCATGAAGCGCGACAACCTCGAAGCCGACGAGGATGCCGAACACGAAGACCTCGTCATCACCGACAAGGAGCGCAAGGCCCTGCGCCTGGCCATGTTCGCCGTCATCGCTGCGGTCATCGCCATCGTCGTCCTCGTCGTCCCAGACGGCGCGCCCCTGCGCGGCGACGGGCCCTTCGGCGAGTCGCCGTTCCTCACCGGAATCGCCTTCCTCATCGCCATGCTCTTCGGCATCGGCGGCATCGTCTACGGCTTCCGCGAGGGCACCATCGAGACCTGGTCGGACGTGCCGAAGCTCATGGGTCAGGGGCTCGCCTCGATCTCCGGGGTCCTCGTCCTCTTCTTCGCCATCGCCCAGTTCCTCGAGTACTTCGAGTGGACGAACATCGGCATGCTCGTCTCGGTCTCCGTGTCCGAACTCTTCACCGGCCTCGGCCTGCCGACGTGGGTGGTGTTCATCCTCGTCCTGCTCGTGCTCTCCGTCGTCAACGTGCTCATCACATCCGGTTCGGCGATGTGGGCGATCATGGCCCCGGTCATCGTGCCGCTGCTCATGCTGCTCGAGGTGCCGCCGGAGACCTCACAGGCGATCTTCCGCATCGCCGACTCGGGGTCGACGGCCATCACCCCGATGAGCCCGTACTTCATCCTCGCACTCGGCTTCATGCAGAAGTATCAGAAGAGCGCCGGCATCGGCACGCTCGCCTCGCACACCCTGCCCTTGGCCGTGTGCATGACGATCAGCTGGAGCCTGCTGTTCTTCCTGTGGTGGGGTCTGGGCATTCCGCTCGGTCCCGATGCGCCGGTGCGCTGAGTGCGTCGATCCAGCTGAGTTTTGAAAGTTTTGTTCACGAACGACTTCCCTTCGGATTCCGTCGTCTCGGGCGGGGCCGACGGGGCGTCGCTCGTGGTTCAGATCTCTCCCACGGCTGCCATTGACGCATCGTCTGACCTGGGCCGATGATGAACGCGATGATCCGACAAGACTGCTTGGAACCTGGCCGCACGACCGTTCGCACCCGCGCCCTTGCGAGCCTCGTCGACAAAAGATGTTGACGCTCAAACTTCACCCGCGATACTGTCGGGTAACACCCCGTAGTAACTTACGTCACACGCTGATGCCCACCAAGCCTTCGGTGGTCAAGGAGGATCAATGAAGTTCCGCAATCCCAGCCTCATCCGCAGGCTCGTCTCATCCCATGCCGGTCGCATCGCCATGGTCGCAATTCCCACGGGTGTCGTCTCAGCCATGCTCATGGGCGGGGTGGCCCAGGGCGCGGTGCCGGTCTCGTTCGCCATCTCCGGCACTCAGTTCAAGATTGCCTCGTCGCAGCTCGAGGGAACCGGATTCTCCCAGTACAGCGGAGTCGCCAAGGACGCCGAGGGCGGCGAACACGCCGTCGTCACCGCGAACATCAAGGATGCGACCCTGGAGAACCTCTGCCAGTCTGCCGTCCAGGAGACTCCTCTGGGCAAGGTGGGCATCCTCATCAAGGCCGGCGGAAAGGGCACCCCCGCCTCGGCGAAGGATCTGCAGATCGGCATGACCGGCCTCAAGGGCGACGCGGAATTCAAGAACATCCGCATCGGCGTCGATGCCTCCGACGTCAATACGAAGGCCAAGGGAAGCAAGGGCGACTTCGCCCAGGATTCCGACACCATCTCGATCGAGGACCTCAAGCAGGATTCCTGGTCGACCACGGCCTCGGTCTTCACCCTCAAGGACATGTCGCTGAAGCTCACCGACGGATCTGAGCAGTGCGACTGATGAGGGACTCAGCAGCCAACGGGCAGCCGACCGATGAACGGGGGGCCGCCGAACAGGAGGACACCGTGCAGAAGACGAGCCTGCTTGCGCTGTCCCGGCGGAGTCGACGCGCCAACGAACAGAGCGACCACACCGAATCCGGCGTCGAGACGGCAGAATTCGCCGTCCCGGCGCCGGAGACGGGGGATGCTGACAACAGCGAGGGAGCCGAGATGACCGAAGGCGCCGAGAAGAAGCGCCAGGGGTTCAAGCACTGGCGTCGGCAGCGGCCCTTCATCGGAGGCGTGCTTGCCGTCCTCGGCGGAATCGAGCTCTTCTTCTCCGGTCAGCTGGACCTCGGCAATATGCAGATCCAGTTCGGCATCGAGGGTCTGCAGGCGACGGTGGTTCCGATCGCCATCGTCGTCCTCGCTCTGCTGTCGATCTTCCGTCCCACGCATCATGTGTTCTACGGGATCATCGCTCTCGTCCTCGCAGTCTATTCACTCATCGGAGTGAACCTCGGCGGGTTCATCATCGGCATGCTGCTGTCCACCATCGGCGCGATCCTCATCGTCGCATGGATGGGACCGCGTGGGCCGAAGGAGTCCGAAGCCGCTGAGGGGGAGACTGCATGAGGGCACCCAGCCGCCGCACGGCCTCAATCCTCGCGGCAGCTGTCCTGATCCTCCCGACGACTCTCGGGGCGGGTTCGGTCGCAGCCGCCCACTCGTCACCGCTGTGCTCACTCGTGGGCACCTGCGATGACGAGGATTCCGCAAAGGCCAAGGACTCCGCACCTGCGGGGAGCCTGTCGCCCGGAATGCCGGTGAAGCCCAGTGATCCACCGACGTCGGATCCCTCGCTGCCCGCACCGGGCCCCACGGATGAACCGAGCGAGGAACCGACGGAGGAGCCGTCCGACGAACCTACGGATCCGGGTGGTCTGGGACTCGATGAGCCCAGCGACGACCCGACCGAGGACGAGGATGATGACTCGGAGAAAGAGGGCAATGGTGAGTTCCCGTCCGATGCACAGATGGATGAGAACGCACCGGTCTTCACGAAGACTCCGGCCGCAATGGGTTCGGAAGGACTCTCGTTCAAGGGCCTGAAGGGCATTTCGTTCGTCTCGGTGCCCACCGCTGACGGCGGGTCCATCGTGACTCTGAAGCTGCAGGCCGAAGAGATTTCGATCGAAGGCTTCTCGCTGACGGTGAAGCCGCCGGACGAGGAGTATGGACTGGTGACGACGGCCGATACGATGACGCTGAAGGGCGATGTCACCGTGTACATCGGCTCGATCACCGCCACGACGAAGGACGGAAAGTCGCTCACCCTGGGACCGGAGACGCCGCCGCCCATGGATGACGTCGAACCCGGATTGCTGCGAGTGACGATGGGGCTCGTCGGCTCGACCGCCGATGGGATCTACTACACCAACACCGATCAGAAGCTCAAGAAGGCCGAAGACTGACCCACCATCGCCGAGGTGGTTCCTCCTTCACCGTGAGGAGGAACCACCCGACGGGCCAGGCTCAGACCAGAAAGGCCAGGCCCGAAGGCCGCGGACTCAGTCCGCGGCCTTCGGGCTTTGCTGTCTGCATTCCGGCTTGCTTTCCCGGCCTACCCGACCCCGGCTGGCCAGGAATTCCACGAAGGCACTGGCCAATCGCCTGCCGTTGTCGACGAGTGCTGCGTCGTGAGCCTCGACCTCAGCGATGATCGAGTCCTCGGTCTTGCCGGCCGGCAGGGCCAGGTCATTGCCGTCCAGCCAGCGCGCGATCTGCGCGGCATCGGTCTCCGGGTGGAACTGGGTGCCCCACGCGAATTCGCCGAGGCGGAAAGCCTGGACCGGGGCGTCGGAACCGGTGATCAGGAGTTCGGCTCCGGGCGGCAGCGCCATCTCCTCCTGATGGAAGAGCACGGAGGGCAGCGACTCCCCTTCAGTCTCCCCAGCACCGGTTGAACCACCACCGGCCAGCGCCCCGAACACCGGGTCGGATGCCCCCGCCGAGGTGACACCCAGTTCGTAGATCCCGATCTGCGGGTGCGCCCGCCGCCAGATCGGAGCATCACCTGCGACGGCAAGCATCTCCCCGCCGAGGCAGATGTTGAGGCTAGGGAACTCCCCCGCGATCGACCGGCGAAGCAGATCCCTGACCTCGGGGAACCAGGGATTCTCATCGTCCTCGGTGGGCCCCGCGGATCCGCCGAGGACGATGAGCGCGTGGAACGCACCGAGCTCCGGGATGACCTCGCCGAGGTACGGACGGGCCACGACCACCTCGGCGCCGGCTTCGATCAGCCATTCGCCGAACCTCTGCGGTCCAGTGCCACGTTCGTGTTCGATGGCAAGGATTCTCACGGAAGTCATGGCCCCATCTTCTCACCCTCCGTGCGCCTCTATTCGGCGGTGACGTAAGCCGAGGAGATGCCGCCGTCGACAGTGAAGGTCGAGGCGTTGACGAAGGAGGAGTCGTCGCTGGCGAGGAAGGCCACGGCGGCAGCGATCTCCTCAGGTTCGGCGAAGCGCCCACCGGGGCAGTGGACGAGTCGCCGCTGCGCCTGCACGGGGTCCGAGGCGAAGAGCTCACGCAGCAACGGGGTGTTCACCGGTCCCGGGCACAGTGCGTTGACGCGGATGCCATCCTTCGCGAACTGGACGCCGAGCTCACGGCTCATCGACAGGACTCCGCCTTTCGACGCCGAGTAGGAGATCTGCGAAGTCGCCGCTCCCATGAGCGCGACGAACGACGCCGTATTGATGACCGACCCCGATCCCTGCTTGACCATGTGCTCGAGGGCGTACTTGCTGCAGAGATAGACGGAGGTGAGGTTGACCGTCTGCACCCTCGCCCAAGCCTCGATGTCGGTGGTGAGGATCGAATTGTCGTCGGTCGGGTTGATGCCTGCGTTGTTGAAGGCGACGTCGACGCGTCCGAAGTGCTCGACAGAGCGGGCGAACAGGTTCTTCACCTCCTCCTCATCGGCTACGTTGACTCGCACGAAGAGTCCGCCGAGCTCGTCGGCGACCTCGGGTCCACGCACTTCGTCGAGGTCGCCGATGACGACCTTCGCGCCTTCTTCGGTCAGACGGCGGGCACTGGCGAGTCCGATGCCCGAGGCACCGCCGGTGATGACGCAGATCTTGTCCTTGAGTCGATTTGCCGCAGTGGTCATGATTCTCCTGATGATCGTGGTGATGAGGTGGCAGGTGGATGGGTCAGAGCGCTGGCCGGGTCGCGAAGAAGACGTTCTTGACCTCGGTGAATGCGGACACGGCGTCGGGGCCGAGTTCGCGGCCGAGTCCGGACTGCTTGAATCCGCCGAACGGGGTCGAGTAGCGGACCGAGGAGTGCGAGTTCACCGACAGGTTGCCGGCCTCGACTCCGCGGGAGACCCGCATTGCCCGGTCCAGATCGTTCGTCCAGATTGAGCCGGAGAGTCCGTATTCGGTGTCGTTGGCGATGCGCAGGGCATCCGCTTCGGTATCGAAGGGGACGACGGAGAGAACGGGGCCGAAGATCTCCTCGCGGAAGTCGGCCGTCGCTGTGTCGGGCGGGGTGAGCACTGTCGGCGGAAACCAGAAGCCCGGGCCTTCGGGGGCAGAGCCGGTGAAGGCCACCTCGGCGGCAGCCACATAGCCGGCGACCTTCTCCCGGTGAGCTGCAGTGACCAGCGGACCCATGTCCGTGTCCTCGCGGCTCGGATCCGCACAGGCGAAGGACCCGACGGAGGATTCGAGTGCGGCCATGAAGTCGTCGTAGATCCCGCGCTGGACGAGCAGCCGGGACCGGGAGCAGCAGTCCTGGCCGGAGTTGTCGAAGACGCTTCCGGGGGCGGCGGCCGCGGCGGCCACGACATCGGCGTCGTCGAAGACGATGTTCGCGTTCTTCCCGCCGAGTTCGAGAGTGAGGTTCTTCACCTGCGCTGCACAGCCGGCCATGATCCGCTTGCCCACCTCGGTGGATCCGGTGAAGACGACCTTGCGTACGGCCGGGTGGGTGACGAAGCGCTCCCCGACGACGGATCCCTTGCCGGGGATGATCTGCAGAACACCCTCGGGCAAGCCCGCTTCGAGGGCGAGCTCGCCGATGCGGATCGCGGTCAGCGGCGTGATCTCGGCGGGTTTGAGGACCACGGTGTTCCCGGCTGCCAGGGCAGGGGCGAAGCCCCATCCGGCGATCGGCATCGGGAAGTTCCAGGGGACGATGACACCGACAACGCCGAGCGGTTCGGCGAAGGTGATGTTCACTCCCCCGTCGACGGGGATCTGCCGACCGAAGAGCCTCTCCGGCACCGCTGCGTAGTATTCGAGGACGTCGCGGACGTTGCCGGCTTCCCATCGGGCGTTCCCGATCGTATGTCCGGCGTTGGCCACCTCGAGCCGGGCGAGCTCTTCGTTGGCCGCGTCGACCTTGTCGGCGAAGCGCCGCAGGAGCCGGGCGCGATCGGCGGGGGCGACGGCGCGCCAGGATTCGAAGGCCCGCGCCGCCTTCTCTATCGCCCGGTCCGTCTGTTCGAGGTCGGCGAGTTCGACGTCGGCGATCGTCTCTTCCGTCGCCGGGTTGATGACCGTGTAGGTGCTCACTTCGGTGCTCTCCTTGTTCCTCTGTCTGTCGCGTGTCGTCGTGCCGCTTGAACGAGGGCACGGACGACTCGGTCGTCATCGGGGTCGTGTTCGGGATGCCATTGGACGGCGAAGAGCCATCCTCCGTCAGCCGGGTCTCCTGTCTGATCCACGGCCGGGTCCGGTTCGATGGTCTCGACGAGTCCCTCGGGACTGCGGCCGGTCGCACGCAGACCGGCGCCGAGGCGGTCGATCCCCTGATGGTGATAGCAGGGTGCAGTGGTCGCCTCGCCGAGGATCTCCCTGGCCCGTGACCCTGCTTCCGTGGTCACCGTGACCTCGCCGTAGACGCCGGGGGCCGGCTGATAGTCGGAATGTCCGAGCGACTCCGGCAGATGCTGGATCAAGGTGCCTCCGGCGGCGACGTTGATGACCTGCATCCCGCGGCAGATGCCGAGCACAGGCAGGCGGCGTCGCCGCGCGGCCGCCAGGAGCATCATCTCGCTCGAGTCGCGGAACGGGTGGGACACGGTCGTTTCGTGCGGATCCTGACCGTATTCGGACGATCCGACGTCGGCTCCTCCGGCCAACAGCAGGCCGTCGACACGGTCGAGGGCCGCAGGGGCCTGTCCGTGGGGCGGCAGCAGCACGGGGATCGCCCCGGAAGCGGCGACCATGCGCACATAGTCGCCCGGGATGAGAGCCGCCTCGGTGTCCCAGACTCCCCACTGGGCCTGCTGCATGTAGCAGCTGATGCCGATGACGGGGTCAGAGTCGTTCGAACCCACGGAGCCTCTCCCAGTCGGTGACAGTCGCGTTGTAGGCCTCCAGTTCGATGTCGGCCGCGTGGACGTAGTGGCGGACGACGTAGTCGCCGAACGCGTCCTCGGCGATCTGCGATCCGTCCAACCGGTCGCGGGCACCCTGGAGGGTGGTGGGCAGTCGGGAGGCACCGGCGGTGTAGGCGTTGCCTTCCGTGATCGCGGGCAGTTCGAGGCCTTTCTCGATCCCGTGGAGTCCCGCCGCGATGAGAGCCGCAGTGGCGAGGTACGGGTTGAGATCGGCCCCGCCGACTCGGCATTCCACGCGCAGGGAGGGTCCCGAGCCGACGACGCGGAAGGCGCAGGTGCGGTTGTCGAAGCCCCAGGCGACCGCGGTCGGTGCGAACGAACCTTCGACGAAGCGTTTGTACGAGTTTATGTTCGGGGCGAAGAAGTACGTGAAGTCCTCGATGCAGGCGAGCTGACCGGCGATGAACTGCTCCATGAGGGTCGAGAACCCATGCTCGCGGTCACCGGACATGACCATATCGCCCTCAGCCGAGCGGAAGCTCAGGTGGATATGGCACGAGGAACCCTCCTTCTGGTCGTATTTGGCCATGAAAGTGATCGATTTCCCGTGCTGGGCGGCGATCTCCTTCGCCCCGTTCTTGTACACCGCGTGGTCGTCGCACGCCTTGAGGGCGGGCTGGTAGCGGAACGTGATCTCGTGTTGGCCGAAGTTGCATTCGCCCTTGGCCCCTTCGACGAAGAGCCCGGCCCCGGCCATCGAATTGCGGATGTCGCGCAGCAGAGGTTCGACTCGGGCGGTGCCGAGGAGGGAGTAGTCGACGTTGTACTGGTTCGAGGGCGTAACTTCGGTGTACTTCGAGGCGAAGGCTTCTTCGTAGCTCGAGTCGAAGGTGATGAACTCGAGTTCGGTGCCGACATGGGCGCTCAGCCCATGGTCGGCAAGGCGGGCGAGCTGGCGCTTGAGGATCTGACGTGGGGAGGGCGCCACCTCGGCGCCGGTGGTCGTCAGGAGGTCGCAGTTGACCATCGCACTGCCCGGCTGCCAGGGCAGGAGGCGCAGGGTCGCAAGGTCGGGCTTCATCACCATGTCGCCGTATCCGGTCTCCCAGGAGGAGACCTCGTAGCCGTCGACGGTATCCATGTCGACGTCGACGGCGAGCAGGTAGTTGCAGCATTCGGAGCCGTGGTCCATGACGTCTTCGAGGAAGAACTGGACGCCGAGTCTCTTGCCCTGCAGGCGACCCATGTGATCGGTGATGGCAACGACCACGGTGTCGATCGTGCCCTCGGCGGCGAGTCGGCGGAGTTCGTCGACGGTGAGCGGTTCGGCCTGGATCGACCCTCTGGAGGTCCTCTGCTCCGAGGTGGGCGAGGTGGGTACCGGAATCTCGGTCATGCGGCGTTCCTTTGCTGTGCGGGGTGGTTGAAGGTGGGTCGTGCGGGCTACTTGAGGCCCTTCTCGGCGGCCTCGATCTGTGCAAACTCCTCTTCCGGTGCGCTCGCGACGAGGTGGTGGCGGGAGTAGAACCAGAAGTAGGCGAGCGCGATGAGGAAGACTCCGGCGGCGATGCCGGCGGCGAGGATGTCGACGAAGAAGGTGGCGATGACGGCCACCGATGCGAGTACGAGGGCGATGGAGGTGGTGACGATGCCGCCGGGAGTGCGGTAGCCGCGGGGCAGATCGGGTTCCTTGACGCGCAGGCGGATGTGGGAGAGGTTGAGCAGGACGTAGGAGACCGTGGCACCGAAGACCGCGACGTTGAGGAGGACTCCGCCGTTGCCGTCGACGGCGATCGCGAGGATGAAGCCGATGGTGCCGGGGACGATGAGGGCGAGGACCGGGGTCTTGCGTTTGCCCGTCAGGGACAGCCACTTGGGCAGGTAGCCGGCGCGCGAGAGGGCGAAGAGCTGACGAGAGTAGGCGAAGATGATCGAGAAGAAGCTCGCGATGAGCCCCGCCAGGCCGGCCCAGTTGACGAAGGTCGCAAGGACGGAGTTCTCGCCGTAGATCGTGCGCAGGGCTTCGGGCAGCGGATTGTCCGATTCCCCCATCGCCGAGGCGCCTGCGAGTCCGGGGACGAGGAGGAGCATGAGGGCGCCGAAGACGACGAGCACGGCCATTGCCGTGATGATGCCGCGCGGCATGTCCTTCTTCGGGTTCGCCGATTCCTCGGCGGCCAGCGGGACGCCTTCGACGGCGAGGAAGAACCAGATACCGAAGACGAGCGAGGCGAGCAGGCCGGAGATGCCCATCGGCATGAATGCCGATGACCCGAGGGCGCCGGTGGGTTCGATGTCGAAGAGATTGCTGGCATCGAAGTGGCCGACCGCGGCGACCACGAAGACGATGAGGGCGATGACCGCGACGGCGGTGATGACGAACATCAGCCGCAGGGCCTCACCGACTCCCCATAGGTGGATTCCGATGAAGACCGCGTAGGCGACGAGATAGATCGTCCAGGTAGGCACCGATTCGGGCAGAATGCCGAGCGCCTGGACGTAGCCGGCGATGAAGGTCGAGATCGCGGCCGGAGCCATCGTGTACTCGATGAGGATCGCCATGCCGGTGGCGAATCCGCCCAGCGGGCCGAGCGCTCGGCGGGCGAAGCCGTAGCCTGCACCGGCAGTCGGCAGAGTGGAGGAGAGTTCGGCGAGGCCGAAGACCATGCATACGTACATGAGTCCCATGAGGAGAAAGGCGATGAGCAGGCCGCCCCAGCCGCCTTCGGCCAACCCGAGGTTCCAGCCGGAGAAGTCTCCGGAGATGACGTAGGCGACGCCGAGGCCTGCGAGGAGGATCCAGCCGGCCGCGCCCTTCTTCAACTGTCGCTTCTCGAGGTAGTGCTCATCGACATTGCCGTATTCGATGTTCTTGCTCATGGCTGCCCCTCGGGGTTCTGGTGAGTCTCGATCTCGTCGTGGTCGAACAGTCGCCCAATGGATCGTTACCAGACCATTAGACTGAGACGAATGTAATCTGACTCACAGACGACTGTCAAGGATTTTCCGCGAGAGTGGAAGAATCAACGAAGACGAGTTGAGTTGCGAGACCAGGAGAGGAGGCAGACTTGGACAGAGCAGAAGAGCCGGGCGGCCCAGGGACCGCGGGCAGCCAACCCCGCCCGGGAGGCAAGCATGCGCGCGGCGGAAATGTGTTCGAACATACGATTGCGGAGCTGCTGCGGGCGATCCGTCTCGGCAAGTACCTCGTCGGCGACAAACTGCCGGCCGAGCGCGAACTCGCCGCCCAGATCCGGGTCTCGCGGGCGACCCTGCGGCAGGCGCTCATCGAGCTTCAGACTGCGGGCATCGTCACTTCCCGTCGCGGTCGCTATGGCGGCACCTTTGTGACACGACTGCCGTCCGCCGACACCGATGAGCGCATCGACCCCGGCGAGCTCGATGATGCCGTCCGGTTTCGCTTGGTTCTCGAGACAGCCGCGGCCCGCATCGTCGCCGAGCAAGACCTCTCTCCGAACGAGGTCGCTGCCCTGACCGCAGCGGAGACGGATTGTCGTACGGTGTTCGCCTCCGCCGAACAGTTCCGCGTGCTCGATGCCAGATTCCACCTCATGATCGCCGAACTCACGCACATGCCGTCACTCATCTACGCCTCAGCGAGCACTCGCGATCGGGTCAACGCCCTGCTCGACCGGATCCCCTTCATCCATACGAACGTCGAGCACTCCTGCGATCAGCACCGAGAGATCGTCGACGCCATACTCGCCTCTGACCCTGATCGTGCCGCCGATCTCGCCGCACAGCATGCGGAAGGCACCGAGAAGCTGCTGCGCGGATTCCTCGAACAGAGGTGAGACCAGCGGCGAATGCTCTTGAACCTGACACCGTGTCAGGTGGTGGACTGTCGATGACGACGAGGAGAGCACATGAGGATCGGTGAATTCGCGCAGCTGGGGCAGGTATCGGTGCGCATGCTCCGCCACTATGAGTCGATGGGTCTGTTGGCTCCGGATTCGGTCGAACCGTTCTCCGGACACCGCAGCTACACGGTGGCGCAGCTGCCGCGCCTCAACAGAATCATGGCGCTCAACGCCCTGGGGATCTCGCTGCGGAAGATCGCCGAACTGATAGACGCCGACCTCAGCACGACCGAGCTGACCGGCATGCTCAATCTGCGTCGTCATCAACTGCGAGCCGAGCAGTCGGCTGCAGCCGCGAAGCTGGCCGAAGTCGAATTTCGGCTGGCACTCATCGAAGGGACTGCTATGAACCATCCGGACTGCATCATCAAAGAACTGCCTGCAGAGAGGGTACTCGGACAGACGGTCGTTCTCGGCGAGCCGCCGTTCGACACTTCTGAGATCGGACCGCTGTTCGGCAGTGTTGCCGACCGTCTCGCGGAAGCGGGGATCCGACACGCAGCCGGCGTCGGCATCTACTCCGACGCCGGACACGGGACCGAGGTCACCTGCGGGTATCGCACGGAAACAGCTCAGGATCTTGCGGATCTGCAGGTCACAGAGCTGGAGGCGTGCACTGCGGCGACTCTCATCCACGAGGGGTCGATGAGCCGCATCGGCGCCGGCTGGCAGCACCTTTCCAAGTGGTGCATCAGTCAGGGGTATTCCCTGACCGGCCCGTGCCGCGAGGTCTACCTCGAAACAGGTCACGACACCGCAGACGAATCCGACCAAGCTGGATGGATCGTCGAGCTCCAGCAGCCGATCATCGTGTGACGGTGACGTCCGAGGGAGCGGGGTTCCATTCCCTCATTCAAGGCGAACCGCGTCTGTCGGTTCGTGTACGGATCGACAGTCTCGGTTCGCCTTGAACGACGCTGCGGAACCGCCTCGGCGACGGTGTCCCGGTCAGCGCGACGGCGAAGTCGCCTCCGCGCCTTCGGTCACAGCCTTATCGGCTACAGCCTTGCCGACCACGACCTTCTTCCGCAGGGCGAGGAAGAACAGGACGAGGCTGACGGACAGGGCGATGTGACCGAGGCCGGCGATTCCGGCGATCATGGCGTTCGACTCTTCGCCGAGGACGGTGAGCGAGCCGTGCCAGACCATCATTGACGCGGTGAGGATCACGCCGACGTTGTAGAGCCAGAAGAACCACGAGAACAACTTCGTGCCGGAGAGTCCGAACACCTTGTCGAGGGCGAGGACGATGAGAAGGACGATGAAGCCGAGTGTGAGCAGGTGGGTGTGGACGAGGCCGAGCTGCGTGAACTCGCCGGAGGGGAAGTCGTTGGCCTTGGTGAACTCGCGGTAGAACAGTCCCGAGAGGACGCCGATGATCATGTACGTGAACGCTGCATTGAATATCTTCTTCATGCTTCCACTTCATCAGCACGCGGGCGCGGTTTCCTGACCCACAGGATTGAACTGCATCCCCAACTTTCGATTGATGTTCCATCACACAGGGTCCTGAGGCCCCGAAAATCGGTTCCGGAGCTCGTGATCCCGCTAGCCTGGAGGCATGGCCATGGAGAACTTGCTCGCGAAGATCGACCGCCTCGCCGGCGGCAGGAAAGCCGGAATCGTCGTGCCCTCGGACGGCCTCGCACACCCGAAGACCAAACGCGCCTTCGCGTGGATCACCTGGCTGCTCGTGTTCGAACTCGTGCTCGGCTTCGGAGCCGTGGTCTACGCAGTGCTCATCGCCCGGGCCGGGGAACCGGTGCCGTTCGCCGTGTGGATGCGCACGATCGTCGTCCTCGGCATGACCGTGACCCTCTTCTACTTCTTTTGGCGCGCAACGAAGGGCTTCTACTGGGGATACCAGCGCCTGCGCCTGTTCACGCAGATCTTCCCCGTCATCACCCTCGTCATGGCCGCGATCCCCGGCCTCTACCCGGTCTGGATGATCACCGAGCAGATCGTGTTCAGCCTGGTCATGATCGGCGTCGGCGACTTCCTCACCGGCGACCACCTGCGCGAGGTGTTCCGCAAACCCGAGGACTGAGCGGGCGGCATCCTCCTCGTGCCCGGGCCGGTACCGGAGGCCCATCGGATGAGGCCCCGGACCACGACCACCGAGGCGGCACCCGCCCACCACGTCATCCGACCTCAGCCGGAACTCACCCTGCAACGAGGCGGCGCGCCTCCTCCTGATGCGCAGCGATGAGCGCTTCTTTGTCGAGCGCGTGCCCGTTCGCGCCGATGGCGTGGCCGTCGACGACCCGCCACTGACCGCCGACCATCACGCGATCGGCCTTCTCTGCACCGCAGAGGACGAGTGCGGGGATCGGGTCGTGCGATCCGGAGAAGGCGAGGCCGTCGAGGCGGAACATTGCGAGGTCGGCCTGCTTGCCCACCTCAATGGTGCCGAGATCGTCGCGTCCGAGTGCCGCCGCCGATCCCTTCGTCGCCCAGTCGAGGACGCGGCCGCAGGTGACCGCCTCGGCGCCGTAGCGCAGACGTTGGATGTAGAGCGCCTGCCGGACCTCGCGGATGAGGTTCGAGGCGTCATTCGACGCGGATCCGTCGACACCGAGTCCGACGTTGACTCCGGCGTCCTCGAGTTCGACGGCGCGGGCGATTCCCGAGGCCAGCCGCATGTTCGAAGTCGGGCAGTGGGCGACGGAGACCCCGGCGGCGCCGAGGCGGCCGATCTCCGAATCGTCGAAGTGCACACCGTGCGCCAACCAGGTCCGCTCCCCCAGCCAGCCGACGGATTCGAGGTAGTCGACGGTGCGCAGGCCGAAGGTCTCGCGGCAGAAGTCCTCTTCGTCGATGGTCTCGGCCAGGTGGGTATGGAGGCGGACATCGAGTTCCGCAGCGAGTGCGGCGGATTCGCGCATGAGCTCGGTGGTCACGGAGAACGGGGAGCACGGGGCGAAGCCGATCTGGATCTGAGCGCCGGGCCCACGTTGGTGGTAGGTCTCGACGAGACGGCGGGAATCGTCGAGGATGACCTCCGAGTCCTGGACGGTCTGCTGAGGGGGCAGTCCGCCGTCGTCCTCGCCCAGTGACATCGACCCGCGAGTCAGCATGGCACGCATGCCGAGTCTCCGGACGACGTCGACCTGGATGTCGATGGCCTCGTCCATGCCGGTGGGGAACAGGTAGTGGTGGTCGGCGGCGGTCGTGCATCCGGATTCGAGGAGTTCGGCCATCGCCACGGTCGTGGCGAGTTCGAGCGCGCGCGGGGTCAGCCTGGCCCAGACCGGATAGAGGTTCTGCAGCCATCCGAACAGCGGCAGGTCGGCGACGGGCGCCCATGCACGGGTCAGCGTCTGGTAGAAGTGATGATGGGTATTGATCAGCCCGGGAGTGATGACATGCGCTGAGGCGTCGATGACTTCGAGGGCAGCCGTGTCACCGGCGGTTCCGCCGGCCCCGGATGAAGTGGGTTCGCCACCGGCGGGAACGAGTTCCACGATAGTTCCCGTGGCGGGGTCGATGACGATTCCCCGCGCCGCCCGGTTCGGATCGACACCGACACCGAGGTGGACGGCCAGCGGATCGCGCAGCCACAGTCGCGCGGTCGATGTGTTCCCGGAAGCCGGGGAGTTCCTCGATGCGCGGTCTCCCGTATTGAATGAGCTTCCTGGTGCCGAGAAGCTTCCTGCTGACGGTGTGCCGGTTCCATTGCTGTCGGTCATCGTGTCGCCTTTCCCTCTTGAACCGTGCGCGTCGAGCGCGCACTATTGGTCAGTGGCGACAGAACTGGGGCTGACGCCACCAGCTCAGGTTTTCCGGCGTCTGCTGCTCCGCCGGTCGGTATCCCATCCGGGATCCCCGACTGTACCCACCTATCGGCGAGACGGTACGATGATCCAAAACCATCGAACTGAGCGAACGTTCAGTAGATCGTCGGGGGATGAGTACACGACTGCCGTGAACTCTAGCATGTGCCGCGGGTCACTAAAATGGCTTGCGGCGAAAATGGTATTCCTTTAGAGTTTTGCGATAAGGAAATTTCCTTTCGCATAACGGAATTATGCAACCGATCCCTCGGTCGATCTGATGCCCGCTCGGACGCTACACCGGCCACTGAGGTCGGTCAGTCACAGTGAGGTCTTCGCCCGAGGACGCACTCAATGGAGAGATAGATGTCGGTATCCCATCAGTCACCCAGCAACGACCGCAAGTCCGCGGTCGCGAGCAAGCCGGCCCGTCCGGAGGACGAACGGCTTCCCGTCGGCAGTTCCTTCGCCTACGGTCTGCAGCACGTGCTCACTATGTACGGCGGAATCATCGCCGTTCCCCTCATCATCGGCAATGCCGCCGGTCTCGACGGCAACGGCATCAGCCTCCTCATCGCCTCCTGTCTGTTCATGGGCGGTCTGGCCACGATCCTGCAGTCGGTCGGTGTGCCGTTCTTCGGCTCGCAGCTGCCGCTGGTCCAGGGAGTCTCGTTCGCCGGCGTCGCGACGATGACGTCCATTCTGGCCGGCGGCGACGGCCTGCCTGCGGTCTTCGGATCGGTGCTGGTCGCCTCGGTGATCGGCCTGATCGTCGCCCCGGCCTTCGCACTCATCGTGAAGTTCTTCCCTCCGGTGGTCACCGGCACGGTCATCACCACGATCGGTCTGTCACTCATGCCCGTGGCCGCAGGCTGGGCCATGGGCGGGGATGCCGAGGCCGCCGACTACGGCAGCATGCGCAATATCCTCATCGCCGTGGTCACCTTGGCCATCGTGCTCATCCTCAGCAGGATTCCCGTTGCGGTGATCTCCCGCCTGTCGATTCTGCTGGCCATCGTCATCGGCACCATCGGCTGCCTCATCTTCGGCTGGGCCGATTTCTCCCATGTGCTCGATCGCGGGATCTTCGCGTTCCCCGAGCCGTTCGCCTTCGGTATGCCGACATTCTCGGCCGCGGCAATCATCTCGATGTTCATCGTCATCATCGTCACCTTCGCCGAGACTACGGCGGACATCATCGCCGTCGGAGAGATCGTCGATACGAAGGTCGATTCCAAGCGCATCGCATCGGGCCTGCGCGCTGACATGCTGTCGTCGGCGGTCTCGCCGATCTTCAACTCCTTCACCCAGTCGGCATTTGCGCAGAACGTCGGCCTGGTGGCGATCACCGGCGTGAAGTCGCGCTTCGTCGTCACGGCCGGTGGTGCGATCCTCGTCGTTCTCGGCCTGCTTCCGGTGATGGGCGGGGTCGTTGCGGCGGTCCCGACTCCGGTTCTCGGCGGCGCGGGCATCGTGCTCTTCGGCACGGTCGCCGCGTCGGGCATCCGCACGCTGTCGAAGGTCGAGTACGAGGGCAACCTCAATATGATCATCGTGGCGGTCTCGCTGGCCTTCGGCATCATCCCGGTCGTCGAGCCCGACTTCTACAATGCCTTCCCGGATTGGGTCGGCATCATCCTCCATTCGGGCATCTCCTCGGCCACTCTCATGGCCGTGCTGCTCAACCTCGTCTTCAACCACATCGGAGTGAAGACGAAGGACCGTTCTGATCGGTCGGTCTTCGTGGCCGGCACCGGACGAGTCATCCGCAAGGAAGAGCTGCAGCGACTCATCGACAACGAAGCCATCCTCTATGAAGGCGATACCGTCAAGGACGGCAAGATCGTCGATTGCAACGGAGAAGAGGTTCCGGTCGTCACCGAGGAGCAGCACGAGAAGGTCGTCGACGCCGCCCAGAAGGGTGAGGTTCGCACCCAGGAAGACGTCCGCCGCCTCATCGCCGAGGACGGTAACTGAGGCCAGATACGCCAACTGGACCCGGATACACCGAACGGGCCCCGGCCGCCGTCTGCGAAGGCGCGCGTCCGGGGCCTCGTGCGATTTCGGGCTGCAGTCAGATCGGGCTGGTCGTCAGAACGGGCGGGCCGTCAGAAAGGGTCCGCCGTCAGAACGGACCCGCCGTCAGAACGGGGGAGGATCTCCGGAGTCCCAATAGTCGTTCCACGGGGACTCCCGGCCGACGCTCAAGACGGGCTTGGCGCCAGCGGTCGGGGCACACTTGTCCCCTCGTTCCCTGGAGCCTGGTTCGGAGTCCCTTGGCTCGGAGGCTACTGGTTCGGAGCCCCCTGTTGCGGTGTGGCCCTCTGGTTCAGGAGGGCGAAATGCATCCGTATTGTCGAGTCGTCCGGCTGGGCCCAGATTTCCGACGTCGCGAAGCTGCTCCGCGTCGACGGGATTCTGCCGGTCGAGCAGATTCGGCAGTTGGTCATAGTTCTCCACCTGTCGAGCGTGCTCGGCGTTGATTGGGTTGTCCGGTGGATACAGTGTTGCGACGACTCCGCGGGTGAAGGAGTACTCCACTGCCCCGTCCTCGGTCATTCGGACCGCGAGCCTGCGGTCGGTCTTGGCCTGGTGGTCGGGTTTGCACAGCGGGTGGAGGTTTTCGAACGTCGTCTGACCGCCTCGGGCCGGATCGGCATGGTCGAACGGAATGATGTGATCGACTTCCGAGGTCTCCGCTCGTCGGGTGCAGCCTGGAGCGGTGCAGGACTGCCATCTGCCGACCAAGGGCGCGCGCACGGCTGCCGGGATGTGGTAGCTGCGCGAGCGGGCATCGATCGGTGTCCCGGTGGCGGGATCGGTGAGGATCCGGTGCCAAGTGGGGCTCTCGCCTGCGAGCGCACGTGCCGCGTCGGGCGGCACCGGGGTGCCGTCGGAGAACGTCCCCGGGAGCTCCGACTTTCCCACCGCGGTGAGGTAGGGAACCGTCACCATCATCTTCGTCTGCTCTCGCACCCACTGCCCGTGGGTGGGCATGACGAGCTTGATGGTGGTCGTCACCTCGACGCCGGTGTTGGCGGTCGCTTCCGCTTCACTCTGCGCCTCCTGCACGGCACGATCGACCGCGGCTGCCGTGATCGGAGCCGTGGAGTCGGATTCGTCGGCGACCGAGGAGTCCGAGCCGTCGGCGGCTTCGAGAGCGATCTCGTTCGTGGTGGTCTCACCGGTCATGGTGTCGTGCGTCGTCACGGCGATGCTCATCTGCGGGGTCGCTCGAGTGGCGATGTCGAACATGAGGGCGGCGATGCTGTCCTGGTCGGCGACCTCGAGGCCGGCGGTGCTCTCTTCGGAGAGCGCCGAGATGTTGCCGTTGCGGATCGCTCGGGCGAATGCTTCGATGCGCAGGTAGAAGGCGTTGAGTTCCACGGCGGGTCCGGACAAGGTCACCGAGGCGGTGCCGTCGGGGTAATTCATGATGTCGACCCGGCGACGCTTCTCGGCCAGTTCGGTCGGTCGTCGACCGGGACGAGTGCCGCGATCTTGAGGTTGAGCGACTTCTTGAAGGTCTCCATAGTGATATCGGCACGGCGGTCGCCCAGGTAGGCATCGAGACGGGGCAGATATTCGAAGGCGACGTCTTTGATGGCACGGGTCGCTGCAAGTACGTGTTCGATCGTGAATTCACCGGCGAGGCAGCGCTGCAGGAACTTCGGCAGTCCGAACGCCAGTGTCACGGCGTTCGTGATCTCGTTGTAGGCACCGTTGCTCGTCGAGCCGAGGACCGTGGTCAGCTCGGCGATCTCTTCGCGCGTGGCGATGTCGTGGACCCAGCTGTTGAAGGATTTGTGCAGTCCGAACTTGGGGAAATTCGGAAGCGGGGCTGCCGGCGGAGCCAGTGGCTGCTCGACGATGCTCTCCCCGGTTTCGCCGTCGTCGGTGGCAGTGCCGGTGGAGGAAACAGCATCATCAGACCCGTCGAGAGCGCGGTCTTCGAGAACGAAGCCGGTGGATGTCCACGGGTCCACGAAGTCGTCCTTTTCAGGCAGCAGTCCGTCACGTGCCGTGATGAAGCGGCCGGCCGTTTCGGTGAACGTTGCGTGATAGTAGATCTTGTCGCCCTCGGCGTAACGGAGCTTCTCAATGACATCGGTCAGAAACAGTCCCGCGATGGCCTGGAATTCGGCGAGGCGAACTCCCGTGCTCAAATGAGCCAGACTGACGACCACGGCCATCGGCGAATCGGGTTCGACGTCGAGACGACGGGGTGAGTCGGGGCCGATCAGAGGAACCTGAGGTGACGAAGAGAGGTCTGCCGATGTCGCGGGTGAACCGGAGACTGATTCATTCGAGGCACGCTCGAGACCGTTGTTGCCCGGATCCTGAGGATCCTTCATCGATCTCGCCGCCTTTCACGTCGATGTGAATACCTTGACTCTATTTTACTCCCAAGGAGAAGAAATGAAGGTCACAACTCGATTACGAAAAGAATCTCTGCGAGTTTGGGTGCTGTTTGATGTATTTTGATGATGGAGTTTTGCCCCAGCCGAGGCTCGGCGAGCCAGGAACCTACTCAGTCAGCAGGCCGGGCAGCTGGTCCATCGCGTTGAAGGTCTCAGCGGCACCCGCTGCCAACAGCGTTTCCGCGCTCTGATGAACCGGAGAATCCGGGCAGAACCCGAGCACACGGGATCCGGCCGCAGCGCCGGCGATCACGCCGGTGGGGGAATCTTCGATCACGGCCGCCTCGGCGGGGTCGATCTGCAAGGATTCGGCTGCTGCCAAATAGACGTCCGGGGCGGGCTTCGAGTTCGGCTGCTCCATGCCGGAGAAGATCCGACCCTCGAAGGCATCGAACAGGCCGATCTTGCGCAGCTGCAGCTCGATCTTCGGACGATCCGCTCCCGAAGCGCAGGCGATCCTGCCCGGGTAGCTCTCGGCGATGCGGTGAACGGCATCGACGACCCCCGGAATCGCTTGGAGGGAGGCCTCGAGCTGGGCATTGCGCCGCCGCCGGAACTCCTCCATCCACTCCGCGCCGATGCGGAATCCGGTGTGCTCCTCGATGACATCAGCCTCATCGCGGAGCATCTTGCCGACGAATCGCGCAATGCATTCCTCGGCGCTCAGCTGCCAGCCGAGCTCCTGCAGCATCTGGTGGAGGACGCCGTTCGTGATGCTTTCGGAATCGACGAGGACTCCGTCACAGTCGAAGAGGACAGCGGAGAATTTCGGAAGTGGGGCCATACTCCGATTCTGCCACCCGGCACTGACGCGGAATCACGGGCATCCACGCCGGCTCGTCCCTGAATCTCGCGGACCCGACACTGCCGCTGTCACACCGTGCCGACCGACACCGTCCCTGCTGCTCCAGCTCAGGAAACGAAGAGAGTCCCAATCAGACCGCGCCGACCGACACCGCCGTATACAGCACCCGCGCGGTGGCGAGCGCGCAGACGATGATGACCAGCGCAAACAGCGTCAGCCAGGCACCGGCGGGCAAGGCCGAGCCCAGCGCGAGGATATAGGCATCGGACTGCTGCACATGGCGCCGGCGCGTATGGACGCGGATGACCTTGACTAGGTCCTTGAGCGACCCGATCGTCAGCGCCGTGCCGAGCGCGGCGACGAAGACCGAGATCCACTCCAGCGGCAGGAAAACGACGACGAGCTGCGCCGCGATCGCCGTGATCACGGCAATGACCGCGCCCGCGAAGTTCCGGATGAAGATGAGCGCGACCAACAGGATCAGCGCGCCCACAGACAGTGCCAAGGGGGCCCAACCGAAGGCCGCCGAGGTGGCCAGGACGAGTCCGAGCACGCCCGGAGCCGGATATCCCCAGAAACCCGCCCATGTGGCGGAGAAGCCGACTCGGCCGAAGGAGTTCATCTGCCCCGAATGATCGAAGTTCAGCGAGATCCCCTTGACCACTCGTCCCGTCATGAGCGCGGCGAATGCGTGACCGAGTTCGTGGATGAAGGTCACGAACAGTCCGAAGAACCTCCAGATCCCCGGAGTCAGGGTCACGACCAGGGGCACTCCGATGACGAGCACGAGCCCGAGGACGTCGAGCTCGAGCCCGTCCTGCCGCCCGAAGCCCGAGGTGATGGCATCCCACCACGTCGCCGTTGCCTGCTTGAAGTCCATAGCGGCCCAGTGTACGAACCGCTCCTGAGCGGGACCCTCAGGACCTCCTCAGCGATTCGGGAGGTCGGGACTCCTATGACTCAGGCGGTCAGAGTGCCTATGGTTCGGCAGATCGCGGTGCCTAGACGGCCAGCGGCTCTACATCGACCCAAGAACGTTCGTGTACCGACCGCAGCACGGCCTCAGTCACGAGCACGGCTCGCACCCCGTCTCGCAGAGTCGGCAGCCCCTCCGGTCGCTCGCCGGCGAAGTAGGCATAGGAGTCGGCGACGAAGCCGTTGAACGCATCCTGGTATCCCTGCGGATGGCCGGCCGGGACCATACACAGGCGCGCGGCATCGGCGGACAGGAAGTCGGGATCGCGGACGAGGAGGCGGCTGTCGGCGCGCTGACCGAACCACAGCTGCTCGGGCCGCTCCTGCTCGAAGCGCATGCTCGCCTCGGTGCCGGCGATCTCCACTGTCAGCCCGTTCTTGCGTCCGGGAGCCAGCTGAGACACCAGCAGCGAACCGATGGCGCCGCCGGAGAACTCGACGGTCACGGCCACAGTGTCCTCCGTGGTCACCGCGGCACCTCCTCGGCGTGGATGAACGGTTCTCGTGGTCGCCACCAGGGACGATATCCGATCATCGACGATGAACTCGATGAGGTCGACGAGGTGGGAGCCGATATCGGCGAAGGCCCGCGACGGGCCGCCGCGTTCGGAATCGACACGCCAGTTCTCGTCGCCCGAGCCGAGCAGCCAGTCCTGGAGGTATCCGGCGTCAACGGTCAGCAGCGTCCCGGCCTGACCCTCGCGGAATCGGGCGCGGGCCTCACGCACCATCGGGTGGTAGCGGTAGACGAATGGAACGGTCCCAAGCAGACCAGCTTCGTCGGCGCGGGCCAACACGGCACGCGCGGCCGTCGAATCAGTGGCCAAGGGCTTCTCGCAGATGATGTTCGATCCCGCGTCCAGCGCCTGCAGGGACTGCGCGGCGTGGACCTCATTGGGAGCGCAGATGTGGATCGCGTCGAGGGTGCGGCCGAGCAGTGCGTCGGACGCAGTCGAATTCTCGAAGCCGAGCTCGGCCGCCGCTTGTGCCGATCTCTCCGGCCGCGACGATGCGACCGAGTCGAGCACGGCTCCGGCCGACCGTGCGGCTCGACTGTGGACGCGGCCCATGAACCCGCCGCCGAGCATTCCGATGCGGAGACCCCGTCCCCGCGCATTGTCATCTGAGGGCATGCCTCATTATGCAATCACCGGTCGCACCGAGTCGACCGCATCCATCCGCACCGAGTCGACCGAACCGCCGCCCTCCGCGGCTGACACCCCCGCGCCACCGGGGGCCAATCCACCGGCGCTCCGGCCTGGGCCTTTACACTGTGAGAAGCGCCCGCGCAATCCCCCGCTCGCAGCGTGGTCCGCAACTCGCGAAGGAGTGTCATTGTCACAGCACCGTCGTTTCGCCCAGGTCGATGTCTTCTCTGCCGTGCCCTTCCACGGCAACCCCGTGGCGGTCATCGTCGACGCCGATGGCCTCGATGAGGAGCAGATGGCCCGCATCGCGAACTGGACGAACCTGTCCGAGACCACCTTCATCCTCCCGCCCGCCGACCCAACAGCCGACTATCGTCTGCGCATCTTCACCCCGCATCGAGAACTGCCCTTCGCCGGCCACCCCACGCTCGGTTCGGCCGCGGCCTGGCTCGACGCCGGCGGCGCCCCGAAGCACACTGACCGCATCGTCCAGGAGTGCGGTGCCGGCCTCGTCGACATCCGCAGATCCCCTCGCCGAGGCGACCCGACCGACCGAATCAACTCGACCGACCCGACCGACAGCACCGACCCAAGCGGCGATTTCTCCGAGACCCTCGCCTTCGCCGCCCCCGATCGACTGCGCTCGGGACCGCTCGACGATGCCTACGTCGACCAGATCGCGGTCGCCCTCGGCGTCGATCGTGCCGAGATCCTCGGCCACCAGTGGGCCGACAACGGCCCCGGCTGGGCGGCCGTGCGACTGTCCAGCGCCGAACAGGTACTCGCGCTCACCCCCGACTTCTCGGCCATCCCCGATGCGAAGCTCGGCGTCCTGGGCGCCCACCCGGAAGGATCAGACCACGAATACGAGATCCGGGCCTTCGTGCCCGGAGTCGGCGTCGCCGAGGATCCGGTGACCGGCAGCCTCAACGCCTCCGTCGCCCAATGGCTCGTCGGCGAGAACCTGGCTCCGAACAGCTACACCGCGACCCAGGGAACCGCCCTCGGCCGCTCCGGAGTCATCTCCATCACCGCCGAGGACGACGAGATCTGGGTCGGCGGAGACACGTCCATCTGCATCCGCGGGACGGTGCACACATGAATCGACATCTCACCGAAGTGAACAAACCGAAGAAACGACTGCGCATCTTCCACGGCCGCATGTACTTCGCCCTCCAGGCCCTCGCCGGAGCGGCTTGGTGGCTGGGCACCGCGATGATTCCCGGGGTGGCGGACGCGACTCTCGGCGGCATCGATCCGCTGCTCATCGCGATCGTCGACATTCCGCTGTTCGTCATCGGTTCGGCCCTGGCTGCACTCAACTTCCGCTGGGCGGTGTGGATCGCCACCGGGTGGACCGTGCTCGTGGCGCTGGGCATGGTCATCTACGCAACCGCCACCACCGAGGCGGGACTCGGCGCCGTCCTCATGATCCTCGCCGCACTCGGCAGCCTCCTTGCCGGTGTGCTCATGATCGTCGGCCGCATCCCGTCCGAGAAGCTCCTGGTCGGACCCTTCGCGTTCCACAGTTCGCATACCCGCATCCGGTCCCGCCTGCTGGTGCGGACCACCATCCAGATCGTCGTGTTCTGGGGCGTGTTCCTCATCATCATCCCGGTCATCATCAATGCCTTCGAAGACCGCTGGAACCTCGCCTACAAGTTCCCGATCCTCCTGGTCGTCGTCGGCTTCGCCCTGCTCGCCGTCTCCAGCGTCATCGGCGTCTGGTCGGCCCGCGCGATCGCGAACTTCGGCTCCGGCACCCCGCTGCCCTCGCAGATGGCCCACCACCTCGTCGCCCGCGGCCCCTACGCCTTCGTCCGCAATCCGATGGCCATCGCCGGCGTCGTCCAGGGCATGGCGATGGGTCTGCTCATCGGTTCGTGGCTCGTCGTTGTGTACGCGCTCATCGGCTCACTTCTGTGGAACTGGCTCATCCGCCCCCACGAGGAGACCGACCTCCTGGAGCGCTTCGGCGACGAATACCGCGACTACGCCAAGCGCGTGCGCTGCTGGTGGCCGACCTTCTCGACCGCCGAAACCGCTCCCGACCTTGTCGACGAGGACTGATCGGCCTACGCTCGGTCAAGACCATCCACTCACCGAGGAGGCCGCATGGTCACGTTCACCCCTGAACTCCTGAAACTCGGCAACAACGTCGGCATCGAAGTTCCCGAGGACATCGTGCTCGGCTTCGGCGTGGGCAAGCGGGTCCCGGTCATCGTCACGATCGAAGGCTATTCCTATCCCTCGACGACCGCGGTGATGGGTGGGAAGTACCTGCTCCCGCTCGCCAAGGAGCACCGGGAGAAGATCGGCGTCGCCGGCGGTGAGACCCACGAGGTGACGCTGACACACGACACCTCGAACCGGGAGACCCCGGTTCCCGATTCCCTCGCCGAGGCGCTCGCCGCCGCCGGTGTCCGCGCGGCGTTCGATGCGCTCGCACCGTCGAAGCGCAAGGAGCATGTGCGGCAGGTGACCTCGGCGAAGGCCGAGGAGACCCGCGATCGCCGGATCAAGAAGATCGTCGACTCGCTCGAGTGATCACCCTGCGTCGTGCAGGGTCACCGCATAGCCGTCGGGATCGGCGAAGGCGAAGGTCAGCCCGAAGGGGCTGGGAGCGGGCGCCCGGAGGATCTCCACCCCCGCCTCGGCGAGGGAATCATGCAGCGCCTGCGCATCATCGCACTTCAGCCACAGTGCCACCCCGTTGCCCGGACGGTCGCCGGAGTCGAGGTCGACGCCGGGCAGCGGCTCGCGCACGGCGAAGGGGATCGGCGAAGTCGTGAAGACGACCGCTCCGGGAGGGGCAGCCGGGGCACGGGTGAGGCCGAGCCGCGATTCGTAGAACTGTGCGGCCGCTTCCACGTCTCGGACCTGCAAGGCGATGAAGTCCGGACCGCTCACGGTGCCGGTCTCCTCGGTGCTCGTGGTGCCGGCTTTCACTGTATCGGTCGTCGATGCATTCATGTTCGTTCCCTTCTCTCGGCATCCCTCCCTTTCATGGAGAGCCGCCTTTGTCACATGTCAGTATCCTGACATCGATAAATGTATGTCAGAATACTTACATGAGTCAAGGGTCAGAGGATCACAATGCGGGAACCTGCGAAGAGCCGGTGGAACTCGAGTCGCTGCTCGGCTATCAGCTCAAGCATCTGCAGTCGGCGCTACGGTCGACAATGGACGAGACGCTGCGGCCGTTGGAGCTGACCACCCCGCAGTACAACTGCCTCGAACAGCTGCGCCGGAGGCCGGGAGCGTCGAATTCCGAGCTCGCGCGCGGCGCCTTCGTCACCCGGCAGACGATGAATACGCTGGTGCGCGGCCTCCAGGAACGGGGACTGATCACGAGGCCGGCCACGGCCGAATCCGGTCGAGTCCTGCCCACACGTCTCACCTCGGCAGGCGTTGAGGTGCTCGATCAGGCCGTCTCCCGCGTCGAGGCGGTCTCCGCTCGCATGGTCTCGCCGCTCGACGATGAGACTCGGACGATAGTCACCGAGGCGCTCCGCCGGTGCATCGCGGCCCTCGAAGAAGCCGAGGACGGCTGAGGGCCGGGAGATCGAGCGGTCACCGATAGGACGACTGGAAGACCGGCGGACAACCAGGGCCCTGGACCGATGTGATCGGACCTACACCGGCGCGAGCTCCTTGTCCGATTCCCTCCTCCTCGACCGTTTCGGCCATGCGGCCAGGCAGCACAGGCCGAGGATTGCGCCGATGCCGGCGCCGAGAGTGTTCGTGACGAGATCGCTGAGCGTGGCGAAGCGGGACTGAGTGAGCACGGTGCCTTGGAAGATCTCGATGGCGGCGCTGAAACCCGCGCCGAAGAGGAATCCGAGCCACCAGCGTCGGCGTCCGAAGTGCAGGGCCGCGAGGAATCCGAAGGGAATGAACATCGCCACATTGCCGAGCTTCTCGACCCGTTCATAGGTCAGCCAGGCGGTCTCCCGGTGAGCGGCGAAGAGGTCGAGTGCGTGCCCGATGAGAGTGTCCGGACCGGTGCCCATCTGCTGCGGGGTCAGCGTGATGGCGGCGATGAAGAGTGTGTAGAGGACGGGAAGAGCCAGCGGCGCACCGACTGTGCGCTGATCACGATCGGTCATCACCGCCCAACTTACGACCGAATCCTGGGCACATCCTCAGATGCGGATATGACCCGGCTCTCACCGGACCTCACGATCTGTCAACGAACCTCATGGTCGACGGGAACGACGTCCGTCCTCGGCGGCCAGATCCTCATGACGATGAGTCCGACCACAGCCCCGATGCCGGCACCGAGGCTGTTCGTGACGAGATCGCTGATCGTGGCGAAGCGCGTAGGTGAGAGCAGGGTCGCCTGAGTGCCCTCGATGAGGCACGTGAAGGCGATGCCCGCGACCCAGCCGACCCACCAGCGGCTGCGGCCGCACTGGAGGGCCACAAGCAGGCCGAAGGGAATGAACATTCCGACGTTCGCGAGCTTCTCGAGGATGTCAAAGCTGATCCATGCGGTCATCCGGTGGGAGGCGAGGAACTCGAGCAGTCCTGCGATGAACGAGCCGGGGCCTGTGTCCATCTGGTTGGGTGTGAGCGTGACGAGGCCGATGAAGACCGTGTAGAGGATGAGCAGCGCCAGGGGCACCGTCCGCAGCTGTCGCCTCGTGCCCGTCATCGCTCCCCTGTCCCTCGACCCGGTCTCATTGTGCCCGCCTGCGGCATGAGGGTCGAGGGATTCCCGCATCGATTGCGGGAATCACCCCGACCATTGCGGTCTCACGCCCGGGATTCAGACGAGGCGGATCCAGACGAAGTGCGTCAGGCGACGGCCTCGACGTCATCGAAGCTCGCGGTGTCGATGACGACGCGGAACTGCACGTCTCCGGCCACGACCCGGTCGTAGGCGGCGTCCGCCTCGGTGACGGGGATCGTCTCGATCTTCGCGGCGATGCCGTGTTCGGCGCAGAAGTCGAGCATCTCCTGGGTCTCGGCGATGCCGCCTATGTTCGATCCGGCGATCGCCTTGGCCCCGCCGATGACGGCACCGAAGGAGAACTCCTGCTTCTCCGGCGGGAGGCCGACGACGGCCATGACCCCGCGCGGCCCCAGCAGACGCAGGTAGCGGTTGACGGGGATGTCGGCGCTGATCGTGTTGAGGATGAGGTCGAACTCGCCGGCGTGGTCGGAAAAGAAGTTCTCGTCGGTGGTGGCGAGCATCCGCTGCGCGCCGAGTTCCAGTGCCGCTGCTTCTTTCTTCAGTGTGCGCGAGAGGACGGTCACCTCGGCGCCCATGGCCGCGGCGATCTGCACACCCATGTGGCCGAGTCCGCCGAGTCCGAGCACGGCGACCTGCTTGGGAGCGCCGTTCTTCTTCTCACCGGCGCCCCAGCGGTTGAGCGGTGCATAGGTGGTGATGCCCGCGCACAGCAGCGGGGCGGCGACGTCGAAGTCGAGCGCATCGGGGATCCGGCAGACGAAGCGTTCGTTGACGACGACCTTCTGTGCGTATCCGCCCTGGGTGATCGTGCCGTCGACGTCTTCGACGTTGTACGTTCCGACGTTGCCGTTCAGGCAGTTCTGCTCCTGACCGGCCCGGCATTCCTCGCACTCGCCGCACGAGTTGACCATGCAGCCCACGCCCACGCGGTCGCCGACCTTCCAATCAGTGACATCGGAACCGACGGCCTCGACGACGCCGGCGATCTCGTGGCCGACGGTGAGCGGGAAGTGCGCCTCGCCCCATTCGTTGCGGATGGTGTGGATGTCGCTGTGGCAGATGCCTGCAGCCTTGATGTCGATGACGACGTCATCGGGTCGGGGATCCCGGCGTTCGATCGTGGCCACGCGGAACGGCTGATCCGCTCCCGTCTTCTGCAGTGCCTTGACGCTGATGCTCATGTGATCTCCTTGGACTTGCGTATCCGTTGCTGGGCCACATCGTCCAGCGCTTGCGGCTCGCAGTCTATTCCATGCACATGGACTTATTCTTCGTAGATCCGCTCAGTCCTTCATTCGGCCCCATCGAACGGCTCAGTCCTTGATCGCGCGCTCACCGATGCTCAGGTCGAGGGGGAAATCGACGGGGGCATCTCCGAACAGCAGTCGACCCGCCGAGGCGGCCGCCGCCCTGATCGCCTCCGCCGCCTCCTCGGCCTGCTCGGTCGGGGCATGGACGATGACCTCATCGTGGAGGAAGAACACGAGGTGAGCACGGCGGGCGAACACCGGCCCCGAGGCGGCCGCCTCAGATGTGTCCTCGATCTCCGGAAGCCGCGCCAGGCGCAGCCGCAGGTCGGCCAGCCAGGCCAGCGCCCATTCGGCCGCTGTGCCCTGAACGACGAAGTTGCGGGTGAATCGTCCCTGGTCGCCGGCGGCCCGCCTGGCCCGCTGCTCATCGGCACCGGTGGCGTCGAAGCGGTTCGCCGCCCTCTGCAGTCTCTGCCACCCCTCGCCGGGCGGCGGGGAGGTCCGTCCCAACCAGGTGGATACGACTCCTCCCTGTCGTCCCGCCTCGGCGGCGGAATCGACGAGGTGCATGGCGGCGGGGAAATTCTGCCGCAGACGCGGCACCAGGGCTCCGGCCTCCCCGGTCGTCGATCCGTACATCGCCCCGAGCACCGCGATCTTCGCCTCCTGCCGGGTGGCCACGACGCCGGCGTCGACGAGCCCGGAGTAGAGATCGCGGCCGAATCCGGCCGCGGCCATCGCCCGGTCTCCGGACATGGCGGCGAGCGCACGGGGTTCGAGCTGGGCGACATCGGCGGAAACGAGCCGCCATCCCTCGTCGGCACGCAGGGCCGGACGCAGCTGTCGCGGGATCTGCAGGGCCCCTCCCCCGCTGGCCGCCCACCGTCCGGTGACGACCCCGCCGGGCACGTACACGGGTCGGTACCGTCCGTCATCAACCCATTCGTCGAGCCAGTGCCAGCCGTTGGCGCTCAGCAGCCGCGCCATCTTCTTGTACTCGAGCAGGGGCGCGATCGCCGGATGTTCGCTCGTCTGCAGCTCCCATTTCGAGGTCGAGGCGACATTGATGCCGGCATTGCGCAGCGACGCGAGCAACCGGTTCGGCGAATCGAGGTTGACCCGCGGATCCTCAAGGGCCGCGCGGACTTCCTCGGCCTTGGACAGCATCTTCTGAGGCTTCCCGTCCCGGATCGGCCGGGGACCGAGCAGTTCGGTCAGTATCCGATCGTGTTCGGCTTCGTCCCAGGGCACCCCTGCCGCACGCATCTCTGCGGCGACGAGTCCTCCCGCCGATTCCGCGGCCAGCAGCAGCCTCAGGCGTCCCGGATCGCTCGCGGTCTCGATCGCCGCGGTCTGCCGGACATGTTCGGCCAGGGCCGCCTCGAGGTCGTGCGGAACCTGTGGGATGAATCCGCGACCGGCATCGACGTCGAAGAGAGCGGCCGCCTGTTCGGGTGCGGCGGCGTCGGCGGGCGCGGCGTCCCATTCGTAGGCGGCGCGCACCGCCTCCGGTGCGGTGACGAGTTCGGAGCGGGCGAGGATCGCATGAGCCAGACGCAGATCATGGCAGCGCTCGAGGCTCACCCCGGCCGCGAGCAGCGGGGGGCACCATTTCGCGGTGTCGCTGAGGACCCAGCGAGGGCGGGCTCCGCCCGGTTCGCTCGGATCTCCCCCGGCTCCGCCCTCACGGTCACGGACGAAATCGGGCAGGTCCGCCTCGGCGAGGTCGATCCGACCGATCTCCCGACCTGCGCTGTCGAGGTCGGCGATTCCGAACCGCTGCCCCTCGAACCCGGTTCCGGGCACGGTTCCGAACACGCAGGCGGCGGGCCGCTGAGCGGGGGCGGAGGTCATGGATCCAGCCTACGCCGCGGGCTCGCTCGGACAGTCGCTCGGACGATCTCCCGCTCTCCTGTCCGCACCCTGGCCCTGGCCGCCTGCCGCGAACGTGATCCTGGTAACGTCGAGAGCGAACTCCGGGTGCCGAACTCCGCTCGAAAGGTCAGACACACAACATGGACGTTGTCTCCTCCCTCACCTCCGCTCTGCCGGCCGAAGCCGTCATCACCGATCCCGATTCGATGGACGCCTACCGCTGGGACCGTGCGAACGACCCCGATGCCGGGGTTCCTGCCGCCGTGGTCCGGGTGAGAACCACCGAGGAGGTGCAGACGGTGGTCCGCATCGCCGCCGAGGCGAAGGTCCCGATCGTGCCCCGCGGCGCCGGATCCGGCCTGTCGGGCGGCAGCTCCGCGATCGCCGGCGGAATCGTGCTGTCCCTGGACAAGATGCGCGAGATCAGCATCGATCCCGTCACCCGCATGGCCACGGTCCAGCCGGGCGCCTTCAATGCCGAGGTCAAGGCCGCCGCGGCCGAACACGGCCTGTGGTACCCGCCGGACCCCTCGTCCTTCGAGTTCTGCTCCATCGGCGGCAACATCGCCACGAACGCCGGCGGCCTGTGCTGCGTGAAATACGGTGTGACCACGGACTATGTCCTCGGGATGACCGTCGTCCTCGCCGATGGTCGGGCGGTCAAACTCGGCGGCCCGAGGCTCAAGGACGTCGCGGGTCTGCCGCTGACGAAGCTCTTCGTCGGTTCCGAGGGGACCTTGGGCGTGATCACCGAGGTCACCCTGCGGCTCATTCCCGCCCAGCTGCCCCCGACGACCGTCGTCGCGATGTTCCCGAAGCTCGCCGATGCCACGAACGCCGTGCTCGAGATCGCGAAGGCCATGCGACCCTCGATGCTCGAGTTCATGGACAAGCCCTCGATCAACGCCGTCGAGGATGAGCTGAAGATGGGGCTCGACCGTGAGGCCGAGGGCATGCTCGTCATCCAGTCCGACGAACCCGGCGAGCACTGCACTGTGCAGGCGAAGATCATCGAGGAGATCTGCAACAGCAACTCTGCCTCAGAGTGCTATCTCACCGCCGACCCCGACGAGGGCGAAGCCTTCGTCACTGCCCGCCGGATCGCGATTCCGGCCGTGGAGAAGAAGGGGGCGCTGCTGCTCGAAGACGTCGGCGTTCCGCTGCCGAAGCTCGGCGACCTGGTTCTCGGCATCGAGAAGATCGCGGCCGACCGCCAAGTGACGATCGCCGTCATCGCGCACGCCGGCGACGGCAACACGCATCCGCTGCTCGTCCTCGATCCCAAGGATGAGGAACAGCAGAAGCGCGCGCAGATCGCCTACGGCGAAGTCATGGACCTGGCCACGGGGCTGGGCGGGACGATCACCGGTGAGCACGGCGTCGGCCGACTCAAGGCACCGTGGCTCGCGCCCTACCTCGGCGAGGACGTCATGGAGCTCAACCACCGGATCAAGCAGGCCCTCGACCCGGACAACATCTTCAACCCGGGATCGGTCTACACCGGACTCGTCTGAGGTTCCGGCCGGGGTTCGCGGCGCAGCAGCGGCGCGAGGGCGAGCACGATCAGCAGCACGCCCATGGGGATGAGCAGAGCCGTCCGCAGCCCCCAGTGGTCCCCGACCAGACCGAGCGCGGGCGGTCCGACGAGGAACGCAAGGTAGCCGATCGTCGAGACCGCGGCCACCCGTTTGGCCGGCTGCGCGCCCGAGGCACCTGCCTCCGACAGTGCCACCGGAAAGCCGAGCGAGGTTCCGAGCCCCCAGAGGAGCACGGCGGCAGCGGCGACGATCTGACTGTCGACGAGGGAGGCCAGGCCGATTCCGAGGAAGCCGAACGCCGCGCTGACGAGGAGCACATTGGCGCGACCGAAACGCTGGACGATGCCGCCGCCGAGGAAGCGGCCGATCGTCATCGCCGCCGCGAAGATCGCATAGACGCTCGAACCGAGCGCGGGGTCGAAGCCGTGCCCGTCGACCATGACCAGCGGCAGCCAGTCGTTCGCGGTGCCCTCGGCGAGGGCCATCCCGAGCACGATCGCACCGATGACGATCAGCCGCGGGTCCCTCCACACCGAGGCGGTGCCAGCCGGCCGTGGACTCGACTCGGGACCTGAACCGGGGGCCGCCTCGGCGAGGTCCCCTGACACGGCAGCGTTCCGGCCCGTCCCCGCGGGGACGTGGCGCATCGCCGGCACTATGACGACGACGCCGAGGATGCCGATGAGGAGGAGGTGGACGAGAACGGGGAAGTCGGCGGCGGTGGCGAGGATCCCGATGACGGCGCCGATGACGGTGCCGAGGCTGAAGAAACCGTGGAGGCCCGGCAGGAAAGGGCGATCGAGATGCTTCTCGAGTTCCGCCCCCTCGACGTTCATCGCGACCTCTCCAGTACCCATGCCGAGTCCGAAGACGACGAGACCTGCGGCGACGACGAACGACTGCGACCAGGCGGCGCCGAGGCCGATGATGGGCATGCTCGCGATGACTCCGAGCGTGCCGAGGCCGATGATCGGTCGCGCCCCGAAGCGGCCGACGAGCGGCCCGGAGGCGAGGATTCCGAGCATCGACCCGATGGAGAGTCCGAAGAGGACGAGGCCCATCCGTGCCGTACTCGCGTCGAGGACGTCACGGATCGACGGGGTGCGGGTCACCCACGAGGCGATGGTGATGCCGGGGAGGAAGAAGAGTGCGAGCAGGGACAGACGGCGAGCGCGCAGGGTCGAGGAGCGATTCGTCGCGGGGGTCGGCACGGCCTGCTCTTCGGACATCGGATCATCTCCTCATCGGTGTGCACTGTGCTCAGGCGGACAGCCCTCGGATCGGTGTACGGATGTACACACATTGATCAGTGTACAAATGTACACTCTCAGTTGTCCGTCTGTCACAGCTGACAGATCTGTCGCGGGAGTCAAGAACCGACCGCACGGACTGATCACGGGATTCGACGAAGGAGGGGGCCGAATGAGTGCACGCAGCGGAGTGCCGAACGACCCCGGCCGCCGGGAACGGATCATCGCGGCCGCCCTCGAGCTCATCCTCGACGACGGCGTCGCCCGGGTCTCCCACCGCGCCGTCGCAGCACGCGCGGACGTCCCCCTGGGGTCGATGACCTACCACTTCACCAGCATCGACGAGGTGATCACCGAGGCGTTCCGTCGGCTCGTCGACAGACTCTCCGGCCGCTACCGCGCAGGTCTGCACGAGGCGGCGACCCCCGCCGAGGCGCGCGAGGCCGTCGTCGAGATCATCTGCGGCGATACCTTCGCCTCCCCTCGGGAGATGGCGGGGATCTTCGAGCTCTACTCCTATGGGCGCAGCTCCCCCGACTCCGCCGAGCTCGCCGCCTCCTGGATGGGCATCAGCGCGGCCGCGCTGACCGAACACTTCACCCCCGACGCGGCTCACGCAATCGATGCGCTCATCGAGGGATGGACGATCCATCACCATCTCGACGGCAAGGCACCCGACCGGGAACTCGTGCGCGCGGCGGTGACCGCGCTGACCTCCTCAGCACTGTAGAGACTTCCTCGGCATGGCATGACAGTTTCAGCGATATTCTGAGCACAGCTGTCGAATCGGCGTCGATTCGATCGTCTTCTCTGTGAGCGACCGAAATCCGGCCGCCGCACACAGAACGGAGCGAACCATGCGCTACTCACTGATCTTCCACGCACCCGAGCCCGGAGCCGACGGCCCCGCCCCCACCGAAGAGGACTTCCGGGAGATGATGCGCCTCATGGACGACTTCGGCCAGGCGCTGACCTCGGCCGGGGTCGTCGTCGCCTGGGAGATGCTCGCACCCCACTCCGAGACGAAGACCGTGACCCGCAGGACCGGAGAAGTCGTCATCGAGGATGGGCCCTTCGCCGCGGCGAAGGAGGCCCTGGCCGGGGTCGTCGTCATCGACGTTCCTGACATCGAGGCGGCCCTGGCCTGGGCCGAGAAGTTCCCCGGCACGAGCTACGGCACCATCGAGGTCCGACCCGCGGCGACTTCGTTCGTCGACGGCGCCTGGACCCGACCGGGTGACGAGCCGACTCGACCCGGCGACTGCCCGTCCCTCCCGGGCGGCTCCTCCTGATCGCTCGCCGATGATCGAGTATGCCGATCCTGCCGAGCGCGCGATGATCCTGTCCGAGGACGGCTGGGGCAGGATCATCGCGCTCATCGCGGCCGCCGATGGTGATATCTCCGGCGCCGAGGATGCGCTGTCCGCGGCGCTCGAACGTGCCGTGACCGCGTGGCGGGCCCACGGACCGCCCGCCAACCCCGAGGGCTGGCTCTACCGGGTGGCTCTCAATGCCCGCCGGGACGTGTGGAGATCGGCGGCGGCACGGACCTCGACGGCCCTCGATGAGGAGACGATCGACCGCATCGACGCCGGCACCGACCCTGCCCATCACGACCCTGACGCCCTGCCCGACCGCCGGCTCGAACTCCTCGCCGCCTGCGCCCACCCGGACATCGATCCTCCCGCCCGGCCGCTGCTCATGCTCTCGGCGGTGATGGGGATGACGGCAAAACAGATCGCGGCGGCCATGGCACTGCCCGCCGCCACCGTCTCTGCCCGTCTGACCAGGGCGAAGAAGCGCGTTGCCGGTCTCGGTGTCGCCTTCGGCAGTCCCGACCGTCTCGACCTCGAGTCCCGTCTGCCCGATGTGTTTGAGGCGATCTACGGGGCATTCGCCATCGAATGGGCTCAGGCGGCCGCGCAGCCGCGGGAGGGCATGATCGGCGAGGCCCTGTACCTGTCCCGCCTCGTGGCCGAACTCTGCCCCGGTGACGGCGAATCCCACGGACTGGCCGCCCTCATCCACCTCTCCGCAGCCCGGTTCCCCGCTCGTCGCAGCGACGACGGACGATTCGTGCCCCTGTCCGACCAGAACCCGGACCGCTGGGACGGAACTCTCACGGAGGCGGGCGAGCGCCACCTCGTCGAGGTCCACCGCTGCGGACACGTCGGCCGATTCGGGCTCGAGGCGGCCATCCAACTCCTCCATATGGCCGGAATCCGCACCGGATCCACGGATTGGCCGATGCTGCTGCGCCTCCACGACGATCTCGCGCAGGTGGCCCCGAGTCTCGGCGGGTCGGTCTCCCGAGCGGCCGTCCTCGCCGAGGTCGACGGCCCCGAGGCGGGACTGGCCGCTCTCGACGCGCTGGGCTTCGACCCGGACGGCCAAGACGATAAGCGCGTCTCCGCCTTCCAACCTGCCTGGGTGCTGCGGGCTCATCTGCTCACCCGCCTCGGCCGCACAGACGAGGCGGCCACCGCCCGCCGGCGGGCGCTCGACCTGACCACCGACCCGGCCGAACGCGAGTACCTCTCGGCAGGACTCACCTGAGACGGACGTCACCTCGTCTTCGGGATGGGCGGGGGTACGGCATATGATGGTGAAATCAATCCACAGACTCCGAAACCATCCTGCATGCACAATTCCTCTCAGACCGAACCCGCCCAGGGCACATCCCAGGGCTTCGCCCACGCAAAGGCGATCCTGTTCGGCGAACACGCGGTTGTCTACGGCTCTCCGGCCGTCGCAGTGCCATTGCACGGGCTCGGAGTCCAGACCGATATCCGCCGGTCCCCGCATCAGGAGACCCGGATCGAGAGCCAGCTGTTCTCCGGAAATGCGCAGACCGCTCCGGAGCCGATGGGCCCCGTCGTCGCCGGTCTCAACGCCGCGCTGAAGGCCGTGGGAAATCCCGACGCCGAGGTGGAGCTGCTCATCCGTTCGGCGATCCCCCACAGCCGGGGCTTGGGTTCGAGTGCAGCCGTGGCCACCTCCGTGGCCCGCGCGGTCGCGAACCTGCATGCGACGGTCTTCGACGAGAACACCCTCCACGAGATCGTGCAGGCGGCCGAGACCGTCGCCCATGGCCGACCCAGCGGAATCGACGCCTGGGCCGTGGCCAAACCCGCCCCCATCCGCTTCCAGACCGGTTGCGCCCAGACCATCGACGTCGGTCAGCGCCTCGTCTTCGTCCTCGCGGACTCCGGTCATCACGGGTCCACCGCCGAGGCGGTCGGAGGGGTCCGTGCCCGCCGTGACGCCGATCCTGTGCGCATCGGAGGGATGATCGACCGTCTGGCCGAGATCACCGATTCCGCCGTCGACAACATCCGCTCCGGTGATCGTCGGGCGATCGGCACGCTGATGAACGAAGCCCATGGACTGCTCGGCAGCCTCGGTGTGTCGACCCCGACCCTCGATTCCCTCGTCGACGCCGCCACCGCGGCCGGAGCCTGGGGTGCCAAACTCACCGGCGGCGGACTCGGCGGCTGCGTGCTGGCCCTGACCGAGGACGATGATTCGGCCGAAGAGCTCGCCGAGGCCCTGCGCAAGGCGGGAGCACCCCGCACCTGGACGACGGAGGTCAGACCGACATGAGAACGACGACGGCGCGGGCCTACCCGAACATCGCCCTGGTCAAGTACTGGGGCAAGGCCGATGAGGAGCTCATCCTGCCTGCTGCGGGCAGTCTGTCGCTGACCCTCGACCATTTCGAGACCACGACCACCGTGGTGCCCGCCCCGGACGCCGAGACCGATGTCCTCGAACTCGACGGCGCACTCGCCGATGCCGGTCAGACGGACCGCATCTCCACCTTCCTCGACCATGTCCGTGACCTGGCCGGACGCGATGATCGGGTCCTCGTCCGGTCCCGCAACTCCGTGCCCACGGGTGCCGGTCTGGCCTCCTCGGCGTCGGGCTTCGCAGCTCTGGCGACGGCCGCCGCCGGGGCCTTCGACCTCGACCTCGCACCCCGCGATCTCAGCCGGCTGGCCCGCCGCGGTTCGGGGTCGGCCTGCCGCTCGATTCCCGACGGCATCGCCGTCTGGCACGCCGGCGACGACGCCTCCTCCTTCGCCGAGACCGTTCCCGCTCCGGATATGCGGATGATCATCGTCACCGTCAACCGGGCCAGGAAGGCCGTGTCCTCCCGCGAGGCGATGCGCCTGACCGCCGCCACCTCTCCCTTCTACTCCGGCTGGGTGTCCTCGACCGAGGACTACCTCGAGCAGATGGTCGCCGCGTGCGCGGCCGGGGACTTCACCCGCATCGGCGAGATCACCGAATCCCACGCCCTGCGCATGCACGGACTCATCCAGTCCACCGTGCCGCCGATCCGGTTCCTCAATCCGACCAGCCACGCGATCTTCGACGCCGTGGCCGAAGCCCGCGAGTCGGGGATCGAAGCCTATTCGACCGCCGATGCCGGCCCGAACGTCGCCGTCATCGTCCGCCCCCATGACGCCGAGGCGCTGGCCGAGAAGCTCTCCGGCTTCGGCGACGTCCGCGTCGTCGGACCCGGACCGGGAGCCCACCTGCTCACCGCCGCCGACGCAGTCCCGCCCGCAGACGCAGTGAACCCGGCTGCGGGTGAGGGCAGCCGGACATGATCGAGACCCGGGCACCCGGCAAGCTGTTCATCGCCGGCGAGTACGCCGTCGTCGAGCCCGGACAGCCCGCCGTGCTCATCGCCGTCGACCGGTGCATCACCGTCCGGCTGACCGAGAGCGAAGGCGCCGGCCGCATCCATTCGAGCGAATACGGTCAGGCTCCCGTCGTGTGGCGGCGCGAAGACGACGGTGAGCACATCATCGTCGACGAGCGCCCCTTCGACTATGTGCTCTCGGCGATCTCCACCGTCGAAGAGCTGCGCTCCGGCCGTGGTGCCAGCCCCCGCTACTTCGATCTCGAGATCTCCAGCGAACTCAATGACTCGGACGGCCGGAAGTTCGGTCTCGGCTCCTCAGCGGCGGTGACGGTGGCGACGATCGCCGCGCTCGATGAGTTCTATCGCCTCGGGCTGACCCTGACCGAACGCTTCAAACTCGCCGTCCTGGCGACCATCGCGATCTCCACAAAGGCCTCCGGCGGCGATCTTGCCGCGAGCACCTTCGGCGGCTGGATCCGCTACTCCTCCCCCGACCGTGCGGCCCTGCACGCTCACCGCGAGGCCCACGGGGTCGTCTCCGCCATGAGCTGCTCGGAATGGGCCGGCTGCTCGGCCAGACGGGTCACCCCACCAAGCTCGCTCGACCTCCTCGTCGGCTGGACCGGATCACCGGCGTCGACCGAACATCTCGTCACACGGGTCCACACCCCGCGCGAGCGGACGGACGAATCCTCCTCCGAATCGTCCCCGGCAGCGCAGAAACCGCGCCCGCTCGTGTCCTTCGCCGCCGAGTCGCACACGCTCGTCGACGATCTCGTGGCGGCCTTCGACGCCGACGATGCCGAGGCGAGCCTGACCACGATCCGCGCCGTGCGTGGCCTGCTGCGGCGGCTGAGCGACTCCACGGGCAGCCTCATCGAAACCGAAGCCCTGCACGACCTGTGCGAGATCGCCGAAACCCACGGGGCCGCAGCGAAGCCCTCGGGAGCCGGCGGCGGTGACTGCGGAATCGCCCTCGCTCACCCCCACACCGAAGCACAGACCATTCTCAGCGGCTGGGAAGCCGCCGGAATCCGACCCCTGGACCTCGGTGCCCACCGAGAGGAAGGCGAGATCGATGAGTTCTGAGACCCCGGCATCAGTTGAGACACCGGAGACCAAGGCCTCACGGGCCTCCCGCAAGGACGACCACGTGCGCCTCGCCTCGGCGCAGCAGACGGAAGGCCCCCGCCGCACCGACTTCGACGACCTCGAATTCGTCCACCATGCGCTCTCGGGCACGAACCCCGAACTTGTCGACCTCAGCGTCGAACTAGGCGAGTGGACCTGGCCGACACCCTTCTACGTCAACGGCATGACCGGCGGCACGGAGACCACGGCGAAGATCAACCGGGACCTGGCCATCGCCGCCGCCGAGACCGGTCTGCCCATGGCCTGCGGATCGATGAGCGTGGCCCTCGACGACGCCGAGGCCGCGAAAGGCTTCACCGTTATCCGCGAGGAGAACCCGGACGGCTTCGTCATGGGCAACCTCGGTGCCGGTCGCAGCGCCGATGATGCCCGCCGGGCCGTCGAGCTGCTGAACGCCGATGCCCTCCAGCTGCACATCAATCCGGTGCAGGAGACCGCGATGCCCGAAGGCACCCGCGACTTCTCCACCTGGCTGTCCGGACTCGAGGACATCGTCGCCGCCTGCCCCGTGCCCGTCGTCGTCAAGGAAGTCGGATTCGGACTCAGCCGCCGGACCCTGCGGCTGCTCGCCGATATCGGGGTCCAGTACGCCGATGTCTCCGGCGCCGGAGGCACAGACTTCCTGCGCATCGAGAACGATCGCTCACCGGCCGATGACTTCTCCATGCTCACCGGCTTCGGCCAGTCCGCCCTGGCCTGCCTGCTCGACGCCCCATCCGAGTGGACTACCGAGACGACGATGGACGACGGCGTCTCGAACCGCGTGCTCCTGGCCTCCGGCGGCGTGCGCAACCCCTATGATGTCGTGAAAGCACTGGCCTGCGGTGCTCGCGCCGTCGGCGTCGCCGGCACGTTCCTGCAGACCGTGCTCGACCACGGACCGGACGGGCTCGTCGATCTCGTGCGCACCTGGCAGACTCAGACCTCGGCTCTGTTCGCCCTGCTCGGGGCGCAGCGGTCCACGGACCTCACGGCCACGGACCTGCTCACGCGGGGCCGCCTCGGCGAGTTCGCCCGCCTGCGCGGAATCGACGTCACCGCGCTCTCGCACCGATCCGACGTCCTTTCGAGGAGGAATCAGCTGTGAATCAGCAGACCACGATCACCGGGATCCCCACCACGTGGGTCGGTCCCCTGCGGGTCAGCGGCGAAGCGCTGGCGCCGAGTGGCACCCACACCGAGGTGGCTGTGCCCCTGGCAACGTACGAGACCCCGCTGTGGCCCTCCGTCGGCCGCGGGGCATCGATCTCCCGTGAGATCGAGGGTGGGATCCGCACCGTCATCGTCGATGAGCGGATGACCCGATCCGTGCTGTTGGTGGCCGAATCAGCGATCGGCGCCGAGGCGGCCGCGCAGGCCATCCGTCACCGCACCCGCGAACTCGAAGCCGTCGTCGAAGCCGGATCCGGCCACTGCCGGCTCATCGAGATCCACCCCGAGATCGTCGGGAACCTGCTCTTCGTCCGCTTCGCCTTCCGCACCAACGACGCCTCGGGCCACAATATGGTCACCCAGGCGTCGGATTCGCTCATGGACACCATCCTGTCCTGGCAGCTGGGCCTCGACTACGGCTCGGTGTCCGGCAACTACTGCTCGGACAAGAAGGCCACCGCGGTCAACGGGATCCTCGGACGCGGACGCAATGTCGTCGCCGAGATCGTCCTGCCCCACGAGGTCGTCGATCGTCGCCTGCGCACGAGCGCTGAGAAGATGGTCGAACTCGTCGTGCGCAAGAACCTCGTCGGATCGACGATCGCCGGAGCCCTGCGTTCGGCGAACGCGCACTATGCGAACATGCTGCTCGCCTTCTACCTGGCCACCGGTCAGGATGCGGCGAACATCGTCGAAGGTTCGCAGGGCATCACCTATGCGGAGAACCGCCCCGAAGGCCTGTACTTCTCGACGACGCTGCCGCACCTCATCGTCGGCACCGTGGGCAACGGCAAGGACCTGCCGCATGTCGATGAAGCGCTGGAGCGTCTGGGCTGCCGGGAGGATCGTGAGCCGGGAGCGAATTCGCGTCGACTGGCCGCACTCATGGCCGCGACCGTGCTCTGCGGTGAGCTCTCTCTGCTCGCCGCTCAGACGAACCCCGGTGAGCTGATGGACACTCACCGTCAGATGGAACGCAAGGCTGATGAGCAGCTCGCTGCCGAGACTCAGCGAGAGGACGGCGAGGCCGCATGACATCACACACTGCTGCGGGCACTGTATCGATCGGCATCGACGACATCGAACTGGCCACGAGCCATCATGTCGTCAGGCTCGATGACTTCGCCGAGGCGAACGGCACCGATCCGAACAAGTTCCGCCTCGGCCTCGGCCAAGACGAGTTCAGCTTCCCGGCACCCGATGAGGATGTCGTAACCATGGCCGCCGCTGCCGCCGCGCCCATCATTCAGCGCAGCGGTTCCGATGGCATCCGCACGATGCTCTTCGCCACCGAATCGGGAATCGACCAGTCGAAGGCCGCCGGCATGGCCGTGCACTCTCTGCTCGACCTGCCGTCGCAGATGCGCGTCGTCGAGGTCAAGGAAGCGTGCTATTCGGCGACCGCAGCCCTGCAGGCCGCCGTCGGCATCGTCACCCGGTCACCGGGTCAGCGCGTGCTCGTCATCGCCTCGGATGTGGCCCGCTATGCCCTCGATTCTCCGGGTGAACCGACCCAGGGTGCCGGTGCCGTGGCGATGCTCGTCTCGGCGGATCCGAAGCTGCTCGAGATCGAACCGGTCTCGGGCCTGAACTCGGCCGATGTCGATGACTTCTGGCGCCCGAACGATTCGACGACCGCGATCGTCGACGGGGCCCTGTCGGTCACCGCGTACCTCGATGCGCTCACCGGAGCGTGGACCGATCTGGCCGCGCAGGGCGGACCGGCCATCGCCGAGATCGACCGTGTGCTCTACCACCAGCCGTTCACGAAGATGGCGAAGAAGGCGCAGGTCCACCTCGCCGGACTCACCGGTGAGGATCTCGACACGGAGATCGTCGCGGGTGTCTCCGGCGCGGGCGCCGCTGCTGCCAGTCCCGGCCCGGCTGCCGCCCACTCGGCCGCCGCCACGGACTCAGCCACTGCCGGCGCTTCCGACAACTCCGTTGCCACTGGCCCGCGCGATACGGCGCTGGCCACGAGCACTCTGTACAACCGGCGCCTCGGCAACTCCTACACCGCTTCGCTCTACGCAGGACTGTGCTCACTGCTCGATCACGATGACGATCTTGCCGGCAAGCGCATCGGGCTGTTCAGCTATGGGTCGGGCAGCGTCGGCGAGTTCTTCACCGCCCGCGTCGTCCCCGGCTACGAACAGCATTCGCACCGGCAGTCCGTCACCGAGGCCCTCGATGCCCGGGTTCCGCTGTCCATCGACGCGTACCGCGCGCTCCACGCCGCCGAGCTCTCCAGCGCCGAGGACGTCACGACCCCGAAGGTGACTGCGGGACCGTTCCGCTTCGCCGGAATCCGCGGCGGCGCCCGCCACTACGAGCGCGCCTAGGCGGCTCACCCGACACTTCACGCACTGCGTTCGGCCCAGTTTGGGGCGAACAGCCCATGTTTGAAACTGGGCTGCTCAACTCAAACTGGGCCTTTCGCGAGTTTTCAACCGACCGCAGGCACGAAGAAGCCCCTCACCTTGACCCTGACGGGACCCGGTGAGGGGCTTCTCGTTCGCCGTGCGCGAGGGGGGACTTGAACCCCCACGACCTTGCGGCCACTGGCACCTGAAGCCAGCGCGTCTACCAATTCCGCCACTCGCGCGAACAAGGTAAAACTCTAGCATCGGAGACGGCGAAACTGAAAACCGAGGAAGCCGAATCGAGGCAAACGTGTCCACCTTCACATTTTCGCCCCGCGCGGTCACTCACGCTGTGTCGCCCGCGCGGACCACGTCCATTCCGCACGGTCACTCATCGCGCATTCCACGCGGCCACTCATCTTCGCCCTTTGCAGTCAAACGCGCTCGACCCTCGCAGCCCCACGTCCTCAGCCTTCCCAGCGCCCGCCCTCGCCGCACACGGCCCCACCCGCTCGCCCCGCACTCACCCTGCGCGGCCACACACGCTCGCCCCGCACACAGACCCACCGGCACCGCGTGCACTGCCTCGATCTTCCCTGGACGCGCGCAGGGAATCCCGGCACAGCTCCGCCCCGCGAACACGCGTGACGTGAGTTGAGAGCCTCACCGCGTTAGGATTGGGTGTTGATGTGCCCAGAGTGCACGTGATCAGGACCACCTGGTCAGAGCACTCAAAGACGCTAGGCGAAGAGTTCGTCCGGCAACGGCAACACCTGATGAGGAGGTGCCATGGGGTTACTCGATCGCTTCGAGAAGGGGCTGGAGAACGTCGTCAACGGCGCCTTCGCCAAGGCTTTCAGATCCCAGGTCGAACCCGTCGAGCTCGCCGGAGCCCTGCGCCGTGAGGCCGACAACAAAGCCGCCGTGGTCTCCCGCGGTCGCACTCTGACGGCCAACCACTACGTCATCGAGCTCTCGCAGACCGACCACGACCGACTCTCCGGCCTCGAGTCCGAACTGCGCTCCGATCTGCGCCAGGTCGTCGGCGACCACGCCGTCGAACAGGCCTACAGCTTCGTCGGTCCCGTCTCCGTCGAATTCGCTCTCGCCGACGACCTCGACACGGGAATGTACCGCGTCGTGTCCTCGACTCAGCGCCCCGACGGATCCCCCGCCGCTCAGCCGGCCAACCGCGGCGGCTACGACCCGATCTCACGGGCGAATCCGATCGTCGGCGAGTCCCCGAACTCCGGTTCCCGGCCCGCGACCCCGCGCCGCACCCCCGAACCTGCCCGTTCGGCTCCGACCCCCGCCGCGACCTCGCGACCGAACCCTGCCGCCCGGCCCGCACCCGCGCGCTCAATCGAAGCCAGCGTCACCATCGACGGTCGCACGCAGATGCTGCGCCAGGGCACGAACACCTTCGGCCGATCCTCGTCGAGTTCGGACTTCGTCATCGACGATCCCGGCGTCTCACGACGTCACTTCGAGATCGTCGTCGAAGGCGACCGTGCCGTGGCCAATGACCTCGGTTCGACGAACGGCACGCTTCTGCACGGACGCAAACTGACATCGGCGACCCTGTCCGACGGTGATGTCCTCCTCGCCGGAGAGGCCGAGGTCCACTACAACGAGCGGGATGCCCAGTGAGCGAATTCACCGTCACCGTCTTCCGGTTGGCATTCTTCGTCATCCTCTGGCTCTTCGTCCTCGGAGTCGCTGGAGTCCTCCGCCGCGACATCTTCGGCCCCCGGAAGGCCCGCGCCGGAACGAAAGCTCGCCGAGGCGGCTCCAAGTCCGCCCCGCCGCCACCGTCGCGTCCGGCTCCCGCACCTCGTCCGGCGGCCGCCCCGGTCGCCCACGCCCATCCGGGCACCATCCGCATCACCGACGGCCCCTTGGCCGGGCAGACGCTGATGCTCTCGGGAGCGCCAGTGACCTTCGGCCGAGCCCCCGACAACACGATCATCATCAATGACGACTTCGCTTCCAGCCATCATGCGCGGATCTCGGCGAAGAACGGAGCCTGGATGCTCGAAGACCTCGGGTCGACGAACGGCACCATCGTCGACGGCTCGCGCATGACCGGGCCCATCCAGTTGGCCATCGGCACCCGGATCACCATCGGACATACGACCCTGGAGACCCAATCGTGACGACCGGCGGTACCATCACTCTCCGTTCGGCAGCCCGGTCTCATACCGGGCTGGTTCGTAAGAACAACCAGGACTCCGGCTACGCGGGACCCAATTTCCTGCTCATCGCCGACGGAATGGGCGGTCACGCCGGCGGAGACGTCGCCTCGGCGATCACCGTGTCCCGCTTGGCCGAACTCGATCACGAGCCCGGAGGCGAGGACGCCCTCGAAATCCTGCGGACCTCGATCCTCGAGGCCAATGACCGCATCTGCCGCGGCGTCGGCGAGCAGCCCGAACTCGCCGGAATGGGCACCACCGTCACCGCGGTGCTGCGCGCCCCCGGCAATCGCTTCGCTCTCGCCCATATCGGCGACTCCCGCGGCTATGTGCTCCGCGACGACAGACTCCAGCCGATCACCCACGACCACACGTTCGTGCAGATGCTCGTGGATGAGGGCCGGATCACCGCTGAGGAGGCCGAGACCCACCCGCAGCGCTCGGTCGTGATGAAGGTCCTCGGCGACGTCGGGGCCTCCCCCGACCTCGACCTGTCCCTGCGTGAGGCCCAGGTCGGCGACCGTTGGATGCTGTGCTCGGACGGTCTGACCGGATTCGCCGATATCGACGACATCACCCGCGTGCTCAAAGAAGTGGCCGACCCCGACGAGGCCTGCCGTCAGCTCATCGACCTGGCGCTGGCCGGGGGCGGAGCCGACAATGTCACCGTCGTCGTCGGCGATGTCCTCGAAGGCGAAGTCGAGACCACCGAAGGCGTGTCCGTCGGCTCCGTCCACCTCAACCCCCGCTACGCCGCGATCGGTGCGAACCCTGATGCCGAGGCGGCCGTGGACACCGAAGCCCATGCGACCTTCGCCGAGGATGACGTGTCCGCCGACACCGCCCCGATCCAGACCGTGGACGGCGAGGACGTCGAAGCACGGGACGGAACCACTCAGCAGCTGCGGACGAACACCGCGGCAGACGAGGAGGCCGACCTCGACGATGAGGACGAGAAAAGGTCCTACCTCGGATGGATCATCACCGCCATCGTGATCGTCGCGCTGGCCGTCGGCGGATTCTTCGCCTTTAACTACGTCAGCCACCAGTACTATGTCGCCGACGACGACGGCAAGGTCTCCCTCTACCGCGGTCTCGACACGACGCTCGGGCCCATCGAACTCAGCCGCCTCGTCGACACCACGGACATCGAGGTCGGCAGCCTCAACAGCTACTCCCAGGACCGTCTGCGCGGATCGATTCCCGCCGGGTCACGCGATGAGGCCGATCGCATCATCGACAATCTGCGCAAGGAATCCGATCGCTCCTCCGGCATGTCCGGCGATGTCGAGGACTCGACGAGTCCGAGCGACCCGGCCCCCTCACCTCCGGATTCGAAGTCTGCCGACCCCAGTGACGCCATCACCCGGGAGTCGCAGTGATGAACCAGGCTCCCTCGCAGACCGCGCGCCCCAGAACCTACCGGTTGGCCGAGCTCGGTCTCCTGATCCTGGCTATTGTCGTTGCCACTAGCTCTTACGCCCTGGTTGGACTCGGCGTCGAAGGCACGATCCCGGCCAACGTCTACGGTTATGCCGCATGGCTGGCCGTGCTCGGCATCGCCATACACATCGTCGTCTGGATCAAGGCGAAATACGCCGATCCGGTGCTCGTGCCGATCGCGGTGCTGCTCAACGGCCTCGGCCTGGCTATGATCTACCGCGTCGACCTCGGCCGCGATGAGTACCTCGGTTCAGGCATGACTCAGCTCATCTGGACATCTCTGGGCGTCGTCCTGGCCGGCCTGATCGTCATCTTCCTGAAAGACCACCGCCTGCTGAGGCGATACACGTACATCTCCGGGATGGCTGGTCTTGTCCTGCTGCTTCTGCCCCTAGTGCCCGGCCTCGGTTCTGAACACTACGGGGCGAGGATCTGGATCAAGGTTCCGCTCTTCGGGTCATTCCAGCCCGGCGAGGTCTCGAAGATTCTGCTGACTATATTCTTCGCCGGCTACCTGGTCAGCTACAAGGATCAGCTAGTCGCGGCCGGAAAGAAGTTCCTTGGCATCCAATGGCCGCGCCTGCGTGACTTGGGGCCGATTGTGACCGCCTGGGTTGCCAGTGTCGGTGTGCTCGTCTTCGAACGCGACCTCGGCACCTCGCTGCTCTTCTTCGGACTATTCGTCGCGATGCTGTATGTGGCCACCTCCAAGGCCTCGTGGATCATCCTCGGTCTCGGCTTCTTCGCAGCCGGAGCGGTCCTCGCCAGCCTCTACTTCACGCACGTCCAGCAGCGCATCGATGGCTGGCTCAATGCTCTGACTCCCGAGGTCTATAACAAAGAAGTCGGTGGGTCGTACCAACTCGTGCAGGGTCTGTTCGGCATGTCCAATGGTGGACTCATCGGCACCGGTTTAGGCGAAGGACGCCCAAATATGGTGCCCTTCGCGGAGTCCGACTTCATCTACGCAGCCTTCGGTGAGGAGATCGGCCTGGCCGGGCTCTTCGTCATCCTGCTGTGCTACCTGTTCATCTTCCAGCGCGGAATCCGCACCGCTCAGCAGCTGCGTGACGGCTTCGGCACTCTGCTGGCCACGGGCCTGTCGTTCACGATCGCCCTGCAGGTCTTCGTCGTCGTCGGCGGCGTCACGCGCCTCATCCCGCTGACGGGTCTGACCACGCCGTTCCTCGCACAGGGCGGTTCCTCGCTCATCGCGAACTGGATGATCGTCGGCCTGCTGCTGCGGATCTCGGACAATGCCAGGCGCCCCGTGGAGGAATTCCACACCGGAGTGCTCAGAATCACCGAGGATCCCGAACCCGTTCCCGCGGGTGCTCACGCCAACGACACGGCCGCCTCGGCGCGCACCGTCGACGAGGATGCCCCCACGACGAACCTGCCGCCAGCGGATTCCCGCGTGTTCGACGACGAAGCCCCGACCACGAATCTGCCACCCGCGGGCGCACGGCCCCGCGGCCAGGCACCGAACGACACCGATGCCACCGACCAACGACCCACTGGAGGTGAACGATGAAGAAGCCATTGACGCATATCGCCGTCGTCGGATTCGTCATGTTCGCGCTCCTGTTCGGGTCGACGAGCTGGGTGCAGTACGTAACTGCGGATTCGCTGAACAACAATCCGCTGAACAACCGGCGGATTCTCGACCAGCTGGCTCGTGATCGCGGTCCGATCCTCGTCGACGGCACACCGATCGCCTATTCGGAACCCGTCGACGACAAGTACAAGTACCAGCGCAAATACGGTTCGGACAACCTCGATCCGCGCGCCTACGCCTCGCTGACCGGCTACTATTCCGTCGTGTCCGGCGCCTCGGGGATGGAGCGCGCCTCCGGCGATTACCTCTCCGGCGATTCCGACGCCCTGTTCTATGACAAGGTCGGCAGCTTCTTCACCGGTGAGCAGCCGCGCGGCGCCGCCGTCGAGCTGACGATCGACCCGAAGGTGCAGCAGGCTGCGTGGGACGGTCTGGGCAACCAGAACGGCGCCGCCGTGGCTCTCGACCCGAAGACCGGGAAGATCCTGGCCATGGCCTCGACCCCGGGCTGGGACCCCAATGCTCTGGCCAGCCACGACTCGACCGAAGCCAGCCAAGCCTTCAAGAACCTCGAAGCCGCCGACGGAAAGCCCGCCTACAACCGCGCTATCGGCGGCAACCTGTACCCGCCCGGCTCGACGTTCAAGGTCCTCGTCGCCGCGGCCGCCCTGGAATCCGGCGACTACGAGCCCGATTCCCAGCTCAACGGACCCGCCACGCTCGATCTGCCGCAGACGACGGCGACGATCGGCAACTCGCATCCCGGTGCCTGCCGCAACGGGGGCAAGCCGACCCTGGCCGATTCGCTGGCCGAATCCTGCAACACCTCATTCGCCTCCTTGGGAATGGATCTCGGAGAAGACGCAATCGCGAAGCAGGCCGAGAAGTTCGGCTTCGGCGAGGATCTCGAGATCCCTCTCAATGTCACCCCGTCCTCGTTCCCGTCCGACCTCAATCCGCCGCAGCTGGCTCAGTCCTCGCTCGGTCAGTACGAAGTCAGGTCGACTCCGCTGCAGATGGCGATGATGACCGCAGGAATCGCCAACGGCGGCAAGATGATGAAGCCCCAGCTCGTCGACAGGGTGCTCAATGCGAACACCCTCGAGCCGATCTCCGAGACCCGCCCGAGCCAGATGTCCCGGCCCGTGTCCGGAGATACGGCCGACAAGCTCACCGACATGATGACCGGTGTGGTCGAGAACGGCACCGCCTCGGTGGCGAAGATGGGCGACACGAAGGTCGCAGCGAAGACCGGCACCGCCCAGCACGCCAAGGGCGCGGCACCCCATGCCTGGTTCATCTCCTTCGCCCCCGCCGACGACCCTCAGGTCGCGGTCGCGGTCGTAGTCGAGAACGGTGGAAACGCGGGCAACGAAGCTTATGGTGCGACGGTCGCAGGGCCGATCGCGAAGAACATGATGGAAGCGGTGGTCGAGAAATGAGACCCGTCGAAGGCACCCTGTTGGGCAACCGTTACAAACTCACCTCCCGCATCGCCGTCGGCGGCATGGGCGAGGTCTGGAAGGGTGTGGACTCCGTGCTCGGCCGCGAGGTCGCGGCGAAGATCCTCAAGGACGAGTACCTCTCCGAATCGACCTTCCTCGCCCGGTTCCGTGCCGAAGCCCAGAACATGGGCCGAGTCTCCGACCCGGGAATCGCCGGCGTCTACGACTACGGTGACGAGCAGGGTTCGCCCTACCTCGTCATGGAATACGTGCCCGGTGAGGCTCTGTCGGCCATCATCGAGCGCAGTGCTCCCCTGTCCGAGACCGATACGCTCTCCATCGTCACGCAGGCCGCTCAGGCCCTCGGTGCCGCACACAAGGTGGGCGTCATCCACCGTGACATCAAGCCCGGCAACATCCTCATGACCCCGGACTTCCGGGTCAAGATCACGGACTTCGGCATCGCCCGAGTCACCGATCAGGCACCGCTGACGAAGACCGGGCAGGTCATGGGCACCGCCCAGTACCTCGCCCCCGAACAGGCCACCGGAAAGGGTTCGGGACCTGGTTCCGACCTCTATGCACTGGGCATCATCGCCTATGAGGCCCTGGCCGGTCAGCGTCCCTTCACCGGAGACTCGCAGGTGGCCATCGCCATCGCCCAGGTCAATCAGCAGCATCCGCCGCTGCCGGACACGGTCTCCGAACCGCTGCGCCGCTTCGTCGACTGCCTGCTGGAGAAGAAGCCCGAACGCCGTCCCTCGGACGCGTTCAAGGTCGCTAAGGCCGCCGAGGCGCTCTCGGCCGGGGACATCGCCGGGGCCGAGGAGCTCGTGCCGCAGATGCGCCACGGAGCCGCGGCGTCCGAAGCTCTGACCCAGGTCTTCAACAACCCGGAGCCGGCAGCCACGACGAAGACCCTGCCCGTCACCTCCTCGAACGATGCGACCCAGGTGTACCCGAACGGTGCCGCCTCCGGAATCGTCGGCGCTGGTGCCGCCGGTGCCGGAGCAGCTGCGGCGAATACGGGACAGATCGATCCCAACGATCCGCAGAATCAGGATCTGGAGAAGGACAAGCAGTCGAACAAGGGCCGGGTCCTCATCTGGATCCTTGCGATCATCGCCCTCATCGCGGTCGGTTCCCTGCTGTGGTTCTTCCTCGGCGGAGGCAATGCCGAACCCGAACCGGAGCCATCGACCTCGGCGCCCACCTCGGAGGCGGCGAAGACGATCGAGATCGATAAGAACGATTACATCGGACTCACGGAATCCTCGGCGACGCAGAACCTCGAGAACAAGGGACTCGAGGTCGAGACGACCGACATCAACTCGGACCGGGCAGCCGGAACCGTTGCGGACGTCGGCGAGGGCGACAACGGTTACACCTTCGAAGAGGGTGACACCGTGACCCTCTACATCTCCGCCGGCCCCGCCGAGCAGCCCGAAGAGCCGGCCTCGGACTCCGGATCCGATTCGGGTCTGGGCAATGACTCGGAGTCGAGCTCGGATTCCGGTTCCTCATCCGATTCGCAGGATCAGGGTTCGAACTCCGGTGACAACGGCTCGTCCTCCGATCAGGACTCCTCGAGCTCGTCGAGTTCGTCGTCGGACTCCGAGACCTCGAGCGAATCGGACTCCTCATCGTCGACGGACACGTCAGGCGAGTCGGATACCGCGAGCTCCGGCGATTCGGCCGACACCTCCGGCGGCTCCAACCCGAACAGCGGCAATAACGGAGCGGGCAGTAATTCCGGCTCGGCGAGCAGCTCGGAGGCCGGCGGCAACCAGAACGGAAACAACGGCAATGACTAGACAGTGATCGATACAGAGCAGCGATTACGAGAAGCGAAGAGTTTGAGATACTGAAACTCGACCCGGTTCAGGTGAGAATGAAGCCTGAAGCTCGGGTGAGACAAGCGGAGGACATACATGAGTGAACCCAAGGTGCTGTCGGGGCGTTACGAAGTTCGTGCGCTCCTCGGCCGTGGGGGCATGGCAGAAGTGCATGAGGGCGTCGACAATCGTCTCGGCCGTCGCGTGGCCATCAAACTTCTGCGCTCCGATCTCGCCCGCGATCCGTCGTTCCACACCCGCCTCAAGCGCGAGGCCCAGTCCGCGGCCGGTCTCAACCATCCCGGAATCGTCTCCGTCTACGATTCGGGTGAAGAGGAATTCGTCGAATCCGGCGGCTCGTCGGTGTCCGTTCCGTTCATCGTCATGGAATACGTCGAGGGCCAGACCCTGCGCGAAGTCCTCAATGAGCACGGCACACTCACCGTCGACGAGGCACTCAACGTCATCGCCGGGGTCCTGGCTCCGCTCGAATACTCCCACCGCAACGGCATCGTCCACCGCGACATCAAACCCGCGAACGTCATGCTCACCCCTGAGGGTGACATCAAGGTCATGGACTTCGGCATCGCCCGGGCGCTCAAGGACAATTCGGGACTGACGCAGACCCAGTCGGTGGTGGGCACCGCCCAGTACCTCTCCCCCGAGCAGGCCCGCGGCGAAGTCGTCGACGCCCGTTCCGACCTGTACTCGACCGCCTGCCTGCTCTACGAGCTGCTGGTCGGTCGTCCCCCGTTCGTCGGCGATTCCCAGTTGGCCGTGGCCTACCAGCACGTGGGAGAGACTCCGCAGCCGCCGAGCTTCTATAACTCGAACATCCCACCGGCCGTCGACCGGCTCCTCCTCCACGCTCTGCTCAAGGACCGCGACGCCCGCTACCAGGACGCCTACACCTTCCGCGAGGACGTGCTCGCCGCCCGCGACGGCCGTCCCATGAGCTTCGAGGACGATGTCGAGGCCACGCAGGCGTATCCGATGATGGCCCCGCCCATGACCGCTCCGATGGCTCATGCCAACGAGGCCGAGCCCACTCCCGAAACCGGGCCGGTATCGGCGATCATGACCAATCAGGAGGAGCGTCCTCCGCAGAAGCGGTCGCGCGCCTGGGTCTGGATCGGCAGCATCTTCGTCCTCCTCGCCCTGGCCGCCGTGGCCCTGTGGGTGTACGAGATCAACAAGCCGCCGGAGGTCATCGAGGTTCAGGTCACGGATGTGGCGAACATGGACGCCGATGAGGCCGAATCCGCGCTCATCCAACAGGGCCTGCGAGTCGACCGCGACGAGAAATACAGCGCAGAGGTCGATGAGGGCAAGGCGATCGAAACCGACCCGCCGGGCGGTCAGACCGTGGAGAAGGACAGCGTCGTCAAGCTGATCATCTCCTCGGGCCCCGAGTCCGTGAAGGTCCCCGACGTCTCCGGCAAGACCGAGGAGGAGGCGCGGAAGATCATCAACGACGCGAAGCTGCAGGCCGGCACCCATATCCCCCAGAATTCCCCGGACGTTGAGAAGGGCGTCGTCATCGAGACCAAACCCGGCGACGGTCAGGAAGTCGACGTCGATTCGAATGTCGATCTCGTCGTATCCTCTGGCATGGTCGAGGTCCCCGATGTCACCGGCCAGAGCGCCGAGGAGGCCTGCAAGACCCTCGAGGGCGATGAGTACCAGCTCAAGTGCAAGACCGAAGAGGTCGAGACCGCTGACCACGATGAGAAGAAGGTCTTCGAACAGTCCGCGACCGGCGGAAGCGACGTCAAGCAGGGCTCGGAGATCACCGTGAAGGTGGCCAAGAAGCCACCGGAGCCGGAGCCGTCGCCGTCGATCCCGTCGGTCCCCGGTGGAATCCCGACCGCTCCCGGCGACGACGGCGGAGACAACGGAGACGAAGGCGATAAGGACAAGAAGGACAAGGATTCGATGGGCGGAGGGCTCTTCGACAACTGGTCCGAAGGCATCATCGGCAACTGAGCTCTCAGCGCACAGCGGCCGGGTCAGTCATCGACTGACCCGGCCGCTGTCGTCTCCGGTGTGTGTCTGTGGACGTCGGTGACGCCGTTCCTCACTCCAAGGTGAGGAACAGATCGGTGCGCATATCGGCGGGATCCGCCTCGGGGCTGGGTTCGGTGACATAGAGTTCGATGAACGGCAGTCCCGGACGATGCCCGGCCGCCACCGCGTCCTTGAGCAGCTGCGCCCAGGATTCCCCGAGGCCATCGTATCCGCCGAGGTGGCTGCGCACGGCCATGGAGCCGCCGGGCAGCTCCGCGGGGATGACGATATGACCGCCGGCGATCGGCTGCGCATTCGTCAGCCCCGCCGAGGTGGGGATCCCGACCTGCAGATCCACCGTTTCGCTCGGCTGTCGAGTGTAGAGGGCGAAGGCCGGTCCCGCGGGTTCGAGGCCCGCTTCGGAGAGCACGGGGAAGAGACCGGAGAACGTGGCATCGAAGAGTTCCGGCAGGTCTGACATGTGCACTTCACGCGCCTCGACGACCGCCGCCGGAGTGGCAGGGACCTCGATGACGGTGAGTTCGGTGAACGGTTCGTCGCGCAGATAGGTCGGTTCTGACATCGTCGGTGTCTCCTGTTCGTCGGCAGTGCACGGCTCCTGAGGCCATGCACGGATCCCGGCGCGGATTCGGATCATCTGAGCACAGGGATCACTGTGCTCACGATCATAACGATGAGCCGCCTCGGCGAGAACCCTGAGAACAGGGATCGGCGGGAATTCTCAGGCGATCGCGGTCGCCAGCGGCGACATGCCTGCCGCCGCCTGGGCGGCGCCTTCGAGACCGCACACCTCGAGCCAGTTGCCGAGCATGAGGTATCCGTGTTCTGTGAGCACGGACTCGGGGTGGAACTGGACGCCGAACATGGGCTTCTCCCGGTGTTCGATGGCCATGACGATGCCGTCGTCGGTGCGGGCGGTGACGGCGAACTTCTCGAGGTCGAGGGTCTCGTCGACGATCGCCAGCGAATGGTAGCGGGTAACTGTCAGCGGACTCGGGCAGCCGAAGAAGATGCCTTCGCCGTCGTGGGTGATGACCGAGGTCTTGCCGTGCATGAGCACGGGAGAATGGGTGACCTCGGCGCCGAACACCTCGCCGAGTGCCTGATGGCCCAGGCAGACGCCGAACACGGGCATGCCAGCTGTCTCCGCCCAGGACAGAAGGGGCGGGCAGACCCCGGACTCAGCGGGCACGCCGGGGCCCGGGGACAGGAGCACGCCGTCGTAGGTGCTCACGGTCTCCGCGATCGCGGAGGCGGAGATGTCGTCGTTGCGGACGACGTCAACATCCGCGCCGAGCTCACGCAGATAGGACACGAGCGTGTAGACGAAGCTGTCATAGTTGTCGATGACGAGGATCTTTGTCATTGTCCGCCTTCGGTCACTGTGGCGTTGTTGAAGGGCATGTACGGGGCGATCACGGGGAAGACGTACTGCATGAGCAGGAGGACGACCGCCGCGATGAGGATGAGGGCGAGGATGAGCTTGACCACCCAGTTGCCCGGGAGGATCCGCCAGATGAATGCGTACATATCAGGCACCGCCGTTCTTGCTGACCTTGTCATAGGCCTTCGAGTCCTTGATGTTGTCCGGTGCTCCGTCGCTGGCCGGCGTCCAGTCCGTGAGTTCGGCGTAGGCGACGTAGCGTTCCCGGGCGGAGAACATCGGGTTGCAGGCCGTCATCGTCAGGATCCGGTCCTTGCCCTTGAAGTCGGGTGCGTCGGGCACGGGCGAGAGCACTTCGACGGCGTCGGGGAGGATGATGTCGAAGTTGCGGAAGGTGTAGGTGTAGAAGCCGTCCTTCGTCTGGACGATGATCTCATCGCCCGGGCGCAGGTTCGCGATCTGGTTGAGCGGCTTGCCGTAGGTCACGCGGTGGCCGGCGATGGAGAAGTTCCCGACTTCGCCCGGCATCGCCGAGTTCGGGTAGCGGCCCACGCCCATCCGGTTGAGCACGGGTTCGAGATCGACGCCCTCGGCGACGGTGCGGTAGTAGTCGTCGCCGAAGCGCGGGATGTAGAAGATGCCGAAGGCCTCGTTCTTGCCCACGGGATCGGAGACCACGGGCTCGTCCGGGTCATCGGGCAGCTCGTTCGGATCCTGGTTCGCCCAGTCCTGAGTGAGTTCGTCGGCGAGCACTTCGTTGTCGCGGTTGGCCTGGATGTCCGTCCACCACAGCTGCCAGACGACGAAGAGGATGAGGACGAGACCGGCCGTGATGCACAGTTCGCCGAAGGTGCGCACGGTCCCGCGGATCGGACCGAGCGGTTCCTTCTCCACGGGCTGACGTCGCCGCTGACGGCGGGTCTGAGGCCGGCCCTGCGGTTGAGGTGCGGCCTGAGGTTGGTGTTGATCTTCGCCGAGGTGGCCATGCGTCTGCGGTCCACCGTGACCCTGCGGGACCGCGGGCATGGCCTGGGTGGCCTGAGCGTGCGTCGAATGGGGCTGTTCGTAGACGGGCGGGGCGTCGGAGTAGACGGCGGTCGGTTCGCCCTGGGCCGCAGCGGCTTCGGCTTCCCTGCGTCGCAGCTCGCGTCGGCTGGGCAGCGGCTGATCGCCGCCGGCACCGGAACCACCTGCAGACTGATCGGCGGAGTGACCGAGCTGCTGGTCACCGTAGTCAGATGGAGCCTGCCGTCTCTGAGCAGGACGGATAGTGGGTCGCGAGGGCGGATTCACGCCCGGCTCGTTACCCGAGGAGGAACTATTCACCACTTCTGCTCCGTGACTGTCACTGCATTGTCGGGGGCCGTCGAAGAAGACAGGCGGGGACACCCCTATGCACTTTATCCTATGAGAATCATCGTCCGGGGCGCGCTCGGGGCGCTTTCAGGGTAGTCGGAGTTTTTCACTGTGACCCCCGCCCCGAGTAGACTGGTCTGCGATCGTCCCCAACCATTCATTCGGCGACCCCAACGACGGTCGGCCGACAAAGGAGTACTTGTGGCCAAGTCCAAAGGACGCCCCCAGCGCACTTCTCGCACTTCGTCGGCGGCCAAGGCGAAGCAGGCCGAATCCGCAGAAACGGTCGAAGCGACCGAGATCGAGGAACTCGAGACCGAATCGCTCGACACCGATGTCGCCGAAGCTGCCGACACCGAGTCGGATGCGACGGAGTCTGCTGCGGATGACCTGAAGGACGATTCCTCGGATGAGGACGCAGAGGACTCCGAGAAGGCTTCCGCGAAGGACTCAGCGACCGCGGCCGCCGGGAAGAAGGACAAGGCGTCGACGGACGAGAAGTCGGCCACGAAGTCCGACTCGGCCAAGGATGCGAAGTCGGCCAAGGATGCGAAGTCGTCGAAGACCTCGGACTCCAAGACCTCAGGATCGAAGGCCTCTGATTCCAAATCATCGGCCTCCAAGACAACCGGCTCGAAAGGTGCGGCCGCCAAGCGCACGGCCCGGTCGGGCAATCCCGCCAAGCGCCCCCAGGGTCGCAAGACGGCGAGCTACACCTCGACCTCGGGCCAGCAGACCATCAAACCGAACCCGAGCTGGTTCCTGCCGGTCCTCATCGGCCTCCTGCTCATCGGTCTGATCTGGCTCGTCACCTTCTACATCACCCAGGGCGCTCTCCCCGTCGAAGCGTGGGGCAACTGGAACATCCTCATCGGCTTCGCCTTCTTCGTGGCGGGTCTGATCATGTCCACACGCTGGCGGTAGCCGACCCCGGCCGCAATCGCTGACGATTGTCTGGTCGATCCGCGGTGATTCTGAGCTCGGAATCACCGCGGATCGACCAGGCAATCTGCATTCACCGGTCCACGCTCGCACCAGCAGCGGCGCCCCGCTCGCACCGGCAACGGCGCCCCGGCATCGACAATCCACAAGCGCCGAGTTATACCCAAGCCGGGTGCGTCGCTTGTGGAAAACTTAATTTAAGCCTCTGACCAGGCTAAACACACAGGTGTAAGTTATCCACGTTGTGGATAGAGCTTGTGGACAAAGAATTTTCCACTGCAGAGTGCACACAAAACGGCTTTTGTCTGGTAAAAGCCTGATAGCGCCTGTGCGACTTCGCCCAGCAGACGAAAACGTCGCACTCTGCGACTGAGTCCAGGGCCTCAGCCGAGTTCGGAATTCGAGCTCCTAGCTCAGGGCAGGGCTGAGAGGCCGGCCAGCTTCCACGCTCCGCCGGCCGCCAGGAGCACCACCAGACCGACCGCGGTCGACGTGAACACGAGCGTCCGTGAGCGCTGTGGCCCGAGCAGCCCCGCACACCCGAGCACGAACCCGGTGAGCAGACCGCCGAGGTGGGACTCCCAGGACACGCCCGCGACGAGGAATCCATAGCCGAAGTTGAGCGCCACGAACACGAGCACCCCGGCGATGTTCCGGTCGAGCCGACGGGTCGGGGCCAAGAGGACACCGACGATCGCGAACACCGCACCCGAAGCACCGATATGATGCGTCACCCAATCGACGCCGAGGGGATCGGCCAGCAGGAGCACCATGGCCGAACCACCCGCAGTGCCGATGATGTAGACGGCCAGGAACTTCCAATGCCCCAGCGCCCGCTCGACGAAGGATCCGAAGAAGAACAGTCCGATCATGTTCGCCAGCAGATGGAACGGTGAGGGCTCCTCGTGGACGAGGGCGACCGTGAGCACCCGCCACGGCTGTTCGATCGTGAGTGCGGGAACGAAGCTCAGTCGGCGCAGCAGGTCGAGGCCGGGAATGAGCTCCGCGAGGAACGCCACGATGGTGACGATGAGGAGTATGCGGGTGATCAGCGGCGGGGATGCAGAGAGGGCCCGGCCGGTTTCCCGTGCCGAGCCCTCCTCAGGTGTGTCCATCACACCATGGTACTCAGTGGTCCTCTACGGACAGTGACTCACTTCGCGGTGACGTCGACCTTCTCGATGACGACCGGCTCGACCGGCTTGTCCATCGCAGCGGTGCGCACACCCTCGATCTCGTCGACGACCCGCTGCGAGGCTTCATCGGCAACCTCCCCGAAGATGGTGTGCTTGCCGTTGAGCCAAGGGGTCTCGGCGGTGGTGATGAAGAACTGCGAGCCGTTGGTGCCGCGTCCCATCTGCTTGCCGGCATTGGCCATGGCCAGCAGGTACTTGCGGTCGAACTGCAGTTCGGGGTGGATCTCGTCGTCGAAGGTGTAGCCGGGTCCGCCGGTGCCGGTGCCCAGCGGGCAGCCGCCCTGGATCATGAAGTTCGAGATGATGCGGTGGAAGCCGAGTCCGTCGAAGAACGGGCGCTTGGTCGGCTCGCCGGTCGAGGGATCGGTGAACTCACGCTCACCCTGGGCGAGTTCGACGAAGTTGGCCACGGTCTTCGGAGCATGATTGCCGAAGAGGTTGATGGTGATGTCACCGTGGTTGGTGTGCAGGACTGCGGTATGTGTCGAAGCTGTAGTCATGCCTTCATTCTTCCACGCCGAGGCGGCGAATGCAGTTTCGCACCAGGTCCATTGCCCAACCTGTCAGGCGATCCGCAGACAATTCGATGACATCCGCTGTCCACAGGGTTGCCCCTAGGCCGTAGACTGGTCAATGATCACCTGACCACCGACATCTAAGGATTGGGAACTGTTTATGTCGAAGAAGCCCACTCGAGATCAGCTCACTTCGAAGCTCGATTCCGCGAAGCAGACGTCGCTCCGAGTCCTGGCAGATGCCAGCGAGAACGCGGCCCCTAAGCTGCGTGAGGCCGCAGACAAGGCTCGCCCCCAGGTCGAGGCGCTGGCCGGCAAGGCCGAAGAGTTCGCTGAGAAGGCGCGTCCGCAGGTCGAAGCTCTCGCCGACAAGGCCAATGATCGGGTCCACGACTGGGCCGACAAGCTCGAGTCCTACCGCCCCGAAGCCACCGAACGCGCCGGCAAGTTCGCATCGAACGCCGCGACTTCGCTGTCCGCTGCCGAGACCCCGAAGCTCATCGATGACCTGGCTGTCCGCCTCACCGGTGACAAGAAGGCCATGAAGAAGGCACGCAAGGCTCTCGCCAACGCCGGCAAGCGCATCGAGAAGGACACCGCCCGCAAGTCCGGTGGCGGAAAGGCCGCACTTGTGTGGACCCTCGTCATCGGTTCGGCCGCCGGAATCGGCTACTACGTGTGGAAGAAGGCCCAGCCGGTCGAGGATCCCTGGTCGACCCCGCTGCCGAACAACCGTCCCGCCGATGCCCGTCCGGTCGGTTCGACCCCGGCTTCGCGCCAGGCCGCGGCCACCGAGGTCTCGCAGACCGCTGTGCCCTCGACCAAGGCTGAGGCCGCGGACGAGGTCCCCGCACCGAAGCCGGCCGTCAAGCCTGCCGAAGGCTCCGACGCCAAGCACTGAGTCACTGACGACTGATCAGTGACGCTGTTCAGTCACCAGGCGAATCCACGGATTCGCATGACCGTCACCGAGGCGGCCCACCGTTACGGTGGGCCGCCTCGGTGTTTCTGTGCGCGCCGACTCCTTATTGCTACCTGACGGCGGCCCAGCAACCTGGCGCGAGGTTGCTGGGCCGCCGTCAGGTAGTAATTAGGGAGGGCAAGCCTATTCGGGGTCGAGGACCTCGCGCCCACCGCGGGGGAAGCCTCCGGCACGGCGGGCGGCCACGAGACCGGTGATCGTGAATGCGAGGGTTGCGGTGAGGATGAGCAGCAGCGGTGCCGTCCACCCGCCGGTCGCGGTGTTGAGCCAACCGGCGAACGGCGGAGCCAAGGTCGCTGCGAGGTAGCCGCCGAACTGCACGCGCGCCGATGCTGACGCGGTCTGGGCGTCGCTGCCGGCGGTGCGGGCGATGATCGAGAAGATCGCGGTGAACCCGCCGCCCTGGGCGATGCCGCCGGTGGTCGCCCACAGCCAGTACGAACCGGGTGCTGCCAGCAGACCCACGGGCAGCGACAGCCAGAGGACTGCGACGATCGCCACGGGCACCCACGGCTTCGTCTTCACGGCCAACAGCGGCACTCCGAAGGCGCCGAGGATCGCCGCGATCTGGAACAGGGACGCCGTGCCTCCGGCGGCGGTCGGGGCGAGCCCGATCGTGTCGCCGAGGTAGCTCGGCAGCCAGGTCGTCGTCACGTAGTAGGCAGTCGACTGCCCGGAGAACGTGATGATGAGCAGGGCGATGATCACTCGGAAGGAGGCGGGAGCCTCGGCCCACGACTGCTTCGCAGCGGGGGCGGCCGCCTCGGCGAGGGAAGGGTCAGTGGAATCGACGGCCTCCGCGGCAGCGCGGGCGGCCTCCCCCTCGCGGCGCACGCGCACGCGGATGAGCACCATCCAGAAACCGAGCCCGGCCAGGGCGAGAACGCCCCAGGCGGCCAGGGCCCACCGCCAACCGAACGCCGCGGCCAGTGGGCCCGTGCCGATGAGGGTGGCCATCGACCCGACGTTCATCATCGCCGAGTACAGGCCGGTGACCATCGACACCTGTTCCCACGGGACCTCGCGACGGATGATGACGGGCACGACGATATTGCCCAGGGTGATCGCGAGCCCGATGATGCCGGTGCCCACGAGCACGAGCCAGGGAGGGCCGACCGACCGCAGAACTGTGCCCAGCAGGACACCGGACAGACAGGCGAGAACCGTGGCTTCGGCCCCGAGGCGGGTGATGAACTTCCCCGCCAGCGGCGTGGCCAGCGCAAACAGCAGAACCGGCAGTCCGGTGAGCAGACCGAGTCCGGCCGCGCTGAATCTCGTGCCCTCCTGGATGTCGGGCAGGATCGCCGTCGGCGCGATGATCGGGGTGCGCAGGTTGAGGGCGAGGATGACGATGCCCAGAACGATCCAGGGCAGCATCCTCTTCGCGGAGGGCAGGTGAGGTGAACTCACATCCGCTCGGGAACGCGGATGCCGAGCACCCCGAGACCGGCCTGGAGGACCTCGAGCACGATCGCCGAGAGCCGCAGACGGGAGTCGCGCAGCTCTTCGGTCTCGGCGATGAGCACCGGGCACTGCTCGTAGAACGAGGTGAAGGCCTGGGCGAGATCGAACAGGTAGGTGCACAGGCGGTGGGGCGTCGACCCGGCGGCCACCTCGGTGACCACATCGGCGAAGCCGAGGATCGACAGGGCCAGCTCACGCTCGGCCGTCTCTCCGAGACTGATCGCAGCGTTCGCGACCTGGGAGGCATTGACGCCTTCGGCCTCGGCCCTGCGTCCGATCGAACGGATGCGGGCACCGGCGTACTGAAGGTACGGGGCGGTGTTGCCGATGGGGGCGAGCATTCGGTCGAGGTCGAAGGTGTACGAGGTGTCGTGGGCGACGGAGAGGTCGGCGTACTTGACCGCACCGATGCCGACGATGCGCGCAACCTCATCGGCCTCCTCGGGGCCGAAGTCCACGTGTGATTCTGCCAGAGTCGTCTTCGCCCGGGTCACGGCCTCTTCGAGGAGTTCGGCCAGGCGCAGCGGGGCACCGGAACGGGTGCGCAGGATCTTGCCGTCGGATCCGAGCACATTGCCGATCTTCACGTGTTCGGGGCTGAAGGTCTCCGGCAGCCAGCCGGCCGCGCGGGCGACGGTGAAGACCATTTCGAAGTGCATGGCCTGCGGGGTGCCGACGACGTAGAGCGCCCGGTTCACACCGAGGTTGATCGCCCGGTTGCGGACGGCCGCGAGGTCGGTCGTGGCGTAGCCGTAGCCGCCGTCGGACTTGCGGATGATGAGCGGCAGGGGTTCGCCCTCACGACCGGTGAAGCCTTCGGGGAACACGCACAGCGCTCCATCGGAGATCGTGGCCAGGCCCTTCGCCTCGAGCTCGTCGCAGACCTCGGCGAGCATGTCGTTGTAGGTGGACTCTCCGGCGAGGTCGGCGTCGGTGAGGGTGACGTCGAGGAGGGAGTAGATGCGGTTGAAGTACTCGCGGGAGTAGCCGACGAGCGTCGTCCACAGGCCCAGGGTCTCTTCGTCGCCGCCCTGGAGTTTGACGACGCGGGACCGGGAGCGTGTGGCGAAGGCTTCATCGGAGTCGAACTTCGCCCGGGCCGCCTGGTAGAAGGCGTTCGGGTTCTCGGACACTTCGGAGGCCTCGTCGGAGTCGACTCCCACATCGAGGAGGTGCTCGATGAGCATGCCGAAGGGGGTACCCCAGTCGCCGATGTGGTTCTGGCGGATGACCGTGTTGCCGAGGAACTCGTGGGTGCGGGCCAGGGCGTCGCCGACGACGGTGGTCCGCAGGTGCCCGACGTGCATCTCCTTGGCCACATTCGGGGCCGAGTAGTCGATGGCCACGGTCTGCGGGGCATCGTTTTCCGGTGCCGCTGCGGCGCCCCCCGCTTCGAGGGTGGAGGCGAGGAACTCCGGGGTGAAGGTGAGGTTGATGAACCCGGGTCCGGAGATCTCCGGTGCCTCGCACACGCCCTCGAGGTCGAGGTTCTCGACGATCTGTGCGGCGATATCGCGCGGCTTCGACTTCAGCTCCTTGGCCAGCGGCAGGGCCACATTGGCCTGGAAGTCTGCGAACTGGCTGCTGCGGATGACGGGGTCACGTCCGGCGAAGTCCTCACCGAAGGCCTGGGTGAGGGCGGCGGCGAAACGGTCCGTGAGCACAGAAGTCAGAGATGGCATGTGCCCATTCTATTGCCGGGTGCAAGTTGCCTGGGCATCGGTTCCGGCCCGCGGTCGCCGCACTGTCGAGCTTGTAATGTGGGTCACGTGACTTATCTTCGCTATCCCCATATCCAGTCCGATCTCATCACCTTCACCGCCGACGACGATGTCTGGCTCGTTCCCTCCGCCGGCGGCCGCGCCTGGCGGCTGACCTCCGATCATGCGCCGGTCCGGTCACCGAGGATCTCACCCGACGCAGCGCACGTCGCGTTCGTATCGTTCCGCACCGGCCAGGCGGAGCTCATGGTCGCCGAGGTGGCCACCGGGTCCCTGCGTCGGCTCACCTGGTTGGGGTCGAGCGCGATGACGATGCTCGGGTGGGCCGATGCCGCCCATGTCCTCGTCGGCGCGAATGCCGGGGAGTTCGAGGTCCGCAACCATGTCGTGAAGTCCGTGAGCCTCGACGGCGAGGTCGATCGGCTGTCGTTCGGTCGTGCCTCGGGTCTGGCCCGGCACCACACGGGAGTGACCGCTCTGTCGACGCCGTTCTCCCGTCCGCCCGCGCACTGGAAGCGCTACCGGGGTGGGACTGCGCCGAGGCTGTGGCTCGATCGAGTCGGCAGTACGAACGCTGCCGGCATCGGAGATGGATCCGGGGCCCGGTGGCAGCGGCTGCTGCGCGAGGACGAGGCCTCTCTGACCGACCCGCTGTGGGTCGGCGATTCGCTCGTGTTCACCTCGGACCGGGCCGCGACCTTCCCTCACCATGCCGATGAACAGGCGAACCTGTGGATCATCGACGGACTGGCCACCTCGGCGAGTTCGGGTGATGACTCGGTCGAACCACGGCAGCTCACGCACCAGTCCGAGGCCGAGGGCTATGTCCGTGACGCCACGACCGACGGCACCCGCATCGTCTGGCACTCCCGTGGGGAGATCAGGATCCTCGACAGCCTCGACGCCGAGGTCCGCACTCTCGCGGTGACTCTGCCGGGGACTCAGGTGCAGCCGCTCAGTCTCGACCCGAAGACCGGGCTCAACCACATCAGCCCCGACAGAGAAGGCAATGCCTCGGTGGTGGAATGGCGGGGCAAGACCTTCTGGCTCGCCCACCGCGAGGGCCCGGCCCGGGCGCTGTGCGCGGATTCGTCGATCCGCACCCGCGAACCTCTCGTCCTCGGTGACACCGGGTTTGCCACGTACATCACCGACGTCGAAGGGGAGGACGCGATCGAGGTCGCGTCCGTGACCGGGGACAAGCCGCCTCGGCGAATCGGGGCCGGAGCCCTGGGACGGGTCCTGCACCTGAAGGCGGATCCGGCGGGGAAGATGCTCGCCACGATCTCCCACGACGGGTCGATCCGGACCGTCGATGTGGGCAATGGTCGGACGCGTCTGGTCGGGCATTCGGGACACGGCGAGGCGCGCGATCCGCGGTTCTCACCCGATGGGAAGTACCTCGTGTGGTCGCAGCCGACGCAGGGTGAGGAGCTGCTCGCGCAGCTGATGATCGCCGAGGTGAAATCGGATCGCGAGGCCCAGCCGCTGACGACGGGCAAGTTCAATGACTTCTCGCCGACGTTCACCCGTGATGGGAAGTTCGTCGCTTTCCTCTCTGATCGCACCTTCGATCCCTCGTACAACCAGCATTCCTTCGATCTGTCGTTCAACGGCGTCACCCGACCGTGGCTGCTGCCCTTGGCCGCCGATGAACCTGCGCCCTTCGGACCGAGCGCCGGCGGATGGGCGATCAGCGAGGTCACCGAGGAGGCGAAGTCCGAGCGCGGTCGCGGGGACAAACCCGCCGCCACCGTCGAGGTCGAGCTCGAGGGAGCTGAAGAGCGCATCGTGCCGTTCCCGGTCGCCTCGGGGGTCTTCCGGGATCTCGAATCCGCTGAGGGAGGACTCGTCTGGCTGCGCACCGGCGACGTCGAAGCCGGTGAGCTCGGCACCGGACGGGCCGGAGATGCCGGTGAGAAACCCGCCGAGGTGGTCCAGTACTTCGACTTCGCCAAGCGGAAGGTCAGCACCGTCGTCGACAAGGCCGACGAGTATGAGATCTCCGGAGACGGCAAGCTGCTCGTCGTGCGCAGCGACGGTGCGATCAGCGTGGTCCCGGCGAACCGGAAAGTCGAGGCCGACGATGATGACAACATCTCCGTCGATCTCTCGCGTCTGCGATTCGAGCTCGACCGCCGGGCCGAATGGCTGCAGATGTTCGAGGAGAACTCCCGGATCATGCGCGATCACTATTGGCGCGAGGACATGAACGGGGTCGATTGGGAGTCGGTGACGCTGCGCTGGCGTGCTGTGGCCGCCAAGGCGCTGACTCATGACGACCTCGTCGACGTGCTGTGGGAAACCGTGGGCGAGCTCAACACCTCCCACGCCTATGTCAGCCCGCCTTCTGGGCTCGGCGATGGGTCGATGAAGCTCGGATTCCTCGGTGCGGATCTTGAGCGGAGCGCTGAGGGTTGGACGATCTCTCGCATCCTTCCCGGTGAGAGCAGTGAACCGGGGGCGAGGTCGCCGCTGCGCCAGGCCGGAGTCGGAGCGCAGCCCGGCGATGTCATCGTTGCTGTCAATGGTCAGCCCGTCGACGAGGCGGCCGGTCCCGCCGCTCATCTGCAGGGGGCCGCGGACACGATCGTCGAGCTGACTCTGCGCCGCGGTCGCAAGGACCGCGCGGTCGCCGTGATTCCACTGCCCACCGAGGAGAAGCTGCGCTATCAGGATTGGGTGCGCTCCCGCCGGGAGTATGTGGCCGAGAAGTCATCCGGCCGCATCGGCTATGTGCATGTCCCGGACATGACCTCCTACGGGTGGGCGCAGATGCACCGGGATCTGCGGCAGGCCATGGGCTGCGAGGGCGTCATCGCCGATGTGCGGTTCAACCGAGGCGGGCACACGAGTGCTCTGGTGGCCGAACGCTTCGCCGATCAGGTGGTTGCCTGGGGTGCGGCTCGCAGCTATGACCAGATGGACCGGGACCCCGAGGATGCTCCGCGCGGCCCGGTGGTGTTCGTGGCCAATGAGTTCTCCGGCTCCGACGGCGACATCATCAACGCGCGCGTGCAGGCCAAGGGCATCGGCCCAGTGATCGGCGTGCGCACGTGGGGCGGAGTCGTCGGCATCGACGGTCGCTACGATCTCGTCGATGGCACCGGAGTGACGCAGCCGCGCTATGCCTTCTGGATCGAGGGCAAGGGCTGGAGTGTGGAGAACTATGGAGTCGACCCCGATATCGAGGTCGAGCACGATCCCGGTCAGCTCTTCGCCGCCGACGATCCGCAGCTCGACCGCGCCATCGCCGAGGTGTTCGCCGGGCTGCAAGCCCATCCCGCCGCCCAGGCTCCGGAGTTCCCACCCCCGCGCGTGCAGCCGCTGAAGAAGGACGGCGCCGGGGTCCCCGAAGCCCCCGCCGAGGACTGACCCACCAACCCCTCCACCTGCCGGTAGGGCTTGGCCCCGCCACCTGCCGACGACCGCACTGCGTTCCAGCCATCAGTTCGCGTCCTGATGGCTGGAACGCAGTGTGGTCACGGGCCCAGCCACCTCGTGCAGCTTCATCGACTTTTGATCCAGTCATCGGGAGAAAACTCGATGACTGGATCAGAACCCGATGACGAACCGAACGAAACTCGATGCGTGCCGGCTCTACCGCTCGGTCGGGGTCAGGGCCCACACGGCGAAGGCGAGCAGCACGAATCCCGAGATGACGCCGCTGATGACCGGGATGAACGCCGGAGCCGCCGCGAAGAAGGCGATGAACCCGCCGATTCCGCAGAGGGTCACGACGGTGGCGAGCACGTGGAAGCGGTCGAGCCCGAACACGCGGCCGAGCGCATAGAAATGAGTGCCGACGACCACGGCCACCCACGCCACTCCGAGCTCCGGATGGCCGAGGCTCGTGAGCAGTCGGGCTCCGGCGAACAGGAGAACCGCCTCGATGAGCACGATGATCCAGTAGGCGCGACCGAACGGCGGTTCCCGACGACCACGGGTCCCCGATTCGCCGAGGCGGCCGCCTCCACCACGGTTCCGCAGCAGTCCGCGAACCGCGAGGACCGCGATGCCGGCGAAGACGATGACGCCGACCGCGATAACGAGTGTGCGCCCCAGGGTCGAGAACTGGCCGGTGTTGATGATGAGGAACAGCAGCCCGAAACCAGCGCCGATGAGCGCCCCGATCTCCGCACCGTCCGCTGTCCGCCGGGTGCTGAGTCCTGTCTTGTGGTCCGGGTCGGGTGCTTCTGCGGTCATCGTCGTCCGTCTCTCGTCGTCATCGTCAGTCACTCCCGACCCATTGCCGGGAGTTCGGATCGGCCGACACCTGAGCAGTGCATTCTGTCGGCACCCTTGCCGGCAACATTCTTCCACCAGTGCACCGTCGCTCCGATGCGGACGGACGAAACTCGGCGAACTCACAAGAATCTTCCGGCACCGCGACTCTTGACCTCGTTCATGAACTGATGTTCACTAGGTGTGAACATAGATTCATTTTTCGTTCGAGGAGGCAACGATGCCAACATCCACCAGCCCGACTCAGCAGACCGCAGCCACGGATTTCGACGACATCCTCTACGTGGTGGAAGAGACCTTCGCGGTCATCACGATCAACCGGCCCGATTCCTTCAATTCGTTCCGGTCGCAGACCGTCGACGAACTCATCGAAGCCTTCACTCTCGCCTGGGGCGACAACCGCGTCCGTTCGATCATCCTCACCGGTTCCGGGCAGAAGTCCTTCTGCGCCGGCGGCGACGTCAAACAGAAGGCGCAGACCGGCGACTACGGCCCCAGCCGCTACGGCATGTTCCGCATCTCCGAACTCCACAAGGTCATCCGCTCGGTGCCGAAACCGGTGATCTCCGCGGTCAACGGTGTCGCCATCGGCGGCGGAAACGTGCTCACCACCCTCTGCGACATCACGATCGCGGCCGCACACGCGCGCTTCGGCCAGGCCGGCCCCAAGGTCGGATCCTTCGACGCCGGCTACGGTTCGGCTTTCCTCGCCCGGGTCATCGGTGAGAAGCGCGCCCGTGAGATGTGGTACTTCTGCGAACTCATCGACGCACAGAAGGCCGAATCCTGGGGCCTGGCCACCGAAGTGGTCGACGCCGACGAACTCATGCCCCGCGCCAAGGAACGCGCCCGGGCCCTCGGTCTCAAGGCACCGACGGCGCTGCGCTTCCTCAAGCAGTCATTCAACGCCGATTCCGAGATGCAGACCGGCTTCACGAACCTCGCCATGAGCGCCCTCGACCTCTACGCGCACTCCCCGGAATCACACGAAGGAGCGGCCGCCTTCGCGGAGAAGCGCGATCCGGACTTCAGCCGCTTCGACGGCGCGTACTGACCCCCGGCGCCTCGCCGGCACAGATCCCACCTGCACAGACCCTGACAGCACAGAGGATTCCCGTGGACACGACTCTCACCCCCGATACCCAGACCCTGCTCGATGCGGCGGCCGGATTCGAGGAGCGGCTCATCAGCGAGGCCCGCGAACGCGAAGCCGCCGGCCGCATCGGTGCCGATATCACCCGAGAGATGGGCCGTGCCGGTCTCATCGCCCCCGAACTGCCGACCCACCTCGGCGGGACCGGACTGACCAAGGTCACCGCGGGTCTCGTCACCGAGGCCATCGCCCGTGGAGACCTCACCGTCGCCTATATCCAGGTCGTCGGATCCCTCATCGGACAGGTCATCGCCCGCAATGCCAGCACCGAGGTGGCCGCCCACTACTGCCGCCTCATCACAACCGGTGACGAAACGGTGGCCATCGGACTCTCCGAACCCGAGGCTGGTTCGGACGCCGGAAACCCCTCGACCACGGCCCGACGGGACGGCGACGACTGGATCGTCAACGGCACGAAGTCGATGTCGCTGGCCATGACCTCGACGGCAACGGTGATCTTCGCCCGCACCGACCCCGAGGCGGGGCGCGGAAAGGGCATCTCGGCGTTCCTCGTCGACCTCGACGCCCCCGGAGTCACCCGGAACCCCATCATCGACATGGGTCAGGCGGCCGTCGCTCGCGGCAGCGTGGACTTCACCGATGTCCGTGTGCCCGCCGACCACCTCCTCGGCGAGGTCGGTGGAGCATTCACCCAGGTCATGCAGGGATTCGACTTCTCCCGAGCTCTCATCGGACTGCAGTGCACGGGGACTGCGACGCGCGCGATCGAGGATGCCTGGGCCTACGCCAAGGGACGTGAGGCCTTCGATCAGCCGCTGTCGAAGTTCCAAGGGGTCTCCTTCCCCCTGGCCGAGGCGGAGACGAAGATGGCGGCGGCCCGACTGCTATGCCTGGACACTCTGCGCCTCGGCGACGAGGGCCACCCGCACACCTCTCAGGCTGCCATGTGCAAGTGGTGGGCCCCGCTCGAGGCCTACCATGCGGTCCATCAGTGCCTGCTTCTGCACGGACAGAACGGCTACAAACAGGACCGGGACGTCGAGAAACGACTGCGCGACGTGCTCGGCATGCAGATCGGCGACGGCACCGCCCAGATCATGAAGCTCATCATCGCCCGCAACTCCGCCGGTCGCGAATACGCCCCCTGACCGGGTGGAACACCGGCCGACCGGGACGAACACCGGCCGACCGGGACGAACACGGGCCGACCGGAGCGAACACCGGTCGACCGGAGCGAACACACCCACCTGACGACGCAGCATCAGACACACGACTGGAAGGACACCACCATGTCAGCACCCACTCAGACCGCACCTCTGACCGATCGCATCATCATCGTCACCGGTGCCGCCTCCGGAATCGGCAAGGGAATCGCGACCCGCCTCGCCGCCGACGGCGCCACCGTCGTCGTCGCCGACCTCGACGCACAGACGGCCGCGAACACCGCCTCGGCGTTGGGGCATGATTCGATCGGGCTCGCCGCCGATGTCACCGACCGTGCGGCCGTGGACGCCATGATCGCCGAGGTGGTCGAGCGCTTCGGACGCATCGACGTCCTCGTCAACAATGCCGGCTGGGACAAGGTCGAACCGTTCATGGAGTCGACGCCGGCGACCTGGCAGCGGGTCATCGCGATCAACCTCCTCGGCACGCTCAACTGCACGCAGTCGGCGGCCGAGCACATGATCGCAGCCGGATCGGGATCCGTCATCAGCATCGGCTCGGACGCCGGCCGGGTCGGGTCGAGCGGGGAAGCCGTGTACTCGGCGGCCAAGGGCGGGATCATCTCGTTCACGAAGACCTTCGCCCGCGAGGTCGCCCGACACGGGATCACCGCGAACTGCGTGTGCCCCGGACCGGCCGACACGCCGCTGTTCGCCGAGATCTCCGCGGACAATCCGAAGCTGCGAACCGCACTGGAGAAGGCGATTCCGATGCGCCGGCTCGCCCGTCCCGAGGACCTCGCGAACGTCGTGGCCTTCTTCGCCCGTCCCGATTCCGCCTATGTCACCGGCCAGACTCTGTCCGTCTCCGGCGGACTGACGATGGCCTGAGCATCACAACCGTCGCCCGGCGGCGACAGTTGTCAGCACGACCACCAGCTCCACCCGAGTCACAGGTACGACACCAGAGCAAAGGAGCCCTGCTATGCCCACCCGATTCGAGACCACCCTGACCGACTCCCTCATCGAGGAATTCACCTCATCCGGGGACTGGAAGAACCAGACCCTCCTCGACCACCTCGAGCACTGGAGTGCACAACGACCTGACACGGTCGTCACCCGCGATCCCTACGGTGCCCACACCTATGCCGAGCTCAGCTCGGATGTCGACACCTGTGCCCAGGCGCTCGTCGACCTCGGGGTCGAACCCGGCGACGTGGTGGGTGTGCAGCTGCCGAACTGGTATGAATGGCTGGTCATCCACCTCGGTGCGATCAAGGCCGGCGCTGTGACCAACGGCCTCATCCCGATCTATCGGGACCGCGAGATCGGGCATATGGCGAAGAAGGCGTCGGTCTCGGTGCTCTTCGTGCCCAATCGCTTCCGAAAGTTCGACTATCCCGATATGGTCGACCGACTGCGTCCGAGCCTGCCGGAGCTGCAGCACACGATCGTCCTCGACACCCCTGGCGAGGCGACCTTCGACGGTCGGGACGGCTTCGAGAGGTGGACGGATTTCCTGGCTCGAGGGGAACGCGACTCAAGCTCGGACGGTTCACGGTCGGCCGCCTCGGCGATCGAATCCATCGCTTGGGACGGCCGGCGCCCGGACCCCAATGATGTCGGACTCATCCTCTTCACCTCGGGGACGACGGGCAATCCCAAGGGTGTGATGCACACGCACAACAACGTGCTAGCGGCCTCGCTGCCGTGGCCGGATCACCTGGGCCTGGACGAGGATTCGGTCATCCACATGGCCTCGACCTTCGGCCATCTCACCGGCTACATGTACGGAGTGTGTCTGCCTCTGCTCATCGGCGGTTCGGGCGTGTTCCAGGACGTGTGGAACGGCGAGGAGTTCGCCCGACTCGTCGCCGAGCACGGAATCCAGCACACATCGGGGGCCACTCCGTTCCTCCACGATCTGCTCGAGGTGGCGAAGTCGACGCAGCACGACCTGTCCTCCCTCAAGCACTTCTGCTGCATGGGCGCCCCGATTCCACGCGTCATGGTCAATGAGGCGCGCACGCTGCTTCCGGAGCTCAACGTCTTCGGCGGCTGGGGACAGACGGAATGCGGGCTGGTGACGATGACGGCGCCGGGCGATTCGGAGGAGAAGGTCACGAGCACCGACGGACGAGCACTGGGCTCGATGAAGGTCCGCATCGTCGATCCCCTCGGGGAACCCGTGCCCGCGGGCGTCGAAGGAAGAATCCAGGTCACGGGCCCATTCCTGTTCGTCGGCTACCTCGATGAACCGGAGCAGACGGCAGACGCCTTCGCAGGCGTTTGGCTCGATACCGGAGACCTCGCCGAAATGGATGCCGAAGGCTTCATCCGGATCGCGGGGCGGTCGAAGGACATCATCATCCGCGGCGGCGAGAACATCCCGGTGGCCTATATCGAGAACGTTCTCTACGAACATCCCGCGGTCTCCCAGGTCGCAGTCGTCGCGGTGCCGCATCCCCGGCTGCAGGAGATCGCGTGCGCAGTCGTGACCCTCAACGAGGGCCACAGCCTGACGATGGACGAGCTGCAGGAGTTCTTCGACGCGAAGGGAGTGGCCAAGCAGTACTGGCCCGAGGCCCTGCAGTGCCTCGACGAGTTCCCTCGCACGCCAAGCGGTAAGATTCAGAAGTTCAAGCTCAGAGAGGAAGTCGCCGCCGAGCATGTCAGCTGAATCCGAAGACCTCAACGCGATCGTCCGCGGTGCCCGCGCGGAATTCCGAGAGCGGCAGATCGTCGACGCCGCCGTGCGTCTGATGCAGGAGAAGGGCACTCATTCGGTGTCCATGCAGGCGATCGCGAGGTCCGGCGGGGTCAGTGTCGGACTGCTGTACAAGTACTTCTCGGACAAGGAGCAGATCGTGCTCGCCGCGATCACCCGCGTCCTCGAGGAGTTCCGTCTCCGTGTCCCTTCCGCCATCGCCGAGGCGGCCGAACCCGTGGACAAGGTCATCGCCGCGTTCACGGAGTTCTGCCGCATCGTCGGTGAACAGAGACATGCGGTCGTGCTCACCTATCAGGTCTCCAGGGCACTGTCGAAGGACGGACTGAAGTCGATCCAGGACCAGGAGCTCGAGACCCTCCAGCCCCTCGTCGACGTCGTCACCGCCGCCGTCGAAGCAGGCGACCTGCGTGGTGTCGATGCTCAGGTGCTCGGGCACGACCTCATGTCGATCGCCCATATGTGGGCGCTCAAGTACTGGTACTTCCAGCGGATCGGGCTCGACCTGGAGACCTATATCGACCGGCAGGTGCGCACGCTTGTGCTGAGCAACCTCAGCGAGGCTGCCCGCCGCTAGGTGTACTTCCCCGTGAGGTTGTGAACACGAGCTGATGGTGTGAGTCCGCCAATACCGGTATGGGGTCGATGGAAATTATAGTCATGGACCCACGCCTCGTAGGCCGCTGCACGCTCGGCTTCGCTGGCATACACCCTCGTATAAGCCCACTCGGCATCGAGAGTCCGGTTGAATCGCTCGACCTTCCCATTCGTCTGTGGTCGGTAGGGTTTCGTTTTGCGGTGTTTCACACCCTCACCAAGAGCCTCCGCGAAGGCCCGAGAACGGTAGCAGGATCCGTTATCGGTCATCACTGCCGTGACCTGAACACCGATACTCGCGAAGAACTCGTCCGCACGCCGCCAGAACCCGGACGCAGTATCCTTGCGCTCATCATCGAGGATCTCGGAGTACGCGACTCGCGAGTAGTCATCGACAGCGTGGTGAAGGAACCGGTACCCACGCGAGCCCGCAGCTCCGGCCCGGGCGGCACGACCTCGATGGGAGCCGACTTTCCTGTCCTGAGCTGACCCACGCCCATGAGCACGCCACCCGCCCCCGTCGGGGATCCGGCCCTGCTTCTTGATATCGACATGGACCAGGCGCCCGGGAGCCTCGACCTCGTAACGGATCGGGGCCGGCTTACGCACCGGCAGCCCGGTCATCTGGTCGACATGAGCCAACAACGGCATCTGGTACCGGTTCAGGACTCGACCGACAGTCGAGCGTGGGATGTGAAGGTGGTAGCTGATCCGGTGCGGACCCCACCGCCGAGTGATCCGCAACGCGAGGATACGTCGTTCCCGTTTGGTCGACAGTCGTGCAGGGCTGTGGTGTGGTCGGCTCGAGCGGTCGTCGAGACCATCGCCTGCACGGTGTCGACGCACCCATCTGGACACTGTTGCCGATGAGACTTGGAAGCGTTCGGCGACTCGGCGCTGGGACCATCCATCATCGATGACGAGAGCGACAAGGCGGCGTCTGCCCTCGATGGTCAGTGGTGCGTTACGGTGTGTCATGAAGACCTCCGGGACTCGATCATGAGTGTGGTTACCCATATCGGTATCGGAGGTCTTCGTTGTGTTTCAACTACCGTTCACAACGTGTCGGGGAAGTACACCTAGGCCACCTCGTGGGGAGTCATCGACTTCTGATCCAGTGATCGCAATATAACTCGATGACTGGATCAGAACTCGATGTGCAACCGTACAGAACCCGATGATTCAGGGGACAGAACCCGATGCCTAGGCAACTGCGGCCCTCTGCTGTGCAGCGCGACCTGGGGGCTGCGCCGCGACTCCGCAGGCGCAGCAGTTCACCGAGCCGGGCTCAGGGGTGCAGGGGGACGCTCGATTCGTCGGTGAGCGCGAGGAAGCCGAAGGTCTCCTGCAGGTACAGGTCGACTGTCTCACTGTCGTGGCCGCTGTAGCCGATCGACAGGTCCTGGCCGAGGTGGAGTTCGTAGTCACCACCGCGGGTGGACACGAGCAGGGCACCTTCGAGCGCCGGCGCCCAGACGATCTCCCCGGCACCGAGCTGGCGCGAGAGGTGATCGCGGATCGGGAAACCGTGGTCGGTCGACTCGGAGACCTTCGTGTATTCGGCCTCCGACAGCAGCAGGCTGTAGGGCCCGTCGACACCGGCCGTGCGCAGACCGGACAGCGCCTGCGCCACCGCGTCCGCATAGTCCTCGACCGCATCGGGCAGGGTCACGGCCGCGTTCGACGAGTTCGGGACGATGCCGCCGATGCCTGCGGAGTCGAGTCCGTGGAGGATAGCTCGGTCCTCGGCCAGGGCGATCGTCGTCGCCGCGTCCTTGATCGGCTGCCAGTCTGAATCGCCGGAGCCGCGCGCAACATCGTCGATGGCCTCACGCGTGACCGTGAAGGGGGCGCGCGGTTCGACGAATTCCTGCACGATGCGCTGTCGAATGTGCAGACTCGACGAATACGACTGCACATCCTTGATATGCCCCGTGGTCACCGAGGAGGTCTCGAAGCCGGTCGGCCCTTCGACGTCGACGATGCGCCGACCGGCGATATTGCGCTTGAAGGTGCGCCGAGCCTCTTCCTCGATCTCCGCCCAGGCCGGGCCGGTGATGGGGGCGAGTTCGCGATAGAGATTGTTCACTGTCGTCTCCTATTCAGGCTGCCGATTCCCAGGCTGCCGTCCGTGGGTGCTGAGGGGTCTGCGTCTGTCGGGTCATCGCTGTCTGTCGGGACATCAGCGAACGAATCATCGTCCGATTCGCCGTCGCTGTCCGATCCGTCGACCTTCGCCGAGGCGGCTCCACCGATCCCGAGTCCCGCCTCGGCGAGCTCCCCGTCGGGATCGTCGAGGAAATCCTGGGACGGGACGAAGAACAGCCCGCCGGTCAGCGCGGTCGAGAAGTCGAGGATCCGGTCGTAGGTGCCCACCGGATCTCCGATGAACATGTTCTCAAGCATCTGCTCGGTCGTCGTCACGTCCGCGGCATAGGCGATGAAATAGGTGCCGTATTCCCCTGATCCGACGGATCCGAAGACCATATTGTCGCGCACGATCTCCCGGTCGTTGCCGTCCTCGTGCTCGATCGAGTTGAGCACGAGGTGCGAGTTCGGGGCCTTGTCCTCCTCGGCGAATTCGACGTCGGAGAGTTTGTGCCTCCCGAAGGCCGCTTCCTGCTCCTCGACGCTGAGTGCGTCCCAGGCGGACATGTCGTGTGTGTACTTCTGAACGATCACAAAGGTGCTGCCCGGATAGCCCGGGGAGCCATCGCCGGGAACGGATCCTGGCCCGGAATCTCCGGCAACGGCGGCAGCGACATCGGGTCCCGCCTCGGCGGAATCCAGGACGGAACCCGGGCCGGAATCCAAAACGGAATCCTCAGCGACGTCATCCGGGTGGCGCAACACGGCGTCGACGGCACCCTGATCCTCGGGATTCTCGGTGCCGTCGACGAAGCCGAGGATGTCGCGTTCGTCGAAATAACGGAAGCCGTGGACTTCGTCGGCGACGTCGACGGCACCCTGCAAAGCATCGCCGATGAGTCGGGCGAGTTCGAAGCACATGTCGATGCGGCGAGCGCGGATGTGGAACAGCAGGTCACCTGGGGTGGACGGCGCCGTGTGGACGTCTCCGCGCTGTTCGATGAACGGGTGGAGACCCCGGGGGCGGGGCGCGGTGAACATCCGGTCCCAGAGGTCGGCGCCGATACCCGTGACACAGCTGAGGTCGGCTTCGCGGGAGCGGAAGCCGACGGTTCGTGTCAGCCCTGCGATCTCGGACAGGAAGTCCTTGGCTCTGCTCTCGAATCCGGGGCGGACAGTGAGGACGAGGAAGATCGCAGACGGCGACGGCGGAACCAGCACCCGTTGCGGACTCTTCCCATCGGGGAATGCCTGCTGCCAGACGGTCACTGCATCATCTCCTCCGCTCGCGGATTCGGCGCGGTGCACCTCGGGACACCAAGGTGACCTGCGTCTCGGAGTCTCCGCTTCACCAGGCGCGATTGGCCACGGTGCCAGCGCCGAAGGTCGACGGGGCACTGCCGCTGTATCCGCGTCGTAGACTCGAAGGGAAGCGAGCGAAAGGAGCGTCAGCCGATGTCCGAGAAGAAGAGCTCCACACACGTGGTCCAGGTCCGCCGCATCTACGACGAAGCACAGAAGTCCGATGGGACCCGGATCCTCGTCGACCGAGTCTGGCCGCGCGGGGTGAGCAAGGACAAGGCCGAACTCGACGACTGGGTCAAGGACGTCGCGCCCTCGACCGAGCTGCGCAAGTGGTACTCCCACGATCCGGAGAAGTTCGACGAGTTCGCTCGCCGCTTCCGCGAGGAACTGAAGAGCGATGATGCCGAGCAGGCCCTCGAGGAGCTGCGCGGGCTCGCGCAGAGGGGGACTCTCACCCTGCTCACCGCGGCCAAGCGCGACGACATCAGCCAGGCCACCATGCTCGCCGAGATCCTCAATGACGGCAAGAAGACGAGTGGCACGAAATCGAGCGGCAAGACAACCGGAACCACCAAGTCCGGAAGCAAGAAGTCGAGCAGTAAGGACGGCGAATGAGCGAGATCACCCCTGACGCCCGCGACTGGACCGATGTCCTCGTCGGCGGCTGCTCCGAATGCGGCTTCACCGGCCATGAAGATCCGACCGGCGTCCCGACCACCCTCGCCGAGGCGGCCGCCACCTGGCAGACGGTCCTGACCAGTGCCGACGCCACCGAACGGCGCAGTCCGAACCGATGGTCGGACGTCGAATACGCCGCCCATATGCGCGATGTCCTCGACGAATTCCGCCGCCGCACCGAGCGCATGCTGGCCGAGTCCGACCCGACCTTGGACAACTTCGATGGCGATGCGGTCGCTCTCGAATCCGATTACGCCCACGCCGATCCCGCCGAGGTGGCCCCCGCCCTCCGCGCGGCCGCCGAGTCCTATGCCGGCCTCCTGTCCCAGGTCAGCGGGGAGGAATGGGAACGTCGCGGCTTCCGCTCCGACGGTCACGCCTTCACCGTCGCCTCACTCACGCTCTACGGACTCCACGAAGTCCGGCACCACCTCGGCGACGTCGGGGCCTGAAAACACGACCGACACGGGGGGGGTCGGGGCAGCCGATCCGAAATTATTGGACACGTTTGTCCAAAATGCTTTAGTCTCGTCACGTGGGCAGGAAGAAGAGTTTCGACGAGCAGTCGGTCATCGATGCCGCCATCGCCGTGTTCAGCGAGCACGGCTATGCGGGAACCGATGTCGGACGGGTCTGCGAACGCGCGAACATCGGCCGCTCGAGCTTCTACAACACCTTCGACAGCCTCGACGCCGTCTTCCTCCGCGCCCTGCGTGACTATACGGCCACGGGCATCCCGCTCAGAGAGGAACTCGAGCGCAGCCTCGAGCCCGCTCCCGTCCTGCTCATGCACCGCCTCCGCGGCGAGCTGAAGAAGCAGTGCGACGACGAGAACCGGACCGGGTGCCTGTCGGCGAACACGGCCGCCGAGCTCGGCCGCGAAGTCGATGTTGTGTGCTCGATCCTCGACCCCGACCGCAACGCGTGGCTCGACACCTACTCAGGCATCATCGAGCGCGGTCAGACCGCGGGCCATATCCTCGCTGACATCGACCCCCGGATCCATGCCCCACTCATCCACAGCGTGCTCGCCGGCCTGCGCATCGCCGCCCGCGTCATGACCACAGAGGACGTCCTCGCCCAAGCCCGAGCCTTCGTCGCAGGACTGTGCACTCCGGCCGGCAGGGCCACCCTCGAGACCGAAGGTGCCCCAGGTGCCTCGACGAAAGGCAGCCCCACCCCATGACCACTTCGACACCGCCTTCCCTCAGGCCTCGGGTGCCTGGTCAGGTCTATCTGTTGGCCGCCGTGATCTTCTGCCTCGGCACTAGCGAGTTCATGATCGCCGGAATCCTCGAACCCTTGAGCGCTGACTTGAGCGTGACGATCCCGCAGGCGGGCCTGCTCATCACCGGTTTCGCCGTCGGCATGATCGTCGGGGCACCGGCCATGACCCTGCTGACGCTGACCCTGCCCAGGCGGGCGACGATGATCGTCATGATCATCGGCTTCTCCTCCCTCCACATCCTTGCAGCGCTGTCACCGAGCTACGGACTGCTCATGGCCTCAAGGGTGCTGTCTGCCTTCGCCTGCGGCGGGTTCTGGGCCGTCGCCGCCGTCCACACCTCAGCCATCGCTCCCGCCGCCGTACAGGGCCGTGCACTCGCCAGTCTCGTCGGCGGACTCACAGTAGCCAACCTCGTCGGAGTGCCGATGGGAACATGGATCGGCACCCAGTTCGGGTGGCGGTCGACCTTCTGGGCGGTCGCCCTCGTCACTGCACTGGCCGCAGTTCTCATCGCCGTGACCACCCGGTCGGACGCGAAGCCCACCGACCCAGCGAAGCCTGCCGACTCAGCGAAGTCCACCGACCCAGACGAAGCAGAATCACCCACTCCCGCCGAGGCGGCTCCCGGCCTGCGCACTCTGCTCCGCGCCGAGATCGCCGCGTTCAAGGGACCCCGAATCTGGTTGGCCCTGGGCACGACGGCGCTGTTCCAGGCTTCGGTGTTCGCGTCCTTCTCCTACTTCTCGCCGCTGCTCACTCAGGTGGCCGGACTGTCCGCGGACCTCGTTCCCGCAGTCCTCGCGGCCTTCGGCGTCGGTGCCTTCATCGGTGTCGTCGTCGGCGGGCGCTTGGCCGATAGGGACATCTTCGGCAATATCGTTGGCAGCCTCACGGCACTGACTCTCAGCCTCGGCGCCCTGTGGCTGGTCGCGGACAACGCAATCCTTGCCGTCATCATGATCGTCCTCGTCGGCGCCAGCGGTTTCTCCATCGCCGGGGCGCTCAATGCCCGCGTCTTCCAGATCGCGACTCAGGCACCGACCCTGGCCGCCAGCGTCAACACTTCGGCCTTCAACGTCGGCAATGCGCTCGGCCCGGCCGTCGGCGCCTGGGTCATCGCAGCCGGGCTCGGCTTCCCCGCCACGGTCGTCGCCGCCATCGTCCTCGCGCTCGCTGCACTCGCCGTAGTGGCCGTGGCGATCCGCGTCGAACGGACGTGGGCAGGGCGATCCGAGCCCACCCTCGCCGAGGCGGCCTGCTAGTCCCAGCGGGACTCAGCTCAGAGTCCCGGCCGGCTGCAGCCGTTCGCGCACGTCCTTCCACGGCTTGTCCCAGGACATGTCCTCCGGCAGCAGCACTTGACCGCAGGCACTGCACACCTCGCCCTGAGTCGTCTCGGCGCCGCAGGCTTCGTGGATGAGTCCCATATGGCCTCCGCCGGCAGGCAGTTCGGTGTGCTTCTCTGCCCACAGGGACAGCTGCTGCAGGATCGGCAGCAGATCGGCGGCGGCCTCGGTGGCCGCATACCCCTGCCGGATGCGCGCCCCGTCGGCGTAGTCGACCTTCGTCAGCAGCCCGGCCCCAAGCATTCCGGACAACCGCCGGCTGAGCACGGCTTCGGAGATTCCGAGATTCTCACGCAGCTGGTCAAAACGCCCACGACCGTGGAGGACATCGCGGACGATGAGCAGCACCCACGGATCGCCGAGCACGTCGAGCGACCGCTTCACCGGACAGAACTCCTGCGACCAATCCGAACGCAAAGCCATCACGACTACCTTTCTTCGACGAAGTCTGCTTATACTTCCTCCAGTATAACTTCTTTGAAGAAAGCCCGAGGGATCGATGTCGACCACTCCACCCGCGCAGCGGAGGCACCGCCGCATCCACCCCGCCTGGTGGGTCGCCGCCGTCGCCTTCATCGCCCTGCTCGCCGCCGCCGGATTCCGGGCTGCTCCCGGAGCGCTGATGGTCCCGCTCCATGCGGACTTCGGGTGGTCGATGAGCAGCATGTCCCTGGCCGTGAGTGTGAACCTCCTTCTCTACGGGCTCACCGCTCCCTTCGCTGCAGCGCTCATGGATCGCTTCGGCATCCGCCAGGTCGTGGCGGCCGCTCTGGCTCTCGTCGCCCTCGGCGCCGGAGGCAGCGTGCTCATGACCGCCTCCTGGCAGCTGCTCATCTTCTGGGGCGTCCTCATCGGGCTGGGCACCGGTTCGATGGCCCTCGTCTTCGCCGCGACCATCGCCGATCGCTGGTTCGTCGCTCGCCGTGGTCTCATCATGGGCATCCTCACGGCCGGATCGGCCACGGGCCAGCTGATCTTCCTGCCGCCGGTCGCCACGATCGCCGAGTCCACCGGGTGGAAGCCGGCATCCCTACTCATCGGCATCGCGGCGATGGCCGCCGTGCCGCTGGTCTGGTTCGTCCTCCGCGATCATCCTTCCGACCTGGGCGTTCTGCCCTATGGTGTAGCTGATGCGAGCACGGAGAGCACGACCGAGCCTGAGGGCGACACCCCGACCAAGGCGGAGTCCGCTCCGACCACCCCCGCCGAGCGCCGCGGCGCAGGCGCCGCCCGACGCGCCTTCGCAGGTCTCTTCTTCGCCGCCCGTCATCGCTCGTTCTGGGCTCTGGCCATCGCCTTCGCGATCTGCGGCGCGACGACGAACGGACTCATCGGCATCCACTTCATCCCCTCGGCCCACGACCATGGGATGCCCGCCTCGACGGCAGCCGGCCTGCTCGCGGTCGTCGGGATCTTCGACATCGTGGGCACCGTGTTCTCCGGTTGGCTGACCGACAAATTCGATCCCCGGATCCTCCTCGTCGCGTACTACACGTTCCGCGGGGTCGGCCTGCTGCTTCTGCCCTGGCTGCTCTCGGACACTGTCCACCCGAGCATGATCCTCTTCATCGTCGTCTACGGCCTCGACTGGGTCGCGACGGTCCCGCCGACGGCCGCTCTGTGCCGGGAAATCTTCGGTGACAACGGCACCATCGTCTTCGGCTGGGTCTTCGCCGCCCATCAGATCGGTGCGGCCGCCGCTGCCTTCGCCGCCGGAGCCGTCCGTGACGCCTTCGGCGAGTACACCTACGCCTGGTGGGGCGGCGCGGCCATGTGCGTCATCGCCGCGGTCCTGTCGTTCGCGGTCAGACGCCGTCTGATCGATGATCGCGGGGAACCCGCCACCGCCGAGGCGGCCGCCTAGACCCAGCTCAACCGAGGTTCACCCCTGCTCTTCCGGTTCCCACAGCTCGATCCGATTCCCTTCGGGATCGGTCACCCAGCCGAAGCGTCCGATTCCGTCCATCTGCTGGGTCTCGTCGTCCACCTCGGCGCCGGCTTCGCGCAGCTGCGCGATCATCGCGTCGAGGTCGGCGACGCGGAAGTTCAGCATCGTCTGCTGCCGGTCCTGGTCCTCCGGCCGCGTCCCGAAGTAGTCGGTGTCGGCTCCGAACATCGCCATCACGGTCGGTCCGGCCGGCTGCCGCCACAGCCCGTGATCACCGAAGTCGACGCCGAGGAAGTCGCGGTACCAGGCCGTCATCGCCTCGGGGTCGGCCGCCCGCAGGAAGTATCCGCCGATTCCATTCACTCTCTCCATGGATGAATGGTAATCCCAGGCATGGACTCAAGTGTCGCGGAATGTCGGGAGACTGTAGTTTGTTACAGGGCACAGATCGTCAACCCGTGAAAGGACGTTCCATGAGCAAGTTCGCTGTCACCAATGCCAACACCGGCGAAGTCGAGGAGGAGTTCGCCTCTGTTCCCAAAGAGGAGATTCCCGCCTACATCGATCGTGCCCATGAGGCACATCTGGCGTGGAAGGAGACGCCGCTGCATGAACGCGCGGCGATCCTGCGCAAGTTCGCCGATCTCGTCGATGAGAATGCCGATGAGATGACCGACATCATCGGTCGTGAGATGGGCAAGATCAAGAAGCAGGGCCTCGGCGAGGTCGACAAAGTCGCCCGCACCGCCCGCTGGATGGCCGACAACGCCGCCACCCATCTGTCCACGACCCACCTGGCCGCCGCCGGCGCGGCCAGCAGCTATGTCGAGCACCAGCCGCTGGGCGTGCTGCTGGGCATCATGCCGTGGAACTTCCCGTACAACCAGATCGCCCGCTTCGTGCTGCCCAACCTCATGGTCGGCAACACGATCATCATGAAGCAGGCATCGATCTGCCCGAAGTCCTCCCAGTACTTCGAGGACCTCCTCACCGAGGCGGGACTGCCGAAGGGCGTGTACCAGAACATCTACCTCGACTCCTCCCACGCCGAAGAGGTCCTCAAGGACTTCCGCGTCAAGGGCTTCTCGCTCACCGGTTCCGAGGGTGCCGGCGCGTCTGTGGCCGCGATCGCGGCGAAATACTACAAGCGCGCGGTCCTCGAGCTCGGCGGAAACGACCCGGCCGTCGTCCTCGACTCGAAGGACGTCTCCTCGGTGGCGCAGAAGCTCGTCGGGATCCGTCTGGCGAACGCCGGCCAGGTCTGCACCTCGCCGAAGCGCATGATCGTCGTCGATGAGCTCTACGACGAATTCGTCGCCGAGGCGGTCAAGGCCGCCGAAGCCATGAAGATCTCCGACTTCGACGACCCCGAGGTCGGCATGGGACCCGTGTCCTCCGAAGGTGCTCGCGACGAGATCATCGAGATGATCGAGAAGGCCGTGGCCGATGGTGCGACCCTGCACACCGGCGGCAAGAAGCTCGACCGCCCCGGCTGGTTCATGTCCCCGGCCGTGCTCACGGACATCGACCCGCACTCGGACCTCGGCTGCAACGAGCTCTTCGGCCCGGCCGTGATGATCTACCGTGCCAAGGACGAGGAGGATGCTCTGCGTCTGGCCAATGATTCCGAGTACGGCCTCATGTCCTCGGTGTGGACCGACGATCTGGAGAAGGGCCAGGAGTTCGGCAAGAAGATCAACGCCGGCATGACCCTGATCAACAGCCACATGGAGTCCGGACCGGAGTACCCCTTCGGCGGCATCAACCGCTCCGGCTACGGCCGTGAGAACGCTCAGTGGGCGTTCCAGGCGTTCACCAACGAACACCTCATCCGCGTCCACGCCTGATCAGGTGTGAGACCTCAGGTTCACCCCTGAGAACCCAATCACCGAGGTGACCGGACGGTTTCACGACAGAACGAGCCCGCCGGGCAGCGACATGATCGCTGTTCGGCGGGCTCGTCCTCGTCTCTGTGATCCGATCATCTCACTCGAGTGAGATATCCCCATTGCCGGTGGTGACCTCGACGGAGTGCGGGCTGTCGGGATCTTCAGACAGCGAGTTCGACTCCGCACCGTTATCAGTTCTCAGTGATACGGCGTAGGTCCCACTGGGCAACGAGGTGCTCACAGCACCATTGTCGGTCGTCACCCTCAGACTCGACGGCGCTTCATCGAACGTCAGATCGACCGCCCCGTTCTCTGCCCGTGCCGAAACATTGTCTGAGCTCAGACCGCTGGCGTGCTGGTCACCATTCGTGCTCCTCAGCGTCAGATCGCCGGCAATGTCCGTCGCCGATATCCCGCCGTTCTCCGTCGCGATCGACACCGGCTTGTCGAAATCCTTTACAGACACCTCTGCATTATCGGCTTGCAGTCTCACCGCCGCGGACTGCGGGATGACCACTTGGTAGCGCACCTCGCACGAAGCGAGGAATCCGCAGTCCGTGGACAAGGTGAGCTCGTCGTCTGCGATCGCCCATGTCGCCTGCCCCGCCTTCCCGGTGAACCACCTCGTCACTTCGACTGCGTCGACATCGCCGGGCCGCAGAGCGATGTCACCCCCGGACTCCATGACAATACCCAGATCATCGCCGCCTATCCGAAAAGAGCGACTTTCGGGATCGACTGCGTCGAGCGAAGGTCCGCAGGAGCTCAGCCCGATCGCACCGAGAACCACCACGCTCGACAGTGCAATAGCCTTCGACCATCTCTGTACGTTCATTTCGACTCGCTCCTCGTCATGTGTCCTGCCACCGACACCATCGTCGTCAACTCCGCCGTTCGGATTCGGAGTGTGTGATCGCTTCGATCAGGGCGGCAATGGCCCGTTTGATCGCAGTCGAATCAACCTGCTCCGGGTCCGCCAGATGCTCCATCGACAGCCCGTTCGTCAGACAGTGCAGGACAAGAGCCGCCACACCGGGATCGATTGAGAGCTCCAGGCCGCTCCGTGCAGCGACCTCACGGATAGCACGCTCGGCGGCCTCTCGCTGTGTTCGCCGTAACGGCCCCCATGACTGTCTCGCTGCGGGGTCCCGTGCGGCTCGTGCCGCGAATTCGAGGCCGAGCCGACCCCGCTGCTCGTCCTCCGTGATGCTCTCTGCGACGACGCCCGCCACGAAGGCCGCGACTTCGTCTGCCGATCTCGCGGGAGCCTGCAGCAGTCGGTCTCGTTCGCTTGTGGAGCGGTCCTCGAGGACGGCAGCGAAGAGTCCCTGCTTGCTTCCGAAGTTCGAATAGACGGCACCCTTGGTGAATCCGGCTCGCAGCGCGATGTCGTCTACGGTCGCATCGGAGTAACCGGACTCGGCGAATGCCTCCGCGGCTGCGGCGATGAGTCGCCGTCGGACCTCGGACCGCGGGATGCGTTTGGCGACTTCTCGGTCGTTCTGCGGCTGGTGCATGCCGATACATTACAGTACTTTCAGTACTGAATACTAGAAGTATCCAGTTTGCCAACGGCTCACCCAGGATACTCGCAGTCTCACAGCAAAGAATCTTGGGCCGAGCTGCAGCCCATCATGGCTCAGACGACCGACTCGGCATAGAGGGCCGACACGAGAGGTGCGAGCTCTGGCATATCCCGTGCCTCGTCAAGAGCGAATTCGAGCACACTGTCATGCGTCGGATGGGCTTCGGCGAGCAGCGTCTCACCGGCAGGGGTGAGTTCGGTGTAGATGCCGCGACGGTCGTCGGCACAGAGCACACGAGTGAGCAGCCCGCGGTCCTCGAGGCGGGTGACCAGCCGCGTCGTCGCGCTCGATGACAAGGCGGCAGCGCGGGCGAGCTGCCGCATGCGCATATGCCAGCCGTCCTGCCGGCTCAGCGCATCGAGGACGGTGAATTCGACCACGGAGAGGTCGTGCTCGCGCTGCAGGCTGCGTTCGAGCTCGACCTCGATGAGTCCGTGCAGAGCAGCGAGCGTGCGCCAACCCTTGGCCCGGATCTCCACCGCGTCGTCCCTGATACCCACGTCATTCTCCTTGTTCTCGACGTCTCTCAAGGATACACCACTTGCGCGGATAAGACGCGTGTGCAACTATATTCATTGCGTCTGCAACTACTGCATACGCGCCCTATTGCACACGCACGTGATTTCGCGACCGCGGAATCCGCTCCCCACCGAAAGGTCTGCACCACCATGCCGCTCGCACTGCTCGCTCTCGCCATCGGCGGGTTCGGAATCGGACTCACCGAGTTCGTCATCATGGGCCTTCTACCCGAGGTGGCCGCAGACTTCGCGGTCTCCGAGACCGTCGCCGGCTACCTCATCTCCGGCTATGCCCTGGCCGTGGCGATCGGAGCCATCGCGATCACCGTGGCGCTGAGCCGGGTCAATCGGAAGACGGCTCTCATCGGCCTCATGGTCCTCTTCATCATCGGCAACGGACTCTCGGCTCTCGCCCCGAGCTACGAGATGATGATGGTCGGTCGCATCGTCGCGGCACTCTGCCACGGCGCCTTCTTCGGCATCGGCGCGGTCGTGGCCGCTTCCCTGGTGCCCGCGAACCGTCAGGCCGCGGCGATCTCGATGATGTTCGCGGGTCTGACCACGGCAAACGTCCTCGGAGTCCCCTTGGGCACCTTCCTCGGCCAGGCCGCCGGATGGCGGTCGACCTTCTGGACCATCGCGGTCATCGGCATCATCGCCCTCATCGGCATAGCCGTCCTCGTCCCCTCGATTCCGGCACGATCGGACGCGGCCTCGGGCATCCTCGGCGAATTCCGCATCTTCGCCTCCGGTCAGGTGTGGGCGTCGATCCTCATCACGATCCTCGGCTACGGGGGCATGTTCGGAGCCTTCAGCTATATGGCGTTCACGCTCACCGGAGTGACCGGCTTCTCCAGCGCCGCCGTCCCATGGCTGCTCGTCCTCTTCGGAGTCGGCCTCTTCATCGGCAACATCCTCGGCGGTCGGGCGGCCGATAAGAACCTCGGGGCGACCCTGCTCACCCTGCTCATCGGTCTCGTCGTCATCCTCGCCGTGTTCTCTCTGATCGCCGAGAACAAGGTCGCCACGATCATCGCGCTGGTGTTCATGGGCGGGTTCGGCTTCGCCACGGTTCCGGCCATGCAGATGCGCATCATGCGCCACTCCGGCGACGCGCAGACTCTCGGGTCGGGAGCGAACATCGCGGCCTTCAACGTCGGCAATGCCTTCGGGGCGTGGGTCGGCGGACTGACCATCGCCTCGGGCCTCGGCTATACCTCACCGCTGTGGGCGGGTGCGCTCGTCACCGTCGGCGGGCTCATCACCCTCCTCATCGCCGGACGCGCGCGGGGAGGGGAATTGCGCCAGAAGGCAGTAAACACCGAGGCCACCGCGGATCCCGAGTGGGAATCGCAGTCGGTCTGAGGCTCTGTCTGCCTCAGCCGAGGCCGGGACCGACGCGGATCGCGTCGGCGGCGTCGAGGGCGAGTTCGATGTTCTCGTCGCCGACTCTGACCGCGATCGCCGAGGCGGCCGAGCTGATCGATCTCACCTGCAGCTTCGTGCCGATGACGATTCCACGATCGGTGAGGTAACGCAGCAGTTCAGGCGACCGGTCGGAGACGCGCACGACCTCGACCTCGACGCCCGGGGCGGTCTCCTGCAGCCGCCGGCTCGGGAAATCGGCTGTGTGCCCGTCGGCATCGGGAATCGGATCGCCGTGCGGGTCACGCTGCGGGCTTCCCAACGCTGCGTTCATCCGTTCGAGCACGAGATCGGAGACGGCATGTTCGAGTCGATCCGCCTCGTCATGGACCTGATCCCAGGTCAGCCCCAGAGCCTCGACGAGGTAGGACTCGACGATGCGGTGGCGTCTGACGATCTCGACGGCGATCTGCCGGCCCACATCGGTGAGCACGATCTGCCCGTAGGGTTCGTAGTCGATGTAGCCGTCGCGAGCGAGCTTCTTGAGGTTCGCCGACACCGTCGAGGCGGTCACTCCCAGCTGTTCGGCCATCTCGGTGGTGGCGGGGCGACCGCCGGGCCATTCGTAGGCCTTCCAGATGAGGGTGACATAGTCCTCGACCATGCGAGTGACAGAGGGGCGCGGCATGATCGTCATTCTACGCGCGGGTACCGGTCGACTTCGGGTCGGCGGACATTGTGACGGGCGGTTCGCGCTCCGGATCGGCCGCCTCGGCGGGGTCTGCACCGTCGTCACTGCGCTGCGGTCTGCGGAACGGGGCAGCGAGCGTGGGGAGGATGTCACTGCGGTGGAGGATAAGGAAGACGATCGCCAGCACCGCTTGGATCGCGGAGAGGACATAGCGGCCGGAGGTGTCCGTGACGAAGAACTGCACCCCGAAGAGCGCGGCGAGTCCCAGCGCTGGTGCCCAGTGGAAGCGCAGGGCCAAGATGATCGCCACACCGAGGAGGGTCTGCGTGGCCGTGAGCGTGAACTCCTCGATCTGCCGCCCGTCCAGAGGCAGCCCGAGACCACCCCCACCCGCGAAATGCGCGATCGGCAGGGAGCCGACGAGCAGGCTCCATTGGTTGACCTTCGAGGCGATGAGTGTGCCGATGGCGGCCCCGCCCATGCCGCGCAGGGCGAACATTGCTGCGATGATGAACTCGGGGGCCTCCGAGGCCAGCGGGGCCAGCCACTGGACGAGGAAGTAGCTGTCGATGCCCAACGCCGAACCCGAGGCCACGAGCGCCTCGGCGAACGGTTCGGCAGACAGCAGGATGATCGCTGCCGAGACGACGAACATCGTCACCACCGTGATCCGACGGGCCTTCTGCGGCATGGCGACGATGAGAGCCGCGGCGCCGACGAACTCCTCTTCGTCATCGCCGGCGGCCTGCCCGGCCCGCCACAGATAAGCGACGAAGATGAGCACGAGGGCTGAGCCGAACCAGATGGGGATGCTGCCGAGCAGCGGAATGGCGAAGGCGATCACACCGAGGATGACGAGGAAGCCGATGTCCATCCGGCTGCCCGAGTCGATGTGCAGGGAATGCTGGAAGGGGGACTTCGTCCGCTTGGCCATGCGGCGGGCGACGAGGAGGGCGATGATGACGACGAGCGGCCACCCGAAGCCGAGCAGAAGTCGGTTCGATCCGGTCATATTCGCCGCCGCGAAGTGCAGGTAATCCGGATCCGTTCCGGAGCGGAACGCGTAGTAGAGGTCCACGGCGTATTCCGGGAGGACCGCGATGAGGGCGAGCAGGGCGATCGCGAGAGCACCCGAGATGTCCTTCTGCGCCGCCTCGGCGGCCCAGGCCAGGAGGAAGGCGGCCGCGACGATGGCGGCGCCGAACGCGAGGAGCTCGAGAACCGAGGCGAGTTCGATGCCGGTGATGCGCAGCACCACGGCGGGTGCGGCGATGACGAGGCAGATCGCGATACGGCGGATGATTGCGGTGGGCATATCTCAAGACTTCCCGCCGCGAATCGGGTGTGTCTACGCACAACTGAGACTTAGACGTCTCCAACAATTGCGGCGGGCCCCGGGATCCGCTTGTTTCTGGGGATCACACGGCCCGTTGAAACGGGTAGGTGTGCCTCAGATCACCGGAGTTCGGAGAGTGCCGCGGCGAGGTATTCTGCAGACGGCCCCTGCCCGGCGTCGACGATGTCGGCGGGGGCGCCGGTCGCCACGACCCGGCCGCCGTCATCACCGGCGCCGGGGCCGAGTTCGACGACGTGATCGGCGACTGCCACGACGCGCATATCGAGTTCGACCATGATGACCGTGTTGCCGGCGTCGACGAGGGTCTGCAGGTGTGCGACGAGCCGGTCGGCATCCGCACAATGCAGTCCGGAAGTGGGTTCGTCGAGCACGTAAAGGGTGTCACCGCGCTGGGAGCGCTGGAGCTCGCTGGCGAGTTTGACCCGCTGCGCCTCGCCGCCGGAGAGCTCGGTGGCGGGTTGGCCGAGGCGCAGATAGCCGAGGCCGACGTCGATGAGTGCGGTCAGGGAGCGCATGATGTCGAATTCGCCGGTGAAGAAGTCGTGGGCTTCCTCGACGCTCATCCCCAGGATCTCGGCGATATTGCGTCCGCGCCACAGGATCTCCAGGGTGCTCGATTGGAAGCGGGTGCCGTGGCAGTCGGGACACTCGGTGTAGACCGAGGGCAGGAACAGCAGCTCGACCATGACCAATCCTTCACCTTCGCAGGTGGGGCACCGTCCGCCGGCGACGTTGAAGGAGAAGCGACCGGGCTTGTAACCGCGCTCTCTGGCCTCAGGCGTCTCGGCGAAGCGGCGACGCACATGGTCGAACAGGCCCGTATAGGTGGCGACGTTGGACCGGGGCGTGCGGCCGATGGGCCTCTGATCGATGCTCACCACCCGTCGGATCCCGGTGAGTTCCCCGGTGACGGTGCCCTCAAGCTCCTCGGGTTCGTCAGTGAGCAGGAGCTCGTCATCATCGGACGCGGGTTCATCAGCAGTTGTGGAGGTGCCCAGTCGGTCGCCGACGATGGCCGGGAGCACCTGGCTGACGAGGCTGGACTTGCCCGAACCCGATACTCCGGTCACGGCGGTCAGCGAGCCCAGCGGCAGATCGAGGCTGATGTCGTGGAGATTGTTGCGGCGGATGTTCTCAAGGTGCATCCAGCCTCGCGGCTGCCGGGGTTCGTGGGGTTCGAGTCCACGTCCGCCGAAGACATAGCCCCTGGTCACGGATTCGTCGATCTCGGCAAGTCCGGCCGTAGGTCCGCTGTAGAGGACGTCTCCGCCGCGTTCGCCGGCGCCGGGTCCGATGTCGACGAGCCAGTCGGCATGGCGCATGATGTCCACGGAGTGTTCGACGACGAAGAGGCTGTTCCCGCGGTCCTTCAACCCGTCGAGGATGCCCAGCAGGGCATCCACGTCCTGCGGGTGAAGGCCGGCGGAGGGTTCGTCGAGCACGTAGACGACGCCGAAGAGGTCCGAGGTCAGCTGAGTGGCCAATCGCAACCGCTGCAGCTCACCTCCGGACAGCGTCGGTGTGGTCCGATCGAGTGAGAGGTACCCGAGACCGAGATCGACGATCGGCCGGAGCCGATCGATGAGACCCTCGCCGAGGCGGACGAACGCGGCGAGCTTGTCCGCAGCCGGGTGGTCGTCTGCCTCCGTAGCCGCCTTCGCCGAGGCGACCTCATCGCGGAGGACGGACATGAGTTCATGCAGCGGCAGCGCGGAGAATTCGGCGATGTCGAGACCGGCGATCGTCACCGACAGAGCGTCGGGTCTGAGTTTCTTTCCGTGGCACACGGGGCAGGGACCGGCACTGAGGAATTCGGCGACGCGCCGTTTCATCCCGGCGCTCTTCGTGTTCGCAAACGTGTCGAGCACGTACTTCCGGGCTCCGACGAAGGTTCCCGAGTAGGTCGGTTCGGCGCCTGCTGCGATCGCTTCGCGCGCCTCGTCCAGCGTCAGCCGGGAGTGGACGGGAAGGTGCGGAGTCTCTTCCGTGTAGAGGATCCAATCGCGGTGTTCGCGCGGCAGGTCCTGCCAGGGGACATCGACGTCGTAGCCGAGAGCGACGAGCACATCGCGCAGCTGGTGGCCGTGCCAGGCCTTCGGCCAGGAAGCGATGGCGCGCTCCCGGATCGTCAGCGTCGGATCCGGGACCATCTTGTCCTCGGGCACCTCGTAGACGCGGCCGATTCCGTGGCATTCCGGGCAGGCACCTTCGACGGTGTTCGTCGAAAAATCCTCGGCCAACAGCATCGACTGCCCCTCCGGGTACCGTCCCGCCCGTGAGTAGAGCATGCGCACGAGGCTGGACACCGTGGTGATGCTGCCGACGCTCGAGCGTGCGCTGCGCCCGCCGCGCTGCTGCTGCAGGGCGACTGCCGGCGGCATTCCCGTGATCGAATCGACGTCGGGGACCCCTGCCTGATCGATGAGCCGGCGGGCATACGGTGCCACGGATTCGAGGTAGCGGCGTTGGGACTCGGCAAAGAGGGTGCCGAAGGCCAGGGAGGATTTGCCCGATCCGGACACTCCGGTGAACACGACGAGCGCATCCCGGGGCACGGTGAGATCGACGTTGCGCAGATTGTGTTCCCTGGCCCCGCGGACTCGCACGTCCGGCTGGATCTCGGTCGAGGATGTCGGAGCCGAGGGCACAGAGGAGGTCATGAGGTCACCGTACCAAGGTCGGGACCTCCGATCACCGAGGTGGCCGACAACAGAACCCCTCGTTCCGGGAAATTCGGAACGAGGGGTTCGATGTGCCTCAGTCGACCGCTGTCATGGGCCGACCTTTATTCGGCGGGGCCGACCGTCATTCGACGGGGCTGGCCTCGGTCGGTTCGACCACCTCGGCGGGGTACTCTTCCTGGTCCTCCGGCTTGCGGATGAAGAACGCGAGGACGATCGGGACGATCGCGATGACCGTCGCCAACAGGAACGCGGCGTGACCGCCGGGGGCACCCGCCTCGGGGACGGACTTGCCCTCCGCCTGACCCGAGTGCAGGGCCGCGGAGTAGATCGAGATGAGCAGCGCGGTGCCGGCTGCTCCCGCGACCTGCTGCAGGGTGTTGAGCGCTGCCGAACCATGGGAGTACAGGTGGCGCTCCAGCGATCCCAGCGAGGCGGAGAACAGCGGGGTGAACGATGCGGCCAGGCCCAGTGACATGACGATCTGGACGATGATGAGCAGCCAGATCGGCGTTCCCACGCCGGCCGTCGAATACGCGAACATCGAGGACGCGATCATGATCGTGCCGGGCACGAGGAGCGTCTTCGGTCCGCGGGCGTCGTAGATCCGCCCCATCACCGGTCCGAGCAGACCCATGATCACCGAACCGGGCAGAAGCACGAGACCGGACTGGGTGGCACCGAGTCCGACGACGCTCTGCAGGTACAGCGGCAGCAGGGAGAAAGTGCCGAACATGGACAGTGCGACGACGGCCATGATGATGACCGAGAAGACGTAGTTCCGCGAATTGAACACGCGCAGGTCGAGCAGGGCGCGATCACCCTTCTGCAGGACGAGCTGACGCCATACGAAGAGCGCGAGGAAGACGACTCCGCCGCCGATCGTCGCCCACGCCAGGGTGCTCGTCGATCCGCCGCCTGCCTCACCGCCGTGGCCTCCGCCGAACTGGCTGAGGCCATAGACGATGCCGCCGAAGGCGAAGACGGACAGAACGATGGAGATGACATCGATCGGGGCGTGCGTCGACTCGCCGAGGTTGGTCATCCACTTCGCGCCGAGTGCCAGTGCGATGAGCGCGATGGGCAGGATGATGCCGAAGAGCCAGCGCCAGCCCAGCGAATCGAGGACGATGCCCGACATCGTCGGTCCGATGGCCGGGGCCAGCGAGATGACAAGGCCGACTCGACCCATCATCCGACCGCGCGAATGCGCCGGGACCACGTTCATCATCGTGGTCATCAGCAGGGGCATCATGATGCCGGTTCCTGCGGCTTGGACGATCCGTCCGATGAGGAGCAGCAGGAAGCCCTGCGAAACGAGGCAGATGAGGGTGCCCGCAGAGAACAGGATCATCGCGGCCAGGAAGATCTGGCGGGTGGTGAAACGCTGCAGGAGGAAACCGGTCGTCGGAATGACGACGGCCATGGTGAGCATGAAAGCGCTGGTCAGCCACTGGCCGAGCTCCGGAGGGATGTCGAGGGCCTTGTTGAGTTCGGGAATGGCGATGGCCATCGTCGTCTCATTGAGAATGGCCACGAAGGCAGCCACCAGCAGCAGCCAGATGACCTTCATACCGGCGGGGTCGATGGTGTCGTTATGCTGTGTCTGCGCGTGTGCGGGTGAGCTGTCGCTGGACAAGACGGTGCTCCGTTCGGATGTGTCTGAGGGGCCCGGGATGTGGGCGGAGGTCGCGCGCAGATGCCGAATCGACGCGCAGACGAAAGTGTCAACAGCATCTCAGACTAACGTATTCCCGAATACCTCCGACAGTGGGGAGAACCCGAAATCGCGGCGATCTTCGTCACTGCTCGCTCGGTCTCCTCAGCAGGTGTCGTATCGGTGGCCACGATCGCCGGCTGCGACGAGATCGCGGTCGCGCAGGATCATCCGCGGCGGACGATCCGGGACGGTGCAGACGTCGGCGAAGTCCAGCCCCGCCTCGGCGAGGGTGTCGGGATATTCGATGGCGAGGACACGGTCGCCGTAGATCTCGGTGTACGCAGTGCATTCGTCGAAGGCGGCGCATTCCTCGGCCACGGCGAAGTCGAAGCCGAGCTGAGAATGAGCGGTGTCGGCGAGCTCAGCGGCGTTCTTCTGTGCGACCGACAGACCATGGGCGTGGGCACGGTCGACATACGCGGCCGCGAGTTTCAGGGCACCGGTTCGGTCGATGTCGGGGAATCGGTCGGCCGTGTCGAGATTGTCGATCTCCACGGCGTCGAATCCGGATTCGGCGCAGCCGTCGATGACGGGGCCGATGACATCGAGGATCTGGGATCGTCGGTCTGCGGTCGAGGGGTCGAGGATGTGTTCGTCAGGCCAATCCGGGTCGACGACCAAGTCACCGACGGCATCGTGGAGCAGCAGGTCAGCGTGGTCGCGCCAGTCCGCAGCCTCGTCAGGTTGGGTCTGGAAGCCGTTGACGTAGCAGACGGAGTAGGCCCCGGTCAGCGGCGCGGCACCCGCGTCGCGGACGACGATATCGATGCGGCCCCGCGAATCCGGCAGCGAATCATAGGTTCCGCCGAGCTGGTAGTCGAAGGCTCCTGACGTCGGCAGCGAGGGAGCTCCTGAGGTCGGCATCGTCGATGGCGGCGAAGCGTTCGCTGAACAGCCGCCCATTGTCACCGCAATGCCGATGGCGACCGCGGCCGCCATCCACCGCGGTGGAATCGGGCTAAGCAGAGGTCTCATGGAAACACTGTAGACGGAGGCGGCCGGCATCGATGTCGCGGCGGAGTTCACACTCTCTTCGATTCGACGTATCGGATGTTCACTTAAGCGCTGTTAACGTCGGCAGAGGAAACGACCCGTCACCGAGGCGGATCGTCTCCTGGAAAGTCACTACCAGTCACACAGTCAAGCGGAACGAACGGATGAGAATGACTCTGAAGAACGTCACCACGAAGACCATGACAGCTGCGATGATCGCCGGAGCCGCCGTGCTCGGCTCCAGTTCGATCGCCTCCGCCGCCCAGCCGGCGGCACAGCCCGCCGCTTCCGCGGGAGCCGCCTCCGCCGCAGCCGAGAACTCGGCTGCGGACTCCGGCACCGCCTCGGCGAGCCCGGAGGCGGAGAAGAAGTTCTCGAACATCGGAGACTTCCTCAAGCACTACAAGGGCCAGTCGCTGGCGAACTCGCAGGGCGGCTACCAGGGAGAATGCGTCAGCCTCATCTCCCGGGCCCTCGAAGAGGTCCACGGCGTCGACCACGGAGCGTGGGGCAACGCCGTCGACTATCAGGCAGGCGGCTCCGGCGGTGACAAGATGAAGGCGAACGGCTTCACCTGGCACACCGACCAGAAGTTCAAGAACGGCGACATCCTCGTCTGGGGCGACGGCGACAACACCACCTCCTACGGTCACATCGGCATCTACTACGAAGGCCAGGTGTGGCACGAGAACTTCAACGGCGACCGCAGCCTGCACACCTATGACGGCCTCATCGATGGCTACTTGGGCTACTGGCGCGCCTGATAGGTTTTCGCAACGACGAAGGCTCCGAACCACATTGGTTCGGAGCCTTCGTTTTACGAGTGCTGTCTCAAAACTACTCGAGTGGAGGTAAGGGGACTCGAACCCCTAACCCTCTGCTTGCAAAGCAGATGCGCTACCAATTGCGCCATACCCCCGAAACGGGTTCACACCCTCACACCGAGTCGGTGTGTTCGGACCATTCGGCTTGGGCACTCTGGTTCTGGTGCCGCCACCCGAAGAACACTCCCAGTCCCACTAACGTGAGACCGCTGAGAATCCATCTTCTCATGATCCTCCTCGAAAGGAAATCCTGTTGTGACAGGACGTGGGCCTACCTGGACTTGAACCAGGGACCTCTTCGTTATCAGCGAAGCGCTCTAACCGCCTGAGCTATAGGCCCTCATCGGGTGAACCCGAAGTAAAACAATACCCATCGACCGCAGCTAAACACAAATCGACGCCCAGTGACCCCTCTCACACCCTCCCAGAACTACCTGACGGCGGCCCAGCAACCTCGCGCGAGGTTGCTGGGCCGCCGTCAGGTAGCAATTAGTCGTCGGTGAGGGTGAGGCTGAATCCGCCGGCGATGAGGGAGCCGATGTTGTAGATGAAGGCCGCAAGCGTCGACAGCGCCGTCATCAGCACGATGTTGATGACCGCGATGATGAAGCCGGCCGCGACGACCCGGCCGAAGCCGAAGATGCCGACGATCCGCTCGGCCGACTCTGCGCCGGCGAGCTCGCTCATCGTCGATTCGAGGCCGCTCATCACACCGGTCGCCTGCAGCACGACCCACAGGACGATGAAGGCGACGATCGTGGCGATGCCGATCGCCACGGACATGAGGAACGACATCTTCATGACCGACCACGGGTCGACCGCGGAGACGGTGAGGCGGACGGTGCGGGGGCCTTTCTTCTTCTTGCCCTTCCCGCTGTCGACCATGTTCTTCACACCCATCTTCACGCTGCCGGAGCTCGCGCGGACGGTGTTCGCGGCATTTCCCATCACCGAGGTGGCGCCGCGGTTGCCGCCGCCCGATCCCTGGGAGCCCGATCCCTGTGAACCGGAAGTCGGTGCGCCGGATCCCTGCGAACCGGTCTGAGCACCCGATCCCTGAGATCCGGTGTGTGCCGACGGCGTCGAGCCCGCCGAGGGTGCCCGGTTGGGCTTCGGCGAGGCCTTCGGAGCGGGAGGTGCGACGACGGTGGCGTTCTGGCTGTTCGGTCCCGAAGAGCCGCGACCGGGGCCGGATCCCTGTTTCGCGCCGGTTCCCGACCCGGAGTTCGAGCCTGAACCGCTTGCCGCAGCCGACTTGTCGTCCGACTTCGACGATCCGGCCGTCAGACGGGTCGAGCCGCTCGACGTGCGTATGATCTTGCCTGAGCCTGGCTGTTTGCTATCGCTCACTCTTCCACATCCTCGTTGCCGGTCTGAGGCTCTGCGACCTCACCTTCCGGGACTTCGGCATCGTCTTCGCTTTCGATCTCGTCTTCGACCTCGGCTTCGGGCCCACGGGTCACTGCGATAATACGATCTTTCTTATCCGGTTTCGCGAACACCACACCCATGGTGTTGCGTCCCTTCGCCGGAACTTCATCGATGCTCGACCGAACGATCTTACCGCGCTCCATGACCACGAGGACCTCCTCACCGTCTTCGACGATGAGTCCGCCTACCAAGTCTCCGCGCTGTTCGGTGATCTTCGCAACCCGGATTCCCAGACCGCCGCGCCCCTGCAGACGGTACTCGTCGACCGGGGTGCGCTTGGCGAACCCGGCTTCCGTGACGACGAAGACGTAGGTGTCCGGCCGAACGACGTCCATCGTGAGCAGCTCGTCGTCGTCCTTGAACTTCATACCTGTGACGCCACCGGTGACTCGGCCCAGGGGACGGATCGACTCGTCATCGGCGGCGAAGCGGATCGACATGCCCTTGCGCGAGATCAGCAGCAGGTGATCCTCAGCACCGACGATGCGGGCCGAGACCAGCTCATCGGGCTGACCCTTGTATTCGCGCAGGTTTATGGCGATGACACCGCCGGTGCGGTTCGAGTCGTACTCGCTCAGGCGGGTCTTCTTCACCACACCGGAACGAGTGGCGAGGATGAGGAAGTCGGCTACGTCGTAGTCCCGGATCGACAGCACCTGTGCGATCGTCTCACCTGGTTGGAGGGCGAGCAGGTTCGCTACGTGCTGGCCCTTAGCGTCCCGTGAGCCTTCTGGCAGCTCATAGGCCTTCGCCCGGTACACGCGACCGGTGTTCGTGAAGAACAGCAGCCAGTTGTGGGTCGAGGTGACGAAGAACTGTTCGACGACGTCGTCGCCGCGCAGTGCCGCGCCCTTGATGCCCTTGCCGCCACGGTGCTGGGCCCGGTAGAGGTGAGTCTGGGTCCGCTTCGCGTAACCGCCGCGGGTGATCGTGACGACGACCTCTTCCTCGGGGATGAGGTCCTCCATGGACACGTCTCCGTCGAATCCGGCGAGGATCTTCGTCCGGCGATCGTCACCGTAGCGCTCGACGATCTCGTCGAGTTCCTCGGACACGATCTCACGCTGGCGAGCCGGGGTTGCCAGGATGTGGTTGTACTCGGCGATCTGCTGCTCGATCTTCTCGGCCTCTTCCTGGATCTTCAGTCGCTCCAGTGCGGCCAGCCGGCGCAGCTGCAGGTCGAGGATCGCATTGGCCTGGAGTTCGTCGACCTCGAGCAGCTCCATCAGTCCGCTCCGCGCCTCGTCCGAGGACGGGGAGCGGCGGATCAGGGCGATGACCTCGTCGAGGGCGTCGAGGGCCTTGAGGTAGCCGCGCAGGATATGCGCGCGTTCCTCGGCCTTGCGCAGACGGAACTGCGTGCGACGGACGATCACTTCGATCTGGTGCTTGACCCACAGACGCAGGAAGGAGTCGATGCTCAGTGTGCGCGGCACGCTGTCGACGAGGGCCAGCATGTTCGCGGAGAAGTTCTCCTGCAGCGACGTGTGCTTGTACAGGTTGTTGAGCACGACCTTGGCCACGGCATCGCGCTTGAGCACGATGACCAGGCGCTGACCGGTGCGGCCCGAGGACTCGTCGCGCAGGTCGGCGATGCCGGCGACCTTGCCGTCCTTGACGTAGGAGGCGATCTTCGCAGCCAGGGTGTCCGGGTTGACCATGTACGGCAGCTGAGTGACGACGAGGCAGGTCCGGCCCTGGATCTCTTCGACCTCGACGACGGCGCGCTGGGTGATCGATCCGCGACCGGTGCGGTAGGTGTCCTCGATGCCCTTGCGACCGAGGACCGTCGCGCCCATCGGGAAGTCGGGTCCCTTGACGATGCCGAGGAGGGCCTCGAGCGCCTCTTCCTTGCTCGCCTCCGGGTGGGACAGCAGCCACTGTGCGCCCTGGGCGACCTCACGCAGGTTGTGGGGAGGAATGTTCGTGGCCATACCCACGGCGATGCCTGCCGAGCCGTTGACCAGCAGGTTCGGGAACCTGGAGGGCAGGACCATGGGTTCCTGGTTGCGGCCGTCATAGTTGTCCTGGAAGTCGACGGTGCCTTCTTCGATGTCCCGGACCATCTCCATGGCCAGGGGCGCCATCTTGCACTCGGTATAACGCGGTGCGGCCGCTCCGTCGTCGCCCGGGGAGCCGAAGTTGCCCTGACCGGCCACGAGCGGGTAGCGCATCGTCCACGGCTGCACGAGGCGGACCATGGCATCGTAGATCGCCGTGTCACCGTGCGGATGGTACTGGCCCATCACGTCGCCGACGACGCGCGAGCACTTGGAGAAGTTGCGGTCGGGGCGGTACCCGCCGTCGAACATCGCGTAGAGCACGCGGCGGTGGACGGGCTTGAGTCCGTCACGGACGTCGGGCAGGGCACGTCCGACGATCACGCTCATCGCGTAATCGAGGTACGACCTCTGCATCTCGAGGTTGAGATCAACCTGTTCGATCCGGTTGATTTCTGTTCCGATATCGTTCTCGTCGGCCAATGTGGGCTCTTCCCTTGTGTTCGAACCGTGTCCGGCTGGATCTCAGCCGTGTGCGGCGGCGATTGGTGCGTGCAAAGAATGGGGGCGGTGCATCCGGTCTCCCACCCTCACCGAGGCGGCTGCCCCGGTGAAGACGGACGATCAGATATCGAGGAAGCGGACGTCCTTCGCGTTCTCCTGGATGAAGCGGCGACGCGAATCCACGTCATCGCCCATGAGGACGGTGAAGATCTCGTCGGCGACGATCGCATCGTCGAGCGACACCTGCTTGAGCAGCCGGTGGTCGGGATCCATCGTCGTCTCCCACAGCTCCTCGTAGTTCATCTCGCCCAGACCCTTGTAGCGCTGGATCGCGAGATCCTTGGGCAGTCGCTTGCCGGCGGCCCGCCCGGTCTCGAGCAGTCCGTCGCGTTCCTTATCGGTGTAGGCGAACTGGTGCGGGGCGTTCGACCACTTGATGCGATAGAGCGGCGGGGTGGCGAGGTAGACGTAGCCGTGCTCGATGAGCGGCTTCATGTACCGGAAGATCAGCGTCAGCAGCAGGGTCGTGATGTGCTGACCGTCGACATCGGCGTCGGCCATGAGGACGATCTTGTGATAGCGCAGCTTCTCGAGATCGAACTCCTCACCGATGCCGGTGCCGAAGGCCGTGATCATCGCCTGGACCTCGTTGTTGCCCAGCGCACGGTCGAGTCGAGCCTTTTCGACGTTGAGGATCTTTCCGCGCAGCGGCAGGATAGCCTGAGTGTTCGGATTGCGGCCCTGAGTCGCCGAGCCGCCGGCCGAGTCACCCTCGACGATGAAGACTTCAGAGATCGACGGGTCCTTCGACTGGCAGTCCTTGAGCTTGCCGGGCATACCCGAAGACTCGAGCAGTCCCTTGCGGCGAGTGGCCTCACGAGCCTTGCGAGCGGCCAAGCGGGCCTGGGAGGCCTGCAGCGCCTTGCGCACGACGTCCTTGGCCTGGGCCGGGTTCGACTCGAACCAGTGTCCGAGTTCGTCGCGGACCACGCGCTGGACGAAGCCCTTGACCTCGGAGTTGCCGAGCTTCGTCTTCGTCTGCCCCTCGAACTGGGGATCGCCGAGCTTGACGGAGATGACGGCCGTGAGACCCTCGCGGATGTCATCGCCGGTGAGGTTCGGGTCCTTGTCGCGCAGCAGCTTCTGGTCCTTCGCATACGCATTGACCAGCGAGGTCAGAGCCGTGCGGAAGCCCTCCTCGTGGGTGCCGCCCTCATGGGTGTTGATGACGTTGGCGTAGGTGTGGACGGACTCGTTGTACGACGTCGTCCACTGCATCGCGATCTCGAGCGCGAGAGTCTGTTCGCCTTCTTCGGCTTCGAAGACGATGACATCAGGGTGGACAAGATCGGCCTTCTTCGTCGAGTTGAGGTACTCGACATAGTCGAGCAGACCGTTCGCGTACTCGTAGGTGACGGTGCGCGGCTTCCACTCGGTCGCCTCGTCCTCATCGATCTGGACATCGTCGTCATCGACTTCGTTGTGGCGCTCATCGGTGAGGCTGATCTTCAGGCCCTTGTTGAGGAAGGCCATCTGCTGGAAGCGCGCACGGAGGTACTCGTAGGAGAAGTCCGTGGTCTCGAAGATCGAGCCGTCCGGCCAGAAGGTCACGGTCGTGCCCGTCTCATCGGTGGCTTCGCCGCGCTGCAGTTCGCCGTTGGGCACACCACGGTCGAAGTCCATCGTCCACACGTAGCCGTCGCGCCTGACCTCGACCTCGAGTCGTTCGGACAATGCGTTGACGACGGTCGAACCCACACCGTGGAGACCGCCTGCCACGGCGTATCCGCCGCCGCCGAACTTACCGCCGGCGTGGAGGATCGTGAGGATCACCTCGACGGTCGGCTTGCCTTCCGTCGGGTGCATCGCCACCGGCATTCCACGGCCGTCATCGGCGACACGGACGCCTCCGTCGGCGAGGATGGTGACCTCGATATGATCGCAGTAGCCGGCCATCGCCTCGTCGACCGAGTTGTCGACGATCTCCTGAACGAGGTGGTGGAGACCACGTTCCGAGGTCGAACCGATGTACATGCCGGGCCGTTTCCGGACTGCCTCGAGACCCTCGAGAACAGTGATGTCGCCGGCATCATAATGAGGCTGATCCTCGGTCGTCATATGACTCCTTGTTCGGATGGTCGCTATCAGCTCCCCATTCTACCGCGCCGCACGCTGAAATGCCCGTAAGCGGCCTGTGAAGGCATATTTCCCGAATTTTCGTGCCGCAGATGTACCCCCGGACAGGTGAGGTAGCGGCTATGGCCGTTTAAGGCCCTCTGTGTTCTTCTCAGAAATACAGGGATTCTTCCCGGAATTTCGCCGAGGCGGCTGCCCACTTCACCCGAATGTGTCCCGGGGTCCGCGGCCGGCCACCGATCGTCGACCGCGTTTGAAGCTGCGTCCCTGTGGCCCCTTGATCTCGATCTCGGTGATCGTCGCCGAACCCAGCCCTTCCTCGAGTCTGCGCAGGATCGTCGGTTTGAGCACCCGCAGCTGGGTCGCCCAGGTCGTCGAGTCTGCGGCGATGACGAGCAGGGGAGGAGAGAAGTCGACGGGCGTCGCGTGCTGGGCCACCTGGGGTCCGACGAGGTCGGGCCACCGGCCGAGCACCTTGCCGATGTCGAGTGAGGACGACCAGCCGCGGTCCGTGATGAGCGACCCGAGCACGGATGACACGGTCTTCGGGTCACGGCCGTCACGACCCGATCCGGAGTAGACGGCTTCGCCGCGCAGGCGGGAACGGCGACGGCTGCGGACGAACTTCGCTTCGGTGACCTCCATCCGTCGGACTCGGTCGAGGGCTTCGAGTGCGGCGACGGGAGTGGAGTAGTCCCGGTCGATGCCGCTCATGATGCGCCGCTCTGCAGAAGTCGGGACTGGTCGATCCGGATTCCTTCGAGACCATCGGGCAGATCGGAGTCGACGGCCGCGGTGATGAAGACCTGTTCGGCCGATGTCACTCTGGACGCCAGACGCTGACGCCGACCGGTGTCGAGTTCGGCGAAGACGTCATCGAGGACGAGGATCGGCTGTTCAGCGGCGCTTCCGGCATCGGCGGAGAGCAGATCCCACCCTGCCAGCTGCATGGCCAACGCCAGCGACCAGGTCTCTCCGTGAGAGGCATAGCCTTTCGCCGGATGGGTTCCGATCATCAGGGACAGATCATCGCGACCGGGTCCGTGCAGGGTCAGTCCGCGCTCGATCTCAGTCGTGCGGCGACGATCGAGGGCCGCCAGCAGCAGCTCCTTGCAGTCGGCAGCGGATGCTGCCTGCGAGTAGTCGATGCGCGAATCGTAGGCGATGTGGGCGCCTTGCCGTTCCAGTCGGGCATCGGCTGCGATATAGGCGAAGTTCGTCTGCAGCGGCTCGACGATATCGGCGAGGATCCGCTGTCGCCCGAAGACGAGTTCGGCAGCGGAGTCCGCGTAGGCCATATTCCAGATGTCGAGTGTCGCCTCGAGGCCGGGATCGCGGTCCTCGCGGAGCCGTTTGAGCAGAGCATTGCGCTGTTTGAGTGCCCGTTCGAAGTCCGTGATGATCGAAGCGAAGCGCGGATTGCGCGCCACGACGAGCGTGTCGATCCACGACCGGCGTTCGGCCGGTTCACCGCGGACCAGACTGAGATCCTCGGGAGCGAAGACGACGCAGGAGACGAGGCCGAGGATGTCCTTGAGCTTCACCGCATTGCGGTTGACCCGGGCCCGGTTGGCACCTTTGGCCTGGATAGTCACCTCGACGGTGGCATGCCGCTGATCCCGGTTGACCAGTGCGGACACCGTTGCGGCCGGGCGCCCCTCGAGGACGAGCGGAGCGTCGAAGGCCACCCGATGGGAGCGCTGATGAGCGAGGTATCCGATCGCCTCGACGATATTGGTCTTCCCGGTCCCATTGTCGGCCACGAATGTGGTGACTCCGGGTGAGAACTCGAGGTCGAGCTCTGGATACGACCGATAGTCACGCAGGGAGAGTCGGGATATCCACATTCAGATGCGCGTGGGCATGAGCAGATAGCGATAGGACTCGTCGGCAGGACCGTCGAGTTCCTTCTGCCCGGAGATGATGACCGGCTTCATCGGCTGCGTGAAGGAGAAGTTCACGTACGGGCTCTCGACAGCGGCGAGACCTTCGGCGATGTAGTGCGGGTTGAAGCCGACGGTGATCTCGTCGCCCTGGAGGGTGGCTTCGACGGCTTCGGAGGCCTGAGCGTCGTCACCGGTGCCGGCGTGGAGGGTGAGCATGCCGTCGGTGACCTCGAAGCGCAGCGGGGTGTTGCGTTCTGCCACGAGTGAGACGCGGCGAACGGCTTCGCGCAGCACGGCGGTCTCGACGATGGCATGGATCGGAACCGAATCCGGGAACAGAGACCGGACCTTCGGGTACTCGCCCTCGATGAGCAGCGAGGTGGTGACTCGACCCGCCGAGGTGAAGGAGATGAGGTCCTTGCCGGCATCGGTGCTCAGGCCGATCGTGACATCGCCGCCGAGGGACTTCGAGACATCGGAGAGCGTGCGTCCGCGCAGCAGAGCCACGGCCGAGACGTCGGGGCGTCCCGGGTTCCAGGTGAACTCGCGAACGGCCAGACGATAGCGGTCGGTGGCGAGCATCGTGACTTTCTCGCCCTCGATCTCGACTCTCACGCTGGTGAGGATCGGCAGGGTGTCGTCCTTCGAGGTCGCGATCGTGACCTGTGAGACGGCGTTCTGGAACTCACCGGCCGAAACGGTGCCCGAGTCGTCGGGGATCTGCGGCAGCGCGGGGTATTCGGCCACAGGCATCGTCATGAGTGAGAAGCGCGAGGATCCGCAGGTCACGTCGACCTTCGCATCGATCTGTTCGAGAGTGACCTCTTGGTTCGGCAGAGCCTTGGAGATGTCGGCGAGCAGACGCCCGGAGACGAGGACCGTTCCTGCGGAGGCGACGTCGGCAACGATCTCGACGCGGGATGAGACTTCATAGTCGAAGACGGCCAGACGCACTGTGCCGCCGGCTTCGGCGGTGATGAGAATACCGGTGAGGACCGGAGCGGAAGGACGGTTGGGCAGAGTCTTGGTCGCCCAGGCAACAGCGTCAGCGAGAACGTCGCGATTGACTTTGAACTTCAAGGGGGATGCTTCCGCGTTCACTTTACTCCTTCGGGGTGGCCACCCGACCTGCACTGGGCATCTGGCACGAGATTCCGGGTTGCGAGTCGCAGGCTCGATACTGCTCGGAAAACTTTACACAGCCTATCCGATTTGTGCCCACCTCAGGAGTGCCGGCCGAAAAGGGATGCCAGGGGTGCTCAGCGAGCGAATCTCGCATTCGAGAATCAGCCGAGATCCTGTGTTCGAATATTCTGCAGGTCCGAGACTCTTTCAGTCTCGAGCTTGTGAGCTCGAAGCTCATCCACCGCAGCAGTCGGTGGCGGTCGCCCTCTTAAGAGTTGAATTCACTTGGTAGAAGTATCAGCACCTGTGGAGACTGTGGACAGGTGCCGCTTACCCCAGAGTAATCAAGGGTTCTGAGCCATTATGAGCTTGTGGATGCCATGTGCACCGCGACCGAGGCGTCGGTGGGCGCTTGGGTAAACACAAGCATGTAGTTCACATCTTTCCACCCGTGGAGCAGTTCTGTCCACCGTTCTGTCCCCAAGCTGTGAGCAATTGTCCCCAGGGTTATCCACAGATGTGTATGACGTCTTCTATAGGCGGTGCTGTTGTTTAATGCGGTTTGTGAGTTCGGTGACCTGGGTGTAGACGGCCCGTCGTTCGGCCATCTGAGTTCGAATCTTCTTGTTCGCGTGCATCACGGTGGTGTGATCGCGTCCACCGAACGCCTGTCCGATCTTCGGCAGGGAGAGGTCGGTGAGCTCGCGGCACAGGTACATGGCGATCTGCCTGGCCGTCGTCAGCGTCCTGGACCGGGAGGTTCCGCACAGGTCATCGAGGGTGAGGCTGAAGTAGGCAGCGGTCTGGCCCATGATGTCCGCGGCCGTGACCGCAGGGGTGTCATCGGGGGTGATGAAGTCCTTGAGCACGGTCTCGGCCAAGGAGACGTCGATCTGCTGATCGTTGAGGTTGGCGAATGCCGTGACCCGGATGAGAGCGCCTTCGAGTTCGCGGATGTTCGAGGACACACGGGAGGCGATGTATTCGAGGACATCGTCGGGAACATCGAGCTGCTCGGCTGCGGCCTTGCGGCGTAGAATCGCGAACCGAGTCTCCATATCCGGCGGCTGCACGTCCGTGAGCAGACCCCATTCGAATCGGGAGCGCAGCCGCTCTTCGAAGCCCTTGAGCATCTTCGGCGGCTGATCGGAGGTGATGACGACCTGTTTGGCCTCATTGTGCAGAGCGTTGAACGTATGGAAGAACTCTTCGACGGTCGCATCCTTGCCCTGCAGGAACTGGATGTCGTCGATCATGAGGATGTCGACCTCACGGTAGCGGCGCTGGAATGCCGGACGCAGAGCATTCGAGGTTTTCGATGAGCCGATCGTATTGATGAAGTCGTTGACGAACTCTTCGCTGGAGACGTACTTCACTCGGATCTCCGGGAACAGCTGAGTCGCGTAGTAGCCGATCGCATGGAGCAGATGGGTCTTGCCCAATCCCGAGTCCCCATAGATGAACAGAGGATTGTAGGCCTTGGCCGGTGCCTCGGCGACAGCGAAGGCCGCTGCATGGGCGAACCTGTTGGAAGCGCCGATGACGAAGGTATCGAAGGTGTACTTCGGATTGAGCTGAGCGACGCCGGGAGCATCGACGGGCGGGCCCATCGGGGCGGCGGTCGCCTCGGCGATCTTCATCTCACGGTCGGTCATCCCGGAATCGTCGGGAGCCTGAGGCTGCGAGGCGGGCGTCTGCGCTGCCGGCGGTGCCGATGCCTGCGCCTGCGGCATCTGGGTGTCCGAGGTCTGCGCGGCCGGCTGGCCCTGGTTTGGCTGGGCGGATTCGGGCGTCGAATGATCGGCGGGGACCGGTCGGACCGGTTCGGCCGCCTCGGTGGGGATGGGTTCCGGCGATTCCGTCGCCGAGGTGGAGGTGGCCGGATCGATGGGAACCTGAGTTCCCGGTGTCGGCTCTCCGATGAGTTCTTCGAAGCGGATCGGCACGTCGAGCTCGGGATCGACGACGAAGCCGAATGTCACTTCGAACCCGAGGACCTTGGAGAACTCCCTGGTCAGGGGGCCGAGCAGTCGAGTCTCGATGGTGCGGCGGGTGTGTTCTTCGCGCACGGCGAGAAGGATGAGGGCATTGTCGACGAGGGCCTTCGGCACGGCGAGGGAGAGGAATCCCTTCTGGTGCGACGAGAGGTCCGGGTCCTTTTCCAGGTTTGAGACCACCGTGTGCCAGCGGCTGATGAGCTCATTCTTGGAATTCGACAC